>NZ_CP092841.2:970000-5770000 GCF_030272265.2 Bradyrhizobium sp. 62B | reverse complement strand
GGAAATCGAACTCGACGTGGACGTCCCCCCTCAGGCTGCGATCGAGCAGTTCCCGCATGCCGCCGATCTGCGCGGCAACGTCGACGGGCTCCGGCCGAAGCTTCTGTCGGCGCGAGAATGCGAGGAGCTGCCTCGTCAGGCTGGCGCCACGCTGAGCGGCCTGGGTCATGCCGTCCATCAGGCGCCGGCGCCGGTTCGGATCGGTCTGCCGGTCGAGCATGTCGAGGCCGCCCGAGATCACCATCAGCAGGTTGTTGAAGTCGTGCGCGACGCCGCCGGTGAGCTGGCCGATGGCTTCGATCTTCTGAGCCTGACGAAGGGTCTCCTCGACGCGCGTGCGTTCGTTCATTTCGAGGCGAAGCTGTTCGTTGGCCTCTTCCAGCTCTCGCGTCCGCTCGACCACCAGCTTCTCGAGCTCCTGAGCGGTCTGCTCACGGGCCTGGAGCAGGGCCCGGATTTCATATTGGCGCCGCCGCGCCCTCATCGCGGATTGAACTGCGCTGGTCAGGGTGATCGGCTGCACCGGACGTTCGAGCAGCGAAACGTTTCGCAGGAGGTCGACGATGCTGCGTCGCCACGCAACGACAGCCGGTTGCTCCCGGTGGCTGGTGAGGACGACAAAAGGCAGGTCGGACCATGGCGGCTGGTTCGCGATCCATTGTGCGAGCGACGCCGTGTCATTGCCGAACAATCCCTCTTCGGCCAAGAAAACCGCTCCAACGCCATCCTTCATCTCGGCAACGAGTTCGGGCAGACTTCGGCAATTGACCGCTTCCAGGCTCGCGCCGCGAAAAAGCTCCGCCGATGCCGGTCCGTCGCGGCCGATCGGGGCGAATATCAGAACACGGTTGTCCCGGTCGGCGCTCATTCAGCCGGTCCTTCCGGCAGCACCGTGCCGGTATAGCGGGGATTGCCGGAAAAAATGCCGCTGAACTCCTGCAAAGGCGGACCGAGCCTGATCCCCGTGCCGCCAAGCCGGAACTCGCGGATGCTGTGCTCGTGGTTGCCGCTGCGCTTCTTGACGACGGAGAGCGCGCGCCGCACCGTTCCGCCGAACTCGAAATAGCGCAGCATCACCACTGCATCGCTCAGATAGCTGATATCGAGCGGCGTATCCATCGGGCCGACGAGCCCATGCTGGGCGAGGATCAGAATCGTCAGCACGCCTTGCTGGGCCAAATAGCTGAGGAGTTCGTGCATTTGCAGGATGAGGAAGCGCTCGTCCGGCATCGCGTTCAAATAGCCGTTCAGGCTGTCGATGATGACAACCCTTGCGTTATCGATCTCGACGCTCCGGCGCAGCGTCGCCGCGAACTCTCCGGGCGACAATTCGGCGGGATCGACTTGTTGGAAGCGGATTTTCCCGGAATCCAGATGTTCCTGCAGGGGCAGGCCCAGTGTCCGAGCACGTGCTTCGATCGTCCCACGGCCTTCATCGAAGGCAAAGAACACGGCGTGCTCGCCGCGTTCCGCCGCCGCGATGGCATAGGCCAGCGCGAGGGAGGACTTGCCGACACCGGCAGAGCCGAGGAGAAGCGCGTTGGTGCCGCGCTCGAGCCCGCCGCCCAGCAGTTGATCGAGCTCGGCGTTACCGCTGGACACGAACTCGCCGTGGAACGCCTTGTGATGCTCGGCTGCGACGAGCCTCGGGAAGATCCGCAAGCCGCCTTGCGAGATCGTAAAATCGTGGTACCCGCCGCGAAATCGAATGCCGCGCATCTTGATCACGCGAAGCCGGCGCCGCTCCGCGCCGTAATCGATAGCCATTTGCTCGAGCATGACGACGCCGTGTGCGATCGAATGCAGCTGCAGATCGTCCTGGGAGGAAGACAGATCGTCGAGCAGCACGACAGTGCAATTGCGGTTGGTGAAGAAGTGCTTCAAGGCCAGCACTTGGCGCCGATAGCGCAGCGGGTTCTGGGCGAGCAGGCGCAGCTCGGAGAGGCTGTCGAGCACGACGCGGGTGGGATTGATCCGCTCGACCTCCCTGAAGATCAGGCCGGTCGTTTCGCTGAGCTCCATCTCGGCCGGATGGAAGACCGTGAGCTCGCGATCGGGATCGAGTGTCGTTTCCGGCGGGACCAGCTCGAAAATGTCGACGCCGTCGAGCGACCAGCCGTGCCGATGCGCGACGAGCTCGAGCTCCCGCCGTGTCTCTGACAGCGAGATGTAGAGCACACGCTCACCGTCGCGCACACCCCGGAGAAGGAATTGCAGCGCGATCGTGGTCTTGCCGGTCCCCGGCCGTCCCTCGTAGAGGTACATCCTGTTGGGATCCAGGCCGCCGCCGAGGATGTCGTCCAGACCCTCGCTGCCTGTCGAAATTCTCGGCAAATCCTTGAGGGCACTGGCCGAAGCAGCCCCTGATGGATCAGTCATTGAACCCCCTCAGCATGTCTTGGAAGAGCGCTGGCCCACAGCATCGATGGGCCGGGACCGGGACCAAAGTAGGCCCGTAGAAGGAACTCTTTAGCAGCGGCCGGGTTCCCGGCGAGCCGTTTCCAAGAGTCGCGCCGGACTGCTCTCGGCCTGGGTTCAAAATTGAACGCGGGCAGGTTCAGTCGGTGCGGCCGATCCACTCACTGAGACGTTCACTGCCCAATGCCACGACGCCGTTTTGCCCGACGAGGCAACCGCACGGAGCTTCGGTCGGATGACTTTCGTGTCAAACTTAAGTCGTTGATTTCACAACCCCCGCCTACTGTGCATGGGGTTGTTTTCGCGGTTTTAGTTTTGGAGGGGCTATCCAGCCCCGAGCGCGACCGCGACGTTGTAGGTCAAAAGGCTCGCGGCGTAGGCCAGCACCAGCATGTAGGTGAAGGTCACGGCCATCCAGGTCCAGCTGCCGGTCTCGCGCCGGATCACGGCCAGCGTTGAGGCGCATTGCGGGGCGAAGATGTACCAGGCCAGCATCGACAGAGCGGTGGCGAGCGACCATTTCGTCGCCAGCACCTGGCCGATCTGCTCGGCCGCTTCCTTGCCGCCTTCGATCGCGTAGACGGTGCCGAGGGCTGCGACCGCGACCTCGCGCGCCGCCATGCCCGGGATCAGCGCGACCGCGATCTGCCAGTTGAAGCCGACCGGGGCGAGCAGCGGCTCGAGCGCCTTGCCGATCATCGCCGCAAGGCTGAAGTCGATCGCTGGATCGGTCGCGCCCGCCGGCGGCTGTGGGAACGAGGCCAGGAACCAGATCAGCACCATCATCGAGAAGATCGTGGTGCCCGCGCGCACCAGGAACATCTTGGCGCGGGTGTAGATGCCGATCACGATCGATTTCAGCCGCGGCATCTTGTAGTCCGGCAGCTCCAGCATGAAGGGCGCCGGCGCATAGTCGCGCAGCATGAAGAACTTGATCAGGAACGAAACGGCCAGCGCGCTGATGATGCCGCAGGCATAAAGCCCGAACATCACGAGACCCTGGAGGTTGATGAAGCCCCAGATGTCCTTTGCCGGAATGAAGGCGGAGATGATCAGCGTGTAGACCGGAATGCGCGCCGAGCAGGTCATCAGCGGCGCGATCAGGATCGTGGTCAGCCGGTCGCGCTTGTTGTCGATCACGCGCGTCGCCATGATGCCGGGAATGGCGCAGGCAAAGCTCGACAACAGCGGAATGAAGGCGCGGCCATGCAGCCCGGCGCCGCCCATGATGCGGTCCATCAGGAACGCGGCGCGCGCCATGTAGCCGAAATCTTCCAGCAGCAGGATGAACAGGAAGATCAGGATGATCTGCGGCAGGAACACGATGACGCTGCCGACGCCGGAGATCACGCCGTTCTGCAGGAAGCTCTGCAACAGGCCGTCGGGCAGGGTGGCCTGCACCAGCTCCCCGAGCGAGTCGAAGCCGGACTTGAGCAGGTCCATGGCCGGCTGCGCCCAGGCGAACACCGCCTGGAACATCACGAACAGGATCAGCATCAGCACGATGAGACCGCCGACGGGATGCAGTACGACCGCGTCGATCCGCGCGGTCCAGGTGTCGGGCCTCGTAGGCAGGCTGACGCAGTCGGCGATGATGCGGTCGGCCTCGCGTTGGGTCGCGCGGAGTTCGGAGACGCTGAGCGCGCGCCAGCTGTTGGCCTCCGCTTCGGCGGCGAGCTTGGCCGAGATCTCGTCGGTCAGCTTCAGGAGGTCGGCCGTGCCGCCCTTGCGCACCGCGATCGAGGTGACCACGGGCAGGCCGAGCTCCTTGGCGAGCCGCTCGACGTCGACGGTGATGCCGCGGCGGGCGGCGATGTCGAACATGTTGAGCACGAGCACCATCGGCCGTCCGGTGCGCTTGAGCTCGAGCAGCAGGCGGATGGTCAGCCGCAGATTGGTGGAATCGGCCACGCACAGCACGAGATCGGGCACGGTCTCGCCGGAGGCCTTGCCGAGCACGAAGTCGCGGGTGATCTCCTCGTCCGGGCTGCGGCCGCGCAGCGAGTAGGTGCCGGGCAGGTCGACCACCGACACCTGGCGTCCCAGGGGGGTGACGAAGAAGCCTTCCTTGCGCTCGACCGTGACGCCGGGATAGTTCGCGACCTTCTGCCGGCTGCCGGTCAGGGCGTTGAACAGCGACGTCTTGCCGCTGTTGGGCGTGCCGACCAGGGCGAGATGCAGCAGGGGTAATTCCATGTGATCAAAGGCCTGGCAAACGGCTTGGCGAAAGGCTTGTCGAAAAGCCTGGGATGAGGCGTCCGGTCGCCATCTAGGCGACGATGACGGCCATGGCCTCGCGTCGTCGGACCGCGATCGTGATGCTGTCGACCCGCACGGCGATCGGATCGCGCCCGACCAGCCCCTCGTGCAGGACCTCGACCCGGGCGCCCTCGACGAAGCCGAGCTCGATCAGGCGGCTCTCGAGTTCGATGTCGGAGAGCGCCGAGCCCGCCTCGCGCGCGGACAGGTGCTGGATGACGCCGGTATAGCCGCGCTGGGCCAGACCCAGCGGCATATGCGGGCGCGTGTCATTATTGGTGTCGGTCATGCCCTGTATTTTCAACGCAAGGCATTGAGGTCAAGCGAATGCGCTCGTTGAAACCGCACCTTAGAGTGATTTTAAAGTGCGGGCGGCGGGGCGCCCTCGAAGGCGCCCCCGACGGCTGGCTATTGGGCCGGGACCTTGTCCGGCTGGGCGGCCATGGCGCGGCTCTTGAAGTAGTCCAGGACGAACAGACGGATCGCCGACGACAGATTGCCCTGCTGGCGGTTGTTGTCGATCTCGCCGACCAGCTCGGACAACGTCATGTTGCGCAGGCCGGAGATCTCCTTCATGCCGTTCCAGAACGCCTCTTCCAGGCTAACGCTTGTCTTGTGCCCGGCGACGACGATCGACCGTTTCACGACGGGCGACTTCATGGCTGCTCCTCGCGATCGATCTGATGCTGATCCAGGTGCGCCTTCGCCTTGTCCGCGCGCGTCTGCTCCGCCGACCGGTCCGCCTTCGTGCGCCCGAACTTCGTCCGGTTGGCCTCCGCCTGCTTCGCCGAGGCTTGCCGCTCGGCGCGCTTCCTGAAACGATTCAGGTTGATGACGTTCCCCATGTCGCGTCTCCATCATCCGATCCTCTTCAGGCTGGATGAAACATTCCGTAACAGGGTGCCGCGTTGCGCCCCACATGACTTGATCGCCATTCGCTCGTCCTCGTCAATCGGCCCCTTGGGCCATCAAAGGATGAAATTGGCCCCGTCGAGGGGGCAGAAGGGCTGCGTAGCACGCCGTCCCGCCAGAACATTGACGGTAATCAAATCCCGCCCCCAAAGCCGCACATTTCTAAGGCGTGGGGGTCCGTATCATTACGGATGGCAATCGGAATTCGGAATTTTATCCCGGGCTGGTCATCTTCTCGGGGCGCACCAGGCGATCGAACTCGTCGGCCGAGACCAGGCCGAGGCGCAGCGCCTCCTCCTTCAACGTGGTGCCGTTGGCATGAGCCGTCTTGGCCACCTTGGCGGCGTTGTCGTAGCCGATCTTCGGGGCGAGCGCCGTCACCAGCATCAGCGAGCGCTGCATGAGCTCGTCGATGCGCTTCTCGTCGGCACGGATGCCGCTGACGCAATGTTCGGTGAAGGATCGCGCGGCATCGGCCATCAGGCGGATCGAGTGCAGCATGTTGTAGGCGAGCACGGGCTTGTAGACGTTGAGCTCGAAATGGCCCTGGCTGCCGGCCACCGTGATCGCGGTGTGATTGCCGAACACCTGGCAGCACACCATGGTCATCGCCTCGCATTGCGTCGGGTTGACCTTGCCCGGCATGATCGACGAGCCCGGCTCGTTCTCCGGCAGGATCAGCTCGCCCAACCCCGAACGTGGGCCGGATCCGAGCAGGCGGATGTCGTTGGCGATCTTGAACAGGCCCGTCGCCACCGAATTGATGGCGCCGTGCACCAGTACATAGGCATCGTTCGAGGCCAGCGCCTCGAATTTGTTGGCGGCGCTGGTGAAGGGGAGTTTCGTGATGCCGGCGACATGCTTTGCGAACAGTTTTGCAAAGCGCGGCTTCGAGTTGAGGCCGGTGCCGACGGCGGTGCCGCCCTGCGCCAACGGATGGAGGTCCTTCACCGCGACCTTGAGCCGCGCGATGCCGCTTTCGACCTGAGCGGCATAGCCGGAAAACTCCTGGCCGAGCGTCAGAGGCGTCGCATCCTGGGTGTGGGTGCGGCCGATCTTGACGATTTTCGCGAACGCCTTCTCCTTCTTGCGTAGCGCGCGGAGCAACTCGTTGAGCGCAGGGACGAGGTCGGCGTTGATGCGGCTTGCGGCCGCGATGTGCATCGCGGTCGGAAACGAATCGTTCGACGACTGGCTCATGTTGACGTGGTCGTTGGGATGCACCGGCTTCTTGGCGCCGAGCTCGCCGCCGAGCAGTTCATTGGCGCGGTTGGCGATCACCTCGTTGAGGTTCATGTTGGTCTGCGTGCCGGAGCCGGTCTGCCACACGACAAGCGGAAAATGATCGTCGAGCTTGCCCTCGATCACCTCGCGCGCGGCGCGGATGATGGCACCCGCGCGGCGCTGGTCGAGCAGGCCGAGTTCAAGATTGGATTGCGCGGCGGCGAGCTTGACGATGCCGAGTGCGTGCACGAGCGCGATCGGCATGCGATCCGTTCCGATGCGAAAGTTCTGGCGCGAACGTTCGGTCTGTGCGCCCCAATAGCGATCGGCGGGGACCTCGATGGGGCCGAAACTGTCGGTCTCGGTGCGGGTCGCGGGGCGAGCAGTTTTGGGGCGAGCAGATTTGGCCATGAGCGCATCCATTCCGCCGCGCGAAACGCCGCACGGCCTCTTCATGTGCCTCTATATAGGGAGTTTGGCCGGGCGCGACGGGCTCCGGCCCAATCTAGATCATTTCTTGCGGAAACGATCGAGCCGCACGACTTCGGCGCCACCCTGGTTCGGGGCCGCCGGCTCTTCCGTGCTTTCCGCCGCTTGAGCGGCAGGCGCCGGCACCGCGACCGCGGACGGGGCAGGAGCGGCGGGCAGCGTCTCGGGCGCGACCTCGGCGACGTCGGAGGTGTCGAACTGAAGGCCGAATTTCACGGACGGATCGAGGAAGCTCTTGATGGCGCTGAACGGCACGATCAGGCGCTCCGGAATGCCGCCGAAGGACAGGCCGACCTCGAAGCGGTCCTCGAGCACGGTCAGATCCCAGAACTGGTGCTGCAGGATGATCGTCATCTCTTCCGGATATTGCGCCAGCAGCCGCGACGACAGCTTCACGCCCTCGGCCTTCGACACGAAGGTGATGAAGAAATGGTGCTCACCGGGCAGTCCATGGGACGCGGCATCGGTCAGCACCTTCCGCAGCACGCCGCGCAGCGCGTCGCGGGCCAGCACATCGTATCGGATATGATCGGTCGCCATGGTCGTCCTGTTGCATTGCAGGAGTGGGGCCCTGCCGGCCCGACTCGCCAAGCCGCGATAGTACCGCGCCTGACGGGTCAGCAGGAGTCCCGTCGGGCAGGAAATCGCCGGGGTAGGAATAAGGTAAGTGGAGGCTTCTGTTGCCAGGTGCCTCCGAACCCCGCCTAACGGAGCTTAACCCGTTAGGACTTTAAGATGGTCTTTCAAACTGCGTTACGCAGCCTGAGCAACCGGAGCAAAGTTGTCGTTGGCAACTATTGCAGTAGCCCGATAACGGCGGAACAATACCGGGAAAAAGCACGCCCTTTACGCCCTCGTCGATCCTATTTCGCCCCCGCCAAAGCCCGCTTCCGGAGTGTCCGTTGGTGGGCTTTGGTGGAGGCGCCGGGTACCGCCCCCGGGTCCGAATGGTTTATTACGACGACCGTTTATTTCCATAGCCGGCGAACCGGCACCCCCAATATAGGGGGCAAAGGTTTCAAATGACAGGTGTTTCGAGCGGCCATCCCGAGGTTCCCTTGAGATAGGTTCCCGCCAGGCTTGGCCGCGTCACGGCCGCCGTTCTAAGCTTCTGACATGTCCGAGGATTCTGCACCGGCCCCACAAGAGCCGGACCATCCAGCCGCTGCCGCCGTGCCGCCCGGGCTGCTCGACCTGTTCCTTGCTTTCGCCCGGATGTCGCTGGCGGGCTTCGGCGGGGTCTTGGTGTTTGCCCGGCGGGCCATCGTCGAACAGCACCGCTGGATGAATGCGGACGAGTTCAACGAGACTTTTGCGCTCTGCCATTTCCTGCCAGGGCCCAACATCGTCAATCTGTCGATGGTGTTCGGCGCGCGGCTGCGCGGGATTGCCGGTGGCGTTGCCGCCTTCGCCGGCTGCTGCTGCCGCCGACCCTGATCATGACGGTGCTTGCGATCATCTATGCCCGGTTCGGCGATGTGGAGGTGCTGCGGCGGATCCTCGCAGGCGTCTCCTGTGCGGCGGTCGGCCTTTTGATCGCGGTGGTCTTCCGCATGATGAAGCCCCTGCTGAAGCGGACGGACCCCCTCGCGCTGATCCTGATGCTCGGTGTGTTCCTCGCCATCGGCGTGCTCCGCCTGCCGCTTCCGACGGTGCTGCTGGCCGCGATCCCTGTGAGTGTCGGCGCCACTTATTTCCTGCGACGGAAAGTAGCAGCATGAACGCCGAGAATCCGATCTGGGCGCTGATCGCCACCTTTGGACTGATGTCGCTGTTCGCGGTCGGCGGCGCCGCGGCGGCGGTGCCCGAGATGCACCGCATCGCGGTCGAGGTCCATCACTGGATGACCGAGAAGCAGTTCAGCGATGCCTATGCGATCGCGCAACTTTCGCCAGGTCCTAACGTGCTTATCGTGACGTTAATCGGCTATGCCGTCGCCGGCATTCCCGGCGCTCTGGCGGCGACGCTGGCGATGTGTCTGCCGACGGCGCTGCTTGCCTATTATGTCAGCCGGCTCCTCAACAGGCCGAGCCGATCGCGCTGGCCCGGCCTGATTCAGGCTGCACTGGTTCCTCTCTCGATCGGATTGATGGCGGCGAGTGCCCTGATCCTGGCCCAGTCGACCGATCGCACAATTGCTGCACTGCTTCTGACCGCAATAGTTGCGGTCATTGTATCGGTCTCGCGCCTCAATCCACTCTGGCTTCTGCTTGTCGGGGGCCTGTTGGGTTTTGCTGGCATTGTGTAATGAAAATCGCTAGGCAGTGATCCGGGCGGGGGATCCAGTTCCAGCCGATTTAGAACAACAGTGCTCGTGACTTACGGGTCGCGGAGGAGACATGCATGGCCGACACGATGGGCCACTCAACGACGGCCACCCGAAACACCCGGTTGGCGGTCGGCTTTTGTCTGCTGGCGATTGCGCCGCAGATCTTCGAATTGATCTGGTCGATCGGGACGATCTTCGGATGGGGTACCGGCCGCGGCCCGGCCGCCGTGGTGATCGGCCACGCCACGGCGTTGCTCGCCGGCGCGCCAGGAGCGTTGATCGGTGCGGCCAGCGGTGACACCAAGAAGGCGTCATCGGATGTGCTGCTCGCGCTGATCTATTCCTACCCGCTGTTCGTGGTGGCTATTCTCACGCTGTTCATGACGGTCCGGTCGGCGCAGGATTATGTCGGAGGCGTCGTCCTCATGGCGGTTGCCCTGTTCGCGCTGTGGGCCGGGAGCGATTTGCAGGGCATGCGGGGCTTCTCCTTCGGCGCAGGCACCGCGCCGCGCATGTTCGGCGGATTGCTGGTTGCCTTGTCCGCCGGCATCGCCCTGACCGGTCTTCTGACCGATGGGCCGGCGATGGCCCATTATGCCTGGCGAGGACCATTGTTCGTGGTGGCCGCGATCCTGTTCTTCGCTTTGGCGATCCGGCCGCTCGGCGTCGTGGTCACGGCCTTTGTCAGCTTCATGATCGCCGCGATGGGCTCGGAGGAGACGCGCTGGCGTGAAGCGGCGATCGTCGGCGCCTGCCTGACGGTAGGTTGTGCGATCCTTTTTCCATACGTGCTCGGGCTGCCGATGCCGATGTTTCCGCGTTTCCTGAATCAGTGAGGGCGTGATGGACCTTTTTGCCAACCTCGCTCACGGCTTCGTCGTCGCGCTCTCGCCGATCAACCTGCTGATGTGCCTGATCGGCGCTCTCGTCGGCACGCTGGTCGGCGTTCTCCCGGGCATCGGCACCATCGCGACCGTCGCGATGCTGCTGCCGATCACCTTCGGACTGCCGCCGGTCGGCGCCTTGATCATGCTCGCCGGCATCTATTACGGCGCCCAGTATGGCGGCTCGACCACGTCGATCCTGGTCAACATACCCGGTGAGGCGACGTCGGTCGTCACGGCCATCGACGGCCACCAGATGGCGAGGCAAGGCCGCGCCGGCCCGGCGCTGGCGATCGCCGCGATCGGCTCGTTCTTCGCCGGCTGCGTCGCGACCGTGCTCATCGCCGTGCTCGGCGCGCCCCTGACCAAGCTCGCGCTGGCGTTCGGTCCGGCGGAGTATTTCTCGCTGATGGTGCTCGGCCTGATCTTTGCGGTCGTGCTGGCCAAGGGCTCGGTGCTGAAGGCGATCGCGATGATCGTGTTCGGCCTGTTGCTGTCGATGGTCGGCTCGGACATCGAGACCGGCGCCTCCCGCATGGCCTTCAACATTCCGGAGCTCGCCGACGGTCTCGGCTTTGCGACGGTGGCGATGGGCGTCTTCGGCTTTGCCGAGATCATCCGCAATCTCGACGCCGGCGCCGAGATGAGCCGCGATCTCGTGCAGCAGAAGATCACCGGCCTGATGCCGACCAGAAAGGATCTGATCGATTCGGCGCCCGCGATCCTGCGCGGCACCGTGCTCGGCTCGATCCTCGGCATCCTTCCCGGCGGCGGCGCGACGATTGCGTCGTTCGGCGCCTATACGCTCGAGAAGAAGCTCGCCAAGAACCCGTCGCGGTTCGGCCGCGGCGCGATCGAGGGCGTGGCGGGGCCGGAGAGCGCCAACAACGCCGCGGCGCAGACCTCCTTCATCCCGCTGCTCACGCTCGGCATCCCGCCGAACGCGGTGATGGCGCTGATGGTGGGCGCGATGACCATTCACGGCATCGTGCCGGGCCCGCAAGTGATGCAGAAGCAGCCGGACCTCGTCTGGGGCATGATCGCCTCGATGTGGATCGGCAATCTGATGCTGATCATCATCAACCTGCCGCTGGTCGGAATCTGGGTGAGACTGCTGCGCGTGCCGTACCGGTTGATGTTCCCCTCGATCGTTATCTTCTGCGCGATCGGCATCTATTCGGTGAACAACGCGCCAGTCGACGTCATCCTTGCCGGCGTGTTCGGTCTCGTCGGCTACTGGCTGATCAAGCACGATTTCGAGCCGGCGCCTCTGCTGCTCGGCATGGTGCTGGGACCGTTGATGGAGGAGAACCTGCGCCGTGCGCTGCTGATCTCGCGCGGCGACTGGAGCGTGTTCCTGACGCGTCCGTTGTCGGCGGTGCTGCTGGCGGTCGCTGCGGCCCTTCTCGTCCTCACCGTGCTGCCAGCGCTCCGATCGAAGCGCGACGAGGTGTTCACCGAATCCGAGAACTGAGGTCGCGCTCCTGCGTCGGCACGCCGCATTCGGAAGTCCAATCGACTTGTGTTACGGCTTTGTGAAATGGAAATGCCGGCCCTTGGGCCGGCATTTTTGTGTCCAAAGGGGATCGACATGACCTTCATTCGCGCGCTCACGGGCGCATGTGCCGCGGCGCTCGCCTCGCTTTGCACGTTCGTTGCGCCAGCCGAGGCGCAGACCTACCCGACCCGCAGCATCACCATGGTCGTGCCGTTCGCGGCCGGCGGCCCGACCGACGTCGTCGCGCGCATCGTCACCGCGCACATGGCGCAGACGCTCGGACAGAGCATCATCATCGAGAACGTGGTCGGCGCCGGCGGCACCACCGCGACCACGCGCGCCGCGCGTGCGGCCAATGACGGCTACACGCTGATCACCGGGCACATGGGCACGCATGCCGCCTCCGTGCCGCTCTATCCCAAACTCGCTTATCATCCCGAGAAGGACTTCGAGCCGATCGCGCTGCTCGCGGGCACGCCGATCCTGATCCTGGCGCGCAAGGACTTTCCGGCGAAGGACCTGAAGGAGTTCGTGACCTACGTGAAGGCCAATGCCGAGAAGGTCAACGCCGCGCATGCCGGCGTGGGCTCGGTCTCGCACGTCTCGTGCGAGCTCCTGCACTCGATCCTCGACATCAAGCCGGTCGGCGTGCCCTTCAACGGCACGGGACCTGCGATGAACGCGCTGGTGGCAGGCCAGGTCGACTACATGTGCGACCAGATCGTCAACGCCGTGCCGCAGATCAACGCCGGCACCATCAAGGCCTACGCGATCGCAACGCCGGAGCGCAATCCGTCGCTGCCGAACGTGCCGACGACGGCGGAAGCCGGCCTGCCGAAATTCCAGGCCCAGGCCTGGAATGCGATGTTCGCGCCCAAGGGAACTTCGGCCGCGATCGTGGCCACCCTGACCGCCGCGGCCAGCAAGGCGCTCGACGACGAGACCGTGAAGAAGCGCCTGCTCGAGCTCGGCAGCGTCATCCCGACCCCTGCGGAGCGCACGCCGGAAGCGCTGGCCACCCTCGTCAAGAACGAGATCGCGAAGTGGACCCCGGTGCTGAAGCCGGCCACTTAAGCTGTACTTTCAAGCTGATAGGCGAGGGGCGGGACGCCGAGTTCCGCCCCTTGTCGTTTGCGCCGAGACCACTCATTTTTCCGGGTATAATCGGTACGGACAGCGAATCGCCGCTGTTGCAGCGCGGGGGCGGTCGCTAAGTTCGCCGCCTTCCCAAAGGCATAGTCGCACATGCACCAGTATCAGGACCTGCTCGAGCGGATTCTTTCAGACGGCGCGGAGAAGACTGATCGCACCGGTACCGGCACGCTCTCGGTGTTCGGCCATCAGATGCGCTTCAATCTGTCCGCGGGCTTCCCGATGCTGACCACCAAGCGGCTGCCGCTGAAGGCGATCGTGCACGAGTTGCTGTGGTTCCTGAAGGGCGACACCAACATCAAATATCTGCGCGACAACGGCGTCACCATCTGGGACGAGTGGGCGGATGCCAATGGCGATCTCGGCCCGGTCTACGGCCACCAATGGCGCTCCTGGCCCACGGCCGACGGCCGCAGCATCGACCAGATCGCCAACGTCGTTGACATGATCAAGCGCACCCCGGACTCCCGCCGGCTGATCGTCACCGCCTGGAATCCCGCCGACGTCGAGAAGATGGCGCTGCCGCCCTGCCACCTGCTGTTCCAGTTCTATGTCGCGAACGGCAAGCTGTCGTGCCAGCTCTATCAGCGCTCGGCCGACGTTTTCCTCGGCGTGCCCTTCAATATCGCCTCCTACGCGCTGCTCACCATGATGGTCGCGCAGGTCACGGGCTTGAAGCCCGGCGACTTCGTGCACTCGCTCGGCGACGCCCATCTTTATTCCAATCACCTGGAGCAGGCGCGGCTGCAACTGACGCGGACGCCGCGTCCGTTGCCGGTGATGCGGATCAACCCTGACGTGAAGGACATGTCGTCCTTCCGCTTTGAGGATTTCGAGCTCGTTGGCTACGACCCGCATCCGCACATCAAGGCGGAAGTCGCGGTCTGACTCGGATGTCGCTCAACATCCGCCGCGTGCGCCCGGGTGAAGCCGGTCTCGTCCTCGATTTCATCCGCGAGCTCGCCGAGTACGAGAAGCTCTCGCATGAGGTCGAGGCAACCGAGGCCGACATCGCCGAGGCATTGTTCGGGGACAGGCCGCAGCTCTATTGTGCGATTGCCGAGTGGAACGGTGAAGCCGTCGGCTTTGCCGTCTGGTTTTCGAACTTCTCCACCTTCAGCGGCCGCCACGGCATCTATCTCGAGGATCTCTACGTCCGGCCATCGCATCGGGGCAAAGGCCTCGGCAAGGCGCTGCTGGTCTATCTCGCGAAGGAATGCGTCGACAACGGCTGGTCGCGACTGCAATGGGCGGTGCTCGACTGGAACGCGCCGTCGATCGCGTTCTACAAATCGCTCGGCGCCGTCATGATGGACGACTGGACGCTTTGCCGCGTCACCGGGCCGGCGCTGACACGGCTTGCCGGGAGCTCTGCCTGATGGAGATCGTCTTCGTCGTCGCGATCGCGGAGAATGGCGTCATCGGCGCGGGCAATGCGATGCCGTGGCGATTGAAGTCCGACATGGCGCGCTTCAAGGCGCTGACCATCGGCAAGCCCGTGATCATGGGCCGCAAGACTTTCGAATCGCTGCCCCGCCGTCCCCTGCCGGGCCGGACCAATATCGTGATCACGCGCGATGCGGCTTATCGCGCCAATGGGGCCGTCATCACGACATCCGCCGCGGATGCCGGCGCGGTTGCGCTTGGCGATGCCCTGCGGCGTTCGGTCACCGAGATCGCGGTGATCGGCGGCGCCGAGATCTTCCGGCAATGGCTCGACCGCGCCGATCGCCTCGAGATCACCGAAGTGCATGCCCGGCCCGAAGGCGACACGCATTTCGACATCGACAAGGCGGAATGGGACGAGGTTGGACGCGTCCGCCATCCCGCCGGCCCCCTCGACAGCGCCGACTACTCCTATGTGACATATCGTCGGCGGCGCGGCCATTAACCGCTTTCGTCAATGTTTACATTGACTTTTTCGTGCCCGAGCATAGCTCGGAAGACGGTCAGGGCTGCGTTGTAAGGGACCTGCCTGTCCCCTATAAAGCCGGACCGGACAAAGCGGGCGGGGGCAATTCCACCCTGCCGAGGAGAGCGTCGAATGCCGTGGAAGAATCAGGGCGGTGGCCCATGGGGCTCGGGTCCAAAGGGACCATGGGGCTCAGGCCCGCAACCGGTCGGGCCGAGGCCGCCGGATCTGGAAGACCTTCTGCGCCGCGGCCAGGATCGCCTCCAGCAGATCATGCCGGGCGGCTATTTCTCCGGCATCGGCATCACGCTGATCATCCTGCTCATCATCGCGTTCTGGCTGCTGTCGGGCTTCTTCCGCGTGCAGTCCGAAGAACAGGGCGTCGTGCTGCGCTTCGGCAAGCACGTCCGCACCGTGGACCCGGGCCTGAACTATCATCTGCCCTATCCGATCGAGACCGTGCTGCTGCCCAAGGCGCTGCGCGTCAACACCATCTCGATCGGCATGACGCTGATCGACGATCCCGCACGTCGCGGCCGCTCCATCCGTGACGTGCCGGAAGAGAGCCTGATGCTGACGGGCGACGAGAACATCGTCGACGTCGATTTCACCGTGCTGTGGCGCATCAAGCCCAACGGTGTCGGCAATTTCCTGTTCAACATTCAGAACCCCGAAGGCACCGTGAAGGCGGTCGCCGAAAGCGCGATGCGTGAGGTGATCGGCCGATCGCAGATCCAGCCGATCCTGACCGGTGCGCGCAACGTTACCGAGCAGGGCGTCCAGGAGCTGATCCAGAAGACGCTGGACAGTTACGGGGCCGGCATCCAGATCAGCCAGGTACAGATGCAGAAGGTCGACCCGCCCGCGCAGGTCATCGACGCCTTCCGCGACGTCCAGGCGGCGCGCGCCAATCTCGAGCAGCTGCAGAACGAAGCGCAGACCTACGCCAACCAAGTCGTGCCGCAGGCGCGCGGACGGGCGGCGCAGATTCAGCAGGCCGCCGAAGGCTACAAGGAGCAGGCGGTCGCCGAGGCCAAGGGCCAGAGCGCGCGCTTCCTGAAGGTGTACGACGAATACAAGAAGGCGCCCGACGTGACGCGTGAACGAATCTATCTGGAGACGATGGAGCGCGTGCTCGGCGGCGCGGACAAGCTCGTCTATGACGGCGGCTCTTCGGGCCAGGGCATCGTGCCCTATCTGCCGCTGGGCGAATTGACCACCAAGCGGCCGCCTACCACCGGTCCGCAGTCGAGCGGAGGCAACCGATGAGGTCTCCGGTCACAGGTTTTGTCACGCTGATCGCGCTCCTGTTCGTCGTGGTCGTCGGCTACATGTCGCTGTTCACGGTGCAGCAGACCGAGCAGACCATCGTGCTGCAGTTCGGCCGGCCCGTCGACGTCGTCACCGCCCCCGGCCTGCACTTCAAGGCGCCGTGGAATTCGGTGATCAACATCGACAAGCGGATTCTCGACCTGGAGAACCCGTCGCAGGAAGCGATCGCGTCCGACCAGAAGCGGCTCGTGGTCGATGCCTTCGCGCGCTACCGCATCAAGGACGCGCTGCGCTTCTATCAGAGCGTCGGCTCGATCCAGGCTGCGAACATCCAGCTCACCACGCTCCTCAACGCGGCGCTGCGCCGCGTGCTCGGCGAAGTCACCTTCATCAACGTGGTGCGCGACGACCGCGAGAAGCTGATGCAGCGCATCCGCGATCAGCTCGATCACGAGGCCGACGGCTACGGCATCGAGGTCGTCGACGTCCGGATCCGCCGTGCCGACCTGCCGGAGCAGAACAGCCAGGCGGTCTATCAACGCATGAAGACCGAGCGCGAGCGCGAAGCGGCCGAGTTCCGCGCGCAGGGCGGCCAGAAGGCCCAGGAGATCCGCTCCAAGGCCGACCGTGAGGCGACCGTGATCATCGCGGAAGCCAACTCGCAGGCCGAGCAGACCCGCGGTGCAGGCGATGCCGAGCGCAACCGCCTGTTTGCGGAAGCCTACAGCAAGGACGCCGACTTCTTCGCCTTCTACCGGTCGATGACCGCCTATGAGAACGGCCTGAAGTCGAACGATACCCGCTTCCTGCTGCGGCCGGACTCGGATTTCTTCCGGTACTTCAGCAACCCGTCCGGCAAGATGGCCACCGAGACGCCGGCGAAGCCGTAAGCTAGATAGAGGGCGGCGAATCTCGCCGCCCTTCGTCCAAACGAAAACAGCGTCACGGGAGGTTCCAATCCGATGAGGTCCATTGCGTTCTCCGATTTCCTCATCGGCTTGGGCATCCTGTTCGTGCTGGAAGGCCTGATGTTTGCGGCCAGTCCGAACTGGATGCGCAAGGCCATGAAGAGCGCCATCGCCACGCCGGACAATATCCTGCGGGTGGTCGGGATCGGTTCGGCGGTCGCCGGCCTGATCCTGATCTGGGTGATGCGGCGTCCGGTCTAGACCCTCGGACCAACGCCAAAGTGAAGCCGAAAGACGGGTTTTCGCCGTATTATCGGGGTCTTGAGGCCGTTAAGCTCCGTGCTTGCGCCGTCCCCCCGTTCGAGCGCAGTCTGGACCCGAATCCTTTTCTCTGGAGATCCCAATGCCCGCTGCCACCATTGCCCCGACCCGCTTGCGTTTAGGGCTGGCCGCGCTCGTCGTCAGTGCTTTCAGCGTGTTCGGCACGCCGGCAGAGGCGCGCGGACCGGATGGCATTGCCGACGTCGCCGAGAAGGTGATCGACGCGGTCGTCAACATCTCGACCTCGCAGACCGTCGAAGCCAAGGGCGGTGGCAGCAACACCATGCCGCAACTGCCGCCCGGCTCGCCCTTCGAAGAGTTCTTCGACGACTTCTTCAAGAACCGCAGGGGCCCCGGCGGCAGCAAGGGCGGCGACAACGGCAGCGCCCCGAAGAAGACCAACTCGCTCGGGTCCGGCTTCATCATCGACACCGCGGGTGTCGTCGTCACCAACAATCACGTCATCGCGGATGCCGACGAGATCCACGTCATCCTCAACGACGGCACCAAGATCAAGGCCGAGCTGGTCGGCGTCGACAAGAAGACCGATCTCGCCGTGCTCAAGATCAAGCCGCCGAAGCCGCTGGTCGCGGTGAAGTTCGGCGACAGCGACAAGCTGCGCCTCGGGGACTGGGTGGTCGCGATCGGCAATCCCTTCAGCCTGGGAGGCACGGTGACCGCCGGCATCGTCTCCGCCAAGAACCGCGACATCTCCTCGGGACCCTACGACAGCTACATCCAGACCGACGCCTCGATCAACCGCGGCAATTCCGGCGGTCCGCTGTTCAACCTCGATGGCGACGTCATCGGCGTCAACACGCTGATCATCTCGCCATCGGGCGGCTCGATCGGCATCGGCTTCGCCGTGCCGTCGAAGACGGTCGTGGGCGTCGTCGATCAGCTGCGCCAGTTCGGCGAGCTGCGCCGCGGCTGGCTCGGGGTGCGCATCCAGAGCGTCACCGACGAGATCGCCGAGAGCCTCAACATCAAGCCTGCGCGCGGCGCGCTGGTTGCGGGCGTCGACGACAAGGGCCCGGCCAAGCCGGCCGGCATCGAGCCGGGCGACGTCGTCGTCAAGTTCGACGGCAAGGACGTCAAGGATCCGAAGGACCTCTCTCGCGTCGTCGCCGACACGGCGGTCGGCAAGGAGGTCGACGTGGTCATCATCCGCAAGGGCCAGGAGCAGACCAAGAAAGTCACCCTCGGCCGCCTCCAGGATCCCGAGAAGGTGCAGGCCACGGTGAAGACCGACGAGCCGGCGCCGGAAAAGCCGGTGACGCAGAAGGCCCTCGGCCTCGATCTCGCCGCGCTGAACAAGGATCTGCGTACGCGCTACAAGATCAAGGACAGCGTCAAGGGCGTGGTCGTCACCAATGTCGACGCCAATTCCGACGCCGCGGAGAAGCGCCTCTCGGCCGGAGACGTCATCGTCGAGGTTGCGCAGGAAGCGGTCTCGAGCGGTGCCGACATCCAGAAGCGGGTCGATCAGCTCAAGAAGGACGGCAAGAAATCGGTGCTGCTGCTGGTCTCCAATGCCGACGGCGAGCTGCGCTTCGTCGCGTTGAGCGTGCAGTAAGGCAGGCTTTTCGCTCCACACTCGCTATCATGCCCCGCGAAAGCGGGGCATCCAGTACGCCGCGGTCTCCCCGTATCCCCGCTCTGTCTCTGGAACACTGGATCACCCGCCTTCGCGGGTTTTGACGGCGGAGGGGAGGTGGCTACCCCTCCACGAACTCCTCACGCTTGTACCCCTGCGCATAGAGCAGCGCGGTGAGATCGCCATGATCGATCCGCGCGGCCGCCGCCGCCGCAACCGCCGGCTTGGCGTGATAGGCAACGCCGAGCCCGGCCGCCTGGATCATCGCGAGATCGTTGGCGCCGTCGCCGACCACGACCGAGTCGATGTCGTCGAGATCGAACGATTCCATCAGGTCGACCAGCGTCGCGAGCTTCGCCGCGCGGCCCAGAATCGGCTCCTTCACCTCGCCGGTGAACTTGCCGTCGCGCACGACGAGCTCGTTGGCGCGGTTCTCCTGGAAGCCGATCTTGGCCGCGACCGCGGTCGTGAACAGCGTGAAGCCGCCGGAGACGAGGCAGGTATAGGCGCCGTTGGCCCGCATGGTCGCGACCAGCGCGCGGCCGCCCGGGGTCAGCGTGATGCGCTTTTCCAGCACTTCGTCGACCGCGCTGGAGGGTAGGTCCTTCAGCAGCGCGACGCGCTCGCGCAGCGCCGGCTCGAACTCGATCTCGCCGCGCATGGCGCGTTCGGTAATGGCGGCGACATGCGCCTTCACCCCGACGAAATCGGCGAGCTCGTCGATGCATTCCTGGCCGATCATGGTGGAATCCATGTCGGCGAGAAAAAGCTTCTTGCGCCTGAAGCCGACAGGCTGCACCACGATGTCGATGGGCAGGTCGCCGCGCAGCTCGCGCAGCCGCTGCTCGATGGCGTGGCGGTCGGCTTCGAGGTTACTGTCGGCACCGAAGGGGATATCAACCGCGACGCCGTCGAACAGCCAGTGTGCGGGCGATGCCTGCGGCAGCACGGCGCGGGCCCCGTCGACGATGGTGGAATCGAGCGCGGGATTGTCGGGGTTGCAGATCAGCGTGGCGACGAGGGACATTTGAGGTTTTCGTGAGCGAGGAGCAAGTCGGCAGAAGGCCCGTTGGCGAGGCCGTGCTTATCGCAGGACCGACCGCCAGCGGCAAGTCGGCGCTGGCGCTGGAGCTCGCGCTCGCCACCGGCGGTATCGTCATCAATGCCGATTCCATGCAGGTCTACCGCGACCTGCGCATCATCACGGCACGGCCGACACAGGATGAGGAAGCGCGCGCTCCGCACCGTCTCTACGGCCATGTCGATGCCGCCGTGAATTTTTCGGCCGGGGCCTGGGTGACTGATGCGGCAAAGACGCTCGACGAGGCGCGCGCCGAAGGCTGCCTGCCGATCTTCATCGGCGGCACCGGGCTCTATTTCAAGGCGCTAACGGCGGGACTCTCGGTGGTGCCGCCCATTCCTGCCGAGGTGCGCGAGGACGTCCGCGCGCGGCTGGAGCGGAACGGGGCGGAGGCGCTGCATGCGGAACTCGCCGCTCGCGATCCGCGCGCCGCGGAGCGATTGAACCTGCGAGACCGCACCCGCATCGCGCGCGCACTCGAAGTGATTGAAGCGACCGGCCGGTCGCTGCTCGACTGGCACCGGGAGGGCCAGCCGCCGCTGCTGCCCAAGGACAGTTTTAGCGCCATCTTCCTCGCGCCCGAGCGCGACGCGCTTTATGCCCGGATAGATGCCCGCTTCGATGCCATGCTGGAGGCCGGCGCGCTGGAGGAGGTCGAGCGGCTCGCCGCGAGGCAGCTCGATCCGCTGCTGCCGGCGCTGAAGGCCCATGGCGTGCCGGCCCTGATCCGGCATCTGCGCGGCGAACTCAGCCTTGAGCAGGCCGCCACCATCGGGCGCGCCGACACCCGCCACTACGCCAAGCGGCAATTCACCTGGTTCCGGCACCAATTGCCGGACTTTGCATGGGTCAGGCCGGAGGAGGCGAGGGGGTGGCTTGCGGCCGTCGTGAGGGCGGCGCGGGACGGCGGCTGACACACTTTCCCTCCGGGTTCCCCAATTTACCTCTCGCCGAACCCGGGGAACACCGCTACACTGCCAAAATCGCGCGGGAACGGCCGCATTGCCTTGACATCCGGGCTTTGGCCGCTATGTTTCGCGCAACCTTTGGGAAGCCGGGCACCTGTCATGCGTAACTTTATTACCAAACTCCTTATCGCCGTCGTACCCAGGCACACCGCCGGGGATGGCTAGCTGCCATCCACATGACAGGCGGTGTGCATGGGCCCTCTTCGGGGCCTTTTTTATTTCCCAAACCCGACACGAACGAAGCCGCTGACAACAGCGCATCCGGAGCAAGCCAATGAGCGACAAGAGCCACGATCCGAACCAGATGACCGGCGCCGCGATGATCGTTCGCGCGCTCATCGATCACGGCGTGACCGACATTTTCGGCTATCCCGGCGGCGCGGTGCTTCCGATCTATGACGAGATCTTCCAGCAGAGCGAGGTCCAGCACATCCTGGTGCGTCACGAGCAGGGCGCGGGCCACGCCGCCGAAGGCTATGCGCGCTCGACCGGCAAGCCGGGCGTCGCGCTGGTGACGAGCGGTCCCGGCGCCACCAACATGGTGACGCCGCTGACCGACGCGCTGATGGACTCGATCCCGCTGGTCTGCATCTCCGGCCAGGTGCCGACGCATCTGATCGGCAACGACGCGTTCCAGGAATGCGACACGGTCGGCATCACGCGGCCCTGCACCAAGCACAATTGGCTGGTGCGGGACGTCAACGATCTCGCAAAAGTGCTGCACGAAGCCTTCTACGTCGCGACCTCCGGCCGTCCCGGCCCGGTGCTGGTCGACGTGCCCAAGGACGTGCAGTTCGCGACCGGCACCTATCATCCGCCGCGCAAGTCCGACGTGCACCGCTCTTACGCGCCGCGCGTGAAGGGGGATGCGACGCAGATCCGCAAGGCCGTCTCGCTGCTCGCGAACGCCAAGCGCCCCGTGATCTACAGCGGCGGCGGCGTCATCAATTCCGGCCCCGAGGCGACCAGGCTGTTGCGCGAGCTGGTCGAGGTCACCGGCTTCCCGATCACCTCCACGCTGATGGGCCTCGGCGCATACCCCGCGTCGGGCAAGAACTGGCTGGGCATGCTCGGCATGCACGGCACCTACGAGGCCAACATGACGATGCATGATTGCGACGTCATGCTATGCGTCGGCGCGCGCTTCGACGACCGCATCACCGGTCGCGTCGATGCGTTCTCCCCGGGCTCGAAGAAGATCCACATCGACATCGATCCGTCCTCGATCAACAAGAACATCCGCGTCGACGTGCCGATCATCGGCGATTGCGGCAACATCCTCGGCGACATCCTGCAGGTGTTCAAGGCGGAGGCGAAGAGGCCCGACATCAAGTCGTGGTGGCAGCAGATCGCGCAATGGCGCGCCCGCAACTCGCTCTATTACAAGAAGAGCAACGACGTCATCCTGCCGCAGCACGCGATCCAGAGCCTGTTCGAGGCGACGCGCGGCAGGGACACCTACATCACGACCGAAGTCGGCCAGCACCAGATGTGGGCGGCGCAGTTCTACGGCTTCGAGGAGCCGCATCGCTGGATGACGTCGGGCGGTCTCGGCACGATGGGCTACGGCCTGCCGGCCGCGGTCGGCGTGCAGGTGGCACACCCGGACAGCCTCGTCATCGACATCGCGGGCGATGCCTCGGTGCAGATGACGATGCAGGAGATGTCGACGGCGGTGCAGTACGAGTTGCCGATCAAGATCTTCATCCTGAACAACCAGTACATGGGCATGGTGCGGCAGTGGCAGCAGCTGCTGCACGGCAACCGTCTCTCGCATTCCTATTCGGAGGCGCTGCCGGACTTCGTCAAGCTCGCTGAGGCCTATGGCGGCGTCGGCATCCAGGTGCACAAGCCCGGCGATCTCGACGGCGCCATCCAGGAAATGATCTCGGTCAAACGCCCGGTGCTGTTCGACTGCCGCGTCGCGGCGCTCGAAAACTGCTTCCCGATGATTCCCTCCGGCAAGGCGCACAACGAGATGCTGTTGCCGGAGCAGGCGAATGACGAGGCGACCGCGAAGGCGTTCGCCGGCGGCAAGGCGCTGGTGTGACGAGAGAGATTTGAGAGGACGACAATGAACCAGCCCGCATCCGCCTACTTCATCGAAGAGCGCCATGATCCGAACGAGACGCACACGCTCGCCGTGCTCGTGCAGAACGAGCCCGGCGTGCTCGCGCGCGTCATCGGCCTGTTCTCGGGCCGTGGCTACAACATCGAAAGCCTCACGGTCTCCGAGACCGAGGCCCAGAAGCATCTGTCGCGCATCACCATCGTCACGACGGGCACGCCGATGGTGATCGCGCAGATCAAGAACCAGCTTGACCGCATGATCCCGGTCTACCAGGTCGTCGACATGACCCAGACCCGGCGCTCGATCGAGCGCGAGCTCGCCATGGTCAAGGTGCGCGGGCAGGGCGAGCATCGCGTCGAGGCACTGAGGCTGGCGGATGCGTTCCGCGCGCGGGTGATCGACGCCACCACCGAGAGCTTTGTGTTCGAGATCACAGGCAATACCGACAAGATCAATCAATATATCGACCTGATGCGCCCGCTCGGCCTCGTCGAGGTGTCGCGCACCGGCGTTGCCGCGATCGGCCGCGGGCCTGAAGGGATGTGAATCATGCTGGCGCGCGACTGGTACTATAACGAGCGGAACCGGATGGGGATCGAGCCCGCTGTGGCCTCGATCTACGACGCCCACGACGATGCCGATCTGCGGGCGCGCGCCGCGCTGAAAATGCTGGGAGTCCAGCGCGGCTGGCGCATCGCCGATATCGGCTGCGGCAACGGCGTGCTGGCGACCGAAGCGGCGCTGATGGGCGCCGAGGTCGACGCCATCGACATCTCGCCGGCGATGCTGGCGCTTGCCGAGATCTATGCGCGCGATCGCAAGGCGCCCGTGCGCACCCAGTCCGCAGGCCTGCTCAGCTTCGCCTATCGGCCGGAATCCTACGATTTGATCGTCAGCGAATTCACGCTGCATCATTTGCCGGATTTCTGGAAGGCGGTGGCGATGTCGCGGATCTTTCGCGCGCTCAAGCCGGGCGCGACGTTCTATCTGCGCGACATCGTCTACGCATCGATGCCGGACGCGGTCGAGCGCGACGTCGAGCAATGGGCCGATTTCCAGATCAAGAACCACGACTTTTCACGCGAGGGCGTCGTCACGCATATGCGGGACGAATATTCCACCTTCGGCTGGGTGATGGAGCGGATGCTGACCGACGTCGGCTTCACGCTGGTCTCGGCCGACTACCACGCACCGATGCACGGCACCTATCTGCTGCGCAAACCAAGAGCCGGCGAGCAAGGCTAAAACGAACAACAACAGGACTGCACGACAGGGCAGAGCCGAGAACAACAATGAAGCCGGCCGATATCCTCATCGCCCTCCTGGTGGCGATCATCTGGGGGCTTGCCTTCGTGGCGAGCCGGATCGCGCTCGACGAATTCTCGCCGGAGCTGATGACGGCGATGCGCTTCGCCATTGCGGCGGCGCCGTGCCTGTTCATTCCGAAGCCCAAGGTCGCTTGGTCGCTCCTGATCGCGATCAGCTTCACGCTGTTCCTCGGCCAGTTCCTGTCCCAGGCCTACGGCATCGCCCATGGCGTGCCGGTCGGGCTGACCAGCGTCGTGGTGCAGAGCCAGGCACTGTTCACGATCGGCTTCGCCGCGATCGCATTCGGCGAGCGGCCGACGCCGGTGCAGACGCTCGGCATCGGCATCGCCGCAATCGGCCTCCTGATGATCTGCGGCACGGTCGGCTACGATTTCAGCGTCGCGGCCTTTGTGGTGTTGATGATCGCTCCGGTCTGCTTTGCGATCGGCAATCTTCTGCTGCGCGGGGCGCGCGGCGCGCCGATGTTCGATCTGTTTGCCTGGCTGTGCCTCACGGCCGCGGTGCCGCTCTTCGCGCTTGCGCTGGTCGTCAACGGGCCGGCGCCGACCCTCCAGTCGCTGATCCACATGTCGCTCACCGGCTTCATCTGCCTGCTGGCGATCGGGGCGATCTCCACCAGCATCGCCTATTGGCTGTGGGGCCGATTGCTGCGCGACTATCCCGCCGCGCAGGTGGTGCCGTTCGCACTGCTGGTGCCGTTCGTCGGCTCGGCGGCCTCGAGCATCGTGTTCGGCGAGCGGTTCGGGCCCCTGCGGCTGGCCGGCATGCTGACCGTGATCGCCGGCATCGCCGTCATGGTGCTGGCGAAGCGGCCCAACGCGTTACCCGAAGAACCGTCGCCGAAGACGGCGTGAGGTGAGCATGTCCCAGTCGCTGTTCTATGCCTTTCTCATCTTCATGGTCGTGATGTATTTCACGCCGGGGCCGAACAACATCATGCTGTTGTCGTCGGGCCTCACCTACGGCTTCCGGCGCACCATCCCGCACATCGTCGGCATCGTCCTCGGCTTTGCCTTCATGGTCGCCGCGGTCGGCCTTGGGCTCGGCTCGGTGTTCCTGGCCTATCCGATCCTGCAGACCATCCTGAAATATGCCGGCGCCGCCTACCTGATCTATCTTGCCGCCGCGATCGCCATGTCCGGTCCGACCAGGCCGGGGGAGGGAGATAGCCGAGGCCCGATGACCTTCTGGGGCGCGGCGATGTTCCAATGGATCAATGCCAAGGGCTGGGTGATCGTGATCGGCACCATTACCGCCTATGCGGCGATCGCCCAATTCCCGCTCAATATCGCGATCCAGACCCTGATCAGCCTGATCGTCGGCACCGTCTCGACCGTGGTCTGGGCCCTGTTCGGCTCCGCATTACGGCCGGTCCTGACCTCGGAGCGGCTGGTCCGCGCCTTCAATATTCTGATGGCGATCCTGCTGCTGGCCTCCCTCTACCCCGTTTTCATGGATGCATGATGTCGCGGATTTCCATGCAGAAACGGGTTTCCCTCTGGGGCCGAAATGCTCTAGACAGCCCCCGAAATCCGCAAATTTCACCCTTCGGACACTGACCATTGGCCGATTTTCGGCCCTGAACGAGGAAACGACCTATGCGTGTTTATTACGATCGCGACGCCGACCTGAACCTGATCAAGGGCAAGAAGGTCGCCATCGTCGGCTATGGCAGCCAGGGCCATGCCCATGCGCTCAATCTGAAGGATTCCGGCGTCAAGGAAGTCGCCATCGCGCTGCGCAAGGATTCGGGCTCGGTGAAGAAGGCGGAAGCCGCCGGCTTCAAGGTGATGGAAGTCGCCGAAGCCGCCAAATGGGCCGACCTCGTCATGATGCTGACCCCGGACGAGCTCCAGGGCGACATCTATCGCGATCACCTGCACGACAACATGAAGAAGGGCGCGGCGCTGGTGTTCGCGCACGGCCTCAACGTCCATTTCAACCTGCTCGACCCGCGCGCCGACCTCGACGTGCTCATGATCGCGCCGAAGGGTCCCGGCCACACCGTGCGCTCGGAATATCAGCGCGGCGGCGGCGTGCCCTGCCTGATCGCGATCGCCAAGGACGTCTCGGGCAACGCCCATGACCTCGGCCTGTCCTACGCGTCGGCCGTCGGCGGTGGCCGCGCCGGCATCATCGAGACCACCTTCAAGGAAGAGTGCGAGACCGACCTGTTCGGCGAGCAGGTCGTGCTTTGCGGCGGCCTGGTCGAGCTGATCAAGGGCGGCTACGAGACCCTGGTCGAAGCCGGCTACGCGCCGGAGATGGCCTATTTCGAGTGCCTGCACGAAGTGAAGCTGATCGTCGACCTGATCTATGAAGGCGGCATCGCCAACATGAACTACTCGATCTCCAACACCGCCGAATACGGCGAGTACGTCACGGGTCCGCGCATCGTCACCGCCGAGACCAAGGCCGAGATGAAGCGCGTTCTCGCCGACATCCAGGGCGGCAAGTTCGCCCGCGACTGGATGCTCGAGAACAAGGTCAACCAGACCTCGTTCAAGGCGACCCGCGCCAAGCTCGCTCAGCACCCGATCGAGGAAGTCGGCGCGAAACTCCGCGACATGATGCCCTGGATCAAGAAGGGCGCGCTGGTCGACAAGAGCAAGAACTAAGCTTTGCGTCCCCCGGATGCAGCGCAACACGCAAGTGGTGCGCTGCTGGTCCGGGGTTGCGGCTCCTGGGTCCCGGCTCTGCGCTCGCTTCGCTGCACTTGTCTGGGACACCGGTCACAATCCAAGGCATGATCGCGGGAACCTGAGGGAGAGGACCATGCGATCTGTCGTCGTCACCGGTGCGTCCACCGGCATCGGCTGGGCTACTGCAAAATTCCTGATCGGGCGCGGCTATCGCGTCTTCGGCAGCGTCCGCCAGCAGGCCGATGCCGATCGGCTGACGGCCGAGTTCGGCAGCAATTTCTCTCCTCTGCTGTTCAACGTCACCGACGAAGCCGCCGTGCTGGCGGCCGCGCGGACGGTCCGCGAGGCGCTGGGCGGCGAGACGTTGGCCGGCCTCGTCAACAATGCCGGTGTCGCGGTCGCCGGCCCCGTGCTCGAATTGTCGGCGGACGATTTTCGCCGCCAGATGGACATCAACGTGATCGGCCCCGTCATCGCGACGCAGGCGTTCGGGCCGCTGCTCGGCGCCGACCCCTCGCTGAAGGGGCCGAAAGGGCGGATCGTGATGATCAGCTCGGTCGCGGGCAAGAACGGCAATCCGCTGTCGGCGCCTTATTGCACCTCCAAGCATGCCATCGAAGGCCTTTCCGAAAGTCTGCGCCGTGAATTGATGCTGTTCGGCATCGACGTCATCATCGTCGCCCCTGGCGCGGTGAAGACGCCGATCTGGAGCAAGGCCGAGGAGATCGATCTCTCCGTCTACCAGAACTCGCCCTACCTGCCGGCGCTGAACAAGGTCATGGCCTTCATGATGGACCTCGGCGCCAAGGGCCTGCCGGCGGAGCGGATCGCCGAGATCGTGTTCGAGGCGCTCACCGCGGCGAGCCCGAAGGTGCGCTATCAGATCACCCCGGACCCGATGCGGCATCTGATTGCGAGCGTGTTGCCGAAGCGGACGCTCGATCGCATCATCGCCAAGCGGCTCGGATTCCTGCCGCAGTAAGATGGGCGCTTCAGCCCGCCGCGACGGTCTGCCCGCGCGGATGGCGGGCCATCGCGATCATGCGCACCGCCATCACGATCAGGAGCGGAATGAGGAACGCGGCATAGAGCGGCATCGCCGGCACGCGCTTGCCGAACGAGACCATGAACTGGAGCCAGAGATAATAACCGCCGGCAAGATGCAGTGTCCGCCAGGCGCGCGGCCCGATCAGCGCGGCGGTGCGGTCGAATGAGGTCGCGCCCATGGCGATGATGACGGCATAGCCGATGCCGCCAAAGATGTAGGAGACGGGCGAGGTGGCCGCCGCGAAGTCGACCGGGTCCATGTTGGCGAAGAGGATGATCGCGGCCGCGTGGATGGCGTGGGACGCGGCAAAGCTGAGGCCGAGATAGCGGCGGTTGCGGCGCTGCCAGCGCGTCCAGCCATTGGGCCACAGTTGCGCCAGCGCTGCGGCGCTGAAGGCGAGGCAGAACAGCAGCAGCGAGCTGCGCGCCGTGAAACGGATCACCATCCGCACGCCCTCGACCTCGAACTGCCGCATCGAAGCGATCCACAGGCTGAGGACCACCAGACTGAGGGCGAGGGCGGCCAGCAGCCGCCAGCCTTCGTGCCAACCTTGACGTTGCGACATGTGACATCCCTCCGTTATGTAATCACTGATTACATTTCGATGCTGCGCATTGGTCGACGGTGTAATCGCTGCTTACATTCACGTTCGGGTGATGCTAGGAAGCGCCTATGCCCGCCCGTCAACCGTCCAAGCCGCGTGCCCGCCGCCCCAGAGGCCAGGCCCGGCCCTATCACCATGGCGACCTCCGCCGCGTCCTGATCGATGCTGCGCTGCAGCTTGCGGCCGAAGGGGCGGAGGTCTCGGTCCGCGAGGCCGCGCGCCGGGCCGCGGTGTCGCCGGGTGCGCCGTTCCGGCACTTTCCGAACCGCGACGCCCTGATGGCGGCAGTGGCCGAGGAGGCGCAGCGGCGTTTTCGTGCCGAGATCGACACGGCCCTGAGCGCGGCCCCGGCCGCCGCGCCGCTCGCCCGTTTCCGTGCCTTCGGCCTTGCCTACCTGCGCTGGGCCATGCGCAATCCCGCCCATTTCGAGATCATTTCCACCGGACGTTACTTCGTCCATGGCAGCTCCGCGGAACTGACGCGCGACAATGCCGAGCTGATCGCGCTGACCGAGGGGATCCTGGCTGACGCGGCGGAGCAGGGCCTGCTGCGCTCGGCGGACCTCAAGCGCATTCAGGTCGCCGGCCGCGCCCTGGTTTACGGTTTTGCCAGGATGAATCTCGACGGCCACTTTCCGCGCTGGGGCGTCGAGGCCAGCGAGATCGAGCGGATGGCGGAGGGCGTGCTGGATCTGTTCATCGCCGGCATCGCGAAATCCTGACGCCGCGGGCAACCGCCGCCGGTCTCTCGCCTCACCATGAGGGTCGGGCAGCGCTGACGCCTCGACGCCCACCAGGATTAAGCGCCGGTCGGATCACGACACGCGTTGCCTGTCCTTGACCGTTCCGTTACAGTTTTATGACATGGTGCAGGCTTCCGGCTGCGCCGGAGGCCCTGGTCGTTTCGGGCCGGCCAGACGGCTTGGCATCACCGCACCGGACCAGAGTTGCGTGTCCTCGATGGCGTCCGCGCCCAATCCAGGTCCTTCTGCCACCACCGCCGTGCTGGCGAGCGTCGCCGCGCTCGGCATCTGGCGGCTGCTCGCCGTTGCCGCGCCGCATCTGGCCGCGCTCGCGCTGATGTACCAGACCGAGACCGATTTCGGCTCGCGCCTCTCCTTCGCGCTGGCCTGGGGCATCCTCAACTTCTTCTGGATCGCATTGCTGCGCCGGCCGGCGCTCTCGGGCGCGCTGTCGCTGACCATGGTGGTCGTGCTGGTGTTGCTGTCGCGGCTGAAGCACGACGTCGTGCAGATGACGGTCAACTTCATCGACCTGATGATGATCGACCGCGACACCGTCGCCTTCCTGTTCACGATCTTCCCGAATTTGCGCTGGTCGGTGATCCTGGCCGGCTTCGTCACGCTGCCGCTGATGTATGCGCTGTGGTGGCTCGATCCGTTCCGCATCCGACGCCTGCCCGCGCTCGCCTGCAAGCTGGCCTGTCTCGCCGCACTGGTCGGTTATTCGCTCTATCATCCCGACGAGGCCTGGCGCGGCTATTACGACGACGGCTATCTGTCGAAGTTCTTCCGCTCCGGCGTCAGTTCGGTCTCCGATTTCGTGCAATACGGCTTCATGGAATCGGCCGCCGCCAGCAATGAGCGGCTCAACATGCCGCTGGTCGATTCCTGCCATCCCGCGGGCCGACGGCCGAACATCATCATGATCCATGATGAATCGAGCTTCGACATCCGCGCCGCCGCCGGCATCAAGGTGCCGCAGGGCTATGGCAGCCACTTCAAATCCTGGGACGGCAAGCAGCGCACGTTCCTCGCCGAAAGCAATGGCGGGCCGAGCTGGTTCACCGAATACAACGTGCTCGCGGGACTCTCCTCGCGTTCGTTCGGCCGCTTCGCCTATTTCGTGACACGCATCGCTTCAAACCGCGTCGAGCGCGGCCTGCCGCTGGCGCTGCGCCGCTGCGGCTACGACACGATGTCGCTCTATCCTGCCTATGGCGGCTTCATGGCGGCGCGCAGCTTCCAGATGACGACCGGCGTCGAACGCTTCCTCGACTCCAAGGATCTCGGCGCAAAGGATGTCGAGCCCGACAGCTTCTTCTACGGCAAGGCGCTCCAGCTGATGGGCCAGCAGCCGCCGAACAAGCCGCTGTTCACCTTCATCTATCTCGGTGCCAATCATTTCCCCTGGGAGACGCGCTTCCGTCCCGACCTGCTGCCGAACTGGCGCGCGCCGGGCAACGTGGCGTCCATCGACGAATATCTGCGCCGGCAGGCGATGAGCGCCGAGCAGTACAAGGCGTTCGTCGCGGGGCTGAAGAAGACATTCCCCGGCGAGCCCTTCCTGATCGTGCGATACGGCGATCATCAGCCGGAGTTCGCGCCTGGGATCCTCGAGCCCGGGCTCGACGAGGGCGCCATCGGCAAGAGGCTCGACGCCTACGATCCGCGCCTCTACGCGACCTATTACGCGATCGATGCCGTCAATTTCGAGCCGGTGAAAAGTGATGCCGTGATGGACACGATCGACGGCCCCTATCTGCCGCTGGTCATCCAGGAGGCCGCGGGCATCCCGCTCGACCCGTCTTTTGCCGAGCAGAAGGAGATCATGCTCCGCTGCAAGGGCGTCTTCTACGCCTGCAGGGACGGCGCCGAAGCGCGGCGGCTGAACCGCCTCTTGATCGACGCGGGAATGATCCGGGGGCTGTAGCGCCGATAGCTACGTGCGTAGGGTGGGCAAAGCGGAAGCGTGCCCACTACCTGTCGCGCGTTATCCAAGGACGTGGGCACGGCGCTTACGCGCCTTTGCCCGCCCTACGCAACCCCACCCTATCGCCCGCTCACCTTCTCCCACAGCCACTTCGCCACCGCATCCGGCGACGAGTTCGCGTCGTTGCCGCTGGCGCGCAGGTTTGCTTCGCGCATGGTGGCGATATCGATCTTGCCGAGCAACGGTTGCAGCGCCGCCTTGAGCCGCTCGTCCCCCGCGCGCTTCGGCGCGAGCAGCAGGATCGCATCGTAGGGCGGGATCGCGCGCTTGGGGTCGTCGAGCGCGACGAGGTCGTATTTCGCGATCAGGCCGTCGCTGGTGTAGCCGGCGATGACGTCGACCTCGCCGCTGGCCACCGCCGCATACATGAAGTCCGGCTGCATCTGGCGCTGGGCGCGGAACGAAAGGCCATAGGCTTTCTGCAGTGCCGCCCATTCGGGGCGCGAGAAGAATTCGTAATCGCCGGCGATCGACAGCGTCGGCGCATGGGCCGCGAGATCGGCGACGGTGCGGACGCCGAGCGCCTCGGCGCGCTTCTTCGGCATCACCAGCGCATAGGCATTCTCGAAGCCGAGCTCGCCGAGCAGCGTGATGTTGTCCTTCGCCAGCGCCGTCTTCAGCTCCGCGATCAGCTCGGCGCGCGGCTTGATGTCGGTGCGATGCAGCTGGTTGGCCCACAGCGTGCCGGAATAATCGACACAGAGATCGATGTCGCCGGCCTTCAATGCCCCAAAGATCACGCTGGAGCCGAGGCCCGAGCGCGCCGTGGCCGAGAGGCCCGCCGCCTGCAGCCGATCCCGCATCAACGCCGACAGCACATATTGCTCGGCGAAGGTTTTTGCACCGACGACGTAGCCTTGCGGCGAGCGTCCCATGGTCGGCACCAGCGTTGCCGCAACTAGCGCCGCGATACCGGAGGCACCGAGCACGGTGCGAGCGCGGCTTCGCTGGCGCAGGCCGACCTCGATCAGGCCGAGCAACTGATCGACGGCGAGCGCGAGCAGGGCGGAGGCAAAGCAGCCGAACAGCACGAGCACCCAGTTCTGGGTCTGCAATCCCGCAAAGATGTAATTGCCGAGACTGGTCTGCCCGATCGGCGTCGACAGCGTCGCCGTGCCGATCACCCACACCGCGGCGGTGCGGATGCCCGCCATCATCACCGGCAGGGCCAGCGGCAGCTCGACCATGATCAGCGACTGCCGCGCGGTCATGCCGACGCCCTTGGCGGCCTCGATCAGCGCGGGATCGATGCCGTTGAGCCCGGTGATGCCGTTGCGCAGCACCGGCAGCATCGAATAGAGCGCCAGAGCGAGCATCGCGGGCAGGAAGCCGAACGCCGAGAAGGACACGCCGAACCAGGCCAGCGTCACGGATGCCGCCAGCAGCAGCAGCGGATAGAACAGCGCGAGCAGCGCCAGGCCCGGCACGGTCTGCACGATGCTGGCGATTGCGAGCAGGATGGCGCGCGGCGCCGGGCGGTTGCGCGTCAGGATGGCCAGCGGCAGGCTGACGGCGAGTCCAAGAGCGAGCGCGGCGAGACTGACCCGCACATGGCTGCCGAGATAATCGGGCAGATGCCCCAGCGCCTCGCCCCAGCGTGGATCGGCAAGCAAGCTCATGCCGCACCGCCCTGCGGCAGCAGCGCGTTCAGCCGCTCGACCTGGCGGCGCGGCGTGCGTAACAGCTCCAGCACGTAAGCGTCGCTGCTCCGCGACAGTTCGGCGGGAGTGCCCTGGGCGAGCAGCTTCCCCTCTCGCATCACCGCGATGCGGTCGGCGAGCAGGATCGCCTCCGTCATGTCGTGCGTGATCATCACCGTGGTCAGGCCGAGCTTGCGATGCAGCGAGCGATAATCGTCGCCGAGCGCGTCGCGGGTGAGGGGATCGAGCGCGCCGAACGGCTCGTCCATCAGCATGATGCGGGGCCTCGCCGCAAGCGCCCGCGCGACCCCGACGCGCTGGCGCTGGCCGCCGGAGAGCGCCTCCGGCAGGCGGTCGCGATGCGCATCGCGCTCGAGCTGCACCAGCTCCAGCAGCTCGTCGACCCGCGCGTCGACCGCCGAAGCCGGCTCGCCCAGCAGCTTTGGCGTGATCCCGATATTGTCGGCGACGCTCAAATGCGGAAACAGCCCGCCGCTCTGGAAGACGTAGCCGATCCGCCGCCGCAGCGCGACCGGGTCGACGTTTTGCACGTCCTCGCCGCCGACCGTGATGGTGCCGCCGTCGGCCTCGATCAGCCGGTTGGCGAGCCGCAGCAGCGTCGTCTTGCCGGAGCCCGAGGCGCCGACGATGGCCAGAAATTCGCCCTCGGCGACGTCGAGCGAGACGTCGTCGACAGCCCTCAGCGGGCCGAACCGCTTGGTCACGTGGGCGTAGCTGATGGTCGGCTTGGAAGTCATTCGACGCAGCTCATTCTTCCTTCCCCTCCCTTGGAGGGCACGGCATGCCTAGCACGCTTGGCGGCTTGATTGAACTTGCGCGCGCGAGCGGCTAAGGCATCAAGCGAAATTCGGAGGAAGCATATGTCGACGCCCACGGCGGTGGCGCTGGAAGATGCCAAGGTCGCGTTCCGGCTCGGGGACGGGCGGGTCTATACGGCGGTGGAAAAGGCCCATCTCACGGTGGCGCAGGGCGAGTTCGTGGCCATTGTCGGCCCCACGGGCTGCGGCAAATCCACGCTGCTCAACGTCGCGGCCGGGCTGCTGAAGCCGGCCGCCGGCAGTGTCAGGATTTTCGACCAGCCGCTCGCGGGGCTGAACCGGGATGCCGGTTACCTGTTCCAGGCCGATGCGCTGTTCCCCTGGAAGACCGCGCTCGACAATGTCGCGATCGGGCTCGAGATCAAGGGCACGCCGCGGGCCGAGGCGCTGCCGCGCGCGCAGCAATGGCTGACCTCCGTCGGCCTTGGCGCCTTCGCGGGCCGCTATCCGCACATGCTCTCCGGCGGCCAGCGCAAGCGCGTAGCGCTCGCACAGGTGCTGATCCGCGATCCCAAGATCCTCTTGATGGACGAGCCGTTCGGGCCGCTCGATGCACAGACCCGCCAAGTGATGGGAAATCTGCTGCTCGATCTGTGGAACGCCGACCGCAAGGCGGTGCTGTTCGTCACCCACGATCTGGAAGAGGCCATCGCGCTCGCCGACCGCGTCGTGATCATGTCGGCTGGTCCGTCCTCGCGCATCATCGGCGACTGGCGCGTCGGCTTGGCCCGCCCGCGCGACATCTTCGAGGTGCGGCTGGACAAGGAGTTCCACGAGCTGCATCGCGAGATATGGAGCGTGCTCAAGGACGAGGTGATGAAGGGCTACGCGCAATCCACGCAAGCGGCGGAGGCGGTCTGATGTCGCGTCCGACGCTGTTCGCGCTGCAGGTCCTGGTCGCGGTCGTCTGCATCGTGCTGTGGCAGGTGCTGTCGACCGTCCCCGTGTTCGGCAAGATCCTGCTGCCGCCGTTCTTCTTCTCCAACCCGCTCGACGTCTTCAGTCAGATCGTAAAGTGGTTCTCATCCGGCGTGATCTGGAAGCATCTCGGTATCACGCTGACGGAATCGATCCTGGCCTTCGTGATCGGATCGGCTGGTGGCGTATTGATCGGCTTCTGGTTCGCGCGCCAGCCGCTGGTGGCCGCGGTGTTCGACCCCTACGTCAAGATGGTCAACGCGCTGCCCCGCGTGGTGCTGGCGCCGATCTTCGCGCTGTGGCTCGGCCTCGGCATCTGGTCCAAGGTCGCGCTCGGCGTCACCTTGGTGTTCTTCATCGTGTTCTTCAACGTCTATCAGGGCGTCAAGGAGGTCAGCCGCACCGTGCTCGACAACGGCCGCATGCTCGGCATGAGCGAGCGGCAGTTGATGCAGCACGTCTATTGGCCCTCGGCGCTGTCCTGGATGTTCTCCTCGCTGCACACCTCGGTCGGCTTCGCCGTGGTCGGCGCGGTCGTCGGCGAATATCTGGGATCGGCGGCGGGCCTCGGCTATCTCATCCAGCAGGCCGAAGGCGTGTTCGACGTCGCCGGCGTGTTCGCCGGCATGTTCGTGCTGTCGGCCTTCGTCATCCTGATCGACTTCGGCGTGACGCTGGTCGAGCGGCGTCTGCTGGTCTGGCGGCCGACCGTGGACGGGCGCGGCTAGGCCGCCGCGCCCCCGACAGCTGACATTTATGTGATCGACCGGCCGGAATAGAACGCGCGCCCACGCGTCAAACCTCCATGCAACCACCTGCATGGGAGTTCAGGATGCCCCCCTCACAGTTTCGCCCCGCGGTAGCGGCGCGTGCAGGCAGATGTCGATGGCCGAGGCTCGGGCTCGGCACAGCGTTCCTTGCCGCCCACATTCTCATCGCTTTCGCGCTTCCTCCAATCGTCTTCGCGCACGAGTCCAATCCGAACCCACCTGCTGCGCCAAGCACGGAAGAGAGCGCCTTCCTGCAGGAGAATGATGCCGCCATGACCAGGATGATGAACGACATGGCGGTCAAACCGACCGGTGACATCGATCGCGACTTTGTCGCGATGATGAGCCCGCATCATCAGGGCGCCATCGACATGGCCGTGATCGAGCTGCGGTACGGTAAGAACGAGCAGCTTCGGCGCATCGCTCAGGAAATCATCGTCGACCAGATGCAGGAGATCGCTGCCATGAAGCTCGCCATCGGCGAGCCGGCGGCCGACACCACGCCTGCTCCGACCCAGCCGCAATCCGTTCCCATCGCAACCGTTCATCATCATCCTGTGATGCAGATGGACATGTCCACTGGAATGAAGAAGTAGGAGCGGCAGATGACCAGGTCTCGAAGCCATATGATGAGGACCATTTTCCTGGCGGCCACCATGCTCGCCACCGGCTCCGTCGCATGGGCGGGGCAGGCGCCTGGCGCGCTGTCCTCCCCCGACATTCCGATCAGTCATCACGATCGGGTCTACGCGGCTGAGCAGTTCTCGAACACGGTTTCGGTCACCGACCCTGTCGACAACAAACTGCTTGGCGTAATCCGGCTTGGTGACCCGCAGCCCGGCAATTTCAGCCCGCTCTACAAGGGGCAGGTGCTCGTGCACGGCATGGGTTTCTCGCCCGATCACAAGACGCTGGCCGTAGTGTCGATCGGCTCGAACTCAGTGAGCTTCATCGACACTGCGACCAACGCGGTCAAGCACGTGACCTATGTCGGGCGGTCGCCACACGAGGCGTTCTTTACACCCGACGGCAAGGAGGTCTGGGTTACCGTCCGCGGCGAGAATTACATCTCCGTCATCGATCCAACGAGCTTCAGGGAGAAGACCCGGATCACGACGCCGAACGGGCCGGGGATGCAGATATTCTCACCTGACGGCAAATACGGCTACATCTGCTCGTCCTTCAATCCCGAGACCGATGTCGTCTCGGTCGTCGAGCACAAGATCATCGCTACGGTGAAGCAAGAAAGTCCGTTCTGTCCGAACATTGCGGCGACGCCCGATGGAGATCAGGTGTGGTTCACGCTGAAGGACGTCGGCCGGACACAAGTGTTCAACGCAAGGCCACCGTTCAATGCAATCAGGACGATCGACACCGGGCCAATCACCAATCACGTCAACTTCGCGCACACCGCCAAAGGCACGTTCGCCTATGTCACCGTCGGCGGCTTGAACGAATTGAAGGTGTTCCGCACCGACGACTTCTCGCAAGTCGCCACGATCCCGGTCGGCAATCTGCCGCACGGCGTGTGGCCGTCCGGCGACGGCACCCGCATCTATGTGGGGCTGGAGAACGCCGACGCGCTCGCGGCCATCGACACCGCGACCAACAAAGTGGTTGGGAACGTTCCGATCGGCCAGGCGCCGCAAGCGATCGCCTATGTTCCGAATGCTGCGCCTGACCCGGATGACCGCCAGAACCTGCAGGCGCTCGGCGTGGCTGGCCAGGTGGCTCATCTGGCGCTCGCGTCGAAAGGCGGCACAAAGCACGGTAAGGCGCCGACCACGGTCTCGCTCTTCGATCAGGGCCTGATCCAGATCCTGCAGGCTTCAGTAACGGGACTTCAGCCCAAGGGGAAATATGTGTTGGCGCTTGCGGAGCGAAGTGACGGGGGCGGCCCATTGCAGCCGCTGGCGGCCTTCATGACCAATCCGGCCGGATCCGCTATCGTCAACGCGGCCGGTCCGATCCGGCAGATCGTCGACCAGTCTGCCGCGGCCGCAAAGCGCTATTTGGTGATCGCGTCCGGCGACGCGGCGATGCCGGGCGAGGCGGTCCAGATCGAGGCTCAATGATTCCGGTTCGAACGCCAATCGAGAGATGGCGGAGCGCTTGATGAAGGACATGCTGGTTCAAGTCGAGCCGCTAATCCCCGCGCTCCGCCGCTATGCCCGCGCGCTCACGCGCGAACGCGCCGCGGCCGACGATTTGGTTCAGGATTGCCTGGAGCGCGCCGTCAGCCGCTGGCACCAGCGGCGCGACGGCAGCGTGCGCGCCTGGCTGTTCACCATCCTTCACAACCTGGCTGTCACTCAGTTTCGCCAGGCGACAGCGCGGGGCAGGCATATGCCGATCGACGATGCAGGCGAGCGGGAACTTGTCAGCGCGGCGGAGCAAGAGCACAGGCTGATCTATCAGGACGTCCTTGCCAAGCTTGCGAAACTCCCGGAGGAGCAGCGGGCCGTGTTGTTGCTGGTCGCGGTCGAGGACCTCTCCTACGCGGATGCGGCAGTGGTGCTGAACATCCCGATCGGGACCGTGATGTCGCGCCTGTCGCGTGCGCGGGAGAGGCTGCAGCAGGAGATGGATGGCACTGCGGCGGGAAATGTCGTGGCCTTGCGGAGCGTGAAATGAACCAGCGGCCGATCACCGAGGATGATCTCCACGCCTATGTGGACCAGGCGCTCGAGCCCGAGCGTCGCGCGGAGGTCGCATCCTACCTGAACGATCATCCGGATGTTGCCGCGCGCGTTGCGGCCTTCGCTACCCAGCGCGAGCAACTGCGCGGCGCGCTTGCACCGATCGCCAACGAGCCGTTGCCGGCAGAATTGAGCTTGTCGCGCATCATCGAGAGCCGAAGACGGCGTCCCCTGCGAACGTGGGGAGCGATCGCTGCGATGTTGCTCCTCGGTCTCGGCGGTCTCGGCGGGTGGACCATGCGCAGCGTGTTGCAGGAGGGTTCCAACGGACTGTCTGCGCTGGCACGGGAGGCAGCCTATTCTTATGGCGTCTACGCACCGGACCGCGTGCGTCCGGTCGAGATTCGCGCCTCCGAGAGTGCGGAGCTCACGCGATGGGTCTCGACTCGGCTGAAGCAGGCGGTGAAGGTGCCGGACCTCTCTGTATCGGGCTACAGGCTGATGGGGGGGCGCCTGGTTGCGACGTCCCATGGCCCGGCCGCGATGTTCATGTACGATGACGATCGCGGGGATCGCCTCGTTGTGCTGACGCGCCCGATGAGCAACCGCAACCTGGACACGCCGATGATGCCGCAATCGACCGGCGATGTCGCGGGCTTCGTGTGGGCGGATGGCGGCATGGGTTACACGCTCGTTGGCCAGCTTCCGGGGGAGACTCTCAAGCCGATCGCGAACGAGATTCGGAAGCAAGCGCGCCCGATCTAGCGCCGGAATCGACCAAGCGGGTCCGCGCAGCGGCGCGAGCCCGAGCATTCGCCCCGCGCCGGTTGAGGGGTCTCAATCCAGCAGCTTGGTATCATCAGGCGCCTGCGGCGGCGTCTTGATCGCGATCGCCTTGACCTGTCCCGAGATCGGCTTGGTGCCGCCGTGCGGCGTGCCCTTCGGGATGATGACGAGGTCGCCCGGCTTTACCGTCACTTCCTTGTCGCCGAGCCAGATCGTCCCGGTCCCGTCCAGGATGTACTGGATCTCGTTGGTGTTGGGGTGCATGTGCTTGGGCACGTTGCCGACCTGGATCGAGATCGTAGCGCCGTCGGCGCTCGCGAACATTTTCGAGCGGTAGCCGCCGGCGTTAGCGGGGCCGAGCGCGTCGCCTTCCGTCTCGCCGGTGTGGATGATCTGCGCGGTGATGTTTTCCGCGGCCAGCGCCGGCCGGAGCAGTTGGTTCGCGCCGCATCCGGCGGCAAAGGCGGCGGCCAGCGCGAGCCCGGCAGTGAAGCGATTCATGGATGATCCTCCCCATCAGGAATTGTTCTTGTGCGCCCATGCTATTGCGCCGAAAGGCCGATAGCCAGTGCCTTAAGGCGCGCTTCTCAAGCCGGTCCTGCTGCTCTATGGTGCCGGTGGCCGAACGGAGGAAACCAATGAAGAACACGATTGCCAGGCTCGCCGGCGCGCTGCTCGCGCTGACGCTCACCACCGGATTTGCCGCGGCGCAAAGCAAGGTCACCATCGCGGTCGGCGGCGGCTCCTGCCTGTGCTATCTGCCGACGGTGCTGGCCAAGCAGCTCGGCGAATACGAGAAGGCCGGCCTCAGCGTCGAGCTCGTGGACCTCAAGGGCGGCTCGGACGCGCTCAAGGCCGTGCTCGGCGGCAGCGCCGACGTGGTCTCCGGCTATTTCGACCATTGCGTCAATCTGGCCGCCAAGAAGCAGGAGCTGCAGTCCTTCGTGGTCTATGACCGCTATCCCGGTCTCGTGCTGGTGGTCGCGCCCTCGCGCACCAACGACATCAAGTCGGTCAAGGATCTCGCCGGCAAGAAGGTCGGCGTCAGCGCGCCCGGCTCGTCAACCGACTTCTTCCTGAAATACATGCTCAAGAAGAACGGCGTCGATCCCACCAGCGCCGCCGTGATCGGCGTCGGTCTCGGCGCCACCGCGGTCGCCGCGATGGAGCAGGGCCAGATCGACGCGGCCGTGATGCTCGACCCCTCCGTCACCGTCCTCCAGGGCAGCCACAAGGATCTGCGCATCCTCTCCGACACCCGCACGCAGAAGGACACGCTCGAGACTTTCGGCGGCGAATATCCGGGCGGCGCGCTGTACTCGACGGCGGCCTGGGTTGCCAAGCACGAGAAGGAGACGCAGGCGCTCACCGACGCGATCCTCGCCACGCTCGCCTGGATCCATTCGCACTCCCCCGAGGAGATCATGGCGAAGATGCCGGAGGAGACGGTCGGCAAGAACAAGGACCTCTATCTCGCCGCGCTGAAGAACACGATCCCGATGTACTCGGAGACCGGCAAGATGGACCCGAAGGGCGCGGACGCCGTGCTCTCGGTGTTCAGCGTCGGCTCGCCCGAGGTCGCCAATGCCAAGATCGATGTCGGCAAGACCTTCACCAACAAGTTCGTCGAGCAGGCCAAGAAGACCACGGGGAATGCCAAATAGCTGACGCGAAGATGGGGTAGCCGTCGCTCATGACGTCGCCGATCATTCATCGCGTCACCACGTTCGATCTTGCCGTGCGGCCGATCGTCTGGCCGTTCGCGGAGGAACGGCGCGACGAGATCGCGGCGCATTTCGCCGAAAAGCAGCGCGAGCGGCCGAAGATCTGGAACGGCCGCGTCCTGCTCGGGCGCGATCCCGTGTTCGCGGACGGCTGTTTCGCTGCGACCTATTTCGAGACCGATTTCGCCAGCTTCCTCGCCTGGCGTGACTGGGGCTTTCCTGGGCCTGCCGTGTTCAACGGCTTTGGCATGGGCGCGCTGCGCAGCGCCGACGGCGCCTTCGTCATGGGTGAGATGGCGCCGCACACCGCCAATGCGGGCCGTATCTATTTCCCCTCGGGCACGCCCGATCTGGACGACGTCAGGGGTGACACGCTGGACATTCCCGGCAGCGTCGTCCGCGAGCTCGAGGAGGAGACCGGCCTCACCGCGGTGGACTTTCGGGCCGAGCCGGACTGGCATTGCATCGTCAACGGCCCTGCGATTGCGATGATGCAGGTGCTCAACCTGGATATGTCCGGCGAGGAGGCGCGCGCCCGCATCGAAGCCAACCTCGCCAGCGAGGACGAGCCCGAATTGTCGGCCATTCATCTCGTGCGCGGGATGAGTGATCTCAGGCCGACCATGCCGCGATTTGTCACGGCCTTTGTCGAGCAGCAGTTCGCCTCGCGCTGATGCGCAAGACTTGACATCCCTGCGCTCTGCCCATGTGATGGGGGCAAGCAAGATCAAGACGAATGCAACGCACAATCGTCCAGGGAGGTTTTGATGCGCCTGCGCATGGCTGCCCGGTTGCTACATGGGCTGGTGGTCGCGATAGCAGCGACGGGCTTGGCGGCGTCCGCCCAGGCCCAGGACAAGAAGATCAAGATCGGCGTTGTCTTTGATTTGACCGGGCCTCTGGCCGGCGGCGGCTCCGAGCTCAATTATGTCGGCGCGAAGATCATCCTCGACCATTTCGCCAAGACCGGCGTGGAGGGCTACAAGATCGAGGCGGTCTATGCCGATGCGCAGAGCAAGCCCGACATCGCCATCAACGAATCCGTCCGCCTGCTCGAGCAGGAGAAGGTCGACATGGTGCTCGGCTTCTTCTCCTCGGCCCAGTGCGTACCGGTGGCCGCGCGCGTCGAGCAGCTCAAGAAGTTCATGTGGATGACGACCTGCATCTCGTCGGCCGTGTTCAACGAGAAAGGCTACAAATACGTGTTCCGCCCGCAGGCGAGCGGCGACCAGTTCGGCATGATGACGATGGATTTCATCGCGCAGAACGCCAAGGAGAAGCTCGGCAAGGAACCGAAGGATTTGCGCGTCGCCATCATCCACGAGGATGGCGCCTATGGCGTCGACGTCTCCAAGGGCAACGAGGCCGGCGCGAAGAAGGCCGGCTTCAACGTCGTGCTCAAGGAGGGCTATTCGGCGACCGCGCCCGATCTGTCCCCGCTGGTGACCAAGCTGAAGCGTGCCAAGCCCGACGTCATCTTCCACACCGGCTACAATCCGGACATCACGCTGCTGCTGCGCCAGGCCCGCGAGCAGGGCCTGAAGTTCGGTGCGCTGATGGGCCATGGCGCCGGCTATGGCGTCTATGAGAAGCTGAAGGAAGGCATGGGGGCCGACGCAGCCTATATCTTCAACACCGACCCGATCTCGATCTGGCTGGCCAACCAGAAGACCATGGATCCGAAGCTCCCGCCCGTCATCAAGATGGTCGGCGAGGAGTTCGACAAGATCAAGCCCGGCGTCGCCATCCGCTCCGCCCATGTCGGCATCGGTGCCTCCAACACTTATGTGTTCATGGCGGATGTGCTGCCGCGGGCGATCAAAAAATATGGCGGCGTCGATCCCGAGGCGCTGCGCAAGGCGGCGCTCGACACCGACATCCCCGAAGGCGGCACCATGCTCGGCTTCGGCGTGAAGTTCTACGGCGAGGGCACGCCGATGGCCGGGCAGAACGAGCGCTCGTTCCCTGTCGTGATCCAGTATCTCGACGACAAGTCTCACGGGGTGTGGCCGAAGAGCCAGGCGCAGCGCGACGCCGTGCTGCCGCTGCCGAAGGGCACCACCTACAGCAACCAGTAGCAGCGGAGGGCTTTGGTGTTGGAAGTCAGCGGATTGGTGAAGCGGTTCGGCGGCTTCACCGCCGTCAACAACGTGTCGTTTCGGGTCGATCAGGGCGAGATTCTCGGTCTGATCGGCCCCAACGGCTCGGGCAAGAGCACGATCTTCAACATGCTCTCCGGCACGCTGGCACCGACCTCGGGCTCGATCATGTTTGCCGGGCACGAGATCGCGGGCCTTGCGCCGCACCGGATCATCAACAGCGGCGTCGGCCGCACCTTCCAGATTCCGCGCCCCTTTCGCCGCCTGACCATTTTCGAGAACGTCGCGCTCGCCGGCTTCTACGGCCAGGGCCGACATAGCCGCGTCAAGGCGGAAGAGGCTGCCGAGCGATCCCTCGCGATGGTCGGTCTGCCGACCGATCGCCACGCCAGCGTCGATGGTCTCGGCGCCGCCGGCCTGAAGAAGCTCGAGCTGGCCAAGGCGCTCGCCACCGCGCCAAAGCTGCTGCTCGCCGACGAGAGTCTCGGCGGCCTCGACGAGGCCGAGATGGACCAGGCCGCCGACATGCTGCGCAACATCCGCGACGAGCTCGGCATCACCATCATCTGGGTCGAGCACATCATGGGGGTGCTGATGCGCGTCGTCGATCGCGTCATGGTGCTCGACCACGGCGAGAAGATCTCGGAAGGCCTGCCGAGTGCGGTAGCGGGCGATCCGCGCGTCATCGAGGTCTATCTCGGCACCGATGCCGAGACCACGCAGGCCGCGGCCGCCGAAGCGCGCCGCCGCGCGGGAGGCGCGTGATGCTGGAGCTCCGCGGCGTCAATGCCGGCTATGGCACCTTCCAGGCGCTGTTCGACGTCAATCTCGACGTCAAGGCCGGCGAAGCCGTCGGCGTCATCGGCCCCAACGGCGCCGGCAAGACCACCTTGATGCGCGTCATCTCCGGCCTGATCCGCCCCGCGCGCGGCTCGATCCGGATGGAGGGCACGGACGTCGTGGCGACGCCGCCGCACAAGATCGTCAGCCTCGGCATTGCGCATGTGCCGGAGAACCGGCGGTTGTTTCCGCAGCTCTCGGTCGACGACAATCTCAAGATGGGGGCCTTCATGAAGGAGGCGCGCGGCCATTATGCCGAGCGGCTCGAGGTGGTGTTCGACCTGTTCCCGCGCCTGAAGGAGCGGCGCCACCAGATGGCCGGCACCATGTCCGGCGGCGAGCAGCAGATGTGTGCGATCGGCCGCGCGCTGATGTCCAATCCGAAGCTGCTGTTGCTCGACGAGCCCTCGGCGGGCCTTGCGCCCGTCGTGGTGCAGCAGGTGTTCGAACTGGTGAAGCGGATCCGCAGCCGCGGGCTGACCGTGCTGATCGTCGAGCAGAACGTGCAGCAGGTGCTGAAAGTGGTCGACCGCGCCTATCTGATCGAGGCCGGCACGATCAGGGCGTCCGGCACCTCGGCCGAGATGCTGGCGAGCGACACGGTCAAGGAAGCTTATCTGGGGGTGTGAGGCTGATGCAGGCGTTCCTGGACATTTTCGACATCTATTTGCTGGAGGCCGTGATCAACGGCATCCTGCTCGGCGGCGTGCTAGCGCTGCTCGCGCTCGGGCTCAATTTGATCTTCGGCGTCATCGACGTGACCTGGATCTGCTACGCCGAGCTCGTGATGATCGGCATGTATGCCATGTATTTCATGGTGCAGGTCTACGGCCTCAGCTATTTCGTCGCAGCGCCTCTCACCGTTGTCCTGGTCGCGCTGCTTGGCGCAGCGCTGCATTACCTCGTGATCGCGCCGCTCTTGACCGCGCCGCCGATCAACCAGTTACTGGCCACCGGCGGGGTTCTGTTCGTGCTGCAGAGCTTTGCCACCGTCGCGTTCGGCATCGACTTCCGCAACCTCGGCATCCGCCTGCCGGTGCTTGCCTTCGGCGACATGAATTTCAGCTATGCCCGGCTGCTGTCGTTCCTGGCGGCGCTGGTCGGCATGGTCGCGGTCTATCTGTTCATGACGCGCACTTTCACCGGCACCGCGATCCGCGCCATCTCGCAGGACCGCCAGATCATGGCGCTGATGGGCGTCGACACCAAGAGAATCTATCTCATCACCTCCGCGCTCGGCGGCGCGCTCGCGGGGCTCGCCGCTTGCCTGCTGGTGCTGCAATACGACGTGCATCCCTTCGTCGGGCTGTCGTTCGGGCCGATCACCTTCCTGATCTGCGTTCTCGGCGGGCTCGGCAATTTCATCGGCGGATTCATCGCGGCCTTCGTGTTCGCCGAGATCATCTCGCTCGGCGGCCTGTTCTCCGATCTCGAATGGGGCTACGTGCTCGCCTTCGCCTTTTTCATCGTCATGATGTTCATCCGGCCCGCGGGCCTCCTGGCGAGGCGCCGATGATGGGGCAGGGGAGGCTTGCAGCCTGGGGCATTGGGCTCGCGGCACTGGTCGCGCTGCCCTTCGTCTATCGCGACCCCTATCATCTGCACATCCTGGTGCTGATCCTGATCTGGTCGTTCGCCTACACCTCCTGGTCGATGATGGGGCGGTTCGGCCTCGTCTCGCTCGGCCATGGCGGCTTCATGGGGATCGGCGCCTATGTCACCGCGCTGCTCTGGAATCATCTCGGGCTGTCGCCCTGGATCGGCATTCCCATCGGCATGGTCGCGGCCGGCGCGCTGGCGCTGATCGTCGGTTATCCCTGCTTCCGCTTCCGCATCACCGGCCACTATTTCGTGCTGGTGACGCTGGCGCTGTCGGGCATCGTGCTCCAGGTCATCACCGCGACACGCGATTATACCGGCGGCTCGCTCGGCTACACGCCGAACCGCGCATCCGGCAACAAGCTGTGGGCGCTGCAGTTCGACGACAAGACGACCTGGTATCTGATCGCGCTCGGGGTCTGGCTGTTCGGCATCGTGGTCTGGCACTGGGTCGACCGCAGCATGGCCCGCTATGCGCTGGAGGCGATCTCGGAGGACGAGGACGCCGCGGCGGCCGCCGGCGTCGACGTCACCGCGGAGAAGCTGAAGATCACGCTGCTCAGCGCGCTAATGACGGCGCTCGCGGGCGCGATCTACTGCCAGTACCAGATGTTCATCACCCCCGACACCGTCAGCGGCATCGCGGTGTCGCTGCAGATGGTGTTCGCGGCCATCGTCGGCGGCCTGTTCGTCTCGCTCGGCCCGACCTTCGGCGCCATCATCACCATTCTGCTGGCCGAGACCCTGCGCATCGGCTTCGGCACCAAGGCCGTCGGCTGGGACAATCTCGTCTACGGCGTGCTGCTCGTGCTCTTCATCATATTCCTTCCCAAGGGCATCCTTGGTAGCTTGCTCGACCGACTGAAGCCGCAACGCAAGGTGCCCCGCGCTCATGAGCAAGAAGCCGTCCAAATCGCCCGCCCAGGAACTTGACCGCTACATCACGCCATTCCGCTATGACGGTTCGGGCAAGTTTCATCTCAAGGATCACAAGACCAGCGAGAAGGGCGATCTCGACAAGGAGACTGCGCAGGCGCTCCTCGACGTCAACAAGAAGCGGCTGGTCGAGTTTCAGGAGAAGCTCTACGCCCAGGACCGCTGGTCGCTCCTGATCGTGTTCCAGGCCATGGACGCCGGCGGCAAGGACAGCGCCATCAAGGCGATCTTCGAGGGCATCAATCCGCAGGGCTGCGAGGTCCACGCCTTCAAGGCGCCGAGCAGCAAGGAGCTCGACCACGACTTCCTCTGGCGCTATGTGATCGCGCTGCCCGAACGCGGGCATATCGGCATCTTCAACCGCTCCCATTACGAGGAATGCCTGGTGACGCGCGTGCACCCGGAGCTTCTCGCCAAGGAGAAGCTGCCGCAGAAGCTGCTGACCAAGAACATCTGGAAGGAGCGGTTCGAGGACATCTCGGCATGGGAACGCTATCTCTGCCGCAACGGCACCGTGGTGCTGAAGTTCTTCCTCAACGTGTCCAAGGACGAGCAGCGCGAGCGCTTTCTCGATCGGCTGGAGGACCCGGCCAAGCAGTGGAAATTCTCGATGGACGACATCAAGGAGCGCGCGCTGTGGCCGCGTTACCAGGCGGTCTATCAGGACATCGTCCGGCACACCGCGACGGCCCATGCGCCGTGGTATGTCGTGCCGGCCGATCACAAATGGTTCGCGCGCGTCGTGATCGGCTCGGTGATCAATGCGACGCTCGAAAAACTCGACCTGCGCTTTCCCCGCGCCGACAAGGCCTCGCTGAAGGAGTTCGACGCGGTGCGCACGGCGCTGGAGAAGGAAGACAAGAGGAGCCAGGCGAAGAAATCGCGAAAACAACCCCATGCAAAGTAGACGGCGTGAGCAAAATCAATGGCTTGCCGATCGTTGAAAAGGCATTTCGATTTACACGAAATAGAGTTGTTGCATCGGGCAAACAGGCGCTGTTCCGATCACTCCCGGAACCGGCATGCTCAATTGTGATCTCTTCGCCGATTGATCCCGCTTGACAGTTTTGTGGCACAGGAGGACCATGCCGTCGGTCGCAAACAAGCGACACGCAACGTCCACCTCATGAGCAAGGGGAGGTCTATGACACCACCTCCGCAAATCCAGCCGCGTTAAGTGCGATGGAGCTCGTTCGGACTATCGCATAGCGGCAGAAACCGCGAACGGCACGCCGGGTCAAGGTTTAGCGGGCTGCATCAGTAAGGCAGAGCCCCTACCTTCCCGGCGCTGTATTTTGGTCCCCGATCGTGTGGATGGTCTTGACGAGGCCGACCGCGACAGCTGCCTTTGACATCCTGCGTTTCTCCCTCCTTCCTCCTCGCCGTCATTCCGGGCCGCTTCCCGGAATGACGGAGCGATCCGCGGATGATTTGTGCACTTGGGGTGCACTGGTCACCACATCGCCATGGCCGGGACAAGCCCGGGCGTGACGACTTGTAAAGTCGAACTGCGGGAATCCCGCAATGGACGGATCGCGTTGCACGGACCACGCTTCGGCGTCTGAACTCTGCTGAGACGAGGTTCCCCGCCCCCGCATTGCGGCAAATGCCAAGAGAATGTCGCCTCGAAGGCCAACTTCCGACACAGGCGCGAGGCGAATAGCTTCAATCCGACATGACGCATGTGTTTCGGTGGTCCCGACGCCGCCGGCGCATGCATTTTTTTAAGGACTCCTCGTGTCGCATAAGCTTGCCCCGGCGGTTCTCGCCGTTCTCTTCCTCGCGTTCTTCTCCTTCCCCAGCGTCCGCGCCCAGCCGCCTCAGCCGGCCGCGAACAATGCCGCCGCGTTGTCGCCGGACGAGGCGAAGCGTGCGCTCGAGACGCTTCAGGACGACAAGAAGCGCGCGCAGATGATCGATACGCTACGCCTGATCGCCAATGCGTCCGGTCCGCAGCAACCTGCTACGCCCGCGCCCGAGCAGAAGTCGCCGATCCCGCTCTCGGCCGACGGACTCGGTGCGCAGCTCCTGCTCACGGTGTCGGAGGAGATCGGCGAGATCTCGAGCGAGATCGCCAGCGTGGCGCGGACGATCACGCATTTCCCGGCGTTCTATTACTGGATCGTGCGAACCGCGAACGATCCCGCGGCCTACAATCTTCTGATCGAGATCGCCTGGAAGCTCGCCTTGGTGGTCGGTTGCGCACTCGCGGCCGAATGGGTGCTGTTTCGCCTGATCCGGCGCCCGGTTGCCTTCCTCGAGGGGCGTGTGCCGCAAGCCGCGCATCTGCCGGCGCAGGTGTTGCCGATTGCGGATCCGCCGTCGTCGGTCGCCGATGTCACCCCCGCGCCCGAACTGCACAAGCGCCGTCACAGCCTGGCGCGCGTCTGGCAGATCATGCAGCGCCTGCCTTTCGTGTTCGGGCGCCTCGTCCTCGAATTGCTTCCCGTGCTCCTCTTCGTCGGTGTCGCGACGGCGCTGCTCGGCACCGAGATCGGCCAGCCCACCACCGTTCGCCTCGTGATCCTCGCGGTCGTCAACGCCTATGCGTTTTCGCGCGGACTCATCTGCGTCGTCCGGGCGCTGGCCGGGCCGTTCGGTCTGTTTCCGGTGCGCGCCGAGACGGCCGCCTATGTCGAGATCTGGGCGCGCCGCATCGTCGGCGTCGGCGTCTCCGGCATCGCCTTTGCCAATGTCGCGCTGCTGCTCGGCCTGCACCGCGCCGGATACGCGGCGTTGCTCCGCATGGTGATGCTGATCGTGCATCTCTTCGTCGTCGTCATCATCCTGCAATGCCGCCGGCAAGTGGCCGAGGCCATCCGGGCGCCGGCCGACCGGCAGGGCATCGCGGCCCGCCTGCGCAACCGCATCGCCGGCGGATGGCATTATCTCGCCATCGCGCTCGATCTCGCGCTCTGGGCGGTGTGGGCGCTCAACATCCGCAACGGTTATTCGCTGCTGCTGCAATATTTCGTCGGCACTGTCGTCGTTGCCGTGATCACGCGCGTTGCCATCATGCTGACGCTGAGCCTGATCGACCGTGGCTTCCGCATCCAGCCGGAGATCCTGCAGCGCTTTCCGGGTCTCGAGATCCGCGCCAACCGCTATCTGCCGCTGCTGCGCAGGATCGTCTCCGGCGTGATCGTCTTCATCGGCTTCGTGGCGATGCTCGAAGTCTGGGGTGTGGACGCCATCGTCTGGTTCTATGGCGGCCAGATCGGCAGCCGGCTGATCTCCGCCGTGGTGACGATCAGCCTCGCCGTATTCATCGCAGCCGCGATCTGGGAAGCCAGCAACGCGCTTCTGGACCGCCAGATCAACACGCTGTCGCGGGACGGGCACTACGCCCGCGCCGCGCGCTTGCGCACCTTCCAGCCGATGCTGCGCACCGCGCTGCTCTGCCTGATCGCCACGATCGTCGGCCTCACCGCGCTGAGCGAGATCGGCGTCAATGTCGCGCCGCTGCTGGCGGGTGCCGGCATCGTCGGCATCGCCATCGGCTTCGGCTCGCAGAAGCTGGTGCAGGACCTCATCACCGGGCTGTTCCTGCTGCTGGAGAACACGGTGCAGGTCGGCGACAATGTCAGCGTGTCGGGCCTGTCAGGGGTGGTCGAGAACGTTTCCATTCGAACGATACGTCTGCGCGCGGGCGACGGCGCCGTTCACATCGTGCCGTTCAGCGCGGTCACGACCATCACCAATGCGAGCCGCGGCGCGGGCAACGCCTCCGTCAGCGTCAATGTCGCCTATAAGGAAGACACCGACCGCGCCGGCCAGATCCTCAAGGACATCGTCGACGAGATGCGCCGCGAGCCGGACTTCCGCGCATTGATCCGCGGCGACCTCGATCTCTGGGGCATCGACAAGGTGGACGGCGCGATGGTGTCGATCGTCGGCCAGATCCGCTGCACCGAAGCCGGGCGCTGGCCGGTCCAGCGCGAATTCAACCGCCGCATGAAGCTCCGCTTCCAGCAGAACGGGATCAACATCGCATCCGCCACCCAGACCATCCTGATGCATATCGCGCCGCCGGCCGACAGCGCCGCCAATCTGACGCCGCGGCGCGCGGCCGGATAGGAGCGTTATCAACTTACCGCTTGCCTCGGGTCGCCCGGCAGCGTTCACTCGCCCTCCGGCCCGCTGCCAAAATGCGGGCGGCAAAAAGGGTGGGAGAGGCTGATGCGGGGGCTGTGGGCTGTGTTGCGCGGTCATGCGATCGTCATTGGCGCGTTGATCGCATGCGCGATGTGGTGCGCGCCGGCAGGCGCTCAGTCATCGCGTCCCATCACCCTTATCGTACCGTTCGCCGCGGGCGGTCCGACCGACACGCTGGCGCGGATTCTGTCGGAGCGGATCGCTGCCGAGCTGCACACCACGGTCGTGGTCGAGAACGTCGCCGGTGCCTCCGGCAGCATTGCAGGTGCCCGCGCCGCCCGCGCGACGCCTGACGGCACGACGATCACGATCGGTCATTGGGGCACCCATGTGCTGAACGGCGCGATCCTCAAGCTGCCTTATGACGTCGTGAGCGATTTCGAGCCGGTCGCAATGATCGCGATGGGCACGCAACTCATCGTCGGCCGGAAGTCGCTCGAGGCGAACAATCTCAAGGAGCTGATCGCATGGCTGAAGGCCAATTCCGGTAAGGCCACCGCGGGAACTTCAGGGGCGGGCACGGGAGCCCACGTCGCAGCCGTCTTCTTCAAGGATAAAACAGGCACCGATTTCCAGTTCGTGCCCTATCGCGGCGCGGGGCCCGCCATGATCGATCTCGTCGCAGGCCAGATCGACATCATGTTCGACCAGGCGGCGAACTCGCTGGCACACGTCAAGAGCGGCGCGGTCAAGGCGTTCGCGGTGACATCGCCGACGCGGCTTGCCTCCGCTCCCGACATTCCGACCGTCGACGAGGCGGGCCTGCCAGGGCTTTATATTTCCTATTGGCACGGCATCTGGGCACCGAAGAACACGCCAAAGGACATCGTCGCCCGGATCAACGCGGCGATCGTCGCCGCGCTCGCCGATGCCGCGGTCAAGCAGCGCTTTACCGAACTCGGGCAGGAGATACCGCCAACCGACCAGCAGACGTCCGCAGCGCTCGCTGCGTTCCAGAAGGCCGAGACCGAGAAATGGTGGCCGATCGTGAAGGCGGCTAACATCAAGCCGGAATGACGAGGGGTAGAGAGCCTTGCCGCGTTAACTTTTACGCGCGCAACTGCCAATCGTTGGCGCAAATCTCGCTGCGGTGCGAGATCACAATCGGTGCCTCAGTGTCTGCGTCCTTGATCTCAATGGAGCGCTGGCCGACAATGTGCGCGGTTCAATGTGCTTCTTGGGGGAATTCGTGAATAGACCTGCCCGGGTCGTTGCCCAATCGACGTCGTCAAATCCGCCGCAAGGCATGGCGCTGCTGCGCGATCCCCTGCTCAACAAGGGCACCGCTTTCACGGAATCCGAGCGCGAAGCACTCGGCCTGCGCGGCCTGCTGCCGCCTTGCGTGCTGACGATGGAGACGCAGGCGCAGCGCGTCCTCACCAATCTGCGCACGCTGCCGACGGACCTCGAAAAATACGTCGCGCTGAACGCGCTGCATGACCGCAACGAGGCGCTGTTCTTCCGCGTCGTCGTCGACAATATCGACGAGATCCAGCCGATCATCTACACGCCGACGGTCGGGCTCGCCTGCCAGAAATACGGCCTGATCTTCCAGCGGCCGCGCGGCATGTTCATCTCCTCGCGCGATCGCGGCCAGATCGCCGAGCTCCTGAAGAACTGGCCCTATCAGGCCAAGCTGATCGTCGTCACCGACGGCGAACGCATTCTGGGACTTGGCGATCTCGGCGCCAACGGCATGGGCATCCCGGTCGGCAAGCTCTCGCTCTATTCGGCCTGCGCCGGCGTGCATCCGGAAGCGTGCCTGCCGATCGTGCTCGACGTCGGCACCAACAACGAAGAGCTTTTGAGCGATCCCTATTATCTCGGTCTGCGCGAGCGGCGGCTCACCGGCGAAGCCTATGACAGCTTCGTCGACGAATTCATGCAGGCGGCGCGAAAGACCTTTCCGGGCGTGCTGATCCAGTTCGAGGACTTCGCCAATCATTCGGCATTCAAGCTGCTGCACAAATATCGCGATGAAGCCTGCGTCTTCAACGACGACATCCAGGGCACCGCGGCGGTGGCGCTGGCCGGCCTGTTCTCGGCGCTGCGTGTGAATGGCGGCAAGCTGAAGGATCAGAAGATCCTGTTCCTGGGCGCCGGCGAGGCAGCAACCGGCATCGCCGATCTCGTGGTGTCCGCGATGATGGCGGAAGGCGCCTCCGAGGCGGACGCGCTTCGCCGCAACTGGCTGGTGGATTCCCGCGGTCTCGTCGTCGGCGGACGCGAAGGTCTCTCCGGTCACAAGCTCCGCTATGCCCACACCGATCAGGCGCCGATCGCCGACTTCCTCACCGCGATCAAGACGCTGAAGCCGACGGCGATCATCGGCGTCGCGGCGGTCGGCGGCGCCTTCACGCCCGAGGTGCTCAAGACCATGGCGGAGCTCAACGAACAGCCGATCGTGTTCGCGCTCTCCAACCCGACCTCGAAGGCCGAATGCTCGGCGGAGGATGCCTATCGCTACACCGGGGGCCGTGCGCTGTTCGCCTGCGGCAGCCCGTATGATCCGGTCAAGCTGAACGGCCGCAGCTTCGTGCCGCGCCAGGGCAACAATTCCTACATCTTCCCGGGCGTCGGCCTCGGCGTCATCGCCAGCGGCTCGCGCCTCGTCACCGACGAGATGTTCATGGCGGCGGCCCATACGCTCGCCGATTGCGTCGGCAAGGATGATCTCGCGCAGGGCAGTCTCTATCCGGCGCTGCCGCGCATCCGCGAAGTCTCGGTCCGCATCGCCGCGGCCGTTGCCGACGTTGCCTATCAGCGCGGGCTCGCGGACGGGCCGGCGCCAAACGACGTCAAGGCCCTGGTGCAGTCGCAGATGTACGAGCCGCATTACTGAGCAGTCGTCCCGCGCCCAAACGGCGCGATAACGGCGCCACGTTTCCGCATCGTCATGCCCGGGAGAGCTCGATTTTCTCGCCAGCTTGAAGACAACCTGGCGACGACTCTATTGGCGTGAGTTCGCGCAGCTCCTGAAGAGTGATGCGGAGCCGGCCGAGAGCCGGCCGGACACGCGGCCCATCATCATCTGGCGCATCGTATCGCGCTGATTTCCGGCGAGTCTTCAGGACGCCTCACTGTGGTGGAATCGTCACAGCTGGCGCGAAACGGCGGCGGCCCCACGCCTGCTTTTGTTCCGACAAGGTTCTGCCCTCATTGCCCACCGAAAATCGCTCCAGTTCGGAGGGGCGTACCATGTCTTGCATTGCACGTGCCGAAACTGCCCGGATTTCCTTCGCAACCTCGTGCCGGCTGCTGCTGGCCATCGCCGGCGCCGCCTCGCTTGCGGCCTGCGCGCAATCGCCGGTCGGCCGCCAGAAGGCCGATCTCGCCGGCGCCAACAGGCAGGCCGCGGTCGAGCGGCCGCACCGCGTGGCGGCGCTGCATCCGCGCCCGATCAGCCGGGCGCGCGTCCCCGACGGTAACGCCAAGCAGACCGCGTCGCATGGCCTCGCCAGCTTCTATTCCGATACGGAGACCGCGAGCGGCGAGCGGTTCGACAAGAACGAGTTGACCGCGGCGCATCCCAGCCTGCCGTTCGGCACCAGGCTCCGCGTCACCGATACCAACTCCGGCCGTTTCGTCACGGTCAGGGTCAACGATCGCGGGCCCTATGTTCGCGGCCGCGTGGTCGACATCTCGCCGTCCGCGGCCGAGGCGCTCGGCATGGTCGACAAGGGCATCACCAACGTCCGCCTCGAGGTCGTGCAATAGCGCGCTCGTCAAGACAACGCGGCGCGCTTAACCGGCTGTTAGCGGCTTCTCAAGCACCATGAGTGTCCGGACAATTTGGGGCTGTTGGGGAGACGGACGCTTGAACACGATCCAGTATCTCGAAGATCAGGCCGCACGCGCCGAGCGGCTCGCCAAACGGATCACGGATACGCTGACGATCGAAAAGCTCCTGGCCTTTGCCGACGAACGCCGCCGCGAGATCGACGTCATCGCCGGCAAGTACCGGCGCGCTTAGCTCCAGCAAACCATGCTCTGAACGCATTCGTCCTCCCCGCGAACCTGGGAACTTCTTCGTGCCTCCTGCGTCATCTGGGCAGGAGAGAAGAGGAGGACATCATGGGTTTTGGACGAGGTGCTTTGCTTTGGTTGCTTGGCGTGCCGCTGCCGATCGTTCTGCTGCTGGCATTGTTCTGGCACCACTAAGTGGGTGTCACACGAAAAGCGCCGCGGAAGCGGCGCTTTTTTGTTGCCGGCGCAAAACGGCGCGGCACCACGAAGAATGGCCTTTTATGAATGGCTTTCGACGAAGTCGCTGAGATAGTCCGGCAGCTCTATTCCGTCGATGTCGCAGCGCGCGCGGATCTCGCCGGCGACGTCGGTCGAGATGTCCTTCATCCAATGCTCGAGCGTGTTGAACGAGATCACCTTGATGGGATCGTTGAAGCAGCCGGCGACCAGCTCGCCGATGGTCGCTTCGAGATCGTTGCGTTCGATGCGAATTTCGGTCGCCTCGTCGCGGCGATCGATCACCACGAACAAGGTCTGGTCTGCGCCATAGGGCACGACGGGGGACGATACGCCAGCTTCAAGCATCCTCAGGGCACTCGCGACTTGGCTTCCGGACTTGGCTTCCGGACTTGGCTTCCGATCCGCGTTAACGGGAAAAACCAGCAGAAGGTTCCTGCGCGATCCCGTGAAGTGTCAGAGAAACTCTCTCCAGCGCGACAGCTCGATGACGTGCTCGGGCGAGAGGACCTCCGTCACCAGCGGCGGTTGCGCTGCCGTGCGGATCTCATAGAGATGCCGGGTCGTCGCCGGCTTTGCCGTGAAAGCAGAAATGCATTCGTCCAGCGTGCCCTCGATCACCTGATAGGGCGCGCTATCTTCCCGGCGCTGATTTGCCAGGGACGGCCATTTGTACAAGACCGCAGGCGCACCGAAATCGACCTTGGACTCTCCGACAACGTCCCCCATCGTCTCGCCTCACGCAAAAAATGCCCCAGCACGCGGGTTCGCGGGCCGGGGCCTACACCTGTCGCTGCATCTCAATGCCACGGCGCCTCAACGCAGCAGCCGGAAAAAGGTTCCCGGCCGCCTTGTCGCAATCAGCTCGCCGCCGCCGCGATCTTGAAGCCAGGGCCCGGCTCGTCGCGACTAACCTCCGGCGGCAGACCGGCGTAGCGCCGCAAGGCTTCCGCCATCTGCACCCGGCCCGGCACGCCGGTGATCACCACGTCGACCATGGTGAAGGACGAGTGGAAATGGCCGTGCGCCTTCAACTGCTCGACCGGGACGCCTGCGGCCGACATCGCCTCGGCATAGGCGATGCCTTCGTCGCGCAGCGGATCGAACTCGCAGGTCGCCACGAAGGCCGGCGGCAGTCCGGCGACCTTGCCGCGCAGCGGCGAGACCCGCGGATCGGTGCGGTCGGCGGGCGAGCAATAGAGGTCCCAGAACCAGTACATCAACGAGCGCGTCAGGAAGTAGCCGACCGCATTGTCGTTGTAGGAGGGACGATCGAAGGTGCAATCGGTGACCGGGCAGATCAGGAGCTGGCCGGCGATCTCGGGCCCGCCGCGGTCGCGGGCGAGCTGGCAGGTGACGGCGGCGACGTTGCCGCCGGCGCTCCACCCCGCGACCAGCACCGGGCCCGGGCTGCCGCCAAGCTGTTCGGCGTGCTCGGCGATCCAGCGCGTTGCGGCATAGCCGTCTTCGGCCGCGGTCGGGAAGCGATGCTCCGGCGCGTGCCGATAGCCGACGCTGACGAACATCATGCCGGTCCGCCGCACCATGTCGCGGCAGAACGGCTCGTCCGATTGCTCGTCGCCGAGCACCCAGCCGCCGCCGTGGAAGTAGACCACGACCTTATGCGGTCCCGGCGAGGCCGGCTTGTAGACGCGGTAAGGCAACGCGCCGCCCGTGACGGGCAGGGTGCCATCGACGATGTCGCCGATCGGCCGCCCCGCGGGCCGGCCCTTGTTGAACTCGTTGACGAAGGCGCGCGCGCCTTCCGCGCCCATCGACTCGATCGGCGGCAGGTTCAGTGTCGCGAGCAGGCCCAGCACCAGCCGCACATCCGGCTGCAGGCGCACCACCTCGCCGTCATTGCATTGCTCCGCGCCCCCGGGACCGGTGAGCTTGAAACCGAGCATGCCGCGGCTGACCACCTCGTCGCAGATGCTGCGATAGGGGCCAACGCCGCCGGTATAGGGCATCAGGCCCTGCACCTTCCCGGGCACATTGGCGCCCGTGTACCAGGTGTTGGCGAGCCGGTGCAGCGTCAGCATCGAGCAGTCGGCCATGTGCCTGTTCCAGCCGGCCTGCGCCGTCTCGGTCGGCTCCATCGTGGTGAAGCCGGCATCGCGCAGCGCAGCCAGGCGGTCGACCACCCAGTCGACATGCTGCTCGATCGACACCGCCATGTTCGATAGCACCGAGGGGCTGCCGGGGCCGGTGATCATGAAGAAGTTCGGGAAGCCTTCCACCGTGAGCCCGAGATAGCTCTGCGGTCCCTGCGCCCAGACGTCGGTGAGCGACTTGCCGCCGCGCCCGGTGATCGGATGCACGGCGCGGATCGCGCCGGTCATGGCGTCGAACCCGGTCGCGAACACGATGACATCGACGTCGAAATTGCGCTTGGCCGTCGTGATGCCGCCGGCGGTGATCGCCTTGATCGGCTCCTGGCGCAGATTGACCAGGGTGACGTTCGGCCGGTTGTAGGTGGTGTAGTAATTGGTCTCCAGGCAGGGGCGCTTGGCGCCGAAGGGATGGTCGTCCGGCATCAGCGCAGCCGCCGTTTCGGGATCCTTCACGGCCGCGCGGATCTTCTCGCGGATCAGGTCCTGGACGATCCTGTTGCCGTCGACGTCGACGGCTTGATCGGCCCAGAGCTGGGTCAGGATGTGGACGAGGTCGCCCGCCGCCCAGGCCCGTTCGAACCGCTCGCGACGCTCGGCGTCACTGAGCTGCCAGCTCACAACCGTCTGCTGCGGATAGGGCACGCCGGCCATCGACTGGCGCGCCTGCTCGCGATAGGCCGCGCGATCGCTTTCAAAGAAGGTCTTGCGGTCCGACGGTGCCGGGCCGTTATGCGCCGGCAGTGCGAAGTTCGGCGTGCGCTGGAACACGGTCAGATGCGCCGCCTGCTCGGCGATCAGCGGGATCGACTGGATCGCCGACGAGCCGGTGCCGATCACCGCGACGCGCTTGCCCGCGAGATTGACGCCGTCATGCGGCCAGCGTCCGGTGAAATAGACCTCGCCCTTGAAATCCTTGACGCCGTCGATCTCCGGCGGCTTCGGCGCCGAGAGGCAGCCGGTGGCCATGATGTAATGGCGGCAGGAAACCGGTTCGCCATTGTCGGTGGTGATGAGCCAGCGCTCGGCCTGCTCGTCCCATTTGGCTTCGGTGACCTTGGTCTTGAAGCGGATGTCGCGCCTGAGATCGTAGCGGTCGGCGATGAAGCCGAGATAGCGCAGGATTTCGGGCTGGGTCGCGTATTTCTCCGACCAGGTCCAGGCGGTCTCGAGCTCAGGATCGAAGGTGTAACTGTAATCGATGGTCTGGATGTCGCAGCGCGCGCCGGGGTAGCGGTTCCAATACCAGGTGCCGCCGACGTCACCGGCCTCTTCGAGCCCGACGGTCGAGAAACCGGCCTTGCGCAGGCGATGCAGCAGATAGAGGCCGGCAAATCCGGCGCCGACCACGGCGACATCGACCTGCTGAGCGGTTCCGCGTTTCTCGGTGGCACGAGTAGCAACCATTGCGTCAGACATCGCATTCCTCCCGTATGTTTCGTTTTGCCGGCAGGCTATCGCTGCAGGTTCAGCTTGTCATCAGAGCAAGTGCAATCTTCGGTGGTCGTTTGCGGCGGCATCGTGGCCACGTGAATGTCGCGGCGCTACACGCATCGCGATGCACAATGGCCGTGATTACCCGGATAATCATGCCCGATCCGCCTGTGTATGCTTGCGGTTACAAGCCACGCGTAGCGACCGAGCGTCATGCCAGAGTTGAGTGAGCGGACCAAAGCGAACATGGACGTCGTCCTGGAGGAGACATGCCGGCAATTGCCGCATGGCGGCGATCACGACAGTCGCAGGTTCATCGCCGAGCGCCTGATCGAGGCCGCACAGGCCGGCCACGCCACGCTCGGTGAGCTCGGCATCGTCGCGCGGCACGCGCTGGCGGAGATTCTCGCAAAGCGCGATGAGTGAGCCGCCGCGAGGCTTGCCTCCTGGCGCGCCGCGGACATAACCTCTCGGGAACCTGTCCGCGCATCGAGATCCCGAGATGCGATCCCTGCTTGCGCTCATTGCGGCTTCCGCATTTTTCTTGCTCGCCGGCTCGGCCGTGGCTCAGCCGGTCGGACAGTTTCCGTTCGCACTGACGCGTGAAGGACAGATGCTCGGCGCCGTCGAAGGCGAAGTGGCGTCGTTCAAAGGACTGGCCTATGCGGCCCCTCCGATCGGCGCGCTGCGCTGGCGTCCGCCGCAGCCGACGCCCGAAAGCTCGGAGATGCAGACTGCCTACGCGTATGGCGCGCCGTGCCTTCAACCGGCGCTGCGTGATGCGAGCGAGGATTGTCTCACGCTGAACGTTTTCCGTCCCTTCGGGGTCGACGGTCCGCTGCCGGTGATGATGTTCATTCATGGCGGCGGCTTTGTCGGCGGCACGGCCAATGAGCATCTGTTCGATGGTGCGAGGCTGGCGCAGGCCGGCCTCATCGTCGTGACCGCCAATTATCGCCTCGGCGCGCTCGGCTGGCTTGCTCATCCCGCGCTGTCGGAAGGCGGCTCCGGCAATTACGGCCTGATGGACCAGATCGCGGTGCTGCACTGGGTTCACGACAACATCGCGGCCTTCGGCGGTGATCCAAACAATGTCACCTTGTTTGGCAGCGACGCAGGCGCGACGTCGATCGCGCTTCTGATGCTGTCCGCGCAAGCGCGTGGTCTGTTCCAGAAAGCCATCCTGCAATCACTCCCCGCGCGCGCGCGGCTGCGCTCGGTGCAGGAGGCGGAGGCGATCGGCCGGAAGTTCGTGGCGGCGCTGGGACCGCAGGCGGATGTGCGCGCCGCAGAGCCGCGTCGCCTGCTGGCCTCTCAAAATCGTCTCTTGGAGACGTCGCGGCGCAGCTTCGCGCCGATGATGGATGGAAGCCTGGTGACCGAGGACATTGCCGCCGGCTTTGCGGCCGGACATCAAAGCCGCATTCCCCTGATCATCGGCTCGAACGACGACGAGACCGGCTTCGACAGCGAGTTCGATACCAAGGAGGAGGTCGCAGCGTCAGGCATCCCTAGCGACGAGCTGCGCAAGCTCTATCCAGAGATCGTCAGGTCCTCAGACCTCGCGGCAAGGTTCTTTACCGACAAGGTCTTTTCCGAGCCCGCAAGACTGCTGGCCCGCCTGCATGCCGCAAGCGGCGCGGCAACCTTTCGCTATCGCTTCGCCTATATGCCGGAGGCCCGGCGCGCCAGTCCCGAGGGCGGGCACGGGCGGGAGCTGCAATTCATCTTCGGTGCGGAAGGCGTACCCGGGGCGGGCATCTTCTCGCGCGGTGATCGCGAGGTTGCGAGGCGCATGCGATCCTATTGGATCAACTTCGCCAGGAGCGGCGATCCCAACGGCCCCGATCTGCCGCATTGGGACGCTGCGGCGGGCCGCGATCGCCTGCTGCTGATCACGAACGATCGCATCGCGAGCGGCGACGATCCATTCGCGGAGCGTCTCGACCGGCTCGCGCGCTAGCGCGATAGAATGGAGTGGGCTTTAAGCGGCGAGCTCGACGCGGGGAGCCGGCGTCAGCCGGTCTTCCTCGAGATAGTCCATCGCGCCGTCCTTCTCGACGGCGTAGAACTGCTGGCCGTCCCGCGACTTGAAGGCGGCGCGCACGATGCCGCGGCGGCCCTTGTCACTGTTGACGACGTCCCCCAGCGCAAACTTCTTCATCTCACGTCTCACTTGTCTTCAGGCCGACTGCTTCGGCCACCTCAGGATTTTGGGCGGCAAATCGTTAACGGCTTGCTAACCATGCCGGTTTGCCTATGCTCGCCGCCGGTCGCGCGGGCACTGGCACGCGCCTGTTGCCATTGAGACGAGCCCCATGACGCGAATTCCGACCCTGTTTCTGTCGCATGGCGGCGGCCCCTGGCCGTTCATGGAGGACAGGCGGGTGCAATATGCCAAGACCGCCCAGGAGTTCGGCCGGCTGCCGCAACTGCTTCCCGCGCGGCCAAAGGCCGTGCTCGTCATCACCGGCCATTGGGAGGCCGACGCCTTCACCGTATCGACCTCGGCGCATCCGCCGATGGTGTACGATTATTACGGTTTCCCCGAGCATACCTACCACATCAAATATCCGGCGCCGGGCAGGCCGGAGCTTGCCGCGCAAGTGAAGGCGCTGCTGACGCGTGCCGGTCTCGATTGCCGGGAAGATCCCAATCAGGGTTTCGATCACGGCACCTTCGTGCCGCTCGGGCTGATGTATCCCGATGCCGACATGCCGATCGTGCTGCTCTCGCTGAAGTCGGCTTACGATCCGGCCGAGCACGTCAAGGTCGGCGAGGCGATCGCATCGCTGCGCGACGAAGGCATCCTGATCGTCGGCAGCGGGCTGACCTATCACAACATGCGCGGCTTCAACCGGCCGGAGTCCAAGCCCGTCTCCTACGATTTCGAGGCCTATCTGAACGAGGCGATCAGCAATCCGGATCCGGCACGCCGCAACGCGATGCTGGTGGATTGGGAGAATGCACCCAGCGCGCGACTGGCGCATCCGCGCGAAGACCATCTGCTGCCGCTGATGGTGGCCGCCGGCGCCGCCGGCCGCGACATCGGCCGGCGCGTCTTCGTCGACGAAGTCGCGAGCGTCGCGATGGCGTCCTATGTGTTTGGATGATTGATTCCTCCTTCTCCCCTTGTGGGAGAAGGTGGCGCGAAGCGCCGGATGAGGGGTTGCTTCAGCGAACTCAAATGCGAGAGGTTCATGTGCGGAGAGAGACCCCTCACCCGTCTCGCCGCTACGCGGCGAGCCACCCTCTCCCGCAAGGGGAGAGGGACATTCACCCGTATCGCAGCTTCATCACCAGAATGCATCCGGCGAGCACGATGGTGATGGCGTTGGCGGCGACGAGCGGGGCGTCGCCGGAGAGCAGGCCGTAGATCAGCCAGAGCAGCAGGCCCAGCACCATGACCAGGAACATGCCGAGCGAGATGTCTCCGGTGGAGCGGGTCTTCCACACCTTGATGGCTTGCGGCGCGTAGGCCACGGTGGTGCAGGTAGCGGCGGCAAAGCCGATCAGCTTGATGACGAAGGGGTCCATGCCGGCTCTATAACATGGATTCGAGGACGGTCATGCTTCAGGCGCGGGAAGTCATGAGATCACGATAAAGCGCTGCATATTCGCCGGCGCGGCCACGCCAGGAGACGTCGGTCGCAAGGCCGTTTCGCTGCAGCCGGCGCCAGGTCGGCTTGTCGTGGAAGGTGGTGTTGGCCTTGCGCAAGCTGCCGGCGAGGGCCTCCGCCGTCACGGGTGCGAACTTGAAGCCGGTGGCGTCGCGGCCGGAGGCGTCGGCCTCGCCGACATCGACGATGGTGTCCTCGAGCCCGCCGACGCGTGAGACGATCGGGACGGCGCCATAGCGCAGCGCGCAGAGCTGGGTCAGGCCGCAGGGCTCGAAGCGCGAAGGCACGATCAGCGCGTCCGATCCGGCCTGGAGCAGGTGCGCCAAAATCTCATCATAGCCGATCACGACGCCGATCCGGCCGGGATTGGCGCGGGCGGCTGCCTGATAGCGGTCCTGGAGATCGCGGTCGCCGCTGCCGAGCAGCGCCAGCTGCATGCCTTCACGCAAAATGGTCGGAATCGCCTGGAGCAGGAGATCGAGACCCTTCTGCCACGACAGCCGGCTGATGACGCCGAGCAGCGGCGCCTCGTCCGAGGAATCGAGGTTGAACTGCTGCTGCAGCACCGCCTTGTTCGCGGCCCGGAACGTGAGGTCCTCCGCGCCGTAACGGTAGGCGATGTGCGGATCGTCCTGCGGATTCCACACGGAGATGTCGATGCCGTTGAGGATGCCGCTGAGCACGCTTGCGCGTGCGCGCAACAGGCCGCCGAACCCCATGCCGCCTTCGTCGCTCTGGATCTCCCGCGCATAGGTCGGAGATACCGTGGTGATGCGGTCGGCGAATTGCAGGCCGGCCTTCAGGAAGCTGATGCCGCCGAAATATTCGAGCTCGTTGACGTTGAACGAGCCCCAGGGCAGGCCGATCGCCCCGATCAGCTCCGGTGCGAACTTGCCCTGATAGGCCATGTTGTGGATGGTCATCACGGTCGCGGGCCGCGGCCGATTGTCATAATGCAGATAGGCGGGTGCGAGCCCGGCCTGCCAGTCATGGGCGTGCACGACATCGGGAACGAACGTCGGAACGAGGCCGTGACCGATATCGGCGGCGACACGTGACAGCGCCGCAAAGCGCACGCCGTTGTCCGGCCAGTCGACGCCCTCGGAGGTGACGTAGGGATTGCCCGGCCGCGCATAGAGATGCGGCACGTCGAGCACGAACAAATCGAGCCCTTCGTGGGAGCCGGCGAGCAGCCGCCCGGGACCGCCGAAATAATCGGGCCAGGTCCGGAGCTCCGCCGCGCCGGAAACCAGCCGCATCACGTCGGGATAGCCCGGCATCAAGGTGCGCATCTCGACGCCGTGCGCCTTCAGCGCGATCGGCAGCGCGCCGGCGACATCTGCAAGGCCGCCGGTCTTGACGATGGGATAGACTTCAGAAGCGACCGCGAGGACGCGAACAGGCGTCATTTATTGAGCCCGTCGATCATCGGCTGGGTGATCAGCGAGATGCCCTGTTCGGTGGTGCGGAATCGCTTCGCGTCGAATTCGGGGTCTTCGCCGACGACGAGCCCTTCGGGAATCTCGACGCCGCGGTCGATCACGACGTTCTTCAGCCGCGCACCGCGGCCGACATTCACATAGGGCATGATCACCGCGTTCTCGACATTGGCGTAGGAGTTGATGCGCACGCCGGTGAACAGCAGCGAGCGCCGCAGCGAGGCGCCCGAGATGATGCAGCCACCTGAGACCAGCGAGCTCACAGCCTGGCCGCGCCGGCTTTCCTCGTCATGGACGAATTTGGCCGGCGGTGTGATTTCCGAATAGGACCAGATCGGCCAGGCGCGGTCGAACAGATCGAGCTCCGGCACCACGTCGGTGAGATCGATGTTGGCGGACCAGTAGGCGTCGACGGTGCCGACGTCGCGCCAGTAGGCGGTGTTGTTGCGGCTGGAGCGGACGCAGGAGGTCGAGAACTGGTGCGCGATGGCCCGGCCGTTCTTGACGAGATAGGGAATGATGTCCTTGCCGAAATCGTGGTTGGAGTTCGGATCCTCGGCGTCGCGCCTGAGCTGGTCGAACAGGAATCTGGCGTTGAAGACGTAGATGCCCATGCTGGCGAGCGAGACGTCCGGCTTGCCGGGCATCGGCGGCGGATCTTTCGGCTTCTCCAAGAACTCCTGGATCCAGCCGTTCTCGTCGATATGCATGATGCCGAAGCCACTGGATTCCGCGCGCGGCATCTCCAGGCAGCCGACCGTGACGTCGGCGCCGCTCTCGACGTGCTGGCGCAGCATCACTTCGTAATCCATCTTGTAGATATGGTCGCCGGCCAGGACCACGATGAAGCGGCAGGCGTGGGATTCGATGATGTCGATGTTCTGGTAGACCGCATCCGCCGTGCCGACATACCACATGTTCTCGGAGACGCGCTGGCTGGCGGGGAGGATGTCGAAGCTCTCGTTGCGCTCGGGGCGGAAGAAGTTCCAGCCCATCTGAAGGTGCCGGATCAGGCTATGCGCCTTGTACTGGGTCGCGACCGCGATCCGGCGGATGCCCGAATTGACGGCGTTCGACAGCGCAAAGTCGATGATGCGGGACTTGCCGCCGAAATAGACGGCGGGCTTGGCGCGCCGGTCAGTCAGCTCCAGGAGCCGGCTGCCGCGTCCGCCCGCCAAGACGAACGCCAACGCCTGACGGGCGAGCGGTTCACTACCGACGGCACTCATGTCATCCTCCCAACTCTGGCATTTCGAGGCTTTTTGTCGCCAGAAGCCCCGCGGTCCCGCGCCCACTGGAACCGATAGTAACGGTACGCATAGTAAATCGGGAAGTAGGTTGTTGGTTGCGAACGCGGGAAGCTTAATGCTTTCGACTTGGCTATCCAGCAGCGCGCCATGCGCGGGACTTGTGCGCCGCACGCAAATCCGGGTTTTGAATCCGGACTTTGACTTGGCGCAAGGATGCCCGATCATGGTGTTGCGATCCTTTTCCAAGCAAAGTCAGACAGGGAGTAAGACGATGAGGATCTGGAGAACGGCAATTGCCTGTGCGCTGGCCGGCGCGGTCGTCGCCAGCGAAATTCAGCAGGCGGCGGCAGCCCCGCTGCCGACCAACGTCGCGACCATGAAGGCCGCAGCCAGCAATGACGTCACGCAGGTGCATTGGCGCGGCGGCGGCTGGGGCCTTGGCGGTCTCGCCGCCGGCGCGATCATCGGCGGCGCCATCGCCAGCGGCGGCTATGGCTATTACGGCGGCGGTCCGTATTACGGCGGCTATGGCTATCCGGGCTACGGCTATGGTTATGCGCCGGCCTATTACGGCGGCTACGGTTACGCCCCGGTTTATCCGCGATATTACCGGCCGTATCGTCCGTATTACGGCTATGGCTACGGCTACCGCCCGTACCGGGTTTATCACCGTCACTATTATCGCCGCTATTGGTGAGCCCTCGGGCTCTGGCTTTGAGCATGATCTGCGCGCAAACGCGTTCTGTGTTTGCGCGCACAATCGCGTTGCGATGGAGCCGGCCGGCGTGGACTGCTCTTTCGCGGAAGTAACAATGTGTGATGGCACGGCCGTACGTTGCGCGCCGCAGGTTTGGAACTCCAGGGAACAAATCGTCGTTTGCAGTGCCGGGCGGGCCAACCGGGAGCGGTGCCGTGCGAGCGCAGCCGACGCTATTGTTTTGCCTAGCCATGTTTTCGTTTTCAGTCGTTTCCGTTGCCCGCGCCGAAAGCGGGCTTGCCTCTTACTACGGCTATGGAAAAGCCGGTAAAGGCGGCGAACTCACCTGCGCCCACCGCACGCGCCCGTTCGGCAGCGTGCTCAGGGTGTCCTATGGCAGCCGCTCGATCCAATGCCGTGTCAACGATCGCGGCCCGTTCATCCGCGGCCGTATCGTCGATCTCTCGGTGCCCGCCGCCCGCGCACTCGGCATGATGAGCGCGGGTGTGGTGCGAGTCTCCGTGGAATAGGCCGGCCCGCACGCTATAGTGCTGCCCAAAGCATTGGGGAGCACGATGGCAGGAATCAGGGTGGGACTCGTCGGTTGCGGCTTCGTGTCGGAGTTGCATATGTATGCGTTCCGGCGCGTCTATGGCGTGGACGTCGAGGTCGCGGCGGTCGCCGCGCGTGGCGAGAAAGTCATCGCGTTCGCGCAGCACCACAATATCCCGCGCGTCTATCGCAGCTTTGCAGAGCTGATCGCGGACGGCGAGATCGACGTCGTCGACATCTGCACCCCGCCCAATCTTCATGCCGAAATGATCGTCGGTGCCATGCAGGCCGGCAAGCATGTGATCTGCGAAAAGCCGTTCGCCGGCTATTTCGGCCGCGACGGCGACGCGCAGCCGATCGGCAAGCACGTGCCGAAGGCGCTGATGTATCAGCGCGTGATCGAGGAAATGGACAAGACCCGCGCCGCGATCGAGCGCACCGGAAAACTCTTCATGTACGCCGAGGACTGGGTCTACGCGCCCGCGGTGACCAAGACCGCGGAGATCATCAGGGCGACGAAAGACAAGATCCTGTTCATGAAGGGCGAGGAAAGCCATTCCGGCTCGCACGCGGCCCATGCCGCGCAATGGGCGATGACCGGCGGCGGCTCGCTGATCCGCATGGGCTGCCATCCGCTCTCGGCCGTGCTCTATCTCAAGCAGGTCGAGGCCAAGGCGCGCGGCGAGAGCATCCGTGTCGCCAGCGTCACCGGCGACGTCGGCAATGTCACGGCGTCTCTCAAGCCCGAGGAGCGCGGCTACATCAAGGCCAATCCCGTCGATGTCGAAGACTGGGGCACGCTCACCGCCACCTTCTCCGACGGCACCAAGGCGACCGTGTTCTCCGGCGACATGATCATGGGCGGCGTGCGCAACCTGATCGAGACCTACACCAGCGGCGGCTCGCTGTTCGCCAACATCACCCCCAACAATCATCTGATGAGCTACCAGACCAGCGAGGAGAAGCTCGCCAGTGTCTACATCACCGAAAAGGTCGACCGCAAAACCGGCTGGCAATATGTCTGCCTCGAGGAGGAATGGACGCGCGGCTATTTGCAGGAGATCCAGGATTTCATCGAATGCGTGGCGACTGGCCGGCAGCCGTTGTCGGACCTCGCGCTGGCCTACGAGACGATCAAGGTAAATTACGCTGGCTATTGGGCCGCGGAGGAGGGGAGGCGAGTGGTGCTGTAGGGCCGCTGAAGAGACCACAGGCACGCTGCTATCCCTTCTCCCCTTGTGGGAGAAGGTGGCGCGAAGCGCCGGATGAGGGGCATCTATCCGAGAATTCAGACGGCGAGAGGTTCACGCGTGGAGAGAGACCGCCCACCCGTCTCGCCGCTTCGCGGCGAGCCACCCTCTCCCACAAGGGGAGAGGGGAAGACGGCGCCGATGCTCGCTATCCATTTCAGCGCGTTCAATACTACGTCCCGTAGGTCGATCCCTTCGGCAGCGGAAACACCGGGTCTTGTGTGCGGATGTTGGTCGGCCACACCACCGAGATGTGCTCGCCGGCGTTCTGCATCACGACAGGCGTCGAGCGCTCGTTCTGGCCGGAGAGCGGGGTGCCCGGCGGGAAGAATTTTACGCCGTAGCCCTGGATGGTGCCGCCGGCGGGAATGTCGACGTCGAGCGCGGCTTTGCGGATGGCCTCGGGCTCGAAGCTGCCGTACTTCTCCTTGGCGACCGGCAGCACGTTGTTGAGCAGCACCCAGGTCTGGTTGAAGCCCATCGAGCAATGCGGCGGCACGTCGGTGGCGCCGGTCTTGGCCTGGTAGCGCGAGACCATGGTCTTGATCAGATCGCCCATGCCCGGCGCGAGTTTGGACGGATCGAGCAATTGCGCCGGCACCGGGTCGATGTTGCAGAAATTGTCGATGTCGGCGCCAAACGTGGCGCGCAGCTTGTCGAGCTGGCTGTAGCCCGCGCCGGCGCCGAACAGCATCTTGAAGCGCAATCCGCTCTCGCGCGCCTGGCGCAGGAACAGGGTGATGTCGGGGTTGTAGCCGGCATGCGAGATCACGTCGGCCTTGGCGCGCTTGATCTTCGTCACCAGCACCGACAGGTCGGGCGCCGAGGCCGAATAGCCCTCGCGCAGCACGACCTGGATGCCGGCCTGCTTGGCATAGGCCTCGTCGGCGGCGGCGACGCCGACGCCGTAGGGCCCATCCTCGTGGATCAGCGCGACCTTGACCTCCTTGGGATCCATGCCGAGCTTGGCTTGCGCGTGCTCGGCGAGGAAGCCGGCAAAGGCCTGGCCGTACTGGTCGGAATGGATCTGCGCGCGGAACACGTATTGCAGGTTCTTGTCCTTGAACACGGCGGTCGAGACCGCGGTCGTGATCCAGAGGATCTTCTTCTGCTGCTCGACCTTGGCCGCCATCGGCACCGCGTGCGCGCTGGAATAGACGCCGTTGATGATGTCGATCTTTTCCTGGCTGATCAGCCGCTCGGCCTCGTTGATGGCGACGTCGGCCTTGCTCTGCGAGTCCGCCGCAACGGGCACGATCTTGGTCTTGCCGCCGATGCCGCCCTTTTCGTTGACGAGGTCGATGGCGATCTGCGCGCCGACCGAGGAGGCGACCGAGCCGCCGGCCGCGAACGGCCCGGTGAGGTCGTAGATCAGGCCGATGCGCAAATTCTCCGCCTGCGCCTGGGCCCTGGTCCAATCGAGGCTGAGTGTGGCGGCGGCAGCCGCCGTACCCTTCAGCAGCTGCCTGCGTGAAGTCGGCATCCTATCCTCCCTCAAAACCGTCCTGTGTTTGGTTGTTATTGTTCCGCGAAGTATGGGGAACCGGATCGAAGAAAGTCAACATGGCGAAAGTCGAGGTCTGTCCGAGGCGTCATGGAACGCACTTGCGAAATGACGGCGAGATGGCCCGGCGGCCATCGCCGCGTGGTCACTGCCTGAGACGGCTGGCCAGATAACGCGCCGTCTTGCCGCCGGCCTTGGCGACCTGTTCGGGCGTTCCCGCCGCGACGATGCGGCCGCCCTCGTCGCCGGCGCCGGGGCCGAGATCGATGATCCAGTCGCTGTGCGCGACGACGTCCATGTCATGCTCGACCACGATCACGCTGCTGCCGGCGTCGACGATCCGCTCGAGCTGGGCAATCAGCCGTTCGACATCGCGCGGGTGCAGGCCGGTGGTGGGCTCATCCAGCACATAGAGCGTGTGCCCACGCTGCGGCCGCATCAGCTCGGTCGCGAGCTTGATGCGCTGGGCTTCGCCGCCGGACAATTCGGTGGCGGACTGGCCGAGGCGGATATAGCCGAGACCGACCTCGCGGACGACCGACAGCGAACGGTTCAGCGTGGCATCGCCCTCGAAGAAGGCGAAGGCCTCGTCGACGCGCATCGCCAGCACATCCGCGATGGACTTGCCGCGGATCTTCACCTCCAGCGTCTTGTCGTTGTAGCGCGCGCCCTTGCAGGTCGGGCAGGGCGCATAGACGCTCGGCAGGAACAGCAGCTCGACGCAGACGAACCCCTCACCCTCGCAGGTCGCACACCGGCCTTTCGCGACATTGAACGAGAAGCGCCCGGCATCGTAGCGGCGCGACTTCGCCTGCGGCGTCGCCGCGAACAGTTTTCGCACATGGTCGAACAGGCCGGTATAGGTCGCAAGGTTGGAGCGCGGCGTGCGCCCGATCGGCTTCTGATCCACGACGACGAGGCGGCTCACCTGGTCGAGGCCGCCAACGATCTTGCCCCCGAGGGTCTCGACCGTCGGAGCCAGGCTGTCGTCGTCGTCAGTGGCGAGCGTATGGCCGAGATGCGCGGCCACGGTGTCGACAAGGAACTGGCTGATCAGGCTCGACTTGCCGGAGCCCGATACGCCGGTGACGCCAGTGATGACGCCGAGCGGAATGTCGACGTCGAGGCCGCGAAGATTGTTGCGGACGACGCCCCTGATATTCAGATGCCCCTTCGGCTCGCGGCGACCAGCCGGCAGCGGCTTTCTTGGTCGCGAGAGATAATGGGCCGTTCGCGATTGTGCGACGTCACCGAGCCCAGCCGGCGGCCCGCTGTAGAGGATGAGCCCGCCGCCGTCGCCGGCGTCGGGACCGACATCCACCAGCCAGTCGGCATGCCTGATCACCTCGATCTCGTGCTCGACCACGAAGATCGAATTGCCCGCGCGCTTCAGCCGGTCCAGCGCCCGCAGCAGCGCCTCGGTGTCGGCGGGATGCAGGCCGGCGGACGGCTCGTCGAGCACATAGACGACGCCGAACAAATTGGAGCGGACCTGCGTCGCCAAGCGCAGGCGCTGCAATTCGCCCGGCGACAGCGTCGGCGTGCTGCGTTCGCAGGCGAGATAGCCGAGGCCGAGGTCGAGCAGCACGGCGAGGCGCGCCGTCAGATCCTCGCAGATGCGCCTTGCGACGACGATCTTCTCCGACTTGTCCGCCGAAGCCTTTGCGAACGGCCTGATCAACTCGTGCAGCTGCTTGAGCGGCAAATGCGACATCTCGGCGATGTCGAGCCCGGCGAATTTCACCTTGAGGGCCTCGGGCTTCAGCCGCGTGCCATGGCAGGTCGGGCAGTCCTGGGTGATCATGAATTGCGCGACGCGGCGCTTCATCATCGCGCTCTCGGATTTGGCATAGGTCTGCATCACGTAGCGCTTCGCGCCGGTGAAGGTGCCCTGATAGCTCGGCTCTTCCTTGCGGCGCAGGGCGCGCCTGACCTCGGCGGCATCGTAGCCGGCATAAACAGGAACGGTCGGCTGCTCCTCGGTGAACAGGATCCAGTCCCGGTCCTTCTTCGACAGCTCGCGCCAGGGCTTGTCGACGTCGTAGCCGAGCGTCGTCAGGATGTCGCGCAGGTTCTGGCCCTGCCAGGCGCTCGGCCAGGCCGCGACGGCACGCTCGCGGATGGTCTTGGTGTCGTCGGGCACCATCGACTTCTCGGTGACGTCGAGCATCCGGCCGATGCCGTGGCAGGTCGGGCAGGCGCCCTCCGGCGTGTTCGGCGAAAACGCCTCCGCATAGAGCATCGCTTGTCCGCGCGGGTAGTCGCCCGCTCGGGAATAGAGCATCCTCAGCAGGTTCGAGATGGTGGTGACGCTGCCGACGGATGATCGCGTCGTCGGCGCGCCGCGCTGCTGCTGCAGCGCCACCGCGGGCGGCAGGCCTTCGATGTCGTCGACTTCAGGGATCTGCATCTGGTGGAACAGGCGTCGCGCGTAGGGCGACACCGATTCCAGATAGCGCCGCTGCGCCTCGGCGTAGATCGTTCCAAAGGCCAGCGAGGATTTGCCAGAGCCCGATACGCCCGTGAACACGACGAGGGCGTTGCGGGGAATGCGGACGTCGAGGTTCTTCAGGTTGTGCTCGCGCGCGCCCCGGACCCGGACGAAGCCGTCGTCCTGCAGCAGGCTGTCGGATTGTCTCGGTCGATCGTCCATCTCGCCTCCTTCGGCCCCCGTGGGGGAACAACGGCAGGATCGCAGGATGGGTCCTTTGATGCCAGCGCGCCGGTGAGGCTAAACAGCATCGGTGCTTGTTGAAACGGGTGCCGCACAGGCGATCCTCAGCCTGAGGGCCCTCCAACGGCGGGCGTCTCGAAGGATGGTCGCGGCCGAGCTCGCCGCCAAAGGCGATCGCCCTGCGGTGGCAGGGCGGGACCTTGCAAGAGGCGTTCGGCGGCCAGCAAGCCGCGCCTCAGACGATGAAGTCCCTGGCGTTGAGATCGGCCGCATGGACGCCGTCCAGCGTGATCGTGTCGCTGGCCGTCAGGTGAATCACCGCATTGCCGGCGCTGTCGTCGCTGATCAGGTTCTTCAGATCGGCCCAGCCTGCAAAGCCGTAAGCGTGGACGTCGATCACGTCATGCTCCCGCGCGGTGCTGCCGGCGGCCTTGTTGCCCTGATCGAAATCGTTGATCACGTCCTGGCCCGAGCCTGCGTTGAACACGAACAGATCGTTGTTCGGCCCGCCCCAGAGCTGATCATCGCCGCCCCCGCCGTTCAGGAGGTCGCGGCCGCCCGTGATCGAGCTGCCCACGGCCGGGGCGTAGATGTTGGCATCGCCAAACAGCCAGTCGCCGCGCGCGCTGCCCACGAGGATGTCGTTGCCGCCATGCGCGTTGCCTGACATGTTCGAGGCATCACCGAACATGGTGATCGACGTCGAATCGGGATTGCCGTCGACGGCTGCGATCAGCACGTCGTCGCCGCCGCGGGCGTTGCCGCTCATGTAGTCCGCGTCCCCGGCCATGAACGCACCCCCGGATCGCGCTTCGGTGCCAACCGTGTAGACGAGAATATCGTTGCCGCCACGTGCCTCGCCCAGCATGTCGGGCGCATCGCCGAAGATCGATGCGGCGCCATAGACGCCGGCCTGGGTGACGTTGATGATGTCGTTGCCGCCTCGGGTCTCGTCGTTCATGGTCGTGCCCGCATCGCCGGCGAACGTCCCGTACGCCCTGTTTCCCATCGTGCCCGTGATGAAATCATTGCCTCCGCGCGCTTCTCCGCTCATCGCCATCTCGGCGTCGCCGAACAGAGAGGTGGTCGTATAGATCGTATCCGTGGCGTCGACGTTGAGAACGTCATTGCCGCCATGGGCATGGCCGGACATCGTCCGCGCGTCGCCGTCGACGGTGACATAGACGCCGAAGCCTGCGACATCAGCGGCGAAATGGTCGTTGCCGCCGTGCGACCGTCCCTGCAGATCCTCATCGTCGCCGACCAGCAGCAGGGTGCTGGGCCCGCCATCGACTGTTGCGATCATGGTGTCGTTGCCGCCGCGGCCGTCGATCGGCAGACCGGGATCGCCGAATACGAGCACGAGCTCCTGGCTTCCGACGTTGGTGATGATCGTGTCGTTTGGCATATGGCGCATCGCGAAGGCTCCCCAGTTCATATCCGGCGCGGAGCGCGGCGAGCATCATGCCCGCGCGCCGCGCTGCGGCCCTGCCGCGTCACACATCATCTTTGCTTTGATGGCGGAGATTGGCCCGCGGTGCAGCTTGATTGCGGCCGGGGAACGTCATCGGCGCGCGCGCATCGTCAGGCTGTCATGAAACGCGGAGTCGCGCGGAGTGGGCAAAACGACTTGTCCGCTGTAGCTCGAAAAGCGTAGGCGGAAGCGTGCCCACGATCCCTTTGAGACGAAGGGAGATGGTGGGCACGGCGCTTTGCGCCGTTGCCCACCCGACGATAGCTGGCTCGCCCTCAGCCGGGCCCCGCGCCCTGCGTTGCCGTGAACACCGCGTAGAGCGACTGGCTCGCGGCCATGAACAGCCGGTTGCGCTTGGGGCCGCCGAAGGTGATGTTGCCGCACACCTCCGGCAGGCGGATGCGGCCGAGCAGCTTGCCCTCCGGTGACCAAACTGTCACGCCGCTATAGCCGACGGCGCGGCCGGCATTGCTGGAGGCCCAGACATTGCCGTTGACGTCGCAGCGCACGCCGTCCGGCCCGCACTTCACGCCGTCGACCACGCATTCGCTGAACTTCTTGAGGTTCGACAGCTTGTTGTCGCTGCCGACGTCGAACACGAAGATCTCGCCCTTGCCGCCGGGTCCGGTATCGCCCGGTCCCTTGCCGGTCGAGGCGACGTAGAGCTTCTTGTAGTCCGGCGAGAAGCAGAGGCCGTTCGGATCGGGCACCTGCTCCTCGGTGACGACGAGGTCAATGCGGCCGGAAGGGTCGATGCGATAGCAATTGGTCGGCAGCTCGCGCTTGCCCGGTGTGAAGCCGGCTGGCTGTCCGATCCGCGGATTGAGCTTGCCGCCGGCATTGCTCGCGCCCCCCGCCGCATCCGGCTCGCCCTCGTAGAGCTGGCCGCCATAGGGCGGATCGGTGAACCAGTAGCTGCCGTCGGGATGCGCGACGACGTCGTTCGGCGAATTCAGTTTCTTGCCGTTGTAATTGTCGCAGAGAACCGTGGCGGTGCCGTCGTGCTCGTAGCGCGTCACCCGGCGGGTCAAATGTTCGCAGGAGAGCTGGCGGCCCTGGAAGTCGAAGGAGTTGCCGTTGGAATTGTTGGACGGGGTGCGGAACACGCTGACGCGGCCGTCGTCCTCGCTCCAGCGCATCTGCCGGTTGTTGGGAATGTCGCTCCAGAGCAGATATCGTCCTTGCGCGCTCCAGGCCGGGCCTTCGGCCCACAGCACGCCGGTGTAGAGACGCTTGATCGCGGTGTTGGGCTGCGCGAGATCGTTGAAGGACGGATCGACCGCGATGATGTCAGGGTCCCAGAAATAAGTCGTCGGCGCGCCGTGCGGGCCGAAATCGCGCGGCGGGGTCGTGATGGTGGTCGGCGGTGCGGCGGGGCCGGTCTGAGCCAGCGCAGGGCCGGCGACGGTGGCGGCGGCGCCAAGCGCAAGCCCCCGGACAAGTGTTCGTCGTGAAAGCGCAAGCTCCTGCTCACGCTGTTCCTGGCGTGTCATCGCGTCCTCCCAAGTCATGTTCGGCTGGCCGGTTGATCCGGCCGAGCAACTGGAGGTTAATGCGGTCCAGCGCCGGTTGCGAGGGTGGAATTGGATGCGCACGATGGCTCGCAGCCGCAATCCCGTCATATTCAATGCGTTTGGAGCAGACGCGCTTCGCGTCCGCTTTACGCCGTTTGCGAGGCTCGAAAATGTTCCGACGGCTTGAGCAAAAATCTCCCTGCGGCAAAGCGCGTCATGTCACGCATTCGGCCCGCTTCAAGCCATGATTTCGCGCGGATTGCCACGCAGACACCGTGCGGGGGCGATGAACGGAGTTGAGAGTGGCTGGCGTCGTCGTATTGATCGTGTTGCTGGGAGTCGCGTTCGCGGCCGGCTATTTCACGCGTGACACCATCTCCAACAAGCGGCGCGCGGAAGCTCGCCGCTGGCGGGAATATAGCGAACCGGATTGGCTTCCCGCCAACCCACCCGCCAACACCAATGACATCGCCAGCGCCATCACGGCAGTGCCCGTGGTCAACGGCGAGCTCGGCCAGATGCTGAGCCGCTGGGAGACGAGAGCCCGCGCCCGCCGCGCGGGATAGGGGCGAGTCCACTCGCGCAGAAATATTCCACTTTACCGAAATACGGAAATGGCGCATATGTCGCCCATCCCGGCTCATCCAGAGGGCGATCTCGAGCTCGTCTTGATCGCGAACCGGGCTTGCGGTGGACGCGGCAGCGTCGGCACGAGAAGGGACGGGCAGGGCGGGTAGTCCCCGTGCGCAGCGAAGCAATCCGGACTGCCTCCGCGGAGGGATTTCGGATTGCCTGCCGCCTTTTGGGTCCTGGCTCTGCGCCGCATCGCTTACGCGCCTGCAGCGGGTCCAGGCACGAAGCGGGGGGAGGGGTGGCAATCAGGTCAGCCCCCTTGACCATCTTTTGGCGTTGCAGTTGCGGCCATTTCTCGTCTAGAAACAGGCCACTGAGCCTCCCGGCAACCAACCGTCAACGGTTTTGACCGAGAATTTGTGGGCTCAAAAGGGTCTGGCAATGCTGATTCGCGGCCAAATCGAGGGGATTTCGGGGGAGGTGGCTCTGGCCGCCGCCACGATCCCGGCCGCGCTGCTGCCCACCCTCCTGATTGGCGGGCTTCTTCTTAGCTGCCCCTGAGGGCCGGCTGGGCGCCATGCGCCTGGGCGCTCAGGGGTTGGTCGAGATCACCGGACACCTCAAGCGCCAGGGACCAAGACGGCCTGAACGGCGCAAAAGCTCAAAAGGAAATTTGAAATGGCCACCGTGAACAAGTCCGAGAAGGACCGCGTCATCATTTTCGACACCACGCTGCGCGACGGCGAGCAGTGCCCCGGCGCCACCATGACCTTCGAGGAAAAGATCGAGGTCGCCGAGTTGCTGGACGATATGGGCGTGGACGTCATCGAGGCCGGCTTCCCGATCACCTCGCAGGGTGACTTCGAAGCGGTGAGCGAGATCGCCCGCCGCTCCAAGAACTCCGTCATCGCCGGCCTGTCCCGCGCCCATCCGGCCGACATCGACCGCTGCGCCGAGGCGGTGAAGTTCGCCAAGCGCGGCCGCGTCCACACCGTGATCGCGACCTCGCCGCTGCACATGCGGGTGAAGTTGAACAAGACGCCGGAAGAAGTGCTCGAGACCTCGGTCGCGATGGTCGCGCGCGCCCGCAACCAGATCGACGACGTCGAATGGTCGGCGGAGGACGGCACCCGCAGCGAGATGGACTTCCTGTGCCGCATCGTCGAGGCCGTGATCAAGGCCGGCGCTACCACGGTGAACATACCCGACACCGTCGGCTACACCGTGCCGGAGGAATACACCCACTTCATGAAGACGCTGATCGAACGCGTGCCGAACTCGGACAAGGCGGTGTTCTCCGTGCACTGCCATAACGATCTCGGCATGGCGGTCGCGAACTCGCTGGCCGGCATCGTCGGCGGCGCGCGCCAGGTCGAGTGCACCATCAACGGCATCGGCGAGCGCGCCGGCAACGCTGCGCTCGAGGAGATCGTGATGGCGATCAACGTGCGCAACGACAAATTCCCCTACTGGAACAAGATCGACACCACCCAGCTGACCCGCGCCTCGAAGGTGGTGTCGGCAGCAACCTCGTTCCCGGTCCAGTACAACAAAGCCATCGTCGGCCGGAACGCGTTCGCGCATGAGAGCGGCATCCATCAGGACGGTGTGCTGAAGGACGCCTCGACCTACGAGATCATGCGGCCCGAGATGGTCGGCTTGAAGCAATCCTCGCTGGTGCTCGGCAAGCATTCCGGCCGCCATGCCTTCGTGCACAAGCTGGAGGAGATGGGCTACAAGCTCGGCCCGAACCAGCTGGAAGACGCGTTCACGCGGATGAAGGCGCTGGCCGACCGCAAGAAGGACATCTACGACGAGGACATCGAGGCGCTGGTCGACGAGGAGATGGCGGCCTCGCACGACCGCATCAAGTTGACCTCGCTGACCGTGATCGCCGGCACCCATGGCCCGCAGCGCGCGACCATGAAGCTGGACGTCGACGGCCAGATCAAGATCGAGGAAGCCGAGGGCAACGGTCCGGTGGACGCAGTGTTCAACTGCATCAAGCGCCTGGTGCCGCACGAGGCCAAGCTGGAGCTGTACCAGGTCCACGCCGTCACCGAGGGCACCGACGCGCAGGCGGAAGTGTCGGTGCGGCTGTCGCAGGACGGCCGCTCGATGACCGCCCGCGCGGCGGATCCGGATACCCTGGTGGCATCCGCAAAAGCCTATCTCGGCGCGCTCAACAAGATCGTCATGAAGCGCCAGCGCGACACGGTTACAACGGCAGCAGCGGGCTGACGGACGAAGTTGGTCATTCCGGGGCGATGCGAAGCATCGAACCCGGAATCTCGAGATTCCGGGTCTGGTCCTTCGGACCATCCCGGAATGACGGTCTGAGAGATACCTGCCCTGCTAACGGCCAATAGCAGCGTAGCCCGACGGCCTGTATTGATTCTGTCGGCATGAGGATTGGCCGCCCGCGCGCCGGGCGGTCCAGATAATAACAGGGAGAGAACATGCGCACCTTCGCGATCGCCGCGTCCATCGCGGCATTGGCACTCGGGCTGGCCGGTCCGGCGTCGGCTCAATCGCCGATCATCATCAAATTCAGCCACGTCGTCGCCACCGACACGCCGAAGGGCAAGGCAGCGGAGAAGTTCAAGGAGCTCGCCGAGAAGTACACCGCCGGCAAGGTCAAGGTCGAGGTCTACCCGAACTCGACGCTGTACAAGGACAAGGAAGAGCTCGAGGCGCTGCAGCTCGGCAGCGTGCAGATGCTGGCACCGTCCAACTCCAAGTTCGGACCGCTCGGCATCCGCGAGTTCGAGGTGTTCGATCTGCCCTACATCCTGCCCGACCTGAAGACGCTGCGGAAGGTGACGGAAGGGCCGCTCGGCACGCGGCTGCTCAAGCTGCTGGACGCCAAGGGCATCACCGGCCTTGCCTATTGGGACAACGGCTTCAAGCAGATGAGCGCCAACAAGAAGCTGGTGACGCCCGCCGACTACCAGGGCGTCAAGTTCCGCATCCAGTCCTCGCGCGTGCTGCAGGCCCAGTTCAAGGCGCTCGGCTCGCTGCCGCAGGTGATGGCGTTCTCTGAAGTCTACCAGGCGCTGCAGACCGGCGTGGTCGACGGCCAGGAGAACACCTGGTCGAACATCTATACCCAGAAGATGCACGAGGTGCAGAAGTACATCACCGAGACCAATCACGGCTACATCGGCTACGTCGTTATCGTGAACAAAAAGTTCTGGGACGATCTGCCGGCCGACATCCGCGATCCCCTCACCAAGGCGATGAAGGAAGCCACCGACTTCGGCAATGCGCAGTCGCAGAAGGAGAACGACGACGCGCTCGCCGAGATCAAGAAGAGCGGCAAGAGCGAGATCATCAAGCTCACGGCGGAGCAGAGCGAGGCGATGCGCAAGGCGATGGAGCCGGTCTACAAGGACGCCGCGGGCCGCATCGGCCAGCCGCTGATCGACGAATTCCTGAAAGAGGCCAAGAGCGCCACAAATTGAGAGCGCCACAAATTAAGAGCGCGATCAACTGAGGGCACGGCGAACTGATCCGTCCGAACGATGAACGAAGGCTTCCGTGCGGCCTGCACGGAAGCCTTTTTGTTGCGAATGATTTCCAGCTTGCGGCCGGAGGTAAAATCGGTCGTTACATCTTGGTAAGGACGCGCTCCCTGTCCAAGTTGTAAGTTGCGTGTCAGCCGCACCGCGCCCATCTTCATGGACATCCTTCCAGAGGAGGTACGTCATGAGGAAGTTCACCATCGCCGCCATCGCCGTGCTCAGCATTGCCGGCTCGGGCGCGGTCTATGCCCAATATCATCGCCCGTGGATGGAGCATGTCCGCCACATGCGCATGAACCCGGAGGACCGCGCCGCCTTCGTCGACGCGCGGATCGCCGCCGTCCATGCCGGGCTGAAGCTCAACGCCGATCAGGAGAAGCTGTGGCCGCCGGTCGAGGCCGCCGTGCGCGACTTCGCCAAGCTGCGCATCGATCGCGCCAATGCGCGGATGAACGGTCCCGGCGACGCCGGCAAGGACGCTGCAAAGGACGCCGACAGGCCGGAAGATCCGATCGCCCGCCTGCGTCAGCGCGCCGAGGACATGGGCGCCAGCTCCGCGGCCCTGAAGAAGATCGCCGATGCCGCCGACCCGCTCTACAAGACCCTGGACGACGGCCAGAAACGGCGCCTCGCCGTGCTGACCCGCCACCGCGGCCCGTTCGGCGGCGGCGAGGACGGCCCGCGCCACTTCATGGAACGCGGCATGGGCCGCATGATGGATCGCGGCATGGAGCACTTCCATCACGAGCGTTTCGACCGCGACGGCGGCGAGGGCCGCGACCGCGAGGGCCGGCTCTGAACAAAGCGGGCTTTTGCGGGGATCAGCCCCGAAATTAACCTTGGCGAAGCCGCTGGAATCCAGCGGCTTTTCGCTTTTCCGGCGCTGTGGAAGAACCTTGGAAAACTTGCGTCCGATCGCTTGCCAGACCCGGATCGCTTTGCTAAACGACCGGCCTCGCAAGGCTTTGACCGGCCTTTCGGGCGCATAGCTCAGTTGGTAGAGCAGCTGACTCTTAATCAGCGGGTCCCAGGTTCGAGCCCTGGTGCGCCCACCAAGCATCCCCTTCAGATCGCTGGTGTATCCTTCGCAACGCGAGGCCGCATGGCGCGCGCCGGCAAGGCTGGGTCACAACTGGGTCACGGTCGCACGGAGATGCGCATCGAAAACCTTGGTGACCTGAGGAGTCAGTTTCGCGCGTATAGAATTTTCGACATCGGGCCTCCGCCGTAACGACTTTTCGATGCGAGTAACGGATTTTCGACGCTCACTTCGAATCCTTGCGCTTCGGTACCCGTCGCCCGCGCAGGAATCCCGCGCTTCGCGTAGACGTCGGCAAGCTCCTGCTCCCGCAGCCCGTTCGCGACGATCAGAGCCCGCACCGCGTCGAGGGGATTCCCGCTGGCGGACGGCGACATCGAGCTCGGCGGCTTCGTCGACGGGTGATTGCGCTCAGCAGGCACGGCCATGGAGAAGGATTCCTCTTGCGGTGAGGGATCGATTTTGTTCTCTATATGTTCTCAAGTCAAATGCTGGGACTGAGGCTGGGGTTGGCGGCCTGTGAATTCGCACGATCACGCTTTCAGAGCAGTGACTTGTCGCCGGGGTTGGAGTGGGGACCGAACATGGCGAAGTCGATTTGCAGAGTGGCGCTTCCACCCCCAAGCAGGCCCGCGTGGGGAGACGGCGCGCCGCCTGGCCGAGAACCAGCGCCCGCGCGCGCCTGCAGACGGCGATGAGGCCCAGTGGGCTGCGGTGCTGCGCGAGGCTGGGAGCGCTAGGTGCCGCGCACTAGGTCGCGACGCTGGTACCGAAACTTCGGCGGCTTGGCGATCATCGTCACTTCGCCGGTCTCGATGTCGACGACCCGTTGGTACGACCACTCGCGGTTGGTACGATCAATCGCGGTCGTCGTGGTCTTTCGCCTTGCGCGAAGGTGGACGCCTCCTCGATCGTATCGAACAATACGGCCAGGTCGTCCCAGCCGCCCTCTGGATAGTAGCCGTTGAGCAGAAATGAGCCAGCCGCAAGGCCGCCCTCGTCCACCGCCCGGTCGAACATTGCATCAAGCAGGTCCATGGCCCTTCCCGCTGCCCCGCTGAAATTCCAGCGGGAAGCTGCGCGTCAGCCCGCGCCACGACAACCTCGATCCGGGTATGGCGAACCCGAAGCGAATCTTAGTCTATGAAGCCGGTTCAGAGCTGATTGGCACTGCGGTTTGCGCTTGTGAGCGCGAGACCAAGGTCGATCCCGAGCGCCAGCACCACGGCGCCGCCGCCGAGTCCGAACAGGACCAGATAGTCACCACCGGTCTGGGCGTAGATCCAGGAGAAGCCGTAAGCGGCCGCTGCCTGGGAGACCGCAAAGCTGGTGGTGGCGTGGCTCCATGTCGCGCGCTGCTGCTCCGCCGAATGCGGCACGAGCTCGTGGATGCGCCCGAGCACCAGCGGCACGATGCCCGGCGTGAAGCCGCCGACCACGACGCTCGATACGATCAGCGAGAGCGGAGCGGCGCTGACGGTCGGCAGCAGCACGGCCGCCGCCTCGATCAGGAACGCGGCGCGCAACGCGGGCCCGAACCCCGAGCGGTCTCCGAGATGACCGGTGACGAGCGGACCGACGATGGCGCCGAGACCGTACAGCACCCAATAGCGCGATCCCGCAGCAATGCCCTGGCCAAGGCCACGCGCAACGAAATCGACGATGAAGACCATGTGCGGCACCAGCGCCACCGCGTTGAGGCCATACTGGAGCAGCAACCCCCGGGCCGCCGCCAAGGCGCGATGGTGCTTCCCAGGACGCGGAGACGGCGCAGCATCACCCTCCGCTTCGGTCGGCCAATTCCACCAGCTTGCAAACGTGAGCAGAGCGGAAAGCGTGCCCAAGCCATACCAGGCCTGTTGCAAGCCCTGTTGCAGCAGCAACGGCACCAGGGTGCCCGACGCGGCGACGCCGAGACCGACTCCGGCAAAGATCACCCCGCCGACAATGCCGCGCCGCGCGACAGATGTGTGCGGCAGGATGACGGAGGCCGCCAGCACCATGATGATGCCGCCGGTCAGGCCAGACAGAAAGCGCCAGGCGAAGAACCAGGCGAACGACATCGGTACCGAGCTTGCGAAGAAGGATAGGGTGGCGAGCAGCATCATGGCCCTTAGTGCCCGGACCGCGCCGATCCGGGCGGCTGCAGTGCGGGCCGCGAGCGCGCCGGCGAGATAGCCGGCAAGTTCGCCGCACCGAGATAGACGACGTCGGATGCGCTGAACCATTTTGCCGCGATCAGGGCGGGGATCAGCGGCGTGTAGGAAAAGCGGGCCAGGCCGAGTCCGATCAACGATGCGGACAGGCCCGCCACCGCATATCGCCAGGTTGCCCGCGATGTTGATCTCGGCCGCGGATGCAGCCGGGTCTCCAGGTGTTGCTTGATCTTTGCATTGGTCATGGCATCCTCCAACGCGCAAGCAGCGCTCGGATCATCCTGTCCGGCTGGTGCGACGGCGCCGGAATCCTGCACAGGCAGGCCGCCCCAGCCCCAATTGTCTGTGTCCACTTCCTCGATTACGACGAAGGTGGCCTCGAGTGGCTTGCCGAGAACGTCGCGCAGCAGCTCGCTCGATCCTTTGATCAGTGCCGCCTTCTCCTCCGCCGACAGCGACGCCGCTCCCGGCGTCGTTCCCTCTCGGGTCACTTGAATGGTGACGATGGGCATGATGCTGCTCCGCGCTCAATGGCCGGCGCTCTGGCCACCGTCGACATGTAGGATCTCGCCGGTGACGAAGGAGGCTCCCTCGAGATAGAGCACGGCATCGACGATGTCGGACATCTCCCCCATGTGGCCGACCGGGTGCAGGGCGCTGAGCTGGGCATGAGTGGCGACCGGATGCATCGGCGACTTGATGATGCCGGGCGACACCGCGTTCACGCGGATGCCGCGCTTGGCGTATTCGATCGCAAGCGACCTGGTTGCGGCGTTCAGCCCGCCCTTGCTCAGCGAGGCCAGCACTGATGGTACGTTCGAGTTGGCCTGGTCGACCAGCGTGGTCGTGATCTGGACGACGTGGCCGAAACCCTGCTTCTCCATCTCCGCGATGGCGAGCTGAGTGACGTGGAAGAAGCCGGCGACGTTGGTGCCCATCACGGCCGCATAATCTTCGGCCGTGTACTGGGTGAATGGCTTGGCGACGAAGATGCCGGCATTGTTGACCAAGGTGTCGACACGGCCGAAGCGGGTGACCGCCTGGGAGACTACGCGCTCGGCGGTGGCCCGGTCGGCGATGTCGCCGGGAATCGCGAGGACGTCCTCGTCGCTTGACGGTTGGACGGAGCGCGCCGTCGCGACGACGCGGTAGTTGCGATCGCGAAAACCCTGAACCAGGGCGGCACCGATACCCTGGGATGCACCGGTGACGATGGCGACCTTCTGCTCGATACCCATGACGGGCTCCTGTTGTTTGTCTTTCAGAACCTGCGCCAGCGCTGGCTGGCTTGGGCATTGAGGTACGCTGCGCTGCCCCGGCTGCGAATATGCGCTGACCGGCAGACATTCTTTCGCGGCGCGAACGAATGCTGAGCGTCATGCAATTGTCGGAGGCAACTTAGCGACGCCCAAGGAGCTTTGTTAGTCTAATAGGAAACGTCTCATCTCAAGGGCTACAGCGTCTATCTGCGTCTCGAGCGCAAAATGGCCCGTATCTAACAGGGCGATATGTGCATCTGGAATATCGCGGCGGAAGGCCTCCGCCCCCGCAGGGGCGAAGAACGGATCATTTTTCCCCCAGACAGCGAGCAATTTCGGCTGTAACTGACGAAAGAAGGCCTGGTAGAGGGGATAACGTTCGATATTGCGCTTGTAGTCCAGTTTGAGGTCGATCTGCAGGTCTGCGTTTCCCGGTCGAGCGAGAATCGCTGCATCGAGTGTAAAAGACTCTGGCTCGATAGTGGATGGATCCGCCACCCCGTGGAAATAGGCTGCCTTAACGCCGTCGAGGCTCATCCGCGCGCGGATCGCTTCGCGCTTGTCGACGCTGGGGCTCGCCCAGTAAGTCAGCAGAGGATCCCACGCCTCCGGTCGTAGGCCCTCGACATAGGCATTGCCGTTTTGGCTGACGATCCCCGCCACGCGATCGGGATAGGTCAACGCAAGATCCCAGCCGACCGGCGCGCCGTAATCGAAGACGTAGAGCACATATCGTTTAAGCTCAATTGCATCGACGAACGCCGCTATCGTGCGGGACAGGGACTCGAAGTCGTAAACATAATTGCGTTCGGCGGGGATTTGCGTGAAGCCGAACGACGGTAGATCGGGCGCGATCAGCCGGAATCGATCTGCCAGCCTTGGCATCAGGTGGCGAAAGTAGAAGGAGGAATTCGCAAAGCCGTGCAGCAACAGCAGGGTCGGCGCGTCGGCAGGACCGGCTTCACGATAGAAGACGTCCAGGCCGTCGGCGCGGACCCATTTGTGACGTGTCCCGCTCGCGGCCTGCGGCACCGAGGCCCGTGGCGGCAAGGCCGTGCCCAGGCCCACGGCCGTCACGCCGCCGGCCAGCACGGCGCGTCGCGAGGCGCCCGATGAGCCTCGATTCGCGGCGACCATTGGCGGCGCGGGTGAGCATGAAAAGTGGATCATGAGAGCCTCCATTCCTCGGGGGACCATCGGATCATCAATGCGATCGCGGACCCCTCAACGGTGCTTGCTGGCTTGCGCGTGCCGGACCAGTTCTGTGATCTCGGGCGTGAACCGGGTCTCACCGGTTTCGAGATACCCGGTCAGTCGGGCCGTGACTTCCTGAAACACCCAGCCATTTCCGTCGGGATCGCTGAATGAAGCGAACGACGCGTAGCTCTTGCGCCGCGGATTGGGGCCAGAGGCCACCCGCTTGCCGTTGGCGTGGTGGAAGATGCCGCCCGTGTCATGGAAGGGCTCGCTGACCGCCACGCCGCGGCGGATCAGGTCGGCGCGGGCCGCTTCGATATCGGAGACGATCAGATGCAGGCCTTGCACGGAGCCGGGAATAGCTGCCGTGACGTTCCTGCCGAAAATCACGGAGCAACCAGAGCCGGGTGGTGTGAACTGGATGACGCGGTAGTCGTCCCCGTCAATGAAGTCGATATCGAGCCTCCAGCCGAGATCGCTGTAGAAGCGTTTTGCGTGATCTACGTCGGAAACCGGGATCACGACGACCTCGAGCTTCATCTCGATTTCGCTTGCTCCAACAGCTTGGGCCGCGGTCTCATTTTTTAGCTCAGTGACGCTCATGTTTAGCTCCTCGGGAAATGATGACAATCGTTGAATTCAAGAAAGAGGCAGCTTCGTGCCTTCACGACGCCGAGGCGACAGCCGGCGCAATCGCGTCACGGAGCGCTGATTCAAGGATGTTGATATCTTGTTCCACGGTGCCGCCACTGACTCCGACTCCGGCGACCAATCGGTCCTCGCTGAGAAGCGGCGCTCCTCCCCCCATCGAACAAAACCGTCCGCCGGAGAGGCCCATTAGTGCGAAAAGGTCCTGCCCGGGTTGCACGAGGGGTGAGAGTTCAGCCGTCCGAAGGCCGACGAGCGCGGACGTGTAAGCTTTCCGTTCCGATAGTTCCGTCGAGAAGGCCGGCGCACCATTCATGCGATGCTTAAGGACGATATTGCCGTGAATATCGATGACGCAAACCGCGACGGGCACCTTGATCCGTGTTGACTGGGCTTCGACGCGGTCCGCGATGTCTTTTGCGAGGGCAAGCATATCCATCGTGTGTCCTTTCTGATTTGAGACAACGGGCGGCCGGGGAAAGCACCGTCGAAGGATGCTTCTCCGACCGCAGCTTGCGTTTACAGAAAACCGCCTCTCGTCGACGATCGACCTACGAAGCTCGGGCGGTGATCGAGGGCCCGGTCTTCTCGTTCAGCGCCGCCATCAGAACCTTCGCGGCCGGGCCCGACGAGTGCGGGTTCTGCCCTGTGATCAATTGACCATCGCTGACGACATGGACGCCCCAGTCCGCAACTTTCGAAAAGACCGCGCCCAGCTTCATCATCTCGTCTTCGACGAGGAAGGGCACCACGTGGGTGAGCCCGACCGCTTCTTCCTCTCCGTTGGTGAACCCGGTGACTTCCTTGCCTTGAACCAGGGGCTTGCCGTCGGGTGCCTTGACGTGTCGCAGCGCGCCCGGTGCGTGACAGACGAGAGCGATCGTCTTGCCGGCACGGATGAAGGACTCGATGAGTTTGATGGAATGTTCGTCTTCCGCGAGATCCCACATCGGGCCATGGCCGCCCGGATAAAAAAGGGTGTCGAAATCTTCCTGCCTGACGCTATCGAGGCGTAGGGTCTTGTCGAGCTGCGCCTCCGCGGCGGCATCCTTCTCGAAGCGGAGTGTCAGGTCGGTGCGGAATTCGGGCTCGTTGCTTTTTGGATCCAGCGGCGGCCGTCCGCCCTTCGGCGAAGCGAGCGTGATCTCGACGCCAGCGTCCTTGAAGACGTAGTAGGGAGCGGCGAGCTCCTCGAGCCAAAAACCCGTCTTTCGCCCAGTGTTGCCCAATTGGTCGTGGGACGTGAGAACCATCAGCACCTTCATGACTGTATCCTTGGATTGTTGTCATTGAATGAAGCGCCACCTGGCACCACGAGAGGGGGATGCTTTGGCGCGATCTCCTCGCTCTCCAATTCTTCGTCGAGCTGACGGGGAATTGCGAAACGAGTGATATAGTCTTACCGGCTGAGGTTGGAGCGTTCACTCATACATTGAGCGACGATCACTAATACGTTGATATGAGCGACGTCTTCCCAATGGTGGAGGATGCGAAAATCGCGGACTACGAATCGCCTTCGCGATGATGTGCCGACGTGGTCCCGATGTCACAAATCGATGACAACGTCGCCGCGCGGTCGCGAGCAGCAGATGAGAAGATTACCGTCGGCCGGCATGTCGAGCGGCTCCGGGCCGTAAACGATGTCTCCGGATACCAGTCCGCTTTCGCAATTGTGGCAAACGCCGGCACGGCAGGCCCACCGGACCGGGACATCGCAGGCTTCCGCGAGTTCCAGGATACTTTGATAGCGCGGATCCCAATGTGCGGCGATGCCGCTGCGCGAGAACGACACCAGCGGGCCTGTCTTGCTGTCGTTTTCCGGGACATGCGCGGCTCGCTTCGTCGCGCCGACGACTCCCGGGGTCATCGTTTCGCCGCCGTTGAAGAGCTCGGTGTGAATGCGCCTTGGCGCGAGGCCGATGGCGGCAAGAGACTGCTTCATGTCGGACATGAAGCGGGCGGGACCGGAGAGATAGACGTCCGCATCGCTTCGGACACCGGCCGCCTCCAGTGCAGACCGCGACAGGTGGCCAATAGCGTCGAAATCCTCGCCCTGCCTGTCCCGTGGGCCCGGCCTGCTGTACCAGACATGGCTGCGGCCTTGGACAAGCGCGGACATGAGGCGGCGGACTTCAGCGGCAAAGGGATGATGCTGCCCATCGCGTGCCGCATGCAGCCACAAGACCGGGCGTGTCGAACCGGTCGCCGCGAGCGCATGTAACATCGAGAGCACGGGCGTCGCTCCGATGCCGGCGCTGAGCAGTACCACGGGCCCGTCGCCAGACTGCAAAATGAAGCTGCCACGGGGCGAACTGACGTCGAGCACGTTGCCCACCCGGATATTCTGCTGCAACCAGGCTCCAGCAACTCCATTCGGCTCGATCTTCACGCTGATGCGGTAGCGATCCGCCGAGGGAGGGCCAGAGAGCGAGTAGCTGCGAAGGAGTAGCAGTCCGGCATCGGCAGGCTTAAGACGCAGGACGACATATTGGCCGGGCAGATGCGGGGTCAACGGCTGGCCATCGGCATGCTGCATCGACAGCGAAAGAACGTCGGCCGACTCCTGCTGGATCGCCATCACCGAGAGCGGTTGAAATCCGGGTGAAGCGGGATGCGTGGCTGAGGCGGGCGCTAGACCAGGGTTGCCACTTCCCGGGGTAGTCGCCTCGTCCTGCAAGAGCGCCTCGAACGACGAGCGCCAGCCGCGCGAGAGGGCCTCGATCCGCAGCGCGCGTTCCAAGCCCTCGCGCGCATGATTGGACGAATAGAGTAGCGCATTGGTCTCCGTGATCGTCATCCGCTCGCTCGCCTCGCCGACTTTCACGATCTCATCGCCGGCGCCCACGTCGCCTTCCTGCAAGACGCGGAAGTAGAACCCGGGGCGCCCGCTGGACGTCAGCAAGGCCGGCATCCGCGGCTCGTTCATCCGGATGCCGACGCGATAGCAGGTCACGCGCGGCTGTGTGACCTCGAACAGTGCGCTGCCGACCCGATAGCGATCGCCGATGCACACGACATCGTCCGTCAGTCCTTCGATCGTGAAATTATCGCCGAACTGACCGTGGACGAAATCGGTCCTGTTCAGTCGTTCCTGCCAGTAGCGATAGGACTCGATCTGGTAGACGAAGACGGCGCGGTGCTCGCCGCCGTGACCGGCCAGATCGCCTTGACCGTCTCCGTCGAGATTGAGCCGCCTGGCCTGGCAGCGGCCCTGAACCGGGCTTTTCCAGATCCCGGTGTGAACGGTGCGGCCCCTCCATGCGATGTCGCGCGGAAGTCCGACATTCACCGACAATAACCGGCCCATGACGCTTCTCCGCAATCGCTGCCCCACTGCTCATTCATATCGAACAGCAAGACCGGCCCCACTCATACGTTGATATGAGCGAGACCTTCCCAACGTTGGATGGTTCGCAGGCGGGTGCGCAGACAGTATGGCCTCGACACTGATCGCTACGCAACGCAGTTGTTACCACGCGAGCGGAGCAGAGGACGGGTGTGACTCATGACCATGCAACAATCCCTGCAGAAGATCGCACGCCGGCGCTTTCTGGAGATGGCCGGCGGAGCAATGACGGCAGCGCAACTCATGCCGGGTCGCGCGGCGAAGGCGACGCTTGTTGTTGAGAGGCCGATCGAACTGGTGGAGGCCGAGAGTCACGGTCCGGCTTCGTCCTTTTCATCGCTCAAGCAGACCGATGCCGGTGTACTCAATGTGGGATATCTCGAAGCGGGGCCCCTCGACGGTCCGGTCGCAATCCTGTTGCACGGCTGGCCGTATGACATTCACAGTTTTAGTGAGGTGACACCGCATCTCGCGTCGGCGGGCTTTCGCGTCATCGTTCCCTATGCGCGTGGGTACGGTTCCACGACTTTCAGGGCGAGCGAGACCCCGAGGACGGGGCAACCGTCCGCGCTTGCGGTCGACACGATCGCTTTGATGGACGCGCTCAACATCAAGCAGGCGATCCTCGCCGGGTTCGATTGGGGTGCGCGCACTGCCGACATCGTGGCCGCGCTTTGGCCGGATCGCGTCAAGGGCATTGTCTCGGTTAGTGGCTACCTGATCGGCAGCCAGGCCGCGGGCAAGGTGCCGTTGCCTCCGAAGGCCGAACTGCAGTGGTGGTATCAGTACTACTTTGCGACGGAGCGCGGCCGCGAGGGATACGAGAAGTACCGGCGGGATTTCGCCGAGTTGATCTGGAAGCTCGCCTCGCCGAAGTGGCAGTTCAGTGACGCGACGTTCGCGCGTAGCGCTGCTGCCTTCGACAATCCGGATCACGTCGACATCGTCATCAACAATTACCGCTGGCGGCTCGGTCTTGCGAAGGGAGATCCCGCCTTCGACGAACTGGAGACAAAGCTGGCGGCGGCGCCGCTGGTTAGTGTGCCGGCCATCACGCTCGAGGGTGATGAGAATGGCGCGCCGCATCCCGATCCGTCGGCTTACGCCAAGAAATTCTCCGGTAAATATCTGCACCGCCTCGTGCGGGGCGGCATCGGCCACAATTTGCCGCAAGAGGCTCCGGCAGCCTTTGCCCAAGCCGTCATCGATATCAGCAAGAGCTAACACGCCGCATCGGCATCAGGAGCAACGCCATGAAGAGTATCATTGATCTCCAGAACAATAAGACGTCAACCCTCGAAATTTGCCAGGACCGCCGCCAGTTTCTTGAAATCGCGGCAGCGAGCATCGCTTCCGTTGGCGCGGCGAACCTGTTCTCGGTGCGTCCCGCCGCCGCCAGTAGCGAGGAGATTCGCCCGTTTCATGTCAATATTCCTAAGGATGCGCTGGATGACCTTCACCAGCGCCTGATGGCCACGCGCTGGCCGGATCGCGAGACTGTCACTGATGATTCCCAGGGCGTGCGGCTGAAAACTATCCAGCAGCTCGTGCAGTATTGGCGGACTGGTTACGACTGGCGCAAGGTGGAAGCGCGGCTCAACGCGTTGCCGCAGTTTGTGACTGAAATCGACGGCGTCGACATCCACTTCATCCACGTGCGCTCGAGGCACGACAACGCGCTGCCGATGATCGTCACGCATGGCTGGCCCGGATCGATCATCGAGCAGCTCAAGATCATCGATCCCCTGACCAATCCGACGGCTCACGGTGCGAGTGTGTCTGATGCCTTCCACCTCGTGATCCCTTCGATGCCGGGTTACGGCTTCTCGGGCCGACCGACGGCGACGGGGTGGGATCCCCAGCGCATTGCGCGAGCCTGGACCGTGCTGATGAAGCGTCTCCGTTATACCCGCTACGTCGCCCAGGGGGGCGACTGGGGCAATGCCGTCACTGAGCAGATGGCGCTGCTGGCACCGCCGGAATTGCTGGGGATTCACACCAACATGCCGGCAACCGTTCCCGACGACATTGCCAAGGCGTTGCAGCCCGGTGGAACAATGCCGTCCGGTTTGTCGGCCGACGAACAGCATGCCTACGAGCAGCTCGACCAGTTCTACAAGCACGGATTGGGCTATGCCATCGAGATGGCGAACCGGCCGCAGACCCTGCAAGGCATCGTGGATTCGCCGTCCGGCCTGGCGGCCTTCATACTGGATCACGACATCCGCAGTTACGAACTCATCGCGCGTGTCTTCGACGGTAAAGAGGAGGGGCTGACGCGGGACGACGTTCTCGACAACGTCACGCTGTACTGGCTGACGAATACGGCGATCTCGTCGGCGCGACTGTACTGGGAAAACAAGCTGAACTTCTTCGAGCCGAAGCACATCGCGATCCCGGCGGCCGTGAGCGTCTTCCCGGACGAGATCTATGCGGCGCCGCGGTCCTGGACGGAACGCGCATATCCGAAGCTGATCCACTTCAACAAGCTCGAAAAGGGAGGTCATTTTGCCGCCTGGGAGCAGCCGAAATTGTTCAGCATGGAGATGCGCGCGGCTTTCCGCTCGTTACGCCAATCGATTTGAAGCGGACTGCGGTCCGGCGGACAACGCAACATCATACCCGATCCAGGGAACAGTCATGAACCGTCCAGAAACAACCTTTCCGCGCCAGGAAATCCGCCTGGAGCGCCGCCTAGCGTCATATTGGCGGGTCACCTTCGATCTCCCTCCGGTCAACATCTTCGGACCGCGGGAGACGATCCGCCTCGCCGAGATCATCACGGCGATTGAGCAGGATGAGCAAGTGAAGGTCGTCGTCTTCGACAGCGCCGTCGATGGCTTCTTCATCACGCATTACGACTTCCTCGCGCCGCTCGAGGAATCGGCGAAGATTCCGGCGGGGCCCACCGGTTTGCAGGCCTTGCCGGATATGCTGGTGCGTCTCAGCAAGGCGCCAGTGGTGTCGATTGCCTCAATCCGAGGGCGCGCGACCGGCGTCGGCAGCGAGCTCGCGCTCGCAAGCGACATGCGTTTCGCAAGCCGCGAGAAGGCGATCCTGTCGCAATGGGAGGTCGGTGCGGGCCTGGTGCCCGGCGGCGGTCCAATGGCGCGATTGCCTCGGCTGATGGGCCGGGGACGTGCGCTGGAGGTGCTGCTCAGTGCCGACGATGTCAACGGCGATCTCGCCGAACGCTACGGCTACGTCAATCGCTCGCTTCCAGACGCCGAGCTGGACGGTTTCGTCGATTCACTGGCGATGCGGATCGCCTCGTTCGACAAGCAGGCGATCGCGGATACCAAGCGATTGGTCGATGTCGCGAGCCTGCCGCCCGATGCAGAAATCAAGCCGGAGTGGGACGCCTTCATCGCGGCACTCGGACGGCCTGCCAGCCAGAAGCGGATCAAGGCCCTGATGGAGCGCGGCTTCCACCGCGCCGGCGATGTCGAAAACCGGCTTGGCTTTTACGTCGGGCAACTCGGTAGCTGAGAAAGATCGCGGCCGGTTCGGCAAGCCGCCGGTTCCATCTTCAATTTGGTTTCAGGTTGACGGGCATCAATCATTGGCAGCACGGCAATTCCGCACGTCGTCGGCACGCGCTTCGATAGCCGGGAAAGAGAGAGACATATGGCCTTTGCCATCACCATCAACGGAATCATGCATAGCGTGGAAGTCGAAGGCGACACGCCGCTACTTTGGGTGCTGCGCGACGTGCTCGGGATGACCGGTACCAAATTCGGCTGCGGCATGGCGCTATGCGGAGCGTGCACAGTCCATATCAATGGCGCTGCAACACGGTCCTGTATCACGACGATCGAAAGCGTCGGCACCTCAAAGATCACCACGATCGAGGCGATCGGCACGACCCGGGCAGGCGAGAAGATCCAGAAGGCCTGGCTCGATCACGAGGTGGTGCAATGCGGCTACTGCCAGTCCGGGCAGATAATGTCCGCCTCCGCGCTGCTCGCCGACAATCCGCAGCCTACAGACAAAGACATCGACGACGCCATGAGCGGCAACATCTGCCGATGCGGTACGTACGTCCGCATCCGCGAGGCAATCAAACTGGCTGCGCAGATGCACGGAAAGGCAGGCTAGTCATGAGCCTCGATCGGACCGTTTCACGTACTTCCGAGACTAGTCTCTCCCGCCGGAGCTTTCTCATCAGCGGTGCCGTTGTCGGCGGTGGCCTCGTGCTGAGCCTCAGTCTGCCAATCGACGGCGGAAAAGCCGCAGCCGCGGAGGAGTTCGCACCAAACACGTTCATCCGTATCGGGAGCGACGGCGAGATCGTGTTGACCATGCCCTATGTCGAGATGGGCCAGGGGACCTACACATCGATCCCTATGTTGATTGCCGAGGAGCTCGAAGTCGGCTTGAGCCAGATTCGTCTCGAACATGCTCCGCCTAATGAGAAGCTCTATGCCAATCCGATGCTGGGCGTGCAGGCGACCGGCAACTCCAACGCATTGCGCGGTGGCTGGAAGCCGCTACGCGAAGCAGGTACGACTGCGAAGGCGATGCTGGTCGCCGCCGCGGCCAAGCGCTGGGGAGTCGATGTCAAGTCGTGCCGTGCGCAGGGCGGTGAGGTGATTCACGAGACCAGCGGAAAGAGCCTCAAATATGGGGAGCTTGCGGCCGATGCCGCACAGATGCCGGTACCGAAGAGTGTCGAATTGAAGCGGCGGGAAGACTTCAAGCTGATCGGCACGCCGGCCAAACGGCTGGACGCGGCTGATAAGGTGAATGGAACAGCCGTCTATGGCATCGATGTCCGCCCGCCCGGGGTAAAGGTCGCCACGCTCGCACAGTCGCCCGTTTTCGGTGGGCGACTGAAGAGCGTGGATGACAGCGCGGCGAAGGCCGTCAATGGTGTGCGCAAGATCGTTCGTCTCGACGATGCAGTCGCTGTCGTGGCCGATCATATGTGGGCCGCAAAAAAGGGGTTGGAGGCGCTCAGGGTCGAATGGGATGGCGGCCCTAATGCCGGGCTATCCACTCAGGATATCGCCCGCGAACTGGGGCAGGCGACACTCAGGCCGGGCGCGGTTGCGCAGAACATCGGCGATGCCGACGGCACCTTGGCCGGTGCCGCGACGACTGTCGAGGCAAGGTACGAGGTCCCGTTCCTGGCGCACGCCACCATGGAGCCAATGAACTGCACGGTCCACTTCCGTGGCGGAGAGTGCGAGATCTGGATTGGCACCCAGGCCATCGCGCGCGTGCAGTCGATGGCGGCGAAAGCTGCCGGCCTGCCGCCCGAGAAAGTTATCGTCCACAATCATCTGCTCGGCGGGGGCTTCGGCCGGCGGCTGGAAGCGGACGGCGCCGTACGTGCGGTCGAAATTGCCAAGCAGGTCGACGGCCCGGTCAAAGTTGTGTGGACGCGTGAGGAGGACATTCAGCACGACCTCTACCGTCCCTATTGGTTTGATCGCCTCACGGCAGGCCTCGACAAGGATGGCACACCGATCGCGTGGAATCACCGATTTGCGGGCTCCTCGGTCATTTCTCGCTGGCTTCCGCCGGCATACGCCAACTGTCTCGACCCGGATTCGATCGAAGGGGCCATCAACCTCGTCTATCGTATCCCAAACTTCCACGTGGAATATGTCCGCGTTGAGCCGCCCGGCATTCCGACCGGATTTTGGCGCAGTGTCGGTCCATCACACAACGTTTTCGTCACCGAAAGCTTCGTCGACGAATTGGCGGCCGCCGCCAAGCGGGACGCGATTGCCTTTCGCCGCGCACTGCTGGAGCACAATCCGCGCGCAAGAGCGGTGCTTGAGCTTGCCGCTGAGAAGGCCGGTTGGGGTCAAGCTTTGCCAAAAGGACACGGCCGCGGGGTCTCGATGCAAAACGCCTTCGGCAGTCTACTCGCGCAGGTCGCCGAAGTTGCGGTCGCGAAGGATGGCTCGGTTCGCGTCCATCGTGTCACTTGTGCCATGGATTGCGGCACCGTGGTCAATCCGAACACGATCGAGGCACAGCTCCAGAGCGGGATCATGTACGGCGTGACGGCAGCGCTATATGGCGAAATCACCCTCAAGAGCGGTCGCGTCGAACAGACTAATTTCGACACCTATCAGATCCTTCGGATGAACGAGGCGCCTTCCGTCGAGGTGCACCTCGTCAAGAGCACGGAGCCGCCGGGCGGCATCGGGGAGACGGGCACGTCGGCGATCGTTCCTGCCATCGCCAATGCCATCTATGCAGCGACGGGCAAACGACTGCGCAAGATGCCGATCGACATCAACGCGCTGAAGCAACCAGCGTGAAGCTAGACAAGACGGTCCATCAACGAGGAGCTATGACATGAACCGTAAGGCAAAAGCAGTGTGGCACGGGACAGGTCGCGCGGGCAGCGGCCACCTGTCGAGCGATTCCGGCGTGCTCGCCGATACGCCTTATTCATTCAAGACTCGCTTCGAGAACGAAAAGGGCACCAATCCCGAGGAACTGGTTGCCGCTGCGCATGCCGGCTGTTTCACGATGGCGTTAGCCTTCGCTCTGCAGGCTGCGGGTTTCACGCCTACGGAACTCTCGACCGAGGCGGCTGTCACGCTGGAGCAGGAAGGAGAGGCGTTCCGCATCGGTCGCTCGGCGCTGACACTGCGCGCGAAGATTCCAAACATCGAAGAAGCTGCTTTCGTCCGCATCGCGGGCGAAGCCGAGAAGAACTGTCCAGTCTCCAAGGTCCTCAACGCGACGATCACGCTCGACGCGAAATTGATCGTATGATGGCAGACGTCCTTGCCAGAAGGAAAGGCTAGAACCATGGCGCGCAATCATCAGCCCGATCAGTCTCGGTTCAGGGCAATCTTGCCCGAAGATATCGACTGGAAGCCGTTCCCAGCATTTCCGACCGGAGCGCGTCTGGCGGTCGTTGTGGGGCATCCCACGGAGCCCGGCCCCTATGTGGTTAGGGTCAAGGTGCCCGACGGCACGAAGCTGATGCCACACAAGCATCCAGAAGACCGCATCTACACGGTGATGTCGGGCGTGTTCTACATCGGTCTCGGTGAGACCTTTGACGGGGACGAGGTCAATGCCTATCCTCCTGGAAGCGTCATCGTTCTGCCCGGCGAGACCTGGCACTTCCATTGGGCGAAGTCCGGTGAGTACGTCACGCAGGTGACGGCGATCGGTCCGCTCGGCCTCGAGTACCACGATCTCTGCGACGATCCGCGTCATCAGCATGCGTAGGGCGAGCCAGGCACCACGCGACGGCAGGCTTTCACCATGATCATCACCGCAATCGAAGCTATCCCGCTACGCATTCCATTCAAGGCCGGAACCAAGTCTGCCTCTTCCGCCTGGGGTGATGGCAATCTGCCTGCCGCCGACTCCTTGCTCGTCAGGGTGGTGACGGATCAGGGGCTGGTGGGGTGGGGCGAGGCCTTCGGGTTTCGCGCGGTTGCATCCGCAAGACTCGCCATTGAGCAACTGATTGCGCCAATTTGCATCGGCCAGGACGCGGCGCAGATCGAGCCGCTGATGGTGAATGTTCAGAAGAAGCTGCACGTCTTCGGACGAGGCGGCGCGTTGTCTTTTGCCATCTCCGCGGTCGACATCGCGCTCTGGGACCTCGCGGGTAAAGCCGCTAATATGCCGCTGTGCGGGTTGCTCGGCGGCGGAGAGAAAGAACTCGATTGTTACGCAAGCCTGGTTCGTTACTCCGAGCCTGCGTGGGTTCGCACAGCCGTCCGGCAGGCGATCGATGCCGGATTTCGCGCCCTCAAGCTTCATGAGATCGAGCTTCCCGCCATTCGCACCGCCCGCGAGGAAGCCGGTGCCGATATCGAGCTGATGCTCGATGTCAATTGTCCGTGGACGCTCTACGAGGCTCGCCAAAAAGCGCAAGAGCTCAAGGCAATCCACTTGAAGTGGCTGGAAGAGCCGATCTGGCCCCCGGAGAATTTTGATGGCCTCGCCGCAGTGAGAGCTTCCGGCATGCCGACCGCGGCTGGGGAGAATGTCTATACCTTGATGGACTTCGAGCGTCTGTTGGCAGCAAAGGCCGTGGACTTCATCCAGCCGAGCCCGGCCAAGATGGGAGGCCTCAGCGAGCTTCGCAAAATCTTTCCGCTCGCCGCAATCCACAACATTCCGGTGATGCTGCACTCCTTCTATGACGGGCCGGGTTTATTGGCGGCCATTCATGCGACAGCGGCGCTAGGGACCGCCGTTTCGATGATCGAATGGCGCTGGTTCGATCTCGAAGCGACGATTTACGGGGACGCGCTGAGGACGAAGGGCGGCAGGATTGCGGTGCCGCAGGGCCCGGGCCTTGGACTTGATCCTGATCCCGATGTCATCAAGGCCTATCGCTGGAAATAGTCATGACCGAAGCCTACGTGCTCATCGAGCACAGCTATGACGTGGTGATCGTGGGGGCCGGTGGCGCGGGGATGCGGGCGGCGCTCGGCATGGCTGCATCGGGATTGCGGACGGCCTGCGTCACCAAGGTGTTTCCGACCCGAAGCCATACGGTGGCAGCACAAGGCGGCATGGCCGCCTCGCTCGGCAACATGGGCGACGGCGACAATTGGCGCTTCCACATGTACGACACAGTGAAAGGCTCGGACTGGCTCGGCGACCAGGACGCGATCGAATACATGTGCCGCGAGGCGGGGCCCGCCGTGCTCGAGCTCGAGCACTACGGCGTGCCGTTCTCCCGCACCAAGGACGGTACGATCTACCAGCGTCCGTTCGGCGGACAGACTATCGGTTTCGGCAAGCAAATGGCGAAACGGACGTGTGCGGCCGCCGATCGTACAGGACATGCCATCCTGCACACGCTCTACCAGCAATGCCTGAAGCACAACACCGAGTTCTTCGTCGAATTTTTCGCGCTCGACCTCTTGATGGATGACGACGGCGCCTGCCGCGGCCTGCTCGCCTGGAACCTGGAGGATGGCACGCTTCATCGCTTCCGCGCCCATCGCACCGTCCTGGCGACCGGCGGCTACGGCCGGGTCTATTTCTCCTGCACGGCCGCCCATACCTGCACGGGCGACGGCAACGCGATGGTGTTGCGCGCCGGCCTGCCCTTGGCGGACATGGAGTTCACTCAATTTCATCCGAGCGGCATCTACGGTTCAGGCTGCCTGATTACCGAAGGCGCGCGCGGCGAGGGCGGCTACTTCACCAATTCGGAAGGCGAGCGTTTCATGGAGCGCTATGCGCCGAGTGCGAAGGATCTCGCCGGACGCGACGTCGTCTGCCGCGCCATGACCATCGAGATCAACGAGGGCCGCGGCTGTGGTTCGCGCAAGGACTACATCGAACTGCATCTGGAGCATCTCGGCGCCGACATCCTGCATGAGCGCCTGCCCGGCATCAGCGAGACCGCGCGGGTCTTTGCCGGCGTCGACGTGACGCGCCAGCCGATCCCCGTGCTGCCGACGGTCCACTACAACATGGGCGGGGTGCCGACCAATCTTCATGGCGAGGTCACGACCAAGCACAAGGGCAATGCCGAAACCGTGGTGTCGGGCCTAATGGCGATCGGCGAGGCCGCCTGCGTCTCCGTGCACGGCGCCAACCGGCTCGGTTCCAACTCGCTGCTCGATATCGTCGTGTTCGGCCGTGCCGCGGCGCTCCGTGCGACCGAGATGCTGCGTCCGGGCGAAGGCCATCCGCCGGCGCCGCGGGCATCCACCGACGAGGCGATGGCGCGGCTTGACCGCATCCGGTGGGCGAAGGGCAAGACGGGCACGGGCGAGATCCGGCTTGCGATGCAACGGACCATGCAGAAGCATTGCGCGGTGTTCCGGACAGGTTCACTTCTGGATGAAGGCGCCCGCGAGCTCAGCAATGTCATGGCGACGATGCGCGACGATCTTGCACTGGCCGATCGTTCCATGATGTTCAATTCCGATCTCACCGAGGCGCTTGAGCTTGACAACATGCTGGCTCAAGCCAATGTCAGCCTGAGGTCGGCGATCGGCCGGACCGAAAGCCGTGGCGCCCAGGCCCGCGAGGATTTTCCCAAACGGGATGACGAGAATTGGCTGAAGCACACGCTGTCCTGGTTGGACCGGGAAGGGCAGGTGCGACTTGACTACCGGCCGGTGCATCTGCAGCCTTTGACCAATGAAGTTGCGACGATCCCGCCCAATCAGCGGATCTATTGAATGGATGTAGGCGTCAAATGAGGACAGAGCGTGCCGTACTCGCCGGAGGCTGCTTCTGGGGCATGCAGGACCTGATCCGTAAGCTACCGGGCGCGGTCTCGACCCGCGTCGGCTACACGGGCGGCAAGGTCAAGAATGCGACCTATCGCAATCACGAAGGCCATGCTGAAGCGACTGAGATCATCTTCGACCCGTCAAACGCAGATTTCAGGAGCCTGCTGGAATTCTTCTTTCAGATTCAGGATCCGTCCCCACGCTCAATCGGCAGGGCAACGATCTCGGCACGAGCTATCGTTCGGCAATCTTCTACACGAACGACGAGCAGAAAAAGGTCGCCGAGGACGCGATCGCGGACGTCGATGCGTCCGGTCTGTGGCCCGGCAAGGTCGTCACGGAAGTCAGGCCGGTGGGTGATTTTTGGGAGGCGGTGCCCGAGCACCAGGATTATCTCGAGCGCTATCCGGACGGCTACACCTGTCACTTTCCGCGTCCGGACTGGAAGCTGCCGAAGCGGATGGCCCGACCGGTCTGAGGTCTATCGACCGGGTTTGCTCCGGTCCGGCTTGAGCGCATCGGCCATCCGGACCAACTCGGCATAGGTGCGCGCGCCCATCTTGTGCATGGCTGCGCCGCGATGGATCTTGACGGTGATTTCGCTGATGCCGAGATCGCCGGCTACCTGCTTGTTCATCTTGCCGGCCGTGACGTGCAGCATCACTTCCTGTTCACGTGGCGACAAAGTCTCAAAGCGTTGTCTTAATTGCGATGCGTCGTTCTCGACCGTTCGCCGTTGCCGGTCACGCTCGATCGCCGCCATGACGGCGTCTAGCATGTCCTGATCGCGAAAAGGTTTTGGCAGGAAGTCGACTGCGCCGTGCTTCATGGCGTGCACCGACATCGGAATGTCTCCGAACCCGGTCATCATAACGACGGGAATCCCGACGCCATTCTGGACCAACCGGCCCTGAAACTCCAGGCCGTTCATGTCGGGCAACCTGACATCGAGGACGATGCAGCCCGGCCTGTCGGAGAGTTTAGCCGAAAGGAAATCTTCCGCGGTGGCATAGGTCTGGCTCTGTAGCCCGACGGAGTCAAAGAGGCCTGCCAGCGCATCGCGCATGGAAGCGTCATCGTCGACGACGTGCACGAGGGGCTTTTCTGGTTTTTCGTTCGCTGCGGGCCGCATGCCTTCGGACACACCGTATTTTCGCGGGTATCTCTAACATAAACGACCACCGGCCGGGGATCACACCTATGTATAGGTACCGCCGGCCTCCGGCCGGTCGGGCTCGAAAATCCAATGGCAGCCGCACCTTAGGTCAGGCGGCGGGTGCGTAGATCGAGAACAGCGATCCTTCCCCGACGACGGATCGAACCTCAATGCGATGGCCAAGGGCTTCGAGCGCGCGGCGGACGATCGAGAGACCGATGCCAAGACCATGGCCGCGCTCGGGTGCGAGCCGCGTGAAGGACTCGAAAATCCGAGGCAACTGGCTCGCCGGAATGCCGATGCCCGTATCGTAGACGTCGATTCTGATCTCAGCCCCTTTCCGACGGCAACCAATCAGGATGCGGCCTCCTGGCTCCGTGTATTTGATCGCATTGGTCAGGAGATTGCGGAGGATGCAGCCCAGCAGAATCGGGTTGCTGGTGATGCAGGCATTCGTAGAGATTGCTCGAACGTCGATACCCCTATGAAGCGCGACATCCTCGTTTTCGTGCCGCAACCGCCAGAACAGCGGCCCAAGGTTGAGCGTGGAGATCTCGAGCGCGTTGGTGCGCTCGGCGAGATAGAAGGCGTCGACCAGGCAATTGAGCTGCTCGGTCAGTTTCGTGACGGCGCGTTCGCCCCGATCGATCCACGCCCGCTGCGGGTCGTCATTGAACCGCGAACGCAGCAGTGCGTACGTCCCCTGAATGACGTGTAGTGATGAGCGCAGGTCGTGTCCCATCATCCCGACTAGGGTCGTCTGTAGCTCGACCGCCGCAAGCGTTTGCGGGTTTTGACCTTGTCTGGCAGGCGCGGCGGAGAAGCTTTCGATCGTTCTCATGGGTGCCCCGTTTGTTGCTGGTTGCCACGTCCCCAACAAGCGCCTGCGGCGCCGGAATCGCCATCGTACGTTCCGGTATCGAGATCAACCGATCGTATGATCACGACATCGGCCTGCCAGCGCGTGCGTATGACGCTTCCGTATGATGCACCCAACGCCTGTGTTTGATTCATCTGATCCGATCCTCGGCGCAGTCTGGCTTAGCGGAGGTAGGCCGGGAGACATGCGGTGGACATGCAGGGGTTCAGGCGATACGCCATAAGAGCTATCTACGCAGCAGTGCTGCTGCTTCTTGCTGATGCAACGCGCACCGCGGATGCGGGCGGTGTCGGTAGCGTCAATGAGGCGGCCGTTCCATGGCTACTTGGTGATTGGGATGGCACGCGAACGCGACTGAGAGATGCCGGTGTTGATTTTCAGTTGGGATATGTCGGCGAGGTTGCCAGCAACGGGACCGGTGGTCTCCGCCGCGACGTGGCTTACTCGGATCAATGGGCTGCTGGTGCGAGGTTGGATCTTGGCCGCCTCAATCTTTTGGAAGGCGGCACCGTGCAGGTCACGGTCACCGATCGCAACGGCCGCAATCTGAGCGACGATGCCGATCTGGGCACACTGCAGGAGGTTCAGGAGATTTTCGGACGTGGCCGGACCGCACGCCTGACGCGCTTCTGGTACAACCAGGCATTCGCGGATGGCCTGCTGGAATGGAAAATCGGCCGCATGCCGTTCAGCGAAGACTTTTCGGCGTTCTCCTGCGATTTTCAGAACCTCACTTTCTGCGGAGCGGCAGCAGGCAACATCGTGACCAACAGCATTTACAATTGGCCGATCAGCCAATGGGCCTCGCGCTGGAAGATCAATTTGGCCCGTTTCGGCTACTTTCAGTTCGCCGCGTTCGACCAGAATCCGAGATACCTCGGAACGGGGCAGGCGCTGCTGCCGGTGGCTTTTGCAGGCTCGACCGGACTGCTCGTGCCCGCCGAGTTTGCCTGGCTACCGAAGTTCGGCGAGTTGCAAGGGAGCTACAAGTTCGGCGGCTGGTATGACACCTCGTGGGCCGCAGATGTGGTCAGCGATGTCAACGGGGCACCGGCCGCGGTTACCGGCTTGCCCTTTGCACAGGGCAGGGGTCGCTATGGCGCGTATGTCAATTTTCTCCAGCAAGTCACGCGCAATTCGGCGATCAACGTTCGGGGTGGCCTGAGCCTGTTCTTCAATGCCACGATTGCCGATCGCCGCACCTCCTTCATCGACGCTCAGGTCGCCGCTGGCCTCATCTATACCGCTCCATTCCGGTCCCGGCCGAATGACGATGTCGGGCTCGGCGTTGGGACGACACACGTGAACAGGCGGGTCGCTTGGTCGGAAATGCTGCAGAATCTGGCAGATCAGGGCTCTGTTGCAGTGCAAGGTCGCGAGGTCGCCGTTGAGGCCTACTACAACCTACCGGCCGCGCAACGGGTTGGAGGTTCGTCCGAACATCCAATATGTTATCGATCCCGGCGGGACGAGCCAGAACAGGAATGCGCTGGTGTTCGGCCTGAAGACGGCGGCCAATTTCTGACCCAGCCTGCCTGCTCCCTGAGGGCGAACTATAACACTCATGTATAATTCCTGGGCAGGAAGGGCGGGTGCAAGAGTGCGTGTCCCGTCTCAATGGGTTCAATTCGGGGCAAGGATATTGAGCGCCTATGGATCTCGAAATCGCGGTCATCGACGATGACGATTCGTTCCGAGTGGCGCTCGTGGAATCGCTGTCTTCGCTGGGGTACCAGGCCGACGGGTATTCTTCCGCCGAAGACTATATCCAGAGGGTAGGCGCCAGGTTGTTCGGTTGCGTCGTCACGGACATTCATATGCCCGGAATGAGCGGACTGGATCTGATGCAGCGCCTTTCCTCAGAGGGGTCGAAGACCCCCGTCGTGTTGATCACGGCACGTTCCGATACCAATCTTGAGGCGAAAGCGGCGGCAGCGGGCGCAGTGTGCCTGCTTAGAAAGCCATTCGATATAAATGACCTGATCGGCTGCATCGAAGGCGCTGTGAGCGCCTGAGCGCTGCCGCTCAAACTTTGAGGATACGCAAGTAAGCTATATGATACCATTTACTTGCGCGGATGCGGCGGCGCGCTTAACGGAAGCATCCTGAATTGCCGTAGACGCTGTCAAAAAAAGCCAAAAATACTCACGACGAGCGAGTGATAAGGTGCGGTTCAACGCGGCGGAAGCCAGCGATCCAGGTCAGGAATCGTCTGCGGAAGGTGTCGTCACGTTGCGCAGGATTCAGCGCAACGCGAGCGCTGACGACACAAGGCCGGTCACCGTGCTCGCGGCCTTTGAGCCTCCTGCCTCCAACAGTTCGAACGGACTTGCTCATGAATACGGCCTGACCGACTGCCTTGATCGGGAATGGGCGCTCGTCCCGTTGGAACTGGTCCAGGAGCCCGGCCGGACATTTCTGACATTCGAGGATCCCGGCGGTGAACTGCTCAGCCAGTTGCTGGGCATGCCTATGGAAATCGAGGCGTTCCTTCAACTGGCGATCGGTATCGTGGCTGCCGTCGGCAAAATGCATCAGCGGGGTCTCGTCCACAAGGATATCAAACCCGGCAACATCCTGGTGAGCAACGATGGCGCAGTCCGGCTCACGGGCTTTGGGGTAGCATCGCGCATCCCGCGCGAACGACAGCCGCCAGATCCGCCGCAGTTCATCGCCGGCACGCTGCCCTACATGGCCCCGGAGCAAACGGGCAGGATGAACCGATCCATTGACTCGCGCAGCGATCTCTATGCGCTCGGCGTGACCTTCTATCAGATGCTGACGGGAAGCCTGCCCTTCAACGCCGTCGACGCAATGGAATGGATCCATTGCCACGTTGCAAGGCGCGCTGACCCGCCCGATGAGCGTGTCAGTGGAATTCCGCAGGTGCTTTCGTCGATCGTGATGAAGCTTCTCGCGAAGACTGCGGAAGAACGATACCAGACCGCGCAGGGCGTCGAGGCCGACTTGCGGCATTGTCTCGGCGAGTGGCAGTTAGAGCGATCGATAGAGCCGTTCCCGCTCGCTGCGCACGACACATCGGACCGTTTGCTGATTCCGGAGCAGCTCTACGGTCGGGAGCGGGAGATCGAAGCCCTGCTCGCTGCCTTTGACCGGGTCGTGGCCCAAGGCAAGCCAGAGCTCGTCCTAATATCTGGCTATTCCGGCGTGGGCAAATCGTCGGTGGTGAATGAGCTGCACAAGGTCCTCGTGCCGCCGCGCGGTCTGTTTGCCGGCGGCAAGTTCGACCAGTATAAGCGTGACATTCCCTATGCAACCCTGGCGCCGGCCTTTCAACGTCTTGTCCGTCTCATCCTGGCGAGGAGCGAAGGCGAGCTCAGCCGTTGGCGGGCGACCTTGCTTCAGGCGATCGAGCCTCATGGCGGCCTTGTCGTGGACCTTGTTCCGGAGTTGAGGTTCATCATCGGCGAGCAGGAGCCGGCTCCCGAGTTGCCCGCAGCCGATGCCCCGCGACGCTTCCAGTTGCTGCTCCGGCGTCTCATCGGTGTCTTTGCGCGTCCCGAACATCCGCTCGCTCTTTTCCTCGACGACCTGCAATGGCTCGATGCGGCGACGTTGGACCTTCTCGAAGATCTCCTTACCCAGGGCGGCGTTTCGCACCTGCTTCTCATCGGCGCTTATCGCGACAACGAGGTCGATGCGTCTCATCCGCTGATGCGCAAGCTCGCATCGATCAATGCGGCAGGCCGGTCCCCGGTGCGGGAGATCAAGCTGGGTCCGCTCAATGCTCAGGACGTCTCGCGTTTGATCGCCGACGCACTACATGCCGAAACCGATCAGGTCAGGGATCTCGCGCAGTTGATTCTGCAAAAGACCGACGGCAATCCCTTCTTCATCAATCAGTTCCTGTCGGCGTTGAGAAATGAGGGCCTGATCGCGTTCGATTCGGCGAGCTCCCGCTGGTCGTGGGATCTCAAGCGTATCCATGCGAAGGGTTACACCGACAACGTCGCGGACCTCATGATCGGTAAACTAGCCCGGCTTCCCGCCGCGACCCAGCAAGCCCTGCAGCATCTGGCCGGTCTCGGAAATATTGCAACCGCCGAGATGCTGGCCATCGTTCACGACACCCCAGAGCAGGAATTGCACGCCACGCTCATCGAAGCGCGGCGCCAGGAGCTGGTCGATTTACTCGAGGGCTCTTATCGCTTCGTTCATGACCGTGTCCAGGAAGCTGCGTATGCGCTGATCCCGATCAAGCAGCGCGCCACCGTGCATCTGCGGATCGGCAGGCTCCTCGTCGCGCATACGTCTCCCGGCAAGCTGGAGGAGGCCATTTTCGGAATCGTAAGCCAGCTAAACCGCGCATCGTCCCTGATCGCAGCGCCTGAAGAGCGCGAGCAACTGGCAACATTCAACCTCATCGCCGGCAAGCGCGCCCGGGCCTCGTCGGCCTACGTCTCCGCATTGCACTATCTGACGACGGGAGCCGCATTATTCACCGAAGACGAGTGGGGACGGCATCACGAGCTGAGGTTTGCCCTCGAACTGGTCAGGGCACATTGCGAATTCGCCTCCGGAGCGACCGCGGATGCCGAAATGCGGTTGCATCGCCTTTCCCTTCGAGCAGCCACCGCTGCAGAATCAGCCGCGGTAGCTTGCCTTCAGGTCGATCTATATCAGGGAGTAGGTCGCAGCGATGAGGCTGTCGCCATAGGTTTGCGCTCACTGCGTCAGCTCGGCTTCGAATTTCCCGAGCATCCAACGGAAGAGGATGCCCGACGGGCCTATGATGATATCTTGATCCGTCTGGGCGACCGCGCGATCGAAGATCTCGTTAACCTGCCGCGCATGAGCGACCCGGAGTCACTTGCGGTTCTGGAGCTTCTGAACAGTATTGTAGTCCCTTCAAAGTTCTTTGGTTCGCCTCATCTGTTTGCGGTGATCCTTTGCGCGGCCATTCGCCTCGGGCTCGAGCGGGGTCACGGCGGTGCATCCTGTTTCGCCTACGTGCAATTAGGCGCCTGGGCAACCTACCTCGGTCAGTTCGACGCGGGCTATCGCTTCGCACGGCTGGCATGTGAACTGGTCGAGCAACCAGGATGGCAGAGCTTTCAAGCCAGGACCTTCCAGACATTTGGGATCGTCGTGCCATGGACTCAGCCTGTGCGTAGCGCGCGCGATTTCCTCGTGCGCGGCTTCGATCTTGCCAGCCGCTTCGGTGAGATCAGTTACGCGGCCTACGCATGCAACCAGCTCAACACCAACTATCTGGTGGCGGGCGACCCTTTGATCGAGACTCAGGAGCAGGTTGAACGCGCGATCGCCTTCGTCCGCAAAGTCGGCTCCCGAACCGTTGAAGCCTCCCTTCTCGGCCAGCTCGGTCTCGTTCGCAGCCTGCGCGGACTGACGGCTCGTTTGGGCACCTTCGACGACGCTCTATTTCAAGAGAGAGACCTCGAGCGTGAACTGGCCGGCAACCCGGCGTTGGCCCTCTCTGAATGCTGGTACTACATCCGCAAGCTGCAGGCGCGTTTCCTAGCGGGCGAATACCGGGACGCCCTGCAAGCGGCTACGAGGGCGCAGCCAATGGTGGAAACTGCTGCCCTTCCTCTTCCCGAGTTCATCGAATATCACTTCTACGCTGCGCTTTGCCACGCCGCACTCCACGCCGCCTCTAGTTCCGAGGAACGCGAGCATCATTTCGCGAGCGTGACGGATCACTTGGCGAGGCTCAAAACCTGGGCACGCCATTGTCCCGAGAATTTTGCAAACCGCGCGGCGCTTGTGGGAGCCGAATTGGCCCGGATCGAGGGACGCGACGGCGATGCCGAACGCCTGTATCAACAGGCCATCCGTTCAGCGCACGCCAGTCTCTTCGTGCACAACGAAGCGCTTGCCTGCGAAGTGGCGGCGCGCTTCTACGCGGCGCGCGAGCTCGACGACATCTCGGAGATGCATCTTCAGCGAGCGCGTGAGGGGTACCGGCGCTGGGGCGCGGACGGCAAGGTGCGGCAGCTGGATCGGCTTCTTCCCTATCTTGCAACTTCGAACGGTCAGCATTCCGTCTCACCGGGGGGCTCCTCGGTACATCACCTGGATGTCACGAGTGTTGTGAAGGCGTCTCAGGCTCTCTCCAGCGAGATCGAGTTGCCGAAGCTGATCGAGCGGCTCATGACAATCGCGATCGAGAACGCCGGTGCGGACCGCGGCCTCCTGATGCTGCCGTCGGCCAATGGGTATCTGATCCGAGCCGAGGCGCGAGCGAGCGGCGATCAGATCGAAGTTGCCCTGCGCCACGATCCGATCACACCGGTCGCATGTCCTGAATCTCTGGTTCGTTACGTGATCCGTACGCGGGAAAGCGTGATTCTCGATGATGCCTCAAAGCCGAGCCTGTTCTCTGCAGACGACTATCTGCGCGATCGACCACCGAGGTCGGTCCTCTGTCTGCCGCTGATGAAACAAAGGGAATTGGCTGGCGTCCTCCTGTTGGAGAACACGCTGACTTCACACGTATTCGTAACGAATCAAATCACGGTCCTGGAACTGCTGGCGGCACAGGCTGCGATTTCGCTGGAGAACACGCGGCTCTATGGTGACCTCGCGCAGGCGGTCGAACGCAGGAAGCAGGCAGACGTCTATCTGACGGGAGAGAAACACGTCCTGGAGATGATGGCCACGAGCTGCCCTCTTCGAGATGTGCTTGCGGCGTTATGCCGATTTTTTGAGGAGTCCGCGCCTGATTGCTGCTGCGGCATCTATCCGATCGACGGTCGCAGCAAGACATTCGAATTCGGCGTCGCGCCGTCTCTTCCTGCCAGCTACACCAGTCCCATTGAGGGGGCTTCAGTCGCTGCAGATGATTCTCCGCGGGGGCGATCGATTGCCGAGAAAGCGCAGGTGATCACCCCAGACATCGGATCGGATCCTCGTTGGATCGACGCCCCTTGTCGAGCTCATGTTCTCGAGCACGGTCTGAGAGCTGTCTGGAGCACACCGATCTGCTCGAGGGAGGGAACGGTCATCGGTACGGTTTGCGTCTACCAGGAAGAGGCGGCCAGTCCATCTGCGCATCACCAGGAAGTCATTGCGCATGTCGTGCACCTCGCCAGCATAGCGATCGAGCGATCTCAGGCGGAGGCGGTGCTACGACGCGATGAATTTTATCTCACGGAGGGTCAAAGGATCGGCCTTACGGGCACCTTTGCATGGGACGTGACAACGGATGAGGTCATGTTTTCCGATCAGCTCAAGCGCATATTCGAATTTGAGTTGGATACTGTTGTAACCATTCCGCTACTCCGAGAGCGGATCCATCCGGATGATCTCCGATCGTCGGGCGTCTACCTGCAGGAGGTTCAGGCCGGACTCGACAGCGCGGACTACGAATTGCGCTTGAGAATGCCGGATGACCGGATCAAGTACCTCTCGGTTTGCGCGCGCATGGTAAGGCACGAAGATGGTCAGGTGGAATGCCTTGGGGCTATCCAGGACATTACACGGCGTCGCCTCGCGGAAAATGCGCGCGACAGCATTCGGTCCGAGCTGGCGCATGTAAGCAGAGTCGTCAGCCTGGGTGCTCTGACGGCATCAATCGCGCATGAGGTGAACCAACCTCTGGCATCCATCGTGACGAGCAGTGAGACTGCGTTGCGTTGGCTGAGTCGGCCAGAACCTGATTTCGGCAAGGTCGAGCCAGTCCTCAAGCGTGTGGTGAGCGACGCGCGGCGCGCGGCTGACATCATCGATCGCATTCGCACGATGGCAGGCAAAGGGGTAACGAAGCGGTCGGAAATCACACTTGCCGAAATCATTTCGGAGTGCATGGCGTTGTTGCATCACGAACTCCAATCAAGGCAGCTGTCAATTTCGCTCGATCTGGATCCAAATTTGCCGAAGGTGATGGTCGATCGCACGCAGTTGCAGCAGGTTGTCGTAAATCTGGTCGTCAATGCGGCACATGCCGTGTCAAATGCGGGGATTGCGCAACGAAACGTCGTGGTCCGAACGCGGAAGGTCGATCCGGATAAGGTCTGCTGCATTGTAGAAGATAGCGGTCCTGGCATCGAGCCAGAGCATCTGCCCAAACTGTTCGACAGCTTCTTCACAACGAAAGAGACTGGAATGGGGCTCGGCTTGCCGATAGCCCAGTCGATCATAGAAGCGCATTACGGTCGGATACTGGCCGACAATGAATCTTCGCTTGGCGGCGCGCGGTTTGTCTTCGAATTGCCGGCGAGTTCCTTTTCAGCCGCCCAAACTCCTTCGACCCATAAACATTAGCTCGCGGACAGTTTGGTAGCCGCAAGGGGATCCTCTCCCGTCGGCAGCATTATGGAAAATACAGCGCCTTGAGCGTCGTTTGGCATCGCCCTTAGCTGGCCGCCATGCGACTCGATTATCGAACGACAAATGGACAGTCCTATGCCTAAGCCATTCGGCTTTGTCGTGTAAAAGGGCTCGAAGATGCGGCCGGTATCTGCCGCAGGCAAGCCCGGCCCAGAATCTCGGAAAACGACGAGCACGTTTCCGGGCTCGTCTTCGCGGCTCTCGACTTTAAGCTCGCGCGATCCTTCCCTGACCTCGCTCATAGCTTCAACGGCATTCATGACCAGGTTCAAAATGACCTGTTGCAATTGAATCTTGTCCCCTAAGACGCACGGCAGTCCCTCTGACAATTGCATCTTCACCAAGATGTCGTTGTCCGAAATCACACCTCGGGCAAGACTGACAATCTCCGAAATGGCCTTATTGATGTCCAGGGTTTCCTTGCGCGTAGGCGTCTTCCTGGACATATCCCGAATTCGGCCCACGATATCAGCAGCCCGCTTACCATCGTCGATTATACGCTCGATTAACGGCTTTGCTCGCTCCAGATTGGGTGGTTGACGGCCGAGCCAGCGCAGCGCGGTGTCGGCATTCGTCAGAAGCGCGGAGATAGGCTGGTTGACCTCATGGGCGATCGATGCCGTGAACTGTCCCATGGTGACGACGCGGCTCGCATGCGTTAGCTCCATTTGAGCCTCCTGCAATCGACGCTCGCTCTCGAGCAGCGCGTTTTCGGCTCTCTTGCGGTCTTCTATATCGTAGGTCGCTGCATACCAGGCGATCACCTCTCTATTTCTGCGAAGTGGTACACGCCGTGTGGCGAACCAGCGGTATTCGCCGTCCGCTCGTCGCAAGCGCACTTCGGACTCGAATGGTTCGCCCGTGCGAAGTGCCACGTCCCAGGCCTCTTCGAGGCGGGAAACGTCGTCGGGATGGGTTATGCGACTGGTTCGGCTGGTCCATTTGGTTGTTGTAAGGCCGCTGTAGGTGCGTCCAACCTCATTAACAAAGTCGATGATGCCGTCGGCTCTGTGGCGTAGGACCAGCACCGGTATGGTGTCGATCATGAGCTGAAGCTCGTGTTTGATCGTGGCCAGGTCGGCTTCACTCTTCCGGAGCGCATCGTCGGCTCGCTTCTTGTCATCTATGTCAAGCGCGATCGCATACCATTTGATGACCTCACCCGATTCGTTGCGTAGGGGTACGCGACGAACCCGATGCCATCTGTATTCTCCATTGGCTTTGCGTAGCCGTTGTTCCAGTTCGAAGGGCTCTCCAGTAGGGATGTGCTCTCGCCATGCGCGCTCGACCATCTTCTCATCATCGGGATGCAGCGCACTTCCCCAGCGGCGCCGCTCGCGATTATCCTGTGAAAGCCCGGTATATTCGCTCCAGTTCTTATTGCGGAAATCCATGAAACCGTCCGGCCGATATCGAGCGATCAATGCCGGGACCGTGTCGACTGTCAGTCGAATTTCTTGCTCGGCCTGTTGTGCTCTGGTCGCAGTTTCTCTGTGCTGATTGTTTTCGTCACGCAGGATTGCGTTATGCCGCTCCAATTCCGCGATGGTCGCCTGCAGGTGATCGAGCAGAAGCTGCAGAGACCTGGAAGCTGTTTTGCGTCGAACCGACAGCAGCAGGATAAGCGTGGATGACACGCTAAACAGTCCAACACGAACTACTGCGTTAAACTGGTCGGCGTGAGCGGCTGGTGAGAGCAAGGGGGGCAGGAGTACGAGGAGGATTATGACGGATGCAAGCGTCGCGGGCCCGGGGCCGACGGCCAAAGCCAGGATTGTCACTCCGCACAGATGCAGCAGCACCGAGGCATCCGAGCCTATCCACAGCGTTACCCTGCCGGCCACCAACGCCGACGTACCAGCCAACACAATTGCAATTGCAAATTTGAGGATTGCTCGCCACCTCAGGTTCCGCCAAAAAGCGGCTATTGTCATGATCAATCTTTCCGGCCGGCACCCAGCGACGGCTGCCAGACTACTATTTATTATTGCCGATCATCGCAGGCGTGCTGCAGTGCCGGATTTTATCGGTTGCCGCCTCAAAAATCGATAACGAGGCTTATTGCGGCAAGTTCTGCCGCGAGAATGACGGCCGGGGTCGACTGCGTTCTCTCTCGAGATTTTAGCCCCGCGGCAGTGGAAAGATAAGGACGCCAAAGTCATCGTAGATGGCAGGACAAGGGTGTCGTAGCGGAGCTCGCTGGCACAAACCGCCAAAAGGACCAGTGGTGTTCTGCATATGTTCGTCGGACCCCCGATCTCCTAGCCAGCTGGCCAACGCGCAAATAGATGGACCGAATGGCATCCGCCGACAGGAATGTATTGGCTGGAGCCCAACACTCAACTCGCCTATGCCACCAACTGCGACAACACCAACGAGTGCCGCCGCGAACGCGCCGGCATGGGCCTTTACCCGGCGGCAAGATATTCAACCAGGGATCGTTCCTCGTGTGAGTTGATGAGCTCGCCAGCGCCCAGCTACTCCCCTTTATAAAGCCGACGTGAGGTGGCGGCTCAGTGGTTCTGACGAGCCGCGGCCACTTTCGCGATGTATCGCTTTTTCTCCGGTAAACTCATTGCGTTCAGCAACCTTGTCTCTGGCGGCGCGCTGACTTGCGGGGACGGCGGAGAAAGTGGGACTTCCTCCCCCGATGCCGCGGACCCGCGAAAACCGCCGGAAAATAAGGATTCCGATAAAGGCCGAGCCGGATTTTGTGACCACTACTGTGTACCACCTTGGGGGCGGACAAGGACTCGATTTTCAGGTGATTTCGAGGCGTCTCGCGATCGGCGCGCGCTGGCGGGGACCAGCGGCACCGGGGGTTCCGCGCGTCCGGTGCCGTTCAGCGCGGATACTGCTCGTCGCTGACCTTCTCCATCCATTCGACCGCCTTGCCGTCGAGGGATTCGGCGATGGCGATGTGAGTCATCGCGCTGGTCGGCGTCGCGCCGTGCCAGTGCTTTCCGCCCGGCGCGAACCACACGATATCCCCTGGCCGGATCTCCTCGATCGGGCCACCTTCCCGCTGCACCAGACCGCAACCGAACGTGACGATCGGTGTCTGACCGAGCGGATGAGTGTGCCAGGCCGTGCGGGCTCCCGGCTCGAAGGTGACCGTGGCACCGGCCACTCGCGCGGGGGCGCTCCCGGCGAATTTGGCGTCGATGCGCACGACGCCGGTGAAATACTCACTCGGTCCCTTTTCGGAAAGTTGCGTGCCGCTTCGCTTGATGTCCATCGTCGTCATCCTTGTTGCAGCCGAAACTCCTGCCGCGGGCTCGCCGGCGAAGGCGGATTTCGCCGCCGCCAGCGCAAGGCGGCGAGCGCCGGCGCGCCGGTTGTCGGCAGGACGAAGTCCAAGATCTCCAGCAGCGCATGACAGTCGTCGACGGCGCGGTGAGCCTGGTGGAAGTAGCCGGCGCCGTTCAGCAGGCAGCCCAGCTGCGCGCCGGCGAATCCGTGCGAGCGCCAGTTGACCTCGGTCGCGCTGCAGGCCCAGGCCATCCGCTCGAAGATCGGCCGGTAGCGCTCGGCGAACTTGCGATCGAAATTGCTGTTGTGCGCGATCGTGATGAGGCTGTCCTCGACGAAGGCCGCGACCGCTGCATCGTCGAATCTATGACCGGCCACGATCTCGTCGGTGATCCCGGTTAGGGCCGTCACCTCGGGCGGGATCGGAGCGGACGGTTCGTTGAAGGCGACGAACGTGTCCCGGACGCCGACGATGCGGCCGTCGGCCGTGTAGTCGAACTTGACGATGCCGAGCTCGATGATCTCGTCCTTGCGGTGGTCGAGGCCGGTCGTTTCCGTATCGAGTAGGATGGCCGTCCGGACCTCTTGCCCGACGGCTGCCGGGGCGTACATCCGCCGGGGGCGAGGCGGCGCAGCACGCGGTAGTCCCGCCACCGCGCGAGTGCCTCGGCCATCGCAGCCAGATGCGATGCTTCCTGAAGCATGTATTTCGAGGGGAATGCGATCCGATAGGTTCGGTAACGTCGTACAAGACCGTTTGCGAAGTGCACGGAGTATCGCAAAGCCGCGCAATTCACGGTGTTTTCGCGGATGTCGGCTTTGCTCGGTGGCATTCGAGGGTGTCGCGCGACCGATCGTCAATCGCTCTCATTCGGGCGCCCGCGATATCTCATCTTGGGAAACATCGGAATCCCTTGGGACGCCCTGACGCCGATCCTGCAAGTGCTGATCGCCGAACGGTTCAAGTTCGTCCTGATGCGCGGGACCAGGTTTCGACACCGTAGCGCGAAGCTGAACAGCCTGCGGCTTGAGATGAGGCTGACCGAGGATGATGCGCCGGCCGGCTGAAACGGCTTTGCCTCTTGAACAACTCCTTCTAACCTCCATATGCCATCCATTGACCATCCACATGGATGGCTCCTTGGATTGGAACTTACATTCATGGCTGACAATGTCCGCGAATTCCGGCCGAAGCCCCCGGACACCGAAAAGATCACGATCAACCTCGGCTACGTCGATCTCGGTCAGGTCGATCTGATGGTGCAGGAGGGGTTCTATTCGAACAGGACCGACTTCATTCGGACCGCCATCCGCAATCAGCTCGAACGGCATGGGGACGTCGTCAAGCAGTCGACGGCCCGGAAGAGTCTGGACCTCGGGCTGCGAAACTACACCCGCCAGGATCTCGAAGCGGCGCAACGCGCCGGCGAAATGCTGCACATCAACGTTCTCGGCCTGGCGACCATCGACCATGACGTCACGCCTGATCTGGCCCGCGCCACCATTGCTTCGGTATCGGTGCTCGGAGCCCTCCATGCCACTCCCGCGGTCAAGGCCGCTCTCGCCGACAGAACGAGGTGATGCGATGTTGGATCAGAACATAGTTCGCGAGGCCACTCGCCTCACGCGGGCAGGTCGATTGAACGAGGCCACTGCGCTCTTGCAACGCATGCTCCGCGGAGACGCTGCGCCTTCAGCAGCGATGGGCCGCGCAGTTCGAGTCGGGCCCGCGAGGCTCGAGCCGCCGATCCTCGACATGAAAGCCCACGTCGTCGAGGAGAGGGAAAGCGGACGGCCCGCGAAGCATGCGTCCGTCCTAGGACACAAACGTCCCGCGCCGCTCAAAGGCGTGAAAGACTTCGCGGGGCTCGGATTGCGGGGTCTTGGCAGGCGCGCTCCGCCCTCCACGTCGGACATCGTGCCCGATGGCGCAAGTTTCATCGCAGGCACATTCGGCAACGCGGCGGGAAGCCGCGCCTACAAGCTGTTCATCCCGAGCCGCACGCCCGGGCGACCGCGTCCGCTGATCGTCATGCTTCACGGCTGCACTCAGTCGCCCGACGACTTCGCCGCCGGCACCCGGATGAACTTTTTGGCCGAAGAGCAGAACTGCTTCGTGGTCTATCCCGAGCAGCCGCACGGAGCCAACCAGGCCAAATGCTGGAACTGGTTTCGCGCCGAAGACCAGAAGCGGGACGGCGGCGAACCTTCGCTGATCGCGGGCATCACCCGACAGATCATGCGCGATCACGGCATCGATCCCAATCGAGTTTACGTTGCGGGCCTTTCGGCCGGCGGGGCCGCGGCCGCCATCATGGGAGCAACCTATCCCGACCTATACGCTGCGGTCGGCGTCCATTCGGGCCTGGCGTGCGGAGCAGCCAGCGATCTTCCTTCTGCGCTGACCGCGATGCGGCAGGGCGGTGCGCCCGGAGCTACCATGAAGGCTTGCTCTCCGGTGCCGACCATCGTGTTTCATGGCGACCGCGACACCACCGTGCATCCCGACAACGGCGACCGGGTTCTGGATGACCTTGGCGACGCTAAGAGCCGGGAGGCCAGGGTGGTTCGCGGGCGAGTGCCGGACGGGCATTCGTATACGCGAACGATCCTGACCGCTACGCAGGGACGAGACATCTCAGAGCACTGGAGTGTCCACGGTGCCGGGCATGCCTGGTCGGGCGGCAGCCCTGCGGGCTCCTACACCGATCCGCGCGGGCCGGATGCGACGAAGGAGATGTTGCGCTTCTTCATGGAGCATTCGTTGAGCGGCTAATGAACTTCCCGTCGGCGCTCGGCCTTCGAGAAGACCATTCGGAGTCCGGCGACTGCAGACGTCATGCGTTCCAAATTAGGGCTGTCGTCGCCGGGCGTCAGGCCTCGCCAGGTCCGGAGAAGCTGGAAGCCGGCGGCGTGGTGCGCGCGGTCGGCAACGGCCGCTCGGTCGCCCCGGATGACCCTGGCTCAACATCGTCGTGATGCCAGGGTGTCGGCTTATGACGGCCCGGAGAGCGGGGTCGGGTGGTGCTTCGGCGCCATGGTTGCCGCCGGCTAAACGTCGTACGACGGCCAGCAGCCGTCCTCCTCGTGGCGGCCGGTGCGCTGCGTACATGTGTTGTCCACCGGACGCTGGCCGACGTCCCGCCAGGCCGCGTCCGGACCGTATAGGCGGACTGCGTCGACCTTCTGAATCTCGACGGTCCGGTCGCAGCGTCGGCAGCCCACCCCCAGTAAATGCCACGAATCTGGCCGAGCCGCAGCAGCCATCCGCAGGGGGCCGGTTTGCCGCCGTCGGCGCCGGCGTCTTCCAGGAGATATCCAGTATTCGGGCGGGAAGTCTTCATCCGGAGCCAAGGCCGCGTGCCGGAGGGGCCTTCCTGCCGACAGCGGCGGCCATCCGCTCCATCTGCCTGATCGGCATGCGCATGCTGAGAGGCGGTCGGTCGTTCAAGCAAGCGCGACGGCTCATCGCCCCAAACAATCATCTCGGCAAGAACACGTTCAAGAACATTGTTACCGATGACGAGCGATCTGCTTTCGTTCCGCGAAATCGCGCGGAAGCTCTTCAGAATTGGGGCGGGTCCCTAACTAAAGCTCGTGTAACAGCCGAGGCTGTCGTCTTGCTGCTTCGAACAAGATCGTGGACAACGGCGATTAGACGCCCGAAGAATGGTACTGTTGGTTCCCACCGCCCGGCAGCCTGAGAGAGCTATGCCCCTTGTAAAGACAACCAAAATTGCGCCCGCCGCAGCGAAGCGGGCGTTGCCGGGAAACGGCGCGAAAACGGACCGCGCGCTGGCGAAGCCCACGACATCGTCCGCGGTCTCCAAAGGCTCGAAAAAAGATAAGGTCTCTGAGCGGATAGCGGCGGCCACGGAGGAGTTGGCGAGTGGCCTAGCCGAGGCCGCGGCCGCAGCCGAAGAGCTCGGCCAGTCAATGGAGCAGATTTCCGCGGGTGCAGAAGAGGCCGCGGGCGCGACCCAGGAACAGCTTGGGGCGATCAAGAACGTTTCGGAAAATCTTGCCGTTTCTCGCCGCGAGGCGGAAAGCTCCCGGCGGCTGACCGACGCGACGCAAGTGCTGTTCGCGGAGGCCAGCACCCAGATTTCCACCTCCGTCCAAGCCATCGAAAAGAACGCGGAACGGCAAGTCGCGACCGGAAAGATCATCAACGAACTGGAACGTCGCGCACAAGACGTCAGTTCGATCACCGGCACGGTAAGCAAGATCTCCGATCAGACCAACCTCCTTGCCTTGAATGCGGCGATCGAGGCTGCACGCGCGGGTGATCATGGTCGAGGCTTCGCTGTCGTCGCCGAGGAGGTCCGGGCGCTCGCGGAGGTTTCCGACAAGAGCGCCATGGAAGTACAAGGCCTGTCCGAAGAGATCACATCGAATGTCCGCGGCGCGGTGGAGGCCATCAACGCCGCGGCCACCATGGCGACGGCCCAGTCCAAGGCCGGTTCGCTTATGGCGCAGGAGCTTGCGGCTGTTCGCAAGGACATGGCGGCGCTGGCCGACGGGTCTCAGGACACGCTGACCGCGTCTCTCGAAGCTGAGCGCGCTATTATCGAGGCGCAGAAGGGAGCCGAACTCGTCGCCGGCGCGGCCGAAGAACAGTCCTCAGCGGCTAACGAAGCACGATTGGCTATTAGGCAGCAGTCGGCGTCGCTGGATCAAGGGCAAAAGGCCGCGCAAAGTCTCGCTGTGCTTTCGGAACAGCTGCGTTCAGGTTCGGCCGAGGGATCGGCGCCTGAGCAGATCGCCAGCGCTGCAGAGCAGCTTTCCGCCACGATCCAAGAGCTTTCCAGCGCGGCAAGCCAAATCTCGGCCGCAGTCGAACAGATCAACAAGGGATCGACGCAACAAGCAGCAGCCGCGCAACAGACCTCGGCGGCTTTGGCCCAAATCGAAAAGAGCGCACGGATTGCGCAGGACCGGAGTCGGTTGGCGAGCGAGCGCGTTGCAGCAATGGAGAGCGTTCTTGTGAGGAGCCGAACCGCAGTCCGCGACTTGATCGCCGGCGTGGGTGACGCTCTTGACAAGACGCGGAGCACTCTGACCACGATTATTCACCTTGAATCCGTCGGACGCAAGATCGAGAAGATCGTCGATTCGATCGCCTTAGTCACGATCCAGACCAGCATGTTGGCGGTCAGCGGTGCGGTCGAGGCGGCCCGCGCCGGCGATGCCGGTCGCGGTTTCGCTTTAGTATCGAACGATATCCGCGGTTTGGCCCGCGAGGCTTCGGAGAGCCTCGAGCGCGTCAAGGACAGCGTGCGCAGCATTCTCGATCAGATATCTGTTTTGCGGCGAGACCTTGAGCATCTCGTCAGTGCGGCCGAACTCGAAGTCCAGAACAACCGCGCGGTCATCAAGGCCCTGGACAACATGAATACGGATGTCGCATCGCTGAGCGCCGCCTATCAGACGATTGGACAGGGGGCGGAGGCTATTCTGACTGCGGCGGGGCAAACCGCCGCCGCCGCCCGGCAGATAGCTACAGCAGCAGAAGAAGCCAATTCGGCCTCGCGTCAGGCTGCGACTGCGTCTGCGGAGCAGGCCCAGGGCGCCGACGACCTCGCGGCCGCGATCGAAGAGATAGCCTCCCTGTCGGACGAACTAAAAAAGCAGCATGGCTAATCCGGGCGAGGGCAGCAGCGACCAACGTTATCTGACCTTCAGGTCGGAAGAACGGCTATATGCGCTGCCTGCGGGGCAGGTCGCGGAGGTCATTCGCATCACGCCGCTTGCACGGGTTCCCCAAGCGCCGAAAAGCCTGCTCGGCCTCGCCAATCTGCGCGGCGTGGTGATGCCGGTCGCCAGCGTGCGCGCACTGCTTGGTCGCGGCGAGACCGCCTCGACGTCAACAGCAAGGTTGATCGTGCTCGATGGAGCTGCGCCGGTCGCGGTAGCGGTCGACGAGGTCGCCGCATTGGTGACGGTGCCGGAGTCCGAGATCCGGCGAGAGGACGCAGAGCTGGCGACCTTGGCCGGAGAGGAATTGCGGGGCGTATTTCAGCGCGGCGGCGAGATCGCGAAGATATTGGATCTAGACGCGCTTCTCACGCGTGCATTTCCGCAAACCAAAGCGAAACGAACCTCGCGCGCTTTGGCGGCGAAAGTCGATGATGCGCATGCCGCTATTGACGAACGTCGGTGGTTGCTCACGCTCGACGTTGCAAATCAGGAATATGGACTGGATTTGCAAGCGGTCCGAGAGATCGTTCCCCTACCTGATCACCTGACTCATCTGCCGGGCACCGACGAGGTCGTCCTGGGCGTGATGCCATACCGCGATACGTTGCTTCCGCTTCTATCCCTCAGGATCCTATTGGGATTACCGCCCGCATCGCTGACACGCAACAAGGTCGTCGTCGCACGGGTCGGCGACACTTCGGTTGGATTGGTCGCCGATGGGACGAGATCGCTCATCGCCATCGATCCTTCGCTCGTCGAGAAGGCTCCCCCGATCCTGAGCGCACGCGCCGGTGGGGAAACGCAAATCGCGGAAATCTATCGAGCCAGCAAAGCGCGATTGATTTCTATCCTGGTTCCGGAGCGCCTTTTTCGGGAAGACGTCATGCAGAAATTGACCCGTACCGACCGCGCGACGGATTCGCCGACCGTCCGTGCCGGCGAAAGGGGTACGCGAGAACTCCGTTTCTTGGCATTCAAATTGAACGAGGATGAGTTTGCGCTTCCAATCGAAGCCGTCGATGAAGTCGCCCGCGTTCCGGAGCAGATCACCCGGTTGCCAAGGACGCCCAAATTCCTGGAAGGCGTCGTCAATCTGCGCGGCGTGGTGCTTCCCGTGGTCGACCAGCGACGTCGGTTCGACATGCCGGCTGCCGAGAACACCGCCGGCCGCCGGCTCGTCGTCGTGCGGACCGAACAGCATCGCGCGGGGCTCATCGTCGATAGCGTGACGGAGGTCTTGCGGTGCTCGGCTGAAGCGATCAAGGCAGCGCCCGACCTGACGGGCGAGGCAGCCGGGTTGGTCCGTTCCGTCATCAACCTTGAAGAGTTCGGCAGAATGTTGCTGCTGCTGGATCCGTCGGAGCTTCTGAGCCGAGCGGAGCGGGGGTTGTTGGATTCCTTCAACAAGAACGCGTCTCTGAAAGAGACCGGGCGACCACACCGGTGATCAACGTCCTCGTCGTGGACGATTCTGCATTGGTGCGAAAATTGTTCGGAAAGGTTTTTGCCGAGCAGCCGGACTTCCGTGTGACCTTTGCGCGCCACGGAAAGGAAGCATTGGCTTCGATTGCCGAGTCCATTCCCGATGTCGTGACTCTCGACGTGCACATGCCCGAGATGGACGGATTGACCTGCCTCGATCGCATCATGATCGAGCACCCCTGCCCGGTCATTATGGTTTCGTCCATGACGGCGGACGGGGCCGATGCGACCCTGGAAGCTCTCAGGCTCGGGGCTGTAGATTTCGTTGCGAAACCCACCGGCGCAGTTTCGCTCCATATTGACGAAATGGCGCCCGCACTGGTGGCCAAGGTTCGCGAGGCCGCAGGAGCGCGTCTTAAGCGATCCCTCCGGCTGAGGGAGCGCGTTCGGCACCAGATCGGCGGGCATAAGGCTACCGTCGCCTCCCCGTCGCGGAAGAAGAGCACGCCGGCCGCGTCCGGAAATGGGCTAGTCCTGGTCGGCGTCTCGACCGGCGGGCCGCCGGCGCTGGAAGCGCTTTTGACGGCCCTTCCGGCTTCGTTTCCATGGCCCATATTGGTGGCCCAGCACATGCCGGACAAATTCACCGGGTCGCTGGCCAGACGTTTGGACGGGCTCTGCGAATTGACCGTCACCGAGGTCCGCAAGCCGATGCCGCTGCAGCCTGGCTTTGTCTATATTGGGCGAGGCGATGCGGACATAGTCGTCTCGAAACGTGGCACTGGCCTCGTTGTCACGGCCGCGCCTGCGCTGGACTATCCGTGGCACCCCAGCGCCGACCGGCTAGTCCGTAGCGCGATGAACCATATGGCCGCAGACCAGTTGATCGGGGTCCTCATGACGGGCATGGGCAACGATGGGGCGGAGGCGATGAAACTTCTTCAGAGCGGGGGCGGAAAGACAATCGCGGAAGCCGAGGAAACGGCCGTTGTCTGGGGCATGCCCGGCGAACTCGTCAAATTGGGCGGAGCGGATTTTGTCGTTCCGCTGCCGAATATCGCGGCCCAACTCGAAAGGCTGGTACCCTGATGCCCCTGGTCAAACGAAGCGCCAGCGAGACAGCAGCCCCCTTGCTCGATGCGTCGACATTGACGGCAGCACTGGCCGGCGGCCCCACCGATGAACGCTGGACCGCGGCACGGGCGGCGGCCGAACTGCCGAACGGACTTGCGCTTCTGAGCGACGCTCTTTCCCGCGAGGCCGATCCGCGCGTCAGAGAGGCGATCTTTACGAGTATCGCCCGCACGCGGATACCTGAAAGCGCTGCGGCGTTGTTGCCCTATCTGCGTTCGGACGATGCGAGCTTGCGTGCCGGCGCGCTAGATGCGCTTCGCGCTATGCCCGAGGCAACCGCACCGCATCTTCCCGGACTCCTGACCGACAAGGACGCAGATGTCCGCATACTGGCCTGCGAACTGGTCCGCAATCAACCGGTCGGCGAGGCGAACCGGCTGCTGCGGCCCATTCTCGCGACCGAAAGTCAGGCCAACGTTTGCGGCGCTGCCGTCGAGGTGCTGGTTGAAGTCGGTGGGCCCGACCTGCTGCCGCTTCTGGCGGAATGCGCCGGACGCTTTCCCGACGACCCTTTTCTCGGTTTTGCGATCCAGGTCGCCAGCGATCGTATCGGTTTACAAGCATCGAACCGTGGCTGAAACCCCGATCGTCACAGAAGACGATTTCCGCAGGCTCGCCGAGTTTCTATATCGGCGGACGGGAATGGCGTTTACCGAAGCGAAACGATACTACGTCGAACGACGCATCGCCGAGCGCATGACCGCGACGTCGATCGACAGCTTTCCCGCGTATTTTGCCTTTCTGCGCAGCGAAATCCGGGACGAGGTCGAGCACATCATCAACGCCTTCACGGTCAACGAGACGTATTTTTACCGCGAGGATCATCAACTCGAATGCTTGACCAAGGACCTGCTGCGCGAGCGCATCCAGGAAAAGCGGCGCGGGGACGCGATACGGATATGGTCGGCGCCATGCTCGACCGGCGAGGAGCCATATTCGATTGCGATTTGGCTGCTTGAGAACTGGTCCGAGGTCGACAATTTCAACATCGAGATCGTGGGCTCCGACATCGATACACGCGTGCTCGGGGCGGCCAGCGCCGGCATCTTTGGGAAGCGCGCGCTGATGCGCCTGCCACCTGATCTCGTTGCCCGATATTTCGAGCAGCTCGACGATGAGCGCTGGCTCATTCTCGACGATCTCCGACAATCCGTGCAATTTTCCCGAGTCAATCTCGTTGAAACCCGCCAGACGCGCCCACAGGGCCAATTCGACGTGATCTTCTGCCGGAACGTCCTGATCTATTTCGACGACGAATCGCGGCGTGTTGCTGCCGAAAACCTCTATGATAACCTCCTTCCGGGTGGATTTATTTGCCTTGGACATACGGAATCCATGAGCCGGATTTCGCCGCTGTTCGAGGTCTGCCGGTACTCCGACGCTATCGTCTATCGCAGGCCCCGGGAGATGAAACCATGACACCAGACGGCAAGAAGAGCGTCCTGGTGATCGATGACGCGTCTCTGGTGCGAGCCTACTATCGCCAGGCGCTTGAGAAAGCCGGCTATCGGGTCGATGAAGCCATGAACGGTCTTGAAGGCCTGGAGAAGCTGCTGATGCACCCCTTCGACGTCGTCATCGTCGATGTCAACATGCCGCAAATGGACGGTATGACTTTTCTCAGCACGCTGCGATCCAAAGACCTTCCCCTCGCTGGGATCCCGGCATTGGTGACGAGCACTGAAGCAGGTGAGCAAGATGTCGTCGCCGCGCGGCGTGCGGGGGCCAACTACTATGTCGTGAAGCCGATTTCGCAAGAGGCCTTGGCCAACTACATCGATCTGCTCGCCGGAGTTGCCCGATGAACGAATTCGTCGAGCAATTCCTACTAGAGGCGCGTGAACTCGTCGAGCAAGGCACGAATGATCTGCTTGCACTGGAGAAAGGGAAAGGTGGCAAGGAGACGATAGACGCACTGTTTCGGGCATTTCACACCTTGAAGGGAGCCGCCGGGATCGTGGAGTTCGCAGCGATGGGACGTGCGCTCCACGCCGCCGAGGAAACGCTGTCGGAAGTGCGGAATGAAACGAGAGAAGTAACGCCGACGCTGGTGGACGATTGTCTCGGTTGCCTCGATCAGATCACCCGATGGCTCGACGAGATGGAAACTACCGGCGAACCGCCGAGCAACGCGGATGCTGTCGCCGATGTCATTGTCGATAAATTCGTCAGCAAGAATCACGATGCCGACGACGGTCGCCCGCGCGCCAGCGCCGATGGGGCTTGGTACGAGTCCTTGCGCAATCTTCACGGCAACAAATTACCGGCGGCCGGCGTCGCCTTGCATTTTCGACCCGACGCCGACGCGTTCTTCCGCGGCGAGGATCCTTTGGCGCGGTTGGCGCGAGTTCCTGAGCTCGTCGTGGTCGATCTTGCGTTGCCTGACGGAATGCTTCTCGATGAAATCGATCCGTTTTCCTGTGTGCTGGAAATCGTCGCGGTTTCGCGGGCTTCGAAAGATCTAGTTTGGGTGGCCTTCGAAGGCGCGCCCGGCGTCCTCGACATCGTCGAATTGCACGCCAACGCGGTCGAACTGCGGCAGGACCTGCAATCCCTGCTGCAAGCTCAAGTCCTTCTGTTAAATGAGAAGGGGACGGAAGGTCGGTTGGGACGGATGGCCGCTGCCGGCAGGGCCACCATCAACATCCTGCAGCACGAGGGGTTGCTAGATGCGGCCGCCAGGATCGCCACATTGCTGGAAACTTGTCTGGTCGAGGGGGATGCGACCACCCTGATCGCGGCCATTCAGAGCATACTCGATAGTCCAACCGGGGTCGAGAGTGCGCCACATCAGAACACGGCAGTCCGTGCACGAGCACCGACAAACCGCGTCATGCGGATCGAATCGTCCCGTATCGACGCTTTGGTCAATCTGGCGGGCGAGCTGACCGTGACCAAGAATGCATTTGGCCACATCGCGGCACTGGTTCAGAACGGTGTCGATCCCAAGGAGCTATTGGCCGATCTGCGGGAACAGCAAGCGCGCCTGGACAGGCTCGTCGGCGAGTTGCAGCGCTCCATCCTCAAGATCCGAGTACTACCGCTTCGGCAGGTTTTTCAGCGCTTTCCACGCCTGGTCCGCGAAATCTCGGCGAGCATCGGAAAGTCCGTCACGTTTGTCGCCGAAGGCGAATCCACCGAAGCAGACGCCACCGTCGTCGAGAGTCTGTTCGAACCGCTCCTTCACATTATTCGCAACGCAATCGACCATGGCAGCGAAGACCCAGCAACACGGAAGGCGGTCGGGAAAGCTCCGTCCGCGAACATCGTCTTGCGAGCCCGGCGGCAACTCGAGAACGTAATCGTCGAGGTCGAAGATGATGGGCGCGGCATCGATGTCCGGCGCATCCGGGAGGTTGCTGCAGACCGCGACTTGCTGCCGCAGGCGTCGTTAAGTGAAATGAGTGACAACGAAATCATGCAGCTCATCTTTGCGCCGGGGTTCTCCACCTCAACTGAGGTGACGGGATTGTCCGGCCGCGGTGTCGGCTTGGATTCCGTCAAGGCGGCCGTCGAGCGGATCGGAGGGACCGTCGGCGTCGAGAGCTACTCCGGCCAAGGCAGTAAAGTACGGCTGACCTTGCCCTTTACGGTGATGGTGACCAAAGTCATGACCGCCGAAGCGGCCGGCCAGGTCTTCGGGTTTGCGCTGGATACGGTCGTCGAGACGGCAAGCGTACCTCGCAAGGATCTCGCCGCCGTCGGCCGCAGTCGCGCGTTCGTCCTGCGTGATAGGACGATACCATTGATAAACCTGGCCGAAAGCCTTGGTCTGCCCGAGTCGCAAGAGGCAACCGAGGAGGCCAAGATTGTAGTAACATCGTCATCCGGCTACCTCGGCGGAATCGAGGTCGATAGGCTCGGTGAGCGCATGGATATAATGCTCAAGCCAATGGACGGATTACTGAAAAACATGCCCGGAGTGGCAGGAACGACCCTGCTTGGCGATGGTCGCGTTCTGATCGTGCTGGACGTTCAGGAGTTGTTCGAGTGACGATAAAGCTGGGCGGCATCGGCGAAATTCTGTTGATCGGCGACTGTTCGGTCGAGGACGCTGATATGCTGCTTCAGAGATTGCTGGAGGACCCCAGTGTTACAGTAGACTGGACTAAGTGCACTAAGGCACACACTGCCATTATCCAGGTTCTCATAGCAGCCAGACAGCTTCCAGAAGGGGTGCCGAGGGACGGTTTCCTAGAGGCAATGGTTGGTCCGGCACTTCGACGCGGCCGGGAGGCAAACTTGGCCTTCCCGGAACGCCCAGGAGATGCGAAACAGCCAAGTAACACCATCGCTGAAACTAAACGCCCTGCGGGACAAGAATGACCTACAAGCTTCTCATCGTCGACGACAGCAAGCTGGCCCGGATGTCCGCGGCCAAGGCTCTTAACGCACTCTACCCCGACTGGACCCGCCTCGAGGCGGCGACCGCCGACGAAGCGGTGTCAATGGGAAGCAGCAACTCGTTCGACATGGCGCTACTGGATTTCAACATGCCGGGACGTGATGGCCTGCAATTGGCTGCCGAGCTCAAGGCCGCCAATCCATCCATGCCAATTGCCATCGTCTCTGCCAATCATCAGGAAGAGATTGTAGCGCGTGCGCACGCCATTGGAGCGACCTTCTTGCAGAAGCCCCTAACGCAGCATGCTTTGGGAAAGTTTCTTGAAGCTGCAGTTGCCCAGCTTCAGGCGGAGAGTAAATGACAACCAAGCCGACCGTGATGCTTTCGGAATTGCAACTTGATGCCTTGACCGAGCTGGTCAACATCGGGGTCAGCAAAGCCGCGAATAGCTTGCGAGCGATGGTGGGTGCGCAGGTGCACTTGTCCGTACCAACCGTCGCCCTGGTCAGTCGGGGTGAAGCGATCGGAATTCTGTCGGAGCGAGAGATCAAGAATCTCGTTGCTGTCCACCAAGTGTTCGAGGGCGATATTACCGGCCGCGCTCTCCTGATATTTCCAGAAACCAAGAGTCTAGAGCTAGTCAGGGCCATCACCGGCGGCGACCTTCCTCTGGAAGATATCATCGAGCTGGAACAGGAAGCGTTGGCGGAGACCGGCAACGTACTGCTCAACAGCTGTCTTGCGACCATCGCAAATATGCTGCACCGAAGTCTGAAGATGTCTTTGCCTGAGGTCCTTCGAGGCAATGCGACCACGTTCTTCAGTCTCGCTCCGCCACCCGAAGCTGGTGATGTGGTGATGTTTCTCTACATCGACTTCGCCGTTCGTGAGCGCGATATTAGTGGCTACATCGCCATGATCATGGATCTTCCCTCCCTCACCGCGCTAACGCATTTGCTGGACGAGTTCATCGAACGGACGACCGGCTAGAGCGGATCTCACAATGATCGACCTTGAACGGAACCTGCTGCTTGCCGCGATCGACGCGCTCGACGCTGGCGTCGCGGTCCTTGACCGCGACCAGCGAGTGATCGGCTGGAACGATTGGCTTGCGTCGGCTAGTGGCGTTACGGCGCCGCAAGCCGATAAGAAGACACTCGCCGAGATCTTCCCGGGGAAACTTTCCACGCGCCTTACTGGTGCGATCTCCGAGGCGTTGGAGTTGAATTCATCAAGCTTTCTGACGCATACGCTCAACCGTAACCTGTTGCCGCTCAGGACGCGGGCCGGGCTGGAGATGCTTCACAATATCTCAGTCCGGCCGCTCGGGAAGATGCCCGAGCTAAGATGTGTCTTGCAGATCGTCGACGTCACGGCCTCCGCATATCGGGAGCGCGTTCTTCGTGAGCGCCAGAATGCGCGTTATGACGCAGTAGTCGAAAGTGCGCCGGATGTCATTCTCACGCTCGATACGTTGGGTTTGATTCAATTCGCCAATCCATCCGCCCTTCGGGAGTTGGGCTACGAAAAACAGCAGCTGATTGGTCGACCGCTTTCGCCTCTGTTCGACGAGCCCGCACGGTGGGATGAATTCTGGCAAGACGTTCTGAACAGTCCAAGTCCGCCGCGACCGATTGAGCTTGTGGCTCGCCGGCAGAACGGTTCGAGCAGCTATCTGGAGGTATCGGCCTCCCGCTGGCTCAGCTCCGGCCATGTGTTCGTCACGGCAATTCTTCACGACGTCAACGAACGGCACAAAGCCGAGGAAGCATTACGGACCTTAAATTCGACACTCGAACTTCGAGTAGCGGAGCGCACGCAGGAACGCGATCAGATCTGGCAGGTCAGTCAAGATATGCTGGGTGTGGCAAGTATCAACGGCGTTTGGATCAGCGTGAATCCGGCCTGGGAGCGCATCCTTGGATGGTCTTCCGCCGACATTCTGGGCAAGACCTCGGAATGGCTCGAGCACCCGGACGACGTGCGGGCGTTTCGTGCGGAGTTCGATCGCCTTGCGGCTGCCGAGAAGACCTTCAACTTCGAAAACACCATGCGGACGCGAAGCGGCGACTATCGCGTGCTCGCTTGGACGGCCGTCAATGCCCGTGGGCTACTGTACTGCGTTGCGCGAGACATTACGGAGCAACGCCGGCAGGAGGACGCACTCGCCAAGACCGAAGACGCCCTGCGCCAGTCCCAGAAGATGGAGGCGGTCGGCCAGTTGACGGGCGGTCTGGCGCACGACTTCAACAACCTGCTCACGGGCATCTCTGGCAGCCTAGAGCTCTTGCAAATTCGCATCGCACAGGCACGCTACAAGGATGTCGATCGATACATCTCGATGGCGCGAGGCGCCGCAAACCGCGCAGCCGCACTGACGCATCGATTGCTGGCATTTTCACGACGGCAGACTCTCGACCCAAAGGCAACGGACATAAACCGCCTCGTTGCTGGGATGCAAGATCTAATAAACAACACGGTTGGGCCCGCGATCGAGGTCAAGACCGTCGAGGGAAGTTCATTGTGGGCCACGCTGGTGGATCCCAACCAACTTGAAAACGCGCTGCTCAATCTTTGCATCAATGCCCGCGATGCAATGCCCGACGGAGGAAAGATTACGATCGAGACGGACAATTGCACGTTGGACCAGCCCGCGGCTGCCGAGCGCGAGATGAAGGCCGGCGAGTATGTTGTTCTTTCAGTTTCCGACACCGGCACAGGCATGACGGATGAAGTAATTCAGCGCGCGTTCGACCCCTTCTATACGACGAAACCGTTGGGACAGGGCACCGGCTTGGGTCTATCGATGATATACGGATTCGCCAAACAGTCCGGCGGCCAGGTTCGCATCTCATCGAAATTGGAAGCGGGTACAACAGTCCACATTCTTCTGCCGCGGCATGACGAGCGGGAATCTGCTGCGGACGACGTTGGAGATTTTGCCGGCGCTCCGAGAGCTGGTGCTGGTGAAACGGTCCTCATCGTCGATGACGAGCCTTCAGTGCGCATGTTGGTCACAGAGGTACTTGCCGAGCTCGGATACAGGGCGATCGAAGCCGCCGATGGTTCAAGTGCGCTACGTGTTCTTCAATCCGACGTGCGTATTGACCTGCTGGTGACTGACGTTGGATTGCCTGGCGGGATGAATGGACGTCAACTGGCCGATGTTGGCCGACTGGATCGGCCGAAACTAAAGGTATTGTTCATCACCGGCTACGCGGAAAAAAGCGTTTTTGCAAAGGACCGGCCGGAAGAGGGAATGGGTATCCTGACGAAGCCCTTTGCGATGGACAGCTTGGCGGCGCGCATCAAGGAATTGATCGCGACCCACGGTTAGAGCTCTCACGGTTTGCTTAAGCTCGATCCGCAGCGACCTGCCTCACGGCCCTCACGATGTTCTCTGGATGGTAGGGTTTCTGCAGCGTCAGACTTCCGGACACTGGGCGGGGTACGACGGGAGAGAAGCCCGTCGCATAGATTACGGGTAGCCCGGGGTCATGCTCTCGGCAAAGCTCGGCTCTCAACCGGCGTCCAAATTTTGCCCCCTCGTATTGCCGCATCTGCGAATGTTACCCTGATGGCGCCATTACCGATGACGATCCGATGTCGATTAATCGGTCGCGCCAGATGGCTTTCCCGGCTTGCTCGACGAGAGGGGCTGTGGGCGGGTCGGGCCCTACATAGCCCGAGCCGTCCACAACCCCGGGCAATGGGGCAGCGGTCGTGGCGTCGTCGAGCGGGCACTGGGCGACCAACCGTTCGGCAGCCCTCCGTCTGAGCGTCCTCAGCAGACGTTGCACAATCGAATGCTGTCTCTTTCCGAACTCCTCGGGGTATTTCTCGTGCAGCCGGCCGACAATTGCGAGCGCCGTCAGCTGCGGCTGCTCTGCGAGCCACGCTTCGATCACGGCAATATGCGGGTCGAGCTTGGACGGCATGCGAACTCTGGTCTTATAGGGCCGACGAGTTCGCCGGTGCGTGGCACGCGGCTCGCCGACCGTCGCGGTCTTGCCGAGCGTCTTCGCGAACGTCGCCGCGGTCGCTTGCAGGATGCTAGTGTGAGCGGGTTGCAGGCCGCGCGCCTGTCCGGCACGACGATCGACGCGTTTTGCCTAGTTCCTCTTGGGTTGCGCGAATCTCCGCCAACAGCGCGACCGGATCGAGCGAGCGATACTGATCGCGCAGCCGTTTCTTCACGGCCGCGGTTACCTTGGGATGCGCCAAGGCACGCTCACAGGGCGTCGATGGGAGATGATAGCGCTTGATCACTTTAGCCCCTTCGCGACGCTTCTCCTTCAGCTTGAACGATGGCTGGAAGAAGTTGACGTAGAGCCGTGCCGCCGCATAGAGGCGGCCCATCATGCGCGCTGTCTCGATGCCATCGAAGCGGCCATAGCCCATGAAGCGGCGGACAACCGCACCATTCTTCTGCTCGACGAACGCCTGGTCGTTCTTCTTATAGGCGCGCGAGCGTGTGACTTCGAGCTTCTGTTCACGACACCATGGCACGACGACATCGTTCATGAAGGCGCTGTCGTTGTCGAAGTCCACGCCGCGCAACAGCCAGGGGAACAGACTCTGTGCGCGGTTGATCGCCTCGACGACCAGCGAACCTTCCCGCGTCAGCAACGGCAGGCACTCCGTCCAGCCGGTGGCGACATCGACCATCGTCAGGGTTTGGATGAACGAGCCGGCCACCGACGTGCCGCCATGGGCGACCATGTCGACCTCGCAGAAGCCCGGCACCGGGCTGTTCCAGTCATTGAACGTGCGGATCGGGACCTCGCGCCTGATTGCCGAATAGAATCCGGCACGGCGCCGCCTGCCGCCGCTCGCCGCGATCTTCACATCGACGAGCAGGCGATCGATGGTGGCGGCGCTGATAGCCAGAACACGATCACGGTCCGACTGGCCAAGCTGCAATCGGCCATGTTGCTCAAGGGCAGGCAGCAAGGTCGGGATCATCACCTTGAGCCGCTTGCCGCACACCCGATCTGACGCCTCCCACAGCGCCGTCAGCGCGTCCTTGATCGTCGCGCCATATCTGCGTCTTCGCTTTCTTGTTGCCTCGACCTCGCCCGGTCCAACCGTCTCGAGTCGCCGGAGCGCGCGCACCGCATGCTTGCGATGCCAGCCCGTCGTCGCGCACAGCTCGTCGAGGATCCGTCCCTTCTCCGCTCGTTTGGCCGACCGGTAACGCTCCGTTACCGCCGACACCACCTCGCGCCGCGCGCCCATGCTGATCTTTCCCGCCATAGACGCCACCGAACCAATTCGATGGCATCGACCCAATCATCGGCGAGAAGTTGTCCAGTAACATTCTGGGTGAGGCAATGCGCCCCTCGTCGGCGTCCAATTAGGTGCAAGCCGAAACACACACGACGAGTCTCACGGTGACCACTCCTGTGTACCACCGGGACTTTTCGAAAAGCCTTAGGTAAATGCGGAGTTTCGGGCGCTTAGCGGGGCCGATGGCGGAGAGAGTGGGACTCCCATCCCCCATGCCGCGATTGCGCAAAAACAGCCGAAAAACAAGGATTCCCGAAAAGCCCGGCCGAATTTTGTGACCACCGCTGTGTACCACCGCGACGGCCATTTCGGCCGTCAATCTCGGACGATTTCGAGACGCTTGAGGTCGCCGGACGCCCTGACCGTTGCTCTATCCGGACTTCCCGGCCTCTATGCGATCGAGACGTAGCCGGTGTCTATGGTCGGTAAGCAGGCGAGCGCCTCCCAGGACGGCCGCCAGCGTTCCCAGGCCGGTGCCGCCGGCGATCAGGAACATGATCAGCAATTGATATTTGACCGCATCGACCGGCTCGACGCCGGCAAGGATCTGGCCGGTCATCATCCCGGGCAAAGAAACGAGGCCGATCGCCGCCATGCTGTTCACGATCGGCATGAACCCACTTCTCAAGGCGTCCCGTATGATCGGCAGCATTGCTTGGTGTCGGCCGCCGCCTAGCGCCAGACAAGCTTCTACGGCGGCCCGTTCGCGCACCAAGCTGTTCGTCAGCACGTCCAGGCCAAGGCTTATTCCGGTCATGGTGTTGCCCAGCATCATGCCCAGCAGAGGCAGCGCATAGCGCGAGTGATACCAAGGATCGGGGCGTAGCTCCGTGAGGAGCGCGAATATCGTGACGGTGCCGGCGGCGACTAGCGTGCATGTCGCTCCCAGACCGTACTTCCAGACCCCCCTCAGGCGTCGCTTCTGCCGCGCGACGATCTCCCGCGAGGCGAAGAGAACCATGACGAAGGCGGCGAGTGCGGTCCAGAGCGGCGAGACCGCGGCAAACAGGAACGTCAGCACGTATCCGACGAGGACGAGCTGAACCGCCATCCGGACGGTCGCGATGGCCAGTTGCTTCTCGAGCTTGAGGCGGAGAACAAGAGAGAGGACGCCATCCATGACAACAAGGAGCGCGGGTAGCACCAGATCGCCGTACGAAAGCTGAATGTACGTCACGGCCGGCTTTCCTTGATGTCGCCGTCAGGGCCCATCGCGAAAATCCTTGATCCGACACGTCGCGCTTGAGCGTCATCGTGGGTGCTCCAGATGACGCTCGTTCCATCCGCGACACGTTCGGCAATCAATGCCTCGACGGTGGCGGCGGATGCAGAGTCGAGCGCCGAAGTCGGCTCATCCAGCAGCAGGACGCGCGACCGCAGCATCAGCCCCCGCACAAGCCCCAATCGCTGTCTCTCGCCCGTCGAAAGTCTCTGAACCGGCCAAGGTCCGCAGTCGCCCGGAAGGCCAAGACGCATGACCAGCGGTAGTGCATCATCCCAGGCCGTGAAGTGCTCCTGCACGATGTCGGACCACCAGCCGGGCTCGGCGGCGAGATAAGTCACTTGCTTTCGCCAGGCGGGCGCGAACACCGCCTCCCGCGGCGTTCCGTCAAGCTTGACCGCCCCTTCGTTGGGGTCGAGGTCCGCGATCGAGCGAAGCAGCAAGGTCTTCCCGACGCCGGATGGTCCCTGCAGGGCGACGCATTCGCCGTCCTGCAGATCGAATGACACGGCGATGTGCAGGCGCTTGAGCCCGCTGACCGTCAGCATGCGTCAAAGCTTGAGCTTTAGCCGGTCGGCGACCCGTCGGGCGATCTCCGACGGCGCCTCTGCCGGGTACGGATGCACCGAGCTGACATTGATCTCGCCGAGCACGTAGCTGTCGCTCCCATCAGGCTGGACGGGGCCGAGCATGAAGTCGGCGTCCCAGATCGCCGGCAGGTCGCTTGGCGCGATATCCAGCAGCGAGGTTAGCTGCAGCGTCCACTCGTCTTCCATCAGCCGACGCAGCCGCTGGAAGCGCGGGTCGGCGTTGGACGTGTAGAGCCGCGGCCCGGCCGCGGCGCGCGCGGCCGGCGACTCCACCAAAGCTTTGACCTTGTGGTGACCGAAGCCGGCGCAGCGGTCGCCGGCCATGTAGCAACGCACGACGCCCTCATCTAACCGGGGCTGGAACGCCTGGTCGACCACGCTGCCGTTCTCGAAATACTCCGCACAGCGGCGGAGAAAATCGTCCAGCGTCAGTTCCTCCGGCGTGTCTTTGGTCGCTTCCAGCACCCTGATCATGGATAAGGTCGCCAGCTTCTCGACCTTCCAGACGCCCTGGCCACCATTGCCCCGGTTGCGCTTAATCACGCGCGGGCCGGAGGCGAGCCGCGACGGCAGCTCGGCGCGCATCGCAGCGGCGGTTTGGTACAGCGCCATTTCGCCTCCCCAGCCCATGGAGCGGGTGCGATAGAGGACCTCCTTGGTGCCCATCTTGAGGATGACGTCCGGGTGGGCGCTCACCCAAACTCCTTGCGCGGCGACGTCGCGCAGCAGGGCGTCGAGACCGGCGCGGTTGCGGCCGTCTTGGATGGGGTTGACCCAGACGAGTACGCCGTCAACCGCGAGCAGTTCTTCGCGGGCGGCCTCCGCAAAACTCTCGTCGTAGATCACGGGGCGCCCCTCGATGCCGACGGCGGCAAGCGCATCGAATACGTCGACGAAGCGGCCGCTTTTCGGGGTGGGATCTCGACGCGCGGCGGCGTCTCCTCGCGAGAGGATGGCTACCGTGCGTCGGGCGGAGGAGTGTTTTTCGGTGTCCATGCGCGAGCTCCACGTGTTGCGTGCTGCGCAGAGCTTGGACCGAAGTCTCGCCGGGAGTCTGCTTGATCCCGCCCCGGCACTCTACGTGAGATCGCGTGGATCCTTCAAGCGGCGGTTTTCCGTGGCCGGCGCGTTGACCCGGCGGTCAGGTCTTCTCCGTTCCGGACGGCGGTGAAATTTTCGTGACGGTCGGTTTCACGCGCCCGAGCGATCGCGGGTTGACAGCCTCGCCGAGTGAGTTTTTAGTCGCGTGACGGGGATATGCGATCTCCCCGCGAGGCGTCATGCTCAAGAATCGCGTCCTGATCACCAAGGGCGCAGCATGTCAGCATTGTACACCTACCTTTCACCCGACAAACTTTCTCGATCGGTAGGCTCGGCGGTCGCGCCGCGCTGGGCCGGCTCGCGGCTTCGCGCGGCGTTTCGCGCATCGAGCGGGTGAACCCAGGTCTTCTCCTACACGACCGATGTTGCCGCGACACGATCAGGGGATCGCACGATGGGCCGGCCAACAAGGTCAGGTGAGGCCGGATGCGGGACTACTTCTGGGGCTGGGACCACCAGGAGATCAGACATGCGAACTTCGACGATCTATCAGGTAGCGATATTCGTGGCGCTTGCAGCGGGACTCTCGCCTGCCCGCGCCCTGACCCAAGACGAGTTTGTCGCCAAGATCCAGGCGGCCGGGTACTCGCAGGTGACCGACGTCAAATCAACCGCCGAGGGCATCACCGCCAAGGCTGTGAAGGACGGCAAGCCGGTGACTCTCGTCGTCGATAGCAGCGGCCAGATCAAAGAGCGGAACTGAGATGGAGGACGCGCACGATGAAACGCAAAATCCTGTCCCTGGCAGTGGCTGGCCTCGCTCTCGCCTACTTGTCCTTTGTCTACATGGCGCGCGCGCAATCGATCGATTGGCGAAAGGTCGACGAGACCCTCGGCCGGAAGGCCGCGGTCTCCGATGACATCCACCGCTACGGCTTTCCACGTAGCGACCTTTCGGTGACCCTGGACGGCGTGACGATCAAGCCTTCACTGGCGCTTGGGGGATGGGTCGCCTTCAAACCTGGGCACGGTGGCGCCATGGTCATGGGCGACCTTGTGCTGCTTGAGACCGAAATTAACCCTGTGATGGCGAAGATGATCGCGAGCGGTCTCGAAATCACAGCCGTGCACAATCATCTGCTGCGCGCGAGCCCGGCGACGTTCTACATGCACCTGGCCGGCCACGGCGACCCCCTCAAGCTGGCCTCGGCGATCCACGATGCGCTGGCTGAGAGCACGACGCCGCTGACTATCGCGGCCCCCGCGAGCCCGCCGCCTGCCGTGGACCTCGATACGGCGAAGCTCGACCAGATCATCGGCGTTAAAGGCCAAGCAAACGGCGGGGTCTACCAGTTCAACGTGAAGCGGCGCGACCCGATCACGCAAGACGGAACGCCGTTGACGCCCGTCGGCCCGATGGGCGTGGCGATCGGCATCAATTTCCAGCCGACCGGGGGCGGAAAGGCCGCCATCACGGGCGACTTCGTGCTGACGGCCGACGAGGTCAACCCCGTCATCGTGGCGCTGCGGACACACAGCATCGAGGTGACGGCGCTACACAGTCACATGCTCGATGAGCAGCCGAGGCTATTCTTCATGCACTTTTGGGCGAATGACGACGCGATCCGGCTTGCCGAAGGCTTGCGCGCTGCCCTGGACAAGACGGCGAGCACGAAGAACTGAGGCGAAGATCGCAAAGGAGGCGATCCGATGTCCTACCGGGCCAAGCCGCTGCTCGCCCTAGCGTTCATGTCGATCTCGTTGATGGGAGCGTCCGCCATGGCTCAGACCGTGAATTTCGATGACGCTCCCGCGGGAACGTCGCCTGAAGGTTGGATCCTTACGATGACTGGCCGAGGAGAGGCGAACTGGACCGTTGAGCCAGACCACACGGCGCCGAGCAAGCCGAACGTCCTCAAGCAATCCGGCAGGGCGACTTTCCCAGTGGCGCTCAAAATGGGTACCGACATCCGCGACGGCTTCGTCGAGGTGAAATTCAAGGCGGTCGCCGGCTCCGAGGATCGCGCTGCGGGACTCATCTGGCGCGCGAAGGATGCCGACAACTACTACGTCGTCCGGGCAAACGCTTTGGAGGACAATGTCGTGCTCTACAAGACGCTCAACGGCGTTCGAACGTCTCTGGATATCGCAGGTCGCAAGGGCGGATATGGCATGAAAGCGCCCGTGGCCTCCGGCCAGTGGCACGTGTTGCGCTGCGATTTCACAGGAACGCGGTTCAGGGTGACATACGACGGACGGCAGTTGTTCGATGTGGAGGACGCCACGATCTCCCAATCGGGCATGATCGGCCTGTGGACCAAGGCGGATAGCGTGACCCTGTTTGATGATCTGACGTATGGTGAGGTCAAATAGGTCCCTGTCCCGTTGCCGGAGATAACCATGGAACACTCGACCCCTGATGGTCGCGACTGCCTTGGTGATCGCTTCCGTCTGCCCGCTGCGGGCAGAAGAAAACTTGGTCGCCTACAAATCACTAGCTCCAGAGTTGGCATTCGATCTTGCACGCGCCGCGTTGAATAGCTGCCGCTCCCGGGGATTCCAAGTCGCAGTCGCCGTGGTCGATCGTTTCGGCGTGACGCAAGTGATGCTGCCTGATCGCTTTGCAGGTCCTCACATGCCACCAACGGCGGCAGGCAAGGCTTGGACGGCCGCGTCGTTCAGGACCAGTACGACTGAGCTCAATGCGATCAGTCAACCCGGCATGTTGCAGGCGGGCATTCGCCATCTTCCTGGAGTAGTCATCATAGGAGGGGGACTGGTGGTCGAAGCCACCGGCTCGCTGGTCGCAGCGGTAGGTGTCTCCGGAGCTCCGGGGGCGACGCTGACGAAGCGTGCGCGAGGGACGGCATCGACGCCATCCGCGACAGGCTGGAATTCTGACCTAGATATGGAGCTGCTCCAGTATCCTAGATTGGGACCTGACCCAATCGCCAGCGAGGCCTCTCCCGCTGCGACGCTAGAAGTGAGAGCAATCTGTGAACTAGCTCATTTTAGATTGAAGGAGATCGTGCCCTAACAGGAAGGCGAGTTCGAGGATTGCACCAGGAGCGGGCAATGGCGATCACCACCGAAAGGACCTCGTTCACCAAAGACATCCAGGGCCGCTACCTCTGCAACAACCTGGCCGAGGTTGATGCGTGGAAATCCACAGGCGGGCGACCATTCGATTTCATCATCGTGGGAGGCGGTACGTTCGGCTCGGCTATCGCCGAGCATCTGTGGTTCCGACAGAAGCAGAGTGGCGGCGGATTGCGGACACTGGTGGTAGACGCCGGGCTGTTCACCGTTCCTGAGCACGTCCAGAACACGGGGATCCAGGGGTTCGGCGATCCGGCCAATCCATTCTTTCTGGACGAAAATTTGCCGCAGCCGGAGCCGCCACGCAACGAGGTTTGGGGCATTCCTTGGAAATCGACCATTCCCTTCAAGGGACTGGCGTATACACTCGGAGGCCGATCACTCTATTGGGGCGGTTGGTCGCCTCGTCTTCTGGACGAGGAGATGTCGGGTTGGCCGGCAAATACCGTAGCCGATCTGAACAGCCGCTATTTCGACGAGAGTTCGCGGCAGATCGGTGTCGACGAGGCGAACGACTTCATTTTCGGCGAACTGCAGAACGCGCTTCGTCGTCAGCTCTTCGATAATTTGTCCAGCGTGCCTGGGGCGATTACGCTCGACGCGCTCCCGCCCTCGCCGCTGCTGAAGCCCGGCGCGGACCCCGCACAGTTGCTCGGTCTGTCGTCGAGTGGCGGGCTTTCGCAAAACGACCTGCTGAACATGCTAAAGCTCGAAGCGCCGCTTGCCGTACAGGCGCGCCCCCCACATGCGGGGTTCTTCCCGCTCAACAAGTTCAGCGTCGTTCCGCTGCTCATGAAGGCGGCGCGAACCGCGGCGAGCGATTCCAACGGCAATGATTCCGTCAAGGAATTCATGGTGCTGCCCGATACGCATGTGCTGACACTGCGCACGGTGCCGACCGCGGCAGGGACATGGCGCATCTCCGGCGTCGAGACGAGCCGCGGCCCGATTGACCTGGCTCCGGGCGGCGCCGTCATCATGGCGCTCGGCACGATCGAGAACGCGCGGCTCGCTCTGGCGTCGTTCGATGCCACCGGACTTCCAACCCTGCCGCTCATCGGCAAGAACCTGATCGCTCACCTTCGCTCGAACCTCGTTATCCGCGTGCCGCGCTCGGCGATTCCCGGGCTTTCGTCGGCGGTGAACGAACTGCAGACCGCGGCCATGTTCGTGAAGGGCCGGGCGACGCGCCCAAATGGTGACCTGATCGGTCACTTTCACCTTCAGATTGCTGCGAGCGGCGGCGGCAATACCGTAGGCGGCGAGGACGAACTCTATCGCAAGGTGCCGGACGTCGACTTCTACGACCAACTGCGGACTTCGACCGATACGCATATCGCAATTGCAATCAGGGGCCTCGGAGAGATGGAGCCGGCCGACCCGGCCGATCCCGCCGCTCATCCAAGCCGGGTCGATTTGAGCGCGCGCACCGACGAATACGGGGTTCGTCGCGCATCGATTGCGCTAACACCGACACAGCGAGATCGCGATCTTTGGGCCGCTATGGATGCGGCAATGCAGAAGGTCGCCGCCACCTTCGCCAACGGGCAGCCGATGCAGGTGCTCCAAAGCAACCAGGACGGGCTTGGGACGACGCATCATGAAGCCGGGACGCTTTGGATGGGCACCGACCCGGCCGCGAGCGTCACCGATGGCAACGGACGCTTCCATCACACTGAAAACCTCTATGCGGCAGGCCCCGCGCTGTTCCCGAGCATCGGCTCTCCCAACCCCATGCTGACCGGGATCGCACTGTCGCGCCGCACGGGCGACTTGATCATGGCGCCGCCACCTGTCTTGGCCGATCCGGGCTTCGAAACGCTATTCGACGGTAACACTCTTGGTGACTGGACAATGTCGACGATCAGCAACCAGCCCGGTCGGAACGACCCTGGCTCGTTCCGGGTTCGGCGCGGTGTGCTCGAGACGCGAACGGGAACGGACCTTGGGCTCCTCTGGCTGAAGCGCCCCACGCCTCCTCGCTACGTTCTGCGGCTGCAATGGATGTTGACCGCGCCCGACGACAATTCGGGTGTCTTCATCGGCTTCCCCGACCCTCGAAACGAAGGTTACGACAACACGGCCTATGTCGGCGTCAACTTCGGCTTCGAAATTCAGATCGACGAATTGGCCCGACCGGACAGGGCACCGATCCACAGGACAGGTGCAGTCTACTCCTTCAAGGGGCCGACCGACGGTCCGCTGACTATCCATCCTGTCGGAGAATGGAACAGCTATGAAATCACCGTCGATGGTGCGGACATCACCGTCGTGCTGAACGGGCAGACGGTAAACATCTTCCATTTCGCCGGCGATCCGCAGTCTCCGCGCCGCGGTCTGCCGTCGACCGCGCAGGACCCGCGGTTCATCGGCCTGCAGACACATACGGGCCGAGTGCTCTTTCGCAACATCCAGTGGAAGCCGCTGGAAGGCGCTGTGGCATGAACTTGATGCCACTCGGATCATTGGGCGCCGTCGAAACACACGGAACGGTGACGTTCGGACTGTGGCTCCCCTGGGTGTCGGCGGCCGACAGCGACGTCGTCACCGTGAAGATCATCCATGAGGCAGATCAGTTTCTCCAGGCCTTTCCGGCTCGAGAGTTCCAGCTTACGCACAGTGTTCGTCCGCCGTATGGGGACTTCTGGTCGGCCACCGTACCCATCGCCGGCACGCTGCCCGCAGTGCCGGGCTCAGCTTGGGGCAATCCGGGCCGCTACGTCTATCGCTACACGATCACGAATCCGAGCGTAGGCACGCTCGACTGGATCATCGATCCCTTCGCACGCGAGTTCGGTGTCGGCAAGCAATCCGCCTTCACCCTGGGCTATGAGCCCTACGTCTGGAGTGCGGGCGAGGCGCAATGGCGGACGCCGGCGCTGGCAGATCTGATCCTCTATGAGGTGAACATCGCCGAGTTCGGCAGCGACCTCAATCGGGCCCGCGGCTTCGCGGCCTACCTAGCTGACCTCGGTATCAACGCCATCGAGATCATGCCGCTGTCCAACGTCGGCAACTCGGTCGACTGGGGCTATCTGCCGATCGGCTATTTCGGCGTCGACGAGCGCTTCGGCAATCGGTTGGATTTCCAGCAATTGGTCGACATTTGCCATCAGCACGGGATCGCAGTGATCGTGGACGTCGTCTATGGCCATACGGGCGTGGATTTCCCGTACTACGACGCCTACACGCGGCTGCGGTACCGCGACAATCCGTTCATGGGGCCGTTTGCCAAAGACTACTTCAGCAATTTCGGGAAGAGCACGGACTTCAATCGGGAGATCACGCGCGACTTCTTTTTCACGGCCAATCACCATTGGCTCGAGGTCTATCACGTCGACGGCTTCCGCTACGACTGCGTCCCGAACTACTGGGACGGGCCCATGGGCGTGGGTTATGCGAGCCTCGTCTATGAAACGCACCAACTGACCAAGGCGAACATCGCGTCGGGTCGACCTTACTGGAGCCGCTTCGACGCAGGAGCAGGCAAGCCGCTGACGCTGGTGCAAATGGCCGAACAGCTCGAAGCCCCCGAGGAAGTGCTGCGCTCGACCTATTCCAACTGCACGTGGCAGAACGGCACCTACGGCGCTGCGCGCGCGGTTGCCCATGGGGATCGCGGCCGGCTGGCCGACCTGGGTCTGCAGCTGGGCCTCTTCGGCTACCCCGACCGGGAGACGCTCAACGGTGACGAGATCCCCAAAACTGCACTTCAATACGTCGAGAACCACGATCACGAACGCTTCCTTTGCAATTTCGGGACCTCCAATCCCGACGAAGCCGTCAATCCGCTGTTCGCCGAGGGCGACCGGACACTCTGGTACATGCTGCAGCCCTATTTGATCGGCCTGCTGATGAGCAAAGGCATTCCGATGCTCTGGCAAGGCGAGGAATTTGCCGAGAACTACTTTCTGCCCGACTTTGGAATGGGCCGCGTCTCCCTGCTGCGGCCGATGCGATGGGATTTCTTCTACGATGAGTCCGGCCGACCCATCGTGAGCCTGATCCGCAGGCTGCTGCGGATCAGGCGGCGACGCGACCACATTCGTCAGGGCACGTACTTCTTCTTCAACGATTGGGATCGCTATCAGCAGTTCGGAGTCCTGCTGTTCGCGCGCTATGCAGCCACCCAGTACACGTTGGTCGCAATCAATTTCAGCGACACCGGCCGGACTGTCCCGTTCTGGTTTCCGATGGGGGGTGACTACGTCGAAGAGCTGCATGGCGGCGCTCTCGACCTGAGGAACGTACTTTCATTCCGGCGAGTAGATCTTGATATCCCGTCGCACTATGGACGGATCTGGACGCTGATGTAAGTGCGGCTGCAGCCCTCACCCAGTTCACGGCAGGGTCGATTACCGATCGACGCGCTCTCAGTGGCAGCTGATCTGAATGCGGCCGAACTTCTAGGAACGATTAGGATCGTTCAACGTGGCACGATCGCCCATTGATGGAGGTAACTTAGGAAGCCGCAGATTTGCTGCAGCGATCTTCTCACATGCCCACTCTGAGCTCCGCAGCGGGCATATCCGCGCCAAGCGGGCCTTCATGTTCATGCAAACGCCCGCATCTCCTAAACAGCCAAAGGCCTCGCGCAAAAAAGAAGCCCCCTAGTGTTCTGGCGGGCTTCAGTCTGATCGCAGCCGGTCCTTTCTTAGGCGACCTCGACGCTATTTCTTCGCCGCAGAGCCGTCCTTCAAAGAGGCGTCGTAGTCCGCCTGCGAGCTATTGATGTGTGATTGATTGCCAGACGCACTGCTACCTGTTGTCGTCCCGACTGTGTTGGTTGTCTCCCCCGGCGCATGAGAAGCCGCGCCGGGCCGGTCCTGGTTGCCGACATAGCCCGATTCGCCGGAATTACGGGTTTTGATACCCTTATCAGCTTCGGTCTGCACGTTTTGAGCTGCTCCGGATTGCAACGTCGGCCCTGTTTGCTGGGCTTTAGTAGCTATCGGCATGATTGGAAGTGCGAGAAGCAATGCCGCAGACAAGTATCGCATGGCTATTCTCCATCTAGGCCCCGCCGCTTCGTCAACGTGCGCATTCCAGAAGATTTCCGCCAAAATTGATCAAAACTTGCGACTGCATGGCTGACACTTTCCGTGCAGGATCTGGCAGGAAAGAAGCAATCTCCGTCCTTTGTCCACCGCTACAGCCAAGTCATGCTGCCAATCGCTTCGCGTCGCGCAGGAACGACCACGCGTCGGTTTCGTTGTGCTCGCTCCATGGACGAGAAGGGAAAGATCATGGACCGTGAACATGTGAAGGGCGCCGCTGACAAGGCGAAAGGCGCGATCAAGGAGGGGGCTGGCAAGCTCACAGGAGACAAGGACCTGCAAGCCGAAGGCAAGATGGATAAGGCCAAAGGAGCCGCCCACAACGCTGCGGGAGACGTCAAGGACGCCGCAAGAGACGCAGCTGACGCACTCAAGAAATAGACACAAGAAGCAAGATCTGAAACTAGCCGCCGCAGCGCGGCTCTTTACTTTCTCACTTTTTGCGGGACTGCAGGTTGGAGGCAGCGCCGCCCGCAATGCCAAAACTCCATCTTGTCGTGGCAGACACTTTGCCAGTGATGGCGGGGCGGTGGAACTCGCAGGCTCGGCGGCCGTTGCCTGCCGCGACAGCAGTAGCGAGTAGGAGAGCCCGTGAACCGACGCCAGCTTGTTCGAGGGTCGGCGTTGCTGCCGGCGGTGCTGCTCGCTGCGCGGAGCGGCTTCGCCGCAGCTGGACCGCCGGAGGGCGCGTTCAGCCCTTCCTCTGTGAGAGACCTCGCCCGTGCGTTGGCGAGCAAGCCGTACGAAGCGCCCGACGAAAAGCTGCCGGGCGGCTTGAAGGACCTAGACTACGATCAGTACCGTTCAATCCGCTTCCTGCCCGATCGCGCGCTCTGGCGCGGCAAGAATCTTCCTTTCCAAGCGCACTTCTTCCATCGCGGCTTCTTCTACAAGAACCGCGTGAACATCTTCGAAGTCGCGGACGGAAAGGCCAGCGAGATCAAATACCGCAAGGAAGACTTTTCCTTCGGCGAGAAGGTGCCGGCGTTTGAGGAGACAGATCTCGGCTTCGCCGGCTTCCGCATCCACGCGCCGATGAACCGCCCTGACTACTACGACGAGGTCTGCGTCTTCCTGGGCGCGAGCTACTTCCGCGCCGTCGCCAAAGGGCAGACTTACGGGCTTTCCGCCCGCGGCCTTTCGATCGATACCGGCGAAGCCAAGGGCGAGGAATTTCCGCTCTTCAAGACGTTCTGGCTGGAGCGGCCGGCGCCGGGCGCGACCTCGTTGGTGATCCATGCCCTGCTCGACAGCAAAAGCTGCGCCGCGAGCTATCGATTTACCGTGCGTCCGGGGGACACGACGGTCTTCGACGTCGAAATGTCGGTCTACCCGCGCGTCGAGATGCCGCGCGCCGGGCTCGCGCCCATGACCAGCATGTTTTTCTACGGTCCGAACGACCGCAACGACATCGATGATTTCCGTCCCTCCGTTCACGATTCCGACGGGCTCGCGATCTTCAACGGCAAGGGCGAAAGCCTGTGGCGGCCGCTCAGCAATCCCCGTGACCTCCAGATCAGCACCTTTCAGGATCTCAATCCGCGCGGCTTCGGCCTGATGCAGCGGGAGAGGAACTTCTTCGCCTACCAGGACATCGAGTCCAGCTTCGAAAAGCGCCCCAGTCTCTGGATGGAGCCGATCGGGGATTGGGGCGAGGGCGGCGTCACGCTGTTCGAGATCCCGACCAAAGAGGAGGTCCACGACAACATCGCTGCGTTCTGGCGGCCGAAGAACCCGCTGCAGGCCAAGGGCGAACACAACTACACCTATCGGCTGCATTGGGGGCCGGATAGTCCGAAGCCGCATTCGCTGGCCCGCTTTACGCGAAGCGGGATAGGGGCGCGGGGCGAGAACGCACGCCTGTTCGTGCTCGATCTGCTCGGCGATAACCTCAAGGGCATCGATCCGGCGGGTGTCAAAGGCGTGGTCACGGCGGAGAAGTCCGAGGTGAAGAACATCGTCACGCAGCCCAATCCCTACACCGGCGGCTGGCGGCTGAGCTTCCAGTGCCAGGTGAAGGGAGAGCCGATCGAGCTGCGGGCGTTTCTGACCGAGGGCGACAAGCCCTTGTCGGAAGTCTGGGTCTACCGATGGGCACCCTGAACACGGCGCCCCGCCCGGTCGCCGGCGACATCACGACGCAGCGGCTGTTGCCTGGCGAGTCCCCGCTTTCGATGGCTCCTGGCGACCTCGGGAAAGGCCGGGTCCTCGACCGCGTTCCTGCGGCGGTAGGCCCCGCGATGGCCTGGCGACGCGGCGTCATTCTGCTCGCGACAGCGGCGCTCACGGGGGCGGGCGGTTATGAGATGTATCGCGTGCTGGAGGTCGGCGGCGTCACCGTCCTCGAAGCCATGGTGCTGGCGCTCTTTCTGATCCTGCTCGCCTGGGTCGCCTTTTCATTCGCCTCCGCGCTGGCGGGCTTCTTCCTGTTGCTCGCCCATCGCCCGGGCGCCTTCCCGCCGGACGCGGAACTGCCTGCGATCGCAAGCCGCACCGCCATGCTGCTTCCCACTTACAACGAAGACCCGCACCGACTGACGGCACGACTTCGTGCGATCATCGAATCCTTGGAGGCGACCTCGCACGGGGAGTTGTTCGACTGGTACGTCCTGAGCGACAGCACCGATCCGGACATCTGGGTCGCCGAGGAAAAGGCGCTTCTCGCGCTGCGACAGGCTGTCGGCGTGCCACGCCTGTACTATCGTCATCGGGCCGAGAACACGGCCCGGAAAGCCGGCAACATCTCCGAATGGATCACGCGATTCGGCGCCGTGTACGACTTCATGATCGTGCTCGACGCCGACAGTCTCATGAGCGGGCAGACCATCGTCCAATTAGTCCATTCCATCGAAACCAATCCAACCGCCGGGCTCGTCCAAACGCTCCCAATGGTCGTCAATGCGCGAAGTCTGTTCAGCCGCGTCCAGCAATTCGCGGGCCGCCTGTACGGACCGATGATCGCGGCCGGCGCCGCCTGGTGGCACGGCTCGGAAGGCAACTACTGGGGCCACAACGCGATCATCCGCGTGAAGGCGTTCGCGGAAGCTGCGGCGCTGCCGCAGCTTCGGGGGCCCAAGCCGTTCGGCGGGCACATCCTCAGCCACGACTTCGTCGAGGCCGCGCTGATGCGGCGGGCCGGGTGGGGCATCTACATGCTGCCGATGCTCGGGGGAAGCTACGAAGAGGTGCCGCCTTCACTGCTCGATTTCGCGGCGCGCGATCGGCGGTGGTGCCAGGGCAACCTTCAGCATCTCGCAGTGGTGCCCGCTCGCGGTCTCCACTGGGTATCGCGCCTGCATTTCATGGTGGGGATCGGAGCCTATCTGACGGCGCCCCTTTGGCTGCTGTTCCTCTTGCTGGGGATGCTAATCTCACTGCAGGCTCGCTTTGTGCGTCCGGAGTATTTTCCGAAGGGCTTCTCGCTGTTTCCGACCTGGCCGGCCCAGGATCCCGTGCTGGCCATCTGGGTGTTCGTCGCCACGATGGGACTGCTGCTGCTGCCGAAGCTGCTCAGCCTTGTCCTTGTCTGGCTACGGCGCGCGGAGCGACGCCAATTCGGCGGGGCTTTGCGGACCTTGGCCGGAGTTTTGGCGGAGATAGTGGTCTCCGCGTTGATGGCGCCTGTGATGATGATCTTTCAGTCTATCGCGGTCATCGAGATTCTGGCTGGCCGCGATGCCGGCTGGCAGACGCAAAGGCGCGACGACGGTACGGTGGAGCGCCGGGAGCTGTATCGGAAATACGGCGTCCCGACCCTGTGCGGCGTTGCGATGGCGGCGAGCGCTTACGCCGTTTCGCTGCCGCTTCTGCTCTGGATGTCGCCGGTGATCGTCGGGCTGCTGTTCGCCGTGCCCATCGGTGCGCTGACGGCCAATCCCGCTTCCGGCGAACTGTTTGCCACCCCTGAAGACCGGGAGCCGCCGTCGGTCTTGCGCCGGGCCAACGAATTGAGCGCGGCGGCGGATGTCAGCATTAAACCCGCTCTTGTGGCGCTGCGCGAAGACTCCGAGTTGCTGGCCTTTCACGTCGCTCAGCTGGCGCCTCCTCGCGCCGTCCGGCCTGACACGGTCGACGCGAACCTGGTGGTCGGGCGCGCCAAGGTCGATGCCAGCGATACTTTTCAGGAGGCCGCCGCGCATCTGTCCTCGCGAGAGATTTTCTCGATCTTGAACGACGGCACGGCGCTCTCCACCATTTTGCAGAAGCAATGACGGCGAGCGTCTGCGCGCCGGCTGGTATGGCAAAGCGCTGCGTCGAAGGCTTCGGTCATCGCCTGACCTGATGCTCTTCACGCCTGAAGGACCGACGGCGATCCCAAGGTTCTCGGGTTACAGGATGTAGAAAAGGCAGTCCAATGCAGCCCCGAAGGGACAAGTCCAGCAGCAGCCTTCGCTGAGGTCGGCAGGACCTTTGACCGGGGCGCAAGACGGCCTGGCAGCCCTTTCTGACGCCGGAAGCACGATGCGGTCGTCTCCGTGCGGGATTACGACCACACCATCGAGCAAGCCATGCCCATGATGCACATGAACATAGCCGCGGTCGCGACCCAGCCCAGCCAATAGACTGGTCCCGAAACCATGAGATCGCCCATCACTGATTTCCGCCGGACCAGCAGCATCATGACGGTCATGATCGGCGCAGCCAGTATGCCGTTAATGACGGCACTCCAATAGAGCGCCTTGATCGGGTCAAGCGCCGTGAAGTTGAGCCCGACGCCAAGCGCGACCGATAGTGCGAGTACACCATAGAACGCAACCGCCTCCTTCGGCTTTCGCGACAGGCCGACCGGCCACTTGCGACCTTCTCCGATAGCGTATGCTGTCGAGCCGGCGAGCACCGGAATCGCAAGCAGGCCCGTTCCGATGATGCCGAGCGCAAAGATCAACTCGGCCATTGCCCCCGCGACGGGCCTCAGGGCTTCTGCCGCTTGGGCCGACGATTCGATGTCGGTCTTTCCGGACGCGTGCAACGTTGCCGCCGTCGTCATGATGATCGCGATCGCAATGACGTTCGACACTGCCATGCCGACGAGCGTATCGATCCGAATTCTTTTGACCTCCTCGTCCTCCTTCTCGGGCTCGCGCTTGAGCGGCTTCTTGTCGGGATCGATCCGCTGCTCCTCGGCTTCCTGGGAGGACTGCCAGATGAACAGATAGGGCGAAATCGTCGTGCCGAGGATCGCGACTAAAGTCGTCAGAAAGGGCCCATTAAATTCGATTTTCGGAATTAGGAGTCCTTTCAGCGCCTCGCCCCAAGGCACCTTTGCGAGGAATAGGGCGATGACATAAGCGAGCAAAACGAGCGTCAGCCATTTCAGGATCGCCACATAACGCTCATACTTGAAGAAAATCTGCGCTATGACGGACACCGCGCCGAAGACTACGACGTAAAGGGTGCCAGGTCCGCCGATCAGAAGCTTGAGCGCATCGCCCATCGCCCCAAGGTCGGCGGCGACGTTGATCGTGTTGGCGACGAAGAGCAGCACGATCATGGACCAGATAACGGGCGCGGGGAAATTTCGGCAGACATTTCCGGCGATGCCGTGCCCGGTGACGCGTCCGATACGACCCGAGATCTCCTGGATCGCGGCCATCAGCGGATAGGTGATCAGCATGGTCCAGCCAATGCCGAATCCTAGCTGAGCGCCAGCCTGGCTGTAGGTGCCGATACCGGATGGATCGTCGTCGGAAGCGCCCGTGATGAGGCCGGGCCCCAGGCGCTGCAAGAAGCTGTCCTGATCTTTATTCTCGACCGGCTTCTTGCGCGTTTTCCTCCTCGCCACTTAGTCGCTCCTCGCTGCATTGGATCCGATTCCGGAACTCATAACGTCCGTGCAGGCCTATTGGTTCGGCGTGTGCATTTTTGACCACCAGACCAAGTCGGCATGGACTGCAAAGTTGTAACCACGTCCAAAACCTGCATCATGCTGTCATGGTTGGATGGGTCACATGCGTCGTCTGTTGATTTTGCTTGGGGCATCACTGCTTTGTGGCGTCGCACTCGCTCAAGAGGACAAGAAGACCGACGACCTCAAGCCCGCCGATCCTGATACCGGCGAAAGTACCGTGCAGGAGACGACGCTGGGATTGCTGCCCAATCCCTTCGAGAGACAGGGCGTCAAGTTTGCGGTCACTTACATCGGCGAAGTTCTGGGCAACCCGTCCGGAGGCGCAAAACAGAGTGCCGTGTACGAGGATCGCATTAACTTCGCTTTTGATGCCGACCTCGAGAAGCTGGTCGGGCTTAAGCAGGTCACCTTCCACGCGAACGTCTTTCAGATCGACGGCGGCGGACTGTCCCGAGGTTCGTTGTTCAATTTCATGGATGTCAGCGGAATCGAAGCGCTGCCGACGACCCGTCTCTATGAGGCCTGGTTCGAAAAGAAATGGGGCGAGAAGATCGCGCTCAGGGCGGGACAGCTTGCCGCCGATACGGAATTCATGACGTCGAAGTACACCGACGTCTTCACGAACGCCTCTCTCGGTTGGCCGGCCGGTCTGTCGCTCAATCTCCCGAGCGGCGGTCCTTCGCCGCCGCTTGCCGCCATGGGAGCACGCCTGCGTGCCGACTTGAGCGACAATCTCTCGGTGCTGGGCGCCGTATTCGACGGCAATGCGGCTGGCCCGGGCTTCAACGACCCGCAGCTACGCAATCGCTACGGCGTCAATTTCCGCGTGAATGATCCGCCTCTCGTTCTCTACGAAGCGCAATTGCAATGGAACGCGAAGAAGGGTGATCCCGGCCTCGACGGCAAGCTCAAGCTTGGCGGCTGGCGCCATTTCGGCAGCTTCACGGATCTGCGCTTCGATACGACAGGCCTTTCGCTGGCGGATCCAGCGAGTTCGGGAACGCCTGCCGGCATCGCAGGCGACTACGGCCTCTACGCCGTGTTCGAACAGAAGCTCTTTCGCGTCGGCCGCGACGACGATCGCGGCATCGGCGTATTCGCTCGCGGGTCCTATGGACCGTCCGATCGCAATCTGATCGATATCTACGCCGACGGTGGCCTCGAGTTCATCGGGCTGTCCGACGCGCGTCCCCACGACAAGTTCGGCATCGCGGCTGCTTACGCCCATGTGTCGCGTCGCGCGCAGGCACTTGATCGGGACTTCCAGTCGACCTCCGGGCTGCGATGGCCGCTGCGGACTTCAGAAGAGCTCCTGACGGCCGTCTACCAGTACGAAGTTCAAGCCGGTCTGACGATTCAGCCGAATGTCCAGTTCATCCGCCGTCCCGGTGGAGGCGCCACGGATCCCCTCGGGACATCGGCCGGGAGGCATCTCAAGAATGCGACCGTTGTCGGATTGCGGTCGGTCATCAAGTTCTGATTTCACCATGGCTCTATCCGCACGGCTCGCGCCATCATTTCGGGAAAAATAAGCAATCATCCTGCCGTTTTCCCGGAACCTTGCCATCATTCCCGGGTTCTCGGATGCCGCATATGGCGGCGAGGAGAACAACATGAACAAGCTTCTATTGACGACCGCGCTGGCGGCGCTGATCTCGACGAGCGCGATGGCGCAGTCGACCGTCGTCACCACCACCGGCACTGGTCATGCGGCCGCCGTGCAGATCGAGCCGGAATACCGCACCAAGATCCGCACCTACGTTACCGAGCATAAGGTTCGTCCGGTGCAGCAGAAGATCGTGGTCGGCCAGCCTGTGCCGCGTGAAGTCGAACTCGAGGCGGTGCCTGCCGACTGGGGTCCTTCGCTTACCAAGTACCGCTATGTCTACTCGGGCGAGCGCGTCATGCTGGTCGATCCGTCGACCCGCACGGTCGTCCAGGAGATCGACTGAGTTTCCCGGCGGGTCGCTGATCGCAGCGGCCCGCCACCCATCCGGCCCGGCCGATCCCCTGATTTCATTTGCGAGCGGCCGTACATGCCGATTCTGCGCTATTTCGTCTTCGTCGGCGGGTTCTTGCTGGCGCTGCTTTTCGCTGCGGATCGGTACCTGCCCGCATCGGTCGAAGCCGCCGCCCTGGCCGACCCCGACAGGACTATCATCCGCATAAAATCGGCGAGGAGCATCCCGGAGAAGATTGTCTTCGACACCAGCCAGCGGGCCGAAGCGCCGATTCTCGCGCAGGCCGACCCGGTCCCGGAAGAGCCGCTGCGAGAAGCCATGGCCGCCGTGCCCGCAGCACCCTCCGGCGAGACCCGAAAGGAAGCGCCGGCCCGCGCTGCGGCGGTCCTCACACATCCGAAGCGATCGGCAAAGCTGCAGAAGCGAACATCAGACAAGCGTCTCGCCTTCGAGCGGACCGATCCGTTTGCCGGCAGATGGTGGTGAGCGGAAGCGTGACTGGGGTTAAGGAAAAAGGCCGCTCCCTCGGGGTGCGGCCTTCGTCGCTTTCACGTGCGCCCGCACTCACCAGTGGCGGTGGTGCCGATGCCAGTGATGACGAACGACCGGATAGGACCCACGATAGTAGGCGTAGGCAGGGCGAACGACGCGGCGATAGCGATGACCGTAGGACACCGGCGCAGTGTAGTAGGTCGTGGTGTAGCCGCCGCCCCAGCGATAGGGCTCGTCGTATCCGTAGTCGTAGGCGTAGGGACCGCCATAGTAGCCGGCCCCATAGTAGCCAGGGCTCCCGTAGTAGCCATAACCAGGTCCCCACCCATATGCCGAAGAGGCGAGGCCGCCGATCACGGCACCCGCGACGAGGCCGCCAGCGATGCCCGGGCCCCAGCCGCCTCGCCAGTGAGCTTCGGCAGGGGCCGTGGTGGCTACCGAGGCGAGACCAAGGGCGCCGACCATCAGCGCCGACATTGCAATCTTCTTCATTGAGCATCCTTTCAAGTTGTTCGTCCGCCCCACCGACAACGGGAAAAATTGGCAATGGTTTCGCTCGCCCGGCGGCGAGCCGACATCGGCGCCTGGGCAGCTTCGCTCGAGAGGATCGAGCTTGGACCACAACAGCAAGTCCCGGTTGGGTTCTCTTCATGTTGCGTCGCGGAAGCTCTCGACGGCCTTTCGCTTGATGTGACCGCGTTAACTTTGTTGAGTTCACCGTACAGCGTTTCCGAGTAGACTAACTCTTCTCGCGTTGGGGGTTCCCATGTTCGATCCGGCCACGACCGCGCTCTTGCGCGCCGTCTTCGACGAGGTCTGCGAGGACGTCTCGCGCCACGAAACCGCGGCACGCACCCATGTTGCCTCGAGAATGCTGGAAGCGGCCACCGACGGCGACACCTCGCCCGAGAGGCTGAAGCAGGTCGGACGCGAGGCACTCCACGACGCGCCGACGACGGGACGATAGGAGAAGGCGGGGTGAACTTCCAGGTCACCGTGCTCAAGATCCTGGTGAGCTATCCCGATGGATTCGCCGTCATGGCGGACCTCAAACGCGACATGGCGATCCTGGCGACGAGCGGGCGTGACTGGGCGGACCGCACCAAGCGCTTGGCCGCTCGCGTGCCGGAGCTCGACATCTTCTCGCAAGGACTGGTCGAGCGTCTGAATGGCGGATGGCGAATAACGGAGAAGGGCCGATCCGTGCTCGAGCTCATGGAAGCCAAGCCTGCCGAGCCGAGGACAGAGAGCCCGGCGCCCGCCGTTGATCCGCCGGCTTCAAGTCCAGCGGCGTCCCCACCTCTCGCCGCCAGGCGCTCTGGCCGAAGCCAGCGGCTGCAGCGCCGTCGTGCGGCACGTGAGCGGGCCCGCGCAAAAGCTTGCTGAATGCGCGCTTGTCCGGTTCGCGAGGGTAACCGGGAAAAACTAGAAACTTTTGCTGACCCTGACGAGTTGCCAGCGATCGGATCGGTCGCCGGGAGCATGCAGATGGTCGACGAAGTCGTCTTGAAAAATGCCACGGAGACCGCCTGGACGGCGTATCGGGCACGGCACCCCGACGTCGACGCTCATGATGGCCGACGCTGCCTTATGGAGCGCTACCTGCATCGGAGATGGGAAGAGCGACAGAGCGACACCGAAGACCTCGCGACCTTCGGAATAGCCTACCTACACCGGCTCCCCAAAGACGAATGTTGACGTGCATGAAAATACTTGTCGCGCGCGTTGCCAACGGAAGCACACGGCCCAGTTGGACGCTGCTCGCGATTTCCTTTCTCATTTCCGCAGTCCTTGTGGTTGGCTTGCGCAGCGCATTCGGGGCCTAGCTCGATGCGGATCGCCCAGCTTGCCCCTTTGGCCGAGAGCGTTCCTCCGAAGCTGCACGGCGGCACCGAACGGGTGATCGCCTGGCTGGTGGACGAACTGATCGATCTCGGTCACGACGTCACCCTGTTCGCGAGCGGAGATTCCAGCACAAAAGCCAAGCTCCACCCCGTATGGCCGCGCGCGCTGCGCCTGGGGCGGAAAGGCGTCGATCCGAACGCCGCCTGCGCGCTCTTGATCGAGGGCATCGGCGAGAGCGCGCGCGACTTCGACGTCATTCATTCTCATGTGGATTGGTTGCCTCTGCCGGTCCTAAGCCGCACGGGAGTGCCATTTCTGACGACCATGCACGGTCGGCTCGACCTTCCCGGCTTGCCCGACGTGATCGGGACTTTCCCAAAGGCTCCCTTCGTCTCGATCTCGGACAACCAGCGGCGTCCCCTTCCCGACGCGAATTGGATCGCGACCATTCCGCACGGGTTGCCCAAGGACCTGTTTCGTCCCTCCTACGAAGGCGGTGCGTACCTGGCTTTCCTCGGGCGGCTGACGGCGGAGAAGGGGCCGGAAGCTGCGATACGCATCGCTCGCGCCGTCCGGATGCCGCTCCGGATCGCAGCCAAGATACCTCGAGCGGAGACGGCCTACTTCAAGAAGAAGCTGGAGCCGGAGATCGACGGCCAGGCGATCAAACTCGTCGGCGAAGTGGACGACGTCCGCAAGCAGCCGTTCCTCGCCGGCGCCGCAGCTCTCCTGTTTCCTATCGATTGGCCTGAGCCGTTCGGTCTCGTCATGATCGAGGCGATGGCATGCGGCACGCCCGTGATCGCCTACCGTTCAGGATCCGTGCCGGAAGTCATCGAAGACGGCGTCACCGGCTTCATCGGGAGCAGGCGATCACAGCGGTCAAGGAAGCGGGCCGGCTGGACCGCAGCAGGATCCGCGCCCGCTTCGAGGAGCGTTTCGTCGCCAGTCGTATGGCCAGGCAGTACGAAGAGAGCTATCAGGGACTGGTCGCTCGGGGAGCGCGCCACGCCTGAGAAGCGTCTCATCGCGCGAAGGGTCGAAAGCGCGGGGGCGTGACCTCCGTTCCGATCCGGGAACAACCGGCAGTGATGGGCGTTGGGGCGGGCATCCGAACGGGTGCTGCACTCACGCTGGAGGAGAAATTCCATGAAAAGCTTTCTTGCTGTCGCTTTGCTGAGCACCGCCGTGGTTGGGGGCGCCGCGTTCGCGCAATCCGCTCAGCCGGCCGACCGCGCCGCGCCGGCGGCTACCGCACACCCCGCCGACAAGATGATGGTGAAGGACAATTGGCGCGCTTCGAAGCTCATGGGCCTGAACGTCTACAACGAGGCCAACGAAAAGCTCGGCGACATCAACGAACTGCTGGTCGACAAGAGCGGCAAGATCAATGCTGTGGTCATTGGTATCGGCGGCTTCCTCGGAATGGGCGAGCATGACATCGCGGTCTCGATGGACAAGCTCAAGTTCGTCGAAGAGCCGGTCCGGACGAGCTCGACGAGCAACACGACCACTACGCGCGAGACTACCACCGGCGCTGCTTCGACGACCACGACGAACCGCAGCACGAACGATTGGGTGCCGGACCACGCCGTCATGAGCGGCAACAAGGAGCAGCTGAAAGCGCTCCCGCAGTTCAAGTATTCAGACTACAACTGACGGGACCAAGCGTTCTCGGATTGAGGGGCCTCCATCGGAGGCCCCTTTTCTTTGCGCTTTAGATCACGCCGGCCAAACAGAAAACGGCCCGTCCGGGGAGCCGGACGGGCGCACGTCCACTTCCACGGCGCCGAGGCGCCCCTCGGGGAATGCGTACTTGAAGCAGTTCGTCACCAGTTCGTTCACGATCAGCCCGATCGGCGCTGCCTGCGAGCTCCGCACCTCGATATTCTCGCAGCGGACACTGATAGAGATCGTGCGGACGCCACGATGGAAGTCGGCCAGGCTCCCGCATAGAGATTGGATGTACGGCGCCAGTGCGATGAGGCTGCTGTCGGCCGTATCGCGCAAGCGGTCGTGTACCTTCGCGACCACGTCGACCCGGCTCACCGCGGAGGCGATGGCCATCTGCACGGCGGGATCGCTTTCGGAACGGGCCTGCAGCCTGAGGATCGAGATGATGGTCGCGAGGTCGTTCCGCGTTCTGTGCGCGAGTTCCTGCAGCAAAACTTCCGCGTATCCTTCGCTTCGGAGAGCTTCTGCAGGGTGTGTCGGAGGATTTCGGTGACGGCGGCGATGCAGATGCCCGTCAGGACCAGAAGGACGAGCGGGATCGCCGCGGACGATGGCGGCCCCGGGATGAGGTAGATAGCGGCGAGAATGGCTCCGGCCGCAGTCGCCAGGATACCCGATCCCCGGTCGAACAGGACGGATGACAGGAAGATGGCCGGAATGAACAGCAGAACGGGATAGGAGCGAAGGTGATCGTCCAGCATCACTCGGGCGAAGAAGGCGATGCCCACCAGACCGAGCGTCAAGGTGTAGCGTACCCAGATCGGAAAGTCGGACTTGGTCGTCAGGAGGCGGTCCAGAAAGGCTTCCATTCGACAGCAACGTGCCCTGATCGCTCGATGTTCCGGAACTCTCGCTTCGCTAGACCTCTTGCTCGGTCATCCTCCAGCGGCTCCCGCCGCTGGGCGCGCCTGCGCCGGCCGGTCGGGGAGAAGGCGGACCGGTTCAAACTCGGACTCGACTTCGTGGATGCCTTCGCAGTCCGGACACGCGAACCGGTGCACTATGATATCCACCGGATCCTGGCGCACCAGCTTGGACATGAACCATCTCATCGAAATACTGCAGCGCATGCAGGTCGGCGGCTCCAAATCAGCGAGCGAACCCTTCAGACGACCATGCGGCCAAGCCCCTGAGTTGGCACCTTAGCATGGCCATCCTGGGCGCACCGTCACCAGCCACCACCTGTCCCCCGGGCCTAATCAAGCCAAGCACCCCGATTTGAACGGAGGGCCTCTCGTTTCCGCCGACGAGAGCACGTGCCGTTTAAGGCCAGCTCAGCACCATCGCTGAGGGGCGCAGGTCGTCCAAAAACTGATCGCGGGACTAGTCGGGGGCCTTCAAAGAATCGAGACGCTTGCGCAGAAACGCCAGAACCATGATCTCGTCCGGCGTGAGCTTGGTGTACTGTCGCTTGAACTTCTGCGCGATTTTGACTTCGATCATCTTGACGAGCTCACCCGACATGTAAGCGTTCAGGACTTCCGGGTGCACGTAGCACTTGCGGCAGATGGCGGGCGTGTTGCCGAGCTGCTTTGAGACGCTCTCGATCGCGGCGACGATGTTGCGCTTCGCCTCGGCGTGGCTGTCGTACTTCTTGAACTCGGTCAGCGCCAACGCCGCCAGAACCGTCCCCGCCCAGGTGCGGAAATCCTTTGCGCTGAAGTCCTCGCCTGTAATGTCTTTGATGTAGGCGTTGACGTCGCCGGAATCGACGGTGCGCGGCTGTCCGTCGTCGTCGAGGTACTTGAAGAGCTCATGTCCCGGGATCTCCGCGCAGCGCTTCACGATGGCGGTTATCCGTTTGTCCTCGACGCGAAGTTTCCACTGTTTGCCCGACTTGCCCGTGAAGTCGAATCGAAGGATGCCGCGGCCCACCGCAACGTGCTTTCGTCGCATCGTGGTGAGCCCGTAGGATTTGTTCTTCTCGGCATACTCGGCGTTGCCGACCCGGATCAAAGTCTTTTCCAGAAGGCTGACGATCGTTGCCAGAACCTTCTCGCGAGGTAGCCCTTCCAGCTTCATGTCGGCCGCGACACGATCCCGCAGCGCGGGCAGCGCGGCAGCGAACTGGACGATGTGTTCGTACTTGTTCTGGTCGCGCAGCTCGCGCCATTTCGCGTGGTAGCGGTACTGCTTTCGGCCTCGAGCATCGATCCCGGTCGCCTGAATGTGGCCGTTCGCCGAGGGACAGATCCACACGGATTCGTAGGCCGGCGGAATGCCGATCGACTTGATGCGCCGGATGACGGCGGCATCGGTGATGCGCTTTCCATCCTTATCGTAGTAGCTGAAGGTCGTACCGGTCCGCTTGCGCGTGTAGCCGGGCGCGGAATCACTGACGTACCGGAGCCCTTCTTCCGCGATGGTGGCCGCCACTTCGGCAGTGCGGTCCAGAACCTGATCTTCGTTGCCGGTCTCTCGGAGCATGGGCCTGTCCCTCGGAAGCACCCAGGAATCGAGGCTCCACCCCTCCTAAAGGGATGAAAACACCGGTTGGTTCCGTTCTGAGATCGTTGGATGCATCCATTTCAGGTGAAGGCCGGGCCGGTTCCTTTTGGACATGGCGCTGCGAGCCGTTCGGCGGCGTAGCTTGGCTTTCAGACAATCGCCACAAAGTTCACCGACACGCTGCTCCACAGTCAGTCTCCACGAAGGCTTCCATGCCCCGATATTCCCTCGATGTGCTGCGTCAGCGCTATGTCGTCGAGAAAAGACCGCTCGAGGTCAGTGTCGAGCAGATCTTGCGGGCCGACACCCGCGCGGGAGCCCGCGCCATCCTGGCTTCGATCGACAAACGGCGATTCGAAAACAGGTCCGAAGGGCAGCGCCTGCGCAAGATCCTCAGTTTCGAAACCTCTCTCTGGGAGAGCGGCGTTCATGCCGTAGCGGGCGTGGACGAGGCCGGAATGAGCCCTCTCGCCGGTCCAGTCTCCGCCGGCGCCGTGATCCTGAAACCCGGCACGCGGATCGTCGGGATCGATGACTCGAAGAAGCTCGACGCCGCGGCACGCGAGGAACTCGCAAAGGAGATCAAGGAAAAGGCTGAGAGTTGGTGTGTGGCGTTCGTGGAGGTAGAGGAGATCGACACGATCAATATCTACTGGGCGGGCATCCAGGCCATGCAGCGTGCAATTCGTGGGCTGGGGTTGATGCCGCAACACCTTCTGATCGACGCGAAGCGATTGAAGGAAATCGACCTCCCCCAGCAAGCCATCATTAAGGGCGACGCCAAGTCCGCCAGCATCGCCGCCGCCTCCATCCTTGCGAAAGTAGAGCGCGACACCGTCATGCGGACCCTCGACGCGCGTCACCCCGGCTACGGCTTCGCGGACCACAAGGGCTACCCGGTACCAGCTCATTACGAAGCTCTCGCCAGGCTCGGTGCATGCGCAGCTCACAGACGATCGTTTGGACCTGTACGCAAGGCTCTTGGGTTGCCGCCCCTGCCACCGTGGCCTTCAGCAGCCGAGCGCGAAGCCGGCTGATCGGGGCGGACGTCTCTTCACGGGGGCATTATTTTCGCGACCAACTCTTCTCGCGAACGACGTCCTTGGCCTTCTTGTCGGACCGCAGGCCGAGATAGACCGGCTGGCGCAGCTCGCCCTTACTGGTCCACTCGGCGAATTTCACTTCCGCAACCAACGAAGGCCGCACCCAGGTGGTGACCCCCTCGTCCTTCACCTTGGCAGGAAAGGGCGACTTGGCTGTCTTGAGCCTTATGAACTTGCTGTGAAGCTCTTCGAGAACCTGGTGGCTGAAGCCGGTGCCGACGTGGCCGATGTACCGCCACCCATCGCCTTCACACACTGCCAGCACTAGGGCGCCGAAGAAAGGCCGGGTCCGCCTCGGCGCCGTGAAGCCGGCGATCACGACCTCCTGCCGCTGCGCGGTTTTCACCTTCAGCCAGTCGGCGGTCCGGCGTCCGGACGCGTACGGGCTGTCGGCGCGCTTGGCCATGATGCCCTCGAGATGTCTCCGCTCGGCTTCTGCGAAGAACTTCGTTCCGCTGCCTTTGCGGTGGTTGCTGAATGCGATCAGCTTGTGGCGCGGCATGATGGCCTTGAGCCGCTTCTTGCGCTCGAGGAGAGGCAGCGCACGCAGGTCTTCGCCGTCGGCGAACATGAGGTCGAACGCGCAGTACAAGAGCTTCGCCTCATGGCGCAGGGCGTTCTGAAGCAATTGGAAATGGGAGACGCCGTCTTTGCCGATCGCGACGAGCTCGCCGTCGATGACGGAGTCGGCCTTCACGCCCTCAAGTGCTTTCGCGATTTCCACATAGGAGTGGCTGATGATTTTCCCGTTGCGGCTGTAGAGCGCAACCCGACCACCCCGGATTTCCGCGACCATGCGGAAACCGTCGAATTTGTCCTCGAAGACCCAATTAGGATTGTCGAACGGTGAATCGGTCAGCGTGGCCAGCATGGGTTGCAGGCGATGAGGCAGAGTCGATTTTCGAGCCATGGCGAGACGACGGGACCACAAAGGGTGGCAACGAGCCGCATGCATCGTCAGTTCCATCTGGCAGGTGAAGGCTTCGGCGCGGAGTAGGGGAAGGCCTGGCTCGAAAGTCTCACGTTACCCGCAGATGAACATGCCTGCCGCGTCGGCCCCCGTTGCCGCGACGTTGGCGAGCCTGCGCCGAGGGCTGAGACTGGCTCGCGTAAGCTCGCAGACGGGGCAGAGATGCGGCAGAGCCTCAGCTCCAAAGAGAGATTAGGAACCATCCATTAAAAGCGCCGTTCGTCCTCGAAGCACAATCAAGAGAAGCAAATCAATAATAGACAAGAGGATGGAGATGACGCGATCGGTGGAGGAGCTACGACGCGAGTCCGAGCGCAACCGGGCGGAATTGGCGGCCACGGTCGACCGTCTGAAGCAGGGCTTATCGGATACCACGCGGGATCTGCGTCACATAGTCTCGCCTCAGCATGTCAAATCGGAAGTGTCCGGTTATGTGAGCGACAAAGCTCAAGGCTGGGTCCAAGGACTCAAACAACAGGCGATGGAAAACCCGATGCGCGCGGTCGCTGCCGGCACCGCGGTAGCTGTACCGCTGCTGCGATTGGCGCGCGGAGTGCCCCTGCCGCTTCTCATGATAGCTGCAGGCCTGGCGCTCACCTCGAAAAGTGTGCGCGACCGGGCTGCCGGTGCCATTTCGCCCATGATGGATGGTGCCAGTCGGGTCATCGACCAGACTGCCGAGAGAGTTCAAGACGCGACGAGTGAGGCGCAGGCACAACTCTCCGCATCCCAAGGACGAGCCAGCGGTGCAATCAACGATGCGATGGATGCCGCCAAGACGGCGGCCGACGACATCAAGGCGCGCGCAACGGCCGCGGCAGGAAAGATCGGCGACACCATCACCGGCGGAATGGACGCCATCCAGGAGTCGGCAACCACCGCTCCAGAGCAGGCACGTCAGATCATTGGTGACAACGCCGCGGTGATCGGAGGACTCGGCCTCGCCATCGGCGCAATCATTGCAGCCGCACTCCCCGAAACGAAGTTCGAAGATCGGACGGCAGGTCCGGCAAGCGACAGCGTGAAGCGCGCCGCAGCCGAAGCAGCCCAAACCGGTTTCGAGGCGGTCAAGGGTGCGACATCGTCTGCCGCCGATGCCGCGACCAGGACGTTCAATGAAGCCGATCTCGGGCAGCACGCGAGCCGTATGACCCGGAATCTTGCCGACAACCTCAAGGAAGCAGCCGCAGACGTTGTCGACGCGGCATTCAACCCCTCCCCCAATTCGAGCACCTGAGAGACACACGATGAGCGATTCAGATGTGATCAAGCCGGCCAACTTCAACAAAGGCAGCAGCGATTCCTCCACCGGTCTGAAGGATCAGATTGGTGACGCTGGGGCCGAGATGAAGCAGCGCGCCGGAGAGGCCCTCAAGGCGTCGGCGGACATGGCACGGGACAAGTTCAGCGAAGCCACCGATGCGGCCAAGAATGTCGCCAGTGGCACGGTCGACCAGATCCAGGAGCGGGCGCGGCAACAACAGCAGACCGGCGCCGATTTCATCGAGCGCCTGGCGGGCAACTTCCGTCAGGCCGCAGGCGCATTCGAAACTGACGTCCCGTTTGCCGCACGCGGTATCAACTCGGCCGCCGACTATGTGGAAGAAGCGGCCGCAAAGGTTCGCGACGGCAGCTTCCGTGATCTCGTCGATGGTGCGACCGATTTTGCGAAGCGACAACCGGCAGCATTTCTCGGCCTGTCCGTCTTGGCCGGGTTCGCCGCTGTGCGCTTCCTGAAGGCGTCAGGCGGGTCCTCAACCTCACCGCAGTCGGGTTTGGGGAGCGGGCCGGCTGGCGGTTCCGGGACCCGCACGGCGTATGCAAGCGAGGGCTTCGGTTCGCAGGGCTCTGCGGGGTCGACGACGGGACAGAAACCAACATCGGTTGACGGCAGCGCATCATGAGCATCGAGCACGATATCGAAACCGGCAAGAACGATCTTCATAATGTCTCGGCCCTTGTCGGTGACGCAATGGCTCAGGTTGCGAAGCTCGTGCAGAATGAGGTCGACCTGGCGAAGGCCGAACTGGGAGAAAAGGCTCAAAAGCTCGGTGGAGCATTGGGCCTTCTGGCCGGCGGCGCAGTCCTTGTCATTCCCGCCATCGTAATGGCGTTGTTCGCGCTGTCTTCAGCGTTGATCAGTGCCGGCTGGTCGCCAACATTGGCCTACCTGGTCTCCGCGATTGTCGGAGCTGCCATATCTGGCGCTCTGATTGCGGTAGGCATCAACCGGCTGGACATGAGCAACCTGGCGCCGAAGGAGACTATCCGCCAGCTCGGGAAGGACAAAGACACTGTGAAAGGAATGGTGCGATGAGTGGCCCGCAAAACGGCTTTTTTGACAGTCTTCTTGCTGCGGCCCGAGACAATCCCTTGTCCGCAGCCCTCATCGGGGGCGGCGCACTCTGGTTGCTGGTTGGCGACGAGAAGTTGAAGGGTGCTGCACGATCCGCCGCTACCGTCGCGTCAGACGTCGTCGACAGCAGTGCGAACAATCTTCGGGCTGCGGCCTCGAGTTTGCAGCGGACCGCAGCGCCGCCGACCGCCCCTGAGTTTGATCACGAAGTGAGCGACGCGGCCGGGATGGCGCACGCTGCGGCCGGAGCCGCAGCCGGCTCCGTCTCTGCTGCGACGGACAGCGTCCGTGACCGGTTCGACGAAGGCGTAGCTTACGCCCGCGAACAGTTCGCCAAAATGGGCAATCCCTTGCCAACAGAAGACACCTTGGCGAAGGCTCAGTCTTCCCTCGGCGATATCATGCAGAGACAGCCCCTGGTCATCGGTGCCGTCGGCTTGGCCATCGGTGCAGCCATCGCAGGCGCGTTTCGCACCTCCCAGATCGAAGACGAGTACATCGGCGGCGTAAGCGACCAGGTCAAGGATGACCTGAGTAGGCGCGGATCCGCTGCTTCCAGGGCTCTGCGCGAAGCTGCCGATACGCTGATGGCCGAAGCGAGCGACTTGGGCACCGAGGCGGTCGATCGCTTGAAGCAGGCGGGGACGGATGCCGCCCAGGCCGCCAGGGAAAAGGCCAGGCAATTGTGAGGACGGGCCGCTCCTGTGGGGGCTACTCCTCGCGCACTATAATCCCCTCAAAACTCGGAGGCCAACATGAGCCGCGGAATGCCATCGATGACCGCCCTTTTGGGAATGCTCGCGATTGCGGGTTATCAAAATCGAGACAAGTTGGCGGAAATGTTTGGCAACGCGACCTCCGGTCAACAGCAGGGGGGCGGCGGTAAGGATGCTCTCAGCGGTGTGCTCGGCAATCTCGGGGGCCTGCTAGGTGGCGGCGGCGTGGGTTCGCTACTCAATGGTGGAATCGGCGAGTTGCTGGAGCGGTTCAAACAGAACGGGCAGGGAGACGCGGCTCAGTCGTGGGTCAATCAGGGGCCGAACCGCGAGGTCACTCCGCCCGAACTCGAGCAAGCTATCGGCCCGGACGTCCTGCAGAAATTGGAGCAACAAACGGGCCTGTCGCGACAGGAAATTCTAGTTCGATTATCCCGAGAGCTTCCGACAGCCGTAGACAAATATACACCGGATGGACGTCTCCCGGCCTGATCGGCAGGAAGCAGCAGCGAATCGTTGGAGGAAACGGCATGGGCATTATTTGGACCATCATCATCGGTTTCATCGCAGGTATCATCGCAAAATTCATTATGCCTGGCGAAAATGAGCCGTCGGGATTTATCCTGACGACGATCCTCGGAATCGGAGGAGCCTTCGTAGCGACGTATCTCGGTCAGGCGCTGGGATGGTATCGTCCCGGCGAAGGGGCGGGGCTAGTGGGCGCTGTGATCGGCGCAATCATAGTATTGTTCGTCTACGGTCTTGTGGCCGGCAGAAGCCGCCGCGCTATCTGAGCCCGCCTGTCAGCAGGCCGTGCAGCATTTTCGCGTTCTCTGGGGCATAGGCCTCGTAGTCATTGTTGAAATAGATCCAGGCTCGTTTGGCGCGGCTTGCCCTGATCCGCTCCGCCCACTTTCCTAGCTCCTCGACAGAATAATTATGCCTGTACCAACGCAACGGACCATGGAGGCGCACGTATATCTCGTCGGTTGTCTTGATGAGTTCGTCAGGCAAGCGGGGGCCGCTGCAAGAGCAGAAGATGATCCCGGCGTTGCGAAAGGTGCTATAGACATCCTCGTTCCACCAGCTCTTGTGCCGGAATTCCACCACGTTCCGCCGTGTCGGATCGAGTTGGTCCACGATCGAGGCAAGCCGGGCCTTGGTATATCGGTAGCTCGGCGGGAGCTGAAAGAGAAAGCACCCCATCCGCTCACCGAGGATGTCGGCAATGATTCCGAAGTCGCGTATCAGTGTTTTAGTGCCCTTGAACTTCTTGATATGCGTTACGATCTCGCAAACCTTCACCGTGTAGATGAAATTCCTCTCGCCAGCCTGGCGGCGCCAGGCCTGAACGCTCGCGACGGTCGGCCAAGAGTAAAATGAGGCGTTGATCTCAACAGTACGAAACACGCCGGCGTAGTGATTGAACCATTCGGGTTGCGGGACGCCCTGATAAAAGGAGTCCCGCCACTTCCAGTAGCGCCAGCCGGAGCAACCTACATAAAGAACGTCGTTCAGGCTCCCGGACGACGCCGTGCAACCTTCAGCCTCCAATTTTAGCCTGGCCTTGTGCATCTTCGCGGCGCGGAGGATGTTGTTCTCACGCTGCTTCTGGCGTCGGATCTCGCGCCGCTCACGGCGTTCCTCAGGCGTGAGTTCTTTCAATGCAGTGGCTGGTGCGGGCGGCATGGTCTCTTCCAGCAATGACAATGAGCGAGCAGGCGTAAGAGGTTCCTTTTGCCAGCAGCGTTGAGGGCCCATTGAATGAAGGTTTGCGATTTTGCTTTGCCTGCCGTTTCTTTGGCGCCGGGCAGCCAGCGCTAAATTCCGAGCAAATTGATCGCGAGAAGGATGAGAGCCTGGATGTGCCGTGCACCAGTGTGGTCAGGCACGCCACCTGCCTCGCGCTGCGAAGCCATTGACCTCGGAAAGCATACGCTTTGGTTCAGAGGCGATCGCCCGGCTCATCGTCATCGTCGCGAGACGTGCGAGCACTATGCGCCGCAATGGCACCCCAAGCGAAGGAAAATTTCCTGCGTCTTGTCCGCCGTGATGCGGCTTGGAGGGCCGCGACAAGCATGCTCTTTAATTACTTCCTTTGCTTCGCTTCTGCAGTTTTGCCATCCGAGCTTTTGGAGCGTTCTTCGAACCGATCAGCGCCCTTGGCTAGATCGTGCCCCATCTTGCTCTCGGTTTTCGCTTCGTCCTTGGACGCCGCTTTGAGCAAGCCTTCAGAGGCCGATTTCCCCGCTTTTGATGATTTTAGTTCGTTATCCATTTGTAGCTCCTCCGGATAAAGGGCGCTTTCCACGATACTTTTTGTCTGTGCGGCCTTGGACCTACCAACGTTCAATCAGAACACCCTCGATATTGTTCCCAGTTCTATGAGGCTCTCGGTCAAGTCGCGGTCCATGTTGGCGGGCCCGTTCCTCAAGTCCGGCAGTACCTGGTTTGACGCCCTTTGCCATCAGTGATGCAGGAGTTAGCCGGTGGGTTTTCATCAGCGTTGAGCGTGCTGCCAGTGGGAGGTGATGTCGGCGCCAGTCTTATTGAGATGCACGTGCTGATCGACGTGGTCGACCCAGGAGAGCGGAATGAGGTGATGATGCTGACCGTCCGGCGAACTCTGCTTCGTCAGCTTGATCTTGTCCGCACCGTCCAGATGATCGACTTTTCCGACCATCTTTCTATCGGACGAAATCACGTCCATGTGTTCCTTGATTTTCAAAATGTCTGTCATGGCTATCTCCCATTCAGCAATCGCATGTTCGGTCGGTTAGTGAAACTTTCGTTGCTCCCGACGCTGGGCACCTGACCGATCATGCCGCCCGGGCGAGCGAGCGCCGCTTCTGACGGAAGTAGCGCGTGATCTCGGGAAGCTTCATCGCGTTCAGGACCCGATCGGCAGGGAGGCCGCCCTTTCGGGCCATCAGGACGCCCCAGTGCATGTGATCGAGTTCGGGGATCGAATGCGCGTCCGGATTGATGCTGAGCATGCAGCCGAACTCGAGGGCCGCCTGATGCCATCGCCAATCGAGGTCGAGGCGCCATGGATGGGCGTTGATCTCGACGACGACGTCGTGCTTGGCGCAGGCCCGCAGCACCTTCTCCACGTCGATCTCATAGCCGGGCCTCCGCTGAAGCTGCCGCCCGGTCATGTGGCCGATGATGGTGGTATGAGGATCGGAGATGGCCCGAAGCAGTCGCTGCGTTTGCGCTTTGCGGTCCAGTTTGAAGCGGCCGTGGATGCTGGCGACAACGAAATCGAAACGCTCCAGCACGTCATCCGGATAGTCGAGCGAGCCGTCGGCCAGGATGTCCGACTCGATGCCTTTGAGGATCCGGAAATCCTTGCCGAACCGCTTGTTCAGGCGGTCGGCTTCCCGCTGCTGCTGCGTGATCTCCTCGACGGTGAGACCGCCGGCGTAGTGGGCGGACTTGGAATGGTCGGCCACCCCAAAATACTCGTAGCCGCGTTGGCGCGTCGCCTTGGCCATGGCCTCCAGGGTCTCGGTGCCGTCGGAAGCGTCGGTGTGGCAGTGAAGGATGCCGCAGAGGTCCTCGTCGGTGACGAGCTTCGGGAGCTTGCCTTTCAGAGCCGCCTCGATCTCCCCGCGCCCCTCCCGGAGCTCAGGGTCGATGAAGGGCAGACCAAGGGCGCGGTAGATCTCGGCCTCCTCGCCGGCGATTAGGGTGCGACCCTTGTGCAACCCATCGGCTTCCAACCGCATCTCCTTTTCGGCGGCCAGGGTCCGGAGCTGCTCGATGTGGGCAGCGGAGCCGGTCGCGAACAGGAGCGCGGCGCCGAAGTGCTTGCGGTCGGACAGGTGGATCTGCAGTCCGTCCGCCGGCGACGGCTTCGCCGCCTTGCCGGCCTTGCGGGTCTCGGCAACGATCGAGAGATCGCCGACGAGCTCGCAGCCACGGCGGAAGTCACCGGCGATCGTGACCCGCTTCAGCTCGGGCCGCGACTTACGTATCGTATCCTTGGCATGTGCCAGCAGGGCGGCGGCACGGTGCAGGTGGAGGCGCCCTTCCCCGCTTTTGGCGATCGCCAGATTTTGCAAGATCTTGGTCTGCAGCGCGGCACCGAGCCCCTTGGCTTTCTTGATGCGGTCATCCTTAGCGGCGGCCTCCAAGTCCGAGAGCGAGCCGATGCCTAAATCCTTGTACAGGCGCAGCACCTTCTCCGGACGAAGGCCAGGCACAGCGAGCATCTCGAGCACGCCCTCAGGGATTTCCTTGCGCAGCTTCTCGAGGCTGGGATGCGTGCCGGTCTCGCGCAACTTGGTGATGATGTCGGCGATCGCCTCACCGACGCCTGGAATCTCCATAAGCCGGTCCTCAGCGATGAGCACATCGAGCGGATCGGTCAGAGCTGCCAGGCTATCCGCGGCCCGAGAATAGGCTTTCGCCCGGTAGGGATTGCCGCCTCGCAAGGCGGTGCGCTGCGCGTACTCTTGCAGGAGACTTGCCACACCGCGCGCGTCGAGCGAAGGCATTCAGCCAGCCTCCCGGTCGGACCTTTGCGGCCCTGCCGGAGCGAGGTGACCGCCGGAGCGGTCACTTGGCCCGCGATCGAGAGAGGCCTCGAGCTTCTGGGCTGCGCGAAAGTCCTCGAGGTGCTGGACATTGGGGCCGTAGGCAGCCTCCTTCTTGAGGAGATTGTAGATGCGGCCGGCCACCAGTTGCAGATGCTTCATCTTGCCCTGCCGCATGGATCTCGCTTTGCAGAGAGCGCGGATGGCGTAGGCGCGGAAGTAGTCGAATGCGTCTGACATGATGTCAGTAAACGCCGGCTCTCGCCGGTAGTTCGATGGGCTCTGTGAAGACCCCGATCTTCCGTCCCGGTCTCGCCTTAGTTTGCGAAGAGTGCGGTCCGTGGAACTCCTCGCCGCCTTCGAAGTTGCGAGACTCGTTGATGAAGGTAGGTACTGCCCGCCGTCGGTCCCAACCGGGCGGCGGGTTTCTTGTGAGTTGAGTAGCGTGGCAAAGCGTACAAAGGCGCCTCGGGCCGAAGTGCCGGAGGTCCCTACCATGCCGGGGTTCATCAGACCCCAGTTGGCGACCCTGAAGATGAAGGCTCCTTCGGGGTCTCCATGGATTCACGAAGTCAAATACGATGGTTACCGCATCCAGCTCCGGATCGATGGTGACGACCGCCGGGCCTACACCCGCAACGGGTACAATTGGGTCAACAAGTTCTCAAGGATTGCGGGCGCCTTCGATGTCGAAGGACAGGCCATCGTCGACGGTGAGGTGGTCGTCATCCATGAGGGGCGCACGAACTTCTCCGAGCTGCAGGCAGACCTCGGCAGAGGCGATCAGGATCGACTGGTCTACTTCGCTTTTGATCTGCTCTGGCTGGACGGCAGAGATCTACGGATAGAGCCGCAAATCGAGCGGAAGAGGCTTCTCAAGGATCTGATCGAGGAGCACGACCTCAAGGAGCCCGTCCTCTATAGCGAGCACCACGAAGGGGACGGCCAGGCACTGTTCGCCGCAGCCAGCAAGCTGAATTTCGAAGGCATCGTCTCCAAACGGGTGGATGCACCATACCGATCGGATCGGGTGGAGGCTTGGCAGAAGATCAAGGTCGTTCAGAAGGGCAAGTTTCCCGTGGTCGGCTTCATCAAGGACCCGTCCGGCGTGGCCGCGCTCTATCTGGGCAAAGAGGAAGGCAAGGATCTGGTCTACATGGGAAAGGTCGGGACCGGATGGAGCCGAACCACCTCGGCGCAGATCCGCAAGGCGCTCGACACCGTGGTGAGCCCGAAGCAGAAGCTGACCAAGACCATCAGGAAGCCGAAGGCCACGTGGGTCGAACCTAAGTTCTATGCCGACATCGAGTACCGTGACATCACCTCCGAAGGCCTGCTGCGGGCCAGCTCGTTCAAAAGGCTGAGCAAAGGAACGGGCCGATCATAGCCGCGTTTTCCTGCGGAGTATGTGGAGTACCGGTCATCATGGATCCGGAAAGGCGAGTAGCGAAGGCTTTGGAGCACGCACAAGGCATCTTGGCTCGGCATGTCGAGCCCGGCCCCAGAAATTGCGAGCAAACCATAGACAAGCTGCTGGATGTGCTCGACGACGAAGCCGTCGTGCAGGCGCTCAACGATTCGAAGATGGAAAAGCCCACCACAGAACAACTCGACGAGCTCAAGAGGCTCAGTGCAATCGCGCGTGTGCCGGACGAATCGGAGATCGTGACTTCGAAGGAAGAAGCCGAAACCAGGATCCGCGATCTGAAAGACAAGAATGAGACGATCCCAGGATGACATCCAGAGCGAAGAGTTCGGTCGGTGATTGGACGTCAATTTGGGACATCCGGCATGAACTCGATGGATACCTTCGATCCCGATATGCCGTGCCGCGTTCACGATGGTCTCAATGACCAGATCATCGAATGGAGTCCCCAGTGGGCTTCGATGTACCGCCAACACGCGTCGAAATGGGATGAGGGCGTCATTACCTGGGATGGCCTGTTGCTCGACGGATGGTCTCCCATCCTCCATTCTTGCTGCCGCTGAGCGGACTCACGCGGAACCGGGCGAATCCTTGTCGCGTTGCATCGGCATCACTCGCAAGAGGAGGAGCCGATGGCGTTAGCAAAGAAGACGAAGACCGCGCGTGGACGCAAACAGGACCGCACCCGGGTGGCTAAGGGACAGGACTACGAAGTCCGGTACGAAGCGAAGAAGACCGGCCGCTCCGCTTCCGCCGTGAAGAAAGCCGTCAAGAAGGTCGGGAATTCTCGCAAGCGGGTCGAGAAGCGTCTCGGTCGCTAGGCCGCCTCAAATCCGGCCGGAGAACCGCGTGAAGGCCGTCAGTCTCTGCATAGTAGGCTCGATGTCCTGCATGTAAATCTGCGTCCGCAGGAACGCGATCTCGTCCTCAAGCGCGGTTTCGTCGACGTCGATGAACCAGGACTTCGGCCTGCCATCGCTGCCGTCGTTCCAACGATAGCCCCTGCGTTTCAGCGAGTCCTTGAGCTCGAAAGCGGTCTGTTCGGCCCAGACCCGCATCGTCGGCTTACGGGCGGTTTCCAGTAGAAGCGCCAGTGCCGGCGAACCAATTGTCGGCAATTCGAACGCGAGAATCTCCAGCAAGGCGTGGCAATCGTCAACCGCCCGGTGCGCTTGGTGGAAGTAGCCGGCCCCGTTCAGGAGATAGCCTAGCTGCGAGCCCGCGAAGCCGTGTCTGCGCCAGTCGATCTCGCTCATGCTGCAGCCCCAGGCCTTGTGCTCGAACACGGGCCAGTAGCGTTCGACGAATTTTCTGTCGAAGCCGCTGTTATGCGCGATGACGATGACCGCGTCCTCGACGAAGGCCGCGATGGTCATGTCATCGAACCTGTGACCGGCCATTATCTCGTCGGTAATTCCCGTGAGTGCCGTCACCTCGACCGAAATCGGTCCGCTCGGCTCGTTGAAAGCGGAGAATATGTCTTGCACCCCGACGATCCGTCCGTCCGGCTTATAGTCGAACTTGACCATCCCGAGCTCGATGATCTCGTCCTTGGTGTGATCGAGGCCCGTCGTCTCGGTGTCCAGCAGGACGGCGGTCCGGGTCTCGCTGCCGGCCGGCGACGGGCAGGGCTGGCGGGGGACGAGCCTCCGCAGCACTCGGTAGTCGGTCGAGCGCTCAAGGCCTCTGCCATCGCGGCCAAGTTCGTCGAGTCTTGAAGCATCGATCTGGTTTGCCACGATCGCTCGCCAGGAGGTACCTGAAAAACAGGCGATTCACGGGCTTTTCGCTTCACATCCAACCGTTCGAGCCCCGCTGCGGGGAGCAGCTGCGGCCCGCAGCATTGAATCCCCGCCGCTGGTGCTGGCTAAGTTCTGCGCCGCACTTGAGGAACGACGTCGCGGGCGCGCGGTTGGCCGACGATGGGGACGCATGTTGAGGAGCCGACGCGATGCTGGAAACGAACGATCTGCTGGTGAAGTGTCCGAAGTGCGGTGCCTGGCCGATGGCTGTCAGTGCGCAGAGCAGCATGGTCGCACAGCCCGAGGTTACGTTCCGTTGCTCGAGGTGCAGCGGCGAGGAAGTCCGACGCTTGCGCCGCACCGCACGTTCGGATCTCGGCACGCGCGGGCTAAACGCTGCGTGAGCCGTCGTTCTCCCGAACGTGTTCCGCTCGGGCGATTTGATCCACCAGGTCAACCCGAAAGTGGCGACGAACATGAGGCCCATTCTTGCCGCCGCGTGCCTGTTCGCGCTTGCCTCGGTCTCGCCCGCGGATGCGAAGGGCTGCATCAAGGGTGCCATCGTCGGAGGCGTAGCCGGCCATATGGCCGGACATGGCAAGCTCGGCGCTGCCGCAGGATGCGTCATCGGGCACCATGAGGCCAACAAGCAGAAGAATCCGAACGACTCGAACGCGCAGGCGCCGTCGGGCCGGAAGTAATCCGACGAGGCGTCAGGGAAGCGTCTGATGAGGATCCGCTCCATTCCGAGAGCCACATCGTCGAACTCGAGGACGGCTCGCGCTGGCAGATCTTTCCGGGCGATCTCGATCTGACGCTCGACTGGAAGCCCGAGACCGAGCTGACCGTCGTCGAAACCGGAAATGTCGTCGCCACCCACGAACTGGTCGGTGGCGGCGTGAAAGTGCGCGCGAGGCCGGACGGCGAGAGCTGGCCCGCGAGGGAGGTCAAGGACGCGCTGAAGGACGGCTGAGGCGTCGCCATTGCCGACGCCGCAACCTGCGCGGAGCAAGCGGGTTGGAAGCAGCATGGAAGACGAGAAGACCCGATTGCTCGCTGAGGCTCAGAGGTGCCGACGGTTGGCAGCCTCCATCAGTGATCCGGAGACGGTCGAGCGGCTCACGGCGCTCGCGGAAGAGTACGAGCGTCGAGCCGATGCTCGGCCGGGGCCGACCGACGGAGAAGACTGAGGTCCCCAGCCTCGCTGGACCCGGAGAACAGCATGGTCGGCGGCGTCGCACGCGTCGCCGGCGTCCGCCCGTAGCTCGATCCCTTACCTTTCAGATCGTACCTTTTGGCGAGATCGAGCAGCCTCCGTCTGGTGATCGGGTCCGCCTTCTCTGCCAGATCGCGCGCCCGCTGCGCGAAGCCATTGTAGAACTCTTCGACGACGCCCCCCCCCGCAACATCACTGAAAGCCGGGATTTCAATACCGAGCGGCGCACAGGTCAAGAGCCGAGTAAATCGCGGCAAACTTTCCGCGTCACTGTTGCGTCGGGGGCATTTGCAGACCTAAGCTGCAGGCGGCAGGGGAAATCCGATGGCTGTGCTCTACTCGAGCCGGAAGCTGTGCCCGACGTGCGGCAAGCCGATGGCGGCTGTTCCGGACGACGCGATCGGGAATCGGCCGCGCTACGTCTGCGCCGCCTGCGAAAGCGATCCGCTGCGTTCCGCCAGGATCCGCGGCTGGATCGAAGGCTCCCTCAGGCCTCCGGCCGATCGCTCGTCCCACCCAAGTCCACTTCAGGCCCCCTAGGAGCGCACTTAAGTAATCAACCGCAATTTCGCTGGGTGCTGGCCGGGCGCATGATCTCGACATGCAGCGCGAGATCATTTTCAGATGTCCCCGCACCGGCATGAACGTCCAGCATCGGCTGGACGATGGTGAGCCGGCGGCGCCGGGAAACGCCTTCGTGTCGGCGCGGTGTCCGGCCTGCATGGCGCTGCACTTCGTGAACATCACGACCGGCAAGCTGCTCGGCGAAGGAAAGGTCGGCCAGTCCGAGCGCGGCAAGCGCTCCGCCTGATCAGTATCCCACCGCGAAGCCAAGACTGGCAAACTTGTCCGCCGCACCCCAAGTGGTTTGCAGTGTTCCACGCAGGAGAGGTGCGATGTCAACCGTGGCTAAGTTGCTTGGGCGTAAGCGAGTGCTCCTGGAGCAGTTGGAAAGCAATCCAGGATCGAATGAGCGCGACGAAATCGAGCGGCTGCTGGCGCAGATCGACACAGCGCTCAGCCTGCTCGAGCCCGAAGATGCCGCTCCTCCTGGCGAGGAATGATGTTGTCGGGTCCGAGAACTTTCATCGGGAGATCAGGTCCCCGTCGCTGCCTTTTGCGCGCCAGTAGCGCTGGCGAAGCCGCGGCGCGATCAGCCAAGCGATGGCGGCCGACGCAAGGAAGCTGACTGCGATCATCGCCGGGATTGCGGTCATTGCATCTGATTGCGCGGAGGTCAGCAGAATCGCGACCATTCCCGCTCCAAAGAGCACGGCCTGGACCATCATGAAGACCATCGCCGCGATCTGAAGTCTCACTGACATGCAAAGTCTCCCGAGTTCATCTTCGGGGACAACGCCGATCGAATTTCGCGGGTTCCGCGGCACTGGACGGCCCCTGCAAAAGAAGATCGGCCTCGGCAGCCGTATTGCTGCCGAGGCCGATCGCGTTCTCGAAACTGTTCAATGCTTCGCCGTCCAACCCGCAGTCCCGGACTTCGTTCCGTCAAACCTGCCCGCCCGTCGCTCTCGGAGCCGACGTCGCATCTGCGGTCGCAAATAGAAGGCGGAGCCCGGAGTGCCTCGGAGTCCGGGTCTCCGCAACCGTAACAGCACCGGAGCGAGCGCTCATGCCGCTCGGTACGATTTCAACTCTACACCTGTGGAGGAGGTTCGCATTGAGCCAGCTCAACTTCCCGTGGCTGCGGCGCTTCGGTCCGGAAGGCGTCCCGCTCGCGACCGAGGTCATCGACCTTCGCCCGCATGCGCGTGAGCAGGAGCTCGGCCGACGCGGTCGCTACTCCGGCCCGCTGCAGCATCCGGATCTCGCGCTCCTGCGCGCGTATCTGTCCCCGCATGCGGGTGATCTCGCTGCGAATCCAGTCCAGTTTCACAGCGCGCTCAAATCGTCAGGAACGTCGCCGAACTTGCGGATCAGCCTGGCGTCGCTGAAGTCGCCGCTGGACGGGTCGCCCGTCCGTGAGAAGGCGATGGCGCCGGCGTGTCCCGGCTTTCGGGCAAGGACTTCGGCCCGCATCACCGCGGCGTTGGCGCTCAGGCATTCTGCCGGCTCGCCGGCAGCCACCCCGTCGTCGGAGAAAACGAACGGCAGAGCGACGTAGTAGGTCACCTCAGACATCTGCTTCATCCTTGCGCTCGCGCGCCCCTGGCGGCCGTCCCCGGGTGTAACCGGTCGAGACCTTCCTCCAGAGCCCATCGAGCTGGGTCTCGAGGAAGTCGTTGGCGACGATCAGGGCCTTCACGGCCTTCCGGGCGTCGCCCCCGCAGGCCGAGATGGCCTGGTCGGCAGCGGTCTCGAGATCGTCCTTGGCGGGACCAGTCTGCTCGGAGATCGTGTTCATGCGATTATGTTCCCGTTTCGTTCGCAGGAGTCAAGCGGGTTGTCTGATGCTCATCACGGGGCGGGGCCCAGGAGATGAATCTCGGGGATGGCGGTCCGGCATGTCGGAACCGGTCCTGCCCATTCGTCTTGAATCAAGGTCTATCGAACCGGAGTTCTGCGTACATGGCCCCGCGCGCCAACTGGAAAGGCTTCCTGCGTCTGTCCCTGGTCACCTGCCCGGTGGCGCTCTATCCGGCGACGTCCGAGAGCGAGAAAATCTCATTCAACCAGCTGAACCGACAGACCGGCCATCGCATCAAGTACCTGAAGGTCGACGCCGACACCGGCGACGAGGTGCTCAACGAGGACATCGTCAAGGGCTACCAGCTCGAAAAGAATCAGTTCATCGAGGTCACGAAGGAGGAGCTCGAGGAGATCGCGCTGGAATCCACGCGCACCATTGAGATCGACGAGTTCGTCGACAAGTCCGATATCGATCCGCGCTACCTGATCCGCCCCTACTACATCCGGCCCGACGGCAAGGTCGGGCACGACGCCTTCGCCGTGATCCGGGAGACCATCCGCGAGATGGACAAGGTCGCTATCGGGCGCGTCGTGCTGACAAATCGCGAGCACATCATCGCGCTGGAGCCGATGGACAAGGGCCTCGTCGGCACGCTGCTGCGCTATCCCTACGAGGTGCGCGGCGAGCAGGAATATTTCGACGACATCCAGGACGTGAAGGTCACCAAGGACATGCTGGATCTCGCCAGGCATATCGTGAACCAGAAGGCGGTCCGGTTCGAACCGGACAAGTTCGAGGACCATTATGAGACCGCGCTGATCGATCTCATCAACCAGAAACGCGCAGGCAAGCCGATCGTACCGAAAGATAGGCCGAAGGGCGAGAACGTCGTCGATCTCATGGACGCACTGCGCAAGAGTGTCGGGGGCGCAGCGGCCGAGACCGAGGCTGCAAAGAAACCTGCCAAGAAGACGAAAAAAACGGCCGCGGGTCAGAAGGAGATGCTGATGCCGATAGCCGGCAAGAAGCCTGCGAAAGATGCGGCGAAGAAGCCTGCAGCAGGAGCGCGGCGGAAGTCGGCTTGAGGTCCGGAATCCGGTGACTCCCGATGACAATTGCGGACTGACACGGGGAGAGGATGCCCATGTCAAGGCTGTGCTTCGGATCGGAACAGCGGGGTGGAATGTTCCTCAAAGCTGCAAGGAAAGGGTTGGCGGCGCAGGTAGCCACCTTGAGCGTTACGCTGCGGTGTTGAACGCCACCGAGATCAACTCATCCTTTCACAGGCCGCACCGGCGCTCGACGTACGAGAAGTGGGCGAGCGCGACGCCGGATGACTTCCGATTTTCGGTCAAAGTCCCCAAGTCCGTCACTCATTCGAACCAGCTTGCGCGGGCTGAACTCGATCGGTTCATCGAAGAAAGCGCCGGCCTAGGTGCGAAGCTCGGGGTTCTGCTCGTTCAGTTTGCGCCTCGCAAGATGTTCGTTGAGTCAGATGCGGAATTCTTGTTCGGCGCACTGCGGGAAGGAACCTCAGCCGCTCTCGCTTGCGAACCACGTCACGTCAGCTGGTTCACGCCCGAGGTCGGTGCTTGGCTCAGGGAGCGTCGGATCAGCCGCGTGGCGGCGGACCCGGCGCGTGTGCCCGATGCCGACCTGCCGGGCGGGTGGCCGGGACTGCATTATTTTCGGCTGCATGGAGCGCCGCGCATCTACTACTCCGCCTACGACGGGGCATACCTTGGCGCGCTGAAGTCACGGCTCGGTGCTGCACCGTCGTCAGGCGAGGCCTGGTGCATCTTCGACAACACCGCCGCCGGCGCCGCGCTCCAGAACGCACTCGACTTGCTTCCTTGAAGGGCCTGCCATGGACGGCGGGCGGGCCCACCGGGTTAATACGGACTTTTAGGGCCACCGGCCGTTTACCTTAGTAGGCTACGACGTTCCGGATCATGGATAACGACTTCGAGCCCAAGGACCGTGCGGAAGAAGCCGTGAAGGAGGCCCTCTTGTCCGATGGCTCCGAGCGGCAGCGCTGGCTCCAACTCGCGCAGGCTTGGCTCGAACTCGCCCGCATCCGCTGCCATCCGAGCGGTGCGACAGCGCAGCCGAACTAATCTTTGCCTGGGGGGCACTCCGGGCACGCATCGCCGATAGAACCCAAAACCTCGCGGACTTCCTCGACGGCCTGATCCGGAGACAAGCCCTCCGGCGGCTCCTGCCTGGCGATGTTCAACGCGTGCTCGCGCGCATGAGGGTCGACCCGATCCCTAGCCCAGCCGTGCTCCTCGCATTCTCTGATAGCGCCCGCCTCCTGCAGCACGTGGATCGCCCAGCCGCGCAGCGTCCGGATCGTCGGTCGTCTTTCCTTCGTCATCAGCATCGACATCGCTCCTGCCAAGACGAATCCTGCCCCCGCCTCCTCGTTCCGGGCGGTTAGCACGGGTCAGGGATTCGCAAACGGTAGGGCTGAGGCTTGTCCCCCTGTTCCGCGTCGCTGTGCATAAACCAGAAGCGCTCGCCGGATGGACCGGGCCGTCTCAAGTTTGATCGGCGTTGCCAGCCCGAACGCGCAAGGTGTATTTGCTAGGCTTTACCTCTGAAGTAGCAGGAGGGGTAATGGGTAACTGGCTCGTCGTTCCGAAGGGGACAGGCCTGGCGAGGCGGACCCGAGCGCGTCGCGCCGCGCAATACGTCCGGATGTCGAGGGAGCTCCAACGCTACTCCATCAAGAACCAGATGGCAGCAATCGCCACCTATGCCGAGGCGAACGCTCTTACAATCGTCCGCACCTATTCGGACGAGGGCCGCAGCGGCCTCCGGATCAGGGGACGGCCCGGTCTCATCGAACTGATCGAGGACGTACAGTCGGGGCAGGCTGATTTCGACCATATCCTCGTTTACGACGTCAGTCGTTGGGGCCGCTTCCAGGACGTCGACGAGAGCGCCTACTACGAGTTTTTGTGCAAGCGGAGCGGCGTTCAGGTCGAATACTGCGCGGAGCTCTTCACGAACGACGGCACATTCGTTTCAGGGATCGCGAAGAGCCTGAAGCGCGGCATGGCCGCAGAGTGGAGCAGGGAACTCTCGGTCAAGGTGCATGCGGGACACTGCCGGGTCGCGAGCCTCGGTTACCGGGTCGGCGCTCCTGTGGGTTACGGCCTTCGACGCTTGATGGTGGACGAAAGCGAGCATCCGAAGGGCTTCCTCGAAAAGGGCCAGTTCAAGGCTTTGCAATCGGACCGCGTTCGACTGCAGCCCGGCTCCGCCGAGGAGGCGGCCGTGATCCGGATCATCTTCGATCAGTTCGTCAACGGCCGGAAATCGTACAGCGACATCCGGCGTCAACTGAACGACGCCGGCATCGCCAATCACAACGGTCGGCCGTGGACCGACGGCATGATCCCGACCATCCTCGCGAACGAGAACTACATCGGCAAGACCATCTACAATCGCACCTCGCGACGCTTGGGACAGAAGCTGGTCAAGAATCCGGATCATGCCTGGGTCCGCGGCGCTGCGCAGATTGAGCCTATCGTGGACCCCGGCATCTTCGCACGCGCACAGAAGCTGCTGGCCGAACGGCGCGTGGAGATCCCCGAAAATGAGATGTTGTTGCGCCTGCGACTTACGTTACGCCGGCGCGGAAAACTCAACTCGCGCATCATCAATACGACGCTCGGTCTCAATCACGTCTCGGCGTACGTGAAGCATTTCGGATCGCTGCGGAAGGCGTATGCGCTGATCGGATACGAGTCGCCGCGCGACTGCGACTGGATCGACACCCGGGAGTTTTGGGCTGCAGAACAGGCGAAGCTCGCAACCAAGCTCGCGGAGGTGTTGCGAAACGACCTTGGTCTTCGGTCGGAGCTCGCTCCGGACGGGATCGGCGTCGATGTCGAAGGCAGGCGGGTAGTTTCGTTTCTCGTCGCGAGACGGCTGGCGCGACGGGGAGAGGATCACGCTGCGCAATGGAAGGCCTATCGAAGGCAGATTTCATCGGGCCTGCTTGCCGTGATGCGGTTGGATGCGACAAATCGCGAGATCGAGGATTACGTGCTACTGCCTGCCTCGTTGAGGCCGGGACGCTACGTCTGGCTCGCATCAGGCTCCCTTCGACGCCATCGCGGGGCGCTTTACCGGGAAAGGGGGGCACTCTTCGCGGCCATCAAAGCAACGCTGGCAAAAACCACCCGTGCCGCCCCAACCAGCTCAGCACCGCCGAAAAAGCGATCGAAATGAGGCCAGCCCAAAGCCAAGGGCTTCGGCGGGCGGCGCTCACTGTGCGGAGATACAAAATCGCGCCGATGAGAGTGCCGTAGTTCCTTCGGAAGTCACCGTTCAGTTTCGCAATCTTGGACAGTTCCGAGGAGGTGTCGACGTCATTTGCCATCGGGCTGGCTCCTTCGTCTCGCTAGGACCAGCGCCGTATGAACCACTGTTTTGCCCGACGGGGCAAGCGATTATTTCTTTTATTCAGAAATAGACGCGGACTGGTCCAAATGCATGGGCGCCAGCGTCTTGCGGAGCGCGTTACGATGGCGCAGCCTCCTTGGATCACTAGCTCTCGAATGTTTAATCGACCGTCGTCGCCAAGAGTGGAGGAACCGGCGCTGATTTGGCAGGTTTGAGTGCGATGACAAAGCTCTGCATAGGCTCTTCGCATTCCTCCCTCACCCGCCGCGGTGCACTTCGACTCTCGGCAGGAACGCTGTTGGCCGTGAACGCATCGCGAGCCGGATGGGCTCAGGCAGCCCCGGTAGATACCGGGACGACGAAGGCAGACGAGATAAGCTTCCCGTCCATTGTCAGATCCAGTGAAGCGAGCGAGGAGAATACGAAGGGACCACTCCCGGCGAGCGACCGCATCGGCTTCGCCGTCGTCGCTCTAGGCCGTCTCTCCGTCGAGCAGATACTGCCCGCCTTCGGGCAAGCGAAGAAGAGCCGATTGGCCGCTCTGGTCTCGGGATCGCCAGACAAGCTGGCTGTGCTCGGACGCCAGTACGGCATTCCCCGAGAAGCTCTGCTCGGCTATGAGGACCTCGAGCGCTTGCGCGAGATGGAAGACGTCAAGGCCGTCTACATCGTTCTGCCGAACTCGATGCACAAGGAATACGTCCTGCGATCGTCAGCGATCCGGAAGCACGTGCTGTGCGAAAAGCCGATGGCGACGAGTTCGGAGGATGCTCGATCGATGATCGAGGCGTGCTCCTCGGCAGGCGTCAAGCTCATGATCGCCTATCGCTGCCGCTACCAGCCCCATCACTTGGAGGTCATTCGTCGTGCGCAGAGCGGAGACCTCGGACCAATCAAGCTGATCGAATCGATCAACGGCCAGAATCAAGGGGATCCGGAGCAGTGGCGGCTCCGCAAGGCATTGGCTGGCGGCGGATCCCTGTCCGACGTCGGCATCTATTGTTTGAACGCCGCACGCGCCGTAACCGGCGAAGAGCCGATCGAGGTCGAGGCTCGCATCCACTCGACAAAGGGTGATCCACGCTTTCGGGAAGTGGAAGAGAGCGTGGCTTGGACCATGCGCTTCCCTTCCGGAGCGCTGGCTAACCTCTCGACCAGCTACGGCATCCACAGGGCCTCGCGTTTAGCGGTCCACCTCGATGGCGGCAATCTCCTCCTAGACAACGCCTATCCCTACAAAGGGCAGCGCCTGACATTGCGCCGTGCCATTGATAGCCGAGAGACTGAGACATTGATCGAGGTGTCCGCGAAAGACCACTTCGCCCTGGAATTGGACCACATGGCGGAGTGTGTGCTCGACGACAAGCAACCCAAGACGCCGGGCGAAGAAGGTTTGCGCGACATGAGGCTGATGGAAGCGATCTACAGGTCGGCCGATCAACGTACGTCGGTCCGGGTCGACTAAATACCCTCGTCTCAGCAAGAGGGCTCGCCCAAACTATTCGCGGCGGAAGTGCCTAGGCAGCTTCAGCGCGGTGTTGCTCCTCGCTCCGCTTTTGATTGATGAGGTTCAACAGCTGCGCCGAGGCCCGCGCGTCGCATAGGGCGCGATGATGGTTGTCGAGCGATATGCCGTAAATCTCGCAGAGCTTCCCAAGTCCGTAGGACTTGTGTCCCGGATAGCGCCGCCGCATCCCGGCACATGTGCAGAGCTTCGGAAATCTGAAGCGACGCCCGATCCGCTCGAATTCGTAGGAGAGGAAACCGTAGTCGAAGGTGACGTTATGGGCGACGAAGATGCCGTCGGCCATGAACTGCATGAAGGAATCCGCGACTTCGGCGAACAAAGGCGCGTCACGAACCATCTCGTTTGTGATGCCGGTCAGCTGGACGATCTTGGCGGGAATGGAACGCTGCGGGTTGAGGAGAGAGTGCCACTCGTCCACGACCCTGTGGTTGCGGACCTTCACCGCGCCGATCTCGGTGATGCGGTCGCCGTTCGACCATGAGCCGGTGGTCTCGATGTCGACCACCACGTAATCCTGCTCGGGGTCGAAGCGGTAGTCGACCCGACCGATCTCGGCCACAATGCCGGCGTCGCCGAGTTGGCGGAGGCGAGTCAGCTGGTTGCGGCGGATCACGTCCCCTTCGGCCTTGACCTCCATGAAGGACGCCTTGCCGTCCTGAACCAACATGAGGTCGGGAAAGCCGTCTCGCATCCCGGGGAAATCGTCGCACATGCTGCGGACGATAATGGCGATACCGGCCGGATCGGATCCCTCGAGCAGCGCGCGCAGCGCCTCCACTTGCACGTGATCCCAGCTGAAGATCCCGTTCGGGCGGCCCCATCTCGCTGCGACGGTGCGGAGGATCAGCGGGAGCGCGGATCGGGACGCGATGGCCGCTATTTTCTCGTCGATCGTCGCGGCGAACAGCCGACGGAAGCTGCGGTCCTTCAGGCAGTGAGGTAGCCAATCGAACCCGCTGGGCATCCGGGTGCTCTCGAAGAGCTCGTCCCAGAAGAGCAGGCCGAACAGGGTGTGCCACAGCACATTCTCAGTGAAGTAGACCTTCGTGCGTTCGCGCCGCAGCACGCCGGCGACGCCCGCTTCGGGCGCGACGATACACCTGAAATCCGAGTCCGCTCGGGTTGTTGCATGGTTCAAGGTTGGTCATCGGCGCCGGAGCGCCCGATGCGGCTCGAATCTTAGGGCCGACGCTGCGGTGCGCTTTGACCCATCTCAACGTCCGGAGAGGGCCCTAGGTAGTCATCCGCAATTTCGGCGGAGCCACGACGAGCTGCATCCTCGAGCCATGCAGCGCCAGATCCTGTTCAAGTGTCGGCGCACGGGAATGAACGTCCAGCTTTCCCTGGACGAGGAGGCGATCGAGTCCTTGAAGCCCGAAGATACCTACGTCTCGATTCCTTGCCCGGCTTGCACGTCGCTCCATTTCGTCAACAGCACGACGGGCAGGAGGCTCGGCGACCAAGAGAGAGCGCCTCGTTGATCGGTGCTCAGGACGCGGCCTGATCCGTCACGTCCTCGACGAGGTGCAGCAGAAATGTCAGCCGACCATCTTCGTCGACGATAGGGGAGTTGATGCGAGGCTTTTCTTCGGCCTGTTGCACGCTCTAAAATCCACGGCCGCCAGGGCCCAGCGTGTTTTTCGTCCCTTTTTCGCCGGCGCTCGCAGACCGCGATCCGGCTGTGATCAGGCGTGCAAGATCAGCCCGCAGCGATGGATTGATCCAGATCAAGCATTACCCGATCAATGGCAAATAGCTTGCAATCTCAAGTATTGCACAGAGGGAGCCAAAACATGCGGATGTCCCGTCGCCAAGCAACTATCGGTGCATTGAGCCTCGTTGCAGGCTCCTCTTTAAGCTCAATAGCTCGCGCTGAATTCGGCGACATCCTGCGGGATTTCGGTGAAGGAATTGATGATTTTGCTGTGGCTCAGGACGCCTATATCTACGGCTATCCCCTGGTCACCATGGAATACACGCGAAGGGTCATCACGAATGTGGCGAGCCCGGTTGGCAACCGCGCGCCGATGGGACAATTCATCAAGTCGCGCCAGTACCCGGATGACTCGTTCCGCGATGTAACGGCACCGAATGCTGATACTCTGTATACGACGGCATTTATCGACGTCGGACAAGAGCCGTGGGTGCTCAGCATTCCCGATATGAAGGACCGCTATTTCCTGTTTCCCATGCTGGACGGCTGGACCGACGTGTTTCAGACGCCGGGGAAGCGGACCACGGGGACCGGTGCACAGACCTACGCAATCACCGGGCCGAGTTGGACCGGTGCGCTCCCCCCGGGCGTCAAGGAATACAAGTCACCGACGAGTCTTGTGTGGCTACTCGGACGAATCTACTGCACGGGAACGCCGGAAGATTACGCCGCGGTCCACGCCGCGCAGGATCAGTGCAAGCTGGTGCCGTTGAGTAGCTACGGCAAATCTTACACCCCGCCGGCAGGCAAGGTCGACCCCTCCATTGACATGAAGACGGCCGTGCGCGAGCAGGTCAACGGCCTGGATGCGATCGCGTACTTCACACTCCTGGCGCAGCTGATGAAAACGAACCCGCCTGCCGCTGCGGATGCTCCCGAACTCGCCAAATTCGCGCGGATTGGCCTCGTCGCCGGAAAGGATTTCGATTCGGACAAATTGCGCAATGCGGACTTCGCAAAACGAGTCCCGCAAGTGGCGTTCGACCGGATCATGCTTCAGTTCAAGGTCAACAAAGAGGTCAAGGACATCAACGGCTGGGGTTACACGACCAAGACCGGCTTGTACGGAACGGACTATTTCATGCGGGCGTTTGTCACAGCGATCGGACTCGGCGCGAATCGGCCGCAGGATGCTGTCTATCCGAGTTCGCAAAAGGATAGTGAGGGCAAAGCGTACGACGGCGCCAACAAGTACGTTCTACATTTTGCGAAGGGCCAGATGCCGCCTGCTCGCGGCTTCTGGTCAGTCACGATGTATGACAGCAGTTACTTCTTTGTCGCTAACCCGATCAACCGCTATTCGATCAGCGCCAGACAGAACTTGAAATCGAACCCGGACGGCTCCGTCGAACTATATATCCAAAAGGAATCGCCTGGCGCGGACAAGGAATCGAACTGGCTACCGGCTCCATCCGGCAAATTTCAGCTTATGATGCGCTTGTACTGGCCGAACGAGAATAGTCCTTCCATTATCAACGGCACGTGGAAGCCGCCGGCGGTGAAGAAGTTAGCCACTGTCGTTCGGCGCTAAAGTTGGTCGTCGCTCGGACTGCGATGGCCTTGTCCGGCCTTCGCAGTCCGGCGTTTGCATGCAGAGCCAACTGACGAGTGTCCGCTCTCGCCCCAAGTGGATCTGATCGCGCCAAGGATTAAGTCCCATGTACAAAGCCGCTGGATCAATGTTGGTAATGGCTCTCACTCTTTGTTCCAGCCTCTCGGCTTGGGCGCAACGAGTAACAGCAGCGCCGGTTGCAGCGGAAACTCTGCAATCCATGCTCGCGGCGCAAATCCGTATGCAAGGCTTTTCCTGCGACAGGCCGCTAACCGCCGTGAGCAATGTCAAACGCTCCCGTCCAGATCGCGGCGTTTGGGTGCTTAAGTGTAGCAATGCGACCTATCAAATTACGCGCGCACCGGATATGGCGGCAAAGGTCAAACCACTCCCGTGAAGTGATATGCACTTTATCGACTAGTGCGCCGCCATGCCCCTTTGAAGAAGCGGGCATGCTGATCAGAGATGAAGCTCCTGCGGCGCAGCCGATCGCCTCGCCGGCTGCTCGAATTTGCCGACCGCCCCATCATTGGGGGCGCGGCGGCGGAGAGCAGGGCTCCGAACAGGCCCGCCAAGAAAGCCAAGAAGGCGGCGGCCGGCCAGAAGGAGATGCTGATGCCGACCGCCGGCAAGAAGCCGGCAAAGGAGTCCGCAGCAAAAAGGCCGCGGCCGGGGCGCGGCGGAAGTCGGCCTGATGGCGCTGGTCTTCATCACTGGCAGCACCGATGGTCTCGGTCGCGCCGCGGCCGAGACGCTTCTCGGCAAGGGCCATCGCGTGGTGCTGCACGCCAGATCTGCGCAGCGCGCAGCTTCCCTCAACGAGATCACTTCGCGGGCTGCAGGAGTGGCGGTCGGCGACCTCCGCAGCGCGGCTGAAACGAGGAGCATCGCGGACTAGGTCAACGCCATGGCCGCATGGATGCGATCATCTACAACGCAGGCGTCTACGCGCAGAAAAGTCGCGGTTCGACACTTGAGGGGAGCACGCCGGGGTTCTCGCGATCAACACGCTGGCACCGTACATGCTGACGGCACTGATCGAGCGCCCCGGACCGCCGTCCACGAATAGGATCTGTCCAGTGATGAAACCGGCGTCCTCCGAAAGCAGGAATGCGATGGCGGCAGCGATCTCTTCGGGCTTGCCCAGTCGGCGCATAGGGATCATTGACAAGAACCGTTCCTCGGCCTCACTCCCTGCCGGTGTGTTGCGGCGAAACAACTCCGTTTCGACGGGGCATGGGGCGACGGCGTTCACGGTGATTCCCGTTTCGGCAAGCTCCACAGCCCAAGTCTCGTGAGGCTGTTAACGGCGGCCTTCGCTGCCGCATACGCGCTGCGAAGAGGAGTCCCAGTCGTCACGAGACTGCTGATGTTCATAATCCGGCCCCAGCGTTTCGCCTTCAATTCTGGCAGAAGGGCCTGTACTGTCTGAATTGTGGGATGTACGTTTACACGCACCATCTTGTCCAAATCAGTGAGTTCGATTCCGCCGACGGGATGCACCCTGGCCAGCCCGACATTATTCACGACACCGTCGAACGAATAGGTTCGCGCGAGCTTTGCAAAGGCGTCGGCGGATGCCCTGCTATCACTAAGATCGATTGGCACTAGCGTACCGGGAAAGCCTTTATCTTGGCCGCGCGCGATGCCGACGACGTTATGACCGGCGGCAGCTAGCCGGCTCGAAAGGGCTCGCCCTATTCCTTTGCTGGCGCCAGTTATTAGAAAAGTTCGTGCCGTCATGATGGCCTCTGCGTCCGGGTTGATAGGCTGAGTTCTTGTCCCGCTCCTTAGGAAATCGCAAATGAAGAGTCTGCAGGATGTGTGTGAGCGTGGCGCTTCTTCAGGATGCCTTTGATGTGATGTCTTCCCAAGACGGCAGCGATCAGAGATTGCGGGGAAGCGCGACCAATGAGAAGCTAGAAGCGGATTCACGTACCTCGATGCAAGCGTCTGTGCATCAGGTAGCCGCGCTCGGCGTGCGCGCTGATGCGACGGTCGCAAGCTGCGAGCTTAACCTGTCCGCACCAAAAGGCAGACCGTGTGGCCACACTACGTTGACGGCGTAAATCTGAGTTGCCCAGCCTTATTCAGCTGAGTGTCGAAACTGGATGCTGGGTACATCCCTCCTTGTCTGTCCACGCGCCAATAGCCCGCTGCCTTTTGGCGTCGAGCGCTCGTCTCCGGTCAATCTTAAACGGCTCCAATTGCAGCTTTAGATTTAATCTTCACCGGCCAATCAGTGGATGAAGCCGGCGCCAAAATAAACTCAGGTGTTTGGTCTTCGCTCGGCTGGTGCTAGAATATGCTGTCCAGCCAGGGAGAGCACTTATGGCCGCCGAGTTCGATGAAGATCGCTTGAATATGGCGATCCGTAAGTTTCTGAAGCATGTCGGTGTTAGCTCGCAACGCGAAATCGAGAACCTAGTGCGTAGTGGGGCAGTGACTGGCGGCGAACTCAAACTCAGGATGACCCTTGTTGCTGAGGGGACGCCGATGAAACATGTTGTCGAGGAAACAATAGCGCTTTGACGATATTTGCGGGCTAGGATTTGGCATTGCCGGTCTCTTGGTGCCGTTGGCTGCGGCGCGCGTCGCGAGAAGAATTCGAGTTGGTGACGAGCGTCATTGCATCAATGTATCCACCTATTGAGCGGCCATCGTGCCTAATATCAGAACCCAGCGTTCACCTCCGAAGCGTTGCGGCCGCAGCGTCTTGATAAGGCGATAGTCGCCCGGGCTCGAGCTTTCCATGCTGACCGGAATCGGGCCAGGACCCTCAGGGTGGTAGCTTGCCCCTCAGACTTCGGCGCGCGATGCTTGAGACCTGCCATTCGAATTTACTTGGTGCGAACTGTCTTCGCGCCGGCGGTCTTCAACGCCTTGGCGATCTTCTCCGGCTCGGTACCGTGGAAATCAACAGACACCTCAATCCCGCCTTCCAATTTCTGCTGAGTTTCAGGTGCGGGCGCTGTTTTGGCGTCGGCACCGGCTGGCCGCGTACCCGACGAATTCGCGGCTCCCGCAGGCTGAACGAAAACGTCTCCTCTCGCGACACCATATTCCTGGACGACATGTTCCACAGCCAACTCAGCTTCGCGCCGCGTAGCGAATTCTCCGATGATCGTGTTTTCCAAGGTTGTTCTCCGCGCCGGGATCGAGAGGCGGACAACCGACTGAAGGCGTCGAGAGTTCCTAAAGCCAATCTGGCGGCCTTCTGCCAACTGACGCCGCGCGCGATGCACTCGCGCTCAGCAACAGAAACAACGCTCGCTCGGCCTTGTACCTTGCGGCCGGGCGGCTGCATTCCGACCCTGACATCAAGGCCTCTCCACCTGTCTCGCAGACGGCCCACTTCCACCGGCCGCGTCCGCGCGGCTTCAATACGATATCGTACCCCTCGAAGCGATCCTCATCGGCCTCGAAGCTCATGCTGCGATCCGCCTCGGCACATCGTTCTTCAAGCTCTTCGCAAGCCCCTCGCTTAGGGCTCAGATAGCGTTTTCGCCTGCCGATCATGGCGTGGCTCCCGCTGTTGCTGGTGAGAACGGTGTCGGGGGCCGGGTGAGCGCGATCGGAAACGTCTGCGACGTCAACGCCTGCAGTGTCGAGTTCTCCTCCGACAGGCGCCGCTCGACGAACTCGCGCTCGATGTCGGACAGCCGCGTCGCTAGCAAACTGCGATAGCGGTGGATATTGTTGCGGTGGGTGCGAATGCGGGCAAGGTTCTCATCGAGCATCTTCGTCGCTCCTCGCTGTCTCCTAGGCTGCGGACCGCTCAATCGGCCGCAACCGCATCGGCTTGCCGGCGGGTGGGGGGTCTTCGTCCAGCGCGCAAAGCGCCGCCAAAATCTCACCGATCGTGACACTCACGCCATTGGGCGGCCGCAGCGACGGGCACGAGGCGATCGCGGAAGCGTCCGCTGCCCACCAAGCCAGGATGGCGCGCTTCTCGGAAGGAGTTAGACCAGGATCCAACACCACGTCCCGTGGGTACTTGAAGACGGTACCGGGATGAAGGATGGCGTTCAGATCGATGACGTTGTCGTCGAGAGCGGTCGTCGGCCGCATGACTACCTCCGTTTCTAAGACGAGCTGTAGGGGTGGCCGCGCGAGCAGGCCGCGCGGCTTCGATCAAAACCCAGCTGCCCTGTCCGGTTAGGCGGCCTTGGATTCGATCTGGGTCACATTGCTCGGGGCAGTGCCGTTGATCTCGATCCGGCGCGGCTTCATCGCCTCGGGAATCTCCCGCTGCAGGTCGATGATGAGAAGGCCGTTCTCGAAGTAGGCGCCCTTGACATCGACGTGGTCCGCGAGCGTGAACTGGCGTTTGAAGTTGCGGGCGGAAATTCCGCGATGGAGGAAGTTCTTGTTGTCCTTCTCGGCCTTCCGTCCCTCCAGCGTGAGCACGTTCTGCTCGGACGTCAGTGCAACCTCGTCCGGCGTGAAGCCGGCCAGCGCCACCGATATCCTGAAGCGGTTCTCATCCAAACGCTCGATGTTGTAGGGGGGATAGGCCTCTTCCGCTGTCCGCTGGACCTCGTCGAGGGCGTCGAAAAGGTGGTCGAAGCCGATGCTCGACCTCCAGAGCGGAGTCCAATCATACCTCATATCCAAATCCTCCTTGGAGCAAGATGGGTACGAGCAGGCTCCGGCCACCGTCCGGGCGCCCGACTCAGCCGCGGGACCCCATAAGGCATCCCGGCGACGGGGAAAAAATCTATGAGACAAGGGGAAATTTCAAGGGGGCGCGGCGAGATTTTTTGCTGCCGGAAGCGGTCGGTGAATCCTTCGATACCAGCCCAGACCTGGCCGGCGGCAGCGAACAGATCCCACTTGCCCGGCAGCCCTTTGAGCTCATACGAGCCGCGTTAGTTGAATCGCAGTCCCGCGCCTGATACGAGATCGGTCACGACCCGCGAGACCAGAACCTCGTCGGGCCCGGATTGCGAGATGTGCAGCTAACGAAGTCCCGGGTATCATCGCCGACGGCGATTTGCCCCAGTCGGCTGGTAAGGATAGAGCGGACCTAACTTGAACCGGGCCAAGCCGTCGCGATTGACCCGAAGCAAACGTGCAATCGGAAAACTCGAGCGCGCCTTGGCGTGGGGCGCGTCCTCTGGCAGCGACGCGCTGCGAAACAATTAGTCGTCGCGAACGCCGGCCGAACGCAATCCTTCGGTGTATTCGCTTAAGAACCGGGCATCCTTACAGAAGAAGAGCTCTCGTCCGGCGGTTCCTGTCGTGTAATCGCTCTTGCGCGTCATCAACTCTGCCGCAGCGGCGCTTGCCTGTGCGTGGTCACCAAGGCGTCCGAGCGAAGCGGCCAAGGTCGCATAGGCTCGGTACGTAGCGTTCGCTTGACGTGTCGCTCTGCGGGCGAATTCCGCAGCAATGTCGTACTCGCCGAGCGAGAAGTGTGCCCATGAACGCGTGTGGTGGAAGCTCCACAGGTGGCTGTCGCGTGGACTCAATATTGTGGCCCGGTCGAGCAGCGTTTCTGCTTCGATCTCGCGCCCGCACCACAGGAGATTGAAGCCTTGCGCGAAATAGGCTTGTGCGAAGCTCGGATTAAGTTCCAAGGACAGGCTGATCGCCGCGGACGCTTCCTCGTTCTGCCGCGTGAGGCATAGCGCGCGTCCGAGCGCGCAATGGCAGAAGCAGTCGAGTTCGTCGAGAGACACGGCGGTTCGAGCTTGATGCAAAGCGGTTTTTAGCCGAGTCTCCCGGGCTTCTGGCGTATCGTAGAGTGATCGTTGAATGTTCACATAGCTGAGCGCCCCGTGTCCTCTCGCGAAAGTCGGATCGGCCGCAATTGACCTCTGAAAGTATTCTTCCGCGCTGTCGAAACCAGGCGTCGTGAAACGCCACAGATTCCAGAGTCCGCGCTGGTAGCAATCCCAAGCATCCAGGCTCTCCGGCGGCTTTCGGGCCGCCAGCTGCTGTTCCACTTTCGACAGTTCAGGCTCGATCGTGGCGGCGATCTGTCGCGCCATCTCGTCTTGAATGTCGAAGATGTTCAGGAGCTGAAATTCGTACTTTTCGGACCAGAGCTGCTGTCCGTCCGCGGCTCTCGCGAGCTCCGCGGCGATTCGCACCGAGCCGTCGCTCTTTCGCACACTTCCCGACATGACGTAGGTCGCACCAAGCTGGGCGCCCACTTCGCGAGCGTCGACCGCGCCGCCCAGGAAGCCAATCGTGGAATGGCGGGAGATCACTGAAAGCCATCGATTTCGGGCGAGCAGCCGGATGATGTCTTCAGTGAGCCCATAGCTGAAGTATTCGTTGTCGGGATCATTCGATATGTTTTGGAACGGGAGCACGGCGATGGACGGCCTGGTGATCGCCTCGGCTTTGATGGCCTCCGAAACGACGTCGTCTAGCTGCGAAATCTCTGGGTGAACGGAAGTACTCGGCGGACCACGTTCCGGGCCGCCCGCCTCGCCAGGAACGAGCTTGACCGCATCCGCGTCCGAACTCGACACTTCTTCGACGTCTCCCACAAAGCGGAAGCCGCGTCGATGCAAGGTCTTGATGAACTGTTGTTCGGTGCCGCTGTCGCCGAGCACGCGCCGGGCGCCGTTGATGCGGCTCGAGAACGCGGCTTCAGAGATGATGCGGCCATTCCAGATGTTGTCGATCAGCTCGTCCTTGCTGACGACCCGGTCATGGTTGCGCACGAGATGGACGATGAGGTCGAAAACCTGCGGTTCCGCGTGAACGGGCGAGCCGCGCCGGCGCAATTCATGCTGCCCGAGATCGATCTCGAATTCCGCAAACCGGTATTTCATTACCACCGTTCCTCAGCTGGCGGACGAACAATCCTCAAGCAAAGGAAAAATGAGAGTTTCCTCAAGGAGTCCGCCAAGCAGTTCGGACAGCAACAATCTACAGACCGGTCAAATGGCGTTCAACAGGAGAAGCCATATGACAGGCCTACCTCAAAACTACACTCGTGCTTCCCGCAAAATCTGCGACGTGAAGCGACCCGCCCGGCTCGGATCGTCGCTCCTTACCTTTCCGTTCGAGCCAAAACCTTCGTTTTCCCGGCGCGTTCTCGCGGTAGCTGCTCGTCTTAGAAGGGCTACGAACGAAGCAATCGCGGCCACACTAGCTGAACAGGCCGAGCACGCGGTGACGCAGGAGCAGTGGCGAGCCGAGAGTTCGCGCCTCGTCAAGAGATTAGCTCCCTACAGTCCCCTCGACCAGCTGATCGCTTGGGCCGCGGCACGGCTAGGCAGCGGCCGATGACTATGAAGCACGCCTTCCCTGAATTTAGAAGTGATGAAGATTGAAATGACTATGACTTTGCATCCCAATCAGAATTCTGCTTTTCAGTCTGCGCCATCTCGCGCAATCCGATTGCTCGGCCTCGTGTACGGCCTCATCTCGTACGCCGTTTTTCTGGGTACATTTCTCTACGCGATTGGCTTCGTTTCGGGGGTGCTCGTCCCGAAGACGGTCGACGACGGCACGAACGTGTCGTGGAGCACGGCCTTGATGATCGACCTCGCGCTGATGTCGATCTTCGCTGTGCAGCATAGCGGGATGGCACGACGCGCTTTCAAGTCTTTCTTTGCGCGTTTCTTTTCTCCGGCCGTCGAGCGCAGCACCTTCGTCTTGCTCGCGAGCCTTAGCTTGAGCTTGCTGTTCTGGCAGTGGCAACCTCTACCCACCGTCGTGTGGAGCATCGATGGCCCAGTCTTCGCCGGCGCCGTCGCCGCAGGTGGCGCCATCGGCTGGATCATCGTGTTGTACAGCACATTCCTGATCAGCCATTTCGAGCTGTTCGGATTGACCCAGGTGATCACGCAGTTCATGGGACGGATTGCCCAACCTATCGCATTCAAGACGCCTGGACTCTACCGATTGGTTCGGCATCCGATCTACCTGGGCTTTATCATCGCCTTTTGGTCCACCCCGTCGATGACGGTCGGCCATCTGCTCTTCGCGTCTGTCACGACAAGCTACATCTTTGTGGGAATTTGGCTCGAAGAAAGGGATTTGGTCGCTTTCTTCGGCGACGAGTACCGCAAGTATCGCGAGCGGGTCGCAATGCTGCTCCCCGGTCTGTTTTGATCGAGCGATATCGTGCGAACGGCCTGCCCATGGGCGGGCCGTTTGCCACGCCTGCGGTGGGTTTAACATCTGCCCATAATGGTGATCGTCCACGGTCCGTTCAGAGCGAGTGGACGTCTGAAGTTATGGGGCAGAGCGGACATGCTCTGCCCCTTTCTTGAAGCTGGCTTCAGCCAGCAGACGACATTTTCTAAAGCGGCGTTACAAGTCAAGCCTTGGGTGCAGCAGCCCGCTGCGACATCCGCTGTCAGCCTCACAGCCGACCTGCCGTGTCCATCCGCCCGAGGACCGCTTGTGACCCGTTGCAGACTATCCGTGTTCATTCAATATTGAGCATCTGGCGAACGGCTGATTGACGCTCCGGGATCACGCAACCATAAGGGATAATTGGCTAGGGTCGCTCGGGCGAATACGACATGATGATCCATGACGACCCTTGGTTTGCGCTCTATTTCACTTTCCTTGTGTTCATCCACGAACTTGTGCGTGATCCCGGCAAATTCGTGCCTTTCTTCATCGTTCTCACGATGCTCAGCTATATCGGCTTCGAATTCATCCGCGCCTATCGTCGTCGACGCCGATCGGCCGATGACCACAATCAAGAGCCGCCTCGAAGCCAATCTTGATTTCCCCTATTGGCCCATCGCTTCCGTTGACGCGGTCCCCTGTATGTCGGTTCAGAGGGGTAGACCGGAAGTTTGCAGCCTAGTGACAGACCGACGCTCTTGACCCGAAGCCGACCCTTCGGAGCTGCCGACTCGATGCCACCCGCTTGGACATGCCTGCGTCAGTAGATCGACACATTTGAATGTGGGCGCGTAGCCTTTACGAGATCGGGGGGTCGCGTATAGGTTGAGCGCATCCAAGAATGAGCGGGATTTTGGATGTGCGTGTTCTGTGGGGTTTGGCTTTGATTGCACTGATCGTTGCAGAAATTCTCCTTTTCGCAGCCCAGCCCGATTGCGGCGAAAGGCACGTGCCCGTTCCTGGATTGTCCGGGTGGCATTGCAGGCTGAAAGGCGATAGTCCGAGACCTTAAGGCCTTGAGCCATCCTGGCTCCCCAAGACGGACCGAACGTGCGCGACCGTGGCCGACTTCGTTCGGCTTTTGGCCCATCTGCGAAGTTGCGCCTTGGCGGTCGGAAGCCCGCTTGTTGAGCCAAAGCGGACCAGATCTGCTCAACCTGAGTCCGATAGCGGACTTGGACGATTTCGTGCCTACCGACATCCGCACCGCAGCGGGGGTAGTGTCGAGCGAAAAAGTGCGCTGGGTGTGCAGGGAGCAGTGCCGGCGTGCCGAGATGCGAATTACAGGGTTCGGTCTAAATTATAAACCTAGCGCGATCTCGGCCCACTTCAACATGAGATCGCTGTTGAGGAACGCCAGCACCTCTGGCTCCAGTGAGGCGGGCGCACCCGGTCCGACCAAAGCCGTTGCGGTCACCATATCGCAGCGCTGATTGAAGGCCAGGGATAGCGCGGCCTTGCGATTGTCCGCGAAGCGATAGGCTCGACTGCGACCGCGCATCGGACCGACGATAATCTCTCGGCCGGCGCCGATGGGCGTTGCGTTGCCAATCAGCGCTAGGTCACCCATTTGCTCAAGGTCGTTGTCGTCGGCGACGCCCGTGGCGCAATTGCAGAAGCCAAGCTTGGCCCGGACGTAGAGCTGCACCTCCCCGCCGCAATCCTCAGCCTTACAGCGGTACGCCTTTCCTTTGCCCCAGGGATCCGCGCCGAAAGGCCAGTCGGTTTCCGCCCAAACCGGGCGGATCTCACCGGCTGCCGCTGTTGCGCGTGCCGGATCGCCGGATCGCAGCATCCATACCGCAGCGACTGCACAGAACAGTGCGACGGCCGCGCCCATCGCGAGGAAGTTTCGTGTCAGACGCATGGTACCTGCAGCAGAACTTTCACTAATTTTGAGCCATGAACTTTCGTGCAGCTGCGAGATTCTCCCGCGAGGAGTCGCCATTACGCGCCATGTCGACGACTTTCCCGTAATACTGGCGTGCCTTCACGGCGTCACCGGCTTTCTCGGCGGCGTGAGCGGCGCCAATCGTGGCGCCAAAGCGGTTCGGTTCTTTACGCATGGTGCTTTCAAACGCGGCCAATGCCTCCGTCGCCATCCCGCGTTCGAGCAGCATTGTTCCGTAGAGTTCGCGTGCCGGGGCAAGCGGACCCGGCGTCACGATGGATTTCTCGGTTTTGTCTTCGGCTTCGGCAGCAAGCCGCATCGCCTCCAACGCTTCGAGCTGTTTTCCTTGGGCATTGAGCTGCCAAGCAGTGGCGACCTGCCGCTGAATGTCGACGATCTCTGACCAATAGGCGTCCTTGTCCTGCTGAAGCTTGTCCCGCAGCTGCGCCAGCTTGGCGATGTCCGCCGTTGCTGCGTCTGCATTGCCGGAGCGCGCAGCTCCAAGAGCGCGCGCGAAATAGGTGATCGCATCGACATAGGCAAACCGGCTCGGCTCGACCTTCAGCGCGGCAGCGCCCTGCCAATCGCCTCGCTCAACCATGTAGCGCGCCTGGCTGGCCGCGATCGCGTAGGGGCCGGCTCGGACGGCCGGCGCATAGCCCGTGGTTGAGGCCATGTCGGCGATGACGTCGCGGGCTCGGCTGTCCTGTGCAAGCTGGAGCAGGGCGTAGACCATGTAGTCGTCCGCATGCAGCTGCTCGCTGGGATCCTTCCCCTCCTTGGCAGCCTTGGCGGAGCGACTATTGGCCTCAATGGATTCGTTCCAGTAGCCGACGCGCGTGAAGATGTGCGACGGCATGTGCAGGGCGTGCGGCGCCGCCGGCGCGATCTCGGAATAGCGCTTGGCTGCGTCCAGGCCTTGCTCTGCGATCGCCGGATAGTCGTAGAGGTGGATCAGGTAATGCGCGACGCCGGGGTGTCGCGGCTGCCGCTTGAAGATAGGCTCCAGAATGGCGGCGCCCTTGAGCTGGTTAGCATAAGTCTTGTCGTTCGGTGAGGCTGTGACATTCAGAGTAATAGCGTAGGCGATCTGCGCCTCGTCGTCATCAGGGTAGCGCCCGGCGACGGTCTCGGTTGCCTTAAGATAGGCCTGGGCGCGCTGGGCAAACGTCGTCTTCTCGTCTGCCGAATAGAAGGCCAGGAGAGCGTCGATATAGTCGCGTTCGCGGTCGCTCTTGGCGCCCAGCGCCGTAGCCTTCTGCAGCGCGGCGAGGCCCTCGGCGAGGTTTTCCTTCGGTGCGGGAAAATGAGGATTGTAGAGCAGGCTCAGTGCAATGCCCCAATAGGCGATGGCGCATTCCGAATCGGCCTGCAACGTCTCCTCGAAAATCTCTTTCGCAGGCCGATACCAGAACGAGTGCTGATAGCGCATCCCGCGGTCGAAGCGGCGCTGTGCCACCTCGTTGCAGGAGGTTTGGAAGTGAACCTTGCCAAACTGTTCGTCGGTCGCATCCTGCGAGCGTGCGCTAGACGTGGTGGAAATCGAACCAAGGATGGCGAGGACGAGAAGAGAGACGCTTTTTAAAGCGAGCGCGCGCATGGGCCCCTCCGTTCCTAGTCAGAAAGAATGGATTCCGAAGGCGCAAACCGAGCGCCCAAGTTCATCGTGCTGAAATTATGTGTCGGAAGGATTTGCCTATTTGTGACAGGTGTCAATAGTAGCGAATGATGTGGTTAGGGAAGTAGGCCTGCCAGACTGCAAGAGAAATATCCGGAGGCGGAGCGTCGCATGCAAAGCCGTCAAAATGCAAAGCCGATGCCACGATGTAAGAAGCTGTAGTGATTGCTTTTGGTCCTCAGGAAGGAGGACTGTCGAGCTCAGCATGGCGGCAATTGAGGCGGCATCGGACGTGCGGAGAACGCAGCGAGATCGACGCGAATGACCCATTTGGGAAGTCGCGAGCTCTGGAAAACGGGCTTCGGCCTGATACAATTCAAGCTGTGACGGCGTAGAGGGCGGCTTCATGGTCCGGCAGCGTGTCGAGCGCAAGTTAGCTGCGGTTTTGGTCGCTGACGTAGCGGGCTATTCACGCCTGATGGGGTTGGATGAGGAGGAGACCCACCGGCGGTTGAGCGTGTTGCAGCGCGAGGTGATCCGCGCGCAGATCGGCCAACACCACGGCAAGATCATCAAGAACACCGGTGACGGCGCACTCGTCGAGTTCGCGAGCGTCGTTGATGCCGTCCGCTGCGCCGTGCAGATCCAGCGCCGCATGCGCGAGCGTAACGCCGACGTCACGAACGATCGGCAGATCGAATTTCGCATCGGCGTCAATCTGGGCGACGTGATCGTGGAGCCCGATGATATTTACGGCGACGGCGTCAACGTGGCCGCGCGGCTGGAGGGACTGGCTGATCCGGGCGGGCTGAGCATTTCCGGCACCGCTTATGACCAGGTGCGCGACAAGGTTCCGTACCTGTTTGTCGATAAGGGCGAACAGACGGTCAAGAATATTTCCCGCCCCATCCGCGTCTATGCCCTTGGCGTCGACGCCGTGGCCTCCTTGCCGGAGCTTCCTTCTACGTTGGAAGCACCGCGATCGTCCCGATACCGAATGAACCGCGCCTTGCTCGCCGCGTGCGTTTCGGGGATCATACTGGTCGCGGGTGGGCTCTGGTTTGGCATCAAATCGGCAAGAGCGCCGCAATCCGCTGCCGACTCGTCGCGCTTTTCGATGGTGGTTCTGCCGTTTGTGAACCTGAGTGGCAACCCCGCCCAGGACTATTTTGCCGACGCCATTACGGAGGAGCTGACGGCGGCTTTGTCGCGCGTCAAAGGAGCCTTCGTGATCGCGCGCAGCACGGCGTTCACCTACAAGGGCAAGCCGGTGGACGTAAAGCAGGTCGGCAAGGAGCTTGGTGTGCGTCATGCGCTGGAAGGGAGCGCGCAGTATAGCGGCGGCAAGATGCGGGTGAACGCCCAGCTCATCGACACTGGAACGGGCGCACACATCTGGGCAGACCAGTTCGATGCGGATCGTTCCGATTTGCTGGAGATGCAGGATGAGATTGTCATTCGCCTCTTACGCGCGCTGTCCCTTCAGTTCGTCGATGTTGAACTTGCGCGCGCGATGCGGACGCGCCCTGGAAATCTGGAGGCACAGGATCTCGCCCTGCAATGCGTTTCCAACTTGATTAAATCGCCGGATTTCGAGGCCATCGGCCCTTGTCGGCGCGCGTTACAGCTCGACAGCGGAAATGCGCTTGCGCTTAGTCTATTGGCCTTTGCCACGATTTACCCGGTAGTCAGTTCGCAGAGCGACAACCCGAAAGAGGCCATCAAGCAGGCAGACGAACTCGCGTCGCGGGCGCTCGCCGCCGATCCCAACGTCGCCAGCGGTCACACGGCAAAGGCCTGGGTCCTGACGGCCGTAGGCCGCCAGGAGGAGGCGATCGTCGAAGCAGAAAAATCCCTCGCCCTCAATCCCAGTGCGATGGACGGCTATATTGTGATTGGCGTCGCGAACAACTTTTTGACCAGGGCGGACCGATCAATTGAGACGGTTGAAAAGGCAATCCGGTTGAGCCCGCGCGACCCATTCCTGTCGGGGTTTTATGCGATAAAGAGCGAGGCCTTCTTTATCCTGCGTCAGGACGGTAATGCGATCGAATCGGCGCGCCGATCGCTGGCGCTGGCCCCGTACCATGACCCCTATGTAAGTTTGATATTGATCTCGGCATCGGCCCTGAATGGGCAGCAAACCCAGGCAGGCGAGGTGCTCAAGGCCTATCTCGCCGATGGCCGGGCCAGGAGCAAAACCATCGCCCAGTTCCAAACCCAGCAACTGGCATTGGCAAACAGTGCGGGTTGGGTGACCTACAACGAACGGTTCGCGGAAGGGCTCCGGAAGGCAGGATTTCCAGAATGAAAGAATCGCTTAGAGATTGGCCACGCTCAAGTTCGACCGGCCGTGTCTTTCAACCCGATCGTACCGGAGTGCAACTTATGCTCGTGGCCCGAAGAGGACGTCACCTCGACATCCGCTAAAGGCGTTTTTGATTCGTATCCGACCCAGGCTCATTCTGGTCGTGATACAGCGTGCGTATCCCAAGTTCTGCCGATCCAATCCGTTTGCATCAACGTCTGCGCCCGATTTTCACTCCGCGCCCGCCCATGGGCGAGGGTCGACGCGATCCTTAGCCCAACTTATGTTCTCGCGTGCACAGAGTAGATACAGGGGCGATCTTGTTGACCTGGTCCGGAAGGTCTGTGGGCCACTACCGATCAGATTTCATGAGCTGCCGCGGGAGCACGAGCACTACATTGATCTCTCGTTCGAGGATCTTCGAGGCAATGATTGAAATGTGCAGTGCGAACTCGTCTTCCATCTCAGCCGCTGCGCTCTCATTTTGCGCGTATACGTAAAGGATATCACCATCCACTTCGTCGAGACGTCCACGTCTTGCTCTCCATTTGTCTAAGCGGACGTTTCGGATTTTGGTTGCAGCCCGCTCATCTTGTCCATGCGAGGTCAATGGCCTTCACGTCCCAACGCCTTGTTCCTGGGAGTGGTGGTGGCAACTTCCCGGATGAACCCAACTTGAGAAGGTGCTCAGCGAAATATTACAGTAGCCAGCAGCTTGAGACTTGCTGAGTAGTCTCGGGCCCGTGCAACTCGCTGCTTCATCTAGTGACGCCGTCATGTACGTCCATCCTTGGTCAGGATGAGTTAGCCGGAAGAGAGGGGAGGTCGTTGCCTGGAAAACTTTCCTCAGAAAATGGAAGGTCTGAAATTGGATCAATTCCACTGCTACCTGAGGGGGCCACAGCCTCGCTGAGACGATCGCAAACCTGACCACCATTTGACCACCGAAACCCCGTGAACAAGCAGCCAAAAAGGTGGTCGATCACGAGCAAACTTCGTTGATTCGATTGATCTTTTCGTTTGCTACTTACGTTCGGGACGCAAGGGGCGGAGGTCGGCAAACGCCAGCTACGATTTACAATTCGGCTGTAACCTATTGATCCATATAGCCCTGTCGAAGCGATCTTTTACAGCTAAGGTTTTGTAGCTTCTTATAAAACATGAGACTCTTAATCAGCGGGTCCCAGGTTCGAGCCCTGGTGCGCCCACCATATCAAGGTCTTGGCGAGAAAGACCGTTTGAGTAACTGATTTCTCAAACGATGTTTGTTTTGAAAGACCAGCCAGCGCGCGATGGGCTGCTCTTTGCATAGCTAAGCAGCCGGGATGTTTGGTGGTTGGGCTGGTCCCGGATTTCTCCAATGATGGACTGGAGCGGGAGTGGCGTTGCACGACGTGTGCACCGGAGATCAAAAAAATCTGGCGACAACTCGTGTGAGGGGCTTCAGTCCCTGAGCTCGGCACGGCTGGCATTGCGCGACCGCGGCTAGATAATTGAACGCGGCCGTTCAAGTGTCCCGGCAAGGGAGATCGGTGGAGCCGACCGTTCCGGCGATCATGCTGAGCAACAGCGGCAGCCGCGTCTCCAGACGCGACAGCTGTGCTGCATCACCCGCCGAATCCGGTGCGCTCGGGAATGCGCGGGAGCCTCTCGCGGGCAAATACATCTTGGGCTGCTCCGATTTCGACTGTCTGCCGGATGGCTCGACTCCCGGCTATTGCGCGGTCCAGCCGCCATCGACGGCGATCGTTGTTCCCGTAATCTGGTCTGCTACCGGCGAGCACAGGAAGGCCACGGTGCCTCCAAGTTGCTCCGGCGAGGCAAAGTCGAGCGACGGTTGTTTCTCGGACAGCAGTTCCTCGACGGCTTGCGTCTGACTGATGCCGCGTTGCGTGGCCATGTCGCTGATCTGCTTCTCGACCAGAGGCGTGCGCACCCAGCCGGGGCAGACCGCATTGCAGGTGACGCCGCTTCCTGCCGTCTCCAGGCCGACGACTTTGGTCAGGCCGACCAGTCCGTGCTTGGCCGCGACATAGGCAGCCTTGTGTGTTGAAGCGACGAGTCCGTGGGTCGAGGCAATGTTGATAATCCGTCCCCAGCCCTGCTTTTTCATCTGAGGCACCGCTGCCGCAATGCCGTGGAACGCGGCCGACAGATTGATGTCGAGGATTGCATCCCACTTGGCAGCCGGGAACTCATCGACCGGGGCAGTGAACTGGATGCCGGCATTGCTCACCAGGATGTCGAGACGACCGAATTTCTCGATCGTCGCGGAAATGAGTCTGCGCACGGCGTCCGCTTTCGACATGTCGGCACCGTCGTAGACGGCGCGCACGCCGTGGTCTTTCTCGATTCCGTTGCGGATCGCCTCGATCTCGCCTGACTCGCCGAAGCCGTTCAAGACAAGGTCGGCGCCGAGCCGCGCGAGTTCGCGCGCAATTCCGAGTCCAATGCCGCTGGTCGAGCCGGTGACGATTGCCACCTTGCCCTTCAACATCGGAATTGCTTTCGACGCCTGGTCGAGATTCATGCGCGGGTTCATGGTCGTACTCCTGGGGTGCGGGTTGAACGGATGGTCAGTGGGCGCCGCCGGCATCGAGCTGGCCGGGCTTTTTCAGCAACATGGAGGCCGCGAGTGCCACGATCAGCGCGGCGCCGAGCAGGAAGAACATGTCGCTGAAGGCGAGGATGAACGCCTGCTTCTGCACGATCCTGCCGATCGCGACATAGGCCCGGTGCGCAGCATCGCTGCGGTCGATCACGCCGTGGCTGATGAAATATTGCGTCAGCTTCTCGACCCTCGCCTGCGTCGCCTGTTCCAACATCGAGACAGACTGCATCAGCACGTTGGAGTGGTAGTGTTCGCGCTTGGTCAGCAACGTCTGCAACAGTGCGATGCCGACGGCGCCGCCGAGGTTGCGCATCATGTTGAACAGGCCGGAGGCCGAGCCGGCGTTCTCGGCCTCGATGCCTGCCGTAGCGACGGCCGACAGCGGTGCAAACACGAACGCCTGACCGACCGCACGAACGACATTGGGCCAGAACAACTGGTCGGTAGCGTAATCATTGGTCATGCGGACGTTCATGAAATTGGAGGCGGCGAACAGCGCGAAGCCGATGCCGATGATGATCCGGGCATCGAAACGCCGCATCAGTTGCGGCACCAGCGGGATGAACAGCAATTGCGGCAGTCCGGTCCACGCCAGCACCATGCCGATCTGTTCGGCGTTGTAGCCCTGGATACGCGACAGATAGACCGGCAGGATGAACACCGAGCCGTACAACGCGATGCCGAGCAGGAAGTTGGCAAGGATGCCGAAGCCGAAATTGCGGCGAGCCAGCAGCCGCAGATTTAGCAACGGCTTCTTCGCCGTCAATTCGATCCACAGGAAGGCGGACAGCGCGACCGCGGCGATAACTGACATTTTGACGATGAAGGGTGAACCGAACCAGTCGTCCTTGTTGCCTTCCTCCAGCACCGTCTGCAGCGCGGACAGGCCGATTGCCATCGTAACGATGCCCGGCCAGTCGCCTTTGCCAAGCAGCGACAGATTCATCGAGGCGGGCTCGAGTGAGAACCACAGCATCGCAATCATCACGGTGCCGGGCACCAGGTTGACGTAGAAAATATACTCCCAGCCCCAGTTCTCGGTGAGATAGCCGCCGATCGTTGGCCCGATTGCGGGAGCGAACGTCGCGGAGATCGCAAACAGCGCGAGCCCGATCGGCTGCTTCGCCTTCGGCAACAGTGTGATGATGAGCGTGAATGCCATCGGGATCAGCACGCCGCCGGTAAAGCCCTGCACCGCGCGCAATACGATCATCTGCGGCAGGTTTTGCGCCAGTGCGCAGGCCGCCGAGAACAGCAGGAACAGGATCGCATTGGTGAGAAGATACACCCGGATCGAGAACACCTGGGCCAGCCAGCCGGAGAGCGGGATTACCACGATCTCGGCGATCAGATACGAGGTCGAAATCCAGCCGCCGTCGTCGGTTCCGGCGCCGATCGCGCCCTGGATGTCGGCGAGTGAGGCATTGACGATCTGGATGTTGAGCACCGCCATGAAGGCGCCGAGTGTCGCGCCGCCCACCGCGATCCAGGTCTTTGCGGTTACGGCGGGATCCGCCGGCGCCGCCGTTGTCCGGCCTTCACCGGCGGCGTTTGCATCGGCAGCGGTTTGCAGCGTGCTCATGACACTCTCCAGGACCCGGATTCATTCAGCCGTGGCGCTCGTGCCGCGCGAGGCGAGGCGCTTTTTCGCTTCACGCGCGGCAACGGCCGCCGACTTGGTGTTGATCGTGGGTTCAGCCGACATGCCCGGACGCAGCAGGCCTTTCAGATCGTGATCGTTGAGCACGATCTTGACCGGCACGCGCTGCACGATCTTGGTGAAGTTGCCGGTGGCGTTGTCGGGCGGCAGCAACGCGAATTCGAGGCCGCTGGCCGGCGAGAGGCTGTCGACACGGCCCCGCAGCCTGATGTCGTGGAAACCGTCGATGGTCAGTTCGACCGGCTGACCGTTTCGCACATGGGTGAGCTGGGTCTCCTTGAAATTGGCGATGACGTACACGGCATCGAGCGGAACCACCGCCATCAACTGCGTGCCGGCCTGCACGAACTGGCCCACGCGTAGCGAGCGCGCACCGACCGTACCTGCTACGGGCGCGGTGATCTGCGTATAGGACAGGTTGAGCGCCGCCTGTTGCTCGACGGCGCGGGCGCGGTCGAGCTGGGCCGCCGCCTTGGCGCGTTCGGTGGCGAGCACCTCGATCCGCTTGTTGGCGGCGATCAATGCCGATCTTTCGCCGGCCAACTGGGCGGACTTTTCGCGCAGCGCCGCGTCGGTCTGCTGCGCGCGTTGAATGGTGCCGGAACCGGACTTCATCAGGCCGTCGTAGCGGGCCTGTTCTTCCCGCGCGAACTTCAGCGCGGCCTCGCTGGCTTCGACCAGGGCAGCCTGTTGCTGGATGACCGGCTCCTGCAATTCGATCTGCGCATTGAGGTTGCGCACCGCGGCACTTGCCGCGGCGACATCGGCGCGAGCCTGATCGAGTGCGGCCCTGAAGTCGCGATCGTCGATTCGCGCCAGCAACTGCCCGGCCTTGACCGGCTCGTTGTCGGCAACGAGGACTTCGCCGATATAGCCCGAAACCTTCGGCGCGACGATCGTGGAGTCGGCTTTGACATAGGCATCGTCGGTCGTTTCCAGATAGCGGCCGGTGGTGAAGTAGTAGTGGCCGAACGTGGCGGCCGCAGCGACGCCAAGCGCCGCCGCCAGCACCAGGGCCGCACGCTTAATCGCCTGCCGTGAGGGACGAAGGCTGGTTTTGGCTTTTTGCTCATCGGCATAAGCAAGTGTGGACACGGCGTTCTCCCAAATCTGCAGGATGCGTTGAAGCTCAGTCGCGGCGATGGACGTCGTGGGTGACCATGCCTAGTTCGGGGGGCGGTCGGTCGAGGCGTCGTGGCTCTGCCAGCGTGCGGCGGATGTCATCCAGCCCGCTCTGCCAATGCGTGCGCATCGCGCTCAACCCGAACTCGTAGTCCCTGGAGTGGCCTTCGTAGAGCTTGGACTGGTAGATCAGGTGGATGATGTTGTAGGAGCGATGGCGGGCCAGGTCGGCAATGGCGCGGATTTCCGGATCGTCCTTTGCGCTTGCCGGCAATTTCTCCATCGTCCGCTGCAGCGCCTGACGCATTGTCTGCATCCGCGTCATGTGGTCGGTGATGGCGCGCGTGCGGCTGGAATATTGAATGTCCTTTTGGCGGCTCGACACTTCCATCATGTCATGGGGAACACGGCCCCTGGCCGACCAGAGATCGATCTGGAACGTCAGCGTGTCGCGCGGCTCGCCGGACAGCACGCGGGAGAGGGGCGTGTTGGACACGACGCCGCCGTCCCAATAGTGCTCGCCGTCGATTTCGACGGCGGGGAATCCGGGCGGCAGGGCGCCGGAAGCCATGAAATGCTTGGCTCCGAGCCGGCGCTCAGCGGTGTCGAAATAGGTCAGGTTGCCGGTGCGGACATTGACCGCGCCGACGCTGACGCGCATTTCGCCCGAGTTCAGGCGGTCAAAGTCGACCAGTCGCTCCAGCGTCTGTTGCAACGGCGCCGTGTCGTAAAAGCTTGTCGCTGCATCGCCCGTGAACGGGGACCAGAGGGGCGGCGGGAAACGCGGCTTGAAGAAGCCGGGCTGGCCCTGCACCAGGGCCCGGGTCGCCGCCAGCGCGTTGCGCACCGAGCTGATGTCGAACGCAAACGGCAGTGCATTGGCGAGCCCTTCGCCGGCGGGCCACTCGATCGAAAAGGCGCAGATGGTCTCCCAGAATTCACGCAGCCGCTGTACCCGCTCGCCTTCAGGCGAGCCCGCGATGATCGCAGCGTTGAGCGCACCGATCGAAATGCCGGCCAGCCAGTTCGGCCGGATGCCGGCCTCGTGCAGGCCCTCATAGACTCCTGCCTGATAGGCGCCGAGCGCACCGCCGCCTTGCAGCACGAGGGCGACGACGTCGTAGGGAAGCGCGTTGCCTTGCTGTTGTGGCGTTGGGTTGGTCCGTTCGCGTATCACGTTCAGCATTGCCAGAACTCCTTGCATGATGGTCGATCCGATCAGCCGGCATTCGCTTCGATCAGAACCCTTGGTCCACGCACGGCAGCGCCAGGGGCGAGGTAGTCGTGGACCACGTTGCCGAGCCCAAGCGTCAGGTCGGCAACGATGTGCTTGGCGGACAACACCTGGAGAACCGGCAGCTCGGCGACGGGAGCCAGCGCATGCGAATAGAGGTCCAGCGCGGCGGGCCCGGTCCACGCGCCCTTCACGTTGATGTCTTCGAGGTGGTAGCGCACCAGTTCGCAGATGCGCGCCGTGCCGTCGACGTGAGGGATGATCTTGAGCAGGAAGTTGGGGCCTGCGAGCTTTCGGGCTTCGAGCGCTGTGTCGAGCGTGCGGTGCTTGTAGCCCATGGTGCCGGTGGCAACCCGGACCGAACCGTAGTTCAAGGTCCCGACCAACGTATCGGTCTCGACGGCGAGTTTCGGCTGCGCAAGCTTCTTCGGAAAGCCCCAGAGTTCGCGCCCGCCGGCAATCGGCGGATGATCGTTGAGAAACATCTGGTGCGTGAAGCTGCCGGTCTCGCCCCGGAAGGATACCGGAATCACCTGGCCGCTTTCGGTGTAGTCGCCGAAGCCGGTGGAGTCGGGCATGCGGATGAATTCGTAATTCACCACCGGCTCGGTCAGTTCGAGCGGTTCCGGCACGATCTGGCGCAACGCCTCGGGATCGGTTCGGTACTGAATGATGAAGTACTCGCGATTGACGAAGCGATACGGGCCAGGCGGAAAGGCCGGGTTCGTCAGCGGCATCGCAAACGCGCTCGCGCGCAGGGTCTCGTGTTTCATCGAGGTCGAGCTCCAGGAGGGGTGTGGTTGCGCGGGCCGCGCTTCGGCGCGGGAAACGCGGCCCGTATCGGACGAAGCGCTGACCGGGCGCGCCTGCCGGCACTAACCCGACAAGCGATCAGTAGTCCCAGAACGCAGGCACCCAACGAAAGGCGTCGCCGGCCACGGCCACATGGCCGACGGATGGGAACGGCATATGCGTGGCCACCAGCAACCCGCCGGTTTCCGCCAGCTCGCGCAAAAGGCTGGTGCGGGCGCGGGCCGCTTCCTCGGGGTAGTGTTCGAAGCCGTTGTGCCAGTCGGGGTGTTCGAACCCGACGGCAAACACGAGGTCGCCGGCGAACGTCAGCCGGTCGCCGCCGGACGCCAGGCGGACGATGCTGTGCCCGGGGGTGTGACCGCCGGTGCGGTGAATGACCACGCCCGGCGCCACTTCGTGCTCATCCTCGAAGAGCCGAAGCTGGCTGCGGTACTCCTTCGCGAACCGTTTGGCCGTCGCGCGAAGCGCATCCGGGAAACCGTCCGGCATCGAAACCTGGGAGAAATCGGGCGATTCCCAGAACTTGACCTCGGCGGCCGCCACGTGGATCTGCAGGTCCGGGCGCAGTTGCTCCTTCACGCCTTCGACGAGCAGTCCGCCAACGTGGTCCATGTGCATGTGGGTAAGCACCACGTCGGTCACGGAGGCGAGATCGATGCCGGCGGCCTCCAGCCGATGGATCAATTGTCCGGCCCGAGGAAGGGGAAACTCCGCACCCATCCCGGCGTCGATCAGGATGGTCCGGCCGCCGCTGCGCACCACGACCACGTTGAGCGCCCAATCGAAGGCGTCCGGTGGCAGGAAATTGTCTTTCAGCCAGGCCGCGCGGATGGCGGGTGCCGCGTTGTGAGCCAACATCGCGCCCGGCAGCGTCAGCACGCCGTCGCTGACCACCATCACGTCGATCTCGCCGATCCGCAGCGCGTAACGCGACGGGACCAATTCATCGGGCACCTTGTTGCCGGTGTACGAGGGGTCGTGCAGGTTCATATTTCTCTCCTGTTACATGGTTGGTGCTGGCTGGTCTTGTTCGGGTAGGCCGTGCAGCCAGCGCGGAGCGCGGCCGGTTCGCGTGACGGTCTAGAAGAAGCCGCTGACATCGCCGACACGCTCCGGATCGGCCGAGGCAAGAGCGGCAGCGCGCTCGGCCTTCGGCGGATAGATCCAGACGGTGTTGATCTCCCGCTTGGTCTTCTTGGCGGTGTCGCCGACCATCGTTACCTCGCGCTCCCAGCCGCGGGTGAACACCGCGTCGGCTTCGCCGAGGTCGAGACAGGTGACGTATTTCTCCTGGTGGTAGCGCTTGGTCGGAACGCCGAGCAGCTCGGCGGCGGCGTTATGGCCGGCAAAGGCGCCCATTCGCGTGGCATGCTGGCACGACATCAATGCGTAATTGCCCTCATCATCGCAGGCGGCGCGGGCGGCGTCGCCTGTGGCGAACACGCCGGGTACCGACGGCACGCGCAAATCACGGTCGACGAGCAGCCGGCCGGAATTGTCGCGCTCGGCGGGGACCTGTGCAGTCAACGGAGCTGCGCGAATGCCGCCCGCCCAAATCACGGTCTCGGCCTCAATGTGTTCGCCTGACGTCAACGTGACGCCCGATTGGTCGAGCGAGGCGACGCCGGCGCCGAGCCTGGTCTCCACGCCGCGCTTGTGCAGGGCGTCCTCGATAACGGGGCGGGGACCTTCGCCCATGGCGGAAGCGATCGCGCTGTTGCGGTCGACGATGATGACGCGCGGCTTGATGTCCTTGCCGAAGATCGCGCGAAGTCGCGCCGGCAATTCCGTCGCCGCCTCGATTCCGGTGAATCCGCCGCCGGCAACGACGACGGTGTCGCGCCCGTTTACCGCCGGCCGATCGGCCAGGCTGTGCAGGTGCCGGTCGAGGGTCATAGCATCATTGAGATTGTCGACGCTGAAGCCATGTTCGGCGAGGCCCGGAATGTCCGGACGGAACAGCCGGCTGCCGGTGGCCACGACAAGCCGATCGTAGGAAAGGCTCCTCTTCGCACCTTTGGCGCCGACAATTTCCACGGTGCGAGACCTGGTGTCGATCGTCTCCGCGCTGCCTTGCACATAGACAACGTCGACAGCCTTGAGGACATCCGTGAGGGGCGCCGTCAGGGTCTCGGGCTTCGGTTCATAGAGTCGCGGGCGAACCACGAGTGTCGGCTCGGGTGCGACCAGCGCGATCTCGAGCTCTTCGGGTGAGACGCCCTGGATGTCGCGCAGGCGGGCGGCGGAAAGTGCGGCGTACATGCCGGCGAAGCCGGCGCCGATGATGACTAATCGCATGTGTCTACTCCTCTGGTTTGACTTCTCGGACTCGCGCGTCACCGTTGCCGCTCCCGCATCCGGAATGGCTTGTCGCGATCGGCGATGACGCGAAGGCGTGAAATGGATTGGTCGAGCGCCTAAGGCGCGGTGCAGCCCGGCGTCATCATGGAGGGACGCTCGCACCCTGCGTGACAGCCACGGGAAACCGCCGCCCGGCGAAATTGAAAGGCGATCGCCTCGCTGGGCCTCAAGGGCCAGTCATCGTGGAAGATGGAGACCCCGGCTCTGCTCATGATCGACGTTGTCGACGGGATCGGAATTTCGACTTCCTCCCCCGTTGCCGAGGTAAAGCGGACGCTGAGTGACAGTCCGTACACCAGCGCGGTCGCGATGACCCGGCGTCGCGGCACAATTGCAAGGAGGGCGACACAGTGCTTCCAGGCCATTGCTCGTCTCCGTCCGTTGTCGATGTTCGATACCGCAAATCTACGGGATCGGAGCTGCGGCCGCGCCAGCGCGATTGACGCGGTTGCAGAGAGATTGCTGTTAACGCATGCGACGGCGCCATTGGCTCGGCGTGTCGCCGGTCAGCTTCTTGAACGCCGCCGTAAATGCGGTCTGCGATGCGTAACCGAGTTCTGCGGCCACCACCTCGATCGACGTATCGGTATCGCACAGCATGTTCATGGCTCGCTCGAGCCGCTGCTGGCGCAGCCAGGCGTGCGGCGAGAGCCCGGTGCTTTCCTTGAAGGCGCGGCAGAAATGGAAGCGCGACAGGCCGGCGTCAGATGCCAGCGCAGCGAGCGAAACGTCGGCATCGCTGCCCGAGCGCAGGCGTTCGATCGCGCGACGCAGAGCATGTGGGGACAGCCCACCCATAATCGGTTCGAACATGACCAACTCGCCAGTATGCGCAGCCAACAGACGTGTGGTCAGGAGATCTGTCAGCTGGTGTCTGAACAGGGCATCCAGGGTCGCGTTGCCCTCCAGCACATCCGCGGCACTCATCAGCAATCCGGATGTGATGGAATCGGGATGTCCCGTCCGTTCCAGAAGATCGCCGGGAGCGGAAGCGCCGGCTTCGCGAGCCACGCGTTCGAGCGTCATGTGTGGAAGATAGAGCTGGATGACATCGACAGCGCCGGGAATATCCCATCTGGCGCTTGAACCAGCCGGAATGATCGTCACAACTCCCGAACGCGCCGTCCCGGTCACAGCCGATCTCCCGGTGCGCCGTTCCAGACGCTGAACGCCGGTGGGGTAGGTCATGATGACGTGGTCACGCATAGGCTCGACCACGTCGTGCAGGGCCCCATGCTTCCAATGGGCGATGGCTCCATTGGAGGGGTCTGACGCCACCTGCAGCGGTGCAGTCTTCAAGACGCGCGCCATCTCCGCTTCGGCAGCGCGCTGCTGGGTGTCCGGTGGAGCCTCGCGGCCGGGTGCGGCCAGCAGGGCCTCCAGGGGATCGTTGTCGACCGGTCTCTTCATCGAGCCGTTCTCGCGTTTAGAATGCTACTCGTCATCCGCAAGCAGTCGCCGCTACTGCACGCCTCGTCGCCAATCGCTCGGGGTTCTGCCGGTCAAGCGCCTGAAGGCGGCCGCGAATGCGGTCTGCGAGGCATAGCCAAGCTCGGCCGCGACCGACACGATCGATGTGTCGGTGTCGCGCAGCATGTTCATGGCCTGCTCAAGGCGGTATTGCCGCAGCCAGGCATGAGGGGAGAGCCCGGTACTTTCCTTGAACGCGCGGCAGAAGTGCGAGCGCGACAGGCCGGCGTCCGAAGCGAGAGCCGCAAGCGAGACGTCGGAATCGCTGTCGGAGCGCAGGCGTTCGATGGCGCGAAGCAGGACCTTTGGCGAAAGCCCGCCCGTGGCCGGCTCGAAGGTGGTTGGCGAGGCGGTGTGCACAGCCAGCAGACGCGTGGCGAGGAGGTCTATGAGTTGATGTCTGAATAGCGTGTCGAGTGCGCTGTTGCCCTCCAGCCCATCGGCCGCGCTCAACAGCAATCGGGATGTAACAGGATCGGGATGCCCCGTTCGTTCGAGGAGATCGACCGCTGCGGCAGTGTTGGTTTCACGGGCAACCCGCTCGAGCGTCGCGGTCGGAAGATAGAGCTGAACCACATCCACGGGTTTTGGGATATCCCACCGGGAGCTCGATCCTTCCGGAATGACGATCACAGCCCCGGGACGGAACGTTCCCTTCGCGACCGATCTTCCCGATCGGCGCTCCACGTGCTGCACCGTGCCATTGTAAGCCATGATGACGTGGTCGCTCATGGGCTCGACGACGTCGTGCAATGGGTCATGTTTCCAATGGGCGATCGCGGCACCGGAGGGATCCAATGCCATGCGGATCGGTTCGGTGTTGAGGACGCGCGCCATCTCCACATCAGCGGCATGCCGGTCGGCGTTTGGCGACTTGTCCCGATGTGCTGTGGTTGCATCGGACAGACTTGTAGAGGGATCGATCGGCTTGCTCATGGCGATGCGCTTGCTTGAGGGAATTGCACCCGCGCCGGAGTGGCCTGCCTGCGTGAAGCCTCTGCTTCCTTCCGCGGTATCGTGCCGCTAGGCGCCGCGAGTTGTCGGGGTGCGTTCTAGGCGCGTAGAACTACGTGGTCTTTCCCAAAGCAACCGCGTCTTGTCTGATTCTGCTCAAAGCGCGCTGGCGGCCATTTTTGATCGGCTGCCGTGGTCGGATTGACGAGGGGGCGAGTATCGCAACCAGGCGCGGTGGGCATTGAAATCACTTCGAAAAATCGCTTTGTGACCATCATGGTGGCCAGTCCTCACAATTGCGTTTACCGCCGCCGTGAACCTAGACCTCCGCACCCGGATACCGGATACTGCGCGCCGGAACGGAGTGCCGGCGGTGCGTCGAACGGCCCGATCGACCTCCACGAATGGTTCAAACACATGACGCATGCGAGCACCTTCGGACAGAGGGTCAGGCAGCAGTTGCACCTGAGGGATGCACCGCCCTCGCTGATCACGCGTTCACTGCGCGGCATCGAACTCGCGGTCACCGAAACCCAGGTTGACAACCCGGTACCGGGTCGTTCCGGCTCCGTGGCCGATGAAGCCTATTTCGTCAGTCTGAAGCTTCACGATTACCCGGACTGCGAGCTCTGGGAAAACGGCAAGTCCGTCGGGAAGGCGGATGTCAGGGCCGGTACGACATATCTGTACGATCTCAGGCGCGATCCGGGTTTCATCATCGACAAACCATTTCATTCCCTCCACTTTTATCTTCCGCGTTCAGCGCTCGACCGCATCGCGAGGGAATCCGGCACACCGCCTGTTGGCGACCTCGCCTGCCAGTTCGGATTCGGCCATGACGACGAGGTCATGCGTCATATCGGCACATTGCTGCTGCAAGGGCTCAGCCGACCGGCCGAGGTCAACCAGCTTTTCATCGATCACATGATGCTGGCGTTCATCGCGCACATCGCCCAGGCCTATGGCGGGTTGCAGAGCACGACCGGGCCCGCTCGCGGCGGCCTTGCCCCGTGGCAAGTGAAGCGTGCCTGCGAAAAGCTCGACTCCGACCTCGGCGGGACACTTTCACTGCAACAGATCGCGGCCGAGTTTGGCCTCTCGGTCGGTCATTTTTCGCGCGCGTTTCGAATCTCGACCGGCCTGCCGCCGCACCAATGGCTGCTGCGCCAGCGCGTGGAGGCGGCCAAGCAGTTGATGACTATCGTACGGGACCTGCCATTGTCGGAAGTTGCGGTATCGGCAGGATTCGCCAATCAAAGCCACTTTACAAAGGTGTTTTCGGCACAGATCGGCATCAGTCCGGCGGCATGGCGCCGCGAGGCGCTTGGCGGCTCCGAAGTGATGTGTGATCACGGGCCGTTCCGGGCGGCTGCTTCGTGATCTTCATACTGGTCGTGACCTTGGTTTCGCGCGACTCCACTCAAGGGAGCGGTGCATATGAAGTCCACGGGCTTCTACGGTCAGACTGTCAAGCGGTTCTTGCATCTGGAACAAGAACCGCCCTCGTTGATCACGCGTTCGCTGCGTAACGCCGAGATCGCCGTCACTGAGACGCGGGATGATGCGCCCGTGGAAGGCGTCTCCGGCGAGATGGGTCTGCAAGATGCCAATGTTATCAGCCTGATGCTTAACGATTACCCGAATTGCGAGACCTGGGAGCGCGGCAGGCGTGCGATCAAGACCGATATCCGTGCGAGTGCAACCTATCTATACGACATGAAGAACGACGTACGCTTCGTCATCAACAAGCCGTTCCACTCGCTCCATTTCTATCTTCCGCGCTTCGCGCTGGACTCTATCGCCGAGCAGTCCAACGCACCGCGCGTGGGGGAACTTTCCGCTCAACTCGGCGTCGGCCATGACGACCCGGTCATCCGTCATATTGGTGGGGGGTTATTGCAAGCTTTGCGCCGGCCAGATGAGACCAACCAGCTCTTCATCGACTACATGATGCTCGCATTTACCGCGCATGCGGCGCAAACTTATGGCGGGCTGCGAACCATCCGCGCGCCGGCTCGCGGCGGTCTCGCGCCCTGGCAGGTGAAGCGCGCCTGCGAACGACTGGACTCCGACCTCGGCGGGACGCTTTCGTTGCAACAGATCGCGGCCGAGTTTGGCCTTTCGGTCAGCCATTTTTCTCGCGCGTTTCGCGTCTCGACCGGCGTGCCGCCGCACCAATGGCTGCTTCGGCAGCGTGTGAACGCGGCCAAGCAGTTGATGACCGCGCGAGACCTGTCACTGTCCGAAATTGCGATCTCGGCCGGGTTTGCCAATCAAAGCCACTTTACGCGGGTGTTTTCGGCGCAAGTCGGCACCAGCCCCGCGGCATGGCGCCGCGAAACGCAGGGCACCAGGGAAAGCGGAAGCTGATCCTTCGATCAGCGGCGCCTGGCCCGTGAGATCGTGTAGGCGGCGCGGCGGGCCGCAAAGATCTCGTCGGGCGGATGCCCGATGCCTTCGGCGAGGACTGCCGGATCGAAGACGTATGCATCGCGCTTTTCGATTGCAGTGATCACGATTGTTCCGAGGCGCACCGTCTCCCGGCGGTCCTCGTCCGGCCATCGGATCGTGACATCCAATATGGGGTCTCCGAGGCGGCCGAGCACCGCCATCAGGCTGAACCGGATATCGCGTGCCGCGATCCGGCGTTCCAAATCGTCGTGCAGGAACTCTTCAGGCTCGGTCCTGGCCGCGCCTTCGGTCGGCGCAGCACCTTGGCTGCCGACCGGGACGACCTTGAATTTGATGAATTGAGTCTCGCCATACCGATTTGTCGCGGGAAAGGCGTGGACGGCCCAGTAGGTGGTATCGGCAACGCTTGCGGGAAGCGGATGGGCAGCCACATAGCTTGCCTGATGCGAAGTCTCAGGATTGCCGGCGGAGAACGCCTCGACTTTTTCCGGATCGGGTCGTTGGCCGGACCCGGGAACGCGCGCCTTCAGATACGCCAACATCTGCGCCGGGGTCCTCGCATAGTGAACGGGCGCGCTCTGTGTGAGAATGTCGGAACGATGCTCCGTATCTCCGAGCCTGAAGCTGAACCCGCGCAGCACGAAATTATCAGTGTTCGGCAAGCGGGGATTGCCGCCGTCCAGCGAGAAGCGCGCCAGCACGCGTGATGCGGCCGTGAAACTCTGCGACTTCGTAATTTCTTCCGCTCTGTCTGACGGGATAAAGGTGCCGCGGACACAGCGGCCTCTGGCGAAGCTGGCGCGTGTCTTTGGCGAGACACCGGCCGACGCTTTCAGCGTGTCGACGATCGACGCGGGCGTGGCAGCGCCGGTTGGGACCCGGATCATGACGATACCTCCGGCGTCTTGCTAAAGCGGCCAGGCGCGGCAGGCATTCGGGCTTTGAAACACAAGCGGCTGGGCGGGCTTTGGCCTCCAGCCCAGGCAGAAGATCGGAACGCTGTCTCTGGTCATGATCGAGACCATGGGATCTCGTGTGTGAACCGATTGCGCCGCAATCCTCGCTCCTTCATCTCCGGTCGAAGCCAAGCGCACCGTCGCTGAAAGGGCGCACATGAAGGTGGTGGAGAGGACTTTCGGCCGCGATGCGAGGGTCGCAGATTGGTTGACGAGATTCTTCCAGATCATCGCGAGTCCTTCCATCTACCGTTGACGTCGATACGGTGATGGTAGGGAGCTGGCGCAGCACTGCCCCAGAGCGATTGATCCAATTGCAGAGCGATTGCGGGCAGTTGTGCGGTGTCGCGATGGCCTGCGGCCGGACAGGCGAATGTCATGGCGCCGCGATCGACCTAGCCGTGCTTTTGCCAGATCAAGGGCGGCCGAAAACGCTCGCGGCCTGCCGCAGACCATATGCTTCCCAAACAGCCTTCGCTGCGGCGCTTGGTAAGCTGACCGACGGACCCCCAGCCGATTGGCGCCCGCGCGTTCGGTAAGAGCAATCGCTCTATGGATACGACAATCGCTCTGGCGCAGCTCCGGATTCGATTCGCTAGACCATCAAAGTGCCCACTCCAAAAAGAGGAGACGAGCGATGGGCTGGATGATCGACAGCGTCGGACGATTGATTGCGCGGCTTCAGAAGCAGGCCAACCGCGGTGAGCCGTTGCCGCAGAACGATTCGACGGCCTTGCGCGACACTCTTCGACCAGGTGACGTTTTGCTGGTCGAGGGCAAAGGTCGTATTTCCAGCGGCATCAAGTATCTCACTCAATCGGCCTGGTCGCACTCGGCGCTATACGTCGGGCCGATGGCGGGTTCCGCAACGGACGGCGAGCCTCATGTCCTGATCGAAGCCAATATAGACGAAGGTGTCGTGTCGGCGCCGCTGTCGAAATATCTGCATTGCCAAACCCGTATCTGCCGGCCGGTGAGCCTCAGCGGAGCGGACTGCGAGAAGGTCTGCCGCTACGCTTCCGAACGCATTGGCCTCGGCTACGATTTCAAGAACGTCATCGATCTGATGCGGCATCTATTCCCATGGCCAATGGCGCAGCGTTGTCGCCGCCGAACGATCGCGCTTGGCTCGGGCGATGCGAGCCGCATCATCTGTTCTTCGCTGATTGCGCAAGCATTCGATGCCGTGCGTTATCCAATCCTCCCCACCATCACGCACATCGATAGCCAGACTGCGCGGCGCGAAATCGCCGAGCCTCGTCACTCATCACTCTACGCGCCGCGTGACTTCGATATTTCGCCTTACTTCATGGTGGTGAAGCCTACGCTCGCGCGCGGCTTCAACTACAAGGACATGCATTGGACCGCCCAGGGTCGCACTCCACAGCACACGCTCGCTCCAGAGATGGAGAGGCGCGATCGCGCAAGTGGCATGCGCCCGAATTTTCTGCTGGACTCATGACATGCGGAATATCCGGGCGGAAAACGCGGAATTCCACGATCCGAGGCGGGAGGCTTTCTTCCTTCCGCTCCATTCGGGACTACGACGTCAAATCGCGTGGCCTTCGTTTCTTGGGCCGGCCGGAACGATGGAGACCCCGCACCTCCTGCTGTTGAAACAGCTCGCCGCAGACGTCACGCAACCAGCCCGATCGAATGGTCGGTTGGCTTTGATCGAGCTTCAACGTGCACAAGCGCGAGGAATTCCGCCATCATTCGTTCGTCTCCAAACGGGCTGATGGGGTCATCGCAGGCTTCGGCACCCAGGGTTATCTGCTCGGATTGCGTCGTGTGGCCAGGCTGCTTGACGAGAACAAGGAATAGCATCGGCGCCGCCGGCACGAGAGTTGGCGGTTTCGCTGAAAGTCGACAGCTTTTGTGCGCCCACCATTCTCAAAGCATCTCACACCCAGCCGCCATCGACGATGTAGTGCTGGGCAGTGCAGGCGGAAGCTTCGTCCGAGGCGAGGAAGACGGTGACCTTCGCGACCTCGTCCGGCACCAGCCGGCGCTTCAGGCACTGCCGCTGCTGCAGCTCGATCTCGCCGGCCGGCGTCATCCATTTCTCGAGCTGCCGCTCGGTCATGATCCAGCCCGGCGCGATCGCGTTGACGCGGATATTGTAGGGGCCGTAATCGCGGGCCAGCGAGCGCGTCAATCCGATCACGCCTGATTTACTGGCGGTGTAGGCGGCCATGCCGCCCTGGCCTGCAATCCACGACACCGAGCCGAAATTGACGATGGCGCCGGCATTGGCAGCCTTCATGTCCGGCAGCACGGCTTGCGACGCGAAGAACTGGTGCTTCAGGTTCACCGCGATGCGGTCGTCCCAATATTCGGGCGTCATCTCCTCGGTCTTGTGCCGTTCGTCATGCGCGGCGTTGTTGATCAGGATGTTGATCGCGCCGTGCGCCTTGCGTGCCTCCACGACGCCGGCGCGCAGCGCGGGGATGTCGGTGAGGTCTACGTGTTGGAAATGCGCCGACAGTCCCTGATCGGACAGCTCGCGCGCCAAGCGCTGGCCCTCGTCGATCTTGATGTCGAAGAACACGACCTTGGATTTCTGCTCCGCGAAGCGCCGCACGATCGCAGCGCCAATGCCCGCCGCACCTCCGGTGACGAGCACGACCTTGCCGGCGAGGTCGGAATAGATGGCGGCCATGGGCACCTCCCAGTCATTTGCGGGTGGCGCGGTGGGCCGTCCCGACTCTTGACCAGACCTTAGCCAGTCCGTCCATGAGGTGCATAGGTCAGAATTTTAGTTGCGTACCTCAAAAATTGAAGGCAGGATTGCAGTCAAGGAATAAGATCGGCTGGGAGGATGTGATGAGACTGCTCGGGAAGCTGGGACTCGCCGCTGCCGCATGCCTGCTTGGCGCCCAAATCGCTGCAGCCGATACGACCGTCAAATGGCTCCACATCGAAGCCAACCCCGTCCAGGTGAAGCTCTGGGAGGAAGTTGCGCGCGCCTATGAGGCGTCGCACCCCGGCGTGAAGGTCGAGATGCAGTTCCTCGAGAACGAGGCCTACAAGGCCAAGCTGCCGACCATCCTGCAATCCAAGGACCGGCCGAACATCATCTACAGCTGGGCCGGCGGTGTGCTGAAGACGCAGATCGAGGCCGGCGTGCTCGATGACATCACCGACCAGGTGAAGGGCTATAGCGACAGCCTCACCCCGGCCGCGCTCGCTGCGTTCACGAGCAATGGCCGCGTCTATGGCCTGCCCACCGCGTTGTCGCAGGTCGGCTTCCTCTGCAACAAGGAACTGATGGCCAAGGCCAAGGTCGATCCCGCCGGAATCAAGAGCTGGAACGATCTGCTCGCCGCGGTGAAGACACTCAAGGCGGCCGGCGTTACGCCGATCGTGGTCGGCGGCGCGGACAAATGGCCGCTGCATTTCTACTGGACCCATCTTGCGGTGCGCATCGGCGGCAAGCCGGCCTTCGATGCGGCGTTGAAGGGCGAGAACGGCGGCTTCGCCGGCGAGACCTTCCAGAAATCAGGCGAGCTGTTCAAGCAGCTAGTCGATCTCCAGCCGTTCCAGAACGGCTTCCTCGGCTTCAAGAACCCGCAGGCCGTCGGCTATTTCGGCGACGGCAAGGCGGCGATGACCTTGGCGATTTCCACCGTCTATCATCTGCAGCGCGCGCTCGCCGCCGACAAGACGGGTCTGTCCGAAGACAAGATCTGCTGGTTCGATTTCCCGGTCGTATCGGGCGGCAAGGGCGCGCCGACGGATACGCTTGGCGGCATCACCGGCTGGCTGATCACCAAGGGCTCGCCGAAAGAAGCCGTCGATTTCCTGAAATACTTCGTCTCGAAGGACGTGCAGACGCGGCTTGCGGCGGGCAACTTCATCATCCCGGTCGTGCAGGGCGCGGACGCCGGCCTCAACAATTCATTCATGAAGCTGATCGCGGCCAATCTCGCGAAGTCGAACTACCACCAGAACTTCTATGACCAGAGTCTCGGCCCCTCGGTCGGCCGCGTCGTCAACGACGTCACCGCGGAGATCGCCGGTGGCAGCATGAGCCCGCAGGACGCCGCGAAAGCGATCGAAGCGGCGTGGAAGCAGGGTAACTGACGGTGGAACGACGCATCGCAAGCGTGCCGGCGATGGGCGTTGCGAAGCCGTCGTTCTCGCCGCTTGCGGTCCGCGGCCCAAGCTGGGACGGCCGCTTCACTGTCCTCATCCTGTTCCTGCCGCCGGCGCTGCTGCTGTTCACGCTATTCGTGGTCTTGCCGATCGGCGAGGCCGCCTGGTACTCGGCGTTCAACTGGAACGGGTTCGGCAAACCCACCAACTGGATCGGCCTGGACAATTACCGTTTTGTGCTGGAGACGCGCGCCTTCTGGCTCGCGCTGCGCAACAATGGACTGATCATCGCGGTCTCGCTCGCGATCCAGCTGCCGCTCGCGCTGACGCTGGCCCTGATGCTCGCGGAACGCTTTCGCGGAGCCGTGGCGCTGCGCATGCTGTTCTTCATGCCCTATATCCTCGCCGAGATCGCGACCGGGCTGATCTTCTCCTTCGTCTATGACGGCGACTACGGCCTCGTCGCCTCGATCTGGCGCAGCTTCGGCGCCGAGCCGCCGCATCTGCTCGCCTCGACCGACACCGCGATGCTGGCGGTGCTGATCGTGATCGTGTGGAAATATTTCGGCTTCCACATGATGTTGTTCATCGCGGCACTCCAGGGCCTCGACAAGAGCCTGGTCGAGGCGGCCCGGATCGACGGCGCAACGCGAACGCAGGCGCTGCGCCATGTCGTCATCCCCCTGCTTTATCCGACGATCCGGCTCTCCGTGTTCTTCGCGATCGTCGGCTCATTGCAGCTGTTCGATCTCGTGATGCCGCTGACGCGCGGAGGACCGGCGGATTCCTCCAACACGATGGTCAGCTTCCTCTACAACAACGGCATTTCGCGGATGCGCGTCGGCTACGGCAGCGCCATAGGCGTCATCCTGTTCGTGATTTGCGTGACCTTTGCCTTCACCTACAAGCGATGGTTCATGCGCGATGAGTAGGGCCGTGACCACCCGCGCGCCGTTCGATCCGGCCGTGCTGTTCAAGGCGGCGTTCCTCGCCGTTGTTGCCGTCTTCGTGCTGGTGCCGCTGCTCGCGACCCTGCTCGGCGGCTTCAAATCGCTCGGCGAGTTGCGCGTCAATCCGTTCGGCTGGCCCACGCACTGGGAATGGCAGAACTATGCCGACATCCTGTTCTCGGCCCGCTACTGGCAGCTGCTGCGCAACTCGCTGATCATCTCGACCCTCACGGTGACCTTGACCTTGATCGTCGCCTCGATGGCAGCGTTCACCTTCGCCCACGTCAGATTCTTCGGCAGCTCGATGCTGCTGAGCTATTTGACGCTCGGCCTGCTGTTTCCGGCCGCAACGGCCGTGCTGCCGCTGTTCATCAAGGTACGCGATCTCGGATTGCTCGATACCTATTTCGGCGTCGCGCTGCCGCAGGTCGCCTTCAGCCTTGCCATGAGCGTGCTGCTGCTGCGGCGCTTCTTCAGGGATATTCCCTATGAGCTGCTCGAGGCCGCGCTGGTCGACGGCTGCAGCTACATCAAATTCTTCCGCTACGTGACATTGCCGTTGTCGCGGCCGATCTTGGCGACCGTCGGCACCATCACCTTCGTCAACAGCTGGAACGCCTATCTGCTGCCGCTGGTGATGCTCAACACCGACGCGCTCTATCCCTGGCCGCTCGGCATCATGATTTACCAGGGCGAGTATTCGTCCGAATGGCACCTGATCCTGGCCTTCATCACGCTCACCATCCTGCCGACGATCATTCTGTTCCTGCTGGCACAGAAGCACATCGTCGCCGGCCTCACCGCAGGCGCCGTCAAGGGATGAGCGGGACTTCACGGAGAGCACAATGAGAAAAGTCGGCGTCGGAATCATCGGCTGCGGTGTGATCAGCACCGCCTACCTCAAGGCAGCGCAGTGCTTCCCGGTCATGGAGGTGAGGGCGCTCGCCGACATGCGCAGCGATGTGGCGGAGCGGCAGGGCGCGGCCTTCGGGCTGCCGGCGATGCGGGTCGATCAGCTGCTCAAGCGCGACGACGTCGAGATCGTCGTCAATCTCACCGTGCCGCTCGCCCACACCGATGTCAGCCTCGCGGTGCTGAACGCCGGCAAGCACGTTCATTCCGAGAAGCCGCTCGGCATCAACGTCGCGGAGGCCCGCAAGGTGATGGATCTCGCCGCGCAGAAAAGCCTTCGCGTCGGCTGCGCGCCCGACACGTTCCTCGGCGGCGGGCACCAGACCGCGCGCAAGCTGATCGACGACGGCGCGATCGGCACCCCCGTCGCCGGCAGCGCCTTCTTCGGCTGTCCCGGCCATGAGCGCTGGCATCCGGCGCCCGGCTTCTACTACTTGCGCGGCGGCGGGCCGATGCTCGACATGGGCCCGTATTACATCACCGATCTCGTGCAGCTCCTGGGGCCGGTCGCGAGCGTGATGGGCTCGACCGCGCGCCCGCGATCGGAGCGTCTGGTCACGAGCCAGCCGATGAACGGCAGCTTGATCCCGGTCGAGGTGTCGACCCACGTCGCGGGCACGCTCGAATTCGAGAGCGGGGCGGTGGTCTCGATCACCATGAGCTTCGACGTGCCGAAGCACCGGCACGCGCCGATCGAGATCTATGGCGACAAGGGCAGCATGCTGGTGCCGGACCCGAACCGCTTCGGCGGCGAGGTGCAGGTTGCGAAGACCGGCGGCGAATTCGAGACGGTGCCGCTGACGCACGGCCATGTCGAAGGCGAGTTCCGCTCTATCGGTGTCGCCGACATGGCCGCCGCGATCCTGAACAACCGCCCGCATCGCGCCAGCGGTGCGCTGGCTTTCCACGTGCTGGAGGTGATGGAGGCGTTCCAGACCTCCGCTGACGAAGGGCGGCGTGTCAAGATCGAGAGCCGCGTCGAGCGGCCGGCGATGCTGCCGGCCGGACGTGAAACCGGACAGATCGACTGAGGGAATGACCATGCGCAAGGCATTGATTGTATGGGGCGGCTGGCCGGGACACGATCCCGATTTGTGCGCCTCGATGATCCGCGGCTGGCTGAAGGCGGAAGGTTTCGAGGTCCGGATCGAGACCACGACAGAGGCATTCGGCGATCCCGGGATCCATGATCTGTCGCTGATCATCCCGATCTACACGATGTCGAAGATCGAGAAGGCGGACGCGCTCAATCTCTGTGCGGCGGTGCGTGGCGGCGTCGGGCTTGCCGGTCACCATGGCGGCATGTGCGATGCGTTCCGCGATTCCGTGGACTACCAGTTCCTGTGCGGCGGGCAGTGGGTGGCGCATCCCGGCAACATCATCGACTACAAGGTCGACTTGACGAAGCCGGACGACCCCATCATGAAGGGCCTGAACAGTTTCGAGCATCGTTCCGAGCAATATTACATGCATGTTGACCCCGCCAACGAGGTCCTGGCGACGACCAGCTTCACCGGCGAGCACGCGCCCTGGATCGACGGCGTGGTGATGCCGGTGGTCTGGAAGAAGCGTTACGGTGCGGGCAGGGTGTTCTATTCCTCGCTCGGCCACCGTGCCTACGAGCTCGACGTGCCCGAGATCCGGACGTTGATGACCCGCGGCATGCTGTGGGCGGCGCGCGAATGACGGCTGGCGCGATGCAGCCAGCCGTTCGCGCCACGCTGGAGGACGTCGCGCGTGCGGCGGGCGTTTCGCTTGCGACCGTCGATCGCGTCGTCAACCGGCGCGAGGGCGTCCGCGCCAAGACCGTTGCGCGTGTCGAGGCCGCCGTCGCCAAGCTCGGCTACCGCGCGGACGTGGCGGCCGCCCGGCTGGCGCGCGGGCAGAGTTTTCGCTTCGCCTTCGTGCTGCCGACCGGCAGCAACAGCTTCATGACCAATCTGACCGAGCAGGTCCAGCGCACCACGGAGTGGCTCGCCGGTCAACGCGGCTTCATCGATATCCTCCATGTCGACGTGTTCGATCCGGATGTGCTGGCGGGCGCGCTCGAAAACCTGTCGCCGGCCTATCAGGGCGTCGCCGTCATCGCGCTGGACCATCCCAGGGTGCGCGCCGCCATCGACGAGCTCACCGCGCGCGGGGTCGCCGTGGTCACGCTGGTGTCGGACGCGCCGAGTTCGCGCCGCCTGCATTATGTCGGTATCGACAACCCGGCCGCGGGGCGGACTGCCGCAACGCTGATGGGACGATTCCTGGCCGGGCGCGAGGGAACGGTCGCCGTGATCGCGGGATCGTTGTCGCTGCGCGATCATACCGAGCGGCAGTTCGGCTTCCACCAGATCCTGTCCAGCGAATATCCAAGCCTGGTCGCGCTCCCGGTCATCGAAGGCCGCGACGACAGCGAGCGGACGCGGGAGCTCACCGCCGCGCTGCTCGCGCACCATGCCGACCTTCGCGGCATCTACTGCTGTGGCGCCGGAAACCGCGGCATCGCCGATGCGCTCGAGGCCTCCGGCCGCGCACGCGAGGTGGTCTGGATCACCCACGAGCTCACTCAGCACACGCGGCGATTCCTGGTCCGCGGCACGCTCGATGCCATCATCAACCAGGATCCTGGGCACGAGGCACGGTCTGCGGCGCGCATCCTGCTCGCGCATTGTTCGGGCGAGCCCATCAGCCCCGACCAGGAACGCATCCGCATCGACATTTTCCTGAGGGACAATCTGCCGTAACGTCGCACATCGCGGGCAGTGCGCACGCTCCGGTACGCTGACTGTTGAATGTTACCGCGGCGGCGGTGGAGGAGAAAAAACCTTCTCCGTCAGATGGACATGCGACAACGTTGTCGCTGCCATGATACCGCATAGGACGGGCTTGAAGCGGGGCCCTTGCTGAAAGTTCCCGCTTTTGATCCGGCTCAAGATTTTGACCCGGCTGGTTCATTAGAATGCGGTTCCCAGGGGGTGCCACGTTGCATCCCGCCTCGGCAGCTTCGCCTCTGGGATGATGACGTCAACCGAGCCGCGTGAAACGCGGGAATGAGTTCATGCCCACATACTATTTCGATATGAAGGATGGGGTCCCTGTTCGTGACAGGTCCGGATTGGAGCTTGTGAGCGATGGTGCCGCCATCGTGCACAGCAAGAGCCTGGCCGACAAGGTGCGCAGGGATAAGCCCAAAGGCCACCCCGACCTCCGGATCGTCGTCATCGATGAGAGCGGCCGGGAAGTCCACCGCGAGCAGATCTATCCAGACGCGACCTGACTCTTATCTCGGGCGTTGCGGAACTGCGATTGCCGGCCGTTTGGCGATGTTCGCCGAGATCAGATAGGCAATGGCAATGGCGATGATCGTCGCCATTAGTCCTGCGGAAAGCCCGGTAAAGCCGAATGCGCCTCCCCACGGGCCAAGCGCGAGCGCCACGCCGGCAAGCAGGGCGCCGAGAGATGTCGCGATCAGGATGTTGTGCGGGCGGTTCGCGCGCCACGGCAATTTGCGAGAACGGATCACGAAGATCACCAGGATCTGGGTCGTGATCGATTCCAGGAACCATCCGGTTTGAAACATCGGCGCATCCGCATCGAACAGCTTGAGGAGAACGGCGAAAGTGATCGCGTCGAACAGGGACGACACCATTCCCATGATGATGGTGAAGCGGAGGATGCTTGCCATGTCCCAGGATTCGGGCCCGGCAACGTCTTCAGGGTCGACGTCATCGAAGGGGATGCCGATTTCGGAGAGATCGTAGATCAGATTATTCAGGAGGATCTGCAGCGGCAGCAACGGCAGGAAGGGAAGGATGATCGAGGCGAGGGCCATCGACAGCATGTTGCCGAAATTCGAGCTCGTTCCCATCCGGACATATTTCAGGATATTGGCAAACGTCCTGCGCCCTTCGCGCACGCCGGCCGCGAGCACGGACAGGTCGGGCGCCAGCAAGATCATGTCGGCGGCCGCGCGGGCGACCTCGGTCGCGCCCGTGACGGATATGCCGACATGAGCGGCATGGAGCGCGGGGGCGTCATTGACGCCGTCCCCGATGAAGCCGACGACGTGATTGCGGTGCCGGAGCGCGGCGATGATCCGTCGTTTCTGATCGGGGTCGATCCGGGCAAACAGGTCGATGTCATCGACCCGGGCAACCAGCGCGGCATCGGTGAGCTCGGAGATCTCGGCGCCGGTCATGATCCGGTCCGCTCTGAGGCCGACGGATCGCGCGACGTGCGCGACCACGGCGCCATGGTCACCCGAAATGATCTTGATGGTCACGCCGAGCGAGCTGAGCGCGTCGATCGCCGAGGCTGCATCCTGCTTCGGCGGGTCGGCGAAGGCACAAAAGCCGATCAGGGTCAGATGGGTCTCGTCGCCGACGGCAATGGTCTGCTGGCCGGCCGGAATGGATTTGATGGCGACGGCAAGGAGCCGGAAGCCGTCGCCGGCATAACGCGCCTGGATGTCGGCCATCTTCTGTTGCCAGGCAGCGTCGAGCGGATGAGCCAGACCATCGATTTCCACGGCAACGCAGCGCGACAGGATGGATTCCGGCGCCCCTTTGGCGATCAGCGTCTGCTCGCCGTTGCGTACCGCTAGAACGGACAGGCAGCGCCGCTCGAAGTCGAACGGGACCTCCGAGAGCCGAACCCAGCCGTCGAGATCATCGCGGCTCGCTGACAGGATCGCGTCATCGAGCGGGCTTCTCACGCCGGCCTGGAACGTGCTGTTCAGGCGGGCGAGGCTCAGAACGTGGTCACTGGATCGCCCCTGCGGCTCGATATGCGCCGCCAGGGTGATCCTGGCTTCCGTGAGCGTGCCGGTCTTGTCGACACAAAGCGTGTCCATCGCCCCCAGATCGTGGATCGCGGACAACCGCTTGACGATGACCTTTCGCTTCGCCATGCGCAGCGCGCCGCGGGCGAGGGTCACCGTCATCACCATCGGCAGCAGTTCGGGCGTCAAGCCGACGGCGAGCGCGACGGCGAAGAGGAAGGACTCCATTGCGTTACGTTGCGCGACGAGATGAGCCATCAGCACGAAGAGAGTGAGGAAGAGTGTCAGCCGAAGGATCAGAAGTCCGAGCCTGCGGACACCTTGCTCGAGAGCCGTGGGTGGTGAGTTGGCGGCCATTGCCGAGGCGATCGCGCCAAAGCGCGTCCGGCCTCCCGTCGTCACGACCAACATCTTGCCGCTTCCGCCGACGGTACTGGTTCCCGCGAACAGGGCGTTCGTGGCGTCCGCCGGCAATGAAGCAGAGCAGGCGCCGTCCGTCTTGAACGCCGGGAACGGCTCGCCTGTCATCAGGGCTTCATTGACCTGCAGATCCTGCGCCTCGAGAACGATGCCGTCGGCCGGTATCAAATCGCCGATACGGAGCTTCACGACGTCCCCCGGGACGAGAGCCGTCACCGAAATCGTGGCATCCTTGCCGTCCCTGACAACGTCAGCCTGGATCGCCACCGATTCCCGCAACGTCTCGGCCGTGAGCTCGGCGCGATGCTCCTGGACGATATCGAGCGTGATGGACAGGGACAGCACGGTTGCGATGATGGCAAAGCTGCCGATATCGCCGCTCAACCCGGATACGAGCGCCGCCGCCAGCAGTATGGCAACCAGCGGGTTCCAGAGACGCTGGCCGAGCTTGCGCAGGGCTGACCGGCCTTGGGAGGCGTCGACGCGGTTTGCGCCGACGATCGCCAGCCGTCGGTCGGCTTCGATGCGTGACAGGCCGTCCGGGCCGGAGCCGAGCGCGCGATAGAGCTCGTCCTTTGGCGTTTGCCAGAACGTTGCAGCCAAGGGCTTGGCCAGGCTAAATCGTTCGATCATGAATGGGCTCGGCGGTCGCTGACACTTGGGCGAAACCAGGGTACGGGGCTGCTCGATTTCCGGATTGATGCAACGCAATCCAGCCCCGGCCGGCATGCTCACGCCGTCACGAGGCAGACACCAAGAGCAACGATCATCGCGAGCGGGCTGGCCGCATCAATGCCTGCGGCTGTTTCCCGACGGCGGAAATATCTGATTGGCGGGCGGTTGCCCGCCGGTCGGAACGGCGATGGCAATGAAGCCGCGGCCCATCGAGCCGTGACAAGCATTACAGCCGTCGGTCAGCACGCGCATGGAAGCGGCGAACTTGCGATCGTCGCCCGCCGCGATCGCGTCGGCGATTGACAGCAGCGGCTCCTTCATCGTGGTCACGTTGCTGACGGGCACCGCCGGGTAGAAAATGGCTGCTTCGGCCAAGCTATTCGTCAGCTGCCGCAACTCATACGCGGCCAGGTCCCAGTTCTTCGCCTTGCCTGCATACCACAGCTTGAGATGCTCCAGCTGTGCCATGCTCATGACCTCGACGAGGCGAGGCGCTTCTTGTTTCGCGCTCGCGGAGGGCGGAAAGTCGGATTGAGCAATCGCGGATGTGATCGCGCCCACTGAAATCGCGAGAACCGCGCACCAATTCTTCAGCATCATCCGACCATTCCCTGCTGATTTGAGCGTCTTGAATATCAGCGCCGCGGGCAGCGCTCTTGCGCTGAATCAATCCTTCCGCGCTGCCCGGGGTATTGCGCCCTTCGTTTGTCGCGAAAGGGCGCCAGTACCCACGGCGTCATGGCCGGGCTTGTCCCGGGCGTCCACGCCTTGCCACGCAGCACAAAGAACGTGGGTGCCCGGGCCCTCGCCGCGCCGAAGCGGCTTCGGCCGCGCAGCCGGGACAAGCCCGGGCATGACAACTTCTGCTGAATGTTCAAATGCGATTTCCCATTGTCGTGAATGGCATCGCAGTTTGCGCCTCGACAAAGTGGCCGCGACTGCAGCCGCTTACCGTTTCGAGCGCCGACACGGGATTTCGTGCGCGGACGATGGGAAGCAATTCGTGATCGGAACCAGCCTTTGTAAATGGGCCATCAGTTACTTCGCGGTCGCAATCGTATGGCTGCTGCTTGCAGAAGCGCTGATCGTCATCGGATTCGGCTTTCCGAACCAGGACATCGGCGGCCCGGATACGCTCGTCGTCGTTCACATGGTCAGCATCGGCTGGTTGAGCACCGTCCTGTGTGGCGCGCTGTTCCAATTCGTGCCGGTGCTGGTCGCAAGGCCGCTCTATGCGGAGCGTTGGACGCTGCCGGCTCTCGCGCTGCTGACGCTGGGGCTGACGGTTCTGCTCGCAGGCTTTCTGGTTCTAGGCGGGCACTTCAACGGGCCGCCCTGGCTGCTTCCCCTTGGCGCTGGCCTGCTGATCGCAGGGTTCGCTCTGGTCGTTGCCAATCTCGGCATGACGCTATGGTCGGCCCGTCCCTTGCCCGGACCGGCGCGGTTCGTCGCGGGTGGGCTTGCCTGCATCTGTGTCACGGCGACATTCGGCGGCCTGTTCTCGCTTGTGCTGTCCGGAACCGCTACCGGGGCGCAATGGCCGGACCTGCTGGTCTCCGGCATTCCGATCCACGCGATTGCGGGGCTTGGTGGTTGGCTGACATTCACAGCGATGGGCGTCAGCTATCGCCTGCTTGCGATGTTCATGCTCGCGCCCGACGGCGATGCGCGGCTCGGCCGGCTGGCCTGGCTTGCCGGCATCGCCGCGCTGGCTGTCGGACTTGTCGGCGGCGTGCTTGCGCTCTGGCGCATGACCGGGCTGAATTTGGCGCTTCTGCTTGCAGGAGCGGCAGCGCTGCTGTCGCTGGCCGCCTACGGTCGCGACGTGCTCAGCCTGCACAGGACCCGCAAACGTCGTGCGCTCGAGCTCAACACGGGCATGAGCCTCGTCGCGCTGGCGAGTCTCGCCGCCGCCGCAATGCTGGGCGCTACGCTTCTTGCGACCGGCGCCTTCTCATCCCATGTCGGGGCGCTGGTCTTTCTCGTCGCGTTCGGCTGGCTCACCGGCCTCGTGCTCGCCAATCTCTACAAGATCGTGCCGTTCCTGACCTGGCTCGAGACCTACGGCCCGGTGATGGGCAGAGTGCCGACGCCGCGCGTCCAGGATCTCGTTGCCGAGCGCCGCGCGTTGAAATGGTTTGTGCTGTTCTTTGCCGGAAGCTGGACGGCGACGTTGATGCTGCTATTCGACGCCGCACTCGGCTTCCGCATCGCCGTCGCTGTGGTGACGCTTGCGACGCTCGGCCTGAGCGAGGAGTTCATCAGGGCTCGGCGGCTTGCGGACGTAGCGGAGCCGCTGCGCCTGCCGACGGGAGCGGCCATGCCTCATCTTCTGGTCTCACGGAACTGAAAGGAGATTGCCATGACCGCATTCGTCGACGTCGATGTCCGGCCGATCCTGCGCGCAGGCGGCGAGCCGTTCTCGATCATCATGGCCGCGCTCGAACGGCTCGAACCCGGAGAGGGGCTGCGGCTCTATGCTCCCTTCAAGCCGGTTCCTCTGTTCGACGTCATGGCGAGCAAGGGCTTTGCTCATCGCGAGGCCGAGCTGGAAGGCGGCGAATGGGAGATCCGCTTCATGCCGGACGATGGCTCGGTCGGAATAGCTGAACCGGCCTCCGCTGCCGCGAGCGACGACGATTGGCCGGAGCCGATGGTGCGCATTCTGGCTGCCCTGGAACGGCTCGCGCCGGGCCAGACGCTCCACGCCCTGCTCAGTCGCGAACCGGTCTTCCTGTTTCGGGAGCTGGAGAAGCGCGGCCATCAATGGCGCGGCGACTTCACGCCGCAAAAGGATTCCTATCAACTGACGGTGAGGGTGCACGCATGACCTTCCATGATGAGGATCTCGTCGCCAGGATAAAGCAGGCGCTGAAGGTGGTGATCGATCCGGAGCTCGGGCACAACATCGTCGACCTCGGCTTCATCTATGATGTCCAGGTCGACGACGGCGCCGTGCACATCACCATGACGGCGACGACACGCGGCTGTCCCGCCGCGTCCTTCCTCAAGGTGGGGGTCGCGAGCAGCGCATGCCTCGTTCCCGGAGTGGACTCGGTCGACGTCACCATGACGTTCGACCCGCCCTGGCAACCCTCGATGATCTCGCCGGGCGTCAGGTCGTCGCTCGGCTTTGCCGAGGTGAATTGAGCTGGCGAGGCGACTGCGCCGGCTACTCGCCTTCGGAGCCGGGGCCGGACCAGATCTTTGCGGGTGCGCGCAGCCTCGCGAGGTCGAGCAGGTTGATCGCCCGGGCGGCGATCTGGTCGATCACCTCGTCCATCGACTGTGGTTTTAGATAGAAGGCCGGCATCGGCGGGGCAATGATCGCGCCGATCTCGGTCGCCTTCAGCATGCTGCGCAAATGGCCGAGATGCAGCGGGCTCTCGCGGACCAGCAACACCAGCCGGCGCCGTTCCTTGAGCTGCACGTCGGCCGCGCGGGCCAGGAGGTTGTCGAGCTGCCCCCAGGCGATCGCCGAGAGCGTACGGATCGAGCACGGCGCCACGATCATACCCGCGACCGGATAAGAGCCGCTGGCGATCGCGGCCCCGATGTCCGAATGAGAATGGTCGCGGAAGGCGAGCGCGCGCACCCGCGCCAGCGCATTGCTGCCCACTTCTTCGTTCAAGGTTCGCTCGGCCGCGGGCGAGACCACGAGATGCACCGCGTAATCCGGATTGTCGGCCAGCAATTCGACGATGCGCATGCCGATCGCGGCGCCCGAGGCGCCGCTGATGCCGACGATGATGCCTTGCCGCCCGCTCATGAGAGGGCCGGGGCGCGCGCCGTGGTGGACAGGCCGAGTGTAGCCCACATCGCATCGATGCGCGCGACCACGGCAGGATCCATGGCCAGCGGAACGCCCCATTCGCGATCCGTCTCCGGTGGGATCTTGGTGGTGGCGTCGATGCCGAGCTTGCCGCCAAGCCCCGATTTCGGCGAGGCGAAGTCGAGATAGTCGATCGGCGTGTCGGTGAGGGTCACGAGGTCGCGCGAGGCATCGCTGCGCGTCGAGACGGCCCACATCACGCCCTGCCAATCGCGGACGTCGATATCGTCGTCGACCACGATCAGGAGCTTTGTGTAGCTGAACTGCGGCAGCATCGACCACAGGCCCAGCATCAGCCGCCGCGCTTGTCCGGGATAGCGCTTCTTGATCGCCGCGACCGCGATCCGGTAGGAGCAGGCCTCCGGCGGCAGCCAGCAATCGGTCACCTCAGGGAATTGCTGACGGATCAGCGGAACGAACAGGCGATTGAGCGCCTCGCCGATCCGCGACGGCTCGTCCGGCGGCCGGCCCGTGAAGGTCGAGAGGTAGACGGGCTGCCGCCTGGTGGTGATCGCCGTCACGCGCATCACCGGGAATTCCTCGACGGAATTATAGTACCCGGTGTGATCGCCATACGGACCCTCGGGCGCGGTTTCGGTCGCGGAGACGAAGCCCTCGATGACGATCTCGGCCTCGGCCGGGATCGCGAGCGGGACGGTGAGGCATGGCGCGAGGTCGGGCCGCTCGCCGCGCAAGATGCCGGCGAAGCGCAGCTCCGACATCGTCTCGGGAAGCGGCAGCACCGCCGCCAGGATGGTGGCGGGGTCGGCTCCGATGACGATCGCGACCGGCATGTCGCGCCCGATCGCCTTCCATTGCTGGTGATGCCGGGCGCCGCCGCGATGCGCGAGCCAGCGGATGATGGCGCGGTCGCGGCCGAGCACCTGCATGCGGTAGACGCCGACATTCTCCTCCTGGTCGGCCGTCGCGGATTCCGGCGGCACGGTGATCACGAGCGGCCAGGTGATCAGCGGCGCCGGCTCGCCGGGCCAGCAGATCTGGACCGGCAATCGCGCGAGATCGATGTCGGGCCCCATCGTGACGCAATCCTGGACCGGTGCCGCCGTGCGCGTGCGCGGACGCGTCGCCAGCGCGGCGCGGGCGAGCGGAAGCTTGTCGAAGACATCCCTGATGCTGTTCGGCGGTCGCGGCGCGCGGAGCTCGGCCATCAGCGCGCCAAGCTCTTCGAGACGGTCGGGCGCGATTCCCATGCCCCATGCGATCCGCTCGACCGTCCCGAACAGATTGGTGAGGAGCGGCATCTCCGAGGGGCGGCCATCGGCCCTGACCGGCTGCTCGAACAATAATGCCGGTCCGTGTACCTCAAGCACACGCCGGTGGATTTCCGTGATCTCGTGGACGACGGAGACCTTCTCGCGAATGCGTCGCAACTGTCCCCGGCTCTCGATGAAGCGCAGGAAGTCGGACAAGTCGCGAAAGCGCGGCACATCACGTTGCAACTGGACAAGCTCCCAAAAAATCACAGCTAGCCGTGTTGTTTTCGGTCTTCATTGTTCCCGCTCAAATACAGCGGCGTGCAATCCGTCCAGATGTGGGCCATGAATGATCCGTCCGCCGCATCGCCCGGCCAATTGCCGACGATTCCGCCGCTCGTCGCAATTGCCATGCGTCCGCTACCTCTGCTGCCGTTGCAGCTCGTTCTCGGCGGCGTCCTGCAGAGGATCCACCGGCGCAATCCTGCAATGTTCGACCGGCTCGGCGATCACGCGCGCGCGCGGTTCGGGATCAAGCCGATCGATCTGCCCTTTGCCTTCGTGGTCGAGGCGAGGCCGCCGCGCCTGTCCGTCGTGCGCGAGCTGCCGAAAGGCCTGGACGCGCGGATCTCCGCTTCGCTCGCCAATCTCCTGGCCCTGCTCGAAGGCAGGGTCGATGGCGATGCCCTGATGTTCTCGCGCGAGCTCGTCGTCGAGGGCGATGTCGAGGCGGTGCTGGCGTTGCGCAATGCGATCGACGACGCCCAGCTCGATCTCGCTACTGAAGTGTCCTCGTTGTTTGGTCCGCTGGGCGCGCCGGCGAGGCGCGCTTTCGCGGCCGCCCGTGGCCGCGTGATCGGCTCATCCGGCCAAGGCGAGTCATCGAGATGATGGAACTGATCTGTCCCGCCGGAACGCCGGCTGCGCTGAAGAGCGCCATCGATGCCGGCGCCGACGCGATCTATTGCGGCTTCTCCGACGAGACCAATGCGCGCAACTTTCCGGGATTGAATTTCAGCCGCGACGAGATGCGCAAGAGCATCGCGCTGGCGCATAGCCGCGGCGCGCGGGTCTTGGTGGCCATCAACACCTTCCCGCGCGCCTCCGCCGTCGACATCTGGCATCGCGCGGTGGACGATGCGGTGACTGCCGGAGCCGATGCGCTGATCCTCGCCGACATCGGCTTGATGGATTACACCGCGCGGCGCCATCCGAACCAACGTCTGCACGTCTCGGTTCAGGCCGCCGCCGCGAACCCGGATGCCATCGCCTTCTACGCCGAAAACTTCGGGGCGCGGCGCGTCGTGCTGCCGCGTGTCCTCAGCGTGCCCGAGATTGCCGAGATCACCCGCGAGTCCGCCTGCGAGACCGAGGTCTTCGTGTTCGGCGGGCTCTGCGTGATGGCGGAGGGGCGCTGCTCGCTATCGTCCTATGCGACCGGAAAGTCGCCGAACATGCAGGGCGTCTGCTCGCCGCCGAGCCATGTGACCTACGAACAGACCGCGGACGGGACGAAGTCGAGCTTGGGCGGCTTCACCATCAACCGGTTCGCCGTGAGCGAGCCCGCGGGCTATCCGACGCTGTGCAAGGGCCGCTTCTCGACCGCGCAGGGCGCCGGTTACATCTTTGAGGATCCCGTCAGCCTGGACGCCACGACCCTGCTGAGGGGCTTGCGCGATGCCGGCGTCACCGCGCTCAAGATCGAGGGCCGCCAGCGCGGCCGCGCCTATGTCGAAAGCGTGGTGCGCCATTTCCGTCACGCGCTCGCGGCGCTGGAGAGCGGGAGCGAGGCGGACATCGCAAGCCTGAAGCCGTTCACAGAAGGGCAGGCCTCCACGCTCGGCGCCTATCGCAAGAATTGGCGCTAATCGTTTCGACTATGTGAGGTCCGGAAGATGCAACTCAGCCTCGGTCCAGTTTTGTACAATTGGGCGCCGGAACGCTGGCGCGACTTCTATTTCCGTATCGCCGACGAAGCGCCTGTCGATGTCGTCTCAGTCGGCGAGATCGTCTGCTCGAAACGATCGCCGTTCTTTGCAGACCACATCCCGGCCGTGGTCGAACGGCTGCAAAGCGCAGGCAAAGAAGTGCTGCTCGGCTCGCTGATCCTGGTCTCGCTGCGGCGCGAGCGCCGCCAGACCGAAGAGCTCGCTTCGGCCGAAGGCGCACTGGTCGAGGTGAATGATCTGACCTGTCTCAGGACGCTGGCGGGCCGGGCGCACGCCATCGGGCCCTTCGTCAACATCTACAACGAAGCCAGCGCGGCCTTTCACGCCGCGCACGGGGCGAGGCGCATCTGCCTGCCGCCGGAGCTGCCGCTGGCTTCGATCGCGGCGATCGCGAAGGCAATCCCCGATGTCATCACCGAGGTGTTCGCGTTCGGCAGGGTGCCGCTCGCCATCTCCGCGCGCTGCTATCATGCGCGCCTCCACAAGCTCGCCAAGGACAATTGTCGCTTCGTCTGCGAGAAGGATCCGGACGGTCTGCTGCTGAACACGCTGGAGCAGCAGGAGTTCCTCACCGTCAACGGCGTGCAGACCCTGTCTCACAGCTGCGCCAATCTGCTGGGCGAGGCCGGCCTCCTGCGCGAGAGCAACGTTCGCTCGTTGCGCCTGTCGCCGCAGGATTGCGACATGGTCGAGATCGCCAGGGTCTTTCGCGACGTGCTCGACGGCCGCGACGATGTCGATGGCGGCAATCGCCGCCTTGCGGCGGCCTATCCCGGTGTGCCGTTCTCGAATGGGTTCCTGTGGGCCGAGCCAGGGCACCTCTATCGTCAGGCTCGATCAGGGGATGCGCAAGGCTCGGTCTCGCCTTAACCGGATCCAGCGACGCCGCTGCATCAGAAAGTGGTGGCCATCGCGGCCAGACGTCGGTGCGCCCTGTCACGCGCAGCCTCGATCGGCTGCTGCGGTCCGGTGGTTGGCCCGATCGGCACGAAACGGACATTGTCGATCCCAATGAAGCGCAGGATGTCCCGCAAATAGGGCGTTGCCATGTCGATGCGGCCGCGATTCATGCCGGTGGCGAAATCGCTGCCGCTGGCGAGAATCACCAGCGTCGGCCGGTCCTTCAGCAACGGGAGATAGCCCTGCGATGGGTCGAACCGAAAGGTCAGCCCGGGCTGGACGACGATGTCGAACCATTGCTTGAGCTTGTAGGGGATGCCGAAATTCCACATCGGCGTCGAGATCAGCACGCGATCGGCGAGCGCGAAGCGGGTCGCCATTCGCTCGGCCTCGGCAAAGCTGTCACGCTCCGCGTCGTTGAAGGCCTGTCCGTTCATCCGTGCATATTTGGCCTCGACGATGGGACCTGCGAATTCCGGCATCCGCTCCCGCCAGAGGTCGACGACATCGATGTCCCAGTCCGGCCGGGCCTGGCGAAAGCCGTCAAGAAAGACGCGCGCGCCGGCGCTCGAGACGGAGTCGGCGCGGGGCGAGCAGGACAGATGCAGGAGCTTGGCCACGGATCATCCCAACGCCCGGATGACGGCATCCGTCCGGGTGACGATGGCGACGTTCTGCATGGCGAAGTTGATCGAGGCGGCGTGCCAGTCCGCATTCATGGTCGAGCAGCAATCCTCCGGCACGATCATGAAGTAGCCTTTGTCGGCCCCGGTGCGGGCGGTGTGCTCCACCGACATGTTGGTCCAGGCGCCGGTGTTGATGATCATGTCGCGCCCGGTGGCCTTCAGGATCGTCTCCAGCCGCGTGCCCTCCCACGCGCTCATGCGCATCTTCTCGACGACGAAGTCGCCGGGCCGCGGCTCGAGACCGGAGACGGGCGCAGCGCCCCAGCTTCCGCGCACCATCGCCTTGCTGTCGACCAGCCCTTCGAACAGCGGCGCATTCAGCGTCACGCCGGGCGCGCCTGGCTCGACGACGAACCAGACATGGATGATGGCGACGCCTCGCGCGCGGGCGGTCTCCGCAAGGCGGCGGACATTCTCGACGACATGCTGCTGCTTGGCGTGGCCGGGCGCGCCTGATTCGGCGAAGGCGCCGCCGTCCATGATGACGTCGTTCTGCAGGTCCTGGATGATCATGGCGCAGCGCTGGGGATCGAGCCGCATCTCGCCGTCGGCGAGGATGGGCGCCTGCGGCACGGCGCTTGCGGTCGCACCGCCGCCGCTTCGCCGCCCGCTCATATAGGGCTCGTGCCGCGGGCCGACCTTGGTCGGAATCGCATAGACCGAATGGGTCGAGGTCAGGTACAGCGTGCGGAAATCCGGCCCGCCCCAGGCGAGGTTGGCGACCAGCTCGGCCACGCGCACCTTGCCGAGCAGCTCGCCGCGCGGCGAATAGACCCAGACGCCTCCGGGCGCGGTGACCCAGACATTGCCATGCTGGTCGCACTTCATGCCGTCGGGCAGGCCCGGCTCCAGTTCGGACTTGATGCCGCTTGCGAACACCCGGGCATTCGAGAGCGAGCCGTCGGCATTGACGTCGAAGACGCGGATCAGCGCCTGCACGGTGTCGTTGACATAGAGCAGCTTCTCGTCGGGCGAGAAGCACAGCCCGTTCGGCTGGTCGAACAGGTTTCGCTCGACCACGAGCTTCGGCTCGCTGCCGGGGACGACGCGATAGACGCCCTGGAAGCCGAGCTGGCGCGGCCGCTCGACACCAAAGACCGGCATCCGGCCGTACCAGGGGTCCGAGAAATAGATCGCGCCGGACGAGTGCACGCAGACGTCATTCGGGCTGTTCAGCTCCTGCCCCCCAAAATGCGACGCCAGCACCTCGCGCCGCCCGTCCGGCCGTTCGCGGATCAGCGATGATGTCGCGTGCTCGCAGACGATGAGGTTGAGCTCGGCATCGTAGGTCATGCCGTTGCATTTGTTGGAGGGGCGCTTGACCTCGGCGACGCCGCGCCGCGCATCCCAGCGCCGGCGCACGTCGCCCGGCATGTCCGAGAACAGGAGGTAGTGATCGACTGGATGCCAGATCGGCCCTTCCGTGAAGTCGAAACCCGTGCCGACCTGCGCGACCGGGGCATAGGGGTCGATCAGCGCTTCGAATTCGCTTCGTAAGGTGACGTGGGTCATCGGTCGATCCTCGAGTCGCGTTACGCCGGGAACCAGTTGCGTGCCGGCAGCGATTGCACGATCGGGCCGGGGACCTGGTCGTGCAGGCGTCCGACGACGTTGCCGCCTTCGATCTTGGCGGGACGGTCGTGCACCGGCAGCAGATAGCGCGAATTGCTCAGCAGCTTCTTGATCGAGGCCTTCTCCGCGCGCTTGCTGGTGCCGTGGTTGCCGGTGGTCCGCGGCTCCCAATCGTGGATCTCGTTGAACGGCGTCACGATCTGGTCGTTGAAGTCGTAGATCACGTCGCCGCAGATGGTGGCGATGCCATCGGCGGTCTCGACGATGACGTTCATCGAGCCCTCCGTATGCGCGTTGGCAGCGTCGCAATAGACGCCGGGCATCAGTTCGATCGGGCCGGTGATCTCGAGGTCGAGGAAGCGTAGCGCGCTCTTGGTGTGCAGCCGGTCGATCAAATGCTTGATGTCGGGCGCCGGATATTGCGGATGCATCAGGCCGGACACCGAATATTCGAGCTCCTTGCGGTTGAGCACGACGGTCGTGTTCATCGGAAACAGATCGTCCTTGCCGGCATGGTCGATGTGCAGATGGGTATGGCAGACGAAACGCACGTCGCCCATGCGCACGCCGTGGCGCGCGAGCTGGTTCTCGATCATGTTTTCGTGGTACTGCAGCCCGCGCATGCCCAGCGTCTCCATGATCTGGTTGGAGCGGTAGCCGGTGTCGACCACGACAGGATATTTCCCGCCGAGGATCAGAAAGCCGAGGGTGAGGACGCGGCGGGTGCGACCGCAGTCGCGGCCGAGCACCAGAAAGCTCGATTCCAGCTCGATATCGCCGTAGTCCAGGATCTTGATCTCCAGCGCCATTCGTTGCCCTCCCTGATCTGTTTCTTGTCTGTCAAAGCCGGTAGACGCGCGTTGCGGTCGTCCTGAAGATGGCGTCCTGCTGCTCGGCGCTGAACGGCGCGGCGGCGGCGCGAAAAGCCTCAACGAGCTCGCGATAGCTGGTCCACAATTTCTCGATCGGAAAGTTGGAGCCGAACAGGCAGCGCTCGGCGCCGAAGATCGCGACGGTGTCTGCGAGCACGGCGGCGACGTGCGCGGGATCATTGCGATGGATGAAGGTGCCAAGCCCCGAGAGCTTGGAGACCACGTTGGGACAGGCCGCGAGCCGGGCCATGCCGGCACGCCAGGCCGCGCGTCCCGCGGGCGAGAGGTCTTCGAGCATCCCGGCGTGCTGGAGGATGAAGGTCACCTCGGGGCAGGCTTCGGCGAGCGCCGCGGCGTCCGGCATCTGCGGCGTGAAGACCTGAAGGTCGAAGCTCCAGCCATAGTCGGCGAGGCGGGCGATGTTACGCTGGATCATCGGATCGGCGCAGAGATCGGCACGTGCGGCAAAGCGGTAGAGCGGATTCTCGTGCCAGTGCAGCTGCATGCGCACGCCGCGCACCAACGGGTAGCGCTTCAGGCGGTCGAACTGCGGGCGGGCGTCGTCCACGGCGAAATTGGCATAGGCGACGATCGCGTGCGGCCAGCCGTGTTCGTTCGCAGTTTGTTGCACCCATGCGGCCTCGTCCTCGAAGCGGTCGTTGGCCCAGTTGGTCTGCACATAGACCGAGCGGGTGACGCCGGTGCCTTTGAGGTCGTCGAGATATTCCTGGATCGGATAATCGCGCCGGATCGGCTCGTAAGGTCCGAAGATGCGCGGTTGCATCGGGCCGATCAGCCAGGGCAGGTCGGCCTGCCGCCAGATGTGATGATGGCCGTCGACAATATCGGTCACGCCGCTCTCCTTCGTCCCAGCGCCAGAATATGCGCGACGATCGACGCGCTCGATCCGCCATCTTCGAGGTCATCGACGAAGCGCTCGATGGCGATCAGCGCCTCGGTCTGCGGGCGGAAGCCGGGGCTCGTCGCCAGGGGCGTCAGCCAGCTCAGGCGCCAGGCCCGCCGCGACAGCTTTGCGACCGCATCGCGCAGCGCATCGGGTTCGCCGCGCTCCAGTCCGTCCGAGACGATCACGACAGCGGCGCCGCGGGCATAGCCGCCGAAGCGAGGCACGGCGAGGAAGGCCTGCAGCGCGTCGCCGATGCGGGTGCCGCCGTCCCAGTCGCTGACCAGATGCGCGGCGGCGTTCATCGCCTGCTCGCGGCGCTTCAGCCGCAACGGGCGGGTGACGCGCGTCAGCCGCGTGCCGAAGGTGAACACCTCGACATTGGGCGCCGCCTGCACCAGCGCATGCGCCAGCTTCATGTTCTCCTCGGTGCGGCTTTTCATCGAGCCGGAGACGTCGACCAGCAGCAGGAACTTGCGTGGGCGCTGCCGCCGCTTCATGTGACCGAGCCGCAGGATCTCGCCGTCGCTGCGGACAGAGTCGCGTAAAGTACGGCGCAGATCGGCAAACGGCCCGCGCCGCGCGCGCATGCGGCGATGGCCGCGCCGCCGGGGCAGGCGTCGTGGCGCCTCCCGCGCCAGGCGGCGCAGGGCGTCTGTGCCCGCGGCCGGTCCAAAGCGGCGCTCGACCAGCGCCTCGGTACGGGTTGCAGTCAGGCCGGACTCGCTGGCCTCATCGGACAGCAGCGGCTCCTCGTCGCCGCGGCCCTCTTCCTGAAGCCGGACCGTCTCGTCCTCCTCCCCCTCGTCGTCGCGCGCAATGGCCTCGCTGCCGCGGAAGTGCAGATCGAACAGCCGGTTGAAGGTCGCGCGGCGCTCGGGTGGCGGCGCCAGCGTCGCCAGGGCGGCTTGCCTGACGTGCTCGATGGTGCGCGGGCCGAGCAGCTCGACGGCGGCCAGGAACGTCGTGGTCTGCTCCGGCGCCACGGCAAAGCCGTTCGCCCGCAGCAGCGGGACAAAGGCGACGAAGATGCGGGCGGCGCGCGGCAGCTGCGGTTCGGTGCTCATGCTGTCGCCTCCGCCAGCATGGCATCGAGCCGCGGCGAGATGAAATGCAGATCCTCCTCGTCCTTCAGCGCCACGCCGATCGACCGCTTGAACGCATCCGGCCAGCGTGCGCCGCCCTTGTTGAGGAGCGTCGCGGCCTCCGCCCAGTCGACCGCCTCGGCGATGCCCGGCGCCTTGCTGAGGGGCTCGCGCCGCAGCTTCTCCACGGCTGCGACGACGGCGCGGGCGGTGGCCTCGGCGACGCTGGAGGCGCGCATCATGATGATGCGCGCCTCGCGCTCCGCGGTCGGATAGTCGATCCAGTGATAGACGCAGCGGCGGCGCAGCGCCTCGTGCAGATCGCGCGTCCGGTTCGACGTCAGCACGACCACGGGGCGTTCGGCCGCGCGCACCGTGCCGCGCTCCGGAATGGAGATCTGGAAGTCGGAGAGGAATTCGAGCAGGAAGGCCTCGAACTCCTGGTCGGCGCGGTCGATTTCGTCGATCAGGAGCACGGTGGAATCCGGCGCGCGCAGCGCGGCCAGCATGGGACGCTCGATCAGGAAGGTCTCCCCGTAGATGTCGATGCTTTCGTCGCCGGCCTGGCGGATTGCCAGCATCTGGCGCGGATAGTTCCACTCATAGAGCGCGGCAGAGGCGTCGATGCCCTCGTAGCATTGCAGGCGGATCAGGCGGCGGCCGAGCACGGCGGCGATCGCCTTGGCGGCCTCCGTCTTGCCGACGCCCGGCGCGCCTTCCAGCAGCAGCGGTTTGCCGAGGGCGAGGCCGAGATAGGCTGATGTCGCAAGGCCCTCGTCGGCGAGGTAATAGGCCGCGCGCAGCGCCTTCTCCAGCGCCTCCGGGCTGTCGATGCCGACGATGTTGCTGCGAACCGCCACGGCCCAATCCTCTAACGCCGGGCCTGCGGCCGCGCGCCGCCCTGGCTCTTGATCGCGCGCAACACCTTTTCGGGCGTGATCGGGAGGTCGTCGATGCGGACGCCGACGGCGTTGAAGATCGCGTTCGCAACGGCCGGCAGCACCGGGTTGGCGCACATCTCACCGGGCCCCTTGGCCCCGAAAGGACCATCGGGCGCCGGACGCTCGAGCACGGCGATGTCGTGCGGGCAGATGTCGCCGGGGCCGGGCATCAGATATTCGACGAAGTCGCGCGGTCCATGCACGGGATCGGGATAATAGGGCTCCGGGGTCTCGTAGAGCGCGTGGCTGACGCCCATCCAGGCGCCGCCGACCAGCTGCTGCTCGACCAGGCGCGGGTTGAGCGCGCGGCCGAGCTCATAGGCGGAATCCATGCGCACCATCGCGACCTCGCCGGTCTCGTCGTCGACCTCGACCTCGGCGACGAGGCAGGCATGGGCGTAGCAGGTCGCCGGCGACATCTCGCCGGTTTCAGGATCGACGTTGGAGAGCGGAACGAGGAAGATGCCGCGTCCCGAGATCGTCTTGCCCTGCTTGAACTGTGCGGCAATCGCGACGTCCTTGGTCGAGATCGAGCGGTGCGGCGCGCCCTTGACGTGGATGTTGCCGAGGCCGTCGGTTTCGAGATCGGCCGCGTTGACCTCCAGCTCCTCGGCCGCTGCCTCCATCATCACGCCGCGCGCCTCGCGGGCGGCCGCCATCACGGCGTTGCCGACGCGGTGGGTGCCGCGCGAGGCAAACGAGCCCATGCAGTGCGGACCGGTGTCGGAATCGGCGGTGTCGACATAGACGTCCTCGACGGGCACGCCGAGCGTCTCGGCGCAGATCTGCCGCGTCACCGATTTCATGCCCTGGCCGAGGTCGATCGACGACAGCGCCACCGTGAACTTGCCGCTGGGATTGGAATGCACCAGGGCCTGGCTCGGATCGCCGCCGAGATTCATGCCGATGGGATAGTTGATCGACGCCATGCCGCGTCCGCGATGCCTGGTCATCTCAGCGTCTCCTGGTGCCGAACACGGACGAGAACCGCGTCGCTCCGTGCGATGGCGCGGCCGGGCGCGGCGGGGGAGGCGGCGGCGCCGGCGGGGGCGGATCGCGCGGCGGTTCTCGCGTGACGGTTGGCGGCAGCCGGTCATAGCTGGTGCGCTGCTGGACCGGCGCGGCTGGACGTGCGCGCGAAGAGTCCGTCGGCGTCGGCGGGATTGCGGCGCGGCTGCCGCCGCCGTCCTTGCGCGAGGAGGCGCGTCTGAACTCGTCACGGATCGGCCATTTGGCCTTTTCGGCCGCGACCTGGACGCATTCGATCAGCGCGGTGTTCTTGGCCTCGCGCCGGTGCGCTTTCATGTCGCCGTCGCGATAGGCGTTGAGGATGCGAAACTCCATCGGGTCCATGCCGACGAGGTTCGCGAGCTTGTCCATCTGGCACTCGATGGCAAAGTCCATCGCCGTGACGCCGAAGCCGCGCATGGCGGTGGCAGGCGTGCGGTTGGTGAAGACGCAGTAGACGTCGCCATAGACGTTCGGGATGGTGTAAGGGCCCGGCAGATGCGCGGCGCATTTCACCGCGGCGTAGCTGGACAGCCTTGTATAGGCACCGCTGTCGAAATAGGCCCGGATCTTGCGGGCGACGATGCGGCCGTCGCGCATCACGCCGTCCTTGATGTAGATGCGTTCGGCGCCGCGCGGCGGACCATATTGCATCTCCTCCTCGCGCCCGAACACGTAGCGGACGGGACGCCCGGTCAGCATGGCGCCGAGGATGGCGAGCGGCTCAGTCAAGGTATCCACCTTGCCGCCGAAGCCGCCGCCGACGGTGCCGCCGATGAAGTGGAAGGTGTTGGACGGCACGTCCAAAATCTTGGCGCAGGTGTCGACCGAGAAGAACAGCGCCTGCGTCGAGGTATAGACGACGTAGCGGCCGTTGGTGTCAGGCGCAGCGATGGCACCGTTGGTCTCGGTCGGCGCATGCTCGATCGGCGACATCTGATAGCGCTGTTCCAGCACGTGGTCCGCGCCCGCGAGCGCCGCGTCGGCATCGCCGAAGCGCAGGCGCTGGTGGTCGTAGACGTCGTGATAGATAAAGGCGTTCTTCGGATAGGTCTCGTTGACCACGGGCGCGCCGGGCTTGAGCGCATCCTCGACGTCGAACACGGCCGGCAGCGGTTCATAGTCGACCTTGACCTTCGCGATGGCCTCGAAGGCCTCGCGCTCGCTGTCGGCGACGATCGCTACGATGGGCTCGCCCTTGTAGCGGACCTTGTCGACCGCCAGCGACGGCTCGTCGTCCTTGCCGAAATTGATCAGGCTCAGAAGCGTGTTGAGATTGACCGGCACGTCGGTGCCGCGGATGATCCGGCGTACGCCGGCCGACCGCTCGGCCTCGGTGGTGTCGATACGGCGCAGCCTTGCGTGGGCCTGTGTCGAGCGCACGACCTTCAGGTGCAGCATGCCCTGCAGCTTGTGGTCGTTGAAGTAGCTCGACGTGCCCGTGACATGGCCGAGCATGTCCTGACGCTGGGTGCCCTTGCCGATTTCCTTGAGGTTGTCGTCGCGCTCGTCGGCGAAGATGTCCTTGCGCAGTTCCAGCATGGTTGACCTCAGGCGCTGACCCGGCCGCCGGCGGCGGCGAGGATGGCATTGATGATCGGCTCGTAGCCGGTGCAGCGGCAGATGTTGCCGGAGATGGCCTCGATCACCTCGTCGCGGCTGGGCGACGGATTGCGGTCGAGCAGCGCCTTGGCGGCCATCAGCATCCCCGGTGTGCAATAACCGCATTGGGCAGCAAAATTATCGGCAAAGGCGCGTTGCAGCGGATGCAGGTTCGGGCCCTGCTTCATGCCGTCGAGCGTCTCGACCGACCGGCCTGCGACCGTTTCGGCGAGCGTCAGGCAGGAGAGGTGGAGCGCGCCGTCGACCAGCACGCTGCACGTGCCGCAGCCGCCCTGGCCGCAGCCGAATTTCGGCGTCATGTCGCCGATCAGCTCGCGCAGCGCGACCAGCAGATTGGTGCCGCCGTCGACGAAGATCGCGACGTCGCGGCCGTTGTGGCGAAATTGCAGGGGGATCTTGGCCATGGCTCTATTCCTGTCCCGACAGCAGGCGCCGCAGATGCACGCCGACGATCTCGCGGCGATACCAGGCGCTGCCGAGCGCGTTGTCGGATGGCGAGGTTCCTTCGGTGGCCGCGGATGCGGCGGCGGCGATGGTCGCAGCATCGAGCGAACGCCCTTCGAGCGCGCGCTCGGCGGCACGGGCGCGGATCTGGGTCGGCGCCATCGATCCCAGCGCGATCCGGGCGCCCGCGATCCGGCCGCCGCTGATCGGCAGATGCGCGGCCAGCGTGATGACCGAGCCGCCTTTCGGCTTGATGCGCGCGATCTTGCGATAGCGGAAGGCTTCGGCGCTGGCCGGCCGAGTGCAGGACACCGACAGCACCAACGTCCCGCTCTGCCGGTCGCGCGCCTGCAAAAACTCTTCGATCGGGACGTCGCGTGCGCCGAAGCCGCCGGCGACGGCCACCGTCGCATCGAGCGCCAGCAGCGCGACGGTGAAATCGCCATAGGGACTTGGCGCAAAGAGGTTGCCGCCGATTGTGCCCATGTTGCGCACGGCCGGGCCGCCGATCGAGCGGGCAGGGGCATGCAGGAAGGCGAGGTCGCGTTCGGCGAGAACGCGCGCAAAGGTGGCGCCGGCACCGAGCGTGATGCGGGGGCCAGAAGCATCGATCCGGGTGAGAGCTTGATCCTGCGCGCGGACGATTGTCGAGACCGATACATCGCCCTCGTTCAGCGCGCGCATCACCAGCGTGCCTCCGCCGAGATAGCGCGCGCTGCGGTCCGAGGACAGCGCGCCCGCGGCTTCGCTGGCGCTCGTAAAAGTCTTCACTGTCACGGCCATCTATGCGGCCTCCTTCAGATGCCGGCGGATCGCCTCGAAGCCCGCCTGATAGATGTCTTCGGCGACCATGTGGGTGATGCGGTCCTTGTCCTCGGGCTTCGTGGTGAAGCGGGACTCCCAATGCCAGAAGGTGCGGTCACCATCCGTGACCGGGAGCAGGCGGACGTGGGCGACGTAGTTGAACATCGGGACCGGCGTATCGAGCAGGCAATAGCTGAAGGATTGTTCCAGGTCCGACAGCGCCAGCAATTGCTCGCGCAGCTCGGAGCCATCGTTCAGCTTGAATCGCCTGACGCAACCGATCTTGTCGGAGGATTGCGCGCGTTCGATTGAGGAGGTCGCGACCGCCGGATGCCAGCGGTCATGCCCGTTGAAATCGCGCAGCACGCTCCACACCGCGTCGGTCGGCGTATCCAGGATCGTGCTCTTGACGATGTGCGGCACGGCTAGCCTCCAAACACGCGCTTGAGCGCGTCGAACCCGCCCTGGAACACGCCGCCGCCGATATTGCTCACGAGCTCCGTCTCCCGTTCCGGCGCGCAGTCAAATTCCGCGGTCCATTCCACGAAAGTCTGGTCGCCGTCGGTGACCGGCGTCAGCCGCAGGGTCGCGACGTAGTTCTCGACGCCCATCGGAGATTCCAGGATCGAATAGGTGCAGAACATGTCGTAGTCGGAGAGGCCGAGCAGCTTCTCGCGAATGCGGTCGCCGTTGCGCAGGCGGAAATCGCGCACACACCCGATCTTGTCCGAGGGCTCGCCGCCCTCGATGCGGCTTTCAGCGATCGCCGGATGCCAGTTCGGCAGGCCGTTGAAATCGCGCACCCGCGCCCAGACGCGGTCGTTGCGGGCGTTGACGACGGTGGAGACGTAGACGCGAGCCATGGTGCGACCTCAGCTCTTCTTCCGCGGCCCGCGCTCGGCCGGCGGCTCGCCGCCCTCGGCCGCAGGCGGGGTGGCCGCCGGCTTGTCACCGCCACCACCTCCGCCGCTCTTGCGCGCGGACTCCTTGATGCCCTGCATGTCGCGGGCTTCGCGGATCAGGCCCGGCATCTTGGCAAGGCTGCCGCCCTCGACGCCGATATCCGCCAGGATGGAATCGATCAGCGGCGCCTGGACGCGGTAGCGCAAGGCGGAATCGATCACCTCGTCGGTGGCGCTGCGGCCGCCATTGCCGCCATTCCCGTTGCCGTTGAGGCCGTCGACCTGGAGGATGCGGATGCCCTCGATCTTCTCCATCGGCTTGACGCTCTCGCGCACGATGCCCTCGATCCGGTCGAGCAGCTTTCTGCGGAACAGCGAGTAGCGCGCCTGGTCGGTCAGCACGTTCTCGGCCTCGTTGAGCATCCGCTGCGCCTCGGCCTCGACGGCGGCGCGCACCCGCTCGGCCTCGGCTGCGATGCGGGTCTCTTCGGCCTGCTTCTCGGCGAGCATCACCTCGACGGTCCTGCGCCGCTTGGCGATCTCGCTCTCGCGCGCCGTGATGACGCGCTCGGTTGCTTCGGTCGCGCGCATCCGCGCTTCCTCGGCCGACGCCTTGGCGGCAGACTCTTCCAGAGATTTGAGATGGATGGCGATCGCCTTCTCCATCAGGACGGTCTCGACCTCCTTCTCACGATTGACCTCGAGCTTGCGCAGCTCGCGCTCGCGGCCGACGCGGGCTTCATCCAGGCCCCGGTCGGATGCGATGCGGGCGCGCTCGACCTCCTCGCGGGAGGCGATCTCGGCCTCCTGCAGGGATTGCACGCGGGCGACCTCGAGCTGCTCGATGGCGCGGCGGCGCTCGATGCGGGCCGCTTCCAGCGCCTGCTCGCGCGAGACGTCCGTGGTCTCGACCTCCTTGCGCGCGACGATCTCGGCCTGCCTGACCTGGCGGTCGGCATCGATCCGCTCGGACTTCTTGGTCGATAGCGCGATGACGCGGTCCTCGTCGGCGATCTCGATCGCCTTCTTCTGCTCGATGTTGAGCACCTCGCGCTTCTTCGAGGAGTTGATGCGCTCGGCCTCCAGCGCCAGATCGACGGTAATACGCTGGCGCTCGATGGCGTCGCGCCGCTTCAGCTCGGCCGCCTCCAGCACGCCGGTGCGCTCGATTTCCAGCGCGCGGGTGTCGCGCTCGGCCTGGATGCGTTCGGCCGCAACCGCCTTCTCCTGGGCGATGCGAGCCGCCTCGATCGCCTCGCGGGAGGCGATATCGGCCTCCTCGACGGCGCGGTTGCGGGCGATCTCCAGCGAGCGCACGCGCTCCTCCTGGGCGATGCGGCTGGCCTCGGTGGTCTCGCGGGCGGTAATGCCGGCGACGTCCAGCGCCTGGTTGCGCTCGATCTCCAGCTGCCGCGTGTTCTGCTCGGCGGCGATGCGCTCGGCGGCGAGCGTCCGCTCACGGGCGATGCGGGCGGCTTCCACGGCGCGCTGTGCCTCGATCTCGGCCTCCTGGATGGTGCGCACCTGCTGGATCTCCAGCGCGCGGGTGCGCTCGTCCGTGGAGATGCGCTCGACATTGACGATCAGCGTCTGGGCGATGCGGGCCTTCTCGGTGGCCTCGCGGGCGGCGATCTCGGCCTCGTCGACGGCGCGCGTGCGCTCGATCTCGCGGCGCCGCGTCTCCTCCTCGTTGGCGATACGGGCGTCGGTCACGACGCGGTCTTGCTGGATCCGCGCCTTCTCGATGGCTTCGCGGGCCGCGATCTCGGCTTCCTCGATCGTGCGCATGCGCTCGATCTCGCGCTGGCGCACCTCGCGCTCCGACGCAATCCGCGTGGTGTCGATCGAACGCTGGTTGGCGATCCTGGTCTTCTCGATCTCCTCCCGTGCCAGCAGCTCCTTCTCCTCGATGGTCCGCGTCCGCTCGATCTCCTTCTGGCGGGTTTCCCGCTCGGAGGCGATGCGGGCCTCGGCGATGGCCTGGTCATTGGCGATGCGGGCGCGCTCGATGGTCTCGCGGGCGGAGATCTGGGCCTGTTCGGCCTCGGTCTCGCGCAGTGCACGTTCACGGGCGACTTCCGTGCGCTGCAGGGCGCGGCGCATCTCGATGTCGCGCTCTTGCTCCAGCCGCGCGGTTTCGCTCTCGCGCTCGATTTCGAGGGCCTGCCGCTCGGCCTCCAGATTGCGGGTGCGGATCTTGATCATCGAGTCCTGCTCGATGTCGTTGCGCAGCTTCCGCCTGGCCTCGATGTCCTGCATCAGCTGGGTCAGGCCTTCGGCGTCGAATCGGTTCGACGGATTGAAGAATTCGAGGTCGGTCTGGTCGAGATCGGTAATGGCGACGGATTCCAGTTCGAGGCCGTTCTGGGCGAGGGCCTCCGCCGCTTCGGTCTTGACGCGCGCGACATAGTCGCCGCGCCGCTCGTGCATCTCCTCCATCGTCATTTCGGAGGCGACGGAGCGGATCGCGGAGATGAATTTGCCGGCGAGCAGCGCGTGCAACTGCCCGGGCTCCAGGGTGCGGCGGCCGAGCGTCGCCGCGGCGATCGAGACCGCTTCCCGGGTCGGCTGCACGCGGACATAGAAGTCGGCCTCGATGTCGACCCGCATGCGGTCACGGGTGATCACGGCATCCTGCCGGGAGCGGACGATGCCCATCGGCAGCACGTTCATGTTGACGGGCGTGTAGTCGTGGATGAAGGGCAGCACGAAGGCGCCGCCGTTGATCACCACGCGTTCGCCGAGGAAACCGGTCCGGACGAACGAGGTCTCCTTGGAGGAACGGTGGTAGAGCCAGTTCACGATATAGACGCCGACCACGATCACGACGATCGCGACGATCAGCCAGAGGATCAATTCACCGACCAACATCCCCGACATCTTTTCCTCCCTCGAACGCTTCCGGCGTTATCGCGCGCCGATCGCCTTGAATTGACGTACCTGCTCCGTCAGCGCCCGTTCCACGGGCAGCCGCTCCATCGAGGACGCGCCGTAGAAGCCGTGGCAATGGCGGGTGTTCTTCATGATGAAATCGGCATCCGCGGGATCCGCGATCGGGCCGCCATGCGCCAGCACCAGGATGTCAGGATTGACGCTGAGCGCGGCGGAGGCCCAGGTGTCGATCTGCGCCGGACAGTCCTCGAGCCTCAATGCGGTCTGCGCGCCGATCGTGCCGCCGGTCGTCAGCCCCATGTGACAGACGACGATGTCGGCGCCGGCGATCGCCATCGCGGCGGCCTCCTTCTCGCTGAACACATAGGGCGTCGTCAGCATGTCCTTGTCATGCGCCTTCGCGATCATGTCGATCTCGAGGGCATAGGACATGCCGGTCTCTTCGAGATTGGCACGGAACGTGCCGTCGATCAGGCCGACGGTCGGAAAGTTCTGGACTCCCGCAAATCCGAGCGCCTTCAACTGGTCGAGGAACACGTCCATGTCGCGGAACGGATCGGTGCCGTTGACGCCCGCGAGCACCGGCGTCCGGGTGACCACGGGCAGCACTTCGCTCGCCATCTCGACCACGATGGCGTTGGCATCGCCATATGCCATCAGGCCCGCAAGCGAGCCGCGGCCGGCCATGCGATAACGGCCGGAATTGTAGATCACGATGAGATCAACGCCGCCGGCCTCTTCGCATTTCGCGGAGAGCCCCGTGCCGGCGCCACCGCCGACGATCGGCTCGCCGCGACGCGCCATGTCGCGAAACCGTTTCAGAAGGGCAGCGCGTTCAAACCGGGCCATCGGTCACCTCGCTAGTCTCCGCCGTGCGCCGGTGCGGCCGAACAGGGTTCGGAACGCGCTGACGACAGTGGCGGCGAACTCGGGATCGTTGATGTTCTTGGGCGTGCGGATGAGCTGGCGGTTGCCGGTCTGCCGCACATCGCGCTCGAGCGTGCGGAACAGTGCCGCGTCAGCGTCCGGATCCCAGAACGGCTGGCCCCGCGCATCGAGCGCGGAGACGCCGCCCTCGGGCAAGAAGAAGCGCACGGGGCCGTCCATCTGGTTGAGCCGCTCGGCGATCCAGCGACCCATGCGCTCGTTCTCGTCGACGCTCGTCCGCATCAACGTCACCTGCGGATTGTGGACGTGGAATTTGCGGCCGCGGTAGCGTTCGGGAATGGTGTCGGGCGCGCCGAAATTGACCATGTCGAGCGCACCGACCGAGCCGACATAAGGCAGCCGGCTGCGGATGATCGCGCCAAAGCGGTCCTCCGTCGCCGGAAACACGCCGCCCATCAGGAGGTCGCAGATCTCGGTCGTGGTGAGGTCGATGATTGCGGCTAGCTGGCCGGACTCCACGAGCTTCTCCATGGAACGGCCGCCGACGCCGGTGGCATGGAAGACCAGGCACTCGAAATCGTCGCGCAGTTCGGCGGCGATCTTCTGCACCGCCGGCGTCGTCACGCCGAACATGGTGATGCCGACCGAGGGCAGGCCACCGGCCTCGCGGGCGGTCGCCGTGCGCGCGTCGAGCCGCGCCTTGACCATGCCGGCGATCGCGTTGGCGCCGTTGGCCAGCACCGCGCGCGAGATCGAGTTCAGCCCCTGCACGTCGGTGACTGAATACATCATCGTGATATCGGCGGGGCCGACATAGGGGCCGACGTCGCCGGACGCGACGGAGGAGATGATCAGCTTGGGCACGCCGATGGGGAGCGCGCGCATGCCCGGGGCAACCAGCGAGGCCGCGCCCGAGCCGCCGGCCGAGATCACGCCGGCGACGTTGCCCTGGCGCCGCAGCCAATTGGCGAACGCATCGGCCATCGCCGTCACGGCAGCGCCGCGATCCGGGCCGAACACGGCGGAGCCGCCGCGGCCGTGGTTCAGGGCGATCTCCTGCGCGGAAACATCGCAGCTGGAATGCCTGCCGCTGGTCGAGACGTCGACGAGGCGCGTGCGCAGGCCGCTTTCGGCGATGATGTCGCGGAGGAAGCGCAGCTCCACGCCCTTGGTGTCGAGCGTGCCGACGACCAGCACGACAGGCGGGCCGGCTGTCTGCGCCGCTACGGGCTCGCGCTTGCGCCGCGCGGTCTCGTCGAGCCGCGCGACCTGGGTCGAGAGCGTGCGCGACGCCGCCTCGATGCGGGCGATCGGCACCGGCTGCGACCACCGCGTCGGCAGCGTCGGGTTGGAGATGTAGATGCGGATCGGCCCGTCCCGGCGCGGAGCGGGCGCTGGTTTGGTTTCGGTGCCGGACGTGGCGACGTCGAGGTCCGGCTCGAGCTCGGCGTGAAGCCCGACGCCGAGCAGGCGCTGCTGCAGCTCGCGGTCGGCGGCGAGCCGGGCGGACTCGATGATGCGGTTGATGCGGCCGTTGACCATGATCGCGACGTTGCGCGAGATCGCGGTGGCGACGCCGATGTTCTGCTCGATCACGAGCACCGACATGTCGCCGTCTTCGCCAAGCCGCAGCAGCATCTCCTCGACCTGCGCCACGATGACGGGCGCGAGCCCCTCGGTCGGCTCGTCCATGATGAGCAGATGCGGATTGGTGAGCAGCGCGCGCGAGATCGCCAGCATCTGCTGCTCGCCGCCGGAGAGCTGGCCGCCGCCGTGACCCTTGCGTTCGGCAAGGCGCGGGAAGGTGTCGTAGATGCGCTCGACGGTCCAGGGGCCCGAGCGCATTCCGCCGGCGAGCCGCAGATGCTCGTCGACGCTGAGCGAGCGCCAGAGCCGGCGGCCCTGCGGCACATAGCCGACGCCGAGCCGGGCGATCTGGGCCGACGGCCGCCGCGTGACGTCCTCGCCGCGAACCCGGATCGATCCGCCGCTCACGTTCACCAGCCCCATGATCGCCTTGCACAGCGTGGTCTTGCCCATACCGTTGCGGCCGACGACGGAGAACACGCCGCTCTCCAGCGTGAGGTCGACGCCCTGCAGCGCGTGCGAATGGCCGTAATAGACGTCGAGGCCGCGGACCTCGAGCGCGGCGGCGGAGCGGCGGGGCTCATTCATGGCCGCCTCCGAGATAAAGCTCCTGCACTTCGGGGTCGGACTGAATCTCTTCCGGCAGGCCCTCCTTGAAGATGCGGCCGTTGTGCATCATCGTGACGCTCTCGACGACGCGGAGCGCCACGTCCATGTCGTGCTCGATGATGATGTAGCCGATATGCGCCGGCAGCGAGGTCAGGATCTCGATCAGCTCAGCCCGTTCGGTCGGCGACAGGCCGGCGGCCGGCTCGTCGAACAGCACGAAGCGCGGGGCACCGGCGAGCGCGAGCGCAATCTCGAGCTGGCGCTGCTGGCCGTGCGCGAGCTCGACCACGCGCTGGTCCTTCACGGCGGACAGATGCACGGCCTGCACGAGGTTGTCGGCCGCATGCATCAAGGCGTCGTTCTGCCCCGGCCGCAGGAACGAGAAGCGCCCGCGCGAGACGCCACGGCAGGCGAGATAGACATTGTCCTGCACGGTGAGGCCGGGGAACAGCGCCGAGATCTGGTAGGTGCGGCGCAGCCCGCGGCGGATGCGTTCGTAGGGCGGGAAGTGCGTGACGTCCTCGCCGAAGAAACGGATGGTGCCGGAGGAGGGCGGGAAATCGCCTGTGATGCAGTTGAACAGCGTGGTCTTGCCGGCACCGTTGGAGCCGAGCACGGCGCGCCGCTCGCCGGGACGCACGGTGATGGTGATGTCGGTCAGCGCCGCCAGTGCGCCGAACAGCCGCGTCACGCCGCGCAGCTCCAGCGCGGCGCCGGCGCCGACGGCCGAGAGGCGCTGCGCGACGCTATCCATGGCCGCGTCCTCCGCCCGGTCGATCTGCAGCCGGCCGCTGGCTCTGGCGCCAGCGCTGCCACAGGCCGATGACGCCGTCCGAGGACCAGAACACGATGGCGAGGAAGCCGAGTCCGATCAGCAGCCGGAACCGGTTGCCGTCCAGCCCGAGCTTGATCAGAACGTCGAGCGCGAATGTGCGCAGCAGCACGAAGATCAGCGCGCCGATGAAGGGACCGATCGGGCGCGTGATGCCGCCGACGACGGCGATGATCAGCACGTCGATGCAGGCCCCGACGCTGACCGAGCCCGGCGAGATCTGGCGATAGTTCCAGACCTGGAGCACGCCGGCGAGTGCGGCCACGAACGAGGCGAAGGCATAGGCGGCGACGCGGTGCGCATTGACGTTGAAGCCGAGCGCCGCCATGCGGCGCGGATTGTCGCGCACGCCCTGCAGCGCAAGGCCGAAGGGCGCGCGCGAGAGATACTCGACCGCGAAGTAGCAGAGCGCGGCGACCGCGAGCACGATGTAATAGAAGGGAATGTCGGCGCGCCAGTTCACGCCCCAGAAGTGCGGCGTGGCCACGTTGTTGATGCCGGTGTGGCCGTTGAAAATCGCCCAGTTCTGGTTGGTGAAATAGTAGAAGGCAGCTCCGATCGCCAGCGTGATCATGATGGTGTAGATGCCTTCGGTGCGTACCGCGAGCGCGCCGCCGAGCGTGCCGAAGGCGGTCGCCAGCGCCAGCGCCATCGGGACCGCGAGCCACCACGGCCAGCCCAGGCTGATATTGGCGTTGCCGCTGACGCCGAACACCGCGACCATGTAGGCCGAGAAGCCCGCGATGGTGAGCTGCATCAAGCTGACCATGCCGCCATAGCCGGCAAGGAACATCAGGCTCAGCGCCATGGTCCCGAGAATCAAGGTGGAGGCGAAGATCTCGATCAGGAAGAAGCCGTTGGCGATCAGCGGCATGATGACGAGAATGAGCGCGACGCTCCAGGCGGCGGGATTGCTGAACTCCGGCCATGTCCGCGCCGCGCGTTGCGCCATCGTGGCGGGGCGACCGGCAATGCGGGCATCGTGGGTGAGCGACATGTCAGCGCCTCGCCAACAGGCCTTGCGGCCGGATCGCCAGCACCAGCACCATGATCAGGAAGGTCACGACGATGGCATAGGTCGGGATGTAGACCGAGCCGAGCTGCTCGGCGAGGCCGATGATCAGCGCGCCGAGCGCGGCGCCCGGGATCGAGCCCATGCCGCCGACGATCACGACCACCAGGGAGGCAAGCAGGAAGCGGATGTCCTCGCCGGGCGACAGCGACTGGAAGGTGCCGCCGACGACGCCGGCGATGCCCGCCAGCCCCGCGCCGAACGCGAACACGGCTACGAAGACGAGCTGGATCCGGACACCGGTCGCGGCGAGGATATCGCGGTCGTCGACGCCGGCGCGGATGATCATGCCGATGCGGGTGCGATTGAGCGCGAGCCACATCGCAACACCGATGATCACGGATGCCGCGAAGATCACCAGCCGCACCATGGGGTATCTGAGATACACCGGCTCGCCCGAGGATTTGACCGCGGTGATCAGCGGCAGCTCGATGGGGCCGATCAGCCAGTTCGGCGTCTGGATCTGGTAGAAGTCACCGCCGCAGGCCCACAGCATGAGGTCGGCGAACACGATCGACAGGCCGATCGTCACCATGGTCTGCCTGAGATCCTGTCCCTCCATCCGGCGGAACACGACCACCTGGAGCAGCACGCCGACCAGGGCGGTGAGGATGAAGGCGACGATGAAGCTGAGGACCCACGAGCCGGTCGCCGAGCTGATGGCGTAGCCGATATAGCCGCCGAACAGATACAGCGAGCCGTGCGCCAGGTTGACGTTGCGCATCAGGCCGAAGATCAGCGTGAAGCCGCTGGCGACGAGGAAGTAGAGTCCGCCCAGCGTGATGCCGTTGAAGACGGCGTTGAGGAAGACGCGCTTGCGGCCGACGGCCTCTTCGAGGCCCGGCGGCCAGACCGCGAAGATCAGCCACAGCGCGAAGGCAATCGCGATGATCACGATCAGTGCCCAGGCCGGATGGCGTTCGACAAAGCGGCTCATGACGAGCCCCCTGTCTTTACCTTGCCCCGCTTGCGGGGAGAGGTCGGATTGCGCGCGAGCGCAATCGGGGTGAGGGGGACGCTCCGCCTGTCGAACTGCCGCCATCCACGCGGAGGCTCCGCCTCACCCCAACCCTTTCCCCGCAAGCGGGGAGAGGCAGCAGTCAGGCCGTAGCGCTCCGCGCCGTCCTCTGAATGCAGGTCAGACAGCCTCGCAGCGGCTGCACACCTCGCCATGGACGCACGTCCTCCCTGGACTCGCGATCCTCTTTCGGGATCGCGTTGCCGGCATCCTAGCGAGGCTCGGAGGGGAACGTTTGATCGTGAGTATCTTTTCGCGCGGATATCAGGCGCGCAAGATCTTGGCTGCGCGGCGGTAGTCGGTCGGGGCCATCCCGACATTGGCGGCGAAAAAACGGGTGAAGCCGCTCTGCGAGGAGAAGCCGAGATCGAAGCCGATATCGGCGATCGGCGTCTCGCTTGCCACCAGCGCTTCGAGCGCCTGTTCCATGATCAGCGTGTTGAGATAAAGGTTCGGCGTCACGCCGGTCTGGACGCGGAACAAGCGGTAGAAGTGCGGCCGCGACAGGCCGGATTCCCGCGCGATGGTGTCGAGCTCGATCTCGGCGCCGGGGCTTTCCGACATCATCTTGATGCATTTGCGCACGCGGAAATCGGTGACGGATCCATTTGCGCGTGGATCGCGCGCGATCTCGGCCTGCTGCCAGCTTTCGTCGTAACAGATGTCGATCAGCCGCCGCAGCTCGGAATCCAGGCTGGAAAGCGATGGTGCGCCGCAAACGAGCGCGGCGGTCCGCCTGATATGCTTGTCGAGGGCCGGCGTGCGCTTGAACTGGGTGCGGCCGAAGCGCAGCCGGTGGGTGCCGGAGGCATCGGGCGCGAACCATTCGGCATTGACATAGAGCACGAAGAAGATCGCGCCGCCCTCCATGTCGGCGGGCAGGAAATTGTGCGGTTCCCAGGGATTGACCGCGACGACGGACGTCTCGTCGAGATCGTAGTGCCCCTCGCAAACGTCGATGCATGCGGGCATGCCGCCGACATGGAAGATCAGATGACCTTCACGATGGGCGTGGATATTGAAAGGGCGGTTCAACTGATAAACCGTCGCCCGACCGAACCGGCCGTGGAAGACGGCGAGCGCACGGCTCATGCCTTCCCCTCCCGAATGTTCTTGTCTTTTCGGCCAGCGTTCAACAACGCCGCCGAGATTGCAAGAGCGGAGAGCGACCGCGTCAGCAAGTCGCTCCCCCATCTTGCATGGTGGCAGTCGTGATGCGTCAGTATTTCTTACATTCCGGCACGGTGCGGCTCGGCAGTCCGATCTTGGAGAACACGGCCGGATCGTAGCCAAGCGTCTGGTTCACGTTCGGGATCACCTTCACGACCTTGCTGAACAGCGCGCCCTTGCCGTCATCCACGACCTCGGTGACGAAGTTGGTGCCGATCGCCTGGCGGTTGGAATCGAGCTTGATCTTGCCGTTCGGCGCGTCGATCTCGATCTTCGCCAGCGCAGCCTTGAACTTCGACTGATTGTCGCTGAGATCGCCGTTGACCTCACGCAGGGCCAGAATCAGCGCCATGGTCGAGCCGTAATAATTGGTGGCCAGCAGCGACGGGCTGGGGAAGCGCTTGTTGGGCGGGAAGGCGTCCTGATAGGCCTTCACGAATTTCTGCCAGCCCGGATCCTCCCAGGTGTCGGCCTGGCCGCTCGCCGCGATGGTGCCGATCAGGGCGTTCTTGGCGTTGCCCTTGGACGACAGGATGGTCTGGTCGATCATGATGGAGCCGCCCATCAGATGCGCCTTGCCGCCGGCCTGCTGATACTGGTTGAGGAAGTTGACGGCGTCCGCGCCGCCGAGGCCGAGATAGATCGCATCGACATCGTCGGGCAGAGCGGCGATCACCGAAGCGAAATCCTTGGTGCCGAGCGGCACCCATTGCCGGTTGGTGACCTGTCCGCCGGCGCCGCAGAACTCGAGCACGAGGCCGAACACCTGGGTGTAGATGAAGGAATAGTCCTCGCCGACGGTTGCGATCTTGCGATATTTCTTCTCGTCATAGGCGTATTTGCCGAGGCCCACCTGCCACTGCGCGCCATCCATGTTGTAACGGAAGAAGTTCGGGGCGGGGTCGACATAGGTCGTTTCCTGCGCGCCCGATGCGGCGTTGATGAAGGTCAGCTCCGGATGGGTCTTGGCGAAGTTCTTCACCGCGATGCCCTCGTCGCCGGAGAGCGGCGACAGCAGGATCTGCACCTTGTCCTGCTCGATCAATTTTCGCACGGCGCGCACGGCGGAGTCCGGCGTCGCGTCGGTCGAGGCGACGATGAATTCGAGCTCCTTGTCGCCGATCTTCTTGCCCAGCACGTTGAGCGCGGTCTGGTGGCCGCGCATGCCGTCCTCGCCGAGCACCGTGTAGGTGCCTTCGAGGGTCGCGGTCACGCCCACCTTGATCTTCTCCTGGGCGATCGCCGCGCTTGAAAGAAACAGGCTGCTCAGCGCGAGCAGTCCTATGCTGCATTTCGACATTGTGCTCCTCCCTGTGTCGTCGATTATTGCCGCACCGGGCGGTGCGGCGCCCCGTGACTTTCGAGGGCTGGCTCTCGAAGGTCCGCGGCTTTGAAAGGAAGCTAACCGAAGTCGCCCGCGGTGCATGCGTGAGGGCCTCGCCCGGCTTGACGGGCAGTCTCATTTTCGAATGCTGCGGCGCAAATGGTTCCGCGCTGCAGCAGTGCGGTCACAGGAACGCTTCCGGCAGGCCCCTGTTAGCGGAGCACATTGCTGGAGCCGCTTCATGACCGACTATCCAAGACCGCCTTATCCGTCGCAGCAGCAGCCGATGCCCGGTTCGACGCGTGCGATGAAGCCACGTCCCGATCACGGCGAGGAGAGCTATCGAGGCTCGGGACGTCTGGCCGGGAAGAAGGCGCTCATCACCGGCGGCGACAGCGGCATCGGTCGAGCCGTGGCAATCGCTTACGCCCGCGAAGGCGCCGACATCGTCATGTCCTATCTGAACGAGGACGAGGATGCGGCCGAGGTCAAGGCGCTGGTGGAGCGGGAAGGGCGCAAGGTCGTCCTGATTCCCGGCGACATCTCTGAGCCCGAGCACTGCCGCTCCATCGTGCGCCGGGCCGTGGAGGAGCTCGGCGGCATCGATATCCTCGTCAACAATGCGGCGCATCAGGCCACGTTCAAGGACATCGGGGATATCAGCGACGAGGAGTGGCAGCTGACGTTCGCGACCAACATCCACGCCATGTTCTATCTGACCAAGGCCGCCGTGCCGCACATGCGGCCGGGCGCTGCGATCATCAACACGGCGTCGGTGAACTCGGACATGCCGAACCCGACGCTGCTGGCCTACGCCACGACCAAGGGCGCCATCCAGAATTTCACGGGCGGACTTGCCCAGATGCTGGCCGAGAAGGGCATTCGGGTCAATGCCGTGGCTCCGGGTCCGATCTGGACGCCGCTGATCCCCTCGACCATGTCGGAGGAAAGGGTCAAGAATTTCGGCAAGCAGGTCCCGATGCAGCGCGCCGGCCAGCCGGCCGAGCTTGCGACCGCCTATGTCATGCTGGCCGATCCGCTCTCGAGCTACACGTCGGGAGCCACGCTCGCCGTCACCGGCGGGAAACCGTTCATCTGAGGAGCAGGTGGCGGCGCCGGCAAGCCGGGCCGCCATCTCGCAATCGCCGAATCTCGATCAGGCGGCGTTGGACGCCTTGGCGTTGACGCCCTTGCGGAGCGCCACCGTGTTCAGCTTGGTGTTGGCCGCCTTCTCCTCGTTCAGATTGGTGGTGAGGAACCGCACGATGTCGTCGTGGCCGAGCTCTTCCGCCCAGGCGATCAGTGTGCCGTAGCGGCACATCTCGTAGTGCTCCACGGCCTGCGCGTTGGCGACGATCGCCGCATCGAGCACGGCCTTGTCCTCGATCTCGCCGGCGGTTGCGTCGGCTTCCTCGATCAGGCCGTCGATGGCCGGGCACTGCGTGCCGCTCGGCTCCTTGCCGAGCTTGGCGAAAACCTTGTTGAGCCGCTCGACCTGCTTGTTGGTTTCGTCCAGATGAGCTTTCAGCCCGGCGGCGAGATCCCTGTTGGTCGCCTTGTCGATCATCTTGGGCAGCGCCTTCAGGATCTGCTGCTCCGCGTAATAGATGTCCTGCAGCCCGTGCAGCAGCAGGTCTTCCATCGTTTTGATGTCCTTGGTGAAGAATCCCATAAAAGACGCCTCCTTTTCACAATGATGACACTGGAACGCTAGCCGGCCCTAGCTGTTCCATTTCCGTGTGCAGACGAGGAGGGCCGAATGAACAATGGCAGTGATCATCTTGCGGGCTTGCTCGGGCGCGCGGCGATGGACGTGTGGGGCGACATGCCTCGCGACATCCAGGAGGCGCTGTTCGAGACCGCCATGAAGGGACGCGAGACCGAGCGTGAGGAGCTCGCCCGGCTGCTGCACGAGCGGCATCCGCGCACGCTTCATCCGGCCCGGCCAGGATGATGCAGGCAATCGGAACGAACGCGCCAGCTCATGATTGGTAAACTGAGGTGGCGCGTCGCCAAATGGCTCGAATGAAGCCGCGGCAGGCGCATCGCCAACCGTTGATCAAATCTGTGAGTTGATCGCCGTGACTGAGGTGAACATCGGAAAATGGTACGACCCGATCTCGGAACGATGGATCGTGCCGCGCCAGGCGCACGCCATCGCCGCATTTGGCCAGTCCAACTCCGAGAAGGTGCCGGAGGGGCACCAGAGGAGTGAAGCACAGCGGATCTGGCAGTTGCTGGTCGATTGCTGCGCTCGTGGCTGATGCCGGCGCGCCCCCGAGGCCGGGTGTTGGTGGGCGCCGCTATGGCATGGCGGCGATCACGGTCATCTCGAGCTTGACGCCCGGACCGAGGTCGGCCACGCCGATTGTGGCGCGAGCCGGCAGATCAACTTCCGCGAAGTCCGCCTTCCAGACCGCGTTGAACTCTGCCTTCTCCTTCAGATCTGTCATGTAGATCGTCACCTGCAAGACGCTGTGTGGATCGGACCCGAGATCCTTTAAGAGCTGCGTCAATTGGGTGAGCACGTCCTTGGCCTGTCCCGACATGTCGAGGCTGGTGTCCTCCGGGACGATGCCTCCGATGTAAAGCACACCATTGTGCTCGACCACTGCGTGAATCTCCGCTACGTCCGGCAAATCGCGTTTGATCATGAGGTGTCCGTTGTCGCTGTGAGAGGAGCGAGATATCGCACGTTTCCGGCGCACTGTCCGCGAATCGGCGCCTCCTGATCTGGCGATGGCCACCATCCCATGTTCGCGCACGACAGCCCGGCGTTTCCGTCAGCGCTGATCTCGGCGACATCCCGGGCGGGATCGGTATACTGGCGCCACGTGCCGGAACAAGGAATACGCGATGGACGATACGATTGGCTTCCCCGACCCGGGTCTGGACCTCTCGGACGGCTTCAAGCCGCACACCTCGCATTGGGGCGTGTTTTCCGCGCGTCAGGGCGCTGATGGTCTCGAGGTCAGGGCCTATGCAGGGGACCCCGATCCGAACGGCATCATCGACAATTTCCCCGGTGCGCTCCGCCACCAGGCGCGCATCGCCCAGCCGGCCATCCGGCGCGGCTGGCTCGAGCGCGGGCCGGGCCCCGACGATCGCCGCGGTCGCGACGAGTTCGTCCCGGTGAGCTGGGAGAAGGCTCTCGACCTGCTCGGCGACGAGCTCGGCCGCATCCGCGATACGCGCGGTCCCGGCGCGGTGTTCGGCGGCTCCTATGGCTGGTCGAGCGCCGGCCGCTTCCATCACGCCCAGAGCCAGGTGCATCGCTTCCTCAACATCGCGATGGGCGGCTACGTGCGATCGGTCAACTCTTACTCTTCGGGGGCGTCCTCTGTGCTGCTGCCGCAGATTCTGGCGGGCTATGAGGACATCACCAAGCGCAACGTCACCTGGGAGCAGATCGCGGCCGAGACTGAGATCGTGCTGGCCTTCGGCGGCATGGCGCTGAAGAACTCCATGGTGGCCGGCGGCTCCATCAGCAAGCATGTCGAGCGCGGCGCCATGGCGGCGGCGCGCAAGCGCGGCTGCGAGTTTGTCCTGGTCAGCCCGCTGCGCGAGGATCTTCCCGTTGAAGCCGGCGCCGAATGGATGACCTGCGTACCCGGCACCGACACGGCGCTGATGCTCGGCATCGTCCACACGCTGGTCAGCGAAGGCCTGCACGACCAGGCCTTCCTCGATCGCTACACCGAAGGCTGGCCGGTCTTCCTGCGCTATCTCACCGGCGAAAGCGATGGCCAGCCCAAGCACGCCGACTGGGCCGCCGCGATTTGCGGCGTCGATGCGGATACCATCCGAAAGCTGGCCCGCCGCGCTGCCGGCAAGCGCGCGCTGATCACCGTCTCGCATTCGCTGCAGCGCGCCGAGCATGGCGAGCAGCCGGTGTGGATGGGCATGGTGCTGGCGGCAGCGCTCGGCCAGATCGGCCTTGCCGGCGGCGGCTACGCCTATTCGCTCGGCGCGATCGGCTATTACGGCCGCCGCGTCAACGACGTGCCGGGACCGACGCTCGGGCAGGGCCGCAACGGCGTTGCCGATTTCATTCCGGTGGCGCGCATCGCCGACATGCTGCTCAATCCCGGCACCACCTATCGCTACAATGGCGAGACCCGCACCTATCCGGATATCCGCCTCGTCTATTGGGCTGGCGGCAACCCCTTCCATCACCACCAGGACATCAACCGCCTGCGCAAGGCGTTTGCGCAGCTCGATACGTTCGTCGTGCACGAGCTGGCCTGGACCGCCACGGCGCGGCACGCCGACATCGTGCTGCCCGCGACGATGACGCTGGAGCGCGAGGACATCGGCTATTCCACCAACGATCCCCTCATGGTCGCCATGCACCGGATCGCCGAGCCGTTCGGGCTGGCGCGCGACGATTACGACATCTTCGCCGATCTCGCCGAGCGCCTGGAGGCGCACGAGCCCTTCACCGAGGGGCGTACGTCGCGGCAATGGCTGGAGCATCTCTACGAGCCCACCCGCGCCTCGCTCGCCAAGCGCGGGCTGGAAGCGCCGAGCTTCGACGAATTCTGGGCGCGCGGCAGCCTCATCGTGCCGCAGCAGCCCGACGACGGCGGCCGGCTGCGCCGCTTCCGCGAAGATCCCGTCAATCACGCGCTGCCGACGCCGAGTGGCCGCATCGAGATTTATTCGGCCAAGATCGCGGGCCACGGCGATGCGGATTGTCCGGGACATCCGGTCTGGCTGGAGAAGACCGACATGCCGAAGCCCGGCGCACCGTGTTTCCTCGTCGCCAACCAGCCGGCGACGCGCCTGCACAGCCAGCTCGATTTCGGCGGCCATTCGCTTAGCTCGAAGCATCGCGGCCGTGAGGTCGCGCGCATGAACCCGGTCGATGCGGGCGCGCGCGGCATCAAGGACGGCGACATCATCCGCCTGTTCAACGCGCGCGGCGCCTGTCTTGCCGCGGTCCACGTCACCGACGGCATCGCGGCCGGCGTCGTGCAGCTTCCGACCGGCGCCTGGTACGATCCGATGGATCCCCAAGACGAGGCGCCACTCTGCGTTCACGGCAATCCCAACGTGCTCACCCGTGACGTCGGCACCTCATCCCTGGCGCAGGGCTGCACCGGTCAGCTGACGACGGTCGAAGTGGAGAAGTTCACCGGCAATCTGCCGCCGATCCGCGCGTTCGATCCGGCGTAGGGAGCACCAGCGACCCAGTTGTTCTCCGGGGAAGGAAGGCGCGCTTCGACCGCGATCCGTTTGCCCTTGTTGGCGAGACGCCAGCGCGCCGGAGACTCGCCGCTGATGCGCTTGAAGACGGTCGAAAAATGCGCCTGCGTGCTAAAGCCGACGGCGAGCGCGATCTCCGCCAACGGCCGCTCGGTGGTGGCGAGCAGCGTCTTCGCATGCTCGGTCCGGTGATGCAGCAGATATTCGCGGGGACGGTAGCCGGTCGCGGTGCGAAATTGTGCCGCAAAATGCATCCTGGACAGGCCCGCGACATTGGCGAGCTCGGACAGACTGATGCAGCGGCCGAAATGTTCGGCGATGTAGTGCTCGACGCGCCGCAGCCGCCATTTCGGCAAGGCATTGACCCTGACGCGCGGCGATTCCATCCGTGGGCCGGCCGGGCCGTCAGCATGTGCCGCCTGCAGATTGTTCGACATCGCTCGTCCTTTCCTGCGTTGCAATTGCTTGCGACCCCCGGCAGCGCGCAACCAATGCTTTCCATGCTCGAAGGATAGAGGTGAACCAGCCAGGACTCCCGTTAGGGGTGATGAGGTTCTGTTAGATCTTGTGCGTCCGGGTGCGACAGCCCGCCGCAGTGACTCCTGTGCTCGCGGATCCATCCAACCCATCATTCGAACACGGCATCGAAGATTTCGACGTCCATGAGCACGGGCTTGGCGATCACGGTTCCGTCCGGCCGCAGGGTCTGAATGCGTCGAAGCGTCGGGACCACGATGCCGCCGAAGCTGTCATGGGCCCAGGAGGAATGTGCGATCTTCATCCCGAAGAGATCGTGATCCATGCGCCGCTGCAGGGCGCTCTCGTCGAAATAAAGGATCTGCTCGGACGCCAGCATGGTCAGGTGCGCCGGGAATTGCGCGCGCAGCCGGCGCCAGGTTTCGGCGCTTTCCTGCCAGGGCGACAGCTCCTCGATGACGACATCGGGGTGCGCAAGCAGGAACGGCGTCGTCAGATAACTCCAGATCGCGACACCGCAGAAGAAGACGAGATAGAGTTCATCCGCAAGCGCAGGCGGGCCGACCTCGGCGAATGCAAGGACGGGGTTGCTCCAGGACTGCAGGACCTCACCATCCAGGTTCTCGATGGTGATCGCGTCGGGTTGAAAAGAGCCGGAGCGTTCGCCCCCGGTGATGCCGGTGAACCGGAGCGATTGTGTCCGGGTCGAGCCTTCCGCCGTCACGTCCTTGAATTCCCGGGCATGTCCGGCGTCGGCGAACAACGTTCCGCCGATGGAAAGGTGGAGCGTGAAACGGCTCAAGCTGTTCCAGCGTGCCATTCCGCCGCTGGCATCGATCACATCGTCTAGAAGCGCCATGTCCCGCCATGTCCCGCCATGTCCACCGAGCAATGTCTCCACCATGGCGGCGCCCATGCGGCTTGGCGTGTTAGAATGTGTTAGGACTTGCGAGCCGGGAGCGCGGTGGTATCTTGTTGAAGATGCTCTCAATTCAGGCCGCTCGGCAGATTTGATGCGCCGATCTGACGGCGCGCCCCGCAAGGCCCTCCTGGTCCCTCGCGACGGGCGGGGCGAGCGGGCCGGCCGGGTCGACGCCGATCATAACAGAATCTTGCAACGTCTAACGCGCCAGATGCGCGCGATGCATCCACAATAGCCTTCGAGCTGAATCGCACTTCCAGCGGGGTCCGGAATCGGCCCTCCAGCGAACGACGGTGTCGTTCGATCTCAATTCGTTGGCAATCTCGACGAGCAGTGTCGTGATTGGGAGCTCGTGCTGCGGGAGTTCCACCATCGCATGAAGAACACGCTGACAGGGAGCTCGACATGACCACTCTCGGAATCCATCCCGAACTCTCGACATCGCCCAGCGCCGACTGGAAGCTCGAAGTCGTCGTGATCCCCGTGTCCAATGTCGATCGCGCCAAGGCGTTCTACGCGCGCCTTGGCTGGCGGCTGGACGCCGACTTCACTTCTGGAAACGATTGGCGTGTGATCCAGTTCACCCCGCCTGGCTCGGCCTGCTCGGTGATCTTCGGAACCAATGTGACGGCCGCCGCACCCGGCTCGGTGCGAGGGCTCTACCTGATCGTCTCCGATCTGGAGGCGGCACGACGGGATCTGCTCGACCGCGGTGTCGAGGTCAGCGCGCCATTCCACGGTGCCGGCGATGTTCACGCCGGGCCGGACGAGCCGTACCTGTTCGGCAGTGTTCGGCTCAGTGGCGCCGACCCCAACCGCGGCAGCTACAGCTCGTTTGCCTCGTTCAGCGATCCCGATGGCAACGGTTGGCTGTTCCAGGAGGTGACAACGCGACTGCCGGGACGCGTCGCAGGCAGGGCTACGACATTCGCTTCGCAGACGGAATTGGCGGCTGCACTCCGCAGGGCGGCGGCAGCGCATGGCGAACATGAGCGGCGGACCGGTGGACATGATGAGAGCTGGGCGGAATGGTACGCCGACTACGTTGTGCGCGAGCAGGCCGGCCAACCGCTGCCGAGCTGAAGGCGCAGCGTTCCTCGCCCGCCACGCCAATGTCGCCTTGCTCCGGTAGGGAGGCGAATACTGAAATCTTACAGGGAGAACCGACATGATCCGCAAAGCAACGGCCGTCTGGAAAGGCACCGGTCGCGATGGAACCGGCCATCTGACCAGCGAATCCGGCGTGCTCACTCAGACGCCCTATTCGTTCAAGACGCGTTTCGAGAATGAGAAGGGGACCAACCCCGAGGAGTTGATCGCGGCAGCCCATGCGGGTTGCTTTACGATGGCGCTGGCTTTCGGCCTGCAAATGGCGGGATTCACGCCGGACGAGCTCTCGACAGAAGCGGCCGTGACCCTCGAGCCTGAAGGCAAAGGCTTCAAGATCAGCAAATCCGCGCTGACGCTGCGCGCGAAGGTGCCGAACCTCGACGATGCCGGCTTTGCCAGGATCGCCGGCGAGGCCGAGAAAAACTGCCCGGTGTCGAAAGTGCTCAACGCAGCGATCACGCTCGACGCCAAGCTGGCTTAAGGCGAGCATCGCGGTCCCACCGGCTCCGGGACGCGCCTGGGCACGCATGAACAGCATGGCTTTCGGCCGGGCGGCCGAGAGCCTATGCTACGGATATGGAACGGACCGAGCAATCAATCGGGAGCGGAGATATGACGACAGAGCGCGCAGTTTTGGCCGGAGGCTGCTTCTGGGGCATGCAGGACCTCATCCGCAGGCAGCCGGGCGTGGTCTCCACCCGCGTCGGCTACACCGGCGGACAGGTGAAGAACGCGACCTATCGCAACCACGAAGGCCACGCCGAGGCGATCGAGATCATGTTCGATCCCGCAAAGACCAGCTTCCGGACCATGCTGGAATTCTTCTTCCAGATCCACGATCCCACCACGCTCAATCGCCAGGGCAATGATCTCGGCACCAGCTATCGCTCGGCGATCTTCTACACGAGCGATGAGCAGAAGAAGATCGCCGAAGACACCATCGCCGACGTCGAGGCCTCACGCCTCTGGCCGGGCAAGGTGGTGACCGAGCTCGCGCCCGCTCGCGAATTCTGGGAGGCCGAGCCGGAGCATCAGGACTACCTCGAACGTTATCCGGACGGCTACACCTGCCACTTCATCCGGCCCGGCTGGAAGCTGCCGCGCCGCGCGGCCGCGGTGGGAGAGTGAAACGCGAACGACGAAGGCTTGATCGCTGACGCGCCGGAAGTGCACTCCCTCTCCCGCAAGCGTGAGAGGTAAGCGGCGGTCAGTTCCTGAGTTGCCTCATCAACGCGCGGGCCGCGCGCAGGTCGGCGATCTCCTTGCCCTCGCTAAGCGCGTCGCAGGCCTTACCGAGAGCCGCATGAGCCTCCGGGCCGCGGCCTGCGTCCATCAAGAGCCGCGCGAGACCGGTTGCAGCGCGCAGCTGCCAGAAGCGCGCGCCCTGCCGGACGGCAATATCGATCGCCTCGCGAAATCGCGCCTCGGCGTCCCCTGAATGCCGCGCGCTTGCGAGCATCAGCTCGGCCTTGATCCGGATCAGCTCCGGCAGATACCAAAGCTCCTGCCGGTCGTTGCAACGGGCGAGGGCGTCCTCGATCATCTCGAGGCCACGGTTCACCTCGCCGGCCTCCAGGCAACATGCGGCGAGCTCGCCGAGCAGCGGGAGAAAGCGCGGCAGAAAGCGCGCATCGCCGGCGCGATTAAGCTCTTCGCGCAAAAGCGGCAGGCCGGTCGCGATGTCGCCCCGCCTGGCCATGACCGCGGCGTTGAAGGCCCGGGCCCACAGGCTCCACAGCCGGATGGCGTGACGTTCGGTGTGCTCGAGCAGCTCGGTGCCGTGGCGCTCCGCGGCATCGAAATCGCCGGACCAGAACGCGATCGGGCAGGCCGCCTGGCCCAGCACGCTGCAGAAGGTCAGCGCATGGCCGTTGGCCCGGCCTTCCCAGATGTTCTCAGCCGCGAGCGCCTGGGCCTGATCGGCGAAGCCCTGCAGCCAGAGGATGCGGGCGCGAAAATATTGCGTCGATATCCTGAGATCGAGCGGAAAGATTTTCGGCTTGGCTACCAGCACATGCAGCGAGGCGTTGACCCGGTCGATCCGCTGGCGCGCCTCGTTCTGGTCGCCGAGATAATGCAGCGCGACGGCCATCAGGCGGTCGCCCAACATGAGATCGGTGGTGTCGGGCGAGTTTGCAGCCGCGTTCGCAAAACGGTCGGCGAGCGCACGCGCCTTGCCGAACTGCCCGTTGTTGAACTGGTCGATGCACAAACCCCAGAGCGCGCGCAGCCGGAAATCCTTGTCGTCGAGGCGCTCGGCGATTTCGAGCGTCGTCTCGAGGATCGGGCGCGCTTCGCGCGCGCGGCCCTCGCCATACATCAGCGACCAGCCGAGCGCGGACAGCAGTTGCATGCGGACGCGGTCGTTGCCGCGGTCCTCGCCCAGCGCCGCCAATGCCGTCCTGCAGCGCTCGCGGCATTCGGCGAACAGCGAAAGGCGCACCCACAGGGGCACCGCGGTCGCCGTCAGCGCGATGCCGAGCTTGGCATCGCCGTCGGGCCCGAAGGCCCAGTCCAGCGCGGCGCGCAGATTGTCCACCTCCCCACCATGGGCGCTCTGCCATTCCGGCAGCGGCGTCGCGGTATCGGCGCCCGCGCGCTCGAAGACATCGCGAAAATGCTCGGCATGGCGCCGCGCGAACTGCCCGACTTCACCGAGCTCGCGCAGCTTGCCGAGTGCGTAGGTGCGCGTGGTGTCGAGCAGGCGATAACGCAGCGCTCGCGAGCCGGATGGCGAGATCAGCGATTTGGCGACCAGGCTGTCGATCGCCTCCAGCGTCTCCGAGGTGCCGAGGCCGTCGCCGGACGCGACCGCGGCGGCGGCCTCCGGCGCGAACGGCCCGGCGAACACCGACAATCGTCGCAAGATGGCGCTTTCCGCCGGCGGCAGCAGGTCATAGCTCCAGTCGAGGGCGGCCGCGAGCGTCTGATGCCGCGGGACCGCCGTGCGCCGCCCGCGCCATTGCAGCGAAAAGCGGCTGTCGAGTAGGGAGGCCGTGCCGGCGATGCCATACGCATCGACACGGCCCGCCGCGAGCTCGATCGCCAGGGCAATGCCGTCGAGGCGCCGGCAGATGTTCGCGACGAGCGGCGCCTCTTCGGCGCTGAGCTGGAACGGCCCGGAGCTCTGCGCGATGCGCTCGACGAAGAGCTGGGCGGCGGGATAGGCCAGAACCTCGGCGACGTCGAGATTCTCGCGCTCGGGGGGACAATCCAGCGGAAACAGCCGGAAGATCCGCTCGCCCTCGCTTCGGAACGACTCGCGGCTGGTTGCGAGAACGCGAAGCTGCGGCGCCTCGCGAACGATGTGCTCGACGATCGGCGCCAGCGTGTCCAGCACATGCTCGCAACCGTCGACGATCAGCAGGGTCGGTCCGCTCTTCAGGAATGTCAGGATCGCCGGCGTCGGATCTTCCGAGCTGACCGTCAGCCCGAGCACGGAGGCGATGGTGGTCGTGACATGGCCGGCGTCGCGCAGCGGACCGAAATCGACGAAGAAGACGCGCCCGCCGAAATCCGCCGCGCGTCGATGCCCGACCGTGACGGCAACGACGGTCTTGCCGATGCCGCCCGGGCCGACCAGGGTCATGAAGCGATGCAGCGTCAGGCCGTTCGAGATCCTCTCGACGATCTCCTCGCGGCCGATCATCTTCGCGAGCGGAGCGGGCAACGAGCGGGGCGGACTGATGTCGGCGGCGACAGGCGCGGCGACCTGCGGCGCCGCTTGAGTGGACGGCGCGACAAAGCAATAGCCGCGCCCCGGCACGTTGAGGACATAGCGGGCCGACTTGCCGGTGTCGCCGAGCACCTTGCGCAGCGCTGCGACATGGAAGCGCAGGCTACCCTCGTCGACATTCACATCGGCCCAGATGCGCTTGACCAGCTCTCTCTTGTCGATGACTTCGCCGGGACGCTCGGCCAGCAGGATCAGGATATCGAGCGCACGGCCGCCGACGTGAAGCGGCTCTCCCTCCTTCTCCAGGAGTCGGGATTTTGGAAACAGCCGAAATGGCCCGAATGAAACGACCGAGTCTTGGTTACTATCAGCTGGCACGTGCCATTGCCCCCGCGAGGGAGTCAAAAGGTATTTTATTGTGGTCTAGCAGAACGAGGCGTCCAGTAAACCGGCCGAAAGCCGCATGGCTGACAGACCTGCGTGGATGGCTTGGGTCGGCGGCGGCCCCGTGAATCATGCTTGAGATGGAAGGGGTTAGCTCGCGGCGGTCTGGCGCGAATCCGCCGTGACGACACGCGCCGTCAGCGTGACGAGACCCATCAGCGCAGCCAGCAGCCAGAACGCCATCGGCAATCCACCCAAATGCGCGACGAAGCCGACGCCGGCAGGGCCGATCAGGATTCCTGCATAGCCCGCGGTCGTGATCGCGGCGACCGCAAGGCCGGTCGGCATCACCGTTTGCCGGGCCGCCCGGCGGAAGAGCACCGGTACGAGGTTCGAAGCGCCGAACCCGATCAGCAGGAATCCGGTGATCGCGACCGCCGCAACCGGCGCGGTCAGCAGGACCACAAAACCCGCGATCGCGATCAGGCTGCCCCACAGCAATGTCGCGCGGTCCCCGATGCGCGCAACGATGGCGTCGCCGCCGAGCCGGCCCATCGTCATCGCGATCGAGAACACGATGTAGCCGGCTCCACCCTGCGCCTCGGTGACGAGGCCCGCGCCGATCACGAGCAGCGCGCCCCAATCGAGCATCGCGCCCTCGACCAGGAAGGTGATGGCGCCGAGCAGCGCGAGCAGCAGCACCGATCCGTGCGGCAGCACGAACAGCGGGCCATCCTGCGCCTGCGCGTTGCGCAGCAGGCGCGGCCAGGTCATGATCATCGCGATCAGCATCAGGGCTGAGCAGATCAGCGTGCAGGCGAGCGTGCCGAATTGCAGCGACAGCAGCGCCGTCATCAGCGCGGATCCGGCGAAGCCCCCGATGCTGAACAGCGCGTGGAAGCCGGACATCAGCGGGCGCGCCGCGGCGCGCTCCACCTCCACGGCGTGGATGTTCATGGCGACGTCGATCGAGCCGAGCGCGGCGCCGAATGCGAGCAGGGCCAGCGCCAGCGTCGCGGGCGAGCTCGCGACCGCGAGCAAAGGCAGCACCAGCGCCAGGCCGAACCCGCCCGCCAGGATGATCGGCCTGCTGCCGTAGCGCGCGCTCACGATTCCCGTGAGCAGCATCGCGACGACGGAGCCGATGCCGAGGCTGAGCAGCAGCAGTCCGAGCACGCCATCGTCGACGCCGAGCCGCGTCTTCGCGAACGGCACCAGCGGCGCCCAGCATGCGATGCCGAAGCCCGCGACGAGGAAGGCAAGCCGTGTCGCAAGGCGCGTCGCCGGCCGGTCGGCAGAGGACATGGGAACTCCAGGGGGAAGCAGAGGCGGGATGACCGACAAGCCCGACAAATGCCGCAGCTTTATGTCCGCGGTGCTTCCGCATCGCCGCGGGCAGCCCGCGAAAGCCGCAGGCGGACGCGCAGGCCCTTCGGCGCGTTGTCGAGCAGTTCGAGCGTTCCGTCATGCGCCGTCACGATCGCCTGCGCGATCGAGAGGCCGAGACCGAATCCGGCCGCCTCGTCCATGGTGCGGGCTTCCTCGCCGCGCACAAAGGGCTCCAGCATCGCCGCCTTGCTCTCGTCGGGAATGCCGGGCCCGTCGTCGGAGACGTCGATGACGAGCCGGTCCTCGACCGTCGTCAGCGCGACGTCGATTTGGGTTCCGAAGCGCGTTGCATTCTCGACGAGGTTGGTGACCGCGCGGGTGATTTCGTCGGGCCGCAGGACGAAGGCGGCCCTGTTCGGGCCGGAATAGGTCACGGCAAATCCGGAATCCGAAAACTGCTCGCAAACCATTTGAAGCAGCGCCGCGACGTCCACCAGCGTCGGCTTGACCGGGCTCTCGCTGCGCAGGAGCGACAGCACCGATTCCAGCATCGACTGCATCTGGTCGAGGTCGCGCACGGTCTGCGTGCGTTGTGCCGGATCCTCGATATATTCCGAACGCAGCCGCAGACGCGTGATCGGCGTGCGTAGATCATGGCTGATGGCCGCCAGCATGCGGGTTCTGTCGTTCATCAGCGTGGCGATGCGATCGCGCATCCGGTTGAGCGCTCTCGCCGCGGACCTGATCTCCTCCGGTCCGTTTTCGGGCAGCGGCGCGGAGGACCGGCTCAGGCTGAAGTCCTCCGCCGCGCGCGCGAAGGCCGACAGGGGCGAGGAGAGTGCGCGACCGGCCCAGACGCCGAGCAGCGTCAGGCTCGCCACGAGGAACAGCAGCGTCGAGGTCCAGAGACCGCTGACGAAGGCCGGCATCTTCGGTGATCCGATCGCGGCTTCGAGCACGTCGTCGCCCGGAAGGTAGAACCAGACGCGCTCGTCCTCCGCGCCGCTGCCGCGAACGAGCTCGGCCTTGACCCCGAGCGCGTAAGGAATGGTCAGGGACGTTCGCATGGACTGCGGCGTGGTGGAGGCCGAGCCGCCGTCTCGCAATTGGAGCTTGAGCGCTGGAAAGGTTCGGCTGACGCTGTCGAGGACGAGCGCGCGCTCGGCTTTCGGCGTGTTGGCGATGATCCGCACGATCAGCTCGATCTGCTCCAGCGGCGTGTCCGCCAGCAGTTTCGGCTGGTTGAGGAGAAAATACCCGGCAATCAGGACGTGGATCAGGATCAGCGATCCCAGGATCAAGGCGGCGATCTGGCCGCTGATCCGCCTGAAGCTGAACAGCGCGACGATATCGGCGGCGCGGCTCATGCTTCCTCCACCAGCGGCGTGAAGACGTAGCCGCCGATGCGGACGGTCTTGATCATGGATGAGCCTTCCGTGCGGTCGAGCTTGCGGCGCAGCCGGCTGACCAGCACGTCGATGCTGCGGCCGAAGCTTCCGCCGGAACGGCCGCGCGTCATGCTCAGCAAATTGTCGCGGGTGAGAACGCGTCCTGCCCGCTCGCAGAAGGCCTGCAGCAGATCGAACTCGGCACTGGTCAGCGGCACCTGCGCGCCCCGCGGGTCGCGCAACTCGCGCAAGCGGAGATCGATGGTCCAGCCCTGGAACTTGAGACGGGCAGGGGCGGAGCCGGCGGCGAGGCCGCTCGATCGCCGGCGCAGCACCGCGTTGATCCTGGCGAGAAGCTCGCGCGGGTTGAACGGCTTTGCCAGATAGTCGTCGGCGCCCATTTCGAGGCCGAGGATCCGGTCGAGATCCTCGCCCCTCGCGGTGAGGATGATGACCGGCGTCGTGGAGTCCATCCGCAGGCGGCGGCAGAGGCTCAGGCCGTCCTCGCCGGGCAGCATCAGGTCGAGCACGATCAGGTCGACCCGGTCGTGGGAGAGATGGCGGTCCATCTCCTTGCCGTTCGCGACCGCGTCGACCGAGAAGTCGTGATCGCGCAGATAGCGCGAGATGAGTTCGCGGGTCGGCTTGTCGTCTTCAACGATCAGGATGTTCGGGCTGCCGCTGGTCATGATTGAAATCGCATCGGGGGCGCCGGTCGTTGGTCGATTTGCAGACGGATCTCCCGTCCGAAGCACAGCGGTCATGGGCAATCCTAGGGTCAGTCGCGGCTCAGCGCCACCACGGGGTCGAGGAACGCGGCGCGGCGGGCGGGGAAGAAGCCGAAGGCGACCCCGATCCCGGTCGAGGTCAGGAACGCTGCGCCGATCGAGAACGTCGAATAGCTGACCTCGAAGCCGGGCACGGCAACGTTGACGGCGAGCCCGAGCAGCACCGCGACGACGATGCCGGCGATGCCGCCGATGGACGAAATCAGGGTCGCCTCCACCAGAAATTGCTGGAGGATGTCGCTGCGCCTGGCGCCGACCGCCATGCGCACGCCGATCTCGCCGATCCGCTCCGAGACGGAGACCAGCATGATGTTCATGACGCCAATGCCGCCCACGACCAGCGAGATCACCGCGATCGCCGCCACCAGGAACGCCAGCGTCTGCGTCGTGCTGGTGATGGTGCGGCGGATGTCGTCGGTGTTGAGGATGACGAAATCCCTGGTGTTGTGCCGCTGCGTCAGCAGCGTCGTCACCGCGTCCTGCGCCAGATTGGTCGAGATATCGTCGCTGATCCGCAGCAGGATGCTGCGCAGCGAACGATCGCCCGTGAACTGGGCCTGCACGGTGGTGTAGGGCAGGTAGACCGACAGGTTCTGGTTCGAGCCGAACCCGCCCTGCTGCTGGGCGATCACGCCGACGATGCGGCATGGCACCTTGCCGAGCCAGATCACGCGGCCGACGCCTGCGGTCTGGTCGTCGGCGAAGAACGTCTTGCGGGTATTGTCGTCGATGACGGCCTGCCGCTCGATGTTGCGGGTCGCCTCGGTGTCGAACAAACGGCCCTTCGCAAGCTTGGCACCCTTGACCTTGAAATAGCTCTCGCCGACGCCGTTCACCAGCACGTTGGACTCGTTGCCGCGATACCGCACCGTGGTGCTGGTCGAAACCGTCGGTGTGACCCCCGCAATGAAGGCCTGCCGGTCGAGCGCGCGGGCGTCGTCCAGCACCAGCGTCTTGATCTTGCTCGCCCGCGCGTCGCCGAAATCCTTGCCTGGAAACACCTCGATCGTGTTGGTGCCGAGGTTCGAAATGTCGGACAGCACCTTGCGCTGTGACGCATTGCCGAGCGCGACCACGGACGACACCGCGGCGATGCCGATGATGATGCCGAGCATGGTGAGGAAGGCGCGGAGCCGGTGCGCGGCCATCGCAACCAGCGCCATCCGCGAGGCCTCGCGCAGGCGCCGCAACGCGGCGGACCAGCCCGGGCGGCCGTTGCCCCACGGCGTCCGCGCTACCGTGACGGGCCGCTCCGGGGTGTCCGTTGTTCCGGTGCGGCGATCGGAGACGATCTTGCCGTCCCGCAGCTCGATGACGCGCTCGGCCCGTGCGGCGACATCGGCATCGTGGGTGACGATGATGATCGTCCTCCCCTCGCGGTGCAGCTCCTCCAGGATCTTCAGGACCTCCTCGCCGCTGCGCCGGTCGAGCGCGCCGGTGGGCTCGTCCGCCAGGATGACCTCGGCATCGTTGATCAGCGCCCGAGCGATCGAGACGCGCTGCTGCTGTCCGCCCGAGAGCTGGTTCGGGCGATGGCCTCGCCGGTCGTTGACGCCGAGTCTTGCGAGAAGCTGCTCGGCTCGCGCACGGCGGTCGCGGGCCTTCATCCCGGCATAGATCGCGGGGATCTCGACATTCTCGCCGGCAGAGAGGTCGCCGAGCAGATGATAGCGCTGGAAGATGAAGCCGAAATGCTCGCGGCGTAGCGCCGCCAGCGAATCGGCGTCGAGCTCGGAGGCGTTCTGGCCGGCGACGCGGTAGGTGCCGGAGCTCGGGCGGTCGAGGCAGCCGAGGATATTGAGCAGCGTCGATTTGCCCGATCCGGACGAGCCGACGATCGCCACCAGCTCGCCGGGCCGGATGCTCAGCGAGATATCGTCGAGCGCGACCACGCTGACGTCGCCGGTCGCGAACTCCCGCCGAACGTTCTCGATTGCGATGATCGGATCGGCCATGTCAGAGACCTCCGGGCGGGCCGCCCGACACGCTGCGCGATGCGGTTTGCTCGTTGGCCTCTCCGGTGACGACCCGCTCGCCTTCGTCGAGGCCGGACCTGATCTCGACTGTCGTGCGATCGTTGAGTCCGGTCTTGACCTCGCGCTCGCTGACGTCACCCCTCCCATTGAGGGTGCGGACGGTATTGCGGCCGTCGGATTTCCGGATCAGCGCGAGCGCGGGGATGACCTTCACGCGCTTGGCCTCGCCGGTGACGATGTGCACCTCGGCGGTCATGTAGGTCCGCAGCGAGAGCTCGTTGTTGGGGACGTTGAAAACGCCGATGTAGTAGATGGCGGTGCTGGTGGAACTCGATGAACTCGAACTCGTGCTCGAACCCGACGTGGTGGTCGAGGAGAAGCTGGCGTCGCTCTTGATCGCTTCGGGCGCGGGCTCGATCTGCTCCAGCTTGGCCTCGTAGCGATGGTCCTGGTCGCCGAGGATGGTGAAGTGGAGCGATTGCCCTGGCTTGACCTTGACGATGTCGGCTTCGGAAATCTCCGCGCGTACGGTCATCGTCTCGAGCTGGCCGAGCACGACGATGGTGGGCGCGGACTGGACCGCGTTGACCGTCTGTCCTTCCTGCACCACGGTGGCAAGCACCGTGCCGTCGATCGGCGCGGTGATGCGGGTGTAGTCGAGGTTGACGCGCGCGGTCTCGACGCTGGCTTCAGCCCCCACGATCAGGGCTTCGAGCGCGGCGATCTGGGCGCGGGTCTGCCGCACGGTCGAATCGGCGCTGTCGAAATCGCTGCGGGAGGTGGCGCGTTGCGCCAACGTCGCCTGCTGGCGCGCGAGGTTCGCCTCGGCCAGAACCAGCGCGGCCTCCTTCTCGACCTTCTGCGCACGGTAGTTCTTCAGCGACGCCTCGGAGCTGCGCAGATCGTTCTGCTTGGTGACGGGGTCGATCTGGGCGATGACGTCGCCGGCCTTGACGGTGTCGCCGACGCGGACGTTGAGGGCGGTGATCCGTCCCGACACTTGTGCGCCGACAGCGGTGAGGCGCGCCGGCTTCAGCGTGCCGCTCGCGAGAACCTCCTCGCGCAGATCGCTGAAGGTGACCGGCGCGGTGATGTAGGACTGCGCCTTGCTCGACGTTCCCGGAACGCGCGTGGCTGCGACCACGCCGGCAGTTACGACGGCAACGATCGCCGCGCCGATCTTCAGGCGTTTGGCGGTGATGATCTCGGTCACTTCTGCGCCTCTCGCAAGTGAGGTCCCGTGTTGGTGTCGGCGATGATCGGCCTCGACACGTCGACCGGATCGGACCATCCGCCGCCGAGCGCCTTTGCCAGCGCAATGTAGTATTTGGCCGCCGACACCTTGCTCTGGATCAGCGAATCCTCGGCGGAATAGAGCGAACGCTCGGCGTCCAGCACGTCGATGAAGCTGGCGCTGCCGCTCTCGAACAGCGATCGCGACAGCCGTGCGGCTTCGCGGTAGTTCCTGGCCGCTTCTGACAGCTTGGTGGCACGGACGCGTTCGCGCGACAGCGAGACCAGGGCGTTCTCGACGTCCTCGAGTGCGGTGAGCAGGGTCGAATGGAACGTGGCGAACGCCTGATCGCGTTGCGCCTCCGCAATCCTGACGGTGGCCAGGCGCTTGCCTGCGTCGAACACCGGCACGGTGATCGAGGGCCCGACCGACCAGCTCAGGCTCGAATATTTGGCGAGATCGCCGGCGCGTATCGCGGAGGTGCCGACCGAGCCGGTCAGCGACACCGCCGGATAGCGGTCGGCCTCGGCCTGGCCGATCCTGGCGGTCGCCTGCGCCAGCTTGCGCTCCGCGCTGGCGAGATCGGGGCGGCTCATCAGGAGATCGGCGGGCAGGGGCATGCGCGGCGCCGGCACGGGCGCGGACCGGGCCATCAACGAGGCGACGCCGTCAGGCGGTCGCCCAAGCAGGATTCCCAGCCGATGAATGTCGGCCGCGAGCGCCGCCCGATAGGTCGGGACGTTGGCTTCCGTGCTCGCGGCTTGCGCGGTGGCCTTGGCGAGATCGACAGCGTTGCCGCTGCCGGCCTCGTATTTGCTGCGGGTCAGCTTTTCGGTGTCGCGCTGAGAGACCGATGTTTGCCGCGCCAGCGCGATCCGCGCCTGGTAGCCACGGGCGTCAACGTAGTAAGCGGCGACGTCGCCGATCAGCGTGACGAGGCTGTTGCGCAGATCCTCCTCCGCCGATTGCTGCCCGCCCACCGCCGCTTCGATGCTCCGTTGCGTGCCGCCGAACAGGTCGAACTCCCAGCTCGAATCGAAGCTTCCTTGGTGCAGCGTGTAGGGCGCTGTGTCGGCGACGGCCGAGGCGGAGGTCCCGCTGGTCTTGTTGTCGGTCACCGACGCCGAGCCGCTCACGGACGGAAACAGGCCTGCCGCCGTCTGTTGCAGCGTAGCGCGCGCCTCGCGCACGACGGCTTTTGCCTTCGCAACGTCGGGATTGGCTTCCACGGCCTGTTCGATCAGCCGGTTGAGCAGGGGATCGCGCAAGCGCAGCCACCAGCGATCGAGCTTGCCGGTGTCCCGGTGCGGTGCGGTGCTGGTGCTCCAGTGCGAGGGCAAGGCAAGTTGGGGCGGGCCAGCGTAATCCGGGCCGACAGCGCAGCCGGCCAATGTCGTGCCCAGCAACAGCGCGGCGCAGGCCAATCCGGCGCGCGACCTGGGGCTGCGCAACGGCGCGGGCTTTGGAAGAGGAGCCTCATTGGCAAATGGCAGGGGACTTGCGACGAACACGTATGGCGGCATCAATCGGCTGAAATCCATGGACCTCGGTCCGGGGGAGACTTGCGGTCCTCTGGGGGGAGCGAGGGCGACCGCCACTAGCCGGCCGATCGTGGCCTTTCGGCAGCTGGAATGTTGCTGAATGTAAACAGGTATTGCCAGACGTCTCGGCGCGGCCGAACAGCTGACGCCCCATAGACCGTGGCCCGGGTGGAGCGAAGGCGCAATCCGGGGCTGCTCGCCAGTGTTTGGCACCGTCGCGGATTGCGCTGGCGTTCCATCCGGGCTACGCGTCCGCGCCCTGTGTCGGCCCCTGTCAATCCGTCGCCGCGAAAAGATTCCACTTTACCGAAATTCGGTTTTGGCGTATGTGTCGGCCATCCCGGCTCACCAAGAGGGGCGATCTCGAGGTCGTCTTGATCGCGAGCCGGGCTTGCGGTGGACGCGGCAGCGTCGGCATGAGAGGTGCGGGCAGGGCGGGTAGTCCCTGTGAGCCCGCGGCCGCGTGTAGACGAGCGGCGCTGCTAGGCTTCGTCTCGCCTGTAAGTCTTCAGTTCCGTCGACAGGGCTGGAAATACTGCGGCGACATGGCGGGCCGTGCGTACGGCAAAACCGTGTGGTCCTAACCGTCGTTGCTACGGTCAAGCCGGATCGAAGATGCGCGCGAGCCCAACCGGGTGGACGGCATCATTCAATTCGAACGGCGAGGGAGGCCAAAGGAAAGTTCGGCTCCCGGGAGAGCGCGGCATAAGCCGTCCGACCATCGCGCAGGGAAGGCCGAGTGATCGGCACCACCTGTATGCCGCTGTGCGGTTCTCTCTGCGTGTGCATTTCGCGCAGCGGACCGCGGGTGTCTGTCAGCACCCGGCCTTCCCTGTGCCCTCTTGGCTCAAGAGGGACGAAAGACGAAGCAAAGCTCGGGTGAAATCCACCGCGAGATCGCGAGGGCATGTCTGCGATTTGAGCGAGCGACGGAGGCCGGCGATGGTACGCTCTGCTTCGTGGGTCCGGCTCTGCGCCGCAACGCTCAAGCGCCTTGCGCTTTTATCGGGACACCTCTCACCACGAAATCGGAATTCGCTGCGCAAATCCGCCCAGATCGGAGTCGGGGCTCAGCGGCTGCCGGTCGAGCGGCCGATTGTTGTTGCTGCGTGCGAAGGAGGCGCCGGGCGGAAAGGCATAGTCGGTAAACTTGCGCTCGCCGGGGAGCACCTCGGTCCCGCCGTCGAGCCACGATCGCTTGCTGACATAGATGCGGGTGCGCGGACCGGATTGGTAGGAACGATTGGGGCCGCGCGGGCCGTACTCGTAAACCGCGTCCCGGGCCGCTCGCGGCTCGCGCTTGCCGGCGGTGGCGGGATGGGCGATGAGGGTCGAGGCCAGGAGGGCGGCCAGCACTGCTCGGGTCGTTACATGCGCGTTCATCGGACAACATCCTGTGCGAATTTCCTGACACGGCCGCCTCTCGCACCGACTTAAGAGCCTGTAAAGAATCCCGGCGTTGCGCGATGTTGCTGGGCCACTGCATGGGCAAGGCGGCCGCGCGGCCGCTTCGAGGCGGCTCGGTCGCCGCCCACAATGCGCGCGGTCATTGCGGTCGCGCTGCTCACGCGTCCGATCGACCAATCAAATTCAACGACCGGAAACAATGCAGCAATCTCCAGGCCACACCGCGGCCACAGCCGTCTCGTTTCAGAGCAGGCGAGGTATCGTTGAGGTGTGGAATGTCGTTTTTGCGGGCCGGGCTGATCGTCGTGGCGATGAGTGCTGTATCGATTGCAAGTTCACTCACGCTTGCGCTGTTGCCGCGGCCGGCGGCGGCGCAGGCGATGCAATCAATCATCGTCGAAGGCAATCGCCGCGTGGAGGCCGAGACGGTCCGCTCCTATTTCAAGCCCGGCCCGGGCGGCCGTCTCGATCAATCCGCCGTCGATGACGGGCTCAAGGCGCTGATCGCGACCGGCCTGTTCCAGGACGTGAAGGTCAATCAGGCCGGCGGCCGCATCGTGGTGTCGGTGGTCGAAAACGCCGTGATCGGCCGCGTCGCATTCGATGGCAACAAGAAGATCAAGGACGAGCAGCTCTCGGGAGAGATCCAGTCCAAGCCGCGCGGATCATTCTCGCGGGCGCTGGTGCAGTCCGACACGCTGCGCATCGCCGAAATCTACCGGCGCTCCGGCCGTTACGATGTCCGCGTCACGCCCGAGATCATCGAACAGCCGAACAACCGCGTCGACCTCATCTTCACGGTCGAGGAGGGTGCCAAGACCTCGGTCAAGTCAGTCGAGTTCGTCGGCAACAGCGCGTTCTCGGCCTCGCGCCTGCGCGACATCATCAAGACGCACGAGAGCAACCTGCTCAGCTTCCTCGGCAGCAACGACATCTACGATCCCGATCGCGTCGAGGCCGACCGCGATCTGATCCGCCGCTTCTATCTCAAGAACGGTTACGCCGACGTCCAGGTCGTCGCCGCGCTCACCGAATACGATCCGGAGAAGAAGGGCTTTCTGGTGACCTTCAAGATCGAGGAAGGTGCTCAATATCGCATCGGCTCCGTCGACTTCCGCTCCAGCATTCCCAACTTCGACACGGGCTCGCTCCGCACCTATTCGCGCGTCAGCGCAGGCTCGCTCTACAACGTCGAGTTGGTCGAGAAGTCGACCGAAGAGATGCAGATCGAGGCCTCGCGCCGCGGCTATGCCTTTGCCGTGGTCCGTCCCGGCGGCGACCGGAATTTCGAGGCGCACACCGTCTCCGTCGTGTTCAACATCGACGAGGGCCCGCGCACCTATATCGAGCGCATCAATCTGCGCGGCAACACCCGCACCCGCGATTACGTGATCCGCCGCGAATTTGATCTCTCGGAAGGCGATGCCTACAATCGCGCGCTGGTCGATCGCGCCGAGCGACGGTTGAAGAATCTCGACTACTTCAAGAGCGTCAAGATCGTCACCGAGCCCGGCTCCTCCAGCGATCGCGTCATTTTGATCGTTGACATGGAAGAGAAATCGACCGGCGACTTCTCGATCTCGGGCGGTTACTCCACCACCGACGGCGCGCTGGCGGAAGTCTCGATCTCCGAGCGCAACCTGCTGGGCCGCGGGCTCTATGCCAAGGCATCGGTCAGCTACGGCCAATATTCACGCGGCGTATCGTTGTCCTTCGTCGAGCCTTATCTGCTCGGCTACCGGATGGCGCTCGGATTCGACACCTATTGGAAGGAGCAGAAGTCGAACAGCTATACGAGCTACGGCGTGACCACGCTGGGCTTCTCCCCGCGCATCGGCCTTGCCTTGCGGGAGGACCTCTCGCTCCAGCTTCGCTATTCGCTCTACCAGCAGAGCATCACGCTCGCCAGCGCCTACAACAATTGCAACAACAACGCGTCGAACGCCTCGCTGGCCTATAATCCGACGCCAGCCTACATCCAGAACGTCCTGAGCGGTGCGGACCCGACCAATTCCACGAGCTCGGGAGTCTATGGCTATGGCTGCTACGGCGACGGCGAGTCGAGTCTGCCGGTTCGAAAGGAGCTGGCGAACGGCGCGACCTGGACCTCGGCGCTCGGCTACACGCTGAACTACAACACGCTCGACAACACCAAGAACCCGACGGACGGGTTGCTGGTCGATTTCCGGCAGGACTTCGCCGGAGTCGGCGGCGACGTCACCTATCTGAAGACCGTGCTGGACACCAAATACTACACGCCGCTCGTCTCCGAGATCGTCAGCGTCATCCACCTCCAGGGCGGCCTGCTCAGCAAGCTCGGCAACCAGGATCTGCGCATGCTGGATCACTTCCAGATGGGGCCGAGCCTGGTGCGCGGCTTCGCCTCGAACGGCATCGGGCCGCGCGACATCACCTACTACAACTACGGCTCCAGCGGCGATGCGCTCGGCGGCACGAAATATTGGGGCGCGTCGGCGGAGCTGCAGATGCCGTTCTGGTTCCTGCCCAAGGAGGTCGGCCTCAAGGGCGCGGTCTACGCCGATGCCGGCTCGCTGTGGGGCTATCAGGGGCCGACGTCATGGTCGGCCACCGGCGAAGTCAACACCAAGGCGTGCCCGACCTGCGGATTGCAATATGACGACGGCAGCACGGTGCGATCGTCGGTCGGCGTCGGCCTGATCTGGGCCTCGCCGTTCGGGCCGCTCCGCTTCGACTATGCCGTGCCGATCACGAAGGGCAAATACGACGTCGTCCAGGAGTTCAGGTTCGGCGGGGGGACGTCGTTCTAGAGCATGATCCGGAAAAGTGTGCAGCGGTTTTCCGAAAAATCATGCTCAAGAAAATGGGCGTTAGCCCCCGAGGATCCGCCGGCAGGCATCGACGAAGACCTCCGCGCCGGTGACGATATCGGCATCGGCGGTGTGCTCGGTCCAGTGATGGCTGATGCCGCCGATCGACGGCACGAACAGCATCGCGGCGGGCATGACGGTCGCCAGCATCTGCGCATCGTGGCCGGCCCCGCTGGGCATGCGAATGGATCGCCCACCGGCCAGCGCCTGGCTTGCGGCTTCGATCGCATCCTGAAAGCCTGGGTTCATCATGGCAGGTGCGCCGGTGCGCAGCTTTTCGACGGTGACGGTGCAGGGACCGTTCGCGCTGGCATCATTCGCCATGGCCCGCAGCAGCTGCTCCAGCCGGGCAATGACGGAAGGATCATCGTCGCGGATCTGGAACAGCATTTCGGCGCCGCCCGGAATGATGCTCGGCGCGCCCGGGTCGAGCGTGATGCGCCCGGTGGTCCAGACCGTGCGCGGGCCGCAGGCGGCCGGAAAACGCTCGTCGATCGCGACGCAGAATTTGGCGAGCGCCAGCCCTGCATCCTTGCGCACGGCCATGCGCGTGGTGCCGGCATGGTTCTGCTCGCCGGAGAAATTGATCTGGTATTGCCAGATGCCGACGATGGAGGTCACGACACCGATCGCGAGTCTGCCGCTTTCGAGCGTGTCGCCCTGCTCGATATGCGCTTCGAGATATCCGACGTGGCGGCCCGGCTCGGCGCTGATGCGTGGCCGGCCCGCAAGGCCCATCTCGGCGAGCGCATCGCGCATGGTGCGGCCGCTGGTGCGGTCGCGCGCAGCGTCGATGTCGGCTTCAGTCACCTGCCCGACATAGGAGCGCGAGCCGAGGAAATGACCGAAATGTCCCTCCTCGTCGCACCACGCCGCGACCTCGACCGCGCCTTTCAGCGAGGGATCGGCGTTGAGCACGCGGGCGGCTTCGAGCGCATAGACGACGCCGAGCGGGCCATCGAGCCAGCCGGCGTAATTCTGGCTCTCCAGGTGCGATCCAGCCAGCAGCTTGGGCCTGGCCTTCGTGCTCGCGCCAAAGACATTGCCGATGCCGTCGATCGAAGCGGAGAGACCGGCATCGGTCAGCTTGCGTACGAGCCAGTCCAGCGAAAGCCTGTGCGGCTCGGAGAAGGTCGGCTTGTGCACGCCGGTCTTGTAGGCGCCGATGGCGCGCAGCGCATTGAGATCGGCGAGAACGCGCTTTCCATCGGCGCGCGGCATGGTGTCAGGCATGTTCGGCAACCTTCAGCGCCTCGGTGCGGATCTCCTCGACCAGCCGTTCCTTGAGCTGGACGAACTCGGGCGTCGTCTTGATCTTGTAGGAGCGCGGATGCGGCAGGTCCACGGTAATCTCGGCCTTGATGCGGCCTGGGCGCGCGCTCATGACGATGACGCGGCTGCCGAGGAAGATCGCCTCCTCGATGTCGTGAGTCACGAACAGCACGGTCTTCTGGTCGCGCTCCCAGATGCCGAGCAGCATCTCCTGCATCAAAGCGCGGGTCTGGTTGTCGAGCGCGCCGAACGGCTCGTCGAGCAGCAGGATTTTTGGATCGTTGGCGAGCGCGCGCGCGATCGCGGTGCGCTGCTGCATGCCGCCGGAGAGCTGCTTCGGCCAATGATTCTCGAAGCCGGACAATCCGACCTGGCGGATGAAGGCGTCCGCGATTCTGTTGCGCTCCGCCTCGGACACGCCGCGCTCGCGCAGGCCGAAGGCGATGTTCTCGCGCACGGTGAGCCAGGGAAACAGCGTGTAGGACTGGAACACCATGCCGCGATCGGCGCCGGGGCCCGTCACTTCGCGCCCGTCGAGCGTGACGCGCCCGCTGGTCGGGCGGTCGAGGCCGGCGACGATCCGCAGCAGCGTGGACTTGCCGCAGCCGGAGGGGCCGAGGATGGTGACGAAGTCGTTGTTGCCGATGGTGAGGTCGGTCGGCTCCAGTGCGTTGGTCGGCGCGTTGCCGTGGCGCGCCGGGAAGGTACGCGAGACCTGCTCGACCTTGAGGATCGTCATGCGAGCCTCCACGGAAACAGCCAGGCGTTGAAGGCCTTGAACATGAAGTCCGAGAGCAGGCCGATCAGCCCGATCACGATGATGCCGAAGATGATCTGGCCGGTGTTGAGCAGCGCCTGGCTGTCGGTGATCATGTGACCAATGCCCGAGGACGAGCCGATCAGCTCGGCGACGATGACATAGGTCCAGGCCCAGCCCAGCACCAGCCGCAGGATTTCCGCGATCTCGGGCGCGGAGGAGGGCAGCAGCACCCGGCGTATGATGCCGCGGTCGCTGGCGCCGAGCGTATAGGCGGCCTCGACCAGATCGCGCCGCGTGGCGCCGACGGTCACTGCGACCATCAAAATGACCTGGAACACCGAGCCGATGAAGATCACGAGCAGTTTTTGCAATTCGCCGATCCCGGCCCACAGGATCAGAAGCGGAATGAAGGCGGAGGCGGGCAGATAGCGCGCGAAAGAGACGAACGGCTCGAGGAACGCTTCGACCGGCTTGTAGGCGCCCATCAGCAGTCCGAGCGGAACCGCGATGATCGCGGCGAGCACAAAACCGCCGACGACGCGCCAGATCGTCATGCCGATGTCGTACAGGAAGCCCTGCTTGGTGATCAGGTCGACGCCCTCCTGCACCATGGTGAGCGGGTTGGCGAGGAACACTTTCGACACATGGCCGCCGAAGGTCGCCCACGACCACAAGGCAACGAACACGACGAAGAACGCAAGGCCGTAAGCTAAGCGCTGCTTCGATGTAACAGGGTCCAGGGGACGCATCGACGATCTATCCGGGCAGTGAACGAAATTGCCGGCCCCGCCGCGAGACAAGGCCGGCAGCTCCTGGGTGACTTACTTGATGAAGCTGGCGTCGAAGAGGTCCTCGACCTTCGGCGCGGCCTTGATGATGCCGATCTCGAGCAGCAGCTCGGCGGCCTCCTTGTTGAAGGTCAGGAAGTCGCCGGCGAAGAACTTCTGGTTGGCGGCCTTGTCCTGCCAGCGCAGATATTTCGCCGAGTTGGCGAACTGCTCGCCGGTCTGCTTCACGTCGGCACCCATGATCTCATAGGCCTTGGCCTGGTCCTTGGCGATCATGTCGAGCGCCTCGAAATAGCTGTCGGCGAGGGCCTTCGCGGCTTTCGGGTTCTCGGTGAGGAATTTCGGCGTGCAGCCGAAGGTGTCCATCACCATCGGATAGTCGAGCGTGGTCGCGATGATCTTGCCTTTGTCCGGCGCGGCGCGCACCGTCGACAGATAGGGCTCATAGGTCATGGCGGCATCGTTCTGGCCGGAGACGAAGGCCTGCGCGGCCGCGGCCGGCTCCAGGTTGACGACGGTGACGTCCTTCACGGTAAGGCCGTTCTTCTTGAGCATCCAGGCCAGCGCGAAATACGGCGAGGTGCCGGGCGCTGAGGCGGCGACGGTCTTGCCCTTGAGGTCCTTGATCGCGGCGACGTCGTTGCGCACGGCCATGCCGTCGGCGCCGAAGCTCTTGTCGAGCTGGAAGATCTGCTTGGTCGCAACGCCGTTGGCGTTCCAGGAAATCCAGGTCTCGACCGTCGTCGCCGCGCACTGGATGTCGCCGGAGGCGACGGCGAGATGGCGGTCCTTCTGCGGAATCTTCTTGATGGTGACGTCGAGACCGTTCTTCTTGAAGATGCCCGCCTCCTTCGCCAGCGTCAGCGGCGCAAACCCGGTCCATCCGGAGATGCCGACACCGACCTTGACGTCGTCGGCGAGCACGGGAGTGGCGGCCGCAAGAGCAATGATTGTCGCGAATATCGTCGAACTACGCATGATTGTCGTCCTCTGCCGATCGATGGATTGACGTCCTGTTGGTCTCTTCATGAAGCGTTGCACGATTTGTGCCGACATAGCCACTCAGCCTCCCTTGAATCGCGCGACAAGGCGGTGAGAGTCACCGGGATAGAGCAGGCGCACGGCGGTGATCGTGCGCGCGCTGCGCCAGGTGTAACGGTCGATCACGAGACAGGGCGCGCCGACGGCGATCGCGAGTGCGCCCGCCGTGTGATCGTCCGCGACGATGGCGCTGATCGTGTGCTCGGCCTCCGTCCATGGGACGTGATGAAGCAGCCACGAGCCGGGCGGCTCGCGCGAGAAGTCCGCGGTCGCGGCATCAGGTACGGACGACAGATCGATCAGCCTGTCCTCGACGGCGAACGGCACGTTGTCGGCGCTGTGCCGGCAGGTGATCGCGACCACCTTGCCGGCCTTTTTGACGCCGAGCCGGTCACGGTCGGCGGAGGTGGCGGTGCGCAGCTTGCGGTGGATCAGCTCATAACCGTAAGCGCGTCCGAGCGCGGTGATCTCGGCGCGGATGTCGGTAATCTGCAGAACGGCGGACTGATGCTGCGGCCGGCGCACGAAGGAGCCGGCGCGGCGCCGCCGCTCGATCAGATCGGCCTGCGCCAGCTCGGACAGCGCCTTGTTCACAGTCATGCGCGAGCAGCCGTAACGCGCGACCAGCTCGTGCTCGAAGGGAATGCGATGCCCGGGCGGCCATTCGCCGGTGAGGATGCGCCGCTCGATATCGGCGCGAATGCGCTTGTAGAGTGTCGGCTTGTCGGCGGCATCGGTGACGAGGCTCATGCAACGAGCCTCCGTACCGCCGCGTTGAAGCGTTCGCGTGCGGCTTGGCGCAATCCATGCTGACCGCCCTCGACCACCTTGCGGCCGCCGGCCCAGACGCAATCGATCGCGCCGCTGCCCGCGGCAAAGATCCAGCCGTCGATGGTGGCATCGCCCCGACGCCCCGCCAGCGAGGGATGCGCTGCGTCGAGCGTGACGATGTCGGCACGTGCGCCGGGCGTGAGCCCGACCATCTCCTGCGCCAGCGCCTGTGCGCCGCCCGCGAGCGCGTGATCGTACAGCGTGCGTCCGGTCGAGCGGCCTGCGCCGGCGGAGAGCACGTTGCGCTCGCGGTGCTTGAGCCGCTGGCCGTATTCGAGCTGGCGCAATTCGTCGGCGACGCCGACCAATACGTTGGAATCGGTGCCGACACCGAACGCGCCGCCGGCCGCGAGAAATTCACGTGCGGGAAAGATGCCATCACCGAGGCTCGCCTCGGTGATGGGGCAGAGGCCGGCGACCGCGCCGGCCTTCGCGAATGCGCCGACTTCCGCTTCCGTCATGTGGGTTGCGTGAATGAGGCACCAGCGCCGGTCGACCGGCGCGTGCTGCAGCAGCCATTGCACCGGCCGTCGTCCCGACCAAGCCAGGCAATCCTCGACTTCCCTGACCTGCTCGGCGGCATGAATATGCACCGGCCCGCCTTCCGCCAGCGGAATGATTGCCGCAAGCTCGTCCGGCGTCACCGCGCGCAGGCTGTGCGGCGCGATGCCGATATTCGCGCCGGGCAATGTGCTGATCGCCTTGCGCGAGGCCGTCATCAGCGCGGCGAACTGATCGACCGAGCAGATGAAGCGCCGCTGGCCGGCATGCGGCGCGGCGCCGCCAAAGGAGCCGTGCGCGTAGAAACTCGGCAGCAGCGTCAGCGCAATGCCGGACGCCTCAGCCGCCTGCGCGATGCGCGCGGCCATTTCGCCGATATCGGAATAGTGCGAGCCGTCGCGATCGTGATGCAGATAATGGAATTCGCCGACGCGGGTAAAACCCTGCTCCAGCATCTCGACATAAAGCAGGGTGGCGACGGCGGCGACATCGTCCGGCGTCATCGCCAGCGCGAAGCGGTACATCGTCTCGCGCCAGGTCCAGAACGTATCGGTTCTGTCCCCGCGCAGCTCGGCGAGGCCCGCCATGCCGCGCTGGAAGGCGTGGCTGTGCAGGCTCGCAAGTCCCGGAAGCGCGATGGCGTGACGCTCGTCGCCGGCGGCAGGCTGTACGCCCGCAGTCACCTCCGCGATCGCGCCGGCGGTGATCACCACCTGCACGTCATTGGCCCAGCCCGAGGGCAGGAGCGCGGAGGCGAAATGCAGTCGGGACATGATTGATGACACGCCGGCTGGACAGAACCGCCTTACGATTATATGTCTAGACATATAAGTCAAGCATCCCAGGGCGCAGGGACATCCGCGAAGGGACCGTTGCATGGCAGAGCGCTTCGACCGGATCTGGCACAATGCCCGCCTCGCCACGATGCGGGCGGATCGTCCTGATCTCGGCGAGATCGAGCAGGGTGTGATCGCTGCGCGCGGCGGCCGTATCGTTCACGCCGGAGCAGAAGCAGATTTCCCGGCGGATGCGGACGCCGTCGAGCGGATCGATTGCCAGGGGCGCTGGATCACGCCGGGGCTCGTCGACTGCCACACCCATCTGGTCTATGGCGGCAACCGCGCGCACGAATTCGAGCTGCGGCTCAAGGGTGCAAGCTACGAGGAGATCGCACGCGCCGGTGGCGGCATCGTCTCGACGGTGGCCGCGACACGCAAGGCAAGCGAGGCCCAACTCGTCGCCAGCGCGCTGCCGCGGCTCGATGCAATGATCGGCGAGGGCGCCACCACCGTCGAGATCAAATCCGGCTATGGCCTGGATACCGAGACAGAGATGCGGCAGCTTTCAGCCGCGCGAAGCATCGGTCGTCAGCGGCCGGTTGCAATCCGCACATCGTTTCTCGGAGCCCACGCCCTGCCGCTGGAGGCTGATGGAGACAAGGACCGCTACATCGTTCTCGTCTGCAAAGAGATGCTGCCTGCGGTCGCGAAGGCCGGCCTTGCCGATGCCGTCGACGCCTTCATGGAGGGCATCGCGTTCTCGGCTGAACAGACGGCGCGCGTGTTCGAGACGGCGAGACGGCTTGGGCTGCCGGTCAAGCTGCATGCCGACCAGCTCTCGAACCTCGGCGGTGCCGCGCTCGCCGCAAAATTCTCGGCGCTGTCGGCCGATCACTTGGAGCATACCGACGAAGCCGGCGCCGCCGCGATGGCGAAGGCCGGCACTGTGGCCGTGCTACTGCCCGGCGCGTTCTACTTCATTCGCGAGACGCAGAAGCCGCCGGTCGAGGCATTTCGCAGGCATGGCGTGCACATGGCGCTCGCCACCGACTGCAATCCCGGCAGCTCGCCGCTGACCTCGCTGCTGCTCACCATGAACATGGGCGCGACGCTGTTCCGGATGAATGTGGCCGAGTGCCTTGCCGGCGTGACCCGTGAAGGCGCGCGGGCGCTCGGCGTGCTGAACGAGACCGGTACGCTGGAAGCCGGCAAATGGTGCGATCTCGCGATCTGGGACATCGAACGGCCCGCCGAGCTGGTCTACCGCATCGGCTTCAATCCGCTGCATCGCCGGGTGTGGAGGGGCCAGTGACGGAGAAGAGCGCAGCGATCGTCGTCAAGCCGGGAACGGTCAGCCTCGACGATCTCGCGCGTGTGCTTGCAGGCGCGCCTGTCGTCCTCGATTCCTCGTTCTGGCCGCGCGTGGACGCAGCCGCGGCGATTGTCGCGAAGGCTGCGCAAGCCGATGCTCCGGTCTACGGCATCAACACCGGGTTCGGGAAGCTCGCCTCGAAGCGCATCCCACCCGACCAGACCGCGCTGCTTCAACGCAACCTGATCGTGTCTCATTGCTGCGGCGTCGGCCCTGTGACGCCGCGGCCGATCGTCCGCCTGATGATGGCATTGAAGATCGTCTCGCTCGGACGTGGCGCCTCCGGCGTGCGCCGCGCGGTGATCGAGCAGTTGCAAGGCATGTTGGCGCAAGGCGTGTATCCGCTGGTGCCTCAGCAGGGCTCGGTCGGCGCCTCCGGCGATCTCGCGCCGCTTGCGCACATGACCGCGGTGATGATCGGCGAGGGGCAGGCGATCGTTGACGGCAAGATTGTATCCGGCCAGGAGGCGCTCGCCGCGGCCCGCCTCGTGCCGCTGACGCTCGGTCCCAAGGAAGGCCTCGCGCTGATCAACGGTACGCAGTTCTCGACGGCCTACGCGATATCAGGCGTGCTGCGCGCCTTTGGCCTCGCGCGTGCCGCGCTCGTCACCGGTGCACTGTCGGTCGATGCGGCGATGGCCTCGACGGCGCCATTCCGTCCTGAAATTCAGGCGCTGCGCGGCCATGCCGGTCAGATCGCCGCGGCGGCGATACTTACGGCGTTGCTGGAGGGCAGCGACATCCGCCTGTCGCATCTCGATGGCGACGAGCGCGTGCAGGATCCTTATTGCCTGCGCTGCCAGCCGCAGGTCGCAGGCGCTGCGCTCGATCTGATCACGCAGGCTGCGCGCACGCTGATCGTCGAGGCCAACGCCGTCACCGACAATCCCCTGGTGCTGGTCGAGACCGGCGAGATCGTCTCCGGCGGCAATTTCCACGCCGAACCGGTGGCGTTTGCCGCCGATGCGATTGCGCTGGCGCTATCCGAGATCGGCGCGATCAGCGAGCGGCGCATTGCGACGCTGGTCGATCCCGCGCTCAATTTCGGCCTGCCGCCGTTCCTCACTCCCGATCCCGGCATCAATTCCGGCTTTATGATCGCCGAGGTGACGGCCGCCGCGCTCTATGCCGAGAACAAGCAGCGGGCGCTCGCCTGCTCGATCGACTCGACGCCGACCAGCGCCAACCAGGAAGATCACGTCTCGATGGCGGCGCACGCCGCGCGGCGCCTTTCCGACATGGCCGACAATCTCGCCGCCATCCTCGGCATCGAGCTGCTGGTCGCCGCCCAAGGCATTACGCTCCGCGCGCCGCATGCGACCAGCGCGCCGCTCATTGCCGTCATCGCCGCATTGCGCGAGCAGGTGCCTGCACTCGGCGCCGACCGTTACATGGCCGGCGATCTCGCCAGGGCCGCCGCACTGGTCGAAGCCGACGCGCTGCCGGCGGCCGCACTCACAGCGCTGCCATCCGATCCGTTTCCGAGACTTGATTGAGAGGTCCGCATGAACCGCCGACTGGACAACGACCGCACCATCCGCGCCCCTCGCGGCAGCGACATCAGCGCCAAGAGCTGGCTGACGGAAGCGCCTTTGCGCATGCTGATGAACAATCTCGATCCTGATGTTGCCGAGCGCCCGAGCGAGCTCGTGGTCTATGGCGGCATCGGCCGCGCCGCGCGCGATTGGGAGAGCTTTGACCGGATCGTTGCGGCCTTGCGCAAGCTCGAAGCCGACCAGACGCTGCTGGTGCAGTCCGGCAAGCCGGTCGGCGTATTCCGCACCCATGCCGATGCGCCGCGCGTGCTGATCGCGAACTCCAACATCGTGCCGCATTGGGCGACGCTCGATCATTTCAACGAGCTCGATCGCCAGGGCCTGATGATGTTCGGCCAGATGACGGCGGGCTCCTGGATCTATATCGGCAGCCAGGGCATCGTGCAGGGCACCTATGAGACCTTCGGCGAGGTTGGGCGGCGCCATTATGGCGGCAGCCTCGCCGGCAAATGGATTCTGACCGCAGGGCTCGGCGGCATGGGCGGCGCGCAGCCGCTGGCGGCGACCATGGCGGGGGCTTCGATGCTCGCGGTCGAATGCCAGCCGAGCCGCATCGAGATGCGGCTACGCACCGGCTATCTCGACCGCCAGGCCGCAACGCTCGACGAGGCGCTCGCGATCATGGCGGAGGCCCCGAAGACGAAGAAGGCCGTCTCGGTCGGCCTGCTCGGCAACGCCGCCGAGATTTTCCCGGAGCTGGTGCGCCGCGGCGTCAAGCCCGACATCGTCACCGACCAGACCAGCGCGCATGATCCGATCAACGGTTACTTGCCGAAGGGCTGGACGCTCGCCGAGTGGGAAGCCAAGCGCGCGTCTGATCCGAAAGCGGTCGAGCGCGCCTCAAAGACGTCGATGGTCGAGCATGTGCAGGCGATGCTGGATTTTCACGCACAGGGCATCCCGACGCTCGACTACGGCAACAACATTCGTCAGATGGCGCAGGACATGGGCCTGAAGAACGCCTTCGATTTCCCCGGCTTCGTGCCCGCCTATATCCGTCCCCTGTTCTGCCGTGGCGTCGGGCCATTCCGCTGGGCTGCGCTGTCGGGCGATCCCGAGGACATCTTCAAGACCGACGCCAAGGTCAAGGAGCTGATGCCCAACGACAAGCATCTGCACAACTGGCTCGACATGGCCAAGGAGCGCATCAAGTTCCAGGGCCTGCCCGCGCGGATCTGCTGGGTCGGCCTCGGCGATCGTCATCGCCTCGGCCTTGCCTTCAACGAGATGGTGGCGCGCGGTGAGCTGAAGGCGCCCATCGTGATCGGCCGCGATCATCTCGACAGCGGTTCGGTCGCGAGCCCCAACCGGGAGACCGAGGCGATGAAGGACGGATCGGACGCGGTGTCGGACTGGCCGCTGCTCAACGCGCTGCTCAATTGCGCGAGCGGCGCGACCTGGGTCTCGCTGCATCACGGCGGCGGCGTCGGCATCGGCTATTCCCAGCATGCCGGCATGGTCATCGTCGCCGATGGTACGCCCGAGGCTGCGAAGCGCATCGAGCGCGTGCTCTGGAACGATCCCGCCAGCGGCGTCATGCGTCATGCGGATGCCGGTTACGACATCGCGATCGACTGCGCCCGCGACAAGGGGCTCGATCTGCCGAGCCTTGCGAAGTAACTAGCCGCTCACCAAGAGCTTCGGCATCGTCGTCTTCGCGCCGTCCATGAAGGTCTGGACGGCGTCGCGGACGATGGCGTCGAGATCGGCGGGGATCGGGGTCTCGTAGATGAACTTGCGGATGGCGAGATAGAAGATGCGGCCGTGCAGGCCCCAGAACAGCTCGGTCTCGCGCTCACTCAATGAGTGTGTCTTCGCGTCGGGCAGCTTCAACTCATGGCGCAGCTCGGCTGCCGCCGGCTCGATGATCTCGCGGCGGACGATATCGAGATAGCGGCCGGTGATGCCGAAAGACTTCATGCCGGAGAACACGAATATCCGCACCCAATTGTACTCGAACACGCGCTCGACATAATCGAGGTAGAAGCGCGTCAGCCGCCCTTCCAGCGATTGCGAGCGGTCGCGGATCATCGGCCCCCAATCGGGCGACCAGCGGCTGAGATAGACCTCCTGGTAGACGCGCTCGATCAGCGCTTCCTTGCTGGGGAAGTGGCGATAGATCGCCGAATGCGTGATGCCCATGCGCTTGGCCAGCTCGCGGGTCTGCCCTTCGAACCCACGCTCGGCGAAGAAGCGGATCGCTTCCTCCACGATTGCGCGCTCGCGGTCGGCCGCGCGCATGTTGCGACGCTTTGGCGCGGACTTGCTACCTGTCTCGGTTCGCTTGCGAACCGGTCGCCTCAAAGTTTTCTGCGGTTTTCGGGCCATCTCGTCGCTGAATCGCACGTCTCAAGCCTTCATAGCCCAAGCCGCTTTTGTGACCAAATGGTCATTTCCTGTTGACCGGCCTCGGGAGGCGTGTCAGGATTTTGAGACCAGATGGTTACAAATCTGGCATCCCGGCTGATGAGCCGATGGATATCGGGGAAACGGCAGTGAAGGCGAGGGCTTTCAGCTATTTTCGTGCGGCGACGATCGACCAGGCGTTGGACGCTCATGCGCGCGCCGGGGACGATGCGCGTTTCATTGCCGGCGGCCAGAGCCTCGTGCCGGCGCTGTCGCTGCGGCTGCAGGCGCCGCGGCTCCTGATCGACATCACCCACATCGACGAGCTGCGCGGCGTCAGGCGCGAAGGCGGCCATTTGCGCATCGGCGCCCTGACGCGCCATTGCGAGATGCTGAGCGAGCCGTTGATCGCCGAGTTCGCGCCGCTCTTGCATGCCGCGGCGCCGTTCGTCGCCCATCCCGCGATCCGCAACCGTGGCACCTTCGGCGGCAGCGTCGCGCTGGCGGATCCGGCGTCCGAATTTCCCGCGATGACCTTGGCGCTGGATGCCGAGATCGAGATCGTCGGCCCCTCAGGCCGCCGGCGCGTCAAGGCCGACGATTTTTTCATCGACCTGTTCGAGACGGCGTTGGAGCCGGGTGAACTGATCACTGCAATCTACGTCCCACTGCTCAAGGCCGACCAGCGCTTTGCCTTCGACGAACTGGCACGGCGGCGCGGCGACTACGCGCTGGTCGGCTGCGGGATCATGGCGACGTGCACGGGCGAGCGCGTCGACGACATCCGCATCTCGTTCTTCTCCGTCGGCAATACGCCGACGCGGGTGAAGGGGGCGGAGCGCGCCCTGATCGGCGCGCGTCTCGATGCGGAGCGTATCGCCGCCGCGCAAGGCGCGCTCGAAGGTGATCTCGCGCCGCCCGAGAGCGACGAGGTGCCACCGGCGATGCGGCTGCATCTCGCCCGCGTCTTGCTTGGCCGGCTGCTTGGACGGCTTGGGGCGGACGCATGAGCGGCTTCGACGATAGCCTGCTGACCGAAGCCGACGAGACGGTGCGGGTGCGCTTCGTCGTCAACGGGCGCAAGGTCGCCTGCGAGGTCGCGCCGCGTGACACGCTGGTCGATTGCCTGCGCGACAAGCTCGAGCTGACGGGCACACATGCCGGCTGCGAGATGGGAGCCTGCGGGGCCTGCCTGGTGCAGATCGATGGCCGCGCCGTGCATTCCTGCCTGGTTTACGCGGTGCAGGCCGATGGCACGACGATCAACACGATCGAGGGGCTCACCGAGAGCGGTGTGCTCGCCGACCTCCAGGCCGAATTCCACCGACGCAATGCACTGCAATGCGGCTTCTGCACGCCGGGCATGCTGGTCAACGCGCAGGAGCTGCTGTCGCGGATGACGCAGCCGAGCCGTGACGAGATCCGCGACGCGCTGTCGGGCAATTACTGTCGCTGCACCGGCTACGAGGCGATCGTCGATGCCATCGATGCCGTCGCCAAAGCGCGCAGCGAAGGCGGAGGGGCGCCATGAGTGCGCTGACCTCGCTCGATCGCCCGAATTCCTATATCGGCCGTTCGGTGCCGCGCCCGAACGCCAAGCGCTTGCTGGCCGGGCGGGGGCGCTATGTCAGCGATCTCAAGCTGCCGCGCATGCTCCATGCCGCGTTCCTGCGCAGCCCGCATGCGCATGCGAAAATCGTCTCGATCAATACTGAGCCGGCGCGCGGGGTCGAAGGCGTTCACCTCGTCGCCACCGGCGAGGATCTCGCCAAGCTCTGCACGCCGTGGACAGGAACGCTCGACCATTTCAAGGGCATGACCTCCGCGCCGCAATGGCCGCTGCCGCTGGATCGCGTGGTCTGGACCGGGCAGGCCGTGGTCGCGGTCGTCGCCGAGAGCCGGGCGATCGCCGAAGATGCGCTGGAGCTCGTCGAGATCGATTACGAAGACCTCCCCGTCGTCGTCGATATCGACAGCGCGCGCGTCGCGGGCGGTCCACTGGTCAATCCCGGCAGTGCCAACAACACCTGCTTCCGAAGTCAGCTCGACAGCGGCACTGTGGACGATGCCTTTGCGCATGCTGCACACGTCGTGGAAGAAGAATTCACGTTTGGCCGCCACACTGCGGTGACGCTCGAGCCGCGCGCGATCGTCGCGGATTACGATCCTGCCGCCGGCGCGCTCACCGTGCATCACGCCACGCAGACCCCGTATCAGTTTCAGGACCTCTATTCGCGCCATTACGGCATTCCGGAGGCCCGCGTCCGGGTGATCGCGACCGATATCGGCGGCTCCTTCGGGATGAAGCTGCATGTCTATCACGAGGACATGGCGGTGGTCGGCCTCTCGATCCTGCTCGGCCGGCCCGTGAAGTACGTTGCCGATCGCATGGAGTCCTTCGTCTCCGATATCCACGCCCGCGACCATCGCGTGCGCGCCCGCATGGCGCTCGATGCCAAGGGTGAGATCCTGGCGATGGATGTGCTTGACATGACCGCGATCGGTGCGTTCTCGACCTATCCACGCACCAGCGTGGTCGAGGGCAACCAGGTGATCCGCCTGATCGGCGCGCCCTATCGCTTCAGGAACTATCGCGCCACGCTGGAGGTGATCTTCCAGAACAAGGTGCAGACCAGCCAGTATCGAGCCGTGGGCCATCCCATCGCCTGCGCCGTTACCGAGCGGCTGATGGACATGGCAGCGAGCAAGCTCGGCCTCGATACCTTTGCCATCCGTGCGCAGAACGTCATCCCCGACGATGCCTATCCTCAGACCTCGCCGACCGGTTACCGCTTCGAGGCGTTGTCGCATCAGGCCTGCCTGAAGCGCCTGCACGAGCTGATGGATTACGACGCGCTGCGCGCCGAACGGGCGGAGCTGCGCAAGCGCGGCATCTATCGCGGCATCGGCATTGCGACTTTCGTCGAGATCACCAATCCGAGCCCGGCGTTCTACGGCGTGGGCGGCGCGCGCATCTCCTCGCAGGATGGCGCGATTCTCAGCCTGACACCCTCCGGCGAAGTTCGCTGCATGATTTCGGTCACCGAGCAGGGGCAGGGTACTGAAGCTATCATCAGCCAGATCGTGGCCGACCAACTCGGTATCGCGCAGGACCACGTCAAGGTCATCACCGGCGACACCGAGGTCACCCCGCATGGCGGCGCCACCTGGGCCTGCCGCGGCGCCGGCATCGGCGGCGAGACCGCGCTGCAGGCCACGCGCGCGCTCAAGCGCAACATCCTGGAGATTGCGGCGCTCATTCTGCAGGAACAGCCGCCCGCGCTCGACATCGCCGACGGCGAGGTCGTGGATGCCGCGACGCGCAAGCCGCGCCTGCCGATCGCCGAGATCGCGCGCATCGCCTATTTCCGCTCCGACACGCTGCCGCCGGGGACGCAGGCGCAGCTCACCGTCAGCCATCATTTCGCGCCGCAGGGCTATCCCTTTGCCTTCACCAACGGCATCCAGGGCTGTTCGCTGGAGGTCGATGTCGAGACCGGCTTCATCAAGCTCTTGAAGCATTTCATCGTCGAGGATTGCGGCCGCGTCATCAATCCGATGCTGGTGGACGAGCAGCTCCGCGGCGGTATCGTGCAGGGGCTTGGTGCGGCGCTGTTCGAGGAATGCCGCTACAGCGACACCGGTCAGCTTATCAACGGCTCGCTCGCCGATTACCTCGTGCCGATGCCGATGGAGATGCCCGACATCGTCATCGCCCATGTCGAGACGCCGACCGCCGACACCAAGCTCGGCGCCAAGGGCGTCGGCGAGGCCGGCACCGCGGCGGCGTCCGCTTGCGTGCTCAACGCCGTCAACGACGCGCTCGCGCCGTTCGATGCCACGATCAATTCGATCCCGATTACGCCCGCAAAAGTCCTGAAGGCCCTGAAGCGCTTCTAGAAGAGACAATTGAAAAAGAGATTGGAGGACATCATGCCCAAATCCGATTCGACGTCGAAGATAACCCGCCGCAGCGCGCTCGCCGGCCTCTCGGCCAGCGCAGCCCTGCTCGCCATGCCCCGGATTGGCCGCGCGGCCGACGAGACGATCCGCATCGGCTTTCCGACGCCGCTGACCGGTCCGTTCGCCGCGGAAGCGCGCGATCAGGTCAAATGCGCCGAGCTCGCGGTCAAGCTCGTCAACGACAAGGGCGGCATCGGCGGCCGCAAGATCGAGCTCCTGGTACGTGACGACAAGCTCAATGCCGGCGAGGCCGCGACGCGCACGCTGGAGCTGATCGAGAAGGACAAGGTCCATGCCGTGGTCGGCGCGCTCTCCAGCGCCGTGCAGCTCGCGGTCAACGAGGTCACCCGCGCTCGCGGCGTGATCTACGTCTCGATCAGCCAGTCAGACACCATCAACGAAGCCAAGGATTTCAGCAAATACACCTTCCATGAGGCGCTCAATCCGCACATGACGACCGCAGCGGTGGCGCGGCAGACCCTGAAGAAGGGCATGAAGGTTGCCCATCTCGTTGCGGATTATGCCTATGGTCACGAGATGCTGCGCGGCTTCAAGCGCGCGCAGGCGGCGATCGGTGCTGACAATGTCGGCGAGATCCTGCATCCGTTCGGTGCCGCCGACTACTCCACGTTCATGCCGCGCCTGATGTCGATGCGGCCGGACGTGCTGTGCATCTCCAATTTCGGCCGCGACCAGGCCAACGCGATCAAGCAAGCCGTGGATTTCGGTGTGAAGCAGCAGATGAAGATCGTCGTGCCCGTCATCCTGCACAACCAGCGGCTCGCGGTCGGCCCCGACGTGTTCGAAGGCGTAGTGGGCGGCGCCAATTACTATTGGGGCTTGGAAGCGCAGAGCAAGTCGGCGGCCGCCTTCAACGCGGCGTTCAGGGCCGCCAATGGCGGCGCGATCCCGACCGATTACGGCGCCTACGGCTATTCCGGCGTCGGATCCCTGCTGGCCGCCATGCAGACGGCCGGCGGCACGGATACCGACAAGGTCGTCGATGCCCTGGAGAAGCTGCAATACGATCTGACCAAGGGCCCGCAGCAGTACCGCAAATGCGACCATCAGTCGGTGCAGTCGGTGCTGGTGCTGGAGTCCAAGAAGAAGTCGGCGATGGCTGGCGAGAACGATCTGTTCGCCATTCTCGCCAACGAGGCCGGCTCCGACGACATGCTGCGGACCTGCAGCGAGCTCGGCCACGCCACTTAAGACCTGCACGATGGACCTGTCGCTGATCATCATGCAGCTTCTCTCCGGGATCGCGCTTGGGGCGGTCCTGGTGATCACTGCGCTCGGCCTCACGATCGTGTTCGGCATGCTCGGGGTGGTGAATTTCGCTCATGGCGCGCTGTTCATGATCGGGGCCTATGCAGGGCTCTATCTGGCCTCGCTCACCGGCAGCTTCTGGTGGGGCCTGCTGCTTGCGCCTATTTTGATCGGCGCCTTCGGCATGGTGATCGAGTTCGTCCTGATCCGCAGGCTCTATGGACGTTCCATCGACGATCCGCTGCTGCTCACCTTCGGCCTCAGCTACATCCTGGTCGAGGGCGTGCGCATCGTGTTCGGCAGCGACGGCATTCCCTTTCCAACCCCGCCGCAGCTGATCGGCGTGCTGGATCTCGGCGTCGGCTTCTTCCCGCGCTACCGCCTGTTCGTCATCGTGCTGGTGGCTGTGGTGCTGCTGGCGCTCTGGCTGACGCTGGAGAAGACCCGGATCGGCCTGATCGTGCGTGCGGGTGCGCGCGATCCCACCATCATGCAGGTGCTCGGTGTCGACATCGGCCGGGTCTGGCTCGCGATCTTCGGCCTCGGCGTCGGCCTTGCCGCGCTGGGTGGCGTGCTCGCAGGGCCCATGCGCAGCGTCAATCCGGAAATGGGGTCGCTGGTGCTCGCCGAGGCCTTCGTCGTCACCGTGATCGGTGGCCTCGGTTCGATCGTCGGCGCGGTTGTGGCCGGGCTCATGGTCGGCGTTTCCATCAGCCTGGTGGCGCTGTTCGCGCCCGAAATGGCGACCATCGTCATGTTCGCGCTGATGGCTGTGGTGCTGCTGATCCGCCCGCAAGGCCTGTTCGGCGTGAGAGGGAGGACGGCGTGACGCGCCCTTCGAGCGGCGAGGTTCTCGCCAAGCCTGCCACGAGCGGGCTCGACCGGATTCTCGATCACCGCGTGCTGCTCTCGATCGCCGTGCTGGCTGTATTGCCGTGGCTGCTGCCGTCCAAGGCGCTGGCGGTCAACGTCCTGATCTACGGCGTCGTGGTGATGGGCTACAATCTGCTGTTCGGCTACACCGGGCTGCTGTCGTTCGGCCAGGCGGCGTTCTTCGGCGCGGGGGCCTACTTCACCGGCATTGCGATCGGCCGATACGGCGTGCCCTGGTTTGTGGCCGTGCCGATCGCCGTGCTGCTCAGCACCTGTCTTGCCGCCCTGATCGGTATCGTCTCAACGCGCACCCGCGGCATCTATTTCTCCATGGTGACGCTGGCGCTGGCTCAGCTCGTCTATTACGTGGCGCTCCAGGCCGCCTCGTTCACCGGCGGCGAGAACGGCCTGCGCGGCTTCACCGTCGACCGCGTCAACCTGTTCGGCCTGCAGGTCAACTTCCTCGATCCCGTCAACAAATACTACGTGCTGATGGCCTTCGCAGGCTTGGCGATGTGGGTCCAGTCGCGCATCCTGAACTCGCCGTTCGGCGCCGTCATCGAGGCGATCCGCGAGAACGAGCAGCGGGCGCGGGCCTGCGGCTACGACGTCGAGCGCAGCAAGCTGGTCGTGTTCATGCTGTCGGGCGCGATCTCCTCGCTCGGCGGCTGCATGCTGGCGCTGCATCTGTCGATCGTGCCGCTCGACATCCTGCATTACCAGACCTCCGGCATGATCGTGATGATGGTGCTGCTCGGCGGTGCGCGCAGCTTCTTCGGACCCTTCGTCGGCGCGGCGAGCTTCCTGATCCTGGAGGATGTCATCTCGCTGTGGACGCCGCATTGGCAGATCTTCGTCGGCGCGATCTTCGTGCTGTTCGTGCTGTTCCTGCCCAAGGGCATCTGGGGCACGCTGCTCGATGTGCTCGGCATCGGAAAGGCGCGGCGATGAGCAGTGAACTGCTTCGCGCCGAAGGGATCGGCAAACGCTTTGGCGGTTTCGTCGCGCTCGAAGGCATCACCGTGTCGTTCGCGGCCGGCCAGCTCACCTCGATCATCGGGCCGAACGGCGCCGGCAAGAGCACGTTCTTCAACATTCTCTCCGGCGCGCTGACGCCGACGTCCGGCAAGCTGCATTTCAGGGGCCGGGAGCTGAACGGCCTGCCGCAGCACCGCTTCGTGCACCAGGGCATCTCGCGCTCCTACCAGATCACGAACATCTTTCCCGACCTGTCGGTGCATGAGAACGTGCGGGTCGCGGCGCAGGCGCTGACCGTGAGTTACGACATCTGGCGCAACCGCGCGCGGCTGTCCGAGCTGCATGCGCGTGCCGATGCTGCGCTCGAGGCGGTCGGATTGCTCGGCAGGCGGAACGAACTGGCAAAATTCCTGGCGCACGGCCAGCAGCGCGCCCTGGAGATCGCGATCGCCCTGGTCTCGGAGCCGGAATTGCTGCTGCTGGACGAGCCGACCGCCGGCATGGGGCCGGAAGAGACCAAGGACATGGTCGCGCTGCTGGAGCGGCTCGCCGACAAGCGCACCGTGCTGCTGGTCGAGCACAAGATGAAGATGGTGCTGGGCCTGTCCAAGCGTGTCGTGGTGCTGCACCACGGCCGGCTGCTCGCGGACGGCGCGCCGGAGGAAATCAGGAGCAACCCGGACGTCCGCCGGGTCTATCTCGGACAGAGTGAAGGCTATGGCTGAGACGGCATTGCTCGACATCGAGAACCTGCACGCCTGGTACGGCGCGAGCCACGTCCTGCACGGCATCTCGCTGCATGTGAAGGAGGGCGAGGTGGTCGCCCTGGTCGGCCGCAATGGCGCCGGCAAGACCACGACCTTGCGGGCCGTGATGGGCCTGATGCCCAAGGCGACGGGCCGCGTGCGCTTTGCCGGCAAGCAAGTTCTGCCGCTGCGCGCCCATCAGCGCTTCCACCTTGGCCTCGCTTACGTGCCCGAGGAGCGGCGCATCGTTCCCGGGCTGACCGTACGCGAGAACCTCCGGCTCGGCCTCGTCGCGGCCGGCAGCGATATCGAGGAACGAGCCGCGATCGACGAGATCGCCGAAACCTTCCCGCGCCTGAAGGAGCGGCTCGACCAGGAGGGCGTCACGCTCTCCGGCGGCGAGCAGCAGATGCTGGCGATCGCGCGGGCGCTGATCGCAAAGCCCAAGATGATCCTGCTGGACGAGCCCTCGGAGGGCATCATGCCCGTGCTCGTCGAGGAGATGGGCGTGCTGTTCCGTCGCCTGCGCGACGAGGGCAAGACCCTGCTGCTGGTCGAGCAGAACGTCGAATGGGCGCTGCGGCTCGCCGACCGGGCCGTGATCATCGACCAGGGCGAGGTCGTGCACCAGAGCAGCGCAGCGGCGCTGCTCGCGGACAAGGACGTCCAGGAACGCTACTGCGCGGTGTGATACGAAAGCATGATCCCGAAAAGTGCGAAGCGGTTTGCCGGAAAGATCGTGCGCAGAAAATAGACTAAAGCGCGATGACTAAATTTCGCCGCGCTTCAGGCCACGACCTTGGCTCCGCCGCCGTCGAGGCGCTGGCGTTCATCCGCCAGATAGTCGGCGATCGCATCGGCCGGCATGGGCTTTGCGAAATAGTAGCCCTGGATGAAATCGCAGCCGAGCCGGCGCAGGCTGTCGAGCTGGGCGCGGGTCTCGACGCCCTCGGCGACGCAGGCGATCTCCATGTCGTCGCAGAGGCCCGCAAGCGATTTGATGATCTTGTGGCTCACCGGATTCTCGTTGATCTCGGCGACGAAGCTGCGGTCCACCTTGATCTTGTCGAGCGGCAACCGGTGCACGTGGCTCAATGACGAATAGCCGGTGCCGAAATCGTCCAGCGAAATGCCGCAGCCCATCGCCTTCAGCGTTGCGATCGACTGCTGCGCGCGAACGAAATCGAAGGTGACGGCCGTCTCGGTGATCTCGAAGTCAATCCGGTGCGGCGACAGACCGCTTTTCTCGATGATCGAGATCAGCGGCAATATGCCCTCGGCGGCACAGACGTCGTGAGCGGACAGGTTGAACGACAGGCGGATGTCGTCGGGCCAGGTCCTGGCCGTGGCGAGCGCGCGCGCCAGCAGCGCCTGGGTCAAGGGGCGGATCAGGCCGATGCGCTCGGCCGCGGGAATGAAGTCGGCGGGAGAGACCCAACCGAGGCGGGGGCTGTGCCAGCGCGCCAGCGTCTCGAAACCCGAGGTGTGCTCGCTCATGGCATCGACGATCGGCTGGAAGACCAGCTCCATCTCGGCGCCGAAATCGGAGGTGCGCAACAGGTTTTCGATCACGCCGCGACTGCGGATCTCGGCCTCGAGCTCGCTGGAGAAGGTCACGGTGCGGCCGCGCTGATGACGCTTGGCATGGTACAGCGCGTAGTCGGCACATTCGTAGAGCGCTTCCGACGTCGTCGCGGAGTCCGGGAAAACTGCGAAACCGATCGAGCAGGACAGCCCGGTATGGGCGGTGTCGAGCTGGTAGGGCAGCTTGACCTGACTCCCGATGCGCTCGCCGAGCCGCGTGAGGTCCGCATCCTCGGGGTCACCGCAGACGACGAGGCCGAACTCGTCACCGCCAAGCCGGGCGAATTCCACCCGCTGCGGGCCAAAGCCCTCGCAAACCTCGCGGATGCGCCGGCCGGCCTCGATCAGGACCCGGTCGCCGACCGAGTGGCCGTAATTGTCGTTGATCGGCTTGAAGCCGTCGAGGTCGATGATTCCGACCGCGACGCGGACATGCCTGCGCTCGGCGTCGGCAAAGGCGCTCGACAGCTCGGCGAAGAAGCGGCGGCGGTTCGGCAGCTCGGTGAGGGAATCGAGATTGGCGAGGCGGAAGTTCTCGTCCGAGAGCGCCTGCGTCGCCGCCTGTTGCGCGAGCAGCGATTTGCGGCTGGCGACGAGATCGGCGAAATCGCGGTAGTAGATGAACAGCACTGTCACCATCGCGCCGGAAACCAGAAGGTTGTTGACGGCGATCGCCTTCAGCGTCGGCTCGCCCGTGGCGAAGAAGAACAGCACATAGGGTATGTCGACGATCAGTGTCACGATCAACGCCGCCGAGCGCAGATGCATCAGCGAGAAGATGCAGCCGATCACGGTGACCGCCATGTAGAAGGCGACCTGGCTCTTGGCGAACGGATCGCCGTAAGGGTAGAGCGCGAAGGACCAGGCGGTGAAGCCGGCGCCGATCGGCAGCGTCAGCCAGTTGGTGGCGCGCAGATTGCGCAGGATATCGGCGTCGCTGCGTACGAGGTGACGCTGGCGCAGCCACCAATAGGTCCGCAAGCCTGCGAGCACGGTCAACACAGTCGGCACGATCATCGTCAGCCAGTTCGGCGCCACGTTCACATAGGTGTAGGCGACGGCGATCGTGTTGCTCATGAGGATGAAGTAGAGCAGCGGGACTTGCTTGGAGAAAGCGTCGAACTGCGCCCGCATCAGATCCGGGTTGTCTGCGGGAACGCGAAACAACCGGATTGCGGCGGCAAGATGAGACTTCAAATCGGCAACAGGCATTGAAATACGAGCCCCGGATCCCCTGAAAAACGCGGGCGATCTTGCACGGCGGGGGTAAAGGGCGCGTTAGATCGATCTCGCGCCGAAGGCCAGAGCAGGTTGCGCGCTACCGGAAATGTCTCCGGTCGCGCGCATTGGTGAGGCCGCGTTAACGATAAGCTGTCGCGCAAGCGGGCGCATCGACCGCAAAGTCCTGCAAAGCCTCGGCTACGTTCTGCTAACCATGCGCGTCGGCGCAGCGTCATGCCGCACCTCTCCCCGATGCAATGGGGAGAGGTGAAAGACAGCCTCCGATGGTCGCTACTTCTTTTCCAGCGCCGCGGTCTGCTTGGCGAGTTGCTTGTCGAACTCCTCCGACAGGCCGGACGCGTAGGTCGCGAGCTCGCCCGGTTTGACGAACGGGTTCGGCGCGCCGTCCTTCATCTGCGCACGCTTGGCCTGCATGCCATAGACCTCAGGATGGGGCCCGAGCAGGACGTCGACCTTCATCGCTTTCACCTTGGCGTAGGTCGCGCGGTAATCCTCGATGATGCCGGGATAGGTCGGCTGGCCGACCAGCCTGTTCAGTGCCACCGTGCCGCTGCAGAAGAACAGCACCTCGCGGCTCTGATCGCCGTCCTTGACGGTCATCTCCCAGCTCGTGCAGCCCGGCGAATGGCCGGGCGTTGCATGTGCAATCAGCGTGGTGTCGCCGAGCGTCACGGTGTCGCCCTCCTTCACGACACGGTCGACCTTCACCGGTGGGAAGGCGAGGTCCTCGTTTTTCTCGTCGCCGGGATAGTAGCCGCCTTCGAGCAGCGGTTTGTCGCGCTCGCCGGCCACGAGCTGCGCGCCGGTCTCCTTCTTGAGCTCGGCGAAACCGCCGGTGTGATCGATATGCGCGTGCGAGTTCAGGATCATCTTGATGTCGGCAACCTTGAAGCCGAGCTTTGTGATGCTGTCCTTGATCGTGCCGGTGGACTGGGGCATCGCGGTGTCCATCAGGATCAGGCCTTGCGATGTCTTGATGACGTAGACGGCGATACCCTCGGTCCCGACATAGTAGATGTTGCCGATGAGCTGGAACGGCTCGAACGGCGCTGTCCACTTCTGCATGACCGTGGCCAGGAAATCCTTGAGGGTCTGCGCTTGCGCGCCCGTTGCGAACAAGGCCAGTGCGCACAGCGCGGCCGTCAGCTTCTTCATAGTTTGTCTCCCGGATTGTTCTTGTCGTTTTGATCAGGCACGGATGTGGCACCGGCCGGTGCGCAAGTTACGTCGCGGCCGCCATCACGGGCAACTGCTTCGCGCGCGGAAAATTTCAGGTGTGTTGCAGGAACAACGGCGCGTCGGCTGAGCGCCGCGGGGGACGGCTAGCGCCCGATCGTCACGCCGGCGGTCGAGCGCATGGCGTCCCTGAGGCTCGTCGCGTTCTTGTCGTCGAGAACCTCTCGCGTCAGCACGGTGGTCTGGCCGGGCGTGTTGAGGATCGTCTCGCCGCGCGAGGAGGACAGCCGGTCGGCCCTGTAGGGCGCGGCCGGATCGGTGGCGGGGGCCGTCGCGTGCGGGTGGCGCGACCGCTTGCCGGGCGCCGCAACCGCGGCTTGCGGGACACAGAGGGCGGCGATCACGACCAGAAGCAACGAACTCGTGCGCATAGGCGATCTCCCATGTCGGGATGTCAACCTAGCACGTCGCGGCGGTCGCTGCAGGCGAAAGGATCAGGCGAGAGCGGCCTGGCGTTCCCGCGCCGGTTCGCGCACTCGCTCGAGTTTCCCGGGCTCGGCGAGCTGCGTGAAACTGCGGTTGCTCGCCTGCGCGGGGGCGTCGACGATGACGCCCTCGCAGACGATCTGTCCGCCGAGCATCTTGAATTCCAGCTTGTCGTAGCGCGGCATGGTTTCGCCGGGCGCGGGCGGCAGCAGCCCGACGCTGCCCTGGATGTTCAGCGTGGCTTCGCCAGTGCCGTGAAGCCGAGGATTCCACATCCTGATCCCGCTTTCCGCCCAGCGCTGCCGGATCAGCGCCGCGCGATCGGCAGGCTCCGCGGGTCTCGCGCGAACTTTCGGCGGGCTGCGGACTTCCGGAGCTGGCGACACGCGCGCCGGAATCGGCGCGATGTCCGTGACGACGCTGGCCGTATCAGTGGAACCTTGCTCCACGACAACCGCCGCGACGGGCGCAGCAATATCCGCAGCTGCCGGCTCGATGACCACCGCGTCGTCCGGCAACGGATCGCCGTCGAAATCATTCTCGGAGGCAGGCTCGACCAGAACTTCGGCATCGGCAGACGTAACGCGCGGCGCGTCAGCGGTTGGCTCAATATCCTCGCTGACGTCAGGGGTGCGATTGTCACTGACGACGAGGGCAGGGACGTCAGTCGGAGTGATCTCGACATCGGTGGACGATGGCGGTGCGTCCTCCGCAACAATGGGCTCGGCGTCAGTCGGGGGCGCGGGAGGTGGCTCGCTGCCGACCACGAGTTCGGCGGCGTCCACCGGTTCGCCGACAACCTCGACGGCGACCGGCTCCGCGTCGGCGGCCTCGACTTTCGCCGGGGTCTCAACGACAGGATCGTGGCTGATCGCGGGTTCGTGAGTGTCTTCGGCCGCAGTTTCGATCTCGGCGGCCGAAGCCTCCTCGACGACCGGCGCGATGTCGGACGGGATCTCCCGTGAGACATTGTCGCTGGCGACGGCGTCGGTTGGTGCTGCCGGCGGGCTCTCCGCGATGATGGAGATCGCGGTATCATCCTGGGTGGAGCGAACCTCGTCCCCGGCCTCGTCCTGCGCCGAAGTCGTGCTGATTTCGGCAAGTTGAGTCGAAGCGGCTTCCGCGACGTCTTCGGCGACAACGACTTCGGCGACAGGGGCTTCGGCGTTGATGGGCGAGACGTCTGCGGCGACCGGCGTGACGTCGATGCTGCCGCTATGCGGCTCAGGCCGAAGCCGGGTGAATGCCCATTTCACCGCGGGGATGCGGCGCAGCAACGATATCAGTCTCGAAAGCACTAGGAGTTGTCCAAGAGGTACTCGGCGTGAGGCAATCGCTGATTCGCCAGCAATATGAAAAACTGCCCCGGCCGTCACATCCCTGTCAATCTAGGTGAGATCAATTGCAGAACATCCGCGCATTCGTCGCGTAAGTCGGCGAGTGACGTGTCAGCCGTCATGGCAAGGCGGCGATCGTCGCAAAGGCCACGGTTTGGCCGACCAACGTGACCGCCACCACAGTGCAGCCGCGCCGAAGCAGGCACGCTCTTTCCGAAACGGAAGGAGAGTGAACGTGATCCACAAGATTTGTCTTGCCGCGGTCTTCGCCGCTAGCATGGGCGCGCCGGTGCTCGCGGACGATCTCACGCCGAAAATCGCCGCTCACCTCATTCCGCCCAATGCGGAGATCCACATCTCCTGGACCAGTCCTGCATCCGATCCCGAGGGCCGCGCGATCGAGGTGGTCTGCGGTGAGGTCACGGTTCGCAATCCCAGAGGCTTTTCGACATCGACGTTTGCCTATGTCGTCGACGACGACAAGCTTTGGCTGGCCTGGAAGATCGATTGGATGAAGGAACCGGAGTCGCAGGGCGTCCGCCGCGTGATGAGATATTGTCCAGGCCGTTGATCGACCCCTGCCGGTCCGTGGGAGGGGACGACGGTCCCCTCCCGGGATCCTCGACCTTCCGACTATTTGCCGGAGCCGGCACCACCGCCGGAGCCTGAGCTGCCGCCGGCCTGGCTGCCCATGTTGTTGGTGTTGGTGCCGCCGGCCGATGGTTGCTGCGCACCCTTGCTGTCGCTGGCCTCATTCTGCATGTTCGACGAACGTCCGGTCGTCATGCCCTTGGTGGCGGGGCCTCGCGACGAGGGGCCGACGTCGCTTTGGCTGGAGGCGCCGGGAGCCGGTTGTGTCTGCGCGACGGCGCCACCGGTCGCCAGCGCCATGATGCATGCCGATGCCAAGATGAGCTTCTTCATTGGATTCTCCTTGACTTTACATCCCAGATAATCCGGCTGCGCCAGCGACGTTCCTGCCGCTTTGTAGCCGCTCGCTCAACTCTATGCGGCCTTACGTCGGGGTTCCCGTTTTCGTCGCCACGGGCTATTCAGGACCGTCATTGTTTGTCCGGGAATGCCGCATGAGGAAGATCATCGCCATCGGAGCGCTTCTGCTCTGGTCCACCGTCGCGTCCGCACAGGATCGCACCATCACGGTCGCTTCGACCACCTCGACGGAACAATCAGGCCTGTTCGGCCATCTGCTGCCGTTGTTCACGAAGGCCGAAGGCATCGGCGTGAAGGTCGTCGCCGTTGGCACCGGCCAGGCGCTGGACATCGGCCGGCGCGGCGATGCCGATGTCGTCTTCGTCCATGACAGGCCTGCCGAGGACAAGTTCATGTCGGAAGGGCAGGGCGTGAAGCGCTTCGACGTCATGTACAACGACTTCATCATCATCGGCCCAAAGAGCGATCCCGCCAAGATCGCCGGCGGCAAGGACGTCACGGACGCGCTGCGCAAGATCGCGGCGGCGAAGGCGCCGTTCATTTCGCGCGGCGACAAGTCCGGCACGCACGCGGCCGAACTGAGGTTGTGGAAAGATGCTAGCGTCGATATCGGTGCCGGCAAGGACAGCTGGTACCGGGAGATCGGCCAGGGCATGGGCCCGGCGCTGAACATGGCCTCGTCGTCGAACGCCTATCTGCTGTCGGACCGCGGCACCTGGCTGTCGTTCAAGAATCGCGGCGAGCTCGCCGTCCTGACCGAGGGGGACAAGCGGCTTTTCAATCAATACGGCGTCATGCTGGTGAATCCCGAAAAGCACCCGAACGTGAAGGCGAAGGACGGGCAGGCCTTCGTCGACTGGCTGGTCTCGTCGAAGGGGCAGGAGGCGATCGCCGGCTACAAGGTCGGCGGCGAGCAGCTATTTTTCCCCAACGCGTCCCACTAGCAGGAAGGCGATCGTCGACACCGCCACGCTGAGCGCGAGCAGGATCAGGCCGAGTCCGAGCGCCAGCGGCAGGTCGCCCTTGCTGGTCTCCAGCGCAATCGCGGTCGTCATCGTCCGGGTGAAGCCGCGGATGTTGCCGCCGACGATGATGATGGCGCCGACTTCCGCGATGGCGCGCCCGAAGGCCGCGAGAAAGGCCGTCAGCAGCGAGGTGCGGCCGAGCGCGAACAGCAGCGCCATGCTGCGCAGGGCCGACAGGCCGTCGATCCGTGCGAGGTCGCCATACTCCGCCCACAGCAGGCTCGCGGGCCGGTGCACCAGCGCCACCACGATCGGCGTGGCGAGCAGCGTCTGCGCGATGATCATGGCGGCCGGCGTGAACAGCAGTCCGGCCGCCCCGAGCGGGCCCGACCGCGACAGGAAAAGATAGAGCGCGAGCCCGACCACGACCGGCGGAAGGCCGAGCAGCGCATTGGTCAGCACGATGATCACCTGCCGCCCGCGGAAGCGGGTGATCGCGAGCAGGGCCCCGATCGGTGCGCCGATCATGAGGGCAATGACGCTCGCGGTCAGGCTGACGCGAACCGACAATGCGACGATGCCGAGCAGCTCGGCGTCGGCTTCGCCGATCAGCGTGAACGCGGCGCCAATGGATCGGGCGAAGTCGTTCATCCGCGTCGGGACGTCGGCGCCAGCGGGAGTGCCTCGGGAGCGTCGGGGTCGGGACTGCGAAGGCTATGCACGAAAAATTCCCTGCGAGGATTCAGGTGCAAAGCACCTTGTGGCTCCGCCTGCCGCTTGGGAAGGTTTCCCGCCGGCAGGCCCATCACAACATACTCACATGGAGCGGTTTGAAAACTGAATTTAGCCTGGTCGCGTTCGGCTTCAGCGCTTGACGACGCTCGTCGAAGCCGAGACCGTCGGGGTGACTCTAAGACTCTGCTGCCAGTAGCGTTCGACCTGATCGACCAGGGTGCGTGGGAGCGGGACGTAGTTGAGCGTCTCGGTCTGGGAGTTGCCGCTCCCGAGCGACCAGCGGACGAAGTCGATGGCGGCTGCGGAGCGCTCCGGATATTTCGGCGTCTTCGGCATCAGCACGAAGGTCGTCGCCGTGATCGGGTAGGCGTCTTGACCGGGTGCGTTGGTGAGCACGAGATGGAAATCCTTCTCCGCTTTCCAGTCCGCACTCGCGGCCGCGGCCTGGAACGATGCGCCGTCGGGCACGACGAAATTGCCGGCACTATTCTGCACGAGCCCGAAGGAAATCCGGTCGAGCCGTTGCAGCGCGTAGGTGTATTCGAGATAGCCGATCGCGCCGGGGACCAGGCTGACGAGTGAGGCGACGCCGTCATTGCCCCGGCCGCCGAGGCCAAGCGGCCACTCGACCGAGGTGCCTTCACCCACGCTCGCCTTCCATTGCGGGCTGACCTTCGACAGATAGTTCGACCAGTTGAACGTCGTGCCGGAGCCGTCGATCCGGTGAACCACCGTGATCGGCGCGTTCGGCAGGCTGATATCGGGGTTGATCGCGCCAATGGCCGGATCGTTCCAGGATTTGAGCTTGCCAAGGTAGATGTCGGCGAGCAGCTGGCCGGTGAAGCGGAGCTGGCCGGGCTTGATGCCGTCAACATGGACCACCGGGACGACGCCTCCGATCACGATCGGAAATTGCATCAGTCCGAGCCTGTCGAGCTCCTTCGGCTCGAGCGGCATATCGCTGGTGCCGAAATCGACGGCTTCCTTCTTGATCAGGTTGAGGCCGACGCCGGAGCCGACCGCTTGATAGCTGACGATGTTTCCGGTCTGCGCCTTGTACGCGTCGGTCCATTTCGCCATCACGGGCGAAACGAAGGTCGAGCCGGCGCCCTTGATCTCTGCTGCCAGGCCTTGCGTTGCGACGAGCAGAGCGGTGAGGATGACGGGGAGCTTGATGTGTTTTTTCATGGTCACGATGCTAACGGGCGAGCCCCGCGGCTGATGTGGGCTATGTCACAAGAGAGTTGCGAAGCATTCGCGGTGGGCTGGGTGCATCAATTACTTCGTGTCGGTGGGGGGCCGCATCGTCCGATCGGTGTAGGTCGATGGCGATCGGAAGCGCGCCGGCGTCGGCCGTTTGTCGTGGGCGCCGGCAGAGAGCCGGAGCAAATTCAGGGGCGAACCGCCTGCAACCGCCCAAACCGGGCCCGTTCGCGGCCGAAAGGCGGCTTTATTCCCGCCATGGATGCTTTAAGGAAGGGGCAGGATCGGGTCGCTGCCGCCTGGCGGCGGTGCTAGACCCTGGTGCAGGAACAATGGGCGGGGCCGGCCTGGCACGCTCGTAAGGATGAAGGATAAGAGGCAATGATCCAGACCGTTGGCATCATCGGGGCAGGGACCATGGGGAACGGCATCGCGCAGATCTGCGCGGCGGCCGGGCTCTCGGTCGTGATGGTCGACATTTCCGATGCGGCCGTGAACCGCGGGCTTTCGACCGTTGGCGGCAGCCTCGAGCGCCTGGTCAAGAAGGAGAAGATGTCGGCAGCCGATCGCGACGCCACGCTCAAGCGCATCACCGGCACCACCGACCGGGCGAAGCTTTCGGATTGCGACCTGGTCATCGAGGCCGCGACCGAGAACGAAGAGCTCAAGGTCAAGATCCTGAAGGACCTCTGCGCCAGCTTGTCGCCGCGCACGCTGGTCGCGACCAACACCTCGTCGATCTCGATCACCAAGCTTGCTGCCGCGACCGACCGTCCCGACCGCTTCATCGGCATGCACTTCTTCAACCCGGTGCCGGTGATGGCACTGCTGGAACTGATCCGCGGCCTGCAGACCTCGGACGACACTCACGCCAAGGCCCTCGATTTCGCCCAGCGCGTCGGCAAGGTGGCGATCACCGCCAAGAACAGCCCGGGCTTTGCCGTCAACCGCATCCTGTGCCCGATGATCAACGAGGCGATCTTCGCGCTCCAGGAGGGGATCGCGACCGCGGAAGAGATCGACGCCGGCATGAAGCTCGGCTGCAACCATCCGATCGGGCCGCTGGCTCTGGCCGATCTCGTCGGGCTCGACACCATGCTTTCGGTGATGGAGGTCTTTTACAAGGGCTTCAACGATCCTAAATATCGGCCAGCGCCGCTGCTGAAGGAAATGGTCGATGCCGGCCATCTCGGCCGCAAGACCGGGCAGGGCTTTTACAGCTACGGCGCCTGATCTTGGTGATTTGCGCTGCGACAAAGACGGACATAGCGAATTGTCTCAGCATGGACGCAGGTGTCCTTCCTTCTCCCCCCTTGTGGGAGAAGGTGGCGCGAAGCGCCGGATGAGGGGTTGGTTCCGCAGGCTCAAATGCTTGAGGCGTGAGCGGAGAGATACCCCTCACCCGTCTCGCCGCTATGCGGCGAGCCACCCTCTCCCACAGGGGGAGAGGGAAAGACGAAACGGGCGAAGAGAAATATGTCGGATCGACTGAAGGCCGAGCGCGAGGCGGCGGCCGCACGGCGGAACCTGTTGACCCAGGATGCGATCGAGCGCACCGGGATCACCGAGGAGATGATCGGGGAACTCGTCACCCGCTTCTACGGACGGGTACGCGAAGACGCCCAGCTGGGACCGGTGTTCGCCGCCGTGCAGAACTGGGACGAGCATCTCGCCAAGCTCAAGGATTTCTGGTCCTCGGTCGTGCTGATGAGCGGCCGCTATCACGGCTCGCCGATGCGGGCGCATCTGCCGCTGAGGCTGGTCGGCGGCCATTTCGACCGCTGGCTCGATCTGTTCGAGCAGACCGCGCGCGAGGTCTGCCCGCCGCCGGCGGCAGCATTGTTCATCGACAAGGCGCGCCGCATCGCCGACAGCTTCGAGATGGCGTCCGCAACCGTTGCCGGTTCTATCGCCGCGCCGCGTCACGTGCTCAGGTCCTGACGCCGACCGACTGCCTGCAGAGTGTGCAAGCATATCGCGTCGCGTTTGCGCAGCGCGACGAATAGCGCGCTGCACCAATTCCGACATCATCGGTCTGATCTGCAAAATCATCATGCCGATCGCGCCGCGTGACGTTGAAATCGCGAAAACGCGTTTGATTGTATTCAGCCTTGCTCAATCAAAACGAGCAAAGCCATATTGATGCATTGCGGCGCCAATTCTTCGCCTTGTTTTTGGCAGAGTTCCAGCGCCTGCTTGCGAACATGTCCCGCGCATCGTTCACGACCGACTCCTCAACGTCCGAGAGCTCCACGGAACCAAACGCTGACGCATGCAGTGAGCAGACGCGGCGAACCGTGCTGCTCGGCGCGCTCGCCGCCACCGCCTGCCTCGGTTGCTCCGCACAGGCGCGCGCGGATGAGGATCCGCCCGGCTCCGACGAACGGCCCCAGAAGGGCGATGTGCTCGTCTTCTCCGAAGGCGACAAGGAAGGAAAACTGATCACCGCGGCGGACCTGCCGGCCGGCGGACCGCCGGTGCATGCCTGGCCAAAGGATCCCAAGACATCGGTGGTGCGCAGCGCCTCCCGGCTCAACGAGATCCTGATCATCCGGCTCGATCCCGCCGAGCTCGACGAGAAGACCGCCGCGCGCGCCGTCGACGGCATCATCGCCTATTCCGCGATCTGCGCCCACGCCGGCTGTCCCGTCACCGCCTGGGTGAAGAGCGATGTCGGCGACAAGGAGGTGTTCAAGTGCATGTGCCACAACTCCGAATACGACCCTCGTGCGGGCGCACAGGTCGTGTTCGGACCGGCGCCGCGGCGGCTCGCGGCGCTGCCGCTCGCGCTCGCTGACGGATCGCTCAGCGTCGCCGGCAATTTCATCGGAAAGGTAGGTGGCGCGCAGCCAGGATGACGGACGATGCGGGCCTTAAGCCCGCGTCACGAGAGGTCGTATCCGCCGACGGCGGACGACGGGACGAACGACAAGAATTCAACACAAGAATTCAAACGGATGAAAAAGGGGAACGTCCATGAACACTTCCATGACCAGGAAGCAATTCTACCTGTCCGGCTTCGTCGCCTTCACCTGCCTCGTTTCGACCGCCGCAATGGCTGGCCCGATCGAGAGCTATTCGCCGGTCACGGCGCAGCGGCTGGAAAATCCGGAGCCGAGCAATTGGATGCTCTACCGGCGCACCTATGACGGCCATGGCTACAGCCCGCTCGAGCAGATCAACACGTCCAACGTGAAGAACCTCACGCCGGTTTGGACTTTTGCCACCGGCGTCGTCGAAGGCCACGAGGCGCCGCCGATCGTCAACAACGGCGTGATGTTCGTGGCGACCCCGATGGGGCAGGTCATCGCGCTGAATGCCAAGACCGGCGACGAATATTGGCGCTACAAGCGGCAGCTCCCCGACGATCTGTTCCAGCTGCATCCGACCAGCCGCGGCGTCGGCCTCTGGGAAGACAAGCTCTTCCTCGCCACCACGGACGACCACGTCGTCGCGCTCGATGCCAAGACCGGCAAGGTGGTGTGGGACACCAAGGTGCAGGACTACAAGAAGGGCCAGTACATGACCCTGATGCCGTTGATCGTCGACGGTAAGGTGATCGTCGGCGGCTCCGGCGGCGAGTTCGGCGTGCGCGGCTATGTCGCCGCCTATGACGCCAAGGACGGCAAGGAGCTGTGGCGGACCTTCACCATTCCGGGCGAAGGCGAGCCGGGCCATGAGACCTGGCAGGGCGACGACTGGAAGAACGGCGGCGGTTCGGCCTGGATGACCGGCAATTACGACAAGGAGACCAAGACGATCTATTGGGGCGTCGGCAACGCCGCGCCATGGCCCGGCGAGACCCATCCCGGCGACAATCTCTACACCTCCTCGGTGCTCGCGCTCGATCCCAACACCGGCAAGATCAAGACTCATCACCAGTATCACCAGAACGATTCCTGGGACTGGGATGAGGTCGAGGCGCCGATGCTGATCGACCTGCAGCGCGACGGCCGCAACATCAAGAGCCTGGTCCATCCGGGCCGCGACGCGATCTTCTGGGTGCTCGAGCGCACACCGACCAAGATCAACTATGTCGCCGGGTGGCCGTTCGTCTCCACCGACGTCTGGAAGGGTATCGAACCCGAGAGCGGCAAGCCCATCGTCGACCCCGCGCACAAGCCGGTGATCGGCAAGCGCGTCGAGTTCTGTCCGTCGCTGTGGGGCGGCAAGGACTGGCCGTCGGCGGCCTACAGCCAGAAGACCGGCCTCGTCTATGTGCCTGCCAACGAGAACTTCTGCGGCGGGTTCACCGGCGAGAAGGTCGCGCTCAAGCCGGGCGAGCTCTGGCTCGGCACCAAGCCGGAGGACATCGGCCTGAAGACGAAGCCGGGCGCGGATCATTTCGGCGAGCTGCAGGCTTGGGATCCCGCGACGGGCAAGAAGGTGTGGCAGCACAACTTCCCGAAATCGCAGCTGTTCGGCTCGGTGACGGCGACTGCGGGCGATCTCATCTTCGTCGGTGGAACCAACGACCGCAACTTCCGCGCCTTCAACGCCAAGACCGGCGAGCTCCTCTGGGAGCAGAAGACCAACTCCGGCATCATGGGCATGCCGGTGTCCTATGAGATCGACGGCACCCAATACATCGCGATTCAGTCGGGATGGGGCGTGGACGCGCAACGCATCCAGGACGCGCTGGTGACCAACAACATCGGCATCGAAGCCAATGTGCCGCAAGGCGGGGTCATCTGGGTGTTCGCACTGAAGAAGTAGCTCCGCAGGCGGATCGAAGATAGCGGAGCAGCAGGGGGGTGGCGAATGCGGCGGACGGCGGCGTCCGCCGCATTCTAGTGTTCGGGAAGGATTGCCCGTGCGCGTACTCGTCGCCATGTCCGGGCTTGTCCCGCCTGCGCGGCCGAAGCCGCTTCAGCGCAGAAGGCCGTGGATGGCCGGGACGAGCCCGGCCATGACGGCGCGTGAGCAGCCTACTTTCCCTGACGATCGACCTTGTCCTTTTCCTTCTGGTTCATCTCCTGAACCTTCGGATCGGGATTGTGCTGTCCGGTGGTCTGGGTGGTCGAGGCGGGTGGGGCGTTGGCGTTTGGCAGCGAGTTCTGGTCGGGCGTGGTGGGGCGCGTGGCCGTGGTCGGCGGCGTTGTATTGCCTTGGGCGAATGCGCCGGAGGCCGTCACAAGAAAGGCGCCCGACAGCGAGACTGCGAGCGCCCTTGAGATGTTGGTCATCGATCTGCTCCTGTCAGATCGATGGAAACGGCGCGAGAAGGTTTGTGTTCCGTCTCGCGCTTCTCTTTCGTCTTACGCCTCCAATTGCTTGCCGATCGGAAGCGAGCGGATACGTTTTCCCGTCGCCGCGAAGATCGCGTTGATCAGGGCCGGCGCGAATGGCGGAACGCCGGGCTCGCCGACGCCGCTCGGCGGCATGTCAGGTCCGGGCGGCACTATGTAGACGTTGGTCACCGCAGGCGACTCGTCGATCCTGACGACCTGGAAGTCGTCAAAATTCTTCTGCTGTACCTTGCCGTCCTTGAAGCTGATCTCGCCGTATTTGGCGAGGCTCAGCCCCATGATCGCGGCGCCCTCGATCTGCGAGGCGATGCGTTCGGGATTGACATAGGTGCCGCAATCGATCGCGGTGTCGACCCTTGGCACCGACAGCTTGCCCTTGTCGTCGACGGCGACCTCGACGATGGTCGCGATGTAGCTGACGAAGCTGCGGTGCACGGCGATGCCGAGGCCGTGGCCCTTCGGCACCTTCCGGCCCCATTCGCCCTTCTCGGCGACCAGCTCGACCACCTTGCGCAGGCGCGCGGTGTCGATCGGGTAGCTGTCCTGGGGCTCGCCGTAGTTCCAGAGGTCCTTCACGTTCGGCTTGACGATGCGGGGCGAGCCGATCAGCTCGAGCAGCATGTCTTTCTGGTCGCGCCCCGTCGCCTGCGCGATCTCGCCGACCATCGACTGCACCGCGAAGGCGCGCGGGATGTTGGAGACCGAGCGGAACCAGCCGATGCGGGTATGCGCGGCGGCTTCCGGATTCTCGCAGGAGATGTTGGCGATCTCGAACGGCACGTCCGCGAGGCCCATGCCGACCTCGAACGGTGCCTGGTGCACGGTGCCGGCCGCGAAGGTCGAGGCGATGCTGGGAGCCACGCTGCGGTGGCGCCATGCGATCACCTTGCCGTTCTTGTCGAGGCCGGCCTCGATCCGCTCGGCCGAGACCGTGTGCAGGAAGCCGTTACGAATGTCGTCCTCCCGCGTCCATTGCACCTTCACCGGCGCGCCGAGCTCCTTCGACAGCAGGGCAGCCTCGAGCGCAAAGTCGCATTTCGACTTGCGGCCGAAGCCGCCGCCGAGCAGGGTGACATTGACGGTGACGTTGCCCTCGGGAATGCCGAGCGTCTTGGCGACGTCGTCGCGGGTGCCGCCGGGGCTCTGCACCGGCGCCCAGATCTCGGCCTTGTCGCCCTTGACGTCGGCGACCGCCACCGGCGGCTCCATGCTGACATGGGCAAGATGCGGGATGTAGTACTCGCCGACGATCACCTTCTCGGCGCTCTTCAGGGCGGCATCCGCATCGCCCTCCTTGCGCACGACGAGGCCCGGCTTGCGCGAGGCCTCCTCGAGTTCCTTGCGGTAGGCGACCGAGTCGTACTTGGCGTTGGCGCCGTCGTCCCAGGTCAGCTTCAGCGCATCCCGGCCCTTGATCGCCGCGCCGGTGTTGCGCGCGATCACGGCGACGCCGCCGAGCGGCTGGAACTTGGACGGCCACGGCCAGCCTTGAACCTTCATCACCTTCTCGACGCCCGGCACCTTCAGCGCCGCGTCCGGATCGAACGAGACGAGCTTGCCGCCGGTCACCGGCGGGCGTGCGATCACGGCATATTTCATGCCGGGCAGCCGCACATCGGCGCCGTAACGCGCCTTGCCGGTGGTGATGTCGTGGAGATCGACGATGCCGATCTGGCCTTTGGTCAGGTAGCGGAAATCCTTGGGGTCCTTCAGCTTGAGGCCTTCGAGTGCGGGCACCGATTCCTTGGCGGCATCAGTTGCGAGCTCGCCGAAACCGAGCTTGCGACCGCTGGCGCTGTGGACGACCTCGTGATTGACGGCCTTGACCTCGGTCGCCGGCACGCCCCAGCGCTTCGCCGCGGCCTGCTCCAGCATGGTGCGGGCGGAGGCGCCGATCTGGCGCATCGGGATCAGATAGTGACGCGTGCTGCGCGAGCCGTCGGTGTCCTGGTTGCCGAACTTGACCTCGTCGCCATGGGCCTGCTGCACCTTGACCCTGGACCAGTCGGCTTCCATCTCCTCGGCCACGATCAACGGCAGGCTGGTGCGTACGCCGGTGCCCATTTCCGAGCGGTGCCCGACGATGGTGACGATACCATCAGGGGCGACCGAGACGAAAACGCGCGGATCGACCACGACGCCGTGCGGCATCTTGCCGGCACCGGTTTCATAGGCCAGCGCCTGGCGCGACATCACGGGGGCGGCGAGCACGAAGCCGCCGGTGACGCCGAGCCCCTTCAGGATGCTGCGGCGCGAGACCTTCTCGACCCTGACGTGCTTCTCGAAACCGCGAAGCTTGCGGGGATTGTCGATGAAATTCATGTCACACTCCCGTCGATGCGAGATGGACCGCGTTCTCGATGCGCTGGTAGCAGCCGCACCGGCAGATGTTGCCGGACATCGCCTGGCGGATCTGGTCGTGCGAGGGCTTGGGGTTGTCCATCAGAAGTGCGGCGGCCTGCATGATCTGGCCGGCCTGGCAGAAGCCGCATTGCGGCACGTTGACCTGGCGCCAAGCCTTTTGCACCGGATGGTCGCCGTTCGGATGCAGCCCCTCGATCGTGGTGACCTCGCGTCCGGCAACGTCGTTGATCGACGTGATGCAGGAGCGCACCGCCTCCTTGTCGACGATGACGGTGCAGGAGCCGCACAGGGCCTGGCCGCAGCCGAACTTGGTGCCGGTCAGCCCGGCCTCGTCACGCAGGAACCAGAGTAGCGGGAGATCCGGGTCGCCGTCCCAGCTCTGTTCCTGGCCGTTGATCTTCACCTTGATCATGATCATCCCTCGCTCTTCATAAGCATGCCAAATTCAAAACGCGCCGACGCCTGTCGGCGCAGTGCCAGTTGCGTCGCATCCCGGCCCACGCTCCTGCACGGGCAGATCCCGGCAGCGGGCAGGAAGGCGAATCTCGTTGATCGGATGTGTTCGATACCTCCCGTTCTTTGTTCTTGATTGATTGTATTCGCGCGGCATCGTGACGGCGCGATCGTAACGGGATCGCGCCTGCTCGGCGTTCACAGCCGAGTGTTCTCACGGGGAAAAGTCTGCATCGATGGTTTGTCAAAAGCAGGGCGCGTCAGCGCGCTGCGTGGAGTCGCGTTCGCAAACCGGGCTGCGATGAAAAAGGCTTCGTCCGCCAGAAAGACTGCACGGACGAAGCAGGATGCCTCAGTCGAGGGAGGGAGAAACGCAGGGGCCGGAACTTCGAGAGGGAAGTTGGCGGCGCTGCGCAGTCATTCAGAGACCAGGACTGAGGGAGCTCGTCACCCTCGTCGACGCGTCGGTTGCAGAGGCGGCGGCATCGCCGCATTGGTCCTGAAGCGCGGACCGATCCGGCTCGCTGGCGGAGGTCGACGCCAGCGAGCACGGGGAGGTCTGGCCGAAGCTCAGTGGCCTGGCCAGCTCAGGGGGCCTTGCTAGGCGGCCTTGGCTTTGGCGACGTGGGTCGCGATCGCGTCCATCAGGGCCGGCGACAGGCAATCATAGGGCTCGAGCCCGATTTCCTTCAGCCGCGAACGAATGCCCGCCATCTGCTCCGGCTTCACGCCGGATTCGATCACGGAGGAGACGAAGGCGGCGAATTGCGGCGCTTGCGAGCCCTGCTCCTGGAACAGCTCGGGATGGACGAAATCGAGACCGTAGAACGGGTGGCCCTTGTTCTCGATCCGGCCGTACATGTGAGTGCCGCAGGCCTTGCAGGCGTGGCGCTGGATCACTGCGGAAGGATCGACGATCTGGAGCTTGTCGCCGTTCTCGAGCACGGTGACGTTCTGGCGCGGAACCACGGCAACGACCGAGAAGTTCGCGCCCTGCGGCTTCCAGCATTTGGTGCAGCCACAGGCATGATTGTGGGCGACGTCGCCCTTGATGCCGACCTTGACCGGATGATCGCTGCATTTGCAGACGAGCGTGCCGCCGGCAAAGCTGCCGCTGCCCTGTTTGAGGCCGTTGTCGATCGAGGGATGGAGTGCAACAGTCATGGGTCGATCCTCCTTGGGGTGACGGTTTCGAGCTAGAACACGACGACTGAACGGATGGATTTGCCCTCGTGCATGAGGTCAAAGCCCTTGTTGATCTCCTCGAGCTTGAGCACGTGGGTGATCATCGGATCGATCTGGATCTTTCCGTTCATGTACCAGTCGACGATCTTCGGCACGTCGGTGCGGCCGCGCGCGCCGCCGAAGGCGGTGCCGCGCCAGTTGCGCCCGGTGACGAGCTGGAACGGGCGGGTGGCGATCTCCTTGCCGGACTCGGCAACGCCGATGATGATCGAGGTGCCCCAGCCGCGATGACAGGCTTCCAGCGCCTGGCGCATCACCGTGGTGTTGCCGGTGCAATCGAAGGTGTAGTCGGCGCCGCCGTCGGTGAGGCCGACGAGATGCTGGACGATGTCGCCGGTGACCTTCTTGGGATTGACGAATTCGGTCATGCCGAACCTGCGGCCCCAATCCTCCTTGGCATCGTTGATGTCGACGCCGATGATCTTGTCGGCGCCGGCCATCTTGGCGCCCTGGATCACGTTGAGGCCGATGCCGCCGAGGCCGAACACGACCACGTTGGAGCCGGGCTCGACTTTCGCGGTGTTGACGACGGCGCCGACGCCGGTCGTGACGCCGCAGCCGATGTAGCAGCTCTTGTCGAAGGGCGCATCCTCGCGGATCTTGGCGACCGCGATCTCCGGCAGCACGGTGAAGTTCGAGAAGGTCGAGCAGCCCATGTAGTGGTAGACCGGCTTGCCCTTGTAGGAGAAGCGGCTGGTGCCGTCGGGCATCACGCCCTTGCCCTGCGTCGCGCGAATCGCGGTGCAGAGATTGGTCTTCCGGCTGAGGCAGCTTTTGCACTGCCGGCATTCCGGCGTGTAGAGCGGGATGACGTGGTCACCCGGCTTCACCGAGCTCACGCCGGGGCCGATCTCGCGGATGATGCCCGCGCCCTCGTGTCCCAGGATCGACGGGAAAATTCCCTCGCTGTCGAAGCCGTCGAGCGTATAGGCGTCGGTATGGCAGATGCCCGTCGCCTTGATCTCGACCAGGACTTCGCCGGCCTTCGGACCTTCCAGATCGAGCTCGACGATCTCGAGCGGCTTCTTGGCCTCGAAAGCGACGGCGGCACGTGTCTTCATCGTAAACTCCTCAGATTCTCATCGGGCGCCAAGAGGTCGTCTCGGCAATCCCAGTAGCGTTCACTTCTTGCCCATGCAGGCGTCTTCCGCCTTGGTGTAGGCCTCTGTCTTCTCCTCCTTCTTGGAGGGGCGCTGCCGGCCCCACGCTTCAGTGGAGCGGGCGCGCAGATAGACGTACAGATCGTCCATGTAGCAGGCGACGTTCGGGTTATCGCCGAAGGCCGGCATGACGTTCTCCTGCGCGGTCGAGACGTTCTTGCGACCGGAGGCGACCACGCCGAGGAAGTCGCCATAGCTCATCGACTTCACGGAATCCTTGAGCGCCGGCGCGTAGGTGGAGCCCATGCCGTCGGGCCCGTGGCAGACGTGGCAGTCGGAGTGATAGCGGCGGTATCCGGAATAGGTGAACCAGTCCACGGTGCCGTCCGCCGAAATCTTGTAGGTCGGTGTTCCCTCTTTATCGAGCCACTTTCCGTCGTCTTCCTTCTTCACGGCGGTCGGGTCGCCCGGACCGTCCGCGAACGCAATTCCTCCGGACGCAACCAAGATCGTCGCAGCAATGACAGAGCAGATTTTACGCAAGAGATTTATCCTCGAAGGAGCCCGGGGGAGACGAGCCGGCGCGTGGAGTTGATCCACGCGCCGGAGCGATGATGATGGGCCTAGTTCGGCAGCGAGAACACGGTCAGCGTGCCGCCGAGTGCCGTGTAGTTGCTGAGGGCTGCGTAGCCACCGACTGCGCCGAGACCTGCGGTCGGATCGGTCAGACCGGCCGCCAGACCGATGCCGGCCCAGCCGCCGACGCCGGAGAGCACTGCGACGTATTGCTTGCCGCCGTTCTCATAGGTGGTGACGTTGCCGATGATGCCGGAGGGAGTCTTGAACTTGTAGAGCTCCTTGCCGGTCTTGGCGTCGACCGCCTTCAGGTAGCCTTCGAGCGTGCCGTAGAACACCACGCCGCCGGCGGTTGCGAGCGCACCCGACCAGACCGAGAACTGCTCCTTGTTCGACCAGACGATCTTGCCGGTCTTGCCGTCCCAGGCGATGAAGTTGCCCATGTGGCTTTCACCCTGCGGCGGATACATCGAGAGCGTCGCACCCACATAGGGCTGGCCCGCGGTGTAGCTCACCTTGAACGGCTCGTAGTCCATGCAGACGTGGTTGGTCGGAACGTAGAACAGCTGCGTGTCCGGCGAGTAGGCTGCCGGCTGCTCGTCCTTCGTGCCGAGCGCGGCCGGGCAGATGCCCTTCACGTTGTGGTCCTCGCCCGCCTTGTCGGTCGAGGCTGCGTCGAGCACCTTCGGACGACCATAGGTCGGCGAGTTCTTGTCCATGTCGACGCCGGAGGTCCAGTTCACCTTCGGATCGTACTTTTCGGCGACCAGCAGCTCACCGGTGGCGCGGTCGAGCGTATAGCCGAGGCCGTTACGATCGAAGTGCGTCAGCAGCTTGCGCGGCTGGCCGTTGATCGACTGATCCGAGAGGATCATCTCGTTGACGCCGTCATAGTCCCACTCGTCGTGGGGCGTCATTTGATAGACCCACTTGGCCTGGCCGGTGTCCGGGTTGCGCGCCCAGATCGTCATCGACCATTTGTTGTCGCCGGGACGCTGCTTCGGATTCCAGGTCGAGGGGTTGCCCGAGCCGTAATAGAGCAGGTTCAGCTCGGGATCGTAGGAGATCCAGCCCCAGGTCGCGCCGCCGCCGATCTTCCACTGATCGCCTTGCCAGGTCTTGAGGCTCGAATCCTTGCCGACCGGCTTGCCGAGCGCGGTGGTCTTCTCCGCGTCGACCAGGATCTGGTCGTCCGGTCCTTCCGAATAGCCGCGCCAGGCCAGCTTGCCGGTCTTGATGTCGTAGGCCGACATATGGGCCTGCACGCCGAACTCGCCGCCCGAGATGCCGATCATCACCTTGTCCTTGATGACCATCGGGGCCGAGGTGCCGGTCTCGCCCTTGCTGGGATCGCCGTTCTTGGCGGTCCATGCGACCTGACCGGTCTTGACATCGAGCGCGACGAGGGTGGTGTCGGCCTGATGCAGGAAGATCTTGCCGTCGCCATAGGCAAGACCGCGGTTAACCGTGTCGCAGCACATCACCGGGATGACGTTCGGGTCCTGCTTCGGCTCGTACTTCCAGACGATCTTGTTCTCCTGCGAAAGGTCAATGGCGTAGACCTTGTTCGGGAAGGGCGTGTGGACGTACATCATGTTGCCGATGATCAGCGGGCCGCCTTCGTGGCCGCGCAGCACGCCCGTCGAGAAGGTCCAGGCCACCTGGAGCTTGCCTACGTTTTGTGCGTTGATCTGGTTGAGCTTGGAATAGCGGGTATTGGCGTAATCGCCGGTCGGCATCACCCAGTCTTTCGGGTTCTGCGACATCTTGAGCACTTCATCATTGGCTGAGGCGCTCCCGACGGCGAGCGCCGCCGCTGAGCCGAGAAAGGTCGCCAGTAGCACCTTGCGCATAGTCATTCCTCCGTTGGTCTCGTTTATTGTTTCCGTAGCAATATCGATTCACCGGGCTTCTCGTCCGGCGTCTGCTCGTGCAGGGCGGTCACGATTGGGACCAGAAACGATGCTGTGCTGTTTCCTCCTCCTGATGAGAGCCACGGGTCCACGTGCAGGAGCGGCCCGTTCTTGTTGTTCCTGCCGCAATCCCTAACGACTTCGTCACCGGGAAACTTGCCCAAGAGAGAAGCCGGTTTGCTCGACAGCGCACGGCGGAAAAGAATTTGATTTTGCAGTAGCGAATTCAGCGGCTTCCGCGCGGCATCGCGGCCCCTCTCAACGCTCAGGTTCCCCTTGACGGCGCTGCAACTAAGGCGGAGGATTAACTTTCAAGGGTGGCACTGGAACGATGGCGCTCGTGCCAAAAGACCGCTCAAATTCGAGGTAAACGTCACGCAATTACGGCCGAGGGCTCCGGCAGCGCTGGTCGCGATTCGCGTCGAATTCCGGATCAACCAGTGGCTGGATTAATGTCCGACACCATTCACACGCTCTCGACGACCGGCATGACGCCGAAGCGCCAGATCCAGAGCTGGATCGACGGGCTGACGAGCCTGTGTGGGCATTTCGACGTCGATCCGCTGGAGGCCTCGTCGCTCGAAGGTCGCATCGACTACACGAGCGTCTCGCGCCTCAAGCTCTGTCAGATCGAGGTGAGCCAGCATCGCCTTGCGCACACGCTGGCGCGCGCCAAGGCCAATGAGCACCCCTACATCAAGATTCACTTCCAGACCTACGGCGTGTCCTATTTTGAACAAGAAGGCCGCCACATCGAGATCAACCCCGGCGACATCATCGCCTATGACGTCTCCTGTCCGCATTCGATCATCAGCCCGGCCTTCACCCGTCACGACGTGGTGATCGTGCCGAAGGCGCTGCTGCGAGACCGCGGATTCCCGTCGCAGCGGATGCCCGCATGTAAGCTGTCGGCGAAGACAGGCACGGGGCGGATCGCCCACGATTTCGTCCACGCGACCTTCGACGAAGCGGCAAAGCTGTCGGCGAACAGCGCGGTCGGCGTCGCCGATTCGCTGATCGACCTGCTGCTGCTGCCGCTGCGCGAAGCCGACACGATGTTCGACCGGGTCGGGCCCGAAGCGATGTATGTGCGCGCGCAGTTCTTCATCCGCGAGCACCTGCGCGATCCGGATCTGTGCATCGACCAGATCTCCGCCGAGCTCGGCTGCTCCAAGCGCTATCTGCACATGTTGTTCTCGGAACGCGGCACCACGGTGAGCGACTACATCTGGCAGGCGCGCTTGCAGAACTGCCGCCAGGAGCTCGAGGCTCACGCCGGTAAGACCATCACCGACGTCGCGTTCTCCTGGGGCTTCTCCAGCTCATCGCATTTCAGCCGGGTATTCCGGAAATACTTTGGCGTGGTGCCATCCTCGATCCACAAGGCGCAGCAGGGCGTCGCGAGTTCGGGCGAGCATTAGGCGGCCGCCGCAGTCGCCCTGGCGATCACGCCGCTCCGGCGACCACACCGTTCCGGCGATCAAATGCCGGTTACGCCGATGCCGCAATGTAGGGAATGCTGACGAGCAGGGCGGCAAGCAACACGGCGTTGCAGAGCATTCCACTCCAATGCAGCCGCCGCAGCCGACCCGCGGCATCGGTATCGCCGGCTTCGCCGGCGTTGAGCTGCTCGTCCATCCGCTGCATGAACCAGCGGCGTCCGCCAATCGCAAGAGCTGCAAGCAGGCCGACGCCGATCGCGGCGAGCGGGCGGCCGTCGAGCAGCAAAGCCAGCGTCGCGACGATTCCGGCAACGCGCATCACCAGAAAATGGGCGTTGAACATTCCGCGCAGCAACAGCGCGACCGGCCTTATATCGAGCTTCACCAGCAGGAAGGCGGGCGATGCCAGCGTGAAATAGCCCATCGGAAAGAGCAGGATGACCATAACGGCGACGGCGACTGCATCCGGTGTCATGCGATCGGCCCTAATTGTCCGCCCCTGGGGGCTTGCGGCGGTGGCGCACAATCATAACGTGAAATTGCGCTTCCGGCACTAGGCTTTGGTCGGAAGCCGGCCCGGCAGGACGGCCGGCGCGCGGGCCTTGGGGCTCAGGCCGGTTCGAGGCCGAGTGATTTCGCGCTCTCGATCCAGACCGGCAGTTCGCGCTGATACAGTTCGTTGGTCTCCTTGAAGCCGATGGCGGGCTCGAGCACGAAGGTGGCGAGTACCTCTTTCACTTTCGGATCGTTGTTGGCCGCGACGCAGAGCTCCGCCAGGCGGTCGATGACGGCTTGCGGCGTTGCCTTGGGCACGGCCCAACCCGAAAAGCCGCTGACGGTGAAGAATTTCGAGGTTGCGCCCTGCTCCGGGAGGGTCTTGACGGCGGGGATCGCGTCGACCTTCTTCGAATGCACCGCGAACACTGTGCCGCGGTCGCTTTGCAGGACCGATTGTGCCGCCGTGTAGCTTCCCATCGCGACATCGAGCGTGCCTTCGAGCATCCCGGTCCACATCGGCGCTTCGCCGCGGTAATGGATCGGCTCGATGTTGAGGCCGTACTGCTTGTTGAGCTCGTTGACCGTCATGTGCGGGGCGGAGCCCGCGCTGTAGGTGCCGAAGTTCACCTTGCCGCTCTTGCGCGCGAAGGCGACGAAATCCTCCAGCGTCTTGACCCCGGTCTTCGGATTGGCCACCAGCAACAGGCCGGCGCCGGGAATGACGCTGACGAGCGTCAGGTCCTTGTCCATGTCGTAGCCGGGATTCTTCATCACCACGCGGTTCATGATGTAAGTGGTCGAGATCGAGCACAGCATGGTGTGGCCGTCGGGCTCGGCGCGGGCGACCTCCGCCGTGCCGATCGCGCCGGACGCGCCGGGCTTGTTCTCGACGACCACGGTCTTGCTGACCTGCTTGGAGATGAATTCGCCGTAGGCGCGCGCGAGCAGGTCGGTCTGCCCGCCGGCGGGATAGCTGCAAATCATGCGAATCTGCCGCGACGGCCAAGTGCCTTGTGCCGAGGCGCTGCGCGAGACGAAAGGCATCGCGAAGGCGCCGGCTCCGGCGGCGATGAAGTGGCGGCGATCGATTTTCTTGGACATGATTCTCTCCCGGTTCCGGGCAGGGTACTGCACCAGGCCGGCGCTGCCATGGGCGTCAGGCGAGACAGATTGGCGCATTCGCTACGGCGTCGGTCTGGGATGCGGGAGCAGAGTTCGTGCACCGGACGCGGCGCAGCGTTCCTTCAGCCGCGCGGCACGGCGTGCCGCACCGCGTCCGGGATACGAGAGCCTACCGCTGGATGATCTTGGTCCAGACGTCGCCCAGGATGGCGGGCTCGCGCGGCGGCAGATAGGTGAGGCCGGCCTGCCTGCCGAATTCGGCGATCCTGCCTTCGGCCGCGAGGGCGCTCAGCGCCTTGTTGACGGCCTCGATCAGCGCGCCATCGCCGGCAAGCCCGACATAGCCGCGATTGGCGCCGATCGGATAATAATAGCCGGACGCCGTGAGCGCCGTATCGGGGTGCGCGGCGCGATGGGCGTCGAAGCGCGCGAGGTCGATCAGCGTCGCGTCATGGTCGCCGCGCTGGAGCGCGCCGAGCAGATCGTCGCGACCGGGGACGAGATGGGTGATGCTGTCGATCAGCCGCCCTTTGTCGAAGGTCATCAGGATGGCATCGCCGAGCGAGCCGCTTTCGATGACCAGGCGAAGCCCGGCGAGATCGCCGATGTCGCTGATCTTGCGGCCGCCTGCCTTCGGCCCCAGCACCACCGTCATCGGCGAATAAACGTAAGGCAGACTCGGCGCGAGCACGCCGAGCGCGACGCGGCGCCGCCGATCGTCGCGTGTGGCCCCGGCGAAGTCGGGCAGGCGCGCCGTCTTCATCCCGGGGACGACGAGCGAATCCTGCGTCAGCGCGTAGCCGCCGACGAGCGAGCAGCGCCCGTCCGAGAGCAATGCGTTGGCCTCGAGCTGGGGGCTCGAATCCTCGTCCAGCTTGCTCTCGAACCACTGGATCGTCAGCGTTCGTCCGAGCCGCTCCGCCACCGCCTGCGCCAGCAGCACGTCGAAGCCGGCGTCCGGCTTGCCGCGGTGGTGCGCCGAGAGCGGCGGCCGGTCCTCGTCGAGGCAGATCCTCAGGGGATCGTCGGCCGCGAGCGCGACCGATGCCATCGCCGAAAGAAGCGCCGCGACGCTCCACGCAGCCCGCCAGCCCCTCATGGCTTCCTCCGGCTGGAGATGAAGGCCCAGAGGTCGCCGATCTGGTCGTCGCTGAGAATGTCGCCCCAGGGCGGCATCCTGTTGTTCTTGCCGTTCTTCACCGTGGTGACGAAGCGTGTCTTGTCGTCGGGGAAGACGCGCAGGTCCGGCGTGATGGTGCCGGAGTTCATCAGGTTTGGGCCGTGGCAGTGCGAGCATTTCTCGGCATAGGTCGACTTGCCGTGGTCGATCTGCGCCTGCATGGGATTGCCGGTCGGCTCGTCGGAGGCGCGAACGGTCGCCGCAAGCGCGACCGTCAGCACCAAGGCGGCGGCGAAGACCGCCGCCGTCTCGTGTGACATTTCTCTCAGCATCATGCCGCGGATTACTGCTTGACCGCGAAGACCCACAGCGAGCCGCCGGGCGGCACCTTGGCAAGTCGCTCGTCGCCGGAGAACAGCGAGTAGACGCCGCCATAGCCTGATGTCACCGCGACATATTGCACGCCATCCTGCTGCCAGGTCACCGGCTGGCCCTCGATGCCGGACCCGGTCTGGAATTGCCAGAGCTTCTTGCCGGTGTCGGCGTCGAAGGCCTCGAACTCGCCGGTCAGCTGGCCCGAGAACACGACGCCGCCGGCGGTCGACAGCACGCCCGAAAAGCGCGGAATGTCGCTCGGCGCTTCCCATTTCGACTTGCCGGTCATGGGGTCGATCGCTTTGAGATGACCGCGCGGGCCATCGTCGAACTGCCAGGGATCGGTCAGGTCCATGCCGAGATACCATTCACCCTGCTTGAAGGTGACGGGCTCGGCCTTGTACTTGCCGCCGAAGTTGAGCGTGTTGGCGTAGGCCAATCCGGTCTGCGGATTGAACGACATCGGCTCCCAGTTCTTGCCGCCGAGGATGGACGGATAGACGGTCACCTTCTTGCCCTCGCGCGCATCCTTGGCAACGTCGGTCTCGATCGGCTTGCCGGTCTTCATGTCGACGCCGGTCGCCCAGTTCACCTTCACGTAAGGGTTGGCCGCGAGCAATTTGCCGTTGGTACGGTCGAGCACGTAGAAAAAGCCGTTGCGGTTGGCATCCATCAGCACCTTGGTCGGCTTGCCCTCGACGTTCATGTCGGCGAGGACCATCTCGGCCACGCTGTCATAGTCGAACGGATTGTTCGGCGAGAACTGGTAGTGCCACTTGATCTTGCCGGTCTTGGGATCCATCGCCAGCACGGAGCAGGTGTAGAGATTGTCGCCGGGACGCACCGCCGAATTGAACGGTCCGGGATTGCCGATGCCCCAATACACCGTGTTCAGCTCGGGGTCGTAAGACCCCGTGATCCAGGTCGAGCCACCGCCGAGCTTCCAGGTGTCGCCCTTCCAGGTGTCACCGCCGGGCTCGTCCGGTGAGGGGATCGAATGGGTACGCCAGAGATGCTTGCCTGTCGCCGGATCCCAGCCGTCGATGAAGCCGCGTGTGCCGAATTCGGCGCCGGAGATGCCGGTGATGACGACGCCGTCGGCAACCAGCGGAGCCACCGTCATCGAATAGCCTTCCTTGATGTCGGCCGCCTTCTGCCGCCACAGCTCCTTGCCGTTCTTGGCGTCGAGCGCGATCACGTTGGCATCGAGCGTGGTGCGGAAAACCTTGCCGTCATACAGCGCCGCGCCGCGGTTGATGATGCCGCAGCAGACGATGCGCGGCGTCTCGGCGGGATATTCGACCTTGGTTTTCCAGATCTGCTTGCCGGTCTTGGCGTCGACCGCCATGGTCGCATTGTGCGAGGTCACGTAGATTACGCCCTGGTACACCAGCGGCTGCGATTCCTCGCTGCGATCGTCGTTGAAGGAGTAATTCCAGACCGGGACAAGGTTCTTGACGCTGTCCTTGTTGATCTGGTTCAGGGTCGAGAAGCGCTGCAGATTGTAGCCCATCCCGTAATTGAGAACGTTCGATGTATCAGTCGCGCCCTTGACCAGCTGCTCGGTGGTCTGTGCGCTTGCACAAGTCGATGCAAGCATGACGAGGCTCGCGGCCATCGCAAAGCGTTTCATCCGTTCCTCCCAATATGCGCGCCTTTTGACGCTGCGGGAGCAACACTCCGTCGGAAACCAAAACGCGTCAATACGAAAGTCGCACGTGTCGTGCCGATATCGTTGAACCCCGGCGATGGTCACCTTAGGGAAACCTGACGCAGCCGCGTCAAATTGCGCGGAGACGCTGAAAAAATTCCGCGCCGCGAGGCAGCTCCGGACGTGGATCGTCGAGGGGCGAGGGTCTGGTTCCCCCGGTTGTCGCGCGCGCAAGTTGCAATTTCGGACTTGAACCGGCGGCCTCTTGTGGACTTATGTCGTTTTATCCCGCCCGAACCAGGGCTCTTCGTCTGGGAGGTCTTGATGATTTCGCGTCGCTCAGTTGCACTTGCGCTCACGATTGCATTGTTGTCCGGCCCGGCGTGGTCGGCCTCCGGCAATGCGGTCAAATTGTTCGATACCGACAATGACGGCACGCTCGATCTTGCCGAGGTGAAGAAGGCGGGAGCGGCATTGTTCGCAAAGCTCGATCCGGATCATGACGGCACGCTCGATGCGCGCGAATTGCGCGGACGTCTTTCGGCGAAAGAACTCGCAGCCGCCGATCCCGACCGCGACGGCACGCTGACGCTCGACGAATATCTGTCCGTGGTCGAGCAGCGTTTCAATGCGGCCAATCCCGACAAGGACGGAACGCTGGATGCGAAGGAGCTCAACTCGCGCGCCGGCCGCGCGCTGTTGCGATTGTTGCGGTGAGCGGTGCAATCGGAACAGACGTGACGAGGGTGGCATTCTGCGAGCATTTCCGCTCCGACACTCGGAACATCGGGCAGCTCGGCCTGTTCTCTTCGCGATGTCCTGCCCGGCGCCGGGGCAACGCGGCGGGAGAAGAGGAGATGCAGATGAACACGAAACGTTCCGTTCTTGCAGCCTGCGCGATCCTGACCTTGAGCGCCGGCGTTGCCATCGCCGGCCCGTGCAACACGGGCAGCGCCAGCACTGACAAGGATGCCGGTTCTGGTCCGGTCACCGTGGGCTCGGCGCAATCGCACGCGTCCGGTTCAGCCGGCGACTCCAGCCAGCATCCGCCGACCAGCACGATGAATCGTGCGAGCGGCGAAACGCCGGCGTCGTCCGAAGATGCGCAGCGACAGATGCAGAGCCAGCCGACGGCCGCTCAGCGAGCCGAAGGTGCCAAGCCGAACGGCACGGCAATGGCCGACAAGGGTTGCTGACGGCGCGGTGGCGTTGGTGTCGATTCGACGCGCGGTGCGTCGCACAAGGAGCGTCTCGCAGGTCGTGTTTGACCAAGAGAGAACTGGCTTTGCCCGAGAGAGAAATGCAGCCGCGAAGAATCGACACAGACGCGCTCGCCAGACGAATCGAGGCTTGAACTGCATCTGACGCAGCCCTAGGTTTTGCGCCGCGCGATGTCGCGCTCAATACTTGGGGAGACCCCGAATGGCTTGGAAAGCTCCGAAGATCGTGGAAGTGCCGGTCGGCATGGAAATCAACATGTACGCCTGCGCTTCGCGCAAGTAAGACTGACGACCTGCCGCGGCTTCGATGGCAAACGCCGTCGAAGCCGTGGTAGTGTCGGGAATGCGCGCGAGAGCCAACAGCTTCTGGACCATTGCTGCCTGCACGGTCGCGCTTCTGCCCGCAGGCGCCGGCGCCGAAGAGGGCTTCGATACCGAGCACATCTTCGGCTTCATGATCGGCACCGATGTCGGCAATCCCGGCGAGCGCGAATTCCAGACCCAGACCACGGGCCGCTTCGGCAAGGGCGCAGGGACCTATCGCGCGCTGGAGAAAGAGGTCGAGATCGAGATCGTGCCGGTGCCGAACTTCCGCATCGAGGTCGGAGCCACCGCCAGCCTGCACGACATCACCGGCGTCCCCGACATCGACGACCGCCGCCAATTCAACTTCCAGGGAGCTTCGCTCGACCTGCGTTATCGCCTGCTCGACCGCGAGCGCGCGCCGTTCGGCCTCACCGTCGCCGCCGAGCTTCATGGCGACCGCATCGACGAGACCAGCGGCGCAAAAGGGCGGATGTACGGCACCGAGTACACGCTGGCCTTCGACCGCGAGCTCATTCCGAACTTCGCCATCGGCGCCCTCAATTTGATCTATCAGCCGGAATGGGCGCGCTTCGAGGTGGCGGGCACATCCGAGAAGAGTTCGACGATCGGGGCGGCGTTGGCCGGCCTGGTGCGCGTGCGGCCCAACGTGCTGCTCGGCGGGGAGCTGCGCTACTTCCGGCAATATGAAGGCATCGGACTCGGCGAGCTCTCGGGCCAGGCCCTGTTCGTCGGCCCGACCGCCTATGTCCAGCTGTCCGAGCGCTCACGGCTGACCTTGAGCTGGAGCATGCAGGCCTGGGGCCGCCCGGCCGGATCGGGCGGCAATCTCGACCTCGTCAATTTCGAGCGCCACCAGGCCCGGATGGTATTCGGGGTGAACTTTTAGGTCTTTCCCCCGCCTACAACGGGAACGGGATCCAAGCCTTCCTCCTGCAGATCCCGCCCATTCCCCTGGCAAGTTGAAACTTCCCCCTCCGTCGAGCGTATCTTTTCGTGCTAAATCTCCATCGTCCCCTGCCAGAGGATTCCGGCATGAACCCGATTGACCTGGTGGTAACCGTGTGTGCGGTCCTCTCGCCTGCGACCTGCGAGGAGCAGCATCTGATGTTCAACTACGGTGGGTCGCCGCGGCAATGCGCGATGGCCGCGCCGCCCTATATCGCGCAATGGGTCGGTGAGCATCCGAAGTGGCAGGCCGTGCGCTGGCGCTGCGAATATCCGCACCCGAACGACAAGGCCTAGGCCGTCGCTACTTGGTGCAGTCCTTCAGATCCTTGTCGGCAATCGAGAACACCGCGTCCGCCCTGATCTCGATGTCGCGGACCACGCATTGCCGACCGTTGGGATAGCCGACCTTGGCGTCGTAGCGGCCGGGCTCGACGCCGCTGATGCGCAGCCGCTCGTCGTGGTCGACCTCCTTGTCCTTGTCGTTCAAGCACTGGTTCGGGCCCCAGTCGGTCTTGCCGGCGGGTGAAAGCTGAAAGCCGGAGATCGTCTCCGTCGTCAGGTTCCAGAGCCTGATGCCCTTGCCCTTGGCCTGCGCCAGTGCCGCGCCCGGCACCGCGACCAAGAGGATGCCGATCGCAATCAGCCTACGCCGCATTGGTGAGCCCTCCCTCGACGAATTGATCCAGTTGACCACGAGTGTTCATTTCGCTTCAAGCGGCAAGGCCGCCAGCTCGGCCCTGATCCTCACCAGATCGGCTTCGCTGCGCATCGCGCGCGGAATGGCGATCGGCACTTCCTGCACGATACGCGCAGGCCGCGGCGACAAAAAGAACAGGCGGTCGCCGAGCCGGATCGCATCGTCGAGGCTGTGGGTGACGAGCAGCGTCATCATCGGGCGGCTGGCCACCAGGGTCGCGATCTCATCGCGCAGGCGGCCGGCGAGCGCGTCGTCGAGCGAGGCGAGGGGCTCGTCGAGCACCAGCAGATCAGGTTCGACGGCGAAAGCGCGGGCCAGCGCAACGCGCCGGGCAAGACCGAGCGACAACTCGCCGGGAAAGTGGCTGCGATGCGCGTCCAGCTCCAGAAACCTGAACAGCTCCGACAGCTTCTCCTCGGTCACATCAGGAGCAGCCAGCCGCACATTCTGCTCGACCGAACGCCACGGCAACAGCCGCGGCTCCTGGAACACCATGCCGATCCGCGCCTGCGGCGGACGGGCGACATGGCCGGTGAACTCGCCGTCGAGACCGAGGATGATGCGCAGCATCGTGCTCTTGCCGCAGCCGGAGGGGCCGATCAGCACGCCGACCTCGCCGGGGCAAAGCGCGAATTTGAGCGGCGCGAGCACCTCGTGGCTCCCGCCCGCGGCACTCCTGAATGTCTTGCCTGTGATGTCGACTTCAAGCCGCACGGGGCCGCCACCGTGTTGCGCGGGCTTCGAACGGCTGCACCAGCAAGGTTTCGATCACGAGCACCACCGCGGCGAATGTCAGCGAATAGGCCAGCAGCCGCGGCGTGTCGAACAGCTGGAAGGCGACGCCGATCTCGAAACCGACGCCGTTCGGACGTCCGAGCAGTTCGGCGACCAGCACGATCTTCCACACCAGCGACAGTCCGGAGCGGGCGGCGGCCGCGATATAGGGCGCAAGCTGCGGCAGCACCACATGCCGGAACGCGCGCCAGCGCGGCATCGCGAACACGCTCGCCATCTCGTCGAGCGAGCGGTCGAGCGCGCGGGTGCCCTCGCGCAAGGTGACGACCGCGGTCGGCAGCTTGTTGATGGCGATCGCCGCGATCGCGGCGGCCTCGGTGAGACCCGCCCAGATATAGGCCAGCACGATCACGACCAGCGCGGGCAAATTGAGCAGCAGGATCAGCCAGGGATCGCCGAGCCGGTCGGCGAGCCTGACTCGTCCCATGAGGTAGCCGATGGCGCTGCCGAGCGACATCGCCAGCACGAAGGCGAGCGTGACGCGCGCCAGCGTGGCGCCGAGATGCAGGAACAGCGCGCCGGTCGATGCTTCCGCGATCATCACCTCGAGCACGGCCGGCGGGGAGGGCAGCTTCGCGCCTCCGACGAACAGCGCGGCAATCCACCAGGTCACGAGGAAGAGGGCGAACGAGAGAAGGCGCAGCACCTCAGTCTCCAGGCACGGCGTGATAGAACGTGCCGGGATCGAGCTCGGCGGCGGGGCCGACGAGGTCGCGGCCACCGGTCTCGGCCAGCACGCGATACAGCACGCGCGCGTCCTGTTCCTCTTCAGCGATGCTCCGGCGCGGAATGCCGTCGCGATAGCGCTCGCGATAGGTCTTGAGCAAGGTGACATCGCTGGTGCCGGTGAGCGGGGCGATCTTGTCCCACGCCGCATCCGAGGTGACCAGCAATTGCTTGGCCTTGCGGGTCATGGCGATGAAGCGCGCCACGGCGTCCTTGTGGCTTGCCGCCCAGCTTTCGTCGAAGACGTAACCGACCGCGGAGACGGCGCCCTTGGCGCCCAGCTTCGGCAGGATCTCTTCGATGCCGGCGAGGCGCCTGAAACCCTTGGCTTCGAGCTGGGCACAGAAATTCCAGAAGTTCAGGCTCGCCTCCATCTCGCCGTCGAGTGCCTTGGCGGCGATCAAAGGCGGGGCGCCATAGGCGATGGTCGCCTCCGACTTCAGGTCGATGCCGTCCTGCTTCATGCGCGCCTGAAGCAGCAGCCAGCTCTTGTCGATCGCTCCGCCCGCGACGGCGAGCTTGCGGCCCTTCAAATCGGCAAGGGTCTTGATCGGCGACGATGCCGGCACCATCACGGCGCCGAGCGCACTGGAGTAGGGATAGAAGGTGAGCTTGGCGCCGAGCGCCCGTTCGCGCGACACCCACAGCCAGTCCGACAGGATGATGTCGGCGCTGCCCGCGCGCATCGCGATCTTGCCGGCCTCGGTGCTCGCGAGCTCGGTGACCTCCAGCGCGAGGTCCGCCTCCTTGTCGAGCCCGCTCGCGCGGATCGCGGCCAGCTCCCAGGAGAATGTCCCGGTTTTCTGCACCGCGAGGCGGATTGTCTCCGCGGCGCGGCCGGGTGCGGCCAGTGTCAGCATCAGCGTCGTCGCGAGCGCCAATGTTCGACCAAGTGCCCATATCACACCAAGTGCTCTCATCGCCTTGTGAGCCGTTTCCTCTGACAGAGTGCTTTTCAGGACAATACGCATAGCATAGCTTTGCTCGCAACCCGCGGGAGGATGCGCATGAAACTGGCCGGACAGCTACGACCGATTGTCGCCGTATTGACGGTGCTGGCGGCGAGCGCGTGCGTCGCGCGGGCCGAGGAAGCCAACGATTATCCGACGGCGGCGCGCGCGGAGTACGTCTATGGCTGCATGAAGGCCAATGGCGAGAGCCGGCAGTCGATCGAGCAATGCTCCTGCTCGATCGACGTGGTGGCCTCGATCGTCCCCTATGAGCGCTATGTTACCGCGGAGACCGCGCTCAGCATGTCGCAGGTGCGCGGCAATCTCGGCGTCCAGTTCCGCACCTCGGAGCAGGCGAACACGGCGGTGAATGATTTGCGGCGCGCGCAGGCGGAAGCCGAGGTGAGGTGTTTTTGAAGATTTCTTCCTTCTCCCCTTGTGGGAGAAGGTGGCGCGAAGCGACGGATGAGGGGGATCTCTCCGCGAACTCATGTGTGGAGAGATACCCCTCACCCGTCTCGCCGCTGCGCGGCGATCCACCCTCTCCCGCAAGGGGAGAGGGAATCAGAGCAAGCGTCACGACCTAAGTCCCCGGCTTCTCCACATCCCACTCGTTGCGGAAGACGTGTCCCTCCGTGTCCTTGGCTTCCGCGCGGAAACGCTTGGCGCCGTTGGAGACGTAGGTGAAGCGCAGATTGGGATCTTCCGAGATCGAGATGCCCCCTTCCATCGACAGCACGGGGCTGCCGTCCTGCGTCAGCTTCAGCTGGTTGACAAAGAAGGCGGGAATATAGAGCTGCGTGACCTGGTCCATCTGCAGGCCGGAATTGTTGGGATGGCCGATCATGATCTGCGCTTCGCGGATGCGGCTCGCCGGCGCCTCCTCGCGCGCGAACTGCCGATAGCGCATCTGGCCTAGCCGGTTTTGCGCCTCCTCGGCGTTCTTGCCTGCCGGCGCCGAGCAGCCGCCCGAGGCCTTCACATAGACCTTCGAGACATAGAGCTGCCCATCGCTGAGCTCGGCCACCGCGTGGACGTCGGTGTAATTGTTGACGCGCACGCGCGTCGAGATCTCGGTAACATTGGCATCGGGCCCGAGCTCGAACTTCGCGGCCATTGGCGCGGGGTTACGGTCGATCACGAGCGTGATCGAACGGATCCGGCGGCTGTCTGCGGGCGACAGCTTGCTGCGCAAGGTCACCGGCACGATCGCAGCGTCCTCCGCGCGATAGGGCATCTCGATGCCGATGACGGCGCTGCCGTCATTCATGGGCCGGCTGTTGAAGATGTCCTGCACCAGACCTGGCCACGGATCGTAGGCCTCTTCAGCCTGCGCGGGCACGGCGACGGCGATGCCGAGCAGTGCGGCGATCAGGGGCAGGCGGCGTGTCCATCGGGTCATGGTCGTGGTCCTCTGAGTCAGCGAAGCTGATCTCGGAGTCAGCGAAGCTGATCTCGGAGTCAGCGAAGCTGATCTCCCGCACATGTTAGCGCGCCCGCTACTCCCATTCAATTTCCGAGAATGCTGCAGTTGCGTTCCGGGCGTTGTAATCGCCGAACAGCTCCCAGCGCGGCCGTTCCTCGGCAGCTGCCTTGTCGGCGGCGGCCCGGATCGGCTCGCCGTTCTTGTTCAGCACGCGCACGTCGGACAGCAGCGTTGACAGGTAACGCCGTTCATCGGTCAGCGCGGCAGGCCAGTCGCTCACGGGTCCGTGACCGGGAACGACGCGTTGCGCCGGAATGGTCTGCAATTCCTTCAATGTGTCGAGCCAGCCGCGGATGCTGCCGTCCATGACCGGAATGTGGCGCAGAAAAACGAGGTCGCCCGCGAACAAGGTCTTGGTCGTCTCGTCGTATACGCTCACGTCGCTGTCGCTGTGCCCGGTCCGCCAGGCGCGCAGGGACAGGCGACGCGATCCGAGATCAAGCGTCATCGTGTCCGAAACCAGGAGGGTCGGAGCAATGATCTTCACGGGATCGATCAACTCGCTGCCCATGATCCGGCGAAAATTGTCGAGATAATAGGGCCCGCGCGTCGCGAGCGCCTGGGGCAGCTTGCTGTGGCCGACGAAAACAGTGTCTCCGGCCACAAAGGCCGCGTTGCCGAAGACATGGTCGGGGTGGCCATGGGTGTTGATGACATAGCGGATCGGCTTGGGCGTGCGGGCCCGCACGGCGGCCAGCAGGGCCTCGCCTTCACGCAAGCTGCCGCCGGTGTCGATGACGGCCACGGCATCGTCGCCCACGATGAAGCCGACATTGGCGATGTCGCCCTCGTTCTCGCGGGTCATCAGGGCGATGGTCCCGGCGTGTACGAAGATTCCGGTTGCGACTTCGCTCACAGGCAATTCGGCCGTCCCGGCCCGTGCTAGCGTTGCGATCCCCAGCAGGGACAAGGCTGCGATCACTCGAGTGATGCGAGACACTTTTCCGCCTCAGTTCAAAGGATTGACCGCATTGCACTGCAACAAAACGAAGCCAGCAAAGTTTGGCGACAATTTCCTGCAAGACATGGTGCGTCATGCGTTGCATGGATAGCATTCAAACAAAACGAGGAGGAAGCAGGATGACGGAGGCCGGACGACATCGTCGCTGGTTATTTTCAATGTGGGTCCTGGTTGCGTCCTGCGCGCTCGGCGATGTCGCCGTGGCGCAGACCAATGACAGCGGCGACCTCTCGTTCGAACTGGTCGACCCGAACGTGCTGCGCGTCTGTGCCGATCCGCGCAATCTGCCGTTCTCGAACGAAAAGGGCGAGGGGTTCGAGAACAAGCTCGCCGAATTCTTTGCCGACAAGCTCAAGAAGAAGCTCGACTATGTCTTCTTCCCGCAGGCCACCGGCTTCGTGCGGATGACGCTGGGCGCGCATCGCTGCGACGTCATCATGGGCTTTCCGCAGGGCGATGACGTCGTGCAGGGCACCAATCCCTATTACCGCACGACCTATGCACTGGTCGCCAAGGCCGGCAGCGGGCTCGAGGACGTCGACACGCTCGAGGATCCGAAGTTGAAGGGCAAGCATGTCGGCATCGTCGCCGGAACGCCGCCCGCGACCAACATGGCCATTGCCGGGCTGATGAGCAATGCAAAGCCCTATCCGCTGATGATCGACACGCGCTACGACAATTCGGCGCAAGCCATGATCGACGACCTCGCCGCCGGCAAGATCGACGCCGGCGTGCTGTGGGGACCGATGGCCGGCTACTACGCGAAGAAAGTCGGCTCGCTTCATGTCACACCGCTGGTGAAGGAAACCACGGGGCCGAAGCTGGTCTATCGCATCGGCATGGGCGTGCGTCCCGCCGACCAGAACTGGAAGCGGCAGCTCAACAAGCTGATCCAGGAGAACCAGGGCGAGATCAACAAGATCCTGATCGATTTCGGCGTCCCGCTGCTCGACGAGAGCGATCGGTCGCTCAATGCGGAGACGGCCAAGAAGTCGCCATGAGACGGCTTCTTGCCACTGCGCTCGTCGTCGCCGCGTTGGCGGCGCCGTCGTTCGCGCAGCAGCAGGAGCCGTTCGAGCCCGCGGGTTATCGCGCCGACAATTACCGCGCGCCGGTGCCGGCGACGCTGGCCGGCGCGCGCGTGCTCACCACGGCGGAAGCCGAGACGATCTGGCGCGCGAAGAGTGGTGCGTTCATCGACGTGCTGCCGAGGCCGCCGAAGCCGAAGAACCTTCCGGAAGGCACGGTGTGGCGCGATGCGCCGCGAAGGAACATTCCTGGCAGCATCTGGCTGCCTGACACCGGCTACGGCTCCTTGCCGCCGGCCATGGATGATTATCTCCAGCGCGGGCTCGCGCGTGTTTCGGGCGGCGACAAGGCCGCGCTGATCGTGATCTATTGCCTTGCCGATTGCTGGATGTCCTGGAACGCCGCCAAGCGGGCGCTGGCCTATGGCTATTCCAACATCGCCTGGTACCCCGACGGCACCGACGGCTGGGAGCGCGCCAAGCTGCCGACCGAGGAGGCGCAGCCGGCGCCGCGGCCGGAGCAGTGAACGACTTGATTGGCCACGCTACGCCGTGTCCCGGACAAGCCGTAACGCGTGAGCGTTGCGGCGCAGAGCCGGGACCCAGAAGCCGCGAGTTCGTCTGCGACATGGGCCCCGGCTCTGCGGTGCAACGCTGAAGGGTGCTGCACCGCGTCCGGGGCACAAGGAGAGAGACGCATTCTGGCGGGACAAAAGCGGCGAGGCGGACGCCCAATACTTACTGCTTCTGCAACTTCGTCAGCGTGCCGGTGCCGTTATTGTCGGTGGCAGAATAGTTCACCCTGTCGCCGGCATGAACGGCGTCCAGCATCGCAGCGTCCTTGGTCTTGTACTCCTGCAACGCACCGGCACTCCCGGTGCTGGCGCCGACCGTGCCCTTCTGGGTCTGCTGGATCGAGATCGTGCCGTTGAGCCGGTCAATCCGCATGACCATGCCGGTCATGTCGTCAGCAAAAGCGCTGGTTGCGAGCATGCTGAGGGCCGCAGCGCCCGCATAGATGAATCGCGTGGTTCCCATCGAGGCCTCCCGACGTCTTGGAGTTCACTTCGACAAGCCATCCTAGATCGATTTGGTTCCGGCAGATAGCAGGGCAAAGGTTAACCAGGCCGCTCCGGGAACCCGGAGGCAGCCTGGCAAGGCCGACGCTATTCCATTTCCTGCTGGATCACGCGACCGAGCGCGAACAGGCGCTGGTCGATCGTGGTGGGAACCTCGCAGACGAACCGCACCACCTTGTTACGGTCTTCGAAAATGCGGGTCTTCCAGATCAGCTCATTGCCGAGCGCCTCGACCTTGGCTTCGTCACGCGGCGTGGCGCCCTGCAGGGCCTGGAGCTGGATAGCCTCCTCGCGGATCTTCTCGGCGGCCTCGCGCTGCTTGCGGCTGACGCGTTCGAGCCCGTTCATGACCTGCGAACGCTGGGCGTTGAGCGTATCGAACAGGCCGGCGAACAGCAGCTTTGCGTTGCTGGCCTTGTCGGTGGAGGAGGCGGCCAGAAAGTCCTTCACCGATTTCTCAGCCTCGTCGATCGGCGTCTTGCGCGCCGACAGTTTGGCGACCAGCGCGGTGATTTTCGTGTCGTTCTTCCATTTGGTCTCGGCATCGTCGAGCGCAGGACCGGCCCAGACGGCGGCGAGCGAGATCTCCGGCACCTTGGCCTGCGTGCAGGGCCAGTTGGGGTAGCGCGGATCGGCCGCGCGCAACGCCGTACCCGACAGCGCGAGCACCAGGACAGCCATCGCCAGAACCTTCATCCTTCGCCTCCTGCAGGCCCCCGTCGCGCCAGCCCGCGCGAGGGATCATAGGCCCAAATCGCGCCGATCATGAAGACGATTGTGCAGCTTGCTACCACCGCCAGCGAGATCCAGTTGATCTGCCCGTAGAGTGCAAAACGGATCAGCTCGACCGCATGGGTGAACGGATTGACCTCGCAGAGATAGTACAGATAGGGACTGCCCTCCTGCACCCGCCAAAGCGGGTAGAGCGCGGAGGAGGCGAAGAACATCGGGAAGATGACGAAGTTCATCACGCCGGCGAAATTTTCCAGCTGCTTGATGCCGGAGGAGATCAGCATGCCGAGCGAGCCCAGCATCAGCCCGGACAGGATCAGCGCCGGCAGCACGGTGAGATAGCCCGAGGATGGCGGGGTGATGTCCCAGAACCAGGCGATCAGCAGGAAGGCATAGACCTGGAGCAACGATACTGCGGTGCCCGCCAGCAGCTTGCAGAACAGCAGGAAGCCGCGCGGCAGCGGGCTCACAAGCAGCGTGCGCATGTTGCCCATCTCGCGGTCGTAGACCATCGACAGCGAGGATTGCATGCCGTTGAAGAGCTGGATCATCGCCATCAGCCCGGGCGCGATATAGACCTCGTAGAGGATGTAGGTCTCGTAGGGCGGGATGATGGAGATGCCGAGCACCTGGCGGAAGCCGGCAGCGAAGATGAACAGCCACACCAGCGGCCGCACCAGCGCCGAGACGAACCGCTCGCGCTGATGCAGGAAGCGCAATCCCTCGCGCCAGACGATGCCGGTGAGACACGTCATGTACTCGGCAAATGAGAAGCCGCGCGGGACCTCGCGCGTCGTGATGCTGCTCATGCGCCGCCTCCCGGCATTTGCGCGCCGGTCAGGCGCATGAAGGCGGTGTTGACGTCCTGCGCGCCGGCTTCGGTAATGACGCAGCTCATCGGTCCCTGCGCCAGCACCTTGCCTTGGTGCAGCACCACGAGGTCGTCGCTTGGCATGATCTCGTCGAACAGATGCGTCGCCCAGAGCACGCCGATGCCTTGCTCGGTCACGAGCTGGCGGACCTGGCTGATGATGTCGGCGCGCGCCTTGACGTCGAGGCCGACCGTCGGCTCGTCGAGCAACAGCAGCCGGGGCCGGTGCAGCAGTGCGCGGGCGATCTCCAGCCGCCGCATCTGCCCGCCCGAGAGGTCGCGCACCTTGCTGCCGGCGCGGTCGGAAAGCCCGATGCGGCCGAGCAGCTCGGCGCTGCGCGCGGCGGCCTCGCGGCGGCTGATGCCGTGGAGTGCGGCGTGATAGAGCAGGTTCTGCGTCAGCGACAGGTCGAGATCGAGCGTGCGCGGCTGGAACACGACCCCCAACAGTCGTAGCGCCTCGCCCGGGCTCTTGCTGATGTCATGGCCGAAAATGCCGACATGGCCGGACTGGATGCCGAACAGGCGCGTGATCAGCGAGAACAGCGTGCTCTTGCCGGCGCCGTTGAGGCCGAGCAGGGCGGTGAAGCTCGCCGGCTGCACATTGAAGGAGACGTCGATCAACGCCCGGCGCGGCCCATAGGCATGGCTGACGCCGTCGATCGAGAGCGCCGGCGCCGCGGCCGGATCGGGGCCCGGCACCTCGCCTGGGTCGGGAATCGGAGCTGGGCTGGTCATGGCGCGATCGTGATGCCCCAGGGCAGCTCGCCCACTTGAATGGTCTTGATCACCTTTTGCGCGGCGACGTCGATGACGGAGACATCGTTCGAGACGCCGTTGGTGGTGAGCAGATATTTTTCGTCCGGCGTGAACGCCATGTGCCAGACCCGCTGTCCCACCAGCAGATATTTCGTCACCTTGCGCGAGGCGACATCGACCACGGCGATGCGGTTGGCCGGGCCGAGCGCCACGAAGGCGGTCTTGTCGTCCTTGGTCATGCCGATGCCGACCGGCTGGATCGCTTCTTTCCGCAAGCCCGGGATCTCGAAGGTGACCTTGCCGATCACCTCGTGCTTTCCGGGATCGATGATCGAGACGGTGCCGCCGATCTCGGAGGACACCCACACTTCGGAAGCGTCGTGTTTGAACTCGGCAAAGCGCGGCCGGGCGTCGACCAGCACGTTGGCGACGATCTGGCGCGACGCGGTGTCGATGAAATGCGCCATATTGGTCGTTTCCGACGTATTGATCAGCGTCTTGCCGTCCGGGCTGATGGTCATGCCTTCGGGCTCGACGCCGACCTGGATGTCGCCGAGCCGGGAGCGCTTCTCGAGGTCGATCACCGTCACCGTGTTGTCGTTCTCGTTGGCGACATAGAGGATCTTGCCGGCGGCATCCTGGGCGAACAATTCCGGATCGGGGCCTGAGGGCAGGCTGTCCACCACGCTCTGCGTCTTGGCATCGATCACCTGGATGGTGTCGTCGTCGCCGACCGCGACCATCACGAACTTGCCGTCACGCGTGAAATCGATGCCGCGCGGGCGCTGCCCGACCTTGATGGTCTTGGCCACGGTCCAGCTGTCGGTGTCGATCACCGAGACGGTGTTGCTCTTCTCATTCGAGACATAGGCGATGAAGGCGTGCGCGGGCGCTGCCGCGAACGCCAGTCCGGCGAGAAGCCCAACACGCCCCATGCGCAGCATTCGCGTCCTCACTTCAGCTTGCATTTGCTCTCCGGACGATCATAGCCGAGCGTATCGAGCTCGGAGACCTGGTGCAGAAATCCCTCCTGCGGCGAGACCGATACCACCATGCGGCCGTCGACCAAGAGGATCGGCTGGCGCAGCTGCAGGTTCCAGTCGCGCAAGGTGAGCCGCGTGCCCTTGAAGGCCGCGACCGAGAAGTCCGGGCCCTTGATGAAGTCCGAGACCTTCTTGACGTCGCCCGAGTTGGTGCGCGAGGTGGCTTCCCCGATCATGCGCACCGCGGTCCAGGCCTGCATGTCGAGGGCCGTCATGCGCCGCGAGTTCAGCTTGACGAAGCGGTTCTGCATCTGGATCGCGCCCCACTGGTCCTGCGATGCGTCCCAGCTGCGCGGCACGAGGCCGGCCGAGCCGGCGACAGGCCGCGGATCCCAGGTGCGATAGGGCAGGTAGGCGCCGAACACCTCGCTCTCGTCGGCCGCGACCAGGACGTCATAGGCCGGCGCGCCTTGCGTGAACACCGGCATCTGGCGCTGGATCAGCGTCACGCCGCTGTCGGTACGGCGGGCGCCGCCTTTGTCTTCGAAAGTCTTCTCCTGCACGATCTTGGCGCCAAAGCGTGTGGCGGTGCGCCGGAGCGCGTCCGCGAACAGCTTGTCCTCGTCGTGCGAGCCGACCAGCAGCAGCCAGCGCGACCACTTCTTCCACACCAGATACTGCCCGAGCGCATCGGCCAGCATCGCGCGCGTCGGTGCGGTGTGGATGACGTTGGCACGGCAATCGGCTTCGCGCAGCCGCTCGTCGATCGCCCCCGCATTGAACAGAAGCGTGCCACGGTCGCGCAGGGCATCCGAGACTTTCAGGAGCGCATCGGCCGGCAGGTCGGTGATGATGAAGCTGTTCTTTTCGGCAAGCGCGGTTGCGGCCTGTACCGGGTCTTCGCCCTCCTTAATGCGGCGCTCCTCCAGCGCGAACCGCTGGTTGAGAAACTTACCCGTGGTGTTGTTGTCCTCGATCGCAAGGCGCGCGCCGGCGACGCCGTCATTCTCCGCAGGAAGTTCGATCAGGGATAGCGTCGATCGGGGCCCAGCGACACCGAGATAGCCGACGCCGATCAGGGCAGGCTCCGCCGCGAGCGCGCTCGTCGCAGCAAGGCCAAAGCCGATCAGACCGGCCAACCATCGGATCATGTTTCCTCCAGGTATTCTCTCCCGCTTGACCGCCGGTAGAGAATTGTCTCTGCTTCAAGCATGACCAATTTGTCAGGGCATGCAACCCCGCATTTCGTCCCCGCGCGCACGAGGACTGGAATCACGATCATGCGAGCATCGATGGTGATCGCCGCTTTGCTGTTGACGCCTGCGGTCGCACGCGCCGATCCGCCGAAGCTGGCCGTGTTCGATTTCGAGCTGATCGACACCAGCCTGCCCGGGGAGTTCTATGGCTCCAGGCCGGAAGAGGCGCGGCTCCTGCGCATCAGCGAGCAGCTGCGTAAGGAATTGACGGAGTCCGGCAGGTTCCAGGTGCTGGACATCGCGCCGGTCAGGGACGCGGCCCGTCACGCCAATTTACAGGCCTGCGGCGGCTGTGATCTCAAGCTCGCCGGGCAGCTCGGGGCAGACCTCGAGATCACCGGCATGGTGCAGAAGGTCTCGAACCTGATCATCAACCTCAATATCTATCTGCGCGACGTGAAGACCGGCGCCATGATCACAGCGGCGAGCGCCGACATGCGCGGCAACACCGATGAAGCCTGGACGCGCACGATGAGCTATCTGATCCGCAACAGGCTGCTGGCGCCGAATTACGGCAAGCGGGAGTAGGGGATTTACTCACCGCGATGGCGGTGCACCCTCGCCCCTTGTGGGAGAGGGTGGATTCGCGAAGCGAAGCGAGTGAGAGTCCAACTCTTACCGAATTTGCGGATAGATACCCCTCATCCGGCGCTTCGCGCCACCTTCGCCCACAAGGGGAGAAGGGAAGGGCAGCAAGGGCCACTCAGCCCTTTAGCTTCTCCGCATGCCAGTGCAGGTGATCGCCCATGAAGGTCGAGATGAAGTAATAGCTGTGGTCATAGCCCGCCTGACGCCGCAGCGTCAGCGGGATGCCCGCCTTGGTGCAGGCGGCTTCGAGCAGTTCGGGCCTCAGCTGTTCCTTCAGGAAATTGTCGGCCTCGCCGACGTCGACCAGGAAGCTTGAAAACTTTGCGCCGTCCTCGATCAGCGCCACCGTGTCGTGGCTGCGCCATGCGTCCTTGTTTGGTCCGAGATAGCCGGTCAGCGCCTTGATGCCCCAGGGCACCAGCGAGGGCGCCACGATCGGCGCGAACGCGCTCGCAGCGCGATAGCGATGCGGGTTGCGCAGCGCCACCGTCAGCGCGCCGTGACCGCCCATCGAATGGCCCATGACCGACTGCCGCTTGGCGTCGACGGGAAAATTTCCCGCGACCAGCTTGGGCAGTTCGTCCGTGACATAACTCCACATCCGGTAATTGCGCGCGAACGGCTCTTGCGTCGCATCGACATAGAAGCCGGCCCCGAGGCCGAAATCATAGGCGTTGTTGGCATCGCCCGGCACGTCGGTGCCGCGCGGTGAGGTGTCGGGCGCGACGAAGATCAGGCCGAGCTCGGCGCAGGCTTTGCGGAATTCGCCCTTCTCGGTGACGTTGGCATGGGTGCAGGTGAGCCCCGAGAGATACCAGACCACGGGCAGCTTCGCGCCCTCGGCGTGCGGCGGAACATAGACCGAGAACACCATGTCGGTTCCGGTGGCCTGGCTGGCATGGCGATAAACACCCTGCACACCGCCGTAGGATTTGTTGGTCGAGACAGTCTGAATCGTCATGCCTTCACTCCGTGGCATCTCACCACATCAACATTGCAACGCTTGTGTGACCGAAATTTGTGGCGTCGTCAGGCGACACCGCTGTCGATCGCCAGCCGCACCAGCTCGACCGAGGTCTTCACTCCGAGCTTCTGGCGCATGATGGACGAGGTGTTGGCGACCGTCTTGTACGACGATTGCACCAGCCAGGCGATCTCGGACAGGCTTTTTCCCGCGCTGAGCAGCCGCAGGATCTCCATCTCGCGCGCGTTCAGCTTCGACAGCGGGCTCTGCGCTAGCGTCGGCCCTGCAAAGGCGATGCTGCGCGCGATCGCGCTCGGCAAGTACGTGCCGCCGCCTCCGACGGCGCGGATCGCCTCGACGAGGTCGTCGGGATCGCCGGTCTTGGAGACGTAGCCCTTCGCGCCGCATTCGATCGCCCGCGCGGCAAAGGCCGGGTCGTCGTTCATGCTGAACATGATGATGCGGGCCTCGGGCGCGCGCTCGAGGATGCGGCGCGCGAGCTCGAATCCGGAGACGGTCGGCAAATTGATGTCGATGATGCAGAGGTCCGGGCGCTCGACGATGAAGACGCACTCACCGTCTTCGGCGTCGGCGGCCTCCAGAATCTCGATCTCGCCCTCGTCGGCCAGCACGGCGCGGCAGCCGGAGGCGACGATGGGATGATCATCGACGATCAGAATGCGCATAGGCGTTCCCCGCGACAGCGTTCCTCGTGACAAGATTTGCCCATTCCGCGCCGCATGATACCGACATGGGACGGGCGCGTGAGCGATGTGTCCGAGGTCGCCTCATGCAACCCGGGCGGGATTGCTGTACGCTTCCGATTAGATATCCGCCGCTTCGCCTCTGTCAACGTCATCGGACAGGGGCGGGCAGAGCTTCGCGAGGCACGGGCGACACCAATGTGGCAAAATCTATCCTTGCGCGGGCGCATCAACCTGTTGCTGGCGCTGCTGTTGGCGCTGGGGCTCGCCGTCAATATCGGCCGGCAGGTCGCGGAAGCAGGTCCCCGCGTGCAGGCCGAGGACCAGAGCGTGATCCGCCTGGCGCGCGAGTTCATCGAGATGATCGTCGCCGATCTCAACGAGGCGCCCGATCCGGATGCCAGGCTGAACCAGATCGCACGCGATCTCAGCCGTCTGCGCCATGTCAGCATCGCGCTCCGGGACGAAGCCGGTCGTCCACTGACGACGCCGCGGACAGACGCCGATGACGACACGCGCGGGCCGCCGGCCTGGTTCGTCAGCCTGGTTCATCCCGAGCAAACCGCGGTCAGCGTGCCCGTCTCGATCCATGGCAAGCCGGGCTCGCTCCTGATCACCGCGCATCCCGACGACGAGATCGCCGAGATCTGGGACGCCATCGTCACCCAGCTCGAGGTCGGCTCCGCGATCGCGCTGGCGCTGTTTTTCCTGATGATGACCGTGGTCGGCCGGGCCCTGGCGCCGCTGCGGTCGTTGGCGGAGGCGATGGGGAAGCTCGAAGGCGGACATTACGAGGCCCGTGTCACGCCGGGCGGCGCGCCGGAGCTCGCCGCGATCTGCACCAAGCTCAACCACCTGGCCGCAACGCTTCATGAGGCGGTCGAGGACAAGCGGCGGCTCGCCGAGCGCGCAGTGTCGCTCCAGGACATCGAGCGCAAGGAGATCGCGCGCGAGCTCCACGACGAGTTCGGCCCGTATCTGTTCTCGCTGCGCGCGCATGCCAGCGCGCTCGCGAAGCAGGCGGACGGACGCGTTCCGAGCACCGAAGCCGTGCGAAAACACGGCAGCGCCATGCTGGAGCAGATCAACGCGCTGCAGCAGTTCAATCGCCGCGTGCTGGAGCGGCTCCGGCCCGTCGGTCTCGCTGAACTGGGCCTGCGGCAGGCGCTCGAATCGCTGTCGCGGCTGTGGCGGGAATCCCATCCCGATGTCGCGATCGAGACCGTGATCTCACCCGCGCTGGGCGCGACGGGTGAGACCGCCGACCTCACCATCTACCGCATCGTGCAGGAGGCGCTCACCAACGTGTTCCGCCACGCCGGCGCGACCTCGGTCAATGTCGTCATCGAGCCGGCGGAGCAGATGGCGAACGATGGCCGCGTCTGCGCCCGGGTACGGGTCAGCGACAATGGCCGCGGCATGGAGCCGGGCCAGAAGCTCGGCTTCGGCCTCGTCGGCATGCGCGAGCGGATTCTGGCGCTCGGCGGCACGCTCAACGTCGTCTCCGGCGCCGGCGGCTTGACGGTGGAGGCGCTGGTTCCGACTGCGGCCGCCTAGTGGCGCCCGAGGCGGTCGGGAATAATTCCCGATTTCGTCGGGAAAACGGGTGCGGATATTGCCCGACCTTTTGTGGCTGGCGCACCCGTTGCGGCCGAATACACTCGTCCCGACCAATCGGCGAAGAGCAAAACAGCCGGTGGTCACGGATGGGAAGGCGGGGATGGGCAAGGTTCTTCGGTTCAAGCGTTATGTGTTGATGGTGTCGACCGGTCTGGTGTCCGGGCTGGTGTTCGCGGGCCCCGCCGGGGCCGCGCCGGACGAGGAGACCAACGTCCAGAACTTGCCGCCGGTCGAAGTGGCGGCGCCGCCGCCATCGGTGGCAAGGCGCACGGCGCCGACCAGGACGGTCGCGCGCATCGGGGCCGCGCAGTCCGCGAGCCCTCGCACACGCATCTACGTCTACCCGACCGCGCCGGGTACGGGCAGGGGTCTCGATGTCGACAAGGTCCCGTCGGCGATCAACGCCGTCGATCCGAGCCAGATCAAGCGCACCGGTTCGCTGAACATCACCGACGCCCTGCGCGACAACATCGCCGGCGTCAACATCACTGAGGTCACCGGCAATCCGTTCCAGCCGGATGTCGAATTTCGCGGCTTCGTCGCCTCGCCCGTAACGGGCACGCCGCAGGGCTTGGCGGTGTATCAGAACGGCGTGCGCATCAACGAGGCCTTCTCGGATGCCGTCAATTGGGACCTGATCCCGACCGCTGCGATCAGATCGGTGACGCTGGTGACCAACAATCCCGCCTTCGGCCTCAACGCGCTGGGCGGCGCCATCAATCTGCAAATGAAGGACGGCTTCACTTACCAGGGCGCCGAGATCGACGTGATGGGCGGCTCGTTCGGCCGCATCCAGGGCTCGGCGCAATGGGGCAAGCAGGTCGACAAGAACTACGGCGTCTACGCCGCGCTCGAAGGCCTGCGTGACAACGGCTTCCGCAATTTCTCGCAATCGACCGTGCGGCGCTTCTACGGCGATGTCGGCTACAAGGCCGGCGACAGCGAATTCCACGCCAATATGGGCGTCGCCAAGAACGATTTCGGCGCCAGCGCCACCGTCCCGGCCGAGCTGCTCGACAAATATTGGGGCGCGACCTACACCACCCCGCAGACCACATCCAACCGCGTCGGCTATCTCAATCTGACCGGCAAGGCCGATGCGACGCCGACCTGGACCCTCGAAGGCGCTGCGCATGTGCGCAGGTACGAGCAGAAGCTGGTCGACGGTAATCCGACTGACGCGCAGGAGTGCGCCGATCCGGCGTTGCTCTGCTTCGGCGATGACGCCACGCCCGCGAATGGCGCGGGCGGCGTTCAACTTGCCAATCCCTTTGCGCCGGGAACGATCCTCGGCGAGATCGACCGCAGCACGATACGTTCGACCAGTTTCGGCGTGTCAGGGCAGGCTACCAACACCGATCAACTGTTCGGGCATGACAACCGCTTCGTGATGGGCGCGAGCTATGACGCAGGCGTCACGCGGTACAACGCCACCGCCGAGATCGGTTCGATCGGGGAAAACTACGTCGTCAACGGGAGCGGCCTCTTCCTCGGGCCGACCGGCCAGCCGACGACGGTTGCCGGCCCCGTCTCGCTGCGGACCGTCAATCAATATAACGGCCTCTATGCGATGGACACCTTCAACGTTACGAATGCCTTCGCCATCACCGGCGGCGGCCGTTTCAACATTGCGCGGATTTCGCTGGAGGATCAGCTCGGAGCCGATCTCAACGGCGATCACACCTTCACGCGCTTCAATCCGGTGATCGGCGGCACCTACAAGATCACGCCGGAGTTGACCGCCTATGCCGGTTACTCCGAGGCCAACCGCGTGCCCACGCCGCTCGAGCTCGGCTGCTCCGATCCAGCCCGCCCCTGCCTGATCGCGGCGTTTCTGGTCTCCGACCCGCCGCTCAAGCAGGTGGTGTCCAAGACCGTGGAAGCCGGCCTGCGCGGCACCAAGGAGTTGAACATCGGCACCCTCGGCTGGAAGATCGGCGGCTTCCGCGCGACGAATTACGACGACATCGTGGCGGTACCCGTCGTCGGCCGAACCGGCTTCGGCTATTTCTCAAACGTCGGCCGGACCCGCCGGCAGGGCCTCGAGGCCGAAGTCAACATCAAATCGCCGACGCTGCAGTTCCAGGCGAGCTACGCCTTCGTCGACGCGCGCTATCTTGACCCGCTCGAGCTCGGCTCGGAAAGCCCGTTTGCCGACGGTAACGACAACATCCATGTCGTTCCCGGCAACCAGCTTCCCGCCATCCCCCGTCACCGGGTCAAGGTCGGCGTCGACTACGCCGTGACCGACGTCTGGAAGGTCGGCGGCAACGCGCTGTTCGTCTCCAGCCAATATCTGGTCGGCGACGAGTCCAACCAATATGCCAAGCTGCCGTCCTATACCGTGTTCAATCTCCACACCTCCTACCAGGTGGCGAAGAACATCCAGCTCTACGGTCGCGTCGACAACGTCTTCGACAAACGCTACGCGACCTATGGACAGTTCTTCGACCGGGAGGCCTTGCCCAACTTCACCAATGGCGGCGCCGAATTCACCGACCCGCGCTCGCTCAGCCCGGCCCGGCCGCGGGCGTTCTACGCGGGGATGCGGGTGACGTTCTAGGTACGGGTGCCGCGCCCCTGGTGTCCGCGATGGCGCTCGCTGAGCTTGGCAGAATATTCCGCCTCCGGCATGATGGTTTCGGAGGCCTGCTTTGCCGTGTCGTTGAAGAATCCGGATGCCGTCGCTTCGATCGTTGCAGCGCTTCGGCGCGTCTATGGCGATGAGATCGCGCGACTCATGCTCGTCGAGGGTATGACCCTCGCCGATTTGATCGATGCGATGTTTTCCGCGTCCCCGAGCCACCGCGATGCCGTTCGAGACATTACCGACGGATTGGACGATTTCGTCGTTTCGCCGGACCTCGGTCTGATGTGGCACCTCAAGTACATCTATGGCGACGAGCCCGGCTCCCTGCACGTCGTGGACATGGAGATCGCCACGCCGAATGGCACGCTGGCAAGCAAGGACGTCTGGCTTCGTCTGTCATCTTAGAGGCGCGGTCCTTTGGACGATCTGGTCCCGGCACCGGCAAAGAGCGGGACGTCGTTGTCTTCACCAATCAGAAACCATGTCAAATGATCCGAAAAGTTTAACGAAACCGCCCGGCGATCTCCGCGTCAGTTTGTCGGAGGGCCGATGTCATGACAGAGCGCCAATTGAGAGAGCAGGAATGCCGGATCGCGCGTTACCGGCGGTTGGAGCGGGAGGTTACGGATCCGCTTGCGGCGTGTCTGCTTCACGGCATCGTCGAGGAGCTTGAAGCCGAGCTGCGCAAGGACAGGCCGGATTGGCACGGGCCGCGCGATTAACGCTTTCTTAGTGCTAATCATGCGGATTATCGTGGAGGGATGCCAGGGGAGACTGCTCCCATGCTGAAGGACGGGACATACGCGGCGTGGTACAAGACGCCGCTCGACCAGGGTACCGGGATCGTCCATGTCGCGGATGGACAGATCTGGGGCCGCGACAGCCTGATGACCTATCACGGCTCGTGTCACGTCGATGGAGATCGCTTCACCGCCACCGTGTCGACGAAGCGCCATACCGACGGCCGTGCAACGGTGTTCGGCGTGGACGACGAGCTCACGTTGGACATCGAGGGAAACTGCCCCGGCAAGATCGCGACCTACACCGCGACGGCACAACAAGTGCCCGGAATGATTCTCCAGGGAACGCTCATTCTCACCGAACAGCAGCCGCCGGCCGGTGAACAACGAGCCGAGCAGCGCCCGGCGTTCAATCCCGACAAGCTGCCGAAGTTGCCCAAGCGCTCGCGCTGAGAAACCTCTGGCGGGCTGCTGGAGGCATTCTGAAACGGCTGACCAGAAGAACCAGCGAGAAGGGACACTATTCTTTCTCCAACCCGCCCCGGGCGAGTAGCGCCGCTTGCTGCAGGGTGACGCTGCGGACCAGCGGATCCGCATGGCGGTGCACGAGCTGCCAATCCATGCCGTCCTTGCGGTAGACTTCAGTGACGCGGAGCGACCAGTCTTGAGCGGCCAATCCGCCGACTTCGGCGCGCTGATGTTCCACCATGACAAGAACGACAAGCGCGTCCGACGCAAGCGTTTGCACCACCTCGAGGTCGGTTTCGCCCTCCCTGAAGTACCGCGATAGGTCAGCCAAGCGTTTGGGGCTGGCGTCAAATCCGTGACTGGCAGGCCCGCCAAAGGGCTGCATCAACGTGAAATCCGGTGCGATGCGGACAAGCTCCAGCCAGCTATCCATGTCGCCCCGCATGAAGGCGGCATTCTTTCGGCGCGCGCGTTCGATGAGGTTCGCTGTTACCTCGGGCCCGGCGGCCGCGTCGGCCGAAAGCTGAACCAGAGGCACTGCAGCCGCAGCGGCCATGATCGCGCGCCGCGACAACTTTTGCTGCCTGGATGCCGATCGGGTCTGTCTGGACGTTTTCTTGGTCATTTCGCAGCTCCTGGTCCAATGGGTGCCCATCCATGAAGTCTTGATCTCGATGAATCCAGCGATATGATTTCAGCAACATGCTGAATCAAATTGATCTATCCAGGATTGATCTGAATCTCCTCGTGCTCTTCCGCGTGGTCCTGGAAGAACGTCATGTCGGCCGGGCAGCCGCTCGGCTGAGCCTGACGCCGTCGGCTGTAAGCCATGCGCTTGGCCGGCTCCGGCTTCTGCTGAATGACCCGCTGTTTCTGCGGACACCTAAGGGGGTGGTTCCGACGGCGCGGGCCCTGGAGCTTGGGGAGCCCGTAGCCGAGATCATCGCACGCATCGAACGATTGATCGGCTCGGCCGCACCGTTCGACCCGAAGACAAGCAGTCGCCGGTTCACGATTGGCGCTCCCGATGCCGTACTGGTCTCGGCAATCGGTCCGCTCCTGCGATCGATTGCCACTGCGGCGCCTCACATTGACATCGGGCTGATCCACCTGATGCCGGCGCCGCGCGGCGGCGCGATCGGAGAGCCTTGGCAGGAGAATCTCGACATGCTCGAAAGACGCGAGCTCGACATCGCGATGCTGCCGCTGCCGGCGGTATCACCTCGTTTCGAGGCGCGGAGGCTTTACGAGGAAGACTTTGTGCTGGCCATGCGCAAGGGACATCCCTTGGCAAGAGCGCCCAGCCATGCTGCATTCGCGCAATCGCAGCACATGCTGGTCTCTCTCAGTGGTGAGCCACGCGGCTTCGTCGATGAGATGTTGGCCAAGCGCGGCCTCGAACGCCGCATCGCCCTGACCGTTCCGAATTTCATGATGGCGCTGGCCCAGCTTTCGGAATCCGATCTGATCGCGGTATTGCCACGCCGACTGATCGAGCAGTATGCCGGCCGCTTCGGCCTGGTGTTCGTTGAACTGCCTTTCGCCCGCAAGGCGGATACGATCCGGGCCATCGCCACCAAGGCGGCGATGAGAGACGCCGGCATCGCGTGGCTGATGCAGGTTGTGGTCGGGTCAATCGGAACAAGCCGACGCTAGAATCGTCACACCGAATTCGAGAGGCGTTCATCCCGGAATCGGCGCGACATTTTGCCTGCCGCACCTTGTACCGCTCTGAGTGCCCGACACCGCTTCTCAAATGGCCTGGAAATGTCCATTGTGCCGGCCCGAAAGAGAGAAGAGGAGCATCATTGATGACGGATACGGTCTCGCGCCGCCAGTTTGCCAAGCTGGCGGGGTTGTCCGCAGCCGGGATTGCAAATCCTCTCGAGGCCGTCGAGGCCAAGCCGGCAGCGCCGCCGCGCGCGGGCTTTCCGGCAGGCTTCGTCTGGGGCACGGCGACCTCGTCCTATCAGGTCGAGGGCGCGGTCGACGAGGACGGGCGAGGGGCCTCGATCTGGGACAAGTTCGTGCGCATCCCCGGCAAGATCGAGGACGGCACCACTGGTGACCGCGCCAATGAGCATTATCACCGCTACAAGGAGGACATCGCGCTGATCAAGGCGCTGGGCTGCAAGGCCTACCGCTTCTCGGTGGCTTGGCCGCGGCTGTTCCCGGATGGCGACGGCAAGCCCAACCCGAAGGGGCTCGACTTCTACAATAGGCTGGTCGACGAGCTCCTGAAGAACGGCATCGAGCCGTGGCTGACGCTCTATCATTGGGACCTGCCGCAATCGCTTCAGGATCGCTTCGGCGGCTGGCGCTCGACGGAGACCTGCAAGATCTTCGGTGACTACGCGGCTTATGTCGCCGAGCATCTGACCGATCGCGTCAAGAACGTCTTCACGTTGAACGAGAGCGGGCGCTTCGTCTATTTCGGCTACGGCATCGGCATCGACGCGCCGGGCTTGAGGCTGCCGCAAGCCGAGGTCAACCAGATCAGGCACAACAGCGCGCTGGCGCACGGGCTCGCGGTGCAGGCCGTGCGCGCCCACGGCCGGCGCGGCACCAGGGTCGGGCCGGCCGAGAACATCGATGCCTGCGCGCCCGCGATCGACACGCCGGAGAACGTTCGTGCCGCCGAGATCGCGCTGCGCGAGATGAACGCCGGCTATCTCAACGTCATCATGACGGGCCGCTACACCGACGCTTTCCTGAAATTCGCCGGCGCCAACGCGCCGAAATTCACCGACGCGGAACTCAAGATCATCTCCTCGCCGGTCGATTTCCTCGGCCTCAACATCTACGCGCCCCAGAACTACGTGGTGGCCTCGGACCAGGGCGCGGGCTTCATGCCGCTGCCCATCCCGAAATCGTTCCCGCACATGAATTCGGACTGGCTGCGCGTCGGGCCGGAGACGCTCTATTGGGTGCCGAAGCTGGCGGCAAAGATCTGGAAGACGGATGCGATCTATATCAGCGAGAACGGCGCCTCCGGCGACGACGTCGTCACGCCGGACGGCAAGATCTACGACACCGACCGCATCATGTACCTGCGCAACTATCTCGCCCAGCTGCAGCGCGCCACGGCCGAAGGCGTGCCGGTGCGCGGCTATTTCCTCTGGAGCCTGATGGACAATTTCGAGTGGGTCTACGGGTTGAACAAGCGTTTCGGGCTGTACCATGTCAATTTCGACACCCTGGTCCGCACGCCAAAACTCAGCGCCAGCTTCTATCGCAACGTGATCGCGAAGAACGCGGCGGGGGCGTGATGTCTTCTCCCGCGTAAAATCACCAGAGGTCGTCATGCCCGGGCTGTCCCGGGCATCCACGTTCTTGGCGCCGCGTAGCAAGACGTGGAGGGCCGGGACAAGCCGGCCATGATGTCGGCGGAGGCTTTCGTGCGGCGGAAAATCCGGGTGAGGGGCGGGAGAGGGCGTGGGCGCCCGCGCATTGACTCTCCTCCTCCGCTTATTCAGAACCGTCCTCAACGCTCAAAACAAAGAGGACAACGCCCATGACCGATGCACTCATCATCGATGCCTGCCGCACCCCGCGCGGCGTCGGCAAGGCCGGCAAGGGAGCGCTTTCGGGCATCCATCCGCAGCAGCTCGGCGCAACCGTGCTGCGCGCGCTCGCGGAGCGCACCGGCATCAACACGGCCGACGTCGACGACATCGTCTGGGGCTGCAGCGCGCAGGTCGCGACGCAAGGCGGCGATCTCGGCCGGATGTCGGCGCTCGATGCCGGCTACGACGTGCGCGCCAGCGCCGTGACGCTGGACCGTTTTTGCGGAAGCGGCATCACCAGCGTCAACATGGCGGCATCCTCGATCATGGCAGGCGCGGAAGACCTCGTCATCGCGGGCGGCTGCGAGATGATGTCGATGGAAGGACGCCGCGGCTCAGGTCCGATGATGATGGACAACGGCAATCTGCGTCTGCGGGCTAAGCATCCGCAGTCGCATCAGGGCGTCTGCGCGGACGCCATCGCGACGCTGGAAGGCATTACCCGAGGGGACGTCGACGCGCTCGGGCTAGAGAGCCAGAAGCGCGCCGCGCATGCGATGGCGAACGGGTATTTCAAGAAGAGCCTCGTGCCCGTTCACCGGGAGGACGGCAGCCTCGCGCTCGACCATGAGGAATATCCGCGGCCGCAGACCACGATGGAGGGGTTGAGCAGCCTGAAGCCGGCATTCCCCGCGGTCGCCGACTACGTGCTCGACGACAAGGGCACGACCTATCGCGGCCTGATCCTGCAGAAATACCCGGACCTGAACATCGACTTCGTGCACCACGCCGGCAATTCCTCCGGCGTGGTCGACGGCGCCGCCGCCATCCTCCTGGCTTCACCCGCTTACGCCAAAGCGCATGGCCTCAAAGCCCGCGCCCGCGTCGTCGCGATGGCGAACATGGGAGACTCGCCGACCCTGATGCTGAACGCGCCGGTGCCGGCGACGCGCAAGGTGCTGGCAAAGGCGGGCCTCTCCATCGACGACATCGACCTGTTCGAGATCAACGAGGCGTTCGCGGTGGTGGCGGAAAAATACATCCGCGACCTCAAGCTCGATCGCGCCAAGGTCAACGTCAATGGCGGCTCGATCGCGCTCGGCCATCCCATCGGTGCCACCGGCTCGATCCTGATCGGCACCGTGCTCGACGAGCTCGAACGGCGCGACCTCAAACGCGGTCTCGTCACCATGTGCGCCGCCGGCGGCATGGCGCCCGCCATCATCATCGAGCGCGTCTAGCCTTATTTTCTAGGGTGAAACACGCGCCTCCTTTGACAAAGAGGCCGGTCGTCGCTTGTCGAAAGTGGCGAATCAGTTCTAGCAAGATGTCGTGCGGGCCTTTGAAACAAGGCAAAATCCGCTGCCTGAGGCTTCTCCCGCTCTGGAAGCAGCTAAAATGCAGGGTTTTTTGCCATAGAGGGCCAAAAAAGCCCGTAAAACCGCGACAAAACTGTGCAGAAGGCTATAGGCCTTCGCCGGTTGGTCTAATATGCAGCCGTCACGAATCAGAGGAGACACGATGGCAACCCAGATGTCCAAATCGCAACTGATCGAAAAGATTGCGACCGCTACCGAGCTTTCCAAGCGCGACGTCAAGAGCGTCATGGAGACGCTGACCGACGTCGGTCACAAGGAGCTCAAGAAGAACGGCCTGTTCCTGGTGCCGGGCTTCGCCAAGTTCGTCGTCATCAAGAAGCCCGCGACCAAGGCACGCAAGGGCACCAACCCGTTCACGGGCGAAGAGATGATGTTCAAGGCCAAGCCGGCTCGCAAGATCGTCCGCGCCCGTCCGGTCAAGGCGGCCAAGGACGCCGTGGGCTAACGACGCAAAGGCCCCCTTGGCTAGAGGGGGCCTTTTGTTTGGGGCAGCCGCGAGGACTTGAGACGGAGGGCTCAACCCTTGCGGCGCTTCACCCGGACCGGAACCGGCTGAAGCCGCGGTTCTGGTCCTGCAAGCGCATCGCGCACCCGGTCAACGGCACGATCGAGCAGCTGGCGCAGCCGCTGCGTTTTCCGAGATCGCTTCGCGTCTTCGAGCAGTTTCTTCATCGCATTCACTCCGCCGCCTCGACCTTTGCCTCGACCGGCTCGAGCGCGGCCGCGATGGCTTCGTCGACGCGCTCCAGCCAGATGAATTCGAGGTTGTCCCGCGCGCTCTTCGGGATGTCGTCGTAGTCCCGCTTGTTGCGCGCCGGCAGCATCACCCGCTTCAGGCCGGCGGCCGCGGCTGCGACCACCTTCTCCTTGATGCCGCCGACCGGCAGCACCAGGCCGCGCAGCGAGATCTCGCCGGTCATGGCGGTGTCGCTGCGCACCGTGCGATTGGTGAGCAGGGACGTCAGCGCCGTGAACATCGCAACGCCCGCGCTCGGTCCGTCCTTAGGGGTCGCGCCCGCGGGAACGTGAACGTGGATGTCGCTCTTCTCGAACGCCTGCGGATCGATGCCGAGCTGCGAGGCTTTGCTCTTCACCAGCGTCATCGCCGCCTGCACGCTTTCGCGCATGACGTCGCCGAGCTGGCCGGTCAGGATCATGCCGCCCTTGCCGGGCACCTTTGACGCCTCGATGAACAGGATGTCGCCGCCAACAGGCGTCCAGGCAAGGCCGGTGGCCACGCCCGGAATGCTGGTGCGCTGCGCGATCTCGCCTTCGAAGCGCGGCTGGCCGAGCACCGTGCCGATGTCCTTCGCCGTGATCACGACCTTCGCGGCCGTGCCCTCGGCGACCTGCACCGCCGCATGCCGGAACAGCTTGCCGATCTCGCGCTCGAGGTTGCGCACGCCGGCCTCGCGGGTGTAGCCCTTGACCACCAGCTTCAGCGCCTCCGGCTCGATCTCGGCCTGCTCGGCCGAAAGGCCGTTGGCCTCCAGCTGCCGCCGCACCAGATAGCGCCGCGCGATCTCCAGCTTCTCGTCCTCGGTGTAACCGGCGAGGCTGATCAGCTCCATGCGATCGAGCAGCGGACCCGGGATCTGGTCCAGCATGTTGGCGGTCGCGATGAACACCACGCGCGACAGGTCGAAGGGCACGCCCAGGTAATTGTCCCGGAACGTCCCGTTCTGCTCGGGGTCGAGCACCTCCAGCATGGCGGCCGAGGGATCGCCCTGCACGCCACGGCCCATCTTGTCGATCTCGTCCAGCATCATGACGCAGTTCCTCGCGCCTGCCTTCTTGATGCCCTGGATGATGTTGCCGGGCAGCGCACCGATATAGGTGCGTCGGTGGCCGCGGATCTCGGCCTCGTCATGCACGCCGCCGAGGCTGACGCGCACGAAGGGGCGATTCATCGCGCGTGCGATGGATTGGCCGAGCGAGGTCTTGCCGACGCCGGGCGGGCCGACGAAGCACAGGATCGGGGCCTTGCCCTGCGGGGCCAGCTTGCGCACCGCCAGATATTCGATGATCCGGCTCTTGATCTTCTCCAGTCCGAAATGGTCGGCATCCAGGATGGCGCGCGCCGCCTTGATGTCGATCGGCTTCTCCGCGGGCAGCGCCCAGGGCAGCTCGATCAGCCAGTCGAGATAGGTGCGGACCATGCCGGCCTCGCCGGCGGCCTCCGGCATGCGCTCGTAGCGGCGCAGCTCCTTCCTGGCGTGCGCGTCAGCCTCGGGCGGCATGTTGGCCTTGGCGATGGCAGACGTCAGCTCGGCGACCTCGGCCGCCTTGCCGTCGCCTTCGCCGAGCTGGCGCTGGATGGTTGCCATTTGCTCGCGCAGGATCGCCTCGCGCTGCCGCTCGTCGAAGGATGCCTTGGTCTTCTGGCCGATCTCGTTACTGATGCGCAGCACCTCCAGCCGCTCGGCCAGGTGCTTGGACACCTTCTCGACGCGCAAAGCGAGGTCGATGGTCTCCAGCACCTCCTGCTTGTCCTGCGGCTTGATATCCATGAACGAGGTCGCGAGGTCCGCCAGCGCGCCGGGCGCACTGGTGCCCTGGAACATCGCGGCCAGCTCGGGCGGCGCCTGCGGCAGCAGCTCGATGGCCTCGATGGCCTGGCGCTGCAGGTTCAGGGCGCGCGCCTCGATCTCCGGCGAGGTCGTGGTCGGCTCGGGAATCTGCTGGAATCGCGCGACCGGGAACGGCGTCCCCGGCAGGAAGTCGAGCAGGCGCGCGCGCTGCACACCCTGGCAGACGATGTGGTGGGTGCCGTCGGGCGCGGTGATGTAGCGCACGATGTTGGCGATGGTCGCGACCCGGTAGAGATCGTCGGCTCCGGGCGCCTCGGTCTCGGGGCTGCGTTGCAGGACGATGCCGATCGGCCGCTGCTCGCGCAACGCCTGCTGCGCGGCGGCGATGGACTTGGCACGGCCGATCGTGATCGGTGCGATGGCGCCGGGGAACAGCACCATCTCGCGTACGGGGACGATGATCAGCGCGTCGTCGGGGATCTTCACGTCGTTATCAGTCTGTTCGTTGTTCATCTGTTCGGTGGCCATGATCGACCTCAGGATTTGGCAAGGCGCAGCGCGACGCAGCCGTCCATCACGAAGCGGCTGATGGCGTAGCGGCCGAGGGGCAATGCAATGCGGCGCTCGAAGCGCCCTTGCGGCAGTTCGAGCCGGTGGATGCGGGCGTTGCGGAGCTCCGGGGGCAGGGTGCGCTGGCCGGAGATGACGAGCACGCCGTCATGGATGACCGTCTCGACATTGTCCGGATTGACGCCGGGAAGCGCGACCAGGATCAGGAGCTCGTGCTCGGTCTCGAGCACGTCGATCGGCGGCTCCCAGCAGGCTTCCTGGCGGCCGAACTGCTGGCGCAGCCGGTCGGCGCGGGTCAGCGAGTCCAGGGCTTCGGACAGCATCCAGTCGAGGGGATTTTTTGGTTGCATGTTGGGGCTCAAGGGGATGGGAAAGCCTGCATATGGGGCCGGTTCCCGGGAAATCCAGTGCGGCGGCGCTGACGTGCCATGCGTTGTCGTGCGATTGAAAAACAAACGCCGCGGCCCTGGCCAAACGAGCAAACGCCGCGGCACTGGCCGCGGCGTTTCGTCATCGGCAGCGGCGCGGGTCAGGCCGCCGCGCGATACTCTTCTTCCGCTTCGAGGTTGATCACGGAGATTGCGAGCTCCGTCAGCGTGTGATCGGTCGCCTCTTCCTCGTCCAGCGTCGCCTGAAGCAGCCTTGCCGCGTCCGGCATGCCGAGCTCCTCGGCCCAGGTGCGCAAGGTGCCATAGCGCGAGATCTCGTAGTGCTCGACCGCCTGGGCGGCCGCGAGCAGTCCCGCATCGAGCGCCGGGGCGCCCTTGAAGTCCTTCATGATCTCGGCACCCTCGTCGGTGATGCCGTTGATGGCCTCGCAGGGCTTGCCGCGCGCCGGCTTGCCCAGCATCTTGAAGATCTGGTCCAGCCGCTTGACCTGACCCTGGGTCTCTCGCAGGTGCTTGTTGAAGGCGGCAGCCAGCTCCTTCGATTGCGCGGCCTTGGCCATCTTGGGCAAGGTCTTGATGATCTTGTTCTCCGCGAAATAGATGTCCTTCAGCGTCTCCAGAAACAGGTCGCTGAGCATCTTCGGCGCCTGACGCGGTCGGCGCGCCGCGGTCTTCTTCGTCGTGCGCTTCTTTGCTTTAGCCATACATCCTCCTCATGAGGTGACACGGGAAGGCCTCGCCCTCCTCAATCCTCAGGCGATCAAAGCCGCTTCATGAACGAAAGTTCCAAACGGCTAAATTGCGCGCGGCGCTCACTCAGGTCGGACGCTTGTAGGGATCTTCCTGGCGCTGTCGTGCCTCGGTGTTGCGATCGAGCTGCGCCCGCTCGCTGCGCTTGAGGTGACCGGCCTTCATCACGCCATAGACGAGGACCCCGCCGAGCACGAACGCGCCGATGAACCAGAGCCAGAGCAGGTTGGCCGAGAGCTGGCCGAGGAGCATTCCGATTCCACTGTCGCTCATTGTCGTCTCCGGTGATTTGCAAAGCGGCTTTGCTGGGCTAAGTCAGCCCGGCCGCCATCGTTCCTGCGTCCAAGGACCACGCCGACCATGCTCGACTTCGCCCTGTCCGCCTTCGTGACGCTGCTGCTGGTTGTCGATCCGGTTGGCCTCGCGCCGGCCTTCATCGCGGCCACCGGGAGCATGCCCGACACGGCCAAACGCACGATCGCGTTGCGCGCGCCACTGATCGCGGCCTCGATCCTGGTGATGATCGCGCTGGTCGGAAACTGGCTGCTGCGCCAGCTCGGGATCGGCATCCCCGCCTTCCAGATCGCCGGCGGGCTGCTGCTGTTCGGCGTGTCCTACCAGATGATCTTCGGCGATCGACCGCATCGCGAGGCCCGCGAGGCCGACAAGGCAACCGCGGAGCACGCCTCCGATGTCGCAGTGTTTCCCCTGGCCATCCCCATGATGGCCGGCCCCGGGGCGATCGCGACCACGCTGCTGCTTTCCGGTAGCGCCGATTATGGGGCAAGGCTCGCGATCATCATCGCCGTCGTCCTGTCGGTCTGCCTGCTTTGCATGCTGTGCTTCGTCTCGGCCCACCTGATCGCGAAGACCCTCGGACGCACCGGAAATGCCGTGCTCTCGCGCGTTCTCGGCATGCTGCTCGCGGCCTATTCCGTGCAGTTCGTGATCAACGGGATTGCGGCCGTCCGGGCCAGCCTGTCATAGGGCTGCGGCGTCAGGTGAATCCGTTGATTTTGCCGCCCATTTCGTGATTTTGCCGGAAGGGCGCCGAGGCGGCACCCGATCCGGGCCGCTTTCGCTTGCACTGCCATATTGCTTTGACGTACTTCCGGTCTAACAAGCCCATCGTCAGGAATCGGGATGTCGATGACAACGGACGAGGTCGCCAAGAGACAGGCCATCATCGACGCTTGCCGGCGCATGAATGCGCTCGGCATCAACCAAGGCACCTCCGGCAATATCTCCGTCCGGCATGTGGACGGGCTCTTGGTCACGCCGACCAGCGTGCCCTATGAGGCCATGACGCCCGAGCAGATCGTCTTCATGACCATGGACGGCGCGCATGCGCCCGATCAGAAGCCGTCGAGCGAATGGCGGTTTCACCGCGACATCCTGAAGTCGCGGCCCGACGTCAACGCCGTGGTGCACGCCCATCCGACCTATTGCACCATCCTGGCGATCATGGGCATGGAGATTCCGCCGGTGCACTACATGATCGCAGCGGCCGGCGGCGACAGCATCCGCTGCGCGCCCTATGCGACGTTTGGAACCGCGGAATTGTCCGAACATGCGGTGCGGGCGCTGGAGGGCCGGCTGGCTTGCCTGCTCGACCACCACGGCATGATTGCGATCGGCAAGACATTGGACAAGGCGATGTGGCTCGCCGTCGAGGTCGAGACGCTGGCGCGGCAATATCACGGCTGTCTCCAGGTCGGGCAACCGCCGTTGCTCCCCAGTGAGGAGATCGAGCGGGTCCGCCAGCGCATGGCCGGCTACGGCCTGTCGGAAGGGTAGGGCAGGCAGAAAGTGTTCGTGCGGCTCAGGCATCTCGTCGATCGCAAGGGAACGAACCGGACCATGGTTCGGCTGCGCGCCCTCTTGCGCAGCAACGAGTTCTACCTGATCCCGCTGGCGCTGGTGATCGGCACGCTGGCCGGGGCGATCGTGACGCTGATGGCCGAGATCGCGCAGATCGCGCATGTGGTGATCTACGGCATCCCCATCGACGTGCGCCTCTCCTCCAATGCCTATGTGAGTCCGTGGGCGGCGCTGATCGCGCCTGCGCTCGGCGGGCTGGCGCTCGGCATCATGGAATGGTCGCGGCGGCGCATGAAGATCTCGAGCGCGGTCGACCCGATCGAGGCGAATGCGCTGCGCGGCGGCAATCTGTCGATGCGCGACAGCGTGGTGGTGTCGAGCCAGACGCTGATCTCCAACGGCTGCGGCGCCTCGGTCGGCCTCGAGGCAGGCTATACCCAGATCGGCTCGGGGATCGCCTCGCTGTTCGGCAAGTTCTTCAATCTGCGCCGCAACGATCTGCGCCTGATGGTCGGTTGCGGGGCTGCCGCGGCGATCGCGGCGGCGTTCGGCGCGCCGATCACCGGGGCCTTCTATGCCTGCGAGCTGATCGTCGGCGTCTATTCGGTCGGCAGCGCCGCGCCGATCCTGGCCGCCTCGCTCGCCGGCGCGCTGACCGCGCAATGGCTCGGCGGCGCGCCGTACTCGCTGGAGATCCCAAAGGTCAGCGCCGTCGGCGTCGAGCAATACCTGGCTCTGATCGGGCTCGCGCTGGTCACCAGCGGCGTCGGCATCGCCGTGATGCGCTCCTCGCCGATGTTCGAGCGGCTGTTCAAATGGATGCCGGTCTGGTTGCGACCGGTGACCGGCGGTCTCATCGTCGGCGGATTCGCGATCGTCACGCCGCAGGTGCTGGCGGCCGGCCACGGCGCCATGGTGCTCGATCTCTTTCACGAGATGGCGATCGGCATGATCGCGCTGATCATCGCCTTGAAGGTGACGGCCTGCCTGATCTCGCTCGCCTCGGGCTTCCGCGGCGGTCTGTTTTTCGCATCGCTGTTTGTCGGCAGCCTGATCGGCAAGTTCTTCGCCGCGGTGTTGCTCCTGATCAGTCCGAACTTTGCGATCGATCCGCTGGTCGCGATGCTGACGGGCATGGCGACACTCGGCGTCGCCATTGTCGGCGGCCCGCTCACCATGTCGTTCCTGGTGCTCGAGATGACCCGCAACGTCGACGTCACCGCCGTGGTGCTGGCCGGCTGCATCGTCACCTCGATCTGCGTCCGCTTCATGTTCGGCCATTCCTTCTCGACCTGGCGCCTGCATCTGCGTGGCGAGACCATCCGCAGTGCCAATGACGTCGGCTGGCTGCGCAATCTCACCGTGGAGCGCTTGATGCGCTCCGATGTCGGCAAGGTGCCCTCGACCACCACGATCGCCGCCGTCCGCCGCGAATTCGTGCTGGGCTCGCGGCCGGGCGTGGTTATCGTCAACAACGCCGACGAATATGTCGGCCTCGTCCTGCTGCCCGATTTGTTCTCCAACGACCTCGACACCATCGCCGACGAGATCCAGGTGATCGAGCTCGCCCGTCTGATCGACATCGTGCTGATCCCGGAAATGAACGTGAAGTCGGCGATGGCGGTGTTCGACGAGGCCGAAGCCGAGATGCTGGCGGTGGTCGATTCCACCGACAGCCGCAAGGTGGTCGGCTTCCTCACCGAAAACTTCGCCCGCCGCCGCTATGTCGAGGAGATCGACAAGGCGACGCGCGGCGTGCTGGGCGCGCTGTCGTAGGATCACGGAGCCTTGGGTGCGGGACGGCGGCTCCATGCGCCGCCGTCCACGCCATTATCGCCCCGGCTGCGACGGGGGCGCGACAAGGAGCGTCACGATCCGCCGGACCATCGGCAGCACCACGAGCAGCGTCGGAAAGGCGACCAGCCAGGATAGCGCCCAGGCGCCCGGCCAGGTCGCGAGGAACGCCGGCGTTGCTCCCAGGCTCCGAAGCGTCGAAATGACCGACACCACGGCCGTCATGAGGATGGACAGCACGAATGGCATCACGATCGGCGCATAGCGCGCCGGCAGTTTGCGAACCACAATCATCTGATTTCTCTTGGAAAAGGACGCGTCAGTCACGTTGAACCCATCAAATGGCATCGATCCCGACAGCGTCGGTTGATGCGTTGGTTCACGTGAAACGCTTACGGCGACCGGAAAAACGGCGCGGCTGTTCATTATCCGCTCAGGTTGGAGGGCGCAAGCTGGGATGCGGCCGTTCGATTTACAATCGTTCGAAGCGTGGCGGATTGCCGCGATCAGGAAACCATTTCAGTGGTTTGCGCGTTACACACTGTTTGCTTATCTATTTTTTGAGCCAGAACAGAGGAAGATCAAGATGAGTGATGGACCGAAGAGATCCGCAGCCGGCCGCAACACGGTCTTGGCCGCGCTCGCAGGCGTGGCGCTGCTCGCAGCCTCTGCGTCGCCCTCGGCCGCGGCATCCCAGGGGTCGGCCCCGGCGGTGTCCGCAAAGGCTGCAGCGGCAGCCCAAGCTTCCTCCGACGTCACCGATTTCAGCGCAGCCCGGCGTCACCATTATTATCGACGCGGGCCGAACGCCGCCGGTCTCGCCTTCATGGGCCTTGCTGCGGGGGTGATCGGTGGCGCCATCGCCGAGAGTCGGCGTCAGGAGTATTACGAGAACCGCTATTACGGCCCGCGCCGATACTACGGCGGCCCAGGCTATTACGGCGGCGGTGGCGGTCTGTATTACGACCCGGGCTACGGCTACCAGCCATATTAGGTGGTCGTTTCGTCCGGATGAAGTTAGCGGGTCGGCGCGAAGTGCCGCCCGGCGCAATCCGTAGAGACAATGAGCGACTCCATCGCCGTCACCCCCGCGTGACGGCAGAGCCGTTGTCGCTGGATGTGCTCGCCTCTCCGGCGGGCCTCGAAGGATGACGGAGCGGGGGAGGTTGGCCTGTGTCGCCCTCGGTCAATCCGTCTCGCTAAAGATATTCCACTTTACCGAAATTCGGAAATGGCGTATGTGTTGCCCATCCCGGTTCACCAGGAGGGGCGATCTCGAGGTCGTCTTGATCGCGAGCCGGGCTTGCGGTGGACGCGGCAGCGTCGGCACGAGATGGGACGGGCAGGGCGGGGTGTCCCTGTGAGCCCGAAACCGCGTGTGGACGAGCGGCGCTGCTAGGCTTCGTCTCGCCTGTAAGTTTCGCAGCTCCGTCGACGGGGTTGGAAATACTGCGGCGACATGGCGGGCCGTGCGTACGGCAAAACCGTGTGGTCCTAACCGTCGTTGCTACGGTCAAGCCGGATCGAAGATGCGCGCGAGCCCAACCGGGTGGACGGCATCATTCAATTCGAACGGCGAGGGAGGCCAAAGGAAAGTTCGGCTCCCGGGAGAGCGCGGCATAAGCCGTCCGACCATCGCGCAGGGAAGGCCGAGTGATCGGCACCACCTGTATGCTGCTGTGCGGTTCTCTCTGCGTGTGCATTTCGCGCAGCGGACCGCGGGTGCGATGTCAGCACCCGGCCTTCCCTGTGCCCTCTTGGATTTGAGGGTGCGAAGATGAAGCAAAGCTCGGGCGAAATCAGCCGCGAGGCTGCGAAAGTATGTCTGCGATCTGAACCGTGCCACGCACTGGGATTTCGTAGGGCGGGGAGAGCGATGCCGTCGCCTCATCCTCCGTCATCGCGAGCGGAGCGAAGCATCCGGAAATCCATCCGCGGAGAGATTCTAGAAGCTTCGTCGCATCAGCGCAAAATTGCTCGGCAATCTTGTCGCGAGCTTCTCGCAATGACGTGGAAAGAGTGCCTCACACTCCATTCGCGTGCCCCGGACGCAGCGCAGCGCCCTTGCGATGCGCTGCAGAGCCGGGACACGCGATGACGTGCTGCCTCCTGCTCTTTCGTTCCGCCCCGGTCATCCGATGCGAAGCCCGCCGGCACACGCCGGTCAAATATTCGGCAATCATGCCCACTAGCGCCGATGGACTTGCCGGCCGCAATCCGGTTCAATGGCATCAATTAAGCTTCCAGGCGACAACGATGTCGAGATATCTGCTGGTCCTGCTGCTGCTGGCCTCGCCGGTGGCGGCGCAAGTCAAGATGACGCCGAAGACCAATGCGGCGCATCCCGATCCCTGTGCCCCGATCGGGCGGACCGCGGATGGCAAGCTGGTGTATTCGATGAAATGCGAGACCCTGCCGACACCGCCCGCACCGTCGCCGGAAGCGGAACTGAAGGAGGCGCCGGCGCAGGCAGCGGCCGAGCCGGAGGTCAGGCGGAGCGGCATTTTCGGCTGGTCCTACGACCGCAGGTGATGCGACCGCGCCACTTGCGCGAAGCGGGCGGGAGTGCTCTTGCTTGAGCGTTTCCCGGGGCCACCCGGCCCGATCCAGAGAGACGCGATGAGCAAACTCGTTATCCGCGCCGGCGAATTCAGCTTCGACGCCCGCTTCGAGGAGCAGCTGGCACCCAAGACGGTCGCCGCCTTTCGCAAGTCGCTGCCGTTCGAAAGCCACATCATTCACGTGCGCTGGAGCGGCGAAGCCGTGTGGATGCCGCTCGGCGATCTCGATTTCGGCGTCGGCTACGAGAATCCCACCAGCTATCCCGCGCCCGGCCATATCATTCTCTATCCCGGCGGCATCAGCGAGACCGAGATCCTGCTGGCCTATGGCGGCGTGCGTTTCGCGAGCAAGATGGGGCAGCTCGCCGGCAACCATTTCATCACGCTGACCTCTGGCCTTGAGAATCTCGCAACACTGGGCAACAGCGTGCTGTGGAAGGGCGCCTTGCCGATCCGCTTCGAGGAAGTCTGACTTGACCGATAGCAATTACCCGCGCGATCTCCGCGGCTACGGCCGCAACCCGCCGCACCCGGAATGGCCCGATGATGCCCGCATCGCGGTGCAGTTCGTCGTCAATTTCGAGGAGGGCGGCGAGAACAACATCCTGCATGGCGACCGCGCCTCGGAAGCCTTCCTGTCCGACGTGCTCGGCGCCCAGCCGTGGCCCGGCCAGCGCCACGCCAATATCGAATCGATGTTCGAATACGGCTCGCGCGCCGGCTTCTGGCGGCTGTGGCGGATGTTCGGCGAGCGCAACTGGCCGACCACGGTGTTCGGCGTCGCCACTGCGCTGAAGCGCAACCCCGAGATCGTTGCTGCGATGAACGAGGCGGGTTGGGACATCGCCAGCCACAGCCTGAAATGGATCGAGCACAAGGACATGACCGAGGCGCAGGAGCGCGCCGAGATCGCGGAGGCGATCCACGTCCATACCGAAGCCACCGGCACGCGACCGCTCGGCTGGTACACCGGACGTTCCTCGATCAACACCAACCGCCTGTTGATGGAGGAGGGCGGTTTCCTCTATCTCTGCGACTCCTACGCCGACGATCTGCCCTACTGGATCAAGGGCGCGAACGGCAAGCAGCTCGTCATTCCCTATACGCTTGACGCCAACGACATGCGGTTCATCAACCCGCAGGGCTTTGCCGAAGGTGAGCAGTTTTTTACCTACCTCAAGGACGCCTTCGACGTGCTCTATGCCGAGGGGCAGACCGCGCCGAAGATGATGTCGGTCGGCCTGCACTGCCGCCTCGCCGGCCGGCCCGGCCGCGCTGCGGGCCTGATCCGCTTCCTCGACTATATCGGCAAGCACGAGCGTGTCTGGGTACCGACGCGATTGCAGATCGCGCAGCACTGGCACGCCAGGCACGCGCATCTTGCCGCCGACGCATTTGAGATCGGTTGATCATGCCGCAAATCTCTCTGTCCGATCTCAATGCCGCCACCAAGGCCGACTTTGTCGCCGCGCTTGCCAACGTCGTGGAATATTCGCCGTGGATCGCCGAGCAGCTCGCCGACAGGCGGCCATTCGCCGGCATCAATCAGTTGCACACGGCACTGATGGGGGCGATCCAAAGCGCCCAGCCCGACGTGCAACTGGCCCTGATCCGCGCGCATCCCGATCTCGCCAGCAAGACCCAGCGCGCGGCAGGGCTCACGGCGGAATCGACCGACGAGCAGAACAGCGCCGGCCTCGACCGGCTGTCGGATGCCGAATATGCCGCGTTCGAGCGCGTCAACAACGCCTACCGCGACAAGTTCGGCTTCCCCTATATCGTCTGCGTGCGCCGGCACACCAAGGATTCTGTGCTGCGCGATTTCGAGATCAGGCTTCGCAACATCGTCAAGACCGAGACGCGCCGTGCGATCGAGGAGATCGGCCGCATCTCGGCACTGCGACTCGATCAGCTCGTCACTGCCGATGACAAGCTGAAGGTGCATGGCCGGTTGTCGACGCATGTGCTGGACAATCATATCGGCAGGCCTGCGGCCGGCATTCCGGTCGAACTCATGGAGCTCGCAACGCTGGGGGAGAGCCGCGTCATTGCGCGCGCGGTCACCAATGCGGATGGCCGCACCGATCAGCCGCTGATCGGCGGCCGCCCGTTGCCGATCGGCCGCTACGAGCTCAGATTCAGCATTGCCGGATATTACGCCGAGCGCAACGTGCAGCTCACCGATCCGCCTTTCCTCGACGAAATCCCGCTGCGCTTCGCGATCAGCGAGCCGGAAGGCCACTATCACGTGCCGCTATTGGTGACGCCGTGGAGCTATTCGACCTATCGCGGCAGCTAAACATGCTGCGCGGATGAGGCGACCGCCGCGGCGTCCGTCTCCGCGGCCGCGCCGCCGCTCAGGCCGTTGAAGAAGGCATTCAGCAACACCGAGACGATCGCGCAGAGCAGAATGCCGGATTCTAGCAGCGGCTGGAGATCGTGCGGCAAATTCCGGAACAAGCCGGGGGCGGCGAGCGGGATCAGGCCGAAGCCGATCGAGATTGCGACGATGAAGAGATTGTAGCGGTTGTTGCGGAAATCGACCGAGGTGAGGATGCGCGCGCCTGTGGCCGCCACCATGCCGAACATCACGAGGCCTGCGCCGCCGAGCACGACCAGCGGCACCGCCTCGACCAGTGCGGCGAGCTTCGGCAGCAGCCCGAGCACCAGCATGATGCCGCCGCCGGTGATGGTCACCCAGCGCGAGCGCACGGCGGTGACCGAGACGAGGCCGACATTCTGCGAGAACGAGGTGTAGGGGAACGTGTTGAAGATGCCGCCGAGCAGCGTGCCGACACCGTCGGCACGCAGGCCGCGGCTCAGCGCCTCGCGGCCGACGGCCCTGCCGGTGATTTCGCCGAGCGCGAGGAACATCCCCAGCGATTCGATCATCACCACGATCATGACGACGCACATGGTGATAACGGGCACCAGATGGAATTGCGGCATGCCGAAGCGGAACGGGACCATGAGCGCGCCCCATGGGGCGGCGGCGACCTTGTCGAAACGCATCACGCCCAGAATGCTCGCGAGCACGGCGCCGGCGATGATGCCGAGCAGCACCGAGACATTGGCGAGGCAGCCGGTCCCCCATTTGATCAGGCCGAGAATGAACAGCAGCACGAATAGCGAGATGCCCAGGCCCTGCAACTGTCCATAGGCCGGATTGGGAAAGCTGCCGGCGACGCCGTCGACCGTCCTGGTGAGCGTCGGCAGACCGCCACCGGCCCAGTTGATGCCGACGCGCATCAGGGAAATGCCGATGATCAGGATGATGCTGCCGGTGACGACAGGAGGAAACAGCGGCAGCAGCCGGCTGACGAACGGTGCGACGATGATGCCGAACAGGCCTGCGGCGATGACGGAGCCGTAGATGCCGAGCAGGCCGATGTCGGGCGCTGCCGCCATCGACAGCATCGGACCGACTGAAGCGAATGTCACGCCCATCATCACGGGCAGGCGAATGCCAACGCCGGGGAAGCCGATGCATTGCACCAGCGTCGCGAGCCCGCAGGCGAACAAATCGGCGCTGATCAGGAAGGCGACATCCTCCGGCGGCAGCTTCAAGGCGCGTCCGACGATCAACGGCACCGCGATCGCGCCGGCATACATCACCAGCACGTGCTGGAGCCCGAGCGCCAGGAGGCGTGGGATCGGCAGGACCTCGTCGACGGGATGGACTTCGCTGGTCATGGATGAATCCCCCGAAACATTCCTAACCAAACTTGTCGAGCAGCGCCGGAAACAGCCGGTCCGGCTTGAACGGCGGCGCGGTGAAGCGGATGCCGGTGGCATCGGCAATGGCGTTGCCGAGCGCGGCGGCGACCGGATTGTACGGACTCTCGCTCATCGACTTCGCCCCCAAGGGACCGACGGTGTCGGATGTCACGGCGAAGAACACCTCGGTGCGCGGCACGTCGGCGAAAGAGGGCAAATGGTAGTCGCGGAATTTCGCGTTGATGACGCGGCCGTTCGCGTCGATCACCATTTCCTCGTAGAGCGCGGCGCCGAGCGCTTGGGCGACGCCGCCTTCGACCTGGCCGCGGCACTGCATGGGATTGGCGACGACCCCCGCGTCGGCGGCGTGCACGCTCCTGAGAATCCTGAGCTCGCCGGTGCCCCGGTTCACGGCGATGCGAAAACCCTGCACGTTGAAGCCGACCGAGCGCGGCGTGCCGCCGGAATTGCCGTTGCCCGCGAACATGTGTCCGCGCTCGCGGCCGAGCTCCGCCAGCTCCGCAAAGGACATGCGCCTCACGCCGCTGACGACGGCATTGTCCTCGAGCACACAGGTCCCGACGTCGCACAGCCAGGCGCCGGCGGCGGCCGCTTTCAGCTCGGTCGCGAGCTGCATGGAGGCCGCATGCGTCGCCTTGCCGGCGACGAAAGTGCCCGCGCTGCCATAGGCGCCGGTGTCGTGGCCGCCATGGGCGGTGTCGGACTGGCGCAGGCCGATTTTGTCGACGGTGGTCGCAAGCGTGGTCGCCGCGATCTGCCGATGCACCGTGCTGGTGCCATTGCCGAACTCGGCGGTGCCGACGGTGAGGTCGAAGCCGCCGTGCTTGTTGAGCGCGATCGTGGCGTCGGCGAGATGGCCGGCCGGCGGCGCGGAGTCGATCATGGTCAGCGCGATACCGTCGCCGATCAGCCATTCCGGCGATAGGTCGGGCTGCGTGCCATCGGCCTGCATGGCGCGCTCGACGAGATCGAGGCACTGATCGAGCCCGTAGGAGCCGTAGACGACGTCGTGAAACTCGGACGGCGGCGGCGACACCATGGGGTCGCCGGGCCTGACGATGTTGCGTCGGCGCATCTCGTAGGGGCTGATGCCGAGCTGTTTCGCTAGCTCGTCGATCGCAGCCTCGATCGCGATCTGCGATTGCGGCAGGCCATAGCCGCGAAACGCCCCCGCCGGCACCGTATTGGTGTAGACCGCAAAGCCATCGACCCGCTTGTTCGGACAATTGTAGACGGCGATGGACTCCGCCAGGGCGTGGAACATCACGGGCCCGGCGTGATTGCCGTAAGCGCCGGTGTTGGAGAGCAAATCGAGCTGCAGCGCGGTGAGCTTGCCGTCGGCATCGGCGCCGGCCTTGATGTGGACCCGCATCGGGTGCCGCGTCGAGGTCGCGATGAACTGCTCCTCGCGGGTGAACTCCAGCGTCACGGGCCGTCCGGTTTTCAGCGCGGCGAGCGCCAGAATATCCTCGACGAACATCTCCTGCTTGCCGCCAAAGCCACCGCCGACGCGCTCGCAGAACACGCGGACCTTGTCCATGGGAAGCTGGAAGATGTCCGACAGCGCGCGGCGGGTCAGGAACGGCACCTGCGTCGAGGTGCGGACATTAAGCACGCCTGCGTCGTCCAGCCACGCCAGCCCGCCATGGGTTTCCAGCGCTGCATGCTGCACGCGATGACTGTGGAACGTTGCCTCATAGGTAACGGCCGACGTGGCGAGCGCAGAGGCGACATCGCCGAACTCGCCATGAATCTCTGCCGCAAGGTTACGCTGAGGATGGGCGATGCGGTTCGCGGTGGTGCGGTCAGGATGAATGATCGGCGCGCCCGCCGCCATCGCCTGCTCGGGGTCGATCAGCGCCGGCAGAATCTCGTAGTCGACCTTCAGCCGCCGGCAGGCCTCCTCGGCCGCGGCTTCGGTCTCGGCAACGATTGCAGCAACGCGCTGCCCGATGAAGCGGACGACGTCGTCGAGGATGCGGGTGTCCTCGGGGTCCATCCAATCCATCTCGTGCCGCGCGGTCGAGATCAGCACCGGGGGCGCGTCGTCGTGCGTGAGCACCGCGTGCACGCCCGGAACCTTCAGTGCCTCCGATTTGTCGATCGCGACGATCCTGGCGTGAGCATGAGGCGACCGCACCAGCTTGACGTGGAGCAGGCCGTCGATCGCTGTGTCGAACGTGTAGCGCGCCGCACCACGGACGATGTCGGGGCCTGCCGGGGCCGGCAGGCTGCGGCCGAAGGCGGCGCCGGGCTCGACGCTCGCCTCGACATTGATCCTGCCAAGCAATGCATCCTCGATCGCGCGGTAGCCGGTGCAGCGGCAGATATTGCCCTTCAGTGCCGCGCCGAGATCGGTGCGCTGGGCCTGGTTCAGCGAGGCGCAGGTCAGGATCATGCCGGCGGTGCAGAAGCCGCATTGAAAGCCCTGCGCATCGAGGAAGGCCTGCTGCATGGGATGCGGGCCGTGGTCGCCGCCAAGACCTTCGATCGTGGTCACGGGGCGTCCCTCGGCGCGGAATGCCGGGATCAGGCAGCTGTGCACCGGCTCGCCGTCGAGCAACACGGTGCAGGCGCCGCAGTCACCGGCATCGCAGCCCTTTTTCACGCCGAAATGGCCGAGCTCGCGCAGGAACGTGCGCAGGCATTGGCCGGCGCGCGGCGCCTGCGCAAATGTCTTGCCGTTGATCTCGAAGCTCACGGTGTTACTCCCAAGAGCTCGCAGCGGATCTTCTCGGCAAGCCGCACTGTCATGTGCTTGCGCCAGAGCGGCTGTCCGTGGATGTCGGTGTGGTACAGATCATCCGTGATCTGCTGTGCAATCGCATCATGCAGCTCAGTCGCGTCCGGGGCGTTGCGAAAGGACAGCTGGATCGGCCGCACCGTCGATGCGGTGATCGTCAGCAGCAGTGTGCCATCGGCATCGAGGCTGCCGATGAGGAGGGCGGCCGAGCGGCCGACCGGCGCCAGCGAGATCTGGCGAAACGCCGTGCGGCGTTTCAACGCGGCAAGCGGAATATCGATCTGGCGAAGCAGGTCCCCCGGCGTCAGGCGGTTGCGCTGGTTGCCGGTGACGAAGTCGACGACCGGAATCTTCTGCTCACCGCCACCGGCCTTCCAGATGGTGCAGACGCCATCGAGTGCCGCGGTGAGCGAGATCATCGGCCCTGCCGGCAACGACATGCAGAGATTGCCGCCGACAGTCGCCGTCTTCCAGATCTTGAACGAGGCAAGAAAGGCCCGGCAGCACTGGCCGATCAGCGGCGCTGCGAGCCAGTCGGGCGGGCAGGCGAAACCATCGAGCTGCGCGACGGTGCAGGTCGCGGCGATGCTGAGATGGCTGTCGGTGACCGTCAGCGCCGGCCATTTCAGATCGGTGAGGTCGATCAGCCGTGTCAGGTGGGTTTGCGGTTCAGAGAACAGCCAGGTGCCGCCCGCGAGCCAAGCATCCCCTGCCGTCCAAACCGGCAGCTGTGCGCGCGTTTGCGGATGGGCGACCGCTGTGATGGTATTCAAATCCATGGCTGCGCCCACGCTTGCGTCGGGTGAATCGTCCAACGGAAAGTCTTGCAAGACCGGAGCCAAGTCGCAAGAAGAAGTCGCAATGCCAAGTCGCAGCAAGACCGTGATTGGACCCGCCTCCGCCTCGCGGTCCCGTCGTCAGCGAATGTGAGGAGAAGCGGGATCATGAGCGATGCAAGGCCGATCTGGATCAGGGATCCCCTGGCCATCCTCGCCGACGGTGCCGAGCGTGGGATTGTGGTGACGGGCGGCCGGATTGTCGAGCTCGTGCCGGCCGGCGGCACACCCGCGACCGCCGATGTCGGGGTGTTCGATGCGAGCGAACACGCCGTGCTGCCGGGCCTGATCAACACCCATCATCATTTCTACCAGACCCTGACGCGGGCGCTGCCGGCGGCGATGGACCGCGAGCTGTTCCCCTGGCTCCAGGCGCTCTATCCGGTGTGGGCACGGTTGACGCCGGAGTCGCTCGAGCTCGGCGCCACGGTGGCGATGTCGGAGCTGCTGCTGTCGGGCTGCACTACCACGACCGATCACCACTACGTCTTCCCGGCAGGACTCGAAGATGCCGTCGACATCGAGGTGGCTGTGGCAAAGCGGCTCGGCGTGCGCGTCCTGCTGACGCGCGGCTCGATGAACCTGTCGCAGCGCGACGGCGGCCTGCCGCCCGACAGCGTGGTGCAGGACCAGGACACGATCCTTGCCGACAGCGCGCGCGTGGTCGCAAAACACCACCAACACGGTCCGGATGCGATGGTGCAGATCGCGCTGGCGCCGTGCTCGCCGTTTTCGGTGACGACGTCCTTGATGCGCGCCACCGCCGATCTCGCGGGCAAGCTCGACGTACGCCTGCATACCCATCTCGCCGAAACCGAGGACGAGAACAAATTCTGCCAGCAGATGTATGGCTGCCGTCCGCTCGACTATCTCGAACAATGCGGCTGGCTCAACGCGCGAACTTGGCTCGCCCATGGCATCCACTTCAACGCGGACGAGATGAAGCGCCTCGGCAAGGCGAAGACGACCATCAGCCATTGCGCGTGCAGCAACCAGCTGCTGGCCTCCGGCTGCTGTCCGGTCTGCGAGATGGAGGAGGCCGGCGTCGGGATCGGGATCGGCGTGGACGGCTCGGCCTCGAACGACGGATCGAACCTGATGCAGGAGGTGCGGGCGGCGTTCCTGCTGCAACGGGCCCGCTATGGCGTAACGAAAGTCAGCCACAAGGATGCGCTGCGCTGGGCCACCAAGGGCTCGGCGGCCTGCGTCGGCCGGCCCGAGCTCGGTGAGATCGCCGTCGGCAAGGCGGCCGATCTCGCGCTGTTCAAGCTCGACGAATTGCGCTTCTCCGGCCATGGCGATCCCCTGGCCGCGCTGGTGCTGTGCGGAGCCCATCGGGCTGATCGGGTGATGGTCGCCGGACAATGGGCCGTGATCGATGGCGCGATTCCGGGCCTCGATGTCCCCGATCTCATCCGTCGCCACAGTTCCGCGGCGCGGGCCATGCAGGCAGGATAGGAACAGAATTGAAAGAGGGGGCGACCACAAGTGCCGGGTGCTTCTGGCCACCCCCTCCGAACCTCCTCCGGGAGGAGCAGGTGTTTTAGTCAAAGCAAGAAGCGTGCTACTTGCCCGGCAGCTTGTCGTCGATGCCCTTGACGTAGAAATTCATGCCGAGGATCTGGCCGTCGTCGAGGTGATCGCCGCCCTTGCACTCCACGGGCTTGCCGTCCTGCCCAATGATCGGGCACTTGAATGGATGCAATTTGCCCGCGGTGATCGCGGCCTGGGCATCCTCCGCCATTTTTTTCACGTCGTCAGGCATGTTGGTGTAGGGCGCCATCGCGAACATGTGGCTGTCGAGGCCGCCCCAGCTGTCCTCGGACTTCCAGGTGCCGGCAAGCTCGGCCTTGACGCGCTCGATGTAGTAGGGGCCCCAGGTGTCGAGGATCGAGGTGAGCTGGGTCTTCGGCCCGAACTTGATCATCTCGGAGTCCTGACCGAAGGCGAGCTTGCCGCGTTCGCTGGCAATCTGCATGGCGGCGGGCGAATCCGTGTGCTGCATGATGATGTCGGCGCCCTGGTCGATCAATGCCTTTGCAGCGTCGGCCTCCTTGCCGGGATCGAACCAGGTGTTGGCCCAGATGATCTTGACCTTGATGTTCGGGTTGATGGTCTGCGCAGCCAGGATCGTCGCGTTGATGCCGGAGACGACCTCCGGAATCGGGAACGAGCCGATATAGCCGAGCACGCCCGACTTCGACATCTTGGCCGCGATCAGGCCCTGGATGTAGCGGCCTTGATACCATCTGGCCGAATAGGTCGACATATTCGGGTTGCGCTTGTAACCGGTGGCGTGCTCGAAATGCACGTTCGGATATTTCTTGGCGACCTTCAGCGTCGGATCCATGTAGCCGAACGACGTCGTGAAGATCAGCTTGTTGCCCGCGCGGACCAACTGCTCGATGGAGCGCTCGGCGTCGGGACCTTCGGGCACGTTCTCGAGATAGGTGGTCTCGATCTTGTCGCCCAATTCCTTCACCAGAGCCTGGCGCGCGAGATCGTGCTGATAGGTCCACCCCAAATCTCCGATCGGGCCCAGATAGATGAAGCCGACCTTCAGCTTGTCGGCGGCGGAGGCCGCACCGATGCTCCCGGTGAGCAGGAGCGTAGCGGCCAGCGCAAGACATGATTTCCTCATCATCGATCTCCAAACATCAGGGGTAAGCCACGATCCGCAAGCGAGCGCGCCCCATCGCGCCCGTCGCGAAAATGAAATTCAGCGGTCAGGAACGAATACTGTCCCGAGCGCGGCCGGTGCCGTCGAGCCGCCGCTGCGCGCGCGGGAGAGCAGAACCAGAACGATGATGGTCGCGAGATAAGGCAGCGCCGACATGAATTGCGAGGGAATGCCGACGCCCCAGCCCTGCGCATGTAACTGGAGGATCGTCACGGCGCCGAACAGATAGGCGCCGACCACGAGCCGGCCCGGCCGCCAGGACGAGAACACCACCAGCGCCAGCGCGATCCAGCCGCGGCCCGCGGTCATGCCCGGGATGAAGAACGGTGTATAGGCGAGCGGCAGATAGGCGCCGGCAAGGCCGGCGCAGGCGCCGCCGAACATCACGGCGAAGGTGCGGATGCGCAGCACGGGATAACCGAGTGCATGCGCGGAGACGTGATTGTCGCCGCAGGCGCGCAGGATCAGTCCAGCGCGCGTGCGGTACAGGAACCACCAGACGCCGACGACGAGTGCAATGGAGACATAGACGAAGGCGTCCTCGCCGAACAGCACGCGGCCGACCAGCGGGATGTCGGTGAGGCCCGGAATGGAGAGATGAGCTGCCGGCGTGATGCGCTCGCCGACAAAGCCGGCGCCGATCAGTCCGGACAGCCCGACACCGAGGATGGTCAGCGCGAGACCCGTCGCAACCTGGTTGACGGCGAGCCCGAGCGCCATCAATGCGAAGATCAGCGACATCATCGTGCCCGCGACGATGCCAAACAGCGCGCCAATGAAGATGGATCCCGTGAGCCAGGCGCCGGCAAAGCCGCAGGCCGCGCCGACGATCATCATGCCCTCGACGCCGAGATTGAGCACGCCCGCGCGCTCGGTCACGAGCTCTCCGGTCGCGGCGATCAGGAGTGGCGTCGACGCGGCGAGTACGGCCAGGACGATGGCTTCAACGAGTTCCACGGGCCACCTGACGGTTCGGCAAGACCAGTTTAAAGCGATAGAGGATCAGGGAATCGCAGGCGAGCACGTAGAACAGCAGAATGCCTTGAAATACCTTGGTGACGTCCAATGGGATCTTCATCGTGATCTGCGCCTGCTCGCCGCCGATAAAAGTCAACGCAAGGAAAAGGCCTGCAATCAATATACCAAGCGGATTCAGACGGCCGAGGAAGGCAACGATGATCGCCGTAAAACCATAGCCCGGGGAGATGCCGGGCTGGAGATGGCCGACGGGACCTGCAACCTCGATGATGCCGGCGAGGCCCGCGAGCGCGCCTGATACCGCGAAGGTCAGGATGATCAGCCGATCGGCCTTGAAGCCGCCGAACCGCGCCGCGCGGGGGGCTGCGCCGACGACACGGATCTCAAAGCCCTTGATGGTTCGTCCGAGCAGGATTGCGGCCGCCGTCACGACTAGAAGCGCGATGATGGAGCCGAGATGCAGCCGGCCACCCTCGATCAGCAGCGGGACGGTCGCCACCGGGTCGAACTCGGCCGTGGTCGGGAAATTGAAGCCGTGCGGATCGCGCCAGGGTCCGCGCACGAGATAGTCGAGAAAGAGGTCGGCGACATAGACCAGCATCAGGCTGGTCAGGATCTCGCTGGCACCGAACGTTACCTTGCAGATGGCCGGGATCAGCGCATAGAGCGCGCCCGCGGCAGCTGCAAGCACGAGCATCGCCGGCAACACCCAGGCGCCGGCGTCGGTGCCTTGCGTCCTCACCGCGATCCAGCTTCCGGCGACCGCGCCGATCAGGAATTGGCCCTCGGCGCCGATGTTCCAGGCATTGGCGAGATAGCAGAGCGACAGTCCGATCGCGATCATCACCAGTGGCGTCGCCTTCACCGCGATCTCCTGGAGCGAATAGCCGTCGGTGAGGGGTGCGATGAAATAGGCGTGCAAGGCGAGCAGCGGATTCTTGCCGAGGATCGCGAACAGGATGATCATGGTCACGATCGTGAGGCCGACCGCGATCAGCGGCGAGACCAGCGCGATCGTGCCGGAGCGCTCGGCGCGCTTCTCAAGCACCAACATGCGCGGCCTCCTTCGGCTCCAAGCTGCTGCCGCCCATGAGAAGGCCGAGCTTTTCGCGCGTCGCCTCGCTGGCGGCGAGCGGCGCCGATAACCTGCCGTGGAACATCACGGCGATACGGTCGGCGATCTCGCCGAGCTCGTCCAGATCCTGGCTGGTCACGAGCACGGCGGCGCCCGCGCTTGCGAGATCGAGCAGCGCCTGGCGAATGACGGCAGCGGCGCCGGCATCGACGCCCCAGGTCGGCTGGCTCACGACCAGCACCGCGGGGTTGCGCAGGATCTCGCGTCCCACGATGAACTTTTGCAAATTGCCGCCGGAGAGGGACGCTGCTTCGGGGTCGCGCTTGGCCTTGCGTACGTCGAAGGTTTCGGTCGTCCGGTCGACGATCCTCAGCGCGGCGGCCGCGTTGATGAAGCCGCGACGGACCATGCCGCTTGCGGCGTGACCGGTCAGCAGCGCGTTCTCCGAGAGCTTCATGCGGGGCGCCGTGCCATGGCCGAGCCGCTCTTCCGGGACGAATGCCGCACCCAGCTTGCGCCGCTCCGTGATGGAGAGATGGCCGGCGGCAATGCCTTCGATCACCACGGTGCCCGGATCCTTCGACCGCCGCTCACCGGACAGCGCGGCGAACAATTCGTCCTGGCCGTTGCCGGCGACGCCGGCGATGCCAAGGATCTCGCCGCCCTTCAGTTCGAACGAGATGTGCTCGAGACGCACGCCATGCGCCTCGGTTGGCGCGAGTGAGAGATCGTTGACCACCAGGCGCGGTACAGTCGTCTGTCGGCCGGCGCGAGCCTTCACTTCCTTGATCTCGCCGCCGACCATCATGCGGGCGAGCGAAGCTGCGGTCTCGTGCCGGGGATCGCAGGTCTCGACCTTCCTGCCGCCGCGCAGGATCGTTGCGGTATCGCAGAGCCGCTTCACCTCCTCGAGCTTGTGGCTGATGTAGAGGATGGCGCGGCCTTCGGATCTGAGGCGTTCCAGCACGATGAAAAGCTGATCGGATTCCTGCGGCGTCAGGACTGCGGTGGGTTCGTCCAGGATCAGGAATTTCGGGTCCTGCATCAGCGCGCGGACGATCTCGATTCGCTGGCGCTCGCCGACCGACAATTGCCAGACCTCGCGCTTGGGATCGAGCGGCAGACCATAGGTTTTCGACACCTGCTCCAGCCGCGCCGACATGCCCCCGAAGGATTCTTGTCCGTCGAGGCCGAGCGCGACGTTCTCGGCGACCGTAAGATTGTCGAACAGCGAGAAGTGCTGAAACACCATGCCGATGCCGCGGTCGCGTGCTTCCGAGGGGCCGGACAGCACGATACGTTGGTCTTGCCAGCGAATCTCTCCGGCACTCGGCTGGATCAGCCCGTAGATCGCTTTGACCAGCGTCGACTTGCCTGCCCCATTTTCACCGAGGAGCGCGTGGATTTCGCCGGGCCAGATATCGATGTCGATGGAATCATTGGCAAGGAAATCGCCATACCGTTTGGTGAGCCCGATCGTCCGCAGCAGCGGGGACTCGCCGGAATTCAGGCCGTCAGGTGTCGAATCCAACATTCGCTGATGCGCTTGCATGGTGAAGTGTCTCGATACTGGGCCAGTTTGAACGCCGGCGTAAGGTGTGAAAATGCGTCATCCCTTGCTCAACGCTTTGGCAGGGATCGGGTGGCGGTGCTCGTACGCCTTGTCATCGCCCCGCGGGCGCGGCTCACGCGCGCGCTGTTGCAGATTTGTGACGGTTCAAGCCAAATCGGAACCGGTTAGGCAGACTTGACGTCGCAGTGAGCAAGATTGCGCCATCACGCTCACGCCCTGCGGATCGACGCCGCGTCGGCTCCCTGACCATCGCGCACCGCAACATTCGCCCGACATGAAAGAAGAGCGAAATCAAACGGGAATGTCCGACAATAGCCGGCTTCGCCCAGCCGCGCGCCTCGGCGGGATGCCGTGAAAAGCCTTTTGATTTCCAGGATGGAGCGCCGCCGCTTGCCGAAACAAGCGGCATGCCTTGGAAAAAGTTGAGGCTTCTCACTCGGGGAGATCGGCGCAAGTCTCGCACCCAAGGGCGTTTGTTGACGTGTCCAAACTTGGGGGTATTCAGGATGTCGTTTCGTTTCACGGCAGTGGCAGCAACGGCGCTGTCACTTGCTACGCTGGCCACCGGTGGCTTGGCTCAGGCGGCGGATCTGCCGGTCAAGGCTGCCAAGAAAGCGCAGGACCTTCCGTTCTTCCTGGTGATCGATAACCGCGTCACCTTCTCCTACATCTTCAACGCCTCGCAGCCCGGTGCGTGGTCGTTCCGGCCCGATGGGTCGATCGACAGCAAGACCACCAAGCAGGTCTACTCGTTCACCCATTTTGACGCCTGGGCGTACGGCACGAACTTCTTCACCATCTCGATGTACAAGTCCGATCACAATGACCCGGCCGGGCCCTGCACCAATGCGGGCACGATCTTCGGCGCGCCGGCATCGTGCGCCGGTGCGACCGAGATCTACGGCCTGTTCCGCTCGACATTAGGCTGGAATGAGCTGTTCAACACGAAAGCCTTCACCGCGGGACCGCTGCACAATATCTCGTTCGAGGTCGGCATGGATGCCAACACCGAGAACAGGTATTTCGGCGCCGCCAAGCGCGACGTCGTCGGCGGTCTGCAGTTTGCGTTTGATCTGCCCTACAAGGGTTACTTCAACGTCGCACCGCTGGTGTATTGGGAGTTCGCCAATCACAACGCGTTCAGCCAGTGCGGACTGTTCGGTCCGGGCGTTCCCGGCGTGACCTGCATCGCGGACGGGAATACCTCGTTCAAGCCGACCTGGGCCGTCGAGATCAACTACTACATGGATCTCGGCTTCCTGCCGCCGAACATGCAATATTTCTCGATCAGCGGCCGCGCCGGCTGGTACGGCAAGAAAGGCACCGACACCGAACCGCTTCCCTTCAGCCCGGCGAACGGTGTCTACAACACGGCAGTCGAGCTGAATTCGGAGCCGATCCGCTTGACCTTCGATGCCTCGAAGGCGGCCTGGGGCGACAAGTACTCCCACTTCGTGGACGTCTGGGTGGCTTACCGCTACTGGCAGAACAAGTTCGGTCTCGATCACAATCTTGCCGTCGGCTGTACGACGGCCGTCGGTGGCCGGACCGTGAGCACCGGGTCCTGCACCGAATCCTCGCTCTATTCCGGGATCTCCGTGAAGTTCTGATCGGTTGAGGTTTGCGGGAAGAAAGTAGGGTGGATTAGCCGCAGGCGTAATCCACCAACTTCGTTCGGCGAACGCGGAAGCGTGGTGGGTTACGCCAGCGGACTGCGCTTCGCGCAGTCGCTTTGCTAACCCACCCGACAGATCTGAGCTTGTGCCTACTTCGTCCACACGCCGTCGTGCAGGGCTTCGGCTTCGTCCTCGAGCGCTGGGCCTACGACCTCGGTCGGCCGCTGGCCGCTGGCAAAGACCTCGCGGCATGGCAGATCGAGGGTCGGATTCTCCGGATGGTTGCCGGTGACGCCGCGCAGGCGATGTTCGCTGAGGCCGTAGACGACGCGGCCGATGCCGGCCCAGTAGATCGCGCCGGCGCACATCGCGCAGGGCTCCGCCGAGGAATAGAGCGTCGCTGTCGCCCGCACCTCGCGGCTGAGCGTGCGGCAGGCCTGGGTGGCCGCGAGACGTTCGGCATGCGCGGTGCCGTCGTGATCCGGCATGTAGCCGTTCTCGGCCTCGATCAGCACCTTGCCGCCCGCGACGACGATACAGCCAAAGGGATGATTGCCATGGGTGAGGGCGCGGCGGGCGACAGCGAAGGACAGGCGCAGAAAGTGTTCGTCGCGTTCGGATACACCGGCCATCGAACCTCCTCGGTGAGTGTCGCGCCGTGTCCGCCGATCACGGCAAAATCGGCGTCGCTGGTCGTGCTTCATACACCAATTCAACGTGGAACCGGAGGCCGGCGGTCATCTGGGCGAAATACGAATCAGCCATGCTCTGGATGGTGGCCGCACCATCGGAGTGACCCTGGCCGCATAGGAATAGCGATATCTCGTTGCCCTCAGAACGTAGAAACCGATTTTACCAAGGCACGGCTGCGACGTTTGTCGCCAATGCCCTCCAGGCGGTCAATTTTCTGGGGGATCGATTCCTGAGAAGATCGCCTCATTCGTCATCGGCCATCGAGGACCTGTACCGGCACTCGATGGACAGCGCATTTTCGGTCACCGAGGCCTTCCTCGTCACGGGCACACCACACGCATCCGCTTACTATCCCCGTGACTTCGCCTGGTTCTATTCTGACGTCCTCGACCCCGAAACCATCATGGATGCGCAGGATGCCGTGCGGCGAGCCCGGCTGCTCGACAGGAGCATCCGTTTGTTGCTGGAGGCGGTTCGCGCCGACGTCGTCACGACGACCATCGTCCCGGCCGGACGCGGTCGATACCTCGGTGTGAATTACTTCTCGCGTCCGTCGGATACACTGCTCGGCATTCTGGCCGGCCTGCAGCAGATGATCTCGGCCGATCAGAGGACGTCGTCCTATTTGGCGATGTCGCAATGTGCGCATGCCGGCCGCCTGCTGCTGGCCGAATATGGCGGTGACCTCAAGCGCGCGATCCTCAAGCTCGCAAGCGAGCTCGAGCTGTTCGGTCATGACGGCACCGCCTCTTTGCTGTGTGATGCCCGTCGCCCTCGCTCCGCCGCAACGGATACCCGCGCCGAGCGCCGGCGCTTCGTGACCAATGCCTGCGTCCACACGACCTTCGTGTGGAGCGTGCAGCTCGGCATCGTCGACGAGAACGAGCTGAAGAGGCTGCTCGGGTGCGATCTCGCGCAGTACAAGAAGGACCTGCTTCGTCTGTTCGGCAGAGACGGATACATCAGGCATTCTCTGGACGGTCCGGCGAGTTCGCCGGCGTCTTCGGTCGCGCTGGATTTTGTCAGCGTGCATCGCGGCTTCTGGGATCTGAACGATGCGAGCGAGCGTAAGCTGTTCGCGGCCACGGCGGATCTGATCATCGCCGAGCCGCGCTTTCGCATCCCCAGCACGTTCCACTTCCTGGTGTCTGCCGATAATCCGCGGAACAAGATGATCCACAAGATTGCGGCGCCTGCTTACCAGGGACGTTCTTCCTGGCCGACGTTCAACGTCGAATTTGCGGATCGCATGTTGGACTATGATGAGTTTTCGGGGAGCGACACCTATCGTTCGTGCGCTCAGGGAATATTGAAGGACATTCGGACCGCGACCGAGCTGCACGGCGGATATCAGGAGCTGATCTCCGAGCAGGGTCTGAAATATCGCACCTGGGCCTATAAGGGCGCGGTGGCTCACTCCTGGTTTCCGCGTTTCCTGTCGGTCTGGAGGAGGGCGTATGGATCGCCGCTCCTGCAGTGGAGCGACTGACCTGCGCGGCGATATGCCGGCAGGGAAGGTCGCTGAGGATCAGCGCGAACGGCTCACGCCACGAGATCCAGCAACCGGCACGATCCGCGCACGAGCACCTTGCGGCCCGCCGGCGTTATCGCAGGTACGCCGTCATTGATGGCGACGAGGCCGAGCTCGACGAGGCCTTCGACGAGATAGGACTTCGAGAGGCGACGGTTCGACAGCGGGTTACGAAGTGTACGCAGCGCTTCCCACTGGTCCGGTGCAAGTTCGAAATCGAAATCGTTGCTCATGTTGCCTCAAGAGATCGTGCCGTTCGCGCCTCTGTTAGCGGCGCTGCATGAAGACCATGCGACGACAATGAGTCGGGAATTCGGTGGGCTGTTTAGAACGTCTCTTCACGAATTGCCGCACTTCGTTGCGACACGAGAAGTAGATCGTCTGATCGCGAATATCGTCCCGCGGTTCGATCACTAATTGATGATCCGCAGTTGATGTTGCGCTGCGAGCTACCGCAGTGCACGGGAAGTATCCCTGTCCCATTATGTGTCGCGACATGCCCAGATATCATGAAGCGGGCGATCCGGGATTCTGCTATTTTGATTCGCGGCGAATGACTTCACGCGGCAGGAGTGGAGTGCATGAACAGGCTCGTTGAAATTCGCAGTCAGGAAACCCTGTGCCGGGAGCGTGCGGCATTCGATCTTGATCGCCGGCTGTTCTGGCTCGCGCAAGCCGAGGAATGGGAGCAGCGCGCGCTCGACGAGATTGCTTATCACTTCCGGGAGTGCAACGTCGGCCAGGCGGAGCTTGTGCGAAACTGAGATTGGTCGCGAGCGAGACCTACTGATAGGTTGCCACGATATCCGACACGGCGCGCTCGAGCTGTTGCGCGGTGGCGCACTGGCGCACGACGGTACAGAAGGTCGCATAGCGTGGCATCTCGGAATCGCCGAAGCCCCAGGCAAGCCGTCCTTCGGGATTGAGCCAGACCAGCCGCTTCGAGCGCTCTGAGATGCGGCGCAGGATGTCAGCGCGCGGATCGAGATTGTTGCTGCGGGCGTCGCCGAGCACGATCACCGTCGTGCGCGGCGTCAGCGCGCTCATGAAATCCTTCTCGAAATCGACCAGCGACGAGCCGTAGTCCGACGAGCCGAAGCCGACCTTGGACATGATCTCGGCCATCGCCTCTTCCGGCGCTTTCGCCTCCAGGATGTCGCTGACCTCGATCAGATGCGAGGAGAAGGCGAAGGAGCGGACGTCGTCGACCACTTCGTGCAAGGAGTGGATCAGAAGCAGGAAGAAATCGGACACTTGCGCGACCGAGCCGGAGACGTCGCAGAGCGCTACGATCTTCGGGCGGTCGCGGTGCTTGCGCTTCCACGCCGTGAGGAAGGGCACGCCGCCCCACGCCGCGTTACGGCGCAACGTGCGGCGGACATCGAGATGGCCGCGGCGCTGGCGCTTGCGCGGCTTGGAATAGCGCTCGCGCAGGCGGCGCGCGATCTGGCGGATGAGGGCGCGCATCTCGGCGATCTGGCGCCGCTCGATGCGGGCAAGCGGCGCGTTGCGCAGGATCTCGTTGCGGAGGTTTTCGGCCTCCTCGCGGGCATAGAGCGCAAGCCCCTGCGAGACCGTATCGCGCACCGCCTCGCGCAAGCCGTCGAGGGCGGTACGCAGTCGCTCGGCCAGCGCGGGATTGGTCGCGGTCAGCTCGTCGAGATCGTCGCGCAGGCGCTGCAGGCCCATGGCGTCGAGGATGCGGCTGGAGAAGATGCCGCGCTGAGTGGAGTAGCGGATGTCGGACAGGGAGGCCGTACCGGAGGCGCTGGCGATGGCGGCCGCGATCGCATTGCGGTCCTGCGACAGCAGCATCTGCGCAAGCGGACCCAAATCCTCGGGAGATTGACCTTCGCCCGGCTCGCTGGCCGAGCTGGAGGAGGGCGACTGATCTGCGTCCTGCGACGCGCCGTCGTCGGGCGTCTCGGGCTGATCCTGCCGCGGCTCAGGCTGGCTGAAGAAGAGGTCAAAACAGTCGCCGAGCGCGAGCTTCTCGTCCTGCGATTTGGCGAGCGTCAGAAGCAGAGCGTCGCGCAGCACGGCACGGTCGGAGATGCCGACTTGCGCGACTGCGCGCATCGCATCGATGCTTTCGGCAGGCGAAACGTGGACGCCGACGCCCCGCGCCGCCCGAAAGAAACGATGGAGGTTCTCGCGCATCGGCGTCAACCGAAGACGTTGGACCGTGCCGCCTTGGCGATGAAGGTCGTCACCTGCGGCGATGCGGCCTCGATGTCGGCTTCGTATTTCAGGAGCACGTTGAGGGTGTCCTTGACGATATCGGTGTCGAGCTCCGTGGCCTGCAGCAGCACCAGGACGCGCGCCCAGTCGATGGTCTCGCTGACAGAAGGCAGCTTCTTCAGATCCAGCGAGCGGATCTCGTGGATGAAGCCGACCATCTGCCGGCGCAGTGCCTGCGAGATGCCGGGCACGCGGCTTTCGACGATGCGCTCCTCGAGCCGTTGCTCGGGGAAGCCGATATGCAGATGCAGGCAGCGCCGCTTCAGGGCGTCACCGAGATCGCGCTCGCTGTTGGAGGTGAGGATGACGGTCGGCGGCGTGATGGCCGAGACGGTGCCGAGCTCGGGGATCGTGACCTGGAAGTCGGACAGGATCTCCAGCAGCAGGGATTCGAATTCCGCGTCCGACTTGTCGATCTCGTCGATCAGGAGCACGCAGCCGCCCGGCTGCTCCAGCGCCTGGAGCAGGGGACGCGGCTCGACGAATTCCTTGGAGAAGAACACGTCGCCAAAATCGTGGAGCTGGTCGAGCGCGGCATGCAGCGTCTGCGCACCGCCCAGGACTTCGCCGAGCTTGTCCTTGAGGATCTGTGTGTAGAGAAGCTGCTTGGCGTATTTCCACTCGTACAGCGCCTTGGCCTCGTCGAGGCCTTCGTAGCATTGCAGGCGGATCATCTTCATGCCGCGCCAGGCGGCGATCGCCTTGGCGAGCTCGGTCTTGCCGACGCCCGCGGGGCCCTCGACCAGGATCGGCTTCTCGATCTGCTGCGACAAATAGACGGCGGTCGCGATCTGCCGGCTCGCGATATAGCCCTGCGCGGCGAGGCCGCTCTCCACTGCCTCGATCGAGGTCGAGGCCTTCTGATCAGCCACGAAAGGGCGCTCCCAAAGGTCTTGCTTGGGGCTTGTTCTGCCTGCGTTCCCGGCAAAGAACAAGCCTCGTTTGGGAGACATCAGACCCGCATGAGCGGCGTTTTTTCCGCTGAACGCAAATAGTTGAGCGGTTCGCCGCTCGCGATCAGTGCCGCAGCACTTCCGGCTTGCGGATGGTCTGTCTGACCTCGGCGCCGCAATCGGCGCATTCATAGACAAAGTCGATCTTGGCAAGGCTCCAATGCGGCTCGACCTCGCGCACATACATCGGCAGGAAACCCATGCAGGTGGGACAATTCACGGGCGCGATTTCGACGTCCTGATGATGCTGTACATAAGCTGGCATCTCGGCTTTCCTTCGCAGGCGACCACCAAACCCCGCGCAGAAGCTACTGCCAGTCGCCTCAGGCGCGTCATCAACTCTTTCGAACGGAGCTGGAACGGCGGAGGTTTGTCGCTCGCTGTGACATTCTTGTTACGTCACTGTACTGTAACGGGCAGACCGAATGCCTATTTCTGCGGCCAATCCGGCTTTTTCGGATCCTCACCCAACGATAAGGGAGCAACGCCCATGACGCATGCCATTCGTTTTCACAAGACCGGCGGTCCGGAAGTCCTGGTCTGGGAGGAGGTCAGCGTCGGCAAGCCGGGGCCGGGCGAGGCGCGCATCCGCCACACCGCGGTCGGCCTCAACTTCGTCGACATCTACAACCGATCGGGCCTGTACCCGGCGCAACTGCCGAGCGGGCTCGGCAGCGAAGCGGCCGGAATCGTCGAGGAGGTCGGGCCCGGTGTCACCGATCTGAAGCCCGGCGATCGCGTCGCCTACGGCGCCTCGCCGCTCGGGGCCTATTCCGAGGCGCGGCTGATCCCTGCGGACCGTTTGCTGAAGCTGCCTGACGGCGTCGACGACAAGACCGCTGCGGCGATGATGCTCAAAGGGCTCACCACGCAATATCTGATCCGGCAGACCTATCGGGTGAAGGCCGGTGACACCATCCTGCTGCATGCGGCAGCCGGCGGCGTCGGCCTGATCCTGAGCCAGTGGGCCAAGCACCTCGGCGCGACCGTGATCGGCACCGTCAGCAACGACGAGAAGGCCAAGCTTGCCAAGGCGCATGGCTGCGATCACGTCATCATCTATACCCGCGAGGATTTCGTGAAGCGGGTCGACGAGATCACGGGCGGCAAAAAGGTCCCGGTGGTCTATGATTCCGTCGGCAAGGACACGTTCCTGAAATCGCTGGATTGCCTCGCGCCGCTCGGCGTCGCCGCGCTGTTCGGTCAGTCCTCCGGCGCGGTCGAGCCGCTCAATCTCGGCCTGCTGGCTCAGAAGGGCTCGCTCTACGTCACCCGCCCGACGCTGTTCACCTACGCCGCCAAGCGTGAAAACCTCGTTGCGATGGCAGGCGAGCTGTTCGACGTCGTCAAGTCCGGTGCGGTCAAGATCGAGGTGCACCAGACCTATCCGCTGAAGGACGCCGCCAAGGCGCATGCCGATCTCGCCGCGCGCAAGACCACGGGATCGACCGTGCTGACGGTGTAATGTCCGGCCGGATCGTGGCGCAGGCGATTGCGCCCTGCGTCACGTCCGTTCGTGCTTGCGCAGGTCCCGTATGTGATCGAGGCGGGTTGCCTGCAGGTCGATATCTTCGGGCGGGATCTGGGGCAGGGCGGCCTCGCTCAGGATGGCCTCGGTGACGTCTTCGACGATATTTTCCGCGATCTCGTGGATGAACGAGACGTTCTGGTATTCACCCGAGGCGACGCGGGAGACGACCTCCCGTCTGGTGATCTCGGGATCGACGACGGCCTCGCGGCCGCGTCGTCCGTAGTCGATCATCACGACGAAATACTGCATGAAAACGACCCTGCCGCGTCCCAGCACCGGGATCGCGGCAGAGTATTTCCGAAAATCGGAATCAAGTCAACAGAAATTTCCGAATAACGGAAATCGACGTCACTTGCTCTTCCTGCGGGGGCGTGCCGACTTGGCGCGGAGCCGCTCGAGCTGCCCTTTGGGCATCGACAGGCAGATTTCCCCTACCCACTCCAGCTTGACGCCGACGATCGGCTTGGCGTTGAAGCTGGTGAGATTGACGACTGACGGACTTTTCCCCCGCTCGATGGTCTTCAAATAACGCTCGCCGGTCTTGAGGCGGACCACGGCCTCCTCGCCGTAGAAGCTCGACAGCGGATGACGCTGGTCCTTGTAGACCACGATCACGTCACCGCTCTCGTATTTGGGCAGCATCGAATCGCCGACGATCTCGAATGCGACGGTCTCTTCCATGATCGGGAAGGGCAGCGCGATGTCGCCAAGCCCCTCCGGCGGAACCTGCTCGTAATCCGGCTCGATCACGGCGCCGGCACCGACCCGGCCCATGATCGGCGCGAGATTGAGTTCGAGATATTCCATGATCGGAATGATCTCCGAAGCCTTCACCAGACGTTCGCCGCCGAGGATCTCCGAGACCGCGCCGGGCCGCACGCCCATGGCCGCCGCCAGGCCGCCCTTGCTCTTGCCCGTCTTCTCCAGGCCCCGCTCGATCATTGCAACGTCCAACATGATGATTCCCTCGATTGCGCACCGTCCTGCCTCTTGTAATCCGAAATTCGGAATTGATGCAATTATGAATATCAGAATTATTGCTTGACTTGATCTTCGGAATACCGGAATATGTGTTTCGCCTCCTGGTCGTTCGATGAGAGGAGGCTGATCACAGGACAGCAATATGGAACCGGGGCATTGGCCGTCGGAGCATTCCGACGCGCTTCGCGACTATTTTCGCATGGGCATGTCTTATGCGGAAATCGGCAGACAGATTAACGCAAGGTTTGGAACGGCTTACACACGCAATGCGGTGATCGGCCGCGCCAAGCGGCTGGGGCTCGTCGTACCGGAATGGATTTCTAGTCCTTCGGTCGCGCCGTATTTGCCGGGTGAGACTCCGGTTTCGCCGCGCCGCGCGGTGTTGCCGAACCTGAATTTGCCGCCGAAGTCCGCAATGAAGCCGGCGGCGCCTATCAAGTTGCGCTGCGTCGGCGTTCAGCCGCGCCTGATCCAGCTGGTCGAACTCGAGCCGGTCGACTGCCGCTATCCCTATGGCGGCGACAAGGACGGGGAGGAGATCGCCTTTTGCGGTCATCCCTGCCGGCCGGGCTCCAGCTATTGCGCGCCGCATGCGCGCCTGACGCGCCGCTTTGGTGTTGCGTCCGCCCGTGCCCCCGGTCCCGTCGTGCTGAGGCTGGTCTCTGCGGCCTGACCTTCGTGCCACCCAGTTCAGTCGTCAATTTCGCAAAGGAGTATCCGAGTGGCTCGTGCCCAACGCAACAAGTCCTACAAATTGGCTCAGATCTACGACCGGCGATCCCGCGATGTGCCGTTCAACGCCGAAGTGGCGGAGGTCGAGGTCGACAATCCGCTGGCGCTCGATTCCGGCGAGAAGATCCTGGCCATCCGGTCGATCCGTGGCGATCCCTTGGGGCGGCTGCACGCTCATCATCAGATCGACGAGGCGCAATACCGCGGTGGGCGAGCCTTCCAGAACGATTGGGAGCGGGCGGAGCGGGGGCCTCAGGCGGTGGATCCGACGAGGGAATATGTCGATGGCGCGCGTACGCGCGAGCCTGTCACCGACAGCCAGCGCCAGGCGGTGCTGCGGTTGAACCGGATCGAGCGCGAACTCGGCACGGACGGCGCCGCGCTGGTGCATGACGTGCTGGTGCTGGGCCTGACCATGGACCAGATCGGCGCGCGTCGCGCCGTCCGAACCCAGCGCTGGAACGATTATTTTTCGCGGCGTTTTCGCGAATGTCTGGACCGGCTGGCGCTGATCTACAGCTTTGCGACGGAAACGGGGGCACAACGCGCGCAGCGGCGCAGTTGAAGACGTCACGCCGGCGGCCTCGGCTGCCGGCGTGCCAGTCGGCTGCTTATGGATGCGGCACGATCTGGTAAGGCGTCGTGTACGGTTCGACGCGCAGCGAGGCGTTGGCCAGAAGCCCGATCTTGGCGGTCGGCGCCTGCTGCAATTCGCCGTTCGGGCCGCGATGCACGTTGTATTGCCAGACCGTGAGATCGCCCTTCTGCGCCAGCGCGTGCGCAACCGCGCTCGCATCATTGCCGCCGAGCCCCTTAAGTTCCTCCGCCGATAATCCGACGACGATTTCGTCCTTGATGGTGATGATCTTGAACAGGTTCATCTTGGTCTCCTGGGCCCATGCGCCTTGTATGGAGAGGGTGAAAAGCGCAACCGCGGCGCCCTTGATGAGATCGCAGCGAGAAAGCATGCCGTCGTCCTTTGGTGCTGACGCGCGCCCGAATCGAAGAGTCTTCAGCCATGGCGCCCGGTGTCTGCGTGGCCGTGTCGCAACGGCTTGGTCGCTCGCTCATGGACAATGGTTCATGGGCGGACACATATCCGGGCCGACGAGCGACGACCGCGCACAGATCGGGACGCTGGAGATCAGCTTGCGAGATCGATCTTGATTTCGTCGCTGCTACAACCGCCGGGGCCGGACTCAACAAATGCGTGTATGCTCCAGAAGAAGTCATGCGCAGCCAATGTCCCTTCATGTCGGAAACAAGCAGAAACGTTGTGCCAATTGACAGCGGTCCGGGCAGTATGCGTGATTAATGCAGCTTCTTGACGCAGGTGGGTGACGGCGGTCGATATTCCTGTTATCCGGAATTGCCGTGGTGCGATGCAGACGAAGCATCACTACACCCATTGTTGGACTTGCCGGACGGGTTGTTCCTTGGCATAGTTGCAACCAGATGGTTGAGCCGGTTGTTGGACATGTCGTTCAGCGTGCCAGCCGGCCGGGGCCACCCGGCCGAGAGTTCGTCGCCATAGGTCCTGTTGTGGCGTCTTGTTGCGGCGTTCGGTTCTTGGGCGGATTGCAAAAGCCGATGCTTGTCATAGGTGCGAGATGAAGAACCTCGGTTTCGCGGCTGAATTGCAGCTCAAGCTCGGCGCGCCCACAAGCGGCACGGTCGAAAGTCTGCGCCTGCTCCGCGCGTTCCTGAAGCTCGCCCCGCGACAGCGTTTCGAGGTCATCAAGCTGGTCGAAGACCTCGCCACCGAAGAAGCCCTTCCCGAACACCCCTTGTCCTGAGCCCGGCCGCGCGCCGGCCTGATGCTGTCTCTTCGCCTCCCGCCGTAGCCGGACCGCCGGCGAGGTTTTCCCCCGCGGCTGACCGCTGGAAGGCGGTCCAGCAAGTGTGGTATTCAGTAGGGAAAGCGGGAGGAGTGCGACCATGATCGAACCGAAGCTCGAAGTTCCGGCCGAACTGCGCGACCTGGCCGAGAAGACGATTGACCAGGCGGAAAAAGCATTCGGCATGTTTTTCGAAGCGGCCACCAAGTCGATGTCGTCCGTTCCAGGCGCGGGGACGGAGGTGTCGAAGCAGGCCCTGGTTTTCACCGAGCAGAACATGAAGTCGGCTTTTGAGCATGCGCGCAAGCTGGTTCATGCCACCGACCTTCAGGAGGCGATGCGAATACAGTCCGATTTCCTGCGCAGCCAGTTCACCAGTGCTGGAGATCACATGCGCCAGATGACCGGCAGTCTCATGCAACCGGGCAAGGGCAAGTCCTGATTCTCGCGCCTGTCCACGGCGTACCCGCAAATCGAATTTGCGTGGCCGCGATCCGCATTTGCGATGCTGGGGCAGGTCCATGCGGGCTACCGGATGGCCTTGTTCGCCGTCCGGCGTTCCTTCTATTGGTCCCTGTCGGTCCTCCGGCAGGGATTTTTATGTGCGGCCGATGTCGTGCTAGCGCAGCGATGCGATGTAGGCCGCGATGTCGCCCGCTTCGGTGCGGCTCAGGGGGAAATTCGGCATCTTCGGGTGCGGATCGAGCAGGAAGAAGGCAAGCCTCTCCGGGCTGAAGTCTGCCTTGCGCGCGACAGAGACAAAGGAGGGGACGTCGGCGCTCGCCTGGGTTTGGCCGTTCGCGACGACATGGCAGCTTGCGCACCAGCGCTTGGCGAGGTCGGCACCGTGATTGGCATCGGCTGCGAGCGCAGACGATATGCCGACGCTGAAGGTTACGGCAAGCAGCAGGAAGATTCGTCTCAAATGCTGGTGCATAGGGTAACCTTCATGCATTCGTTGGCGTCCGCCGTGCCTATCCGCAGCACGATCCCGGAAATTGTGAGAGATCAATGCGGGCGATGATCGACCGGAGCAGCTTGCGGACCGAGCGATAGAGATGCCGTACGAATGCCGGCATTCTCGCCGCGGGCAGGCCTAGGCTTCTTGCATCGAGGCCTTTCGTCTCAAGACTTTCGATAGAATGCGACACGTGTCTCTCCGAGGCCATAGGGTTCTTCTATCCCGTCGCCTCGGAGCCGCCTTGATCTGCCGCAAAGCGTTCCCGGCTAATAGTCGCCCGGATTCATGATCATCGGGCTTTTCGTATCAGCCGGCGCGAGCGCGCTGCTGGCGCTGTCGCGCAGGAAGCGATCGAGCGTCTCCTGGATCTTCTCCTTGACCGAGTTCGGGCCGCGATCGCTCATTTCCGTGTGCTGCGCGCCGGTGTGGACGATGTCGATGCCGCGCGCCTTGGCCTCCTCCGGCGTCGGCAGCACGCCTGGATCGGTCACGAAATGCGGGTCCTTCGACCGGAACGACAGGATCTTCATGCCGTCACTGACCACGAAAGGCACCCTGAGATTGTCGAGCGTGATCACTTTCGACACCAGCTCCGGGTGCTGATGGGCGACATACATGGAGACATCCCCGCCGTTGGAGTGGCCGACGAGGGTGATGTGGTCGTAATCGACGTTCTCCTGCTGCCTCTTCAGCTTATCCAGCACGAAGAGAATGTTGGCCTCGCAGCGGATATAGACGTCGCGCCGGCCGACATATTGCTGGCCGACATGGGTCGTCAGCGGCGGGTCGCTCGGCAGGTCCTGCTGGATGCTGGCGACCAGATAGCCGCGCGCGGCAAGCACATTGGCGAGGAAGGAATATTCGGTGGCCTTGACGGTATTGCCGTTACTGATGACGGCGAGCGGGAGTTTCCAGAGGCCGAGATTGGCCTTGGTCTCGTAATCCCGCCGTACCGCCAGGTCGACCGAGATCGGCCGCTGCCGCGAGGCGTCGAACAGCGCCAAAGTCTCATGGCGGATCGCGAACCGGCTGACGAGGAGATATTCGCCGACGCCGAGGACGCAGAGAAATGCCAGGATTGCAAACACCTTCTTCATGGCTTGGTCTCAAATCACGTTCCGCTGAACATGGTCATTGGGAACTCCCGGATCGAGCGACCGTGATCAGGTTACGGGATTAAATTTAGGCAACTCTGTGAGCAAGGCTGCACTAGCCGTATGCCGGGGCGACGTGCGCAAACGACCGGCCGGCTAGAGACAGCCCGACCTGCCGCGTTCGGGGCAGAGCCGGAATGCGCTCGACAGTGTGAACAGGAACCGGGCGCTGCGGCGCTCGTTGTCCGGCGCCCGATAGCTCAACGGCACGGCCACGCCGAGATCGGCCTGGAGATCGTCTGGCAGGAAGAAGCGTACACCGGCTCCGGCCGATGTCAGCGACAGGCCGTCGCTCAAACGGTAGCCGTCGTTCCAGACGGCCCCGGCGTCGCCAAAGGCATAGAGCTGATAACCGGTCCAGTAGCGGAAATTGAGCTTCTGGTCGAAGCGCAGTTCGAGCGAGCCGGCAAGGCCGTTGTCGCCGCTGATTTCGGCTGCGCCATAACCCCGGCCGAAGGCCGCGCCGCCGAGATAGAATTGCTGCGAGGTGAACAGCGGCCGCGACGCTGTCTGGCTAGCCGCCGCCAGCTTGAGCGACCAGGCGTCGTTGAGTGTCTGGTAGCGCGTGAACCAGAGATTCAGCACCGAGAAGTTCGAGGAGGCGCCGTCGCGCGACAACAGATCGTCGCCGAAATGCGAGGCACCGAAGACGTCGAGGCCCTGACGGTAGGTCAGCGTCGCGAAATTGGCGCCGCCGAAGTGATCCTGCAGCCTGTAGTCGGCAGTCAGGCTCGCGGTCCTGATGTGGTCGTTGTACCAGGAGCCATAAAGGTCGTGCTCGGACACATTGCTGAAGGTCGTCGCCGCAGTCAGCGTGAGCGTAGAGGATTGTGATTGCAGCGGAACGATGCTGGCCCGCAGCTCGAAGGCCTCGGTCGTCGTGATGTCGCTGTCGAGGCGACGGGCATCGCCCGGTCGGACCGCGCTGTACAGAGCGGAAGCGCCGAGGCGTATGCCGTCGACGCCGACAGGCGCGTCATAGGACAGCCGCGCAAAGCCGAGTTCGCGAGGATCGTTGGCAATCGTCGACAGGTTGACGGCCAGCGTGTCTCCGGGCGTGAGGTAGGAGTTGAACGCGCCGGTGGCGTAGGTCTGCCACGGGCCCACAGAGGACGATCCGAGATTGTCCAGGCCGAACGAGGAGAAGACGTGCCAGGTCTTCAAATAGACGGTGAGACGGAAGCGGCCGGACCCGCTGCCGATCTCTTCCAGCGCGCTGTCGGTGATCCGAACGCCCGGCCTGCCATTGATGAGGAAGAGCTGGCGCTCGAGTGTCGGGAGGCGCGACGGCTGCTCGGCGAGAACCGGCCCGAGCATCGGCCTGACGCCGAACTGCTCGGCGCCGTCTCCTTTCAGCTCGACCTGCACGATGGCACCTTCGATCACCTGGATCCGGACCCGGCCGTCGGCAATGTCCTGCGGCGGCACGATCGCCCGGCTCAGATGGAAGCCGTCGGCGCGGTAGAGATCGCTGATCGCGCCGGCGATCCCGGCGAGATCCGCCTGCGAGACATTCTTGCCGAGATAGGGTTGATAGACTGCGGCAATGCGATCGTGGGAGACGGCGTGGGCACCGCCGACGTGCACGCCGTGCAGGACGAATTGCGGCCTGGTATCGCCGCCGGTGTTGGGCTGGCCAACCGTCGGCAGGCTGACCGGCGGGCGGTTCAGCGTTTCCCGTTCGGTTTGGTTTTCAAAGTATTTCTCGGGCTGGCGCGGATCGAAGCCCGGCTGGTTCGCCTGTTGTGCGAACGCCGGCGAAATTCCGGCGAGGATTGGCATCAACAGGGTCAGCGCGGTAGCCAGATGCCGCTTCCCAATGCACCCAGCGAAGCTTTCCCCGTAGTTCGACGGAGATATTGCCTTGCGACGGTAAGGGATCATTAGGCGCATGATTTTTCATAGTTTTTTATGGTCAATGATTGGTTAATCCGGCCGCTTCGCTGGTCGCTTCCCGCTAATTCTATCTTGAGTGATTTCGGATACCCCTCAGGCTTGGCTGTAACGCGGACTGAGGATCGTCATGCTCGGCAGAGTTGGAATGCGGTGTGCCTTCGTGGCGGCGCTGGCGCTTGGAACGGCTTCCGGCGCGTTCGCTGCGGAGGATGGCGTCTGGTCGATCAGCAAGGCCAGTGGTGAGGTATGGGTCGCTGCCGACGGCGCGCAACAGGTCTCGCTGAACCAGGACGAGACGCTCAAGCCTGGCAATACCATCCGCACCGGCCGCAATGGCCGGGTGCTGCTCGTCCGCGGCGAGGAAACGATCCTGATCTCTCCCAACTCGGTGGTCGGCTTGCCGGCCGAGAAGAAGGAGGGGCTCTCGACCACCATCATCCAGCAGGCGGGGCAGATCCTGCTCGAAGTCGAGAAGCGCAACGTCAAGCACTTCGAGGTCGAGACGCCCTATCTCGCCGCCGTGGTCAAGGGAACGAAGTTCAGCGTCACCGTGGGTGCCGGCAGCACCAAGGTCGGCGTGCTCCGCGGCCAGGTCGAGGTCGCCGACTTCAGGACGGGGCAGATCGCCCAGGTCATGCCAGATCAGGCGGCCACGGTTTTCGAGCATGGTAAGGCCGGGATCAGCCTGAGCGGTGCAGGAACGTTCAACCCGATCGAGCACGGCAAGCCGCGCGCTCCTTCGATCGAGCGCATTCCCGTGCCGAAATCAGGCCTGACGGCGCCGCGCAATGCCGCGAACGGCCATGCAATCCATGCGCTCGGTCCGATCGACAAGGGGACCAAGGCAGCCGCTGCTTCGAAGCAGACGCATCAGGCGGCGGGACATCATGGTACCAAAGCCGGCGTCGTGCGGATTTCGAGCTCGCTCGGCGAGGTCAAGCTGAACGTCCACAAGGTGACGCGCGGGCTCGCCCATGGCGTCGATGCTCCCGGTCAGCTGCGCCGGGCGAACGCCAACGCCGGGACCGAGACAGTCTGGAACGACAGTAAGGCCAGCACGAGCGCGTCCTACAGCGGCGCCCTAACGACGGTGACGACCGGCAATCCGGCAGCTTCTGTCAGCAACAGCGCGTCGAACCCAGGCGCTGCGATCGCCGCAGCTGCGGCCAATAACGGCAATGCCGGCGGCAACGGCAATTCCGGCAATGGCAACAACGGGAATGGCAACGGCAATAACGGCAATGGCAACAATGGCGCCACCGGCAACGGCAGGGGCAACAACGGCAATGGCAACGGCAATGGCGGCGGCAACGGCAGCAATGGCCATGGCGTCGCCCACGGCCGACATTGAGGACATTTAGTAGGGGATGAGGGGCGCACCTGCAGAAGCGGGGCGTGGGGTGGATCGGGTGAAACGCTATCGGCCGCACATTCTCGTCATGATCGCGCTTGCGATCGTGCTGTCCACGGGATGGCATGGTGCGCTTCGCAACGCGCTGACCGATCTACGGTTCGCCTGGCAATCACGTGAGGCGAGCGGCAAGGTCGTGGTGGTCGCTATCGACGCCCCCTCCATCGATCAGATCGGCGTGTGGCCCTGGCCGCGCCGGCTTCACGCAGACCTGCTGCGCCGGCTCGAAGCTGCGGGCGCGAGCGACATCGCCTTCGATGTCGACTTCAGTTCGCCATCGGACCCGTCGTCCGACGAGGCTTTCGTCAAGGCGCTTCGCGATGCCGGCGGCTCGACCATTCTGCCGTCCTTCAAGCAGCCGACGCCGAACGGTGGCCCGGCCCACGTCAATCGCCCCCTGAAGCCGTTCAGCAACCAGTCCTGGCCCGCGATGGTGAACGTCGCAGTCGAATCCGACGGACTGGTGCGCCGCTATCCGGTCGGCGAGAAGATCGGCGATACCCTGATGCCCTCGATGGCCGTCGTGCTGGCCGGGCAGGATGCCAACCGGCGGCCGCCCTTCCTGATCGATTTCAGCATCCGTGCAGCCTCCATTCCAACCATCTCTTACGTCGACGTGCTGCGCGGCGATCCCGTGGCTCTCGATAGGCTGAAAGGCAAGAAGGTCATCGTCGGCGCCACCGCGCTCGAGCTCGGTGACCGCTTCAGCGTTCCCAACGGCAAGATCGTCTCGGGGCCGGTGCTCCAGGCGCTGGCCGCGGAATCGATCCTGCAGGGCCGGATGCTGCGCTGGACGTCCGATATCGGGATGATAATCGCGCTGGGATTGATCTCCCTGCTGATGATGTATTCGTGGCGCCGCTTCGGGCCGGGAATTCGCGTTGCAGCGCTCGTCGCTTCCGGGGCAGCCATGGGATCGGCCGCAGTTCTCGTCCAGGCAAGATGGCCCCTCGTCATCGACACATCGCTGTTCAACATCGCGATCGTCGCCTACCTGACTGCAATTGCGCTGGACGAAATCGATTTCCGCGGTCTGCTGGGCCGCATCGCCGAGAGCCGCTTTCACCGCATCGCGATGTCGCTCGGCGACGGTCTCGTCTGCACCGACGAGGATCACCGGATCACGGTCTGGAATCCCGGCGCGAGCGCGATCTTTGGCTACACGCCGGCCGAGATGATCGGCCGCCCGTTCGAAACGCTGTGCGCCGTGCCGGCGGACGGCAACACGGGACCCTCCATGCACGACGCCGCGCGCCAGGCGCTGCTCGTTCCGGGCGGAGCGGTCGTCGTCGAGTTCGAGGGCCGGCGCAAGAACGGCGAAACCTTCCCCGTCGAGGCCAGCTTCTCGGGCTGGCAGGGAACGGACGGCTTTCAATACGGCGCGATCCTGCGCGATATCTCGGTCCGCAAGCGCGAGGCCGAACGCGTCAAATATCTCGCCGAATATGACGCGCTGACCGGTCTTGCCAACCGCAACACGCTGCATGCCGGACTGGCCGGCATGATTGCGGATGCGGAGCGAGAGCCTCATGAGGTTGCCTTGCTCGTGATCGGGCTCGACGGCTTCCAGCGAATCAACGACATGCTTGGGCATTCGGCCGGTGACCTCGTGTTGCGGGCCGTCGCCGAGCGTCTCCGGATCGAAGTCGATGGCAAGGCGGTCGTTGCCCGGCTCGGCGGCGACGAATTCGCCATCGCGCTCGATTGCGCGGAGGCTGGTGAGCCGATCGCGGCGTTCGCCGAGCGGATTGCACACGCGTTCGAAACGCCGCTTGCGACGGGCACGCGGCAGCACCGCGTCAGGATCAGCATCGGAGTTGCCGTCTATCCTGAAGGCGGACACAAGGCCGACGATCTCCTGAGCAACGGCCATCTCGCGCTCAGCCGTGCCAAGGCGACGCGGCGGGGCGGCCATGTGCTGTTCGAGGCTGCGATCAGGCAGGAGCTGGAGAACCGGCTGACGCTGGAGAGCGAGCTGGCGCTTGCCGCGGATCGCGGTGAGTTCGAGCTGTTCTACCAGCCCCAGGTTCGCCTGATCGACGGCAGCCTTGTCGGCGCCGAAGCGCTCATCCGTTGGCGGCATCCGGTGCGCGGCTATGTCTCTCCTGGAGAGTTCATGCCGGTGGTCAACACCTCGGCACTCTCAGAGCGGATCGCGAACTGGGTGATGGTGACCGCGTGCCGTCAGGCGCGTGACTGGGAGCTGTCGGGTAACGGCGTGCGCGTCGCGATCAACCTCTCGCCCTCGCAGCTTCAGTCCGGCGATCTGGCTCATTCGGTTCAGGCCTTGCTCGAGGCCACGGGGCTGACGCCGTCATTGCTCGAGATCGAGGTCACCGAAGACATTCTGCTTAATGACGAAAGTCGCGTGCTCGACATGTTCAAGCGGATCCAGCAATTGGGTGTCCGCGTCCTGTTCGACGATTTCGGCACCGGCTATGCGAGCCTGAGCTATCTGAAGAAGTTTCCGCTCGACGGCCTCAAGATCGACCGGTCGTTCGTGTTCGGCCTGCTGGCGAATTCCGACGATGCCGCGATCGTCGGCTCGACCATCGGCCTCAGCAAGCAGCTCGGCCTCACGGTCGTGGCTGAAGGCATCGAAGACCGGGCAACCGCCGACTTCCTGGTCAGCATGGGATGTGAGGAAGGGCAGGGCTATTTCTTCGGACGCCCGATGCCCGCCGAGGCGTTCGAAAAGCAGTTCCTAGCCGCTGAGCTTGAGGCTGTGAGCGCTGCCTGAGCAACGTCACTGGCTCCTATCGTCGCCGCGCGACCGCGACGCCAAACAAGAATGCGACGAACAGGCTGGCGAGCGGCGCCTCGCGCGTGACCGCTGCGACCGTCGCAAGCGCTCCGCCCGGCTTGCGCGATTCCTCGATCGTAGAGGTGAGGCGATCGACGGTCGCATGCAGGCCTCCCGCGACTTCACCGATCGTGCGGGAGACGTCCGCCGCCGTATCGATGGCGCGCTCGGCCATGCCGGGTTGGGACGTGGACTGCGGTATCTGCGTGCTCACCTGCGCGACCTCCAAACCTTGATGGCGGAGGCCGGCACCTTTGGCTATCCGCGCGAGCGCTTGTTTTGAACAGCGGGTCTGGCGACCTTTGGCTATCCGCGACAGGCGCCGTCATGTAACGGCGGGTGCCGGCCTTGGATGAGCAATGCAGCGCGGGGGCTTTTGTTCCTCCCCGAAGCGAAGCGCCCCCGTGAAACGACGGGTGCGAATCTCTGTTAGGCTCGCTCGATCTTGTGACTTGAGGAGGCCGCCGTGACCGACCGGACCATGACGGATCGAGCCGGGCGCATCGCTTTGCTGGGCGCCCCCATCGACATGGGGGCATCGCAGCGTGGCACCTTGATGGGCCCCGCGGCGCTGCGGACCGCAGGCCTTGCGACACTGCTCGAAAGCCTGGATTTCGAGGTCGTCGATTACGGCGATGTTTCTGCAGGCGAGATCCGGGACTTCGCCGACAGGCCTCCGGAAAGAGCCAATCACTACCGCGAGATCCAGCGCTGGACACGCGCCCTCAGTCGCAAGGGCCATGAGATCGCGAAGACGGGCGCGCTTCCGATCTTTCTCGGCGGCGATCACACGCTGTCCATGGGATCGGTCAACGCCATGGCGCGTCATTGGCAGGAGCGTGGGCGGGAGCTGTTCGTGCTCTGGCTCGATGCCCATGCCGATTACAACACGCCGGAGACGACGATCACCGCGAACATGCACGGCATGTCGGCCGCGTTCCTGTGCGGCGAACCCGGCCTCGACGGCCTGCTCGGCGACGATCCGCGCGCCTCGATCCAGCCGGACAGGCTCGATCTGTTCGGCGCACGTTCGATCGACAAGCTCGAAAAGGAGTTGATGCGCGCGCGCCGGATCAGGGTGGTCGACATGCGCCAGATCGACGAGTTCGGCGTCGCCGTGTTGATCCGGCGCGTCATCGAACGGGTCAAGGCGAGCAACGGCGTGCTGCATGTCAGCTTCGACGTTGACTTCCTCGATCCGTGCGTGGCGCCGGGCGTCGGCACCACGGTGCCGGGTGGCGCGACCTATCGCGAGGCCCACCTGATCATGGAGCTGCTGCACGATTCCGGCGTGGTCGGGTCGGTCGACATCGTCGAGCTCAATCCCTTCCTGGATGAACGCGGCCGGACGGCGCGCACGGCCGTCGAGCTGATCGGCAGCCTGTTCGGCCAGCAGATCGTCGACCGAACGACGCCGAGCAACGCGATCGCGCCGGGCGAGTGAAGCGGTGGGTGGCAGCGTTAGGAGAACGCAAGGCCATCGGACTGAATGAGCAGCGTTTAGTTCCCTCGGCAATGCCTGTCAGACCGGGAGACTGGACTCGCAACTTTGAACCGCCCTACAATGCGTCGGGAAAAAGTGGCAGGGCCGTTCCGGCGGATGTTGGAATTCAGAGCTTACATCATCGATGAAGAGGGCCACGTGACTGGCCGTATCGACCTGGTTTGCGAAGACGAGAAGACTGCGCGTCATCGTGCCCAGCAACTTGTTGATGGTCACAGGGTGGAACTGTGGCATCGCGACCGTAAGATTGATCGGTTTGATCCTCCTCCACGCCAATGACAGGTCACGCCGCATCTTCTTCCAGCGGAACTTTTGTCCACTTGTGAACTTAGCACTCGCTGCCGTAATGCAGCCGGAGTGGGGAAAGTGCAGAACGCTTCATTGCTTACTCTGGTTGTCGAGGACGATCTCCTGATCCAGGACCTGGTTGCCGGTGCCCTTCAGGAAGGTGGATTTGAGGCCGAGGTTGTCGCCTCAGGTGAGGAAGCTATCACGCTCCTCAAAGAGGACCCTGCAAAATACCGAGCGCTGCTGACCGACATCCATTTGAAGGGCAAGCTGACGGGCTGGGACGTCGCAAAGACCTCCCGAGAGCTCAATCCGGAGATGCCCGTGGTCTACATGACAGGCGCCGCAGCCAACGAGTGGCCCTCTCATGGCGTGCCGAACAGCATTCTCCTGAACAAGCCATTTGCGCCAGCGCAGGTTGTTACGGCCATATCGAACCTGCTCAACCAGGTGCCTCCGTCCCAAGAGTAATGCGCCGAGGTGAGGTGTGTCTGGCGGACCAACCCACGATCGAACCCATTCCGTCAGCTTGAAGGTGCAGTGTGCGCTGCACAGCAACTTCTGATTTGCAGCATCAGCTTGGACCTTTCACCAACCGTCAAGGTCCTGCGCTTAGCTTCTGGTTTGCTCCTGCGGTCTACAGGTCGTTCATGAGTGAAGCACAAGAACAGGACGGGAAGCGCGTTACCTTCGAGCGCCCCATAGAGGCTCGCCTCATGGCCATCGACGGCACGTGGCAGCGTCCTTGCAAGATCCACGACGTATCCGAAACCAGCGCGAAGCTCGTGATCGACGGCTCGATTACGGACATCGGTCAAAAAGAATTCTTCCTGGTGCTGTCAGCAACCGGGCTCGCCTACCGACACTGCGAACTCTCCTGGGTCAACGGCGAGTTTGTCGGCGTCCAATTCATCAACAGAGGGCGGGCAGCAAAGCGCGCACGACGCGGCGAAACCTTGGTGGCTTGAGATAAGTGTTCTCGCCCCTCTGTGTGCCTTGGATGGAGCAGTGAGTTCTCGCGCCCAAAATCGGACTGGAACCTTCCTGCAATTGCCAAGTTTTCCCGGTGCCCTTCCCCAAGGGCGACCCCGAATGGCCCCAGCTCCGATGCCCCCACATTCCAGCGAGCTGGGGCCTCTTTTTCCCGAGACCGGGCGGCGACGCGGCCGGACCTTGCCGACGCGTCATCGTTCCGGAGCGCAGGCGCGATATAGGCGGACAGCATGAAATGGATGCTTGTGGTCCTGGTGGGCGGCGTCGCGCCGGTCAATACCGAGCTCGTCTTCGACAAGTTTGCCGATTGCCTGTCGGCCGAAGCGCAGATGCGACAGCATTACTCCGATGCGTTCGATGCCTGGGACCGTTTGGCCGCGGCGAGAATAGACCGACGTAGCGACTACAAGAAGGCCCGCGACCTCGAGGCGAAGAGATTGCTGAGCAATGTCGGCACCTGTGTGCCGCATGGCGGGGGAGATTCCGTTGCGCCGACGGAGCCGCCCAAGCCGACCGCCGCGCCGTCGCAGCAACCTGCCGCGCCATCGCAGCCGGCACCGCGACCTTAGCGAAACGCCGCGCTTCATCGAGCAAGGCCGCGCTCATGGAGCGCGGCTGCATCCGGGATGCGCGAAGCGCTGACCTGTGGTGATGTCGATCCGTTCGACTAAAGACAACCGGGAAAAACTGGAAACTTCCGGGACGCCTTGAGTTGGCAGCGATGGATCAGTTGCCCTGGAGAGCAAGCACCGTGGACGACGCCGTCTTGAAGAACGCTACCGAGACCGCCTGGATGGTGTACCGGGCACGGCATCCCGATGTCGATTTGTTCGACAACCGACGATGCCTGCTGGAACGCCATTTGCTCAGGAGAAAGGAAGAGTGCGAGAGCGATGCCGAAGAACTCGCCAGCCTTGGCATAGCCTACCTCAACCGGCTTCCGGGCGAGGAATGTTGACGAGCATGAAACTGCTCGTCGCGCGCCTGGCCGGTGGAAGCACAAGGCCGATCTGGACGCTGCTCGCGATCTCCTGCCTCATCGCGGCGGTGATCGTGAGCGCCTTGCGCGTCGTCTTCGAGAATTAGTGGACGCAGCACAGATTGCCGGTCCGATTGCGCTCCACGCTAGGGCAAGGGACGACAGTCCACGACCTTGATCCTGCCGGAGGGGTCAAACGCCAAGGCCGCGCTCATGACACCCGCACTGGTGGCGTAGGAGATCACGGTTCTATCGTCGGACGGATTGAGGTCGTCCAGCGTGCCCGCCGGATATTTTCGGAGATGATCGGTCCAATAGGCACGAAGGGCTGCGCGGCCGGTAACCGTCTGGACGCCGCTGCAGCCGCAATGCACCACGGCATCGTCGGCATGAAGGTCCAGGATCGCATCCACATCGCCGGCGCGATAGGCGTCTAGCCAGTCCACCGCAACGGCCATGGGGTCAAAAGAGTAAGGGGTCATTGCTGCCATCCAAAATTTGTCTTGGGAACTAAATCGATTGAACTTATTTTATTATCCGACCCGGCCACGGCCATATGCCGAAGGACATAGAGGACCGGGCCGAGGCAAAGTCGATGTTGGACGCGTCCGCAAGGCAAGGGATCTCTAAGCCGATCCGGCTTGTGCTCGTCGATAGGCAACCGATCGTTCTGCAGGGACTGAAGTCGGTCCTCGGGACACAGAAGGATTTCGATGTCGTCGCGTCGATCGGCGACGGGGCAAGCTGCCTCGAAGCCATCAGGAGCTTGTCGCCCGACGTGGCCCTGATCGCCGATACCCTGCCGGACCTGACAGCAGCCGACATCCTCGCGATCGCGAAAGCCGAGAAGTTTTCCACCCGCCTGGTGTTCTTTACCGAATCCGACAATCAAGATCTGACCGCAGCGATTGCCGCCGGCGCCTGCAGCGCAATTTCGAAATATGCCGCTCCCGGCGCAATGCTGCGGTCGCTGCGGCTGATGGCCAAGAGCGGATTGTCGCTCGAGCAGGCTGATCTCGCGCCCACCGGCCAGGAGGCTGATGGCCCCGGCAGAATCGAGAAGATGCTGGAGCTATTGACGCCCCGGGAACGTCAGATCGTCCGGCTGGTCTCGGAAGGGATGTCGAACAAGGAGATCGCGCGCCGGCTCGACGTTTCCCAGGGAACGGTCAAAGTCCATCTGCACAACATCTTCCAGAAGCTCGAGATCACCAACCGAACGGTGCTTGCGACCATCTCTTGGTTGCAACGCACCTCCGGCTTCGCCGCGCTCGCTCTGGCCTTTCTGGCGTTCGCAATTTTGGACGAGCTCAAGGCGTCCGAAGCGAACGACGATTTTGCGCATGACGAGGGTCACGGTCAGAGCGACGAACACGCCGGCCATGAGGTCTGGAAAAAAGCCATCCTTGCGCATCTCGTCATCTCGAAATCCGGGGAGGCGCCTGCTCTCACCGAAAAGGACTTGCTGGCCAAGGCAAGCCAGGCCGCGACGCCGACGGCGGCAGTGGAAGCGCTGCGCGCCGTTGAACAACTCCTGGGCTCGAAGGTGTGGAAAGAGGGCGGTTCTGTCGGATCGGGCACGCCAGGCCTTGCTGCGCTTTTGCCACGGGGAGCGAACAGCACGCCAGCCGGAAGTGATCCCGACGCAGAAGATCATCTTCCGCGGTCTGCCTTCCATCCGGCGTCGATGCCCGCAGGCTATGGCACCTTCGCGGCTCTCGCCGCGGCATTGATCTACGAACTGAGCGATTCTCAGCACGGAGCGCAGGCGCGTGAGCTGGATCCGGCTTCGATCGACAGCTTGCTGGCCGGCATCGGCGAGACTGCGACGACCAAGCTCGCCGCGATCACGCATGTCGACGCCAATCACGCAGCGAACTTGCACGCAGCGAACTCGGCTTTGGATATCTTCCCGCACGATTTGGGCCAGGCTGCCGGCTTTGCGACCGGAAGCAATGACGTCCCGCAACAAGACGTTCGCGGGCAGGGTGGCCCGGACGCTGCGAGCCACAGCGGTTCGAAAATTGACGGCGCGCTGGATCCTGGTCCCGTTTCCGGTGCCCGCGGAGATGGCCTCGACCAATTGACAGGTGGCAATGTCGAGAACGTTGTTCATCGCAGCGCGATCGATTCCAAAGCCGGCTCTTCCGATCCCGTCCTGGATCCCGCGTCAGGGCCGAACAGGATCAATCTTGCGGCCTTCGGGGCGCTCGCTTGTCTGCATCTGACGGCCGCGGTCAAGTCGATCCCGCCACATACTCTCGCCTGGATCTACGATCCCGCAACCAATCAAACGATCGTCTATGTGAATCCGACCGATCGGGTGCTCGATGTCGGGGATCGCGGCCTGCTGGAAGTCCATCTGAAGGGAATTGTATCCGTCGCGCATGCGGATGCCGTTCACAACTCGGATGGCGCAGCTGTCGCGGTCACCCTGAAGCAGCTCGAACACGCGCTGATATCGGTGGCCGCAATCGATGAGACTGATGTGAGTGCAAGCAGCGGCCGCGCGAGCGAGAGTTCGCCGGGGACCGCCGGCGTTTGGAGCGCTTCGGCCGATGAGGGCTTGAGCTTCCAATTCGCACACATTCGGACGGGCTCCGGGACGTCGGCAAAGTCCAGCGCCGTCACGCGCGACACGGCGGACAGGACCGAGGAGAGTGCCGGTGCGTCCGGTATGACCTACGGTTCGTCAGCCGCGCCCGATCAGGGCGCGACATCTCCGACGGTCGAAAAGTTCTCCTCGAAGAATGAGTCGGCGAATTCGAACAGCGGCGCTCCATCGACCACGCAGAACGAGATCGTTCCACCTGGCCTCGCGACGGCCGATAGCACGGGCCACGGCAACTCGGATCACGCTTTGGACCAGGGCCAGGCCCAGGGCGATGCCGGCGAGATGACGCAGGAGGAGGCCAAACCCGGCAATGGCGTCGGGAATGACAACGGGCACCATTCGCAGGCTGCGGACAGCCCGCCGGGCCCAGCGAAGACGGCGGAGTCCGGCGGTGCCGAGCAAAGCAATTCGGGCCACTCGGCTTCGAGCAAAGGAGCAGAAGCAGGCGAGGGCGTCGCAGTTGGTGGCAGCACGGAGCACGGCCACGAGCAGCACGCTGTGAAGCCGGGCCCCGCGAAGGCGGCAGCCACCGAGATGGCAGAAACAAAGCCCGAGCCGGATGGCGATGCCGGCCATGACAATGAACACCGTTCGCAGGCTGCGGACGGGCCGCCAGGGACAAAGACGGCAGAGTCCGGCGGGGCCGAACACAGCCATCCTGTTCACTCGGCTTCAGCCAAAGGAGCGGACAGCGACCCAGCTCCTGGTAACACCGACCACGGCCCCTCACTGCACGCCGCAGAGTCAGGGTCCGCGAAGGCAGCCGCGGAGATGACCGACGCCAAGTCCAAGCCGGGCAGCGGCGCCACTCATGCCGATGAGCATTCATCCGAGGTGTCCGACCCTGCGTCGCCGGCAGGGAAAACGGCAGGACCGCCTGCCACCGAGCACGACAAGCCGGAGCACGATTTGCCTCCGGGCTCACCAAACGCAGCGCCCGGCATCATCGAACCAAGTCTTGCAAGCGGCGATAACGCCGCAGGAGGAAATCCGCACCAGCCTCCGCAATCTCCTGCACCTGAAGCCCAGCCGGAAAAATCTGGATTCGCGAGCAGCGGCGCGGATCATGAGCTGGTGTTTCGCTTCGATAGCGGGGCAGCTGCTTCCGCGCTCGCCCCGGCCATCGAACTGAAAGAACCTGGTGCGCTCCACGCGACGCCCGGCGAGAAAGACGCGCCTCAGATGATCGCCGAAATCTTCCCCGTCGCGCTGGACGAGCACGCTGCCAATCACGGCGTGAATGGTCCGCATCACGGCGTTGGACCTGCGTCCCATGACTGGCTGATCTGACGCGGGGCCCTCTTCATTGCCGGGCAGACGCGCTGACGGACTGCATTCGCGCAATCAGGTGGGAACCTGCCTGATGGGGGCTGGAACCCGGAGGGGCACCTCTGAATTAACCCGCGATAGGACAACAGCGGATTTCGTGATGACAAATGGTCGTTTCGCCTACTCCATGTCCACCGCCCTCCGCCATCCCGGCGTGATCGCGCTGATCGTGGCGGGGGTGACGATTGCGGCCATGCTGATTGTCGACCACGGTCCCTGGAATCGCGCCAAGACCCAGCCGGCGCATGTTGCGATGTATGGGACCACGGGCGAAGCAGCGCGGGCCGCGGGCGCCAAGGCACTCCCGACCACCCCGAAATCGCCCATCGAGCCGGCGCGGCCTGGGCCCAAGACCTCCCCGGTCGTCAATCCCGTGACGCCGTAATCCCGTCGGCGCGTCCCTCAGCTCTTGTCAGCTCTTGCGACCGTAATTCAAAAGCCCGCCGCTCGTCTTCGGCGGATGAGCGCGCAAGGCGTCCTCGTTCGGTTCGGTGCCCCAGCCGGGCCTATCAGGCACCACCAGACAGCCGTTCTCGATCTCCGGCTCATGGGTAAAGAGCTCGCGGTCCCACGCCAGACGATCGATGTCGATCTCCATGATGCGCAGATTCGGGACGGCGGCGCAGAAATGCGCGTTCGTCATCGAGCAGAGATGGCCGTAGAAATTGTGCGGGGCGACGTTGACCTCGAAGGCTTCCGCGGCGGCCGCGATCTTCATCGATTGCCAGACCCCGTTCCAGGGCGTGTCGATGATCGCGACGTCCATGGCCTGGGCCTGGAAATAGGGCAGGAATTCGCGCAAGGACAGCAGCGTCTCGCAGGATGAGATCGGATGCGGGCTCTGCCTGCGGATATAGCTGAGGGCTGCGGGACTGAAGCTGTCGATCTCGACCCAGAACATGTCGATGTCGGCAATGGTGCGCAGGATCTTCAGGTATCCTTCGGTCTTGGCGTTGAAGTTGCAATCCAAGAGGATATCGACGTCGGGGCCCGCGCCGTCGCGGATCGCTTCCAGATGCATATGCAGGTCGCGCAGGATCTTGCGGTCGACGTTGATCTCGGGCGCGAAGGGTGAGCCGAAGCCGGGACGCCAGCCGGTCGGCTTGCCGTCGTCATAGGAAAAGATGTTGGTCTTCAGCGCGGTGAACTTCTTCTCGCGCACCTCGCGCCCCATCGCCTTGACGCCGTCGAGGTTTTCGATCGGTGGCTTGTACCAGGACGGATGATTGATCCGCCATGTGGCGCAATGCGACCAGTAGACCCTGATACGGTCGCGAAGCTTGCCGCCGAGCAGCTCGTAACAGGGCACGCCGAGACACTTCGCCTTGGCATCGAGCAGCGCATTCTCGATCGCCCCCAACGCTTGCGCCACCACGCCGCCGGCTGCGGGGCGGGTTGCCGCGAACAATTCGGCATAGATGCGCTCGTGCTGGAAGACGTTCTGCCCGATGACACGGGCGGAGAGGCGCTGGATGGCAGCGCCGACACCGGGCGAGCCAAAACCCTCGTCGAACTCGCTCCAGCCCACGATGCCGTCCTCGGTCGTCAGCTTGACGAAATGATAGTTTCTCCAGCCGGCATCGCAGGCGAGGATTTCGAGGTTCGTTGCTTTTGATCTTGTCATGTCGCTCCCCGGCCCCTTGCGGGCATTGTTCTTGTTGTTGGCCCGCTCGCAAGCTCGGCCCCAGCCACAAATGTTAGGCTAAGGGCGCGTTGCCGGGAAGCCCGGCGAGGGCCGCCGAAAGCGCCCATTTTTGCCTCAAACCCCGTAGTTTCCGGTGGGGAAAGCATGACCAGTCCCGCGGTTTTTGGCCACAATCGGGAGCGACGGTCCGGCCATGAAATTTCTGGCCGTGATCACAATTCTGGCGCTGCTCACCATGAGCGGGGCTGCCATTTCCGATCAGCTTTTGACGGCCGATCAGCACGTCGCGCAAGGGGAGCATTAGCGCGGCGGGCGAGGACGTTTCTCGTCTTGGGGGGACAGCGATGCTTTCGATCGATCAGTTCTTGCGGCTCATGAGCGTGCCGGCCGTGTTCGCGGCCCTCATCATCGCCTCGCAGATCTCGGCGGCGCTGTCGCCGGTCTAGCCTAGCAGCGACGAGCCGAACATAGCGAGGACGGCCAGCGCCATCAGCGCGGTGCCGCCCCAGCCGAGCCAGATCAGCCAGGTCCGGCCGCGGAAGCGGCCCATGATGGCACGGTTCGAGACGATCAGCATCATCATCGCCATGATGGGGACGGCGACGATGCCGTTGAGCACCGCGCTCCACACCAGCATATGGATGGAATCTATTCCGGTGAAGCCGAGGCCGAAGCCGATGATGGTTGCCGCTGCGATGATGGTGTAGAAGCCGGCCGCCTCATCGGGCTTGGCTTCGAGTGTGGCCCGCCAGCCGAAGATCTCCGCGACGCCATAAGCCGCCGAGCCCGCCAGCACCGGGATCGCGAGCAGTCCGGTGCCGATGATGCCGGTCGCAAACAGCGCGAAAGTAAAATCGCCGGCGAGCGGCCGCAGCGCTTCGGCCGCCTCGGTCGCCGAGTTGATCTTGGTGACGCCGTTGGCATGCAGCACGGAGGCCGTGGTTAGGATGATGAAGAAAGCGATGCCGTTGGACAGCAGCATGCCCGAGAAGGTGTCGGTCTTGATGCGGTCCAGCTCGTGCGTGCCGCCGCGCTTGAGCTCGCGGAGCGGCTTGTCGCGCTTGCCCTGGTTCATCTCCTCCACCTCTTGCGAGGCTTGCCAGAAGAACAGATACGGGCTGATGGTGGTGCCGAGCATGGCTACGACCATCATCAGATAATCGGCACTGACATTGGCCTTGGGCCACACCGCGGCGAGCAGCGCCGTGCTCCACGGGATCTTCACGGTGAAGGCGGTGGCGACATAGGCGAACAGCGCCAAGGTGAGGAATTTCAGCACCGGCGAATAGCGGCGATAGGGCAGGAAGACCTGCAGAATGGTGGAGCCCGCCGCGAAGATCAGCGCGTGCTCGTGGTTGAGCCCGCCGATGACGAGCGAGAGCGCTTCGGCCATCGCGGCGATGTCGGCGGCGATGTTGAAGGTGTTGGCGACAACCAGCATGGCGACGAGGCCCAGCACCGCCCAGCGCGGCGCGACCTTCATGACGTTGGCGGCGAGACCCTTGCCGGTGACGCGGCCGATCTGCGCGCTGACGAGCTGGATCGCGATCATGAATGGCGTGGTGAGAAACACGGTCCACAGCAGCCCGTAGCCGAATTGCGCGCCGGCCTGCGAATAGGTGGCGATGCCCGACGGATCGTCGTCGGCGGCTCCCGTGATCAGGCCCGGACCCAGCCGTTGCAGCAGCGTCGGCGCGGATTTCGTCGGGGTGAGGGCGTCGTCGCTCATGGAAGGGGAGACCTCGATCGGGGGGCACCTTCAGCAAATGCAAGGGACGGAACGATGGTTCCAAGCGCGTGCGTAGGGTGGGACTTCTGATAAAGCTAACCGCTCATCCAAGACGTGGTGAAGTCGCGCTCAGGGCCTGGAAGGCGGGCGCAACGCCGCGAGCGTGCGAAGGTTCCGCGCTCCATTCGAAATAAAGCAGCGGCCGATCGCGTTGCCGCCTGTGCGGTTTCCCGTTACCTTGCCTTATGTCCCTCCTGAACTTTCAGCTCCCGGCACCGACACCGACGCTGTTCGCTTCATTCCTGACACTGGACCAGGCGATCCTCGATGCGCTCCCGATCGGTGTCTATGCCTGCGACGTCGAGGGACGGATCGTTCGCGTCAATCACCGCGCCGTCCAGCTTTGGGGCCGGGCGCCCAAGCTCGGCGATGTCGCGCAGAAGTTTTGCGGTTCATTCCGCGTCGAGACCCTGGACGGCGATTTCGTCCCGCCCGAGGAGACGCCGATGGCGCACGTCGTGCGGACCGGCCAAAGCTTCGAAGGCGTCGAGGCGGTCGTTCTCAATCCCGATGGCAGGCGGTGGGTGGCGCGCGTCAACGTCGCGCCTCTGCGCGACGAGGACGGCGAGATCGTCGGCGGCATCAATTGTTTCCTGGACGTCACCCACGAGCACGACATGCGGCTTGCGCTCGAGCGGCAGCAGCGCACTTTCGACCTCGCGATGATCGCCTCCAGAATGGGAACGTGGCGCTACACGCTGGCGGACAACATCTGCATCTATGATGCCAATGCCCAGGCGCTCTACGGGCTGACCGAGGCGCGGTTTCCGCACGACAAGGACGGCGTCGAGGCCAAATTCCATCCTGACGACATGGAGCTGATGTGGGCGCGCGTCGCCAAGGCGCTCGATCCCGCGGGCGACGGCCGCTACGACGTCGAGTACCGGGTGAAGCAGCGCGACGGCAGCTGGCGCTGGCTGAGTGCCTGGGGCCTGGTCGAGTTCGAAGGCGAGGGCGCCGCACGCAAGCCGGTTGCGATCGTCGGCGCGAGCCGCGATCTCAATGAGCTGAAGCAGGCCGAAGAGCTGCAACGGCTGCTCACCAACGAGCTCAATCACCGCGTTAAGAACACGCTGGCCACGGTGCAGTCGATCGTCAATCAGACGCTGCGCAGTGCGGGCGACGTCGAGGCGGCGCGCAGCATCGTCAATGCGCGTTTGCTCGCGCTGTCGGGCGCCCATGATCTGCTGACCGCGCGCGCCTGGTCGGGCGCCGATCTCACCGATCTCGTGGCCCGCGCCGTCGCGCCGTTCCCGTCGGGGCAGATCGTCCGCGATGGTCCTTCGCTGGTGGTTTTGCCGGCCCAGGCCCTGGCGCTCTCGCTGGCGTTGCACGAGCTTGCCACCAACGCCGCGAAATACGGCGCGCTGTCCCGTCCCGAAGGCCGGGTCGATATCAGCTGGGACGCGCGGGACGGCCAGGTCGATCTGAGCTGGCGTGAGAGCGGCGGCCCGCCCGTGCGTCCGCCGAGCCGCCGGGGATTCGGCAGCCGCCTCATCGCGCTGGCGAGCCGGGATCTCGCCGGACGCTTCCGCCTGGAGTTCGAGCCCGCCGGCGTTCGCTGCCTGATCTCGGCTGCCCTCGCGACGAGCGGCGAGGGATCCGGTCCGCCGCAAGGGGAGGCCGGCGACCCCATGTGAAAAATCCGAATTCATTTTCGGATTGGTCGAAAACCGGTTGACCGTCGGGCGACACAATGGTATAAGTCGATGATCGCCAGAGGCCGCGACGGCTCCCCCGCCGCAGCTGCGCCAGATCGCGCGCGAGTTCGCCTACTTGATGCTGACGAACATTCCCCAGGCGGCGGCCAGCGCGGCACCGGTGAAGAGCAGCACGGGATTGTCGCAGAAGGCTCCGCCATATCTGCAAACGTCGGAGCCGAATTGTCCGAGCTCGTGATGGCTCGCCGAATAGAACAGTCCCGACAGCACCAGTAATGCAGCGGCGACGAAGTACATGGGCGATCTCTCCGAAGCTCTCCCGGTCGGGTCCGTGCAAGGAGAGCAAGCGACATGCTCCAGCATGGCGCGAACAGCTTTCATTCCGCCAAATCCGATGCGCCGGATTTTGTTAATTTACTGGCAAATGCCTGTTTTTCCCGATCGCGGCAAGGGATCGTGCTCACGCGAAAAGAAAAAAGGCCCCGCACCGCGGGGCCTTTGTCGTCGTAGGATTGGACGGAGCTTATCGCCGCACGCCCGTGCCGTAGAGCTCGCGCTCGCGGCCGATGTCCTCCGGAGAGAGCGGCGGGCTCGCCGCGTCGAAGTCGGTCCAGCCGGACTTCTGCCAGGCCGCGCTGCGGTCCTGCAGGTTCACGGACCTCTCGTGGAGCAGTGCATCGAGGCGGGCGCGGTCCTGGTCGGGCACGCGCGCGGACACCAGCGTGCCGCCGCGGCGAACGCCCTCGGCATAGCGCGATGCGTCTTCCTTGGAGACGCCGGCCTCCGTCAGGGCGCCGACGATTCCACCCGTTGCCGCACCGGCCGCTGCGCCGGCTGCGGTCGCGGCGAGCCATCCTGCCGCCACGACCGGACCGAGGCCGGGAATGGCGAGCAGGCCGAGGCCGGCGAGCAGGCCTGCCGCGCCGCCGAGGCCGGCGCCGATGCCGGCACCCGTGCCGGCGCCTTCGGCGCGATCGTCCACGCCGTCGCGGTCACGATCGACCTTGCCGGAGCGTGAGCCGTACCAATTGTCGGAATTGTTGGCGACGATGCTGATGTCGGAGTGCGGCACGCCGGCTCCCTCGAGCCGGGTCACGGCGCGCTCGGCGTCGGCATAAGAGTCGTAAAGGCGGGAAATGGTGGTTGACATGTGCGTTGTTCCTTGCTTGGTCGGCCTTACTTGGCGGGGTTCACGTTGCCCTGGAAGTCCAGGCTGACGTCGGTCTTGCTGCCGGCCTTGTCGGCCTTGCCGCGCCAGACGCCCTGGTCGTCCTTATGCAGTCCGGAGACGTTGGAATATCCGGCGCCCTCGATCCGCGACTTCGCCTGTCCCTCGGTGAAGCTGTTGCGGCCCTCGACCGGCTTGTTCGAGTTGTTGTGGTCCGAGCTGTTGACGGCGTTGTTGCCTGGGCCGCTTTGCGCGGGTTGGGATTGCGCGCCTGCGGGCACGGCTCCGAGCATCAGCAGGGTTGCGGCTAGCATGGTAAGACGTCTCATTTTTTGTTCTCCGGTGGTGAATGTGCCGGCGACAACACATGAGATTCGAATTGGTTGCTGCGATCAAAGATTGCCGAGTGCCGCAGCATGATCTTGCTGCGATCGCGCGCGCCCGATGAGGACGCGAGGAACGATTGCCGCGATATCCCGTTTGTGCGCTCGGCCTTCGGCCGGCAGGCCGTCGGCCGCGCACCGCGTAGGAACTTCGCCTTTGGCGTCCGATTGTCTTCGCTGTCATGACACGCGAGGCAGCTCCAACCATGCAATCACGCTATCCATTGTTGAAGAGGTGGACAGCGGAAGAGCATGAGCGGTTGAAAGCCATGGCTGAAGCGGGAAGGCGGCCCGACGAGATCGCCCTTGCGCTGAACCGGAGCGAAGCGGCCGTGCGGGTGCGGGCCTGGCAGCACGGCATCGCGCTGCGCACCGTCACCGCGAAGCGCGGCACATGAGCTGCGTTGGACTTACTTCGCAGGTGTTGCCTCGGCCTGCGTCGTGGCGGGCTCCCAGGGGGCGGGAAGGATGACGCGGATCGGACGCGCCTCGGCGGCTTGAGCCGCGGGCCGCATCTGATCCTTGGCGGGCTCGGCCAGCGCCACGGTCATCAGGGCCATCAGCATCGCCAGCGCGGTCGTCGCAAGTCTCAGATCCAGCATCGCAGCCTCCAGGGTCGCCACGTCAACGCGAGCCCCGGCCGTTGGTTCGGATGATAACCGGGAACAAGTGGCAATATTTGAAGTTTGAAGAAGACAGATCCGGACGACCGGGCTGCTGGAGGAGGACATTATGAACATCAAGACCATCATTGCCGCTGCCGTGCTGACGTCGTTTGCCGCGCCCGCGTTCGCGCAGGCGTTCTACGTGGTGCAGGACGCCAAGACCAAGAAGTGCACGATCACGGAGTCGAAGCCGACGACCACTGAGACCACGGTCGTCAGCGGCGATACCGTGTACAAGACCAGGTCTGAAGCCGAGGCCGGCATGAAGACCGTCAAGGTCTGCACCTCGAACTAAGGAGACGAGCGATGCCCGTGCTTCTGCTTTGGGCCGTGCCGGCCGTCATCGTTTGGGCGGCGGCGTCTATCTGATCGGCCATATGCACTGATATCAAACCTGCTGCGCAAGCAGCAAGCAAAAGCCCGCGTGGAGCGATCCGCGCGGGCTTTTGGCGTCTCGTATCGCTGACCGGGACAATCGGGAAAAGCCGGATCCAGCTCACCCCGCGAGCGACACGTCGATCCGCTCGAAGCCGCGCAGCGTCGGCAGCGACATGAAGCCGGGCCTCGCGAAATGATAGCCTTGAAACAGCGCGATGCCGGCGGCGCGCAGGATGGTGAGCTCGGCCTCGTTCTCGACGCCCTCGGCCAGGACCGTGATGTCGAGCTCGCGCGCGATCTGCGCGAGGCCCGCGACGATGACCTGCTTGGGCCGGCTGAGATGGATGTCGCGGAGCAGCTCCATGTCGATCTTGATCAGGTTCGGCTGCAGCCGGGCGAGCAGGCCGAGGCCGGCATAGCCGGCGCCGAAATCGTCCAGCGCGGTCCAGAAGCCGAGCGCCTTGTAGGCGCGCACGATGTTCTCGACATGCGCCGGATCGCTCATCCGCTCGTTCTCGGTGAACTCGAACATCAGATTGGAAGCCGGAAAATTGGCGCGGCGCGCGGCTTCCAGCGATTTCTGGATGCAGGCGCGCGGCTCGTACACGGCGTTCGGCATGAAGTTGATCGAGAGCCGCGTGCGCGGATCGGCGAACAGCCGGCCGGCGGTTTCGATCGCCATGACGCGAGCGGCCTGGTCGAAGCGGTAGAGCTGATTGTCGGTGAGCTGGCTGAGCACGCTGTGCGCGCTCTCGCCGTTCGGGCCGCGCACCAGCGCCTCATAGCCCCAGATCCTGTTCTCGCTGACGTCCACGATCGGCTGGAACGCCATCTTGAATTCGAACGGCAACTCCGTCCCGTCGGCACATCCGGCGCACTTCACGGCCATCTCTCAAAACTCCCCGCAGGCCCATCATCTGCGTGGGAATTTATGGGGCGGGCGTTAAGGAATAGCGAAGCGCGACGAGGGCGGCGTCAAGGGCGTTTCCCATGTTCAATTGTGGACACAAGCAGGCCGGCCAGGCCGTCAGGCCGCGACGAAACACGCCTGAAACAGTGCTGAAACCCGATTGTCCTGAACTGCGCGCGCCCGCGGCCCGACCAACGGAGCGAACAGGAGAGACAATCATGATCCAGATCGGTTCGAAGGAAGAAGTCGCGTTCTTGCTGGCGCTGTTCGGCACCCACACCCAGCCCGTGAAGCGGCCGAAGCCGAAATCGCGGCAAGGCTGAGAGGCTTAGATCCATGCCAGGTTTGGCCGAATGCCAGAGCCTGCTCAGGCTCCTGATCGCCAGGGGCGATCCCAAGGCCATCCCGCTCGCCAAGGGCGCCATCGATCAATATCTGAACACGGCGCCCGTGAGCTGCCGCGGCCGCGGCTTGCGCGTGCTCCAGCGCGACGCGCTCGACCAGCATGATGTCGCGGTCGGCGTGCAGCGCTCCTTCGCCGAGACGGTGGACGCCTATATCGCGTGCAAGCTCGCTGAAGAGTAAGAGCTGCGCCGAGAGGTGAAGTCAGTTCCCGGAACCTCTTGGCTCCAATAGTTTTTTCGGTGGGCTAGCAACCTTTGTCCCCTCCCGGGCCTCTTAGGGACAAAGGAATACGCATATGGCGCGATATTACTTCGACTTGACCGACGAGCACGGAGCCGCGCTCGACGAAGAGGGGCTGGAGCTGTCCAACATGCGCGCGGTCCAGGCCGAGGCCGCCAAGTCGGTCGGCGACATGGCGCGCGACGCCATCATTTCCGCGCCGGCGACCGGCGGACGGCGGAGGATGGCGATCGACGTTCGCGACGCCGGCGGGCCCGTCATGCAGGTGACATTCAGCTTCGCGATCGAGACGTTCAACCCACGAACGCCATCCGGCGATCATTGACGCGTCAGCGTCGGCCGCGATGGTTGCGGCGGCAACGGCCAGGATTGCCCGGACTCGAGCACGGCGATCTTGCGCCCGAGCTGCCAGACCTCGACCTTGCCGTGCCGTGTGAACTGCCGCGCGAAGGCGAGGGCGGTCTCGTCGGACGCGGCCTCGAAGGCTTCCGCCGAGCGGAAGACGCCGTTCTCGCCGACGAGGTAAGCGCGATATTGCTGGCTCATGTCGGCGCCCTCAGGCCGGGCGAGCGCAGCCACGCGTCGATCTGCATGGCGGTCTCGTCCTGCCGCGCCCGGCGCAGCAGCATCTCGCGGCGGCGCCCCGGCGACAGCGCGCGCGCCTCTTCGCGGCAGCGGATGGCCTCGTCGGCCAGTCGTTCGTTGAGTGTCTTGATTTGTTTGAAACGACGCCGTTTCAGCATGGCGTACTCTCCTCGCGAAACAGAAGGGCGGGAGCGCGATTGGCGTTCTCATCACCGGTCTCGTGCCACGGGCCTTGCGGTGATGGATTAAGCCTAGTCCTGCCGCGGCGGAGAGTCTGTATCTTTTGATACGTGCGCAGATTAAATTTTCGCGTGCAGGATGAGCATGTTGAGCGACTTACTCAATTTGAGTGCGGGGCGGGATTCCGGTGTAACGGCCGTTGCCTCGCGGGCCATGCGCACACGGAAATCATGCGCCGGCTCGAGCGCGAAGCGGGAGCTGTCGACGGAGCCGGCATCCGATACGCTTCTTGAGAAGGTCGGCAGCAGCCGGAAGAAAGTTCAGGAGCAAGCTGGGGCGAAAAGGAACACGCGCGGGGAGGTAAAGTTTTCCTCGGAGGAGGATACGTTCATGAAAGCAGCAGCACTCGGTCTAGCGATTTTATTGGCCGCCTCGTCCTATGCCTCGGCCCACACGCCAAAGCGCCATCATCATCACGGCTGGTCCAAGTCGATGAACATGATGCCCGGACCCGGACGCTCGGCCGCCCGCAGTGATCCGAACGGCACGGCCGCCGGCCCCACCAGCGTGAGTGGCACGGGCTCGTCCAAGTTCGGCGGCCAGATACCGGGAGCACCGGGAGCGACCCGCCAACCCTGACGCCAATCTTCATCGATGCAGACCGAAGTCATGCCGCAACGAGCGGGACGACTTCGATGATGTTTTCAAGGAACGCTCGAGCCGCTGGCAGATCCCGTACTGGCAGCTGCAGGCCTATTCGTGACCGTAGTATTGTCGGTTGCACTGGTGACGGCCTCGCTCATAGCTCGCCTCCCGGTAGGCCGGTCCTTTCATGACGCTGCTCACATCAGCGAGCATCCGTGCTTGCTTGAGACACTCGACGTAAGGTTTGTTCGAGAGCCAATCGAGTCCGAGGCCGCCAGCGTAAGACATCTGGATGGAGGCAACGAACGAACTGATTCCGACGATGGCGAAGAGAGCAGCGCGGGAGACGGTCATGGCGTATTTCCTTGTGCCTGGGTAATCGCACAGAAACAATGGCGTGCCGCACGTCTGAAATATGTGCTGCCCATCACATCCGCTAAAGCGACGTTCCATCTTGAAGCCGCCAGCGATCACTTTCTCCACGCGTGAGCCGTCGGCTCGTGAATGAGCATGGAAATACATGCGCAAGTTCGAGCGCGAGGCGCGCGCGCTGTTGAAGCTGCCCTCATCCGGTACGTTTCGCGCAGGCAGGACAAGGGAGGAGGCCGTTCGACGGTCGGAAGGCGATGCCGGGCGATGCCCGCGCCGGGCGGCCCCGTGTGCTTTGGTCCCGGTCCTACGCCAAAAGGCTCCAGAGCGAGCATCGATTGACATCGTTCCCTTTTTGTTCTAAGGCGTGTGCTTTCAACCTCTGGGCGAAGTGCCGAAGTATCGGTTGCAATCCAGATGATTTTTTGCGGGGCAGTTGAATGAGTAGCTCGCTTCTTTCTTTCATCTTGTTGGACAATCCGGCGACACCGGACATGTCTGCGGTCACCAAGGTCCTTCGCGGCCGACATCCGGAATTGACGACCGAGACTTTGGGAGACGGAGCTGCGCAGGCTCAGGCAAACTCTCCGCTCATTCGCTGCGGCAACGCGCTTGTTGCGGTCATGTCGACGCCGGCATCCATTCCGCACGACCAGGGCCTGTACTGTGGGCGCGCGCGGCCACGACCTGGCCGGAGAGCAAGGCGGTGGCGGCCCGGCATCGCGGCCATCTGATCGTATCGATGCTCGGAAAGGGTGAGCAGCCGCTGGTTGCCGCGCGCGGCACGACGGCGGTCATCGGCGCGTTGATTGCGGCGATGCCGGAAGCTTTGCGGCGTGGTATGGGCCGGCCGGGTCGCGCGGCCCGCCGAGCTCTGGCTCGAAACCTCCCGCGATGCATTCGCACCTTATCCCGACTATCCCTTCAGGCTGTGGCTCGACATTCTTCCGTTTCCGGTCAGGAGCGAAGATCGGCGCGGTCACGATCGGCCTGTCCGCGTTCGTCGATCGTGAGATCGAGTTCGTGACGGCCAAGCTCACGCTCTCGGGGTTGTTCGACAAGGTCGCCGGGCTGTCCGCGTATCTGATCGAGCATGGCAGCGTGGTGAAGGACGGCGACACGATCGGGGCAAGTGCGAGCGAGCGCATCCAGGTTCGTTACAGGAATTCCGATGCGTTTGGCGGGCTGCCGGTGTTTTACTGTACCGATGCTTCCGTGTAGATGAGCAGCATCGGCACACTGCGCCGGCGCACGACAGACTTTCGTAAATGAGAAGATTGATGGTTGGTTCTCCACCAAAGAAGCGCCGGGTCAAGGCAAAGGATCGAAAGTTCTATGTCGCCGGCATTGGCGGGTTCCACACGGCGCCGGGGTGGGAGATGGAAAATCTCGCAGCTCTCACAGGCGGACGCCAGGTGCTCATTCCGCCGCGGGAGCGGGGCTTCGTGGCTTTCCCTGAAACTCCGCGGCTTGCATCGACAGGTCTCTCGGCCGTGCTCCCGCGGATTGGGAGCTGTTTCACGACTATCGGCTTGTTTCCGACCGGATGAAGAGCCTTCTCGAGACATTGGATTCAGAAGGAGTTCGTTTCGTCAGATGCGAGACCCGGTACCAGGATGGCCGCGCGGCGCCGACCTACTGGCTTTGTGATGTCATCAGGGTTCTCGATGCCGTCGATAAGAAAAGGCGGTTCTTGAGATCGAGTATCCGACGCCCGGTCGCAAGGTTCACAATCTGAGAAGAAGAAGCAGCCTCATTTTCAAGGAGGATAGTGTCGGGGAGGCTCATATCTTCAGGCTTCTCTTCTATCCCCTGGTCATATGCGACCAAGTGCTGAAGGATGCGTGCAAGGAGGCGGGCGTCAGGGGCATTGGATTCACCGATACGACGAAGTATTGACGCCGTGCGCTTCGGTCGCCGATCTTAGAATCATTCGCGGAGAAATCTTGCTATGGTCGGTGCTCGTTGACACGTCGGGCGGACGTGAGCCGGTTCAATTGACGATATGCTTGCCACGTAGGTAGGGCCTGAATTCTGCGAGTTCGCAGTCTCACCCTTTACGCAAGCGTAAGAATATCTTCCTTGTCAGAACCTCGCCTGACGATCTTCAACCCCTCGTCAGGCAATGGCTTTTGCAGGGCCTTCGCTTCGTCCCACGGTGCTCGCATCCACACGTCCCATTCTTCGGCGGTGGTCAGGATCACCGGCATCGCCTTGGGATGAATTGGCTCAACGACCGCATTTGGCGCAGTCGTAAGAAACCCATACACCTGATGCGGCCCCGGCACGGGCTTCGACTTCGTCCCGCGATCGCCGTTGAACGTCGTCCAGATGCCGGCGAATGCAAACAGCGGGCGTGCCTCCGCGAGCGCGAACCACACCACGTCCTTCTTCTTCGTCTCCGGGTTCGGCTCGGGTGCGTACTCGGCAAAGCTGTTGACGGGCACGAGGCAGCGGTGCTCCGGCTTGAGCCAGGCACGCCAGTGCGGCGAGGCAGTGTTGCGGATGTTCGTCACCGGCGGGCCGCCGGTTCGCGGGGGCGGCGGCATGCCCCAGCGCATCATGACCAGCTCGCGCTCGCCACCTGCGTCGCGAATGACTGGGGCAGGGTAATCCGGAAACACCCCGGGCATTGGCGGCAAGTTGCCTTCGTAACGGCGGACGACGCGGAAGAGTTCGGCGATGGCGGCCTGATTGGTCGTGATCGAATAGAGATTGCACATGTGGAGGAATATCCTAGCGCTCGCCGGGCCACCAATAAGAAGCCGGATTTTCGGCAGAAATCTTCGTCGGTCTCAGCGCCACCAGTGCGCTGCGCTTATATGGGTACCCACGCAATTGCGTACAGTCCTTGCAGCGCATGTAGCGTTCGAGTTCATGGATCGGGGCCGTCTTCACACGTCGAATGATATCCAGCGCGACAGTCTGATTGGTGTCGCAGCCAAGGCAGCGGACCTCAAGGTAGGGATATCCTCCATTGATCGCATCGCCAATCGTCGGCGATGGTTGCGCTGGACCTTTGTAGCCGAGCATGCGGTAATTCCACGCCTCGCAGGCGAGCTTATCGGCCTCTTTGCGCGCGTCCCTCGCCCGCTCGGCCGACATCTTGATCTGAGTGCCGAAGAGGTATTGGCGCGACTTCGTGGACATCCGATCATCAAGGCCATGAGCCAACTGCGTTGGCAAATTATCGATTCCTGGTAGGCGGGCAGGGCGGCCAGCCACTGCCCATCGTGGCTGTGGAAAAGAAGATCGTCAGATGCTCACCAACTGTCGACCTGTCCCTTTGCAATAACGCAAGCGCAATCTGGTCCGACAATCTCTGGTGCGAACTTTCCCCAGTTGCCGTCGCCCACGCATTCGAGGCAGCGCATCTCGCCGGCCCCGCATCCGAGATCCCAGACGTCCGCTGCGGCATTGGTGTCGCAATTACTGGCGCAGAAAACCCGCATCCGTGCGACCAGGGCGGCGCGCCTCTCAGTCATCTCCAAGGTCCTCATCCAAAGGATCGGGTCGATAGCCAGGCAGCATGGCTGGCGGGTTGGACGCGTCCGCTCGATTGCAGACGAGGCAAGGCATTCCTGCCCCGCACTCGCAGGCGCGCGGCCCGAACGCGGGCCTGTCCGGATGATTCTCGCAAACCCAGCGCTGATCGTCGCATTGCGCGCAATGCTGCATCAAAGGTCTTCCCGCAATCCCTTGAAGAAGGGATGCCGCACCTTACCCTCGGCGGACTTGGCGCGGTACTCGACCTCGGCCAACAGCTTCGGTTCGACCCAGATGCCCTTGTGCGCGATACGCTTTGCGTAAGGCTGCGTTCTGCGCCGCAGCGGCTCCAGGCGCTTCTGCAATTCGGCGGCTGACGTCTTGTCGAACCCGTGGTCGACCTTGCCGGCGTAGACGAGGTCATCGCCCTTCCGGCGGCCGAGATAGATGCCGTCCCATTTGCCTTCGTCGAGCGCGAAGCCCGCGATGGTCAGGGTCTCGCGCTGCCGGCAGGTCGTCTTGACCCAATTGTTTCCCCGGCCGCTGTCGTAGGCACTGTCACGAACCTTGGAGACCACGCCTTCAAGCCCGACCTTGCAGGCATGGGCGAACATCTCGCGCCCTTCCAGCTCAAAGCTCTCGCTGAACTGTACGTCTGTGCCGGCTATGACTTTCTTCAACTCGGCCTTGCGCTGGAGCAGCGGCAGGCTGCGGATGTCGCGGCCGTTCAGGTACAGCAGGTCAAAACCGACCAATACGATCTTGGACGACCTGCCCTTGAGCTCGTTTTGGAGGACCGAGAAATCCGTCGTGCCATCGGCGGCGGGGACGACGACTTCGCCGTCGATGACGGCCGAGCCCGCCTTGATGTGCCAAGCGTCATCGGCAACTTTCTTGAAACGCCTGGTCCAATCGTGGCCACGCCGGGTGTAGATGGTTACCGCCTCGTTGGCCATGTGAAGCTGGACGCGATAACCGTCGAACTTGATTTCGTGAATCCACCGCTTCCCGGAGGGCACCCTCTCGACGGAGGAAGCCAAGGCCGGTTCGATAAAGCGCGGCAACGGCGCCTTGACGCCGATCGCCGGGGACTTCCGCTGACGCTGAGACGCCACCTAACAACTCCACGCAACAAACTCATTTGATTCGAATCCTTCTGCGCCGATTCGTTCCGGGACTCGCCGCCACTACAGAGAGCCTTTAGGAACCAACTGAATCCTCTGTCGTTTTCGCAGTGCATGGAGGTGCACTATGGCTAAAGCAAAGAAGCAGACCGCTCGCGGTCGCAAGCAAGACCGCGCGCGCGTGGCGAGCGGCCAGAAATACGAAGTCAGCTACGAGGCAAAGAAGACGGGCCGCTCGGCATCCGCCGTGAAGAAGGCGGTCAAGAAGGTCGGCAGCAGCCGGAAGGAAGTAGAGCGGAAGCTGAAGGGGCGCTGAGCTTCGCCTTTAGGCTGAAGGTTTGCAGGCGGACGCTGACCTGGCGGAGTGTCAGCGTTTGGCCTTGAGGTGCCAATATCCGACCAGTGCTCGCCACTCGAAGATAATCACGGTGCCTCCGATCAACACCGTCCCGACGAGGGCCATGATCAAGATCATTCCCAGCATCGAATCACCTCGCCTTGTTGCGAGGTTCCTAAGTACCAGATTGAACAGTTTTTCCTAGCTTATCTTTCCATGACGATTGAAGCCTCAGGCCGGTCTTATGCCTCGCTACCATTTCGATTTGATCGATAGCACAACCGTTGCTGATCATGGCGGACAATTGCTCGAAGACGAGTCGATGGCCATTGAAGTCGCGGACCGCCTTGCGCAGGAGCTATCAGTAGTGCGGCCCGAACTGAGAGGCAAAGGCTACAAGGTGCTAGTCACCGATGCGGATGGTGAGCGTGTCCACGAAGCTCCATCAGACAGATTCAGATTGGTCTGATTGCGCCAACAAGAATCTCCGCAACTCAGGAACTGCAGCATTTGCGGCGGAATTGAGTCACTGCCGGCTCGCCGCCGAGCTGGCGGAGCGGCCCCGGCCATACCCCCCATCCCCTGCGACGCCGGGGCCGTCTCTCCGCCAACGCGACGATTGTCGTTTGACACGTCGGGCAAAACACCGGCAGAATAGCATCATCGAGACGAGTTTGTTTTGCGCCCGCGACGGATATTTCCGCCGCGGGTTTTTTGCGTCTCGATCCATTTAATTGAAATTGCACAGAGAGAAATTGCAGATGAATGAAATCGTGATGTCGAAGAACAAGCGCTCCGAAGTGGCATTTGCGAGGGAGGCTGCTCGCAGGACCTTGAAGGGGCGGACCATGACGGAAATCAAGTCCCTGGCGCGGACGCAGACGTTGCAAGCGGTGAACACGCTCGTGCAGATCATGCGAGACAAAAAGGCCCCGGCGCATGCGCGCGTCTGCGCGGCGAATTCGCTTCTCGACCGGGGCTGGGGCAAGTCGTTGCAGCGTATTGCCAGCGAAGACGGCACGCCGCTTGAATTCCTTCACCGGATCGAGCGGGTCATCGTCCATCCCAGTGACCCCGTGAATGATCCGGTGACCGATGCCACTATTGAAGAATCCGTGCGGCGGGTGCCGCTCAGCGTTCTCGGAAGCGTCGGGGCGACCAACGACTTCGACGTCTCTCCTGAAGATGTCTGGCCGCAATCGCAGGAGCAGGCATGAGGATATCGTTCGAGAGCTACTTCAAGCGCGTGCCGAGCCAAAGCCGGACGCCAAATGGCAGCAATGGATCGCGAAGGCCCTTGCGTACAAGCCGGAAAACCCAGCTGCGGCCATGGGCTCGCGACCCGGAGCCCCATCGGAAGCCGGCGAGCGACGCAATATTCGAGTATTGACACGCGTATCAAGCACTTGAAGCCAAGAACCGGCAGAAAGCCGCGGGCTCTTTTTGGTCGATGTCGGTTGATGAGGGCAGAACGGACATCTTCTGAGGGCCTGGCGATTTCAACTTCTGACCCGCTGCAGAGTCCGCTATTGAGCCGACCCAACCATGCTGCTATGCTCTAGCGGCATCATACCTTTTTCGGTTTTGATGGCGGGCGGGTAATCAGGCTTACGGACTGCCGCCTGCGTTTTAAAATGGGAATACTTCAGCCATAAGGCCCCGCCTCCGGACGCATTTAAGTCGGCCGGGGAATGTTTATTGGACGTCATTTCCCTCCGTTCTTCCCCAGACTCGGAGGCGGGCCTTTTTCTATCTGTCTTGATAGTTGCAGCTGGCATCACTCACTTAGCGATCTGTGCGGCGCAAGCTCAGTGCGCGGCTCGCGACGTTTTAAAAAGACAGCTGAAGCTCAAGACACACCCTGCCGAAGCGTCTCAACAGCTCATTAAGTCCGAGCGCGATGTTGTGACCTGGAGAAGGGTTACAATAGGCACTTTTGCTGATTCACTGAAGCTTCGCAACGAGCTCGACCGGATAGGCTGCAGTGTCGGTGGGCAAGCCGCAGAAATTTTCGCTCGGCCGACGTTCGTCGTTGCCACTCGCAAGACGAACATCGAGCTTGCACTCGTATCACCTGCGCAGCTTGGGTTCACGTCCGATACTGTGACCTTGGCTGACATTTACACGCGCGCTCGAAACTTGGGCTTTGAACTTGCAGCAGCCGAAGTCGGGCCGCAATTGCGCCTTCAATATTTCGACCAGCCGATTGGCGAGTTTCTCATCATCGGAATGGATCCGATCAAGATGTGGAGCGGCGAGCCGGTTATTCTAAATGTGGCGAATGGCGGTGCCGGATTGATCCTAATCGGCCAAGACGGGAGAACCGAAGCCGAAGTACCGATTACGTCTCGGATCATTTTCGCACGCTCGAGTAGGCCCGCTCCCCGCACCGAACTCATCGATCAAGCTGCAGTTCTTCTACCGTACTGAAAAGGAAAGGGCTGATATTGGCCCCTCTGCGAAGTGACACTGGGTCTCACGGAGGTCCGCTTATCGCGGCAGAGCGAACCTGATTTGCTCAACCTGAGTTCTTCGTGTTTTGACCCCTTGCGGACCTTCATTGCGCTCTCGGTTGAGCCCCGCTTCGACCTCTCAGCCGACAACGGTCCTTTCGCGCTTTGACCTTACGGTGTAGAGTGATCTTTATCAGGTGAGCCGAACATGAGACGGCGCGAACTCATCGGTGTGCTTGCCACTATGGCAACATGGTCACTAGCAGCCCGGGCGCAGAAGTCCACCGGGCTTCCACGCATCGTTTACCTCGACGCCCAACCAACTCCGTCGCCGTGGATCGCTGGATTACTGAGCGGTCTAAGCGACTTGGGTTACACCAATGGCAAGAACATCAGCCTGTTGAGAAAGCAGGCTGCCGAACCAACTGTCGCCGCGGTGAAAGTCGCAATTCTGGAGATACGGGATCAGGTAGATGTGCTGGTTGTCACAGGCACTATCAGCGGCGTGGCAGCTAAGTCGGTTACCACAAGTATTCCTGTCGTCTTTATATCAGTCGGTGCTCCGGTTGATATTGGGCTAGTCGAAAGCCTCTCTCATCCAGGCGGCAACATGACAGGCGTGGCATTTGAGGCAGCGTCGGAAACCTACGCGAAGCGGCTGCAAATTCTGAAGGAGATACTCCCGAACTTGAGGCACGTGGCTGTCTTGGGTGCAAACGACGATCCAAATTATCGATTTGCGATGACGTCATTGAACCAAATCGCACCCGCTCTAAAGGTTGTCCTTAGTCCAATTGGACTGAACAACAAAAATGACCTGATAAACGCCTTTGGGGATATGAAGCGAACGGGCAGTGAGGCGTTGCTGGTCGTCTCAGGCGGGCTCACCTATAATAGCAGTCAAACAATCGCGGACTTAGCACTCGAAAACGCGCTGCCCTCCTGCCACGGCTTTAGGGAAGCCGTCGCTGCAGGCGGGTTGATCAGTCTTGGGCCCGACTTAGTCGCGTTGGCAAAACAAAGCGCGCGCATCATTGATAAGATCATCAAGGGCGAACAGCCTGCCAACATTCCTGTTGAACAGCCCGATCACTACAGAATTTCCGTGAATCTCAAGACCGCAAAAGCTCTTGGGGTGACCATTCCTCCCGCGCTTCTTGTCGGCGCCGACGAGGTGATCGAATAGCTCGGGTCCATTTCTGCTTATGGCCGATTCTGTTGAAAAAGGCCGGCAGTATTTAGTTGTAATAGCTCCGTCGCGACTTGGCCGAACTGCTCAACCGCCTCTATGCGAGCCTCGGCCTGGGCATCGGGATCAGCTTGGCCATCTTTCGAAGGTTTTGGGCGGTGGCTGCGAGGATGAACTCGTCACGCGCGCCGTTTGGACCTCGTAAACGCAAACGGTCGAGCTTGAGAATGCGCTTGAGGTGCGCGAACAACATCTCGATTTTCTTGCGGAGCCGGCGCGAGGTGCCTCCCTCCCACGATCTCGCGATCTGGCGCGCCATGTCGCGAGCGCCCTCGTAGATCGAGCGCGGCACTCTCCGTGAAGCCTGCTTGGGGCAACACCGAGCCTTCAATGCGCATCGATCACAATCGCGCTTGCTGGCGAGGTAAAGCATGGTGGCACCATCATTCACCAACGTTCCGGTCGTGGTAAGAACTTTGCCACCAGGGCAACGATAGATGTCCCCGGCATGGTCATAGGTGAAGTCGTCGCGCGAGAAGATCCCGTCTGTGCGGGCCGACTTATCGAAGACTGTAACGTGCGGCTCGATGCCGCGCTCATAGAGCAGCCAGGCGAGCATCTCGGCCGAGCCATAGCCGCTGTCACCGAGGAGCCGGCTCGGATAGAGATCAAACCGCTCCAGCGAGCGCTCGATCATGCGCTTAGCGGCCAATACCTCCGCCTGCCGGATTGCGGTCGTTGCCTCAACATCGACGATGATCGCGTTCTCGATGTCGATCAGGTAGTTCGTCGAATAGGCGAAAAACGCTTGGCCGCCGTGCGCCCCCGTCCAGCGCGCCGCCGGGTCGGAGGGCGATACGAACTTCGGGGTAACCTCGGTCGCAGCTCCGAAAGCAGCATCATCGAGGACAGCCAGATACTCGTCGATTGATCGGCCGGCAGCCTCCGGCGGAAGTCCCTTATCGCCTTCGATCCCCTTCTGCCGATTGGCATCGGCCTTGATTAGGCTCGCATCGACTGCAAATCCTTCACCGCCGACCAGTCGTTCCTCGATGCAGCGCCGCAGCACGCTCTCGAACACGCGACGGAAGAGATCGCTCTGCCGGAAGCGGCCATGCCTGTTCTTGGAGAATGTCGAATGATCGGGCACCACCCCATCCAGACCGAGCCGGCAAAACCACCGGTAGGCCAAATTGAGGTGAACCTCATCGCACAGGCGCCGTTCCGATCGGATGCCGAAGCAGTAACCGATCAGGAGCATCCGGATCATCAGTTCAGGATCGATCGAAGGTCGGCCGATGCTACTGTAGAACGGTGCCAGGTCCTGCCTGATCTCTTGCAGATCGACAAACCTGTCGACCGATCTCAAGAGATGGTCGGCGGGAATATGCTTCTCGAGCGAGAACTCATAGAACAAAGCAGCCTGTTCGACTTGCCGATGCCCATCATGATCTTCAGTCCTGCCAATTAGACAGACTGAATCACTGCTATCCTTGAGTCGCAACTGCCGCCTTTTTCAACAATATCGACCCAGAGCAGACGTCGTTTCGCTGCAAGTTGAAGCCCGCAGAGTGTAGGATATCAGCTTCCGACGGTATCATGAGGCGAGCATGAAACGGCGAGAATTCATCACGCTTGCAGGTGGTCTAACGATGTGGCCGCTTGAGGGGCAGGCTCAGAAATCCGAAAGGATTTGGCGGCTCGGCTATATCGGTACTGGGGGATTAGGTAATCAGTTGTGGGAGGAGTTCACCCAAAAATTGGATGCACTTGGCTACGTTGCAGGGAAGAATATCATTGTAACCCGCTCAGTTGTGCCGCCGGAGACGAAAGCAATTGAAGTGGCTCTCACGAAACTGCACCCTGAAATCGATATCCTAGTCATTTGGGGGACGGTCGGTGGAGTTGTCGCAAAGCGCCTTAGCCAGAATATCCCCGTCGTGTTTCTGTCGGTCGGCGCTCCCGTTGACATTGGATTAGTCCAAAGTCTACCGCATCCCGGCGGTAACATGACTGGGGTTTCCTTTGAAGCCGCGATCGACACCTATGCGAAGCGACTACAGATGCTGAAGGAGGTCGTTCCGGCACTCAAAAGGATCGCCGTTTTAGCGGCACAGGGCGATCCAAACGTTACGTTTGCCATGAGATCGTTGGAGCAAGCTGCCTCTGGCATGCACCTCGAAATGACCACGACTTATGTAACAGCCGGAGATGATTTGCCCGCCGCTTTTGAGGAGATACGGCAAAGGAAGATCGAAGGTCTAATCGTCATCGCGGGCCTGCTCACTTCGAACAACTCAAGAGCCATCGCAGAACTCTCTCTCGCCTACCGCCTCCCTAGCTGCCATGGATTTAGGGAAGCGGTAGTTGCGGGTGGGTTGATAAGCTTGGGGCCCGATCTCTTTGCGATAGCAAAGCAAGGGGCGGTATATGTCGACAGGATAATTCGGGGGGCTAAGCCTGCCGACCTCCCGGTCGAACAACCAGATCGATACGAAATTTACATCAACCTCAAGACAGCCAAAGCACTGGGGCTTGAAATTCCAGCGCATCTTCTCGCCCGCGCCGACAAGGTGGTCGAGTAAAGTAACACAATGTCCGCCTCTGGCCCATCGCGTCGGTTGGCGCAGTGCAGCGGCAGGTCTGGAGCCGGGAGGAGAGCCGAAGTCATCGAGTCCAGTGCAGATCGGCCGTTAAGGTCCGCTGTTAGTGCACTCGGGCGGGTCTCCCTTACCGACGCTTTAGGGCGGCGTGGACTGGCGATGCTGATCTTCCAGGAGCGCGGAAGCGAGCGCGGGCAACTGCTGGTCATAGCTCGCGCTCCATTGCTGGATGCTTGCGGTTCTTCACTTTGATCCAATAGCGACAGCGACCGCCCTCATAAGGACGGTCCCGCCGCTTGGACACCAGTCCCTCAAGCCCGATGTTGCAGGCCGCTCGAAACAGATCAGGCCCAAGCTCACCGCGTTCGAAGGGATTGACAAAGACACCTTCAGGACGCCGCGCCAACAGGCGCTCCAAGCTCGCCTTCCGCATCGATAACGGGAGGATGCGGAGATCGTCGCCGCCTTCGGCGAGAATATCAAAGGCGCAGAACTGCACTTCCTGATCATGTTTGCGCGAGTGCAGCGCGTTGAAATCAGAGGCGCCATCTACGCCGAGAACGACCGCTTCGCCATCGAGCACGAACTGCTTCTGACGGACCTTGCGCGCCGCCTCGACGATCCACGGATAGCGGCTGCTCCAGTTGTAGCCGCCGCGCGTGACCAGGCGCACGCGATCTCCATCGCGCTCCAAGCGGAGGCGGTAACCATCATATTTTATTTCGTGGACCCAATCCGGGCCGTCCGGGACCGTGGTGCTCTTCGTCGGCAGGCAAAACTCAAATGAACGCATGCGGGAAAAATAGGCATTCGATGCCCGATTGCGAGATGACGCTTAGAGCCAAGTTGTCGGCCACATGTTGCGGCTCGGGGGCTGGCGGATCAGCAGCGTCTCGCCTTAGCTTCTCCGGACGGCCTGTCCTACATCCGGCCGATGTTCCAGCGCCGGAACATTACAAATACCTGTCCCTGATCACAAGTGAACACTGCGATGTCCTGACCGGGACTAGTTTCGAGGTGCATGGCGCGTCCCCACGCGCCAGCCGTCGGACCGCTTGGCCCCGCTCTTGTCCCCTCCAGCCCCAAGGGGTCAGGCTGGCCCGATGGGGCTTTGCGCAGCATCAAAGTGAGAGCCTCCCATCTCGGACAGACTGGACGTGTAGCCGAACAACACGTGTCAGGCTGCTGAGGTTATGAGGCCCGGGCTGCTCGTCTCCACCGAGACTCACTTGGCCCCCACAGGCGTTGTGATGATCCGCTGGCATGGAAGGCACTTGTAGACCCGTACAGCCTGCCGATCGTCGATTGCGCGCAAAGCTCCGACAGGCAGCATTTCGCGGGTGCAGTTCTCGCAGGCTAGAGGAGGCGGGGGGTTGCTGTCGGCTCGGTTCATGGCGACTAAGCGCCTACCCGAAGCCCGACCAGTAAACAGCTGGGAAAAATACGGGTGGTCGCAACCGCTGTTGTGACTTCGGCTGTTGGGCGGAAAGCGGACGTTGGTGCTGCTTGGCTCAACCGCCGCCTTTGACCCACAGCGGACTCCCGCGTGTTGAGCTGCTTAGGTGCGTATCGGTCACATTTGCTTCAGCTTTAGAGCTCTTAGACCGGGCGCAACTAGCGATCGATCCCTCAATCCGGCTTGGCCAAGAACGCCGCGCTGATCTGGATCGATGCGATGGTGTCATGCCGAGAGTGAACTTGAAGTGAGCCCATGCACGCGTTCTCATAGCTCGCGGCGTGCTGCCTTAATTTGCTAATGAGACCTGCCGATGAAAATCTTATCGGCACATGGTCAATTGCAAACTGCGTACAATGGTGTCCTGACCGTCAACTGATAAGTGGGCTTCGGCGTCCACATAATTTCGGCCGTGACACCAAACAAGCGATTGTCGTTGTCGTCCATGCGATCGAAATCGAACCGGACGATCGCTTGTGTAAAGGGCTGAATCGACGCGAGGTACAGTAGCTGAGCCCCTTCGAAGGATTGCACGCCTACACGGCCGGTGAATTTCCAACTATCCGGCCATTGATAATAAGCGCCGATATAGGCGATCGTGTTCGGTTTGATCTTAACCAATTTGTTGCTGGCTTCCGTGGCTGTGTATTGAAAACCGGCCAGGAAACCTCTGGTCTCGTCTGAATTGAGCGCATAGTCGAGCTCGATGATGTTGTTGAAAGAGGTCGTGGCCAGGGAATCATTGGGAATCGACTGTGTGAGGGTGGACTGTAGCGTTACAGTAGGGAGGAGACCGCCGTTCTGCTGATAAACATCCGCCTGGAAACCGATGTTCCAGCTTGTGATTTGAAGGGACGACCACCCGGCGCCACCGAACTCAGTGGAATTACCGGAGACGCCAGCATATAGGGAGACACTGTCGGTGACATCGACCGTCAGTGGGACATCCAAGTTGAGGGATTTCGCTGCTGGAACGATGCTGGGAAATGCCGGGCCATTCGATCTCGCCAACAGCGCATTGAATTGCATTGGACGTCCGAAGCCGGATGCAAGTGAACCCGGCGGGACCTGCGCGTAGATTGTCCGCAGGTCGAGATAGATCGCCGGCACTGCCTTAAAAGCGGTCTCATCATCCTGTGCGAAGGCGGCCCCAGTCTCTAACATCAACATCGTCAATGATACGATTCTTAAGACCGATCTGAAGGCCGAAGACTTGTCATTGCTGTAATGCGCGACGTTCAAGGCGCGAGCTTCCTAGCGGCGATCATCATTTGATGATGATACGGGGCGGTTGATTTCGACGTGTTGGCTCCTCGACCTCAATCGAAACTCTCGGGGGGTACAGCCGGAGATCCGACGGAAGGCACGTGTAAAGTGGGCGGGATCGCCGTACCCCGATGAAAAAGCGATATCGATAATTTTAATTTCAGTATCGCCCAGGAGTCTTATCGCGTTGTTGAAGCGGGCTCGCTCGAGCAGGCCGGCGTAGGTCATTCCAGCCAATGAAAGCTTTCGCTGCAGACTCCGAACGCTGAGCCGAACCATTTCGGCGGCCTGCATGATCGAGAGCCCGCCTTCGTCGAGATAGGCGGGCAATGCAAGCTTGAGCACGCTAATAACGTCTGTTGCTATCGGCTGCGGCTCGTTCTCAGACGGCGCCTGCGAAGTATCATTTGCGGGATTGGCGAGGCCTACCAGCTCCAACGGCACTTCGATCCATGAGGCTTTCTGACACGACAGAAAGCGCGTATTTGGCCAAAAATGCTGCACTTCAATGCCTGGTGCATAGTTTGCTTCAAACGCAATAACCCGCGGCGCCCAGTTTGCTCCAGCGAACTGACGGACGATGTGTATGGCAAATATGTTCTGAAGCCACTGGGACATCTCGAGGCGGGGGACACCATCCGTTCCGAGGAGTCTGCTGCAGACATTGATGCTCGCTCCACAGGGCTCCATCCACAGTTGGAGCGTCGTGTCTTCAAGCGACGCCCACCTGCACGCGTGCTGCAGGGCAACCAAGAGAGTTGGCGCGTGGCGGATCCGTGTCCGCGTGACTTCGCTCAAATGCTCAAATGACGTTAGTTGAGCCGCGCGAAAGGCGAGTTCGGACAGCCCCTGCTTGTCCTGCGCAGCCACCGCGAACCGGACGGCGGGTAGCAAAGGCACGAAAAGGTGCGGTTTCTCTTCCAAGGAGGTTGGTAGCTGAAATTTTGCGAGCAGCGACGCCGTGGGGCCGCCAACGCTAGAGTGAAGATTTGCGAACGGCAAGATAAACTGACAACGGGTCAGCGGAATAACGGCCATACTACTTGCTCCGCGATTGATCCGCGCAGTCCCAGACTATCAGACCGTCGACGCCTCGCCCCCCGCTTTTGGCGCACTCGTATCCGCCGGCCCACTATTCCATTTGAAATGCAATTTGGCGCCTGGTGGCCAGACCGGTCGCAGAAATGTCATTAGGCTCGACGCGTCGGTTTTTTCGTTGAGGGAGCAAGGGCTTCGCGCCTCGCTGCAGCCGATGAGACCTGTCCGCTCGCCTCCGTCCCGGTTCATTCGCGCAGCGGTTGTTGCGTCGCTGCGACATGGTGACGCAACCCTTGATAGTACGGCCCGTACGCTCCGAGTCAGCTCGCGAACGTTGCAGCGTCGTCTCGCTGTCATGGGCACGACTTATAACCAGATGCTTTCTGAAGTTCGCTTAAGCATTGCTTGCCGTCTGCTCGCGGACTCACGCAAGCGCCTTTCGGATATCGCAAAATCGCTTGGATATACCAACGCAAGCAGCTTCAGCCGCAATTTCTCGCGTTTGATGAAAGTTCAACCCGTCATTTACAGGCAACAGCAACGCGCGAGAAAGCATGCGCTGGCATGCCAGAAAACTGGCCCCATTCATCCCTGATCGTTTCGATGATTGGCGCGAAATGGCAAGACGCGCGATCTGAATTGGCGCGAAATGCTAAGCGAAGAAAATCCCAACGACGAATTATTTCGAGACCATTCCGAAAACCGCGTGCCGTCGCAAGAGAAGAGCGTCTGGAAAAGGAGAACAACCCGTGACATTTCGTTCGTTTCTGATTGTCGTTTGTGCTGCTGGCCTAGCAAGCTTCCCTCAATCGCTTTTCGCACAATCAGCAACCGAACCTAAGCCCCACGTTCCGCTCGAGAAATCTATCGGCCAGGCGAAGCCGGAAGTGGCGCCTTCTCTTTTTGTCCTCAACTCGCGCGGCGCAAGCCTGAAGGATGGGAAGCTCGTGCTGGCGGGAATTTCTCCAAATGCGATCGTGTTCGCGGATCGGCCAGTTCGCGCAGCCGGGCACGATTTCACGGCTCGTATCGTCGAGGATTGGGGCAATGGCAGTGACAACTTCGCGAAGGATCCGCCAAATGCCACCGTGTCGGGATTTAAGGAAGACGGATCGTCAGTGGCCGATGCCGTGGTTGTGCTCAAATCGCCGAAGCTTGAGGGCGACAAGTTGACCTTCGACGTGGACGTGCTGGAGGGTGACCTTGCGGGCGCCGATGGACCGGCCTCGGTCTTCATCGACATCATCGGGCGGCCGTTCACGCCGCTGTCCTTTGCTGGCGTCGCCCGACGCACAGCCTGGCGCGGCGCCTACTATCGCGGCGCGGCTTATGCCGGCGGGGCCGCTGTTGGCGCTGCGGCCTATGCCTATCCTTATTACGCACCTCGCTGCGGCTATTATCCTCTCCCGCCTTGCTATTAATCAACGCCCCATGCGTCAGAACGACTTCGTCTTTGAATAGTACCGCAGTGGCAGACAACGCCGTCACCATTTCACAGCACAAGCGTATTGGAGACCAGCATGAGGCGCGCAGTCGTCCTCGCGGCATCGCTATTTATTGCGGCATTTCAGCCTAGTCGGGCCCAGACCGATCTGAGCGCGTATGCCGACGCCAACGGCTATCTGGACGTTCAGAAATTGACATGCGCGCAATTGGCCGGAACCTGGCAGGGCGACGCGGATCGCCTGACGGCCTGGTACAGCGGCTGGTACAACGGCCTAGCGCGCAAGCATTTCCTCGACATCAGGAAATCGAAGGAGGCCGAGCATGAGGTCATCCTCTACTGCGAGGCACATCCCGACGAGCTGATCATCGAAGCGATCGCTGTTGTCTTCAAGGACATGAGGGCGAAGCTCGGAATCAGGATGGAGCCGTAAGACTACATCGCCCGCACCAGTTTCATTCGACTTTGACAGAGGAGAGAACCATGGACATCACGCGCCGCAACCTTGCACTCGGTGGGGTCGGACTACTCACGGGAGCAGCGATCGCGCCATCGGCGCTCGCCCAGGACGGCTCGTTCCTGGGGCTCGGGCAGGGTCTCGAGGATTTCTGGCTCGCCAGCGACGCCTACATCTTTGGCTATCCGCTGGTGACGATGGAGATGACCCGCAGGATTATCACGAACGTCGCCGAGCCCGTGGGCACGCGCGGGCCGATGGGTCAGATCATCAAGTTGCGCCAGTATCCGGACGCCTCGTTCAGGGATGTAACGGCGCCGAACGCGGACACCCTTTACACGACGTCGTTTTTCGACCTCGGGAAGGAACCGTGGGTCCTCAGTATCCCCGACATGAAGGGCCGCTATTTCCTCATGCCTATGCTGGATGGCTGGACGACGGTCTTCCAGGTGCCGGGCAAGCGCACCACCGGCACCGGAGCGCAAACCTACGCGATCACCGGACCCGACTGGAAGGGCACGCTTCCGGACGGCATGAAGGAGTACAAATCGGCCACTAACATCGTGTGGCTGCTGGGCCGAATTTATTGCACCGGCACGCCGGAGGACTACGCGGCTGTGCACAAGCTGCAAGACGAGTGCAAGCTGGTTCCGCTGAGCGCCTACGGCAAGCCGTACACGCCACCTCCAGGCAAGGTTGATTCGTCAATCGATATGAAGACGGCGGTGCGCGAACAGGTCAACCGCTTGGATGCGGTGTCGTATTTCAAGCTGCTTTGCGAGCTCATGAAAACTAATCCGCCTTACGCCGCAGATGCGCCCCAGCTTGCCAAGTTCGCCCGGATTGGCATCGTTCCGGGGCAGGATTTTGACGAGAGCAAGCTCAAGGCCGACTTCCTCAAGCGCATCCCCGAGACGTCTTTCGACAGGATTATGCTTCAGTTCAAGATCAACAAGGCCATTCACGACGAGAATGGCTTCGCCTTCACGACGAAAACCGGCATCTACGGCACCGACTATCTGATGCGGGCACTGGTGACCGCGATCGGCCTCGGCGCTAATCGTCCGCAGGACGCGGTCTATCCGACCTCGCAGAAGGATGCGGAGGGCCATAAGTACAGCGGCGCGAACAAGTATGTGATGCGGTTTCCCAAGGGCCACCTGCCTCCTGCCGAAGGCTTTTGGTCGCTCACCATGTACGACAGCGGCTATTTCTTCGTGAAAAATCCGCTCAACCGCTACTCGATCAGCGCGCGGGAGAATCTGAAGGAAAATCCGGACGGCTCGACCGATCTCTACATCCAGACGGACTCGCCTGGGAAAGACAAGGAATCGAACTGGCTTCCGGCCCCTCCCGGTGATTTTATCCTGATGCTGCGTATGTACTGGCCGCAGGAGACGGACCCTTCAATCATCAACGGAACGTGGACGGTTCCTGCCGCGAAAAAAGTCTGAAGTGAGACGTCGAAGCTCATGCCGGTCCTAAGGGGCCGGCATGAGCCAATTGGGGGATAAAGATGAGCAACCGCAATCCGCCGACGACAGAACAACGCGAAAACTCAAGCCGGGCAAGGCCCGTCGGCGCTGACCTGCTGAAATGCTGGGTCATCGCCTCGATGATGTGGACGACATTGCTTGCGTACAGCGATGCCCACGCCGACGAAGGCGGCGTGTCATATTGGCTTCCCGGCCGCTTCGGCAGCCTTGCTGCCACCCCGCAGCTCCCCGGATGGTCGATGGCGGAGGTCTATTATCACACCAGCGTCAGCGCCTTCGGCAGCGCCGCTGCGGCTCGGGAGATTCACGTCGGCAGGATCCCCGCGACGATCAACGTCGATTTGAATCTACGTCTGAATGCTCAGGCAGACCTCATCCTTCTCAATCCCACATACACCTTTGCGACGCCCGTTCTGGGTGGGCAACTCGCGATCGGCGTGACCGGACTATTCGGCCGGTCCAGCGCAAATCTTGCAGGCACGCTGACAACTTCCGTTGGTCCTTTCGCGGTGACGAGCACGGGCAGCTTCGGCGACTCGATCACCTCGGTTGGCGATCTCTACCCACAGGCCACCCTGAAATGGAACGCTGGGGTTCACAACTTCATGACCTATGTGACGGGAGACATCCCGGTCGGCGCTTACAGCTCTACCCGCCTGGCCAATCTCGGGATTGGTCACGGCGCATTCGATGCCGGCGGCGGCTACACCTATTTCAATCCGCAGGCCGGTCATGAATTTTCCGCGGTGGCGGGCTTCACCTACAACTTCAAGAACACGGACACCCAATATCAGAACGGCGTCGATTTCCACGTCGACTGGGGCGCCTCCCAGTTTCTCTCCAAGCAGGTTTTCGTCGGCCTGGTCGGCTACGCCTATCAGCAGATCACCGATGACTTCGGCCAGAATCCGGTGCTTGGTGGCTTCCGCTCTCGCGTTCTGGGCGTCGGTCCGCAGGTCGGCTTCCTTTTTCCTGTCGGAGACATGCAAGGCTATCTAAATCTAAAAGGATATGGCGAGTTCGCCGCAGAAAACCGGCCGGCCGGCTGGAATACCTGGCTGACCTTCTCGCTCTCTCCGCAGGCCCCGACGAGCACGGTGCAGCCGGCGCGGCGGATGGTCACCAAATAGAGGCGCTCATCTCATCGTCTGACCTCGACCACATGGCAGAGGGATCTGGAATCCGTCATGTTCATCATCCTGGGCCTCTATCTCGTTTTGGTCTGGCTTGCCTTCTCGAAGCTCAAGCTAGTGAGATGGGGATGGGCGTCCGGCACGCTCGTGGTTCTCGTCGGTGCGCTAATCCTGGCGGTCTTCCTGGCACTATTCAATTATCTGACGCCGGCCGGAAGTTTCGTCGTGGTCTCCCGGGTGGTCGAAGTAGCCCCAAACGTCAGCGGACAGATTATCGCGATACCTGTTCACCCGAACGTGCCGATCAAGGCTGGAACAAAACTCTTCCACATCGACCCCGCGCCTTTCCAGTATAAAGTCGCCCAGCTGGAGGCGTCGCTGGCGGCTGCCAAGCAACAGGTCCTTCAGCTCAGGTCCAGCTATGATCAAGCCACCGCCAACGTCGAGGGCCTCGCCAAACAGCTCGCGTACCACAACAAGCGGCTGGCCGATTTCGAACAGTTGACCGCTGACGACGCACAAAGCCAGTTTCGCCTTCAGGACACACAGGTGCAGCAGGAGACGGTCCAATTCCAGCTACAGGCGGCCGAGGCAGCGCAGCAGGGAGCCAGGCTCGCCATGGATGCCGAGATTGGTGGGATCAACACGACCGTGGCGCAGATACAGGCTCAGCTCGACCAGGCGCGCTGGGAGCTCGAGCAGACGACGGTCACTGCGCCCGGTGACGGCTATGTGTCGGTCATGGCGCTATCGGTTGGCGACCGGGCGGGTCAACACAACGCGGTGATGTCCTTCATCATCAGCGACGACATCACCATCGTTGGCATGTTCTCGCCAAACGGATTCCGGACGATCAAGCCTGGCGCGGCGGCAAGGCTGGTGTTCGACGACGATCCCGGACGCATCTACGATGCCAGGATCACCGCAATTCCCCGGGGTGTGGGGCAGGGCCAAATTGCTGTTTCGGGGACCCTCGCGCGAGTGGGGTCGATCGGCGGCGCCAAAGCCTATCCCGCGGTCATCTCCATACCAGACGACATCGGCCGCGACAGGCTCCGGCTCGGCATGCCAGGGACGGCCACGGTGTTTGCTGAAAAGCCAGGAGTCATAGGGTTGATCATGGGTATCCTGGTCTGGGTAAGCTCGATGATGGCCTATCTATAATTCGGTAATTCGCTCTCTGCGCGTCGCTGTCCCGTCAATTGCCTACCTCACGTCGGCTCGACTTATGCGGTGAAACCATGCTCCCGGATACGCCATCAGTCACCCAGATTGCGCATGTCATTTCTCAAGCGGCCGCGCCCGCCTTCCTGCTCGGTGCACTGGCGGCGTTCATTGCCGTCTTGATGGCTCGCCTGAACAGGATCATCGACAGGTCGATCTATCTCAACCAAATTACCGATCAGGACCAGTCTAGGGCTCGTCTCAAGCAGGATTTACCGCGCCTCGTTCGGCGCGCTGCAATGATCAACCGAGCTATCTTCTGGTCCATCATGGGAAGCATCTTCATCAGCGTTGTCATCGTAGTTGGGTTCGTGAGCGCATTCTTCCAGGTCCAGCACGAGCGTGGCGTGGCAATCCTCTTCGTCGTTGCCGTCGGGGCTTTCATGGTGTCGTTGGTGGATTTTGCGCGGGAGGTGCGGATTGCCCTCACCGAATATGATCACTATGGTTGACCTCGCTCAACATGTCTCGACGAGGCATCATTGGAGCTCGATCATGTCAAAGCTACCTGTATTACTCCCATGTTTGACCATCGTTGCCGCTCTCTTAGACGCGGGGGCGAGAGCACAGACGGTTGGGTCTGAAATGCCGAAGGATGCGCTGTCGGCTCAGGTACGCATGCAGGGTTACACCTGTGGAAAAGCGCTCGGTGCGACAAGAGACAGCAAACGGTCCCGGCCGGACCACGACGTCTGGACGCTGAAATGCAGCAACGCCACGTTCCGGGTCTCGCGTGCTCCCGATATGATGGCGAAGATCACAGTTCTCCCTTAGATCCCAAGAGCGGACATAAATTGTCGGCCGCCGGCGATCTGACTTACAGCACCACTAATCCATCCCTGCAGCATCAAAACGGTATCCGCTTTCACGTCGACAGGGCGGCTTGCCAACTCGTAAGCAAGAATGTCCATGTGGGACTGACCGGCTCTCTCTTCCAAAAAATCACCGAGACCGCGACCCCGGCGCGAAGCTCGGCGGCTTCGAGGTGAAAACTGGGACTAGGCTGCAGATCGGGTTCATTATTCCGCTGTCCAGGGATTTGGAACGTGATCTCAACCTGCGCGACTCCAAGAATGTAGAAGTCGAAAAGCGGAGCAAGCACGTGGAGCACTTGGTTGACGTTTGCGGTCTTGAGCAGCGCCTGAGAAGACGGCTTTCGCAACGGCTGTAAGCCGAAAAATTCTTGCGCGCTTCCGTCTCCTTTTGGCCCTAAGCTGACCTTCTCGCTCAGGTTATGAAGGTCAGCTTTTGACCCAGGCTTCCGCCAGGCTTTCGCTTCATTCAGGATTGAGCGGCCGAAGCCGCCGCTGGCCTGAACCAGCTCGTTAACGCCTCCTCGAGCCCGTGTTGGCTCTCGTCTCCCACCCAGGCCACGTGCCCGTCGGGCCGCACCAGCACGGCGCCCGGCGCTGCCACCTGCCCGATAACCGGAAGCTTCCACATCCCGTCGCAAGTCGCATCGACGACATCGATGCACTCCCGCCACCGCGCCGCGTCGACGCCGCCGCACTTGCCGAAATTGAGCAGCGCGCCGCGCGCGCCGTGCAGCAGCGAGAACAGTCTTCGCTTGCGTCCTTCGACCACGAGATCGAGATCGGGCATGCGTCGGCCGAGCAGCTCGTGGCCTTCGCCGAGATCGTAGGCGATGTCGAGCCCGCTCATCATCGCGCCAAAGCGCCGGCGCGGCTCGTCCATGGCGAGCAGCTCGGTGATCGCCTCGCGCGCGGCCTTGCGGCCGTCGTCGCCGCGGCGGAGCAGGGTGATCTGCGCCATGGTGTTCTTCAGCACGCGCGCGGCCACCGGATGGCGCTCGGCATGGTAGCTGTCGAGCAGGCCGGCGTGCGCGACGCCCTTGACCATCTGCGCCAGCTTCCAGCCGAGATTGACGGCGTCCTGCACACCGAGGTTGAGGCCCTGTCCGCCGACGGAGTGATGGATATGCGCGGCATCGCCGGCGAGCAGCACGCGGCCCTTGCGATAGCACGCGGCCTGCCGCGCCGCGTCGGTGAAGCGCGAGATCCACGCCGCATTGTGCACACCGAAGTCGGTGCCGTAGACGGCAATTAGCGCCTCGCTGAGATCGCGCAAGGTCGGCTGCCCGGTGCGATCGAGCGTCGCTTCGGTGACGACGGCCAGCACGCGGCCGCTTTCGGCCGTGCTGAGGCCGTGAAAGCCGAGCGCATCGTGACGCAGGCCGAACGCCGGTGGCTGCCGCATCTCGACCTCGGCCATGAGGTTGCTGAGCGTCGGATCGAGGCCGGGGAAGTCGATGCCGGCCGCCTTGCGCACCACGCTGCGGCCGCCATCGCAGCCGACCAGATATTTTGCGCGCAAGCGCGCGCCGCCGGACAGCGTCACGTCGATTCCGGCCTCATCTTCCGCGAAGCCCGTGACCTCGCGCTCACGATAGAAGTGGACGGCGAGCTCTTCGGCCCAATCGGCCAGGATGCGCTCGATGCGGGCCTGCCGCAGCTTGAGCCCGTAAGGATGCCGCGTGGGGAGATCGCTGATGTCGAGCCGGGTCCAGGCAAAGCCGGCGAGCTGGAGGATCTCGCCTTCGCGCAGGAAGCGGTCCGCGATGCCGCGCTGATCGAGGATCTCGATGGTGCGGGCGTGCAAGCCGCCGGCGCGCGTCTCGACGATCGCCTGATCGGGGCGCCGCTCGACGATGGCGACATCGACACCGGCAAGCGCGAGCTCGGCGGCCAGCATCAGCCCGGTCGGGCCGCCGCCGGCGATGACGATTTCGTGCTTGGGCGTTGCCGGGTTCCCGGTACGGCCTGGTTGCGTGCGGCCGCGCGAACGGGAGATGGGAAGCTGTGAAGGCATGTCGTGACCCCTCGACCTGGTGTTGGGTCGCGGGTTCTACGGCAGGGTCGGGGGATTGAAGCAAGCCCGTTGCGCACCACATATTGAGTTGGGAGGAGGGGATTTCTCTTCCGCGATGCCTTCGTTGACACGTCGGGCAAAACACCGGCAGATTGCCATCATCGAAGAGTTTGGTTCAGACCGCGCGGAGCGATCCGCGGCGGGTTTTGTTTTGCCGGCCGAGCTTCAGCAGATGCCGGTGGTTCGCTGCATGACGTCGGCGAGTTCCTCGAACGAGAACGGTTTTCTGATCATCGGCAGGCCGCCGCGCCGAGGCTCGCGTCCGGAGAGTTGCAGGATCTTCAGCTCCGGCTTGCGCCGTCGCGCGAGCTCGGCCAGCTCATGACCGTCCATGCCGGGCATGTTGATGTCGGTGATGAGAATTGAGATTTTCTGGTTGTGCCTGAGACGGTCGAGCGCATCCGCGCCGCTGTGGGCACTGACCACCTCGCAGCCGAGCTCTTCCAGCATGTCGACGACCACGTCGAGCACGGCGGGATCGTCGTCTACAACCAGGACGGTGTGGGTCATCGCACAAGACGTTCCTTCTGACGGGGAACAACGCATCTGTCGCAGGGGAAGTTCCTGCTCGCCTAGTCGTCCTTCGACAAATCGCCGGGCCTGGTGGGAAGCTCGATGGTGCCGCCGTCGCCGTGCACGAGGTCGCGGCCGCTGCCCGCAGGCTCACCGGCGTCTTCGATGATCGCCTCCTGCAGATCGCGCGCCTTGTCGAGGCGCGGCTTCTTATCGCTGCGCGGCGTGCCATCGCTGCGCGGGCCGGCACCTGCCATGTTGCGCGAGGTTTGCTGTGATGTCGCCTTGGATGTCATCGGCTGATCCTCCTGACGGGCTAACTTTGGCCGCGCCGGTAAGTTCGTTTGACACGTCGGGCAAAACACCGGCATCATGACATCATCGAGACGAGTTTGTTTGACCCGCGCGGACATCATCCGCTGCGGGTTTTTTCGTTTCGATTTCAGAATCGGACGGTGGCCGCGCATCCGGCCCCGCACTCGACGTCACGTTCATGGAGCGCCGATCGGCGCGCCGCCGTCCGAACCATTGCCGGCCGCGCACGGGCGAACGTGCCGGCCCGCGGCGCAGGGGCCGATGGCCCGCGCCGCTGCGGTCTCCGGAAGACACGGAGATAGGGTTCGCGCCCGAAACGATCGCGCCTCGCCTGGCGCGATCTGCCGCGCATTTTCTTCGCATGGAGGGATGATGACTGCCTATCTGATCTCGCAAGCTGATGGGCTATTGCGTGACGCTGTATTTCGCAAAGCTGCTGGTCTGGGACAAGGTCCTCGGTTTGGGCTCCACGGACGCGCTGGCGGGATTTGCAGCGATCACGGCCAATCTGGTCGTCTCCTTCTACTTCGCCAAGCGCGGCTTCGAGAATGTTGCGAGGATCATCAAGCGGTGAAGATTCTGGACGAAGAAATTCGGGCGATTGTCGCGCAGACACTGGCCGAGCAGCAAAGGGTTCAGCAGGAGAGCGTCGACGCGATCGTATTGAAAGCGGTGGCATCAGTCCTGGCCTCATTCGGTATCGAAGACGATGACCGGAAAGAACTCAGAGCCGATTTCCAGCACCTGCGGCGCTGGCGAAAGAGCGTCGAACAGGCGCAAAGCTATACTTTCAAGGCTGTGATCACGGTCATCGCCACCGGTTTGATGGGGGCTGTCTGGCTCGGCGTCAAGGTCGTGCTGGGCAAGTGAGCCTTGATCGCCATGGAGTCGCAGGTCGCGCACTCGCGATGGCCCCTGCCAATAGGCTATCCCCATGTACAAAATTCGGATCGTCGACGCGGACGATGACGAGACTGCCGAAACCCTCGGCGATTTGCACCGGCTGACATTCTTCGATGGGGCCCTCGTGCCGCAGTTCGACTCGGGGCGTGGTGGATCGCCTACCACGATGATGATGCAGTCGCCTTCGCTGGCGTCGTACCGTCCACGCATGCGCGGAATAGCGGGTATTTCTGCCGGGTCGGAGTCTTGCAGCGGCACTGGGGGCGGGGACTTCAACTAAGGCTGATGCGGGCTATCGAAGTGCGAGCGCGACGCCTCGGATGGGACAGTATCGTCTCCCATACGACGGACAATCCGGTGCCCGAGGCGCCTGGGGGGGTCGCATACGCTTTATTGGCGAAAGTGGCTGCGCTGAACAATTGGAGCGGCTTCCCGTCATGCGGAACGTGGCTCTCTCGAACCAGAATGGCTGCGAGGCAGCGCGCAGCCTTCGCACGCTCGAAAATGTCGTTTTTTGCGTTCCGGATGAAGGGAGCGAGACACTTGCGAAGTCGGCGGCGCCGGGCTTTAAGTTTGCTGTTGCAGGAAATTCGGCGGCCATAAGCCGATGTAAGGAGCGCCATCGATGCCCACTAAGCCTCAATTGCCGCAACGTTCTTCGCGAGGGACGGGAGGGCCGACTGCGCTCGATGGTCTCCTGGTCATCGATTTCACCCGTGTCGTTGCCGGGCCGGCCTGCACGCAGACGCTCGCCGATTTTGGTGCGCATGTCATCAAGATCGAGAATCCCGACGGCGGCGACGACACGCGCGCCTATGAGCACGCCGAGATCGGCGGGGAGAGCGCCGCCTATCTCAGCTTGAACCGCAACAAGCGCGGCATCGCGCTCGACCTTTCCGTGCCGGAAGCCCGCGAGATCGCATTGGATCTGATCCGCAAGGCGGACGTGGTCGTCGAGAATTTCTCAAGCGGGGTCATGAAGAAGTTCGGGCTCGACTATGAGGCCGTCGCATCACTCAATCCAAGGCTGGTCTATTGCTCGATCTCCGCCTACGGGCGCTCTGGACCGTTTGCCTCGCGCCCCGGATTCGATCCCATCACGCAGGCGGAGAGCGGCTTCATGTCGCTCAACGGATTTGCCGACGGCCCGGCGGTTCGTACCGGCCCGCCCATCGTGGACATGGCGACGGGAATGTCTGCCTGTAACGCCATCCTGTTGGCGCTGCTCGCGCGGGACCGGCTCGGCCGCGGGCAACATGTCGAAGTCGCTCTGTTCGACATCGCAATGGGGATGACCGGCTTCTACGGTATGGCCTATCTCATCAACGGCGAAAACCCCGGCCGGTTCGGCAATTCGCCGAGTGGGTCTCCGACCGTCGGCGTTTACGAAGCCTCTGACGGGCCACTCTACATGGCTTGCGCCAACGACAGGCTCTATCGCCGGCTCGTGGTCGAGGTGTTCAACCGTCCAGATCTCATCTCCGAGCCGCAGTTTGCAACGCGCAAGGCCCGGTCCGAGAACAAGGAGCTGTTGCGCGCGGCCATCGCGGAGGTCTTTGCCAGCGATACTCTCGAGAACTGGATGGCGAAGATGAAGCAGGCCAATATTCCGGTCGGCTATCTCCGGACGGTCGAAGAGGGGTTCAACGCCCCCGAGGCTCGCGAGCGCCAGCGCTTGAACCGGATTGCGCATCCGACGGCGGAATGGGTGCCCAACATCGAGCCGCCGATCACCATGAGCCTGACCGCTGCAGTCGATCCCGTTGCGGCCCCGCTGCTGGGCGAGCATACCGAGGACGTCTTGCGTAATATTCTCGGTTATGACGAGCGTCGGATCACGGAATTCACCCGGAAGGCAGTCTTTGGCGCGAGCAAGCCTTCGACGGGCTAGGCCCGCGCGGTCAGTCCCCATAGCACGAAGCTCCGTGGCTTGCGGACCGATGCCTGGCCGCATTGGCTTGATTTGACGAAGGGGTGGCCGCATAAATACGTAAAGTGAGGGACACGAATGGCGCCTGGTCGAAAGCCGAGCATGGGTCAGCCCACCGGGGCGGAAGCCGGCGAACGCGCCCATGCGGACATGATTGCGAAGGCTTGGGCTCTCGTGCCGCGACTACGCGAGCGGGCTGCGCGGACGGAGGAGCTGCGGCACCTCCCGCCGGAGACCGAACGGGATCTCCACGATGCGGGATTGTTTCGAATGCTCCAACCGGCACGGATCGGGGGCGCCGAGCTCGATTATGTCGCACTCATCGACTGTGCCGAGTCGCTCGGACAAGCGGATGCATCCGTCGCCTGGAATCTCGCCAATCTGGCGAGCCATCACTGGATGCTCGGCATGTTCGAGCAGAAGGCGCAGGAACTGGTCTGGAGCCGTGATCCGGACGTGCTGATCGCCTCCTCGTTCATCTTTCCCGCCGGACGCGCGACGAAAGTCCAAGGCGGATACCAGCTGCGCGGCAGCTGGCCCTTCTCCTCCGGCGTTGCCTCGTGTGAATGGAACATGCTTGCAAGCGTGGTCTACTCTGACGACGAGGCGGATGGCATCGAGTATCGCATCTTCCTGTTGCCCAAAGGCGACTACACCGTGTTCGACACCTGGAATGTCGCGGGACTGCGGGGGACCGGGTCTTGCGACGTGGAGGTAAGGGACGCCTTCGTGGCGGACCATATGACGGTCGCTGTCGGCGATCTCGCCGGTGGCCCGACACCGGGAAGCAAGATCAATCCAAATCCGCTCTATGCGCTCCCCGTCTTCTCGCTATTCCCGTACGTCCTCTCCGGTGTCGCGCTGGGAAACGCGCAGGCATGCCTCGACGATTATACCGAGGTCGCACGTCATCGTATTTCAACCTACAACCGTGCCAAATTGAGTGACTTTCAAAGCACCCAGATCAAGATCGCGGAGGCCTCGGCGAAGATCGACGCCGCACGCCTGATCATGCGGTCGGCGTGCCTCGATGCCATGGAGGACGCGCGGCGCGGGCACACGCCCGACATGGCGACCAAGACCCGATATCGGCGTGATGGATCTTTTTCGGTGAACCTTTGCACGGACGCGGTCTCGATGCTGTTTGCCGCGAGCGGCGCGCGCGGCCTGTTCACGACCGGCGTGTTGCAGCGGCAATTCCGCGATGCTCACGCGATCAACTCGCATCTCGCCTTCAATTTCGATGCGGCCGGGACCAATTATGGACGCGTGGCGCTGGGCCTGCCGTCCGAGAATCTCACGCTGTGAGGCCGGCTGATGAATGATCTGCCGAAGCAGCCGGCCAGCCCCGATCCCGCCAATGAGTTCGCGAGCGACAGCTCGTCGATCGATCCGCGCGACTTTCGCAACGCGCTGGGAACCTATGCAACGGGCGTAACGATCATCACCGCCGCGGCGCCTGACGGCAAGCCCTACGGCCTGACTTGTAATTCGTTCGCTTCCGTTTCGCTCAATCCTCCGCTGGTGCTGTGGAGCCTCGTCGTCTATTCATCGAGCCTCACCATTTTCCAGAACGCCAGCCATTTCACCGTCAACGTGCTTGGCGCTTCGCAGCAGGCTCTCGCGAGCAAGTTCGCCAAATCCTCGGACGACAAGTTTACCAGTGTAGACTGGACGCCGGGGCTCGGCAACGCGCCGGTGCTTGCCGAGAGCGTCGCCAACTTTCAATGCCGCTCCGTGAACCGCTATTATGGCGGCGACCACGTGATCTTTCTCGGCGCGGTCGAGGCCTATACCTACAACACGACGGAGCCGCTGCTCTTCGCGCGGGGGGCGTTCGGAAGATTTCTCGCGGACGACGAGCGCAAGCCCTAGCATGCGTCGGGTCGCGCTCGACTGCTTAGCGGTCTGTTGCTGAAAGCTTGTAAATCTCCAGCGCGTCCGCTTCCGCGCCGCGCGCGGCCTTGGCCAGCAGGAAAAGCTGTCCCGCAAGCGAAGCCATCGGCACCGGCGTCGACGTCGCCTGTGCCACGTCGGCGACCGTATCGAGATCCTTGAGCATCGTGGCAATGTGCCCCAGCGGTGGCGAGTGAATGCCTTGAACCATCCGCGGCACGAAGAGCTGCAGCGGAATGGAGTCCGCAAAGCCGCCGGCAAGCGCTTCGGGCAGGCGATTGGCATCAATCCCGGCGTTGACGGCGAAGCGCGTGGCCTCCGCCAGCACGGCCATCGCGCAACCAACGATCACCTGATTGCACAGCTTGGTGGTTTGGCCGGCGCCGGTCGGGCCCATGTGGGTGAGCCTGCGCGCCATGGTGAGCACGTAAGGGCGTACCCGCTCGATATCGTCCGCCTGTCCGCCGGCCATGATCGCAAGCGTGCCTTCCTCGGCACCCTTCGTTCCGCCGGAAACCGGTGCATCGATCCAGCCGGCGCCATTGGCGTCTTTCAGGCGCTTGGCGAGATCGCGGGCGGCATCGGGGTGTATCGATGAAAAGTCAACGACGAGCTTGCCGGCGCCGGGCGCCGCTGCCAGCCCTTCCAGTCCGAAGATCACCTCTTCAACCGCTGCTGCGTCCGTCACGCACATGAAGATGATATCGGAGTTCACCAGGAGATCGCGAGGTGTGATTGCGCGCTTGGCACCGGCTTCGAGGAGCGGCGCCACTTTGCCCTCCGAGCGGTTCCAGACGGTCACGTGATAACCGGCCCCGAGCAGGCGCCGGGCCATCGGCGTTCCCATCAGCCCCAGGCCGAGATAGCCGAGTCTCTCGGCGCCTTGCGGGTTTGCCTTGCTCGCATCAGCCATAGGTTGCCTCCCTCTGTCGCAGTGCGACGCCGCCTTACCATACATGGCGCATCGGACGGCAAAACCGCTTGGTTCGCATGGCTTGCCTGAATGTTTGAACCATGAAACATTTGAGGTGATCGGGTTGGGTGGCGCCCGTCGGCGCCGGAGCAGCGGAGTGGGCACGATGCGAACCGTTTCGAAGTGGATCCTGGCTTTGGGGACAGCGGCCGCCGTGAGTGCGGGGGCAAGCCCATTATGGGCGCAGCAGACGATCCGCGTCGGCTGGACGATTCCGGCCGAGGAATCCAAGTACTGGATGATGCGCCGCCCGGCCGAATTTCCCAATCTCGGCAAGGCCTACAACATCGAATGGACCCAATTCCAGGGCACCGCGCCGATGACGCAGGCCCTGGCCGCCGGCGCGCTGGACTGCGCGACGCAGGCGCCACTGTCGCTCTCCAACGGTGTGGTGGGCGGCAATCTCAAAGCCTACATCGTCGCGCAGCACGTGTTCGAGAAGCCTGGTGGGTTCTCGGTCTATTGGGCCGTCAAGGATGACTCGCCCATCAAGACAATCGCCGACCTCAAGGGCAAGACGGTCGGCATTTCCGTGATCGGCGGCGGCACGCAAGGTCCGTTCAATCTGCTCCTGAAGCAGAATGGCGTCGATCCCGCCAAGGACATCAAGCTGGTCGAGGTCGGTTTCGCGGTCTCCGAGGATGCGCTGCGACAGGGCCGCGTCGATGCCGTCAACATGAACCAGCCGTTTGCCGCACGGGCGGAAGCGAAGGGTGGCACGAGGAAGCTGTTCTCACTGTCGGAGGCCATGCCGAACATCGTGCACATCCTGGAAGCCTGCCGCGCCGATTTCGTCGACAAGAACCCTGAAGTGGTCAAGGCCTATGTCCGCGATATCACCTCGGGCATGAAGAAGGCACTGGCGAACCGCGAAGAGACCCTCAAGGTCGTCAATGAGGTGCTGAAGGCGCCTATTCCCGTGCTCGAGACGTACCTGCTCAAGGACAATGATTTCGGCCGTGATCCAGGCGCGGCGCCGAATTTCCCAGCGATCCAGAAGATGCTGGATATCTACGCGGAGACCGGAATGCTGCCGAAACTGGATGTCGCGCAGTTCAAGCATCCGACGATCGTCGCTCCGCTGGAGTAGGCGGGCGAACCATCTGAATAAGAAGGTCGTGAGGCACGAAGAAGTTGCGCGCATGAAGAAGTTGCGATCACGGGTGACGACAGACGGCCTCGACCGGGCGCCGCATCGGGCCTTTATGCGCGCCATGGGGCTCGACGACGCTGCGATTGCCAAGCCGATGGTGGGCGTCGTCAGCATGAAGGGCGAGCAGACGCCCTGCAACATGACCCACGACTTCCAGGTTGCGGCGGCGAAAACCGGCATCGAGGAAGCCGGTGGCACGCCGCGCGAGTTCTCGACCGTGTCGGTCTCTGACGGCATCAGCATGAACCACGAGGGCATGAAGTTCTCGCTGTTTTCGCGCGAACTGATCGCCGACTCCATCGAAGCTGTCGTCCATGGTCTGGCCTATGATGCGCTGATCGGATACGGCGGATGCGACAAGACGCTTCCCGGCGTCATGATGGGCATGGTTCGCTGCAACGTGCCGTCCATCTTCATCTACGGCGGCAGCGCGCTGCCGGGGCGCGTGGATGGGCGTACGCTGACGGTGCTCGACTCCTATGAAGCCGTCGGCAGCTTCATGACCGGCGAGATCGACAGCGCCACGCTCGAGCGGATCGAGCGGGCCTGCCTGCCGACGATCGGCGCGTGCGCCGGCCAGTTCACCGCGAACACCATGGGCATGGTCTCGGAAGCGATGGGGCTGACCATTCCCAACGTCTCGATGGTGCCGGGCGCCTATGCCGAGCGTGCGCAGATCTCGCGGCGGGCAGGGCGCCTCATCATGCAGATGCTGGAGCGCGGCGGGCCTTTGCCGCGTGACATCGTGACGCGGAAGTCGCTCGAGAATGGCGCGGCGATCGTCGCGGCGACGGGCGGCTCGACCAACGCCGCGCTGCATCTGCCGGCGATCGCGAACGAGGCCGGTATTGCCTTCACCATCGATGACGTCGGTGAGGTCTTTGCCAGGACGCCGCTGATCGGAAACCTGCGCCCCGGGGGCAAATACACGGCAAAGGATGTCTATGACATCGGCGGCGCCGCCGTGGTGATCCGCGAACTGATCCAGAGCGGACACATCGATGGTAGCTGCATCACCATCACAGGGCGTACGCTTGCCGAAGAATACGGCGCGGCGAACGCGCCGGACGGCGAGGTGGTTTACGCGTCCCGTGCCCCGATCATGCCCGATGGCGGCGTGGCAGTGCTGAAGGGTAATCTCTGTCCGGACGGCGCAGTGATCAAGGTTGCCGGCCTGAAGAGCCAGTTCTTCGAAGGCGTGGCGCGCGTGTTCGAGGATGAGGAGGCCTGCGTCAAAGCGGTTCGGGATCGCACATACGCGGCGGGTGAGGTTCTCGTGATCCGAAACGAGGGGCCGGTCGGCGGTCCCGGCATGCGTGAGATGCTCGGCGTCACCGCGCTGATCTACGGGCAGGGCATGGGCGAAAAGGTGGCGCTGATCACTGATGGCCGATTCTCCGGCGCCACCCGTGGCATGTGCATCGGCTACGTGGCTCCCGAAGCCTTTGTCGGCGGGCCGCTGGCGCTCGTTCGCGATGGGGACAGGATCCGGATCGATGCCGCAAACCGGCGGATGGATGTCCTGCTCGATGAGCAGGAACTCGCCGCACGGCGACGCGACTGGAAGCCGCGTCCGCCGCGTCACCGCGCAGGCGCTCTTGCAAAATATGCGCGGCTGGTTGGGCAGGCGCCAGCCGGAGCCGTGACGCACGAAGGTCCCGCAGAATGGCCGTGGTTCGAATGACGCGCCGCACGGGTGCGAAAACGGCCGCCGCTCTGGCAGGTTTCTTGCTAAGCTCGTGTCTCACGGTAAGGCGGGCGACGGAATGACGGCAGTGCTGGCGAGATCAAGCGAACGGGTGAGCCCGGTGACATCGGAAAGGCCGGCATCTGCAATCATCGAGATCGACTGCGTCTCGCAGGTCTTTCAGACCTCGGCGCGCAAAGACCACGTTGCGCTTTCGGATATCTCGCTGAGGATTGAGGAGGGCGCTTTCGTCTCCATCCTTGGTCCGTCGGGCTGCGGCAAGTCGACCCTGCTTTATATCGTCGGCGGCTTTGTCAACCCGACCCGCGGCGCGGCGAAGATGAAGGGACAGGCGATCACAAGCCCCGGTCCGGATCGTGGCCCGGTGTTCCAGGAGTTTGCGCTGTTTCCCTGGAAGACCGTGCTCGGCAACGTCATGTATGGCCCGCGCCAGCAGGGCGTTCGCGCCACCGAGGCTGAGGCACAGAGCCGAGCGTTGATCGAGATGGTCGGCCTCAAGGGTTACGAAAACTTCTATCCTAAGGAGCTGTCGGGTGGCATGAAGCAGCGCGTGGCGCTGGCGCGGACGCTTGCCTATCATCCCGAAGTCCTGCTGATGGATGAGCCGTTCGGAGCGCTTGACGCGCACACAAGGACGCGCCTGCAGAACGACCTTCTCAACATCTGGGAACGCGACCGCAAGACGGTGCTGTTCGTTACCCATTCGGTCGACGAAGCGGTCTTCCTGTCCGACAAGGTCGTGATGATGTCGAAATCTCCCGGCCGCATCCGCGAGGTCATCGACATCGATCTGCCGCGGCCGCGCCGCCGCAGCGAGCTGCTGCTCGACCCGCGCTATCAGAAATATGTCGTCGATATCGAGCGCATGTTCGATGAAAGCGATGAAATCGGGCCTGCCTCATGATGTCGCCGGCCGCTTTCACCAGACGCGCCGCTCCGGTGCTGGCCTGCATCGGGCTGCTCGCGGTGTGGCAGGTGGCCTCGCTCGCGCTGAAGAACGACAGTTTTCCGACGGCCATCGAGGCGATCCGGGCCATTCCGGATATTCTCGGTGACAGGGAATCCCTGATCAACATCCTGGCTTCGCTTCGCCGCATGGCGTTCGGATTTGGCGTGGCCGTGCTGGTTTCGATTCCGCTGGGCCTGCTGATGGGACGCAGCCGAAGCGTTGCGGCCTTCTTCAATCCGCTCCTGATGGTGATTTACCCCGTGCCGAAGGCCGCCTTGATGCCGATCATCATGCTGTGGCTGGGCGTCGGTGACATCACCAAGACATTGGTGATCTTTCTCGGCGTCAGCCTTCCCGTGATCTATCACAGTTTTGAGGGCGCCAAGGCGGTCGAAGAGAAGATGCTGTGGTCAGGTGCCGCGATGGGGCTGTCACCGGCGCGGCGCCTGGTGCGGATCGTGCTGCCCGCGGCGCTGCCGGAGATCCTCACCGGCTGCCGTACGGGACTTGTGCTGGCGCTGATCACGATGATCACCAGCGAGATGATCGCCCGTCAGTCCGGCGCCGGCAACATCCTGTTCAATGCACTCGACATGGGGCAATACGACACCGTGTTCGCGATGATCATCATTGTGGGCGCAATGGGCATCTGTTTCGATGCGATTTTCGAGAAGGTTCGGGCCCGGCTTGTGCGTTGGTCCGAGCCTCAGTTCGACTTGCCGCTGAGCTTCTCGTGATGGCACGCTTTTTGTCCCCTAACATCCTCCTTGGAATCGCCCCGATCGTCCTGATCGTCGCCCTTTGGCAAGGGCTGGTGTCATTCGGCTTTGCGCCGGCGGTCTTGTTGCCGCCGCCGGGCTTCGTCTTCGGCCGGTTGCTCCAGCAGCTCGCGACGTGGACGTTCCAGCAGGAGATTGTGGCAACCCTCATTCGGCTGTTTGCCGGCTTTGCGATCGCGGTCGTGCTCGGCGTCAGTCTCGGCATTGCGGCCGCCGCCAGTCCCGCGATCAATTCCGTGGTCCGGCCGATCGTACGCGTCCTGGCCCCATTGCCCAAGGTCGCGCTCTATCCGGCACTCCTGCTCTTGCTTGGATTTGGCCATGGGTCGAAGATCAGCTTGGTGACCGCGGACGCGCTCTTTCCCATTCTGCTTTCGACCTATTACGGTGCGTCGACCGTCGAGCAGAAATTGATCTGGTCGGCCATGGCGGCGGGGACGCGGCGTACCGGAATCCTGTTCAAGGTCGTACTGCCGGCGGCGATGCCATCGATCTTGACCGGATGCCGGATCGGACTTGTCATTTCGTGCATCGTGGTGTTCTTGGCCGAGATGATCACGTCGACGGACGGATTGGGACACGCGCTCGTGACTGCGGCCCGAACTTTTCAGGCCGTCGACATGTTCGTGCCGCTGATCACGATCTCGCTGTTGGGATTGATCCTGAACGCCCTGCTGGGCGCGCTGCGGTCGTACCTCTTGCGCGGCTTCCCAGAAGCGTGATCCGACCGAAAAAGAAACAAGACCGGGAGTGAGCCATGCTGGCAGATCGCATCGAGGCAAAATGGATCGACGCATTTTGCGAGATTTTCGAACGATGCGCCGTTAGGGCTGGCGATACCGCTGCAATTCTCTCAGAGACCCAGTCGCGTGCGCTGAATGTGCATCTGGCGGAGCTCGCACTGCTGCGCATGGGCGCGCGGCCGTTCCACGTGGTGATGCCGACGCCGCGTAACCGGAATATCGTCCCTGTTCGTTCCACCGGCGCCAGCGAGGCGATCCAGAAGCTCGGTCCGGTCATCAGTGCGCTGCAGCAGGCGGGCTTCGTGGTCGATTGCACCATCGAAGGACTGATGCATGCGGTGGAAACGCCGGAGATCCTGAAGGCCGGCGCGCGCATCCTGGTGATCTCCAACGAGCATCCCGAGGCGCTGGAACGGATGGTGCCGGATTCGACGCTCGAGAAGCGGGTTCGTGCGGCGGCGAAGATGCTGCGGGGGACCAAGCGGATGCGCGTGACCTCGAAGGCCGGCACAGCGCTCGACGTCGATATGGTCGGCGCCTCCACCGTCGGCGTATGGGGCTGGACCAACAAGCCCGGTACGCTGGCACATTGGCCCGGCGGCATTGTCGTCAGCTTTCCCAAGAGTGGGACCATCAACGGCACGCTGGTGATGGCGCCAGGCGACATCAATCTCACGTTCAAGCGCTATCTGGCGTCGGCAGTGAAGATGACGTTGAAGGACGACTATGTCGTCGAGCTGGAAGGCGAGGGGACGGATGCCGCGATGATGCGCGCCTACCTTGCCGCCTGGGGCGACCGCGAGGCCTATGCGGTCTCGCATGTCGGCTTCGGCATGAACCCTGGCGCGCGCTACGAAGCGCTGTCGATGTACGACCAGCGCGACACCAACGGGACGGAGATCCGTGCAGTCTCCGGCAATTTCCTGTTCTCGACCGGCGCGAACGAATTCGCCGGCCGCTACACGGCGGGGCATTTCGATCTGCCGATGATGGGAACGACGATCGAGCTCGATGGCGTTGCCGTGGTCCGGGAGGGCGTGCTCCAGGATGTCTTCGGCTAGTTGCGGTCAAGCACCGGCGGGCGGGCCAGCTCGAAGTGGCGGAGCAGGTCGACCATGGCCTGGAGCCGCTTAACGCGGTAGGCATCGACGTCCATCCCGGAATAATCGAGAAAGCCCGAGCCCGTGCGCAGGCCGATCCGTCCCTCATGCATGTTGCGTGAAATGACGTCCGGCGCGCGATAGCGGTCGCTGCCGAGTGCGCCTTCGAGATAGCGGCTTGCGTAATAGAGGATGTCGCCGCCGCCCCAGTCGATGAATTCGAGCAGGCCGAGCACGGCGTAGCGGAAGCCGAAGCCGTAGCGGATTGCCTTGTCGATCTCCTCCGCGCTGGCGACACCTTCCTCGACCATGCGTGCGGCCTCGTTCATCGCCAGCGCCTGGATGCGCGGAACGATGAAGCCGGGCGTCGCGGCGCAGACCACCGGCACCTTGCCGATGCCTTCGAGCAGAGCCTTGACCTCGTCGACGATGGCGGGATCGGTGGCATTCCCGGGCGAAACCTCGACAAGCGGGATCAGATAGGCCGGATTGAGCCAGTGCACGTTGAGGAAGCGGCGGGGGTTCACGATCGCGCCGGAGAGATCGTCGACGAGGATGGTCGACGTCGTCGATGCGATGATCGCGTCAGGGCTGACCTGCTTCGAAGCCGCCCCCAGCACCTCGCGCTTGAGTTCGACGGCTTCGGGAACCCCTTCGAAGACCATGCCGGCTTCTGCCAATGCTGCGCCGCTCTCGCTCGCTGGCACCACCGTCACCCGCGCGAACAGCGGATCGACATCTGCGTCGGTCAGCAGCCCCAGCTTCGACAGGCTGGCGAATGTCTTCCTGACCTCGCCGAGCGCGTCCGCTTCCAACTTGGCAAAGTCCTCCGTGGAGCGAGCCTTGACGTCGATCATCGTGATCCTGTGACCGGCATAGGCGAACGCGACGGCGATGCCGCGGCCCATGCGGCCAGCGCCGAGACAAGCGATATTGGCGCGATGGGTCATCGGTCAGAATCCATTGCGAAGCAGCGTCTGCAATTCAGCTTTGCCGAGATTGTCGAGCCCCAGCGTCTCGAGGGTCCGGCCACCTCGCGCAAAATCCTCGCTGCAGACTGCGCCGCCGATCGATAAAAACGCCTTGGCCAAGGGGGTGGCCACGCCAGCCAGGCCAGCGACGGATACCAGCAGAGACAGGCCAAGACGCAAATCCTCCCGCATATAGCGGTGCTCGGTCAACACGATCCGTTCGCGCCAATCGCCGGAATCGGTCAGCCGGTCATGCGAGCCGCGGCCGTACATCCAGATCTCGCCCTCCCTGGCGTAATGATGAGCGAGCGGAAAATGCGGCGCGCCATAGCCGAGCGCTTCGCGCACGGCGATCCGCTCGGCATCGAGCGCGTCCGTGACCCGCCGGATCGCCGCTTGCGTGCCTTCCTTGTGGATGTCCCAGCGCTCGAAATGCTCGATCGGGCCGGCATTCATCACGATCAGCGGCGGATGGATGATCGGGCCGGCATTCATCAGTGCGCCGGACAACGCGTCTCCGCACGGCTCGATCGCATCGGGGAAAGCCCGCCCGATCACTTCGAGCGCCTGCGGCGCCTGGTCGAGCGGGAACACGCCGACCGGCAGCCGCTTGGCGCGGATGGTGATGGCGACCTCGAACGGTCCGTGCTTGCGGGTCAGCCAGGGCAGGGTACCGGTTTCGGCAAAGCTTGCCTTTGCATGGTTGCCCGCATCCCGCGCCGCCTGGGCGAAGATCATCGAGCCGAATGTCGCCGGCGGCAAGAAGACGACCTGACCATCCCGCAGATGCGGGGCGAGCAGGTGAGCGATATCCGCTTGCGCGAAGGCAGGAGCCGGACACACGATCAGCTCGCTGCCGTCGACGGCCTCGGCCATATCGTTCGTGACCAGCGCGAGCTTCACGTCGTGGCGGCCGTTGTGATCCTTCACCAGGATGCCCGAGCCGGCCGCACGATGTGCCGCGACCCGTGCGGCATCGCGGCGCCAAAGCCGCACCTCATGCCCGGACAGCGCAAAATCGCCCGCGGCCGCGAAGGAGCCGTTTCCCCCACCCAGAACTGCGATCTTCAAGATGCTTCTCCTTGCGCGCGTGACTGCGCATCGAGTTGCTTCAGCAGGAAATGCTGGACCTTGCCCAGCGCCGTCCGCGGCAGGTCGGTGACGAAAACGATGTCGCGCGGCACCTTGTAACGGGCGAGCTGCGCCTGGACGTGCGTTCTGAGCTCATCCGCGTCGAGCCGGCAGCCGGATTTGCGGATCACATAAGCAACGGGGACCTCGTCCCAGCGCGGATCGGGCCGTCCGATCACGGCGCATTCGCTGACATCGGGGTGTTCGAGCAGGACGCGCTCGACCTCGGCCGGGTAGACGTTTTCTCCGCCCGAAATGATCATGTTCTTCTTGCGGTCGCGCACCCAGAAATGGCCGTCGGCATCGCACAGGCCGATATCGCCGGTGCGATACCAGCCGTCGTGCAATGCGTCGCGCGTGGCGGTCTCGTTGCCCCAATATTCGAAGAACACGTTGGGGCCACGCACCGCGATCTCGCCCGGTGTGCCCGCGGGCACCTCGCTGCCGGAATGATCGACCACCCTGGCTTCGCAGCACAGGCCGGCAAGGCCGGTCGATCCCGGACGCGACAGATCGCCGCCGAGCCGCGTGTAGATGGCGATCGGGCAGGTCTCTGTCGATCCGTAGACCTGGAGCACTGGGACATCTCGTGCGACGAAGCGCTCGATCAGGTGCGGTGGGACAATGGTCGACCCGGTGGCGACGGCCTTGAGGGAGGAGAGATCCGCGGCCGTCCAAGCCGGATGCTCGCTGACGGCCTGGATGATCGCGGGCACCATCACCGTGAGTGTCGGCCGCTCCTGTTCGATGGCCGCAAGCGCGGTATCCGGCGTGAAGCGCGCGTGCACCGTAACGGTCGCGCCCAGCTGCAGCGCGGGCGTGGTCTGGATGTTGAGACCGCCGACGTGGAAGAACGGCAGCACGGTCAGCACATGATCGTCCGACGTCATGTTGTGCATGTGCTGGCTCATGACGCCGTTCCAGAACAGCGCCTCCTGGCGCAGCACCGCGCCCTTCGGTCGTCCGGTCGTCCCCGACGTGTAGACGATCAGCAGAGGACATGAGAGATCCGTGTGCGGGTTTCGGCTGGTGCCGTCACTGCGCGTCAGCAGTCCTTCAAACGTCGTGCCGCGAGGCGGCGCAAAGTCGAGGCCGACAACCGACGTCCCCGGCGCAAGCTCGGAGAGCACGCCCTCGAAGGCGCGTTCGAGCACCAGCACCTTGGCGCCGGCGTCGGTGAGAATGAAGACTTGCTCCGCGACGGCGAGCCGCCAGTTCAGCGGCACCAGCATCGCCCCCAGCCGCGCGCAGGCGTAGAGCAGAACCAGATAATCCGGCCGATTCAGACTGAGGATCGCGACGCGGTCGCCGCGGCCGACGCCGAGTTCCTGCTTCAACGCCGTTGCGGTCCGCTCGATGCGCGCGGCGAACGCCGCATAGCTCAGCCGTTCGCCCTCGAAGGCAATGGCCGTCTTGCCTGGCGAAAACGCCGCGTTGCGATCGATCAGACTGCAGAGATCCACCGTCAGTCGTCCGTCTCGCCGGCCTCGTACAGCGCCTCGCGCCCGATCCGGTCGAGGCAGAGCTCGGCGGTCCAGGGCAGCATCAGCGAGCCGCAGCGGCTGTCGCGATAGATCCGCTCGAGCGGCAGCGAGCGGAGCATGGCCTGGCCGCCGCAGGTTCGGATCGCGAGCGCGGCGAGCTCATTGGCGCCCTCCATCACCGAATATTGCGCGGCATAGGCCCGCAACACCTGTTCTTTGCTCGGATTGGCGCAGGCCTCGGTGACGGCCTGGAACCAGATCGCCTTGATCTGCTCGAGCTTGATCTGCATCTGCGCGACCGCGATCTGCTTGGTCGGATACATCCGGCGCTTGACCGGCGGCATGCCCGGCACCTCGCCGCGCAGATAACGCACGGTGAAATCATAGGCGGCTTGCGCCAAGCCCATATAGGTTGGCGACAGAGTCAGAAACATGTGCGGCCAGCGCATCGCGGCCTGGAAGTAGACGCCGCGCGGCATCAGCGCGGAATCCTCCGGGACGAACACATCCTTGAACAGCAGCGTGCGAGAAACCGTCCCGCGCATGCCGAGCGGATCCCAGTCGCCGACGACCGAGACGCCCTCCGATTTGGCCGATATCGCGAGGTAAAGCGTGTTGCGGCGAGACGCCTTCTCACCTTCCTCAATCTCGGTGCAGAGCACGCCGTAATAGTCGGCGTGGCCCGAGAGAGACGCAAAAATCTTCTTGCCGTTGACGATCCAGCCGCCCGCGATTGGCCTCGCCTCGGTGCCGAACGCGACGCCGCCCGCAGCCGCCGCGCCGCCTTCCGAGAAAGGTTGCGAATAGATCGCTCCATCCTCGACGATGCGCTTGTAATGGATCGCGCGCCGTCGTTCGTGCTCAGCGCGAGTGTCCGCATCCATGTCGAGATCGTCGGCGAGTGGGCCCGACCAGAGGGTCGAGCAGACGTGCATGTTCCAGGTCAGTGCGGTCGCGCCGCAATAGCGGCCGATCTCGGCGGCTGCGAGCGCGTAAGTCTGGTAGTTTGCGCCGAGTCCGCCATGCTTCTTGGGAACGGCAATGCCGAGCAGGCCGACGCGGTGCAAATCGCGATAGTTCTCTGACGGAAAGATTGCCTCGCGATCGTAGGTGGCGGCGCGATCGGCAAACACGGTCTGCCCGATCTCTCTTGCGCGGGCAATGATGCCGGCCTGCTCGTCGCTGAGGCGGAAAGCCACGGGATCGAAGATCGGGGCGTCCAGCGCGACCTTTCCGGTCGTGCCGATCGTCTTGCTGACTTGCATGGTCATCGCGCAGTCACCTTACGATTTGGTCGTGACGGAATTCAGGAAGCGGCCGAGCGCCTCGTCGAAGGCATCAGGACGCTCGAGATTGGCGAGATGGCCGACGCCGTCGAGCTCGACATATTCGGCCCCCGGGATGTAGGTTGCCGTCTTTGCCATCATCGGCGCGGGCGCGTTGTTGTCTCTGGATCCTGACAGCAACAATGTCGGAACCGAGATATCCTTCAGCGCGCTGCGCTCGTCAAAGCCCATAAGAGCGAGCATCATGGCGCGATAGCTTGCCTCCGGCACGCTTGCCATGCACTCGCGCGCAAGCTCCATCCCACGGGGATCCGGATCATCGCCGACGAGTTCCTTCACCAACGAAGGCGCCAGCGAGGTCATCGTCTCGCCGCGGTCGAGCGGGCCGAGCCGCGCTGCGATGAACGATTTCTGCCAGTCGCCATCGGCCTTGCCGAAAGCGGGGCTGGTCTGCGCCAGCACAACCGCGCGTGCCAATTTCGGGGATTGCGCCAGCCATTTCTGGACGATCATGCCGCCGATGGAGTGACCGACGAGAATGGGTCTGGTTGCACCGAGTTGCTCGATGAATTGCTGGAGCGCCTCCGCCAGGGCAGTGATGCTGACGCTGGCCAGCGGGGCCGATCCGCCATAGCCCGGCATGTCCCACGCGATTGCGCGGAAGCGGCTGCCGAAGGTGGCAAGCTGCCGCCGCCAGGCGCGTGCCGCGCCGCCGATGCCATGCAGGAAGATCAGAGGGATGGCACCCGGGTCGCCGGCGGCTTCATAGGCGAAACGTCCGTCCTTTGTTATCATCGGCACAGGCTGCGACACGCGACATCCTTTTGCTTAGGCTTCGATGCTAACAGGCCTTTCGGGGATGGGAAGCGATAATTTTATACTTAAAGCAATTTTCGGGCCGCCTTCGTGTCGTGGCGTTCGCGAGCGGAAGGCGGCATTCATTGCAAAAGTTTGAAGGTTAAAATATATCGGAGGAACGATCACCAAGATCCGAGGGAGCCCGCGCATGTCCGGATTGCCGCACTCGCCGCACGCGCTGGTGACCGGTGGCGGTCGCGGCATCGGCCGCGCCATCGCGGCGGCTCTCGTCGGCGCCGGCGCCACCGTGACGATCGTCGGCCGGAACGCCGCGGTCCTCGACGACGCCGTCAATGCAGGCGCTGCACATTTTGCGGCTGTCGCCGACGTCGCGAACGAGACCACCCTGCAAGCCGCCATCGCCGAGGCGCACGCGCGCAAGCCGATCGATATCCTGATCGCCAATGCCGGCAGTGCCGAATCCGCGCCATTCGTGAAATCGGACAGCGCCCTGTTCGCACGCATGATGGACATCAATTTCATGGGCGTGGTCCGTGCGATCCACGGCGTGCTGCCGGGGATGAAGGATCGTCCCTATGGCCGCATCGTCGTGATTGCGTCGACGGCGGGGCTCAAAGGCTATGCCTATGTCAGCGCGTATACGGCGGCTAAGCACGCAGCCGTTGGTCTGGTTCGTTCACTTGCCCTAGAGCTGGCGGGCAGCAACGTGACCGTGAATGCGGTGTGCCCAGGGTTCACCGACACGGATCTCGTCGCCGGCAGCATCGACAACATCATGAAGAAGACGGGACGGAGCCGCGAGCAGGCGATCGCCGAGCTTGCCAAGCACAATCCGCAAGGACGGCTGATCGCGCCTCAAGAGGTGGCGGACGCCGTGCTTTGGCTGTGCGGCAAGGGCGCGGGCGCGATCACCGGGCAGGCGATCGCAGTTGCAGGCGGCGAAATCTAGCGCGCGAACAAACACCTGAGGAGATCGCATGAGCAGACCAGCCAATCCCGTCACCGTGCCGCTCGCGGATTACTCGCCGCAGCACTTCCTTTTGGCCGTAGTCGACGGCGTTGCGACGGTCACGCTCAATCGGCCCGAACGGAAGAATCCGCTGACATTCGAGAGCTATCGGGAATTGACCGATTTCTTCCGCGCCTGCGCGTTTGACGACGAGGTCAAGTCCATCGTCGTCACCGGCGCCGGTGGTAATTTCTCGTCCGGCGGGGATGTATTCGAGATCATCGGCCCGCTGGTGAAGATGGATACCAAGGGGCTGACCGCTTTCACGCGCATGACCGGCGACCTCGTCAAGGCGATGCGGGCCTGCCCGCAGCCGATCGTGGCCGCCGTCGAGGGCATCTGTGCCGGCGCCGGGGCGATCGTGGCCATGGCCTCGGACATGCGCCTCGTGGCGAGCGGCGCCAAGGTCGCGTTCCTGTTCAACAAGGTCGGCTTGGCCGGTTGCGACATGGGCGCCTGTGCGATCCTGCCGCGGATCATCGGACAGTCCCGCGCCTCCGAGCTGCTCTACACCGGCCGCTTCATGACCGCGGAGGAGGGCGAGCGCTGGGGCTTTTTCAGCCGTATCGTCACCCCCGAGCAGATGCTGCCTCAGGCGCAGCTGCTGGCCAAGCAGATTGCGGAAGGGCCGACCTTCGCCAACACCATGACCAAGCGGATGCTGGCCATGGAATGGGCTATGTCGGTGGAGGAGGCGATCGAAGCGGAGGCTGTTGCCCAGGCCCTGTGCATGACCACGGCTGATTTCGAGCGCGCCTTCGAGGCCTTCGCCAACAAGGTCAAGCCGGTCTTCAGGGGCGATTAAGCCGGCTTTTCGTCTGGCCTCGCCTGCAACGGGGACTTGCGCGAAATTATTTTAGGCTTAAAATAGTTTTCGTGGCCGGTTGAATTGGCGAGGCTCCCATGAAAGTCGCGATCATCGGTGGTGGACCTGCGGGTCTCTACGCTGCGATCCTGCTCAAAAAGCAGCGCCCGGGCGCCGACATCACCGTGTATGAGCGCAACCGGGCCGACGACACGTTCGGCTTCGGTGTGGTGTTCTCCGATGCCACGCTGGACAATTTCGAAAAGCACGATCTGCCGAGCTATCGCCGCATCACCCAGGAGTTCGCGTACTGGGACGATATCGCCGTGCATTTCCGCGGCACCGTGCACCGGGTCGGCGGCAACGGCTTTTGCGGCTGCTCGCGGCGTAAGCTGCTTCTAATCTTGCAGGACCGAGCCCGCGAGCTCGGCGTCGCCCTGCACTTCGAGGCGGACGTCGACGACGATTCCCGCTTCGCCGATGCCGATCTCGTCCTGATCGCCGACGGCATCAACAGCCGGTTTCGCGAGAAATACCTCGATCATTTCCAGCCGGAGGTCGACGTCCGCTCCAACAAGTTTGCCTGGATGGGCTCGACCAGACCGCTCGACGCCTTCACCTTCATCTTCCAGGAGACCGAGTGGGGCCCGTTCATCGCCCACGCCTATCAATATGAGGTCGGACACTCGACCTGGATTTTTGAGACCGATCCTGAGACCTTCGAGCGGGCCGGCCTGACCGGGCTGGACGAGACCCAGTCCGCCGCGCGCATGGCCGAGATTTTTGGCTGGTTTCTCGATGGGCACAAGCTGCTCACCAATCGCTCGATGTGGCGCAATTTCCCGATGATCCGCAGCAGGCGCTGGGTCAAGGACAACATGGTGCTGCTCGGCGATGCCAAGGCGAGCGCGCATTTTTCGATCGGCTCCGGCACCAAGCTCGCGATGGAAGACGCCATCGCCTTGGCGGAAGCGATGGAGAAGGCTCCCAGCATCAAGGCGGCGCTCGATGTCTACGAGCACGGCCGCCGCGAGGAGGTCGAGAAGACCCAGCACGCCGCCGACGTCTCCCTGGTCTGGTTCGAGCATGTCGACCGCTTCTGGGATTTCGATCCCGTGCAGTTTGCCTTCGGCGTGATGACGCGCTCGAAGGCGATCACCTACGATAATCTCAAGCTTCGGGCGCCGGATTTCGTGGCCGAAGTCGAAAAGTCCTTTGCAAAGCAGGTCCGCGACAGCGGCTTCGATGTCGATACCCAAAAGCCGACGGTGCCGCTGTTCCAGCCGTTCCGGCTGCGTGAGATGGAGATCGCCAATCGCGCCGTGATGTCGCCGATGTGCATGTATTCGGCCAAGGAGGGTGTGCCGACCGATTTTCACCTCGTGCACTACGGCTCGCGTGCGATCGGCGGTGCCGGCCTGATCTTCACGGAGATGACCTGTGTCAGCCGCGAGGCCCGCATCACGCCCGGCTGCGCCGGCCTGTGGAACGACGAGCAGGAGACCGCCTGGCGGCGCATCGTGGATTTCGTCCACGGCAATTCGGCTGCCAAGATCTGCCTGCAACTCGGCCACGCCGGCCGCAAGGGTGCGACCAAGCTGATGTGGGACGGCATGGATCGTCCGCTGGACGAAGGCGGTTGGGACGTGGTCTCGGCTTCCCCGCTGCCCTATTTCCCCGACAGCCAAGTGCCGCGCGAACTCGGCCGCGCCGGCATGAACGAGGTGAGGGACGCCTTCGTCGCGGCGGCTGAGCGTGGCGAGCGCTGCGGCTTCGACATGCTGGAGCTGCACTGCGCCCACGGCTATCTGCTCGCGAGCTTCATCTCACCCCTGACCAACACCCGGACCGACGCGTACGGCGGCTCGCTCGAAAACCGTCTGCGGTTCCCGCTTGAGATCTTCGAAGCGCTCCGCGCGGTCTGGCCATCGCACAAGCCGATGTCGGTGCGTATCTCCGCGACCGATTGGGCGGAAGGTGGCATCAATGGCGACGACGCCGTTGCCATCGCGCGCGCCTTTGCCGAGGCGGGTGTCGATCTCGTCGACGTCTCGACCGGCCAGACCGTGCGGGATGCGCAGCCGGTCTACGGCCGTATGTTTCAGACGCCGTTCTCGGATCAGGTCCGCAACGAGGCGCGCGTGGCCACGATGTGCGTCGGCAACATCACGACAGCGGACCAGGCCAACACCATCCTGGCCGCAGGCCGAGCCGACCTCGTCGCGCTCGGACGGCCGTATCTGGTCGATCCGTTCTTCACCATGAAAGCTGCGGCCTGGTACGGGGCAGAGAACGCGTTCTGCCCGCCGCAATATATGCCCGGAAAGGATCAGGTTTTCCGTAACAGCGTGCGCGACCGGCAGGACCTGGACGAGCTGCGAATTAAGGCTAAGCCCAAGACCCGGGCCGAGCTCAAGGCGGAGGCGACAAAGCCGCTTGCGGCGGAGTGACCGCCCGTGCGACGTTAACCCATTGCCTGTGTTTCGAGTGGAGTAAGGGCGATGAAGGCGATTATCGTCGGTGGCGGCATTGGTGGTCTCACCACGGCATTGATGCTGCGCTCGCGCGGCCTCGACTGTGAGATCTTCGAGCAAGCCGACACCATTCGGGAGCTCGGGGTCGGCATCAACACGCTGCCGCATGCCATGCGGGAGCTCGCCGGATTGGGCTTGCTTCAGAAGCTCGACGACGTCGCGATCCGTACGGATCAGCTCTATTATCTCAATCGCCACGGCCAGGAGGTCTGGCGCGAAGCCCGCGGCATCGACGCCGGCCACGACGTGCCGCAATTCTCGATCCATCGTGGCCGTCTCCAGAGCGTCATCCATCGTGCCGTCGAGGAGCGGCTTGGAGCGGACGCCATTCACACCGGCTGCCGGCTCGGCGCCTTCACGCAGGACGAGGGCGGCGTCACCGCTTACTTCTTCGATCGTGCCGGCGCGCATGTCCACACCGCCCGCGGCGACATCCTGATCGGCGCCGACGGCATCCATTCCCGCGTCCGCGACACGTTGTTCCCGAACGAAGGCCCGCCGTGCTGGAACGGCCTGATGCTGTGGCGCGGCGCGCGCGACTGGCCGCTATTCCTCACCGGCAAATCGATGATCGTGGCCGGCGGCCTCAACGCCAAGGTGGTGATCTATCCGATTGCGGAAGGATCGAGCCCGGCGAGCCGCCTCACCAATTGGGCCGTGCTGGTGAAGGTAGGCGAGGGTAATGTGCCGCCACCTCGGAAAGAGGACTGGTCGCGTCCTGGCCGACGCGAAGAGCTGATGCCGCACGTCGCGCGCTTCTCGGTGCCTTACATCGACGTGAAGAGCCTGATCTCGGCGACGCCTGAATTCTACGAATATCCGACCTGCGACCGCGATCCCTTGCCGTACTGGTCGTCCGGACGCGTGACGCTGCTGGGGGATGCCGCGCATCCTATGTATCCGGTCGGCTCCAATGGCGCCTCGCAGGCGATCCTCGACGCGCGCTGCCTTGCCGACGCGCTGGTGCGCGCCGAGCATCCGCGCCAGGCGTTGCTCGAATACGAGAAGAAGCGCCTGCCGATGACGGCCGATATCGTGCGTTCCAACCGGCGCGGCGGCCCCGAGGGCGTCATCGACGCCGTAGAGCAGCTCGCGCCTGATGGCTTCGACAACGTCGACAACGTGCTGAGCTACTCCCAGCGCGAGGCCATCGTGCGCGGCTATGCCACCAAGGCAGGCTTCGCCGCCGTGCCGGGGCTCGCGGCGGTGCGCGCCTGAGGCGCGCCGCTAGCCGGCGCCGGGAGGCGGCGGCAGGAAGTGGATGTTGAACTCGGCCGCCATTGCCACCACGTCCTCCGGCTTCTGTTCCTTCATGTTGTGAAGGCCCCAGAACAGGTCGAACAGTTTTTTGGTCGGTGAGACCCAGAACAGCACTTTTGCGGTCTGCTCCGACTTGTTGAAGATGCCGTGCGGCACGCCCATGCCGAGCCGGATCAGGTCGCCGGCGGTTGCCTGCGCCTCCGAATTGCCCAGCACGAAATCGAGCTTGCCCTCCAGCATATAGAGATACTCATCCTGGTCGGGATGGATGTGCGGCGGCACGAACGTGCCGGGCGGCAAGGTCGCATGCCATGAGAAACTATGCTCGGTCTTGCTCTTCGGCACGTAGGTCTGGCCGAGGATGTTCCAAGAAATCCCCTGAATGCCCTCATTGGCCCGCGTGATGCCGGTGATTTCGCTGCTCATTGAAGTCCTCCCTTAACGCGACGCTCGGCTCAGTTCGCAGCCTTGCAGTCTTTGGCATAGCGGTCGCCGTAATTCTCAAAAACCTTCTGCACGATCTCCGTCTGGAACTTGCCGTCCGGACGCTTGGCGACCTTGGTCAGGTAAAAGTCCTGGATCGGATAGCCGTTGGTGTTGAACTTGAAGGCACCGCGCAGCGAGGTGAAATCCGCCTTCTTCAGTGCGGCTCCCACGGCATCCTTGTTCGAGAGGTCGCCCTTCACGGCCTTGACCGCACTGTCGATCAACATCGCAGCGTCGTAGGCCTGGAAGGCGTAGGTGCCGGGCACGATGTTGTAAGCGGCCTCGTAGGCGGCGACGAACTTCTTGTTCTGGGGATTGTCGAGGTTGGGCGCCCAGTTTGCGCCACCGAACATGCCGACGGCCGCATCCTGCTGCGCCGGCAGGGTCGATTCATCCACCGTGAAGGCCGAGAGCACCGGAATGCTGTCGGCGAGGCCGGCCTGCCGGTATTGCTTGACGAGATTGACGCCGAGGCCGCCCGGCATGAAGGTGAACAACGCATCGGGCTTCTGCGAGGAGATCTTGGACAACTCCGGCTGGAAGTCCAGCGTGTTCAGCGGCATGTAGGATTCTTCGACGATCTCCCCCTTGTAGTCGAGCTTGAAGCCCGCTACCGAATCCTTGCCGGCCTGATAGTTCGGCACCATCAGGTACATCCGCTTGTAGCCGCGATCCTGCGCGACCTTGCCGAGGATCTCGTGCACCTGATCGTTCTGGTACGAGGTCACATAGAAGAACGGGTTACAGTCCTTGCCGGCAAAGGTCGACGGGCCCGCATTGGGGCTGATCAGAAAGGTCTTCGATTCCGTGATGGGCCGGTGGATCGCCTGCAGGATGTTGGAGAAGATCGGGCCGACCACGAAGTCGACCTTGTCGCGCTCCAGAAGCCCCTTGATCTTCGTTACGGCCGCATCCGGCTTGAGCTCATCGTCGACCACGACAACCTCGACATCGCGGCCGCCCATCTTGCTGCCGAGATCCTTCACCGCAAGTGCAAAGCCGTCGCGAACTTGCTGACCCAGTGCGGCGGCAGGTCCCGACAGGGTCACCACCACACCCAGCTTGATCTTCTCCTGGGCGAGAGCGGGATCGAGTCCGAGCAGCAGCGCCAGTCCTGCCAAGGTCAATTGCGTCTTCATGGTCTCTCCCCCAATACGCTTACGCCCAATGCTGTAGCTTGGTCTTATCCAAGCTTAGTCTGATGACGGCGTCCGCGGCAAGCAAACCGAAGCGGCGCACCTTGCGTGGTGCGCCACGCCAACTGCCGCATGCAAGCGGCGCGCCAATTACTTGAAGCCTAAAGAAATTCGTATGCGGTCGATTGTTGCAGCTTTGGACTTGCGGCCGGCTCCGATTTATTTGAAGCTCAAAACGTTGGGAATCCGTGCCGGCGCCAATGCCCGCCGAGAGTGACTGCACCGAGATGCTCGATTCCGAGACCAAGGCCGTCGAAACGCCGGAAGACCACGCCGATGAGCTTCGGCTGTGGTTGCGCCTTCTGACCTGCACGACATTGATCGAGGGCGAGGTTCGCGGCCGTCTGCGGCAGCGGTTCGACGTCACGCTGCCGCGTTTCGATCTGATGGCACAGCTCGACAAGGCGCCCGACGGCATGACCCTGTCCGATGTCTCCAAGCGCATGATGGTGTCGAACGGTAACGTCACCGGGCTCGTCGAGCGCCTTGTGGAATCCGGCCATCTCGATCGTCGTACCTCGGAAACCGACCGCCGTGTCCAGGTGATCCGCCTCACGAAACTCGGTCGCGCCGAGTTTCGTCGCATGGCTGCGGAGCACGAGACCTGGATCGCCGATCTGTTCGCCGACCTCACGCCGAAGGACGTGCGCGAATTGATGCGGCTGCTCGCCAAAACCAAGGCGTCGGCGCAGAAATCGGCCGCGCGCCGCCGGCCGTAAGGGCGGGGCCGGCTGGCCGCCCAATCACTTTTGCCGCAGGAAAAAGCACCGGATGCCCAAAATCCGCTATTGCGCCAAATTGTTTTAAGCCTAAAATGTTTTCCAGATCGTGCTGCCGGGTGCAATCCATGCTGAAAGGAGCGTGCGATGGCCAACGCCGCCAAGGTTCAAGTGACGGGCTCCCATGACGGCAACGCCGCGACGGCCCATGTCGATAAGTTTGCGCAGCAGCATCTGCCGCCGCGCGAGCTGTGGCCCGAATTCATCTTCACGCGGCCTGAGCTGAACTATCCGCCACGATTGAATTGCGTGAGCTACTTCCTCGACCGCTGGGTCGAGCAGGGCCATGGCGATGCGCCCTGCGTCATCAGCCCCTCCGTCAGCTATACCTATCGCGAGTTGCAAGCTCTGGTGAACCGCATCGCCAATGTGCTCGTCGGCAAGCTTGGTCTCGTCACCGGCGGCCGCGTGCTGCTGCGCTCCGCCAACAATCCGATGATGGTCGCGACCTATCTCGCAGTGATCAAGGCCGGCGGCATCGTGGTGGCGACCATGCCGCTGCTCCGCGCCAAGGAGCTGTCGTACCCGATCCAGAAAGCGGAGATCTCGCTCGCACTGTGCGACGGCAAGCTTGCCGAGGAGATGGAGAGAGCGAAAGCTGCGGCGCCTAAGCTGAAGCGGGTTGTCTATTGGGGCAATGGCGCGGCGGACTCGCTCGAGGCGCTCATTGCCGATGCGAGCGCGGAGTTCAAGGCTGCCGATACCGCCTCTGATGACGTCTGCCTGATCGCCTTCACGTCCGGCACGACGGGCGATCCCAAGGGCACCATGCATTTCCATCGCGACATGCTCGCGGTCTGCGACGGCTATGCGCGCAACATCTTGCGGGCCGAGCAGAAAGACCGTTTCGTCGGTTCGGCGCCGCTCGCCTTCACCTTCGGCTTCGGTGGCGTGCTGTTTCCGATGCATATCGGCGCCTCCTTTGTCGTGCTGGAGAAGACGACGCCGGACGACATTTTGACGGCGATCGAGCAGTACAAGACCACCGTCTGTTTCACCGCGCCCACGGCGTATCGCGCCATGATCGGCAAGCTTGCCGGCCGCGACATCTCTTCGCTGCGCAAATGCGTCTCCGCCGGCGAGACGTTGCCAAAGCCGACCTTCGATGCCTGGCTCAAGGCTACCGGCATCAAGTTGATGGACGGCATCGGCTCGACCGAGCTGCTGCACATCTTCATCAGCGCGACAGAAGATGAAATTCGTCCGGGTGCGACGGGCAAGCCCGTTCCGGGCTATGAGGCCAAGATCGTCGACGACGATGGCCGCGACGTGCCGCCGGGCACGATGGGCAAGCTTGCGGTGCGCGGGCCGACCGGCTGCCGCTATCTTGCTGACGAGCGCCAGCGCAAATATGTCCAGAACGGCTGGAACATCACCGGCGATACCTATCTGATGGATAGCGACGGCTATTTCTGGTACCAGTCGCGTTCCGACGACATGATCGTGTCGGCCGGCTACAATATCGCGGGCACCGACGTCGAGGCGGCCTTGCTCACGCATCCGGCGGTCGCCGAATGCGGTGTGGTCGGCGCCCCGGACGAGGCGCGCGGCATGATCGTGAAGGCCTATGTCGTCGCGGCGTCCGGCGTGACACCAGATGCACAGCTCGTGGCCGAGCTGCAGGAGCATGTCAAACGCGAGATCGCGCCGTATAAATATCCGCGCGCCATCGAGTTCGTCGCGCAACTGCCGAAGACCGAGACCGGAAAACTGAAGCGCTTTGCCCTGCGGCAACTGGCGCAGGCCGCCGCCACGTCCTCGGGCGTCGCGGCGGAATGAGAAGATGGAGAATTGTCCGTGACGACGCCGAAAGGCCCGCAACTCGCGGTACTGCCGACAGCGGCTGAGGATGAAACCCCTGCGCGGGTCCAGGTGCTCCAGCCGTCGGGCTGGCCGATGCCGAAGGGCTATGCCAATGGCATGGCCGCCGAAGGGCGCATCGTCGTCACCGGCGGGGTAATCGGCTGGGATGCTGAAGAGTGTCTCGCCGACGGCTTTGTCGCGCAGGTTCATCAGACCTTGAGCAACATCGCCGCGATCCTGAATGAGGCTGGTGCCCGGCCCGAGCACCTCGTGCGGCTGACCTGGTACGTCGTCGACATGGACGAGTACCTGTCCAACCTGAAGGAGCTCGGCAAGATCTACCGTGCCATCCTCGGCGCACATTACCCAGCGATGGCGCTGGTCCAGGTGGTGCGCCTCGTGGAGAAGGCGGCGCGCGTCGAGATCGAGGCCACCGCCGTCATTCCGGGCTGAGGCGCGCTGGCTCAGCGCGTCTTGTCAGCTTGCCTTGGCGAGCTCGTCATCCTCGGGCGAGTTCAGATAGATGCCCGACATGGTGTCGACCCAGCACAGATGGTCGTGCACCTTCTTCACGCCGTCGACGTTCTCCGCGGCGACCATCGCGGCCTGCCGCGTGCGCTCTTCGGTGATGACGCCGCTGAGGTGAACGATACCGTCGCGGACGATCACGTTCAGCCCGAACGGGCACCACTCGTTCTTCTCCATGGTCTCGATGATGCGGCTGCGGATGTGATCGTCGTCCGCCGTCGGATCCGGCACCTCGCGGGCCAGCCCCGCCACCGCCTGCAGCAGATTGGCGCGCGAGACGATGCCGACGACCTTGTCGCCGCGCACCACCGGCAGCCGCTTGACGTTGTTCCGCTCCATGAGGTCGACGATCTCCGCAAGCGCCGTATCCTCCGTGATGGTGACGGGCGTGTCGGTCATCACTTCCGAGACCCTGCGGCCGTGCTCATGGACGAAATCGCTGGCGGATTTGCCTGGACCCAGGATGAATCGCAGCCAGCGTCCGCGCTTGCGCCCGGTGCCGATCTCACTGCGGCGGATGAAATCGCCTTCAGAGACGACACCGACCAGCTTGCCGGCCTCGTCGACCACGGTGAGGCCGCTGACATGCCGCTTCAGCATGATATTCGCCGCCTCGACGATGCTGGTGTCGGGGGTAACCGAGATGACCGACCGGGTCATGATCTGGTGGGCGCGCATGGACAACTCCGCTGGCTTGTCGAATTTCGATGGGCGAAAACTAGCTCCGGCGTCGGGCTGCGGCTTGACTCAGGTCAATGGGAGGAGCCCGCCCGCTCCGATGAAGCAATTGTGATCCCCGCCGGGATTTGATGCAGCTCAACGCGTATGGGAGGCCTCGCCATATCCTGCCGCCGACGTCGAACAGAACCCTTCGGGAACATTGAGCCATGAGCGTCATGCAGATATTTCCACGGACCGAAGAGCCGGTTGTGCAGGCTCTTCCCGTCAATCCCGCTGCTGGTCCCGAAGCCTCGACGGCGAGTTCGGAAAAGCATGTGGAAATCCCGGCTGCCGCCGATCCTTTGCCTGCGTCGGAGCCATATCCGCTCGACCGCGCCTTTCACGCGGTGCTGGCGCGGTTCACGGGCGGCATTTCGCCCCTGGCCCTGTCGCTCGCCTGGCTCGACTGGAGCACGCACCTCGCTGCTGCGCCGCAGCGCCAGATGGAGATTTCCCGCAACATCCTTCGCGATGCCGGCCGGCTGGCAGAAGCCGCCGCGCACGCTGCATCGCCGGAGCAGAAGCCTTGGTCGGTGATCCAGCCGCAGGGACGGGATCGCCGCTTCAGCGGACCGCAATGGGAGACCGCGCCGTTCAATCTGCTCGCGCAGGGGTTCTTGCTCACCGAGCGGTGGTGGCACGATGCCACGACGGGCGTGCGCGGCGTGTCGCATGCTAATGAAGCCATCGTCGAGTTTTCGATGCGTCAGATGCTCGATATGTTGGCGCCCTCGAATTTCGCGACGACCAATCCGAAGGTGCTGGAGAAGGCGTTCCAGAGCGGCGGGGAGAATTTCGTCTTCGGCTGGCAGAACTGGTGCAGCGATCTGATGCGCCTGCTCACCGGCTCGAGATTGGCGGATGACGGGCAGTTCGTGGTCGGCAAGACGGTGGCGGCTTCACCCGGCAAGGTGGTCTATCGCAATGCGCTGATCGAGCTGATTCAGTACTCTCCGACCACCGCGCAGGTCCGGCCCGAACCGATCCTGATCGTGCCGGCGTGGATCATGAAGTACTATATTCTCGATCTCTCGCCGCAGAACTCGCTGGTCAAATATCTAACCAGTCAAGGCTTCACTGTATTCGCGATCTCCTGGCGCAATCCGGATGCGAGGGATCGGAATCTCGCCTTCGACGATTATCGCAGGCTGGGCGTCATGGCGGCGCTGGACGTGATGGGTAAGATCATGCCGGGTCGGAAGACCCATGCGCTCGGCTATTGTCTGGGCGGTACGTTACTGTCGATCGCCGCCGCCGCGATGGCGCGCGATGGTGATCATCGCCTCGGCACGGTCACTCTTCTTGCGGCCCAGACCGACTTCACCGAGGCCGGAGAGCTGACGCTGTTCATTAATGAGAGCCAGGTCGCCTTTCTCGAAGACATGATGTGGCAGCGCGGCTATCTCGACACGACGCAGATGGCCGGGGCCTTCCAGCTGCTGCGCTCCAACGAATTGATCTGGTCGCGGCTGTCGCACGATTATCTGATGGGCGATGGCGCGCCATTGAACGATTTGATGGCCTGGAACGCGGACGCCACGCGATTACCGTATCGCATGCATTCGGAATATCTGCGAAAGCTGTTCCTCGGCAATGATCTGGCCGAGGGGCGTTATCACGTCGGCGGCCGGAGCGTTTCGCTGTCCGATATTCACGCGCCGATGTTCGTAGTCGGCACGCTCGCCGATCACGTGGCGCCGTGGCGATCCGTCTACAAGATCCACTATCAGGTCGATGCCGACGTGACGTTCCTGTTGACCAGCGGCGGCCACAATGCCGGTGTCGTCGCGCCTCCCGATGAGCCCGGCCACTTCTATCAGGTGCTGACCAAGGCTGCCGATGCGCCTTATGTCGGTGCGGACGAGTGGCTGAAGCTGGCTCCACGCGTTGAAGGATCGTGGTGGCCGGAATGGGCCGAATGGCTGGCGGCGCGCTCCGGCGCGCCCTGCGACCCGCCGCAGATCGGAGTTGGAGACGCCGCGGAACTACCCGATGCGCCGGGGGACTACGTCCACACCTAAGTCTCCGGCTCGGAATTCGGCGCGAGGTCCGAGGAGCGGAATGGCTTGGTATTGTCGAGTTTGCGATAGGCCGTTGAGGCCTTCCGCAACAGCTTCTTCTCCCGCTTGCGGTCGAGGAAACGATGGCCGGCCTCGAGGCCGGCGCCGTTCAGCGATGCCGCCAGCGCTTGTCCACGTGCATCGTCGTTCAATTGTCCGAGCGAGCGCTGTGCCTTGCGCAATTCCTTGAGGATGGACTTTTGCTTGGCCGCCGCCTCATCGGCGAACAGGTCCTGCAGCGACTCGACCGAATAGGTCATCCGCTTGTTCAGGAGCCGCAGCTTGTGGCGTTTCTCGACGTCGAGCTTGCGGAGCTTGCGCGCTTTCTTGAGCAGCGTCGTCTCCCACGCGGTCAGCCGCTCCGTCGCATGTTCGGCGAGCGTGCAGCGGCGTAATCGGATGGCTTCCTTGCTGCGCCGGGTCGACCAGGGCCCGCTCTCGATCCAGGCGGAGGTCTGCTCGACAAGGCGGCGATAGCGCGCGGATTGCAATGCGCGCGCCAGCTGGCGGTGGCTCTCGGCGCGCTTTTCGTCCCAGTGCTGCAGCTCGGCGACCTCTGAAAGCTCGCCGTCACTTTCAGCGATGACCCGCTCGATCGCCACATCGAGGTCCCGGACCATGCCGAGCCGGCCATTCAGCCATTTCAGCTCGGCCCAGACATGTGGCCGCAGGGCGTCGTCGACCATCGGCGAGAAGAAGCGGATGGCGGTGCGCAGATGCGTCAGCGCGATCCGGATCTGATGCAGCGCGTCGGGATCGCCGCGGCAAGTGCCGTCATGCTGGGCGAGGACGGAAGCGAGGTGGCGGCGCGCGATGATTCGGAACGCCGTATCGCAGGCCATGCCGGGGCTGAGGCGGCCGGGCAGGGCATTGCGCCGCGCCGCCGGCGTGATGCGAGCGGTCGTCGCGGACGTGCTAGGTCGTGCCATCTTTGCCCGCGCCAATCAGATTGCCCTGTTTGCTTCAGCGATCGCGTTCCGGCAGGACTGAAGCGTCTGCTCTGGTGTCCCGGATGCATCGATAATCGCCCAACCGATATGGCCGATATTATAGTGCTCCTGCTGCGCGGCAACCTCTTGCGTGGCATCGGATGCGTCGCCCCGCCGGCTTCCGATCCGCATCTGCCGGGTCGCGAGGTCTGCGACCAGAAACAGGCCGTGCAGCGGCACGTTGCGCTCGCGCGCCAGTGAGGCGATCGCGTCCCGTTCGTCCTCGCGGGCAAACACGCCGTCGATAGCAGCCGAATGGCCTTGCGCCAGCACCCGCCGGGCGAGCTGCACCAGCGCGTCATAGACGCGCGACGCATGCTCCGGCGTGTAGGCAGACGGCGGCAGGCGGTGAGTGTCCTCCACCCCGAACATCTGCTTGCGGACGAGGTCGCTGCGCAGCACGACGGCTCCTGGCGGCGGTGCGACGAGAGGCGCAAGCGCTTGCGCCAAGACCGTCTTGCCGGTGCCTGACAATCCGCCCACGGCAATCAGGCGCGGCGCAGCAGGATGTATCAGCATCCTGGCAAGATCAAAATAGCGCCGTGCCTGGTCGAGAATGCCGGCGTCATCGGAATGCGGCGGCCTCAGCCGCGCCAGGGCGACCTGGGCGCGGATCGCCGTGCGGATGGCCATGAACAGCGGCAGCGCCGCGAGCGCGTCGAGATTGTCGGCGGGCGTCGCGGCGAGATAGCGGTTCAGGACGATGTTGGCCGCCCGTGGCTGATCGTGGTGCAACAGGTCCATCAGCGTGAATGCGAGATCGTAGAGCACGTCCACAGTCGCCATCTGCGCGTCGAACTCGATGGCGTCGAACAGCACGGGCAGTTCGTCGATCAGCACGATGTTCGCCAGATGCAGGTCGCCATGACAGCGCCGCACGAAACCCTGGCGGCCGCGCTCTTTGAGCAGGGGACGGAGGCGCAAAAAGGCCTCGTGCGAAGCCTGGCTGAGCTTGTCGATGTCTTCCGCGTTGAAATGGCCGCCGGCCTGCAGGCCGTGGCTGTTGCCGTCGATCAAGGCGGGAATGGACGAGATCCATGCTTCGCCGTCGGCGCAAGTCGCCGCGCCATGGGAAGCCACGATCGCGTCGGCAACAGCCGAGGCGAGCTTGGCATCCAGCGGGCCGGCCGTCGCCAGATGATCCAGCGTCCGGCTCTCGTCAAAGCGCGACATCTCCACCGCATACTCGATCGGCCGGCCGGGGCCGCCGACCTGCACCGATCGGTCCGGCTCCTCCGTGATGGCCACGACGCGATGATAGATCTGCGGCGCCAGCGGCCGGTTGATCCTGATCTCCTCCTCGCATGCCGCCTTGCGCTTCTCGAGCGTCGAGTAATCGAGGAAGGGAAACCGGACGGCGCGCTTGATCTTCAACGCGCGCGTCCCGTCGAGGAACACCGAGGCTGCGTGCGTGTCGATCCGCGTCACGCCTGGATGGCCGGTCAGCGTCTGGAAGATCCGCTCCTGGGCTGCCATTTCGTCTGTCATGGAGTCAGGCATCCGAAAGCACCGTCAGGGCGTCAGCACGGCCGCGCCGAGAATCTGACCGGCTCTCAGCATGGTCAGAACCTCATTGGCCTGATGAAGCGGAAATGCCGTCGTCTCGGTGCGCACGCCGGCTTGCGGAGCGATCTTTAGAAAATCGAGGCCGTCCTGCCGGGTGAGATTGGCGACCGAGACCAGTTGCCGCTCCTGCCAGAGCAGATCGTACGGAAAGCTTGGAATGTCGGTCATGTGGATACCGGCGCATACGACGCGACCGCCTTTGCGCACGGCGCGCAGCGCAGCCGGAACGAGCTCGCCTGATGGTGCGAAGATGATGGCGGCGTCGAGCGGCTCGTCAGGCACTTCGTCTGATGCCCCTGCCCAAACGGCGCCGAGACGGCGCGCAAGTTCTTGCGCAGCGACGTCACCGCGTCGCGTGAACGCATGGACGGATCGTCCCTGCCAGCGCGCGACTTGCGCGATAATGTGGCCGGCCGCGCCGAAACCATAGAGGCCGAGCCGTTCGGCTGGGCCGGCCAGCACCAGTGAGCGCCAGCCGATCAGCCCCGCGCACAGCAGAGGCGCAATCTCCACGTCGTTGCCGTCTTCACCGAGCGGGAAGGCGTAGCGTGCGTCGGCGATGGTGTGGGTCGCGTAGCCGCCGTCGCGCGTGTAGCCGGTGAACTCTGGTGCGTCACACAAGTTTTCCTTGCCCTCCTTGCAGAAGTGACAATGTCCGCAGGTGAAGCCGAGCCAGGGGATGCCGACGCGGTCACCGCGCGTATGCGTCGTGACATTCGGGCCCACGAGATCGACCCGACCGACAATCTCGTGACCGGGCACGATCGGATAGCGAATGTCGGGCAGCTCGGCGTCGATGAGGTGAAGATCGGTGCGGCATACCCCGCAGGCGCTGATCTTCACGCGGAGCTGCCCTTCGCCGGGGATCGGGTCAGGCCGCTCCTCCATCTGGAGGCGCGTTTGTGGGGCCGGCAACACCATCGCACGCATCGGTCTCTCCAGGGCGAACCGCGCTCCCATCGAACTATCCATAGAACAGCCGAGTGGCCAGTCCTTGACGTCGGTCAACGCCTGTTCCCGACCGACCGAACCGGGTTCCCTTGGCTTGACGAGGATCAAGCGTCTCGACCAAAGCCGGCCTATTGTGGCGGCCAAGGAGAATCCCGATGCCCATCAAGGACGTCTTTCTGCCGCTTATCGGTCAGCCGCGTGGGCCGGCCCTGGTTGCGATCGAGAAATGCGTGACTGTTGCCGCCGATCTCGGCGCCAGGATCACCGCGCTCGCGCTCGAGGAAGAGGTGTACGAGCGGCCGAAGGTGATGCTGCTCAGCGATCACGAGGCCGCGGAGGCCGCCAGCTCGCGCGAGCCGAGCGACATGCAGCAGCTCCTCAACGCATTCACCAATGCGACATCCAGCGCCAATGTTCGCGCCCAGAGCCGAGCGGGCAAGGTGCCGGCCGACCAGATCGCGGCGGTCTTCGCCGAGTATGCCCGTTTCCACGATCTCACGCTGCTTCCCGTGAAGCCGCACGACAGTCGAACGGAGAGCATTGTCGAAGCCTTCCTGTTCGGATCCGGCAGGCCGCTTCTGCTCTGTCCGGAACATCTCGCAGGCAACCTTCGGTCCAAATTCGAGAACGTCATGATCGCCTGGGATCACTCCGCGCGTGCAGCGCGAGCGGTCGGCGACGCGCTGCCGGTTCTGCAGGCGGCGGCCTCTGTCCGCGTGGTGACCGTGGCGGATGACAAGACCGACGCGATCGTGCAATCCGGAACGGCTCTGGTCGATCATCTGAGGGAACACGGCGTTCACGCCTCGTTCGAAACGGCGAAAGGCCGCGGCAGCTCGATCGGCAAGGTCCTGGGGAACTGGGTGAATTCCCACGGTATGGATGCGATCGTGATGGGCGCGTATCATCATTCGCGCCTGAACGAGGTCGTCTGGGGCGGTGTGACAAAGACCGTCATTGGCGAGCCACCGTGCTGGGTTATGATCTCGCACTAGGCTCACTATTTTCCGGCCTGATCGTCAACCATCGAAACCGTCGCTGACCGGGCGCATTTGCTTTCATGTCAAGCTATCGTCTGAGCAATCTGCTGGCGCCGCGTTCAGTCGCACTCGTCGGCGCGAGCGCCCGTCCGGTCTCCGTGGGACGCGCCGTTCTGGAGAATATCCACAAGGCCCAATTCAAGGGGCTGTTCGGCCTCGTCAATCCGCGTCATGCCGAGATCGGCGGCATCGCGGCCGTGAAAAGTCTGGACGGGTTGGACTTCGTGCCCGAGCTCGTGGTCGTCACCGCGCCGGCGCGTGAGATTCCCGGCATCATCGACCAGGCCGGGCGTCGCGGCTCGGCGGGCGCCTTGATCGTTTCGGCCGGGCTCGGCCACGGACCGGGATCTCTGCACGAGGCTGCCGTCACGGCGGCCCACAGATACGGCATGCGGCTGATTGGACCGAATTGTCTTGGCATCATGATGCCCGGCGTCAGCCTGAATGCCAGCTTTGCAGCGCACATGCCGGGGGCGGGCAGCCTCGCGCTGATCTCGCAGTCGGGCGCGATCGCTGCCGGCATGGTCGACTGGGCGGCGCAGCGTGGCGTCGGCTTCTCCGGCATCGTCTCGATCGGCGATCAGATGGACGTCGATATTGCCGATCTGCTCGATTATTTCGCGATGGATCACAAGACACGCGCGATCCTTCTCTACATCGAGTCCATCAAGGACGCGCGCAAGTTCATGTCGGCGGCACGCGCCGCTGCGCGCGTGAAGCCCGTCGTCGTGGTGAAGTCCGGCCGCATGGCGCAGGGTGCGAAGGCGGCTGCCACGCATACCGGCGCGCTTGCCGGCGCCGACGCCGTCTATGACGCGGCGTTCCGCCGCGCCGGCGTGCTGCGGGTCTCCGATCTGCGGGAGCTGTTCGATTGTGCCGAGACACTAGGCCGCGTCGAATCGCCGGCCGGAAAGCGCCTCGCCATCCTGACCAATGGTGGCGGCATCGGCGTGCTCGCCGTCGACCGACTGGTCGAGCTCGGCGGGATTCCGGCGACCATCTCGGCGGAGGCGCGCAAGAAGCTCGATGCGGCTCTGCCGCCGACCTGGTCCCATGCGAATCCCGTCGACATCGTCGGCGACGCCGACGCCGCGCGCTACGCGGCGGCGCTGGAGGTGTTGTTGGCTGATCGCGACAATGACGCGGTCCTGGTCCTCAACGTGCAAACGGCGATCGCCTCGGCAGCCGAGATCGCCACCACCGTGACGGAGCTCGTCGCCAAATATCGCGAACGGCACCGCCGATGGGCGAAGCCGGTGCTGGCGTCCTGGGTCGGGGCCGATCAGGGCATCATTCAGGCGCTGTCCGGTGCCGGAATGCCGAATTATCCGACCGAGGACGACGCGGTGCGCGGCTTCATGCATCTGGTCCGGCACCGCGAGGTGGTCGAGGAGCTGAGTCAGGTTCCCCCCGCGATGCCCGACACATTCGTTCCGGACGCGCGAGGGGCGAGGCAGATCGTCACTGCTGCGATCGCGGATGGCCGCCAATGGCTCGAGCCGGTCGAGATCAAGCATCTGCTCGAAGCCTATGACATTGCGATGGTGCCGACCTATGCAGCAGCCGATGTCGAGCAGGCGGTGACCTATGCGAAGGACATCTTCGCACAGGGCGGGACCGTCGTCTTGAAGATCATGTCGCGCGACATCGTCCACAAGTCCGACGTCGGCGGCGTCGTGCTCAATCTGACGACGCCGGAGGCCGTGCGTGCGGCCACCTCCGATATTCTCGCCCGGGCGAGAAAGCTGCGGCCCGAGGCCCGCATCGGCGGCGTCATCGTCCAGGCCATGGTCGTCAAGGCGAAGGCGCGCGAGCTGATCCTGGGTCTCGCCGACGATCCCACTTTCGGCACCGTCGTGGTGTTCGGCCGTGGCGGCACGGCGGTGGAGATCATCAACGACAAGGCGCTTGCGCTGCCGCCGCTGGATTTGCAGCTCGCCCGCGATTTGATCGACCGCACGCGCGTGTCGCGGTTGCTGAAGGCCTATCGTGACGTGCCGGCGGTCAAGGAGGACGCCGTGGCCCTGGTGCTGGTCAAGCTGGCGCAGATGGCCGCCGACATTCCCGAAATCCACGAGTTCGACATCAATCCGCTGCTGGCGGACGAGACGGGCGTGACCGCGGTCGATGCCCGCGTCGCGGTCGGCCCGCCGCAACGGAAGTTTGTCGGCTCCGGCCCGGCCAATTTCGCGGTTCGTGCCTATCCCTCGCAATGGGAGCGCCGCCTCAAGCTCAAGGACGACTGGCGCATCTTCGTGCGGCCCATGCGTCCCGAGGACGAGCCGACCATCCATGAATTCCTGCGTCACGTCACGCCACACGACCTTCGCCTGCGGTTTTTCGCGCCGATGAAGGAGTTTACCCACGAGTTCATCGCGCGCCTGACCCAGCTCGACTATGCGCGCGCGATGGCCTTCATTGCATTCGACGAGGCCACCGGCGAGATGGTCGGCGTGGTCCGGCTGCACTCGGATTCGATCTACGAGAGCGGTGAGTATGCGATCCTGCTGCGGTCCGATCTCAAGGGCAGGGGGCTCGGCTGGGCGCTGATGCAGCTCATCATCACCTACGCCAAGTCGGAAGGGCTGAAAGTCATATCGGGCGACGTGCTCCAGGAGAACACCGTGATGCTCGAAATGTGCCGAAATCTCGGCTTCGAGGTCAAGCCGGATCCGGCTGAGCCTGACATCTGCGACGTCAAGCTGAAGCTCTGAGGCTCCCCTCAGGAGCGCGCTTCGGCCGAGCTTGCCGCGGCGGAGGACTTGGCGGCCGTCTTGGCCGTCGACCGCAAATTCTTCACGATGATCGCGATCAGCGGCACCAGCACCGGCACGATCGTGCTGAGCGGATGATGCACCGCGCCTGACACCTGGGCCTGGAGCGCGCGCGCCTCGAGTTGAAGGGCTTCGATGGAGGCGTCGTGGATCTCGCTGGCGAGCTCGATGTCACGGCCTGACGGAGCGCGGCCGGCGATCAGGAAGAGAGCGGCCGCGATGGCAAAATTGACGGCGCCGAGGATGGCCGCCGCGGCAATCGCACTCCAGATCTGGACCAGCGCGAAATAGGCCGACAGCTCCAGCATCAGGAGCCCGAATGCCGCGATCAGGGCCGCAAAGGCGCGCAGGCCGAGGCCGACCAGCAGATGGCGAAGCCTGATGTCCGCGATGATCCTGTCCGTGCGCCACAGCGCGCGCAAATGTTTGACCACATTCTCGGTATTCACCTAGTGTCTCCTCAGCATGAAGCCGACGACCACGCCGAGCGCGAAGGCCGAGGCGAGCGACGTGATCGGACGGTCCGCAATGAGGCTCTGAAGCTGCTCCTGCTCTTCGTCGACGGTTTCTCCAAGCTCGGTCAGCGCGGCCCTGATCTGATCGGCGAGTGCCTCGGCGCGATCTTTCGAGCTCTCGAACATCTCCTCGCCGGCGGTGCTCAGCAAGCGCGTGACGTCGACCTTCAATGCGTGCAGTTCTTCACTCATCCTGTCACTGTCGAACATGGACCTGATATCCCCATTGAACGAAAGCGAGCCTAGGGCCCGCCCGCGCCTTCGCGCTTGATTTGCGTCAATCGGCTGTGCTGCTCTGCTCTTGAGACAGGTCAAGCCGGCCGCCATATGCTGGCCTAGAAATGCGGTCTGAATTGCGGACCAATTGTCCCGATGAGGTGGAAGTGTGAACCACGAACCGCTGTTGCTCGCGACGCCGTCCGGCGACGTTCTGAACTTGCGCCCCGAAGGGCCCTGGACCGCCGCGAATGTGGTGACGCTCGAGACCCTGTCCCACTCGGTCGGAGTGGACGTCGATCGATCGCGCGTCGTCACCCTGGACATGTCGGGCGTCAGTGCGCTCGACACGCTCGGCGCCTGGGTCTTGGAGAAATTGTCGCGCAGGGCCGCGTCGTCAGGACGATCGGCCGAATTCGTCGGCGTCGCCGATCAGTTCAGCGGGCTGATGGACGAGGTGCGGCAGGTCAACCGCCACCCGCCGGCCCCGACGGCTGCGCCCAATCCGGTCGTGGCGAGGCTCGGGGATCTCGGCAAGGCCACGCTCAGTGCGCGTGAAGACATCACGATCTTCCTCCAGATGCTCGGCGCGTTGTTCATGGCCGTCATCGGCGTGCTGCGTCGGCCGGGTTCGTTGCGGCTGACGTCGCTGGTCTATCAGCTCTACCGCATCGGGTGGCAGGCGATCCCCATCGTGGCGTTGATCACCTTCCTGATCGGCGCCATCATCGCGCAGCAGGGCTTCTTCCATTTCCGCAGATTCGGCGCCGAGTCCTACACCGTCGACATGGTCGGCATCCTGGTGCTGCGTGAGCTCGGCGTGCTGATCGTCGCCATCATGGTCGCCGGCCGGTCGGGAAGCGCGTACACCGCCGAGCTCGGCTCGATGAAGATGCGCGAGGAGATCGATGCGCTCTCGACCATGGGGCTCGATCCCGTCGAGGTCCTGATCCTGCCACGCGTTGCGGCCCTGGTCATCGCGCTGCCCATCCTCACTTTCATCGGATCGATCGCCGCGCTCTATGGCGGCGGCCTCGTCGCTCAGTTCTATGGCGACATGGGCCCGGCGATCTACATCGCGCGGCTGCACGAGGCCATCTCCGTCACTCATTTCGAGGTGGGCATCCTGAAGGCGCCGTTCATGGCGCTGGTGATCGGGATCGTGGCCTGCAGCGAGGGATTGCGCGTCAAGGGCAGCGCGGAGTCGCTCGGGCGGCAGACCACGACGTCGGTGGTGAAGTCGATCTTCCTGGTGATCGTGCTCGACGGCCTGTTCGCGATCTTCTTCGCCTCGATCGGAATGTGATGATGGACGCATCGCAAGACCAGTTCGCGATCCGCGTCCGCGACCTCGTGGTCGGCTTCGGCCGTCAGACCGTGCTCGACCATCTGTCGCTCGACGTCCGCCGCGGCGAGATCCTCGGGCTTGTGGGGGCGTCCGGTGGCGGCAAGTCGGTCCTGATGCGAACCATCATCGGCCTGATTCCGCGCCGGGGCGGGACCATCGAAGTCATGGGACAACCCACCGGCGGTCACGGTCGAGGCGCAGCCACGATTTGGGGCATCCTGTTCCAGCAAGGCGCGCTGTTCTCCTCGCTGACGGTCCGCCAGAACGTCCAGTTTCCCTTGCGCGAAAACCTCGTCCTGTCGCAGGAGCTGATGGACGAGATCGCGATCGCCAAGCTTGAAATGGTCGGCTTGCGCGCCCATGACGCGGACAAATATCCGGCGGAGCTGTCCGGCGGCATGACCAAGCGCGTGGCGCTGGCGCGTGCGCTCGCGCTCGATCCGCCGATCCTGTTCCTGGACGAGCCGACCTCGGGCCTCGATCCGATCGCCGCAGGCGATTTCGACGCGCTGATCAAGACGCTGCAAAAGACCCTGGGGCTGACCGTGTTCATGGTGACGCACGATCTGGCTAGCCTGACCACGGTCTGCGACCGCGTCGCCGCGCTGGCCGACGGCAAAATCGTGGCGATCGGCCCGATGCGCGAATTGCTGCAATCCGAGCATCCCTGGGTGCGCGCTTATTTCCACGGCAAGCGCTCGCAGATGCTGCAACACGAGATGAGATGAGACATGGAAACCCGCGCTCCCTACGTGCTGATCGGCAGCTTCGTGCTGGCCGCGATCCTTGCGGTGTTCGGCTTCGTCTACTGGCTGAACAACACCGGCGGCATCGGCCCGCGCACGAACTACCACGTGCAATTCCAGGGGCCGGTCCCAGGCCTCCTGGTCGGCGCCGGCGTGCTATTCAACGGCATCCGCGTCGGTGAGGTGACCCAGCTCGGGCTCGCGACCGATAACCCGCGCTTCGTCAATGCGACGATCTCGGTTGCGACCACCACGCCGGTCCGTTCCGACACCAAGGTCGGCCTCGAATTCCAGGGCCTGACCGGCGTGCCGGTGGTGACGTTGGAGGGCGGCGTGATCGTCGCCAAATCCGGCGAGCCGCTGACCCTGATCGCGGAGGCCGGCGCCGGCCAGAGCATGACGCAGGCGGCGCGGGATGCGCTGCGGCGGGTTGATACGGTGCTCGAGGATAATTCCGGCCCGCTGAAGGACACCATCGCCAATCTCAAGACGTTCTCCGACGGGCTCGCGCGCAACACCGGCAAGATCGACGGCATTCTGGCAGGCCTCGAGAAGATGACCGGGGGCGGCGCTCCCGCGCAGAAAGTCACCTACGACCTCCACACGCCGCAAAGCCTCGGGCCGGCCGGCAAGACGCTCTCCGCGTCGCTGGCCATCCCCGAGCCGAGCGCGGTCGCAATGCTGCAGACCCAGCGCATGCTGTTCGCGCCCGTCGGGGACAGGCCGGGCTTTGCGGACTTCCTCTGGGCCGACAGCATTCCGAAATTGGTGCAGGCGCGGCTGATCGACAGTTTTGAGAATTACGACATCGCCCACGCCCCGCTACGCACCACCGACCTCGGTCAGGCGGATTACCAGCTCCTGATCGACATCCGGCGCTTTCGCATCGTCACGGAGGGCGAGGCGAAGGTCGAGATCGGACTGTCGGCGCGGATCGTCGACAAGAACGGCAAGGTGGTTGCCTCGCGCCTGGTCGAGGCCAGCGAGAAGCTCGACAAGATCGAGCCGGCCGCTGCGGTCGCCGCCTTCGATGCGGCCTTTGCCCGCATCGCCAAGGAGCTGATCGGCTGGACCGTGCAGGCGGTGTGACGCCGTCTATTCCAGCGTCTTCAGGTAGGACAGGAGGTCGTGGATCTGGTCCGGGCTGAGCTCGAAGGCCGGCATGTCGGCATGACCGGTGTAGATCCCTTCGGCCAGCGCCTCGCCAAGGCTCTCGATCGGGTATCGCCGATGCAGGGTGCGCAACGGGGGCGCGCCCTCGAGCGGGCTGCGCGAGGCGCGGTCGATGGCGTGGCAGCGCGCGCAATTGGCCCTTGCAAAGGCCTTGCCGCGCTGTTCGGCGGTCGGGGCCGCCAGCGCAGGTGTCATCAGAAGCAGCCCAATCAGGCCGTGACGCAAAGCGCCTTGCAGCATGGAAGAAATCCCGTCGAACTCTGGAAGCAGAATAAGACGGGGATGCCACCCAAATTTGATCTGAGTCAATTGGCTTTGGCGCAGTGCAGTAAAATGCCGCCGCGTGGTGGACTCTGCCGGGGGGCGGAGCTGGACCGACGCTAGGAGCAGTGGATGAAGCCTTCCGTGGTCACGATTGAGCCGAACGGGCATTTCTGCGCCGATTGCGCCGTGCGCGGAGCGGCGGTTTGTTCGTCGCTGGATGCAGCCGAGCTCAGGGAGTTCGAGCATCTCGGACGCCGCGTTCATTTTGACGCGGGCGAGACCGTATTCTCCGAGGAGGACATCACGACCTCGTTCTACAACGTCCTCGAAGGCGTCATGCGGCTGTACAAGCTGCTGCCCGACGGCCGGCGGCAGATCGTCGGCTTCGCCTTGCCCGGCGATTTCCTGGGGATGAATATATCCGGCCGGCACAATTTTTCCGCCGATGCGATCGGCGTGGTGACCGTGTGCCAGTTCGCCAAGGCGCCTTTCGGCCGTTTCATCGAAGACCGGCCGCTCCTGCTCGGGCGAATCAACGAGCTGGCCATTCGCGAGCTGAGCCAGGCGCGCGACCATATGGTGTTGCTCGGCCGCCGCTCGGCCGACGAGAAGGTCGCAACCTTCCTGCTTGGCTGGCGCGACAGGCTGGTCGCGCGCAGGGGCCTGTCCGACACGGTTCCGCTTCCGATGAGCCGTCAGGACATCGCCGACTATCTCGGCCTGACCATTGAAACCGTCAGTCGCACCTTCACGAAGCTGGAACGTCAAGGCGTGATCGAGATCATTCATGGCGGCATCAGCCTGCTCGATCCCGCGCGCGCCGAGGCGCTGGCCGCAGCCTGACGGTCCGTCCGGGACGTTCTGCCATTTTTGATCTCGATCAATGACGTCGGCCGGCTGCAGCAAATAATGCCCCGAACACTCTGGGAGGAGCATGATGCCCGCTGATGCGTTGCTGGTGACCATTGTCGTCGTCGCGATCTTCGTCGCATTCGCCGCAGCTCTGGCTTGGGCAGACCGGCAAACCAGCTCTGGCCGGCTCGACCCGAATTCCAAGCGCTGAAGCTCCCGAACTCGTAGTCCGCTCAGACCTGCCAACAGGCCCGAGGCGAGTCCGGCCGGCCCGGCTGCTCGCCAGCGTGTTAACGCAAGCGCGGCTGCGCTGCCTGCAACTCTGCAGCGATCAAAACGCATCGGCGCATCCTTCGGATGCGGGCCCCGGCTCGACCGCGGCTTTTTCGCGGCATTTGCCCTAAAACGCGCGCGTGCTTTCCGGTTGAAAAGCCTGATAACGTTGACTACGCAGGAACCTCAGTGCCTCGCAGTCTTAGGAGCCCAGTGGCGTGCCTCAGGACAAGACCGGCGACCCCCGACAGTCGGCGGGCAACAAACTATCGGTCCTGCGCAAGCACCCGATCTTCGCGGATCTGGAGCCGGAGGCGCTCGATCAACTCTGCCGCTACGCCAAGCACACCAGCGTGAGGCGCGGCGCGACGATCGCCGCCAAGGGCGATCCCGGCAACAATCTGTTCGCGGTGATCTCGGGGACCGTGAAGATCTCCTCCTCGTCGCCGGATGGCCGGAACGCCATTCTCAATCTGATCGGCCCCGGAGAAATCTTTGGCGAGATCGCGGTGCTCGACGGCGCTCCCAGATCGGCCGACGCCACCGCCAACACCAATTGCGAGCTCTACATCATCGATCGCCGGGACTTCCTGCCATTCGTGAAGAGCCAGCCGGCGCTGGCGATGAAGTTCATCGAACTGCTCTGCGCGCGTCTGCGCTGGACCAGCCAGCAGGTCGAGCAGGTGATCCTCCAGAATCTGCCGGGCCGGCTGGCGAGCGCGCTGCTTGGTCTCACCGAGGAGCGCAAGTTCGATTCCGGCAGCGGCACGCTCGCCATCACGCAGCAGGAGATCAGCGAGATGGTGGGGATGACGCGGGAGAGCATCAACAAGCAATTGCGCGCCTGGGCCGGCCGCAACTGGGTTCGTCTCGAGCACGGCGCCATCGTCGTGCTGGACACCGATGCGCTGCGTGAACTCGCCGAGAGCGGCCTCGTCGGCGAGTGATGCCTCAGAGCTGATCGTCGACGATGGCGACCGCGCGGGTCCAGCCCGCCGAGGCGCGTTCGATCTTCACCGGAAAGCATGAGACCGTGAATCCGGTCGAGGGCAGTTGGTCGAGATTGTGCAGCTTCTCGAGATGGCAATAGCCGATGTGCCGTCCCGCCTTGTGGCCTTCCCAGATCAGGCCGGCATCCTTCGTCTCGGCATATCTCTTCGCGGTGTACACGAACGGCGCGTCCCAACTCCAGCCGTCGGTGCCGGTCAGCCGCACACCGCGTTCGAGCAGGTACATGGTGGCTTCATAGCCCATGCCGCAGCCGGAATTGACGTATTCTGCCTTGCCGAATTTCGCGCCGGCGCTGGTGTTGACGACGACGATCTCGAGCGGCGACAGTGTGTGCCCGATCCGCTTCAGCTCCTTCTCGACGTCGTCGGCGCTCGCCACATAGCCGTCGGGCAGATGCCGGAAGTCGAGCTTCACGCCGGGCTGGAAGCACCATTCCAGCGGGACCTCGTCGATCGTCCATGACCGTTCGCCGCGGTTCATGGTCGGGTGGAAGTGCCAGGGCGCATCGAGATGCGTGCCGTTGTGGGTCGACAGCGCGACCTGCTCGACGGCCCAGCCCTGGCCGTCCGGCAGATCCTGGGCCTTCAGTCCGTCGAAGAACTGCAGCATGCGGGGCAGCCCCTGCTGGTGATCGATATATTGGATGGTCGGATGGTTGCCTGGCGGATCGGCCGTCACGTCGTTTCTGAGCGGCACCGAGATATCGATCAGCTTCCGCGGCATGGGCATTCCTTCGCGATTGTCCGCTGTTTCGGCCATCTTGCGGGGCCCCGATTGCACCCGTCAAGTCACGTGCCGGCGACGCCGGCCGGCCAGCCATCCCGCCATAATGCGAATTGCGTCGGAAATTGATCGATGCAAGTGTTGCATCGATCGATGCCGGATTTGGCTTGGACAGAGAATGCCGCCCGCCCTAGGGACGACATTGGCGCTTGACTTCACGTCTGAGGTGGAGCGACCCAAGGCGGCTCGCAGCACTTGCCGACAACGACATAATCAACCCCGGAGGAAGCCCAGATGAAGACACTCACCGGTATCATCACAGCCGTTGCACTGGCGGTCTCAGCGCCCCTGGCGACCGCGCGCGATTTCCGCTCCGCCGACATCCACCCCGCCGATTATCCGACGGTCGAAGCCGTCAAGTTCATGGGCAAGCAGCTCGCGACGGCGAGCGGCGGCAAGTTCGGCGTGAAGGTGTTTCCCAACGGCGCCCTCGGCTCCGAGAAGGACACCATCGAGCAGCTCAAGATCGGTGCGCTCGACATGATGCGGATCAACGCATCGCCGCTCAACAATTTCGTGCCCGAGACCATCGCCCTGTGCCTGCCCTTCGTGTTCCGCGACACCCAGCACATGCGCACCGTGCTCGATGGGCCGATCGGCGACGAGATCCTGGCCGCCATGGAGCCTGCGGGCCTGGTCGGGCTCGCCTATTACGACAGCGGCGCCCGGTCCATCTACACCGTCAAGGCACCCGTCAAGTCGCTCGCGGACCTCAAGGGCCTGAAGATTCGCGTCCAGCAATCCGATTTGTGGGTCGGCATGATCCAGAGCCTAGGGGCCAACCCGACGCCGATGCCGTATGGCGAGGTCTACACCGCGCTGAAGACCGGCCTCGTCGATGCGGCCGAGAACAACTGGCCGTCCTACGAGTCCTCCCGCCATTTCGAGGCGGCCAAGTTCTACAACATCACCGAGCACTCCCTCGCGCCCGAGGTTCTCGTGATGTCGAAGAAGGTCTGGGACACGCTGAGCAAGGAGGACCAGGCTATGGTCCGCAAGGCGGCCAAGGAATCCGTGCCCGTGATGCGCAAGCTCTGGGACGAGCGTGAGCAGGCCTCCCGCAAGACCGTCGAAGCGGCCGGCGTTCAGGTCGTGACGATCGCCAACAAGCAGGAGTTCGTCGACGCGATGAAGCCGGTGTACCAGAAGTTCGCCGGCGACGAGAAGCTGCAGGGCCTCGTCAAGCGTATCCAGGACACCAAGTAAGAAGATCGGGGCGGGTCCGGCGTCGCCGTGGGGTGACGCCGGACCCTCGCAAGGGGAGACGCGGGATGACGGACCCACACGTCGCAGATCACGAGCATGACGCGGTCACCGCACGCCCGTCGACCGGCTTGCTGTCACGGATCAATGCACCTGTCGCGCGCCTCGGTATGTATCTGTCCGTGACGGGACTGCTCGTCATCGTCACCATCGTTTTCTATCAGGTGTTCGGGCGTTATGTGCTCAATTCCAGCCCGACCTGGACCGAGAACCTTGCGCTGGTGCTGATCCTCTATGTCACGTTGATCGGCGCCGCCGTTGGCGTGCGCGATGCCGGACACATCGGCATGGACAGTCTGCTGGTGATGCTCCCGGATCATGCGCGCGAGAAGATCGAGATCGTGATCCACGTGCTGGTCGCCATGTTCGGCATTGCGATGGCCTATAATGGCTGGATCCTCGGCGCGTCGGTCGGCACCGTAAAAATCCCCAATCTTGGACTGCCTGAGGTGATCCGCTACGTGCCGCTGATCGCCTCCGGCGTCCTGATCGTCTCCTTCTCCATCGAACACATCATTGCTCTCCTGCGCGGCGAAGAGGTCGTCCCCTCATGGAACTGATCATCCTCGGCGCCACCTTCTTCGGCTTCCTGATCCTCGGCGTCCCCGTTGCCTTTGCGATCGGCCTCTCGGCGATCTGCACCATCCTCTACGAGGGCCTGCCGGTCGCCGTCATCTTCCAGCAGATGATGTCGGGGATGAACATCTTCTCGTTCCTGGCCATCCCGTTCTTCGTGTTCAGCGGTGAGCTGATGTTGCATGGCGGCGTCGCCGACAAGATCGTGCAGCTCGCGAAGAACCTCGTCGGGCACATCCGCGGCGGCCTCGGCATGTCGAACGTGGTCGCCTGCACGCTGTTCGGCGGCGTCTCCGGCTCGCCCGTGGCCGACGTGTCGGCGATGGGCGCGGTGATGATTCCCATGATGAAAAAGGAAGGGTTCGACACCGACTACGCCGTCAACGTCACCACCCATGCCTCGCTGGTCGGAGCCTTGATGCCGACCAGTCACAACATGATCATTTATGCTCTGGCCGCCGGCGGCAAGGTCTCGATCGGCGCGCTGATCGCCGCAGGCCTCTTGCCGGCGCTCGTGCTGATGGTTTGCATGCTGGCCGCCGCCTATGCGGTCGCGGTGAAGCGCGGTTATCCCGCCGGCAAATTCCCCGGCTGGGCCGAAGTGTTCCGCTCCTTCGCGGCCGCGCTACCGGGCCTGCTGATCGTCGGCATCATCCTGGCGGGCATCCTGTCGGGCGTCTTCACGGCAACGGAATCCGCAGCCGTGGCGGTGACCTACACCATCCTGCTGACGTTCTTCATCTATCGCACCATGACGCTGCCGAACTTCCTGCGCGCCGCCGCCAAAGCTGTGAAGACGACGGGCGTGGTGCTGTTGCTGATCGGCGTCTCCACCATGTTCCAGTATCTGATGGGGCTCTATGAAGTTGCCGACTTCGCCGGCGACCTGATGAGCAAGGTGACCTCGCAGCCCTGGATCATCTTCCTGCTGATCAATGTCATCCTGTTCGTGCTCGGCACCTTCATGGACATGGCCGCGACCATTCTGATCTGCACGCCGATCTTCCTGCCGATCGCGATGAAGGCGGGCATGGATCCGGTGCAGTTCGGCATGCTGATGCTGATCAACTGCGCCCTCGGGCTGAACACGCCCCCGGTCGGAACCACGCAGTTCGTGGGCTGCGCCATCGGCGGCATCTCGGTGGGCGCGGTGATGCGCACCATCCTGCCGTTCTACGCTGCGCTGATCGCAGCTCTGATGTTTGTGACCTATGTCCCCGCATTCTCGCTGTGGCTGCCGCGCCTGCTGATGGGCTACAAGGGCTAGCAGCTACAGGGAGAAGCTATCAGTGACGGACTATCGCAAGCTCTTCGATCTCACCGGCAAGACGGCCGTGGTGCTCGGCGCCGCATCAGGCATCGGAAAATCGTCGGCCGAGGCGCTGGCCGGGCTCGGGGCCCGTGTCGTCTGCGCCGATCGCGCGCTTGACGCCGCAGAGGCAACCGCCGCCGGCATTCGCGACAAGGGCGGCTGGGCCGAAGCCGCGAGCTGCGACGCCGCGAGCGCCGCGGACGTCAACGCGCTCGCCAAGACGGTGATGCAGAAGTTTTCACGGCTCGACATCGCCGTGACGACGCCCGGCCTCAACATCCGCAAGACCATCCTCGACTACACCGAGGAGGATCTCGATCGCGTCCTGAGCCTCAACATCAAGGGCACCGTCTTCTTCTTCCAGGCCTTCGGCCGCATCATGGTGGCGCAGAAGGGCGGCAGCATCATTGCCTGCTCCTCGGTGCGCGCGGTGACCATCGAGCCAGGCCTCGGCGTCTACGGCTCGACCAAAGCGGCGATCGGCCTCCTGGTGAAGGGCTTCGCCTCCGAGGTCGGCCATGCCGGCGTCCGCGTCAACGCCATCGCGCCGAGCATCGCCGAGACCGCGCTGACCGGTCCGTTCAAGCAGCGGCCCGACATCTACAATCTCTATGCCGGCCACACCGTGTTCAACCGCTGGAGCAGCGCCGACGAGGTCGCGACCGCGGTCGCCTATCTCGCTTCGGATGCGGCGAGCTATGTCAGCGGCAGCACGCTGTTCGTCGATGGCGGCTGGACCGCCGTCGACGGTCCGCCGACCGGTCTCACCCAGCTGCACAAATAGGCGGCCGTCTAGCCGACGAAGCCCGCACTCTGGCGCAGCTCTCTGTTATCTGCGCCAGTCAGCAGCGCGATCAGCGCGGCGGCCTCCGTCGGATGTCCGGCCCGCGTGGCCAAGCCTGCGGTGTACATCGTCACGAGCTCGGATCCCGGCGGCAGCGATCCCGAGAGCACGAGGCCGTCGGTCGCGATGATCTCGGTCGCCTGTGTGCAGCCAATCGGCCGCGACGCAGTCGAATTCGCCAGCTCCCGCATCGCCGTCGCGCCGTTCGGAAAGATCTTGAGGCGCGAGGCGACCTCATAGGCGATGCCCAAACGGTCCAGCACTTTTGCAACGTGCTGCCCTGCGGTCGAGGCCTTGGTGTCGGGGACGTAGATCGCGTCGGCACTGCGCAACACGTCTCGCAAATCGGCTTCGGTCCTCACCGTCACCTTGGGATCGCGGCTGCGGACTGCCAGGGCGGTCTCGACCCGGCCGACATCCGTGATCGAGGACGGGACGACGAGCTTCTCCTCGGCAAGTTTCGCGAGGAGAGCCTGTGTCAGGATCACGAGATCGGCAGCCGTTCCCGCGCGCAGCTTGTCCGCCATGATGCCGACCGCACCGAACTCGCCGTCGATGCCGAACCCGGTCTGCGCCTTGAAGGCCTCGGCGAGGCCGCGCACCAGACCTTGCGCCGCGCCGCCGCTCAGGATGTTCAGTGTCGTCAAGATGCACGCTCCATGGCTGCAATGATCCTGTCGCGCGTGATCGGCAGGTCGCGCACGCGCACGCCGAGACAATCGTAAACTGCATTGGCGATTGCCGCCGTCACCGGGCCGTGCGCGGCTTCGCCGGCGCCGACCGGCTCGATTTCCGGCCGCTGAATCACCTCGACGTCCACCGCCGGGACCTCGCTGAAGGTCAGGATCGGATAGTCCGTCCAGGAGGTCGAGGTGATGCGGGTCCGGTCGAACCGGACGCGCTCCTTCAAAACCCAGCTGGTGGCCTGGATTGCGCCACCCTCGATTTGGTTGATGACGCCGTCCGGATTGACAGCCTCGCCGACATCGACGGCAAGCGTCAGCCGCTTCACGCGGATGTCGTCGGCGCCCTCGATCTCGGCAATCGCCGCGCAATAGGCACCCATGTTCTTGTAGCGGGCAAAGCCGACGCCGTGACTAATGCCGGGTCGTTTTTGCGGCTTCCAGCCGGCACGGCGCGCCGCGGCGCTGATGACATCGCGCGCCCGTTCGTCGCGCAGATGCCGCAAGCGAAATGCGATCGGATCTTCGCTGCGCAAGGCGGCGATCTCGTCGAGCAGGGACTCGATGGCGAAGACGTTGCCTTGTCCGCCCAGCGTCCGCAGCGCCGAGGTCCGCACCGGCATGGTCAGTAGCCGGTGGCTGGTGATCGTCCAGCCGGGAAAATCATAGAGCGGAACGGAGTTGCGGTCGGCGCCGCCGCCATTGGCCGCCGGCGGGTTGGTCGAGATCATGCGCGGGTAGGGGCTTTCGATCTCGGTCGCCGCAAGCAGTGCCGGCTGTGCCGCACGTCCCGGCCGCGCCGCATGACCGTTGCTCCAGATATCATGACGCCAGCCGATGACCTCGTTGTCGGCGTCGAGATCGGCCTCGATGTCGATGGCCATGGCCGCACCAAACGGCGCGTGGGACATCTCGTCGTGGCGCGACCACTGCACCCGCACCGGGCGGCCACCGGCCGCTTTCGCCAGCAGCACGGCATCGAGCGCGACGTCATCGGCGGCGTTGTGTCCGTAGCAACCGGCGCTCTCCATGTGTTCGACGATGATGCCCTCGGCCGGCAGCTTGAGCACGATCGCGAGGTCGGCGCGGAGCAGGTAGACACCCTGGCTATGCGTCCAGACGTGGACGCGGTCACCGTCCCATTGCGCCACGGCACAGGAGGGCGCGATCGAAGCATGTGCGATGTATGGGCGGGTATATTGCCGGCGGAGGGTCTGGGCGGGCTTGCGGGCCGGTTCCGCCGTCCTGCTGTCGATGACGGTGGTCTCGACCGGCTGGCTCCTCAGGAAGCCCGCGAGATCGTCTTCATCGGGCAGCGGCTCGCCCGCGGACCATTTCGCGCCCTTGCGCAAGGCCTTGAGCGCCGTTTCCGCCGCCGCCTCGGTGTCGGCGACCACGCCGGCAAAGCCGCCGTCGCGGACGGTCGCAACGCGGCCGGTGATCGCGCGCACGGCGGTCTCGTCGAGTGTGGCCAATTTGGCGCCCGACATCTCCGGCCGCAGCACGCGACCGTGCGCCAGTCCCGGCAGTGCGAGGTCGTGGATGAAGCGCGGCCGCGCGAACACCTTGTCGGGAATGTCGATGCGCTGGACCGAATGCCCGGCGATAACGCGCTTGGCAATGCTCTTCGCTGTCGGCTCGGCGGTGGCGTTGTGGTCGAGCGAGACATCGCCAGCCAGCTCCCAATAGCTTGTTCTGACGTTGCCCGGTCCCGAGATGGTGCCGTCATCGACATCGAGCTGCGACGCCTCCACACCGAGACGTTCGGATGCCGCGCGAAGGAAGCGCTGGCGCACCTCGGCGCAGACCTGGCGCAGCGCGCGGCCGGATTGCTGGATCGACAGACTGCCCGAGGTGACGCCTTCATTCGGGCTGCTTGTCGTCGAGGCGCGGATCATCTCGATCCTGCCGATATCGACATCGAGCTCATCCGCCGCGATCTGCGCCAGCGCCGTGACAATGCCTTGACCGATCTCGACCTTGCCGGGCGAGATCGCCACGCGGCCGTCATCGGTGAACCGCAACCATGACGATAATTTTGGATTGGCCGCAAGGCTGACCGGCAGTTTCGGGGCGGGAGATGGCATGCTCATGACGCCGCCATCTCCGCCGCCGCACGCAGCACGGCGCGGACCATGCGGTTATGCGATCCGCACCGGCATAGATTGCGATCCAGTGCTTCTCTGATCTCCGCCTCCGTCGGTGACGGATTTCGCTTCAGCAACGCCGCTGCGCTCACGAGGATCCCGGAGACGCAATAGCCGCACTGCATCGCCTGTTCCGAGATGAAGGCGCGCTGCAGCGGATGCGGTTGCTCTGCCGTGCCGAGGCCCTCTACCGTGACGACATCCTTGTCCACGACCGACCACGACGGCATGTCGCAGGAGGCCATCGCGCGATCGCCGACCATCACGTAGCAGGCGCCGCACTCGCCAGCGCCGCAGCCGAAACGCGCACTGGTGAGGCCGAGCTGGCTGCGCAGCACATCGAGCAGAGTCTGGTCGGGGTCGGCATCGACGGCCGTCGCCGCACCGTTGAGGCGGAATTGAATGGTCGGCATGATCGCTCTGCGGCCTCAGGACTTGTCGAATTTCTTGACCACGTCGGCCCATTTCTCGATGTCGCCGCGCAGGAATTTTTCGAACTGCTCGGGTGTCATCGACATGGGCACGGCGCCTTGTTCTGTCCAGAGTTTTACGACGTCCGGCCGCTTCACCATCGCGGCAACGGCTGCATTGAGCTTGTCGATGATGGGCTTCGGCGTGCCCGCCGGTGCCATCAGGCCGAGCCAGATCGTCGCCTCATAGCCGGGAACGCCCGCTTCGATCGCGGTCGGCACATTCGGCAGCACGGCCGAGCGTTGCTTGCCCGTGGTGGCGAGCGCGCGCACCTGGTTCTCGGCGACGTTCGGCGCCATCGCCGGCACCGCGTCGATCATCATCTGAACCTGTCCCCCGATCACGCCGCTGCGGGCCTCACCGCTGTTGCGATAGGGCACATGGACGACGTCGATGCCGGCCATGGCTTTGAACAGCTCGCCGGCCATATGGTAGGGCGTCCCCTGCCCGGAGGAGGCGTAGTTCAGCTTGCCCGGTTGCGCCTTGGCGAGTGCGATGAACTCGGCCAGCGTCTTTGCCGGAACTTGCGGGTTCACCACGATGACGAGATCGGAATAGTTCACCGGCGCAATCGGCGCGAGGTCGCGCATCAATTCGTATTTGCGCTTGTCCGGCGTCAGCAGCGATTCATTGGCGGTCTGGGTGTTGGACATCATCAGCAGCGTGTAGCCGTCGGCCGGCGACTTCGCCGCCTCGATCGTGCCGATGACACCGCCGGCGCCCGTGCGGTTCTCGACCACGAAGGGCTGGCCGAAGCTCTCCTGCAGCACATTGCCGATCAGCCGAGCCGCGACGTCAGCCGGCCCGCCGGCGCCGAATGGCACGACGATCCGGACCGCGCGGGTGGGATAATCCTGGGCGAATGAGGGGGCAGTCGGGACGACGGCGAGCAGGCCGGCAGCCAGCGCCAGCATGAAGCTTCGGGCAGCCATGCCCACCTCCCTGATGTCGTTCTTGTTGCCTGGTACTGTAGCGGCGGGGAATGCGAACTGTCGACGCCTTACAGGGCCAATCGGGAGGGGAATATCCGGCGGTTTTCGGTGTGGCTGCGCCGCTTTTCGCGGTCGCAGCAGGAACTGCCGGCGCGTGCGGCTTGAGCAAATCGCATGGGCGCTGCCGGATAAATGCCCTCGGCTGGCCGGTATTTTGGTGTTACCAACTGGGTCATGAACCAGCACGCCAAAATCGAAATCCGCCATTCGACCTGTCCGCACGATTGCCCGTCGGCCTGTGCCCTCGATGTCGAGGTGGTGGAAGGCCGCAGCATCGGCCGTGTCCGCGGTTCGAAAAAGCAGACCTACACGGCCGGCGTCGTCTGCGCCAAGGTCGCCCGCTACGCCGAGCGCATTCATCACCCCGAACGGGTGACGTACCCGATGCGCCGCACGGGTCCGAAGGGCTCCGGCCAGTTCGCGCGGATTTCCTGGGACGAGGCGCTGGACGAGATCGGGCATCGCTTCAACGCGGCCGAGCGCGAGTTCGGCGCGGAATCGATCTGGCCCTATTACTACGCCGGCACGATGGGTCTTGTGATGCGCGACGGGCTCAACCGCCTCACGCACGTAAAGAGATATTCGCGCTTCTATCAGACCATCTGTGCCAACGTTGCGCGCATCGGCTTCGCCATTGGCACCGGCAAGATCGCCGGCGCCGATCCGCGCGAGATGGCGCAGTCCGATCTCGTCGTGATCTGGGGCACCAATCCCGTCAACACCCAGGTCAACGTGATGACGCACGCCTCCCGTGCGCGCAAGGAGCGCGGCGCCAGAATCGCGGCGGTCGACATCTACGACAACGACACCATGAAGCAGGCTGACATCAAGATCATCCTGCGGCCCGGCACCGACGGCGCGTTTGCCTGCGGCGTCATGCATGTCCTGTTCCGCGACGGCCATGCCGACCGCGCCTATATGGACAAATACGCCGACTGCCCTGCCGAGCTCGAGGCGCATCTGAAGACGCGCACACCGGAATGGGCGTCCGCGATTTGCGGCGTGCCGGTGGCGGAGATCGAAGCCTTCGCCAAAGCGGTGGGCGAGACCAAGCGCACCTTCTTCCGCTTTGGCTACGGTTTTACGCGCAGCCGTAATGGTGCCACCCAGATGCACGCGGCCAATTGCATTCCTGCGGTGACGGGCGCCTGGCAGTATGAAGGCGGCGGCGCCTTCTTCAACAATTACGCGCTGTGGCATTTCAACGAATCCATCATCGAGGGCCACGACGCCATCGACCAGGGCATTCGCGCGCTCGACCAGTCGAAGATCGGCCGTATCCTCACCGGCGATGCCGAGGCCTTGCACGGCAAGGGGCCGGTCAAGGCGATGCTAATCCAGAACACCAATCCGATGACAGTGGCGCCGGAGCAGGCGCTGGTGCGGCAGGGCTTTGCGCGCGAGGATCTGTTCGTCGCCGTGCATGAGCAGTTCATGACCGAGACGGCCGAGATGGCCGACATCGTGCTGCCCGCGACCATGTTCATGGAGCATGACGACCTCTATTACGGCGGTGGCCACCAGCACATCTCGGTCGGGCCGAAGCTGATCGATGCGCCCGGCGAATGTCGTTCCAACCACGAGGTCCTGCAGGGGCTCGCGCCGCGGCTTGGCGCAAAGCACCCGGGTTTCGAGATGACGCCGCGCGAATTGATCGATGCGACGTTGAAGCTGAGCAATCATGGCGACATCGGCGGCCTCGAAGCCGACATCTGGCGCGACCTGCAACCGGACTTCCGCACATCCCACTATCTCGACGGCTTCGCCCATGCCGACGGGAAATTCCACTTCAGGGCCGATTGGGCGCATCCGCCGTTCGGCGTGACGATGGGCGATGTCGAAAAGATGCCGTCCTTGCCGGATCATTGGGCGGTGATCGAGCAAATTGATCAGGCTCATCCGTTTCGGCTTGCGACCAGCCCCTCGCGCAGCTTCCTCAACACCACCTTCAACGAGACGCCGTCCTCGCAGGCACGCGAAGGCAAGGCGAGCGTGATGATCCATCCCCTGGATGCCGCCGCGCTCGACATTGCCGACGGCGATGCGGTGACGCTGGGCAACACCCGCGGCGAAACCACGCTGATCGCGACGCTGTTCGACGGCGTGCGGCGCGGCGTGCTGATCGCGGAGTCCGTTCATCCCAACAAGAACCATATCGGCGGCCGCGGCATCAACATGCTGACGGGCGCCGAAACCGTCGCGCCGATCGGCGGGGCCGCATTCCACGACAACAAGGTCTGGATCAGGAAGGCCAAGACGGTTTAGGGCACGCACTCCGTGACGCCGTAGCCTGCGAACTCCTTCGCGATGTTCGGGTTCATGGACTTCGCCTGCGCGAGATCGGTGGTGCCGTCACCGCCGCTCTTGCGGGCGGCGATGCCCCGGCCGAACAGCGACGACGACGAGCGCGGGTTGCGCTCGATCGCGTCGGTGTAGTCCTTGATCGCCTCGTTGGTCCGGCCGAGCTTGAGGTTGACGAGCCCGCGGCTGTCGAGCGCATCGCTCAATCCGGGATTGATCTGCAGCGCCAGATTGCAGTCGCCGAGCGCGCCCTGCAGGTCGCCGGTTGCAGCGCGCGTCCAGCAACGGTTGTTGAGCGCCTCGGCATCCCCGGGATTCCTGCGGATCACGAGGTCGAGATCCTGCGTGGCGAGCGCATAGGCGCGCTTGATCGCATAGACCTGGCCGCGCTTGTAGCGCGAGACGATGTCATTTGCGTTCGCCGCGATCTTGCGACCGAGATCGGCGATGACCGGATCCCTGGCGAGATCGTCGGCGCTCGGGGCAGGCTCTGCCTGGGGTGCTTCGCAGACCGGCTTCTGCGGCTCAGGTTTCTGAGGCTCGGGCTTCGTCGCGGTCGGATCGGCCTTGTTGTCGGACGGCCGGGGCACCGAACCTGCGAACGAGAATTCCGTGGTCAGCGAGGACGACAGCCAGGGCACCTGTTCCCGCTTGGTCGCGGCGACCACGCCGTTCTTGGTGTTGGTCAAGGCCTGCTCGGCGCTGATGTTCGGCGCGCGCATCTCGCGAAGCAGCTCGGCGACGAACAGGCCGTGATCGGTCTTGCCGCCGGCCGCGACCGCACCGAGCGCCGCGGAGTAGAGCACGAGCGAATTGCTCGGAGCGATGGCCGGCGCAAGGCCCGCCGAATAACGGCGGAAGCGTCGCTCGAACGGGTTGCGGCGCGAGGCGTCGATCAGCGCGATCTTGATCGCGGCGCCGCGCGTGTTCATCTCGGCGAGCATGGCATCGAGACTGAAGCCGTCGCGCGCCACGTCAGGCTCGGTCCAGATCTGCGCGTCGACGGGAAGCAAATAGGTCTGCCGGTTGGATTGGATGGCAAAGCCGTCGAAGAAGACCAGCGCCACCGCGCCGCGTTCGATGCGCGCGTAGAAGCGATCCAGCACCTGCCGCATGATGTCGCCGGTGAGATTGCTCTGCCGGTCGACGACGAAGCCCTCGCGCTTCAATTCTTCAGCGACGTCCTGGGCGTCGTTGGCGACGTCGTTCAGCACGAACTCGTTGTCGGGATATTTCGCATTGCCGATCACCAGCGCGAGTTTCGCGGCATCAGCGGCGCGGCTTGCGGAGCCCGCGCCCGATGCGAGCAGGCCTGCCAGCAACAACATCATCGCGGCGCGCATGAAATGGCTCATTGGTGATCAAAATCTCCAGTCAGGATAGCGGCCGTCACCCGTAATTCAATCGCCAAGCGAATTTGCGCCCACACGCTATGGTGACACAGCGTTGCAGATTGCCCTTGCGCGCCCCGCCCGTCCTGCCGCAAATGGCTGCAAAACGGAAGGCAAGGAAGCGAGCGGACCATGACCGACACCACGGCAATCGTCACCGAGAAGCGCGGGCCGGCGTTCTGGATCACCATCAACCGGCCGGAAAAACGCAACGCATTGAATGGCGAGGTCATCGCCGGCATCACCAAGGGCTATCGCGACGCGCATGACGACAAGGACGTCCGCGTCATCGTGCTGACGGGCGCGGGCGACAAGGCGTTCTGCGCGGGCGCCGATCTGCAGAATTCCGGCGCCGCTTTCGCGATGGACCATTCCAAACCAAATGTCGACTATGCCGATCTGTTACGTTTGTCACAGAACGCCACCAAACCGGCGATTACGCGGGTCGGCGGCGTCTGCATGGCCGGCGGCATGGGCCTGCTCTGCATGACCGACATGGCGGTCGCGGCCGACCACGTCGTGTTCGGTCTGCCGGAGGTGAAGGTCGGCGTGTTCCCGATGCAGGTGCTGAGCCTGCTCCAGCGCATCGCGCCGCCGCGCCTCGTCAACGAATGGGCGCTGACGGGCGAGCCGTTCGACGCCAAGGCTGCGCAGGCCGCGGGCCTGCTCAACTACGTGGTGCCCGCGGCCGAGCTCGACGCCAAGGTCGACTGGCTGATCGGCCGCATCGTCGACAAGTCCCCGACCGCGATCCGCCGCGGAAAGTACGCCATGCGGGCCATCGCCTCGATGTCGTTCGACGAGAGCATCGCCTACACCGAAAGCCAGATCGCGCTGCTCGCAATGACCGAGGACGCCAAGGAGGGCCTAAAGGCGTTCAGCGAGAAGAGGAAGCCGGTTTGGACGGGCAAATAGACGGTCATCTCGTCGTAGGAGCGACACGCTCGGGCCGAGCCGTACACTTTTATTCCGAAGAAGGAATGGCATTCAATCGAAACAGAAATGATCTTGTCCGCTCCTCGCGGCGCTTTTTCGTTGCTGTGATTAGCTGCTTGCTGGTGCGCTTGGCGTAGGTTGGCAGCTGACGGCTTGACCTATGACGTCCCGCGGCTCGCAGTTCTGCATCCGTAAGATCGCTGTCGGCACCCTCGGTGAAACCTCCATGCCGGAAGGAGGTGAAGGAAAGTTCCCGGCGAATACCGGCCTCCGCAACAATCATCTTTACAACGCTCCGCAAATAACGCAGGTCCTTGCGCGGGGTAATCCATGGAAGCGGGATTGCCGAGCTACGATGGGCATGGGTGCGCCGGAATACCAAACCCGGGAGCGAAGTCTTCTTAATCTCGTCGAGCTCGGCCGTAAGTTCAGGAAAAAGGGGGACGCCCGTTTCGTCAAACAGCGGCCACCACGCCTCTTCTCCGTTCTTAGGATGCACAATCCTAACGCTGTTTGGCCGCTCGACAGGTCGGTAGTGCGAGATATCGAAAGCGCCAAACACGTGCTGCTCGCGCTGCAGCCATTCCCATGACAATAACGCTGCTGTTGCGATCGAGCGGTAGTCAAGCCTCTTCGCGGCAGCCCTGAAGGCGACGAGTTCATCCCAAGTTGCCGTTGGCGTGGGCCGTATCGGCTGGCCGGGCGCCCGGTATTTCAGTCCCATCCGTGAAAATGGATTGCTAGCTGGTACTATTTGTTCTTGGGCACGCTGGCCAACGAACCAGGCGCGCCGGCAGCTTGCCATGGCGACATTTGCATAGCGACGACGCTCGCGGACGACGACGTCTCCATTTTTTGTAACTATTTTTACGACCAGCAGCTTTCCATAGACCGCGTCGACAAAGGCCTTCGTGAAATCAGACAATTGCTTCGACCCAACGCGGCTTCCATCTTTCAATTCGTGATTGGCAAAGAGTGCGAGACTTTTAGTGTATTGGCGCTGCGTGGTGCTTTCGAGTTCACTCCACTTTTGGTGAGCTTGGTAGATGCCGATGAGCCAATCGAATGTGCCGAGTTCAGGGGTAACCGGCGTCATATCGCTTAACCCACGTGAGCGCCAACTCTCAAATGCGGGCAACAGGATTTTCTCAACTCGCTCGACAGCACGGAGATAATCCGTCCCCAAAGCCTCAGTGTTTAACTCGCAGCCTTGCTTGCGAGCCCAGGTTGGGGGCGCAAAATAATAGGCTAGCCTGTTATTCGCCAACAGTTTTCGCTGACAATATCGAGGCAGTTTTGGTGCAGTATGAACTGAGATCACACCAGACATAAGAGATCCTCACGTTCCCTAGTGTCCCCTGTTCGAGCAGGCGCTGCGAAGTGGTCCATTGCCGACTTTGACCATACTGGCTGTCGAAGCCGTCCCGTTCCGCGACAGCATACTGGGGACGGTGCGTCTCCTCGCCGGATCGCGCGCGCGAGTTCGATCGTGTCTTCAAAGTCCAGGTAGGCGGCCGCCATATCCGCTCTCATCATTGCGGGCCAAGTTCCGGCGGGTGGGTAGCGAGCAGGTATCGCGGCGCGTGGCGAAAATGGGCGGTCTGGTTTCACTGGTGTCAACAAGAGCTAAGTTCACTAGATGACGTCCGACCCGGATGATCTGTATTGACGTCTCCTCGAGAGCGCTGGAGCAAGGCCGCGTCGTCTTAAGGCAGGCTTATAAGTTTAAAGAGCTGTCGCCTCTACTGAACAGCGCGGATTAGCGGAGTTCGGCCAGAATAGCGCGCGGAAAAGATAGTCTAGCGTGCCATAATCGAGAAGGAGCAATTCAACGGTGATACGCAGAAGCGGGCGTGGCTTTGCATTTCCGCAGGCGAAGGACCACTAGCAGGCAGTCAACTGCTTTGGATGGATCATCAAGTGACTTTCCGACAGATTCGCCGGCAAACCTGTATTGAAGATATCCGCGCGCTATCCGGTGTCCGAATTTGGAGTTGCGCCCAGCGCGAGAACGTCGCTTTTGTCGGCCGCAGGACAGATTCGAGCACATGCTCGTCCGCTCGCTTTCCAATTCACCCGGACATTCCAAGCTTCCTCTCAGCCTAGGCTGGGTGTGAATTCGACGCCTCCCACAGCTTGGAGCTTCGGCCAATTCGGACTCGAGTTGCGACCAAGAACCGACGTCTGTGTCGGTGAGGTGAACTAAGACACCCATGCTTCAGATCACGATTTGAAGAACGAAGCGGTGGGGAGCAGCGGATGCTTCGCATGCGTACGTGCGGATGCTGCCGCACCGGGCTCTTGTGAAACCGAGCCGTTTCGCATCTCGGCCGGCGGCGTCGATCCCTCTCGCAAAGAATCGGTGCTCCTCGCCGGGGGCACTCGGGAAAGGGGCTCGCCTGCGGCGATCGCTATCACTGCCCCGTTCCCGGGGGCCGCTATTGAACCGGTCTCGTCGCCGCACTCGGACCCGCGTGCCCCTTCGGGTCGCTATGCTCACGCTCTCCGGGTGCCATTTCCATTGAGGCGACGTGCCGTTGGCACGCGTCCGGCCACGGGCGAAGGCACCTCAACCACATCAAAAATGAATGGGAGGCCGGCAATCTGCATCGCAGATGATGCAGACCCCGATACTTCCGTAGCAGTGATACAGCAGCCTTTGATGACAATAATGGGAGCTCGAGCTTATTGGCAAGGTAGAGGGCATGCCACTAGCTCCTTCTCTTACCGCAGCTCGCGATCGACATGTTGGCCACGAGCGGCGCGGGATGGGAGAGAATGGTGCAAGGGGGCGCGGTTTTCCGCGGCGGGTTGTAATCAGAGAGAGAGGCTCTCGGCCATCGGTCATGGAGAATCAAGATGACAAAGGCTGCGCTAAAAATCAACCTGTCGCCTTCGCGCGGCATTCCGCCTGACAAGCTGGTACTGAAAGAGCAATCCGCGAAAAGTCATCATGCACCGTTCGTTGCTGCAGAGCCTCAATTATCGCTCTCAGCGTAGGGATGCCGGTATTCGATGGCGCTGGCGTCGTCGGCGCACTGCTTATCGGAATTACTTTTGGCGCGCTGACGCCTGCCGCTCGTCATGTCGCTGTCGCCGTTAGTCGTGCCGTGATCGGAGTCGCATTCGCCGTGCCCGCGGCGATCGCTGGCTATCATGTCGTGCTTGCCCCTATCGCGGATCGGGGTGCCTTCGCTGGCGTGGCGTGAGGCCTTCCCGAGTAAGTGCGGTTTGCGTCGAGGCACGGCATAGGCGCGTCTGACGTTTTCGCAAGGACTCTCCCGTCTGAGTCGGTGGGGCCGGTGGAAAATATGGCTCGACCAGTTCTTACAGCCGTCACGCATGAGCGATGAGGCTCGTCATCAACATTGATCGAACCGAACAGGGGACATGTTGAACCAGGGGACGTCGAGTTTGAGCGCCAGGTAACCGCACTTCTCCTCGGAGAGCTTTAATCAAGCCCCACTAATCGCGGTCTTGGTTACATAGCTGCGGTAGAGCGGCGCGCCGGGCTTTATCATTCCTTTCGTGACGAAACCGCCTTTTACGGCTGATTGTTTCTCTTTGTGCGCCGAAGCGTACCGACCTCTTGTTCAGCGCAATCAGAATTCACCAAGTCTTCTCCTTGAGATTGCGGTTCAGCACGCGGACGCACGTGGCCTCTTTGATGGCTTGATCTGGCCGAAGACCGGCTGCACCTCGATCGTCTGAGCCGCAACGCCGTCGAAGCGACTTTCTTCCCCTGGGCATGCGCCCATTCCTCGCGAGTCAAGAAAGTCGCTCCAATGGCGTCCTCCGCTGCGCTCTGGCCCGCGAGCCGGTGCGTCGCCGATCGTCCTCGGCACTTAGATCGCCATCGAGGCCGCGGTGGTCGCAGGCCCGAAACACAACAGGAGAAGCGACATGGCTAACATCGGTGCATTCAAGAAAATTGGCAACGATTTCCAAGGCGAGATCATCACCCTGAGCCTGCAGGTCAGGGGTGTCCGCATCGCCGAGATCAACCGCTCCAACGACAACGCGCCCAGTCATCGAATCTATCTTGGCCGGTCGGAGATCGGGGCAGCCTGGTCGAAGCGCTCCGAAGAGGGACGTGACTACCTCGCGCTCAAGCTCGACGATCCCTCCTTCATCGCGCCGATCTACGCGAACCTCTTTGATGACGAAGGCGGCGAGGGCTACACCCTGCTATGGTCGCGGCCCCGCAAGAACGGCGAGTAGACTCTCCGTCAAGCCCCGTCCGGCCCGCTGGGCGGGGCTTCTCAAACTGGTGCGCATTAGCCGACGCTCGCCGAAGGATCGAACGGCTCGCATGGGCTATTCGGCCTGCCCCCGCGTCTTTCGCCTGGGGGTTATTGTAGGTGGGCGAGTCAGCAGGTCGGCCGCCTCGACGCCCAGGCTGTGCGCCAACCGATCGACGACGTCGATACCCGCCGCATAGACGCTTCGCTCGAGAGCACTGATATAGGTGCGGTCAATATCCGCCCTGTGTGCCAACTCCTCCTGCGACAAGCCGCGCGCCTGCCGGAGCTTCCGCAAATTGATTGCAAGTACCTCGCGTATGTCCATACGCGAGAGGGCATGTCCTTGAAGAGTATTTCACCACGGAGTATTCTCGACAAAACAACTCACGTACGGTGTCGTGATCAAATATTGACGCTTAATCCTCTTCCGGCCTGCGTGTTAGAAATTGTCTAATCTAAGGCATGGAGTTTATGAAGAATCCGCCGATCGATCCCGACGTCGCCGACGCTGCGCCGACAGACCAGATTCTGACGGCCTACGACGAACAGCATGTCGTCACCTACATGCGCCTCCTGCAAGCTGACGGTGAGGGGGCTGATTGGACGGAAGTCGCTCGGGTAGTACTGCATATTGACCCGGAGCGGGAGCCGGATCGCGCGCGCCGCGCATACCAGAGTCACCTCGCGCGCGCCAAGTGGCTGACCGAACGGGGTCGGCTATTGCGTAGCGACGGCTTTAAATAGAAGGAAATTGTCGTGTTCCAGTTGGATAAGCGAACAATCTTCTCGCAAGAACGAGTGGTCAATCCGCAGCACCACGTGGTGCCAAACTAGGGGCTTCCTACAACCGCCTCGTTCATACCTATTGCGGCGCAATCGTTGTTAGTTGTGTGCAATGGGGCGGAAGCAATGCCTGAATTCGACTGGCGGTCGCCGGAATCCTACAAGAGCCTACAAGACGCGGAAGTCACCGACATCGCCTGGGAATGTCTCCGCCGCAACGCCGACTATCGGCGTGAGTACGAGGTGATGATTGCCAACAGTCCGAACGGCGAAGTGACTGACGAATTCAGGAGGAAATGGGGCATCTGCTTTCGCCCATGACCCGCAGAGGTCCTTCGACGAGCAAACGATCTTTTGGGCGCCTGAGGTTCTAGCGGCGGTCGTTCCGGTCAAGATCGCAGTGGCCGACTCCGGCATGGCGCCGTCTCAGCCACTGCTCGACCTTACAGCTGGCCAGGTGCGCCGCGCCGTCGACGGCTGGCATGCCGTGCTGCGCATCGGTGCGGTGGATCACCGTGCTTGGTCCAAAGAGCCGCCGGTGCTCGGCGCGTCATACGCAGCCGAACTGCCGTTTGACTTCGATTTCAGCGCGCGTGCCTATGCGGCCCGACGGCTATGGCGGGCGATGAGTGGACGCGCGCCCGGTCCTGCATTTCACCAACTATCTAAACAGCGGCGCGAACGCTTGGGCGCTGCGATCCGTGCGCTCGATGCGCATAGCGCCGGCGGCAGTTATCGCGTTATCGCCGAAGCGCTGTTCGGCAAAAGGCGCATCCCCGATCACGCCTGGAAGACGCATGATCTGCGCAATCGGACAATCCGCTTGGTGCAAGGCGGCCTCACGTTGATGCGCGGTGGTTACCGCAAACTCCTGCGGCCCGGGCGCCAGGACGAATAGCGTCAGTTGCCAAGGGGTGCCGAAAATCGCCCCCTCCATATTCGGCATCCCCCTCCGAGATCGCGCTTCTCCATGATGACCGCACCCACCCCGGCCTAGCCAGGCGTAGTGCGCTGTCTTCCTGGAGTTCTCAAATGCCCGATCCGATGGCCGGTCTTCCCCCGCGATTCCTGCGTACACCTGAGGCGGCGCGCTATCTTGGCCTGTCCGGCCGCACGCTGGAGAAGCACCGCACGTACGGTACTGGGCCCACTTATCGGAAAATCGGCGGACGTGTTGTCTACGCCGTCGATGACCTGAAAGCGTGGGCCGATCGCGGCGCCAAGACGTCGACCTCCGACCCCGGTAAGGGGACCGTACTGCCTGCCAAGAAGCATCCCGCGCTGCGCCCGTATGCGGGCCAGGAACGTCGCTGATTGCCGCGAAAGAGCAGTGACCATGCGGCGCAAGCTCCATTCCGAGCGCGACCAGCTCGAGCTCTTTCGGGCACTGCCCGGAGATCTCGCGCCCCGCGATGCGCAGGATCTGATGGCCTATCCGTTCTTCTCGCTGGCAAAGAGCAAGCGGGTCGTGCCGATCGATTTCCGTGCCGGTGCGATCGCAATTCGGGTCGAGGCCGTGCCGGAACACGGCATGGCGACCATCTGGGATGCCGACGTCCTGATCTGGGCCGCGTCTCAGATCGTCGAAGCCCGCGACGCCGGCCTGAAAACCTCGCGCCTGATGGCTGCAACGCCTTACGAGATTTTGACATTCGTCGGCCGCGGCACCAGCGCACGTGACTATGACCGCCTGAAGGCGGGTCTCGACAGACTTCAGTCAACGACCGTGCTGACGTCGATCCGCCAGCGCGCAGAACGGCGACGGCATCGTTTCTCCTGGATCAACGAATGGAAGGAGACGGCCGATGCAAATGGCCGTCCCTTTGGGATCGAGTTGATTCTGCCGGATTGGTTCTATGCCGGGGTCATCGATGACGCGCTCGTGCTGACGATCGACCGCGCTTATTTCGAGCTTACGGGCGGGCTTGAGCGGTGGCTCTACCGGCTCGTGCGCAAGCACGGTGTTCGGCAAGACGGCGGCTGGAGTTTCGATCTTGTACACCTCCATGCCAAGTCCGGCATCATCTCGCCGCTCAAGCACTTTGCTTACGACATCCGCCAGATCGTCCAGCGCCAGACATTGCCCGGCTATCAGCTTGTACTCACGCGAGACCGGAACGGCGCCGAGCGGCTGAACTTCGCGCCTTTGACTGTTGATCCCTTAACGGCCCGCTTGCGCCGGCGCGGTCTCATCCTAAATTCGGAAGGCAACCTGTGAATCAGCTCGTGCTATCGAGGACCTCAATCCTCGTGCTATCGGGGACCCGATCCTCGTGCTACCGGGGACCGCAATCGGACTTAAGCGCTTGTTTTTCCGCGCTTTTCGGCCGCTCTAACTCTACTAACCAGAAATCCTTCGGATTTCTTCTAACGGACCAGGCGGAAAGCCGCGTTGGCGGCGGCTGGAAACGGCGGTCCGTCAGTCTAGCTGGCCCTTGCGGGCCACGCACACTCTCCGCCGAGCCTCAAGCTCATGGCTGCCTGCTCCAGCGTCAGGGAGCCGCCGCATGAGCGATCTCACGGACGTGGAAGTGCTGTGGCTCGAGAAGCGTATCGAAAACCGCATTCGGTTCGGCCGCGTTGTCCAGGAACGCAAGATCGATCGCCACCGGCGTGTCCTGTCATTTGCGCCCGGCAGCATCTTTGCCTTCGTCCGTTGGACCTCCAACGACTTTGGGACAATCATTTCTCGGATCGACATCTTGCGCGCGGTCGCGCCGGGACAGCGCTGCTCGACTGTACCGTACGTGAAGCCCGGCGGACAGATATTGCTGCGGCTGTCTGGTTGGCCAAAGGTCGAACGAGTGCTGCAGATGGTCGATGCCGTCGAGGCCCTCGGTATCGATCCCGCTGATGTTGCGCCTGATCATTGGCATCACGTTCATAACCGTCTGTCCGTCAACGAGAATCCGCGTCCTTATACGAAAGCGCGCCATCAGGCCTGGCTTCATCGCCAAAAGGTGATGCGATGACCGGCCGCTTCATGATGCTGGCCGTGACGATTGGGGTCGCTGCTGCGCTCATCGCGACGATCGTCCTGGAACCGCTCCCGCTCTACATTTGGAATGCATCGGGGAGCGTGCCGGTCGGTCTATACCGGCTGCGGCCAGCGGACCAGCTCCAGGTTACTGACTTGGTCGCCGTGCGGCCTCCGGAGCCGCTTGCGACATTCCTCGAGCTTAACGGCTATCTGCCCATCGGCGTCCCGATGCTGAAGCGCGTGCTCGCCCTTACCGGGCAGAGTGTTTGCAGAACGGGCCTCACGATGTTGGTTGACGAGATTGCAGTGGGCGAGGCGCGGGATCGCGACGGACGCGGCCGGCCGCTGCCGAAATGGCAGGGCTGCCGCGTCGTCGGCGACGGCGAGCTCTTTCTGATGAATTGGCAGTCGGGCGATTCTCTCGATGGGCGCTATTTCGGTTTTCTTCCGGCATCGAGCGTGATTGGTCGTGCGATGCCGGTATGGACGTGGGAGGAGTGATCGTGCGTAGTCCCTGTGTTCCCTCAACCGTTCGTCTGTTCGATCGATTGCGCGATCATTCCTCCGTCCCGATCAAGGTCTGCAAGGCCGGCGTGCGCAGCGACAGTCCAGGGCGGCCAAAGGGCCGGCGCGAAGCAGCATCACCCTGGTCGTGGGTGAGCATAGAGGCATGCTTGGCTCGGTTGGGCTTGGGTGTTTGGGCTATCTCTTCGCTGCTGCTCATCTGCCCTGTGCCGGATGGTGCTGCTGCCGCCGAGAGCGGAGCGGCCGCGGTTCGCGCGGCCACTCAAACGAGCAAGCCATTCGCTGCTATCATCAAAGAAGCCTCGGAGGGCTTCTCAGTTCCGGTGGACTGGATCGGCTCGGTCATCAACGTCGAAAGCGCTGGAGACGTCCGCGCCAGATCGCCGAAAGGCGCAATGGGCTTGATGCAAATCATGCCGGCGACGTGGGCGGAGCTGCGCGAGCGCTACAATCTCGGGGACGACCCCTACGACCCGCACGACAACATTCTGGCCGGTACGGCGTACTTGCGCGAACTGCTCGATCGGTATGGCTCGCCTGGCGTGTTTGCCGCGTACAATGCAGGTCCATCGCGCTATGAAGAGTATCTCGCTGGCGGCTCTTTGCCGGATGAGACGCGAGCCTATGTCGCCAAGCTTGCAAATCTTGTTGCCAGCGAACTGCCACCGAGATGGACGTCCAGCGGACAGTCACCAGCAGCTGCGATGCTGTTCGTCTCGCGATCTGATCCCATGACAAGGCGGGATCGGTTGCCGGCGTTCATGCCGTCGCATGGTGTCATGACCGGAAGCGTCGCGCCCGGTGTTTCGCCCATGATTCCACTGCCTGTTGGCGTATTCGTCTCTCGCCGAAATTCGGGAGCACCGCAATGATCAAGGGTGCGGGTTTGCAAGCCTTGATGTGTTCACCATGCCAGTGATATGTGCCGATGGTTTACGGGCGATGCCTTCGGCCCGCGCTCTACTCGTCGCCTCGCTCCTCACCGAGCCACCCTTCGGGTGTCTCGGCCTTTCGGGTAACGATTGCTATCGCAAGCGCTCGGAAGCAGTCGGGGCTTCTCGAGTTGGCCCCCAGGTTGCGGCGGCTCTTTCGGTATCCGGCGACCGGGAGACAACGACGGCAGGACGGCGAGATAAAAGGGGCTCGCCGGTCGAACCGCAAGCCATTGACATGGCTTGGGTTCTGGGGTGCCGGTCGGTCGGGGCGCGTGCCGCGCTTTGCATTTTGACGAATGCAATCAAAGGCATTTTCGGCACCCTGTGCGCTTTTGATGGTTCGGAGACCCGCCGTGAGCGCGGGTGACAGCGACCTGCGCATTCGGCCCGGGCGCATCCGCAGCACTCGCGCGCCGAAGCAAAAGAGTTTCATCAACCAGGTGCTACGTGCCGCGAAGAAAGCAGGACACACCACGGGCCAGGCCGCGGCTGGCAGGCGTTCTGCGGCCTATGGGCGCTCGACGTTTGGCCGCGGGCGCCTCGCCTTTAGCCGCGCCAGATTGTTCAGCCCGACACGGCGCGTTGTGGTGAAGGCACGTGTCGTCCGGCACAAGGGACGAGCCTTCCGTTTAGCGCCACTGACCGCTCACCTCTCATATCTGAAGCGCGACGGCGTGAGCCGGAGTGGTGAGCGGGCCGAGATGTTCGATGACGGCCGCGATCGCGCCGACAGCGCGGCTTTCGCGGAACGCTGCAAGGACGACCGCCATCATTTCCGGTTCATCGTCTCGCCCGAGGACGCCGGCGACATGACCGACCTGAAGGCCTTCACCCGGGATCTTGCCCGGCAGATGGAGACCGATCTCGGCACGCGGCTCGACTGGGTGGCCGTCGATCATTGGAATACCGACAATCCTCACGTCCATCTTCTCGTTCGGGGCATAGATCAGGAAGGGGCGGATCTCGTGGTCTCTCGCGACTACATCAGCCAGGGCCTGCGCTCCCGTGCCGAGGAACTGGTCGGCATTGAACTCGGGCCAAAGCCGGAGCACGAGATCCGCAATTCGCTGGAGAAGGAAGTCACGGCTGAGCGATGGACGCGGCTCGATCGCGAGATCCGGCTGGCTGCAGATGAGACCGGCACTATCGATCTTCGCCCAGAGAATTCCGGGAAGTCGGATCCAGAGACCCGGCGCTTGATGGTTGGCCGGCTCCAGCACCTGGAGAAGATGGGCCTTGCCGTATCCGCCGCGCCGGGAGAGTGGATGGTCGCGCTCGAAGCCGAGCGTAGCTTGCGCGATCTCGGCATGCGCGGCGATATCATTAAGACCATGCACCGTGCCTTCACCGAACGTGGGGAAGTGCGCGGCATTGCCGACTATATCATCGAAGGTGGCGAGCCAACGTCCCAGATTATCGGACGGCTGGTCGGCCGTGGATTGCATGACGAACTGACCGGCGAGGCCTACGCCCTGATCGACGGAACAGACGGACGTGCGCACCATGTGCGCTTCCGAGGCGTCGACGTTCTTGAGCACGCGCCGCCGATTGGGGGCATCGTGGAAGTCCGACGATTCGGCCAAGCCGGCGATCCGCGGCCGACAATGGTGCTGGCGAGCCGTTCCGATCTTGATCTTGCCGATCAGGTCACTGCAAAAGGAGCAACCTGGCTCGACCACAGGCTGGTCGAACGCGACCCCATGCCGCTCGCGCTAGGCGGATTTGGCGGCGAGACCCGCGACGCCATGGAGGCCCGTACCGAGCATCTGGTTCAGGAGGGCCTGGCGCGGCGGCAGGGCCAACGCATCATCTTGCAGCGCGACCTCTTGAATACATTGCGCCGGCGTGAACTGGACGAGGTGGCCGCAAAAGTCTCGGCCGAGACCCGGCTCCCTTACGTAAAGCCTGACGCCGGGGAGCACGTGGCGGGTACGTATCGCCAGCGTCTAACACTCGCCTCTGGACGCTTCGCCATGATTGACAATGGGCATGGCTTCCAGCTCGTCCCTTGGTCGCGTGAGCTCGAAAATCGGCTCGGCCAACATGTCACCGGCATCGTGAAGGATGGCGGGGGTATCGAGTGGGGCTTTGGTCGCAAGCGCGACCTTGGCCTGTAGCAATGCGGAAGGGCGTTCCCGATGTCCGGAACCAAGATCCTCTGGGGGCAGATGATCGTTGTCGGCCTCATCGTTTTGCTGGCCATCTGGGGAGCAACCGAGTGGACGGCTTGGCGGCTCGCCTGGCAACCGGAGCTTGGTCGGCCCTGGTTCGAGCTGGCAGGCTTCAAGATTTACTATCCACCCGTCTTCTTCTGGTGGTGGTTCGTCTTTGATGCTTATGCGCCGCAGGTCTTTGTCGAGGGCGCTTTCATAGCGGCGTCGGGGACTTTCGTTTCGATCGCCGTGGCCATCGGCATGTCGGTGTGGCGGGCGCGTGAAGCCAAGAATGTCGAGACTTATGGCTCGGCGCGCTGGGCGGGCCTGGAGGAGGTCCGGAAGGCCGGACTTCTTGGTCCTGATGGCGTGGTGCTCGGCAAGCTTGAGCGCGATTACCTTCGCCATGATGGACCGGAGCACGTCTTGTGTTTTGCACCGACCCGGTCCGGCAAAGGCGTCGGACTTGTTGTTCCCTCACTCCTGGCTTGGCCCGGATCAGCGATCGTCCATGACATCAAGGGTGAGAACTGGCAGCTGACCGCGGGCTTTCGCTCGCGGCATGGCCGCGTTCTGTTGTTCGACCCCACCAACCCCAGATCTTCCGCTTACAATCCGCTGCTCGAGGTCCGCCGAGGGGAATGGGAGGTTCGTGACGTCCAAAACGTCGCCGACGTCCTGGTTGATCCCGAAGGCTCGCTTGACAAGCGGAACCACTGGGAAAAGACCAGTCATTCGCTCCTGGTCGGCGCCATCCTCCATGTCCTCTATGCCGAGGCGGACAAGACTTTGGCCGGCGTTGCCTCGTTCCTGTCCGACCCGAAGCGGCCAATCGAGGCGTCGCTCAAGGCGATGATGACCACGCAGCACCTCGGCGAGCATGGCGCCCATCCCGTGGTCGCCTCGACCGCGCGGGAGCTCCTTAACAAATCCGAGAATGAGCGCTCCGGCGTCTTGTCCACTGCGATGTCTTTTCTTGGGCTCTACCGCGATCCCGTCGTGGCCCAGGTGACGCGTCGCTGCGACTGGCGGATCGCCGATCTGATCGCAGATGGCTGCCCGACAACGCTCTACCTCGTCGTGCCGCCCTCCGATATCTCGCGGACCAAGCCTTTGATCCGCCTGGTGCTGAACCAGATCGGACGGCGCCTGACCGAGGACTTGCACGCCCGCGATCGCAAGCATCGCGTTCTGATGATGCTCGACGAATTCCCCGCACTTGGGCGGCTCGACTTCTTCGAGTCCGCGCTCGCCTTCATGGCAGGCTACGGCATCAAGAGCTTTTTGATCGCACAATCGCTCAATCAGATCGAGAAAGCCTACGGGCCCAACAACGCCATACTGGACAACTGTCACGTCCGCGTCAGCTTCGCGACCAACGACGAGCGGACCGCCAAGCGGGTGTCGGACGCGCTGGGCACGGCGACGGAGATGCGGGCGATGAAGAACTATGCCGGTCACAGGCTTAACCCATGGCTGGGGCATCTGATGGTCTCGCGGCAGGAGACGGCAAGGCCGCTGCTGACCCCAGGCGAAGTCATGCAGCTGCCACCGGTGGACGAGATCGTCATGGTGGCGGGCACTGCCCCGATCCGGGCGAAGAAGGTCCGCTACTACGAGGATCCGCGGTTCAGCGAGCGGGTTCTGCCGCCGCCTGATCCTGCGAGCGCGGGCCGATCATCGCGAGCGGACGCATGGTCACGGTTGCTGACTTCGACGGCACCTTCAACTGACCGAGCCGGCGAGGCAGAAGAAGACGTGGCGAACAGCGGGCTCCGCCGTGAGCCCGAACTCCCCGATCATGTCGCGATCGCCAAGGAGACGACCGAGCCGACGCCGGCAGAAGAATTTGCCGCTGTTCTTGACGACGATGATGATGCTGTCCGCCAGTCCCGGCTGATACGCCAGCAGATGCGGGGCGTTGCGCGCCAGGTCGTTATGGACCCGAACGACGGCTTGGAGCTCTGAGGCAATATGCGCGACCGCATGAACGTGTATTTTCCGCCGGAGCTGCTGAAGCAAATCTCAGAGCTCGCCGATCGCAAGAAGCTGTCCCGGTCCGCGATCGTGGAAGCGGCGGTCGCCTCGTTTCTGTCGCCAGATGGTGCGGACAGGCGAGAAGCTGCATTTGCCCGACGCCTGGATCGGCTGTCACGACAGATGCAGAGGCTGGAGCGGGACGTTGGGTTGACGGCCGAGACCTTGGCTCTGTTCATCCGTTTCTGGTTGACGATCACGCCGCCGCTGCCCAGCGATGCGCAGGCGGCCGCGCAAGCCAAGGGCAGGGAGCGTTTCGAAGGATTCGTCGAGGCGCTCGGGCGGCGCCTGCAGAAGGGACAAAGCTTTCTCGGCGAAATTCCGCAAGATATCCGCAGTCCAGATCCAGACGGCGGGACCTGAGCGGAGAGCGGAAGAGCCTTCGTCCCGCTCATTCCTTTTTGTACGCCACTCTACGACCAACGAAAGCGCTTGTTGCATCAAGTCCATCGCTGCCTTTTCTAATCATCCCCATCTGAGGACGCTCTTCTGACGTCCTCACTCGGTGGGGGCGAAGAATGGCTATGCACTCCGTTCAATCGGAAGCGAGTTTGCGTAGTGCGCGGATGCTGCGTAGCGCCCTTGGGCCAGCGATCGCCGGCTACCTCGAAGACGAAGCGGTCATCGAGGTCATGCTGAACCCGGATGGACGGCTGTGGATTGACCGGTTGTCCAATGGCTTGATCGACACGGGCGAAACCCTATCGGCGGCGGATGGTGAGCGCATCGTTCGCCTGGTCGCCCATCACGTCGGCTCCGAGGTGCATACCGGCGCGCCACGGGTGTCGGCTGAACTGCCTGGAACCGGTGAGCGTTTCGAAGGTCTGTTGCCTCCAGTCGTTGCAGCGCCGGCCTTTGCTATCCGCAAGCCCGCGGTCGCCGTGTTCACGCTGGAGGATTACGTCGCCAAGGAGATCATGAGCTCGGAGCAGGCCAGGGTCCTGAGAAGCGCGGTCTCTGCACGGAAGAACATCCTGGTCGCCGGTGGGACATCGACCGGCAAGACGACATTGACAAATGCGCTCCTGGCGGAAGTAGCAAAGAGCTCGGATCGGGTCGTGCTGATCGAAGACACGCGCGAGCTGCAGTGCAAAGCGCCCAATCTCGTGGCTTTGCGGACCAAGGACGGGGTGGCCACGCTATCGGACCTCGTTCGCTCCTCGCTCCGATTGCGTCCTGACCGTATTCCAATCGGCGAAGTTCGCGGGGCCGAAGCGCTCGACCTGCTCAAGGCCTGGGGAACAGGCCATCCCGGCGGCATCGGCACCATTCATGCTGGAAGCGCGCTCGGTGCGCTGCGGCGGCTAGAGCAACTCATTCAGGAAGCCGTCATCACGGTTCCGCGCGCCCTGATCGCCGAGACCATCAACCTCGTCGCCGTCCTGACCGGCCGCGGCGCCGATCGTCGCTTGACCGAGCTCGCCGTGGTTTCGGGGCTTGGCGCTGCCGGCGACTACATCCTTTCAAAAACAGGAGACTGACATGCGTCAGCGATTTCGCTTTCTTAGAGACGCCTCCTTGGCCGTCTTCGGCACTGTGCTTTCGGCAGCAGCGCCGGCATGGGCGGCTGGCTCGAACATGCCGTGGGAGCAGCCGCTCAACCAGATCTTGCAGTCGGTTGAAGGTCCGGTCGCCAAGATCATCGCCGTCATCATCATCATCGTGACCGGGCTCACGCTCGCGTTTGGAGATTCATCAGGTGGCTTTCGTAGGCTGATCCAGATCGTGTTCGGTCTGTCGATCGCGTTCGCCGCCTCAAGCTTCTTCCTTTCGTTCTTCTCCTTCGGCGGCGGTGTGGTGATCTGATGCATGAGCCAGTCGAAGGCTTTGTCGTGCCCGTTCACCGCGCGCTCACCGAGCCGATCCTGATGGGTGGGGCACCACGGTCGGTCGCGATCGTCAACGGCACGTTGGCGGCAGCCCTTGGGCTTGGACTGCGCCTGTGGATCGCGGGTCTCGTCCTCTGGTTCATCGGACACATGGCCGCCGTCTGGGCCGCCAAGCGCGATCCAGCCTTCGTCGATGTGGTGCGCCGGCATCTGCGCATCCCCACCCATCTCGATACCTGAGCTCTCCATCATGATGAATCTTGCCGAATACCGTCGCGCCAACGTGCGGCTCGCTGACTTTCTGCCTTGGGCAGCCGTGGTCGACAGGGGCGTCATCCTCAACAAGGACGGCTCCTTCCAGCGGACGGCGAAGTTCCGAGGACCAGATCTCGACAGTGCGGTGCCGGCCGAACTGGTGGCGGTCGCCGGCCGTATGAACAACGCACTGCGCCGCCTGGGATCAGGGTGGGCCGTATTCGTCGAAGCGCAGCGCCACTTTGCCGGGGCCTATCCGCCGGGCACTTTTCCGGACGTTGCCTCCGCACTGGTAGATGCCGAGCGCAGAGCCCAGTTCGAGGAGGCCGGTGCCCACTACGAGTCCAGTTATTACCTGACCTTCCTCTATCTGCCGCCGGAAGAGGGAGCCGCCAGGGCAGAGCGCCTGCTCTATGAAGGCCGCGATCGGTCTGTTGGCGCAGACGCCCGCGAGCTGCTGCGCGGGTTTGTCGATCAAACCAGCCGGGTGCTGCAGCTCTTCGAGGGCTTCATGCCGGAATGTGCCTGGCTCGATGATCAGGACACGCTGACCTACCTGCACTCGACGGTATCGACCAGGCGGCATCGTGTTCGCATGCCTGAAATTCCCATGTACATCGATGCGCTGTTGGCCGACCAGCCCCTGACCGGCGGGCTCGAGCCGATGCTCGGCTCGACCAATCTTCGCGTTCTGACCCTCGTAGGCTTTCCAGGCGCAACGAGCCCGGGAATCCTCGACGATCTGAATCGCCTGTCATTCGCGTATCGTTGGACGACCCGGGCGATCTTGCTCGACAAGACCGACGCCACCAAGCTGCTGACCAGGATTCGGCGGCAATGGTTCGCCAAGCGAAAGTCCGTGGGGGCGATCCTCAAGGAGGTCATGACTAACGAGGCATCGACGCTGCTCGATACCGACGCCCACAACAAGGCACTCGACGCCGACGCGGCGTTGCAGGAGCTAGGCTCGGATCAGATCGGACAGGCCTTTGTCACGGCGACCATCACCGTCTGGGACCGCGATCCGGGCGCAGCCGATGAAAAGCTGCGGCTGGTCGAGAAGGTCATCCAGGGCAGGGACTTCACCTGCATGATCGAGACGGTCAACGCTGTCGAAGCCTGGCTCGGCAGCCTGCCAGGGCAGGTCTATGCAAATGTGCGGCAGCCACCCTTGTCGACGCTCAACCTCGCTCACATGATACCAATGTCGGCTGTTTGGGCCGGCGAGGCGAGGGATCTGCACTTCGATGGTCCCCCGCTTCTGTTTGGCAAGACTGAGGGGTCGACCCCGTTCCGGTTCTCCCTGCACGTTGGCGACGTTGGCCATACGCTGGTGATTGGACCAACAGGTGCCGGCAAGTCAGTCCTGCTAGCGCTGATGGCGCTACAGTTCCGGCGTTACCCAAACGCGCAGATCTTTGCGTTCGATTTCGGCGGTTCGATCCGCGCGGCCGCGCTCGCCATGGGTGGCGACTGGCACGACCTCGGCGGCGCATTGTCTGAAGGCGAGGAAAGTCCGGTCGCTCTGCAACCCTTGGCCTGGATCGATGATCCTTCCGAGCGCGGATGGGCTACGGAATGGATCGGCGCGATCCTGGCACGGGAAAAGGTCGAGATCACACCGGAGGTGAAGGATCATCTGTGGTCCGCGCTGACGTCACTTGCCTCTGCGCCGCTACCTGAGCGCACCCTGACCGGCCTGTCGGTCCTGCTACAATCGAACGCGCTGAAACGCGCCTTGCAACCCTTTTGCCTGGGCGGACCCGCCGGGCGGCTGCTTGACGCCGAGTTCGAGCGCCTTGGCGAATCTTCGGTCCAGGCGTTTGAGACCGAAGGTTTGATCGGAACGAGCGCTGCGCCCGCCGTTCTGGCGTACCTCTTCCATCGCATTGGTGATCGGCTCGATGGGCGGCCCACGCTCCTCATTGTCGATGAGGGTTGGCTTGCCTTGGATGATGGGGATTTTGCCGGGCAGCTGCGGGAATGGCTGAAGACGCTGCGCAAGAAGAATGCCTCCGTCATCTTCGCGACCCAGTCGCTCTCGGATATCGACGGCTCTGCGATTGCGCCGGCGATCATCGAAAGCTGTCCAACGCGTCTGTTGCTGCCGAACGAACGGGCGATCGAGCCGCAGATCGCTTCTATCTATCGCCGCTTCGGCCTCAATGATCGTCAGATCGAGATGCTGAGCCGGGCAAGCCCGAAGCGCGACTATTACTGCCAGTCGCGCAGGGGCAACCGGATGTTCGAACTCGGCCTTGGAGAGGTTGCGCTCGCATTCACCGCAGCGTCTTCCAAGACAGACCAGGCTGCCATCGCACAGCTCCTCGCCGAGCATGGACCTGACGGCTTCGTGCCGGCCTGGCTCCAGCACCGTGGCGTCGCCTGGGCCACAGACCTGATCCCCGGTCTCGTCAATCTGGAGAAATCGCAATGAGGCGTCGTGACTTATTGGTAGCTGCCGGCACGGTCGCGCTTGTGCTCGGCGTAACCGCACCCGCGCGAGCGCTGGTCGTCTTTGATCCAAACAACTACGTTCAGAACGTCCTGACCGCCGCGCGCGAACTCCAGCAGATCAGCAATCAGATCACCTCGTTGCAGAACGAAGCGCAGATGTTGATCAATCAGGCGAAGAACCTGGCAAGCCTGCCGTATTCGTCGCTGCAGCAATTGCAATCCTCGATCCAGCGGACCCAGCAATTGCTGGCCCAAGCCCAGCGCGTTGCCTATGACGTCCAGCAGATCGATCGCGCGTTCTCGACCAGCTATGCGCCGGTCAACGGCAGCCAGTCCAGCCAGGTGTTGATCACCAACGCTCAGTCGCGGTGGCAGAACTCCGTTGCTGCATTGCAGGACTCCCTTCGCGTCCAGGCCGGCGTGGTCGGCAACCTCGATACCAATCGCATCCAGACGTCGGCGCTCGTTACGTCGAGCCAGGGTGCCAGTGGAGCTCTGCAGGCAACTCAGGCCGGCAATCAGATCCTGGCGCTCCAGGCGCAACAACTCGCCGATCTTACGGCTGCGGTGGCGGCGCAGGGCAGGGCGCAGAGCCTCGAAGCAGCTCAGCGCACTTCAGCCCAGGATCAGGGGCGCGAGCAGCTCAGGCGGTTTCTGACACCCGGGCAAGGCTACCAGTCCCGTGACGTACGGATGTTCCACTGATGAGCGATGTAGGGGCACTCAAGGCGTCGTCACTGCTTGGAATCATCGGCGTATTCGCCGTGGCTGCCTGCACCATACAGCTTCGTGGCAGAGAGGATTCTTCGCCGCCGAAGGCAGACCAGACGAGCGGCGCAACGAGCTCAGACCTTTCGCGCTGCCGGAGCATCACTTCGGAGGACACGGCAGGCTATCAGCAATGCAAGCGGGTTTGGGACGAACACCGGCGCCGCTTCTTTGGCAAGAAAGACGGTGCTGCAGCTCCCAGCCCCGATGAGTCAGCCGCCAGCTTGCCGCCCGCCTCGAAGGATCAAAGCCGGATACCGCCGGGATATTCGCCGCTGGCGACACCTGAGGGGGGCAAGCCATGACCGGTACGGGGATCATCGACCACTTCCTGGAAACGTTCACGCGATATATCGACAACGGGTTCGGCCTGCTGGGCAGCGACGTCGGATATCTCGCAACGACGCTTGCCGCGATCGACATCACACTCGCCGCGTTGTTCTGGAGTTGGGGTCCGGACGAGGACATCATGGCGCGCCTCGTCAAGAAAACGCTCTTCGTCGGCATCTTTGCCTACCTCATCGGCAATTGGAACAGCCTGGCGCGCATTGTCTTCGAAAGCTTTGCCGGCCTCGGGCTGAAAGGATCAGCTGCAGGCCTCTCTGCCTCGGACTTCCTGCGGCCTGGAAAGATCGCGCAGGTCGGGCTCGATGCCGGCCGGCCATTGCTCGAATCGATCTCCAATCTCATGGGCTACATCAGCTTCTTCGAGAATTTTGTCCAGATTGTCGTTCTCCTGTTCGCCTGGATCGTGGTGTTGCTCGCCTTCTTCATTCTGGCGATCCAACTCTTCGTCACCTTGGTCGAGTTCAAGCTGACGACGCTTGCCGGCTTTGTGCTCATTCCCTTCGGCTTGTTCGGCAAGACCGCCTTCGCAGCAGAGCGCGTTCTGGGCAATGTCGTATCCTCCGGAATCAAGGTCCTGGTCCTGGCCGTCATCGTCGGCATAGGCTCGACCCTGTTCTCGCAATTCACAGCAGGCTTTGGCGGCGCGCAGCCGACCATCGAAGACGCAATGACCCTGGTCCTTGCGGCGCTCTCGCTGCTCGGCCTCGGCATCTTCGGTCCGGGTATCGCAAACGGCCTGGTGTCGGGAGGCCCCCAACTGGGAGCCGGTGCCGCGATTGGCACAGGCATCGCCGCCGGCGGCATTATTGCTGTGGGCGCTGGCCTCGCCGCCGGCGGTGCTGGACTTGCTGGCGGCGCGATTGCCGGTGCCGCGCGCGGTGGAGGCGCCGTCTTGAGCGGAGCATCCGCCGCCTATAGAAGCGGCGGCCTTGCTGGCGTTGCGGAGGCTGGCGCCTCGGCAGCCATGAGCCCATTGCGCCGCGCAGCAGCCACACTCAGCGGAGGTCCGCAAGCCGGTGGGCAGGCCGCGAACAATTCGGCTGAAGAGCAGCCCGATTGGGCGCGCCGCATGAAGCGTTCCCAAACCATTCGACATGGTGCGTCGGCAGCCGGACATGCGGTCCGCTCGGGCGATCATGGCGGTAGCGGATCCTCGGTCGACCTGTCGGAAGGAGAGCGTTGAATGGCCGGCGGCGCGCCTTTCGCTTGCCGTGCGGGAATGACTTAGCCAGGCCGCGGCATCACTTCAAACGTATCACCAGAGCTCAGGGGCAATTGTCGATGTTCAAAAGACCTTCCGTACATTACGGGCGGATGCCCGAACCAATCACGCCTTACCAGAAGGCGGCCCAGGTTTGGGACGAACGCATTGGATCGGCACGCGTGCAAGCCAGGAACTGGCGCCTGATGGCATTCGGCGGCCTGATGTTGTCGGCTGGTCTCGCTGGCGGCCTTGTGTGGCAATCAAGCCAGGGCTCGATCACACCCTGGGTGGTCGAAGTCGATCGTCTCGGCCAGGCCCAGAGGGTTGCACCAGCCAACGTCGACTATCAGCCGACAGATGCCCAGATCGCTTACCATCTGGCACGCTTCATCGAAGATGTCAGGGGCCTGCCGGCGGACGGCATCGTTCTGCGCCAAAACTGGCTGCGCGCCTATGATTTTACGACCGATCGCGGGGCTGCTGCGCTCAACAACTTCGCGCGCAACAATGACCCGTTTGCCAGGCTGGGAAGGCTGCAAATCTCCGTCAATGTCTCAAGCGTCATTCGCGCCTCGCCTGAAAGCTTTCGGGTTGCGTGGACCGAGCGCACCTACGACAGCGGTTCGCTGAGCTCGACCGAACGCTGGACTGCCATTCTCACCATCGTGATCGAAACGCCGCGCGACGCAGACCGCCTGCGCAAGAATCCCCTCGGCGTCTACGTCCGCGCCATCAACTGGTCGAAGGAGCTCAATCAGTGATCAAGACGTTTTCTCGCGTTCGATCGACGTATCGCTATGCGCAAAAGAGGCTCCATTTGGCCAAGGCCGAGTTCGGAAATACTAGGCGTACGTTGTTGACCGTTCTTCTGCTTGGTTCGTCGGCGCTGGGCGGCTGCGCGAGCTACATCCCACCTGAGATCAGCTATGACGCGGAAGTCCCGCCATTGGCAGCGGCTCCAGCGGCTCCCGATATCAGGTCGCGGCCGCTTCACGTGCCGCCGCTCTGGAAGCCGGCTCTCGGCGGCAAGCCGGGAGGGAAGGAGGACGCTGAACCGGTGGGACGGGTTGAGACCGCAAATATCGCAGCGCGGGTCGAACCGCGAAAGCGCGGATATTTCAACGCAGCTCAGATCTACGCCTACAGTCCGGGGGCGCTGTATCAGATTTATGCAGCGCCAGGGCAGATCACGGATATTGCGCTCGAGGAGGGAGAACAGTTGACGGGATCGGGGCCGATCGCGGCCGGAGATACCGTACGCTGGGTCGTTGGCGATACCGAGAGCGGGAGTGGCGACACCCGGCGGGTCCATATCCTGGTCAAGCCAACCCGCGCATCGATCGAGACAAACCTCGTCGTCAATACCGACCGGCGGACCTATCTGATCGAGCTCCGCTCCCGCGAGCGGCCATACATGCCTTCCGTTGCCTGGTACTATCCTGAAACGGTACGCGAACGATCGCATTTTGCTGCTCTGAAACCCGTCCTTCCGGATGTGGCGCAGCGCATCTCTCGCTATGCCATCGAAGGAGACAGCCCTCCCTGGCGGCCGCTCGCCGCATATGACGATGGCCGCAAGGTCTACATCGAATTCCCGCAAGGCATCGTGCAGGGCGAGATGCCTCCACTCTTCGTCATCGGTCCTGATGGCAGAACCGAACTCGTCAACTATCGCGCTTACGGCAATACGTTGATCGTCGATCGGCTGTTTGCTGCCGCCGAACTCAGGCTCGGCGGTGAGTATCAGCAGAAGGTCAGGATCGTCCGGACCGACGGGAGACCGTCGTCATGAGCACGAATGGAGAGGATCGTGCGCAAGAAGTCCAGCCCGAGACCCAAGCGGAGCCGTCCGAGAGCTTCCGTTTGAGAGCAGAGCACCCACGGGTGACACGGTTGTCACGGAAAGTCCTGGCTGGCGGGAGCGGTCTCGCATTGCTCGTCATCGGTGGAGCAGTGCTTTGGTCTCTACAGAACAATCGCCCCCGAAACCAGGCGGCCGATGAGCTCTACAGCACCGATCATCACACCGTCGCCGACGGGATTGCGACGTTGCCAAAGGACTATGCTGGCGTTCCGCGCCAGCCGATCCCGCAGCTAGGTCCGCCGCTTCCGGGGGACCTAGGTCGACCTATCCTTGCCGCGCAAGGCCAGTCACCCCCTGTCGGCCTAGATCCGGAACAGCAGCGGCGGGATCAAGAGGTTGAGGCAGCCCGTATCAGCCATTTGTTCGCTTCGACCAATGGGAGAGAAATGCGTCCGGCCACCGCTTCCGCGGTTGGAAGCGACCGCGCCGGGCCGCTGACCGCAACCAGCAGCGGCGAAGATGGCTCTGCGCAGAGCGGCCAGGATCATAAGCTTGCGTTCGTGAACGCCTCGGTGGATCGTCGCACCCTCAGCCCTGACCGCATCACCAGGCCGGCTTCTCCATATATCCTGCAGGCTGGGACCGTCATACCGGGAGCTTTGATCACCGGAATCAGATCAGATCTTCCTGGCCAAATCACCGCTCAGGTCACTGAAAACATCTACGACACGCCCACTGGTCGGTTCTTGCTGGTGCCGCAGGGGGCGCGCCTGATCGGGAGCTACGATAGCCAGGTCACATTTGGCCAGTCTCGCGTTCTGCTCGTCTGGACCCGGCTGATCATGCCGAATGGACGTTCCATCGTCCTCGAGCGGCAGCCTGGCACTGACACCGCAGGTTATGCAGGGCTGGAAGATCAGGTCGACAACCACTGGGGTGAACTGTTCAAGGCTGCAGCATTGTCCACGCTTCTGGCTGTCGGTACCGAACTGGGAGCGGGCTCGGACAGCAACAGCAACGACAGCGCGATCATACGGGCGTTGCGGCACGGCGCCTCGGACTCACTCAACCAGACGGGACAGCAGGTGGTTCGTCGTAGCCTTAACATCCAACCAACTCTGACGGTCCGACCCGGTTTCCCGGTGCGCGTTCTCGTCAATCGTGACCTCATACTGGCGCCTTACGGAGGATAGGGATGGCCAAGCTAAAAATTGGAGCCCTGCCGGACGACAAACCGGTCAAGGTCACGATAGAGCTCCCGGCGTCAGTGCATCGGGATCTCGTCGCCTATGCAGAGGCCGTGGCACGGGAAAGCGGGCAGCGCACCGATCCGGAAAGGCTGATCGCCCCCATGTTGTTGCGATTCATGGCCACAGACCGGGGATTTGCGAGGATTCGGCGAGCCGCTCATTCGCCCAGGGGAGGCGGCGGCGGAGAGGGATAGCGCTCGGCCAGCAGGTCGAGGAAGCGATGCAGAATGGGGTTGTCACTGTCATGACGCCAATGAGCGTAGAAATCCAGCCGGCTTGATCCCAGTCCGTCTTGTAATTCCCGGTACACCAGCCCCGCGAAGCTCGCTCCGATATCGGATTCCATGACGAGGCTAAGCCCAAGTCCCATGCTGACCAGGCTCTTGATAATGCCACGGCTCACGTCATGATGCTCGATCTTCGGACGATCCTCAGGCAGCAGTAGCTTCGCCATCAGGAGATCTTCAAGCTCTCGTCCAGGGTCATATTGGCTTAAGAGTATGGTTTGCTCCCGCAAATCGGTCCAGTGGATAACCTCGCGCCCCGCAAATGCATGGTCCTCTGGAAGCGAGATCAGGATACGCTCACTCCAGAGCGGCAATGCCTTGGTCTCCTTGGAGAACAATCGTCCAGGGCTGAGGACGAGATCGACGGTCCCGTTTCGGAGCGCAGTCATCAGTCGAATGCGGGAGCGCTCGACAGTCGCGAGCTCGATATGTGGAAACTGTCTCTTGAATTCCTTAAGGGTCGCCCGCAAATGCCCTGTGGAAATGGACGTGCAGAAACCCACGGTAAAGTGCCCAGGGCCGCCGCGGCCGCCGGCGTGAGCTGCTTCGGCCAGCGTGTCGATCTGTTCCAGAATGAGCCGAGCGATTCGAAGCACTGTCCGCCCTGCCAGCGTAGGCTTGATACCTCCACTGGATCGCTCGAACAACGAAGTGCCTATCAGATGCTCAAGCTGGCCTATGGAGCGACTCAGCACCGTGTGTTTGACTGAAAGCACGTCGGCAGCGCGCCTAAAGCTCCCACAATCGCACGCAACTACGGCCAATCGAAGCTGTTGCAGGCTGATTGCGCTTGCAAGGCTCCTCCGGCTCTTTCCCTTTGTAGCATCGCCCATAGGATCACGACTCGCGGACGGCAGGCAGTCAGCCGCCTTCACAAAACTCGAGTTTACTGATCGCGTTTGTTTACATCGAAGCTTTGACTTCAGGGCCTCGTTAACTCAAACGTCCCTCGAACTACAAAGCCGCTGATAGGCGAATGTCGCTGTCGCCGGACCATTAGCGCGATAGCGCCAGGCGGCGAATGCGGCGCCGTACACTAACGTGCGTATCCCTGGCTGCCAGCTTTCATAGCCAGCAGGATATTCTTGCCAGTGGTCTCGATATGACGAGCCAGGATGCGGCACGCAGCATCGGCGTCACGCTTCAAGGTCGCTGCAAGGAGCTCCTTGTGCTCAGCTGCAATATCCCGGCGCGGCGGATTCCTTCGTACGAACAGTTTTCGATACCGGTGGCTCATGTCGAACAGGGTTTGACAGAAGCTCAGGAGCTGCGGTGCATTCGAAGCCCGGATGAGCGCATCGTGGAAAGCCTTGTGGCGCTGCTCCCATTGCTCGAAGTATGGTTCTATCCAGCGTTGGTCGTCGAGCTTGCTCAAGACGTGATGCGCGGAAATGATCTCAGCTTCCCATCCGTCGTCTCCCTTCTCGATCGCGCTTCTCAGCGCTTTCGTTTCGAGAATGGTTCGCAAATCGATCACTTCGAGGAGATTCTCTTTTGAAACAGGGGCCACCGCGAAGCCGCGTTGATCCTGGGACGTAACCAATCCTTCAGCCACGAGGCGAGTCAGAGATTCTCTCAAGGGGCTCAGGCTGACCCCGAGTTCCTCCCGCAATTCCTCGAGATGAAGTTTGCTCCCGGGCGGCAACTTCCCATTGATAATGTCCAACCGGAGCCGCTGACCGATAGCGGCAGCTCGCGAGGAATGTGCTTTCCCGCCGGCGCCGCCCGCCGATGCACTTTCGTCTCCTTCCACACGGCTCCTCATTGTGACTCCGCTCGTCAGCTGGCTTTGTGCAGTCGCGAAACGCGAGCCAATTCCCGCTCCGCCTGGTCTACGATTCCCGCAAGGATATCATCAACCGGCAGGATCTGGTGAACGAGCTGTGTAGATGCTCCTGCGTAGAGGGGGCCGGCTTCCCACTCGCCTTCCATTGCCGCCCAGGGGGCTGCAACATCGTAGCGGAGCAATGGTTTGCCATTCGGGAAGCGGGAGATGACGTCTGCTTCTCCGGGCCGCCGCCCGTTGGCAGGCTGGCCAGACTTGATCCAGCTTTCGTAGGTCGAATTACGAATGACCCGGTGCGGTGAATTCTGCCAGCCGGAATCGAACAATTTTGTCTCGACCAGATCTGCGGCCGTCGCCTCGACGACCTTGTCCTTGTAGCCGGGGTGGTTCGCCGACTCCCGACTGGCAACAAACCGTGTTCCCATCCAGACGCCACAGGCGCCCAGCGACAAGGCGGCGAGGAGACCTCGACCGTCAGCAATCCCTCCAGCAGCGATTACCGGGAGCCCGTCTGCCGCATCCACGATGGCGGGAAGCAGGGACATGATCGGTGCGCTGCCGACCAGATGGCCGCCGGCTTCTCGCCCCTGTGCAACGATCCAGTCCACGCCGAGCTGCCGCGCACGTCTGGCATCCTCGACCGAGCCGATGGTCCAGAACACCTGGCCGCCGGCCTCTTTGATGGCCGGGATATGTTCAGCAAGGTCACCGTGCCACATAGAGAAATGTCTCACGCCCGCGGCCAGAGCGGCGTCGAGCCGCTTTCGTTGGTCAACGATCAATGTCAGGTTGACGCCGAAGTGCCCGTTCGTCGCCCGGCTGATCGCGCTCAACTCACTTGCCACGGTGTCCTCAGGCATATGCATGAGTGCGACGAAACCGAAGCCCCCGGCGCGCGAGACGGACGCGAGGAAGTCCGCACTAGAACCGCGCCCCAGGGGCGCTGCAATGATCGGGGCCTTCAGCCCGAGCGACTTGGTCAGAATGGTCTCAAATGGCATCGTCGATCCTTTCAAGCCCCTCTTTCAAGTCCAGTCCTTCATCCAGGAATCTGGTGGCTGAGGTCCCCACATGTTCACAAGGAATGAGAACGGCTCGGTCAGTTGTGAAGGCGGCTGTTCATGGCCAACCATTTCCATGGGGCTGGTGATTTCAATGCGATTTCCGAATGGATCCCGGACGTAGATGAAAATGCTTTTGGCCGGCTTGTGCCGACCGGGGCCGTATTCTGCAGTCACTCCCAGCCGCGCGAAATGATCGCCGATCTTCAGAAAGTCCACCTCGTCAATTTCCAGCGCGATGTGGTGGAGACCAGCGCGACCTGAGAACAATGCAAACTGATGATGAAATTCGTTGGCCCGAACGAATGCTGCAAAGAGGTCTTCCCCGCCAGGCGGTTTGGCGAAGTCGGTCATTCTGAACCCGACCTTCTGAAAGAATTCCGCTAGGCCAGCTACGTCAGGCGTCCTCAGCTGAACATGGCTCGCCACAATGTTGAAAGCGCCGAGCTGGGGCTGACGGGCGCCGCCTCGCGGCTTGTCCGCAGCAGGGTCAACCATGAATTCAATGTCCGAACCGATCGGAAGCTGAATACGCGAAGCTGCCTCCGCGCCGGGCCGGGCATCGCCGCCGGAGTCTTTCGGCGAGATTCCGGCCGCGGAGAGTTTTCGTCGGATATTTGCGAGTGCGTGGTCATCTTTGACTAGAAGACTAACGTACTCCAGTCCAGTGCCGCCCTGGGACAAGGCTACAGTGATCTTACCCGAAAGGGGCGCGGCCAGATATGTGCGGCCGTTGGCGCGCCCGGCATTCTGCAGCCCCAACACCGAGCAATACCAGGCGGCCGCACGCTCGATATCCGGAACACGGATCGAAAAATGGTCGACCTTCAGGATTTCACCTCGCATCCAGGCTGAAGGCTGCGCCGACGAGGCAGCGGGTTTGGCAGTTGCAGACATCTCTACCTCCGTGTTGCGGGATCAGAAGGAGGCCCGCCTGGTCAACTAATTAGATCTCATCAATTCCCCATGTCAATATCGGTGATGCTAAGAAAATCGATTTTAGTTGACTGCACCGATATCGTCGACTTAAAAGGTGCGTGTACCCACTGGAGGAGCGCCTCATGTGTCGCTTGCCGCTGATCAAGCCCTCGCGTCGTATACTGTTGTCGTCAGCCGGTTTGATCGCGGCCCGTCTGGCTGTGCCGCGCCGTGTGAATTCGGCGCAACCTGCAAAGCTGACGCTGGCAATTCTTTTCGTGCCGCGAGGCGACTTTGCTCCCTACTATCTCGCCCGGGAGCGGGGATATTATGCGCAAGCCGGCATCGACTTGACGATCAAGCACGTTCTTGGGAACGCTTTTGCATTCCAGATGCTTTCAGCGGGAAACGCGGAGTTCGCGCACGCCGATATCGTCCAGATGCTTCAACTGCAGGGCGCAACGCCGGAGCCGGCGATGAAGAGCGTTGCCGTCGTCTGTGGCAGAATCCCGCTTTCGCTGTTTTATTTGAACGGCCGAGGGATCGAAAAACCGAAGGATCTCGCCGGGCGCTCCATCGTGGATTCACCTGGATCCACAACGCCTGCACTCATCAAGCTCCTGGCCCAGGCCAATGGCTTTGATGCAGGTACCATCGAGTGGAAGAGTGCGGCTGCAAATGCCAAAGCAGCTTTGATGTTGCAAGGTCAGGCCGATGCAGTGTCAACGTATCTGCCGGCGCTTCCCAGCACGGCCGCCCGGGCTCCGGCAGGTAAGACAGTTGGCGTGTTCAATTTTGGCGATCATGGGGTCGACATTTACGGCGACGGCATCATCAGCACAGGTGCCTTCGTTCGTGCCAACCCCGACCTGACGAGGGCCTTCGTTCAGGCGACGCTGCGAGGCTATACGGATGCCTTCGCAAACCCCGCCGCAGCTGTAGAAGCAATCGTGAAGAGTGCCCCCGAGCTTGATCGAGCCAATGCCCTCAAGGAGCTCGATATCGCTCGTATCCTGAACAAGAAAGACGACCGGGATCTCGTGGGCTTTGGTGCGCACGATCCAGTCAAGATGGCAGCCACCTACGCGGCGGTGATTGAGGCCATCCGGCAGCCGATTGCGCGGCCCGTGGGCGACTTTTTCACAAACGACTTCCTCGCGTAGAGGGACCCAGCAATGTCGATGGTTCATGCAGCTACAGAAGCAAGGGACGCTGCGGCTCTGGTAACACTGAGCGAGGTAAGCAAGCATTATCCGGCCCGTGTCAGTGGAGCGCCGCCGCTGGTCGCATTGCGGCCAACAACAGCCGAGTTTCGACATGGTGAGATCGTCACAATCGTCGGTCCCTCGGGGTGTGGCAAATCAACCTTGCTTTCGCTGGTCTCAGGTCTGGAGAGGGCGTCAAGCGGCACTCTGATGATCGATGGCGATCCGCTGCTCCAGCCCTACAAGGACGCTGGTATCGTCTTTCAAAAGGATCTCCTGCTCCCGTGGCGCAATGCGCTTGATAATGTCCTTCTTCAGGCGGAGGTCCGCGGGATGTCGCGGAGGTCGGTGACCGCTCGTGCCCTGGATCTGCTTGCAATGGTCGGCCTGAAGGGCTTCGAGCGTCACTACCCTCATGAGCTTTCGGGCGGAATGCGGCAGCGGGTCTCGATTTGCCGGGCGCTGCTGCACGAACCCAGGCTGCTTCTGATGGACGAGCCTTTTGCTGCGCTGGATGCAATCACACGGGATCAACTCGCTCTCGATTTCCAGCACATCGTGAAGGCAGATACGAGAACAGTCGTCTTCATAACCCACAACATGGATGAAGCCGTGTTTATTGGTGATCGCGTCATGGTCATGACCGCGCGACCTGGCCGGATTGCCGATGTCATCGACATCAACATCCCGCGCCCGCGGACAATCCATTCGCGCGATCTACCGGAATTTACGGCGTACACGGGCCGGGTCCGAGACCTCTTCATGGAACATGGCGTATTGAAGGACCACTCATGAAAGCAGCGCTTCAGGTTTCCCAAGAGTCGGCTTCAGCCCCCGTAGTGCGCCGTCTGGTCCCGATGGTGCGCCAGGCATTCTGGCCGCTGACGACTATTCTCCTGTCCCTGGTGCTCTGGCAATCGGTAGTCGATATGCTCGCCATACCGAAGCTGATCCTGCCGTCGCCGCGGGATATTGCGTTCAACTTGATCGATAAGAGAGGGATGTACGCCAGCTTCACCATTCCAACGCTTCTGGAAATCCTGTTGGGGTTCTGCAGCGCCGGTCTGCTTGGTGTGATGATCGCAGTGCTGGTGTCGTTCAGCTCCATCGCGCGGCAGACGGTCTATCCGCTCCTTGTTTCGTCTCAGATGATCCCCAAGGTGGCGATTGCGCCCGTGCTGATCATCTGGTTCGGAACCGGGCTCGAAGCCAAGGTGCTCATTGCCTTCCTGATTGCGTTCTTTCCGATCACGCTTTCCACCATGGTAGGATTGGACGCTGTAGAACGAGATACGGTGCGGCTTTTCCGTTCGATGGGAGCCAGCTCAGTCGATACGTTCTTCAAATTGCGTCTGCCGACTGCGCTGCCGAGCATTTTCGCTGGCCTGAAAATCGGTATGAGCCTTGCGGTGGTCGGTGCGGTGGTTGCCGAATTTGTCGCGGCAGAGCGGGGGCTGGGCTACTATTTGCTCTACGCGAACGGACAGCTTGATACCGTCGGTGTATTCGCCGCACTGACAATCCTGACTGCGCTGGGAGTAGTTCTCTTTTACGGGGTCGAAGCAGTCGAACGCTTGGTCGTGCCGGCTCCTCTGGTTCGTCCGGGCGATCCGACCGCGGCGTCAATGTGACGCCGTAAGCTAACTGCATCAAAAGCCATCAGGAAAATGCAATGAATAAATCCATCCTGGACTTTTCGCGCGTTCGAAGCGAAGTCGGACCATACCGCGACGATCGGCTGAGCCTTGAGGAGCGGGGCAAGCGGTACGAAGATCTCATCGGATTCGTGCCTCCACGCATTGCAGCGCGGCTGAACGTCACGGGTGCGCTCGACTGCAAGCTTCTCGATCTTCAGGAGGAGATTCGCCGGCATGCAATGTATCCGGCCTGCTTCGACGTGAAGACATCTCAGCTCATGCTCTTCGGCATGTTGGTGATGGGGTTGCTCGATGCAGCCTCGTTACATGCGCGCGCCGCCCGCAAGGCCGGCGCCTCGTGGGAGGAGATGCATGCGGTCGTGAGCCTCGCCTACCTCTTTGGCGGAATGCCTGTCGCCAATCGCGGCGCCGAAATCATCGCGCAGCTCGCCGAGGCAGAAGCAACCGGTCGCGATCTTGCCTCTGAACCGGCGTAACGGCAGCTCAAAGCCTTTTCACGGGAGAAGCGGACATGGAACTTGGACTAGAGGGAAAGCGCGCGCTTGTGCTGTCATCAAGTCGCGGATTGGGCCGTGCTATTGCCGAAGGGCTGGCTGCTGAGGGTGCAAATGTCGCGGTTACCGCGAGAAGCAAAGAGCAGCTTGCCACCCTGGCAAAGTCGATTAGCGAGAAAGGTAAGGGCAGGGCAATTCCGGTTGCTGGCGACCTCGGCAAATCGGCGGACGAGATATTCGCTGAAGCCAGAGAATTGCTTGGAGGAATCGATATTCTGGTTGCCAACACAGGCGGTCCGCCCGCCAGCCTGGCAGCTGAGCTGGATCGAGCGGTGTTAACCGCCCAGTTCGAGTCGATGGTCCTTCCGCTGGTTCAAATGGTCGGCCTGGCATTGCCAGGAATGCGAGCCCAACGGTTCGGACGAATAATATTGGTAGCATCGACGTCGATCGTGCAGCCTATTCCAAATCTCGCGATCTCGAACATGCTGAGGTCTTCCTTGGCCGGGTGGGCAAAGACACTGGCAACAGAGGTCGCAAAGGACGAGGTGACGGTCAACATGGTGCTGCCTGGACGCATTCAAACGGACCGAACTGGTGAGCTCGACAAGGCGAATGCCAGGCAGCAAGGCCGGACAGTTGCGGAAATAACGGAAGCGATGCTGGCCTCAATCCCGGCTGGCCGCTACGGCAGGCCCGAAGAGTTTGCCGATGTCGTCTGCTTCCTCGCATCGACACGCGCGAGCTTCGTAACTGGAAGCATGATTCGGGTTGATGGCGGCGCGGTCAAAGGATTGTAGCAGTACGGAATATGCCAAAGGTTATCAAAATCGACAGCTTCGGCGGACCGGAGGTGATGCAAATGCGGACCGAGCCCCGCGGCAGTCTGAAGTCTGGCGAAGCTCTTGTTGCCCACATCGCGGCCGGGGTGAACTATCTCGATATAAGTCACCGGCAGGGGCACTATCCATTGCCACTCCCCACAGGACTCGGTGTTTCTGGTTGCGGGATCATCAAGGAAATCAGAACGGAAGGCTTGGACCTTGCCGTCGGTGATATCGTGGCGTACGCGGGCGTTTCTCCAGGCAGCTACGCTGAGGAGCGAAGTGTTGCGGCGGACCGGTTGGTGAAGCTCCCCGCCACGATCGAGCCTGAGCTGGCCGCGGCCGCCCTGCAGCAGGGTATCACTGCAGCGTTCCTGCTCCAGGATGTCTTCCCCGTACGAAGAGGGCACGTGGTGCTCGTTCATGCAGCCGCTGGCGGCGTAGGCACCATTCTTTGTCAATGGGCGAGGACAATCGGTTCGACAGTGATCGGCGTCGTAGGTTCGAAAGAAAAAGCATCTCACGCGTTATCGCATGGTTGCAAGTATGTGGTCGTTTCCACATCAGAAAAGGTCGCGGACCAGATTCGCGAGCTTACTGGCGGGCGTGGCGCGGATGTGGTGTTCGATTCGACAGGTGCAGATAGTTTCGAGACCTCGCTCCGGAGCCTGTCGATGCGCGGGATGCTGGTGAGCTTCGGCTCCGCCTCGGGCGACCCGCCATCCATCGAAGTCGGGAAGCTGGCGCAGCTTGGCTCGCTCTATCTTACTCGTCCGCGGTTCATTCACTACACGCACCAAAGACAGGATCTCCTGCGGTACGCCGCGGCATTCTTCGCAAAAGTGGAAAGCGGCCTCAAAGTGCCGATCGGTCAAATCTATAAGCTCGATCAACTGGCTCAGGCTCACAGAGACGTCGAGAACAGGGCGACCAGAGGCTCAAGTGTCATCGTGTTTTAAACCGTCCGCATAAGTGCCTCTCCAATCAGAGATCTTGGAAAGCATGGCTCGCGACTATCGTAATTTCGTAGCGGCGATGCGTCGTCGCTCTGGTCAGCGTTACGGCTCTGAGCAGCGAGCCATTTGATGGTCACAGGCAGCCGCCTGCCGGATCTGTTGGTGATTACGGAAGTGATCGACAATATGGTTAGAAAGGGCCCGTCATGAGTTCTGTCAAAACACCACCGATCAGTCTGCTCGAGAAGTACACAGGGGAGGCATTTCAGCCGCTCTATACCGGCTGGGTGAGACTGACGGGCGGTGAAGCACGCCATGGAAGAGCGTCAGGAGTAGCGAAGTCTGATGACGGAGCGCTTTGCGTTGATTTGCGACTTCCAAGCGAGCTTGGCGGCACCGGCGGGGGGACGAATCCAGAGCAGCTGTTTGCCGCTGGTCTTGCTGCATGCTTTCACGGTGCGATGAATCTGATCGCGGCGCGGAATAGGATTCCGGTACGGGATTGCTCGATCCGGGTCAGTGTGACGTTCGGTAGAGACCCGTCTGATGGTCTGTTCCTGCTCAAGGTTGATACCGAGGTCACACTTCCAGACGTCGACCGTACGATTGCACGCGAACTGATCATGGAAACCGAACGTGTATGTCCGTACTCAAAGGTACTTCGGCAAGGGTGCGAAAGTACGGTGTGGCTCACCTAGTCTGATGCCCAGGCTCGAGTTGCTGTCATTGCCCGCGCACAAGAGCGACTACGCGGCGACAAGGATGGCGGCACGGTAGAGATGAGCGGCCATCTCGAAGATCTCTGCCGCACGCTCGGCGACATGCTTCGCGATGTGCGCCCGATAGCCGTCGTGGTCAATTCGGACGAAGGTAGAAGTCAATTCGTCCAATGCGGTTTCGGTGGGACTGATCGTCAATGAGCTTGCGACCAATGCTTTCAAATATGCCTTTCCGGAAGATCGAGGAGGCACGGTCAAAATCAGTTTGTCCCGACAGCCTTCCGGGCTCGAATTGGTCGTCGAGGACGATGGGGTAGGCTGCCCTCCCGAGCCCTCCCAAGGCATGGGCTCACGTTTGGTGCGCCTCCTGGCCGTCAATTGCAGGGCGAAATCCGGCGCGATAGTCAGCATGGTGGATGCAGAACAATCGTTACTCTTCCAATCGGGACTAATTGAACAACTGCAACCACAACGTCCGTTAATGGGCTGGACCGGCTGCTTCCCCCGCGGCGATAGTCTGCAAAGACTACCCCGCAGCATCCGGAGAAGCAGCCCATGACCACCAAACCTTTGGCCTCGATCGGCATCGACATCGGCAAGGAAGTCTTCCACGTCGTCGGTTTAGGCACTGACGGCAAGATCGCTTTCCGTCGCAAGATCAAGAGACTGGGGCTCCTTGAAGCCTTCAAACTACTGCCGCCCAGCATCGTCGGCAATGGAGGCTTGTCTCAGCGCGCACTTTGTCAGCCGTGCGCTGCGCCAACTTGGCCATCAGCCAAGGATCATCCCTGCGATCTATGTGAAGCCGTTCGTGAAGGGACAGAAGAACGACTACAACGACGCCGAAGCTATTGCTGAGGCCGCCCTACGGCCGAACCTGCGCGTGGTACGCGAGAAGACACAGGACCAGCTCGACCTCCAGGCTCTGCATCGGGTTCGCTCCCGCCTGGTCTCGCGGCGAACGGCGACCATCAATCAGATCCGTGCCTTTCTGATCGAGCAAGGCATCGCGGTCAGGACTGGGGCGGCGGCTCTGCGGAACTCGCTCTGGCAATCCTGGAGAATCGGCAGGACCAGATATCGCCGCGAATGCGCGATCTGATCGTAGGTCTCTACGAAGACTGGATACATATCGATGAGCGGATCGAGACCCTTGCCAGCGAGATCGACCAGATCGGCGAGAAGGAAGCCAACTGCCAGCGCCTCATGAGCGTCCCCGGCATCGGCCCGCTGATCTCGACCGCCGTCGTGGCGGCCATTGGCACTGGTGAGGCATTCGAGCGCGGACGAGACTTTGGCTTGGCTTGGGCTCGTGCCACGTCAGTACAGTACGGGTGGCCGATCTATTCTGGGACGCATCTCCAAGCGCGGAAGCAAGTATCTCAGAACCCTGTTCATCCAGGCTGCAAACGTCATCCTGATGCGCCCGCATAATTGGAATCGCTTCAGCTTCGGAGCATGGCTGCAGAACGCAGCTCCACGGCTGCACCGCAACAAGCTGGCAACGGCCCTGGCCAATAAGCTGGCGCGGATATCATGGAGCATCTTGCGCAACGAGAAGACCTTCGACGCACCAAATCACGAAGTGATCGCAATCTGAACCCTACCCCGAGTTCGCGACAGAGAGATGCATGGAACGGATCAATGAACGCATCCAGAGTCTGGTGACCCAAATGGTTGCTTGCCAACCTGTCCACTAATAAGACCAACGATGCGTGCGTATTCCCATCAAGGCCACGGCCCGCGAGCCGATCAAACAGGCCGGATACATATCAGCGACTTCCGAAACCCACGCACGATCTCTATTGCGAAACGCAGCCGGTCCATACATTCGGGTCAATTTCGACGGTTTACAGGGATTGTCGAGTGGGCCGATGTCCGCTTCTGACCGTAAGCGTCTAACCAGTCGTTGGCTCGAAAGCGGGGTTTTCGACAGGACCAAACAATCTCATTGGGTGGCGACGCGCCGCTCGGGTCGATCAGGCTTTGCCGCGCCTCAATGAGCCCGGGTGCTAGTATGAAGCGCAAAGTAATTTTGTTGTGCCGCAACCAGAGCAGCACGGCTTATAGTTGGAAGCAGGCGCTCTCCCATCGAACTTTCCTCGCACTAAAAAGGCCGGCCCGACATAGTCGGGCCGACAGTGCTCGGGAGTCAGGCGACTTTCTGTGCAGGACGATCACTCTCATCGACAGGGTGGTCGGCACGAAGTCCTATCTGGGTCCGATTCCAAAGATTGATTGTACCCACCATAAGGGTCAGATAGCTGATCTCCTGGTCGCTGAAATGCCTTTGCAGCGTTGCGTAGTCGGAATCGGGCGCACCTGCTTCCGCAATTTTGGTGAGCGCCTCGGTCCAGGCCAGAGCTGCCCGCTCACGTTCCGAGAAGAGAGACGACTCACGCCACGCACTTAGCATGTGCAGCCGCATGTTCGTATCCGCCTTGAGCGCCTCCTTAACATGCATGTTGACGCAGAAGGCGCAGCTGTTGATCTGCGATGCGCGGAGCTTGATGAGCATCGCGAGGCGAGGTTCGATTGTGCCAGCTGTCAGCGTCTTTTCAACTTCCATAAGAGCCTTCACGACGTCAGGAGCGGACTTGAAGATATTCGATCGGGGGTTCATTTGGATGTTCCTTCAAATTTGGAGGTGATCAGTGACTGCATTTATCGTGCGAAGATGGTGAGCTCCGTATCGGCAGTATCGACCACAAAGATCGCCAGGATCTGTGCGGGATTTGTCTTGCTGGCGTTAGCGCTTACCTGATGATGGTCTCCTGGGTTCTCTGTCCAGAATTCCCCGCGCCTATAGTTGCGGGCGGGTTGACCATTGATGGCGATCGTGACTTCCCCTTCCAGCACATAGGCAAGGATAAAAGCAGATTTTGCATGGGTATGCGGCGGTGAGGAAGCTCCGGGCTCATACTTGACCAGCACCGTCTTGAGCGACTTCCCCGGAAGATTCGGAATTCCGCTGGCAGAATTGAGTGAAACGTTAGCTCCACCGGTCTTGATCTGGTGCGAGTCGTCGGCTGATGCGCTGCTAATGATCAGCGCTACTCCTACAGCAAGTGCTGCGAGGCTCTTCATTCAAATATCCTTGGTGGACGGCATTGTTCCGCTGGCGTGCGGAAGGCCAGGGCTCCGGCCTAATCGGCTTTTACCGAACCGTGTTGGCGGCGATAGTGCCAAGATGTAGGAAAATTATTGTACCAAGAGGGCGCAGGGGATCATTCTGCGACGAGGGGACATGCTTTCACACGAGGGGCGCTTGGGCTGACGACCTGCACTCTCTTCGCTAAGCCAATCTCCGAAGAGCAGAGGGATGTCCTGCACGACAAACGGGACTGTTAGCTTCTCAGGAGCGGCTTGAGCATGAGCCAGGATTGTCTGGCAGAGGATTCCCGGAGATTCGTCACACCTAGCATCAAGCCGTGTTCTGCCGTTGCAGGATTAGCAAACCAGGGTGACAAGGGCGTCGGCGACAGGCCGGATGCGGCGGCTCTGCGGGCCACATCCATATCACTGGTCCCCGGCGCGCAGCGTATCAGGACCGCATGGCCCGCTGCGACCGGATCTATGGCTTCATCCTTGACTTCATCGAGCAGGGCCTTCAGCCGCATCCCGTACAGGCGCTTCATCTTCCTGAGATGCCGAAGATAGTGGCCGTCCGCGATGAATTGCGCCATCGCGATGTGCGAGGCGATAGAAGGTGAGGGTAAAAAGCAGGCAGCAGCCTCTGCAAACTTCGGGGCGACCTTCGGGGGAGCGACAAGGAAACCGATGCCCAGTGAGGGCTTCATGGTCTTGCTGAAGCTGCCGATGTGGATGACTTTTCCCTGATCGTCTTCTGATGCGAGCGCTGGCGCGACCCGGCCGATCAGCTGAAGCTCGCTCAGGTAGTCGTCCTCAATGATCCATCGATCGCCCGAGCGGGCCCACTGCAGCAGATCGGTCCGCCTTCTGCTAGACATGACGGCACCTGTTGGTGCGTGCTGGCCAGGTGTTACGACGGCAAGGTAAGCCTCAGGAAAGCGCTGCGTGGCGGCACCGATTTCTATGCCTTGTTGATCTACAGGCACCCCGACCGCATCTACGCCCGCCACTTTCAATCCAACTCTCATCAAAGGGAAGGCTGGATCTTCTATGAGTGCGGTTCGACCGCGCGCGCCCAGAACAAGAAGTGCCAGCGCCAATCCAGCGCGAAAACCGCTGGTGATGATAATCTGGTTCGGCACGCACCGGATGCCGCGGGCTATTCCGAGGTAAGTCGCGACTTGCCGTCTAAGTTCATGGTGCCCACAAGGGTCCGGGTAGCTTGGAGGGGCACTTGCCTCTGCCCGGACTGCGCGAGCGTGGATGCGAGCCCAGAGCTTGGCCGGAAAGGCGTCCTGCGCAGGTACACCGGTCTGGAACGGCAGGATCGGGAGGCCGAAACCACCGACTATCGGGTTCGCCGGAAGTTCTATCGTGACGCTGGCGGAGGACGCGGCTCTGGCCGGGCGGTCCGAAACAAACGTCCCGGCCGCGCCGGCCGTAGTAATTAAGCCCTCCTCGAGCAGCCCGTCGTATGCGGCCCCGACTGTTCCTCGCGCGACGCCAAGTTGCGCAGCCAGATCTCTCAAGGACGGTAGTCTCGCACCCGGCCGAAGAGCGCCGCTTTCAATTGCAGCACGCAGGCTGTTGCGTATTTGCATGACCAGCGGCGGCCGGGCAGGTCCTTCAACCCGGATATCCCGGAAGAGACAATTTGGCGGATCCTGCATCGTAGCTCTCCTCTTCCACTGCCGATCAACGCAGCGCGTTGCGCAAGGTAGCGCGGCCGGTGTGCCCGCTCCGATAACAGCAGGCTTGAGTATTCTGGCGGATAGACTTGGTCCTCCTAGCGGACCCGAGAATCGGCGGGGCGTCCATTCCTTCAGGGCAATACTGCCAATAGCCCGGCGCCCGATGGCGGGCGGCACCGTGTTGCGAGAGGCTTCGCCAACAAAATTCTAAGAAATGCATCCGAGCGGGGCCAGCCGCGCCCGGAAACCATGGAGAGGAAAAATGCTCGGGCAGACCCACACTGTGGCCAGTGACTTAGCCGCTGCGCGACTGACGGAAGGTCCCTGCGCGGGCCATGTGTCAGCTGACGATTTTCGCGAGGCACTTTCTAAGCTGGCGACTCCTGTATCGATTGTCGCAACGAACGGGGCGCATGGCATCGCGGGTTTCACATGCTCAGCCGTATGCTCGATTACAGACGACCCGCCAACGCTGATGGTCTGCTCAAATCGGAAAAGCTTTGCAAACTCGATCATCAGAGCGAACGGAGTGCTCTGCGTGAGCAGCTTGTCTGCGGACCAGATTGCCTTGTCGCAGCTGTTTTCCGGGGCCGGGAAGGTGCCCATGTCGGACCGGTTCAACGAGGCAGACTGGGGAATCCTCACGACTGGCGCGCCGTACTGCAAGAGCTCTCGTGTGGCGCTCGACTGTAGAGTGGCTCATGTCCGAGACGTAGGCAGCCATAGCGTCATTTTCGCGGAGGTGCTCGCCATCCTGCACGCGATACCAGGCGATCCTCTCATTTATCACAGCCGCAGCTATGCAACCATCCGAAACGTGACCTAATCGATAGGAGAAGAAATGCTACGAACAGGCGCACAATATCTCGAAGCACTCAATGACGGGCGTAACGTCTGGGTCGGAGACGAAAAGATCGACAACGTTGCCACTCACCCTAAGACTCGCGATTATGCCCGTCGAATCGCGGAATTCTACGACCTGCATCACCGCAACGATCTGCAGGACGTCATGACGTTCGTCGACGAAGACGGAGAGCGGCGATCCATGCAGTGGTTCGGGCATCGGAACAAGGAAGAGGTAAGACGCAAGCGAAAATATCACGAGACGGTCATGCGAGAAATTGGCGGGACATCGTTCCCCCGCTTGCCTGATACCAACAATTATCCGCTTCTGACCTATGTTGACGATCCGCAACCTTGGGAGGACGCGGCGATTGGTGCCGAGGGGCGGGGCCTAGCAAAGAACGCGGTGGATTTCTTCCGGTTTGCAAGGGAGCACGATCTCAATTGCACTCCCCAATTTGTCGATCCACAGGCCGATCGCTCATCGCCCGACGCCCAGGCGAAATCGCCGGCGCTTCGCCTGATAAAAACGGACGAAGAGGGGATCGTTGTTGATGGCGTTAAAGCCATTGGTACCGGAACGGCCTTCGGTGACTGGATCCACATCGGTGTCTTTTTCCGTCCCGGAATTCCGGCCGAGCAGATTATCTACGCGATGGTCCCCGTCAGCGCCAAGGGCGTCACAGTGGTATGCCGCGAGAGCACCGTAAAGGAGGACTCGGTTGAACATCCGTTGGCGGCCGCGGGTGACGAGCTCGACAATATCACCGTTTTTGACAACGTCTTCATTCCCTGGAAGTACGTCTTCCACATCGGAAACCCGGATCACGCAAAGCTGTACCCTCAGCGCGTATTCGATTGGCTGCACTATCATGCGATCATTCGGCAGATGGTCCGTGCCGAGCTGATGGCGGGATTAGCGATTCTCATCACCGAACATATCGGAACGAGCAAGATCCCTCCGGTACAAGTTCGCGTCGCCAAATTCGTCGGTTTTCATCAAGCCATGATTGCTCACGTGGTCGCCGCCGAGGAGTTAGGTTTTCTCACGCCTGGCGGGCACTACAAGCCGAACATTCTCCTCTATGATTTCGGCCGGGCGTTCTATCTTGAGCACTTTTCAGCGCTGATCCACGAGCTGCTTGATTTGTGTGGGCGGAGTGCTCTGCTGTTTCCAACAGAGAAACAGTGGCAGGATGCACGGGTCGGTCCCTGGCTCAAGCGGCTTAACACGGGGCCGAATGGAGAGCCGCATGATCGGCTCAAGATTGGTCGTGTGATCCGTGACCTGTACCTGTCTGACTGGGGTGGTCGCTTGTTCATGTTTGAGAATTTCAACGGGACGCCGTTGCAGATGATCCGCGCGTTGACGATGCAACGTGCTGAGTTTGCTGGCAATGGCGAATACGTTCAGTTCGCAAGGCAAGTCTGCGGCGTCGACGTCAAATCCTCGGCCAAAACCGAGTACCAGTCTTCCACGGCCTATGCGCGTGCGCAGGATTCAGCACAAGCTTGGCAGGGTAGCGATCGCAAGCCGGCTGCGCCGGTACTTGATCCGCGTATATAAGTCTGCTGCAGCCCGACGGCACGAGATGGGCCGTCGGGCAACGTCGCAGCAAGGCTGAGAAACACTGCAATCGGCACCCTTGGACGGGGGGCCGGGGTCTGGAATGCCGTTGACGAGTGGGGTGGAGTTGGATCGACTAATGGGCCTTTTGAAAGTATCGGAACGAGACCTGACGTTGGATGTACCGTCCGCATCGCCGTGGCAAATAAGCTTCTATCGTTTCCGGGCCGGTGGCTTTCCCCCGAATTGAGAATAGATGACGGTACGTAGCCACTGATTGCCCGGGTCCCGATCGAAGCGCTCGTGCCAGTACTGGGCAATTTCGAAGGCTGGTAACTTGAGCGGAGGTTTGGCTAACTGCATGTCCAGCTCACGAGCGAGAACTGCCGCCACTGGGCCAGGCATGGTTGCGACTGCATTGGTGCTCTTGGCGAGAATAGCTGCCGCAGTGAACGTGGGCACATGGGCAATGATGTTCTTTGCTGGCAATTGCTGTTCCAGCGATCGTTCAGCGACCTGGTGTGGATGACCCGTGCCCGCAGCAGTAATGAATATATGCTGCTCCTCCATGAATTCACCGAGCGATGGCGTCTGGCGGAGGCGGGGATGATCCTTCTGGAAGAGGCACATATGCTGTCCTGAGAACAGCTTCTGCCGGCGGATCCCAGGAATTAGTAACGGAAACTCGCCGATCGCGAGATCGATGTCCCCCGATTCCAGGGAGGGGTGGAGATTTTGTAACCCAACCTGAGCCGCGCGCAACCGGACTCCAGGTGCGGAACTGAGCAGGTTCTTGATAATGGGAGGCAGGATCACGATCACTCCGGCATCGAGAGTGAACACTCGGAAGACACGCCGGGATTCGGGCGCCTCAAACCGGGTTTGCTCGCTGCGCAATCGTTGCAGGCCATCGAGCACGGCGCGGACCGGCTTCTCCAACTCCAAGGCTTTCGCGGTTGGCTCCATATGGAGTGACACGCGGACAAATAGCGGGTCGTCGAAGTAGCGTCGAAGCCGGGCCAAGGTTTTGCTTAACGCTGGCTGTTGAGTATTCAACGCTGACGCAGCGCGCGTAATGCTGCGTTCACGAAACAGGACATCCAGCACTCGAAGGGCGTGCAGGTCGAGCTCTTCAGCGTGCTTTCCAACAAAGGATTCCATTCGTCTCCGCCGGATGGGCAGGTATGATGCGAACCAGATTACCAATACCTGCACGGGATGCCAAATCGGCTTCCACGTCCGATATGCGGTACTTGGTCTCTGAAAAGATGTTACAAGCAGGCCTGTCTGCAGCGAACGAGCTACGGACAAAGCCGCGCGTTGATCGCGAGCGACTGGCCGTCGTGTTAGATTGTATGGCCGCGCGTCGCTTTGCCTTCCCTGGAGTACCTGGACAGGGCGACCTTGAGGGAGATCAGCACCGGCGCTGCAATGACAAAGAGCAGGGCGATCGCATTGAAGGCGGTATCGAAGGCGATCACTGTTGATTGCCGAATGAGGGCACCATCCAGAAGAAAAGTCGATGCCTGCATGGCGAGCGCGTCCATGCCTTTCCCAGCGATTATAGCAGCGGTCAGTTTCAGCCGCTCGTCGACAGCGAAAGTGCCGGCCGTCAGGTTAGCCCCTAGCACTGCTACGTTGCCTGCAATGTTGTGATCAATCAGGGTTTGGAGGGCCGCGACGCCGATAAGCCCGCCAAGCTGTCGACCGGTATTGAAGAGGCCGATACCAATGATCTGCCATTCCGGCTGCCGCTGAGTCCGACGGGGTCACGACGTGCGGCTTGCCGGGAAACTATTGTCTCCTCTGAGTCGGGTTAATGCTGCTTACCGACTGTGGCTGTGACACCTGATTGGATCAGAGAGCTTACCATCAAGAAGGGCGCGGGGGCCACCATCCCGCCGAAAAGCGATCGAAGCGATCCGATCAGCAGACGTTGCCCAGACCTTTTTGAACCTTGTCCGTACGCCGCGCGATGAAGTGGCTGTCGGCTGGCCAGCCCGAGCGGGTCAGATGGCCTATGCGATCGCGCCGAAACTCACCGAAGATCTGGTGGGGAGCGCATTCCGGTTCCTGCTGTCGCGGGCGCGGCGCGCACCGATCAGCAAGGGAAGCATGATCGAGGCATCGCCGCCGGGCACGTCGATCGACGGAGGCTGGCTGGTGCGGAAACAGATTCCGCCCGCCGGGATCATCAGCAAAGGAATTGCTGTCCTTGCGGTCGCTGCCTGTGCTGGCGTCGTGGCCTCAGCACTGGCGCGCCCGCGCCGGCCGATCAGGACCCGACGTCGCCGGACATAGACGCGCCGACCGATCAAGGCAGCGCGTAAGCCCGCACGTAGCCGCCGAGCTTCGTGCCGAACGAGCCGTGGCCGCCATCGACTGTGACGACATATTGTTTGCCACCTGCCTCATACGTCATCGGCGTGGATTGCCCCCCAGCGGGAAGGCGATCCTGCCAGAGCTGCCTGCCGTCGCGAACGTCGAACGCCCTGATGTAGTCGTCCATCGTCCCCGTGATGAAAATGACCCCACTCGCGGTCACGATCGGGCCACCCAGCATGGGAACGCCGAGCTTGAAGGGCAGCGGGAGCGGCGCCTGGTCGCGGATCGTGCCGATGCGGTGCTGCCACACCACCTTGTGGGTCTTGAGGTCGACGGCGGCGATATTGCCCCAGGGCGGGGCGAGGCAGGGTATGCCGAGCGGCGACAGGAAGATGCCGAGATCGACGCCATAGGGGGCGCCGTACATCGGCTGCACGCCAAGTTCGGTGCCGGGGGGATGCGCCGCATTCGGCGCGGCTGGATTGTCCTTTCCGCGCGGCACGAGGCGGGAGATAAACGGAATGGACTGCGGATTGGCGATGGCAATCTGCCGTCCAGGATCGTTCGCGATGCCGCCCCACTCGAACATGCCGAAATCGCCGGGGAAGACCAGCGTGCCTTGCTCAGAGGGTGGCGTGAACGGCCCTTCGTAACGCAGACGCTTGAATTTGATGCGGCAGGCGAGCTGGTCGAACATCGTGCTGCCCCACATCTGCGCATCCGTCAGCATGCCGGGCGGGCGGAAGCTCAACTCCGAGAAGGGCTGGGTGGAAGACAATCGGTCGCCGGGCGCAGCTCCCTGCGGTACAGGTTTTTCAGGCGCAGGCACCAGCTGATGGCCATCGCGGCGGTCGAGCACGAAAATGTCGCCGGTCTTTGCCAGAATGTAGATCGGCCGGCGTGGTGCCGCCATTCGAACGCAAATCGACCAGGCTCGGCTGCGAGGGCATGTCCATGTCCCAGAGGTCATGGTGCACGTTCTGAAATGACCAGCGCAGCTTTCCGGTGGCGATATCCAGAGCGATCAACGCTGAATCGTAGCGCTCCTTCTCCGGCGAACGGCCGCCCCAGATATCCGGCGAGCTCGAGCCGAGCGGGACATAGACGAGCCCCAGCTTTTCATCGGCGGCCGAGATGCTCCACGAATTCAGGGATCCCGCTGTGAAATGATGCGATGCCGACGGCATCTCGTTAGGATCGGAATTGCCGGCGTCAAAGGCCCAGATCAGTCGTCCGGAATAGATGTCGAAGCCGCGGATGACGCCCGACGGCACGCGATCGGAATAATTGTCGATGACGGCGCCGCCCACGATCAGGACCTTGTCGGTCACCAGGGGCGGCGAGGTGCCCTCGTAGAAGCCGAGCGTCTGGATCTCGCTCCCCTCCTTGAGATCAATCTGGCCTTTGTTACCGAAGCTGACGCAGGGCGTTCCGCTGCGGGCGTCCAGCGCAAACATCCGGCCGTCATTTGTCGGCACGAAGATGCGTTCCGGACAATCGCCTGGAGCTGGGGTGCCGTCGGCCGTCAACGCGCCCTGCTTCTTCCCGTGATAGGACACACCGCGGCAGGTCATGTGCTGGAAGGTCTTGTTGTGCTGGACCTGCGGGTCGAATTTCCAGCGCAGCTGACCGGTCTTGGCGTCGAGCGCGAACACGATCTGGTGCGGCGACAGGTGTAGAGCAGGTCGCCGATCTTCAGCGGCGTCGCCTGGCTCGTGATCTCGTCGGGGTCGTCAGGACCCTTGTGGTCCCTGTGCTGAATTCCCACGCGAGTTTGAGATCTTTCGCATTGGTTGTGGTGATCTGGCCGAGCGAGAAGTAGCGCGTGCCGTCCAATTCTCGCGCGCGGTGGGCGTAACTTGATCCGCGGAGCCGATGGCGCCCGTCGTCTCGCTCTCCGCTATGGCGCCGGCTAGATCGTGGCGATCGCGCGCCAGAGAGACGCCGAGCACGCCGGCCCCGACGACCAGGACGAACCCGAGCGCCCAGCGCGCGGCCCGCAAATTGGGCGCCAAACGTCGGGCTATGAACGGCAACAGCAGCCAGACGCCGAGTGGCACAAGGATGTCGCCTCGCGGTGCCAGTGACCAGAAATCGAAGCCAGCTTCCCAGATCGCCCACGCCATCGTGCCAAGCAGTAGCGCGGCGTAGATCCAGAGAGCCTCGGCACGACGTCGCACCAGCAGCCAGGCCGTGAGCAGCAGCATGATGCCGGCGACGAGATAGTAAACGGAGCCTCCGAGCATCGCGAGCCAGGCACCACCCCCGACGAGGCCCAATCCCATGATGGCGATCATCACGATGGTGACGGCCAGCAAAGGCGCATCGCGGAACACGTTTGCAGGGCGCGGTGCGGGATTCATGTGATCTACTTCAGCGTATAGAGAAACGCCGCGATATCGCGTGCGTCCTTTTGCGAAATGCCCATTCTCGGCATGGCGTTGCCGGGCAATGCACGCTGCGGATCTTCGATCCAGTCGGCCATGTTGTCCGGCGAGTTTCGGATGTAGCCTGCGATATAGGTCCGCGTGCCGATCCGATGCAGCGGAGGGCCGACGTTGCCGTCGGCGCCGGCAACGCCCGGAATGTCATGGCAACCGCCGCAATGGTAATTCTTGACGAGATCTGCGCCGCGACGTACGTCGCCCATAAAATTGTCCGGGCCGGCCGCCTTACCGGGCTCGCAAGCTGCAGCCGTCATGGCGAGCAGCGAGCCGATCAGCAATCGTATCATTGGACTGATCATCGGCTGCTCCGCTCCTCAATCAGGGCTTTTGACCGAAATTGAAGGACTTGGTGGCGGACCACGGGTCGGTCGTCGAGACCTGCTCGCTCGGAACCTGCTCGAGCTCAGGCGACAATGGGTCCGCCGAGAACGTGCGGCCCCATTGCCGGCTCGGCTCGTTGCTGATCTTGGCGATATAGGTGACGAGGTCCCAGATCACGCTGTCGGGCAGCACACCGCCCCAGGCCGGCATGCCATTGGGCCGTCCCTGGTAGATCGACAAATAGATGTTTTCGGGCTGCGCGCCGTAGGTGAAGAGATTGTTGCTCAGCGCCGGCCCCATGCCGCCGCCGCCATTCGGCGCGTGGCAGCCGACGCAATTGAAATTGACGAAATAGGTCATCCCGCGCTGCTCGGCATTGGGGTCGCCCTGGACCGGGTTCTTGATTACAGGCGCATCCGGCTGCGCGCCGGGGAAGAGCGTAGTCAAGGGCACCTGCATGAATACGCCCGGCCTGCCGTTGCCGACGCTGCCGCCAAAGTTCGGCCGCGGCGCCAGCGTCGGCATCTGCGCCTCCTGCGACTGCGGCAGGGTCTGCTGGGCAAGCAAGGCGCTGTTCGGCACCGCCGCCAGCAGTAGCGATAACACGCTCGTGCGCAGCGGTACTGCAGACATCAGCCGGGTCCTCCTGAAACTGTCACGGGCTCCTCCACCAGGGGCACACCGTAGCTGCGCAGCAGTGCAGCGATATCGGATCGATGTGCGTCGATGAACGCGTTCAGCTGGTCGCGTAGCGCTTGGTCCCCCTTGCGAACGCCCATCGAAATGGCGAACTGGAACTGTTGGGGTGCGAAGCGGTCGCCGTCCCGGATCGGGGTGACCGACAGCGGCACCTTGGAATGCGCGGCGAAATAGCCGCCCAGCGGACCCCAGGCGGCGGCGACGTCGATCTTGCCGTGTTCGACCGCTTCGATCAGGCGTGCAGGCGGGTCGGCCTGACGATAGTCGCCATAAATCGAGTACCCGCGGACATTGTCGACAATGCCGAGCTGGCCAAGCACCTGCGCCGGCGGCGGATTGTTGCCGTCATCGCCGACGAGATGCACGCCGATCGTCAGGCGATGGAGGCGGGGATCGAGCAGCGACGAGAGATCGAGATGCGCGCCCTGGCGGCTGACGAAAACGTAGGTCGAGCGGTAATAGGGCTTTGTAGTCTCCACGAGTTCGTAGCCGGCAGGCACGCCCATCACGACATCGCATCTTTCGGCCTTGAGCGTGTTGCGGATGAAGCCCCGACGCTGTGCCCACCAGGTGTAGGATACCGACCGCCCCAACGCCTCGGCCACCATCGAGGCGAGCTTGTTCTCGAAGCCCGCTTCCGTGTCGTTGGAAAATGGCAGATTGTTCGGATCGGCGCAGACACGTAGCTCACCATTTGGGGCAGCGACGGCCGGCGACGCGATCCCGACCCAGCCGGCAAGGACGAGAGCAACAGAAAGAGAGGCCCAATCACTTCGGAGGCGCATGGCTGCCGTCCTGATTGCTGGTGCTACTGAGCTTGAACACCAGAAGCTCACTGCCGCCTGCCGTGTAGAATGGCAGGTCCTGCATGGCACCGGTGAAGCCGAGCGCGCCGTTGCGCACGCGCTGATCGACCTCTGCATTGGCCACCGCGCCGGGCCAGCCGCCGACACCCGAGAGGATGGCGATGTATTGCTGCCCATCGGACCCCCGATAGGAGATCGGCTGGCCGATGAACCCGGAGCCCGCGCGAAACTGCCAGAGCAATTTGCCTGTTTTCGCGTCCACTGCCTTGAAAAGGCGGTCCATCGTTCCATAAAACGCGACGTCGCCGGCCGTCACCAGCGCCCCGCTCCAGACCGGCAGCTTCTCGTGGATCTCCCAGACCTTCTTGCGAGCGACCGGGTCCCACGCCATGAACTCGCCGCGATGGCCTCCCGGGCCCGCATACATATCGACATCGGCGCCGACATAGGGCGTGCCGGCGATGTAGCCGACCTGCGACGCCTTGAAGTTCATGCAGAGATGCTGGTGCGGAACGTAGAGAAGCTTGGTGCGAGGTGACCAGGCGGACGGCTGCCAGTCCTTGGCGCCCGGTGCCGTGGGGCAGATGTTCTCGACCGTCTTGCCGACCAGAGGGGTCTTCTCTTCATTCGGGATGATCTTGCCGGTCTTGAGGTCGACGCCCTTATAGGCGTTCACGAATTCGTAGGCATCTGCCGAGATCACCTCGCCGGTGGCCCGATCCATGACGTACATGTAGCCGTTGCGGCCTGGGTGGATCAGCACCTTGCGCGGCTGTCCATTCAGCTCGAGATCGACCAGCACGTTCTCATTGATTTCGTCATGGTCGAACAGATCGTGCGGATTGACTTGATACGCCCATTTCGCATGGCCGTTGTCGGGGTCCCGCGCGAAGATGGTGGTGCTCCACAGATTGTCGCCGCTGCGCTGGTTCGCATTCCACGGGCTGGGGTTGGCGGTGCCGTAATAGATCATGTTGAGCTCGGGATCGTAGGAGATCCATCCCCACATGGTGCCGCCGCCGACCTGCCAGCGGTCGGCGGGCCAGCTCTTGATGCCGAGATCCTTGCCCTTGAGGTTGTCGTAGAACGGCTTGAAGTCGTCGCCGATCAAGACGTCCTTGTCGGGGCCTGTGGCGTAGGCGCGCCAAGCGATGGCCCCGGTGTTCTCATCGAGTGCGGTGACCCAGCCCCGCACGCCCATCTCGCCGCCGCTGTTGCCAATGAGAATCTTGCCCTTCACGACGACGGGCGCCATCGTGATGGTCTCGCCCTTGTTGATCTCGCCGAGTTTCGTGTGCCAGAGCTCCTTGCCTGTCTTGGCGTCGATTGCAACCGAATGATTGTCCAGCGTATTGAGGAAGACCTTGCCGTTGTCGAAAGCGAGCCCGCGATTGACGACGTCGCAACAGGCAACGCCCGCTGCGGCGGGTTCAGGCTTCGGCGCGTAGGACCATTTCAGCTCCCCCGTCGTCGCATCCAGCGCGAATACGCGATTTGGGTAAGGTCCGGCGTAGGGACTGACCACATACATGGTCCCGTCGACGACCAACGGGGCGGCCTCCTGGCCGCGATCGGCTCCGACCGAAAACGTCCAGGCGAGCTGCAGGCGCGAGGCGTTGCTGGCGTTGATCTGATTGAGTTCGCTGTAGCGCGTGTTGCCGTAATCGCGGGCCGCCATCGGCCACTGGCCGGGATCCTTCATGCGACTGGCGAGATCGGTCTGGGCAAACCCGGGCGAAAGCAATTCGCCGCAGGCGCAAACCGCACCCAATGCCCCCCACAGCAACTGCCTGAGGCCGGAACTTAACATAAGTGAAGATCTCCACGGCATTGACGAGGCCTCGCCGCGTTGCAGGCCGGTTGCGAACGTACAAACGTTGCAGGCGTTCTTGGTTCCTAGTCGCGACGGGAGCTATCTCACAACGTTCCCCGATACGCCGGCGCCGAGGTCGACGGCAATCTGATCCTCCTTGCCGTTGCACTTGGGATGACCAAAGCCGGAGGGGCTTTTACCGTCCGGTCCGATGTCATAGATGATCGCGTCCTTCATGTTGGGGCTGACGCCGGCCGGCACATGATCGAGGCCGAGGAAGTGGCGAACGCGCCAAGCCACGTTGTGGTCCGCACACGAGCTGTCGCCGCTGACGCCGAGCGCACCCGCGATGCCGCTGCCATCGTAGAGCGCGAGCCCACCGCCGAACACGATCACGCCGCCAACGGGTTTGCCGACCATCGGATCTTTTGCTGTGCCGAACTCGTCGGGTGTGCCGGCATAGATGACCTCCGGAGAGGGCGGATTGCTGAGTGCCGCTCCGAACAGAAAGCCGCCGGGTTGTGAACCCGCGTAGAGATTGGCGGTCGCCATCGCCCTGTCCTTCAGGCTGAACGCATTCGCAGTGTTGGCCTTCTCGGCGGCGATCGCACGGCTGCCGAGCCATTGATCGTCGACCTTGCTGCCGCTGTAAGCGACGGCGCAAACCACCCCCTGGCGATTGACGACGGCAGCCCATTCGTTGTTGTCGAGGCCGCCATTGCTGGGGCCGCCGCCGGGCTTGACGCTCTTCTTGAGAATGTCGGCGAGTTGATCATGGTCGACCGGACATGACATTCCCGGGCGCGGCTCGTCCTGCGCGATCACACCTTGCGGCATCGCAAGGGCGGCTGCGAGGATGGCAGTCGCCGCGACGGTTCGCTTGCCCATATGGCCTCCACGAAATTGTCGAAAGTCAGCAGGCGAACGTTGCATCACACCTGCGGTTCCTACGTTCCTCGTAATCATTCAGCCGGCATGGCGAACCGCCGGCACCTGGGAGCGCGCAGGGACCGTGATGAGCCACCGATAGGCGAAGAACAGCGCAGCCCCGTTGTAGAGCATCCCCATGGGCACCCACATCAAAATGCCCGCGAGCTGCTGATCTTCCAGGGGAGACAAGTCGAACTCGCTGGCAAGGGCGCCCTGGCCTGGAATCCAGGTGCGAGTTGAGAGTGTCAAGAGCGCTCCCAGCACACCGGAATGAAGGACAGTGACGAATAGGCATCCAATGGCGATGCCGTCCCGCAGCCGCAGGCTGCGTCCGACGCCGCGGCCGTGGAAAAGCACCCACCAGAACAGCAGCGCGGTTGCAAAGAAGCTGATGTGCTGGAGGCGGTGAATGGCGGTGTTTTGGAGTGCCCACGCATAGAGCGGCGGGGCATGCCAGGCCCAGAGCGCCAGGCCGTGCAGGGCGGTCGCGCTGACGGGGTGACTGACGGCGGCCCAGGGCCGGGCCACAATTGGCCGATTCAAAAGACGGCCCGCCGCGGGCCGCACCGAGGCAGGCAGGCTCCACAGCATAGGCGCATTGATCCGAGCGTAGGCCATCAGTGGTGCCCCGACCACCATGAGCAGCTCGTGCTCGATCATATGCGCGGTGAACAGTCGCTCGCCGAGCCAATGCAATGGCGAGGTAAGGGCAAGCGCGACGACCAGCCATCCGGTCCAGAACGCGCCGACCTGACGGAAGCTGACGCCGCGGCCGCCGCCGGCGTGGCGCCAGAGCCGCTGCGTGCCGATGTAGAAGGAAATGCCGACGAGGTAGAGCGGCGTTAGAAGCCAGGGATCAGAGCTCCAGAGCGAGCCCGTGCCGACCTCGGAGATGCCGTGCGCTGTCGCAGGCGTTGCCAGCAGGCCGAGCAGGATTGCCAGGAAGCTCAGCGCAGGCATGGGTTGATCATCAGCGAGGCCGCGAGCTGGTTCGCGATGACCAGCGCGAACAGAACGCCGGAGCCGACGCCGAGCCAGGCCATGAACGTCCGAGGGCCGCCGCCTTGCGCATCGCGCCATTCGGCACCGGCGCCACGACGGACGGCACGGGCGGATATTGCCGTGCCCGCGAGGGCGGAGCCGGCGAGCACCGCGCTCATGATCGCGGCGCTGAACCTGGTCGTCTCGCATGAAAAATGAGCGAGCGCGTAGATCCCCTGCAGGTTGATGCCCCAGGCCAAGGGGCCGAGCGCGACGCCCGCCCAATAGAGTAGTTTCGTGTGCTGTTCGCTATCGGTCATAGGCGGGGCACCCAATCGAGCAGCGCGTAGAGCGGCAGCCAGGCCAGCACGACGAAGTTCCAGTAGAACACGTTGTCGGTGACGTCGCTGAACCTGCGTGGCTTTGCGTGCCGCGTGAACATCAGCACCGTCAGCACGACGGTATCGCCGAGATCGGTGACGAGATGGGTCGTGTGCAGCCCGAGGATCAGCCAGACGATCGATCCGTAGGCGGAATTATCCCAGCGCGTGTTGAGATGGGCGAATTCGAACCCGCGCAGCGCGAGCAGGGCGATGCCGATCAGCGACATCACGACCAGGCCCGTGCGTACCCTGGCAAGATCCTGCCGGTGCGCCGCGCGGTTGGTCATTTCGTTGGGGATGATGCTCAGGAGATAGATGATGGTCTCGGCCGTGCCCGGCCAGAGATCGGGCGGGGTCGCGCCAATCGGCCAGGTGGGATTGACGGCGTAGAGATAGAGATAGGCGCCAATGGCGAGAGCGAAGCCCATACCTTCCAGCGCCATGAAACCCATGGCGCCCCACCACGGACCGCTTCGGGGACCGTAGCCATAGGTCGGCAAGTCGCCGACATTGCGGACGATGGTTTGCCTCACTCCTCGTCCTCCTTGTGGCCGGCTGGCCAGAACCAGCCGATCAGGGCGATTGCCATCGGCGGCGTCCCCCACAGCACAGCCCAGGGCGTGAAGATCGAGCCAACGAAGAATACGGTCGTTGCGATCGCAGTGAGCAGCGGCCAGATGCTCGGTTCGGGCGAGGCCTCTCGAATTTGCGGCTCCGCTTCGGCCAGCGACGTCAAGAGCACTTCGCGGCGCTCCGCGCTGAGTCCTGCGACCACCGGCAAGCTTTCATTGTCGAACCACAGGGGATCGCGGTGCTTGACGGCGGGAATGCGATCAAAGTTCTGCGGGGGCGGGGGAGAGGCGGTCGCCCATTCCAGCGTCGAGGCGTTCCAGGGGTTGTCGCCGGCAAGCGCGCCGCGCCGCAAGCTATGGATCACGTTGGCGAGCAGCAGCGCGAAGCTCAGCGCGAATATGAGAGCGCCGCCGCTCGAGAGCAGGTTCAAATGCGCCCAATCCATGTCCGCGGTGTAAGTATAGACACGCCGCGGCATCCCGATCAGCCCGAGAATGTGCATCGGGAAGAATGCGACATTGAAGCCGACAAAGGCCAGCCAGAAGTTCCAGCCTCCGAGCCGCTCGCTCAGCATCCGGCCGGTGATCTTGGGAAACCAATAGTAGACAGCGCCGATCAGCGGGAAGACGGCGCCGCCGATCAGAACATAATGAAAATGGGCGACGACGAAATAGGTGTCATGCACCTGGGTGTCGATCGGCACCGAGGCGACCATCACGCCCGACAATCCACCCATGACGAAGATCACGATGAATCCAATCACGAACAGAAGCGGCGTGCGGTAGACCGGCCGACCGTCCCAAAGCGTCGCCAGCCAGCAGAAGATCTGCAAGCCGCTGGGCACAGCGATCAGCATGCTGGAAGCCGTGAACAGGCCAGCGCCGAGCTGCGGCAAGCCCGTGACAAACATATGGTGCACCCACAGGCCGAACGACAAAAAGCCCGTCGCGATCAGCGAGAGGATGACTACGGGGTAGCCGACGACGGGACGCCGGGCAAACGTCGCGAGGATCGCCGAGACCATGCCGGTGCCGGGGATGAAGATGATGTAGACCTCGGGATGGCCGAAAAACCAGAACAGATGCTGCCATAGCAGGGGATGCCCGCCGGAAGAGGAATCGTAGAAGCGCGTGTTGACGAGGCGGTCGAGGATTAGCGACGTCGACGCGACCATGATGGACGGCATCGCGAACATGACCAGGAAGCTCGTGACAAGCATCGCCCAGACGAAGAGGGGGATACGATCGAGCGTCATGCCCGGCGCCCGCTGCTTAAACACGGTCACCACGATCTCGACCGAGACCGCCAGCGCGGCCACCTCGGTGAAGGTGATCATTTGCGCCCAGACGTCGGGCCGTTTGGTCGGCGTGTACTGCAACGAGGACAGCGGGACATAGGCGAACCAGCCGACATCGGGTCCCACGTTAAGGGCAAACGAAATCCAGAGGAAGCAGCCTCCGAACAGAAACATCCAGTAGCTGAAGGCATTCAGGCGCGGGAAGGCAATGTTGCGCGTTCCGACCATCAGCGGCACGAGGTAGACGGCGAAGGCCTCCATGACAGGCACGGCGAACAGGAACATCATCGTCGAGCCGTGCATCGTGAAGATCTGGTTGTACTTGTCGGCCGACAGAAACGTGCTTTCGGGCTTGGCGAGTTGGACGCGCATGAGCACCGCGAGAAGCCCGCCGAGCAGCAGGAAGGCGAATGCCGTGACGATGTAGCGGCGACCGACGACCTTGTGGTCCACCGACATTAGCGCGCCGAAAAAGCCGGATGGCGTGCGCCAGATGCTTTCCATGCGCGTCGAAAGCTGAAGGCCATTCAGCGCGTCATCACGCAGCCCGCGTTGCTCGGCCACCATGTTCACTTGAGCTGCTCCAGATAATGAATGATCGCGATCAGCTCGCTCGACTGCAGCGGCATCTTCGGCATGTTGTTTCCGGGCTTGATGTGCTGGGGGTCGGCAATCCAGGCGCCGAGGGTTGCCGAGGACATCGGCAGCGTTCCGGCTGCGATCGTCGTCCGGCTGCCGATATGCGTGAGATCGGGGCCGAGCTGGCCGCCCGCGAGCGTACCGCGGATCGTATGGCAGAGTGCGCAGCCTCTTGCGCGAAACAGCTGCTCGCCCTGCTTGCCGAGCGGGTCCGCCGGGCTGGTGGCGCTCCGGTTTTCATGATCCCGCCAGCGCTCGTACTCATCGGACGGTAACGCGAGGACGGCGAAGGCCATATGGGCGTGCTGAAGGCCGCAGAACTCGGCACACTGGCCGCGATAGGTGCCGGCATTTTTCGCCGTGAATTGAAGCTCGTTCTTCTGCCCGGTGATCAGATCCATCTTTCCGGTCAGGCTCGGCACCCAAAAACTGTGGATCACATCGGCGGATTCCAGCTCGACTTTCACCGGCAGGCCTGTGGGAATCCGGATCTCGTTCGCGGTCACGAAGCTCTTGTCGGGGCTATCGTCCTCGTAGCGGACTTCCCACCACCATTGATGCCCGATGATCTTGAGAGTGAGCGCATGCTCATCCTTGGCGAAGACGGTACGCTGACCGGCATAGCTGACGATCGACAGTCCGAGCACGATGACAAGTGTCGCGATCCCCAACACTAAGACGACGCGGCCGCTGGTTCGCTCAAAGCCCTGGTGCAGCGCAAGAGGCTGGTCGGCATGGCGCTTCCGGCGCAGCAGCCCGACGCCCAGCATGACAACGACTGAGGTCCAGACCACGGCTGCGACAATTAGGAAGATGAACAAAGTCCGGAGGATCTGGTTGGATTGAAGTCCCTGCGGGTCGAGCGCCGACTGCCGGCCGGCGCAAGCGGCCAGCGGCAACATCGCAAATGGCACCAGAGCCGTTCGCATCCGGACAGGCATCGATGTTCGCCGCGCTCCCCTGTTGGAGGGCGAACCGGTCAAACGTATGAAGGTTCCTATTCGTCATCGGAGCGGTTTGCGGAGTTGGAGCCGCCCATCTCCGGGATATCGGCGAGCGCGGAGGCGCCGGATCCGAGCTGGTTGATGACGCTGAACGTGCCGTCGGCCTCGAGCACGACCGCGCCGACATCCTCAACGCGGTCAATGCCTTTGTGTCGAATAGCCGCCCGCACGTCTGCTTCGGCCACGCGCTGTCGGCGCATAGCATCGTGAACGAATTTTCCGCGAAGCAAGAGCAATGCCGGCTGCGGATTGACTATGACCCGCAACTGGCTCCAGTGCGCGACCGAGAAGGCGACGATGAATTGCAGACCGATCAGGATGAAGAATCCGATCAATGATTGGTTGGCGAACGTAGAGCCGAGCGCGACGGTGACGATCAAGTCGAAGGCGTACCATTTCGCAAGCGTCCGGGGCCTGCGACGCGGAGCATGATGACGAGGGCGACATAGGTCAGGGTCGTGCCGATGGCGGTTCGCAGGATCGGCGCCCAGCCTTGGAAGATGATATGTCCAACATCAACCATCGGACTGCCTGACTAGAACGGCCATCCCCTGGCCGCAATGAAGATGGCCGCGTCGGCTGCTGCCATAAGTGCCAGCACGAGGAGGACGGCGATGATCGCGCCGGGCTGCGTGATGGCCTGTAGATCTTCGAGCATTCGTGATCTCGTCTTGATGGCCTGCCGACTGTCGCTGCGACGTCGACGGCTTTGCGTTTCCGAATCGGCCGGTCAAGCGCGTGGGAGCGCGGTTACCGCCGCACCGCTATTGCCCAATTGGGAACTGCGGCTAGATAAGCTGAATGCAAGCGCGTCACGGTGGTTCCAAATCCCGCGGGATCTGCCGCCCGCCCAGAGGAGGGCCTCGTTGAAGATTGGAGTGATTTCGGACACGCATGGCCTGCTCAGGCCGGAGGTGGCGCCCTGCCTCGCCGGCGCGTCGCATATCATTCATGCCGGCGATATTGGTGCCGCGCGTATCCTCGATGTGATGGGTTGCGCCAGATAGCGCCGGTGACAGCCATCCGGGGCAATGTCGACGTTGGCACCTGGGCACGCGATTATCCTGAGACGACGACCGTACGTCTCGGCGAACATGGCTTTTATGTATTGCATGATCTGAATGAGCTGGCCGCGAAGCCCGCGCCCAGCGGGATCACTGCGGTGATCTGTGGTCACTCGCACCGAGCGAGCGTGAAGGTGGTCGACGACGTCCTTTATCTCAATCCGGGCAGCGCCGGGCGGAGACGCTTCAGGCTGCCGGTCACGCTTGCAACCGTTGAGATCGGCGAGGGGGGCGAGCTTCGGCCGGTCATCCACACGCTTGATTGATATCCGTGAAAGCTCGGACCGGCTGGCTAGAGACGGCTAATGGGTATTCGATTTCTGCCATTTCTCGAGATCGATCGGAGGCCGGTTTGGATCAATCTGATCCTTTTCTGGATTACCCTGCCAGGGCCGGTCGGTTTGCCGGTGCGTAGGCATGTCGGTCTGCTGCCGCGGATCGTCCGCCGGCGTCTCTCTCGGATCATGTTCGACTGACTTTGGTGCCTTTGGCATTTTGCCTCACTCGGATGGGAATGCAGGGGCTCTCGCCTGCGGGACCAACCCTCCAGGAAATCGGTCGTTCCAGCGGATACGAGCTGCGGCGATACCAGTTGAATATCACGGCGTTGGCTTTGCCGGGATCCAATCGAGATCAGCGTCATCGTGAAGCTCAGGATCGGGAGCGCACGGCTCGATCTTCAACTCGTCCTCAAGCAAGGGGCGCGCATCGTCGTGCTCGGCCCTGCCTCATCGGCCTTCTTGAGCGTCTCCTGTTTGGTCGAGAACGTCCGGCTCAGCTTCTCACCATCCTTGAACACGGCGTAGGGCATGGCAACCTCTCTCTCTTCTGTTTGGCCGCTGAAGTAGGCACCGGTGTTAGCCGCCGGGGCGTGCTGCGACGTCCAAGGGGCCCGCCATGTTGCCCCTTCAACATGTGGGCAACAGACGCGTTGGCCGCATCCTTTGTTCCCAAAGATCCGATCGCGATCCGTATTTGGGAAGTCGCGGCGTTAACGCATGTTATTGCCGCCGCGCGTGCAGATTGCGATCCGTGGGCATCAGCGAAGCAGAGGCGCAAAACATAGGAACGCCCGAAGAGCGTGATGACTTGCCCCGCATCTTTTGCCCTTTATGTGAGTGCATCAAATGCAAGACGAGAAGTCCAATCGCTTCCCGACATCCGCAGGCATCCTCCTTGGGCTTGGGCTGGGCGCATTCTTCGATGGGATCGTGTTTCACCAGCTGCTGCAATGGCATCATATGTTGAGTAGCTGGTATCCTCTCAACTCCCTCGACAACGTCAGGCTCAACACGCTGTGGGACGGCCTATTCCACAGCGCCGCCTACGTTCTCTTGCTCACAGGCCTCTACCTACTGTGGCAGCGGGCGCGGAAGGATGGATTTGACTGGTCGAACGCGCAATGTCTTGGCGCTATGTTGCTCGGTTGGGGCGTCTTCAATCTGGTCGAGGGCGTCGTCGATCACCAGATTTTGCGGCTGCATCAGGTTAACGAGACGGCGCCCGAAGCGCAGCGGGTGTTTTGGGATATCGGCTTTCTGTTGTGGGGAGCTGCGATGCTGGTCATGGGTGGCAGTCTGGTGCGCGGAGCGCAGGGGAAAGTTCATGGGCAAGGCGGTCTACAGCCTCGTTAAAAGAACCCCGCCCGGGCTGGTCTACGCGCTCTTCCTGCTGCTGCTCGTGCTCGCCACGGCGCCCGCCTTCCGTATTGTTCTATTCGGGCTGTCATTGGACGATGTGCTTCAGCTGCGCTGCTTCGGATCCGTCTGAGTTTGACGGACGTGAAAGCCTTCTAACGGGCCGGAGGTGAACTGTGGTCGAGTTCAGGCTGCCGAAAGGCTCCCGCCTTGAAAAGGGGAGCGTAGGGCCGAGGCCGCCGGGGAAGCCCCTGCGTGAATTCCGCGTTTACCGCTGGAGTCCCGATGACGGCCGCAATCCCAGGCTCGATACCTACTTCGTGGACACGGACCGATGGTCCTGGATCGACTGATCTGGATCAAGAACAACATCGACTCGAGTCTGACTCAGGCGCTCGTGCCGCGAGGGCGTCTGTGGCACCTGCTCGATGAACATCGCCGGCCAAAACACGCTGGCTTGCACGAAGTCGATGAGCGAGGACGTTGCCGACGGTGAGCCGCTTCGCGTGCTACCCTTGCCGCATCAGCCGGTGGTGAAGGATCTGGTGTCGGACCTGACGAATTTCTACGCACAGCTTGCTTTGATCGAACCCTGGCTACAGACGACGTCGCCGACGCCGCAGAAGGAATGGCGACAGAGCCATGAGGACAGAGCCAGGCTGGACGGTCTGTACGAATGCATCCTTTGCGCCTGCTGCTCCACATCCTGTCCGAGCTATTGGTGGAATTCCGAGCGCTTCCTCGGTCCCGCAGCCTGATCCAGGCGTCACGCTGGATCAAGGACAGCTGCGATGAGGCGACCGGTGAGCGCCTCGACAGGCTCGAAGACCCCTTCCGGATCTATCGATGCCATACCATCCTCAACTGCGCCAAAGCCTGCCCGAAAGGCCTCAATCCCGGCGAGGCCATTTCCGCGCTGCGCCTCAAAATGGTGGAGCGGAAATTCTGATGGGTGCACCCGGGCCCGCTCTCTTTGCAGGAACCACAGGGTTAGGCGTTGCTTGTCAACCCGTTGGAGATACCTGATGGGCAAGAAGCAATTCGCCGCACTGCCGTTTCGTCGGCACAAATCCGAGCTTCACGTGATGCTGATCACGACGAGACGTAAACGCAGGTGGAGTGTCCCCAAGGGCTCCTTGATTCGCAATACGGAGCCGCACCGTACAGCTGCGCTCGAAGCCTACGAGGAGGCCGGGCTCATCGGTGTGATCGCAAAGCGCGTTGGGTAGCTTAGCATCGCAAGCGCAAGGGCGAGCGCAAGCAGACCATGAATGTCGCGGTGTTTCCAATGAAGGTGCATGGCCAGGAGCGCTGGTGGCCCGAGAAGGGCGAACGCGAGGCGATCTGGGTTTCAGCCAAAACAGCGGCCCGCGTGGTCCCCAAGGCCGAGCTCCGGCGGCTGATCGTGCGCCTCGCGGCACAGACTGGGAAGGGCGGATCTTTCCTCGATGGATGACGGCTGCTTAGGAACGCGCCGCCGATCCGGTCATTCAAGTGAGATGAACCAGCAACCAGCGGACCTCATAGCGGAGGAGCGGCCTCACGAAACCATGGCCGCTGCGATCAGGCGGCGTTGTGCAATCCTGTTCGTCGGCGCCGGCATTTCGATGGCGGTGGGGCTGCCCTCCTGGCAATCCCTTATTGACCATCTGCTGGACGATCGCGGGGACGATCGCGACGTCATTGATGGGATGCATGGCGGCTATCAGATGCTTGCGGAATACTGGCCGAAGCGCGGCGGCATTGGCCCCTGGCGCAGCTGGCTCGATCGCAACTGGCGCGTCGATCCCGGAGCATTAGCCGCGGCTGCGGCCCCGCTGATCTACTACGCTCCGGTCTACGGACCGCCAGCGTTATTATGGACCCTGGTACCACCGGACTGTCCGCTATTATCCGCGCGCTTACCCCTTTGATATCCCTGGTGACCTCAGATAAGGCCCGGCCGTTCGGCCGGACCTCATCTGTAGTCGGTCGGCGCTCGATGTCTCATGGCTAGCCCGGGCTACGCGGCCCGCTTCCGCCGAAGTTCGGCTGGAAGTTCCATCATCTCCTTGTTCGAGGGGGATCCATTCGAGATCAACGGAAAAGGGAGGAGGTTTTCGCTCTTGGGCGCCTCCATCTCCAGGCCGGAATCCCCATTCCTGGCGCGCCATTCGATGAAGAGGTGACCGGCGACCATTATCACGCCGGCGCAGAACAGCGTGAGGGCCGCGCTAACGAGATCACGATAATTGTCCATCCCACGAAACCAAGCATGGGTGCTGTCCGGCTGCTCGCTGAGTGCACGCAAACCGCCTGCAGGGATCAAGGTAGAACGAAGACGTTGCAGTTCAAGGGACAGCCAGAGGGCGTTGCTTGCGGCTCATTCACGCCGGAACATTCAGCCCCTTATTAAATTCTAAGGGCACCACCGGCCTGAGGCGCTTGGGCGCCTGGTTGGGCTCAACGGGTCAGGCGATCAGGTGGTTTTGACCATCTTACTCTCTGGAGATTTGGACATGAGAAAGACCTGTGCCCAAACTGCGCGGCCTGCAGGACGAGCCGCGCCCAGCGCTTCAAGCAACAGGGCGCTCCGGCTCTGTGCAAATGATGTCGAGGAGGAGTGAGCGATGCTGCCTGTCTCCTCGCTTCCCGCGATTCATTCCGAACGCGGGCTGTCCCGCTATTTGAACGAGATCCATCGATTTCCATTGCTCGAGGCGCCGGAGGAAATCGAATACGCGCGCCGCTTGCGTGATCGCGGCGACCCCGAGGCGGCCTACCGGCTGGTGACCAGCCATCTGCGACTGGCCGCAAAAATCGCGCTTCAGCATCGCCGCTATGGCCTCGCCATCGCCGACCTCATTTCCGAAGCCAATGTCGGGCTGATGTTGGCCGTCAAGCGGTTCGACCCCGAGATGGGCTTTCGGCTTGCGACCTATGCGACTTGGTGGATCAAGGCGGCGGTGCAGGAGTACATCTTGAGATCATGGTCGCTGGTCAAGCTCGGCACCACCGCTGCGCAGAAGAAGCTGTTCTTCAACCTCCGCAAGCTGAAGAGCAGACTCGGTGCCCCAGAGGATGGTGAGCTGCGTACCGATCAGCTCAAGCAGATCGCCGGCAGCCTCAAGGTGAGAGCGAGCGATGTGATCGAGATGGACGGCCGGCTGCGCGGCGACATATCGCTCAACGTGCCGCTTAGCGCCGACACCGATGGAAGCGAGTGGCAGGATCGCCTCGTCGATCCCTCCCCCGATCCCGAGAGCTTTCTGGTGGAGGTGAGTGACCGCGAACGAGAGAGGATTGCTCTCGCCGAGGCGCTTGCTGCGCTGTCGCCACGCGAGCGCAGCATCATCAGGGCACGACATCTCGACGAGCAGCAAAAGACGCTGGAAGAGCTTGCCGGTCAGTTCGGCATCTCGCGCGAGCGAATCCGGCAGATCGAGCAGCGCGCGCTGCAGCGGATCAAGGCAAATGTCTGCGCGCTCTTGACCGAGCCGGACCCGCGCGGCCGCGACCTCGTGAGAACGAGCACCGCTGATCGGCCGAAAGTCCGATCAGCACCCGGTGCAGATGTCAGGGACAATGCGCTCGGCCGAAAAGTCGGCGCTAAAATTGGCGCTCCTGCGCCCATTGCGGCGCGGCTTCTCAATCTCGCTGCGTGAGGCCGCAGCGGAGCCGGTCGCGATCTCCCGGGCGGGCGCAGCCGAACTGCGCGCCTCTCCGCGCGGAAAGTCCGTCTCCCTGGCTTGAAGTCTCTTCAACATTCCGAGCAAGGAGGCCGATCACCGTTGTGTTCCGGCGATGCTCGCGCCGGAGCTCGTCCTAGCGGAGCGGCCCGCGGGCCGCTCCGACGCTTCAGCTCATGGCCGGCAGTGACCGGCCTTGATCGTGCGGGGTCGCGTCGAGACGAATACCCGACGGCCCCAGAACCGGTGAGAGCAGCGTATCCACCTTGATGGTGGCGTTGGTCCGCTCCCACCCCGACCACGGCATCGTGTCCAGGTATGGGATCGGAGGCAACGTCAACCTTTCGAAAGTGTCTGCTGGCTTGGCTCCAGAACCCAGATTCTCGGCGCCATAACCCGCAACGGGCACGAGAGAGAGACTGGCGGCAACGGCCAAGGCCGCGAGGTGCCGCCCCGTTTGGTTGTTCTCCGCGCGAGCGGAGAAAGTAAGATGTTTGATCATCTCCATGCTCCAATCGTTCGAAAACGGATCCAGTGGTCGTGACACAAGGGAAAGCGAGCCCGGCGGCAGCGCCGGGCTCGTTCATCTCAGAAGTCCATTGCAGGAGCGTTCGCCGCTTCGGTCTTTTTCGGCTTGTCAGCCACCAGCGCTTCGGTCGTGATGAGCAGCGAGGCGACTGAGGCCGCGTCCTGCAAGGCAGTACGCACCACCTTGGCGGGATCGATCACGCCGGCCTGCACCATGTCCTGGTACTCCCCGGTCGCCGCGTTGAAGCCCCACGTATAGGTCTCGTTCTCGAGGAGCTTGCCGACGACGACGGAGCCGTCCTCGCCCGCATTCTGCACAATCTGCCGGGCCGGCACCTGGATCGCGCGACGCACGATGTCCACGCCCGCCTTCTGATCGGCATTGGTGGTCTTGACCCCGTCGAGCGCCTTGACGGCGCGCAGCAGCGCCACACCGCCGCCGGGCAGGATGCCCTCCTCGACGGCTGCCCGCGTCGCATGCAGCGCGTCGTCCACGCGGTCCTTGCGCTCCTTGACCTCAACCTCGGTCGCGCCACCGACCCGGATCACCGCGACGCCCCCGGCAAGCTTGGCCAGCCGCTCCTGCAGCTTCTCCCGGTCATAGTCCGAGGTGGTTTCCTCGATCTGCGCCCTGATCTGCTGGCTGCGCGCCTCGATGTCCTTCTTGGCGCCGGCACCGTTCACGATCGTCGTGTTCTCCTTGTCGATCACGACCTTCTTAGCACGGCCAAGCATCTTCACGGTGACGTTCTCGAGCTTGATACCGAGGTCTTCGGAGATCACGGTGCCGCCGGTGAGGATCGCGATGTCCTCCAGCATCGCCTTGCGGCGATCGCCGAAGCCGGGCGCCTTGACTGCGGCCACCTTCAAGCCGCCGCGCAGGCGGTTGACGACCAGCGTCGCCAGCGCCTCGCCTTCGACCTCCTCCGCGATGATCAGGAGCGGCTTGCCGGATTGCACGACCTGCTCGAGCAGCGGCAGCATCGTCTGCAGACCCGACAGCTTCTTCTCGTGAAGCAGCACATAAGGCTCCTCGAGCTCGACCCGCATCTTCTCCGCGTTGGTGACGAAGTAGGGTGAGACGTAGCCGCGATCGAACTGCATGCCTTCGACCACATCGAGCTCGGTGTGCAGGCTCTTGGCTTCCTCGACCGTAATCACGCCCTCGTTGCCGACCTTCTGCATGGCCTCCGCGAGGAAGCGGCCGATCTCGGTATCACCATTAGCGGAGATGGTGCCCACCTGGGCGATTTCGTCGTTGGAGGTGACCTTCTTGGCGTGCGATTTGAGGTCGGTCACGATGGCCTCCACGGCAAGGTCTATGCCGCGCTTGAGGTCCATCGGATTCATGCCGGCGGCCACCGCCTTGGTGCCTTCCTTGACAATGGCCTGGGCTAACACGGTCGCCGTCGTGGTGCCGTCGCCGGCGAGATCATTGGTTTTTGAGGCGACCTCGCGCACCATCTGGGCGCCCATGTTTTCGAATTTGTCGTCTAGTTCGATCTCCTTGGCGACGGTGACGCCATCCTTGGTGATGCGCGGCGCGCCGAACGATTTCTCGATGACGACGTTGCGTCCCTTCGGACCGAGCGTGACCTTGACCGCATTCGCCAGTGTGTCGACGCCCCGCAGCATGCGCTCGCGGGCTTCGGTCGCGAACTTCACGTCCTTGGCAGCCATGTTGCAAACTCCTTTCCGTTCGATGACTGTCAGTTACGCCGCCTTCTTCAGCGCGCCGGCCTGTTCGACCACGCCGAGAAGGTCGCTTTCCTTCATGATCAAGAGCTCCTCGCCGTCGATCTCGACCTCGGTGCCCGACCACTTTCCGAACAGCACCCAGTCGCCGACCTCGACGTCGAGCGGCACGAGCTGGCCTTGCTCATTACGCGCGCCTGACCCGGCGGCGATGATTTCGCCCTGCTGCGGCTTCTCCTTTGCGGTGTCGGGAATGATGATGCCGCCGGCGGTCTTCTCCTCGGCATCAATGCGGCGCACGAGCACACGATCGTGCAACGGGCGGAAATGCATGCACATCCTCCTTGATAGGTTCAGCGATGTCCAAAATCCGGGTCCGGAACCGGCCCCCGGGCGGAAAACGACCTAGGAGCGGGTGATTTTCTGTTCAAGGGGGCTGAGCAAAAAATCTTTCGGGCGACTCGGCTGCTGTTTGCCGAGCGGCGTAGCTGCTTAGCGCGAAAGAGGGCCTTGCATGCAAGCGCGCCGGGCGAAGCCTGTCGCCCGCGACGGGTCAAAAGGCGAGCTGCGTACCGGTCTCCCAGAGTCCGCTCTGGGTCAATCGCGTCGGTTTGGCGATCAGGGACAAGCTTCCGGGCCGCTCCGATCAGCGGACGTATAGGTCACCGAAGATATTGGCGAGATCATTTCCTTTGCGCCCGCGGTGCGGCAGATTTTGTTGGCGTGCTAGCTGCGCAGTATCAAAAGTGGCCTTGTCTATGACTGCAGGCTAATAGTTGGAGATGGGAGGGCCGCTCGGGATGGCCTCTTATGGCCTTCGGCGAAAGACTTCGGCTGGTACTCACCGTACGTGGCTCGGTTCCTCAGCATTGAGTCAATGGTGGTATGGTCCCAATTAAGGGATCCGGCGAAGGTCGGCACCTTCAGTTCATCAAGATAATTTGCAATGGTGTAACTGCCCATCCCGCCCGTCGAAAGATCTTTCGCACGATTGCCGAGAAGCGGGCTAAGATCAGCTTGAAGAATCGGCGCTGGCGCAGGCAGCGGACACCGAACGATCCGAAATTTGGCGACTTCGAGCGGGCACAATCCGGCATGAAAGCGGCCGAGAGCATCATGCTCTACGGCGACCGGGATGAGATTACGTCTGGTTTGCTCTGGGCGGGGCTTTTGGGTCTTCCGACGCCTGGCAATGATACTGCGTTCGACGCCCAGCTCAGGTTCACTTGTGAACATTGAGGGCGAGTTGTTTGAGCGCGTGCTTACGGCTGGTGAACTATGGGCTCTGACCAACTCGTGGCGCTCAATCGATCGAAGCCAACCCGAAACAAAAGAGCGCAGCACCTACGATCACCAATGGGCTCAGCGGCCCCCAAAACTGGAACGCCGGATGCTTTGGCCCGTTGGAGAGTAGTGAATAGGGTAGGTAGACCTGCGCAAAGATTCCCAAACGGAAGAGGCTGCTCAAGGAGCTGATCGAGGAACACCACCTCAACGATCCCATCCTTTATAGCGTGCACCACGAGGGAGAGGGGCAGGCACTCTTCGCGGCGACCAGCAAGTTGAACTACGAAGGCATCGTCTCCAAGCGGGTGGATGCACCGTACCGATCGGATCGGGTGGAGGCCTGGCAGAAGGTCAAGGTCGTTCAGAAGGGCAAATTCCCTGTGGTCGGCTTCATCAAGGATCCGACCGGTGTGGCAGCTCTCTATCTGGGCAAGAAGGAAGGTAAAGACCTTGTCTACATGGGCAAGGTGGGCACGGGATGGAGCCGAACCACCTCGGCGCAGATCCGTAAGGCGCTCAACACCGTCGTTAGCCCGAAGCAGAAGCTGACGAAGACCATCAGAAAGCCAAGGCAACCTGGGTCGAGCCCAAGTTCTACGCGGACATCGAGTACCGCGATATCACCTCTGAAGGCCTTCTGCGGGCCAGCTCGTTCAAGGGCCTGAGCAAAGGAACGCGCCGTTCATAGCTGCGTTTCTCTCAGAGTATGCGGAGTACCGGTCATGGATCCGGACAAACGAGTGCTGAAGGCCTTTCGGGAAGCTCAGGGCATTCTGGCCCGCCATGTTGAGCCCGGCCCCAGAGATTGCGAGCAAACCATCAACCAGCTGCTGGACGTGCTCGACGACGAAGCCGTCGTGCAGGCGATCGAGGACTCGAGAATGGAAAAGCGTACCGCGGAACAGCTTGCCGACTCAATAGGCTCAGCGCGATCGCGCTGCCCGATGAACCGGAGATCGTGACCTCCAAGGAGGAGGCCGAGAACTGGATCCGCGACGTGAAGGACAAGGCGAGGATGGAATGATGCGCGACAAGCCGATCAATGGCGTTGAACCCGAACGCTCCGAAGACGATATCCAGCGTGAACAGCTTGGTCCCCGCGGGGTCCCCGGACGGGAAAGTCCGACGAAGATGACGCCCCAGCGGGAGAAGAAGACGCCGAAGGATGTCGACCCCGGACATCCCGCGTGAATCCCATGGAAACGTTCGATCCGGATCGTCAGCGCCGCACGTGGTCGCTCTGTGTTTTGGATGGGCTTGCTTTCTGTCGCTTGCTCGGCAGCGCTGGCTCGGCTGGCACGTTTTGCCTGGTTAACCTCCGGTGATCGCGGGAACTCGACCGTCAGCCATACGCGACGCTGCGAAACGGCAACGGCAGCACCAGCTGCAAATTGAATGGCCGTGTGCCGTAGGCCTGGATAAAATCCTGCAGCGCCTGCGAGACCTCGGCGTCGCTGTTGGCGATGCGCTCGCTCAACGCGTCCGCGACGTCCGAGGTCGCATCGCGGGACCAGCCCTCGATCGCGTTGAAGCAGACGATCCTTAGCGGATAGGCGTACTGGCCGGACAGGATATCCCTTAGGACGGTCTCGAGGTCCGTATCGGCCTCGTCGGTCTCGCGCCAGGTGCAGCCGGCACGGGCGCCGAAATCCTCGAGGATCAGGTAGATGTCGCGGTCGAGGCGGTCGGCCGGCACGATCGAGGGCGAGGAACGCATACGCTTACTCCGACACAAAGGCGGAGAGACGGCCCCGACACGCAGGGGTGCTACGGGGGATATCGGTCGGGGCCGCTCGGCCAGCTCGGCGGCGAGCCGGCGGGATTCAAGCTGGGCCGGCCGGCTTAGTTCCTCGCCACTCGTGCGGACTGTCGCGGCGCAGCCACGGGCGCTGTTCTAGAACACGCCCGCGGTTGTTTTTTTAAGGCACCTTCGGCCTGCTCTTGCATTTGGTGCTCATGGACAATGACGCTGACAGATACCTCCGCCAAGCGAAGGCCTGCCTTGAAGAGGCGCAGAGGGCGATTGGTGTTGCCGACAAGGAAGCGTGGCTGCAGCTGGGCGAAGAGTGGATGGCCATGGCGGAGAAAGCGCAGCGGGAAAACTCTCATGAGCATTAAACGGTGAAGGATGCAGCGCGTGCATATTGTCCGGGTGATCACTGACAGTGGCGAACGCCAAATTTGGCTTGCCGCAACCGCTCGGGACAAAGCAATCGACGCCGTGCTCGACGTCATCCCTGAGGGGTGGGCGGCCAGCCTGGTTCGGCGAGAGCTGGGAGCAGATGACGCCGCAGCGCTGAACATGCAGCCTGGCGAAGTGCGAAAGCATCAAGTGAGCTAACGCGAACGAAAAAGCCCCAGCCGCTGTCCGGACGGCTGGGGCTCGCTCACGCCACAGGAGATCACCTGTTGTCCGGCAGGTGCACAGGAAGAAGCATCAGCGAGTGTGTCTGTTCCTAATGGCCTTGGGAACCGTTCCTTGACGGGAACGTTATGAGCGTGAGTGCCCTGGGGAGGATCGGCATGACGCAGCACCGCCGAAGAGTGAAGCAAACCCGCTCCCTCGAACAACGGATGGCAGAGCTGGCCGCCCAACTCAAAGAACAGGCCAGCGAGTTACCAGCAGGCCCAGAGCGCGAGGCCCTGCTTAAGAGGGCTCGGATTGCCGAAACAGGCGCCCACTTATCTGACTGGATCACCTCGCCCGGCCTGCGGCCTCCAGAATAGTGCTTGGGAAAGATCAACGAGAGGCGCCGGGCTTCTCGGCGTGGATGTGCAGAACGTAGAGCTTGTTCTGCGCTTCGTCGGTGACTTCCATTCGCCAGTCCCGACCGGGGGCTAGCTTACCGTCGATGCCCTGGAGCATCTGACCGGCCGTCACGGTCGCTTCCTTCCAAGCGGCGTGCTTGTCAGGGAGGTCCTCGCCCTCGTCGTCGATGTATTTTTGTTCGTGAGTAACGTGGAAAAAGAATCTCGGCATGGCGGTAAAAAGCTGCTCCCGACAAGTCGTTCCGCAACAACAGGCCAAAGTGCTATTTCGCCAGCAGATCCTCGCCCGGCGTGAGCAGTTTCACATAGGTGCCGCTCTTGTGGAGCATCAGCCCCCCTTGTCGACGTGCGCGTGCATGCCGGAAATGTCGATGGCATCGCCGCAGAAGCAGCGCGCGTGGCCGTCACTTGCCTGGGTCGGCAGCGGAAGCTTCATGTCCCACATCCTTTGTTTCCATGCGGTGAAGTCGCGTTCTTCGCGCCAGCGATCGTAATCGGCCTCGGTGATGGTCGGCGCAAGTTCCGTCCATGCGCGATCGAACGCATCGCGGGCGAGCTCGAACGTGTCGGCGGTGCCGTGGCTTCGGTTGCCGATGTCGGTGCTGGGATAGAAGCCGAGGCTCCACGCCCATTGTTGTGCGCTGGTCGGCACCCCCGCGCGCATGCCGATCTGGCCGATCCGGACGTCGCCGAAGTAGATCGCCCAGCTCTCTTGGTGCGAATTGGCAGAGCGGCGGCGGGTGAGGGCGGTCATGAAGCGATCAGGGCGGCTTATTCTACATCCAAACTTCTTCGCGGCATTGGTCGCACCGATAAATCGGCACCAATCTATCGCTCTTGATATCAAGGATGGACATGCTGTAGCGCGAAGGCAGATTGCACTTCGGACATGACGGGCCGGGCGGCGGGCGCCCTGGCGACGATGGCTCAGTTTCCCTTCTCTCGGACACGACTCACCTCCGTGATGCGAAGCTTTTAAGTACCAAAGGGAACAAAGGTTCCAAATGGCTAATCGAGAGGTTGTGGGACATCCGATGCTTCGGGGGAGCCGACTTGCTCTATGCGACGGGGCTCACCCAGCCGCACCCCTCTTGGCATTTGGTGACACCGAAAACGACCAATTCGAAATCCACTTTCCCGACCAAATGTCCTAGCAGGACACCCCAGCGTGTGCCGCTTACCAATACACGCCAGTAGAACGAAATCAGACCTACTAATTCGCCTGCATAAGAGATGCGGCATGCGAGAACCCGGCGAATGATGACAAGGGTTCGGGAAAACAGTACAAGCACTGCCTAGTTTTCCCGAATTTCTGGGTGAGCCCCCCAGCCGAAACAGACTATCAGAACTTGATGACCGACCGCAATCCGACAACGGTCGCATTCTTGAGATGCCTCCCGGCCGATGTCCCGAGGGGATCCGTGGCGCCTCCACCGGGACGGCGGATGAACTGGACATTCGGCTGAATCGTCAGACCGGCTTGAACTTCGTACTGGTAGACGGCCGTCAGGAGCTCTTCTGAAGTCCGCAGCGGCCATCGCAGCCCGGAGATCGACTGGAAGTCCCGATCAAGTGCCTGCGCGCGACGCGACACGTGGGCGTAAGCAGCCGCGATGCCGAACTTGTCCCGGGGACGCGCGTCGGACAGCCCGATGAACTCGAGGCCACCGTCGGCGTAGATATCGATCAGATTGCGATCGGACGGTCCATAGGACCCGCGAGCGAATACGCCGATGCCGCGATCGTCGTCGCGGCCGACGCGATAGAGCTTCTGTTCGAACACGGCGTAGAGGCCGTAGTCGCCTGCGATGCCGGCAGGCGTTCCCGAACTCGCTGGATCCGCCAGCGAAAGGCCTGTCGTATCGAAGCGCAGGTCCGTGAAGCTGCCGAAATGGCGCCAGCCGCCAAGCTTGAGCTTGCCGTCGAGGCCGGGATCACTCTTCTTCGCGTTCCATTGCAATTGCGCTTCGTAGAGAACGAGAGGCGGATCATTCACGCGGAAATTGACGCCGTAGCGATTGCGTAGCTGCGGGTCGTTGAAGCCCGGGCCAGCCGCATTGCCGTCGAATACGGCGCCCAGCACCGAGAGATTGTCGCTCAAGACGGCACGCAGGCGTGCTCCCATGGCGGCAAGCGGCGGCGAAGGACCGCCGCTCGGGAGATTGAGCGACAGACCGGCCGGCCAACCGAGAGAGGCGTTCGTGAAGACGTCCGTGTACTTCGACGTCATGAATTCCGTATCGGCGGCAAGCTGCCCCGCCCTGAACGCGATCTTCTCGCCCCATTTCTTTTCGAACCAAGCCTCATAGAGACGGGTCGTCGGCAGTGCCTCAATACCGCTAACGTCCATGAAATTGAACAGCGAACCTCGGGACAGTCCGCCGCCGTCTATCTGAAAGACGTTGGCGTGGAACGTGACCTGCTTAAGCCCTACCAACTTCTCGAGATCGGCGTCGAAAGCGAAGTTTATGCGATCCTCGTACACGGCGCTCTGTTTTGCGCCTCCGGACGGATTCCCCAAAACCTCGCCTATGTAGGTGACCGCAAACTTGATGCCCTGTTTCTCGAAGGGGTTGGGCAGCAAGCCCAGCGTCGTCTCCTGCACGGTGCTTTCGCCGGTATCAGGATCAGCGGGCTTGAGGTCGTCGGTCTTCTTGTCCTCTTGAGCGAGTGCGACGCCACACAGCAGTGATGCTCCAAGCAAAATCAAAAGGCGATGCATGGGATCCATCCAACCATGACAGCATGATGCAGGTTTTGGACGTGGTCAACTTTGCCGTCCATGCCACTTGGTCTGTGGTCAAAACTGCACACTCCGAACTAAGAGGCCTGCACAGACGTTATGAGTTCCGGAATCGGATCCATGGCAGCGACGAGGAGCGAAGAGGTGGCGAGCAGAAAAACGCGCAAGAAGCCAGTCGAGAACCCGGATCAGGACAGCTTCTTGCGGCGCTTGGGGCCCGGCCTCATCACCGGCGCTTCCGACGACGATCCATCCGGTATCGGCACATACAGCCAAGCGGGCGCCCAGCTAGGATTCGGCATTGGTTGGACCATGTTGTTCACCTATCCGTTGATGGCCGCGATCCAGGAGATCTCGGGCCGCATCGGCCGCGTGACGGGCCACGGCATCGCCGGAAACGTCTGCCGAAATTTCCCCGCACCCGTCATCTGGTCTATGATCGTGCTGCTTTTCGTTGCCAATACGATCAACGTTGCCGCCGACCTCGGGGCTATGGGCGATGCCCTCAAGCTTCTGATCGGTGGACCCGGCACGCTTTACGTTGTTTTCTTCGGCGCGATTTCTGTCATCGCGCAGATCTTCTTCAAGTATGAGCGTTATGTGGCGATCCTGAAATGGCTGACGCTCGTTTTGCTCGCCTATGTCATCGCCCTTTTTCTCGCAAAGGTGCCTTGGAGCGAGGCGCTGAAAGGACTGCTGATTCCTAAGATCGAATGGAATGGGCCCTTTCTGACGACTTTAGTCGCGATTCTTGGGACGACGATTTCGCCCTATCTGTTCATCTGGCAGTCCTCCCAGGAAGCGGAGGAGCAGCGGATCGATCCCGACAAGAAGCCGCTTAAGCGCGAGCCGGAGAAGGAGGACGAGGAGATCAAGAGGATCCGAATCGACACGCTCGTCGGCATGGCAGTGTCGAACGTCATTGCGATCGCGATCATCATGACTACAGCGGCGACGTTGCACGCGTCCGGCAAGACCGACATCGAGTCGTCGGCCCAGGCGGCCGAAGCCTTGAGGCCCGTCGCGGGCGCGATGGCTGAGTTGATCTTTGCGCTCGGCATCATCGGAACGGGCCTGCTTGCCATCCCGGTGCTGGCCGGATCGACGGCCTACGCTATCGGAGAAGGTCGCAAGTGGCCGGTCGGCCTGTCGCGGAAGCCGAAGGAGGCCGTCGCGTTCTATAGTGTACTCGCGCTTTCGGTCGCGCTCGGCGTTGGTCTCAACTTCACGGCGCTCGACCCGATAAAGGCGCTCTATTGGAGCGCCGTCATCAATGGAATATTGGCGGCGCCGATCATGACCGTGATGATGCTGCTGGTGAGGCGAAAGTCGGTCATGGGCGATCTCATGGTTTCGGGGCCAGTCTATTGGTTGGGCTGGATCGCGACCGCAGCGATGTTCCTGTGCATCGTCGGCATGGCTTGCTCGATGATGTGGTCATAATCCCGCACGGCAACGCCTCAAGCGTAACGGCACGGAGCCCGACTTGGCGCTCCACGAGAACCTTGGGAAAGTCTCTGAGTTTCTCATGCTACCGAGATGCAGGGGTAAGACGGCCCTGCTTGCAGCTGGATCTCGAGAAATCTTCCCGCGATGTCCTTGCGGATCTGCGCCGAAGATTGTCTCGGCCGCGTCAGATCCCCCGCGCTGTGGACGACGAGCCTAGCGACAATTCGCTTCACAAGGACTGTGATGTTTACTCTTCTAGCGAAACGTCGCTCTGGATCTGAAGCTAGGCCCTTGATCTCCTCGATAAGATCGAGCAGCGCAGCTTTCAGTTCGTCGCTTGCTTGGGCGACTAACGCCGGGTGAGCCAAGAATGCCAGAACGGTGATTTCGAAATCTCTGTACGTCCAGGCGGTGCGGCTGCAGGCGCTGTGGTTGAAGACCTGCTCGCAAACCAAAACCTGCACATTCGAAATGCGATGGAAGATGACTTTGCTGCCGCAATAGGCACACGAGCATAGGTCACCGAAGATATTGGCGAGATCATTCCCTTTGCGCCCGCGGTGCGACAGATTTTGTTGACGTGCCACCTGCGCAGCATCAAACGTGACCTTGTCTATGACTGCAGGGTAATAGTTGGAAATGGGAGGGCCGCTCGGGATGCCCCTCTTATGGCCTGCGGCGAAAGACTTCGGCTGGAACTCACCGTAGGTGGCCCGGTTCCTGAGCATTGAGTCAATGGTGGTATGGTCCCAATTGAGGGATCCGGTGAAGGTCGGCACCTTCAGTTCATCAAGATAATTGGCGATGGCGTAACTGCCCATCCCGCCGGTCGAGAGTTGAAAGATCTTTCGCACGATTTCGGCCCGATCCGGCAGGAACACGAAAGACGACCGGTCTGGAGTGAGGCCCAGCCAACTTGGCGCCGCTGAGATCCTTTTGGTGCTCGCTTTAGACATGGTGATCCTAGGCCCAAGAATAGATGGCTGCGTCGCCATCCAGTGTCCCGATTCGTGCCTGAGAGCTTACCGATTCCACCCTCAAGCCGACTGAGAGCACATGTTCCCCCGGCAGAGGGCAGCTCTTCGCTGAAGCACTCACGCGGCTGTGAGTGGTGGAATTGTTAAACCTAACAATAGGTTAAGTAAGAATTGCCCAGGCCTTGCTGCGTGATTTTTGTGCAACACCTGTCCGAAAACAAGCTTATTGGGCCCGTTTGGCGCTGTTCTGTTGTTGTGTGTGCGTGGGGCATCGATCATGGTGACTGGGCGACGGAGGGGGGCATCCCGAGGTCGTCCCGTTTAGGTCATTCGCTTAAGTCCCTCGCGTTCATGCGGGTGTGTCCGAAGGCGCGAAGGGGGCCAAGGCGGTGATTTAGAGGGGGTTGGGGAATTGGCCGTCCGGTCAGTGACCTTCCCTGAAGAGCAACTTGGAGGTTTAACATGAAGTTGGTTAAGAGCCTTTTGCTCGGCTCAGCGGCGGGTCTGATCGCCGTGGGCGGAGCGCAGGCAGCCGATCTCCCCGTGAAGGCCAAGGCGGTCGAATACGTGAAGATCTGCTCGCTGTACGGCGCGGGTTTCTACTACATCCCGGGCACCGACACCTGCATCAAGCTGGGTGGTTATCTGCGCGCTGAAGTCGCGCTGAACACCAACTCGGACTTCAGCGGTCAGCTGACGTCGAACAACGGCGCGCGCAACCGTCTGACGAACTACTACACCATGCGCGCTCGTGAAGATCTCAACATCGACACGCGCACCGCGACCGAGTACGGCGTCGTCCGTACCTTCTTCGACGGCGTGTTCTCCTGGACCACCGGCAACTACGCCGGCACGGGCAGCGCGACCGGTGCCACCGCCTACAGCGGCACGCTGGCGCTCAACACCTCCGGCGCCACCCCGGCGCTCGTTGGTTCGTCGATCAACGCCACCGACGGCAATACCTCGGGCGGTTCGCTCGGCGTGTACTACGCCTTCATCCAGTTCGCCGGCTTCACCATGGGTAAGGCCGTGTCGCAGTTCGACGCGCCCTGGACCAACTATCCCGGCAACAACTTCGACAGCCTCGTCGGCGGTTCCGGCACGGTCACTGGTGTCAACCAGTTCACCTACACCGCTGACTTCGGTCAGGGCGTGACGGCGTCGTTCTCGGCTGAAGACGCGACGGCCTACTATCAGGCCGGCAACCTGAACATGACCGGCGCTTCGGCTGCTGGCATGATCGGCGGCTCCTATGGCTCCAACGCCATCGGCGGCTCGCGTTCGCCGAACCTCGTCGGTATGGTCCGCGTCGACCAGGCCTGGGGTCTGTTCCAGGCGTCGGTTGCTGCTCACGACAACCACGTTGCCTACTACGGCGCCACCGAGCCGACTGGCCACCCCGACGACAAGTGGGGCTGGGCTGTTCAGCTCGCTCTGTCGATCAAGAACATCCCGACTGGTGCGGGTGACGTGATCAACATTTCGGGCGTCTACACCGACGGCGCGTCCCGCTACAACTTCCAGAACCTGGCGGGCGGCAGCTACTCGATGTTCGGCAACTCGGGCGTTGCCTACCAGAGCGTCGGCTTCGCCATCGCTCCGGACACCGTGTTCGTCACCGGCTCCTCGCAGGAGACTGTGAAGACCTGGGGCTTCCGCGGCGCATACACCCATAACTGGGATCCCTACTGGAACACCGCGCTGTACGGTGCCTACGCTCAGGCGCAGTTCGGCTCGCTCGCCAAGACCACGCTTTGCGGCGCTGGCGGTGCAGGCGGCGTGTTCGGTGGCCTCGCCGGCGTCACCGGTTGTAACCCTGACTTCGCTGTGGCGCAGGTCGGTGTGATCACCCGCTGGACCCCGGTCAAGAACCTCACGTTCTCGGCTGACCTGAACTGGACCCATCTCGACCAGAAGTACTCCGGTACGGTTGGTTACGCTGGTGCCGGCACGACGGCCAAGCCGGCCGCTGTGTACGAGCTCAAGGATCAGGACACCATCACCCTGCTCCTCCGCGCTCAGCGCAACTGGTAAGTTCGGTCTAAAATTGGAGCTCTCGGTGGAAGCCACCGAGAGTTCCTCAGAGCCCTCGGCGGGAGACTGCCGAGGGCTTTGTGTTTTCCGACGTCTGAAGATTACTCGGCTTCGATTGCCAGCAACCCAGCGGCCAGCTGAACATTCTTTGCAAATGCCAAGAGCGTAGTGTTCAGTTCACCGAGCTTTACCTCGTCCAGATTGGCAAACATCGCTGAGTTCAGGCCTGTTTTCTTTTCAGATAGCTTGGCTATTCCAGTCGTAGCTCGCTGCGTTAATGACATCTGCACGAAGAGAGCATCATCCGAGCGAGTTCGGCGCTCAAGAAGACCTAGTATTTGAAAGCTTGTCTCAGCCCCTCCGGAAGATCTGTCCTCGTTCTGCAGCAAGTGCCAAGTCCTCCCAGTCTCGCGCAAGCTTCATCCAAGCGTCCCGATCGACCTCGTTCGAGGAACGTGCGGCTTCTTTCCGACGTGCGCCGACTCTTTGCGAAATTGCTGGACCGAGGAGGACTGTTCAGCCGGTCTTCGCCGCCAAGTGCGAGAATGTCGAAGGCGTAGAGCTGCACCTCGTGGTCGCATTTGCGCGAGTGCAGGGCATTGAAGTCCGAGACGCCGTCGACGCCGAGCACCACGGCTTCGCCGTCGACCACGAATTGCTGCTCGCGGTTCTTCAGCGCAGCCTCCACGATCCAGGGGAAGCGGCTGGTCCAGTTGTGCCCGTTCCGGGTCAGCAGCCGCACGTCCTTGCCGCTGCGTTCGACGCGCAGGCGATAGCCGTCATACTTGATTTCGTGGAGCCAGTCTGGGCCGTCGGGCACGACCTTCGCGGCCGTGGGCAGGCAGAACTCGAACGCGTTGGGCATGCTTGCCAGATAGTGTGGCAAGCGCCGGATTGCGACTCCGTCAGGTCCTGCTGGCCTCCTCAACGAAAACCGTCCGGCATCTCTGGGACGTCGTCGGGGTCGTTCGCATCCGTCAGGTTGCAGTGTGGTTTTCGCAGACCCACCGGTACTGTCCGCATTTGACTCGTGAGTGTTTAATTCTGCGAATGTCAGAAGCGAAAGGGGCCGTCTCGCGACAGCCCCTTGCCGGTTAAAATGCGTGTTCGGGATTGAAATATCAGCCCCGGCGTTGCCGAGTTTTCCCGAAAAATTCGGTTCCGGCAATACTAAATGTGACTCGAGGGTAAATTCGGAAACGCAAAAGGCTTCAGCCGGGCGGTGGAGCGTTGCCACAGGGCAGAACCTCATTGCGCCAACGGTTTCCTCCTCGATCTCCTCGCCGTGCAGATCCTCGAGCGCCTCGGCAAGATCTCGTATATCAATCAGTTCCCCGCAGCCTGGACAGCGGACCAGATGGTCCCCGCTCATCGCGCGGCGTCCAGCGCAGCGGCTTGCCCTCAGTCGTCATCACGCGAGGATGCGAAGCGGCAGCGGAAGCGCCAGCTGCAGGTTGAATGGCCGTGTGCCGTAGGCCTGGATAAAATCCTGCAGCGCCTGCGAGACCTCGGCGTCGCTGTTGGCGATGCGCTCGCTCAACGCGTCCGCGACGTCCGAGGTCGCATCGCGGGACCAGCCCTCGATCGCGTTGAAGCAGACGATCCTTAGCGGATAGGCGTACTGTTCAAGGGCGTGGCGAACTGATCTCGCCCTGAGAGTTTTATGGCTCAACTGGTATTTCGCAGGTTGCGCAGTGGAAGGTGCGACCAAACTTGTTCGTGACGACCTCGAAGCCCTCGGGGACCTTGAGGAAGGCGTTATTGAATTGACTGACCTCGATGAGCTCAGCGTCGCCGGTCTTGCCACAACGGGCGCACCGTAGGTGTTCTATCCAAGTATCCATCGCCTGAGCATTTCACGATGGCGCACGACAATCTGGTCAATTTTGATCACTCCATGAAATCCGATCGGTCCACCCCCCTTTCTGCCCAATTGCCCAGGACCGGCGAGCGCTCCGAAGGACTGTTACCGCAGTCGGGGAGCTGAGGGCGTTAATTTGGGCCCGAAGCACCACACCGGCACCGCTCTTTACGCGGCAGAGGTTCTGCGGGCGGCGTAATCCAAACTTCCTTTCCAGACCGTCAGATCGGCAGTTCGAGTGAAGCTCATTTTGGAGGAAGCAGCCGGGATTCCGGGCTTCCGTTAGATCGGCGAGATCACAGGGTGAACGGCGTCAACTTGACGGGTTACTGTGCTTCGCGTGTGGTGAGCGCGATCGCGAAATCGAGGGCGAGGGCGAGCACCACGGCGGCAGCCCCCAACCCGAACAGCACCAGATAGTCCCCGCCAGTCTTTGCATATATCCAGGAGAAGCCGTAAGCCGCCACTGCCTGGAACAGCGCAAAACTCGTGGTGACGTGGCTCCATGCCCGCTGCCGTTCGGTCGAGTGCGGGATGAGTTCATGGATGCGTCCGAGCACCAGCGGCACGATACCGGGCGTGAAGCCGCCGACCACCACGCTCGAGACGATCAGCGAGATCGGAGCGTTGCTGACGGTCGGGAGCAGAACGGCGGCTGCCTCGATCAGGAACGCTAAGCGAAGCGCCGGACCGAAGCCCGATCGGTCGCCGAGATGGCCGGTGACGAGCGGACCGACGATCGCGCCGAGGCCGTACAGCACCCAATAGCGCGAGCCGGCCGCGACGCCCTGCCCGAGGCCGCGCGCGACGAAATCGACGATGAAAACCATGTGCGGCACCAGAGCCACCGCATTGAGGCCGTATTGGACCAGTAGGGCGCGGACAGCGGGCGAGGCACGATCGTGCTTCGAGTGATGCGAAGGCGCTGCAGCGGACTTAGACTCAGCGGGCCAGTTCCACCAGCTCACGAGCGTCAGCACGGCCGAGAGCACGCCGAGACCATACCAGCTTTTCTGCAAACCCTGCTGGAGCAGCAGCGGCACCAGCGAGCCCGACGCGGCGACGCCGAGCCCGACGCCCGCAAAGATCACGCCGCCGATGATGCCGCGCCTCCCAGGTGAGGTGTGCGGCAGAATGACCGAGGCCGCCAGCACCATGATGATTCCGCCGGTAAGGCCAGACAGGAAGCGCCAGGCGAAGAACCAGGTGAACGAGACCGGTGTTGAGCTGGCAAAGAAGGAGAGCGTGGCGAGCAGCATCATTGCCCTCAGCCCGCGGACTGCGCCGATGCGGGCGGCAACGGCGCGGGCCGCTAACGCGCCGGCGAGATAGCCGGCAAGGTTGGCAGCACCGAGATAGACAACGTCAGGTGCGCTGAACCACTTCGCAGCGATCAGAGCCGGGATCAGCGGCGTATAGGAAAAGCGGGCGAGGCCAAGTCCAACCAGTGAAGCGGACAATCCCGCCACGGCATATCGCCACGTTCGCTTTGTAGTTTGCTGTGATGTCCATCCCGGCCGCGGATGCTGCCGGGTGTCGACGTGTTGCTTCGTATCCGCGTTGGTCATGTCATCCTCCTGCGCACGATGGCCCGCGGACTATCCGATCTGGGCTCCGCGCCGACGCCGGAATTCCTGCACGGGGAGGCCGCCCCAGCCCCAGTTATCAATGTCGATTTCTTCGATCACGACGAAGGTGGAATCGAGCGGCTTGCCGAGCACGTTGAGCAGGAGCTGGCTCGACCCCTCTATCAGTGCGGCCTTCTCATCGGCTGTGATCGACGCCGTACCCGGAGTTGTTCCCTCGCGGGTCACTTGAATGGTGACGATAGGCATCGTGTTTCCCCGTGCTCAGTGACCGGCGCTCTGGCCGCCGTCGACATGCAGGATCTCGCCGGTCACGAAGGAGGCTCCTTCGAGATAGAGCACGGCCTCAACGATATCGGACATCTCGCCCATGTGGCCGACCGGGTGCAGGGCGCTGAGCTGGGCATGCGTTTCGGCCGGGTGCATTGGGGACTTAATGATGCCGGGAGACACGGCGTTCACGCGGATCCCGCGCTTCGCGTATTCGATCGCGAGCGATTTCGTCGCGGCGCTTAAGCCGCCCTTGCTGAGCGAAGCCAGGACCGAGGGAACGTTCGAGTTGGCCTGCTCCACGAGGGTCGTCGTGATCTGCACGACGTGGCCGGAACGCTGCTTCTCCATCTCGGCGATGGCGAGCTGGGTGATGTTGAAGAAGCCCGCCACGTTAGTGCCCATCACCGCCGCATAGTCCTCGGCGGTGTACTGCGTGAACGGCTTTGCGACGAAGATACCGGCATTGTTCACCAGCGTGTCGACGCGGCCAAACCGGGCGACGGCTCCCGCGACCACGCGTTCGGCCGTGCCCCGCTCGGCGATGTCGCCGGCAACGGCGTGAACCTTATCGTCACCCGACGGCTTAATCGTGCGCGCTGTGGCAACAATCCTGTAGTTGCGATCGCGAAAACCCTGGACTAAAGCGGCACCGATGCCCTGCGATGCACCAGTGATGATGGCGACCTTTTGTTCGATACCCATGACGTGCTCCTTTTGTTGGCTTTGAGAACCTGGGCCAGCAGCGGCTGGCTTGTTTATTCAGTTACGCTCCGGCAGCCGGGCTGCGAATACATGTCGTCCGGCAGACGCTGTTACGAGGGGCGAACGGATGTGGATGGGACCTTTATGCCGACGGATCGAGCGCCGGCGCATGCGTGGGGGACAGTGCTTCGACGGTCTCCTTTGTGGTCACAATCGCGCTTGCATAATTCGGCAGGTTGATTTCCAGTGCGGCGCGCATCATCTCGTCCGAGTAGTCGGCGACCGCATCCTTGACGACGGTGACGTCATATCCGAGCTCCGCGGCGAAGCGCACGGTCGCTTCGACGCACGTATGCGCCACCAATCCGATGACGATGAGTTGTTGGATGCCGTGCCTTTTGAGTTGCAGGTCTAAATCAGTGTTGGCAAAGCCGCTGGAGCACCAGTGTTCGTCCGCAACGATGTCGCCCGGGGCTGGAACGAATTCAGCGCGGAACTCGCCGCCCCAGGTGTTGAATTCAAAGCTACGGCGTTTCCATGCAGCTCGCTGGATGGGTGCGATGTACTTCCAGGAGGCATAATCCCCCGCACGGTATCGGTGATGCATGGCATAGAAAACCCTAACCTTGGCATCACGCGCCGCATGCAGGACCTGCTGCATGTGCGGAACGCAATTGTTCGCTTCGGCAACGGCCTTGATCCGCGGCCAGATCTTGCCTCCCTCGGAAATGAAGTCGTTGTAAGGGTCGATAACCAGCAGTCCGGTGACGCTCTTGTCGAACAAAGGGTAAGTCATGGAAGCTCTCCATAGCGGCCGCGCCGTTGCCACGACGCAGCCGCGGTTGGTGTTCAGTTCTTCTTGAGGGCGGCTCGCTCGATGCTGGCTGCAAAAAGAGGCGTTTCGCTTTGATTGTGAGCGATCGAAGCAGGCTGGCGCTGAGAGCGGAACAGGTCGAAGGGAATCCCCTGCTTACCGATGAACGTCATGAATTCGTCCGTCGCATTCGATCGCACCCTGTTGGTGAATTCGCACTTCCCGGGCTCGATTTCCCTGGCGCTCAACTCCCAGGTGACATGGATGGTGGTCCGCCCGGTCGGCGTGAAGACGTCCGAGGTCGAATCGAGGATAAGATGGTCCTTCTCGCCCAGCGTCTCGACATAGTGCTGCACCATCAGGCTTCCGCCGATGATTTCGACATTGATGGACATCCGTCGCCCGTCAGGTGCGGTGGTGAAGCCGGCCGCGATGTGTGCCGGCGAACAGCCTTGATATTCGGTCTCGGAGAGGTTGAAGCACCAGGAGGGAATATCGATCTTCTCGATTGGTGCGTTGATGATGGCCGTGAAGCTGGAATCGACGATCTGGTTGGTGGTCATGTTTCGGTCTCCTGGTTGCTCTGCGCGCTATAGGCTTGTCTTGTTCGAGGGCCTGACGACCCATTCGGCTACCCGCGGTGAGGCTTTCAGGGGTCGTCGTCATGGGCGCCGTCGACTTGTCTCAAACCGACAATGCAGCGGGCGGACGGATTTTGCTCGTTATGGGTTGTTATGGATCGTTAGCCCTTGCGCGGCTGAGGGGTGCCATGCCTCGCAGTTGGCCAGAAAGCCGCCGGAACTGCTCGCAACAGCTAACAGCGTCTAACAACCCATAACGAGCTAATTCCCCGCGGCTGCGCGACGGTCATGACGCAGCAATCAGCCGATTTCGATCTCGGGTCGGCAGAACGCCAACGTGGAGTAGATCGTCATGAACATGCCGGACGCGTCTCGAAATACCGCCATGATCGTGCCTGCTCGGACGATGGATCTTGTGAAGACGCTACGATCCTTGACGACGGCCGCACTGATCGTCGGAAGCACCTATGTGCACTACGTGGCGAGCACCCAAACGCCCAGAACCAAGGAGGTCGAGCCGCAACGCATCAGCAGTCTCGGCAGCGAGTTTGGTCGGCCAGCGGCTGAGTAGCCGCAGTCGATAACTGCATCTCGGAAATACATTCACACAAATGAGAGGACACTATGGCCTTCACGGTCAGCATTAACGGAAGCCGGCATAGCGTCGATGTAGACGGCGATACGCCGCTACTGTGGGTCTTGCGCGACGTGCTCGGCATGACCGGCACGAAATTCGGCTGCGGCGCGGCGCTGTGCGGCGCCTGTACGGTGCATGTCGATGGCGTCGCCACAAGGTCATGCGTCACTTCGATCGATAGCATCGGAGAGTCCACTGTCACGACGATTGAGGCCGTCGGGGCGACGGCGCCTGGCGCAAGCATTCAGAAGGCCTGGCTCGACCACGAGGTCGTCCAATGCGGCTACTGTCAATCAGGTCAGATCATGTCGGCTTCGGCGTTACTTGCCAGCAATCCGCATCCGACCGATACGGACATTGACGAAGCCATGAGTGGAAACATCTGCCGATGCGGGACCTACGTGCGCATCCGTGAGGCGATCAAGCTTGCTGCGCAAGCGAACGCAAAGGGAGAGTGACATGATGTTTGACGGTATTGCATCGCGCTCCAACGACACCAAGCTGTCGCGTCGCAGTTTCCTCTCCAGCAGTGCCGCGGCTGGCGGCGGTCTGATACTGAGTCTGAGCTTGCCATTCGGCCAAACCAAGGCAGCGGCGCTGGAGGACTTCACTCCGAACGCATTCATCCGTATCGCCGGCAATGGTCGGGTCGTCCTGACCATGCCTTATGTCGAAATGGGGCAGGGCACCTACACCTCGATCCCGATGCTGCTCGCTGAGGAGCTCGAGGTGAGCCTGTCCCAAGTGCATCTGGAGCACGCGCCGCCGAATGAAAAGCTCTATGCCAACCCGATGCTGGGCGTGCAGGCCACGGGAAACTCAAATGCCATGCGCGGGGGTTGGCAACCGCTGCGAGTGGCCGGCGCGACAGCGCGGGTCATGCTGGTCGCCGCGGCCGCGCGGCGTTGGGCCGTTGACCCGACTGCCTGCTGCGCGCGCGACGGCGAGGTGATCCATGAGCCGACAGGTCGCCGACTGAAATATGGGGACCTTGCCGCTGATGCGGCGCTACTGCCTGTCCCGGAAAAGGTGACGCTGAAGCGGCCAGAAGACTTTCAGCTGATCGGCACGTCCGCCAAGCGGCTCGACGCGCCTGGTAAGGTCAACGGGACGGCCCGCTACGGCATCGACGCGCGCCCGCCGAACGTGAAGATAGCGACGCTGGCGCAATCACCGGTGTTTGGCGGCCGATTGAAGAGTCTGGACGATAGGGCCGCAAGAGCCGTCCGCGGCGTCCGTCAGATCGTCCGGCTCGATGATGCTGTGGCTGTCGTGGCGGATCATATGTGGGCGGCGAAGAAGGGCCTGAAGGCCCTCGTCATAGATTGGGACGACGGTCCTTACTCGGGGGTGGACACGACGCAGATCGCTCGCGAGCTGGAGCAGGCTACCCTTGGTTCTGGCGCGGTCGCCCAGAACGTCGGTGACGTGGACAAGGCGCTGGCGGGTGCAGTCACCAAGGTGGACGCGATGTACCAGGTTCCGTTCCTGGCGCACGCGACGATGGAGCCCATGAATTGCACCGTGCACCTTCGCAAGGATGAGTGCGAGATCTGGATCGGCAGCCAGGCTGTGGCGCGGGTGCAGGGGATGGCGGCGGAGGCCGCTGGTCTGCCGCCCGAGAAGGTCATTGTCCACAATCATCTGATCGGCGGCGGGTTTGGCCGCCGGCTGGAGGCCGACGGTGCGGTCCGCGCTGTCGAGATCGCCAAGCACGTCGATGGTCCCGTGAAGGTCGTATGGACGCGGGAGGAAGACATCCAGCATGATATGTATCGACCGTATTGGTTTGACCGAATTTCCGCGGGGCTCGACAAGCAGGGCAAGCCCGTGGCCTGGAAGAACCGCTTCGCCGGTCCTTCGGTGATCGCGCGCTGGCTACCTCCGGCCTTCAAGGACGGCCTTGATCCCGACTCCACCGAAGGCGCGATCGATCTCGTGTACGAGCTGCCGAACTTCCACGTAGAGTTCGTGCGCGTGGAACCTCCGGGTATTCCGACGGCGTTCTGGCGCAGCGTCGGGCCGTCGCACAATGTTTTCGTGACCGAAAGCTTCGTCGACGAGCTTGCATCAGCAGCACGGCAGGACCCTGTTGCGTACCGGCGGATGCTACTCGACCGCAATCCGCGCGCCAGGGCCGTGCTCGATCTGGCCGCGGAAAAGTCCAGCTGGGGAGATCCTTTGCCCACAGGCCGGGGCCGAGGCGTTGCCTTGCAATTTGTATTCGGCAGCTACATGGCACAGGTTGTCGAGGTCGAAGTGTCCAAGGACGGCAATGTGCGGGTTGTGCGGGTGGTGTGCGCAATCGATTGCGGCACGGTCGTTAACCCCGACACGGTGCAGGCGCAAGTCCAGAGTGGCATCGTTTTCGGAGCGACGGCAGCGCTTTATGGTGAGATCACGCTGAAGAATGGGCGCGTCGAACAGACCAACTTCGACACTTACCAGATGATGCGCATGAACGAAGTGCCGGCCATCGATGTCCATATCGTCAAGAGCTTCGCGGCTCCAGGCGGGATGGGAGAAACCGGCACGTCGTTGATCGTACCAGCCATTGCCAACGCGATCTTCGCTGCCACTGGCAAGCGCCTGCGCAAGATGCCGGCCGACAGCAACATCCTAAAGCGGTCGGTGTAACCGGACTTCTAGGATTCAAGATCGGAAATTTCTACTCATCCGGGAGGCAAGGTTCCCGCCTGGCGACCGCGGGCCGTGCCTGTCTCCCGGCGGGGCTGAGAACAATTATCTGGTAGTTCACCGGTTTGACGCATCAATTACCCCGGCGCGCCTGCAGTCCCAGTGCTTGCTGGCAGAAGGGCTACGGGGCGAGGCATATTGGCGCACGCCCTTTCGCTCTTGGGGCAGCATGCTGGGAGATTGGCCTCTGACGCGCTTGAAGACCGGTAGAGATTTCACGCGCCCGCCAAAATCAAGGCAAAACCTTCCCTGCTCCGGAAATAGCCGACAGCCGGACAAAAAAGCCCCTGTGTGATGTTTTGGACGGGGCAGACGGTGTGCGAGCTCAAAATGAGCGCCGCGCGTCGCAGAGATTTGATTTTCTCCAGCTTTTCAATTATTTGCGTAGAACGGTAGCATATGGGGAGAGGGCCTCGATCGCTTTTCGATCGATAAGCTTTGTATGCTGCCGGCGTAGAGAATGGGCGCCTCGCATTGGGATGCAGTGGTCGCCAAGATGGGGCAGATGTGAACGAGCTCTCGGCTGCAAATAGCTCCTCCGGCAAGGGCGCCCCACTGAATCTGGATCTCGACGCCGTTTCGTTCGGACCGTTTTCGCTGAGGTCCCGGTTGCTCGAGAGAGATGGCGCGCCGGTCAAGCTCGGCAGCCGCGCGATGGATATTTTGCGCCTGCTCGTCAGCCGTGCCGGCGAAGTGGTGCCGAAGAACGAGATTTTGGCCTACGCTTGGGCGGGCCTGGCGGTCGAGGAGATCAGCCTGCGGGTGCATGTCGCTGAACTGCGCAAGGTTCTCGGCGACGGCAAGGACGGTGCCCGCTTCATCACCAACATTCCGAGTCGCGGTTATTGCTTCGTCGCTCCCGTGCAGCGCCGCGAACCCAACGTTGATCCGGCGCCCGCATCGCGTGCCCTCGAAGCAGCGCCCCCGCCCAGCCTGCCATCTCGGCTAGACCGGATGATCGGGCGCGACGACGTGGTGGCCGAACTGTCCGCCCGTCTGCTCAGCGACCGCTTCGTCACGCTCCGAGGGCCCGGCGGCATCGGCAAGACGACCGTCGCGACCGCGCTCGCCCATGACATGTGGCGAACGTTCGAAGGCCGCGTCCATTTTCTCGAATTCGGTCCGTTGAAAGACGCCGCGCTGGTCTCGAGCACCGTCGCGGCCGCATTGGGACTCGTGGTGCATCACGATGATCCCTCGGACAGCATCATCAATTCCCTGCGGGGACGGCGGCTGCTTCTGATCTTTGACAGTTGTGAGCACGTGATCGACGAGGTCGCGCGCCTCGCGGAAAACATCTACCGCGAGGCGCCCGACATCGCAATTCTCGCCACCAGTCGCGAGTCGCTGCTGGTCGAAGGCGAGCAGATCTTCGAACTCGTTCCGCTGCCGGGACCGCCGCAAGGCGTTAGCCTAAGCGCCGGTGAAGTGCTGGACTATCCTGCCGCGCGGTTGTTCGTCGACCGTGCTGCCGCGGCGGGGCATCGGGCAAATATCACGGATGAGGACGCGGAGGTGCTTGCTGAAGTCTGCGGCAAGCTCGACGGCATCGCGCTGGCGATCGAGCTGGCTGCCGCGCGCCTCGGCGTCCACGGATTGCGCGAGCTGGCCGCGCTGCTGGACAGCCGGCTCAAGCTCGAATGGCGCGGACGGCGTACGGCGCCACCCCGGCAACAGACGCTCGGTGCAACGCTTGACTGGAGCTTCGGCTTGATCGGCGAAAGCGAGCGCATCGTGTTTCAGCGGCTTGCCATTTTCGCAGGCCCTTTCACGCTCAAGGCTGCGATGGTGGTCGCGACCGAGGAGGGCGCGCCGAGCGATCGAGAGGTCGACGCACTGGAGCAGCTCGTCGCCAAGTCGCTGGTGTCGGCGCAGCCGGACGGTGCCTCGCGGCGCTATCGCCTGCTCGATGCCACGCGCGCCTACGCGATGCAGAAGCTGGCCGACGGCGGCGAGGCGGACGTGATTGCGCGCCGTCACGCCTTCTATGTCCAGCGGACGCTCGAAGCCGGCATGGCGGAGCAGGGCCGCGATCAGGGCTCCCGCCTCCAGGAGCGCGCCAGCCTGCTCGCCGATGCCCGCGCGGCGCTGCAATGGAGCTATGCCAACGATGAAGGCGCCTCTTTGCGCGTGCCGCTTGCCGGCAGCTGCGCAAGGTTGTTCATCGAGCTCAATCTGCTGAACGAGGCGCGCATCTGGTCGGGCCGCGCGCTCGCGATGCTTGATGACGCCGAAAAGGGCGGGAAATGGGAGCTCGAACTCCAGTCGACGCTCGGTCATGCCTTCATGTTCACCGAGCGCAACAGCGAGCAGGCCGAGGGGGCGCTCCGGCGCGGGTTGGAGATCGCTGAAGCGATGGACGACCACGCAAACGGGTTCAGACTGCTGTCGCGACTGAACATGTTCTACCGCCGTACGGGAGACTACCGGCATCTGGTGCCGAGCGCACTCCGCGCCGAGCGGATTGCCCGGCTGATCGGCGACAGCGCGGGCATCGCCGGCAGCAAGGCGCTTCTTGGAGTGTCCCATCATCTTGCCGGGAATCAGGCCGAGGCACAGGCCCATCTCGAGGAAGGCGTGCGGGATGATGCCGCGCTGCGCGGAACGCAGCCCGGGCATTTCGCCTATTCACGCACCCCGCAGATTCCGCTCGCGCGGGTGTTGTGGCTCCGCGGCTTTCCCGATCGGGCGCTCGACTGCGTCCGCCCGCTCATCGGCGCGGCGGTGCCGCGCGACGTCGTGATGCATTGCATCGCGCTGTGCTGGTCGGCTTCCGTGTTCGGTTGGGTCGGGGACTGGGCCTCCGTCGAGACGATGACGGGGCGCCTGGCAACGCATGCGAATGTGCACGGGCTCGCGCCCTATGAAGCCGTAGCCTCGGGATTTCGTGCTCAGACCATGATTGCCCGCGGCGACGTGACTGGCGGCGTCGATTTGATGCGGGCTGCGCTTCTGCGCCTGCATGCAGATCGTTACGAGCTCTACGCCTCGGCCTTCGCTGCCGACCTGTCGCAAGGATTGGCGGCCCTTGGCCGCTTGCCAGAAGGGCTTCAGGTCCTGCACGAGACGATCGACCGGGTCGAACAGGGGGGCGGGGGTTTTGACATGCCGGAGCTCCTGCGGCGGCGCGGTGAGCTCGAAGCGGGCACCGGCGCTGTCGATGCTGCGGGAGCGAGCCTCGCCGCGTCGCTCGCACTGGCGGAGCGGCAGGGCGCGTTGTCCTGGCAATTGCGGACGGAAATGTCGCTGGTGCAGTTGGCGCGGCAACGCGGCAGGAAGAATTCGCTTCGCGCTCTCGCTGCAACCCTGGCCCGGTTCTCGGAAGGGTTTGAGACCGCCGATCTCAGAGCGGCGCGGCTCATGCTGGACGAGGCTTCCTGAGAACGCTCAGTCAAATCGCAGTTCCGAGAGGTCGATTGACACCATCAGCTCGTCGCGCATCGGCGCCAAATCCTCGCCGCGCAGATAGGCTCGCCGCCGCGTCGGGATCATGATGCCGTCGATGCTGACGGGATCCGATACGTAATGAGCCGCCGCGAAATTGCCAGCGATCTCGACTCGGTAGTCATGCCGGCGGATCAGCATATCAGGACCGAAATAGAAGTCCTGCTCGTCGCTATGGCTGGCGATAGCCGCCGGATAAGTGGCCCGCAATCCGCGCCAGACTTCAGGGCCTTCGCGCCACGGTTCGATCTCGCGCACCTCGAATCCGTCCATCGCGAGCAGGAAAGGCGCGGTCATGTAGGTCCAGAGCGCGTAGCCGTTGAAATAGGCGCGATGCAGCGGATCCCAGTGCGTCCGCATGTCGTGTCCCGCGAACGCAGCGCGCGGGTTGTTGCGCTCTGCCACGACCCTTTCTCCCGCAGCGACAATGGCGATCCGTTCCGGGCTGAAGTCGGTGCGCTGACCGGGCTTGCCGAATGGCTCAACCGACGCGCGCTCGCGATGCAGCTCGATGCGCATCGTTCGCGGCGCCTGGTCCTGGTCGAGACCCTTCAAGGCCCAGAAATCGCCGCCCGTCACGATCGTGGCGGTGAGAAGACTGTGGGCATTCCATCGATCGAGGCCGCCATGGGCCTCGATCGCATTCGCCAGCAGCGGAATCATCCGACTCTTCCTCTCACATCCGCGGTGTTGCCGATTGGAAATAGCCCGACGCGCACCAGCCCGCCCGTTAAGCGTCGTTAAGTGCCGTTGTCGAAGCGCGGCGCCTAGGCTTCCGCCATGATGTCCAGCACCGCATCGGCAAAGGCCTTCGGCGCCTCCTGCGGCAGATTGTGCCCGATGCCGCCCTTGATGGTCCGGTGCGAATAGCGTCCGGAGAACTTTTTGGCGTAGGCCGACGGCTCCGGATGCGGTGCGCCGTTGGCATCACCCTCCATGGTGATGGTGGGTACGGCGATCACGGGCGCCTGCGCCAGACGCGCCTCGTACGCGTCGTATTGCGCCTCTCCATCGGCGAGGCCGAGCCGCCAGCGGTAATTGTGGACCACGATCGCCACATGATCCGGATTGTCGAAGGCCTGGGCGCTGCGATCGAAGGTGGCATCGTCGAAGTGCCACTGGGGTGACGCGAGTTGCCAGATCAACTTCGAGAAATCGTGGCGATACTTGTCATACCCCTCGCGGCCGCGTTCGGTCGCGAAATAGAACTGGTACCACCATTGCAGCTCGGCCTTGGGAGGCAGGGGCATCTTGCCGGCCTGCTGGCTGCCGATCAGATAGCCGCTCACCGAGACCGTAGCCTTGACCCGCTCCGGCCACAGGGCGGCGATGATGTTAGCCGTGCGCGCACCCCAGTCGAAGCCGGCAATGGTCGCCTTGTCGATTTTGAGCGCATCCATCAGCGCGACGATGTCGGCCGCGATGGCCGACGGCTGTCCGTTCCGCATCGTCGCCTCCGACAGGAAGCGGGTAGTTCCGTAGCCACGCAGATAGGGGATGATCACGCGACGCCCGGCGGCAGCGAGCAGCGGGGCCACATCGACGAAAGCGTAGATGTCGTAGGGCCAGCCGTGCAGCAGGATCACGGGCGGACCGTCGGCGGGGCCCGCCTCGGCATAGCCGATGCTGAGGAGGCCGGCCTCGATCTGCTTCAAGGGCGCAAACGAGGTGTTGGACCCGGTCTTGACAGACGGCCCGGCAGACTTAGCCGGCTTGGCCGCGGCCTTCGCACTCAACGAAAGCTGGGCGGCCGCAAGGGTCATGGCAGCGCCTCCGAAGAAGCGGCGGCGTTCACGATTGATGTTGTCGGACATGTGTTTGGCTCCTGTTGTCGTCGTCTGGTGTGCGGTATTGTGCGGGCGCATCCTGTCAGTATTCAGCGCGTGCGCCCGTCGATCGGAGCAAGGAAGTTACGGACGAGGGAGGCGATCTCGTCCGTCGCCTCGTCGAGTGCGAAATGGCCGGCCTCCAGGAAATGAACCTCGGCGTCGGGCACATCGTCGCGGTAGGCTGCAGCGCCGGCGACGGCGAAGGATGGATCGTATTTGCCCCAGACCACCAGAGTTGGCGGACGCGCTGTGCGCAGCCACTCCTGCCACTTCGGATACGACGCGACGTTGGTGCGGTAATCCAGGAACAGGGTGGTTTGAATCTCGGGCTGCCCAGGACGCGTCAAAAACGCGTATTCATCCGTCCATGTATCAGGGTCGTATCGCTCCGGATGCGGGCTGGTGCCGAGGTGCCGTTGGCGTGTCGCCTCCAAGGAGGTGAAGTTGGCCTTGAGTGCCTCGAGCTCGTGCGTTGGGTCGGCCCAATACTTCCGCCGGGCCGCCCAGAGTGGACCCAGTCCCTGCTCATGCGAAACAGCGTTCTGAACGATGATGCCGCGTACGCGCTCGGGATGCGCGAGTGCCATGCGGAAGCCAACAGGGCCGCCGTAGTCTTGCATCAGCAGAACGTAGCTGGTGAGGCCGAGCTTGTTCGTAAGCTCGCCCATCACGCCCGCGATATTGTCAAATGTATAATTGAAATCCGACGGCGTCGGTGCGCTGCTGTTGCCGAAACCGGGATAGTCCGGCGCGATCAGGTGATACTTGTCCGCGAGCAGGGGCAGCAGCGGCTCCCACATCCGCGACGAGGACGGGAAGCCGTGAAGCAGGATCACGGTGAGGGCGTCCGCGGGTCCGGCCTCACGATAGAAGATCTTGAGGCCTTGGATATCGACGCTGTGATAGGTGATCGAGCGTCGGCTCGACGCTAGAGTTTCCGCCGACGCCTGCATTGTTGTGCAGGCCAGGGCGGCCGAGAGGGCTACCGTGGCTGGGAAGTTCATGTGATCGCTCCTGTTTTAAGCCACTGTCAGATCATCAAATCCGGCGCCTTTACGGGCGGCAGCTGCCGCACGGCAGACGACGTTCGTAAGCTGCACTGAAAGGCGCAATCACGAGCGCCTCTCAGGTCAAAGCGTGCCGGGATTTACGAAGCGTGCGCCAGCGGCTTGCCCTGCAGGCTGGCGAGGAGCGTCTGCGCCGCCGCACCCGACGAATGCGGGTTCTGCCCCGTGATGAGCTGGCCGTCGACGACAACGTGCACGCCCCAGTTCGCGGTCTTCGAAAAGACGGCGCCGAGTTTGAGCATCTCGTCCTCGACAAGGAACGGCACCACCTTGGTGAGGCCTACGGCCTCTTCCTCGCCATTGGTGAAGCCGGTGACTTCCTTGCCCTGAACCAGCGGCTTGCCGTCCGGCGTCTTGACGTGACGCAGCGCTCCGGTCGAATGGCAGACCACGGCAATGGTCTTGCCGGCGGCTAGGAAGGATTCGATCAGCTTGACCGAACCCTTGTCCTCGGCCAGGTCCCACATGGGGCCATGACCGCCAGGATAGAAGACGGTGTCGAAATCCTCCTGCCGTACGCTGTCGAGGCGAACCGTCTCGTTCAGCTGGGCCTGCGCGGCGGCATCCGCCTCAAAGCGCAGAGTGAGGTCGGTGCGGAATCCGGGTTCGGGGTCTAGGGGCGGACGGCCGCCCTTCGGCGAGGCGAGCGTGATTTCCGCACCCGCATCCTTGAAGACGAAATACGGGGCCGCAAGCTCTTCGAGCCAAAAGCCCGTCTTGCGTCCGGTGTTGCCGAGCTGGTCGTGCGAGGTGATGACCATCAAAATTTTCATGACACGTTTCCCTTGATTGCAGGTGGAATGACGCGCTCCTCGCCGTGGAGAAGCGTAGAGCCATCTCTCGTTCGAGCACTTGACGTCGTCCGCCGCTCGTGAGTGCAATCTGGACTGAACCGGGTCTGTTAGCTCGTTATGTAGTGTTAGGCGTTGGGAGAGAGTGTTATCCGACGCTCGGGCTTCTCCAGGCGCTACTCGAAGAGGGCGAAGACTCGACCTCCATCAGCATGTGCTCTGCAATCATCCTTCCGTCAGCCGCAGCGAATGCGTGCGTCGAAGCGTCGGCACGACGATGCTACCGAAGTTGTCATGGGCAGGCCGCTGGCCGTGTTAATAGTTATCATGACGTGGCGAGCATGCAGAATAGTGATATCCCCTTCAAGATGCTCGTAAATCAAGGCTTCAGAGTCCCTTGCGGCGCGGAGCCCCGGTCTGCGAGCCCGCTGGGTAGCGCTCTCACCAAAGGAGCGAGCGCGGCGGCAGGTTTGCCTGCGAGCGCTGTGAAGATGGTCTCAACCCGCGATCGGCGACGAGTCATAACATCTCATAACTCCCAATGGTCCCCAGTCTGCGCGAAGTGTGCTCGTGTAAACGGCGGGATCGACCCGAGCCCGCGTCTCACATCAGGGAGTTCGACATGGTCAGTACTGAGATCGACCGCGAAGCCGCCGCCAAGTCTTCGTATAGGCCTCTTCCATCACGCGGCAGTGATATGAAGCTCGAAGTCGTCGTGATCCCCGTGTCCGATGTCGACCGCGCCAAGGCGTTCTACTCCCGCCTCGGCTGGCGACTGGACGCGGATTTTGCCTCCGGCGACAACTGGCGCGTGATCCAGTACACACCCCCAGGCTCCGCCTGCTCGGTGATCTTCGGCACGAAAGTGACGGCCGCAGCACCCGGTTCGGCACGAGGCCTGTACCTTATTGTCCACGATCTGGAGGCGGCACGACGGGAATTGCTCGAGCGTGGCATCGCGGTGAGCGAACCATTCCATGGTGGCGGCGATGTTCACGCCGGGCCGGACGAGCCGTATCTATCGGGCACCGTAAGGGTCAGCGGCGTCGATCCCAAACGCGGCAGCTATAGTTCGTTCGCCTCGTTCAGCGATCCCGATGGCAATGGCTGGTTGTTCCAGGAGGTCACCGCGCGATTGCCCGGGCGCATTGCAGGCGGGGGCACGAATTTCGCTTCGTCGACAGAACTCGCAGCCGCAGTACGGCGCGCGGCCGCGGCACATGGTGAGCACGAGAAACGGACCGGCGGACATGACCAGAATTGGGCCGATTGGTATGCCGACTACATCGTTCGCGAGCAGGCTGGCCAGCCGCTGCCGTCCTGAGTAAACGCTGACGTGCCTCCCGATTTCGGTCGACACGGCAGGCGATGACTTGGCTATCGCGCGCCGTGTCGCATTTTATCGCCTGCATTGTCATCGTTGGCCGCACTCTTCTCATCGCTCAGACACGCAACTGCTAACGCAGCCTAACAACCCATAACGAGCAAATATTCAGATCCTGCGCCAATCTCGGTGCATCACGAACCCGGCACGTTGATTTCGAAGCCGACGGCGCCGACCGACAAAAAACAGAGGAGATCCAAGATGAATACGGAGACACGCACCGACATCCTCAATCCCGACCGCCGCCAACTGCTGAGCCAAGCTGCCATGGCCGCGGTTGCGGCTAGCGTTGCAAGCCTGCTGCCGCTGCATCCGACGAAAGCCGCTGCCGGCGGAGCGATCCGCCCGTTCCGCTTGAACGTTTCCGAGGAGGACCTGCGTGACCTCCGTCGTCGCCTCTCCGCGACGCGCTGGCCCGATCGCGAGATTGTTGCAGACGAGTCACAGGGTGTGCAGCTGACGACGATGCAGCAGCTCGTTCACTACTGGCAGCACGACTATGACTGGCGCAAGGTGGAAGCGCGGCTGAATGCGCTTCCGCAATTCGTCACCGAGATCGATGGCGTAGACATACACTTCATCCATGTCCGCTCCCGGCACGAGAATGCGCTGCCGATGATCGTCACGCATGGCTGGCCTGGCTCGATCATCGAGCAACTGAAGATCATCGGACCGCTGGCCGATCCCACCGCCCACGGCGCGAAGGCGGCAGACGCCTTCGATCTAGTGATCCCCTCGCTGCCAGGCCATGGCTTCTCCGGCAAGCCGACGGAACTGGGCTGGGATCCGCAGCGCATCGCGCGCGCCTGGATCGAGCTGATGACGCGGCTCGGATACCGCCGCTATGTTGCGCAAGGTGGTGATTGGGGCAATGCCGTCACCGAGCAGATGGCAGTAATTGCGCCGCCGGAGCTGCTCGGCATTCACACCAACATGCCGGCTACCGTCCCCGACGATATCGCCAAGGCGCTCCAACCCGGCGGATCGCGTCCGCCCGGCCTCTCGGCGGACGAGCGCACCGCCTTCGACCAGCTTGAAGATTTCTACAAGCACGGCCTCGGCTACGCGATTGAGATGTCTAACCGGCCCCAGACGCTCTATGGCCTCGTGGATTCGCCGGCGGGCCTCGCGTCCTGGATGCTCGACCATGATGCACGCAGCGCTGCGATGATCGCTCGGGTGTTCGACGGGAGGACGGAAGGGCTGTCGCGGGACGACGTGATCGATAACATCACGCTCTACTGGCTCACCAATACCGCGGTGTCGTCCGCGCGGCTGTACTGGGAGAATAAGCTGGTGTTCTTCGAGCCTAAGCACATCAAGATCCCGGTCGCCGTCAGCGTCTTCCCGGACGAGATTTACGCCGCGCCGCGCAGCTGGACCGAAAAGGCCTATCCGAAGCTGATGCACTACAACCGTCTCGACAGGGGCGGCCATTTCGCGGCCTGGGAGCAGCCCGGATTGTTCTGCGCGGAAATGCGCACCGCTTTCCAACCGTTGCGTCAGTCCATCTGAGACCTGCGGGGACGCGCACTTCCGCGCGTTCCCTTATTTCCTACAGATCAGGAATCCAATCATGAACCGCCCCGAACGCACTTTCGCGACTGGCCAAATCCGCTTGGAACGTCGGCTGCCGTCGTATTGGCGTGTCACGTTCGACATGCCCCCGGTCAATATCTTCGGCCCCCAGCAGCTTCCGCTTCTCGACGACGTCGTCACGGCGATCGAGACCGATCCTGAGGTAAAGGTCGTGGTGTTCGACAGCGCCGTCGAAGGCTTCTTCATCACGCATTACGACTTCCTCGCGCCCCTGGAGGATTCACTTAGTATCCCGCCTGGGCCGACTGGCCTGCAGGCACTGCCCGACATGCTCGTGCGTCTCAGCCGCGCGCCGGTCGTTTCGATTGCCTCGATCAGGGGCCGTGCGACCGGCGTCGGCAGCGAACTGGCGCTCGCGAGCGATATGCGCTTTGCCAGCCGGGAAAAGGCGATCCTGTCGCAATGGGAGGTTGGTGCGGGCCTGGTGCCCGGCGGCGGGCCGATGGCGCGGTTGCCGCGCCTGATGGGCCGCGGCCGCGCGCTCGAAGTTTTGCTCAGCGCCGACGACATCCGCGGCGATCTCGCCGAACGTTACGGCTATGTGAACCGGTCGTTGCGGGATGCCGAGCTTGACGGCTTTGTCGAGGCGCTGGCCATGCGCATCGCTTCGTTCGACAAGGAGGCCATCGCGGAAACGAAGCGTCTTGTGGACGTCGCAAGCCTGCCGCCGGATGACGAAATCAAACCGGAGTGGGACGCGTTCCTGGCCGCGCTCGGCCGTCCCGCAAGCCAAACCCGCATCAAGGCGCTGATGGCGCGCGGCTTCCACCGCGCCGGCGACGTCGAGAACCGGCTGGGCTTCCACGTCGGACAGATCGGTGGCTGACAGTATCGCCGCGGCGCAACCGGTTGGAAGGGGGACAGGCGGTCGTGCCGATGTCGCTGTCCCTCGGTACCGTGCGCCGGTGCTGAAATCAAACATGGAGAACTCAGATGATCCGCAAGGCAACAGCAGTCTGGAAGGGCACTGGCCGAGATGGCGCCGGTCAATTGTCGAGCGGATCCGGAGTGCTCGCCGCAACGCCTTATTCGTTCAAGACCCGCTTCGAGAACGAGAAGGGCACCAATCCCGAGGAATTGATCGCGGCGGCACATGCAGGCTGCTTCACCATGGCGCTCGCGTTTGGCCTTCAGCTCGCGGGCTTCACGCCAGGAGAGCTCTCGACCGAAGCGGCCGTTACGCTCGAGCCCGAAGGCAAAGGCTTCAAGATCGGCAAGTCGGCCCTGACGCTGCGCGCGAAAGTGCCGAACCTCGGCGAGGCCGACTTCGCCCGCATCGCTGGCGAGGCCAAGAAGAATTGTCCAGTCTCGAAGGTGCTGAACGCCGCCATCACGCTCGACGCCAAGCTGACCTAACCGAGCACAGGGAGTATTGCCATGACCCGTCAAGATCTGCCTCGCCAACATCAGCCTGATGAAGAGAGGTTTCGGGCGATCCTTCCCGAGGATATCGCATGGCAGCCGTTCCCCGCGTTTCCACGAGGCGCGAAGCTCGCCGTGATGGTCGGTCACCCCAGTGAACCCGGACCGTACGTGGTCCGGGTGAAGGTCCCCGGTGGCACCAAGCTGATGCCGCACAAGCATCCGGAAGACCGCATTTACACGGTCATGTCAGGTGTATTCTACATCGGGCTTGGCGAGAGTTTCGATGGCGACAAGGTGAAGGCTTATCCGCCTAGCAGCGTCGTGGTGCTGCCCGGCGAGACCTGGCATTTTCATTGGGCCAAGTCGGGCGAATACGTCACGCAGGTTTCCGCTATTGGCCCCTTGGGTTTAGAGTATCACGATCACCATGATGACCCGCGCCAGTATAGAGACGGCGCGGTAGTGTCTCGGACATCTTGACGGCGCGCCGTTTCTCTGGGGAGAAGTCTTAGTTGGTCGCCCCGAAGAGTGGGCGGTACTGGAAAGCCTTGCTGGCCGCGTTCCGAAGCAGGCAACGTATCCGACCACGACTCATTCGGGCGATCGATTCCAAGGCCGACGTCGCGAATTGAGCCGTAATGGAACACGACTCGGAAATGGCTGTAAGTCCACCGGGGCTGGTTCTGAAGAGTGCATCTCGTGGCGCCCCCCGGAGCGCGAGGGCGTCCTCAACTGACCGCTCCGGACAAGCATTCCCTCGGCCGCATGTCGATCATCGCGGGAAGCGTCGAATTGCCAAGCGGGGCCCTCTTGGCGGGACTGGGCGCTCTGCGGTCCGGGGAAAGAGTTCTCATATATCGACATGCAAATCCAACGTCTCCCAACACAGGATGGCTATGCCCGAAGCGATGATCATCGGCTGCCGCCGGACCCGCACCAGCGAGATCGACCCATCGAATTTGGCCCGCCTGATCAATCAAGCAAAGGAAGCCGATGCGGTCGTCATGGATCCCGGCCTCTCGACCAGGCACCTCGCCAATTGCGAGCCCAGCTCGTCGATCGCGACCTCCACAAATCGAAGCCGAGCCCACGCAGTGGCGCTATTCGCAGCACGCATGCTCGATGCATGGGGCGGAATGGAGCATGAAGACCGGTGACGTCGCCGTGTCGCCCGCCGCCTACAAGACCACGGCGATGGGAGACTGGCGAAGTCTTCCCGCAGGCGATCGTCGCGCGCGATCAGCTCGAGCGTGCTGTGCCGGAGCTGTCCGTCCACGAAAACGGCCGCATCTACAGAAGCCGCAGGAAGCGCTCGCCGCCGCGCAGGCGCAGTCCATCGCCAATCCCCGAACGCCGCGCATACCTTTGGACAGCGGGGCAGACGACAAGGAAGACAGCGGAGTCAAGCGGAACGTTGGCCAGCTTGCGCCGCACCCGCCGTGTGATCAAAGACATTGATGTTTAGGCTTGTTACACTATTGCCAGCAGGAAGTGCGGCGCAGCCAAAGCAAAAGGCCCACCGCCCGTGGGCGACGGGCCCTGCTGAGACCGAAAACGGTTACTGCGACAGCTTCACGAAGTTCGGAAACTTCAGCTTGCCTTCCGCGATCTTCTGCGGCCAGACTACGACCTGCTTGCTGTCCTGCCATTGGAAGACCAGACCTGTCACCGTGCCCGGGCCGGACTTGATGCCGTGGGTGAACTCATCGTCCTTGCCATAGAATTGGATCTGGCCGATCGTGCCGTCGAAGTTGGTCTTTTCCATCTCCGCTACCATCTTGTCAGGATCGGTACTGCCAGCACGCTGGATTGCTTCGGCAATGATGTAAACCTCATCGTAGGCGGTGTAGCCGGTATAGGCCGGCGGCGCGCCGTACTTGGCCTTGAAAGCGGCCGCGAACGGCTTTGTCTTCGAGGTCACGGCAACGTCCGGCGTTGCCACTGCCAGCGACGGCACGCCGTCGGCGGCACCATTGGTGTCCTTCCAAAAGGTTGGGCTCAGCGCCTGCGCGCTGATGCCGAACATTGGGATCGGCACCTGCTGGTTCTTCCACTGCACGGTCGGCTGCACGCCGACATGGGAGATGCCCGTGACGATTACGTCCGGCTTCTTCGCTTCCATGTTGTTGAAGATCGGCGTGAAGTCCGTCGTGTCCGGCGAGAATCGGACGTGCTCTACGACCTTAAGCCCGGCCTTCGGCAGGCAGGCCTCGTAGCCGACATCGAGCGGCTTAGTCCAAGCGGCGTCCTCGCTCATGATGGCCACGGTCTTGAGCTTGAGCTGGTCAACTAGGAGCTCTTTTGCGGCGTCGCAGACCAGCTGGGCCTGGGCTGCCGACGTTAGATAGCCGTGAAAGGTGTACTTGTTCTTCTCGTATTCGTTGTGGATCGCCTTGGTGATCTCGTTCGAGGCGGCGCCCGGCGTGATCAGCGGCATCTTCAACCGGGCAGCCCAGGGCTCCAGCGCCAGCACGACCTCGCTGATGTAGCTCGCGATCACGGCCGAGACCTTGTCCTCGCTCGCCGCGCGCTGGAAGGCGCGCACCGAGTCGGCCGACGAGCTTTTGTTGTCGTAAGTCACGATTTCAATCTTGCGGCCCATAACGCCGCCCTTGGCATTTATCTCGTCGGCGGCGATCTGCGCGCCGCCCGGCGTAGCGGCGCCGGCGATCGACTGTACCTCGGCGATGACACCGATTTTGATCGGAGCGTTCGACTGCGCGAAGGCAGGCGAACCAAGGCATAGCGCCAGTGCGGAGGTCAGAACGCTGCAATTGAACATTGTCGACGGTCGCATGGTCGTTTCCCTTTCTGTTCGTTATTGAGACTTGCGAGCTACAGGAAGTCGGCTCCGGCCTCAGCGGCGAAGCGGCTGGGATCGCCTTCCCAGACGATCCGCGCATGTTCGAGCACGTAGACACGGTCGGCGTGCGGAAGCGCGAAGGTCACGTTCTGCTCGCCGAGCAGCACCGTGATTGACGTGGTCCGCCGCATCCGCTCTAGCGCCTTCGACAATTGCTCGAGGATCACGGGGGCAAGGCCGAGCGTCGGCTCGTCGAGGATCAGGATCTGCGGCTGCATCATCAGCGCGCGGCCGATCGCCAGCATCTGCTGTTCGCCACCGGACAGCGTCTGTGCCATCTGGTCCTGACGCTCCTTCAAGATCGGGAACAGCTCGAACAGCCAGGCGAGCTGCGCGGCGCGTTTGTCGTCGGGAAGATGCTGGCCGCCGAGGTCGAGATTTTCGCGCACGCTCATCTCGCCGAATAGCTCACGGGATTCCGGGCACTGCACGAGGCCGCTGCGGGCGATCTTTGCAGGGCTGGTGCCGCGCAGCTTCTCGCCACCACGCACAATTTCGCCGCTATAGGGCAAGAAACCAGAAATGGTGTTGAACAGTGTGGTTTTTCCGGCACCATTGAGGCCGACGACGGAGACGAACTCGCCCTCGTGGACGTGGATCGAGACGTCTTCCAGCGCCTGCGCCTTGCCGTAATGCACGCTGAGATGCTCGATCTGCAGCAGCGGCACCTTGTCCTTGAAGCTGATCTCGGGCCGCGCATGGGTCTCGATAGCGCCGCCGAGATAGACTCGGCGCACCGTTTCATTCTTCATGACGTCATCGGCCTTGCCGGTGACGATCTCCTCCCCGAGATACATCGCGAGCACCCGGTCGACCAGCGCCGCGACGCTCTTGACGTTGTGGTCGACCAGCATCACCGCGCGGCCCTCATCGCGGAAGCTGCGGATCAGTTCCGAGAAGACGTCGACCTCGGCACGCGTGAGTCCCGCGAAGGGCTCGTCGACCAGCACCACTTTCGGATCGCGCGCGATGGCCTTGGCAAGCTCGAGCCGGCGGAGGTCCGCGAAGGGCAGCGTTGGCGGACGCCGGGTCATCACGCTGCCAAGCCCCACCCGATTGGCGATCCATTTGGCGCGCTCGACCAGCGCTTTGTCCGGAAACAGCATGAACAGGCTGTCCGGCAGCAGCGCCACCATGATGTTTTCCAGCACGGTCTGCCGGTTCAGTGGCCGCGAGTGCTGGAACACCATGCCGAAGCCCTTGCGCGCGATCTGGTGCGCGGGCAGACCGGCGACGTTCTGGCCCTCGAACACGACCTCGCCCGCGGTGGGGCGCTCGATCCCCATCACGCTCTTCATGGCCGTTGATTTGCCGGAACCGTTCGGCCCGATCAGGCCGAAGATCTCGCCGGCGTTGACCTCGAAACCCAGATTCTTTACGGCGGTCAGGCCTCCGAAACGTTTGGTCAGACCGCGTACTTTCAGCACGGGTCGGTTTTCAACCATCCGATCCATCACGAGCGCGCCTCCCGCGAGAGGGCCGCTCCGAGGAAGCCGCCGGGGAAGAACAGCACGACGAGCAGGGCGACCCCCGATACGATGAGGGTCGCGAGTTCGCCGGTAGGCCGTAGAAACTCGCCGGCAACAATCAGGAAGATTGCGCCCAGCGCTGCGCCGAGCACCGTGCGCCGGCCGCCGAGCACGGCTGAGACGATGACATTTACGCCGACCGCGACGTCGACGACGGTGCCGACCGAGGCGGTGCCGAAGTAGAACACTAGGAGCGCGCCCGACAACCCCGAGAAGAACGCCGAGACGATGAAGGCGGCGAGCTTGTGCTTGACGATGTTGAAGCCGAGCGCGCCCGCTTGCACCGGATCTTGGCCGCTGGCCTGCAGCACGAGACCGATCGGCGATTGCGACAGACCGTACAGGATCGCGGCCGAGATCGTCATGAAGCCGAGCGCGATCCAGTAGTTGACGCCGGCGTCAATCGAGATGACATCGGGAATGGTGAGGCCGATTTCGCCTCCGGTGAGGTCGGCGAATACCACGATGAAGTTCTGCAGCATCAGCACCGCGACCAGCGTGGTCAGGCCGAAATAGGGCCCGCGCACTCGAAGGGCCGGCAATGCCAGCACGAGACCGGCGATGACCGAAGCCAGTGCGCCGATCACGATGCAGAGATAGACCGACCAGCCGAACTGGTTGTTCAGAATGCCGGCGGTGTAGGCGCCGACGCCGATCAGGAAGGTCGGACCGAAATTGACCTCGCCCGCGAAGCCGAACAGCAGGTCCCAGGCCATCGCGAACACGCCGAAATAGAACGCGACGGTGAGGAGGCCAAGCACGTAGCCGGAGACGTACAATGGCATGGTTGCCGCGATCACGACCAGCGCCAGCGAGATAACGAACAGGCGCGAGGTGAAAAAGCCGGACATCTCAGCGCCTCCCCAGAAGACCCTGAGGCCGGATGTACATGACCAACACGAGGAGCAGCAGCGCCGGAATGGTGCGGTAGGCCGGCGAGACCAGATAGGCCGTCAAGGTCTCGAGAAAACCGACCACGAAGGCGGCGATCAGCGAGCCGGAAACGCTGCCGAGGCCGCCGAGCACGACGATGGAGAACGCGCTCGCCGTCAGCGGACCGACGCTGTAGGAACTGACGCCGAGGAACATGCCGAGCAGCACGCCGGCGATGCCGGCCAGGATGCCGTAGATCGCCCACACCACAATGTAGATATTGGTGAGTTCGAGGCCGAGCAGAGTGACGCCGCGCGGGTTCATCGAGGCCGCTAGGACCGCCTTTCCGGTGCGGGTGCGATTCACCAGCAGCCATAGCAGCGCGATGACGAGGCAGCAGACGATCGCAGTGAAGATTTCGTTCTTTGGGGTGCGGACGCCGAGGATATCGACCACACCCTCGACGATCGGCAGCACCGTCTTGGCGTTGTTGGTGAAGAAATAGGCGATTAGCTCCTGGATCATGATGCCCCAGAGCAGCGTGCCGGTGAGGACGAAGATCTCCTTTTCCTCGTTGGGAATGCGCCGAGAATCCTGGATCGGTTTCACGACCGCGAAGTAGGTGGCAAACGCTGTGATGAGCGCGACGCCGACTCCGATCAGTGCGCCGGCATAAGTACCGACGCCCAAAATGCTGGCGGCGGCCCAGGCAGCGACCGCTGCGGCCACCATGATAGCGCCGTGAGAGAGGTTGAGGACGCCGGAAACGCCGAAGATCAGGGTGAAGCCGGTGGCGCCGAGAGCGTAGAGGGCACTGATGGCGAAGCCATCAATCAGAATCTGGAATGCGCGCATCTGAGATTGGCAATCTGGTCTATGGCGGCAGTCCGGCCGCGCCGTGAGGGAGGTGCTGCGTCCGCCGCATGTGGAATGCTCCCGGGAGCAGCCCTGCCGATCAATTACTGAGCTTGATGAAGCTCGGGAACTTGATGTCGACCTTGGCGACGTCCTTAGGCCAGACCGCGCTCTGCTTTCCGTCCTGCCATTGCAGCATCAGGCCGGTGATCAGGCCCTTGCCGTATTTAATCGAGTGCGTGAACGGATCGTCCTTGCCGTAGAACTGGACGCGGCCGATGGTGCCTTCCCAATCTGTCGCTTCCAGCGCGGTGACGAGCTTGTCGGCCTCGGTCGATCCGGCCCGTTTCACCGCGTCTGCAATGTAATAGACTTCGTCATAAGCGGTGTAGCCGGCATAGGAGGGATAGTTGCCGAATTTCTTCTTGAAATTTTCCGCGAACGGCACCGATTTCGGCGTCACAGCTACGCCCGGCCCGGAGACGCCCTGGTAAAGCACGCCCTCAGCCGCCTGGTTGGTGTCCTTGCCGAACGTCTCGTTGGTCGCCTGCGAGGCAATGCCGAACATCGGTATCGGAACCTGCTGGTTCTTCCACTGTACCGTCGGCTGCACGCCGACATGCGAAATGCCAGTGATGATGACGTCGGGCTTGGAGCCTTCGATCTTGTTGAAGATGGGCGTGAAGTCGGTGGTGTCTGGCGAGAAGCGGATGTGATCCAGCACTTTCAGCCCGACCTTGGGCAGGCATTCCTCGTAGCCGACGTCAAGCGGCTTCGTCCAAGCTGCGTCTTCGCTCATGATAACCGCCGTCTTCATCTTCATCTTGTCCACGAGAAGCTCCTTGGCCGCGTCGCAGACCGACAGCGCCAGTGCCGCCGAGGTCAGGTAGCCGTGGAAGGTGTACTTGTTCTTCTCGTAGTCGGCGTGAACGCTCTTGCTGATCTCATTGGAGGCCGCGCCTGGCGTGACGAAAGGCGTCTTTAGGCGCGAGGCCCAGGGCTCCAGGGCCAGTACCACCTCGCTTATATAGCTGGCGATGACGGCATTGACCTTGTCCTCGTTCACCGCGCGCTGGAATGCTCGCACCGAGTCGGCCGAGGAGGAGTGGTTGTCGTAGCCGATGATCTGAATTGTCCTCCCGTCGACGCCTCCTGCGGCATTTATTTCCTCGGCGGCGAGCTGAGCCGCCTGTGGGATCGAAGCGCCGGCGATAGCCTGGGCCTCCGCGATCACGCCGATCTTAATCAGATCCGCGGCCGTCGCGGCGCCGGTGGTCGCAGCAAGCAGAGCGAACGCCCCTAGGAACCGCGGGAGACCTGCGATCTGTGGCAATTGAGTTGTGAACTTCATTGCGTTTCACTCCGTTTTTGTTGTTAGCTTCTAATGAGCGATTTCATCGACGCTACACCTACCGTCACAAACGCAGCAATGCGAGTGCGCGCAGGTCGCCATGCAAACAGAGGCGAGCAACTAAAGTAGTGGGTGGAATATGGTCTCGTGTCGCCTGACTTGCTGATGATGCTGAGCTTGTCCTTGCCTCCCTCGAGTTCTGCTTTGGTATAAGCCGACTCACGCTGAGAAGTCCCGCCCGATAGAAAGTCTTGGTCCTGCAATACTGGCCAGTTGTTGAAAGTGCCGGCCCCACTCCCGGGACCGCATCGATCGATGCCCGGCGATGATGCGGCGGTCAAACCAAGGATTTGACTTCAGGGCGCGCAATTGGCCACCGAGAGATGCGAGCCTGATTGCGGCTGACGCGAACAAGCAGCGCCGATCGCTGCAGGACTGGCGCAGGATCTCGATCCGACCAGGCCTAGCCGCGGAAGGAGTATTCGGCAACCCTGGACGATCCGGCGTGGGTCGCCGCCAGCGATGTCGCGCTGAACTGTCGCGCCATGACGTAGGAATATCGCAGGCCCGCGGCAAGTTTTTGGACGACCGCGCCGACCACGATCGTACGGCACGTGCTCTCTTCGGCGGAAATGGCCCCCCGTTTAGCTTGAGGTACTTGGTGTCATTCGAGCGAAACCGGTTCGCGGCTGGCCATCACGCCCGGGTTCGGCTCCCCGGTCTACATTTAGGCCTTGCCTGCTCGGTAGAATGCCTCGTGCATACATCCGCGGCCCGCTAGCCAAATCAAAGTGTGTTCGGTAGCTCGGAGGGGCATGGCCGCAAACAAGGTAACGGCGGTACGCTTGGGCTGGGACGGCAACCGACGGGCCGGGACTATCAAGCCGCCATCGCTGGCGACCTTTTTTCGTTCAACCTTCCTCAGGAGGCGTTCGCCCTTACCCATTCACGGGCCTCACGGCGACGCTCCCGGCGCCGGTTGGCTCGATCGGCGAGCTACCGCAGCGGTGGAACGGGCGGTGTGGACGCCGCAATGGAATCTTCATCCGCAGGCACGTGGACAGTCTCCGACGTCGCTGGAGCGGCCTCCATGACCTTGAGCACTGCCCGTCCTTTGGCTGTGATCTTCCATCCCCCGCTTAGGCGCTCGACCAGGCCTTGTGACCAGATGTCCAGGTCGGGCGCCTTGGCCGCGAGCCGCCTCGCCCTGTCCGTCCAGTCGCGGCACTCGTCGCCAGGATAGCCATGTCACGCTTGAGGTCTTCCGTCACGGCAAACCCGTCCGGGTATGCCGCCAAGATCTTCAAAACAGTGACCTGGAAGTTCACGCCAGCACCTGCGATCAGCGCCACATCGTCGGCGCATGCGAGAGGGCGTCGCGGCGAACCTACCTAAGGCCCTCGGCCGATACTCGGACGTGGGTACGGGCCCCGATCTCGCGGTGCGAGACGCTTTCACAGATTTCATCGAAAATGGCGCGTAAAAGCGCGGTGGTTGCGGCGTTGAAAATGAATTGCCCCTTAAGGGAAAGTCTATTCTAACCTGGTTTTCCCCGCCTTGGGAATTCGGGCATGTTAAGTTTTGGAGCGTGTGCAATGCGGAACACCAAGTCTGCTCTTCAGCTTGCGGAGGTTGAAGAACAGCTTCTTCTGCGCCGCGGTGGTGCCGAGCTTGACCAGCGACCAAGATCTGAGGATGTACTCCTGCACGGCCGCTTTGATCCACCAAGTCGCATAAGTTGCGAGCCGAAAGCCTCTTTCGGGATCGAACCGTTTGACGGCCAACATCAGGCCGACATTGGCCTCGGAGATGAGGCCGGCGATGGCAAGGCCATAGCGGCGATACTGGATCGCGATTTCGCCGCCAGCCGCAGATGGCTGGTCACCAGCCGGTAGGCCGCCTCGGGGTCGCCCCGATCACGCAGGCGGCGCGCATATTCGATCTCGTCCCTAGCTTCGAGCAGCGGAAATCGGCGGACCTCATTCAGATAGCGGGACAGCCGTCGTTCGGAATGAATCGCGGGAAGCGACGAGATAGCTAACATCGTACGCTCCTCACCGACGTTGTTGCGGTAGAGCCGGCGCGCCCTGCGACTTGACGCATTGAGCGCAGGATCACGCGTGCGGCGGGGCTGGCAGGCGGCGCGACTAGGGTCCAGGCTTTCTTCATGTCCAAATCCTCCGGGGAGCAAGATGGTCAGAACCACCGGATAACCTGACCCGCTGAGCCCAATCAGGGACGCTTTCAGGCCGGTGATGCCTCTAAAATTTGAAAGCGGACTGAATGTTCCGGCATGAATGCGCGAGAATTTCCCAAGACGTCGCACCCTCACGCACGGCGAAAGCCTTTCTCTGCCGCACAGGCTCCCTTGAACCGCGACGTCTCCATTCTACTTTAGCTACGTGCAGGCGGGCGGTATGCGGAGCTCCCTGAGCGGCCGGTCTGCACCTATGCTTGATTCGTGGTTGGATAATTATCGTGATCTCGTCAGCGCGGCCCTCGCGCTGTTTTGCGCCGGCGTGATGTTGGTGGCCGGTCATCTCTGGATCGAATGGCGTGCCAGGCAAGCCGATCCCGGCTTGGAAATGGAGGTGCGGCAGAGCGAAGAGGATCGCCTACCGGTGATCTCGAACGGTTTGCCGCCGAGCAGGAAAATCGAGGTTCTGGCAGAGCCTAGGAATAAGCGGGCCGTGTAGAAGCCGCTCTCGCCACCATCACCGCCGCGCGCCCGGCGCTTGCTCAAATCGCCCGCAAGCCTTCCTTGGGCATTCCCTGAATCAGCGCATCGATATCGTTCCGTTGAAGGGTTTCCTTTCTTCGCAGCCCCGTCCAGAACCGGCCCTGCTGTTCACGGCGGCGTGCTCCTCAACAACGCGCAGGCCTCATCCATCCGTGATGGCTTGGATTCTTTACCCTCTGTCTGTTTGAACGCTTCTAGATTGCCATCTACTCAAGGCAGCGACAGAAGCGTCAGCAGTTTTTCCTTCAATTGGTCTACCGAGAAAGGCTTGCCAATCGCGGGCGCATCCTTGAACTCGTCCTCCAAGGGCGGTGCGCCATAGCCCGTGCTGAACAGGAAGGGGATTCCGCGGTCCCGAAGGACGCGAGCCGCCGGGAAGACAAACTCTCCGGCTAAGTTGACATCCAACAGCGCCAGATCAAAGGAGCCGGTAGCCGCCAAGTCGCATGCTTTTTTGACATGAGCCGCAGAGGCAACGACCTTGAGGCCCAATTCCTCGAGCATGTCTTCGATCATGAGAGCGACCAAACCTTCATCCTCAACGAGGAGGACCCTGGCGCCGGACGCCTCAGACATTGGCGGATGCCAGCCTGATCGGAAATACGATGCGGCACCGAGTACCCGCTGGCTCAAACAGCAGATCGAACTCGCCTGCAAGATCATGCTCGACGCAACGTTCCATCAGCCGCGTGCCGAATCCTCGCCGCTTGGGGGGCGTAACCGTTGGACCCCCGCGTTCGATCCATTCGCATTGTAGGACGAATTGAGACCGTTCGCTCTCAACGATCCTCCAGGTGAGCGAGACGGTTCCGCCCGGCACGGACAATGAGCCGTATTTGGCCGCATTGGTCAAAAGCTCGTTGAGAACCATCGTGACACTCAACGCCATACGCGCGTCAAGATCGACGTGCGGCCCGGCTGTGGAAACCCGTCCGCCGGAGACCGGCGCGACGATGTCGTGAACCAGTTGCTCCAAGGGCGCATTTTGCCAATGCCGGGTCGTGAGAAGGTCATGAGCACGAGCAAGGGCCATCAGCCGCCCTGTGAACGTCGGCAGAAATTCCTGCAGATCGGCTGCATGGCGAGCGGTCTGGCTCGCGAGGGACTGCACCGTGGCAAGCGTATTCTTGACGCGGTGATTCAATTCGTCGATGAGCACCTTTTGTGCGTTCTCTGCCTGCTTTCGCTCACTGATGTCGACGAGCATGTTGATGGCGCCGACCAGTTTTCCTTCCGCATCGCGCAGCGGAGTCGGATAAGGAATGAACGGCACGCGTCTGCCATCTGGACGTTCGGCGATTGCCTCGGCCCCACGAATCGGACGATTTTCACGAAGCGCGACCGCCATCGGACATTGGTCGTGCGGTAGAGGCGAGCCATCGGGCCAATAAAGTTTCCAGGTGACGCACCATTCGTCGCCGGGCTGCGGAGTTCTGCCCGCCATCTCCACCGCGGCCCGATTGAAGAAGTTGATACGGCCCTCGGCATCGGTGGTGTAGATCGCTGCCGGCAGCGCCTCAAGCAAATCGCGCATGCGCTGCTCGCCCTCGCGCAGACGATCCTCCAACTGTTTGGTAGCCGTGACGTCTTGGGCAATACGCACGCCGTAAAGAAAGCGACCATTTGGATCGCGCACCGATGAACTCGAAATGTCGAGATGCCGCACAGAACCATCAGGCCGCAACGTTGTCTTCCGGATTGTATAATTATCAATCTCGCCGCGCACCTGAGTCGCATAGAGCTCGGCGTCCTTCGTCCGGTCACCTTCATCGGTGTAGTCGAGGAAGGTCATTGCAAGCAGTTCCTCGCGTGAGCGCCCCGTAATGCGACAAAGAGAATTATTGACCCGCAGGAGCCGGCCGTTCTCGTCCGCTTCGGATATGCCCACCATGGCGGCCTCGTACGTTGCCGCAAGTCGTGCATCACTGGCTTGCCTTGCCTCATCGGCGTGTCGCAAGGCCGTCACATCTACGGTGAAGCAGCGCGTGTTCACGAACTTGCCGTTCACGAACCGGCCGTTTGACGTAATCAGGACATGCTTCAATGAGCCATCACGCGCCCTCAACCGTGCGGGATAACGGTCGAGCGGCTGGCCGCACGACAGACGCTGAAGGATGTCGCCGATCACCGGCGCGTCGGCATGAAACTCTGCGATGTGGCGGCCGATGTACTCCTCTGGGCTGTAGCCGAGCAGCGCCAACTCTGCCTTGTTGGCGCGCAGGATGATGCCTTGACTACTAACGATATGAAGGCCGACCGCGCTATTCTCAAAAAAGTCCTCTAGGTCCTGAGTCTTCTGTCGGACGTCTTCTTCGATCCGCTTGCGTTCTGTGATGTCCTGAAAGCAATTGATGGCGCCCTGGATGGCTCCTGAGTGGTCGCGCAACGCCTGGATATTGACCAACGCTGTAAAGCGACACCCATCCGGTCGGCCCATTATGACTTCGGTGTTCCGGGTCGGTGTTCCCAACTGGACTGCGGTGGCCATGGGACAATCACTATGGGCGAGAGGGCTGCCGTCCAAGAGGTATAGCTGGTGCGAACCGCAGAAACGTTCCTTCCGGGAGGGATCGGGGGTCCGGCCCCATAGTCTGACCGCCTCGGTATTATAACCGACCAACCATCCCTCAGCGTCGCAAAGGTAAACCGCGCCGGGGATGGCATCCAGCGCGGTTTGGCCAGCAGCCACCAGCGCCTCAAACTCCGTCGGTTGGCGGCGGGCGGAGAGCGGAAATTCTTCGACGTTAGACATAAAGCGTCTCTCGGGGCGAGAAACGACCCAACGAGGGGTCAGACCATGTTGGGAAGGGCGGCTCCCCCGCTGGGCCACCGAACCACTTTTAACGCCTCAGATAGCTAGTGGTTCCCTTATGGCTCGCACAGCGCGTGGGCGATAGGTTCGGGCAGGCCTCGATCGTCGTCAAATGTTCAACGGCTCAAGCATCGTAGATCAACTGGAGCGAGCAAGGTCATTCTTTTTGGGCGGCTGCAAACCGGTCGAACTAAGCCACTAGTCAATGTGTGCAGCTATTTCGGCTTGTCGGGCTCTTTTCAGCGTTGCCTGTCGGACGGGGCCGTAGGGAAGTAGCTGCCTATTCCCTCAACTGTCTCCCTCTTCAAGCAGTCGTTCTTTACGCGACGAGTTCACCTTGCGCCTCCTTCCAACATTAGGCGGAGCCGGCGTTCTCATCGCCGATAGTGGCCAAGATCCGCGCGGCGATAATCGACAAGCGCAGCGAAGGTTAAGTTCCAAAAAGGGGCGATTCGGGAACCTTTGGCAGTGAGAGCTGTTCCCGTTCCATGGTACTTGCTGTTGATGATGACGCTGATGTCCCCGATGTCATGGCAAGCATGCTCGAAGACCTGGGGTGTGAAGTAGTCTGCGCACACAGCGGCGCCGAAGCTCCTGACGTGCTGAAAAGTTATGAGGGAATTTCCATGCTGATCACCGACATCAATGTGCCCGTCATGGATGGGCACGAGTTAGCAGAACGGGCAACCCGACTTCGGCCTAGCCTAAAAGTGCTTCAGCTTTCCGGTCGAGAACGGCGCCGGGATGCATTTCCGTTGATCCGAACGCCATTCTCCGAAGACGACTTGGCCCGTGTCCTGGAGCAAACTACCGGACGCTGTTAGCCCAACAGCTTCGCCATGCAGCGCTGAAGCTCGTCCATTGGGAAGGGCTTTTGCAGAACCGGATGATCCTTGAAGGTCTGCGGCATGCCGTCAGCCCCATAGCCGCTCGCAAAGGCAAATGGGATGCCGCGCTTTTCCAACTCTATGGCAATGGGCTCAGAACTATCTTTGCCGAGCTGCAGATCCAAGATTGCGGCATCGACGCCCGGTGCAGAGGCGAGCATCAGTCCAGATGTGAGATCGGGGGCCTCTCCCGCAACGCTATGACCAAGCTCCGTTAGCATGTCCGCGATCATCATTCGGATCAGAGCTTCGTCCTCGACCAAGAGTACGGATGCCATGGGTTTTTCCTTGTAGCTAATGGCGCTGCGACCGCCTAGCCGCCGCTGCAAAGGTGGGCAGCCCTATAGCGCGTAGCTCTCCAAGAGAATGTTGGCCCGCTTCGGCGGCGTGCAAAAGCTGCTCCGCGATCACCTTCCGAACTTCCTGGTCTCCACCGCTCGGAAGCTCACGGCAGACTTCTTCCAGCACCACGTCCAAATTTGACATGACACGATCAGACAGAGACATCGCCGTCCAAAGTATGTTCCTGCAAAAGGAACCTTTGTTCCTCGTCATTGTTCCCTGTCAAGATGCCAGCATCATTTTGCGGTGTTTCATGGGGAGACTGCAATGTCAAAAAGCGGAACTCGGATCAAGCCTGCAAAAACGTTCCAGGACCGTTTGATTGAAGAGGCCGCCTAATTTCGCGAAGCGGCTGATCAGCTGGCCCCGGGCACCGAACGCGACCTCCTGATGAAGCGCGTACATCAGGCCGAGCAAGCAGCGCAGATAGACAATTGGCTGGCTAAGCCGAATGCCGGCGCCCCTGCATCCATCGGAAACCTGTTAAGAACCGAGGCTTCGCGCTGAGATTGTTGCGTGTGGCCCGCATCCAAATGCAATTCGCGGGGACTGATTGCGTGAAGCTCCTTACCGAATATCTTGAGCGCGCGGTCCAACTGGAAGGGCTGGCGGCCGGTGAAATCGACTCAACCTTCAAGGATCAATTGCTCGCGCAAGCTCAGTCCTATCGCAAGTTGGCAGCCAAGCGCGCGCACGAATATGGGCTTCCGATGCCCAGCCCTCCGGATCAGGCGGTCTACCACCGATAAGAAGGCTGAATTTCGCAACAATGCCCCGCGCGTGATCTCTATCCATCTAATCACGAGCGGAGAAGGTTTCCTGGACGACGACATCGCTGGGTGCGTGCGGTTCTTGACCTTGATCCAATCCTGTGAGCGGCCAGCCCCATAACGGCGATCGCGCCGTTTGGAAACGAGGCCCTCCAAGCCTCGGCGCACCGCTGCGTGAAACAGCTCCGGACCGATCTCGCCTGACTCGAACGGAGCGACGAACATGCCGTCCGGCCGGCGGCGCAGCAGCCGCGATAGATTGGTCTTGCGCATGGTCAGGGGCAGTTGCCGAAGATCCTCGCCGCCGAGTGCCAGGAGGTCGAAAGCGTAGAGCTGCACCTCATCGTATGCTGTCGCAAGTGCAGGCGTTGAAGTCGGACGTCGACGCCAAGCACCACCTCCTCGCCGTCGATGACGAATTGCTGCTCGCGGTTCTTCAGCACGGCCTGCACGATCCAGGGAAACGGTCGGTCCAGTTATCGCCATTGCGGGTCAGCAGACGGACGGACTTTCCGTTGCGCTCGACCCGCAGGCGGTAGCCGTCGTACTTGATTTCGTGGAGCGGGGCACGGCCTTGGCGGCCGTGGGCAGGCAGAACTCGAACGCGTTGGGCAAGCGGTTCATCTAGGTACAGCTGGTCAAAAGTGGAGTCCCGCGGCTACCATTCTTTGTGAACTGAGTCGCAAGGGAGAGAGAAGGATGGCTGTCAATAAGCCGGCTGGCGACAATGCCAGGAAGGGCGCTGTCAAGAAACGCTCGCAAACCAAAACCACAATTGGTGGAGCAAGCGGCTGGACCAAGCGCGACAGAAGCTCCGGGGAGTTCATGGCCGTCAAGAAACCGAAGAAGGAGGCGAAGAACGCCAAAAAGTTCAAGGGCGTGCGCGTCGAGAAAAAGAAGGCGAAGAAGACCGCAAAGGAAAAAACCGCGAAACGCTAGTGTCGATTGCCCGGCCGCTTCGGCGAGGGTTTTAGCAGCAGCGGCCGCTTCGTTTCCGTTGACGCGAACTTTGTCTCGAAGCCCTCGGGGCAGCAGCGGTAGCTCGTCGGGGTCTGCCGCGTTGTAAGCAGGGGCGCCCGCACCGTCGCAGCCACACCGGCCACGGCACGCAGAAGCCCATCGAGTGCATGCGCCGGCCGATCCTGCACCACACGCTGCAGGAGACGTTGTCTACGACCCTTCCTTGGGAGTGGCACCACGATCATCGCGGCCGAAATGACCGGCCGCAGCTGTCATGGTGTCGAGCTTAACCCCGAGTATTGCGGGCTGGCGATCGCGCGATGGGAGCAGGTATCCGCGCGCAAAGCCCGACTGATCTCGAGAGCCGCGTAAAGCGGAGAAGGGCGGCGCACTGGCGAAGTGGGCGCCGCGGCCCGGCGGACGTACCCGGGAACGGATTGGGGGCTCGCTCGGATAGCAAGTTCGGCTTTGGCCCGTTTTCGGACATCACTTGGACGTCAGGATGTCAGCCAGGGCCAGAAGCGGAACACTCTGCCGGCGTTGAAGGCGTTCGGCACCCGTTTAACAAGTGCTAAGCCTCATGGAACTTAAGTATCTAATTCATATGAGCTATTTGGAATTATAGCAGAAGAGTGTTGCAAGCCCGCTACAGCAATGAGCGACGGAAAGGGTAAGGTGTCCGCGGCAGTGGGGGTACGCGCGGTTCTTTCAACTTCTTTTTTTGGGGAGACACCTAAGTGACAAGACTCCTAATGACGGCGGCCGGGGCATTGGCGCTCGGTCTCTCGGCTCCGGCCAACGCAGCAGATCTGGCTGCGCGTCCCTACACCAAGGCCCCTCCAATGGTCGCCGCCATCTACGACTGGAGCGGCTTCTACATCGGCGCCAACGGCGGTTGGGGCTCAAGTCGCAACAGCTGGGACTCGGTTGCTCCGTTCCTGGTAGGCCCCGAAGGTTCGCACGACGCAACGGGTGGCGTTGCGGGTGGTCAGATTGGCTATCGTTGGCAAACTGGAACCTGGGTGTTCGGCCTCGAAGCGCAAGGCGATTGGGCTGACCTGCGAGGGAGCAACTTGAGCACGCTCTTCGGACCCGGCTTCCGTAACGATTCGCGGATCAATGCGTTCGGTCTTTTCACGGGTCAGCTCGGCTGGGCCACCAACAACGTCCTGTTCTACGTCAAGGGCGGTGCTGCCGTGACAGACAATCGAAACCGGATTTACTCGACTGCGACTGGCGCCGTGCTTGCCAGCACTGGTGATGACACCCGTTGGGGCGGTACCGTCGGGGTAGGCTTTGAATACGGCTTTGCCCCGGGCTGGTCGGCTGGTGTCGAATACGATCATCTGTTCATGCAGGATCGCACCCTCACCTTCACAACCCCGGCGGGCGTTGCATTCGGAGCGGATCGCATTCGTCAGGATGTCGATCTCGTCACGGTTCGCGTGAATTACAAGTTCGGCGGGCCCTCCGCCGGACGGTACTAAACCTTTCAGCTTTCCCGTTTCCAGTAAACTGGCCCGGTCGCATTTGCGGTCGGGCCTTTTTCTTCATCATTTTGCTTTGGCTTGAATTGATTGGCTTGCACCAATGAGCGCCCGGCTGAAAGGCGATGAGTTGACTCCGCTGTGGGTCCAGCGGAGGTGAACGCCGGTGCTACCCAAAGTCTGCTCTACCTCCCACAGCCGACATCTCATTGGCTTGAACGCTGTTCGGCAAACGACTTCGACGATCACGCCGGTGGCGATTTTCTTTAGAAGAGGGCTTTGCCAATGGCGACTGGGCGTTCAGTTTCGGTTCATTGGAATGGTCCTAATTAGTCCGATCCTTAGTCGTAGAGGGGAGGGAAATTTGTCCTTCGACCCACTCGCTGCGGCGCTCGACTGGTTCGAGGCCTACCGCGCCGGCAAGATCGAGATCATTTTGGCAATGTACGCTGAGGATGCCGTCATTCGCTGCGGGTGCGGCGGTATGAAAGCCATTGCCGGGCCGAAAGGTCGACGTGCGTATTGGATCGACCGCTTGAACGAATATCCAGCCACCCAGCTTGCCGAGCTTCAGCCTGCGGATGACGGGGCGCTGATTTCTTACGGAGTGCGGGACCACGTCGTTCGTGCGATCCTTGCGTTCAATGCCCGCGGTCAGATTGCGTTGCACACATGCGGGCGATCACATTGAGACCAACAGCGGCAGAGCAGGGAAATTTTGATCTTCGCCTCGTTGTGACCCGCGTCTACGGTTTTGGAGCGTCTCCGGCGGGAGGCCTCCCGCTCTCCTGGCGCTCCACTAGTTCAAGCAGATCGAGCTGGCTTGCCAAAGCGAGGTAGGCATTGGAGACGCTCAACAGGACGTTGGTGAGGCGCGTTGCCGATTTTTCGTCGTTGGCGCGCTCACGATATCGCGCGGCGAGCTTTCGGCATTCCTCGGCATTGAGCATCGTGGCTGCTTAGTTCAACTTTCTGCGGAGCTTTGTGATCAGTTCGCGCAGGTCGCGAATGTATTCTTCAATAACTTGTTTCGCCTCTCGGGTGGGGGAGGAGCTGTCCTGCTTGCGGGAGTCGTTTTGATCCTTGTCCACGGGTCCAATCCGCAGAAGGTTCAGTCGGGATTTGTACCAGCAGCCGACGCCGCGTGTCGATTTGGGTGCAGCTTTGTCAGGCCTTCCGGGCGACTTGTTCACCAAAATTAATGCCATCGCCCGCGGAAGCGTTCCAATCCCTTTAGGGCGGCGGATGCTTCAGCTGAGCCACTCCGAAACCCGGAACGTTTGCCGGATTTTCCCGTTTTCTGCTTATGGGGAAACGATGGAGGAGAAAGCGATGCCTGTATTGATTCTTTGGGCCGTTCCTGCGGTCGTGGTGCTGGGCGGCGGAATTTACCTGATCAGCCATATGCATTGACAAGCCAGGCCATTGCGCTCCGACCTCGGATCGCAATGGGCCTCTTACTTGGGACACTTTGGTTCGTGCTTCCTGACACAAGGCAAGTAGCAACGTTTCTTCCAACTCTTAGCGAACAACGCCCGCAGCAGGGCATTGTGATCTCCTGCCGGTCCGGAAACCCAGCTTCAAGGTCGCCAGCAGTTCCGTTCAAGGCAGTGAAGGCACAAGGCCGCAACTACTCCTTGTGCTTCAGCAACGCCACCTTGCGATCGCGGCACCAGACTTCGAGATCGTGAGCGTCCTGGAGTGAAGCGCTCACTGCTTGGCCTTCTCTTCGTAGGCGCAATGCATCTCGTGGACGCTTCGAGGCGGCCTACATTCGGGGGGGCGGGATAGACTTGCGCTCTTTAGGATCACTTCGGCGGCTGCAGGCCAGGAGAACGTAGCCAATCATTTATGTGGGCGCCCGTGTCTGCAATCCGGGCCCGTCTCAATAGGTTTTCGCGCTCGGCTCCGGCGGGCGATTGATTGGCGCGTTCCTGCAGGTCGGCTGCCTGTGCGGCCAGCCTCTCTTCGAGGGGGCGCGTTTGCTTCACTCGTCTGCGTGTTTTGTCATGGGACGAACTCCCGCTAACGCTACGGAGAGAACGCCCAATACTAGGCTTAGTTCCAGAGCCGGAACACGCCCTTGTGCAGATCAGCGCCTTGGGCGAGCGTCATCCAATCAGCAGCGAGCTTGAGCCAGGCCTCGCGGTCCTCCTGCTTAGCTGCCTGCGCTGCCAGGCGTCGGCATTCTTCGGCTTCCAGCCGAAATCGTTCAGCGTCCTGTTCGCCCATGGACGGGAGACTAGTCGCCAGACAGTCGCCCGTCCACTTTCTTCAGGGCGGTGGAAACTCCAGTCAAGGGGAGCGGTTTCAATGCAATTTCTTGCGGAGTGACTTAGCGAGCTTCTACAGGTCCGCGATGTCGTCCTTGCTCGTCTGTCGTATCGCTTCTTCCTGAACAAACTTTTTTCCGGGCAGCCTCTTTGGCTTCGCTTTCTTGACCCTCGTCTGCCGATCGTACGGCAGCGGAGTCTGCGCCGTCTACGCCCTCAGGGCTGCGAACGCGAAATCGAGACGGCGGCCGAGGCCGTTAACACCACTCGGTTTGTCGGGTCCCGGACCTCGACCTTGATCATTCCGGTCTTGTGTTTCCGAGCGTCGTCTTCGATTGCCTGACCTCACGTTTTGAGGGCCAGGGCTTCGGCAGCGACCTCGTCGACGAGCTCGATGCCTTCATCGTCGATTGTGATGTCGTTTCCGCCCGGAATATCGAAGTGAAAGAACGGCATGATCGTTCGGGAACTACATCGCTGAGATGAAACTCGTAGAACAGTTGACCTTGGTCACTCTTCAGACGGCCCATCATGGATCGACCTCGTCGCGATTCGCGTCAACACATCGAAATCACGCTTGCTGGCTCCTCTCAACTGACTTTTGCAACAATATCGGCCAACTGCGGACTTCGACCCAGTAGTTTTATTCAATCACCTCGTCGGCGCGGCTCAGGAGCGTCGCGGGCACTTGAAGACCCAGCTCTTTCGCAGTTCGCATGTTGATCACAAGGTCTACTTTAATTGGGACCTGAACTGGTAAGTCGCTGGCCTTCGCACCTTTCAGGATTTTGTCAATGTATGGCGCGATGTCACTATAGAACTGAGTTAGGGGAGGTCCGTAGGAAATCAGAGCGCCTTCGATGATGAAAGGGTAAGACGTCGTAACTCTATGCTGCGCAGCGCTGGCGACGATCTTAGCTCGGTGAACGCCGACGAAGCTGTCCGAGGCCACAACTAAACCACTCCCGGGGGTGTCGCTAATTTTTCGGATCGCTTCATCAATGTCGTCAACTGTCCGGACGGGTGCCGCGGTGGGGATTATTCCCAACGATTTCGCGGCGCTTTCAAAGGCGTTCCAGTAATAGTCTCCGTGGCGGGGTGCTACATCGGGGTTGAAGAGGAGCGATGCGTTGTTCACCCTGGGATCAATTTCTTTAAGTAATTGAAGCCATTTGCCGGCGAGTGGTCCTTCGTAATTGATGAAACCGGTGACGTTGCGCCCGGGTCGGGGCAGGCTTTGAACAAAGCCGTCACCTACGGGGTCAGAAACATTTGTGAAGACGATCGGGGCCTTAATATTGCTCTTAAGGAGAACGCGCGTAATTGGCGTCGACGTTGGCACGACAACATCCCAGGGACCCTTCGTCAGCTCATTGATCTCCTTCTGAATGATCCCCAGGTCTGCGCCGGGCCAGCTGGCCTGTACAGTTAGGTTTCGACCCTCCGTCCAACCGAGCGCTTGCAGGCTTTGAATGATAGAGGCAAAGCGCGCTTGTCCGATTGGATCATCTACCAAATAGTTCATGACAATCGCAATGCGCCGCAAGCGCTCGCTCTGAGCGTCCCCCGCGCTGATCAAGAAAGAATGGGCGACCAAAAGCCCCAAGAAAGCACGTCGTTCCATGACTCCGCCTCAAGAGTTGTGGGCACATGCGTCATTCACGCTACCGAACCCCATCGATGCCGTCTAGGCGTTTTGGTCGGCTTTGGGTCCGAAGCCGACTCGGGCAGAGCAGGGCGTTGATCTGCTTGACTCCGCTAAGGGCTCTTATCGGACTCCAGGATCGCGCGCAGATCTAAGTTTTACCGTCGAGTCTTACACTGATCTGGTTCGCCAGAACCGAGCGGCGGTGGTGGTAATTCGCATGCGTTGGGCGTCAAATGCGGTCCAGTTCCTCCAACCTCAGCACTAAAGACGCATTTCGCCATAATGGTCTTGTCGAGATTGCCCGGGCCCGAGCCGCAATCTGCATGGGCCAAGACCGTGACTGCCAGAGCGCCATTCTGCTATGGCGGGGTGCCCAGCGGACATCCTTAACGATGCAACCATTTTCATTCCCTGCGAACGATACCACCGACCATGAGGCTTCGGGCGTCATGCGAATTCGCGTGAGGAATAACCCTTTTGGAGCTTCGAATGTCCGAAATTCCTTGATCTCCGTCCCGCTCAACGACGAACACGTACGGGCGTCGCCAAAATAAATGGGCCGCCGGCCTCTATAGATCTCCCCACCGAATTGGGACTGTGTGTTGGCCTTCCTTCTGATTTTTGCTCGGAGCAGGGCCTTCATCACGAATGCCCGTCTCCGCGCTTCCGCAATTTGGATCCAATGAAAGACCATCGAAGCGGATGAACCTGGCTCGAGGCGATCCTTCTGTTGAGCCGCAACTCGAGCTACCACCGGTAAACTGTTGGCAGTACGAGCAAGTGTTAGTGAACTTCTCAGATAAGAGCCCATTCCGGATGTCCGGCTTCGATTCAGTCAGCCTGACGCATTTTTCAATGCCTTGTGCGACAGCAGAGCTTGCGACGGTCAGCAACATTATTGTGGCGATTGCCTTTGGGAAAATTGGGTACATAGAACCTCTCAATATGTCGCTGAAGAAAATGAAATGCGCCGCGATATGATACTCAAGGTTGCACCCTCGTCCACTGAGGCGGGTCCTCCTGGCGCTCAAGCAAAACCGGTGGGCCGGCCCCAATTTTTCGCTAGCTGCGGGGGTCCAATCTGATGCAACGACCCCCTGATGCAACGCCATGGAGCTGATTTCGATGAACAAGTCCACTTTGAGTCCGATAGGCGACCTGGAGGCGCAGGCCGGAGAACTTAGTCGGAAACCTCTAACCCGTTTGCCATTGCGCATTCTATCTGCGCGACGAAACATGCGGGATCATTGAGGATGGTCATCCCATGGGGCTTTCGATCCGCTTCTACCTATTTGCTGAGGATGGCATCCAAGCGATCTCGCAGCGCGTGATGGGCTTGATCCGCGGTAAGGACGCTATGCCGCAATATGCAGGCACTAAACAGAGGATCGCAGACGTCATCGTTGAAAACGAGGGAAGGAAGCCGGTCCGCATCGAAAGGGTGCAGGGAAGCTACTTGACCTTCGAGGAGAAGGGGCAGGTCCATAGTGACCTTGTGGCCTCTGGGTTTGCAGCGCTCGAAACAGGTATGGCGCTGGCGGACGCTCTGAAAAAGCCGCACGCCAAGATCGTCGATATCACGCCTCAGCTCAACACCTCGCAAACGCTCTCGCTGAGGGCCGCCTGTGACCCAGTGTAGATCAGCCGCCACGTTCGATCACGCGCTCATCGCGAGGACTTCTTCACGTGATCGCGCTCGCGTTCGACCTCTTCGGCGTCCTTCTCGTCGACATTCATTAGCGAGTCCTTTGCGCCCTCATGGACCTTCAGGAGTTCGTCGAGCTTGGCGTGAAGGGCCTGGGTGTCGCGATGCTCGGCGCGCTGGATGAACAGCGTCATCGCCCATGTCGCCAGCGTCGCCACCGAATGCCAGTCGAGGTGGCCGAACGCCATCCAGGCGATCACGTAAGCGAGGAAGACGAGGAAGGCGGCCGGCCGCGCGGTTGCAGTTCCGAGCCACGTTAGCCATTCGCGTGGGGCGGCATAGGACATGGCGGCCTAACGCCGGCTGGTCCACGGTGTTCCTGGCGGCGGCAGCCAACGAAGCTGAGCGGCCTCTTAACAGTCTCGACTGACTACGCTCGGGGCGTTTGATATCGGCTGTTGGCCCGTCTGCGAAGTTGCGGCCGCGCCGGTCGCAGGTTAGCTCATCGCAGTAGAACGGATTAAATGTGCTCGACCTGAGTTTTTCGCATTTTGACACTAAGCTGTCATTCGCTGCTGAACAGACTGGTAACGCATTAGCCCTCGTTGAGCCAGTAAGCCTGACGTGTTGAAAGCTGATGTTGCCCACAGTAGATTGCCACTTTATCCCGTTTCTCTGCAGAAGCAGTCCTAGTAGTGCTTTTGTACTGTGGAGAACATTTATGCGAAGCTCTCGCGCAATGCTTTATCTCCAACGACTGGGCGAGCTCGCCTCTCAGCTCTCAGAATTGGAAGATCTTCGAGATTTAGTCGAAAATGCAGAGCGAAGCGCTCGCGGTGCGACTTCATTGCGCTCTAGAGGCTATGCTTCGCGCCGCCTCCGAGGTCGCGATTTCGGCGCCCTATCTGTCCGCCTCCGTCGCTACACGCCACCAAGCAGAGATGCAGGAGCTGTCAGGCACCCTGAGAACGACAATCAAATCGACGGGGCGTTGCTTGAGCCATTTCCCGACGGATGGTGGGCATCCCCCTAAAGCTCTTTCTCGCCGCTAGTGAATCAAGTTTTCTCATCTGCTTATGGCCCGTCAGACTAGGGCCGGTACATACTCTGATCGGCTTGCCTATGGCTGGCACGGAGGCGGGGCGAGATCGGAGAGGCGCAGATGGCCGAAAGGCCGGGTGTGGGTTGTCAGTCAACTACTGCCAAGAGGCCCTTCAAGGAAGCAGGTCGAGTGCGTTCTGGAGTTCTGCGCCGGCGGCAGTGTTGTCGAAGATGCACCAGGTCTCACAAGACGACGATGCTGCGAGCCTTGACTTCAGCGCGCGAAGGTATGCCCCGTCGTAGGCTGAGTAATAAATGCGCGGCGCTCCATGCAGTCAAAAATAGCGCAGGCCCGGCCGCCCGCCCGGCAGGCCGGCATCAGGCACCCGCGCCGGATCCGCAGCGACGCGGCTAATCCGACGTTCCCCAAGCCAAGTATCGACCTCGGGCATAAACCAGCTTTCGTGACGTGGCTCGCAAACGAGAGGGCTGAGGTGCTTTCTTGCAGTGTGCCGAGCAGGAGTTCCGCGTCTGACTCGACGAAAATTCTGCGAGGTTGCAAATTGAACGAGAAAAACGCCGAGCTTTGCGCCTAATCCGGCGCTCTCTTCGATGAAGCGATAGAGTTCACTCCGCGCTAGCTGCGATGAATGAGATACGGATTTAGGCACTTTCACAGAAAAGCGGAAATCATCCGGCGTCGCGTTGGCGCACTTCTCATAGGTCGAACGCCGGTGCGGCTTGGCCGCGGTTTCCAGGAAACAGTAGCGCGGCTTGGTTTCGAAGCCGACCTGCCTGAACGCCTCGGCCAGCGACCCGAACCGTTGAGCGTAGGTCTTGTATGAGGAATGCCCTTAGTCGTCATCATCAGTTTCAGCGACAAACGCCCCTTCCGACGAAACAGGTACGAAGCCGCTCAAGCATTTGCGCTAGCTGCTTGGTTGTTGCCGCCAGCGGAATCTACGACGGCCATTTCGGTCTCTTCTGGCATTCATTGAGCTCCCTTAGCTGACTTTGAAAGGGTCGCATGCCGCCGGCACGGCCTCCAGAAGCCCAGTTCGTCGCCGTACGCGGTTTTCCCAGCAGCAATATTCTCGGCGGCAGCGCCGACGTATTGCTCAAACAGAAGGGCGGGGAATAGCTGCCCATTGATCAATTTTATTATGTCGCCCCTTCGAATCTCGGCGCCGGCGACTGCGGTCAAGACGTTGGACATGCTGCCTCGCTGCTGCTTGGCAAAGTCGAGATGTCACTCATGGGGAATTTTAGGGGTGCGCCAGTAGCCAACGAGGGCACGCCACTCGAAAATCACAACGACCACTGCAATCATGCTGGTGCCGAGAAGGGACATGAGCAAAATCATTCCCAGCATCGAATCATCCTCGATCGAGCGGACGCCCTTAAGTATCAAAGTGGACAAATGTTTCTAGCGCTATTCTTGAGCCCGAAGGCCGGGAGATGTGATCCAGTCGGACAGGTGCGCTCTCGTTTCGGCAATTCGAGCCTCCCTAAGGAGTGCCTCGCGCTCTGCGCCTGCCGGTAACTGGCTGGCTTCGTCCCTAAGTTTGGCAGCCTGCTCGCCATCCTTTCGTCAAGAGAGCGGGTTTGCTTCACTCGACGGCGCTGCTCGGACGCGGCATGCTCCCTACCTGGTCGCTGACGCCCCTCACGGCCCTCTGGCGTTTTGGTTCAGCAAGGGAAGCCGATCAGTGGTAGAGACGGCTACACGTCGAGACCGCCGATCGCGGATAATTGGGGTCATCCGGGGCTTGATCGGGTCTCAAATACCGGCCTGGGAGCCAGTGCCCCTAGGAAAATATGGCTTGCTGACAGGAAGCTGAATGTAAGCCGCTCCTTTCAGGATCGGCCTGCTCCTCGATCGCCGCCTCCCATCAAGGTTGTTGCATTGCATATAGCCAGTTCCACTTTTCCCCGCATACTGTTTCGTATGCAAGGGGAGCTGAACGATGAAGCCATCAGACGTTTACAAAGAGAATGCGGAGAATTGCGCCCAACTCGCTGAGGGCGAGCCGACCACCGAAACGCCGGCATACAGGCGGTTTAGGCGTATGGAGGCAGCTTGGCGCGCGTTAGCTGAGGAGCAAGAATGGTTGGACGGCGAAGTTCGCCCAATTGGTCCGCCGGCTTGAAGGCGGGGATCGAACTGGGCAAACGTCCTCTCCCCAACCGGCGGCAACGGTTGTGGTAGTCGCGATTTAGCTAAAAACTCTTGAGGCACGTGCAACGCCCGGACGCCGCGCGCCCTGTCTTGCTTTTTGATGGTTAAGAGTGAATTTTGTTTACTTGGAACTATAGAAGTGAGCTCAATCAGCTTGCGCGATCATTTCGGTTGAAGTCCTCATTAAGCATCCCTGGCTTTTAGTCTCGGCCAAAGCGCTGGGGAGCGACAATGAAATTTCATCAAGATGATCGTGGGAATGTATCGTTCCTGTTCGCGATTTGCCTTGTGCCACTACTGGTTTTTATTGGCATGGCGATCGACTACACCCGAGCGGTCAACGCGCGGACGGCGATGCAAACCGCCCTCGATAACGCCGCGCTGATGGCGATGAAGGATTCGATCGGGTTAACTCCTTCTGAGATTGCCGCAAAGGCGAAGTCCTACTTCCAGGGGCTTTTCACACGAAAGGACATCGGAAGCCTCGTCGTGACGGCCGACTACGTGCCGGACACGGGCAAAGGCGCATCAATTAAACTTGGTGCGACGGGGCAGATCCCGACGGACTTCATGAAGATTGCCGGGTTTCCCACAATGAACCTTGGCGTTGATTCCACAGCAGCCTGGGGCAATACCCGCCTTCGCGTGGCGCTTGCACTTGATGCGACCGGATCGATGGCACAGCACGGCAAGCTGCCCGCAATGCAGAAGGCCGCCAAGAGTCTTATCGATCAATTGAGTGCGAATTCGAAGACACCCGAAGATCTCTACATCTCAGTGGTGCCCTTCTCCACGCACATCAACACCGCAACAAATTATCAGAAGGGCTGGCTGGACTGGACCGAGTGGGAAGAGGTCAACGGAAGCTGCAGCAAGGGCGGCAATACGAGGACAAAATGCATCGGCAAGGGCGGTACTTGGACCGCGGATGATCACGCGAGCTGGAACGGCTGCATCACCGATCGCGACGAGCCTTACGATGTCGACAAAACACCACCGACGAATATGGCGACCAGATTCCAGCCTGAGCAGTTCAACCAATGTCCTGTCGAGCTTATGCCGCTCTCAACAGACTGGAGCAAGCTCAAGGCGCGCATCGACACGATAAAGTCAGGCGGGCCCACTAACCAGCCGGTCGGTATGGCATGGGCATGGCTATCGCTGATGCAAGGCGATCCGCTCAACGCGCCTGCGCAGACAAGCGGTTACAACTACAAGAACATCATCATCGTGCTCAGTGACGGTTTGAACACGAAGAATAAAAAGGCGGGTAATGGCTCTGACCATTCCACTTACGTAGACGGCCGCCAGCGCCTGCTCTGCGACAACATCCGCAACGACAAGGTCATCGTCTATTCGATCCAGGTCAATACCGACAAAGATCCAGAATCCGACGTCTTGAAGTACTGTGCAACCACACCCGGCAACTTCTTCATGCTGACCTCTGCGGATCAGATTTTGACAGCTTTCGACCAGATTGTGGCCTCGCTTTCCAAGCTCCGGCTGGCCAAATAATGATCGCGGAAGACCAAGTTCAGGTTCGCTGTACCAGGTGCAGCCATCATCCATCCTCGTGCTCCTGTGGAGTCCATTTCTTCAAAAGGGGATAGCGGAGCTGCACGGGTATACCTGGACAAGGATGAAAAGCCTTCTCGTAGAACGTTCATGAACGCCCGCCTTTACATTTGTTGGCTGGCGGTAGCCGGAAAGCCGCAAGTTAGCGGGGTCAGCCGAATTGTGCCACAGGAGAAGGACGTGGCGGATGAACGCAAAAACCGGCCATGGCTCAAACGGCAGGGCCACAATTGTGCGACGCAATCGATCCATCGGCGTTGAACTGAAGAACGGCGCTAACGACACCTCCGGGCCCGACGTAAGAGATCAACGCTCCGTCCGCTCTTGGCTGAAGGTTCACGAGTTCTGACGCTGGATATCGCTCCAAGCGGTTGATCCAGTAAGCGCGTCGCCCGTTCGGTCCGGCGACGGTTTTCATGCCCTCGCAGCCGCATTGAATGACTGCATCCGTGGCGTACATTTTCAAGATGGCTTCGATTTTCCCGGCTCGGTAGGCTTCGAACCAATCGAGCGCGGCCGTCATGGGATCCATGGCCATATCCTAGTGCCAGAGGGCCGCGAATTAGAATGAGTCCTGTGAACGGGGAGTGAACGCCACAAGATAAAGTCGCTCGCTACGGCGCGCGCTAGAATTTCGCGTAAGCAGCTTGCTCAGTACCTCCCAGCCTCGGCCGACAAGTTGGAGGGCGCTAAGGCAGCGATTAACGGGCGCCGGTCGGAGCAGCAGAGACGTCCGCAAAGGGGATAAGAGCCGACTTCCCAGTTCCATCCGTTGAGGCAGGCCTACGTCTTTCAAGGCAGCGTGAAATTGAGAAAGGACGTAGCAGAAAGAGGGCGGAAAGGATGGCCACCGAAATGAGTGACAGCGTGTAAGCGATGGAAGACGCGTAAACTGAGCGCCAGAGCCCGGTAGCGAAAGATTTATTTTTTTTGAGTTCAGCGAACAACGGCCGCAGCATCGTCCTTGCTGGGGACAAGCCAATCGACTGCAAGCAGGCACGCTTCGAGGACAATGAAGGCGGCCAGACCGCCGAGCCAGCCGAAGAACACGACAGCAAATGTTGCGAGCATGATTGCGCAGAAGACGTCGGCGAGTACCTTGGCGGTTCGGATGTCTCGGGTTTGATCGGATGTGAAGTATGGCATTGTGATCTCCTGACGGTCTGAGAACCTAGCGCGCTAGCCGAAGTTTCGAAAGCCCACAAAGAGCAATCCAAACATGCCCAGCAAGATGATCCCTGATCCTACGACGACGAGCAGAGTGGCCTTCCAACCTGCAAGCCCGCGCTTCTGCAGTCGAACGGCGACCAGGATCAGGATGATGAAGAATACTGGCCCGATAAGAACGATCATGAAACCTCTTCGCGGCTTTAAGCCGCGTAATGCAGGAGTCCGCTAAGGGCGGGGTCGGACAGACGACGAGGGCAGGGATGTTGGCTAGGCGCTACAAGCGGAAGCGTCGGTTTGGAGTCGCGTCTCCCTCAATTCTTCGGCTGGCCGAAATCGAGCGGCGGCGGCAGCTCGATATCAGGAATCTCGATCTTGACCTTGTCCAGATCCACATTCCTGGGCGCGTCCAGCAGCCCGGTGACGGTGATGGGGAATGCGATGACCACGGCAACCATGATCGCCTGCAGGCCGATCCAGGGCATCGCGCCCCAATAGATGTCCGAGCTCTTGACCTCCTTCGGCGCCACGCCGCGCAGGTAGAACAGGGCAAAGCCGAAGGGGGCAGACTATCGCCGCGAGGGAAGCAGCCGGTCCATCCCCTTAGCGCCTCGCGCTCAGTTTAGGTGTTGGTCCATTATCGTTGCAGTGTATTGGCACGGGGCCGGTCACGTGGCTCGTCCCCAAGAGCCGGCAGGTAGTGGATCCCATAGCCCTTCGTATGTCCGCCGATCGCCATGTAGCACGGCGCCTTCCGAGATGACTTACCGGCGTCTTCGCCCGGTGTCGCGGACAGACGATTTCCGTGCACTTCGTTTGGCTGGTCGCGTGATTTTCGGAGGATCGCTGGCCGGAAACGTTTGCAGCAATTGCCGGTCCAATTCCTCGTCGAGCTCTCGCTTTTCCCGTTGCTTCGATGTTTCGTATTGCTTAGGCATCGATCAACTCCATGTGCAACACTTTAGACCGGCCACCTGGTGCCGGAGAACCTCGGCGCCAAGTGCTGAATAACGCAAAAAGCGAGCAGAATTGAGGTTTGCGCCTCGGACCCCATGCTTGCTGCGCGAGAGGCCGCGCCCTGGTGCTCGGATGCGGCCCCGGTCTCTCCAGGCGAGCGGAGAGGTTTCCCCGTCATGCCTCAGAAGAGGCAGTGGTGGCCGCCTTCGGAGTTCTGAGGTCATTACGGTTGGGAGGAACCACCAGAACGTCCACGTCCAGGGAGCGAAGGACCTCTTCCGTCACACTTCCGATCAACGCGCGAAGCAGGCCGGATCGGCCGTGAGTACCCAGGACGAGCATGTCTGGCCGCTTTTCCGCGACAGCGCGCGCGATCACCTGCATTGGCGGGCCCTCATCGACCCGAAGCAACCATCGCCCGATCCCGAACTCATTGGCCACGAGAAACCTGCTCATTTCCTCCATTGCGCCGTGGCGCTCGCTGTCAACATATCCACTGATGACGTCGGCGCTCGCACCGGAGCTGAGCAATCGTCTCTTTGCCACCGGCGAGAAGGCGCGAAGAAGCGTCGCTCCGTCTTCCAAGAGCCCGGCGGACAGGCCGAAGCGGATCGCATCGGCCGATGACTGCGACATGTCGACCGGCACTAGAACCCGTTCGTAGTGCCGCTGGGCCTCGTTGTTCACCATCAGCACGGGATACTTTCCTCCGCGAATGACACGCTCGATAGTGGTCCCTGTAAAGATGTCGCGCAGAAACTGCTTGCGATGGGCCCCCATCACGATGAGATCGGCGCCGACCGCGGTGCTCGCGCGCAAGATCCCGTCGAAGGGGTGACCCATGATCACGGTCGGATGGCAACGCTCGTCAGGCAGCTCGGGCATGGATCCGATCTGCTCTGTCAGAACCCGCTGAGCTTCGCGCTCTTCCATGCGGGCCAGGTCGGCGGGCAGGTCTTCATCAACGACGTGAACAAGGTGCAGCTCGGCACGGCGGAAGCGAGCCAGAAGGCCGGCCTGGCGCAGAGCGCGATGAGAACGCGTAGAAAAATCCGTCGCAGCGACTATGATCATGTCAGACCCTTGTATTGGCCCACCTCGCCGAGGCGAGCTCGGCAAGATGGCGATTGATTGCTTAGGCCCGCCCATGACGCGGCCACGCACAGGCGGCCCCGAGATCCGGAGCGTCGAGCGTGTCGCAGTCGAAAACCGTAGGAGCGGAAGCGCGAGGTGACACAGCACCTTCCAACATCACCGTTCCGGGTGATGCGGTATCGGGGGCGGACGGCGCACAAAGGCTGTGCGGAATCCGTCTGGATCATAATTCCAGATGAACAGGATCCACGCGGTCAGAACCAGCAGTGCCAAAAAGACAGACATGAAGAACTCCAGGCTTAGTCAGAATCGTTGAGTTGCCGCGCCCGGGCGATACAAATCGCCCGGGTCACATGCCGATTTGCAGCCGGTTCCCCTGAATGTCTGGTCGCACTTTAGTCATCACGTCCTCTGTTTGGGGTGCCGCCGATCTTCGAACGGCATCCGCATATCTGGCCGCCAGCAACTGCCGACCTGCTGAAGTCGCAGCGACGTGCGCACAGCTCAGCATCATGCCCACAATGGACTTAGGCATGCGCCGCGGGAGATCAATTGCGACATTTAGCCGGCCTTGGCCGGCGGCGGGCGCCTGGAACCGGCGCGTGAGCAGCCCCCAGCCTACCTATCCTGTGGTTCACCCAGCTGTGCCCGTTCGGCGGTGTCACGAAAGCGGGCTGCGCCGACGAGAACGGTTAGCGCGATCGGGGTGGTCACGATTCCGAGTACGACTATCAGGATTTCGTGCAGCACCGGTCTGGTCTGCAGAACCGAGAAGCAGATCATCGAAGCGGCTGCGATGAAGACGGTGCCGAGAGTCGTTCCGAGCGTCGGCGCATGGACCCGCTCGTAGAAGGTGCCGAGCCGCAAAAGGCCCAGCGAGCCGATGAGCGTGACGGCAGCCCCCGTCAAAAGGAAAACCGCTGTGAGGACGGCAGCCCAAGGCGGCAGGTGCTCGACGCCGTTCATTCGATCACCTCGCCGCGAAGGAGGAACTTGGCGAGCGCAACCGTCCCAACGAATCCGAACAGGGCCATGGCCAGGGCAGCCTCGAAATAGAGTGCCTCGCCGGTTCGAATCCCGGCCGTCAGAAGCAACAACATCGCGTTGACGGACAACGTGTCGAAGCCGAGAACGCGATCTTGCGCGCGAGGTCCAAGGAAGATGCGCAAAGCGCCGCAGCCGATTGCCAATCCCAGCAACGCCTGTGCGACCAGGAGCGAGTAGGTCAGCATGAGCTGGCTCATTCGAATATCTCCAGCAGATGTCGTTCGTAACGGTCCTTGATGGTGCGGATCCACTCCGCGTCATCGACGAGGTCTAGAACGTGGATGGTTAGCACCCCTCTTTGTGCGTCGAAATTCACCCACAACGTGCCCGGGGTCGACGTAATGATGCAGGCGAGCGAGGCCAGCCCGTAGGGGTCGCGCAAGTCGAGCGGAATCTCCACAAAACCCGACCTGCGCTCTCGCCGCCTCAAACCGAGAACGATTCGCCCCACAGCGAGGTTCGAGCGGACGATGTCGATCGCGACCAGTCGCAACAGCCGCAGAATGACGCGCGGCCGCCTGACCCGCATGGGCGGCATTTCCAGGATGGTCAGGATCCGCCCGCCGAGAAGCGCGATCACACAGCCGAGGAGGATGTGCCCGAAGGTGATCGCTTGGTTGAGCAGCAGCCACAGCGCCAGCAGACAGAAGCTGATGATCGGAAAGGGCAGCAAGCGTGTCATTTGCCCTCCGCTTGTGGGCTGCGAGAGCCGGTTTCCAGGACGTCGCTGATATAACCCGCCGGTGCGTGGAGGGATTGCGCCGCAGCCTGCATGAAGCGGAGCACGGGACCGGCCCAAACGGTTTGCGCGGCGCAGATAAACAGCAGGAGCATGATCGGCGCCATCTCGATCACGCCCACGCGCGGCACGGTGCGCTCGGGCGAGGCCCAGAAGATGCGGATTCCCGCGCGTGCCATCGCAACCAATGTCGCGAACCCCGAGAGGATCAGCACCGCGAGCAGAGCCCATCCGCTGCCGGCAATGGTTCCGCCCGGCTGACCCGCCGGATGGAGGGCCGCCGCGAGCAGCGCGAATTTGGCGATGAATCCGGACAGCGGCGGCAGGCCGGCGATGACCAGCGCACAGCCGATGAAAGCGATGCCGAGCCATGCCATGGTGGTGACAATGGCGATGCCCACGTCGGCTTCGGGTTCGTCCGTCTCGACCTCCTCGCCATAAGCTTCCCGCGTGACAGCGATCAAGTCCGCTCCGGGTTCGCGTCCGCGCTCGATGAGTTCGACGAGGAGGAAGAAGGCGCCGATGCCGAGCGTCGAGCTGACCAGGTAGAAGAGCGCTCCACTAGTGACGCCGACCTGTCCAAACCCCGTGGCGGCGAGCACCGTTCCGGACGATATCAGCACCGAGAAGCCGCCCAGTCGGGCGATGTCCTGCGAGGCCAGTGTGCCGATCGCTCCAAACAGGATCGTCGCCAGGCCGGCGAACAACAAGAACTCCCTGCCGAAGCCGGCCGATGTGCCGGCGTCCTCCCCGAAAAGCAAGAGCGAGAGGCGCAGCACGACATAGACGCCGACTTTCGTCAGGATCGCGAAGATCGACGCCACGGGCGGACTTGCGGCGGCATAGGCGGTCGGCAGCCAGAAGTTCAAGGGCCACATTCCTGCCTTGAGCAGGAAGGCCACCGCCAGCACGCCTGCGCCTGCCTCGAGCAAGCCGCGGCTCTCGGCGGCGACCGCCGGCACGCGCGCCGCGAGATCCGCCATGTTGAGCGTTCCGGTCACGCCGTAGATCAGGCTGACCCCGATCAGAAACAGCAGCGAGGCGGCGAGGTTGACGACGATGTAATGCAGCCCGGCCTTCACCCGTGCAAGGCCGGATCCGTGCAGCAGCAGGCCGTATGACGCCGCTAGCAACAACTCGAAGAACACGAACAGGTTGAAGAGATCGCCGGTGAGGAAGGCGCCATTGAGGCCCATCAGCAGGAATTGAAACAGCGAATGGAAATGCGCGCCGGCCCGGTGCCAGCGCGCAAGGGAGTACACCACCGATGCAAGCGCGAGCACATTGGTCAGCAGCAGCATGAGAGCGGACAGCCGATCGAGCACGAGGACGATCCCGAACGGCGCAGGCCAATTGCCCAGACGATAGACGTCCCTTGTGCCGGCGTCGGAGATTCCAAGCAGGATCGTGGCAATGCAAACGAGCGCAAAAGTTGCGCCGATGTTGAGGCCGGCGACGATCCACCGGTGCCTCTCTCCATTGAGCAGCAGCATGCCGGCACCTGCCAGCAGGGGCAGGACGATTGGCGCGACGACCAGACTTGAGGCGCCGCTCACGCTTCCGGCTCCTGACCGTCGACATGATCGGTGCGGGCGAGGCCGCGCGACGCCAGCAACACCACCAGGAACAGCGCGGTGGTCGCGAAACTGATGACGATGGCCGTCAGCACCAATGCCTGTGGCAGCGGATCGGCATACCTCGCAGGATCCGTAGCCTCCTTTGCGACGAGCACCGGAGCCCCCGTCCGCACTCGCCCCATGGCCACGATGAACAGATTGACTGCGTAGGAAAGCAACGACAGCCCGATGATGACTTGAAAGGTGCGCGGCCTGAGGATCAGCCAGACGCCGGACGCCGCAAGCGCACCGATACCGATCGCCAGCACAAGCTCCATCAGACCAGGTCCTCCTTCGATCGCAGGCTTTGGCCGATCTGGGACGGATGTCCGTAGCGACGCAACGATTGATGCGCGATCGCGATGAGCATCAGCACCGTGGCGCCGATCACGAGCGCGAACACGCCGACGTCGAACAGGAATGCGCTCGCCGTGGGGACGCGGCCGACCAGCGGCAGCTCGGCATAGGCAAAGTACGAGGTCAGGAACGGATATCCGAAAACGCAGGCGGCGGCCCCCGTGCATCCGGCGAGCAGAAGCCCGATCCCCATCCAGCGTACCGGCATGACGTGCAGGCGAGCTTCCACCCACGTCGTGCCGCGAGCCATGTATTGCAGGATGAATGCGGTCGCCATGGCGACGCCGGCCACGAAACCTCCGCCCGGAAGATCGTGCCCGCGCAACAGCAGGAAGACCGCCACGACACCGATCACGGGAAACATCAATCTCATCATCAGCGCCGCGGTCTCCGTCGTATCCTTGGCGGTGTCACCCTTCTGTCGGTCAGGATGAGCCTCGTCGTGGCTGTCCTGGGCGTGCTGCTGTTCGGGAACGGGAATGCTCTCGGGCGCCGGACGGAAGCGGCGCAACAGCGCGTAGACGGTGAGCGCAACGACGGCGAGCACCGTGATCTCACCCATGGTATCGAATCCGCGGAAATCCACCAGGATGACGTTGACCACGTTAGTCCCGCCACCTTTTGTATAGGCTTTCTCGATGAAGTATCGCGAGATGCTGTTCGTATCCGGGTGCTGCATGGCCGCAAACGCGAGCGTCGCCAGCCCGATGCCGACGGAGAGCGCGATCGCGAAGTCACGCACGCGGTGCCATCGAATCCTGCCGGCTGGCGCCTCCGCCCCGGCCGGGGCGAGACGTTTTGGCAACCATCGCAAGCCGAGTAGCAGGAGCACTGTCGTGACCGTCTCGACGACGATCTGCGTCAGGGCCACGTCGGGCGCCGATAGCCATACGAAGCTGACGCAGGTCACGAGACCGGCAGATCCGAGCAGGATCAGCGCGACGACGCGATGAAATTTGGCCTGGATCGCGGCGCCGACCGCGCAGGCGGCGCCGACCGTCCAAAGCAAAGCGAACGCAAGGTCAAATGGAGTCCGCAGGGGATCCGCCAGCGGGACGCCGCGCCAATAGAGCGGCAGCAAGGCCGCGAGGAGCGCCGTAGCGGCGAGGACTCTCAATTGTGGCTGGAGACGCCTCGTTCCGAGCTTGCTCTCGAGCCAGCGCGCAAGACGCCAGGATAACGTCACCATCGTCCAGTCGAAGATCTGCTTGCCGCTGAACCGGCCGAGCAGGGGTGGCCCCTCATTGACGAGAAGATAGGAGCGCAGCATCACATAGACGCCGACGCCGCCAACCATCGCCAGGATGCTCATCAGCAATTCGGGCGTGAAGCCGTGCCAGATCCTGAGACTGTACTCCGGCATGTTGGAACCGAGGACTGCGCCAGCGGCGGTATCCAGGACCGGTGCAACGGTGAACGCAGGAGCGATGCCCACCACGACGCATGCAAGCACGAGAAGCTCGGCTGGAAGCCGCATCAGGAGGGGCGGCTCGTGAGGCGTGCGCGGAAGGCCGACGGGGGCCGGACCGAAGAAGACGTCGCGAATGAATCGGAGCGAATAGGCAACGGTGAAAGTGCTTGCCGCGGTGACGATGTAGGGAAGCGCTTGATCGACGAACGAATTGTCATGGACTTCGATTGTTTCAGCGAAGAACATTTCTTTCGAGAGGAAGCCATTGAGCAGCGGCACGCCGGCCATGGATCCGGCCGCAACCATGGCCAGCGTCGCGGTGATCGGCATGAACGCGTAGAGACCGCTCAAGCGCCGAATGTCTCGCGTGCCGGTTTCGTGATCGATGATGCCCGCCGCCATGAACAACGATGCCTTGAAGGTGGCGTGATTCATGATGTGAAAGATCGCTGCGATCTGCCCGAACGGCGTGTCCAGTCCCGTCAAGAGCGTGATCAAGCCGAGATGACTGATGGTTGAGTAGGCTAGCAGGCCCTTTAGATCCTGCTGGAATACCGCGAGAAACGCGCCCGTCAGAAAGGTGATGAGACCCGCCGATCCCACCAGCCAAAGCCATTCGTTCGACCCACCGAGGGCGGGCCAGAGCCTGACCAGAAGAAAGACGCCGGCCTTCACCATCGTTGCCGAATGCAGATAGGCGGATACAGGAGTCGGAGCCGCCATCGCGTGCGGCAGCCAGAAATGGAAGGGAAATTGGGCGCTCTTGGTCAGTGCGCCGAGCAAGATCAACACGAGCGCGGGAACATAGAGCGGATGCGAACGGATCGCCTCTCCTGACGCCAACACCTTGTCGAGGTCGTAGCTGCCGACAATGTGACCGATCAGCAGGACACCGGCAAAGAGGCATAGTCCGCCACTCGAGGTGATCACCAGCGCCATCCGTGCGCCGTCCCTCGCAGCCGAATTGTGATGCCAATAGCTGATCAGCAAGAACGAATACAGGCTGGTCAACTCCCAGAAGAACACGAGCTGAAGCAGATTGCCGGAGAGCACGATCCCTAACATCGCCCCCATGAAGGCGAGCAGGAGAGAAAAGAACCGCGGAACGGGATCGCTGGGCGACATGTAATAGCGGGCGTACAGCACCACCAGAAAGCCAATTCCGGTGATCAGCATGGCGAATGCCCATGCGAAGCCGTCGAGCCTCAACGCAAATTCCAGCCCAAGTTCACCGATCCATTCTGTCCGCCAGCCGACAACGCCACGGTTCGTCACGCTCGGATAAGCCATACCGACGAGGCTAAAGGCAGCAAGTGCGACGCTCCCGGCGAGCCACGCCTCGGCGTTGCGCGCGTTGACCCGCAAAAGAGCCGCAGCACAACTTCCGGCGAAAGGAAGCGCAAGGACCGCAAGAAGGAACATCGCGTTCGTTGCCCAATGCAAGATGTGTGTATTCGCTGACCCCGACTGCTTAGCCGAGGCGAATAGATATCTCCACTGCTAGATTTGGCGCGCTTGCAGGGGATCGAAGCCTGACTCTGCCGGAACCGCTGACAAGACTCGCTCGAAAATGAGCGGTTCAGATCCAATGAGGAAAGGTGCCTACTAGAGTGGCAACAGCGGCCGCGATAGCGCCGAGCAAAGCGTAAAGGCCGCAGAGCAGGATTACCCGCCAGCCATTCGTATCGACTGGCTCGGTGTCCTCAACTTGGCTGAACTCGGCGTGGCCTCGTGTCATCGAGGGCCTTCGTTTGTTCCGCCGCCGCTGCAGGCGATCGAGCAACATAACCACATCCAGTCGGATTGCGGCGCTCACATTCACGTCAAGGTCTACTATTCAAGCGACAGACATCGTTTGCAGCGAGCGAGGATCGCGGCGATCCTCGATGGTCTTCACCTTGATCGCCCGGGTTGCCCGCCACTGTGCGGTTTCGTCGCAATGTTTCCAGCTGAATGGCCACTATATTAAGGCTGCTATGACTTATGTCGTCGACATTGATGCGCGCGTTGCGCGCCTTGGTCTTCACGCCGGCCGCCTTCAAGCAGGCGGTTAGCCGGACGGCGTTCGTGCCGTCCGGATTACCCCCTTCGTTCATCAAACGGATTTGGTGTGTGGCTCTCCCGCGAGGAGAAGTCCAAACAAGGAGGCATGTCGTGAACAACCGGTTCTTCCCGAACGTCACTCTTCCGGCGTCTGACCGTCGCCGCTTGGAACGGCTCGCGCAGGCGGGCGCAGATCAAGGTGACGTGGACGCTCGTTTTCTATTGAGTGAAATCAACCGTGCGGAAGTCGTCCCCGATCGTGCAGCCAGATTGGACAGCATCGTCACCATGGGTTCGTGGGTGACGCTGCACCTGTGGCTTCCTCCGCGAGACAAGGCAACTGGTGTACCCCGGAGACTACACGTCCGAGCGAACCCAAATCCCCGTGATGTCGCCGTCGGGCGCAGCGTTGGTCGGGCTGAAGGTCGGAAGCGAAATCCGCTTCTTCACCGCTGGGCGCACCAACGTCGTCAAGGTCGAACGTGTCAGCCGAGGTGATCCGAACGATGTTGTCAGGGTTCTGTTTAGCAATCCGCAAGTCAAGGGCAAGAAGCTCTTTGATGACGGTGATCCGGGACCATCAGCCGCTTAGAAAAGGAGGAAAGGTAATGAGCAAGGCTAATCGCAAAGGCAAACCTGAAATCGTGTTGCCGCCCATCACTGTGATGGAGGATGAGGCGCGGCGCCTCAATGCTCTGGCCAGTTCGAGCGCGGTACTCTTCCCGCGCGTAGCCCATTTCCTTGCACAGGAGATAGAGCGGGCGAGCGTGGTGGCCGACAATTCCGATCTTCGCGGCGTAGTCCGCATGGGCTCGCGGGTCCGGTACTGCGATGACAAGACGGGTGAGGTCCGAGACGTGGTGTTGGTTTATCCACACGAAGCGGACATAACGCTAAAGCGCGCCTCGGTCCTTACGCCGGTCGGAGCTGCATTGATCGGCCTGTCGGTTGGCCAAGCCATTGAGTTTCAAACCCCGGGCCACAACAAGCGGTCCTTGACGGTCCTCGGCGTGTCCAACTAGAGAAAGCGTTGACGACGTTTCACCAGACATGCCGCCGTAACAGTCATCCGCATCGCCATCGTTTTGGCCGCCATGTTCTATCTTGCGACCTTCTTCAGGGCTTGAAGGTCCAACCTCTGAGGGGTGCCCCTCTCGGCCTGTGATCGAGTTGGGGCATCCCAACCGCGGGGGTTGGTCAGCCATGCGGCTCGCGAAGTCCGCGATGTGTGCTGACGATTCGCCGGTTGATCAAATGGTGGTTGTCGCTGCACTGCATGAGTCCGGTCATGGCCGATATTGTTGAAAAAGGCGGTAGTTGCGACTCAAGGATAGCAGTGATTCAGTCTGTCTAATTGGCAGGACTGAAGATCATGATGGGGCATCGGCAAGTCGAACAGGCTGCTTTGTTCTATGAGTTCTCGCTCGAGAAGCATATTCCCGCCGACCATCTCTTGAGATCGGTCGACAGGTTTGTCGATCTGCAAGAGATCAGGCAGGACCTGGCACCGTTCTACAGTAGCATCGGCCGACCTTCGATCGATCCTGAACTGATGATCCGGATGCTCCTGATCGGTTACTGCTTCGGCATCCGATCGGAACGGCGCCTGTGCGATGAGGTTCACCTCAATTTGGCCTACCGGTGGTTTTGCCGGCTCGGTCTGGATGGGGTGGTGCCCGATCATTCGACATTCTCCAAGAACAGGCATGGCCGCTTCCGGCAGAGCGATCTCTTCCGTCGCGTGTTCGAGAGCGTGCTGCGGCGCTGCATCGAGGAACGACTGGTCGGCGGTGAAGGATTTGCAGTCGATGCGAGCCTAATCAAGGCCGATGCCAATCGGCAGAAGGGGATCGAAGGCGATAAGGGACTTCCGCCGGAGGCTGCCGGCCGATCAATCGACGAGTATCTGGCTGTCCTCGATGATGCTGCTTTCGGAGCTGCGACCGAGGTTACCCCGAAGTTCGTATCGCCCTCCGACCCGGCGGCGCGCTGGACGGGGGCGCACGGCGGCCAAGCGTTTTTCGCCTATTCGACGAACTACCTGATCGACATCGAGAACGCGATCATCGTCGATGTTGAGGCAACGACCGCAATCCGGCAGGCGGAGGTATTGGCCGCTAAGCGCATGATCGAGCGCTCGCTGGAGCGGTTTGATCTCTATCCGAGCCGGCTCCTCGGTGACAGCGGCTATGGCTCGGCCGAGATGCTCGCCTGGCTGCTCTATGAGCGCGGCATCGAGCCGCACGTTACAGTCTTCGATAAGTCGGCCCGCACAGACGGGATCTTCTCGCGCGACGACTTCACCTATGACCATGCCGGGGACATCTATCGTTGCCCTGGTGGCAAAGTTCTTACCACGACCGGAACGTTGGTGAATGATGGTGCCACCATGCTTTACCTCGCCAGCAAGCGCGATTGTGATCGATGCGCATTGAAGGCTCGGTGTTGCCCCAAGCAGGCTTCACGGAGAGTGCCGCGCTCGATCTACGAGGGCGCTCGCGACATGGCGCGCCAGATCGCGAGATCGTGGGAGGGAGGCACCTCGCGCCGGCTCCGCAAGAAAATCGAGATGTTGTTCGCGCACCTCAAGCGCATTCTCAAGCTCGACCGTTTGCGTTTACGAGGTCCAAACGGCGCGCGTGACGAGTTCATCCTCGCAGCCACCGCCCAAAACCTTCGAAAGATGGCCAAGCTGATCCCGATGCCCAGGCCGAGGCTCGCATAGAGGCGGTTGAGCAGTTCGGCCAAGTCGCGACGGAGCTATTACAACTAAATACTGCCGGCCTTTTTCAACAGAATCGGCCCATCTCGGAAGTCAGGCGACATTTGCTTTAGCACCGCTGTTGGGGGAGAAGCGGACATGTGTGAGCCAGGCGCTTAATGAGTACACGCCCCAGTCGGTTCTCGCATGGTCTGGACCGTTTTCCACCTTCATCGTCGAACAAGTTGGCGTAGATCGGCGCGTTGAAGGAAGGCTGTTCGAAACCTGGTCCTCCTCGGAACTCCTCGATCGAGCCGCCGGCGTTCGGCTGGTCCACGCAGCTGCGGCAGAGGGATATTACCTTGATCGGTTCTTGGGGGACGATACCGCCTTTTGCAGGAGATTGTTTCTCTTTCCGCGCTGAATGGTTCCGACCTCTTGTTCATCAAAACCGAGATAGCCACGCTTCTCCGTAAGATTGTGGTTCAGCACGCGGACCCACCTGGCCACGTTGATGGCTTGATCTGGCCGAAGACCGGCTTCGCCTTGATCGTCCGAGCCGCAACGTCGTTGATGCGACTTTCTTCCCCTGGGCTTCGCCCATTCCTCGCGAGACAAGAAAGTCGCCATAAGGACCCTCCGCGGTGCTGCGGCCCGAGCGGTGCGTCGCCGATCGTCCTCGGCCCTAGATCGCCATCGAGGCCGCGGTGGTCGCGGGCTCGAAACACAACAGGAGAAGTGACATGGCTAACATCGGTACTTTCAAGAAGGTCGGCAACGAATTCCAGGGCGAGATCGTGACCCTGAGCCTGAAGGCCAAGGGCGTCCGCATGGTCGCCGAGACCAGCCGATCCAACGACAACGCTCCCAGCCACCGCGTCTACGTGGGTCGCGCGGAGATCGGCGCGGCCTGGTCGAAGCGTTCCGAAGAAGGCCGCGACTACCTCTCGCTCAAGCTCGATGACCCCTCGTTCAACGCGCCGATCTACGCGAACCTGTTCGATGACGAAGGCGGTGAAGGCTACACCTTGCTCTGGTCGCGGCCGCGCAAGACCGGCGAGTAAGAGCGCCTCACCAAGCCCCGTCCGACCAGATCGGGCGGGGTTTCCTTGGGCCTATTCGAGGAAACGATCGTCTATCCGATTGGGCGCTTCAGAACGGATAGTGCTGTTCGCCTTCGATTGTGATCCAGCGCAACTCGGTGAATTCCTGAATGACCGCACGCCCTCCGAACCGGCCGTACCCGCTCGATTTGACCCCGCCAAACGGCATCTGAGGTTCGTCCGCGACTGTCGGGCCGTTGATGTGGCAGATACCGCTCCTGATGCACTTGGCCACGGTCATTGCGCGGGCGAGGTCCTGACCGAACACGGCAGCCGAAAGACCGTACTCTGTATCGTTTGCAACCTTGATTGCCTCATCAGGCCCGGACACTCGGATGATCGGCTTCACCGGCCCGAAGGACTCCTCCCGGTATACCTTCATATCCGACGTCACACGGTCAAGCAGCGTTGCTTCCACGATGGTGCCATTCCGCTTGCCGCCAGCTACCAGCTTCGCTCCCTTGGAGACGGCATCTTGAATCAGCTCATCCATCTGTGTGGCCGATGAGAGATCGACAAGCGATCCCAGCACCACGTCCTTGCGCGGGTCGCCGGCGGAAAGCCTGGTGGCCTTCTCCACGAGCTTCCCAACGAAGCGATCTGCTATCTTTTCGTCCACGATGATGCGCTCAGTAGACATGCAGATTTGTCCCTGATTCATGAATGCGCCGAATGCCGCCGCGTCGACCGCTTGATCGATATTGGCATCGTCAAGAACAACGAAAGGCGCCTTGCCACCAAGCTCCAGCAGGACGGGCTTCAAATGCTCTGCGGCCAGCTTTGCGATAATCCGACCGACGCGGGTCGAGCCGGTAAAGTTGATGCGTCGAACGTTTGGATGGCCCACCAGCGCTTCGACGATCTGCGGCCCATCCTGGGGCGCATTCGAGAGCACGTTCACGACTCCGGGCGGGAAGCCGGCCTCGTTCAAGATGCTGCCTAAAAGCTGGTGCGTGCCGGGGCACATCTCGGATGAACGCAGGATAACCGTGTTGCCGCAAGCGAGGGCAGCTGCAATGGCCCGGGTCCCCAGGATGACGGGTGCGTTCCAGGGAGCGATGCCGACGATCACGCCCGCGGGCTGTCTTACTGCCATTGACAGAATTCCGGGCTTGTCCGATGGAATGATTTCACCCGTGATCTGCGTCGTTATCGCGGCGGCTTCGCGCAGCACGCCTGCAGCCAAGTCGACGTTGAACCCTGCCCAGGTTGCCGTCGCTCCCGTTTCCCGCAACATCAGATCGACGAAATCAGCTTGCTTCCTCTCCATCAGCTCAGCGGCCTTGAGAAGCAGACTGCGTCGTTGCCCGGGTCCGGACTGGGACCAACTCGTGAACGTATTTGAGGCGGCCTCAACGGCAAGGTCGACGTCATCGATCGAGGCCGCGGCCGCGCGCGAAGCGACCTTACCCGTGACGGGATCCCTGCGCTCGAAGATCTGTCCGTTCTTTGCGGCAACGTGCTTGCCGCCGATGATAAGACTGACGTCCATGCTGGTGGTCCTTTCAGGCCAGCTTGCGCTGGTGAGTGGCTAGGCGGTTCATTGAGGAAAGCGAACGACGGGCTTGAGGGCCTTGCCGTGCTCGGCGTCGTGGATCGCGTCGTTGATCTTCTCGAAGGGATAGAAGCTGATCAGCTTGTCAAACGGAAAACGACCCTGCTTATAGAGCTCGATCATCCGGGGGATGAACACGTCGGGATTGCTTTCGCCTTCGACGATGCCATGGATTTTCCGACCCGCGGTCATGATGTCGGTGACGTTAACGGCCACCTCCGAGCCCGCGGGCGAGGCGCCGACGAATCCACAGGTGCCGCGGGGCGCCAACGCGTCGATGGCCTGCCGGAGTACCGTAAGCACTCCCGTGGTTTCGAAGGTATAATCCGTGCCAGCCCCTCCAGTGATCTTGCGGATTTCCTCGACGACGTTGCCCGTTCTCGCGTTGATCACGTGCGTGGCTCCGAGCTCGCGGGCCAAGGCAAGGCGTGCCTCGTTCAGATCAACGGCGATGATCGTGCCAGCACCGACAAGGCGGGCGGCCATGATGGCGCTCAGGCCGACCGACCCCGAGCCGATTACTGCCAGCGATTGTCCCATGCCGACTTTGAGCGCATTGATGATGGCGCCGGCCCCAGTCTGGATACCGCAGGCGAGTGGCCCGAGCAGCTCGAGTGGCACGTTGTCCGTTACTTTCACGATATTGCGTTCATGGCAGACGGCATGGCTTGCGAACGAAGATTGTCCGAAGAAATTGCCGTGAATTCGCTCACTGCCTGTCGAGAGAGCGCTTGAGCCATCCGGCCGCTGGCCCGCGAAGTTGTGCTCAAAGAAATTGTAGCAGTAGCTAGGTATGTGCTCGGCGCAGCTCGCGCAGTGGCCGCAGGAGTTGAAAGTCATCACTACGCGGTCGCCGGGCTTCACCTTGGTTACGGCCGAGCCCACGCCTGCGACGATACCCGCACCCTCGTGCCCGAGTACGATCGGTTGAGGTACCGGATAGGCCTGGTCACGCATGGCAATATCGGTGTGGCAGATGCCCGTTGCCACCAGCTTGACCAGGATCTCGTCAGCGCGGGGCGGGGCGAGGTCAAGAGTCTCCAGCGACATCGGTGCGGCCGGAGCGCGGGCGACCGCGGCTGAAATCTTCATGGTAGAATCTCCTCGGAGGACTTTGTGGATACCAACGAATGGGAGTGGCCGTTGAAGCGCAGCAGATAGCCGATAGGCAGAAGCTGGTAGCCGGTGCGGTGGCCGAAGGCGCCGTACAGGCCGCGCGGCAGGAAGAGAGACATCGCAAGTGCGGTTGCGCCGAGGCCGATGAGGTACCAGACGCCAGTCCCCCCGAAGACGGATTCGATGATAAAGAAGATCACCGCACCGAGAATGGCTCCTTCGAAAGTGCCAAGACCGCCGACGAGCACCATGAAGATCATGTACGAGGTCCACTGCACACTGAAGTACGTCTTCGGCTGAAACGAGATTGCTGTTGCGAGCCAAACCGAGCCGGCGATGGCTGCCCCCGCTGCAGCGAACACGAAGATGATGCGCTTTACTGTGCCGACACGGACGCCGACCGAGCTCGCTGCGTCTTCATTGTCTCGGATCGCCTGCAGAGCCGCGCCTGCGGATGAACGAAGCAGCAGGAAAAGCGAGACCAGCACCACTGCAACCGCGGTCAGGGCCATCCAGAACGTGTAGGCGGTCCGGTGCGCGACGGTGTAGGCGTTGAGGGCGATCAGCGATGTACCCGTTTCGCCCTGGATCAGAGGATCAAGATTAATCAAGAGGTGGAACAGTTCTGCTAGTACCCACATGCCGATGGCGAATTCGCCGGCCCTCAATCGCAGCATGGGCACGGATAGCGGAATAGAAAGCAGGCCGACCGCCAGCGGCGCGGCAAGCACGGCCAGGTAGACGTTCATGCCATAGTTCGAAAGCCGGATGGTGACGTAGGCCCCGAGCCCGAAGAAGGCCTGCTGTCCGATCGAAACCAGTCCGCCAAAGCCAGCAAGCGCGTTCCACGTGGCGGCCAGAACGATATAGAGGAACAGGGTCGTAAGCCGATCGAGTACGGCGGGACTTCCTGCGAACGGAAGGAACGCCAGCACGACAAGCAGGGTGGCGCTCGTCCACATGGCGAGAATGGACGCGCGCGTCCAACGAGTGACGGTGATCGTTTCGTTCATCACGCAGCTGCTTTCGGCGTCATGATTAGGCGCCAGCGATCGACAAGACGTCCAAAGGATGTGCGCGCCACCAGGACGATCAGGAACACGGCATGCCCTGCAATCAGAAAACCTTGAGGGTTGAGCTGGGCGCCGACACTTTGCGCAACGCCGAGCACAATTCCGCCGATCAGAGTGCCCCATAGCGAACCGGTGCCGCCGATCACGGCCGCCTCGAAAGCGAAGATCAATTGGGGACCACCCGAATACGGGTTGAAGGTGGCGCGCATGGCCAGCGTCGCCCCCGCGATGCCGACCGTGACCATGGCGATCGCGGTAGCGTAGATGTTGATGCGTCCGGCATCGATGCCGACGAGGCCTGCCGTGTCCCGGTCCGCAGCAGTCGCGCGGATGGCGCGCCCAAGATGCGTCCGTGACAGGAACACCTGCAGTCCGCCGATCAGCGTTACGGCTGCGAGGAAGATATAGGCGGCGAGTTTGCCGACGAAGACGCCGTTCGGCAGCTCCCAGGATTCGTAAGACAGATCGTCGATGTAAGGTGCAAGCGAACGCGTATCGGCACCGAACTGCTCAAACAGGATGTTGTCGATGCAAATCGAAAGACCAAAGGTCGACAGTACCGGAATCAGGAAGCCGGCTCGTGTCGACCGATCGAGCACCAGCCCCTGGAAGGCGACCCCGGTCAAGGCCATGGCGGGTAAGACGACGATCCAACCGTACAGCGGCGATATTCCTGTGTATTCAGCCATCGCCCAAAGGCCAAATGCTGCTGCAACGGCAAAGCTTCCATGGGCCAGGTTGATCACGCCCATCACGCTGAACATGAAGGAAAGACCGCAAGCGATCAGGGCATAGTAGCCGCCGAGTAGGGCGCCCTGGAAAATCTGCTCGAACCAGACCATCAATGCACCCCCTCGGTCTGATTGCGGTCGAGCCCGAAGTAAGCCTCGGTGATGCGGTCGCGCTGGAGTTGCTTCGCTTCGCCTTCCAGTGCCAAGCGACCCTCGAGCAAGCAGATAATGCGGTCGGCAACGGAGAGCGCTCGATCGAGGTTCTGCTCAACCAGCATGATGGTCGTGCTCGCCGCAATCAGTTTTGATATTGCTGCGTAGACAAGATCGACCGCTGCCGGCGATAGTCCGAGCGAAATTTCGTCGAGAAGCAGCAACTTCGGGTTGGTCATCAAGGCCCGCCCGATTGCCACCGCCTGTTGTTGACCACCAGAGAGGTTTTTTGCGAGTGAATTCCGGATCGGCTGGAGCTGCGGCAGCGCCTCCAGCACGCCGTCGAGGGTCCAGGCACCGGGGTTGCGCGCAGCGCGGCCCAGCAGCAGGTTCTCGGTGACTGAGAGTTCTTCGAAAAGACGTCGGCCTTCGGGAACCAGCGCAATTCCTTGGCGCACCCGACGATGCGATGGCACTTGCGTAACGTCTGCGCCATCGAAGCGGATCGTGCCCCTAACCGGCAGGTGCGCGCCAGCGACGGCGCGCAGCAGGGTCGTCTTGCCGGCGCCATTGGCACCGACAAACGCCACCGTCTCGCCGCGGGCGACGTCGAACGAGACGCCCCGCACGGCGTGTAACAGTCCGTGACGGACCTCTAAGTCTCGGACCGATAACATGCTCATCCGACAGCACTCCCGAGATAGGCCCGCACCACGTTCGGATGCTGCATCACATCCTCCGGCCTGCCGTCCGCGATGATGCGGCCGTTGTCCATGCACACCAGCCGCTCCGTCACTTGCACCAGCACATGGACGATGTGTTCGATCCAGACCAGGGCGATGCCTCGTGCCCGCAATTTCTTGATGGTGCCGACGAGTTCGTTAGCCTCGCCATCGGTCAATCCGCCGCCGATCTCATCGAGCAGCAAGACCGAGGGATCGGTCGCAACTGCCCGCGCCAACTCGAGTCGCTTGCGGTCAAGCAGGCCGAGCGTCTCGGCGCGGCGGTTGGCAATCCGAACCATCCCGGTTAGCCGCAGGGTCTCGATCGCTGCATCGTGGGCGTCGCGACCGCGCTTTCCCCCGCCTTGGTGTGCGGCCACCAGGACATTCTCGAAGACCGTCATACCGCCGAAGGATTTCGGAACCTGATGAGTGCGGGCGATCCCCAATCGGCAACGGTCGGCGGCGGATAACGGAGTGATGTCGCTGCCGTGGTAAATCACGGCACCAGTGGTCGGTTCAAGCGCGCCCATGAAAACGCTCAGCAGCGTCGTTTTGCCGGCGCCGTTTGGTCCCACGATGCCGACTGCCTCATCGGCAGCCACCGTGAAATCGATGCCGTTCAACACCGCGAGCGCTCCGAATTGCTTGCGGATGCCGCGTGCTTGAATGGCTGCAGCACCGCTGCCGTCTGCGTTGCGAACCTCGGACAATGTCGACCTGCTCAGCTGAAGGGCAGCAGCTTGGTCTGAACGGGAACGTTCCGGTCAGTAGCGTTGTCGGTGATCACGTAGTCCAGCTTGAACTTGCTTCCGGCCGGCGCCTTGACCCACTGAGAACCGATGATTGGTCCGGACGATACGTTCGGCACCGGTCCCGAAGAGAAATTGACCGCTCCCCCGATCGTCGTCATGTTCAATTGCGACAGCGACTTGGCGACCACATCCTTCTTCTTGGGATCGGATGCCCGCTTGAGAGTCTCAAAACCCGCATCGAGCAGCGACAATGTCGCCCCGAGCTGCTGCGTCCACTGCTTGCCGGAGGCTTTCTCGTACCCATCTGCGAGGTCCGTTCCGGTCACGCCCGTCAGCGAGGACTTATATGGAAAAGCCTTGTGCCAATAGCATGCACTGGCGACGCTGAAGCCGAGATTGCCGAGTACCTCGATGTCGCTGGGGAACAGCCCGGTTTTCGCTACCTGGCAGATCTTCACCATCTTGGTGTAGCCCTGCTGAGCGGCCTGACGCCAGAAGGCCGCGAAGTCCGGAGGGATCGGGAAGGTATTGAATATTTCGCACCGTTCCCTCTTGAACAAGGCGATTTGTGCCGAGTAGTCCGTCGTGCCGTCCTCATAAGGGCCGGGATCGATGATGGTGAAGCCTTGTTTTGCGATCAGCGGAGCGAGATTGGCGCGGATCGCGTTGCCATCGGCGTCGTTCGGGTAGAGTACGCCGACCTTCTTGTTGGTCTTCACGTCGCCGTTCCACATCGAGATGTAGGTCCGGTAGAACTCGTCGACACCGAAGCCAAAATGATACGTCCACCTGAAAGGCGATGGCTGGCCTGGTTTGGCGCCGCGTCCGAAGTAACAGGCTTCCCACGGCATCACTGTCGAGAGGCACGGCACGCCGGCGGCCTCGCAGGCGTCTGAGACTGGGTTGATGACCTCCGGAGTCGAGATCGCCAGCATCATGTCGACGTTGTCGCCGGTGATCAGTCCTTTGGCGAGTTGGCTCGCGCGCGAAGGATCCGACTGAGTGTCCTTGTCGATGACCTCCACCTTGTAGGTCTTGCCGTCGATCACGAGCCCCTTCGCCAGCGTGGCGCGCGCATGCTCGAGCACATAGCCATCGGTCTGACCGAAGCCGGCAAGCGGACCGGTTCGTGGACTTACGAAGCCTATCCGCAGGACGTTTTCGCTGTCCGAGGCGTACGCGCCGTAAGGATTTGCGAAGGTCACGCCAGCGGCGCCCGCGACGCGAAGAACGTCGCGCCGTGACAAACCCGGATTGCTGCTCTTGAAGCCAGACATGTTTCCCCCTGCGCTGCTCGAACGGCAGTGATTGGTTGGTTAAAGGCAGGACAAAGGACAGCAACAGGCGTGCCAGCGGGCCTTGAAATCGAAATTGTTGTTGTCTTTCAATTATTTGAGCTGCGGGCTCCGGCCTCAGTCCGCTGCCGTGGAATGCGAAATTGCTCTTTTGATCAATTTTGAATACTCATTTGATAAACCGCATGATCTAGAGAGAACGGCGCGACACGTGAAAAAGCCCGAACGAATTTCCCTGGCTGCGATCAAGGAGCGGAAGGCACTCTTAGGTACGAGCGCAGACCTCGACGAAGGCGCATCACCTACGGTCCGCGAGCTCTCTGAGACCCTCTTCTTTTCGCCAGGCGACGGCCGCATCTGGCTCAACGACCAGCGGATGATCATGATGCACTGCGCGTCGTTCGGGACGCTGCGGCAGGAGATGATCGAGTCCATGGGGGTCGAGCGAGCGCGCGCCATTTTGACGCGAGCGGGCTTCGCGTCGGGCGTTCGGGACGCGGAATTGATCCGAAAGCGATGGCCGAATAGTCACCCCTCGACGGTCTTCGCCGCCGGCCCGCGATTACATTCTCTCGAGGGCATCGTAAAGGTCGAACCAGTCCGTTTCGACTTCGACATCGGCGCCGGTTCCTTCTATGGCGAATTCCTGTGGCACGACTCTTCGGAAGATGAAGAGCATGTACGTCTGTACGGCGTCGGGACCGAGCCCGTTTGCTGGATGCAAATCGGATATGCGAGCGGCTATGCCACCTCGTTCATGGGAAAAATGATCGTCTACCGAGAGGTCGAGTGCAGAGCCATGGGGCAGTCTATGTGCCGCAACGTGGGGAAGCCGGCAGGCGAGTGGGACAACAGCGAGGAGGATCTAAGGTACTTCAACGCCGATCTGTTCGAGCGATCGCTGAGCCGCCCCCGATCCGCGGGGGCAGTCGCGCAGCAACCAAGGGCCGAGAGGCAGGCGGCTGACAGCACGAATCTCGTCGGGGCTTCGGGCTCCTTCAATGTTGCACGACACCTGGTCGCGCAAGTTGCCTCAACCGACGCAACGGTGCTGTTCATCGGTGAATCCGGTGTCGGTAAAGAGATTTTTGCGCGAACGCTGCATCGCGTGAGCAAACGGTCTGCCAAACCGCTCATCGCTCTCAATTGCGCAGCCATCCCGGACAGCCTCATCGAGGCGGAGTTGTTCGGCGTCGAAAAAGGTGCCTATACAGGCGCGACTGCCTCTCGGCCTGGTCGCTTCGAGCGGGCCGCCGGCGGAACGCTGTTTCTCGACGAGATCGCGTCGCTCAGTCTGATCGCGCAGGGTAAGCTTCTCCGTGCGATCCAGGAGCGTGAGGTCGAGCGGGTCGGGGGTACGAAGACGATCGCGACGGACGTTCGGATTCTTGCGGCTACTAACCAGGATCTCCGAGACGAAGTTCGCGCTGGCCGTTTCAGAGAGGACCTTTACTTCCGCCTGAATGTCTTCCCGATCACTATTCCGCCCCTGCGAGAACGTCGCGATGACATTCCTCTGCTGATGGAGGCGTTCATCAATCGATACTGCGCAGCGCACGGCAAGCAGATCACAGGCTTCTCACAACGCGCTGTGGAAGCCTTGCTTAGCTATGACTATCCCGGGAATATTCGAGAACTCCAAAATATCATCGAGCGGGCTGTAATCCTCACTGCTGACGGCGAAGCCGTCGGAGTATCAAGTCTATACCTCGGCGACGCGGGGACCAGAAGTTCTGCGCTTTCAGTTGGACGTGCAGGACGATTGATCGACGGCATGACCGTCGCGAAATATTCGGAACACAGTCAACAGGCCGCAGCCAGGGCGACGCCTCGCCGAACGTTTTCATTTGCAGAACATGAGTCAGAGATCTACGCGGCGGCACTTGCATCTGCAAACGGCAACGTTTCTGCGGCAGCACGGGCGATCGGACTTTCGAGAGCCCAATTGGCGTATCGATTGAGAAAATTCGAAATCACCGCTTGACTTAGTGGGAGCCCCGTAGCCCCAGCCCGATGTCAGCTTGTGTTTCTTAGGGACTGTTTCGGTTCTGATTGTAGAAGGCTATCATCGGCTGCGGGCATGCTCGCGTTCGCTTTTACGTATCGCATGCCGCCCATCTTGCTGAATCCGAGCACAGCTCGATCGCGCAGCTCTTGTATGAAGTGATCGAGTAAGGGCTCCCGTTCGGTCGGTCCAGCGGGGCGGCTCCGGCTGGCTTGAGGCGCCTTACGATTTGTTAAGCCGCGCCGCCTTTTTTAGCAGGTCTGCCGGTTCGACTCCTAGTGCGTCAGCAATTTGCCCGAGCACCGTGACGCTTGCTGACACATCGCCGCGCTCAATGGCTCCGACGTAACGGGCGCTCAAACCCGCGCGCTCGGCCAGCGCTTCCTGCGTCATTTGTAGGTCGTGGCGCTTCCGACGCAGATTCACCGCCATGATCTCTTTGAGATCCATGGCATATGGGAACTTAGCCGGAACGATCGTTCTAGGAACGATCGTTCCTATTCGTGCCCAAACATGCTATTTGCGTTTGCGACGTGAAGGTCGACCAAGCCTCGGTCGCCGAGAGATCGAGCTTCGCACAGACGGCGCCGGTCTGGATTGCGACGAAACCATGGCGTAGTTTATAGGCGTTCTAAAGCCGGTATAATGCAGAAGCTCTCGTTAGATTCAGACGTCGCGGACTGTGCGCCAAACGAACCGGCGCTGACGGCCTATGACGAACAGCATGTCGTCACGTATGTCCGCCTGTTGCAGGCGGAAAGTGAGGGGGCGGACTGGCATGAAGTTGCTCGAGTGGTCTTGCATATGGACCCCGAGCGAGAGCCGGAGCGTGCGCGAATCGCATATGAGAGCCATCTTGCGCGCGCCAAATGGGTAACGGCGCAGGGGCGCCTCTTGCGTGGCACCGGCCCGAAATAGAAGAAATTGACTGCTGGCGACTCGTTTGGAGCATCTGTTTTCCTTCGCTGGCGGGTGGGTCGTTCCAGTGCACCGCGTGGTGCCAAATTAGGAGCTTCCTACAACCGTTTGGTTCATACCTATTGCGACGCAATCTTTGTTGGTTGTGTGCAATGGGTCAGAGCAATGCCTGAATTCGACTGGCGCTCGCCGGAATCCTACAAGAGCCTTCAAGACGCGGATATCACCGACATCGCTTGGGAATGTCTCCGCCGCAACACCGAATATCGGCGTGAGTACAAGGTGATGATTGCCAATAGTCCGGGCGGCGAAGTAACCGCAGACTTCAGGAGGAGGTGGGGCATCTCCTTTCGCTCATGACCCACAAAGGTCCTTCGACGAGCAGACGATCTTTTGGGCGCCTGAGGTTCTAGCGGTCGTCGTTCCGGTCACGGTCGCGGTGGCCGACGATGGCAAGGCGCAATCTCAGCCACTGCTCGACCTCGCAGGCGGCGAGGTGCGTCGCGCTGCCGACGGCTGGCATGCCGTGCTGCGCATCGGTTCGGCGGATCACCGTGTCTGGTCCAAGGACCCGCCAGTGCTTGGCGCGTCGTATGCGGCCGAACTGCCGTTCGACTTCGATTTCGACGCGCGCGCATATGCAGCCCGTCGGCTGTGGCGCGCAATGAATGGACGCGCTCCCGGGCCTCCCTTTTACCGGCTATCTAAGCAGCGCCGCGAACGCTTGAGCGCCGCGATCCGCGCGCTCGATGCGCACGGCGCCGGCGGTACTTATCGCGTTATCGCCGAAGCGCTGTTCGGCAAAAAGCGCATTCCCGATCGCGCCTGGAAGACGCATGATCTGCGCAATCGAACGATCCGCTTGGTGCAGGGTGGACTCGCGTTGATGCGCGGTGGCTATCGCAAACTCCTGAGGCCCGGGCGCAAGGACGAGTAGCATGGCCCACAAAGGGTGCCGGAAATCGTCCCCCTAAGGTTCGGCATCCCCCTCCGATATCGCGCTTCTCCATGATGACCGCACACGCGCTTGGCCTCGCTAAGCGTCGTGCGCTGTCCTCCTGGAGGTCTCAAATGCCCGATCCGATGGCCGGTCTTCCCCCGCGCTTCCTGCGTACACCGGAGGCCGCGCGCTATCTTGGCCTGTCCGGCCGCACGCTCGAAAAGCACCGCACCTACGGTACCGGGCCGACATATCGGAAGATCGGCGGACGTGTCGTCTACGCGGTGGATGACCTGAAAGCGTGGGCCGATCGCGGCGCCAAGACGTCGACCTCCGATCCCGGGAAGGGGACCGTGCTGCCTGCAAAGAAGCATCCCGCGCTGCGCCCGTATGCGGGCCAGGAACGTCGCTGATTGCCGCGAAAGAGCAGTGACCATGCGGCGCAAGCAGCATTCCGAGCGCGATCAGCTCGAGCTGTTTCGGGCACTGCCCGGCGATCTCGCGCCCCGCGATGCGCAGGATCTGATGGCCTACCCGCGCGAGGGCGGAAACGTCCTACCGGACGGCCCCTCCGTAACAGAGGGTACTTGGCGACATACCCGCGCAATCGCGGAAAGTTGCGAACCCGCGCGCGAACGCGGCAACGATGAGCATCTGCGCATCTGCGGGATATGCTATTGTCCTTGCCGTCAGCGGCAAATCCAACGCTCCTCCGTTTCGCCAGAATGGTTAATTTGGACCCCTGGTTTGACGCCTGTCCCGATCCGCATATCTGCCGATCACGACTAGACAGAGGGTGAGCGGCATCGACCGCACCAGTCCCACCGATCCCCAAAACCAACTTCAGAAAATCGCCGAGAACGACGACCGCAAACGGCGAGAGGCAGTGCTGTGTCCGTACGGGATCGGCTCCACGGCCTGGCTGACCGCGAGCTCGACCACCGCCGACGATCCTGCAAGCCGGATCGGCGGCGTGACGCGTTGTCCTGCCCGACAGCTCATTGCTATCGCCACAAGCGGATGAGCACCGCCCGGCGGGGTCGCTAAAACGGAGGCATCCCACGCAAAGGGGCGGTTCCCCCATGCGTCGTAGATCTCCTTCGCAAAAAGTCTGTTCGATCCTGATTTCTGCGAGCCGGGCCGAAGTGCCGGCAAGCGCCGGACACGAGTGGGTGCCCAGTTGATCCCGCAACAGCGCTCACCGCACCTGCGACGTCCCAAGCTGCGGGACAGACCGGAACAGGTCCGGCCCGAGTTCCCTTCGCTCATAAAGGTGACACGCTGATCTCGTCCGGTCGGGGAGCCGTAAGCGGTGGAGCTTTGTCTTTCGTGCAGCGGCAAATGGCGCAAATTGTCGACCTCTTTTACCGAGTTCCCCAAGTCTCGGATCGGGCGCTCAAAGTGCCTGCTAGAACCTATTTTAAACCCTCTTCAGCGGCCAGCCATTTTTCAAACACTGTGATCTAGGCCACTCGCTCTGGGCTCCAAACCTGCTAATCTTACTTTAGTTTTAACGTTCCCATTTGAGCGAGTGATTATCATGGCTAACACTGCGCCCATTGTGACAGTCGGAGATCACAGTCTGCTGCACGACAATGGCAACGCATATTTCCATGGATTACGTATTCGGATGCTGATGGCAATCCCGCTGTGAAATATCAATTTTGGGACGGCGGAACGGGTACAACGAGCGCTTATTTTTGGACACCAAACAATTCGCACTGGTCGGCTAATACAACGATTGAGGTAACCGCCGCCGACGTTTCCGAGTTTTGGGTGCGCGCGGGCTCCAGTGGTCAATCCGAGACGATGTGGGTTCGAGCTTTCGACGGCACGGCGTGGAGCAATTGGGACTCGTTCACGCTCACGACGGTGCCGAATACGCCTCCAGTGGTCGCCGTCAACGATCAAGTCATTCATGTAGATAATTGGGCTCAAGTTTCCAACTGGATCAATTACACTGATGGAAACGGAGATGCTGCAACGAAGTACCAGTTTTGGGACAGTGGGACGGGGATCAGCAGCGCCTATTTCTGGACGCCCGATAATTCCCATTGGGCCGCAAATGCGGTCATCGAAATGTCGGCCGCCGAACTCTCGAACGTTTGGGTAAAGGGTGGGAACGCGACGGGAAGCGAAACACTTTGGGTGCGCGCCTTCGATGGCTATGACTGGGGAAACTGGGACTCGTTCACCTTGAATTCAACGAACGCTGCTCCTGTGGCGACTATTGCTGATCATTCGGCTCACACCGATCAATGGGTCAAGATCGATAGCTGGCTGACCGCGACGGATTCCGACAACGACGCGATAACTGTATACCAATTTTGGGACAGCGGTACGCCCGCTACGAGCGGCTACTTCTGGACTCCCGCAAACAGCCATTGGTCCGCGAACACTGTGATCGATGTATCTGCGTCCGATATCGGCAACGTGTGGTTACGTGGTGGCTCTGCGGTTGGTTCAGAAACTCTCTGGGTCCGTGCGTTTGACGGCCACGCATGGGGATTGTGGGACACCTTTACCTTTAATACCACTGTAAACACAGCACCCGTTGCTGCCATCAGCGACCAAAACCTGCACGTCAACGCGTGGACCAAACCTCAGGATTGGCTGAGCACGACGGATGCTGAAGGCGATACGATTACGGACTACCAGTTTTGGGACGGCAGTAGCGGCGCGGGCTCTGGTTACTTTTGGACGCCCGATAATTCTCATTGGGCCGCCAGTACAACTATCAATGTTTCCGCTTCCGAGCTTCCCAACTTATGGATTCGTGCAGGTTCATCGGTTGGTGCTGAAATGATGTACGTACGAGCGTTTGACGGCGCGTCTTGAAGCAGTTGGGACAGTTTTAACCTTTCGTCGACGAACGCCGCTCCAGTCGCATCGATAGGCGATCATAATCTCTCGGCCAATCAATGGGCCCAACTGGTCAATTGGACGTCCGTTTCGGATGCGGACGAAGATGCGATATCGAAGTATCAGTTTTGGGACGGTAACGCCGCCGCGAATAGCGGGTATTTCTGGACACCTGAAAATTCGCATTGGGCGGCAAGTACTACAATTGAGGTCGACGCGTCAGACCTAAGTGATGTGTGGGTCCGAGCAGGAGCCGTCGCCGGATCTGATACAATGTATGTGCGTGCCTTTGATGGCACGGCTTGGAGCAATTGGGACTCGTTCGTCCTCACCGTTTGATCCTGAGGCTTTTTGGCCAGCGTTCAACTAGCCGGGTATATGACGCGAGACGCCGGTTAATGCTGGCGGACCTTTATGCTACGATTGGCGCGCGGCCAGTAACCCAGCCGCTATCCTAGTTACTTTGCCCCGTCGGTTCCCTGCCGGCGGGGTTTTCTAGACTAGCCCTCATTGATGGTTGTCTTCATGATGATCTTCCGAAACCCGCGAGCGATCCTCATCTCGATGGCCGCCTGGGCTTGCTTCGGTTTGATGACGTGGTTGCTAGCGAAGGTGTGGGGCGTCCTGTATGCTCTTGGCGGCTGACGTCTAGGACGATAGGTCTAGCCCGTCCTTTCAAGCTGGCGGGCCACCCCATGTCAATAGCGGGAGCGGCAAGCCCCACCGTAGTAGTCGAAACCTTCAGGGCAGACGGCAGAGCCGCTCCGAGTCCAGCGTGGACGGACCATCTGGCTGCCGCGTCCATAGCTTTCTCGATAGCTCCCGTACCCGCGGGGCCAGCAGGCACCGCGCCTGTAGTCATGTCCTTCGGGACAAACGGCTGAGCCGTCATATGTCCATTGGGGCCGCACTTGCGCAGATGCGGCGTCAAAGGACCCGAGCGCCGCCATGGCTACGAACGTCGTCGCGAGCGTTAGCTTCATGATCATTCCTCCGGGCAGATCAACTGCCTGGAGTTCCGGTGGTTCCGGTAGCTCCCCGGCGGAATGGCTTCGGACACCGGTCATGCTCGCGGACCGTCTATTGCCGCGTCTCCGCCCAGCTAGTTTAATGCCACTCCTCATTAGGGAGGTTGGAATGCATAAACTGATCGGCATATCCGTGCTTGCCGTTGCCCTCGCGCTTGCAGGTTGCGGAAGAGATCCGGGCCCTAAGGGAGAGCCGGGACCACAGGGACCTGCAGGACCGCAAGGTGCTCAAGGCATTCAAGGCGTACCAGGTCCTCAAGGACCTGCTGGCGCGCAAGGCCCCCAAGGTCCGGCGGGCCCTAAAGGCGACAAGGGAGACAAAGGCGAACCAGCGCCGGTCAATATCCGGGCGGTGCAAGCTGACGGGGCCGTCAACTGTGACAACAGCGAAACACTAGTGTCAGTACTTTGCCCAAGCGGCGGAACTGCGGATGGCACTAAGTGTGGGACCTCGCCGACGGTTGGTCTCTGCATGAAGAAATGACGCGCTGCGGTCTCTGTGCTACGATCCTGACGCGGCGCCTAACTTGGCCGCAATCTCAGGAACTCACCCCGTCGGCTCCCAGGCTGGCGGGGTTTTTCTCGGACGAATGGAGGTTTTTCGATCGGTCCACGCTGGAGGACCGAACTTGGCTGTGGCGTTGCTGCAACAGTCTGCCCTCGGTAGCCGTGTTATTTTCCTCGTGAGTCAAGGCGAAGGGATCACGATGGTACATGATCGAGATGACATTACTCGGCTCGAGCGCGACGGCTATGTCGTGCTGGAGGGAATCCTGCCGGCTGATCAAGTGGAGCAAGCGCGACAAGAACTCGCAGTTCTGTTCGATCAGGATGCGCAGTCTCGCGCGTCTGCTGGTCTCATCGAACCGTACCGGTCCGATGGTCCGATCGGCGCAACGATCCTGACCAAGCCCAGCCATTTGGCATTGGACGTGTACAATCGCAGTCCCGCGTTCGATGCCCTCTTAGAACAAATGCTGACGCACCCCCGCGTGAGAAGCGTCGTCTCTGCTTGGAGCGGCCCGGCTACGCGCGCGGGCGCGTACTGGTCCCGAAATGCCCGGCGCGCTCATTTTGAAAATCGGCCACGCCTTGCGGCGACTACATAAAGGGACATTACCTTGCTCGGGACCGGAACCTAACATTCGCTGACAACGCAGATCCTTTTTTTAGGGGCCTGCATAATTGCGCCAGAGGCGCACGCTCTCAATTCACCCGGCCCGAGGATACTTGCTTTCATTGGCTTTACTTCGGTTTTAAGCGCCGAGCCTCTTTTTCGTACGCCGCTTAGGCTCAACGGTGAACAGAGCCCGGTCAAGCGCTACGGTCTCGTTCCGCTGTCGGTCTCTTGAGCCGCATCGGTAGGAATGAGGTAGTTGGTACCATCAAGCTCGATGCCGCCACCTGCGGCGACGGCGCCGGCGAAGACTGGGCCATCGATGCTCCACACGATGGTGGGTAGTGGTTGCCACTGCCAGAACAGCAAGATCGAGCTAAGGCTCGCGAGCAAGACGAAGGTGCTGCGCTCGACGGCCGGAGAAAAGAAACGCGCAAAGAAAGACTTGAAAGCGCGTCGTGCCATCCCGCTATGCTGCACAGCGAAGATCGACATCAGCGCGAGGTCGTGGGAGGTCCGAGAAGGGTGAGACGCGCGAAGGCCGCAGCGGGGATTTATTTCGCTGCGGCCCGCGCCTGTCCAAAAATCCGGGTGAAAACCACTAAGTGAGATATGAAGTCAGCCCCGGTAAGCAGCAGCCTAATCACGACAAAACAGCAAGGCGAATCGTTTTTCGCAAGTTCCGAATACGAAACTGTAGGATCATTAACGTGCATTGAGGGAGGCCGCCGGGGCGGCTAGCTGGCGGGCCTCACCTCTGACGAGAGCCGCGTATGTCCCCCACGGCCCCATCCCAACAGCAACACTAACAGACTTTCGCATTGGCGGACCAAGATCGAGCCGGGTCGCGCCGGAATATGCTTAGGTCCAGGGCCGCGCCGATCGTGCGGAACGTCGCGGCGTCGGTCGCAGGAGTTGTCGCCAGGGCGCTCCTGCGACCTTCAATTTTGATTTCGTGCTGGGGGTCTTCTCTCGGCGACTTGATCGGCCAACTCACATCGGAGCCATCGTCCCACAGACCGCGCACCCACCATCCAATGGCGAGGCCAACGATTGTTCCGACTATAAGACCTGCCAGCGTGCCCATGCAGCAATCCTGATCGACTGTTTCATTTCCAGACGGGCGCACTTGTCCGATTGCGTTCGCTCCTTGCGATTTTCTTCGCGATCTCCTCCGCTTCCTTCTTGCTCGGCACGCCGCTGATTGAGCGCCGGCCGGGGTTCTCATCGAACTGCACGAAAGTTGAGACGCGGATCTCGTAGCGATGGTTTAGGCCATCGTCATCAGAGCAAATCAGGCGGACGTGGGTGTATGGCTCGGACATGCCCGTATCGAGACGAGCCGCGCTCCAAAGTCAAATTATCGATTCCTGGTGGTGCGGAGCTAGGGCTAGATACTACGTGTCGTGGGCGTCGACCCGCCTAGAATTTCGCGGAGAAGTTAACTTAATCGCAAGGTCTATTGTGCGGAGAGGTTCCTTTCCATTACAAGGTGGTTGGTCTCATAGGTCAGTAGCGCTCAAGAGTTATGATTACGTACAAACAGTATCACATCCAGCGCGTTGAGCGCGGCCCTCAACGCTGGGTTGCCCGCATCACTCGAGCGGACGGCAAGAACATCCGTACGATTTTGCCTACATCTGAGCACCCTTATCTCGACACAAAGCCGACCTCGTCGGGCGAGGAAGCAGAGAAGCTCGCGAAGGAAGGCATCGACTACGGCGGCGTCGTTTAAAACGCCGCACCTACGACGAGCCCTAGCGTCTCAGTTAGCTCGTCCTGTTCACTCTGGCGAGCTACTCTGCTACGATCAGCCCGTGGCCCCTAACCCGGGCCGCAATCTCAGGAACTCGCCCCGTCGGCCTTCCCCAAGGCCGTCGGGGTTTTTATTGAGGCCTGCCGGTCCGTGCCGGCGTGCTATAAGCCGCCCGTGAGGCAGGTCATCACCGTTCAAGTCTGGCGGCTGAGACGGTCGACGGGTTCTTTTGCTGGGGGCGGCTACTGCTGAGATGCGCAATCGTAAAACACTAACATTGACTGTGGTCTGCGCTCTCGCCTGTGCCACTCCATCAATCGCCTTGGCTCAACAATCTGTCGCTCCCGGTTGGAGCAAAACGGGCTCCGTAATTTGTCCCGACGGATACGATTATTCTGACACCGAGCGCTTGTGTTGGGAAGCCGAAGAGCTCAAGCGACGCAAGTCCAACCAAGAAACTGCGGCCATCGTTTTCTTACTCATCACCGGTTTGGGTACCATTGCTGGCATCTACCTTGGGCTGAGAAAGATAGAGCGAGAGGAAAGAGCCGTCTAACTGCCACAAGAGGCCCGCCGGTTCACGCTGGCGGGCCCTTCGTCGTTAGCTAGACTTCAGTAGTCGGACGGCCCGTTTGCATTTCGCACGATCTGCCACATCCCTTGCAGATGTTGGTCGACGAAGTTGCGTGCGGTCTCTCGGATCAAAGTGTTGAGCTCGTCGTCGGGATCTCCATTCGCCGTGCTGGCTAGGTTGAGATTCCCGTCAATCCACTCGCTTATTCCTTGCAGGGCCTCTTATTACTCACCAACGATAGAACGGTGTGCAGTGCGGCTGCGGCCAGCATGCCGGCCCCGACAACCTGTCCCTGCAACGCCACAAAGGGTCTCTGCCTTTCGTCCATGTGAATTCACCTCTAGCCGGGATCAGTGGCTGCAATTTGAATCGGATTATACATTTGTTGCTCGCAGTCATCCATGATCACTGACTGTCGCGATCCTTTGTAATCTTCATTGTCGAAAAAGACTGAAAAGATGTAGCGCGGTCGATCAGCCGGCGCGCTCACCTCTCGCAAGCAAACATAGTATGGGCCTGGGCCGCGATCGCTCTTTCTTAGCGCAGAGACCTCGACGGGCTGCTTTAATTTCGCATCCTTCACTAGAACGCCGACGCCCTTCTGAACGGCAGTCTGACTCGGCGCCTGCACGGGCTTGGGATCAGGGATGGGCGCATCCGCGTCTACCCATACAGAAGAGCAGCCAGTTAACAGCAGACAGATCATGAGGGGGGAAGGTATGGCGACTTGCCACTTTTTCCCGTAGCCTGCCTTCAACAAGTGGTGGTGATCTTTTGGCCTGCGCTGAGCAATCATGGAGGGCCGAGATGCTGGTTGATTGTTGGGTTCGAACCTTAGTCTGGGCCCTGGACAATATCATCCGCCTGGCCCGCCTAAATCAGCAGAAACATCAAATGCAGCTTTCCGATGAGCAAATCCGGGCGGGTTGGCGGATCGGTGAGATCGACGTGTTTGAGTGCGCATATTGCGGGAAACCTGAGCAAGTTCCCCGGTTAGATCAGTAGCTTCACCAGACGCGTCAAGAGCAGTGCCCGAAGCCATTAGGAAGGACCGCGTGGGAGGGTGGACCTGCACGGTTTTTGAGAGCGGCCTGGACGATTCAAGGAAAGCGGTCGGTCCAGTTGTGGCCGTTGCGGGTGATCAGCCGGACGGATTTGCCACTGCGCTCAACGCGCAGACGGTAGCCGTCATACTTGATTTCGCGGATCCAGTCGGTGCCGTCAGGCACGGCTGTGGCGGCCGTGGGCAAGCAGAGCTCAAAGGGTTTGTGCATAAAAGCCATTTGAGCGCTAGCGGGAAAAAGTGGAGTCCTAAGGTTGCGGCGGTTCCTCCTCGACGGGCTCACCGTGCAAATGATCAAGCGCCTCAGCAAGGTCTCGCATGTCGACTAAGGCCCCGCAACCGCGCGAAATCCTTCGCCAAGATAACTGGCGCGTTCGGGAAGCAAGGAGACGTATATTTCTTTCCGAACGGAGAGGTTTGGCATGGCCGATTGCCCAACATGCATGGTCGTCGAGCCATGATCTGCTTGATGGGATGCACGGCGGTGACGGCTGAGGTTGCGAAGAAACCTCCGTCAGTCTCTGCGGATCTTATCGCAAAACTGCCGCCTCATTTGGCGAGGCACCTTGGCGGACCGTTCCAGCCGAATGACATGAGCAATACGATTGTCGATCGGATTTATCGCGGCCGGCGCTCCGCTCCATTCTTCAGCCTCGAGATTGGTCGAGATGGGAGCGCCAGATCGCCGAGTGGATTTCAGCCCGAATTGCTGCCTGAACTATTGAGTTCAATATCGAGAGCGGCAAGCTCCACCGTAGTAGTCGAACCCTTCAGGGCATACAGCGGAGCCGCTGCGTGTCCAGCGCAGCCGGACCATCTGGCCACCAGCTCCATAGCTCTCTCGATAGCCCCCATATCCACGCGGCCAGCATGCACCGCGCCTATGGTCATGTCTTTCGGGGCAAACCGCCGAGCCGTCATAAGTCCATTGTGGTCGCACTTGCGCGAATGCCCCATCAGCCGAAAGCAAACTGGTCAGGCTACAAATGTCACCGCGAAGATGGATTTCATCTTTGTTCCTCCGCGCAACTAACTGCCAACCGTTCGACCGGTTCCGATGAACGTCAGCGGGGAAGGCAGACGCGGTACCGCGCTACGTAGTCGTAGAACGGTGGGCAAACAGCGGAGCCGCTTCGATTGCGCTGGGCCGGGACCGCGCCCGACATTGCAGACCGGGACACACAGCGTCGAATCCGTGCGACGTAATCGTAGTCTTGCGGGCAGACCGCCGAGCCCGCCCTGTTCCAAGAAGCTCGAACTTCAGGCGGCAGACTTCGATCCTCGTCGATCAACCCAGCTGAAGCTGGAGGCGCGGCCAAGCAGGCCAGGGCGATCGGCAGCATTATCCTAAGTCTCAGCATGCACCTCTCCAGGCCGGCGAATTAATGCCGAGGAGCTGAACATCTCCTGAACTATCGGCTGGGTACGTGCCAATGAGCCCTAATCTCATCACAAACAACATTCACCGGGGTGCGATCCAGCAAGGATGCCCAATGCGTTGGTTTTTCGGGTCGTTAGTTGCTTTGCTCGTCTGCCTTGGGATCTACATTGGTTCCGCGATTGTCTCTCTTGGCGGTCTGGTCCAGGCGGTCAAGGTGAGGGATAGCGCTGAAGTGATTGCACGAACAGACACGGCACGAGTCCGCAGATCCCTAGTGGACCAAATCGTCGCCGCTTACCTCAAGCAGATCGGCCGCGAGCGGCCAGTGAAGCCGTTGGAGCGGTTGGCCGCCAACAACCACGGTGCTTCCGTCGCCGACGCGATGATCGCAAAGATGTTTACCCCGGAAAACCTCATGGCCGTCTTGAGCAAGGGCGCTATCAGTGTCGGCGGAGCTGACGCTAGCATGCGGGGTCTAACCGACATCGATACAACCAAGGTCTTCGATACCTTGAAACGAGTAAGGCCGACCAAGGCAGTCGAGTCTCAAATCCTCGTCGGCGAGGCGGAAAACGAAGGAAGCATCAATCGTCACTTTGAGGGCAGCGGACGGAAGCTTTCGGGCATTCAACTTCCAACCGCAGCTGTTCAAGTCCTCGCCCAAAACCTCGCGAGGAATGCCGGGCGAAACGACGACGGCAATCCGGCAGGCGGAGGTGTTGGCCGCCAAACGCATGATTGAGCGCTCGCTCGAACGGTTCGATCTCTATCCGAACCGGCTCCTCGGTGACAGCGGCTACGGCTCGGCCGAGATGCTCGCCTGGCTGGTCTATGAGCACGGCATCGAGCCGCACGTTACAGTCTTCGACAAGTCGGCCCGCCCAGACGGGATCTTCTCGCGCGATGACTTCACCTATGACCATGCCGGAGACCTCTACCGTTGTCCCAGCGGTAAAGTTCTTACCACGGCCGGAACGCTGGTGAATGATGGCGCCACCATGCTTTACCTCGCCAGCAAGCGTGACTGTGATCACTGCGCATTGAAGTCCCGGTGTTGCCCTAAACAGCCTTCACGGAGGGTACCGCGCTCGATCTACGAAGGCGCTCGCGACATGGCGCGCCAGATCGCAAGATCATTGGAGGGCCGCACTTCGCGTCGGCTCCGCAAGAAGATCGAGATGCTGTTCGCGCACCTCAAGCGCATTCTCAAGCTCGATCGCCTACGACTGAGGGGCCCGAACGGCGCGCGTGACGAGTTTACCCTCGCAGCCACCGCTCAGAACCATCGTAAGATGGCCAAGCTGATCCCGATGCAAATCCACAGGCCCGCATAGCGGTGGACCAAGCGCTAAACCGCTTCGGGGCTGGCGCCAATACATGGGATCACTACCGCCTTTTTCAACGAAATCGGCCAAGAGTAGACATGACATGGTCGCGTCAGTAAAAAGAGGCTGCGAATGAAGGCGACCTATTCCGTCTCGTTTGCAGTTGATCGGTACGTGGACGCTTCTGCCACGATATTGGCCATCGCTGCGCCCTTCGCTGACCCCTCAGATTTAAGCCCTGCTACAACGCCCTCACGCGTCGCCGCATTATACTGCTTGCACGCCTGGCTCTTACCGACCAGGCGATCAACGTAAATTTCGATTCCGATGATGCGCTTGATGAGACCGCCCACGAAATCCGCGGGTGCTGATGACACATCCCATGGATCGGTTCTGTGAGCCTCGTGAGGCTTGGCAAGGGCGTCGAGATGTTCGAGTAACCAATGCTCGTCATCGATCAGATTGATGCGACCATAGACATGCACGACAGCATAGTTCCAGCTCGGAACCACACGACCATGTTTTGAGCGACTGCGCTGCCATCCCGGCGAGATGTAGTGGTTCGGCCCCTGAAAAACCACCAAGGCGTTTTCACCAGCGCAACGGGACCAATCGGTTGATCGGGAGGCGTGCGTTTGCAGCGTGTTGCGTTGCCGATCAATTTCAAATGGCAGGTGGTTCGCATCGAGCTGATCACCGCCGACCACGATTGTCCCGAGCGGATTTTGCCTCATAAGCTCCCAGAGGACGTCAGGGCGTGTTTCGGAAAGCAGCGTGGGAACGAACATCAAAATCTCCTGATCGACCTTTGGTATCAACCGAGGTCGCAGCACTCCATACTAAGCCGCTCCCAATCAACTACTACTGGTGTGAAATGGCTATTCCGGTTTGTGATTAGGAGCGGAATAGCAACGCGAATAATCTGCTGATAAGCGGCAGCTGGCGCCCCCCTGGTTCGGCCGCCCGCCAGCCGCACCTTCAGGTCGCGCCACACTCACTCGCAGGCGATGAGCGGTCCGAAAAATCCGACGATCAGGCATATCTTCCCGCAACTGGCGAACTCAACGAAATCAACACTGTCGGCCAGCAGCGATCCGTCAGCCAGTACCTTTCTCCAGCCGAAGCGTGCCCTGTTGTGATGTCGGTCGATGCGCGTGGTGCGCAGTATCCCGAACCGGGATAGCGAGCGAAAACGATATCGATGTGGGCCGCCAGAGCTTCTCGGCCGGTTAAGTCGATCGCAGAATCGACGTATCGAACGTCCGGTGTGAGGACCTCAGCCAGCGTCACCAATCGCTTGATCCGGTCGCGCTCATTCCACGCAGCGCAATAGCCATCAATGAGTGTATTCACATCAAAGGTTTGCCCGACTTCATTGGATGACATTGTATCTCACTCGACAGCAAAGGGAGTGGTCTTGTGCCTCGTCAGGGTCGATCATTGCGATTTTTCGGTGAACTTTCTCACGGCAACGCGGAATTCTTCCGTGAGCATGCAGCCAATGATCTTCTCCTCCTCGGCATCGAGCTGTGCCTTCGTCGCAGTGGTCGCCGCCTGGTAGAGCAGCGTCTTGGTCCCAGCAATCGCTGCAGCCGGATTATTTGCCAGCCTCCTCGCGAATTTTTTCGTTTCCGCTCTTAGCTCAGCCGTCGGGACGACCTTCGCCACAAGTCCCCATTCGAACGCCTGCTGAGCGGTAAAGCTATCTTCAGCAAGAAATATCTGGAAAGCGCGGCGTACGCCAACGGTACCCTCCATACCAACTGTAATGCCGCCGTCCGGCGACACGCCGATCTTCGCATATCCCGGCGTAAACTTCGTGTCTTCCGCGGCGATGCACAGATCAGCAATGAACGCAAGGCCCATACCCGCTCCTGCGGCCGAGCCATGCACGCTTGAGAGTGCAATCTTTGGCATCCGGCGCGCCCTCTCGATGAAAGCGTGATAGTGGTGCAGCATTTCTCCAACCACCGGCGCAATCGTGTTTGCTTCGGCCGCTGCACCAAGAGTCCGCAGGTCGCCGCCGGCTGAGAAAGCGCGTCCTTCACCTTGGATTACCACCACCTTGATGTGAGGGTTGGCTTCCACTTCTTCGCCAAGTTGCTCGAGCTTTTTCGCAGCGGCTAGGTGCACGCCTTGGGCACTCTCTCGTCGCGCGAGCGATTTGAGAGCCGACCCGAGCCGTACTGGGGCCGGATCCAGCGCCATCGGTCCGCTACGCTCGATGCTTTTGATAGCGAGAATTGCAAGCAACCGCGTGATATTCCAATGAAAGGCGGGGATGGTCGTCAGGCAATAACGAAAATCGTTACAGGTCACTGCGGAGATCGCCGTCGCCTCCGGCCATTGGTAATCAAAAGTAGAGTATCGCTCGGCTCGCCTTGGTCCAATAAAGTATCGCGTGGAGCGAAATGGAATTCTTTCATGCCGTCAAGAATTACCTGACGCTGCTCCTCGTCAACACCGTCAATGGCGATGCTCCACTTCGGCGACAGCAGCCGCGCACCCAATGTTTCAGCCGACAACGCCATGAATATGCTCCCCAGCCGGCCGCGCCGGGGCGCCTCGAAGCAGCTGACACGTCCTCCCATTCGAGCGCGACGAAGATCGTGGAGCCGTGTTATTTCAGCCAGGCTGCCTTGAGATTGAGACTATTAGCAAGCAGGTAGGGCAGAGCATCATCGGTTATCATCTGCCAGTTTCCCATCCAACTGAAATGCTTTAGCCGATCCGGGTGAGGAATTTTGCCGAGCGCTTCCAGTGGGAGATCGGTGGAATTTAGCACCAGGAACCCCGCCTTAGCTCCGAACGAAATTTCGTGTAGCGAAACGGCTGCCGTGGACTCGGAATGCTTATCAAGTTGCATTTATCACGGTGCCATCCCGCCTCCTGCCAATAAGATGAGGCATCGGTACCATACGAGCGCACACTTCAATGTTTAGCAGTTGACATTCGAGGGTAGACGACGGGGGCGGGTATTCGGCGGATCGCGCGACCGTCCAACAGAAGAAGATTGGCCGGCCAATCAATTTGAACTGACGGAATACTGGCCGCAGAACGATCGTTACTCTTCCAATTCTCGGACCCGATTCAAGCTACAACGACGCTCGTCCCGACGCCGTTTGGGGGGCGGCTCCGCCAACGTCACTTATGGGCCAAAGGCGGCTGTCGCCCGGTTGAGGGACAAGGTCAGCTATGGCCGATTCTGTTGAAAAAGGCGGCTGTTGCGACGCAGATAGATCAGTGATTCAGTCTGTCTAGTTGGCAGGACTGAAGATCATGATGGGGCATCGGCAAGTCGAGCAGGCGGCTTTGTTCTACGAGTTCTCGCTTGAGAAGCATATTCCCGCCGATCACCTGCTCAGGTCGATCGACAGGTTTGTCGACCTTCAAGAGATCAAGCGGGACCTGGCACCTTTCTACAGCAGAATCGGTCGGCCTTCGATCGAGCCGGAGCTCATGATCCGGATGCTGCTGGTCGGATACTGCTTCGGCATCACGTCGTGTTTACGCTGCGGGCCGGATCGCCGACATCGCCTACCACAACAGGGCCGCCGTCTACGATCTACTGTTCAAGGTCTCGGCCGAGACGATGCTGACGATCGCTGCCGACCCGAAGCATCTCGGCGCCCGGATAGGCATCACGTCCGCGCTGCACGCCTGGGGCTCGGCCATGACCTACCATCCGCATGTGCACATGATCGTACCGGGGCGGCGGCATCTCGCCCGATGGCCGGCGCCGGGTGTCCTTCCGACCGGGCTTTTTCCTCCCCGTGCGGGTGCTGTCACGCCTGTTCCGGAGGCTGTTCCTGAGGCGCCTCGCCGCCCTCCACCAGGCCGGGCGCCTGAGCTTCTTCGGCAACGACGTTCATCTCGCCGGAGCACACTCATTCGCAACGTTGCTTGCAGCGTCGCGCAAGACGGAATGGGTCGTCTACGCCAAGCGTTCGTTCGGCGGTCCTGAGCCCGTGCTGGCCTATCTGTCGCGCTACACTCACCGCGTTGCCATCGCCAGCAGCCGCCTAATCGCCTTCGATCAGCACGGCGTCACCTTCAGGTGGAAGGACTATCGGGTCGAAGGCCGCGGCCGTCAAAAGCGGATCGCCCTCCGCAAAACGATCCCGCGATATGCTGCGACGCCATCGCTGTATCAAGCACACGCAGAAAGCCGATGACGCAGTAAGATTAATCAACTAGCAGATCGGTACACGCATCCTTTGCAATCTATGAATAGAGGCGCCACCGTCGGCAGCCGAAACTGAGGAGCGGATTCGAATAGCACCTGAGACTCCGATGCGTGCAAACTCGTTCGTGAGGTCGTGAAGTCGTATTACAGATCCCGATCGAGCGGATGCTGCGGCTGCCAAGCTCTCGCTGTCCGAACTATCAACGGTCGCCGAACGTCCGGGAGCAATCATTGAAGACCGAATGAATTTCTACTAACCCGCATTGGCCTTAAGGCCGATAGCCCGGATGCCGGCGATTGCGCAAGCCTCGTCATTGTCCGAAGTATCGCCAGAGACGCCGACGGCGCTGAACAGGGTGGTGCCGTCCATGATCAGCACGCCGCCGGGGACCGGCACGAGCGCGCCCTTGGCAATCGTGTTCACGGCGTCGATGAAATAGGCCTGCTCCTGGGCGCGTTGGAACAGCGCGCGCGAGCCCATGCCCATGGCCAGCGCGCCATAGGCCTTGCCGTGGGCGATTTCGGCGCGCATCAGGCTGGTGCCGTCCTGCGCGGCGGCGAGCTTGAGCACGCCGCGGGCGTCGAGGATGGTGACGACCAGCGGCTTCAGCTTGAGTTCGCCGGCTTTCGCGAGGGCGGCGTCGAGGATCTTGCGGGCAACTTCGAGCGTGAGGTCAACCATGGCTGGGTTCCTTTGCAGTGGTGGAAGTGGAATTGGGCTCGGCGCGCTCGAGGCTCAGCGCCAGCACGCGTGCGACGTGGAGCGCCTCGCGCCCCGTGCCGTGGTGAATCTGGTGGCGGCAGGATGTGCCGTCGGCAACGACGAGCGTCGTCTCGCTTGCGCGCCGCACGGCGGGCAGCAGCGACAGTTCGGCCATCTCGATCGAGGCATCATAGGTGTCGGCGCCATAGCCGAAGGCGCCGGCCATGCCGCAGCAGCTCGACTCGATGGTTTGGACCTCGAGGCCGGGAACGAGCCGGAGCACCTGCTCGACCGGCTTGAAGGCGCCGAAGGATTTTTGGTGACAATGGCCGTGTACCACGGCCTTGTCGGTGACGCTGCCGAGCGGCAGTTGCAGCCGGCCGGCTTCGGCCTCGCGCACCAGAAATTCCTCGAAGGTCAGCGCATGTGCGCCGATCGCCTTGGCGTCATCATCCCTACGCAGCGAGGCGAGTTCGTCACGCAGCGTCAAGAGGCAGCTCGGCTCCAGCCCGACGATCGGCACGCCGCGCGCGGCGAAGGGCGCGAAGGCGGTCACGAGCCGGTCGAGCTCGGCTCTGGCCTCGTCGACGAGCCCTGCGGACAGGAAGGTGCGGCCGCAGCACAGCGGGCGGCTGCCCTTGGCCGGCTTCGGCAGATGAACGCGATAGCCGCCGGCTGCGAGCACGCGTAGCGCCGCGTCGAGGTTCTCGCGCTCGTAGATGCGATTGAAGGTGTCGGCGAACAGCACGACCTCGCGTCCGTTCTCCGGCCCGACCGCGTCCGCCGGCGGCACGAACACGTCGCTCCGGAAGGCGGGCAGGGCGCGGCGGGCGCTGATGCCGGCAAAGCGTTCGAACAGCTTTCGCAGCAGCGGGCTGCGGTTGCGCAAATTCGCCAGCGGCGCGAAGCGCGCGGCGAGGCCGGCATAGCGCGGGAGATAGCCGACCAGGCGGTCGCGCAGCGTCAGTCCGCGAGAGGCCGCGCGCGCGGCGAGCACTTCGATCTTCATCTTGGCCATGTCGACGCCAACAGGGCATTCATGGCGGCAGGCCTTGCAGGAGACGCAGAGCTTCAGCGTCTCCATCATCTCGTCGGAAGACAGCGCATCGGGCCCGAGCTGGCCGGAGATCGCAAGGCGCAGCGTGTTGGCGCGACCTCGCGTGACGTCCTTCTCGTTGCGCGTGGCGCGATAGGACGGGCACATCACGCCGCCCTCGAGCTTGCGGCAGGCGCCGTTGTTGTTGCACATCTCGACCGCGCCCTGGAAACCGCCGCCGGCGCCGGGATAGGCAGACCAGTCGAGTTTTGTCTTCAACTCACCGACGCGATAGTCCGGATTGAAGCGGAACAGCGAGCGGTCGTCCATTTTGGGCGCATCGACGATCTTGCCGGGATTGAGCACGCCCTCAGGATCGAAGCGCTGCTTCACTTCCTTGAAGTCCGCGACGAGGCGCTCGCCGAACATCGTCTCGTGGAATTCGGAACGCACCAGGCCGTCGCCGTGCTCGCCGGAATGCGAGCCCTTGTATTCGCGCACCAGCGCGAAAGCCTCCTCGGCGATGGCGCGCATCGCCTTGACGTCCCTCTCCAGCTTCAAATTCAGCACGGGCCGCACATGCAGGCAGCCCTCGGAGGCGTGCGCATACATGGTGCCGCTGGTGCCGTGCTTGGCAAACACCTCGTTCAGGCGCTGCGTGTAGTCGGCCAGATGCGGCAGCGGCACCGCGCAGTCCTCGACGAAGGAGACCGGCTTGCCCTCCTGCTTCATCGACATCATGACATTGAGGCCGGCAGCGCGGAAATCGGCGATGCCGCTCTGCAGCGCGGGCTCGGTGATCTCGACCACGCCGCCCCATTTGCGCGTGTCGTTGGTCCAGCCGAAGCCGAGATCGCCCATCAATTCGCCGAGCTGCTTCAGGCGCGCCAGATTGTCGGCCTGGTTCTCCTCGGCGAATTCCACGACGAGCACCGCGTCCGGATCGTCCTTGATCGCGGCATTGATGATCGGCTTGAACATCGCGATATCGCGGCCGAGCGCGATCATGGTGCGGTCGACCAGCTCGACCGCGATCGGCTTCAGCTTGACCAGATGCTGGGCCGCGTCCATCGCCTCGTAGAAACTGCCGAAATGGCAGACGCCGAGCGCCTTGTTGCGGATCACAGGCCACAGCTTCAGCTCGACCTTGGTGGTGAAGGCGAGGGTGCCCTCGGAGCCGACCAGAAGATGCGCCATGTTGTTGCGCGCGTTGCGCGGCGTGAGCGCATCGAGATTGTAGCCGCCGACCCGGCGCTGCACCTTCGGAAAGCGCGCCGCGATCTCTTCGGCCTCGCGGGACCCGAGATCGAGCATGTCGCGGAACAGGGCGCGTGCGCTGTCGCTCGCATCGAGATCGGAGAGGTCGCGCGAGACCTCGCCAAAACGGCTCAGCGTGCCGTCGGCGAGCGAGGCTTCCATCGACAGCGTGTTGTCGCGCATGGTGCCGTAGCGAAGCGAGCGGCCGCCGCAGGAATTGTTGCCGGCCATGCCGCCGATGGTGGCGCGGGAAGCCGTGGAGACGTCGACCGGAAACCACAGGCCGTGCTTTTTCAGTTGCCGATTGAGGTCGTCGAGGACGATGCCGGGCTCCACCACGCAGGTGCGGCCCTCGACGTCGAGCGACAGGATGCGGTTGAGGTGTTTTGAGAGATCGACCACGAGCCCGTCATTGACGGTCTGGCCGCATTGCGAGGTGCCGCCGCCGCGCGGGGTAACCTTCAGCCCCGCGTCGCGGGCAATCGCCAGCGCCCGCAGGGCCTCCTCCATGGTCCTGGGCACCACCACGCCCGACGGCACGATCTGGTAGAACGAGGCGTCGGTGGCGTAGCGGCCGCGGCTGAAGGGGTCGAACAGGACGTCGCCGGTCAATTCTGACCGCAGGCGCCGTTCGAGCGAGGAGGCGTTTGTCATCCCTGATCCCGGACTGATCCAGTTAAGGCTCAGCCTTGCTGAGTTATTCATTATCGTCCCTGATCGATTATATTATGAATTCAAAATGAGCAAGCCGGCTGCCCTTAAGGCGCCGCCGGTGCATCTTCGTGGGGCTCGATCAGGTGCTCGATCGCGGCCGTCCGCTTGTTGCGCAGGTGCTGGAACAGGATGTCGCTGAGCTCGCTGGCGGCGCGGCGACGCAGCGCATCGAGGATGGCCTCGTGCTCGCGCATCGCCTCCGCCCAGCGTTGCCGCTTGCGGGCAAAATTGGCGGAGTAGCGGACGCGGCGAATTCTCCCCGCGAAATTCGAGTAGGCGGTCTTCAACGTCTCGTTGCGCGCGGCCGCGACGATGCTCTCGTGGATGCGCTGGTTGGTCTGGAAATAGCCGTGCATGTCGCGGTGCAGGTAGTGGCCGTACATCTCGTAATGCAATTGCTCGACCGCGACGATTTCCGCATCCGTAATGGCCTCGCAGGCGAGCCGTCCGGCAAGGCTCTCCAGTCCTGCCATGACGTCGAATAGCTCCTCGATGTCGCGCTGGCTGAGCTGGCGCACCCGTGCGCCGCGGTTCGGCAAGAGCTCGATCAGGCCCTCGGCGGCAAGCACTTTCAGCGCCTCGCGCAGCGGCGTGCGGGAGATGCCGAGCATCTCGCAGAGTTGCCGCTCGGGAACGCGGGCTCCTTCCGGGATGTTGCCCTCGACCACGTAGTCGCGCAGCCGCAGCAGGATCTCGCCATGGAGCGAGGCCTCGGGACGGTTTTCCTGGCGGTCGCCGCCATCTGCGCCGGGCGGCGCGATCGGAACCCCGGTGTCGGAAATCGTGGATTTCATTTGCAGCACAATAGTTTGCCCGTTTGGTCGCGTCGACGTCCACAATCGAATACCAAATTTAGATTGAAAGGACAAAAAATGAATGCAAAATAGTCTCCAAAGCCGGCCAAGATCCGCCGCCAGGGAGGTTTTCATGCATCAGGGACGCCATTTCCTTCAGATTCCGGGCCCGAGCCCGGTCCCCGAGCGCGTCCTGCGCGCCATGGACATGCCGGTCATCGACCACCGCAGCGCGGAGTTCGGCGAGCTCGGCCGCATCGTGCTCGAAGGCAGCCAGAAGATCTTCCAGACCAAAGGGCCGGTCGTGATCTTCCCCTCCTCGGGCACCGGCGCCTGGGAGGCCGCGATCGTCAACACGCTGTCGCCGGGGGACAAGGTGCTGATGGTCGAGACCGGCCATTTCGCGACGCTGTGGCGGCAGATGGCGGGTCGCTTCGGCATCGAGGTCGACTTCGTCCCAGGCGACTGGCGCCGCGGCGCCGATCCCGCATTGATCGAGGCAAGGCTCACTGAGGACACTGCGCAGGCGATCAAGGCCGTCATGGTCGTGCACAACGAGACCTCGACCAGCCGCATCGCCGAGATCCGTGCCGCGATCGACCGCACAGGCCATCCGGCGCTCTTGATGGTCGACACCATTTCCTCGCTCGGCTCGGTCGACTACCGCCACGACGAGTGGAAGGTCGATGTCAGCGTCAGCTGCTCGCAGAAGGGTTTCATGCTGCCGCCCGGCCTCGGCTTCAATGCGATCTCGCAGAAGGCGCTTGCTGCGGCGAAGAGCAACAAGATGCCGCGCTCCTATTTCGACTGGGAGGAGATGCTCAAGCCCAACGCAAAAGGCTTCTTCCCCTACACGCCCGCAACCAATCTGCTCTACGGCCTGCGCGAGGCGATCGCGATGCTGCTCGAGGAGGGTCTCGACAACGTGTTTGCGCGGCATCAGCGGCTTGCCGCCGCGACCCGCGCTGCCGTCAATCATTGGGGCCTCGAGGTGCTCTGCCAGGAGCCGTCGGAATTCTCGCCGGTGCTCACCGCCGTGCTGATGCCGCCCGGCCACGACGCCGACCAGTTCCGGAAGGTGGTGCTCGACAATTACAACATGTCGCTCGGCTCCGGCCTGTCGAAGGTCGCCGGAAAAGTCTTCCGTATCGGCCATCTCGGCGAATGCAACGCGCTGACGCTGCTCGGCGCGCTCACCGGCGTCGAGATGGGCCTGTCGGTCGCGGGCGTGCGGCATCGCTCCGGCGGTGTCGATGTCGCGATGAAGCTTCTGGAGCAGCGCCCGCAGGGCAATGCATCGCCTCATCTGAAAGTGGTGGGCACTTAGGCGGCGCCGGACGCGTGGCTGGAAATCACAAAAAAAGCGATCAGGGAGGGCGAGATGGGAGTTCGGTTCAAGGCCACGCATGTCGTGCTGGCGATGCTCTGCGCGATGTACTTCATCACCTATGTCGACCGGGTCAACATCGGCACGGCGGCGAGCGAAATTCAGAGGGAGCTTGGCCTCTCGAACACCCAGCTCGGCCTCGTCTTCTCCGCCTTTGCCTATCCTTATCTGCTGTTCCAGGTGATCGGCGGCTGGGTCGGCGACCGTTTCGGGCCGCGCAAGACGCTGTTCTGGTGCGGCATGATCTGGGCGGTCGCCACTATCATGACCGGCTTCGTGCACGGCCTCGTCGCGCTGTTCATTGCCCGCTTCGCGCTCGGCTTCGGCGAGGGCGCGACGTTCCCGACCGCGACGCGCGCGATGCAATACTGGACGCCGGCGAGCCGCCGCGGATTTGCGCAAGGGCTCACGCATTCCTTCGCCCGGCTCGGCAATGCGGTGACGCCGCCGGTGGTGGCGCTGCTGATCGTGTGGCTGACCTGGCGCGGCGCCTTCGTGGTGCTCGGCCTCGTCAGCCTCGTCTGGGGCGTCATCTGGGTCTGGTACTTCCGCAACGAGCCGAAGGACCATGCCTCCATCACCGAGGCGGAGCTCGCGGCGCTGCCGCCGCGCCCGACCGGCGAACGGCCGCGCGTGCCCTGGGGACTGCTCTTTGGCCGCATGTGGCCGGTGACGCTGACCATTTCTGCTACGGCTGGTGCCTGTGGCTGTACCTGAACTGGCTGCCGCTGTTCTTCAAGAACAACTACAATCTCGACATCAAAAACTCGGCGCTGTTCGCCTCGGGCGTGTTCTTCGCCGGCGTGGTCGGCGACAGCGTCGGCGGCGTGCTCTCGGACAAGATCCTCGAGCGCACCGGTAATGTCCGCCTGGCACGATTGAGCGTCACGGTCGCGGGATTTGCGGGCGCGCTCTTGTCGCTGCTGCCGATCCTGTTCGTCCACGACATCACCGTGGTGGCGCTGTGCCTGTCAGCCGGCTTCGTCTGCGCCGAGCTGGTGATCGGCCCGATGTGGTCGATCCCGATGGACATCGCCCCGAAATATTCCGGGACCGCCTCGGGAATCATGAACACCGGCTCGGCCTTCGCCGCCATCGTGTCCCCGCTGGTCGCCGGTTTCGTGATCGACGTGACCGGCAACTGGTATCTGCCGTTCCTGATGTCGATGGGCTTGCTGCTGCTCGGGGGCTTCTCCGCCTTCCTGATGCATCCGGAGCGGCCGTTCACGGAGGCCGCGGGGAGGGGGCCATCCGAAAAGATGGTGGCCGCGGAGTAGGGCGCTTTACGACTTTCAGTCATGTCCGGGCTTGTCCCGGGCAAATGGCCGGGACAAGCCCGGCCACGACGGGAGTAGCAGGCTTCGGTGTCCAAAATCCGTGATGTCATACGCCCTGGCGACGGGGGCGGCGGAGGTCCATCGCTTATGCATGGAAGGTGTCTTTAGGAGAGGGGACAAGCCGGTCAAATGGTGCTATTCGGCGGCCATCAAGATCAAGGCACAACCGGGAAGGACGCCGATGACCGTGCATACTGGAAGGCATTTCCTACAGATTCCAGGACCGACCAATGTGCCCGACCGGGTGCTGCGGGCGATGGACATGCCGACGCTGGACCATCGCGGTCCGGAGTTCGCTGAGCTCGGTTTCGCCGTCCTTGCCGCGATGCAGCGCGTGTTCCGGACCAAGCAGCCCGTGATCATCTTCCCCTCGTCCGGCACCGGCGCCTGGGAAGCGGCGATGGTCAATGTGTTCTCGCCCGGCGACAAGCTCTTGATGTGCGAGACCGGTCAGTTCGCCGTGCTGTGGCGCGGCATTGCCGACAAGTTCAAGCTCGACGTCGATTTCATCCCGAGTGACTGGCGCCATGGCGCCGACCTCGCCGAGATCGAAAAGCGCCTGACCGCCGACAAGCAGCACGCGATCAAGGCGGTCTGCGTCGTCCACAACGAGACCTCGACCGGCTGCGTGACGCCGCCGCTGGAGGTGCGCAAGCTGCTCGACCGCGTCAAGCATCCGGCGCTGCTGATGGTCGACACCATCTCCGGCCTCGGTTCGATGGAATACGAACACGATGCCTGGGGCATCGACGTCTCGGTCGCCGGCTCGCAGAAGGGCCTGATGTTGCCGCCGGGCCTCGGTTTCAACGCCGTCTCGGAAAAGGCGCTCGCCGTCGCCAAGGCCAATCCCGGCATGCGCTCCTATTGGGACTGGCAGGAAGTCATCACCTTCAACAAGCTCGGCACCTTCCCCTACACGCCCGCCACCAACCTGCTCTACGGCCTGCGCGAAGCGGTCAAGATGCTGGAAGAGGAGGGGCTGGAGAATGTCTGGTCCCGCCACAAGCGCCACAGCGCCGCCACGCGCGCCGCGGTCAAAGTCTGGGGCCTGGAGACGCAGTGCTCCGACCCCGCTGCGCACTCGCCGGCGCTAACCGGCGTGCGCGTGCCAGATGGACACGACGCCGACGCGTTCCGTAAGGTCGTGCTGGAAGCCTTCGACATGTCGCTCGGCACCGGCCTGAACAAGGTCAAGGGCAAGGTGTTCCGCATCGGCCATATCGGCCATTTCAACGATCTGATGCTGATGGGGACGCTCGCCGGCGTCGAGATGGGCCTCGATCTTGCAAAGATTCCGCACCGGAGCGGCGGCGTGCTGGCGGCCATGGACGTCCTGAAGGGACGCGACGTGGTCCCGATGACCAAGGCTCAGGTGGCCTGAACTAACCTTGAAAGTGAGCGCGCGATGAACGCACCGACGACGACGAACGAAGACCTGCTCTACTCCGTCACGGACGGCATCGCGCGGATCACCTTCAACCGCCCCCAGGCGCGCAACGCCATGACCTTCGCCATGTATGACCGCATGGCGGAGATCTGCCTTGAGATCAACGCCGACCGTTCGATCAAGGCGCTGATCCTGACCGGGGCCGGCGACAAGGCGTTCGCCTCCGGCACCGACATTTCCCAGTTCCGTGCGTTCAAGACCGCACAGGACGCACTCGACTACGAGGCGCGCATCGACCGCGTGCTTGGCACGCTCGAGCAGTGCCGCGTGCCCGTGATCGCGGCTATCGCCGGGGCCTGCACCGGCGGCGGCGCCGGGATCGCAGCCTGCTGCGACTTGCGCATCGGCACCGAGACGACGCGGATGGGCTTTCCGATCGCGCGCACGCTCGGAAACTGCCTGTCGATGTCCAACATCAGCCGCGTCGTCGCGCTGGTCGGTCCGGCCCGCACCAAGGATCTGATCTTCAAGGCGCGCCTCGTCGAAGCGCAGGAAGCGCTGTCGCTCGGCCTGCTCAACGAGATTGTGCCTGACGTCGAGACGCTGCAGCGCCGCGCGGACGAGACCGCGAAGCTCGTCGCGAGCCACGCCCCGCTCACGCTGGAAGCGACCAAGGAAGCCGTGCGCCGCATCCGCCGCACGCTGTCGCGCGAAGAGGGCGAGGACCTGATCCTGAAGGCCTATATGAGCGAGGATTTCCGCGAGGGCATGGACGCCTTCCTCAACAAGCGCGCGCCCGTCTGGAAGGGCAGGTAGGTTAGGGGGCGGCTATCTCGCCGTCCCAACAAAGTATCCGTCTGCCCCGCCGTCCTTCGTGAATCTGGGACAAACGCAAAAGCTTCCCGGCGAGCTGCGAGTTGGGCACATGACCTTTGGCGTGCCCGGGGGCAGTTCAGACGCATTCACCAGGCATTGCGATTGAGGTTTCGGCTCCTGCGGTAGGCCCTTGGCAAGCACGGTCGGACCGGTGCCGAGCAGCAACAAGCTAAGCAGGGCACTCTGAAGGAAGCTCATGCGTGGTCCCTAAACCGCAGCAAATATCTCGCCTTCAGCTCGCCCAATCAGCCTCTGGCTCGGCGCTGATAGGCCGGCTCCTAGATTGATACTGCATCAACGAACACGTGGAAGAAGCCTGCTATTCATTCCTCATACCGACAAGGATTCCGCTGCGTCTGTTTCTCGCGACATTCTTGGTAATTTGTCGCTTCATGTATCAGACGCATAGTGAACGAGCGTTCCAACTGCTCGGCGATAGTTTTGGCGCGGTTGGCAATCTTGTGCTGAGCGGCCTTTAGGACTCCTGCATGTTGGGCGCGCGCAAAAGCCCTACAGACCTCTGGGAGGAATTCTGGCGTGTATCCGAACGCCTTGGCGCCCGATTTGGTGCGGAACTCGATCTGATGGGCTGCCGTAACAAGGTCTTCGACAATAAAGGGCTCCAGATTCTGCACTTTCAAAAAAGCAGGAAGGTTGGTGCCGCTCTTGTAATATGGCCGTCCTTTAGGCGGACGAGTGCGACCAAGACCTACCATGAAGCCGCTTTGAGTAATCACACGCTGTCCGTCCTCAAGGATGGCAACTTCGATTTCAATGTCCTCAAATCGAAGGACGCCTTGATAAGTTGCCTGTGGCAAGCGTCTCGCCCAACGGGCCTCGGCGGCCTTCCGCGCAATCTCCCGTCGCTGGTCACCTGAAAGAGCGGCTGCCCTTGCAGTGCCCCCAGCAGCTCGGGCTGGAACTCCCCACTGCACCTTCCACCGCGTTCTCCGCCGTTCATGGACGTGGTTCAAAACTGCTTTTCTGCGCGTACTCATTCCTCACGAATATGGTCAGATCAGAAAATTGCAAGCGCCGCGTTGTAGCAAAATGGCTTGGTGAAGCGCCGCAATTTACGCGGCGAGCAACTCCGGATCATTGAGTACGGCCTTCACCCGTTCCGGCGACGAGCACTGCCAGGCAGCTGTACAAAAAGCTTTCAGCATCATGTCTCTGCACTTGATTTGTGGAACCGGCCGGAATGTGGCGGCGAGAGCCTGAGCAACGCTGAGTGCGTGGTAGATGTTGCGCTCCTGATAGAGCTTCGGACCAATTATGCTCCCCAGCAATCCGCCCCAGAAGTTGTGCTTGTGCGAACGGACTAAGACGCCCTTTTTGCCTACGGATATCCAGCAGGCGTCTCCGCTGTCCAATATGATAGTCGCATCGTGACCGAATTTTTCGTTGATGTAGAGCAGGCGTGGCATTGCTTCATCTCTCTAGCTTCTTCTTTCATTCGGTAATTCCGCATAATCGATGCTGCCAACCCTCTTTGAGGGGGCTGTGACCTCGTCGGGGCCCTTGGTTGCCTTCGCCGGTTCTGAGACCCGCGGCTTGCTTGTAACTCAGTTACGCGAGGCGTGTCTTACTTCAGATCTCATTCCAAAGTCATAAAGGAGGTGACGACGGATCGCTTGAACTCGGTTGGATTCGCCAGCACAATGGGGCGCCGAATTCATCTGAATTTCCAATCCGAGCAAGAACGTAGGGAAGACGCGCGTGGGACATGGAATGAAGGCCGCGCTTGCGCTGACGGCCGCGCTGTGCGGCACGCCGGCCTTTGCCGGCTGGGAGCCGGCAAAGCCGGTCGAGATCGTGGTCGCGGCCGGCGCGGGCGGTGCCTCGGACCAGATGGCGCGGATGATGCAAGCCGCGATCCAAAAGAACAATCTGATGAAGCAGCCGATCATCGTCTCGCTCAAGGGCGGCGCCTCGGGTGCGGAAGCACTGATGTACATGAAGTCCAGCGAGGGCGATCCGAACAAGGTTCTGATCGCCTATTCGTTGATCTACATGCTGCCGCTGTCGGCGAAGATCCCCTTCAACTGGCGTGAGCTGACCCCGGTCTCGGTGGTCGCGCTCGACCAGTTCGTGCTGTGGGACAACAGCGCAGGCCCCAAGACGGTGAAGGAGTTCGTCGCGGCCGCCAAGGCGGCGAGCGCGCCGTTCAAGATGGGCGGCACCGGCTCCAAGCGCGAGGATCACGTGCTGACCGTCTTCCTGGAGCAGAAGACCGGCGCGAAGTTCTCCTACCTTCCCTACAAGTCCGGCGGCGAGGCCGCGACCCAGCTGGTCGGCAACCACACCGAAGCCAACGTCAACAACCCTTCCGAAAATCTCGAGGTCTGGCGCGCGGGCCAGGTGCGTCCGCTCTGCGTGTTCGACAAGGAGCGCATCTCTTACACCATCAAGGTGACGGAGACCCAGTCCTGGGCCGACATCCCGACCTGCAAGGAGGAAGGCGTCGACGTGCAATATCTGATGCTGCGCGCGATGTTCCTGCCCGGCAAGGTGACCGCCGAGCAGCAGGCGTTCTATGTCGAGCTGTTCCACAAGGTGACCCAGACTGCCGAATACAAGGACTACATGGAGAAGCAGGCGCTGAAGCCCATCTTCCTCACCGGCAAGGACATGGTGCAGTTCCTCGAGGAGGACGACGCGCAGAACAAGTCGCTGATGACCGAAGCCGGTTTCGTCGCGAAGTAATCGTCTTCTACACCTCGCCCCGCTTGCGGGGAGAGGTCGGATCGCATCGTAAGATGCGATCCGGGTGAGGGGGACTCTCCACGAGTCCAATTCTCACCGTCCCCGTGGAGACTCCCCCTCACCCCAACCCTCTCAGCGCGAGCGAAGCTCGTGCGGCCCCGCAAGCGGGGAGGGGGGATCAGCCGCAGCGTTGTTAGCCCATGTCCCAAGCCGATCTTGAAATCGTCGTCGACGATCCGACCGCGCCTGAAGACGACTCCCCTTCCGTCGTGTCCTCCGGCACGATCGAGATCGTCGTCTGCCTCCTGCTGCTCGCGCTGGCCGTCACGCTCGGCACCGACAATTGGCGCACCGGCGCGTCCTGGGACGCAACCGGGCCCGAGCCCGGCTATTTCCCGTTCTATCTCTCCATCATCCTCGGTAGCGGCAGCCTCTACGGCCTGATCGTGGCGCTGGTCGCCCCCCGCAAGGCGGCCGAGACCTTCGTCACGCACGCGCAGGCGCGTCGCGTGATGGCAGTGTTCGTGCCGACGCTGCTGTTCTGCCTGGTGATGCAGTTCCTCGGCCTCTATGTCGCGAGCTTCCTCCTGATCGCGGGCTTTATGCGCTTGGTCGGCAAGATCGCGCTGTGGAAGTCGCTGCTCACCGCGGTCCTATTCACGGCGATCATGTTCGTCACCTTCGACGTCGCCTTCGACGTCATTATGCCGAAAGGGCCGCTCGAAGCGGCCTTCGGCCGCTAGGCGGGATTCGCGATGGAAGCCTTCGGTCTCCTGCTTCACGGCTTTGCCGTCCTGCTGACGTGGAAGACGCTCGTCCTGATGATGGTCGGGCTGGTGCTTGGTATCTTCGTTGGCGTGCTGCCGGGCCTCGGCGGTCCCAACGGCGTCGCCATCCTGTTGCCGCTGACCTTTACGATGGATCCGACCTCGGCGATCGTGATGCTGTCCTGCATCTATTGGGGCGCGCTGTTCGGTGGCGCCATCACCTCGATCCTGTTCAACATTCCCGGCGAAGCCTGGTCGGTCGCGACCACCTTCGACGGCTATCCGATGGCGCAGCAGGGCCGGGCGGCGGAGGCGCTGACCGCGGCGTTCACCTCCTCCTTTATCGGCTCGCTGGTCGCGGTGCTGCTGATCACCTTCCTTGCGCCGATGATCTCGTCCTTTGCGCTGAAGTTCGGTCCGCCCGAGTTCTTCGCGGTGTATTTGCTCACCTTCTGCTCCTTCGTCGGATTGGGACGCGAGGCCAAGCACAAGACAGTCATCTCGATGTCGCTGGGGCTGCTGCTCGCCGGCATCGGCATGGATACCGTGTCGGGCAATCTGCGCATGACCTTCGGCTCGCCGGAGTTGCTCCGCGGCATCAACTTCCTGGTCGCCGTCATCGGCCTGTTCGGCATCAGCGAGATCCTGCTGACGATGGAGGAACGCCTGGCGCTGCGCGGACATGCGGCGAGTATTTCGCTGCGCGTCCTGCTCAGCGTCTGGAAGGACTTGCCGAAATATTGGGTGACGCTGCTGCGCTCCTCCTTCATCGGCTGCTGGCTCGGCATCACCCCGGGCGGGGCGATCGCGGCTTCCTTCATGGGCTACAACCTCGCCAAGCGTTTCGCCAAGGAGCCCGAGAGCTTCGGCAAGGGCCGCATCGAAGGCGTGTTCGCGCCGGAGACGGCGGCGCATGCCTCCGGCACCTCGGCGCTGCTGCCGATGCTGGCGCTCGGCATTCCCGGCTCGGGCACCGCGGCGATACTGCTCGGCGGGCTGATGGTGTGGGGGCTCAACCCGGGACCGCTGCTGTTCGTCGAGCACAAGGACTTCGTCTGGGGCCTGATCGCTTCGATGTATCTCGGCAACGTCGTCGGCCTGGTTCTGGTGCTGACGACGGTGCCGATCTTCGCCTCGATCCTGCGCGTGCCGTTCGCCGCGGTGGCGCCGATGATCGTGGTGTCCTGCGCCATCGGCGCCTATGCGATTCAGAACGCGATGTTCGACATCTGGCTGATGCTCGGCTTCGGCGTCGTCGGCTACGTCTTCAAGAAGATCGGCATTCCCTTGGCACCGTTCACCCTGGCGCTTGTGCTCGGCAACCGCGCCGAGGATGCCTTCCGCCTGTCAATGATCGGCTCCGGCGGGACGCTGAAGGTGTTCTGGTCGAACGGCCTGGTCGGCTCGATCACGACGCTGGCGATCGTGCTGCTGTTCTGGCCGGTGATCGATCAGCTTCTCAACCGCCTAAGGCTAAGGCGATAGGGCTAAGGGCACGAACCCCGGGAAATAACGCTCGACATTGTTTCAGGCTTGCCATCGAAAGGTGGTTTGCTTAGGGGGGTGAGCTCGAGTTCTTAGTCGGTCTTCTATGTTCGATATGAAGGGACGCTACCACGCTTGGTCAGAAGCAGCGCTTCGGTTATGATCCAAAAATCTCATTCACTATGGCCTCCGCAAACCCGAATTTTGTGTTACGCGGGGGCTCGACGGGCTTGGTTGCCACCAAGGCGGGCCGTTCGCTTTTGGTGTAGATGGGCACATATGCCGTATGCCAACGAGCGATGATCTCGCCACACGTGGTACACGAGAACTGCCCCGCTTCCGGCTTGGGACATACCCTTACCCCACGCAGGTAGATGGATCGGCACACCGGGCAGACCATGTCAGACACTTTCATCGGCCATGGTGCTGTCTTCTCTTGAAAGGCATTTGGGCGACGCTATAGCAACCCGAGAAGGCGTTCAATATTTCGGCTGTTCCGTCGCTTGTTCTATGCGTCCGTCTCGCTGCTAACGCCAGTCATCGTCGTTTCTGGGAAAGCGCATACGCGGTCGCTGGTGCTGCCGTTCAATGGATGCCTCTTGCGAGTAAGGCAGCAACCGTGCCGAGGATGCCTTTCACCTGTCGAGGGCCGGTTCCGGCGCGATGCTGAAGGTGCTTTGGTCGAATGCCCCCGGTCGGTTCGAAGCACGACGTTGGCGATCGTGCGGCGGTTCTGGCCGGTGATTGTCCGCTCGCTCGGCCTTGCCGGAAGGAGCGACGGGCCAAGATGGCGGCTCAATGAAAGGCGAATTTGATCAGCGTCTTAGAGTCATTGTGTCGCCGTAGTCCAGTCGCTCACGCCTAGTGGTTGTTCCCAAATGTTGCCGTTGCGCGACAGCCTGGGCTGGCTCTGCCGCTTATGCTCCCTCATGGATTTCTTGTTTTTATGGGGTATTGTCATGAGGCGGATCGTGATGGGAATTGTAGCGGCATCGCTGGTTGGGACCAGCGCATTGGCCGCTGATCTGGCACCGAAGCCCTACGTGAAGGCTCCGGCGCTCGTCGATCCGGTCTGGAGCTGGACAGGCTTTTATGCCGGATTGAACGCCGGATACAGCTGGGGCCGCGCGGAGACGACTGTGGCGCCGATTGCACTGCCGTTTCCGGCCACGCAATTCGGCGCGTTTGGCCAGAATGTCGATGGTTGGCTGGCCGGCGGTCAGCTTGGTTACAATTGGCAGGTCGATCCGAAATGGGTCGTCGGCCTCGAAGGCGACATTCAGGCGACCGGCGAGCGGTCGTCGCGGACGGTGACCACGACAAGCGCGCGTTACGGGTCGAACATCATCGGTATCCCGGGTGGTACCGATTTCAATTCGATTGCAACATTGACCGCCAATCTTTCTTATGACCTGCAGTGGTTCGCGACGTTTCGCGGACGCGTTGGCGTCCTGTCGGATCCGCAGACCCTCTGGTATGCGACCGGTGGTCTCGCTGTCGGCGAGTTCAAATATTCGTCCGCGACAACCCTTGGAATCCGGGTCTTCGGACCGGGTCTCGGCGGCACCACCCCGCTTGGCGGCTTCAACTTTCCGATCGGGGCGGGGGCGAGCAGCACCGATACCCGGGTCGGTTGGACGGTGGGCGCGGGTGTCGAGCGCAAGTTCACCCGGCGTTGGTCGGCCAAGCTCGAATATCTCTACATGGATTTCGGGAGCAAGACTTACTTCGTCGGGACCGCCAACCAGGCGGATGTCAGCTTCCACGACCACGTGCTGCGTGCCGGCTTCAACTATGCGTTCACGCCAACGCCCGTCGTTGCAAAATACTGAGCTGTCCAGCACGGCCTGCCTTCGATGCCCGGCAATCCTGCCGGGCATTGTCGTTTCTAGCCTAGGTCACACCACCTTGGCGTCCCTGAGCTCCGCAATCTCGTCCGCACTGAGTCCGAATTCCTTCAAGACCTCGTCGGTCTGCTCGCCGAATTCCGGCGGCCGCGCCACCATCCTGCTCGGCGTGCGTGACAGCGTCACGGGCTGGCCCACCAGGCGGATATGGCGGTCTTCCTCGTTCGGCATGTCCTGGGCGATGCCGAGATGCTTGACCTGGGCGTCCTCGAACATCTGGTCGATGGCGTAGATCGGCCCGCAGGGCACCCCGGCCTCGTTGAGCTCGCGGACCCATGTCTCAGTCGACTTCGTGACGGTGCGCTTCTCAATCTCGGCGTTGAGCGCGTCGCGGTTCTTTGAGCGGGAGGGGGCGGTCGCATAGTCGGGATGGTCGTAAAGCTCCGGTGCGCCGATCGCATGCGCGCAACGTTCCCAGATCCGCCCGCCTGTCGTGGCGATGTTGATGTAGCCGTCCGAAGTCTTGAACACGCCGGTCGGGATGCTGGTCGGATGGTTGTTGCCGGCCTGCTTGGCGACCTCCTTTTCCATCAGCCAGCGCGCTGCCTGGAAGTCGAGCATGAAGATCTGGGCCTGGAGCAGCGAGGTCTGCACCCACTGGCCCTTGCCCGAGACCTCTCGTTCGAGCAGCGCGGTGAGGATGCCCATGGCGCAGAACAGGCCGGCCGTTAGGTCGGCGACGGGGATGCCGACCCGCATCGGGCCTTGGCCCGGTGCCCCCGTGATCGACATCAGCCCGCCCATCCCTTGCGCGATCTGATCGAAGCCCGGCCGCTTGTGATAGGGGCCATCCTGGCCGAACCCGGAGATGCTGCCATAGACGATGCGAGGGTTGATCTTGGCTAGGCTGTCATAGTCAATGCCGAGCTTCTCCTTCACGTCGGGTCGGAAATTCTCGACCACGACGTCTGCCTTGGCGGCGAGGCGCGTGAATACGGCGAGCCCGCGCTCGTCCTTCAAGTTCAGCGTCATGGCCCGCTTGTTGCGGTGCAGATTCTGAAAGTCGGAACCCCGCCGGGGGCCGCCCGGCTGCTCGCCGCCGGCATCCTCAGTAAGCGCGTCGATCTTGACCACATTCGCGCCCCAGTCCGCCAGTTGCCGCACGCAGGTTGGCCCAGATCGGACACGGGTCAGATCGAGCACGGTGAAGCGCGACAGGGCTTCCGAGGCATGCGGAAAGGGCATTCTGACAAACTCCTTGTTCAGCGAACGTTAAGCAGGAAAATGACATCCTAACCGTTTAGAGATGGAGAGATTCCTTGGTAAGGTTGTTCGTTGTCGCCCTCGTTGGCGTCATTTTTGCAACAGAAGCCACTGCTCAGGCGGTGCCGCCACGCTGGAACTATCAGGGATCAGCAGTGTGTCCCGAGGGCTTTGACTTCCATGCTTACCAGGGGCTGTGTATTGCCCGGGGCTATGGTACTCGTCATTACGGTGGGAATTACTATTCCGATGGACCACGCAACGGTATTCCTCCTCGTTGGAATCGTGCAGGTTCCGCCGTGTGTCCTCAAGGCTTCGACTTTCACGCCCGTCATGGCTTGTGCTTTCCGCAGTAACAAATTTCCGAGAAGCGGCTGATCTGATCGCCACCTCTTACCAATCATCTGCAGCCAAAGTTACAAGTTTTGCGCTGCTACTTTGCGACCCGATTGAGTTCCCTGCGGGCTTGGTCCGCCAAGGGATCGTCGCCGTGGCGCGCGATGAAAAGCTCAAGGGCCTCCCGCGTTCCCTTGCGGTGGGCAGCTTCGTATTCCTCTGCCACCGCAGCGACGGGATCGCGGGCCATCGGCATGGAGGGCGCACGCGACGTCATGCCGCTATGGTCCGCCTTGGCCTTCTCCACCATGACAAGCAGTCCTCCGAGGGCTTCCTGGGACAGTCCCGCAAGCGCCATCAGGGCGCCCATCAGGCCGGCCTTGAGTGAACGTCGTTTCATGAAAACCCTGCCAATAACCGGTGTTCCGGAAACGAAACCCGATGTTCGTCTCCCGTATGACTACGGAATTGATGGCTAATATAGCCTTATGGGGGGCGGCGCGAAAGCCGCTGCCCCATTTAAACCAAACGTTTAACTCTCTAGCTAGAATCATGTGTCCCCGCGGCGAATCAACCGACGCGTTGCTTTGGAGATTCAATTGGCTACCGCTGTGAACGTCAGTGCCACCAATAACGCCGAGATCGACGGTCTGCTGTCGGGCTACAAATGGACAGGCACGATCACCTACAGCTTTCCCGACGCGCCGAGCGACTATGCCAATCCCTACAGCGGCGGCGACAGTGAGCCGACCACATCGGGCTTCGCTCCGGTGCCTAGCCAGATACAGGCTGCGATCAACTACTCGATTGGATTGATCCTCAGCTACACCAACGCGGACGTCCAGTACGCGGGCACCAACGGCGCCGACATCATGATCGCGCAGTCGCCGAAGGCCAGCCCGACTGCCTACGCCTACTATCCCGGCAATTATGCGCCCGGCGGCGACGTCTGGTTCGGCACTCAATACAATTTCTCGCTGGCCAAGCTCGGCAATTATTACTTCACGACCGCGCTGCACGAGCTCGGCCATGCCTTTGGCCTCAAGCACAGCCAGGAGGCCGGCGGCCCCGCCAACGTCGCCTTGCCGAGCGCGCATGACGACAGCGAATACACCGTCATGAGCTATCGCAGCTATGTCGGCGCTTCGACCACGGGCGGCTATACCAATGAAGCCTACGGATATTCGCAGACCTATATGGCCAACGATATCCTCGCACTCCAGACCATGTACGGCGCGGACTACACGACACAGAGCGGCAACACCGTCTACACCTGGAATCCCACCACGGGGCAGGAGTTCATCAACGGCGTCGGCCAGCTCGCACCGGGCGGAGGCGTCGGCGGCTCGGCCAACCGCATCTACGAGACCGTCTGGGACGGTGGCGGCGTCGATACCTACGACCTGTCGAACTACACGACGACCCTGAGCATCAACCTCAATCCGGGTGCCTCGTCGGTCTTTTCCTCGACGCAGTTGGCCTATCTTGGCGATGGCCATTACGCCTTGGGCAACGTCTACAACGCCTATCTCTACAACGGCGACGCGCGCTCCTATATCGACAATGCCATCGGCGGGTCCGGCAACGACATCATCCTCGGCAACGCCATCGCCAATACACTGAACGGCGGCGACGGCAACGACACGATCACGGGCGGCGCGGGCAACGACACCATCGTCGGCGGATCCGGCGCCGACATGGCAGTGTACTCGGGCAGCCAAGCCAACTACACAATCTCCTACAATTTGACGACACAGACCTTCACCATCGCCGATCAGCGTCCCGGGGGACCCGACGGCATAGACACCGTAACAGGCGTAGAGAATTTTCAGTTCGCCGATAGCCGCATATCAAGTGACACATTGGCGGCCCAAGCTATGCCCGATCGCGAAGTTATGATCTACGATACCAATAATAGCCAGGCATGGACTTATCAGGTCTTCGGCTACGATTTTGAGGACCGGCTGAATCACCTCACCGTAAAGAACGACAACGGTACTTCGACCGTTACAGACTACAACTCTGCGCAGATGCATAACTTCAGAATGGCGGTGTCGCAGTACGACGGCGCAGATCATCTGACATCGGTGTCCATTTATCCCAGCAATGATGCAAATCACTCGCTTTTCGTGACCACCTATGATCCGCAGCATGTGCAGAGCTGGAAAGACGCGATCTCCGGCTATAACGCAGCTGGACAACTTGAATACGTCACCGTTGAAAAATACGATGGGACATCAGCCTACACGAAGTATTCAGGGGCGGACACAACGGTCTATAATTACGCAGCTGACGGGCATTTGGTGAGCATTGCTCATGCGGGTACGATCGTATACGTTTGAACATGGCGGCCGGACCCCGGGATTGTAAGGCTCCAGCTCACGAGGCATGAGTAGCAAGCCGGCCATCTAGTTTTACCCTCAGTGAGTGCGAGTTCTTTGTTGAAGGGCGAGCTAGATGACGGACTACGCGCCCCGCGTTTCCCATGACAGGGCTAAGAGGCTGAAGGCCGCATTGGGCGGCAGAGGTGCAAGAAAACGGCCTGCCCACAATCCGCGGCGCAAGGCAAGCGCTCGTTTCGCGACGGCGAGGCTCGACCGCCGGTCAGCTTCATGATTGAAGTCATCAAGGATTGCCATGGGGCCCGCATGGTCGACCCGATCAGCCAAGGCCTTGCCGACCGGCCGAACGATCCACCACGCCCATCTAGTCCAACGGTGCGAAACGGCCGAAGCGTCGCACGCCCGGCAGGAGGCCAGGCTGAAAGAACGTCTGCGGCTATTCGGGCAAGGGCTGACGGCGGTTCAAGCGCGAGCGCTTCGATGTCGGGAGCCGACAAATACAGGAGACAAACTGCACTTGCCACTCATGCCGCAGCTGGGCCTACTTCAAATGATTCACTCGGCGAACGAGTTCCTGGGGCAAATATGACGACGAGCAACAGTTCTATTTCTCGAGGCCAGACGCGAAGGCTTAAAATCCTTTTCTACATAGATTCAGGGGCGATGCGGGCTCATTGCCTGACTGCCGCTGAGCTGATTAGAGAGCAGCTTGCCGCAGATATCACGTTCATGATCGTTGATGCGGGCAAGTATCTCGATGAGGCGATGAAAGACTACCAAATCTATGACTATTCAAGTCTATTCAGGATTGGTCGCGGATTTGCTCGAGTCTGGCCGAGAAAAACAAGCAGAGGCTTCGGAAATCGTCTTCGCAACTTGCTGAGAAGCCGATCCCTGCAGTCGGCGCTCAGAAAAATGGGGAGTCGCCCAAAGACCGTCCAGGTGGTCCTCTTGCCCGGGCTGTTTGTATTGATGATGGCTTTTCGACTCCTCAGACTGGCGCGAAATACGCGGCGCCGAGTGCGTCAAGAATTTCACGTGAGGAAAGCATTGTGGAGCTTGTCAAGAGACCCGCGCATTGCATCGTCGTATGTGACGTTCCACGGCGCGCTGCGCTCATTGCTCGTGCTCCTCATTCTCTTTCTGCGCGATGGAATAGAGTGGATCCAAAAACCTGTGCAACGCGCACGAACGGGGCTGCGAGACGTGTTGTTTGGCCTGTTGCGAAAGACCCAAGTGGGGCAGTCGCTCCAGCAACTGCTGCGAATGCTTCTGGCCGCGAGAGGCGTGGAAAAATTTCTCCAAGTCGTACAGCCAGATTTGATCGTGCTTCCGGAGGACAATGTCGAAACGCTGTCGACAATCTTTGTAGCCAAAGGCCGAGAACTAAATATTCCCAGTATGATCATTCCATTCACCATTCCGAATCCGCTTGAGCCAGCACGCTACTATTATGATAATCCCCTATATCAAGCGCGTGGGCCAGTTGCACGGCGCCTTGTCGAGCGGCATCCCAAGTGGCGATTCCATCACGAGGGCAGGGATTTGCTTCGACAGCCTGCTATCAAGGCATCATGTCAAGAGCTTCTTGGATTATCGTCTCCTGCTCCATGGGTTTTGAACCGCGGTTATGCGGTCAGCATAGCTCTTGATAGCGAGGCGCAGCGTGATCTTTACATAAAATTGGGATTCCCCGGCGAACAGCTCAAAGTCATCGGTGATATGAACGGGGCAATGTTTCATCGCGTCAGGAAGCACAAGCAGCGATTTGTCGAAGAAATTTGCTCAAGATACGGATGGCAATCGTATCGGCCGCTGATCCTTTGTGGTTTTCCGCCCGATCAGTATGAAGGCACCGATACAAGCAGATTTGAATTTCGCGATTATAATGCGCTCATCGCGGCCTGGATGACAAGCTTTAAACTTCTCGGCAAACGGGCAAACATTCTGATCAGGCCGCATCCGCGTATTCCCCTGGAACGCCTCTCGGGCTTCGAGGGCCCGAATGTCAAAATCTCGCTTCAGCCCACCGCTGAATTAATTCCTCTCTGCGACCTCTATGTCGCATCGATATCTGCGACGATTCGATGGGCCATCGCATGTGGTGTTCCTGTGATAAATTACGATACGTACCGCTACCGCTACGACGACTACGCCTCCGCTAAAGGGGTTATTGGTGTAGAACATCTGGGAGAATTTCGGTCGCTGATGACACGTTTTGTCGACGACGAGATATTTGCGGCCGAGCTGAAGGAGCGCCAGCGCGGCGTCATGAATTATTGGGGGCAGTTGGATGACGGGACCGGTCGACGGTTGTCGGCTTTGGTCTTGGATGCCGTTGCCGGTGCCGGCCGCATCAACCCAAATAAGGAGAGGCAATGGGACTTGAGACCCGCCGAATAGGAATTGTGGATGTGACGTCCGGCGCACGGGTCGTGGTGACCGAACCTTGCAATCTTTATGGCTGCACGCTGGGTGACGACGTTTTCGTCGGTCCCTTCGTAGAGGTCCAGAAGCAGGTGATCATCGGCGCGCGGTCGCGTATTCAATCGCATTCGTTCGTCTGTGAACTCGTCACCATCGGCGAGGATTGCTTCATCGGTCATGGCGTCATGTTTATCAACGACGAATTCAGTGACGGCGGTCCGGCTCGAGGCGACAAATCGCTCTGGAAGCAGACCAGCATCGGCAACAACGTCTCGATTGGTTCGAATGCCACTATCTTGCCGGTCACGATTTGCGACGGCGCCGTGATCGGTGCCGGCGCCGTTGTCACGCGCGATATCACCGAACGGGCAATCTATGCCGGAAACCCTGCTCGCAAAATCCGGAACATCTCGTGATCAAGTTTCTCGATCTTCAGGCGCAGTATCTTTCCATCAAGGACGAGCTTGACGCCGCGGTTGCCGCGGTCATCCAGAGTTCAGCCTTCGTCGGAGGCCCGTTCGTCCCGGCATTCGAACAGGACTTTGCGAAATGGATGACAGCGTCATACTGCATCGGCGTTGGCAACGGCACCGATGCTTTGGAAATTGCCATTGAAGCCCTGGATCTGCCGGCAGGGTCCGACATCATCGTGCCAGGCAACAGCTTTATCGCGACCTCGGAGGCCGTTAGCCGCTGCGGTCACCGCGTGATCTTCGCCGACGTCGACCCGGACTGTTACACGCTCAATGCCGAAAGTGTCCGCGCCAAGCTGACGGCGCGAACGGCGGCCATCATTCCGGTCCATCTGTATGGGCATCCCTGTGACATGGCCTCACTGGAGCAGATCGCGCTGGAACGGGGTTTGCGGATTATCGAGGATTGCGCTCAGGCCCATGGGGCCGAGTTCAACGGCCGCCGGGTCGGCACGATCGGCGACGTCGGGACTTTCAGCTTTTATCCCGGGAAAAATCTCGGCGCCTACGGAGATGCCGGGGCTATCGTGACCAATGACGAGCTTCTGGCGCGGAAGATGCGGATGATCGCCAATCACGGGCGGATCGCCAAATATGACCATGAATTCGAGGGTCGCAGTTCGCGCCTCGACGGGCTGCAGGCTGCGATCCTAAGCGTCAAGCTGCGACATCTCGATCGCTGGACGGAACAGCGAATCGCGATTGCAAATCGCTATCTCAATGGTCTGCGCGACATCCCCGATCTCACGCTTCCCGTGCGCAAGAACTGGGCGCGGCAGGTCTATCATCTGTTCGTAGTGCGAACGAAAGCGCGCGATGCGCTGGCGGCGCATTTGCAAGCGAGAGGAATCCAGACCGGCGTTCACTATCCGATCGCGCTGCCGAAACTTCAGGCTTACGCATCGTTTGGCCAGGCCAACGAAGACCTCTTTGTCAACCGCAGCGACGCGCAACTGCTGAGCCTTCCGATCGGAGAGCACATGACAATGGACGACGTTGACGTCGTCGTGGATGCGATGTGGAACTTCCTGGCATAGAGAAACTATCCGTGCACGGATGAGGCCAGTCACGTGCTGGTTAAACCATAACCGTTTTTTTGGGCCCTGTTGCGTTATCGCTTCTTTTTGAGGTATTCCTGAAGGGCGGAAGCATGGCGCGATCTGCACGTCAAAAAATACCGTGACATGGGTGCTGCTCTTGTTCAGAAGTCTGATAGCTCATCGGCCTGTACTGGCCTTAACTAGCGGATAATCGTGAATGGCTCTCTCCAGTATCATCAGGCGCAAACCCAAACTCGACGCGCGACTTGGGCGCGCGTTGTACGGCAATCTATGCTCTTTTTCCTATAACTTCGAAGGCCGGCGCAATTTGCGACGTTTGCGCGCTGACGGCCCCCGCCCTTCGGCAGCCGCGGCCGAGTTTCTAGGCTCGATGGCCAGGGACGGATTTTATCAGTTGCCGGAGCCGCTTTCATCTCACGTCATGATCGGTGTCGTCGAAATCTACCGGGCGGCGTTGGCAGACTCCACCCGGTCGGCCGCCGTGATGAGCTTGAGGGCGCAACAGGATGGGCTCGACGTTTACTGCCGGGCTGTTGAAGACAAAGATGTTCCCGAACTTCGGCAGTTGATTACCGCTGAAGTCAAAACGCTCGTGGAGTCTTATTTTGGCGGCGAGCCGAAAATAATCATGTCATGTGCGCGGCGGACGGAGCATGTTCCACCTGCTATCGCCCGCGAATATGACATCTATTCCAATTCATGGCATTGCGACAATGAGCCAAGTGATCGATTGAAAATGTTCGTCGCCCTGAACGATATCACAGATGTCAGTGGTCCTCTCCATTTGCTCAGTCGAAAGCGCACCCGCCAACTCCTAAGAGAGGGATTCAAGAACAGGGACGATACTGGCATCCCACTCGAGAAAATCGAAGATCCGGCGTATCTCGTCAAGTTTACTGGTCCGGTGGGCTCGGTGATGTTTACCAACGTGACGCAGTGCTTGCACCGCGCAGGCGTGCCCGCCTCCGGGCAGTTCCGCGATATTGCTGAATTTCAATTTCGGACTGAGTGAGCGTGTTGTTCCCTGACGTGCCATATTAGGAAGAAGTCTTTTTTTCCTCAATGGATGGGTTGGACTGAATCCGCTTTAAAACCTCACGGGTCAGATTTTCGACATTCTTCTGCGGATCCATGGGATAGTCCTGTGGCGGATAGTCGGCGATGCCTTCAAAGCCGAAGTGACGAAGCGACTCAATGTAGTCTTCGAACTGTTCTGATGTCGGTCCTCTAACATGTTCGGCTGCCCCGATCATAGAAGTCGACCGCTTTCCATCGTCAGCCAGATCGGTATGGTCTCCAGGAATTATATCAGGCTTACCGATTATCCCTGAGAAGAACGTTCGCACGTCAGCCTGTGTCCGAACCCGCGTCACGCCTGGGCAGTCGCGATACCAGGCGTCGCCGAATAGCATAGAACGTTTTCCGCGTGCCGTAGCCTCAAGCGCCACGGTTCCACCGGTTGTGGCTACCACGCCGGCGCGGTCGATCAAGGTAAAAGGATCAGTGGACGTGCTGACGATGGTGGCGCCCATCGCGGCGATGGCCGGATAATATTCAGCGTCTCGGCAAGTGCCGCCGGCAAAGTGCGGGCTGAATTGGTTGGGATGCTCCTTGACGACAATGCCCCAATCTTTGGGCTTTCCTGCTGCGATATGGCGTATCATCAGCAACTGGTTAGCGTGAATATCGGCTTGGGGATTGCTTGTCCGCTCTGGCTGTCCTGCCAGCGGCACATAAATAAAGTTCCGCGGAAGCTCGGAAGTCTGCAGGCTTTCATAAATGCCGCGAAGATGCTCGACGTCTTCAATGTTTGCGGCAAGTTGGTCGATATAGCGGGTGTTAGCAAAATCGCCGCTGAACGAATTCCGCAAGGGGACGTTGCGCTCCTTCACCAGCGAGGTGATGTTGATCAATTTTTGATTGTCACCGTACTTGCCGCGATGCTTCTGATCCGCAATTTTGGTTTCATTGACCAGTTTGGCAATGGCTTCTCGATTGTTTTTCATCGTTTCACGCTTCTCGCGTTCGGCGGCGACCTCGCGCGCGGGCTTCGCCATTGCATAGTCGCCTCGAAGTCTCGCAACGATGGTCTTGGTTTCGTCAGATATCGGATAATGGCCGAGGGTGATTTTCGGCCCAATCCGGTAGTCCGGCATTGCCAGCGAATAGGGCGGCAGGATTGTGATTTCTTCGAACATCAGTGTCGGAATTGATAGTGCCCTGCATAGCGCCAGCAGGATGTAGTCATAGACGACATGAGGCGGGGCCGGAAACACCACGAGATCGGGCCGCGCGCGAGAAAGTTCATCGCGCCACAGGCAGAGATGATCAACAAACAGCGCGCTGCGTTCTAGAAATGACTGATCCCGATTGGGATCAAATTTGTTCATCATGTCGTAGATGGTTTGGGCATCTTCGCGCCACACCTTCTCGCAAGCCTCGTCAAATTCGAGGGACGTTGGTTTGCGTCCGTATTGGTCGAGCCCGCGCTTTGCGTCGATCGTGTCGTGAAAGATGGACGCGGGAATATTGCCCTTGGCATGGGTCCACGCCGTCCATTTAGTGACGGTGACGCCGGATTGCTCCAACAGCCTTACGACATCGACCCAGTGCGGCGCGGAGCACTCGATCAAAAAAATAGAACGTCGCGACATAGGGGTTACCAGTCTGCTGGGGAGGACGAAGACTATCATTACCGCTCTCGATCAATCAACCCGTAGAGGAACGACGCTCCAGCGAGGCATGAGTTGCTCTCGATCACTTGCCCACCGGTTGTAGACTGCAGTTTTTATTATTTTTTGGTGGGAAGGGCACTCCGTCCCCGGAGATGCACGAAAACCGACTTCGAGGTCACGCGTATCCAGACATACTAACAACGGCCACGTCGTCCCAGCTTTTGCTAAGATCAGACGACGCCCTGGCTTGCGCCGACGTCCTGCCTTACCTCAATCGAATATCGCCAATTAATATCGGCCCATCTAGCTTGGGAGCTGGGTAACCGTTAAGGATCGTCAGATCAGAAGTGTCGGAATATCCTTGACATAACTTCTAAAATTGCCATGAACGATATTCTCGAGTCGCTCGATCAATCTATAGGCGGTTTTGCCTCCTGAAAGCGTGGACTTCGATCGCGTCAAAGCGTCGTACGGCTTTTCAGTTGAGTGGCAATCTCGTCGTTCTATGAAATACAGTGAGAGTTTTCTTGACAGCTGAGCAAGCGACCCGCGGGCGCATATCGAAGGTTTCGCGATGATCGCGCAGAGACTGAGGGACTATCGCGCGCTGTTTTCGCTCGGCTGGCGATATCGGGCTGGTCATGGGCGCACCATCGTACTGTTTGTGGTTTTGGCCGTGTTAGGCGTTCTGACCGAGAGCTTTGGCGTGTTCCTGCTCGTGCCGCTGCTCGAGACGATGGGCCGCAGCAATATTTTTTCCAGCGTTCCGCTGCTGGGGAGCATTTCGGGCTTGTTCGAGGCGCTGCCGGTGGAGACACGCCTGATCTGGGCGGGCGCCCTGATGCTCATTGTGGTGCTCTTGCGTGGTATTCTGCAATTCACCCAGGAGTATTTGGGTTACGCGATTCCGCACCGCGTCGACTTCGCGCTTCGATTGAAGGCGTTCGATGCCTTGATCTCCACAAGCATGCAGTTCATCGACTCGATCGGCGCGGGCCAGATTTCAAATGTGACGGTGAGCCATCCGGCCCGAATGGGAATTGCCATCCGCTTCTTTGCAACGCTTGTCTCGAGCATTCTCGTGCTCGCGAGTTATATCGTCGTCCTCACCGCCGTCTCGCCGTTTCTGTTTATCATTGCCAGTGTGTACGTGATCGGCGCGACGCTGTTGTTCAGGGCGTTGACGACCAGGCTGGTGCACAATGTGGGCACGGAAACGTCCCAGGCCAATCAGCAGTTTGCCCAGGCGTTTTTTGAGACGCTGAATGGCGCCAAGCTCATTCGCCTTGCCGGCGCTTCTGGCGTCGTCAAACGCGATGTCGAGATATCGGTGGCGAGGTTGGAGCGCGCGCGCGACAAGACGGTCGCTGTCGAAAATATGATCGTCCCGTTTTTCAGCACGATCGGCGGGATTCTGATTTGCCTGACCGTCATGGTCATCGGGGTATTGGATCCCGCCGTCGCCGCCCGGGCGGTAGGCGTCCTCGTGATATTCTTTGTCCTGCTGTTTCGCATCCTTTCGCCACTTAGCATTCTCAGTATTTCCCGCAATAATATCATCGTCCATCTCGATGCATTTCGCGAGTACGAGGCGTTCCTGAATGCTTGCGAAAATGCGCGTGAAGTGGACGGTTCGAAGGAGTTGGAATCATTTTCCGGCGGCATAGAGCTCCAGAATGTGTCCTTCAGTTACACTTCGGGCGGACCGGAAGTTCTCAAGAATCTCAGCTTTACCGTGCCGCGGGGCCACATGGTGGCCATCGTCGGCAGCTCCGGCTCCGGCAAGTCGACGATCGTCAATCTGATCGCGAGATTGTACCGGCCGAATTCAGGCCGGATTTCGATAGATGGAGAAGACCTCAATAGCCTGTCGGTCAATTCGTGGTGGCGCAGGCTGGGCGTGGTCACTCAAGACATCGTCATGACCAACGATAGCATCAGCGCCAATCTGTGCTTTGGCCTCCGGAAGGAGCCGCCGATCGAGCAAATTCGAGCCGCCGCAAGCCTGGCGGCGGTTGATGACTGGATTGTATCGCTGCCGGAGGGATACGGCACGGTGCTCGGTGACCGCGGGTCGAGGCTGTCCGGCGGTCAGCGACAGCGTCTTGCGCTGGCGCGAGCGTTCCTGCGCGATCCCGAGGTCATCATTCTGGACGAGGCGACCAGCGCGCTCGATACGCTCACCGAACGAACGATTCAAAAGCAATTGATGGCGCTGGGGCGACGCAAGACGATCATTGCGATTGCCCACAGGTTGTCGACGGTGCGCCGGGCTGATTCGATCGTCGTGCTGGATCAGGGGCGCGTGGCCGAAATTGGCAGCCATAACGACCTGCTCGCCAAGGGCGGGATCTATGCCCGCATGATCGAATCGCAATCGCTCGATATCGTCGACGACACGGAGCCGACCGACAGCGCGGAAGCCGTTGAATCCGTCCCGCACGGGTGATGAGGAAGATCATCACAAACGAGGTGCTGGACGTGTCCCTTTACCCGGGCCACCTTCCCAAGCTGCCTGCATGGCATCATGGACCCTCGATCGACTGAATGACGGCGATTGGGCCCGTATCGGGACTGACGGCTGTCTGCCCCGCCGGTTGCCTTGACGGCACAATCGTCGTAGCAACGGGCTTGAATCACAGACCTTCGGCGACCGAAACCGATCTCGGCACGGTTCGGATATGCGCCGCTATTGGAGACCAGAATGAGAGTTTGTGTGATTGGGGTCGGGCGTATGGGCCGCCGACATATTACCGCCGCCCGCAATGCCGGATTTGAGCTCGCCGGCATTTTCGACCAGTCCGCCGAGGCACTCGCGACGACGCTGACGGAATGCAATGTCGACAAGGCCTTAGCGTTCGACGACGCGACCCAAATGCTCCAGACGGTGCGGCCCGATGCCGTGGTGATTTCGACCACGGCGCCCAGCCATTGCGAGTTCGTTTGCGCGGCCGCCGGCGCCGGCGTGCGCTATATCCTGTGCGAGAAGCCGATGGCCTGCTCGTTGGAAGAGTGCGACCGCATGATCGCCGAGTGCCGTGCGGCCGGAGCAAAGCTCGCGGCTAACCACCAGATGCGGTTCATGGAGCAATACACCGATATCAAGGCGCTGACGGAGACGGCAGAATTCGGCGGATTGCGGTCCATGGTCGTCACCGCGAGCAATTTCGGTCTCGCCATGAACGGTTGTCATTACTTCGAGGCCTTTCGCTATTTGACCAACGAAGAGGTGGCCGAAATATCCTGCTGGTTCGACCCGAACAATGTGCCCAATCCGAGAGGTCCCCAGTATGTCGACCGCTCAGGGCAATTGCGCGGCATCACGGCGTCCGGGGTACGGCTGATCATCGAGCTTGGGGCCGACCTCGGGCATGGCATCGAGGTTATTTACGGATGCCGCAACGGGCAGATCCTGGTCGACGAGCTGGCTGGATTTGTTCGCGGCATCCATCGATTGCCCGAATACCGCGACCTTCCGACCACCCGGTACGGCATGGGGGCAAACGAATTTCAACGCAAGATCGCCCAGGCCGACGTGACCAAGCCGACGGAACACCTTTGGCGCGCGATGCTTTCGGGTGGCGCATACCCCACCGGCGAGGACGGGCGGCACGCTGTCGCTGCGCTGGTGGCGGCAAACCTTTCGGGTGAAAACGCCGGCCGCATGGTCGCCCTCGGAAACGGATTGCCGATCGAACGCAAATTCATGTGGGCCTGAGGAGACTGGATTTGGCTTCAGGATTGAAAGTCGCCTTCGTCGGCGCGGGCTATATGGCCGAAGAGCACATGCGGGCCTTCGCCGGTCTGCCCGACGTGACCATTGCCGGTATCTACAGCCGTACCCGCGAACGCGCCGAGAAGCTTGCAGCCGTTCACGGCACCAAGGTCTACGATTCCGTTTCCGATCTCTACAGCAGGACGCAGGCAGATCTGGTCGTCGTGACGGTCATCGAACTCTCGATGGCGGACGTCGCGGCCGCCTGTTTCGAACATCCATGGACCGTTCTGCTCGAGAAGCCCGCCGGCTACGATCTTGCCGATGCCACGCGGATCCGGGACGCGGCCGACCGCAGCGGACGTCGGGCATTCGTGGCCTTCAATCGCAGGGCCTATTCCAGTACGCGGCAGGCGCTCGAGATGCTCAAGGGCAGCTCGTCGGAGCGATTCATCAAGGTCATCGATCAGCAAGATCAGCAATCCGCCATGCTGGTGAACAAGCAGCCGGAACTTGTGGCGCGGAACTACATGTTCGCGAACTCGATCCACCTGATTGATTACTTCCGCGTTCTTGGCCGCGGCGAAGTCGCGAGCGTCGAGCCGATCGTGCCCTGGAAGCCGGGACGGCCCGGACTGGTTTTGGCGAAAATCAACTTCAGCAGCGGCGACGTCGGGCTCTATGAGGGGATCTGGGATGGTCCCGGCCCCTGGATCGTCACCGTCAACACGCCGGAGCAACGCATCGAGCTGCGACCGCTTGAGCGGGTGTCCGTCCAGCTGCGGGGTAGCCGGGCCGTTACCACGCGGGAGATCGATGCCGACGATACCGCCTACAAGCCGGGATTGCGTTATCAGGCCGTGCAGGCGATAGCGGCGACGCGCGGCCAGCCGGCCAACCTGGCTACCATTGGGGATTCCTGGCACTCCATGAAGCTGGTTTCGGATATCTTTGGCCTGAGATGAATGGCGTCATTCCCGTCACCCCGGTCGGAAGCTGAAGTCACCGCTGTTCTGGAGGAGTTTGAGCAGCGTCACCGGGTGTTCGAACTGACGATCGGTGGGATATCGCTGTGGCGGATTCTCCGCTTCGAGATTTCCTTCACCATGCAAAATCTCGGGCTGTCGCGCCCGATGGCTTCCAGGCGCGAAATACTGGCGAGCATGTTTTCCGCCGTCAGACAATTAATCGTCGCGCCGCGCGGCATCCAATATCTCGGCGCCACCATGAGTTCGGCCCTGCGCACATTCGATGGACGTGGATGGCGCGACATCTACTTTGATCCAATCATCGACGGGATCGGTGGTGGCGGAAAGATGCTGTATGTCGATGCGCCCGGCTTTGAGCAACATGCCAGGGGCGCAGTTCGTCAGCCGGTCTTCAACGACACCTCGGTGGTGGCGCTGAGCGCCGTTCTAGGGCGCATCTTCGGGGTGCGCGGCCATGTTGATGTTTTCCAGAAGCTGTCACAAACCATCATCAACGATCTCGACCTGCCTGAATTTACGGCAGAACGAATTCGCCGCAAATACAGCGTCCTGATCTGGCGCAGCTGGCTCTATCGCATCGTTCTGCGGCGGCTCCGGCCTGGTTGCGTCATGATCCCGAACTCCGGACAGTTTGCGCTGTTTCTGGCGGCGCGCGCGCTCGGCATTCCCTTTGTCGAAATGCAGCACGGCATCTTCAGCGAAAACCATCCAGATTCACTTCCCGCTGCGGCGCTCGAATTCGATCAAGGTGCGATGCTGCTGCCGGATTTCCTGACGGTCTATGGTTCGTGGTGGGGCGACCTATTGAAGGACTCGGCGCTGGGCCGGCTCGGCCGGATTCGCGAGGTCGGCGCCTCGTGGATCGAGTCCGCCCGGGCGCTGCGTCAGCGTCAGTTCTCGACCGATCCGGACCGGCCCGTGGTGACCCTGACATCACAGGGAACTGGCGTGGAGCAATTGGCTGATTTCGTAGCGGCGTTCCTCAAACTCTGTCCGGGCCCCCTGCAATTCAATATCCGGCTGCATCCGGGCTATGAGATCGGTACAAGCCACTATGAGAGCAGATTTTCCGGAGATGACCGGGTAAAGCTGTGGCCGGGCAATTCCAGGCCGGATACGTTCGAGATGATCGCCATGTCCGATCTACATCTGAGTGTCTCCTCGGCGTGCCATTACGAGGCGCTTGGGATCGGCACGCCGACCGGGGTTCTGGCGTTGCCCGGACACGAACTGGTGCTCGACCTTGTGAGACGCAACGACGCCGCCTTGGTGGATAATCCCTCTGCGTTGGCCACGTTGATCGAGAACCGCGCCTGGCCCACGGTATCAAATCGTGTTTCGGACCAATATTTCCGTCGAGGCCACATCGAGAACATCCGGGCGCTTCTTGCCGAATGCGGCAACATGGGGAAGATCAAGTGATTACGATCGTCGATTATGGGACCAGCAACCTGGGATCGATGCAAAACATGCTCAAGAAGATTGGTGCAGCCTCCAGGATTGCGTCATCGCCGGATGACCTTGACGGGGCCAGCAAGATCATCGTGCCCGGAGTGGGTTCGTTCGATGCAGGCATGGGCAAATTGCGGGAATCCGGCATGATCCCGGTGCTGAATCAAAAGGCGTTGGTCGACAGGGTTCCGACCCTCGGGGTCTGCCTCGGGATGCAATTGATGGCGCGGAGCAGCGAGGAGGGGGCGCTCTCCGGTCTCGGCTGGATCGAGGCCGAAGCCGTCCGGTTCGATCAGAACGGAGATCCCGGTCTCAAGGTCCCGCATATGGGCTGGAACGAAGTTATTCCGGCCAAGGCTTCCGCGCTCACCGCGAATTTCCCCGCCCATGCGCGGTTCTATTTTGCCCATTCGTATCACGTGAAGTGCAAGGTGGCGGAAGACGTCCTGCTCGGGGTGTCCTATGGGTCAGGTACATTCACGGCGGCATTCGAGCGCGGCAATTTGTTCGGCGCGCAGTTTCATCCGGAAAAGAGCCACCGCTTCGGAATGGCGTTCCTCAGGAATTTTGTAGAGCGATGCTGAAGACCCGCGTCATTCCCGCGCTGCTGCTGCGTGGCGCCGGCCTCGTGAAGACGACCGCGTTCAAGAATCCGGTCTACGTTGGTGATCCCATCAATGCGATCCGGATATTTAACGAAAAGGAAGTCGACGAACTCGTGCTGCTCGATATTGCGGCCTCGCGCACCGGCAGCGGGCCCGCATTCAGCACCATCGAAAGCATCGCCAGCGAATGTTTTATGCCGGTCGCCTATGGCGGCGGAATAACGACTATCGAGCAGGTGCGCAGGATACTGGGGCTCGGTGTCGAGAAAATCGTCGTCAATGCCGCTGCGCTGGCCGATCCGCAATTCGTGCGCGCGGCGGCCAATGAATTCGGCAGCCAGGCGATCGTGGTATCGATGGATGTCAAACGCAAGCTGCTGGGCCGTTACGAGGTCTATGGCGACAGCGGCACCAGGTCTACGGGGCACGAGCCGGTGGTCTACGCCCGGATGATGGCGGAGCTTGGCGCCGGTGAAATTCTCCTCACCGCGATCGATCGCGACGGGACCATGAAAGGTTACGACATCGAACTGGTGTCGAAGGTCGCTTCGGCGGTCGGCATTCCCGTGATTGCCTCCGGCGGCGCGGGCACGATCGCCGATTTCGGCGTGGCGTCGAAACAGGGAGGCGCCGCGGCGGTCGCCGCGGGAGCGATGTTCGTGTTTCACGGCCCCCACCGCGCCGTGCTCATCACCTATCCCTCCCATGCCGAACTGTCAGCGGTCCTCGGTTGAAACGGACCCGCGCAGGACTTGCGTACGATCAGTCCGGTCTGCGGCAGGCAGGCCGAAAATCAGTATTTCTCCAACGACCGGATTTGCTTTAATCAGGGCGAGCCGCCATGAAAATCCGGCGATGTGTTCAAGAGGGACCGAGAGTGTGACAGTCTGCACGAGATGCATCATGGATACGACCGATCCGGACATCTCTTTCGATGCGGCGGGGGTCTGTAATCATTGTCACCGCTACGAGGAGGTCGCCCGTCAGCGGATCATCCCGCCGGCACAGCGCCAGGAGCGTCTCGCGCAACTGGTTGCCGAAGTGAAACGGGCGGGCGAGGGAAAGCGCTATGACTGCGTCATCGGGGTCAGTGGCGGGGTCGATAGCACCTATGTGGCGTGGGTGGTCAAGAACCTGGGATTGCGCCCCCTGGCGGTCCATCTCGACAACGGCTGGAATTCCGAACTTGCCGTTGCCAATATCGAGAAGACGCTCAACAAGCTCGGCATCGATCTTTATACCCATGTCATCGACTGGGAAGAGTTTCAGAATTTGCAGATTTCATTTCTGAAGGCGTCGACGCCCGACGGCGAGGTGCCGACGGACCATGCGATTTTCGCGCTGCTGTACCGGATCGCCGCGAAACACGGGCTCAGGCATATCATCACCGGCACCAACGTGATATCGGAGGCGATCCTGCCGGAGAAATGGGGCTATGGATATTTCGACTGGTCCTATGTGAAGGATGTTCACCGCCGTTTTGGTTCGGCGAGGCTTTCGACCTATCCGCATTTCTCCTTGCTGGATCTGTTCTACTACGTCTTTCTCCGCCGTATCCGCATGGTCTCGGTTCTCAATTTCATCGACTACAACAAGAACCAGGCGATGAACATTCTGCAGAATGAGCTCGGTTGGGTCTATTACGGCGGCAAGCACTATGAATCGATCTACACGCGGTTTTATCAGGCTTATTTGCTGCCGCGCAAATTCGATATCGACAAGCGCAAGGCGCACTATTCGAATCTCGTCCTGTCCGGCCAGATGACGCGGCCCGACGCGGTCGAGGCCATGAAGGCGCCGGTTTATCCCGCCGATCTTCTGGAGGAAGATCGTCAATATGTCATCAAGAAGCTCAATCTGGATGCGCAGCAGTTCGAAGCGATCATGGCGCTGCCGCGCAAGACCTTCCTGGACTATAAAAACAACCGCGACGTGTTTGCGTTCGCCAAGCGGCTGGTGAATTCGTCGCGGCGATTGATCGGATAACGTGAAAGACCTCCAGAACAGGCTCGGGTTTGCGAAACGGTACGCTGATCGGGCCGCCTGTCGCGGGTCGTCTGCGCGCGGGATGGCGATGGCGAAAAACGAGTCATGAGGGTTCTCTATATTCACATGACGGGCGCCTTTGCCGGCGGTTGCCGCAGCCTTTATGAGGTCGTGCGCGCGTTGCCGACGGGCGCCGTTGAACCAGTATTCGTCGCGCCGCGCGGCAGCGTTCATGCCTTTCTGTCGAAGCTCGGGGACATGATTGAGACGGCCGGGATCAGCCAGTTCGACAACACGCGGTACGGCTACTATCGCGGACTGCGCTGGCTGGTGTTGCTTCGTGAGATCGCTTTCGTGCCGTCGACAATCGCAGGGCTTCTGCGGGCCCGCCGTCAATGGAAGTCCGTCGATCTGATTCACATCAACGAGATCACCGGCTTGCTGCCGTGGCTGTTTGCCAGCCGGCTGTTCAAGGTGCCGGTCGTCGTGCACGTGCGTTCGGTGGTCAGGGATGACCGCGAATCCCGCCGAACTCGCTGGATCTCCCGGATGTTGCGGGATCGGGCGAGCGCCGTCATTGCCATCGATGAAAACGTGCGGGCCAGCCTGCCGCCGGATCTGCCGGTCGATGTCATTCACAATTCGCTGTCGCTGGACGCTCCCGAGAAGTCGGCTGCCACGCTTGCAGACCAGCTCAAGCTGAAACCGGACTCGTTCAAGGTTGGGTTCGTCGGCAATCTGTTGCGTGTAAAAGGCATTTTCGAACTGATCGAGGCCGCGCGCCTGACGCGGGATCGCGGCCTCAATGTCGAGTTCGTCATCGTCGGCGGTGATGCGAGCGGCTCCAACACGCTGAAGGCCCGTATTCTGAACCGACTTGGAATCGGACAGGACGTAGGGACCGAGGTCAAGTCCAAAATCGAGGAGCATGGATTGGCTGACCGCGTGCACATGGTCGGCTTTATGGCGAATATTGCGCAGGCCTATGCCTGCATGGACGTTCTATGTTTTCCGTCGCACTACGATGCGCCGGGTCGCCCGATCTTCGAGGCCGCCTTTCTGCGGGTTCCCAGCATCGCGGCGGTCAGGAAGCCGCTGGCGGACACGTTGGTCCACGGCGTGACCGGCTTGGCGGTTCCACCGCATGATGCTCAAGCATTGGCGGATGCCATCGCCGCGGTTGCGTCCGACCGGGCGCTGGCGGCGCGGATGGGCGAGGCGGCCTACCAGATGGCCGTATCCAATTTCCAGGCCGTCAAGAACGCGGCCAAGCTCCTGGAGGTCTATCGGCGGGTGACCGGGGCGTCTCGCGCCTGAATCTGGGGTGGCACTGTCGGCCGTACAGGGCACCCGGCTTTCTGCCGCCGGCCGACCGAAAGGCCGCCTAAAGCCCTAGATCATTGAGCAAAATCGGCTATTTTGCTGTGCAATAATCATTGGTTTTTCCGCCTCCGATAGCTTAAGAAGCGGCTCAATCCCGAAATCTGATCGAGCTTGCGGCCGGCCTGGTCGTTGGCTGCGGACAGACGGTCACGACGCTGGCGAGTTAGAGGTTTCCCGCATGGAAAAGATTCAGGCCCCCCAAGACATCGACAAGTCGCTCTTTGCGCCGGACGCGACCAATCTGACCACCCGCTTCGGCCTCCCAAAGAAAGTCGTGTTCTGCAAGCGTTGTGTTATTTCCAACCAGCGCCCGAATTCGGCGGTCGAGTACGCCCACACCAAGGAAACCCAGAAGAAGACCATCTTTTTTGACGCCGAGGGCATCTGCGACGCCTGCCGCTTTGCCGAGAAGAAGAATGCGACCATCGATTGGGATGAACGCGAGCGCCAGCTGCGCGATCTGCTCGACCAGCACCGCAGCCGCGACGGCAAGTATGATTGCATCCTGCCGGGATCGGGAGGCAAGGACAGCTTTTACGCCTCCCACATTCTGCGCACCAAATACGGCATGCACCCGCTCACGGTCACCTGGGCGCCGCATATCTATACCGACTGGGGCTGGAAGAACTTCCAGAGCTGGATTCACGCCGGCCACGACAACATGCTGATGACGCCCAACGGCCGCGTGCACCGGCTGCTGACGCGGTTGGCGGTCGATCTCTTGTTCCATCCGTTCCAGGCCTTCATGTTCGGACAGAAATCGCTGGCGCCCAAGATGGCGCTGCTGCACAAGATACCGCTGGTGATCTACGGCGAGAACGAAGCCGAGTACGGCAATCCGATCGGCGATACCGATTCCGCCAAGCGCGACTGGTCCTATTTCACCTCCGACGACCAGTCGAAAATCTATCTCGGCGGGGTTTCGATTGCCGACCTGAAAAACCAGTTCGGGGTCGAGCACCAGGACTTGCTGCCCTATCTGCCCGCCGATCCCAACGAGATCGAGCGGCAGAAGGTCGAGGTGCATTATCTCGGCTATTATCTGAAGTGGCATCCGCAGAGCTGTTACTATTACGCCGTCGAGCACGGCGGTTTCCAGGCTTCCCCGGAGCGAACGCCGGGCACCTACAGCAAGTACAACAGCATCGATGATCGCATCGATGACTTCCACTATTACACCACCGGGGTGAAGTTCGGCATCGGCCGCGCGAGCTACGACGCCTCGCAGGAGATTCGATCTGGCGACATCGACCGCGAGGAGGGCGTCGCACTGGTGAAGCGTTTCGATCACGAATATCCATCACGCTTTGCTGAGGAGATCTTCCGCTATCTAAGCATCCCCGAAAAGGAGTTCCCGGAGGCGAGCAAGATGTTCGAGAGCCCGATCATGACCGAACAGTATTTTGCCCGCCTTGCCGACAGTTTCCGTTCCCCCAATCTGTGGAAATGGGTCGGCAACAACTGGCAATTGCGTCATGCGGTGTGGGAAGAATAGGTCCGGATCTGGCGGGTAATCCGACGTGAGCAACCTCAGAATCATTCCTCGGCTGGACATCAAGGGGAAAAACCTCATCAAGGGCGTCCAGCTCGAGGGCTTGCGCGTGATGGGAGACCCGCAGGAGTTCGCGCTCGACTATTACCGCGCCGGCGCCGACGAACTGGTCTACATGGACATCGTCGCCAGCCTGTACGGGCGGAACAATCTGAGCGACATCATCCGGCGCGCCGCCGATCAGGTCTTTATTCCCATAACCGTCGGAGGCGGGATTCGCTCGGTCGATGATGCCCGGCACATCCTGAGGTCGGGGGCCGACAAGGTCGCCATCAACACGGCGGCCATCGCCCGTCCGGAGCTCATTGGCGAAGTTGCGCGCCATTTCGGCTCCCAGGCCATGGTTTTGTCGATTGAGGCCAAGCAGGTCGCCCCGGGCAAGTGGGAGGCCTACACCGACAATGGCCGGGAACGGACCGGGCTGGATGTCCTGCAATGGGTCCAGCGCGGCGTGGAAATGGGGGCCGGCGAGATTCTGTTGACCTCGGTTGACAGGGAAGGCACCCGAAAGGGATTCGACATCGATTTGATCAGCCAGGTCAGCAGGCTGGCGACCGTTCCCGTGATCGCCAGCGGCGGCATGGGCAGCATCGAGGACTTCCTGAAAGTGGCCGAATCGGCCCGGCCCGACGGGATTTCTATGGCCGACACCTTGCACTATAAGCGTGTGCAATTGGGGGACATCCGGGCTGCCGCGTTGAAGGCCGGATTGGCTGTCAGGCAGGTTTAATGGCCACGAAGATCACATTACTCGACTACGGCATGTGCAACATGCTGAACGTTGCCCGCGCGCTGGAGCACGCGGGCGCCGACGTCCATGTTACCGAAGATCCCAAGGATGCCGTGGCCGCCGAGCGGCTCGTGGTTCCCGGGGTCGGGGCCTTCTCCGAATGCATGCGTGCGGTCAACCGTCTCGGCCACGGCGAAGCCATCCATCAATTCGTCAGGTCCGGCCGTCCGATGCTCGGCATCTGTGTCGGCATGCAGATCCTGTTCGAGGCCAGTGAGGAGTTCGGCGAGACGCCGGGCCTCGGCGTTCTGCCTGGACGCGTGCGGATGATTCCCAACACCAATACCGATGGCGTCCCGCAGCGCGTACCACATATCGGCTGGAATCATCTAATCGAGCCGCAGGCCGGCCGCAGCTGGGAAAAAACCCTGCTTGAGCCCTTCGGAACGGAAGGCCCTGCGGTCTATTTCGTACATTCGTTCGCCGCTCAGCCCGCGAACGACGATGACCGGCTTGCCGATTGCGACTATGGCGGTCACCGGATCAGCGCGATGGTCAAACGCGACAACGTCACCGCGACCCAATTTCATCCCGAGCGTAGCGGCACGGTCGGGTTGCGAATGCTGAAAGAATTCCTCTCGCAATAGCGTGGTTCGCCCTTGAAGACGCTGGCTATCATTCCGGCGCGCGGTGGTTCGAAGCGCTTGCCCGGCAAGAACACGAAACGCTTTCTCGGCGTGCCGCTTATTGCCTGGTCGATCCGCTTTGCCCAACGGCAGCAGCGGTTCGACAAGGTTGTCGTCTCGACCGATTCCGAAGAGATCGCTGACGCGAGCCGGGCCGAAGGCGTCGATGTGCCATACCTGCGGCCGGCGGCCCTTGCCTCCGACACGGCAACCTCCGCGGCGGTCGTGCTCGACATCCTGGCCCGGGAGCAGCGAATCGGAAGCAGCTTCGATGTGGTCGCGTTGCTGCAGCCGACCTCGCCGGTCCGCGAGCCGTCACGCTGGACCGAGGCTTTCGCCCATGTCGATGGCGGCGACGCCGATGCCGTGATCGGTGTCGCGCCGGCCCATCCGCATCCGAATCATGCCTTCCATTGGGAGCAGGGCGGCAAACTGCGACCCTTCGCCGATGGAAAGCAAATCACCTTGCGGTCGCAGGACCTACCGCCGGTGGTCTATGTCGCCGGCAACATGTACCTGATCCGCTCGACTGTGCTAGAAGCGCACGGGGGATTTTTCCCTCCCCGCACGGTCGGGGTGCTCTGCGACCAGCCTTGCGAGGCGGTCGATATCGATACCGAGGCAGACTGGGTCGCCGCCGAGGCCCTGGCAAAGCATTACGGCAAATCGCCATGAAGACCTTCATCATCGCCGAGGCCGGCGTCAATCATAACGGCGACGAGAAAATGGCCGTGGAGCTGGTCGAAGCCGCCGCCAAAAGCGGCGCCGATGCGGTCAAGTTCCAGACCTTTTCCGCCGACAAGCTGACGCGCAAGGGCGCCGAAAAGGCCGAGTATCAGAAACAGGCGACCGGCGACGGTGACCAGCACGGCATGCTCAAGGCGCTCGAGATGTCGGAAAGTCTGCACCGGCGCCTGTTCGCACGCTGCGCCGACCTCGGCATCGAGTTCATGTCGACGGCATTCGATGACCAATCTCTCGACTTCTTGGTCGCTCTCGGCATCAAGCGTATCAAAGTCCCTTCCGGCGAAATCACTAATCCACCGTTGCTCCGGCACATGGCTTCTAAGGGGGTTCCCTTGATCGTTTCAACGGGGATGGCCGCGCTTGATGAAGTCGTCGCCGCCGTTGAAATCATTCGCTTGGCGCGAGAGAGCCACGGTTTTACCGAGCCGCTGGGGGACGTCGTGACCATCCTCCATTGCACCTCGAACTATCCGACCGCTTGCACCGACGTTAATCTGCGGGCCATGAACACCCTGGCCCGAGCCACCGGCCTGCCGGTCGGCTACTCTGATCACACTCTTGGCCTTGCGGTCTCGACCGGCGCGGTTGCGCTGGGGGCGAGAGTCATCGAAAAACATTTCACGCTGAATTCCGGGCTGCCAGGACCCGACCACAAGGCCTCCCTCGAGCCTGATCAACTTGCAGCGTTGGTGCGACAAATCCGCGACGTCGAGCAAGCCCTGGGGTCTGCTACCAAGGCTCCAACCGCCTCCGAATTGCCGGTACGTGATCTGGTGCGCCGGAGCGTTACCGCCGTTCGCGCGATCGATGCGGGCGCCCCAATTGTCCGAGAAGACGTCGCCCTGATGCGCCCTGGGACCGGGATCCCACCAATCAATCTCGACAAAGTCATTGGAAGGAAGACAGCGCGCGCCATCGCGGCAGGCGAGACGCTCGTCTGGTCGGACCTCGCATGAGACCCCGCAAAGTGTGCTACATCACCGGCACCCGCGCGGATTTTGGCCTGATGCAGTCGACCCTGCAACGTATTCACAGATCAGACGCCTTTGAACTCTCCCTTGTCGTTACCGGAATGCACCTGATGGTGGAATATGGCTTCACCGTTAGGCATGTCGAGGAGGCGGGCCTGCCGATCTCAGCGCGGGTTGCCGTCGAGGAGGGCCCACCATCCGGCGCACTGATGGCTAGCAACATAGGACGTATGCTTATCGGGTTCGTTAGTGCGCTTCAGGTGATCCACCCGGACGTGGTTCTCGTGCTGGGCGACCGCGGAGAAATGCTGGCCGGCGCGCTGGCCGCGATACATCTCAACATTCCAGTCGCCCATATTCATGGCGGCGAGCGGTCTGGCACTGTTGACGAGCCGGTACGACACTCAATTTCGAAGCTAGCCCATTTCCATTTCGTAGCGACCGACGAAAGCAGGGAGCGGCTGGTCCGCATGGGCGAGGCGCCCGATCGCATTTCTGTCGTTGGTGCGCCTGGACTTGACGATGTCGCCAATGTCTCGCTGGCCAGGCGCGAGGACCTCTGCCGGCGGATCGGGTTCGATCCGCACGGCTTGGTCGGCCTCTTCGTCTACCACCCGGTGCTGCAGGAGACTGCGTCGTCCGAGGAATATGCGAATAGCGTCGTCGATGCGATGCTGGCCAGGGGCTTTCAGATCATCGCGCTCAGGCCAAATTCGGATGCAGGAAGTGCGGGCGTGAGGCGGATGCTGGAAGAGCGCGCCGCCGCGGGTGAAATTCATCTTGCAACCAATTTGCCTAGAGAAGAGTTCCTGTCGTGGTTGGCCGCGGCGAATCTGATGGCCGGTAATTCAAGTGCTGGCATCATCGAGGCCGCTAGTTTTGGAACGCCGGTCGTTAACGTCGGATCACGACAGAATTTGCGTCAACGCAATTTGAACGTCTTCGACTGCTCTGCCGATCGCGACGACCTCGATCGTGCGATCGAGGCCGCGCTCTCATCATCGCGGTTCGACGGGACGAACGTCTATGGCGATGGCCGAGCCGGCGAACGCATTATCAATCTTCTAGCCGGGATCGATCTTGCCGGCGCTTCTTCGGCGAAAACCAATGTCTATTGAACGTTATCTTCTGCTCGGCGCGGGTGGCCACGGCATGGTGGTTCTCGATGCGCTACAGTCGTGCGAACCGCAGATTGACGTCTGCGTAGCGGACGAATCCGACAACCGGATAGGCAAGAGGTTTCAGGGTTTGACGGTGGAGCGGTTCGATCCGACCGTAAACAGGACCGCGCAGCGCTTTCATGTTTCGATCGGCCGCAACGACGTCCGGGCCAGAATGTTCGAAGCCCTGAAGGCGCGCGGTGGATTGCCCTCGACCGTCATTCATCCGAGCGCGACAATCGCCCGAGACGTTGGCATTGCAGACGGTACGTTCGTTGCCGCTCGAGCCGTCATTGCACCCGCGGCGACCATCGGCGAAGGCGTCATCGTCAACCATGGTGCGGTAGTAGATCATGAATGCGTGGTTCGGAGCCACTGTCATGTTGCTCCAGGCGCAACGCTGGCTGGCAATGTGCGGCTCGGATTGCGGGTTTTCATCGGCGCTGGAGCGAATATACTCCCGGGTGTCACGGTTGGCGACGACGCGACAATCGGCGCGGGTGCGGTCGTCACGGTAGATGTTCCCCCTGGAACGACTTATGCGGGCGTGCCAGCCCGCAAGATCCGCTGAGGACTGTCGCATGGATATTTCGGGAATTTGCATTACACGCCAGTCCACCCTGCGCGATGCGCTCGATATGCTCGATCGTAGCGGTCTCGGCGTGCTGCTATTGATCGAGGATGACCGCAAATTCGAGCGGACGGTGACCGATGGGGATCTGCGCAGGCTCCTGCTCGAGGGCGCGTCGCTCGACCAGACGCTCGCAAGCATCTCGGCGCGGCAGTCCGTAGTAGTTTCAGAAAACCGGACCCGACGAGATGCGCTCGAATTGATGCAGAAGCACACCATCGACCATCTTCCCGTGGTCGACGCTTCAGGTCGGGTCGTCGATCTCATCGAGCGCCGAGGCATCGACGAGCAGATACTGCTGTCAACACCGCACATGGGAGATACCGAGAGAAACTATGTGGAAGAGGCGTTCCGGACCAATTGGATTGCGCCTCTGGGGCCGAACGTCGATGCCTTTGAGACGGAGCTTGCGGGACTGGTCGGAGCGAACAGCGCCGTTGCCTTGAGCTCTGGTACCGCCGCGATCCATCTGTCCCTTGTGCTCCTGGGCGTCGGTGCAGGCGATTGTGTCTTCTGCTCTTCGCTGACTTTTGCAGCGAGCGTAAATCCGATCGTCTATCAGAACGCCGAGCCGGTGTTGATCGACTCCGAACCAAACAGTTGGAATATGTCGCCGATCGCGCTTGAACGGGCGCTGGAGAGCGCGCGCAAGAATGGTCGGCTGCCGAAGGCTGTCATTGTGGTCAATCTGTACGGTCAGAGCGCAGATATGGAGCCGTTAATGGCGCTCTGCGACAAGTATGGTGTGCCGATGGTGGAGGATGCGGCGGAGTCGCTTGGTGCGAAATATCGGGACAGGCATTCAGGAACTTTTGGACGACTGGGGATCTATTCGTTCAACGGCAACAAGATCATTACGACCTCTGGCGGAGGCATGCTGGTTACTTCCGAAAAGAAGTTGGCTGACCGGGCTCGTTTTCTTGCGACGCAGGCCCGCGATCCCGCTCTCCACTATCAGCATAGCGTAATCGGCTACAATTATAGGATGAGCAATATTCTTGCCGGTGTCGGACGAGGGCAGCTCAAGGTTCTCGGTGAGCGCGTCCAGGCACGTCGCAACATCTTTCGGCGGTATAGCGAGGCATTTGCGAATGAAAGCTGGATTGAACTCATGCCTGAGCCCGAATGGAGTTTTTCCACACATTGGATTTCGGCAGCATGCTTGGCCCCCGGCTCTCGGATAACTGGCCAGTCGCTCGTTCAGCATTTGTCAGATGAATTTATCGAGGCGCGTCCAATTTGGAAGCCGATGCATCTTCAACCGGTCTTCGCATCTTGTGATTTTTTCCGCCATGGCAATAGTTCTGTTTCGGATGACGTCTTCGAGCGTGGAATTTGCCTTCCATCGGGCTCCAACCTCACTATGCAACAAGTCGATAGAGTCGCCGATGCAGTGTTGAAGATCGGCAGGCGTTTAGTGTAAGCGGCGTTTCGTCTGTCATTTTGCGTCCCCTTCTCTGCGGTGTTGGCAGAGGCGGACAGTCTTCAGTAGTTGCCACTGAGCTTCGGTGGTCGATCAAATTTTGTGCGTTGCAGGGCGTTGCCGGCGGCATGGTGATCCGGGCCGAACGGGGCGAGGCGAAGATGGGGGAAGCGGTTCCTGACCGGCCGCGCGGCTGGCAAGTCTGATCCAGATAGGCTATCAGCGCAAGCAGGTTGCATCTAACTGGGTTTTCATCGGTCGGCGGATGACGCGTCTTTCGCATCTCACTTTGCGCAATTTCCTGATCGCGCTCCACGATTTGCTGGCGACCACGGCAGCGCTCTTCGCCGCCTTTTACGTGCGATTCGAAGGGGGCGACGGCTTCTTCGACCGTTTGCCGCTGCTGTTCCAGATCCTGCCCTATTTTCTGGCCTTCAGCGTGGTCGTGTTCTTCGTCTTGAACCTGACCACGACGAAATGGCGCTTCATCTCGCTGCCCGACGCGCTGAATATCATTCGCGCTGCGACCGTGCTGACGGTTGCCCTGCTCGTCCTCGACTACATCTTTGTTGCCCCCAACGTTCGCGGCGCCTTCTTCCTCGGCAAGGTGACGATCGTCCTCTACTGGTTCCTGGAGATCTCCTTCCTCAGCGCGCTGCGCATGGCCTATCGCTATTTCCGCTATACGCGGGTGCGGCGTCATGCGCGGACCGATGAGGCCGCGCCGACGCTGCTGATCGGCCGCGCCGCGGATGCGGAGGTGCTGCTGCGCGGCATCGAGAGCGGGGCGATCAAGCGCATCTGGCCGGTCGGCGTCTTGTCGCCGTCGCTTTCGGACCGGGGCCAGTTCATCCGCAATCTGCCGGTGCTGGGCGGCATCGACGATATCGAGGACGTCATTGCGGACTTCGCCAAGCGCAACAAGCCGATCGCGCGCCTCGTGATGACGCCGTCGGCGTTCGAGCCGGAGGCGCATCCGGAATCGATCCTGATGCGGGCGCGCAAGCTGGGTGTGATCGTCAACCGGATGCCTTCGCTCGAGAGCGGCGACACGCCGCGGCTCACGGCTGTCGCGGTCGAGGATCTCCTGCTGCGGCCGAGCGAGACGATCGACTATGCCCGCCTGGAGGCCCTGATCAACGGCAAGGCGGTGATCGTCACCGGCGGCGGCGGCTCGATCGGTTCGGAGATCTGCGAGCGCGTCGTCGCCTTCGGCGCCGCGCGGCTCCTGATCGTCGAAAACTCGGAGCCGGCGCTCTATGCGATCACGGAAGCGCTCGCCGCCCGGGGTGCGGTTGCCGAGATCGAGGGGCGGATCGCCGACATTCGGGATCGCGATCGCATCATGCGCCTGATGGCGGAGTTCAAGCCCGATATCGTGTTCCATGCCGCCGCGCTCAAGCATGTGCCGATCCTCGAGCGCGACTGGAGCGAGGGCGTCAAGACCAACATCTTCGGCTCGATCAATGTCGCCGATGCCGCGCACAGTGCCGGCGCCGAAGCCATGGTGATGATCTCGACCGACAAGGCGATCGAGCCGGTGTCGATGCTCGGCCTGACCAAGCGTTTCGCCGAGATGTACTGCCAGGCGCTCGATCACGACATCGCAGCGGCCAGCGGCGGTGCCAGGCCACCGATGCGATTGATCTCGGTCCGGTTCGGCAACGTGCTGGCGTCGAACGGCTCGGTGGTGCCGAAGTTCAAGGCCCAGATCGAGGCCGGCGGCCCCGTGACGGTGACGCATCCCGACATGGTCCGCTACTTCATGACCATCCGCGAGGCCTGCGATCTCGTCATCACCGCGGCCACGCACGCGCTCGGCACGCAGCGTCCCGACGTTGCGGTCTATGTGCTCAACATGGGTCAGCCGGTGAAGATCGTCGATCTCGCCGAGCGCATGATCCGTCTCTCGGGCCTGCAGCCCGGCTATGACATCGAGATCGTGTTCACGGGCATGCGGCCGGGTGAACGGCTGCACGAGATCCTGTTCGCCTCCGAGGAGCCGACCCGCGAGATCGGCGTTGCCGGCATCATGGCCGCGCAGCCGAACGAACCACCGATGCAGACGCTGCGCAAATGGATCACCGCGCTGGAGCAGGCCGTCGCGCGCGAGGACCGTGCCACCATCAGGACCATCCTGAAAGATGCGGTGCCGGAATTCGGGTCGACCGCGGCCTGACGACCTGGTGGCTGCGCTTCTTGCAGGAGCGAGCTCGGAGATACGCGGCGGACGCCGAGCCCGCTACCTCAGGACCGCAGACGATGGTCAAACAAATCTGGTGGAAATTGTGCAGGACTTGATACATCCAAGGTCGTCGGATTGTCTTTTGACGATTTTTCAAATTCTTGATTCCACGCGCCTTTGACGGATAGAGTGCCCAGGGTGATCCCTTTGGATCACGATTCCGGGGGAGATTGCCGTGATCAGGTTTGGCCTGCTGGGATGTGGACGCATTGCAAAGCGTCATTCCGACCTGCTTGGCAGTAATCAAATTGCAGGCGCCAAGCTGGTGGCTGTGTGTGACACGGAACGCGCGCGTGCTGACGCGATTGCCGCCAAATTTGGTGTTTCGGCTCATTACGATCCCGACCAGCTGTTGTCTCGCGGGGACATAGACGCCGTTACGGTACTAACCCCGAGCGGCCTGCATCCTCAACATGCCATCGCGTGTGCGCGCGCTGGAAAACATGTGGTCGTGGAGAAGCCGATGGCCCTGCGTCTTCAGGATGCCGACGACATGATCCGCGCCTGCGACGAGGCCGGGGTGAAGCTTTTTGTCGTCAAGCAAAACAGGTTCAACGTCCCGATCATGAAGGCGCACGAAGCCCTTAATGCCGGTCGGTTCGGAAAGCTTGTGCTGGGCACCGTAAGGGTGCGTTGGTGCCGGGACCAAGCCTACTATGATCAGGATGCCTGGCGCGGCACTTGGGCATATGATGGTGGCGTGCTCACCAACCAAGCCAGTCATCACATCGACATGCTGGAGTGGTTCTTCGGTGATGTCGTCAGTGTTCACGCCCGAAGTATAACGGCACTGGTGAACACGGAGACGGAGGATACTGCGGTTGCGACCCTGAAGTTCCGATGCGGCGCCTTGGGCATAATCGAGGCGACAACGGCAGCGCGTCCGGTTGACCTCGAAGGCTCGCTTTCGATTATGGGCGAAGGGGGAGTCGTCGAAGTCGGTGGCTTTGCGATGAATCAGATTCGTCACTGGCGCTTCACGAATGAGATGCCTTCCGACAATGAGGTTAAAGAGAAGTTTTCGGTGAACCCACCGAACGTCTACGGCTTTGGCCATCAAGCCTACTATCAGCACGTCGTCGAGTGCCTTGCTAATCGCCACGCAGCCCTCGTCGATGGGCTTGAAGGTCGGAAAAGCCTTGAGCTTATCTCGGCGCTTTATGAATCCATCGAGACGGGAGAGGAGGTCGCTCTGCGCTTCATGCCCCGGCGGGGCCGGCTTGGTATTGGCTCGTGAAATCTGCCTATGCCCATACCACTGGGTTTTCATAGGTAAACGTGGCGTCGCGGATAGCGGCCGCGCTATCCGCGGGCAATTGCGCCACACTCTGGGAGGACAAGGGTCGTCACCGATGACGAGTTGCCCCGCAAGCGTGAGAGCTGGCGCGACCCCTCGCACCAAGAATGACTTGACGAATGGCCGCCGGTTCACGTCGCGAGACCGCCATCGATGGGTGCGCGATTACAACGGTCTGCATTTGGTAACTATGATAGTTTCGGCGGCCTATGCCGAGGTGGGGGATGATGGTGGAACAGACTCTAAACGATATTGCTCGGCTTGAGCGCGATGGCTTTGTCATGTTGGATGGCGTCCTCCCGGCTAAGCAGGTGGAGCGAGCGCGACAGGAGCTGGCAGCGTTATTCGAGCAGGATGTGACGTCTCGCTCCGCTCATGGTCTGACCGAAGCTTACCGATCTAATGGTCCCATTGGCGCTACAATTTTGACCAAGCCAAGCCACTTGGCGCTGGATGTGGACAACCGAAATGCTCACGCACCCTCGCGTGAGAAGCGCTGTGACAGCTTGGAGCTGCTCTGATTTCAGGATTGGAGTTGCAACATCCGTTACATGACAGGCGAGATCGATCCGCCGCCGGCTCATGAACATCGTCGTGATGGTCCGTACGCGATGAACCTATGCATCATGCTGACAGACGTCGAACCCGGAGAGAATGCGGCGACGGCGTTGGTGCCCGGAACGCACACATCCACGATTGACTCGCGGTGGGGTACTCTGTTTGAAACCCCTTTTCGATTGGCAAAAGACCCCTCACGCAGCGGATTGAACTTTTTCCTGCGTTGGAACATCTTAAACAACATTCTCCCGCGCCAAATCCTTCGCCAACGTTACGGGTGCATTTGGAAAGCAAGGCGACTTGTATTTCTTTCCGAACGGGGAGGTGTGGCACGGTCGGTTGCCCAATATGCACGGTCGCAGAGTGATGATTTACAGCCGTAACGGCCGAGGTCGTCAAGAATGCTCCATCCGTTTCGGAAGAACTTATCGCGAAGCTCCGCCGAGTTTGGCAAGGCACCTTGCCGGGCCCTTCCAGACCAACGATATGACCAGTACGATCGTCAATCGGATCTATTCGAGCCGAAGAGCAACCCCGCTCTTCGGTCTCCAATATTGGTCAAAGCCAGAGCGCCGAGTCGCCGAATGGATTTTGACGTTGATCAGTTCTGCGTCCTGAGGCCGGCTTGGAGGGGCGCGGGCGCAGGCCATAAGCCGCCTCGACGCGCGCTTTTGCGGCGGCATGGCGAGGGTGCCTGTTCTCCGGTAAACGATGATCTACAGATATCTAGGTGCTCGAAGTACAGACGCGCATAACGTTTTTCACAACCTTCGCGATGCTAAGTTTCGTTCGGCTCACCTTTGGGTCGTCAGCCGATCTCGCAGGGCAGCCTCAAGCAGCCGATCAGCTCCTTCGCTTCGTCAAGCGTCGATTTGCACGACCGCAAGGTAGCGTTAACCATATATTAGATGAATGGCGACAGACTTTGGGAGCATGATTCGTTGTTGGGAGGAGGCAATGTCTGTCATCGACATTACGCAACTGAGCGAGCTTGGCTCCCGGCCGAGCACTTTCCAGCTTCGAGTCTCGACAGTGGTCGACGAAATGGCCTACCGGCTCCTGCGATGGTTCGTACTCTTTATGGGCGCGAAGATCGATACATACTCGATCCTGATCGAGAGAAGCGGCGCTGGAATGTTGTGCTCCGGGGAAATAAAGCTCTCAGGCAGACAGGAGCGGGACGGATGGCATATCACCGATGACGAAGCCGGATACCGTTATGCGTACTTTCGGGAGGCCGATGCGGATATTTGAGGCAGGTCGCAAGCTTGTGGGATTGTCGCCTTCCGCTGCTTTCATTCGGATTTACAAAATTCGTCCGGCAAACCAGATTCTCAAAAAAGCGCTCGGCGTCTATCTTGGAACGGCTCACTCATCGATGGTAAGTCAGAGACCATGAGCTACCGGTCCCTGCACGAAAGACCCAGTTGACCGGTTGCGCTAGCATCGTCGCAAGTTGGCGGATTTGAACGCGATCTACAGGGCTTTATCCTCCTAAAGCTGCTGGCAGTCATAGCGACTCGCCAATGGTCGCTAAGTGACGAAGTAAATAAGGCACCAAATGTCGGCCAAAATCGCGACTCAGATCGTGCCGCCGACGCTGTCATCACATCCATCTGCGAAGGCAGCCTAGTGGCCACGGATGTTGAACACCGCATCAAACGACAATGGAAAACGAGTGCCAAGCACTCCAATCCGTGCCATCGAACCCTCGAACGAACATGGTTTCAGAACCTGACGTCGTCCCTGCGCGGACCCATACGTCGTTGAGTTCAGAGGCGTTGACGTCGATCGCGGTGCTGGCAGCCCAGTGCGAGTTTTCCGGTGTCCAGAAATATCCACTGTTGGCGGCGGCGTTACCGTCCCAAAATTGAAATTCGCTATCGCGTTGCTGTCGGCGTCAGACACGGACGTCCAATTTACGACTTGTGCCCACTGATTGGCAGTCAAGCTGTGGTCGTTTATGGTTACCATTGGAGCCGCGTTTGTCGAGTTGAATGTGAAACTGTCCCAACTGCTCCAAGCGGCGCCATCGAAGGCCCTTACGTACATCGTCTCGCCGCCAGTGGATGAGCCAGCCCGAACCCGGAAGTCCGAGAGCTCAGACCCTGTAACGTCGATTGTGGTACTGTCCAATGAGAATTATTCGGAGATCAGAAGTAGGAGCCCGTTGCTCCGGTGCCGCCGACCCAAAACTGGTAATTGGTGATCGCATCGCCTTCTGCATCGGTGGTGCTCAGCCAACTCTGGGGCTTAGCCCACTGATTGACGTGAAGACTTTGATCGCCGATGGCGGCAACTGGCGGCGTGTTCGCCGTGGTTGTCAAGTGAACGTATCCCAAGCCCCCATGAGTAGCCGTCGAACGCACGGACCCAAAGGGTTTCCGAGCCTACTGTGGCGCCGCCGCGCATCCACACGTTGTTAGCGTCGGAGGCGGAAACATCGATCAGCGTATTTGCCGACCAATGAGAATTCGGTTGAGTCCCAAAAATACCCGCTTGTTGCCGACGCTCCGCTGTCCCAAAATTGATACGCCGTGATTGCATCGCCGTCTGCATCTGTGGATGTGAGCCAGCTATCGATCTTCAACCATTGATCAATGTGAGGAGCTGAATGGTCGCTAATTGTTGTAACGGGCGACGTATTGGTTGAGTTCACGTTGAACGAATACCAATTACCCCAATGTGATCCGTCAAACGCTCGCACCCATGATGTTTCGCTTCCAGTTGCGCTGCCACCTTTGACCCAAACGCTTGAGAGATCGGCAGCTGACACCTCGATCGTTGTGTTTGCTGCCCAATGAGAGTTGTGGGGGTCCAAAAGAAAGCACTGGTTGCCGCGGCGCCGCCATCCCAAAACTGGTACTTTGTCGCGATGTCCCCATTGGCATCGGAATAGTTGATCCAATTGGATACTTGGGCCCAGCGGTCTACGTGCAATACCTGGTCATTGACTGTTACGACCGGAGGCGTATTCGGAACGGTGGTGAGCGTAAATCAGTCCCAATTGCTCCAAGCGGCGCCGTCATAAGCCCTGACCCATAACGTCTCAGAGCCCCCACTCGAGCCGGCGTGCACCCAAGCGTCAGAAACGTTAGCTGCGGCCACTTCGATGGTCGTGTTGGCCGCCCAATGCGAATTGTCTGGTGTCCAAAAATAAGCACTCGTATTTGCTGTTCCACCGTCCCAGAATTAATACTTAGCAGCAGCATTGCGGTCGGCATCTGTGTATGTGATCCAGGGGACTAAGCGTTGCCACTGATCATGCAGCAAGCTGTGGTCTGCAATCGTAGTGAGGGGCGCAGTGTTGGCCATGAAAAGGACTCCCCGAGCGGGAATTGGGAAATGTCAATAAGTGCAACTAAACCGCCGCAGCCGAAAATGTGTCAATCCCGATACAACAACCGAATTTTGCAATAGACGAAAACGTGAGTTTTGACCACAGCGGGGATGGAACCTTCAAAGCTGGCCTTTTGCACGGCATCTTTCGTGCGACCGGGATGCGATCATCGTCCCCGGAGAAAGAGCTTCACGGCTTCTCCTTCGAAGCGAGAGATAATTGCTCGAGACCGATTCTGTCGCCTCTGCATGGCGTGCACCAGCGGAAACCGACAGCGTTCTCAATGTGACTTCGATTCTGCACCCTGCGACAAGCCGCGGGCGCTTCAGGCACGTTGGAGCAGCGCACCCCACTTGAGGTATATCTGAATTGCTGGACCGGGCGCGAGAAGGGCCGACGATTTCCATCGTCCAAGGGCCGCCAATGCACATCTTGAAAATGGAAATTGATTAATGGAATATCGCCGGTGCACCTTCAATTCACATCAGCGAGCTTTAATGCGTCCGGCAGTTTTCTTTGATCGTGATGGCGTCCTCAATGAGGACAACGGCTACGCTTTTGATCCGGCCAAGATCCGGTGGGTGCAAGGGGCAAAGCAGGCCGTAAAAGCAGTCAATGATGCCGGTTATTTTGCGTTTGTGGTAACCAACCAATCAGGAATCGCGAGGGGGTTTTTCGAGGAGCGGCACGTTCGCAATCTGCACGAATGGATGTCGCGCGAACTCGCTGTTGTTGGTGCGCACATCGATGCGTTCGAATTCTGCCCGCATCACCCAGATGGCCTGATCGAGCATTACCGTGTCCTCTGCAACTGCCGCAAGCCGCAACCGGGCATGATAACAGCTCTGCTTGAGCGGTACTCAGTCGAAATTGATGCCAGTTTCATGGTGGGAGACAAGCAGAGCGACCTTTCTGCAGCGCAGGCGGCTGGCATCGCGGCCTATCTGTTTGATGGGACCAACCTCCGCACGTTTCTCACTCCGTTGCTGACGGCTCGGTCTCATGGAGCCTCTCGTTGACCGATGTCGTCTCGCAGAGACGCGGGGTACCGGCAGGCTCACAGGCACAGGAGGTATTTGCGACCTTGAGTTGTGTTGCCAATCGGCGCAATCGAGATCATAAGGCATTGTCGGATGGTGCTATCTGACTTTATAGAAGCAGCTAAGCTCGACGGAATTTTGCAGCTACCCTAGGAGGTCCCTCCGGAACTACCCGTGTTTCCGTTTGATTGGCGCTGCTCGTGAACGCCTAGTTCTGCCAAGTTCCTCCGCCGCGGCAATCGCGGGAGACTTGCCGCGACGACGGTTGAACGATCTTGCGGCGCGCTGTGCCGGCTTCTGGTGGTAAGGCGTGCAAAGATAAGCAGTTGGCGGCGAGGCCTAGCTAGACGATCCCGCCGAAGTCGATGCCTTCCTTGGCGAACTCCTCGGCCTCTTCGGCGGACATGGTTGGCTTCGTATCAAGATAGGTATGTTCGGAAGCCGGAAGGATAGTGCGGACGTTCTGGCCGTCGGCCCGTGTGATACGGGCCGTCCAGCGCCCATGGCCGTGCTCGACTCGCTGGATGTGATACTGCTTATACCTGATCATACTATTGAACGCGACTGCCTTGAGACGGGGATCACCCATTTAACAGATGAATGCCGCCGCACAATAGGCCTTAAACTCTTCGATAAGATCGCATCGAGCCGGCACAATGAGGCAGGACCGAAGGTCTGCAACGGCCGACGGCCCGACCGCTGAACTGACATAGGTCGCACCGGAATGAGTCTCGGTTTGGTGAATATGCTGTTGCGGGATCAAGGCCATAGTCAGCGCTCGTCCGCGATTAACTTGCCGTCATTCGGCAGCGCGCCGGGGCCGACCAATTCGACGGCGCCACCGAGCTTCGTCACGGCGCGCAAGGTGCCAGCGATCTCTTCGCGCAGCGCTTCGCTCGCGCTCGCCGTTTCCGCTCGCAACGTCATCGCGTCGGTCGCGCCCTCTCGTGTGACGACGAGGCGCAGTCTTCCAAGCGAGGAATGACGCTTGCCGATCTCGGCGACCTGCTCGGGACGGACGAACATGCCCTTGACCTTGGTGGTCTGGTCGGCGCGGCCCATCCAGCCCTTGATGCGCATATTGGTGCGCCCGCATCGGCTTGGACCTGGCAGAGCGGCGGTGAGGTCGCCGAGCGCAAGGCGGATCCAGGGATGATGCGGGTCGAGCGAGGTCACCACGATCTCGCCGACGTCGCCGGGCGCCACGGGATCCCCGGTGCCGGGCTTGACGATCTCCATGATCAGGTCCTCGTTCACGACCATGCCCTCGCGCGCCCCGGTCTCGAACGCAATGAGGCCGAGATCGGCGGTGCCAAAGGCCTGGTAGGCGTCGATGCCGCGCGCCTTGATCTCAGCCTGGAGCGAGGGCGGGAACGCTGCACCCGAAACCAGCGCCCGCTTGATCGAGGAGACGTCGCGGCCCGAACTCTCTGCGGCATCGAGCAAGATCTTCAGAAAGTCCGGCGTGCCGCTGTAGCCAACCGGGCGGTAGGCCTCGATCAGCTCGAACTGCTGCTCGGTATTACCGGGGCCTGCGGGAATCACGGCGCAGCCGAGCGCACGCGCCGATGCGTCGAAGATGAAGCCGCCGGGGGTGAGATGGTAACTGAAGGTGTTGAGGACGATGTCATCGGGCCGGAACCCGGCCGCGAACAGGGCTCTCGCGCCGCGCCAGGGGTCGGCCTGCCGCCCCTCCGGCTCGAAGATCGGGCCGGGCGAGGTGAAGAGGCGGGCGAATGAGCCGGGGGCCGCCGTCACGAAGCCCCCGAAGGGCGCAGAGGCCTTGTGCAGGGCGGGCAGTTCCGACTTGCGCAACACAGGCAGGGCCGCCAGAGCCGCTCTGGAGGTCACGGCGGCGGGATCAAGACCTCTCAGCCGCTCGGCGTAAGCCGGGGCGGCCATCGCGGCTCGCAGGACCTCCGGCAGGCGGGAGAACAGATCGGCCTCGCGAGCTGCCGGCTCGCGCGTCTCGCGGGCGTCGTAATGGGCGGTCATGGTTGTTCTTTCCGTGTTGGCATCCGTTGCGCGCCGCCACCGGCATGGGTATCAGACCGCCATTGGTGAGGCCGAGAGAGGACCCGATGGCGGACAAGGGAAGCATTGCGGCGGATGAGGCTGCGGATGTCGTCGTGCGCCTGAAGGGCCGCATGATCGACGAGGCGCTGCCGCTGTGGTCGACGGTCGGCTGGGATCGGGCCACGGGCGGCTTCATCGACCGGCTGCACCCGGACGGTATCGCGGATGCGGCTGCGCCGCGGCGCGTGTTCGTGCAGGCCCGCCAGATCTATTGCTACGCCAAGGCGGCGCAGCTGGGCTGGTATCCCGAGGGGCGCGCCATCGCGCTGAAGGGACTGGAACATCTGCTGGCCAAAGCCAAAGCGCCCGACGGCCGGCCGGGCTTCGTGCACCGGCTGACGCCGGAGGGGACGGTGCTGGACGGCCGGCGCGACGCCTATGATCACGCTTTCATCCTGTTTGCTCTCGCGACCGTCTACGCGCTCGACCGGGACGCGCAGGTTCGAGCCGAGATCGACGCGCTGCTCGCTTTCCTCGACGGCCATCTCCGTTCGCCGCATGGCGGCGTGCACGAAGGCCTTCCGGTCTCGTTGCCGCGACGGCAGAACTCGCACATGCATCTGTTCGAGGCGATGATCGCTTGTTTCGACGCGACCCACGATCTGTCGTTCCAGAACCGAGCCGGCGAATTCTTCGCGTTGTTCCTGGCCAATCTCTACGACAAGCAGAAGCGCATCCTGACGGAGTATTTCGAGGAGGACTGGTCGAAGATCGAGCCGGTCAGCGTCGAGCCGGGCCACCAGGCCGAATGGGTCTGGCTGCTGAAGGGCTTCGAACGCATCACGGGCTGCCCGACCGGGCAGCGGCGCGCCGAGCTCCTCGCGACCGCGATGCGCTATCGCGACGAGGCCACGGGCTGCATGATCGACGAGGGGGACGATATCGGCAACATTCGCCGCAGCACGCGCCGGCTGTGGCCGCAGACCGAGATCGCGAAAGCCTGGATCGCGCAGGCCGAATCCGGCGAGGCCGGCGCGGCGGATGAAGCGCGCGCGGCGCTGGTGCGGCTCGAACGGCATTATCTCAGCCATCCCGTGAGGGGCGGCTGGTACGACCAGTTCGACCGCGACGGCAAATCGCTGATCGACACCATTCCTGCGTCGTCGTTCTATCATGTTCTCTGCGCGGTCACGGAAGCGGAGCAGGTGCTCGAGGGTTAAAGCCAGCGCTTGCGCCGCTTGAAGCTCTTGAGGTTCTTGAAGCTCTTGCGCTGGTCGCCGGCACCGCCGAGATAGAATTCCTTGACGTCCTCGTTATCGCGCAATTCGTCGGCGGTGCCGTCGAGCACGACCTTGCCCTGCTCCATGATGTAGCCGTGGCTTGCCACTGACAGCGCGGCGCGTGCGTTCTGCTCCACGAGGAGGATGGTGACGCCGAGGTCGCGGTTGATCTTCTTGATGATCGAGAACACCTCTTTCACCAGCAGCGGCGACAGACCCATCGAGGGCTCGTCCATCAGGATCATTTTCGGGCGCGCCATCAGCGCACGGCCGATCGCCAGCATCTGCTGCTCGCCGCCGGAGAGATAGCCGGCGAGGCCGGTGCGCTCCTTCAGGCGTGGGAAATAGTTGAAGACCATGTCGAGATCGGAATCGACCTCGCGGTCCCTGCGGGTGAAGGCGCCGAGCTTGAGGTTCTCCAGCGACGTCATGTCGGCGACGATGCGTCGGCCCTCCATCACCTGGAAGATGCCGCGGCGGACGATCTTGTCGGGGTCGATGCCGTTGATGCGCTCGTTTTCGAACAGGATCTCTCCTCGGGTGACCTCGCCGTCCTCGGTCTTGAGCAGCCCGGAGATCGCCTTCAGCGTCGTCGACTTGCCGGCGCCGTTGGCGCCCAGCAGCGCCACGATCGCGCCCTTGGGAACGTCGAGGCTGAGGCCGCGCAGCACCAGGATGACGTCGTCATAGACGACCTCGATGTTGCGCACGGCGAGGAGGGCGGCGGGCGGCACTGCGGCCGGCTTGGTGCGGGATGCGTCGAGGGTGTCGGTCATTGGTGTGTCTACCAGATTGCTACGGTCGTCATGCCCGGGCTTGTCCCGGGCATCCACGTACTTCGTGCCGTGAGGTCAGCGTGGATGGCCGGGACAAGCCCGGCCATGACGTCCGAGTTTGCGCTCACCAGCCCAGCAGCTCCGGCTTGCGCGGCAGCTCGACGGTCTTGACCTTCTCGAGCTTGATCGTGCCCTTGGCCATGAGGTCGTTGAGGTCGCCGTCGGTCGCGCCCGAGATCTTGGTGCGATAGAGATCGACCTTCAGCGTGCCGCGATGGTCCTTGTCGGTCCAGGTCGAGGGATTGCAGACGCCGTCCATCCCGGCCGGCACCCAATCCTTCTTCTGGTAGAAGCCCTTGGCGACGTTGTCGCCGGTGGCGCCGCCATTCTTGGCAGCCCAGTCGATCGCCTCCTTCATGTACAGCGCGGAGCAGACGGCCGCGATGTAGTGGACGGGACGATAGACCTTGCCGCTGGCGTCGGACATCTTCGAGATTTCCATGACCGTCTTCATGCCGGGCGCATCGCCGCCCCAGCTCACCGCCGTGCGCAAGGGGAAGATCACGCCGTTGGCGGCATCGCCGGCCGTCTTGGCAGCGTTCTCATCCATGCCCCAGACATTGCCGAGGAACTGGATCTCGACGCCGGCCGTCTTGCAGGCCTTCAGGACGGAGATGTTGGAAGCCGCGGTGTTGCCGAGATAGGCGTAGTTGGCGCCGGAGGATTTCAGGCTCAGGCATTGCGCGCTGTAGTCACCCGGTGTGAGCGCGAACACCAGCGGCGGCAGCACCTCGAAGCCGAGCTCTTGCGCCATGGCTTCGCCGGCAGCCTTCGGCGCGTTCGGATAGGGGTGGTTGGCGCCCATGTGCACGAATTTCGGCTTGCCGCCCTTGCCCTTGGCCTTCCAGTCCTCCGCCGCCCACATCATCATGGCGCGCAGCGAGTCCGAATAGCTCGGGCCATAGAAGAAATTGTAGGGCGCGGGCTTGGCCTTGCCGCTGACGCCTTCGGGATCGGTGAGTGCTGCGGCATAGGAGCCGGACATGTCGGGGATCTTGTCCTGGGCGAGGAAGCCGGTCAGCGCCTCGGTGTCGGCGGTGCCCCAGCCCATGATCGCGGCGACCTTGCTGTCCGGCGCCGACCACTTCTTGTAGAGTGCGATTGCGCGCGGCACCTGGTAGCCATAGTCGTTGGTGTCGACGTTGAGCTGCTTGCCGCCGACGCCGCCGTTCTTGTTGACCCAGGCGAAGGTGTCGGCAACGGCCTGGCCGTAGGGCGTGCCGACGTCGGAGGTGCCGCCGGAATAGTCGGCGAGGTGTCCGATCGCGATCTGCGCCTGCGCGCCGGCCGAAAATGCGGCGATCGCGAGCGCGAGCGATGCGGTGCTCAAAAGGGACTTCATCGTCATGGGTTTCCTCCTGTTTATTGTTTAAGTGAAGTTGCCCGCGCTCAATGCGAGAACGGGTAGAGTTTCCAATACGCCTTGACCTGTCGCCAGCGATGCGCGAGCCCGTCAGGCTCGAACATCAGGAACGCGATGATGATCACCCCGATCGCGATCTCGCGCAGGAAGGTGATGTTGGTGTTGAGCGACAGCGCCTTGTCGATCGCGCCGCCCTTCAAATACAGGCTGATGAATTCCATGGATTCCGGCAGCAGCACCACGAAGGCGGTGCCCATCAGCGTGCCCATGACGGAGCCGGTGCCGCCGATGATGATCATGGCCAGGAACAGGATCGAGCGCTCGATGCCGAAACCTTCCTGCGACACCACGAGCTGGTAGTGCGCGTAGAGCGCACCGGCGATGCCGGCGAAGAAGGCGGCGAGCCCGAACGACAGCGTGCGGTACTTCGTCAGGTTGATGCCCATGATCTCGGCGGAGAGATAATGGTCACGGATCGCCACCAGCGCGCGGCCGTCACGCGTGCGCATCAGGTTTGTGACGAGGATGTAGCTCGCAACCACATAGGCCAGCACGACATAGAAATATTGCTTATCGCCGCGCAGCGTGTAGCCGAAGATCGAGAACGGATTGGCGCTCGCCGGCACTGAGCCGCCCGTGAACCACTCGGCGCGGGAGAAGAAGTCGAGCAGGATGTATTGTGCGGCCAGCGTCGCGATGACGAGGTACAGCCCCTTCAGCCGCGCCGCCGGGATGCCGAAGATCAGGCCGACCAGCGCGGTGACGACGCCCGCGAGCGGGATCGCGAAGAATACGGGGATCGGCGCATTGTTGGAGATGTAGGCCGAGGTGAAAGCGCCGAGCAGGAAGAACGCGGCGTGCCCGATCGAGATCTGGCCGGTGAAGCCGACGAGGATATTGAGGCCGAGCGCGGCGATCGAGAAGATGCCGATCTGGATCAGGATGCTCAGCCAGTAGCCGCTGAAGAATTGCGGCGCGAGGCACAGCAGCGCTACGCCCGCGATGGCGAAGTTGCGGCTGGTGGTGGTCGGGAAGATCGTGGTGTCCGCCGCGTAAGAGGTGCGGAAGTCACCAGCAGGAATGAGAGCAGGGCCGGCCATGGGTCAGATCCGCTCGATGTCGTGGGTGCCGAACAGCCCGTAGGGCTTGATCATCAGCACGATGATGAGGACGTAGAACGGCGCGATCTCGTAGAGATTGCCCCAGTGCAGATACTCGCTGTCGACATATTGCGCGACGTTCTCGAGCAGGCCGATGATGATGCCGCCGAGCACGGCGCCGCCGACGGAGTCGAGCCCGCCGAGGATTGCCGCCGGAAATACCTTGATGCCATAGGCGGCAAGGCCCGACGACACGCCGTTCACGACTGCGACGACGACGCCCGCGACCGCCGAGACCGTCGCCGAGATCGCCCAGGCCATCGCGAACACGCTCTTGACGGAAATGCCGAGCGATTGCGCGACCTGCTGGTTGAACGCCGTGGCGCGCATCGCAAGACCGTATTTGGACGCACGGAAGAACCAGGCCATGCCGACCATCATGGCGACCGACACCACGAGGCTCATGACGTAGACGGTCTGGATCTGTAAGCCCAACAGGCTGACCGACTGGCTCTCGAATACGCGCGGGAACGGCTGCGGATTGACGCCGAACATCCATTTCAGCGTCGCCTGCAGCACGGTGGAGAGGCCGATCGTCACCATGATGACGGAAATGATGGGCTCGCCGATCATCGGCCGCAGGATGAGCACCTGGACCGCGATGCCGAACACGAACATGAACACCAGCGTCATCGGCATGCCGATCCAGAACGGCACCTGGTATTTCGCAAGCAGCGCCCAGCACACCCAGGCCCCGACCAGCAGCAGCTCGCCTTGCGCGAAGTTGACGACCTGGGTCGCCTTGTAGATCAGCACGAACGACATCGCGACCACGCCGTAGAGCGTGCCGACCACGAGGCCGTTGACCAGGAGCTGGATGAGGAAGGCGGTGTTCATGTGATGATGCTCGATGACGAGTCCGGCGCGCTCTTGTCCTGTCCCCCTGTGGGAGAGGGTCGCTTCGCGAAGCGAAGACGGGTGAGGGGCTGTCTCGGCGGTAACGGTGCGGAGAGAGAAGCCCTCACCCGACCGAGAGTGTCGTTGGCTGCGGAGATGCCCTCTCCCACAAGGGGAGAGAGCGCATCGGTCGGCATCGTGCGCTTGGTCGGAAGGTGCTTCACTCCGCCGCCTCCGCCATATGCCCGTGCATCCCCAGATCCACCACGCGCAGCGTGGTGCGCACCCGCTGGGTGGTGCCGTCCTGGAAGCGGATCACGGTGTCGACGGGGATGTCGGCATCGCCGCGGTAGATGGCGTCGATGATCCCGGCGTATTTCTCGTTGATGACGCTGCGGCGCACCTTTCGCGTGCGGGTGAGCTCGCCGTCGTCGGCATCGAGTTCCTTGTAGAGCAAGAGGAAGCGCGAGATGCGCTGCGCGGGCGGCAGCGTGGCATTGACGGTCTCGACCTCCTTGCGAAGCAGCGCATAGACCTCGGGCCGCGAGGCGAGGTCGCTGTAGGTGGTGAAGGAAAGGCGGTTCTTCTCCGCCCATTTCGAGATGATGGAGTAGCGAATGCAGATCATCGCCGCGAGCGCGTCACGGCCGGCGCCCAGCACCACGGCTTCGGCGATATAGGGCGAGAATTTCAGCTTGTTCTCGATGAATTGCGGCGAGAAGCGCTCGCCGCGCGAGGTCTCGGCGAGATCCTTGATGCGGTCGATGACGACGAGTTGCTGGTTGGCGTTGAAATAGCCGGCATCGCCCGACAACATCCAGCCGTCCCTGATGTCGGCGACGCTCGCCTCGGGATTCTTGTAGTAGCCGAGGAACATGTTGGGATGCCGCACCACGATCTCGCCGACGCCGTGGACGTCGGGATTGTCGATGCGGATCTCGACATTGTCGGCCATCGGCACGCCGGTCGTGTCAGGATCGACCTTGCCCTCGGGATGCAGCGTGTAGGCTCCAAGCAGCTCGGTCTGGCCGTACAGCGTACGCAGCGGCACGCCCATGGCCTGGAAGAACTTGAAGGTCTCGGGGCCGAGCGCCGCGCCGCCGGTCGCGGCCGAGCGCAGGCGGGTGAAGCCGAGGCGATCGCGCAGCGCGCGGAACAGGATCGCGTCGGCAAGGCCCGAACGCTTGCCCTGTTCGAGCGCGGCAAGGCCCGATTTCATCCCAACGTCGAACAGGCGCTGCTTGAGAGGCGTGGCGTCCATCACCTTCGCCCTGACGTCGGCGGCGATGGATTCCCAGACCCTGGGCGCAAAAAGCACGAATGTCGGCGCGATCTCGCGCAGATCGTTCATCATCGTGTCGGGCTCTTCGACGAAGTTGATCTTCATCCGGCAGAGCAAGCCTTTGCCGAGCACGTAGACCTGCTCCATGATCCACGGCAGCGGCAGCACCGAGACGTATTCGTCGTCCGGGCCCTTGGGGTCGAAGGCGAGGTAGGTCGCGCAGTGACCGAGCACGCGGCCGGCGGCGAGCATCGCGAGCTTGGGATGAGACGTGGTGCCCGACGTGGTGCAGAGGATCGCGACGTCCTCGCCCTTGGTGGCATCGACCAGTCTGTCGTAAAGTTCGGGCTCGCGCGCCGCACGGGCGCGGCCGAGCTCGGCAAATGTCTCCGCCGACATCAGCCTGGGATCGTCGTATTTCCGCATGCCGCGCGGATCGGAATAGATGATGTGCTTCAGCTTCGGCGCGCGCTCGGCGAGGGTGAGCAGCTTGTCGACCTGCTCCTCGTCCTCGGCGAAGACCAGCTGCGCCTCGCCATAGTTGAGGAGATAGGAGGCCTCCTCGTCGAGCACGTCGCAATAAAGCCCGAGGCTGAGGCCGCCGATGGCGTGCGTCGCCACTTCCGCCGCGACCCAGTCCGGCCGGTTGTCGCCGATGATGCCGACGACGTCGCCGCGGCCAAGGCCCATTTCGACGAGACCGAGCGCGAAGTCGCGGACGCGGGCCTGATAGTCGTTCCAGGTGAACAACCGCCAGAGCCCGAGATCCTTCTCGCGCAATGCGATCTCGTTGCCGTGCTCCTTGGCGTTGAGCCGGAGTATCTTCGGATAGGTGTCGGCCTGGGCGACGCGGCCTGCGTAATCCATCATGCCGCGCACTCCGGAGCTGCGGGCTCGTCGTCGGGATCGACCAGCACCTCGTCTTCCTCGCCGAGATAAGCGCGCCTGACGTGGGGATCGGCGAGCACCGCCGCCGGGTCGCCCTCGGCGATCTTCTTGCCGAAATCCAGCACCATGACGCGATGGGAGATGTCCATCACCACGCCCATGTCGTGCTCGATCATCACCACCGTCATCCCGAACTCCTCGTTGAGATCGACGATGTAGCGGGCCATGTCCTCCTTCTCCTCGAAGTTCATGCCGGCCATCGGCTCGTCGAGGAGAATGAGGCGCGGCTCCAGCGCCATGGCGCGGGCGAGCTCCACGCGCTTGCGCAGGCCGTAGGAGAGGGTGCCGGCTTGCGCCTTCCGCACCGACTGGAGATCGAGGAAGTCGATGATCTCCTCGACCTTGCGGCGGTGCTCGAGCTCCTCCTTGCGCGCGCCGGTGAGCCAGTACAGCGAGCCGGTGAGGAAGTTGTTTTTGAGGAGGTGATGGCGGCCGACCATGATGTTGTCGAGCACGCTCATGTGGTGGAACAGCGCCAGATTCTGGAAGGTGCGGCCGATCCCGAGCGAGGCCCGCGCATTCGGCGTCAGGCCGGTGATGTCGCGATCCCCATAGAAGAGCTGGCCTTCGGTCGGCTTGTAGCGACCGGAAATACAGTTCACGATCGAGGTCTTGCCGGCGCCGTTGGGCCCGATGATCGAGAACAGCTCGCCGTCCTTGATGGCGAAACTGACATCGGTCAGCGCACGGACGCCGCCGAATCGCAAGGACACGCCGCGCACTTCGAGACTGGTAGCCACCAAACGAAACCCTCCCGGTGATGGCGCGTTTTTAGCGGCGCTCTTCGTCCGTTCCGTCGGGCGATCCTAGTACGGTGGTGCCGGTGAGGCCATGCAGCAGATGGTCTCGACCGGAGCCGCGCCACTCTCGTTCCCGCTGGGATCGAAAGCCGCATCTCCCGAGGTGGTCCTCAATAGGGGAAAGCGCTATTTTGAAATGTCTCCCGGCTGACAATTCTGCGACAAAGTTTGCCGGGTGGCCGCGGCCTTCATCTTTCGTCGGATGGCGGTCGCAATAATCATGTTGCAATGCAACAGAAGGTGGAGTGACGAAACGGTGCGGCTGGCCGCAAGATCATGATTTCAGAAGATCATCTGAAGCGCGTCGCCGCGTGGTCGCGCGAGCTCACGCAAGCGGAGATCGAGGTCGCGCGTGCCGGAATCACGGAGCGGTCCTACGGCACCGGCGAGACCGTGTTCATGCGCGGCGATATCTTTGCCTATTGGGCCGGCATGGTGGGCGGCCTTGCCCGCATGGGCGGGGTCTCGCGGGACGGCAAGGAGACCAGCCTCGCCGGGCTGACGGCAGGGGCCTGGTTCGGCGAAGGCAGCGTGCTGAAGAACGAGCCGCGCCGCTATGACGTGGTCGCGCTGCGCGACAGCCGCGTCGCGTTGATGGAACGCAGCGCCTTCATGTGGCTGTTCGAGAACAGCGTCGGCTTCAACCGCTTTCTGGTGCGCCAGCTCAACGAACGGCTCGGCCAGTTCATCGGCATGCTCGAGGTCAATCGCACGCTGGATGCCACCGCACGCCTTGCCCGCAGCATCGCCTCGCTGTTCAACCCGATCCTCTATCCGGAATCGACCGCCCATCTGGAGATCACCCAGGAGGAGATCGGTGCGCTCTCCGGCATGTCGCGCCAGAACGCCAACCGCGCGCTGAACCGGCTGGAGAAGGAGGGGCTGCTGCGGCTCGAATATGGCGGCGTGACCATCCTCGATGTCGAGCGGCTGCGCGGATACGGGGACTAAGGCGGTTCATCGCGCATTGGCGGGCGCGTGCACCGGCCACAGATCGGCGCGCCAGCGGATCGCGATCGCCAGCATCGCGATGAAGCCCGCGGCGGCATAGAGTGAACCGGTCGCGGAATAGCCGATGACGTCGATCAGGCTGCCGGCCGCGAGCAATCCGATCGGCAGGCCGTAGATCACCATCATGCGCACGCCCATCACACGGCCGCGCAGATGCGCGCTGGCCGTCCGCATCAGGATCACGGCGGCCGATATCATCGACATGCTCTGGGCGATACCGGCGAGTACGAGGCAGGCCATCGCCACCGGCATGGTCCTGATTTCGACGAACACCAGCAGCATGGCGTACCAGGCCAGTGTCGCGCCGATCAGAAGCCGGGCAATGCGCACTCCGCTGACGAGGCTGAGCGTGATGGAGCCGATCAGCGAGCCAACAGCGAAGCTCGCCGAGAGGTAACCAAGGCCGGTCTGGTCGGTGTGAAAGATCTCGCGGGCGATGTAGGGCAACAGTCCGCCAGTGAAGGGAAATGCGGTGAGATTGGCCAGGAAGGCGACGCACAGCGCCGCACGCATTCCCGGGCCATTCCAGGCGTAGACGATGCCTTCCTTGAGGTCGCCCAATAGTCGCGACACTGCATGACTGTTTGCCGGAAGATCGCTCGTGATGACGGTCCTCTTGGGACGGGTCAGGCAGAGCATGAGAAGCGCGGCCACGAAGTAGAGGCAGGCGATCGCCACATAGACGAGGCCGATGCCGAGGACGGCGAACAAGCCGGCGCCGGTCAACGCGCCGGCGATGCGCGCGCTGTCCTGCGTGGTGCGCGCCACGCTGATGGCGCCCACCAATTGCTCGGCCGGCATGATCTCGGCGAGCAGCGCGCCCCTGACGCCGAGATCGGAGGGACGAATCAGGCCCATGATCGCGACGATGATCATGACACTCAGCGGCGACAGATGACCGGTCAGCGCCAGAACCATGATGGTCGACGACAGCACCGTATAAGCAAGACGCATCACGACCAGGAGATCGCGATGGCCCATGCGATCGCCGATCATGCCGAACACCGGCGCGACCAACGTCCCGACGAACTGGAGCGAAGCAAGCACGGTGAGCAGCAGCACCGAGCCGGTCTCGACCAAAATGTACCAGCCGAGCACCAGCGTCTCCACCTCGAACGCCCAGGAGGTGAGCAGATCGGACGGCCACTGAAAGCGATAGTTGCGGATGCGGAATGGCGCCAGCGCGGAAGGTCGTGCGGCTGTGCTCAAGGCGCGATGGCTCGTATCACGGCGATTCCCTGCCTTGTTATTGTTCTTTGCAAGCGTAGCGCTGGCGGCGTTCATGTCAATTGAAGCTGCCGCATGGCGTCATGCTCGACGACAACGGGCGATTCGCCGTGCGCCAGCGACACTGTCGGCCCGGCTGCAGGCCCGTTGTTGCGGCCCTCGATCTGCCGGCGAGGTCACACAGTTTTCATTTTGCTGTGGCCCTAGGAGACGGTGGGCGGGCGGACGGAGCAATTGCGGCATGTTGGTATTTCGGCATGGTTTGACTGCGCGGCTGTTGGGTTTCTTGCTTCTCGTGGGCATGGTCGTGTCGCCCTGCCGGGCGGGTCCGCAGGACATGCTGGCGTTGATGCAGCGCATTACGTCGCTGGCGAAGGAGGGCCGCTACGGCGAGGCGGTGGGGCTTGCGCGAAAGCTCGTCGGTGAGGCCGAGAAGAGCGCGGGCCGGCAGTCGCCGCTGACGGCAACCACGCTGGTGGTGCTGGGTCAGTCGCTCCAGGCGCAAGGCGAGACGACGGAGGCTGAAGCCGTGCTGCGGCGGGCTCTTGCGATTCGCGAGAAGAGCCTCGGGCCCAATCATCCAGACGTCGCCGCCGTGCTCGGCACGCTCGTCCAGATCGAGCTCGGCCTGAACCGGCTGAGCGAGGCCGAACGGGATATGTCACGCGCCATCGCCATCAACGAGAGCGTGCTGGGCTCCGACCATCTCACGACGGCCCTTGCGCGCATGCAACTCGGCAATCTCCGTCACCGTCAGATGAAGGAGACCGAGGCGCTCGACATGTTCAGTCGCGCGCTCGTGGTCTTCAGGAAGACTTCGGGGCAGGCTGACATCATGATCCCGGTGACGCTGAACAACATCGCGGAGGTCAATCGCGCGCAAGGCCGGTTGCAGCAGGCCGAAGCGAGTTTCGCCGAAGCGCTCGCGCTTCAGGAGAAGCAGCACGGCGCGGACAGCATCTATCTGACCGCGACGCTGAGCAATCTCGGCGAGCTCCGGCGTGCGCAGGGCCGGCTTCAGGACGCCGAGCAATTGGCCCGGCGGGCCCTGGCCATCAGGGAAAAGACGCTCGGGCCCGATCATTCCGACGTCGCGGCGAGCCTCAACAATCTCGCTTTGGTGTTTTCGCGAGAAGGCCGGGACGCCGAGGCCGAGGGGCTGCTGACGCGGGCGCTCGCCATTCAGGAAAAGGCTTTCGGAGCGGCGCATCCGAACGCTGCGACGGCTCTGAACAATCTTGCCGAGGCCTGGGCCCATCTCAATCGCAAGCAGGAGGCCGAGCAGATCTTGCGCAAATCGCTCGCCATACGCGAGAAGGCGCTCGGTCCCGGGCATCTCGACGTTGCCATCGCTCTCGACAATCTGGTGACCTTGCTGGCCGACGGTGATCGGTACGCCGAGGCCGAGCCGTTCGCGCGCCGCTCGCTTGCGCTGCGCGAAGCCGCCCTCGGCGCCTCTCACCCGCTGGTCGCGAACAGCCTGAACAATCTCGCCGTCATCCTGGACAGCACCGGCCGGGCGCAGGAGGCCGAGCCGCTCCTGAAACGCGCGCTGGATATCCGACTGCACGCGCTCGGCGAGACGCATCCGGACGTCGCCTCTAGCTTGGCCAATCTCGGCGCCCATTTTCTCGATTTGCAGGACTGGCCGCAGGCGCGCGCCGCATTTGCGCGGGCGGTGGCGATCCAGAGCGCTCGCCGCGTCGCGGAGTTCGGCGAAGAGGGCCGCAGCGACCTCAAGGCCCGTGAAGACACCAATCCATATCCGGGATTGATCACCGCCGCCTACAATCTCGCGCGCGCCGCCAGTGACGAGCAGAGGAGCGCCTTGCGATCGCAGGCGTTCGAGGCGGCGCAGTGGATCGGTGACGAGCAGGCCGCGCGCGCGATTACCGCGATGTCGGCCCGCATTGCCGATGGGCGCAATGATCTGGCGGCCCGCGTCCGGGAGCGGCAGGACCTCGGCACGCAGGCGGCGGCAACCGACAAGCTGCTGGTGGCGGCGATCTCGCAAGCCAATGTCGCCCGCGATGCGGCCGCAGAACAGGCGCTTCGTGCCCGGGCCTCAGCCCTCGCGGATCAGATTCGGGAGTTGGATCGTACAATCGCCGCGCAGTTTCCGGATTATGCGGCGCTGGTGACCAGGACGCCGATCGCGATCGAGGACGTCCAGAGGCAGCTTCGTCCCAATGAGGCGGTGCTGCTGTTTGCGACGACCTCGCGCGCGACGTTCGTCTGGACCGTGACGCGCTCGGATGTGCGCTGGCATGCCGCCGATCTCGGCGAGAGCCAGCTCAAGGAGACCGTCGGCGCGCTGCGCTGTGGTCTCGACGCGGAGGCATGGCTGGACAAGGCATCCACATGCCCGCAGAAGCTCGGCCGCAATGCTCCATTGGGCGCAGACGAGCCGCTGCCGTTCGATCAGGAGCGCGCCTTTGCGCTTTACCAGGCCCTGCTTGGTCCGGTTGCGCGCGACATCGACGGCAAGGAGCTGATCCTGGTGCCGTCGGGCCCACTGGCGACGCTGCCTTTCCAGGTCCTGCTGACGGACAAGCCCGTGACGGGTGGAGACCTCGCGAAGGCCCCCTGGCTGGTCAAGCGATTTGCGACCACGGTCTTGCCGTCCGTCTCGAGCCTCAAGGCGCTGCGCCAGGTCGCCCGCAGGAGCACGGCATCGAAACCGTTCCTCGGCGTCGGCAATCCCACGCTGGATGGCGATGGCCGCAGCGAGCTTTCGATCTCGCGCGCCACGCTGGCGCGCCAGATCCAGAGCTGCGCCGTCATCCCGACGCAGGCTACCAAGGTCGCACAACGGAGCCTGCGCGCCGTCGACGCACTGTCGGGCGCCACGGCGGACATTGCTCAGCTCCGGCGCCAGATGCCGTTGCCGGAAACCGCGGTCGAATTATGCGCCGTGGCCGACAGTTTCGCGCCGGTCAAAGGCGATGTCGTGCTCGCCAATGATGCATCCGAGACGAGGATGAAGACGCTCAGCCAGAGCGGCGATCTCGCGAAATATCGCATCCTGCATTTCGCGACGCATGGCGCGCTGGCGGGGCAGGTGCGCGGCTCGATCGAGCCCGGGTTGATCCTGAGCCCGCCGGCGATCGCGACGCAAGCCGATGACGGCTATCTCTCCTCGTCGGAGATTTCGGGCCTCAGGCTCGATGCCGACTGGGTGATCCTGTCGGCGTGCAACACCGCCGGCGGCCAGGCTGCCAATTCCGAGGCCTTCTCCGGTCTCGCGCGAGCCTTCTTCTATGCGGGCACGCGTGCGCTGCTGGTCTCGCACTGGGCGGTCAACTCGGATGCCGCGGTTGTCATCACCACCGGCACGATCGATGCCATCAACGCCCATCCCGACATCGGCCGCGCCGAGGCGCTGCGCCGCTCGATCTCCGTCTTGATTGCGAGGGGTGGCGCGAATGCGCATCCCGGCCTCTGGGCGCCGTTCGTGCTGGTGGGCAATACCTCGATGTAGCGGCCCGGTGGATCAGCGCGTCGGGGCCGGCTTGCGCTCTGCCAGCGCCGTGGCCATCGCCGAGATCAGCGGACGCATGAAATAGGCGTCTTCGGCCGGCGAAACGTCGGTGCGCAGGCCGTGAGCGGCGAGCTCGCCCGACACCGCCGGGCCGACCGACGCGATCAGCGTCCGTTCGAGACCGGCGCGCAGCTTGGCCTCGCTGCCATGCGCCTTTGCCGCCTCGATCAGGCGGCGGACCTGGCCGAGATTGGTGAGCGCGAGCGCATCGATCCGCCCCGCGGCCATGTCGTCGACGGCGGCGACGATGTTGGTATCGGCTGCGCTGGAATCGTAGACATACGGCAGCACCGTATCGATCGCGGCGCCTTGCGCGGCGATCGCGCCGGTCAGCGCGCTGTGATCCTTGTCCGGATAGAGCTGCAGGCCGAGACGCCGTCCACTGAGGTCGAGCTTGCCCAGCATCTCGATCACGCCGTCGGTGGTCGGTTTCTCCGTGGTGTGCTGCGCCTCCAGACCGACCTCGCGCAGCGCCTTGCCGGGCTTTGGGCCCCGCGTGAATTTCCGCGTCTTGGCGAGCGCCGCAACGAGCGCGGAATCGAGCCCGCGGGCGCGGGCAAGCTTCATGATCCGCCGCAGGCCTTCGCCGGTCATCAGCACGAGGTCGTCAAGCGGCTTCTCGATGGCGCGGCGGATCCAGGCCTCGACCGGGGCCGGGTCCGGCGCATCGTGGATGGTGAACATCGGGCATTGCACGACCTCGGCGCCTTGCTCGGCCAGCAACTTGGAAAACTGCGCCTCTTCGCGCGTTTCCAGGATCAGGATGCGGGTGCCGTTCAAACGGTCGGCCATGGGGATTCTCCGGTGGTCATTCGCAATCGTCCGTTCATCCTGACTCCACGGTTGGGATTGGCGCAAGGGCGGGGTCGGTGCTAGAGCAGGGCGCAACTCGCGGATCGTTCCGCTGCACAATCCTTCATCAAGAGCCAAGCCCGTCCATCAACATGCCCGATCATCAATATGTTCTGACCTTGTCCTGTCCGGATCGGCCCGGCATTGTCTCGGCGGTGTCGACGTTCCTCGCCCACAACGGACAGAACATTCTCGACGCCCAGCAGTTCGACGACGTCGAGACCAAGAAGTTCTTCATGCGCGTCGTGTTCACCGCGGCCGATCTCGCCGTGGAACTGTCGGCGCTGCAGACCGGCTTTGCGGCGATCGCCGAGCGTTTCGGCATGGAATGGCAGATGCGCGACCGGGCCGCGCATCGCAAGGTGATGCTGCTGGTGTCGAAGTCCGACCACTGCCTGGTCGACATCCTCTATCGCTGGCGCACCGGCGAATTGCCGATGGTTCCGACTGCGATCGTGTCCAACCATCCGCGCGAGGTCTATGCCGGGCTCGATTTCGGCGGCATCCCGTTTCACCATTTGCCGGTCACCAAGGAAACCAAGCGCGAGCAGGAGGCGCAGGTCCTCGATCTCGTCGCCAAGACCGGCACCGATCTCGTCGTGCTCGCCCGCTACATGCAGATCCTGTCGGACGATCTGTCGGCGAAGCTTTCGGGGCGCTGCATCAACATCCACCACTCGTTCCTGCCGGGCTTCAAGGGCGCAAAGCCGTATCACCAGGCCCATGAGCGCGGCGTCAAGCTGATCGGCGCCACGGCCCATTACGTCACGCGCGATCTCGACGAGGGCCCGATCATCGACCAGGACGTCGAACGCATCAGTCATCGCGACACGCCGGAAGATCTCGTCCGCAAGGGCCGCGACATCGAGCGCCGCGTGCTCGCCCGCGCGATCCGCTACCATCTCGACGATCGCGTCATCCTCAACGGCCGCAAGACCGTGGTGTTCGTGGATTAGCGAATAGTGAGTGGCGAGTAGAAGGGATGGCCATTTCGCCACTCCCTATTCGCCATTCGCTCCTTAACGCACCGCGCCAGCCGACGTCGTCGCTGCCGCGCCCTTCTGCGCCTGCTCTTCCTTCTCGCGGTCCGCTGCCGGCAGCAGCCGCTTGCGTTCGCGCTCCTTCATGTAGGCTTCGTATTGCGGCGTCCCCGGTCGCGGCGGCGCATCAGCCGGCAGGCCGCCGGCCCATTGCGGGATGGAGTCGCCCATGCCGGCGGAGAGCCTCTCGTTGACCGTGCCGCAGCCTGCAAGGGTGGAAGCGAGCAGGGCGACTACAGCGATCGAAAGCGGACGGGTGCGCATGGACATCTTTTGGGTCGTGCCCGATCGGGCCTGGAGGCTGAGCACCGGATGGCGTCAGCGGCAAACCATAGCTCTCAACCAGTAAAATTGGCCTATTCAGCGGTGGGCGAGAATGTATACATGATAGGTATTATAATACTCAAATTTTGACCTTGAAGCGCTCGTTTCAGCTGATACGGTATACATTACGTGCTTACGCTTAGTTGTTTGGGGGCAGCGTGACGAGGGGCTTCACCGCGCAGTCGTGAGATGTCCAGATTCTGCAAGTGAGAGGCGGAATCCTCCATCCACTGCATCGTGCGGCCTCCTTAGAGTGGCGTGTCAACGAGCCATCGCCACCCGCTCAGGGGCTTTTTTGTTGACAGGACCATCTTCTTTGTACAATCGTACAAATGTCTCCCGCCGACGTCGAGAGCGGATCACGCGGCTTGCGCCGAATGGTCGCCCAACGTCCGATTGACAACGGGGTTGCAGAGGACGCCATGTGGCCGCACGGCATGGCTTGTCCGTAAGTAAAGAGCGGCAAGGACCGGGCACTCGGTCCGGCTCACAAGAACGCAGGAATGAAGGGGAGGGACATTTGATGTTCGAACGCAAGATCTTTTCGCGCGCCGCAGCAGCGGCCGCCATCGCAAGCTTCGCGGCCGTCGCGCCGGCCAAGGCCGAGGACACCGTCAAGGTCGGTCTGATCCTGCCGATGACAGGCGGCCAGGCCTCGACCGGCAAGCAGATCGAGAACGCGATCAAGCTCTACATGCAGCAGAAGGGCGACACCGTCGCCGGCAAGAAGATCGAGATCATCCTCAAGGATGACGCTGCGATTCCGGACAAGACCAAGACCGCGGCGCAGGAGCTGATCGTCAACGACAAGGTCAACTTCATCGCCGGCTTCGGCGTGACGCCGGCCGCGCTCGCGGCCGCGCCGCTGGCAACGCAGGCCAAGATCCCGGAAGTCGTGATGGCGGCCGGCACCTCGATCATCACCGAGCGCTCGCCCTATATCGTGCGCACCAGCTTCACGCTGGCGCAGTCCTCGACCATCATCGGCGACTGGGCCGTGAAGAACGGCATCAAGAAGGTTGCGACGCTGACCTCGGACTATGCGCCGGGCAATGACGCGCTCAATTTCTTCAAGCAGAACTTCACCGCGGGTGGCGGCGAGGTCGTCGAAGAAGTCAAGACGCCGCTCGCCAATCCCGACTTCGCGCCGTTCCTGCAGCGCATGAAGGACGCCAAGCCCGATGCGATCTTCGTGTTCGTGCCGGCCGGCCAGGGCGGCAACTTCATGAAGCAGTATGCCGAGCGTGGCCTCGACAAGGCCGGCATCAAGGTGATCGGGCCGGGCGACGTCACCGACGACGACCTGCTCAACAACATGGGCGACGCCGTGCTCGGCACGGTCACCGCGCATCTCTACTCCGCGGCGCACCCCTCGCAGATGAACAAGGATTTCGTCGCAGCCTACAAGAAGGCGTTCGGCAATCGTCCGGGCTTCATGGCAGTCAGCGGCTACGACGGCATCCACCTGATCTACGAAGCGCTGAAGAAGACGAATGGCGACACCGACGGCACCAAGCTGGTCGAAGCCATGAAGGGCCAGAAGTGGGAGAGCCCGCGCGGCCCGATTTCGATCGACCCCGAGACCCGCGACATCGTGCAGAACATCTACATCCGCAAGGTCGAGAAGGTTGACGGCGAACTTTACAACGTCGAGTTCGCGACCTTCGAGGCGGTCAAGGATCTCGGCAAGACCAAGAAGTGACGCGCGAAAGCGCGTCGTCCCGGAGCGCGCTTCGCGCGCATCCGGGATTTCGCCCCACTCCAGCGTCGTGCCCGGGCTTGTTCCGGGCATCCACGCAAAGCCCAAGAAGAGAACGGCCAGACAAGAACGTGGATGGCCGGGACAAGCCCGGCCATAACGAGACGAGTAACTCCAAGCTGACACGATGACCTCCATCCTCACCAACCTGTTCGATGGCGTTGCCTACGGCATGCTGCTGTTCGTGCTCGCTTGCGGGCTTGCGGTTACGCTCGGCTTGATGAACTTCGTCAACCTCGCGCACGGCGCCTTCGCCATGGCCGGCGGCTATGTCTGCATGGTGCTCGTCAACCGGATGGGCTGGCCGTTCTTCGCCGCGCTGCCGCTCGCCTTCGTCTCGTCGGCGGCAATCGGCATCGCGCTCGAGCGCACGCTCTACCGCCACCTCTATACGCGCAGCCATCTCGACCAGGTGCTGTTCACCATTGGTCTTACGTTCATGTCGGTCGCCGCCGTCGACTACATCCAGGGATCATCGCGCGTCTTCATCAACCTGCCGGCAGCGCTGCAGGGCCAGTTCGACCTGTTCGGCGTCGGCATCGGGCGCTATCGCCTGATGATCATCGTGATCTGCGGACTGCTCACCATCGCTCTGCAGATGGTGCTGGCCAAGACGCGCTTCGGCAGCCGGTTGCGCGCCGCGGTCGATGATCCGCGCGCCGCGAGCGGCCTCGGCATCAACGTGCCGCAGGTGTTCGCCTTCACTTTTGCCTTTGGCTGCGGACTCGCCGGTCTCGGCGGTGCGCTGAGCGCCGAGATCCTTGGCCTCGATCCGTATTTCCCGCTGAAGTTCATGATCTACTTCCTGATCGTGGTCACCGTCGGCGGCTCCTCCTCTATAACAGGCCCGTTCCTGGCCTCGCTGCTGCTCGGCATTGGCGACGTCGCCGGCAAATATTACGTGCCGAAGATGGGCCCCTTCGTGATCTACACCATGATGATCGTGATCCTGATCTGGCGCCCGAACGGCCTGTTCGGCCGCACGGCCGCGCGTTGAGTTTGCCGATGAGCGCTGCTTCCGACGTCGGATATCACGCCCAGCGCCAGGCACGCTGGACTTACGGAGAAGCCGCCTTCTGGCTGATCGTGCTGGCCTGTGGCTTCGTCTTTCCCACGCGCTATCTGATCATGACCGACATCCTGCGGCTCGCGTTGTTCGCGATGTCGCTCGATCTCATCCTCGGCTATGCCGGCATCGTCTCGCTCGGCCACGCCGCCTTCTTCGGCGTCGGTGCCTATGCGGCGGGGCTTCTCGCGCTGCACGGGATCATCAACGAGCCCGTGCTCGCGTTGATCGTCGCCGGCCTTGCCGCAATGGTGCTCGGCTTTGCCACCAGCTTCCTTGTGATCCGCGGCGTCGACCTGACGCGCCTGATGGTGACACTCGGCATCGCGTTGCTGCTGGAAGCACTCGCCGAACGCTTCTCCAACATCACCGGTGGCACCGACGGCCTGCAGGGCATCGAGATGCAGCCGATCTTCGGCCAGATTCCGTTCGACATGTTCGGCAAGGCTGGCTTCTTCTATTCGCTGGCTGTCCTGTTCCTGTTGTTCCTGTTCGCCCGCCGCGTCGTGCATTCGCCGTTCGGCCTGTCTCTGCGCGCGATCAAGAATAATCCGCTGCGGGCAGCGGCGATCGGTATCCCCGTCAACCGCCGCCTGATCGCCATCTACACGCTGGCGGCCTTCTATGCCGGCATTGCGGGCGCGCTGTTCACCCAGACCACGGCGATCGCCTCGCTCGACGTCTTCGCCTTCGAACGTTCGGCGGACCTGATGCTGGTGCTCGTCATCGGCGGCACCGGCTATCTTTATGGCGGGCTGATCGGCGCGGTGATCTTCCGCATGCTCCAGGAATTGTTCTCCACCATCACCCCGCAATATTGGCAGTTCTGGATCGGCCTCGTGCTGGTCCTGATCGTGCTGATCGGCCGCCAGCGCCTGCATCGCTGGGTGCTGTATGTGCCCAACCTGGTCATCAGGCAGGTTGCGGGACGTAGAGCGGTCGTTGCCGTGCCGGAGAGCGATTCATGACCATCGCGCTCGAAACCCAAAATCTCGAAAAGCAGTTCGGCGGCCTGCGCGTCACTCGCGATCTGTCCTTGAGGATCGAGCAGGGTGCCCGCCACGCGCTGATCGGTCCGAACGGCGCCGGCAAGACCACGGTGATCAACCAGCTCACCGGCGTACTCAAGCCGAACTCGGGGCGCATCCTGCTCGAAGGCCAGGACATCACCGATCTGCCCGTACACAAGCGCGTGCTGCGCGGCCTGTCGCGTACCTTCCAGATCAACCAGCTCTATCCCGACCTGACCCCGCTCGAAACCATCGGCCTAGCCGTTTCCGAACGTCTCGGCCATGGCGGCGACTGGTGGCGGCGGATGGGGACGCGCAGCGACGTCAACGGCGAGATCGCCGATCTGCTCTCGCGCTTCCACTTGCTCGACGTCATGAACGAGCAGACCGTGACGTTGCCATACGGCAAGCAGCGCCTGCTCGAGATCGCGGTCGCGATTGCCGCCAAGCCCCGCGTGTTGTTGCTCGACGAGCCCGCTGCCGGCGTGCCCGAGAGCGAGCGTCACGATATTCTCGCCGTGGTCGGCGCGCTGCCGCGCGACGTCACCGTGCTCTTGATCGAGCACGACATGGACCTCGTCTTCTCCTTCGCCGACCGCATCTCGGTGCTGGTCTCTGGCGCGCTGCTGACCGAAGGCCCGCCCGAGCAGGTCGCGCGCGATCCGCAGGTCAAGGCGGTCTATCTCGGCGAGGAGGCGGTCAATGTCTGACCTGCTCGCGATCGAGGCATTGCGCGCCGGCTATGGCGAGGCGGTGGTGCTGCCCAACATGTCCTTGCGCCTCGCCGAGGGGCAGGTGCTGGCGCTGCTCGGCCGCAACGGCACCGGCAAGACCACGTTGATCAACTCCATCGTCGGCGTCACGCGCCGCTTCTCCGGCTCGGTCGCGCTCGCCGGCACCGACGTCACGAGCCTGCGGCCCGACCAGCGCGCGCGCGCCGGCATCGGCTGGGTGCCGCAGGAGCGCAATATCTTTCGTTCCCTCACGGTCGAGGAGAACATGACCGCGGTGGCGCAGCCTGGCCCCTGGACGGTCGAGAGGATCTACGAGATGTTCCCGCGGCTGAAGGAGCGGCGGAGCAATTTTGGCAACCAGCTCTCCGGCGGCGAGCAGCAGATGCTGGCGATCGGCCGCGCGCTGACCTTGAACCCGAAAGTACTGCTGCTTGACGAGCCGACGGAAGGCCTTGCCCCGATCATCGTCGAGGAGCTCTTGAAGGCGATCGGGACCATCACCCGGGCGGGCGGCATCTGTTCGATCATCGTCGAGCAGAATGCCCAAAAGATTCTGGGGCTCGCCGACCGCGTTGTGATATTGGAGCGCGGAACGATCGTCCACGACGCTCCGAGCGCCGCGCTGAAGGCCGACCCTTCGGTCCTGGAACGCCATCTCGGCGTCGCCGGGGCGGCGGCTCACTAAACTAAAATGTCCAGGGAGTAAGACATGCAGCGCACCAAAGCCCCCTTCCGCGCCGACAAGGTCGGCAGCCTCCTGCGTCCGGCCAAGATCAAGGAAGCCCGCAGCCGGCTCGAGAAGGGCGAGATCTCGGCCGACGATCTGCGCAAGATCGAGGACATGGAGATCGAGAAGGTCGTGCACAAGCAGGCCTCGGTCGGCCTGAAGCTCGCGACCGACGGCGAATTCCGCCGCTCCTGGTGGCATTTCGACTTCCTGGCCAAGCTCACCGGATGCGAGCTGTTCCATCCCGACGCCGGCATCCAGTTCGCGGGCGTGCAGACCCGTCACGATGCGGTGCGCGTGATCGACAAGCTCGACTTCCCCGCAGATCACCCGATGCTCGACCACTTCCGCTTCCTGAAGAAGGTCGCTGATCAGGCCCACGTCACCGCCAAGATGACGATCCCGTCGCCCGCGGTGCTGCACTTCCGCGGCGGCCGCAAGTCGATCTCCAAGGACGTCTATCCCGATCTCGAGGCCTTCTACGAGGATCTCGGCAAGACCTATCGCAAAGCCGTCAAGGCGTTCTACGACGCTGGCTGTCGTTATCTGCAGTTCGACGACACCGTGTGGGCATACCTCTGCTCGCAGGAGGAATTGCAGAAGGCGCGCGAGCGCGGCGACAATCCGGACGGCCTGCAGCAGATCTATGCACGCATCATCAACTACGCGCTGGCCGAGAAGCCCGCCGACATGGTGGTGACGACGCATGTGTGTCGCGGCAATTTCCGTTCGACCTGGATTTCCTCGGGCGGCTACGAGCCGGTGGCCGAAACCATGCTCGCCGGCACCAATTACGATGGCTACTTCCTGGAATATGACAGCGATCGCGCCGGCGGCTTCGAGCCGCTGCGCTTCCTGCCCAAGGGCAACAAGGTCGTCGTGGTCGGCGTCATCACCTCGAAGTTCGGCGAGCTCGAGAAGAAGGACGACATCAAGCGCCGCCTCGAGGAAGCCGCCAAGTTCGCGCCGCTGGAGCAGCTCGCGCTCTCCCCGCAATGCGGGTTCGCCTCGACCGAGGAGGGCAACATCCTCTCCGAGGAAGAGCAGTGGGCCAAGCTCAGCCTCGCGGTCGAGATCGCCAAGGAAGTGTGGGGCCAGTAAGCCTCGCATTGTCGCTTGCGTAGAGGCGAGGCCTCTCCACACACTCACTGTCGTTCCCCGCGAAGGCGGGGAATCCAGTACGCCGCGGCCGCTCGATAAGGCGCGGCCGTCACGGAGTCCTGGATCGCCCGATCAAAGTCGGGCGACGACACCGGGCAGGTGGCTGATAGCTCCGCGATCCTGGACGTCACGACGCAAAAGCCCGCCCTCACTTCTCCGCCAGATACACCTCGCCCAGCAGCGACGAGTTCGACCACGGCACCTGCTTGTTTTTCGTGGACGAGACCACTTCCGCCCGCACCCGCGTCAGCATCTGCTGCACTCCACCCCGGGCGTGCCGATATGGCGGGACAACGCGGCGGAGAGCGGCGAGTTGGCGCCTTCGCCGTCGAGCGCGACCTGGCCCGGCGCGGTCGCGAAGGCGATCAGCGTGCCGGCTCCCAATGTCGCGCCGCTACCGAGGCTGGTCGGAGCTGCGAGGCCCGAGGCGCCTTCGATGCCGCGATTGGTGCCGGCGCTTGCCACCTGCTGCGCCATCGGATTGTTGCGGCAGGCATCGAAGATCAGGATGTTGGTGCGCACCTGGTCGTCGAGGCCGGCCATGATCGTGTCCATGTCGATCATCGCGTCCGTCATGGCCGTGCCCGGCTTGAGCGCGACGTCGACGGGAATGAGATAGTTGCGGCCGTCGACCTGCACGCCATGGCCGGCATAATAGACCACCGCGACCTGCGCCCGGGCCGCCTCGCGCAGGAAGTCGCGCGTCATCTTCTGCATCGCGGCACGGTCCAGATCGATACCCTCCGACACGGTGAAACCGATGTCGCGCAGGCTTCTGGCGACGGCGCGCGCGTCGTTGGCTGGATTGGGCAGCGCCTTGACATGCGCATAGGCGCCGTTGCCGATGATCAGCGCCATGCGGGCGCCGCGAATGGTCGGAGTGGGCGAGGCGGCCGGTGCCGCGCCGGTCTGCTGCGCGGCAGGAGTCATCGCCGGTTGCGGCGTCGGTGAGGGCGCATCGCGCGGGATCGGGGCGCTCGCGTCCGTCACCAGCGACAGCCGCACCTTGGCAGTGGCCTGGTTGGCCTTGCTGCCGGCGTCGGACGCCACGATCGCCAGTGTCGCGTTGTAGTCGTCGCGCGCGCGGGCGTAGTCACCCTTGGCTTCATAGGCCAGCGCGCGGTGTGTGTAGCCTGAGATCAGCACGCTGTTCGGCGGCGTCATGATGTTGGCCGGCAACTTGTCCCTGGCGAGCCGGATCGCCTCGCTGCCATCGGCGATGGCGCGATCGAGATCGCCCTTGGCGCGCCAGATCGCGGTGCGGTTGATCAGCGGCTGCGGCAGCGACGGATCAAGCCGGATCGCCTGGTTGATGTCGGCGAGCGCACCGTCGAGATCGCCGAGTGCCTGCTTCGAGATGCCGCGGTTCTGGAACGAGAACGCCGATTTCGGATCGGCCTTGATCGCCATGTCGTAATCGGCAATGGCCTTGGCGTAGTCGTGCTTGCCACGCCAGGCGTTGCCGCGATTGTGGAAGATGGTGCCACTGGGCGGTCCGAGCTTCAGCGCGTCGTCGAAATCGCTGATCGCGATCTCGTAGTCGCCCTTGTCGTAATAGGCCGATCCCCTGAGATTGTAGGCCGCCTGGCTCGGATGGAGCCGGATCGCTTCGGTGGCGTCCGTGATGACCTTGGAATAGTCGCCCTTCTTGTTCCAGCCGACCGCGCGCCAGAAATGGATCGTCGCAAGCTGCTCGCCCCGAAACACCTTCAACGCGATGATCTTGTTGCAGGCATCGATCATCTTGTCCGCCGGCGCCGTGTCGGTGGTGCAGAGCGGCCCCAAGCTGGTTGCGCGCCTGCGCGCCCGCGGGCGCGGACCACAGGAATGCTGTGAGCAGAGTGAGCGCGACGAGCAGGCGGCGCATGGCGATGGCTCCGTCAGAGGAGAAGCGCCTGTTTGTTGCCCGGCGGGCCGGCGGGGTTCATCCGTCCACGGCGGCGCGAACGGGGCGGGAGAAGCCCAGATGCGCTATTCCCTCGGTGGGCAGATTTTGCTAGGGAATTCGTCCCACTCCGTCTGCCCACCGCATCCCATCCATGAAGAACGACGAAATCCTGAGCCAGATCACGGAGTTCTGCCGCACGGCGGACATGGCGGAATCGACGTTCGGCCGGCGCGCGGTGAACGATGGCAAGCTGGTGCATCGCCTGCGCGAGGGCAAGCGCATCACCATCGACACGCTGGAGCGGATCCAGGCCTATATCGCGGCATCGACGACCGGTGGCCTGCCGCCGCCGCGGGGGCTTCAGGTGCCGCCGGAAAAGCGGGATCCGCGCGGCAATTTCCGCTTTTTCGAGAACCGGCAGAAGTACCTGCTGTTCGTCCACACCTGCAGCGAGAAACGGGTGGTCGCGGACCGGGTGGCGCTGGAGCTCGCCTCGATCCATCCCCGCCCGCCGGCCCTGCGCATCTTCGACGCCGGCGTCGGCGACGGCACGGTGCTGGCGCGGGTGCTGCGCGCAACGCACCAGCGCTATCCTCACATGCCGTTCTACGTCGCCGGCAAGGAGCTCAGCCTCGAGGACCTGCGCCTGACGCTGGAGAAGGTGCCGGACCGCATTTTCGAGCATCCGGCGTCGGTGTTCGTCTTCACCAACATGTTCTACTCGGAAGCGCCCTGGCTCACGCCGGCATCGCCCGCGGCGGCGGCAGCGACCGTCTGGCATGAGGTCCCGCTGCGGGGCGCCTCGTCGGGCGAGTTCGAGCAGCAGATCGCAGAGCTCCGGCCCTTCCTGGAGCAGAACTGGCGCGCCGCGATCAGCCCGCGCACCGCCATGCCGCTTTACGAGCGGCCCGTCGTTCTGGTGCTGTATCGAGAGGATCACAGGTTCCTGCTGGATTCGACCATTCCTCGGCCGGGCCAGACCGAAGCCAATTTCGACCTCGTCATCGCGTCCCAGCCCTACCGCGCTTTGTCCTCGGTCAACTTCCGGGCCAAGCGGATCATCGCACCGCTGGCGCGGGCGCTGCGGCCGGGCGGGCGGCTGATCGGGATCCACTCCCATGGCCAGGATCCAGGCATGGAAATGATCCAGGCGATCTGGCCCGGAGAAAATCCTTTCGCGGTGAGCCGTCATGAGCTATTGCGCGCCGTTAAGTATGAACTGGGATCGGTGGGCCGCGACTTAAATTTTAATGCATATGCGGATAACCGCTCGATCTTCAGGTATGATATGGAAGCGCTGCCCAACGAGGTGACCGGGACGATCGGAACCTCGACGGCCTTTGCAGCGTGGAATGCGGCGGTGTATGTCGCTCAGATTGAGGACGACCGGTTGACGGCAATGACTCAAAACGGCCGCACTCTGGATGCCGCCAGGGACGTGCTGCGAAAGTACAATGGGCTCTGGTTTCTCGACGAATCCTACGTCATCTCGCGCCGGCGTGATTGACATCTCCACAGGTAAACATCGCAAACGCCCGCCGGCTTAGCGGCGGAATAAGGGGTTACTGATGCGCGCGTCCTATCTCTTTACCAGCGAGTCCGTGTCCGAGGGTCATCCGGACAAGGTCTGCGACCGCATTTCCGACGAGATCGTCGATCTGTTCTACCGCGAAGGGCCGAAGGCCGGCATCGACCCCTGGCAGATCCGCGCCGCCTGCGAGACGCTCGCCACCACCAACAAGGTGGTGATCGCGGGTGAGACCCGCGGTCCGAAGTCGGTGACCAACGAGCAGATCGAGGGCGTCGTCCGCGGCGCGATCAAGGACATCGGCTACGAGCAGGAAGGCTTCCACTGGAAGACCTGCGACATCGAGATCCTGCTGCATCCGCAGTCGGCCGACATCGCCCAGGGCGTCGATGCGCTGCAGCCGGGCGAGGTCAAGGAAGAGGGCGCGGGCGACCAGGGCATCATGTTCGGCTACGCCACCAACGAGACGCCCGATCTGATGCCGGCGCCGATCTTCTACGCCCACAAGATCCTCCGCCTGATCTCCGAAGCGCGCCACTCCGGCAAGGAGAAGGTGCTCGGACCGGACTCCAAGAGCCAGGTCACCGTGCAGTACGAGAACGGCAAGCCGGTCGGCGTGCGCGAGATCGTGGTCTCGCACCAGCATCTGGTCGAGGACATCTCGTCCAAGCAGATCCGCGACATCGTCGAGCCCTATGTGCGCGAGGCGCTGCCGAAGGACTGGATCACGCCGAAGACGATCTGGCACATCAACCCGACCGGCAAGTTCTTCATCGGCGGTCCCGACGGCGATTCCGGCCTGACCGGCCGCAAGATCATCGTCGACACCTATGGTGGCGCGGCCCCGCATGGCGGCGGCGCGTTCTCCGGCAAGGATCCGACCAAGGTCGACCGCTCGGCGGCTTATGCCGCGCGCTACGTCGCCAAGAACATCGTTGCCGCCGGCCTTGCCGACCGCTGCACGCTGCAGCTCGCCTACGCCATCGGCGTGGCGCGCCCGCTGTCGATCTACATCGACACCCACGGCACCGGTAAGGTGCCGGAGGAGCAGCTCGAGAAGGCCGCGGCGCAGGCGATGGATCTGACGCCCCGCGGCATCCGCACCCATCTCGACCTCAACCGTCCGATCTACGCGCGCACCTCGGCCTATGGCCATTTCGGCCGCACGCCCGACAATGAGGGTGGCTTCTCCTGGGAGAAGACCGACCTCGTCGAGCAGCTCAAGCGCGCGCTCTAAGTCACTTGCGTCATTCCGGGGCGCCGCGACGGCGGCGAGCCCGGAATGACGAGCCAAACAGACAGGAACCCCCTATGAACGCGAAGCCCGGCTTCACCGATTACATCGTCAAGGACATTTCGCTCGCCGATTTCGGCCGCAAGGAGCTCTCGCTGGCCGAGACCGAGATGCCCGGCCTGATGGCCACCCGCGAGGAGTACGGCCCGAAGCAGCCGCTGAAGGGCGCCCGCATCGCCGGCTCGCTGCACATGACGATCCAGACCGGCGTGCTGATCGAGACGCTGGCCGCGCTCGGCGCCGACATCCGCTGGGTCTCCTGCAACATCTATTCGACGCAGGACCATGCTGCCGCCGCGATCGCGGCCGCCGGCATTCCCGTCTTCGCCGTCAAGGGCGAGACGCTGACCGAATACTGGGACTACACCGCAAAGCTGTTCGACTGGCACGGCGGCGGTCACCCGAACATGATCCTCGATGACGGCGGCGATGCCACCATGTACGTCCATCTCGGTCTGCGCGCCGAGAAGGGCGATACCGCCTTCCTCGACAAGCCCGGTTCGGAAGAAGAGGAAGTCTTCTTCGCGCTGCTGAAGAAGCAGCTCAAGGAGAAGCCGAAGGGCTACTTCGCGGCGATTGCCGAGAGCATCAAGGGCGTGTCCGAAGAGACCACGACGGGCGTGCACCGTCTCTATGACATGCAGAAGGCCGGCACGCTGCTGTGGCCGGCCATCAACGTCAACGACAGCGTCACCAAGTCGAAATTCGACAACCTCTATGGCTGCCGTGAATCGCTGGTCGACGGCATCCGCCGCGGCACCGACGTGATGCTGTCGGGCAAGGTCGCGATGGTCGCCGGCTTCGGCGACGTCGGCAAGGGCTCGGCCGCCTCGCTGCGCCAGGCCGGCTGCCGCGTGATGGTGTCGGAAGTCGATCCGATCTGCGCGCTGCAGGCCGCGATGGAAGGCTACGAGGTCGTGACCATGGAAGACGCCGCGCCGCGTGCCGACATCTTCGTCACCGCCACCGGCAACAAGGACATCATCACGATCGAGCACATGCGCGCGATGAAGGATCGCGCCATCGTCTGCAACATCGGTCACTTCGACAACGAGATCCAGATCGCCAGCTTGCGCAATCTGAAGTGGACCAACATCAAGCCGCAGGTCGATGAGATCGAGTTCCCCGACAAGCACCGCATCATCATGCTGTCGGAGGGCCGCCTGGTGAACCTCGGCAACGCGATGGGCCATCCGTCCTTCGTGATGTCGGCGTCGTTCACCAACCAGACGCTGGCGCAGATCGAGCTGTTCGCCAACAACAAGGACGGCAAGTACAAGAAGGAAGTCTACGTGCTGCCGAAGACGCTCGACGAGAAGGTCGCACGCCTGCACCTCGCCAAGATCGGCGTCAAGCTCACCGAGCTCCGCAAGGACCAGGCCGACTACATCGGCGTCAAGCAGGAAGGTCCGTACAAGTCGGATCATTACCGCTACTGAGACGCAGCGTCCTGAACGCTGACGAGACTGAAATCGTCGAATCGACAATGGCCGGGCGCAAGCCCGGCCATTGCTCTATGCGGGGCCCGCAGGCGGCAAGCCGGTCAAGATTGCTTCTTTTGGTCGGGCCCGGTGCCACGCAATTGCACGAATTTTTGCAGCGTATCGAACCAGAATGGCGCGCCGAACAGCGCGGCGATCGCGCTGATGAGCCATCCCGGGATGACGAAGGCCCAGTTCAGCCCCGTGAAGAAATTGCCAAGGGCGCCGTTGCTCCAGCCGAAAGGCAGCTTGAGCTGTTCCAATTGCGCAAGTGCCTGTTGCGCAGTCGCGCCAGGCTGAGGCGAAATACCCTTGAGCAACATCGGCTGATCCCAGAGCGTCGCGGCAATCTTGACCGTGTCGATATTCAACGCGACCGCGACAACGAAAGCGATGATGAGCGACCATAGTTGTGTCTTGCGCTTGTACGAGCCCGAGACCCGCTCCATGCTTTGATCGAACCAGGAGGCGATCTCATCGCGAACCTGACTGAAATTGCCGTTCGTGCGGTCGACGATTCCGTTGAGAACGTCCTTCAGTTGCTGATCCTGAACCGTGCTTATGCTCGCTTTCAGCTCGGTGAGCGTCTGGGCGGGGTTGAGGTTGACCACGTCGGTCAGGGCGGACGCAAACAGCTTCGGATCGATGTAGGACGGCTTGATCGGCGGACTGGTGCCAGCGGTTGCAGTGCCACTCGAAAGACTGTTCACCAGGCCGTGGTTGTAGATGTCCACTGCCAGCCCAGTGAAGTTCTGATCGTTCAAGAGTTTCTTGACGCCTTCGAACAGTGTGTTCGCCCGCCAGGACATGGCCGAGGAAAGTGCCTCCGTGACCGTACTGGCGATCAGGCTGACGGTCAGAAAAGTGAAAATCAGGCCAATCGCGATATCCAATACATTGCTGCCAAACATGAAGCCCCCCACCAGATTATGAACTGAAAATCAAAGACTGTGCGTAGGCAAAAAGACCACCTATAGTAGTCGGCGCTACGGGACCGTCAACACGGCCCTCCCTTGCGTGGCTGCGCTATTATGTCATCTGATGGGGTATTGGCGCCGTCGAGGAGAAACGTCATGGCAAACCATTTCGACGTGCTGATCGTCGGTGCCGGCCTGTCCGGCATCGGCGCGGGCTATCATCTCCAGACCAAATGCCCGGGCAAAAGCTACGTCATTCTGGAGGGCCGCGACTGCATCGGCGGCACCTGGGACCTCTTCCGCTATCCCGGCATCCGCTCCGACAGCGACATGTTCACGCTCGGCTATTCCTTCAAGCCGTGGACCGATCCGAAGGCGATCGCGGACGGGCCGCAGATCCTGAACTATGTGCGCGAGACCGCGACCGAGAACGGCATCGACAAGCACATCCGCTTCCGCCATCGCGTCAAGCGCGCATCGTGGTCGACGCCAGACGCGCGCTGGACGGTGGAAGCCGAGCGCATCACGGGCGAGGGCGCGAGCGAGCTCGTGCGCTTCACCTGCAATTTCCTGTTCATGTGCTCGGGCTATTACAAATACGAGGCGGGCTATACGCCGGAGTTCAAGGGCGCCAGTGATTTCGCCGGCCGCATCGTCCATCCGCAGAAATGGACCGAGGACATCGACTATGCGGGAAAACGCGTCGTCGTGATCGGTTCGGGCGCCACCGCGGTGACGCTGGTGCCGGAGCTCGCCAAGAACGCCGCGCAGGTCACCATGCTGCAGCGCTCGCCGACCTATGTGGTGTCGCGGCCGGCGCAGGATCCCGTCGCCAACAAATTGCGCCGCAATCTGCCGGCGCGGCTGGCCTATCATTTGATCCGCTGGCGCAACGTGATGTGGGGGATGTTCTTCTTCCAGCTCAGCCGGCGACGGCCGGACAAGGTGAAGAACCTGATCCTCGGTGGCGTGCGGATGGCGCTCGGCCCCGATTACGATGTCGCGACCCATTTCACCCCGCGCTACAATCCCTGGGACCAGCGTCTGTGCCTCGTGCCCGATGGCGACCTCTTCAAGGCGATCCGCGAGCAGCGCGCCAGCGTCGTGACCAACGAGATCGACACGTTCACGCATGACGGCATCCGCCTGAAGGACGGAAGCGAGCTTGCGGCCCACATCATCGTGACCGCGACCGGGCTGGTGCTCCAGGTCGTCGGCGGCCTCGAGGTCAGTGTCGACGGCCGGGTCGTCGATTTCGCCAAGACGTTGACCTACAAGGGCATGATGTATGCCGACGTGCCGAACATGGCCTCGGCCTTCGGCTACACCAACGCGTCCTGGACGCTGAAATGCGATCTCACCTGCGAATATGTCTGCCGTCTCATCAACTACATGGACCGGCACAATTTCCGCCAGTGCATGCCGCACAATGACGACCCCGCCATCACCGCGCAGCCTTCGCTCGATTTCACCTCGGGCTATGTGCAGCGCTCGGTGGCCAAGATGCCGAAGCAGGGCTCCAAGCAGCCGTGGCGGCTGTATCAGAACTACGCGCTCGACATCGTCACCTTGCGCTTCGGCCGCATCGACGATGGCGTGATGCGATACTCCTGACGGTTGTGACCCGGACGGTTAACGCCGGATTTACGGATCAGTCCTAGCCTGTCTCGGCCGGGGTTACTCGCAAGGCCGAGGTAAGCCCAATGGAAGCCCAGAGAATCGCAGTCGACGCCGTCGTCGCGCTGACCGATTGCGACCGCGACGCCGTCGTCGCCTTCATCCGCCGTCTCTATCAGGCTGGCGTCACCGACCCCAAGCGCCTGACCTTCAAGGGCCTCCAGGCGCTGTCCCGGACCTGATGGCTCGATCGGCCGGCGCCAGGTTCCTTCGTGCGCTCTCTCCAGTGTGAACGCAACCCAACGGTGAGCATCTTGTCGCGCCCGTTCGGCCGGAGTAGACGACGTCCCCGGCTGGGTTCACTGGGGAACGGGGAAATGTTGAAACAGCTTTTTGCGCCGCAACTCGTCATTCTTTATGTGCTGGCGGCCTCGACGATTTACGTCCACTTCCGCGGCAAGCAGCGGCTGCGCTTTGCGCGCCAGCTCGGCGATCACTCGACCTATCTGGCACCCTACAATGTGCTGATGTATGCGGGCTCGGCGGTGCCGAACAAGCCGGTGATCTCGGTGGAGCAGTTTCCGGAGCTGAAGCCGCTGAGCGAGAATTGGGAGACCATCCGCGACGAGGCCGTGCGCCTGTTTGACGAGGGTTTCATTCGCGCCGCCGCCAAGAATAACGACTGGGGCTTCTACTCCTTCTTCAAGAGCGGCTGGAAGCGGTTTTACCTGAAATGGTACGATGACTTCCTGCCCTCGGCGAACACGCTGTGCCCGAAGACGGTGGAGCTGCTCAAGTCGATCCCGAGCGTGCATGGCGCGATGTTCGCGATGCTGCCGCCGGGCGGCAAGCTCGGCGCGCACCGCGATCCCTTCGCCGGCTCGCTGCGCTATCACCTTGGCCTGGTCACGCCGAACTCGAACAAGTGCCGCATCCTGGTCGATGGCGTCGAATGCGTCTGGCGCGACGGCGAGGCCTTCATGTTCGACGAGACCTTCATCCACAGCGCCGAGAATGCGACCGACGTCAATCGCATCATCCTATTCTGCGACGTCGAGCGCCCGATGAAGTTCGGCTTCATGACCGCGATCAACCGCTGGGTCAGCCATCACATCGTCAAGGCGTCGGCGACCCAGAACGTCGAGGGTGAGAATGTCGGCGTGCTCAACAAGGTGTTCGGCAAGCTCTACGAGATCCATCTTGCTAGCCGCAAGGTCAAGGAGTGGAACCGCAACGTCTACTGCACGCTGAAATACTCGCTGACGGCGCTGATCCTCGGCCTCATCGTATATTCGGCACTGAATTGAAGCGCTGCAGGAGGGCGGATCAGCATAGCTTGGTTCGCCCTTGCATCGTGCCGATATGGAGTTCTTTGCCTATCCTGCCGTGATCGCCTGATCTCGATCGGCATTGTCTAATGATGGTGCTTGTGCCCTGCGTGGCTGTCGGGACGCTGGTAGCCCCGTAACTCTGCATATCGCTGCATCTGGCTCTGATCGAGCAAGGCAGCGGTCGACAAATGATATTTGAGGTGGCTCTCGCGGAGCTGCCCTTGCGTCTCGGCAATGGCTCCGATGCTCGTCTTGAGCGTTTCCGATGTGACCGCACGGGAGGCGAAAAGGTCTTCCAACGCTCTTTCTTGTTCGACGAGCTTGTTACCCAGCGGAACGGTTTCCTGTTTCATGGCATCGAACAACCGCCGGACCTCGGCGCGTTGATCGGCGGTCAAGGCGAGGCGATCGCCGAGCTCGAGCACGTGGCTGGGACCGGGATATCCATTAAGCTCCGCGGCAAGAGCCAGGCCCATGCCACGTCCGGCGCGAAGATCGTCGATCTGCTGCTGCGACAGCGTCTTGATGGAGCGCCCTTCCAGACCGGCATAGGGTTGGCTGGACTGTGCGCTGGCTGCGCTGCCGGTGAGGAGGAGAGCGGCAGCAAGCAGAAGGAGGCGGTTCATGACTCTGGCTCCATCAAATCGAGCCAGCCGATGTCGAAGCATCAGAGCCGGCTGCGAGTTACCCCTATCGCGATCGAGTGATCCCGGAGCTAAATCTTGCTGGATGGCCCGGCTCATGGCAACAAAGATTGCCGTGATTGAGTTGTCGAATGTGGAGCAGGTGATGGCCTCCTTGCCGACCGCGAATACCGAGATCGTGCAATTCTTCCGCGGCTGGCTTGAGACCTTCGCCGGCTATGTCCGCGAGGTCGACTACGCCTCGGCGCGGCCGCTTTTTCATCCGGACGTACTGGCCTTCGGCACGCACAACGATGTCATCCCCGGCCTCGATCAATGGGTCTCGACGCAATGGGACAATGTCTGGCCGAAGACGGCCGACTTCCGTTTCGTGCTCGACCAGACCTCGATCCTGGCATCGCCCGACGGCACGATGGCCACGGTGATCGCGCCGTGGACAAGCACGGGCTATCATCCCGATGGCAACCCATTTCCGCGCCCGGGCCGGGCGACGATGGTGTTTTCAAGAGAGGGCGATAATTGGCTGTGCGTGCATTCGCATATGTCGCTCAACCGCGGTGTGCCGCAGGCGAGCTATGCCAACCGGCCGGTGAAGGCCTGGTAGCGTGTAGGGCGGATTAGCGCAGCGTAATCCGCCGTACGGTCGAGCAACAATCGACGTTGCCGATGGCCGCGAAGGTGGCGGATTACGCTATCGCTAATCCGCCCTACGCTCGGAAATTACTCGGGCTGGCCGATGCTGACCTTCAGCGTGCCGACGCCGTCGACGCCGCATTCGAGCTTGTCGCCGGGCTGGAGCTGGGACACGCCGGCCGGCGTGCCAGTCATGATGATGTCGCCGGCGGCAAGCTTCACCTGCTGCGAGAGCTGCCAGATGATCTCGGGCACGTTCCAGATCAGCTCGGTGAGGTCGCCCTTCTGGGCTTCCTTGCCGTTGACCGTGAGCCAGATCTTGCCCTTAGCGGGATGGCCGATCTTGGAGGCCGGCTGGATCGCGGAGCACGGGGCGGAGCCGTCGAACGACTTGCCGATCTCCCAGGGACGCTCTTTCTTGCGCGAGGCGATCTGGAGGTCGCGGCGGGTGAGGTCGATGCCGACCGCGTAGCCGTAGACGTGATCGAGCGCCTTGTCGGCTGGGATGTTGAGGCCGCCGCTCTTCATCGCGACGATCAGCTCGACCTCGTGATGCAGATCCTTGGTCAGCGGCGGATAGGGAATCGTGGCGCCGTCGGGCACCAGCATGTCGGCATGCTTGGCGAAGAAGAACGGCGGGGCGCGCTCGTCATTGCCCATCTCGCGGATGTGCTCGAGATAGTTGCGGCCGACGCACCAGATGCGGCGCACGGGATAACGGCCGCTTTCCCCGACGACGGGAAGCGAAGCCTGGGGCGGAAGCGGGATGACGTAGGAGGCGGCGTTCATGAAGCGGGTCTCGCTGCTCTTGAGGTGGAACGAACTCTATGCGGTTGCGCTGATCGGCGCCAGGGCGCCGGAATCGTGGTGTTGCAGGCGGAAGAACGAGGCATAGCGGCCGCCGCGGCGGAGCAGCTCTTCGTGCCGGCCCTGCTCGACGATCTCGCCGCCCTCGACCACCAGGATCCTGTCTGCGTGCATGATGGTGTGCAGGCGGTGCGCGATCACGATGGTGGTGCGGTTCTGGCAGAGATGCTCGATCGCCTCCTGCACCTGCCGCTCAGACTCCGAATCGAGCGCGGCGGTGGCTTCGTCCAGGAGGATGATCGGCGCGTTCTTGATCAGTGCACGCGCAACCGCAATGCGCTGGCGCTGGCCGCCGGACAGTTGCGTGCCGTGCTCGCCGACCGGCGTGTCGTAGCCGAGCGGGAAGCCCATGATGAAATCATGCGCGCAGGCCGCCTTCGCCGCCTCGATGATCTCGTCCTCGCTCGCGCCCGGCTTGCCGAAGGCGATGTTGTTGCGGATGGTGTCGCGGAACAGATAGACGTCCTGGCCGACATAAGCGGTCTGCGACCGCAGCGACTTGCGCGAGACCGCGCCGATCGATTGGCCGTCGATCACGATGTCGCCCTGCGTCACCTCGTGGAAGCGCAAGAGCAATGCCAGCACGGTCGACTTGCCGCCGCCGGACGGCCCGACCAGCGCCGTGACCTTGCCGGGCTCGGCCACGAAGCTCATGCGGTTGAGCACGGTCTCGCCGCTGCGGTAGGCGAAGCTGACGTCGCGCAGCTCGATCCGCGCCTCGGTGAGCTTCAGCGGCGGCTTGTCGTCGTCGGAATGCTCGCTCGCCGGGCTATCGACGATCTCGAGCAGCATGCGCGCGCCGACGAGCTGGCTGTTCAAATCGATGTTGAGCCGCGCCAGCCGCTTGGCCGGCTCGGTCGCCATCAGGAAGGCGGTCATGAAGGAGAAGAACGCGCCGGGCGTGGCGTTGAGCGCGACCACGCTGTAGCCGCCATACATCAGGCAGCCGGCGACCGCGAAGCCGCCGAGCATCTCCATCAGCGGATTGGAGCGGTTGGCGACGCGCGCCATCTTGTTGGCATTGCGCTCGACGATCGCGATGTTCTCGTCGATGCGCTTCTGCATGGTCTCTTCCAGCGTGAACGCCTTCACGGTGCGGATGCCCTGCAGCGACTCCTGCATCGTCTCCATGATGTCGGCGGTGCCGGTGAACTGGTTGAAGGCGAGGCCCTTGATGCGCTTGACGAGCTTGCGCAGCACCAGCATCGCCGGCGGCACCACGACGAGGCCGATGAACGACATCACGGGGTCCTGCCACACCATCACGCCGATCATGGCGAGCAGCATCAACAGGTCGCGCCCGATGGCGTTGACCAGCATGTTGAGCACGTCGGTGATCGACTTGGCGCCGGCGGTCAGCCGCGCCAGGAATTCGGAGGAATGGCGCTCGGAGAAGAAGCCGACGCTCTCGCGCATCAGTTTTGCGAACAGCTGGCGCTGGTTGGTGGCGAGGATGGCGTTCGAGATCTTGGTCAGGATCACCATGTGGCCGTAGGTCGCCACGCCCTTGATGAAGAGCAGCAGCACCGTGATCCCGGAGAACATCGCGATGCCCGGGATGTTCTTGTCGACATAGGCCTGGTTGATGACCTGGCCGAGCACGTAGGTCGCGCCCGCAGTCGCGCCCGCGGCCGCCGCCATCAGCGCGAAGGCAACGAGGTAGCGCCGCCAGTAGACGATCCCCTGTTCCGTGACCAGGCGGCGCACGAGGGCCATCGCCGCATAGGGATCGTCGGTGATTTTCTTTGGAAACTGGGCCATCCGGTGTCCATTGACGGCGCAGGACAAAGCCTGCCCGCGCGTCAGGGATCGATGGGCCTCTGTGCCCGCTCAAGCGGGGTTTTTCAAGCCCAATTAAGGGCTTGCGCTGGGGATGATTCTAGGCCGAGGCGGCGTGGCGAAGCTCGCCATGGCGCTCGTGGAACAGCTTGTCCTCCCACGCCAGAGCATGGGCGGCAATGGTCTCGAGGTCCTCGTATTGCGGCTTCCAGTCCAGCAGGCCACGGATGCGGCTGGTGTCGGCGACCATGGTCATGATGTCGCCGGGGCGGCGCGGCGCGTACTGCACGGCGAAGCTGCGGCCCGACACCCGGCGCACGGCGTCGATGGTCTCCAGCACCGAATAGCCGCGGCCATAGCCGCAATTCAGCGTCGTCGAGGCGCCGCCATTGCGCAAATACGCAAGGGCCGAGCGATGCGCCTGCGAGAGGTCCGTGACGTGGATGAAGTCGCGGATGCAGCTGCCGTCGGGCGTCGGATAGTCGGTGCCGAATACGTCGATCTTGGCGCGCTGGCCGGTCGCGGCTTCCACCGCGATCTTGAGCAGATGCGTCGCGCCGACGGTGGCCAGCCCGATGCGGGCGTGCGGATCGGCGCCGGCGACGTTGAAATAGCGCAAGGTCACGTACTGCATGCCGTAGGCGGCGGCGACGTCGTGCAGCATGATCTCGGTCATCAGCTTCGACGAGCCGTAAGGCGACAGCGGCCGCGTCGGCGCGTGCTCGGGCACCGGGACCTGGTCCGGATTGCCATAGACGGCGGCGGTCGAGGAGAAGATGAAGCGATTGATGCCGCGCTTGACCGCGACGTTGAGCAGGTTGCGCGCGGTCATGAAGTTGTTGCGGTAATAGCCGAGCGGGTCGCGCATCGAATCCGGCACGACGACGGAGCCGGCGAAATGGATGATGCTTTCGATGTTGTGCTGGGCGATCACGCCTTCGAGCAGGTTCTCGTCGCCTGCATCGCCAATGAACAGCGGCACGCCCTCAGGTAGGTACGCGGAAAATCCGGTCGAGAGATCGTCGATCACGACGACGTCTTCGCCGGCTTCCGCCAGCGCGAGGACCGTGTGACTTCCGATGTAGCCGGCGCCGCCGGTGACTAGCACAGTCATGATCTCACCCGTCTTCGATCAACGCTGCAAGCTAACGTCTGCGTGGTGAAGAGGGGGTATCGGGGCGGCCGAACTGGTCACTATGCTTAATGTTGCGTATAGGGGGCCTGTCAAACGGAGCGTGACGTGGCCAATTCCCCCGGCGATCTCGAAGTGATCGTGCCAAATCTGCACAGGCGCTATTCCGGGGTCACCGCGACCAACCGGATGGTGGCGCCGCGGCTGGCGAAATTGTATCGCGCCGCCTGGTTCGGCTCCGACGCGCCGGCGGGCATCGCGCGCCTCGGCGTTGCCGATTTTCTCAAGCTATGGCGCCGCAAGCAACCATTGATCTGGCACGCACGGCGCAACAACGAGATGATTGCCGGCGTTGCATTGCGCGCGCTCGGCTGGCCGCTGAAGCTCGTGTTCACCTCGGCGGCGCAGCGGCACCATAGCTGGATCACGCGCTGGCTGATCCGGCGCATGGACGCGATCATCGCGACGTCGGATCTCTCGGCCTCGTTCCTGAAGGTGAAGGCGACGGTGATCCCGCACGGCGTCGACACCGACGTCTACGCGCCGCCGGTCGATCGCGCGGCGGCCTTCGCGGAAGCCGCGCTGCCGGGCCGCTACGCCATCGGCTGCTTCGGCCGCGTGCGTGCGCAGAAGGGCACCGATCTGTTCGTCGATGCGATGTGCCGCCTGTTGCCGCGCCATCCGGATTTCACCGCCGTCATCGTCGGTCAGGTCACGGCGGAGCAGATGCCCTTTGCCAACAATCTGAAAAAGCGGATCGAGGCCGCCGGCCTGCAATCGCGCATCGTCATCACCGGCGAGCTGCCGATCGAAGATGTACAGCGCTGGTATCAGCGGCTGACGATCTACGCCTTCACCTCGCGCAACGAAGGTTTTGGCCTGACACTGATCGAGGCGATGGCGGCCGGCAGCGCGCTCGTCGCCGCGCGCGCCGGCGCGGCCGAACTCGTGGTCGAGGATGGTGTCACCGGCGTGCTGATCCCGACAGGCGATGCCGATGCATTGGCGGCGGCATTGGAGCCGCTGATGCGCGACGTCGCTGCGGCCACAATGATGGGCGAGCGGGGGCGGGCGCGGGTGCTCGCAAAGTTCAGTCTCGATGCGGAAGCGGCTCGGATCGGGGAGGTCTATCGGCCGCTGCTCTGACCTGCCGCCCTCACCCGCAAACAAAAACTGTGAAAACAACCCCATGCACAGTAGGCGGCCGTAAGGAAATCAATGGATTGGCGACAGCGCTGAACTGCGGATTTATGCCGCTGGTGCCAGAGGTTTGTTCCCGCTTTGGGAATTTTGCGTTGATCCCGAATTGGGAACATGCTATGGCTATGAACGTAATAGCTAGAAGGGCGCTCAAGGTCTTTTGGGAGCGATACCCCCAAGCGGAAACTCCCTTGGGCACCTGGTACGAAATCGTTTCGAGGGTGACTGGAGCGGCCCCGCAGACCTGAAGAGAGCGTTTGGAAACAACATCGACTTTGTTGGCGACAACAGAGCCGTCTTCGACATTGGCGGCAACAAGTATCGCCTTGTGGTTCACTTCTCCTACAAGTTCAAAACAGCTCTCATCAAGTTTGTCGGCACGCATGCAGAGTACGACGGAATAGACGCGGAGACCGTGTGATGATGGACGTAAGGCCGCTTCGCAACGAACAGGATTACGATTGGGCTATCGGTGAAGTATCCCGCTATTTCGAGGCCGAGCCCGCTCCCGGCACGCCTGACGGTGATCGCTTCGAAGTTTTGTCCTCACTCATCAAGGCGTACGAGGATAATCACTTCGCGACCACCCGGGGCGATCCCATCGACGTTCTCCATTTCGCAATTGAATCCATGGGGCGCTCGCAGACAGAATTGGCGGCTCTGATCGGACGCAATCGGGCGTCCGAAGTCTTGAATCGCATCCGTCCACTGACGCTGGATATGATCCGGACCATCAGCAAGGAATGGAGCATTCCCATTGGCGCTTTGACGGCTCAATATGAGCTGTCGCGTGCGCATGCTTGATCGTGCTGGCGTAGCGGCGATGCGGATCGCGTTCGCCAGCGGCGCTCAGTTCTCCGCCTTCGCCCCAGCCTCGCTCAGCACCCGCTGCGCAATCGCTACCACCTCGCTCGCTGCGATATTCCGCATGCATCTGTGGTCGTTCATCTTGCAGATCGTGCTCTGGCAGGGCTGGCAGGACAGCGCTTCCTTGTCCTGCACCACGGTCGCGGCGAGGCCGTTGAGGGGGGCCCAGAGATAGGGGCTGGTCGGGCCGAAGATGCCCATGGTCGGCGTGCCGAGCGCGGCCGCGATGTGCATCAGGCCGGAATCGTTGGAGATGGCGGCGCCGGCGGCCGCCATGGCCAGCACGCCGTTGCGCAGGTCGTTGCCGGTGAGGTTCCGCACGCCCGCGCCGCCGGCCGCGACGATCTCCTGGGCGAGGGCCTTTTCCCCGGGGCCGCCGACCACCCAGACCTCCAGCCCGCGCTCAACCAGGAGCCGGGCGGCTTCCGGATAGTAGGTCCAGCGTTTTGAGGCCCCTACCGAGCCAGGGGCGAGCGCCACCGCGGCTGCGGCGCTGAGACCGTTGGCCTGCCGCCAGCGGACGATCTCCTCGGGGGAGACCCGCAATTGAGGCACCGGCCATTCCGGGGGCAGGGGGGCCCCGTCGGGCTGGGCCAGGGCGGCGTTCTTGTCGATGAAACGGGGCAGTTTCTTTTCGCCCCAGCGCCAGCGGTTGAGCAGGCCAAACCGGAACTCGCCGACGAAGCCGACCCGTTCAGGAATACCGGCCAGGGCAGGCGCGATGGCAGCCTTCCAGGTGCGCGGCAGCACCAGGGCGGTACCGTAGTTCCGCTCGCGCAGGAGCTTGGCCAAAGCCAGCTGCCGGCCCACGGCGAGGCGGCCGCGCGGCAGGTCCCAGACGATCCCCTCGCGCACGCCGGGCATGTAATCGACCAAGGGGGCGCACAGCGACGTGGTGAGGAGATCGACCGGCCGGTTCGGCCAGCGCTGCTTCAGGACCCGTACGACTGTGTGATTCCGGACGAAATCGCCGATCCACATATAGGGAATGATCAGAATCGGGCGGGTGTCGCTCCGGTCCGCATCTCCACTAAATTGTGAATTTTGATTCATTCGTTAAATGAGGCCGCAATGATTTTGGCGGTTCGGTAGCCGCTCCCGGCCGGCAGGTAAAGCGGGCAAACCGCTCAATCCCAAAAGCGCTTACACTTTGGCGGCTCATGCGCTACGGCAGGACTGGGCCGCAAAGAATCGGGCAGGGATTTCGGAATGTTGCTGGTGACCGGCGGGGCCGGTTTTATCGGGTCGAATGTCGTGGCCGCGCTCAATGATTCGGGCCGTAGCGACGTCGTGGTTTGCGATCTGCTGGGCGGCGATGGCAAGTGGCGGAACCTCGCCAAGCGCCAGCTTGTGGATATCGTCCCGCCGGCCGAGCTGATGGACTGGCTGAAGGGTCGCAAGCTCGATGCCGTGATCCATCTCGGGGCGATTTCCGCGACCACCGCGACCGACGGCGACCTCGTGTTCGAGACCAATTTCCGCTTGTCGATGCGCCTCCTCGACTGGTGCGCAGCGAACGCGGTGCCGTTCATCTACGCCTCCTCGGCGGCGACCTATGGCGAGGGCGAGACGGGTTTTGACGACGACGCCTCGATCCCCGCATTGAAGAAGCTTCGGCCGATGAATCTCTACGGCTGGAGCAAGCACATGTTCGATCTTGCGGTTGCCGCGCGCGGTGCGAACAGCGATCCGCTGCCGCCGCAATGTGTCGGCCTGAAATTCTTCAACGTGTTCGGCCCCAACGAATACCACAAGGGCTCGATGATGAGCGTGCTGGCGCGCCGCTTCGACGACGTCAAGGCCGGCCGCGTCGTGCAATTGTTCAAGTCGCATCGCGAGGGCATCGCCGACGGCGATCAGCGCCGCGATTTCATCTATGTCGATGACGTCGTGCGCGTCGTCATGTGGCTGCTCGCGACGCCGTCGGTGTCCGGCCTCTTCAACGTCGGAACCGGCAAGGCGCGCAGCTTCAGGGACCTGATGCTGGCTGCCTATGCGGCGCTCGGCACCAAGCCCAACATCGAATATATCGACATGCCCGAGCAGATCCGCGGGGCCTATCAGTATTTTACCCAGAGCGAGGTCGATCGGCTCCACCGCGCCGGCTATAACGGCGGCTTCACGACGCTCGAGGACGCGGTGAAGGCCTATGTCGGGGATTACCTCGACCGGCCGGACCGCTTCCGCTGACGCCCAACGCCATGCCGACGCCCATTCTCGATTTCGACGCCCTCGCGCAAGCCATCTCAGGCCGCACGGTGCTGTGCATCGGCGATATCATGCTGGACGAGTTCGTCTATGGCGAGGTCTCGCGGATTTCGCCGGAAGCACCGACGCCTGTCATCACGGCTCAGCGCAGCGAGATCCATATCGGCGGCGCCGGCAACGTCGCGCGCAACGTCGCTTCTCTCGGCGCGCACTGCATTTTCGTCGGCCTCGTCGGCGAGGACGATGCCGGTGCACGGCTCAAGACGGCGCTGGACGAGCTCGCTGCAATCGAAAGCGTGCTGGTGTGCGATCCCTCGCGCCCGACCACGCGAAAAGTCCGCTTCGTCTCCGAGCATTTTTCCACGCACATGTTGCGTGCGGATTGGGAACAGGCGGCGCCTGTATCCGATGAGATCGAGACGAAGCTGATCGAGGCGATCCTGCCGGGAATCGCGCGCGCCGACCTCGTGCTGCTGTCGGACTACGCCAAGGGCGTGCTGACGGCGCGCGTCATTCGCCACACCATCGACGCCGCGCGAAAGCTTGGCAAGCCCGTGATCGTCGATCCCAAGAGCCTGAACTGGGCGATCTATCGCGGCGCCACGATGCTCACGCCCAACCGCAAGGAATTTTCGGAGGCGACCCGCAGTCGCGCCGATACCCCGCAGAGCATCGTCGATGCCAGCGAGGACGTGATGCGGCTAGCCGATTGCGAGGCGATCCTGGTCACCCAGGGCGAGCACGGCATGACGCTGGTGCCGCGGAGCGGCGAGGCCGTTCACGTCCCGGCATTCCCGGTGAAGGTGCGCGACGTCTCCGGTGCCGGTGACACCGTCGCCGCCGCGCTCGCGGTGTCGCTTGCGGCCGGCGCGGACTGGGACACGGCGTTGCGCATCGCCAACGCCGCGGCCGCGGTCGCCGTCGGCAAGCAGGGCACTGCCAGCGTGAGTGCGGCCGAGCTGCGCCGAAAGATCCTGCCGCATGCCAGCCTCGCGGCCGAGGAAAAGATCGTGCTCGAGCTTGATACGCTCGACGCCCAGCTCGCCGAATGGAAGAGGCAGGGCCGGCGCGTCGGCTTCACCAATGGCTGTTTCGACATCCTGCATCCCGGCCACGTCAAGGTGCTGACCGCGGCGCGCGCCGCCTGCGATCGCCTGATCGTGGGCCTCAACAGCGACGCCTCGGTGCGGCGGCTCAAGGGCGCCGAGCGGCCGGTCCAGGACGAGCGCGCGCGTGCCGAGGTGCTCGCGGCGTTGGAGGCCGTCGATCTCATCGTCGTCTTCGAAGAGGACACCCCGATCGACCTGATCAAGCGCATCAAGCCCGGCGTGCTGGTGAAGGGCGGCGACTACACCCGCGAACAGGTGGTCGGCCACGAGGTCGTCGAGGAAGCGGGCGGGGTGGTCGTGCTGGTCGACATCCTCCAGGGCTTCAGCACGACGGCGCTGGTCCACCGCGCCCGGGGAGGGGGCAAGTGACGGTGCTCGCACGCGAGACGACCGGCGAAATGCTGCTTCGCCGTCTGCGCAGCCCGGCCGCCTGGCGCGAGACCGTCGATATATTCGCGGTCCTGACCGCGGCCTCGCTGCCCTGGTCGACCTCGCTTGCGGGGATATTCAACGCGCTGATGCTGGTCTGCATGGTGCCGTTCCTCGACGTCCGCGCGTTCCTGCAATCCTTGAAGCGTCCGATCTGCGCGGCCCCGATCGCGCTGGTGTTGCTCGCGCTGGTAGGGACACTCTGGTCGGACGCGACCTGGGGCGCACGCTTCTATGCCATCAATCCGACCATCAAGCTGCTCGTGCTGCCGGTCCTGCTCTATCATTTCGAGCGGTCGCCGCGCGCCCACTGGATCTTCATCGCCTTCCTGGTGTCCTGCGCCTTGTTGTCGGTGATGTCCTGGCTGGTCGCCTTCTACCCGGACCTCGCGCTCAAGACCGATCCGCCCGAACGCGGCATCTTCGTCAAGAACTACATCGACCAGAGCCAGGAATTCGCGCTTTGCGCCGTCGCGCTGGCCTATCCGGTCGTGATGCTGTTGCGTGAAAGGCGCTACCTGCTCGCGGGGCTATTGACCGCGTTGGCGCTGAGCTTCTTCGTCAACATGGTCTTCGTGGTCGTGTCGCGCACCGCGCTCGTCACCGTTCCGATCATGTTCGGCGTGTTCGCGCTGCTCCACCTCAAATGGCGCAGCATCGTCGTCATCTCCGCGGTCGTGCTCGCCGGCGCCGCCATCGCCTGGCAGACCTCGCCGCAATTGCGCAGGACTGCTGACACCTTTGCCAGCGACTATACGCGCTATGTCGAGAAGGGCGAGGCCACCTCGGCGGGCCTGCGGCTCGAATTCTGGCGGAAATCGCTCGGCTTCTTTGCGGAGGCGCCGATCGCCGGGCACGGCACGGGCTCGACGCGCGGCCTGTTCGAAAGGGCCGCTGCGCCGGGCGGCCAGAACAAAGCCTCGGCCGAGGTGATCGGCAATCCGCACAACCAGACGCTCAACGTTGCCGTGCAATGGGGCGTGATCGGCGTCGCCGTTCTCTATGCGATCTGGATCCTGCACCTGATGTTATTTCGCGGCGACGGACTTGCCAACTGGATCGGGCTCCTGGTCGTGGTGCAGAACGTCTTCACCTCGCTGTTCAACTCCCATCTGTTCGACTTCCACGAGGGCTGGATGTACGTCATCGGCGTCGGCGTTGCCGGCGGCATGGTGATCCGGGCCGAATGGGGCGAGGCGAAGATGGGGGAAGCGGTTCCTGACCGGCCGCGCGGCTGGCAAGTCTGATCCAGATAGGCTATCAGCGCAAGCAGGTTGCATCTAACTGGGTTTTCATCGGTCGGCGGATGACGCGTCTTTCGCATCTCACTTTGCGCAATTTCCTGATCGCGCTCCACGATTTGCTGGCGACCACGGCAGCGCTCTTCGCCGCCTTTTACGTGCGATTCGAAGGGGGCGACGGCTTCTTCGACCGTTTGCCGCTGCTGTTCCAGATCCTGCCCTATTTTCTGGCCTTCAGCGTGGTCGTGTTCTTCGTCTTGAACCTGACCACGACGAAATGGCGCTTCATCTCGCTGCCCGACGCGCTGAATATCATTCGCGCTGCGACCGTGCTGACGGTTGCCCTGCTCGTCCTCGACTACATCTTTGTTGCCCCCAACGTTCGCGGCGCCTTCTTCCTCGGCAAGGTGACGATCGTCCTCTACTGGTTCCTGGAGATCTCCTTCCTCAGCGCGCTGCGCATGGCCTATCGCTATTTCCGCTATACGCGGGTGCGGCGTCATGCGCGGACCGATGAGGCCGCGCCGACGCTGCTGATCGGCCGCGCCGCGGATGCGGAGGTGCTGCTGCGCGGCATCGAGAGCGGGGCGATCAAGCGCATCTGGCCGGTCGGCGTCTTGTCGCCGTCGCTTTCGGACCGGGGCCAGTTCATCCGCAATCTGCCGGTGCTGGGCGGCATCGACGATATCGAGGACGTCATTGCGGACTTCGCCAAGCGCAACAAGCCGATCGCGCGCCTCGTGATGACGCCGTCGGCGTTCGAGCCGGAGGCGCATCCGGAATCGATCCTGATGCGGGCGCGCAAGCTGGGTGTGATCGTCAACCGGATGCCTTCGCTCGAGAGCGGCGACACGCCGCGGCTCACGGCTGTCGCGGTCGAGGATCTCCTGCTGCGGCCGAGCGAGACGATCGACTATGCCCGCCTGGAGGCCCTGATCAACGGCAAGGCGGTGATCGTCACCGGCGGCGGCGGCTCGATCGGTTCGGAGATCTGCGAGCGCGTCGTCGCCTTCGGCGCCGCGCGGCTCCTGATCGTCGAAAACTCGGAGCCGGCGCTCTATGCGATCACGGAAGCGCTCGCCGCCCGGGGTGCGGTTGCCGAGATCGAGGGGCGGATCGCCGACATTCGGGATCGCGATCGCATCATGCGCCTGATGGCGGAGTTCAAGCCCGATATCGTGTTCCATGCCGCCGCGCTCAAGCATGTGCCGATCCTCGAGCGCGACTGGAGCGAGGGCGTCAAGACCAACATCTTCGGCTCGATCAATGTCGCCGATGCCGCGCACAGTGCCGGCGCCGAAGCCATGGTGATGATCTCGACCGACAAGGCGATCGAGCCGGTGTCGATGCTCGGCCTGACCAAGCGTTTCGCCGAGATGTACTGCCAGGCGCTCGATCACGACATCGCAGCGGCCAGCGGCGGTGCCAGGCCACCGATGCGATTGATCTCGGTCCGGTTCGGCAACGTGCTGGCGTCGAACGGCTCGGTGGTGCCGAAGTTCAAGGCCCAGATCGAGGCCGGCGGCCCCGTGACGGTGACGCATCCCGACATGGTCCGCTACTTCATGACCATCCGCGAGGCCTGCGATCTCGTCATCACCGCGGCCACGCACGCGCTCGGCACGCAGCGTCCCGACGTTGCGGTCTATGTGCTCAACATGGGTCAGCCGGTGAAGATCGTCGATCTCGCCGAGCGCATGATCCGTCTCTCGGGCCTGCAGCCCGGCTATGACATCGAGATCGTGTTCACGGGCATGCGGCCGGGTGAACGGCTGCACGAGATCCTGTTCGCCTCCGAGGAGCCGACCCGCGAGATCGGCGTTGCCGGCATCATGGCCGCGCAGCCGAACGAACCACCGATGCAGACGCTGCGCAAATGGATCACCGCGCTGGAGCAGGCCGTCGCGCGCGAGGACCGTGCCACCATCAGGACCATCCTGAAAGATGCGGTGCCGGAATTCGGGTCGACCGCGGCCTGACCATGCAGCCTTCCGGCAAGATCGTCGTCGCGAGCCAGCATTATCCGCCGGATACCAGCACGACGGCGGCGATCATGGCCGAGATCGCCTGCCGTCTCGCCGCCGAGCACGAGGTCCTCGTGCTCTCGGGCTGGCCGGGCGCGTTGCCGGCCTCGCAGACCGGTCCCGGCATGCCGCGCGTCGTCGCCATCAAGAACCGCTTGGCCGGCAAGGCGGCACTAGTGCGGCGCGCGATGTCCGAGCTCATGTTCGCGGCGCGCACGTTCTTCGCATTGACGCGGCAGCTGAGGCGAGGGGACGTCGTGCTCACGGTCACCGCGCCGTTCATGCTGCCCTACGCGGTGGCGGCAGCGGCCAGGCTCAAGGGCGCGCGCTCGGCGCTGATCATGCATGACCTCTTTCCCGACGTGCTGGTGATGGCGGGCCTGCTGAAGCCCGGCTCGTTCGTGACGCGGATGATGCGGGCCGCCAACGGCCTGATGTTCCGCGCGCTCAATGCGGTCATCACCATCGGTCGCGATGCGGAGCGGCCGCTCCTCAGCTATTCCGGAATGACGCGGAACAAGATCCGCTTCATCCCGAACTGGGCGACGCTGGTGCCCGGTGCCCGTCCGATCACACCGGAAAATCCGTTCCGCAAGACGCTGTCGGCGGGCTTCGTTGTCGGCCTGTCGGGCAATCTCGGCTTCACTCATGATCCCGAGATTGTGTTCGAGGCGGCGCGCCTCTTGAAGGATCAGCCGGAGATCCATTTTCTGCTCTCGGGCTGGGGCATCGGCTTCGACCGGCTGAAGCAGTTGCAGGCCGAGGCGAAGCTCGCCAATGTCACCTTCGTGGCGCGGGTCGAGGATGCCGAGCTCGAGGCGTTCCTGGCGGCGGCCAATCTCTGGATCATTCCGTACCGGAAGGACGTTGCGGGGGTGTCGGTGCCGAGCCGGTTCTACAATCTGCTGGCGGTTGGCCGTCCCGTGGCGCTGGTCTCCGAGCCGGAGGCCGAGGCCGCGCTGACGGTGGTGGAGAACGGACTCGGCTGGGTGGTGAAGCCCGGCCGCGCCGATCTTTTGGCGGACGCGATCCGTGTGGCGTCCCGTTCCGACGCCGACGCCATGGCGGGACGCGCGGTGAAGGCGGCCGCACAGTTCGACCGGACCGTCGCGATGAACGCCTATGCCGGCGTGATCGGCGAATTGTTGCGCAACCCTGTTCTGGCGGAGCAAGGATGAGCGAGCGGAAACCAGTGGTGCTTGTGACGGGGGCGAACGGTTTCGTCGGCCGTCATGTCGTGCCCGCGCTCACGCGCGCGGGATGGTCGGTTCGCCGCGCGGTGCGCAGCCCCGAGGGGACCGGCGACGAGGTCGTGATCGAAACGATCGGCCCGGAGACCGATTGGACGGGCGCGCTCGAGGGTGTCGATGCCGTCGTGCATCTTGCCGCGCGCGTGCATCACAAGCACGAGGAGCACGCTGAAGGACTCTATCGCAGCGTCAACACGGCCGGCACCCTGCATTTGGCGCGTTGCGCGGCGGCGGCCGGCGTGCGCCAGTTTATCTTCGTGAGCACAGCTCTCGTTCATGGTCGCTGCAACGCGGGCCGGCCGCCGTTCAGCGAGGATGACATGCTGAAGCCAAGTGGTCTCTACGGTATGTCTAAGGCAGAGGCTGAATCTGGTCTTCGGAGGCTGTCGAGCGGCAGCGAAATGAAGATCACGGTGGTCAGGCCGCCGCTGATCTATGGTGAGGGAGCTAAAGGCAATTTCGCTCTGCTAACGCGCGCAGTAAAGATTGGATTGCCGTTGCCGCTCGCCGGGATCCGTAATCGGCGGGCCTTTCTCGCGGTGCAGAACCTCGCCTCCTTCATCGTTTGGAGATTGGCTGATCCCCGCTCGACCAGCAATTTCGAGGTTTTCCTATTGGCGGACCAGGAGCAGGTCTCGACGCCCGAACTGATCCAGCGCTTGGCCGGAGCGTCCGGCAAGCGCCCCCGGTTGTTCTATATGCAGCCGCAGCTGTTGAATTTCTTGCTCAATATCTTCGGTCGATTGGATGCACATGATAGTCTAATCGGCTCATTCGAGCTCGACGTATCCAAGGCGCTCGGTATTGGTTGGCAGCCACAAGTGTCTCTTGACGAGGGCCTTCGGCTGGCGCTCGCATGTTAGAACTTGCGAGGCCGAGAGAAGCGCCAGATGACGACGCCGATCGCGATCGCTCCAGCCAGCAATGCCAGTGCCGTAGTCGCCAACAGCGTACTGCGGACCGTCACTATAGCGAGCAGCGCGAGCAGGAGGTTGAGCGCAAACACCTCGCCGATCACCCGTGGCACTGTAAAGCCGTTGTCGGTGGCGCGCTGATAAAAATGTGTGCGGTGCGCTGTCCAGAACTGTTCGCGACGTGCAATGCGTCGAAATAGCGTGACGGTAGCGTCAACGAGGTAGTAGGCAGGCAGCAGCAGTGCTGCGGCTGGCTGGCGATGCCAGGCGAGTTCCAGCAAACACCAGCCGAGCAGCAGACCAATTGGTAGGCTTCCGACGTCTCCAAGAAATACTTTGGCGACCGGCCGATTGAAGGGCGCGAAGCCGAGGGTCGCCCCGCACAGCGCTGCGGCGACTAGCGCAGCTGGCCAAGACAGCTCGCCAAGCCATCCAAGCATCATAAGGGACGCGGTAACAGGCACTACCTCCGCGACCGTAATCAGGTCGAGCCCGTCCATGAAGTTGATGAGATTTACGAACCACACGCCGGCAAGCAGGATTAGGCTGCGCTCCAGCGAAAATGGCAGCGACGGCACGATCCGAGCGGTTTCGGGGGCGGATAATACGACAGCTCCGACGGCTGCCGCCTGTAGTGTAAGCCGGAGCAGCACCGGCAATGATTTGATATCGTCAGCAAGGCCAACTAGTGCAATCAGCACTGTAGAGCCGATCAACACTGCCGGAATGGCGGTATTCATCCAGGCGGCCAATGACGACGCCACCACCAGGGTTGCAGCGATAACCGCAATACCAGCGCCCTGCGGTGTCGGAATCCGATGCGAGGAGCGATGGTTAGGACGGGCCAGCGAATATCGCTGCAGCAGCGGCATACTTCGCCAAGTGATGAAGGCAGAAAGCAACGCAGCCGCAGCGAGCGCAAGCAGCACAAGGCCGATCGTCATCACGGGATCGCAAGCATGCGTCGTCACTCCGGCACCCCGATCGGAGTGGCCCCCTGCGCGGCCTTTTCCGCGCTGAGGATCCAGACCAGGCCGCCGAACGCGCCGACGATGAAGAACACGGCGCCGTACAGCAGCGAGACGTTGACGCCCTCATTGGCGGCGAGTCCCGCGAAGCCGAATGCCAGGCCCATCGTGGCCTCGCGCACGCCCCAGCCGGCGATCGAGATCGGCATCATCGTGATCAGCATCACCGGCGGCACGAGCATGAAGACATCGCTGAAGCGAACCGGGGCCGCGATCGACTGCACCACGCACCAGGCGATGACGACGGCGAGGACGTGAACGAGGATCGACAGGATCGCGATGATCGGCCCGCGGCTGCGGCTGAAGATCACGCGGTTGGCGATCACCGCGCAGGCGTGAAGATGGTGCGTGGCCCACCAGGTCTTCAGCCAGCGCCATTTCAGCGCACCGAAGATCAGGAAGCCGACGCCGCCGGCGAGCGCCAGCAGATCGACGAGCAGCAGCGCCGAGCGTCCGTGCGGATCGGTGATGAGGGTGTAGCTCCAGGGCAGGCTCGCGACGATGAGAACCGCGAGCGCGATCAGGCCGATCGCGCGGTCGACGAAGATCGAGTAGGTGGCTGCACGCCAGCCGGCCCCGGCGCGTGCCACGAGCCACAGCCGGACCGCGTCGCCGCCGATCGCCGACGGCAGGGTCTGGTTGAAGAACGAGCCGATCACGTTGTAGCGCATGGCGCGGCCGAGCTCGAGCGGCGCGCCGCAGACGGCACTGATCTCGCGCCAGCGCAGCACGCCGACGAAGATCTGAAGGAATGTGACCGCGATCGCCACGCCGATCCAGAACAGGCTGCTCACGGTGAAGCGCGAAAACAGTTCGGACAGATCGACCTTGCGCAGCGCCAGATAGAGCAGCGCCGCGGAAATCAGGATTTTGGCCGCAGAAAGCAGGATTCGGCGCATCTCGCCCGCATGTACAGGGTTTGCGAAGATTTGAGGCAACCCGACGCGAGGCGCCGAATTCGGCCGCTTTGGTATGGTTTTGGCGCCGATCTTGCAATAGCCATCGTTAAGGATGCTGACCCTCGTTAAGGACGCTGAGAGGAGTCCTCATGACGCGCGGCGGGCCTATTGCGAGCCGATCGAGGTGGCGGCTAAACAGGGCCGGCTTGGATCCCCAGGGAACAGGATGACAGATCAGGCGATTTTGGTTACCGGCGCGGCTGGTTTCATCGGTTTTCACGTCGCCCGGCAGCTCCTGGGCGAAGGCCGCACCGTCGTCGGGCTCGACAATCTCAACCCCTATTACGATCCGGCACTGAAGCGGGCCCGCCTGGCGCTGTTGCAGAACGACTCCAGTTTCTCCTTCGTCGAGGCCGATCTTGCCGACCGCGAGACGATCGCGAGGCTGTTTGCGCAGCATCGTTTCACGGAGGTGGTGCATCTCGCGGCGCAGGCCGGCGTGCGCTACTCGATCGAGCAGCCGCACGCCTACGCCGATTCCAACCTCGTCGGCTTTCTCAACGTGCTCGAGGGCTGCCGCAATAACGGCTGTCGCCATCTCGTCTACGCCTCGTCATCCTCCGTTTACGGCGCCAACACAAAAATGCCATTTGCGGTTGCGGACCGTACCGATCATCCCGTCAGCTTCTACGCCGCGACCAAGAAGGCGAACGAGGTGATGGCGCAGTCCTATAGCCATCTCTATCGCCTGCCGGTCACGGGCTTGCGCTTCTTTACCATCTACGGGCCATGGGGACGGCCCGACATGGCCATGTTTCTGTTCGTGAACGCCATCATGGCCGGCAAGCCGATCCGGCTCTTCAACCATGGGCAGATGCGCCGCGACTTCACCTATATTGATGATGTGACGCGTGTCGTATCCAAGCTGATCGATCTTGTGCCCTCGGACGATCCTTCTGCCGCAAATGCGCCGTTTAAGCTCTACAATGTCGGCAATCACCATCCGGAGGAACTGATGCACGTCGTCGGTCTTCTGGAGCGGGAGCTGGGCCGGACGGCGATCAAAGAATTGCTGCCGATGCAGCCGGGAGATGTGCTGGAAACGTTCGCGGATGTCGAGGACTTGATGCGCGACACCGGCTTTGCACCGTCAACGCCGATCGAGCATGGGGTCCATAATTTTGTCACCTGGTATCGGGACTACTTCAAGGTTTGAGATGACGATGGACAAACGCATAATCCCCCTGATCATGTGCGGCGGTGCCGGCACGCGGCTGTGGCCGGCGTCGCGCGAGGTGCGGCCCAAGCAGTTCCTTCCCCTGTTCGGCACGCGCTCGACCTTCCAGGACACGCTGCTGCGCGTCTCCGATCCCTCCCTGTTCGACCGGCTGATCGTCATCACCAACGCGTCCTATCGCTTCATGGTGCTGGAGCAGCTCGCCGAGATCGGCGTCGAGGCCGACGTGATCCTCGAGCCGATGCGGCGGGATTCAGGGCCGGCGATCGCAGCCGGCGCGGTGTTCGCGCAGAACCGCGCCAGTGAGGCCATCGTGCTCGCGCTCGCCGCCGATCACGTGGTGCAGGACAATGCCGCTTTCGTTGCCGCCTGCCGCGAGGGGCTTACCGCCGCGAGCACCGGACGCATCGTCACCTTCGGCGTCAAGCCGGAGCGGCCGGCGACCGAATATGGCTACATCAATCCTGGCGAGGTGATCTCCGGCGAGGTGCATGCGGTCGCGCGCTTCGTCGAGAAGCCGGACGCGGTGAAGGCCTCCGACTACGTCAATTCGGGCTATCTCTGGAATAGCGGCAACTTCATGTTCCCGGCGAGTGTGCTGCTCGACGAATATCGCAAGGTCGATGCGGCAAGCGTCGAGGCGGTCAGCAACGCGGTCAACAATGCCGGCCGCGATCTCGGCTTCGTCACGCTGGAGCCCGAGGCGTTCGGCGCGGCGAAGGCGATCTCGATCGACTATGCCGTGATGGAGAAGACTTCGCGCGCCGCTGTGGTGCCGGTGTCGTGCGGCTGGTCGGACGTCGGCTCCTGGCATGCGGTGTGGGAATTGTCCGCGAAGGACGCGCAGGGCAATGCGGCGCACGGTGCCGCGGTGTTCGAGGATTCCCGCAACTGCAACGTCACGACCGACCAGGCGCTGGTCGCGCTCGAAGGCGTCGATGATCTCGTCGTGGTCGCAACCGCGGATGCGGTTCTGGTCTCGCGCCAGAAGGATGCCAACGGCCTGAAGCGTCTCGTCACCAAGCTGAAGGCGGTCGCGCCGAAGGTCACCGAGGAGCATCTCAAGGTGCATCGTCCCTGGGGCAGCTACCAGTCCGTCGACAATGGCGAGCGCCACCAGGTCAAGCGCATCGTGGTGAAGCCGGGCGGGCGGCTGTCGCTGCAGAAGCACCATCATCGGGCCGAGCACTGGATCGTGGTCCGCGGCACCGCGCAGGTGACGGTCGACGACACCGTGAAGATGGTGCACGAGAACGAGTCGATCTACATCCCGATGGGCGCCGTCCACCGCATGGAGAACCCCGGTAAAATCATGCTGGAACTGATCGAGGTCCAGACCGGCTCCTATCTCGGGGAAGACGACATCATCCGGATTGAAGACGACTACCAAAGGTCGTAACCAGCAAACTCCGAATCACGAGACCCGGGCCAAACAGGCGACATTTTTCGGCCTAAGGCCCGGGGAACGTGTAACTTTTTGAATCAAATCGTGTCCGGGCCGCGAGGGCGGCATTCGCCACAAATGTGGCGTCCGTGCTAGAAGCGCGCCGGGGATTTGCGTTGAATCGGGGTTTGCTCAGATGAGTTCCAAAGGATCTGCACCGGCCAAGGCCGGCTTGCGCGTCGGCGTCATTGGCGCGGGCGTGATGGGCAGCAACCATGCGCGCGTGCTCAGCGGACTGCCCGGCGTCAGCCTCGTCGGCGTCGTCGATCCTTCGCCGGCGCATCGCAGCCGCGCGACGGAACTTGCCAATTGCCCGAGCTTCGAGACGCTCGACGAATTGTTCGCGGCCGGCGTCGACGCCGTCACCATCGCTGCGCCGACCCATCTGCATCACGAGGTCGCGCTCGCCTGCATCGCCAAGAACATCCATGTCCTGGTCGAGAAGCCGATCGCCTCCACCGTCCAAGAGGGCCGCGAGATCGTCACCGCCGCGCAGAAGGCCGGCGTGACGCTGATGGTCGGTCATGTCGAGCGCTTCAATCCGGCCGTGGCCGCCGTCAAGCAGGCGATCGCGGGCGAGGACATTCTCTCCATCGCCATCACCCGCGTCGGTCCGTTCCCGCCGCGCATGTCCAATGTCGGCGTCGTCATCGACCTTGCCGTGCACGACATCGATCTGATCCGCTGGTTCACCGAATCCGATATCGTCGAGGTGCAGCCGCAATTGTCGAGCGCGGTTGCCGAGCGCGAGGACATCGCGCTCTTGCAGTTCCGCACCGAGAGCGGCGTGCTCGCCCACATCAACACCAACTGGCTGACGCCGTTCAAGGCGCGCAGCGTCACGGTCGCGACCCGCGGCAAATACGTGATGGGCGATCTCCTGACGCGCCAGGTCACCGAATGCTTCGGCTTCAAGCCTGACGGCAGCTATTCGATGCGGCATCTGCCGGTCGGCCATGACGAGCCCCTGCGCGCCGAGCTGATCGCGTTCCTCAAGGCGGTGCGTAACGGCGAGACGCCGGCGGTCACCGGGGACGAGGGTGTCGCCAGCCTCGAGATCGCGACCCAGTGCCTGGAGACGCCGTCGCGGCCCGCGGCCAAATCGTCCGCCCTCAAGGGGCCGCGCCGCGTCGCCGGCTGATCCCTTACCATGTCGACTGCTCAACACCAGCAAGGCGCCAAGAACCAGACAATGAACCAGCATCTGCGTTCCGAACCCATTCCCTTCATCGACGTTGCCTCGCAGCGCCGCCGGCTCGGCGCCTCGCTCGATGAGGCCGTCAAGCGCGTGATGGACCATTGCCAGTTCGTCAACGGCCCTGAGGTGTTCGAGCTCGAGAAGCAGCTCGCAGCCTATAGCGGCGCCAAGCACGTGATCGGCTGCGCCAGCGGCACCGACGCCATTCTGATGGTGATGATGGCGAAGAATGTCGGGCCCGGCGATGCCGTGCTGTGTCCGTCCTTCACCTTCATCGCAACGGCCTCGCCGGTAGCGCGGACTGGGGCTACGCCCGTCTACGTCGATGTCGACGAGACCACCTTCAACATGAGCCCGGAATCGCTCAAGCGCGGCATCGCGACCGCGCGCAAGGCCGGGCTCAAGCCGGTGGCGGTGATTCCGGTCGACCTGTTCGGCCAGCCCGCCGATCACGACGCCATCGCCGAGATCGCCAGGGCCGAGGGCCTGTTCGTGCTCGATGACGCAGCGCAAGGCTTTGGCGCCAGCTACAAGGGCCGCAAGCTCGGCACCTTCGGCCTCGCCACCGCGACCAGCTTCTTCCCGGCCAAGCCGCTCGGCTGCTTCGGCGACGGCGGCGCGATCTTCACCGATGACGACGAGCTCGCGGCGACCCTGCGCAGCATCCGCGTGCACGGGCAGGGCGTCGACAAATACGACAACGTCCGCCTCGGCCTGACCGGCCGGCTCGACACCATGCAGGCCGCGGTCCTGATCGAGAAGCTGAAGATCTTCGACGACGAGATCGCCGCCCGCAACAAGGTTGCGGAGCGCTACGCGCGTGGCCTCTCCAACGTCGTCACCGTGCCGCGCCTCGCGCCCGGCAACACCTCGGTCTGGGCGCAGTACACGATCCGCCTGCCCAAAGGTACCGACCGCGACGGCTTCGCTGCCGCGCTGAAGGCCCGGGGCGTGCCGACCGCGATCTATTACGGCAAGTCGATGCACCAGCAGACCGCCTACAAGCAGTATCCGGTCGCCGAGGGCGGCCTTCCGGGTTGCGAGAGCCTGTCGCAAGACGTCATCAGCCTGCCGATGCACGCCTATCTGACCGAAGCCGACCAGGAACGCGTGATCGCCGCCGTGCGCGGCGCGCTGGCGGGCTGATTTCTTTCCCTCTCCTCTTGTGGGAGAGGGTGGATCGCCGCGTAGCGGCGATTGAGCTTGCGTCTACCCTCGGCGCTGCCCTCTCCCACAAGGGGAGAGGGCACAGCAACGGGCATCGTCGCTGCAATCGACTTCTGTGGCCGCTTCCACCTAGACCTAATCGCGCCATGCTCTAAAACAGACGCATGCTCGGACGCATCTTCACGGTCGGTGGTTACACGCTGCTCTCGCGGCTGACGGGATTTGCCCGCGACATCATGCTCGCGGCGATCCTCGGCGCCGGCCCGGTGGCCGATGCCTTCTTCGTGGCGCTGCGGCTGCCCAATCATTTCCGCGCGATCTTCGCCGAGGGCGCCTTCAACGCCGCCTGGGTGCCGGCCTATGCCCATGTCCATGGCGAGAAGGGGGAGGCGGCGGCACATCTGTTCGCCGACCGTATCTTTACGTTGCTGCTGGCCTCGCAGATGGTGCTGCTGCTCGTCGCCTGGCTGTTCATGCCGCAGGCCATGAGCATCCTGGCGCCAGGCTTTTCCGAGGACGCCGAGCAGCGCAGGCTCGCGATCGAACTGACCCGGATCACCTTTCCCTATCTGCTCCTGATCACGCTGGTGACGCTCTATGGCGGCATGCTCAACGTGATGCAGCGCTTTGCCAGCGCAGCGGCGGCGTCGATCTTCCTCAACGTCGCGATGATGATGACGCTGGCGGTTGCGGTCTGGTTTCCGACCGCAGGCCACGCCGCCGCCTGGGGCGTCCTGATCTCGGGCTTCCTGCAATATTTCCTGCTTGCCGGCGATCTCGCCCGTCATGGCGGCCTGCCGCGCTTTGCGCCATTGAAGCTCGACGAAGACGTCCGCGGCTTTTTCAAAGCGCTGGGACCTGCGACACTGGGCTCCATGGGCACCCAGGTCGCGCTGTTCGCCGACACCATCATCGCGACTTTCCTGCCCGCGGGCGCGCTGTCGGCGCTGTACTATGCCGACCGGCTCAACCAGCTTCCGATCGGCGTGATCGGCATCGCCATCGGCACCGTGCTGCTGCCGGAGATGTCGCGGCGGATCACGGCCAACGACCTCGACGGCGCGATGAAGGCGCAGCGCCGCGCCTTCGATTTCACGCTGCTGTTCTCGATCCCGTTCGTCGCGGCCTTCCTTACCGTGCCTGACGAGATCATGCGCGCGCTGTTCGCCCGCGGCGCATTCTCCAAGGCCGATGCGGTCGCCGCGGGCGGCACGCTCGCGGCTTATGCGATCGGCCTGATCCCCTTCGTGCTGATCCGTAGCGCGGTCGCGACCTTCTATGCGCGCAAGGACACCGCGACGCCGGTGCGGGCATCCCTGACCGGCATCGCCGTCAACGTTGCCCTCAAAGTCGCCTTGATGGGATCGCTCGCCCAGATCGGCCTTGCGCTCGCCACCGCCGTCGGCGTCTGGACCAATCTGTTGCTGGTGCTGTTCTTCGCCGTGCAGCGCGGTTTCCTCGTGCTGGACCGAGCCTGGCTGATGTCGCTCGGCAAATTCCTGCTGATTGGCATCATCCTCGCGATGGCGTTCTGGCTGATCGCGCGCTTCAGCGGTCCCTCGTTAGGCTCGATGCATTTCCGTGACGAGGTGACGCTGGTGTTGCTCGCCGCCGGCGGCACCATCGTCTATGCGCTCGCGATCCTCGTTTTGTTCGGCCGCAGCTGGCTGGTCTCGCTGGTGCGCGGTTAGGCGCGGTCGCAAGCTTTTTCAAAATCCCGTCCGCGTCCGCCCGAACCCGGGTCGGATCGGAGCGCGCGTAAGCCAGTCTTGATGTGGGTCAAACTGCCGGCGGGCGAAGTGGCTAGGAGTAGGGGCTTGCTGGCCAGCGTCGGAGCAGGACATGGTAAAATCTGCTGTGAAATGTTTGATCATTACCGGTCTTGCCGCTGGTTTCGCCGCAGCGGCTCAGGCCGAAGATTTCGACGTCGGCAAGTCGGAATTTCAGGCGTCGTGCGCGAGTTGCCACGGTGCGGATGCCAGAGGCAAGGGACCGGTGAGCGGCCAGTTGAAGACAGCGCCTGCCGATCTGACGATGCTGGCCAAGAACAACAACGGCGTGTTTCCCACGAACAACATCTATGAAGTCATCGATGGGATGAAGACAATTCCCGCTCACGGCACGCGTGAGATGCCAGTTTGGGGAGAACGATTCAATCCCATCATCAACTTGCCTCACTATGTCGATCCGTCCTATTGGCAGAAAGCCGGACCGGAGCAGAGCCCGGAGGTCGTCGTGCGAAAACGTATCCTCTCCGTCGTCGATTATCTCGGCCGTATTCAGCAAAAGTAGCCGCCGGCACGTATCGAGTTCGCTTGCCTGTCCTGCTGCAGCGCCTCCCCGCGGAAGATGATCCGAGGGCCTTGCAGGTGCATCCGCCGAAACGAGGCGCTCGCCTGAAGGATGTAGGCAGCCCCTCCACATCTCTTGATTTTGCGCGATTGCCGTGCTATTCGCAGCCCATGACCAAATGCTCGTGCACCGTCAACCGCAACCACATGACCCGCTTCGGCTGGGCCGTGGGAGGAGTCGTGCGCTAGGAATTCAACGACATCTTTTCCACCAGGCCCCGCCGGCATCGGACGGGGCCTTTTTTGTGGCCACGCTCCCTGCCGGCTCAACAGCAGGAGCATCCGATGCCACCTCAACTGACGAACATATCACCCGGGATAGAGGGCGATGCCGCAAGGCGCGGCCTCAATCTCTCCATTGTGCAAGCGAAGAGCGCGGTCGACCAGGCGTTGGCAGCACGGCTCAAGGCATCGGCCGCGGCTCTGGAAACCGCTTTGCACGACAAGAATGCCGCCGGATCCGCGACGCGAAGCGTTTTGGGTCTGCTCAATCAGTATTGGAAGGCGCTTTTGCAGAGGCGCGAGCGATCACAGGTCAGCCTCCATGATCTGAACGACCGGGAGCTGATGGATATCGGCTTGACGCGCGGTGAGATCGACTGCATCGCACCCGGACGCGCGATCGATGCGCTCAGGGATCGAACAAGGTATCTGTTGAACCGTGGTGGGATGTAGGTGATCAACCATCGGAGAGGGCATGCGCTTTGCGAACAAGCGGCGGTCAGCGTGGCCGCTTGTTCAAGCATGCATGCACGGCAGGTAAGTTTGGCAACTATCGTGCCTCGGTCGGGATCGATCTTCACCGAGAAATGACCGAGCTGCGACTTTTCCGTCTCATCGCCTCCGACAGGGGCAGCATGCCGACCTTTCGAGGGTGGGCGTGCCCAATCCCCGTTTGCCTTGCCGGTTTTTCCACGGCAATATGCCCGCAAAACAACCATGAGAACGGGAAGATAAAATGGCGGCTCCCATCAAGTTCGGCGTTGGCCAAAGCGTGCTGCGCAAGGAGGATGACGCGCTCATCCGCGGCAAGGGCCGCTATACCGACGATTACGCGCCGCAGGCCGCGCTGCGCTGCCTGATGCTGCGCTCGCCGCACGCGCATGCCAAATACACCATCGATGCAAGCCGTGCCCGCGGCATGCCCGGCGTTGCGCTGATTTTGACCGCGGATGACGTCGCCGATCTCGGCAATCTGCCGTGCCTGTTCAATCTCGAGACCGATCCGTTCACCGGTCCGCCATACCCGATCCTCGCCAAGGACGAGGTTCGCCATGTCGGCGATTCCATCGCCTTCGTGGTCGCCGAGACCATCGACCAGGCCCGCGACGCGATCGAGGCGATCGAGGTCAAATGGTCGCCGCTGCCGGCGGTCACCGGTGTCGTCAACGCCGTGAAGAAGGGCGCGCCGCAAGTCTGGCCCGACAAGGCCGGCAACGTGCTGTTCGACGTCTCGATCGGCGACAAGGCGGCGACCGAAGCTGCCTTCGCCAAGGCGCATGCGATCGCCGAAATCTCCATCGTCAATCCGCGCGTGGTCGCGAGCTTCATGGAGACGCGCGCCGCGGTCTGTGAATACGATTCCAAGCGCGACTATCTGACGCTGACGATCGGCAGCCAGGGCAGCCATCGCCTGCGCGACATCCTGTGCCAGAACGTGCTCAACATCCCCACCGACAAGATGCGGGTGATCTGCCCCGACGTCGGCGGCGGCTTCGGCACGAAATTGTTTCCGTATCGCGAATACGCCCTGATGGCGGTTGCGGCCAAGAAGCTCAAGAAGACGGTGAAATGGGCGGCCGACCGCACCGAGCATTTTGTGGGCGACGCGCAGGGCCGCGACAACGTCACCACCGCCAAGATGGCGCTGGCCGAGGACGGCAAGTTCCTCGCGATGGATTGCGACCTCATGGGCGACATGGGCGCGTATCTGTCGACCTTCGGGCCCTACATTCCGCACGGTGGTGCCGGCATGCTGCCGGGGCTCTACGACATCCAGGCCTTCCATTGCCGGGTGCGCACCATCTTCACCCACAGCGTGCCGGTGGACGCCTATCGCGGCGCAGGCCGGCCCGAGGCGGCCTATGTCATCGAGCGCCTCGTCGATGCCTGCGCGCGCAAACTCGACATGACGCCGGATGCCATCCGCCGCAAGAATTTCATCCCGCCGAAGGCGCTGCCGTACAAGACGGCCACGGGCAAGGTCTATGATTCCGGCGACTTCGCCGCGCATCTCAAGCGCGCGATGGAGATCGCCGAGTGGAAGGAATTTCCAAAGCGCGCCAAGGCGGCCAAGAAGGGCGGCTTGATCCGCGGCATTGGGCTTGCGAGCTATGTCGAGATTTGCGGCGTGATGGGTGAGGAGACAGCCAATGTCCGCCTCGATCCCAACGGCGACGTCACCGTGCTGATCGGCACGCAGTCGAGCGGGCAGGGCCACCAGACCGCCTATGCCCAGATCGTCGCCGAGCAGTTCGGCGTCGCGCCGGAACGGGTCCACGTCCGCCAGGGCGACACCGACGAGATTGCCACGGGCCTCGGCACCGGCGGCTCGGCCTCGATCCCCTCCGGCGGCGTCAGCGTCGAGCGTGCGACGCGGGAGCTTGGGCAAAAGCTCAAGGAGATCGCGGCGCAGGCGCTGGAGGCGGGCGCCGGCGACCTCGAGATTTCCGAAGGCGTGGTGCGCATCGCCGGCACCGACCGTTCGATCTCGTTCGCCGATCTCGCCAAGCGGCCCGGCGTCGATCCCTCGAAGCTGAACGGCAGCGCGACCTTTGCCAGCGCCGACGGCACCTATCCCAACGGCACCCATGTTGCGGAGGTCGAGATCGATCCGGCCACCGGCATCATCAAGATCGTCAACTACGTGATCGTCGATGATTTCGGCAAGACGCTCAATCCGCTGCTGCTGGCCGGCCAGGTCCATGGCGGCGCCATGCAGGGCATCGGCCAGGCCCTGATGGAGCAGGTGGTCTATGGCGCAACCGACGGCCAGCTCATCACCGCGACCTACATGGACTACGCGCTGCCCCGGGCGGCGGATGGTCCCGCCTTCGTGTTCGAGACGGCCAACGTCCCCTGCAAGACCAATCCGATGGGCGTGAAGGGGGCGGGCGAGGCCGGCGCGATCGGCTCCTGTCCGGCCGTCGTCAACGCCATCGTCGATGGGCTCTGGCGCGAATACAAGATCGACCACATCGACATGCCGGCGACCCCGGAGCGGGTATGGATCGCGATCAGCGAACACCATCGCCGTCACAGCCTGTAATACCAGGCAGACGCGCACGCGTTTGCTTAACCCATCAGCCGGAGTGCGACGATTTATCGTCGCACTCCCGATGGAATGAAATCTGCCAATCGGTGTTGGCCCATTCAGGGGTCGGCACGATCCTGCATCAGGGAAAGGGATTTTGCGAATGAAGCGAATGTTGGTTGTCGGGGGCGCGCTGCTGCTCGGGATGGGTGCCGTCTGGGCGCAACAGGATTCCGCCAAGGAAGCTCAGATGCTCATGAAGGGCAACGGCAAGAATGCCGGCGCGATGTCGGCGATGGTCAAGGGCGAGAAGCCCTACGACCAGGCCACGGTGGACAGCGCGCTGGCGCAGTTCGAGGATACCGCCAAGAAGCTGCCGACCCTGTTTCCGGCCAGCGCCAAAGGCGCCAAGCTCGACGGCGACTACTCGACCTCGCCGAAGGTCTGGGAGGACAAGGCCGGCTTCGACGCGAAGATCGCAAGCTTCGCCAAGGTCGTCGGCGAGGCCAAGGGCAAGATCAAGGATCTGGACTCGCTCAAGGCGAACATGCCTGCCATCGGCAAGGAATGTGGCGGCTGCCACGAGACTTACCGCGTGAAGAACAGCTGAGGCGGTACTTTCGTAGACCGGATGAGCGAGGCGATATCCGGGGCTTCCAGCCAAGCTCATAGTCTGTCCCGGATGTCGCTTCGCCCATCCGGGCTACAGACTCAATTTGAATGATGAAGGGCGGTTGCGAAAGCAGCCGCCCTTTTTCCGTCCGCAAGGTCTGACGGATCGCCGTCCGAGCGGTTATGTTCGCAGCAACGGCCGTGGCGTTGATGTGAGTCGGCTCGTCTTTTTCGACTGCCTCATGACATCAGGAGTTCCAGCGCGCGGCGAGGATCTCAATCAAAGCGAGTCAGGCCATGGTCAAACCGTTTCCGTCGAAGACGCACATCGGCAATCACATGCTGCATCCTGAAACGCTGATGCTGACCTACGGCTATGATCCGCAGCTGTCGGAAGGCGCCATCAAGCCGCCGGTGTTCCTGACCTCCACCTTCGTATTCAAGACGGCCGATGACGGGCAGGACTTTTTCGACTTCGTCGCCGGCCGGCGCGAGCCGCCGGAAGGCATGGGCGCGGGCCTCGTCTATTCGCGTTTCAATCATCCCAACAGCGAGATCGTCGAGGACAGGCTCTCGATCTACGAGCGCACCGAGAGCTGCGCGCTGTTCTCGTCCGGCATGGCGGCGATCTCGACCACGATCCTGGCTTTCGTCCGCCCCGGCGACGTCATCCTGCACTCGCAGCCGCTCTATGGCGGGACCGAAACGCTGCTGACCAACACGCTGGCGCGTCTGTCGATCGGCGCCGTCGGCTTCGCCGACGGGATTGACGAAGCCACCGTCAAGCAGGCCTCGGAAGAGGCGATGGCCAAGGGCCGCGTCTCGATGATCCTGATCGAGACCCCGGCCAACCCGACCAACGGCCTGGTCGATGTCGCCATGATCCGCCGCATCGCCGATGCCATCGGAAAGGCGCAGGGACACACGCCGATCATCGCCTGCGACAACACGCTGCTCGGGCCAGTGTTTCAGCGGCCGATCGAGCACGGGGCGGACCTGTCGCTGTATTCGCTGACCAAATATGTCGGCGGTCACTCGGACCTGATCGCGGGGGCCGCGATGGGCTCGAAGGCGATCATGAAAGGCATCAAGGCGCTGCGCGGCGCCATCGGCACCCAGCTCGATCCACATTCCTGCTGGATGATCAACCGCTCGCTCGAGACGCTGAGCCTGCGCATGGAGAAGGCCAACGACAATGCGCGGCTCGTGGCGGATTATCTGCGCGATCATCCCAAGGTCGCCAAGGTCCACTACCTCGGCCACCACGAGGAATCCTCACCGGCCGGGCGGGTGTTCGCACGGCAATGCCTGGGTGCGGGGTCGACCTTCTCGTTCGACATTGTCGGCGGCAAGGAGGCCGCCGTGAAATTCCTCAACGCGCTGCAGATCCTCAAGCTGGCGGTGAGCCTCGGCGGCACCGAGTCGCTTGCGAGCCTGCCCGCGACGATGACGCATTCCGGCGTTCCCGCCGACATCCGCCGCAAGATCGGCGTGTTGGATTCCACGATCCGGCTGTCGATCGGCATCGAGAACCCCTCGGACCTGATCGCCGATCTCGCGCAGGCGCTGAACGCGGCCTAGAGTGCAACGGAATCGAAAAGGCCGGGCGCCCCCTCCTGCGCCCGGCCTTCGTGCAACGAAGCAACCTTGAGGCTTACTTCGTCACCTGACCGCGGATCTCGCCGCCCGGGTTCGCCGCGGTGTGGATGTTGACGTAGAGCTTGCCGCCGAGCAGATCGGCAGCCTGCGCGTCGGTGAGCGTCGCTTCGCCCTTCACGGGGCTGGCGGTCGCATTCGGAATCGCGATCGCCACGCCGGCGTTCTTGCCGGCCTCGGCAGGTCCGTGGAAATGGGCGGCGGTGGCGGGGCCGGAGAGGCCGGAATAGGTGACGGTCCAGGACAGCTTCTTGCTGGCGGCATCATAGTTCAGGTCCGCTGTTCCGGTGCCGCTGCTGGTGGTTGCCGGCACCTCGGACTTGCCGTCGAGCGTTGCTTTGAGCTTTTCGGCGCTGGCCGGGCCGGCGAAGCTGATGGCACCGAGCGCTAAGGCGGCAATGATGGTCTTGTTCATGACACTCTCCCTGCTGAACCCATTCGGGCTGCCAAACTTCCAACAGCCGGCATTTCAGTTTATTCCCGTTTCCGGCAAGGGCGGGCTAAATTCTTCGTGGTTGGAGCCGCGACGACATCGGTCATAGGTTCGCCGCGACGAGTGAATGGATGGGCATGTTGCAACGAACAATTCTCGCAGGCCTGCTCGCCGCGGTCATTGCCGCGGGGGTCTATTGGTGGCTCAGCGCGCCAAAGGTGGCGGCCGCGGGCCATGCGCCGGCCCATGCGGCAAACCTTGCCAATGGCGAGGTGATGTTCAACGCCGGGGGCTGCGCGTCCTGCCATGCGACGCCGGACCAGCCCGATCGTGGCAGGCTCGGCGGCGGCGTCGCGATCAAATCGCCGTTCGGAACGTTCTACGCGCCGAACATCTCGCCCGATCCGAACGATGGCATCGGCAAATGGACGGACACCGACTTCGTCAACGCGGTGATGCACGGCGTCTCGCCGGGCGGGCAGCATTATTTTCCCGCCTTTCCCTACACCTCCTACCGGCATGCCAGGCGCGAGGACGTGCTCGATCTCTTTGCCTATCTGAAGACGCTTGCGCCCGTGACCGGCAAGGTGCGCGACCATGACATGCGCTTTCCGTTCAACATCCGGCGTAATGTCGGCATCTGGAAATTCCTGTTCCTGGACGACAAGCCGCTCATCGTCGACGCCGGCAAGTCACCGCAGTTCAATCGCGGCGCCTATCTCGTCAACAGCTTTGGCCATTGCGCCGAATGCCACAGCCCGCGCAACGCGCTGGGCGGCATCATCGCGGGCCAGCGCTTTGCCGGCGGGCCCAATCCGGAAGGCGAGGGCTGGGTGCCCAACATCACCCAGAAGCGCCTCGGCGAGTGGAGCGTGAAAGATATCGCCTATTTCCTCAAGAATGGCGAATTGCCCGACGGCGACAGTGTCGGCGGTGCGATGACGCGCGTGATCAAGAACACCTCGCAATTGCCCGAGGAAGACATTGCGGCGATGGCGGACTACCTCAAATCGCTGCCGCCTGTGGAAGGCCCGCCGCGGCCCAAGCGCAAGGAAGCCGGCAAGGACGCCGGCTAATTGCGCGCCCTAGCTGGCGCCAAACGCCTTGAAGGTGATGATGGTGAGGGTGTCCTGGATGCCCGGCAGCACCTGCACCTTCTCGTTGACGAAATGGCCGATGTCGGTGTCCTTGTCGACGTAGAACTTCACGAGAAGGTCGTATTGGCCGGCCGTGGAGTAGATCTCGGAGGCGATCTCGGCTTCGGCAAGCGCATTGGCCACCGTGTAGGACTGGCCGAGCTTGCATTTGATCTGGACGAAAAAAGGAACCATCGCGGGCACTCCGAAAGCGTATCTGGCAGCTAATAGGCCAAAACCGGCATGGTTTAGCAAGCGGACTTGCCGGCCGCCAGATGCCGGCCCGAAGCTTTAGAAGGCCACGGCCGCCGCGGCGAAGGCGTCCCTGAGCCGCTGGGCGAGCTCGACCTTGCGATAGGGCTTGGTCAGCACGATCGCCTGCGCATGCGCGCGGCCTTGCTCGACCAGGGTCTCCAGCGCGTAGCCCGAGGTGAACAGGACCGGCAGCGAGGGGCGAATCCGCCGCGCCTGATCGGCGAGCTCCCAGCCGCTCATGCCGCCGGGCATCACGATGTCGGTGAACAGCATGTCGATGCTGGGGTCGGTGCGCAGCTGCTGCAACGCCTCCTTGCCGTTGACCGCGGCGACGACGCGATATCCGAGCGCCTCAACCCTGCGAATGACGGAGGAGCGGACGAACGGATCGTCCTCTGCGATCAGGATGGTCTCGTATCCGCGCGGGGCCGCGTCCTCGCCGTCGGACAGGTCGGTCTGTGATTGTCCGGTGTCCGCGCGCGGCAGGTAGATCCGGACCGTCGTCCCAAGGCCTTTCTCGCTGTAGATCGAGACATGGCCGCCTGATTGCTTGGCGAAGCCATAGACCATGCTGAGGCCGAGACCGGAGCCCTTGCCGACCTCCTTGGTCGTGAAGAACGGCTCGAAGGCGCGCTGGGTGACCTCCGGCGTCATGCCTTCGCCGTCGTCGCTAATCGAGATCAACGCGTAGGCCCCGGATGCGACTTCGGGCTGAGCGGTGCGATAGTCGTCGTCGAGCGCAGTCAACTCCGTGCTCAGGGTCAGGTGACCGCCGGCCGGCATCGCATCCTGCGCGTTGAGCGCAAGGTTCAGCACGGCGGATTCCAGCTGGGCGCGATCTGCGAAGGCCAGGATCGTGCCGGGCCGGGAGGCCGTCTTGATCTCGATGTCTTCGCGCAAGGTGCGCTTGAGCAGCTTGAACATGGATTCGAGCAGGCCCCGGCAATCGATCGTCTGCGGCTGCAGCAGCTGGCGGCGGCTGAACGCGAGCAGGCGCTGCGTCAGCTCGGCACCGCGCTCGCCCGACTGGGAGATGTCGTCTGCAAAGCGCCGCAGGTCGGGCCTCGCCTTGAGCTGCTCGCTCAGATGCTCGGCGTTGCCGATGATGACGGTCAGGAGATTGTTGAAGTCGTGAGCGATGCCGCCGGAGAGCTGGCCGACCGTCTCCATCTTCTGCGCCTGCTGCAGCTGCCGCTCGGTCAGCTTGCGGGCGGTCAAATCGTGGACGATGCCGACGAAGATCAATTCGCCGTCCTGCCGCGCCTGGCCGACCGACACGTCCATCGGGAAGGTCGATCCGTCCTTGCGCAGGCCAGTGGCTTCGCCGGCGGTCGCGAATTGCCTCGCCTGGCCGTCGGGCGCAGCGCCGGCCTCGGGCATCAGCATCGTGACGTTCCGGCCCATCACCTCGTCGGCGGAGTAGCCGAACAAGCGCTCGCAGGCCGGATTGAACAGCAGGACACGGTCCTGCGCGTCGAACAGGATGACGCCGTCGACCGCGGTCTCGACGATGGCGGTGAGGCGCGTCACGCTCTCGCGCATCGCACGCTGCGCGTCGCTGACCTGCTGGAGCAGCAGCGTGGCGTCGCGGCTCTTGATCTCCTCCTCCTCGAGCGCGGCCTGGACCTGGCGCAGCTCGAACGGCGAGGGGATCGTCAGGATCTTCGGCAGCAGCGGCCACAGCGCGCCCGCCGTGACCACGGATGCCACCGCGGTCGCCGCCTTGACGATGCCTTCGATGCCATAGATCGGGACCCACAGCGTGTAGATCGACAGCACATGGGTCAGGCCGCACGCCATGATGAAGATCGCGAAGGCCCAGTAGACCCAGCCGAATTTGAGGTCGCGCCGCTTGGTGACCAGAATGGCGAGCGCAAAGGGAATCGAAAAATAGGCGGCGGCGATGCAGGCGTCGGCCACGACGTGAAGCCAGATCAGCTCGGGTTCCCACAACAGGCAGATGCCGTGCGGCGAAAGCACGAACGAGTCGAGGAGACGTTCAAAAAAGGCCCACATCGTTCCACCCAAAGATTCCGTTCCGGACGGCTTGCGGGCCAGGGCGACCCGCGATATCGGTGTCGCCGGACAGTTCCACCATTGACGTCTCACGCATCGGCGAAGCAGTTCGAGACTATACCAAGGGTTCGCCGCGGGCGCATTTCCATGCCGCACGATTGCGGCGCCGCGCGCCGCGAATCACGGCCGGCCGCGGCGGGCGCTTGCCGGTGTTCCACGGTCGCGCTAGGACAGGCCATGGCGGTTTCACCATCCAGCAAATGTGTCCGGCGATGACGACCCCGGTCGCACTCACCATCGCGGGTTCCGACTCGGGCGGCGGCGCCGGGATCCAGGCTGACCTGAAGACATTTGCCGCGCTCGGCGTCTACGGCGCGTCCGTCATCACGGCCTTGACCGCGCAGAACACGCGCGGCGTCACCGGCATCCACGCCGTGCCGGCGGCGTTCGTCACCGAGCAGATGGATGCGGTGTTCTCCGATCTCGACGTCGGCGCGGTGAAGATCGGCATGGTGGCCCAGGCCGCCAGCATCGATGCGATCGCGGCCGCGCTGTCGCGCTGGTCGCCGGGGCATGTCGTGCTCGATCCCGTGATGGTCGCGACGTCAGGGGACCGGCTGCTCGCCGCGGAAGCCGTCGATGCGCTGCGCACGAAACTGATGCCGTTGGCATCGGTGATCACGCCAAACCTGCCGGAAGCCGCGGCCTTGCTCGACGAGCCGGTCGCGGCAAGCGAAGCGGAGATCGAAAGCCAGGGACGGCGCCTGCTGGCGCTCGGCTGCCGTGCGGTCCTGATCAAGGGCGGGCACGGCGAGGGCGCCGAGAGCATCGACTATCTCGTCAGGGACGAAGCAACGATCGCGCTCGCCGCACCGCGCATCGCCACCCGCAACACCCATGGCACCGGCTGCTCGCTATCCTCGGCGGTCGCGGCGGGGCTCGCCAAGGGCGAGGATCTGGAAACCGCCGTCCGCAACGCCAAGACCTGGATCAGCGCCGCGATCGCCGCCGCCGACCGCTTCGGCGTCGGCCACGGCCATGGGCCGGTCCATCATTTCCACGGATTCTACTGAGGCGGGCTTGCTGAACCTCTCCCGGTTGCGGGAGAGGTCGCGCCCAACGGGTCGCGCCGAAGGCGCGCCCCGATGACAGGCTCCGCCGCGGGTGAGGGCTCCCTCCTCTTGGGAAATCCCACTGGGGGAAACACCCTCTCCCGCAAGCGGGGTGGAGCGCACTTAACCAAGGGCTTCCAACGAGAATCTATCTCTGAGTCCCCCCTGCGGCGCCATGTCGCCTGATTGTCGCATGCGACTGATATTCGCGGGGAGGGCGAGGCAAGGCGTGATTCGTAGCTGAAGGTGCCTCAAAAGTTCAATCGGTCATCCCCCTGTCACGGGACATTGTTACAGGCTGGCGCATGGGAAGTTACGATGTGAGTGACGAGAGCCCGGAGCGGCGCTTTCGCACGTTGTTCATCTCCGACGTTCATCTCGGAGCCCGCGGTTCTCAAGCCGACCTTCTGCTCGACTTCCTGCGTTACCACGATGCCGACACGATCTATCTGGTCGGTGACATCGTCGACGGCTGGGCGCTGAAATCGAGCTGGCACTGGCCGCAATCCCACAACGATCTCGTCCAGAAGCTTTTGCGCAAGGCGCGCAAGGGCGCCAAGGTCATCTACATCCCCGGTAATCACGACGAGTTCCTGCGCAATTATTACGGCACGCATTTCGGCGGCATCGACGTGGTCGAGAACACCGTGCACACCGGCGCCGACGGCAAGCGCTACCTCGTCATCCACGGCGACATCTTCGATCTCGTGGTGCAGAACGCGCGATGGCTCGCCCATCTCGGCGACAAGGCCTACGATTTCGCGATCCAGATGAATCGCTTCGTCAACTTCTTCCGCCGCCTGTTCAAGGCGCCCTATTGGTCGCTGTCGCAATGGGCCAAGCAGAAGGTCAAGAACGCGGTGAATTATATCGGCGCGTTCGAGCAGGCGCTCGCCGCCGAGGCGCGGCGTCACGATGCCGACGGCGTGATCTGCGGCCACATCCACTACGCCGTGATCCGCGACGAGGGCGGCATTCGCTACATGAATTGCGGAGACTGGGTCGAGAGCTGCACGGCGCTCGTCGAGCATGACGACGGTCATTTCGAGATCATCACTTGGGCGGATCATCTGCAGAAGCCGGCAGACGTTCCCCAGGTTGCAGCCAGAGCTGCATGACAGAGGTCGCCTGATGCGCATCCTGGTCGCGACCGACGCCTGGCACCCGCAAGTCAATGGTGTGGTTCGGACGCTGACCAAACTCGCTGACGCCGCGGAGGCGCTCGGCGTCCAGTTCACGTTCCTGACGCCGCAATCGTTCCGCACCTTTGCGATGCCGAGCTATCGCGACGTGCGGCTGGCCATGCCGCGCCCGGCACGGATTGCCAAGCTGATCGAGGAGGCGCGGCCGGACAGCATCCACATTGCGACGGAGGGGCCGATCGGCCTGATGGTCCGCCGCTATTGCCGCCAGCGCAGGCTGCCGTTCACGACCAGCTTCCACACCCGCTTTCCCGAATATGTCCGCGCCCGCGTGCCGGTGCCGGGCTCGCTGATCTGGCGCGCGCTGCGCCGTTTCCATGCCCCCAGCCGCGCCGTGATGGCGGCAACGCCGGCGCTCGCCCGCGAGCTGACCGAGCGCGGCTTCGATAATGTCGTGCTGTGGCCCCGCGGCGTCGACACCCATGTGTTCCATCCGCGCGCCATCGACCTCTGCCTGCCGGCACCGGTGTTCCTGTCGGTCGGCCGCGTCGCGGTGGAGAAGAATCTCGAAGCGTTCCTTGAGCTCGATCTGCCCGGCACCAAGGTGATCGTCGGCGACGGCCCGGCCCGCGCCGCGCTGGAAGAGGCCTATCCCGATGCGATCTTCCTCGGCGAGAAGCACGGCGAGGCCCTGGCGGAGATCTATGCGGCCGCCGATGTGTTCGTCTTGCCGAGCAAGACCGACACGTTCGGCCTGGTCCTGCTGGAGGCGCTGGCGAGCGGCCTGCCGGTCGCAGCCTTCCCGGTGAAGGGACCCCGCGACGTGATCGGCGACGCTCCGGTCGGCGCGCTCGATCACGACCTGCGCAGCGCCTGCTTCGCGGCGCTCGATGTCTCCCGGCAGGACTGTGTCGAATTCGCCGCCAATTACACCTGGGAAGCCTCGGCGAGGGCCTTTGTCGACAGTATCCGGGCGGTAGGGGCTGTGCTGCCGGGCCGGAACGGTGCGGAACAGCCGCGTTTCGTCGCCTAAGGGGAAGATTTCCTCGCGCGGAGGTGTCTTGCCCGCGGCTCGATGGCCGCGATAAGGTCAGCCATGACCGAACAGCTTCTCCCGATCGGCCCTGCCGACATCGATGCCGCCGCGCGTGTCATCGCGCCTTACGCCATCCGCACCCCGCTGCTGTCCTTTCCGGTGCTCAACGAGCGCGTTGGTGCGAAAGTGTTTTTGAAGCCGGAGATGCTCCAGCGCACCGGCTCCTTCAAGTTCCGCGGCGCCTTCAACAAAGTGTTCTCGATCCCGCAGGACAAGCGCGCCGGCGGCGTCGTCGCGTTCTCCTCCGGCAACCACGCCCAGGGCGTGGCGGCGGCGGCAAAAATCCTCGACATGCAGGCGACCATCGTGATGCCCGCGGATGCGCCGCTGTCCAAGCGCGAGCGCACCAAATCCTACGGCGCCGAAGTCGTGCTCTATGATCGCGACAAGGACGACCGCGAGGCGATCTCGCGCGGCATCGCCGAGAAGCGCGGTGCGACGCTGGTCAGGCCTTATGACGATCCCTTCGTGATCGCAGGGCAGGGCACTGCCGGCCGCGAGATCGCCGAGGACATGGCGGCTCTCGGCCTCAGCCCTGACATCGTGGTGGCGCCGGCCTCCGGCGGCGGCCTGATCGCGGGCGTCGCGACGGCCGTGAAGGCGCGCTATCCCCAAGCTGAGATCGTGGTGGCCGAGCCCGAGGCGTTCGACGATCACGGCATTTCGCTGACCGCAGGCCATCGCGAGCCGCATGGCCCCGCAGGGCGCACCATTTGCGATGCGCTGATGGCGCTGATCCCCGGCGAGATGACCTTTGCGATCAACAGCAAGCTACTCGCGCGTGGCGTCACGGCGTCGGACAAGGAAGTCGGCGCTGCCGTCGCGTTCGCCTATCGCGAGCTGAAGCTGGTGGTCGAGCCCGGCGGAGCCGTCGGTCTTGCCGCACTGCTCGCCGGCCGCCTCGACGTCGCCGGCAAGAACGTCGTCATCGTGCTCTCGGGCGGCAATGTCGACGCGGATCTGTTTGCCGAGCTGGTGGCTTAGTCGTCATTCCGGGGCGCGCGTGAGCGCGAACCCGGAATGACGACCTCCAAGAGCCGCCATGTAGAAGGGGCAGAGCGCTTGCGCTCTGCCCCTATATCGTTTTGCTTGCGGCGATCAGCGCGTGAAACCACGGTGGTTGTTGCCGCCGCCCATGCTCGGGGCCTGGTTCATCGACTGGCGGAAATTGTTGCCACCGTTGTTGACCATGCGGTTGGTCGCATTGAACTGCGGGCGGTTGTTATTCTGCACCTGCACCTTGTTCACCGGAGTGTTGTTGATCTTCACACCGTTGTTGACGCGGATCGGATTGTTCTGGGTCTGAACGACCGGCTTGGTCTCGACATTCGTGCCGCCCTTGCCGACATTCACCGGCATGCTCACGATCTTGCCAGGCTTGCCGTTGATGTTGCCGTTGACGTTGCCGACGTCCGGCTTGTTGTTGGTCGCAGGCAAGGTCACGATCTTGCCGGTACCGCCGTTGTTGGGCGTGTTGGTCGGCGCAGGCATGGTGACGATCTTGCCCGGGGTCTGCGACGGCGTGCCGTTCTGCTGGTTCGGCTGGTTGTTGTTGCCCGCCGGCAGGTTGACGATCTGGCCGCCATTGCCGGGCTTGCCGATGACATTTCCATCGACCGGCTTCTGCACGATGGGCAGGTTGCCATTGCTCTGGCCACCACCATTACCCTGCTGCAGCGGCATGTATTTGGGCTGGCCGAGATTGCCGATCTTGAAGGTCGGGGCAATGTTCTGCGGAGCCAGGAACTTGGTCGCTTGCATCAGGGGGATCTGCTTCGGCTGCACCTGCAGCTTCAGCGCCATCTGCGCATAGGGGCTGTTGCCGTAGCTGTCGTAGAAGCTCTTGTAGCCGAGCGGCGAGTTCACGAGCACCGCCTTGTGCCAGGCCTGCGAGAGCAGGATGTTGTTGAGCAGCCAGCGGACGTGGTCGCACAGCGGGTCGTGCGGATACATCTGGATGAACTCCTGATAATATTCCGGCCGGCCCTCGGACACGACGTAGTCATAGGCCTGGCGCGTCGAGCGGCTCGGCAGATTGGCGGCCATCTGCACGACGGGCGCTTTGACCGGCGCGCGGTTGGCGGCGACCACGGTGTCACCGAAGAAGGTGAAGTCCGAGGTGAGCGAGGAGCTCTCCCACGGGATCTGCGCGCCGCTGGTGGTCTGGTTCACCTGCAGGCGGACGCGCTTGAACAGCTGCTCGATCGGCACGTTGGGCTCGCGCGCGACGTTCAGGAAGGCCTGCGTGTACGGGCTGTGGCCACCGGTGCCGTCGAGCGCTTCGGCGCCCGGCGCGGTCGAGTAGCCGACGATCGATCCGTTCGGCGCATCGACGATGGCAAGGCCGCGGCCGGCATCATTGACGGTCGGGAACGGGTTGTTGCGGCAGGCATCGAGGATGACGATGCGCATGCGGCTCGGGATCGTCTCCAGCGTCGACATCACGTCGACGAGGCGCACCGAATTATTGACGAGCTCAGTAGGGTTGGACACCTTCGCATCGACGGGAACGAGATAGTTCTCGCCGGCGAGCTGCACGCCGTGGCCGGCGTAGTAGACCATCGCCACCGTGTTCGGGCCGCGCGCGGAGACTCTTGCGGAGAAGTCCTGCACCACGCGCAGCATGTCGTTTTGGGTCAGGTCGGTTGCGGCAACCACCTCGAAGCCGGCGGAGTTCAGGAACTGCGCCATGGACTGCGCATCATTGTCGGGATTTTGCAGCTGCGGGGCGTTCTGGTAGTTCGAATTGCCGATCACCAGGGCAACCCGCTGCTCCGGGCCCTGCAGCGCGGTGGGGGCCGGCTCGACCGGGGCAACTTGCGCGGAAACAGGGCCGCAGGCGAAGCCGAACAGGCTTCCCACAAGGCTGGCTGTCATCAGCAGAGGCTTTAGGCGGAACATGGCGTGCTCCTTTGGCACTGATCTCGATACGAGATTGGTTGCGACGAAGCCTGACCGCGTTCGAGCTTGAGGTCCGTGATCCCAGTCACCATGATGGCCTCCGTGATCTGAATCACGCTTGGAACCTGCTATGGTGAACGATCGCTAAGAGGAACCGCCGTCACATGCTGAAATCGATCGATCCGATCCTGACGCCCGACCTGCTCTGGCTGCTGGCCTCCATGGGCCACGGCGACGATCTCGTGGTCGTCGATGCCAACCACCCGGCGACGCACATCGCCCGCTCGACATCGTCGCAGCGCCTGATCCAGCTCCCGGGCATGACGATGGAGGCGGCCGTCCGCGCCATCATGTCGCTCTATCCGCTCGATGATTTCGATCCAGATCCGGTGCGCGTGATGATGCCGGTCGACGATCCCGATCGCGTGCCCGACGTGCAGCGCGCGGTGCTGGCCGAGATCGAACGCGCCAGCGGCGGCGCCATTGCTCCCGGCAGGCTCTCACGGGCGGATTTCTATCGCGCGGCGGCGGCGGGCTTCGGCGTCGTGCAGGTCGGCGACAGCAGGGGTTACGGCTGCTTCCTGATCAGGAAGGGCGTGATCAGCTAGCCGGCTTGGCGCATCAGCTCCGAGGGCCAGCCGATGCGGACGAGGAGACCGTCGGGGCCGTTGATGCCGACCTCATACATGCCCCATTCACGGTGACGCAGCACGCCGCCGGGCCGGATGATGAGATCATCCACGCGCGCGGCAATGACCTCGACATCGGGCGTGCGAATGAACACGCCGAAGGGATTGCGTTCCGGCACGCGCCACGGGCCGTCGCCGGCTTGCGTGAGATGCACCTCGCAATCCCAGCCCCTCATGATGACGTAACCGGCATCGCCGCCCGTGCGCGCGAAGCCGAGACGTTCCCAGAAGGGAATCGCAGCGGGAAGATCGTTGCTGGGAACGATCGCAAATGCGCCGACGGGCGGGCTCTCAGGCATTCGGTCACTCCGGAACATTCAAGCTGTCCGCACAGCGTTCACGCTGCGCGTTGCAAGTCTATCGCAGCGGCTGATCGGCAGAAGCGGCGAAACGTCCCGCACTCGAATTTGAATGGCGCGCTTGCACCTGACTGTCTATGTTCGCGCCATGTCTCGCCTTATGTGTCTATTTGTTGCCATCGTCCTGTCGCTACTGCCGGTCGTCGCGTCCGCTGCGTCAACGCAAAAGCGCCCAAAGCAGGCCTGGCAGGGCTACGGCTTCCTGCCGGGCTATCGCCAGCCCTTGAGCAACAGCATTCCGCTCTACAAGCAGAAGGACGCGATGCGCCGAATGTCGCGCGCCGATCGGCGTCACTGGTACATCGATCCGGTTCCGCAATATTACCGCTGGGACGGCGAGTGGCACTATTTCGGCCGCCCCGGCTTCAACGGCGGCCGCTACAACGGCGGCAGCTTCGGCCCGTGCTGGACGCGCACGCCGATCGGAGCGGTGTGGAATTGCGGGTGATCTCGCGCGCGGGCTAGGGAAAGCTGCGGACGACCTCGATTGTGCCGACGATCGCGGCATGAATGCATCGAGGTCTTCGGCCGGAATCCAGTACTCCAGATGGTCGCGGCCGCCCGCCTCTTGCACGGCGTACTTCGCAATGAAGCTGCAGTCGACCTCGAAGCGCGTCACGAAACCCTCGCCGCTCGCCGGCACGTTCCAATCACGCGCGATCTTGATGGCATAGTCTTCCGTCAGCACCGGATAGAAGATTGGCTGGTCGGGCAGACGCGGCGGAAACGCGCGCATGCCGGAATTCTGGATCAGTTCCAGCTCTTTCGGTCCGACAGGGCGCCAGAGGGTGATCGTGTCTGCGGTGTCGGACATGGACGCCCTTTACGAGAAGAACGCGATCTTCTCGGCCTGGGTCATGCGGCGGATCGGAGCGAGCGGGTCATTTGCCGGCGCGCGGGGCTTTTGCAGGATGCCGCTGGCGAGGATGGTGGCGCCGAGCGAGGGCTCCGGGGCCGGCGGCAGTGACGTGGCCGGCGCCGCGGCGAAGATGGCGGTGGCTGCCATCGCCGGGGCCTGCTGCTCCATCACTTCGGCGGCGGCCTCCGCAATGGCGTCGGTGAGGCGCGCGAGCGAGTCCAACGCGATCGGTGCGTCCGCCGGGTGTTCTTCCACGACAGTGGCGGCGACAGGCTCCGGTGCGACCGGCTCGGCAAGCTCGGCGGCGACGGGCGCTGCGGTCTCCGCTTGCACCGGCTCCGGAACAGCCGCGTCCATCTCGACCGGGGCGATGATCTCGTCGAACTCCGGATCGGGCGCGGCCATCTCGAGCGCAATGGCCTCGAGCACGGCGTCGTCCTCGGCCTGCGCGGCCGCATCGACCGCGAAGGCGGCATCCGCATCGACGGCAGGCTCGGTCGCCGGCGCCTCAAACGAGATCTCGTCATGCGCGGCAGCTTCGGGCGCGACGGTCTCCGGCGCGACCTGGTCGAGCGCGATGTCTTGAACGGCGACCTGGCTTTCGGCTGCCATCTCCGTCGCGGCGGCCTTATCCACTGCCAGCTCGTCGAGTGTCTGCTCGTGCAGTGCCTGCTCGGCCGCGGCGGACGCTTCGGCAATGCCGGTCGCTGCCATTGCGGCTTCGGGCTCGACACTTGCCGCGACGTCCTGCGGCGGCTCCGTAACAGCCACGGGTGCTTCGCTGGTCATCGCCGCAGGCGCGGCCTCGACGGGCGCTTCGGCGACGGATGACGGCACGTCTTGCATCGGAGTGGGGGGCGCCGCCTGCGGCGTTGCGCCGCCCTCGGTCTGGTCGACCCGATCCTTGAGGAGATCGAAGGCGATCTTGAGCTCGACCCGGGGGTCGATGGTCGAGGCCTGTCCGCAGGCGGACTCGATCGAGGCGAGCTGCGAATCAATGAGGTCGCAGATTCGCCCGTCGGCGCCGATCTCGCGCCAGCGCCAGGAGATCTCCTTGATGATGCGCACCCCGCGCGGGATCGGCGCGAGGCTCGCCTCGATCGCTGCGGGGTCGAAGGCAGCAAGCGCAATGGTCTCGGCCTCGCGGATCGCGCGGCGGATCTCGATCAGCGCCTCGGGCAGGCGGTCCTCGACGACGGGTTGCCGCTGCGCCGCAAGGGTTTCCTCGATCTTCGCGACCGCGTCGAGCACCATGCGCGTGTCGGCATTGCGGTTGCGCTTGGCGTATTCGCCGAGGAACCAGCGGCCGCGCGCCGTCTCCATGAAGGCTTCGCGGATCGCGTCGTAATCCTGCTCGTTCGGCTCCGCTGCGCGGGCAGACATAGGCGAGAGTGCGAATGCTTCGTTGGCCATGGCGATCTCGTCGCGCAAATCAGTGCGCGTTAATGTAACGATCACCACGATATCGACCGAATCGCAATTGGTTTGATGCAGTCCGAATCACAAATCCCCACCGCGGCAGCCAGGAAGCGGCGATTCGCCGTCAGTCTCGCCCTGTTCTACTCGGCCGTCTTCGCGGTCTCGGGCACGCATCTGCCGTTCTTCCCGGTGTGGCTGAAGGCGATCGGCATCGACGCGGCCTGGATCGGGCTCATCAACGCGCTGCCGGCGATCACGCGTTTCACCACCTTGCCGCAGGTGACCGCCTTTGCCGAAAAGCGACACGCCATCCGCGCCGCCATGATGCTGTCGGTGCTGGCGACCGCGATCGGATTTGCGGCGGTCGGCCTGCAGCAGCAGCCCTTGGCGCTGTTCCTGATCTACGCGCTGACCTGCATGATGTGGACGCCGACGATGCCGCTGACCGATGCCTATGCGCTGCGCGGCGTCGCTCGCTACGGGCTCGATTACGGACCGTTGCGGCTGTGGGGCTCGGCGGCCTTCGCCGCCGGCTCGCTCGCCTGCGGCTATCTCATCGACGTCATCGCGCCGCGCGACCTGATCTGGATCATCGTCGCCTGGGCCGTCGTTGCTGTCGCAGCCAGCCTGCTGCTGCAGCCGCTCGATGATGTCAGGCGCAAGACGGCGGAGAGGCATGCCGGCAAGGCGCTGCTGCGCGATGCCGGCTTCTGGGCGATCATCGTCTCGGCGGCGCTGATCCAAGGCAGCCACGTCGCCTATTACACCTTCTCGGCCATCAACTGGCAGCTCCATGGCATCAGCGGGCTGACGATCGCGGGCCTGTGGACGCTGGGCGTGATCGCGGAGATCGTCGTCTTCGCACTGTCGCCGCGCTTCTCGCTGCATCCCTCCACCATGATCGCGATCGGAGGCTTAAGCGCAGTGGTGCGCTGGATCGTCACCGCGAGCGAGCCGCCGCTGGCGCTGCTCGCGATCGTGCAGCTCGGCCATGGCCTCACCTTCGGCATGACCATCGTCGGCACGATGAACCTCCTGGTGCAGCGCGTGCCCTCGCATCAGATCGCGCGCGGTCAGGGCTATTATGCCGCGTGCAACGGTCTCCTCGGCGCCACGACCTCGATCGCGTCAGGCGCGATCTACGCCCGCATCGGCGACGGCCTGTATTACGTCATGGCGGCGATGGCCGCCGGTGGCGCGCTGCTGATCTGGTCGGCGCGGCACCGGCTCATGGCTCAGCCCCAGAGCGAGACGTCCGGTGGATAGACCAGGCTGTCGTCGTAACGCAGCCCATGGTCGCGGTCGCGGGCCAGCAGCAGCGGGCCGTCGAGATCGACGAAGCGTGCCTGCGGCGTCACCAGCATGGCGGGGGCCATCGACAGCGACGTCGCGACCATGCAGCCGATCATGATCTCGAAGCCGAGCGCCTGCGCCGCATCGGCCATCGCCAGCGCCTCGGTGAGGCCGCCGGTCTTGTCGAGCTTGATGTTCACGGCGTCGTAGCGGTCGCGCAAGGGCGCAAGCGAGGAGCGGTCATGCACACTCTCGTCGGCGCAGACCGCGAGCGGCCGCTTGATCCGTGCCAGCACCGCGTCCTTGCCCGCCGGCAGCGGCTGCTCCACCAGCGTGACACCGACGGCGGCGCAGGCGGCGAGGTTGGCTTCCAGATTGGCCTCAGTCCAGGCCTCGTTGGCATCGACGATCAGCTCGGATTCGGGCGCGGCCTTGCGCACCGCCGCGATCCGCTCCGGATCGCCGTCGCCGCCGAGCTTGATCTTGAGCAGCGGCCGGTGCGCCGCCTTGGCGGTCGCGGCGGCCATGGCCTCGGGGGTCCCTAACGAGATCGTGTACGCCGTGGTGCGCTCGCCCGGCACCGGGCGCTCGAGCAGGTTCCAGGCCCGCTGGCCCGCCGCCTTGGCCTCGAGGTCGATCAGGGCGCAATCCAGGGCGTTGCGGGCCGCACCCGGCGCCATGGCGGCCTGCAGAGCCTGCCGCGAGATGCCATCGGCAACGGCCTGCTGCATGGCCTGGATGGCCGCCAGCGTCGCTTCGGGCGTCTCGCCATAGCGGGGATAGGGCACGCACTCGCCGCGGCCGGTCAGCCCGTTCCGGCTGACCTCGGCCATGACGGTCACGGCCTCGGTCTTGGCCCCGCGGCTGATGGTAAAGCTGCCCGCGATCGGGAAGCGCTCGATTCGCGTCGCCAGGGACGCAAATTTCATGGAAGTCATTTTGAACTCTGGCGAAATCTGAACCTGCTAGTTACCTCTAGCAACTAACATTAACCACTTGGGGATACCTTCTCTGGGTAAGGGCGCGTGCGCAACTCTCTGATTTTCTCCGCCCCGGTACGGGAGCGGACATCTTGAACAGCGATCCGAAGCTGGAACGGATTGCCAAGGGCAACGCGCTGGCACTTTGCGCCACTGGGACCTGGACCGCGAGCTTCGCGCCGGTCCTGGAACGGATGGTGGCCGACGCCGAGAAGCTCGCCGGCACCCCCCAAAGCATCTTCATCGACGTGTCCGAAGTCGCCAAGCTCGACACCTTCGGGGCCTGGCTGATCGAGCGGCTGCGCCGCAGCCTCACCAAGGGGCCGGTCGAGGCGCAGATCGCCGGGCTGTCCGCCAATTATTCCAGCCTCGTGGACGAGGTGCGGCGGGTCCGGGCGGGGGCCGAAATCGACAACAATCCGATCACCATCGCCGGCATGCTGGAGCAGATCGGCCGGGCCGTGGCCGGCGTCGGCGGGACGATCGCGGGGCTCGTCGACATGCTCGGCGCCGTGCTCGCGGCATGGTTTCGCGTCCTGATCCATCCGCGCTCATTCCGCCTGACCTCGACCGTGCATCACATGGAGCAGGTCTGCTGGCGCGCGGTGCCGATCATCGTGCTGATCACCTTCCTGATCGGCTGCATCATCGCGCAACAGGGCATCTTCCATTTCCGAAGATTCGGCGCCGACATCTTCGTGGTCGACATGCTCGGCGTGCTGGTGCTGCGCGAGATCGGCGTCTTGCTGGTCGCGATCATGGTCGCGGGGCGCTCGGGCAGCGCCTACACCGCCGAGCTCGGCTCGATGAAGATGCGCGAGGAGATCGACGCGCTGCGCACCATGGGCTTTGATCCGATCGAGGTGCTGGTGCTGCCGCGCATGATGGCGCTGGTGCTGGCGCTGCCGATCCTGGCCTTTCTCGGCGCGATGGCCGCGCTCTATGGCGGCGGGCTCGTGGCCTGGCTCTATGGCGGGGTCGAGCCCGAGGCCTTCCTGCTGCGTTTGCGCGACGCCATCTCGATCGACCATTTCATCGTCGGCATCGTCAAGGCCCCGGTCATGGCCGCCGTGATCGGCATCGTCGCCTGCGTCGAAGGGCTTGCCGTGCAGGGTAGTGCGGAATCGCTGGGCCAGCACACGACGTCGTCCGTCGTCAAAGGCATCTTCTTCGTCATCGTCATGGACGGCGTGTTCGCCATATTCTTCGCCGCGATCGGAATGTGACGATGGCGACAGAAGCTCAAAGCGAGATCCAAAACCCCATCATCCGCGTCCGTGACGTCACCGTGCAGTTCGGTTCAACGCGCGTGCTCGACGGCCTCGACCTCGACGTCAAGCGCGGCGAGATCCTTGGCTTCGTCGGTCCGTCAGGCGCAGGCAAATCGGTGCTGACGCGAACCATCATCGGCCTCGTGCCGAAGGTCGCGGGCTCCATCGAGGTGTTCGGCGTCGATCTGGATTCCTCCAACACCTCGCAGAGGCGCAACGTCGAACGGCGCTGGGGCGTCCTGTTCCAGCAGGGCGCGCTGTTCTCCTCGCTGACCGTGCGGCAGAACATCCAGTTTCCGATGCGCGAATATCTTCGCGTCTCGCAGCGGCTGATGGACGAGATCACCATGGCCAAGCTGGCCATGGTCGGCCTCAAGCCGGAGGTCGCCGAGCGATTTCCCTCGGAGCTTTCGGGCGGCATGATCAAGCGCGTGGCGCTGGCGCGCGCACTGTCGCTCGATCCCGACCTCGTCTTCCTGGACGAGCCGACCTCGGGCCTCGACCCGATCGGCGCCGGCGACTTCGACGAGCTGGTCAGGACGCTCCAGCGCACTTTGGGGCTGACAGTTTTCATGGTAACCCACGATCTCGACAGCCTTTACACCGCATGCGACCGCATCGCCGTTTTAGGGAGCGGTAAGATCATTGCGGCAGGGTCGATCGCCGACATGCAGGCCTCGCAGCATCCCTGGTTGAGGCAGTATTTCCATGGCAAGCGCGCCCGCGCGGTCATGGGTTGAGTGCCTTGGGTTGAGTGGCTGGGTTGAGTAGCTGGGATGAGTAGCCGGAGCACCTGATGGAAACGCGGGCGAACTACGTCTTGATCGGGTCGTTCACGCTGGCGGTGATCGCCGCGGCGATCGGCTTCGTGCTCTGGTTCCAGTCGTTGCATACCACCAAGCAGCGCAGCCCCTTGCGCGTGGTGTTCGAGGGCCCGGCGGCGGGCCTGCGCAACGGCGGCAGCGTCAACTTCAACGGTATCCGGGTGGGCGAGGTGGTCTCGGTGAAGCTCGACAACCCGCGGCGGGTTGTCGCACTCGCCATGATCGAGAACAACGCCCCGATCCGCAAGGACACGCTGGTCGGCCTCGAATTCCAGGGCCTCACCGGCGTTGCCGCGATCTCGCTCAAGGGTGGCGACGAAGCCGCGGCGCCGCCGCCGCTCGACCAGGACGGCATCCCGACGCTCACCGCCGACCCCAACAAGCTGCAGGACGTCACCGAGGCGATCCGTGGCACGCTGCAGAACATCAACAAGATCGTCGCCGACAACCAGGAGTCCGTGAAGAACTCGCTGAAGAATCTCGAGACCTTCACCAACTCGCTCGCGCGCAATTCCGAGAAGATCGACGGCGTGATGGCCAAGGTCGACGGCGTCATGCTCAAGGCCGACAATCTCATGCTCGGCCTCAACACGCTCGCCGGCGGCAAGGACGGCGGCGAGCTGTTCCAGGCGGTGAAGTCGATCCGCGAGCTCGCCGACGATTTCGACAAGCGCTCCGGCGCATTGATGGCCGACGGCCGCCGTACCCTCGGCGACATCAGCCGCGCCGTGAACAATTTCGACCGCAACCCGACCCGCGTGCTGTTCGGCGCCAGCAACAGCGCGCCGGCCGCCCCGCCGCCCGAACCGCCGAAGCCGGCCGCAGCGCCGAGCGGCAGGCGATAGCGCCGCAAGTTCGCGCGAGACGAGGGAGGCGTGCTCTCTCAGCCGACATTGCGCGCGTAGCGACTTGTCCGTCGTAGCCTTGGCGAAGGCGGAAGCAATCCGGACTGTCTTTGCGAAAGGCAATCTGGATTGCTTCGTCGCCAGCGCAAAATTGCTTCGCAATTTTGTCGCGGGCTCCACGCAATGACGGGACGATACGAAAGTATGGGGGTCTGGCCGAGCCAAGGTAGGGGGAGGGGCTGCCGGTCGTTGTCAGCTATATCGCGCTCAAGGCGTGCCCACGACAAGGCGCGTCGACTTCACTCACAGGGGAGGAGAGCGCATGGTACGCCTGCTGCTGTTGTTGCCGTTCATCGGCCTGATGATCGTGCCGTTCTACAATATCCGGGAGCCCTATCTGTTCGGCTTCCCGTTCTTCTACTGGTACCAGCTCGCCTGGGTGCCGCTCACCTCGCTGCTTACCTGGATCGTCTACAGGAGCGTGCGTCGTGCTGGCTGATGTCGATAGCGCGGCGTTCGCCGTATTCCTCGCACTGTTCATCCTCGTCACCGGCATGGGCTTCGTCGCCTCGCGCTGGCGCAAGCCGGAGACGCTCGCCCATCTCGACGAGTGGGGCCTCGGCGGCCGCAAGTTCGGGACCTGGATCACCTGGTTCCTGGTCGGCGGCGACTTCTACACCGCCTACACCGTGATCGCCGTTCCGGCACTGGTCTATGCGGTCGGCGCCTATGGCTTCTTCGCGCTGCCCTACACCATCATCGTCTATCCCTTCGTGTTCGCGGTGATGCCGGTGCTGTGGAAGGTCGCCAAGGAGCGTGGCTATGTCACCGCCGGCGACGTGGTGCGCGGCGCTTACGGCTCGCGCGGGCTCGAGCTTGCGGTCGCGGCCACCGGCGTGCTGGCGACGATGCCCTACATCGCGCTCCAGCTCATCGGCATGGAGGTCGCGATCAAGGCGCTCGGCCTGCACGGCGAGGTGCCGCTCGTGCTCGCCTTCCTGGTGCTGGCGCTCTACACCTATTCGTCGGGCCTGCGCGCGCCGGCGCTGATCGCCTTCGTCAAGGACATCATGATCTACATCGTGGTGATCGCAGCGATCGCGATCGTACCCTCGAAGCTCGGCGGCTACGGTGCGATCTTCACCGCGGCGGACGCGGCGTTCGCGGCGAAAGGCGCAGGCGGCACCTTGCTGTCGCCGGCGCAGATCGTGCCCTACGCCTCGCTGGCGCTCGGCTCGGCGCTCGCCGCCTTCATGTACCCGCATACGCTGACCGGCATCTTCGCGTCTTCGGGCGGCAACACCATTCGCAAGAATGCGATGCTGCTGCCGGCCTACACGCTGCTGCTCGGCCTGCTCGCGCTGCTGGGCTACATGGGCCACGCGGCGGGATTGAAGCTCGCGAGCAACAACGACGTCGTGCCCGAGCTGTTCAAGATGCTGTTCCCGAGCTGGTTCGCGGGCTTCGCCTTCGCCGCGATCGCGATCGGCGCGCTGGTGCCGGCCGCCGTCATGAGCATCGGCGCGGCCAACCTGTTCACCCGCAACTTCTGGAAGGTGTGGGTCGATCCGAAGGTGACGCCGGCCGGCGAGGCGAAGGTCGCCAAGATCACCTCCATGCTGGTGAAGGTCGGCGCGCTGCTCGCGATCCTGCTGATGCCGACGCAGTTCGCGCTCGACCTGCAACTGCTAGGAGGCCTCTGGATCCTGCAGACGCTGCCGGCGCTGGTGTTCGGTCTCTACCTGAACTGGTTCTCGAGCACGGCGCTGCTTGCCGGCTGGGCGGTCGGTCTCGTCGGAGGATCGTGGCTGGCCTGGTCCGACGGGCTGAAGCCGCTGCACAGCATCGACTTCGGCGCCGGCAAGGTCGCGATCTACACCGGTCTGCTCGCGCTCGCGCTCAACATCGCGGTGGCCGTCGCGGTCAACCTGGCGCTCAAGCGCGTACCGCAGCAACGGCTGTCCCGCGAGGCAGCTGAATGACTGCCGTCGGCGGCCGGAGATCTTCCGGCCGCCGCTCTCTCCGGCATGAATAGCCTTCCATGCGATTGAAAACGCCTTAGTATCCGCCGGCGATCCGGCCCCGCTCGTCGCCGGCGGATCGGAGGTCTCGGGTGAGGATGTCGTGCAGGCGTGGTTCGTTCTTGCGGTCGCTGCCGGCTATGTGACCACGCTGTTCCTGGTGGCCTGGTGGGGCGACCGGCGGAGCGCCGCTGGGCCGCTGGTGTCGCCAAACTCCTGGGCGGCCGCGATCAGCTATTGCCTGACGCTCGCGGTCTACAATACGTCGTGGAGCTTCTACGGATCGGTCGGGCGCGCCGCCACCAGCGGGCTGGACTTCGCCACGATCTATATCGGCCCGACGCTGGTGCTGCTGTTCGGCCAGAGGCTGCTGTCCAAGGTGATTGCGATCGCCAAGGCGCAGAACGTCACCTCGATCGCGGACTTCATCGCCGCACGCTACGGCAAGAGCCAGGTGCTGGCGGCCTTCGTGACGCTCGCATCGCTGCTGGGCGTGCTTCCCTACATTGCGCTCCAGCTCAAGGCCGTGGGCAAGAGCTTCGACTATCTCATCCTCCAGCCCGAGCGGGCCGGCGGCGAGGGCTTGCGGTTCTGGCAGGATTCCGCGTTCGGCGTCGCCGCGTCGATGGCGCTGTTCGCGATCGTGTTCGGCGTCCGGCACGTCCACGCCAGCGAGCATCATCGCGGCCTGATGCTCGCGATCGCCTTCGAGAGCGTCGTCAAGCTGCTCGCATTCCTGATCGTCGCGCTGTTCGTGCTGTTCGGACTATCGGGCGGGCCGGCCGCTCTGCTGTCGCAATTCCGGTCGGAGCCGCAGCTCGCGGGAATCCTGAACTTCGATCCGACGCAGCCGGTGTGGCCCGCGACCATCATCATCTCAGGAATCGCCTTCCTGTGCCTGCCGCAGGCCTTCCATGTCGCCGTCGTCGAGAATGAAAGTCCGAGCCACACGCGCACTGCGGCCTGGCTTTACCCGACCTACCTTGCGCTGTTCAGCCTGCTGATCCTGCCGATCGCCGCGGCCGGGCTCAACCGGTTCGGCGCGATGATGGACCCCGACACCTATGTCATCTCGCTGCCGATCGCGGCCGATGCGGGCACCATCAGCCTGATCGCGTTCCTGGGCGGACTGTCGGCCGCCACCGGCATGGTGATCATGACGTCGGTCGCACTCAGCACCATGCTGTGCAACGACGTCGTCATGCCGCTGCTGCTGCGCTCGCGCGTCTTCGGCCTGCGCGCGCAGAGCCGGCCGATGACCTCGGTGCTGGTGACGGTGCGCCGGCTGTCGATACTCGGCATCCTGCTGCTCGCCTATCTGATGCACCGCCTGGTCAATCAGTCCTATCCGCTCACCGTGATTGGCCTCTTGTCGTTCGTCGCGGTCGCGCAATTCGGTCCGGCATTCGTCGGCGGGCTCTTCTGGCCGCGGGCCAACAAGGCCGGCGCCTCGCTCGGGATCGCGGTCGGCTTCTTCGTCTGGGCTTACACGCTGCTGCTGCCCTCGGCCGCGCCTCTGTGGCCTGGGATCGAGGAGATCGTCCGCCACGGCCCGTGGCAACTCGCCTGGCTCAAGCCCAATGCGTTGTTGGGCCTCGAAGGCGTCGATCCGATTTCGCACGCCACGCTATGGAGCCTTGGCGCGAATCTCGTGTGCTTCCTGATCGTCTCGGCGCTCGGACGGCAATCGACCGTCGAGCGCAACCAGGCGGCCGCGTTCGCCGACGGTGTCGTTCGTGAATCCATCCCGAAATTGTCGTCGCGGGTGTTGGTCCGGCTCGACGATCTCCGCGCGCTGGCGCTACGTTTCGTCGGCGTCGAGCGCGGCGCGGCAGCTTTTGACGCTTATCTGGCGGCCCGTGTTGCGGGGATGGGATCGCGCCTTGATCCGTCGGGACTGGTCGATCTCGACTCGATCCGATTCACCGAGAACCTGCTTGCCGGCGCGATCGGTGCGGCATCGGCGCGCGTGGTGATTGCAGCGTCGCTGGAGGGCCATTCGCTGTCGCGGCGGGAGGCGATGGCGATGCTCGACGAGGCCTCGGAGGCGTTGCGCTTCAACCGCAGCTTGTTGCAAAGCACACTGGAGAGCGTGCCGCAGGGCATCTGCGCCTTCGATGCCGATTTCAACATCACGGCCTGGAACGGACGTTTCATCGCACTGTTGGACCTGCCGCCGGATTTCGTGCGCGTCGGGCTTCCATTGGCGGACCTCATCGCCTTCAATGTCGAGCGCGGCGAATATGCCGCCTCCGAATTCGCCGCGCTCCTGGTCAACCGCGACGTCGCCACGCAGAGCTGGCCCTATCTCTACGAGCGCAAGCGGCCGGACGGCACGGTGCTCGAGATCGTCTACGACCGTGCCGCCGAGGGCGGCTACGTCTCGACCTACACCGACGTCACCGAGCGTCATCGGGCCGCGGAAGCGTTGCGACGCGCCAATGAAGGACTCGAGCTGCGCGTCCGCGAGCGCACCGAGGCGCTCGAGCAGGCCAAGGCGGAGGCCGAGCAGGCCAATCTCGGCAAGACCCGTTTCCTGGCGGCGGCGAGCCATGATCTGCTGCAGCCGCTGAACGCGGCGCGTCTGTTTCTGTCCGCGCTCGACGAAAGCCTGCATGCCGCGTCGCGATCCGGCGCGGCCGAGAAGGAGCGAACCCTCACCGGCAGCGCCATCACGGCGCTGCGCTCGACCGAGCATGTGCTCGACCGGCTGCTCGACATCTCCTCCTACGATGCCGGCGCCGTTCGGGCCGAGATATCCGACTTTCCGATCGCTGATCTCTTCGTGCAGTTGAACGTCGAATTCTCCGCGATGGCGCGCGAACGCGGCCTGGTCCTCCGCGTCGTCGATTGCCGCCGCGCCGTGCGCAGCGATCCTCATCTGCTGCGCCGGATCCTGCAGAACCTGCTGTCCAATGCGCTTCGCTACACACCGAGGGGACGCATCCTGCTCGGCTGCCGGCGGCGCGGCAACGCACTGCGCATCGAAGTCTGGGACACCGGCGTCGGCATCGCCGCGGCGGACCAGAAGCGCATCTTCGAGGAATTCCAGCGTCTGGCGCAAGGATCGGAGAAGGGGCTGGGCCTCGGGCTCGCGATCGTCGATCGCGTCTCGCGGCTGCTGGGTCATCCCGTCGATGTTCGTTCGCGGCCGGGTCACGGTTCGTGCTTTGCCGTCACGGTGCCGCTCGCCGGGGGGCCGGGAATGCCGCTCCAGCGCCCGGCTGCGACCGCAGCTCCAGCGGTGGCGGAGCGGCCGCTGACGATCCTGTGTCTCGACAATGATGCGACGATCCTGGAAGGCCTCTCCGCGCTGCTCGGCGGCTGGGGGCATCGCGTGCTGGTCGCAACCGACGCGGCCGCGGCGGAGGAGACGGCCGCGGCCGTCCCGCCCGACATCGTGCTGCTCGATTACCATCTCGACGGCGGCCGCAACGGCTTGGACTTTCTCGACGATCTCAGGCAGAAGTCGGGCCGCGCCGTCCGCGCGCTGGTCGTCACCGGTGATCGCAGCGAGGCGGTGCGCAACGAGGCGAGGGCGCGCGGCTGCGAGATCCTGTCGAAGCCGGTCAAGCCGGCGGCCCTTCGGCGCTTTCTCGGTGGTGAGGCATTGAGCCGACAGTTCGGGACGGAACCGGAGACTCCCTGACGATGCGCATCCTGATCGGCGACGACCATCCGCTGGTGCAGGCTGCGCTACGCAGCGCGCTGTCGAGCATGCTGCCCGATCTCGACATCGTCGCCTGCCAATCGCTGGATGAGGCGATCGGCGTCTTGACGGTCCAGTCCGGCGACATCGACCTGATCCTCTGGGATCTGACGATGCCGGGTATTCAGGGTTTTGCCGCGCTGTTCATCCTGTCGGCGCAATTCCCGACCGTGCCGGTGGCGATCATCTCCGCGCGGCAGGACGCGGCCACGATCCGCCGCGCCATCGCCTATGGCGCATCCGGCTACATTCCGAAATCGCTCGGCCTGCCCGAGATGGCCGAGGCGATCACCAAGATCCTCGCCGGCGAGATCTGGATGCCGCCCAATGTCGGCGGCCGCGGCTCGATCCAGAGCGCCGATGTGGAGCTGGCTGCGCGCATGGCCACCCTTTCGGCGCAGCAGCTGCGCATTCTCGCGATGATCGTGGAGGGCAAGCTCAACAAGCAGATCGCGGGCGAACTCGACATCGCCGAGCAGACGGTCAAGGGCCACGTCTCGACCATCCTGCGCAAGCTCGGCGTCGGCTCGCGCACCCAGGCCGCCGTGCTCGCCGAGCGGCTGTCGTTCGGCCAGCCCGGCGGCAATTGAGCTTCAGGACATCCCTAAAACAAAAACGGAGGCCGTGTGGCCTCCGTTTTCTCATTCGCGGTTGGTTGGCCGCTTACCCCAGCCGGCCCGCCGCATGCGCCAGCAGCGTGTACACCAGACCCGTCTCCGAGGTCAGGTGGCTGCGCAGCTCCTGCGGGCCGCGGCCGTCGCGGGCGACTTCGTCGAGCAGGCGCTCGAATTCGGCGACGTAGCGGTCGACCGTGCCCTTGAAGTTGCGGTCGGCGCGGTACTTGCGGGCGACCTCGTCGAAGGCCTTCTGGCCGGCGGGCGTGTAGAGGCGCTTGGTGAACGCCTTGTTCTCGCCGCGCTGGTAGCGGTCCCACATCTCGGCCGCGAGGTTGCGGTCCATCAACCGGCCGATGTCGAGCGACAGCGATTCCAGCGGATTGCTGCTGGCCTGTGGGGCCTGCGGCTGCGGCGCGGCTGCGGCGCGGCCACGGGAAGCCTCACGTCCGGTCGGTGCACCCTGGTTGGCGTCGGTCCGGTTGAGCAGGTCCGACAGCCAGCCGTCACGGCCCTGGTCGTTGCCAACAGGGGCGACCGGCGGCGCTTCGGTGCGGCGCGAGGGCGCCGGCATGCCGAGGTCCGGCGGCGGCAGCGTGGACGCGCTGCCGGTGTCGCGCATGCGGGTCTCGGCGGCGCGAGCGCCCGCAACGGCCATCATCGGCTCTTCCTGGCGCTGGACGGCGACGGAGGCGCGGCCCGCCGTGGTGACGTCGAGGCCACGGCCGTGCTGGGCCACGATGCGGTTGAGCTCGGCGAGCGCCTCGATCTGGTCGACGATCACCTTGCGCATCTGCGCCGTGCTCTCGGCGGCCTCCTGCGGCATCTCGAGCACGCCGCGGCGCAGCTCGTTGCGGGTGGCTTCGAGCTCGTTGTGCATCTCGAAGGCCATCTGCTTCATGCTGGACACGAGGTTGGTGAACTTCTCGGTCGACTGCTTGAACATCGCATCCGCCTCGTCGGTGGTCTGGCGGTAGATGTCGTGCATGGCATCGATGGTCTGCCGGTGCTCCTCCTCGGATGCCGCGCGCACCGCCTCGAACTGGCGGGTGATCGCGGCCGAGCCGGCGCCGGCGGTCTCGGCGACGACGCGGGCGATGTCGCGGGCACGCTCTTCGGCCGCGGCCAGCGATTCATCGAGCAGGCCGGTGAAGCGCGACAGCCGCTGGTCGAGATCGGCGGTGCGCAGGTCGATCGTGGTGACCAGCGATTCCAGCGCCTGCTTGCGCTCGGCGAGCGAGGCGGTGGTGTTCTTGTTGCTCTGCTCGACGACCTGCGCGGCTTCGACCAGCGCCTTGCCGTGCGCGTCGAACTGGGTCGACAGCTCGCCGAGGTCCTGGAGTGCCTTGGTGGTCTTGCTGTTGAAGACGTTGAGCTGCTCTTCCAGGTTCTGCGTCGCCGCACCGTTGCGCGAGGTGACGTCGTTCATCGCCGAGACGAAGTCGGCGACGCGCGTCACCAGCGCCCGCTCGAGCGAGTTGAGGTTGTCGTGCGCACCGGTCAGCACCTCCTGGAGCAGGATGTTGCCTTCGCGCAGACGTTCGAACAGCGCCACCGTGTCGGTGCGCAGGATCTTGCTGGTCTCCTGCATCTCGGTGACGGCCGCGATCGAGACCTGGCGCGACTGGTCGATCGCGGAACGCGAGGCCTGCTCGAGGTCCTTGAGCGACTTGCCGACCGCGCTGGTGGCGATCTCGCTCGCCGCGTTGATGGTGCGGGCGACTTCCGAGCCGTTGCCCATCATGGTCTGCGAGAAGGCCTGGCCGCGCGTCTCGATCGACTTCAGCGCGTCCGAGGTGACGCGGTCGATGTCGAGGGTGAGCTGGCTGGTCTTCGAACCGATCGCGTCGACCAGCGCGCCGCGCTTGGCGTCGATCATGTTCGACAGGCGGTCGGCCTGCTGCTGCACGTAGGTGACGATCTCGTCGGTCTTGCCGGTCATGGCCTGGCCGAAGCTCGAGCTGGCGGCGAGCACCGAACGCTCGACGTCGGAGGAGCTCGACTTGACCCGCGAGCTCGCCTCGTTGGAGGCCGAGATCAGCGCGTTCTGGGCGTTGAGCGCGCTGGTCTGGATGTCGTTGGTCGCATTCGCGGTGGCCGAGCTCAGCGTACGCTCGATCTCGGTCGAGATCGCGCGGATCTGGCTTGCGGCGTCCGCCGAGGTGGAGGTCAGCGAGGTCTGGGCCTCGCGGGCGCTGTTGAGGATGGTCGAGGCGGTGTCGGCGCCGACCGCGGTCAGCGTACGCTCGATGTCCGTGGTCAGCGACTTGATCTGGCTCGCCGCGTCGGTCGACGCGGAGATCAGCGAGCCCTGGGCCTCGCGCACGCCGCTGGTGAGCGCCTCGATGGTGGCGCCGCCGGCGGTTGCCAGCGCGCGCTGCATCTCGGCCGCGAGCGAACGGACCTGGCTGGTCTGTTCGGCCGAGACCGTGAGCAGGGTGCTCTGGGCGTCGCGGGCGCTGGTGGTGATCGTCTCGGCGGTCGACTGGCCGACCTGCGAGAGCGAACGGTGCACTTCGGCCGCGAGCGACTTGACCTGGTTGGCTGCCTCGGAAGACGCCGTGACCAGCATGTTCTGCGCTTCGCGCGCGCCGGCCGTGATGGTTTCAGCGGTCGAAGTGCCGGCCATCGTCAGCGAGCGCTGCACGTCGGCCGTGAGCGACTTGACCTGGCCCGCCGCGTCCGCGGTTCCGGCAACCAGGGTGTTCTGGGCCTCACGCGCGCCGCTGGTGAGGATCTCGGCGGTCGAGGTGCCGGCCATCGTCAGCGAACGCTGCACGTCGGAGGACAGCGCCTTGATCTGGTTGGCGGTCTCGCTCGAGGCCGCGATCAACGCGCTCTGGGCGTCGCGCGCCCCGGCGGTGATCGATTCCGCGGTGGTGGTGCCGGCCAGCGACAGCGAACGCTGCACATCGGCGGTGAGCGTCTTGACGTGGTTGGCGGCGTCCGAGGACGCCGTGACGAGGGTGGTCTGCACCTCGCGGGCGCCGGCCAGGATCGAGGCCGCGGTGGCAGAACCTGCCGCCGACAGCGTGCGTTCGACGTCGGCCGCGAGACCCTTGATCTGGTTGGAGGCGTCGCCCGACGCCGCGATGAGAGTCGACTGCGCATCGCGGGCGCTGGTCAGGATCGAGTTCGCTGCACCGGTGCCGACCGCGGTCAGTGCCTGTTCGACCTCGGCTGAGGTCATCTTGAGCTGGGCGTTGACGTCGGAGGAGACCGTCATCAGCGACTGCTGGGCGGTGCGCGCGCCGGTCTGGATCGTCTCGCTGGTGTTGACGACGAGGTTGGTGAGCGAGCGCTCGGCGTCCTCGACATGCGAGCGGATCGCGGTCGAGATCATCTCGGCGCGGGACATCATGTCCTCGCTGGCCTGGCGGCCGCTGCTCTCGATGCGGCCGGCAACGGCCTCGACGCGCGAGCCGAGCAGGTCCTCGAACTGCGCCACGCGCACGTCGATGTCGCTCGCGACCGAGCCGACCTTGGTCTCGATGGCGTGCTGGATCTCCTGGAAGCGCGCGCTGACCGTGTCGGTCAGATGCGTGCTGCGGCCGTCGATCATGTCGGCGACGCCGGTGATGCGGCGGTCCACGGCCTCGATCGCCTGCGCTGTGCCGTCGGTGAGCGTCGAGGTCAGCAGCGTCAGACGCGTGTCGATCGACTGCACGGCCTGCGAGGCGCCGTTGGTCACCGTGGTGGTGAGGTAGGTGAGGCGGCTATCGATGGACTCGAGCGCCTGCGAGGCGCCGCCGGTGAGCGTCGTCGTGAGGTGGGTCAGACGGGTGTCGATCGACTGGATGGTCTGCGACGCGCCGTCGGTCAGCGTGCTCGTGAGGTGGTTGAGGCGCGCGTCGATGGTTTCGACGGCCTGCGATGCACCTGAGGTCAGCGAGGTCGTGAGGTGGGTGAGGCGGCTGTCGATCGACTGGATCGCCTGCGCGGCGCCGTCGGTCAGCGACGAGGCGAGCGTGTCGATGCGCCCGTCGATCGTCTCGGTCATCGACTTCGCACGGCTGTCGAACGACTGTTCGAGCGCGGTGACGCGGCCGCCGAGCTGTTCGTCGAAGGTCTTGATGTGGCCTTCGATCGTGGAGTCGAGGCCGGCGATCTTGCCGTTCAGAGAGGCGTCGAAATTGCTGACGCGGTCGCCGATGGTGGTCTCGAACTGCATCAGGCGCTGGTCGAGGATCGCGGTGATCTCGCCGCCGTTGGCGGTGAAGCGGGTGTCGAAATTCTCGACATAGGTCTTCAGCGATTCATGGATGTCCTGCGTGCGCTGGCCCATGCGCTCGACGATCTCGCCGCCGAAGGTCTTCACGGTGCGGTCGAACTCGGAGATGTGGCGCGTGATCAGGGCGCCCAGCGTGCCGGAGTCGCGGGCGAACTTCTCGACCAGCTCGGTGCCCTGGTTCCTGACCAGCTCGTCGAACGCGCTCATCTGCAGCGACAGCGAGTCGTGCGCGGTCTCGGTCTGGCTGACGACCTTGGCGACGAGGGTGTTGACGGTGGCGTCGAGCGCCTCGCTCGCCTTGTCGCCGCTCGTCATGATCTGGCCGGCGAGGCGGTTGCCGGCGTCGTCGATCTTGGCGGAAAGGTCGTTGGAGCGCAGCTCGAGCTCGAGCAGCAGCGAGTCCGAGGAATTCTTCAGGCTGTCGTGCACCTGCTCGGTGCGCTCGGAGATGCCGTCGACGATCGCGGCGGAGCGCTGCTCGAATTCGCCGGTGATGCGGTCGATGCGCTCGTTCAGCATCTCGTGGACGCGGTCGGCGAGATCGACGAACTCGTCGTGGACGTGGCCGGTCTTGAAGTTGAGGCTGGTGGTCAGCCGCTCGCTGGCATCGAGCACGGCGCGCGTGGTCTCGTTGCTGGCCTCCTCGAGGCGGTCGAGCAGGTCGCCGCCGCGCTCGCCGAGCGCCAGGATCATGTTGTCGCCGGCATTGCTCAGCGCGCTGGTGATGTGGGCGCCGCGCTCCTCGAGCGCGCCGGTGATGGATTTGGCGACCTCGTCGACGCGCGAGGCGATCGCATCGGAGATCAGTGCGATGTCGTGGCGCAGATCGATCTGCACGCCGGAGATGGCGCTGCGGACCTGCTCGGCCTGGCCGACCAGATTGTCGCGCTGATGCGCGATGTCCTGGAGCAGGGCGCGGATGCGCACTTCGTTGTCGGAATAGGCGCGCTCCAGCGCGGCGACCTCGTTGGCCACCAGCGTCTCGAGTTCGCCGGCGCGCGCGATCGCGCGCTCGATGCCGTCGCCCATCGCCGCGACTTCGCGGCGGATGGCCTGGCCGACGGTGACCATGGAATCGGAGGCCGAGCCCTCGGGCTCGGAGAAGCGGATCGCGACCTGCGCCATCGCCTGCGCGATCATGCGCATTTCCTGGCCGCGCCAGACGAGGCTTGCGAGGAAATAGAACAGCATGATCGGCGCGAAGAACATCGCGATCAGGCCGGCAATGACGAGCACGCCGCCGCTCTGGCCCATGGCGGCCTGGATCGAGGGCAGGAAGCCGAAGGTCAGCGCGGCGCAGGCCGCGAGCCAGACGCCGGCGAAGATGGTGGCGAAAGTATAGACGCTGCGGGCAGGGCGGCCCTTCTGAAGCGCCTGGAGCAGCTGGCCGATGGTCTCGCGGTCGTCATTGGCGGCGCGGCGCGAAGAGCGGGGCTCCTCGACCGGGTCGAACACGGTCGACCGCTCGTTGGCGGCAGGGCGCGGCTCGAAGCTCGGCTCGTCGAAGATCGGGGGCGGCGCCACCGAGGGCGCGGGCTCGTTGCGCATCGAGGCGTTGCGGCTGGTGTCCGCGGCCGTGTCGCTGATGTTCAGGGCTTCCTGGATCGCAGAAAGCGCAACTTCTGTGGGGTCTTTGACCTTTTTCGGAGTGTTCGCCATGTTCAGTCCGAGCCCTCGTTACTTGTACGCGTCCCCCCGCGAGCCCTGCGCGCTACGCAAGCCCACAGACCGGATCATGCCGCTTGCGCGGATCTCCGAGCCGTCCCCACCCGGACGGCTTGTCCGCCAATTTCTGCAACATCCTATTGGCAGAGCGTCGCGAATGAAATGCCCGCGATTAAGACAATCTTAATCATCGTTAACAGGATCGCGCCGTAACGCCTTAGCAATAAATGCAATTCTCCACCGAACTTGGCCGATTGCGGCAACTTTTCGTCAATAAGCTGGCAGAACTGCGTCGCCGACCCCCAACATTTCGTTAACCATTTCCATGCTTGGGTGAGGCGAACGCACCGCCGGACCGGCGGAACCGTCGCGCGATGCCGGGGCCTTTCGCCATGACGCCTGAACTGCAACGGATGGACTGGATGCCCTCGCCCCCGCTTGCACCTATCGACAGCCCGCTCGACCTCGACCACCTCTCCCGGATGACGCTCGGCGATGCGGAGCTGGAGCAGGAAGTGCTGGCCATGTTCGCCGAGCAGGCGGTCCGCCTGATGGCGGCGATGGCGGGACTGCCGGCCGAGGCCGGCGCACTTGCCCACAAGCTCAAGGGGTCGGCCCGCGGGATCGGCGCCTTTGCGGTAGCCGATGCCGCAGCGAGCCTGGAGACCGCGATCCAGACCGGCCATAACGAGCGCCACGCCTTCGCGGCGTTGAAGGAGGCGGTGACCGAGGCCCGCGCCGCCATCGAGGCGATCCTGAAGTCTTGAGGCCACGCGGCCGAGCCGGATTCTAGTCTCTTGTTTCGACGCATTTTCTTGCCGCAAAGCGGCATTTACTTCGTCGCAAAACCCTATGGCGCCGGCCTGATCGACCCGTTATAGGACAGCCCGGACCCTCCTTCATTCCCAGCACCGCGGCAGCACGAGCACACATGGCCAAGATTCACTTTGTCGACCACAAGGGCGAAACCCGCACGGTGGAAATCGAGAACGGCGCAACCGTGATGGAAGCCGCGATCCGCAACAGCATTCCCGGCGTCGAGGCCGAATGCGGCGGCGCCTGCGCCTGCGCGACCTGCCATGTCTATGTCGACGAAGCCTGGCGCGAGAAGGTCGGCAGCCCGACGCCGATGGAAGAGGACATGCTCGACTTCGGCTTCGACGTTCGCCCGAATTCGCGCCTGTCCTGCCAGATCAAGGTCAGCGACGATCTCGATGGTCTCGTCGTGTCGACGCCGGAACGTCAGGCCTGATTGGGTCGGCCTGATAGACCTGGTCCTGCCCTTTTTGAGTTGAACTAGAGGGTCGGCGGCGCGACCTCGATGCCGCGCTTGTGCCAAGGTCTGAGCTTCTCGACGATCTCCGCGCTGAGCGGCGCGGGCCGCCGTGTCGCCTCGTCGAGCATGACGCCGACCGACATCGCCGAGGCGATGCATTTGCCTTCCGAGAACACGACCTGTTCGAAGGTCACGGACGTCCGTCCCAGCTTCACGACGCCGAGGCCGAGCTCGATCGTGTTCGGCCAGTGCAGTTCGGCGCGGAAATGGATGTCGAGCCGCACCATGATCCAGGCGAGCCCCGGCGGCGTCAGCCCGTATTCGGGGCTCTTCATCAGCGTGACACGGCCGGTCTCGAAATAGGTGGCGTAGACGGCGTTGTTGACGTGCTGGTTGGGATCGAGATCGCCGAAGCGGACGTTGTCGCTGAGGCGGTAGGGAAAGTCCTCCAGGCGCGGCGTCGTATCGAGGCGACTAGGTGCGTTCACCGATTGATCTCCGTCATATCCTTGCTGGTTACAGCCCAGTTATCCTGCCCCGGCAAGTGGGCGCGGCCGCGGGGCGCTCCCGCTTTTATGCCTTCCCTGATCCATCCCCGTTGGCTAGACAGGCGGGGTCACCTCTGCCCAAAGGGCGCCGTCCAACAGATAACGACAGACAAAGAGACGACATGAGCGACGCGATCAAAACCGATGTGCTGATTATTGGCGCCGGCCCCTGCGGTCTGTTCGCCGCCTTCGAGCTTGGCCTTCTCGACATGAAGACGCATTTCGTCGACATCCTCGACAAGGTCGGCGGCCAGTGCGCCGAGCTCTATCCGGAAAAGCCGATCTACGACATTCCCGGCATTCCGCAGGTTTCGGGGCAGGGCCTCACGGAAGCGCTGATGGAGCAGATCAAGCCGTTCCATCCGACCTTCCATCTCGGCGAGATGGTCGAGACCGTGGAGAAGATCGGCGATCCCTTGTTTCGCTGCACCACGGATGCGGGCAAGGTGTTCGAATGCAAGGTGCTGGTGATCGCGGCCGGCGGCGGCTCGTTCCAGCCCAAGCGTCCGCCGGTGCCGGGCATCGAGGCCTATGAAGGCACCTCGGTGCATTACGCGGTGCGCAAGATGGAAACGTTCCGCGACAAGAACGTGCTGATCGTCGGCGGCGGCGATTCCGCGCTCGACTGGACGCTCAATCTGCATCCGATCGCCAAGCGCATCACGCTGCTGCACCGGCGCGACGAGTTTCGCGCCGCGCCCCACAGCGTCGAGCAGATGCGGGCGCTGGTTGCCGGCGGCAAGATGGATCTGCGGCTCGGCCAGGTCACCGCGCTCTCCGGTGCCGAGGGCAAGCTCTCCGGCGCCACCGTCAAGGGCAACGACAACAGCATCAGCGAAGTCGTCTGCGACACCATGCTGCCGTTCTTCGGACTGACCATGAAGCTCGGTCCGGTCGCGAATTGGGGCATTGCGCTGGAGAACAATCTGGTGCCGGTCGAGACCTCCGCGTTCGAGACCAACGTGCCCGGCATCTTCGCGATCGGCGATATCAACACCTATCCCGGCAAGATCAAGCTGATCCTGTGCGGCTTCCACGAGGGCGCGCTGATGTCGCAAAAAGCCCATCGCTACGTCTATCCGGAGAAGCGGCTCGTGTTCCAGTACACGACCTCGTCCTCCAGCCTGCAAAAGAAGCTCGGTGTCAACTGACGGCAACGGGCGGCAAGGGGTCGCCCCATGTTTCTGGTGCTGGAAACGTTCGCGAAATCGCCGTAGTCTGCGGCCATTCCGGTCGTGGACTAACAAGGTGATCTAATGCGGAATTTTTCCAGCTTTCGGCTGCTCCCCTTCCTCGCGCTCGCATTGTCGCTCGCGACGGTGACACCGTCTGCGGCGCAGACCGCCGAGCCCACGGCGGCGGGCCTGTGGCAGAAGGTCGAAGACGGCAAGACGGTCGGATGGTTTCTCTTCATCGACCGCAACGGCATCTTCGAAGGCGTGATCGCGAAGACCTTCCCGCGCCCCGGCGACGATCCGAACGAGATCTGCAGCAAGTGCACCGACGACCGCAAGAACGCGCCTGTGCTCGGCATCTCCTTCGTCCGCAACATGAAGCGCGAAGGCTTGAAGTACGAAGGCGGCAACGTGCTCAATCCGCGCGATGGCCAGATCTGGAAGGCCAACATGAAGGTCAGTCCCGACGGTCAGACCTTGACGCTGCGCGGCTATCTCGGGATTTCGCTGCTCGGCAAGGACGAGGCCTGGACGCGCCTGCCTGACGCCAACATCGCCCAGGTCGATCCCGCCATCGTGGCAAAATATCTGCCCGCGCAGGCGGCGGCGACCAAGCCGCCGGCACCCGCACCGAAGAAGGGCGGCGGCATGATGATGGCACCGGCGAAGCAGTAGGCCGGTTTCGGTCTTCTTGAGCGTCGCCGTCTCGGCGTCGGATTTTGATCCTAGGCCGCATCCGTCGAAAGGCGGATGCCTTTGCGCCTTGCGGCAGTAGTTCCCCGGAATGCGCGCTGGCAGCGGATTTGCATAGTTGTCGTCAGCTGCTGGGGAAACGTGTCGCCGGTGCCGCGCCGGATTCAAGGCGCGGACAACGGATGGCGTTGTCGTCCCCCGCACGGATCATTTTGATCGCGGGACGACGAGATGAAATTTTCAAGCTTGTGCGCAGCCACGCTGCTGGGCGTGACGGCGCTTCTGACATTTCCGGCCCAGGCGCGTGACGACGGGCGTTACGCCAACTCGCCGTTGAAACCCTGGTTCGAAAGCCTGCACAGCGAATTCGGCCAGTGCTGCACCGACGCCGACGGCTACATCATTGCCGACGTCGATTGGGAGTCCGATCGCGGCCGCTACCGCGTCCGCATCGACGACGAGTGGGTCGTGGTGCCCGACGGTGCCGTGATCACCGTGCCGAACAAGATCGGCCGCACCATGGTGTGGAAGCACTATATCGACGGTCATCCGCGCGTGCGCTGCTTCATGCCGGGCAGCATGACCTGAAAACGCTGACGGCGCCCGCACCGGATGCAGGCGCCGCAAGCGATGCGGTAGGTCTTAGCGCGCCTCGCTTTCCGAATTTGCACTCGCAAGCCGCTTGACGCGCGGCGACAACACCGAGACCTGTGCGGGCGAGGCGGGCATGCCGGCGACGATCATGGTGGGCGCGGTCGACTGCTCCTCGACGCCGGCACCGCCGAGCACCTGCACCTGGGTCGCCGAGATCGGCAACGACTTCACTTCGTAAGAGGGAAGCTCTCCGGCGAACGCGCAGGTCGAGCTCGCAATCACGGCGCTGGCGAGGGCAATCATTGTGAGAACACGCATTGGAAAATCTCCGTTGAAGATGTCAATCGGAGGTTTGGTCGTGACGATGCCGGAACAGGTTCGCTCCTGTGCGAACATTCATGTGTCCATTGACGAACTTCTTGATTGCGTCAGGCGACAGCACGAAATGGCGACGAAGTTTTCCGCGCCAATGTTTCCGGACGGTTTCGCGGAGACCCAAGTCGGCGCTTCAGGTCACCGGCGCCGGATTGAACAGCGTGAGATCGTTGTGGATGCCCCAGCGGTCCGACCATGGCTTGGTGCGGCCGGAGGCGACATCGAGGATCAGGCGGAACAGGTCCCAGCCGCATTCCTCGATGGTCTTCTCGCCGGTGGCGATGCTGCCTGAATCGAAGTCGATCAGGTCCTTCCAGCGCCGCGCGAGCTCGCTGCGGGTCGCGACCTTGATCACGGGCGCCGCGGCAAGGCCATAGGGCGTGCCGCGGCCGGTGGTGAACACCTGCAGCGTCATGCCGGAGGCGAGCTGGAGCGTGCCGCAGATGAAGTCGCTTGCCGGCGTTGCCGCGAACAGCATGCCCTTCTGCGTCGCCTTCTCGCCCGGCGAGAGCACGCCGGTGATCGCGGATGATCCGGACTTGACGATCGAGCCGAGCGACTTCTCAACGATGTTGGCGAGGCCGCCCTTCTTGTTGCCGGGCGTGGTGTTGGCGCTGCGGTCGGCGCCGCCGCGGGCCAGATAAGAATCGTACCAGGCCATCTCGCGCACCAGCGCGCGGCCGACATCCTCGTTGATCGCGCGCCGCGTGAGGAGCTGGATGGCGTCGCGCACCTCGGTGACCTCCGAGAACATCACGGTCGCGCCGGCGCGCACCAGGAGGTCCGCGGCAAAGCCGACGGCGGGATTCGCGGTGACGCCGGAGAAGGCGTCACTGCCGCCGCATTGCAGGCCGATGACGAGATCGGAGGCCGGGCAGGTCTCGCGTGTACGCTTGTTGAGGATCTTCAGGCGGGCTTCCGCCTGGGTCATGATGGCATCGACGATCGCGCCAAAGCCGTCGAAGGCTTCGTCCTGCATCCGCACGATGGCATCGCTGACGCCCTCCGGCACCAGCCGCTCGGGCGCGAGTTTTTCGCAGCCGAGGCCGACCACCAGAATTTCGCCGCCGAAATTCGGGTTGAGCGCGAGGTTCTGCAGCGTGCGGATCGGCACGACAGCGTCGGGCGCGGTGATGGCGACGCCGCAGCCATAGGCGTGGGTCAGCGGCACGACGTCGTCGACGTTGGGGTACTTCGGCAGCAACTCGGCGCGGATGCGCTTCACCGCATATTCCATCGTGCCCTTGACGCATTGCACCGAGGAGGAGATGCCCAGAATGTTTTTCGTGCCGACCGATCCGTCCGGATTGCGGTAGCCCTCGAACGTAAAACCTTCGAGCGGCGGCAACGGGGCGGGGACGGCGGTGGAGATCTCGAGCTTGTCGAGGTCGGGGGCCTCCGGCATGCGGATGCGCGCCTCGTCCACCCATTCTCCGGCCAGGATCGGCGACAACGCATAGCCGATGATCTCGCCGTAGCGGATGATCGGCGCGCCTTCCGCGATATCGACCAGCGCCGTCTTGTGCCCCTGCGGCACGAAGGCGCGCAGCGTCAGCCCGCTGGCGAAGCGGGAGCCGGCGGGAAGCCCGAAATCGTTGACCACGATTGCGACATTGTCGCGCTCGTTGAGCTTGATGTAGCGGGGCTGCTCTTTCGCTGCGACGTCCTGGTCCATGGGAGGACTCCGTCTTGTAGGGCGGGTCAGCCGTAGGCGTAACCCGCCACTTCTCTCGATGCTGGAAGATAGGAGGCGGGTTGCGCCAGCGCACTGCGCAGCCGCCGGCTAACCCGCCCTACGAACGTGCATCAGCCCGGGAATGTATAGGCCGTCTTCACCGTGGTGTAGAACTCGCGGGCGTAGGAGCCCTGCTCGCGGGCGCCGTAGCTCGAGCCCTTCCGGCCGCCGAACGGCACGTGATAGTCGACGCCGGCGGTCGGCAGATTGACCATCACCATGCCGGACTCGCTGTTGCGCTTGTAGTGCGAGGCGTATTTCAAGCTCGTGGTGCAGATGCCGGAGGCAAGGCCGAACTCGGTGTCGTTGGAGATGGCGAGGGCCTCTTCGTAGTTCTTGGCGCGGATGACGGCGGCGACCGGGCCGAAGATCTCCTCACGCGCGATGCGCATGTTGTTGTTGGCTTCGGTGAACAGCGCCGGCGCGAGATAATGGCCGGGGTTCTCGCGCTTGAGCAGCTCGCCGCCGAAGGCGAGCTTGGCGCCCTCGTCCTGGCCGATCTTGATGTAGCGCAGGTCCTGGTCGAGCTGGCTCTGGTCGACCACGGGGCCGATATGCACGCCGGCCTTGAGCGCGTCGTCGACCGACAGGCTGTTCAGGCGCTCAGCCACCGCCGCGACGAAGCGGTCGTGGATGCCTTCGGTGACGATCAGGCGGGAGGAGGCGGTGCAGCGCTGACCGGTCGAGAAATAGGCGCCGTTGACGGCGACCTCGACGGCGGTCTTGAGGTCGGCATCGTCGAGCACGACCAGCGGATTCTTGCCGCCCATCTCGAGCTGGAATTTCTTCATGGGGTTCGAGAGCACGCAGGCCTGCGCGATCTTGCGCCCCGTCTGCACCGAGCCGGTGAACGAGATCGCGGCGACGTCCGGGTGCTCGAGCAGGGTCTGGCCGACCACCGAGCCGGAGCCGACCACGAGGTTGAACACGCCGGCGGGAATGCCGGAGCGGGTGATGATCTCGGCGAGCGCGTGCCCGGAGCCGGGCACCAGCTCGGCCGGCTTGAACACGACGGTGTTGCCGTAGCAGAGCGCCGGCGCGATCTTCCAGGCGGGGATCGCAATCGGGAAATTCCAGGGCGTGATCATGCCGACGACGCCGACGGGCTCACGCGTGAGCTCGACGTCGAGGCCGGGGCGCACCGAGGCGCCCTTCTCGCCGATCAGGCGCAGCGCCTCGCCGGCGAAAAACGCGAAGATCTGGCCGGCGCGGGCGACTTCGCCGATACCCTCGGGGAGGGTCTTGCCTTCCTCGCGGGCGAGCAGGCGGCCGAGCTCTTCCTTGCGAGCGAGGATCTCGAGGGAAATCTTGTTCAGCGCGTCGAAGCGCGCCTGCGGCGTCGACTGCGCCCAGGCAGGGAAGGCGGCCTTGGCGGCGGCGATCGCCTTCTCGGTCTGCGCCTTGTCGGCCTTGGCGTATTCGCCGACAACGTCGTTGGTGTTGGAGGGGTTGATGTTCCTGGTGACGCCCGAGCCGTCGACCCATTCGCCGCCGATGAAGTTCTTAAGGATCGCAGTCATCGTTTCCTCCATATTCAAGGGGGCATGATCCTGGTCGGAAAACCGGTGTCCACTTTTCCGGGATCATGCCTGAGTGTTTACCGTACCAGGCACGGACGCTTGTCGTCGAAGGTCCAGCCGGGGATCAGGTCCTGCATGGCAATAGCGTCATCCCGGGCGCCAAGTCCATGCTGCTTGTAGAGGTCATGCGCGGCGGCGATAGCGGCCCTGTCGATTTCGACGCCCAGGCCCGGCCTGTCAGGCACGGCGATCTTGCCACCCTTGATCTGAAGCGGCTCCCTGGTCAGCGCCTGGCCGTCCTGCCAGATCCAGTGGGTGTCGATCGCGGTGACCTTGCCGGGGGCGGCGGCGCCGACATGGGTGAACATGGCCAGCGAAATGTCGAAATGGTTGTTGGAATGCGAGCCCCAGGTCAGGCCGTTGTCGCGGCAGGTCTGGGCGACGCGCACCGAGCCCTGCATGGTCCAGAAATGGGGATCGGCCAGCGGGATGTCTACCGCCCCCAGGCGCAGCGCATGGGAGAGCTGCCGCCAGTCGGTCGCGATCATGTTGGTCGCGGTGGGCAGCCCGGTGGCGCGGCGGAACTCGGCCATGATCTCGCGGCCGGAGAAGCCGGCCTCCGCGCCGCAGGGATCCTCGGCATAGGCGAGGATGCCGTGCATGCCCTTGCAAAGCTTGATCGCCTCGTCGAGCGACCAGGCGCCGTTGGGGTCGAGCGTCACGCGCGCGTTGGGAAAACGCTTTGCGATGGCGGTGACGGCCTCGATCTCCCGCTCGCCGCGCAGCACGCCGCCCTTCAGCTTGAAGTCGGCGAAGCCGTAATGGTCGTGGGTGGCTTCCGCGAGCCGCACCACGGCCTCCGGCGTCATCGCCTCCTGGTGGCGGAGATTGAACCATTCGGGTTTGCCGGTCTCGCCGTTGACGTAGCTGAGCTTGCTCTTGCGCCGATCGCCGACGAAGAAGAGATAACCGAGCGTCTCGACGCTGCTGCGCTGCTGGCCTTCGCCGAGCAGGGCGGCGGCCGGCAGGTTGAGGTGCTGACCCAGCAGATCAAGCAGCGCGGATTCGATCGCGGTGACCGCGTGGATCATCACGCGCAGATCGAAGGTCTGCTTGCCGCGGCCGCCGGCATCGCGGTCGGCGAAAGCCGTGCGGACGTCGGCGAGGATGTTGTTCATCGCGCCGACGGTCTTGCCGATCACGAGGTCGCGCGCGTCCTGCAGGGTCTGCCAGATCTTCTGCCCGCCCGGCACCTCGCCGACGCCGGTGTGGCCGGCATTGTCGGTGAGGATGACGATGTTGCGGGTGAAGAACGGCGCGTGCGCGCCGCTCAGATTGAGCAGCATGCTGTCGCGGCCGGCGACCGGGATCACCTGCATCGCCGTGACGATTGGTGCGCCGGAAATCTCGGTCAGGGCCATCGCTCGCTCCTCGTTGTGGTCGGTCTATTCTGCCGCCTGTTGTGTCGATCGGATGGCGGGCAGATTCTTCACCAGCGCGGTCACTTCCGCGATCTCCTGCTCGGTGAGGTCGGTGAGCGGCGGGCGGACCGGGCCGGAATCGCGGCCGATCACCTTCATGCCGGCCTTGATGATCGAGACCGCATAGCCCTTCTTGCGGTTGCGGATCGCGATCAGCGGCAGGATGAAATCCTTCAAGCCAGCCTGGATCGTGGCGTGGTCGCGCTTGCGCACGGCCGCGTAGAAATTGGTGGCGAATTCCGGCACGAAGTTGAACACGGCGGAGGAATAGGTCGTCACGCCCATGTCGAGATAGGGCAGCGCGAAGGTTTCCGCGGTCGGCAGGCCGCCGACATAGGTCAGGCGGTCGCCGAGCTTGGTGTAGACGCGGGTCATCAGCTCGATGTCGCCGATGCCGTCCTTGTAGCCGACGAGGTTCGGGCAGCGCTCGGCAAGGCGGGCGAGCGTGTCGGGCTGCAGGATGGCGTTGTCGCGGTTGTAGACGATGACGCCGATCTTCACGGCCGCGCAGACTGCCTCGACATGGGCGGCAAGGCCCTCCTGCTCGGCATGGGTGAGATAGGGCGGCAGCAGCAACAGACCGTCGGCGCCGGCCTTTTCCGCGCCGATCGCGATCTCGCGCGCGATCGCGGTGCCGTAGCCGGTGCCGGCGAGCACGGGCACGCGGCCCTTGGTCTCGTCGACGGCAATCTTCACGACTTCAGGAACTTCGGTCGGCGTCAGCGAGAAGAACTCGCCGGTGCCGCCGGCGGCGAACAGGCCCGCGACGTCGTAGCCGCACAGCCAGTCCATGTTGGCGCGGTAGGTCGCCTCGTCGAAGGAGTAGTCAGCCTTGAATGGCGTGACGGGAAAGGACAGGAGGCCGGATCCGATCTTCTGGGCCATTTCCTGCGGGGTCATCTTGCTCACGGGCGCTGTTCCCTTCGTGCGTGTTGTGTCGGACGCGGGCCTCGATGCCTGCGCGTCCATGCGCCGTGGTTTAGGAGACCGTTCGATGCGGGTCCAAGCTAAAGCCTATATCGACCGATGCGGATTGAGCATCAATCCTCCGTCACCTCCGCGGAGGACAATTCACCGGCGATTTTGACCAGTGCCGAGAGCAGCGGATTCTCGTCGTCGCGGCGCCAGACCATGAACAACTCGACCGGCACGCGGCCCCGCAGCTTGAGCGGACGCAGCCGGACGTCGGAAATCTTCAGGCCCGCAGCCGCGGCCGGCACGATGGCAAGGCCGAGTCCGGCGCGGACCATGGCGAGGATCGAGTGGATCTGGCTGAGATGCTGGACATAGCGCGGCAGCACGTCGGCGCGGGTGAATTGCGCCACCAGGAGATCGTGGAAGTAGCGGCTCTCATAGGGCGAATACATCACGAAGGGCTGGTCGTCGAAATCCTTGATGGTGATGCTGTCGGCGCTCGCCAGCGGATGCTTCTTCGGGATCGCGGCGAGCAGGGGCTCGGCGACGACGCGGCGGCTGGTGAGCTCGGGCCGCGCGATCGGCGGCCGGAGCAGGCCGGCGTCGATCTGGCCCGAAGTCAGCGCCTCGAACTGGTCGCCCGACACCATCTCCTTCAGCGAGAAATCCACCTCGGGCAATTTTGCGCGGCAGGCTGCGACCAGTTCCGGCAGGAAGCCGTAGGCGGCGGCCGCGGTGAAGCCGATCTTCAGCGAGCCGGTCTTGCCGAGCGCGATGCGGCGGGCGACCTGCGAGGCGCTTTCCGCCAGCTTCAGGATGCGCCGCGCCTCCGGCAGGAAGCTGCGCCCGGCAGGGGTGAGGCGGACCGAGCGGCTGGTGCGCTCCAGCAGCGGCGCATCGATGATGTGCTCGAGCACCTGGATCTGCCGGGACAGCGGCGGCTGGGTCATGTTCAGCCGCGCGGCGGCGCGGCCGAAATGCAGTTCTTCGGCCACCGTGACGAAACAGCGGAGCTGGTTGAGGTCGAACATCGATACATGCCTTAGATGAATAAGGCGTTTCCCCGGGACTTCTAGCATCGATCACCCCCAAAAACAAAGACGGCGGCTTCTGAGGGCCGCCGTTGAGTTGCCTGGTCAAGCTCCCATCGGAGCCCTCAGGAGGAAGGTTTGAGCGTCACCCGCTCGATCTTGCCGACGATGACGAGGTAGGCGAACGCCGCCACCAGCGCGTTGAGGCCGACGAACACCAGTGCGCCGTTGAACGAGCCGGTCGCGGCCAGGATGTAGCCGATCACGATCGGCGTGGTGATCGAGGAGAGGTTGCCGAAGGTGTTGAACAGGCCGCCGGAGACGCCGCCGGCTTCCTTCGGCGAGGTGTCGGAGACGACGGCCCAGCCGAGCGCACCGATGCCCTTGCCGAAGAAGGCGAGCGCCATGAAACCGACCACCAGCGCCTGTCCGTCGACATAGTTGCAGGCGATGATCGACATCGACAGCAGCATGCCGCCGACGATTGGGATCTTGCGCGCCATGGTCAGCGAGCCGGTCCGGCGCAGGATCGCGTCCGAGATGATGCCGCCGAGCACGCCGCCGATGAAGCCGCACAGCGCCGGCAGGGTCGCGACGAAGCCGGCCTGCAGAATCGACAGGCCGCGCTCCTTGACGAGGTAGACCGGAAACCAGGTCAGGAAGAAATAGGTCAGCGTGTTGATGCAGTACTGGCCGAGATAGACGCCGAGCATCATGCGGTTGGAGAGCAGCTGGCGGATGTGGTCCCAGCCGGAGCCGGCCTCGGGCGACCGCGCGCGCGGCAGGTCGTCCTTGGGCGCGTCGAGATCGACCAGCGCGCCGCCGTTCTTGATGTAGTCGAACTCGGCCTCGTTGATCGAGGGATGCTCCTTCGGGCCGTAGATGGTCTTGAGCCAGGCGAAGCCCATGACGATGCCGAGCGCGCCCATCACGAAGAACACGAAGCGCCAGCCGTACGAGTGGGCGATCCAGCCCATCAGCGGCGCGAAGATCACGGTCGCGAAATATTGTCCGGAGTTGAAGAAGGCCGACGCAGTGCCGCGCTCATTGCCCGGAAACCAAGCGGCGACGATGCGGGCATTGGCGGGAAAGGACGGCGCTTCCGCGACGCCGACCAGGAGGCGGAGCGCGAACAGCACCACGACGGCCGTGCCGGCGCTGAGGAAGCCGACCCAGCCCTGCATCAGCGTGAACAGCGACCAGATGATGATGCTGAAGGCATAGACGAGGCGCGAGCCGTAACGGTCGAGCAGCCAGCCGCCCGGTACCTGCGCCACGACATAGGACCAGCCGAACGCCGAGAAGATCCAGCCCATGGCGACGGGATCGAGATGCAGCTCCTTGGAGAGCGCGGGACCCGCGATCGACAGCGTGGCGCGGTCGGCATAATTGACTGTCGTGACCAGGAACAACATGGTCACGATGAACAGCCTGACGCGAGATCGCCTCACGTCCGCTGCGGACACCACTGCGCTCATCAGGCGCCTCCTTGAAACTCGAACATTTCCTCCAGGCGACTCCTAGAGGCGCGTGCGGCGGAGTGTCCAAGTTCAAGGCAGTATCGATCGATGCCGTTTTTGGATTGATGGAACGGCAGGTGAGGGGAACGATTGCATGGAGATGGCGAATGCGCTCACAGCGCACTCCATGGTCATTCCCCGCGCAGGCGGGGAATAGCATGCCGCAGCGTCTCGATTCAATTGCAGCTGTCACGGATTACTGGATCGTCCGGCTGCGCGGACGATGACATTGAGTTTGCGAAGGCAGCGTTGCTTACTGCTGCGCGCTCGGCAACAGCTGCGGCAGCACCCCGCGCGTCACGCCCGGCGGCACGGCATCCAGTCCGAGCACGGCACTCGCGGCCGGCAATGCCGCATCCGCCATCGCCGCATGCCCCTCGGCGCTCGGGTGCACCGCGCCGCCATAGACGGCGGAGAGCACGCCCCATGTGGCGTCGTGGATGTCGGTCGGCTGGCTCGCCGCCGGCAGGCCTTGCGGATAGGTCATCGCGGCGAAGTAGCTGTCGTTGGCGTCGCGGATCCAGCGCCCGCGGGGCAGGTAGGCGCGGTATTCCGATGCGCCGCGGCCGCACAGCATCGGCTGGCTCGCTGCGCTCACGATATCAGGATTGAAGCTCTGGCCGTTCTCGGCAAAGCAGGCGCGGTCGAATTCGGGATCGTTGCCCGAATGCGCGCAAAAGCCGTGATCGGCGAAGGCGGCCTGATGCGCATCAACGAAGGTCATGCGGTCGGCCTCGGGATCGCGGCACAGCGCGCCGCGGGTGCAGGTGGCGAGCGCCTTCAATTGCGGCAAGAACTCGGTGTCGACGAAGGTCGAGACGCGGGCGAGGCGCTGCGGGTCGGCGTTGAAGGACGGATGGATGTCGAACCCGGCGCGGCCGCCACGGCAGGGCACGCCGCCATCGGCAAGCGCGGGATTGGCGTAGGAGACATAGACGACGTGGGAGAGATCGCCGCCGACCAGCGGCTTCAAGGCCTCGCGCAGCTTGACGAAGTTCTGCGGCAGCTCGCGGGCCAGCGCATCGCGGGAATCGTCGACGCTCGCCATCACGCCGGAGCGGCGAAACAGCGCCCGCTCGGTCGCGGTGTCGACGATGACGTCGGCGACCAGGCCGGAGAAATAGACATCGTTGGCGCCGGCCGAGATCAACACGAGGTCGAGCGTGCGATCGGGCTGGCGCTTCTTCGCCGCGGTCAGCGCCTCGCGCAGCTCGGCGACCTGGGCGTTCACGCTGGTGTTGCAGACCCCGGTCTTGCCGGGGGGGCATTCGCGGGCGCGCTGCGAGCCGAGCAGCCCGTCGCTGATGCTGGCACCGGTGCAGGCGAGCGGCAGATAGGTCACGGCAATGTGGGTGTAGCGCACCGCGAGGGCCAGCGCGGTGCGCGTCTGGTAGCTGTACAGCGAGCGGTGGCAGGGCGCGTTGAACCAGAGCGCACTGTAGCGTTGCCAGTTGGCGAGCGTATCCGGCGCCTCGCAGGCGCGGCCGCCCTTGTAGCCGTGGCGGCTCGGCCGATAGTACTGTCCGCCGGCGGTGCCGAGATAAGAGCGGAAGCAGAAACCTTCGTCGGACAGCGCCAGCGGCCGGTCCGGATTGCCCTCGCCCGAGGCGATGCTGTCGCCGAGGCCGGCGACGAAGATGTCGCGGACCTGAATCTCGGTCTGGATCTTCTGGGTTGGATCGGAGCCGGAGGAGACATCGACGGTCGCGACCGTCGGCTTGCCGTAGCGGACACGCAAATTGATCGGCTCGGCGCAATCGAAGGTCGATTGTTGCGGGCCGTCGCCGTCGTCGAACGACCAGGCGCAGATGGCGCCGACCGGCACCGCGCCGACGAGGCGTACGGTGACGGGATGGTCGATCGGGGTGAGGTAGTTTTCCTTGGTGTTGTCGCGGGTGCAGGGCTGGTTGACGCGGCCCTGGAGGTCGATGCAGAGGCGGTTGACCATGTTGCGGGCCCAGCCGCGGCCTTCGCTCTGCTGCTCCAGCGATTGTTCTGCGGCGAGGATGTTGCGGTTACGCGCATTCTCGACATGGAACAGGAAGTCGCGCTCCTCGCGGAACAGCCGGAAGCGATTACGTACCTCCCAACTGATCTGCAGCGTGCCGGCATCCTGGGCGGCGGCGCGTTCTGCCGGCAAAACGGTCAAAAGCCCGGCCAGCAGCAGGGCGCAGGCGGAGAGGGTACGAAGGAATACAGGGATCATGGCCCGCGTCTTCAACGGCAAAGTTGAGGCGGAAATAAGAGAGCATTGCGCCGCCGCCCGCAACCCTTTGGTCTGGGCCGACCATTTCAGCGCTTGTTGGCCTGCCGCAGCAACCGCTCGCGCTCCATGGGCGTCACCTCCTTGGGCAGATTGGCCTGGGCACAGGCCTCCGCCAGCCGCCGCCGCTCCTGCCAGGGCTCCACCACGTTCATCCAGAGCTCGCGGGTGCCCATGATGGAGATGGCAAGGCCGAACGGGATCACGAAATAGAGAATGCGAAACACCAGGAGCGTCGCCAGGAGCTGCTCACGGCCGAATTCGGGCAGCGCCAGCAGCATGGCAGCGTCGAACACGCCGATCGAGCCGGGCGCATGGCTGGCGAATCCGAGCAGCGTCGCCAGGATGAACACCACGGCGAGCGACATGAAGTCGATCGGCGGGTTGGCCGGCATCAGGAGGTACATCGCCGTGGCACAGAAGCCGAGATCGACCACCCCGATCAGAATCTGGACCAGGGTCAGCGGCGCGGAAGGCAGCACCACCTTCCAGCCCTTCTGGCCGAGCTCGCGTCGCTTTTCGCCCATGCAGAGCCAGACCAGATAGGCGCCGATCGAGGCGAGGCCGCCAAGCGCGATCAGCCGGTTGATCGACGACGGCAGCTGATCCATCGAAGACGCCGCATCCGGATGGATCGCCATGCCGATCGAGAGCACGAAGATGTTACCGAGCCAGAAGGTCAGGCCGGACAAGAAGCAGATCTTGGCGACGTCGATCGCGTTCAAGCCATAGTCCGAATAGATCCGGAAGCGGATCGCGCCGCCGGTGAACACGGTGGCGCCGATGTTGTGGCCGATCGAATAGGACGTGAAGCTGGAGAGCGCCGCGATGCGATAGGGCACGTGCTTCTTGCCGATCGTTCGCAGTGCAAAAAAATCGTAGAAGGTCAGCGTACAGAACGCGAAAAACACGCAGATCGCCGCCAGCCCGATGCTCCCGCGGGGGATCTCGGTTAACGCAGTCAGGATGACCCCGGTATCGATGCCCTTGAGGGTCCGCACCAGCGTGGTGATCGCGAAAGCGATGATGAAGATGCTCGCGGCAACGCCAAGGCGTCGCCAGCCGATCCATCTCTTGAAGCCGCGTTTCAGCGCGGGCAGCAGTCCGTGCATTCATCCTCCCGGCGGGGGGCAAGACCGACCAGGCCAGGCATTGGCCAGTCGGGTGTGATCATGTCCAAAGGCAGGCATCGATCGCTCGGCATGATCCAGCTCATTTAAGGCAAAAACAGCGGCTTGTGCAGCCCTTGACAACAAGAGGTTCTGCGCTGGACCGGCCACTTTGTCATACGTGGTTCACATCGAAGGCGCGTTAAGCATATGAGTCGTGAAACCGGTCCGGCTCGTGCGTTCGTATGGGCCCTATGATTTCAGGTCCCGGCGCCGGCCGCATTGTTCCAGCGCAAGCCTTACGGGTCTTTTTTGGAACGTCGATGCCGGGCGCTCGTTGGGCCCCATCAGCAACCGAGCATGGCGGAATAAGCGGCTTTTCGTGCAGGCCGCGGCCTTCGTGTTCCAAGAACCGGAAGAGGACGGAACGATGGGACTGTTCACAAAAGACATCAAGACCATGAATGACCTATTCGTGCACCAGCTCCAGGACATCTATTACGCCGAGCAGCAATTGACTAAGGCGCTGCCGAAGATGGCGAGCAAGGCCACGGATCCACAGCTGAAACAGGGCTTTTTGACGCACCTCGAGGAGACCAAGGAGCACGTCAAGCGGCTCGAGGAAGTGTTCAAGATGCATGGCGTCCCCGTGAAGGCGGTCGACTGTCCGGCGATCGACGGCATCATCGAGGAAGCCGACGAGACCGCCGGCGAAGTCGCCGACAAGGCGGTGCTCGATGCCGCGCTGATCAACGCGGCGCAGGCCGCCGAACATTATGAGATCGTGCGCTATGGCAGCCTGATCGCCTGGGCCAAGCAGCTCGGCCGCAACGATTGCGCCAGCGTGCTCGCCAAGACGCTCGAGGAGGAAAAGGCGACCGACAAGAAGCTGACGACGCTCGCCGAGAGCAAGGTGAATTTGCGCGCGGCGAGCTGATGCAAGGCCAACCATGATTGGCGCCGCGCGGTAGTCCGCGCGGCGCTTTCACGCTCAACATCATTATTCGGTCGTTCTCGAAGCATGACGGAGGGTTAAAGGCGTACATGTCGCATGGGGCTGCAATCGAGGTGCAGCATGCGAGCCAACACCATCAAATATGAAACCTTCGACGGCAGGGCCGACACGCCACGCGCGGGCTCGGCTCTTGCGACTTCTCTCACGCTGGCCGCAATGAGTCTCGGCTATGGCGTGGTGCAGCTCGACGTCACCATCGTCAACACGGCACTCGATGCGATGGGCCGGGCGCTCGGCGGCGGCGTCGCCGAGCTGCAATGGGTGGTCAGCGCCTACACTATCGCGTTTGCCGCCTTCATCCTGACGGCTGGCGCTCTCGGCGACCGGATCGGCGCCAAGCGCGTCTTCATGGCGGGGTTCGCCATCTTCACCGCGGCCTCGCTCGCCTGCGCGCTGTCACCCAATGCGACCGTGCTGATCGGCGCCCGGCTGGTCCAGGGGCTGGCGGCGGCGATCCTGGTGCCGAACTCGCTTGCGCTGCTCAATCATGCCTATGCGGACGACCGCGCACGCGGCCGCGCCGTTGCGGTCTGGGCAGCCGGAGCCAGCCTTGCTCTCACCGCCGGCCCCTTCGTCGGCGGCGCGCTGATCACGCTGGTCGGATGGCGCGCCATCTTCCTGGTCAATCTGCCGATCGGGCTCGCCGGCCTGTGGCTGAGCTGGCGCTATGCCAGCGAGACCACACGGGCGCGCTCGCGCGAGATCGATCTGCCCGGCCAGCTTGCCGCGATCGGAGCGCTGGGGGCGCTGGCCGGCGCCATTATCGAAGGCGGTGCGCTGGGTTGGGGACATCCGGCGGTGATCGCAGGCTTTGCCGGCTCTGCCATTCTCGCTGCGCTCTTCATCTGGCGCGAGAGGTGCGCGGCGCAGCCGATGCTGCCGTTGTCGCTGTTCGGCCACAGGCTGTTCGCGCTCACCTCGCTCGTCGGCCTGCTCGTCAACATCGCCATCTACGGCCTGATCTTCGTGCTCAGCCTGTACTTCCAGCGGATCAACGGGCTGTCGGCGTGGTGGACCGGGCTTGCTTTCGTGCCGATGATGGCGGCGGTGCTGCCGATCAATCTGCTGGCGCCGCGCCTCGCCGAGCGCATCGGCGCGTGCCCGACCATCGTCGTCGGTGCCTGCGTGTCGGCGCTCGGCTGTCTCGGTCTGCTGTGGATCGCGGCCGACACGAGCTATTGGATGATCTGCGGGCAGATGATCGCGATCAGCGGCGGCCTAGGGCTATTGGTACCGCCGCTGACCTCGACGTTGCTGGGCAGCGTCGACAAAGCGCGCTCCGGCATCGCGGCGGGCGTCCTCAACGCGACGCGGCAGACCGGCAGCGTCCTCGGCGTTGCCTTGTTTGGATCGCTGATCGCGGGAACAGGCGCCTTCATGGAAGGCCTGCATGTGTCGTTGATTATTTCAGCGGCGGTCTTGTTGCTGGCGGCGGCGGTGATCGGCTTCGGTGCACCGGCGCGAGAATGACAATGTGAACGAATCCGGACATCCGCCATTTACCATTCGCGGACCGGTCATGTAGCCGGTTACCGATCGTCCACCTCTGTCGGTTCAAGTGCGAGTCCATAGGGACGGGGCCCGCAATGTATCAAGTTCTTTACTGTCTTACCGAGGAGCACGATCTGCGCCTCGTCGCGCTCGGCGGTGCGGTGTGCCTGCTCGCCAGCGCAGCGGCGATCAGCCTGTTCCATCGCGCGCGTGCGACGCACGGGCTCGAACGTCTTGCCTGGATCGGCCTCGATGCTGCCGTCAGCGGCTGCGGCATCTGGGCGACGCATTTCATCGCGATGCTCGCCTATGGGCCGGGAGGCGCGGGCGCCTACAACATCCCGGTGACGATCATGTCGCTGATCTTTGCGATCGCGGTGACCTTCGTGGGGCTGAGCATCGCCGTATCGTCCTCGCGCGCGGCGTGGGTCGCCCTTGGCGGCGCCATCGTCGGCACCGGTGTCGCGGCGATGCATTACACCGGCATGGCGGCGCTGGAGATACCCGCGCGGGTGGGCTGGATCGGAAGCACGGTTGCTATCTCGATCCTGTCCGGAATTCTCTTTGCGGCGCTTGCCCTGTTTGTGGCGGCGCGACGCGATGACCTCTTCCATGCGCTGACGGCGACTGCGCTGCTGACGATCGCCATCGTGGCACATCATTTCACGGCCATGGGCGCGGTGCTGCTGACGCCGGATCCGACGCTCGCGATCAGCGGCCTGTCGATCCCGCCGGCCTCGCTGTCCTTCCTCACCGCCAGCGCCGCGGTCGCGATCATCGCGATCGCCCTCGTGGCCGCGCTGCTCGACCGCCGCGCCAAGGGCGAACTGGGGGCCCAGCAAATGGTGTTGGACACGGCGCTCGAGAACATGTCGCAGGGGCTGTGCATGTTCGACGCCGACGGCAAGATCATCCTGTTCAACGAGCGCTATGCGGCGATGCTTCGCCGCACCGACATCGCGCTGACCGGCCGCCGGCTGGTCGACATCTTGCGGGACGAGCAGGCCAAGGGCCAATGGCAGGGCGATGCCGATGAATTCTTCGCCCGCCTCGTCGCCGACGCGCGCGAGGGCCGCACCACGACCGACGTGGTCAACCGGTTCGGCCGCTCCATCCGGGTGGTCAACCAGCCGATGCACGGCGGCGGCTGGGTCGCGACCTTCGAGGACATCACCGAATGGCTGGAGGCGCAGGCCAAGATCTCGCACATGGCGCGCCATGACGCGCTGACCAGCCTGCCGAACCGCGTGCTGTTCCACGAGCAGCTCGAGCAGGGGCTGCGCCGGACAAGGTCGGGCGAGCAGCTCGCGGTGCTCTGTCTCGATCTCGATCACTTCAAGGACATCAACGACTCGCTCGGCCATCCCATCGGCGATGCGCTGCTGAAGGAGGTCGGCCGCAGGCTGACGGCCGTCGTCGACGAAAGCGACACCGTGGCGCGGCTGGGCGGCGACGAGTTCGCCGTGGTCCAGATCGGACGCTCCGAGGAAACCGCCGCGAGGTCGCTCGCCCGCCGTCTCGTCGAGGTCATCTCGGCACCGTACGAGATCGACGACCATCAGATCGTGATCGGCGTCTCGATCGGCATCTCGCTGTCGCCGCAGGACGGCAGCGACCCGGACGAATTGCTGAAGAATGCCGACCTCGCGCTCTACCGCGCCAAGGCGGACGGCCGCGGTACCTATCGCTTCTTCGAGACCGGCATGGATGCCCGCGCGCAGGCGCGGCGGCTCCTGGAAATGGATCTGCGCGCGGCGCTGCAACGTGGCGAGTTCGAGCCGTACTACCAGCCGATCCGCGACGTCATCAGCGGTCGCGTCGTCGCTTTCGAGGCGCTGCTGCGCTGGAACCATCCGCACCGCGGCCTGATCGCACCCATCGACTTCATCCCGCTGGCCGAGGAGACCGGACTGATCGTCCAGCTCGGCGAATTCGTGCTGCGCTCCGCCTGCATCGACGCGGCGAGCTGGCCTGACGACGTCGACCTCGCCGTCAATCTGTCGCCGGTGCAGTTCAAGAATCCGAACCTGATCGCGTCCGTGACCGAGGCGCTGGCCGCTTCGGGGCTCGATGCGCGACGCCTCGAGCTCGAGATCACCGAATCGGTGCTGCTGCAGAACAGCGAGGCGACGCTGACCACCCTGCACGAGCTGCGCGGCATGGGGGTGCGGATCTCGCTCGACGATTTCGGCACCGGCTATTCGTCGCTCAGCTACCTGCGCAGCTTCCCGTTCGACAAGATCAAGATCGACCGCTCGTTCGTGTCGGAGCTGGCGACGCGCGAGGATTCCATGGCGATCATCCGCGCCGTGACCGGCCTCGGCCGCAGCCTCGGCATCGTCACCACCGCGGAAGGCGTCGAGAATGATGCGCAGCTCGAGCTGCTCAGGCGCGAGGGCTGCAATCAGGCGCAGGGCTATCTGTTCAGCAAGCCGCGGCCGGCCTCCGACGTGACGATCATGCTGGACCGCCCGCGGCTGCTGGCGTCGGCGTGAGGTTCAGCCGCGGCGCAGCGCGAAATGGGCGCCGCAGAACGCCATGACGGCGCCAAGGCATAGCGCGGCGAGCCCGGCGAGCACGCCCGAGACGGTCGGGATCGGGCTCGGCGCCGAGGCCACCTGACCCGCACCTGCGAGCAGGAGCACGCCGACTGCGATCAGGAACTGCCGCATCCGCTGCGGGATCTGGCCAGACACGGCGCTCTGCATCAAGCTCGCGGTGAAATAGCCGCCGGAGAATCCGACCGTGGCGATCAGCCACCAGGCAATCGCCGCGCCCGCGGGGATGAACTCGGCCGTGTCGGAACGCCAGAGCCCGCCGAGGTCGAGGCCGTAGCGCGCGCCCAGCATGTGCACCGCGAGCGCCAGCAGCACGCCGGAGATCATTGCGGCGCCGAGAATCAGACGGCGCGGAAAAAAGGTCGTCTCAGCCATGCCTCGCTTGTAGGATGGGCAAGGGCGATCGCGCAAGCGGATCGCCGGCGGGATGGCGCGGACGGGATCGCGCGGACGGGATCGGTTGTCGGGATGCAGGGTTCGGAGGCCGAGGCCGCGCCAGTTGTGAGCTATGCCTACAAGGCGTCGCTGATCGGCTCGGCGCATCGCTTCGAGCTGACGGAGCAGGGGCTGTCCTGGCACATCTCCGGCCGCTCGGGCCTGTGGCCTTATGACGAGATCAGTGCAATCCGGCTGTCGTTCCGCCCGGTGTCGATGCAGCAGCACCGCTTTCGCGCCGATGTCACGCACAATAGCGGCCGCCGCATCGCGATCCTGTCGACGAGCTGGCAGACCGCGGCGCTGATGGCGCCGCAGGACAACGGCTTTCGCGCGTTCATCGTCGAATTGCATGCGCGGATGGCCAAGGCCGGCAGCCGCGCGGCGCTGACCGCCGGGCTCGGCCGCACAGCGTATGCGACGGTGCTAGTATTTCTGGCGATGCTGACGGTCGCGATGGCGGGCCTGTTGATCCGTGCGCTGATGATCGACGAGTTCGCCGGCGCGCTGTTCATCCTCGGCTTTGCCGCGCTGTTCGCCTGGCAGGTCGGCGGCTTCGTGCGGCGGAACCAGCCACGCGCCTATACCCTGGCGCGCCTGCCGCAATCGCTGCTGCCGTAGCCCTGCAACCGGCCGCTGATCGATTGTCAGCGGGGCCGGCCGCCGGACTCGGAGCAATCCAAATAGACGCCGATGAGCGGCCATGGTCCGAACGGACATCCCTGCGGAACTTGTCCTCGGCTGGAGGCGCGTCGGCGCAAAGGCCCCCGCGATCTACTCCGTGGAGTCGAAATCCTCTTCCTTGGTGCCGAGCAGCGACACGATGGTGCGCAGGCCGGAATCGAGCTGCTCGAAGGTGGGCGGGGCGAGTGCGAGGCGCACCGCGTTCGGGGCATGACCGTGGGCGATGGCGAAGGTGGAGGACGGCGTCAGTGCAATGCCGCGCCGGGCCGCAGCGGCAACGAAGGTCTGCGAGCGCCAGTGCGGCGGCAGCGTCAGCCACAGATGATAGGAGCGCGGGTCGGCGGCGAGCTGGTAGCCGGCGAGCAGCCGTGCCGCGGTCTGCTGACGCCGCGAGGCGTCGATGCGTTTCAGGCGCGTGAGCTCGGCGACGGTGCCGTCGGCCATCAGCCGCTGCCCAGACGCCAGCGCATGGCCGGAGGCGATCCAGCCGCCGGTGCGGACCGCGCTCATCACGCTCTCGCGCAGTTGCGGCGGTGCCACGAGGATGCCGAGCGCAAGGCCCGGCGCGACCTTCTTCGACAGGCTGTCGATCACGATACAGCGATCCGGCCCGAGAGCTGCCAGCGGCGTGTCGTCGGCGAGGAAGCCGTACACGGCGTCCTCGATGATGGTGAGGTCGAGCTTTTCGGCGACGCGCATGATGTCGGCGCGCCGCGTCGCGTTCATGGTGACGCCGAGCGGGTTCTGGATGATGGGCTGCAGATACAGCGCCGACAGATGCGCCTCGCGATGCGCCTTCTGAATGGCATCGGGCCGCGCGCCGTACTCGTCCATCGGTATCGGGACCAGCGTGATGCCGAGCCGCGCCGCGATGCTCTTGACGTAGGGATAGGTGAGCGCCTCGACGCCGCAGCGGCCGCCGGTGGGCACGAGCGCCGCGAGCGCGGCCGCGAGCGATTGCTTGCCATTGGCCGTGAAGACGATCTGCTCGGCCTGCGGCGCGAAATCCTTGCGCGCGAGATAGGCGGCGGCCGCATTGCGCGCGCTCTTGGTGCCGGTGCTGGTGGAGACGCGCAGCGCCGATTCGAGCGCATCGACGCGCTCCAGTCCCGCAAGGCTCTTGGCGATCATCGCCCATTGCTGCGGCAATAGCGGGTAATTGACCTCGAAATCGATCCGCGCCTCGCGCGGCTCGCTCAGCGCCTCGACCTCGCGCCTGATGTCGCCGGAGATGAAAGTACCGCGGCCGACCTCGCCGACCACGAGCCCACGGCGGAGCAACTCCGTATAAACCCGGCTCGCGGTCGAGACCGCGATGCCACGGTCATAGGCAAAATTGCGCTGCGGCGGCAGCCGATCGCCGGGCCTTAACGTGCCGTTAGAGATATCCGAGGCAATGGCATCGGCAAGCTTCACGTACTCGAACTTGGACATTATTGCACCGAGAGCAATGTTTTACTTGCTCCGAGTAGTGTACTGAAGCATTTAAGTTCCATCAAGGTCCGCGATTGAGCCGAGGAGAGCGAGAGCAATCCGACGGCAAATGAGGTGCAGACGCCCAGTGCGTCCGCGCCAACGGCATTTGCTTTCGCCGCGCGGAACGACAGGCCGGAGAAGAAAAATGACCATTATCTCGCAAACTGCCGGGCGGAGTTTACGCCCATCCTCGACGGGCGGATTTTTCACCACGCTCGCCCACGCCGCTTATGCGCTGTTCGATCGCCTCGAGCGCCGTACCGCCGTCAAGACGCTGAACGAGCTCGACGACCGCGCCCTGCGCGACATCGGGATCACGCGCAGCCAGATCGAGGACGCCGTCTACGGGCAGTTCAAGTCCGAGCTGACGCGGTATCTGTAAGCCACCCCACTATCGCGTCCCGGACGCGCAGCAACGCGTTGCTGCGCAGAGCCGGGACTCGGGGGCCGCGCACACGCTGCAACAGGGGCCCCGGCTCTGCATCACACCGCTTGGCGCTGCGCTATGGGTTTCGCTTCGCTCTACCCATCCTGCAATTCTGCAGACGCGGCTTCGCATTCTCGCGGCGCATTTCGCCCGAGCTTTGCTTCGTTGCCTTGCCCTCGATCGAACAAGGGCGCAGGGAAGGCCAGGAGCCGGTTGGCTCCCGTGGACCGCCACGCCAAAAGCAGACTGCGTGTGCTGCGCATAGCGGAGAACAGGGCAACCGGGGACATCCCGGCCTTCCCTGCGCAGTGGTTTGAACGGCTTATGTCGCGCTCTCCTCGGGAGCGTTGCACTATTGCCCCGTCGCCTTGCGGATGGCTGATGTGTGGCCCGGTCGAGCCGCACGTCACCACAAGACTTGACGCCAGACTGCGGGCGTCAGGACCACACGATTTTGCCGTACGCTGATCACACCGGTCGTGTGCGCGACGGCTCTGCTCACGGTTGCCCGCCCTGCAAAAGCACTTCGCGCCGGTATCATCGGCGTCCACCGCCGCCCGGCCCGCGTTCGTGACGATCGCGATACGCCCCTTGTCCTTGGGCTGGGTTGCCGCGACACATACGCGGTTTCCGAATTTCGGTAAAGCGGAATATTTTCCGCGGCGCGCGTTGACCCATAGCTCGGGCCCGGCGGCAGCGCAAGGGATTGTGGCTGCGCAGCCCTCTTGCTGGGGAACAGTCCCGGAGAAGGGCTCGCCATCGCAAGCAAAAACGCCGCCCGCTTGAAATGAAGCGCAGGCGGCGGCTGATCAGCCCCGGGAGGGTGAGAGTAAAATCCCGATACCAATAGGTCTTTACGCAGAGGGCGTAGGTTCAGCCCATTAGAGATTGAGACCTAAAGCGGGGCCAACAGGCCCGGCGAGGTCAACCACTTGTTGACCTCTCCGGCAACATCGATCTGCCGGGCTTTTCGCAAAAGCTCCGAGCGGCGGATACCAGCGGGCATCCCTTTGGCCTGCTGGCGAAGGTTGAGTGCCTCTTGCGCCAGGCGATATTCGAATGTCGATGATGGTTCTGGGAATCGTCGAGCCAAGATTTTCATGCTCCGCTGCGGGGGAAAGCGGGAGCGCAACTCGCGTTCACACCACCGATAGATGCTACGGGCCGCTCGGCGGTGGCGAGACAATGCGACTTTATCTGCTGGATTGCGAGTGCTTTATTTCGCTTCCGCGCGGGAACTGTCTGTGAAACTCAGCAGCCGCGGCAAATATTCTTCAGCTTCGCGGCGGTTCGTGCGTCTTCCGCAAGAAACGGATCCTTGTCACCTGACGATGAGCTGATGCTCGCTTGGGCGGGCCTCGCTGTTCTTGGAGGAAATGCCGCATCGTAACACGACAGGCGCGCGTTGGTGCTTTCGATCGCACGGCAGTTTGGCTCCGCCGCCACAGCTGCGGTCGTGGATGTGCCCACCACCGCCGCCAGCAAGAGCGCTCTGGTCCATGTGCTCGTTCGGGCCGGCGTCATGCTGAAGACTCCATATTACTTGGTTGTACCCGCCCAAATGGGCCGCTCGCCGGTCCAGGCCGGCAGAGCATCCCATTCGGACCAGCGCATCCTGCGCTCCTCGTTTCCGACCCTCACGAACACGAAGGGAGCATCGTCCCGACCTGTCTTCGAACCCGTGAAAACCGCCGGAACGCCGTAGGCATCTCTGATGATTGCTGTGTTTGCCATTGCCGCCTCCTGTCTCGGCTCGCGTGCTCGCGAGTTGGCCGAAGCGCCGCGCTTGCATTTTGGCGCGGGTCATTGACGGACCGCCCGCCGCTAGAGAACGGCCACGATCGCGATCAGCAGAATGAGGAAAATAGGTACCAGTAAAGGTGGCACGAGCCACTCACGAATGTCGAATTTGACCGACTCGGACATCTGACCGCCTTCTGTTGGGTGGAGGCGGGAGCGCGATGCTCTCAGTCACCGATAACAGCCAAGAAGCGCGCGGTGATGCCAGCCTTGTAGCACTCACCTTGCCAATTAGCGAGATCAATCTCGTCGATCTTGCGTGCAATGACCCGGACGAGCGGCTCATACCAGTTCATCAGTCCACACCTTGAAGCTGATGAGCTCGCCTGGTCCGAAAATATGAACAATCGGAACATCCGCCGCATCGCGGCCTTGGGCGATCAGCACACGGCCGATGCGCGGGGTGTTGTTGCGTGCATCGAAGGTGTACCACCGGCCGCCAAGGTAGGCATCGAACCACCCAGCAAAGTCGCCGGGGGCATGCGGCGGCGGAATGCCGATGTCGCCGAGATAGCCGGTGCAGTAGCGCGCTGGAATGTTCATGCAGCGGCAGAACGCAATGGCGAGATGCGCATAGTCGCGGCAGACGCCCTTCTGCTCGTTGAAGACCTCCCACGCCGTCATGGTCGCCCGCGCGTGCTCGTATCCGAACGCGATGTGATCGTGGACGAAATCGCAGATCGCCTGGACGCGCAGCCAGCCAGGCGCCGTTTTCTCGAACAGCTTCCACGCGATGTCGGAAAGCCGATCTGTTTCGCAATACCTGCTGCCGAGCAGATAGAGCAGGGTGTCCGATGGAAGATCCTCGACCGCGTGCTGCGCGGCTGAAGGCACGATCACATCGGGCAAGCCGCTGTCGCGCACCGTTCCGTCGGCAGTAAGGCGCATGCGGCCGCGGGGCGCAACGATCCGGCTGCACCAGTTCCCGAAGCTGTCGCGGTAAGGCGTGATCGGAACAGAAGGCGAGGTGATGAGGTGATCTGGCACAATAACATCGGATGCCCGCGTGAAATGCGTTCCGACCATCGCGATCAATGGCGTGACTTGCGGGAAATCGTAGACCATTTCGAAGCCGACCCGGATCTGCATGCTTAGGCCTCGGCTCCAACTGCGCTGACTGGAATTGGCCGCCGGATGAGTCGGGTTGGCTCGAACTCAGGTCGGCATCGCTGCGACAGTCCGGTCTGCGGCGTCGCTGAGGAGGAGATGGCTATGCAGCTGACCGAGCGCAATACCAAGTGCGGCAAGGCCAAGGCACGTCCCATCACCATGCCGTGTCCGACCATCCCGAGCGGAGGGCGCGGTGCTCGCCAGCATTCGCGGCGGCCATTGTCTAGTGCAACGTCGCGGCAGCGGCTTCGTCGATGGCCGCCATCAAATCGGGCGTCGCAGATTGATGGACCATATGACCGACGCCGGCGATCCGGTGCAGTTTGCTTTGCTTGATCTCTTCGTGGAGCCTGACCGATTGCTTTTCGATGTCGATCAGACGGTCGTCCTCACCCCCGATGATGATCGTGGGCATCCTGAGCTCACTATAGGTCTTCGCAGCGACAAAAGCCGCCGGGACCATCAAGGCCGCTTCTGCGGCACTGGCACGCATCTGTGCTGGCCGTACAGCCATTGCCTTGGGAAAGTCGGCGAATTTTTCGGGCACTGTGCGCGGGCCGAATAGCTTGCGCAACATCACAGGCCACATCAGCCGCCCGAAGATCGGGGATATCGTGTAACTGATGATATCGCCGAGTCCAGGGATTGCAGGTGCCAAAGAGGCCGTGGCGTCGGTGCGGGCGGTCGGGAAATAATATCCCGACGCCAACACCAATGCTTCGACCAGCGATGGATGCCTGATCGCCAGCGCCACTGCGAGCGACGCTCCCCATGAGTGTCCCAGCACAATCGCGCGCTGAACGCCCAGACGGCCGAGTGCTTCCCTGAACAGATCTGCTTGGGTCTCAGGGGTCCAAACCGCATTGCGGGGCCGCAAGCTATGTCCGAATCCCGGGCGGTCGAAGACGATAACCCGGTAGTTTTTGGCGGCCAGATCAATCAAGCCACTCGACTCGAAGTCCTGGATCATGCTGCCGTTGCCATGAAAGAGCACCAGTGGCCGGCCGTTGCCGCGTTCTACATAGTGCAGACGCACGCCATTGACCTCGATGAACCGCCCCTGTGGCGGATTATCGCGTTGTGCCTTCCTGGCAAGCTGGCGATTGATGAGAGCTGTCCCCAGAAGCACCGCTCCAATTCCAGCAACAGCGGCGAGCGCGGGATATTGCCTTGCGGCACCGAGCCAGTTGGGGACGAGCGAAGGGGAGCGTGTGCGCAGCAAGGTCATGGCAGTACCTCAGTGGGTCTGCACGATGCCTCAGGGCAAAATGAGAAATGTTGCAGGTAATTCAAACGAGGGCGTCGTCCGTTGGTTCCTGTGCGGCGCCCGAATCTGATCGTTCTTGTTGTTACCGCATTTACTCTTAGGCAAAGCGCCGCACCTGCATGCGGGCAGGTTAGCGCCAGTCTGTCGCGGGCCTAGATGCCTAGCCCGGGCCCGGTGTCTCGTCCTTCTTCGGCGATCGCAACGCCGGGGAGGAGAGCCAATCATCCATATGTGCCGCCATCTCGGCCTGCCGGGCCCTTTTCGTTGCAGCTTCCCGCAACGGGCCATGCGGTAGCAGCTTCGCTTCCTCTTTTAGCTTGTAGCCTCTTCGAGGAGGCGCTCATTGAGCGATTTTGTGTGTTTGAACCGGTGACGCTGCATCTGGCGTTCCTTTCCGTGAGGGCGGGAGCGCGATCAGGCATTCTCATCACCGATGATAGCCGAGAGCCGGGCGGCGATGACGGTGAACGTTCCACCGAGGAACTGTTCCATCCTATCATGCTCTACGAACTCGCAGCTGGTGTAGCGCACGACGTGGCCGGCGCTGGAGCCGAGGAAATAGGTGCGCATCGCCGATGCGAGGTCATCCCAGGGACAGCCATAAGCTCGATCATCTTCGGACCTCTCGGGCTTGCGGCGAGGCCGTGTCGCGGCGCCGTGCTGGCGCCGGTGCCGGACGTCGAGCCGTCGCAAGCGCGTGATGACGCGGCCGCCGAGCAGGGTGATGCGCGCCGCGGCCTGTTTGACGATGAACAGGATCGTCGCGACGCGGCTCAGCACGCCGACCAGGATGAGGACAGAGAAGATGTCGATATAGGCGAGGAAGTCGCCGATCAGCATCAGTTCCGGTGGAATCGGAATCCTGTGATAGTAGGCCAGAACGATGATCGCGACGGGGATCAAGGCGATGATCCTCCGCGCGGTCAGCCTGTCCAGCTGCGCAGCCAGTTGGACGACCAGCACCTCCCACAGCGCATCACCGATCGCGAGCGGGACCTCGTAGGTCCATCTTCGCCACCATTGCTTCATGACGCTGCGCTCCATCCGGGCTACGACCGCGTTTGCTCCGAGCTAGTGCCTCACCACCAGCACCGAGCATTTTGCGTAGCGCACGACGTGGCCGGCGTTGGAGCCGAGGAAATAGGTGCGCATCGCCGGCCGGTGCGAGGTCATCACGATCAGATCGGCCTTCATGTGCACGGCTTCCTCCAGGATCTCGTGGTAGATGCCGCCCTGGCGGACCACGCTGGAGATGCGGGCGGGGTCGATGCCGGATTCGCGCGCGACGATGGCGAGCGCCTCCTCCGAGGTCTGGCGCTGCTGCTCGTCGAAATCGGCCGGCACGTATTCGGCCAGCATCACCGGCGTCATCGGCAGCACGTTGAGCAGCCGCACCTGGCCGCTCCAGGTCTGCGACAGCGTGGCCGCGGTCGCGATCGCCGGCTTGGCCAGATCCGTGTCGGCGAGGTCGATGGGCACGAGGATGGACTTGAACATCTGCGCCTCCAAATCTTCAGCCCTTGATCGCACTGCATCAACCGGTCGAGACGGCGCTCGCGCGTCTCAAGCCGATCGAAGCAGCTTGGGGCTGGTGAACAGCACCAGTTTGCCGCGGCGGTAGGCCACGTCACCCCAATCCTTGACGTCAAAGTCGAAGATCGCAATCCCCGAGGTGGGCAGATTGTCGGCGAGCGCCTTGGCACCGGCGGGATCGCCGCCGCCCATCAGCATCAGCGCGGCCTCGTGCATGCCGGGATTATGGGCGACCAACAGCAATTGCCTGGGATTGGCAGGAGCCGTTGCAGTGCGAATGGAGTCCAGGATCTGCGCGGGATCGGCGCCATAGAGTTCCGGCAGGATCTCGACCTCCGGCACCGGGACGCGGTCCTTCATGGCCGCCCAGGCGGTGTCCCAGGTCTGCCTGGCACGGACGGCGTGCGACACCAGCACGGTATCGGGGAAGGGCGGATGGGTGGCGATCCAGTCGCCGATCTGCGCGGCATCCCTATGGCCGCGGTCGTCGAGGCGGCGGTCCTGGTCACGGCCGCTCGGCGCGTCAATCTCTGTCTTGGCGTGACGCAGCAGCATCAAACGGCGCATGTCATTCTCGAATCGTTCCACGTCCAGAATAATCTACAGGTGCCGGTTGAGGACAAGGTGACAGGCGCCCGGTTGGTATCTTAAGAAACGACATGAGCGAGACTTACACAAGCGTGTCCCAGGACGAAGCCGGCTTTCGCGACCGCACACGGCTGTCGTTCGACCTTGACGCCGACATCTGCGTCATCGGCGCCGGGCTGGCCGGGCTCACCATCGCGCTGGAGGCGGCCCGGTTGGGGGCCAGTGTCGCGGTGCTCGAGGGCCGTCATATCGGCTGGAACGCGTCCGGCAACCAGCTCGGCACGGTGATGCCGGGCTTTGCCCTGCCGCTCACTGACCTGATCGAGCGCATCGGCTTCGAGGACGCGCGTGAATTGTGGACGCTGTCGAAGGAGGGCGCAGAGTTCGTCCGGGCCAACGCCACGGAAGAGAACATGCCGGGGATCGGACTGAGCGAGGGTGTGCTGGAGGTCTCCAACGTCGATGCTGGCGACCGGCTGATCAGCCGGTTGCAGATGCTGAACGAGGACTTCGACACCGAGGTCGAGGGTTGGCAGGTCGATCGCGTCCGCGAGGTGCTCAAGACCGATCGTTACTTCCACGGCGTGCATTATCCGAAGGCGTTTCAGGTCGACGGCCGCAAATATGTCCATGGCCTCGCGGCGCTAGCGCGTCGGGCAGGCGCCCGCATTTTCCAGGACACGCCGGTCGTCAGCATCGATCATTCCGGCATCCGCAAGCGCATCGTCACGCCCTCGGCGCGGCTGCGCGCCACCCACATCGTGCTCGCGGGCAACATCCATCTCGGCGCGCCCCTGCGGCGCCTGTCGGAGACGCTGCTGCCGGTCTGGCGCTATGCCGGAATCACCGCGCCGCTCGGCGAGCGCGTGCATGAGATCATCGCCTTCAAGGGATCGGTGATGGACTCCGACGGCGTCGATCATTTTCGCATCGTCGACGGCGACCGGCTGATGTGGGAGAGCCCCGAGACCACCTGGGCTGCGCGTCCGCAGCGCTTTGCGGGCGCCGTCAGGCGGCGGATCCGCACGATCTTTCCGGCGCTCGGCAATGTCGAGGTCACCGACATGTTCGGCGGCGCCACCGGCCAGACCGTGCACGGCATGCCGCAGATCGGCCAGTTGCGCAAAGGCCTGTGGGTGGCGAGCGGGTTCGGCCGCCAGGGCATGAATACCTCGGCCATGGCCGGGCAGATGATCGTGCGGAGCATCCTGTGGGGCGATGAGCGCTGGAAGTTGTTCTCGCCGTTCGAGCTGGTCTGGGCTGGCGGCGCCACCGGACGGGTCGCGGGCCAATTGGTCGGGATCTGGGGCAGGGCGAGTTCCGCAGCCGCAGGCTCGCTTGCCCGGTACCGTGAACGGGCCAGGATCAGGGATCGTCAGCGCGAGGCGCGTCTTGCCGAAGCCAACCGGGCCGCCGGCACCGGTCCGCGCCGCCCGCCGCCCGGCGTTAGGCCGCGGCCGGCCCCGCCGCCGAAACCCGCCGTCCAAGCGGGCGACCCGCCTTCGGAACCGGCCTCCCACGACGCCGGCGTTGCGCGATAAACCGGCGAAAAATTCCGCCCGGACGTGTAACTTCGACCGTTAGAGCCCGTATCTCAGGGCGTGGAGCTCCCGCACGGAGAATGAGATGTTTGATCGCCGCATCCTGTTGACGACCGCCGCCGGCCTGTTCGGCCTTGGGGCCTTCCGCTGGCTCAGAGCAACGCCCGCCGAGGCCGGCGAGAAGACCGCGGAAAAATTCGAGATCACGAAGACGGAGGCTGAATGGCGCGCCCAGCTCACGCCGCAGCAATATGAGATCCTGCGCAATCACGGCACCGAGCGGCCGGGCTCCAGCCCGCTGTTGAAGGAGCACCGCAAGGGCACCTTCGCCTGCGCCGGCTGCGACCTGCCGCTGTTCGCGTCCGAAACCAAATTCGAGAGCGGCACGGGCTGGCCGAGCTTCTACCAGCCGATCGAAGGCAATGTCGGCAAGACCGAAGACCGGGCCTACGGCATGGTCCGCACCGAGGTGCACTGCCGGCGCTGCGGCGGCCATCTCGGCCACGTCTTCGACGACGGTCCGAAGCCGACCGGCCTGCGCTATTGCATCGACGGTTTCGGGCTGGTTTTCCATCCCGCAGCAGCGTCGGCGACGTAAAAAAGCCCCGGCAATTGTTGCCGGTCCCGGCAATTGTGCCCCGGTCGTCAGGCCGGGGCTTTTCGTTAAGCCATTGATTTCTCAGAGATACCCGCATTGGCATGGCCCTTGCGACTGTCTCCCCCGACTGCGGCCATGGTCGACCGGCCGCCGAGATCGGATTTGGAGACAAAGTTATGGGTATCTTCGATGCAATGAACACCTCGGTGGGTGGCCTGCAGGCGCAGTCCTACGCGCTGCAGAACATTTCCGGCAACATCGCGAACTCATCGACTACCGGTTACAAGGGCATCGGCACCAGCTTCGTCGATCTCATCCCCGACTCCTCGGTTCCGAGCAAGCAGGTCGCGGGCGGCGTGACGGCCAATGCCAAGGCCACCATCACCACGCAGGGCACGATCTCGGGCTCCACCGTCGCCACCAACATGGCGATCACCGGTGACGGCTTTTTCTCGATCCAGAAGGCGACCGGCGTCGTCGACAACGTGCCGGTGTTCAGCGGCGTCACCTATTACACCCGCCGCGGCGACTTCCAGCTCAATGCCAACGGCAATCTGGTCAACGGCGCCGGCTATTATTTGATGGGCGTCACGGTCGACCCCAAGACCGGCAACCCGACCGGCAACGTGGCGAACGTCCTCAAATTCCAGAACAACTTCATTCCGGCGCAAGCGACCACCTCGATCCAGTATGCGGCAAACCTGCCGACCCAGCCGAACACTGCAGCGAGCTCGACCGCCACGACGGGGTCGCTGCTGGCGGCTGGCGGCCTCAATCCTTCGGATTTCGCTGCCAACCCGCTTCCGGTCGGCACGCCCCCCGCGCCCTATACCAACAACACCGCTTCGGGCGCCGCGGCCACGGGCAACCTCCGCTCGCCTTATTCTTCGACGACGAACACCGGATCGGTCGCTCTCCAGAACAACTCGGCGGCCGTGGCATCGACGACAACGTCGCTGGATGCCGCCGTCGGCACCCATCTCGCATCGAGCATCCTCACCGCACTGAGCGGTCAGACGCTGACGATCAACGGCAACACGATCACCTTCAACACCGGCAACACCGTCACACTCGGCACCAACTCGACCATCGGCCTGGGCGCCGGCACGCCTGCGACGGTCCAGGACATTCTGACCGCAATCCAGAACGCAGGCGGTGCGGGCGTGACCGCGTCTCTCAACACCAGCGGCAACATCGTGATTTCGAGCGGCACCTCCACGGATGTGGCGGTGAACAGCGGCACCGCGGCCACGGCGCTCGGCATCACCAGCGTGACGCGCGGCGGCAACGTGCTGTCCTCGCCCGCGATCTCGGGGTCGACGCTGCTGAGCGGCAGCGCGACGGCCGGCGGCGCCGAGGTTCTCACATCCGGCTTTTCGGCGGGCCCGCCTGCCGACACGATCACCGTCAACGGCCAGACGCTGACCTTCGTGGCTTCGGGCGCGAGCGGTCCGAACCAGATCAACGTCACCGACAACATCACGACCCTGCTCAGCAAGATCGATGCGCTCTCCGGCGCCACCGGCTCGTCCGTCAGCACCAGCGGTGTGATCACCTTGAACACGGGCACCGTGTCCAACCTGTCGGTGTCGAGCTCCAACAGCGCCGCCTTCGCCGCGCTCGGCTTTACATCCACCATCACCAAGAACCGTAACGGCGGCGGCACCGCGGGCACCGGCGGGGTGATCGGCAACGACATCGCGACCTTCACCAAGGAGTCGATCAGCGGCGGCGCGGTGACCGCTTACAACGCTGCGGGTACGCCGGTGAACCTGCAATTGCGCTGGGCCAAGACCGACAGCGCCTCGCTCGGCGCAGGTCACTCCGACAGCTGGAACCTGTTCTACCAGACCGATCCGAACGCGACCGGCACCACCGTCGGCTGGGTCAATACGGGGCAGGCCTTCACCTTCGCTTCCGACGGCTCGCTGACCACGCCGAGCGGCTCGGGCATCACCATCAACAATGTCAGCGTCAGCGGCCAGTCGCTCGGCTCCGTCGCCTTCAACATCTCGACCGGCGGACTGACGCAATATGCCAGCACGTCGGGCGCGGTGACCATCAACACCATCACGCAGAACGGCTACGCCGCCGGCCAGTTGCGGTCGGTCGCGGTCAACAACAGCGGCCTCGTGGTCGGCACCTTCTCGAACGGCCAGAACCTCAACCTCGCTCAAGTCTCGCTGTCGCACTTCAACGGCACCAACTATTTGAAGGCGATGGATGGTGGCGCGTATGCCGCGACCGAACAGTCGGGTGCGGCGATCGACGGCGCATCGGGGAGCATCAGCGGCTCGTCGCTTGAAGGCTCGAACACCGACATCGCCGACGAATTCACCAAGCTGATCGTGACCCAGCAGGCCTATTCGGCCAACACCAAGGTGATCACGACCGCGAATTCGATGGTGCAGGACCTCCTGAACGTGTTGCGCTGATCGGCGCGTGACGTAACCAAAGGCGGCAAGTAACATGGGTTTGAGTTCAGCCCTCGCCAGCGCGATGAGCGGCCTGCGTGCCAACCAGGCCGCGCTCTCGATCGTCTCCTCGAACGTCGCGAATGCGCAGACGCCGGGTTACGTCGTCCAGACCCCGAACCAGATCGAGGTCACCACGGGCGATTTCGGCTCGACGGCGATGACGACCGGCGTCAGCCGGGAGCTCGACACCTTCGTGCTGAACCAGCTGCGCACCGAGACCGGCGGCAGCGGTTACGCCGACCAGATGGCCAACATCCTGAAGCAGCTTCAGAGTGTCTATGGCACGCCCGGCAACAGCGGCACGCTGGAAACCGCGCTGAACAACTTCACCACGGCGCTGCAGGCGCTGTCGACCAGCTCGGGCGCGTCGTCGGCGCAAACGGTGGCCCTCGGTGCGGCGCAGGCGCTGGCCACGCAGCTCAACGTCACCACCAAGGGCATCCAGTCGCTGCGCTCCAACGTCGAGCAGGATCTCGGCACCTCGGCGCAGGCCGCGAACGCTGCCATGCAGCAGGTTGCCAACATCAACACCAAGCTGCAGGGCCTGTCGGCCAACGACCCCTCGGCCGCGACGCTGATGGACCAACGCGACCAGGCCATCAACACGCTGTCGAAATATGTCGACGTCCGCGTCACCACCGACGGATCGAACCAGGCCAACATCTACACCACGACGGGCATCCAGCTGGTCGGTGCCGGGCTCGCCTCACAATTCACTTTCGCTTCCGCCGGGGCGATGTCTGCGACCTCGCTCTACAACATCGATCCGGCCAAGTCGGGCGTCGGCGCGCTCAATATCGTGCTGCCGAACGGCTCGAAGGTCGACGTCGTCGCCAACAACGTGGTCTCATCGGGCCAGATCGCGGCTGATCTGAAGCTGCGCGACCAGACGCTGGTGCAGGCGCAGAACCAGATCGACCAGCTCGCCGCGACGATGTCGAGCGCATTGTCCGACAAGACCACGGCCGGCAGCACGGTGTCGGGTCCGCCCGCCGGCTTTGACGTCGACCTCGGCGGCGCGCTCCCGGGCAACACCGCCACCTTCACTTACACCGACACGGCCACCAACACCCAGCGCCAGATCACGCTGGTGAACGTGACCGATCCGGCTGCCTTGCCGCTGCAGAATGCGACCAACGCCAACCCGATGCAGATCGGCGTGAACTTTTCCGGCGGCATGGGCGCGATCGCCTCGGCGCTCAACACCGCGCTTTCGACCTCGCATCTCAGCTTCTCTGCCGCGCCAGCGCCGGCGAGCGCCACAACGCTGCGGGTTACGGACGACAATTCCGGTCTCGCCAGGGTCAATTCGGCCTCGACGAGCAAGACCGTGTCGTCGCTGACCTCGGGCAATCCGCAACTGGCGGTGTTCACCGATGGCGGGCAGGCGCTCTACACCGGCGCGATCACCGGCTCGGGCTCGCAGCTGACCGGCTTTGCCGGTCGCATCAAGGTGAACACGCAGCTGACCGCCGACCCCACCAGGATGTCGGTGTACAACACCTCGCCGGTGACGCCAGCGGGCGACACCACGCGTTCGGACTATCTCTACTCGCAGCTCACCAGCGCGGTGTTCTCCTATTCACCGCAGAGCGGCCTCGGCTCGGCCAACCAGCCCTTCACCGGCAGCGTTTCGGGCTATCTGCAGCAATTCCTCAGCATTCAGGCCAACGCCTCAACTCAGGCCACCCAGCTCCAAGAGGGGCAGGGCGTCGTGGTCTCGACGCTGCAGGCCAAGTTCGACTCGACCTCCAAGGTCAATCTGGACTCGGAGATGTCGAACCTGATCCAGCTGCAGAATGCCTACGCCGCCAACGCCCACGTCATGTCGGTGGTGCAGAGCATGATGAACACGTTGATCCAGGCTCAAGTGTAGAAGTAACGGAGCGCTGAAATATGTCGATCAGCAGTATCAATTACTCCTCGTCGGTTCTCGGCTCGCAGATCCGCAACATCAATCAGCAGCTCACCGATCTGTCGACGCAGCTCTCGACCGGCAAGCTGTCGCAGAACTATTCCGGGATGGGCACCAACGAGGGCTTTGCGATCGCCGGACGCGCGCAGCTCTCCAACATCGCCGCCTATACCGACACGATCACCAACGTCAATGTCAGCATCAACCTCGCCAACACCGCGTTGCAGTCGCTGACCAAGATCCGCAGCACCGTGCAGACCGGCGCCGCCAACACCGCGCAGGATCTCAACGTCAACGGCCAGACGATCGCGCAGAACACCGCCGCCGCCCAGTTCGGCTCGATGGTCGGCGTCCTCAACACCCAGACGGGCAACCGCTATCTGTTCTCCGGAACCGCCGTCAACACGCAGTCGGTCGCGGATGCCGGCGACATCATCAACGGCACCACGACGCAAGCGGGCTTCAAGACCGTGATGGCCGAGCGTCAGGCCGCCGACCTCGGAGCCAACGGCTTGGGCCGTCTGGTGCAGACGCAGCCGACGCCGAGCTCGATCCAGGTCTCGGAGGACGTCGCCGGCTCGCCGTTCGGCCTCAAGCTCAAGGCGGTGTCCTCGACGCTGACGGGTGCGACGATCACCGGCCCGAGCGGCTCGCCGGTGTCGTTCTCTGTCGATCTCAACGGCGTCAACCCGAATAATGGCGACAAGCTCAGCGTCCAATTCACGCTGCCGGACGGCACGACCGAGCAGATCGACCTGACCGCGTCCTCGGCGACGCCGACGCCGCTCGGCAGTTTCGCGATCGATGCCAGCACGCCCGTAAACCCGACCAATACCGCGAACAACCTCAACACGGCGCTGAACACCGCGATCACCAAGCTCGCCAACACCTCGCTGGTCGCGGCCTCGGCGATCGTCGCCGGCGACAATTTCTTCAATACCGCCAGCTCTGCGATCGGCACGCCGGTCAACAACCAGGCGGCACCGCCGGCACCGGTCAGCGGCGCGACGGCACTGTCCGGGGCTAGCCCCTCGGATTCGATCTCGCCGGGCTTCGTCGCCGGCGACACCATCACCGTCAACGGCACCACGCTGACCTTCGTGGCCTCGGGCGCGACCGGCAACCAGCTCAATGTCGGCGACAGCATCCAGAACCTGCTGACCAAGATCGACGCGATCACGGGAACGTCGAAGCCCTCGACGGTCCACGGCGGCTCGATCACGATCAGCACCGACGATGCGGCGAGCCTGAACATCAACAGCTCGAACACCGGCGCGCTCGGTTCGCTCGGCTTCGGCGCGACGCCCGTGACCGCCACGCAGCCGCCGCTGCGCGTCGGCTCCTCGCCCGCGAGTTCGGCGACGACGTTGGTCAACGGTTCGGCCAACACCGTGAAATGGTACCAGGGCAATGACGGCCCCGGCTCGGCGCGCTCGACCGCGATGGCGCGGGTCGACGATTCCATCACGGTGCAGTATGGCGCCCAGGCCAACGAGGATGCGATCCGCCGGCAATTGCAGGCGATCGCGGTGTTCGGAACGTTCTCGACCTCGCCGACCGGGCAGTATTCGGGCGGGCAGGTCTCCGCGCTGAGCCAGAGGGTGACGCAGGCGCTGACGCAGCAGGCCGGTCAGCAGCGCATCGAGGACATCCAGACCGACATCGCGATGGCCCAGAACACGATGAAGGACGCCTCCACGCGCCAGACCCAGGCCAAGGCGCAGCTCCAGACCATCATCGACCAGGCGGAATCGGCTTCGCCCGACCAGGTGGCGAGCCAAATCCTGGCGCTGCAGAATGCGCTGCAGGCATCCTATCAGGTGACCTCGAATCTCGCGCAGCTCTCGCTCGTCAAGTTCCTGTAAGGGCGCGTTAAGGCGCCGTTAACCATGCCTCTTTACCTCTTGGTGAGGATTGGAGCGGGGCGGAGCTGCCGATGTCGGACAAGATGCAACTGGTGGTAGCAACGCCGTGCTTCGGCGGGCAGGTGTCGAGCATCTATGCGAGTTCGATCTTCGCGCTTCAGCGTGCCGTGCACGGCATGTCCAATCTCGAGCTCAAGGTGCTGCTGCGCGACGGCGACGCGCTGATCACCCGGGCGCGGGCCAATCTCGTCGCGATGTTCCTGGACGATCCCAAGGCGACGCATTTCCTGTTCATCGACGCCGATATCGGCTTCAAGCCGGAGCAGGTGTTCCGGCTGATCGAATGCGGCGCGGACGTCGTGGCCGGCTGCTATCCGATCAAGCGTGTCAACTGGGACAAGGCCGCGCGGGCGATCCAGTCCGGCAGGGCCGACGTGCCGGCGGCTTCGCTGGATTATGTGCTCGAGATCGAGGATCCCGACCGCATCGTCGTCGTCAACGGCTTTACCCGCGTGCGCTACGCAGGCACCGGATTTCTGATGATCCGGCGCCACGCGCTGGAGGCGATGTGCCGCCATCCGGACTATGCCAGCCTGCAGTTCTTCCGCGAGCATTCGCACGACACGCTGGTCACGAGCCAGAACCGCTTCGCGCTGTTCGAATGCATGATCGATCCGGCGACCGGCACTTATCTGTCCGAGGACTTCGCTTTCTGCAAGCGCTGGACCGATATCGGCGGCGAGATCTGGGCCGACATCCAGAGCTCGCTCGATCACGTCGGACCGTCGGTGTTCCACGGCGACATCGCCTCGCAATTCGCACCCGCGCCCGGAGGGGCGGCGGCCGATGCGGCGTGAGCCTTTCGGGATGAGCGCCGGCGCATCCCGTCTGTCAGAATTCGAACGCGCATCCGACAGCGGTTCGCGCTATCGCCTGCGCGATCTCTTCACGCCACTCGACACGCTGCTCGTTTCCGGCGGAGATCCGCGGCTGGCGCTCGACGCCACGGATCGCGTCAACCTATATGGCTGCGCGGCCTCGCCGGAGCCGGAGCTCTGGAATTTCGCGTCCTCGACCGCGTCGACGATCTCGCAAGCTGGCTATGACCGCGCCGCGTTGGCGCGCGAAGAGCTGGTGCACAAATGCCTGTTCGACGAAGTCGAGGTCGCCTTCGACGCACGTTGCGAGGACATGCGCAGCGAGCTGCGCGGCCACCTCCAGCTGCCGCCGCGCGTCGACATCGTGTTCTCGCCCTCCGGCACGGACTCCCAGCTCCACGCTTTGTTCCTGGCGCGCGCGGTGCTCGGGGCGCCGCCGGTGACGATCGTGGTCGGCGCCGACCAGACCGGAAGCGGGACGAGCCATACCGCTCGCGGGCACCATTTCAGCTCCATGACGGCGAGCGGCCTTGCGGTTCGCAAGGATGGCGCGATTGCGGGGCTCGCCGGCGCCAGTCTTGCGCTGCCGCTGCTTCAGGAGGGGCCCGGGATTGCGATGCGCGGGGAGGCCGATGCCGCGGTGCTGCATGCGGTCGAGGCTGTGATCGCGCAAGGCGCGCCCGTGCTGCTCCAGATCATGGATGCATCGAAGCTCGGCTGGCGCGCACCGAGCGCGGCCTGCCTCGATGAGATCGCGCGGCGTTGGCCGCGCAAGGTCCAGATCGTCATCGACGCCTGTCAGGCGCGGCTCGGCCGCCGCCGGCTGCGCGCCTATCTCGACCGCGGCCATATGGTGCTGATGACCGGTTCGAAATTCTTCGGCGGCCCCGCCTTCATCGGTGCGCTACTGGTGCCGAAGGGCCTGTCGCGCTCGATCGACCGGATCGAGGGAATCGCGCCCGGCATCTTCGATTATGCTGGCCGCTGCGATTGGCCGATGGCCTGGACGGCGCTGCGTTCGCGCTTCGACCGCCGTCCCAATTTCGGTCAATGGCTGCGCTGGGAGGCGGCGCTCGCCGAGATCGGCGGGTATTATGCCGTACCGGGCGCTTTCCGCGCCAGGGTGCTCGCCGAGCTCGCCGCCGGCATCGACAGTATGATCGCGTTGTCGCCGTCGCTTCAACCCGTGCCAACCGTGACCGGCACGGCCGGCGTGGATGACGAGGAATTTGCACAATCTACGATTTTTCCGTTCATGCTGCTGCGCGGTGGCAAGCCGGTCTCGATCGCCGAGACCAATGCCATTCATCAGGCGTTGGCGCGTGACATGAACGAGAAGATCGGCGGCAGTGCGGCAGACCGGCAGGTCGCCGCGCAGCGCTGCCTGATCGGCCAGCCGGTCCGTCTGGAGCGGCCTGACGCGGCACCACAGGCGGTGCTGCGCGTTTGCGTCGGCGCCCGTCTGGTGACCGAAGCCTGGTCGCCTGATACGGCCGAGGCGCAACGCAATGTGCAGCATATTCTCGATCGCATCGCCCATGTGCTGGTAAAGATCGAGCTGCTGCTTGACCGTGGCGCAGTTGCGGCCACGCCGGTAAACTTCGCGTTCGAGGTGTGAGATGCAGCATCCGGTTTCCGCGCCGCTTCGCATGACCGCGGCGAACTTTGCCGATCGCATCGGCTTTGCGCAGTTGACGCGCCGGGCCTTCGAAGGTGTCGACCTGCATCCGCTGCGCGATCATCTGGTGGCGCGGATCGCGGCAGGAACGGCGCAGGCGGGCGAAGGACTGGACCTGTCGCTGATCACCCAGCTTCTCGGCGACAAGGATCGAGGTCTTGCGATCCAGTCGGAGGTGCTGGCCTTCCATCAATTGTTCCGCACGCCGAGCACTGCTGTGAAGCCGGGCTTGCGCGTGCTGGCGCTTGCCGCCGACATCGACATGGGCGGCAATACCCCGATCGATTTTCTGCTTGAAGGCTCCGACATCGAGCTGTTGACGCTCTACGTGGTCAAGGGCGTCGGCCTGCCGGAGAGTCTGCCCGAGCACGACGTTGCCATCGTTGTCGCCTCCGATTCCGAGGAATGCCGTGAGGCGCTCGACCTGATCGAGAAGGCCGCACCGCAATGGCCGCGGCCGCTGCTCAATCGTCCCGATCGCATCGGCAATCTCGATCGCGACAAGCTGCATCGGCTGCTGGCCGGCGTACCGGGTCTCGACATTCCCGCGACCATCCACGCGGCGCGCGCGCAATTGTCGGATCTTTCGCAAGGGCGGATCGCTTGCCGAGACATCGCGGGTGAACTGCGCTTTCCGATGATCGCGCGGCCGCGCGGCTCGCATGCCGGCGTCGGGCTCGCAAAGCTCGACGATGCGGCGGCGCTCGCATCCTATCTCGCCGAGCGCGACGAGCAGGATTTCTTCGTCGCGCGCTTCGTCGACTATGTGAACGGCGACGGGCTCTATCGCAAGTATCGTCTCGCGATGGTCGACGGAAAGCCTTACGCCTGCCACATGGCGATCGCCGACCGTTGGGATATCTGGTATCTCAACGCCTACATGGCATTCAGCGAGGAGAAGCGAGCAGAAGAGGCGCTCTTCATGCGCGATTTCCATCACGCCTTCGCGGCGCGTCACAGCAGCGCGCTCGACGAGATGAGCAGGCGCGTCGGCCTCGATTATTTCATCGTCGATTGCGCGGAGAACCAGGCTGGCGAACTCCTGGTCTTCGAAGCCGACAACACCGCCGTCGTGCACAACATGGATTCGCAAGACGTGTTTCCCTACAAGCCGCCGCAGATGCGCAAGATCTTCGCGGCGTTCGCGGCGATGCTGTCGCGGCATGCTGCAGCCGTGGAGAGCGCAACATGAATGAGATCATCCGCAACGCGCAAAGCACCACTGCGCACACCTCGCTCGATCCGCAGGACTGGAGCGCATTTCGCGCGCTGGCTCATCGCATGCTCGACGAGACGATCGACGGCATCGCCAATGTCCGGACGCGTCCCGTCTGGCAGCCGATCCCCGATGAGGTCCGCGCTTCATTCAAGGCCGACGTGCCGCGCGAGGCGAGCGATCTCGCCGAGGTCTACGGCGAATTCGCCGAACACATCGCGCCCTATGCGACCGGCAACGTCCATCCCGGCTTCATGGGCTGGGTGCATGGCGGCGGCACCGCGGTCGGCATGCTCGCGGAAATGCTCGCGGCCGGCCTCAACGCGAATCTTGGCGGACGGGACCATATGCCGATCGAGGTCGAGCGCCAGATCGTCGACTGGATGCGCCGCCTGTTCGCTTTTCCGGACAGCGCGAGCGGCATCTTCGTCACGGGCACGTCGATGGCCAATCTGATGGCGGTGCTGGTGGCGCGCACGGCAGCGCTGGGCACGCTGGCGCGGCAGTACGGCATCGGCAATGACGGCGCGCTGCTCGCAGCCTATACGTCGCAGGCCGCGCATGGCTGTGTCTCCAGGGCGATGGACATTGCCGGGCTCGGCACCGATGCGCTGCGCAAGATCGGCGTCGATGCCGATCATCGCATCGACGTTGCCGCGCTGCGCGCGCAGATCGCCGTCGATCGCGAGGTCGGCTTCAAGCCGTTCCTGGTCGTCGCGTCTGCCGGCACGGTGGACATTGGTGCGATCGACGATCTCAAGGCCATTGCACAGCTGTGCCGCGAGGAGGGAATCTGGTTTCACGTCGACGGCGCTTTCGGCGCGCTCGCGATTCTGTCGCCCGAGCTCGCGCCGCTGCTCGGCGGTATCGAGCTCGCCGATTCCATTGCACTCGACTTCCACAAATGGGGTCAGGTGCCTTACGATGCCGGCTTCCTGCTGGTGCGCGATGGCGAGCAGCATCGGCAGGCCTTTGCGCAGCCCGCGGCCTATCTGCGCCGCGAGGCGAGGGGGCTTGCGGCGGGGGCGGTCTGGCCTTGCGATCTCGGCCCCGATCTGTCGCGCGGCTTCCGTGCGCTGAAGACGTGGTTCACGCTGAAGACGTTCGGCACCGACCGGCTCGGTGCGGCGATCGCGCGAAGCTGCGCGCTGGCGAAGTATCTCGAAGCACGCGTGCTGGCCGAACCGCGATTGGAATTGCTGGCGCCGGTCAACCTAAACATCGTCTGTTTCCGCTACCGTGCCATTGACGCGGTCAACCGCGAGATCGTTGCCGACATCCAGGAGTCCGGAATAGCGGCACCGTCGAGCACGACGCTGGACGGCAAGTTCGCGATCCGCGCCGCGATCGTCAACCACCGCACCGAGGCGGCGGACATCGATGCGCTCGTCGCGGCGGTGCTGGAGTTCGGCGGACGGCGCTGCGGCGAGGATCTGATCGAGGTCGAGGCACCGCCGCTCGCGGCGCAATAGCGCACGCATTGTTGAAACGACAACGGCCCCGGAGATGATCCGGGGCCGTTGTCGTCTGCGGGACTGTGTCGTTGATCAGGCGGCGGAGCTCACGTCGTCTTTGGCCGCTTCAGCCGTGGGATGCGTGGCCTCGAACTGGCTTCGCAGCTTCTCCTCATAGGCGATCAGTTTGCGGGCATCCTTGAGCGCCCGGTAGAGGTCGCCATTCAGGATGTTGTTGTTGATGGCCTCGATGATCGGCCAGGCACTCGGCACGGCGGTGACGATGTCGCGCACCAGGTTGAAATAGGTGCCGTGCTGGGTCTGCGGATCCGGCGAGATGTACATGAGCTGCACCGCCAGATAGACGAGCTTGGCAGGCGTATCGGCGGTCTCCGGCGTGAGGATGTCGCGCTCGCGCAGGATGGGCACGTTGTCGCCGTCGATCAGGAGGCGGGCGCGCTGCTCCGTGTTGGTAATCACGCAGTTACCGACGATGATGCGTTCGTGCGGTCTGAGCTCGACCTTGAGGGCCATGCCTGTTCTCCATCAACGCTTTCGTAACCGAGCGTTCGTTGCGGCCTCTGAAGACGTGATTCTCGCTCGCAATTAGTTAACGAGCTGTAAATCCACACCGGTCGCACTGAAAAGCCCAATATTTTCAAAGGTGCATTTGTGCGGCGGCGCAGCGATCCGCGCCGTTCCCCGGGCCGAATCACACGTGACCCGGCGAAAGTGCGGGTTTCATTTCATGTTTCGTTAGAGGTCTCGGCGCCACGGTCCGCCGTCGCTGGATCACTCGCGATCCAAGCAGACGTGTAACAGTAGCGTCGTTTACCAGAAAGGTAACAGAGTCATGTCCGGTATCGTCCTCTCCGCATCGGTTCGTCAGAACCTGCTCTCCCTCCAGTCCACCGCTGACCTCCTCGCCACCACGCAGAACCGTCTGTCGACCGGCAAGAGCGTCAACTCGGCTCTCGACAATCCGACCAACTTCTTCACGGCACAGTCGCTCGACAACCGCGCCAGCGACATCAACAACCTCCTCGATGGCATTGCCAACGGCGTGCAGGTGCTGCAGGCTGCCAACACCGGCATCACCTCACTGCAGAAGCTGATCGATAGCGCGAAGTCGATCGCCAACCAGGCGCTGCAGACCACGGTCGGCTACTCCACCAAGTCGAACGTCTCCGCCACCATTTCGGGTGCGACCGCGGCCGACCTGCGCGGCACGACCTCCTTTGCCAGCGCGACGGCGAGCAGCAACGTCGTGTATAGCGGCGCTGCCGGCGGCACCACCGCGGCGAGCGGCACCACGACCCTCGGCGCCACCATCGGCTCCTTTACGGGCACCGCGGGGACGGCCGGTGACGGCACCACCGCCTTGACCGGCGCCATCACTCTGATCGCCACCAACGGCACGACCGCAACCGGCCTCGCCAGCAACGCCCAGCCTGCCGACGGCGACACGCTGACCGTGAACGGCAAGACCATCACCTTCCGCTCGGGCTCTGCTCCGGCTTCGACTGCGGTTGCGTCCGGTTCGGGCGTCAGCGGCAACCTCGTCACCGACGGCAGCGGCAACACCACCGTCTACCTCGGCACCGCGGGCACCCCGGCTGCGACCGTCAGCGATCTGTTGACCGCGGTCGATCTGGCCAGCGGCGTCAAGACGGCTTCGATCACCTCGGGTGCTGCGACGATCGCCACCAGCGTCAACCAGACCGCTTCGAGCGTTGGTGCGGGTGCCGTCACGCTGAAGAGCTCGACGGGTGCGGATCTGAGCGTGACCGGCAAGGCCGACCTGCTCAAGTCTCTCGGCCTGACCACGTCTGTGGGCGGCGGCAACGCCACCGTGAGCGTCAACCGGACCACGAGCTCGGGCTCGCTGGGTGCGACGATCGCTGATGGTTCGACGCTGAACGTCGACGGTCACGTCATCACCTTCAAGAACGCGCCGATCCCAGGTTCGACCGGTGCTCCGAGCGTTCCGAGCGGCTTCGGTGCGAGCGGTAACGTCCTCACCGACGGCGCCGGCAACTCGACGGTCTATCTGCAGGGCGGCACGATCAACGACGTCCTGAAGGCGATCGACCTTGCCACCGGCGTGCAGACCGCGACGGTCAATGCCAACGGCACCGCGACGCTTGCGACGGCGACCGGCCAGACCAACTCGTCGATCAACGCCTCGGGCCAGCTCAAGCTCTCGACCGGCGTCAACGCCGATCTGTCGGTCACCGGCACCGGCAATGCTCTGAACGCGCTCGGCCTCGCCGGCAACACCGGGACGGCGACCGCCTTCACCGCGGCGCGCACCTCCGGCGTCGGCGGCATCAGCGGCAAGACCTTGACCTTCACCTCCTTCAACGGCGGCACGGCGGTCAATGTCACCTTCGGCGACGGCACCAACGGCACGGTCAAGACGCTCGATCAGCTCAACACCAAGCTGCAGGCCAACAACCTGACGGCGACGATCGACGCCAACGGCCTGCTGACGGTCTCGACCACCAACGACTACGCGTCCTCGACCATCGGTTCGAGCGCCGCAGGTGGTGCCATCGGCGGAACGCTGACGACCTCGCTCACGTTCTCGACGGCTTCTACCCCCGTCCAGGATACGGTTGCGCAGACGTCGCGTGCGAACCTGGTGTCTCAGTACAACAACATCCTGAACCAGATCGACACGACCTCGCAGGACTCCTCGTTCAACGGCGTTAACCTCTTGAACGGCGACCAGCTCAAGCTGGTGTTCGACGAGACCGGCAAGTCGAACCTGAGCATCACCGGCGTGACCTACAACTCCAAGGGTCTGGGCCTCGCCTCGCTGACCAGCGGTGTCGACTTCATCGACAACGCTGCCACCAACAAGGTGCTGACCAACCTGAACGCCGCGTCGAGCACGCTGCGCTCGGAAGCCTCGAGCCTCGGTTCGAACCTCTCGGTGGTGCAGGTTCGTCAGGACTTCAACAAGAGCCTGATCAACGTGCTGCAGACCGGTTCGTCCAACCTGACGCTGGCCGACACCAACACCGAAGCGGCCAACAGCCAGGCGCTGTCAACCCGCCAGTCGATCGCGGTCTCCGCGCTGTCGCTGGCCAACCAGTCGCAGCAGAGCGTGCTGCAGCTGCTCCGCTAAGTCGCGGACGACATCGCAAGCAAGATCCGGCGGCGGGGCTTCGGCCCCGCCGCTTTCTTTTTGCGTCGGCATCGGGATGCCTTTTGGCAATCTCGAATGATGCGTTCGAGTCCAGCGAATTGCTCACTCTGAGTTATGGTTGACAAGTGGCAAACGCGTCGCCGCTGCACCAAAAAGCATCATGTGATCATGACGATACGACGAAGCGCGGTTCGGCTCCGATTGCGCACATGGTGAATCCGCGGAGGGACTGGAGCGACACGCTTCATGTTTTGTTAGCCCTCGACGTTCACCGTCCCGGCATCGATTAATCCTAATCGAAGTTTTGTTGCGTTGCGTACCAGAAGGGTAACACTCAATGTCCGGTATCGTCCTCTCCGCATCGGTTCGTCAGAACCTGCTCTCCCTCCAGTCCACCGCTGACCTCCTCGCCACCACGCAGAGCCGTCTGTCGACCGGCAAGAGCGTCAACTCGGCCCTCGACAATCCGACCAACTTCTTCACGGCACAGTCGCTCGACAACCGCGCCAGCGACATCAACAACCTGCTCGATGGCATCGCCAACGGCGTGCAGGTGCTGCAGGCTGCCAACACCGGCATCACCTCACTGCAGAAGCTGATCGACTCTGCGAAGTCGATCGCCAACCAGGCGCTCCAGACCACGGTCGGCTACTCCACCAAGTCGAACGTCTCCACCACGATCTCCGGTGCGACGGCGGCCGACCTGCGCGGCACGACCTCCTTTGCCAGCGCGACGGCGAGCAGCAACGTCGTGTATAGCGGCGCTGCCGGCGGCACCACCGCGGCGAGCGGCACCACGACCCTCGGCGCCACTATCGGCTCCTTTACGGGCACCGCGGGGACGGCCGGTGACGGCACCACCGCCTTGACCGGCGCCATCACTCTGATCGCCACCAACGGCACGACCGCAACCGGCCTCGCCAGCAACGCCCAGCCTGCCGACGGCGACACGCTGACCGTGAACGGCAAGACCATCACCTTCCGCTCGGGCTCTGCTCCGGCTTCGACTGCGGTTGCGTCCGGTTCGGGCGTCAGCGGCAACCTCGTCACCGACGGCAGCGGCAACACCACTGTCTACCTCGGCACCGCGGGCACCCCGGCTGCGACCGTCAGCGATCTGTTGACCGCGGTCGATCTGGCCAGCGGCGTCAAGACGGCTTCGATCACCTCGGGTGCTGCGACGATCGCCACCAGCGTCAACCAGACCGCTTCGAGCGTTGGTGCGGGTGCCGTCACGCTGAAGAGCTCGACGGGTGCGGATCTGAGCGTGACCGGCAAGGCCGACCTGCTCAAGTCTCTCGGCCTGACCACGTCTGTGGGCGGCGGCAACGCCACCGTGAGCGTCAACCGGACCACGAGCTCGGGCTCGCTGGGTGCGACGATCGCTGATGGTTCGACGCTGAACGTCGACGGTCACGTCATCACCTTCAAGAACGCGCCGATCCCAGGTTCGACCGGTGCTCCGAGCGTTCCGAGCGGCTTCGGTGCGAGCGGTAACGTCCTCACCGACGGCGCCGGCAACTCGACGGTCTATCTGCAGGGCGGCACGATCAACGACGTCCTGAAGGCGATCGACCTTGCCACCGGCGTGCAGACCGCGACGGTCAATGCCAACGGCACCGCGACGCTTGCGACGGCGACCGGCCAGACCAACTCGTCGATCAACGCCTCGGGCCAGCTCAAGCTCTCGACCGGCGTCAACGCCGATCTGTCGGTCACCGGCACCGGCAATGCTCTGAACGCGCTCGGCCTCGCCGGCAACACCGGGACGGCGACCGCCTTCACCGCGGCGCGCACCTCCGGCGTCGGCGGCATCAGCGGCAAGACCTTGACCTTCACCTCCTTCAACGGCGGCACGGCGGTCAATGTCACCTTCGGCGACGGCACCAACGGCACGGTCAAGACGCTCGATCAGCTCAACACCAAGCTGCAGGCCAACAACCTGACGGCGACGATCGACGCCAACGGCCTGCTGACGGTCTCGACCACCAACGACTACGCGTCCTCGACCATCGGTTCGAGCGCCGCAGGTGGTGCCATCGGCGGAACGCTGACGACCTCGCTCACGTTCTCGACGGCTTCTACCCCCGTCCAGGATACGGTTGCGCAGACCTCGCGTGCCAATCTGGTCAACCAGTACAACAACATCCTCCAGCAGATTGACTCCACCGCTCAGGACTCCTCCTTCAACGGTGTCAACCTGCTCAACGGCGACCAGCTCAAGCTGGTGTTCGACGAGACTGCAAAGTCGAGCTTGAGCATCACCGGCGTGACCTACAACTCCAAGGGTCTGGGCCTTGCCGCGCTGACCAGCGGTATCGACTTCATCGACAACGCCGCCACCAACAAGGTGCTGACCAACCTGAACTCCGCGTCGAGCACGCTGCGCTCGGAAGCTTCGGCTCTGGGTTCGAACCTGACGATCGTGCAGGTTCGTCAGGACTTCAACAAGAACCTGATCAACGTGCTGCAGACCGGCTCGTCCAACCTGACGCTGGCCGACACCAACGTCGAAGCGGCCAACAGCCAAGCGCTGTCGACCCGCCAGTCGATCGCGGTCTCCGCGCTGTCGCTGGCCAACCAGTCGCAGCAGAGCGTGCTGCAGCTGCTTCGCTAAGTCGCGGACGACATCGCAGAGCAAGATCAGGCGGCGGGGCTTCGGCCCCGCCGCTTTCTTTTTGCGCATCGCTCGGAGATTCGGCAGGGCAAGTGACGTTCGAAAAGTAACCAACGGTTATGGTTAATGGAGCGTAAGCGCCCGAAATCGACAACGATTTCAATTGGATTTTGAACCGCGGCGGGGAGCCTCACTCGCTTATGGTGAACCGGCGCTTATGCCGGCATCACGCCATTCACCCTTTGTTAGCCACGTCACGGCACGCTGGCCCCGTCACTCGATCCAGAAGCGATCGAACGAAGACGCGTAAGCCAGAAGGGTAAGAGTCATGTCCGGTATCGTTCTCTCTGCGTCGGTTCGTCAGAACCTGCTCTCTCTCCAGTCCACCGCCGACCTCCTCGCCACCACACAGAATCGCCTGTCGACCGGCCGGAGCGTCAACTCGGCCCTGGACAATCCCACCAACTATTTCACGGCCCAGTCGCTCGACAACCGCGCCAGCGACATCAACAACCTGCTCGATGGCATCGCCAACGGCGTGCAGGTGCTGCAGGCTGCCAACACCGGCCTGACCTCGCTGCAGAAGTTGATCGACAGCGCCAAGTCGATCGCCAACCAGGCGCTGCAGACCACGGTCGGCTACTCCACCAAGTCCAACGTCTCCACCACGATCGCCGGTGCGACTGCGGCCGACCTGCGCGGGACGACTTCGTTCGCCAGCGCGACCGCGAGCAGCAACGTGCTGTATAACGGCACGGCCGGCGGCACCACCGCGGCAACCGGCACCACCACGCTCGGCGCCAGCATCGGCTCCTTCGCGAGCACGGGCGCAACCGCCGGCGACGGCACCACGGCGTTGACCGGCGCGATCACCCTGATCGCCACCAACGGCACCACCGCGACCGGCCTTGCCAGCAACGCTCAGCCCGCCGACGGCGACACGCTGACAGTGAACGGCAAAACCATCACCTTCCGCAGCGGCTCGGCTCCGGCCGCCAGCGCGGTTTCTGCCGGATCGGGCGTCAGCGGCAACCTCGTCACAGACGGCAACGGCAACACCACCGTCTATCTCGGCACCGCCGGCACGCCGACTGCGACGGTCAACGATCTGTTGTCCGCGATCGATCTTGCCAGCGGCGTCAAGACGGTGTCCATCAGCTCGGGCGCTGCGACGATCTCCACGAGCGTCGGCCAGACCGCATCGACCGCGGCGGGTGGCGCCGTCACGCTGAGGAGCTCGACGGGTGCGGATCTGAGCGTTACCGGCAAGGCCGACCTGCTCAAGGCGCTTGCCCTGACGACATCCACGGGTGCAGGCAATGCCACTGTGGCCGTCAACCGCACCACGAGCGCGGCCTCGCTGGGCGCGACCATCACCGACGGCTCGACGCTGAACGTCGACGGCCACGTCATTACCTTCAAGAACGCACCGGTCCCGGGTTCGACTGGCGCTCCGAGCGTTCCGACCGGCTACGGTGTGAACGGTAACGTCGTCACCGACGGCAACGGCAACTCGACGGTTTATCTTCAGGCCGGCACGGTCAACGACGTGCTGAAGGCGATCGACCTTGCCACCGGTGTGCAGACCGCAACGATCGCTGCCAACGGTACCGCGACGCTGGCGACGGCGACCGGCCAGTCGAACTCGACGATCAACACGTCCGGCCAGCTCAAGCTCTCGACCGGCATCAACGCCGATCTGTCGATCACCGGCACCGGCAACGCGCTCAACGTGTTCGGTCTCGCCGGCAACACCGGCAACGCCACCGCCTTCACCGCGGCCCGCACCTCGGGCATCGGCGGCATCGCCGGCAAGACGCTGACCTTCACCTCCTTCAACGGCGGCACAGCGGTCAACGTCACCTTCGGCGACGGCACCAACGGCACGGTCAAGACGCTCGACCAGCTCAACACCAAGCTGCAGGCCAACAACCTGTCGGCGACGATCGACGCCAACGGCCTGCTCACCATCACCGCATCCAACGACTACGCGTCATCGACGCTCGGTTCGACCGCGGCGGGTGGTGCGATCGGCGGCACGCTCACTTCGGCGCTGACCTTCTCGACGGCTTCCAACCCCGTCCAAGACGGTGTTGCCCAGACGGCGCGTGCCAATCTGGTGTCTCAGTACAACAACATCCTGAACCAGATCGACACGACCTCGCAGGACTCCTCGTTCAACGGCGTCAACCTCTTGAACGGCGACCAGCTCAAGCTGGTGTTCGACGAGACCGGCAAGTCGAGCCTCAACATCACCGGCGTGACCTACAACTCCAAGGGTCTCGGTCTTGCCGCGCTGACCGTCGGCGTCGACTTCATCGACAACGCCGCGGCCAACCGCGTGCTGACCAATTTGAACGCCGCGTCGAGCACGCTGCGCTCGGAAGCCTCGAGCCTCGGCTCGAACCTCTCGGTCGTTCAGATCCGTCAGGACTTCAACAAGAACCTGATCAACGTGCTGCAGACCGGTTCGTCCAACCTGACCCTGGCCGACACCAACGTCGAAGCGGCCAACAGCCAGGCGCTGTCGACCCGGCAGTCGATCGCGGTCTCCGCGCTGTCGCTGGCCAATACCTCGCAGCAGAGCGTGCTTCAGTTACTCAGATAGTAAGCGGCTGAAATAACTGGATAAAATCGAGCGGCGGGGCCGTTTGCCCCGCCGCTCTTTTTTTGCGTCCTGGGCGGGCAGGGGCGTTCACCCGCCATTAACCCTGTCCCTTAAACCGGCGTTAACCATACTTTAAAGGACACCTCCTAAAACTGGACAAAAGCCCGCTTTGCAGACCGCGCGGCCGATTCGTATCCGGTTCAAGAGGAAGACTCGCCAATGTCCAACATCGTTCTCTCGGCGTCCGTTCGCCAGAACCTGTTGTCGCTGCAGTCGACGGCCGACTTGCTGGCCACGACGCAGGAGCGGCTGTCGACCGGCAAGAAGGTCAACACCGCGCTCGACAATCCCACCAACTTCTTCACGGCGCAGGGGTTGGACAACCGGGCGAGCGACATCAGCAACCTGCTCGACGGCATTAATAACGGTGTCCAGGTGCTGCAGGCCGCCAACACCGGCATCACCTCGCTGCAGAAGCTGATCGACAGCGCGAAATCGATCGCCAACCAGGCGCTGCAGACCACGGTCGGCTACTCCACCAAGTCGAACGTCTCGACCACGATTCCCGGCGCGACGCCTGCGGACCTGCGCGGCACGACCTCCTATGCGAGCGCGACCGCCAAGAGCAACGTGCTTTATACCGGCGCCGCCGGCGGCGTGACCCCGGTTACGGGAACCGCCGCGCTCGGCGCCTCGCTGGGCTCGAGCGCCGGCACGGTGGTCGGGTTCGCCGCGACCGCGGCTGACGGCACCACGGTGCTCAGCGGCACCGCCACGCTCGTCGGCACAACCGCGTCCACCACCTTCGGCGCCGCGCCCGCCGACGGCGATACGATCACCGTGAACGGCAAATCCATCACCTTCCGCACCGGTATTGCCCCGAGCACGCAGCCGACCGGCTGGGGCCTCGACGCCAGCGGCCACATCGCCACGGACGGCAACGGCAATTCGATCGTCTACGAGGGAACGCCGACTGCGCCCGGTGCGACCATCAACGACGTCCTCACCGCGATCGACCTCGCCAGCGGCGTCAAGACTGCAACCATCAGCGCGAGCGCGGCGACCATCGCCATCAGCGGCGCGGCCGGACCCGTCGGCACGCTCCAGACGGCATCATCCATCTCGGGCGGCGGCCAGATCACGCTGAAGAGCTCGACCGGCGCCGATCTCAGCCTGACCGGCAAGGCCGACTTCCTGAACAAGCTCGGGCTGACTGCGGCCACCGGCGCGGGCAATGCGAGCGTCACTGCGAACCGGTCGACGACCGCCGGCTCGCTCGGCACTCTCGTCCAGGACGGCTCGACGCTGAACATCGACGGTCACACCATCACCTTCAAGAACGCGCAGACGCCGCAATCGGCGGCGAGCGTGGCCACCGGCTATGGCGTCAGCGGCAACGTCGTCACCGACGGCAACGGCAACTCGACCGTCTATCTTCAGAGCGCGACGTTGACCGACCTGCTCAACTCGATCGACCTTGCCACCGGCGTCAAGACGGCCGGCATCTTCAACGGCGCGGCGACGCTGTCGACCACCGCGGGCCAGATCCCCTCGTCGGTCAACAGCAGCGGCCAGCTTGCGCTCTCCACCGGCATCAATTCCGACCTGTCGATCACCGGCACCGGCAATGCCCTGAGCGCCTTCGGCCTCAGCGGCAATACGGGAACGGCGACCGCCTTCACCGCGGCGCGCACCTCGGGCGTCGGCGGCGTCAGCGGCAAGACGCTGACCTTCTCGTCCTTCAACGGCGGTACGCCGGTGAACGTCACCTTCGGCGACGGCACCAACGGCACCGTCAAGACGCTCGATCAGCTGAACGTGCAATTGCAGGCGAACCACCTGACGGCGACGATCGATGCCAATGGCGTGCTGACGGTCACCACCGTCAACGAGTACGCGTCCTCGACCCTCGGTTCGACTGCTGCCGGCGGCGCGGTCGGTGGTACGCTCACCGGCGTGCTCGCCTTTACCACCGCGCAGCCACCGATCCAGGATCCCGTCGCGCAGACGGCGCGTTCGAGCCTGGTCAGCCAGTTCAATAATATCCTGGCGCAGATCGACACGACGTCGCAGGACTCGTCCTTCAACGGCATCAACCTGCTCAACGGCGATACGCTGAAGCTGGTCTTCAACGAGACCGGCAGCTCCACGCTCGGCATCAACGGCGTCGTGTTCAACGCGGCGGGTCTCGGTCTCAGCAATCTCGTTCCCGGCACGGACTTCATCGACAACGGCGCCACCAACAAGGTGCTGGCCAGCCTGAATGCCGCCTCGAGCAGACTGCGCTCGGAGGGCTCTTCGCTCGGTTCGAATCTCTCGATCGTGCAGGTGCGTCAGGACTTCTCCAAGAACCTGATCAACGTGCTGCAGACCGGCTCGTCCAACCTGACGCTCGCCGACACCAACGAGGAAGCGGCCAACAGCCAGGCGCTGTCGACCCGCCAGTCGATCGCGGTCTCCGCGCTGTCGCTGGCCAACCAGTCGCAGCAGAGCGTGCTGCAGCTGCTCCGCTAATTTCGAGCGCCAAAGCTCGCTCTTCGAGATTTCGCGGCGGGGCTAACGCCCCGCCGTTCTTTTGAGGGAGATCGCTAAGACAAGATTAGCTGAGATCAGCACGCCTCGCGCGAAGCGCGTTTACATCGTGCGTGCGTGGATCTAGCGTTGCGCTGACGAAGAGCTCCGCGACCCGTAATTGTCCGGAGTGCTTCCAAGCACACACGTAAGCAAATCTTAAGCGGTGCTGCCTAGGGTTGGGAAAGAAATCCTTAAGCGCTTACAACGCGCTAGGTAACCTCCAGGGTGTGATTGATGTCGAATTCCGCTGCCTCGGCTTATGCGCGTGTTGCAACGACCACCGCATCTCCTCGCGACATCGAGGCGCAGACTCTGCTGAAGGCCGCGAACAAGCTCCAGGATGCGGTGAACAATGCCGATCCGCTCAGCGAGCAGACCATGCAGGCCCTGATGTTCAACCGCAAGCTCTGGACGATCTTCCTGAGCGAGGCGATGCGCGACAACAATCCGCAGCCGATCGACGTTCGGCAGAAGATCGCCAACATCAGCGTGTTCGTGTTGAGCCAGACCGCCGCGCTCCAGATGAGCCCGCAGTTCGATCACTTCCGTCCGCTGATCGAGATCAACCGCAACATCGCTGCGGGCCTGTCCGGACGGCCGTGACGGGAACTCGTGATGGTCGACATCACGAGCATGGGACCTGTCGTCTTTCAGAAATGACAATTTGACGCTGACCGGTGCCGGTCAGACGCAGGGCAGAACATCGTCACCGATCCCGCGATCGCGACGCGTGATCGTCAGGCGCTGACATCCGTGCTGAGCGGACGCGAGGGCTGGGACTTCAGATCCTCTGCGTGGAAATAGGCTCGCCGGCGCAGCATCGCTTCGTCGGGGAACTGATTGACCACCGCGTCGGTCCTGTCGTTGACGACCTGGAAGACGAAGGATGCGGCCGCCTGGTCGAACACGACCTGGCGCGAGATGTTCTCGTGGTTCGGCAGATCATTGCGCACGGGCGCGCTCGTATCCGCCGCGGCGACCGTCTGGCTCACCGGAAGATCAGTTTGCACAGCCTCGTTCGCCGCCACGCTGGACGTCGTTACGATCTGCACGGGGGCCGGGATCCCCACCGGCCTGATGCTGAAATCTGTACTCATGGCAGCCTCCTGGTTGCCTCACGTGAGTCAAATCCCAACCCCTCTCATAACGCAACCATGGAACACCAGGACTGAAGACCCGGTAAGGAAACGTGCCTAACCGCGCAACGAAATCGCCGCGCGGTTTTTCGTAAAATTGTCGGTTGTTTTCGTGTGCGCTCAGAGCGAGCGGCTGACCGCGAGCGGGGTGATGTGGCGCGGGCCTGGAGCTGCGCGACGACCTGCGGCCGTATAGGTGTTCGGCACGTTGCGCTTCTGGATCTCGGCATTGACGCCGCGCACGACACTTTCGGAAACCGCGTGCGCGGTCGCGAGCACGGTGAGATTGACCTGGAGCATCGCGCGGAATGCATCGTGGTGGCGGTGCAGCGTCGAGAGCAGCTCCGGCGCGGACTTCGCGAGTTGAGGCTGATTGGCCTTCAGCTGGCTGACGGCACCGACATAGTTTCGCGAGAGCTCCTGCTTCTTGCTCTCGAGCATCATCGCCTCGCGAACCTTGCCGGCGCGAACCAGCTCGGTCTCGCGCTCGATCAGTCCGAGCAGGGCGCTCATCGCATCCATCAGGTCTTCGGCGAGCTTGCGCGCCTCGGCGCTGCCGGGCGCGGTGTTCGGACGCTGGGCCTGCATCGGCTGACGTGAGGCGTTGAAATGGTTCATCTCGATTGACCTTATGCCGTGCGGATCGTTTTCGCCTGCTGCATGATGAGGGTGCGGTAGACTTCGCTGGCGATGCCGACGCCGCCGGCATTGGCGAAGGTCTTGGAATATTGCTCGGTCAGCATCGAGCGCCACACGCCGGTGCCGGGTGTGTCGCCGAACGGGCCTTCGCCCTTCAGGCCCGAGGTCATCTGCGAGAACATGCTGTTGAGGAACATCGCCTCGAAATCGGTGGCGGTCTTCTGCGCCTTGGCCTGCTGCTTCGGCGAGACCTTTTGCAGAGCGCTCGCGAGATCGAAATCGGGCCGGCCGTTGCGGCTCTCGACCGAGAAGGCCGAGGAGTTGGCGACACGCGGGGTGTTGATCGTGCTGGTCTGCATCACATCACCTCGATGTCGGCTTCGATGGCGCCGGCGGCCTTGATCGCCTGGAGGATGCTGATCATGTCGCGCGGGCCGATGCCGAGGCCGTTGAGGCCGTCGACGAGCTGCTGGAGCGAGACGCCGTCCTTGACCACGGCCAGCTTCTTGCCGTCCTCGGTGACCGTGACGCTGCTGCGTGGCGCGACCACGGTTCGGCCGCGCGACAGCGGATTGGGCTGGCTGACCTGGGGGCTCTCGGAGATGGTGACGGTGAGGTTGCCCTGCGCCACCGCGACGGTGGCGACGCGAACGTCGCGGCCCATCACGATGATGCCGCTGCGTTCGTCGATGATGATCTTGGCGGCCAGATCGGGATCGACCTGCAGCTGCTCGATCTCGGTGAGGAACGCGACGACGTTGCCCTTGAACTCCGGCGGGATCGAGAGCTGCACCGTCGAGGGATCGATCGGTTCGGCGGACTTCACGCCGAGATAGTCGTTGATGGCGGCCGCGATGCGCTTGGCGGTGGTGAAGTCGGCGTTGCGCAGCGCCAGGCGCACGTTCGGCAGGCGGTTGAGCGCGAACTCGATCTCGCGCTCGATGATGGCGCCGTTCGCGATGCGTCCCACGGTCGGAACGCCGCGCACGATCTTGGCCGCCTCGCCCTCGGCCTGGAAGCCGGAGATCGCGAGCGAGCCCTGCGCCACCGCGTAGACATTGCCGTCGGCGCCCAACAGAGGGGTGACGAGCAGGGTGCCGCCCTGGAGGTTCTTGGCATCGCCGAGCGCGGAGACGGTGACGTCCATGCGCGTGCCCTGGGTGGCGAACGCCGGCAGATTGCCCGTGACCATCACGGCGGCGACGTTGCCGGTGCGGATGGTGGCGCCGCGGATGTTGACGCCCATGCGCTCGAGCATCGCCTGAAGCGACTGCTTGGTGAAGGGGATGTTGTTGAGCGTGTCGCCGGTGCCGTTGAGGCCGACGACGAGGCCGTAGCCGATGAGCTGGTTCTGTCGCACGCCCTCGATGTTGGCGAGATCCTTGATGCGCGAGGTCGCAGCCGCCGGCGCGACCGAGAGCGCCAGCGCCGATAGCGCAGCGCAGGCCACCCCAACAATCCTCACCCAACGAACGCCTGACATCCCCTGCTCCCCAAAGGTCCCCTAAAGGGGCGCCTCAAATCGGAAAGACCTGCACGACACTCCCATGACGAGCTGGTCCGACGCTGTCCATGCGAGGGCTGTGCCAACCCAGGCCGGCGAGGCTAGGTGGCTGAATAGGTTGAATAAATCTGTCTCGACCGGTGTCAGCCGGCGTTCGCCCTGAGGAGCGAAAATGCCGCCTGTCGGCAGATTTTGCCGGGCCGTTTACGCGCCGTTAACCATAAGACGGCGAAGGTGAGGCATCGATCACCCGGATTCCTTTCCGATGCGCATCTACGGACCGAATGGCACCACGCTTGGAACGCCGGCCAGCCAGGCCAGGCGGACCGGCTCCGGCACCTTCGTGCTGCCCGACGCCTCGTCGGCGCAGGAGACGCGGAGCGCCGCCGCACCGAAGGCTGCCGCCAACATCGACGGGCTGCTTGCCTTGCAAGGTGTCGAGGAGGATCCGGTCGAGCGTCGCAAGCGCTCGGTCACGCGCGGCAGGACTGCGCTCGACGTGCTCGACGATCTCAAGATGGGCCTATTGTCCGGCAATCTCGACGCCTCGACCGTAATGCGGCTGCGGGATGCCGCGGCGAACCTGAAATCGTCCTCGGGCGATGCGGGTCTCGATGCGGTGCTTGCCGAGATCGAGCTGCGCGTCGAGGTCGAGCTGGCGAAGGCCGGGCAGGCGTAACCTCCGACCGCGCCTACGCCGCTTCCTCCTTCTGCTGCGCATCATAGCGGCGCTGGGCGGCGAGAACGTCTTTCAGATTCTGCTCGGCCCAATCGCGCAGCGGATCAACGGCGCCGGCGAGCGTCAGCCCGAGCTGCGTGATCGAATACTCCACCGTCACGGGTACGGTCGCGATCGCGTGGCGCTTGAGCAGGCCGTCGCGCTCGAGCGATTTGAGAACCTGGCTCAGCATCTTCTGCGAAATGCCTTCGATCGTGCGGCGCAGCTGATTGAAGCGCATCGGCTCCTCGCGCAGCAGCAGGAGGATCAGCACCGCCCATTTGTCGCCGACGCGGTCGAGGATCTGGCGGGTGGGGCAGTTTGCTGCGTAGACGTCGGGTTTCATCGTCGGTCCTCAGAGTTCGTTCGGTCGCTTGCGGTCCGGGCGTCGGTCGGGAGGGCGCTGGGTCAAGCGCCCGGGTTACCCCGGCGTAATCAGGTAAGCACAAAGTGCTCTCTTAACACCAGCATTCTTTTTGATATCTAGTCGCTATTGGTTACCACAGAAGCGAAGGAACCTTCCATGAAAATCGCAGTTGCCGGCGCCTCGGGCCGGGCCGGGTCGGAGATCACCAAGGAACTGTCCCGCCGCGGCCACGCGGTCACCGCCATCGCCCGCAACCCGGAAAAGATCGCGGCGCTGCCGAACGTCACGCCCACCAAGGGAGACGTGCTCGACCAGGCCGGCCTTGCCAAGCTGTGGGCCGGCCACGACGTCGCCGTGAGTTCCGTGCACTTCCTGGCCAGCGACGCGCGCAAGCTGATCGGCGCGGCGAAGGACGCCAAGGTTGGCCGTTATCTCGTGGTCGGCGGCGCCGGCAGTCTTGAGGTCGCGCCGGGCGTGAAGCTGGTCACGACTCCCAACTTTCCGGCTCAGTACAAGGCGGAAGCCGAGGCCGGCTCGGCCTTCCTCGACCTGTTGCGGCAGGACAAGGAGCTGAACTGGACCTTCATTTCGCCGTCCGCGCTGTTCGTCGAGGGGGAACGCACGGGCAAGTTCCGGCTCGGGACCGATCAGCTTCTCGCAGATGCGAACGGCAAGAGCTGGATCACTTTCGCCGACTACGCCATCGCGCTCGCCGACGAGATCGAGCGGCCGGCCCATCTGCGGCAGCGTTTCACGGTCGGATACTAGGCCTTCGGCCGCCCCCGGGCCCTCCAGGATAAACCTTCCTGTGCAAGGGCTTGGGGGTACCGGCCGGGCCCTCAGGGAAAGATTGTCTGTCACAGGAGGCCGCTATATAACGCCCCGCTCAACGGACCCTGTTTCCGTTGCGAGTCGTTGCTTAGACAGATAGGCCGCCCTTGGAAAAGTTGAAAAACTACCGACCGACCGAAAAAGAGCCTTTCATGAACGACCGGCAGAAGGAGTACTTCCGTTTGAAGCTCCTTGCCTGGAAGGATGAGATCCTCAAAGAGTCCAAGCTCACCCTGCAGGCTCTGCAGGAGGAGAACGTGAACCACCCCGATCTTGCCGATCGGGCATCGTCCGAAACCGACCGCGCCATCGAACTCCGCGCCCGCGACCGCCAGCGCAAGTTGATCGCCAAGATCGACGCCGCGCTCCAGCGCATCGAGGACAACACCTATGGCTATTGCGAGGACACCGGCGAGCCGATCTCGTTGAAGCGGCTCGAGGCCCGGCCCATCGCGACGCTCTCGGTGGAAGCGCAGGAGCGCCACGAGAAACGCGAGAAGGTCTATCGCGACGAATAGAGACGGAGCCGTAGCGATGCGGCTCTTTTGTTTTTGTGGCGTAAGGTGCGCTGTTTCGCGCCGCGTTCGGCGTTTGCCTGCCGCTTGAACGCCGCCTCTCCGGCGCGTAGATTCGCGCCGCCATGATGATTTGCACTCTCAACATCGCATCGGTCTTCTTCCTGGGTTGAGCGCAGGCGCCTCCGCCGCGGAGGCATTGCGTCCCGCGAGCCCGGCTTGCGGATTCCCACCGATCGACCCAGCCGGTTCCGCAGCGAGCGGACCATGAGGGCTGGGCGAGGCATCGAGAGATCATCATGACCGCCGTTCCCCGCGCGTTGGACGACGCGCAAATTGCCCAATTCATCCGCGACGGCTTTGTCCGGATCGACAATGCTTTCCCCCGTGAGCTCGCCGAGGCGGCCCGCGTCATCATGTGGCGCGATCTGCCGTGCAGCGAGCACGACCCCGCGAGCTGGACCCGGCCCGTGGTGCGGCTGCCCTATTATGGCGACCCGCCGTTCCGCGATGCCATCAACACCGCATTGCTCCATGCAGCCTTCGACCAGATCGTCGGGCAGGGGCGATGGCGGCCGCGGCGCGACATTGGCACCTTTCCGGTGCGCTTCCCGCATCCCGACGACCCCGGCGATGCCGGCTGGCACGTCGATCTCAGCTTTCCCGGCGAGGATGACAACCCAAACGAAGCGCAGGATCACATGGCCTGGCGCGTCAACGTCACCTCGCGCGGGCGGGCGTTGCTGCTGCTGTTCCTGTTCTCCGACATCGGTGACGACGATGCGCCGACGCGGATCCGGGTCGGCTCGCATATGCCGATGGCGCGCTATCTGGCACCGGCCGGCGATGCGGGGCGAGCGCACATGATGCTTGAGCAGATGGGGGCCGATTGTCCGGTTGTCCTTGCGACCGGTGCGGCCGGCACGGTCTATCTCTGCCATCCCTTCCTGGTTCATGCCGCGCAGAAGCATCAGGGAACGCGACCGCGCTTCCTGGCGCAGCCGCCGCTGCATCTCGCCGAGCCATACCGGCTGGAGCGAAGCGAGGGCGACTACTCGCCGGTCGAGGTCGCCATCCGCATCGCACTCGGACGCAATTGAGGGACGCTCTCGGCGTTGTGGCGCACGCTTGTGCCACAACGCCCCTGTCGTGTGACGACGGTTGGTTTGATCGCGAAAAATGAATCGCGATCAATGGGCTAGAGTCAAATCCTCCGTGCTCACGTGAGTTCGCATGAGAAAAAGCTTTCACTTCAGGTGCGGGACGTTTTGCGAGTCGCATCAAGGAGATCGACCGGCATCTTGAGACGGCGGCGCAGCGGCTTCATGCATCGCTGCAATCAGGGTTCTCGTGCCGCGCGGGCGCATGGGCCTCTGGCGCGTGGCTCCATAAAGACCGGACCGACTCAATTTTTCCTTAAGCGGCGGGCTCCCCCCGTAATCGACCCGGCCGAGCGCCGAGCGGCGCTTGTCAGGCCCGGGTTGGAATGCTGAAGTGTCGCCCACAATTGCGTAGCGTGGGAGGCGGCGCCGATGGACAAGATTCTCGAAGCCGCGAAGGCGATCGCGCTGGCGCGCCGCAACCATGCGCCGCTTGCGGCGCTGGAACGTCCGCCGATGGATGAAGCCGAGGGCTATCAGGTCCAGCGCGCGCTGCATGATCTGCTGCTGGCGCATGCCGGGCCGCTGGTCGGCTACAAGATCGGCTGCACCAGCCAGGTGATGCAGGACTATATCGGCATCCCCCACCCCTGCGGCGGCGGCGTGTTCCAGAAGGGCGTGCATGACAGCGGGGCCAAGCTCGCCGCCTCGAACTATGTCCGGGTCGGCGTCGAATGCGAGATCGCGGTCCGGCTGAAGCGCAACCTTGCCGCCGGCGAGGCGCCGTTCACGGCCGAATGGGTCGGCGAGGCCGTTGAAAGTTACCAGCCCGCCATCGAGATCGTCGACGACCGCTATGTGAAGTGGGAGACCATGGGCGCCCCGACCCTGATCGCCGACGATTTCTTCGCCGCCGGCTGCGTGCTGGGCCCGTCGGTTCCGCGCTCGTCCGTGCCGGACCTGAAGGCGGTCAAGGGCCGCGCCATCGTCAACGGCGAGGAGGTCAGCCAAGGCACCGGCGCCGACGTGCTCGGCCATCCGCACAACGCGCTCGCCTGGCTCGCCAACCATCTCGCCGCCGAGGGCAAGGGACTGCACGCGGGGCAACTCGTGCTCACCGGCAGCCTGGTCAAGACGCTGTGGCTGAAGGCCGGCGACAAGGTGCGGATGGAGCTGGACGGGCTCGGCGTGGTGGAGGCGGAGTTTACCTGAGGGGCAGAAGTTGCTTCGGCGTCATTGCGGAGTTGGCGCAGCCGCGTCGATATACGGGCCGGACCTGCGACTGCGCGATGACCACCGCTCAAAATACATGCGGCCCTCGCCAGGGGAGCTAGCGAGGGCCGCGTTGTACATCGTCGCTCGCGCCTAGGTTCGCGAACACGATGTGGGAGCTCGGGAGAATTTAGAAGGGCAGCAGCACGTCCATGACTTGCTGGCCGTAGCGCGGCTGCTGCACGTCCATGATCTGGCCGCGGCCGCCGTAGGCGATGCGGGCCTGCGCGATCTTGGTGGAATCGATGGTGTTGTCGCTCTGGATGTCCTCGGGGCGGACGATGCCGGCGACCACGAGCTCGCGGATCTCGTAGTTGACGCGGATCTCCTGCTTGCCCTCGACCACGAGGTTGCCGTTCGGCAGCACCTGGGTGACGACCGCGGCGACGTTGGTCTGCAAGGCTTCCGTACGGTTGACCGAGCCCTTGCCGTCGCTGGAGGCGGAGGAGTCCGCCGTGAGGATGCGACCGGGCAGCACTTTTTGCGCCTGCGCGCCGAGCGTCTTGGCGCCGATGAAGTCGGTGATGCCGGAATCTTCCGAATTGGTGCGGCTGCGCTGGGTCTCGTTGGCGATGTTGGCTTTGTCCGTGATGTTGACGGTCACGGTCAGGAGGTCGCCGACCTGGCGGGCGCGCTGGTCCTTGAAGAAGGCGCGGCTGCCGTTGCGCCACAGCGAGTTCGGATTGTAGGAGGCGACTTCCGGCTTCGGCATCGGCATCTGCACCGGCTTGTAGCCGGGCTGCGTCGTCGGATTGTCGATCGCCGACAGTTTCGGCTGCTCGCCGATCTGCGACAGGCGGTCGATCGACGAGCAGCCGCCCAGCGCGCAGGAGGTCAGCAGCAGGGCAGAGATCGCGATGCGACGAAGACGGTAAGCCGAACTGAACGAGGACATGACGAACTCTTACTTTGCTTGAGCTTGCGAGACGCGAGCTTGCGGGATCTGGGCTTCTGCGATCTGGGCGGGCGAGGCGGGGGCCTGCACCAGGTTCCGCAGGAGTGCTGCGGTGTCGACGGGGGCCGGCGCTTCATCGCGCTTGAGCGAGGAGGTCTGCTCGACCGCGGGCGCCATCGGCGCGGATTGGCTCGCGCCCTGGATCGTCACCTGGCCGCGGCCGGTGACGACCCCGGTCAGGGTGCGCTTGGATTGCAGATTGAGGACGCTGACGGTGTCGCCCTCGGCGCCGCTCTCGATCGCCTTGCCGCGCGTGGTGAGGTAGAGGCCCGGCGCCTGGAAGATGACGGTCACGGCCTGGTCGCGCACCACGAAATCGGGCTTGACGACGTCGGCGGCACGAAGCGGCGTGCCCGCCCGCATCGCCCGGCGCAGCTGCATGCCGACGCTGCGATCGCGCGAGGCCGGCTCGCCGGTGACCTCGGCCTTCGGCCGGCGCTCCAGCGCGACGTCGGAGGCCTTCAGCGTGTCGGTACGGTCGATGTCGCGCGTCAGCACGGCCACTTCCACCGTTTCGATCGCGGTGCCGGAGAAGCGCAGCTTGGTCGGGCTCGCATTGGTGTCGTTGGCGATCTCGAAGGCGATGTCGAAGCGGCCGCTGCGCGCGTCGTAGCGGGTCGCGACCGGCTGCAGCGCGCCGCTGTTGGAGGCATCCAGCCGCATTTCGGCACCGCCGCGGTCGAACGTGACGGTGATGTTGGCGGCGTCCCCGAGGCCGAAGCGGCGCTCGAGTGCCGAAGCGACCGCGTTCTCGATATCCTTGCTCGCGAGCGTGCGGGCGAGGCGGGTGACCTGGACCTCCTTGATGTCGCCGGTCATCACGCCGATCACCTGCTTGGCACGGAGCACGCTGAGGACGTGCGCGACCGGCAGCGCGCCGGTGGTGCCGAGATCGGGCGAGCGGTAGACCGGGATCAGGGCGGCCGATCCGGCATTGTCGATGAGATCGCCGACCCGCACCACGTCCGAGGTCACGGTGACGCTTGCGCGCAGTGTCGGCGAAACGATGAAATCGTCCGCGGCGGCTGCCGGCAAGGCCAGCGCGAGCAGGGTGGAGATCGTGGCGAGTGTGGCGCGGATCATCGTCATTGCTTCAGTGTCATTGCTTCAGACTTGGCCTCAGCGGAACAGCGCCGTGGTCGATTGCATCATCTGGTCGGCGGCGCTGATCACCTTGGCGTTCATCTCGTAGGCGCGCTGGGCGGCGATCAGGTCGCTCATCTCCGACACGACGTCGACATTGGCCTGCTCGAGGCTGCCTTGCGTGATGTTGCCGTAGCCTTCCGCGCTCGCCGTGCCGTCCTGGGGCGGGCCGGAGGAGGGCGTCTCGACGAACTGATTGTTGCCGACCGGCTGCAGGCCCGCCTTGTTGATGAAGCGGGTCAGGCCGAGCTGGCCCTGGATGGTGGAGGTCGACGAGCCCGGCAGCGTCACCGAAACCTGGCCCTGCACGTTGACCGTGAGGCCCGAGGCGTTTTGCGGGATCGTGATCGTCGGCTGCACCGGGTTGCCCTGGGCAGTGACGACGCGGCCCTGATTGTCCATCTGGAAGGTGCCGTCGCGGGTGTACTGGTAGCTGCCGTCGGGCATCAGGATCTTGAAGAAGCCTTCGCCCGAGATCGCGAGGTCGAGATCGTTGCCGGTCTGCGACAGCGTGCCCTGCGTCATGCTGCGCGGCGTGCCGACGGTCTTGACGCCGCCGCCGATGTCGACGCCGACGGGCAGGATGGTGCCCTGGTCCGAGGCCTGCGCGCCGACGCGGCGCACGTGCTCGTAGATCAGGTCCTGGAACGCCGCGGTCTGCTTCTTGAAGCCGGTGGTGCGCAGGTTGGCGATGTTGTTGGAGATCACCTGAACGTTGAGTTCCTGTGCCGCCATTCCGGTCGCTGCGGTGTGAAGTGCCTGCATCTCAGTTCTCCCTCAATCAGGCCGGAACGTCGGCGAGCTTTTCGATCGCCGATTTGTGGAGGTCGCTCTGCTGCTGCAGCAGATTGGCGATGGCGGTGTAGCTGCGCATGACTTCGACCATGCGGGTCATCTCGCCGACCGAATTCACGTTCGACTTCTCGATGTAACCCTGCTCCACGGTGGACTTGGTGGCGGGCTGCACGGTCGCGGAGCCGGTGTCATAGAGATTGGCGCCGAGCTTGGTCAGCTTGGCCGGATTGTCGAACGACACCATCTTGATCTTGCCGCGGATCGAGTCGGTCTTCGCCGTGCCCTCGAGCACCGTGATGGTGCCGTCGGGGGCGATGTTGATGTCGTGGTCGGTCGGCTGGAAGGTGATCGGGCCGCCGGTGCCGAGCACGAGGTTGCCGTCGGAGGTCACGAGCTGGCCGGTCGAGTTGAGCGAGAACTTGCCGTCGCGGGTGTAGCGCTCGCCGCCATTGACCTGCACGGCGAAATAGGCGTCGCCGCTGATCGCCATATCGAGCGGGTTCTTGGTCATCTCCATCGGCCCCGGGCCGACGTCGCGGAAGGTGCCGCGGTCCTGCACATAGGAGACGCGGCGGTCGGCGCCGATGAAATTGTCCTCGCGCGCGTTCGAGTTGAGAAACTCCTCGAACAGCGAATGATCGGCCTTGAAGCCGTTGGTGTTGGCATTGGCGACGTTGTTGGCGATGACATCCATCTGCCGTTCCAACGTCATCTGCCGTGACAGGCCGATCAGAAGCGCGTTCTGCATCGGAAATCTCCCCTGAGTGAGGCCTGCCATTTCGCTCTCCCAAGCGCCTTGGCCGACCCCGTGATCGAGACCTTCAGGTTCTCCCAAACCTTGGGGTCTCGGCGCTCTCTCAGCGAAAGCCGTGCCAACTCGGAAAATTGTGTGATTTCAATATCTTGCAGATTTTGGAGGGGCGCGGGAGGGCGGCAGAAAGGTTCTGTTAGCCATGTATGCCCGGCAGATTTTTCCTAGCGGAAGCCCAATTGAAAGATTCCGTTAACCATTATTACCGTAGCGTTTGCCATGAAGAGGAGCGCATTGCGCCGGGGCATTTGTATCGCGTCACTGTCTTGAGGCTTCGCTCTTTCGACCCCTTTCAGAGATCCGGGCGCGGCGACCATGGCAGAGAATGAAGCAGAAGGCGGCGCAGCCGCCGAAGGCGCGGAAGCCGCTCCGCCCAAGAACAAGCTGAAGCTCATCATCATGGCCGTCGGCCTGCTCGCAATCCTCGGCGGCGGTGCTGCGACATGGTTCTTCTTCTTCCGCCACGGCGACGACGAGCATCATGCCGAGGCCGCGCCGCCGCCGAAGCCGCCGGCCTTCGTCGACGTCCCCGACATGATGGTCAACCTCGCCGGTGCGCCGGGCGAGCGCGTGCAATATCTGCGGCTGAAGATCGTGCTGGAGCTGAAGGAAGAGAAGCAGATCGAGGCGATCAAGCCGACGATGCCGCGCGTCACCGACATCTTCCAGACCTATGTGCGCGAGCTGCGCCCCTCCGACCTCAACGGATCCGCCGGCATCTTCCGCCTCAAGGAGGAGCTGACCAAGCGCGTCAACGCGGCGGTCGCCCCGATCCAGGTCAGCGCGGTGCTGTTCAAGGAAGTCGTGGTCCAGTGATGGCGCTGCGGGAGGCAATGGGCTAGCGTCATGGCCGGCAACGAGCAAATGGACCAGGATGCGATTGCCGCCCAATGGGAGGCGTCGCTCGATTCCGAGGATCCCGCGGAGGCCGCAAAGGCTGCCGCCGAAAACGAATTGTCGGAGACCATGGCCCTGCAATGGGCGGCCATGGTCGAGGACGGCAGCCGCGACCTCGGCAGCGGCAAGAACTCCGGCGAGAGGGTGCTGTCGCAGGAGGAGATCGACAATCTCCTCGGCTTCACCGTCGGCGACGTCACGCTCGACGACCATTCCGGCATTCGCGCCATCATCGATTCGGCGATGGTCTCCTACGAGCGTCTGCCGATGCTCGAAATCGTCTTCGACCGCCTGGTGCGGTTGATGACGACGTCCTTGCGCAATTTCACCTCCGACAACGTCGAAGTCTCGCTCGACCGCATCACCTCGGTGCGCTTCGGCGACTACATGAACTCGATCCCGCTGCCCGCCGTCCTCACCGTCTTTAAGGCCGAGGAGTGGGAAAACTTCGGCATGGCGACGGTCGATTCCAACCTGATCTATTCGATGATCGACGTGCTGCTCGGCGGCCGCCGCGGCACCAGCCAGCTCCGCATCGAGGGCCGGCCCTACACCACGATCGAGACCGAGCTGGTCAAGCGGCTGGTCGAGGTGGTGCTGGCCGACGCCGAGCAGGCGTTCCGGCCGCTGTCGCCGGTGACCTTCACGATCGACCGGCTCGAGACCAACCCGCGTTTCGCCGCGATCAGCCGTCCCGCCAATGCCGCGATCCTGGTGCGCCTGCGCATCGACATGGAAGACCGCGGCGGCAACATCGAACTGCTGCTGCCTTACGCGACCATCGAGCCGATCCGGGGCGTCCTGCTCCAGATGTTCATGGGCGAAAAATTCGGCCGCGACCCGGTCTGGGAAGGCCATTTCGCCACCGAGATCGTGCAGGCCGAGATCGCCGTCGATGCCGTGCTCTACGAGGCCGACATCCCGCTCAAGCAGCTGATGCGGCTCAAGGTCGGCGACACCCTGCCGCTGGACATGCGTGCGGATGCCAACGTCACCGTGCGCTGCGGCGACGTCACGCTGACCGAGGGGCGGATGGGCCGGGTCGGCGACCGCGTCGCGATCCGCGTGACGAAACCCTTGCGCAAGCCAAGTACGACACTTGCGATGTTCGAGAAGGTGGACGAGCAGAACAAGATGATGGAGGCCCCATGAACCACTCCCTGGGAATGGCGATCGAGACGCTGGTGGCTATCCTGCTGATGCTGACGATCGTCTATTGCGTCATGCTCAACAAGCGGCTGACGCGGCTGAAGGCGGACGAGCATTCGCTGAAGGCGGTGATCGGCGAGTTGATCACGGCGACAGAGATCGCCGAGCGCGCGATCGGCGGGCTGAAGCTCGCCGTGCGCGACGTCAACGAGAACCTCGGCAGCCAGCTCGCCGCGGCGACGCAGATGTCGGACCAGCTCCACAAGCAGCTCGGCGAAGCCGACAACGTGGTGCGGCGGCTGTCCAAGATCGCGATCGCCGCGCGCCCCGTCGCCGGGCCCGAAACGGTCGTCGCGCCCGCAGCCAAGCCATCGACGGCGAAGGCGGTGGCGGCGGCCGCCGAAGCCTTCTCCGAGCGCCGGCGATCCAACGGCCTTGCCGCATGAAGCCAGGATATGAAATCCTTTCGTAACATCCGCGTCATTCCGGTCGTCCTGGTTGCCGTCGCTGGCCTCGCCACGCTGAAGGTCGCGGGCCTCGTGATCAATGGCGGCTATGTCTTCGACTACAAGCCAAACCAGACCAAGAAGTCCTGGGCCCAGGAGAACCTGAACTTCCCGACCGGCCGCGAGGAACCCGAGATCATCACCGGCTCGACCCATGGCGCGCCGAAGGAGGCACCGAAGCCCGCCGCGCCCGAGACCAAGCCGGAAGGCACCGTGGTCAAGGTCGAGGAGGGCCAGCCGCAGGTCTCGGCCTCCGAGCGCGCGATCCTCGAGCGGTTGCAGGCGCGCCGCCAGGAGATCGAGGCCCGTCAGCGCGAGATCGACATCCGCGAAAGCCTGCTCAAATCGGCCGAGAAGCGCATCGAAGGCAAGGTCGAGGAGATGAAGGCGGTGGAAACCCGCATCTCCGCGACGCAGGCCGAGCAGAAGGCCGCCGAAGCCCAGCGCATGAAGGGTCTCGTCACCATGTACGAGGGCATGAAGCCCAAGGACGCCGCGCGGGTGTTCGACCGCCTCGAGATGGGTGTGCTGATCGAGATCGCCTCGGCCATCGCGCCGCGGAAGATGTCGGACATCATGGGACTGATGTCGCCGGAAGCGGCGGAGAAGCTGACGGTCGAGATGGCCCGCCGCGCCAATGGCGGCGGCGATCAGTCCGCCTCGGCCGCCGAGTTGCCCAAGATCGAGGGCAAGCCGACGCAAAAGCCGAATTGAGGGCGCAGGGCGAACGGAGCTGGCGCGACCGGACGCGTTGCAGCGTGGTCGTTCGACTGGAGCCCAACGAGAGCCTTGCGTGCCTAATTCGCGAAGACCTGTTGCACCCTGCGAACAGGCGGGCGCAACTGCTTCTCCACCCGAGGAAGAGTATCTAGCTGCTGCTTGATCAGCGGCGCCTCTGTGACGCGAGTGACGAGCTGCAGGGTGCTATGGCAACAGGAGCACTCAAATGTTTTCAGGGAGTATCCGCTGGCGATCGGAACCATCGCTACGACCGCTCTTGCCCTGCTACACACAATGCAACCGGCTTCTCCGTTCATTGATTACCCCCCAAAAGCTAACCAATGCGATTCGCATCGCCGAGGTCACATCTGATTCAGAGTCGCGCGCGAACCGCAACGTGCCGAAGGTTGTGAGAGCGCGCGCCCAGCAACTCGATCGAACTCCCGCGGCGGATGCAGTCGATCCAGGCGGCACCCTCTGGGACCGCGATGAGTTGACGCGCGCAGGTGTGAAGTGCCGTACAGTTGCGCTCAAGCCGCGGTCCTACGCTTCGGCCGTTCGCAATCGGCAGCGCAGGAGGAGGCCATGAACTACTCGTCCGCAGCGGAGCGCGTCATTGAGGCCGTCAACCGGCTGCTCATAGCGGCGATGACATCAGCGTGGACGTCCGCCCTTAGCCATCAGAATGTAGCGCCGCCAGAAGTTGACGACGGTAACGATGATGGATCTTCCCTCGGCGTACAGAACTCCTCGGCGCCAGAAGGCGCCGACAAGCAACACTGAAAACGCAACCGGCCTGAGCGTCATACGATCAGATCGTGCAACACATGGGCGTGAACTGTTCCTGCGCCGTGAGGCGACTCAACACCGGAAGTTTCAGGCATGGACGCCAGCTCGGACGCATGGAATCCCTCATCCTGCTCGTGCTGACCGACGATGTCCGAGAGACGAGCCAACACTGCGCTGTGCAGTGAGCCAGGCGAAGCGTCACCTTTAAACTCGAATGAGTCGCCGAGCTGCTGCGGACCGGCAGGGTGGGATCCAGACGCTCCCTGGGACGGGTTGTGCTGTTCCGCCTCGCCGGTCGGCAAATGGTTGACGCCGCCGGTCGCTGACTTCAGGAGGCTTGGGTTGAGCGTCGTGTCTGCCGTTTCATCGCCGGTTTGATCATGGGCATGAGCCGCCTTGGCGGCGCGTCCCGGTGGCAAGGTGCCGTCGTCAGCATCGCTCCCCGGCGCAAACCTGCCTCCAGCGTGGTGTTCGGCAGCGTCATGGGCAAAATTCAGCATGGCGATCGGAATGTCGGGCACCTGGCCACTCGCGGCAATCGTGCCGCTTTTGCCAGCCATTGAGGCGGCGTCGAAACCGGTCAGGTTGTCGAAGACAAAGCTGGTCTCCGTGTGTGTGACCATGTGCTGCATGATCACCGCCAGCGCACCGGCTGGGGCAGGTGCCGCGTCGCTGCGGGGCGTTTCGATCACGAGCGTTTGCACCTCGTCTGAACCGGGCAAGCTGGAATATTCTCTCGCTGCGATCTGGTCCCAGCTCGAATCGAGGCTTGAGGCCGGCTCGGTTGGTTGGATTGCCGAACTCCCCGCAGCGAGAAGCGTGCCGTCGCCGCCGCCGACATCGGACGAGACTTCGGAAGTGGTCGTCATCACGGCGGTCGCGTCATTCTGCGCGGTTGCGGTTAGGTCGAGCAGATCGCCGGCTACCGCCATCACCGGTGCCGCCGCCGGCGCCGTGATGAAGTCCGACGCGTCGATGGTTGCAACCCCCTGCAAATGAATTTCGAGCAGACCGGAATCGCCGACATGCAGGGTCTGATCCGTCGGATTGACGTACACGATCGTTTGATTGGCCGCGCTGTCGTAGAGCCAGGCGATCGTATGTGCCGGCACGACGGTGCTGGTTGAGCTCAAGGCCAATATGACAAACCCAAGCGCGCCAAAGGCAGTCAGGTCGATCTTGTCAGCCCCCGAGGCGAAGTCGGTGATGGTGTCGTACTGGTTTGCGTTGGAATCGGCTACGAACAAATAAGCGAAGCGGTCGTTGCCATTGCTGCCGGTGAGTTGATCCGCACCAAAACCACCGGTTATGACGTCGTTGCCGTTGTTGCCGTTGATTGTATCGCTGCCCGAGCCGCCATAGATCACGTCATCCCCATCGTTGCCCTTGATGGTGTCATCGCCAGAGCCGCCATAGAGAACGTCGGCTTTGCCGGTGCCGTTGACGGTATCGCTGCTCGCTCCCGCGTAGATGATCTGACCTCGATCGCCGCCGCCGGCGATGGTTTCGCTCCCCGGTGTTCCATACACGTTCGGAGGATCGGAGATCACTGCAGATCCCGTGGCCAGGTTATCAAAATCGTTGGGGTCTGCATCGCTGGCGCCATGAATGGCGACGGTCACCGTCTGCGTCGTACCATCGATGGCGGTTACTGTGAACGTGTCGGTCAACGTGTCGCCGACGTCGAGCGCCTGAACCACGCTGTTGTTGTTATCTAGGGTGTAAGTCCATACGCCGGCCGCGGTCATCGTGAAGGTGCCGTATCCGCCGTCACTTGCTGTCGAAGAGACTGCGGTGAACGTGTTCGGCTGGTTGTCGACGTCTGTATCGGTGAGCGTGCCCGTCGCGATGGGAGCGCCAGGTGAGAAAGTTCCTGCCTCGATCACCGAGCCGGTCGTGGTGCCAGAAATGAGGGCCGCGTCGTTGCTGCCCTGAATGGTGATCGTCACCACCTGCGGCGTGCCGTCGAGGGTTGTGACAGTGAAACTGTCGGTGAGCGTACCGCCGACATTGAGCGCCTGCACCGCGCCGCTGGCGTTGTCGAGCGTGTAGATCCACACGCCGGCGGCGGTTAACGTAAAGGTGCCATACCCATTCTTGCTTGCCCTCGGCGAACTCACCGCGGTGAAGGTGTTAGGCGCATTGTCGACGTCGGCGGCAGAGAGCGTGCCCGTTGCGCTCGGGCTGCCGGGTGTCGCATTGGCGATGCCGCCTGCCTCAGTCACCGAGCCGGTCGTGGTGCCTGAAACGATGGCAGCATCGTTGGTGCCATGGATGGTGACCGTCACGACCTGGGCAGTTCCGTCCAGGGTGGTCACTGTGAACGTATCGGTCAATGTCTCGCCGGTGTTGAGCGCCTGCACCGCAGCGTTGATATTGTCGAGCTCATAGGTCCACACGCCGGCTGCCGTCATGGTGAAGGTGCCATAGCCGGCGGCGCTCGCCGTTGGCGAGGAGACCGCCGTGAAAGCATTTGCGGTCGTGTCGACGTCGGTATCGGTGAGGATGCCGGTCGCGGTGGGCGTGCCGGGGTTTGCATTGGCGAGGCCGCCAGCCTCGATCACTGCGCCGGTCGTTGCGCCGGAGATGATCGCGGCGTCACTGACTCCGTGGATCGTGATCGTCACCACTTGGGCGGTGCCTCCGCTCGTGGTCACCGTAAAGTTGTCGGTGAGCGTGTCGCCGACATTGAGTCGCTGCACTGCAGGATTGGCGTTGTCCAAAGTGTAGGTCCACAAGCCGGACGCTGTCATCGTGAAGGTGCCATAGCCACCGGTGCTGGTGGTTGGCGAACTCACCGCCGTGAACGTATTGGGCGGATCGTCGACGTCGGTATCGGAAAGGGTGCCGGTCGCAATCGGCGTGCCGGGCGCTCCATTGTCTATGCCGCCAGCCTCAATGGTCGAACCGGTCGTATTGCCAGAGATGATTGCAGCGTCGTTGACACCGTTGATGATGATCGTGAACGTCTTGCTCGCAGAATTGAGGCCGTCGGAAACCGTGATGACGAAATCGTCTGTCGAGGGTGCCTTCAACGCATTGATCGCGGCGCTGTCAGGCACGAACGTGTAGGCACCGCTCACACTGTTGACGTAGAGCGTCCCGTACGGACTTGGCTTTGACAGATCGTATGTCACTCCGTTGAGGATCATCTCGCCGGCGGCCGCCCCTATGACACCAAAGGTCAGCTTGGCGCCGCTGCTGGTGCTGCTGGCGGCGAAAACTCCGCTCGTCGGAGTGAATGTATCAAACACCACCGTATCGAGCTCGGTTGGCCCCGCTCCGGTGCTGAGCGTCGGCGGCACAGGGTCGAAAACGGGAATAGCGAAGGGTGTCACTGGGGCCAGCAGGTTCTGCGGCGTGGGCGCATCGGACGGAATGAAATTGATCGGCTGCAGGGACAGGGATTTGACAAAGGGTGGTGTGCTCGATCCGTGTGGACCTTGCCCGTCGGAGAGATTGGCGAGTACGTCCTGCTGAGCGGCGCGCAATTCGTCCATGCGAGCGGACGTGTTCGTGACCTGGTTGACGCTGATGGTTGATCCCACCTTCTTGATGACGATCGTCTCGCCGGGATCTTCGACGATGATGTGCCGCGGGATCCGCTCCTTGGTCACGAGCTCGAATGCACCGTGCGCAAGGTCCTTGTAGGTGATGGAATCGTCATCCAGGAATGTGACATCCGGATCCGCCGCCTCGGCGTCTTGCGCGGCCGAGAAAGTCAATGCTGCAAGCGTCAGCATCCCGAAACCGCCCGCGTGCCCCCGGGCGCGAATGCCTGCAATGGGGGTATTGAGCTGGAGCGCCCCGGCTTGTGCCAGCCGGCCTGGTACGAAACTGAAGGTCCCTCGGGTCACGTCGAACAGGGCTGCGAGTGGCATGCCTTCGACGTCGAAGACGAACTCGCTCAGCTCAACGCGAGTGCCGCAGCCGAGGTTGAAGAAAGTACCGTCGATGAAGCGAATTGTGATCTGTCCGTCGGCATCGGTCTCCAGCACGTCGCCCCGGTAGATAGGCGCACCAGCCGCTGCCTGTGTGGCGATGCCGCTCGCTCGCGTCAGCGTGCAGCGACCGATCACTTTCGGAATATGGCCGATGAGTTCGGCGGGCAGGGCCATGGCGGCCCCGTTATCAACCTGGATGCCGGATGCAACTAACATGGCTCGACCTCGCCTGGGTGATCGTTTCAGGCTCGGCGTGCTGCCTTGCTCGGGTCCTCGCCAAGGCAAAAAAGTTCTTGGCGCCGGCAGCCCCGAAGGCTTGCCCGCCGAAAAAAATCAAGTCTAAGAGGGAGACGCATTGCGCCGGGGACAGCGAAGCTCACCGCCCATTCCCCGCCGTGCCCCTCCCGCCAATGTGATTAAATTGACAAACGAGATGGATTTAATTGATGGTGCTTGCGCAGCGCCGGAGATAAGGTAGTCCAGTTAATAAAATTAAACAATATTATAGTTATTGCGGCTGCGTCGCGCGGGTCAGGATAGACCGCGGATTAGCGGCAAGATCTTCTCAGAAAGGGGGGATCATGTGCAGACCTGCGATAGCCGCTCTGGCGACCGTCCTCGTTGTGGCGCTTGCCTGCTTCTTACCGGGTGCGGCTCGAGCGCAAATCGATTCCGCCAAGCCCGCCGTCGCTACCTCGTCATCGAAACCGATTGGGAAGGTGGTGGTTGCCACCGGCTCGGTCACGATCGAACATGCGGGCGCAGTGATCGTTCAGGCGAATGTCTCGGGTGACCCCATCCGGGCCAATACGGGTGATCCCGTCTATCTTGGTGATGTGGTGCAGACGGGGGTCGATGGCCGGGTCGCCATCAACTTTACCGACGGCAGCTCGTTCAATCTATCGAGCAACGCCCGTATGGTATTGGATCATTATGTGTATGAGCCGGCCGGCAAGTCCAATGCGAGCCTATTCAATCTCGCCAAGGGGACGTTCACTTTTGTCGCAGGCAGCGTCGCAGAGACAGGCGACATGAAGGTCGATACCCCCGTCGCCACGCTCGGGATCCGGGGCACGACGCCGCACATCGAGATTTTGGATGATGGGTCGGTCAGATTCTCTACCTTGATCGAAGAGGGCAAGAGCAAGCTCCTGAAGAAGCCGCCGACATCCGCGGCGCCGGAGCCCGATCGAAGCAGCAATCGAAGGCTCAACATCTGTCGGGGCTGCTGAGAAACTCGCTTGGTCCGAAGCCGCCGAGCGCTGCAGCGCCGGCCGGGGAGAATGAGCAGTGACGCTTCATTCACTGTCGGACTCGACACGTGGTGTGGAAATGACCGCAAGAGCCAGTTTCATCCAGGCCGTGATGCTCGCTCTTATGCTTGTCCTGTCCAGTTCGTCGGGCTGGGCGCAGAAGCAGAAGGGCAGCTCCCTCAAGACGGTTGAACTGTGTAACGGCTCAGACCATGTCTCACCCGAAGCTCGGATCGATGGCTGCACGGCGTTCATCGAAGCGGGCGAGGGGGCGCTGAACGGCTTCGTTGTCGCCTACAACAACAGGGGGAATGCCTATAGCGCTAAAGCCGACTACGAACGCGCGATCAAGGATTTCCTCGAAGCGACCAGGCTTGACCCGAACTATGCGAAAGCCTTCAACAACCTCGGGGTGGCCTATCTGAAAACGGGCGCGAACGATTTAGCGATCAGCGCTTTTGAGGAGGCGCTCAAGCTCAACCCGAACTATGGCGCTGCCTACGCCAACCGCGCGGCGGCGTACCTGAAGGCGAACGCGTACGACCGTGCCGCGCAGGACTATGACGAGGCAATTCGCCTTGATCCGAAGCTGGAGGCGGCGCGGAGCGGCCGCTGTTGGACCCGAGCCGTCCTTGGCGCTTTGCAGGCTGCGCTGGAAGACTGCGATATTGTGCTTCGATCGGAAACGAACAACGCGGCAGCATACGACTCGCGAGCTCTTATAAATCTGAAATTGGGGCAATTCTCCGCGGCGATAGATGATTACAACTCAGCGCTGCGGTTCGCGCCCAAGCTTGCTAGCGCGCTGTACGGCCGAGGGCTTGCCCGCTTCAAACTCGGCGACGCAGATGGTGGCCAAAGCGATATGTCGGCGGCCAAGAAGATCGACGCTCGGATCGACGAAGCCTTTGTCCGCTATGGGATGCCGTGAGGGGGTGGCCAACCCCGGCAGGACCGTTGTGCAGGCGTTAACAAATCCTTAACCATCGGCGTCTCAAATTCAAATACGGCGGACCCGTCGACGCTCGATGCGGCACGGCGTGCTGCCTCCAGAGCAAATCAAGATATAGCATTAACAAGTCCTTAATTGGCGAGACCTACAGTCGACGGCAGGGGCCGGCATCAGTGCCGTGCTGGACCATCGAAACGGAAGACATGCCGCCAATGGGGCGAGAGGCTGCCGCTGGATTTGTGTCGCGAGCCCGCGCTTTCGCGCCGGGCCTGTCGCGTCATGTCCGAAGCGCGGCCATGCTGGCGGTCTGCCTGCTGATCAGCCTTGGTACGCCTGCCCGGGCGACTGATCCGGTCAGGGGCGAGGCGAGTTTTTCGGCCGGCGGCGGCTTTGCCCGTCTCGTCATCAAGCTCGGCGAGGACGTTCCCTCCGAGGTGACGACCGCGGGCTCCATCCTCGTCATCCGGTTCGACCGGCCCGTCGACGTTCCCGTCGATCGCGTGCCGGCAGGCGCGCCTGACTACATCAATTCCGCGCGCCGCGATCCCGACGGCAGCGCCATCCGCCTGTCGCTGGCGCGGCGCGTCACCGTCAACACCATGAACGCCGGCGAGCGCACTTTCATCGACCTTTTGCCCGAGGGGTGGAAGGGGCCTCCGCCGAGCCTGCCGATGGACGTCGTCAAGGAGCTTGCCGAGCGCGCACGCGTCGCCGAGCGCGCGCTGCGCGCCCAGCGCGCCGCGGCCGAGTCCAAGAAGCGTCCGCCGATCCGCGTGCGCGCCTCGGTGCAGCCGACTTTCGTGCGCTTCGTGTTCGAGATGCCCGACGGTGTCGGCGTGTCCTCCGTGCTCAACGAGCAGAAGCTCACGCTCGCTTTCAACGCCAACCTCAATTTCGACCTGGCGGACGCGGTCGTCGCGGCGCCGCCCAACGTTGCCTCGATCAAGCAGAAGGCCGACATCGACCAGACCAATGTCGAGATCGCGCTGATCGGCGATTCCGACGTGCATTCGTTCCGCGACGAGAAGAACTACGTCGTCGACGTGTCTTTCCAGCCCGACAAGGGCAAGATGGCCGCGACGCCCGAGGCGGCGATCGCGCAGATGAAGCCCGCCGGTCACGGGCCCCAGCCGGCGCCCGAGAAGCCCGCGGCCGAGAAGCCGAAGGAGGCCCATCGCGAGATCGCGCCGCCGACCTCCGAGATGATCGCGCGCGAAGCCAGGATTGACGTCAAACCCGAGGTCAAGGCGGAAGCGCCCGCCGCGATGCCGGCCGCTGAAGCACCGAAGCCGGCGCCCGCGGTTGAGGCGGCGCATGCTCCGGAAGCGCCCAAGGACGCTTTGAAGGAAGCCCCGAAGCCCGCGGCTCCCGTCGCTGAAGCTGCGGCCCCGCCGGCCAAGCCCGCGCCTGCCGAAGCGCCGAAAGAGGCCGCGAAGGAGCCGGTCAAGGAAAGTGCCAAGGAAACCGCAAAGGCTGCGCCGGCCGCGCCGCAGCCGAGCATCGCCAGCGTCGATGCGCGCCGCGACAGCGACGGCTTGCGCGTGACGTTCCCGATTCCTGTCGCAACGCCCGCGGCCGCGTTCCGCCGCGGCGACACGGTGTGGCTGGTGTTCGATACGCCGAAGCCCATCGATGTCGAGGCGATCCGCGCCAGGGGCGGCGCGATGATCGGTGAGGTCGGCCGCATCCCGCTCGACAAGGGGCAGGCGGTGCGCATCCGTCTCACCCGTCCGCTGGTCTATTCGCTGGCGAGCGAGGAGGTCGGCAAGGAGACCAACTGGCTTCTGACGCTCGCCGACAAGATCTCGGCGACGCCGCTGCCGCTGATGATGTCGCGCAACATCACCGACCCCGCGCTCGCCAACATCGCTATCCCCTTCGCCAATCCCGGCCAATTGCACAAGCTCACCGATCCCGACGCCGGCGACACGCTCTATGTCGTCACCGCGCAGCGGCCGGTGCGCGGCTTCATCAAGCGGCAGGACCTCGTCGATCTCTCGCTGCTGGAATCCGCGCATGGCATCGCGATCCGGCCGAACTCCGACGAGGTCGGCGTCGAGGTCGGCTCCGACAAGGTGATCCTCGGCAAGAAGGGCGGATTGACGCTCTCGCCGGTCGACATCTCGGCCGAGCGCGCGCCGACCGCGGTCCGCCCCGTCTTCAGTCCCGAAGGCTGGCGCAAGGGCCAGTCGGAAAACTTCATGGCGCGCCAGAGCGAGCTGTTGACGGCGATCTCGGCCGTCGAGCCGGCGCTGCGCTCGCTGCCGCGGCTCGACCTCGCGCAGTTCTACATGTCGCGTGCGATGTATCACGAGGCCAAGGCCGTCACCGACGTCATGCTGACCGATCCCCTCAACAAGGAGGAGAGCGGCGCGCTGATCATGCATGCGATCGCCAACATCCTGATCGGCCGCCCGACGCAGGGCCTGAAGGACCTCGCCAACCCCGTGATCGGCAACAGCCACGATTCCCAGCTCTGGAAGGCGCTCGCCTTTGCGCGTCAGGGCAAATGGGCGGATGCGCGCGAGAAGTTCAAGAACGTCGAATTCGCCATCGCCTCGCTGCCGCTCGACATCCAGCGCATCGTGACGATGGATGCGATGCGCGCGTCGCTCGAGGTGAAGGACTATGCCGGCGCTTCCAAGCGCCGCAGCGAGCTCGAAGTGGTCGGCGTCTCGCCCGAGGCTGCGCCCGGCTTCGCCGTGCTGCGCGGCCGGCTCGCCGAGGCGCTCGGCCACGACAAGGACGCGCTCGACGATTACAAGTTCGCTGCCGCCTCGGCCGACCGGCCGGCGGCCGCCGAAGCCAAGCAGCTCGAAGTCGCGCTGCGACAGAAGCGCGACGAGATCGGCAAGGAAGACGCGCTACGCGAGCTCGAGACCCTGTCCATGACCTGGCGCGGCGATACGATCGAGGTCAGGACGCTGCAGATGCTGTCGCGCATGTATGCCGACAGCGGTCGCTACCGCGACGCGCTCACCGCGGCGCGCACCGCGACGCGGCTGCAGCCGAACGCGGAAGCCTCCCGTCAGGCGCAGGACCTCGCCTCCGAGCTGTTCACGCAAATCTTCCTGGGACCGAAGGGTGACGAGCTGCCGCCGGTCGAAGCGCTCGGGATGTTCTACGAGTTCCGCGAGCTGACGCCGATCGGCCGTCGCGGCGACGAACTGATCCGCCGGCTCGCCGACCGTCTCGCCTCGATCGATCTGCTCGATCAGGCTGCCGAGCTCCTGCAGTACCAGGTCGACCATCGCCTCGAAGGCGCCGCGCGTGCCCAGGTCGCCGCGCGCCTTTCCATGATCTATCTCGCCAACCGCAAGCCCGACATGGCGATCACCGCGCTGCGCGCCAGCCGCATCAGCGATCTCTCCGGCGAGCTCAGGCAGCAGCGCCTGCTGCTGGAGGCGCGCGCGCAGAGCGACGTCGGCCGTCACGATCTCGCGCTCGACATCGTCTCCAACGTCTCCGGGCGCGAAGTGCTCCGCCTGCGCTCCGACATCTTCTGGGCGGCACGGCGCTGGCGCGAGTCCGCCGAGCAGATCGAACTCTATTACGGCGAGCGCTTCCGCGACTTCAAGCCGCTCAACGCGGTGGAGAAGAGCGACATCATCCGCGCCGCCGTCGGCTATGCGCTCGCCGACGACTCGATCGGCCTGTCGCGCTTCCGCGAGAAATACGCGCCGCTGATGAGCGAGAGCGCCGATCGTCTCGCCTTCGACATCGCCAGCAAGCCGGCCGCCGCCTCCAGCGCCGAATTCGCCGAGATCGCCAAGCTGGCCGCCAGCGTCGACACGCTCGACGGATTCCTGCGCGAGATGAAGCAGCGTTTCCCCGACGCCACCGCCCGCGCACCGGCCGCCCCCCACGCCAAGGACGAAGCGGAGCACACCGGCTCGCTGCCCACGATCCCGGTGGTGCGGCAGATCAAGATGACGCGGTAACACCGACGGCTTCAGGTTGAAACCAATCACTGCTGGCTGGGGGCACCTCTCCCGCAAGCGGGAGAGGGAGTGCAACTCCGTTGTCGATGCGGGACGGAGCCGGCTTTCCTTGTTGAAGGGGCGGTGTCCCTCTCATCCCCCGTAACTCTGCACCAGGCTCCCCGCCACCAGCGACCAGCCGTCGACCAGCACGAAGAAGATCAGCTTGAACGGCAGCGAGATCGTCGCTGGCGGCAGCATCATCATGCCCATCGACATCAGCACGGAGGCGACGACGAGGTCGATGATCAGGAAGGGCAGGAACAACAGGAAGCCGATCTCGAAGGCGCGCTTCAGCTCGGAGATCATGAAGGCGGGGACGAGGATGCGAAGGGCGAGGTCGTCGGGGGTGGCCGGCGCCGCCTCGCCGGAGAGATCCAGGAACAGCCTGAGGTCCTTCTCGCGCACGTTCTTCTGCATGAAGCCGCGCAGCGGGACGGAGGCGCGCTGCAGCGCGTCCTCGACGCCGATCTGGTTGGCGACGAGCGGCCGGATGCCGTCGTCGTAGGATTTCTGCAGCACCGGGCCCATCACGAAGAAGGTGAGGAACATCGCGAGCGCGATGATCACCGAGTTCGGTGGCGCGGTCGCCGTGCCCATCGCGGTGCGCAGTAGCGACAGCACGACCACGATGCGCGTGAACGACGTCATCATGATAAGGATCGACGGAGCGATCGACAGCACGGTGAGCAGCGCGATGAGCTGGATCGCGCGCTCGGTGACGCCGCCACCGCCAGCACCGCCGCCGCCGAGATTGATGCTGATGTCCTGCGCATGCGCAGGGCCCGCGAGCGAAGCCGCGGCGATCAGGACAGAAAGGAAAACAACTCTACGCGGGAGGGACGGCAGCCTCACGAAGACGGCTTCGGACGGCCGAGCAGCGATGCCATCTCGTCTTCGAGGTTTTCAAAGCTGGTCTTTTCCGCGGCCGGCTTCGGTGGCGGAGCCGGGGGCCCGGCCGGCTCGCTGCGAGCCGCCCGCGGGGGCGGCGCGGCCGGCGGCTCCGGCGCGACGGGAGGGGCCACCGTTTCGCCGGCGGGTCGGCGTAGCGCAGCCTCCAACCGCTGCGCCATTTCGGCGAGGTTCTGCTCGGCGCTCGAAGGGCTCGCGGGAGCGGGCGCCGGCGGCGGAACGGGCGGCGCCTGCGGCACGGGCGGAGGAGGCGGCGGTGCGGCGGCGCGCTCGGCGCGCGGTGGCGGCATCTTGGCCGGCTCGCTCTGACGCGGCGGACGCGGCATCAGCGGCGGCTCGCTGCGCGGGACGCGCGGCGGCAGCGGCTCGGGGCGTGGTTCGCGCTCGGGACGGGGCGCCATCGGTTCGGGCGGAAAGCCGCCCATCGGCGGTTCGCTGCGGCGTTCGGCCAGCGCGGGAGCGGGCCGGCGCAGTTCGTCGGCGAAGGACGGGCGTGCGGGCCGCGGCGGCGGCTCCGGCATTTGCGGCTCGGGATGATCGAGCAGCTCGGGCCGCGGCGCTTCGTCGGCCCAGCCGCCGGCATCGGGCATCGGGGCAAGGCGCGGCGGCTCGGCGGCGTTGGGACGCTGCGGCAGCTGATCGCGGCCATGCGCGGCGCGAACGATGTTGGGCTCGACGACGATGTCGGTGGGGCCGCCGATCATCAGGAGGTGCTCGACATTGTCACGCCGGACCAGCACCAGGCGGCGCCTTCCGTCGACCGCGGCGGCATCGATCACGGCAAGGCGGGGCATCCTGCCACGCTGGGTGTTGGCGCCGAGCCGGCTGGTGGCGAATCGGCGAACCAGCCAAGCAGCGACGCCGATCAACGCCAGGACGACGATGAACGCGACGATGAAGGTGATAGGGCTGCCTTGCATACTTGTCCCCGACAAATGGCGCTTCTGTCGTGCCCATGGTCGGATGCGCCAACCACGGGCCTACGATGCCCCAAACTGCGATTTCTTAACGTCCCACGGCAAGTTTTGCCGTCCCCAACTCTTAATAACCCATGAATCGCTCGATCCAAAACGACTTCTTGGCCCGTGCCGGCGCCGCCAAACGGTTGGGTTAATGCCACTTTTGGAGACGTAGAATCACGGGGGCGTAGATGACTGTCCCGCACGGGGACAGGTGTCGGGGATCCTCTTAACCAGCTGTTAACCATACACACGGCAAATTCTGCCTAGCTGCGGACCTCAGGGGTCCGTGAGAGGCGGAAGGAGCCGCGACGATGTCCATCAACGACCTCCCGGTACTGTCGGCGCTTCGCACCAAGATGCAGTGGCACCAGGAACGCCAGCGCGTCCTGTCCGAGAACGTCTCCAATTCCGACACGCCCAAATTCCGGCCGCGCGACCTGGTCGAGCCGAAACTCGACAAGTCCGGGGCCGTCACCGGCTCGATGGGACCCCTGGCGATGATGCGCACCAGCGGCTCTCACATGACCCCGTCGGGCGCGGCGTCCGGATTCGACCAGAACAAGAACGCGGGCTTCGAAACCCGCCCCGCGGGCAACGCCGTCAATCTCGAAGAGGAGATGATGAAGGCCGCCAGCAACCAGATGGACTACGCGGCGGCGACCTCGCTCTATTCGAAGAGCCTGCATCTGCTCAAGACCGCGATCGGCAAGGGCTAGCCGCATGATCGACGGAACAGAACGGCTAGGGGAGGCGCATCATGGCCAATGACAGCAGCGACTTTGCCCGTTCGATGGCAATCGCGACCTCCGGTCTGCGGGCGCAAGCCGGCCGCATGCGGGTGATCTCGGAAAACATCGCCAACGCGGATTCGACCGCGCAGACGTCAGGCGGCGATCCCTACCGGCGCAAGGTTCCGACCTTCTCCTCCGCGCTCGACCGCTCGCTCGACGCGCAGGTCGTCACCCTCGGCAAGATCAAGCCCGACCAGTCGAACTTCCGCGTCAAATACGAGCCGAACAATCCGGTCGCGGACGCCAGCGGCAACGTCAAATATCCCAACGTGAACTCGGTGGTCGAGATGACCGACATGCGCGATGCGCAGCGGTCCTACGAGGCCAACCTCAACATCATCAGTGCGACGCGCCGGATGATCCAGCGCACGCTCGACATCCTCAAGAGCTGAACAGGACAATTGAGCCATGGCATCACCGTCAGTCGCCGCCAATGCATATGCCAACCTCGCCCGCGTGCTGGACAACACCGGCGCCGGTGCCGGTGCCGGTAAGGGCACCGAGGCCGGCGGGCAGTCCTTTGCCTCGCTGCTGAAGGACGCCGTCGGCAGCGTCATGGAGTCCGGCCGCAAGTCCGATGCGCAGACGGTCGCGATGGCCTCCGGCAAGGCCAATGTGATGGACGTGGTGACCGCGGTCGCCGACACCGACGTCGCGGTGTCCACCCTGGTCTCGGTCCGCGACCGCATGATCGCGGCCTATGAAGACATCATGAAGATGCCGATCTGATTTGCACCGGTCATTCCGGGGCGGTGCGAAGCACCGAGCCCGGAATCTCGAGATTCCGGGTTCTCGCTTCGCGAGCCCCGGAATGACGGAAATACTTACAGTGAGAATTCCCAAATGACCGGACCCGAGACCCTCGACGTTGCGCGCGATGCGATCTGGACGATCGTGATCGTGTCCTCACCCCTGATGGTGGTGGGCCTCGTGGTCGGCGTCATCGTGTCGCTGTTCCAGGCGCTGACGCAGATCCAGGAACAGACGCTGATCTACGTGCCGAAGATCCTCGCCATCTTTGCCACGATGCTGCTGGCGCTGCCGTTCATGGCCGACGCGCTGCACTCCCACATGCTGCGGATCTCGTCGCGAATCATCGGCGGCTGAGGCAAGATGCGGCAATTATGCGCATCGACGTCTCGCTGCTGCCGGCGCTCGCCGCTTCCTTCATGCTCGTCTTCGCCCGGGTCGGCGCGATGGTGATGCTGTTGCCGGGGCTCGGCGAGACCAACATTCCGACCCGGATCAAGCTCTCGATCGCGCTGCTGCTGACGATGATCATCCTGCCGCTGCACCGCAACGCCTACCAGGTCGACATGGGCTCGCTGGCGCCGTTGCTGGTCCTGATGCTGCATGAGATCGCGATCGGCATCGTGCTGGGCGCGACCGCGCGCGTGACGCTGTCGGCGCTGCAGGTCGCGGGATCCGTGATCGCGCAGCAGATGGGGCTCGGCTTCGTCACCTCGGTCGATCCGACGCAGGGGCAGCAGGGCGTGCTGGTCGGCAACTTCCTGACCATGCTGGGCGTGACGCTGCTGTTCGCCACGGACAGCCATCATCTGGTGATCGCGGCGCTGAACGACAGCTATACGATCTTCTCGCCGGGCGAGACCGTGTCGAGCGGCGACGTCGCCGCGCTCGCAACCCGCGCCTTCGCCGCCGCGTTTCGCTTAGGGCTGCAACTCTCGGGGCCGTTCCTGGTGTTTGGCCTCGTCTTCAACATCGGCTTAGGGGTGCTGGCGCGGCTGATGCCGCAGATGCAGGTCTATTTCGTCGGTGTGCCGCTCTCCATCTTCGCAGGCTTCCTGGTGCTCGCCGTCGTGCTCACGGCGATGATGGGCACCTATCTGGATTACTTCATCGGTGTCATGCACCAGTTGATGCCGCTCAGGTAACGAGGGATCGATGGCGGAAGACAACGATCCAGAGAGTCAAACAGAAGACCCGACACAAAAGCGTCTGGACGATGCGCTCGAGCGCGGCGACGTTGCCAAGAGCCAGGAGATCAACACCTGGTTCATGATGGCGGGCGGCACGCTCGTGGTCTCGACCTTCTCGGGTTCGGTGGGCAGCGGGCTGCTGGCGCCGATGCGCAATCTGCTCGCCAATTCCTGGATGATCAAGACCGACGGCAAGGCGCTGCTGGCGCTGATGCAGCACATCGAATTCGCCATTCTCGCGGCGATCGGCGTGCCGCTGTTGATGCTGATGCTGGCGGCGGTCGCCGGCAACATGCTCCAGCACCGCCTGGTCTGGTCGACCGAATCCCTGACGCCGAAGTTCAGCAAGATCTCGCCCGGCGCCGGCTTCAAGCGCATCTTCGGCAAGCAGGCGGCGGCCAATTTTCTCAAGGGCATCGGCAAGCTGGTGCTGCTCGGCGTGGTCATGACCATGATCCTTTGGCCGGAGCGGCATCGCATGGAGGCGATGGTCAGGCTCGATCCGGCCGCCATGCTCGGCGCCAGCACCAGCATGACCATTCATCTGCTCGGCGCTGTGGTCGCGGCGCTCGCGGTCGTCGCCATCGCCGATTATTTCTTCCAGTATCGCAGCTGGTTCCAGCGGCAGAAGATGTCGCTCCAGGAGATCAAGGAAGAATTCAAGCAGTCCGAAGGCGATCCGCACATCAAGGGCAAGCTTAGGCAGTTGCGGCAGCAGCGCTCCAAGAAGCGCATGATGGCGGCGGTTCCCAAGGCCTCGGTGATCATCACCAACCCGACCCACTATTCGATCGCGCTGTCCTACGAGCGCGGCATGTCGGCGCCGATCTGCGTCGCCAAGGGCGTCGACAACCTCGCCTTCAAGATCCGGGAGATCGCGCGCGCACACGACATCCCGATCGTGGAGAACGTGCCGCTGGCCCGCGCGCTCTACGCTACCGTCGAGATCGACCAGGAAATCCCGACCGAGCACTATCACGCGGTCGCCGAGGTGATCGGTTACGTCATGCGGCTGAAGCAGGGATTCCGTGCCGGACGCGGCTAAAACACCCGAAAAGGTCCGGAAATGGCTGTAATCTGGGAATCAGCTTACCTTTCGCTCCCGCTGCCCTTGCACCTCGGGGTCCGATTCAGGCAGGGAGGACCCCATGCGCCCCGTGGCGCGTTGATTCTCTGCCGACAGGCCGCGCCAGCTTGAGATGACCGCCGAGACCGACCACGACCTCACACGCGAGCCCGTTGCGGCGCACGAGCCGTCGCAGCGCTCGGGCAGCATTGCGCTGGTGCTGCTGGTGGCCGCCGGCCTCGTCGCCGTCGCCGTCGGGCTGATGACGCTCGGCCGCGCGCAGGCGCAGCCCTATATCCTCGGCATCCTCGCCGTGCTGGCGATGGTCGGCCTGTTCAACCTGTTCGCCTTCGCCGCCGGCATCATCCGCTTCGCCGACCGCAATCTCGATGATCCCGTGGTGGGCCGGATCGCCGATCATGGATTCGACGGGTTGGCGGTCACCGATGCCCGCGGCCACGTGGTCTATTCCAATGCAGCCTATCTGACGCTGACCGGCGCCGCCGGCCCGCAGGACGTGCGCCCGGTGGAACGCGTCTTCATCGGCAATCCCGACGTTTCCGAAGCCGTGTTCCGTCTGCTGAAAGCGGCCCGCGAAGGCAAGCGTCAGCAGGAGGAGGTGCGCATCTCCGGCCAGGACGGCAGCCAGGGCCGCTGGCTGCGCATGCGGGTGCGCCCGCTTGGCACCGGCAAGCGTGAGTCCAAATACGCGGTATGGTCGATCGCCGACATCACCCGTGATCGCGAGCGCCAGGAAGACGTGTTCCAGGAGCTGCAACACGCCATCGAATATCTCGATCATGCCCCGTGCGGCTTCTTCTCGGTCAATCCGGCCGGGGAGCTTGCTTATGTCAACGCGACGCTGGCGAACTGGCTCGACTACGACCTCGCCGAGATCGGCTCGGGCGGCCTGAAGCTGACCGACATCGTCTCCGGCGACGGCGCCTCGCTGCTGACCTCGATCGTGGCGGTGCCGGGCGAGGTGAAGACGGAAGTCTTCGACATCGACCTGCGCATGCGCACCGGCAAGACCATGCCGGTGCGGCTCTATCACAAGCTCGCCTTCGGCGCCGACGGCGCGCCGGGCCCCTCGCGCACGCTGGTCATCAGCCGCGCCCGCGACGAGCGCAGCGACCCCGATCGCGCCGCCGAAGTGCGCTTCATGCGCTTCTTCGACCACACGCCGATGGCGATCGCGACCGTCGACCGCGGCGGCAACGTCGTGCGGGCCAATGCGCGCTATGCCAAGCTCGGCCAGGCGCTGGGGCTCGACAGCGCCTCCAAGTCGATCTTCCGCGCGGTCAATTCGCGCGACCGGCATCTCCTGATCGCCGCCATCAACCAGGCCGCCGAAGGCCAGGCCGACATCGCGCCGGTCGAGGTGGCGCTGGAAGGGACTAAGGAGCGCTGGGGCCAGTTCTTCGTCACGCCGGTCGATTCCGCCGAGAACGAGACGGAAGCCGCCATTGTGCACATGCTCGAGACCACCGAGCGGCGCGCGCTGGAGAACCAGATCAACCAGTCGCAGAAGATGGAGACGGTCGGCCAGCTCGCCGGCGGCATCGCCCACGACTTCAACAACGTGCTGTCCGCCATCATGATGGCGAACGACTTCCTGCTGAACGCGCACAAGCCGACCGACCCGTCGTTCCAGGACATCATGCAGATCAAGCAGAACGCGACGCGCGCCGCGACGCTGGTGCGGCAGCTGCTGGCGTTCTCGCGGCGGCAGACGCTGCGGCCGCAGGTGCTCGATCTCGGCGACGCGCTCTCCGATCTCACCATGCTGCTGCGCCGGCTGATCGGCGAGAAGGTCAAGCTCGACCTCGTCCACGGCCGCGATCTCTGGCCGGTGAAGGTCGACGTCTCCCAATTCGAGCAGGTGATCGTCAACCTCGCGGTGAACGCGCGCGACGCCATGCCCGACGGCGGCAAGCTGATCATCCGCACCGCCAACGTCACCACCGAGGACGCGGGCAAGCTCGCCTACAAGGGCATGCCGGCCGCGGATTATGTGCGGATCGAGGTCGCCGACACCGGCACCGGCATTCCCGCCGATATCCGCGACAAGATTTTCGAGCCGTTCTTCTCGACCAAGGAAGTGGGCAAAGGCACCGGCCTTGGCCTCTCGACGGTCTACGGCATCGTCAAGCAGACCGGCGGTTTCATCTACGTGGATTCCGAGCCGGGGCAGGGCACCTCGTTCCACATCTTCCTGCCGCGCCATCACGCCGAGCCGGAGGTGCAGGTCGAGCAGCCGGCCGTTGCCACCGCGACGAATGGCGCCGCGAAGGAAGCTGTGGCCGTCGAGGCCAAGCCGCGCACCGATCTCACGGGGCAGGGCACCATCCTGCTGGTCGAGGACGAAGAGGGCCTGCGCGCGCTGAACGCACGTGGCCTGCGCTCGCGCGGCTATACCGTGGTCGAGGCCGAGAACGGCGTCGAAGCCATGGAGATGCTGGAGGAGCAGAGCGGCGGGATCGATCTCGTCGTCTCCGACGTCGTCATGCCCGAGATGGACGGCCCGACGCTCCTGAAGGCGATGCGGGAAAAGAACCCCGACATCAAGTTCATCTTCGTCTCCGGCTATGCCGAGGACGCCTTCGAGAAGAGCCTGCCCGAGGGCCAGCAGTTCGACTTCCTGCCGAAACCGTTCACGCTCAGCCAGCTCGTGGCGGCGGTGAAGGAGACGATGACGAAGCAGGGGTGAGGTTTCGCGAGAAGCTCGCAATGAGGGGGAAAGGGTGGAAATCTCCCCCCGAAACCGCCGGTAGCCGGTGACCACGGTTCCCTCGCCACCCGACCAAGCCCCCGCCAAATATGGGCTTTTGCCACATCCCCGCGACTGAGGGCCGCAGCCGCAAGTTCCCAAACACACTTCACTTTTTGGGAAGTCTGCCCATCTTAGGGGCACGTCCCCATGCCGGGGATTTGGGAAACGCACATGAATTTCTCGCTACGATCCCGCAATCTCTTCAAGACGCTCGCCGTCATGCTGGCGCTTGCGCTGCCGACAGCGCTCGTCATTTCGTCCGCCGACGCGCGCGTCGGCGGCGGCGGCTCGTCGGGCTCACGCGGCTCGCGCACCTTTTCGGCACCGCCCTCGACCTCCACGGCGCCGGGCTCGGCCTCGCAATTCAACCGCACCTACACCCAGCCGGGTGCAGGCATGAACTCGGCTGCGTCCGCGCCCGCGCGTGGCGGCCTGTTCGGCGGCCGCGCCGGCGGCTTCATGGGCGGCCTTGCGGCCGGCTTCCTGGGCGCCGGCCTGCTCGGCATGCTGTTCGGCGGCGGCCTGTTTGGCGGCCTCGGCGGTCTGTCCTCGATCCTGGGCCTGATCATCCAGATCGTGCTGGTGGTGCTGGTGGTGCGGCTGGCGATGTCCTGGTGGCAGCGACGTCACTCGCCGCAGGCGGCCTATGCCAATGCCGACGCAGGCGCAGCTTCAGGACCGCAGCCGAACCAGCGCAGCGGTCTCGGTGGCGGCCTTGGCGGTGGTCTCGGCGGCTTCGGCTTCGGCGCCAATGCCAACAACGCGCCGCTCGAGATCAAGCCGGACGACTATGAAGCGTTCGAGCGCCTGCTCGGCGAGATCCAGACCGCCTGGTCGAACGAGGACGTGGCCAAGCTGCACACGCTCGCGACGCCGGAGATGGTCTCCTATTTCGAGCAGGACCTCGCCCAGAACCGCGCGCGCAACGTCGTCAACAAGGTGACCAACGTCAAGCTGCTGCAGGGCGACCTTGCCGAAGCCTGGCGCGAAGGCGAGACCGATTACGCCACGGTGGCGCTGCGCTTCGCGCTCACCGACAAGACGCTGGACCGCAACAGCGGCACGGTCGTCGCCGGCAGCGAACAGCCGGGCGAAGTCACCGAGGTCTGGACGTTCGCCCGCCGGCCCGGCAGCGGCTGGGAATTGTCGGCGATCCAGCAGACCAACTGATCGCAACGCGATCGAGACGAGAAGGGCGTCGTGCTTGCCGCACGGCGCCCTTTTTCTTTGGGCGCTTCACGCGGCATTGGAATAAGCGGATGCGACTTGGGTTGAAATTCAGGCGGCCAACGACAAACACGATTGGGAGGACAAGATGATTCGTATCGAGAGATCCGTGACGATTTCAGGGCTCGCGCTGGTGCTGGCCTTGGCGGCGGCGCCAACTGCGCAGGCGCAATCGGCCGACATGACGTTCTTCGTGACCTCCAGCGGCCCGGGCAAGGGCGCCGATCTCGGCGGCCTCGAGGGAGCCGACGCGCACTGTACGAGGCTCGCGCAGGCCTCCGGCGCAGCAGCCAAAACCTGGCGCGCTTATCTCTCGGCGCAGGCCGCCGACGGCAAGCCGGCCGTCAATGCCAAGGACCGCATCGGCAAGGGACCGTGGCAGAACGCGAAGGGCGCGGTGATCGCCAAGGACGTGGCCGACCTGCACGGCCCCGCCAACAACCTCACCAAGCAGACCGCCCTCACCGAGAAGGGCGAGGTCACCAACGGTCGCGGCGACACGCCGAACCGGCATGACATCCTGACGGGAACGCAGCCCGACGGCACCGCGTTCGCCGCCGGCGACGACAAGACCTGCAAGAACTGGACATCGAGCACGCAAGGTGCGGCGATCGTTGGCCACGCCGATCGTCTAGGCTTGCGCGATGACGAACCGTCGAAATCCTGGAACAGCTCGCACCCCTCGCGCGGCCCCGACGGCGGCTGCTCGCAGGCCGATCTGAAGAGCACCGGCGGCGACGGGCTGCTGTATTGTTTCGCTGCGAATTGAGGGCTGAGCTCTCTCCACGCGTCATTGCGAGGAGCTCAGCGACAAAATTGCGTAGCAATTTTGCGCAGATGCAACGAAGCAATCCAGAGTCGTTCCGCAGAGACACTCCGGATTGCTTCGCTGCGCTCGCAATGGCGAGTGGGCTGCGAGAGGGTTCCATCACACTCTGACGGAACCCGAGGCCGCATGTTACATTGGTCCGCTAGCATCCAAGCTCACGGACCCCTCCCATGAAATACGAACTCTATTACTGGCCCGAGATCCAGGGCCGCGGCGAATATGTGCGGCTGGCGCTGGAGGAGGCGAGTGCGGCTTACGTCGATGTCGCGCGGGGAGCGCGCGGCACGGCTGCGATGATGAAGATGATGGACGCGCAGAAGGGCACGCCGCCCTTTGCGCCGCCATTCCTGAAAGCGGGCAAGCTCGTCATCGGCCAGACCGCCAATATCCTGCTCTATCTCGGTAGCCGACACGGACTCGCACCGAAGACGGAGGCAGGAAAGCTCTGGGTGCATCAGCTCCAGCTCACCATCACCGACCTCGTGGTCGAGATTCACGACACCCATCATCCGCTCGGACCCTCGCTCTATTACGAGGACCAGAAGCCGCCGGCGAAGAAGCGCACGGCCGATTTCTGGGACGAGCGCGTGCCGAAATATCTCGGCTATTTCGAGCAGCTTCTCGCGGCCAATGGCGGCGCCTATGTCACCGGCCGGAGGCTGACCTATGTCGACCTCTCGCTGTTCCAGATCGTCGCGGGGCTGCGCTATGCCTTTCCCAAGCGCATGAAGGCGTTCGAGACAGACATTCCGGGCCTGCTCGGCCTGCACGATCGGATCGCCGCGCGGCCGAACATCAAGGCCTATCTCGCAAGCCCTCGCCGCATTCCCTTCAACGAGCAGGGCATCTTCCGCCGGTATCGCGAGCTGGATAATTAGCCGGTCCGGACGAAGACTGGCGGCAGCCTCCGTTCCGGACCGGCCGCTTCGGGCGCGATCAGTCGCCCGAACGCGTCGTGGCCGGGGAGCGTCCGTGAACGCTCCGGTCCGGATCGCTCGTCATCGGGGACGGGAGAGAGGTCGTGCTCGTCGGGGCAGGGGGGCTTGCAGAACATCGTCGCGTCTCCGTCACAAAGGTGCGGGTTCCCTTAGCGGGGCTCGCTGGCCGCGACGTCAGTCGATCGGAGGAGGTGGCACGATTTTCTGTGCAGTGGGCCTTCACCAGACGCCCGGCACCAGGCGATAGCGCACCCGGGCCGCGTAGTCGGCATAGCCCGGCAGGCCGTCGCGCAGGATGCGTTCCTCGATGCCGATACGGATCGCGAACAAGGCGATGAAGACCGGGACCATCGCGAGTCCCCACCACGAGCCCAGCAGCAGCGGCAACCCGGTGAAGAACAGCACCATGCCGCTATACATGGGATGACGCACATGGGCGTAGGGCCCAGTCGAGATCACGCGTTGTGCGCGCTCGGCTTGCAGCTTCACCACGGGGGCGGCGAACGAGTTCTCGCGAAAGACCCACAGCGTGAACAGCGTCGACAGCAGGAACAGCGCGACGCCGGCTGCCTGCAACGCGACCGGCATGTCGGACCCTTCAACGCGCCGGTCGATGCCGATCAGCACCAGCCAGGCCAGCATCGCAACGATGAGGGCGCCCATGAACACCTTGTCGGCGGCGGGCTGATCCTTTTGCAGAAGTGGTCGCAGACGCTCGGCGAGCAGCGCCGGATCGATCCGGTGCAGCCACCAGCCGCAGAGCGGGCCGAGCAGGATGCATGTCGCGAGGAACGCCCAGGCTGCGGGCCAGCGCAAGGTCCCTGCGGATGCGAACAGCAGCGCGCCCATCGCGACGGTGGTGATCGTGTTCTGCAGCAGCAGTCTGGCGATCATGGTCGATCTCGTCCGGGTGTCAGACCTTGATCGGCGGTGTAAAGGCCGCGATGAGCCGAACCAGATCCGCCTGCCGTTTGGTTCCGGTCTTGACGAAGATCCGTGCAAGATGGGTCTTGATGGTCGTTTCGGCGATGCCCATGCTCCTGGCCACGTCCGGCACCCCGCCGATCTCGACAATGGCCAGGAAGACCCGCAGTTCGGTCGGCGTCAGCTTGAACAGCTTGCGGATGAGGTCGGGCGCGACGATCGTATCGAGTGCTGCCTTGCTGACGAACAGCACGGCGCAGGCATCGTAGCTGGCGCCGAATCTTTGCCGGCGGCCGGCGGTCAGCGGCAGGAGATGTCCGACATAATGCGAGCCGTCGCGGGCGGTCATATGCAGCGAGATGCTCGCGCTCGTTATCGCCCGGTCTCCGACCACCGTGCCCGCCAGCGCCTGCCGCAGCACGCGATCGACATTCATGTCGTTTGTCACCAGCCGGCCACGAACCGACCGAAGGATTTCGCCCTCGCCCAGGAAGTCGCGCGCGCTCGCATTGGCGTGCGTGATATGCCCCTCTGCATCGAGCAGCAGCACGGCGGTTCGCAGGGCGTCGAGGGTGCTGACCGAATTCGTCTCCTGCTCATTCTGCTGCTGCAGCTTCTGCCTGACCAGCATGGCTCGCTGCACGTGCGGCGTGAGGTGGGAGATCACCTGGTACATCCTGCGATCGACAGGACCACCGGCCTTCATGATCGAGAGGCGGGATATTCCCTCGGCCGATTTGTCGAGCAGGATATTGGCGGCGTCTTCGAGGCCCTGCGGCCGCGTCCATTCGTTGTAGAACATGGTGGTCCGGAATTCGTCGACGTCGATCCAGTCCCTGATGGTCTGGATCTGGCCGACCGGTGCGTGGAGCACGCCGCGCGACGGATCGAATGGCTCGTAGGTCCCGATGTAGGACTGAATATAGGCGGGGTCGACGCCGACGGCATGCGAGATCGCGGCCTCGCCGGCAGCTCCGATCCGGACCAGCCCGCCGCTCTGGCCGCCCGCCAGGTCGACAATACCTGCAAGTGTCGTGGACCATCGCGAATCGTCAAGCGCTGCATCGTAGATGTCCGCCACTAGCGACAGCAGCTTTTCATTCAGTTCCATTGGCTTGTCCCACAGACGCTTGCCCACCAGACGTTGGGATGGACTCGATCGGCCTCGCAGATGAGCACGCCGAATGCGGAAACTTGATGAGCCGGATCACACTTGAAGGCGTGCGCCGATTCGAAAGGCGGCGGTTTGCGAGCCCATCGTGCGCCAAGGGAAGGTCGCCGCGGCGGGGAGTATCCAGGGCAAGTGCAACTCTCGCGCGAACGCGAGCAGCCGCGCCGCCGTGGCGGCGAAGACCGTGTTCGGGCAGTTGCAGTTGCGATCATGCGCAGGTCCCGGGCTGGCCGCGCACGATATTGATTCCGCTATCCGGCAAAGATGCGGCTGGATGCGAAACAGGTCTGATCGATCGGACCGGGCGATCCGCCCGCGGGGGGATCGATCAGGCGAGCTGATCGATCCGCGTGCCCTGACCCGGCGGCAGCGGCGCGGGCGGCTGCGGCTTGTAGGTCGGGTCGGCGTCCTTGGTCTTGGTCTGGTCGTCCTGCTGCTTGGTCGTGTCGTAGCTCGGAACCACGATCGCGATCGGCGGCGGTGCTACGGTAGAAACCTTCATCCGCAAATCCTCACACATGGAAACAATTGAACCTGCGCCGTGAGGAGCGAAAATTCCTTCAAGCCAATCGTTAAAATGCGAGGCAATTGGTGCGGGGGAGGGCCGTGTTTGCGTCGCATCCGCGCGGTGCCAAACCCACACGACGAGCCTCTCCCCGTCATTGCGAGGAGCTCTTGCGACGAAGCAATCCAGTGTCCGTCGGCGGAGAGATTTCTGGATTGCTTCGCTACGCTCGCAATGACGGAGTGTATGGCGAGCGGCGCCGCGATGCGTGCGCCGCCAGCATGCGGAACGAGCGGCCGTGCCCCTTCTATTCGTCCTTGCCGCGCGTGATCGCGATCGACGCGTCCGACTTGGTGCGCGTGCATTCCATGTTGAGGCGCCGGTAGCGCATGGTGACCTTGTCGCCGCGGAGCAGGCCCATCCGCTTCAGGCAGCGTGTCGCGCCCGTCGTGGTGTCGTCCTTGGTCACGGTGAAGACGATCGCGGCCATCGACCCCACCAGCGTATAGAACTCGGGCTTCGGCTTGCGATCGCCCTTGGCGTAGAGCTCGATCGAATATTTGTCGCCGCGGCAGCCGACGGACAGCTCTTTGGCAGCCGGATGCGTGAGATAGACGACGTTGGCGGCCCGGAAATTCACCTTCAGGCGGTCGACCTGGTTCGCCAGCTCCTTGGCGCTGTCGTCGCAGCGATCGGCGCGCGCGGGCGAGGTGAGGGTCACAAGGCCGGTGATGGCGGCGGCGAGGAGGATCGCGCCGCGGACGTTCAAGTTCAATGTCATGATGAAAAGCCCCTTAGGGCGCGCATTCAAGCGTCGGCGGCCGCGAAGCGCAAGAGTGGGATCTGGGCTTTCCACGTGCTGCGCCAATGCTTTCCCGAGCCCTGGCCGCCCTGTCTCATGCACACCAGTCCCTTCCTTTTCCGTCCAAAATGGGCTTAGAACGCTTCTACGCGAGGGCCTGCGCGTGGCCCCAAACCCCCTGGATTCGCCCATGAACGCTCCCACCGCCTTTCCCGACCAGTCCAAGCCCGTCCCGCCCTACAAGCACACCCCGCTGTTTCCGCTGGGCAAGGACGAGACGCCCTACAAGAAGATCACGACCGAGGGCGTCCGGGTCGAGAAGGTCCTGGGCAAGGACATGCTGGTGGTATCGCGCGAGGCGCTGCGGGCGCTGTCGGAGGCGGCCTTCGGCGACATCAACCATTACCTGCGGCCCGGCCATCTGAAGCAGCTCCGCGCCATCCTGGAGGACGGCGAGGCGAGCCCCAACGACAAGTTCGTCGCGCTGGACTTCTTGAAGAACGCCAATATCGCGGCCGGCGGCGTGCTGCCGATGTGCCAGGACACCGGCACCGCGATCATCATGGGCAAGAAGGGCTGCAACGTCATCACCGACGGTGACGACGAGGCGGCGCTGTCGGAAGGTGCGCGTGATGCGTACCTCCGCCGCAATCTGCGCTACTCGCAGGTCGCGCCGCTCTCGATGTATGAGGAGAAGAACACCGCCAACAACATGCCTGCGCAGTGCGAGATCTACGCCGAGGGCGATGATGCCTACAAGTTCATGTTCATGGCGAAGGGCGGCGGCTCCGCCAACAAGAGCTTCCTGTTCCAGGCCACGCCCTCGGTGCTGACCAAGGATCGGCTGCTCGCGTTCCTGAAGGAGAAGATCCTGACGCTGGGCACCGCGGCGTGCCCGCCCTATCACCTCGCGATCGTGATCGGCGGCACCTCGGCCGAGCTCTGCATGAAGACGGTGAAGCTCGCTTCCGCTCGCTATCTCGATGCGCTCCCGACCCACGGCTCGCCCGACGGCAACGCCTTCCGCGACGTCGAGATGGAGCAGGAGATCCATAAGATGACGCAGTCGCTCGGCGTCGGTGCGCAGTTCGGCGGCAAGTATTTCTGCCACGACGTGCGCGTGATCCGCATGCCGCGCCATGGCGCATCGCTTCCCATCGGGCTTGGCGTGTCCTGCTCGGCCGACCGCCAGGTGCTCGGCAAGATCACCAGGGACGGCGTCTATCTCGAAGAGCTCGAGCATAACCCAGCGCAATATCTGCCTGAGGTCGAGCAGTCGCTCGGCGGCGAGGTCGTCAAGATCGACCTCAACCAGCCGATGAAGGACATCCTGGCGACGTTCTCGAAGCACCCGATCAAGACGCGCGTCTCGATGACCGGCACCATGATCGTCGCGCGCGATAGCGCGCACGCCAAGCTGCGCGAGCGGCTGGAGAAGGGCGAGCCGCTGCCGGATTACTTCAAGAACCATCCGGTCTACTACGCCGGCCCCGCCAAGACGCCCGAGGGCTACGCCTCCGGTGCGTTCGGTCCGACCACCGCAGGCCGCATGGATTCCTTCGTCGACCAGTTCCAGGCCGCGGGCGGCTCGATGGTGATGGTCGCCAAGGGCAACCGCGCGCCCGCCGTGCGCGAGGCCTGCAAGAAATATGGCGGCTTCTATCTCGGCTCGATCGGCGGCGCCGCGGCGAACCTCGCTGAGCACTGCATCAAAAAGGTCGAGGTGCTCGAATATCCCGAGCTCGGCATGGAAGCGATCTGGCGCATCGAGGTCGTCGACTTCCCGGCGTTCATCATCATCGACGACAAGGGCAACGACTTCTTCAAGGAGTTGAATCTGGGCTGAGGTGACCTTCCCCGGACGCTGCGTAGCATGGAATGATGCGCTGCTGATCCGGGGTCCACGTGGCGGCATGGGTCCCGGCTCTGCGACGCGCTGCATCGCGTCCGGGACACGAGATTTACCCGCTCAGCTGCAGTTCGTGACCTGGTTGGAGCACAGCGCGCGCCACCAGCCGCGCACGCCGTCGTGGCTCTCGACGAGGCCCCAATATCCGCTGCAGGCGAAGAGGCGCTTCGGCCCGCCGTCACCGTCGATCGGGCCGCCGAGCTCGCGCTGGGCCGGCATCCATTTGGCGTCGACGAAGGGCGCCTGAAACAGGCCGCCGGCGCGCGTGCCGCCATTGGCGTAGTTCGCGCCGACCTTGTTGGACGCGACCCAGCCGCGACCGGCATAGGGCTTTGGTGCGCTGCGCGGATATCGCTTCTCGTCCTCGTAGTCCTTGCCCGGAGGCTTGGCACCTTCGATCAGGAACCAGCCGCTCTTGAAACCGATGATGCGGAATTCGGTGAGCCAGCCGCCGTCGGGCGTGTTCTCGGCGCCGCCGAGCTTCAGCATATAAGGCGGCGGCAACGTGCCGAGCACGCGCGCTTGCACCGATGGCTCGGCACGCACATTGAGGCCGCTCGCATCCTTGTCGATGGACCAGGCGCCGAGACTGCAGGGCTCGGTGCCCTCGGGCAGTGTTGAGCGCTTTGCGGCGAGATCGGCATGCAGCTTGGCGAAATCGGTGTCGTCGTCGTCAGGGGCCGGCTCGGCGCGCGGCTTCAATTCGGCCGAGACCGCGCGCGTCGCATCTGGGGTCAGCGTGACGACGAGGGCCTGACGCGCGGCGAACACGCTGGCCGGTGTCTTTGGATCGTTCGATGTCGCGGGATAGACGGCGAGGTAACCGGTTGCACCTTCAGTACGATAGGCGTGGCCTGCGACGTAGCCCGCCGGCACCAGGGCGAGCGCGCTTGCGCGCCACGCCGGTTCGGTGTCGTCCGCACGCGCCGCTTGCGTCACGACGCACAGGATCGTTGCCGCGACGAAACGGAGCGCACGCATGGTCATTCAACGCGATGCGTTAGGCGCGGGCGCCCGTGAACGGGAAGCTGCCCATCGGGCCGATGCCCATCTCGCCGTTGATGCTGTCGCCGGAGACGGTGCCGGTGAATTCGAGCGTGAGCGGCATGGGCTTGTCGATCGAGACCTTCCAGGAGACGTTGTCGCCAGAGACGGTGCCGTCGAAAATCTCGGTGGTATTACCTTCCGCACCCTGCGTGCCCGTGAGTGTGCCGCCCGCCGCCTTCAGGCTCAGCGTCGCCTGGCGCTCGCCCATCGGCGTCGTCATGGTCAGATTCCAGTTGCCGTCTACGGCCATTCCCGTCTCCCGAACAAATCCCGGCGGACCGCGACGATCCGCGGCCAGTCCCGAGCGAGCCTATAGCCCAACTCGCAGTTCCTGCCTAACCCTTGAATAGGGCATTTAGGCGCGGGCGGCAGCCCGCCGGCGGCTGGTGACGACGAGCCGGAGCACAACGTACTGCACGGCAAAGGCGAGGATCTTGGCGCCGCCCGCGACCACCGTGAGGTAGAACGCCCACAGCTTCAGATCGCCGGTGGAGGCGACCACGATCATGCCGGCGCCGATCACGAACATCAGCACCGCCCAGGCATAGCCCGCGGCCGTCACATATTCCGGAACGGTCTCGACGACCAGCGGCGGCATGTAGCGCAGCATCCAGCCGCGCTTGAGCATGATCGCGCCGATCGCGAAATGCGCGATCGAGGGCTTTGCCATCATGAAGCGAGGATCGTTGGTCAGCAGCGTGATCGTGCCGAGGCCAACGACGAGCGCGAGGCTCGCATAGGTCATGTAATTGAGTTGCTGCCCTTTGATGCGGGCGTGGATCACCTGCGCGACCGCGCCGGCGATCGCCACCGAGGTTGCCAGGATGACGTTGTCGGTGACGAGATAGATGACCAGGAAGAGGATGGCGGAGAAGAGGTCGGAGGCGAGGCGGGCGAATACGTCCTTCATCGTCAATCCTGTTCAGCGGGCGTTGGGCAATGCGCGGGCGGGCGTACCGTACTTGATCTGGCGATACTCGGGATACCACTGTGTGAAGTAGATCGCGCTGTTGCGGGCGGCGAAGGCGACGGCAAGGCTGGACCAGAGCGGCAGGCCGGGGACGTAGAGCAGCACCAGATTGGCGGCCGCCATCAACAGCGCCGCCGCCGTCCAGGCGCCGGTGATGACGTAATTGGCATAGAGAAAGCCGGGCATCGCCGCGGTCTCGGCCGGCACCGCTTCCAGCGCATATTGCAGCGTGAAGGGGCGGCGCATCAGCATCGAGCCGAGCGAGATGATGAAGATGCCGATATCAACCGACAGCTTGACGCCGAGCGTGCCGAACTGCGGATCGAGCAGTGCGAGATAGAGCCCGATGGCGGCGAATACGACCGCCGACCCTGCGGCCAGGGTCTTCACCGAGCGGCCGCGTGCCACATCGATCGCGACGGTGGTGAGGCAGATCGCGGAGGCCGCGAACACGCTCACCGTGGCCGAGGTCACCAGCATCAGGAACGTGTAGGCGCCGTAGGGCGCGAGAATCAGGAAAATCGCCATGGCCACCTCGGTAAGGCCGATCTTTACGATGTAAAGATAAATAATTCAGGCGCGGCGCGGGGTCAAGCAAAATCTTTACAGTGTCAAAATGACGTAGGCAATGTGCAAAAGCTGAAACGTTGCAACGACTTGGTCGAATGCCTCGTTAGCCAATTCCGCCCAGGGCAGTCCCGACAGAAGAGGCAGCGCGCAGATGATCGCGAGGCCGAGGGCGAGCAGGATGCCGCCGTTGAAAATGACCTGGCCGCTCCGCCGCAGATGGGCCACCTCGAGTGCTAGCGCGGCGCAGATCAGGGCGAGGATGGCGAGGAAGTCTGCGGTGATTGAGGGCATCTGCATAGGACCTCTTCGTGACACGACCGTGCTGTGGCTCCGGGCGCGCCAAATGGCGCGCCGCGGCATGACGGGCGTTACTGCGCGCCCACCCAATTGCCGTGAAACCCGTCGGGCACGCGATGGCCGAGCTGCACCAGCGCGACGGGGCCCGCTTCGACATCGGTGGCGTTGAACACCGCGAGGTCGCTGCGGTTCTCGCGCGCGCGCCAGACCACCGCGAGCAGCCAGCCATCGCCCTCGCTCGCATCCTTCGAGCGCTCGACGAACACAGGCTCGGAGATGGTGTCGCCGGCGGGCAGCAGATAATGGCCGAGCCGCCTGCCGTTGCCGTCGACATGGACGACGCCGGCGAGCGCGCCGAACATCGGCAGTTTCGGATTGGCGCAGGCGTACCAGCCGTGACGGTTCTTCAGCCCGGCGCGGCGGTCGTCGATGCGCGGGAATTCGCCGGTGAGATCGTCGAGGTAGGTCTGCTGGAAGCGATCGGTATTGCCCGAGAGGTCGAAGGTCCAGCGGCAGTGCCGGGCGCGCGACTTCTCCGGATCGGTCGGCCGTCCATCGGGATGCGGAAACAGCGGCGCTTCCTCGAACTGCATGACGTCCGCGACGATTCGGTTGTCGTCCTCCCACGCATTCATGACGTGGAAGACGTAGCAGGCTTCACCGCGGAACCAGACGATGTCCTTGGCCGTGCCGTTGCGCTTCATCACCCCGACATAGGCGCCCTTGTCCGGCTCCCAGGCGTAGGGCGGCCGTCCGCTCATGGCGCGCTCCATGCTGCCGGTGATCGGCAGGATCGGAAACAGCAAATGATTCGCGGTGACGATGAAGTCGTGCACCATGCTGGCATAGGGCGCCTCGAAGCGTTCGAAGCGCGTCGCCTTGCCGGAGGCGTCGATCGAGCCGTAGGAGAGGGCGGGCGTCAACGGACCCGCGGCGTTGTAGCCGAAGAACACGAGCTCGCCGGTGACGGGGTCGATCTTCGGATGCGCGGTGAAGCTGCCGGCGACGCGGCCCTGATAATTGTGATAGCCGCGCGTCGCCAGCGTGCCCGGCTCGATCTCGGTCGGCAGATGCGCCTCTTCCAGCGCCAGCAGCTTGCCGGCATGGAAGACGATGTTGGTGTTGGCGACGCCGCCGTCGGTGAGATCCGCCGGGGCATCGGGCAGCTTGCGGCCGAAGCCGCCGAACAAAGCGCGGCCGGCATCGTGCTCGGCAAGCCATTTCGGCGTTCGGACCCAGCGGTTGCGGTAGCTGGCGCGGCCGTTCTCGAGATGGAAGGCGTGCAACATGCCGTCGCCCACGAACCAATGCGCGCCCGGCGAAGAGAACTGCGGATTGGGACCGTTGCGATAGAGCACCCCGTTCAGATCGCGCGGCAATTCGCCGATGACCGGCAGGAATGGCGCGTCCGCTTCGAACGGGATCGGCGCGATATTGTTGCGGCGCTCGGCGATGGCGTCGTGCTGCACGGCATATCCTCCCTATCTTTACATCGTAAAGATCAGATAGCGCCACTTGCCATTCCGGTCAAGTGAAATCTTTACACTGTCAATATTGCGTCATATAGCTTGTAAATGACGAAGACCGACACCAAGAGCGAAACCGCGCGAAGCTCGCGCGCCCCCAGACGAACGACGTCGACCGCGGCATCGCGCACCTCGCGCCGCACGGCGAGCGCGAAGGCCGAGACGCCGTATCATCACGGCGCCCTGCGCGATGCGCTGCTCCAGGCCGCCGAACGGGTGCTGGAACGCGACGGGCTCGCGGGCCTCACATTGCGTGCGGTGGCACGCGAGGCGGGCGTTTCGCACGCCGCGCCCACCCATCATTTCGGCGATCTCACTGGCCTGCTCAGCGAACTTGCGGCCGTCGGTTTCCGTCAGTTCAATGCCGCGATGGCCTCGTCCTCTGACGCTGCCGGCACGCCGCTCGAACGCGCCCTGGCGCGGCCGAAAGCCTATGTCGCCTATGCGCAGGCTCATCCCGGGATGTACGGCATCATGTTTCGCACCGAGCGGCTTGATTATTCCAGACCCTCGCTGCACGAGGCGGCTGAAGCCTCGTTTGCCGGCCTGGCGAATGCCATCGGCGCGATGCGGCAGGAGCAGATCAGCGAGGATGCGCTGACGCTGAACCAGGGCGCCGCGATCGCGCGCGCCTGGTCGATGGTGCACGGCTTCACCACGCTGCTGCTCGATGGGCGCCTCAAGGATATCCTGGAGCGGCTGCCCGAGGGAACGACGGCCGAACGCCTGCTCGAGGCGATGCTGACCGCGCCTATCGCCGCGAAGCCGCTCGGCTCCTGATCATCAGGAGCGAGCGCAACTCTTGCGGTGGTCAGGCGTTGACGCCGCATGGCAAAATCGACGCGCGCTCCCTGGAAACGCTCAAATCCCCGCAAGCGGGCCGGCAAGGCCTCCAAGCATCTCAGTCCCGCGCAGAAATCAGCGGCGAAAGCCGGCGCCCGCCGCGCCGGCCGCCGCTATCCCAACCTCGTGGACAACATGCGCATGGCAAGAAAGAAGAAGTCCTCCAAGAAGAAGAGCTCCAAGAAAACGTCAAAGTCGAAGGCATCAAAGGCAAAGTCGACGACATCCGCGAAGAAGACCCGCAAGCGCAACGCGAAGAAGGCCAAGTCCCGGAAGCGCCGCGCATCCGCGCGCGAAAAGGATCCGCGCGGCGGTCTGACCGCAGCGGGCCGCAAGGCGTTCGCCCGCAAGCAGGGCGCTCATTTGCGGCCGGGTGTCACCAAGCCAGAATCAGAGATGACGCCGCAGGAGATGCGACGCAAAGGCAGCTGGGCCGTTCGCTTCTATGGCCGCGCGAAACTGCCGCCGTTGGTCGATGGGAAGGGGCAGCCGACCCGGCACGCGCTGTCGGCCCATGCCTGGGGCGAGCCGGTTCCGAAGACGGTGGCGGCGGCACGGCGCATTGCCGCGAAGGGCGAGCGGCTGCTGGCGCGCTATCGGCGCGCCAAGGCGAGAGCCTAGCGCATCGTCGCAAGCTCGACCGCGCGGCCGCGCGTGCCGATGATCTTCACCTCGTCCTTGCCGCAAGTGAAGCTGCGGGCGAAATCGTCCGCGGCCTTGCGCGCCAGCTCGTTGGCGGTGGGATTGGCGATCGCATCGACATAGGCGACGTGGCAGACCGGGCCCGGCGGCAGCCGGGTCACGACCAGCATGGCCTTGGTGTTGGGCCGCCCCTGCTTGTCGGGATCCGTGTTGTCGGCGATGTGCCAGCGCTGGATGATCGCAAACGGCTTTGCGCCCATTGCGCGCCACTCGATCGTGGTCTCCGACGAATTGAACGGGGCGAACCAGACCTTGGCGGCAGGTTCCTCGGCCGCTTGCTTGCGATTGCGGCCGACCGAGACGATTTCGCGGAGATCGTCCTCGGCAATCAGCACCAGGAAGCCGTTCTTGCCCGGACAGAGGCGCGTCGTGCTGCCGTCGAGCTCGCTGGGCTTGCCGATCTGCCGGCAATCCTTCGGCGCGGTCGAGGTGTACGTGCTGCCCACCGATTGGGCGTCGGCGCTGCTCAGGCCGATGCAAATCATCAGGGCAGCGAGGCCAAGGCGGGTGATGTGCTTCATCATGGGGTCTTGATGATACGGGAACTCCGTACCGTCTGACGTCTTCATTGTGGGCAAGGTTCAAACAGGCCTGGGATATACCTGACAGCGGCGCGGAATCGTTCTAGAAGAGCGGCTTCGCCTGAGGCATCGTGCCTCGTTCGCGTCCTCATTTCTCTTGATCATGCCAGCCATCGCTTCCAGCAAATCCTATCGCGTCGGCCGTTCCAAAACCGGGCTCGGCCTCTTCGCCACCAAGCCAATCAAGAAGGGTACCCGGATCATCCGCTATTTCGGACCGATCCTGGATTCGCGGATTCCCGAGCAGGACGACATCGAGAACAAATACCTGTTCGAGCTCAACGGCCGCTGGACCATCGACGGCTCGGTGCGCAAGAATCTCGCCCGCTACATCAATCATTCCTGCCGGCCCAACGCCGAGTCCGACGTCAGGCCGCGCGAGCGCAAGGTGTTCATCCGCGCCATCAGGAACATCGAGCCCGGCGACGAGATCAACTACGATTACGGCACCGACTATTTCAAAGCCTATCTGAAGCCGATCGGCTGCAAATGCGAGTCCTGCGAGAAGAAGCGCAAGAAGCTGCGCGCCGAGGCACGGGCGGAAGCCGCCAAGGTGAAGGCGCGCAAGGCGAAGAAAGTGGTGGCGAAGAACGTGCTCGCGAAGGCTTCGAAGAGCAAGGCCGCCAAAAAGAAGAAGCTCAACGGTCATGCCGTTGTGAAGGCGAACGGTCGCGCGCGGGCCTAGCCTCTGCTCTCGTGCCCCGGACGCAGCGCAGCGCCTCTTGGCGACGCGCCGCAACGCCGAAAGCGTTGCAGCGCGTCCGGGACACGAGAGGCCTCACGCCGCCGCTACGCGCTCGCTCCTGCGCAGTCCCACATATTGCAGCTCTGCGAACACGCCGGTCGCGATCGCCTGCGCGACGACCATGAGTTCGCCGGCGAGATTCGGCGACACCGCGCCTGAGAGCAGCAGGGCGATGCTGCCGACGGTCCAGGCCGCATTGCCGACCACGACCAGCAGTACCAGCGCCTTCGCCACCGAGGCGCGCGAGGCCAGCCAGCCGACCAGCGCGGCGTAGACAATCAGGAACAGGCCGGTCTCGCGCAGCAGCGCTTCCGGCAGATTGAACAGAGCTGCGAACGCGCCCGCGCCGAAGCTGAAGCCGAGCGCGGCAACGCCGCTGAAGATGCTATCTGCGAGCAGGGCGCGGCGCAGGAAGGTGGAAGCGTCGATCATCGTAGGTCTCCTTGCTTGGGGGCTGGGGGGCACTCAGCGCCATCCGCGCCAGCGGGCGCGGAGCAGGCGGGCGAGGCGGAACGGACAGAGGCTCTTGCCGACGCCGTGCTCGAAGGCGATGACCTGTGCGACCACGTAATCGCCGGTCGAATGCACCAGCGGCTCGGGCATGTTGAGGCTGCGCGCCAGCATGCGGGTCGCGAACGTCACGGCCCAGGGAACAAGGTGGTCGGCGAGGATCCGGTAGAGCAGCAGCGCGATCATGGTCATCTCCTGTTGCAACAGAAGATGCGCCGGGCCGGTGGCCAATTCGATTACCTCAGGGGTAAGGCAGATCGCTATTCAGGACAGTTTTGGGATGTTCAACGCGGCTTGCGATTCGCGAGGATCGCGGCGTTTTGGCTACGTCGAGGCGCCGAACAGCCTGCGCAGCGCCGGCCACCACTCGCCGGTCATCGTGAACTCGAGCCCGAGCCGGGCTCCGCAGGCGATCGCCAGCAGGGTGATCGGCGCCGAGACGGCGAGCGTCGAGAACGCCGTCAATCCCTGGCCGATCGTGCACCCCATCGACATGACGCCCCCGATGCCCATCAGCAGCGCCCCGGTCATGTGACGCTTCAGTTCGCGCGCGTCGTCGCAGGCCTCCCAACGGAAGCCGCGCGCGAGCATCGCTGCGGCGAACGAGCCGGCAACGACGCCGGCGACGGAGCCGATGCCGAAATTCAGCCGCGCCCCGGAGAAGGTCGCGATGTAGAGGATGCTGTCGCCGAGCGGTGCGACGAAACTGAGCGACGAGACGCGGGCGGGATCGAATTCGTCATCGGCGAGCCATCCGGTCGCGAACCAGCCGAATGCGACCGCGCAGCCGACGGCAAGGCCGGAGGCCAGCAGCCGAGGCGATCGGACCAGCCTGCCGTCGGCAAGCGCCCAGAAGGCAAGCGCCGCGGCGATCGACACGACGAGGAGCGCGCGGGCCGCGCCTCCCGCGCCCAGCAGCGAGGTCAGCGTCTGGTTATTGCCCTCGGAGAGCCGGAGAGACAACGGTTCGATCAGCGTCATGCGCAACATGCCCGTGATCCCGCGCATGGTCGCGAGCGCCGAGAGGCCGAGCACGAGAAAGACCACGATGGCCCTGAGGTCTCCGCCGCCGACACGGACCAACGTGCCGAAGCCGCAGGTGCCGACCAGCGCCATGCCGATGCCGAACGTCAGCCCGCCCAGAATCGCACCGCCAAGTCCGATCGACGGCGTCAGGTAGATCGACCGCGACAGGTCGATGATGCCGAACTCGGCGAGCGCCTGGGTCGCGAGCAGCGCCACGGCCGCAGCCAGCGCAAAGGATTTCAGCCGGCGCAGATCCGCTCCGAAGAACGCATCCTCGAGCATCGCCAGTGTGCAAAATCGTCCCGCGCGACCCGCGACACCGAGCATGGCGCCGGCCGCAAGCCCGCATGCGAACGCTATGGTCGAGGGGTTCAGCATTCCTCCCGGGGATGTTCATTCTTCCTTCCGGCAGTTTGCGCCGGAGGGTTGTGGAAATCCAGAGCGGACAATTACCTGCGCCGCCGGCGCACCGGCTCGCAGAACACGTCGTAGACGGCGGTCAGGATCTTGCGGACGTCCTCGTTGGCGAGGCTGTAGTAGATGGTCTTGCCGTCGCGGCGCGTGGTGACCAGACGGTCGAGCCTCAGCCGCGCGAGCTGCTGGGATACCGTGGATTGCCGCTCGCCGAGGAATTGCTCGAGCTCAGTCACCGACTTCTCGCCCTCGGCGAGGATGCAAAGCAGCAGCAAGCGGGATTCATGCGACAGCGCCTTGAGCATGTCGCTGGCCTCGCGCGCCTTCTCGATCATCTGCTCGAGTTCGGCGGAGCCTTCAATCTCCTTCAGCTTCGGCAACGGCATCGCGTCAAGTTCCTCTCACCAAAATCCGCAAGACCAATCACGACCTCTCGGGTTCCGAACCCGCATTTGACAGGATTCGGTCCAAGAGGCCGAAGAAGAAGGCATCCCCCGGATAGCCGCGAATGCGTCCGATCTCGCGGCCCTCTTGTACCACGACGAAAGTCGGCGTGAAGGCACCCGGATCGATTCCGGCGAGATCGGCGGGAAGGGGGCCGTTCAGGTCGACCCGGCGCAGCGGTGCGGTCCGGCTTTCCCAGGTCTTGCCGTAGATCGGCGCGATCTCGGCGTTGAAGCGCGCGCACCAGGCGCAACCGGCCCGTTCGAACATGACGAGCTCGGCGGCGCGCGAGGCGGTCGCCGGCAGCGCCAGTCCGAAGGCGAGGGCGAGCAAAACGATGGTTCTTGTCATGCTGCGTGACCGGTCTTCTGGATTGCCTGACGGGCTTGCATTGCAAACGTGCCTGGCGCTTTATATCATTAAATTCGTATATGTGCTAGGGATGGGGCGGAAATGACCTTGGACGTCACGCTGGGTGCGGCCTTCGTCGCGGGCCTGTTGTCGTTTCTGTCGCCCTGCATCCTGCCGCTGGTCCCGCCCTTCCTGTGCTACATGGCCGGCGTCTCCGTCACGGATATGTCCGGCGACAGGCCGGATCTGCGGCCCCGCATCCTGGTCTCCGCGCTGTCCTTCGTGGCGGGTTTTTCGCTGGTCTTCGTCGCGCTCGGCTCGACCGCCTCGATCGCGGGGCGCTTCGTCTCCGCGCATCTGTCGACGCTCGGCATCGTCGCGGGCGGGCTGATCATCGTCATGGGCCTGCATTTTATCGGGCTGCTCAGGATTCCGCTGCTATATCGCAGCGCGACCGTTCAGGTCGACAACCGTCCGGCCGGCGTGGCGGGGGCCTTCGTCATGGGCCTGGCATTTGCGTTCGGCTGGACGCCCTGCGCGGGCCCTATCCTCGCCGCGGTGTTGCTGATGGCGGGCTCGGAGGACACGACCGGGCGAGGGGCGCTGCTGCTGCTCGCCTATTCGGTCGGGACCGGCATTCCCTTCCTGATCGCAGCGGCCTTCACCGGCCGCTTCATCACAGCGCTGGGCCGCATGCGCCGGCATCTCGGCCTGATCGAGAAGACGATGGGCGTCTTCCTGGTTGCGACCGGCTTGATGTTCCTGACCGGGTTGATGCCTGCGGTCTCGGAATGGCTGCTCGAGCATTTCCCTGCTTTGACCAGCATCGGCTGAGGCTAGCCGTAGCGGAAGTCGAGCAACTGGGCGAAGGACTGCAGCTCGATGAGGTAGCGATGCACGAGGGGGCCGTCGCCGGCCTTCGCGGCATGGGCGATCTCGCCGCTGCTGGCGATGGCGCCATCGATCAGGCGGCGGAATTCGCCCTGAGCGGCGATCTCGCCATTTGCCTGTTCGTTGCAGCGTTGAAGCCGATCGCGGAACGCGCTTGCGTCCGCGACCGTCTCCTCGGCGTTCGCTGGCGCCGGCTGCTCGCCGAATCTGACGGCTGCGACCCGCAACCTCTCCATGGCGGGCGCGATCTCGAAGATGCAATCGCCGAGATCGTAGAGGCCAGCATCTTGCCTCAGTGCGTGGAGAGCCTGTCGAAGCGCCAGCAGCTCGCGGCCGGCGGCGACATTGTCGCCGCGGTCCAGCGCGCCCGTGATCGCCGTGAGCCGGTCGCGCCCCCGCGCGAGAAATCCCGCCAATTCGGCTGGCAGGGAGCTGTCTTGCGCGAACCGCCTCCACCGGGTGACGGCCTCGTCCGTCTCGATCTGCGCCAGCGCGACGTTGCCGGTGCGCGCATAGCTCGCGGCCGTGCGAAGATTGGCCATGACCGGCGCCATCGCCGATGCAAATTCGGCACGCTTGCCGGTCTCCGCGCCGAGCGCAAGCGTGTTCGAGGCCAGCCACGCCAGCAGCACGATGGTGCAACGCAAGATCGGAACTCCTTGTCACATTCGTGTATTCGAATATCATAATGAAAATGAGCATTGCGCAAGATATTCCGACGCACCATGCCCCGCTATCGCTTCTGCCGACGCGGCGCGGCCTCCTTGCACTCGCTGTGGGCACGGCCTTCGCCGGCCGCCGCGCTGCGGCCGCAGAGCCCACGGTCGGAGAAGACGGGCTCTATCACGAGCCCTGGTTCTTGCAGAGCTTCCTCGATCTGCGCGAGAACCTGGAGAGCGCGGCGGCGGGCGGCAAGCGCCTCGCCATCATGTGGGAGCTGCGCGGCTGCCCCTATTGCCGCGAGACACATCTGGTGAACTTCGCCGATGCCGGCATCGCGAGCTATATCCGTGACAATTTCGAGGTGTTGCAGCTCAATTTGATCGGCTCGCGCAAGGTGACCGATTTCGACCGCGAGGAATTGGCCGAAAAGGATCTCGCCCGCAAATACGGCATCAGGTTCACGCCGACCTTTCAGTTCTTTCCGCCGTCCGCCGACGGCCTCGACGTGAAGGACGCGATGGCGCGCGAGGTGGCGCGGGCCCCCGGTTATCTCAAGCCGCCGCACTTCCTGGCGATGTTCCGCTTCGTGCGCGAGCGTGCTTATGAGCGCGGCTCATTCCGTGATTTCCTGGCCGCGAACGGCTGAGCGCAGACGTCTTTCGAATTTCGCTTGACGCCGCGCCGATCACATGAACATATCATAATAACTGAATTTGATGGACCGTGAGTCCGTCGGGATCGAAGGCGGGCGTCACCCGCGATAAGGGTAGGAAACATGCGGCGCTCGCTTGCGGCTGCGTTTGCACTTTGTCTGTCCGCCGGAGGTGGTCTCGCGCAAGAGGCTGTCAAAGAGCCGATCAAGCTCGATATCGTCGACGACTCCCTGCCGAAATCCCTGACCGGTGCGCCCGGCGATGCCGCCGCCGGCAAGAAGGTGTTTCTGACGCGCACGCTCGGCAATTGCCTGGCCTGCCACCAGGTCACCAGCCTGAAGTCCCAGGAATTTCACGGCGAGTTCGGTCCGTCGCTCGACGGTGTCGCCGGCCGCTACAGCGAGGCGCAATTGCGCCTCATCGTCGCCGACCCCAAGCGCATCTTCACCAACACGGTCATGCCGGCGTTCTTCAGGAACGAAGGCCTGAGCCGGGTGCGACCGGAATTCGTCGGCAAATCCATTTTGACGGCCGCGCAGGTCGAGGACGTCATCGCTTTTCTCAAGACGCTGAACTGACGGCGAGGAGGATCAGGAATGAAGGCGATCAATCGACGGCAGGCATTTGCGCTCGGGGGCGGCTTCGTCGTGCTGACGCTGATGCCGATGGCGGCCGATGCCGAAGTGACGAACGATGCGGCGAAGTGGATCGAGAAGTTCACCGGCGGCAAGCAGCCGGCCAAGGGCAAGATCTCGCTCGACCTGCCGGAGATCGCGGAGAACGGCAACACCGTTCCGCTGTCGATCAACATCGAGAGCCCGATGACCGCGGAGGCCTACGTCAAGGACGTCCTGATCATCGCGGACGGCAACCCGAATGCGGGCGTGGCGACGCTCTCGTTCACCCCCTTGTCTGGCAAGGCGGAAGCCTCGATCCGGATCCGGCTCGCGTCCACGCAGAACGTGGTGGCGATCGCGAAGATGAGCGACGGCTCGCTGTTCACCGAGCAGAAGACCGTCAAGGTCACTATCGGCGGCTGCGGCGGCTAAGGGCGTCAGGAGAAAACAGATGGCAGACAAACCGCGCATCAAGCTTCCCAAGGAAGCCGCCAAGGGCGAGGTCATCCAGATCAAGACCCTGGTCTCGCATGTCATGGAATCGGGCCAGCGCAAGGATGCGCAGGGCAAGGCCATTCCGCGCAAGATCATCAACAAGTTCGCGTGCGAGTTCAACGGCAAGCCGGTGTTCTCCTGCGCGCTGGAGCCGGCGATCTCGGCCAATCCCTACGTCCAGTTCGACGCCAGGATCGACGAGGCCGGCACGTTCAAGTTCTCCTGGACGGATGACGACGGCACGGTGATCACGGCCGAAGAGAAGATCGCGCTCAAGGCATGATGCGCATCGCGCATTGAGGGAGACTCGAATGGCGCCACGATATCTTGCTTTGGCCGCTGCGATCGTGGCCGCCGCATCGGTTGCGACGCTCGCCTACGCAGAGGAAACCGAGCGCAAGGGCATCGCGGCGCCGCCCGGCCACGTCTTCAAGACCATCATCTCCGGCTACGAGTTCCGCAGCAAGGAGACCCGCGCGCTGCAGGACGACGATCTCGAAAATCCGGGCTTCCTCGCCGTGGAACGCGCGGCGGATGCCTGGAAAAAGGCCGAGGGCAGCGAGGGCAAGTCCTGCATGAGCTGCCACGGCGAGGCCGAGACCAGCATGAAGGGCGTCGGCGCCGCCATGCCGAAATGGGACGACAAGTTGAAGAAGCCGGTCAATCTCGAGCAGCGCATCAACATCTGCCGGAGCGAGCAGATGAAGGCCGAGCCCTGGAAGTTCAAGTCCCGCGAGCTGACTGACATGACGACGTTCGTGCGCTATCAGTCGCACGGCATGAAGGTCTCGGTGAAGACCGACGGGCCGATGTCGCCCTGGTTCGAGCGCGGCAAGCAGATCTATTATACGCGCTACGGCCAGCTCGACCTCGCCTGCGAATCCTGCCACGAGCGCAACAACGGCAAGTTCATGCGCGCCGATTTCCTCAGCCAGGGCCAGACCAACGGCTTTCCGACCTACCGGCTGCGCGACCAGCGCCTGGTGCCGCTGCATGAGCGTTTCGAAGGCTGCATGTTCGACGTGCGCGCCGAGCCGTTCAAGCCGCTCTCGGACGAGTTTCTCGCGCTCGAGCTCTATGTGGCCTGGCGCGGCATCGGTCTGCCGGTCGAGACGCCGTCGGTGCGCAACTGAAACGATGAGCTTGCAGGAGCACTGCGCATGATCTCTCGCCGCGAGTTCATTCAGGTTGCCGCGGCAACGGCGGCCCTGTCGAGCGGCGTCGGCTCCGGCCTGACGCGTGCGGTCGCCCAGGAGCGCCTGACCGAAAAGGAATTGCTGGCCTTCGAGCCGCTCGGCAACGTCACGCTGGTGCATGTGACCGATATCCACGGTCAGCTGATGCCGCTGTATTTCCGCGAGCCCTCGACCAATCTCGGGGTGGGCGAGGCCAAGGGCCTTCCGCCGCACGTCACCGGCAAGGAGTTTCTCGCGCGCTTCGGCATCGCGCCGGGCTCGTCGGCGGCCTACGCGCTGACCTCGGAGGATTTCGAGGCGCTCGCCAAGAGCTATGGCCGGATCGGCGGCCTCGATCGCGCCGCGACCGTGATCAAGGCAATCCGCGCCGAGCGCGGCGACAAGGTCGCGCTGCTCGACGGTGGCGATACCTGGCAGGGCTCGTGGTCGTCGCTGAAGACGCGCGGCCAGGACATGATCGACTGCATGGCGCTGCTGAAGCCCGACGCCATGACCGGACATTGGGAATTCACCTACGGCACCGAGCGGGTCAAGCAGGCGATCGAAGGCCTCGGCTTTCCGTTCCTCGGCCTCAACATCCGCGACACCGAATGGAACGAGGCCGCGTTCGACGCCTCGACCATGATCGAGCGCGGCGGCGTCAAGATCGCGGTGCTCGGCCAGGCCTTCCCCTATACGCCGGTCGCCAATCCGCGCTGGATGATTCCGACCTGGTCGTTCGGCGTGCGCGAGGAGGACGTACAGGCGCAGGTCGACAAGGCGCGCAAGGGCGGCGCGCAACTGGTCGTGCTGCTCTCCCACAACGGCTTCGACGTCGATCGCAAGCTCGCAAGCCGCGTCAAAGGCCTCGACGTCATCCTGACCGGACACACCCATGACGCATTGCCCGAAGCCGTCAAGGTCGGCAAGACGCTGCTGATCGCTTCGGGCTCGTCCGGCAAGTTCGTCTCGCGGCTCGATCTCGACGTCCGCGACGGCGAGATCAAAGCTTACAGGTACAAGCTCATTCCGCTGTTCTCCGACGTGATCGGCGCGGACGCCGAGATGGCCGCGAAGATCGCCGAGGTCCGCAAGCCTTTCGCGTCTGATCTCACCAAGGTGCTCGGCAAGACCGACACGCTGCTGTACCGGCGCGGTAATTTCAACGGCACGTTCGACGATTTGATCTGTCAGGCACTGCTGCAGGAGCGCGACGCCGAGATCGCGCTCTCGCCCGGTTTCCGCTGGGGCACCAGCGTGCTGCCGGGGCAGGACATCACCTTCGAGGACGTCACCAACGCCACCGCGATTACCTATCCCGCCGTCTACCGCATGGGCATGACGGGCGCGCGGCTGAAAGAGATCATCGAGGACGTCGCCGACAATCTCTTCAACATCGATCCCTACTATCAGCAGGGCGGCGACATGGTGCGCATCGGCGGGCTCGCTTACGCGATCGACGTCGCCAAGCCGCAGGGGCAGCGCATCTCGGACATGCAGATGGTCAAGACCGGCGCGCCGATCGATCCCGCCAGGGAATATCAGGTCGCGGGCTGGGCCAGCGTCAACGAAGGCACCGAAGGACCGCCGATCTGGGACGTCGTCGCGAACTATCTGGCGCGACAAAAGACCGTTCGGCTCGAACCCAACCGGGCCGTCAAAGTTACCGGAGCGTAAGAAGCGATGTCGAAGATGGACAATCCCCGGCAATCCCGACGCAGTTTCCTGGCCGCTGGCGCCGGCGTTGCGGCGTCCGTGCTCGCGAAGCCCGCCGCGGCCGGCGCCGGCAATCCCGCCAACCAGCCGCCCAACGTTCCCGAATGGACCAAATCGCTCGGCGAGGGCGTCGCTGTGCGCCCGTACGGCAAGCCGTCGAAATTCGAGAAGGACGTCGTGCGGCGCGACGTCGAATGGTTGACCGCCTCGCGCGAATCCTCAGTGAGCTTCACGCCGCTGCACGAGCTCGAAGGCATCATCACGCCGAACGGTCTCTGCTTCGAGCGGCATCACGGCGGCATTGCCGAGGTCGATCCGGCCGATCATCGCCTGATGATCCATGGCCTCGTCGAGCGTCCGCTCATCCTCACGCTGGAGGAGCTGAAGCGCTATCCGCGCGTCAACCGCATCCACTTCATGGAATGCGCGGCGAATTCAGGCATGGAATGGCGCGGCGCCCAGCTCAATGGCTGCCAGTTCACCCACGGCATGATCCATTGCGTGCAGTACACCGGCGTCTCGCTGCGCACCCTCTTGGAGGAGGCCGGCGTCAAGACCAACGGCAAGTGGCTCTTGGTCGAGGGCGCCGATGCGGCCGCGATGGACCGCAGCCTGCCGATCGAGAAGGCGCTCGACGATTGCATCATCGCCTACAAGATGAACGGCGAGGCGCTCTATCCCGAGCAGGGCTATCCGATGCGGCTCGTGGTGCCGGGCTGGCAGGGCAATCTCTGGGTCAAGTGGCTGCGCCGCATCAAGGTCGGCGACCAGCCCTGGCACACCCGCGAGGAGACGTCGAAGTACACGGACCTCCTGCCGAACGGCAAGGCACGCCGTTTCACCTGGTCAATGGATGCGAAATCCGTGATCACGAGTCCGAGCCCGCAGGCGCCGATCAGGCACGGCAAGGGCTTTACCGTCGTGTCAGGACTCGCCTGGAGCGGCAACGGCAAGGTCAAGCGCGTGGACGTCTCGCTCGACGGCGGCCGCAATTGGTGGCCGGCGCGCCTCGACGGTCCCGTTCTCGACAAGGCGCTGACGCGATTCTACTACGAGTTCGACTGGAACGGCGAGCCGCTGCTGCTGCAATCGCGCGTGCAGGACGAGACCGGCTACGTGCAGCCGAGCAAGGCCGAGCTGCGCAAGATCCGCGGCGTCAACTCCATCTATCACAACAATGGCATCCAGACCTGGCATGTGCAGGCCAATGGTGAGGTCGAGAATGTCGAAGTCGCTTAAGCTCATTGCAGCCGCGCTGCTCGCCTCCACGCTGAGCGCGCCGGCGCTTGCGCAGCAGAAGGCGGATGCCAAGAGCGGTCCGCGCTACCACATCGGCCGCGCGCCGACCGCGGACGAGATCCGCGGCTGGGATATCGACGTGCGGCCGGACGGCCAGGGCCTGCCGGAAGGCAAGGGCACCGCCATGCAGGGCGAGAAGCTGTTCATGGACAATTGCGCGAGCTGCCACGGCGAATTCGGCGAGGGCAACGGCCGCTGGCCGGTGCTGGCCGGCGGCAAGGGCTCGCTGACCTCGGACAATCCGGTCAAGACCGTGGGCTCCTACTGGCCCTACGCCTCCACCGTGTTCGACTATGTCCGTCATGCCATGCCATACGGCAACACGGGCTCCCTGTCCGTCGATGAATATTATGCGCTGGTCGCCTACGTCCTCTATCTGAACGACGTCGTCACCGATCAGAACTTCGAGGTGAACAGGAAGACCCTCGCCACGATCAAGATGCCGAACGAGCAGGGCTTCGTGATGGACGACCGTGCCACCAGTGAGAAGTCGTTCTGGCAGAAGGATCCCTGCATGAAGGATTGCATCGCCCCGGTGAAGATCACCGGACGCGCTGCCGCCATCGACGTGACGCCCGAGGACGGCAAGGAGAAGAAGTCGCGGGGCGTGGAGTGAGGCACGGCCGGGCGAGCCGCCGCACGCTGCTGCATGCGGTTCTCGCGGCCGGCCTGCTCGTCACGATCCATCCGGCCGTGGTCCAGGCGGCGGAGCCTCACAGGCTCGCGCTGCAGATCAGCGACGACGACCCGGTCAAGATGCGCGCCGTGCTCGATGTCGCCGCCAACGTCTCTCGGCATTACTCCGGGCAGGGCGAGGACGTCGAGATTGTAGTGGTCGCCTTCAACGGCGGCCTCGACATGCTGCTCGACGACCGCTCGCCGGTGAAGGAGCGCCTGGTGAATTTCCTGAAATCGATGCCCAATGTGAGTTTCATTGCCTGCGGCAATACGCTGGAGACGCTGGCGGTGAAGGAGGGCAGGCGGCCTGCGCTGCTCGAAGGCATCGGTGTCACGCAGGTCGGGGTTGCCGCGCTGATGGATCTCGCCGAAAAGAACTGGACGATTGTCCGGCCGTAGGGGAGATAGCCGACGATGCGATGGTTGATGGGACTGGCTTTCGTGCTCGTGTTCGCTGGGCCCGCTTGTGCCGCCGAGCAGGAGCTCGAACTGTCGGTCGAGGGCCGCACGACGCTCGCGACGCTGCGGACACCCGCGGCGATGACACCGGACACGCCGCTCGTCGTGATGACCCATGGCACGCTCGCGCACAAGGACATGGAGGTCATCCAGGGCGTTGCGAAGGCACTGGAGCAGCGCGGCATCGCCTCCCTCGCCCATACGCTGTCGCTCGGGCTCGATCGCCGCCAGGGCATGTACGATTGCGCTGTACGGCATGATTATGTCGTCGAGGATGCGGTCGCCGAGATCGGCGCCTGGGTCGCGCGGGCGAAAGGCGTATCGCGGCTCGTCTTCGTGCTCGGCCATTCGCGCGGCGGCAACCAGGTCGCGCGGTATCTCGCACCAAGCGAAACCCCGCCGGTGACGGGTGCGGTGCTGCTGGCGCCGGTGACCGCAAAAGCCGAGGCCGATGTGCGGGTTTCCTACGCCACGACCTATGGCAAGCCGCTCGAGCCGATTCTGGAGCTGGCAACGAAGGCGGTTGCAGCCGGCCGCGGCGGGGAGTGGATGGACGTGCCCGGCTTCATCTATTGTCGCAATGCCGTGGTGACGGCACGGGCCTTTGCGTCATTTTACGCTGCCGATGCCGGCCAGGATACCGCCGCGCTCGTGGCGCGCATGAAGCCGCCGGTGCTGGTGCTCGCCGCGACCAAGGATAGCGTCGTGCCCGACGTCGCAGCCGCCTTCGGCTCTCTTGCCGGGTCGAGCGGCGGCCGGGTCCAGCTCGACACGATCGAAGATGCCGATCATTTCTTCCGCGACCTGTTCGCGGAGGACGTCGCCGACCGCATCGCCGAGTTCATCAAGCAGACACGATAGGAGGGGGACCATGCAGCGTCGATCCATGCTTCGCGCGAGCCTTGTCGGACTATTTGGTGCTTTCGCAGTGCGCCAGGCGTCCGCGGCGACGGAAACGCCCGCGCGGCAGCGCGTCGTCTATCATCTCGCCGATGCCGATCGCGTCGTCTTCGTTCTGGGCAACCTCCAGAACCATGTCGATGGCGTCGGTGGACCCGGCAAGGCCGACATCAGGCTGGTCGTGCACGGGCCGGCGCTGCGCGCCTTCCATGCGCTTGCGGCCCAGGACCACACAATTGCGATGATGGCGAAGCTGGTCGATGCCGGCGTCGGCTTCGACGCCTGCGCCAACACGATGAAGGCCCAGGGCGTCAAGCTGGACGACCTCACGCCCGGCTTCGTCGTCGCCGAGAAGGGCGGCGTGGTGCGGCTCGCCGAGCTGCAACAGCAGGGATTTGCGTATTTGCGCCCCTAAACAGGCATGGGCTTGTGCGCCGGGGCTTGATCTCGCTCATACAGCGCGGCCGCGCCGCGCGATAGATTGGCAAGTCCAGGGCATATTGTGGCGGCCGTGCTGACGACACTCATCGATTTCATGGGGGAAGACCGGCTGTCATGGCTGGGCGGCCTCCTGGTCGGCGGCCTCTTTGGATTCTTCGCCCAGCGCAGCCGCTTTTGCCTGCGCGCTGCCGCCGTCGAGTTCTCCCGCGGCGAGGGCGGGCCGCGCCTTGCGGTGTGGCTGTTGACCTTCGCCGCCGCGCTGGTGGGCACGCAAGGCCTGGTCGCGCTCGGCTGGCTCGACGTCTCCGAGGCGCGGCAGCTCGCGCAACAGGGAAGTATCTCCGGTGCGCTGGCCGGTGGGGTGATGTTCGGCTGCGGCATGATCCTCGCTCGCGGCTGCGCCAGCCGGCTGCTCGTGCTCTCGGCCAACGGCAATCTCAGGGCGCTGCTGTCGGGCCTGGTGTTTGCTGTCACCGCTCAGGCCTCCTATCGCGGCTTGCTGTCGCCCGCGCGCGAGTGGGTCACCAATCTGTGGCTGGTCGACGGTGGGCCGTCGCGTGACATCATGGCGGTGTTCGGAGGCGGCACACAGGAGAAGCTCGCTTTTGGCGCATCGTGGCTGATCGCAGGGCTCGCCTTTGCCTTTCGCAGCCATTTGCCGCGTCGGCTGCTTCTGGCCGCGCTCGCTGCGGGGGCGGCCGTCGTCGCCGGCTGGTTTTTCACCTACCAGCTGTCGCAGGCCTCCTTCGCGCCGGTGACGCTGAAGAGCCTCACCTTCAGCGGACCGTCGGCCGAATTGCTGATGCTGGTCCTGAACAGCTCCCAGCTCCGGCTTGGCTTCGACCTCGGCATCATTCCGGGCGTGTTCCTCGGCTCGTTCGCCGCGGCGGCGCAGGCGGGTGAGCTGAAGCTGGAAGGATTTTCGGACGGGCTCGGCATGCGCCGTTATCTGCTCGGCGCGGTGCTGATGGGGTTCGGCGCGATGCTCGCCGGGGGCTGCGCGGTCGGCGCCGGCGTGACCGGCGCCTCGGTCTTCGCGCTCACCGCCTGGCTCGTGCTCGGCGGCATGTGGCTGGGAGCGGGCCTCACGGACTTGATCGTCGAGCGCGGCGGCATGCCGCAAGCGCGACCGGTGCCGGGCTAGGCAACGCGGAAACCATGACCTCCGAGGTAATGGAAGGGCGGAAACCTGCGTGATAGGTTTCCGGTCATGAACGCACATGCAGTCACGGCACGTACTGATCGAAGCCAACCGGTCCATATCGGCGACCATTTGCGCGATTGGCGGCAGCGCCGCCGCATGAGCCAGCTCGATCTCGCGGGCGAAGCCGAAATCTCGGCGCGTCACCTGAGCTTCGTCGAGACCGGCCGCGCCGCGCCCTCGCGCGACATGGTGCTCAGGCTCGCCGAACGTCTCGACGTGCCCTTGCGCGACCGCAACGTGCTGCTGGTCGCGGCCGGCTACGCGCCGGCCTTCCAGCAGCGCCCGCTGGAGGATCCCGCCTTGAAATCAGCCCGCCAGGCGATCGATCTCGTGCTCAAAGCCCATGAGCCCAACCCCGCGCTCGCGGTGGACCGGCACTGGAACCTGGTGTCGGCCAATCGCATGGTGGCGCCGCTGCTGGACGGCATTCCGCAGCATCTGCTCGGCCAGCCCTTCAACGTGCTGCGGCTCGCCTTCCATCCCGAGGCGTTGGCGCCGCGCACGGTCAATCTCGCGGAATGGTGCGGACATCTGTTGGAGCGGCTGCATCGGCAATGCGAGGCGACGGCCGATCCTGAATTGATCAAGCTCTATAACGACCTCAAGAGCTACCCGATTCCCGCGCGCGCAGGGCCGCTGTCGAGCGACAATGTCGCGATTCCCTTCAAGCTGCGCCATGGCGGGGAGATACTGAGTTTCTTCTCCACCACCATGGTGTTCGGCACGCCCGTCGACATCACCCTGTCGGAACTGGCGTTGGAGACGTTCTTCCCGGCGGACGAGCGCACCGCCGAACGGCTGAAGCAGATGGCGGCCGGGCTGTCATAGCGGCGTTTACAGACAGCGGCGGCCCCCGCATAATCCTCGGGATGGATACACGCGCGTTCCGGCGAATGCGGCCGGCCAACCCCGTCGGCGATCTCCTGCGCGGCTGGCGCACGCGACGCAGCTTGAGCCAGGCGGAATTGGCGTTCGAGGCCGGCATCTCGATCAAGCATCTGAGCTATGTCGAGACCGGCAAGGCGGCAGCAAGCCGGGACATTCTGCTGCAGCTTGCATCCGCGCTCGATCTGTCGCTGCGCGACCGCAACGCGCTGCTCGAGGCCGGTGGCTTTGCCCGGCAATATGGCGAACGCGATCTCGCCGCGCCGGAGCTCGCCGACGCGCGGCGTGCCATCGATCTTCTGCTCCGGCGGCACGAGCCGTTTCCCGCAATCGTCACCGATCGGCGCTGGAATGTGAAGCAGGCCAATCGCGCTGCCTCGCGCCTGATGACCATGTTGCTCGGCGCGGAGCGCATGCAGCGGCCGCTCAACCATATGCGCATGTTCCTCGCGCCGAACGAGCTCAAGCCGTTCGTCGAGAACTGGCCCACAGTGGCCGCCGCGCTGCTGTCGCGTGCGCGCCACGAGGCGATGGCAGCGCCGCTCGACGAAGCCCTGCAATCGACCTGGCGTGAATTGATGCGGCTGCCGGAGCTTCCCGCATGTGGGGTCGAGGATCACGCCGTGCCGGGGCCGCTCTGCGAGGTGCGCCTGCGCAGGGGCGATCTCGGCATCGGCCTGATCGGTGCGGTGCTGACGCTCGGCACGCCGCAGGATGTGACGCTGCAAGAGCTTCGCGTCGAGATGTTCATGCCGGCCGATGCCGCATCCGAAGCCGCCCTGGTCGCGCTTGCGGCTCAGGACGCCTGAGCTTGCGCGGCCTTGCGCCGCTCGAAGCTCATGGCCTGCATCACCTCCGCGAACGGACCCTTGCGGTCGCTCAATGTCGCCGTGGTGAGGCCCGCGCCGTTGGCGCCGACGCGCGTGGCCGCGCGGATCAAGATCCATTCGTCCTCCGGCGGACGGAAGAAGTAGAGGCTGATCTCGGGGTTGATGAAGGTCCAGTCGCGCATGTCGACGATCTGCGCAACGCCGCTGGAAAAGTCCGCGGCCTGCACCGCCTGCAGCAACGGCGTGTTCGGCTCGCCCTCGACCAGCTGCGCATCGAGCCGCATCCAGGCCGCCGCCGGGCCCGGCTTCTCCAGCGCGCCCTCGATCAGCCGCACCGAGACGTTCTGGAAGTAGCGGCTCCATTTCTGCGCAAAGGCCGGCGGCGGGCTGCCTGCTTCGGGTGCCTCGTCGACGGCTGCGGGACTTGCGAAGGGATCGACCGGCGATTCTCCACTCGGTGCCGTCAGCAGCGCCGTGCAACGGCCGATCTCGGTCTCGCCGTCCATCAGCCGCACCTGCAAGGTCTTGGCCTTGCGGCCGTCGCGCAGCAATTCGGCAATGGTGCCGAAGGCACGCAGGCCCGCCGGCCGCCACAGATCGAAGGTCAGGCGCCGCACCGCAAAGCCGGAGGCGGCGGCGAGGCGCTCGACCTCGCGAGCCATCAGCGCGGTGGTGGCGCTACCCTGCAACATCTCCGGCGACCATGGCCCGCCGGCATGCTCGGTGGCCCGGAATTGCTGGCCTTCCGGCCTGAAAATGGCGCTCATTGCGGTCTCCTTCGGCCTTGATCCTGGCCGCGAGTATCCCGGCGGGCCGGAGCCGTCACAATAACCGCAGAGGTGCAGTCGTGAGCCATGCAGGACGGGTGCCTTGCGCCGTCCCCGGTTCGGCTTATCTTCCGGCGAACCCGGTATCCGCCCGAAGGAGGCGCCTGACATGAGCACGCTGAAACCGCTCCAGATCGACGTCGTCTCCGACGTGGTGTGCCCCTGGTGCTATATCGGCAAGCACCGGATCGAGAGCGCGCTGGCGCTCGTTCCTGACGTTCCGGTCAAGCTCAGTTTCCGCCCCTTCTTCCTCAATCCCTGGGTGCCGCGCGAGGGCATCAGCCGCGAGGCCTACCTCACCCAGAAGTTCGGTTCGGTCGAGGCCTATAAGGGCATTGCGGGGCGCGTCGTTGCGGCTGCAAGCGAGGAGGGCCTCGTCTACAAGCCCGAGCTGGTCGCGCGCCAGCCCAACACCACCGACTGCCATCGCCTGATCCTGTGGGCGGAAGCGATCGGCAAGGCGCCCGAGATGAAGCAGCGCCTGATGGAGCTGTATTTCCGCGACGGCGGCGATCTCACCGACGTCAACGTGCTGGTGCAGGCGGCTGCAGATATCGGCCTCGATGCCGACGACGTGCGCAAGCGCCTTGCCACCGACGAGGACGTCGCACGCGTCTCGGCGGACGCGCAGGAGGCCGCCGAGAAGGGCATCTCCGGCGTGCCCACGTATGTCTTCGCGCAGAAATACGCCGTCTCCGGCGCGCAGGATCCGAACCTGCTCGCTCGCGCCATCCGTCAGGTCTCTGAGGAGATCAACGCCGAGGCGGCGGAGTAGCGTCCGCTTATTTCCGGAGGCTGCGAACCAAGCGTCGCGCGGTCTCGTGCGCGGCGTTGAGGCCGACCAACGCGCCGTGAATGAGCGCGACGACCGGATCGTGCCGCCGCAGCGGGATCAGCACGTCGCCGATCGCGAAGCGTCCCCGCCAGATCGGGTTGATCATGGGGTGGTCGGCGCTCGCGGTGGAATCCGCGCTGGCGATGGCGGGATCGGCGCAGAGGTGCCGCGTGAGCTCGAGCGTGAGCTGCACGCCCGGCGAATATTTTGCAAAGCGCTCGTCGATGCCGAGCTTGAAGAAGAAGGCGCGATCCTGATGGCGCAGCACGATGCCGGCGGCCACCGGTGTCGTCCCGGCGCGAAGCGTGACGATCTCGCACTGCGCGGTCTCCGCCAGCGCCGGCACGGCGCGGCGGATGAAGGTCGCATCGCCGGCATGCTGAACCAGCGCGGTCCCGCGCTTGCCTTTCCAGCCGCTGGCTTCGAGCTGCAGGAAGGTCTCGAGCGCGGGCCCGATCTCGTCCGGCCGGCGCGCGACGTCGAACGTGACGGGGCCGTGCTCGTCGAGGCGATGGCGCAGGCGGCGCAGCTCCTTGAGCTTCTTTGCGCCGAGGGCCTCGCGCAATAGCGTTTCGTCATCCTGCGTCGCATCGAGGCTGGCGCGGAGATAGGAGAACAGGACGCGCGGCTTCAGGCCGTCGTGGTTCAAGACCTGCCTGAGCGCATTCATCGCGGCACCGTCGATCGCGACATCGTTCAGCACCAGCGCGTGTGCGCCGGACTCGCGGGCCTGCTGGAACAGCCGCGTGGCCGCCTCGATCGGGGCGTCGCGGTCGATCAGCGGGCTGCACAGCGTGCCGTAGGGATGCGCGCTCACCAGCGCGGGCAGGGGAATCTTCAAGGCTTGCCACAGCGAGATCACGGGCATCAGCCCGATCAGCCGCGTCGAAGCGCCGTCGAACGCGGACAACGCCGAGGCCGAGGTGCGGCCGCGCGCGGATGCGCTGACGGCGAGCTCCCAGGCGGGCAGGTAATATCCGTTCGGCTCGATCGCCCGCTGCGCGAGAGCACGCCATTGTCCGGGGTCGATCGCATGGAGCGGGACGCGCGCGGCCATGGCATCCTTTGCGGATGCCGAATGGATCGCTGCCTGCTGCGCGATGTCGACCACGTCCCCTCGTTCCGTTCGCGCGGGCAAATGCCGCGTCACGGGGCCATGATTAGCGCAAAGATTCGAAAATACCGTTGGCGCGCCGTTTCAATTCGAACGGTAATGTTAACGTCTCATTGACCATCCGGTGCCGGATGCTCGAATTTGAACCTCACTTGTCGCCGGGCAGGAAGTGATCACGGGCGCTCGCTTGTCCACCGCTGGCCGTATCGGTGATCACGACCTCGAGATCGCGCGAACTCTTCGGCAGATCGGCCGGCCCGACCTGCACCGAAAGCCTGACCTCGCGGGTCTGGTCCTGCCCGACCTCGACGATCGGCTTGCCATCGGGAGCGGCTTCGATGCCGGCGACCCGAATGGTTGCACCGGGCAGTCCCGAAACGTCTAGCGTGAACGATCGCTGTGCGCCCTTGTTGAGAATACGCACGGTGTAGTCGTTGCGCACGCCGCCGTCCGACAGTTGCACGAACAGCGGGTTGCGCTCGTGCAGCACGTTGACGTCCATGGTCGCGCGCGTGGCGAGGGTGTAGATCATGATCGTGCCGACGATGGCAATGGCGGCCGTATAGATCAGCGTGCGCGGGCGGATGATGCGGTAGATCGGCGGCTTGCCCTCGCGGCGGCGCTGCATGTTGATGTCGGTGTCGTAGCCGATCAGGCCCTTCGGCCGGCCGATCTCGCTCATGACGTTGTCGCAGGCGTCGATGCAGAGGCCGCATTGGATGCAGCCGAGCTGGATGCCGTGGCGGATGTCGACGCCGGTCGGGCAGACGTTGATGCACTGGTGACAGTCGACGCAATCGCCGGCGAGATCGCCCTGGATGCGGGCGGCCTCCGCCTTCTTCACGGACATGCGAGGCTCGCCGCGGTCCCGGCGATAGGTGACGTTGAGTGCCCATTCGTCGGTCAGGGCCGCCTGGATGCGCGGCCACGGGCACATATAGATGCACATCTGCTCGCGGGCGTGGCCGGCAAAGACGTAGGTCGTTGCGGTCAGGATGCCGATCCAGAGATAGGCGATGAACGGAGCCTGGAAGGTCGCGAGCTCCTTCACCAGCGTCGGCGCATCGTCGAAATAGAGCACCCAGGCGCCGCCGGTCCACCAGGCGATCATGATCCAGAGAAAATGCTTCAGCGCGACCTTCCGGATGTGATCGAACGTCCAGTAGCGCTTGTCGCCCTGCATGCGCTCGCGGCGGTCGCCCTCGACCCAGCGCTCCACGGCGTAGAACAGGTCGGTCCACACCGTCTGCGGGCACAGATAGCCGCACCACAGCCGTCCCGCGACCGCGTTCATCAGAAACAGTGCCATCGCCGCGAGGATGAGCAGGCCGGTGAAATAATAGACCTCCTGCGGCCACAGCTCGATGAAGAAGAAGTAGAAGCGGCGATGCGGCAAGTCGATCAGCACGGCCTGGTCGGGCAGGCCAGGTCCGCGATTCCAGCGCACGAACGGCAGGAGATAATAGATCCCGAGCGTGACGCAGAGGATCGCCCATTTGATGCGGCGGAACGGCCCATGGACCGACTGCGGATAGACCTTCCTGCGCTTTTCGTAGAGAGGCCCTTCAATGAAGGTGTCGTCGGTCATGGTAAATTCCCCGCATCAATGGCTGGATTCGCCCGTTCAGGAGAACGCGCAGCCGCTGCTTAGGCCCAGCTTCCTGAATACGATCGCTGCCGGGCAGAAGCCGGTGATCGAGGCCTGCAACATGTTCAGCCCGGCGAAGGCCGTCAGCAGGTACCAATACGCGTTCACATAGGTGCCCAGTGCGAGACCGAGCAGGACAACGCACCCCGCAAAGGCGAGGACGGCTTTATCGACATTCATGGCAGGCTCCTTCTTAGTTTCGGGTCAGGTTGGCTTCGGTCCAGGTGACGATGCTGCGCGTATCCATCGCGCCGGATTGGCGGGCGATCTCGCGGCCGCCGCGCATCAAGAGCAGCGTCGGAATGCCGCTGATGTTGAGCCGCGACGACAAGGCGGGCGCGTTGTCCGAATTCAGCTTCAACAGCCGCACGCCGGGCTCGAGCTGTTGCGCCGCACGCTCGAACATCGGGGCCATGGCGCGGCAGGGTCCGCACCACGGCGCCCAGACGTCGATCAGCACGGGAATGTCGCTGCTGGCGACATGGCGGTCGAAGGCTTTCTCGTCCACCTCGATCGGATGGCCGGTGAACATCGGCTGATGACAGGCGCCGCAGCGCGCACCTTCCGGTGCGCGCTCGGCGGGCAGGCGGTTGATGCGCCCGCAATGTCCGCAGACGATCTGGCGTGTCGTGCTCATGTGCCGGTTCGGACCTCCTTGATCTTGGCGATGTTCAGCCTGTCGAGCAGGAAGCGCTCGTAGAACGGCTCACTCTCGCCGCGCCGCATCTTGCGCAGGAAGTATTTCTCGAAGGCGACCTTGGCGAAGTGCACCCATTCGCCTTTTGAGGACCAATTGACGTTGCGCGGCGGGATCTGCGGCTGCGCCAGGAAGGCGACGCCGGAATCGCCGAAATCGGCGAGGCAGATCGCGTTCCAGGTTGGCTGCGCCGTGGGCGCCTTGCCGCGGAGCAGGGCGCCGATGTTGATCGCGGTCGCCGTCACCATGGATTCGATCATGAAGCCGGTCTTGGGCACGCCCACCGGCACCGGCGTCGCGCCGACCGGCGCGATCGCCACGCAGACGCCGACTGCAAAGATATTGGGGAAGGTCGGGTTCTGCTGATGCTTGTCGACGAGGACGAAGCCGCGCGGGTTGGTCAGCTTCTCGATGCCGCGAACCGCTTCGACCCCGCGAAAGGCGGGCAACATCATCGAATAGGCGAATGGCAGCTCATGGGCCTTGCGAGAGGTGCCGTTGTCGGACAACTCCTCGACCGTCATGAGGCCCGCGTCGATCTTGTCGACGCGGGCGTTGGTGATCCATTTGATGTGCTTCTCCCGCATCTCGCTTTCGAGCAGACCCTTGGTATCTCCGACGCCGTCGAGACCGAGATGGCCGATATAGGGCTCCGAGGTGACGAAGGTCATCGGCACCCGGTCGCGCAGCTTTCGGCGGCGCAGCTCCGTTTCCAGGATGAAAAGGAATTCGTAGGCTGGCCCGAAGCAGGAGGCGCCCTGAACGGCACCGATCACGACCGGACCGGGATTGGCCGCGAGCTTCTCGAAAGCTTCACGGGCGTGCGCGGCGTGATCGACATGACAGATCGATTGCGTATGACCCTGCGGCCCGAGACCGGGGATCTCGTCGAAGGCAAGTTCAGGACCGGTCGCGACGACCAGATAATCATAGTCGATCGACGTGCCGTCGCCGAGCTCGACACGGTTCTCCTCGGGGTGGACGCGCTTTGCCCCCTGCGTCAGCAGCCGCACGCCCTTGCGTTTCATGATGTCGGCGAGATCGATCTCGATCTCCTCGCGCTTGCGCCAGCCGACGGCTACCCACGGATTCGAGGGAACGAAATGATAGACCGCGCCTTGCGAGACGACGCTGAGGCGGTCCTCCTTTCGCAACTGGGGCAGCAATTCATAGGCCATCAGCGTTCCGCTCAGACCGGCTCCGATTACGACAACTTCCGCCATGGGTACCTCCGTTGGATCAGGCCGCATCACCGGTTCTGTGCCGGCTGTCGTGCAGCGCTTGACTATATATTCGTACTTGCGTATATACGCAGGTATGAAAATAGATAGCGAAATCATGGAGCGGGCGGCGGATCAGGCGAGCGAGTTGCTCAAGGCACTCTCGAACCGCCACCGTCTTCTCATCATCTGCCAGTTGATCGACGGCGAGCGGTCGGTCGGCGAGCTGGCTGAGTTCCTCAGCCTGCGGGACTCCACGGTCTCTCAGCATCTTGCGCTCCTTCGCAAGGACGGCCTCGTTGCCGCCAGGCGTGATGCGCAGACGATCTTCTATTCGATCGCCAGCGAGCCGGCGCGCGAGATCCTGAAGACGCTTTATCAGGTGTTCTGCGCGCCGAAGTCCGCAAGGACAAAGTGAAGCCTAGGCAATGGCGGGCGGGTGCGCCTTGCGCGAGATCAACGCGCCTCCGCCCGATGTCGATGAAATCAGAGGACACCGCGGCGCGGTGCGATGAACCAATGAGGACACGGATGCGTCCCTTGCAATATCTGGCGCGCCTGGGGCTGTTGGCCGCGTGGGCGGCGATCGGGGTACCGCCGGCATCCCTTGCCGCCGCGGAGACGTTTGGCGTTGCGCAGCAGAAGGTCGCCGACGAGAAGGCGGTCTTCGCGACCGTCGAGAGCATCAGCGTGGTCCCGGCGCGTAGCCGCATCGGCGGCACCGTCGTTCAGCTCAAGGTGCGGGAAGGGGATCGCGTCGCCGCGGGTCAAATCATCGCAGCGATCGGGGACGAGAAGCTCGTCCTCCAGATGACATCGCTCGATGCGCAGATCGAGGCGCTGCAGGCCCAGGCCAAGCAGGCGCAGCTCGACTTCACCCGGACTGAAGGGCTGGTCGAGCGCGGCATCCTGCCGCGCGTCAAGCTCGACGAGCAGCGCACGGCGCTCAACGTCGCCGACAACGGCCTGCGCGCTAGGACCGCGGAGCGCGCCGTCATCAACGAGCAGCTCAACCAGGGGCAGGTGCTCGCGCCCGCGGACGGTCGTGTGCTGAAGAGGCTCATCACCATGGGTTCCGTGGTGCTCGCCGGCGATCCGATCGTCACGGTCGCCGAGCAGAACTTCAAGCTGCGGCTGCGCGTGCCGGAGCGCCACGCGCGCTTCCTCAAGGCCGGCGACAAGGTCCGCGTCGATGGTGCAGAGCTGGCAGGCGAAGCCTCGAAATGGGGTGTGGTCGACCTCGTCTATCCTCAGATCGAGGAGGGGCGGGTGATCGCGGACGCGACCGTCGAGGGGCTCGGCGAATATTTCGTCGGAGATCGCTTGCGGGTCTGGATCGCCGGCGGCGTGCGGTCGGCCTTCGTCATTCCTTCCAGCTATGTGACGACCCGGTTCGGCGTCGACTACGTCCAGCTTCGGAAAGTGGATGGGACGATTGACGTGCCGGTGCAGCGCGGCCGCGAGATGCCGACCCCTTCGCTTCCTGACGGGCTCGAGATCCTGTCGGGCATCCGGGCCGGCGACGAGTTGGTGCGGCCATGAATCTCGGTCTGTCAGGACGGTTGACCCGGTCGACCATTGCATCGCCGCTGACGCCGCTGTTCCTGCTCGGCGCGCTCGTCGTGGGGCTGATCGCCGTCGTGGTGATCCCGCGCGAGGAAGAGCCGCAGATCAGCGTTCCCATGGTGGACATCCGCGTCAATGCCGACGGCCTGCGCGCGCCCGACGCCGTGGAACTGGTGAGCAAGCCGCTGGAATCGATCGTCAAAGGCATCGATGGCATCGAGCACGTCTACAGCCAGACCGAGGACGACCGCGTGATGGTCACCGCGCGCTTCCTGGTGGGCACCAAGTTCGAGGATGCCATCCTTCGGGTGCACGAGAAAATCCGCGCCAATCTGGACCGCATTCCCGTCGGCATCCCCGAGCCGCTGATCGTGGGACGGGGCATCAATGACGTCGCGGTGTCGGTGTTGACGCTGTCGCCGAAGCCGGAGGCGGCCAGCCGCTGGACCGACAAGGATCTCTTTGAGCTCGCCGACAAGCTGCGCGCGGAGCTGATGAAGGTCGACGACATCGGTCTCACCTACATCCCCGGCGGCGCGGCGCAACAGATCCGGGTCGAGCCCGATCCGGAGAAGCTGTCGTTGTTCGGCGTCACGCTGCAGCAGCTCGTGGCCAAGGTGAAGGACGCCAACCGCTCGTTCCTGGCCGGGCAGGTCCGCGATGCCGGCATCGTCCGAGGCGTTGCGGCGGGGCAGACGCTGTCAGGCGTTCCCGACATCGGATTGTTGCTGATCACGAGCCGCGACGGCCGGCCGGTCTATGTCAAGGACGTCGCCTCCGTCGTCGTCGGTCCGAGCACCATCGAGCATCGGGTCTGGACGGATTCGCGCGGGCCCGCCGGGCAGTGGACGCGCACGCCCGCCGTCAGCCTGGCGCTGGCGAAGCGGGCCGGCGCCAATGCTGTCGTCGTGTCCGAGAACATCGCCAAGCGCCTCGACGGATTGAAGTCGCGCCTGATCCCGGATGATATCCAGGTGACGGTGACGCGCGACTATGGTGAGACGGCCAACGAGAAGGCCAACGAGCTCTTGTTCCACCTCGGCCTCGCGACGGTCTCGATCGTCGTCCTGATCGCGGTCGCGATCGGTTGGCGCGAGGCGCTGGTGACCTTCGTCGTGATTCCCACGACGATTCTCCTCACGATGTTCGCGGCCAATTTGATGGGCTACACCATCAACCGCGTCAGCCTGTTCGCGCTGATCTTCTCCATCGGCATTCTGGTCGACGACGCCATCGTCGTGGTCGAGAACATCGCGCGGCACTGGGGCATGCGCGACGGCCGGCCGCGGCTGCAGGCGACGATCGAGGCGGTTGCGGAGGTCGGCAATCCCACCATCGTCGCAACGCTGACCGTGGTCGCCGCGCTGCTGCCGATGTTGTTCGTGTCGGGCCTGATGGGTCCCTATATGGCGCCGATCCCGGCCAATGCGTCGGCGGCGATGCTGTTCTCGTTCTTCGTCGCGATGGTGGTGGCGCCCTGGCTGATGCTCAAGCTTGCCCCGAAGGGCGAAATTGCCTCCGCGCATGCGGAGCACGACGAGGGCCGGCTCGGCCGGCTCTACCGCCGCTTCGCCGCGCCAATCGTGCGGAGCAAGCGGTCAGCCTGGATCTTTCTGCTCGGCGTCGGCATCGCGACGCTGCTGTCGATGACGCTGTTCGCGACCAAGTCGGTGACGGTCAAGCTGCTGCCGTTCGACAACAAGTCCGAAATCGCCGTGGTCGTCGACCTGCCGGAAGGCGCGAGCCTCGAGGCGACCGAGCGCACGCTGTTCGGCGCGGCCGAGATCGCGCGGCAACTGCCCGAGGTCACCTCGCTGCAATCCTATGCCGGCACGCCGGCTCCCTTCAATTTCAACGGCCTGGTGCGTCACTATTATCTGCGGGAGAGGCCCGAGCTCGGCGAAGTGCAGGTCAATCTGGCCGCGCGCGGCGAGCGCAAGCGCGCGAGCCACGAGATCGCGCTGGAGCTGCGCGAGAAGCTGAAGGCGCTTGATCCGCCTGCGGGCACCAGCCTCAAGGTGGTCGAGGTGCCGCCGGGGCCGCCGGTGCTGTCGACGCTGCTCGCCGAAGTCTACGGTCCCGATGCGGCCACGCGCCGTGCGGTCACGGCGGAGCTCAAGAAGGTGTTCGCGGACGTGCCGTTCATCGTCGATATCGACGATTCCATCGGCGAGAAGCGGCCGCGGCTGCGGCTCTCGATCGACCAGGACCGGCTCGAATTCTTCGGCGTCGAGCAGCGCGACGTCTACGACACCATCCAGGCGCTGTTTGGCGGCATCTCGATCGGCTATTCGCATCGCGGCGAGGATCGCAATCCGATCGAGATCGCGGTGCATCTCGGAAAGCGCGATCTGGTCTGGGACGAGGCGCTGGCCTCGACTCCGGTGCCGGCCAACACCTTGCCCGGCAGTAAGACGGTGGTCGAGCTTGGCCAGGTCGTGAAGGCGACCATGGAGGAGGGCTCGCCGACGATCTTCCGCCGCGACGGCCGCTTCGCCGACATGGTGATGGCCGAACTCGCCGGGCGCTTCGAGGCGCCGCTTTACGGCATGCTCGCGGTTGCCGATCGCGTCGAGACTCATGACTGGGGCCGGCTGCCGAAGCCCGCGATCAGCCTGCACGGCCAGCCCTCGGACGAGTCGCGGCCGACGCTGCTATGGGACGGCGAATGGGAGATCACCTGGGTGACCTTCCGCGACATGGGCGCCGCCTTCGGGGCAGCCATCCTCGGCATCTACGTGCTGGTCGTCGCCCAGTTCCGGAGCTTCCGTCTGCCACTGGTCATCCTGACGCCAATTCCGCTGACGTTGATCGGCATCCTGATCGGGCACTGGCTGCTGGGTGCGCCGTTCACCGCGACCTCGATGATTGGCTTCATCGCGCTTGCCGGCATCATCGTGCGCAACTCGATCCTGCTGGTCGATTTCATCCGGCACAGCAACGCAGACGGCAAGTCGCTGCGCGATGTGGTGCTGCAGGCGGGCGCTGTGCGTTTCAAGCCAATCCTGCTCACCGCGCTCGCCGCCATGATCGGGGCCGCAACCATCCTGCTCGATCCGATCTTTCAGGGGTTGGCGATCTCGCTCCTGTTCGGGCTCGCCTCGTCGACACTGCTCACCGTGCTGGTGATCCCCGCGATCTATATCGCCCTGCGCGCACCGCGCGAGGCGGCTCCGACCGCAGCCAAATCCAACTAACGAGGGTCCGATGGACAAGAACTACGTCGACATCACCAGGAACATTTCGGCCAATCTGAAGAAGCTTCGTAGCGACATTCCCGACACCATGAAGGGATTTTCCGCGCTCGCCCAGGCCGCCACGCGTGACGGCGCGCTGGACAAGAAGACCAAGGAACTGATGGCGCTGGCACTCGGCGTCGCCGCGCATTGCGACGGCTGCATCGGGTTTCACGCCGAAGCGCTCGTCAAGCTTGGTGCGACCCGCGAGGAGATCGAGGAAACGCTCGGCATGGCCGTCTACATGGGCGGCGGGCCGTCGCTGATGTACGCTGCTGACGCGATCGCGGCCTACGAGCAGTTTCAGCAGCAATCGGTTGTGGCCTGATTTCCGTTTGTCGGGCAGGTTGACGCGCGGACGTGACCGGACGAGTTCTCTCGTCCGGTCCCGTCCATCGGCTTAGTGATGACTAGCGATTACCAGCGGTCGCCGACACCGACGCCGACGCTGACGCCAGGCGCGCGGATGCCGACGCCGGCGCGCGGACCGTCATCCCAATCGCGATGATAGGTTCGGCGCTCGTAATAGCGTTCGCGCGGCATGTAGTTGTAGGAATCGCGCACGATCACGCGCGCGCCGCCACGTGTGCGATAGCAGCGGCCGGCGTCGTCGCAGACGAGCCGCACCTGCTGAACCAGATCCGGATTGGTGTACTCGCTGGTCGTGTAGATATCGGAAGCCTTCGCGCCCGAGGCGGACGCCAGGGCACCCACGCCCGCCAGCAGCGCAATCGCAAATGTCTTCATCATGTCCTCCTCGAAACTGCCCTCGGCGGTAACAAGAAGGGGAGGCGGCTATCGTTCCCGGCCAAAATGCTGGTTTTTCCCGGAACTTTCTCTTTCAGCGCTCCTAGATCGGCTCGTAAGTCTCGGTCCCGCAGATGTCGTCGGCTTCGGCGCGCCGGCGGTCGACGACCTTTCCGCCATTGATCGTCACGATGTAGGTCTGGGCGCCAAGCGACGTGCCGGTCGCGGAGGTGAGCTGGGCGCGGACGCAGGCGGTCCAGCCCGGTCCTCGCACCTCGCGATGGGGCGGGGCGACGTGCACCTCGCGCGGATAGGAGGTGGTGAGGAAGACAACGTCGATCTGTTCGCGCACCACACGCTTGACGTCGGGGGGCGCTTCGGGCGCCGGTTGCTCGGCCTCCTTCATGCGCATGAACTCAGGCACCGGCGCGCGGCTGTCGGCAAAGCCGCAGGCGCCGAGCGCGAGCGCGCCGGCGAGCAGCGCCGCTTGAGCAACAATCCGTAACATCCGTGAAAGTCCCCTGCGGGCCAACAGATAGGCACGAATGCGGTCCGGCGAAGTCCTCGCCGATCAAGATTTGCTGAAGCCTCCACCAAGCCTTGAGATCAATCCTTGGAGCCCGCGGTATTTGCTATTCCGCGATTGCAGGCTAGCGTGTACCCCAGACGAAGGGGATTGCACCAATGAGGATTTTGGTCATCGCGGCCGCCGCGCTGGCGCTGACGGCTGCCCCGGCGCAGGCACAGGGCCGGCGGCCGCCCCAGGACTCGGCCAAGCGCGCGGACAACAAGCCCAAGGTCGACGAGAAGGCCTACAAGGCTGCGCTCGAGCGCATTCCCGAGCCCAAGGACAAGTACGACCCATGGGGCGGCGCCCGCCCGAGCGAACCGGCCAAGAAGCCGAAATAGAGTAGCGGGTCTGATTCGGGCTTTTCGAATCATGTTCCGGCGGGATCGACGACGAGTACCCACAATCGCCTGCTTCGCGAGGCAGCGCCCTCGTCGTGTCGCGCAATCATCATCGTATTGTGGATGTGATGCGAACACTCGTTCACATCGCGCGCGCTATTGCACAAAGGCGAGGCCGACGCGCTTGTTACTGCGCCAAACTGTGCGACAATTCCGTACGAAGTCGTCGCGCGCGATCGAGAGCGTGAACGATTGCGGCAACGTGACGGGAGCGTCGAGGTCGATCGCCGCGCCGCCCGCCGACATGTTTCGCACCGTGCAAGCGATGCCGTTGTTTTCGAAGGTGATCGTTCCACCCTTGAAAACACGGTGACGTTGCGCTGTACGCCTCTCGATCATCCGAGTCGATCCATCATGATGATCAAGGAGTAGTGCATAGAAATTGCGTTGAACTAAATTCAATACTGGCGCTACTTACCTGGCGTTTCAGACTTCGTTTACGACGTTCGGGCGGAGAGGCTCTCCGCCGACTTTCCCGACAAGCCTTTCTTTTATGGCGTTACGCGCCGATGGAGATTCCGATGAAGACCACGCTTTCGCTTCTGTTCGCTGCAGCATTCTCGCTGTCGTCGATGCCCGCCCACGCCGTCAAGTGGGACCTCTCGACCATGAGCTGCAAGCAGTTCCTCGAGAGCGGCGAAGACAACATCCAGGTGGTGCTGACCTGGATGGATGGCTGGTACAAGGGCGACGAGGACAACGCGATCATCGACACCGACGTGTTCATCGAGAACGCCAAGAAATTCGGTTCTTATTGCGGAAAGAACCCGACGGCCAGCATCGTCACCGCGGCCGACGAAGTGCTCGGCAAGTGATGTGACGCACGCGGGCCGAAGCGCGACTGCTTCGACGCGACCGTGATGGAGAGCCGCGGGTGCGCTTTGCGCTCACGCGGCTCTCGTTTTTTGGATCAGCCCGGCAACATCGCGAAGGCGCTGGACACCATCGCGACCGGCTTGTTGTCGGTCGCCGAGAGCAGCGTGACGCGGCCAAAGCTCATGGTGCGCCCGAGCCGCACCACGCGTGCGTCCGCCAGCACGTCCGAGGAGGACACCGCGCGCATGAAATGCGTGGTCTGGTCGACCGTGGTCATGGGGCGGTAGCCGCGATTGGCCGCGAGGTTCGCGATCACCATTGCGGTGTCGGCGAGCGCCATCAGGGCCTGGCCGCAGACCACGCCGCCGTTCCGGCACAACCGGTCCGAAAACGGCATGCGCAGGAGCGCGCCCGGTTGCCAGTCCGGGACATCCGCCGGCTGCGCGTGCTCGAGGCGCTCGATCGCGAGGTTGAGATCCTGGACCCAGGGCGCGAAAACCTCGCCGAGGATGCGTCTGGCGTCGGGGAGGCCGAATTCGGCGTCTGGCTGCCTTTGCATTGCTGTCGCACACTCCTGTATTGCCGGATGTTTCGCTCCCATTGTGCGCGCATCGGCGCGGCAAAGTCACCCGGTCGCGGCGGTCCCGCCGGCTTGAAAATGCCTGACTTGGCCCGGTATGATGCCTCGCTTGGGGTACGGGTGGATGATGTTGCGTCGGTGTGTCCTGGTTTTTTGTATGGTCGCGCTCGGCCTCGCGCTGAGCGGGTGCACCAGATGCGGCCCGATCTGGGACGATTGGCTGCATGGGCCCAAATCGTGCCGGTCGGATCCGCTCTAGCGGGGGCTCCGAACGCGCCCGGGGCGACACGGATGACACGGCGCGGGCGATCCGTGCATCATGGATGATCAAGGAGTGGATGATGAAGCTTTTCCGTTTGGCCGCGGTGCTGGCCGTGCTGGCCGGCCCGGCCTACGCGCAAATGCCCCAGCTCAATTTGCTGCAGGACGCCCCGAGCAAGACCCCCGAGGAGAAGGCCGCGGAAGCCGAGCGCGACAAGGCCTACAAGGAAACGCTGAAGAAGATTCCGGACAACAAGGCGTCCAACGATCCCTGGGGCGGCATGCGCTCCGATCCGCCGAAACAGCCGGCGCCGAAGGCATCGGCCGCAACCAGCGCGCCGAAGAAGTCCAAGAGCGGCACGGCCGCCAACTGAGTTCGGCCGCGCTCGGGGGCGGTCCGACGTCTTGCGAACGGGACTCCTCTTCAGCCGGCCCGCGCCCTACATTTGCCTCTGAGCGTAGCGCGTAGAGGAGGGCACGATATGGCCGATCGTCCGCGGGATCTCGCCGAGCGGATGGCGCGCCGGCGCAAGGCGGCCGGCAAGCCCGGCCGAACGGGCGGCGACGGTTATCTGCGCGAGACCTTCACGCTGCCGCGCACCGCGGCGCGGGAACGGGCGCAGGCCTTCTTCGCGCGCTACCCCAAGGCCGGCTATATGAGCGCGGTCGAGACCTGGCGCGAACTGCCCGGCGGCGAGATCGAATTCACCATGCGGCGGCTGCCCAGCGCGGACTAGGCGGGCCTGCTCCGAGGGCTCATGCTACTCGAGGGTTTCGGCGACGATGCGGATCCGGAACACGGGCTCCTTAGTCTCGTCCAACAGCTCCATGTGCCATTCGGAATTTTCCTGGAGCTTGCGGGCGATGCCGGCGGTCATGTCGGCGCAGACACTGGTCATCTCTTTCCAGGCCGAATCGCGATCGGCGAATTCCGTCGCCTGGTCGGCGCAGCCGGAATAACGGCCATTCCGGATTCGAAAGAAATAGAGCGGCATGAGTAGCACCGGTCGCGCGCGTGATGGCCTCGTCCCCACGGCCATGGGCGCGCGCAGTCCAATCCCAAACCGGCGTCAGATCAATTCCGGGCGGCTACGGATGATGCTGCAGCAGCGGGCCTGCCAGCCGTGGCGGGGCGCAAGGCGCCTTGCGATTGCCGACAATTCATCCGGCCGGTTCAGGCCGTTGTCCGGCCGATCGCTTCAGCTCCCGATCGATCCGCAACTGCACGCGGCGGATCGCGAGCAGATCAATTTTCGTCTCGGTCTTGCCGGTCTTGACCAACTCGCCGATGCGGAACTGCCATTGCCAGATTCCGGGAATCGCCGTCTTGGCGACGGTGAACTCGATGCCCCTGTGATTCATGGCGACCTCCCACGATTCACCCTGATCATTGTTAACATGGTGGTCGTCATAATATTCCAGGCACAAGCAAAATCTGCAGATTGCCGGGCGAAGCCCGTGGTTCTCCGACCATGAACAGAGTTCCTGAACCGCAGGCTTGGGGGTGTTCGCGCTGCAGTGGATTCCGGTTCCCTGCCAGCGGCGGCATGTGGTTTGCTTGCTTCGATGAGAGCAAGCATCATGGGCTCGACATGCTCGGCATTCCCCGGCGGTACAGTCATTTCGTCTTCGGAATCATCCAGTCCGGATTGACCTCGCTGATTGCAGCGTGGGTCGCCAGCTTTCCTGCCGGCGATGGCATGATCTTTTTTGAACATTGGATGGTGTCGTGGCTCATCGCCTGGGCCGCCATGGTGCCGATCGTGCTGTTGGCTGCGCCCGCGATCCGCGCCTTCTCGCTGCGCCTGACGCGAGAGGAACGTCAGTCGGCGGCGGGCCGGCAGGCATGAAAAAGCCCCGCCTGGGGAGAGCCAAGCGGGGCAGAGAGTTGTTGGAGGCTGAGGTGCTGGGCTGCAACACCATAGCCGCATCATCCTAGCCGGCTCCGCTTACGGCAGCCTGACAGGCGGCAGCTTTCCGGGCCTGGCACAGGCCGCAGACTGGCCCCGCACCGGTCCCAATTTCGACATCCGTTCGCACAACTGCCGACACACAGGTCGGCAAGATTTCACACCGTTCGGCGCAGCCATGGGGGAAACGTGGCACGCCGGCAACGGGGTGGCATCATGGATAACGTAGAGCGGTCATTTGCCGCCGCGACAGCGGCTGGCTTCGTGGTGCTGGTGATCGGCCTCGTGCTGCTGGCGCTGCTGTAGGGGATCGTGCAGGCGGCAGCCGTACCCTGCGATGATCGCGGGCAACGGGCATGCCGCCAATCTCAAAACTGGAAAACAACCCCATGCACAGTAGGCCGCATGGAAATTTGTTGTTCTTTCAATGGCTTACAGGTAGTATTTAGATACCGTCATCGTGCGCGGCAGGCTGTATGAGCTTGGCGCGTCATCCCGCCATGCGCACCCAGGCCCGGCGGCTGAAGCTCCTCTGACAGCGCCGTCGTCGTCGATTCCGAAGGCGGGTCTCGACAGGCTTCAGTGGACCTTGATTTCGTTCAGGGGAAGACGGAGCTCGCTGGCGCGCTCGTCGCGGTCCTTCTTGCGGAACTCGTTCTCCTTGCGCTCGAACTTCGTCATCTCCTCCTGCGCCGCCTGCAGCAGGGGTTTACGCCTGGTCGTTTCGCGGTGCTCGTTGTCCGTCATGACTGAGGTCCCCAACAGTTGCGGTCTTGTCCTGGACAAGGCTGAGACCGCGAAAAGGTTCGGTGCCGCAGGATTGCGGAATTATGACGACGACAGGTCATAGGCCTTCGACGCGCGTCAGCTTCGGTCGGGAGGGATGTCGTGGCCGCGCTGTTATTTCGGCGGTTGCAGCCCGGGGGATTTGGCCCAGTCCTGCAGATGATTTGCCAACTCGGCCTGGCGCGCCTTCTTGAGCAGGGCATCCCGCTCCGGGCTGGGAGGCAGCCTGGCAGCGTCCTCCTTGACCTGCTTCACCCATGCGGAGAGCCGGTCTTGGAGGGTCAGTTGTTGCTTGAACCGTCGCCGCTTGAGCATGACCCGCCATTGTCCGTGCGAGGAAGGCGGGGAGCGCAATCGGCGTTCGCATCACCGGTAGCTGCCGCGGTCCCTCGCGGATGATGATGGATTAGGATCCAGAAACGGAACGGCGTCTGTTCAATTGTGCGCACAACGCGCAGGGGCGAGCCGGGTTTGAAGGTCGAGCTGTCGCCACCGGGTCGCTTGGCAGGGGGTTTAAATACGGACAGCACCCAAATCCGCAAAGAACATATTGCGAACCTAGAACAAATAGGGTACATTGCTTTTATCGCCGAGCCGCCCTCGCAACCGTTTGTCCCTCACGCGAATCCTCGCCATAAGGAGCACGACCCAATGTCCGCAACTGCCCTGCGTATCGTCGAAGGATCCTCCATGGACAAGAGTAAAGCTCTGGCCGCCGCGCTCTCTCAGATCGAGCGCCAGTTCGGCAAGGGCTCGGTGATGAAGCTGGGCAAGAACGATCGCTCCATGGACATCGAGGCGGTGTCTTCGGGATCGCTCGGGCTGGATATCGCGCTGGGCATTGGCGGCCTGCCCAAGGGCCGCATCGTCGAGATCTACGGGCCGGAATCCTCAGGTAAAACCACGCTGGCGCTGCATACGGTGGCGGAAGCGCAGAAGAAGGGCGGCATCTGCGCCTTCATCGACGCCGAGCACGCGCTCGACCCGGTCTATGCCCGCAAGCTTGGCGTCAACATCGACGAGCTCTTGATCTCGCAGCCGGACACCGGCGAGCAGGCGCTGGAAATCTGCGACACGCTGGTGCGCTCCGGCGCGGTCGACGTGCTGGTGATCGATTCGGTCGCGGCGCTGGTGCCGAAGGCCGAGCTCGAGGGCGAGATGGGCGATGCGCTGCCGGGTCTGCAGGCGCGGCTGATGAGCCAGGCGCTGCGCAAGCTGACGGCCTCCATCAACAAGTCCAACACCATGGTGATCTTCATCAACCAGATCCGCATGAAGATCGGTGTGATGTACGGCTCGCCCGAAACTACCACCGGCGGCAACGCGCTGAAATTCTACGCCTCCGTCCGCCTCGACATTCGCCGCATCGGCGCGATCAAGGAGCGCGACGAGGTGGTCGGCAACACCACGCGCGTCAAAGTGGTCAAGAACAAGCTGGCACCGCCGTTCAAGCAGGTCGAGTTCGACATCATGTACGGCGAGGGCGTGTCCAAGATGGGCGAGATCCTCGATCTCGGCGTCAAGGCCGGCATCGTCGAAAAGTCCGGCGCCTGGTTCTCCTATGACAGCCAGCGCCTCGGCCAAGGCCGCGAGAACTCGAAAGCGTTCTTGAAGGCCAACCCCGACATCACCGCCAAGATCGAGACCGCGATCCGCCAGAACTCTGGCCTGATCGCCGAGCAGATCCTGGCCGGCACGCCCGAGCGCGACGCCGACGGCGAGGAGCCGACGGACGAGTAGTTTTCGAGTACAGAGTTATCGCGAGGAGCGGGCACTGAGGACGTTGAGTTGCCGACGTCTTCGGTGCCCGTTTCGTGATGATCAGCACGACTTTCTGGAGTTGCTGGAACGGCAAGCCGCAGCAATGAACGAACCAGATGACGAGAAAGAAGCGGGGCCGCCAGAGGACGAGCTCGCTGATTGCGCCCTAGCGGCGCATTCGGTGCCGTAGGGTGGATTAGCCGAAGGCGTAATCCACCCAATTTTCCGCGAAAGCAGACGTGGTGGGCTACGCCAGCGGCCTGCGCTTCGCGCCGCCGCCCGCTAACCCACCCTACGAAACCTCACTCCGCCGCTTGCGCGTAATCGCTCACCGGCGGGCAGGAGCACACGAGGTTGCGGTCGCCATAGACGTTGTCGACGCGCCCCACGGGGCTCCAGTATTTGTCGGTGCGCGAGGTGCCCGCGGGGAAGCAGCCTTCGCTGCGGGTGTAGGCGCGCGTCCAATCGTCATCCGCGATATCGTGCACGGTGTGCGGGGCGTTGCGCAGCGGCGAGGCCTCGATCTTGAAGCGGCCGGCCTCGACCTCGGCGATCTCCTTGCGGATCGCGATCATGGCGTCGCAGAAACGATCCAGCTCGGCCTTGGATTCCGACTCGGTCGGCTCGATCATCAGCGTGCCCGGCACCGGGAAGCTCATGGTCGGGGCGTGGAAGCCGTAGTCGATCAGGCGCTTGGCGATGTCGTCTACGGTGACGCCGGACGTGACCTTCAGCGGACGGGGATCGACGATGCACTCATGGGCGACGCGGCCCTTCTCGTTCTTGTAGAGCACCGGGAAGTGCGGATCGAGGCGCGCGGCGATGTAGTTGGCGTTGAGGATTGCGATCTCGGTGGCGCGCTTCAAGCCTTCGCCGCCCATCATCAGGATGTAGATGTAGGAGATGGTCAGGATCGAGGCCGAGCCGAACGGCGCGGCCGAGACCGGGCCGACCGGTGCCTCGCCGTTCGTCGCAGGATGACCCGGCAGGAACGGCGCGAGATGCGCCTTCACGCCGATCGGGCCCATGCCGGGGCCGCCGCCGCCATGCGGGATGCAGAAGGTCTTGTGCAAATTGAGGTGGCTGACGTCGGCACCGTAATCGCCGGGCCTGGAGAGGCCGACCTGCGCATTGAGGTTGGCACCGTCGAGATAGACCTGGCCGCCATGGCCGTGCACGATGTCGCAGATCTCGCGGATGTGCTCCTCGAACACGCCGTGGGTCGAGGGATAGGTGATCATGACCGCGGCGAGGTCGTTCGAATGCTTCTCGGCCTTGGCGCGGAGATCGTTGACGTCGACGTCGCCGTTCTTCTCGCAGGACACCACCACCACGTCCATGCCGACCATCGCGGCCGAAGCCGGGTTGGTGCCGTGGGCGGAGGACGGGATCAGGCAGATCTTGCGGTGGCTCTCGCCGCGCGCGGCATGGTAGCCGCGGATCGCGAGCAGCCCGGCATATTCGCCCTGCGCGCCGGAATTCGGCTGTAGCGAGATCGCATCATAGCCGGTGATGTCGCACAGCCACTTTTCCAGCCGTGCGAACAGCGCGTGATAGCCGGCCGCCTGCTCGCGCGGCACGAACGGGTGCAGGGTCGCGAATTCCGGCCAGGTCAGCGGCATCATCTCGGTGGTCGCGTTCAGCTTCATGGTGCACGATCCCAGCGGGATCATCGCACGGTCGAGCGCGAGGTCGCGATCTGAGAGCTTGCGCATGTAGCGCAGCATCTCGGTCTCGGAGCGATGCGCGTGGAACACGGGATGGGTGAGGAAAGCCGTGGTGCGCTTCAGCGCCTCCGGCAGCGCCTCGCGCGTGGTCGCGTCGATCTCGGCATAGGACAGCGTGCCGCCGAACGCGCGCCAGACCGCTTCGACGGTCGCGGGCGTTGTGGTCTCGTCGAGCGCAATGCGCAGGGCGGTGTCACCGACGCCGAGATTGATCTTCTCTGCGGCCGCGCGCGCGACGATCTCGGCGCGCCTGGCGCCGGCATCGACGCTCAGCGTGTCGAAGAAGGCCTCCGACTGCGGCGCAAAGCCGAGCTTGCGCAGGCCGGCCGCGAGCACCGCGGCGCGGCGATGCACATTGCGCGCGATCTGCGAGAGGCCCTCGGGGCCATGATAGACCGCATACATCGAGGCGATCACGGCGAGCAGCACCTGGGCGGTGCAGATGTTGGAGGTCGCCTTCTCGCGGCGGATGTGCTGCTCGCGGGTCTGCAGCGCAAGCCGATAGGCGGGTGCTCCGCGCGAATCCACGGAGAGGCCGACGATGCGGCCGGGCAGCGAGCGCTTGAGCGCATCGCGCACCGCCATATAGGCCGCGTGCGGTCCGCCATAGCCCATCGGCACGCCAAAACGCTGGGCGGAGCCGATCGCGATGTCGGCACCCAGTTCGCCCGGGGAGGCGAGCAACGTCAGCGCGAGGAGATCGGCGGCGAGAATCGCGAGCGCGCCCTTGGCTTTCAACGCTGCTATCGCGGGCCTGAGGTCGCGCACGGCGCCGGAAGAACCCGGGTATTGCAGCAGCGCGCCGAGCACGTCGGCCTTGTCGAGATCGGTGAGGGGATCGCCGACGATCAGCTTCCAGCCGAGCGGCTCGGCGCGGGTGCGCATCACCGCCAGCGTCTGCGGATGCACGTCCTTGTCGACGAAGAAGGCTTGCGCCTCGACCTGCGAGTGCCGCTCGGCGAGCGCCATGGCTTCGGCCGCCGCGGTGGCTTCATCGAGCAGCGAGGCGTTGGCGACGTCGAGCCCGGTGAGGTCGCAGATCATGGTCTGGAAGTTGAGCAGCGCCTCCAGCCGGCCCTGGCTGATCTCGGGCTGATAGGGCGTGTAGGCCGTGTACCAGGCCGGGTTCTCCAAAATGTTGCGCTGGATCACCGCGGGCAGGATCGTGCCGGAATAGCCTTGGCCGATCAGCGAGGTGAAGACCTGGTTCTGTCGCGCCAGCTCGGCCATGTGCGCGATCGCCTCGGTCTCGCTCAGCGGCTTGCCGAGATCGAGCGGCGCGGCCTGCCGGATCGAGGCCGGCAGCGTCTCCGCCATCAAGGCATCGACGCTCTTGGCGCTGACGGCCTCCAGCATGGCGGTGACATCGCGCGCCGAAGGGCCGATATGGCGGCGAACGAAACTGGCGGCGGTGTCGCCGTTGGTCTTGCGGTGCGCGGTCATCGCTTGCTCCATCGTCCCTAAGCCGTATGCGCCTTGTACGCAGCTTCATCCATGAGGCCGCCGAGCTCGTTCTTGTCGGCGATCTTGATCTTGAAGAACCAGGCCTTGCCTTGCGCGTCCGAGTTCACCAGCGCCGGCTCGGCTGCGAGCTCGGCATTGGTCTCGAGCACCTCGCCGGTGACAGGCGCGTAGACGTCGGAGGCGGCCTTGACCGATTCCACCACGGCGGCGGCTTCCGCCTTCTTCAGCGTGCGGCCGACCTTGGGCAACTCCACGAACACGACATCGCCGAGCTGCTGCTGGGCATAATCGGTGATGCCGACGGTCGCGACATCGCCGTCGATCGCCAGCCATTCGTGGTCGGAGGTGTACAGCGTCGTGGTCATTTCAAGTCCTCAGCGTTTGTAGGTGTTTTTCACGAAGGGCATGGCGGCGACGGCGAGCGGCAGCCGCTGGCCGCGCACCTCGGCGAACAGTTTGGTGCCGAGCGCGCTCAGCTTCGTGGGCACGTAGCCCATCGCGACCGGCGCGTTCAGGGTCGGCCCAAAACCGCCCGAAGTGACTTGTCCGATCGGCTCGCCGGAGGCCGCGTCCGCAAACAGCAGCGCGCCTTCGCGCACCGGCGCGCGGCCCTCGGCACGCAGACCGACGCGGCGGCGGGATGCCCCGTTGTCGAAATGGGCGAGGATTGTCTCAGTGCCGGGAAAGCCGCCGGCGCGCGCGCCGCCGCTGCGGCGGCTCTTCTGCACCGACCATTCCAGCGCGGCCTCGACCGGCGTGGTCGCGGTGTCGATGTCGTGGCCGTAGAGGCAGAGGCCTGCTTCCAGCCGCAGGCTGTCGCGGGCGCCAAGGCCGATCGGCATCACGTCGGGGTTTTCCAGCAGCGTCTTCGCGAGCCGCTCGGCATCGGCGGCCGGGACGGAAATCTCAAAACCGTCCTCGCCGGTGTAGCCGGAGCGCGAGACGAAACACTTGATGCCGGCGACCTCGTGCGGGCCGGCATCCATGAATGTCATGGCGGGCGCCTCTGCACAGAATTTCGCCAGCGCCGCTTCCGCTTTCGGGCCCTGGAGCGCGATCAGCGCGCGGTCCTGAAGCGAATCGATGATGCAATCGTCCGAGAGATTCGCGCGCAGATGCGCCTCGTCCTCCGCCTTGCAGGCGGCGTTGACGACCAGGAACAGGTGGTCGCCGAAGTTGGCGACCATGAGATCGTCGAGAATGCCGCCGTCCGGATTGGTGAACTGGGCGTAGCGCTGCCGGCCGGGCGCGATCGCCAGAATGTCCTGCGGCACCAGCCGCTCCAGCGCACGGGCGGCGTCCTCCACCTTGCCGGATTTCGGCCGGAGCGTGAGCTGGCCCATATGGGAGACGTCGAACAGGCCGGCGGAGCTGCGGGTCTGGAGGTGCTCTTTGAGGACGCCCGCGGGGTATTGCACGGGCATGTCGTAGCCCGCGAACGGCACCATCTTGCCGCCGAGCGACACATGCAGATCGTAAAGGGGGGTACGTTTCAGGGAGTCTTTGTCGTCACGCGCCAGCATCACAGGGGCCCTCGGCGGTTCCCCGGGGACGATTCCCCGAGACAAACCAGTCGAAGCCCCATCTGTCGCTGTGCCTGAGAGTATTATCCCGTCGGCGGACGCTATCCGGGCCAACCTTCCTTAGAAGGTATTTGCCCGCCGGCGCCTCTTTCCAGATGTCGTCAAAGCCACGCGGTCCTTTTGCCTGAGAGTTTCCGGGGCGGTTGCTCCTTCGGCGCCGGCTGCCTAAGCCGGTCTCTCCCGACGTGGCCGTACGATACAAATGGGTAAAGACCACAGGCTGGCCAAGCCTGTCAACGCGGCATCCGTGCCTTTCAACGGGATTGCAAGGGGGACTGAGCGCCTGCGGCAACCCTCTGATCTCTCTGCACAGTTTCTGGACAGCGAAGCTGGCCTTGTCTAAAAGCGCTTTGGCCCGCAGATATCAGCCCAAACGCGCGGTTTGGATGGCTGGGAAGCGGGTCCAAGCATACCCGAGTGGATGAACATGAGCGGCGTCAACGAGATCAGGTCGACCTTTCTGAACTTCTTTGCCGAGAACGGCCACGAGATCGTGTCGTCCTCGCCTCTCGTGCCGCGCAACGATCCGACGTTGATGTTCACCAATGCCGGCATGGTGCAGTTCAAGAACGTCTTCACCGGCGTCGAGAAGCGGCCCTATCAGCGCGCCACCACGTCGCAGAAATGCGTGCGCGCCGGCGGCAAGCACAACGACCTCGACAATGTCGGCTACACCGCGCGCCATCTCACCTTCTTCGAGATGCTCGGCAACTTCTCGTTCGGCGACTATTTCAAGGAGCGCGCGATCGAGCTGGCCTGGAAGCTGATCACCAAGGATTTCGGGCTCAACAAGGACAAGCTGCTCGTCACCGTCTACCACACGGACGACGAGGCACACGGGCTCTGGAAGAAGATCGCCGGCTTCTCCGACGACCGCATCATCCGTATTCCGACCTCGGACAATTTCTGGGCGATGGGCGACACCGGCCCGTGCGGCCCGTGCTCGGAGATCTTCATCGACCGCGGCGATCACATCTGGGGCGGGCCTCCCGGCTCGCCGGAAGAGGACGGCGACCGCTTCCTCGAATTCTGGAATCTCGTGTTCATGCAATACGAGCAGGTGACGAAGGAGGAGCGCGTCGACCTGCCGCGTCCCTCGATCGACACCGGCATGGGCCTCGAGCGCATGGCCTGCATCATGCAGGGCGTCGACAGCGTGTTCGAGACCGACCTGTTCCGTCACCTGATCGACGCGACCTCGTCCGCGCTCGGCAGCGGGCCGAACGAGCAGAACGTCGCCTCGTTCCGCGTCATCGCCGACCACTTGCGCTCCTCCGCCTTCCTGGTCGCGGACGGCGTGCTGCCCTCGAACGAGGGCCGCGGCTACGTGCTGCGCCGGATCATGCGCCGCGCGATGCGCCATGCACAGCTCCTGGGCGCCAAGGAGCCGCTGATGCATCGGCTGGTCTGGGCGCTGGTGCGCGAGATGGGCCAGGCCTATCCGGATTTGATGCGCGCCGAAAATCTCATCGAGGAAACGCTGCGGCTGGAAGAGACCCGCTTCCGGAAGACGCTGGTCCGCGGCCTTGCCATCCTCGACGAGAAGAGCGCGTCGCTGAAGAAGGGCGACATGTTCGACGGCGACGTCGCCTTCACGCTGTACGACACCTATGGCTTCCCGCTGGATCTGACGCAGGACGCGCTGAAGTCGCGCGGCATCGGCGTCGACCAGGCCGCGTTCACCGACGCGATGGAGCGGCAGAAGGCCAAGGCGCGCGAGTCCTGGAAGGGCTCTGGCGAAGCTGCGTCCGAAGCGATCTGGTTCCCGCTGCGCGAGAAGCTGGGTGCGACCGAATTCCTGGGCTACGAGACCGAGAGCGCCGAGGGCGTGGTGTCCGCGCTGGTGAAAGATGGTGCGGAGGTCGCAAGCCTCAAGGCCGGCGAGACCGGCGCGATCGTGCTGAACCAGACGCCGTTCTATGCGGAATCCGGCGGCCAGGTCGGCGACACCGGCGTGCTCTCGGGTGAGGGCGGCATCAAGTTCCGCGTCACCGACACCCAGAAGAAGCTCGGCGATTTCTTCGTCCATGTCGGCGCCGTCGAGAGCGGCGAGCTGAAAGTCGGCACGGCGCTGCAGCTCGAAGTGGATCATTCGCGGCGCTCCTCGATCCGCGCGCATCACTCGGCGACGCATCTCATTCACGAGGCGCTGCGCCAGGTGCTCGGCGATCACATCGCCCAGCGCGGCTCGATGGTGGCGCCGGACCGCCTGCGCTTCGACTTCGTGCATCCGAAGCCGATCACGGCGGAGGAGCTCGCGCGTGTCGAGGACATCGCCAACGACGTGGTGCTGGAGAACGACGAGGTGACCACCCGCGTGATGGGCGTCGATGAAGCCCGCGAAGCCGGTGCCCGCGCCCTGTTCGGTGAGAAATACGGCGACGAAGTCCGCGTCGTCTCGATGGGCCGCACCGCGCGCGAGCGCGGCACCAACGCGCTCGGCTGGTCGGTCGAGCTCTGCGGCGGTACGCATGTCAAGCGCACCGGCGACATCGGCCTGATCACGCTGACGAGCGAGAGCGCGGTCGCCTCCGGCGTGCGCCGCATCGAGGCGCTGACCGGCAACTATGCGCGCCGGCACGCCAACGACACCATGGCGCTGGCGAAGACCGCGGCGAGCGAGCTGCGTACCTCGCTCGACGACGTCCCGGCGCGCATCGCCGCGCTGATGGAAGAGCGCAAGAAGCTCGAGCGCGAGCTCTCCGACGCCCGCAAGAAGCTGGCGATGGGCGGCGGCGTGTCGAGCGGCGATGGCGCAGCGGCCAGCGTGCGCGACGCCGGCGGTGTCAAGCTGATGGCGCGCGCGGTCGAGGGCATCGAGATGAAGGATCTCAAGAGCCTCGCCGACGAGGCCAAGAAGCAGATCGGCTCCGGCGTCGTCGCCATCGTCGGCGTCACCGAGGACGGCAAGGCCGGTGTCGTGGTCGGCGTCACCGCCGATCTCACCGCGCGCTTCAATGCCGTGAACCTGGTGCGCGTTGCCTCCGAGGCGCTCGGCGGCAAGGGCGGCGGCGGCCGGCCCGACATGGCGCAGGCCGGCGGCCCCGATGGAGCCAAGGCGACCGAGGCGCTGGCGGCGATCGAAAAAGCGATGGGGGCTGCGTGAAGCCATGCGCCCCGGTCCGCGAGGGCGTGGGCTTCGCGATCCCAATGTGAGGGATCGCCTCTACGAATTGCTGGAGCACGACCCGCTGGCCTATTCGGCCGGGTCGCGCTTCATCCAGATCATCATCGGCGTCATCGTGCTCAACGTGGTCGCGATGATCCTCGCTTCGGTGCCGGAGCTGGACGCGCAGTTCGGCACGCTGTTCGAAGCCATCACCATCCTGTCCGTGATCGTGTTCGCGCTGGAATATCTGGCGCGGCTGTGGACCGTGGCGGGCCACACTCCCCGCAAGGCGTCCGCGCTGTCCGACCGGCTCGGCTATGCCCTGTCGGCGCTCGGCATCGTCGACCTCATGGCATTCCTGCCTGCGGCCATCGTGCTCGCCACCGGCCGGCACGCGACGCTGGCAGCGCTCGGCGTGCTGCCGTTCTTCAAGCTGATACGGTACTCGCCGGCGATGCGCTCGCTGCTCGCCGCCGTGCATGCCGAACGGCGGGCGCTGATCGGCTGCATCGTCATCCTGATCGGCGCGGTCCTGACCTTCGCCTCGCTGCTCTACGCCATCGAGCGCGACGTGCAGCCGGACAAGCTCGGCACCATCCCGCAGGCGATGTGGTGGGCGATCGTGACACTCGGCACCGTCGGCTATGGCGACGTGGTGCCAGTGACGCCGTTCGGCAAGCTGATCTCCACATTCGCCATCATCAGCGGCTTCGCCATGATCGCGCTGCCGGTCGCGATCATCTCCACCGCCTTTGCCGAAGAGGTGAAGCGGCGCGACTTCGTCGTCACCTGGGGCATGCTGGCGCGGGTGCCGCTGTTCTCGCATCTGTCGGCCGCGGAGATCGCCGACATCATGCGGCTCCTGCGCGCGCGCACGATCGAGCAGGGCGAGATCCTGGTGCGGCGGGGCGATGCCGCGTCCTCGATGTATTTCATCACGGCCGGCGAGGTCGAGATCGCGCTGCCGAGCCAGCATGTGCTCCTCGCCGACGGCACCTTCTTCGGTGAGATCGCGTTGCTGCATAAAACAAAACGCAGCGGCACGGTGACGGCGACGCGCAAGACGCGCCTGCTCGTGCTCGACGCCCAGGATTTTCACGCCTTGATCGCGCGCATGCCGACGCTCGCCGACCACGTCCACGAAACTGCCAAGGCGAGGCTCGCCGACACCGGCGACCTCGCGCTGGCGGAGCTGGCGCAGGCGGAGAAGGACGACACCGACCGCTGAGCGGTCAGCTTTTCTTCAGGAAGACGTAGTCGGCCGAGTAGGACGCGCTTCTGAACTCGCCGGCCTTGTCGCAGGCGCCGTCGAGCTTGCCGCCATGGGTGTTGATGCGCTGGACGGTGGTGACGGGCGTGAGCGTGCCGCTGCCGCGGCGGGCGGTGATCTCCAGCTTCAGCCAGGGGATGTCGGCCGCCGTCGCGCCCGGCGCGTTGCCGGCGGCCTTGCCGACCACCGCACTGCCATCGGTGAGCTCCCAGTTCGGGCCGGCATAGTGTCGTCCGACCGTCTTGCCCTCGGACAGCAGCGTCGCGATCGGCTCGCGGAAGGCCCAGGCGAGCTTGCCGTCGGGGCCTGCCTTGCACTCATAGACCTGCGCGCCCTCGGCGTGGACGCTGAGCACCATGCTCTCGCCGGGGGCTGCGATGGCGTCGGGAAGGGATTCTGCGGCCGCAGCAGATCCAGCGAGCAGCAACAGGCAGGGGACGGCAAGCTTGATCGACATGGTCGCATCTCCGCGCGGGGGCCTCAAAAGAAACGGGCCGCGCTTGAAGGCGCGGCCCGTGATGATGTCTGGCCCAGTCGGGCGAAATTGCGGTCGGCTTACGCCGCCAGCTCCTTGGTGAGGTTCTCGGCGACCTTGTCGAGGAAGCCGGTGGTCGAGAGCCAGCGCTGGTCGGCGCCGACCAGCAGCGCGAGGTCCTTGGTCATGTAGCCGGCCTCGACGGTGTCGACGCAGACCTTCTCCAGCGTGTTGGCGAACTTGGCGAGCTCGGCATTGTTGTCGAGCTTGGCGCGGTGGGCGAGGCCTCTCGTCCAGGCGAAGATCGACGCGATCGAGTTGGTCGAGGTCTCCTTGCCCTTCTGGTGCTCGCGGTAGTGGCGGGTCACCGTGCCGTGGGCGGCTTCCGCCTCGACGGTCTTGCCGTCGGGGGTGAGCAGCACCGAGGTCATCAGGCCGAGCGAGCCGTAGCCCTGCGCGACCGTATCGGACTGCACGTCGCCGTCGTAGTTCTTGCAGGCCCAGACATAGCCGCCGGACCATTTCAGCGCCGAGGCCACCATGTCGTCGATCAGGCGGTGCTCGTAGGTCAGGCCCTTGGCGTCGAATTCCTTCTTGAACTCGCGGTCGAAGATGTCCTGGAAGATGTCCTTGAAGCGGCCGTCATAGACCTTCAGAATCGTGTTCTTGGTCGAGAGATAGACGGGGTAGTTGCGCAGCAGGCCGTAGTTGAACGAGGCGCGGGCGAAGTCGATGATGGAGTCGTCGAGATTGTACATCTCCATGGCGACGCCGGCGCCGGGAGCCTTGAACACTTCCTTCTCGATCACGGTGCCGTCCTCGCCGACGAACTTCATCGAGAGGGTGCCCTTGCCCGGGAACTTGATGTCGGTGGCGCGGTACTGATCGCCATAGGCGTGGCGGCCGATGATGATCGGCTTGCTCCAGCCGGGAACCAGGCGCGGCACGTTCTTGCAGATGATCGGCTCGCGGAAGATGCAGCCGCCGAGGATGTTGCGGATGGTGCCGTTCGGTGACTTCCACATCTGCTTGAGGTTGAACTCCTTCACCCGGGCTTCATCGGGGGTGATGGTAGCGCACTTGACGCCGACGCCGACCTTCTTGATGGCCTCGGCCGCGTCGATGGTCACCTGATCGTTGGTGTGGTCGCGGTATTCCATGCCCAGGTCGAAATAGAGCAGCTCGACATCCAGGAACGGGTTGATCAGCTTGTCCTTGATGTACTGCCAGATGATCCGGGTCATCTCGTCGCCATCGAGTTCGACGACGGGATTGGATACCTTGATTTTTGCCATGATCGGGGAAGCCTCTTGGAACGGCGCTTTTGGCGCGCCACGGGAATATCCGCCGCCTCTTAGCACCGCCGCGCGGCGGGCGAAAGCCAAGGGATTATGCACTTTTAGCTCATCCAGCTTCCCCAGACGGGGGGCGGGGAGCCGCCCTGCCGCAGGGCCGAATCCGGGGGATCCGGAGGAGATTCAAAAGTCGAATCCAACCCGTTATTTCCCTTGAGAATTTCGTCAGGACAGGCAAACGACAGACCGCGAGGGCGGGCGCCGATCCTGGGGCCGCCTGAATCAATTCCTCAGGCGGCCTTGCCAAGGCCTTGAGACGAAGCGTGAAAGCGAAGCGAGATGTCGGGGACTGACAAGAGCAAAACGGGCCTGTCCCTCGGCGGTCCCATCGTGATCCTGGTCGAACCGCAGCTCGGTGAAAACATCGGCATGGCCGCACGGGCCATGGGCAATTTTGCGCTGTCCGCCCTTCGCATCGTCAACCCCCGGGATGGCTGGCCCAACATCGCTGCCCAGCGCGCCGCCGCCGGCGCCGACCACATTCTGGAAAAGGTCGAATTGTTTGGCACGGTGGAAGAGGCGGTCGCCGACCTCGACCTCCTGTTCGCCACCACCGCGCGCCCCCACGACCAGGCCAAGCCGGTGGTCGGGCCGGAGGCCGCAGCGGCCGAGATCGCCGGGCACGTCGCGACCGGCGGCAGGTGCGGTATCCTGTTCGGCAGGGAGCGCTGGGGGCTGACCAATGAGGAGGTCGGGCTCTCCAATCGCATCATCACCTTCCCGGTCAATCCCGGCTTTGCCTCGCTCAACCTCGCCCAGGCCGTGCTGCTGGTCGGCTATGAATGGTTCAAGCGCGCGACCTCCGGCGAGCTGCCGCATGCCATGCCGGAGCGCTCCGAGCGCGCCTCGCAGCACCAGATGCAGGCCTTCTTCGACAACCTCGTGCGCGAGCTCGACAAGGTGGAATTTTTGCGGCCGGCCGAGAAGCGCGACACCATGCTGGTGAATCTGCGCAACATCTTCACGCGGATGGAGCCGACCAAGCAGGACATGCACACCCTCCACGGCGTGGTGATGGCGATTGCCGAGGGGCGCAAGGGCCCGGCCAAGGGGGGCGTGCTCGACGGCGAGCAGGCGACGCGCCTGCGCGCCCTTCTGGCCGAACACGGGCAGGGCGGCGGCGTCTCAGACAGCGGCTCGACCGTGCGCGGCCTCGCCCGTCTGCTCCGCCGCAACCCGACCGACGCCGAGCGCCTGCTCTGGCAGGCGCTGACCCGCGACCGCCGCTTCGCAGGTCAGTTCAAGCGCCAGACCCCGGTGGGGCGGCATATCCCGGACTTCGTCTCCTTCCCGCACCGGATCGCGATCGAGCTGGTCAACCCGGGCGAAGGCGAGGCGATCGCGGCCGACCGTGCGGGGCGGCGGAGCTGGCTGGAAGCGCGCGACTATCGGGTGCTGGACATTCGCGCCGCGGATGTGGAGCGGGATCTGGAGGCGGAGCTGGTGCGGCTTGCTGGGATGATGGAGCAGGCAACGTAGGTGCCGTCGCGGAAGGTCTCGCAGGGTCGGCAAAGCGACTTGTCTGCCGTAGCTCGAAGAGCGAAAGCGAAAATGTACCCACCCTCTCGATCAAGGGAGCTGAAACAGAAGTCGTGGGCACACCCCGCGGGACCGCGCTTGTAGTTTGCAGGGCGGGTTGGCGTAGCGTAACTCGCCTCTTTGCGATCCGAACGGAAAGAGCTGCGCTGGATTATGCCTTCGGCTAATCCACCCTCACACATCTATCGCCCGAGCAGCACGTCGCGCTCCACTGCGATCCATGTCGTCCGCGCTACGGCGAGCAACCTGCCACCTTCATCATGCAGCGCGGCGTCCGCGGTCCGCTTGCGGCCGTCGCGGCCGGTGGGCCAGGCCGTGATGATGCAGGGCTCGCCGGGGCGGGGGCGGGCCTCGATCCGGGCCGCCATCCGTCCGAGAAGGAGCGGTGTCTTGTCGTAGGTGCCGCTCTGCTGATTGCAATTGCAGGCGAAGCCGGTCGGGCAGTCGAGCGCCGACCAGAGGAATTCAGAAGCGACCAAGCCGTCCTCGGCGGCGAGGTCCGGATCCGGCGTCCAGCTCGCCGCAAGAACGGCGTTCTCTCGCCGGCGGCGGAGCGGCCCGGTGAAGATGCGCAGGCCGTCGCCTTGCGCACGCGCGGGGCCGCAGACGAAGCAGTTCGGCAGCGGATGCTCGTGCGGTTCGAACAGCGCCAGCAATCCGGCCGCGCGTGCGTCCTGCAAGCTGGCCGTCTCGATCCGGGCGAGCTCGACATTCGACGCCCTGCCTGTCGCAACGACCTTGGCGCCGTCGCGAAGCTCCCACATGCCGTCGTCGGTCGCGGCCGCATCGAGCGGCGTGTCCAGCGGCGGCGGCGCGCGCAGCGTCACCTCTGCGCCGCCGGGAATGTGCCGGGCCAGCCGGCCGCAGACATAGCCGCCATTGCCGGAGTTCGGAGGGCCGCAATAGCGGTTGGCGATGATGATTTCTGTCAACGTCGGACGTCCCTTTGTTGCCGTTGCCAGCCCATTCTATCGAATCCTGAGCACAATTCTTCCCTGAACCGTACGGTTGGCCACGGCGCGCATGGCGTCCGCGGCCTCCTCCAAAGGGAGGACGCGGTCGATATGCGGACGGATTTGTCCTTCGGCCAGCATTTGCATCAGCGTGTCGTTCATCCGCGCGGCTTCATCAGAGCATTTCTCCGCCCAGGCACCGGCGAAGACACCGACGATGGAATAGTTCTTCAGCAGCGGCAGGTTCATCGGAAGGGACGGAATCTCGCCGCCGGTGAAGCCGATCGGCATCAGGCGCCCGCCCCAGGCCATCAGCCGGGCCATCTGCTCGAAGATCGCGCCGCCGACATTGTCGAAGCCGATGTCGATGCCTTCTCCCGATGTGATCGCCTTGATCCGCTCGCGCAGATCCTCGCTGCGATAGTTGATGACCTCGCTGGCACCGTAACCGCGGACCAGGGCCGCTTTGTCGTCGGCGCCGACGCCGGCGACGACGCGCAGGCCGAGATGCCGGCCGAGATCGACGGCGGCAAGGCCAACCCCGCCCGCCGCGCCCGTGACGAACAACGTTTCGCCACGCTGGGCCCGTGCCCGCCCGACCAGCGCGTAATAGGCCGTGCCGTAATTGTGCAGCACCGTGGCCGCCGCTTCGAATGCGACGCCATCCGGCAGGCGCACGCTCTTCGATTCTTTCGCAATCATCCGCTCGGCGTAGCCGCCGGTCCAGCTGCTGCAGGCCACGCGATCGCCGGGGGCGAACCTTGTCACCTTGTCGCCGATGGCGATGACGGTTCCGGATGCTTCGGTGCCGGGCACGAAAGGCGTCGGCGGCCGCATCTGGTAGAGGCCGGAGACCAGCAACTGGTCCATGAAGCTGACCGACGCGGCATGGACGTCGATGAGGATCTCGTCAGCGGCGGGCCGGGGCTCGGTGATCTCACCGAGCCGCAGATCGCCGGGCCCGGTGAACGAATGGCACAGCACGGCTTTCATCGGGGCGCTCCCACAGGCCGGCGATCTTCGCTGCGGCGGCGCGCGAACAGGCCCGGCACCAGCATCGGAACGCGCCGGCGATAGTCCTGATACGTCGCCCCGAACACGGCGATGAGGTCCCGCTCTTCGAACTGCAATGCGACCAGGATGTAGGCCGTGTTGGCGAGCGCGAACAGCAGGTGCCCTTCCGTCATCTCGGGCGTGGCCCAGAACGCGAGCAGGAAGCCGAGCATGATCGGATGCCGCACGATCTTGCAGAGCAGCGGCGTCCGGAACGACTGGCCCGGCATCTCGGCCCCGCGCAGCGCGGAAAGAGCCTGGCGCAAGCCGAACAGATCGAAATGATCGATCATGTGGGTCGAGGCGAACGCGATCAGCCAGCCGAGCCAATGCACGGAGGTCAGCAGCCAGGCCGCAATACCGCTCGCCTGCCAGACCGGTGCAGGGATCGGTCGCCATTGCCAGAACAGCAAGAGGAGGATCAGGCTCGAGAGCAACACATAGGTGCTGCGCTGGCAGGCCTCGGGAATGAATCGGGCCAGCCATCGCTTGAAGGCCGGACGCGCCATGACGCTGTGCTGGATGGCGAACAGGCTCATCAGCAGCAGGTCGACGACGACGGCCTCGCTTACATTCGAAGCGGGACCGACATCGATGGACTTCGGCACGACATAATTGCCGACGAAACCGAGCGCGTAGAGAAATGAAACCGTGAAGACGGCATAGCTCACGAGGGCGTAGAGCAGGATTGCGAGGCGCGCGAACATGGGTTTTCCTATTGTGCCGATGGCGACGGTGCCGCATGCAGAGCCTGGGCGCTCGCCGGCGAGCAGGCTCGATCTGGCGCGACCGTATCCGCCGGACCGTCCCCTGCGCGTCCCCCGGAGAACGCAAGCCGGAAGAAGAGGATTTCCATGACGGCTTTCTCGCTGGAGACGTTCGGGTTCCCCGAGGTCTACGCCGACGGCCGCCCGATCAAGCTGGCCTTGCGCAAGGGGCTTGCGCTGCTGGTCTATCTCGGGGAGGCCAAGGGCACCGTCGCGCGCGAGATCATAGCCACGCTGCTGTGGCCGGAGACGCCCCGGGAGACCGGCCTTGCGCGCTTGCGGCGGCTGCTTCACCGCGTCGAGCTCACGCTGGGCCAAGCGGTGTTCGAGACCGACCGCACCAGTCTGCGATGGTCGCCGGACGTCGAGCTGAAGCTCGACTCGCGTCTGTTCGAGGACGCCTGCGATCGCGGCGCGTTCGAACAGGCGTGCCTGATCTACCGGGGCGACTTCCTGGCGGGCTTCGCGCCGGGAGACTGCCCCGAGTTCGACGACTGGGCGTTCTTCCGCCGCGAGGCGCTGCGGGGACGGCTGGTGCATGCACTGGAACGTCTCGTGCAGGACAAGAACGCGGCCGGAGATCATTTTGCCGCGACGGCACATGCGCAGCGCCTGGTCGAGCTCGATCCGCTCAGCGAAGTCTATGGCCGGCACTTGATCCGCAGCCTGCTGCTATCAGGCGACCGAAGCGCGGCAGAACGTCATCACGCGGCACTCACGCAGCGGCTGCGGGACGAGCTCGGGGTCGCACCGGAGGCCGAGACCGAGACGCTCATGAGTCCGGCCGCGGCACCGCACGCCGCTCCGACGACGCGCTACGTGAAGGGCGTCGGCGTGCATCTGGCCTATCAGGCCTATGGCAGCGGCCCGCTCGATATTCTGGTGATGCCGGGCTTCGTGTCGCATGTGGAGCGCGCCTGGGAGAGCCCTGCGAGCCGGACGTTCCTGGCGTCATTGATGAAGCTCGGGCGCCTCATCGTGTTCGATCGTCGTGGCATCGGGCTGTCCGACCGGGTCGGATCGGCGCCTGGTATCGACGTCACCGCGGAGGATATCGGCACCGTGCTGCGCGCGGTGGATTCGCGCCGCGTCGTGCTGTTCGGCGCGTCCGAATGCGGGCCGGCTTGCGTCAAATTTGCGGTTGATCAGCCGCGCGTCGTGGCCGGGCTCATCCTGTTCGGCGCTTTGGCCAAGGGATGCTGGTCGGAGGATTACCCGCATGCCTTGCGCGCCAGTCAGTATGACGCCTGGAGCAGGCATCTGGTCGCGCAATGGGGCGGGCCGGTCGGGATCGAGACCTTCGCGCCGAGCCTTGCGGGTGATCCGAAGGCGCGCGCCTGGTGGGCCGGATTGCTGCGCGCGGCGTCCAGTCCCGGCGGCATCTCGGCCGTGCTCGAAGCCTTTCGCGACGCCGACGTGCGGCACCTTCTGCCTGAGATCACCGTGCCGACGCTGGTGCTGCACCGGCGCGGCGACCGGGCCGTGCGGATCGCCGCCGGGCGGGATATCGCGAGCCGGATCAAGGGTGCGCAGTTCGTCGAGCTCGATGGCGAGGATCACTGGTTCTTCGCAGGCGATCAGCAGCCGGTGTTGGCGGCGATCGGGCAGTTTGTGGAGACGTTGAATCGTCCTCCGCCGTAGCCCGGATGGAGCGGAGCGCAATCCGGGAGGGCGTTCCCGCATTCCGCTCCGCTCCATGCGGGCTACAAAGTGAGAGAGCGATCACACCGCCTCCAAATGGTCCGCCCCGCGCCTCTTCTTCGTCTTTGCCTGACCGAGCAGGGGGCCCGCAGCGAGCGCGGCCGTATCGGCAACGCCGGGATCGCGCGACACCATCGCGGCGACGATCGCGCCATCGATGAGGAGGCCGAGTTGATGCGCGAGCACGACCGGCTCGTTTGATCCGAGCTCGCCGGCGAGCTTCTCGATGTGGCCGAGCACGATCTTCTTGTGCTTCAGCGCGATGTTCCGGAAGTGCTTGGCGTCCTTGTCGTGCTCGCCGACGGCGTTGATGAAGGGGCAGCCGTAGAAGCGCTCTTCGCCAAACCAGCTCTTCAGCGCCGGGAAGATGCGCGCCAGCTTGGCCTGCGCGTCGCCGCCGCCTTCCTCCATGGCGGCGATGAACCATTCGCGCCACTGCTTGCCTTCGCTCTCCAGCACTGCGTTGACGAGGTTGGTCTTGGAGCCGAACAGCTTGTAGAGCGTGGTCTTCGCGGTGCCTGCCTCCTCGATGATCGCATCGATACCGGTGGCGTTGATTCCGTTCTTGCAGAACAGATGCGATGCGGCGCTGAGCAGGCGCCCGCGCGCGGATTCGTCGTCGCCGATACCGGCGTGGGGCGAGGTCTTCTTCGATGACGTCTTGGCCATGGCGACGAACTTACCCGCAGCCGCGCGGTATCATCAAGCCGCATCTGTTTCGCGCCGAAAAGATTCGCATCGGCGCGCGCATCTGCATCGCCTTTGAGCAGAGCGCGGCTGATCAATCCGCGGGCAGCCACGTCTAAGCGGCTCCATCGCCTCGCATTTCGTTTTCCGCCCGCTTTGGCACGCCCCATGCAAGGAAACAGACCGTTCGGTATCCTGCCGTTTTCCACGGCTGCCAGGGAGAAAAAGATGACTGCCGTCGTTCAAAAGACAGTGCTGACGGGGTGCCTTGCGCCCATCGACAAGAATGGCCTCGAGCAACTGATCGCGAGCGGCAAGGCTAATCCGAAGGTCGTCAAGACCTTGAAGTGCAAGACGGTCGCGGAAGGCAAGTTCCGCCACGCCAACTATATCCGCAATCTGCCGCCCTACATCGTCGATGAGCCGCCGGGGCTCCTGGGCGACGACACCGCCCCCAATCCGTCGGAAGCCTCGCTCGCCGCGCTCGGCTCGTGCCTTGCAGTTGGCCTGCACGCCAATGCGGTGCACCGCGGCTGGATCGTCAACAAGCTCGAGCTCGAGCTCGAAGGCGACCTCAACATCACCGCGGTGTGGGGCACCGGCGACACCTCCGACAAGCCCGTCGGCTTCACCGACGTCCGCGTCAAGGTCGACATGGAATGCGAGGGCATCGCGCAGGACGAGATCGACGCGCTGGTCGCCCATGTCAAGAAATGGTCGCCGGTCGCCAACACCTTCACCCGTCCGGTCAATCTCGAGGTCGGCATCTAGCTGAATAGCAACCAGGACAAGGTGCGGGAGACGATCATGGGTTCACTGGCTTTATCGCGGGTCGAGGTTCTGGATCAGCCCGCACCTTCCATTGCAGGAGAAGTGGCGCGGATCGCACGGGAGCAACTCGCGCCGCTCGCGGCCGGCATCGACGACGGTTCGGTCTATCCGGCCGATTTGCTGCGCAAATTCGGCGAGGTCGGCGCCTGGGGAAGTCACGTGCCGCAAGAGGGTCCCGCCGATCTGCGCTGCGCGATCCAGGCCATGGCGGCGATCGGAGAGGTCTGCGGGGCCACGGCCTTCATGGCCTGGTGCCAGAACACGTTGGTTTGGTACGCCGCCAACTCGACCAACCTGAAGCTCGCAAAGCGCTTCGGCGATGCCTTCTCGACCGGCCGAGTGCTCGGCGGCACCGGGCTCTCCAATCCGATGAAGAGCTTCTTCGGCATCGAGAAGCTGAAATTGAAGGGGCGCAAGGTCGAGGGTGGCTATGTCGTGCGGGGGGCGCTGCCCTGGGTCTCCAACCTCGGTCCCGATCATTACTTCGGTACGATTTTCGAGCGCGAGGACACAGAGGAGACGGTGATGTTCCTCGCCGATTGCTCCGATCCCGCGATCACGCTGACGCCGTGCAAGCCGTTCATGGCGATGGACGGCACCGGCACCTATGGCGTGCAGTTCCGCGACGTCTTCGTGCCGGACGAATTGATCCTCGCCGATCCCGCCGGCCCCTTCGTCAAGAAAATCCGCGCCGGCTTCATCCTGCTGCAGGCCGGCATGGCGCTCGGCCTCATCAAGGACTGCATCAACATCATGGATGAGGTGGACAATCCCCTCGGCCATATCAACCGCTATCTGCCGCAGCAGCCGGTGCATTTCCGCGATCTCGCCGCCGAGCTCGAGGCCGAGACCATGGCGCTGGCGTGCGATCCCTACAACGAGGAGGAAACCTACTGGCGCAAGGTGATCGCGCTCAGGCTTCGCGCCGGCGAGGCCAGCGTCGCGGCGGCGCATGCGGCGATGCTGCATTGTGGCGCGCGCGGCTACCTCAAGAGCCACCGCGCGCAGCGGCGCCTGCGCGAGGCCTATTTCATTGCGATCGTCACGCCGGCTACCAAGCAGCTGCGCAAGATGCTCGCCGATTGCTGAGCTTCACGAGTCCACCCAGAAGACCCCCAACCTCAACGGAGAGGCCGCCAATGACGGACGTTCTGATTTCTGCCAGCGAACTTGCCGATCTCTTGAAGCTTGAACCCTGTGTCGTGATCGACACCCGCAATCCCGACGCTTATGCCGCCGGGCACCTGCCCAATGCCGTGAACGTGCACGAGATCTTCACGTTCCTTGCAACCTCGACGCCGGAGGGCATCAGCGAGCTGAAGACCAAATTCGCCGATGCTTTCGGCGCGGCCGGCCTCTCCGGCAAGGAAACGGCCGTGATCTACGAGCAGTCGATGAATTCCGGCTTCGGCCAGTCCTGCCGCGGCTACTACCTCCTCACCATGCTTGGCTATCCCAAGGTCAAGGTGTTGCATGGCGGCTTCGACGCGTGGGCAGCCGCGGGCTTCCCGGTGACGAAGGATGTCCCGGCGCCGGCGAAAGCCTCGTTCGCGATCGTACCCGAGGCCGGCGAGATCCTGATCGACGCCAAGACCATGCTCGCCGCGGTCGGCAAGCCCGGCATTGCCATTCTAGACGTGCGCGACGTCGACGAGTGGATTGGCGACAGCTCCTCGCCCTACGGCAAGGATTTCTGCCCGCGCAAGGGCCGTATCCCCGGCGCAGTGTGGCTGGAATGGTACCGCATGATGAAGCCGACCGCGGAAGGCCCGCGCTTCAAGTCCAAGGACGAGATTTTGGCGGAATGTGCCACCGTCGGCATCTCGCCGAGCACGCCAGTTTATCTCTACTGCTTCAAGGGCGCGCGGGCCTCGAACACGTTCTTGGCGCTGAAGAACGCCGGCGTGAAGGACGTGCGGATGTATTTCGGCTCCTGGAACGAATGGTCGCGCGATCCGTCGCTGCCGATTGAGCAGGGGCTGCCGGTGGCTGCCCAGGTAACAGGCAAGGCGGCATAGAACCTGCATGTTTCCCGTGGCCCGGCTGCGCAAGGGGGCAGCCGGGCCACGATGGAATTTTGGGCCGACGCGGCGGACAACGGCGTCCGCCGCACGGTGTGACAAAGGGGCGCAGAAACATGTCCACGTTTAACGATCCGTTCGATGCCGACCGCACTCTTCAGTCCGGATGTGTGTGCGGCCAGCACGCTTCTGCGGGAGAGCACGAGGCCGCGCTGCCCCTGCGCTGCGAGCCCGTTGAGAGCGAGGAGAAGCGCTATGAGGGCGTGGTTGCGTCTGCCGTGATGCGCGCCATGTTTCCGCAGGATGGGGCGCGGCGCGCATTCCTGAAATCGGTCGGGGCCTCCACTGCGCTCGCCGCGCTGTCGCAGTTCTTCCCGCTCAAGACCGCGACCGAGGTGTTCGCGCAAGCCGGCGGGCCGGAGAAAAAGGACCTCAAGGTCGGCTTCATCCCGATCACCTGCGCCACGCCCATCATCATGGCGGCCCCGATGGGATTCTATTCGAAGCACGGTCTGAACGTCGAGGTGGTCAAGACCGCCGGCTGGGCCGTGGTTCGCGACAAGACCATCAACAAGGAATACGACGCCGCGCACATGCTGGCGCCGATGCCGATTGCGATCTCGCTCGGCCTGGGTGCCAACCCGGTTCCATTTGCCGTCCCTGCGATCGGGAACATCAACGGGCAGGGCATCACGCTTGCCATGAAGCACAAGGACAAGCGCGATCCGAAGGACTGGAAGGGGATGAAGTTCGCAATTCCCTTCGACTATTCGATGCACAATTATCTCTTGCGGTATTATCTCGCCGAGCACGGTCTCGACCCCGACACCGACGTGCAGCTGCGCTCGGTGCCGCCGCCGGAAATGGTCGCGAATCTGCGCGCCGACAACATCGACGGCTTCCTCGCTCCCGACAACATCTGCCAGCGCGCGATCTATGACGGCGTCGGCTTCATGCACATCCTGTCGAAGGAGATTTGGGACGGCCATCCCTGCTGCAGCTTCGCCGCCAGTCGCGAGTTCATCACGACGGCACCGAACAGCTTTGCAGCGCTGACGCGCGCCATCGTCGATGCCACCGCCTTTGCATCGAAAGCGGAGAACCGCAAGCAGATCGCTGAAGCGATTGCGCCGGCCAACTATATCAACGCGCCGGTGACGGTGCTCGAGCAGGTGCTGACCGGCACCTATGCCGACGGGCTCGGCGGGGTGAAGACCGACGCCAAGCGCGTCGATTTCGATCCGTTCCCCTGGCAGTCCTTCGCGGTGTGGATGCTGACGCAGATGAAGCGCTGGGGCCAGATCAAGGGCGAGGTCGATTACAAGGCCGTCGCCGAGCAGGTGTATCTCGCCACCGACACCAAGAAGCTGATGACCGAAATGGGGCTGTCGCCGCCGGCGAGCGCCTACAAGTCTTTCGCGGTGATGGGCAAGACGTTCGATCCGGCCAAGCCGGAGGATTATGTGGCGAGCTTCAAGATCAGGAAGGCGTCGTGATGGGCTGGGCTCTCGTGTCCCGGGCGCGGCGCAGCGCAAAGCGGTGCGACGCAGAACCGGGACCCAAGCGGTGAGGTCGGCGCGATGAATTCCTCCCTCCGCCTCCGTGCGGGCCTCGTCTCCATCGTGCTGCTCGCTGCGTTTCTCGGCATTGGCACCTGGCCACGCGCTCGACCGGTGCTACCACGACGATGAGCCCGGAATACGCCAAGCTGATGGGCCTCACGGCGACGCAGGGCAAATCAGCGATGCCGGGACCGCTCGATGTCGGCGCCAAGCTGTTGGAGCATTTGAAACGGCCATTCTACGATAACGGCCCGAACGACAAGGGCCTCGGCATCCAGCTCGCTTATTCGATCGCGCGCGTCGGCACCGGCTATCTGCTTGCAGTGCTGGTCGCGATCCCGCTCGGCTTCCTGATCGGCATGTCGCCGCTGCTCAGCAAGGCGCTCGATCCCTTCATTCAGGTGCTCAAGCCGATCTCGCCGCTGGCCTGGATGCCGCTCGCGCTCTACACCATCAAGGATTCCTCGGTCTCGGCGATCTTCGTCATCTTCATCTGCTCGATCTGGCCGATGCTGCTCAACACCGTGTTCGGTGTTGCCAGCGTGCGCAAGGAATGGATCAACGTGGCGCGCACGCTCGAAGTCGGCACCGTCAGGCGCGCCTTCACCGTGATCCTCCCCGCCGCGGCGCCGACGATCCTGACCGGAATGCGCATCTCGGTCGGCATCGCATGGCTCGTCATCGTCGCCGCCGAGATGCTCGTCGGCGGCACCGGCATCGGATATTTCGTCTGGAACGAGTGGAATAATCTGTCGATCACCAACGTCATCATCGCAATCCTGCTGATCGGAGTCATCGGCATGCTGCTCGACCAGATTCTGGCGCGCTTCACCCGCATGGTCACGTTTCCGGAGTAGACATGACCGAGAAATTCATCTCCATCGAGGGCATCGCCAAGCGCTATCCCGGCGCGGGTGGCGCTACGACCACCATCTTCGAGAATCTCTGGCTGTCGATGGCGCGCGGCGAGTTTGCCTGCGTGATCGGCCATTCCGGCTGCGGCAAGACCACGGTGCTCAACATCCTCGCCGGCCTCGACGCGCCGAGCGAGGGCGCGGTCATCGTCGACGGACAGGCGATCTCCGGTACCAGCCTCGATCGTGCCGTGATCTTCCAGAGCCATGCGCTGTTGCCCTGGCGCACCGTGCTCGGCAACGTCAGCTACGCCGTGAGCTCGAAATGGCGAAACTGGGACCGCGCCAAGGTAAGGGCGCACGCGCAGAACTTCATCGATCTCGTCGGCCTCGCCGGCTCCGAACACAAGCGGCCATCGGAACTATCGGGCGGCATGAAGCAGCGCGTCGGTATCGCGCGTGCCTTGTCGATCACGCCGAAGATGATGCTGATGGACGAGCCCTTCTCGGCGCTGGACGCGCTGACGCGGGGCACGCTGCAGGACGAGGTCCGGCGTATCTGCCTCGAGACCGGTCAGACCGCATTCATGATCACCCACGACGTCGACGAGGCGATCTATCTCGCCGACAAGATCTTCCTGATGACCAACGGGCCGGGTGCGGTGCTCGCCGAGGTCGTCGAGAATCCGCTGCCGCGGGATCGCGGCCGCATCGATCTTCACCGCCATCCGCTCTATTATGCGCTGCGCAACCACATCATCGATTTCCTGGTGACGCGCAGCAAGACCTTTGCCGCCGAAACGCTGGGCCACGATCCACGCAACGTGCCGACGGTACATATCGGCAAGCCCGGGCTGACGATCGCCTCGAACGTCGAGGAGCAAAGACAGACCTGGATACCGGGCCCAGTCCCGGACTCACCGCCTGAGAGGAGACCCTGACATGAAACGCGAAGACCTCACCGAAAAGCTGCTCGACATCAAGCGCGAGAAGGGCTGGAGCTGGAAGCACATCTGCGACAAGATCGGCGGCTATTCCGAGGTGCTGATCACGGGCGCCATCCTCGGCCAGATGAAGCTGACGAAGCCGCAGGCGGCCAATGCCGGCGAGCTGTTCGGTCTGTCGAAGGCTGAAGTCGCCATGCTGAACGAGACGCCGATGCGCGGCATGCCGATGCCCCCGACCGATCCCCTGATCTATCGCTTCTACGAACTCGTGATGGTGAACGGGCCGGCCTGGAAGGCCTTGATCGAGGAGGAGTACGGCGACGGCATCATGTCGGCGATCGACTTCGACATGGTGATGGAACGACAGCCCAACCCGAAGGGCGACCGCGTCAAGATCACCATGAGCGGCAAATTCCTGCCGTACAAATATTACGGCGCCAGCGGCAACGTGCCGGAATACGGCTTCAAGGAGGAGTGACCGCGGCGAAGGCGGCGCGCAACGCGCCGACCTCTGCCATCTCGCGAATATAGGTGAAGGATCCCTTGTCCTTCATCTCGCGCGCGCAGGTCAGGAACGCGGCAAGCGCGTAGCGTGACATCGCCCCGCCGACGCTGATGCGCTTGACGCCGGCGGCCGACAATTGCTCGGCCGTCAGCGTCGGGTCGGCAAAGCCCATGACGTGGTTGAACGGCTTACCGAGCGAGGAGACGACGGTCCGGATCGTGCCGAGGTCGTACAGGCCGGGCGCATAGAGGACATCGGCGCCCGCGGCCTCGAAGGCCTGCAGGCGGCGAACCGTGTCGTCGATGTCCTGGCGGCCGTGCAGGAAGTTCTCGGCCCGCGCGGTCAGCGTGAACGGAAACGGCAGCGCGCGCGCCGCTTCGACAGCGGCCTGGACGCGCTCGACGGCGTGGGAAAAGTCGTAAATGGGGCGATCGCGATCGCCACTGAAATCCTCGATCGAGCCGCCGACGGCGCCGGTCTCGGCGGCGCGCTGTATCGCCTGGGCGGCACGCTTCGGCTCGTCCGCACCGCAATTCTCGAGGTCGACACTGACGGGCAGGTCGGTCGCCTCGACGATCGCGCGCGCGTTGGCGAGGATGACATCGAGGCTGACGCCGGTGGTGCCGAGCATGTTGGCGACCCCGAGGCTCGTCGTCGCCAGGGCCTCGAAGCCCATCGCCGCGAGCAGCTTGGCGGTGCCGGCGTCCCATGGATTGGGAATGATGAAGGCGCCTCGGCGCTCGTGCAGGGCGCGGAACGCCGTCGCCTTGTCCAGCTGGCTCGTCATGGCTCGTCTCCGTGTTGTCGGTCGAGGCAGGCTTAGGAGCATTTTCGCCATCCGCCAAATTTGTTATTCTTGCGGAAGACATCAGTTTTTTGCATGAGGTCGCGATGGACAGTGACGCCCTCAACACCTTTCTGACCGTTCATCGCAAGGGAGGGATTTCGAATGCCGCGAAATTCCTGCACCGCTCGCAGCCGGCGATCTCGCGCCGCATCGCCCTGCTGGAGCATGAGCTCGGCGTGCCCCTGTTCGAACGGGTGGCAGGCCGCACCCGGCTCAGCGATGCCGGACGCGTGCTGATTCCCTATGCCGAGCGCGCGGTTGCCGCGGCGCAGGACGCCGAACAGGCGATCCGCGCGTTGACCAAGCAGAATGCAGGGCCGGTTTCGCTCGCGGTGACCGGAACGCTGGCCGATAGTCGCCTGTCGACCATCATGAAGCGGTTCGCAAAGGAGAATCCGGCCGTCACGCTGGCCTTGCAGACGCGACCAGCGCGGAGGTCAGCGATCTCATCCGGCGCGGCGAGGCGACGATCGGCCTGCGTTACAACACCGACCGCTCCGGCGACCTCACCTGCGAGCTGGTGCTGAGCGAGGCGTTGCAGGTGGTCTGTGCGCCCGACCATCCCCTGGCTGGAAAGCGGGTGACGCGCCTCGCGGAGCTCAGCGGCGAGCGCTGGATCGCATTCCCGGCGACGCGCGGGCGCCGCGAGATCGCCGCGGCTCACGTGTTCGCGCTGTTTCTCACGCAAGGGCTCGGCGAAGTGGAGTGGACGGCCGTGGACAGCCTCACCGCCCAGAAGCGGCTCGTCGAGGCGGGCTTTGGTGTTGCGCTGCTGGCACGGAGCCACATGGCGGAGGAGCTGCGTACGGCCTCGCTCGCGACGATCGTGGTCGGCGATCTGGCGGCGGATCAGGACATCGTTCTCGTCACGCGCCGCGGTGGTTTTCTGAGCGCTGCGGCCGAGCGCCTGCTCGAGACCATCCGGCGCAACTATGCCGGGCGGGACGTCCCGACCACGCGGGACACCGGAAGGCGATCGCCGGCGCGCAAGGGTATTGCGCGCCGGCGCCTCGCTTAACTCAGTTATTTCCCGGCCTTGACCTCGGCGGCTGCGACCGCGAGCAGCTCGCTCATCTTGGCGCGAATCGCCTGCTCGGTGACGGCGACGTTCTTGGCGGCGAAATCGGCCGTCAGCTTGCGCACGACGTCGGCATCGCCGGCCTCCTCGAAGTCGGCCGCAACCACTTCCTTGGCATAGGCGGTAGCGGCATCGCCGGAGATACCGAGCTTTTCGGCGGCCCACAGCCCGAGCAGCCGGTTGCGGCGGGCCTCCGCCTTGAATTTCTGCTCCTCGTCGAGGGCGTATTTCTTCTCGAAACCTTCCTGGCGCTTGTCGAACTCGCTCATGCCTTGTTCCAAATCCCTCTGATGGCGCGGGGGGCCATCCGTTGCGACCGCCCGGCTGCGTGCCTACATAGATAGCACATATCGGCAAAACAACGGGCCGTTAAGCCGCAGGCAAGACGGTATAAGTTGGCGCCGGACGGCCGGATCGATTGTGCTCGGACTGCCAATCGGATAGGTTGCCTAAAGGCTTAGTTCCCGTTCTGTTTCCAAGGGTTTATAGATGGGTTCCGGGCTGTTCACGGCAGCTCCGCTGTGGGTCGTAAATCCTAGTAACCGGAGCACACCAAATACATGGATTTCAACAAAACACGGTACATCCCCATGAGCCGTCGGCGTCGTATTTATGAAGGCAAGGCAAAGGTTCTGTATGAAGGCCCGGAGCCCGGTACCTTGATCCAGCACTTCAAGGACGACGCCACCGCGTTCAATGCGAAAAAGCATCAGGTGATCGAGGGCAAGGGTGTCCTCAACAACCGGATCTCGGAGTACCTGTTTCAGCACCTCAACGACATCGGGGTGCCGACCCATTTCATCCGCCGCCTCAACATGCGCGAGCAGTTGATTCGCGAGGTCGAGATCGTGCCGCTCGAGGTGGTGGTGCGGAACGTCGCCGCCGGCTCGCTGTCGCAGCGCCTCGGCATCGAGGAGGGCACCCAGCTGCCCCGTTCGATCATCGAATTCTACTACAAGAACGACCAGCTCAACGATCCCATGGTGTCGGAAGAGCACATCACGGCCTTCGGCTGGGCGACGCCCCAGGAGATCGACGACATCATGGCGCTCGCCATCCGTGTCAACGACTTCCTTACCGGCCTCTTCCTCGGCATCGGCATCCGCCTCGTCGACTTCAAGATGGAGTGCGGGCGCCTGTTCGAGAACGAGATGATGCGCATCATCGTCGCCGACGAGATCTCGCCGGACAGCTGCCGTCTCTGGGACATCAAGTCGAACGAGAAGCTCGACAAGGATCGTTTCCGCAGGGATCTCGGCGGTCTGCTCGAGGCCTATACGGAAGTTGCAAAGCGTCTCGGCATCCTGATGGAGAACGAGCGTCCGCAGGGCTCCGGCCCGGTGCTGGTGAAGAGCTGAAGAGGATTTTGACGTGAAGGCACGTGTCACCGTTACCCTGAAGACGGGCATCCTCGATCCGCAGGGCAAGGCCATCGAAGGCGCGCTGAAGTCGCTCGGCGTCGATGGCGTCGCCAGCGTCCGCCAGGGCAAGGTGTTCGACATCGAGCTTGCCGGCGCCGACAAGGCCAAGGCGGAAGCCGCGCTGAAGGACGCCGCAGACAAGCTGCTCGCGAACACCGTGATCGAGAATTATCGGGTCGAGCTGATCGGGTGAGCAGGACGGCTCACAGCCATCCCGCGCGGCGAAACCGCCAGTACAGCGCGCCGCAGGCGGTCAACATCACGCCGAGCAGCATGAAGTAGCCGTACTCCCATTCCAGCTCCGGCATGTGCTTGAAGTTCATGCCGTAGATGCCGGCGAGCGCGGTCGGGATCGCGATGATCGCAAGCCAGGAGGCGAGCTTCTTCGATACCGCCGTCTCCTGCGCCTGGCCGACCAGGAGGCTCGCCTCGAAGGCGAAGGCCAGCACCTCGCGCATGGAATCGATGCGCTCCTGGATGTTGCGGACGTGGTCGGTGACGTCGCGGAATAGCGGCTGCATGGCCTGCCGCACCATCGCCAGCTCGTCATGCTCCAGCCGGCGGCAGACCTCCACCAGCGGCCCGATCGCGTTGCGCAGGCGCAAGAGGTCGCGGCGCAGCATGTAGAGCCGCTCGATCTGCGCCTTGCTGATCGGCTTCGACAGCACGTCATCCTCGATGCCTTCGACCTCGTCGTGAATGCTCTCGAGCACGGGCGAGTAATTGTCGACGATGAAATCGAGGATGGCGTAGAGGATGTAATCCTCGCCGCGAGCCAGCGCCCGCGGGCAGCTCTCGCAACGCTCGCGCACCGGCTTGTAGGAGGTCGAAGCGCCGTGGCGCACCGAGACCAGATAGCCTTCGCCGACGAAGATGTGGGTCTCGCCGAAGGCGATGCGGCCCTCGATCAGTTGCGCGGTGCGCGCCACGATGAACAGGGCCTCGCCATATTGCTCGATCTTGGGACGCTGATGGGCGTGGTTGGCGTCCTCGATCGCGAGCTCGTGCAGGTCGAACTGCTTCTGCACCGCGCTGAGCAGCGCCATGTCGGGCTCATGCAGGCCGATCCAGACCACGTGGCCGGGCTTGGCGCGCCAGCTCGAGGCCTCGCTGATCGCGATATTGGCAACGCGCCGGCCGTCAACATAGGCACCGGCCGCGACGACGCCCTCGGCGGATACCGGCTCGGCGAGGGAGGTGGGCAGCGACGGGACGTTCATGGCTGCAATCCCGGGCAAGATCGTTGGGCAAAACTGCCGTGGCTATGGCCTGTGTACAAGGCCGCCCGGCGAGGCTAGCACTGGTAAAATCCCCGTCAAATGGCTATGTCTCCCAGCGAATTGGCCCCTTCGGCCAGCCCGATTCCCGTCACCGTCGGAACCCGAACATGAAAGCCGCCATCCTCGTCTTTCCCGGAATCAACCGCGAGCGCGACATGGCGCGTGCGCTGAGGCTGATCTCGGGCCACGAGCCGGCGATGGTCTGGCACGCCGAGACCTCGCTGCCTCCGGGGACCGACCTCGTGGTGGTGCCGGGCGGTTTCTCCTACGGCGATTATTTGCGCTGTGGCGCCATCGCGGCACGTGCGCCGGTGATGGACGCGGTGCGCGACTACGCGGCCAAGGGCGGCCTCGTGCTCGGCGTCTGCAACGGGTTTCAGATCCTCTGCGAGTCCGGCCTGCTGCCCGGCGTGCTGATGCGCAACGCGCGGCTGAAGTTCATCTGCCACGACGTGCATCTGCGCGTCGAGCGTTCCGACACGCCGTTCACCCGCGGCTACAATGCCGGGCAGGTGATCCGTGTGCCGGTCGCCCATGGCGAAGGCAATTACGAGGCGGACGAAGAAACCATCAAGCGGCTCGAAGGCGAGGGGCGGGTGCTCTATCGCTATTGCTCGGCCGAAGGTGTGGTGGACGATAACAGCAACATCAACGGCGCCGCGCACTCCATCGCCGGCATCGTGAACGACAAGGGCAACGTGCTCGGCATGATGCCGCATCCGGAAAACCACGTCGAAGACATCATGGGCTGCACGGACGGCCGCGGCCTGTTCGCCGGCCTCGCTCAGCATCTGGAAAAAGCCGCGTGATTTCGTTCGTGGTGAAGCGGCTGTCGATCGCGGTCGCCGCAATTGCTTTCGCGACGGCCGCGTTTGGCCAAGACTATCCCAAGCGTCCGGTCACCATGATCGTGCCGTTCGCGGCCGGCGGCACCTCGGACGTGATCGCGCGTGCGGTCGCCGAGCAGATGGGCATCGCGCTCGGCCAGACCATCGTGATCGAGAACGTTGCCGGTGCCGGCGGCTCGACCGCGCTGGCGCGCGCCTCCCGCGCCGAGCCCGACGGCTACACCATCGCGATCGGCAATGCCGGCACGAATGCGGCGACCTACACGATCTATCCGAAACTGCCGTTCACGCCTGAGTCCTTCGTGCCGATCGCCATGGTGGCGAAGACATTCGGCATCATCGCGCTGCGCAAGGACTTTCCGGCCAAGGACCTGAAAGAGTTCATCGCCTACGCCAAGGCCAATCCGGGCAAGATCAATCTCGGCCATGCCGGCGTCGGCTCGTCGAACTATCTGATCTGCAAGAGCTTCGTCACCGCTGCCGGCATCGACGCGACGCTGGTCGGCTACCGTGGTGCTGCGCCTGCGTTGACCGATGCGGTCGGCAGCCAGATCGACGGCGTCTGCGATGCGGCGGCCTCGGTCTCGCAGTCGATCAACGAGAAGCTGGTAAAGGGTCTCGTGGTCGGCTCGACCGTGCGGCTCGCCACGCTGCCGGACCTGCCGACCTCGGCGGAAGCGGGTTTGCCCGAATTCGAGGCGCAGGGCTGGAACGGCCTGTTCGCGCCCAAGGGCACGGCGCCGGCCGTGATCGCCAAGCTGAACGCCGCTGCGCGCACTGCGGTCGAGACCGATGCCGTGAAGAAGCGTTTTGCCGATCTTTCCACTGTCGCCCCTGATGCCGACGAGCACGCGCCCGAAGTGCTGCAGAAGCTCGTGACGCGCGACGTCGAGAAATACCGGAAGATGCTGGCGGACGACGCCAAGTAATCGTCAGCGCCGCTTCAGCCGCTCCGCCGGCACCGTCATCGCGGCGACGCCGGCCATCACCAGCAACAGCCCGAGCGCCAGGTTCGACGGCACGCTCTCGCCGAGCAGAGCCACGGACAGGCCGACGCCGATGGGGATGCGCAAGTATCCTTGTGCGTTGGTGGTCAGCGTGCCAAGGCGGCCGAGGCAGACGTAGAACAGCATCAGCCCGAGCGCGCTCGAGACGATGCCCATGACGATGGTGGCGACGATCGCCGTCGGCGTCGGCTGCAGCGTCCAGGGCTGGTCGATGATCAGCGAGGGCGGCAGCAGGATGAGGCCGCCGAACAATAGCGAGCCGGCAGCCACCACCATCGGATCGTACTCCGACAGGCGCAGACCGAAGATAGTCGCGCAGGCAAAGGAGATGGTGGCGAGAAGGATCGCGATCTCCGCCACGATCTCGCTGCCGAAGCCGTGCAGCGCATCGAGGCCGACGATGAGAATCGTGCCGGCGAGGCCGAGCACCGCGCCCGCGAGCTTGAGCAGCGTCGCCGGCTCGTGCCGCGTGATCAGAGAGGTGATCAGGAAGGCGAAGATCGGCGTCGTCGAGGCCAGCACCACCGTGTTCGACGCCGGCACATATTGCTGCGACCAGGTGATGATCAGGAAGGGGAAGGTCGAATTGATCAGCTGCTGGGTCGCGAACAGCTTCCAGGCTTTCGCGTCGGTCGGAATCCTGATGCCGCGCATCCACAGGATCGCGAACAGGAAGGCGGCCGCGATCAGCGAGCGTGCGGAGATGAAGGTGATGGGCGGGATGATGGGAAGCGCCAGCTTGGCCAGCGGATAGGTCGAGCTCCAGCAGCAGGCGAGCGCGAGCAGCAGCGCATAGTCGCGCCAGTTGCGGGCGCCGGTGGCGATGGACGGCAACGGCGTTGATGCGGCCGCCGTCGCGCGACCCGCCTCCGACGTGCTCTGCGGCACCTTGTTCTTGCTCCCCGGCGCGACAGCGCTTGCCGGGAAGTCTGGGCGAGGGCGCGCGAAAAGGGAAGGCGCCGAGCTATGCGTTTGGCTGAGGGAGCGCCTTCCGCTTCATCCGCTTGATCGTGCCGGAAAAGGTCAGCAGCACCCGGTCGGCAGACATCATCTTGCCGCGCAGGAAGATCAGCGAGCCGCCGGCGCGGGTGACCTCGCCGGTGCACTCGATCAGCTCGCCCTCGCGTGCCGCGTCGAGGAATTCGCAGGCAAAATTGGTCGTCACCGCCCGGCTGTCCAGGACATGGGTGGCGATCGCGAACAGGGAGTAGTCGGCGAAGGCCATGTAGCAGCCGCCATGGACGTTCCCGGAGCCGTTGAGGTGCTTTTTCTCGACCCGGAAGGCGCTGCGGACGCTGCCGTCGGCCTCGATCCGGTGCCAGAAAGGGCCGACATGGGCCTCGAAACTGTCGCGAATCCAGGTCCGCCAGCCCACGAATTCGCCCTGGGTGGCGACGTGGAGGTCGGGGCGGCGGGGTGGGGGCGCTTTGGTCAATTCGTGCAAGGAAATAGGCCTTCAATTGCGGATCTCGAGCCCTTAAATCCGATCCGTCGGCGCCGTGCAATTCCTGTTCCCGCCGTCCCCGCCTGCAAAACGTGGGACAGCGGGAAAATGCGCCATAAAGGGCTTTTCGCGAGCCCCGGATGTTCCTAAGAACGGCCAAACCGCCGCCGAAAGCCCCTGAAGCCATGAAGAATGAACCCAAGATCACCCCCGAACTGGTTGCCGCCCACGGGCTCAAGCCCGACGAATATGAGCGCATCCTGAAGCTGATCGGGCGGGAGCCGACCTTCACCGAGCTCGGCATCTTCTCGGCGATGTGGAACGAGCACTGCTCGTACAAATCCTCCCGCATCCATCTGAAGGGCCTGCCGACCAAGGCGCCCTGGGTGATCCAGGGCCCAGGCGAGAACGCCGGCGTGATCGACATCGGCGACGGCCAGGCCGTGGTCTTCAAGATGGAGAGCCACAACCACCCGAGCTACATCGAGCCCTACCAGGGCGCGACCACCGGCGTCGGCGGCATCTTGCGCGACGTCTTCACCATGGGTGCGCGCCCGATCGCGTGTCTCAACGCGCTGAGCTTCGGCGCGCCCGAGCACGCCAAGACCCGGCACCTCGTCTCCGGCGTCGTCGCGGGCGTTGGCGGCTACGGCAATTCCTTCGGCGTGCCGACGGTCGGCGGCCAGGTGCGCTTCCACACCCGCTATGACGGCAACATCCTGGTCAACGCGATGGCGGTCGGCCTCGCCGATGCCGACAAGATCTTCTATGCGGCGGCCTCCGGCGTGAACATGCCGATCGTCTATTTGGGCTCCAAGACCGGCCGCGACGGCATCCACGGCGCCTCGATGGCCTCGGCCGAGTTCGACGACAAGTCCGAGGAGAAGCGTCCGACCGTGCAGGTCGGCGATCCCTTCGCCGAGAAGCTGCTGTTGGAAGCCTGCCTCGAGATCATGGAGAAGGGCTGCGTCATCGCGATCCAGGACATGGGCGCGGCCGGCCTGACCTGCTCGGCGGTGGAGATGGGCGCCAAGGGTGATCTCGGCGTCGACCTCGATCTCGACGCAGTGCCGACGCGCGAGACCGGCATGAGCGCCTACGAGATGATGCTCTCGGAAAGCCAGGAGCGCATGCTCATGGTGCTCAAGCCCGAGAAGGAAAAGGAAGCCGAGGCGATCTTCAAGAAGTGGGGCCTCGATTTCGCCGTCGTCGGCTACACCACGCCGAGCAAGCGTTTCGTGGTCAAGCATGGCGGCGACGTCATGGCCGACCTGCCGATCAAGGAGCTCGGTGACGAGGCGCCGCTCTATGACCGCCCGCACGTTCCCTCCACCGCGCTGCCGGTCGTGCATGCGCGCGAAGTGCCGGCGCCGATGGGCTTAGGCAGCGCGCTGGAGAAGCTGATCGGCACGCCCGACATGTGCAGCAAGCGCTGGGTCTGGGAGCAATACGACCACGTCATCCTCGGCAACACTATGCAGCGTCCCGGCGGCGATGCCGCTGTGGTGCGCGTGCAGGACGGGCCGAAGGGCCTCGCGCTGACCGTCGACGTGACGCCACGCTATTGCGAGGCCGATCCGTTCGAGGGCGGCAAGCAGGCGGTGGCCGAAGCCTGGCGCAACATCACCGCGGTCGGCGGCAAGCCGCTCGCGATCACCGACAACCTTAATTTCGGCAACCCTGAGCGGCCCGAGATCATGGGCCAGTTCGTCGGCTGCCTGAAGGGCATTTCGGAAGCCTGCCGTATGCTGGATTTCCCGGTCGTCTCCGGCAACGTCTCGCTCTACAACGAGACCAATGGCCGCGCGATCCTGCCGACGCCCTCGATCGGCGGCGTCGGCCTGCTCGACGATTTCACCAAGTCGGCCTCGCTTGCCTTCAAGGCCGAGGGCGAAGCGATCCTCCTGGTCGGCGAGACCCATGGCTGGCTCGGCCAGTCGGTGTATCTGCGCGACATCTGCGGCCGCGAGGAGGGCGCGCCACCGCCGGTCGATCTCGCCGCCGAGAAGCGCAATGGCGATTGCGTGCGCGGCATGATCCACGCGGGCACCGCCACAGCCGTGCACGACCTCTCCGATGGCGGCCTCCTGATCGCGCTCGCCGAGATGGCGATGGCGAGCGGCATCGGCGCCAAGCTGCTGGCGGCGCCGACCTCGCTGGTGTCGCAGGCCTATTGGTTCGGCGAGGACCAGGCGCGCTATCTCGTCACCGTGCCGGAAACGGAAGCCGGCCGCGTGCTCGCCAAGATGCGCGGCTGCGAGGTGCCCTGCGTCCGTATCGGCACCACCGGCGGCGACGCGATTGCCATTGCCGGCGAAGCGCCTGTCACGATCGACAGCTTGCGGATCTCGCACGAGCGCTGGCTGCCGGACTATATGGCCGGCAAGGCGGCGTAAGGCGCTTCCACAAACTCAGAGCCGTAGCCCGGATGGAGCGAAAGCGTAATCCGGGACCGCTATCGCGTGTGGCATCACTCCCGGATTGCGCTGCGCTCCATCCGGGCTACGATTCCGTCGTCGCAAGGGCTCCTTGACGAGCCGAGAGACCGCGCGCTTTCACAACACCGACGACGCCCCCGGTATCTTGCGCAAAGCCGCCGTCAGGCCCCAGCTCAGGATCACCGTGAGCACGAAGCCGATCGCCGCTTTCGCGATCGCAGGCAGCTCGTAATCGAACAGCGCATACTGGATCCACAGTGCGATCGGGTAGTGCACCAGGAAGATGCCGTAGGCGTCGGCCTGCATGCGGTCGAGCAGGGTTGGCCCCGGCGCTTTCGAATGCAGGAAGAAGGCGAGGATCGTGAGCAGGATCGAGGCCGAGAACAGCACCAGGAACGTGCCGTAGAACACGTGGTACCAGTGCGGCAGCGGATCGGGATTGCCGAGGATTTCGCGCTTGATGTAGATCATGCCCCACATCAGGCAGTACGGCACCAGCGTGATGAACACCCACCGCCAGCGGTCGTTCGGCAGCTGACCGTCCGAGCTGAGGATGCCGCGATCGAAGTTCGCCGAGCCGACGCTGGCGCCGATGAAGAAGTAGCTGAAGTAGAGCAGGATGCGGCTCGCTTGCACCGAGAACGGTCCGGACTCGAACCATTTGTTGGCGCCGAAATAGACCAGCGCCGGCAGGTAGACGAGGACGCTGATCGCGGCGAGCACCAGCCAGAACGCGGCCGGCTGGTCGAATCCGCGCAACGAGACGCGGTTGATCGGGTCGACCAGATGCGCGGAGACCCGGTAGAGCAGGCTCGCGGTGAGATCGAAGGCGAGCAGCACCCACACGAACCAGATCGGGCCGCTCGGCCACGGCCCTGCCGTCACCGTCTTCCACCAGAATGCAGCGAAGGTCAGCTCGGGCTCAGCCCGCAGCGCGATGGCGTAGTAGGCGAGCGGGATGACGGTGAGGGCCGCGATCGCGAACGGCAGCCCGAGCCGCAACAGGCGGTCGCGCAAAAAGACCGACGGTGCCTTGCGCGCGATGCCGGGCCAGGTGAACAGGCCCGACAGGAAGAAGAACATCGCCATGAAGAAGCTGTCGGTGGCGAGCACGATCATGTCGAAGCCGGCGAAGGAGGCCGGATCGGTGTGACCGAAATGCGTGTAGGGAATCACCGCGTGATGCAGCAGCACCACCAGCGTCAGGAAGGTACGGGCACGATCGAGCGAGAGATTGCGCGCCTTGCTCTTCGGCGCAGCCTGCGCCTCCGCGCCCATCGTCGCTGAATGTAACATCGTCATTATGGTCGCCCCGCGTCCCGTCCCGCCGGGACTGTGCCGCCGGGAACCGGATTCAGCAAGGGTCGTTTCGGCAGCGGCAACCGGAGGAACCAGTTCCGCGCAGCAAAGTTAGCATTCGCGAAAGGGCGTAGAGGGCCGCGGCAAGCGGCAATCGATTGCGGAGCTGGCGATGACGATCCTGAAATGGGCGCTGATCTTCCTGCTGATCTCGATTGTGGCCGGCGTGCTCGGCTTCACCGGAATCTCGGCTGCCTCCGCCGATATCGCTCGCTTCCTGTTCTACGTGTTTGTCGTGATCTTCCTGGTGCTGCTGATACTGGGGCTGACGATTTTCAGGGCATAGCCCGACCGGTACAGCACTCATCGTCATGCCCGGGCTCGTCCCGGGCATCCACCTGTTTCGGTATCTGCGATTATCCAAGAATGTGGATGGCCGGAATAAACCCGGCCATGACGTGGCGCTACAGCGCGGGCCTACCCCACTTCCTCGATCTTCACCTTGTCCGGATAGAAGGCGAGATGGCCGGAAATCTCCGTCATCGCGGGGAAGGGCATCTCGTAAGTCCAGATCGCATTGTCGAGCGTCTTGCCGTCGGCCTTGACGCTGAAATAGTTGGCGTCGCCCTTGTAGGGGCAATGGGTGGTGCGCTCGGTGCGCTCCAGCAGGGCCATATTGGCGTCCTCCCGCGGCACATACTGGACCGCCGGGTATTTCGCCTCTTTCAGGGTCAGCGCCTTGCTGGTCTCGGCGATCACGATGTCGCCCGCGGTGACCCGAACGCGCCGGGGATTTTGGGTGATGGTGATGGGGTGGTCGGGCCCTGGAAGCTTCATGATGTCACGCCTTTTCGATCGATCTGCCTTGCGCGGCACTTTGTCGTGCCTTTATCCCGATGGGATCAGGGATATAGTGCCGGAATGCGTGACGAAGAAGACTGTTCACGCTAAGTTTGACCCAGCCGGCAAGGGGACCCCGGCGCGATTCGACGAGACAGGAGCACGACCCGAATGCCCATGGACGCCCACGATATCGAGGCGATGATCAAGGCGGCGATCCCCGATGCCGAGGTGACCATCCGTGACCTCGCCGGGGACGGCGATCACTATGCCGCGACCGTGATCTCGGAATCCTTCCGCGGCAAGTCCCGCGTCCAGCAGCACCAGATCGTCTATCAGTCCCTGCGCGGCCAGATGGGCGGCGTGCTGCACGCGCTGGCGCTGCAAACCGGCGTGCCGGGCGCTTGATCTGACCGGCTGCCTGATCTGATCGCGCGACGGGGGAAGGATGATGGCTGCGGACAATCCTCGCGGCGCGATGTTTCGCGTCATCGTGCCGAACCAGCACAGCCGCGTCACCAATGTCGAGCTGTTCTTCGACCTCGTTTTCGTCTTCGCGGTCACGCAGGTCTCGCACACGCTGCTGCACCATTTCACGCCGCTCGGCGCGGTGCATGTCACGGTGTTGTTTCTCGCGGTGTGGTGGGTCTGGGTTTACACCGCCTGGGTCACCAATTGGCTCAATCCCGAGCTGACGCCTGTCCGCGTCATGCTCTTCCTCATGATGTTGGGCGGCCTCGTGCTGTCGACGACGATCCCGACCGCGTTCGAGGGGCGGGGCCTGTGGTTTGCGATCGCCTACGCGACCATGCAGCTCGGACGCACCGCCTTTTGGCTGTTCGCAACGCCGCGGCATCGGACCGCGGTGCGCCACAACGCGATCCGCATCCTGACCTGGCTGTCGATCTCCGCGGTGTTGTGGATCGCAGGCGGCCTGTACGAGGGCGAGACGCGGCTATGGCTGTGGATTGCGGCCGTCACCTGGGAGTACGTCTCTCCGGCGGCGCGGTTCTGGGTGCCGAAGCTGGGCTTCTCGTCGGTTGAAGCCTGGGCTGTCGAAGGCGGCCACATGGCCGAGCGCTGCTCCCTCTTCGTGATCATAGCGCTGGGCGAGGCCGTCGTCGTCAACGGCGCGACCTTTGCCGAGCTGGAATGGACCGCAGCCAACATCCTTGCCTTCGTCTCCGCGCTGGTCGGCGCCATCGCCATGTGGTGGATCTATTTCCACAAGGGAGCGGAAGCCGGCGCCGAGCGGATCTCGAAGTCCGCCGAATCCGGCCGGCTGGCGCGGCTCGCCTATACCTATCTGCACATGCCGATCATCGCCGGCATCATTCTGACCGCGGTGTCGGATGAGCTGGTGCTGAAGCATCCGACCGGCCATTCCGACTTCAGGACCATCGTGAGCACGATCGGCGGTCCCTTGGTATTCCTGGTCGGCACAATCCTGTTCAAGCACGCGATCCGCGGCTTCCTCCAGCTCTCCCACGGCGTCGGCATCATCCTGCTGCTGGTGCTCTGGTGGTTCGCCGCCGATCTCTCGCCATTCTGGCTCTCGGTCGCCACCAGCGCGATCATGATCGTCGTCGCGGTGTGGGAGTCGGTGTCGCTGGGGTCGGCAACCGAGGAGTAGGCGCGGGAAGCCTACTCCTCGACCTCCAGCGCGTGCACCGAGAACATCTTCGACGCATCCGTCCAGCTTTCGCGCACTCGCCAGCCGGCGCCTTGCGCCAGCGCGGAAAAGCGCTCGAGGCTGTATTTGTAGCTGTTCTCGGTGTGGATGCTCTCGCCCGGGCGGAACGAGAAGCTGGTGCCGAGCAGGCGGACGGTCTGGCTCTTTTTGCTGATCAGATGCATCTCGATGCGGTGCCGCTCGCGGTTGTAGATCGCGCGATGGGTGAAGGCGGACAGATCGAAATTACCGCCGAGCTCGCGGTTGATGCGGACCAAGACATTGAGGTTGAAGCGCGCGGTGACGCCGGCAGCATCGTTGTAGGCGTCATGAAGCACGCGCTCGTCCTTCTCGAGGTCGGCGCCGATGATCATCTGCGCGCCGCGGCCGAGGATCTTGCGTGCGCTCATCAGGAAGGCCTGCGCCTCATGCGGCTCGAAATTGCCGATGGTCGAGCCGGGGAAGAAGCCGACCTTGGGCATGGACGCGACCGCCTTCGGCAGCTCGAACGGCGTGGTGAAATCGGCCGCGACCGGATAGATGCCGAGCGCGGGGAAATCCCGCTTCAGGCCGTTCGCCTGCGCTTTCAGGAAGTCGCCGGAGATGTCGACGGGGACATAGGCCGCGAATTTGCAATGATCCAGCAGCAGGCGAACCTTGGTGGTCGCGCCGGCGCCGAACTCGACCAGCGCTGCGTGCTCCGGAATGATCTTCGCGATCTCGCGGCCGCGCTCCGTCAGGATCGCAAGCTCGGTGCGTGTCGGATAATACTCCGGCAGCTTCGTGATCGCCTCGAACAGCTCCGATCCTGTCGCGTCATAAAAGTATTTCGGCGACAGCTTTTTCGGCTGCTGCGAGAGGTCCTCGATCGCCTCGCGGGCGAAGGCGGTCGTCTGCTCGTCGGGAAGATGGGCTTCGGCCAAAGCGCTGGCGTGCACATTCATGATACTCTCCTGAACGCGCTGTCCGGCGCGCATTTGTCGTGGGATAGTTTCTACTCGTAGTCGGCGAGCCGCAGCCCGGTGAACTGCCAGCGGTGGTGCGGATAGAAGAAGTTCCGATAAGTGATACGACTATGGCCCTCCGGAGTTGCAAGCGAGGAGCCGCGCAGCACCAATTGGTTGACCATGAACTTGCCGTTGTACTCGCCGAGCGCCCCTTCGACGGCGCGATAGCCCGGGTAGGGCGAATAGGAGCTGCGCGTCCATTGCCAGACGATGCCGAAGGCGTCGTTGAGCTGGCCCGCGCGGGCCGCGACCTCCCATTCCATCTCGGTCGGCAGATGCTTGCCGGCCCAGCGGGCATAGGCGTCGGCCTCGTAATAGCTGACATGGCAGACCGGTGCGTCCGGGTCGACCGGCCTGAGGCCGGCGAGCGTCATCATCTGCCACCCGCCATCGGCCTCGCGCCAATGGCCGGGTGCCTGCCAGTCGTCCTTGCTGGCCGCGGCAAAGCCGTCCATCAGCCACAACGTCGCGGTCCGATAGCCGCCGTCGCGCATGAAGGCGAGCCACTCACCATTGGTGACGAGATTGCGCGCGACCTTGACCGGCCCGACGAGAGCGCGATGGGCCGGCTTCTCGTTGTCGAAATGAAAGCTGTCCTCGACATGGCCGACGGTGTGGATGCCCTCGTTGAGGTGCGGCCAGTCATCACCGGTGCGGGTCGCGGCGGGAAAGCGCCAGTCCGGGTCGTAGGCCGGATAGACCGGGTTCTGCGCAAAAGCGTGCAGGATGTCGGTGAACATCAATTCCTGATGCTGCTGCTCGTGGTTCAGCCCGACCTCGACCAGCGGCGCGATCTCGCGAAGCTTGTCCGCGCCGGCCTCGCGGAAGAATTTGACGACGGCCGCATCGACATGTCTGCGATAGGCACCGACTTCGTCGGCGCTGGGACGGGTGATGTCGCCGCGATGATTGCGCGCATGACGCGGGCCGGCGCTGACGTAATAGGAATTGAACAGGAACGCGAAATCGGGGTGGAAGGGCCGATAGCCCGCGGCGTGCTCGCCGAGCAGGAATTGCTCCCAGAACCAGGTGGTATGCGCCCGATGCCATTTCGTCGGGCTGGCATCCGGCATGGACTGGATCTGCTGGTCCTCCGGCGAAAGCGGCGCGGCCCGGCGTTCGGTCTCATTGCGGACGGCAAGAAATGCGTCGTGAAGCCTCTGGGCGAGGCCGCCCTGACCGGACAATGACGAAAGCGGGGCAGTGGCCGTAGCGGAGGCTTGTTTCGTCACGTTTTTCTCCAGACAGGACAAGAGAACGTTGTTGGCGTTGCCGGGTTCCAAAACCAGGGTTCGTCCTAGATAGGGGCTCCGTTACGGTATGAAAGTCCTCTCGGGCGATGATATTGATGTCATCAGCCTATGGACCAGGCTTGGGGCCCGCTGGGGTCAAGCCGGCCACCGGGGAGCTTGTCGCCGCCATTTTACTTTGGATGCACAACGGTTTGGGCTACATATATAGGCAGGTATCGGGTTAGATCGGCTGAGCCAGCCCGAAGCGATCGGTGAGGGCTTCGCCCCAAAAGGACATGGATATGAGCATCGAGGAATTCATCGCAAACGAAGTGAAGTCGAACGACGTGGTTCTGTTCATGAAGGGCACACCGCAATTTCCGCAGTGCGGTTTCTCCGGCCAGGTCGTCCAGATCCTCGACCATATCGGCGTCGGCTATAAGGGCCTCAACGTTCTCGAATCCGCAGAACTGCGTAACGGCATCAAGACCTTCTCCAACTGGCCGACCATCCCGCAGCTTTATGTGAAGGGCGAGTTCGTCGGCGGCTGCGACATCGTCCGCGAGATGTTCCAGGCTGGCGAACTCCAGCAGCTGTTCTCCGAGAAGGGCGTCGTCGTCGCCGCCTGATCGTGACCGTGCCGACGCGCCGGATTGGCGGCGCGGTGCTCGAGGTCATTGTTGCCGACATCACCACACTGAGCGTTGACGCCATCGTCAACGCAGCCAACACGTCGCTCCTTGGCGGGGGCGGCGTGGATGGCGCGATCCATCGGGCAGCCGGCCCCGATCTGCTCGCCGAATGCCGCACACTCCACGGCTGCAAGACCGGCGATGCCAAGATCACCGGGGGCTACCGGCTCAAGGCCGCCCATGTGATCCACACCGTCGGGCCGGTCTGGAACGGCGGCACGATCGGCGAGGATGGCCTGCTCGCCTCCTGCTATCGCCGTTCGATGGAGCTGTGCGGGACGCACAGGCTGACCTCGGTGGCATTCCCCGCGATTTCGACCGGCGTTTTCCGTTTTCCAGCCGACCGGGCTGCCGACATCGCCGTGCGCACGACGATCGAGGGCCTGACGGCTGCGCCGTCCGTGACCCGGGTCGTGTTCTGCTGCTTCGCCGAGCCAGGCGCCAAACTCCATGCCGAGGCGCTTGCTCGCCACTCCGGCCCTTGTGCCGACTGAGGCGGTCGGTACACTCCGCCGAACCATGTTCCGGGGAGGGGATATGATTTTAGAGTCTGGACTGCGTGCGCTGGTTTGCGGCGCGCTGGTGTCGCTCGGCGCGATGTCGCTGGCGCGGGCGGAGGGCACTTACGAGATTCCGGCGGGGGCGCATTTCAACCAGGACAAGCTCGGCAGGATCAGCGAGTTCTTCAAGAACGAGGTCGCGACCGGCAAGATCGCCGGCGCAACCGTCCTGATCCGGCAGCACGGCAAGCCGGTCTATCACGAAGCCTTCGGCGTGCAGGATGTGGTCAGCAAGGCGCCGATCACCGACAAGACCATCTTCCGCCTGTTCTCGATGTCCAAGGCGATCACCTCGGTCGTCGCGATGCAATTGGTCGAAGATGGCAAGATCAAGCTCGATGATCCCGTCTCGAAATACATTCCATCCTTCGCCAATGTGAAGGTCGGCGTCGAGAAGAAGGCCGAGGACGGCACCAAGTCGCTGGAGCTGGTGCCGCCCAACCGGCCGATGACGGTGCACGATCTGATGACGCACACCTCGGGCATCACCTATGGCTTCTATGGCGACAGCCTGGTCCGCAAGGCGTATCGCGACGCCAACATCTATGCCGGCGATTTCGATCTTGCCGAGTTCGCCGAGCGCATCGCGAAACTGCCGTTGCACAACCAGCCGGGCGCGCTCTGGCAATATGGCCACTCCACCGACGTCCTGGCGCGCGTGATGGAGATCGCGGCCGGCAAGCCGCTGATCGACATCATGCGGGAGAAGCTGCTCGATCCGCTCGGCATGGTCGACACCGGCTTCTTCGTCACCGCCCCCGAGAAGCAGAAGCTGATGGCGCAGCCGGTGCCGAACGATGCCGATTTCCGGGTCGGCCGGATCAACGATCCAACCGTCGTCAAGAAGATCCAGTTCGCCAGCGGCGGCATGGTCACGACCATGGCCGACTATGAGCGCTTCGCGCAGATGCTGCTCAATGGCGGCAGCCTCGACGGCAAGACCATCCTCAAGCCCGCGACGTTCAAGCTGATGACCACCGACCAGATCGGCCCGGGCTCCGGCGTCGATCGCGATTATTTCTACTTCCCCGGCGACGGTTTCGGCTTCGGCCTCGGGCTCGCGGTTCGCACCGATCCCGGCAACGCCAAGCCGCCGCCGCCCGGCGACCTCGGTGAATTGAAGTGGGACGGCGCGTCCGGCTGCTATTTCGTGATCGATCCCAAGCAGGACATGTTCTTCGTGCTGCTGGAGCAGACCCCGACCGAGCGCCAGCGCGTGCAGCGGACCTTGAAGCAGCTGGTCTACGAAGCCATGGAGAAGTGACATGAGCAGGCGCCGCGCCTTTCTCGCGGCGCTCGTTCTTCTGGTCGGAGTGGTCGGTGCGAAGGCCGGCTCCGAGACGCGTGCTGCCCGCACGCTCTCGGCCGAAGGGCTGGCGAAGGTCTCCACCTACATCAGGAACGAGGTCGCGACCCGGAAGATTCCCGGCGCCATCCTGCTGCTGCAGCAGCACGGCAAGCCGGTCTATTGCGAGAATTTCGGCGTCCGCGACGTCGCCACCGCGATCCCCATGAGTGCGGATACGATCTTCCGCCTCTATTCGATGTCGAAGCCGATCACGTCGGTGATGGCGATGATGCTGGTCGAGGAGGGCAGGCTCGCGCTCGAGGATCCCGTCGCAAAGTACATTCCGGCTTTTGCCGAGATGAAGGTCGGCGTCGAGAGGAGGGGCACGGCGGACAAGGTTGCGCTCACGCTGGAGCCGCAACAGCGTCCCGTCACGATCAAGGATCTGCTGCGCCATACCGCGGGCCTGCCCTACGGAGTCACGGGCGGCAGTAGGGTGCGCGAGCTCTACGCTGCGGCCAATCTCTTCAATAGCGATCTGTCCAACGCCGATTTCGTCGCGAAGCTCGCGACGCTGCCGCTCGCCGAGCAGCCGGGCACGGTGTGGGATTACGGCTTTGCCACCGACGTGCTCGGCCGCGTTGTCGAAATCATCTCGGGCAAGACGCTGTTCCAGTTCGAAAAGGAAAGGCTGCTCGATCCGCTCGGCATGAGCGAAACCGCGTTTCATGTCGCCGATGCCGGCAAGTTTCCGCGTATCGCCGAGCCGATGCCGGAGGACCGCAACATCAGTCCGACGACGCAGATACGCGACGTCAGGCGGCCCGTGACCTGGGAATCGGGCGGCGCCGGCCTGGTCGGCACGGTCGGCGACTATGCGCGGTTCGCGCAGATGCTGCTGAATGGCGGCAAGTATGAAGGCCGGCGCTATCTCAAGCCCGAGACCATTGCGCTGATGGCGTCGGATCACGTCGGCCCCGAAACCAACATCGGGCGCGACCAGAACTATTATCCGGGCGGCAGTTCCGGCTTCGGCCTCGGCTTCGCCGTGCGCACCTCGGTGCCGCCGGGGACGTCATGGCCGCTGGGCGAATATCGCTGGGACGGCGTCGGCGGCACCTTCTTCTTCATCGATCCCGAAGACGATCTGTTCGGAATCTTCATGGTGCAGACGCCCTCGCAGCGCGGCCGGATTCAATTGGCGCTGAAGACGCTGATCTATCAGGCGATGGGGCGGTGAGCGCGGATGGCTTCGTAGCCCGGATGGAGCGCAGCGCAATCCGGGAGTCTTGCCGCCGAAAGATGACCCGGACTTGCGCTCCATCCGGGCTACGGCAGCTCAATTACGCTCCGCGCACGATCTCGCGCACGTAGCCGATCGTCTCCTCGATCTGGCCCGCGTCGACGTCGAGATGGGTGCAGGCGCGGATGCGGCCGTCCATCATCGCGAGCGTGACGCCGCGCTGGCGCAGCGCCGCGACCATCTTGTCGCCGGCAATGCCGGCGCCGTCGGGCTTGAAGAACACGAGGTTGGTCTCGGGCTCCTGCACCTCGATCCCTGCGATCTGCGACAGCCCGCGGGCGAGGGCCCGTGCATTGGCATGGTCGTCGGCGAGGCGGTCGACGTGGTGGTCGAGCGCGTAGATGCAGGCGGCGGCGCAGATTCCGGCCTGGCGCATCGAGCCGCCGAGACGCTGCTTCCACTGCCAGACCGCGTCGATGAAGGTGCGCGAGCCTGCGAGCACGCCGCCGATCGGCGCGCCGAGGCCCTTGGAGAAATCGATCCAGGCCGAATCCCAGCCCGCGGTCATGTCGCGCGGGGAGATACCACTGGCGACGGTGGCATTGAGCAGGCGTGCGCCGTCCATGTGAGTGACGAGGCCATGCTGCTTGGCAATCGCGACGATCTCGTCGAGCGCGGCCTTCTTCCAGATCGTGCCGCCGCCGATGTTGGCGGTCTGCTCGACGCTCACGACGGTCTGCGGCGGCTGGTAGCGCGTGCGCGGATGCAGCGCCTTGCGAAAGGTTTCCGGCGTGAACTGGCCGTCGGGGCCCTTGAGCTGCGTGACCTGGAAGCCGCCGATCGCGGCATGCGCGCCGCCTTCGCGGGCGATGATGTGCGCGGTCTCATGCGCGAGGATCTCGTCGCCGGGGCGGCAATGCACAAGCGTCGCGGTGACGTTGCACATCGTGCCCGAGGGCATGTAGACCGCGGCTTCCTTGCCGAGCAGATCCGCAACGCGCTCGCACAGCGCATTCACGGTCGGGTCGTCGCCGACCTGCTCGTCGCCGACCTCGGCACGCGCCATGGCCTCGCGCATTCCCGCGGTCGGCTTGGTCTGCGTGTCCGAGAGCAGATTGATGCGCACCGGCGGCGCCTTGGGATCAACAGGGGGAGGGGTGTAGAGCATACGACGGCTCCTAACGCGTTGCGGCCACTGAAGTGTGGCTCTTAAGCAAAAAGGCCCCGGCGAACCGGGGCCTTTCGATATTCAGATCTTAGCGCGAATAGAATTCGACGACCAGATGGGGCTCCATCTGCACCGGGAACGGCACGTCGGAGAGGCCGGGGATGCGGATGTACTTGGCAGTCATCTTGCCGTGGTCGACTTCGAGATAGTCGGGCGTGTCGCGCTCGGGGAGCTGGCTGGCTTCGAGCACATGGGCGAGCTGCTTGGAGGCTTCCTTGACCTCGATCACGTCGCCGACCTTGAGCTGATAGCTCGAGATGTTGACCTTGCGGCCGTTCACCTTGATGTGGCCGTGGTTGATGAACTGGCGGGCGGCAAAGATCGTCGAGACGAACTTGGCGCGGTACACGACCGCGTCGAGACGGCGCTCAAGCAGGCCGATCAGGTTCTCGCCGGTGTCACCCTTGAGGCGGCTCGCCTCGACATAGATGCCGTGGAACTGGCGCTCGCTGATGTTGGCGTAGTAGCCCTTCAGCTTCTGCTTGGCGCGCAGCTGCACGCCGAAGTCGGAGAGCTTGCCCTTGCGGCGCTGGCCGTGCTGGCCGGGGCCGTACTCGCGGCGGTTCACGGGGCTCTTCGGGCGGCCCCAGATGTTCTGGCCCATACGGCGATCGATCTTGTACTTCGCCTCACTGCGCTTAGTCATCGCGTCCTCTTCGGTTGCATGGTTTGAGGAAACGCGCCCTCCTGTGTGACGGGATGGATCCCGGCACCGACAGGTCCGATCCCCAAAGCTTAAGGGAGTGGACCACGGGTCGCGAAACGCTTCGCGGGCCGAAATCGGCCCGCGAGCAGGCGGCTTTTAGGGGAGTTTGGGGTTCGCTGTCAATGCGAATGGCCCGGAATCACGTCCCGACTGCCCGGATCGGCTTTGCGCCGGCCGCTCGCAATTCGGCAGCGATTTCAGTGTTCAGGACCTGTTCCAGCCGGGTCAGGACCCGGGCAATGGGGGCGGCGTCGGTGACCCGGTGATCCCAGCGGATCACGACGTGGATGGTCTGGTCGGGCTCGACCACCCCGTAGCTGACGATGAAGGGGCCCGGCGTGACCGGATGGAGCTCGCCGCCGCCATAGGCGGCCACCGAGCTGACCGCAAAGCTGCCGAACCAGTTGCCGCGCTGCCGCCCGAAATTCAGGCCGATCGCCCAGGACAGGCGGCGCAGCGGCAGCGGCAGGCGGGTCGCCCGCATGATCTTGCGGAACATCGGGACGTCGTCGATCGGTGCCGTCTTGGCGCGCCGGATCTCCGCTTCGACCGCGGCCAGTGCCATGGCCTCGGGCGCCGCGATTCGCTGCGGCATCACGCATTCCTCGCCAGCCTCGACCCGGGCAATTGCCACCAGAGCCACGCTCCTGGGCAGCTCGTAGAGCATGGGACGGGGCCATTTGGCGTAGACGGTGCGCAGGATCGGCTCGTCCCTGGCGACCAGGGCGAAGGCCTTGACGAACATCGCGGCCCAGCCGGCCGGCGCGGCTGCCCCGGCGCGGGCCTCCAGCAGGGGGCGGATCTGGAGCGAACGAGACAGCGACACGAACGGCACGTCCATCGACGCCCGCATGAGGTCGCAAATCAGGCGGCGCGGCAGCGAAATGGTCTTGGGCGTCCCGCGCATCGCTCGTTCAATTCCCGCAGATGAAAAAATGTGCAGCGAGCGGGTTCCCGCTCGCCGCCTGCTTTAGCACGAACCAACCCGCCTGGGGTCGGTCGGTTCGACGCATCAGGGCGCCGGCGAGGCCAGCGGCTTGGTCTTGTCGACGACGTAAACTCCCAGCACCTTCATGGCCTTATCGCCATGAGCCTTGGCGTCGTGCACGACGCCTGCCGGGATCTGGTAGGAATCGCCGGCTTTCAGGGTTTTCTCGGGCTGCCTATCAATCAGGAGGTCCAGCTCGCCTTCCAGGACGTAGCCGGTCTCGATGCCGGGATGGGTATGACGTCCGGCGGTACCCCCGGCCGGGATTTCCGCGATGGCGGTGACGGTATTATAGCCCTCCGGGAATTCGACCTTCTGAAGCGGGGTGCGCTTGATTCCGGGCTGCTGGGCGAAGGCGGCCACGGCAAGGCCGGCAAAGGTCAAAGCGAGCAAAGTCTTTTTGAGCATGGTTGTTTTCCTCCCGGGCGCGACCCTAGCAGCGTCGCGGTTCCCGGCAAGGTGGCCATCAGCTCGCTCAGCGCTTGATGCCGTCGAACGCCGCCATGATGCCGCGCTGGAAAAGTGACCAGTCGAAGCCGAGCGCGATGGCGCGGTAGCCGCGATCGACAAGCGCGTTGGCCTGGTCGGCGGTGCGGGCGACGCCGCCGATCGGCACGCCGCTTCTGAGAATGCCGGCCTCCGCGCGCGCGACCAGCTCCAGCAATTCCGGATCGTCCATCTGGCCGCGCTTGTTGATGGACGTCGCGAGGTCGCCGGGGCCGATCACCGCGACGTCGATGCCCGGCGTCGCCATGATCTCGTCGATGCGGTTGACGGCCTCGACATGCTCGATGGTGATCATGCAGATCATCTCGTCGTCGGCGCTGGCCATGTAGTCCGGCATCGACTGGCCCCAGCGGAAGGGGGCATGGAAGGGACCCCAGAGCCGATCGCCGCGCGGCGGATAGCGCACGCTGCGCACCGCCTTTTCGGCGTCCGCGCGGCTTGTGATCATCGGGAAGTTGATGCCGAAGGCACCGATGTCCATCGGCGCCTTCGCAAGCCACGGCTCGTTGGCCGCGATCCGCACTAGCGGCGTGCACGGCGTGCCCGTCGTCGCGGCGATCATCGCGTGCGCTTCGGTCAGCCCGATCGGTCCATGCTCGAGATCGACGATGATCCAGTCGAGCGAGCGCGCCATGATCTGCACTATCTGCACGCTCGGGATGGTCGCGATCGCGCCGAAGGCGGGGCGCCCGTCGCGCCAGAGCTGGCGGAGACGGTTGAGTGGCGTGGACGGGATCGACATGGGAAGGCCTGCAGCTAGGTGACGACGGCGAAGCCTAACAGCGCAGCACCGAGGCGCAAGGTCAGGCCAGCGCGCGCCCGCCGAAGAACGGCGTCAGCGTGGCCGAAAGGCCGTGCGCGCGGTTCGAAGTGAAGATCATCTCGGCACCGGACTGCACGATGTCGCCAGTGCGCGGGCCGAGTAGATCCGAGACGCGGCGGGCGATTGCCGGCGCCGGATCGATCCAGTCGACCGGCCAGGGTGCCAGCCGCTTCAGACGGTCCAGCAGCAGCGGATAATGGGTGCAGGCGAGCACGATTGTGTCGGTGCGTGCGCCGGCGTCCTCGGCATCGCCGACGAAGCAGGGGGCGAGCTCGGCAAGGACGTCGCCGTCGCTGATCGCGTGGCCGCCAAGCGCGGCTTCGGCGAGCGAGGCGAGCTCGTGTGAGCCGACCAGCGTCACCTCGCAGCCTTGCGCGAAATCGCGGATCAGGGCCTTGGTGTATTCGCGCTTCACCGTGCCCTTGGTGCCGAGCACCGAGACGCGGCGGGTCCTCGACTGTGCGCAGGCCGGCTTGATCGCCGGCACGGTGCCGACGAAGGGCACGGAATAAGCGGCGCGCAAGTGAGACAGGACCAGGGTGGACGCCGTGTTGCAGGCGATGACGACGATATCAGGGTCATGCGTGCCGATCAGCTCCCCCATCAGCGGCACGACGCGGGCGATGATCTCGTCCTCGCTGTGGTGGCCGTAGGGGAAGAAGGCGTCGTCGGCGACGTAGACAAAGTGCGCGTCGGCGCGCGCCGCCACGACCTCACGCAGCACCGTGAGCCCGCCAAGGCCGGAATCGAACATCAGGATCGTCGGAGAATTGGTCACGTCATTACCCTAGCCCACCATGGTTACCATTCGGTTTTTGGGGCGGTTTTGCGGCGGAGCACCCAGAACGCGTTGGCGAGGCTCATTTCGGTGCCCGATCATATCCGCAAAATTCCGGGGAGATAGGAAGGTACGACGCGCACCTTCTCCGCACGAGGGCGTAAGATACCTCGCGGCTGGTCCAATTTGCGCTCGCAGGAGGCGTCATGCTCACCGTCCATCATCTCGGCAAATCGCAGTCCGAGCGCATCGTCTGGCTCTGTGAGGAGCTGGGAATTCCTTACGAGTTGAAGCGCTACACACGCGATCCCGTCACCATGCTGGCGCCGCCCGACTACAAGGCGCTGCATCCGATCGGGGCGGCGCCGGTGATCACCGACGGCGATCTCGTGCTGGCCGAATCCGGCGCCATCGTCGACTACATCATGGCCAGATATGGCAATGGGCGCCTCGTGCTCCGGCCCGATGATCCGGATTTCGCCCAGTTCCTGTACTGGTTTCACTTCGCCAACGGCACGCTGCAGGCCGGCATGGGCCGCCTGATGATCCTGAGTAGGCTCAAGCTCGCCGAGGACAATTCGATGCTGGTCGCCACCAAAGGGCGCGTCGACCGTGCCTTCGATCTGGTCGATGCGCGCGTCCGCGATGCCGAATATCTGGCCGGCACCACCTTCACCACCGCCGACATCATGATCGGCTTCTCGCTCACCACGATGCGCTACTTCCAGCCTTATGACCTCCAGCGTTGCCCGAACGTGGTCAAATATCTCGGCCGCATCGGCGGCCGTCCAGCCTATCGGCGCGCGATGGAGAAGGGCGATCCGGGCATGGCGCTGCTGCTGAGCTGAGTGGCGGTCACGCGATCCTGTTCGTGGTGGCGGCCCGTTCCGTCGCCAGCTGCTTCTGCAGGCGATCGATGTTCTGCAGGAGGCGCTGGCTGGTCAGCACCAGGAAATAATAGCCGAACTGCGGATCCTGGAAGTAGATCTCGAGCAGCCGGTCATAGGTGATCGTGAGCACCTGGCCGTCTTCGATGCATTCGATCGTTCCGGTGCGCCGGTTGTCGGGCGTCAGGAAGCCGAGCTCGCCCATCAGTGCGCCCGGCCCGATCTCGACGTTGATCTCCTTGACCAGGAACTTGCCGGTGACCGTGAGGAGCATTTCCTTCGCGGGATCGCCCAGCTTGAACAGCGTGTCGCCGCGGCGATATCTGCGCTCGGTCATGAAGGGCTTGAGCCATTCGATCGACATGTCGCCTTCGGCGGCATGGCGCGCCTTCTTGACCAGCTTGAGCATCTGCCGCAGGCGCAAGGCGTTGATCGGAAGCATCAGCAGATAGAGCAGGAAGGTTGCGACGTTGGCGGACAGCGCGCCGAAGATCGCAAAGAACGCGCAGCCGATCATGTTGGCGACGCGCAGCGGCACCATCGTCCGCATCAAGAGGGTGGCGACGAAGAAGACCGCCCCGACCACGGCGAACATATTGGCCAGCGTGATGTTGCTGACGAAGATCTCCAGCAGCCGGTTGAAGATCGCGTCGTAGGTGACGTTGTTGGGATCGAGGCCCATCTGCACCAGGATCTTCGCGATCCTGAGGTTGTCCGTGGCCGCCTCGAGAATGCGGTCGAGGATCGAGGAAATGTCTGCGCTGCCGGACGGCATGGTACTAATCCCGCGTAAGGCCTTCAGTCCTGGTCGGTGTGCTCGACACGTATAGCCGAAATCGCATGACGGCCGCCTGAAATGAAGCCTTCAGCCGCCATGTCGCAAGAGGCAAATTTTAGCCCGATCGGGCGTTTCGGCAATTGCCCGTTGGTTGTCCCGCTAGCCCGCGGCGGCCGTGATTCGGGCAGGGGCGGCGGCGCGGAGGGGGTTGCTGCCCCAGGGCGGGGGGCGATCTTCGGCTTATGGCTTGGCGGCGGGCTGCACGACCTGCTGCTCGATGAGGCCAAGATGTCCCGGCAGTGAGCCGGCGCGCAGCATCATGGCCACGCTGCTCGCTTCCTCCAGGGTGAAATTGCCGGAGATCTGCCCCGAGCCGCCGGTGATGGGTTCGCGGATCACGGGGGCGGAGATCACCCTGTCCTCGAGCACGATGGCGAAGGGCCTTCCGATATTCTCTGCGGTGATATGGGCGAAGCGGCGCGTGCCGCGGCCGTTGAAGCGGAACGAGGCGATCGGCTCCTTCGTGCCGCTCGCAAATCCCGGGCCCGCATGGCTGATATCGTCGCCCTCGAGCGCGCTGTCCCTGGCAACGAGATAGGGCTTGTTGTCCTTGAGGCCGAGCAGGACTTCCGTGCCCGCCGGAGGCGTGGCGGATTGTGCCTGCTCCGGCGCCATCGAGAGATCGATCAGGCGGAAGCTGACCTTGACCTTCCTGGCAAAGGTCGCGGTGATCCGTTCGGGCTCCATCATGCCGGGCAGGAAGATGCGAATGCGATCCGTTCCATCCGGCTGGACGCTGGCGAGCTTGATGCCGGCGTCCTTGAGGCGCTGCTCGATCATGGCGATGGAATCGTTGACGAGATCGCGCAGCCGCGCAGCCGACGCGGCATCGGTCGGCGCGAGCCTGACCAGGCCGTCGCCGCCATCCGTCACGGTGAGCGCGTGCGAGGGAAGTCCCTCCGCGTCTGGTGCGAGCTTGCGAGCGAGTTGTTCGCGGCCCTTGGCGTCCGCGATCCTCAATTCGACGCCGCCGTCGCGGATCGCAAGGCCCGAAAAGGCGATCCTGCCTTCGCGCAGAGTCTTGTAGACCTCGTCGCGCAAATCCGTGACGACGCTCTCGCGCAAACCTTCGCTGTCCACCTTGTAGATGATGCGCGAGCCGCCCAGCTTCTCCATCTTGTCGGCGACGAAGGCCGCGATCTTGGCGCGCATCTTGTCGAACTGGCTGTCGGCGAGCGCGGTGCAGGGCAGGGCGATGGCCGGGACGAGGACGAGCGCGACGATCAGCCGTGTGAAGCGGTCTCGCAGGGGCCCAATCATGATAACCTCGAGTCTTGCGGCAGGACGCTGGCAATGAAGTCCAGTGCCGGTTTTTGGTCCCCGGATCGGGCGTGGAGGTTCAATGGCCGTCCAGGCCGAGCCTGATCGCCGCACTCGTTAGGGAATGGACGAACGCCAAATCATCCATCATTCTGTCCGCGCTCGACCGGTCACCGGTCCGGGCCTCGTCGACCCAAAATGTCAAAAGACAGGAGGCGGGGAAATGAACCTGAGGGAGGACGGAATTCCATGGCGGGCATCCACGCGCTCGATCGGCTCATCGGCAACGACTATCCTGATCTTCTGACCGACGCGGAGGTGCAGGCCTTCCAGCAGGTGCCCTACGCCGAGCGCATCGCAGCCGAGAGCACTTACGACGCCATCACGTTAGGCGCGGCGCGCAACCCCGACGGGGCCGCGCTCCAGTTTCTGCAGAATGCCGATCCCGCCGACACGCCGGTCGTGGTCACGTACCGCGATTTCATCGCGCGCGTCACGCAGGCCGCCAACATGTTTCACGCGCTCGGCGCGGAGAAGGGCGACGTCATCAGCTTCATGCTGCCGCTGGTGCCCGATGCCTTCGTGACGCTGTTCGGCGCGGAGGCCGCCGGCATCGCCAATCCCGTCAATCCGCTGCTCGAACCGCACCAGATCGCGGAAATCCTGGAAGCTGCGAACACCAAGATCCTGGTCGCGCTCGGGCCGATGCCGGGCACCGACATCTGGCAGAAGGTCGAGCAGATCCGCCCGCAGCTCAAGCACCTCAAGGCGACCGTGCAGGTGTTCGGCGGCGGTGATCCGGACAAGGGCATCTTCGCCTTTGGCGACCTGATCAAGCAGCAGCCGTCGGATCGGCTCGTCAGCGGGCGCAAGATTCGCGGCAGTGACATCGCCGCCTATTTCCACACCGGCGGCACCACCGGCACGCCGAAGCTGGTGCGGCACACCCATACCAACCAGGTCTATCAGGCGTGGGCGCTCAATCTGCTGCTGAAGGGGAAGCCCGGCACCAATTTGCTGTTCGGCATGCCGCTGTTTCACGTCGGGGGATCGCTGACTCAGGTGCTGACGATGCTGTCGAGCGGCGGCTCGCTGGTCGTGCTGTCGCCGAGCGGCTGGCGCAATCCGAATGCGGTCAAGAACATCTGGGGACTGGTCGAGCGCTTCAAGCCCGAGGCGCTGTCGAGCGTGCCGACGGTGCTGGCCGCGACGCTCGCGGTGCCGCCGGGCAATGCCGATATCTCCAGCCTGAAATATGCCGCCGGCGGCGGTTCGGCGATCCCCGTCGCCGTCGGCTCTGCGATCCAGGAGAAGCTGAAGCTGCCGGTGGTCGAAGTCTACGGCATGACCGAGACGTCGAGCGTGCACACGCTGGCTTATCCGTCACGACCGATCCGGCTCGGCTCCGTCGGCTTGCCGATGCCTTATGCGCGCGTGCGCATCGTGCAGCTCGACGCCGACGGCCGCCTGATCCGCGACTGCAAGCCGGACGAGATCGGCGTCGTCATCATGGCCGGGCCGGGCGTGTTCAGCGGCTACCTCAACGACGAGCACAACAAGGGCGCCTTCATCGACGACGTCTGGGTCAATTCCGGCGATCTCGGCCGGCTCGATGCCGACGGCTATCTCTGGATCACCGGCCGCGCCAAGGACCTGGTGATCCGCGGCGGCCACAACATCGACCCGGCGCCGATCGAGGAGATCATGTTCCGCCATCCCGCGGTCGGCTTCGCTGCCGTGGTCGGCCAGCCCGACGCCTATGCCGGCGAATTGCCTGTGGGCTACGTGCAGTTGAAGCCGGGCGCCAAAGTCGAGCCCGGCGAACTGGAAACGTGGGTGCGTGAGCGTACGCCGGAGCGGGCCGCCGTCCCGGTGCAGGTCATCCCGATCGATCCGATGCCGGTGACCGGCGTCGGCAAGGTGTTCAAGCCGCAGCTGCGCTGGGACGCGGCCGAGCGCGTCTTTACCAAGGTGCTATCGCCACTGGTCGAGCGCGGCATCGATTGCAAGGTCAAGGTCGGTGCCCATGGCAGCCACGGGTCCATCGCGACCGTCACGCTGACGGGGTTGGCGGAGGATCAGCGCGAAGCGGTTGCGGACGAAGTCCACACGCTGCTCGCGCCGTTCGTGATGCGCCATGAGGTGGTGCAGGCATAGGTGCTTGCGTTGGATTGTAGCCCGGATGAGCGGAGCGATATCCGGGAAAGCTACTGTCCCGGGTGTCGCTTTCGCTCACCCGGGCTACAGCAGCGTACGGGCGGCCCTAGCCCGCCGGCATCCGCGTCTCGACCAGACGCGCCCAGAACGAGGCGCCGTGGCCCAAGATGTTGTCGTTGAAGACATAGGACGGATGGTGGCACTCGTTGCCGTCACCCATGCCGACCAGCACCATGGCGCCGGGGCGCGCCTCCAGCATGAACGAGAAGTCCTCCGCGCCCATCATGGGGATGAACTTGTCGTTGACGCGATCGGCGCCGACGATGTCGCGGGCGACGTCGGCGGCTAGGCCGGCCTCGCGGGCATGGTTCATCGTCACGGGATACATCCGCGTGTATTTGGTCTCGGCCGACCCGCCATAGGCGCGGGCGACGCTGTCGGCGACTTCGCCGATGCGGCGTTCGACGAGATCGCGCACCTCGGGATCGAGCGTGCGCACGGTGCCGCCGAGCTCGGCGATCTCTGGGATGATGTTGAAGGCCGTGCCGGAGTGGAATTGCGTGATCGAGATGACCGCCGACTTCAGCGGATCGACATTGCGCGCCACGATCGATTGCAGCGCATTGACGATCTGCGAGCCGATCAGCACGCTGTCGACGGATTTGTGCGGACCGGCGCCGGCGTGGCCGCCCTTGCCGTGCACCGTGATCTGGATGTTGTCGGAGGAGGCGAGCATCGCGCCGGGTGTGGTGGCGAAATGCCCTTCCGGCAGGTTCGGCATGTTGTGCATGCCGTAGACCTCCTGGATGTTCCAGCGCGTCATCAGCCCGTCCTTGACCATGGCCTTGCCGCCGCCACCGCCTTCCTCGGCGGGCTGGAAGATCAGGACCGCGGTGCCGTCGAAATTGCGCGTCTCGGTCAGGTACTTTGCGGCGCCGAGCAGCATCGCGGTGTGGCCGTCATGGCCGCAGGCATGCATCTTGCCGGGGACCTTTGAGGCGTAGGCGACGCCCGAGGTTTCCAGGATCGGCAGCGCGTCCATGTCGGCGCGCAGGCCAATGGTCTTGCCGGAAGCGGACTTGCGCCCGCGGACCACGCCGACCACGCCGGTGCGGCCGATACCCGTCACCACCTCGTCGCAGCCAAACTCGCGCAGCTTGTCGGCGACGATGCCGGCGGTGCGATGGACCTCGTAGAGCAGCTCCGGGTTCTCGTGGAAGTCATGGCGCCAGGCGGCCATTTCGTCGGAGAGGGCGGCAACGCGGTTGACGATGGGCATAGGGGGATCCGTTTCTTGTTCGTAGGGCGGGTCAGCGTAGCGTAACCCGCCGCGATGCTGGGACGGAAGGCGGATTACGCTGCGCTCATCCGCCTTATGGGAAGTTGTCAGCTTTCCCCGAACACGCGCTTGAAGATCGTGTCGACGTGCTTGAGGTGATAGCCGAGGTCGAACTGCTCCTCGATCTCGGCGTCGGTGAGATATTTCTTCACCTCCGCGTCCTTCTTCAGGAGCTGGAGGAAGTCGCCTTCGCCGCGCCAGACCGGCATCGCATTGCGCTGCACGAGCTTGTAGGAATCCTCGCGGCTCGCGCCCTTCTGCGTCAGCGCCAGCAGCACGCGCTGCGAATGGACGAGGCCGCCGAGACGGTCGAGGTTCTTCTGCATGTTGGCGGGATAGACCAAGAGCTTTTCGATCAGGCCGGCGAGGCGCACCAGCGCGAAATCGAGCGTCACGGTGGCATCGGGGCCCATCATGCGCTCGGCCGAGGAGTGCGAGATGTCGCGCTCGTGCCAGAGCACGACGTTCTCCAGCGCCGGCGTCACATAGGCCCGTACCATGCGCGACAGGCCGGTGAGATTCTCCGACAGCACCGGGTTGCGCTTGTGCGGCATGGCGGACGAACCCTTCTGCCCCTCGGAGAAGAACTCTTCGGCCTCCAGCACCTCGGTGCGCTGCATGTGGCGGATCTCCACCGCGATGCGCTCGACCGAAGAGGCGATCACGCCGAGCGTCGAGAAATACATCGCGTGGCGGTCGCGCGGGATCACCTGAGTCGAGATCGGTTCGGGGACGAGGCCCATGGCTTTCGCGACGTGCTCTTCGACGCGTGGATCGATCTGCGCGAAGGTGCCGACGGCGCCCGAGATGGCGCAGGTCGCGACCTCCTTGCGCGCCGCGATCAGGCGCTCCTTGGCGCGCGTGAACTCGGCATAGGCATAAGCGAGCTTGAGACCGAACGTCACCGGCTCGGCGTGGATGCCGTGGCTGCGGCCGATGGTCGGCGTCATCTTGTGCTCGAAGGCGCGCTTCTTCAGCGCGGCCAAAACCTTGTCGAGGCCGGCGAGCAAGAGGTCCGCGGCGCGGGTGAGCTGGACGTTGAGGCAGGTGTCGAGCACGTCCGAGGACGTCATGCCCTGGTGGACGAAGCGCGCCTCGGGCCCGACGATCTCGGCGAGGTGGGTGAGGAAGGCGATGACGTCGTGCTTGGTCTCGCGCTCGATCTCGTCGATGCGGGCGACGTCGAAAGTGGCGTTCTTGGCCTTGGCCCAGACCGTCCTGGCGGCCTCCTTGGGGATGGTCCCGAGTTCGGCGAGGGCGTCCGCCGCGTGCGCCTCGATCTCGAACCAGATCTTGAACCGGGTCTGCGGCTCCCAGATCGAGGCCATTTCGGGACGGGTATAGCGGGGGATCATGGGGCGGCTCCAGGAAGGTGGGCGGGCGGCCCAAGGAATGGTCCGAGGGGCAGGTCCGGCCGGAATGTTTTTTACGCTGTGATTTAACAGAGCAGGGAGGGCGAAACAAACGATCCGACCCCCGGAACGGGTTTGGGGAGGGCTAATCCACCGCTGGGGGGCCGAGCTGGCCCGCCGGTGGTCAAAAATCTGCTGTCAATCACGGATCATTGACTGACAGATATTGAAATCTGTCAGCGAGACATGTATATCCGTTCTCGGACGCTCCGATTGGGCGTCCCGCGACAAGCCCCGGAAAGCCCGACATCCAAAGCGGATCGGAGGGCAAATTGAAGAACGGGACCGCGGACGAATGGAGACTTAAGACGATGACGACCGAAATCCTCAATTTGACCGGCGTGATTGGGCATTGGCTCAATTTGCTGGTGGCGCGCCAGATCGCGGCGCAGGCTGCAAAACTGCCTCATTAAGGCATAGGCTTTCCGAGACGACCGGTCAGGGCGCTTCGGAAGCAGCCCTACTGCCGGGTAACTGAGCCCTGAACGGGAACATGGTGCTGGCATGAATGAAGCTGTTGTCTTGACGCCGGAGCGGATCCTCGAAGTGACCGAGGACGTGCTCAGGCGCTTTGGACTTGCCAAGGCCACCGTGGTCGACGTGGCCCGTGCGCTCGATGTGAGCCACGGCAGCGTCTATCGCCATTTCCCGAGCAAGGCCTCGCTGCGCGAGGCCGTTGCCAAACGCTGGCTGGACCGCATCGACGCGCCGTTGCGCCAGATCGCCGGGGAGCAGGGCCCGGCGCCGGCGAGGCTCGACCGCTGGCTGCGCACGCTGTTCGCCGCCAAGCGTTCGCGCGTGCTCGACGACCCCGAGATGTTCGAGACCTATCTGACGCTGGCGCGCGAGGCCTGCGCCGCCGTGAAGTGTCACAAGGACACCATGATCGACCAGATCGCGGCGATCCTGACCGACGGCGTGAAGCAGGGCGTGTTTGACGTGGCCGACACGAAGACCACAGCGCGCGCGATCTTCGATGCGACCGTCCGTTTCCATCATCCGGCCCATGCCGACGAGTGGAAGGACGCCGATCTCTCCGCGCGCGTCGATGCGACCCTGGCGCTGGTGCTGCGCGGATTGAAAGTCTGTTAGACCGCTGCTGTTGGTCGCTACGCTGCGGCCGATCAACCTCTCGCCTTGTGAAGAAGTGCGCCGGTGCGAAGCGACGGCAAAGACGTTCGCGGGCCGAAAGCGCCGTCGGATGACGGTACGACCGGCGGGCTCTCCGGATAGGCATTGATGGCGATCTCGACGTCGTCCTTTGACCGCTTTCGAAGGCGCTCGAATGCCAGCTCCTGACCGAGCATGGGGCAGCGGAAATGGACGACAGCGGTATCCGGCAGGCGGCAGAGCTCGTCGATGAGCTCGCCCACCGTGATGATCGAGGGAGGGGCGACTGCTTTGTGATGACCCTTACTCATGACCTTTGACTCCTTCACTCTGCTGCTAACCGGAACGGAATAGGCTCTGTTCCAATGAGCCCGGCAGATTGAGAAATTTCACGCCATTCGAAGGAATGCGGCAGTCCTGCTGCTAAATCCTCGTCAGCCCGCACGTCGCGGCGAGCCGCACCAGCTGCGCATCGGTGCGTGCGCCGGTCTTGGTCTTGATCAGGTAGTGATAGTTCTGCACCGTCTTGACACTGAGATTGAGATGCGTCGCGATCTGCTCGGTGGTGGCGCCGCCTGCGAACTGGCGCAAGATCTCGATCTCGCGCTCGCCCAGCTGATCCAGCACCGAACCCGACGACAGGCTGTCCTCAGCGAGGATATGCGCGATATCGTCGCTCATGGCGCGTTCGCCGCGGGCCACGCTGCGGATGGCGCCGACCACCGAGGACGGCTCGCTGCTCTTGGTGACGAAGCCGCTGGCGCCGGCGCTGAAGGCGGCTTTCACCAGCACGGCCTCGTTGTGCATGGTGAAGACCAGGATCCGCGCCCGCGGGCTGCGCGCGCGGATGTTGCGGATCGCCTCCAGCCCGCTCGCGCCCGGCATCGAGATGTCGAGCACGACGACGTCGGGGTCGTGCGCCTTGAACGCGCCATAGGCGTCCGCGGCATTGTCGGCTTCCGCCACGACGTGGAGGTCGCCCTGGCTCTCCAGCACGCGCCGGTAGCCCTGCCGGACGATCGGATGGTCGTCGACGAGCAGCACGGAGATGCCTGTTGCTGCCACCTCGCTCATGCCCGCCTCACGCAGCGAGCGGGATGGTGGCGGCAACGCTGAGGCCGCCGCGGGCCGGCAGGATCGAGAGCGTTCCCCCGGCCGCCGTGACGCGCTCGCGGATGCCGGTGAGGCCGAAGCCGGCCGATCGGGCGACGCGTTCCGCATCGCCACCGCCGTCGTCCTCGACGCGGATCAGCAGCGCGTTGTCGTCGCCGGCCCGACGCTCGATGCGCAAGGAGATCTCGCGCGCCGCGCTGTGGCGCAACGCGTTGGTCAGGCATTCCTGGGCCACGCGATAGGCCGTGGTGGCGGCTGCTCCCCGCACGTTCGTCAGGTCGCCCCTGAGGTCGAGCTGGATGGTCGGCCGCGCCGCGCTCTGCGAGCGCCAGCTGTCGACGAGATTGACGAGGCTCGCCTCGAGCCCGAGCTCCTCGGGCAGGGGATTGCGCAGGCGCTTCAGCGCATCGCGGAGCGAGGCCATCAAATGATGGGTGGCTTGCGAGATCATGCGCGCATCCTGTGCGATGCCGCTGTCGGTGGTTCCTTTCGCACTGGCCGTCTCGATCGTGTTGGCGAAGGCGAGGATAGCGGAGAGATTTTGCCCGAACTCGTCATGCAGCTCGCGGGCGAGGGCGCGGCGCTCGTCGTCGCGGATCTCGATCAGGCGCCGCGTCAGCGACGCGCGCTGCTCGGTTGCTTCCTCCAGGCGGGTGCCGAGCTCGCCGACGGCGTTGCCGATCATCGCCAGCTCCATCGAGCGGAAACGCGGCAGCCTGGTGCGATATTGGCCGCGCGCCATGCGCTGCAAGGCGGTCACGATCGCGCGCGCCGGGGCCAGCGCATGTGCGATCGCCAGCGATGCCAGCAGCGCGATCGCCGCGGCCATCAACAGCGCGACGTCGATCACGTTGAGGATGTATTCCCAGGCGAGCGAGATCGCGGCCGCTGCGTCCGGCGTCGCGACCACGGTGCCGGCCGAAGCGGCGCGGGGACTGACCGGCCGAACCACCTCGGCGTGGCTGCCGAGGAAGAACGGCACGATCGATGCGAACCAGTGCGGCGGGGTCTTGCCGAGTCCCTCGCTCTGGCCGCAAAGCGGCTTTTCGAATGCGATGGCCGGCTGGAACTCGACGCAGACGCCCGGCGAAATCAGCTTCATCGTCTCCAATGTGCGCCATTCCGGAACTGGCAGAAGCTGCTCGCGCGTTCTGCTGCTGCGCAACAAGAACTCATGCCAGTACAGGGCCTGAAGGGCCTGCGCGACCCGCTGCGCGGAGGCCGCGGTCGCCCGGTCGACGCTGCGATAGGCGTCGATTGTGGCCCATACGGTCGCGGCTCCGAGGCAAAGCGCCACGATGAGCAGCAGACGGGCGACGAGCTGAAGCACGAGGCGCATGCGATCACCCTCAACGTTTGATAAGGTCAGCCTAACAACGCCGCCGCGCCTTGCCAATCGCAGGGTTCTGCACGATCGCAGTTCGGGCAAATTTCCCAAGCCGGATTGGGCATGGGTCTTTGGACCTGAGACGGCGGCTTTGATCTAATCGGGTGGAAATCTTGATGGGCCGATCGTTGCGGCCGAGGAGCGGTGCAGCATGAGTTCGATGACGATTGGACCGATCGCGCCTGTCACGACCGACCCAACCGAGCGCAGCGCGCTCCTGTTCTGGATGATTTTCACCGGGCTTTCGATCTTCGCCGTCGTGCTGCTGTGGCGGTTCGGCCTGATCCACCTGATGCTGACCTCGGACCGCACCTACATTTCGAGCGTCATCGCGGTGCTCTATATCCTGACCTGCGGCCACTGCTTCCTGCGCACGCGGGCGATCGCGCGGGAAGGCGCGGCGGCGCGGCGCTGCCGTACGGCGCTCGCGGCGCCTGATGGCGGCAAGGTCCTCGATGCGCGTGCGACGGCGCTGCCGCGCGGGCTGGTGCGGGATCACATCGAAAGCCTGGTGACCAAGGCCGCCGCGCAGGATTATCGCCCGGTGGATCAGACGCTGCTGCTGCGAACGCTCGCCGATCGCCTGCGCGGCTCCAACGGATTCGGCGCCTTCGTCTCGGACACGCTGATGAAGCTCGGCCTGCTCGGCACCATCGTCGGTTTCATCATCATGCTGGCGCCGATCGCGGGGCTGGATGCCGCCGACAAGGTCGCGATGCGCTCCTCGATGGGACTGATGAGCGACGGCATGGCGGTCGCGATGTACACGACGCTTGCCGGTCTCGTCGGCTCGATCCTGGTCCGCATCCAGTATTACATGCTGGATGCCGCGACCCAGAAGGTGTTCTCCGACGCGGTGGTGCTGACCGAGACCTATGTGACGCCGGTGCTCGAGCGCAAAGGCGCCGGATCCCCGTCATGATGGATGATTTCGGTCTCTATCCGCGCGAGGAGCCGTTCGATCCGCTGGGCGTGATGCTGTTCAAGGCACTCCAGGTGATCGCGTTTCTGTTCTTCCTGGCGCTGCTCGCGGTCTCTCCGGACGCCAAGGACGGCAAGATCGACTCCAAGGCGGAGTTCATCATCACGCTGGACTGGCCGGACAATCACCCCGACGATCTCGATCTGTTCGTGCAGGATCCCGCCGGCAACATCGCTTGGTATCGCCACCGCGAGGCCGGTTTCCTGACGCTCGACCGCGACGACCGCGGCGGAGCCAACGACTTCATCATGGTCGCCGGCAAGAAGATCGCCTCGCCGATCCGCGAGGAGATCGTGACGCTGCGCGGCATGATCCCCGGTGAATACACCGTCAACGTCTCGCATTTCGTCGCCACCACCGGCGAGCCCGTGACGGCGAATGTGAAGGTGCAGAAACTCAATCCGACAGCGCAGGTCGTGTTCGACAACAAGTTCACGCTCGACCACACCGGCGACGAGAAGACCGCGGTGCGATTCCGGCTCGACACGGAGGGCAAGGTCGTCGATGTGAGTCAGCGGCCGAAATCGCTGCTCGAGACGTTCCGCAGCAGCTGGCGCAACGGGGCCGATCTCGACCCGAGGACGGGTGTGAGCAGCAACGCCAAGAGGATACGCCGTGACTGATCTGCAAACGGTCATCCTCACGCTGTCGGTCGCCTACGCCGTGATCGGCGCGCTGCTGCTGGTCGTGCTGGTCTATGCGCGGCTGCACTGGTCGCTGAAGGCGGTCGCGGTGGTCGTGACCAGCGCCTTCTATGTCGTCAGCTTCAGCGAGATGCGCGGCCTGCTCGGCTGGGCCAGTACCGACCGGCTGCCGACGACCTTCAAGCTGCTGAAGTCCCGCATCGTCGAGCCGCACTCGCTTCAGGGCGATCCCGGCTCGATCTATCTGTGGGTCGAGCAGCTCGACGAGGACAATCGTCCGAGCGGCATCCCGAGGGCCTTCCGCGTGCCCTACAACGATGGGCTCGCCGACAAGACCCATGCCGCGGAAAACGAAATCGCCCTGGGACATCTGCAAGGTGGTCGCGCCGCAGATTTCGGCGGCGGCGATGGCAGCCTCCTCGACATGGTCCGCGAATATGTGACGCCCAAGACGATCATGGAGACCACCGGCGGCGATTCCTCGACCGGCGAGTTCATCGCCCCGCCGGCCGGCGCACAAGGCGCCGTGTTCACCCCGCTGCCGCCGCCCCGAATGCCCCCGAAGGACGAGCAATAGGCTCTTCGCGATCGTCCGCAGGGGGGCTGGTAATCGGCGCGGCGCTGGCGCATGTCTTGACCTCCCTCAATTTGGCCGTATCGGGCTTCAATAAGAATTGAAGGGTGGAGGGTGCGTGCTTCTCGCTGTCTTCTCGGATATCCACGGCAACAGGCAGGCCTTCGAGGCCTGCCTGAAGGTCGCGCGTGCGAAGGGCGCGGAGCGGTTCGTCCTGCTCGGTGATTTCGTCGGCTACGGCGCCGATCCGGAATGGGTGGTGGACACCGCGATGGAGCTCGTGGCCCAAGGTGCTATCGCCGTGCGCGGCAATCACGACCAGGCAGTCAGCTCCTCGGCGGAGACGATGAACGCCGAGGCGCAGGTCGCAATCGAATGGACCCGCGGCCGGCTTGGCGCAGCGCAGCGCCGATTCCTGAGCGAATTGCCGATGCTGGTCGAGGACAGCGACCGTCTGTTCGTGCATTCGGAAGCCTCTCACCCGCAGCGCTGGCACTATGTCCGCTCCACCGTGGACGCTGCCAAGAGCCTGATCGCGACCCCCGCCCATGTCACGTTCTGCGGGCATATCCATCGCCCCGCGCTCTATTCGATGTCGGTGACGGCGAAGATGACGAGCTTCGTGCCGAAGACCGACGTCCCGGTGCAGCTTCTGCGCGGACGGCAATGGCTCGCCGTGCTCGGCTCGGTCGGCCAGCCCCGCGACAGCGATCCGTCGGCGGCCTTCGCCTTGTTCGACACCGAGTCCTGCCAGATCACCTATTGCCGCGCGCCCTACGACATCGCGACCGCGGCGAGCAGAATTCGCGACAACGGTCTGCCGCACTGGCTCGCCGACCGGCTGTCGCAGGGGCGCTAGAGGCCGATGCCGAAATCACTGGTCACAACAGGCGCGGTGATCGATGGCTACACCATCGGTGAATGCGTCCATGCCGGCGGCATGGCGACGCTGTGGACCGTTACCCATCCCGGCATCGACGTGCCGCTGCTGATGAAGATCCCGCGGGTCTCGGAGGGCGAGGACCCCGCCGCGATCGTCTCCTTCGAGATGGAGATGATGATCCTGCCGCGGCTCGCGGGTCCGCACGTCCCGACCTGCTTCGGCACCGGCGATTTCGCGCACCAGGCCTATGTCGTGATCGAGCGCATCGGCGGCACCACGCTCTACAAGCGACTGCCTGAGCTCCCGCTGCCTTATGACGAGGCGCGGCAGCTCGTCGCCAGGATCGCAACCGCGCTGGCCGATCTGCACCGCCAGAACGTGATCCATCACGACATCAAGCCGAGCAGCATCATGTTCCGCGAGAGCGGCGAGGCGGTGCTGATCGACTACGGCCTGTCGCATCACAATCACTTGCCGGATCTGTTGCAGGAGGAGTTCCGCCTGCCTTACGGCACCGCGCCCTACATGGCGCCCGAGCGGCTGTCCGGGGTGCGCGACGATCCGCGCAGCGATCTGTTTTCGCTCGGCGTGCTGCTCTATTTCTTCACCACCGGCGAACGGCCGTTCGGCGAGGGCGAGACGCTGCGCGCGATGCGGCGCCGGCTGTGGCGCGATCCGCATCCGCCGCGAAGCGTGCGCGCCGACTATCCGCCCTGGCTGCAGGAGGTGGTGCTGCGGTGTCTCGAGATCGAGCCGGTGTGGCGCTATCCGACGGCGTCCCAGCTCGCCTTCGATCTCGCCCATCCCGATCAGGTCAAGCTCACCACGCGTGCGGAGCGGGTCAAGCGCGACCCGCTCAGCGTCGCCTGGCGTCGCCGCTTCAATCTGGGCGTCATGGCGCCGCGCGCGAAATCGGATGTCGCCGCGCAAATCGCATCGAGCCCGATCCTCGCTGTCGCGCTCGACACGGTGGAAGGCGCGCCGGAGCTCAACGAGGCGCTGCGCGTGACCACCGAGCGCATCCTCGCCACCTTGCCGTCAGCGCGGCTCGCTTGCGTCAACGTGCTCAAGCTGAACCGGATCGCGATCGACCGTACCCTGGACGAGCAGGGGTCCAACAAGCATATCGACCGCCTGGTCGCGCTGCGGCATTGGGCGACGCCGCTCAAATTGGATGAGAGCCGGCTGTCGGCTCATGTGCTGGAGGCGGTTGATCCCGCTGCCGCGATCCTGGAGTTCGCCGAGGTCAACCACGTCGACCACGTCATCATCGGCGCGCGGCAGGGCTCGTTCCGCCGCACGCTGCTCGGCAGCGTCTCGGCCAAGGTGGCCTCGGAAGCGGCCTGCACCGTCACGGTGGTGCGACCGCCGCGGATGGCAGGGGATATCGGCGGGACCGACGCCGGCGAAGGGCCGGGATAGGCCCGCCGGCTTGAAGGGCGGTCAGGCCGCGTGGGCGGAATGAGCGACGCGCTTGCGGCGGATCGGCCAGGAGAATTGCGGGCCGGGCTCGCCGTGATCCGGGCTGCCGCCGAAATACTGGATGATCTCGCGGCAGGGCTCGCAATTGAACAGGTTACGCGACGCGGATGCCTTGGTCATTTCCTTCAGGCAGTTCGGGCAGTGCGGTTTCATGGAGTGGTCCGAAAAAAGGAAAGTCTCAGTGTCGGTGCTGCGAGGCAAACGAATGATCGGGGTCCGTCGTGTCGAGCGCGGCGTCGTCGTCCAGCCTGCTATCGGTGCTCTCGAGGCGGCCGAAGAAATAATCGAGGCCCGGATGTGGGCGCCGCGGGATCCGGCACCTGCGCTTCGGCTGACGCTTCACGAGTGCGATCTGCATGGCGCTCAGACCCGGCGACGGTGAAGGTGAATGATGCGGGCAGAAGCCTCGGCCTTCACCGGTCGCATCACGTAGAGGCTACGAGCCGCAATCGCTGCATTGAACGCCAACCACAACGCTACGCCAGTCCAAACCAGGGTCGTCGTCATGATGTCCTCCCGTCAAAAGCAGGCAGGACTCACTTGCGGTGATTTGCGCGAATCAGTGAAGTCCGGATGAGTACGGATCACCATTGCAATTTTAGATATTGGGCGCTGCAGCACCCGTAAAAGCCGCGGGATTTCGCCTCGTCCGCGTGCGCCGTTTGATCCGGCTCAAATCGCTTCGCCGCGGGCCCCGAGCGCCGCGTTGCGGATCGCGGCGATGTTGGTCCTGTAGGCCTCCTGCGTGCCGCCCCGGAATACGGATGTGCCGGCGACGAAGGCGTTGGCGCCGGCCGCGGCGAGCGCGCCGGCGACATCGGGGCCGACGCCGCCGTCGACCTCGATGTCGATCGGTCGTCCCGCCGTCATCGCGCGGATGTCGCGAATCTTTCCGATCGCGGAGGGAATGAAGGCCTGACCGCCGAAGCCGGGATTGACTGACATCACCAGCACGAGATCGACGAGATCGAGGACGTATTCGAGCGCGCTGACCGGCGTGCCCGGATTGAGCGAGACGCCGGCCTTCTTGCCGAGCGCGCGGATGGCCTGCAGCGAACGGTGCAAATGGGGACCAGCCTCCGCGTGCACGGTGATGTGGTCGCAGCCGGCCTTCGCAAAGGCCTCGAGATAGGGGTCGCAGGGCGAGATCATCAGATGCGCGTCGAACACCTTCTTGGTGTGGGGGCGCATCGCCTTGATGATGTCGGGGCCGTAGGAAATGTTCGGAACGAAATGGCCGTCCATCACGTCGAGATGGATCCAGTCGGCGCCGGCGGCATCCACGGCGCGCACCTCCTCGCCGAGCCTGGAGAAATCCGAAGCCAGAATCGAGGGTGCGATTGCCAGGGGGCGGGGGGCGAAGGCTTGGGTCATGGCGCGGTTTCCCGGAGGCGGGGGCGTGAAAGATGGCCTCGCCTAACATGGGCCTCCATGGCGGGCAATGCAGGGGAGGCGTGCTTCCTGTGGGCGGAAAAATCTGCCGCGGCCGGCACGAATTGCCGGTGATCCCAGGCCGTCCAAAGCGCAACGGTCGCGGATATCATTGAGCTTTTTACGCTGGCACGACGCTTGCTGACGTCACCTTCAGAACATTGGCCGCGGCGTGCCGCATCGGTTGGAGTTGTGCAATGTTGTTTGCCCTTGGTGCCGTCGGTGCCGTGTCGAGCGCACTCGACGCGATTCAGACGCTGACGAACTCGAAATCGTCCGCCTCGACGCACAAGACGGGGGCGGCGCAGGGTGCAACCAATCCCTTTGCCATCGACAGCGGCAGCAGCAACACGACCAGCGGCGCGACCTCGTCGGTCAACTCGGGCAAATATCCGCAGATCGCGCCGGAGACGATGAACGCGTTGTTCGCCGCGCAAAGCCAGTCCTCGGACACCACCAGCACGGCCAGCTCGACCTCGTCGGACTCCACGTCCTCGACGTCCTCGACGACAACGAGCCGTGAGGCCGCGCTCAAGCACCTGTTCTCCCAGATCGACGGGGACGGCGACGGCAACATCACCAAGTCCGAGTTCGAGGACGCGCTGGGTGCCGGCGGAACCAACCTCGCGCAGGCCGACGACGTATTCTCCAAGCTGGACTCGAACGCGGACGGCAGCGTGAGCCTGGACGAGATGTCGAAGGCGCTGAAGAGCGGTCACCACGACCACCATCACGCGCAAGGTGCCGACGGCTCGGGCGATGGATCGAATTCCTCGTCGAATTCCAAGGGCGGATCGACCTCGACCACGACGACCGCTGCCGACGGCTCGACCACGACGACCGTCACCTATGCCGACGGCTTCAAGATGTCGACGACGGTGCCGGGCACCTCCAGCCCGCGTAATTCGGCTTACGATCTGTTCGCGCAGTTGATGCAGCAGCAAGGCGGCCAGGGGCAGGGCGCTTCGGCGGCTGCCGGTTCGTCGATGTCGATGAGCGTGTGAGCCGCCATCCGGGATCAGCCGGCATATTCGCGCGTGATGTCACGATAGGCATAGCGGTCACGGATTTCGTGGTTGAAGAACGCGCCCTTTGAGCGCGCGTCCCGGAACGCTGCGGCGACCTCGGGTGGAACGTCCTCGTAGACATAGGAGCGTCCGCTGACGAAGGTCACTTTCAGCTCCCGCGTGTCGGGGGCATAGCGAACGAAGCGGATTACGGACGACGGCATGGCGGTCCACCTGAGGCCGCCAGGGTAATGCCGTCTCGGCCGTTTCGTTTCTAACCGAACCTGTCCTTCCACGCCGGCTGTGCCCCCGGGAACGGCAGCGCGGTCGCGCTGTACACGGCGCGGGCGATCGCACGCGCGACCACGTTGGCGGCGACCGTACCGAGCTCGGTGAGGCCGACCAGCGGTTCGATCGGCTTCTCGCCGGTCGCAGCCGCAAACAGCACGTCGCCATCGGTCGGTGCGTGCACCGGATAGATGGCGCGGGCAAAGCCGGTGTGCGCGATCATCGCCAGACGCTTGGCCTGGGGCTTGGTCAGCACCGCGTCAGTGACGACGGCGCCGATGGTGGTGTTTTCGCGCGCGCTCGCCGCGGGACCGCCCTTGATGCGCATCCGGAGCATGTCGTCGGTGAATTTGTCGGGCAGGCCGCGCCCGCCGAACTCGCTGCCGACCTCGAACGGTGCCGCCCAGAACCACGGCCCGTTGCCGACGGTCACGCTGCCCACCGCGTTGACGGCGACGATCGCCGCGACCTTCACGCCGTCAGGTGTCGCCGCCGACGCCGAGCCGAGTCCGCCCTTGAACGTCGCGGTGGTGGCCCCCAAGCCGGCGCCGACGCTGCCGAGCGGGAAGTCGGTGCTGGCAGCGGCCGCGGCGGCGTAGCCAAGGTCGCGATAGGGCGAGAAGCGTCCCCAGGCCTTGTCGCCGCCGTTGAGGAGGTCGAACAGGATGGCCCCCGGCACGATCGGAATCAGCGCCTCGCGAACGCGATGGCCGCGCCCCTGCTCGGCGAGCCACGCCTGGATGCCGCCGCCGGCATCGAGACCGAAGGCGGAGCCGCCGGACAGGGCGATCGCGTCGACGCGCTCGACGGTGTTGGCGAGATCGAGCAGCGCATCCTCGCGCGTGCCGGGACCGCCGCCGCGCACGTCGATCGCCGCGACCGCGGGCTGGTCGAAGATGATTGCGGTCGTGCCGGTGGCGACTTTGGCATCCTCGGCATGGCCGACGCGGACTCCGGCAATGTCGGTGAGCAGATCCTTCAAGGTGGCCTCGCGCGCTGAAAGGAGTTCGCCTTGCGATAGCGCAGGGACGCCGCAGGCTCAACTCGCCAGCGCGGTCCTGAGCATCTTGGCGAGTTCGGACTTGCGGTAGGGCTTTGCCAGCAGCAGCACGCCGGAATCGAGCCGGCCGTGATGGACGATGGCATTCTCGGTGTAGCCCGAGGTGAACAATGTCTTCAGGTCGGGACGGCGGCGAGCGGCCTCGTCGGCGAGCTGACGGCCGTTCATGTTGCCGGGCATGATGATGTCGGTGAAGAGCAGGTCGATGGTCTTGTCGCTGTCGATGATGGTCAGGGCCTCCGCGCCGTTGGCGGCCTCGAGCGCGGTATAGCCGAGGCTCTTGACCTGGGTCACCACATATTGCCGCACCAGCGCGTCGTCCTCGACGATCAGGATCTTCTCGTTGCCGCCGGTAATGGGCGCGTTCTGCTGCGCCTCGAACTCGGTCTCCTGCACCCCGGTCGAGCGCGGCAGGTAGATCTTCACGCTCGTGCCGTGGCCTACCTCGCTGTAGATCTTGATGTGGCCGCCCGACTGCTTGACGAAGCCGAACACCATGCTCAAGCCGAGGCCGGTGCCCTTGCCGACCTCCTTGGTGGTGAAGAACGGGTCGAACACCCGGTCGATCAGGTCCGGCGGAATCCCGCTGCCGGTGTCGCTGACGGCAATCATCACGTAATTGCCGGCGACGACGTCGGGATTCATGCTGGCATAACCGTCGTCGAGAAAGATGTTGCGGGTCTCCAGCACCAAGGTGCCGCCCTCGGGCATGGCGTCACGCGCGTTCAACGCGAGATTGAGGATCGCGGTGGATAGCTGGCCGGGATCGACCAGCGTCGGCCAGGCGTCCTCGGTGAGCTGCGGCATGATCGTGATCTGCTCGCCCAGCGTCGGATGCAGCAGTTTGGCGGCTTCGAGCGCCAGCGCGTTGACGTCGATCTCGCGAGGCTGGAGCGGCTGCTTGCGGGCGAAGGCCAGCAGATGCTTGGTCAGCTGGGCGCCGCGCTCGGCCGCGTCGTCGATCAGCTTGGTGATCGCAGCCAGCTCGGGGCGGTCGGCAACCGCGTCGGCCAGGATGCCGATCGTGCCGGTGATGACGGTCAGCACGTTGTTGAAGTCGTGCGCGACGCCGCCGGTCAGCTGGCCGATGGAGTCCATCTTCTGGACCTGCCGGAACTGGGCTTCGGCGGCCTGCTTCTCCGTGAGGTCCCGGCCGATGAAGAAATGGCGCTTCACCGGCTCGGACCAGGTGCCCATCCAGTTCAGCGTGACCTCGTGACCGTCGTAATGATAGTAGCGCGCCTCGAAGCTGCGCTTGACCGCGCCGCGCCGTGCCGCCCGCATCTCGTCGCGCGTCCTCTCGAGGTCGTCAGGGTGGATGAACTCGGTCGCGCTGTGCCCGATCATGTCGTCCGGGCTGAAGCCGAGAATGTCCTTCACGCTCGGGCTGACCTGGATGAAATTGCCGAAACCATCGGTGACCAGGATCAGGTCCTGCGAGGTCTCGAAGATGCGCTGGCGCTCCTCGGTCTCGCGGCGCAGCTTCTCGCGCGCCTGTTTCTCCTCCGTGATGTCATGGGCGATCTTGGAGGCCCCGATGATCTCTCCGTTGTCCGATCTCAAGGGTGATACGTTCAGGACGACGTCGAGCGCGCGGCCATCCTTTCGAATCCGCACCGTCTCGTGCTGGGCGATCGATTCGTTGCCGGCGATCTGGTTGAGGATGCTCCTGACTTCGCCTTTTCGGTCCGGCGGCACGATGATGTCGATCGACCTGCCGACGGCCTCCGCGGCGGAATAGCCGAACAGATGCTCGGCGGCCTTGTTCCAGCCGGTGATGATGCCGTCGAGCGTCTTCGTGATGATGGCATCGTTGGAGGATTCGACGACGGCGCCGTACAGGGCGAGGCGCTTGCCGTAATAGTCGCGTTCCGACGCCGATTGCTGGCGCAGCCTGCCGACGAGGCCGACGGTGTGCACCTGAAGGCGGACGTTCTCGATCAGCAGCACCGCGAGCACGAAGCTCGAGGCGCAGAGGCCATAGAGGCGGCCGGCGTAGAAACCGAGATCGAAGCGCGCGACGTTGACGATCGCGGACAGCGCGATGTCGAACAGCCATGCGCACATCACGACCATGAGCCAGACGTCGATCACCGAATGCGGGCGGCGGAACCAGAGCGATACCAGCGCGGCGAAGCTCAGCGACCACACGAAGGAGACGACGCCGATCATGGTCGGTGTGTAACGGCCGTCGCGGAGCAGAACCGGCAACAAATCGTGCTGGGCGGTGACGATCCAGGCGAAGGCGCCCATGGTCGCGACGACGCCGAGCACGGTCGCGTAGATCGCGGTGCTGGTCGGGCCCTGGATCCTGGGGCCGCCGTCCTGTTCCTTCAGCCAGGCATAGCCCAGCACGAACAGCGGGAAGACGCCGTGCCAGATCATATAGAGCCAGACCGTGGTCTGGCTGCCCGCGCCAAACAGCCCGGTCGGCGTGAACAGGCCGGGGAAGGTGAGGGCATGGACCAGCGCTGCCGCGGCGGTGAACAGGTAGCCGGTCGACAGCCACAGCAGGGCGCGGGTCCGCACCACCGAAAACTGCGACAGCAGCAGCACGGCCGTGATGATGTCGCTGACGGCCAGCGCCGATTGATAGCTCGCGACAAAGGCCGGGACCGGCGGCAGCGGGATACCTGCGAACGGAACGGCCAATGCGAACAGGATCGAGGAGATGCCGACGATCCACAAAGCCGCGGTCCGGTCGGTCGACGCTGCCGGCAGAGTCGAAAGAAATGTGCTTCGGTCGATCGCAGGCGCGTTCATCTCGTGCAGACCCGTTTTGAGCATCTCCGCAGTTCCAAGATCGGCAGTCCTGACCTCCTACGGTAGCCCGTTCCGGGCGCGTGTCGTGAACTGATACCGCGGCGACTCAACCGAAGGTTACAGCTTACTTAATTTGAGGGGGAACGCGGAATGGGGACCAGGTAAGATGCGCTTTACTGGGTGGTGTCATAATGCCCTGCCACGGTGCCGGGTTCCAGGTTTGAATCATATCATTTGATCGATCTGCGGGAGTTGTTCCCATGCCTCGCGTTCTCATCATCGACGACCAGAAGGACGTCCGCGCGATGGTCGCGATCGTGCTTCGGGTCAACCATTACGGGGTTGCCGAGGCCGACGGCGGTGCGGCCGGGCTGAAGACCTTCGCAGAAGGCCGCTTTGACGCGGTGATCGTCGATATTTTCCTCGGCGATATCAGCGGTGTCGACGTCATTGCGACCCTGCGCGAGCGCGCACCGGGGCTTCCCGTCGTTGCCGTGTCCGGAATGACGGCGCTGGATTTCATGGAGCAGTCGCCCCACCTCGCCAGCGTGATTTGCCTGCAGAAGCCGTTTCGTCCGAACGACCTCCTGCAGGTGCTTCGCAAGGCCCAGGCCGCGGCCGCCGGCGAGCTGCCCGCAGCCGTCTGATCCTGCCACAAAGAAAACGCCCCGGGGCAAGCCGGGGCGTGAGGATGATCGCATGGCGGGATTTGAGTCCCGGAGCCGCGCTCAGGTGCCGTTGCCCTTGATCTCGGAGTAGCCGCCCTTGGCGTCCCATTTGTAGACGACGTAGTCGATCTGCTTGATGTCGCCCTTGGCGTCATACTCGATCGGGCCGATCACGGTGTCCCACTTGCCGGCCTTCATCGCCTCCATGACCTTCTTGGCGTCGGTGGTGCCGGCCTTCTTGGCCGCCTGTGACCAGACCTGCATCGCCGCATAGGTGTAGAGGGTGTAGCCCTCCGGATCGATGTTCTTGGCCTTGAAGGCGTCGACGATCTTCTTGGCGGTCGGCTTGTTGCGCGGATCGGGGCCGAAGGTGAACAGGGTGCCTTCGCCGGCGGGGCCGGTGATCGAGGCGTACTCCTTGTCGGCAAGCGCGTCGCCGGCCATCAGCACGGTCTTGAGGCCCTGGTCGCGCATCTGACGCAGGATCAGGCCGCTCTCCTGGTGGTAACCGCCGACATAGACGAGGTCGATATTGTCGCGCTTCAGGCGCGAGACGATCGCGTTGAAGTCCTTGTCGCCCTTGTTGTAGGACTCGTACATCTTCTCGGTGACGCCCGCCTTGTTGAGCGCCTTCTTGGTCTCGTCGGCAAGACCCTTGCCGTAGGTGGTCTTGTCGTTGAGGATCGCGATGTTCTTGCCCTTGTAGTTCTTGGCGATGTACTGCGCCGCGATCAAGCCCTGCTGGTCGTCACGGCCGCAGACGCGTGCCACGTTCCACAGCTTGCGCTCGGTGAAGAGCGGGTTGGTCGAGGCGGGGGTGATCTGCAGGACGTTGCCGTCCGCATAGGCCTCCGAGGCGGGGATCGACGACGAGGAGCAGTAGTGCCCGGCGACGAAGGGCATCTTGGCGCCGGCGATCTTTTCGGCGATCGAGCGCGCCTGCTTCGGGTCGCACGCGTCGTCCTCGACGGACAGCGCGAGCTTCTTGCCGTTGACGCCGCCGGCGGCATTGATATCGGCCACGGCCATTTCGGCGCCGTTCTTCATCTGGCGGCCGAAGGCGGACTCGCCGCCGGTCATCGGGCCTGCGACTGCGACGGTGACATCCTGCGCGAATGCCGCGCTCGACAGCGCGATCGATACGCCGAATGCCAGACCGATGAGCTTCAGTGATTTCATGAGATACCTCGCGGGTGGTCGCCTGTGGACGTTGCCGGGCATGCCCGGTTCAAACCGGCGCCATTCTTGAATGAATCTCAGGAGAAGTCACCGGCAAAATACGGGCATTGGCGCAGATATCTCGCCGCATTCGGCCGCACGCTGGCTGGCTCGTGGTTCGGTCAGCCGTGCCGGCCGCCCTCCAGATAGGCGGCGCGAATCTCGGGGCGCTGCAACAATTCGGCGCCGGTGCCGGCCAGCGTGATCAGGCCATTGACCATGACATAGCCGCGATGGGCGAGCTTGAGGGCATGGTTGGCGTTCTGCTCGACGATCAGGACGGTCAGGCCGTCCTGGCGGTTCAGGGTGCGGATCGCATCGAATATCTGGCGCGCGATCAGCGGCGCGAGGCCCAGCGAGGGCTCGTCGAGCAGCAGCAGGCGAGGACGGCTCATCAAGGCGCGGCCGATCGCCAGCATCTGCTGCTCGCCGCCGGACAGGGTTCCGCCGCGCTGGGCGTAGCGTTCCCTCAGCCGCGGAAACAGCGTGAAGACACGCTGGAGCGTGGCCTCCCGTTCGGTCTCGGTGCATTCGGTGGCGTCCGCCCCCATCTGGAGGTTTTCCGCCACGCTCATGCGCGGGAAGATGCGGCGGCCCTCCGGGGATTGGGCGATGCGCAAATGCGCGATCGCGTGCGTGGGGACGTCGGTGATGTCGCGGCCTTCATACAGGATCTGGCCGGCACGGGCGCGCGGCTTGCCGAAGATCGTCATCATCAGGGTCGACTTGCCGGCACCGTTGGCGCCGATCAGGGCCACGATCTCGCCGGCATTGATCTCGACGTCGACGCCCTTCAGCGCCTCGATCTTGCCGTAGGCGGCGCGCAAGCCGCGGATCACGAGCAGAGGAGAGGGTGCCGGCGTCACGAGCCGCCCTCCATCACAGCAGCCGCCTCTTCCTCGTCGGCGCCGAGATAGGCGGCGATCACCTTGGGATCGTCGCGAATCTCGCGCGGCGTGCCTTCCGCGATCTTGACGCCATGGTCCATCACCACGATGTGGTCGGAGATCTCCATCACGACCGACATATCGTGCTCGATCAGGAGGATCGAGGTGCCGAGTTCATCGCGGATCGAGAGCAGGAGCTCGCTCAAGGCCGCGCTCTCGCGCGCATTGAGGCCGGCGGCGGGTTCGTCCAGGCACAGAAGCGCGGGCTCGGTGCACATGGCGCGCGCGATCTCGAGCCGGCGCTGGTCGCCATAGGCGAAATTGCCGGCGGCATCGTCGGCGCGGTCGAGCAGGTTGACCCGCTTGAGCCAGTCGATGGCGAGGTCGATGGCGCGTTTTTCGGCGTCACGGTAGGTAGGAACGCCGAGGAGACCGAGGAGAGTGAATCCGGAGGCGCGCATCAGTGCGTTGTGCTGCGCCACCATCAGGTTTTCCAGCGCAGTCATGCCGGGAAACAGCCTGATGTTCTGGAAGGTGCGGGCGACCTTGGCCTGCTTGGCAATGCGGAAATCATTCAGCCGCTCCAGCGCGACCGTCCTGCCGTCGTCATGGGTGAGGTGGATGGCGCCGCCGCTCGGCTTGTAGAAGCCGGTGATGCAGTTGAACACGGTGGTCTTGCCGGCGCCGTTCGGTCCGATCAGGGCAGTGATCTTCTTGCGCGCCGCCGAGAATGACAGGTCCTGCACGGCGACGATGCCGCCGAAGCGCATGGTGAGCCTGTCGACGTCGAGAATCTTGTCGCCGCTCATCCGTGCCCTTCCTTGACGAGGTCGGAGGAGATCGCGTGCGCCTTGGTGAGATAGACGGTCGGGGCGCGATGGCCGACCAGGCCACGCGGCCGCCAGATCATGATCAGCACCATGGCCATGCCGAACACCAGCATGCGATAGGTTTCGAGGCTGCGGAACAGCTCGAAGCCGCCGATCATGGCGAGCGCGGACAGCGCGACGCCGAGCTGCGAGCCCATGCCGCCGAGCACGACGATGGCGAGCACCAGCGCCGATTCCTGGAAGGTGAAGGATTCCGGGCTGATGAAGCCCTGGCGAGTGGCGAAGAACGCGCCGGCAAAGCCGCCGAACATCGCACCCGTCGCGAACGCCGTGAGCTTGGTGGTCGTGGTGTTGATGCCGAGCGCGCGGCAGGCGACCTCGTCCTCGCGCAAGGCTTCCCAGGCGCGCCCGATCGGCAGGCGGCGCAGGCGGATCGTCGCCCAGTTGGTGAGCAGCGCCAGCGCCAGGATCAGATAGAACAGGAAGACGATGCGGTGCGTCGGCGAATATTCGATGCCGAGCTTGGCGGCGAGGCCGTCATCGCTGTTGTCGAGCGGGATGCCGAAGAAGGTGGGGCGGGGAATGCCGGAGACGCCGTTGGGGCCGCCGGTGAGCTCCTGCCAGTTGATGATGACGAGGCGGATGATCTCGCCAAAGGCGAGCGTCACGATGGCGAGATAGTCGCCGCGCAGGCGCAGCACGGGGAAGCCGAGCAGGACGCCCCAGAACGCCGCGAGGATGCCGGCGAGCGGCAGGCAGATCCAGAACGACCAGCCGAAATTGGTCGCAAGCAGCCCGTAGGAATAGGCGCCGACCGCATAAAAGGCGACGTAGCCGAGATCGAGCAGGCCCGCGAGCCCGACCACGACGTTTAACCCCCAGCCCAGCATGACATAGGTGAGCACGAGGATCGCAAGGTCGAGGATGTAGCGCTGGTTATAGAAGATCACCGGCACCAGCAGCGTGAAGATCAAAAGCGCCGGAGCGAGGTAGCGGCCGATGAACGACATGCCGTTCGAGACCGCCGGTGGCACCAGTTTCTCGGCGCCGGTCGGGCCGATCCATTGCCGCAGCACCTCGATGACGATCGAGCCGCCGAACACTGCAGCGACGAGGGACGCGAGCTCGCCGAAGCGCGTCCAATAAGTGAGCTGGCCGGAGGCGCCCGCCTCGGTGCGGATGCCGACCATCAACGAGAACAGCACCAGCGCGACCAGCGCGTTGACCAAAGCCGTCTTCAGGATGGCGGGGATGCCAGATTTGGCCTTCATGGGTGAGGAAGCTGCCACGCGCGACCGTCAGACTTTTTCGACTTCGGGACGACCGAGCAAGCCGGTCGGCATGAAGATCAGCACGACGATCAGGATCGAGAACGCCGCGACGTCCTTGTATTCGACCGAGAAATAGGCCGACCAGAACGTCTCGATCAGGCCGATCGCAAGGCCGCCGAGCATGGCGCCGGGCAGCGAGCCGATGCCGCCGAGCACGGCGGCGGTGAACGCCTTGATGCCCGCGACGAAGCCCATGAAGAAATCGACGAGGCCGTAATAGAGCAGGTACATCAGGCCCGCGACTGCGGCGAGCGCGGCACCGATCACGAAGGTCATGGAGATGGTGCGGTCGACGTCGACCCCGAGCAGCGCCGCCATGGTCTGGTCCTGCTCGCAGGCGCGCATGTCGCGCCCGAGCCGGGTGCGCGACACCAGCCAGGTGAAGAGGGCCAGCAGCACGATGGTGGTGACGACCACCATGATCTGGATGTTGGAGAGCTGGATCACGAAGCCGTCCGTGCTCTCGTGCAGGGTGTAGCCGCCGGTGATGAAGGGCGGGATCGGCTTGACGCGCGCGCCCTGCGCCACCTGCGAGTAATTGGTCAGCACGAAGGACATGCCGATCGCCGACAGCATCGGGGCAAGGCGAAAGGAATGGCGCAGCGGCCGGTAGGCGATGCGCTCGATGGTCCAGCCATAAAGCGCGGTGATCGCCATCGAGACGAGCAGCACGACGAGCAGGATCAGCGGTATCGCGGTCAGCCCGAGCGAGATCAGGATCAGGAAGGTGATCAAGGCAATGAAGCCGCCGACCATGAAGACGTCGCCATGGGCGAAGTTGATCATGCCGACGATGCCATAGACCATCGTATAGCCGATGGCGATCAGGCCGTAGATCGAGCCCAGGACGAGACCGTTGATGAGCTGCTGGGTGAAATAATCCATGGGCTGCCGTACCAAACCTGACGCGGGCTCAAGGTGAGCTCTGAGGAGAGTGGGTTGGAGTGTGGTTTGAGCGTGTTTTTATTGGGCCCCGGCAGCCCCTCAGCGTTCTTGCCGTTTTGTAACAGGAGGGAACTGACGGCTGCAACAGCTCACGCGACAGCAGGAGGTCTTGTACAGAGGTGATTTGAGCTCGGGTTCCGCAGCTGCGAGGAACTGGGTTCCGCAGAGCAACCAAAATGGCCGCCGGCCGTTGTCTCGGCTCTGACGTCCAACAAGGGAGTTCCCCGAATGACGAAGCAGCAGAACCAGAATCCGGGTCAGCAGAGTCAGAACCCCGGCCAGCAGCGCCCCGGGCAGCAGCAGGGCGGTGGTCAGAAACCCGGACAGCAGCAGCAGAACGACCCGATGCGCCAGGGCGATCGGCCCGGCCAGCAGCAGGGCGGCCAGCGCGACCAGGAATAGCGAGTTTGGGAGCCGAGGAGTAGAGAGGGCCCCGCCGGAAGGCGGGGCCTTTTTTCTTTCGGGTCAAGCGCTTGTCCGCGTCCTTCCGGGATGGTGCGTTGGCGCCAGACCTGGAATCCCGAAATTCCGGGTTCGGCTCTGCGAGCCCGCCCCGGAATGACGATCGCGAGGGCAGTTAAGGTAAACAAAGGGTTTAAATTGCCGCCACAGTCTGATGCGAGTTAGCTCCCCGCAAAGCCTTCGGTCGAAGGCGAACGGCAGGCGAAGCGGGAAGCGGCTATGTTCGGGAATTGGCGGATCGGCTCGGTCAACGGCGCGCTGCTGGCGGCCTATTTCATCCCGGCCTGGGCGCTTGTCGCCTTCAACATCATCATCGCACCCGTGCATGGCCTCTACGAGCGGCCGAGCGTTGCGGTTGCGCTGTACCTGAGCGACCATCTCCAGATGGCCGGCATGGACACGGTGCGCGCCGCGTGGCTGCTGGCGCTGGGCCGGCTGACGGTCGTGGCGTTCTTTGCGATCTATCTCGTGCTGCTCTGCATTCCTCGCACCCGCAGGAATGGCGGCAGCGACGAGGCGCTCGGCATTGCCCTGGCGATCGGCAGCCTGATCTCGTTCGCCAGCATGGTCATGGCCTCGAAGGTCGGCGAGATGGCCGCGCTCCGGCTGCATGCCACCGAGCTGCTGCTCCTGCTCGGCGCCGCCATCGTGGTGGTGATCGAACGGCCCGAGACCGCGCCCAAGACGGTCCACAAGGCGGTTCAAGAGACCGCCGCGATCGCAGCTCCCCTAGGCCTTGAGCAGGCCGAGCTCCTGCACAATCGCTGAGGCTTCCTTGACGGCGTGGTTCACTGCCGGCACGCCGCAATAGATCGCCTGCTGCAGCAGGATTTCCTTGATGTCGTCGGGCGTGAAGCCGCCTTCGGCGAGCGCCGCCCGCACGTGCAGGCGGAATTCGTCCCATTGCCCGAGCGCAACCATGGTGCCGATCACCAGCACCCGCCGCGTGCGCTCGTCGAAATGCGGCCGCGTCCAGATCTCGCCCCAGGCGTAGCGCGTGATCATGTCCTGGAAATCGGTGTTGAAGGCGTTGCGGTTCGCGATCGACTTGTCGACCCAGGCATTGCCCAGCACCTTGCGGCGAATGTTCATGCCGGCATCGCGGCGCTTCTGGTCGTCCATTCTGTCCTCCGGGATGACGAAGATGGTGGCTAGCGCTGCGTCAAGAATCCCACCACCGCATCCGTGAACGCGTGCGGCTGCTCGATGTTGGAAATATGTGCGGCGTCGATGATGGTCATGCTCGCGCCGGGAATCTTCGAGCGGATCAATTCACCTGCCGAGATCGGCGTCGCCATGTCGTGGCGGCCGGCGATCACCAGCGTCGGATTCTTGATCTTGGGAAGCAGCTCGCGCTGGTCCAGCGTCGACAGTGCTTCGCAGCAGGCGAGATAACCTTCGACCGGCGAGGCGAGCAGCATCGACTTCATCCTGGCGGTGATGTCGGGCTCGCGCTCGCGAAAATCCTGCGTCAGCCAGCCCGCGATCACGGCATCGGCGACCGCGGCGATGCCGCCCTTCTTCACGGCGTCGATGCGTTCCAGCCATTTGGTCGGCTCTGCATAATAGCAGGAGGTGTTGGCGAGGATGAGCTTGCCGAAGCGTTCCGGTGCGTTGGCGCCCAGCCACTGCCCGACCATGCCGCCCATCGACAGGCCGCACCAATGCACCTTCTCGATGTTGAGGTCGTCGAGGATCGCGAGCACGTCGCGGCCGAAGCGCTCCATCGTATAGGGGCCGGGCGGAACGTTGGACTTGCCATGGCCGCGGCGGTCATAGCGAATGACGCGGAACACCTGTGTCAGCGCCTTCATCTGCGGCTCCCACATCTGCAGCGTGCAGCCGAGCGAGTTGGAGAGCATCAAGGTCGGCCCGCCGTCGCGGCCCTCGACGGAGACGTTGAGCAGGCATCCGTCGGCATCGATCATGGGCATGCGGCGTCTCCGTCGTATCTTGCAGTTCTTATTCGCGGTCGAGGCTGTCGAGCAGCCGGTCGATCAGGGCTTGGGAAGCCCCTTGATAGGCCATCGGCTCGAACAATGCCGCAATTTTTTCCGGCGAAAGCTGCGCGGTGACTAGCGAATCGGCCGACAGCACCTCGCGCAGATGCTTCTTCTCGGCGACCGCGCGCTTGCTGGCGGCCTCGACGAGATGATGCGCATCGCTCTTGCCGATCGTCTCGGCCAGCGCAAAGGTGATCGCCTCCGCCATGATCAGCCCGTGCGTCGCATCGAGATTGCTGCGCATGCGCGCGGCGTCGACGTCGAGGCCCTCGGCGATGTCGACGATGGCGGCCAGTGCGCCCGAGGTGACCAGCATCAATTGCGGCAGCGTCGGCCACTCCGCGTGCCAGGGACCGGCGCTGCGCTCGTGGTCCTGCACTTGAGCCGCGAAGATCGTAGCGGCAAGCTGCGGAGCCATGGTGGCGGCGCCCAGCGCGCTTGCGGCGGCGACCGGGTTGCGCTTGTGCGGCATGGTCGAGGAGCCGCCGCGGCCTTCGCCGGCCGGTTCGAATGCTTCGGCGACATCGGTCTGCATCATCAGCGAGACGTCGCGCGCGATCTTGCCGCAGCTTCCCGCCAGAATGGCGAAGCAGGACGCGGCCTCCGCGATCCGGTCGCGATGGGTGTGCCAGGGCGCTTCCGGTAGCGGCAGGTCGAGCTCGTGCGCGAGGCGTTCCGCTACCGCAAGGCCCTTGTCGCCGAGGGCCGCGAGCGTGCCGGCCGCGCCGCCGAATTGCAGCGCGAGGCCCTCGCGGCGCAGCCGCCGCAGGCGGCAGCGGGCGCGGGCGAGGCTCGAGGCATATTCTGCGGCCTTCAGGCCGAACGGCATCGGCAGTGCGTGCTGGAGCCAGGTCCGTGCCACCATCGCGGTATTGCGATGGCTGCGCGCCAGGGCGGCAAAGCTCTTGATGGCGCGGCTGAGGTCGGCGTCCAGCGCATCGATGCCGGCGCGAAGCGTGAGCATGGTCGCGGTGTCGATGACATCCTGGCTGGTCGCACCCCAATGCACATAGCGCGCGGCCTCCTTGTCGGCCTTGCCGACATTGACCGTCAGGGCCTTGACCAGGGGAATCGCGAGATTGCCCGATCGCGTCGCGGCCTCCGCCAGTGCGGTCATGTCAATGGAATCGGCCTTGCACGCGGCCTCGATCGGGCCGACGGCGGATGCCGGAATCACATCCGTGGCGGCCTCGGCGCGGGCCAGAGCTGCCTCGAAATCAAGCATGTTCTGCAGGGTCGACCGGTCGTCGCAGACGGCGCGCATGGCGGCGCTCGACAGCATCGGTGCGAGCAGGGGGGAGAGGGATGTGCTCATATTGCGCGCGACCTAATCATCATGGCCGGGCTGTGCCAATCCCCCACCGCCCGCACACGTCTTTTTGCAGTTGCGAATATGCATTGCACGTGACCGGGCACCGGCCTTTCCTTTGCCGCGTCCCTGCGTTACTTGATCAGCACTATAGTTACGCGATCCGGGAGGCACCCTCATGGCCATGACGATGAACGGCGAAGTCCAGCTTGCGGCGTCGCGCGAGGCCGTGTGGGCCAAGCTCAACGATCCCGAGGTGCTGAAGGCCTGCATCCCCGGCTGCGAGGAGCTCGAGAAGACCGACGACGGCGGCTTTCGCGCAACGGCGAAAATGAAGGTCGGCCCTGTATCGGCGCGCTTCAAGGGCAAGGTCACGCTGTCCGATCTCGACCCGCCGAACGGCTACAAGATTTCGGGTGAGGGCGAGGGCGGTGTTGCCGGCTTCGCCAAGGGTGGCGCGGTGGTCAGGCTGGCGGAGAAGGACGGCGGCACGCTGCTTTCCTACGAGGTCGAGGCACAGATCGGCGGCAAGTTGGCGCAGCTCGGCCAGCGCCTCATCAACGGCGCCGCCAAGAAGCTCGCCGACGAGTTTTTCGCGAACTTCGCCAAGGCCGTACAGAGCTGAAGGTCATCGCCTTCGGCATGGCGGCTTGCGCCCTGGGCGATGTTGCCCCGGGGCATAATGGCCCATATGATGGGTTGGAATAATTATAAGAACCGCTTCGATGGGACCCGTCGGGGCGCTGATAGAGAGTGCTTATGGCAAAAATCTCCCTCATCGTGAACGGCAATCCTGTTACGGCCAGCGTCGATCCCCGCACCCTGCTGGTGCAGTTCCTGCGCGAAAATCTGCGCCTGACCGGCACCCATGTCGGCTGCGACACCTCGCAGTGCGGCGCCTGCGTCGTGCATCTCGACGGCAAGGCCGTGAAGTCCTGCACCACGCTCGCGGTGATGGCCGACGGCCACGAGGTCAAGACGATCGAGGGGCTGGCCGCCGACGGCGCGCCGCTGCATCCCATGCAGGAAGCCTTCCGCGAGCACCACGGCCTGCAATGCGGCTTCTGCACGCCGGGCATGATCATGACCGCGATCGACATCGTGCATCGCAAGGGCCACGAGCTCGACGACCATACGATCCGGGAAGAGCTGGAAGGCAATCTCTGCCGCTGCACCGGCTACCAGAACATCGTCGCCTCGATCTCCGCCGGCGCCAAGGCGATGGCCAAATCCGATCTCGCGTAACGCGCATCCCGCGATCAGGACATTCAGATGTACGAATTCAAATACCATCGCCCCGGGACCGTGCGGCAGGCCGCCAACCTCCTGGTGAAGAACGAAGACGCCAAGGTGATCGCCGGCGGCCACACGCTGATTCCCGTCATGAAGCAGCGCCTGGCGAGCCCGCCGCATCTGGTCGACCTCTCCCACATCGAGGGGCTCAACACGATCGAGATGAAGGGCCGTTCGCTGGTGATCGGCGCCACCGCCAGGCACGCCGAGGTCGCGACCTCGGCGATCGTCGGCGAGGCGATCCCGGCGCTGGCCAATCTCGCGAGCCAGATCGGCGACCCCGCCGTGCGCCACAAGGGCACGATCGGCGGCTCGCTCGCCAACAACGATCCGACCGCGGACTATCCGGCTGCCGTGCTCGCGCTGGGGGCGACCATCGTCACCAACAAGCGCCGCCTCAAGGCCGAAGAGTTTTTCCAGGGCCTGTTCACGACCGCCCTCGAAGCCGACGAGATCATCACCAAGGTGATGTTCCCGCTGCCGAAGAAGGCGGCCTACATCAAGTTCCGCAACCAGGCCTCGCGTTATGCGCTGGTCGGCGTGTTCGTGGCGCGGCGTCCGTCGGACGTCCGGGTGGCCGTGACCGGCGCCGGGTCCGAAGGCGTGTTCCGCGTCGAGGCGTTTGAGGAAGCCCTCAAGAAGCGCTTCGCGTCGAAGGCGATTGAAGGCATCGCGGTGCCGGCGGAAGGTCTCAACAGCGACATCCACGGCAGTGCCGAATACCGCGCGCATCTCATCGGTGTGCTGACGCGGCGCGCGCTCGATGCCGCCAACGCCAAGGAGTGAGGTGATCTCACGCCTCGGCCCAAACTTGTCCCCGGTGAGGGCGTAGCGAGACTGGCTATTTCATGACTTCAGCGGCCAACACTTCCGGGGCCAATACTTCAGTTGTATTGCCGGCATCGGTCGATGCGATGCTCGAACTCCTGACCTCGCGCGGCTATCTCGCCGAGCGATCGCTGGCGACGGTGACGTACCTCTCGCTGCGCATGGGCCGGCCGCTGTTCCTGGAAGGCGAGGCCGGAGTCGGCAAGACGGAGATCGCCAAGGTGCTCTCGGCGGCGCTGGGGCGGAAGCTGATCCGTCTGCAATGCTACGAAGGACTCGACGTCTCCTCGGCGGTCTATGAGTGGAATAGCGCCGCGCAGATGATCGCGATCCGGATGGCGGAAGCCGCGGGCGACACCGATCGTGATCAGCTTTCCTCCGACATCTTCGCCGACCGCTACATGATCAAGCGGCCGCTGCTCCAGGCACTGGAGCCCGACGTCGCAGGCCCGCCGGTCCTCTTGATCGACGAGCTCGACCGGGCCGACGAGGCGTTCGAGGCTTACCTGCTCGAAATCCTCAGTGACTTCCAGGTGACGATCCCCGAATTCGGCACCGTGAAGGCGCCAAGCCCGCCGATCGTCATCATCACCTCCAACCGCACCCGCGAGATTCACGACGCGCTGAAGCGGCGCTGTCTCTATCACTGGGTCGATTATCCCGCCGCCGAGCGCGAGCTTGCGATCGTCAAGTCGCGCGTGCCCGGCATCTCCGCAAAGCTGTCGCAGCAGGTCGTGCGCTTCGTGCAAGCTTTGCGCGACCAGGACTTCTACAAGTCGCCGGGTGTCGCCGAGACCATCGACTGGGCCACCGCTTTGTCCGAGCTCGACGCCCGCTCGCTGACCCCGCAAGTGGTCGGCGACACGCTGGGCGCGCTCCTGAAGTATCAGGACGACATCACCCGCATGCAGGGCGACACCCTGCAGAAGGTGCTGAAGGACGCGACGAGCGAGAATTGATCGTCGTCGTTCCGGGGCGATGCGCGGCATCGCACCCGGAACCTCGAGATTCCGGGTTGGTCGCTGCGCGGCGCCCCGGAATGACGGAGCGGGGATAGACCATGGCCATCAACCACCTTGCCCCGGAGCAGACCGAGCAGTTCGCCGACAACATCGTCGGCTTTGCCCGCGCGCTGCGTGCTGCGGGCATGCCGGTGGGGCCGGGTGCCGTCATCGACGCCATGAGCGCGCTCCAGGTCATCGACATCGGCAACCGCGCCGACGTCTTCACCACGCTGGAGGCGATCTTCGTCAAGCGCCATGAGCACGCGCTGATCTTCAAGCAAGCCTTCAACCTGTTCTTCCGCGCCTCCGAGGAGTGGAAGCACATGCTGGATTCGGTGCCGCTGCCGGACGAGGCCAAGAAGAAGCCGCAGGCCGGCTCCCGCCGCGTGCAGGAGGCGATGTCGCAGCCGCGCATGACGGAGACGCCGCAGCATCAGGAGCAGGATCTGCGCCTGTCGGTCTCCGACAGGGAAATCCTCCAGAAGAAGGATTTTGCCCAGATGAGTGCGGCCGAGATCACCGAGGCGCTGCGCGCCATCGAGCGGATGAGGTTGCCGCAGGCCGAGCTTTTGACGCGCCGCTATCTGCCCGATCCGCGCGGGCTTCGGCTCGACCTCCGCCGCACGCTGCGTGCGTCCTTGCGCACCGGCGGCGACATCATCGACATCCATCGCCTCGGGCGGATCGAGAAGCCGGCGCCGATCGTGGCGCTGCTCGACATCTCGGGCTCGATGAGCGAGTACACCCGTCTGTTCCTGCATTTCCTCCACGCCATCGGCGACGCCCGCAAGCGCGTTTCGGTATTCCTGTTCGGCACCCGCCTCACCAACGTCACCCGCGCGCTGCGCCAGCGCGATCCCGACGAGGCGCTGGCGAGCTGCTCGGCCTCGGTCGAGGACTGGGCCGGCGGTACCCGGATCTCGGCCTCGCTGCACAACTTCAACAAATTATGGGCGCGGCGCGTGCTGAGCCAGGGCGCCATCGTGCTCCTGATCTCGGACGGGCTGGAGCGGGAGGCCGATTCCAAGCTCGCCTTCGAGATGGACCGGCTGCATCGCTCCTGCCGCCGGCTGATCTGGCTCAACCCGCTCTTGCGGTTCGGCGGCTTCGAGGCCAAGGCGCAGGGCATCAAAATGATGCTCCCGCACGTTGACGAATTCCGCCCGGTACATAATTTGAGTTCGATCCAGGAGCTGATCACGACGCTCTCCCGGCCGCTGCCGCCGCATCACCGCAGCCTGATCCGTTCCGCAGCTTGAGAGGCCAGCCATGCTCGATCGCGACGAGGATATCCTGAAGGCGGCGGAGGACTGGCAGAAGGCCGGCCATGGCGTCGCGCTGGCGACGGTCGTCGAGACCTGGGGCTCGGCGCCGCGCCCGGCGGGCTCGAGCCTCGTCATCAACGACGAGGGCACGTTCCTGGGCTCGGTCTCCGGCGGCTGCGTCGAAGGCGCCGTGGTCACCGAGGCCATGGATGTGATCCAGAGCGGCAAACCCCGGATGCTGGAGTTCGGCGTCGCCGACGAGACGGCCTGGAATGTCGGGCTGTCCTGCGGCGGCACCATCCGCGTCTTCGTCGAGAAGGTCGGTTAGCCGTGAAGCTCGAGATCCTGCACGAACTCAATGCCGAGCGGGCCGCGCGCCGGCCGGCGATCCTGGTGACGGACACCGAGAGCGGCGAGCAGCGCCTGGTGAAGGCCAAGGACTTTGCCAAAGATCCGCTGCGGGCCGAGCTGGAGAAGCAGCTTCGCACGGGCAAGAGCGCCAGCGTCGAGGCCGGTGGCAAGAAGCTGTTCCTCAACGTCTACGCCCCGACCGCAAAGCTCGTCATCGTGGGCGCGGTGCATATCAGCCAGGCCTTGGCGCCGCTGGCGCGCTCGCTCGGTTACGACGTCACGGTGGTCGATCCGCGCACGGCCTTTGCGAGCCCCGAGCGCTTCCCCGATATTCCGCTGGTGGCCGAATGGCCTGATACCGCGCTGCCGCCGCTCAATGTCGATGCCTACACCGCCTTCGTCGCGGTGACGCACGATCCCAAGATCGACGATCCCGCGCTGTTGCACGCCTTCGAGCGCGGTTGTTTCTATATCGGCGCGCTCGGCTCGCGGAAGACGCACGCCAAGCGCGGCGAGCGGCTGCGGGCGCAGGGTGCGAAGGAGAGCGACATCGCGCGCATCCACGCGCCGATCGGGCTTGCAATCGGCGCGGTCTCTCCCTCCGAGATCGCGGTCGCGATCATGGCAGAGATCACGGCGGTGCTCCGCCTGCCTCCCAAGGAAAAAGAAGAGGCGGCATGAAATTCGGCCCAGCGAGTCCCAAGGATGCGATCGGCGGGGTGACCGTCCATACCCTGCGCCAGGGGCCGCTGGTGCTGAAGAAAGGCACGACGATCGGCCCTGCCGAGGTCGAGCAGCTCACGCGCGCGGGCATCAAGGACATCGTCGTGGTGCGCATGGAGAAGGGCGACGTCTCCGAGGACGTCGCGGCCGCCGGCATTGCGCTGGCCGTCGGCGGCGAGGGCATCCATGTCGAGCGCGCCTTCACCGGCCGCGCCAATCTGTTTGCCGCGCGCCCCGGCGTGCTGGTGATCGACCGCGCCGCGGTCGACCGCATCAACAATATCGACGAAGCTATCACCTTTGCGACGCTCTCCGCCTACAAGCCGGTGGTCGAGGGCGAGATGGTCGGCACCGTCAAGATCATCCCGTTCGGCGTCGAAGAAAGCTTGCGCGATGCCGCGGTGAAGGCGGCGGGCAAGGACGTGCTCAGAATCGCGCCTTACGTGATCCAGCGTGTCGGCGTGGTCTCGACCCTGCTGCCGGGCCTGTCCTCCAAGGTGATCGACAAGACGCTGCGCGTCACCGCCGAGCGGCTCGCGCCTGCGGGGGCCACCATCATCGCCGAGCGGCGTGTCCAGCACGATGAACGCGAGCTGTCAGCCGCGATCAAGGAATTGCTCGCGCTGGGGGCCGAGCTCGTCATCGTGTTCGGAGCGTCCGCCATCGCCGATCGCCGTGACGTCATCCCCGCGGCCGTCACCGGCATTGGCGGCGAGATCGAGCATTTCGGCATGCCGGTCGATCCCGGCAATCTCTTGCTGATCGCGCGCGCCGGCGGCGTGCCGGTGCTGGGCGCACCGGGTTGCGCCCGCTCACCCGTCGAGAACGGGTTCGACTGGGTCCTGATGCGGCTTCTTGCCGGCATCAAGGTGACGCGCGCCGAGCTGATGGGCATGGGCGTCGGCGGCCTCCTGATGGAGATCGTCACGCGCCCGCAGCCGCGCGCAAAACCCGAGACCGAGGGCAACAGCCAGGTCGCGGCCATCGTGCTCGCGGCGGGTCGTTCGACCCGGATGGGCGGACCGAACAAGCTGCTCGCCGAACTCGACGGAAAAAAGCTGGTGCGCCTCGCGACCGAGCAGGCGCTGGCCTCGAAGGCGTCCGAGGTGATCGTGGTCGTCGGGCATCAGGCCGAGCTGGTCGAGCAGGCACTGCAGGGCCTGAAGGTGAAATTCGTCCGCAATCCGGATTTCGCCGGCGGCATTGCAAGCTCGGTCAAATCAGGCATCGCGGCCGTGCCGGAAACTTGCGACGGCGCGCTGATCTGTCTCGGCGACATGCCGCTTATCGATGCCGGCCTGATCGACCGCCTCATCGACGGCTTTGCGCCGGACCGCGGCAACCTCATCGTCGTGCCCGTCAGCGAAGGCCGCCGCGGCAATCCCGTGCTGTGGTCGCGCCGGTTCTTCAAGGAATTGATGACGCTCGACGGCGACGTCGGCGCGCGGCATCTGATCGCCAAGCATGCCGAGGCGGTGGCCGACGTGCCGGTGGATGGCGAGAGCGCCTTCCTCGATATCGACACGCCTCAGGCGCTTGAGGCGGCCCGGCGGGGATGACGGTGCCGTAGGGTGGATTAACCGAAGGCGTGGTCCACCTGTCCGCGGCAACACAAGGCGGTGGATTGCGCTTCGCTAATCCACCCTGTCGAAACCACGCCTAAAGCCCGCCAACCACTTTGAGCACCAGTGCTGGAGCTGGCCCCGAGAGATCGTGGACCAGCGTTGCCATCATCGCGTCGCTTTCGCAGATGAAGGCGTGACTGAGAGCATAGGTTCGGTCGGACACCGTGAACGCCAGCTTGATGCCGCCGCAGAGGTGCTCCACGCTGCTCCTTTTCGATGAGCGGACCGGCTTGAACAGGTCGTGCAGGCCGCTTCCGCCGACCATCAGCGGTACGTTCTCGCAACCTTCGCATCCGGTCGGCAGTTGCTTTTGCAGCTCAGCCACGTCGCTGGCCGGACTGAGAAATGTCTCGGAGAGAAGAATCGCCGGAGACAGCCTGAGCAGGCGCGTCTGCAACAGGCGAATGTCGGGTTCGAGGTTGAGCTCCTGGGCCTTCTTGATGTGCCCGCCAATTCTTTCGACGATCTGTCGATCCTGAACGTTCTCTGGCTTGATTTCGTTGACGGCATTTGCCGCAGCCAGGACGGCGATGATGGGCGCGTTCTTCGGCGGCATCGTCGCAACCTTGAGCCGTGTGCTGGTGTCAATGCCGTTGCGGAATTCCTCGTTCTTGTTCGAGAACCGTTCCTTGACCTCGGCTGCGCTCTTCCAGCCCTTGGCGATCACGGTGACCTGCGCTCCCTTAGGAATTGTGCCGTAAACGCAGATGGAAGACCGCCCCCGATCCGGACAGGCGTAAGCGTCGCGAAACAGGGCGCCTTGTTGCGCGGCGGAACAGGCGGGCGTCGTCGACAAGACGGCGAGTATGATGAGCAAAAGGTACTTCATAGCGATCGAGCTTCCCGGGCTTGCGACGGCAAGCCTAAACAGGCGGACGCCATCAGGCCAGAGGGTTTTGATTGGCAACGTCTGTTGGCGCGATGAGGTGCCGTCAAGGGGGCCGCACTGACCGTCCCTTCGCGGAAACGAAAGAGGTGGATGGCGCGTCGCCAATCACCTCGCACACGTTCCTGGCTTGTTACTTCTTGGTGTTCGAAAGCTTCTCGACCCCGCCGGCTCTCAGCTCGACGCCTTGCTTCGTCAGCTGCGCCTTGTTGCCGCTGCTGAACGTGAATGTATCAGCCCCGGCGCTGATGCCGTTCCATGCGACGGCTTCGCGCATGCGCGGACGGAAGTCCGATCAGACAGGCTGACGCTATCATCCCAGCAGCATTGTTTTGTTTGGACGCATGGTCGCCTCCTTTGGCCCTGCTTGCCACGTGACGACCTTAAATAATACGATGAAAAAATACAACTATAAAGTGCGGCATCACTAGTCCGGCATCGCTTTTCAACCACCCGTTCACCAAGTGGAAACGACCGCCGCTTAGAGTTGCCTCCACCTGCCTTGGGGGGAGGGGTTTTTCCATGGCTTCGAACGTCGTCGCGCGCCGTTGCGCGATGTTTGTCTTTGTCTTTTCAGTTGCCGTTACGGGCGCACGCTACATCACCGAAGCCCATGCCGCGGGCGCGTTTGCGGTCGGCAAGTGCGGCGCTTATGGCCAGGCCTTCGATTATGGTCACGAGCACGACGCGCGCGCCGCGGCGCAGAAGCAGTGCAAGGGCGATTGCACCACCGTGACGATGAAGCGCGCCTGCGCGGCAATGTCGGTCGATCTCGCAAATCCCTGCGGCGCCTATGGCTACGCCGTCAAGCCGAAGATTTCCGCCTCGCTCAACGCCGCCACGCGTGAATGCTACAAATACGGCGGCAAGGAATGCGTGATCCGCGCCTGGGCCTGCGACGCCAAGGGTTGATTCCGTCCATCTATCTTGCTGTCATTTCGGGCGATGCGTAGCATCGCGCCCGGAATCCATGACCACCATCGTGAATATGGATTCTCGACGCGCAATTGCGCACCGTAGCTCGCGCCAATTGGCGCGCCTGGAAGGACACTGAGGAACCATATGCAGTTCGACACCAAGATCGCCGTCGTGATCCGTACCGATCTCCAGGCCTGGCAGAAGCTCAACGTCGCGTCCTTTCTCACCAGCGGCATCGCCGCGGCTTTTCCCGAATGCATCGGCGAAGCCTATGAAGACGCCTCAGGCACGAAATATCATGCGCTGATCGGTCAGCCGATCCTGATCTATGGCGCCGACGGTCCGGCGTTGTCGCGCGCGCTGGACCGTGCGCTCACGCGCAACGTCAAGCCGGCGGTCTATACCGAGGAGATGTTCAGCACCACGCACGACGCCGCCAACCGCGAGGCGGTGAGGGCAGTAGCGCGCGACGATCTCAATCTCGTCGGCATCGCCATGCGCGCCGAGCGCAAGGTGATCGACAAGATCCTCGACGGCCTCAAGTTCCACAACTGACAATTCGACATTCGCGCAGCGTCATTATGGTGTCATGATGGAGCTGGTCTTGCGCAAACTTTGTGCTGTTTGACCCCCGTCAAAGGAGCACCGCGGCGGCATCGTTAGTCTGCTTCCAAAGCGCATAGGAGCAGCAGATGCCGACCATGAAAGCCGCAATCGTCAAGCAATTCGGCAAGCCACTGGTGATCGAGGACGTGCCGGTGCCGCAGCCCGGTCCCGGCGAGGTCCTGGTGAAGGTCAAGGCGTGCGGTGTCTGTCATACCGATCTGCACGCAGCCTCCGGCGACTGGCCGGTGAAGCCGGTGCCGCCCTTCATTCCCGGCCACGAGGCGGCCGGCATCGTCGCCGCGCTCGGGCCCGGCGTGAAAAATCTGAAGGTGGGAGATGCCGTGGGCGTCGCCTGGCTGCATGATGCCTGCATGTCCTGCGAATATTGCGAGACCGGCTGGGAGACCCTGTGCGAGCACCAGCACAACACCGGCTACAGCGTCAACGGCGGCTTCGCCGAATATGTCGTCGCCTCGGCCGCCTTTGCGGCGAAGCTGCCGGCGACGGTCGACTTCGCCGCCATCGCGCCGATCCTGTGCGCCGGCGTCACCACCTACAAGGGATTGAAGGAGACCGAAGCCAGGCCCGGCGAGTGGGTGGTGATCTCGGGCGTCGGCGGGCTCGGCCATGTCGCAATCCAGTACGCCAAGGCGATGGGCCTCAAGGTTGCCGCCGTCGACATCGCCGAAGACAAGCTTGCGCTCGCGCGCGAGACCGGCGCCGATCTCGCGGTCAATGCGCTCACGGATGGCGCGGTCGACAAGGTTCTCGCGGCAACCGGTGGCGGGGCTCACGGCGTGCTGGTGACGGCGGTCTCGACCGCCGCGTTCAGCCAGGCGCTGAAGATGGTGCGCCGGAAGGGCACCGTCAGCCTTGTCGGCCTGCCGCCGGGCGAATTCCCGACGCCGATCTTCGACGTCGTCCTCAAGCGCATCACGGTGCGCGGCTCGATCGTCGGCACGCGGCGCGACCTCGACGAAGCCGTCGCATTCGCTGCGGATGGCAAGGTGAAGGCCGAGGTGACGAAGGTGCCGCTCGCGCAAATCAACGAGGTCTTCGACCGGATGAAAGCCGGCAAGATCGACGGCCGCATGGTGCTGGATTTCGGCTAGCGCCTCAGCCTGTCGGCATGCCTGCAAACTTCGTCAGGCTGGGATCGATCTGATCCCAGTTGTGACCGCGCGCGGCAAAGGTGACCACCTGCGGCTTGTAGCGGGCCGGCTCGTCGAGGCTTCCGGCGCGGATCGTGAAGACGCCGGGGTGCGCTGCGAAGGTCATGTACACGGGCACGCCGCATTGCGTGCAGAAGCCGCGCGTCTTCACGTTGCCGCTGTCGGCGACCATGTCCCAATGCTTGGCATCGCCGGTGAGCGTGACCCCAGCACGCGCGAACGTCGCGTACGAGCCGTGCGCACCGCCGCTTTCGCGTTGGCAGTCCCGGCACTGGCAGTGATTGCTGAACAGGGGCTCGCCGGCAATCGAGTAGCGGATCGCGCCGCAGGCGCAGCCGCCGGTATAGGGCTTGTCCATCGCGAGGCTTCCTTACTTGTCTTCGCCCGAGATGGCATCGAGGCGCTGCAGCACCTTGACCCAGCCGTCGTTCATGTTGCGGTAAGCGGTATCGTTCTTCGGCGTCACGAAGCCGGAATGCACCACGCGCACGCGCGTCCCTGCCTCGACCGGTGTGAGCGACCAGGTGACGACCGTATCCAGCGCCGAGCCGTAGCCGGTATTGCTCTCGTCGCCACCCTTCCAGGCATAGGCAAAGCGCTGGTTCGGCACGACCTCCAGAACGCGGCACTGGATCGTGCCATCCCACGCGCCGGCCGGATTGGTCTTGAACGTGAAGGTGTTGCCTTCGACGGCCTCGAAACCGGTCGGCGGCATCAGCCAGCGCGCGATCAACTGGGCGCTGGTCAGCGCCTTCCAGATCGTCGCGACCGCGTGAGGGAAGACCTCGTCGATGACGATGTCTTGAGTTTGGACTTTGGAAGCAACTGCACTCACGGATCGATCTCCTTCAAGAGGTCACGCAGGTTCTGGAAGCGCTCGCGCCAGAACACGCCGTAATGGTCCATCCAGGTGACCAGGGGCTCGAGCCCTTGCGGCGCGGCGCGGTAATAGACGTTGCGGCCCTCGGCGCGCTCGGCGACGAGGCCGGCCTGCTTGAGGGACTTCAGGTGCTGCGAGATCGCGCCCTGGGTCACGCCGCTGCCGCGCGTCAGCTCGGCGACGCTGATCTCCTTGCTCTCGAACACGCGCTCGAACACGGCGCGGCGAGTCGGATCGGCCAGAGCGCGCATCACGGTGGTGACGGAATTTGGAGCAGCTTCGATCATGGATTTCAATTAGCAATTACTAATGAATTAGTCAAGGCTAATTCGTTCGTGGACGACAGGTCTGCTCTGTTGTCTTGACTATGACTGACCAGTCAGTCATAAATTCAAGATGACCCAGAAGCCCTCCAAAGCCGCCTCGTCATCCGCAGCTCGTGCCGGCGCGAAAGGCGCTGCGCGCGCAGGCAGCGAGGGGATGCCCGCGTCGAACCGCGCTGCGCGCGCGCTGGAGCGGCGCGCGGCGATCGTGGAGGCCGCGATGGAGGAATTCATCGCCCGCGGCTTTGCCGCGACGCGGCTCGACGACATCGCCAAGCGTGCCGGTGTCGCCAAGGGCACGATCTACCTGCACTTCAAGGACAAGGAATCGATGTTCGAGGAGCTGGTGCGCATCGTGATCGTGCCGGTGGTGGAGCGGCTGACGAGGTTGCCGCCACCGACGGGCTCGGTGCGCGACCTCGTCGAGGCCTTTGCCGGCAACTTCCTCAAAGAGGTCATCGGCACCAGGCGCGGCGATCTGGTGCGGCTGATCGTGGCGGAGGGGCCGCGCTTTCCGGCCGTCGCCGACTTCTATTATCGCGAGGTCGTCTCGCGCGGCGTCGCCGCCATGCGCGCCCTGATCGAGCTCGGCATTGCCCGCGGCGAGATCCGTCAGAAGGACCTCGCGCGCTATCCGCAGATCCTGGTCGCGCCGGCGATGATCGCGGTGATCTGGCAGAGCCTGTTTGCGCGGCATGCGCCGCTCGACGCGCAGGAGATGGTGCGCGTCCATCTCGATTTGATTTTTGGCGAACGGAGGACGACATGAGGTCGTCGCACGCACTTCTCAGTATTGCATTGGTTCTCGCGCTCGCGACCTCTCTGGCCGGCTGCAACGAGAAGCGCGATCCCGGCTTTCAGGGCTGGGTCGAGGCCGACATGATCTTCGTCAGCCCGGACGAGGCGGGGCGGGTGACCAAGCTCAATGTCCGCGAGGGCGATGAGGTCAAGGTCGGCGACGCCCTCTATTCCGTCGACGACGACCTCCAGCTTGCCGATCTCAATCAGCAAAAGGCGACGCTGGCGAATGCGCAGCAGACCTATGATCGCGCGGCCTCATTGAGCAAGACCGGCTCGGGCACGCAGGCCAATCTCGACTCCGCTGTTTCGGCATTGCGCGTCGCGGAGGCGCGGGTGGCGACGTCTGAAACACGGATGGCGCGGCGCAAGGGCTTTGCGCCGGTCGCCGGCACCATCCAGCAGATCTATTTCCGCGAGGGAGAGATGGTGGCGGCGCAGCGGCCGGTGCTGTCGATCATGCCGCCCGGCAACATGAAGCTGCGTTTCTTCGTGCCGGAGACCGCGCTGCCGAAGCTTTCGATCGGCGATACGGTGCGCGTCTCCTGCGACAATTGCGCGGCCGATCTCACCGCAAAGGTCTATTTCATCGCAACCTCGGCCGAATACACCCCGCCTGTCATCTACAGCCTCGAGGAGCGCAACAAGCTGGTCTATTTGATCCAGGCGCGGCCCTCGCGCCCTGATGCCCTGCGGGTCGGACAGCCGATCGACGTCTATCTCAATCCCAAGACTCCGGTGGCGGACAAGCGATGAACGGTGGCAACGGCATCGCGATCGACGTCAAGGGCCTGACGAAATCGTTCGGCGGCCGCGAGGTCGTGCACGATTTGTCGATGCAGGTGAAGCGCGGCTCGATCTACGGCTTCCTCGGTCCGAACGGTTCGGGCAAGACCACGACCATCCGCATCCTCTGCGGGTTGCTCACGCCCGATAGTGGCGAGGGCACCTGCCTTGGCTACGACATCCTGAAAGATGCCGAGAAGATCAAGCGTCAGGTCGGCTATATGACCCAGCGTTTCAGCCTGTACCAGGATCTCTCCGTGCGCGAGAACCTAGAATTCGTCGCGCGGCTCTATGGCCTCGCTGACGCGCGAGGCGCCGCGCGCGACATGATCAAGCGGCTCGGGCTCTCCGGGCGCGAGGAGCAGCTCGCGGGCGAGCTCTCGGGCGGCTGGAAGCAGCGGTTGGCGCTGGGGGCGTGCACGCTGCCCAATCCACAATTGCTGCTGCTGGACGAGCCCACCGCCGGCGTCGATCCCAAGGCGCGGCGCGATTTCTGGAACGAGATCCACGCGCTGGCCGCCGAGGGCCTCACCGTGCTGGTGTCGACCCATTACATGGACGAAGCCGAGCGCTGCCACGAGATCGCCTACATCGCCTACGGCCATCTGCTGACCCACGGCACGGTGGAGGAGGTGATCTCGAAATCCGCGCTGACGACCTACACGGTGACGGGCGAGGACCTCAACGCTCTCGCGGCCGAGCTCACCGGCAAATCCGGGATCGACATGGTGGCACCGTTCGGTACCTCGCTGCACGTTTCGGGGCGCGACGTCGCCGCGCTTGAAGCCAGCATTGGGCCGTGGCGGGAAAGAAGCGGCCTGCACTGGCACAAATCGTCGCCCTCGCTGGAAGACGTGTTCATCGAGCTGATGGGGCGCTCCAAGGATAATTTCCAATGAGCGCCGTCGAACATTCCGCACCAAGGCGCGACATCCGGGAGCGCTTCGGCTTCCTGCGGCGCTCCTATGCGATGCTGATCAAGGAGTTCATCCAGCTGAGGCGCGACCGCGTCTCGTTTGCGATGATCGTGATGCTGCCCGTGATGCAGCTGATGTTGTTCGGCTATGCCATCAACACGACGCCGCACCATCTGCCGAGCGCGGTGTTGCTCCAGGAGGATTCCGATCTCGCCCGCTCGATCCTGAAGGCGCTGGAGAACACGGCCTATTTCCGCTTCCTCTATGAGGTGCACGATGTCGAGGATTTCGACAACCTGCTGAAATCCGGCAAGGTGCTGTTCGGCGTCGAGATCCCGCGCGGCTTCGAGCGGGCGGTGCGGCGCGGCGACAGGCCGGCGCTGCTGGTTGCGGCCGATGCGACCGATCCGGTGGCGGCGAGCTCGGCGATCGGCTCGCTCGGCATGGTCGTGCAGACCGCGCTCAAGCACGATCTCTATATCGGCGATCCCCCCGAGATGCCGTTCGAGATCCGCGCGCATGCCCGCTACAATCCGGCAGCTAGCTCCAGCCTCAACATCGTGCCGGGTCTCGTCGGCACCATCCTCACCATGACCATGCTGATCTTCACCGCGCTGTCGGTGACGCGCGAGGTCGAGCGCGGCACCATGGAGAGCCTGTTGTCGATGCCGATCAAGCCAGTCGAGGTGATGTTCGGCAAGATCGTGCCTTACGTGCTGGTCGGCTTCGTCCAGGCCTTCCTCATCATTGGCATCGGCGTCGGCCTGTTCGGCGTCCCCGTGCTCGGCAATCTGTTCCTGCTGGCGCTGCTCTCGACATTGTTCATCACCACCAATCTGTCGATCGGCTACACGATCTCGACCGTGGTGCAGAACCAGCTCCAGGCCATGCAGATGTCGATGATGTTCTTCCTGCCGAGCATCCTGCTGTCCGGCTTCATGTTCCCGTTCGCGGGGATGCCGACCTGGGCGCAATATGTCGGCGAATGCCTGCCGCTGACCCATTATCTGCGAATCGTCCGGGCCATCATGCTGAAGGGCGCCACCATGCAGAATCTGCGCTTCGACACGCTGGCGCTGGCGGCCCTGATGCTGCTCGCCATGACCATCGCCGTGACGCGCTTCCGCCGCACGCTGGATTGAGGCAAACTGTCGCCGGGGCGATGCGCTGGCATCGAACTTTGGTGCGCAATTGCGCACCTGAGAATCTCGAGATTCCGGGGTTCACGGCTTCGCCGCGCCCCGGAATGACAAGGGGGCGGAATGGTCAGGTTTGCGAGCAGGAAGACACGGCACCACGCGGCGCTGTCGGAGGATTTCGAGCGCGAGCTGACGCGGGAAGTGCTGCGCACCGAGCTGCTCCGGGTGCGCGCGCTGATCATGACGGGCTGCATCATGATGGTGTTGCTCACCGCGATCTATCTGATCGAGCCCAGTGTGGTGAACCGGGTCTGGCGCGGAACGGAGGGGATCGTCGAGGTCTACGGCCTTCTGGTCGGCTTCATCCTGTTCGAAGTCTGGGTCCATACCCAGATCAGGAAGAATCTCCGCCTCGATCGCGACCTGCCCGTATTCCGGCGTTACATCGGCACGCTGATCGAGACGTCGCTGCCTACGCTGATTCTCGTTCTGCAGATCCGGACGATGGGCGCGGCCCAAGCGCTCGGCTTCGCCGTGCCGCTGATGTACTTCATTTTCGTCATCCTCTCGACCCTACGGCTCGACTTCTGGCTCTCCGCATTCACGGGTTTCGTGGCCGCGGCCGGGCTTCTCTCCGTCGCGCTGTACTTCAACTCGGCTGACGAGGCCGGCGACCCCCTGATCTATCTGCACGCCGTGCGCAGCGTCGTCATCCTGATCTGTGGCGTGCTGGCGGGCGCCGTCGGCGCCCAGCTGCGCCGGCAGTTCGCCGCGAGCATTGCGGCGGCGACGGCGCGCGACCGGGTGACGAACCTGTTCGGCCAGCACGTCTCTCCGCAGGTGGTGGAGCGGCTGATGGCGGCAGGAACCAGCTCGGGCGGTGACGTGCGCCGTGTTGCTGTGATGTTCGTCGATTTCCGCGGCTTCACCGCCGCTGCGCAGTCGCGCAGTCCGCAGGAGGTGGTCGACCGGCTCGACGGCGCCTTCGCGGTGCTGGTGGACATCCTCGACCGTCACGGCGGCATCGTGAACAAGTTCCTGGGTGATGGCTTTCTCGCGCTGTTCGGCGCGCCGCTGGAGGCTTCCGACGCCGCGCAGCGTGCGGTTGCCGCAGGCCGTGAGATGCTGAGCGCGATGGACCGCATCAACGCGCAGACGAGCTGGCCGCTGCGCATCGGCATAGGCATTCATTTCGGCGAGGTCGTCGCCGGCAATATCGGCTCGCCCAGGCGCAAGGAATATACCGTGATCGGCGACACCGTGAACTTCGCCTCGCGGCTGGAGGCGCTCAACAAGGAGTTCGGCTCGCAATTGCTGATCTCTGCGACCGTGCGCGAGACGCTGGGCGAGGACGGCAGCGACGCGGTCGCGCTCGGCGAGGTCGAGGTGCGCGGCTATGAGCAGAAGGTGCCGGTGTTTCAGCTGGGCTAACGTGCCTTTCACATGTGAGTCGCGGTTCGTTGAAGCGGGGTCGCGCTTCGGTGAAGGCGCGTGATGAAATATCTCGGTTAGCTTTCGCGTATTGCACTGTGGAAGCTGAAACGTCTCGGCTTCCCTTTGTGACACGGAGAAAGCCAATGATCCGATTGACCCTCGTTGCGGCCGCCTTGATTGCAGCTGCCGTCACCCCAACTCAGGCCGCAACGGTGCGCCATGCCACGCCGCCTCGCGCTGTTGTCACTCAGGCGGCGACCGACTCCTGCGTCAGGGCTCCGGCAGAGGGAGCGTATGTCTCTGCGCCGTACACGCAGCCGCCGTGCCTGCCGAACACGGGCGCCTCATACGGTTACTGACGCATACACGGTGCCGGGCCGGCGCAAAGCTTGCCGGCCCGGCGTTGTGTATCTCTGTAGCGTCGTCTTCCAACGCGTCATTGCAATTGCTCCGATTGCTCCGAATTTTGGGGCATGACGGGCGATGTTTTCGGCTTGTAGACTGTCGGCGATGCGGTCGGTTGCGGCCGCCTTTTGCATGGGGAAGTGACGATGCAGCGCCGCTACATCACCGTCGACGTGTTCACCGATCGCGCCTTCGGCGGCAACCAGCTTGCCGTTGTGCTCGATGCCGGCGGGCTTTCCACGGCGCAGATGCAGGCGATCGCCACCGAGTTCAACTATTCCGAGACCACCTTCGTGCTGCCGCCGCGCGACAAGGCCAATGATGCGGAGGTGCGCATTTTCACGCCTGTAAGGGAGATGCCGTTCGCGGGGCATCCCAATGTCGGCACCTCCTTCGTGCTGGCGAGTCTCGCCAAGGAGCCGAAGCCGCGTCTGCTGTTCGAGGAGATCGCGGGCATCGTGCCGGTCGACATTTTTCGCGAGCAGGGCAGGGTCATCAGCACCGAGCTCACTGCCCCGCAGCCGCTGTCGCGGCTGGCGGAAGTTTCCGCCGCTGACGTTGCAGCCTGCCTCTCGTTGAGCGCCGATGACATCCGGACCGATCATCATGCGCCGCAAGTCGTCGGCGTCGGAACGCCGTTCCTGGTGGCGGAGGTGCATTCGCGCGATGCCCTCAAGCGAGCGAGGCCAGATGCGGCCGCGTTCGGCAGTTTCTTGCCGCGCGATGACGCCCGCTCGGTGTGGTTCTATACGCGCGACGTGCCCGCGTCGGAGGCGCCTACCGAACGCCAGGCGCGAATGTTCATGCGGGGCGCCGGCGGCCTCGCCGAGGACCCAGCAACCGGCAGCGCGACGGTCGCCGCGGCCGCGCTGTTCGCCGACCTCGACCCCGCGCGGGAAGGCGAGCTCAAGCTCACAGTCGGCCAGGGTTTTGACATGGGCCGTCCGAGCATCCTGCTGACGCGCGTGCGCAAGCAGGACGGCAAGATCGTCTCCGCCCATGTCGGCGGCAGCTGCGTGCAGATGATGGAAGGGACGTTTCGGCTCGCGGGGGAGGCTTAACCGTCATTCCGGGTTCGCGCCAAGAGGCGCGCCCCGGAATGACGGCGCCAACTACACCTGCCGTCCCGCCAAATTCTTCACCGTCACCCCATCGCGCTCCTCGATGATCTCCGCGATCATCTGGCGGTGGCAATGGGTGTGGTCGCGCTCGTAGCAGAGCAGGCACACGGGTCCGGCCTTCTTCACCAGTGCCGAGAGCTCGTCCATCGCTTCCTTGGCCTCGGGTGCCTTCAGGTGCTTCGAGAAGATCTTCTCGAGCACGTCGTACTGTCCGCTGCGCGCGGCGAGGCGGCCTTCCTTCGGCGTGCCGAGGGCGGCGAGGTGGACATAGGCGATGCCGCGTTCGTCGAGCCCGGCCGACAACTGCTTCTTGGAGAAGCCCGGGCGCCGCGACGACGTCACCGCGCGCACGTCGACCACGAGCTTGACGCCGGCCTGCTCCAGTTCGTCCAGCACCGCCTTGGGTGGCGTCTGCTCATAGCCGATGGTGAACAGCTTTTTCGCCTTTGCCATGGATCACCTCAACTCACCCGCGCGATCAGTTCCATGGCGCCGGCCGGTGCGCGCACCTTGCCCTCGTGGATGACGTAGGCGAACACGTCGCGCGGCTCCTTCTTCGGTTTGGCCTTGTCGACTTTCGGGAGGTCGTCCGGTTCACCGCCCGAAGCCCAGGCTTGAAAGCGCTCGGCCCAGGCGTCGAGCTGCTTTGGCGGGTAGCAAGTCTTGATCTCGTCATTGCCCTTCTGAAGCCGGGCATAGACGAAATCGCCGGCAACGTCGGCAATCGCGGGATATTTGCCGTGCTCGGCGAACACGACAGGCGTCTCGAACTCGCGGATCAGCGTCACGAAATCCGGCGTGCAGAAACTGTCGTGGCGGACCTCGACGACGTGGCGCAGTGCGCGCCCGTCGAGCTTGCGCGGCAACAGCTCGAGGAACTTGCCGAAATCGGCGCCGTCGAATTTCTTGGTTGGCGCGAACTGCCACAGCACCGGCCCGAGATGATCGCCGAGTTCCAGCACGCCGGAATCATAGAACCGCTTGATGGAATCGCCGGCCTCCGCCAGCACGCGGCGATTGGTGGCGAAGCGTGGTCCCTTCACAGAGAACACGAAACCGTCGGGCACCTCGCTCGCCCATTTGCGAAAGCTCTCCGGCTTCTGCGAGCCGTAATAGGTGCCGTTGATCTCGATCGAAGTCAGCTTCGAGGCCGCGTAAGACAGCTCCTTTGCCTGCGTGAGCTTCTCCGGATAGAACACGCCGCGCCAAGGCTCGAAGGTCCAGCCGCCGATGCCGATGAAGATGTTGCCGGATTTTTTGGACGCGGTTTTTGCTTTGGCCACGGAGGATCTCGCATCGACGGGGAGGGAAGACGTCATCCTAGTCAAACGAGATGTGATTGGCCAGTTCTCGCCTCCAGCCTAAGCTCGGCAATGCGATCTGCGACAAGGGAGAACAAGATGCGGATGCCAACGCTGGGAGCGGCGCTCGTCATGATGACATCTGCTGCCATGATGTCCTCGGTCACGGCCGATGACGACGACGCCAAGGGCGCGCGGAAGCTCGCCCAGCAGGGCCGCGACGATTACTGGCATTGCCTGGCGCGGGAATATTCGCGCGACAGCAATCAAGGAATGACGGAACAGGATTTTGGCCGCTCGGTCGCGGGCGCCTGTCCGTCGGAGCGCCAATATTACCGGGTGACGCTGCTCGACTACCTCACCACGCAGTATCCCGATATCGATGCCGGCGCCCATCTCGCCACCGCGAACAGGGCGGTGGAATCCGCGCAGAAGGACATCGTGACGGCCTTCGTCAAGCACAGGCCGCCGGCGAAGTAGGGCGTGGCCCTTCCGGCGCCGCGCGCATCCGTGGTATCACAGGATGCATCTGGAACAGGGATGGGTTTCCATGGCGTCTGAGTCGGTGGGGGGCATTTTGGGCGCGATCGTTGCCGCGATCGTGCTTGCAGTTGCCGTCGTGTTCGGGCCGATCGGCCAGTATGGCAAGCCGCCCAAACCGGCAAAGGTCGAGCCGGCTCCGGCTGCGGCACCCGCAGCCCCTGCCGCGCCGGCGCCGCGGGGCCCGATCATCCGGGAAGTGCCCAACCAATAAGGCACAAGGATTCCGGTTTCCGGCCCCTTGCGAAGCGGTCTTGTCGTTCCTATCTAGCCCTTAACGGCGACGTTGAGCGAAAACTCCGGCGCTGGGACGACCTTGGAATAGCTTGGGCTTGCGCCGGATGTACGCGCGGCCCGCCGTTCCGGGGTCGTTGGCATTTTAGGGCCCCTTTTTGGGGCGTTTCCCACAGACCTCCCGGCTTGGCAGCGCAGGATGCGGCAGATATACGCTGCCGTCATGAATGAAGCGATCAGACCGGGCTCCGACGTTCCGCAGCAGGCCCAAGAGGGCCCGGAACTGTCGGTCATCGTCCCGACCTTCAACGAGCGCGACAACGTCACGGTGCTGTATCGGCGCCTGGAGGCGACGCTCGCCAACGTCGCCTGGGAGGTCGTGTTCGTCGACGACAATTCGCCCGACGGCACCTGGGACGTCGTGCGCGCGCTGGCGCAGCAGGATAGCCGCGTGCGCTGTATTCGCCGCATCGGCCGCCGTGGCCTGTCGGGCGCCTGCATCGAGGGCATCCTGGCCTCCAGTGCGCCCTTTGTCGCCGTGATCGATGCCGACCTCCAGCACGACGAGACCCAGCTGCCGAAGATGCTGTTGCTGCTCGCGAGCGACCAGGCCGATCTCGTGGTCGGCAGCCGCTACATCGAGGGCTACAAGAGCGAAGGCTTCAACAAGCAGCGCGCCGGCGCCAGCGCGCTGGCGACCGAAGTCGCCAGGAAGATGCTCCGGGTCGAGATCGCCGATCCCATGAGCGGCTTCTTCATGATCCGCCGCGACCGGTTCGAGCAGCTCGCGCCGGAGCTGTCGGTGCACGGCTTCAAGATCCTGCTCGACGTCGTCGCGACCGCGCATGGTACCTTGCGGGCGGTCGAGATTCCCTACACGTTCGGCGCCCGCCAGCACGGCGAGAGCAAGCTCGATTCCATGGTCGCGCTCGATTTCCTCGGTCTCGTGCTCGCCAAGCTGAGCAACGACATCGTCTCGCTGCGCTTCATCCTGTTCGCGATGGTCGGCGGCATCGGCCTCGTGGTGCACCTCACCACGCTATTCATCGGACTTCAGCTGTTCAAGGCGCCGTTCGCGGAGGCGCAGGCCGCCGGCGCCATCGTCGCCATGACCAGCAATTTCATCCTCAACAACTTCCTCACCTATCGCGACCAGCGGCTGAAGGGTTTTGCGCTGCTGCGCGGCCTGATCGCCTTCTACATCGTGTGCAGCGTCGGTCTGCTCGCCAATGTCGGCGTCGCCTTCTCGGTGTACGACCAGGAGCCGATCTGGTGGCTGGCCGGCATGGCCGGTGCGCTGATGGGCGTGGTGTGGAACTACGCGATGTCAGGCCTGTTCGTCTGGCGCAAGAAATAGCGCGAGATGGCCGACGCTGACGCGCGGATCGTCCGCAACACCGCGCTGCTGATTCTGGCGCTGGTCGGCTTACGGCTCGTCGCGGCCGCGTTCACGCCGATCACCTTCGACGAAGCCTATTACTGGATGTGGTCGAAGAACCTCGCGGGAGGTTATTACGATCACCCGCCGATGGTCGCCTACGTGATCCGCGCCGGCACCATGATCGCGGGCGATACCGAGCTCGGCGTCCGCCTCGTCTCGATCCTGCTCGCGCTGCCGATGAGCTATGCGATCTATCGCTCCGCGGCGATCCTGTTCGGCGGGGTGCGGATTGCTGCGACCAGCGCCGTCCTGCTCAATGTGACGCTGCTGGCTTCCGTCGGCACATTGATCGTGACGCCCGACGCGCCGCTGCTGGTCGCCTCCAGCTTCGTGCTGTTTTTCCTCGCCAAGGTGCTCGAGACCGGCCGAGGCGTCTGGTGGCTCGCAGTCGGCGCGGCCGTCGGTGCGGCGCTGCTGTCGAAATACACCGCGATGTTCTTTGGCGCTGCGATCCTGATCTGGCTCGCTTGCGTGCCGGAACTCAGGCGCTGGTTTCTCTCGCCATGGCCCTATCTCGGCGGCCTCGTTGCGCTCGCGCTGTTCGCGCCCGTGATCCTCTGGAATGCGGACCATCAATGGGTCTCGTTCGCAAAGCAGCTCGGCCGGGCCAAGATCGAGGATTTCCGTCCGGTCTTCATTGCCGAGCTGATCCCGACCCAGATCGCGTTCGCAACCCCGCTGGTCTTCATCCTCGGCGCGATGGGATTGCACGCGCTGACCTGGCAGCGCGTCGGCGCGCTGGCCTCGCGCGTGCTGATCGCGGCGATGTTCTGGACCATCGTCGCTTATTTCGTCTGGCATTCGCTGCATGCCCGCGTCGAGGCCAACTGGTTCGCGCCGGTCTATCCGCCTTTCGTTGTCGCCGCGGCCGCCGCCAGCCTCGCGCCCTGGGGGCCGCGTGCGCGGCGCCTCGTCGATTTCTGCCTGCGCTGGGCCGCGCCCGCCGGCATCGTGATGTTTGCCGCGCTGATCGTGCAGGCCAACACCGGCTGGCTGTCCGGCTATCGCCGCGATGCCACCGTGCGCAGCGTCGGCGTCGGCTGGCGCGAGCTCGCTGCCGGGATCGAAGCCGAGCGCGCGCGCCATGGCGCGACCTGCGTGCTCGCGCAGGACTACGGCACCACGGGCTGGCTCGCGTTCTATTTGCCGCGTGGCACCTGCGTGCTGCAGCGGACCCAGCGCATCCGCTGGGTCAACATGGGCGAGCCCGATCCGAAGCTGCTTGCCGGCAAGCTGCTCTATGTCGACGAGCTGCGTGAGGGCGGTCACCCCGTCCTCAACGATCTCTTCGCGAAGGTCACGCAGGTCGCGCAATTGCAGCGCAAGCGCGGGCCGCTCGTGGTCGAGACCTACGGCATCGATCTGCTCGAAGGTGCCAAGGGCGACGTGCTCGACCGCTCGCCGCCGCCGGAAGCGAGGTAAGCACCTCAGTCGATCATCTCGGCCCTGGCCGCAGCCTGGCCCGGCCTGTCCTGATCACGCCAGAACCACACGGTCACGATGCCTGAGCGGCCCCGAACCTGCGCGAGCAGGGGGCCTGACAGAACGCCGTCGGGAGCCCCGTGGAAGTCGGCGGCATCCAGCAGCGTCTCGCTCATCGCGAGCCGCGCGCCGTTCTGGACGGCCACTTCCATCAGCCGGCTCGCGATGTTGACGGTATCGCCTGTCGCGGTGATGTGCTGGTGACTTCCGCCGAGACGCGAGGCAACGATCTCGCCGAAATGCGCGCCGATCTTGAATCCGAGCCGGTCGCCGATGGCCGGCGGTAGCGAGCCGATCCAGCGCTCGACGCTGCGATGCAGGTCGATGGCACATTTCAGTGCACGCGCGGAATCATCGGGCATCGCGGCCGGAAGCCCGAACAGGATCATGGCGCCGTCACCGAGAAAGCCGGTGATCGTGCCGCCGCAATCGACCGCGGTCCTGTCGATCAGCGCGTGAAACGCCTTCAGGATCTCCTGGATCGCGTCCGGATCGGTCCGCTCGCTCAAGGCCGTGAAGCCGGAGAGATCGATGAAGACCACGGCTGCGTTCTGCCGGACGGGTTTTGACAGGAAATTGGGATCGCGCGCCAGCCATTCCTGCACCGCAGGTGCCTGGAACTGGGCGAGCGAACTGCTCTTGGCGGCAAGATATTGCGTGCGGCGGCCTCCGGCCCAGAGCTGCACGCCGGCAAAGATCGCAACCGGAGGCACGGCAGCGGCGAGCGTGGTTGCGGCATTCAGCCAGACGCCATGTGTGAACGCGACCGCGTTGAGGCCGGCCCAGGCGATCATCAAAGCGGCCGCCGCCACGATGCCGGGCGCGCTGCGCCGCCAGGCGAGCAGGCCGACCAGCAGCATCGGCAGCAGGATCGCCGCGAGCGCGTCGGCGATACGAACCCTGCGGTCGCGCACGATGCCGTCGCCGGCAACCAGATGCGTGATCGCAGTCGAGACCACCTCGACGCCGGGCATCAGGGAATCGAACGGCGTGGGATAGAAGTCGCCGCCGCCGGCGACCGAGGCACCGATCACGACGATCCGGTTCTCGATCGCCGCGCGATCGAGCGTGCCGTCGAAGATGCTCTGCGCGCTGACGGTGCGGATGGTGCGCCGCGGACCGTAATAGGTGATCGGCAGCGCGAAATCGGTGTCGGTCGGCACCGCGCGCTCACCGAGCATGAGTTGATCCGGCGCGATCGTCAGCGGCTTGTCGAGCGCGCGGCTCGCGACGCGCAGGGGGAACGACAGCTCGACCTTGTCGTGCGTCCGGAACAGCATCGGCACCGAGAGCGGCGAGCCCGACTGTCCCGTCGCGACATTGACGACGCCGACCTCGGCGTGATCGGCGAACGCCGGCAGCGGCAGCAGGAAGCGTTCCGCCTGCGGCAGCACGGCGAGGGGGCCCTGGCTGCTCGGCTCCACGGTTTCGCTGTCGCTGGGAAAGATCGCGGCGGCGGCGAGCACCATGGGGCCGGTGGCAAGCGTGTTGGCCAGCGTGGCGTCGCCGATCGCGGCGCTGCGGTCGACCAGCAGCAGATCGATCGCAACGACCTTCGGCTTGAACGACACGATGGTGTCGACGACACGGGCGAGATCGGCACGCGGCAGCGGATAGCTGCCGCCGCGCTTCACCACGGTGTCGTCGATCGCAACGATGGTGACGAGATCGGGCGGACGCTGCACGCCGCGGACCTGGGTCCGCCAATCGGTCAGCGTTGCCTCGAGGCGGTCGAGAAAGCGCAGATGGCCGTAGGCGTGCGCAGCATAGATGCCCGCACCCCACAGCGCGGTGAGGGCAAGGGCCACCAGGATCTGAACGCGTCTCGTCACCACGTACTGCAATCTTCTTTGTTCTAAGTCCTATCGGCCAAGCCTTGTTGACCAAGCCTTATTGGCCGAGCCTTGTTGAACAAGCCTTGTTGACCAAGCCTTATTGACCAAGCCTCATTGGCCGAGCCGTCTCATCAGTGCCTCGACGCGCGGCTGGCCCCATGTCTTGACGGTCAACGGGCCGGTCGCTTCCACGTCGACGCCTTCGCCGGGGCCCAGAACGACGCCGCGTCCGCGGCTCCTGCGGCTGACGCCGACACGGCCGTCAGCGACGAAGACGGAGGTCTTGGCCTCGGCGACGTCGACGGCCCATCGGGTACCGCGCACCGCGGCGATCGCCTGCGGCGTCAGCACCTTGAAGGAATTGCCGCCGGGCTTTTTGGGCACTTCGACCAGCAGCGCTCTGCTGCTCAACTCGACGGAGTCTATATGTCCGTCGCGGTTGGCGTCTTTTAGTTCAAATCTGGCGCCGTTTTCCGCGACAATGGTGATGCCGTTGTCGCAGCGCCAAATTTGCGTGCCTGCGGTGGATGGCGATGCCGTGCAGCCCGCATTGGGAGCAGGCTGCGCATGTGCGGAGCCGATCAACAAAAACCACCCCGCCAGGGCGAAAAACCGGGCGCGCGCGAACCCACAACTCATGCCAGCCTCCCTTTGCGTGCTTGGCACAGTTCAAGGCGATGTTGATACGGTACCGTATCACACGCAGAGGCTGCTGAAAAGTGCCGGTCTCGCAACTATTTTCTGGCCGCGGCATTTTCCAGCCCAGCGCGATCAACTTTCGGTCAGGGCTGCATCGCGTGACGCGGAGGGGGCGCCTCGCGCACCAGCCTCGCGCAATGCTTCCCCGTTATCGTGCGGGGCCTTGAAGCCACGAAAAGGACTCGGTTGGTGGGTCTAGAGAGGCGGCCGAAGAGGTCCGCTGAATGCGCCAAATCCGGCCGAGAGTTATGGTTAACAGACGCGCCTAAGTCCGTAGTTCTGCGGGCTTTTTTCTCAGAATGAGACAGCGTTAACGAGCCGCCCTAGATCCGCCCGAACTTAATCCGCATTTAACTAAAAGTCGCCTTAATGACGCTCCGACCCTCTGCGAGATGCTGTTCCCGGATCGTGACCAGCGGCACTTTGAAGGGGGACTGAGTGACACCGTCCTGGACGCAAGGCGTATGAGTACGAGTATCGCTGCGCAGAGTAACGCGGCACGGAAGTCGAAAAATTTCTCGCAAAGCCACTCGCGGAAATCTTCCCGGAAAATGACCACGACCAATTGGCTGGGCGCCGCGGCGATCGGCTGCGTCGTGATGGGCGCCGGCTGGACCATCTACAACAACGTCCTGGGCGCGAGCGTCTATCCCACCGTCGGCAGCATCGGCTACGACGAGCCGGTGGTGAAGCGTGCGCCCAAAGTGGCGCTGCGCGAGGCCGGCGACGCCATCAAGGAAGCTTTTGCGCTGCTGCCGGACCGGTTGCAGGTCGCAGCCCCGATCTCGCGTGAGATGTTCAACGAGCGCTTTGCCGCAGCTGCGACGCAAGGCGTGGCCTCGAACGCGGCCAGCGCGGCGCCGGCGACACAGGTTGCGGTGGTGAAAGACCCGCCGAAGCAAAGCGTGATCGCCAAGGTGGCGGAAGCGCTGAAGCCGGCGGCCCCGGCCAAACTTGCTGAAAAGACGACCGACAAGACCGCGGACAAGGCCAAGCGTGCGCCGGATGCGCAGATCCAGCTCGCCTCGGCCGATCCGGCCCAGATCGTGCCGGCGCCCGAAGCCAAGAAGTCGATCGCCGAGCGCGCCAAAGCCGCGGTGATGTCGATCACCGGTCCGCGCCAGTCGATGGTCGAAAAACTCTGGGGCAAGCGTGAGCCCTCCGGTGGGCTCCTGGCCTATGCCTCGGCCGACGCCAGCATCACGGCGGCGATCGCGCCGAAGGAGCAGAACCCGATGTTAGGCGGCGCGCCGCCCTATGAGCGCGATACCGCCGTCTACGACATCACCGCCAAGACGGTTTATCTGCCCGATGGCACCAAGCTCGAGGCGCATTCCGGCCTCGGCTCCAGTCTCGACGATCCGCGCTCGCAGCGCACCCGCATGCGCGGCGTGACGCCGCCGCACATCTACACGCTGAAGCCGCGCGAGGCGCTGTTCCACGGCGTGCCCGCACTGCGTCTGACCCCGATCGGCGGCGAAAGCGCGATCTACGGCCGCGACGGCTTGCTCGCGCACACCTACATGCTCGGACCGAACGGCGATTCCAACGGCTGCGTGTCGTTCAAGGACTATTACGCGTTCCTCGACGCCTACCGCAACAAGGGCATCCGCAAGCTCGCGGTGCTGGCGCGGGTGGAGTGATCCTGGTTCATTCGGATGTCCAAAGGGCCGCTTCTCAGCGGCCCTTTTTCTTGGCGGCTTGCCGGATGCACTCAGCCCGGCCAGCACTGTCCGCCGCCGTCGATCCTCAGCACCTGGCCTGAGACGAACGCTCCCATGGGACCTGCGAAGAACTCGACGACGCGTGCGACCTCGTCGACGGTCGCGATCCGGTCGAGCGTGCCGGTCTCGACCATCCTGTCAGGGGCCACCGCCCGTGTGCCGAGGAAGCGGCCGGTGCGGGTGTCGCCCGGCGCGATGCAGTTGACGGCGATGTCGTAAGGGCGGAGCTGGTCGGCCAGGCATCGTGTGTAATGCGTCACGCCGGCCTTCGCCACCGCGTAGATCGAGCCCTGGGTGCGTCCCTTGAAAGCGGCGACCGAGCCGAGCGTGACGATGCGGCCGCGCCGCCGCTCCATCATGCCTTTGGCGACCGCTTGGCAGGTCAGGACGGTCGAGAGCAGATTGCGCTCCAGCACCGCGCGGACATCGGCCTCCTTGATGTGGACTGCGTCATTCGGGTCCGGCTTGCCGCCGGCGGCCGCGATGTCGCCCCCCGCGTTGTGCACGAGGATGTCGATCGGGCCGAGCGCGCTTTCCGTCTCGGCGATCACGCGCGCGATGTCCTCGCCCCTGGTGAGATCGCCAAGCACACGCGTGGTGCGAACACTGAACTGCCGACCGATCTCTTCGGCGACGGCGGTGAGGGTGGTGCCCTCGCCATATTCGGCTGGGCCGTTCTCGCGCATGCCGTGGACGGCGATATCGGCGGCGAGGGCGGCGAGCTTCTCCGCGAAGGCGCGCCCGAGTCCGCGGCCCGCGCCGGTCACCAGCGCGACTTGGCCTACCAATACTCTCCCGTCATGTGCAACCATGATCTTTCTCCTGTTTTGAAACTTAGTCAGCCGCGAGGTCGAGGCCGATCGCCATCGCCTGCACGAGGCACATCGGTGCGACCAGCGTGCGCAGCGCCGGCTCCGGCATGTCCTGGATTTCGAACACGACGCGCGCTCCCTCGACGATCGGGCTCAGCAGGCTGTCGGTGATGGAGATCGTGGGGACGCCGCGCGCGACCAGTTCGGGAAACAGCCGCGCCGTGTCGGGGTAATAATTCCGGAAGCTGATCGCGACCAGTGCGTCCTCCACGGTTGCGGCATGCGACTGCTCGTGGATGCTGCCACCGGTGCCATCGAGCAGGACGACGCGCCGTCCGAGCTTGCGCAGCACATAGGCGAGGTGGGTCGCAACCGGAAACGAGCCGCCGAGGCCGAGCAGATAGATGTCGCGCGCTTTCGCAAGGATCGCGGTCGCGGCGTCGAGCTCGCGCGCATGGACGGACTGGCTCAGTGTGACCAGCGACGATTGCGCTTCCGAGACGAAGCGCGACAGCACCGCGGCCGGCTGGCGGCCGAGCACCGATTTCTCCTCGCTTTTCATTCGGGCGAGCCGCGCCTTGTAGCTCGGCGCCACGCCGGCAACGAGGCGTGAGCGGAACACCTGCTGCATTTCGGTGAAGCCGCCGAAGCCCAGCGCATGGGCGAAGCGAACGATCGCCGACGGCGGCACGCCCGAGCGCTGCGCCACCTCGGCGACCGTGCCCAGTGCGACATCCGTCGGGTGATCGAGCACGAACTCCGCGATCTGCTGCAGCCGGCCCGACAAAGCGCGGTGCCGCTGCGCAATGGCGCCGCGCAGCTCGTCGTAGCTCATGGCTCCCTGTGCCTTGTTCATCGTCTCGGGTCTCCGGATCGGTCGCCTGTTTAACGGCATTTCACCGTTTGGACCAAATATTCCACTTTACATGACAAATGGAATGAATATTCTAATCGCACAAAAAAGCAAAAGACTTCGAAAACGGGAGGAAACGATGAGAGGGCGTCAGATCTCACGGCGAAGCGTTTTGAAGGGCAGCTTGATGGCGAGCGTCATCGGCGGCACCGGCAGCTTCTTCGGGCCGTGGAAGGAGAATCACGCGTGGGCGCAGGGCGCAAAGCCGATCAAGCTCGGCCTGACCTGCGATGCCAGCGGTCAATATGGCAACAGCGGACAGGATGATTTCCGCGGCATCAAGATGGCGATCGACGAGTTCAACGCCAAAGGCGGCGTGCTCGGGCGCCAAGTCACCTTCATCACCGCGGATACCGAGACCACGCCGGCGACCGGCAGCCGTGTCGCCGAACGCTTCATCACGCGCGAGGACTGCACCATCCTGATCGGCGCGCTGCACTCCGGCGTCGCCAACGCCATCACGCAGGTCGCCAGCAAATATGGCGTGATCTACATGAACACCAATTCTTCCGCGCCGAGCGAGGCCGGGGAGAACTGCTCGCGCGTGAAATTCGTCTGGGACGGCAACGGCACCAATTTCTCCAAGGCATCGGTCAAGAACGCGGTCGACTCCATCGGCAAGACCTGGATGCTGCTGACCAACGACTATGTCTGGGGCCACACGACATCCGCCGCGACCAAGGCGCAGGTCGAGGCCGCCGGCGGCAAGATCGTCGACAATCTCCTGGTGCCGCAGAACACCCGCGACTTCACCGCCTATTTGCTCAAGATCCAGCAGGCAAAGCCCGACGTCGTCGCGACCGCGATCGGCGGCGACGACATCAAGGCGCTGCGCGAGCAGGTGGCGCAGCTCAAGCTCGACGGCAAGCCGGCCTGGATCAACAACCAGCAGGACTGGCCCGACGTCTGGGGCGCGCCCGACAGCCTGTTCGGCGTGTTCGGCACCACCTGGTATCATAAGCTGCAATTGCCTGGGGTCGCCGACTTCGTCAAGAAATGGCAGGCCGCCAACAAGGATGGCCCGATCCCGGTGCCGGGCAACGTCTCCTACAACGGCTACATGTCGACGCGCGAATTGCTCCGCGCGATCGAGCGGGCAGGGTCGACCAACAACGTCAAGATCATCAAGGAGCTCGAGAATCTCAAGGTCTCGGCGACCGACCGGATGCAGCACTTCGACGCCTACATGGATCCAATGACGCATCAGATGCAGCAGACGATCTACCTGGCGCGCCGCAACGCCAAACCGGCCGACAACACCGATCTCTATGAGATCATCAGTTGGACCGAGCCGAAATCCGCGGCCGATGACGCCGCACCCGGCAAGTGCAAGCTCGCGCCCTACGAGCAAGTGCCGACCGTCGACTCCTGACGACGGTTCGCCCCATCGCGATAACGGCGGCGCGCTCGTCGCGCCGTCTGCCTGCTCCTGGAATGCCAGTTTGCGAGACTTAACCCTTGTTCGACATCCTTCCGCATCTTGTGAACGGCCTGACGCTTGGCCTGCTATTCGCGCTGATCGCGCTCGGCTTCATGCTCATCGTCGGGCTGATGGAGCAGATCAATCTGGCGCACGGGTCGTTGTTCGCGCTCGGTGCCTATGTCGCGATGCAACTCACCGGTCCGCGTCCGCCATTGCCGGCCGAGCTTGCAAAGCTGTGGCTCGCACTGCCGCTCGGCTGGCGCTACGCCGCGACGCTGGTCATCGCGCCCGTCATCGTGAGCCTGGTCGGCATGCTGATCGAGTTCTGCATGCGACGCACCTACGGCAAGGACCCGCTCTACGGACTGCTGCTGACCTTCGGCGCGGCGATGGTGATCGAAGAGCTGATCCGCCTGGTCTGGGGCACGCGCGACTATGTGCTGCAGGTGCCGTCAGCCGTCAATGGCGGCTTCCTGTTCGGCGACCTCATCTGGTCAACCTATCGCTTCTATGCAGCCGGCATCGCGGCCGGGATCATTGGCCTCGTCTGGCTTTTGATCGAGAAGACCTCGTTCGGTGCGACCGTGAAGGCCGGCGCGCATGACAGCGAGATCGTCCGCGCGCTCGGCATCAATCTGTCGCGGCTGCGGCTCCTGGTGTTCGTGTTCGGCACCATGCTGGCGGCCATCGCCGGCATCATCGTCGCACCGATCTGGGGCATCCGCCCGCATATGGGCGTCGATGCCGTCATCCCGGCATTCCTGGTGATCGTGCTCGGCGGCGTCGGAAGTTTCTGGGGCGCGGTCGTCGCCGGCCTGCTGGTCGGTCTGTGCGTCGGCCTCGCCGGTGCCTACGCGTCCGAATGGTCGCTGCTATCCATGTACATCCTGCTCGTTGCCGTCGTGACGTTCCGCGCGCGCGGCCTCTGGGGCAAGAAGAGCGTGCTCGAGGTCTAGGGGATATGATCGTGGGTTCGACGACCTCATCCGACGCTTCGCGGCTTGTCACGCCGTCCATGCTGGTGCTCTGGCTGGTGCTCGCGACAGTGCCGCTCTGGATCACGCGGGTCGGGCTTTATCCCTATCTCGGAATCGAGATCCTGATCTGGTCGCTCTATGCGCTGGCCTTCAACCTGGTGCTCGGCACCGCCGGCCTGCCGTCGTTCGGCCACGGCGCCTATTTCGGCATCGGCGCCTATGCCTTCGGGCTGTGCCAGTTCGACATCGTCGCCAATCTCTGGATATGCCTTGCCCTGGCGACGCTCGCGGCCGGCCTCGCCGGCGCGCTGGTGGCACTCTTCATCTCGCACCGGCGCGGCATCTACTACGCCTTCATGACGATCGCGTTCGGCCAGATATTCTGGACGCTCGCGATCAAGTCGCACGGCATCACCGGCGGCGAGGATGGCCTGCTCAAGATCAGGCGGCTGCCTGCGGATTTCGGCCTGGTGTCGTTTGACCTGACCGACAATGTCGCGTTCTACTATTTCGTACTCGCGGCGTTCGCAATTGGCGTCGCCGCCTTGTGGCGGCTGGTGCATTCGCCCTATGGCCGCGTCGTCGCCGCGATCAGGCAGAGCGAGATCCGTGCCGCCCATCTCGGCTACAATGTGTGGCTCTACAAGGTGTCGGTCTTCACCCTCTCGGCCGCGCTGTCAGGCTTTGCCGGCGGCCTGTTCGCGATGGCGCAGCTTGCCGCGTTTCCCGATGTGATGAGCCTGCACCAGTCCGGCTACGTCGTGATGATGACGCTGGTCGGCGGCGGGCTTGTCAGCTTCTGGGGCCCGGTGATCGGTGTGGTCCTCTTCCTCACTGCACGCGACGTGATCGGCGCGCTGACCAATGCCTGGATGCTCTATTTCGGTCTTCTCTTCATGGCGATCGTGCTGTTCCGTCCCGAGGGCATCGCCGGCGCGCTCTCAGCCCTGGTGCGGCAGCATTCTCTCGACGCCTTGAGGCGGCGCGGTACGTCCGCGATGCGGTTGCTGGTCGGGAGCGGGCGATGAGCATGATCGAGGCCGCAGGTGTGCATGTCCGCTTCGGCGATCGCGTCGTATTGGAAAGCGTCGACCTCGCAGTCGGCGAGGGCGAGTTTCACGGCGTGATGGGCCCGAACGGTGCCGGGAAGACCACTTTCTTCAACGTCCTCACCGGCCGGGTGAAACCAAATCGCGGCAAAATCCGTCTCGGCGGCGAGGATGTCACCGGCTTGAGCCCGCACCGTATCGCCGCCAAGGGCATCGCCCGCTCGTTCCAGATCATGACGTTGTTCGACGAATTCTCCGCGCGCGACAACGTCATGATGGGCTTGCCCGCGTTTCGCGCGCGCGGCCTCGATTTCGCCCGCGCGGCGGCCGGTGAGCGCAAGTTCGCCGAGCAGGCTTCCGAAGCGCTTGCGACAGTCGGGCTTGCGGAGAAGGGCGATGTTCGCGCCAAGGACCTGTCCTACGGCGACCGCCGCGCGCTGGAGATCGCCGTCGCGCTGGCGCAGGCGCCGCGGGTGCTGTGCCTGGACGAGCCGACATCCGGCCTCGGCTCCGACGGCGTGCAGCGGCTCGCAAGCCTGGTCGCTCGCCTCAAAGGCAAGCTCACCATCGTCGCGATCGAACACGACATGGAGTTCCTGTTCTCGCTCGCCGACCGCATCTCGGTCATTCATTGGGGCCAGGTGGTGGCGCGCGGCACGCCGCACGAATTGCAGCAGAACGAGTGGGTCCGGCGCTCCAATCTGGGGAGGTTCGCATGATCCTCGAAGTCGACGGGTTGGATACGTTCTACGGCGAGACCCAGGCGCTGTTCGGCGCCTCGCTCGCGATCGAGCAGGCGAAGGTCTTTGCGCTGCTCGGGCCCAATGGCGCCGGCAAGACCACCATGCTCCGTTCGATCCTCGGGCTGACGCGGCCGCGGCGCGGCGCGGTGCGCTTCGACGGGCGCGACGTCACGCACAATCCGACCCATGAGGTCGCGCGTGCCGGCATCGGCTGGGTGCCAGACGACCGGCGGCTGTGCCCGACCCTGTCGGTGGCGCGTAATCTGTCGATCGCGCAGAAGCGCACGCGTTTCCGTCGATGGAGCGTCAAGGAGGCCTGCGCGATCTTCTCGCCCCTCGAATATTTGATGGAGCGGGATTGCGAAAATCTGTCGGGCGGCGAAATGCAGATGGTGGCCATTGCGCGTGCGCTGATCGGCTCGCCCGGGCTTGTGTTGTTCGACGAGCCGAGCCAGGGCCTGGCGCCAAAGATCGTCGGCGACGTGCTCGCGACGATTTTGCGGATGAAGGACGAGGGCATCGCCTCGCTGGTCGTCGAGCAGAATGCCGAGATCGCGCTGTCGGTCGCGGACCATGCCGCGGTCATCGACCGCGGCCGGATCGTCTGGACCGGGGAGGCCGCTGTGTTGCGCGATGATCGTTCCCTTCGGCAGCGCTTGCTGGGAGTACAATAAGTGCCCGCACCGCTGCTCGTGCTCGATGATGTCAGCAAGGTCTATACGACGGGCCGCATCGTTCGCCGTCCGACGTTCACGCTTCAGGCAAGCCTGGCGCTGGACGAGCCGGGTATTGTCGGCGTCGTCGGGCCGAACGGTGCCGGCAAGACGACCCTGTTCGAGATGATGACCGGCTCCAATGCGCCGACCTCGGGACGCGTGCTGGTCGCGGGCACGGATATCCATGGGGTCAAGTATCGCGAGCGCGATCGTCTCGCGATCCATTATCACCAATCCTACCAGGTCAGGCGCTTTCGCAAGCGGATTCCTTCGGCGTTCCTCGCGCCATCGCCGACCCGGACGCCGCTCGTGCACCTGTTCGACGAGCCGCAGTTCAACCTGCAGGACGGTTATATCGGCTTCATGCTGGATTTCTTCCGCAAGCTGCGCGACGAGGGCAGGCTGGTCATCCTCTGCATGCACCCGACGGCGAGCTGGCACCTCGATATCCTCGCCGAGATCGCCGAGCAATTCCTGTTCGTGGCCGGCGGCGGCGTGACGCGGCTGGCGGACTTCCGCAGCCTCAGCGCCGAGCCGCGCTTTCGCGCCTATCTCGGACCGGAGATGACGCGCGCCGCGGACGCTATCTGCCGCAGATCGATGTAAAGGAGACTTCCCTTGGCTTATTCGAACATCCAGCTTTTCATTGGCGGCACATGGCGCCCGGCTCATTCGGGCAAGATGATCGAAGTCCTCAATCCCGCGACCGAGGAGGTGATCGGCACCGTCGCGCATGCCGGCAAGGCCGATCTCGACGAGGCGCTGGCCGCTGCCGCTGCGGGTTTCAAGACCTGGCGCAACGTCGCTCCGTTCGAGCGCTGCCGCATCATGCGCAAGGCCGCCGCCATCATGCGCGAGCGCAATGACGAGATCGCGCCGCTGCTGACCATGGAGCAAGGCAAGACGCTCGGCGAGGCGAAGATGGAGGCGATGGCCGCGGCCGACGTGATCGAGTGGTTCGCGGAGGAGGCCAAGCGCGCCTATGGCCGGCTGATCCCGGCGCGCGGGCCGGGCATCTACCAGCTCGCGATCAAGGAGCCGGTCGGCCCGGTCGCGGCGTTCACGCCCTGGAATTTTCCGATCAACCAGGTGGTCCGCAAGCTCTCCGCCGCGCTCGCGGCCGGCTGCTCGATCATCGTCAAGGCGCCGGAGGAGACGCCGGCTTCTCCCGCGCAGCTCATCCGCGCCTTTGCCGACGCGGGCGTGCCCGACGGTGTGATCAACCTCGTCTATGGCGTGCCGGCGGAGATCTCCGAATATCTCATCCCGCATCCGGTGATCCGCAAGATCTCCTTCACCGGCTCGACCAGTGTCGGCAAGCAGCTCAACGCGCTTGCGGGCCTGCACATGAAGCGCGCCACCATGGAGCTCGGCGGCCACGCGCCCGCGATCGTGTTCAAGGACGCCGACGTCACCTCGGCTGCGAAAATCCTGGCGGCCGCCAAGTATCGCAACGCCGGCCAGGTCTGCATCTCGCCGACCCGCATGCTGGTCCAGGACGAGGTGTTCAGGGAGTTCGTCGACAAGTTCGTGGACGGCGCCAGGGCATTCAAGGTCGGCAACGGCCTCGATCCCGAGTCCAGGATGGGTTCGCTCGCCAATCCGCGCCGCGTCAGCGCCATCGAAGGCATGGTGCAGGATGCCGTCGGCAAGGGCGCCAAGCTCGAGACCGGGGGCAAGCGCATCGGCAACAAGGGCTATTTCTTCGAGCCGACCGTGGTCAGCGACGTGCCGAAGGATGCGCGCGCCATGAACGAGGAGCCATTCGGCCCGCTCGCGCTGATCTCGCGCTTCCAGTCATTCGACGAGGTCGTCGAGGAAGCCAACCGTCTGCCCTTCGGTCTGGCCTCCTATGCCTTCACCAGTTCGGCCAAGACTGCGGCCGCGGTGGGTGCCGCTGTCGAGGCCGGCATGATGTCGATCAACAGCTTTGGTCTCGCGCTGCCAGAGGTGCCGTTCGGCGGCATCAAGGATTCCGGTTACGGCTCGGAAGGCGGCACCGAGGCCATGGACGGCTATTTCAACACCAAATTCATCAGCCAGACCGGCGTATGACCGCCGCTATCGCTTGACGAAGACCAAGTTGCACGCGCGGGCCTCGTTGCGTTTGCCGGTGCCGCGGGTGCGATCGAATTGCGCGTCGACGGTAAAGGCGTAAGGCGAGCCCGGCGCGAGGTTGTTGAGCGTGTAGGCGCTTGCTCCCGTCGTGCCGCGCGCGCTCAGCGTCGTCTTGCCGTCCGCCGGAATCTGGCCGTCGATCTCCAGGCGGTTGCCGCCGTCCTTGCCCTGAACCTCGGCATGAAACACGCCGTTGGTCACGGTGCCGGCCAGCGGTCTGGTGAAACCCTGCGCCTTGCCGGTCGGCGGGCAGTGCAGGGTGACGTCCCAGCTGCCGTCGAAATCCATGCTGCCGGTGGTTCTGGCGCTGCCGCTCGGCGCAACCGCCACCTTCTGCTTCAGGCTGTCGATCCGCGCCTTGGCGAGACTGGCGAAGCTGCAGCTCGAAAATCGCGCCAGGTGATCCTCGAAGGCGCTGACGGTGCCGATGCCGTCCGCGGCCTTCCAATGGGCCTCCGCGGCCGCGCACGGGTCGGCCCGCGGCGCGGCCTGCGGCGCCCCGGGAGCGACCGTGACCGTGACCGGGCCGTTCAGATAGAACTTGCCGATGATCGACAGCGACAGCTCCGGCAGCTGGGTCTTGCCGCTGGAATCATAGACGTCGCTGCTGATGTCGCGAAAGACTTCGCCGATCTCCTGCGGCTCCTCGATGTGTTTCAGGAACGCCGTCGTGTAGGGGCTGTTGCGGCCAACGCCGTCGGCGGCGACCTGGCCGGACTGCGTCGAGAACGACACGATCGTGCCGCGCGGCGCCTCGACCTTCGACAGGCCGCGCCCGATCGATGCGGCTCGCGTCGAGCCGGCGGAGCGTTTGAGCATTTCCGCCAGTGGATTGTCGCGGCAGGAATCCAGCACCAGGATGCGCAGGTTCTTGGCCTGCTGCAGGTCGTTCACGATGTCGTCGACCCGCACGAAACGCTTGAGGTCGGCTTCATCGGTCAGCGTGGCGTCGACGGGCATCAGATAGTTCACGCCGTTGTACTGCATCGCATGGCCGCTGTAGTAAAACAGGGCGACGTCGGCTCTGCTCGCTGCGCGCGCGAAGCGGATGGTCAGGTCCTGCATGTCGGCCTGGCGCAGGTCGACGCCCTGGATCACCTCGAAGCCGCTGCGCTTGAGCGAGGCTGCCACGTCCTCGGCATCGTGTGAGGGGTTGGGGAGTTGCGCCGTAGAGGCATAGGCGCCGTTGCCGATCACCAGTGCCACCCGCGTATCCGCCGACGCAGGTCCGACGCAGAGCGAGGCGAAGAGCGCCAGACACAGACCGGGCAGGCAAAATCCGGCGAAGCAAAATCTGGAAAGAGCACTCATGAATGCCTTCCGAGGAAATATCGAAAATATCTCTCCAGATTAGCGCATGCCACGCCGACTTCAATGCCCCTGCCGGGGGAACGCTCGGATTTCGCGACCGTGACGTTCCGTCACGCTGCCATTGCCTTGCGCAGGGCCATTTCCGTCGCAATCGCGTCCCGCACGGCCGGTCGCATCTGCATGCGCGCGAGGTAGGCCGACAAGGACGGCCATTGCGCGACGTCGACGCCGGCGGGACGGAGCAGCAGCAAGGCCCAGGTGAGGTGCGCATCCGCCACCGTGAAGCTGTTGCCGACGAGGAATTCGCGCTCGGCCAGATGCGCAGACGGTATCGACAGGGTCTGGGCGATCCTTGCACGCGGCTTGGCGAGCGAGCCGTCGTCCTTGTACCAGAAGGTCGGAAACAGGAACGCCTTGTGAATCTCGGCGCCGATGAAGCTCAGCCATTCCTGCAAGCGGTAGCGATCGATGTCGCCCGGACGCGGCGCGAGGCCGCTGGCGGGCTTCAGATCGGCGATGTATTGCAGCACCGCCGCGCTTTCCGTCAGGCGTTCGCCGTTCTCCAGCACCAGCACCGGAACCGCGCCCTTCGGGGCGACGCCGTGAAAATCACCGTCATCCGCGAGTTTCTTGGTCCAGAGATGCACCTGATGATAGGTCGCATCGAGACCTGCTTCCATCAGCGCGATGCGGCTCGAAAGCGAGCAGGCCATCGGCGAGAAGTAGAGTTGCAGCATCGTCTTACTCCATCACATCAGTGCATCGCCGCGCGCGATGATCGCGAAGCGGTCGGACAGTTCGGCGAGCGCAACCTCGTGAATGCTCCGGGCGTCCAGCGTGCCGCCGCGTCCGTCGGGCAGGTCGCGCGTGGCGCAGGCATCGGCATCGATCGTCGTGCGAAAGCCGAGGTCGAGCGCGGCCCGCGCGGTGGAGCTGACGCACATATGCGTCATGAAGCCGGCCAGCACGATGTTCTTCCTGTCGATCGCGTCAAGACGCGCCTTCAGATCGGTGCCGGCAAAGGAGTTGGGCAGCTCCTTTTCGATCACGAGCTCGCCGGCATGCGGCGTCAGTTCGGCGACAATGGCGCCGCGGTCGGCGCTGCGATCGAACAGGCTGCCCGCCTTGCCGCGATGGGCGATATGAATGATCGCGGCCTTGGCCGCGCGCGCCTTGGCCAGCAGGGCAGCCGCGCGCGCAATCGCGGGCCTGGCGTCGGGCAGGGCGAGAGGGCCTGCGAGATATTCGTTCTGGATGTCGATGAGCACCAGCGCAGCATCGGCAAGGCGCGGCGGGGTTAGGTCGGCGCCGGCGAGCTGCAGCAGGGTCTTTGCAGTCGTCATGATCTCTGGAATCTCCGGAAAGCGAAAGGCAGGTTCAACATAGCCCCTGGGCGGCCTGCCGATATGCAGGGATATTGCAGCGGATGGCTGCGATATTGCAGGCCTGTCGCGATCGATATAGCTTCACCCGATGAACTGGGACGATCTCCGCATCATCGCCGCCGTCAGGGACGAGGGCACCTATGCCAGCGCCAGCGCACGCCTGCGCATCGACGAGACCACGGTCGGGCGGCGGTTGTCGCGCATCGAGCGTGCGTTGGGTTTGCGCCTGTTCGAGGCTGCCGACGGCGTTCGCAGGCCGACACGGCAATGCGAGGCGGTGCTGGCGCATGTCGAGGCGATGGCCGCGCATGCGGCCGAGATCGATCGCCTCAGCGAGGGCGTGGAGGGTCCCGTGGGACGCCTGCGCATCGCATCCACCAACACGGTCGCCGAGCAGGTGCTGTCGCCGCGTGCGAGCGATTTCCTGCGCGCCAATCCCGGTCTGATGCTGCAGTTCCTCACCTCAAGTGAGAACGTCAAGTTCTCGCGGTGGGAAGCCGATCTCGCGATCCGCCTGCGCAAGCCCGACAAGGGCGACTTCGCAATCTCGAGGCTCGGCGACATCAAGCTTTACTATTTCGAACCTGTTGCGAGCGATGGCGAGCCGATGCTCTGCACCTATCCGGATGAGTTGGGTGCCATTCCCGAGATGCAGTTCCTGCGGACCAGGAAAATCCGCGTGCGCTGCGTCACCGACAACGTTCGCGTCATCCGCAATTTGATCCGCGCCCACCAAGCCGCCGGCGTGCTGCCCGAATATAGTTGTGGGGATCTGCTCGCCGACCGCGGCCTGCGAGTCACGCTGCTGCCGAAACGGCGCGATGTCTGGCTGTTGGTGCAGAATCACCTGAAGCGCGACGCGGCGACGCGCGTGACGATCGACTGGGTCAGGCACTGCTTCAAGGACGTCCCGCAGGTCTGATCATGGGCGGCGTTCATGGCCTTCGCATTGAACGCAGTCCGCGCGATGTGCGACCAAAATCACGGAGCCGGGATTGCGCGCGCGCCAAGGTTGCGTAATCTCGTGATGAGACCTGACCGGGGCAAGCGCATGACCACTCTTTCCGAAACGATCCGGTCCTCGAGGGCGCAATCGCGGGAATGGAAGGCCATTCTCATCCTGATCCTGCTGGTCCCGGTGCTGTGGTCGCCGCTGATCCTGTTTCGCTTCGTCCTGTACCAGCCGTTCAGCATCCCCTCCAGCTCGATGGCGCCAACGCTCATGGTCGGCGACTACGTCTTCGCCGTGAAATATGCCTACGGCTACGGCCGCTATTCCATCCCGTTCGCGCCGTCCTGGATCTCGGGCCGCATCCTCGCCGCCGACCCCGAACACGGCGACATCATCGTGTTCCGGACGGCGAAGGACGGTTCGGTCGACTACGTCAAGCGCGTGGTCGGCCTGCCCGGCGACCGCATCCAGATGCGGGGAGGGGCGCTCATTCTCAACGACCACCCGGTGACGCGCGTCGGGCTCGCGGACGCGCTCGCCGACAACGCCTGCGGAGTGGATGGCGGCGTCAAGGTCCATCGCTGGCGCGAGACGCTGCCGAACGGCGCCTCGTACATCACCAACGACTGCATCGACAACGGCTTCCTCGACAACACCAACGTTGTCACGGTGCCACCGGGCCATGTCTTCGTGCTCGGCGACAACCGCGACAATTCCACCGACAGCCGCATGATGTCGAGCTTCGGCTTCGTGCCGATGGACAATCTGATCGGCAAGGTGACGCGGATCTTCTGGTCTCTCGACGAAGACGGCGAGCCCCACATGGAGCGGCTGGGCAAGGTGAGGTGAGGGGCTGTCATTCCGGGCTCGCGACTTCGTCGCGCCCCGGAATGACCGATCCTGTTGCTTTTACGTGTGACGTGCTAAACAAAAACCCCGGCATCGCTGCCGGGGTTTCGTCGTTCTTGAGAGGTCGTTGGACTTAGAAGTCCATGCCGCCCATGCCGCCGCCGGGGGGCATTGCCGGGCCGGCGCCGCCCTTCTTGGGCAGCTCGGCGACCATGGCTTCCGTGGTGATCAGCAGGGCCGCAACCGAGGCTGCGTTCTGGATCGCGGTACGGACCACCTTGGTCGGGTCGATGATGCCCTTCTTGACGAGGTCGGCATATTCGCCGGTCTGGGAGTCGAAGCCGTAATTGTAGGTCTTGTTCTCCAGGATCTTGCCGACGATCACCGAGCCGTCTTCACCGGCGTTGATCGCGATCTGGCGAGCGGGAGCCGACAGCGCCTTGCGCACGATCTCGACGCCGGTCTTTTGGTCGTCGTTCTTGGTGCGCAGGCCCTTGAGCTGCTCGGAGGCACGGAGCAGGGCGACGCCGCCGCCCGGGACGATGCCTTCTTCCACAGCCGCGCGGGTCGCATGCATCGCGTCATCAACGCGATCCTTGCGCTCCTTCACCTCGACCTCGGTCGCGCCGCCGACGCGGATCACCGCGACGCCGCCGGCGAGCTTGGCCAGACGCTCCTGGAGCTTCTCACGGTCGTAGTCCGAGGTGGTTTCCTCGATCTGCGCCTTGATCTGGGCCACGCGCGCCTCGATGTCGGCCTTCTTGCCGGCGCCGTTGACGATCGTGGTGTTCTCCTTGTCGATCATCACCTTCTTGGCGCGACCGAGCATGTTGAGCGTGACGTTCTCGAGCTTGATGCCGAGGTCTTCCGAGATCGCCTGGCCGCCGGTCAGGATCGCGATGTCCTGCAGCATGGCCTTGCGGCGATCGCCGAAGCCCGGAGCCTTGACGGCCGCGACCTTGAGGCCGCCGCGCAGACGGTTCACGACCAGGGTCGCGAGCGCTTCGCCTTCGACGTCTTCGGCGACGATGACCAGCGGCTTGCCGGTCTGCACCACGGCCTCGAGCAGCGGGAGCAGCTCGTTCAGCGAGGAGAGCTTCTTCTCGTTGATGAGGATGTAGGCATCGTCCATCTCAACGCGCATCTTGTCGGCGTTGGTGACGAAGTAGGGCGAGATGTAGCCGCGGTCGAACTGCATGCCCTCGACGACGTCGAGTTCGGTCTCGAGCGACTTGGCTTCCTCGACGGTGATGACACCCTCGTTGCCGACCTTCTTCATGGCGTCGGAGAGGAACTTGCCGATCTCCTGGTCGCCGTTCGCCGAGATGGTGCCGACCTGGGCGATCTCGTCGTTCGAGGTGACCTTCTTGGAGTTCTTGACGAGGTCGGCGACCACGGCTTCCACGGCCAGGTCGATACCACGCTTGAGGTCCATCGGGTTCATGCCGGCGGCAACCGACTTGGCGCCTTCGCGCACGATTGCCTGGGCCAGCACGGTGGCGGTGGTGGTGCCGTCGCCGGCCGCGTCAGCGGACTTGGAGGCGACTTCGCGCACCATCTGCGCGCCCATGTTCTCGAACTTGTCCTCGAGCTCGATCTCCTTGGCGACGGTGACGCCGTCCTTGGTGATGCGGGGAGCGCCGAACGACTTGTCGAGGACGACGTTGCGGCCCTTCGGACCGAGCGTGACCTTCACTGCGTTGGCAAGGATGTCGACGCCGCGCAGCATCTTGTCGCGCGCATCAACCGAGAATTTGACTTCTTTGGCTGCCATCTGGATTTTTCCTTGAGGTATTGATTGGAGGGAAAGAGGGGCTCTTAGGCCGCCTTCTTCTTGGAAGCGGGGACGTCGAGGACGCCCATGATGTCGCTTTCCTTCATGATCAGCAGGTCGACGTTGTCGATCTTGACCTCGGTGCCGGACCACTTGCCGAACAGCACGCGGTCGCCGACCTTCAGGTCGAGCGGGACCAGCTTGCCGGCTTCGTCGCGGCCACCGGGGCCGACGGCGACGACTTCGCCCTGGGAGGGCTTTTCCTTGGCAGTGTCGGGAATGATGATGCCGCCAGCGGTCTTCTCTTCTGCGTCGATGCGCTTGACCACGACGCGGTCGTGAAGCGGACGGAATTTCATGCAGTCCTCCTAAGCATTTGCTCGGGTTGAGGTTTTGAGATTGTTAGCAATCGGTGCCCGCGAGTGCTAGCACGAGCAAGGCTGAAATAGGACAGGAATTTTGCGGGGGCAAGGGCTTCTAGCAGAAAATTTGGCGCTCTGAAGGCTGGGCTGCCAGAATGTCTTTCCATCGTTAACCGGGTTTAGGGACCGTATTAGCACGGTGCCGCATCTGCTGCTAACGCATTGAATTTCAACAGCTTGTTAAACTTTTGGGCTTGAGATGGATTGTCAGTTTGCGTCACATTTCTCTCATGTGAGCGCATCAGTACCGGGTGGCTCGTAAGGCGCACACCGACCAAGCCGCCCCTTGAATGCGCTCCTGCAAAGGAGGTTGGCATGGGCTTGCGGAGTGGGGTCGTTTCCGAGGATTTCCGGAAACAGATGCTGGGTTACGGGCTGACGACGGCGCAAATTCTCTACCGGATGCCGGATCATCCCTCGCTGCTCCAGACCTATGTCTGGCAGAACTACGACATGTTTCCGAAATTCCCGGCGCTGAAGGATTTCCTGGCATTCTGGCAGGAGAAGCTTGACGGCCCCCTCCATTCGGTCACCGTGGCGCATTCCAAGCTGATCAAGCCGGCCGAGCTGCGCGCCGTGGACGGCGTGTTCCGGCTGCATTGAGGACACCGGTCTCGTAGGGCGGGCAAATGCGCGCTCTTCGCGCGCCGTGCCCGCGCTTTTTCCGATCAGGTTAGAGATGCGTGGGCACGCTTCGCTTTGCCCGCCCTACGATATCTCGGTTGGAGCTGCGCCGTGCGAACGCGCTGTCGTCGCCCGAGGCGCGATCAGGCGCCACTGCTGCAATAGCGCTGCCACATCGCGCGATAGGCCTCGTCCACCGCTCGCCCGTAGGAGACGGGGTTGCCGGCGGCGGCAGTCCGGATCTTGTCGGGCAATGCGAGGCGCAACTTGTCGAGCTCGCCGATCTCCAGGGCGCGGCTCGTTGCGATGTCGATATAGGCCTCATTGCTGTCGGTGACCCAGTCGGGCAGGCCGAGCGCCGTGAGGATGGAGCCGGCGGCACGGCTGGGCAGGCTGTTGCCGAGCTTCGCGACCACAGGCACGCCCATCTGCAAGGCTTCCCATGTGCTGACGCCGCCGTTCTGCGGGAACGGGTCGAGACAGATATCGACACGATTGAACGATGCCAGATGTTCGCTTCGCAAGGTGGCGCCGAGCAGCTCGACGCGTTCGGCCGGAATTCCGCAAGCCTCGAACCGCGCCAGCAGATTTTCGCGGATCAGCCGGTCGTCCAGCGCGACATCCTTGATCAGCAGTCGCGAACCCGGCACGCGTTCGAGAATCCTGGACCAGACGTCCGCCGCCTCGTCCGAAATCTTGCTGATGCGGTTGAAGACGCCGAAGGTGACGAAGCCGTTCGAGATCGCCGGGGTTGGCGCCCGCGCAATCTCGGCCGGCAGTGGCGTCAGCGTCACGAAGCACGGCAGGTCGACGACCGTCTCCGCAAACAGATGCCGAACCTCGTGCGGAATCGCGACCGGGTCCGAAATCAAATAGTCGATCGTCGGCAGCCCGGTGCCCGTGCCGTGGCCCCAGCCGTGGACCTGGATCGGCGCCGGTTTGCGCGCAAACACGCCGAGGCGGTTCCCTCTGGTGTGGCCGGACAGATCGATCAGGATGTCGATGCCGTCGGCGCGGATCTCGTCGGCGAGGCGATCTTCGGTCCATTGCGAAGCGTCGCGCCAGCGATCGGCGATCTCCCGGAATTGGCTGGTCGTCGCATCCACTTTCGACGAGCAGGCGTAGCACACGATCTCGAACTGCGCCCGGTCATGGTGCTGAAGGACCGGCATGAAGATCAACGCGGCCGAATGCGCGTTGAAGTCCGACGAGACATAGCCGAGCACCAGGCGGCGATCCGGATCGCGATTGTTGTCATGCGGTCTCGGCGTCTCCAGGGCGATCTTCGCGCCGACGCGTTCCCACCACATCTGACGCGCCTGCTGATGCCGCTCGACGGTGGCGTCGCCGGCAAAGTCGAGCGTGAATATCTTGTTGGAGATCGCGCTCTGCAGGTCAGGCTGGATGTCGAGAGCCCTGTCGAAACTCGCGAGGGCCTCGTCGACCCGGCCAAGTCCGGCGAGGCAAAGGCCCAGCACCAAATGACCTTGAATGGAATCGGGAGCGATCGCCAGCGCCTGTTCGCAATCGCGCGATGCCTCGGCAATTTGCTGGACCTGGAGCAGGACACCGGCCCGCGCGAGCCACCCATTCGCGTCGTCGGGAGCCAGCGCGATGGCCTGATTGCCGTCCGCCAGGGCTTCGTCAAAACGCTGAAGCTCCCGTAACACAACGGCGCGGTTCGCGAGCGCCGCCGCATAGTCGGGCTTGATCGACAGCGCGCGGTTCAAGCTTGTGATCGCCTCGTCATAGTTGCGCTGACGGCAGAGCGCCCAACCGCGGCCGTTATGGGCTTCCGCAAGGTTCGGGTCGAGTGCGAGCGCCTTGTCGTAGCTGTGCAGCGCCTCGTCGTGAAGGTCGAGGGCCGCGCTCGCGTTGCCGAAATTGGAGAGCGTTACCGCGTGGTTGGGCCGCAAGGCGAGGGCTCTTCGATAGCTCGCGCGGGCCTCGTCGTGACGCCGCAATCCGTTGAGAGCGACGCCCAGGCTCATATGCGCATCGGCGGATCGCGGATCCGCGGCAACCGCGCGGCTCAGCAGGATTTCGGCTTGCTGATAGTTCTTGGCATCGGATTCCAGAATGCCGAGCATGTGCAGCGCGACGATTTGGTTGGGCGCGAGTTGCAGGGCTTTGCGGTAGGCAGCCTGGGCTTCCGGCAAAAGTCCCATCTTGTGCAGCTGGAGTGCATGGCTGAGCATCGGCAATACTTCGGCTTTTTGCCGTTTCTGAAGCCGGGCATTCTGAAATGCTCGCTGACCTACGCTGCTGCCCATGAATCAAGTCCCCCAGAATCTCACGGGCGAGATTAATTCAGCGGGGAAACGAATACGAGGCGACGGCCGCTCACGACGACAGCTTCGGACAAGCTACGACTCTGGTCGTGCTTCGGCGCGTCCAGCCTCGAGCCCCGCAATTGCCGCATCGTCCAAGACTGGATAATCTGCCTGCGGGCCCCGCCCGTCCGGCGGGCGGGGCTCAGATCAGGGAGGCAGACAATGGCCAAGCAAAAGGCATCAAGACCCGCAACGAAGGCCGCGGTGAAGAAGCGCAGCGGCGCAAAGGTCGCGGCGCGATCGTCGGCGCGCAAGGCGGTGAAGGCGAAGGCACGCATTGTGGCTGCGAAAAAGCCCGCGCGCCCGCGGCAACGCATCGCGATCAGCCATCACCGTGAGGAAGACTTCAAGGCCGACGGCCTGCGTGCCTACGCCAAATACCGCGACCTCGGCATTGCCGACGCCACCCACGGTCTCGCGCAAGCGCATGTGATCCGCCTGCAGGGCCCCTGCAATCCCGCCGAGGTCTCGAAGCTGCACTTCCACGACGTCGAATTCCAGATGGTCTACGTACTCAAGGGCTGGGTGAAGACCTACATGGACGGGCAGGGCGAGACGCTGATGAAAGAGGGCAGCGCCTGGACCCAGCCGCCGAAGATCAAGCACATGATCCTGGATTACTCCGACGACGTCGAGCTCTTGGAGGTGATCCTGCCGGCGGAGTTCAGGACGGTGGAGTTGAAGGCCTGACGTCATTCCGGGGCGCGCGTAGCGCGAACCCGGAATCCATTGAGCGGCGGAGACGGTGGATGAATAGATTCCGGGCTCGCCGCTACGCGGGCCCCGGAATTACGGCGGAGAAACCTACGCCAACACCCCCACCACCGCCCCCATCAAGCACGTCGTCAGCGTCCCCGACACGATCGACTTCAGCCCGAGCGCGTTGATCTCCTCGCGCCGCTCCGGCGCCATCACGCCCACGCCGCCGATCATGATGCCGAGGCTGGCGAAATTGGCGAAGCCGCACATCGCGTAAAGCATGATCAGGCGCGAGCGCGGATCGAGCGCGCCTTCCGGCAGCTTCGAGAAGTCGACATAGGCGATCAATTCGTTGAGCACGGTTTTGGTGCCCATCAGGCTGCCGGCGGTGACGGCCTGATCCCACGGCAACCCCATCAGCCAGCATACCGGCGCCATCACGAGGCCGAGCAGGCGCTGCAGGGAGATGGCGGCACCGCCGATTTGAGGCAGCAGGCCGAGGATCGCGTTGACGAGATAGACCAGCGCCACCAGCACCAGCAGCATGGCGACGATGTTGATCAGCAGCTCAATCCCCGCGCTGGTGCCCTTTACGATCGCATCCATCGTGCTGGCAACCTCCATCTCGGGATCTTCCAGCGTGCCGCCGGTGCGCTTGTCGGAGGTTTCGGGCACCATGATCAGGCTGATCAGGATCGCGGCCGGCGCGCCGAGCACGGACGCGATCACGAAATGTGCGGCGGCGTCGGGGATGAGGGGAGCAAGCAGCGTCGCATAGAGCACCAGCACCGTGCCGGCGATGCCCGCCATGCCGCCGGTCATCACCAGGAACAATTCGCTGCGGGTCATCTGCGCCAGATAAGGCCGCACGAACAGCGGGGCCTCGACCATGCCGAGAAAGATGTTCGCGGCGGTCGACAGGCCCACCGCGCCGCCGACCCCCAACGTCCGCTCCAGCAGCCAGGCCATGCCGCGAACAACAGGCGGCAGCACGCGCCAATAGAACAGCAGCGTCGTCAGCACGCTCATGACCAGCACGATCGGCAGCGCCTGGAACGCGAGGACGAAATCGGCGCCCGGCACTTTGAGATCGAAGGGCAGGGGGCCGCCGCCGATATAGCCGAACACGAAGGCGGAGCCGGCGCGCGAGGCCGCGGAGATCGCGCCGACCGCATCGTTGATGGCGCCGAAGGCATGCGCGACGGCCGGCAGCTTCAGCAGCATGATCGCGGTGACGAAGGTGACGACGAGGCCGATCGTCGCCTGTCGCAGCGACACGGCGCGCCGGTTCTCCGTCAATGCGAAGGCGATCAACAGCAATGCGAAAATGCCGAGTGCCGATTGCAAGCGCAGCATGATGTCCCCAAACCCTCAATGATTATGGCCGCGCCTGCGCTGCAAAGGCAATGCCGGGACATCCGGGATGCGTCCCGCTGTTGACAAGCGGGTCCGCCTCGGTCACGCGGAGCCCTTCGACATCGAGGGGAAGAGCGGTCCGAGGGTGACCCAGCAGGCGATGCCAGAGCAGCCAATATCCGGACATCCACAGGTCAGCGCCCGCGCGCTTCTCGCCCACCGCGCCTTCCTGTTCTTCCTGCTCTCGCGCAGCCTGTCGCGCTTTTCCAGCCAGATCGCGGCGGTCGCGATCGGCTGGCAGATCTACGATCTGACAGGGTCGGCCTTCGATCTCGGCATGGTCGGCCTCGTCCAGTTCCTGCCGACCGCGCTGCTCGTGTTCGTTGCCGGTCACGCCGCCGACCGCTTCGAGCGCAAGCGCGTGGTCCAGCTCTGTCAGGCCGTGGAGGCCGCGACCGCGCTCTATCTCGCAATCATCACCTATCTCGGCGCCGTCGGCGAGGTTCAGATCTTCGTCGCGACCTTCGTGCTTGGCATCGCCGGCGCATTCGAGAGCCCGACCACGGCGGCGCTGCTGCCGGCGATCGCGCCGCAGGGATCGCTGCAGCGCGCCACCGCCGTCTCCAGCGGCGCGGCGCAGGTCGCGACCATCACCGGGCCGGCACTGGGTGGCTTCGCCTATGCGATCGCCCCGCATCTCGCCTATGCCATGATGGTGCTGTTCTGGATCTTCGGAATGATCCTGACCGGCTTCATCCGGCCGCGCCCGCAGGCCATCGCAAAGGAAGGGACGGAGACGGACAACATCTTCGCCGGCGTCCGCTTCATCCGCAGCAATCCGGCGATCCTCGGCACCATCTCGCTCGATCTGTTCGCCGTGCTGTTCGGCGGCGTCACCGCGCTGCTGCCGATTTATGCCCGCGACATCCTGCAGACCGGCCCGGTCGGGCTAGGGGTGCTGCGCGCGGCGCCCGCGGTCGGTGCGCTGCTGATGACCATGGTGCTGGCACGTCACGCCATCTCGCGCCATGTGGGGCTGCGCATGTTCCAGGCCGTCATCGTGTTCGGCCTCGCCACGATCGTGTTCGCGCTGTCGTCCTGGATGTGGCTGTCGGTGTTGGCGCTCGCCGTGCTTGGTGCCGCCGACACGATCAGCGTCGTGATCCGCTTCTCGCTGGTGCAGCTCGCAACGCCCGACGAGATGCGCGGCCGGGTCGGCGCGGTGAACTTCCTCTTCATCAACGCCTCCAACCAGCTCGGCCAGTTCGAAAGCGGGGTGGCCGCCGCGCTGCTCGGCGCCATGCCCGCCGCCGTGCTCGGCGGCGTCGCCACGGTCGCCGTGGCGCTGCTCTGGATGAAGCTGTTTCCGAGCCTGCGGAAAGTGGAGAGTTTGGAGTAGAGGCAGTCTTGTGTCCCGGACAAGTCGCAACGCGCCAGCGTTGCGGCGCAGAGCCGGCAACTGTTATGTTGGTCTAGTGTACAGGTACGGCTTTCGATCGCGCATGATGGCGTTGAGGACCGTCAACAGCTTCCTGGCAACGGCAATGAGAGCGAGCTTGGCAGGTTTACCGGCCTGTCGCAGTCGAGCGTAGAAGGCCTTGAATGGATCGGCCCGGCGGACCGCATTGAGAGCGGCCATGTAGAGGGCATCGCGGACGCGCTTTCGGCCCCCGACGATCTTCCGCTTGCCGCGGTAAGCGCCGCTGTCGACGTTGAAGGGAGCCAGGCCGGCGAGCGCGGCCACCTGCTTCGGTCCCACTTTTCCGAGTTCCGGCATCTGCGCGATCAGCTGCATGCAGGTTACGGGGCCCACGCCGGGAAGTGACCGCATCAACTGCGCATCATCGGAGACCTCCGGCTCAGTCTTGATCAGCGCGCTAATATCGGCCTCGATTTCGGCGATCTCATTGTCGAGGACTTCAATGAGCCGACCGATGCGATCGGCCATGGCGCGGTCCTCGGCCTCGCTGCGCCTGTTCTTCTCCTGGGCACGCATGAGAACCAGTTGATCCCGCCGTTTTGCAAGCCCCGCCAGGGCATTGCGGGCAGGATTGGCAGCCTGCTCAGCGGCAGGCTGCATGGCCCGGGCAAAGCTCGCCAGCATCCGGGCATCGATCGGGTCGGTCTTAGCGAGCTGGCCGCTGGCGCGCGCAAAGTCCCGGGCCCGGGCCGGGTTGATCCGGGCAAAGCGGATGCCAGCCTGGTTGAGCGCCTCACGAAGCTCAAGGTCATAGACGCCCGTGGCTTCAAAGACGACCAGCACATCGCATCGCCAACGCGCCGCGATCTGTGTGATGGCCTGCGGCGCGTTGGCGATGCGCTCCGGCACGCCCAGGCTCTCATCGAAGATATCGAGATATCGTTTGGAGACGTCGATTCCGACGTAACGAGGGCGTATGATCATGGTGCCTGTCCCTGTGATGCGTGGTCTGTTGGCGCAGCCTCGTGCAACTGTTCAGGTTGATAGATGGAACGGGCGGGAGACCGAGCCGGCTCACGGCGTCAAGCGCCAAGGACCCAACGGCTTCCCGCCCACTCCACCATGACAGGATTTCGATACACAGGGACCCAGAGCGCCAGAACCGAGATCGCGGAGGCATGGGCCCCGGCTCAGCAGCGCGTCATTGCATGCCGCGCAGCGTCCGGGGCACGAGCCGAAAGAGCTGGATGCCCCCGAAAGCTGCGTCCGCGAAGCACAGAGGAATCAATGAGATCCCTACCGTGCATGGGGTTGTTTTCGCGTTTTTTGATTTAGCCCCGTCCGACGAACGGCATCTTGGTCGCCATCACCGTCATGGTCAGCACATTGGCATCGAGCGGCAGGCCGGCCATGTAGGCGACGGCATCGCCGACCGCCTTGGCGTCCATGCGCGGCTCGTGCTTGGTCGTGCCATCAGGCTGCAGCACGCCGGGGCCGTTGACCATGCGGTCGGTCATCGGGGTCGCGGCATTGCCGATGTCGACCTGGCCGACGGCGATGTCGTACATGCGGCCGTCGAGGTTCGAGGCCTTGGTCAGGCCCGTGATGGCGTGCTTGGTCGAAGTATAGGCCGCCGAGAACGGCCGCGGCGCATGCGCCGAGATCGAGCCGTTGTTGATGATGCGGCCGCCGCGCGGGCTCTGGTCCTTCATGATGCGGAAGGCGTGCTGGGTGCACAGGAACGGGCCGGTGAGGTTGGTGTTCACCACCGCCTGCCACTGCTCGAGGCTGAGGTCCTCGAACGGCACTGCGGGCGCGCCCATGCCGGCATTGTTGAAGAGCACGTCGAGGCGGCCATAGGTGGCCTTCACCTTGTCGAACAGCGCGGCGATCGAATCCGGCTTGGTCATGTCGGCGGTGACGCACAGGCTCTTTCCCGCGGGGCCGAGCTTCGCGGTCTCCTCGAGCATGTCGAGGCGGCGGCCGACCAGCACCACGGTGAAGCCGGTGTTCATCAATGCCAGCGAGGCCGCGCGGCCGACGCCGGTGCCCGCGCCCGTCACCAGGGCGATCTTCTTTGCTTCACTCATCGTTTCCTGCCTTTTCTCTGGAGCTGTCAGGTTTTGGGTTCTTTTTCGTTCTTGTAGGGCGGGCGTGGAATGTTCTGATGCGCGGCGCGCAGCGCCGCCGACCAGCGCGAGCGCAGGTCGTGGAAATAGGGCTCGCCTGCCTCGATACGGTGGTTGAGGTCGGCCTCGCAGGCGTCGGCGCGCACCACCAGCACGTCGATCGGCAGGCCGACGCCGAGATTCGAGCGCATGGTCGAATCCATCGAGATCAGGCCGGTCTTCAGCGCCTCGTAGAGCTCGACGTCGTAATGCATGGCGCGGTCGAGCACCGGCTTGCCGTATTTGTGCTCGCCGATCTGCAAATAGGGCGTGTCGGTGGTGCACTCGATGAAGTTGCCGGCGGTGTAGATCATGAACAGGCGCATCCGGGAGCCCTTGATCTGGCCGCCGAACAGGAAGGAGACGTCGAAGGACACGTCCTCGGATCGCAGCGCCGGACCTTCGGTCGCGTGCACCGCCCGGATCGCCCGGCCGATGCGCTGGGCGGCCTGGAACATGGTCGGCGCGTTCATCAGCGTCTCGAGCTCGCCCGTGTTGGGGTCCTCCAGGCCTTCGGTCAGCGTGGAGAGCACCGACTGGCTGATGGCGAGGTTGCCGGCGCTGGCGATCGCCATGATGCGCTCGCCGGGTTTTGAGAAGATGTGCAGCTTGCGGAAGGTCGAGACGTTGTCGAGGCCGGCATTGGTGCGGGTGTCGGCGATCATCACCAGACCGTCCCGAACCAGGATTCCGCAGCAATAGGTCATTTCCAGTCCCCGAACGCGTTTGCGCGGAATTACTAGCCAATTTCAAGGAGGCATGAAACCCCCGATTGCCCGGGGCGGGACCTCAGTCCGCCGCATCGACCAGAAACGCCTCGTCGACGGGAACGCCGAGCGCCGTGACCAGCCGGTTCGTCTCCGCGGCCATGCCGACGATGGCGAGCATCTCGGCATATTCGGCCTCGGTCATGCCCTTGGCCCGTGCGGCGGCGGTGTGGGAGTGGATGCAATAGCTGCAGCCATGCGCGATCGACACCGCGACATAGAGCATCTCCTTGACCTTGGGGTCCAGCGCGCCGGGCGCCATCACCTCCTTGATGCTCTCCCAGGTCCGCCGCAGCGTCTTCGGATCATGCGCCAGCGCGCGCCAGAAATTGTTGACGAAGTCCGACTTCCGCACTTTCCGGATATCGTCGAAGACGGCGCGCGCTTCAGGGGAGAGTTCATCGTCGGAGAGCAGTTTGACAGTGGCCATGGGGACCTCGCGGGGGCTGATCCCGCGAGTGTAGCATGGCCGATGCGATCCGACGGCGGCGCCTAGCTCTGCCGCTGCGATTGCGATTGCGAAGGCCCGCCGCGGCCGGCCTGCTCGACCTTCACGGCCACCGTCAGCGTCTCCGTGCCGCCGCCATAGCGGGTGCCGCGCACGGGCGCCGCGCCGAGATAGTCGAGCCCGATCGCGACGCGGACATGGGCGTCGGTGGCGCAGATGCTGTTGGCGGGATCGAAGCCGACCCAGCCGAGATCCGGCACGAAGGCTTCCGCCCAGGCGTGCCCGGCGTCCTGATGCGAGAGACCGTCCGCGCGCAGGAAGTGGCCGGAGACGAAGCGTGCCGGCACGCCGCCGGCGCGGGCGCAGGCAATGAAGATGTGCGCGTAGTCCTGGCAGACGCCTCGTTTGAGCGTGAACGCCTCCGCCGCCGAGGTGCCGCTATGGGTCGGGTCCTCGTCGAACGTCATGTGATCGCCAATTTGGGTCATCAGCGCATGCAGGAAGCCGAGCGTGTCGCTCTCGGCCTCGCTGCGCAACTGACGCGCCACCGCCATCATCGCCGGATTGACGGAGGTGAGGTCGGTCGAGCGCAGGAACATGCCCGCCGGAAAGCGTTCGTCGGTGCCGCGCAGCACGCCGCCGGTGTCGTGGGTCTCGATCAGCCCTTCGGCGGTGATCTGGATGTCGCCGACGGGACCGCAGGACAGCACATGGGTGACGTTGCCGAACGCATCCTCATGCGTGTCGAGCTTGGTATCCGTGGAGACGTCGATCTGCCATTCCGCCACATATTGGCCGTCATGGCTGCCGGGCGTCATGCGCAGGATCTGGATCACGCTCGTCGCCGGCGGCTCGTAGCGATAGGTCGTGGTGTGCAGGATTCGCAGGCGCATGGTGTTTGATTTCCGTTATTCCGGGATGGCGCGAAGCGCCAGACCCGAAATCTCGAGGTTCCGGGTCTGGTCTTTCGGACCATCCCCGAACGACAGCGTGGGTCAGATCAAATACTGCTTCGTGATGATTTCGCCCAGCCTGGAATTGTCCGTGATGAATTCCTGAATGAATTCATGGACGCCGTGCTGGAAAATGTCGTTCATGTTGCTGTGTTCCAGCCGGTTGCGGATGCCGCGGGCGTGGCGCTGGGCCGCGCCCTGGCGGCCATAGGCGACGCCGATCTGGTCGAGGTTGCGCACGAGATTGCCGTAGCAACTGGCCAGCGAGCGCGGCAGCGTGTCGTTGAGGATGAGCAGGTCCGCGATCAGCCAGGGTTTCAGCGTCTCGCGATAGACCCAGTGATAGGCCGTCAGCGCCGAGACCGAGCGCAGGATCGAGCTCCACTGATAGAAGTCGAGAGGGCCACCGACATGCTCCTCCTCGGGCAGCAGCACGTGATACTTCACGTCGAGAATGCGCGCGGTGTTGTCGGCGCGCTCCAGATGCACGCCCATCCGCGAGAACCAATAGGCGTCGTTGCGCAGCATGGTGCGGTAGGCCGAGCCGTCGAAGCGCAGCGAGGTCTCCTGCACGAAGCGCAGGAACTTTGCGAGGTCCTCGCGCGTCGAGGTGCCCTTGCTCCAGACCGCCTGAAGCTCGATCCAGGCCGAGTTGATGGTGTCCCACATCTCGCTGGTCAGCGCGGTGCGCACCGAACGCGAGTTCAGCCGCGCCGCCTCGATGCAGTTCCTGATCGAGGACGGGTTGTCCGCCGAGAAGGAGAGGTAGTCGACGACGTTGTGCTCGTTGGCTTCCTCATAGGTCTGATAGAAGCTGGCGGCGACGCCGGCGGTGAGCAGCGCCGAGTCCCATTCATTGGTCTTGCCGATATAGGCGGCGGGAAGCGCGGTGACGCGCAAGGTCGCATCGATGGTGCGCGCGAGATATTCGGCCCGTTCGACGTAGCGGGCGAGCCAGTAGAGGTTTTCGGCGGTACGCGACAGCATCGATCTACTCGTCCAGGATCCAGGTGTCTTTGGTGCCGCCGCCCTGGCTCGAATTCACCACCAGGGAGCCTTCCTTCAGCGCGACCCGTGTCAGGCCGCCCGGCACGATGGTGGTGCGCTTGCTGCCGGTGAGCACGAAGGGCCTGAGGTCGACGTGGCGCGGCGCAAGGCCTGACGCCGTGCAGGTCGGGCAGGTCGAGAGCGCCAGTGTCGGCTGCGCGATGAAACCTTCCGGCTCGCGCTTGAGCTTCTCGCGGAACGCTTCGATCGTGGCTTTCGTCGCGGCGGGGCCGATCAGCATGCCGTAGCCGCCGGAGCCGTGAACTTCCTTGACGACGAGCTCGCCGAGATTGTCCAGCACATAGGCGAGATCCTTCGGCTCGCGGCAGCGCCAGGTCGGCACGTTCTTTAGGATCGGCTCCTCGCCGAGATAGAATTTCACGATGTCAGGCATGTAGGAGTAGATCGCCTTGTCGTCGGCGATGCCGGTGCCGACGGCGTTGGCGAGCGTGATGTTGCCGGCCGCATAGGCCGACATCAGCCCGGGCACGCCCAGCACGGAATCGGGACGGAAGGTGAGGGGATCGAGGAAATCGTCGTCGACGCGGCGATAGATCACGTCGACCCGCTTCAGCCCTTCCGTCGTCCGCATGAACACTTCGTTGTTCTTGACGATGAGGTCGCGGCCCTCGACCAGTTCGATGCCGAGTTTGTCGGCCAGGAATGAGTGCTCGTAATAGGCCGAGTTGTAGACGCCGGGGGTGAGCAGGGCCACCGTCGGCTCGCCCGAGGCGCTTTGCGGCGCCACCGAGCGGAGCGCTGCGAGCAACTCGTCCGGATAGCGTTCGACCGGCGCCACCCTGTGGCGGGCGAACAGATCCGGGAACAGCCGCATCATGATCTCGCGGTTTTCCAGCATGTAGGAGACGCCCGAGGGGGTGCGGGCGTTGTCTTCCAGCACGATGAAGTCCTCGGCGTCGACCCGGACGATGTCGATGCCCGCGATGTGCACATACACGTCGTGCGGCACCTGCTGGCCGTTCATCTCAGGTCGGAACACCGGATTCTGGAAGATGAGGTCGTCGGGCACGATCTCGGCGCGCAGGATGTCGCGGCCGTGATAGATGTCGCGCAGGAACATGTTGAGCGCGCGCACGCGCTGCTTCAGGCCCTTCTCCAGCAGCGTCCATTCCTTGCCGGACATGATCCGTGGGATCACGTCGAACGGGATCAGGCGCTCGGTGGACTCGGCCTCGCCATAGACCGCGAAGGTGATGCCGATGCGGCGGAACAGGAGCTCGGCCTCCTGGCGGCGATATTCGAGCGCCTCGGGGGGCGTCTCCTTGAGCCAGCGCGCCAGCTCCTGATAGGCGGGGCGAAGCTCCCCGCCCGGGATGTTCATTTCATCAAACGCGACTGCCATAGATCCCGACTTGTCTCCGCAAGGCGTTGCGCCGCTGCTCAGGCCGCAAGGCCCCGGTGAAGCCGCGTCGTCCTGGCCATGCGGCAAGAGTGCATGACTTTCATGCGGTAGCAAGGGCCGGGCCAGCGCGATAAGCATGGACGGACGGCATTTGCCTGATATGGCCGGCGGCATGCCTGAAAAAATGGCTGAGGACTGCTTATTTCGGCAGCAAAACCGCGTGACTTCAACGCGTTACCTCGGCAAAGTCGGCGCCATAGGTGAGGGACTGAAGTTATGAGCGAGATCGTCACGGCGGGCATTCTGGTCATTGGGGACGAAATCCTGTCCGGCCGAACCAAGGACAAGAATATCGGCTTCATCGCCGAATACCTGACCAACATCGGCATCGACCTGAAGGAAGTCCGGGTTGTCTCCGACGACGAGCCTGACATCATCGCGGCCCTGGATTCACTGCGGCATCGCTACACCTACGTCTTCACAACCGGCGGCATCGGGCCGACCCATGACGACATCACCGCCGACAGCGTCGCCAAGGCGTTCGGCGTCGGCATCGACCACCATCCGGAGGTCGTCGCCCGTTTCCGCGAGCGCTGGAGCGAGCAGGACCTCAACGAGGCTCGCTTGCGCATGGCCCGCATCCCGGATGGCGCCGAGCTGATCCAGAGCGCGACCATCCTCGCGCCCGGCTTCAAGATCGGCAATGTCATCGTCATGGCCGGCGTGCCCTCGATCATGCAGGCGATGATGGACATCGTGGCGCCCAAGCTGAAATCCGGCGTGCGCATGCTCTCCGACACGGTGCGCGCCAACGCGCGCGAGGGCGACATCGGCAGCCCGCTGCGGGCGATCGCCGCCGCCCATCCCGACACCATTATCGGCAGCTATCCCTTCATGGACGAGGAGCAGAAGCCCAACACCAATCTGGTGGTGCGTTCGCGCGATCCCGAGAAGCTGGCGGCAGCGATGGCTGCGGTGAAGGAGATGCTGACAGGATTGAACGTCAGCCGCTAAGCCCCGGCTTGCCGGACGTTTTACGATGCAGGAGACGATGATGGCTGGTGAAGCACCGGAACTGAGCGCACAGGAGCGGGCGGGCAGGGCCTTTCCGGTCTCGTGGGACCAATTCCACCGGGATTGCCGGGCGCTGACCTGGCGGCTCAACGAGGTCGGTCCGTTCCACGCGGTGATCGCGATCACGCGCGGCGGCCTCGTGCCGGCCGCAATCGTGGCGCGCGAGCTCGGCGTGCGCGTGATCGATACGGTGTGTATCGCGAGCTACGATCACGACAAGCAGGGCGAGCTGCAGGTCCTCAAGGGCATTTCGGAGCAGGCCATGAAGCTCGGTGGAGGCACCGGCAAGGGCCTCTTGATCGTCGACGACCTCGTCGACACCGGCAAGACCGGCAGGCTGGTGCGCGAGATGCTGCCCGATGCGCATTTCGCCACCGTCTACGCCAAGCCGAAGGGCCGCCCGCTGGTCGACACCTTCATCACCGAAGTCTCCCAGGACACCTGGATATTCTTCCCCTGGGACACTGCGCTGTCCTACCACCCGCCGCTGCGCGACGGCGCGGCGTGACCAAAGGCGAATGGCGAGTAGCGAATGGCGAGTCGCAGCCCCTCCACCCGCAATTCGCCATTCGCTACTCGCCCCCTGCAAAACCGCGTCGCGCCCACTGGCGACATCATCGCCACCCCGCATCGCGGCCTCTTCACCGGCAATCGCGGCATCATCCATGATCCCGCAACGAAGACGCTGCTCAACAAGCGCTGGTCGTCGCCGGCCTGGATCACATGCCTGTGCGAATTCCGGGGTTGGCGGCGGCCGGTGATGGCGCGGCGGAGCTGGACCGAGCTGTTCTTTCTCGACGAAGCCACCGCCTTTGCCGCAGGGCACCGCCCCTGCTTCTTCTGCCGCCGTAACGATGCCAACAGCTTCCGCGCGGCCTGGGAGAAGGGCAATGGTGCAAGCAAGGTGAGCGCGAAGGCGATGGACGCCCAACTGCACCTGGAGCGTCTGGACCATGGCCGCAAGCGCCTGCACCCGCTGCCGGTGCCGCTCGCAGAATTGCCCGACGGCGCGATGCTGCAGCAGGGCGAGCAGAGCTTTCTGATAACAAAAGGCCGGTCGCTGCTATGGTCGCCAGCTGGCTATGCCCGCGCCGAGCAAGCGCTGGAGAGCGCGATGCTGCTGACGCCCCCGTCCACATTGCGAGCGCTGAGCGCCGGATATCGGCCGGCGCTGCATCCGACGGCTCTGGATTAGCAGAGCGTCCGGATCACGGCCATCACCCCAGCTTCTCGCGTGCCAGCGCCGCGCCGGCGCCGAGCGCCATCAGCTTGGCTTCGGCGATCTCGCGCCGCATCGGCGCCATGCCGCAATTGGTGGTGGCGATGAGGTTGCTCTTCGGCACGAATTTCGACACGGCCTCGATCACCTTCACGACGTCCTCGGCGGTCTCCACTGTGTCGCTGGCGACATCGATCACGCCGGCCTGCACGATCTTGTTCTTCAGGAGCGCGAGCAGGTCGAGCGGGACCTTCGAGTTGCGGCATTCGATCGCGACCTGCTGGATCGGGCTCGCATCGATCGCCGGAAAGATCTGCTCGTATTGCCGCCACTGCGTGCCGAGCGTTTCTTTCCAGTCGGTATTGGCCTTGATGCCGTAGCCGTAGCAAATGTGCACGGCGGTGGTGCAGGTCAGTCCCTGCGCGGCGCGCTCCAGCGCCTTGATGCCCCAATCATTGACCTCGTCCATGTAGACGTTGAAGGCGGGCTCGTCGAACTGCACGAGATCGACGCCGTCGGCCTGCAAGGCCTTGGCTTCCTCGTTGAGCAGCTCGGCGAAAGCAAACGCCATCTTGACGCGATCGCCATAATAGCGATCGGCGATGGTGTCGATGATGGTCATAGGGCCGGGCAGCGTGAACTTCAGTTTCTTCTTGGTGTGCGTGCGCGCCACGCGCGCCTCGAAGGCATGGACGCGATCCTTAAGACGAAGCGGCGCGACCACCTGCGGGACCATCGCCTTGTAGCGATCTTTCCGGATGCCCATCTCGACCTTGTGGGCGAAATCGATGCCGTCGATCTTCTCCAGGAAACCGTGGACGAAATGCTGACGGGCCTGCTCGCCCTCGGTGAGGATGTCGACGCCGGCGTCCTCCTGGATTTTCAGCCAGATCAGCGTCGCGTCGCGCTTGGCGCGGAGCAACTCCTCGCCTTGCGATTTCCAGGGCGCCCAGAGCATGTTGGGCTCGGCGAGCCATTCCGGCTTCGGCAAGGAGCCGGCGATCGTGGATGGAAACAGCATGGCGGCCCTCCCGGCAGGTTATGTTGCGCCCCTTCCTGCCATGTCCTAACGTCGAGGTACAGAACAACGAAAGTCGCTCTCTATTCCGGTCGCGACGACGAGAAATGCCAAGGGAATGTCAAGGGAACGCCAAGGGAAAGGTCATGATCGACCTCTATTACGCGCCGACGCCGAACGGCTGGAAAATCTCGATCATGCTGGAGGAGCTCGGGCTTCCCTATACGGTGAAGCCCATCAATATCCGCGCAGGTGAGCAGTTCAGCCCTGAGTTTCTGGCGATCTCTCCGAACAACCGCATCCCCGCGATCGTCGACCACGCACCCGCCGACGGCGGCGAGCCGTTCTCGGCCTTCGAGACCGGCGCGATCCTGATCTATCTCGCGGAAAAGACCGGCCGCTTTCTGCCGGCCGACCTGCGCGGCCGCTCTACAGCGATCCAGTGGGTGATGTGGCAGATGGCCGGCCTCGGTCCGATGCTCGGCCAGCATGGGCATTTCGCGCTCTATGCGGCGGAGAAGATTCCTTACGCGATCGAGCGCTACCGCGACGAGGCGGCCCGGCTCTATGGCGTGCTCGACCGGCAACTGGAGAAGACCGGCGCCTCTGTCGCCGGCGATTATTCCATCGCCGACATTGCCTGTTTCCCCTGGACCATGACCCACAAGGCGCAGGGCTTCACGCTCGACGACTATCCGAACGTGAAACGCTGGTATGCCGAGGTCCGCGCGAGGCCGCAGGTGCAGGCAGGGCTTGCGATCGGCAAATTCGTGAAAGAGCCGTTCGACGAGGAATCACGCAAGATCATGTTCGGGCAGAAGGCTAAGGAAGTGCTGGGACGGAAGTAGGCACCGTCATTCCGGGGCGCGACGCAGTCGCGAGCCCGGAATTCATCGGGCCGCGGAACGAGAGGCGAAATGGATTCCGGGCCTGCGCCTTTGGCGCATCCCGGAATGACAGACATGAGGAACCACCATGATCGAATTCTTCTTCGACTGCTCCAGCCCCTGGACCTATCTCGCCTTCCACAACATCCAGCCGCTCGCGAAAGAGCTCGGGGCCGAGATTGTCTGGCGGCCGATCCTCGTCGGCGGCATCTTCAACACGGTCAATCCCAGCGTCTACGCCCAGCGCGAGACGCCGGTGCCGCTGAAGGCGCGCTACATGAAGAAGGATCTGGCCGACTGGGCACGTTCCGCCGGCCTTGCGATCAAGATGCCGCCGACGGTGTTTCCGGTGAACAGCGTCAAAGCGATGCGCGGCTGCATCTGGCTCGGCAAGGACATGGTGCCGTTCGCAACCGCCTTGTTCGAGACCTATTGGGGTGACGACCAAGACATCTCGCAGGACGCGGTGCTTGCCGACATCTGCAAAAAGGTTGGCGTTGACGAGTCAAAATTCTTCGCGGGCATCTCGGAGCAGGGGATCAAGGATCAGCTCAAGGCGAATACGGAAGAGGTCGTCGCCCGCGGCGGCTTCGGCTCACCGACGATCTTCGTGAATAAGACCGACATGTATTTCGGCAATGACCGCCTGCCGCTGATCCGCGAGGCGCTTCTGCGCAGCAAGGCGAGCGCGGCCTGATGGTGCGCGCCGTCGTCTGCCGCTCGCTCGGCGAGCCCGAAAAATTGCGGCTCGAGGAGTTTCCGTCGCGCCCCCTGAATCCGGGCGAGGTGCGCGTTGCGATCCGCGCCGCCGGGCTGAATTTCCCTGACGTGCTGATGGCGGCCGGTGAGTACCAGCTCAAGCCGGAGCTGCCGTTCACGCCCGGCATGGAAGCCGCCGGCGACGTGACCGAGATCGGCGCCGAGGTGAAAGGCGTTGTCATCGGCGACAAGGTCATCGTGAAGATGCGCCACGGCGCGTTTACTGATGAAGCGGTGGTGACACCTGCGCAACTGACGCCGATGCCGTCGACATTCGACTACGCGGAGGCCGCGACCTACCTCGCCGGTCATGGCACGGCCTATCATGCGCTGATCGATCGCGGCCGGGTCGAACCGGGCGAGGTGCTGCTGGTGCACGGCGCAGGCGGCGGCACGGGATTGGCCGCCGTCGAGATCGGCAAGATGCTGGGCGCCATCGTGATCGCGACCGCGTCCAGCGACGAGAAGCTCGCCATAGCGCAATCGCGCGGCGCCGATCATCTCGTCCGCTACGACCGCGAACCGTTTCGCGATGCCGTCAAGCGCATCACAGATGGTCGCGGCGCGGACGTCGTGTTCGATCCCGTCGGCGGCCAGGTGTTTGAAGATTCGATGCGCTGCATCGCCTGGGGCGCGCGACTGCTGGTGATTGGCTTCACCGGCGGCATCGGTTCGGCCAGGACCAACCTCCTGCTGATCAAAGGCGCCAGCGTGCTCGGCGTGCGCGCCGGCGAAGCGGTCCGAAAGAACCCTGCGCTCGGGCAGGTGCGCCTGAAGGCGCTGCTGCAATGGGCGGAGCAGGGCAAGCTGCGCCCCAACATCTCACACCGCGTGCCGCTGCAGGACTATGCGAAGGCAATGCGGCTCCTGATCGACCGCAAGGCGATCGGGCGAGTGGCGCTGACGATGGACTGTTCGGTGCCGATGAACCCGTAGGGCGGGTTAGCGAAGCGTAACCCGCCGTTCTGCCTCAAGAGAAGAGGCGGGTTACGCCTTCGGCTAACCCGCCTACGAACTTATTTGTACTCCCGCTCGGTCCACCACGGGAAATAGTCCGGCATGTCGGTCGAGACCTTGTTCTTGAACTGCGCCGGACGCTTCTCCAAAAACGACACCACGCCTTCCTTCACGTCGTCCGAGCGGCCGCGGGCATAGATGCCCCGGCTGTCGACCTTGTGGGCTTCCATGGGATCGTCGGCGCCCATCATGCGCCACATCATCTGGCGGATCAGCGCCACCGAGACCGGCGCTGTCTTCGCGGCAAATTCCTTGGCGAGCGCGCGAGCCGTCGGCAGCAGATCATCTGGCGCGACGACCTTGCTGACGAGACGGCCGGCGAGGGCTTCCTGGGCCGGGAAGACGCGGCCCGAATAGCACCATTCCAGCGCCTGGGAGATCCCGACGATGCGCGGCAGGAACCAGCTCGAAGCCGCCTCCGGCACGATGCCGCGCTGGGAGAACACGAAGCCGAACCGCGCAGCGTCGGAGGCAATACGGATGTCCATCGCGAGCTGCATGGTGACGCCGATGCCGACCGCGGGACCATTCACCGCGGCGATCACCGGTTTCAGGCATTTGAAGATGCGCAAGGTCACCTGGCCGCCGCCGTCGCGCACCTGCGGATCGCTGTAGTCGACCTCGCCGTCGGCGAAGCGCTTCACGGGCCCGCGCCGCGCGTCGCGATCGAAGGTGTCGGCGCCGGAAGAGAGATCGGCGCCCGCGCAAAAGCCGCGGCCGGCGCCTGTGACGATGATGGCGCGGACGTTGTCGTCCTTGTCGGCGGCGTCGAACGCGTCGATCAACTCGGCTTGCATCTGCGCGTTGAAGGCGTTGAGCTTGTCGGGCCGGTTCAGCGTGATGGTGAGGATCTGCTCGGCGACCTCGTATTTGATCGTCTCATACGCCATGGTGGTTTCCTTCCCGGTTTCTTTATCGGTCTCTCTAGCACGCCATTTCGCGGCGCGCGAAGCGCGAGCTACGGCGCAATTGCGCACGTCAGAATCCATCAATCGGCACCAGTAGTGCCGATGAATGGATTCCGGGCTTGCGCCAAGTGGGCGCAACCCGAAATGACAGAGTGCGGCTACTTCGCCGGCGGCTTGGGCCACGGCCGCTGCGGGCCGCGCAGGGCCTCGAACGCCTTGGCCATGCCGAGCACGCCGATATCGTCGAAGCGCCGGCCGACGATCTGCACGCCGATGGGAAAGCCCTGGGCGTCGAAGCCACCGTTGACGGAGATCGCAGGGTTCTCCGACATATTCCACGGCACGGTATAGCAGATGTGCTCGAATGGCCTCATCGGATCGTTGGTCGGCGAAGCCCATTCCGCCGCATAGTTCACGTTCGGCGCGGTCGGCGAGATCACATAGTCGAGCTCGCAGAACAGTTTTCCGGCCGCGGCCCGGATCGCCATGGTCTGATTGAAGCCGCGGATCACGTCGACGCCCGAGAGCTTCGCACCGGACTCGCCCCATCTGAAGATGTAGGGCAGCACCTTGGCCTGCTCGGCCGGCGTCAGCTTCGCCAGATCGTCCCACATCCTTGCACGCCAGAAATTGTCGAGACCGTCGAGCATCTCGGGCGTGAGGATGCCGTCGACCTCGGTGACGACGCTGCCTGCGGATTCGAACGCCTTTGCGGCCTTCACCGCGACGTCGCGGACCGCTCGTTCTGCCGGCAGGCCGACGCCGGCATCGAGCATCAATCCGATGCGCAGTTTTCGCGGAGATTTTTCGAGACCCTTCCAGTTGAGCGGCTCGGCGGGCAGGCTCATCCCGTCGCGCCGGTCGGGCTTTGCGATCACGCTCATCATCAGCGCGCAATCGTCGACCGTGCGGGTCATGGGCCCGGCGACGCGCCCGACATAGGTGGGATCGATCGGCACGCGGCCGAAGCTCGGCTTCAGGCCGACGAGCCCGCACCAGCCCGCGGGCAGGCGCACTGAGCCGCCGATATCGGTGCCGAGATGCAACGGGCCATAGCCGGCCGCCGCTGCAGCCCCTGCGCCCGCGCTGGAGCCGCCGGGATTCTTGGTGAGGTCCCACGGGTTGCGCGCCAGCGCGTGGAAGCTGGAGAGTCCGGAGGACAGCATGCCGTAATCGGGCATGGTGGTCTTGGCGAAAATGATCGCGCCGGCCTCGCGCAGCCGCGCGGCGGGCGGGGCGTCCTTCTCGGCCGGAACGAGCTTGACGCTGGCCGCGCCCAGCGGCACCGGCACGCCCTTGGTCGCGATGTTGTCCTTCACCGTGACGGGCACGCCGTCGAGCGCGCCGGATGGCTCGCCGCCGCTCCAGCGCGCGGTCGAGGCCTTGGCGGCTTCGCGCGCGCTGTCGGGATCGAACGCATAGAGCGCCTTCAGATGCGGTTCCCATGCCGCGACATGCGCGAGCAGATCCTCCAGCACCTCGCTCGGCGAGAATTGCTTGGCGCGATAGCCCGCGATCAGATCGACCGCGGACAGATCGTGCAGCGAGGTGACCGCATCCTCGACGCTCTTTTTATGCATGAGCACCTACCGGCATGCGGGTCTCGATGATGCGGGCGAACATGCTGGCGCCGATCGGCAGGATCTTGTCGTCGAGCACGAAGCCGGGATTGTGCACCGGCACCGAGCCGTCATGGCCGACCCAGAAATAGGCACCGGGAATCGTCTCCAGCATGTCGGCGAAATCCTCGCTGCCCATCTTGGGCTGGGCGCGGGTGATCACCTTGGCGGGGTCGACGATGGTGCGTGCGACCTCCTCGACCACCTTGGACTGTTCGACCTGGTTGACCAGCACGCCGAAGGTGTCGCGGATGTCGACGTCGATCACGCATTGGTAGGCGCTTGCGATGCCGGCGCAGATCGTGCGGATGCGTTCGCTGACCAGGCTGCGGACCTCCTTCGAGAAGGTGCGGATGGTGCCGCAGAGATGCGCATCGCCCGGAATGACGTTGTAGGCTGAGCCCGCGTGGATCTGGGTAATCGACACCACCGCGGCCTGCAGCGGCTCGACGTTGCGGCTGACGATGGTCTGGATCGCCTGCGCCAGCGTGGTCGCGATAATCACCGCGTCCTTGGAGCGCTCGGGCATCGCGCCATGCGCGCCGTAGCCGGTGATGCGCAGGTCGAAGAAGTCGGCGCTGGCCATCGCGGGGCCGGGCAGGATCGCGATCTCGCCGTGATCGAGATCCGGCGCGTTGTGCAGGCCGTAGAGCTCGTCGCAGGGAAACTTCTCGAACAGGCCGTCCTTGATCATCGCGCGGGCGCCGCCGAGCCCTTCCTCGGCCGGCTGGAAGATCAGGTGCACGGTGCCGTCGAAATTCCGGGTCTCGGCGAGATAGCGGGCGGTGCCGAGCAGCATGGTGGTGTGGCCGTCATGGCCGCAGCCGTGGAAGCGGCCGGGGATCTTCGAGCTCCATTTCAGATTGGTGTTCTCTTCCATCGGCAGCGCGTCCATGTCGGCGCGCAGGCCGATGCGCTTGCTGCCCGTGCCCTTGCCCTTGATGACGCCGATCACGCCGGTGCCGCCGAGACCGCGATGCACCTCGATGCCCCAGCTCTTCAACTTGTCGGCGACGATGCCGGAGGTGCGCACTTCCTCGAAGCCGATCTCGGGATGGGCGTGGAGGTCGCGTCTGATAGCGGTGAGTTCGTCGGCATAGCCGTCGATGCGCTCAAGTGTGGGCATGGGTCCTGTCCGGTTAGCGTGAGGGAGGATTGAAAACGGGGCCGTTCGGCTTGATGCGGATGCCCGGCCGCAGGCGCGTCCAGGGCAGGGAAGCGGTGTCGGCCGGCATCGCGCCGGGGGCGGCGCAGATCATCAGGCTCGCAGCGATCGGCTCGAAATCGGCACGGAAGTGCACCGAGCTCTTGTTGACCAGGATCTTCTCCTGCGTCGGCTCGATGCCGACATAGCGATACATCGCCTGGTCGGCGAGCTGGGCCTTATGCGAGGAGACGACGACGCGGACGTCGCCGATGCGCAAGGCTGCTGAGGGGCCCATCTCCATCTCGCGGCCGCCATAATAGGGGCCGGGCGCGATAAAGCGGCCGTCGGACAATTGCTCGACGACGAAGGTCTCGGTGTAGGGCGCGTCACCGGGAATGCCGGACTTGCCGCCGAGCGAAAGCGTGACGGTGGCGCCGACGCCGGCCGCATGCGCGGCCTTCGCGGATTCCGGATCGTAGATCGCCCCGGTCGCCGCGCTCGCTCTGTTGCGCACCAGTGCGCGCAGCATGCCTGTGGTGTCGGAATCGCCGCCGGCGCCGGGATTGTCCTGGGTGTCGGCGATGATGATCGGCTTGCTCGCGCTCTTCGCAAGCTCCATGGCGTGGCGCACGCCGTCGTCGGGCGACCAGATCTTGCCGTCGAAATCGTCCTCGTGGCTTTCGACCAGCTTCAGAAGCGCGTCCGCCGCGCGGTCGGCGTCGCCCTGCGTCCTGCCATAGGCAAACACGCTCGGCCCGCAATCGCGGAAGTCGGCGGCTGGAAAGCCGGGCGCGAAGGAGAGCGTCGGAACCGCATCGGTCTCCAAGGCGGCGAGCCTTTCGTAGATGCCCTTGGTAGGGAAGTCATTGGTGCATTGCCAGCTGATCGCAATCAGGAACGGCAATTGCCGGAACGACTTTGCAAAGCGCTGCCTGGTCTTCAGCAGCAGCGCCAGATGCCGCGCGCAGGCGCGGCCGGTGTCGGCCATGTCGATGTGCGGATAGGTGCGATAGGCGATCAGCGCGTCCGCGTGTTCCATCATCTCGGGCGTGACGTTGGCGTGCAGGTCGAGGCTGGCGACCAGCGGAACGTCCTTGCCGATGACACGGCGCACGCGCGCCAGGATCTCGCCTTCGCCGTCGTCGAGATGCTCGGTCACCATCGCGCCGTGCAGATCGAGATAGACCGCGTCGATCGGGCCGGCGGCCTTGATGCCGTCGATCATCACCTTCACGATGCGCTCGAAGGCGTCCTTGGTGACATGCGCGGAGGGGCTCGCAGCGGCAGCAATCGTCGGGATGAGTTCCCAGCCGTTGGCTTCGGCGCTGTCGACGAAGCCGGCAAGGCCGACATTGATGCCCCGCATCACCTTCAGCACGTCGGCGCCTTCCGTCATCGCCGGCCAGCCCCCGCCATGCTGGAAATCGGCGAAGGTCGCCTTGGTGGGAGCAAAGGTGTTGGTTTCGTGCAGGAAGCCGCCGACGGCGATACGTGTCATCAATTCAAGTCCAGCATTGGAAAGTGCGCGAAATTAGCCTTGGCTTTGCGCGGAGAGCAAGGTGAGAGGCCATCGCGCCGCGCATGGCCTCAAGCTGTTTTGGGAATGCTGCGTCTCACACTTCGCCGTCATTCCGGAGCGCGCCACCTGGCGCGAGCCCGGAATCCATCTTGCGACAGAGTCTGAGGCCCGATGGATTCTCTGGTGCGCCATTACGCACCATAACTCGTCGCTTCGCGATGCCCCGGAAATGACCAGGGGAGAGTTGACTTAGGCGCTTGCCCCGACGCCTTCCGACACCGGCCGGAAGTTCGCAAAGTCCCAGTTACGCCCCGGCGCGGCGTCCAGCAGCGCCTTGGTGTAGGCCTGCTTCGGATGCGTCAGCACCTCGGCGGCGGGGCCCTGTTCGACGACGCGGCCGTGCTGCATCACCACGACCTCGTCGCAGATTTGCGCCGCGACGCGCAGATCGTGGGTGATGAACAGGATGGCGATGCCGAGCCGCTGCTGGATCTCGTCGAGCAGTTCCAGCACCTGCGCCTGCACGGAGACGTCGAGCGCGGAGACCGCCTCGTCCGCGACCAGCACGTCCGGATCGAGCGCGAGCGCGCGCGCAATGGCGATGCGCTGACGCTGGCCGCCCGAGAACTGGTGCGGATAGCGCGACACCGCGTCGGCGGGCAGGCCGACCAGTTCGAGCAACTCGCGAGCGCGTTTTATCGCCTCAGCGTGCGCGACGCCGTAATTGATCGGGCCTTCCGCAATACTCTCGCCGACGGTGACGCGCGGATTGAGCGAGCGGTAGGGATCCTGGAACACGATCTGGATCTTCTGTCGGTGCGGCTGCAGCAGACGCCGCGAGATGTCGGCGATCTCGCGCCCGGCAAGGCGCACGCCGCCGGAGGTCGGATCGATCAGGCGCACGATGCAGCGCGCCACAGTCGACTTGCCGGAGCCGCTTTCGCCGACGATGCCGAGCGTGCGGCCTTTGCGCAGCGTCAGCGTCACCTTGTCGGCGGCGACGACCTCGCGGCCTTTGCCGAAGAAGGCGCGCTCCTTGTAGACCTTGCTGAGCTCGTTGGCCTCGAGCACGATCGGCTCGCGGCTTTCCTCGCGCGGCGCCCGCGGCACCAGGCTCGGGACCGAGGCCAGCAGGTTGCGGGTATAGTCCATGGTGGGATTGCGCAGCACGGTTTCGAGCGGGCCGGTTTCGACCAGCCGGCCCTGCCGCATCACCGCCACGCGGTCGGCGATCTCGGCCACCACGCCCATGTCGTGGGTGATGAACAGCACGGCTGTGCCGTGATCGCGCTGCAGCTCGCGGATCAGCAACAGGATCTGCTTCTGTGTGGTGACGTCGAGCGCGGTGGTCGGTTCGTCCGCGATCAGCAGCTTCGGCTCCAGCACGAGGGCCATCGCGATCATGATGCGCTGGCGCTGGCCGCCGGAGAGCCGGTGCGGGTAGGAGGCGAAGATGCGCTCGACCTGGGGCAGGTGGACCTGCTCCATCATGTCGAGGATGCGCTTCTTGCGCGCCCGGGCGTCGAGGCTGGTATGCGCGCGCAAGACTTCGTCGATCTGGCGTCCGACCGGAACCACCGGGTTGAGCGCAGTCATCGGCTCCTGGAAGATCATCGCCATCTTGGTCGCGCGCAATTGGCGGAGGCGGCGGTCGGTCGCCGTGAGGATCTCCTCGCCGACCAGCTTGACGCTGCCGGCGGTAGGAACCAGCGTGCCCTTCGGCAACAGGCCCATCGTGGTGAGCGAGGTCACCGACTTGCCTGAGCCGCTTTCGCCGACGAGACACAGCGTCTCGCGCTCGCGGACCTGGATCGAGATGCCGTCGATGATCTTCGGCCCATTCGGCTTCTTGCCGATGGAGACGACGAGGTTGTTGATGTCGAGGATGGTGTCGGTCACGTCAAATCTCTCCGTCATTCCGGGGCGCGACAAGGTCGCCAGCCCTGGTGCGCAATTGCGCACCTGGGAATCCATCGGGCCGCAGCACATGTGGTGAAATGGATTCCGGGTTCGCGCCAAGAGCCGCGGCCCGGAATGACAACGTCAATTGCTTCACTTCCCCTCCCGCTGCTTCATGCGCGGATCGAGGGCGTCGCGGGCGGCGTCGCCGATGAGGTTGATGCTGAGGATGGCGATCGAGAGCAGCAGGCCGGGCCAGAAGATCAGCGACGGCTTGATCTGGAAGTACTGGCGGCCCTCGGCCATGATGTTGCCCCAGGTCGGCGTCTCCGGCGAGATGCCGGCGCCGAGGAAGGATAGGATGGCCTCGGTGAGGATGGCGCTGGCGCAGATATAGGTGCCCTGGACAATCAGCGGCGCCACCGTGTTCGGCATCAGGTGCCGCAACATGATCTTCGGCAGGGACGAGCCGACCGAGATCGCCGCCTCGACATAAGGCTCCTCGCGCGCCGACAGCACGACGGAGCGTACCAGGCGCGCCACGCGCGGAATCTCGGGGATGGTGATCGCGATCAGCACGGTCCAGAGGCTGGCCCCGGACAGCGACACCACGGCGATCGCGAGCAGGATGCTCGGCATCGCCATCAGGCCGTCCATGACGCGCATCAGCACGGCATCGACCAGCTTGAAGAAGCCGGAGACGAGACCGATCGCGAGCCCGATGACGATCGACAGGATGGCTGAGCCGATGCCGATCAGCAGCGAGATGCGGCCGCCATAGAGCACGCGCGACGCCAGGTCACGGCCATAGGCGTCGGTGCCGAGCAGGAATTGTGCGGATGACGGCTTGAGCCGCTGCGACGGCGCGAGCTGGATCGGATCATGCGGCGCGATCAGCGGCGCGAGGATCGAGATCAGGATGATCAGCGCGAGCAGGACCGTTGCGGTGGCGATGATGGGCGTCGAGGTGAGGAAGCCGAAGCGCGGCCGCAGCGGCGACGTGATCGGAATGGACGACTGGGGAAGGGTATCGACCGACATGTTTGTCCTTGTCCTTGCCTCAGTACCGGATCCGGGGATCGAGCAGGGTGTAGGCGACGTCGATGAGAAGATTGACGACGACGTAGATCAGCGAAGTCAACAGGATCATCGCCTGGATCACGGGATAGTCGCGCGCCAGCACCGCATCCACGGTGAGGCGGCCGATGCCGGGGATGTTGAACACGCTCTCGGTGACGACGACGCCCGAGATCAGCAGCGCAAAGCCGGTACCGATCACCGTGATCACGGGAACGGCAGCGTTGCGCAGCGCATGCCGCATCATCACGGCGACCTCGTTGATGCCTTTCGCACGCGCCGTTCGCACGTAATCCTCACCCAGAACGTCGAGCATCGCCGCGCGCGTCATGCGCGCAATCAGCGCGATGTAGATGAAGGAGAGCGCGCAGGTCGGCAGGATCATGCGCTCGAAGAAAGGTCCGAATCCGGCACTGATGCTCTTGAACCCCTGCACCGGAACCCAGCGCAGCTCGATCGCGAAGACCTGGATCAGGATGTAGCCGACCACGAACACCGGCACCGAAAAGCCGAGCACCGACAGCCCCATCACGAAGCGGTCGATCCAGGTGCCGTGCTTCCACGCCGCGATCACGCCCAGGGGAACCGCGACGATCACGGCGAGGATGATGGTCGACAGCGCGATCGAGATCGACGGCTCGACGCGCTGGCCGATCATCTTCATGACGGGCAGGTTGGAGATCAGCGAAGTCCCGAGATCGCCGTGCAGCAGCTTGTTCACCCAGGTGATGAACTGCACGATCAGGGGCTCGTTGAGGCCCAGCGACGTGCGGATGCGCTCCAGCCGCTCGGGCGTCGCATTGTCGCCGGCCAGAATTGCGGCGGGATCGCCCGGCGTGAGGCGGAGCAGAAGGAAGACGAACAGCGCGACGACGCCCATCACGGGCACGGCGGCGAAGATTCGGCGAAGGAGATATCCGAGCAAGTTGGATCCGTCTGATTAGAGTCAAATCGCGGCAGCGATTACGGTGTTCTGCCACCAGCCTAACATTTCAGCAATTCCCGTGCCATCAGGGCCACAGTTATTGCAGTGCGGTCAATCGTTTCGGGAGGGGCGTCTTTCCCTATGGCGAGCTGTCATTCCGGGGCGCGTCGAAGGCGCGAACCCGGAATCTCGAGATTCCGGCTGCACAAGCGCGCACCATAGGTCGACGCGTCGCGCCGCCCCGGAATGACCGGCTCAAAAATCACTCCAGCGTCGCCAGCAGCCCCGCCATCAGGCGGCCGCGCTCAACGAGACTCTCGACTTCGATATACTCCTCCAGCGTGTGGCCGTTGGCTCCGCGCACGCCCAGGCCGTCGAGGGTGGGAATTCCCATCGCTCCGGTGAAGTTGCCGTCGGAGCCGCCGCCGGAGCTCGCATGCGGTAATTCCGCGCCGAGAGATTTGGCGATGCCGCGCGCCTTCTCATACAGCGCCATCGTGCCCGCGTCCGGCTCCCACACAGGACGCGTCACGCCGCGCGTCACCTTGAAGGCGACGTCGTTGGTCGTGCCCGACAGCGCCAGCATCCGCTCGACGCCGCGGTCGAGATCGGCCTGCCGCTTGGCCATGGAGAGCGCTTCGCCGGTGGCGGTCGTGGCAACGCAATTGACCCATTGCCCGCCATGCACGACGCCGACCGAGAAGGTGCAGTCCTCGCTCGTCATCGCATCGATTGCGAGGATCTGCCGCGCCATCTCGCGGATCGCCGAGCGTCCCGCCGACAACGTCGCGCCGGCATGACTCGGCCGGCCCGTCGCCTCGAGATTGAAACGTGCGATGGCATAACGTCCGGTGGTGACGCCGTTGTCGGCACGGCCGGGCTCGGGCACCAGCACGTATTTGTTGCGTGCGGCCTCCGCTTCGATGATGTCGCGTGTCGAGGGCGTGCCGACTTCCTCGTCCGGCGTGAACAGCACGGTGATCGGCAGCGGCGTGGTGAAGGATGCGCGCGCCAGCTGCCGGATCGCTTCCAGCGAGAGGTAGTTGCCGCCCTTCATGTCGTAGATGCCGGGACCGTAGCATCTGTTGCCCTCGCGCCGCCATTTCAGCTTCTCGATGGTGCCGACCGGGTGGACGGTATCCATATGGCCGGCGATCAGGATGCCGGGCTCGCCCTGCTTCGGATGCGGAAAGCGCGCGCGGATCACGCCGCCGAAGCCCTGCCGGCCGGCGATGCGCTCGATCGTCGCACCCATGATCGCCATATCCCGCGCTGCGATATCGAGCATCCGGTTGACGGCATCTGCATCCCAGGTCGGGCTCTCGCATTCCACCCAGGTGCGCAGGCCTTCGAGCATGGCCTCGGAATCGAAGGGAAGATTGGCTGGATTCATCTGAATGTCTCTCAGGCTTCGAAAGATGGAACGCGCATTGCATCGCCGCGGGGACGAGACGAGCGGACAGTGTTGTAGAGCCAAACCGATCCTTGTAGAGCCCGTGGCCGCGCCGCCATGGCTTGCAGCGAAACCGGATTGACGCGCTGGGCACTGTCTGCAAGTCTCGAAAGATAAAGGCATTGTATGGGGTTAGTTCGCCCAAAGAACGAACCACATGCTCAATCAATAACCCGCCTTTGAACAGTTTCACGTCAGGAGAAACTTTTTATGTTGCACTTCATGCGCCGGGGGCCTCGCGCGTTCGCCTCCAAACTTGCGCTGTCTGTCGTCGCGCTTTCGACGGCGCTGGCTTCGCCGGTGCTCGCAGCCGGCAAGACCATCACGGCGGTGATGCATTCCGATCTGCGCATCATCGACCCGATCTTCACCACGGCCTACATCACGCGTGACCACGGCTACATGGTCTACGACACGCTGGTGGCTCCTGATTCGACCTTCAAGATCCAGCCGCAGATGGCGGATTGGAAGATCTCCGACGACAAGCTCACCTACACCTTCACGCTGCGCGACGGCCTGAAATGGCATGACGGCGCACCGGTGACGGCGGAAGACTGCGTCGCTTCGCTGAAGCGCTGGGCCGCGGTCGACGGCATGGGCCAGAAGCTCATGGACTTCACCGCGAGCATCGAGGCGACCGACGCCAAGACCATCACGTTGAAGCTGAAGGAGCCCTACGGCCTCGTGCTAGACTCCATCGGCAAGCCGTCCTCCCGCGTCGCCTTCATGATGCCGAAGCGTCTCGCCGAGACGCCGGCGGACAAGCAGATCCCCGAGCAGATCGGATCGGGTCCCTTCAAGTTCGTGGCGTCGGAATTCCAGCCCGGCGTGAAGGCCGTCTACGTCAAGAACACCGACTACGTGCCGCGCAAGGAGCCGGCGAGCTGGACCTCCGGCGGCAAGGTGGCGAAGGTCGACCGCGTCGAATGGATCACCATGCCGGACTCGCAGACGGCGGTGAACGCGCTGCAGTCGGGCGACATCGATTTCATGGAGAACCTGCCCTACGACATGCTGCCGGTGCTTGAAGCGAACAAGGAGATCACGATCGAGGTCTCAAACAAGTTCGGCTTCCAGACCCTCGGCCGCATGAACTTCCTCTATCCGCCGTTCGACAACGTGAAGGTGCGCCGCGCCGCTCTTCTGGCGATGAACCAGAAGGACGTGCTCGACGCGCTGATCGGCAACGCCAAGTACCAGAAGATCTGCGGTGCCTTCTTCGTGTGCGACACGCCGCTGGCAACCGAGGTCGGCGGCGAAACCCTGGTGAAGGGTAACGGCATGGCCGAAGCCAAGAAGGCGCTCGCCGAGTCTGGCTACGACGGCACTCCCGTCGTGATCATGGCACCCGGCGACGTCACGACCCTGAAGGCCCAGCCGATCGTCGCGGCCCAGCTGCTGCGTGAGGCCGGCTTCAAGGTCGACCTGCAGGCGACCGACTGGCAGACCGTGGTGAGCCGCAGAGCCAGCCAGAAGCCGCCGAAGGAAGGCGGCTGGAACATGTTCTTCACCAACTGGGTCGCGGCCGACGTCTCCAACCCGATCGCCAATCTCTCGATCGGCGGCCAGGGCAAGAAGGGCGGCTGGTTCGGCTGGGCGGAAGACCCCAAGATCGAGCAGCTCAAGGACGCCTTCGTCCGCGCGCCCTCGCTTGACGAGCAGAAGAAGATCGCTGCCGACATCCAGAAGGAAGCCTACGAGCAGGTGATCTACATCCCGCTCGGGCAATACCTGCTGCCGAGCGGCTGGCGCAAATCGCTGACCGGCGTGCTCGACGGTCCCGCAACGCCGCTGTTCTGGAACGTCGACAAGTCGGAGTAGGGCCTAGTCCAGTGAGGAAGGCGCCTCGCGCGCCTTTCACGCCGAACGTTACGCGGCGCCGCTGACATCAGCGGCGCCGCGCGCCAACCGCTCGCCAGGAGAACGTCAATGTTCCAACTCATGCGTCGGGGGCGTCTTTCGTTCGCCTCCAAACTTGCGCTGTCGGTCTTATCGCTCTCAGTCTTGGCACTTTCGGCATTGGCCTCTCCGGTGCTTGCCGCGGGCAAGACCATCACCGCGGTGATGCATTCGGATCTGCGTATCCTCGATCCGATCTTCACCAGCGCCTATATCTCGCGTGACCATGGCTACATGGTCTACGACACGCTCATCGCGACGGATTCGAATTTCAAGATCCAGCCGCAGATGGCGGACTGGAAGATCTCCGACGACAAGCTGACCTACACCTTCACGCTGCGCGACGGCCTGAAGTGGCATGACGGGACGCCGGTGACGGCCGAAGACTGCGTCGCCTCGCTGAAGCGTTGGGCTCAAGTCGACGGGATGGGGCAGCAGATGATGCTGTTCACCGCGAGCATCGAGGCGACCGACGCCAAGACCATCACGCTGAAGCTGAAGGAGCCTTACGCGCTCGTTCTGGAATCGATCGGTAAGCCGTCCTCGCGGGTCGCTTTCATGATGCCGAAGCGTCTCGCCGAGACGACGGTGGACAAGCAGATCCCCGAACAGATCGGCTCCGGCCCCTTCAAGTTCGTGCAGAGCGAATTCCAGCCGGGGGTGAAGTCGGTCTATGTCAAGAATACCGACTACGTGCCGCGCAAGGAGCCGGCGAGCTGGACCGCCGGCGGCAAGGTGGTGAAGGTCGACCGCGTCGAATGGATCACGATGCCGGACTCGCAGACGGCGCTGAACGCGCTGCAGTCTGGCGACATCGATTTCATGGAATACCCCGCAATCGACATGTTGCCCGTCATCGAAGCCGACAAGGAGCTCAAGCTCGAGATCCTCAACAAGTTCGGCTTCCAGACGGGCGCGCGGATGAACTTCCTTCATCCGCCATTCGACAACGTCAAGATCCGCCGCGCGGCATTCCTGGCGATCAAGCAGAAGGACGTGCTCGACGCGCTGATCGGCAATTCCAAGTACTACAAGACCTGCGCCGCGGCCTTCATCTGCGACACGCCGTTTGCGACCGAGGTTGGCGGTGAGACCCTGGCGAAGGGCGGCGACATCGCCGCGGCCAAAAAGGCGCTCGCCGAGTCCGGCTATGACGGCACGCCCGTCGTCCTCATGGCTCCGGGCGACGTGCTGTTGTTGAAGGCCCAGCCGATCGTTGTGGCCCAGCAACTGCGCGCGGCCGGCTTCAATATCGACCTGCAGGCCACCGACTGGCAGACGGTGGTGAGCCGGCGCGCCAGCCAGAAGCCGCCGAAGGAGGGCGGCTGGAACATGTTCATCACCAATTGGGTCAGCGCCGACGTGGACAATCCGATCACCAACGTCGCGGTCGGCGGGCAGGGCAAGAAGGGCGGCTGGTTCGGCTGGGCGGAGGATGCCAAGATCGAGCAGCTCAAGGACGCCTTCGTTCGTGCCGCCTCGCTCGACGAGCGCAAGAAGATCGCGGCCGAGATCCAGAAAGAGGCCTACGATCAAGTGCTCTACATGCCGCTCGGCCAGTATCAGGCGCCAAGCGCCTGGCGCAAGTCGCTGACCGGCGTGCTCGACGGCCCGGCTACGCCGGTGTTCTGGAATATCGACAAATCGGAGTGAGGGGAGGCGATTCTCCCGCCTTCGCTGTCTTAGCCAAACGGCGCCGCTGTCATCAGCGGCGCCGTTGTCTTGTGCCGCTCCTGCGCCGGCCGGTAAGGCGTGAGGCTTTTAACTCTTCCAGTTTTCAATCATTGCTATTTGTTTCAATCCTGAAATAGATGCGCCGTCCTCCCGCATCACTTTCCTTGTCCCATTTGATTCCCGTGCCGATTGATTTTGCACTCCAGGCGATGGCCGAACGGTCCGATCGCGCGCCTTCGCGCTGGCGACGGCCTTTCCTGCATTGGCTCGATGGCGTCGAGGCGGGCTGGGCCGTTCCGCTTCTCGTCGGCTGCTTCGTCGCGGTCTGGACGCTCTATCTGGCGATCGCCTATGCCGGCGGCGGCGTGCACCCTGACACGCTCGAGGCCTGGACGCTGGGGCGACATTTTGCCTGGGGCTATCCAAAGCATCCACCGCTGATGGGGTGGGTCGCGGCGGCATGGACCTCGGTCTTTCCACCCAGCGACTGGTCAATGCAATTGATGGCGATGGCCAATGCCGGGCTTGCGCTGCTCTTCGTCGACCGGATCTCGCGGCAGTTCGTCACCGGGCACAAGCGCGTCCTGGTGCTACTGCTCCTGATGCTGACGCCCGCCTATCAATTCCACGCCCAGCGTTTCAACGCCAATGCCGTGCTACTCGCGACCTGGCCGCTGGCGACCTGGTGCTTCCTGCGCGCATTCGAGACGCGCGCGGTGCTGTGGGCGGTCGCGGTGGGGTGCACGACAGCCCTGGCGATGGTCGGCAAATATTATTCGATCTTTCTCGTCACGAGCTTCGCGTTTGCCGCGCTGGCGCACCCGGCGCGGCGGGCCTATTTCACCTCCGCTTCGCCCTGGATCTCGGTCGTCGTCGGGCTCGCGGCGCTGTCGCCTCACATCTATTGGCTTGCGACCACGGGTGCGTCGACCTTCACCTACGCGCTGGCGCACGCAGGCGGAAACGCTGCGACCTCGCTCGGTGAGGTGAGAAGCTTCCTGCTGGGGCTGGTGGCCGCGATGAGCATCTCGGCCGCGCTCTGGGTGCTCGTCGCAGGAACGCGCTTGCGGCATTTTCCGGCCGACTTCGCGGCGATGAGCCCGGGCCTGCGGCTTCTGTTCTACGTCACGATCGGCACGATCGTGCTGCCGGCCACGACGTCGCTCGTGATGGGCACTGATCTGCCCTCGCTCTGGGCGTTGCAGGGGCTGTTCCTGTTCGCGGTTCTCGTGGTCTGCGGTACCAGCTATTCGATCGAGCGCTTCTACACCGTCAACCTTACGGTGATCGTGGCCGGCGTCGGGCTCGCGGCGGTCTTGATTGCCGCGCCGATCCATGCCGTCTACCGCACGATCACGGCTACGAGGAGGGCCGCAATCTCTACGCCCAGGCGGCCGGCGAAGTGACGAGCGCGTGGTGGGACCTCACGGGCCAGCCTCTGAGCGCCGTGAGCGGCGATGGTTCGCTGGCTTTCGCCACGGCGTTTTACGGCCCGGACCATCCGTATCATGCGAGTCCGTTCGAGTACGAACCCGGGTGGGGCTTGCCGCGCAGGACGCTCGATCGTGGCTGGGCCGCGCTGTGTTTCCGCGATCAGGAGCCTTGCATCCGATGGATGGAATGGGTGTCCCCCCAAATCGGACATTTCGCCAGGCGTGAGTTCACCGTGCAGGCCACGCTGTGGGGGCGGCCCGGTCTTTCGCGGGACGTGGTTGTGATGATGGTGCGGCCGCGGGGAATGCGGACGATTCCCAAGAGCACTGCGGATGATTTCAGCGCCAGCCGGCGCGCGACCGAGTAGACGTCGCGCTCAGCAATGGCTGTCGCGCAACTGCTCGAGGCCCTCGCTCGCAAAGGGCGTCGTCAGCGCAGTCTGGCCGGTGCCAGGCTCGGAACCCTCCGCCGTTTGCGGTTCGGCATCGGCGTGATCTTCGCGGGGTTCCAGTTCCATCGCAGCGGCCTTTCGAAATTGCTGCACGACAACATCGAGGGCGCCGGGATGTTCCTTATCCGATCGGGCGATGATGCGGCTTGAACAGCCGACCCTTCTCGACCACCAGCACGATCGCGAGCGCGGCGAGGGTCGACAGGAAGAAGCCGACCGAGAACGGCAGCAGCGTGCCGTCGAAGCTCTGTCCGATCGCCATGCCGACCACGATTCCGATCAGCGTCGTGATCGAGCCATAGAGCGAGGAGGCGGTGCCGGCGATGTGGCCCTGCGGCTCCATGGCGAGCGCCGTGAAGTTCGCCACCATCATGCCGAACGAGAACATCATCAGGGCGGAGAGCACCATGAACAGGCTCAGCGGCAGCACGCCGAGCATTTCCGTCAGCAGCATCACGCCGGCCACGACCGTGTAGAGCGTCAGCGCGCCGTGCGAGATCACGCGCATCCCGAGCCGCCCGACCAGCCGCGCATTGAGGAAGCCGGCGACGGCGGTGCCGGCGGCAATCGCGGCGAAAGCGAGCGGGAAGTAATGGCCGAGGTGATAGATGCCGGTGAAGACCTGCTGGGCGCAGAACACATAGGCGAACAGCGCGCCGATGACGCTGCCGGCCGCGGTGGCATAGCCGATGGTCTGGCGATTGGTCACGGTCTGCCGGAACGCTGCGAGCACGTCGGCAGGCGCCAGCGACCGGCGTCCTGATTCGGGGAGGGTTTCAGGCAGCCGCAGCACGCACCATGCGAGCGCGAGCAGGCCGTAAAGCATCAGCACCACGAAGATGCCGCGCCACGCCGTCACCAGCAGCACCGCCTGTCCGAACGAGGGCGCGATCACGGGCACCGCGATGAACACCATCATGGCGAGCGACATCACGCTCGCCATGCGGCGGCCGACATAGCAGTCGCGCACGATCGAGGTCGCGATCACGCGCGTCGCCGAGGTGCCGAGGCCCTGCAGCGCACGCGCCAGCAGCAGCGTCTCGAACGAGGGCGCTGCGACCGCCAGCACGCTCGCCACCGCGTAGACCGCCATGCCGCCGAGCAGCACCGGCCGGCGGCCGAAGCGGTCCGACAGCGGCCCCATGACGAACTGGCCGGCGCCGAATCCGATCAGGAAGGTCGACAGCACCAGTTGGAGATGGTTGGCGACGGGAATATTGAACGCCGACCCGATATTGGGCAGCGCCGGCAGCATCATGTCCATCGCAAGCGGATTCAGCGCCATGATGGACGCGATCACGATGACGAATTCCGGAAAACCCATCGGACGGTGTCCCGTGGACACCCAAGAATCAGCATTGACGTCGGACAAGCAGCTCACCTCTGAAATCGAGCGGCTTTATCGGTCTTTCATGCTGCGTTGCACAACCCATGTTTCGGGATGGCTGGCAGGCGGGGCGGAGGCGAACAAGAATTGGTGAGGCGCCGGCTCCCCGTGCCGGACGGAGCGCGGCCCACCAGAAACTGCCGCCCATGCCCGTCGCACCCTGATCTTACCGGGAAGCGGCGTCTTGCCTTGTGTAGAGGCTGACATACCCGCCGGTATATTCCTCTTTCCAGCCCCGCTCGCCGACCAGGAAGTGCCGCAGCTGGTCATGTGCCCTGATCCAGAGCACCGCGTCGATCTTGTACTTGCTGAGCACCTTGTCCCAGGTCGCCGCGTCGATGTCCCGCCGGACCAGCTTGAGATAGTCCCGCAGCAGCTCGTCGGGATAGGCGGTCGCCGCCCGGCCGTCGACGAAGAGGGGCACTGAGCCCTGCGTTCTGAAGATCAGGAGCCCGCCGACGTTCCAGTGGTTCAGCAGATGCCCGCGCGAGGTGTGCGCCTGGAGATAGCGGGCATCCGCGTCCGAGAGCATGTCGGGCAATGCCAGCGCCGGTCTCACCTGCATGAACGTGAATGGCAGCAACAAGACGCCGACGAGGCCGGCCGCCAGCATCGCGCGTCGGATCTCGAAGCTGCGGCGCTTCGGCAGCAGCCGGTCGATGTGAAGCGCCATCGGCACGCTCGAGAAGATGAAGAAGAACGCGGTGTATCTGAACTGATAGAGACCCAGAAACAGGAAGAGCCACGCCAGCACGCGGGCCTCGAGGGGAACGCGCGTGGCGCTGCGGTCTCGCAGCTCCAGGGCAACGAATGTCAGCGCATAGGCGATGCCGGGAAGGCTGCCCGGCAGCTCCACATTGTGAAAATAGGATCGCCATTCGCTGATATCGGCCTGGACGAAATGCCCGAGCGTCGCCGTCACGCCGTCATAGACATGCCATCCCAGGGGATTGACGAAGATCGCGATGAGGCACCCGACGCCCGCCAGGCAATAGTTGCGAAGGCCTGTCCAGTCCCGCCGCAGCAAGGCGGCGCCACAGAAGACCCCGAGAATCGGAAAGGCGAGCACGAAGCCGCCATGCAGATTGACCCAGGCGATCATCATCGGCGGCAACAGGAACCAACGCCGCCGCATGCATTCGCCGTAAAAGACCACGGCGAACAACATGGTCGCGATGTTCGGCGATGCCGCCAGATACATGTTGGGCGAGGCTTCGTAGCAGGGGTAGAGCAGGCACGCGGCGAACACAGCGATGCAAACCGCCGGCGCGGACGCGCCGCTGCTCAAGCCGCAAAAGGCGAGGTAGCCGGCAATGACCGCGCCGCAGGCGACGACCATGAGGACGATGCCGGCGAAGCCGGCCTGCTGATACAGCGCGCTGGCCATCACGTCCCAGAGCCAGGACAGATTGTACCATTGCTTGTCGCCGGCGGTGAACGACCACGGATCCTGGAAGGGCACTTCGCCGCGTTGCCTGATCAGGTCTCCGGCGGCGAGGTGCCAGCCGAGATCATAATGGCCGAGCAGCAGCGGTCCGTTCGACAGGTAAAATACCGAGAGGAAGGCGATCAGGAAGACGTAGACCTCGACCCCGTGCAGGGAAGGCGCGGACGCCGCTTGCGATCCGCTCATCCTGGACCGGGACCAATCCTCGCGCGCGTCCATCGGAGCTCTCACCATCGAAGCCAGCCGCTCCAGGCCTTTGTCCCTGGGTCTGCATCGACGGGGCAGACATCGCCCGCTTTAGGGGAAGACGATCTAAAGTGGAGTAAAGGCCAGGGGCGCCGCTCGGGTTTCCCACGCGGAAGGGATGCTTGGTAAACGAACGATTGCGTGCGCGGCGCGCGTCATGGCTACAGTCCCGCTTGCGGAGGCGGCGGTGCGAGCATCTCGCTGGTGCGGGCAGCCGGGGTCGAACCGGCACAGCGCTTGCGCACCGAGGGATTTTAAGTCCCTTGCGTCTACCAATTCCGCCATGCCCGCTTGATCCAACGAGATCAAACACTTAAGTCCAGCTCCGGCCGTCTGGAATTGGCGCTTTGCGTGACCGGGGGACGGTTCTTCCTTAAGCGAGCCGGGCGCACAAGGCAAAGCCTCAATCCGGACATCTGGTGCTGCTTTAGGCATTCTCAATCCACGGGGACTATTCATCCGGCATGGCTGCTTCGTTTTCCTCTTCCCTGCGCGGCTCCGGCGCGCTCCTCGCGCTGCTTGCGGCCGCCGCCGCGCTGTCCGGCTGCGCCAGCATGAGCGAGACAGTCGCACCGGCCTTTGCCGATCCCGCCAAATATGATCTGTACGACTGCAAGCAGCTGGAGGGGGAGCGCAAGGCGCTCGCCAAGCGGACTGACGAGTTGCAGAGGCTGATGGACAAGGCCCAGACCGGAGCCGGAGGCGCCGTCGTGTCCGAGCTCGCTTATCGCAACGACTACATCGCGGTGCGCGGGCAGGCACAATTGGCCGAGGACGGCTGGCGCCGCAACAGGTGCCGGGAGACGCCTGAGGAGCTGCCGGCTGCCGCCTCGTCGTCGCCCGCGGCCCCGGCCAAGCCCGCGTCGAGATCCGGCAAAGCGGCCCGCTGAGGCGATGCCGCCGGCGGCGCTTCGCATCAGGGCCGCCAGTTGTAGATCCAGTCCTGCCGAGCCAGCATACGGTCCGGGCCGAGCGCGCGGATCGCGAGATCGCGCGCGGCCGCAAGCGGTCCACTGAAATGATAGATGCGGCCCTGCTGCCGCGCGGTCCGCTGCACCCGGCGCACCCGCGCCTCGCGCGCGCGGCCGTATTGCTTCAGCGCAGCGCTGATGCCCGCGGTGCTCTCGGCGGCCTGAAGGCTCAGATGGCGGGCGAGCACCGCGGCATCCTCGATCGCCATGCCCGCTCCTTGCGCTGCGAACGGCAGCATCGCATGCACGGAATCGCCGAGCAGGGCTACCGGCCCTTTGCTCCAGGGGCAGCCGTCGGGCACGGCGAACAGCGCCCATTTCCGCCAGCTGTCGACCGTGGCGAGCATCATGCGCGCCGCCGGCGGCCAGCGTGGGCCGGCAAAGGCGTCCATCACCTCCAGGGGATCCCCGGCTGTGCTCCAGCCCGGCCTGTTCCAGGTGCCCGGCAGCACCGCGACCACGTTGATCTGCTGTCCGCCGGCGATCGGATAGGCGACGAGATGGGCGTTCGGGCCCATCCAGAGCTGCACCCGGCGCGCGGTGTAGTCCTTCGGCAGCTGCGTGGCATCGAGCGTGCCGCGCCAGGCGATAAGCCCGGAGAAGCGCGGCTGCACCTCGGGAAACAGATGCTGGCGGACCGTCGACCAGATGCCGTCGGCGCCGATCAGCGCGCTGGCGAGATCGCTGCGGCGGATCGTGCCGCTGCGATGGACCACCGTCAGTCCCTTGGCGTGAGGCGCGACGTCCTCGAAGGTCGCGCCCAGCTTCAGGTCGATATCGGGATGATCGGCAACGGCGCCGGATAGCGCCGATTGCAGGTCGGCGCGGTGCACCACCCAATAGGGAGCGCCGGCCCGCAGCGAGGCTGTTTCGCCGAGCGGCATGCGCAGCAGCTCGCCGCCGGCCCGCGCGCTCATGATCGAGACCGCTTCCGGGGTGACGGCGCGCAGCTTGAGACGTTCGGTGAGGCCGAGCTCGACCAGCACGCGGCTGGCATTGGGAGAGAGCTGCAGGCCGGCGCCGACTTCCTCGAGGCGCTCGGCCTTTTCCAGCACGACGATGCGGAAGCCGCGGGCCGCGAGCGCAAGCGCGGCCGTCAGTCCACCGATGCCGGCACCGGCGATGACAATCGTTCGGGAGAGCGCCACCCCTGACCGATGAAGACGGTCAGGCCACCTTGTCCTTCAGCACGCATTCCGGCGGGCGGGCTTCACCCGCCTTCAGGTCGGCCGCGAAGCGGTACAGCGTCGAGCAATAGGGGCAGATGATCTCGTTGTCGTTGCCGAGGTCGAGGAAGACGTGCGGATGGTCGAACGGAGGATTGGCGCCCACGCACATGAACTCTTTCGAGCCGATCTCGATGACGGGGACACCGGCATCGTTGTGGAAGTGCGGGACGACATGGTCGGACATCGTAGTTCATCCTGGAGTAGCAATGGCGGCAGACACAATCAAGAACTGACGCGGCATCTTTAAGGCGCCGCGGACCATACTGGCGGGTGCAGATGATTGCTAGTCCAGCGGAACCGAAAGGTCCGCAATTGCCCCATGCTCATTTGCTCATGCAAATTCGACACAATCTTGGGGCCTGAGAGAAGCCCTTCTTTCGTCGGGGACGTTGTGTCGCAATTTTGGCATACTATGTCTGTGGACGAGCGCAATTGCGACCAAAGACGAATCATCAGGCGCAAACGATTTCAGGGACCGTCCGGACTTTCCACATGAAGTGGCTGCGAATCACGACAGCGTTGACCGGTATTGCGGCCTGCGGCTTCATGCTCGTACAGGTAGCGCCGCACGCGCGTGAGGCCGGCGCGATCCTCGCAGCCCAGGATGACCCGGCCGTGCTGTCCGAGCTGAAGCTCGATCAAGTGCTGCGGCAGAACGACCGTCTGGTTCAGGACAACATCGAGGCCGCGCTCGCGGCAGGGGATGCCGATCTCGCCGACAGTTTCGTCACGCTCGCGCGCGACCGCAACATCGCGCTGCCGGACGATCTCCTGAGCCGTGTCGGCGATGCGGTCAAAGCCGAGAATTCCACCTCGCATTTTGCGAAGCGCTTCGCGACCGGCCTCGTCACCGGCAATGCCGACGACGTGGCGAGCCTGTCCGGAACAGTGGCCGGCGACCTCTTCGTCATCGGTGACATCAGGGATGTCGTCCGTGAGGGCAAGCACCTCGCCATGGGCGAGGATACCGATCGTCTGGTGCTCGGCCTCGCGGCCGCCGGCCTTGCGGTGACGGCGGCAACCTATGTGTCCGTCGGTGGCGCTGCGCCCGTGCGCGCCGGACTGACCCTGGTGAAGGATGCACGGAAGGTCGGGCGGCTCGGCGAGGGGCTCGCCGTCTGGGCCGGTCGTTCCGCGCGTGAGGTTGTCGACACGCCGATGCTGCAGAACGCAGTCGCCAAGGGTTCCGTGTTCCGCCCCGGCGAGACCGTCAGTGCAATCAAGGCTGCGTTCCGGGCCGAGAAGGCCGGCGCGCTGGTCCGGCTCGGCAAGGACGTCACGCGCGTCGCCGGGAAGACCGGGACGCGCGGCGCCATGGATACTCTGCGCATCGCCGAAGGCCCGAAGGACGTCGCGCGCGCGGCGCGGCTTGCGGAGGCGCAGGGCGGAAAGACGCGCGCGATCATGAAGCTGCTCGGCCGCGGCGCGCTGCTGCTGATCGGCGGCGCGTTCGATCTGACGATGTGGCTGCTCGGCGCGGCGCTGACGCTGTTCGGCCTGTTGTCCTCGATCAAGGCGACCACCGAGCGCCTGACCCAGGCCTGGTGCGATCGCAGACGTGCCCGGCGGCTCCGCCGGGCCCGGGTCGCCGTGGAGGCCGCTCTGGCCGGTGCGGCCGCGACGGCCTGAAGCTTTCGATTATTGTTTGAGCATGATGTTGCCGGAAAACCGCTGCACAGTTTTCGGGATCGTGCTCTAAGACCGATCACTCCCCACAACGACCTGCGGAACTGATGATGCCGAGCTTTCACAACGGCGCCGTTGAAATTGCCTATCTCGACGAAGGCGAGGGCGATCCGATCATCCTGGTGCACGGCTTTGCCTCGAGCAAGAACGTCAACTGGGTCTATCCGACCTGGGTCTCCGAGCTGCGCAAGAACGGCCGCCGCGTCATCGCGCTCGACAATCGCGGCCATGGCGACAGCGCCAAGCTCTACGAGCCCGCGCAATATTCCATACCCGTGATGGCCGGCGACGTGCTCGCGCTGATGGATCATCTCGCCATCCCGCAGGCCGACATCATGGGCTATTCGATGGGCGGGCGGATGGCGGCCTGGCTCGGTCTCAACGAACCGCAGCGCCTGCGCTCGGCGATCCTCGGCGGCATCGGCATCGGCGGCCTGATCGAGGGCACCGGTCCCGGCGAGAACGTCGCCAAGGCACTGGAAGCACCAGGGCTCGACGACGTCACCGATCCTGTCGGCCGTACCTTTCGCGCCTTTGCCGACCAGACCCGTTCCGACCGCCGCGCGCTCGCCGCCTGCCTGCGCGGCACGCGGGATCTCATGACGAGGCAAGAAGCCGCGCGTATCGACGTGCCCGTGCTGATCGCGGTCGGCTCGACCGACGACGTCGCAGGAAGTGCCAGCGCGCTCGGTGCCATCATCCCCGGCTCTGAAGTGCTGGACATTCCCAATCGCGACCATATGCGCGCGGTCGGCGACAAGGTCTACAAGACGGGCGTGCTGGATTTTCTCTCGCGCCGCGGCTGAGCCGGCAAAGGGCCAGGAAGGTCTTCGCCGACAAGTCCGTGGGACCTGGAACTCGGTTGCCTGGCGCCCGGATTTCGGTGAAGGCCGATGCTTCACCCCGCCTTGTCGCTGAACGCGGCGGGAAGTGTGGTGAGGAAGGACATGACGCGCTGTGTGCGCAGGGGCGGGCGGCGGCCGGAGGCGCGCAGCATCCATAGCGGTTCCCCAGGCGCGCGCCAGGGCGCCAGCACTTCGACCAGTCGGCCGGAGCGAAGGTCTTCGTTGACGAGCCACGCCGGCCCCCAGCCGACCCCGAACCCATTCGCGACCAAAGCGAGCGAAGCGTGCGCGTCGTCGCAAATGTGCTTGGGCTTGGGCGTGACGCGAATGGGTGCTTTGCCGCGCGGGTCGGCGAAGCGCCAGGTCAGGATCTGACCGCTCGCGGGATTGCGGAAGCCGACGTGGTCATGCGCGGAAAGCTCGTATGGCGTCGCCGGCGCGCCGCGCGCCTTCAGATAGGCAGGCGAGGCGCAAGCGATCCAGGAGAATGTGCAAAGCCGCCGCGCCTGATGGCCGGGCGCGCGGTCGAGCGGCCCCGAGCGGATCGCGACGTCGACGCCTTCCGCCGCGAGATCGAGAATCTCGTTGCGGAATTTGACCTCGATCTCGATTTCCGGGCGTTCCCGCAGGAACGCGGGCAGTCGTGGCAGGATGCAGGCGCGCGCGAACGAGGCGGGGGCGGTCACGCGCACCCGTCCGCCATCGCCGCGCGCGACTTCGCCGAGCGCGGATTGGACGCGGGCGAGACTTTCGACCAACGCGCGTCCTGCCGTCATCAGCCTGTCGCCCTCTTCGGTCAGCGCCAACGAATGGGTGGAGCGATGCAAGAGCCGCAACCCGTGGGCCTTTTCGAAGCGGGCGACCGCCTTGGACATTGCCGAAGTGGTCGTCCCCGCCCGCCGCGCAGCTTCGGCGAAGGAGCCCGCCTCGACGACGCGGACGAAGGCGAGGAGGCGCGAGAGATCGGGAGGCAAAGTTGTTGTGGACATACAGTCCACATAGTCATGGCAACGCCGTCACTACAAGGGCCGTTTCCGGACAGCTAAATCGGGAGCGTCAGCGCGCATTCTGCGGCGCTGGAAACGCGGGAAGTCCCATGAACCTCATCGAAATCACCCTGCAAGCCCTCGACGCCGCGCAGCGCGCGATTCCACCCGGCCAGCCGTTCTACATGCTCAATCTGCTGCGCTATCGCGCGCAGGCGCATTACGAGGACGGATTCGACGCCGCGCCCTGCTCGGGCCGCGAAGCCTTCAATGAACGCTATAGGCCGGCATTCCGCCGTCTTGCGGTCGGCAAGCCGCTCGTGCGGATGTTTTCCGTCCCGGTCCTGGCGAGCCTCGTCGGCTCGCCAAGCGAGCGCTGGGACGAAGCCGCGATCAATGAATACGGCGATTTCGCCACCTTCCGCTCCATCGTCGACTCCGAGACTTACCAGCGCGAAGTCGCCCCGCACCGGCACGCGGCGCTGGAAGATTTCCGGCTGATCGCGCTCGCAAAGGCGATGTGAGAAGTTAGCAATTACGTGAAGCTTGTAGGATGGGTTGAGCCCTTACGAAACCCATCATGCTTCGTCAGCGGCGAACGGATTGATGGGTCTCGTTAGCGCTCTACCCATCCTACGCGCTCAGACTTTTTGTTGAAGGAATACGTCTGCCAGCAGATCGCGGAGGCCGTTAAGCGCCACAAACGGCAGTGCTAGAATTATCCAAACTATCGATTTCATCATCATTTGGCGCGCCCCGGGCAGAGAGCCTACAAGCTCTATAACGTCGACTCCATCAGGGATGGTGGCTCACTCCCTTCAAGGAAGCGGCGCGGCCAAACTACTGGGCCAAACACTCAACGGCCCCGCCGTTTGATCTCTTTCTGGATTTGTTTGAGGAGCTTCAGGATTTCGGCACCATCCATGTCCTCAAGCGCGGCTTGCCTAAGGCGCTCCACGAGCGTCAGACCGGTCTTCGAAAAATTGTCGTCCTTTGCCATTTTTGCCGTCCCCCATTCCTGAGGAGGCGGGAGCATTTCGGCTCTCAGTCACCGATCGAAGCCAGGGACGGTGCGGTGATACTGAAGCCTAGCACTGCGCCGAAGACGTTGTCTGGGCCAAAATTTAGGCACCTTCGACGGACGCCTGCGTAGCGTCCACTCCGCTCAGGAAAGCGAACAAGCGGCGATGTCAGCGAAAAGTCGCGAGCCAAATGCATAGCTGGGATCAACAATCAGTCGAGCCTAATGCATGCAGGCCGGGCGCGGCGTAAACAAAAACTAACAGCCTAATCCGCCTTGCCGTCCTCCCCAAACCGTCGCGCCACCGCCGTCAGCACCACGAACGTCGCAACCCACACCATCCGCGCGCCGTAGCGGTCGTGGGGGCCGGAGATGACGGCGCAGATGAAGGCGTTGCCGAGCAGGGCTAGTGTCACGGTGGCTGCCAGCAGCGTCAGGTCGTCGAGCCGGCGGTTCGCGAGCGCATGGCCGAGCAGCGCGAGCAGCGCCAGCATCGAGGCCAGCGCCACCGGCACGTGCAGCCAGTTGATCGCGGTGAAGTCGAGCTGCCAGTTCTGCTGCCGCGCCGCGCGCATCGGCGCGGTTTGCGCGGGAATATAGCGCTCGATGATGCCGCGGGTGTGCGGGATCCAGCCATTGGTGCCTTCGCCCGTCGCGACATGCAGCAATTGCTGGCCCATCGCCCGCAGCGCCGCGCCGGCCTGCCAGGCCGGATACTCCTTGAGCGACTGCACGACGATGTAACCCATCTCGTCGTTCATGCCTTCGAAGCGACCGAGCGTGTTGAACATGCTCTTGCCCCACAGGAATTCGTCGGCGGTCGCCGGCAGCTCATTGCGATACGGGCAGAGCTTGTAGCGTTCGCGCGGGCAATGGTCGTTCAGGTAACGCGCGACGATGCCGTCCTGCATCATGCGGCCGAAGGCGACGCCGTAGCCGCCGGGCGTCCAAGCGACCTTGCCGGACAATGCATAATTCGCCGAGACCAGCATCACCGCGCCCGCGACGATGGTGAGGCTCGCCTGCGTCAGGCCAGCGAGCGGAAGGCGCTCCTTCAGAAACGGCCGTGCCATCCAGCCCGCGACGCAAAGCCCGAGCAGCACGCCGAGCGTGGCGCTGTGGGTCGCAGCGGCAAAGGCGGTGAAGATGAACAGCGCGATCTTTTCCAGCGCCGAGGTGCGGCTTGCGCCCACAATCAGCAGAAACAGCGAGAGCACCGAGAGCCCGGCAAAGATGTCGGTGAGCAGCATGCTCGCAAGCCAGGGCAGTGCGGTCGACACGATCAGCCCGAGGCTGATCGCGACGAAGCGGAAGGTCTGCATCATCGAGAGCACGCGCAGTGTGAGCTGCAGCAGCCACAGCGTCGCCAGCGACTGGACCGCGAGGTTGATCCAGAAACCAAAGCTCTCGCCATAGTGCAGATAGAGCCCGAACACCGTGGAGCGGCTGGGGACGAGATAGCCCTCGTACCAGCGCGCCAGATAGCCGCCGGTATCCCATTGCAACAGCGGATAGCCGTTCCAGAACGCCGGCGCGATCATCAGCAGGGGCAGGCCCACCGCCGCCAGGCGCAGCCAAAGCGCACCTGCGGCGCGCGCGCGCAATTGATCAGTGGTGATGCTCAAATCCGGCCCCGTCCTCGCTTGCCGACCATGCCCGCAATAGCGGTTGGCAGAGAATTCACCAATAGTTTGACGCCGCCCGGCTTGAATTTGGCAAAACTCTGACCACCTTGAGCCGACCTCGCCGCTTGGGGGCGTCAGAAGAAGCCGTTGTGTTTCAACGTCTTGGTCTGCTTTCGCGGGGCAAGGTGCTGTTCACTCTCAGGCAAGCCGGTCAGGACTTTGCCGCCTAGACTATGCTATAGAGCCGGTCAAACGGGCCCATTCGAAAGCGCATCCCAGAGAGCAAATCCATGGCAGTGCATCAGGTCAATCCGGGAGGAAAGCTCGCATCGCTCGATCCGATCTGGGACCGGATCCGGGGCGAAGCGGAGGACATCGTCCGTCGCGAGCCGGAGCTTGCGACCTTCATTTATTCGTCGGTGCTGCATCACAGCCGCCTGGAAGATTCGGTGGTCCACCGCGTCGCCGAACGGCTCGATCATTCCGCGCTGTCGGGCGATCTGGTGCGGCAGGCCTATATGGATGCCCTGCGCGACGATCCCGATCTTGGCAACGCCTTCCGCGCTGATCTCGTTGCCGTCTACGACCGCGATCCCGCGACCTCCCGCTTCATCGATCCCTTGCTCTACTTCAAGGGCTTTCACGCGATCCAGACCCATCGCCTCGCGCATTGGCTCTACCTGAAGGGCCGCAAGGACTTCTCGTATTATCTGCAGAGCCGCGCCTCCGCGGTGTTCCAGACCGACATCAATCCTGCCGCGCGCATCGGCCGCGGCATCTTCCTCGACCACGCCACCGGCTTCGTCTGCGGCGAGACCGCGATCATCGAGGACGACGTCTCGATCCTGCACGGCGTCACGCTCGGCGGCACCGGCAAGGAGAACGAGGACCGACATCCGAAGATCCGCCACGGCGTGCTGATCGGCGCCGGCGCAAAAATCCTCGGCAACATCGAGATCGGCCATTGCGCGCGCATCGCCGCCGGCTCGGTCGTGGTCAAGCCGGTGCCGCACAACGTCACGGTCGCGGGCGTGCCGGCCAAGATCGTCGGTGAAGCCGGCTGCGCCGAGCCGTCGCGCACGATGGATCAGATGATCAACGCCATGGGGCTTTGAGAGGGCCCTTGATGTAAGGGCCGGTTTTCCGGCCCTTTCCCTTCCCAAATTCTTTGGCAAATCATGCTGGCGGTTCGTCGCGTCTCGTCCTAAAACGCGGCCAGCCATTTTCGATCGGAGACTTGCCGTGGACGTCAAAGAAGTCAGAAAGCTCGACGCGTATCTGAAACGCGTATTCGGCAATCCCAAGATCCGCGTCGTGCCGCGGCCCAAGAAGGACGATTCCGCCGAAGTCTATATCGGCGAGGAATTCATCGGCGTCCTCTTCGTCGACGACGAGGACGATGATCGCTCTTTCCAGTTCCAGATGGCGATCCTCGAGGACGATCTGGTCGATCAGGAATAGTTTTCAACGCCGTCATTGCGTGCCCATGGGCCCCGGCTCAGCAGCGCACCGTTGTTGCGACGCTGCGCTGCGCCTGGGGCACGCATCGAGATTGAGGCGCGCTCCTTCCGCGCCGTCATAACCCCAAATCGCCTTCGAAAAATACGAAGAGCGCCAAGCACTTGCTACTGTGCATGGGGTTGTTTTCGTGTTTTTTGTTTTGGGCGGACCGCTTACCCCTTCGGCCCGCGCAGCTGCGCGGTCAGCCTCTCCATCGCCTCCGCCACGTCATGCCACTGCGAGAGCCAGCTGCGCGGAAAGCGGAAGGTGAGGTCGGCGCCGCCGACGCGGCGTTCGGACAGGCACATGCCCGGCGTCGCCGCATCTCGGGTGCAGCGCGCGGTCAGTGCCGGGCTTGCCGCGGAATAGAGATCCTCGCTGCCGTAAGGCGTATCGGCGCGGAACATCCGCATGGTCAGGCCGTCCACGGGCTGGGCCGCGGCCTGGTCGAGATAGCGCGGATAGATCGTTGCGGTCCGCTGCTCGGGCGAGAGCGCGTCGTGATGGGCTGCGATCGACAGGAAGATGCGATCGATCGAATGCACCGCCGCTTCCACCGTGTCGGCGGTGACGTGCTTGGGCGCGCCGGGCGGCTCCAGCGAGGGATAGAGGAAGTCGAGATCGATGCGCTCCTGCGGTCCGGAGTGCCGCTGGATCTTCATGCGGATCGCCGTCGTCGGCAGGTTGAACAGCGTGCCGCCGATGCTCACCGGCAATTTGTCCGGGGCGTTCGCGCCGCCCGCGCCCCAGGTCGGCCACAGCAGATAGGCGACGAGCGCGACCGCGCATGCCGCGGCAATGCCGCCGAGCACGATCGGGACGACATGCGTCCTGGCATGCGTGCGGGGGGACCTGAGGGGAGCTTCGGAAAACACCGTCATGAGCTAGCGCAAGAGAGCCGGATGTCGGCCGGTGGCCGACGAATCAGCGGCGAATATGCCATGCGGCGGCGATTTCGCGCAGCGTTCGCGGCCGCGGGGAACGGGACGGCCCCTGCGTCTGCGGGACAGCGGTGTTAACCTTCCCTTAAGGATAATGTAGCGTTAACCAGCCCTATTTGTCACAGGAAGGCGGTGGCGTTGCGTAAGGGCGGACCGTTCCGATGACACCTGAAGCTTTCAATACCTTGTTCTCGATCTGCATTGGTTTCGCGCTCGCGGGCGCGCTCGTGAACGGATACCAGGTGCTCGCGCAGCGGCCCGCCGGCTTCGGCCTGTTGCAGGACGGCGTGGCGCCCAAGACCTTTGCGGCCGTGCCGTTCCTGGTGTTCGCCGCGCCCTTCATCATCATGCGCAACACGCTGCGCGGCATGCGGGTGGAAAGCCGCCGTGCCGAGTTCGTGATGATGGCAACCCTCATCGCCGGCTTCTGGAGCATGATGAGCGGCACCTTCTTCCTGATGACGCTGCGCGCCGCCGGCGTTCTGGGCTGAGGCCCGGCCGGATTGGCGAGCTGCCCGGTTCCTTTGCCTCTTCGCCGCCGTTTCGCTATGGCTGAAGTCGACGTGACAGGAGACCTCCATGGCGATCTACGAGCTTGACGGGCAGGCGCCCGACCTTCCCGCCGACGGCAATTATTTCATCGCGGAGACCGCGACCGTGATCGGCCGGGTGCGCCTGAAACCGGGCGCGAGCGTCTGGTTCGGCGCCGTGCTGCGCGGCGACAATGAGTGGATCGAGATCGGCGAGGGCGCCAATGTGCAGGACGGCTCGACCTGCCACACCGATCTCGGCTTTCCGCTTCACATCGGCCGGAACTGCACGGTCGGCCACAACGTCATCCTGCACGGCTGCACCGTCGAGGAGGGCGCACTGATCGGCATGGGCTCGATCGTGATGAACGGCGCCAGGATCGGCCGCAACAGCATCGTCGGTGCCGGTTCCGTCATCACCGAGGGCAAGGAATTTCCCGAACGTTCCCTGATCATCGGCTCGCCGGCGCGCGCGATCCGCACGCTCGACGACGCCCAGGTGCAGAAGATGGGAAGCGCGGCGAGGTTCTACGTCGCCAACGGTCCGCGCTTCAAGAAGGGCCTGAAGCGGATCGGTTGAGTAGCCCGCGCTGCCGGCCGGGACCCGGCGCGGGCACCGGTTCCGTACCGTAAAAATACAGCTAGGTACTTTAATCCTCCGCTAGCGCGATCACGCTTATCATTGAGCGTTTTCAACCAGGAGGAGCGGCGCCATGAATGCGACGGCGCTGGAATCCGGCTTTGGTGCCGGAACCAATCTAGTGAAGAAATTCGTGAGGTTCGCGCGCGGCACCGACACGCTGACCGTTGCGGAGAAGGTCTGCAGCATTGCCGCCTTCCTCGCGATCGTCACCACTTTCCTCCTGGTGATGTCGGTCCAGTCGGTGCGGTTGCAGACGACCTATCGTCACATGCACGCCTCGTCCGCCGAGGCGGCGATCAGTGTCGGGCGCATCAATGCGCTGATTCACGCGGCATCTACATGTCCACCGATCGTCGTGCGATGATACCCTACGCGGACGGGCTGACCCGGCGCAACCGCGAGCTCGCCGAGGCCGTGAAGAGCATGGAGCGCACCGTCGGCAATGATGATGCCGAGCTGTTCGCGAGCTTCCGCCAGCGCATCACGCAGTTCATCGAGTTCCGCCAGGAGCTGGTGCGGCGTGGCGTGGAGAACCGCGGCGCGCGAATGGAGCGACAACAACGCCAACCGGAAGGTGCGCAGTCAGCTCAACAGCGATGTCGAGGCGCTCGAGCGCATCTATCAGCAGCGCGCCCGTGAGGCGGATGCACTCGCCAACGAAAACCGTTACGCGGCGGCCTATCTGTTCGCGCTCGGGCTCGCGGCACTGATGTTCGCAGGCCTGAGCGTGGTCGTCATGCGGGGCTCCGTGGTCGGCGCGCTGGCCGATATCACGCAGGCGACCGACCGGATCGCGGCCGGTGACGTCAAGAGCGAGGTGCCGCATCTCGGCCGTCACGACGAGATCGGACGTCTGGCGCGCGCCGTGCAGAACTTCCGCGATGCCGTCGCACGCATCTTCCAGCTCGAGGAGCTCGAGCTCGGTACCGCCCAGGCGCGCGACGCCGCGAGGACCGAGCGCGATAGTTTCAACGACAAGTACCAGGCCAAGAAGTGGCAGCTCTCGGCGGCGATCAACAGCATGCCGCAGGGCCTGATCATGCTCGACGGCAAGGCTAACGTGGTGGCGATGAACTCGAACTACCGGCAGATCTACAATCTGCCCGAGACGATCCAGGCCGGATCCACCCTCGAGGAAATCCTCCAGCACCGGGTCAAGAGCAGGCTGTTCAACGGCGACGTCGCGAAATACGTCGCGGCGGTTCTCGGCCGGATCGCCAGGCGCGAGCCGGCAGCCTACGAGATTTCCCTCAACGACGGCCGCACCATCAAGATCTACGAGCGTCCGATGGATGGCGGCGGCTGGGTTTCGGTGCAGGAGGACGTCACCGCACAGCGCCAGCACGAGCGCATTCTGGAACGGATGGAGCGCTTCCTCGCCACCATCATCGAGAACGTCGCCGAGGGCATCATCGCCAAGGATGCGCGCAATTTGCGCTACGTCTTCGTCAACAAGGCCGCCGAGAAGATGATCGGCATGACGCGCGGCGAGATCATCGGCAAGACCGGGCGGGAATTGTTCTCCGCAGAGGCGGCTGAACTGATCGAGCGGCGCGACCAGCAGCTCCTCGCGCAGAAGCAGCAGCTCGAGCCGATCGTCGACACCATCGACAATCCCGCGCGCGGGCGCCGCGTCATCTGCGCTCGCCGGATCCAGGTGGGCGGCGCCAGCGAAGAGTCCCACATGTTCGTGACCATGGTCGAGGACCGCACCGAGAAGGCGGCGGCCGCGGCATAGCCGCCGGCAGCAAATGCGAGCGGCGCGTCAGCGCCCTTCGGATTCGCCTGCTTCGATTGCGCCCGCGGCCTTCTCGTGGCCGGCGGCCCACAGCGCATGCTCGTCGCTGCCGTCGAGGTAGGGATTGGCCTCGGCCGGAATGTTCTCGCGCGCGGCGCGTTCGCCCTCTGCAAAGGGATCGCGATCGGTCATCGTCAGTCTTGCCTCCCGGCTTTCAAGCTGATGTGACGGCATTTGTTCCGGAACTGGACTCTGCCGCGGCGGTTGACTGCTAAAGGAGAGTTTCGATGGCCGCATCGCCCTTCGCCGTTTCACGCAAAATCACGATCCTGATCTTCGCGCTCGCGGCGATGCCGGCGGTCGCCTTCGCGCAGGCGGCCGGCGGGTCTGCCGGATCGACGGGTGGCTCTGCGGGGGCGACCGGAGGTGTTGCCAACGCGCCGGCGCCACCGCCCGGCACCAACAGCCTGGGCACGGCTCAATCGTCCGGCGCGGGCGCCGGAGTCACCACCGGCAGCGGCACGGGCGGCTCGGCTGATGCCGCCGTCAACGCCGAGAATCGCATGCTCGACAAGAAGCTGAAGAGCATCTGCCGCGGCTGCTGAATGCTCGCGCGGAAGTGAGGCAGTGTGGCTGTCCGGAATGCCCAAGTGACGTTAGCTTGGTCCCGCTTTTGAAGCGTGGAGCGTGTCCACGCGGAGGATCGAGTGATGTTACGCAGGATGATGATGGCGGCGCTGACCGTCGCGGCGGTCGGGCTGTCGATGCCGCATGCGGCTGAGGCACGGGGATTCGGACATGGCGGCTGGGGTCATGGCGGTGGTGGCTGGGGCCATGGTGGCTGGGGTCATGGCGGCCATTGGCATGGCGGCGGCTTCTGGCCGGGAGTCGCGATCGGGGCGGGCATTGCCGGCGCCGGCTACTACGGAGGCTATTACGGCTACGGCTATCCCTACGGCGGCTCCTACTATTATGATACCGGCTACGACGACTACAATGGTGGTTATGGTGGCTGCTACGTCGTCCGGAAGCGTGTCATGACGCCGGCTGGATGGCGCTACCGCCGCGTGGATGTCTGCGAATAGCCTCCTCGACGAGAGGCCAACCGACAAAAAAACAAGGCCGTTGACGCAGTATACCGTCAACGACCTTGCCAGCCCCGGACATTGAAATCGGCTCACGCCATCCGGTAACCGCGAGCATCGCGCGGAATCACACGGGCGAATGTGATCCAGTTCACAAGTCGAAAAAATTAGTCCTCGTCGTGAATTGCTTAGCCGCGCGAGCGCTTGCGCGCGCTGGCATGGACGCGGTGCCGCACCGGTTTCCTGCGGGTAACCGTCGGTGCTTCGACGTCGGTTGAGCGTGCGCTGGCGAACGACTGCCGCAGGCCGTCGATGGACTCGTTCAGCGTCGCGACCTGCTCGGACAGGCGCTTGGTGTCGGCCTGCTGCGCCGCCATCAGCCGCTTCATGGTCTGGAGCTGATCCTGCACCACCTGGAGCTGATCGATCGATTCCTGCTGGGTCGCCTCCAGCCCCTTGGTCTTCTCGACGAGCTGCTCGGAGGCCTGTGCGGCCCGGGCCTGGAGCTGCCGTGATGCCACCACCCGGTCGGTCTCGGGTGCGGCGCCGGTATAGGCGCGCCAGATCGCGATCGAGGTGACCCCGGCGATCAGGAGCAGGAGCGCTGCGGCGGTCAGCGCGATGGGCTGGGCGCCGAGACGAAGAAGGGGGTTGGACGGTGTGTCCTGTGCGAGATCGATCATCGCTGACAAAACCCAAATTGAAACTTGGTGAGTGGCGAAGACCGGCAGCCCTGAGGCCGCCGGGGCGTCCCGAAAGCGTTACGTTTCGGCAACGAATGGGACCAAAAAGAGGCTAAAGGCGAAAAAGGTAACCGATCCAGTCCGTTCGGCCGGACGGCCGCGTCCACCGATGGTAGGCTCCGTAAAAATACGGGCAGGCGTCCCGGCGAGGTTTTGGCCAGCTACGCCGGCAAGCCGCGCCGCGCGGCCGCGCGGGCGGATCGGCGGTCGAGCGGGCAGCGATGGAAGCGACGCCTCGCTTTCCTGCAAGCCGAGCCGAACAAGTCGCGCACCTTCGCGCGCGACCGTCGCAACATCCTTGATCCGGTCTGCCTTCCTCCATGCTGGCAAGGCAGCTCGGCGTGCGTCGCCGCGGCGATGAGGCCTAGCCATCGCGATAGGAACAACCGCGACATGCATCCGTTCGGGAATCGATCTGTCCCCAAGCCCGAGGCCTTTCCCCTATGTATCACCACGTCAAGAAACTGATGTTCACCGTTCGCGTCGACGAGCCGGACCCTCGCTTCGGCAACATGCTGCTAGAACAGTTCGGCGGCGCCAACGGCGAGCTGGCCGCCGCCATGCAATACTCCATTCAGGGCCTCAACTGCGAAGATCCTGACCGCAAGGATCTGTTGATGGACATCGGAACGGAGGAGTTGAGCCATCTCGAAGTCGTCGGCACATTAGCGCGCATGCATCTGAAGCCGTCGAAATTCGACCGTCAGGCGGCGGAAGCCGATCCGCTGATCGCGATCGCCGGAGGCGGCGGCGTCAATCTGTTCAATTCGCAAGGCAACGCCTGGACTGCCGACTATCTGAAGATCACCGGGGAGCTGGATGTCGATCTGCGCAGCAACATCGCGGCGGAGGCGCGTGCCAAGATCGTCTACGAGCGGCTGATCAATTTCTGTGACGATGCCGGCACCAAGGATGCCCTGCAATTCCTGATGACCCGCGAAATCACCCATATGAAGGCGTTTGCACTGGCGCTCGAAAGCATGGGCAAGCCCGCCTTCAGCATAGGCCGCATTGCGCCGACGCCGGGCCTGGTCAACCAGTTCTTCAACGATTCGACGGGAGCCGGCGATCACGGCGAGATCGACACCCGCGGCCCCTGGAACGAGGGCGGCGACTGGGTCTTCACGGAATCTCCCGCGATCCAGGCCGGCGAGCCTGGACCTGCGACCGCCATCGTGACCGAGAGTTCGCCGGCGGTGGACGAAGCCGGGCTCGGCGACCTCCTGCTCGACGAGCTGCGCGATATCCTTCATGCCGAGAAGCAACTGACCAAGGCGCTGCCGAAAATGGTGGAAGCTGCGCGTTTCGATCAATTGCGCGAGCTGTTCGAGATGCATCTCGGCGAGACCGAGACCCAGATCGAGCGCATTAACGAATGCTTTGAGCTGCTCGGCAAGACGCCGCGGGCCAAGCCTTGCAAGGGCATGATGGGCCTCGTCGAAGAAGGGCAGGAGATCATCGACGAGGGCGAAAAGAAGGAGGATGCAGCCGCCGACCTCGCCTTGATCGGCGCGGCGCAGCGAGTCGAGCATTACGAGATCGCCGGCTACACCACCGCGCGCAACCTCGCCCAACAGCTTCGCCACAGCGCCATCGTCGCTTTGCTGTCGAAGTCGCTGGCCGAAGAGGAGAACGCGGATCAGCTGCTCAACCAGGTCGCGCGATCCCTGATGTCGGTCGCGAAGATGCCCGCGGCGGTGGAGCAGACCGAGTAGGGCGATGTGATCTCGCGCAATCGACCATCGGCGGCCCGCGATCGTTGAGAGCGGGCCGCCGAACCATTTTAGACGGAGCGAACGGTCGTGCGTTAGCCTTCCGGCTGGAACGGCGAAAACGGCCCGGAATAGGTCTTCGGCCGCGGCGCCGCATAGGGGCCGAGCCGGGAGGTCTTCAGCCCCAGCCGCACCAATGATTCCGCCAGCGTAACTGCGGCGGCGACGCCGTCAATCACGGGCAGGCCGTGGGTGGCGGCAAGCTCGGCGGCGAGATCGGCCATGCCGGCGCAGCCGAGCACGATCGCCTCAGCGCGGTCGTCGCGGATCGCAGCCGCGATCTCGGCGGAGATCTTTGCGAGCGCATCGGTGTTGCGCTCCTCCAATGCAAGCACCGGGACTTCGGCGGCGCGGACGCGGGCGCAGCGATCGGCGAGGCCGTATTTCCGCAAATTGTGCTCGATCGGCACAATGGAAACACTGAGCGTCGTCACCACGGCAAAGCGTGCCGCGATCAGGCCCGCCATGTGGAAGCCGGCTTCGCCGATGCCGATCACCGGCGCCTTGGCAACGGCGCGGGCGGCATCCAGGCCGGTGTCGTCGAAGCAGGCGATGATATGGGCCTCGGCACCGTCGCGGTCGGCCTCGCGGATGCAGCCGAGCATGCCGGGCACGGCGAAGGCTTCGTCGTAAAATCCCTCGATCGAGACCGGGCCCATCGCCGGCTGGCGCGCATCGATCACCGTGCCGGATAACGCGACCGCACGCGCCGCGGCGGCGATCTTCGCCGTCATCGATGCAGTGGTGTTGGGATTGACGACGTGCAGCCGCATCGGATCAGACAAGTCCCTTGTCAAACAAGCCCTTTGCCGGCGTCCGAACCCTTGGCCGCCTGGCGCTTGTTGAGCATGTGGATGGTGCCGAGCGCAAGCGTGATCACGGTGAACGACACCGCCGAGATCACGGTGCCGAGCGCATAGATGTCGGGGTTGGTCACCGTGGTGGTGAGGCCTTGCAGATCGAGCGGCAATGTATTCACTGCCCCGATCGCCTGACTGGAGCGGGCGAGCTCGTCCCAGGACAGCGTGAAGCCGAACAGGCCGATGCCGATCACCGACGGCAGGATGATCGGCAGCACGACGTGGCGGAACGTCTGCCACGGCGTCGCGCCGAGATCGCGCGCGGCTTCCTCGAGGCGCGGGTCGAAGCGGTTGAAGATCGCGAACATGATGAGCAGGCCGAACGGCAGCGTCCAGGTCAGATGCGCGCCGAGCCCTGAGGTCAGCAGGCCCATCGACGTCTCGAAGTTCTCGTTCCAATGCGCCTTGATCAGATCGTCGATGATGCGGAATTCGAGGGAGATGCCGAGCGAGGTGATGATCGAGGGAACGATCAGGCTCGCGATCGCCGAATAGAACAGGAGGCTCTGCGCTTTGAATCTGCGGCGGAAGGCCATGCCGGCGGCGACCGACAGCACGACGGTGACGATCATCACGACGATGCCGAGCAGCAGCGAGCGGCGGAAGGCCGCGCCGAGATCGACGATGCCGGTGCCCTGGAACAATTTTGCGATCCAGAAGGTCGACACGCCGTTCATCGGGAAGGTGAGGCCGCCCTGCGGTCCCTGGAACGACAGCACGTAGATCGCGATCATCGGGCCGTAGAGGAACAGCACATAGCCCGCGAAGAAGATCGCGAGCACGTAGAACGAGCGCGGGCGTCCTTCCTTCATGCTCTAGAGCTCCTTCTTGATGTCGACGATCCGCGACATCATGGTGATGATCAGGAAGGTGATGACGAGCAGGATCACGGCATTGGCCGCTGCCGCGGGGAACTGCAGCGCGTTCACCCGCGTCTCGATGATCTTGCCGGCCGCCGCGATCTGCTGGCCCCCCATGACGCCGATGGTGATGAAATCACCCATCACGATGGTGATGACGAAGATCGAGCCGATCACGATGCCAGGCTTGGCGAGCGGGATGATGACGTTGACCAGCGTCTGGAAGCCGGTGGCACCGGCGTCATAGGCGGCCTCGATCAGCGACTTGTCGATGCGGATCATCGAGTTGAAGATCGGCACCACCATGAAGAAGGTGAAGAGGTGCACCAGCGCCAGCACCACGGAGAATTCGGAGAACAGCAGCCATTCCAGCGGATGGTTGATCAGACCGGTCTTGACCAGGCCGGAATTGACGAGGCCGTTGCGCCCGAGCAGCGGAATCCAGGCGATCATGCGGATCACGTTGGAGGTCCAGAACGGGATCGTGCAGAGCAGTGACAATCCCATCTGCCACGTCTTGGACTTGACGTGGAAGGCGAGGAAGTAGGCGACCCAGAAGCCGATGAAAAGCGTGATCGCCCAGACCATGAAACAGAGCTTCAGCGTCTTTAGATAGGTCTTGCCGATCGTGCAGAGATCGGGGAGCTGCGCGATGCAGCCTTCGAACGTGTCGGTGTAGCCGCGGCCCGAGAAGGCCGGCAGCAACTGGTATTCGTTGTAGTCCCAGAACGAGACGATGACGACGAACACCAGCATAATGAGGAAGAAGGCGAGAAACACCAGCATCATCGGCCCGGCCTGAAGCCAGGAGATGAAGGACGGCGACAGGCGCGTCGGTTTCGCGGCGCGCGCTGTGCCTGACCCCGGGATCAAGCCCGGGGACGCCTGTTGCAGGACTTCTTCCGACATGTCCGTTACGCCGCGATGAACTCGGTCCACTTGCGGACCATATAGTCGTTCTCGTCCATCACGGCGTTCCAGCAGGCAACGCCGCCCATGCGGTCCTCATAAGAGCCGCCGTCGCGCACGGCGCCGGCCTTCTCCAGCAGCGAGCCGTCGGGCGCCTTGATGTCCTTCTCGGCCGGCTTGCCTTCCATCCAGTACGCCCACTCGTAGGGCTCCATATGCGCCTTCGCGGTGGAGAGCACGGCGGAGTAGTAGCCTTGGCGATTGAGATAGGCTCCGGCATAGCCCGACAGGAACCAGTTGACGAACTCATAGGCCCATTCGAGCTTGGGACCCGACACGCCCTTCGAGACGCAGAAGCCGGACGCCCAGGAGCGGTAGCCTTCCTTCAGCGGCTGGAAGGTGCAGGCAATGCCCATCGAGCGCACCTTGGTCACGGCCGGCGACCACATCGATTGAATGACAGTTTCACCTGACGCCATCAGGTTGACGCTCTCATTGAAATCCTTCCAGAAGGCGCGGAACTGGCCGGCCTTCTTGGCTTCGGTCATCACCTTCATGGTGAGATCGATCTCTTCCTTGGTCATGTTGCCCTTGTCGGCATATTTGTACTTGCCGGTGGCTTCCACGACCATCGCCGCGTCCATGATGCCGATCGAGGGGATGTTGAGGATCGAGGCCTTGCCCTTGAATTCGGGGTTGAGCAGCTCCGACCAGGAGCTGATCGGCCGCTTGATCAGGTCGGGACGGATGCCGAGCGTGTCGGCGTTGTACACGGTCGGGATCAGCGTGACGAATTCGGTCGCCGACGTCGCGAACTTCTTGGAGTCTTTGCCCTCGAGATACAGCACCTTCCAGGGCGCGGTGCCCTGGCCGCCGATCTTCTTGCCGCCGGGCGTCTCGCCCTTGGTGAAGACGGGCGTGATGTTGTCGAATTCCTTGATCTTCCTGGCGTCGAGCGCAAGGATGTTGCCCGACGGCACGATCTTCCTCAGCGAGAAATATTCGGTGTCCAGCACGTCGAAGGAGTTCGGCTGGGTCATCACGCGCTTGGTGACGTCGTCGGTGGTCGCGGTGATGTATTCGATCTTGATGCCGGTGTCCTTCAGGCACTGCTTGGAGATGTCGTCGCCCTCGTTCACGGCGGTGCCGAGATAGCGCAGCACCTTGGTCTCGGCCGACTTCACATAGGGAAAGCCGGTGATGGCGCCGGAGCCGGCGGCAAGGCCGGCGAGACCCGCGGTCCCTTTGAGCAGCGTGCGGCGGCTGACGCCGGTTGTCCTGGTCGTCTCGGTCATTTCACTCACTCCTCTGTGTTGCGCATTTTCTTTGATGAACGGCGCTATTGCAGGCGTTGCGCCTTGGCGGGATCCCAGGTGGCCAACACGCGATCGCCCGGACGGAACGGATGGACGTCGAAAGTGGCTTCGGGAACGTGGGAGAACAGGGCGGTGCCGTCGTCGAGCGTGAGCGAGACGGCGATGTAGGAGCCCTGGTACTCGGTCTGGGTCAGCAGCGCCGGCGCGCCGAAGGCGCCGTCGGCGAACGGCGCGATGCCGAGCTGATCGGCGCGCACGGCGATGAGCTTGCCGGCGTCGCTGAGCACGTTGTGGCCGCCGATGAAGCGCGCCACGAATTCGGTGCGGGGACGGTGGAAGATGTCGCGGGCCGTGCCCTGCTGCTCGATCCGGCCATGGTTCATCACCACGATGTGGTCGGCGAGCGCCATCGCCTCTTCCTGGCCGTGGGTGACCTGGATGAAGCTGATGCCCAGCTCGCGCTGCAGCCGCTTCAATTCACCGCGCATTTTCACCCGCAGGAACGGATCGAGCGCGGACAGTGGCTCGTCGAGCAGCAGGATCTGCGGCTCGGTGATCAGTGCGCGGGCGAGCGCGACGCGCTGCTGCTGGCCGCCGGACAGCTGCGCGGGGAGGCGGCCCGCATATTGGCTCATCGCCACCAGCTCCAGCAATTCGCCGGCGCGCTTGTGGCGCGTCGGCTTGTCGACGCCGCGCATCTTCAGGGCGAAGGCGACGTTGTCGATTACGCTCAGATGCGGAAACAGCGCGTAGGACTGGAACATCATGGCGGTGCCGCGCTCGGCCGGCGGCAGGTCGGTGACGTTCTGGCTGCCCAGGATGATGTCGCCCTCGCTGACCGCCTCGTGGCCCGCGATCATCCGCAGGGTCGAGGTCTTGCCGCAGCCGGACGGGCCGAGCAGGCAGCAATAGGTGCCGGCCGGGATATTCAGATTGACGGTGTCGACCGCCAGCGTCGTGTCGTAGCGCTTGGTGACGGCGACCAGTTCGAGGGCGGCGGGAGTGGCCATGGCATGTCCAGGGAGGGCGGTGCTTGCGGCCCTCTCTCCGCAAGGTCCGTGCCAACCGCCGCTTTGCCGGCCGAATCCCGAAACTGTGCAGCGGTGTCAGATCGTTAGATCGAATCCTGCGCCTCTGGCCTGCCCGCCCTGTGCCCAGTCATCTGCACACAAAACAGGCGAAGATTGTATAAACTTCCGCCTGTGATTGGATACAGGTCGTCGACTAACATCGAAAAGCGAATGTCGCCCATCACCTCTCAAGCTCAACCCTCGAACCATGGCCGCCAAGCCCCGTCCCAAATCCGACGCGCCCGATGCGAGTGATCGCGTCAGCCGCATCCGGGAGGGTGTGACCGCCGCGATCCTCGAGCATCGCCTGTTGCCGGGCACCAAGCTCGGCGAGGACGAGATCGGCGAGATCTACGGCGCAAGCCGCACGCTGGTCCGCACCGCGCTGCAGCAGCTCGCGCATGAGGGCATCGTCAACATCGAGAAGAACCGCGGCGCCTTCGTCGCGCGGCCGACGCCGGCCGATGCCCGCGAAGTGTTCGAGGCGCGCCGCCTGATCGAGCCCACCATCGTCGATCACGCCATCGATGCGGTCTCGCAGGCCTGGCTCGACCGCCTCCAGCAGCACCTTGCCGAGGAACGCGAGGCCGAGCTGCGCGGCGATGCCCGCGCCTCGGTCCGGCTCTCCGGCGAGTTTCACCGGCTCGTTGCCGAGATGAGCGGCCACAGCATCTATCTCGGCTTCCTCAAGGAGCTGATCGCGCGCTCCTCGCTCATCATTCTGCTCTATCGCCGCCACGACACGCCGGCCTGCGGCACCGATTATCACGCCGGCATCGTTGCCGCGATCCGCAACCGCGACAAGCAAACCGCGCGCGCGCAGATGCTGTCGCATCTGGACGAGATCGAAGCCGAACTGTTCCTGAAGGATCCGGCGGCCGACGAGCTGCGGCTTGCCGACGTGCTGGGTGCGTGATCGCGCGGGACGGCAAGATACGACGCACGGACCGCCTTTGCTGCTACGTCGGATCGCCGGGAACCGGCGTCTTGCTCCAGGGACCAGTCTCACTCTCCGTAATCCCGGAAGGCGGCACGGGCTTCTTGTCGCAATTGAGCTTGTCACAATCCGGGGCCGTTCGTCGGACGCGTGACTTCTAAGCGTCTCCAAAACCAGAAAGAACTTCTCGGCCAGCAGGAGGTCGAGCCCGCGGATGCGTTCATCTCGGTTTCGGGAGTGACGAGATTCGCTACCAATTCGATGACTCGCGAATCCCCGCAGCAATTTAGTGCACGACGTGGCGGCGAATTGTGACAGTCGTCGCGCGACGTAAGTGACTATCTCGTGGGCCTGACCGGCTATATGCTGGCGCTCTGTCATCGAACTGTCATGTCACCGGAAATGCTGAAATCAGATGCCACGTCGGCGCGCAAACCTGTGAGCGCGGCGGACGGGAATCGTGTCCCAAAGCACAACAAGAGAACGCAAGTCATCGCCGGCTTCCTCAGGCAAATTGAACCGGCCGGACCCGGCGCGGAACCTGCGGTCGTCGAGGTCGCTGTGATCGATCAGACGCCGTCGCAAAGCACGACGCCCACCCAGGGTCCCGCTCAGTCGAACATTGCCGCGCCTGCCGCCGGCGAGATCGAGCTCAAGCTTCTCGTCGATGCTGATCGCATGGCGGATTTCAACGCCGCGCCCGTCATCGCGGCCAATGCGCGCAACAAGGGCTCGCGAAGACATCTCAAGTCGGTCTACTACGACACGTCGGAGCGTCTGCTTCGGCGCAATGGCCTCAGCCTGCGCGTGCGCCAGAGCGGTGCGCGCTTCGTGCAGACCGTGAAGACCGAGGTTGCGGATGATCCGCTGCGCCGCGGCGAATGGGAGGCGAACGTGGCCTCGTTCGTGCCCGATCTCGCGCTGGCGATGCCGTTCATTCCGGAGAAGCTGCGCAGCTCTCTCGAAGCGCATCCGCTCGAAGCCGTCTTCACCGCCGACGTCCATCGCCATGCGCGCATGATCGACCTGCCGACGGGCACCGTCGAAGTTGCATTCGACCGGGGCGAGCTGGCGGCCCGCGACCGTTCGCTGCCGGTGAGCGAGATCGAGCTCGAACTCAAGAGCGGCAGCGCCAGCACGATCTACGAGCTCGCCTTGCTGCTTGCGGAGCAGGGGACGGTGAAGCCGTCGATCCGCAGCAAGTCGGCGCGCGGCTTCGATCTTGCCGCCGACCGGCCGCCGGCGGCCCGACGGCCGCGAAAACTTCGCCTCGATCCGTCGGTGACGCTCGATGAAGCCTTCGCGACGATCCTGCGCTCGTGTTTCCTCCATCTGCTGCAGTCGCTGCCGGCGGCCGAGGACGGCCGCAACCCGGAGGGCGTGCATCAGCTCCGCGTCTCGCTGCGCCGGCTGCGATCTGCGCTCGACCTGATGCAATCGGCCGGCACGCTCAGCAATCTCGACGCACTGGGGTCGGAAGCAAGATGGCTGGCGCAGGAGCTATCCGCCGCGCGCGACTGGGATGTCTTCCGGCTCGGGACCTTGCCCATGATCGCAAAGGCCTGTCCTTCGGTCGCCGGCTTCGATGCGCTGGGTCGGGCTGCGGCCAAGCGCCGGTCCGATGCCTATCGCAAGGCGCAGCACGCGCTCGACGATCGCCGCTGCGTCGTGTTCCTGATCGGCCTTGGTCACTGGATCGAGACGCGGGGATGGCGCAACGATGTGGCCGCCGAGGATCTCGGCCAGCTCGCCGAGCCCGCCGTCAGCTTCGCGCAGCGCGTTCTATCGGAGCAATATGCGAAAGTGCTCAAGCGCGGCCGCCGCTTCAAGTCGCGCACGGTCGAGGACTTGCACAGGGTCAGGCTCGCGACCAAGCGGCTGCGCTATCTCGGCGAATTCCTGCTGCCGCTGTTCGCCGATCGCAAGTCCGCGAAGAAATTCGCCCACAGGCTTGCCGATCTGCAGGAGGAGCTCGGCGCGTTCAACGACATGGCGGTCACGGCATCGCTGCTCGATGGGCTCGGCGCCGAGCCGGACGGTGCCATTGCGGCTGCGGCAATCGCCGGCTGGCAGGCGCGTGCATCGCTCGGTGTGCAGCCGTCCCTGCAAGGCACCTGGCGCGATTTCACCGCCGCGCGCGTGCCGTGGTCGTCGCAGGACTGATCGCAAGTCCCCAAAAAAGTTGCGGCCAGGCTTTGGGGGAAGCCTGGCCGCGCGCGAACCGGTCTGGGACGGGGAGGGGTGGGGATGTGACCGGGTCGCGTAACCTGTTGTCTCGTTCCTGTTAGTCTCTGGCGCTGGCGGTGGAGACCGCCGGCTTGGTATCGCCGAGCGAGACCCAGACGTTGGGATCGCTCTGCGACTGGCGCTTGACGAAGCGGTAGCCGGTCTCCGTCCAGGCCACGACGTTCTCGTTCTGATTGTCGAGAACGAACTCGCCCTTGTCGGTCTTCACCGTCAGCACCGCGTGCCCTTCGCCCTTCTTGTCACGCACGACGGTGATGAGCAGGGCCTCGCGCGGCCATCCGGCATCGATCAGCATCTTGCGCTTCAACAGCACGTAGTCCTCACAGTCGCCGTAACCGTCGGTCGGCAGCGACCATTTCTCGATCACGCCCCAGTGCTCCTGGTCGGTCAAAGGCTTGACGGTCTCGTTGACCCAGCGATTGACCTTGACGAGGTCGCGCCATGCACCCTGCGACATCACGATGTCGCGCGGCTGCGTCGCTGCGCCCTGGCACTGAGCGGCATTGTCTGCACAGAATTCGACCCAGCCGATCGGTGCACGTGTGGTGTCACCGAGGCTCGCGTAGAGCAGACGGCCTTCGCCGGCCTGCGCTGCCGCGCTGATCCCGAAGAGCATGGCGGCGAGCGCCAGCTTCTTCCCCTGTCCCCTGAAGTCAAACATTGCGGCCCCCGTTTCTTGTTGGGACCACATTTCGCACGGAGCTTTTGAGTTGCCGCTAAGTCGACCAAGTCAAGTCGAGACGAATACAAGTAAAACCTGCGGCGAATTCGATCTATACTTGAATCAAATTCTCATAAAATTTGAAACAACTGCAATTGACTCAAATTTTATCGATTAACGCGGAAACGCTGGCGGAACCGCCATTTCCACATGCAAACGCGCCGCGCGTTAACCCGCGCTGGAGCCGTCGCGCGCCAAGAAAAAGGCGGCGTCCGCATCGCGGAGGCCGCCTTCAGGGCTGGAAATACGGGGGTTTTAGCGCTCTCGCGCTTTACCGCGCGGTAACGCTCTCTTCGAGTGTCTCGATTGGCTGCGCGTGCAAGAACTCCAGCGCGAAGCCGTCTTCGAGGTTTCGGACCACGCGGCCCTGGACCCGGCCGAGCAGGACCGTCGATTTCAGCGGCGGGCGGTTCTCCGCGGCGATGGCGGCGCCCGACAGCGAAAGGTCGATGATGCGGCAGGTCATCTTGGTGCCGTCCTCGAGCGTCAGCACCGCGATCGGGTTGCGCGGCACGATACGGTCGTGACGGCGGTCCTCCGGCAGGTTGAGGATGTCGCGGTTGGCGAGCCAGGTCAGCTGGGCCGCGAGCTTGTCGCGCTTGCGGGGCGTCGCACCGATCGTCATGGCGAAGCCGTTGTCGATGATGCGGGTGATCTTGCCCTCGACGCGGCCGATATGGTCGAGATAGGCGACCACGCGGTCGCCGACATTGCCGATGCCGGGAGCGAGCAGCGCCAGCCCGCCGGGCGACATGTTGATCACCTGGCAGGGGAATTCCCGGCGGTCGGGCAGCATGTAGCGGCCGAGCAGGTGCACTTTCACCCGCTGGAAGCGCCGACGCTCCTCGGCGGCCGGAAGAAATTTTTTGTTCGCCAACGCCATTTTCAACACCCGACCCCCCGCCCGGGCGGAGTCCGGGACGACCCTAAGGTGCATAGGGTTAATGCCGCGTTAGGATTGGGTGCGGCGGCAACGGACAGACACAATGCGTTCGAAAAGCCACATCAGCAGCGGGCAGGCCAGCACCGTCAGCGCGCCGAGGTCGAGCGCGGCGGCTGCGGTCCCGGCCGACTTGGCCAGCCGGCCCGCAATGGCCGGTCCCAGCATCATCGCGGCATAGAAGAGAGTATAGAACACGCCCATTCCGATCGCCCTGGTCTCTGGGGCGAGCACGCGGGAGGCCAGACTCATGATCGGACCGGCCGGGAAGCCTCCGACCAGGCCAATCAGGACGAGGATCGTGATCACGGCGTCTGACCGGGTCAGCCAGGCCAGCAACCCGGCCACGGCGAGGCTGGCAGCGATCGTCAGGACAAGCGGCTTGCCGCGATCGGCTAGATAGCCGCCTGATGGGACCGAGATCACCGACAGCCACATCACGACGCTGATCGCCGAGCCCGCCGCGGCGATGCTCCAGCCGCGCTCGACCAGCAGGGAGGGGCCGAACGAGAAGATCATGGCGAAGCCGACATTATAGAGACCCCAGATCGCGCCTGCGACGATCACCGCCAGCAGCGCCAGGGGATCGAGCCGGCCTGAGCCGGCGGCGCTCGCGGTTGCGCCCGGCGGCGGCTGATAGATCAGGATCAGCACAATGCCGATCGCGGTCAGCGCGCCCGTCGACAGGAACACCGCGCCCGCGCCATACGCCGTGCCGATCGGCGGCAGTGCAAGCAACGAGATCGCAACGCCGGCCGGCCAGGAGTTGACGAAGATCGCCATTGCGGTCGCGATCTCTTTGCCGGCGAACCAGTCGGTGCCCATCTTGGTGAGCTGCACCGTTAGCAGCACGCCGCCGGCGCCGGAGGCGAGCCGGCCCGCCATCTGCCAGCCCCACACATCGGTCGTCGCCATGGCGAGGCTGCCCGCCGTCATCAGCAGCAGCGCCACGATCGTGGTCGGCTTGTCGCCGAGTTTTCGGCCGATGGCGCCGCCCGGCAGCGCCAGCACCACGCCGGGTGTGAAGTAGAGCCCGATCAGGATGCCGATATCGGCAAGCCCGACGCCAAAGCTCTGTTGCAGCAGCGGCGCGACCGCGGCCACGCTCTGGAACTGGAATGCGATGGTGAGACGTACGACGAACAGGATCGCAAGAATGCCCCAGCGATTGCGCAACGCCTGATCTCCCCTATGCCCTCGGTCGAAGGTGCGGTCGAGCGCGGTGAGAGTCAACCGGCCGCCTTCTTCGATGCTCGCTGATAGAGCAGGCACAGCAGCGCCAGCAGCACCGCAGCCGATAGTCCGAGCGACCAGTGGATTCCGATCGCCGCGCCTGCGAGCCCGACCGTGATGCCGCTGAAGGCCCGCATGCCGAGGCCGGCCATATTATAAAGACCGACGACGCGGCCGCGGATGTCGTGCGGCGCGTTCAACTGCACCAGGGCCTGCGCCATGGTGTTGAACGACAGCTCGAAGAAGCCGGCACAGAACAAGAGCGCGATCGCGATCGGATAGACCGGCACCGACGCGAAGCCGAGCAGCGCCACGCTCCAGAGCATCGCGAGCGTGATCGCGGTGCGCGGCGTGCCCTTGAGGCGTCCCCAGGATTCCAGCGCGATGCCGGCAAGCAGCGCGCCGGCCGCGTCGGCCGCGAGCAGCACGCTGTAGGAGACGCCGGGATCGCCATGGCCGAGATCGCCGGCATAGCCCGGCATCTGCGCGTGGTAGGCATTGCCGATCATGAAGGAGGTGAGGCCGGCAAGCCACGTCATCGCCGTCAGCACCGGCTGGGTGCCGATGGCGCGGATGGTCAGCACGATGTCGGCAAGGCCGCGCACGGCAAAGCGCCGCGCCGCGACGCTCTTGTCGCGCACGGGTGCCCAGAACAGCCAGAGCAGCATCGGCAAATAGAACAGCGTGTTGAAGATGATGCCGTGCGAGGTGCCGAGCGTCAGCATGATCACGCCGCCGACGGCGGGCCCGACCAGGATGCCGAGATAGCGCGCCATCGCGTTCAGCCGCACCGCGCTCGGCAGGTCCGCAGGTCCCACGAGGTCGTAGAGCAGGAGCTGGTTCGGCGTCTGCCACAGCACGCCGGCGCAGCCATGGATCACCAGCAGCAGCATCGCGTGCCACATCTGGATCGTGTCGGTGATGAAGAAGAAGCCCCAGCCGGCGGAGGCCGTGATGAACAGCAGCATGCCGCACTGGATGATGCGCCGTGGATCGATGCGGTCTGCGAGCCCGCCGACCGCGACCGAGAACAAGAGGAACGGCAGCCAGTGCGACAGCACGGCAAATCCCCCCAGCGTCGGCGAATGGAATTTTTGGAACACCACCCAATAGCTGATCACATGCTCGATATTGTCGGCCATCATCGCCAGCACGTAGGCGATGAACTGGAGCCGATACGGCACCGACTTCATCGCCGCGAACGAGCCGGACACGGCGATGGGATTTTGGGGCAAGGGGTTCAAGGGGGGCTGCCTGGAAGGGATGCTTGCGGCCTTACACGTTCAGTGCTGAACGCTCAAGACACTTGGATTGGATGGTCGCCATGCACCGCTGCCGCACGCTCCATGCGGGCTACGAGACTTCGGCTTGGCACGGCTGCGCATCTCACATACGCTTCGCCTTACGCCCGCACCAACCAATCAGAACAGACGGGCAATGAGGAAACTGCCATGCAACAGATCCGCGTCTGCACCCACGCCGGTCCCGGCTCGGAGCCCGTGATCAAGACCGTGCCGTGGCCCAAGGTCGGCCGCAAGGCGGCGCTGATCAAGGTCGGCGCCTGCGGTGTCTGCGGCACCGATTTGCATATCCTCAAAGGCCACTGGCCGAAGCCGCTGCCCTGGCCGTTCACGCTCGGTCACGAGCTCGGCGGCGTCATCGTCGAATGCGGCGACGAGTTCACCGAGGACTTCATGAGCAAGCCGCTGACCGCCGGCTCGAAGGTGATGATCCCGCCGCTGATGCCGTGCGGCCATTGCTATTACTGCATCCACTATCCCCAGACCGCCAACAAGTGCCTGACGCCGGTCTATTACGGCCGCTATCTCGGCTTCGACAAGGCGCCGCACATGTGGGGCGGCTGGGCCGAATATGTCTATGTCGATCTCGAGATGCTGCCGGGCACCAAGATCTACAAGCTGCCCGACGACATGTCGCTGCGCCTCGGGGCGCTGTCCGAGCCGCTGACCTCCTGCATCCGCGCCTTCAACCGTGCCGGCCGCGCCGGCGGCTTCACTTGGGGTGATACGGTGGTGATCCAGGGCTCGGGTCCGATCGGCATTCTGGCGGTCGCAGCGGCCAGGGAGATGGGGGCAGGGCGCGTCATTTGCGTCGGCGCGCCGGAGGAGCCGCGGCTCAAGCTCGCCCGCGAGTTCGGCGCGGAGGCGACTGTGAACATCGAGGAGCTGAAGTCGCCGCAGGAGCGCATCGCGCGCGTCCGCGAGATCGTTGGCGGCTTTGGTGCTGACCTCGTAATGGACTGCTCAGGCCACCCCACGGCCGGCCCTGAGGGCATCGAGATGCTGCGCGACGGCGGCACCTATGTCGAGATGGGCCAGTTCACCGACGCCGGCTCGATCGACACCTCCTGGCACCGCATCTGCACCAAGGACCTCAACGTGCTGGGCTCCTGGGGTTTTACCGGCAACGACCTGCCGCTCGGCGTCGACATGCTCTACCGCACGGCGAGCAAATATCCGTGGCTGAAGATGCAGACGATCTATCCGTTCACGGAACAGGGCGTCGCGCAGGCGGTGAGGGATGCGATGGCGATGAAGACGGTGAAGTCGACCATCGTGCCGTGGCCTGAGCTGGTGGACTAGAAGATGCCGTCCGTCCCGCACGATCTCGCGGCGTTGTCTCGGGCTTCGTAGCCCGGATGGAGCGCAGCGCAATCCGGGACCGCCGCTCCCGCATTCCGCTTTGCTCCATGCGGGCTACGAACCGGAGTTTGGAATAAGGGCCACGATGACAAACGAACAAACACCAGCCCAACGCAACCGCTCCCCCTTCCACGCCATCCGCGCGATCGACTACACCGTCATCTTCGTGCGCGACATGGCCGCGATGCGGCGGTTCTATGAGGACGTGCTCGCCTTCGCGCTGCTGCGTGAGTTGTCGCCGAACTGGATCGAGTACGGCCTCGGCAGCAACACGCTGGCGCTGGCACGGCCGAGCCGTACGGCCGCTGATGCGCCGACGCCGGCGGGCAGCGCGGCGCTGCAACTGGCGTTCAAGGTGTCGGCCACGGAGGTCGACCAATGCGCCGATGAACTGGTGCGGCAGGGTGTTGCGTTGGTGTCGCCGCCGACGAACCAGTCCTTCGGCCACCGCACGCTGTTCTTCCGCGACCCCGACGGCAATTTGCTGGAGGTCTATGCGGAAATCTGAGCGCGGCGAATGGCCAAAAGTTCCATCTGATTTCCCGGGACTATCAGCATCGAGGTGAAACTTACGCCCAGGTTCCGGCTTTCACTTCGCGGGAGAAATGCCGTGAAGCGAATCCTGAAACCGGTCACTTACGTCCTGGCCGCGATCTACTTCCTGGTGGACGCGGTCTTCATGGCCGTGGCGCGGCCGATCGCGCGCTGGATCGGGCGGCACGTCCAGTTCAGGCGTTTGCGCGCCTGGATCAGGTCCCTGCGGCCTTATCCGTCGCTGGCTCTGTTCTCGGTGCCCGTCATTATGCTCGAGCCGGTCAAGCCAGTTGCTGCGTACCTCACCGCAACCGGTCAGGTCCTGAGCGGTGCGGTGACGTTCATTGTCGGCGAATTGCTCAAGCTGGTGCTGGTCGAGCGCCTGTTTCATCTTACGCGCGACAAGCTGATGCGAATTCCCGCCTTTGCCTGGGCCTACGGAAAATACGCCGCGGCCAAGGCGTGGCTGCAGGAGACGGAAGCCTGGCGCGCCGTCCGAGCGCTGGCCCGTGCGGTCAAGGACAGTGTTGCGCGCGCAAAAGCGAGGCTGGCCGGCAGCTTCAGCCGGCCGGCAACCTCCAGGGACTAGGCGGCGTCCGGGCGCGCGGCCGCTAGGCGAGCTTGCGCGCCGCGGCTGTCGCCTTGTCGCCCGTGTTCGGCGTGCCGGTCGGCTCGATCAGCATGAGGTGAACCTCCTCGCGCGCCACCGGCCGATGCTCGACACCTTTGGGCACGACATAGAGCTCGCCCGGGCCGAGCGTCACCGTGCGGTCCCGCAACTCGATATCGAGCTTGCCCTTCAGGACCAGAAAGAAATCATCGGTGTCGTCGTGCTTGTGCCAGGTGAACTCGCCCTTGACCTTCACCACCATCACGTCGCAATCGTTGAAGGTCGTGATCGTGCGGGGCGACCAGTGCTCCTGAAAAGTCGCGAGCTTGTCGGCAAGTGATATGCTGTCGGTCATGTTTCCTCTTGATGTCTCTTGATGCACGATTTGAGATCGCGTCGCAGGCGCGACAAGAGCGTCGTTCGGCGGCGATCTTTCCGGCCGATGTGGTCTCCGGGATCTCGCCCCAGCCGGCTATTTGACATGCCCGGTCAACATCGCCTGCGCCCAGTCCGGACGGTTATTTGCGAGTGCACGTGCCGATGCGGCTTCCCAATCATATTCGAGTGCCAGCAGTTCGACCTGCCAGCCCCGCTTCTTCTTTGTGAGTATCGCGTAGCGGGCGTGAGGTGAGCGATATTCCAGGTTTGCGGCAAACGGAATGTCGCCGAAGACCGGACAGCCGACGCTCCCCGGATTGAGGACGAGACACTCGCCGGGACCCTGCACGACCGCCTGGCGATGGCTATGGCCACACAGCACTGCGCGGGCCGTCGGCTCGCTCGCGAGACGCGTGGCCAGCACCTCGCGGCGTGCCGGCACGTAGCGGCCGTCGTCGAGCGATTCCTCCAGCAGACAGGTCGTGTCGTTATCTGGCGTGCCGTGGCAGGCCAGAATTCCCTCGTCCAGGCGCAGTTGGGAGGGCAGGCTGTGGAGCATCCGACGCTGCTCCGCGGTCAATGCATTGCGCGCAAAGAGACCTGCCGGCGAGAGCTTGTCGTCCGGAAATTCCTCGATCCAACGGTCATGGTTTCCACGCACCGTCGGCAACGACAGCTGTTGCAGGGCCTCGAAAGTCTCCTTCGGCCACAGCGGGCTGGTAACGCAATCGCCAAGGTTCACCGTGCGATCGGCGCCGCGCGCCTTGATGTCCGCGAGCACGGCCTCCAACGCAATAAGGTTGCCGTGGATATCGGAAATGACTGCCAATCGCATCGTTGCGCTCCACCCGCTATTTCGCCCGAACCCATCTCAGTCACCGGATATGTTTAGCATCGTCGGATAGGGTGTCCGCTGCAACCCTCAGGCGCGGTTCTCCTTGCGAAGCCATGCAACATAGGCATGGTGATTTCCGCGCGCTTGGCGTAAAGAGCGGCCAGATCAAATCGCCAGCGTGCGGCCGGGCCGATTGCCCCGCACGCCAGCCTCAGGCCTCTCGGCTCGTTGTCGCCGCGCCTGAATTAACCAAGGTTCTCCATCCCGTGTCTTTTCCGGCCCTGACCCCGCCGCTCGCCCGCGCTTTGGCCGAGCGGAACTATGATTCTCCGACCCCCGTTCAGCTCGCCGTGCTGGCGGAGGAAGCCGCCGATCGTGACCTCCTGGTTTCGGCCCAGACCGGCTCCGGCAAGACCCTCGCTTATGGCCTCGCCATGGCCAGGGATCTGCTCGGCGATGCCGAGCAGTTTGCCGCCGCGGCCGCACCGCTCGCCCTGATCGTGGCGCCGACCCGCGAACTTGCGATGCAGGTCCAGCGCGAGCTCGCCTGGCTCTATGGGCATACGGGCGGACGCGTCGTCTCCTGCGTCGGCGGCATGGATCCGCGTCGCGAGCAGCGCGAGCTTGCGGCCGGCGCCCATATCGTCGTCGGCACGCCTGGCCGGCTCTGCGACCATTTGCGCCGCGGCCGTCTCGATATCTCCGAATTGAAGGCGGTCGTCCTCGACGAGGCCGACGAGATGCTCAATCTCGGCTTCCGCGAGGACATGGAATTCATCCTGGAGACCACGCCGGAGACGCGCCGCACCTTGCTGTTCTCGGCGACGTTCCCGCGCGGCATCGTCGCGCTGGCCAAGCAATATCAGCGGCAGGCATTCCGGATCGAGGTCGCCGGCGATGAAGGCGGTCACGCCGACATCGAGTACCGCGCCATCCGGATCGCGCCCGCCGATGCCGAGCATGCCGTCGTCAACGTGCTGCGCTTCTTCGAGGCGCCGAGCGCGCTGGTGTTCTGCAGCACGCGTGATCACGTCAGGCATTTGCAGGCAGCGCTGCTGGAGCGCGGCTTTTCCGTCGTCGCTCTCTCGGGCGAATTGACGCAGAACGAGCGAACCCTGGCGCTGCAGTCGCTGCGCGATGGCCGCGCCCGCGTTTGCGTTGCGACCGACGTCGCCGCCCGCGGCATCGATCTGCCGAGCCTCGACCTCGTCATTCACGCCGACCTGCCCAACGACGCCGAGGTGATGCAGCATCGCTCGGGCCGCACCGGTCGCGCGGGCCGCAAGGGAACGAGCGTCCTGCTGGTGCCGCCGGCGCGACGGCGGCGCGCCGAGCTGCTGCTCAATCTCGCAGCGGTGGACGCCGCCTGGGGCACGGCGCCGCAGGCGGACGAGATCCGCAAGCTCGATCACGAGCGCATGAAGGACGTTCTGTTCACCGAGGAGACGACCCCCGACGACCAGGCTCTGGCGCAGGCCTTGCTGGCCGAGCGGTCGGCCGAGGACATCGCCGCCGCACTGGCGCGGCTCTATCGCGCGCGGCTGCCGTCGCCCGAGGACATCATCGATCCCGGCGAGCGCAGCGGCCGGCCGCGCGACGATCGCGGCCGCGACAGGTTTGAAGGCGGCGAGGATCGCGCCGCCAAGCCGCGATCGAAGTCCGGAAAGGCGTCCTCGAAGCACGCCATGGCGGAGGGCAGCGTCTGGTTCCGCGCCGCGATCGGACGGCGCAAGAATGCGGAAGCGCGCTGGCTGCTGCCGATGATCTGCCGCCGCGGCGGCATCGACAAGCGCGACATCGGCGCCATCAAGATCATGGACACCACCACCGAGTTCGAGATTTCCGTGCGGGCCGCCGAATCCTTTGCCGCCAAGATCAAGCGTCCGGACAAGGAAGACAGCATCCGCATCGAGCCGATGACGGAGGCGCCGCAGCGACAAGAGGCTGCGGAAGAGCGGTCCCACGCGCCTCGGCGCGAGGGCCGCGACAGCGATCATCGTGAACGTCGCGACGATCGTCCGCGCGACAAGGGTGAATTCAAGCCACGCAGCAAGCCTCACGGCGAGCGCGGGCCGAAATTCGACGATGCTCCGTCTTTCGCTCAGAAAAAGAAGCACAAGAACAAGCCGGGTCGCGCAGAGCCGTCGGTCACACCGTGGCCCGCGCAGGGCGCGCCTGGAAAGAAGGCGAAGAAGAAAAAGCACCGCGGCTGAGCCACCGCTCAGAACGAACGGCAATGATGCCGCCGGATTGCACCGGCGGCATCATCTGAAAGGTCAGGTGTGAGTTCAGCGGCCGCCGCCACCGCCGCCACCACCACCTCCGCCACCACCACCACCTCCGCCGCCGCCGGCATCACGCATGGACGAGCTGTAGCGGGGATCGGTCTGCTTCATATAGGTCGGCGAGGTATCGTTGGCGAGACGAGCGACGGGGCGGCGTGCGCGGCCCGGGGTCGTCGACTCCGTGACGATGCCACAGCTTTCGAAGAAGCCGAACTGGCAACCGTCGGTTCGGTGGGGCGCCGCGTTGGCGCTGGTCGTTGCGAACGCGCTCGTCGCAACGCATGCAATCAAAGCAACTTTCGACAGGGTGAGCTTCATGGATGTTCTCCAGCCTCGGTTTGGCGAGACCGGAACGGCTCGCACACACCTTCGACGGGGCCTGATCTGATCCGGTTCGAGGGCGCCGGTTCACGCCCGCGTGAGCTGGCCGGCCGGGCAGGGACCCTACGCCGCGGCGAGGTCGCGCAGCATATACGTCGCGTCTTCGCCATAGGATGCGAGCTTTGCGCGCAGTGCGGCGTCCACGGCGACGGGCCGAAAGCCGAGACGCTGCCACATCGGCCGCGTGGCGTAGACCGAGACCAATGCGAGCGTTGCGATGCGTGATGCGCGCGCGAGTTGCTCGATATCGGCGATATAGGCGCGCAGAACGCCGCCGCGAAACTCGGGCATCACGGCGACGTCGTGGACATAGAGACAGTCCGCGTCTTCGGGCAGGCGTTCGAGCAAGCCGTCGAGCGGCGGGATCTGATGCAGCTTCCAGGGATGCGCGAGGCCGTAGCCGGCGATCTCGTCGTCGGCAATGAGCACGCGGCAGCCATCGGGACAGAGCCGCGTCTTCTCGTCGAACACTTCTGGCCTTTCAGGAAGACCAGGATGAACCCGCGCCGCGATGGCGCTGATCGCGGGCAGGTCGGATGCGTGGGCGGGGCGCCAATGCGGCTTGCTCATGTCTTTCCGTCGTTCCGTCTCGGTTGGTTCAGTTTATTCCGCTGCCTTGGTGCGCGCAGCGAAAAATATCATGGCCGCCATCTCAGGAATATCAGGCCACGCGCGGCGTCCTACCCATGCAAGCCAATTGCATGACAGGAGAACTCATGACGTCTTCGATCCGCCTCGCGCTCGCGCTCGCAATGTCGCTCGCGATCGTTCCCACAGCCTTCGCCGCGCCGCCGACCAAGACCGGCAAGACCGACAAGGGCAACGTGCTCACCGATGCCAAGGGCATGACGCTCTACACCTTCGACAAGGACATGGACGGCAAGTCCGCCTGCAACGGTCCATGCGCGACGAACTGGCCGGTGCTGAAAGCCGAGGCGAGCGACGCTGCCGGCGACGGCTACACGATCATCACCCGCGACGACGGCTCGAAGCAATGGTCCTACAAGGGCAAGCCGCTCTACACCTTCGCCAAGGACCAGAAGCCCGGCGATGTCACCGGCGACGGCTTTCTGAACGGCGCCTGGCATCTGGCGATGCCGTAACGGCCATTACGCAGACACAGTGCATCGGCGACAGCCGGTGCGCTGCCGTGTCGTCATCGCGGATATTCCAGCTGGATCGCGACGAAGTCCGCCGTGCGCGGCCCGTAGCGTGCATCGATGGCGCGCAACGTCTGGTCCAATGCTTGCGCCGGCGGCAGGTCGGCGGTAGCCGGCGGCATCTGTTTTGCCGGCCAGTCGGCCGTGACCTCGTCGGGCAGGATGCGCAGACCGCCGCGGCTCGTCTGCGGCTCCGCCGTGCCTGCGAAGGTGAGGGCCCGCGAGCGATAGGTGCGCGACCACGCATCGGCCACGAGCGCGAGCGAGACTTCGTCGATGCCTGATGTCAGTGCGATTCCGAGCTGCTCGCGATTCCAGAATGCCAGCGTGTTGGCGATCGCCGTCAGCGCGAAGGGGCGGGTGAACTGGAACGCCTGGCTGCGGTGGCGCGCATCCCAATGCGCAAGACCGATCTCGCGGGCGACCGCCTCCGCCTTGGCGCGGCCGGCGATGGCCTCGACCAGGGTCAGCGCCATCGGCATGGATGCGGTGATGCCGGTCGTCGTCGCAACGCCGCGGTCGACCACCAGCCTGCGATCCGCGACATAGCGGATCGCGGAATGCTTCTGCAGATCGCGCACGGAATACCAGTGCGTAGTGGCCTGCCGGCCGTCGAGCAGCCCGCTGTTGGCGACGACCTTGGCACCGACGCAGACGCCAATGATGATCGCGCCCTTGCCGGCCTGGCTCCTGATCCACTGCAAGACGACGGCATCGTCCTCGCGGCTCATCGCGGGCACGATGACGTAATCGGCGCCGTCGGGATGCGCAGCGTCGAACTCGGCGATGGTCGCATGCGGCTGCACTTTCAGCGCGGATAGAGCGTGACGGGTCCGGGCCGGGTCGCCAATGTCTGCACGTCGGCGACGTCGGCGCGCGCGAGAATGCCGTAGGGCATCAGATAGTCGGTGGTCTCGCTCATGTCGTTGATGCCGACGATGGCGATCAGCGGGCGTTTACGCTTTGGCGGCTGCAACGCCGCAAGCGTTGCCACGGTCTCGTCCTGGGAGATCGCGGACGCGGTTCCCTGAGCCGGCGCGCCAGGCAGCATCAACAGCCAGATCCCGCCGAACGCTGCAAGCAGCGCCACGCAGCCGACGCCGCTCAACGCCAGAATGCGCCATGTCATGCTCTCGTCACCCTTGTTGCTTCACGCGAGGCGGAAGCTAGTCGCTCCGAGCGACATCAGGAATGACGCAGATCCGGCAAAAACGGCCATCCGCACGCGGGACGAAAGGCTATCGCAGTCCCTCGTACACCATCAGCCCACGTGCGATCTGCAATTTCCGGATCGCGCGCGGCAGCAGTTTCTCCGGCTGGTGCAGATAGCGCCAGGAGGTGAGGGTGAAGGTGGACAGCGTGCCGCATTCGTCGTCGAACGGCGCGAGCACACCCGTCACGCTCACCGGCGTGTGCGGGCGGGCGTTGAAGGGCAGCAGCAACAGCTCGATATAGGCTTTGCTGCCGTCCTCGCGCATGGCCGTGACGCCGGCGATCGCGCCTAGCGCCTCGTCGGTGACGATGGTCGTGATCTCCTCGATCTCGCTGCGGCTTTCCTCGTCGAACAGGGCCGCGAAGCTCTGGTCCTTGAGGTCACGCCCCGCCAGTGCGCAGACGCGTGTGCCGGCGACGCGGAACGGGAAGCCGAGCTTCGGCTCGCAGGAGAGCACGAAGATGTCGCCGAGCAGGCCACGGACCGCGGCCGGATCGATGTCGGCCCGGTCAGGGGCCCGTGCGGCGCCACGCTTTTCGTCCCAATACGCGAAGAACGCGCGGCTCGACGGATGTTTCATGTCTGAACGCTTACCCCGGGCCGCAATCTCCAGGGGACAAACCTGTCCCGCTTCAGTGCAGCCACGATCCCTTGTTTGTTGTGCAGGAGGGGATTTGCAGCGTCCATGCCGCGGCGGCGTTTTCGGCTCCGTTAAGCCGGTCTTTGCGTCGTTAACGTTAAGTTAACTATGCGCTTTGCCCCTCGCGCCGCGCTGCTATGGTGATCGCAGTTATCTCCGCCGCTTTCTCCAGGTTCTCGGCGGGGTCTGTACACAGGGCGTCAAACAGTTTGGTCACGGGCCGGGGAGGGGTGGGGATTCACCTTCATTCCCTGGGGCACCGGAAGGCCGACACGGATAGGCAGGGCTTCCCAGGGCCCTGCCTTTTCCTTTTGCGCACTTGCGCAAGGCTGGCAAAGGCGACTATCTGCAAGGGGATCGCTCCGATCGCGCCTGAAAGCGAAGCTGCCTTGGATTCCCCGCCGCACGATTCGTCGCAAGATCCTCAGCCCGGCCTGCCGGCGGTCCAGGTGGTTCATGAGGAGGCTCCGCGCGAGCCGATCCTGACGCTGCCGTTCGCGCTGACGGCCTATATCCTGCTGCTGGCGGTGATCCATCTGCGGGTGCTGCTGCCGCCGGAACTCGAGAACTGGACCATCGACGTCTTCGGCTTCATCCCGAAGCGCTACGATTCCTCCCTGCTCAATTTGCAGATCCCCGGCGGCACCGGGGCCAAAGTCTGGAGCTTCGTCACCTATTCGCTGCTGCATGCCAACCTGACCCATCTCGGCTTCAACGTGCTGTGGCTGTTGCCGTTCGGCAGCGCGCTGGCGCGGCGCTTCGGCGCCGTCAGGTTCTTCCTGTTTCTGGCGGTGACGGCGGCGGCCGGCGCGCTCGCCCATCTCGTCACCCATGAGCATGCGGTGGCGCCGATGATCGGGGCCTCGGCCTCGGTGTCCGGCGCGATGGCCGCCGCCATCCGCTTCGCGTTCGTCCGCGGCAGCTTCCTGTCGTTCAACCGTTCGGACGCGGATACCGCGGCAAGGGTTCCGGCGCTGCCGCTGTCGCGCGCGCTGCGCGACGGACGGGTGGTCGGCTTCCTCGCGGTGTGGTTCGGCGTCAACATCATCTTCGGCGTCGGCGCGATCGGCGTCGATTCCGAAACCACGAGCGTCGCCTGGCAGGCGCATATCGGCGGCTTCTTTGCCGGCCTGTTGCTGTTCACCCTGTTCGATCCCGTGCCGCGCGCGCGAAACGATGCTGCGGATGCGTCATCACAGGACGTTTCAGACCGTATTTGAAGCGGCGCTTGCGGCGCGGCCCGAATTCATCCATCATTTGCGCGAAGAATGTTCCGAAGCGACAAGCCCATAGAGGCAACGCTTCGACAAGCGCGCGAGCATGCAACCCGCGCCGAAACTGTTAGTTGAAGACTCGAAGAACAAGTCCTGACCGCCAAGGCGGACGGCTCGGATTCAGGGAGGCGACAATGACGGTACGTTCCATTCTCAACACGAAGGGCCACCAGATCATGAGCGTCGAGCCCGACGCCAAGCTGGCGACCGCGGTCAAGCTGCTCGGCGAGAAGAAGATCGGTGCGGTGCTGGTGATGAACCAGGGCCGGCTCGAAGGCATCCTGTCGGAGCGCGACATCGTGCGCGTGCTCGGCGAGCGCGGCGCCGCCGTCCTGGAAGAGCCGGTGGCTCAGGTCATGACCCGCAAGGTCGTCACCTGCAAGGAGACCGACACGGTCGCCGAGCTCATGGAGATGATGACGTCGGGCAAGTTCCGCCATCTGCCCGTGATCGACAACGGCAAGGTGGTCGGCCTGATCTCGATCGGCGACATCGTCAAGCGCCGGGTCCAGGAATACGAGTCCGAGCAGGAAGCCCTGCGCGACTACATCAAGACCGCCTGATCAGGCGCCATCGTCCGCTTTCGGCGCGTGCCCCGCGGGCGCCGGCGCCAGCACGTCGATCGCCTCCTGGATCGAGTCCAGCGCGCGCTCGGCGGCGCGCGCACCGTGGGCGATCAGGTCCTCGGAGCGATGGAAGTCGAACCAGCCGAACTGGCCGATCCGTGGCGAGATCAGCAGATCCGGGGGATCGCCGGCGAGGCGGGCGCGCGTGATGCGGTCCTGCATGATGTTGAAGGCATCGACCATCACCGAGGAGATGCCGGGCCGTCCGTTGCCGCCGAAGAACTCGCGCTTCATGGTCCTCTCGGGAGAGAATAGCCGCGGGAAGCGCCGCTTGGCCGCCGGTTCTTCTGCCTCCGGCACCACCGGGGTGGGCGGTGCGCCATGCGAATGGATCGTCGTGGAATGGGTGAAGATATCGCTGGAAAGATTTGCGGCGATGACGATTTCGGCGCCGAGCGCGCGGGCGGCCGAGACCGGCACGGGATTGACCAGCGCGCCGTCGACCAGCCAGCGGTCGCCGATCAGCATGGGCTGGAAGATCCCGGGCAGCGCGTAGGATGCGCGCATCGCATCGACCAGGCGGCCACGCGTCAGCCAGATCTCATGGCCGGTGCGGACTTCGGTCGCGACGCTCGCGAATTTCACCGGTAAATCCTCGATCAAGGTCTGCCCAACCGCGTCCTCAAGGCGGCCCGCGAGCTTCTCGCCGCCGAGCAGGCCGGATCCGTTGAGGCGGATGTCGAGATAGCCGAGGATGTTGCGCATGCCTTGCAGGCTGCGCCCCCAATCTTCGAACGTCTCGAGCCGCCCGGCCGCATGCAGGCCGCCGACCACGGCGCCGATGGAGGTGCCGACCACGACGTCGGGCACGATGCCGTTGGCAAGCAGGGTCCTGAGGATTCCGATATGGGCAAAGCCGCGCGCCGCGCCGCCGCCGAGGGCAAGGCCGATGACGGGACGGCGGGTGGGGCCAAGGCCAATCTTCTCGCCGTTCGAGCCGTTTGCGCCGCGCCCCTTCAAGATGTCCAGCACCGAAACTCTCCTACGCCGGGGCCAAGGCTGCGGCTCAAGGCTGCGGCCAAGCCCGTATCATCAGACTAGGCACCCCACTCGCACTCCGCCATCCCGGGCGCGAAGCATGGTTTATGCCGCTTTGGAGAGGGCACCGGGCAGGAGTATGGCGAGGGGCGATTGCCTCAGGACTAATCACGTAGGCGTCAACCGGGTTCCACAGAGCGAACCGGCACCGTATTTCCTGGGGTTTCAGAGGCTTGAATTTGCCGCGTTTTCGGTGAAAAGCAGGAGCATGACACGCGGGGGTGACGGCATCATCGGATGGCGGCGCAGCGGCAGGCTGCTGCCGGCGCTGATCCTCGCCGCGTGCCTCGTTACCTCAGGCCAAAACGTTGCGCAGGCGCAGCTTTTCTCCGATCGCCCACCACCGGTGCCGCCGGCTTCGGTGCCGGACCCCGGCGGCGCCGTCAACCTGGCGCCGCCCTCCGGGCTTGGCGCCGGTCCCCCGAGCCTGCCATCGACCCTGATGCAGCCGAACACGCCCAGCATGCCGCCTCCCGCGGTCACCACCGTGCCGCCGGCCGCGCCGCTCAATGCGGCCGTGCCCGGACAGGGCGTGCTGTCGCTGACCGCGAAATACGGCAAGGACACGCCGGCGATCACCAGCGGCCTGGTCTGGCGTGTCTTCGCCGACCGTCCGGATGAGAACGGCACCTTCAAGCTGATCCGCGAGGACCGCAACGCCTCGCCCAACATCGTGCTGCCGCCCGGCAACTACGTCGTGCACGTCGCCTTTGGCCTCGTCAGCGCGGTGCGCACCGTCAGCCTGAAGGCCGAGACCGACCGCGAATCCTTCGTGCTGCCGGCCGGCGGCCTGCGCATCGAGGGTCGGGTTGGCACCAGCCGCATTCCGCAGAACCAGATCTCGTTCGCGATCTACAAGGGCAGCCAGTTCGAATCCGGCGAGCGCGCCTCGCTGGTGCCGAACGTCGCCGCCGGCGACGTCGTGCTGATCCCGGAAGGCACCTACTACATCATCTCCAACTATGGCGACGCCAACTCGGTGGTGCGTTCGGACATTCGCGTCCAGGCCGGCAAGCTCACCGACGTCACCATCACCCACCGCGCCGCCGTGATCACGCTCAAGCTCGTCAGCGACAAGGGCGGCGAGGCGCTCGCCAACACCGCCTGGTCGGTGCTGACCCCCGGCGGCGACGTCATCAAGGAATCGATCGGCGCCTTTCCGCGCGTCGTGCTCTCCGAAGGCGAATACCGCGCCATCGCCAAGAACGAGGGCAAGGTCTACGAGCGCGGCTTCAACGTCGTGAACGGCGTCGACGGCGAAGTCGAAGTCGTCGCGCGGTAGTTTTCGTGTCCCGGACGCGATGCGGCACGACATGCCGCCCCGCAGGGGGCCCAGAAGGCGCGGCGCCGATCCGGTCGATGGGCTCCCGGCTCTTCATCATCGAACAGCGTCCGCAATATCGTACCGCACTTCTCATCCAGCGCACGCAAATCCGGCCGGACGCCCATCCAGCCAAGGCGCTGCTCGACCGCCAATTTCGTTCCACGGAAGTCCGGTGCTCCCCGACCTTTGCCCCTGTGTTACCGATTTGAATACGCGCCAGCGCGACAAGGCGATGCTGCGAGATCGATGAACACCGGCGCCGCCGGCTTATTCCGCGCCTCGCGCGTTCATCACAGCCGGTGAAAGATACGTATTTCCGATCATCAATTTTATTCTCTTTCCACTCCGCTGGGCTATATGTCGGACATCCGTCAAATGGGGGAGGCCGGAGCAGGCTTGTGGGTCTGCGAGACCGGCGGGGAGCAGGGGACCAAGCTCGTCGACATGTTCGAAGTGATCCTCACCAGGCGCAAGCGGTTTGGCTGGCGATGGCAGGTATGCGACCAGTCCGGCAAGATCTTTGCCGACGGCTTCGAGCGCACCCGGCCGTCGGCCAAATATCATGGCGAGCGCGCGTTGTTCTTCCTGTTGTCGCAGGCTTACTTGCGCAACCGCTCGGCCGCGTCCAGCGAGGATTAGCGGCGGAGCGCAGGTCCATCCGTGCCACAAGCTCACTCAGATCTCGACGACCAGCTTGCCCTTGGCGGCGTGGTCTCGGATCAGTGCATAGGCCTCGCCGACGCTCTCCATCGTAAAACGCCTGGGGTCGAGCAGCGGCACGAGCTTGCCGGCCTCGACGAGGCGCGTGGCCTCCGTCGTGATCTCCCCGTGATGGGCGCGGCCTTCGCCCGACAGCAGCGGCAGCAGAGTGAACACGCCGGAATAGGTGGCGGCGCGGAACGACAGCGGCGCGAGCGCATGCGTCCCCCAGCCGAGTGCGCTCACCACATGGCCGAAGCGGCGCACCGCTTCAAAGGAGGCGTCGAGCACCTTGCCGCCGACGGTGTCGTAGACGATGTCGAAGCCGCGGCCGCCGGTATGCTGCGCAAGGTAGGCTTCGACCGGACTGTCGCGATCGATGAACACGGCTCCGAAGCCTTCGATCGTGGCGCGCTGCGTCGCCGAGCCGGTTGCGAACACGTCCGCTCCGAATGCGCGCGCGATCTGGATCGCGACATGGCCGACGCCGCCCGCGCCGCCGTGGATCAAGACCTTCTGGCCGGCCTTCAACGCCGCGCGGTCGATCAGGCCTTCCCAGGCCGTGATGACGATCAAGGGCAGGGCGGCAGCTTCCCGCATGCTGAGATTGGCGGGCTTCAAGGCCAGGAGGTCGGCATCGACAGCGGCGAATTCGGCCAGCGATCCCGGCACGCCGCCGACGCCACCGGTCATGCCGTAGACCTCATCGTCGACCTTGAACCGGGTCACCTCGCGCCCCGTGCGTTCGACCACGCCGGCGAGATCGATCCCGGGGATCGCCGGCAGCGGATGGCGCGCATGCGCGGCCGTGCCGGCATGGATCTTGGTGTCGAGCGGATTGACCCCGCTCGCGCGCACCCGCACCAGCACCTCGCGCGGCCCGATCTCGGGCCTGGAAATCGTCGCGAGGTGTAAGGGGGTGTTGTGAGCCTCCAGGAGGCCAGCGCGCATCGTCAATTGTGTCGACATGACCGTCTTGCTCCATTGTCGGCCTCCAATATGCTCATGAAATTTTGCATGGGAAGGAACAAGGCTGTACGGTTCTCATACAGTTTTGTATGGCGGGGGATTTGATGGACTGGAGCGATCTGCGCATCTTCCTGGCGATTGCCCGCGAAGGCACCCTCGGCGCCGCTGCGCGCAAGATCGGCCAGACCCAACCGACGATGGGCCGGCGGCTTCGCGCGCTCGAGACAGCGCTGGGACAGAAATTGTTCCAGCGCACGGCGGATGGTTTCGTGCTGACCGACGAGGGCACCGCCGTGCTCCGCCACGCCGAGCGGATCGAGGACGAGGCGCTCGCGCTGGAGCGACATGTGTCGGGTGCGGAGACGCAACTCGACGGCCTGTTGCGCCTGTCGTCGTCGGACTGGTTCGGGACGGTGATGCTGTCGCCGGTGATCGCCGCGTTCGGCAAGCGCCACCCCAAGGTGACGGTGGAGCTTCTGACCGATGCGCGGCTCTACAGCCTGCCGCGGCGCGAGGCCGATCTTGTCTTCCGCATCAAGCCGTTCAGCGAGCCCGAGGTGATCTCCAGAAAGCTACTGCACATTCCCTACGCGCTCTATGGCAAGAAGGGCAGCAAGCCGCCGCGCGCCGGCGACGGCAGCGCTGTCCGCGTCGTCACCATGAATACGGAGTTCGCCGACATGCCGGACGCGGTCTGGCTGAAGCGCACGCTGCCGAATGCGCAGATCGCCTCGCGCAGCAACAACAGGCAGGCGCAGGCCGAGCTATGTGCGAGCGGCGGTGGACTGGCGGTGCTGCCGCGTCTGCTCGGCGATCGCGACCGCCGCCTCGTCGCGCTCGACATCGGCACGACGCCGCCCGGCCGCGACACCTATGTCGGTTATCACCGCGATCTCAGGCGTCTTGCCCGCCTGCGCGCGCTGCTTGACCTCGTGATCGAGAGGTTGGCTGCCAAGGCTCCGTAGGCAGGCACCCTGCGGCCACAATCCCTTGCGTTGGCCGACGGGCGAAACACCCGAGCTATGGGTCAACGCTCGTACCGAAAACATTCCACTTTACCGAAATTCGGAAAGCGCGTATGTGTCGCGGCAACCCGGCCCAAGGAAGAGGGGCGTATCGCGATCGTCACGAATGCGGGCCGGGCGGCGGTGAACGCTGATTGCATCGGCGCGAAAGAGTCTTGCAGGGCGGGCACCGTGAGCAAGGCACCTCGCGCATACGACCGGTGTGATCGGCGTACGGCAAAAATCGTGTGGTCCTGGCGCCCGCAGTCTGTGCGTCAAGTCTTGTGGTGATGCGGCGGCCCGACCGGGCACGTGCATCAGCCATCCGCAAGGCGACGGGGGCAATAGTGCATCGCTCCCCGAGGAGAGCGCGACATAAGCCGTAAAACCACTGCGCAGGGAAGGCCGGATGCTCGGCTCCACCTGTATGCCGCTGTGCAAATTCTTGTTGCCACCTTTCGCACAGTGGACCGTGGGTGCCCGGCCGGCACCCGGTCTTCCCTGCGCCCTCTTTCAATGGGCGTGATGCGACCAGGCAAAGCTCGGGCAAATGAGCCGCGAGGATGCGAAGGTGTGTCTGTCGTTGAAAAGTGCTACGCGCAGCGCGTCCGCGATACGAGAGGGTGGCCTTCGCGCGACCGTCATAGTCTCTAATCCGCACTAACCAACACCTGACTTAAAACTGTCATAATCGCCGAACGGAACCCACGCTCGCGCGCTCTTTACACGTCGTTAAGTGCGCCTGCATTGGATGCGCCCGGAAAGTGCGTTGGGGACTGCCATGAATGCTGCGAAGAAGATGTCGGGAAAACCGGCCGCCGAAATGTTCGAAGACATCCCGGTGCTGCAGCGCAAATGGCGTGCCGCGTTGAAGCCGGGTGACCGGCTGCCGCGCTACGAGGACGTCATGCTCGGCAGTCTCGGACGGCTTGCCGATCACATCGCGCTCCTGAGGAACGATGGCGCGCTCGAACTGTCGCGCAGCGGACGTTACGTGCAGAAATGGCTCGGTGAGGAGAGCTGGGACATTCCGGTTTCGGATCTGTCGCCCGATTGCGCCACGGCGCTGACGGAAGCCGCCACCATTGCGCTGACGACGGGACAGCCGCATCACGCCAGCGCGTATTGCGTGCGCGACGGCATGGTCAGGACTTACGACTTGCTGGCGCTGCCGACAGCCTCGCGCTGGGGCGCCACGCTGGTCGGCGCCTATATCAACGAGCGCGGCATGCAGTACAATCTGCTGGACGCGATCTTCGCCTCGACTGACGACGCGGTGATCTCGCTAACGACCTTGCGCGACGCCGGCGGCAAGCCGTCCGATCTCCAGATCGTGCATCACAACAACAGTGCAGGCGCGCTGCTGAAGGTTGCGAACGGAAGCCTGTTGTGGCGGCGGATCGGCGAGGGCACTACGCTGCTGGCTCTGCCCGAGGTCATGGACTTTCTGCTCAAGGCCGTCGCGGGCGGCCGCGGCGAGCAGCTTGAGATCGAGAGCGAGGGGCGGCATCTCCGTCTCAGTGCCACGGGCTTCGCCGACGTGGTCTCGCTGACGATCTCCGATGTCACCGCGTTGAAACGGCGCGACGCCTCGTTCCGCCTGCTGTTCGACAACAACCCGATGCCGATGTGGGTGTTCGAGGCGCAGACCAAGCAGTTCCTTGGCGTCAACGACGCCGCTGTCCAGCATTACGGCTACAGCCGCGCCACCTTCCTGCGCATGAAGTTGCACGAGATCTGGCCGGAGGACGAGTGGGAAAGCCACGCCGAGGCGCTGGAGCGCGTCGGCGAAGCCTATCATTCCTCGCGCAACTGGCGGCACCTGCGCGCCGACGGCAGCGAGATCGAAGTGCTCACCTTCGGCCGCCGCGTCGCCTTCGATGATCGCGACGGTTATCTGGTCGCGGTGGTCGACATCACCGAGCGGCGCAAGGCCGAGGCGCGCATCGCGCACATGGCGCACCATGACGGGCTCACCGACCTGCCGAACCGCGAATATTTCCAGGAGCGGCTGAAGCAGGCCCTGGACCAGGCCGGGGACAAGCGCGTCGGCGTGCTCTACATCGACCTCGACCTCTTCAAGAACATCAACGATTCCTTCGGTCATCCCGTCGGCGATCGCCTGCTCAAGGACGTCGCCGGGCGCCTGACCAAGGCGGTCCGCGGCGCCAATCTCGCGGCCCGGCTCGGCGGCGACGAGTTCGCGGTGATCCTCAGTGCCGACGTCTCGCCGAACGAGGCCAGCGCCTGCGCTGGCCTGCTGATCGACATGCTGAAGGCGCCCTATGATCTCGACGGCCAGGAGATGGTGATCGGCGCCAGCATCGGCATCGCGCTGTCGCCCGGCGACGGCACGACGCCGGAGGAGCTGATGCGCAATGCCGACATGGCCCTGTACCGGGCAAAGTCCGATGGCGGCGGCGTGCACCATTTCTTCGAACGCGAGATGGATCTGCAGGCGCAGAAGCGCCGCGATCTGGAGCTCGATCTGCGCCGCGCCTTCGCCAATGGCGAGTTCGAGCTGCACTACCAGCCGCTGGTGACGATCGCATCCGACCGCATCTCCGGCTTCGAATCGCTGCTGCGCTGGCGTCATCCCGACAAGGGCATGATCTCGCCGGCTGAGTTCATTCCCGTCGCCGAGGACATCGGCCTCATCACCCAGTTGGGGGAGTGGGTGCTGCGCGAGGCCTGCGCCGAGGCGGTGAAATGGCCTGCCGATGTCAAGGTCGCGGTCAATCTGTCGCCGGCGCAATTCCGCAGCCGCAATTTGGTGCAGGTCGTGATCTCGGCTCTGGCGCAGTCCGGCCTGTCGCCGCGACGGCTCGAGCTCGAAATCACCGAGTCGATCTTCCTGGCAGAGACCGACGCCAATCTCGCAATCCTGCATCAATTGCGCGAGCTCGGCGTCGGCATTTCCATGGATGATTTCGGCACGGGCTATTCCAGCCTCAGCTATTTGCGCAGCTTCCCGTTCGACAAGATCAAGATCGACCGTTCGTTCGTGAAGGACCTGGCGCAGCGGCCCGATTGCAGCGCGATCGTGCGCGCGATCTCCGGCCTCGGCCGCAGCCTCAACATCACGACGACGGCCGAGGGCGTCGAGACCGAGGATCAACTCGACTGGCTTCGCGTCGAAGGCTGCAACGAGGTGCAGGGTTTTCTGTTCAGCGCGGCGCGGCCCGCGGCCGAGATCGCCAAGCTGCTCGCCGATTTCGGTCAGCGCGCCTCACGGGCGGCGTAGCCCCTCGGGGTAGCAGTCGTACACCAGCGCCTTGAAGGCGGGCGTGATGCGGCTGCGCTCGTTCTGGGTCTGCTGCATCATGAGGTAGACCATGTCGAGCTTGGGATCGACGCCGAAATAGGTGCCGCTCCCTGAGTCCCATTTCAATTCGCCGAGCGAGCCCGGCGGCGGCGGTTTCGCGTTGCCGGGATCGGTCCGTACCGCAAGGCCATAGCCATAGCCGAAGCCGTCGCCCGGAAAATAGAAGTAGTCGCGTCCGACGCCGGAGCCGGGGCCGATATGATCGGTCGTCATCGCCTTGAAGGCGGCCGGGCTCAGATAGCGCTTGCCCTCGAACTCGCCGCCATTGAGCAGCATCTGCGAGAAGCGCTGATAGTCGGTGATGGTCGAGAGCAGGCCGCCGCCGCCGGACTGCCATTCGGGATGGTCGAGACGCTCGCGCTCGGCGGCGAGCAGGATGAAATCGTTCGGCAGCGGCCGCGCCATCCGCGCCAGCTCGTCCTCCGTCGCCAGAGCGAACTTGGTGCTGGTCATGCCGAGCGGATCGAAGATGCGTGCCTTCAGGAATTCGTACAGCGTCTGGCCCGAGATGATCTCGATGACAGCGCCGAGCACGTCGGTGGAATGGCCGTAGCGCCACAGGGTTCCCGGCTGCCGCGCCAGCGGCAGCTTGGCGATGCGGTCGGCGAACTCCCTGTTGTTGAATTGGCCTTCGAAAATGTTGGCGGCCTTGTAGGCCTGCTCGACCCATTTGCCACCGATGTAATCGTAGCTGATGCCCGAGGTGTGCCGCAGCAGGTCCTCGATGTTGACGGGGCGGACCGGCGGCACGAGGTCGAGCTCCAGCTTGCCGTCGGGCAGGGTGACCTCGAGGCCGACCTTGGTGCCCGCGAACAGCGGGACGTATTTCGACACAGGATCGGTGAGCGCGAGCTTGCCCTCGTCGATCAGCATCATCGCGCCGAGGCAGGTGATCGGCTTGGTCATCGAGTGGATGGCGAAGACCGTATCGGGCGTCATGGCGAGGCCCGTGCGGGTGTCGCGCACGCCGAAGGTCTTGAGATAGACCGGCTTGCCGTGCTGCTGCACCAGGATCACGGCGCCCGGCAGCCGGCCGCTCGTGACCTCGTCGTTGAAATACGCCGTGATGCGGTCGAGCCCGTCCGGCGACGGGGCGGGGATGTCGGCAGCGCGGCTTTGCGCCATCGTGCCGGCGAGCATCGCGGCCCCGACCAGAAATTCACGGCGTCTCATCCGACCTTCCTCCCTCGGCGCGATCAAAGCCGCAAGACGCGAGAGGCGTCAACACGACATCGCTTAAAAACGCGTCACGATTTCCGAAAGGAACGGCCGCGGACGGTCTTCGCTCGGCTTGGTCGGATTGCCCACGTGAATGAAGCCGGCGAGCTTCTCCTCCGGCTTGAGGCCGAGGCCGTCGAGCACGTCGCGATCGAACGAGAACCAGCCGGTCAGCCAGCAGGCGCCGTAGCCGAGCGCGGTCGCGGCCGTGACGATGTTCATGGCGCTGGCGCCCGCCGACAATTCCTGCTCGAACGCCGGCACTTTCGGATGCGGCTTGGTGAAGCTGACGATGCCGATCACCAGCGGCGCATCCATGAGGCGCTTGCGCTCGATCTCGACGTCGGGCGCCGGCGCGCCGGGATTCTTCCGCGCAAAGACGTTTGCGATCACCTCGCCGGCACGCTGGCGGGCGTCACCCTCGAAGATGATGAAGCGCCAGGGGGCGAGCTTGCCATGATCGGGCACGCGCGCGCCAATGGTGAGGATGGTCTCGAGCTCGGCCGCAGAGGGGCCGGGCCCGGTCATCTCGCGCGGCTTGACCGAGCGGCGGGTCTTCAGGAGTTCGATGGCGTCGGGCACGGGGCGTCCTTATGGCTTGCTACTTCCGCCCGGAGATAGGCATGGCAGACGACGAATGGAAGAGATTTTAGAGGGATTATGAGTCTACTGGCCCGGCCAGAAAGTTGTGGTCCCAATTTGGGACTATGCTAAGATGAATAGAATGAGGATCATAGCGCTCAGCACGATCAAGGCATTTCTCGATCGGGCGAGCGAGCCTTCCGACGCTCGCGAACCTCTGATGGCTTGGTTTCGGCAGGTCAAGCGGGCCGATTGGGCGAAGCCCGCGGACGTCAAGCGAGATATCAGAACCGCTAGCATCCTCAGGGATGGCCGCGTCGTCTTCAACGTCGCCGGCAACAAATATCGTGTCGTGGTCTGGATCAATTACCCATACCGCGTAGTCTATGTCCGCTTTGTCGGAACGCATCGGCAATACGACGCAATCGATGCGCAAACCATTTAGAAGGTCGATGATGGAAATCGCGCCAATCAAGTCTAACCGGGATTATCGTCGCGCCCTCAAAGAGATCGAGACGTTGATGAGTGCGCGCCGAAACTCGCCTGAGGGCGATCGGCTTGATGTGCTTGTGACGCTCGTGGAGGCGTGGGAGCGTAAGCATTACCGGCTCGATCTGCCGGATCCGGTAGAAGCCATTAAGTATCATATGGAGCAGAGCGGCCTGCAGCCAAGGGACTTGATTCCCTTTATCGGCAGCCGCAATCGGGTTCACGAGGTGCTCAACCGGCGGCGCGAATTGACGCTCAGCATGATCCGACGCCTGCATGAGGGGCTCGGCATTCCGGCCGAGTCCCTCATTAAAGTTGGGCAAGACAGGGCCGCTTGAACGACGTCAGGCGGTCCCGCGCGCTCGCTTCACATCCGGCGGCGTTGCCTCGTCGACCAGCGCGGCAATCGCCTCCTCGGTCGTCATCACCTTCTGGCCGTCGCTGCCGAGCCGGCGGACCGAGACCGAATGCGTCTCGGCCTCCTTTTTGCCGACCACGAGCAGCGCCGGGATCTTGGCCAGCGAGTGCTCGCGGACCTTGTAGTTGATCTTTTCGTTGCGCAGGTCGATCTCGACCCGAAGCCCGGCGCGCCGGGCCTGCTCCATCACCACCTTGGCGTACTCGTCGCCTTCCGAGGTGATGGTGGTGACCACCGCCTGCACCGGCGACAGCCAGAGCGGGAAGTTGCCGGCATAGTGCTCGATCAGGATGCCGATATAACGCTCCATCGAGCCGCAGATCGCGCGGTGCACCATCACGGGCGGTTTCTTGCCGCCGTCATGGTCGATGTAGAACGCACCGAACCGCTCCGGCAGGTTGAAGTCGACTTGCGTGGTGCCGCACTGCCAGTCGCGGCCGATGGCGTCGCGCAGCACGTATTCGAATTTCGGCCCGTAGAAGGCGCCTTCGCCCGGGTTGATCTCGGTCTTGATGTGGTTGTTCTGCGTCTGGATCTCGCGCAGCACCGTCGCCATCACGCGCTCGGCGTGATCCCACATCTCGTCCGTGCCGACGCGCTTTTCCGGCCGGGTCGACAGCTTCACGGTGAGATCGCCGGTGAAGCCGAAATCGGCATAGGTCGACAGGATCAGGTCGTTGATCTTCAGGCATTCCTCGGCAAGCTGGTCCTCGGTGCAGAAGATGTGCGCGTCGTCCTGGGTGAAGCCGCGCACGCGCATCAACCCGTGCATGGCGCCGGACGGCTCGTAGCGATGCACCACGCCGAACTCGGCGAGGCGCAAGGGCAGGTCGCGGTAGCTCTTCAGGCCGTGCTTGAAGATCTGCACGTGACCGGGGCAGTTCATCGGCTTGAGCGCAAACCAGCGCTTGTCCTCGGCCTCGTCGCCGGCCGATTGCGCCGCGAACATGTTCTCGCGGTACCAGCCCCAATGGCCCGAGGTCTCCCACAACACCTTGTCGAGGATCTGCGGCGCGTTGACCTCGCTGTAATCGCCGGTCAGGCGGCGGCGCATATAGGCGATGAGCTGCTGGAAGATGGTCCAGCCCTTCGGGTGCCAGAACACGACGCCCGGACCTTCCTCCTGGAAGTGGAAGAGGTCCAGCTCGCGCCCGAGCTTGCGATGGTCACGTTTCTCGGCTTCCTCGATCTGCTTGAGATAAGCGTCGAGGTCCTCCTGCTTGGCGAAGGCGGTGCCGTAGATGCGGGTCAGCATCGGGTTGTTGCTGTCGCCGCGCCAATAGGCGCCGGCAACCTTCATCAGCTTGAACGCGTTACCGACCTTGCCGGTCGAGGTCATGTGCGGGCCGCGGCACAAATCGAACCAGTCGCCCTGGTAGTAGATTTTGATCGGCTCGGTGCCGGGAATGGCATCGACCAGCTCGACCTTGAAGGCCTCGCCCTTGTCGCGGAACACCTGTTTGGTTTTCTCGCGGTCCCAGACTTCCTTGGTGAAAGGCTTGTCGCGCGCGATGAGCTCGCGCATCTTTTTCTCGATCGCGGCAAAGTCTTCCGGCGTGAACGGCTCGTTGCGGAAGAAATCGTAGTAGAAGCCGTTCTCGATCACCGGACCGATGGTGACCTGCGTGCCCGGCCACAGCGTCTGCACGGCTTCGGCGAGCACGTGGGCGCAATCGTGGCGGATCAATTCCAGCGCGCGCGGATCGTCGCGGTTGACGAGCTCGATCTTGGCGTCGTCCTCGATGGGGTCGCTGAGGTCGGTGAGCACCCCGTCAAGCGCCATCGCAACCGTGCGCTTGGCCAGCGACGGCGAGATGCCCTTGGCGATATCGAGGCCCGTGATGCTCTTCTCGTATTCGCGCTTGGCGCCGTCGGGGAAGGTGAGGGTGATTTTGGCGGCTGGGGTCACGGGCTTGAGATTGGAGAGGCTGTACTGGAAGCCGGACTCGGATTTGGGGGGCTGTTCGGTCATTGCTTTTCTCCTGAGGCTCACTCCTGCGAACGAGCGCAGGTAAGCGGGAACGAGCGATATATCAGGCGATTCGGCCTGCGCAATCCGGCAATTCCAAGAAATCGGCGCGCAAAAGCCTGGGCCTGGCACCAACTATTTCGAGCAACGGGCCTTTAACGGGCAGCGGGCCTGCTCTACATGCATTTGCATGGAAAAATCCCCTGCCGCCGGCCGTTTCGCGCCAACTGCCCTCATGCTTGGCAATCTCGTCACCGGCTGCTCCGTGCTGGCCCCGGCGGGCATGCTGCCGGAGTTGGCGAGGGGGCTCGACATCAGCATTCATGCCGCCGGGCTGCTGATCACCTTCGGCGCGGTGACGCTGTGCATCGGCTCGCCGCTGACGGCCTGGCTGACCAGCCGCATCGAACGGCGCGCGCTGCTGACGACGACGCTCGCGGTGCTCGCGCTCGGCAATCTCGCCTCGGCCCTTGCGCCCGGGTACACCAGCCTCCTCGTCATCCGTCTCGTGATGCTCGCGATCGGTGCGCTCTATACGCCGCAGGCCGCCGGCACCGCGGCGATGATCGTGCCGACTGAGCGGCGCGGCAGCACCATCGCCTATATCTTTCTCGGCTGGTCGCTGGCTGCCGCCGTCGGCTTGCCGCTGATCACCTTCATCGCCAGCCGTTACGGCTGGCAGGCGGCCTATGGCGGGATCGGCGCGCTCGGTTGTCTCAGCGTTCTGCTGTTGCTGCTGCGCTTGCCGGCGGGCTTGAAGGGGGTGCCGGTGGATTTGAAAACCTGGCGCGAGGTCGGCCGCGACAAGACAATTCTGCTGCTGCTCGCGATCACCATGCTGCAGATGTCGGGGCAGTTCGTGGTGTTCACCTTCATGGGTCCGCTGCTGGGCAAGCTCACCGGCGCCGGCCCCGATGCGATCGGCATGGTGTTCGCGCTCTACGGTGTCTGCGGGTTCCTCGGCGTCGTCATCGCCACCCGCATCGTCGATAGCTGGGGGCCTTATCGCACGTCGCTGCTGTTCGCCTGCCTGCTGCTGACCGGGATCGCCGGCTGGGCGATCGGCGCAGGCGCGCTTGCCTCCATGGCGGCCGGGGTCGCGGTCTGGGGCCTTGGCTTTGCCTCGACCAATTCGATGCAGCAGGTGCGGCTGGTTGCCGCCGCGCCGCCCCTGGCATCGGCGACCGTCGCGCTCAACACGTCGGTCCTCTATATCGGCCAGGCCGTCGGCTCCGCCATCGGAGGATTGTTGTTCGCCCGCGAGCTCCTGCATACGCTCGGCTTCGTTGCAGTCGGTTTCGTCGTGCTGGCGCTGATCCTGATCGTCCTGACCCGGCCCCATCGGGTTGCCGCCGCGGCCTGACTGCCGCGTTTCCTGTGCGCAAGGTGCTTGGCAAACCGCGCGCGGGAGCGCTAGAAGGCCGGTCATGGGGACCAAAGAGAGTTGACTGAAATGAGGATGATTCTGGCGGTTGCCGCGGTGCTCTATTCAGCCTCCGCGTTTGCGCAAGCCGACAAGCCACCGATGGTCGGGGACAAGCCCTTGGTGCAGGTCAAGCCCAAGGGTACCAAGGCGGGGACCAAGGAAGCGGCGGCGAAGCCGGCCGCGGCGCCGAAGGGCAAGCCGCAGTCGATCGCGGTGCGGCTCCAGGCCTGCCTGGAGCTCGATGACGGCACCAAGGACCGGCTGAACTGCTACGACGCCATTATTCCGCCGGCGCCGAAGCCGAAACCGGCGAAGGCCAAGGGCTATGCCGATTGCAAGTTCTTCAAGGAAGAGGACGAGCGGCTCGCCTGCTACAACGGCTTCGCCGAGAGCATCCCGAAGCTGCCCAAGAGCTGAGGCTGCAAGAGCTGAGGCTGCAAGAGCTGAGGCTGGATCGGCTGAGGCTCAGTCGCTGATCCGACTGAGCACGGCCCGGAACGCAACGCCCGGCGCCTGCAGTGCGTTGCCCTCGAATTCCGCGGTGTCGCCGTCCTCCCGGCCGGCGAGCGCCAGCGTGATCCGGTCGATGCCAAACAGCGCCTTGAAGGACGGGTCGTCATTGTAGCGATGGGTCGAGATCTTGACCTTGATGCTGTCGCCTTCGCCCGTATAGGTGCCGATGAAGGCGAAGGCGGAATTGCCCCCGCGCATCCTGCCATCCATCACATAGACGACGCCGCAGCCCGTTCCGTGCACGGTGTGGAAGTCGACCTTGTACAATCCCTGACGCTCTGCCGCCCCCGCAGAATTCCAATCACAAACCGGCCGGCAAAGTATGAGCCTTGCCGGCGGAAGCAATCCGGCGGCTTCCGGGGATTTCGGCCATCAACATCACCTTTTGATCAGAGCCTGCGAGAATTGCAGGCAACGCAGCCGAATACCGCCGCGCGCAAAATCGGTTAGCGGCTCGCCGCCGACGGATTGGTGGAGGCCACCCGCGTCACCGCCAGCGCTGGCGTCGCAGCCATCTTCACCAGCACGTCCTTGAGCGGATCCCGCGTCCAGGCGCGGGTGACATAGTCGCGATGGGTGATGCCGTCGGCGGTCTCGACGAACACGACGCTGCCTGGACGGAGCGGCCCATCCATGTCCTCGGCGACGCTGATGCCTTTCTGGCGGAGCGTGCTCATCAGCTCGCGGTCGCGCCGCGCCGTGCCGCGAGTGTAGGCGCTGACGAAGAAGCCGGAACGGTGGCTCTCGATCCAGGATGCGAACTTGTCCATTTCGCCATAGACGGCGTCGAGCAGCACGACGCCGCGGACGCGGTCGCTGATGCCGCCGACCTCCAGGCTCCAGGCCGTCGGCAGGAAGCCGCCGCTATAGCCGACGATCACGATCGGCATGTTGGCAAAGGCGCGCGCACTGTTGGGATCGCCGGTGACGCGGGCGAGGTGGTCGGCCGATTCCGCCATGAAGCGCTTGAAGCCGCCCGGTTGCCAGAACTTGCCGGCGCTGGAATCGGCGGCATCGACGGCCATCTGTGGTGCAAGCAGCACGGCATTGGCGCCGGAATCGGTGATCTGCTTGGGCACCAGCTGGCGATCGCGCACGTCGCGTTCGAGCGTTGCGCCGTTGCCGTGGAAGAACACCACGATCACGCCCGGCTTGCGCACGTCGAAATGCTCGGGCACGTGCACCAGCACGCGGCTGTCATTGTAGGTCTCGTCCTGCCAGAACACGCGACCGGAATAGCTGCGATGACCGCGGCGGTCGCCCTTGGAGATGTTGAGGAACGGCGCGTCGGAGGCGGGGTTGTTGCCGAAATAGGGGAAGGCCGACGACTTCATGCTGACGAGGGTCGTCAAATCGTCGCGTGGCGAACGCTTATAGGGGACCTGCGGCTCGAGCGATGCGACCTTGTAGGGCGCCTGCTCCGGCGGCTGGTGCTGAACGGCGCGCTTGGGCGAGAAGTCCGACATCTGCCGTTGCAGGAGACTTTCGCTCGCCGAGGGGAAGCGCTCCCTGAACTGGGGGGCCGGGAAGCGGTCCTCGAACGTGTCGCCACTCGCGACTTGGGTGTTGGTCTTGGCGACCACCTGCACATTGGCCTGCGAGTTCGCCGCGAGCGCCGTTGGGTTCGGCGCCTTGCCGCATTGAACCAGCGTCAGCGACAGCGGCACCAAGGCTGAGATCAGGCCGGCCCGGAGCGCACGACCGCGCCGACCGGACGGTGTCCGATCAGCACGATCATCAGCTCTCGGTTTCGGAACGGCCCCGACCATCCACCCATGACCCCAAAGTCACGTCCATCGGCATTATTGAGACAATTGAGCCGACCGGCGTTTAGGCGACGTTAAGCGTCCGGAGAAACTTCCCCACATCCGGAACGCTCAAAGGGACCACGCAATCGTGTCCTGATTGTGGGGAGAAGGAGCGGGACTTTCCGGGGCTCGGCGGCCTTTCGTCTGACAGCGGGGATAAGCGGTGCTGAAATACCCGCTGCCGCTGCCTCATTTAACCCTTGTTAACCCTGCTTGAATTGACTGGGCCAAACTGCACGATGCGCCCGCGAGGCAAGACGCCTCGGCTTAAGGACCCCGATGACGGCATCAGATGCGGGAACGGCACCCTGGACTGGCCGGCTGACCGGAGGCGGGACAGGGGTCTCGGTTCTGGTCGCAACCGCCATCGTGGTGGCCGACATGATCGGGGTCGGCGTCTTCACCAGCCTCGGCTTCCAGGTCAAGGATATCCCGTCCGGCTTCTCGATCCTGCTGCTGTGGACCGTCGGCGGCATCGTCGCGCTCTGCGGCGTGTTCGCCTACAGCGAGCTCGGGGCGATGTTTCCGCGCTCGAGCGGCGAGTACAATTTCCTCGGCCGTGCCTATCATCCGGCTTTCGGCTTTCTCGCCGGCTGGGTGTCGGCGACGGTGGGCTTCGCAGCGCCGGTCGCGCTTGCCGCGATGGCGTTCGGCGAATACGCCAAGTCGGTCGTGCCAGACCTGCCGCCGATCCCGCTTGCCATCGCCGTGGTGTGGCTGGTCTCGCTGGTGCAGCTGACCGGCGTCAGGCACTCCTCGACCTTCCAGCTGATCTCGACCATCATCAAGGTCGCCCTGATCGTCGCCTTCCTTGTCGCCGGCTTCGTCATCGGCGTGCCGCAGCCGATCGCCTTCACACCGCAGGCCGGCGATCTCACCCACATCGTCAGCGCGCCCTTCGCGATCGGGCTCGTCTTCGTGATGTATTCGTTCTCGGGCTGGAATGCCGCGACCTACATCATCGGCGAGATGAACATGCCGCAGCGGGACCTGCCGCGTGCGCTGCTCGCGGGCACGCTGATCGTGCTCGTCCTGTACGTCGCGCTGAACGCAGTGTTTCTCTACTCGACGCCGGTTGGCGCGCTCGCCGGCCAGCTCGATGTCGCCAGCGTCGCCGGCAGTGCCATCTTCGGCGGTCTCGGCGGCAGGATCGTCGGGGCGATGATCTGTTTCGGCCTGATCTCCTCGATCTCCGCGATGATGTGGATCGGCCCGCGCGTGATGATGACGATGGGGGAGGACATTCCGGCCCTGCGCGTGTTCTCGAAGCGATCGACGAGCGGCGCGCCGGCCTATGCCATCCTGTTTCAGCTCGCCGTCGCCAACCTGCTGCTGTTCACGCGCAGCTTCGAGGCGGTGCTCGACTTCATCCAGTTCGCGCTGCTGTTCTGCTCGTTCTTCACCGTCGCCGGCGTCATCAAGCTGCGCATCACCGATCCCGACTTGCCGAGGCCCTATCGCGCCTGGGGATACCCGTTCACGCCGCTGGTTTTCCTGCTCGTGACCGGGTTCATGATGTACTACCTGTTGACCGAGCGGCCTGTGCAGTCGCTCTCGGGGATGCTCGTCATGCTCTCGGGCCTGTTGATTTATGCTGTTTTCCGCAGGCGGCCGGTCGCTGCTGGCCATTCACATCATCGCGAATAGATATGTTTCGACCCCTCAGAATCGTGGCCGTCGCTCTTGCCTTGCTGGCTGCGGCCGTCTCGTCCGCCCGTGCCGCCGATGTCACTTTCGATGACACCGCGCGCTTCCTTGCGGGCATGCAGCCTTCGGCGGACTCGCCGCTGCAGCCGCTCACGAGGGATCCAGGCTGGCAGCGCCACGCAAAATTCTTCGACGGCGCCTTCGCCCAGCTCGAACAGCGCCAGCTCTCGAAGATCCGCGATTGGGCAGACGTTAATCTCGCCGCGCCCCGGCCGACCATGTTCTACATGTTCAGCGGCCCCGATTTCCTTTACGCCAACGCCTTCTATTCCAAGGCCAGCACCTACGTGCTCGGCGCGCTGGAGCCGGTCGGCGCCGTGCCCGATCTGACGCGGCTGCCCCGCGGCTCGGTCGGTGCCGCGCTCTACAATGTCGAGCGTTCGCTCGGCTCGATCCTGAGCTTTTCCTTTTTCATCACCAAGCAGATGAAGGTCGACCTGCACGCCAACCAGGTCAACGGCACCTTGCCGATCCTCTATGTCTTCCTCGCGCGCTCGGGCAAGACCATCCGCAACGTCGAGATGATCGCGCTCGACGACAAGGGGGCAGTGCATGTCGGCGACGACAATCCCGGGCGTAACGCGACGCGCGGCGCCCGCATCACCTTTGCAGGACCCGATGGCGAAGCGCGCACGCTGTATTATTTCGCGACCGACCTTTCCAATGCCGGTGCGCGCAACACCGGCTTCCTGAAGTTCTGCGAGACGCTGGGGCCCGGCAACAGCCTGCTCAAGAGTGCATCCTATCTTCTGCACAAGAGCGATTTCGCGGTGGTCCGCGACTGGCTGCTCGCCAACAGCGCCACCATCATCCAGGACGATTCCGGCATTCCGCTCGCGAACTACGGCGCCCGGCAGTGGCGGTTCTTCCCGTTCGGCCGCTATCTCGGGCCGATCGGCGAATTCCCCGGCCGCTACCAGGAGCGCTACGCCGAGCTGTTCACACGCGCCCAGCCGATCGACTTTGGCGTCGGCTACCGCTGGCGGATGCATGAGTCGAACTTGTTGCTGGCGGTGAGGGTGCCGGGCAGCGAAACGCCGCCGGGCGGGGAGGCCACATCGTCGGCCGATCCGACGCCGAAGCCGCCGCGTCCGAAACGGCTGCGGCCGCCCGAGCCGATTCCGCCGCCGCCCGGGCGCTTCTACTGGTTTCGCTGATTACCAGTGCACGTTCTGGCTCGGCACGATGAACGCCGTCGTGCTCGCCGGCCTCGCAAGGCTCGATGCCAGATACCAGCCGGAGCCGAGCACGAGCGCCAGCAAGGCGACGATCGCGAGCAGGTCCATAGTTCTGGGATCGTGATGCCGCCTGGAGCCGGGGGTGAGCCCAAGCTTGGCGTGAAGATGAGGGCTGATTTTCCAGCGCATTGTTGGTTTCCTCCCGGGGGAGCATCGAAACAACGCGGGAAGAATGTCTCAGGTTCCGCGCAGGCTACCGATGCACAAAGCATCGCAGCAATCTCAGGATGCATTGACCCCGCGCCAGCGGCCGTAGCGCCATGGCAGATACCAGCGCGCACCTTGCGGCGCGGTGAGCGGCACGTTGTCGATGCCCGAGGTGCCGAAGGGATTGCAGCGGAGCAGCCGCGCGAGCGTCATCCAGCCGCCGGCCCAGAGCCCGAACCGTTCGATCGCCTCGTCGCCATAGACGGAGCAGGTCGGCAGATGCCGGCAATTGTAACCGACCAGGGGCGAGAGCGTATGTCGGTAGAGCCAGATCAGTGCCCGGCCGAATCTGCGTGGGAGCCGAAGCGCCCCTTCGACCGAACTGGAACAATGCCCGCAGGCTGAATGCTTCATGTGCGCCGTGATGCGATGTTGAGCGAAGGATTGCGCGGTTCCGCGGCAGGGAACTGTAAGCTGTTGTTTCCACGCCATATTTTGCGTGCTTTTTGGGAGCAGTGCAGCAAGTGCCTATGGACGATCTGTATTCGCCCGGATACCATTTTTGTGACGTCCGTGTGTAGACTCATCGGACGCTAAACGGGGCTTGCCTGAATCGCTTTGGGGCTTGGGGAAGGGACCAGTTTGAAAGTTCTGACGTCGCTCAATCTTCGCGGCTGGTTGCTGGTGGGAACCGCCGTCTGTGGAGTCGTGCTGGCTGGCGCCGTCGCGACACTCGGGTCGTCGGCCCGCGCCGGTGCTGTGCTCGAAGAGCGCAAGCTGCCGATGAAGTTCAACTGGATCGCCTGCGAGCCGAATTGCCGCGGCTGGGTCAGCGCGGTCGGCATCATCACCGCCGATACCCCGAAGGATTTCGAGGAGTTTTCTCGCGGCCGCCAACTCGGCGGCGCCACCGTGGTGCTCGATTCCAGCGGCGGCTCGGTCAATGACGCGATCACGCTCGGCCGTCGCTTCCGCAATCTCAGCCTCCTGACCACCGTCGGCGTCAGCCTCCGCGGCGGGCAATCGGCTCGTCCGGCGGTCGCGCCCGAGGCCTATTGCGAATCCATGTGCGTGTTCCTGCTGCTGGCCGGCAAGAAGCGGTACGTGCCGGAAGCTGCCCATGTCCGGGTCCACCAGATCTGGATGGGCGACCGCGCCGATGATGCCAAGGCGGCGAGCTACAGCGCACAGGACCTGATGATCGTGGAGCGGGACATCGGCCGTCTCGCCAAATACACGTTCGACATGGGCGGAGCGGGCGATTTGCTGTCGCTCGCGCTCAGCGTTCCGCCCTGGGAAGACCTGCATGAGCTGGACGCCGGCGAGCTCAAGCTCACCAATCTCGTGACGACCGATCTCGTGGCCGACGTGCTGCCGCATGTGGACATTTCCGCGCCGGCGATGGCGGAGCTTGCTCCGAAGACGCAGGCAAGGTTTGGCGTGGAACCGGAGCAGCCAGCCAAGTCGACCAAGACGGCGGAAGCGGTGGTGCCGACGGGCGGCGTGGCTGCCGCGCCGGCCGCTGCGGCGACGCCGAAGTAAGCTCTTCGATCTGGCTTGTCATTCCGGGGCGCGCGTAGCGCGAACTATGGTGCGCAATTGCGCGCCTGAGAATCTCGCGCTGCAATCTCGGGGATCCAGGTTCGTCGCTTTGCGACGCTCCGAAACGACGCGGCGCTTACCCCTGCGCCGCGGCCGGCTGCTTGGCTTTGGCCTCGATCTGGCCGATGGCATCGACCACGGCATCGAAGGTCAGCAGCGTCGAGGCATGGCGGGCCTTGTAGTCGCGGACAGGCTCGAGGAATTTGATCTCCTCCCATTTGCCTTCCGGCGGCGCGCCGTTCTCCTTCAGCATCTTGCGAACAGTTTCGCGTAACTCACGGAGTTCGCTCGCAGTCGAGCCGACAACCCGACTTGCCATGATGGATGAGGAGGCTTGTCCGAGTGCGCACGCCTTCACGTCATGGGCGAAGTCGGTGACGGTATCTCCGGTCATCTTGAGGTCGACCTTGACGGTCGAGCCGCACAGCTTGGAGTGAGCGGTGGCGGAGGCATCGGGGTCCGGCAGCCGTCCGAGGCGCGGAATATTCCCGGCGAGTTCGATAATCCGCTTGTTGTAGATGTCGTTCAGCATGTGATGGAGTCCAGCACTTCCGCGCCCGATCGGCCTTGGCGGGCGCCATTCAGGGTCCTATATAGGGGCGGAACTGGTGGAAAAACAGTCCAGCGGTGCAAGGCGGTGATCCGGATCTGCGCCGCCAGCGTTGTCAGCTCAGGACCTTTTGCGCCAAAACTGTTCTCTTCAGGCGTCCGGCGGCTTGGCCGCCCCGTCTGCCGGTGACACTCCGGCCGTTAAGGCCGTCGAACGGAGTCGATATGGACGCGACAATCAAGCCGATCCGCCCCAACAAGCTGCCGGAGAGCCGTCCGGCCGAGCTTGATCCCGCCGAATTCCTCGCGGCCGCCGTCCGTGCTGACCAGCCGCGCCCGGCGCGCGCCGAGGCGGAAGCGGCGGTGAAGACGCTGCTCGCCTATATCGGCGAGAACACCGAGCGTGAGGGCCTGCTCGACACGCCGCGCCGCGTCGTCGAAGCCTTCGACGAGCTGTATCAGGGCTATCACCAGTGTCCGGCCGAGGTGCTCGACCGCACCTTCGGCGAGACCGCCGGCTACGACGATTTCGTGCTGGTGCGCGACATCGAGTTCACCTCGCAGTGCGAGCATCACATGATGCCCTTCTACGGCAAGGCGCACATCGCCTACACGCCGGTGGAGCGCGTCGTCGGACTGTCGAAGCTCGCCCGTCTCACCGACATCTTCGCCCGCAGGCTGCAGACACAGGAGCATCTGACGGCGCAGATCGCCGCCGCCATCGACGAGGTCCTCAAACCTCGCGGCGTTGCTGTGCTGATCGAGGCCGAGCATACCTGCATGTCGGTGCGCGGCGTCGCCAAGCATGGCGCCTCCACCTTCACCAGCCGCTTCACCGGCATGTTCCGCGACAATCCGGCGGAGCAGGCCCGCTTCCTGTCCCTGGTGCGAGGCACGCGCTGACCTCGCGAATAGATCGGCAAGGTCGTGTCCGCCCACTCCCATGAGACCGAGGAAGGCCTGTCCTTCCAGCCGCGCTTCGACACCAGCGGCCTCGTGACTGTCGTCGCGACCGACGTCGCCACCGGCGACGTCCTGATGGTCGCGCACATGAACGACGAGGCGCTGCGCAAGACGATCGCGACCGGCGAGGCCTGGTACTTCAGCCGCTCGCGCAATGCCTTGTGGCGAAAAGGTGAGACCTCGGGTCAGACCCAGCGCGTGATCGAGATGCGCACCGATTGCGACCAGGACGCAGTCTGGATCCGTGTCGAGCAGATCGGGGCTGCCTGCCACACCGGGCGACGCTCGTGCTTCTATCGCAAGGTCGAGGGTGAGGGCGGGGGCGCCAAGCTGGTCTTCACCGATGCGGAGCGGCTGTTCGATCCGGATGCGGTCTACAAGAAGTAGCTCGCTGCATTCCGGGGCACGCGAAGCGCGAGCCCGGGATGAGGGTGAGGGCTGAATTAACCCCGCATTAACCATACCTGTCCCACGGTGAGACGACAGGCGTCCGAATTGCCGGCGCCGCTCAACGCCGCACGGGGCGGGCACTTCATCATGTCGGTCGACAATTCCAGTGCCACGCAGACGGTCGGTCTCGATCCGACGCGGGCGCGCGTCGCCGGTGCGATCAAGCAGGCCTCGAACGTCAGCGGCGTCAGCTTCCAGTACATGCTGACCACCGCCAAGATGGAATCGGATTTCGATCCCACGGCAGGGGCCACCACCTCGTCCGCGCATGGGCTCTACCAGTTCATCGACCAGACGTGGCTCGGCACCGTGAAGGAGGCCGGCACCCAGCTCGGCTATGGCAACTATTCCGACGCCATCACCAGGACGTCGTCGGGCGGCTACAGCGTGGATGATCCCGCGATGAAGCGGTCGATCATGAAGCTGCGTGACGATCCGGAAGCCGCCTCCAGCATGGCGGCGGCGCTGACGCAGTCGAACAGCTTCAAGCTCACCGGCCTGCTCGGGCGCAGGCCGAGCGACAGCGAACTCTACATGGCGCATTTCATGGGCGTCGGCGGCGCCGCAAAACTGATCGCGAATGCCGAGGACAATCCGCAAGCGGTCGGTGCGCGGCTGTTTCCCAACGCCGCCTCCGCCAACCGCTCGATCTTCTACGCCAAGGACGGCCGCGCCCGCAGCGTCTCCGAAGTCTATTCGGTGCTGGACGCGCGCTATGCCAGCGCGGCCAATTCGAAAGTGACCCGCAGCGCGATGGCGATGTATGGCGGCACGCCGTCGACGACACAGGTTGCGAGCGCGAATGGGGTGCAGCCGACCGCGCCGATGGTCGACAACGCCGCTTATCTCCAGACCTTTCCCAACACAAACGCCGTGACGCCCGTCAGCGCGACATCGCCGACGACGGTCGCGGACAATACGCCGACCACGCCGGCATTCCGCTCGATCTATCAGCCCGGCGATACCACGCAGCCGGTCTCGACCACCGTGCAGAAATTGTGGGGCAACAATGCCTCGCTCACCTCGGTCGCGTCAGCTGCGCCTGACGTGCGGCCGCCGCAGCCGCTCGATCTCTTCAGCGATCGCAACGGCACGTTCTCGAGCTAGGTCGCGTCGCTTACGCGCAGCAGCGCGAAGCGCTGCGTCCGGGGCTCCCATCCCGAGCGGCTTTGTTCCCTTAACAAATCCTCAACAAAACCAGCCAGTTATGGTGAACGCTTTGTTAAGCGTCGTGGTTTATTTTGTGTTGCAGGTGACGAGCCGTCACCCTTTTCGTTTGTTGTGTAAGCCGGAAGCAGCATGATTGTTCGGCAGTTCATCAATTGGATCAGAACGGCGCCCGCCGGCGAGCGGGCCGAGGCAACACGGGCGTTGGCCCGGGCCTGGCTGATCTCAGACCTTTCGACAGACGACCGCATCGCCGCCGAAGGCGCGCTGTTGATGCAGCTCGACGATCCCTCGCCCCTGGTGCGGCAGGCGATGGCCGAGGCCTTTGCGCGCAGCCTCGATGCTCCGGCGTCGATCGTGCGGGCGCTGTCGGCGGACCAGCCGACCGTCGCGCTGCCCGTGCTCGAACATTCTCCGCTGCTGATCGACGCCGATCTCGTCGATATCGTCGCCACCGGCAATGACGAGGTGCAATGCGCGGTCGCCCGCCGCATCGCGCTGCCGGTCTCGGTCTGCGCTGCCATCGCCGAAGTCGGCTGCGCGGCGGCAGCGCTCGAGCTGATCGAAAATCCCCATGGCGAAATGGCGCCGTTCTCCTGGAATCGCATCGTCGAGCGCCATGGCCATCTCGCCGCGATCCGCGAGGCGATGCTGGTGCTGGATGACCTGCCGTCCGCAACCCGCGCCGCGCTGGTGGCAAAACTCTCCGAGACGCTCGCGCAATTCGTCGTGGCGCGGAACTGGTTGAGCGCCGACCGTGCCGACCGCATCACGATCGAGGCGCGTGACCGCTCCACCATCAACATCGCGGCGCGCTCGCGCGGCGAGGACATGCAGGGCCTGGTGCATCATCTGCGCGTCACGGGCCAGCTGACGGCCGGCCTGATCCTGCGCGCGCTGTTGTCGAGCAATCTCGACCTGTTCGACGCGGCACTCGCCGAGCTTGCCGATCTGCCGCTGGCGCGCGTCTCCGCGCTGCTGCATGACCGCGGCGGCAACAGCCTGCACGCGCTGCTCCGGCGCGCCGGGCTTCCGGAGACGACGTTTGCGGCATTCCAGGTCGCGCTCGATGCCTGCCACGAGCAGGGCTTCGTCGACAGCGACGATGGTGCGGTCCGGCTGCGCCGTCGCATGGTCGAGCGTGTGCTCACCCATTGTGAGACCGACCGCGGCGCCGCCGAGCCGTTGATGGTCCTGCTGCGCCGCTTCGCCACGGAATCGGCGCGGGAAGAGGCGCGGCTGTTCTGCGACGAGCTGGCCGCGGATGATGCGGTCGACCCGGTGTACGACGATCTGATCGCGGCGTGATGCCGTAGGGTGCGAGCGAAGCGACGAAGCAATCCAGAATCTCCCCGCGGAGGGATTCCGGATTGCTTCGATGCGCTCGCAATGACGGGGACGGAGCCGAGCCTTACTCCGCCGGCGCGATGCTCGGCGCCAGGATCACCTCGAGATGTTCGGGGCGATCGCGGTTGACCTGCGCGAGATAGTCGTCGGCGACCTTGCGCAGGCGACGGCTGAGCTCGGCGGAGACGCTGATGCGGTCGAGCCGGGTATTCTCGTGCACGATGGCGAGGATGGCGTTGATGTGGTGCGTGAACAGTTCGGCCGGGACCTTTTCCAGATCCGGCGCGTGCTCGATGACGCGGCACAGGCTCTCGGCTACTCCCGCCGCGGCCGGATAGCCGAATGTCACGGCGTCGCCCTTGATGTCGTGAGCGGCGTGAAACAGCTCGTCGCGCCGCTCCTTGGTGAAGCCGTCGTTGCGAACGGCGACATAGGCGGCCGACAGACGGTTGACCTCGGTCGTCATCCAGTCCTTGAACTCGCCGGAAAGGCCCGCGAGCGCCTGTTCGGCGCGGCCGACCGGATCGTCCAGGTCCTTTTCCTCGACGCGGCGCAGGACCTTGCGCAGCGGGTTGGGCTGCGTGATGACCTGATGCGTGGCGAAGGCCTTGACCTCGATATCCTTTGCACTGTTCTTCGCCATGATGCCTGCCTCGTCTGAAGACGCCTGCGCTAGATGGAGGAGCGGGCCTTGTCGAGCAGCGAGGGCTGTTGCAGCACCTCGTGCTTTTCGCCGACGCGGCGCTCGGGACCCATATAGGCGGAGTTGGTGTTGCGGCGCCGGTCCGGCCCGAAATAGGTCTTGGTCTTGATGAAGGGGCGGGGATTGGCGACCACGTTGAGGATGCGCTGATAGAGCCCCTTGGCCGAGATCGGCTTGGCCAGGAATTCGGTGACGCCGGCATCGCGCGCGACGGTGACGCGGCGCTTCTCGGAATGGCCGGTCAGCATGATGATCGGCGCGTAGGGGTTGCCCTTGGATTCTGGCTGCCGGATCATCTGCGCAAGCTCGAGTCCGTCGAAGATCGGCATCGCCCAGTCGGTGATGACGATGTCGGGCACGTAATGGCTGTACATCTCGAGCGCGGTGGCGCCGTCCTCGGCTTCATAGACTTCGCGTGCGCCGAAGGAATGCAACAGCGTCCGCAGGATGCGGCGCATGTGCGGATTGTCGTCGCAGACGAGGAAGCGCAGCTTGTTGAAGTCGATACGAAACATGACGCCCGGGCCAAAGGGTCAACCTTCGTTAACCATATCGTGGCGAGGGTTAACGAAGGGTTGCGACCGAAGCCGCATCGGCGGACGGAGGGGGTTCTAGTACCCGAACTGCTCGCGCAGGATGCGCTCTTCCAGGCTGTGGCCGGGGTCGAACAGCATGCGCATCGAGATGCTCTTGTCGGAGAGGACCTCGACGCGCCGGACCCTGCGTACCTCCTCATGGTCGGCGACGGCCGCAACCGGACGCTTGTCGTCCTCCAGCACCTCGATCACGACATAGGCGGTGTTGGGCAGCAGCGCGCCGCGCCAGCGCCGCGGCCGGAAGGCGCTGATCGGGGTCAGCGCCAGCAGGGCGGCGTTGATCGGCAGGATCGGTCCCTGCGCCGACAAATTATAGGCGGTCGAACCGGCCGGCGTCGCCACGATGATCCCGTCGGCGATCAGCTCGGGCATGCGCTCGCGCTCGTCGATCATGATCCTCAAGCGCGCCGCCTGGGAGGTCTGCCGGAACAGATAGACCTCGTTGATGGCGTGATGCAGGTGGACGCGGTCGTTGCCGTCGGTCGCGCGCATCAGAAGCGGATTAATCTCGGTTTCATGCGCCGCCTCGAGCCGCGCGCGCAAATCGTGCGTCGAGTATTCGTTCATCAGGAAGCCAACGGTGCCGCGATGCATGCCGTAGATCGGCTTTCCCGTGTGCATGTTCTGGTGCAGCGTCTGCAGCATCAGGCCGTCGCCGCCGAGCGCGACCACGATATCGGCCTCCTTGGGGTCGCAATTGCCATAGTCCCTGGTGAGCTGGACATAGGCGGCCTGCGCCTCGCTGCTCGGGCTGGCGACGAAGGCGATCCGGTCGTATCGCGGGGATTTGGTCATGGCTTGTCGGGCAGGCCCGCTGGCTTGAGAAAGTTCCGCCGGGCTCGTCTATACGAGGTGGCCCTGTATTGTCGAGGATGACCGCCGCTTAGGGCAAATGGGCGATTGTCGATCCGGAGAACAAAACAGGTTGATTTGAGCCGGCTTGGGACGCACCGCCGACCCTCGATCCTGCAAACCGTCGCAATTCCTCGCTAACCTCGCGGCGCACCGGCTGTAACAGCCGGGCAGGGAGAACGATCATGCGCGCGATCTTGCCGAGGCTGCGACGAACCGGGCTGGTGCTGGCCGCGTCCGTGGTCGCATTCGCAAGCGTTGCGCGTGCGGAGGATCCGCCGCAGCCGCGCTCCGAGACGGCAGCGCCCGCCGGACAGAAGGGCGGGCGCGCCGGCAATGCGCAAGGTGCGACGCAGGCTGCACCGTCGGCGGGCGAGCCTCATCGCCTGCCGCCCGATACGACCACGAAGCAGACGCTGGAGCTGCCCGGCCGTACCCTCAACTTCGCCGCGACCGCCGGCTCCATCCGCGTGTTCGACGGCAAGGGTGAGCCGGCGGCCGACATCGCCTACACGTCCTACCAGCTCGACGGCGCCGACCGCGCCACGCGCCCGGTCACGTTCCTGTTCAACGGCGGACCCGGTGCATCCTCGGCGTGGCTGCAGTTCGGCGCGGCCGGTCCATGGCGGCTGCCGCTCGATGGCGATGCGCTGTCGCCGTCGGCATCGCCCGAGGTGAAGCCGAACGCCGAGACCTGGCTCGATTTCACCGACCTCGTCTTCATCGATCCCGTCAGCACCGGCTACAGTCGCTTCGTCGCGAGCGGCGACGATGCGCGAAAATCGTTCTATTCCGTCGACGGCGACGTCAACGCGATCGCGCTCGTGATCCGCCGCTGGCTCGAGAAGCACGACCGCCTGACCTCACCGAAATACGTGGCGGGCGAGAGCTATGGCGGCATTCGCGGGCCCAAGGTGGTGCGCCAGATGCAGCTCCAGCATGGCGTCGGCGTCAAGGGCTTGATCCTGGTGTCGCCGCTCTTGGACTTCCGCGAGTTCACCGGGACCAGCCTCCTGCAATATGTCGCGACCTTGCCGAGCTATGTCGCGGTGGCGCGCGAAGCCAAAGGGCCGGTCAAGCGCGCCGACCTCGCCGATGTCGAGGCTTATGCGCGCGGCGAATTCCTGGCCGACCTCGTCAAGGGCGAGGCGGACAAGGAGGCCACCAATCGCCTGGCCGACAAGGTCGCCGCGCTTACCGGCATCGACCAAGCGGTGAGCCGCCGCCTCGCCGGGCGCTTCGACGTCGGCGAATTCCGCCGCGAATTCGATCGCAAGAACGGCAAGGTGACGGGACGCTACGACGCCTCCGTGCGCGGCTTCGATCCCTATCCGGATTCGAGCAGCTCGCGGTTCGGCGATCCCTCGGGCGATGCGCTTCAGGCGCCGCTGACGAGCGCGGCCGTCGACGTGCTCTCGCGCAAGCTCAACTGGAAGCCCGACGGCTCCTACGAGGTCCTGAACGGCACCGTGGAAGGTCATTGGGATTTCGGACGGGGCATCAACCCGCCGCAATCGGTGTCCGAGCTGCGCCAGATCCTCGCCACCGACGCCAAGCTGAACGTGCTGGTCGCGCACGGCCTGTTCGATCTCGCCACGCCCTATTTCGGAACGAAGCGTGTGCTAGATCAATTGCCCGCTTTCGTGACGCAGCGCGTGAAGTTCGTCGTCTATCCCGGTGGCCACATGTTCTATTCGCAAGGCGGCTCGCGGCAGGCGTTTCGCAGTGAGGTCGAGCGATTGATCAGGGAGTAGGCCGCCGTTTGCGCGGCTTATATCTTCGCACGATCTCCTTCGCGACGACGCGCTCCGGCTTCACGTTGGCGCCCGCGATCCAGATCTCGCTGATCTTGCCGCGTTTGTCGCGGATCCGGCGCACCGGCTCGCCATGGCTGGAATAGCCGGCAGCCCAGGAGAGCTTGCCGGTGTCACGGCCAGTGACCTCGATCTCGGCGGCATCCATGAAGGGATTGTTGAATTGCGGATTGGCGACGAGCACGCGGTTGCCGGTGGGCACGAGATCATTCGCGCCCCAGATGGTCCACCAACGGCCGGTCCAGTCGCGCAGACGGCGGTCAGGTGCGCCGCGGGTCTGGAAGACGCGCAATATCTGCATCGCGCCGTCCATCCAGAACGGCGCCGCGCCGTCGATTGAATTGCTGAGGATGCTGATCGAAAGCTCGCAGGCCGGGATGGCGCAGGTTCGCGAGATATAGCCCTGGAAGCCGCCGCCATGGCCGAACCAGTCCCAGCCGTCGGTCTTGCCGGCATTGACGCCGAGGCCGTAATAGCCCTCGAAGCTCTGGGGGATGCGCCAATGATGACGCGTCATCTCGCGGCGGCTTGCGGCCGACAGCACGCTTCTTCTGGCATTCGGCGCAAGCTGCGCGAAGAAGCGCGCGGTGTCGCCGGCGGTCGCCACGAAGCCTGCGGCCGACGCCATCGCGTGCGCGGGGTTGTCGCCGGGGATCACACAACGCTCGCCGAGCGGAACCTTTCGCGTATGGCCGCGCGCGAACGGCGCGCCCTTGGGAACCGGTGCGTCCGGCTCGGTCTCGCGCAGGCCCGCGGCCTCGACGATCTCGCGCTTGATCCAGACGGAGTAGGGCTCCTTCGTCACGGCTTCGATGACGAGGCCGAGCAGACCAAAGCCGTGATTGGAATATTTGAAGCGGGTGCCGGCCTCGATCGCGGTCGGCAGCTTCAATTCCGCGAGCAGCTCCTTGGCGTCGAGATAGGGGCGGCGGTCGATGAACTGGCCGGAATCGACGCCGTCGCGCGTCAGCCCCGCGCTGTGTGAGAGCACCTGCGCGATCGTCGTCTCGGCGACGCGCGGATGCAGGCCGCCGACATATTGGCCGACGGTGTCATCGAGCCCAAGCTTGCGCTGCTCGCGCAGCTTCATGATGCCGGCCGACGTAAAACTCTTCGAGTGGGAAGCGATCCGGAAGCGATGGCGCGGGGTCAGCTTCTCGCAGGTGTCGAGATTGGCGAGGCCGAATGCATGCTCGGCGACGATCTCGCCGCGATGCGCGATTGCGACGATGACGCCTGGCTGCTGGATTGTCGTCAGTTGGAATTCGATCCAGGAGCCGATGTAGTCGATCGCGGATCGCAGCCAATTGTCCATTGCACACCAATTTTTGCGGGGAGGATTGGTGCGGGAGGCTAGCCGAGAAAGCGGAACGGGCACAACCGGGAAGGTTGTGCCCGTTCGCGTCATGCGACGATGCGAGGTTCAGTAGACGAGCGTCGCGCCGGTCGGCTTGTCGAGGGCTGCCGCAAGCGAGCGATATTCGGAGCTGTCGGTGCCGGCGAGCGAGGCGATCTTGTTCAGATGATACTGCGCCTGTTCGCGGTTGCCCTGTTCGAGTTGCCAGAGGCCGTAATATTGCCAGGTGCGGACGTGGTTCGGATCGTCCTTCAGCGCCAGCTCGTAATAGGCCTTCGACGACTGATAGTCGCCGAGCTTGCGATAGGAGTAGCCGATCAGATTGGCGACGTCGGCGACGTCGTCGCGCTTCAGCGACTTCAGCTGGCCGATCGCGCCGGAGTAATCGTGGTTGTCGTAGATGGCGGTGTAGGCGGTGCGATAGGCGGAGAGGAATTTGGGATCGCTGACGGAAGAGCTCTTCTTCTTGCCCTTCTTGGACGAGGACGAGTCCGACTTCGGCGGCGAGGAGGGCTCGTCGCTGCCGGCGGCATAGGCGCTCGACAGCACCGGTGCGGCCGCCAGCGACATGGCGACAAGTCCCGGCACGACAAGCATTGAGAGTTTGCGCATCTAAATTCTCCCGTATGGAACGTGGCGATCCTACACGATTGCCCGAAGACCGAAACACCCGTCAGCCAAAAACATTCCCGCATCGCACGATCTGGTCGCCCAGGGCAGATGACAAACTAGTCATCGAGATGAACGGAAGCCTGCAAGGGGCTTCAGATTGGGTTCAGTGCGCCGTCCCTAGGCTCCACCTACGATCGAAGGGTAGGCGAGAGGGCGCCGCCTCGAGATCCTTCCAAGAGGAGACCCCCATGCTGAAGACCATTTCCGCAGCCTTGCTCGCAGCTTCCGTGATCGCAGCCCCGGCCTTCGCCGCCGAGGCCGGCAAGACCACCACGACCGCCCCGGTGATCAAGGCGGACCAGAGCCAGACCAAGGCTTCGACCACCGTCGCGAAACCCGAGGCCGGCCTCAAGGCCGACACCAAGGCGACCGACGTCAAGGCGGACGCCAAGGTGGATACCAAGTCGAAGGCGATGAACGCCAACGCGGCCGTGACGCCGGACGAGCACAAGACGGTGCGCACCCATCGTCATCACCACAAGCACCTGTCGGCGAAGAAGCTGAAGGCGCAGCCGGAGGCGACCAAGCCGCTGACCACCGAGAAGCGCAGCTAACGTCTGATCCCGCGCGGCGGCACCGTGCATTGCCCGCCGCCGCGTACGGATTTCAGGCCCGTCCCGGCACCTGCGCGAAAGCGCAAGTGCCGGCGGCGGTGCGGCGCGTTGCTGACAGGGCCTCTCGCGCAGGACTGAATTCCCTTTGCGCGCCCTTGGGGCTAGAACATCCCCGTAAGTCTGTTCGCGTGGAGAGCGGAATCTGTGGGGCGATTGGCGAAATTTGCGGTGCGCTTGGCATCCGTCCTGGCCTTGCCGTTGGCGCTTGCGGCATGTTTCGGCAGTGATGGTGACCGTCCAACCTTCATCGGCGGGACCCAGGCCGGAGGGCCGCAGCCGTTTCCGGACAATTTCCGCAGCGACACGCTGGCCCTGATGCGCACCTACCTGAACAACCCGGTCGGCGTGCGCGAGGCCAGCATGGCGGAGCCGGTCCAGCGCGAAGTCGGCGGCCGGCAGTTCTATGTGAGCTGTCTGCACTTCACCCCGCGCGAGACCGATGGCAGCTACAAGGCCATGCGGGAACGCGCCGTGATCTTCGTCAACGGACGCGCGGACCGTGTCGTCGACCGCACCAGCGATCTCTGTGCCGGCGCGGTTTACGTACCCTTTCCGGAACTCGAAAAGATGACGCGGTAGCGCAAAGCCCGCTTTCATCGGTCGGTGCTAGTAAGAGCTGGTGCCGGAGCTCACTGGATCACATTTCGGGGAGCTTTGAACGGGGCGGTTTCGTGTTGCGACAAATTGTTACGGCAGGCCTTGCGCGGGCGACAAAAACAGTTGGCGCAGGGCGACGTGACGGAACAAAATCGCGATGTTGCCAGCCCGTCACAGTAACGAACGATCAACGTTCCGGCATCGCCGCGAAGCAACCCAATTCACGCCACGTTGTTTCCTGAGTGTCGCAAATGAAAGAACGGGGATGATCATGAGATCGATTTTGCTGGGTGCAGCCGCTGTGCTTGCGCTGGCCGCGCCGGCTGCAGCCGCGGACATGCAGCCGCGCACCTACACCAAGGCGCCGGCCTATACGCCGCCACAGGCGATCTACAACTGGACCGGCTTCTACATCGGCGGCCATGTCGGCGGCACGTTTGCCGGCGACAGCAGCTTCCAGTCCAGCGACGCCCGCTTCCTGGGCGGCGTGCAGGGCGGCTTCGACTACCAGTTCGCGCCAAATTGGGTGGTGGGTATCGAGGCCCAGTATTCCTGGCTGCCGACCAATAACAACGGCGTCACATTCCCGCTGGGCACGCAGGTGACCTCCAACACCGACCAGCTCGGGTCGGTGACCGGCCGTATCGGCTACACCTGGGGACCGACCCTGCTGTACGCCAAGGGCGGTTACGCCTGGCGCAATAACAATCTCGGCGTCAACATCGCCGGGGTGCCGCAGGCCTTCACCGCGACCGGCAACAGCAAGGACGGCTACACCGTCGGCGCCGGCCTCGAATACATGTTCGCGCCGAACTGGTCCGCCAAGGCCGAGTACCAATACTATAATTTCGGCAGCACCACCTTCACCTCCGGTCCGGCCGACGTCGTCGGCGTCCGCGGCCGGGAGGATGAGCATACCGTCAAGGTCGGTGTGAACTACCGTTTCGGCTGGGGCGGTCCGGCAGCCTCGCGCTACTGACCCGCACCCAGACGACCACGCATCCAGGCAAGGCCGGCTCCGCCGGCCTTTCGCTTGTCCGCCCGCCCGCCGGCCAGCCCAGTATTTGCAATGCGTGAACCATCTGGCGCGTCATTTGCAGACAAACATTCCGGCGCGCGCCTTCTCACGCGTGTCGTGGGGCTCGGGTAAAGCAAAAATAATTTTTGCCGCTTACGGAACTCGCGCTCCGGAACGCGTTATATGAGAATTACCGGGCTGGTGGGACGACGGACATGCGTATCTTGGTGTCGGCAGCGGTGCTCTCGTGCTTCTTCTGTCTGCCGTGCTCTGCACAGACAATCCTCAAATCCGAGCCTCTGATGTTGGCACCTTACGAGGTGGCCTTCGTCAAGGACGCGTCCTGCCCGTCGGGCAAGGTGCTGAAGGTCACCGGGGCGATCCGCGGGCTGCACCGCCGCAAGGCCTGCGTGGTGATGCCGGGTGAGCAGGCCTCGCTGGCGACAGCAACGCCCTGATCCCTGCGGCGTCCGCCAGCGGCACCTCACGAATTCAGCTCGAGCTCGATCTTGGACTGGCGCTCGGCCTCGGCCTTGTTCTTGGCAGGGTCCTCCCCCTGGGCGGCTCGGCAGGGCCTGATCTCGTAATCATTGTCGAGCACCCGGCGTGGCCCCGGACGGTCCTCGTCAGGGCTGACATCGACGACCAGGCCGCTCCGCTCCGCGAGCTGCCAGATGTCGGATTCGCTCGGATAGGCCTTGCTGATCTGGGCGTCGTTGCAGAACAGGGCGTAGGGCATCTCTTCCCGCTCCAGGAAAGCCCGTTAACGGTCGGGCCGGCCGGCAGGTTCCGGGCGAGGGATGATCACGGGGCCGTGATCGCGCGTGCCGGGCCGTGAGTCCTTAACGAGTCCTGAATCGCGAAAAAAAGAATCCCCGGGACTCGTTTGACGGAATCAGCGGATGTTTTCCGCCATGACGAGCGACCTGAAGACCTCCTGCGGGCACATGCTCCTGCCGTTGACGCTGGCGCTATTCGGCGCCTGCGCGGCCAATCTGTGGCTGGTGTGGTCTTGGCTGTAGGTCCTCCCGCGGGAGGGGGGACCTTACTTTTTGGCCAGTGGGCCCGGGACGTCGCGGATGGCGGCGCGCAACTTGGTCAGGGTTTCGGCACAATATTCCTCGCGCTCGCGCTCGAACCGCTCCTGATGCTTGCGGAAATTGGCAATGCGGGCCTGCATCTCGGTACGGAAATCACCGACCGCCCGCGGCAGCGAATGCCGGGGGGGCTGAGGCTGCGGAGGGGGTGGGGGCGGCTTGATCTCGACCATGACGGCCTCGACCGGGACGGCCTCGACGGTTGCCGCCGAACAATCCGACGGCGCATCCGGCTGAAGGAGGTCGTCCTTCTTGCCGGTCACCGATTGGACGAAGGCCATCGTCTGCGCGATGAGCGCGTCGCGCTCCCTGATCCACTTCATGCTTCACCTCAGCCGGGCCCTATTCCAGCAAAGCGACTGCGCCGAATCAAGGTCGTTCGCAAGGGATTGCATATTTTTCCCGGTCGCACGACATTAGGCGGATGGATTCCGGCAAAGAACGGTCGCACGAGGTGGAGGGCCTGAGGCTCATCCGCGCGTTCCTGTCGCTCCCGCCCCACAATCGGGCGGAGGTGATCGCGTTCGTGGAGGAATTGGCGCGTGCCCAAAGCCGGCCCCAGGAGGGCACGGAGGCATCGCCGAGGTGAGGGCTACCGCGCGCGCGGATTGACGTTGGGCTCGAACGGCGCGCCCACCACCCGAACCGGAGTTTGATCCGATACCCGGGTGACGTCGACAACCGTTCGCTCGGCGACCTGCCTTTCGGGGGTCGGCCTAAGCGTCGGCTCGAGCAGGGTCAATGTGCCGGCTACTGCGGTACAGCACAGTGTCACTGTCACCAGCAGAAACATGTTTCGGTTTTCTTCGCGGATTCGCATGGGTCGAGAACGAACCAGGTGCGCCTTTGGTTCCGATTTGGCCCCATGTTCGGGGTGCTCATGCCGCCTATGGCGCCAGCAAAAATGCGATGGCGATTGCAAACAGCACCGCGGTCATCACCATGGCCGTCACCGCACCTGCGGCGATCCTGGCCTTCTCTTTGGTGGTCGTGGAGCGCATCGGGTCCGGATGTTGGCTGACGCCCGGTCAGGCAATTTCGAATGGGATGCACGTGATGTATGGTGCTGGCGACGAAATTTCGACCTGTGTCTGATACGATGATCGCAAATCGTCCCCCCGTGCTGGCCCACGAACGCTTCGTCGCCGACCGCGACAATTTCGCGGGCCTCGATCTCGCCGCACGGTTCGAGCGGATCGAGCGGACGAACCTCTGGGGCGCTGCCAGCTCGGTCTCCGGGCTCGGGTCGGAGGACATGGCGACCGCCGCGGTTCGGGAGGCGCTTCCTGCGCTGCTGCAACGGTTCGGCGCGCGCTCGCTGCTCGATGCGCCCTGTGGCGATGCCGGCTGGATCGGTCGCATCAAGCTCGATATCGACTACATCGGCATCGACATCGTGCCGTCGCTGGTCGAGGCCAACAACAAGCGCGTGGCGGATGGCGAACTGGCCGGCCGATTCCTGGTTGCCGATCTCACGCGCGATGCACTGCCGCGCGCCGACCTGATCCTGTGCCGGGATTGCCTGGTGCATCTGAGCTTTCAGAACATCGCCCGCGTCACCGCCCGCTTTCGCGAGAGCGGCGCGCAATTCCTGCTCGTCACGACGTTTCCGGAGATCGAGGACAATCGCGATTGCGAGGACGGCGACTGGCGCGCGCTCAACATGACGAAGGCGCCGTTCGACTGGCCCGCACCGCGCGAGCTGATCGACGAGCGCTGCGAGGAGGGCGACGGCGGCTGGCGCGACAAGAGCCTCGGGCTCTGGCGGCTCGACGAGCTGCCGGATCCCGATCGCACGGGTGCGTGACAGAAGCAGGCACAACGTCCATTGCGCCCGCGATCGCGGCGGCGATAGACTTCGGGTTGTGTGATGCGATCGCATGCCGGAGCCCACCATGAGCGCACGTGCCATCTCCGCCGCGTTGCTGATCTGGTGCAGTGCGCCGGCATTGGCACAGCAGGAAGGGGCCGCGCTCTATGCAGCGCATTGCGCGCAATGCCACGACAGCGAGGCGCAGACCCGCGTGCCGGCTCGGAGCGCCATGCAGGCGATGTCGTTCGACCACGTGCTGGGAACGTTGACCTCCGGCAGCATGGCGGCGATGACGAAGGATCGCAGCGATGCCGAACGCCGCGCCATAGCGTCCTTTGTCACGGGCAAGATGCCGACGAGCGGCGCCACCGCCGACGCGGACGGCCGCTGCGCGCAGCCGGGAAGCGGCTTTCCGCAAGCCCTCGACGGCCCGCGCTGGAACGGATGGGGCGTCGATGCCGGCAACAGCCGCTTCCAGCCGGCCGACATGGCGGGGCTGACCGCGGCGCAGGTGCCGCGTTTGCGGTTGAAATGGGCATATGCCTTTCCCGGCGCATCGGTGTCGTTTGCGCCGCCCACCATCGTCGGCGGGATGCTGTTCATCGGCGGCACGGATCGCAAGATGCACGCGCTCGACGCGCGAAGCGGCTGCACGCTGTGGACGTTGGCGATCGATGCGGCGGTGCGCGCCGCGATCAGTTTTGCTCAGCTTCCGGGCTCCGATCAGTACGCGATCTTCTTCGGGGATTTGCGTGCCAACGCCTATGCCGTTAACGCGCTGACCGGCGCGCTGATCTGGAAGACCAAAGTCGAGGAGCATGCCGCCGCGCGCATCACCGGCGCTCCGACGCTGCATGCCGGCGTGCTCTACGTGCCGGTGTCCTCGATCGAGGAAGCGGCGGGCTCGCAAGCCGGTTACGAATGCTGCACCTTCCGCGGCAGCGTCGTGGCGCTGGACGCCGCGACCGGCAAGACGATCTGGCAGGCCTATACGATTCCGGAAGTGCCGCATCCGACCGGCAAGAATGCCAGGGGCACGCAGCTCTTCGGTCCGTCCGGCGCCGCGATCTGGTCGGCGCCGACGATCGATGCGAAGCGGGGCGCGGTCTATGTCGCGACGAGCAATTCCTATTCGAATCCGCCGGCCGCGACCGCCGATGCGATCCTCGCTTTCGAGCTCGCGACCGGGAAGCTGCTGTGGAAGCAACAGGCGACGCCCAAGGACGCCTTCGTCGTCGCCTGCTACAATGCAGACAAGACCAATTGTCCCGAGGATCACGGGCCCGATCACGATTTCGGCCAGTCGCCGATCCTCGTGACCTTGCACGACGGCAGGCGCGTGCTCGCCATCGCGCAGAAATCCGGCGTCGTGCACGCGCTCGATCCCGACGACGGCGGCAAGATCCTGTGGCAGACCCGGATCGGGAAGGGCGGTTCGCTCGGCGGCAGCGAATGGGGTTCGGCCGCGGACGGCGAGCGCATCTATGTCGCCAATTCCGACCTGCGCTTCAAACGCGACGGCACGCGGCAGCTCGATGCCACGCAGGGCGGCGGCCTGTTCGGCCTCGACCTCGCCAGCGGAAAAGTCGTGATGGAAGTGCCGCCGGTCGCCTGCGGCGAACGCCCGCAATGCAGCCCCGCGCTCTCGGCGGCGGTGAGCCTGATCCCGGGCGTGGTGTTCTCCGGCGGCGTCAGCGGCTTCCTGCGCGCCTACGCTCCCGACGGCAAGCTCGTGTGGGAGTTCGACACCGCGCAGGATTTCAAGGCGGTGAACGGCGTCCCCGCCCATGGCGGCGCGATCGATGGCCCCGGGCCCGTCATCGCCGGCGGCATGCTCTACACCAATTCCGGCTACGGCCAATGGAGCGGCGTCGCCGGCAACGTGCTGCTGGCGTTCGAGGTCGGCACGGAGTGAGGCTCTGCGGTGTGCGGAGCGCGCTGCAACGTGTCATTTGAGACGGGCACCGCTGCCTCTTCAACTCTATCTGCCGTCAAGGAGAGCAGATTCCATGATCGATGCCAGATGCAGCTGCGGCGCGCTTTCGTTGTCGCTTCCGGAACCCTCGCGCCTCGTCGTCGCCTGTCACTGCCTCGACTGTCAGCGACGAACCGGCGCGCCGTTCGGTGTCGGCGCTTTCTACGCCGCAGAGACCGTCACGATCTCTGGAGCATCAAAGCCCTACAATCGGACCGCCGCGAGTGGCGGCAAGGTCCGCAGCCATTTTTGTCCCGACTGCGGCGCAACGGTCTATTGGCAAGCCGACAATCTGCCGGGAATGATCGCTGTCGCCGTCGGCGCCATCGCAGATCCGGACTTCCCGGCGCCGGTCAGGTCGGTGTTCGAGCAATCGAAACACGGCTGGGTGGAGATTGCAGGCGCCGAGCACTTCCAGCAGAGCAGCGCGGCAAAGCGCGCAGGATGAGGGGGTCAGAAGCTGGTGCCGGCTGAGGGGATTGAACAGTTGTTGTTGTTATACTACTAATTAATTGATTTTATTGGATATTTTCCGCGCGATTTGCCGCGTAACTTGAGCGAGTTACTGCAGATGTTACCGCGTCGCGAATTCGGGGGGTTTTCGAGACACAATGCGCTCAGCCGCGCACATATGAATGTGGTCGCTTCACCGAACAACACATCGGAGCGACTGAATGTCTATCAAGCATAAGATCAAGTCGAGCACGGCGCTCGCGGCCCCACAACCTGCCACCACTACCACCACGTTCGGCTGTATCGAGCCCCCGGTCAGCATCGCCACACTGGCGAGCTTCCCGCGCGCTCTCTATGTGAAAGAGGTTGCCGCGCTGCTCGGATGCAGTGACCGGCACATCTATACCATCAACGCCCGGGGCGATTTGCCGAACATCAAGGGCATGGGCGCCGCGCTGAGGTTTGCCCCGTCCGTCGTTCTCGCCTTCGTCAATGGCGACCTGACTGCTGAGGTGGCGTGATGAGCAAGAGCCATCTTGAACGCATCGCTATCGCACTGGAATGCATCGCAACTAGCTTGGCCGTCACTACCCCTCCGACCGACGAGGCGCCCGCGAACAGCATTGACGACTATCTGACACCGCCGCGGGGTGGTGCTCTGAGTGGTAGCTTTTCTTGGAATCCGGCAGAGGCGGACAATGCGCGTTAAACCTCATTCATTCGCCGCACTCGCACGCGGAAAAATCACCGAAGTTCACTCGTTGCATAAAGAGCTTGTGCACGGACTGATTCAGACCGGGCGCGTCTACGTGCTGGTTGGTCCGGTTAGCTCTGGCAAGTCAAATATCGCGCGGTCGCTGGCATACTCAGTTGCAAGTGGTCAGCCCTTCTTCGGCTTTCGAACGCATGAAAGCGCCGTCTTGTTCGTCAACGGGGAGCTGTTTAGCGACAGCGTTGCCGAGCTGGACGCCAAGACACCAGAGGGAACCGAGCTGCTTGTCTTCGACTATCCATCGGTGGCCATTAATGGTGGGCTCTTTGGAGGCAGCCTGACCGAGTTTGCCAGGCGCCGCAATGTCGCGGTCTTCGCCACATCGCGAAGACCGGGAGCGGGGCTGACTTTCGACCTCACGATCGAGCACTGGCGCCTCGGCCTGCTCGAATCGGACGGCGGTTCACAAGGGCATGGGCGCATCGAGATCAAGGAGCGTCGCGCAATCCCTATCGTGCGGGGCAACGATGGCGAATGGACGTTGGACGTGCACCGCGTGACGCGGGCATTTGGTGAGATCGAAGTCCACCGCAGTACCCGGTAACGACGCAGCGCCACGAAGCTGCGCGACGCCAGGCCAATCCAGCCCGCATCAACAGCAAAGAACGACGACGCCCCGGGCAAGGTTAAAGGCCCTGACCGGGGCGAGGGGAAAGCAACAACGCTATAGCCAGATTTAGAATGTCAAACCCCACAACCAACCGACCGGACACCTTCGCAGCGTGGAAGTCGAGGATGCCTGAGATCGTACGGATGATGCCGGACGATCAACTTCACCGCTATGCCACGAACGCGCCTGATACGTACGACGCCGCCACGCGCGCCGCTGTCATTCAAATCGCACAGGCCGAGATGACAAGGCGGGCTGAGGGGGTCTCGAACAGGCTAACCATCATCGTATCTGAGGGACCGGTGCTAACTAAGACCTGGCTGTCGCCAGCTGAGAAGCCTGCACCGGTGAAGCTTCCTTACCGCTTTCGTTTTGATGAATGGGAGTTCGACGGATTGGATGAGCTGGCCGCGATCCTGCGCGAAGTTGAGGCCGATCCGCTCAAAGCCGTCATTCGTGGCAGACTCAAACAGGGATTTGATCCGAACGGATGGCACCGTCGCCTGCGCTTGCCGTGCCCCAAGACTGGAGATCCCGCGACCGTCGAAGACGTACCGCGCAAATGGATCATGGTCGATATCGACGACCCACCACTCTCGAATGTTGACGAGCTGCAGAATCGCCTGCCCCGTGAGTTGCGGGGCGCGAACTACGTAGGCCAGATCAGCGCAAGCGCTGGTCATCCGACACTGAATGGAAAGTTCAAGATGCATGCGTGGTTCATGCTAGACCGCGCCCTATCATCGGCTGACTGCCGCGCATGGCTGGGGATTTATCCCGGGATCGATGTGTCAATGCTCACACCCGTCGGGATCCACTTCACGGCGGCCCCGGTGATTGATGCGGGATACCGTCCATGATCGCAGCAATAACTATGACCGATCCGTTCGCCGGGCGTCGTATCTTCGTTACGAGTTGGCCTAACCTTCCGACCGCTGCTAGCCCGCCCGCGGTCATCGCGGTGCCGGAGCGCAATGAGACCGACCTGTCGGAGATTGTCGACACCATCGGTCCGCTAACCACTAGCGAGCGCGCGGGGTTGCGCGATGCGATCTTAGCTGATGCTAGTAAACGCGCGAGTACAACGCTCGCGGAGTTAAACGGGACGCCGTGGAACAAGTGGTGCTACTTGACCGCGCTCCGCTACGGGCCTGCCTTTGCTGCTGAAGGCGTATTCACTGATGCCGAGCTTGAAGAGCTCGTGAAGATGTTCGTCGGCCGCGCCCACAATAGCGGCTGGAATGTTCGCGAGGCGGAGGCGGGCATCCGCAACGGGCTCCGCGCGGCCACGGACACATCGAACAATTTCTCTCTCCGCGAGCTGACAAAAATTCGCAACACCACGGCTGCGGTGGCGATGGCCACCAGTATGGCAGCGCCAATGGATCCAGCGGGGGCAGGTTCGGCTCAGGCCAGTGTCGCAAGCAAGACTGCGATGCAACTGATCATGGAGAGGGACATGGAGAAGACGAACAAGGTGAAGGTGCTTTGGGACTTCGATGCGCACCACACGCTGCTGCACGCGGGCTTTGCGTTCGCGGTGACGATGAGAGACCGCGTTTTTGCGTCGTCCGTATCGGGCAGCCTATCCGCGGTGGACATCGTGAACGGCCGCGACACGGAGGAAGTGTTCCTTACCGCTGATGACGTGAGGGACCGCCTGCTGCGTAGCTGCCTTTTTCTCGAGCCAGTCCTCTACATTCCTGCTCATGGCGAGGAAGGTGCTACCGCTTCGGAGAAGGTCCCGCGCAAAGTGGCGCTCATCAAGACCGTAGTGGGCAGGTCGAAGGGCGAGCAAAAAGCCGTAATGGCGTGGACCTGCGAAGGCGTAGCAGACGCGTTCAACGCTAAGGCGGTGCTGACGACCGACGCAGCGGGAAAGCCGGCGCACGACCCGGAAACTACCGTCTGGCTGCCTGTCGAGAAAATGGACGCCACTGCGGTCAAGCTGGCGGTAGAGCGCATCATGGCGCTGCGCGGCGGCTTGGTAATGCAAGATCTGCTCGGCGTATTCCGCGGCCCTCAGATGTTCCCGAACGGCGCTATCGTTGCCGAAACCGGGCTGCACACCGCGCGCGGGGCTACAGGCACGGTGGGCCATGAAGTCGCTTTCGTCGAAGTCGGAGACTTGGCCGGCATGCTGGAAGTGATGCCGGTAGACCGCGCAAAAGAAGTGGTCAGACGCTTCATTGACCTTTTTCCCTACGCAGAGCCCGAGGACGGCGCCGTGTTGGCCGCAATGACGGCGTCGGTGTTCTGCCGGCTGGCCTTTACTCTTTCGCCCCTGACGCTCATTGATGCCCCGATCTTCGGAGCCGGCAAGACATTCGCGGCGGAGCGCATCGCCGGGCTGAACGGGACGGCACCAGTGGCTATCGCCTGCACGAATAAAAGCCGCGACAGCGGGGACGAGATGCGCAAGCGTATCGAAACCGAATGCATCACGGGGCAGGCCGGCATCAAAATTCTGGACGATGTGCCGGGTGGCGAACTGCCGAACGTCGAGAGCTTCCGTACGATGCTGTCGGCCAACAGTGCGAAGTGCACTATTCGCGTTCTCGGCGAGAACCGTTCAGTCGTCGCAAGCCCTGCCAAGTTCACTTGGGTGGCGACCGGCAACAACATGAAAGTCAGCGAAGATATGGTGCGCCGCTCGGTTCACGCTCGGCTTGACCGCGACAAGGCAGAGGCGCGCGGCTGGGCCGGAGAGGCCAAGGCGCGGGTAGCGCTCGACCGCATCAAGGATGATCCGAAGGCCTGCGCTGAGGTCGTCTCCGCGATCCTGACGCTGCTCCAGCACGTCCGCCAAGTCGGCGCGACGCTGCCGCCGCTGTCCAACTTCGCAGGTTGGTCGGCGCTGCCCCGCGAAGTGGCCGCGCTGGTTATGGGCGCTGACCCCGTGGCGACGCAGGCGCGGCTGAGGGCGAACGACGAGAAGGCCATCGAGCATGCCGAAGTTGTGGCTGCCTTGCTTGAGCTTATCGGGGAGGCGGCAGATGTGCGAACCCCACACGGCACCTACAAGAACGCAGGCGGGTTCATGCTGGCTCGCGACATTGCCGCCCGCATCTCAGGGACCGGGGCGGGCGGGCCAAGCTTCGCGCTCCCGGCGGCGGCCGTGCCGGACTACATCCAGGACCTCCGCCACGTCTTCGACGGTGACACGGGGCCGGCGCTGGAACGCAGGGTGCTGGCTTGGCTCCGCCAGCACAAAGACCGTCGCACCGCCCCGGACGAACAGGGAATGTCCTACGCGGTGGTGTGCCGCAAGATGCGCGACCCTAAGCAGCGCAAGGAACGCGACCACTACGGCGTGATGGTGCACAGTAAGGCCGTCTTACCCTGGCAACGCGCTGCTGAATAGGGGCTGCGTCCACTTCGCCACGCCGCCCGGAGGACCGCCAGCCGGGCGTTTTTTTTTCGGGCGCAGCTCTCCGCGAGCACGCGCTTGGGTGCGCCATACCCGCGTTATGCTGCGCCACGGGACCGCCAGGCGTGGCGCACTAGGAAAGTCTATAAAAGAAGTGATCTTCAGTAGAGCGCGCCACGCGCGCCATAGGTATGTACCCTCTCTGCCCTTCTTCAAAATCAAAACGGTATACGAAAAGAGCCTATTTTGCCCGGCCGGAGAACGGTGGCGCGCGCGGCGCGACGGCGCGCCCCGCCGGTCAACTACCCGGTGCGTGAGGGCGTAGGCGCCCGCCTGAAGCCGAGCTGGGGGACTGGTCGCCAAGCCTGCCCGATGTGGGCAGTGGCATCATAAGCGAGCGCGTCCACTGGACCGCGGGGGCTGGTTTTGGCAGCCGCCTTCATGCCCGGCAGCACAGCCCCTGTCGTAAGGACCAGCATTGCCAGTTCGCCCCAGCCCACCGGGTCCATAAGGGCCGCCAGACCGACAGCGAAGCGCGCCGGCAGGCCTCCGGACGAGAGCAGGCTGATCAGTCGCCCTTCCAACGCCGCAACTGCCAGCCGGGCACTGCGGGCGTCCACGTCCGGCACCGGCTTGGGATCGTCCGGTTCGCTCAGCCTCGCGTCGCGGACCGCCATCGCCGTCTTGACATTCCAAGCCCCGAACCCGGTCCGATGCCGCTTCACAATTTCATCGTCCACGCGACCGGCTGCCTTGTGGCGCTCAGCGCTGCGCCCTGTCTTCCCAGCGTGCCACTCGGCGACCGCGCGGGCGTCAGTGAGGGCGTTGGCGACATGGAAGACTGCTCCACCGCACCGAGCCAGCGCCGCCGCAGTTGCTGCGTCTAGCCCTCCCTCTCTCAGCCGGTCCGCCGAAGGTCCGAACGTCGTGACTGTGGGCAGCTCCTCGAAGAAGGGCAGCGTAGGGACGCCGACCATAGTTGGTCCCAGCGCGTCGCGCGCCAGCTTCTTTATCCGGTCCGCCACATCGCTCGGCACCTCAAGCTCCAAGCCAGGGGCCGTAGGCGGACAAACGATGCATGCGGTCGTGGGCAGTTGGCCGGTGGCGGCAGCACCTGCGAAACCGTCCGCGGCTGCGTCGTCGACCGTTAACTGACCGGCCCGTCGATAGCTACCTACGCAAGGAGCCGGTACTGAGGGTCGCTCAACCGCCGCCAGCCCCTCAATCCGCCGAGTACGAGCGTCCTTGGAAGTGTTCGTCTTGTGCTGCGTCATTCATCGCCTCTCCGCGATTTGCGGCCAGCGTGCTTTCGCGCCCCGCCATGCTGCGGCGGCTTTTCATGGGTCTCAGCGATTTCCAGCAGTGCTGCTACGATTTCTGCGCCGATGGACCGACCTGATATTTTCGCCCGCCTCCGGAACGATGCGGCAAGTCTGGGCGGCAGCGTGACCGCCACACGTTTTATTCTGATCGGCATTCCTGACGGGTATCAGCAGCACTCCACGTCGTCAATCAAGTGTGCACTTGAAAAATGCTGATGTATCAGTGAAGGCCTTCCGTGATCGCAACCATGCTCGCTTCGGTACATCGGTGCGGTCTGAAGCCACGAACACCGTCCAACTTCGATTGCCGAGTGCGATCTCCTTGGCGATCCCTTAGCTGTTCGCCTGCTCTTGCACCGGACATCAAGCGCTTGGGTTCTGATCGAACTGCGCGAGGGTCGAGATGAATTGGCGCAAGTCACCGTTCGATAATGCAATCCTGGGAAACTGAGCTGTGGAAACTAAGGCCAGAGCGTCTGACCTTTTTCGTTCGAAAATAAGGTGTAATCTAGCTCTGATGCATTCTTCACGGGAATTGCCGCCTTCACGGGAATTGCCGCTGAGACTGCATGTGGACTCTCTTCTCCACAACTCCATCAAAGGAGACCGATATGAAGCGTCGAGATTTTTTGACCACGTTAGCAACGTCCGCGATACTAGGTACCACCACGACCGCTGCTTTTAGCCAACATAATGACCCTCTGCGCAGCGGCTCCGGCTTAGCGAGGAGGCAAACTGGTCGAGTGGACTTGATACTTGAGGGGCATCGCGCAGGGCTCAAAAACGGCAATGACATTCTTCAAGTGGCAAAATCAACTCAATTCTATCAGGAGGGCCGGGTTAAAGTGACTTTGGGACGGGGAGAAATAGAATACGTACCGGCGGTATTCCCCACAAATGCAATTGGAATGGCCCTCATCGATGGGATAATGACCCACAAATTTACGATTGCTGGCTCCCCACCTCCCCAATGGGGTTTTTTGAGCTCAGGTACTTTTTACAATCATCTGGATTTCGTTGAAGGACCAGATTTCGATGAAGGGCGCTGGCTCGCTCGTATCGTAGACGAGACCGGTAAAGTTCGGCGCTTAACGACGGGTGCTATAGTAAGGCAAATCATTGATCTTCATGTTGATGAAAAGCTTGCGGAGCAGCACAGAAAGCCCTCTTTCCATATTCATGCTCTAGCAAGCGGAGCAGAAGAACAGCAGCTCGCCGCAGGATCGGAAGGAGAAGAGCCGATCCTACGCGCTTGGAGCGTGACTAATGGCGACTGGGTGCCAGCCGGGAACGGCTGCGCGCGTGTTCAAACATGCACACCGCCAGCATAGGCTAGGATACTGGCTCCGCAAAATCGGCAACATTCTTGTTCGCGTGAATGCGGGCGGTCTACTTGCTACGACCGCTCCGGTAGGTACGCTCGCTTGAGGGGGGCAGCAGCAATCGCCCCCCCCACAGGCGTCAAGGCCGACCGACAAGCCCAACTTGATCGGCCCCCCCGGGGTGGTTGATGGACAGAAAGCAATCCATCATTAGCCTTCCTGTCTCACCTTCGTAACTGATCGCTTGTCTTCCATAAAGTCGAAAATATCGGTCTCCCAGCTAGCGGCGTAAGCCTGATCTGCCAACTCCGGTAAGCATGGCTCACGGCCTTTGGAAATTGCATCGCAGTAACGTACGAGAAAACTATCAATCCAGTTGGCGCATGCAGTTTGAACCTTTCTATGCATATCGCGCGGGTGTGACATCGATGGTTGCCACGGCCCACCTGTTTTGACTTTCAACCCTTGGCGACAGCGTCGGCAACTGCCTTCATATAGTGATCGACACGCAGCTTGATCCGGGTAGCGGTGATGGGGCCAGCTGTTTTACTGGCGTCTAGAAACTTTCCCTTCGCGGTTTCTGCCCACGCTCGCTCACCAGACAAATCACCATCCAATTGGCCGTGGTCATAGCGAGATTTGAACATCATAAACACAATATGCTGTTCTCCGGTGGGAAGATCTAGCACAGCCTGGACAAACTCCTCCGGATCAATGAACGCGAGCAGAGGTGTGCTGTGATAGATGTTATCGTCGCTATTGGTCAGACACAGGCGACGATAGAATAGCTGGACATCTGCTTTCATAATTTTCATCAGTTCAGACGCCTTTTCTGGATACGTGTCGCGGAGGGCCTTTCCACTTGTGTCCTTCAGATAGTCGAACAGCTCTCGATATTCCGGGGTGTCAGCACTCTGTATGCCCAGCCCACCATAGCCGTCAAAGCGAAGCGAATAATCATCATGTTGAGTCGCTTCGAGTTTCTTTGTCTTGTATAGATCATCGATGTATTGCTTGCCGCCGTCGACAATCTGCCGCTTTGAAGACTTGATCACTCCGATATCGGAAAGAAATAAATGAAGGCCCAACACGTGAAGTATTTCGCCTTCGATTGTGAATGCGCGTTGCTCGAATTGTTCACCAAGCTTGTCAATGGCAGCCATGACATCGCTCTCGGCGCGTTCTGCCCAATGCCAGACCGTGCGCCAGGGAGCTTCGTCCACGACTTTGACAAAAAAACTGCTCGCATCGAGGGAAGCTCGAATTTCGTTGGTGTCGACAATGCCTCGGACTAAGCAGTTCACGAGGACTGAACTGGAGAGAATTGAGTCATCGACATCGACATTCGGATAGCGATTGGCAACTCGCCTCATGGGGGAAGGTTCTTTATCCTTTTCGACGTGCGCTCGAACCATAGCTGAGAGTCTTCGACCCGTTTCAAGATCGTCGGCACTAATCTGATTGGACTTGAATTCGAACGAAAGTACGAAGAACAAGCGTAGCAGCATCAACATAGCATCGGAATTTCCTCGGTGCTCGTCAGTCAGCGCCTTACAAACCCGCTCAAAGTCCCACATGGTTTGCTGTAGGATGCGGAGATTGTCTTTTGTCGACTGCTTATAGAGCGAGGAGACTTCCTCCGCGTTCTCATTGAAAAGAGTTTGCGTGAACTTATCGTCGATTAGATCGACAAAGGCGGAGAAGGCCTCATCAAAAGATGATTGCACTTCCAGAACCTTCCCAATCAGCTTTTCTTTGCGGCGCTCATAATCTTCGCCAGCCTTAATCTCCTTATCATTGGCAATGATTATTACCTTGGCGCCCTCGTGCTCGACGAATTGGTTGATGTAGCCGAGTGCGGTGCTCTTATTGCCTTCGTATCGTTCAAGGTCATCGAAAACGTAAACGTCCGCACTGAAGCCGATAACGTCGCCGACGCCAATACCGCCCGTGTCCACCTTGGCGTATTTCAAACCTGCAGTAAGCAGGCTTCCAAAGATCTTGGCTGGTTTTCCTGTGAGAAGAGGATAAGCCGCTTGAAAAAGCGCGTCTCGAATTTCATCGAGCGTCGATAGACCATAGAGACTCACGTATAGGAGCCTTTGGGGTTGGGGTTGATGGCGCTGGAGAAACCGTTTTACTTGATAGGTTTTTCCAACACCCCATGGACCTGAAACCAAAACCGCGTAACGTGGCGGGTGAGTAAGCGAGAGGTAGTAACCGAGGTAGTCCAGTAAGTGCTGATTTTTGGATTCTGACATCGCGATCTCTGATCAGGCGGTTCTGTTGAGGCGGAATTGCTTGCTAGCTGATGATGTTTTGCGGCTTTGCTTGAAGGGTTCGCTGGTGACTTAACTACTCAACCGAACGTCGCCGTAGCCATCTGCCATCGGCCGCTCACCATCTAAATCTGTGTTAGCGAGTGGCGCGCCAACGCCAAACGCAACCATGCCGCCGGTCCATACGAGGCAGGTCGCTGTCAGATAGGCCGATGTCCCGACTCCAATATTGCAGTAAGCCCGAACAGCGTGGCGGAGTGGAACGACAGTGAAAATCGCAAGTGGGTTCCTTTGATTCGCCATAGTGGCTTTGAGCCGAAAAGTGCGCTCCCCATTTCTTTTTGTTTAAAAAGCTCGATCTGCCCCTCCATCAACGCGCCACCATAGGGCGAGCCAGTGAGAGTTGGCAACTAGTCTTTGGAAGTGGCTTTGTGACTCCGAGCGCTTAGGCGGGGGAGCATGTTTCAGCCGGTGGATTGCCACCAACAATACCTCGTATGCCCGCGATTCAGGAGCCGCCTAATGACGCAGCCTCTGCTAAATGACGGTGAAGTCGGCAAGGTGGTGCTGTTACCCAGCAGGTGCGTGCGTGTAAGCTAGTTACCGTTCGGTCAATGCCATCAGCGAAATGGTGAGACAGACTCCCAGGCCAAGTTTTAAACGCGGCAACCGCTCTTCCAGTGGAGATGACCAGTCAGGCCGCTTCTGTAGTTCCTCAGCGATCTTCTCGATCGACCCAAATGGGTTCTCTCCTAGCTGCTCAACTAAATTTTCTCCAGTGAGCCGCAGCCGTTCGAACAAATTATAGGTCAAAATCTTAAGGGCCATGTCATGTATTGCCGCCGGAACGTTCTCACCTAAGTTGAGCATTTCCTTTAAACGGTCTTTTTCGTCCTTGAGCGAAAACGTGCGGTCTGAATGGGCAGCCTTATTTCGGATGCGACGCAGGTGGCCGATCGATCGATACGGCATCTCACCAATCCACCCGTTTAGAGCCGCAATGTCTGCTTTCGCTGAAAGTGTGGCTGCGACGCCTGGATAGGCAATCATCTGCTTGACTCGTGATTTCAGAAATTCAGGAGCGCGCCGCTCGAACATCATGTCGAGATGGTGGGAAACCATGTCGGCCGCAATCAGTGTAGCTCCGCGATCAGATTCGGAGAGCAGGTCGGTGATCACGACTTGAAAGGCTCGCGCTGCCTCGGGCGGATCGAGCCACGATGAACCGCTCATTACTTCCTCTCCAACCAGATTACTCGTCAATTTCGCCGGGTACAGATTACCGCCACACGGACTTGGCAGCTAAATGATCTGGGGCCAATGACTCGTGAAGTTCTATTCAGGAGCGCCATTTTCTAGACAACGTGGCGCTTGCGCCGGTGGTGTTCCGAATTTTCCAGTCCGACGTCGATCTGCTGCACACGATCTTGTCATCATAAGAGTAGGCGGTTTTACGGCCGATAGCGGAGTCGATATCGGCGTAAAATCCTTCATAAACGGAGTGAGCAGGGAGGAGGGCTGCCGCTCAGGAAGTTCGGCCTGACTTCCTCGCAGACGCCCCGCGCGGGAGAACTCGCATAGACGAGGTCGTTGGCAACTGGCGGGGAGCGGCGCATTTCAGCTGCAGTGTGTCATTTTTGCAATTGTCTCTCGGTTGATTGTCGCCAGAATTGCAACTATTGAACCTTAGGGGAATTTCATGTCGAAAAAGTTTGCTGACGGCCTTTTCGCCGCTGCAATGGCGGTTACCTTGTCCGGATGTGCGGTTATTCCTCAGCTAGACATCCAAAGCCCAGTGACCGTTGCCAACATTGTCGATCGGATTCAATGCGAAGCCTACCGCGCTACACAAAGGTATCCTCAGTTGAAGCGCGACCGCTGGGTTGGCGTTGCCGATCTTTACCTTCAGGTCGATGACAGCGCGGGTCTTAGCCCATCGCTTGCCTATGTTGATCCGGCTGTGCAGCTAGTAGTTGGAGCATCCGGAACTCTCAAGCGAGCGCGTCAGAGAGTGTACAACGAGTCTCTGAGGCTGGAACTGGCGAAGCTCGACGGCAAAACGTGCAACAAGGTGCTCGTTGACTACGATCTCACCGGTGTTTTGGGAATTGAAGAGACGCTCAGCATCGCGTCTCAGTCCTTCGACAAGGAAGACAACGTTGCATTTGCTGACAAGGAAGCAGTGGGTCAAACGTTGCAGTTTGTTCTTACAAAAAATGTGTCCGGTGGTCCAACTTGGACGCTGACTCATTTTATCGGTCCGGGACCATTGGCTGGCGCCGAGCGGATTGACACTCACAAGCTCATTGTTTCCTTTGCTCCCGGTGCACCTCTCAGGAAAGTTGTGGTCACGACACCCGACGGCCAAAAGAAAACGGTCTTCGCACCGACGTCCGGTGGCGGCGCGGCTGCCGCATCTTTCAACAACCAAAAGCTTTTGCTGCAGTCTCTACCATCGATTCAATTCCTCGGACGTTGAGCCCCTCGGGCTACACAGACGAGCATTTTCCCGTACGGGTGAATCAGCGAGGCACCGAGTTAGTCGGAGAATTCAAGACATGCTGTCATTGCTAGGAGTCGAGCAAAAAGAGAGCGGCTCAGCGGATTCTAGAAAGTAATGTGAGGCGCGCTTTCAAGGATAGGCAAGAAATCCAAACGCACTAAGGGCAAAAATGCTTGAAGTCGACAAGATAGAGAAATCTGTTCTGGCTTTCGTGAATTTCTTCGCCGGGCGAATCGTGTTGGCAATTCTTCTCGCCCTATTTGTTCGTCTTGTTTCTGGCGATTACTATTTCCACCTCATTGAAAGCGCGGTTGCCAGCAGCGGCGTCCTTGCCTTAGATCTCAGCTCACCGATAGCGAAAGCCAGCGCTCATTTCGACGACAAGAACGTAAAGAATGCGCTCTTTGGCGCAGCGCTAGTTGTTGCGCTGAGTTTATTGGACATTCTGTATCGGGTAATTTTATTTCTCGGGCGGCTCATACCGATCGGTATGAACTATGATGCGACTTACTCGACCTTAAAGTATCAATCCTCAATCGCGGGCGCATGGAGATTTTACCACAAAAACTTTAGCTTCTTCGAATTTCAAGCCTTCCTGCAAGAAAAGGTCGGCAATGTGCTTAGAGAGATCGCCAGCTATAGTTCTTGGTGGCTTCGACTATTCAGGTTCACGAAGGCGTTCATCGTCGTCCTATTCGTTCTCGTCGTTCTAACACCCCGCGATGAGTTGCGCGTAACGGGGTTTCAAGCGCTGTTGTTTTGCGTGGGGGGCCTGATGGTTATGACAGCCTGCACCATGATTGAATCCGCTCGTTACGCCAACGACGTGGGAAGTGCGATACGGAAGGTTTCGCTTACAATGAGGAGCGAAGCAGAAGATGAGCCGATTTCGGAAGACGAACTAAGAGAGGAGATGGCTAAGATCAAAATGACAGGTCCGATGAAGCTTCGCTGGAAGAACAAATTCTTCTGTGTGCGAATGACTGTCCATATCCCGTACGTCGGCTCTCTTAATGATCTTTTTAGTCGTGCGCAGGAGAGCGGGTTTACAAGGTATAGTTCAGTGGCTTTGGCTGAGGCCGCAGAGCGACACGACCGCGATACGCGAAGGCCTAAACCGACCAAAGGAGTGTAAGCGACCCCTTTGACGGAGGGGCAGGAACCGCGACGGGACAGGGTTGCCTCGTAAGCGGCGGAAGCTGAAGGCGTGATGAGGGGCATTGCTAAGCGTGCTTATGGTCGGAGCTGGACAGCGCATACAGATCAGCACTACCTGAGCGCCAAAGACCGCCGCCCGAAGCGAAGTCCGGCCAGATATCTGCGCCACGGGGCATGTGAAGTAGGGCACGATGTAAAACAACCGCAAGGGATGGTAGCGGTCGCTGTGAACGACCCCGCCCCAATGTCCATGCGTCGCGTTACTTATAGTTTGAAAGCAAAATTCCTGAGGGTGTCTGGATGCATTTTGAATTCGACTCATTCTCCATCCCGGTCGAGCTTATGAAGAAGACCGGCTGTACTCAGGGTAATTTCGGGCTGGGTCGGACGGCGGTACAGCGACTACAAGCGATAGGGCTTCAGCCACATCATGCCGTTCTGGAGATTGGAAGCGGGATCGGCCGCTGCGCGATGGCTCTAGCTCACGTTCTCGCCACAGGATCGTATGTTGGCATCGACTTGGTCCACCCAGCGGTGACTTGGTGCCAAACAAATATAACAACTCGATACCCCAATTTCTCGTTTATTCACTACGACGTTCTGGACGCACTTCATAACCCAAACGGAAAACTTTCGGCCCCCGAGGTACACATCGAGTTCCCTAGCAACTCGGTAGACCGGGTTCTTATTTGGGCTACGCTTACTCATATGCTCCCACAAACTGTTGAGCACTATTTTCGAGAAGTAAGGCGCGTGCTTAAGTCAGACGGGCTGGCCCTGGTGTCGTGTCATCTATTAACTAAAGAAATCCAGCAGGAGCTCAAGGATTACGGCGCACCTAACGGATTCGACTATGAATACGAACTTGGATGCTATGTAAGGACCTTAGATTGCCCCACGCTCGAAGTTGCGTACCTCGATGAGAGGATGAATGAATTGCTCGACGCTGCTGGACTTGCTGCCCAAGAAGTCGAGTACGGACGGATGCGCCACAATAACCGTTTCGCACCATTCCAAGACATAATGACCTTGCGGTCGAAGTGAATTCTGGACTGCTCTGCCGCAGCTCGGGTGCAGGGCTTTGAGGGGAGCGGGCAAGACGTTCGCGGCGGAGCGCATCGCCGGGGTGAACGGGACCGCACCAGTGGCTATCGCCTGTACGAATAAAAGCCGCGACAGCGGAGACGAGATGCGCAAGCGTAAGTGAGAGGCCGAATGCAAGGCTAGGCGAGAGAGCGCGGTCCCGAGCTAGAGGTCGCCATCGGCTCCATGTTCGCCGTGATGAACGTGTTCACCGGCGGCGATGCCAAGCTGAAGCTTCAGGTGGCGGGGTGGTGTGAGGATCTGGGCGAGTATCCGCTGTTCGCCATCAGGAGGGCGGCGAAGTGGGCGGCGACGGGAAGGGAGAAGCTGACCGGCCTGTCAGCCTTCATCGACGATGTGAGACTGGCGATGGGTGGGAATGTGCTGGAGCGCCAGCGCAACCTTCGAAAGCTTCTCGTATGAGCCGCATTGGTGCTGGTCGCCCCCGCGGCTCCGGCAGGTACGGTGAGCGCACCGTGTCCATCCGTGTTCCGGTCAGTTGCCTGGACGATGTAAACCATCTACTTGAAACCGGCAAAATTAGACTACCGCTGGTTGATGTGGAGTGGCACGGTGGAAGTGAGGAAAAGACGAAAGCTGATGATTTGGGCTTACCTCATCGGGTTTCCTCTCCTGTTCATAACAATCATCGCGGCTATGTTTTGGGTGGTCTGGAATCGGGGAGGGGCGCCGACGATTGCAGCGTCCATAATCGCGATTTTGTTGATAACGCTTACTCTCATTTCAATCGGCCTCGGCATGTTCGCAATGAGGACTGAACATCGCTTCGCCTATGGCGCCATAGAGGCAAGTGTCGCGGTGGTGATGATGTTGTTCTCGACCGGACTTGTGATCGATGCTTTCGATCAGCCCAAGACTTCATTGTTCTTGGCCATGCCCTCGCTATTGCCGTTCATGGCTTCGGTTTACGTGTTTGTCCGGTGCATGGACAACATGCTCCAGGGTACCGACGCAAAGTCACAGTTCCAGCGGGTCTGGCAATGGATGTCAGGGGGTAAGGCTTGACTCTAGGTTCTTGCTTCGTTCTACTGGGGGAAATCCCAGGTGCCCTATGCCCACCCTCGAATATCTCCGCTCGGAAATCGAGCACATGCGCGCGCAGATCAGCCGTCAGCGTAGGGAAATCCTTCAGCTCCAGCGGGCTGGTATTTCGACCGCATCCGCAGAAGCGCTTCTGACCCGCATGCAAGCGAAGGTGGAAGGTCTATGTGCCGGGCGGGACCGCCTGGCTGAGGAGGAGAAGGCCAAGAAGCTGACCTACGCCTCCGGCAAACCCTTGAAAGGTACTCCAGCGCGCCGAACGGCCTGATGGACAACCTCCGCCGCTTCCCGGCTCCTTGGGTGATGAAGGAGGACAGGGACGGCTTCCAGGTGTTCGACGCCAGTGGCTTCTTCATCTGCGCGGTCCCTCATCGTGAGGACCTGCACCAACGAAGCTACCAGTACGCCAACGACTTCCTTTCGCGGGAGGAGGCGAGGCGGATTGCCAAGGCTATCTCCCGGCTACCTGAGTTGTTGAAGCGGCCGCAGTATTGAATTTCAGATGTTCACGCATGATGACCTAGCACTGACAGGGTGCGGTATCTCCACGTTTTTGCAATTGGAGGGTTCATGAAATACATTCTGATCGCAGCAATTGTTTTATCGGCCGGCCCTGGCTCAGAGAAGAAATCGCAGGCCAAGAAGACCTGTACGTATGATGAATGCGTTTCGGTCAACAAGGCGAGAGGCTGGGACAGCGCCGCCGTGAGCCGGTGGTGCAGCGCCAACCCCGGAAAGTGCGACAACTAGGAACCGCTCGGCCGCATTAGCGTTCGTGAGTCGTGAAGAAGGTAGGTAATCTGCCCGCCGTTGGCCCAACCTGACGGCGGGCTTTTTGTGAGTTGCGTAGAGTGGGGAAGCGTATCGGGATGCCGGGGTTCATTAAACCCCAGCTGGCGACCCTGAAGGACAAGGCTCCCTCAGGTGCTCAATGGATTCACGAAATCAAATACGACGGCTACCGGGCACAGGTTCACGTAGACCGGGGTGCCACCAAAATCTTCACCCGCAACGGCCATGACTGGACAAATCGGTTCAAGCACATCGCCGACTCCTTCAAGCTGAAGAGCCAAACCATCTTCGATGGTGAGGTTGTCGTCATTCATGAGAACCGTCCCAACTTCTCCGAGCTGCAGGCTGACCTAGCGAAAGGTCGTCAGGACCGGATGCTGTTCTATTCATTCGACATCCTCTTCCACAACGGTCAGGACCTAAGAAGCACGCCACAGCTTAAGCGCAAGGAGCTGCTGAAAGAGCTGATCGACATGCTCGAACCACCCATCCTCTACAGCGAGCACCACGAAGGGGACGGGCAGGCGCTGTTCGAGGCGGCAAGTCGCCTGAACTATGAGGGCATCGTCTCCAAGCGGGTGGACGCAATTTATCGGTCGGAGCGGGTGGAAGCTTGGCTCAAGGTGAAGGCGGTCCAGCGCGAGAAATTCCCGGTCATCGGGTTTATCAAGGACCCCGGTGGCGTCGCCGCCCTGTACCTCGGCAAACAGGAGGGCAAGGAGCTTCGTTACATGGGGAAGGTCGGGACGGGCTGGAGCCGGACTAAATCGGCGGAGATCCGCAAGGCTCTGGATACTGTCGTCAGCCCTAAGCAGAAGCTCACAAAGCCCATCAGGAAGCCGAAAGCCACATGGGTCGAGCCGAAGTTCTATGCCGACATTGAATACCGGGACATCACGTCCGAAGGGCTGCTGCGTGCCAGCTCGTTCAAGGGGCTGAGCAAAGGAACACGTCGTTCCTAAACGCGTTTCCTCTCCCGGTGAGTGGGGTACCGGCATGCCGGATCGCGTAAACCAGGCCGTTCGAGAAGCCCAGGCCATCCTGGCTCGCCATGTCGAGCCCGGCACACGGGACTGCGACAAGACAATAAACGACCTGCTGAGCGTCTTTGACGATGAGCGGTTTGTAAGAGCAATGGAGGAGGAAGATGAGCGACAATCTCACCAAACGGGACCAGCGCGACCGTAGCAAGATCAACATGCATGAAGATTTCGAGGTCAAGTACTGGACCAAGGAGCTTGGTGTCTCGAAGGAGGAGTTGCAGAAAGCGGTCGATAAGGTAGGCAATTCGGCCGCCGCCGTTCGCAAACAGTTAGCAGCGTAACCGAGGCGCGCGGTATGCTTGCGATCTTTGGAGCGAGGCCCAGGCTTTTTTTCATGCCATGACCAATCCCGATTGCCCAATCTGCCAAGGCATCGGCTTCGTTTGTGAGAACCATCCTGACCGGGCGTGGAGTCAGGAATTCGGCTGCCAGTGTGGTGCCGGTGAGCTGTGCGCCTGCAATAGGTCACCTGACATCGACGCCGGAATTGAAGAGCCGGATGTCAGCTGCTTCGTTCGAGACCCGCACGTGAAGAGGCATTAGGAACGGCTTACCCGCATTTTGGTTATTCAAACCCAGTCTAGGGCGGATGTACCCCACCTGGTTTTGCAAGGCCTCCAGTGACGACGACCCTGGGGGCCTTTTGCTTTGCCCTTGTTGACTCTTGCGCTCCGAGCAAATATTTTTCGAATCATTCGCACGTGCCTGTGGTCGTGTGTCAGCAGGTAGTATCCGGATAAGAGGCCGGAAAATCTACCCTCGTAACCAAGCCTTCGGGCTGGAGCTGACAGTCGGAGGCGAACCGACGAAGCCTGTGCTCAACAGGTGACGCGACTTGAAGCAACGACGAACGGCAACCGGGTCCCACAAGGGATCACGCACCGACTTTGGTGCACCGTTCTCTCGTTACTTTAAGTCGCCCTACGCCGGTAACTCAAAGACACTGGAGAACGGTCCGAAACAAGAGGACCGTTATGACTAAGCCACCGTCGATCCGGCGTTCGCCACAGTCGCCGCCCCGATTCCATATCAAAGTGTTAGGCTTCGATGTCAGCGCCGAAGGAAACTCCGGCATCTACGTCGCATGCTTCTTGGTAATTTTTATCATCGCCGCCTGGCGGTGGTTCTAAGCCAAGTCGTCGATAGGTCTTCTGCAGGTGGGGACGTGGGTGCCATACTTGGCTTCCCATGTCTGTGCGCCGCCGTTGATGCCTTTGAGTGCGTACAACATTCTGCGCACCAGCAATTCCGGCTTGGTATCAGTCTTGCGGATGCGCGCCATTCGTTGAGATATAGTGAGCGGCATGGGCGTGGTCATCGAATTTGCAAATGTTGCGTCCATATCGGATTTAGGCATGATTCAATAAATTGCGAATCAAGTTGAGGGCCGATGGAGAGGCGATTGCAGCATCGCACTCTAGCTAACGATCGGGTGAGGGGCTCTTGGCTCGGCCTCGCCCTGGTGACGGTCTTTACGTTCGTCGTTCAACCTTCTGTGGCCCAAGACATCCATTGGGCTCCTCGCCCTAATCCAGCGCTCGAAGAACATACGCGGGCAGAATTTCGTCTTACGGCGAAACCGATCTGGATCAAAGCGCTTCAAACGGAGTACGCTGCAATCGTCGGCCGGTTGATCAACCTCAAGACGGCGTACAGCACGTTGGAAGCTGCTCCGGCGCTGACACAAAAGACCTCCGAGTTCTCGGACGAACGTGCAGAATCATTGAAGCCAGAAATCGTTGAACTCGCTAAGCGAATGGACGAATTTAAGCAGTCCCTATCTAATTTTGATCAGAAAAAGATCTGCTCGGACAGGAAAGTTTTCGATCAGTTCTCACTGGCGGCTTCAACCTGCATGTATTTCGGCGGCAAGTGCATAAGAGTACTTACTGATGAGGAGCTATTTGGAGAATCCCAGAGTATTTGCTCGCAGGAGCACGCGGTCCTACTCGGGATGGTTCCTCCTCTTTCCTCTACTATGGTCGCGCTTGACCAAATCATGGCCAACCTAAGTTGGCGGATAGAGCGATTGAAGTCGAAGACGATATTTGAAGGAATTCGAACCAGTCCCCTATCGGAAATACCCGTCAAATCGACGGCGGCAGCGTCATTGAGAGCGTCTCTCTCTTCGGTAAAGAACTCCAAGACTTGCGACGAAGCGCGAAGCGCCTATGCAGACTTCGTGGGGAAACTTGCGATGTGGAGGCCTGCCGCTCTCAAGAATCGCAAAAGTGCACAAGGCGTTCGTATCGAGAGCACTCTGCAAAGGGTTTTCGTATCAAATTCGGACCTGGGGCTCACTCAGTGCGGATACTTGCAAGCGCCCTAATAGGTATGTCGCTAAGCGCGATCGTCGTGAGTCAATCTTACGCCGGAGTGATTAGCGTAATGTACGGCAAGACCAAAACTTGCATTAGAGTGCAGGAAGTTGGGCCACCGGTTTGCGATATCCCGCCGCCAGAGGCTGCTAAATCCCCAAAGGCTGACCTGCCGTCATCTACTCCTCCTCAGACCTGCGGTGCAAATTTGCTGGGATGTGCTCCGTCCGATGGAAAAAACGAGGGGGTGAAGCCGGACATAAATTATGAATTTGGCGACCTTCCAAAACCTGGCGAGATCCAAGCAGGCATGGAGCCGTCGCTCGCTGCTGAATTCTCCAAGCTGCAAAATCAGCTCAAGGAGAAGCAACAAGCAGAGGCGAGAGCCGCTCTCGAAAGTCAGTACAATAAAACCGTGGCAGAGACGAAGGCGTTTGCGGACTTCACGAGGAAGGTTCTAACCGACATTGAGAGTTCAGGCTGGACCGCTCAAAAATCGCTTCAAACCGAGATGAATGATATTTTCTCGGCGCTTTCGCGCCTCTTCGGCAAGAGCATCTCCGCACCAGTCGCTCCACCTGCTAAAGCCATACCCAAGCTACTTGGAATTCAGGTAACAGACGAGGCTAAGTCTATTGTCATGGAAGCATTGACCGCCACTGGAGAGCCAATTGCTTTAATCACCAGTGTAAGCAGGACCCCCGGCAAGCAAGCCGAGGTCATCTATGAGTATGCTAAGAAAAATGGCATAGAAGCAGCCTACGCGCTCTACGGTCCGGCGGGTGACAAGATTATTGATATCTATGCAGAGCACAAAGGTGATCCGGAGAAGAAGGTTCTTCCATTGATGAAAACGGAAGCCCTGACCCAAATTGCAGCCCTCGAAGCACAAGGAGAACGGCGAACTGAACTGATGCACGTATCTAGCGCAAATTTTGTGTTCGACATTGGGGTGTCGAGCATCAAGGATCGATCGCGGTTTGCGCTTACGTTAAAAGAGCTTCAGAAAAAGAACCAATCGATTGTTCGAATCCTGGTGCCCCCCTTAGATCGTGAAGCGTTCCACATCGAGATTCGAAAGGGGGGCCTTAAATAAGGGAGGAATCCCGAAGGGCGATGTATCCTCGAGAACGGTATAGCTCCTCAAGCTCGTGCTGCGAGAGCATGACGGTTTCTTCGAGCGAATGCGTACAGCGTAAATTCAATCTTGCGAACCTTGCTGGCTTCAAAACCAGGACAATCTGCGAAGTTCATAGCTGCCCAAGGCATTCGTTCGAGCTGCACTGCCGCATGTACCTCCTGCACATACTTAATGAAGCGATCTTCTCGCGACCATTCATAGTCGTGAACGAGACCGAACGATTTGCCCAAAACAGAATCCCAGATTGGGACTTTTTCCGGGAAGAAGAAGTGTAGCAGCTTGGAGGTGCCAACCGTACTGTTGTTGACGGCCCGGAGTGCGCCCGTTTCGACGTGTTTCGTCAAGGTGGCAGCAACTCCATCCAATTTAACTAATGACAGATCAGCCAACAGCTTCTTAAGCATGTCTCGTGCGGCAAGATCTCTAAACATTCTAGGCATCCAACCGTACACCGCCAGCGCCCCCACGAGCAGGTCCTTTTCGTCATTGGGAGAAAGGCGAGAGAATAGGTTGCAAAGGGCCGAGTGCTGCTCGCATGTTTGTAGTCTACCTCCAAAATCGTATTGATCCGGAGTGCGGGCAACTTGCCTACAGCGAGACCGGATGATTGCTGCTGAAAGCTTAAACAAGGAGGAGATCCTTTCTCTGCCGTTGTGCCCTTGGGCCTTGCTAACGGGTTCTCTCCAAGCGTCGTAAAATTGCGAAGCGCCACCAGCTTTTCCGCTTATTGAAAGTGCCGACTTAGATCTGAAGCGCGCGTAGCCGGGGTTGCAACGGGCTATTCGGTCTTACCTCTTGGTCTTCTAAGCCTCACACCCTCTCCCTTTTGATCAGCAGGCAAAAAGTCCACCCCAGCCTTAGTCAGAGCCTTCTGTATTGCCTGCACCGTGCTTAAGCGGGAATCCACGACGCCCTTCTCCAAACGGGCAAGTGCATTGAGCGAGACGATAGCCTTATCTGCTAGCTGCTGCTGACTCCAGCCGAGAAGCGCCCGAGCGGCCCGAATCTGTCGAGGGGTGATCATGAAGACCACCATCGACGCGGCTGGCAATTTCGCCACTATAAGGGTATAAATCACCCTCTTAAGGGTGTTAAGACGCTGCCTGTCGGGCGGCCATTCGTTTTCAGGGAATGTATCGCAAGCGCTCGTTGGTGGTGCGCCGATCGAAGTACTATTTTTAAGGGCATTTTAGGATGAAAGCGATATTAGCGGCTTTTCCGCTTCTTTGGACAGTTTCAGCGGCGAGCGCAGGCGGTCTTGACTGCACGTTCTCGAATGGCCCGATCGAGGGAGTGCACGACGGCAACATGTACTTCCGCGGTGGCGCGGCGCCGGCTCGTATTACGGTGGCTCACATCGATACTGGAAACACGTTGCAGATACGAGCAGGGGGAGTTCCTGCTTCCGACGGCACGCCAACTGCATTCGCAGGGTACGCATCCACCGACGGCCTTGTGAATATTATGGCGGTGAATCGCTTCGTCGTATTCATGGCCAGCTCCGAAGGCCGTTGCACGGGGATGGATGCTGAGCGAGCCAAACCGGTGACCCAAGCACACCATCCCAGCGGTGTGTCAGACTTCCTAAGGTTTGGTAACGTCGATTGCGTCACAGATGGCGTACACACGGGTATCCGCCGCCTCGCGTATAATGTCGTGGAAACGGCTGAGGGGGCGCCGGGGATGCGCATTTACGTTTTCCGCCAACAGAAAGATCCTGAGGTAACCGAGTTCACGGTCTCCGATGGAGACGGTCCCGCTGTCGCAAAGGGGTTTGCATTCTGGAACCGTGGAGTTGTGGTGTTCGCGCCACCGGACCACAAAGGGGGCGCGGACCTAGAGCATGTCGATATTTGCAGGTGAGCGCCAACTGCAAAAGGGCGACGACTCTCTCCATTCTTCTTTTTCACGCAGCGCCGGCGTAACCAACACCAAGAACGCCGCTGCTGAGATGATGGGGGCAAAGTGGTTCGCGACAAAGACGAGCGATACTGGCAAGCCTAGGCTATGCCGCGTTCGAGGCGTGGTTAATTTCAACTGCCTGCGTCAGGTTGAGAGGTAGCACTTGATTGGTGGGCGTCCACTTCTCCATCCCGGTCAAGCGTACTTCGGCTCAGGTGTCTCGCCGGCAACCACGGAAGCGTGGCCTCGAGCCACCCGCGCAGGTGCTCCCGAGCACGACCACGGGCGCTATTGTCACTTCGGGCTCCATCGTCGCCGTAGCCGTTGCTCTTGAGCCGGCGCCTCTTTCGAATCTGGAGTTCCTCGATGGCCTGCTCGATCGTTAACCACGGCCTTCCGTTCTTTTTGAAGCCACGCAGGCCAATCCAGTAGTAAGACTTGATGATGTCCGCACCCGCAGCGCCGCCGGCCACTTCCAACTCGACCTTCGGTCGCCTTCCTCGCTTGCCGCGCAACTCCTCCCCGCGATGATGAGCAACGCCAGCCAGCCCCACAACCTTCGAAGTAGTGTCCGCACCCCACCCGAACTGACGGGCAAGAACTTTGATTGCACGTTCGCGCTCAAAACGCTCGGCCGCTTCCATCACGGCTTGAACGCGCGCTATGAGTTCTCTGTCCCTTTCGTCTTGGGACTGCGTGCTGTTGCTCATGATGCAGTCTCCGCGTTGTCGCGGTAAGCTCGAGTCAAGGAAATGACATTCCCGCCGGTCAAGTGCTCTTCCCGCAGGTCATCGCAGTTCTTGCCCCACCATTGCGCCAGCGCGCGGCGTTCGGGCGTGAAAGCAGAGCGCAGGTAGTCGCCGCGGACGCCGGGGATTTCATGCGCTAATGCCGCCTCGATGGTGTCGGCATCGAACCGCTTGCTCTCATTCGCCAGCGTCGAGAAACAGGTTCGGAAGCCGTGCGCCACGTGGTCGTCGTGCTCGAAACCCATGCGACGGAGTGCGGCGTTCATCGTCGTTTCCGATATCGGCCGCACGGCAGGACGCTTGACCGGTTGACCGTCTTTGCGAGCCCGCTGCGGCGCGACGGCGGGGAAAATAAGCTCGTGTGCGCCCGTAATCGTCTGCATTTCGGTTAGGACTGCCACCGCCTGCGCTGATAGCGGTACTTCGAAATCCTCGCCCATCTTCATCACGCCGGCCGGAAAATCGATACGTGGGCAGTCGCCGTCGAGATGGACCCACGACCAGCGCAGCGCCCGCAATTCGCCCGGCCGGCACGCGACCAGCGCAATCAGCTTTAAGGCGTTGCGGACGATGGGCGAGCCCTCGTAGCCCCAGCACGCGCGAAGCAGGTTGCCGAAGCGCCTGGCTGCGTCGCCGTCTCGGTCACCCTCCCGCTTGTCGGTAATGGCCGCATGGTGCTCGACCTTTGGCGCCGGTAGCTCCTCGGCGTCTCGCGCGAATGGTTCGGCTGGATCTGACGTGCAGAGGCCCTTCTTGCGAGCGAAGTTGAAGATGCGCGACACGTTGGCACGGCAACGCCGGGCGGTGTCGAGCCGACCGCTTGCGACGATAGGGGCTAGTGCGTTCCCGACGTCTGGCGTCGTGATGGCGTTGATTTGCATGGTACCGAGCACCGGCCGGACAAGCGACACCAGCCAGACCAGCTTATCGACTGTCACGTCCTTCCGGCGCTTGGCATTCTTGGGCGGGTCCTTCACGGTGCTTAGCCACGCATCGGCAACCCGGTCGAATATCGTCAGATGCGAGTTGGCGTCGGCGCGCTTGGCCGCCTGCCGCTCTGTAGAGGGGTCTTTGCCGGCGGCGATCCGTTCGCGCATGCCGTTCGCCAGCTTCCGGGCCGCGGCGAGTCCCACGGGCGGGAAGGTACCGAGCGACACCGTGTTGCGCTTCCCGCGCTTCGGTCCTGCCGGTCGAGTGTACGTGAACCGCCATCGCTTTGCGTAGGTGACAGCTCGTGTGCCTATCTTCGGCCTGCCCGGACGAACCTTGACCGGTGTGACCCATAGCTCAAGACCTTCACCGTCACTGAGCTTCCCCAGGGCCTTGCCGTCTGGACATGTGGCCGCGCGCACGTCGGCATCGTTGAGCAGGTTTCGGGCCATAGTCGAACGTGGGTGAGGTAACTTTGGGGCGGGTGAAACTTGTTACCGCAATTCTTACCTCAGTTACCGTAGATTCGTCTAATTGAACTGCTTGCTTAGGGCTGAATGCGGTGGAAATTGCTACGATAAGGCTTTGAAACTTAAGCCGAAAGCATCGTGGCATTCACTGAGGAGCAACCGGTGCATAATGTATGGTGCCGGCTGAGGGGATTGAACCCCCGACCTTCGGTTTACAAAACCGCTGCTCTACCGCTGAGCTAAGCCGGCGACGCCTGAAAGACGCGGGCAGGCCCGGCTGAGCCGGGGCTGTCTGCCCGTGCGCGCCGCAATACCAGACTTGATCGGAAAGTGCCAGAACCCGAAGGCGCGTCCTGGCGGACATGAATCAGGCGGCCTTGACGGCCGCCTGACGTTTCGCGCTAGAGCTGAATCGCCTTACTGGCAGATGTGCTGGCGGCCGTCTTGTCCCTTGAACCAGGTGCCGGGCGTACAGACGAAGCCGTTACGCTGGGCGTAGGTGCGGGTGTCCCAGCCGCGATTGTCCCAACCGCGGTTGTCCCACGAATTGTCGTAGGCATAGGAATTGTCCCAGGCGCGGAACGGCGCCGAGGCAATCGCGCCGGCGGTGCCGATCGCGGCGCCGGCTACGCCGGCCGCGACGTCGGTCGGCCAGAAGCCGGTGCGGCTCCTGTTCCAATCGTTATTCCAATCGCCATTGGCCTGACGATAGGTGTTGGTCTGACGGTAGGACATGCGGTGATGGCGGGATCCACGATCGGTGTAGGGATTGCCGGGGCCGAGGTTCTTGCAGTTGGCATTGGGGAATTGCGCCGCGCAGCGGCCGGGTTCGTTGACGACCGCCTGCGCCATGGCAGAGCCTGCCAGCATGGTCGCCGCAATCGCCGTCGCTCCGAGTAGCTTGATGTTCATGGTTGTTGGCTCCCATTTTGTTGACGAGAGCTAAACGCTTGCGGCGCCGGACGTTCCGATGAAACCGGTGGATTTTCGTTACACGAAGGTCAAACGGATGTGAGCACACGGCACGGTTCCGCGGCGGCGACGCCATGCGCCGTTAACGCTTCGCTAGCCCGCTTTGCAGCATTTGAGCGGCGCGCGATCCTTACGCATTAGGCTTACCGGAAGTTGGTGAGCAGGCCTTAACCCTCTCTGCGTGGTGATCGGGTAGGTTGCAGCCGGATAACCGGGGTTTCCTCATGCGCGCTGTGGCGCTCGCCGCCCTTCTGATCGGACTGCCTGCGACGGCTTTTGCCGGCGGCTTCGATGTCGTCGTGCCTGGCCGTCCCGGCGTGCCGATCATCATCAACAACATCGATGCGTCCTACGCCGTCGTCGAGGGTGTCTGGGGCCTCGGCAAGAACCAGCAGGTGCAGCCCACGATCTATGGCGGGCGCTATGTCGCCGAGCGGCAGCCCGAGGACGTCGGCCATTATTATCCGACGCTGGGCTTGCGGCCCGGCTACGGCCGGCTCGAGGTCGAGCCGCCCGCGAACCGCAAATTGCCCAAGCCCGCCGAGAGCTATCACCAGAGCTGGGGTGCGCAATCGGCGCCGCTTCCGGCGCAGATGGATCCGCCCGTCGATCCGCCGCCGGTGATCTACGCGCCCGAGATCAACGATCGTCCGCGGCCACCGCGACCGCGGCCGCACGTCCAAGTCCCCGGCAGGCCGCCGGGTTAAGAAACGTCAAGATCCAACAAAAACGGAAATCAACAGGAGAGAGTAATGCGTCAGATGATTTCGGGACTGGTCGCGGCAGCCGCCGTGATGTTCGTCGCCACGGCACCCGCCGCGGCGTGCGGCTTTAACCCGTGCCAGCCGGTCGCGCCGGTCTATTCCGGCTGCGACACCGGCTGCGGCGGCTATGGCTACGGCGCCTATGAACGTCTCGCCGAGCCGACCACGCAATATTACCACGTCAACCAGGGCCCGACCTACACCGGCCCGGGCGCCTTCGCGCCGTATCCGACCTATCGTGAAGACGCGGTCGTCGCGCCCGCCAATTACGGTTACGGCTATCGCGCCGCCGTGGCGCCCTATCACCGTCCGCACTACCGTCCGTATCGCTACGGCTATGGTCCGCGCTACGGCTATCTGCCGCGCGTGCACTACGGCCACGGTCCGCGCTACGGCTACGCCCACCGCCACGCGCCGATGCCGTACTACGGCGGTCACCGCGTGCTGCGCCGCTATTACTGATCTCTGATCGGTCGAGTGACGAGACGCCCGTTCGCGCGATGCGGACGGGCGTTTTGCTTTTCTAGCGCTTCATCAGCCCCAGCCGGCTTGCGCCGACATAGAGCGAAAGCACGGCGGCATTCGACACGTTGAGACTCTTGATCTCGCCGGGCATGTCGAGCCGCGCCACCACGCTGCAGGTCTCGCGCGTCAATTGCCGCAGACCCTTTCCTTCGGCCCCTAGCACGAGCGCGAGCGGCTCGCGCAGCGCGACGTCCGAGAGGTCCTCGCTGCCTTCGCTGTCGAGCCCGACGGTCTGGAAGCCGCGTTCGTTCAGCGCGGTGAGCGCGCGGGCGAGGTTCTGCACGGTGATGATCGGCACCAGCTCGAGCGCGCCGGAGGCGGCCTTCGCCAGCACGCCGGTCGCTTCCGGACTGTGGCGTGCGGTGGTGACGATCGCCTTGACCGCGAACGCTGCGGCCGAGCGCAGGATGGCGCCGACATTGTGGGGGTCGGTGATCTGGTCGAGGACCAGCACCATGCCTTCCTGCTTCAAGGTCTCGATATCGGGCGAGGGCAGGGGATCGGCTTCGGCGAGTAGGCCCTGGTGCACGGCATCGGGTGACAGCAGGCGGTCGATCTCCTGAGGCCGGGCGATCTCGGGCGTGACTCGGGTCGCGATGTTTTCGTCCGCCAATCGCTTGGCCGCGTTCTCGGTCAACGTCAGTTTGCGAATCCGCCGCTGGGGGTTGGCCAGCGCCATGGAAACGGAGTGCCAGCCATAGAGGATGACCGGCCCGTCGGTTGCCGAATCGCGGTCGCGCCGGGCCGGGCGACCGGCCGATTTCTCGGCCTTCTTGAAGGGCTTACCGTCCCGGCGACGGCCCTTGGGTGCGAATTTTCGATCGTTCATGGCTGCGCTTGTGTCACGGGTTCCGGAATATGGCAATTTGGCCATCTCCTGAGGCCATTATGGACCATTTTCCCCGAACGCCTCGGTTGACTTTACCCCACCGCTTCGCCCATAACCGCGCCCGGTCGCGCCCCCATCCGGGCTGTCGCGGCCTCACGTTCCATGGCCGTCTTCGGTCCGCCGGCAAGGTCCGGCCCGATTGTGCTGCCGTCGAGCGGGGGAGTGTCCCGAGTGGCAAAGGGAGCTGACTGTAAATCAGCCGCCTCATGGCTTCGCAGGTTCGAGTCCTGCCTCCCCCACCACGCTTCGCCCTTCGGGCTACGCGTGGCGCAGCCACGCGATGCCTGAAGGGCGAGGCGTGGTGTCCGGCGAAGCCCGAAGGGCGCAGACGGACTGACGCGAGTTTCTTACCCCATCATCTCCCGCACCATCGGCACCACCTTCCGCCCATAGAGCTCGATGCTCTTCATCAGCTTCTCGTGCGGCAACGGCCCTGCCGAATACTTCAGCTGAAAGCGCGAAATGCCGAGCGCCTTTGCGGTCTTCGCGATCTTGCGCGCGACCGTCTCCGGCGAGCCGACATAGAGCGAGCCGTGCTCGGCTTCGCTGACGAATTCGTCGCGGCCCATCGGCGGCCAGCCGCGCTCCTTGCCGATGCGGTCGCGCATCGCCTTGTAGTCGGGCCATAGCTCTGCGCGCGCCTGCTCGTCCGTCTCCGCGACATAGCCGGGCGAATGCACGCCGATCGGCTGGGCGGTGCGGCCGAACTCCTTGGCGGCGCGGTGATGGAGATCGACGAAGGGCGCAAACCGCGCGGGATCGCCGCCGATGATCGCGAGCATCAACGGCAGGTCGTAATGCGCGGCGCGCACGACCGACTGCGGGCTGCCGCCGACACCGATCCAGGTTTTCAGCGTGCCGTTCTCGACCGGGGGATAGACCAACTGGTCCCGCAGCGGTGGACGCAGCTTGCCGTCCCAGGTCACCGGCTTCTGCGACAGCAGCGCCGCGAACAGATCGAGCTTCTCCTCGAACAGCTCTTCATATTTGCGCAGGTCGAAGCCGAACAGCGGAAAGGATTCGGTGAACGAGCCGCGGCCGAGGATCACCTCGGCGCGTCCGTTCGAGAGCGCATCGAGCGTCGCAAAGCGCTGGAACACGCGGATCGGATCGTCCGACGACAACACCGTCACGGCCGAGCCGAGGTGAATGCGCTTGGTGCGCGAGGCGATCGCCGCCAGCACGGTCTCCGGCGAGGAGATCGCGAAGTCGGCGCGGTGATGCTCGCCGAGGCCGATGAAATCGAGGCCGAGCTCGTCAGCCAGCACGGCTTCGTCGACGACGTTGCGGATCACCTGCGCATGCGGGAGCATCGCGCCCGAGGCGTCCTTGGTGACGTCGCCAAAGGTGTCCAGTCCGAATTGAAGGGGGGCGGTCATTGATCAGTCTCTGCGGGCGCAGCTTGCGCCGGTCACTGTGGGGAGGGGATCGTTGCGGTGGAGCTAGGCCGCGGCGACCGGTGCAACAATGCTGGTTCGAGAAACCCACCGTTTCCTTTTTGGATCGTGTCGGGTTTCGGCCCGCGTCGTCAGTCGGTTTTGGCGAACATCCCGACCAGGGTCTCGCGCAGCCAGCGCTGCGCCGGCACGGTGTCGTTGCGCTGGTGCCAGAACAGGCTGACGATGCGCGCCGGCGCGCGAAGCGGAAGCGGCATGGCGTGCAGGAACGGCGCGTGCCTTGATTGCGAGCGCAGATCGCTCGGCAGCACCGCGATCAGGTCGGACTGGCGCACGACCTCGTAGGCGGCGCTGTAGTGATTGACCGTCGCGACCAGGTTACGCGACAGTCCGCGCGAGGCAAGGAAGAGGTCGTAGGACGGCAAGGTCTTGCCGGCAAGACTCACGTCGACATGTCTGGCGTTGAGGAAGCTGCGTGTGCTCAGCCGCTTCTGTGCGGCGAGCGGATGTCCGCGCCGCATGAAGCAGGCGTAATCGACCGTCCACAGCGAGCGCGAGCGGATGGCGGCCGGCTGCTGCGCCTCGTTGACGTAGACGCTGAGCACGCAATCGACGCGATTGTCTTCGAGCTGATCGGCGATCTCCAGGATGGTATTGGGGACGGTGTGGACGCGCGCCTTGGGTGCGACCTTGCCGAAATGGCCGAGCAGGTCTGGCATCACCAGCGAGGCGACGTAGTCCGACATCGAGAGGCTGAATTCGGTCTGCGCACGGCTCGGATCGAACACCTGCTCGTCGAGCGCGCCGCGAACGCGCTCGAGCGCCTCGCCGATCGGCTCCCACAGCACCACGGCGCGTTGGGTCGGACGGATTCCGGTGCCGGACCTGACGAACAGGGGATCGCCGAGCGCCTCGCGCAGCCGCGCCAACGCGTTGCTGACCGCAGGCTGGGTCATCGTCAGCGCGTTTGCGGCGCGCGTGACGCTGCCCTCGGTCATCAGGGCTTCGAACACTTTCAGCAGGTTGAGGTCGAGCGATCGAAACGACAGAACATTCACCACAGTGATGTACTAGATCATGATTATAAATTATGACGATAATATCTCTTTGTCTATGGTTTCCCCAGGGAGTTGCGGAGGCCGGGCCGCCGGACAGAGGGGACTGACATGTCGATGATCTCGGCGCGCATCGAGCGCCTGCCATACGCGCGCTTCCACACGCACCTGCTGTTGATGGGCGGGCTCGGCTACATGTTCGACGCGATGGACGCGGCCGTGCTGGCGTTCATCCTGCCGGTGCTGCGCACCGCCTGGAATCTGACGAGCGTGCAGATCGGCGTGCTCGGCAGCAGCACTTATATCGGCTTCCTGTTCGGCGCGCTGCTGGCGGGCACGCTCGGTGATCTGATCGGCCGCCGCGCGGTCATGATGTCGGCGCTGGCGCTGTATTGTGCCGCATCGATCGTCAGCGCCGCAGTGGACAGCTGGTCGTCGTTCTTCGCCGCCCGGGTCGTCGCGGGCATGGGCACCGGCGCGGAAAGCGCGATCATCGCGCCTTATCTCGCCGAGTTCGTGGCGCGGCGCTTCCGCGGCAGCTTCACCGGCGCGCTGGCGGGCTTCTTCTCCTTCGGCTTCGTCGCGGCCGCCTTGCTCGGCTATTTCATCGTTCCCGCCTATGACAATGGCTGGCGCATCGTGCTGGTGATCACCGCGGTGCCGGTCGTCATGCTGCTGTGGTGGCGCAGGGCGCTGCCGGAATCGCCGCGCTGGCTGGAAAGCCGGGGCAGGGTGAAGGAAGCCGAAGCGGTGCTGGACAAGATCGAGGCCGGCTTCGCGCGCCAGGGCGTTGTCCTGCCGCAACCGCTCGTCGAAGCCGCAGCGCCCGCCGGGACCGGCGGGACGCTGCTCGCCAATTTCGCCGCATTGCTGGCGGGCCGGCAGGCGCGCATCACCATCATGACCTGGATCATGTGGCTTGCGATCACCTTCAGCTATTATTCCTTCTTCGTCTGGATTCCTGGCCTCTTGGTGCAGAACGGCATGAGCATCACCAAGAGCTTTGCCTATTCGATCGCGATCTATTGCGCGCAGATCCCCGGCTACTTCAGCGCCGCCTGGTTCAACGAGCGCATCGGCCGGCAGGCGACGATCGCCTCCTACATGGTGCTCGGCGGCATCAGCGCGCTCGGGCTCGCCTTCGCGCAGACCGACCAGCACATCATGGTCGCCGGGATCTTGCTGTCGTTTTTCATGAACGGGACCTATGCCGGCGTCTACGCCTATACGGCCGAGGTGTTCCCGACGCCGGTGCGGACCACCGGCGCCGGCCTCGCCTCGGCGATCGGCCGCATCGGCGCGATCGTCTCGCCGATCCTGGTCGGCTACCTCTATCCCAATTTCGGCTTCGCCGGCGTGTTCGGCATCACCACCAGCGTCCTGCTGATCGGCGCGCTCACCGTCGTGGTGATGGGCGTGCCTACCCGCGGCCGTTCGCTGGAAGACATCGCCGCGGGCGAAGTCGCATGAGGCAGACGACATTCCGGGCCGATCCGCTGCTCTGCGCTGTAGCGGCTGCGCAGGGCAGGGTGGATCAGCCCGATGCGCTGTTCTCGGCGCTGGACCAGGCCTTGAAGTCGGCGATCGGGCACAAGCTTTTCACGATCCTCACTTATGACGACGGCAGCGGGGAAGCGGCGCGGATCTATTCCAATCTTCCTGGGCCTTATCCGACGGGCGGACGCAAGCGCCTGGCGCCCGGCCCGTGGACCGAGGCCGTGCTCGATCGCGGCGAGGCCTATGTCGGCTACACGATCGACGATCTGCGCCACGTCTTCGCCGATCACGAACTGATCGCTTCGCTCGGCTGCGAGAGCGTGCTCAACATGCCCGTGCGCTGGCGCGGGCGCACGCTCGGCTCGCTCAACCTGCTCCATGAAGCGGGCTGGTACGGCGAGGACGATGCCGCCGCGTGCCTTCCGTTCGCCCAGCTCGCCTTGCCCGCGCTGCTCAAACAGTCCTGACCAGACAGGAAACGACCATGCCCAGCACCCTCTTCAAGAATGCCGCTCTGCTCGATCCGCTTCAGCCGGATCTGCTGGAAGGCCGTCACGTGCTGGTCGAGGACGACGTGATCAGGGAGGTCTCGGACCGGCCGCTCAATGTCACCGTCGATCGCACCATCGACCTGAAGGGCAAGACGCTGATGCCCGGGCTGATCGATCTGCATGTGCATGCGATCGCGGTCGAGCTCAATCTGGCGCAGCAGGTGCACATGCCGAACGTGCTGGTGACGCTGCGCTCGACCCTGCTGCTGCGCGGCATGCTCAGGCGGGGCTTCACCACGGTGCGCGATGCCGGCGGCGCCGGCCACGCGCTGAAGCAGGCGATCGAGACCGGCCTCACCGACGGCCCACGGCTGTTCGTCTCCGGCCGCGCGCTCAGCCAGACCGGCGGCCACGGCGACATGCGGGCGCGCTCGGATTACCTCGCCAGCGACGCGCCATGTCCGTGCTGCGTGCGGGTCGGCGCGCTGGCGCGCGTGGCCGACGGTGTCGACGGCGTGCGCAAGGCCGCGCGCGAAGAGCTGCAGATGGGCGCCGACCAGATCAAGATCATGGCCTCCGGCGGCGTTGCCTCGCCGACCGATCCGGTCGGCGCCTTCGGTTACTCCGAGGACGAGATCCGCGCCATCGTCGAGGAGGCGCGCGGGCGTCAGACCTATGTGCTCGCCCATGCCTACACCGCCGCTGCCATCGAGCGCGCGGTTCGCTGCGGCGTGCGCACCATCGAGCACGGCAACCTGGTCGATGCGCCGACCGCGCGCCTGATGGCCGAGAAGGGTGCCTATGTGGTGCCGACGCTCGTCACCTACGAGGCGCTGGCGAACGAAGGCGCCCCATACGGCCTGCCGCCGGAAAGCGTCGCCAAGATCGCCGATGTCCGCGACGCCGGGCTGCGCTCGCTTGCGATCTATCGCGACGCCGGCGTCAAGATGGGGTTCGGCAGCGACCTGCTTGGCCCCTCGCAACGCCTGCAGAGCGACGAATTCCGCATTCGCGCCGAGATCCTCGGTCCCCAAGCGGTGATCGCCAGCGCGACAGTGATTGGCGCCGAGGTGCTCGGCATGGAAGGCAGGCTCGGCCGGATCGTACCCGAGGCCATCGCCGACCTGCTGGTGGTCGACGGCAATCCGCTGCGCGATGTCACCTGCCTGCTCGGCCAGGGCGAGCACATCCCGATGGTGATGAAGGCGGGCAAGGTCCAGTTCGACAGGTTGAGCGCGTAGCCGGTGCTACCGCCACATCCCGCGCGGCGATGCGTCCTATTTCGAGATCCGCACGACCATCTTGCCGAGCGCCCCGCGCGTCTGCATGGTCCTGAACGCGTCCCGGAAATCCTCGAGCGCGAAGACGCGGCCGACCACGGGCTTCAGCTGGCCGTCGGCGAGCCAGCCCGTCAACTGCGACATCAGGTGCTTCTGCACCTCGGGCTCGCGCACCGGAATCTGCGGAGGTCGACGCCGAGCAGGGCGCCGCCTTTCAGCAATGGCAGGTTGAATGGCAATGCCGGAATCGCACCGGCCGCAAAACCGACCACGAGGTGGCGCCCGCGCCAGGCGATGGAGCGAAACGCTTGCACCGAGATCTCGCCGCCGACGGGATCGAAGATCACGTCCGCGCCGTGTCCCCCAGTCAATTCCTTCAACATGTCCCGCCAGCCGGTCTGCGTGTAGTCAATCACAGCGTCGGCGCCGTGTTGTTGCGCGAACGCGCGCTTGTCTGGCGTCGAGGCCGCTGCGATCACGCGGGCGCCGAGCAGTCTGCCGATCTGGACCGCCGCGATTCCCGTGCCGCCGGCCGCGCCCAGCACCAGCAGCTGTTCGCCTGCGCAGAGCGAGGCGCGTGCACTGAGCGCATAGAGCGCGGTCAGATAATTGGCGCGAAACGAGGCGGCGACCTCGGCCGCAACACCGTCCGGCAGCGGGTAGACCGCTTCGGGCTTGACGACGATCTCCTCGGCGAGCGCACCAGACCGCGTCATGCCCATCACACGCATGCCCGGCTCGAAACCGCCGGGTGCGCCGGGAGCCTCGGTCACAACGCCTGCGAACTCCGTTCCCGGAATGAAGGGCAGGGGATCCTTGGTCTGATAGCGTCCCTCGATCTTCAAACCGTCGACGAAGCCGATCCCGGCGGCCTCCACCCGGACACGCAGCTGTCCAGGCTCGATGCGCGGGGACGGAACGTCCTTCAGCTCGATCTGATCGATGGGGGCGTATTGCTCGACGACGACGGCTTTCATGTCAGACCTCTGTGTTCCACTGATCCTGACAGGTCTCGCGACCGGCCTCTTGCGTCTACCGCCACATCCCCCGCATCCGCGCCCCGATGTCGATCTTGGGCCCCTGCGCCGCGGTGCGGGCTGCACCTGCGGCGGACTTCGGCCAGGCGGTGCGCTCGAACAGATAGACCAGCTGCTCCGGGATGAAGCGGGTGCGCGAGGCGTAGACGTGGCGGTCGCCCTTGGCGGCCTGGCCATGGACGAAGAAGCGCTGGGGCACGACGAGGTGCAAATCGTCCTTGGCCCGCGTCATCGCGACGTAGAGCAGGCGGCGCTCCTCCTCGAGCTCGGCGCTGGTGCCGGCGCCGAGGTCGGAGGGCATGCAGCCGTCGACGACGTTGAGCACGAACACGGACTTCCACTCCTGGCCTTTGGCCGAGTGGATAGTGGAGAGGATCAGATAATCCTCGTCGCGCAAGGGCGGACCCGATTTGTCGCTGGTCGCGTCCGGCGGATCGAGCGTGAGCTCGGTCAGGAATTTCTCGCGCGAGGGATAGCCGCTCGCGATCTGTTCGAGCTGCATCAAATCGGCGCGGCGCGTCTCGGAATCCTCGTGGAGGCGATCGAGATGCGGCTCGTACCACAGCCGGACGCGTTCGAGATCGACGGGCCATTCCGAACAGCGCAAGTTCTCGACCGTGCGGACGAAGGCGATCCAGTCGTCGCCGGTGCGTGCCGGCACCGGGAGATGGGCGAGCGCGTGCAGCGGGTCCATGCTTTCCGCCATCTGGTCGAGCACGCGCTGCGCGGTCGCGGGGCCGATACCCGGCAACAGATGCAGGATGCGGAAACCTGCGACGCGGTCGCGCGGATTCTCGGCGAAGCGCAGCAAGGCCAGCACGTCCTTGACGTGCGCGGCGTCGAGGAATTTCAGCCCGCCGAATTTCACAAAGGGAATGTTGCGGCGGGTCAGCTCGATCTCGAGCGGGCCGGAATGCGAGGACGTCCGGAACAGCACCGCCTGGTGCTTGAGCAGCGCGCCTTGCTCGCGGTTCGCCAGGACCTCCTCGACGATGTAGCGGGCCTGGTCGGCCTCGTCATGCACGGTGACGAGCTGCGGCTTGTGCGAGGCGGTGCGGTCGGTCCAGAGGTTCTTGGTGAAACGCTCGCGTGCGAGTCCAATGACGCCATTGGCCGCGGCGAGCACGGCCTGGGTCGAGCGGTAGTTGCGGTCGAGCGTGATCATCTCCGCGCGGGGCGAGAAGCTCTGCGGAAAATCCAGGATGTTGCGCACGGTGGCGGCGCGGAACGAGTAGATCGACTGTGCGTCGTCGCCGACCACGGTGAGCCCGCGTCCGTCGGGCTTGAGCGCCAGGAGGATCGAGGATTGCAGGCGGTTGGTGTCCTGATATTCGTCGACCAGCACGTGGTCGAAGCGGCCGCCGATTTCTTCCGCGATCAGCGCATCGCTCATCATCTGCGACCAATAGAGCAGCAGATCGTCGTAATCGAGCACATGCTGGGCCTGCTTGGCCTCGACATAGGCTGCGAACAGGCCCTTCAGCTCGGCGGCCCATCCCGCACACCAGGGATAATGCTGGCCGAGCACCTTCTCGATCTCCATCTCGGCATTGACGCAGCGCGAGTAGATCGACAGACACGTGCCCTTGGCCGGAAAGCGGCTCTCGGTCTTCGACAGCCCGCGCTCGTGCCGGACCAGGTTCATCAGGTCGGCGGAGTCCTCGCGGTCGTGGATCGTGAAGGCAGGGTCGACGCCGATCCGCTCGGCATATTCGCGCAGCAGCCGCGCGCCGATGCCGTGGAAGGTGCCGGCCCAGGTGAGGGCATCGCGCATGATCGCGGCGTTGTTCTCGCCCAGCACCTTGCGGGCGATGCGCTCGACCCGGCCGGCCATCTCGGCCGCCGCGCGTCGGGAGAATGTCATCAGCAGGATGCGGCGCGGATCGCTACCTGCGACGATCAGATGCGCGACGCGGTGGGCCAGCGTGTTGGTCTTGCCGGAGCCGGCGCCTGCGATGACGAGCAGGGGGGCGCCCACGGTCGCGCCGTCGGCCACGCCATGCTCGACGGCGCGGCGCTGCTCCGCATTGAGCGTGTCCAGATATGTTGCCACGAATCGCCCCGGTGAAAGGCCGAGAGTCGGCGATCCCATCGCGAATCGCAATGCGGCTGGACGGAACCGGAATTAGGATTTAGGGGAGGACGGCCCGAAGTTCCAGCTGCGCACACCCGACATGACCGAGCTCAAGCCCGACCAGTTCGAGATGCGGCGGCTGGAATCGCTCAGCAACACCATTTTCGGTGTCGCCATGACGCTTTTGGCCTACGACCTGCCCAAGGCCGCGGTGTTCACCAGCGCCCCCGACTGGAGCGACCTCGCCCATGTCTATTCCGGCAAGCTCGCCGGCTTCGCGCTCAGCTTCATCATCGCCGGCGTGTTCTGGATCAGCCATCACCGGCGGCTGGCGCGCCAGCCGGTCGGCAGCCGCGGCGGGGTGATCCTAAACCTGTTCTTCTTGCTCTCGATCGTGCTGCTGCCTGTCACCAACGGCCTCTACACCAATTACGGCATGAGCAATGCGGTTGCGGTGCTCTACGGCCTGCACCTCACCGCGATTGCCGGGCTCAATGCCTGGCTGTGGTGGACGATCCTCGGCAGCTGGCGCCACGAGATCATGGCCTCGCTGTTTCCGCTTCTGGTGTTCATCCCCGGCACGATCGTGGCGGCATTTGCGCCGCACGTCGCGCCTTTCGTCTGGTTCATCGCCTTCGGCGGGCTCCTGATCCAGCGCTTCTATGGTGCGCGGACCGGGCCGGGCGGCTAAGGCTGCGCCTCACCCGGACGTCGCGCCGAACCCATCGGCCGGCACGTAAAGCTTGACCGGGCGGATTTCGTAGACCGCGGTCGGATTGACCGCACGCAGCTTCCGCGCCGCCGCGATAGCCTCGTCCTCCGTGGCGCATTCCATCAGATGGAAGCCTAGGAGCTGCTCCTTGGTCTCGGCAAACGGCCCGTCCAGCACCATGCCTGCACCCGGGCCACGCAAGGTGCGCGCCTTTCGGGTCCCATCCAGACGGGCGGCCGGCCCAAACTGTCCGCTTGCCCGCAAGGGCTCCTGAACCGCGATGACCTTGGCCACGACCGCGGCGTCATGCTCCGGCGTCCAGGACATGACCTCGTCTTCCACATGGTAGGCCAGAATGGCGTAAAGCATCGTCACCTCGTTGTTTTCTGCACAGATCCCAAGGACGTCCCACCGCAGGCGGTGCCGACATTCCCGAAGCAAAATATTGCGCGGGCCGCAAGCGACGAAACCGTCCTGAAACCCGATTGCGGCCCGGCCGCGTGAACGCCCCCGGAAGCGGTCGCGACTGATGACCACAAACAACAAGATTTCTGCTGGAGGCGGCAATGTCGGGTCACATCATCAAGATCATCTGCGACGCGCGTCGGGCCGGACGATCGGAGACGGCCGATCTACACGACCAAAGCGGTCATCACCGCTATTACGGCAGCTCGGCCGAGAATGGCGGCGAGCGCATCGTGGAAAGCCGGCGCGGCAAGCGCCCGCGTGCACCCGGCGGCTGCGGCGTCTGAAGCCTCACGACACCGTTTCCTGCATGGACCTTCTGCAAATATCGATCGCGGCGATGCCGTTTCTCGTCTCGCTCGTGAGCCGCAACGGCAAGGCCATCGCGCCGTGCCTGCTCGCGAGCATCTTCACCGTGCTGCTCGGCGGGGAGCCTCACCGCGCAGTCGTGGCCTGGTGTGTCGGCATATTGATCGCAGCCGTCGCATTGCGCGAGCGGCTTCGGATGAGCTGACTGACGGCTCTCACGGCCCGCTCAGGACCTGCTTGACCAGAACCTCGCGCAGCGCCGCCAGTTCGCCGCTCGCCTCCATCTCAGCGATCACCTTGCCCACTTTCGGCACCAGATCGCGATGGCGTTCGTGCAAATAGTGGTAGATGTGGATGCGCTCGAGCGGTGGCGAGAGCGGGTAGATCCTGGCCTGCAGATTGAGTTTCCTCACCGCGGCAAGGCCGCTGAAGAGGTCGGTGACCATCACGTCAAAGCGGTCGGCGTCGAGCATCTTGACCATGTTGTCGAGGCCGGTGGTCGCCGTGACGCGGGCCATGCCGCGCGTGCCGGCTTCCGAGGAGCCGACGCCGCGGACGATGCCGATGCTGTAGTCCTTGATTGAATCCCAGCCGGCGACGTCGAACCGGAGCTTGGTCGCGAACACTGCGGGCTCGATGTAGTTGATCGCCGGCGTGACCTGGACCAGCGTCGGGTAGTCGCGCGAGAGCGTTCCGATCCGCTGGATCTCGCCGTCGACCTCGCCGGCGCTCGACAGTGCGAGCGCGCGCTTGCCGGGGACGTCCTCGAACTCCAGCCTGATGTTCAGCTTCGCATAGACAACCCGCAGCATCTCGCCGCCGACATATTGATCGGGGATGTCGGCGATGCGCGCCAGCCGGATCACGTCCTGCGCCTGGGAGGGACCGGCTGCGAGCAACGACAGGCAGGCGACCATCAGCCGCCACATGAGGCGCCTCCTTCGGTTGCTACCACTGGATTCGGACGCCCGCGCGATCTACCGGAAGTGGGCACCTGGGGGCCGGCAACCGTTACCGCTTGCCCTGCGAGCGACTCCGCACTTTCACCGATGTCATTCTAGCACGCGCAGTGGTAGTTTGCGCGGGTATCCTGCTGCTGGGCGCAAGACATGACTTGTCGACCTCAAGCCGCCCACGGGCCGACAGGATGATTGCGCGCGGGGTGACGAGGCGGGCGTCTCAACTCCTGGATTGCTACTTTTGGATTGCTCGAGACTGCAGCCGGCTGGCCGGAGCAGGGAGCCGCCATTTCCGAGGATGTGGTGCATGGCCAACGCAGGCGACGAGGACCCCAAGCGCAGCCGCGCCGTCGCGCCGGCGGCTGCGAAGCCGGGTCTGACCGGCGTCGGGACCACGCTCGCAGCTCCGACGTTCCCGTCGCTGCTGTCACGGCTCTTCAACTGGTCGCGCAGCGGCGTCGGACCACGGCTCCTCGCCGCCGTGCTGCTGTTCTCTTCGGTCGTGACGCTGACGCTGACTGCGCTTCAGCTCTATCTCGATTACGATCGCGAGGTCGCCCTCATCGAGACGCGGCTCGACGAGATCGGCCGCAGCACGACCGGCAGCCTCGGCGAGAGCCTGTGGAATCTCGACCAGAACCAGCTCAAGCTCCAGCTCGACGGCATCCTGCGGCTGCCTGACATCCGGGCCGCCGAAGTGCGCGAGATCGCCGATCGTCCCGATCCGATCCGCCTTGCGGTCGGCGAGCCCAGCACCCGCTCGGTGGTGACGCGCGACTATCCCTTGAACACGACAGTGCAGGGGACCGCGCGCGAGATCGGCCTGCTCCACGTCGAGGCGACGCTGACCGACATCTATCAGCATCTGCTCAACCGGGCGCTGGTCATCCTGGCCAGCCAGGCGGCAAAGACATTCCTGGTCTCGCTGTTCATCATCTACATGTTCCATCTGCTGGTGACGCGGCATCTGGCCGCCATCGCCGAGTTCGTCAGCAAATACAGCCTGGCGCGGCCGCCGCCGCCTTTGCGCCTGGAGCGCCGGCCGCCCTACGAAGCCGACGAGCTCGACAAGGTGATCGACGCCTTCAACGCAATGTGCGCGAACCTCGAGCACGCCTATGGCGAGCTGCGCGAGGCCAATGCAAATCTCGAGCGCGATCTGAAAATCCGCCGGCGCGCCGAGGAGGACGCGCGGGCGAGCGAAGAACGTTTCCGCGACTATGCCGAGACCGCATCGGACTGGTTCTGGGAGACCGGCCCGGATCATCGGTTCACCTACCTGTCGGACCGGGTGGTCGCCTTCGGCATGGATCCCAAGGTTCGGGTCGGCACGCGCCGCATCGATACCGCGCTCGACCGCGAGACCGAGCCCGAGAAATGGCGCGCGCACCTGGCGACGCTGGACCGTCACGAACCGTTTCGAAAGTTCGAATATCGCGGGCATGACACCAAGGGCCGGATTCATCATTTCAGCGTCAACGGCAAGCCGGTCTTCGATGCCGACGGACGCTTCACGGGCTACCGCGGCTCCGCGACCGACCTCACCGCGCAGCACGAAACCGAGGAGCGCTTGCGTCAATCCCAGAAGATGGATGCGATCGGCCAGCTCACCGGCGGCGTCGCGCACGATTTCAACAATGTGCTCACGGTCATCACCGGCACCATCGAGATCATCCGGGACGGGCTTGCGGACAAGCCCGAGCTGGCCGCGATCGCGCAGCTGATCGACGATGCGGCCGCGCGCGGCGCCGAGATCACCTCGCAGCTCCTGACCTTCGCGCGCCGCCAGCCGCTGGCGCCGCGCGAGATCGACGTCAACGCGCTCGTGGTCGAGACCGCGAAGCTGCTCAAGCCGATCCTCGGCGAGCATATCGAGATCGACATCCGGCTCGCCGACGACGCCTGGTCTGCGATGGCGGATCCCTCGCAGCTCTCCTCCGCAATCGTCAACCTCGCGGTCAATGCACGTGACGCGATGCCGGGGGGCGGCAGGCTCACCCTCGAGACCGCGAACCGGGAGTTCGAGGGCGCCGGCAGCGCCGCCGACGGCGACGCCGTGCGCGGCGCCTTCGTGATGGTCGCAGTCGGCGACACCGGCCACGGCATCCCGGCCGACATTCGCGACCGGGTGTTCGAGCCGTTCTTCACCACCAAGGGCGTCGGTCGCGGCACCGGGCTCGGGCTCAGCATGGTCTACGGCTTTGCCCGCCAGACCGGCGGCACCGTCGCCGTCGAGAGCGAGGAGGGGGCCGGCACGGTGATGCGGCTGTTCCTGCCGCGGTCGAAGGGCGAGGCGCCGGCCAGGGCGACGCCGGTTCAGGCGCCCGTCACGGCACGCGGGCAGGAGACGATCCTCGTGGTCGAGGACGATCCGCTGGTGCAGGGTTATGTCATCGCCCAGCTCGGCAGCCTCGGCTATCGCACGCTCGTGGCCGGCGACGGCGCATCGGCGCTGGCGCTGGTCGACCAGGGCGCCAAATTCGATCTCCTGTTCACGGATATCATCATGCCCGGCGGCATGAACGGGCGGGAATTGGCCGACGCCGTCCGGCTCCGCCGGCCGGGCGTGAAGGTGCTCTACACCTCCGGCTACACCGACGATGCCATCGTCCACGAAGGGCATCTGGATCCCGGCGTGACGTTGCTCGGAAAGCCCTACCGGAAGTCTGAGCTGTCGCAGAGGATTCGCGAGGTGCTTGCGGGCGAGCCGCCGGCCTGAGCCGCGCGACCGACAGAAAGGCCGGCGACGAAAAAGGCGCGGCGGGGAAGCCCCGTCGCGCCCGATTTCGTGCTCGCTGGTCCAGGGCTGAGAGCGCCCCGATGCCAAGCCTTATTCAGAGCTTAGCGGGCGATCCCAGCGAGGTGACAGCGCTTGGTAAAAGACACTGGATCACCTCCTTTCGTTGGTTGCGGAAGATTTCAATATAGGCGGCATTGCCGCCGCTGTTAAGGGGCGATGGTCCGGGAAGGAACCAGGGGAATTCGCAAGGCTGAGAACGCACCCGAAAGCGGCGTCCTGGTAGTTGAGACCGCCGCCCGGCCGTGTTAGGGAGCCCCGTAGCGCGGGTGTAGCTCAATGGTAGAGCAGCAGCCTTCCAAGCTGAATACGAGGGTTCGATTCCCTTCACCCGCTCCAAGCTTCTGAGCGCATTCAGGCCTGATCCAGGTCAATGTCCCGCGTGCCGGATGGTCTATCCGTTGGTCGCAACTTCGGGACGACCACGACATGACCGACAAGCCGATCGACTGGACGCCGGACCTTTCTCTGCCGACCTCCAAATCCACCGTCCAGCACTTCATCGCAAATGCCGGCGGCGACCGCCTGGAGATTGACACACGCCCTGGGGTGAGGCCGATCTCACCGTCAACGGCCAGTCGATCGCGCACATCGCGACGGCACCGAGCGCCGGGGACGCATTTCGGGTGCTCGAGACGATCGCGGAAGATTTCGAAGCCGGCAAGGAAGTAAGCAAGGAAGCCGGCAAGGATTCGCGCCTGGATCAGGTGATCGAGGATGATGAGGTCCGCGCAAGGCTGGGCCTGCCGCGCAGCTAGGAACCATCACCCCGCGCACGAGTTGGCCGGTCGGGCAGGACCGAAACTCACACGAGGCCGACCGTGCAGCAAGACGTGCGCGTGCGCACCACCGCGCAGATCGCGGGTCATCCCATTCATCCGATGCTCGTGCCGATCCCGATCGCGTGCTTCGTCGGCGCGCTCCTGACCGACATCGCCTATGTCGCCAGCGCCGAGATCATGTGGGCGGATTTTTCTGCATGGCTTCTGCTCGTCGGCGTCGTCTTCGGCGTGCTGGCGGCGATCGCGGGCCTGACCGATTTCCTCGGCAACCGCCTGGTGCGGGCGCAGACGCCGGCCTGGCCGCATCTGATCGGAAACGCGCTGGCGCTGACCCTCGCCATCGTCAACGCGCTGATCCACACCCGCGATGCCTGGACCTCGGTGTGGCCGACGGGGCTCGTTCTGTCGGTGCTCACCGTCCTGATCCTGCCCGTCACCGGCTGGCTCGGCTGGGCCCTGGTCTACCGCCACGGCGTAGGAGTTGCGCGATGAGATCGAAGCTTGCCCGCGCGCTGCTGTGCTCCTCGCTGCTGCTCCTGGCTGGTTGCGATGACGGCAGCGGCGATCCCAAGGCGCAAATTGGCGCCAACCCTAAGCTGCCCGACATCCAGCAATATCTGCTGCCGCCCATGCACATCGCGCGCATCGTCGGCTGGAAGAAGGACGAGACGCCTTCCGTGGCGGAGGGCTTGCAGATCAAGGCCTTCGCGACCGGCCTGCAGCATCCGCGTTTTCTTTACGTGCTGCCCAATGGTGACGTGCTGGTGGCCGAATCCAAGGCGCCGAAGGGGGCCGGGATCAAGCGGCCCAAGGAGATCGTCATGGGATATATCGAGTCCTGGGCGACCTCGGGCGGCAACGACACCGGGCCGGGCAACCGCATCACACTGCTGCGCGACAGCAATGGCGACGGCGTGCCGGATACGCAAAGCGTCTTCCTCGAGCAGCTCAACTCGCCGTTCGGGATCGCGCTGGTCGGCAACGAGCTTTATGTCGCCAATGCCGATGCGATCGTCAGATATCCCTATACGGAAGGCGACACCAAGATCACCGCGCCGGGCACGGTGCTGACGCCGCTGCCGGGCGGGCCGATCAACCATCACTGGACCAAGAGCCTGGTCGCCAGCCCCGACGGCTCGAAACTCTATGCCGGCGTCGGCTCCAACAGCAACATCACCGAGAACGGCATGGAGGCCGAGCACAATCGCGCCGCCATCCTCGAGGTCGACCGTGCCAGCGGGCGCTGGCGTATCTTCGCAAGCGGCCTGCGCAATCCGAACGGGCTCAGCTTCGAGCCGCAGACCGGCGCGCTGTGGACGGTGGTGAACGAGCGCGACGAGCTCGGTCCCGATCTCGTCCCCGACTACATGACCTCGGTGAAGGACGGCGGCTTCTATGGCTGGCCCTACAGCTATTACGGCCAGCACGTCGATCCCCGCGTCAAGCCGCAGCGGCCGGATCTCGTCGCCAAGGCGATCGCTCCGGATTACGCCCTGAGCTCGCATGTCGCACCGCTCGGGATGGCCTTCAACACCGGCTCCGCTCTGCCGGCCGCTTATCGCGGCGGCGCCTTCGTCGGCGAGCACGGCAGCTGGAACAGGCAGGTGCTGAACGGCTACAAGGTTGTGTTCGTGCCGTTCACGGACGGCAAGCCGAGCGGACCGGCGCAGGACGTGGTGACCGGCTTCCTCAACAGCGACAACAAGGCACGCGGCAGGCCCGTTGGCGTTGCCATCGACAAATCAGGCGCGCTGCTGGTCGCCGACGACAGCGGCAACACGGTGTGGCGCGTCACCGCCGCGCATCCGCAACTGACGCAACGTTAGACGCGCGGGCGCGTTATCCGGCAGATGGATTCTGAAACCCAGGAGTTGGACAATGGGCCTCGCTCAATATGCCATCGTGCCGGTGCAGGACGAATGGGGCGTGCTGCACGACGGCGACGTCAGGAGCAAATACGCCACCAAGGAGGCTGCCTTTGAATCGGCGGTTGCCGCCGCATCCCTCGCGCTTCGTGAGGGGCATGAGGTGCATGTCAGCGTGCCCGGCCGCGAAGCCGGCGAGAACGCGCTGGGCAGTTAGCCATCACACGATCAATCGGCCGCGCCGCGCGGCAATTCCGATTGCAACCTCGGCGCCGGCATTGAAATCGAGGCGGTCGGCTTCGACGCCGTCACTGAAGATCACGCCGTTTTCCGGCATCAAGGAACGGATGCGCAATTGCTCTGCGGGAGCGAGCCGGCCGCAGACGAGATTGGTCTTGGAATGGCGGCTGGGGAAGGGCTCGCGTACCGCGAAGCGCAGCTCGGCCGCGTCCCAGGGCAGCGCCTCGTAGCCGCTGAGCAGGGGAGGCTGGCCAAAGCTGCCGGCAATGGCAAGCGAGCCGGTGACGATGCTCTTGAACCAGGCGGTCGATCCGAGCCCGGTCGAAACAATCAGGCCGCTGGAAGACTGCCGCTCCATGGCACCGCCGGCGGTGAGCTCGTAGATCGCCGAGACATGCGTACGGGCGCCGATGAAGAGGTCGTTGACGGCGTAGAGCATCTGGCCGTCGCCGAGCCGTGCTTCCGCCATCGTCACGGCCTGGCTGCCGCGCTTGTCGGCGGCAACCTCCGGCAGGAATTTCGCGAGGTCGCGCGGCGCGAAGGGAAGCAGAATGCCGTCGTGGCGCGCGGGGTCGGGGTTGAGCCCGATCAGGGGATGGTCGTTGAGATATTTCATCGTGTTGGCGACGAGGCCGTCCTGGCCGAGCACGGCCACGATGTCGTCGGGCCCGAAGATGAAATTCGGCAGGAAGCTGCGATCGATGATCTGATAGCGCCCCCATTGCTCCAGCACCTGCAGCGTGGTGCGGTGCTGCGCCCGATAGACTTCGTGCTCCCGCTCATAGTCGGAGAAGTCGGCGCCGAGATGCTCGACATAGAAGCGCGCCTGCGCCGCCGTCAGTGGCGCGCGATCAGGTCCTCCAGCCTGGTCTTGCGCGTCACCAGCACGACCTTGCGGTCATTGGCGGCGGGCATTGGCGGCCTCCGTCGGCTTCGGCTTCTCCATCAACTGGCTGAGCAGGTCCGGAGAGACGTTGAGCTGGCCGATCTTCTCGGCCTTCTCAGCGATGCCGGAGAAGGCTTGCGCGAGGCTGACCCGGTTGCATGCCGGCGGCGGAGCGCCTGGATCACGCGGGTGTCGACACCCTCGAAGATCTTCATCAAGGCACCGACGCGATAGGCTTCGGCGTCAGCCAGCGTCCTGGTGCTTTCGGCGTTGAGGCCGACGAAATCCTTGCGCTTGCCTTCCAGCACGATGTCCGCCGCCATGCCGGCCTCGCGCAGCTCGTTGCGCTTGGCGGCCACGCTCGCCTCGGCGTCCATCTGGGTCTCGCGGATCGACCGCTTCTTCTGCTCGACCGCGATCTCGGTGTCGAGCTCGCTCTCGCGAATGGCGCGCTCCTGCTCGACGGCGAAGTTGCGCCGGGCGAAGATGGCCTCGTCCGCGGTCTTGAGGATCGCTTCGCGGGCTTGCGCCTCCAGCGCCTTCGCGGTGTCCGGCGTCGGCTTGATGCCGCGAACCGACACGCCAAGGATTTCGAGCCCGAGGGAGGCGATATCGGCGCGCTGCCTCAATCCGCCCGCGATGATATCGGCGATGCGGTCGGACGCCTGCAACGCGTCCCTCAGCGTCAGTTCCTTCACCGCTTGCTGGGCGAGGACCTCGACCGTGCCGAGGATGCGTTCCGGCAGCTTTTCCGGATCGTCGCTCTCATAGGTCTTGCCGTCCGCCTTCAGGGTGAAGTCGAGCATCGAGACAGCCTTCTTCGGGTCGCTGATGCGATAAGTCACCTGACCCTGGACGGTCAGCGTCTGGAAGTCGCGCGCGGTCTGCTCGAAGATGAAGGAGGCGTCGCGGCTGCCGATCGGCACCGCGACCAGCATGGTCGCCGGCGCGTAATACAGCGTGGAAAGACCGGGGCCCTCGGCGACGATGGCGCCGCCGCGATACTTCATCAGATAGGTGGTGGGCTGAGCCTTGATGTATCTGACGCCGAACATGGCCTGTCTCCGGTAAACGTTATAAGTGTGTCTGAACAACTAAGTAAGTTGGACTGTACAACTAACTATGCTAGTGTCAAGTCCTGGCAGCGGAGTTTGGCGATGGCAGGCGAGGCGCTTGGCAGGGGTCTTGGCAAGGATTTTGGCAAAGGCGTTGGCAAGGACATTGGAAAGTCGCGGCAATTGGACTTTCCGCGTCCCCTGACGACAGTCGACGTCGTGATCTTCGTGATCCTGGATGACAGTCTTCAGGTGTTGCTGGTGCAGCGACCGACGGACGAGGGCGAGCCGTTTCCGTCGGCCTGGGCCTTGCCGGGCGGCTTCGTCGATGTCGCTAAGGACAGCGACCTCGCGGCCTGCGCGGCCCGCAAGCTGAGGGAGAAGACAGGTGTCACCAGCCCCTATCTCGAACAACTCGGAAGCTGGGGGAGCGCGACGCGCGATCCGCGGGGCTGGTCGGCGACGCACGCCTATTTCGCGCTGATCCCGGAGGCGGCGCGCGCGCTTCCGCCGGATGCGCGCTGGTTTCCAATTCGTGGGGGCAAGCTCAAGGACAGGCTCGCCTTCGATCACGGCGAGATCCTGGCAACCGCAATCCAGCGCCTGCGCAACAAGGTGGAATACACCTCGCTGCCGGCCTATCTGATGCCGGCGGAATTCACCCTGCCGGATCTGCAGCGCGTCTACGAGATCGTGCTCGATCGCCCGCTCGAGAAGAGCGCCTTCCGGACCCGCATCCTGTCAGCCGACATGATCGAGCCGGTGGCCAGGATGCGGCGCGGCGCCAACCGCCCGGCGCAGCTCTATCGCCTGAAGAAGGATAGCGAGCCCGTGTATTTCGTGCGGACGTTCAATCCGCCGGAATGATCTCGCCGCGACATGCTGGGCTGCCATTCGGCGAGCGCAACCGCGGCGCGGGGCAGCGCTCCGGCCTAGATAACATCATGTTAGGTTTATCGCATAACAGGGTAATTGTGTTACCCGGGCGATAGCCTATTGTCGCAACCAATCAAACATCCATCGGCAGTGACAAGCGCTCGCGAAAGTCTCGCGGAGCGCCGGGAGAGTGCTGCCCAATTTTCCAGTGAAGCCCGCCAACGGGACATCAGCAAACCCGGGAGGAATTTTCCGAGATGACGACCGCTCGCGCGACCCACGATATGAGTCAGTCCAGGAAGGCTGCTGCCAGCGGCTGGATCGGATCAGCCCTCGAATATTATGACTTCTTCATCTATGCGACCGCGGCGTCGCTGATCTTCCCGCAAATCTTCTTCCCGTCGGACAATCCCACCGTCGCGATCGTCGCGTCGCTGGCGACTTATGGCGTCGGCTACGTGGCCCGGCCGATCGGTGCCTTCGTGCTCGGTCATTGGGGCGACACCCATGGCCGCAAGACGGTGCTCATCGTCTGCATGTTCCTGATGGGCATCTCGACCATGGCCGTTGGACTTCTGCCCACCTATCAGCAAGTCGGCATGCTGGCGCCGATCCTCCTCGTCATCCTGCGCCTGGTGCAGGGATTTGCCGTCGCCGGTGAAATCTCCGGCGCGAGCTCGATGATCCTGGAGCACGCGCCGTTTGGCCGGCGCGGCTTCTATGCAAGCTTCGCGCTTCAGGGAGTGCAGGCGGGACAGATTCTCGCAGCAGCCGTCTTCCTGCCGCTGGCCGCCTATATGCCCACCGATGCCTTCAACAGCTGGGGTTGGCGGATTCCCTTCCTGCTCAGCTTCTTCGTCATCGTCGCTGGCTATATCATTCGCCGCGAAGTCGATGAGACCCCCGCCTTTGCCCGTGAGGGCGAGCGGGGAGAAACGCCGCGCGCGCCCATCGTCCAGGCCATCAAGCTGAGCTGGCGGGACATGCTCAGGGTCATCTGCATGGCACTGATGAACGTCATTCCGGTGGTGGCGACCATCTTCGGCGCAGCCTACGCGGTGCAGCCGGCCTATGGCATCGGCTTCGCCAAGGACGTCTATCTCTGGATCCCGGTGCTCGGAAACATGCTGGCCGTGTTCGTCATTCCGTTCGTCGGCCATCTCTCCGACAAGGTCGGCCGCAAGCCTCCGATCATCGTGGGCGCGTTGCTCTCGGGCCTGCTTGCCTTCGGCTATCTCTACGCCATCAGCATCAGGAACGTGCCGCTGGCGATCACGCTCTCGCTGCTGATGTGGGGCGTCGTCTACCAGGGCTACAACGCGATCTTCCCGAGCTTCTACCCGGAGCTGTTTCCGACGCGCACCCGGGTGTCGGCGATGGCGATCTCGCAGAACATCGGGACCACCATCACCGCGTTGCTTCCGGCCCTGTTCGCCACCGTGGCGCCTCCCGGCTCGGCCAACATCCCCTTGACGGTGGGCGCGATCGCCTTCGGCATCACGGTGATCGCCGCGCTGGCGGCGGTCTCGGCGCGGGAAACCTATCGGATCAGCATCGACGATCTCGGCAATCCCAAGGCCGTTCCGATGCCGCGGGCGGACTATGAGCGGCAGCGCGCGGAAGCGGCGAGCGGGGCGGCCGCAATTCCGACCTGATGGAGACGTGACGAGGCAGCCGCTGCGAGCCATGATGTTTGCAGCGGCAGGGCTTCATGCGCTACTTAACAATCTATTCGACTTTGTGCGCGCGAGCGCGATCATCATGAGGTCCAGGGATGAACCCCGTCGTCGTTGCTGTTGCCATCACCGGCTCCGTTCCGCGCAAGAAGGACAATCCGGCGGTGCCCATCCTGCCGTCCGAGCAGGTCGAATCGACGCACCAAGCCTTCGAGGCCGGGGCCACGCTTGCCCACATCCATGTTCGCAACGACGACGAGACGCCGTCCTCGGATCCCGAGCGCTTTGCCCTGGTGCAGGAGGGGATCAGGAAGCATTGTCCTGGCATGATCGTCCAGTTCTCGACTGGCGGGCGCGGCCGCGATCCTTCGGCACGTGGATCCTCGCTTTACCTCGAGCCGGACATGGCATCGCTATCCACCGGCTCGGTGAACTTTCCGACGATCGTCTACGAGAACAGCGCCGCTCTGGTCGAGACTCTCGCGACCGGCATGAAGGCGAATGGCGTCTTGCCGGAGATCGAGATCTTCGACCTGTCGCATCTGCATGGTGCGCGCCGCCTGATCGAGGCGGGGCTGATCAATCCGCGTCCGCATGTGCAGTTCGTCATGGGCGTCAAGAATGCGATGCCGGCGGATGAGCATGTCCTCGACATTCTCCTCCAGGAGCTGAAGCGGCTGATTCCGAAAGCGACATGGACCGCGGCCGGGATCGGACGTCATCAGGCCGAGGTCATGGGCTGGGCGCTGGCGCGGGGCGCCGACGCGGTCCGGACCGGGCTCGAGGACAATATCAGGGTCGACAAGACGCGCCTGGCCGGTAGCAACGCCGAGCTCGTGACCATCGCTTGTGAGGCCGTCACGCGCCACGGCCGGCGCGTCGCAACCGCGGCCGAGGCGCGATCCTTGCTCGGAATCGCGGCGTAAGGGACGGCGCTCCTCCGCCTGACATGCTCCCGGCTGCCTTCTGCCATTCGGCGGCCGGCGTTCCCGCGCCCTGAGTCTCCGGCTAAGAGAGGTGTCACGGGCGCGATCGCGCCTGCCGGGCAGGCGAACGTTTGGAATGCGTTTCTTGAAATCTGACAGCAGGCTGATCGGCGTCCTGCTGGTGCTCGCCATCACGCAGCTGATCGGATGGGGCACGATCGGGCTTCCTGCCATCGTCGGGCGCGATCTCGCCGCCGATCTCGGCATGAGCCTGCCGGCGGTGTTCGCCGGGACATCCGTTCTCTATGTCGCGATGGGCCTGTGCGCGCCCTGGCTCGCCAAATCGTTCACACGGCATGGCGCGCGGATCGTCATGATGGTCGGCACGGTCGTCACCGCGCCGGGCTTCGTGCTGCTGTCCCTCGCGCGCGAGCCGATGCTCTATTTCGCCGCCTGGATCGTGCTCGGCGTTGCCGGCAGCGCCACGCTGTCGACCGGCGCCTATATCATGCTGAACGAGATCGCCGGGCGGCAGGCCAAGAACGCGATCGGCGCCCTGATGCTGGTGACGGGCCTGTCCAGCAGCATCTTCTGGCCGACGACCTCGTTCCTGAGCGGTCACCTCGGCTGGCGGGGGACGTGCCTCGTCTATGCCGCGATGATGCTCCTCGTCAGCCTGCCGCTCTACGCACTCGCACCGCGCCGGAAGATCGTGGGGGATGGTGCCGGCGAGCCGGTCAAGTCGGCGCTGCCGCCCACCATTCCCAGGAGCACCTTCGGCCTCGTCGTCGCCGCGATCACGCTGAACGCCTTCGTCAATTTCGGCATCAGTGCCATCATGATCGAATTGTTGCGGACGGAAGGGCTGGCGCCGGCTCAGGCACTTCTGTTCGGCTCGATGCTGGGCGTGATCCAGGTCAGCGCCCGCGGGCTGGATCTTCTCGGCGGCGGGCGGTGGGACGGGATCACGACCGGGCTCGTGGCCGGCACGGCGCTGCCAATGGCCATGTTGCTCTTGATGCTGAGCGAGGGCGCGACCTGGGCGGTCGCGGCCTTCATCCTGCTCTACGGCGCCGGCAGCGGCGCGATGGCGGTGGCGCGGGCCACCATCCCCCTCGTGTTCTACGACCAGGCCGAGTTCGCCAAGGCGATGTCGATGATCGCGCTGCCGCTCAATCTGGCGTCTGCGATCTCGCCGCCGCTCCTCGTCGGCCTGCTGACCGAATTCGGTAGCCGCGGCGCGCTCGGTCTCACGCTGGTATTCTCCTGCGCGACGGTGCTGATCCTGGTGCTGCTCGCACGGCGCCGGCCGCGGGTGGTTGCGGCGGTAACCTGAGCCAATATCGTGGCGCGGAAAGTGCTGATGGAATGCTCCCCGTACCCGGCATGAGATAGCCGTATGCCGCCAGTGCAGGGCTCAGCGCGCCAAAATGGTGTATCCGCAAGGGATACGGCCGCTTCGAGCCGCCGCACCAAGATCCAGTTCCCCGGAGGAAGCTTACATGTCGGCCCTGCCGCTCTCAGGCATCAAGATCCTTGACCTCACGCGCGTCCTTGCCGGGCCCCTGTCGGCCCAGATGCTGGGCGATCTCGGCGCGGAGGTGATCAAGATCGAGCGGCCGGGCACCGGCGACGACGCGCGCGCATTCGGGCCGCCCTACCTGACCGACCCGGAAGGAAAGGCCAACAACAACAATTCCTTCTACCTCTGCGCCAACCGCAACAAGAAGTCGGTGACCGTCAACATCGCCACGCCCGAAGGGCAGGCGATCATCCGCGAACTCGCCAAAGACGTCGACGTCTTCATGGAGAATTACAAGGTCGGCGATCTCAAGCGCTACGGCCTCGACTACGAGACCATCAAGGCGATCAACCCCGGCATCATCTATTGCTCGGTGACCGGCTTCGGCCAGACCGGACCTTACGCGCCGCGCGCCGGCTATGACGCCATCCTGCAGGCGATGGGCGGGCTGATGAGCGTCACCGGCCACATGGACGGCGAGCCGGGCGAGGGCCCGATGAAGGTCGGCCCCTCCATCGTCGACTACATGACCGGCATGAACACCTCGATCGGCATTCTCTCCGCGCTCTATCACCGTGACGCCAATGACGGGCAGGGCCAGCACATCGACGTCTGCCTGTTCGACACCGTGATCGCGTCGCTGTCACACTGGCTGCAGATCTACCTCGTCAACGGCAAGACCCCGCCGCGCCGCGGCACCTGGGGCAATGGCGGCATGCCGGCCGGCGTGTTCCGCTGCACTGATGGCGAATTGATGCTGGTGGTCGGCAATGACGGCCAGTTCCGAAAGACCTGCGCCGTGCTCGGCGAGCCGGAGCTCGCGAACGATCCGCGCTTCGTCAAGAACAACGACCGTGTCGTGCACGGCAAGGAGATCATGGCGATCTTCGCCGGCCTGTTCCTGAAGCAGCCGGTGGCCTACTGGCTGGAGAAGCTGGAGGAGGCCGGCGTGCCCTCGGGTCCGATCAACAATTTCGAGCAGGTGTTCTCCGATCCGCACGTGCAGTCGCGCGGCATGCGGGTCAAGACGCAGCACAAGTTCGAGCCCGAGCTCTCCCTGATCCGCAACGCGCTGACCCTCTCGGGCACCCCCATCACCGAATACCGCGCCCCGCCGCTGCTCGGCGAGCACACGCAGGAGGTGCTCGGCGGCAAGCTCGGCTATGATGCCGGGAAGATCGAGGAATTGAAGAAGCAGGGGATCATCTAGCGCATTTCTCCCCTTCTCCTGTAAGCCGAAAGGGGAGCGACGCTCGGCCTTGCCTGAGACTTGCGGGCCATCCCCAGATAAGTCCGGTCCGTAGTCGCACAGGCTTCCGCTTTGCGCGCGACTCTGATTCGATCTCTCCACTTGAGTTCGGGGAGGGAATTGAATGTCCTACACGATCGGGTTCCAGGCGAAGAACCAGAAGTCCATTCTGGCGACCGAGGCGGCCACCGCCAATCAGGCCGTCGCCATCGTCGCCGCGCTGCGGCAGAGTGCCGACGAGATCAAGTTCATCCGCTCGCCGCAGGAAGGCGAGATGGGTATCGAGATGCTGCTGCTGCTCGCCAAGGAAGAGGCCGAGGAAATGCCGCAGCGGGCCTGACACCGCCGCTCCACCACACTTCGATCGGAAGCGAAGCATGTCGGCGGACGAATAGTGTAATCAGCCGTCACTCTCGCTCGAACCGAAGGTGGCCGGCCATGAAACGCGAAGCGCTCCGTGTCGAGCCGATCTCGACCTTTCTCGATCGCGCGAAAGCGCCGACCTCGCCGGTGACGCGCGCCGGAAACATGATCTTCGTCGCCGGCCTGCCGCCGTTCGACCCCGAGACGGGCGCGATCGGAGCAATGGCCATCGAGCGGCAGAGCGAGATCATCATGGAGCAGATGAAGCTGTGCCTCGCGGCGGCCGGCGCCTCGCTCGACAACGTCATGAAGTGCAACGTCTACTGCACCTCGACAAGACACTTCGCCGCGTTCAACGCGGTCTATGCCCGCTATTTCCCTGATGATCCGCCGGCGCGGATTTTCGTCTGCACGCCGGAATGGTTCGGCCCGTTCGACGTCGAGATCGACTGCATCGCGATGATGTGAGGTCAGCGCGCCGCGACCTTCGCCGCCGGCTTCGTCTCCGCCTTGCCCGCCGTCAGCGCCATTGTTGCCACGCTGACCACGCGCGCGACGACATCCTCGACGTCGTCGAGGTCGCATTTGCCTTCCGACAGTTTGGTCAGCCGCTCGCTTTCGCGGATGGTGTGGTGCGCCATCGCGAGCGCGAAGTTGAGGCCCCAGTAGATGTCGACGTCGCTGCGCTCGGGCAGGGCGCGGCGCATGGCGCCTGCGAATTTCCTCAAATGGTCGATCTCGCGGTTCTTGATGCGGCGGATCGGCGGCACGGATTCGATCGAGGCGCGGATCATGAAGCGCGCCGCGGTCGAGCGCTGGTTCTCAGGCCCGAGGCAGCCGCGCAGCGTCGGACCGACGAGGGCGCGCAGGATCACCTCGATCGGCGCGCGGCCGCCGCCTTGCTCTTCCGCCGCCTTCAATTCGCGCAGGCGTTCCCGGTTGGTGGCGATCGAGCGCGTGACGAATAATTCCGCGATCAGCTCGTCCTTCGAGCCGAAATGATAGTTCACTGCGGCGAGGTTCACGCCCGCCTCTGCGACGATGTCGCGTAGCGTCACGTCGCTGAAGCCGCGATCGGCATAGAGCCGTTCGGCGGCGGTCAGAATGGCAGACCTCGTATGATCGCTGGCCATGGCTCTTTTCCCGTCATTCCGGGACGACGCGAAGCGCCGAACCGGAATCTCGCGCCACATTTCGAGATTCCGGGTTCAGCCCTGCGGGCGGCCCCGGAATGACGTCGTGGGCGAGGGAGTTGCAATTCAAACAGTTGTATGAAACTATCGTTTGAAGGTCGGAGATGTCAATCCGCATTCGAGACTCGTTCGCAATTCGCGGCCGGCTCGGAAAGCCTCGCAAGGCGCGCGAAGTCGCGCTTGCGGGCTACGCAATGCGGGAGGACAGTCCGGCACAAAACAGGTTTGCAAAAGAGATACGAGGAGCGTCCCATGGATTTCGATCTGTCCCCCAAGCAGAAGGAATGGCTCGACCGCGTGCGGTCCTTCATGGCCAAGCACGTGCGCCCGGCGGTGCCGATCTACGACCAGCAGGATCACGCCGGCGAGCGCTGGAAGGTGATTCCGATCCTGGAGGACCTCAAGAAGAAGGCGAAGGCTGAAGGCCTCTGGAACATGTTCATGCCGCCGAGCGAGCATGAGGACGACGAATTCCGCGGCGCGGGACTGACCAATCTCGAATACGCGCTGCTGTCGGAAGAGATGGGCCGCATCACCTGGGCCTCGGAAGTGTTCAACTGTTCCGCGCCCGACACCGGCAACATGGAAGTGTTCATCCGCTACGGCACCAACGAGCAGAAGCGCAAATGGCTGCGTCCGCTAATGGACGGCGAGATCCGCTCCGCCTTCCTGATGACGGAACCGGCGGTCGCCTCGTCCGACGCCACCAACATCGAGACCCGTATCGAGAAGGACGGTGACCATTACGTCATCAACGGCCGCAAATGGTGGTCGTCCGGCGTCGGCGATCCCAGATGCAAGATCGCGATCCTGATGGGCAAGACCGATTTCAAGGCGGCCAAGCACCAGCAGCAGTCGCAGATCCTGGTTCCGCTCGACACGCCAGGCATCAAGGTCGAGAAGATGCTCCCTGTGTTCGGCTTCGACGACGCGCCGCACGGCCACGCCCAGGTGCTGCTCGACAACGTCCGGGTCCCGAAGGAGAACATCCTGCTCGGCGAAGGCCGCGGCTTCGAGATCGCGCAGGGCCGCCTCGGCCCGGGCCGCATCCATCACTGCATGCGCACCATCGGCAAGGCCGAGGAGGCGCTGGAGAAGATGGTGAAGCGGCTCACCTCGCGCACCGCCTTTGGCAAGAAGATCGTCGAGCACTCGGTATGGGAGCAGCGCATCGGCGAGGCCCGCACCAACATCGAGATGACGCGTCTTCTGTGCCTCAAGGCCGCCGACATGATGGACAAGGTCGGCAACAAGACCGCGCAGGCGGAGATCGCGATGATCAAGGTCGCAGCCCCCAACATGGCGCTCAAGATCATCGACGAGGCGATCCAGGCCTTCGGCGGCGCTGGGGTGTCGGACGAGGCGGGTCTTGCCAAGGACTACGCCCACATCCGCACGCTCCGTCTCGCCGACGGTCCGGACGAGGTGCACAATCGCGCCATTGCCAGGCTTGAGGTTCGGAAGTATGCCAACTCTCCCAGTCATTGATTAAGAGGGAGCGCCAGGCGGCGCTCCCGACTTGAAGAAACGACAGGGCATGGTCCCATTCGCAATGACCGCTTGACGCAAGTGCGTCAGCGGTTACCGATTAGGATCATGCTCGACCTGAAAAAGGTCAGGACTGAAGAGGGAGCGTCATGGCCGACGGCGTCAGGAGAGACGAAGAGTTTTCGGGCACCAAGCCGGTCGAGGAGCGGCATCGTTTCGACGAGCTGCGCCTCGAAGCCTGGATGCGCGAGCACGTCGAAGGTTTTGAGGGGCCGCTGGTCGTGCTGCAATTCAAGGGCGGCCAGTCCAATCCGACCTATCGGCTGAACACGCCGAACCGTTCCTACGTGATGCGCAGAAAGCCGTTCGGCAAATTGCTGCCGTCGGCGCACGCGGTCGACCGCGAATACCGCGTCATTGCGGCCCTTGGAAAACAGGGCTTTCCGGTCGCGCGCGCCTATGCCCTCTGCCAGGACGATGGCGTCATTGGCGCTGCCTTCTACATCATGTCGATGGAGGAGGGGCGGGTGTTCTGGGATCCGACGCTGCCGAGCCAGGATGCCGAGTCGCGCCGCAAGATCTTCACCAGCAAGATCGAGACGCTGGCGAAGCTCCACATGTACGACCCTGTTACGATCGGCCTCGGCGACTTCGGCAAGCCCGGCAATTATTTCGCGCGCCAGATCGATCGCTGGACCAAGCAGTATCGCGCATCCGAGACCCAGCATATTCCCGAGTTCGAGAAGGTCGCCGAATGGCTGCCGAAGACCGTACCGGAACAGGCGCGCGTCTCGATCGTCCACGGCGACTATCGCCTCGACAACATGATTTTCCACGCGACGGAACCGCGCGTGCAAGCCGTCCTCGACTGGGAGCTGTCGACGCTCGGCGATCCCATGGCCGACTTCACCTATCTCTTGATGCAGTGGATCATGCCGGGCCTCGAGGGCGCCGATCTCAAGGCGCTCAACATCCCGAGCCTGGAAGAGGCGGCGCAGATCTATTGCAACGTCACCAAGATGACGGTGCCGGATCTCAACTGGTACTTCTCCTACAATCTGTTCCGTCTCGCCGGCATCACCCAAGGCATCGCCGGCCGCGTCCGCGACGGCACCGCCGCCAACGCCAAGGCGCTGGAATCCGCCAAGCGCACCGTGCCGCTGTCGAAGGCGTCGTGGGAGTACGCGCAGAAGGCGGGCGCGGTGTAGGGAGAAAGCGGGCGGCGCTTCCGTGACAACTCACGTCGGCGTCGTAGGGCGGATTAGCGGAGCGTAATCCGCCATTCTCTCCGCACGAAGCACCGTGGCGGATTACGCTCCGCTAATCCGCCCTACGAATTCAATTCTTCGCACAATGCGCGATCAGCCTCTCCACGAAGCCCGCGCATTTCTCCAGCTCGGCCATTTCCACGAACTCATCCGGCGTATGCGCCTGCGCGATCGCGCCGGGGCCGATCACCACCGACGGGATGTCGGCCATGCTGGCGAACAGGCTCGCCTCGGTGCCGAAGGCGACCTTGGCGTGGTCGTTGCGTCCGGCGAGGCTCTTGGCGAGCGTGACGATGGCGGCATCGGCCGCCGTGTCGAGCGCGGGATAATCGAGGATCTCCTCGAAGTCGATGCCGCACTCCGGGCTTCTCGCCTTCATCGCCGGCTCGAGCTCGGCCTTGGCCCAGGCGACGATCGCATCGGTGACCTCGCGTGACTCGGTGATGCCGATGCCGCGGCATTCGAAATCCACCGTGCAGGTGTCGGGCACGATGTTCAGCGCCGCGCCGCCATGCACGATGCTGGTGAGCAGCGTCGAGTGCGGTACGTCGTAGAGACTGTTCGTTGCGCGCGCGGCCGCGAGTGCTACGGCGCGGCGGCGGATTTCGACGATCAGCTCGGCCGCATATTCGATCGCGTTGACGCCGTCGGGCGCGATCGACGAATGGCGGGCGAGCCCGCGAAAGGTCGCGCGCACGCCGTGCTTGCCCTTGTGGCCGATGATCACCTTCATCTCGGTCGGCTCGCCGATGAAGGCGCCGAGCGGCCGAACCTTCTTCTTGGCGACCTCACCGAGCATCGGCCGTACGCCGACGCAGCCGATCTCCTCGTCATAGGAGATCGCGAGGTGAATCGGCGTTGCAAGCTTCGCCTCCACCATCTCCGGCACCATGGCAAGGCATACCGCGACAAACCCTTTCATGTCGGTGGTGCCGCGGCCATAGAGCTTGCCGTCGCGCTCGATCAGCCTGAACGGATCGTGGCTCCAGTCCTGGCCTACGACAGGCACGACGTCGGTGTGGCCCGATAGCACGAAGCCGGAGCGGTCGTCGGGGCCGATCGTGACCCACAGCGAGGCCTTTTGCCCGGTCGTGTCGACGAAGCGCTCGCTCTTGACGCCGAACGCGGCGAGGTAGTTATCGATATGGGCGATCAGCGGCAAGTTGGTGCGGTCACTGACGGTGTCGAAGCCGACGAGGTCGGCGAGGAGTTTGCGAATACGGTCGGGTCTTGAGCTTGGCATTGGCACGTTTCTTCAGAGGATGGAGGCTGAGGTTGCCTGCAGGAACCATACCAACGTGAGGCCCGATGGGGCAAATCAACATCGCACACCGCCATTCCGGGGCGATGCGCAGCATCGAGCCCGGAATCCATCGGCCCACATCACACGCTGCGAAAATGGATTCCGGGCTCGCGCCTTCGTCGCGCCCCGGAGTGACGAGGGAGAACCACAATCCCTTGCGTTGCCCGTCGGGCAAAACACCCAAGCCATCGGTCAATCCGCGCTGGCAAAAATATTCCGGTTTACCGAAATTCGGTAATGGCGTATCTATCGCGGCAACCCGGCCCAAGGACAAGGGGCGTATCGCGATCGTCACGAACGCGGGCCGGGCGGCGGTGGGCGCCGATGATACCGGCGCGAAGGGCTTTTGCAGGGCGGGCAACCGTGAGCAGAGCCGTCGCGCACACGACCGGTGTAATCAGCGTACGGCAAAATCGTGTGGTCCTGGCGCCCGCAGTCTGGCGTCAAGTCTTGTGGTGATGTGGCGGCCCGACCGGGCCACACATCAGCCATCCGCAAGGCGACGGGGCAATAGTGCAACGCTCCCGAGGAGAGCGCGACATAAGCCGTTCCAACCACTGCGCAGGGAAGGCCGGGATGTCTCCGGTTGCCCTGTTCTCCGCTATGCGCAGCACACGCAGTCTGCTTTTGGCATGGCGGTCCACGGGAGCCAACCGGCTCCCGGCCTTCCCTGCGCCCTTGTTCATTCGAGGGCAAGGCAACGAAGCAAAGCTCGGGCGAGATGCGCCGCGAGGACGCGGTCCCATGTCAGTCGTCTCATGTCAGTCATTCACCACCGCTCTCGCGCCCGGACGCAGCGCAGCGTCCCTTCGACGATGCGCTGCAGAGCCGGGGCCTAGGTGGCAGCGGGCCGTGCAGCCTGCTGGGTCCCGGCTCTGCGCCGCAACGCTTGCGCGCTGCGTCGCGTCCGGGACACGGCAGGGTCAAACCGGCTTGCCCGTATACGGCATCGACGCCGTCAGCCCGCCGTCCACCGGGAATGCCTGACCGTTGACATACGACGCCTCATCGCTCGCCAAAAACAAGCCCATCGCCGCGAGCTCGTGCGGTTGGCCGGGGCGCTGAAGCGGGTTGAGCTGGCCGATCTTGCCCTGCGTGCCGCGCTCCTTGGCGCGGTCGAAGATCGGCTTGGTCATGCCGGTCTCGATCAGGCCCGGGCACACCGCGTTGATGCGCACGCCGGTGCCGGTGAGTGAATACGCCGTGGTCTGCACCAGGCTGATTACGCCCGCCTTGCTCGCCGCATACGGATGTCCGCTGGCGCCGGCCTTGAGGCCCGCGACGGATGCGGTCAGCACGATCGCGCCGGACTTCTGCTTCACCATGTGCGGCATCGCATGCTTCACGGCGAGGAACGGCCCGATCAGATTGACGCGCAACACCTCCTGCCAATGCTCCACGGTCTGCTCGCCGAGTGGAATGAGCCCGCCGGAGACGCCGGCATTGGCCCAGATCACGTCGAGCCGGCCGTGGGCCTTCACCGCCTTGTCGATGACGGCGATGACGTCAGTCTCGGAACCCGCGTCGGCGATCATGGCCTCCGCGACGCCGCCGGCCTTCTTGATCTCGTCGACGGTCTCCTTCACCGCCTCGGTGCGATCGACCGCAATGAGCTTGGCGCTCTCGCGGGTGAACAGCAGTGCGGCGGCACGACCGATGCCGCTGCCGGCGCCGGTGATGATGACGGATTTGCCTTGCAGGCGGCCCATGCGTTTCTCCCTGTGGTGCCTCGCGCGACGCTTGCCGCACGACGGAATTTCAAACAAGATTTCAAACGGTAAAGTGTCTTGAGACACGTTCACACCTGACGTACAGCGACATCAAACGGGATGGAAGGGTTTCGATGGCGGATGCAGACAAGCCCAATGTGGTCGTCACGCGATGGTGGTGGGTCCGCCACGCACCGGTGCGCAATGACGGCGGCAACATCTACGGACAGAGCGACATCGCCTGCGACACCAGCGATGCCTATGTGTTCAATGCTGTTGCCAAGGTGCTGCCACGCAAGGCGGTGTGGTATTCGAGCAATCTGAAGCGTACGCACCAGACCGCCGAAGCGATCTGGGAGGCGGGCTTCCCGCGGCCTGCGTCGATGAAATGGGAGACGGACCTTGCCGAACAGAATCTCGGCCGCTGGCAGGGCATGAACCGGGCCGAGTTCATCGCCAGCCGTCCCGTCGGCGCCAGCTGGTTCGCGGACATCAACGAGCCCGCGCCCGGCGGCGAAAGCTTCATGGATCTCTACAACCGCACGCGCCGCACCGTCGATCGCATCAACAACGAGGCGGCCGGTCAGGACGTCGTCGCGGTCGCCCATGGCGGCACCATCAAGGCGGCGCTGGGGCTCGCGCTCGACGGCCAGCCGGAGCGGGGACTGTCGTTCGACATCGACAATTGCTCCGTGACCCGGCTCGATCATTTCGCAAGTCCCGAGCGCACGGTCTGGCGGCTTCCGATGGTGAACCAGCAGCCCTGGATCGCCGATGACGCGCACGCGGCGATGCATCAGCCGGCAGGGCCGGAAGTCAAGAAGCTGGCGTAAGCCAAGCTGTCATTCCGGGGCGATGCGAAGCATCGACCCCGAAATCTCGATGTGACAAGAACATCAATCTCGGAGGAACACATGACCTTGTTCGACATGAAGGGGAAAGTCGCCGTCATCACGGGATCGACGCGCGGCATCGGGCTCGCGATCGCCGAGCGCATGGCCGAGCACGGCGCCAAGGTCGTGATCTCCTCGCGCAAAGCCGACGTCTGCGAGCAGGTGGCGAAGGGCATCAACGACAAGTTCGGCAAGGGCACTGCCGTCGCGATCGCCGCCAACATCTCGTCGAAGGAGAATTTGCAAAACCTCGTCGACGAGAGCAACCGCGCTTTCGGCAAGATCGACGTGCTGGTCTGCAATGCCGCCTCGAACCCGTATTACGGTCCGCTCGCCGGCATCTCCGACGATCAGTTCCGCAAGATTCTCGACAACAACATCGTCGCCAACAACTGGCTGATCTCGATGGTGGTGCCGCAGATGATCGAGCGCAAGGACGGCTCCGTCATCATCGTCTCCTCGATCGGCGGATTGAAAGGCTCGACCATCCTCGGCGCCTACGCGATCTCGAAAGCCGCAGACATGCAGCTTGCGCGCAACCTCGCCTGCGAATACGGCAAGCACAACATCCGCGTGAACTGCGTCGCGCCCGGCCTGATCAAGACCGACTTTGCCAAGGCGCTGTGGGACAATCCGGAGAACCTGAAAGCCTCGACCGCGCGCTCGCCGCTGCTGCGCATCGGCATCCCCGACGAGATCGCGGGCGCCGCGGTGTTCCTGGGATCGAAGGCCGGCGACTTCATGACCGGCCAGACCATGGTGATCGACGGCGGCGCGACGATCAGTTGATGGTCTCGTGTCCCGGACGCGGTGCGGCACGCAGTGCCGCTCCGCAGAGCCGGGACCCAGAAGGCTGAGAAAGAGATCGCCGATGCATGGGCCCCGGCTCTGCGACGCACCGCTGCGCGCTGCGTCGCGTCCGGGGCACGAGATCTCACTCCACAGCCGCGTACACCAGATCACGCACCAGCGTCCGCGTGTAGTCGCGCTGGCCCGGCGCCTGGCTCATGAACACCGCGAACAAATCCTCCTTCGGGTCGATCCAGAAGAAGGTGCCGGCGATGCCGCTCCAGAAATAGTTGCCGACGCTGCCGGGGAAGGGCGCGATGCCGGCCTCGCGTCGCACGGCGAAGCCGAGGCCGAAACCGTGGCCGGGCGAGAGCAAAGTGCCGTTGGTCTGAACGTGCGGCCCGAGATGATCCGACGCCATCAGCTCCAGCGTCTTGCGGCCGATGATCCTGTTGCCGTCGAGCGTGCCGCCGTTGCGTAGCATCAGGCAGAAGCGGGCATAGTCCATCGTGGTCGAGACCAGGCCGCCGCCGCCGGACTCCATCACCGGCTGCTCGAGCATGTTGAACAGCGCGACCTTGTCGCCGGTCCAGGGATCGGCCGCGAACGGCTCGGCGAGCCGGCCCGCATTGGCCTCGGAGGTCGAGAAACCGGTCTCGGCCATCTGCAGCGGGGCAAGCACGCGCTCGCTCAGGAATGCGCCGAGCGACTTGCCGCTGACGATTTCGATGATGCGGCCGAGGATGTCGGTGGAGCGGCTGTAGTTGAATTCCGCGCCGGGCTGGCAGACCAGCGGGAAGCTCGCCACCAAGGCGGCATGCTCGGCGTTGCTGATCTTGCGGCTGCGGACGCGGGACTCCTGATAGAGCTTGTGCACGGGGCCGTCGCCCTGGTGCTCATAAGTGAGGCCCGAGGTGTGGCGGAGCAGGTCCTGCACGGTCATCGGCCGAGCCGGCGGCACCAGCTCCAGCTTGCCGTCCTTGACGATGCCGACCTGCTGACCGCCAAATTCCGGGATGAACTTTGCGACGGGATCGCCGAGCAGCAGGTGGCCGTCCTCGACCAGCGCCATGATTGCGACCGACACGATCGGCTTGGTCATCGAGAAGATCCGGAAGATCGAATCACGGGCCATCGGCACGGCGGCCGCCGGGCTCTGCCTGCCGAGCGCCTCGAACCAGCCGATTTGGCCGCGACGGGCCACCAGCACGGTGACCCCGGGAACGGTCCCCTTGTCGATCTCGCGCTTGAAGGCATCCGACATGGTCTGCAGGCGCGGCCGCGACAGCCCGAGCGTCTCCGGGCGGGCCTCCGGAAGGGGCGGGGTGTGGGGCCCGATCGAGGCCTGTGGGCCGGCTGTAGCGGTCGCTGTGGCGGTCATGGGCGCTCCCAATTGTTTTTCATTGTCGGAAAGCAACTGTGGCCCAGAAACCCCAGCACAAACAAGCGAAGCGGGCGCGGTTCACCCTTGCAATCCGGCCGCCCCCTGTGCTTGAAAGCGGCCTGATCCGAAGCGGCGACGCAGGGTCTGTAGGAGTGTAGCTCAATTGGTAGAGCACCGGTCTCCAAAACCGGGGGTCGCAGGTTCGAGCCCTGCCACTCCTGCCAGCAAAATCAATTGCTTACCTTGTTTTTTGTGATGGGAAGTTTACGAGCGAAGTAAGTAGGGTATACGGCGGGGTAAACATATTTCCGAAGCTAGCCATCAGTTCACCTCGCGTGCTGCGGGGCGACGGAGGCTTCTGGGCCGAAATACTGGTTCTCGAAGCTAAACATGCTGCTTCAAGAAATCTAAGGACGATCATTACCATGCCCGCGATGCCAATCTCGTACCGCTGGGCTGCCACCTAAGCCAAAGCCATTTCGGCCATCCATCGATGGTAACTCCCTGTCTGTGGAACAGGAGGTCGGTGGTTCGAGCCCACCCAACTGTACCAGCAAATTCAATCAGATAGCCAAAACCGTTGAACTGGCGGATTAAACTTAGCGGAGGCTGCGTAGTTTGTGACGCGTCGCCGCAATTGAAATTGGAATTGCAGTATGGGACGACTAAGAGTTGCACCCCGAGCCGTCTGCATATGAGTGTGACCAGTGCAAGAGATCGAAGTTAAGGTCGACAACGATCACATCGAACGGCTGACGGCCGCGAAGCCAATTCTGGCTCTCTCGGAGCTGATTTGGAATGCTTACGATGCAGACGCCCATGTCGTCAGGGTGGAATTTGAAGAAGGCGACCTGACTAAGTTGGCGGTCATCCGCGTACAAGACGACGGTGATGGAATTCCCTTCGAAGAGGCTGAAGGTTTTTTCTAGGGGGATCGTGGAAGCGCGCCGGGGCAAAGACAAAGCATGGGCGCTTCCTGCACGGCGAAAAAGGTCAGGGGCGATTTAAAGCGTTTGCTCTAGGTGACACCGTCGCTTGGATTTCTAGCGCGAGCGGCAAGCGATTTGTTCTGACCGGACAAAAATCTAATCTTAAAAAGTTCACAGTCTCCGACGTCGTTGCAACTACCTCGAAGGGTTGCACCGTCGAGATCACCGACGTTCAGAAGGACTATCAAATCAGAGGTGACGACGGCTTTGGAGAGCAAATCAGGGACGTGTTCGCCCTCCAGCTTTACGAGGCACCCGATTTTGAAATCATCTATGACGGCGAAGCGATCAAAGCGTGAAGCCGTACCCGATCGTTGCGAGATCTGCCGATGGCAGAGAAATTTCGGGTAAGTTGGAAACTGGCGTAGAGTGGGATTTCCTAGCCGTCTCAAACAAGTTCACCCGCGATGCGGAGATGGATGCAAGGCAGGCAAACAAACCGCGGGGGCTGATCGCCGAATACGATGAGCCGCACGCGAAAATCCGCGTTTGGGCGAAGACTTGGGGACAGATCATTCAGGAAGCAGAAGGCCGGCTGACATTCTATCGCCGCCGGTTGCAGTATCAAGCGAACGACGTGGAAGCTCTGAAGTACCTGAAGACGATCAATCCCAAGTATCTCAGTGAAGAGGTCAAGGCAAAAATCGCCGCGCTTGAGGCCGCTGAATAGGACGCCGCGAGATGTCGCCAGCAGAACGACACGAGGAGCACGGTAACGCCTGCCCGCTTGCTGCCATTGATCGGCGCCTAGATGACGTTCATCGGCATTGGCATGCCGCGGAGCAGTCCTATTTTGAACCGCAAGCTTTTCGCGTAGCTATTCAGACGGCAATTCAGACGCTTCGCACCGTTACGTTTATTCTCCAAAGCAATAAGGGCTTGATCCCCGATTTTGATGCTTGGTACGCACCTTGGCAGGAGAAGCTGAAGGCTGACGCGCTGATGCGCTGGATGGTGGGTGCTCGGAACAAGATCGAAAAGCAGGGAGACCTAGAGACGTACAGCTTTGTGCGAGCCGAGATCGTCGCTTCCTATCTTAACAATGGTCCTGTTTTGGAAGTGCCCGCAAAGCTCTTTGAGGGGCCGCGCGTAATCCTGAAAGGAATTCCGAAGAAGTCCGCTCTCGGTGAGCATTTCTTTAAATCCGGCACTTTGCGAATTCAGCGGCGATGGGTCGAGAACACCTTGCCCGACTTCGAATTATTGGATGCAGTTGCCATCGCTTACGGCAAGATTGCCGAGGTCGTGCATGATGCTCATCGGGCCATCGGCCGCGATCCTCCAATAACGACCGATTTGGAGACGGGAGAACAATATGGGTCGGGGCGCGGGGGAAGGTTGCCTTGTATGATCGGCCATGGTGACGCGCGAACAACTAACATTTCTCTCTCGGACGGGCAGCGCTTCGAACTTACTCATCTGTCCGTGCCATACGATGCAGAGGAAGGCAAAAAGAGCGCGGCGAAATATGGCCTGCAGCCAGACGAGGTATGGGATGCCGGGGGGGACCAAGAGGCGGTGCTGAATTCGCTGTTTCGCACAGCACGCAAGATGACTGAGAACGATGGAAACCACGTAACGATGGTTGCACTCTTGAGAGGCAATAAGCCGGTGCGCCTCGCTCAAGTCGAGTTCGCTGACCAAGGTTCTAAATACCTGGTCATGCGCGATATAGCGAACGATGTTGCGAAGCTCGCCGCCGATGGCGCTATTTTGATAGGGGAGGGCTGGCGGGCGGTTGCCGACCCAAATAAGCCCTTCATGCGTGCTGAGGACGCGCCGGATAGGATCGAAATGTTGCATGCGGTGCTCGTCCGACGCGAGGGTGATCCCATCGAACTCTTTGCCGACTTCCGGCGGCAAGGCGACCAAGTCAAATTAGGCGATACTCAGACGGTGAAGGGCGGTCAGCACTATATGTTCGCGCCCATTTACGAAGTTTGGGGGCGTGCGCTTCCGCATGACTGGAAGCACTAGGCAGACCAATTCGGCCAGCAGCCATCTTCTTCATGTCGGCCGGTGCGGTTGGTGCAGGTTTGGTCTAGCAAGCGCTGGCCGACATTCTTCCAGATCGTATCGGCGCCGAAATAGCGGATGGCTTCAGCCTTCTGCATCTCGATGATGCGAGAGCAGCGCGAGCATTCGACGCGGAGCATATGGCGCTGGATGTCGGCGAGGCGGCATTGATGGATCGGTACCTCAGGCTTGCGCGCCGCGCGCGGGTCGTCCAGCAGGGATAGCCAGAGGTCATCTGGGATTGGGGCGGAAGGAGCCGGATCGGGCGCCGACGGCCTCCGCTGCTGCGAGCCGCGGTCAGCCAGCTCTTCAATCTGCTTCCTTGAATACATTCGCCAGCTCGCCATCCCATCCCTGCCCATGGCGACCAATAGAACATATCAGGAACAAGGAGTCGAGGCTGGAGAGAATTCTTATTTAGATCCTCCTTGACGAACCTTAGCTAAGAATACATCTTCTTATCTAGGGTAAGGGGTGTCAGGAGGTTGTTGTGCAAGTTACCACGCGCGGATGGGCTCGTGACCACGGTCCGAAGCCACTTCTTAGCTCCAGTCTTACGACTGAGGATGTATCCGACGAAATTGGGCGCTTCGAAAGGGGCAAGACCTATCTGGAAATCGATCGGGAAGTGATCACCCTTCCAAGTGGCAGGAGACGAGTGTCCTGTACCGCTCGAATTTCAGGACACGCAGAACTTAATCTCAATGGCTCTTATCTTGTCCAAGTAGAACTCGATCGCAAAGAGATCGCCCGTCTCTTCTATCTCACTCACGGCGACGCCGAGTTGCCAGAGCTTATAAAATTCTTCTCGGAACTGCGCAGGGAAGAGCTGGTGGGTAGGGATTAGTGGGCAGGAAAATAGCATGGGTAGGCGAGGACTTTGCCACCTTCTATGAATTGCTTGCGCCTAGCGCGCTCGATCAGCGACTGCATCTGGCGCGACTGAATGAGGCTGAGGGAATTAAAGAGCGCCCCTCGGAGCCGCGCTACTTCGTCAAATACCTGCAAATGCGCGATTGCAGCCGCGCTCTGATTTCAGTCGAGACATTGCAGCGTCTTCAACCGGTTTTTCGCAGGCATGTCGTCGGAGAGCGACAGCGAAATGCGGAAGCAGTGCTTCGTGGAAACGCGCGAGAGCAAGGCTGCTGAACGGGCAAGTCGGTGAGTGTCCGTCTTCATAAAGCGGCACCGACAGCCTGCGGCCGAAGCGAATTCTCCTGGCGCGGCAAGCGTTCCGATCGCGGGTATCAACCGCGATCGGAAAGCCCGCCGTCTCTCTCCCTAACCCCGGAGCCCAGAGAGACGGCGGGCAGGGTCAGCACGTCATGTCGGGGCCTCTTCACTCTCAACCACTATCCCTAGCGCTGGACTCTCAGTTCTTGTTTTGTTCTAATGGGATATGAGTAATCGACCGGCAAGTTGGCGCATGCCCAAACCGAAAGAGATGGAGAAATTGGCCCGGGAGGCCGCACTCCGGCGCGGCGGCGCCACGTCCCCGGTATCCCCGATGATACTATGCCGGACCAATGTGGAATGCTTTGCTCGCTGATCCACGTGTGATGTCAGACCCAGATACCCCATCCAGCAGCATGCCCCTGCAGACATCAACGTACTCCGCGTCGAGTGTCAGCTCAGGTTTTACGGAGAGCGGGCGATCTTGAAGGATGTTGGTCAACGCCTTCTCGACCAGACCTGCACCAATCGAACAGGCCGTCACGAGGAAGACGGTTGTTGGCCGAGCTGGCCACCCGGTGACTACACGCACAAATAGTGCAATGCACCAACATCTCCTTTTGCAATCTTCAGCGGCGAACGTAGTATGCCGACGGCTGAGGGGGATTTCTGATTATGTTCTACGAGAATATGTCCGTTAAGCGGATCATTTTGCACGACGTTTTTCAGCGTAAGGACGACAAGCTTCCTATCCCGCCTCGTTACGGCAATCAGCTATGTGTGTTGCCTGCAGAGGCAATGGACGATTTTAAGTCGCGTGTCATCGAGGCGCTCGGAAACAATTCCAAGAGTATGGAGATGACAATCAATGACGGGACGCCCGGCTCCGTGCCGGAGATCGCGGCGAAGTTGATCAAAGCGAATGATGCGCAGTTCATTATGCAATCGCAGGCCATTGCCGACCAGCTGACCGCAAAGCAAATCTCTCGTACGCTACCCGGCGGTGTCATCGTCGTGTTTTCAGGGACCATCGGCAGTCCCGCGCGCCCGTTCCTCGGCATTATCAAGGCCGAAACTCAGTCAGGTTTCTTGCGTGAGGTCAAAAGAGGAGCATTGGACGCGGCGTATCTGAAGGACTTGTTCCTAACACCTGCCACCAAGCTCTACAAAATCGGCATATTTGTGCACGTCGATCTTGCTGCCGATACGAAGAAATTTCCAATCGGATGGAAGGCCTTCGTTTTCGACAGCCACATGAGCAGCGCGAAACGCGACGGGGCGGCACAGTATTTCTACGAAGGTTTTCTTTGCTGCGTGATCCCCCAGGACAGCTCTTTTTTAACCAAAGCGTTCTTTGATCATACGAAGGCTTTCATCAAGGCGCTGGATGTTCCGCAGGAGAAGCGCGCTGATTTGATGACTGGTCTTTACACATATCTAAAGGTCGACAACACGCCAACGCTGAGCGTGAGCTCGTTCGCGAAAAACTATTTCGAGGACGAAGTGGCCGACAGCTTTGAAACGTTCATGAAGGCGAAGAAGTTTCCTACGAACGCCATTAATAAGGACATTACCGATCTTCAAGGCCAGCTTCGCTTACGCAAGATGGTGTTTTCAAATAGCATAAAATTCACGGCACCGCCCGAAGCTTTTAAGGACATGATCACCGTCGAAACTATTAAGGGCGAAGGGCCGGCTGGTGCTGGACAGGAATGGACAAGGATCACAATCCGCGATCACATCCGTGAAGAGTCATGACCGAGGAGGAATTTCTCGCGCTTTGGGATAGCGAGCGACCCATGTACGAGAAGTGGGGCGCATACGTCGCCACATGCCTCGTCAAGGACCTCGGACCTCTGATCGCGCCGGCTTCCACGGAATTGTTCGTAAAATTGCCCATCGCGCCGCGACTGAAGACAGGCGGGTCGTTTATCACGAAGGCATTTTACAACACGAAGCGCAAGACGCCGTATCAAAATCCATATGAGGAGATCACCGACAAGGTCGGTGTTCGGCTCGTCGTACTTCTTCCAACGCAGATATCGAAAGTTCAGTCTGCGCTCGAACACTGCGATCTATGGGAGTTTTCCAAAGACAGGGATTACGAGCAGGAGATTGCCGAGAGGCCCTACGTGTTCGAATATCAGTCGGTACACTACGTCGTCAGAGCCAAGAACGACGTTGACGTTGATGGCACGATGGTTCGGAAAGGCACGCCTTGCGAGGTGCAAATACGGACGCTGCTCCAACATGCACATAGCGAATTGACCCATGACACTATCTACAAGCCTAGCGTCGAGAAGACTCCGCAGATGGAGAGAGCGGTCTCCAAGGCAATGGCGCTGATTGAGGCCACGAGCGACTACTTCGAAGACGTTGCGAGGCTGATCGAGGGCCTCACCTCGCCGAGCCGTAAGCTGACGGAGGAATTGATCCATCTCTACCGAGAACGGGTAGGAGTGGCAGCCGAGCCTACGAAGGTGGATGGTCTTTTACTCGAGGCGTATGGATCAGGTGATACTCCGTTGGATGGATTGCAAGAATTTCTGGACTCGAAGAGCTACGTCGCAGAACGCATCGCGGAGCGTGCGAAGACCAAAATTCTCTTCAAGCAGCCCAGCATTCTCCTCGTCTACAGAGCAGTCGCTGAAGGATCGCGAACGGCCGCAGCAAAGTGGCCGCTCACTCCGAACGAACTTTCGCCCGTGTACACCGATCTTGGAATGTCGATGTCGAGTTGACCGGCCGCTACCCAATTCGCTACCTAAACAAGTCTCGAACAAATAGTGCACTGCTAAGCCGTTATTTTGTTGGTACAGTTGGGTGGGTACTGCCAACAATCCGGCTTCAGCTCTGAAAAACCTAGCGAATTTTCGCTTGCCTTTGCCCGTTTGGTGTCACCATTTTGTATTTGGGCAAGCAGCAGGTCAGCGCTCAAGCCTGCCTGCTGAACGCGTAACCGCTCAAATACCTGACCCATCGCCTCAATCCCCGTCTAGCCGTTGTCTGCGCGATCGACGGATGCCGGTATTTTGCGCATAGGTGAGGGGGTCTAGATCGTCCTCGTCTTCGTCCTGATCCCGCCTTGCATCGAGCAAACCAATCTTGCGCATAAGACGTGATTGGGTGTTGGACAGGCGCTGATATTTCAACCGCTCGTCCAACGTCGTTTCGCCGGTCTTCACATATGCGGCTTCGCAGTCTTCTAGGACACACTGCAGGAGGGCAATGCGACGGATCAGATTGCGCCTTGCCTCGGATATCTTCTCGTCGCCTCCGCAGTCTTCGACGTATCGGAGGACGAGATCAGAGAAGCGGCGTCCTCTGGGGGAGACGTTGAACACGCACACGCAGTTCCTTGGGCGAGATGTCGATTGTGTCCCTTTTCTTCACTTTCTTCTGCGGATTTGGGCCTTTCCAAGTACGGCTTATTTCGTCGCTTCTTCTTGTGCGGGATTTCCGTCAACGTCAGTCGTTCTCGCTGCCGCCTGTCGAAGTCCGGGCCTGCGGATGACTAGTCGTTATTCTGATTGAGCATTTGGCATTGTCCCTCGGTCTAATTGTCGAGGGATGGGTATCGTAGCACTTGCCGCCCGATGTCACGCCATAGGTGCCGAGCCGTCGCGTCCTCCCCGGGTGCTAGGACATCGATTGCCGCCCGGCGGAGCGGTTCTGGGTGGGGATCTTCCCTAGACGTATCGTTCTACGTCCTGAGATGTAGGCGGTTGACAAGGAGGGGGCTTTTCCTCCAGTTGTATCTTCGATATATTTCGCGCGTTTCCTCTTTCCGCTCGTGTGCATGAATGCGATTTCAGAGTCTCTCGCTTAACGGTTGGCGACAATTTCAAGACGTCCATATCGACTTCCACCCACGTCTCACGGTTATTACCGGGGCTAATGGCGCAGGTAAGAGTACCTTACTTCGGTTGATTTCAGACCACTACGGATGGTCATACCCCCTTTTGGCAACACCGGCTTATTCCAAGGCCGGTATCTTAAGCTACTTGCCGGGCATTTTTAGTTGGTGGACGCAGCCCGAATTGCCCCCACGCTCGCAGGTAGGTGGGTTCAAGTACAGCGACGGAACGGCATCCTCCATCTATGTGCCCAATGACGTTAACGCGATTACCTATAATGTAAGCATCGAGCATAGACCTCATGTGCTGGGCTTGCACGTCCCATCCCATCGGCCGAGCGCACAGTACCAGCAAGTAGCAAGCATTCCCACGAACGCGATCGGCGCCCAACAAGCATTCGACATCTACCGAAACGAGACGTTCCAGCGCTTTCAGAATTCGTACACTCAGTTCAGCCCGACCTACCGGATGAAAGAAGCCATCATCTCGATGGCGACCTTTGGTCCTGGCAATCAGTACGTTCAGAGGAATTCGACGATTGCCGAGCTATTCGACGGCTTCAAGGGCGTTCTGAAGAAGATGCTTCCTCCAAGTATCGGCTTCAAGGATATCAACGTCCGGATACCGGACGTTGTCATCGTTACGGAAACGGGAGACTTCATCCTAGATGCCGCGTCAGGTGGGCTTCTGTCGCTCTTCGATTTAGCTTGGCAGATCTATCTGTATGCTCACGATAAGTCTGAATTTGTTGTGACGATCGATGAACCCGAAAATCACCTTCACCCATCAATGCAAAGGGCGTTGATGGGAAGGCTGCTCGAAGCATTCCCGAACGCGCAGTTTATTATCGCGACGCATAGTCCGTTCATGGTGTCATCGGTCCGCGACTCGTTCGTATATGTGCTCGGCTACAATCCTAATGACGTGGTGAACGAAAGCGGCATCAATAGTCGCGTTAGCTCCTTGAAGCTCGACGCCGCAAACAAGGCGGGTACCGCCAGCGAAATTTTGAGAGATGTTTTGGGGGTGCCAGTCACTCTGCCTGAGTGGGCCGAGAGTGACCTTCGCCAAATTGCGAGCGAATTTAAAATACAGATGCTCACCTCTGATGAGATTGCGCGCTTGAGGCAACGGCTCGATGATGCGGGTTTGGGTGAGTACTACCCTGATGCTCTCCGCCAGATTGCGGGCGCAGCATGATAGCACTGCACAAACTTCCTAAGCCGCAAGTGTTGGCGGACAACGAGGTCGCTTGGACGCATGCAATCGTGTCAAAAATTGCTGCGGGTGATCAGCCGACCAAAACAGAAAAGTCCCGCTATCGGCATCCTCAAATCAAGGCCGTACTTGTCAATGAGACCCACGGCAAGTGTGCTTACTGCGAAAGCAAGCTGCTTCACATTCATCACGGAGATGTGGAGCACATCTATCCCAAATCGCTTGACCCTGCTCGAACGCTAGAGTGGGAAAACCTCACGCTTGCGTGCGAGGTATGCAATCAAAATAAGTCAGACCACGATCCATTTTTGAAGCACGTCATCGATCCATACAATGTCGATCCTGCGCAACATCTCTTATTTACTGGATCGCTCATTTTTCCGCGCGGCACCGTGGAAGGGGAGAGTACTCGCACGTTGCTCGACTTAAATAGGGGGGAACTCGCGGAAAGACGCAAAGAGCACCTCGAGAAAATTATGAGCATCGTAGGGACGATCATGCGAAACGACCTTCCAATTGCCGTCAGGCGGGCCCTTTTCGGCGATCTCGCTCAGAAGGAGGCCGGGCCGTCTGGAGCGTATTCCGCGATGACTAAGGCCGTGATCATGCAGATCACTCCTTCGCTCCCTGATGACGTTATATGCTAAGCCTTTTCTGCAAGTCCTATATGCCGTTCTTCCAAGCAACGCATTTGACTGACTTCGAAGAGAAGCTGGCAACACTGCAAGCACGACACGATCGGCTGCTGCTTCGGTTCATGCGCGCGCCATTAAGGCAAGAGAACGCACGCGAGTATGCGCAACATGGGTTTATGAGGCGGTTTGGTACGCTGCGCCGGTGCTTAGAGAACGTATTCGAGTTGATCCCACCATCCACTGAGACGATCCCCGGTCGGCCGGTGTTGTACGACGCGCAGATCAACGTGCAAGCATTCTTTGCTAACGTCTATGGCAGTGTCGACAACTTGGCGTGGATTTGGGTTCACGAACGAGGTTTGCAGGCGATACCGAAAAGTCGCGTAGGCTTGCGCGTTCAGAACACAGAAGTGCGGGCCACGTTGAGCACTACGTTTCAAAACTACCTAAAGAGCCGCGACGAGTGGTTTGAGCACGTCATAGAGTACCGGGATGCGCTTGCGCATAGAATTCCGCTGTACATTCCTCCGGGCGGCGTCCCGACAAGAAATGTCGATGCCTACAACGACCTGACGCGGCGAATGAATGACGCTCTCTACGTTGTCGGCGATCCTTACGAGTACGAGCGATTGTCCGCCGAGCAAGATCAGCTTCTCATTTTTCAGCCGATGATCACGCACTCGGTCAGAGAGACAACGGCGCATTATCCTTTTCACGTCCAGATGCTGGCCGACTTTCTGACCGTGGAGGAGTTCGGCTATACGATGCTGGACGAATTGCAGTTAGCCAACGCGACTTAGGGCTGGAACAAATTCTCGTTCATCAACGATACATCCGTCACGGCACAATATTTGCTACGCAGCGGGGAGGTCGATCGGGGCGTGCGGAGCTGTTCCCAAATGGGACGAAAGGTCCGGGCTTCAAAAAGGCAGAAGCGTATTAAGCCAGACCTGCTTGTGCTGGCTGTCGAGCTTCAGAAGCTAAATCGGAGGCGCGCATCCATCGCCGACATCGGCAAGCTATGGGATGAGGTGCAAGCACTCCGAGAGCAAGTTAGGAAAGCCGAAATCCGACGCCGGCACTGAACGGGCTACGTCGCGGTCCGATCAATACGTAAGTCATCGATCCGTTTTCCGGACTTCAATAGGTTTGTTACCCAGCGAGGCTGCTTACCGCGTCCGGCCCAAGTCTCCGATCCATTTAACGGGTTTCGATACTTTGGAAGGACCTGGGGATAGCGCCGTCGGGTGCCAACTGTTTGCCGCGCAAGAGACCCAACCGCGCGGCGGAGCTTGGCCAACCGCTCCTCTAGCGCCTCTTGTTTCACCGCAAGTTTTCCTGGGAGAATGGCCTCGGTCTGGCGGTAAAGATCCCAAAGCTGGTCGATGGACATCTGCGCCAAGACGTCCCTAGACGGTTTCATATTTTGCTCCTCAAAGAGGAAACCGGAACATTAGGTTCCGTCATTGGAACGTTTTTGTGGTTTCTTGGCGCCTGATCTTCGTTGAGAAATTGACCCTTCGAGGACCACCTGCCTGTGTTCCGCAATATTGCTTCAGCAGCGCGGCACTTCATTTTGTTTTTGCCTAGACACCATAAAGGATCGTGATTAGGCCGCCTTTGATTTATGATGCCCGCCGTTTATGGGCGGTTCGATAAGCTGGGAGCCCGCAATGGTCAAACGCTGCCTCAAGCCAGGCCGAATGCGCTGTTCGGCTCGCCACCTGAAAGCTGACACCTCAGTTGTCTGCAGAAGGGCAGCCACGGGCCATGAATAGACATCCCGCCGTTCATTCAATTAAATCGTCGGCCCACAACAGGAAATTCGCGGGGATTACCGGTCCCAGTTCGTGGCCGCCAATTCCACGATGCGTTGTGCTCGGCATATAACATCGGGCTAGGCTACAGAATGACAGCATCGGCGTGCTCTCGGGCAGAGAGGTGGTGCTCCGCCCCGATGCTAAACGGACGCAGGACGTGAGGCACCGTTCAATCTTGCTTCACGCACCGAGCCTGGCACGCGCAAATTCAGCGTCGGCGGCAACCATATTCAATTGATTGACAACATCGAGCAATTTCGGACCATCGCCGGTCAGCCGCGCGAGCTGCAGTTCGCCTCGCAGCAAAATGACCGTTCGACGGTGCGTCGCCAGGTTTTCCCGTATCCGAAAGATCGCTCCTTCACCGCCCGCGCCCTCATCCACATAAATGGCATAAAGACTAACAATAGTGCCTCCTAGAGCGACAATGGCAGCGGTCATGGAGCTAATATTGGGTGCTCCTTGAACAAGGGCACCCACTGTTCCGCCTCCCGCAAGCGCAGCCAATACACCGCCCACAAACTTTAGCCGACGCAAGAGCGTGCTTCGTCGCTCAACCAGATCAAATACATTTCTGGTCTCCGAAAGAGCCGCTTCCAAAGCAGTGTCCACGACACTGTCGGCGAGCTGGGACTTCCGGTCGGTGTCCTGTGACTTCCGATCAGCGTTCGCATTTTCAGAACCATAAACTCGAACGCCTCGAATAGAATTCTTGAATTCGGGAAACTGTACTTCCAGCGCCTTAAGCAGATCAGGTTCTCGACGCGCGGCGAGCCGAAAAATCGGCCCCCACTCACCAAGGTCGCTGCTCATCTTGTCCTCAACTCCAAAAGCCGGTCGAACGATCTCATCGCCGACCAAGGCAAAGTCCCAATTGCAATAGTTAAAGTGACCAAGTCCGGCCGCTTCCAACGAATGCGACGCAAAAACTCTGCCAAGCCCAACGCAATCGCGATGTAGACACCCAGCCACGCGATCTCTTCGTTACGCGGGAAGACAAAATTGATATCACTCATGCCCAGTCCATACTTGCTGTATTTGTCCATTGTTGCAAATCCGGTGAACATTAAGCAGCCGGGTACAAACCAGGCAAACGCTCGAAAACCGGTATTGACGGCCAACTCCCCCAGACTGGCTTTACCCGTGAAATATAGTCGGGGGTGTGTGCTGTCGAGGAGTCCAAAGACAAGCGCAAATCCGACAACCAGAAGCACGCCTGGAAATGCCAAGAATAAAATTGCTATGGCGCCGAACCAAGCGTTGAAAAAGATAAGAGCAGTCCATACCAAGGCATATGAGCCAACAATAAAAACGCCAATCGTACTTGTTAGGAATGATTTAGATTCTTCATCATGATCCTCCCAGCTGGTTCTACCTGCGAGCACCCGCGCAAGCTCCATCAGTCCAAAAGGATTTTGAAATGCGAGCAACATAAGCAGGGCTGCGCCACCCCAAATGATAAACGGACTAAAGCAAACCAATATAATCGTGACAAATATGGTGCCCACTAAGTGACCTTCGTGCGACCCTTCTTTCGTTTGGCTAATCGATTCCGTTTTTAACAACAACGGCACAAGACTCGAAGCGGAGTGGGTCTTGGTTTCAAAATGCACTGAATTGATGGGACCCGGTCGCACCAACTTTGTTCTATCAGGTTCGGCCAACAAAGTGGCGCCGTGTAATAGGTCCCTCCGAACCACCATTGGTGTGCCGCTTTGGCTACCGAGGTCGTCAAGCAGAGACAATAAATCCTTGTCCTTACGATGACGAAGCATATCGACGACGTCTCTTGACGTCAGTTGAGCCGTGGCCCCCGAAATGGATGCATTGCAAGCCGCGGAGCAACTCAGATTGAGAAGGGCGCTATCAGAGGCGTGTACTTGAGTGCCAAGTTTGTCGAAATCTACCTTGAAAAGCATGCTGCCCGACGTGTTGTTCACGTGAAAAGCCGCACCTTCGGAATGACCGACTACAACGTAGAACTCGCGCGGATTTAGACGAATATATTCGAACAGTTCATCCGCCGATTTGGGAACGAATAAGCTAGACCCAACAACGCTCTTAAATTCAGCAATCTGAGCAACGTCTCGTCCGTCTGCCAACAGCACCACACGCATATTTTCAACCATGTCTCTTGCAGACACTTGCGAGAGGGAGGAGCGGTTGATGAATACATCATTGGAGACGGAGAGATTTGGGCGAAGATCAATAAGTACTTCGAGGTCTCCGTTCCGGTCTTTCTCTACACGAACAGATTTTTTTTCCAATACGTCGCGCACATGAAGCGAGTATCCCTTATCAATAATGCCTTTCAGCTCGATTGGATGATACAAGTCCTCGCGATCAACTAGTATGCTGGGTCGATCCCAGTGCGGCACGGCTGCGTGTAATGCACTATATTCATCAAGTGACAGAGAAGACGAACTACGACTAGCACGTATGGTCGGTTCTCCGGCCGTAGACAGGCGAAGTCGAGGTTCCGTTTCAATCTCATGCAAATTCTTAAGAAGCGCGTCTGTCCTAGGATTAATGCTGGATGCGCCGCGCATCGTGGAATTTGGTGCTTCGATGTATCGAGATGTGGAAGGCATCTCAATGTCGCGCTTGCGGGGTAGCTGTATGGGTGCCACATCATCCAACAAATGGCCAAGGCCCCGTTTTTGCGCAAAAGCGTCGGGGCCGGTAGTGGCGGCGATCAGCATTACTAAGCTAGCACATTGCGCAACACCCCGCATCAACGAGTACCGAGCGCGCTGTTTAGCTGTCCGATCAGTCTTCATGAAACTTTGCCATGCATCTCTAACGTGAAAAATTCTAGCGCAATAGAAGTCTGAGTCCAGAACTTCTGCTTGTGCGCACTCCGAATTGGGGTTCTGTGGTATCCAGGATGCGGCGGGATCAGCCCCTCACGTGATCTACGCTTGGAACGACGCGTCAACATCGAGGCCATCTCAATGCTTTTAACACCTTAGGGTCTCGGGTCACAATCGACCTGGCTGCCTTATCCTCCTGCCTTGATCGTGCGACGTCCGTCCGGCTTCATCGAACCATACTGTCGAAGGCGGCCACCGCGCCGTCCAGCCCCTGGGGGAGCTGAAGGCTGCTTCAAGTCACAGCCGTGCCTCGCGTCGTCGTCACCGCAGGCTTACGTTGCTTCGCAACATGCGGCGGGGCGGCCACCGCGCGAGATGGCACGCAGAAGCAATTAATGGCGGCAACCTGTATCTGATCGTTTCCGACACCGGCTCTCGTAACTGGGTCCTGCGTTTCACCTGGCGCGGTAGGGCCAAGGAGATAGGCTGGCGAGCGCCGCCAGCGTGCCCCTGGCCGATGGTCGCGAGAAGGCGGCAAGCGCCCGCCGTAAGATTGCCCAAGGTCTCAATCCTATTGACCAGCGCAAACGCGACGGCGGCATTCCTACGTTTGGCAAAATGGCAATTGATGTGCGAGAGGCGTTTTTGGCAGGATGGCCTGGGCGATGATTGCGAGGAACGAACGCTACCACGAGCCGGCCGCGCTGGCGGGCTAAACGAGATTGCGTCGACATCGCCGGCGTGACGTAACGGTTGGGAGGGCGAACAGTACGTAATGCAGCGCCGGTCGATCCGGCGATCAGGACAACCCACATGGGCCACAGCATCATCGAATGCGTGCTTTTGACTGGGACCTGATCCGCGGAGGGCATTATGGCCAGCGGTCACGTGAAACGCGCTATCAGGCCGAACACATGGCTGCTCCGACCAATACTGCGACGTGAAGATTCTCCTTGCCAACCCGGAGCCGTCCACACATGGCCCATCGCTTCCGTTGGCGCGGTGCAGCTGTATGTCGGCTCACAGGGGTAGACCGGAAGGTTTGCATCCAGCGCCAAATCGACGCGATTGACCCATTGCAGAACTGGCGGCTCGCTTCGGCAATGCAGGAAATCTCCTGAGAATTTGCACAAAGACATACAGATTTTCAGGCTACAGTAGTGGCCATGAAGCGACTTCTAATATTTCCGGGTCTTTTACCTCCATTGGCGCTGCTTGCTTTCTTGGTCCCCGGCCTGGTTGCGAGACCGGAGCTTCCGACGTTCCGGGCACTATATGGAATGCTTGGGATCGCCTACTTCGTTGCGATAGTACCCGCGTGCCTTTTGTCTGCAATGGACTGGTATTTGTCGCAAAAACCAACCTTTGTAAGCATCACGGTCACAGCGACAACAGGGTTTATTCTTTCATTGGTGACAGCTTATGTCTTTGGCTTGAGAGCGGAAGTTAGAAACGACCCGGTACTCATCGGATTGGTTGGAGCAGTTCCAACCGCAGTTTGTTGCTGGCTATCGAAGACGAGCCAAGCGCAGCAAGATGCATAAAGGCTGTGTGACTAGCGGGACTGACGTAGGTCGCGCGATGTCTCCTTCTGGCCCGTAGCTGACCTGCGCGGCGGCGTCCGCCGACAGCCGATTTTGACCCGTTGCGGACCTTTGCTTGACTAGCCAAAATGGTGCGCTGTGTGCTCAGATGTGACTTGAACGTAGCACGGCCAGGTGATCGGATGGAGCGGCGCGCCTTAATCGCTGTGCTCGGCGGCACCGCGTTTGCTTGGAGCCTTGGGTCGGTTCTCGCCGACGAAAAGAAGCCCAAACGCAAGGTAGGAGTCTTGTCTGGCCTCTCGATGACCCGGCTGGCGCCATTCGAAGAGGGCCTGGGCGATCTGGGCTGGAAGCCCGGCCAAAACATCGAGATCCTCTATTTCGCGGCAGACGGATATCTTGACCGCCTTTCGGGCCTCGCCGTGGAGCTATGCAAGCAAAAGCCTGACGTTATCCTCGCTATCTCAGGACCGGAGACGAGGGCGGCAAACGCCGCAGCGAAGGGGCAGATTCCCATCGTCTTCGGCGTCCACGGCGATCCCGTCGGCATGGGTGACGTCAGCAGCCTGGCAAAGCCGGGGGGGATGATAACCGGCCTGTCCCAGATGCATCCCGAACTCGCCCGCAAGCAGCTCGAACTGCTGAAGGAGTGCGTTCCCGCCGTCGCACGCGTCGCCGTCCTGTGGAATGCAAATGTTGCTCAGAAGCTCAAGGACTGGGCTGAATTGACAGCCGCCGCGCAAGCTCTGGGCATTCAGCTCCAGTCAAAGGGAATGCGAGGGCCGGCTGATCTCGACGGTGTTTTCGCGGAGTTGAAGGCAGACCGGCCCGACGCCATTCTGATCCTCGGCGATCCAATGACCGTCAACTTGAAAGCCGCCATCGCCGATCATGCACTCGAACAGCAGTTGCCCGGGATGTATCCATTCCGATCCTTTCTGGAAAAGGGCGGGCTGATCTCCTACGGCGCCGATACCGACGATCTGTTCCGTCGCGCCGCGAGCTATGTCGACAAGATCCTGAAAGGCGCGAGACCGAGCGACCTCCCCATCGAACAACCGATCAAGTTCGTGCTGGCCATCAATCTAAAGACCGCGAAGGCATTGGGGACCGTCATCCCACTTTCTCTGCTTGCGCGCGCCGACGAGGTGATCGAATGATCCGCTCCTACTTCCGCTGTTGGCCCATCTGCGAAGTTGCGCCTCGGCGGTCGGAAGTCCGCTCGTTGAGCCAGAGCGGACCAGATTTGCTCAACCTGAGTTCTTCGTTTTGACCCCAAGCCGACTTGCGGGACCGGCTCAGAGGGTCGCTCCCGTTTTTGAAGCTCCCACGATTCGGAGGAGCGGCCTATGCAGTCAATTTCGACGATCGGTCTGGATATTGCGAAGTCGGTCTTTCAAGTGCACGGCGTCGATGCAGCCGGGCAAGTGGTCATACGGCGTCAGCTCAAGCGCCGTTTCGTGCTGTCCTTCTTTGAGAAGTTGCCGCCGTGCCTGGTGGGGATCGAGGCTTGCGCATCATCTCATTATTGGTCCCGTGAGTTGCAGGCGTTGGGACATACGGTGCGATTGATGCCTCCGGCCTATGTGAAGCCGTACGTCAAGCGGCAAAAGAACGACAGCACCGACGCGGAGGCCATTTGTGAAGCGGTCACGAGACCCACCATGCGGTTCGTGCCGACCAAGACGGTCGAGCAACAGAGCTGTCTGATGCTTCATCGAGCGCGCCAACTCTTCATCCGCCAGCAGACTGCCGTCATCAATTCAATCCGCGCCTATCTTGCCGAGTTCGGGATTGTCGCCCCGGTCGGGCGCCGGGGCGTCGAGCAGTTGCTGGAAGTAGTCGCCGATACAGCTGACCGCCGGCTCCCGGTGGTGGCCCGCGCGTGTCTTGAGGCTCTCGGCAGTCAGTTGCGGGCGCTGAAGGCCCAAATCCTGGAGTTCGACAGGCGCATTGTCGCCTGGCATCGATCGAGCGCGACGAGCAAACGGCTGGACGCGAATCCTGGTGTCGGTCCGGCGCTGGCAACGGCGCTGGTCGCGAGCGTTGCTGATGCCAAGGCGTTCCGATCAGGCCGGGACTTCTCGGCCTGGGTTGGCCTCGTGCCGAAGCAGAACTCAAGCGGAGGCAAGGACAAGCTTGGCAGTATCAGCAAGCAGGGCGATCGCTATTTGCGCAGCCTGTTCAGGGCCGGCGCACTCGCCGTGATCCGCTATGCCAAGATCCATGGAACGGGGCATTGGCCTTAGCTCACCGCATTGCTGGCGCGGCGAGCTACCAAGGTCGCTGCCATCGCGCTCGCCAACAAACTCGCCAGGATAGCCTGGGCGATGATGGCGAGGAACGAACGCTACAAGGAACCCGCCGCTCTCATGGCGTAAACGAGATTACGCGGACATGCCGGCGTGACGTAACGGTTGGGAGGGCGAACAGTACGTAATGCAGCGCCGGTCGATCCGGCGATCAGGACAACCCACATGGGCCACAGCATCATCGAATGCGTGCTTTTGACTGGGACCTGATCCGCGGAGGGCATTATGGCCAGCGGTCACGTGAAACGCGCTATCAGGCCGAACACATGGCTGCTCCGACCAATACTGCGACGTGAAGATTCTCCTTGCCAACCCGGAGCCGTCCACACGTGGCCCGACTCCGACATTACCCCTCCGGCACCCCGGCCATGCGCAGGCCTCGAACCAAGCGCTTAGCTCCGGTCCGGAACTGCACATTGCTGGAGAATGGAAAGGCTTTTAGGCGGCGTATCGTGAAAACTGGATCAAGAGCAAGCCCGGTTTTCGTGGCGGCTCGCGCCTCATCTAGCTCACCGGACAGCGCATGCGCAGCGGCGAGTTGGAAATGAGCCCAAGGATAATTTGCGTTTGCCTTCAGAGAGCGGCGTAACCACATAATTGCCCCGGTATCGTCTTCGAGGTGCAATTTAGCATTACCCACATAACTCAACCAGCGATTCATGGCCTCATCACGCGGGGATAATCGAAGCGCTTCCTGTACATGCGCCTCGGTTTCTAGAGCCCGGCCAACGAATATCTTGGCGGCTCCCACACAAACGTGCGCTTCAGCTAAATTCCAGTTTAAAGCCAAGGCATGTTCGCATTCCGCCATGCCCTGTGCTGTGCGCCCTGTGCAGAATTGGACCGAGCCCAGAAACATGTGAGCCAGCGCGTGTTCCGGAGCCAGAGATAAAGCCTTCATAAGCGCTGTTTCGGCGCTCTTGAGCCGGACATCCGCATCATCGACAATCATATGGACGGCGCTTGCCGTGTCGATTGCCGCGATGCCCACTAAAGCATCTACATTTTCGGTATCGAGTTCCAGCGCGCGTTCGAAATAGACTCGCGCTTGCCCCATTTGCTCGGGGGTCCAGCTCTTGTTCCAACGCGCCATCCCACGGAAGTACAGGTCTAAAGAGCTGGGCTGCAATGAGCGCTCAGCCCGCCTCGCCTCAGCCGCAATGAGTTGCGCATTTAAAGTGTTTGCAAGCCTGGATACGATTTCGTCCTGCATGTCGAATAGATCGGCGACAGGCTTGTCGAAACGCTCGGCCCAAAGGTAATTGCCGCTTTCGGCATCGATAAGCTGCACGTTCACTCGAAGGCGGTTGCTACTACGCTGCACAGAACCTTCGAGCACATAGCGGACGTTCAACTCGCGCCCGATCTTCTTGAGCTCGGCCGCCTTGCCTTTGTAGGTAAACGCGGTGTGGCGGCCGATCACGAACGAGCCCCTGATGCGCGACAAGTCCGTGGTCAAGCTCTCGGTCACACCATCGACGAAGTAATCTTGCGCCGGATCACCGCTGAGGTTGGTGAAAGGCAACACCACGATGGAAAGATGAGGCGGCGAAAGCGGGTTCGGCCTCGCGCTTCCCTCTTGGGTCGCGAAAATCGCGGCGTAAGCTCGGACCGGCCGGTCGATGTTTTTTAGGTTCTGCTCGCCCAGATCGGCGAACTCAACCCCGACCTTGCCTCGGATATGATCGTAGGCTGAAGCCGAGATGCAGATGCCGCCGGGTTCCGCGATGCTCTCAAGTCGCGCCGCAATGTTGACGCCGTCTCCAAAGATGTCGCGAGGCTCGACGATTACGTCGCCAATATTAACGCCCACGCGGAAAGCAATACGTGTGCCTTCCACATCACCGATGGTAAGTTCCTTGACGCGGGCCTGAAACTGTATGGCGGCGCGTACAGCCTCAACCGCGCTCGGAAACTCCGCCAAGAACCCGTCGCCGGTGTTCTTCACGATGCGGCCGCCGTGTTCGGCGATTGCCGGGTTGACGGCATCAGTTAGGAGTGCGGCCAGTTTGGTGTGGGTAGGCTCTTCGTCGCTATGCATGAGCCGCGAATAGCCAGCCACGTCAGCGGCCAGTATGGCCGACAACCTGCGTTCGATCCGGCTTGGCGGCTTTTGCGGCATGGCACGTAAGTCCAACACACTGGATATTGTACGATGGATCGAACGACAGCCCAAACGCGTTTTTGAGGCATACCAACCGGCTGATGTCCGTTGTTGGCCATTGCCGACCTTCACGGCGCTCCCAGCTGAAGCCCGCTTCTGACCCGAAGCTGACCTTCACGGCCAAGCACCGCCAGGGCCGTTTTGACCAACAGCGAACTTCGGAGCGCGCTACTCGACTTTGATCCTGATCGGAGTACGAATTAAGCTCTATTTGGTCCTTTCGGAAAGCGATAGCATAGAGCCTCTTTGAGGTTGGGGCATCCAATGAGGCGACGGGACTTCATAGTGGTTCTTGCTACATTGTCGAGCGTTCGCCGCGCGGCAGGTCGCGAGCGAGTTCGTCGCCTGGGGGCGCTAATCAGCAGCCCTGTAAGCAAGAACACATTGGAGGAGGTTCTTAAAGCGCGGGGGTGGACGATCGGGGGTGATCTTCAGATTGAGTATCGGATAACCGGCGGCGATACCGATCTGTCGCAGAGATACGCGCGCGAGTTGCTCGCTTTGCATCCCGACGCGCTATTCGCGACAACCAACACATCGATGGCTGCGTTGCACGCCGAGCATTCCAGCGTTCCGACTGTTTTTGCCATGGTCAGTGATCCAATTGGGATGCACTACGTCGAGCGCTTCTCAAGACCGGGCGGCAACGTCACTGGGTTTACCCCATTTGAACCCTCCTTGGGCGGCAAGTGGGTATCGCTGCTGAAGGAAGTTGCTCCGAACGTTGAACACATCGGCCTGATCTACAACCCCGAACCGGGAAACAACTCGGCGGCTTTTCACGAGGCGATCGGCAATGTCGCGAAACGCGTGGGAATTATTTCGATTGAGACGCCGGTCGGTGATGCCTCGGATATTCACCGCCTAATTCGCTCGTTCAAGGACGAGCCCAAGAGCGGGCTGATCTTCTTGCCTGACGCTTTGACGTCCGAACAAAGCAATCATTTTACTGCACTGGTAGCCGACGCTCGGCTTCCCGCCATCTATCCGCTTCGCTTGTACTGTGCGGCTGGTGGCCTCATGTCCTACGGAGTCAACATTCAAAAGATGTACATGGGCGCGGCATCCTATGTTGATCGGGTTCTGCGCGGTGCCAAGCCGGCAGAGCTGCCGGTGCAGGCTCCAACCGAATTTGAACTAATTGTCAACCAGAAGGCAGCCAGGCGGCTTGGCTTGGCTCTGCCATCTACTCTATTGGCACGTGCTGACGAAGTGATCGAATAACTATAGTTGCGTTTCCATGAGTCCGTTTGTGGCCCTTCGCGACAGTTTGCGCGGCGCAGCGACATGTCCGAAGTCGGGGGCAGACCGGAAGTCATCGGCCGAGGCTCGAACCGGCGCTTTTGACCCTGAGCGGACAGCCCAGCGGCCTAGTTTGATTTTGGAAACGGCTTTGGGGTTAATAAATGACTGGCGTTTCGGCATCGCGAAGCGCATGCTGTCTCCACCACCGATCGGCCCGTGGCACATATCGGTGATGAGAACGCCTCTTGCGCTCCCGCCTTCCTCAAACAGGATAGGAGCGCCCATGATCAAGCATCGGCGCCGTTTCAAACAGACTCAATCGTTAGAAGAACGACTAGCGGCAGAGGCCCTTCGCTTGCGGGCAAAAGCTGAAGAGGCCGCACCAGGTATCGAACGCGACCATCTGTTGCGGCAGGCTCGCCAATGCGATACCGGCTCCCACATGAACCAGTGGCTCACGTCACCGGGTTTGCAGCCGCCGAAATGACTTGGACAAATCAGGCCAAAGAATACTCGTTGATCAGTCTAGATTTGCCCAACAACCAAGCCGCGCTAGCACTCGCCCAAAAGATCGCTGAACGTACTGGCCTTACCGTCACTGTGCGCGACGTAGAGGGCATTGTTATTGCCCGTCTCGCGGCTGCGATCAAAAACTGATCCTCGAAGTAAGGCCGCCTCGGCGGGCGGCTCTTCACTACCTGCATCCTCACTTCTGCAATTGGCCCTAGCTTCCGTTGGCGTGGTGCAGTTATGTATCGCCTCACAGGGGGGAGACCGGACATTTGCATCCGGGCGCCAAACCGACGTGAATGACCCTGAGCAGACGACGCGTTGCTAGGCGCCGACTGGCAACTCCAGGATACGCAACGCCAATACGCGCGTGGGATCATCGAACTTTACGGCGGGGCTATCACCCGCTTTTCGCATTCGATGGAAGACGCGCCAATTGCCGAGAATGACTCAAAGCAACCTTTCCGAACCGCTGACCGAGGCGCGCTGCGTCTCTTTGAGAAGCCGCACCGTCGTGGCCGTGGCAAGGCCTGTGGCGATCAAGTAGACGGGCGACATGTTCCACCCGCTTCCTGCGAGCACTAAATAGCACACCAATCCCGCAGTCGAGACGGCGAAGCTAAGCCAGGCAAGCTTCGGAAAGCGAATTTCACTTGCTTCGCCGCGCCAAAGATCAAGCACGAGGTAAAATGCGAGAAAGGTGTTGCAGATCGCTGCCGGCGGCAGCCCCATGGCGATTCCGCGATCGTATGCGAGATAGGATAATACACCGTCGACTTGGGCAATGACCGCGAACGGCAGATAGCGCAGATTAATGCAGGACAGCGCGATGGACGCAAGTTCGAACGCGTAGAAGTAGCGCTCGTGCATCTTCGGCAGTAGGTACGGCATGAGCATGAGCGATACACACGCGACGAGCAGAATGAACTCCGGCCCCGAGCGTTTGGAGCTCGCGATGAAGATCGATAAGGCAAGTCCGCTCGCCGCCGCGAGCACCAAGCCGATGGCAACTCCGATTATGTACGGCGTGTCCGCCGCGAATATCCAGATGTTCGCTGCACTTATGAATAATCGGTGAAAGGTATTGGCTTGGTCCATATAAACCCAGAGCACGGAGGCCAAGGATCTACCCGCGACGAGAACCGGAATGGCGAAGATAATGTAGACTACGGGAACAGCGGCGAGCCATGCAATGTGGATCCTGCGCCGCAGAATCATACCCAACACGAAGGGACCCAGGAATGCGCCCTGGGCCTTCACCGCAAAAGCGACTGCGAATGACAGAATGCCGTTTCGGTCCCACATGAACATCGCTACGGAAATCAATGCGAAGAAAGTCCAGATCGAATCGGCCTGTCCCCACATTGCACCATTGAAGATCACCGTCGGTGCAAGCCAAACCGCGGAGAAGGCCAGGCACGCCCGCAATGGCAGCTTTGTGGTTCGCCAGACCATCCAGGCGACAGTAATCGCACAACCGAACTCGAATATTGCCGAGATCATCTTCACGAGGGAAAGCGGCTGCCCTAGCCAATCAAAACGGGCGGCGATCAGCAGAAGGTAGCTGTAAAACGGGGTGTAGTTTGTGAAAGCTTCGGCCAGCGCGTCAGAGCCGTGATCTCGAGCAAAGATATACCAAGGGATCAGGAACTGAAAAGCGTCGCTGGTGGCGTGTTCCCGGTTGAAGTAACGGAGCGCTAGGCCTACAGAACCGCACGCGATCGTTAGAGCAATCGCAAGCGAGGAGTTCGTGGGCAACGTCTTGTCTGAACTGATGCACTGGCCGGACCTGCACAACGTGCCAATCCCAATGGTCTCTTTTGTCACGCGATCGCTCTTTTATTTTGTGATCAACCTATACGAGTGTTACCTTAAGATTGCATAGGAAGTCGGTTGTGCAACTCCTTGTTTGCTCTCAAAAGGACTGTCTGGTTAGCGAAAGCTTTAGAGGAACTGGCAATCATCGTAAGTGTGCGAAGGGAAGCGCTCGTACTGAGCTGCCTTTGGGCTCCTCAGGTCCTAAAATGGCGATGGGAATTGGGCGAATGCTTTGGGGTTAAGCGTTCCGCAGTGTTATTGACGGGTGCAATACTATGGGCGCGTGCAGATGCGCGGGAGAGGATTGCAGGACCCGGACTTGCGCTTCATCGCGTCGACAAGAGGCTGCGCTGGCTGCAAGGAGATTCGTGATAATTCAACGGCGATCGGTGGGCCATTGCGTATTGTCTGCTGGTGGCCCTTCAGCGACCACCGGAGACTTCCGCTTTCCCGCCGCTGTTAGGGGCTGAGCGGACATCAGGCGGCCAGCTGCTTAATGAGTATACTGCCTAGCACTCGAAGTTGGAGGCCGAGCCTTCCTACGAAGACTAAGGGCCAGGGACGCTAGGCCCGCTCATCACATGGATGGTCGCGCGAATGTGGACGAGATCGGACATATCACGTACTTCAATAAGATTGTTGGTTAAGCCGGAGAGATCTGCCGTAGTTTACTCCTCTCCAGCAGAAGTCGCTCCACAGCTGCGAGTCCACCTCGTAGATCATCTAGCGCTTTGATCAACTTCTGTTTTGCTTCTGACTCTTGCGGTGTCAAGTCCTCACGTCGATGCAGCCGCTCGACTTCCCTCGTGACCGCCGAGCTTGCACTCTCGAAAGGCCTGAACCCAGCCAACTGCCTGATCGCCTCGCGGCCGGCCTCAGCGCGGCGCCGCACGATCTCGTTAGAGCTGAAAACTTTGCTTTGTTCGATCTCCAGACAGTCGTCGTCAAAGGCTCGCGCGAATTCATAAAATTGCAGGACGCATTCGTGCAGTTGCCTCCAGACAACGCTCGTGGAAGCATCAGGCCAGCGCAGGTGTGTTGGTACGATACGTATGGCTATCTCGTTTTGGCTCAAGTGCCTCATTGCGGTCTCCTTGTGTGTTGTAACAATTCTATCGTGGCGATTGGTTCACCTTTCTCCACCTGATTCGCTCGCGCTCAATCGGGCGCATGGTCTTTGGATCGAGCTCGCACCCCGGCGTGCTGCCCACCACCGGATAGGTAAAAATCCGGAGCCGCGGACGAAGCACGAGGTTGGAGGCGAGGACGCCAGCGACAGCGTTGGCCAGGTCGTCGTGAGCCCCGGGAGGATGGTCGATTGACTCCTTACCGCTCCTGGCGGTGCGCCGCTCGAGGGCGATCAGCTGTGTGGTGAGTTTCGGGTTGTCGAGCAGTTCAACCCGGCAGCTATTTAGGAGAGGTAGCAAGTCCAGATACAGATCGCTTTTCGACTTGTTCGAGACATCGTAGCCGATGCCTTGCTTGCGAAACTGCTCTCGTGGAAACTCGCCTGCGTACCTGTCACCTATGATCCGCGAGATCCGGTAGGACCTGCAGGTAGAGGCGAACTCCGCAATTGCGGCTTCCGGTGAGAACGGTGGCCTGATCTCGCGAAGGCAGTCCAGGATCAGGCTATCGTCCTCTCGATGAGCTACGGCGAGCGTGAAGCTGTCAGACGATCCGCCACTCGGGTCAGTGAAGGCGAGGTAGCGTAAGCCTGATCTGGGGTGGCGCTCCAACGTGCCCCTGCTAATGCACGCCTGCACGGCTTCGAGGTTGATGAAGGACTCGACGTCGGATCTGAACTCCGCGCCGAACTCGGCGCTCGCAGAGGCGGGATCGCGCTCATACGCCTGGTCAATCAGGCACTGCGGGATCGTCGGGTTCATCACCCTGGTTGGTGCTTGCCAAACCAGTACCGGATCAGCATCGCGGCCGAAGTGTCTGCGGTGAGCGTCCCACAGCGCTCCGCGTCGGGCATAGGGACTGGAGGCGCAGAGGAGCAGCGAGTTTGGGAATTGCGCCATGCCGGGCCGCAGAGCATTGATGATCTCGAAGTCTGGCTCTGCCGCGTCGTCGGTCGGCCAGAATGCAATCTCGTCGCAGAGCGCGGCAATGTGCTCCGGAACGAGGCGACGTGAACCTCGATGGTGATCTGTTTGTCGAGGTCGAACGCCTCCGCCGTCTCGCGCTCGATCATCTGGGCGAGGAGTGGAACGTGCAGCAGTGCTCTGATGTACCGGACGATTATGCGAGCCTGCATCCGGTCGCGGGCGATGACCATGATCGTGCCGCGCTCGCCGGGCGCCAGGAATTGTCGGTAGTCGCGAAAGCAGGCAATGAATACGGCGAGCATTGCCAAAACAAACGATTTGCCGCCCCTTCTTCCGACTGCCAGCCAGGCCTCGATTGCCGCTGTGGTGGGCAGCGCGCCGCGCCCGGTGCAGGCTCGATAGATTGAGGCTTGCTCCTCGGTCATATCGAGCGCGAACAGCGTAGCAAGAAAGGCAAACCACGCGGCCCACGATTTGCGGTTCTTAAACCAAGGCGCGAAGAGGTGTGGGTCGCAGGCTGCGTCGAGGATGGAGATCACGTCTCGTCCTCGTCGTCATCGACCAACTTGCCCTTGAGATAGCTCTCTAACGAAGGCAGGACCTCCCGCGCCCTGCGGTTGATTCCGATCCGGGAGGCCACGCGGACCATCGTCGACGTCAGCGTTGAGTGAGTAGCAACGTCGATGGGATGGCCCAGCGCGAGCTGCGCTTCCATCTGCTCGGCGACAACGGCGCTGGCGGCGAAACGGCGGATTAGCTGAAGCCGTGTCTCGCTAAGGTGATCGGGCCCTCCCTGGTCGGCGGCGACGGCATCGGCCACGTCCCGGAACCTGCGGGCGATCAGGCTCCGGCCATCGACGCCCGGCAGGACCTCCTTCCCGTTCGTCACCCGACTCTGAGCCTCCGGCTTTCGCCTAACTGACCTTCGGTTTCTTGGGGGCATTCCTCGACCTACCTGAAGGGAATAATCTTCTCCCTCAATTAGGTCAGAGCGCGGGGCAATGTGCCAGGGGAAATGGGTCATGGCGTTACCCCCAAGGAACCCTGGCAGGGGATGGACGAGGCAAAGCAGGTATAAATACTTGATGAAGTTACAGTTCTTGAAGATAAGCCACGGACTACTAGACCGGAAATCCCAGGTCGGGGGCCTCCGCCCTCGGCCCTTGGCCGGAGAGGAATTTTCTAAAATGACGGGTTGAGGGCAGCAGGGAGGGCAGGGCTTTTTTCCTATATTCCCAGGTTTCAGCGTGAGGCGCTCAGCGGCCTGAAAGCCTCTTCATCAGGCGATGGACTTCGGCCCTTCAGTGACCTTCGCTGGCCCGGCGTCAGGGGTCCGGGTCGACATAGAACCCCCCTTGAAAGCCGGGGGAAGGCAGGGAAGGGGTTTGAAAACCTACCGGCACCCCTATGCCCCCACCTTCACCCCTAAAGGGGTGAGAAGGTGGTGAGGCAGTAGGGGATGCCTCACTTCCCCAGGTGGGTTTGCCCCACCTCAAGAACCTGTAGAAACTTAGCCAGTACAAGGGCTTACAGCCGATCCGCTTCTTCCTTCTCCTCCCCGCCTTCTGAACCTGGGGCAGAAGGTGGTTTGCCGACCTCGACGTACTCCCTCTCGATTCTCTTTCGGTCTTCTCGAAGGACGACCTTCAGCCATTTCTGGTTGATCCATGCCTTGATCAGACCGTTGATCTCCTTCTTGTGCGCGGGCTTCCCCAGGTCGCGGTCCAGCGTCTCGGCTATCGGGATGCCCACCCAGGGCTCGCTGGATGCCTGAGAGGAGAGCCGCCACGGTCCGCCGGATCGGATGACGGCCATCACTCTTAAGATTTCTATCAACCGGATTTCTGCAGTTCTCGGGAAGCTCCATGACTCGACGACGCCGACGCTGTCGCCCTGGTCGAAGTCTCGACCCTTGCCATTCCCCAGGTCGTGACTGATGAGCCTGTACCAGTCTGCCCACTCACTCGGCCTAGCAAGGTTCGGCTTACCGTCATCAGCGCGGAAGTAGAGCCGCCGCTCTGACTCCTCTATCTCGGCCTTCTCTGCCTCATGCTTCGTCATGGTGTTGATGACCTGGCAGGAGCGGGCGGCGTTGATCAGTGCCACGGCACCTCTGCCATCCTCCGCCGTCCTCTCGTCGCCGCCGCCCTTCCTGGTGTGGTGGACCACCATGACTGCGCAGCCCGCCCGCTCTGCTATCGCAGCCATGGCCTCGGCGACCACCTGAACGTCGTCGTTCGAGTTCTCGCTGACCCTGTGGCAGCTGGCGAACGGGTCGAGGATCATGACGTCGATCTTCCTCTCCCTAAGCTGGGAGATCAGGTCGTCGACCACTTGCTTGTTGGAGATGGCACGCCGCCGCTCGTCCTGCTCGGCCAGTATGATCGGCCAGGTCCGGCCTGACGTGATGAACAGACGGTTGCCGATATCTTCGGCAGAGAGCTTGTGGTGACGCACTGCTGCCGCGAACCTCCGGTGAAGCTCGTCCATCGGATCCTCGCCGTTGTGGTACCAGACCCTCAACCTGCCACTCGGGTTGAGGCCGAGCAGTGCCTTCCCGGAAACCATGGCCAGCGACTCGACGACGACCTTAGATGACTTTCCGCTGCCGCCGAGGGAGAGCAGCAGAGAGAGATACTGGCGGATGTAGCTACGGCCGTAGAGCCAGTCCCTGGCGGGGATAATGTCCGGCGATAGCTCGGAGAAGTCGAGCGGCCTTAGCTTTAGGCTGAGCGACGGCGTTGCCTCGACGAGCTTAAGAAGCTCCTCCTTGTCGTGACCGGCAGTGAGCCAGTCCGAGACATCCTCTCTTCTGCCGAGGCCGGGCAGCCGGAGCAGCCGGATCGAGGCGGCGAAGCCGGTGAGGTTTCGGATTGCCTTGTCGGCATTGTCACTGCCCTTATCGTCCTTATCCGGGATGATGATGACGTCCCTGCCGGTGAGCGCCTTGGCCGCCGCCGCCGACCAGCTCTGGGAGGCGAGCGTTGTTGCCAGCAGCCCGATGCTCGACAGCGTGTCGGCGTCCTTTTCGCCCTCGACGTAGTAGACCGGCTCGCTCGGCCGCTCGCTGATCGCCTTCCAGTTATATGGGACCTTGACCAGCCCGGCATCGGCAAGCCACCGCACGTTGCCGAACAAATCAGATCTCAAGTTGGGGCGCCGCTGCCTGAAGTGCTTAGCACCGGCGATGCCGGGGTGCTCATAGCGGACGACCTGGTAGAGCAGCTTGCCTGCCTTGTCGGTGTAGTCGTAAGCCTTCTTCTCTGCGAAACCGGCGCCAGTGAGGTCGTCGTCGCGATACTGTTTAGGCTGATGTGGCTCCAGCCGCTCGGCCTCGTCCACCCAGTCCTCCGGCTCGCCGCCGAACCGGTGGGAGAATTCATGGGCGGTGTCATTGATGCGACCCTTCCTGGCCTTCCGGCCCCTGGGTGGGGTCTCTTCGGCGTCGCTGGATATGCCCTTCTGGTTTTGATAAGTTCTCCTCATCAGGCCCCCCTTGAAGAGAGGGCCTGACGGATAGCTAAACCATGACGGACCAATACCCCCGCGCCGCAAACGCGGGGGTCTCCATTTCCGCTTCGCATTTCTCGAATCTCCCTGCGATCAAGAGGCGTTGCCGTCTGGCCGGGGCGGGGCGGAAGTCACCTAGCGTGGCCGCCGCCTGACCCGGCGAGTGTCGCAGACGGCCAGAGGCTTCTCTCTCGTCCGCGTCATCTCGTTTCGGGCCTCAACCGCCGGACGACGTCGGCGACGGAGTCGAGCCGGCTCTTGATCTCTTCGGTGGGATCCTCAATGGGTACTAAGCCCTCGGTCCACCTATCCCTCTCGGCCTTAGCTGCTTTCAGCTTGGCCAGGAGCCTGGCCACCTTGCTCTCTAGTTCCTTGATTTTCTCGTCGTGGATGTTGATTGCCATCAGTTCTCCTCCGGCTTCCTCGTCCTCCTCCTGACCCACCTGGTCGAGCCCGCCCCGTCGTGGTGGTCCGCGATCACCCAGCCAGAATTTCTGACGTGCTCCGGCAGGACTGCTTGCCAGGCGCGATCAAGCGACGGCCTGGCGGCGAACTTCTTATTGTGGGTCCAGGTCTCCTCGTCGACGTAGTAGGGACCGACGGCCGTGATCTCGACCCGCAGCGTCCTCGTGTTCATCGGCTCTGACTTGTAGTCGAGCTCGCTTCCGTCGGGGGCGAAGTAGACCCAGCGAACCTGGCCTACCGAGGGCCTCGACCTCTTAGGTCTTGGCATTAGACTGCGCCTTGCCCTTACCCGGCCTGCTACGGTTAAGGTGCGAGATGATCCGGTTGCGCATCCACCGGTCCCACGCGTCGAGATCGTTGTACTCGATCCCATTCACGACGTACGACGGTGGGCACTTCAGCGAAGGGTCGCGCTTCCATCTCCACAAGCACATCGCAGAGACGGTGAAGTACTCGGCGAGCCGGCTATTGCGCACCCACTTCGGGCGGTCGGTCGCCGCAGCTTCATATTGGTCCGCCGGCTCCTGCTGCTTAGCTGGTCTTAGGGACATCGAGGGCTCCTGTTAGAAGGAAGGCCCAAAGGTTAGAACCTGACCTAACAGATAAAAAACCTCACGACAGTGACTATTTTTTCGCTGTTGTGAGGCTAGGTCCTCGCGGCTCGAAGCTTTCTCTCCGTCGCCACCTCTTGCCGCCACTTCGTCTCATCGAAGAGGCCGTACTCGTGCAGTTCCTTAAATTGCTCGGAGCACGCATTGGCGCAGCTGCCCTGCTTGCCGGTCGCTGTCTTGAAGAGTAGCTCGGTGAGTCTGACGTACGGTCCGTCCTTCGTTCGCGACTGAATCCCCTCACAGAAGTAGCAGAGCGAGAAGGCGTGCCGAGCCGCGACCATCTTTCTGGCGCGGGCGAGCCTGGCGGGCTTGGCACCGCCACTAGCCCTTACGGTGATCTTGCTCGCCAGCACTGCCGACTTCTCGATCAGTCGACCAAAGTTGGCCGGCCTCAGCTTGCGCGCAACGTCATCGGGCAGCCTGCTGATCTCGACGCGCAGCTTCCTCGCCGCAGTCTCGATCCTGTTCAGCTGCTTCTTGACGAGTCCCGGCTTGGCCGTCCTGCTCAGATCGACCTGCCTGATCTTCCATATGGCGAGGGCGATGCTGCGGCGACACTCCTCTATGCTGCAGTGATGCTCCTCCAACTTATCCGGCGACGGGCAGAGCTCGGCGACGACTAGATCGACGTCGGCAGCGAGCACGCTGCCCTCGGGGGCCTCCTCATCCGGGTCCGCATTCCGGAACTTGTAGAACGAGTCCATGTCGTAGGGGGGCCTCGCACTCATCGCTTCGCCTCCCAGATCGAGACGACGTTGCTCGCCGAGTCGGTGCCGACGAGCCGGTCGAGGTGGGAGGCCCACCTCTCCAGTGCCTCGCGCTTCTCGTCCTCGTACTCGTAGACGTTGTAGACGCCGGCGACGCCAGAGCGAAAGCCGCTGACGTGGTTAAGGACAGCCTCGACGACGTGCGGAGGCACCCTGATCGAGGCCATGCCGGTGCCGACGGTTCGTCTGATGTCGTGAATGCGCCAGGGCCGGAAGGCGTCGCCCAGCTCCTCCCTCATCATCTCGTCCAGCCTGGGCTTCAGCTTGGAGAAGCCGGAGACGGCGGTCTCTCCGGTAGTGGTGAAGATGAGTCCGGAGCTGCCGTTGAACGTGGCGGCCTCGACGAGGAGGTCCCTGGCAATGTCGGTCAGAGCGACCAGGTGGGGCAGCTTGTTCTTCGTCCTGGCGTCGGGGATGATCCAGCGATTTCCGTTCTCGCTGATCTCGCTCTTCTGAATTCCAGCGACCTCGTCGCGCCTGCAGCCGGTGAGGAGCAGGAGCCTGAGGACGTGACCGAAGGGATAGCCGAGGCGTCCTGCGCTCTTCCACAGTGCTCTGATCTCGGCGTCGGTCAGGACGCGGCTGCGCTCCTGAGGCGGGGCGGGGACGAAGGCGTCGTCGGTCGGATCGACCGCGATCTTGCGCTGCTGCTTGAGCCAACCAAATAGCTTGCCCAGTGCTCGGCCGAGGTGTCTGCCCCGAGCATCCGACACGCCCTTGGCTCGCCGCTCGAGTCCGGGGATGCCCTTCCTCCGGGCCTCCTCGACCGCGGCGTGAATGTCCGCCTCGGTGATCTCGCTGACCGGGCGATCGGACCAGCGCGCGGACAGAGAGCCCTTGATGATCGAGAGCTCGTCCTTCTCCTCGTGACGCGCGAGGCCGAGGACTCTCGCGACGTCGGCCCAGCCCCTGTTGATCCCGCGCTTCTTTCGGGGATTCCTCAGATACTCGTCGACGAACTGCCGCACGGCGATGGGAAAGGTGAGAGCGCGGGCATCGAGATCGATCCGCCGCCTAGCCTTCGCTGCCGAGAGGTCAGCGATCACATCATTGCCCATCGCCCGCTGTCGGTTGACCTCCGCAGCAAGCCAGCGAGCAGAGGCGAGGGTCAGCCTCATGCCGACCTGCGGCGCCCCCTCCAGCTCCGGCGCCTCCGGATCGAACTCTCCCAACGTCAGCTTGGCACTCCGGCCGTCTGGTCTCCTGAACCTCATGATGAAGCTCTTGTGGCCGGATGGCTGGATCAACAGGGAGAGCCCGCTGGCTGCGTCCCGTACCTCCCGCCGGGTCTTGCCGGCCTTGAGCTTCGCAACGGCGGCGGCTGTCAGTTGCTTCGTCATGCTCGGGCCTCCTCTAGTTGCTCTGGCAGAACGCGCCGCTTCGGGTCCAGCCGGAGGGGCAGGAGTTGCCGGTGCGCGGGATCGCCGCTCGGGAGCGAGGGCTGGTCGGGCTGCAGTAGTTTCCCGCAGCGTAGAAGCCTGACGGGCAGGAGGAGGGGACGGGGGGCTTAGGAACGGGCAGCGGGGCGATGGTTGCCGCCGCCAGCAGGATAAGGAGCATCCTCATCTCGGGGTAACCTCGGGGTAAACAGAACTACTAGTTAAGTAGTGTTACCCTAGGTTATATCTAGAGGGAACTTAGAAGTAAATAGCAACCATCTCAATGGCTTATCGAGGGAGCCAGGTTATCTCAGGTTAGGGCCTGTTCCAGGCTAGCACCGGTCTCCAAAACCGGGGGTCGCAGGTTCGAGCCCTGCCACTCCTGCCAGTTAAATCAACGACTTAGATCAGATGCTGGCGGGATAGGGACGAGCGCGTCCCTGAGGCGAATCGCCATGCGCTGCGACCCCCTGATGTCCAGTGCCAGGCCCCAAGGAGGCTCGCCTAGCGCGCCTGAACACGCTCTGCGTCGCTGGAAACCTGGCTGAGATCGACGTTCCGGATGGGTCGCGGCGCAGCAGCGAGACGATGGTGCCGCCGAGCTCGAAATAGGTGCGCAGCCGCAGGGCACGGGATGACCCCTTCAGTTCCGCGTTTAGGCTGACAGGCACCTGCACGTAGGTGAGGCCGAGCTGGAGCAGCGAGACCAGCGCAGAGATCTGATAACCGTAGCCGTCGGCCTTCACCGCGATCTGGCGCAGCCATTTCACGGGATAGACGATCATGCTGTGGTAGTCGGACAGCCAGAAGCCGAACAGGTAATTCAGGATGAACCGCAGCGAATGCGACTGCAGCGAGCGGTTGACGGAGCGGCGCCGCGCCAAACCAGGCTTTGGTGCGGAAGTACTATGCATGCCGGTTGCTGGCGCGCTGCGATGTTGCAGAGTTCCTGTCTCGACTTGCGCAGGTCACGATCAAGGCGGGTCCGATCCCCGGCATCCTGCCGCTCGATGGTGCAAGCAAGAGTGCTGAGCCTAGCCGCTAGCCAGCCGCTTCCAGACTGTTTCCGCGAGCGCGATATCGATCACCGAATCCTCGCCGGAAGCGAGCGGGGTGCTCCGCGCGGCGACGTCGGAAACGAAGGCGTCGGCCTGGCGCCGAAATGCCCAGCTGGTTTCACCCGTCAAGCGCGTGCTTTGACCATCATGGTCGATAATGACCTCTGCCTCTTGCTCGGCAAAGGGTGGGGGCAACGCCAAGGTCACCGCGCCGCGCTCGAAATTGATCGTCAGTCCCTCGCGCCAGGCTCCTTCAGAGCCGTTCACGAGATCCAGCGCGCAGGCGATGCCGTCGAAGTCGAGCGTGATGCGCGCGGCTCCCGAAGTCTCGATCGTGCTTTCGCCGACCGTCGGCGACGATCCGAGCAGGTCGCGCGAGAGATTGATGACATGGCTGAAGACGTTCAGAAAATTGTCGTAGCCGGGACGCATCGTGCTCGGCATCCAGTCGGGGCCATCCTGCCAGAGCTCGAGCCCGTCCGGCCGCGCTTCGCCGGTCATCACGAAATTGTCCTGCGACCGGCCGGTGTCGCCGCCGAAGCACCAGCCTGTGGCCCGGACGATGCGTCCGAGTGACTGGTCGCTACGCAGGCGTGCCAGCACTTGCCGCGCCCGTGCCACACCGGCATCGTGACGCTTCATGTAGCCGATGCTGTAGACGAGGTCTTGCCGCCGCGCGGCTTCGACCAGCGAAATGGCCTGGGCCGTCGTGTAGGCCATCGGCTTCTCCGACAGCACATGCCGGCCGCTGTTCAACGCCTCCAGCACGATCGGGCCCGTGGCACGACGCTTGGTCACGACGACGACGGCGGACACCGCGCTGTCCGCGAGCAGCTCCCGGTGCGTGCCGTAAAGCTTGGGGATGCCGAACTTCTGCGCTGCGGCGGCAGCGAGGTCCGGCCGAAGATCGGCGATCGCGACGACGCGGCAGGCGGGATTGGCAGCGAAATTGGCGAGGTGGCACATCTGGCCGACCATGCCCGTTCCGATGATGCCAATGCCTGGCTTCACTGGCTACGATCCCTCGAGACGCTTCCGGACGACGAGAAAATGCGCCGGCTGTCCCCATGTGTTGATGAAGGCCGGATCCGACTGGGTGAGGGCGGTGACCGCGGACGCATCGCGTCGCCCGATCGCGCCAAAGATGCGATGGAAACTGTCGAGCGTTGCCGTGATGGCTTCGATGTTCGCAGCGTCGTCGGCGAGTACGTCTGCGGTGCGGATCGTCTCGCGCAGGGACGCGAGGCCCGCGACCACGCGCGGCAGGCTCTCGCCGAAGGGATCGTCGATCATCCCATCGACGTCGAGCACCAGCGCCTCGATCGACGCGGAGATTGCCTGCACGGCATCGGACGTGCCGACCAGATACAGCTTTCGCCCGCCGAGGAAACTCAGGCGGCTGCGGTCGAGATGGCGCCTCGCGCGATGCAGCTTCTCGTCACCGGACAAGACCTTCTTGTGCCAATAGATGTCCAGGCTGTCGCGGTAGGCGGGCCATGCCGAATGGATGTCGAAACCTTGTTCATGCGCCGCCGCGCACAGTGCGGCCGCGTCGAGGAAGTAGCGATACCTGACGAACGGATTTTCCAGCACGTCCATCAGCCAGGATTCGAAGCTGCGGGTGTGCGGGATGCTGTTCCACTTCGCCTCGAACAGCATCTTCGCCGTCTCCAGCGCGGGGCGACCGGTCAATGCCTTGCCGGCCGCGTGGATCGCCTTGAGCGCGAGCTCGAAGAAGCCGCCGTAGCGCTCGTAATAGGACACGACGGCGTAACCGTCGGGATTGAGCAGGCGGTGGAAGATGCCGAGCCATTTTCCGCTCGGCTGCACGGTGTAGATAAAGCCTTCGGCATCGATGATGTCGAAGCGGCGATCACTGCGGAAGCCTTCGACATCGGCCAGGGCGAGCTCGCGGAGACGTTCGGTCAGGCCGAAATGCGCGAAGTAGGCCTCGATCTTGGGGTGGGCGTGCCGGTTCGGCTCGGCGAGCGTCATGTTCGCGCCCCAGCCGGCAAACACCAGCGCATTCTCGCCGGAATCGGGGCCGAACTCGAGCACCTCGGCATTGCGGAACAGCCGCGGCGGCAGCACCAGCTTGTCCGAGAACAGTTCGCGCCGCTGGCTCGCGTAGGCTTCGAGCTCGGTGGAGGACTTGAAGTTCCCGAACGTCGGCAAGACGTCCTGACGTTCGTAATAGTTGAAGAGCTTGTCCTCAGCCATGCTACGACCTTAGCGCCGCCTCGAGACGATCGAGCTCACTCCAGATGTCGGAGGGCGCGAAGATCGAAACGATCTGCAGCGGACGCTTCACATTTTCGCGCAGCCGCTTGCTGACCTTGGCTTCGTTTTCTTCGTTCACGGCGAGAAGACAGACGAGTGGCCCCGACTTGCCGGCGAGATCATCCGGCGAACGGATCGGGATGCCGGTGCCGGGCAGGAACAGCCCTTGACGCTCCTTCTGATCGTCGACCGAGAGGTCGACGAGATCCGCCAGCTCGTGCGCGTTCGTGAAAGTGCAGGCACGGCAGCCGGCGCCGTAGATGACGATCCCGGCGCCGTTGGCGCGGGCTTTGGCGAGAACCGGGCGAAGACGTGCGCCATACTCTCTCGCGCGTTGGCCGAATTTCTCGCCGACGCCGGACGGCGCAGGCGGCACCGTCACCGTGCCCGCGGCACGGCGGGCTGCGATCGCAAGGCTGCCGCCGCTGAAATTGTATTTTTTCACGGACACCGCCTCGAAGCCGTGGCGCGCCAGCAGCGCGAGCAGGGTCGGTTCGGTGAAATAGCTGACGTGCTCCTCCCAGAGGACGGAGAGGTCTCCCGCCGCCGAGCCGGGGGCGAAATCGGGCACGTCGATGAACAGCAGCCCGTCGTCGCTGAGGGCGATCTTGACGCAGTCGAAGAAGTTCTCGAAATCGACAATGTGCTCCAGCACCTGACGCGATATGACGAGGTCGAACTTTCCGGACTGAGCGACTGCGTCGTGGGCCATCTCCGGACTGAGCATGTCGGCATAGACCTTGATGCCGCGCTCGCGGGCGATCTTGCCCGACACCGGATTGGGCTCGACGCCGACCATGACCTTGGTGCCGCGTTCGCGCAGCTTGTCCATGAACAGGCCGTCATTGCAGCCGATCTCGAACACGGATTGATGCTTGGAGAATTTCGCGATGGTGTCGAGCTCGTCCGCCTGATGCGGCTCCGGCTTCCAGCTGCTGAAATTGTAGTTGAATTGGCGGTACAAAATCTCGGGATCGATCGGCTTGACGATCTGGGGCAGGCCGCAATCGCCGCAGGCCAGCACCTCGAACGGGAAGCGTTCGTCCTGCTCGTTTCGGCTATGCCGAAGCCGATGCGCAATCGGCATCAGTCCGAGGTCGATGACCGGACGCAGGTTGGTCGAATGGCAAAGGCGGCAATGGTCGGTCAATGGTCTGGCTCTTTGCAGGAAGAACAGGGGGACATAGCCCCCGGGCGAGACTCAAACTGGTTCAAGCCTATATAATGGCGCCGCCTGCGCCACAATTCCTAACTTACCCTGTCCTCCCGCGCCACCAGCGTCGGAACAGCTCCGCGCCGCAGCACGGTCGTCTTTGATCAATGGCATCCGGCTTCTCCGGCTACCGCGGCAGTTCCATGCGGTGCACGTCCCCCAAGATTCGCGCAATTACCGCTGGCGGAGCGATGTTGCAGTGTCATCCGGTTCGGCGCCGTAAGTCGCACGCTCCGGTGCAAGCAGCCACACCGCGCCCCCGATGAAACCGACGACGAGATTGCAGAGCCCGAGCAAGATCGATATCGCGAGCGCCTTGTCGGATGCGATGCCGACGAGCCCGAGCGCACCGACCATCGCCCCCTCGCGAATGCCCCATCCTCCGATCGAGAGCGGAACGGCGGCCGCCATGATGACCAGCGGCACGAGGACGAACGCGTCGAGTGCGGACAACCCGGCGTCCACGCCAATCGCGAGCGTATAAGAAGCCGTAACGGTCAGAAGGTGAACAACAATGGCTGAATTGAACAAGGCTTTGCGTCCGGCTCTGGCAAGTAGCGGCGCTTCGAGAAGCGCCGCAAACTGCATGATTCGGACGGGAAGAACGGCAGTCATGCGGCCCGGCAACCTACCCAACGTCATGAGGACAATTGCGCCGAAATATGCGGCAGCGACGATCGCTGCGACGGCGAACAGCAAGACGGTGTCATGGATGCGCGAAATCAAGAACGGCATTCCCAGCAAGATGAGCAAGCCGAGGGTCAGAAGTCCGATGAACCGATCTGCGACAATGCTGCTCAACGTCTGCGACCACTTTATTCCGTGCCGCCGCAACATCCATATGCGGACCGCTTCGCCGCCGGAGGGCAACACCTGATTGAACCAGGCGCTGGCAAGAACGATGCGCCATCCGGCCACCCAATCCAGAGACACGCCGATCGCGCGGAGGATCAGAATCCAGCAGTTGCACAGGACGAACGTCTGCGCGAACAGCAGCGCCATCGCCAGCGCGAGCATGTGCAATTTGACAGCGAGAAGGTCCGCCTCGAGCGACGAAAGATCCAGGTCGCGCGCGACCAGAACGATGATGCCGGCGGAGACCATGAATTTGGTCGGGACAATGATTGTCTTCTTCCCAGGTCGCATCGTCAGCCCGTTCCACCAGTCGAGCTCGCCGTCATGTGAAGATGATCGGGACCAGCGGAGCGGTCACGGCTCTCAACCTTGCCTCGCCAGCTGCTCCGCGGCTAGGGCACCAATCCTTGTGAAGTAGTCCTGCACCGCGGCAGCGTCACTGCCGTCGGGCGCCCAATCGGGAAATGCCGTGCGGGAGGGATCGAACGGCCCGGCGGTGGTTTCGTGGAACACCAGCCATTCCGATGTGATCAGGATCGAATGGAAGACCTGTTCAGGCATCCGGTAGTAGCAGCGCTTGCCCTGGCCGTAGGGCGCCATCTCGAGCACGTCGCGAATGCGGCCGTCGTCCTCGAAGATCACGACCTGTGCGGTGCCCTCGATCACGTGAAACGATTCAGGTTTGCCAAAATGCTTGTGGGGCCGCACATAAGCCTCGCGATGATGCACGATCAGCATCTCGTGCAGGCCGGACGAGGGGTCGGGGTGCGTGCACAGCCGGCTGCGTAGACGCGGGTTGCCGGCGGCGATGCGTTTGAGCTCGGCGATCGTGGCGTCATCCGCCGTGACGATGGTGTCGTCCGAATAATAGACTTCGGGATTTTGCGCGCGCAGCGAGGTCGGCCGGCGCCGGCCCGTCGCCTCATTCGAAGAAGATGAACCCATGGTCGCCCCGATAGCCGCATTTGTCGTAGATCCACGCCCAGGTCTCTGGGCCGTGGAAGCTCAGGCAGGTGAGCTGCCAGTAGAGCAGATTGGCCTTCTCACGCTCGTTGCGGAAGGATTCCACCATCAGATATTTCGAGGTGCCGCGTCCGACGCGTTCGATCTCGGGCACCGCGCGGAACACGTCCTCGAGCGGAAGGTTGTGCAGCACGCCGAGCGACACCACGAGATCGAAGCTGTGATCGGGGTAGGGGAGCTCGACGGCGCTGCCGACCTGTAGAAGCGGCCGGACCTCCTCCTTGGCATTGGCGATGCCGTAGTCGGAGATGTCGATGCCGGCAATGGTGAGGTCGGGGACGAGCTGGGTGAACTCGTAGAGCAAATAGCCCTTGCCGCAGCCGACGTCGAGCACGCTCATGCCGGGCTTGATGCCGTAGCGATCGATCAGGGTCTGGGCCAGCGGGCGCCAGCGTCCGTCATAGCGATAGCCGCCATAGCCGTAGCGCCGATCGCCGTCCCAATAGTCGCGGCCCCATTGCCGTGCCACGGCGGCGGATTCCCCCTTGTCGTGCTCGACCACGCGCTGAACGTAGTTCCGCCTGGTCGAAGCGTGCATCGGCTGGAGCAGGTTGACCTCGGCCATGATCGTCAACCGGTTCGCGGCATCGTCACAGGATGGTCGCGTATTGATTGACCAGCAGGATGTCCTCGACGGCCTGGATGTCCTTCCGCGACGACAACGTGATCTCCTCGACGGCGGCGTGGAGGTCGCAGCCTTCGCGCAGCACGCGGTCGTAGATTTCCCGCCGGCGAGCCTCGTCGGGTGGCAGCATGAAGATGCTGTAGAGGATCATGCCGTTCAGGCGGGGCAGCTCGTCCAGGATGTCCTCGAGCACCATGTAGCTGCCGGGCATGATGTGCTCGACGGCGCTGAGCAGAAACTGCAGGTTCTTGCGCCGCGCGTAGTCGCGGATCACGATGTTCTGGACGTGCTGCGGGGTGCGGCTGCCGTTCAGCGGCCGGGCACCGATATAGCCGCGATGGCCGGCTCGCTCAGCCATGGAAGCCTCCCGGTAGCTTGTATTGCATGCCGACCCGTGTCGCCGGGCGCAGCAGGATCGGTTCGAAGAACTCGCCGAAGCGCTTGTCCGCGTAAGGCGACATGATGCTCTTGAAGCGGCAGTTCATGCTCCACCGCGTGCCGGGCTCTTCGTTGACGCGGTTGCCGTGCATCAGGGTCTGGTTGAACAGCATCACGTGACCGTAGGGAATCTCGATGAAGGTCGCGTGCGGCTTGATGGTCTTGTACAGCTCCTCGGCGCTGCGCAGACTTGCCATTCGGTCCTGCATGTCGCCGTTCAGCGACGGCGGCAGCAGATACATCGCTTTGGTGCGGTGGACGTCCACCAGCGGCACCCATACCACGACCTCGAACGGCGAGTCGCCCGACCAGACATCGGAATGGGTGGCGAGCAGCGAGGAATCGTCGCCAGGCATCTGGATGCTGAGATTGACGCGGCGCTGCATGCAGAGCTCGTTGCCGACGATGGTCTCGATGGTCGAGCGCGCGAGGCGGAAATAGGTCGGCCGGAACCATGGTTCGGCGTTCAGGCCGTTGAAGACGTGCAGCCGCAGGCCATTGAGATCGTCGACGCTCACGCGCGTGTGGATGCTGTCCAGCATCGCGTAGGGATCGTTGCTGTGCGGCAGTTTCAGATAGTCCGCCGCGAGCTCGGCGGCGCGCCGCTGGATGCGGTCGAGCCCAGCGCGATCGTCGGCCGGCGTGGTGACGAAGCCGTTGTCGATGAAGCGCTGCGCCAGCGCCTGCTCATCGGCCTGAAGGAAGTCCGTATCCGTCATGCGAAGTACTCCCGGGCGGTCGCGCAGATGTAACTGATGTCGGCGGCCGACAGGAACTGGTTGATGGGAAGCGTGAGGATCTGGTTCGCCTGCCGCTCGGTTACGGGGAACGCGCCGCGGCCGTGCCCCAGATGCGCCGCCGCCGGCTGCAGGTGGATCGGGACCGGATAGTGGATCGCGGTCTCGATGCCCTTGTCGGCGAGATATTTCTGGAAGTCGTTGCGGCGGTCGGTCTGCACCACGAAGGTATGGAAGGTGTTGAACTCGATGTTGCGGCAGGGCGGGATGAACAGAGGAAGCCCTTCGAGCTCGGCGCGATATTGCGCGGCGTTGCGCCGCCGGCGGTCGATCACCGAGGGCAGATGACGCAGGCGGATGCGCAGCACTTCGGCCTGCACCGTGTCGAGCCGTGACACGATGCCCCATTCCTGGACGTCGCTGCGGTTGATCAGGCCGTGATTGCGCAGCCGGCGGATCCTGGCGGCCAGGTCGGCGTCGGCAGTGACGAGGAATCCGGCATCGCCGGCAGCGTTGAGATTCTTCAGCGGATGGGCGGAGAAGCAGCCGAACGTTCCGATGGTGCCGCTCATGCGGCCGTCATAGGTCGAGCCGACGGCTTGCGCGCTGTCCTCGATCACGGCGAGCGCGTGCTTGTCCGCGATCGCCATCAGCGGGTTCATGTCGGCCATGCGCCCGGTCAGATGCACCGGCATGATCGCCTTGGTGCGCGCCGTGACGGCTGCCTCGACCGCAGCCGGATCGATGTTCTGGTCCGGCAGCACATCCGCAAAGATAGGCGTGGCGCCGACCGCGATGATTGCGGCGGTCGATGCCACGAACGAATTCGGCGGGGTGATCACCTCGTCGCCAGGGCCGATGTTGAGCGCGCGCAAGGCGAGGATCAGTGCGTCGGTGCCGGAATTCAGCGTCACCACATGGGGCGAGCCGAGATAGGCCGACAATTCCTCTTCGAGCTTTCCGACTGCCGCGCCGCCGATGAAGTCGCCGCGCTGGAATACGCCTTCGACCGCCTGCATGATCTCGGCGCGCTCTTCCTCGAATTGCGCGGGAAGATTGACGTAACCGATGCGCCGGCGGCCGGTGTCAGCGTCCATGGCAGAACTTCCTGACGGTCTCGATGACGCGGTCCTGCTGGGCACGCGTCAGGTGCTGGTCGACGGGGAAGCTGATGACCTCCTTGGCGTGGCGGTCGGTGACCGGGAAGGTGCCGGGCGCGTAGCCGAGATGCCTCAGGCCTTCCTGCTGATACAGCGGGATCGGGTAGTGGATCTTGGCCTCGATGCCATTGTCCAGGCAGTATTTGTAGAGCTCGTCGCGGCGCTCGGCGAACACCATGTAGAGGTGATAGACGTGCTTCACGTTGGGCCGGCGCGCGGGAACGCGCAGGCCAGGCAGGCCGGCAAGGCCCGCGTCGTAATAGGCGGCGTTCTCGATCCGGCGCCGCGTGATCTCGCTGGTCTGGCCGATCAGCCAATTGCCGACGACGGCCTGCAAGGAATCGAGCCGCGAATTGCAGCCGAGGATCGCGATCTCGTCGCGGTTCTTCATGCCGTGGTTGCGGATGAGACGAAGCTTCTCGTTCATGCCGTCATCGTTGGTGACGACGACGCCGGCATCGCCCCAGACGTTGAGGTTCTTCAGCGGATGCAGCGAGAAGCCGGCGGCGATGCCGTGGGTGCCGGAGCGCTTGCCCGCGAACTCCGACAGGATGCCCTGGCAGGCGTCCTCGACCACGGGCAAATTGTGACGCTGCGCGATCGGCATCAGCTTGCCCATGTCGGTGACTTCGCCGGTCAACTGCACCGGCATGATCGCCTTGGTCTTCGCAGTGATCGCGGCCTCGACCTGGTCGACATTCATGCAGAAGGAATCGTCGCAATCGACCAGCACCGGCGTCGCGCCGGTTTCCGCGATGGCACCGACGGTGGCGATGAAGGTGTTGGCGGCGGTGATGACCTCGTCGCCATGACCGATGCCGAGCGCCTTGAGCGGCAGCTTGAGCGCGTCGGTGCCCGATCCGACGCCGATGGCGTGGCGCACGCCGATCAGTTCGGCAAAGCGCTTCTCGAATTCGGCAACGGGCTTGCCAAGGGTGAAGTCCCCGGTCGCCACCAGCCGGCCGATCTCGGCGAGGATCGGGGCGGGGTCGGAGAATTGCTCGAGCAGATAGGAATATCGAACGTCGTACATGTGACCCGTCAGGTGGAATGGAGTTGAGGAGAGGAGGGGTGCGAGGCGGCAAGCGTGCGCTCGATCGAGGTCGCGATGGCGCTAGCGGAGAGTCCATGCTTCTTCAGCAGCGAATCCTGCGAGCCGTAATTGTGCATGAAGCGGTCCGGCAGCGACAGCCGCAGCATCGCAGGCAGGCCCGAACCGAGCTTGTCGATCAACGTCTCGGCGACCGCGCTGCCGAGGCCGCCGGAGGGGACGTGCTCCTCGAGCGTCACCAGCAGGCGCGTCGCGCGCACCGCCTGCAGCAGCGCTTCGGTGTCGAGCGGCTTGACCGTATGCATGTGCAGGATGCCGGCGCGAATGCCTTGCGCGCCCAACAGGTCGGCCGCAGCGAGGGCACGCTGGAGCATGATGCCCGTGGTGATTATCACGACGTCGCCGGGCGGCCGCATCAGGATGGCCTTGCCGATCTCGAAGCCGTGCTCGGCCTTCGAGACGATGGCGTCGCCGCCTTTCCCGAGCCGAATGTAGATCGGGCCCTTCCAGTCCAGTGTCTGCTCCATCATACGCGCGGCCTCGTCGGCGTCGCACGGGCAGATCACCGTCATGTTCGGCAGCGCCCGCATGATGGCGATGTCCTCGATCGCCTGATGGGTGGGGCCGAGCGGCGCGTAGACGAGGCCGCCGCCATTGGCGATCAGCCGCACCGGCAGATTGTGCAGGCACAGATCCACGGCCACCTGTTCATAGCAGCGCCGGGTCAGGAAGGTCGCGATGGTGTTCACGTAAGGAACAAAACCTTCCATCGCGAGACCGGCCGACATGCCGATGATGTGCGCTTCCGAAATGCCCTCGATCAGATGGCGCTTGGGAAACTCCTTGCTCATCGCGCGCAGCGTGCCGGCGCCGGGATCGGAGCCGATGTAAAGCACACGCTCGTCTCGCGCAGCGAGCTTGTGGACCATGTTCATCGCGGTGTTGCGCATGGGGAGCCGATCAAAAATCGCCGACGGCGACGCGAATGGCGTCGAGCTCGCTGTCGGTCAGCTTGTTCTTGTGATGCCAGTCGGCGTTGGATTCCGCGGCCGGCAGACCTTTGCCCTTGACGGTATGGCAGATGATCGCGGTGGGTTTTCCCGGGACGGCCGGAATCTGCTTCAGGACCGTGCGCAAGGCGCCGACGTCGTGGCCGTTGACCTCCTGCACGGCAAAGCCAAAGCTGCGCCACTTGTCGGCGAGCGGCTCCAGCGGCAGCACATAGTCGGTGGGCCCATAGCTCTGGAGCTTGTTGTAGTCGATCATAGCGACCAGATTATCGAGCCCGTGCTTGGCCGCGCCCATGGCGGCTTCCCACACCGATCCCTCGTTGATCTCGCCGTCGCCGAGCAGGACGAAGGTCCGGTAGTTGCGCTCGCGCATTCGGGCGGCGAGCGCAAGGCCGACGCCGATCGACAGGCCGTGGCCGAGCGCGCCGGTCGATGCCTCGACGCCCGGCACCATGCCGTATTCGGGATGTCCGCCCAAAATACTGTCGGGACCGCAGAAGCCGGCCAGCTCCGACAGCGGGAAGAAACCGCGATCGGCGAGCAGCGCGTAGAGCGCGAGGCAACCGTGCCCCTTGCTGAGGATCGCGCGGTCGCGATCGGGGTCGCGTGGGTTCGTCGGGTCGATCCGCAGCACGTCGTCGTAGAGCACGCGGACCATTTCGATCAGCGACAGGGCCGGACCGACATGGCCGCGTCCGGCTGAACGTACAGAACCGAGGACCAGACGGCGCAGATAGAGGCTGCGCTCGTCCAGCGTGCAGGTGAGGGCAGCTTCAGCGTGGGGTGAGATCTGGATCACGTTGGCAAATCGTCTGATGAAGCCGGCGGGCTTTGTCGAGCTGACCGGCAAGGCGGACCGTCAGATCGCCACCTTGCGCAACCAAGGCGCGCCGGGAGCGGCTTTCGGGCAAATAGGCATTCAGGACAATCAGGCACCAAATCGCCCCGAACAGAGGATACAGCACGTCACGGCGGACCGCAAACGCGTCATCCCTAGCCGAGAAGGCTTGCGTGAGGCGTTCGATCAGGCGATTCGCATTTGCCGCCGGCAGATCGCTGCCCGGGTGGATCGCGGTGTCGGACAGGAGTTTGACGGGATCGTCCCAGCCGAAATATTCGAAGTCGATGAAGCGCAGGCGGCCGTCGTCGCCGCGCAGGGCGTTGTGCAGCCCGAAGTCGGACGGGCTGAGCACGCGATGCGCAGGCGCAAGCTCCGCTGCGGGATCCCGGCCCAGTTCCGCATAGCGCTGGCGAAGCCGTCGAATGGCGGTGGTCGTGCTGGGAACCAGGCTGCCGTCGATGAACGCGCGCAGCTCCGGATGATGGTCCGAGGCCCGCCTCAGCCCGTCGAGGCGCTGCTCGTACTGGGCGATGGCTTCCTCGGGCGAAAAGATGCTGGCCGAGGCGTTGCGCAGAGCCCGAGCACCCTCGGCGTCGCGCAGCTTCTGCAACTCGATCAGGAAATCGGCCAGCTGGTCGGCATCGTTCTCCTGGGGACGCAGCACCGCCGCGTCTCCGTCGAACCATTGATACAGCGCGCAGAACGCATCTGTGTCCTTTGCGATCGGCCGCGGCGTCGTGGTCATGCCGTGTCGCGAGAGAAACGTGAGCGCGTCGTATTCCTGTCCGAGGCGATCACGCCCGTCGGACGGATAATGCTTGAGGGCGAGGGGCGGTGCCTTCGCCATCTCCAGCCGGAACACCCGGTTGTTGCCGCCGGACCGCGCCGGTTGGGCGGCGACGACCTGCGCCCCGGCCAGGCGGCTGCCGATCGAAATTGCATCCTGCGCGCTCAGCTCCGGCCCGCTCATTGCGCGAACACTCCGCGGCTTATCTCCGCCCAGCTCGCGATCGGCTCGCAATGGCCGGGATGAGGCGGCTGCGACTGCGTGAACAGGATCGCTCGCGTCGCCTTGGGATAATGCGGCTGCTCGAACACGTCGACGAGATCGTCGATGAAGATGTCGAGGTTCAGGCTCGCAAGCCGCTCGACCTTGGCCGCCAGCGTGTCCTCGAAATAGACATCGCCCGCCGCCAGCGCCGCATCGGCGGCGTCGATGAGGCCCGCGCTCTTCAGCCAGCCCCGCGCGGCCTCGCGCAAATCGACGCGGTCGGGGTCCTGATGGCCGAACTGCGTCTTGTGGCTGACGATGTAGACGCGCGCACCGGCCTTGCGGCAGCTCGCGAGGAATTCGCGCACGCCCGGATAGATCGTGGCGCCGCCGATGCCTTTGCCGTAGACGAAGCCCTGCAGCCCTTGCCAGGCCAGCTCGCCGCCGGCGCGGGACCGCAAGTGATCCCGCACCTCGGTCTTCAGGCCGACCCAGCCCTCCGGCACCAGCCCACGCTGCCGCGCGACGGCGGCAAAGACCTTGTCGTAGCAGATGATCGTGTTGTCGAAATCGATGCCGATCCGCACGCCGCTCACTTCAGGCTGATGTTCTGCATCATCTTGATGTTGAAATATCGGGGATCGTTCAGCGAGTTCGGCAGGCGGCCGCCCCTGAAGGCGTCCACGAGGCCGGACACGGCCTGCTCGATCGTGTGGGTCGGCGCAAATCCGAGCTCGCGGCGGATCTTCTCCGAGGAGACGTGGTAGGAGCGCAGATCGTCGGTCGGCTCGACGGCCACCTCGACGTTGTCTCCGACCACCGATTTGACGATGTCGGCGATCTTCATCAGCGAGTGGTTCTCGTAGCCGATGTTGTAGGTCTTGCCGTCGATCTTCGCGTCATCCTGCTGCAGCAGGAACAGATAGGCCGCGGACATGTCCTGGATGTGCAGATTGGGCCGCTTCTGCGTTCCGCCGAACACGCGGATGCGGCCGGTGTTGACCGCGAGGTTGGTCAGGATGTTGACGACGACGTCGAGCCGCTGCCGCGGAGCGTAGCCGCAGACGGTCGCGGGACGAACCGTGCAGGTGACGAAGCCGGACGCCGCCTCTTCGGCGAGGTCGGTCTCGCACATCGCCTTGAACTTGGAGTAGTCCGTGAGCGGCTCGCAGGACAGTTCCTCGGTCACCTCGGCTTCGTCCTTGATGCCGTAGACGCTCGACGAGGAGGCGTAGATGAAGCGCTTGATGCCGGCCTTCTTCGCGGCCCGCACCATGGGTCGGAAGCAGTCGTAGTTGATGGACTTGCCGAGCGCCGGATCCAGCTCGAACGAGGGGTCGTTGGAGATGCAGGCGAGGTGGATCACCGCATTGTTGCCGCGCAGGGCCTCGTTGATCGCGGCCTCGTCGCGAATGTCGCCCTTGATCAGGCGAAGGTTAGGATTGTCGCGAACGGCGCTGAAGACGTCGTCGCCGTACATGAACAGGTCGAGCACGGTGACCTTGTGGCCGGCCGCCAGCAACTGGGGAACCAGCACGCTGCCGACATAGCCGGCGCCACCGGTGACCATCACGTTCCATTTCTGATCAATCACTGTCGTTCTCCAGATTTTCCGATCGCGCTACTTCAACAACGCGGTGACGAACTTGACCAGCGGTGCCTTTTCGACCGAGCTGCGATGGCCGACGATACCGACCTTGATCGCGCCCGCCGCATTGCCGATGAAAGCGACGTCCTCGATGTTGCCGCCGGCCGCCACCAGCGGCGCCGTAATCGTCAGGAAGGCATCGCCGGCGCCGACCGTGTCGACGACGGTCTTGGTGAAAGCGGGCACGCGCGCGACGCCGGTCTTCGACGAGAAGGGGTAGCAGCCGAAGGAGCCGTGCGTGATGATCATGTTGTCGCAATCGATCTCGCGGTGCAGGCCGTTCTCGATCACCGACGCGATGTCGTTGAACTTGTCGGTGGCGGCGAGCCGCGCTTCCGGCGCGTCGATGCAGATGTAGTCGGCCCGCGGATACTTCGTGATCAGATTGTAGCCGTGGTTGCCGCTGTTGCTCTGGGCGTTGACCGCCAGGAACTTGGAGTTCGCGATCAACGCCCCGATCGTGCTGGATGCGATCATGCCATGACCGAAATCGGTGACGATGACCACGTCCGCGCCGCGCACGCGCTCGGCGGTGACGCGGTCGATCTCCTTGCGCGTGGTCTCGTCGAGCGGCGTGTCGTCCATGGTGTAGACTTCGAAGAGCTTGTGCAGATAGCCCATCTCGACGTAGCGCAATTTGCGGGTCGTCGGGCGGCCCTGAATGCGGATCGGCGTCACCGTGACATTCGGGCGGACATGCGCGCGAATGAACTCTTCGGGGTAATCGCTGCCGCCCAGCGTCGTGACGATCTCGACCGACTTGCAGAAGCTCGCGACGTGGTTGGCCGCGGCGATGACACCGCCGGCAAACTGCTCGCCATTCTTGAACAGGGTGGCGACGATGTTCTCCTTCGACGCCTTCCCGAGCGCCGTGACGTACTGGTATTCGTCGATGATGGTATCGCCGACCAGCACGACATGCATGTCCTGGATCTTGTCTATCATCTTCAGCAACCGCTCGGCGCCGCCGCCTTCGCGGACCTTCTGCAGGTAGTCCCGCAGCGGGGGATCGTAGATGTCGAAGTAGCGGTTCAGCAGCGACGAGGAGCTGAAGGTCACGTCGCGCGTGAAGACGATTCGCCCGCCGTGACGCTCGACGGCCTCGCGCTCGACCGCGATCTTGCCCGTGACGTCATCCTCGGGGTTCTCGTAGTCCGAACCCTTCACATAGATATCGGGGCGCACGGTATCGAGGACCGGCTCGGCGCTGGAGGTCTGGTTGATGCCGACCCAGTCGACCGTGCCGAGCGCGGCCAGCATCTCGGCGCGCATGTTCTCCGGAAAGATCGGCCGTCCCGGGCCCTTGTTGACGAATCGGTCGGCAGTGATGGTCACGATGACCACGTCGGCCTCGTTGCGCGCAGCCAGGATGTGCCGGACGTGGCCGAGATGCACCAGATCGAACACGCCGTGGCAGAGCGCGACGGTCAAGCCCTTGGCCTGCGCGGCGCGCGCCACCTCGCCAAGCTGCTCGACCGTCTTGATCTTGTCGTGCGGTGCCGGATGGACGGCCGGCCTGTCTGTGCGTGCATTAGCCATGTGAATCACCCAAAGCGCCGGTAGGTCTCGAATGGCCGCCCGGAAATGATCGAATCGCGGCAAGGATATCCCGCGAACCTGTTCACTAGCTTGCCTTCGGTGAGCCCTTGTCGTCACCGAGATATTTGAACCAGTCCTTGGTGGCGTCGGCGATCTTGTCGACCGTCCACAGCGGCGCGTCCTTGTACTGATCCATCGATCTCAGCATGGTCGCGACGCCGTCCTCGAATTTCACCTTCGGCGCCCAGTTCAGGACACGCTTGATCTTGGTGATGTCGGCGTAGGTGCAATCGGGCTCGCCCGGACGTTTGGGGATGTGGACCTTGTCGCCGCCGAGAAGCTCGACGAGGCGGTTGACGCTGTAGGTGTTGTCCGAGCCGACGTTGAATATCTCCTGCGAGATATCGGAGCGCGCGGCGGTCACGAAGGCATCCGCGACGTCGCTGACGAAGGTGAAGTCGCGCGTCTGCTCGCCGTCGCCGACCACCGTGAAGGGCTTGCCGGCAAGCTTCTGCGCCATGAACACGCCGAACACGGCACCATAGGTGCCGGTGGTGCGATGGCGCGGCCCGTACACGTTGAACAGGCGCAGCGCGACCGCGGGCAGCTTGTAGACCTGGCACCAATGCATGACGCACTGCTCGCCGAGATTCTTGGTCAGTGCATAAGGGTACATCGGCCGGATCTCGGCGCTCTCCGGCGTCGGGTAGACGTCGGGAATGCCGTAGCAGGACGATGAGGCGGCGTAGACGAAACGCTTGACGCCCGCGTGCCTTGCCGCCTCGAGGACGTTGACGGTGCCGTCGACATTGGCGCGATGATACGGGAGCGGCGACTCAATCGAGGGAACGATATCGGCCAGCGCCGCGAGGTGAAAGACCCAGTCGATACCGTGAAAGTACGGCTTGATCGATTCGAGGTCGGTGACGTCAGCCCGCACCACCTTCAGCTGGCTCGATTTGGCGCGCGAGGCCAGATTTTCGGGGCGGCCGATGACGAAATTGTCGAGCGCGATGACCTCATGGCCATCGTCGATGAGTCGATCGACGAGGTGACTTCCGATGAAACCTGCGCCGCCAGTGACAATGCATTTCATGGGGAACATCCGTGACGCGAATGCCCAGCGAAACAGGCCGGCCAATGTTGAGTGAAACCCGAAAGCCGACTATCAGCCGCTCGCCGACTTTGCAAGCATTATGCCTTTGCAATCCCTGGTGATAGCCGGTATCAGGACGTCATGTTGCAGCCGAGCCGCCAGCCCATGCCTGTCGAGTCCGTCGATCCCGATCACAAGGCTTTCCTCGACGATTATGTGGGGCGCCTGCATCGCGCGACGGCGATCGACGACGGCGTCTTTGCTCGGATCTCCGCCACCCGCGCCGTCTGGTTGCGCACGCGCGAGCAGGGTGGCCGCGTCATCTTCATCGGCAATGGCGGCTCCGCCGGAATCGCTTCGCATCTGGCGATCGATCTTTCGAAGAACGCTGCGGTGCCCGCGCTCTGCTTCAGCGACGCGAGCATGATGTCGTGCCTTGCCAACGATTACGGCTTCGAGGATTGGATCGCGCACGCCGTGCGTTTGAACGCCCGTGCCGGCGACTGCCTGGTCGCGATCAGCTCGTCGGGACGCTCGAAGAACATCCTCAATGCGGTTGCGCAGGCGCGGACCATGAAGCTCGACGTCATCACGCTGTCGGGGATGAATGCGGACAATCCTCTGCGCAATCTCGGCGACGTCAATTTCTTCGTCGACAGCCGCAGCTACAACATTGTCGAGACGACGCACCAGTTCTGGATGATGGCCGCGATCGACCTCGTCATCGGTCGTGCGGAATATCCGGCATCCTGAGGCGGGCACCCGATGCAGTCGCGGTTCAAGCAGGCGGCCCTGTTTTCAGTAAAGCTCCTGCTGTCGATCGCGGTGCTGGTCTACATCGTGCGTGGTCTCGACCTGCGACAATTGCGCAGCCATCTCGTCTCGGTCGATCCTCTCCTGTTCGTCCTCGCGCTGACGCTGATCTTCTTCCAGACCTTCGTGCTCAACGGCCGGTGGGCGCTGATCATGCGTGCGCTCGGCGTCTCGCTGGATTGGCTCGCGGGCTGGCGCATTCTCATGATCAGCCTCTGGTTCAATCAAGTGTTGCCGTCGTCGGTCGGCGGGGACGCTGTGCGGATGTGGCTGCTGCGCCAGCGTGGCGTGCAGTGGCCGGAGGCGGTCAAGGGCGTCGCGGCTGATCGTTTCACCGCCTTGATCGGGCTGATCGTGCTGATGGTCGCCGGATTGCCGTTCCTCATGTCACGCGTGTCCAATCAGGCCGCGATCCTGGCCATCGGCGGGCTGACGCTGGCCGGCATCGCGGGCACTGCGGTTCTGTTGACGCTCGACCGGCTGCCCAGGCGCCTCATCGCGCATCCGGCGATCGCAAGCTTCGTCCGGTTCGGAACGCTGGTCAGGTTTCTTCTCCTGCAATCCGAGCGCCGCGTATTGCTGTTCGGGTCGGCGCTGCTGATCCATCTCGTGACCGCGGCGGCCTGCTACGCCCTGGCGCGCGGTGTCGGAGCGCAGCTCTCGATGGTGGACGCCGGCATCCTGATTCCGCCGGTGGTGCTGTTGACGGCGGTCCCGATCTCGATCAGCGGCTGGGGCGTCCGCGAGGGGGCGATGGTCGCCTGTCTCGGTCTGGCGGGTGTTCCTTCCGAGCAAGCGCTGTCGGTTTCGCTCCTGCTGGGCGCCATCAGCGTGATCATCGGACTCGTCGGCGGCGCGATCTGGCTGGCAAGTCCGGAGCGCGGCTTGTATTCAGCGGACAGGGCGGCGAAAGCTACGAAGGCTACGGACGAATTCCCGAACTACGGGCCGGCGGCCGAGGAGGTATCGAGCCACCCTTGATTCGCTTGGACCGCGACTCTCGATCTGATTTTCACAGGGTGGGATTGCCTCACCTGCGCGCATGACTCCCTTTTCCGGTTCCTCGATGAAAAATCTGTTCTACGTCCGCCACACCTGCCGCCTCTGTCATTCGGACAAGCAAGAGCTGGTCGTCCCGATGGCCGGCATGCCCATCGGCACGCCGAATTTCCAAGTGCCGGATGCCAGCGTCGACGATCCGGTCTTCCGCGCGGCGGTGCCGATGGCGCTGCATCTGTGCAGGGATTGCGGTCACCTCCAGATTCTCCATGTCGGTAATCCCGAGATCCAGTACCGCAACTACGTCTACACCACCTCGCTCTCGCTCGGCCTGCGCGAGCACTTCGCCGGCTATGCCAACGACGTGGTCAGCCGCTTCGGCATTGCTCCGGGCTCCCTGGTCGTCGAGCTCGGCAGCAACGACGGATCGCTGCTCGGCTTCTTCAAGGAGCGCGGAATGCGGGTGCTCGGTGTCGATCCCGCCGTCGACATCGCGAAGCGCGCGACCGAGGCGGGGATCGAGACCATCGGCGATTTCTTCACCGATGCGATCGGTCACCGTATCCTGCAGAGCCACGGCGCGGCGAGCGTCGTGATCGCCAACAACATGATCGCCAATGTCGACAATCTCGATCCGCTGGTGATCGGCGTTCGCGACGTGCTCGCGCCGGACGGGCTGTTCGTGTTCGAAACCCAATACGGCGTCGACGTCACCGAGAAGAACCTGCTCGACACCGTCTATCACGAGCATCTGTCCTATTTTAACATCAAGCCGCTGATCCGTTTCTTTGCCCGGCTCGGCATGGAGCTGATCGACGTCCAGCACATCTGGACCAAGGGCGGCTCGATCCGCGTGACCGTGCAGCGCGCCGGTGGTGCCAAGAAGCCGTCGGCCGAAGTCGCGCGCTTCGTTGCCGAGGAAGACCGTCTCGGCGTCGATCAGCCGGCTTATTATGCGCCGTACGTGAAGCGGATCGCGGCCATCCGCGACGAGCTGATTGCGATGGCCGACGCCGCCCATGCGCGCGGTCAGCCGGTCGCCGGCTACGGCGTCTCGGTCGGCACCACGACGCTGCTGCCGCAGTTCGGCCTGGAGAACAAGATCGACTTCCTGGTGGATGACGACTCCAAGAAGGGCAACGTGATGGCAGGCCCGGGCTATGACATCCCGATCCTGCCGCCTGCCGCCCTTTACGAGCGCAAGCCGGCGTTCGTGGTCGTCTTCGCCTGGCGTTATGTCGACCCGATCCGGGCCAAGCACGCCCGCTATTTCGCCGAAGGCGGCAAGTTCGTGGTGCCGCTGCCGGGCATTTCGATGGTCGACCGGGCCGACTGATCGCGCGGCGGCCGAGGCGGCGGGCCCCCCGGCGGGGCGCTCCGAAGGAGGCGATGGGACGCAGCGGTCACGCCGTGCCAGGGTTGGTCGTATAAGCCTTTGATCCGCCTTGGCTCTGCTCTCCCGCCCCAGGAGGTCGGCTCGCCCGGGCGAGCCCTCTCTATCTTGACCTTTGGTCCCATCCGCAGTAGATACCCCGCACTCGCAGCCGGCCCGTTAGACGCGGATCTCCGGCGCGGCTTTGAAATCCCCGAACAATCGAGCCCGGTTTCCGGCTCATCCTTCGAAACAGAGGGCTGGGCCAACGGCGGCTGTTCGGATCCCTGAAATTCATGTGCGTCTGTCGACGGACGCTGGACCTCAAAACGATGGCAGTCAGCCCGTTCAAGTTCTTGCAGGAAGTGCGCTCGGAGACCGCCAAGGTCACCTGGCCGACCCGGCGTGAGACCACGATCACCACCATCATGGTGTTCGTCATGGTCGCCGTCGCCTCGATCTTCTTTTTCGCCGCCGACCAGATCATCCGTTACCTCATCACCTTCCTTCTGGGCATTCACTGATGGCAACAGCAACCGCTCAACTGTCCGACAAGCGCTGGTACATCGTCCACGCCTATTCGAACTTCGAGAAGAAGGTCGCCGAATCGATCCGCGAGCAGGCCAAGCAGCGCGGGCTCGAGGAGCTGTTCGAGCTGGTGCTGGTGCCGACCGAGAAGGTCACGGAAGTGCGCCGCGGCCGCAAGATCGACGCCGAGCGCAAGTTCTTCCCCGGCTACGTGCTGGTGAAGATGAAGCTGACCGACGAAGCGTTTCATCTGATCAAGAACACGCCGAAGGTCACGGGATTCCTCGGCGCCGAAAACAAGCCGATGCCGATCTCGGAAGCCGAGGCCATGCGCATCCTGCATCAGGTGCAGGAGGGCGTGGAACGGCCGAAGGCGTCGGTGTCGTTCGAGATCGGCGAGAACGTGCGCGTGGCCGACGGCCCGTTCGCTTCGTTCTCGGGCGTTGTCGAGGAAATCGACGAGGCGCGCTCGCGCGTGAAGGTCGCGGTGTCGATCTTCGGTCGCGCAACGCCGGTCGAGCTGGAATTCGGACAGGTCGAGAAGGTCTGACCGGGTAACGCGGGAGGCTTCAGCCTCACGCATGAAGAGGCCGTGGGAGGGAGAGGGCGGTTGCCAGCCGCATCCGACCCAGACCACGAACCTGAAACCGCCGGCCTGGCCGGCACAACAGGAGTGATACATGGCAAAGAAAGTGACCGGATACCTGAAGCTTCAGGTCCCGGCCGGTGCGGCGAATCCTTCGCCCCCGATCGGTCCCGCGCTTGGTCAGCGCGGTCTCAACATCATGGAGTTCTGCAAGGCATTCAACGCGCAGACCCAGAAGGAAGAGAAGAACACCCCGATTCCCGTGGTGATCACGATCTACGCCGATCGTTCGTTCACCTTCGAGATGAAGACGCCCCCGATGTCGTTCTTCCTCAAGCAGGCTGCCAAGATCCAGTCCGGCTCGAAGGCGCCGGGCCGTGACAAGGCCGGCAAGGTGACCAAGGCGCAGGTGCGCGAGATCGCCGAGAAGAAGATGAAGGATCTCAATTGCGATTCCATCGAATCGGCCATGAAGATGGTCGAGGGCTCCGCCCGTTCGATGGGTCTGGAAGTTGCGGGGTAAGCGGTCATGGCAATCGGAAAGCGTTTGAACAAAGCCCGCGAAGGTGTTGACCGCGAAAAGCTTTACCCGCTCGCGGACGCCATCAAGATGGTCAAGGAACGCGCGAAAGCGAAGTTCGACGAGACCATCGAGGTCGCGATCAATCTCGGCGTCGATCCGCGTCACGCCGACCAGATGGTCCGCGGCGTCGTGACCCTGCCGAACGGCACCGGCCGTACTCTCCGCGTCGGCGTGTTCGCCCGCGGCGCCAAGGCCGATGAAGCCAAGGCCGCAGGTGCCGACGTCGTCGGCGCCGAAGACCTGGTCGAGAAGGTGCAGAACGGCGCGATCGATTTCGACCGCTGCATCGCCACCCCCGACATGATGCCGCTGGTCGGTCGTCTCGGTAAGGTGCTCGGCCCGCGCGGCCTGATGCCGAACCCGAAGATCGGCACCGTGACCATGGACGTCACCGGTGCGGTGAAGGGTGCCAAGGGCGGCTCGGTCGAGTTCCGCGTCGAGAAGGCCGGCATCCTGCAGGCCGGCGTCGGCAAGGCCTCGTTCTCCGAGGAGAAGCTGGTCGAGAACATCAAGGCTCTCGCCGATGCTGTCTCGAAGGCGAAGCCGGCTGGCTCCAAGGGCACCTACATCCAGCGCGTTGCGGTGTCCTCGACGATGGGCCCCGGTGTGAAGGTCGAGCCGGGCACCATTCTCGGCTAAGGTTTGAAAATTGCATGAGGCGAGGGGCGGAATTGGGCAACCGATTCCGCCCCTCGTCGTTTGTGGCGGCGCTCACCGGAAACAAGAAAAATGGCTGACAAGGTCCTGATCTATTCGCGCTTTCCCAAGACGATGATGGCGCGTTTCGCCGAGCGGTTCGAGCTGCTCGACACCGGTGGCAAGAAGGCAACGGAGGTGTTTCCGCCCGAAGAGCTCGGTGGCATCCGTGCGCTGCTCACCGCGGGCGGCTCACCGCTGGGAGCAGAAGCGATGGATCTGTTTCCGAAGCTCGGCGCCATCGTCTGCTACGGCACCGGTTATGACGGCGTCGACCTGAAGGCGGCCGCCAGCCGCAATATCGCCGTCGGCCACAGCCCGGGCGCCAACGCGGCCTCGGTCGCCGACATCGCGCTGACCCTGATGCTGGCGACCACGCGCCGGATCCTGGTTGCCGACCAATATGTCCGCAGCGGCGATTGGGCCGCCTCCAAGCAATCGCCGATGATGCGTCCCCAGGCCGGCATGCCCGGACGCCGCATCGGCGTCTACGGCATGGGCGAGATCGGCCGCAAGATCGCCGCCCGCTGCGCCGCCTTCGAGAGCGAAATCGGTTATTTCAGCCGGACCAAATACGATCTGCCGTATCAATATTTCCCGACGCTCGAAGCGCTGGCCGACTGGTGCAGCGTCCTGATGATCGCGGTGCGGGCAGGGGCCGACACCCAGCACGTCGTCAATGCCGACATCCTGAGGCGCCTCGGGGCGGACGGCTATGTCGTTAATATCTCCCGCGGCTCCGTGATCGACCAGAAGGCCCTGGTCGCGGCGCTGACCGACAGGACCATCGCGGGGGCCGGACTCGACGTGTTCGAGAAGGAACCGCACGCGCCGGACGCCCTGACCGCGCTCCCCAACGTGGTGTTCGCCCCCCATATCGGCGGCCACACCCTCGAATCGCATGTCGCCATGCAGGGCTGCGTGCTGGCGAACCTGACCGCGTTCTTCGAGGGCAAGCCGCTGCCTTATGGGGTGAAATCGACCTGAATCGGCCCTTATCGGCCTGGGTCAAGCCCCATCGGCAACGGATTGGAACTGGTGTGAATTTTGCTCTTGGCAAGCAGGCAGAGAGCAGTTAAAGAACCGCTTCCGGACGTGCCGGCTTCGGCTGGCGCGTTCGTGCACGCATTCCGAAAACCCGACACGACAGGAGATCATTCCTTTTCAGGACGTCCGTGAGGATTTGCCCGAAAAGGAGGGAAAACCCGTCTGTTGGTGGGATGCGGGCAGGGGTTGGACGGCTCGCCGGCTGACCCTGTCCTGTCCAAGACTGCAGGCGCTCGCGGGAAATTTCGATTTCTCAACGGCTTAATCGCATGGCCTGCATAGACGGGTGAAGACCGGATTTCACTTCGCCTTCCATCTTAACGGTGGTTGCGGAACGGGTCTGGTTCGGACCTCGACACGCCGTGGGCCTTAGCGGGCTCCCGGAGGGCAGGCTTTGAATTGTCGTCTCGCCCGGCGCGTGTCCGATGGGTTTTGGCCCGGAGGTTCAGGTTTTGGGTGGGACGATGGGTGCAACCCGGCGGTCCCGCTTTTCGCGAAGGCTGCCAACCGGAAAGAGCTTGCTGTGGAACGAGCGGCAAAAAAGGACGCGGTCGAACAGCTCAATGGGGTCTTCAAGACCACGAGCGTCGCGATCGTTGCTCAATATTCCGGCCTGACCGTTGCCCAGATGCAGAAGCTGCGCATGCAGATGAAGCAGGCTGGTGCCTCGGTGAAGGTCTCGAAGAACCGTCTCGCCAAAATTGCTCTTGAAGGCACTGACGTCGTTGCCATCGGCCCCATGCTGAAGGGACCGACCGTGATCGCCACTTCGAACGATCCGGTAGCGGCGCCAAAGGTCGCCGTCGAATTCGCCAAGGCGAACGAAAAGTTCGTCATCATTGGCGGCTCGATGGGAAAGACCGTCCTGAATGTCGACAGCGTGAAGGCGCTTGCCTCACTGCCGTCGCTTGACGAACTGCGCGGCAAGATCGTCGGCCTCATCGTGGCCCCGGCGACCAAGCTGGCCCAGCTCGCCAACGCGCCCGCGGGCAAGCTCGCGCGCGTCATCCAGGCTCATGCCTCAAAGGGCGAAGCGGCCTGACGCCCTTCGCAAAACTCAAACCCGAACCAGACTTACACCTAAGGAAACTGAACAATGGCTGACTTGCAGAAGATCGTTGACGACCTCTCGAGCCTCACCGTGCTCGAAGCCGCTGAACTTGCGAAGCTCCTCGAAGAGAAGTGGGGCGTTTCGGCTGCCGCGGCCGTCGCCGTGGCCGGCCCGGCTGGTGGTGGCGCTGCCGCCGCTCCGGCTGAAGAGAAGACCGAGTTCACGGTTGTCCTGGCCTCGGCCGGCGACAAGAAGATCGAGGTCATCAAGGAAGTCCGCGCCATCACCGGTCTCGGCCTGAAGGAAGCAAAGGACCTCGTCGAGGGTGCTCCGAAGCCGCTGAAGGAAGGCGTGAACAAGGAAGAAGCCGACAAGATCAAGGCCCAGCTCGAGAAGGCTGGCGCGAAGGTCGAGCTCAAGTAAGCGCAGCTTACTCGCGAGGTCCCGGGCGCGCGTCAGCGAGCCCGGGACCTTGGCCTGCCCCTCGACCAAGGGTGGGCGTGATGCAAAAGGCGTGCGACGGAACGTCCCGACGTGGGCTGAACACGAAAAAGTGTGGGGATTTCGAGGTTTACCCCTCGAATCTGCACTATTGTCGCCCCATATCGGGTCGGCAGCACGAAAGCGCGGTGGCAGGGGTGCCGGACCCCCTGTAAGCCGTTGGGAGAGCAGGCTATTTCGGGCTTTTGCAGTCCGTGAAGAGGATCGTTGTGACGGGCGGGCGCGCACCAGCGCCCCGCACGTCGTTTTGCGTTTTGAAGGTCTGAAGAACAGATTCAGGACATTCTCGCCTGAAACTGAGTCTGCGGCCCCCAAAACGGGTTCGAAAAATTCAACCCGGGGAGCGGTGGCAGCCGCGTCCTGGACGGCGCGCCCAGATGGGGCGACGAAAATGAGAGGCCACGATGGCGCAGCAGACATTCACCGGTCGCAAACGCGTTCGCAAGTTCTTCGGACACATCAAGGAAGTGGCCGAGATGCCGAACCTCATCGAGGTTCAGAAGGCGTCCTATGACCAGTTCCTGATGGTCGACGAACCCCAGGGTGGCCGTCTCGACGAGGGTCTGCAGGCGGTGTTCCGCTCGGTGTTTCCGATCTCCGACTTCTCGGGCACCTCGATGCTGGAATTCGTCCGCTACGAGTTCGAGCAGCCGAAATACGATGTCGACGAGTGTCGCCAGCGCGGCATGACCTTCGCGGCTCCCCTCAAGGTGACGCTGCGCCTCATCGTGTTCGATATCGACGAGGAAACCGGCGCGAAGTCGGTGAAGGACATCAAGGAGCAGGACGTCTACATGGGCGACATCCCGCTCATGACGATGAACGGCACCTTCATCGTCAACGGCACCGAGCGCGTCATCGTCTCGCAGATGCACCGCTCGCCCGGCGTGTTCTTCGACCACGACAAGGGCAAGACCCATTCCTCGGGCAAGCTGCTGTTCGCCGCCCGCGTGATCCCGTATCGCGGCTCCTGGCTCGACATCGAGTTCGATGCCAAGGACATCGTCTATGCGCGTATCGACCGTCGCCGCAAGATTCCGGTGACCTCGCTGATGTTCGCCCTCGGCCTCGACGGCGAAGCGATCCTGTCGACGTTCTACAAGAAGATCCTCTACAAGCGGACCAAGGAAGGCTGGCGCGTTCCGTTCGACGCCAACCGTTTCCGCGGCTACTCGACCGTCAACGACCTGATCGATGCCGACACCGGCAAGGTCGTGCTCGAGGCCGGCAAGAAGCTCACCGTCCGTGCCGCCCGCCAGCTCCAGGAGAAGGGGCTGAAGGCGCTGCGCATGTCCGATGAGGAGCTGGTCGGCAACTATATCGCCGAGGACCTCGTCAACCCGAAGACCGGCGAGATCCACGCCGAGGCCGGCGAGGAAATCACCGACAAGTCGATGAAGGTGCTCAACGAGCACGGCTACAAGGAATTGCCGCTGCTCGACATCGACCACGTCAATGTCGGCCCCTACATCCGCAACACGCTCTCGGCGGACAAGAACATGACGCGTGAAGACGCGCTGTTCGACATCTACCGCGTGATGCGCCCGGGCGAGCCGCCGACGCTGGATTCGGCGCAGGCCATGTTCCAGTCGCTGTTCTTCGACGCCGAACGCTACGACCTCTCCGCGGTCGGCCGCGTCAAGATGAACATGCGCCTCGACCTCGATGCGCCCGACACCCAGCGCACGCTGCGCAAGGAAGACATCCTCTCCGTCATCAAGACGCTGGTGGATTTGCGCGACGGCAAGGGCGAGATCGACGACATCGACCATCTCGGCAACCGCCGTGTGCGCTCGGTCGGCGAGCTCATGGAGAACCAGTACCGCATCGGCCTGCTGCGCATGGAGCGCGCGATCAAGGAGCGCATGTCCTCGGTCGACATCGACACGGTCATGCCGCAGGACCTGATCAACGCCAAGCCGGCGGCTGCCTCCGTGCGCGAGTTCTTCGGCTCCTCGCAGCTCTCGCAGTTCATGGACCAGACCAACCCGCTCAGCGAGATCACCCACAAGCGCCGCCTGTCGGCCCTTGGACCGGGCGGTCTGACCCGCGAGCGCGCCGGCTTCGAGGTGCGCGACGTGCATCCGACGCATTACGGCCGCATCTGCCCGATCGAGACGCCGGAAGGTCCGAACATCGGCCTGATCAACTCGCTCGCGACCTTCGCGCGCGTGAACAAGTACGGCTTCGTCGAGACGCCGTACCGCAAGGTCAAGGATGGCCGCGTCACCGACGAGGTCGTGTACCTCTCGGCGATGGAAGAGGGCCGCTACACGGTCGCGCAGGCCAACGTGCCGCTCGACCCGAAGGGCCGCTTCACCGAAGACCTCGTGGTCTGCCGTCACGCCGGCGAAGTCTTGCCGGTGACGCCGGACAAGGTCGACTACATGGACGTCTCGCCGAAGCAGCTCGTCTCGGTCGCCGCGGCGCTGATCCCGTTCCTCGAGAACGACGACGCCAACCGCGCGCTGATGGGCTCGAACATGCAGCGCCAGGCGGTGCCGCTGGTTCGCGCCGAGGCGCCGTTCGTCGGCACCGGCATGGAAGGCGTGGTTGCGCGTGACTCGGGTGCTGCGATCGCGGCGCGCCGTTCGGGCGTGATCGACCAGATCGACGCTACCCGCGTCGTCATCCGCGCCACGGAAGATCTCGATCCGACCAAATCGGGCGTCGATATCTACCGCCTGATGAAGTACCAGCGCTCCAACCAGTCGACCTGCATCAACCAGCGTCCGCTGGTGAAGGTCGGCGACATCGTCAAGAAGGGCGACATCATCGCCGACGGTCCGTCGACCGATCTCGGTGAGCTCGCTCTCGGCCGCAACGTGCTCGTCGCGTTCATGCCGTGGAACGGCTACAACTTCGAAGACTCGATCCTGCTCTCCGAGCGGATCGTGAAGGAAGACGTCTTCACCTCGATTCACATCGAGGAGTTCGAGGTGATGGCCCGCGACACCAAGCTTGGGCCTGAGGAAATCACCCGCGACATTCCGAACGTCTCGGAAGAAGCGCTGAAGAACCTCGACGAAGCCGGTATCGTCTACATCGGTGCGGAAGTGCGCGCCGGCGACATCCTGGTCGGCAAGATCACGCCGAAGGGCGAGAGCCCGATGACGCCGGAAGAGAAGCTGCTGCGCGCCATCTTCGGCGAGAAGGCGTCCGACGTTCGCGACACCTCGCTGCGCGTTCCTCCGGGCGTGCAGGGCACGATCGTGGAAGTGCGCGTGTTCAACCGTCACGGCGTCGACAAGGACGAGCGTGCGCTGGCGATCGAGCGGGAAGAGATCGAGCGTCTGGCCAAGGACCGCGACGACGAGCAGGCGATCCTGGACCGCAACGTCTACAACCGTCTTGCCGAGCTGCTCGAAGGGCGGCAGGGCATCGCCGGTCCCAAGGGCTTCAAGAAGGACACCAAGATCACCCGTGCGGTGCTCGAGGAGTACCCGAAGTCGCAGTGGTGGCTGTTCGCCTCGCCGAACGACAAGCTGATGGCCGAGATCGAGGCCATGCGGAAGCAGTACGACGAGTCGAAGAAGGGGCTCGAGCAGCGCTTCCTCGACAAGGTCGAGAAGCTGCAGCGCGGTGACGAATTGCCGCCCGGCGTGATGAAGATGGTCAAGGTCTTCGTCGCGGTGAAGCGCAAGATCCAGCCCGGCGACAAGATGGCCGGCCGCCACGGCAACAAGGGCGTGGTGTCGAAGATCGTGCCGATCGAGGACATGCCGTTCCTCGAAGACGGCACGCATGCCGACATCGTGCTCAATCCGCTCGGCGTGCCCTCGCGCATGAACGTCGGACAGATCCTCGAGACCCATCTGGGCTGGGCCTGCGCCGGCCTCGGCAAGCGTATCGGCCAGACGGTCGATGCGTACCTGTCGAAGCAGGACATCAAGCCGCTGAAGGAGACCTTGAAGAAGGTCTACGGCGAGGACGAGACGATCAAGTCGCTCAACGACAACGAACTGATCGAGCTCGGCCATAACCTCAGCCGCGGTGTTCCGATCGCGACGCCGGTGTTCGACGGCGCCAAGGAAGCCGACATCGAGGAGATGCTGAAGCTTGCCGGTCTCGACGCTTCCGGTCAGTCGACCGTCTATGACGGGCGCACCGGCGATCCGTTCGATCGCAAGGTGACCGTGGGCTACATCTACATGCTCAAGCTGCACCATCTGGTCGACGACAAGATCCACGCGCGTTCGATCGGTCCGTACTCGCTCGTCACCCAGCAGCCGCTGGGCGGCAAGGCGCAGTTCGGCGGCCAGCGCTTCGGCGAAATGGAGGTTTGGGCGCTCGAGGCTTACGGCGCGGCGTACACGCTCCAGGAGATGCTGACGGTGAAGTCGGACGACGTCGCCGGCCGTACCAAGGTGTACGAGGCGATCGTGCGCGGCGACGACACGTTCGAGGCCGGTATTCCGGAATCGTTCAACGTGCTGGTCAAGGAAATGCGCTCGCTCGGCCTCAACGTCGACCTGCACAACTCCAAGGTTGGACCGGCGCCGACGTCGGAAGCGGCCGAGTAACACGACCTTTCATGCCCGGCCTTCACGGCCGGGCATCGGCGCCCCTCCCGATGCCTTGAGGGCAGGGCGCCCTGCTTGAAGTGATTTTCGAATTTGCGGCCGGAGGCGACCGGCACGCGAGGAGAAGACGATGAACCAAGAAATTATGAATCTCTTCAACCCGACGACGCCGGCTCAGGTCTTCGACCAGATCCGGATCTCGATCGCGTCTCCAGAGAAGATTCTGTCCTGGTCCTACGGCGAGATCAAGAAGCCGGAGACCATCAACTACCGCACCTTCAAGCCCGAGCGCGACGGCCTGTTCTGCGCCCGCATCTTCGGGCCGATCAAGGATTACGAGTGCTTGTGCGGCAAGTACAAGCGCATGAAGTACAAGGGCATCATCTGCGAGAAGTGCTCGGTCGAGGTCACGCTGTCGCGCGTCCGGCGCGAGCGCATGGGCCATATCGAGCTCGCCGCCCCCGTCGCCCACATCTGGTTCCTGAAGTCGCTGCCCTCGCGCATCGGCCTTCTGCTGGACATGACGCTGAAGGATCTCGAGCGGATCCTCTACTTCGAATACTACGTCGTGCTCGAGCCGGGTCTCACCGCGCTCAAGGACCGTCAGCTGCTGTCGGAGGACGAGTATCTGAAGGCGCAGGACGAGTATGGCCAGGATTCCTTCACCGCCATGATCGGCGCCGAAGCGATCCGCGAGCTGCTCAAGGGCATGGACCTCGAGAAGCTCGAGGCCTCGCTTCGCGTCGAGATGCAGGAGACCGACTCCGACATCAAGCACAAGAAGCTCGCCAAGCGCCTGAAGATCGTGGAAGCGTTCCGCCACTCCGGCAACAAGCCGGAATGGATGATCATGACCGTGGTCCCGGTGATCCCGCCGGACCTGCGTCCGCTGGTGCCGCTGGACGGCGGCCGCTTCGCGACCTCGGACCTCAACGACCTCTACCGCCGCGTCATCAACCGCAACAACCGCTTGAAGCGGCTGATGGAGCTGCGCGCGCCCGACATCATCATCCGCAACGAGAAGCGCATGCTTCAGGAAGCGGTCGATGCGCTGTTTGACAACGGCCGCCGCGGCCGCGTCATCACGGGTGCCAACAAGCGCCCGCTGAAGTCGCTCGCCGACATGCTCAAGGGCAAGCAGGGCCGCTTCCGCCAGAACCTGCTCGGCAAGCGCGTCGACTATTCGGGCCGTTCGGTGATCGTGGTCGGTCCCGAGCTGCGCCTGCATCAGTGCGGCCTGCCGAAGAAGATGGCGCTCGAGCTCTTCAAGCCGTTCATCTATTCGCGGCTCGACGCCAAGGGCCTGTCCACCACCGTGAAGCAGGCCAAGAAGCTGGTCGAGAAGGAGCGGCCCGAGGTCTGGGACATCCTGGATGAGGTGATCCGCGAGCATCCGGTGCTGCTGAACCGCGCACCGACGCTGCATCGCCTCGGCATCCAGGCGTTCGAGCCCGTGCTGATCGAAGGCAAGGCGATCCAGCTTCACCCGCTGGTCTGCTCGGCGTTCAACGCCGACTTCGACGGCGACCAGATGGCCGTGCACGTCCCGCTGTCGCTCGAAGCGCAGCTGGAAGCGCGCGTCCTGATGATGTCGACCAACAACATCCTGCATCCGGCCAACGGTCAGCCGATCATCGTGCCGTCGCAGGACATCGTGCTCGGCCTCTACTACGTCTCGATCATGCGCGAAGGCCTGCCCGGCGAGGGCAAGATCTTCGGCGACATGGCCGAGCTCGAGCACGCGCTGCATGCGAAGGTCATCCACCTCCACACCAAGATCAAGTACCGGTGGCAGGGCATGGACGAGACCGGCAAGGTCTCGACGCGCTGGATCGAGACCACCGCCGGCCGCGTCATGCTCGGCAATCTCCTGCCGAAGAACCCGCGGATTTCGTACGAGATCATCAACAAGCTGATGACCAAGCGCGAGATCTCGGGCGTGATCGACCAGGTCTACCGTCACTGCGGTCAGAAGGAGACGGTGATCTTCTGCGACCGCATCATGGCGCTCGGCTTCTACAACGCGTTCAAGGCCGGCATCTCGTTCGGCAAGGACGACATGGTCGTGCCGCACGGCAAGTGGAAGATCGTCGACACCACCCGTACGCTGGCGAAGGATTTCGAACAGCAGTACAACGACGGTCTGATCACCCATGGCGAGAAGTACAACAAGGTCGTCGACGCCTGGTCGAAGGCCACGGAAGAAATCGCCAAGGCGATGATGAAGGAGATCTCCTCGACCAAGAAGACGGCGAGCGGGGCGGATGCCGACATCAACTCGATCTACATGATGGCTCACTCCGGTGCCCGCGGTTCGCCGGCCCAGATGCGCCAGCTCGCCGGCATGCGCGGCCTGATGGCCAAGCCGTCGGGCGAGATCATCGAGACGCCGATCATCTCGAACTTCAAGGAAGGCCTCTCGGTTCTCGAGTACTTCAACTCGACCCACGGTGCCCGTAAGGGCCTCGCGGACACCGCGTTGAAGACCGCGAACTCGGGCTACCTGACCCGCCGTCTGGTCGACGTCGCGCAGGACTGCATCATCACGCAGAGCGACTGCGGCACCAAGCTCGGCATCAAGATGCGCGCCATCGTCGATGCCGGCACCGTGGTGGCTTCGCTCGGCTCGCGCATCCTCGGACGCACGGCCTGCGAGGACATCCGCGACAGCTCCGGCAAGGTGATCATCAAGCGCGACACGCTGATGGAAGAGAGCCATCTGGACGCCATCCAGCAGGGTGGTGTGCAGGAGGTGAAGATCCGCTCGGCGCTGACCTGCGAACTCGTCAACGGCATCTGCGGCAAGTGCTACGGCCGCGACCTCGCCCGCGGCACGCCGGTCAACCACGGTGAAGCCGTCGGCGTCATCGCGGCGCAGTCGATCGGCGAGCCGGGCACCCAGCTCACCATGCGCACCTTCCACATCGGCGGTGCGGCGCAGCTCAACGAGCAGTCCTTCGTCGAAGCCAATTTCGACGGCAAGATCGTGATCCGGAACAAGGCCATCGCCCGCAACAGCGAAGGTCACCTGATCGCGATGGTGCGCAACATGGTGGTGGCGATCGTCGATGCCGACGGCACCGAGCGCGCGACGCACCGCGTCCAGTACGGCTCGCGCCTGCACGTCGACGAGGGGGACATGGTCAAGCGCGGCCAGCGCATCGTCGAGTGGGATCCCTACACCCGTCCGCTCCTCACCGAAGTCGAAGGTACCATCGGCTTCGAGGATCTGGTCGAGGGGCAGTCGATCTCGGAAACGCTCGACGAAGCGACCGGTATCGCCAAGCGCGTGGTCATCGACTGGCGCTCGACCCGCGGCGGCTCGGACCTGCGTCCGGCCATCGTGGTCAAGGGCAAGGACGGCAAGGTGCTCAAGCTCGCCCGTGGCGGCGATGCCCGCTACATGCTGTCGGTCGACGCCATTCTCTCGGTCGACGTCGGAGCCAAGGTCAATCCGGGCGACATTCTCGCCCGTGTCTCGACCGAAAGCGCCAAGACGCGTGACATCACCGGCGGTCTGCCGCGGGTGGCGGAACTGTTCGAGGCTCGGCGTCCGAAGGATGCGGCGATCATCGCCGAGATCGCGGGCACCATCCGGTTCGGGCGCGACTACAAGAACAAGCGTCGCATCTCGATCGAGCCGATGGACAAGACCGACGAGCCGCGCGAGTACCTGATCCCGAAGGGCAAGCACATCCACCTTCAGGACGGCGATGTCGTCGAAAAGGGCGACTTCATCGTCGAAGGCAACCCGGCACCGCACGACATTCTTGCGGTCAAGGGCATCGAGGAGCTCGCGGCCTATCTGGTCAACGAGATCCAGGAGGTCTACCGGCTCCAGGGCGTGCTCATCAACGACAAGCACATCGAGGTGATTGTCCGTCAGATGCTCCAGAAGGTGGAAGTCACCGACCAGGGCGATACGGACATGATCTCGGGCGAGCAGGTCGACAAGATCGAGTTCGACGCGCTGAACGAGAAGGCCAAGGAAGAGGGCAAGAAGCCCGCCACGGGAACGCCGGTTCTGCTCGGCATCACCAAGGCGAGCCTCCAGACCCGTTCGTTCTTCTCGGCGGCCTCGTTCCAGGAGACCACCCGCGTCCTCACGGAAGCGGCGGTCAACGGCAAGGTCGATCCGCTCGAAGGCCTCAAGGAGAACGTCATCGTCGGCCGTCTGATTCCGGCGGGCACCGGCGCCTCCATGGCCAAGATCCGCGAAGTCGCCATGAAGCGCGACAAGCTGATCCTGGACGAGCGCGAGAAGCAGGCGGCCGTCGTGTCGCCCGCGCCCGAAGCCGAGCTTCCTGCGCTGCCGCCCGCGGAATGATCGTTCATCCGTAGGAATACCGAGGATAATGGAAAGGCCGGCGCAAGCCGGCCTTTTTGCTGCTTTCTTTGCTTGCTGCGATGCAGGATCAACCTTTGTTCATCTTTCCTTCAGGCGCAAAAGCGCTTCTGCTAGGGGAGTTTAGCCCGGTGGATCCCGTGACGGGGGCAGGGCCGGAGACCACGGAACTCGCATGCTTGATCTGGCAATCGTAGGCGGCGGCCCCGGGGGGCTGATGAGCGCCTGGTATCTGAAGCGCAAGCTTGGCGATCTCTGCCGCGTCACCATCTACGAGGCCTCCGACCGGCTCGGCGGCAAGGTCGTCACGCGCAAGTTCGATTCCGCGCCCGCGATGTACGAGGCCGGCGTGGCCGAGATCTATGATTACTCGATGACGGGCCCGGACCCGCTGCGCGAGCTGATCCAGCATTTCGGGCTGCAGACCATTCCGATGGACGCCGAGCAGGTGCATCTCGGCGGCGAGCTGCTGAACGACGTGCCCGGCATGCGCCGCCGATACGGCGCCAAGACCGCGGCCGCGATCGAGGCCTTCCGCAAGCGTTGCAGCGAGGTGATGTCTCCGATCGAATATTACGAGGGCGTCGGCGCGCACGACAACGAGAATCCCTGGGCCTACAAGACCGCCGAGCAGGTGCTCGACGAGGAGGTCGAGGACGAAACGGCCAAGCGCTTCTTCAAGGTGATGGCGCGCTCCGACATCGCGACCGAGAGCCACAACACCAACGGCCTCAACGCGCTCAAGAACTATCTGATGGATGTCGACGGCTATATCGGCCTCTATTCCATCCAGAACGGCAATGAGCAGCTGATCGAGTGCCTGCAGTCGGAGGTCAACGCCGACATCCAGCTCAATCATCGCGTGCTCACCGTGGGCAAGGCGCCGACCGGCCGCTACCAGCTCAAGATGATGAATGGCAAGGGACCGGAGACCCGCGACTTCGATCTGGTGCTGGTCTGCCTGCCGCATTCCTGGCTCGCCACCATGGGGTGGGAAGGCGAGCAGCTGCGCAAGTCGATGGTCAAGCACGTCTCCTATTTCGACCGTCCTGCACATTACCTGCGCGTCTCGATCCTGTTCGACACCCCGTTCTGGGGCGAGAAGATTCCCGGCGCCTGGTTCATGTCGGAAGCGTTCGGCGGCTGCTGCGTCTACAACGAGGGTGCGCGCCACGACGTCGGCAAGCACGGCGTGCTGAACTGGCTGATTCCCGGCTCCGACGCGCTGGCTTTCGCCAATCTGTCGGACCAGGAGCTGATCGACGCCGCGCTGAAGTCGCTGCCGGCTGCGCTCGGCGATGCGCGTTCGCATTTCGTGGAAGGCAAGATCCATCGCTGGCTGTCGTCGGTGAACGCCATACCGGGCGGTCTGCCTGTGCGCGACGTCATGACCAATCACCGGCCGGAGCCGAAGGAGCATCCCGGCATCGTGGTGGTCGGCGACTATCTGTTCGACTCGACGCTGAACGGCCTGCTCGATTCCTCGGACGCGGCGACCGACATCATCCTGACCGAGATGATGCGCCTGCGCCGGGAACGCGCGCAGGAGGACAAGCCGCTCTCCGACAAGATCGATCGCGATTATTTCGAAAACTATCGCGGCCTCGGTCCCTATCACGAGGCATGGCGCCACTTTACCGACCCCGATTATCTCACCAGGCTGCTCGGCATCGTCTGGGGCAGGACCAAGGGCGCCAAGCTGCTCGTCGCGGGCTCCGCCAGCGGTGAGCTGGTCGGCGCGCTGCGCGAACGCGGCATCGATGCCTACGGTATCGAAAACAACCGTGCCATCCACGCCAAGACGCCGAAGGCGCTGAAGAAGTACAACAAGCTCGGCTCGATCACCGACATGCCGTTCAAGGACGGCGCGTTCGACTTCGTGTTCGAGACCAGCCTGTGCCACGTTTCGCCGAAGCAGGTGGTCCGCGCGATCCGCGAGCTCAACCGCGTGGTCAAGACCGGCCTCGTGTTCGGCTCGATCACCTCGGACATGGCGCCGGCTCTGATCGACCGCTACGACCTGCTGCGCGGGGTCAAGAAGCTCGGCACCTGGTGGGAGTGGTCCGAACTGTTCTTCGGCAACGGGTTCGACCTCTCGATGCACCGCAAGGATTGCACCGATGCGCTCTGGGAGGCGACGCTCGCCGCCAACAAGGGGCCGGGGCAGTGGTACGCCGACGCGGACAGCTTGCGCTATTCCTTCTTCGACAAGGTCGAGGACGAGGACGAAGACTAGCCGCGGGACGCGCGTCGCATTCGCCAATTGTTTTGCCGAATTGATCCTGATCGCATAGAATCGGCACGATAGCGCTCTCCGCTATGTCCTGCTTCTCTGCGGTCATGCCGGCCGTCAGCATCGATTGGTTTCATGGCGTCCAAGCCCCTCCCGCCCGACAAACAGAAGCTCGCCGCGGAAGAGGCGGCCGAGCTCGACGACAAGCTCGCCGCCGCCGCCAAGCCGGACCTCGAAGACGACGAGGACGACGAAGACGAGGCGGATGACGAACTGGAACTCGACGACGACGATGAGGACGAGGATCTCGTCGTCTTTACCGCCCGCGAGGCCGCCGGTGCGCTCGCGACCATCGTCGGGTTCGTCAAGCCCCATCTGACGAACTACAAGCGGATGCTGTCGTTCGTGGCGTTCGGCGTCTTCGTCGAGACGCTGTTCAACGTCATCATGCCGCTCAGCCTCAAGTTCCTGATCGACGACGCGCTCGGCGAGGAGGACTTCCAGGCGCTGTACAAGATCCTCGGCGTGCTCGCCGTCGCCGGCATCTTCACCTCGGTCGTCGCAGTCTGGTACGAGCGCTGGGACGCGCGGCTGGCGGCCTGCATCATCTCGGACGTCCGCAAGCGCCTGTTCGAGCATGTCCAGGACCTGCCGGCGGCCTATTTCGGCCGCACCAAGCGAGGCGAGATCCTGTCGCGCTTCTCGGTCGACCTCTCGGCGTTCGAAGGCTCGGTGAAGACCTTCGCCAACAGCGCCGCGCTGCCGTTCCTGGAATTGATCGCGGGCATCATCCTGATGGTGTTCCTGAACTGGCAGCTCGCGGTGATTGCGCTGCTCGTGTTCCCGATCACGCTGATCGGCCCGCGCATCCTCACCCCCAAGGCGGTGCAGGCCAATTACGAGCAGAAACTCAACGAGAGCGCGCTGCTCGGCATGGTGCAGGAGAACGTGGCGGCGCAGGCCGTGATCAAGGCGTTCAGCCTGCAGCGTAAGATGTTCGGCTTCTTCACCTTCCGCAACGACGCGACCCGCGACAAGATCGCCTCCGCCGCGTTCCTGTCGACCATGGTGGAGCGGACGGTGACCATCTCGGTGCTGTTGCTGCACCTCGTGGTGCTCGCGATCGGCGCGTATCTGGCGACCAAGGGCCAGATCACCATCGGCACCTTCGTGACCTTCGAGAGCGCGTTCTGGGAGGTCTCCTACAACATCGCCCATGTGATGCATTTCATCCCGGTGTCGATCTCCTCGGCCGCAGCGATCCGCCACATCCAGGAGCTGCTGGACGAGCCGACCCGCGGCGCCGACCGTGCCGGCGCGCCAGATCTGCCGCGCATCACCAACGACATCACCTTCGACCACGTCACCTTCCAGTACGAGGGCAGTCAGACGCCGGTGCTGGACAATCTCAGTCTCAGGCTCGACGCGGGCAAGCGCATCGCGATCGTCGGCCCGAGCGGCTCCGGCAAGAGCACGTTGCTCAACCTGATCCTGCGGCTCTACGTGCCTGACGAGGGGCGCGTCACCATCGACGGCGTCGACGTCCGCAAGGTGACGCTGGATTCGCTGCGCCGGAGCATGGCGGTGGTGTTCCAGGAGAACATGCTGTTCAACATGTCGATCCGCGAGAACATCCGGCTCGGCAAGGAGGGCGCGAGCGACGAGGAGGTGGAGGAGGCCGCCAAGAAGGCCGAGATCCACCGCTACATCATGAGCCTGCCGCAGCGCTACGACACGCCGGTCGGCGAACGCGGCGACACCCTGTCGGGCGGCCAGCGCCAGCGCATCGCGATCGCGCGCGCGATCATCCGCAATCCCTCGGTGCTGCTGCTGGACGAAGCCACCTCGGCACTGGACCAGACCACGGAAGCTGCGATCAACCGCACACTGCTCAAGGTCGCCAAGGGCCGCACCATGATCTGGTCGACCCACCGGCTGACATCGGTGGTCGAGATGGATGAGATCATCGTGATTTCCGGGGGCAGGGCGATCGAACGCGGCTCGCATGCCCAGCTGCTCGCCAAGAACGGGACCTATCGCAAGCTGTGGAACGACCAGATCCACCAGCCGCATGGCGCCGTCCCCGCCGACGACGGCAGAGACGATGACGATGAAGACGACCTCGAGGAAGACGAGGATGAGGACGAGGAGGAGGAGTGACCGGAGCTGGACCGATTCTGTGAGTCGGCCATCAATGTTCGCTCGATTCTCAGGCGACGATCAGTTCTTCGCTTCGAAAATTCGGCCGGTTCGCTCTCGTGTGAATCGGTCGGGCCGGATATCACGGACGTTGTTGCGCGGGCGATCTTGCTCCGATCTCAGTGACGTCCTGGGCCGATGGTTGCCGAAGCCAGGAGAGATTAACGCCCCTTAACGCCTGCGAGGCCCGAAAAACCCGTTCCGGTCGTTATAAAATTACTTTAATTCCGGGTATAAATGTTCGGCGGGCTGGCGAAATGCCAACCGTGCACCCATATCCGGGTGAGGCGGCGAGGGCGGCAAACAGCGATTTTGACAGGCTCCTGAGCGCGTTGTGACTGTCGTTTCGCCTTGACTTGACCGATTCCCACTTATAGAAAGCGCCTCACTTAACGACAGGCGGTGAGCATCGCCAGCGTCGGAACGGGCCACCCGTCAGACCCCCAAAGACTAGAGCCGCAAGGACTAGATCCAGAAGGGTCGCGAGACGGGCACCAACCTCGACGAATGCCGCTCAAACGCTGTCGATCATAGCTAGGCAATGCCAGTGCGATTCTAGTTCTCTTGAGCTTATTCTCTTGAGATCGAATTCGGATGCATGACCTCAGTGCGCGGGCCGCGGCTTTATGCTGATCGGCCTCAATACTGCGGTCCTCTGTGGCGTCGAAGCGCTTTCCGCCCGTTGATGGGGCGGTTGGCGCAATTTCGCTTTGTGCGGATTGTTCCGCAGAAGGCGACCTCGTCGGGCGGGTAGCTCGAAAGAATTTGCAGTCCCGGCAACGGGCTGCGGCAAGACAGCGGATCCGAAAAGGGTTCGCGACAGAACAAAGGGTAAGGCCAGGATGCCGACGATCAACCAGCTGATCGCTCAACCGCGTGAAGTGCAGAAGTCGCGCAAGAAGGTGCCGGCGCTGCAGCAGTCGCCGCAGAAGCGTGGTGTTTGCACCCGCGTCTACACCACGACTCCGAAGAAGCCGAACTCGGCGCTTCGTAAGGTCGCCAAGGTGCGCCTGACCAACGGCTTCGAGGTGATCGGCTACATCCCCGGCGAGGGCCATAACCTCCAGGAGCACTCGGTGGTCATGATCCGCGGCGGCCGCGTCAAGGACTTGCCCGGCGTGCGCTACCACATCCTCCGCGGCGTTCTGGATACCCAGGGCGTCAAGAACCGTAAGCAGCGTCGTTCGAAGTACGGCGCGAAGCGTCCGAAGTAAGCGGGAACCAGGTCCATGTCTCGTCGCCACTCAGCGGAAAAGCGCGAAGTCCTTCCCGATCCGAAGTTCGGGAACATCATCGTCACGAAGTTCATGAACTCGGTGATGTACGCCGGCAAGAAGTCGGTCGCCGAAGGCATTGTCTATGGTGCGTTCGGTATCATCGAAAGCAAGACCAAGCAGAACCCGCTCGGCGTGTTCGAGCAGGCGCTCGAGAACGTCATGCCGACGATCGAGGTTCGCTCCCGCCGCGTCGGCGGCGCGACCTACCAGGTCCCGGTCGAGGTTCGTTCGACCCGCCGGCAGGCGCTGGGCATCCGCTGGCTGATCTCGGCTGCGCGTGAGCGCAACGAGAAGACCATGACCGAGCGGCTCTCGGCCGAACTGCTGGACGCCTCGAACAACCGCGGCAACGCCGTCAAGAAGCGTGAAGACGTGCACCGGATGGCGGAAGCCAACCGCGCCTTCTCGCACTATCGCTGGTAACGGCGACACACGGAATCTGAGGAACACCCTATGCCCCGCGTTCATGCCATAGAGAATTACCGCAACTTCGGTATCATGGCGCATATCGATGCCGGCAAGACGACGACGACCGAGCGCATCCTCTATTACACCGGCAAGAGCCACAAGATCGGCGAAGTGCACGAAGGTGCCGCGACGATGGACTGGATGGAGCAGGAGCAGGAGCGTGGCATCACGATCACCTCGGCTGCGACCACCGCGTTCTGGGCCGGCAAGCGCCTGAACATCATCGACACCCCCGGCCACGTCGACTTCACCATCGAAGTCGAGCGTTCGCTGCGCGTGCTCGACGGCGCCGTCTGCGTGCTCGACTCCAACCAGGGCGTCGAGCCCCAGACCGAGACCGTCTGGCGCCAGGGCGACAAGTACAAGGTTCCGCGCATCGTCTTCGCCAACAAGATGGACAAGACCGGCGCCGACTTCTTCAAATGCCTGGCCGACATCGTCGACCGCCTCGGTGCCAAGCCGATCGCGATCCAGCTTCCGATCGGTGCCGAGAACAACTTCAAGGGTCTCGTCGACCTCGTGAAGATGCAGGGCATTATCTGGAACGATGAATCGCTCGGCGCGAAGTTCGACTATGTCGACATTCCCGAGGATCTCGTCGAGCAGGCCAAGGAATACCGCGAGAAGATGGTGGAAGCCGCCGTCGAGCTCGACGACGACGCCATGGCCGCCTATCTCGACGGCAAGGAGCCGGACGAAGAGACGCTGAAGCGGCTAATCCGCAAGGCGGTTCTGACCGGCGCGTTCTATCCCGTGCTGTGCGGCTCGGCCTTCAAGAACAAGGGCGTTCAGCCGCTGCTCGACGCCGTCGTCGACTATCTGCCGTCGCCGATCGACGTGCCCGCGATCAAGGGCACCGACGACCGCGGCAACGAGGTCGTGCGCAAGGCGGACGACAAGGAGCCGCTCGCGCTGCTCGCGTTCAAGATCATGGACGACCCGTTCGTCGGCACCATCACCTTCTGCCGCATCTACTCCGGCGTTCTGCAGAGCGGCACCGGCGTCGTGAACTCGACCCGCGAGAAGAAGGAGCGCATCGGGCGCATGCTGTTGATGCATGCGAACAACCGCGAAGACATCAAGGAAGCCTATGCCGGCGACATCGTCGCGCTGGCAGGCCTGAAGGAAGCGCGCACCGGTGACACGCTGTGCGATCCCGACAAGCAGGTGATCCTGGAGAAGATGGAATTCCCCGAGCCGGTCATCGAGATCGCGATCGAGCCGAAGTCCAAGGCCGACCAGGAAAAGCTGGGCGTGGCGCTGGCCAAGCTCGCCGCGGAGGATCCGTCCTTCCGCGTGTCGACCGACCAGGAGTCCGGCCAGACCATCCTCAAGGGCATGGGCGAACTCCATCTCGACATCAAGGTCGACATCCTCAAGCGTACCTACAAGGTCGACGCCAACATCGGCGCGCCGCAGGTTGCGTTCCGCGAGCGCGTCACCAAGAAGGCCGAGGTCAAGTACACCCACAAGAAGCAGACCGGCGGTACCGGTCAGTTCGCGGAAGTGTCGATCGTGGTCGAGCCGAACGAGCCCGGCAAGGGCTACGAGTTCGAGTCCAAGATCGTCGGCGGTGCGGTTCCGAAGGAATACATCCCCGGCGTCGAAAAGGGCCTCAACAGCGTGATGAGCTCTGGTGTCGTGGCGGGCTTCCCCGTCGTCGATGTCAAGGTTCAGCTCGTCGACGGCAAGTATCACGACGTCGACTCGTCGGCGCTGGCCTTCGAAATCGCATCGCGCGCGGCTTTCCGCGAAGCGCTGCAGAAGGGCAAGTCCGTCCTGCTCGAGCCGATCATGAAGGTCGAAGTGGTGACCCCGGAAGACTACACCGGCTCGGTCATCGGCGACCTGAATTCCCGGCGCGGTCAGATCCAGGGTCAGGACATGCGCGGCAACGCCAACGTCATCAACGCGATGGTGCCGCTCATGAACATGTTCGGTTACGTGAATAACCTGCGCTCGATGAGCCAGGGTCGCGCGACCTTCACCATGCAGTTCGACCACTACGCAGAAGCGCCGGCCAACGTGTCGGCAGAAGTCCAGAAGAAGTTTGCCTGATTGTCGTCGGTCTAGAGCTGACGATTGAACGGAGAGTCAAATGGCCAAAGCAAAGTTTGAACGTAACAAGCCGCACTGCAACATCGGCACCATCGGTCACGTCGACCATGGCAAGACGTCGCTGACCGCGGCGATCACCAAGATCCTCGCCGAAGCCGGCGGTGCGACGTTCACCGCGTACGACCAGATCGACAAGGCGCCGGAAGAGAAGGCGCGCGGCATCACCATCTCGACCGCGCACGTCGAGTACGAGACGCCGAATCGCCACTACGCCCACGTCGACTGCCCCGGCCACGCCGACTACGTGAAGAACATGATCACCGGCGCCGCCCAGATGGACGGTGCGATCCTGGTCGTGTCGGCCGCTGACGGCCCGATGCCGCAGACCCGCGAGCACATCCTGCTCGCCCGCCAGGTCGGCGTGCCCGCGCTCGTCGTGTTCCTCAACAAGTGCGACATGGTCGACGATCCGGAGCTGCTCGAGCTCGTCGAGCTCGAAGTCCGCGAGCTGCTGTCGAAGTACGACTTCCCGGGCGACAAGATCCCGATCATCAAGGGTTCGGCGCTCGCCGCTCTCGAAGATTCCGACAAGAAGCTCGGCCACGACGCCATTCTCGAGCTGATGAAGAACGTCGACGAGTACATCCCGCAGCCGGAGCGTCCGATCGACCAGCCGTTCCTGATGCCGGTCGAAGACGTGTTCTCGATCTCGGGCCGCGGCACCGTCGTGACCGGCCGTGTCGAGCGCGGCATCGTCAAGGTCGGCGAGGAAATCGAGATCGTCGGTCTGCGCGCCACGCAGAAGACTACGGTCACCGGCGTCGAAATGTTCCGCAAGCTGCTCGATCAGGGCCAGGCCGGCGACAACATCGGTGCGTTGCTCCGCGGCACCAAGCGTGAAGACGTCGAGCGCGGCCAGGTGCTGTGCAAGCCGGGTTCGGTCAAGCCGCACACCAAGTTCAAGGCTGAGGCTTACATCCTCACCAAGGAAGAGGGCGGTCGCCACACCCCGTTCTTCACCAACTACCGTCCGCAGTTCTACTTCCGCACCACCGACGTGACCGGTGTCGTGCATCTGCCGGAAGGCACCGAGATGGTGATGCCGGGCGACAACATCGCGATGGAAGTGCACCTGATCGTGCCGATCGCGATGGAAGAGAAGCTCCGCTTCGCGATCCGCGAAGGCGGCCGCACCGTCGGCGCCGGCGTCGTCGCCTCGATCATCGAGTAACAAGCGAATAGGGAATGGTGAGTGGCGAATAGGGAATTCTATTCGCTACTCGCTACTCGCCACTCACTAGAGAAAGCACGGCAATGAACGGCCAAAATATTCGTATCCGTCTCAAGGCGTTCGACCATCGTATCCTCGATACGTCGACCCGCGAGATCGTGAACACGGCGAAGCGCACCGGCGCGCAGGTCCGCGGACCCATTCCGCTGCCCACCCGCATCGAGAAGTTCACCGTCAACCGTTCGCCCCACGTCGACAAGAAGAGCCGCGAGCAGTTCGAGATGCGCACTCACAAGCGCCTGCTCGACATCGTCGATCCGACCCCGCAGACCGTCGATGCTTTGATGAAGCTCGACCTGGCCGCCGGTGTCGACGTCGAGATCAAGCTCTAAGATTTTTGGATCCCGTTCGCGCAAGCGGACAGAAAGAACAGGAAGCAAGCCGATGCGCTCCGGAGTGATCGCACAAAAGGTCGGGATGACGCGGGTCTTCACGGAGGCCGGCGAACATATCCCCGTGACCGTGCTGAAGCTCGGCAATTGCCAGGTCGTAGGCCACCGCACCGAAGAGAAGAACGGTTACGTCGCGCTCCAGCTCGGTTCTGGCGCCCGCAAGACCGTTTACATGCCGAAGGCTGAGCGCGGCCAGTTCGCGGTCGCCAAGGTCGAGCCGAAGCGCCGCGTCGAGGAATTCCGCGTCACCGCGGATGCGATGATCCCGGTCGGCGCCGAGATCCAGGCCGATCATTTCGTCGTCGGCCAGTTCGTCGACGTCACCGGCACCTCGGTCGGTAAGGGCTTCGCCGGCGGCATGAAGCGCTGGAACTTCGGCGGTCTGCGCGCCACCCACGGCGTCTCGGTCTCGCACCGCTCGATCGGTTCGACCGGTGGTCGTCAGGACCCCGGCAAGACCTGGAAGAACAAGAAGATGCCTGGCCACATGGGTGTCGACCGCATCACCACGCTCAACCTTCGCGTCGTTCAGCTCGATGTCGAGCGCGGCCTGATCCTCGTCGAAGGCGCCGTTCCCGGCTCCAAGGGCGGCTGGATTCGCGTGCGCGACGCCGTCAAGAAGCCGCTGCCGAAGGAAGCTCCGAAGCCCGGCAAGTTCAAGGTTACGGGTGGCGAAGCCGAGGCTGCGGCCCAGCAGGAGGGTGCGTGAGATGGAATTGAAGGTCACCACCCTCGAAGGTAAGGAAGCCGGCTCGGTCCAGCTGTCCGACACCATTTTCGGCCTCGAGCCGCGCCAGGACATCATTGCACGTTGCGTGCAGTGGCAGCTCAACAAGCGCCAGGCCGGTACGCACAAGGCCAAGGGCCGCGCCGAGATCTGGCGCACCGGCAAGAAGATGTACAAGCAGAAGGGCACCGGCGGTGCTCGTCACGGCTCGGCCCGCGTGCCGCAGTTCCGCGGCGGCGGTCGTGCCTTCGGTCCGGTGGTGCGTTCGCACGCCACCGACCTGCCGAAGAAGGTCCGCGCGCTGGCGCTCAAGCATGCGCTCTCGGCCAAGGCCAAGGACGGCGATCTCGTCGTGATCGAGAAGGCCGCGCTGGAAGCCGCCAAGACCAAGGCGCTGCTCGGCCACTTCTCGGGCCTGGGGCTCACCAACGCGCTGATCATCGACGGTGCCGAGCTCAACAACGGCTTTGCCGCTGCGGCCCGCAACATCCCGAACATGGACGTGCTGCCGATCCAGGGCATCAACGTCTACGACATCCTGCGCCGTCAGAAGCTCGTTCTGACCAAGGCCGCCATCGATGCGCTGGAGGCGCGCTTCAAATGACGAAGAACATCGAGGCTCGCCACTACGACGTGATCGTGTCGCCGGTCGTGACCGAAAAGGCGACGATCGCTTCCGAGCACAACAAGGTGCTGTTCAAGGTGGCCGCCAAGGCCACCAAGCCGCAGATCAAGGAAGCGATCGAGAAGCTGTTCGACGTCAAGGTCAAGAGCGTCAACACGCTGGTCCGCAAGGGCAAGACCAAGATCTTCCGCGGCAATCTCGGCTCGCAGTCGAACACCAAGCGCGCGATCGTGACCCTCGAAGAGGGCCACCGGATCGACGTCACCACCGGTCTGTAAGGTCGTACGACGATGGCACTGAAGACATTCAATCCCACGACGCCGGGCCAGCGCCAGCTGGTCATGGTCGATCGTTCGGCCCTGTACAAGGGCAAGCCGGTGAAGGCGCTCACCGAGGGCAAGCACTCCTCAGGCGGCCGCAACAACACCGGTCGCATCACCGTGCGCTTCCGCGGCGGCGGTCACAAGCGGACGCTGCGTACCGTCGATTTCAAGCGTGAGAAGATCGACGTTCCCGCGACCGTCGAGCGGCTGGAATACGATCCGAACCGCACCGGCTTCATCGCGCTGATCAAGTATCAGGACGGCGAGCAGGCCTACATCCTGGCGCCGCAGCGCCTGGCCGTGGGTGACACCATCGTCGCCGGCAATTACGTCGACGTGAAGCCGGGCAACGTCATGCCGCTCGGCAACATGCCGGTCGGCACGATCATCCACAATATCGAGGTCAAGATCGGGAAGGGCGGCCAGCTCGCCCGTTCCGCGGGCACCTATGCCCAGCTCGTCGGCCGCGACCAGGACTACGTGATCATCCGCCTGAATTCGGGCGAGCAGCGCCTGGTGCACGGCCGTTGCCGCGGCACCATCGGCGCGGTGTCGAACCCGGATCACATGAACACCTCGATCGGCAAGGCCGGCCGCAAGCGCTGGATGGGCCGCAAGCCGCACAACCGCGGCGTCGCGATGAACCCGATCGACCATCCGCACGGCGGTGGTGAAGGTCGTACCTCGGGCGGTCGCCACCCGGTCACTCCGTGGGGCAAGCCGACCAAGGGCAAGAAGACCCGCACCAACAAGTCGACCAACAAATTCATTCTCCTAAGCCGCCACAAGCGGAAGAAGTAAGGAACGCCGGACATGGTTCGTTCAGTCTGGAAAGGCCCGTTCGTCGAGGGTTCTCTGCTCAAGAAGGCAGATGCCGCGCGCGCGTCCGGCCGTCACGACGTCATCAAGATCTGGAGCCGTCGCTCGACGATCCTGCCGCAGTTCGTCGGCCTGACCTTCGGCGTCTACAACGGTCAGAAGCACGTACCGGTCGCCGTCAACGAGGAAATGGTGGGTCACAAGTTCGGCGAGTTCTCGCCGACCCGGACCTTCCATGGCCACTCCGGCGACAAGAAAGCCAAGAAGGCTTGAGGATTAAACGATGAGCAAACCTAAGCGCGAACGGAGCCTCGCCGAGAACGAGGCCAAGGCGGTCGCCCGGATGCTGCGGGTGAGCCCGCAGAAGCTCAACCTGGTCGCCCAGCTCATTCGCGGCCGGAAGGCGGCTGCTGCGCTCGCCGACCTGCAGTTTTCGCGCAAGCGGATCGCGGTCGACGTGAAGAAGTGCCTGGAATCGGCTATCGCCAACGCCGAGAACAACCACGACCTCGACGTCGACGATCTCGTCGTGGCGCAGGCCTTCGTCGGCAACGGCCTCGTGATGAAGCGCTTCGCCGCTCGCGGCCGCGGCCGTTCGGGCCGGGTGTACAAACCATTTTCGCAGCTGACGATCATCGTTCGTCAGGTCGAAGCTGAAGCCGCCGCTTAAGGGCGCAGGAGAACACGATGGGTCAAAAGATCAATCCGATCGGTCTGCGCCTCGGCATCAACCGTACCTGGGATTCCCGCTGGTTCGCCGGCAAGCAGGAATACGGCAAGCTGCTGCACGAGGACGTCAAGATCCGTGAGATCCTGCACAAGGAGCTCAAGCAGGCGGCCGTCGCCCGCATCGTGATCGAGCGTCCGCACAAGAAGTGCCGCGTCACCATCCACTCGGCCCGTCCGGGCGTGGTGATCGGCAAGAAGGGCGCCGACATCGACAAGCTTCGCAAGAAGGTTGCGGACATCACCTCGTCCGACGTCGTCATCAACATCGTCGAAATCCGCAAGCCGGAGCTCGACGCGACGCTGGTGGCCGAGTCGATCGCGCAGCAGCTGGAGCGCCGCGTGGCGTTCCGCCGCGCCATGAAGCGCGCCGTGCAGTCGGCGATGCGTCTCGGCGCGGAAGGCATCCGCATCAACTGCTCGGGTCGTCTGGGCGGTGCGGAAATCGCGCGCATGGAGTGGTACCGCGAAGGTCGCGTGCCGCTGCACACGCTGCGCGCCGACATCGACTACGGCGTTGCGACCGCGTTCACGACCTTCGGCACCTGCGGCGTCAAGGTCTGGATCTTCAAGGGCGAGATCCTCGAGCACGATCCGATGGCCCAGGACAAGAGAATGGCCGAAGGCGAGACGGGTGGTAGCAGCGATCGTGGTGGCCGTCAGCGCCGCGATACGGCTGCAGCCTAAAGCCGCACAGGAATTTGAGGGCTCAAAGCCATGATGCAACCTAAGAAAACGAAGTTCCGGAAGGCGCATAAGGGCCGCATCCACGGCGTCGCGTCTTCGGGCGCGACGTTGGCGTTCGGCCAGTTCGGCCTGAAGGCGACCGAGCCTGAGCGCGTCACCGCGCGTCAGATCGAAGCCGCTCGCCGCGCGCTGACCCGCCACATGAAGCGCGCCGGCCGCGTCTGGATCCGCGTATTCCCCGACGTTCCGGTGTCGAAGAAGCCGGCCGAAGTCCGCATGGGCTCCGGCAAGGGTTCGCCGGAATTGTGGGTGGCGCGCGTCAAGCCGGGCCGGGTGCTGTTCGAGATCGACGGCGTCAACACCCAGACGGCGCGTGAGGCGCTGACCCTGGCGGCCGCCAAGCTGCCGATCAAGACGCGCTTCGTCGAGCGCATTGCGGAGTAATGGCCATGGCCCAGATGAAGATCGAAGACATCCGCGCGATGAGCCCCGACCAGCAGGATGACGCCATCCTGAACCTGAAGAAGGAGCGCTTCAACCTGCGCTTCCAGCGTGCCACCGGGCAGCTCGAGAACACCTCGCGCCTGCGCGAGGCTCGCCGTGACATCGCCCGGATCAAGACCGTCGCCGCGCAGACGCGCGCGAAGAAGAAGTAAGAGGCTTACGAAGATGCCGAAACGTACTTTGCAGGGCGTGGTCGTCAGCGACAAGCAAGCCAAGACCATCGTGGTGCGCGTTGATCGCCGCTTCACGCATCCGATCTACAAGAAGACGATCCGCCGTTCGAAGAACTACCACGCGCACGACGAGAGCAACCAGTTCAAGCCGGGCGACATGGTGTGGATCGAGGAATCGAAGCCGATTTCGAAGTTGAAGCGCTGGGTCGTGATCCGGGGCGAACACAAGAAAAGCGCCTGATCTGTTGGCTTTAGCCGACTGACTTCAGGGAAATGTTGAGCGCCGGCTGGGCTGGCGCAAATAGAAGAGGACGAGGTGCATCAATGATTCAGATGCAGACCAACCTCGACGTGGCCGACAATTCTGGCGCACGCCGTGTCATGTGTATCAAGGTGCTCGGGGGCTCCAAGCGCCGCTACGCCACGATCGGCGACATCATCGTCGTCTCGATCAAGGAAGCAATTCCGCGTGGCAAGGTGAAGAAGGGCGACGTGATGAAGGCCGTCGTGGTGCGCGTCCGCAAGGACATCCGCCGCGCCGACGGTTCGGTCATCCGCTTCGACCGCAACGCCGCCGTTCTGATCAACAACCAGTCCGAGCCGGTCGGCACCCGTATCTTCGGGCCCGTGCCGCGCGAGCTGCGCGCCAAGAACCACATGAAGATCATCTCGCTCGCGCCGGAGGTGCTGTGATGGCTGCGAAAATCCGCAAGGGCGACAAGGTCGTCGTGCTGACCGGTCGCGACAAGGGCCGCACCGGCGAAGTGTTCGAAGTGCGTCCCGACGCCGGTACGGCGCTGGTGCGCGGCATCAACATGGTCAAGCGTCACCAGAAGCAGACGCAGGCCCAGGAGGGCGGCATCATCTCGAAGGAGTCGCCGATCCAACTGTCCAACATCGCGTATGTCGGCAAGGACGGAAAGCCGACCCGCGTCGGATTCAAGATTCTGGCGGACGGCAAGAAGGTCCGCATCGCCAAGAGCTCGGGAGCTGAGATCGATGGCTGAGGCCGCTTACACGCCGCGCCTGCGCGCGGAATACGATGCGAAGATCCGCACGGCCATGACCGAGAAGTTCGGTTATGAGAACGTCATGCAGGTTCCGCGCCTGGACAAGGTCGTGCTGAACATGGGCGTTGGCGACAGCGTCAACGACCGCAAGAAGGCCGAGACCGCCGCTGCCGAGCTGACCCAGATCGCCGGCCAGAAGGCGATCGTGACCTATTCGCGGATCGCGATCGCGACCTTCAAGCTGCGTGAGAACCAGCCGATCGGCTGCAAGGTCACGCTGCGCAAGGCCCACATGTACGAGTTCATCGATCGCCTGGTGACGGTCGCGCTGCCGCGCGTCCGCGACTTCCGCGGCCTGAACCCGAAGAGCTTCGACGGCCGCGGCAACTACTCGCTCGGCATCAAGGAGCACATCATTTTCCCCGAGATCGACTTCGACAAGGTCACGGAAGCCCGCGGCATGGACATCACCGTCTGCACCACGGCCAAGACCGACGAAGAGGCGAGGGCCTTGTTGACCGCTTTCAATTTCCCGTTCCGGCAGTGAGACGCTGACCTAGAGCCTCTCAAACGCGGATACCCAGGAGCCAAGCATGGCAAAGAAGAGTTCAGTCGAGAAGAACAACCGGCGCAAGCGGATGGTGAAGAACGCCGCCGCCAAGCGCGAGCGGTTGAAGGCGATCATCGCCGACAAGAAGCTGCCGATGGAGGAGCGTTTCGCTGCGACGTTGAAGCTGGCCGAAATGCCGCGCAACTCGTCGGCGACCCGCATCCGCCTGCGTTGCGAGCTGTCGGGCCGCCCGCGCTCGAACTACCGCAAGAACAAGTTGTCCCGTATCGCGCTGCGCGAACTTGGCTCCAAGGGCATGGTCCCGGGCCTCGTGAAGTCCAGCTGGTAAGGAGGGTCGTTTAGATGTCTACGCACGATCCAATCAGCGATCTGATCACCCGTATCCGCAACGCGCAGATGCGCGCGAAGACCAAGGTCTCCACGCCCGGCTCGAAGATGCGCGAGAACGTTCTCGAGGTCCTCAAGACCGAGGGCTACATCCGCGGCTACGCCACGCTCGAGCATTCCTCGGGCCGCAGCGAGATCGAGATCGAGCTGAAGTATTTCGACGGCGAGCCCGTCATCCGCGAGATCGAACGTGTCTCCAAGCCCGGGCGTCGCGTGTACGCCTCGGTGAAGAACCTGCCGCGGGTCAACAATGGGCTCGGCATTTCGGTGTTGTCGACGCCGAAGGGGATCATGGCCGACCACAGCGCGCGCGACGCGAATGTGGGCGGTGAAGTCCTCTTCACGGTGTTCTGAGAAGGATTTTTGATCCATGTCACGTGTTGGCAAAAGGCCTGTGGCGGTTCCGTCGGGTGTGACCGCGACCGTTGATGGGCAGACCGTCAAGATGAAGGGCCCGAAGGGCCAGCTTCAGTTCGTCGTCCATGACGACGTCGAGGTGAAGCTTGAGAACGGCCAGGTGAAGGTGAACCCGCGGGTCGAGACCAATCGCGCGCGGGCGCTGTACGGCACCGCTCGCGCCCAGGTCGCGAATCTGGTCGAAGGCGTCACCAAGGGCTTCGAGAAGAAGCTCGAGATCACCGGCGTCGGTTACCGCGCCGCGATGCAGGGCAAGAACCTGCAGCTCGCGCTCGGTTACAGCCACGATGTGGTCTATGCGATCCCGGAAGGGATCACGATCACGGTGCCGAAGCCGACCGAGATCACGGTGACCGGCAGCGACATCCAGCGCGTCGGCCAGGTCGCGGCCGAGATCCGCAGCTATCGCCCGCCGGAGCCCTACAAGGGCAAGGGCGTGAAGTATGTTGGCGAATTCATCTTCCGCAAGGAAGGCAAGAAGAAGTAACGGAGCCGGTCATGTCCAAAGCCAAGGTTACGAATGCCCGGCGCAAGCGGAGTGTGCGGCTGAAGCTGCGCCGCTCCGGTGGTGGCCGTCCGCGTCTGTCGGTGTTCCGCTCGTCGAAGCACATCTACGCCCAGGTTATCGACGACCTGAAGGGCGAAACGCTGGCCTCTGCCTCGTCGCTCGAGAAGTCGATGCGCGACGGCGGCAAGACCGGCGCCGACATCGATGCGGCGAAGGCGGTCGGCAAGCTGCTGGCCGAGCGGGCCGCCGAGAAGGGCGTCAAGGAAGTTGTGTTCGATCGCGGCAGCTATCTCTATCACGGGCGCGTCAAGGCTCTCGCCGACGCCGCGCGTGAGAGCGGGCTGAGCTTCTAACGGAATTTGAGGATTGAGGCGTAAGCCTCTGAAGGATTGGAAAAACCATGGCAGAACGCGAACAGCGTGGTGGACGCGATCAACGCGGCGGCGGACGTGAACGCAGGGAGCGCGAGGAGCGCGACAGCGAGTTCGTCGACAAGCTCGTCCACATCAACCGCGTGGCCAAGGTCGTCAAGGGCGGCAAGCGCTTCGGTTTCGCAGCGCTGGTCGTGATCGGCGATCAGAAGGGCCGTGCCGGCTTCGGTCACGGCAAGGCGCGCGAAGTGCCGGAGGCGATCCGCAAGGCCACCGAGTCCGCCAAGCGCAACCTGACCCGCGTGTCGCTGCGCGAGGGCCGCACGCTGCATCACGACATCGCCGGCCGTCATGGCGCGGGCCGTGTCTACCTGCGTGCAGCTCCGGCCGGTACCGGCATCATCGCCGGCGGTCCGATGCGCGCCGTGTTCGAGACGCTCGGCGTCCAGGACGTGGTGGCCAAGTCGATCGGCTCGTCGAACCCCTACAACATGGTTCGCGCAACCTTCGACGCGCTGAAGCATCAGGATTCGCCGCGTTCGGTCGCAGCCCGCCGCAACATCAAGGTGTCCACTCTGCAGTCGCGCCGTATCGGTGGCGATGCCGAGGCGGCTGCCGACTAACGACAGCTTTGGAGCAGACTCCCATGGCCAAGGCCGCAAAGACGATCAAGCTCGAGCAGACCGGCAGCGCGATCCGCCGCCATCACTCGCAGCGCTCGACGCTGATCGGGCTCAAGCTCAACAAGATCGGCCGCACCAGCGAACTGCCGGATACCCCGGCGGTCCGCGGCATGATCGAGAAGGTTCACCATCTCGTCCGCATCGTCGACGAGAAGTAAGCAAAGGCGCGTGATCCCGAGAGCGGGCTATCCGTTCTCGGCGAAGATCAGGCGCAAGAAACAAGGAGAAGGGCGATGAAGCTCAGCGATATCGCCGACAACGCCGGCTCGCGCAAGAAGCGTATGCGCGTCGGCCGCGGCATCGGTTCGGGCAAGGGCAAGCAGTCCGGCCGCGGCGGCAAGGGCCAGACCGCGCGTTCGGGCGTGCGCATCAAGGGTTTCGAAGGCGGCCAGATGCCGATGCATCGCCGCCTACCCAAGCGCGGCTTCAACAACATCTTCCGCGTCGAGTTCGCCGAGATCAATCTCGACCGGCTCCAGGAAGCGGTCGATGCCAAGAAGATCGACGCCGGCAGCGTCGTGAACGTCGAGGCCCTGGTGAAGGGCGGCGTGCTGCGCCGCGCCAAGGCCGGCCTGCGGCTGCTCGGCCGTGGCGAGCTCAAGTCCAAGCTCAACATCGAAGTGCACGGCGCCACCAAGACCGCGATCGAAGCGGTCGAGAAGGCCGGCGGCTCGGTGAAGATCCTCGCCCCTGCCAAGGAAGAAGGCGAGGCGGCGTAACAACTGCGTCATTGGCCCGCGGCTCGCGGGCCTTTACGCATGCGGGACGTGGACTTATCGAAGCCGAGCCCCAGATAATGTCCGGCGTCCGCGAGAGCATGGTCCGGAAAAGTGTGACGCGGTTTTCCGGAAAGATCATGCTCAAACGATAGCCTGAAGCGCGATATCATCGCGCTTTAGTAGCCCGGCCGCGGGCATGACGGCGCAATAGGCGGCGGGAGAAAGTCCAAGATGGCCTCTGCAGCGGAACAACTGGCAGCCAATCTCAATTTCGGTGCGTTTGCCAAGGCTGACGAACTGAAGAAGCGCATCTGGTTCACACTGGGTGCGCTGCTCGTTTATCGGCTCGGGACCTACATCCCGCTTCCCGGCATCGATCCCAATATCTGGGAGCAGGTGTTCCGCTCCCAGGCGGGCGGCATCCTCGGCATGTTCAACATGTTCGCCGGCGGCGGCATCCACCGCATGGCGATCTTCGCGCTGAACATCATGCCGTATATCTCGGCCTCGATCATCATCCAGCTCCTCACCACCGTCTCGCCGCAGCTCGAGGCGCTGAAGAAGGAGGGCGAGTCGGGCCGCAAGCTGCTGAACCAGTACACCCGCTATCTCACCGTGATCCTGGCCGCGTTCCAGTCCTACGGCATCGCGGTGGGTCTAGAGGGCGCCGGCAACGTCGTCAGCGACCCCGGCCTGTTCTTCCGCCTGTCCACGGCGATCACGCTGACCGGCGGCACCATGTTCCTGATGTGGCTGGGCGAGCAGATCACCTCGCGCGGCATCGGCAACGGTATCTCGCTGATCATTCTCGCCGGTATCGTCGCCGAGCTGCCCGCCGCGCTCGCGAACATGCTCGAGCTCGGCCGTCAGGGCGCGATGTCGACCGGCCTGATCCTGGTCGTCATCGTCATGGCGGTCGCCGTGATCGCCTTCATCGTGTTCATGGAGCGTGCCCAGCGCCGCCTCCTGATCCAGTATCCGAAGCGCCAGGTCGGCAACAAGATGTTCGAGGGCCAGTCCTCGCATCTGCCGCTCAAGCTGAACACCTCCGGCGTGATCCCGCCGATCTTCGCGTCCTCGCTGCTGCTGCTGCCGACCACGGTCGCGAATTTCAACGCGGGCAGTGGGCCGGAATGGTTCCAGTGGATCACCACCCAGCTCGGCCACGGCCGTCCGCTGTTCCTGATCATGTATCTGGCGCTGATCGTGTTCTTCGCCTTCTTCTACACCGCGATCGTGTTCAACCCGACCGAGACCGCGGACAATCTGAAGAAGCATGGCGGCTTCATTCCGGGCATCCGTCCCGGCGAGCGTACCGCGGAATATATCGACTACGTGCTCTCGCGCATCACCGTGCTGGGCGCGATTTATCTCGCGATCGTCTGCTTGATCCCGGAGATCCTGATCTCCTACGCCTCGGTGCCGTTCTATTTCGGCGGCACCTCGCTGCTGATCGTCGTCAGCGTCACCATGGATACGGTGGCACAGGTGCAGGGCTATCTTCTGGCGCACCAGTATGAAGGCCTGATCCGCAAGTCGAAGCTGCGCGGCCGCCGCAGGTAAGCCCGCCCGCAAATGACCATCGAGCTCGCGCGCCGCATCGCTATCACGATCGGCGCGCTTCTCGTTTTCAGGCTCGGCACGCAGATCCCGATTCCCGGGGTTGATGTCTTCGATGTCCCGCCGACGCTGGATCTCGTCGGCCGGCTCTCGATCTTTGCGCTGGGCCTCATTCCTTATCTGACGGCAGCAATCCTGATCCGGCTGCTGTCCGTGGTGTGGCGTCGCCTGAATTCCCTCGAGCGATCAGGCGAGCGCGGACGGCGCAAGATTGCGCGTGCCACGCTTGGCCTGACGCTCGGACTTACGGCCTTTCAGGCCTACGGCTTCGCCTCGGCGCTCACGTCGATCCCGGGCCTCGTCAGGAATCCCGACGGCTGGTTCGTCGCGGCGGCCTCGGCCTCGTTGGTCGGCGGCGTCTTCGTGCTGGTCTGGCTGAGCGAGCAGATCACCCGCCACGGCATCGGGAACGGCCTGGCGCTGATCCTGAGCGCCGGCTTTCTCGTCGCGATTCCGCAAAACATCGCCGGCATCATGGATGCTTTCCGGCAGGGCATGATCTCGGGTAGCCTCGTCCTCGGCCATGCCGTGTTCTGGGTCGCGGCCGTTGTCGTGATCGTGCTCGTCGAAGGGGCGCGGCGAAATATCCAGGTCCGGTTCGCCGCACGCAACGTCGGCTCGCGGCAACTGCCGGGACGGGATGCGACGCTGTCGATCAAGCTCAACAGCGCCGGGTTCTTGCTTCCGGCCACCGTGGCGCCCTGGATCTTCTTTCTGCCGCTTGCCTTTGCCGGCGTCGTTCTGGGCAGCGATCATCCGCTGGTCGCGGCGGCGTATCAGCATCTTCAGCTGGGCCAGCCGGTGCACATGATTCTGGTGTCGATCGCAGTGTTCGCGCTCGCCTTCATCTACACGGCCTATGTCGTCGATCCCGAGTACACGGCGAAATCTCTGGCGCAGCGTGACGGTATCATTCCCGGGGTCGCGCCCGGCGAGGAAACGGCTGCCCATCTCGATCGCGTCGTGTCATTGACGACGGTCGTCGGAGCCGTCTACCTGACTGCGTTGCAGCTGATTCCGGAGGTGTTCGAGCTTTACGGGATCGGACTGCCTTATAGTATGGTCGTCAATGGTGGTGCGGCGGTGGTAGTGGTTTGCACTGCTCTTGATATCAAAACACAGGTGCGCGACGTATCGCTCACCAATCCGGGGGGCGTACGCCGATGAGAATTATACTTCTGGGACCGCCGGGGTCGGGCAAGGGGACCCAGGCGCAGCTCTTGGTGCAGCGTTATGGCATCGTCCAGCTCTCGACCGGCGAGATGCTGCGTGCCGCGGTTGCGGCCGGAACGCCGGTCGGGCTGAAGGCCAAGGAGATCATGGCCAGCGGCGGCCTCGTGCCCGACGAGGTCGTGGTCGGAATCATCTCCGACCGGATCGACCAGCCGGACGCCCGGAACGGCTTCATCCTCGACGGCTTCCCGCGCACCGTGCCGCAGGCCGAAGCTCTGGACGAGTTGCTGAGGAACAAGCGCCTCAAGCTCGACGCCGTGATCGAGCTTCGCGTCAACGAAAGCGCGCTTCTGAACCGCGTCGAGACCCGCGTCGCCCAGATGCGGGAGCGCGGGGAGGAAGTCCGACTCGATGACACCCCGGAGGTCCTGACCAAGCGGCTGGCCAGCTACCGCAGCCAGACGGAACCGCTGATTCACTACTATTCCGAGCGGCGGAAGCTCTCGACCATCGACGGTATGATGGCCATCGACGAGGTCACCCGCGCCATCGACCGCCAGCTGCAGGCTCTGGGGACGGTCGAGCCCGCGACCCTCGCCAAGAGCGTAGCCAAGGCGGCGCCGGCCAAAAAGGCGAGGGCGGCCAAGGCAGCGACCCCAAAGGCGGCCAAAAAGCCGGCGAAAACGGCCAAAAAGCCCGCCAAATCGGCGAAAAAGGCCGCCAAGGCGGTAAAGGGCCCGAAGACAGCCAAGAAGACTGTCAAGAAAGCCGCCAAGAAGGCCGGCAAGAAAGCCGGTAGGAAAGCAGCGAAAAAGGCCGCCAAAAAGACCGCGAAGAAGGCCGTCAAAAAGGGTGCCAGGAAGGCTGCAAAAAAGGTCACGAAAAAGCGAGCCAAGCGCTAGCAGCGGTTGACGAAAGCCCCTGGAATCCCCTAATAAGCCCCGCATCCAAGTCGGATAGTTTCAGACGATGCCGGGCCCCAGGAAGACCGGGGGAGGGCGTCGTGTTCGCGTTTGTGAACACCTGCCCGAGAACACAAGCACTTAAAGCCCGGTCCTGACGAGGATCGGCAACAGGAGAGAAGGCCGTGGCCCGTATTGCCGGCGTGAACATTCCCACCAACAAGCGCGTGCTGATCGCGCTCCAGTACATCCATGGCATCGGTCAGAAGATCGCCGGTGAGATCCTGGAAAAGGTGAAGATCCCCGTGGATCGTCGCGTCAATCAGCTCAGCGACGCTGAAGTGCTCCAGATCCGCGAAGTGATCGACCGCGACTATCTCGTCGAGGGCGACCTGCGCCGTGAAGTCGGCATCAACATCAAGCGTCTGATGGACCTCGGCTGCTATCGCGGTCTGCGTCATCGTCGCGGTCTGCCGGTGCGCGGCCAGCGTACCCACACCAATGCGCGTACGCGCAAGGGTCCGGCGAAGGCCATCGCCGGCAAGAAGAAGTAAGTTTTCGAATCCAATCACGGCGTGTGGCGAACACGGGCATGACCCGTTCGCCACGCGCTTTTCGTTCCACAGGTGTAGCCGCTGGCATTACGGCGGCGTTTGAGATCTCCAGGAAAGGTACTCAATGGGTAAGGAAGCCACCCGCGTTCGTCGTCGTGAGCGCAAGAACATCGCCTCCGGCGTCGCGCATGTGAACTCGTCGTTCAACAACACGACCATCACCATCACCGACGCGCAGGGCAACACGATTGCCTGGTCTTCCGCCGGCACGATGGGCTTCAAGGGCTCGCGCAAGTCGACCCCGTACGCCGCGCAGGTTGCCGCCGAGGACGTGTCGAAGAAGGCGCAGGAGCACGGCATGCGCACGCTGGAAGTCGAAGTCGCCGGTCCCGGTTCGGGTCGCGAATCGGCGCTCCGCGCGCTTCAGGCCGCCGGCTTCACCGTCACCTCGATCCGCGACGTGACAACGATCCCGCACAACGGTTGCCGTCCGCGCAAGCGTCGTCGCGTTTGATTTTTTACGAGTTGCGGGCGCATCGCGCCCGCAATGACTTTGCAAGAAGCCGCGGGTGCGACCTGCGGCCTTTCTCCAACGCCAGTATTTGATGCCTCAAATTGGCTGGCCTGTATGGGTGAAACAGTGACGATCCAGAAAAATTGGCAAGAACTGATTCGGCCGAACAAGCTCCAGGTGATGCCTGGCAGCGATTCCTCGCGTTTCGCAACCATCGTCGCCGAGCCGCTCGAGCGCGGCTTCGGCCAGACCCTCGGCAACGCGCTGCGCCGCATCCTGCTCTCCTCGCTCCAGGGCGCGGCGGTGCAGTCGGTGCACATCGACGGCGTGCTGCACGAGTTCTCCTCGATCGCGGGCGTCCGTGAGGACGTCACCGACATCGTGCTCAACATCAAGGACATCTCGATCAAGATGCAGGGCGAAGGCCCCAAGCGCATGGTCGTGAAGAAGCAGGGCCCCGGCGTTGTCACCGCCGGTGACATCCAGACCGTCGGCGATGTCGTCGTGCTCAACCCGGACCTGCAGATCTGCACCCTCGACGAGGGCGCGGAGATCCGCATGGAGTTCACGGTCGCGACCGGCAAGGGCTACGTGCCCGCCGAGCGCAACCGTCCCGAGGATGCGCCGATCGGCCTGATCCCGGTCGACAGCCTGTACTCGCCGGTCCGCAAGGTCTCCTACAAGGTCGAGAACACCCGCGAGGGCCAGATCCTCGACTACGACAAGCTGACCATGACGATCGAGACCAACGGCGCGATCTCGCCGGATGACTCGGTGGCTTATGCCGCCCGCATCCTGCAGGATCAGCTCAACGTGTTCGTCAACTTCGAAGAGCCGCGCAAGGAAGTCGCCCAGGAGATCATCCCGGACCTCGCCTTCAACCCGGCCTTCCTCAAGAAGGTGGACGAGCTCGAGCTGTCGGTGCGTTCGGCCAACTGCTTGAAGAACGACAACATCGTCTACATCGGCGACCTCGTGCAGAAGAGCGAAGCGGAAATGCTCCGCACCCCGAACTTCGGCCGCAAGTCGCTGAACGAGATCAAGGAAGTGCTGGCCCAGATGGGTCTGCATCTCGGCATGGAAGTGCCGGGCTGGCCGCCGGAGAACATCGACGAGCTCGCCAAGCGCTTCGAAGATCATTACTGATCTGACTTCACCGTGACGGCCGGCGTCCCCGGCCGTCATTTTTAAGGGCGAACGCAGGAAGCCCACCTGAGCAACTGGTCCGACGAACCGTCGCGGCAGTTCTAACGTAAGGAATAGTTACATGCGTCACGGCAAGGTTCATCGGAAGCTCAACCGCACGGCCGAGCATCGCCGCGCGATGTTCGCCAACATGGCGGCCGCGCTGATCAAGCACGAGCAGATCGTCACCACGCTGCCCAAGGCCAAGGAGCTTCGCCCGATCGTCGAGAAGCTCGTGACCCTCGGCAAGAAGGGCGGGCTGGCCATGCGCCGCCAGGCCATCTCCGAGATGCGCGACAAGGATCAGGTCAAGAAGCTGTTCGACGTCCTGGCGACCCGCTACAAGGACCGCCAGGGTGGCTACACCCGCATCATCAAGGCCGGCTTCCGCTACGGCGACAACGCCGCGATGGCGGTGATTGAGTTCGTCGATCGCGACGTCGATGCCAAGGGCCAGGATTCCGGCCCGGTGCAGGAGAAGGAAGCCGAGGCGGCGTAAGCCACTCAGCGGATACGGATTGAAAACGGCGCCCTCGGGCGCCGTTTTTGTTGTTGGGACTGGCGCAGATTCGCCGGGACTATTCCTCCTTGATCCCCGCTTTTTGCGCGATGTCTTTCATTTCGGCGGTCTCCTTGCCGATGGCGCCCGCCCAATCGCTGTAACGCGCGAAGCCGGGCTCGAAGCCGACCTTGGTGAAGCGCTCGATGACGGACGGGCTGCCGATGATCTCCTCCAGCGTCGCCGATAGCTTGTCGCGAACGGATGGCGGCAGCCCCTTCGACGCGACCACCGCTCCCCAGGACGCGAAATCGATGTTGCCATAGCCGAGCTCGGCCAGCGTCGGCACGTCGGGCAGGTACGGCGTGCGCTTGCCCGAGAACACGGCGAGCACCTTGACGGTGCCGGCCTCGATCTGCGGCTTGACCGCGATCACCGTGTCGACGTGGTACTGGATGTGCTTGCCGATGAGGTCGTTCATCGCCGGCGCGCTGCCCTTGTAGGGCAGGTGGACCATCTTGATCCCCGCCGCCGACTTGAACAATTCGCCGGCAAAATGCGAGACGGTCGCGACGCCAAAGGACGCCAGCGAGAGCTTGTCGGGATTGGCCTTGGCTTCAGCGACGAGCGCGGCCACGTCCTTGACCGGATTGTCCTGGTAGGTGACCAGCGCCAGCGTGATCTTGCCGGTCTGGCCGATCGGCTCGAAGTCCTTGGCGGCGTCGTAGGGCACGCTTTCCTTGACGGCCGCCGGCAGCGTGAAGCTCGAGTTCGAGCTGAAGAACAGGGTGTATCCGTCAGGCGCCGCTCGCGCGACCTCCTTGGCGGCAATCGTGGTGCCGCCGCCGGGGCGGTTCATGATGATCACGGGCTTGCCGAGCCGCGTCTCCAGTTCGCCGCCGATGATGCGCGCCACCACGTCGGAGGCGCCGCCGGGCGGGAAGGGCACGATCAATTGCAGCGGTTTGTCCGGATAGACCGCTTGAGCCGGCGCGGGCGAGTTGCCGCCGATCAGGCCGAGCAACCCGAGCGCAACAGTGAGGGCGGTTCTCTTCATCGCTTGGTCCTTCCGTGTTCGCATGAGCAAAGATGCCCGGGTGTGGCTAGCAATAATCGTTCCATCTGCGATCGAGACTGGTTGTATGCCTCCCTCGCTGCACCCGGAACAGCTCGTGACCGTCTCACCGATTGGTGAGCGCCAATTGCGGCGCGGTCCATAGCGTCCAATATTCCCCTCATCGATTTGATGGAGATACTACATGAACATCGACCTTTCCGGAAAAACCGCGCTGGTGACTGGCTCGACCGCCGGCATCGGCCATGCCATTGCCAAGGGCCTTGCAGCCTCCGGCGCCAGCGTCGTGATCAACGGGCGCGGCCAGGACAAGGTCGATGCGGCCGTGCGCAAGCTGGAAGGGGCGGGCGCCAAGGTCCGCGGCATCGCCGCCGACGTCTCGACCGCTTCGGGCTGCAAGGCGCTCGTTTCGGCGCTGCCGGACGTCGACATCCTCGTCAACAATGCCGGCATTTTCGAGCCGAAGGACTTCTTCGACATTCCCGACGAGGACTGGAGCCGCTTCTTCGAGGTCAACGTGATGAGCGGCGTGCGGCTGTCGCGCGCCTACCTGAAGGGCATGCTCAAGCGCAATTGGGGCCGCATCGTCTTCATCTCCTCGGAGTCCGGCCTCAACATTCCCGTCGAGATGATCCATTACGGCATGACCAAGACGGCCCAGCTCTCGGTCGCCCGCGGTCTGGCGCAGCTCACGCGCGGCACCGGTGTCACCGTCAACTCCGTGCTGCCGGGCCCGACCATGTCGGAGGGCGTCGAGACTTTCGTGAAGGATCTCGCCAAGCAGAACGGACAGTCGGTGGACGAGGCCGCCGCCAACTTCGTCAAGCAGCATCGCCCGAGCTCTCTGCTCCAGCGTTTCGCCGGCGTCGACGAGATCGCCAACATGGTGGTGTATGTCGCCTCGAAGCAGGCATCTGCCACCAACGGCGCGGCGCTTCGCGCGGAAGGCGGCATCGTCAACACCATTGCCTGAGGTCGTGCATGACAGCCTATGTGATCTCCGAAGTCGAGATGCGCGACGCGGACGACTTTGAAGCCTATCGCGCGCTCGCCGCGAAGACGATCGCGCAGTACGGCGGACATTACCTCGTCCGTGGCGGCAAGGCCGAGCTTGTCGAAGGCAACCTCCCGCCGAAGGCCGTCATCATCGTCGAATTCGAATCGATGGTGCGATTGAAGGAATGGTACGCCTCGCCGGAATATGCCGAGGCGCTGAAGCTGCGGCAGACGGCGCTGGAGCGGCGGCTGCTGTTCGTCGAGGGAGTCGTCGAAGCCTAGCTGGTCTGCCGCCCCTGCGGGTTCCAATTGGCGCGCCGTCGGGTAGGATGGGCGCTCATGCTCAGGCCTCTGTCGACCCGCCATAAACGCCTCTTCAGATTGACCTCCGCGCGATGGCAGCGGCAGGCGATCTTCCTGCTCGGTGGCATCGGGGTTGGCGCAGCGGCGGTGGCGCTGGCGCAGCTCGCCGATCTGGCGCAGCAGGCGTTCGCGCTGCTGCTGGCGCAGTCTCGCTACGCCGTGCTGGCCGTGACCCCGCTCGGTTTCATGCTCTCGGCCTATCTGACCATCCGGCTGTTTCCCAACGCGCAGGGCAGCGGGATTCCGCAGGCGATCGCCGCACGCCATCTGACCGACCAGACGGCACGCGAAAGTCTGGTTTCGATGCGGATCGCGATCGGAAAGGTGATCCTCACTCTGTTCGGTCTGCTGTGTGGCGGCTCCGTTGGCCGGGAAGGACCCACGGTGCAAGTCGGTGCCTCCATCATGTTCGCGCTTGGCCGCGTCTCGCCGCGCCGCCAGCCGGGGTTGATCCTGGCAGGCGCCGCTGCGGGCGTTGCCGCGGCGTTCAACACGCCGATGGCCGGAATCGTGTTCGGCATCGAGGAGATGAGCCGCGCATTTGAGACCCGCACCTCCACGCTCATCATTGCGGCCGTGATCGCGGCCGGCCTGACCTCGCTGGCGCTGGCGGGCAATTACGCCTATTTCGGCAGCAGCGCGATGTCGCTGGGGCGCGGCACGGACTGGCTGGCCGTTCCGCTCTGTGGCGTGATTGGCGGCCTCGCAGGCGGCCTGTTCAGCCGCATCGTCATCGCGATGGCGCGCGGATTCAGCAATCCACTCGGACGCGCGATCAAGGGCCATCCGCTCTGGTTCGCATTCGCGTGCGGCATCGCTGTCGCGATCTGCGGCTTGGTCTCCGGCGATACGATTTACGGGACCGGCTATGACCAGGTAAAGACGGCGCTGGAGTACGGCGCGCCGTTGCCGCGGGATTTCGGCGTGCTCAAGCTCCTGGCGACGACCTTTGCCGCGATCAGCGGCATACCGGGCGGCATTTTCTCGCCGTCGCTGGCCGTTGGTGCCGGCATCGGCAGCAACATCGCCGCGTTCTTCCACGATGCGCCGCTCGGCGCCATCATGCTGCTCGGCATGGTCTCGTACTTCGCCGGCGTGGTGCAGGCGCCGATCACCGCGTTCGTGATCGTGACCGAGATGACGGATAATCACGGCATGGTCGTGCCCTTGATGGGGGCCGCGCTGATCGCGCATGTGACCTCGCGAATGATCTGCGAGGAGGGCATCTATCACGCACTGGCTAAAGGCTTTGTCGAACGGGCGACGCGCCCCGCACTGGACAAGATGCCGTAAGGTGGGCAAAGGCGCAGCTGCGCCGTGCCCACCATCTCTCTCTCATCGCGACAATGGTGGGCACGCTTCGCTTTGCCCACCCTATGCACCGATGTTGCAGCTGCTACCACCCCTCCAGCACGATCTTGCCGCGCGATTTTCCGCTCTCCAGGAGAGCATGCGCGCGCTTGAGGTTGGCAGCGTTGATCGTGCCGAAGGTCTGGTCGAGCGTGGTGCGCAGCACGCCCTTGTCGATGAGGTCGGAGACGTCGTTCAGCAGATGATGCTGCGCAATCATGTCCGGCGTCTGGAACGAGGAGCGCGTGAACATCGATTCCCAGTGCACCGAGATCGCCTTGCCCTTGAAGGTGCTCATGGTGAACTCCGGCGGATCGTCGATCAGGCCGAACCTGCCCTGCGGCGCCATGACGTCCGCGATCGCCTTGTAGTGCTGGTCGGTGAAGGTGAGGCTCGCCACCAGCGCGACCGGCGGCAGCTTCAATGCCTCGATCTGCTCCTTCATCGGCTTGCCGTGGTCGATCACGGCGTGCGCGCCGAGATCGAAGCACCATTTTTGCGATTCCGGCCGCGTCGCCGTCGCGAGCACCGTGAGGCCGGTGAGGCGGCGCGCGAGCTGGATCAGGATCGAGCCGACGCCGCCGGCGCCGCCCGTGATCAGAAGCGTCCGCGGATCGACGCTCTTGCCGGGCACCGCGCCGAGCCGGTCGAACAGCAATTCCCAGGCGGTGATGGAGGTGAGGGGAAGGGCGGCCGCTTGTGCGAAGGACAGGCTCTTCGGCTTGTTGCCGACGATACGTTCGTCGACCAGATGAAATTCGGAATTGGTGCCCTGGCGCAGGATCGAGCCCGCGTAAAACACCTCGTCGCCCGGCTTGAACAGTGTGACCTCCGGCCCGACGGCATCGACCACGCCGGCTGCGTCATAGCCCAGGATCTTGGTCTCGCCCTCGGGCGGCGCTGCGCGCTTGCGCACCTTGTAATCGACCGGATTGGCCGAGATCGCTTTCACGGCGACGCGGATGTCGCGCCCCCGGGGTTCGGGTTTTGCAGTCTCGAAATCGATCAGCGAATTCGCGTCCTCGATCGGAAGCGATCTTGTGTAGCCGACGGCCTTCATGGCTTGTCTCCATCAGATGGCGTGCTCGCCTGCCGTCCTAACTGTCGCTCTGGCAACAATTTGGCAAGTACTGTAAATTCGGGGATATGGTCCCTGTTTGGATACTATTAGGAAAACACGCATGAAAAGGCGCGACTTTGCCCGGCGCCCGGGCTGCTCGGTCGAGGCGACGCTGGATCTGATCGACGGCAAGTGGAAGGGCGTAATCCTCTATCATCTGCAGGGCGGCACCCAGCGCTTCGGCGAATTGCGCCGCCGGATGCCCGGGATCACCCAGCGCATGCTGACGAAACAGCTTCGTGCGCTGGAGGAGGACAAGCTCGTCATCCGCAAGGTCTATGCGGAGGTGCCGCCGCGCGTAGAGTATTGTCTTTCCGAACTCGGCGAGAGCCTCAAGCCGGTGATCGATATTCTGAAGGCCTGGGGCGAGAACCATCAACGGCTCCTGTCCTGCGGGCCTGCGACCGAAATGGAGCCGGTCAAGAAGCGTAAGCGCGCAGCCTAGGTCGGGAACATCTGTCGCGCGACAATGGATGCGCGGTCATCATTTGGCACGAGGCAAATGGCCGGTCCGCACGCCAGGCTTGCATGCTTCCGACGTCAGAGGAGGGCCGAATATAGCCGCCCTGCGCCCTTCTATTGGGAGGCGAACGCGCCTATATTCCGGCGTCTTTTCCAAGAGGTAGGAATGTTTCGATCGATCTGGACCGCCGCCGTCACGGCCTCGTGCATAGCCTTTTCCGCCCAATTCAATCCGGCTGCGGCGCAGGACCGTCGGGTCCCGTCCTCGCCGGCCGAGCTGCGGCTGTCCTATGCGCCGATCGTGCAGCGGGTTCAGCCGGCCGTGGTGAACGTCTACGCGGCCAAGGTGGTGCAGAACCGCAACCCGCTGCTGGACGACCCAATCTTCCGCCGCTTCTTCGGTGTGCCGGGCCAGCAGCAGGAGCAGGTGCAGCGCTCGCTCGGCTCCGGTGTCATCGTCGATACGTCCGGCCTCGTCGTCACCAACGTCCATGTCATCGAAGGCGCCGACCAGGTGAAGGTGTCGCTGTCGGACAAGCGCGAGTTCGAGGCCGAGATCGTGCTGAAGGATTCGCGCAGCGATCTTGCGGTGCTGCGCCTGAAGGATTCGAAGGAGAAGTTTCCAGCGCTCGAATTCACCAACTCCGATGAGCTGCTGGTCGGTGACGTCGTGCTGGCGATCGGCAATCCCTTCGGCGTCGGCCAGACCGTGACCCACGGCATCATCTCGGCGCTGGCCCGCACGCAGGTCGGCATTACCGACTACCAGTTCTTCATCCAGACCGATGCGGCGATCAATCCCGGCAATTCCGGCGGCGCGCTGGTCGACATGAACGGCCGGCTCGCCGGCATCAACACCGCGATCTACTCGCGCTCCGGCGGCTCGCAAGGCATCGGCTTTGCGATTCCCGCCAACATGGTGCGCGTCGTCGTCGCTTCCGCCAAGAGCGGCGGCAAGGCTGTGAAGCGGCCATGGCTCGGTGCGAAACTGCAGGCGGTGACGCCGGAAATCGCCGAGAGCCTCGGCCTGCGCTCGCCGACTGGCGCGCTGGTCGCGAGCGTGGTGTCGAACGGCCCAGCGGCGAAGGCCGGCCTGAAATCCTCCGATCTCATCATCGGCATTGACGGCCAGAGCGTGGATGATCCCAACGCTTTCGATTACCGCTTCGCCACCCGTCCGCTCGGCGGCACCGCGCAGATCGACGTGCAGCGCGGCGGCAAGCCGCTGAAGCTGACGGTGGCGCTGGAGACCGCGCCCGATGCGGGACGTAACGAGCTCGTCGTCACGGCGCGTTCGCCGTTCCAGGGCGCCAAGGTCTCGACCATCACGCCGGCGGTCGCCGACGAGCTGCATCTTGACGCCGACACCGAAGGCGTCGTGATCACCGATCTCGGCGGCGACAGCGCGGCTGCGAATGTCGGCTTCCAGAAGGGCGACATCATCCTGGCCGTCAACAACCAGAAGATCAGCAAGACCGGAGACCTCGAGAAGGCTGCCGCAGAACGTCCGCGGCTCTGGCGCATCACGGTGGTGCGCGGCGGCCAGCAGATCAACGTCACGCTGGGCGGATGAGTCCGAAGCGACCACAGCAGACGCCAACGCTCTTCGCGGCGGCGGGGCTCGACCAGGAAGCTCCGCATCCGCTGCCGGACCGGCTGCGCCCGCGCACGCTGTCGGAGGTCGTCGGCCAGGAGCATATCCTCGGCCCCGACGGCGCTCTGACACGCATGCTGGAGACCCGCACGCTGGGATCGCTGGTGTTCTGGGGGCCTCCCGGCACCGGCAAGACCACGGTGGCGCGGCTCTTGGCGGATGCGACCGACCTGCATTTCGAGCAGATCTCCGCAGTGTTCTCCGGCGTCGCCGACCTGAAGAAGGCGTTCGACGCCGCCCGCGCCCGCCGCGAGATGGGCAAGGGCACGCTCTTGTTCGTCGACGAAGTGCACAGGTTCAACCGTGCCCAGCAGGATTCGTTTCTGCCCGTGATGGAAGACGGCACGGTGGTGATGGTCGGCGCCACCACCGAGAACCCGTCCTTCGAGCTCAACGCGGCGCTTTTGTCTCGTGCGCGCGTCTTGGTGTTTCGTTCGCTCGACGCAGCCGCGATCGAAAAGCTGTTCGCGCATGCCGAGGAGGTCGAGGGCAGGAAGCTGCCGCTCGATGACGAGGCGCGCGCGGTGCTGGTGCGCATGGCCGACGGCGACGGTAGGGCATCGCTGACGCTCGCCGAAGAGGTCTGGCGCTCGGCACGGGCGGACGAGATCTTCAACGCCGCGCAGTTGCAGGACATCCTGCAGCGCCGCGCGCCGATCTACGACAAATCGGCCGACGGTCATTACAACTTGATCTCGGCGCTGCATAAGTCGGTGCGCGGCTCAGATCCCGATGCAGCGCTGTATTACCTTGCGCGGATGCTGGACGCCGGCGAGGACCCGCTGTTCCTGGCCCGCCGCGTCGTGCGCATGGCGGTCGAGGACATCGGCCTGGCCGATCCGCAGGCGCTCGTCATCGCCAATGCCGCCAAGGACGCCTTCGACTTCCTCGGCCATCCCGAGGGCGAGCTCGCCATCGCGCAGGCCGTGGTCTATCTCGCCACCGCGCCGAAATCGAACGCGGTCTACACCGCCTTCGGCACGGCGATGCAGGTCGCCAAGCAAGCCGGCTCGCTGCTGCCGCCTAAGCACATTCTCAATTCCCCGACCAAGCTGATGAAGTCGGAAGGCTACGGCGCGGCCTACGAATACGACCACGACGCCCCCGACGCCTTTTCCGGCCAGGACTACTTCCCCGAAGCCCTGGGCCGCCAGACCTTCTATGACCCACCCGAGCGCGGCTTCGAGCGCGAGATTCGGAAGCGGCTGGATTACTGGGCCAAGCTGCGTAAGGAGCGGGGCGGCTCGGGCTAGAAACGGCCATTTCGCCGTGACGGGAGCCGCCTTTTAGGGTAGGCAGGCAACCATGAGCCGCCGCATCAAGAGAATGAACCCGAAGCCGCGCTCGCGTGACGAGCGCGAAGACTCACGTCCGCATCAGGCGCGGGGCGCAAAGAAAGCTGGCCCGCGTCCGAGCAGCAAGCCCGGCGGCAAGCCGCCGCGCTTTGCCGGCGAGCGTGCCGAGCGGCGTCCGCCCAAGGCTGAGCCGGAGAGGGCTGTGCCGGCAAAACCCGTCGAGCCGCTGCTGCCGACCAAGGTGCAGACCGTCAAGGTGACGGCCGACGAGAACAACATGCGCGTCGACCGTTTCCTCGAAGCGCGCTTTCCCGGCCTGTCGTTCTCCCACATCCAGCGCGTCGTCCGCAAAGGCGAGCTGCGCGTCGACGGCAAGCGCGTCGACAGCAAGGATCGCCTGGAGGAGGGCCAGAGCGTTCGCATCCCGCCGCTGAAGCTCGATGCGCCGAAGGTCGTCGGCGAGCTCTCGGAAGCTGCGCAGAAGACGCTCAAGGCGCTGAAGGAGATGACGATCTTCGAGGATGACGACGTCCTCGTCCTCAACAAGCCGGCCGGCCTTGCCGTGCAGGGCGGCTCGGGCATGACGCGGCACATCGACCAGATGCTTGAGGTGATGCGCGATGCCAAGGGCCAGAAGCCGCGCCTCGTGCACCGCATCGATCGCGAGACGTCGGGCTGTCTGTTGATCGCCAAGACGCGCTTTGCCGCTTCGCATCTGACCGGCGCGTTCCGTTCGCGGTCAGCGCGAAAAACCTATTGGGCGCTGGTGCCGGGCCTGCCGAAACCGAAGCAGGGCCGCATCTCGACTTTCCTCGCCAAGGAGGAGAGCGAGGACGACACCATTATGCGCGTTGCCCAGCACGGTGACGAGGGCGCGAGCCACGCGGTGACCTATTACGCGATGGTCGAGACCGCCGGCAACAAGCTCACCTGGGTGTCGCTGAAGCCGGTGACGGGCCGCACCCACCAGCTGCGCGCCCACATGGCCCATATCGGCCATCCCATCGTCGGCGATCCCAAATATTTCAACATCGAGAACTGGCAATTGCCGGGCGGCCTGCAGAACCGGCTGCATCTGCTCGCGCGCCGCATCGTCATTCCGCATCCGCGCGGCGGCGTGATCGACGCCACCGCGCCGCTGCCGCCCCACATGCAGCAGTCGTGGAATCTGCTCGGACTCGATGCCAGCCGGTTCGATCCGATCGAGAACGCGCCGGAGGAGTAGGGGGCGCACGGCTCGCCTCCACCCCGTCGTTGCGAGGAGCCCTGGCGACGAAGCAATCCAGACTGCCGCCGCGGCAGCAGTCTGGATTGCTTCGCTGCGCTCGCAATGACGTTGGGGAAGCAGCGATCGGTTCACCCCTCACTTCCGAAACTGCTCCAGAAACATCCGTAAACTGTCATGCGGGCTCTCGACATCCGTGATCAGCCAGCCCTCCGGTCCGTTGACGACGATGAAGTTCAGCGTCACGGGCTTGCCGCGATTGTCGAAATTCGCCGCGACATAGGTCTTGTCGTATTGCCTGCGAACGACCGCGATGGCGACCTGGCCGAGCTTCCAGCTCTGGCTCTGCACCAGGAAGTCGTACGGCTCGGCCCGCGGCGCGGACCAGGCCTTGCGCATAGCCGGATCGAAGAATTGCCGGGCGGTGGCGGTATCCCTTGGCAGTCCTTTGGACAGCTCCGGCGCGCCATCGCCGTAATGGGCATAGATGTTGCGGACCAGCGATTCCGGGGTGCGGAAGCCGGCCTCCGCCGCGGCCAGCGAAAGCCCGGTGAACAGGGCCGCAATGCCCGCAAGTTCCCTCATGCCCTCCGCTCGCTTTATCGGCCCCCGATCTTATCTTAAAAGCCTAACATCCAAGGACCGGGACCGAAAACTTACATGCGCGAATTGTTCGAAGAAGCCGCAGGCCAGCCTCCGCCCGATCCGCGGGAATCGGCGCGCGCGTCTGCGCGCACGCCGCTGCGCAAGCGCTTCTACAAGGAGGCCGGCGTCACCGAGGCCGAGGGCGGTTTTGCCATCACGCTCGATGGCAAGCCGATCCGCACGCCGTCTGGCCGCCAGGTCGTGATCCCTGCGCGGTCGCTCGCAGATCGCGTCGCCGCGGAATGGGCGGCCCAGGGTGCGAGCATCGATCCCGTGACCATGCCGCTGACGCGGATCGCCAACAGCGTGGTCGAAGGCGTCGTCGACCGCGTCCAGGTCGTCAGCGACGACCTTGCAAAATACTTCGAGTCCGACCTGGTGTTCTATCGCGCCGGCCACCCGGAAGGGCTCGTGGCCCGCGAGGCCGCGCATTGGGATCCCGTGCTGTTCTGGGCCGCGGAGACGCTGGGGGCGCATTTCATCCTGTCCGAGGGCGTCATGCATGTGAGGCAGCCGGACGAAGCGCTGAAGGCGGCACGCACCGCGCTGCCCGAGGATGCCTGGTCGGTCGCCGCGCTCCACGTGGTGACCACCTTGACCGGTTCGGCGCTGCTGGCCTTGGCGCTGGCCCATGACGTGCACGATGCCGACCAGGTCTGGGCCGCCGCCCATGTCGACGAGGACTGGAACGCCGAGCAATGGGGCGTGGACGAGGAGGCAGCTAGCCGCCGCGCCACGCGCTTCCGGGATTTCGAGGCCGCCGTGACGGTCTTGGCGGCGGTCAGGGCGGCCGTGGTCAAAGGTCCTTAACGAGAGGTTTACGACGTAGACGCTAGGGTGGGGGGAGTGCTCGCTCCCGTGCTCGCTCCAGTGCTTCCTTGGGCCCCCTGAGATGCCGACGCCCGTCACGTCCATCCTTCCCGTCAGTGCGCCCAGCCCCGCGGCTGATGCGACGACGCCCGACCTCGTGCTTCAGGCCGGCAGCGTCGTCGATGCCAGGGTCGTCAGCGTGATGGCCGACAATCTGGTGAGGATCGCGATCGCCAACCTCTCGATGGACGTGATGTCGGAGGTGGCGCTGACGCCGGGGCAGAATCTGCAGCTCGCAGTGTCGCAGAACGACGGCACTATCCGCCTTGCGATCATGAGCGGGGCAGGCGAGGCCGCCACTGATCAGATCACGCTGACGCCCCGCGCCGCCTCGCTGGTGGAAAGCCCGCCGCTGGCGCCGTCGGCGAGCGTGCCGCGAAATACGCTGACGCCGTTGGAGCAGGTCGCCGTCACCGCGGCATCGGCCGAAGCCGTGACGAAGCAGGGCAGCCAGGCGCCGCTGTTCGCTGATCTGGCGGCCGTCGTCACCGGCAGCGATTTTCCGGCGGGGTTGAAGCAGGCGGTGCTGGACGTGCTGGCACAGCAGACACAGCTCAACGGCGCCCTCGATGGCGGCGACATCGAATCCGCCTTCCAGAAGTCAGGACTATTCCTCGAGGCATCACTGGCTGCAGGCACGACCCCGTCCTCGGGTAGCGTTCCGGATTTGAAGGCAGCGCTGCTGGTGCTGCGCCAGACCTTGGCGACGATCCAGACGGCCGCACCGCAAAGCCAGGGCGCCACGATTCCGGCCGGCACCACGGCGACACCGCAGGTCGCCGCCGCGCCGGCGCAGCCAGCGGGTGAGGTCGCGCAGACCGTCTCGCCGTCGATCGCCCCCGACATTGCCCAGCAGCCGCAAACGCCGCGCAACGCCAATCCCGCGGCCGCGGTGCTGGCCGATATGGCGGCCGACGCGCCGCAAATGGCGATGCCGCGCATGTCCGCCGGCCTTGCCGCAAGCCTGCTGCAGGAGGTCACGCAAAACCTGCCGCGCCTTACCGGTAACGTGCCCGGCTCCAACAAGGCCGTGCCCGACGGCTACCTCTTTGAAGCCGCGGCCCGCGCGATACCGCCCCCGTTCCGTGGCGCGCTGCCATCTGCGCAATCGATCGCCTCGCCATCGCTCGCGCCGGATGCGCCGCTCTCCGCGACCGTGCATCGCCTGCTCGACGAGACCGATGCCGCGATCGCGCGGCAGACCCTGCTCCAGGTCGCTTCGCTCCCCGATCGCACCGACGCCAGCGGTCACCGCGTTGATCCCAGCGTGCCGCAGTGGAATTTCGAGATCCCGTTTGCGACGCCGCAAGGCACCGCGATGGCGCAGTTCGAGATCTCGCGCGATGGTGCTGGCGAATCCGCCGATCCCGCCAAGCAGGCCTGGCGCGCGCGCTTCACGCTCAATGTCGAGCCCGCCGGCCCGGTGCATGCACTGATCACACTGAATGGCGACAAGACTTTCGTGCGGATGTGGGCGGAGCGGACGGCGACCGCGCAGCAGCTTCGCGCCGGCATCGGTGAGCTCAACCAGGCCCTGGTGAGGGCCGAGCTCAACCCCGGCGACATCCTGGTCCGCGACGGCACGCCGCCGCAGCCGGCACCGGCCCGCGCCGGCCACTTCCTGGATCGCGCCACATGAGCGATCCATCCAAGCTCGCGATCGCGCTGCATTACGAGAAGGGCTCTGGCGCGCCCGTCGTCGTCGCCAAGGGCAAAGGCACGATCGGCGAGAAGATCGTCGAGATCGCCAAGGCGCACGACATCCCGATCGAGGAAAACGAGGTCTTGGCCGGCGCACTCTCCAAGGTCGAGCTCGGCGAGGAGATCCCGCCGGACCTCTACAAGGCCGTCGCCGAGGTCCTGGTGTTCGTGCTGCGGCTGTCGGGCCGGGGGCGGTAGGTCCTACCTGTCATCGTTTCACCATGGAGCGTCTGCATGGTCGCGGCCGCTTTCATCAGTCAATGGACATCGCTCTTGCTCACCCGCCGCTCCACTCTCAGCCTTCTTGCCGCATCTGCCATCCTGCCGCAGCGCGCGCTCGCCCACGTCGCGCCGCCGCGCAACGAGATCCGTGACAGTCTCGCAAAGCGCTTCACCGACCTCGGCACATCGGGCACCTTCGTCGGCTACAAGGTCGAGGATTATCTGATCGTCGCCAGCGACAAGGAGCGCTCGGGCGAGGGCAAGCTGCCGGCCTCGACCTTCAAGATCCCGAACTCGCTGATCGCGCTCGAGACCGGCGTCGTCACCGATCCCGACAAGGACGTCTTCCCGTGGGATGGTGTGAAGCGGCCGATCGAAGCCTGGAACAAGGATCACACGCTGCGCAGCGCGATCGCGGTCAGCGCGGTGCCGGTCTATCAGGAGATCGCGCGCCGCATCGGCCAGGAGCGCATGCAGAAATATGTCGATGAGTTCGACTACGGCAATCGCGACATCGGCGGCGGCATCGACCAGTTCTGGCTCACCGGAGCCTTGCGCGTCGATCCGGTCGAGCAGATCGATTTCGTTGACCGGCTGCGCCGCTGCGCGCTGCCGATCTCGAAGCGCAGTCAGGATCTGGTCGCCGACATCCTGCCGGTGACCAAGGTGGGCGAGGCCGTCATCCGCGCCAAGTCCGGTCTGCTCGGAGCCGAGCGCGGCGAGCCGTCGCTCGGCTGGATGGTTGGCTGGGCCGAGAAGGGCGAGGCGCACACGGTGTTCGCGCTCAACATGGATTGCAAGGAGCCGCGCCTCGTCGGCGAGCGCATGAGCCTGACGCAGGCCTGCCTTGCCGAGATCGGCGCGATCTAGCGCTGTCGCGCCAGCGCCGCTCGACTAGCATCCTTCCGGCCAAAAAAGAAAACCGGGAGGACAACAATGAACTCAACACCGCTATGGCTGTCGTCGCTTACGCTCGCTGCAGCCGGCGGCTGGCTCGCCGCCACCATGTTTGCCGGCCCCGCCACCAGCAAGGAGCCTCGCTTTCCGCAGCTCACCATGGACCAGCTCGACGCCAAGCAGAAGCCGCTTGGCGAGCAAATCATGAAGGTGTCGAGCGTCGGCATCGGCGGTCCCTACAATCCTATGATCCGCAGCCCCGTGCTGGGCCAGCGCCTGTTCGACCTGTTCCATTATCTGCGCTGGGAGACCTCGGTCCCGCTGAAGCTCAACGAGTTCGCGATCCTGATCATCGGGCGGCAATGGCGTTCGCAGGTGGAATGGTTCGCGCATGCGCCGCTGGCAGCCAAGGCGGGCCTCTCCTCCGATATCATCGCGGAGCTGAAGGCCAACAAGCGCCCGTCGAAGATGGCCGAGGACGAGACCGTGGTCTACGATTTCGTCACTGAGCTTACCACGACCAAGAAGGTCACCGACGAGACTTACGCGCGGGCGAAGAAGGCGTTCAATGATCAGCAAATCGTCGACCTCACCGCACTCGCCGGCAATTACGTGATGGTCGCAATGCTGCTGGCCATGGCGGAGGAAACCGTGCCGCCGGGCAAGGAGGAGCCGTTCAAGCCGGGCGAGCCGTAGGTCTCACTCTCTCGGCCCATCATTGCGAGGAACTCGCTGATGCGACGAAGAAGTTCGGTTTTTACGTTGAGGAAGTCTGGATTGCTTCGCTGCGCTCGCAATGACGGAGTATGTGGCGCACCATGCGCAGCTGCCGTAGGGTGGGCAATGGCGCGTAGCGCCGTGCCCACGATTTTTCTCTGCGCATTCACCCCAGCTTGAACAAAACCTGCAAGAACTCCTCCACCGCCTTGCGCGCCTCGGCGGCCGTCTTCGGATTGCCGCCGACATGCGGGTTCAACTCGACACAGGAATCCTTGTAGGTAAAGGGCGCGTTGGTCTCGCCGTTCATCAGCACGCCGCCGTCGCCTTCCTTGATCCGGCAGTTGCGCACGGTTTGCGCATTGGCTGACACCGCAACGGTGCTGACGCCGAGCAGGCCGCTGTCAAATCCGTGCGCGCTGTCGGGATATTCGGTCAGCACGACATCACGGCCCGCTGCCTTGAGCCGTTCGACGAACGCCTTGCAGCTCTTCACGGGATTGTAGTCGTCGGGCGTGCCGTGAAAGATGCGGATCGGGCGCGCGGCGACCTCGCTGTCGCCAACATACGTCGTCGAGCAGTCCGGATAGAACGGGACGTACGCCGCAAACTGGATGCCCGACTTGTTCCAGAGCTTGTTGAAGCGGTCGAGGCTTGCATAGAGCGTTGCCTGTCCGCCGCGGGAAAAGCCCATCAGCACGATGCGGTCAGGATCGACGCGCGGGTGTTTCGCCAGGATCTCCAGCGAACGGTAGATGTCGATGATCAGGTTGAGCCGGCCGAGCAGGGCCTGGTTCGGCCCGACCACCGTCAGCCCGCGGCCGGTGAAGCCGTCGATCACGAAGGTCGAGATGCCCATGGCGTTGAAGGCGTGCACCCAGGCTTCCGTGGTGGCGCCGACGCCGCTCGAGCCGTGCATCAGCACCACGACGGGGAGCTTGCCGGTACCCTGCGCCACGCGGAATTCGCCGGCCACCGTCACCGGCTTGCCGGCCGCCGCATCGCCGCTGAGGAATTGCTGGTCGGAGAGAGTCAGAGAGGGGATCGGGTAGATCTCGGCGCGGGTGGCGACTTCCTTGGGCAGCGACTGCGCATAAGCGAGCCCGGTGGCAGCGCAGAGCGCAATGAGCGCCATGGCGGCGCGGAATGCCGTCGGCATCGGATCCTCCCGTGTGATTTTCAGGGAGTAGACCAACGGACTTGCACGCTGTCAATTTGCCGCGGGTCGACCTCAGCCCTTGTCGGCCGTCTTCTTCGCCGTCAGCGCCTGGTCGATCGCAAAGCCGCCGATCTCGCTCATCGCTTGCGAGATCACGTCGTCCTTGCGGGCAAAGCCGGCGGAGAGGAAATCGAACTGCGTCCGCGCCAGCCGCAGCACCTCGATCGGCACCGAGACCGCGGTCTCGTTGAAACTGTCGACGGAGGCGCGCAAGGCATCCAGCTCGGTCGTGAGCTTGACGATATGGCTCTCGGCATTCTGCATCAGGCCGATCAGCTTGCCGCGCTCGGCATCGAAGGCGGCTCGTTCGGCGGCGGCTGCCGCGGTGACCTCGGCAAGCTGCGCCCGCAGCACGTCGATCTGCCCGACCATGGCGTCGGAGGCGAGCTCGGCCGCCTCGCGCAGCTCGGCGTTGCGCGTGCTCTCGTTCTGCTGCTGGTGATACAGCCGCTCGGCCGACATCGCCCGCTGGCCGAGCTGCTCGATCAGGCTCGCGGCGCGCAGCAGCATCTCGCCATTCCGCCCCGACACCATGCTGGCCATGCGCCGCAGGAAGTCGACGGTATCTGACGATGAGTTCGGCGGCAGGGGGACGACCGTCGCGGACATGTGTGACGCTTGAGCCAGGCTGTGGTGACCGCCGCCGTACCGACTGGGCTCACGCAACATTCGGCGCCTGATCGCGAATGCGGAGCAAGCCTGAATCGGCAGGCCCGGTCAACCGGGCGGGGACACCAATTTGCGAGGCCCCGGCCGGGATCAGGCGCGCCTCTGCGAGCCGCCCCGGCCGGGCCGGGTGAATGGGAAAGCCGGGCCGTCCGGCCATTCCCGCGCCCGCTATCGCCTAGCCGGCAAAACTTTGGAATTCCTGGCGCTTTCCCGCTGCTTCAAGGCAGCCCTGCGGCGCCGAAAGGCGCTTTCCGGCTTGCAAAATGCCGTGTTAGAACCCCCGGCAATCGCATTTAGGCTTAAGAACTGGCGGGAGCAAATGAAGCACATCCTGGACGCCCTTGAAGATCGTCGCGCCGGCGCCAAGCTCGGCGGCGGGGAGAAGCGCATCGAGGCGCAGCACGCCCGCGGCAAGCTGACCGCGCGCGAGCGGATCGAGCTGCTCCTCGACAAGGGATCGTTCGAGGAGTTCGACATGTTCGTCGAGCACCGCTCCACCGAGTTCGGCATGGAGAAGAACAAGATCCCCGGCGACGGCGTCGTCACGGGGTGGGGCACCGTCAACGGCCGCAAGACGTTTGTCTTCGCCAAAGACTTCACGGTGTTCGGCGGCTCGCTGTCGGAAACGCACGCGCTGAAGATCACGAAACTCCAGGACATGGCGATGAAGGCGAGGGCGCCCATCATCGGCCTCTATGATGCCGGCGGCGCCCGCATCCAGGAAGGTGTCGCCGCGCTCGCCGGTTATTCCTACGTGTTCCGCCGCAACGTGCTGGCCTCGGGCGTGATCCCGCAGATCTCAGTCATCATGGGCCCCTGCGCCGGCGGCGACGTCTATTCGCCCGCGATGACCGACTTCATCTTCATGGTGAAGAACACCAGCTACATGTTCGTCACCGGCCCCGACGTCGTGAAGACCGTGACCAACGAGGTCGTCACCGCCGAAGAGCTCGGCGGCGCCTCGGTGCACGCCACGCGCTCCTCGATCGCTGATGGCGCCTTCGAGAACGACGTCGAGACGCTGCTGCAGATGCGCCGCCTGATCGACTTCTTGCCGTCCAACAACACCGACGGCGTGCCGGAATGGCCGAGCTTCGACGACATCGGCCGGGTCGACATGTCCTTGGACACGCTGATCCCCGACAATCCGAACAAGCCTTACGACATGAAGGAGCTGATCCTGAAAGTCGTTGACGAGGGCGACTTCTTCGAGATCGCGGAGAGCTTTGCCAAGAACATCGTCACCGGCTTCGGCCGCATTGCGGGCCGCACCGTCGGCTTCGTCGCCAACCAGCCGATGGTGTTGGCCGGCGTGCTCGACTCGGACGCCTCGCGCAAGGCCGCGCGTTTCGTGCGCTTCTGCGATGCCTTCAACATCCCGATCGTCACCTTCGTCGACGTGCCGGGCTTCCTGCCGGGCACCGCGCAGGAATATGGCGGCCTGATCAAGCACGGCGCCAAGCTGCTGTTCGCCTATTCGCAGTGCACCGTGCCGCTGGTCACCATCATCACCCGCAAGGCCTATGGCGGCGCGTTCGACGTCATGGCCTCCAAGGAGATCGGCGCCGACATGAACTACGCCTGGCCGACCGCCCAGATCGCGGTGATGGGCGCCAAGGGCGCGGTGGAGATCATCTTCCGCAGTGACATCGGCGACCCCGACAAGATCGCCGCGCGCACCAAGGAATACGAAGACCGCTTCCTGTCCCCCTTCATCGCCGCCGAGCGCGGCTACATCGACGACGTCATCATGCCGCATTCGACGAGGAAGCGCATCGCGCGGGCGCTGGCGATGCTGAAGGACAAGAAGGTCGAAGCGCCGGCGAAGAAGCACGACAATCTGCCGTTGTGAGGACCGCGTAGGGCGGGTTAGCGAAGCGTAACCTGCCACTCATCCGAACGCGGCGGATTACGGCTACGCCTAATCCGCCCTACAATCGGCATCCTCGATCCAATGACCGAAGACGATCCGACCGACGAAATCTCCGACATTGAAGATCGCATCGAGGCTCTCGCCGAGATCGCCGAGCGTTGCCGCAAGTACATCCTCGCGTCGAAGATCGCGATCGGGGGCGGGGCGGCGCTGCTGGTGGTGACGATCCTCGGCGTGTTCGGGTTCGGTCAGACCGCCGCACTCGGATCGATCGCGCTGGTGCTCGGCGGGATCGTCTCGCTCGGCTCGAACGTCTCGACGCTGCGGCAGACGGACGAGGCCATCAGCGCGGCGGAGGCGCGTCGTGCGGCCCTGATCGGCAGTATTGACCTGCGCGTCGTTGCCGATGCGCCGTTGAAGCTGGTGTGAGGTGTAGGACGGATTAGCGCCAGCGTAATCCGCCAAGGTTTGCGTTATTGGATGGGGAAGTGGCGGATTACGCTTCGCTAATCCGCCCTACATATCTCGCGCAGCCGGCCCCACCACGCCTTACGCGGCGGTCTTGAGCGTCAGCTCCGACAATTCCGTGCGGCATTCGGCGGCGAAGGCTTGCAGCCGGTCGGCGGTCTGGCGGTCGAGGATGGCTTTGGCCAGCCGCTCGGCGCGGGCGATCTGTCGCTTGAGATATTCGATGCGGACCATGGGTCACCTTTCAATTGCTTCCGTCCGGTGCTGGCGACTGTAGGCCGGGTGCTGGATTGATTCTGTGAGGCGGATCACGCTCCGCGGGCCTTGTCCGCCGCGGCGGAGGAATGCACGTATTGCGACACATGATAAATGGTATAACCTAGGGGTAGATTTTGAGTTTTTCATAAGGAATTTTCCCATGCGAGCGCGGGCATCGAAGGATGGACTGACACTGCGTGTCATTGCTGGCTCAAACAACGTGTTGCTGGCGATGGATCTGGAGGAGTCGAAGCGAAAGGGCTGCCTCGGCTTCACCATTGAGCGGACGGATGTCGACACCGGCGCGCGGCGCTGGCTGCCCAACATGCTTCGGTTCGACGTCGATCCGCTCGACGCAGCCGACATCGCGCAGGCCGCCATTCCAGCGGTCGAGGCAGATCCGAAGCCAGTGCCGGCCGCCAAGAAGGCCGCCAAGAAAAGGGGAGCAGCCAAGAACGCTCCGCCGCGGGCGCCGGATCAGGACGCTCCGATGGTGTCGACCGCTCGCGCTCCGTTGCAGAAATTCCGCTGGGGCGACTACACGGTCGATCCCGGAAAGTCTTATCGCTACCGCGTCGTTCCGCGCTACGATCCGGCGGCGAAGATCGTCCAGGATGGCAAGGAAGCCGAGCGGCGCCGCGAATTCGACACCATTCAGGGCGGCGTAACGGTCGAGGTCAAAACGGAAAACAACCACGGCCATGATGCTTCGGTGTTCTTCAATCGCGGAGCTGCCGCGAGCCGCGCCTATAATAGCCGCTATGGCGACAACGACCCCGCCAGGATCCCCGACGCTCTATGGTGGCTCTCGCGCGGACTCGAGGAAGCGCTGATCGGGTTTATCGGCCAGGCGGTCGATTCCAGCTATGCCGTTCATGCCGCGATCTACGAATTTCAGAAGCCCAAGCTGCTCGAAGCGTTGACGCGTGCGGCGGGCCGTGGCGTGGACGTCAAGGTCGCCTACCACGCGCGACAGAAGAGCAAGCAGGGCAAGCCTGATCCAGCGGACAAGACGGCGGCCAGGAATCGCGCGGCCATCGCGGCGGCAGGGATCACCTTCGCCAAACCTCGCGATGCGGATCCACAAGGCGCGATCATGCACAACAAATTCGTCGTTCTGCTGAAGAAGGGGGCGAATGGATCGATGCAGCCGATCGCGGTGTGGACCGGATCGACAAACTGGACCGACGGTGCGATCTACGGCCAGCTCAACCTGGGACACGCCAGCTACAATGTGAAGATCGCCACGGCGTACAACGACTATTTCCAGTCGCTGTACAACAACGATTCAGCCAGGGACATCAAGAAGCACACCCAGTTCTTGACGCCGGTGCCGAAGGATCGCGACAGCATTCCACACGGGGTCACGCCGATCTTCTCTCCCCAGTCGAAGCTGGAGATGATCGATCTCTACGCGGAGCTTTGCCGGACCGGGAAGATCGTGATGGTCAGTGCGCCCTTCGTCCTGCATCCGAAGATTCTCGCAACCTTCAAGAAGACGCCGAAGGGCACGCTGCGCTTTCTGATGGCGGACAAGGGCAGTTCGTTCGGCAAGGCGGGAGCCGTGAAGCTGCTCGAGCACGACGCCGCCAACCAGGTCTCGGTTGCAACCACGCTGAGCTCGGCGCTGCACGATTTCCAGGGGCGGCTGCTCGAGCATGAGGAGAGCTTCCACCATTCCGGAGTTCACATCCACTCCAAGATCATCGCGATCGATCCGTTTGGGCAGGACCCGATCCTGGTCACGGGGTCAGCCAATTTCTCCAACAACTCGACGAAAACCAACGACGAGAACAGCCTGATCATTCGTGGCGATACCGCCGTGATGGACATCTACATCACGGAATTCATGCGCATGTTCGAGCACTATTGGTTTCGCGCGCATGTGGAGGGAAAGACCAAAGGCGGCAAGAAGAAAAAGAGCGTCGAGGCGCGCATCGCGGGATTGAAGAAGGATGATAGCTGGACGGACCCGTACTACACGTCCGGGAGCCGCGAGGAGACCGATCGCCTGGCGTTCGCCGGCCTGGCGACCTAGAGCAGTCATCCCTGGAGCGCGGGCATGTGCCGACGCGACCCGCGCTCGTCGAGGTGATGGAACGGCAAATTGCTGCCTTCACCTAATGCTTGTGGTCAGCGTCCGCCGCCGCGAAATGCGCCATCTGGTCGGCGTGCGCCTTGATGAACGCCGGGCGGCCGGTGGCGCGCGCGACGTAGGCGCGGCAGGCGGGGCTGTCCGCCAGCCCGCCGAACATGTCGACGAGGCGCAGCACGTCCGCCATCAGGATGTCGGCGACCGAGAAGGAGCCCACCAGCCATTCGCGCCCCGCCAGCACCGGCTCGAGATGCTTCAGCCGAAGCTTGAGGAAGTCGTCGACGAATTTCCAGGCTGCCGTGTCGGTCGGATGTCCCATGAACTTCGACATTCCCCAGGGCAGGCTGGCCATCTCCACCGAATTGAGCGCCGCGAACACCCAAGCCGTCGCCTCGGCGCGGCCGCGCGGATCTGTGGGCATCAGCTTCTCGCTGCGTTCGCCGAGATGAAGCAGGATTGCGCCGGTCTCGAAGATCGAGATGCCGCCGTCGGTCAGCCACGGCACCTGGCCGAACGGCTGGTGCGCGAGGTGCGCAGGCCTGCGATCGTCGAACGGCGTGCTGGCGACGCGATAGGGCAGGGCGGCTTCTTCCAGCGCCCAGCGCACTCTGAGATCGCGCACGAGGCCACGCGGCGGTTCCGGAACCCAATTGAAGGTGGTGAGGGTGAGGTCGGCCATTTGCTGTCTCCGTGTCCTGGTTCGAACAAAGGACGAGCGAGGGGCGCCCGTTCCGACACCGGTGCCAACTCTTTTTGCCGCCGGCGATTTGACCGGTTAGGCTCGCGCCAACACCAGGAGGAACCCGATGCCCGCCGCCTTCTTCGTCGTCCGCGCCATCGTCCCCGACGCCGGCAAGCGCGCTGCCTTCGACAAATGGTACGAGACGGAACATCTGCCCGACGCGGTGGAGGCCTTCGGCGTGAGCCGAGCGTCGCGGTTCTGGAGCCTCGATGATCCCTCGCTGCACGTGGCGATGTATCAGTTCGACGACGAGGCCAGACTCGCGGCCATGCTGGAAGGTGACGCGTTGCAGAAGCTCGTCGCCGATTTCAACCGCGACTGGCCCGACGTGAAGCGCTCGCGCGAGACGCTGGTGCTGGCGCAGGAAGTTTCCACGTAAGGCACAGCGAATGTCCGCTTCGCAACGAGTCTGAACATGCGATTCAGCTTCGGTTCATGTCGTGGCCGCGACACTTCCTCTGCATCACTTGCACGAAGATCCAAGAGGAAGAAGCCATGGAGCGCCGGAACTTTTTGAAACTTGCATTGGGGGTGACGGCTGGCGCCGCCGCCTTCGCCGCGACCGCGCGGGCCGCGCCGCTGTCACCGCAGCCCGTCATTGATCCCGCACGTGCGCCGCAAGGCAATGCCGACGCTCATCCCGCCGTCACCTCCAGTGAGGAGGCCGCCAAGCTGACGCCCGAGCAGGTGCACTGGCATGGCCATCATCGCCACTGGGGCTGGCGCCGCCGTCATTGGCGCCGGCACCACCGGCGCTGGCACCGCCGCCATTACTGGTAAGCTCGTCAGAGCGCGTGAATTGGACGGGGATCGCAGGCAGCGGTCCCCGTTTCGATTCGGAGGTGCTTCAATTTCGATGCGAATCGTCAGGTGAGCCGCGAAACGAAAATGGCCGCGCAGGCTTTCGCCGCGCGGCCATCTTGCGATGCGAGGAGATCAGAACGGGCGGCAGCGGCCGGCGTACCAGCGGAAGCCGTAGGGGCATACGCGCGCGCGGGGCACGACCACGACCGGCGGGGCGACCACCACCGGGGCGGGGCGTACCACGACCGCGCCGCGCATCGGGCGGCAATTGCCATAGGGACCGCGATAGAAGCCGCGGCCGCAGCCCTCAGCGGCGCTGGCCGCCTCACCGAAACCGACGACAGCGGTGGCAAGCACGGCGGCGGCGAACAGGTATTTCATTTGATCTTCCTTCTCGTCCTTGGGGGAAAGTCTTTGGGGGGCGGCGCTCGCGGCGCACAATGAATCAAAAGACGCGATTCGACATGTCAAATCTTGCAACATATCGGCACAGCGCGATCCAAACCTGCCAATCATGACCTGAATGCGGCATGAACGTTCCCTCGCACAGGGCCTGAGGCGACAGAAATGGCGCCGGCGGCCGGGAGCCTCCAAGCTGCCGTGCCGCCGGAGCACTCCAGGATGCAATGGGAGCGCGCGCCGGTCAGTCCTTTACGTTGCCGAACAGCGCGGCAAACTGCTTCTCGCCGGTGCGGGTGAAGTTCACGACGCGGCTGCCCGGCGTGGCGTCGCGCGCCGCCCATTTCAACTCTGCGAAGCGCTGCATCATGGCAGCCCCCAGCGTGCCGGCGAGGTGATGCCGCCGCTCGCTCCAGTCGAGGCACGCCTTGCACACCGGGCGCCGTGGATGGGTGAGCATGTCGGGCGAGATCTGCAGATGCCTGGCGAGAAAACGCTCGCCCTCGGCGGTCAGCTCGATGTCCTGCTTCTTCTGCCTGACCAGATTCCGCTCGCGCAAGGAATCGAGCATCTGCACGCCGAGATCGCCGGCGAGATGGTCGTAGCAGATCCGCGCGCGCCGCAGTGCCGGGTCTTTCGGCCCGGTGCGCACCCGCATATGGCCGGTGCGCGCGGCGAGCCCTGCGAGACCTTCGAGCACGCCCGCGACGTCGTCGTCGGTGAGGCGATAATAGCGGTGGCGGCCCTGCTTCTCCGGCTCGACCAGCCCGCCGGCCTCGAGCTTGGCCAGATGCGAGCTCGCGGTCTGCGGCGTGATGCCGGCCTCCTGCGCCAGCTCGCTCGCCGTCAGCGCGCGGCCATTCATCAGCGCCGTGAGCATGTTGGCGCGAGCGGGGTCGCCGACCAGCGAGGCGACCATGGCGATGTCGGGTCCTGATTTCATGCTTCGATGGTAGCCGAAGCATTGTGGTCGGGCAAGGCCGTAGCGTGTCACCAGTTCGTCATTGCGAGGAGCACGTGACAAATTGCGAAGCAATTTGCACTGGCGACGAAGCAATCCAGGCTGTCTCCGCGGTGAGGTTCCTGGATCGCTTCGCTGCGCTCGCAATGACGGCGTGGAAACAAGGAGCCCACCATGTCCGTCACCGTCTTCATCCGCTACCAGCTCGATCCCTTCAAGCGCGCGCAATTCGAGGAGTACTCGAAGCGCTGGCTCACCATCATCCCGAAATGCGGTGGCGACCTGATCGGCTATTTCATGCCGCACGAGGGCACCAACAACATCGCCTTTGGGCTGATCACCTTCGAGAGTCTGGCCGCCTATGAGGCCTATCGCGCCCGGTTGCGACAGGACACTGAGGGCATGGCCAATTTCCATTTCGCCGAGGAGCACAAATTCATCCTCGCCGAAGAGCGCACCTTCCTGCGTCAGGTGGTATTGTAGGCCACGCCAGCATGATCCGGACCCGAAGGGCCGCGTTCGCGCAAATTGCAGCGCGGTTTTCCGGATCATGCTCAAACAAAAGGAGACGCCCATGATCGCCGTGATCTTCGAGGTCTGGCCCAAGCCCGAACATCGCCAGGATTATTTCGACCTCGCCGCCGATCTGAAGCCGATCCTGCAAACCATCGACGGCTTCATCTCGGTCGAGCGTTTCGAGAGCCTGACCGACAAGGGCAAGATCCTGTCGGTGTCGTTCTGGCGGGACGAGGCGGCGGTTGCGGCCTGGCGCAACACGATGGAGCATCGCCGCACCCAGGCCAAGGGCAGGGCGCAGATCTTTGCCGACTATCATCTGCGCATTGCGAGCGTCGTCAGGGACTACAGCATGACCGATCGGGACGAAGCGCCCAAGGACAGTCGCGCCGTGCACGACGCGCACTAGCGCAGGCTTTCATCCGCGCCTATCTGTGCGCGGCCAACAACGGAGAACAACAATGCACGTCACGACGGCGGACAAGCGCGCGACCTTCAAGAAGATGCACGAGAGCGGGTGCTTCATCCTGCCCAATCCGGTCGACGTCGGCAGCGCCAAGGCGTTGCAGCATCTCGGTTTCAAGGCGATCGCCTCGTCCAGCGCGGGCTTTGCCTGGACCATCGGCAAGGCCGACAACCACGTCAGCGTCGAGGACATCTGTCAGCATCTGGCAGCATTGAGCTCGGCGGTCGATATTCCCGTGAACGCCGATTTCGAGGGCGGCTTCGCGGTCGAGCCGGACAGGGTCGCTGACAATGTCGAGCGCTGCGTGCGCACCGGCGTTGCCGGCCTCTCGATCGAGGATTCCACCGGCGACAAGGACAAGCCGATCTACGAGCGCGCACTCGCGGTCGACCGCATCAAGGCCTCGCGCAAGGCGATCGGCGACAGCGGCACGTTGCTGGTCGGCCGCTGCGAAGCCTATTTGTGGGGCGTGACCGATCTCAAGCTGGTGATCGACCGGCTCACCGCTTATGCCGACGCCGGGGCCGACTGCCTTTATGCACCAGGCCTGAAGACCCGCGAGGACATCAGCGCCGTGGTGAAGGCTGTCGCGCCAAAGCCGTTCAACCTGTTGATCGGCGCGTCCGGCCTGTCACTGAAGGAGGCCGAGGATCTCGGCGTGCGCCGGATCAGCGTCGGCGGCTCGCTCGCCCGCGCCGCCTGGGGCGGCTTCATGCGCGCGGCCAAAGAGATGGCGGAGAAGGGCACGTTCACCGAGCTCGGCAGCGGCTATCCCGGCGGCGAGCTCAACAAGATGTTCAGCTAGCGGCACAACGAACAGGCGGCGGGACTTTGCGTCCCGCCGCCTTCGCATTTCGTCGTGATCTCCTACTTCGCGCCGTCAGACGGCGTCTGCGCATCCGGGGCCGGCTTGCTCGGCGCCGCACCGGTGGTCACGCCCGGCGAGGTGTTGGTGCGCGGCGTCACGTCGCGCATGCCGGGAGGTGCCGCGGGATTGGTCGCGGGCGCCTGCTGGGCGGTTTGCGTTGCCGGCGTGGTGCTCGCCTGATTTCCGGTGCTGGTATTGTTCAGGCCGTAGAACACGGCACCCAGCACCAGTGCGATCGCAACTGCGAATAACGCAACCTTGCCGCTGGAGGCGGGGCCTTCGCCAAGCTCGGGATCGGCCTGTAGGTCGGCATCCCGGCGCGCCGCGCGAAGATACTCATCGTCGGCGAGGTTCGGGCGGTACGGATCGTTGGGAAAACGGTCGTCAGCCATCGATTGGGTCTCCTCGGTTAAGACGCCTCGACAACCCGTGGATGCGAGATTCCGTTCCGCCCCTCCTTATGCTTTCGTCGCATGTTGCTCCGCCACCGGGAATCGGGAACCTGTCATTTCCGGGAACCGAGCGTGAGTTCCAGGGTCGCGACGAGGGAACAAGCCGGGGGAAACGCCGATGTGGAGTCTGCCGCCGACAGATAGCGTGCTGCATTTCCTGTCCCTGGTCGCGATCGCCGCCCAAGGCATGACGGCCGCGCTTGCCGCGGGGCGGCGCAGCATGGACTGGCTCGGGGTCTGCTTCCTCGGTTGCATCACCGCGCTTGGCGGCGGAACGCTGCGCGATCTCTTCCTCGGACATTATCCGCTGGTCTGGGTGCAAAACCCGACCTATCTCGCGCTCGCCGGCGCCGCGGCCTTCCTCACCATCCTGTTCGCGCGTCTCGTGCACCGGCTGAAGGTCGCCTTCATCGTGCTCGACGCCATCGGCCTCGTCGTCTTCACCATGGCGGGCTGTGACGTCGCCTGGCAGATGGATGCCTCGCTGCCGATCGTCATCGTCTCGGGCATGGTGACCGGCTGCGCCGGCGGCGTGCTCCGCGACGTGCTCTGCAACGACGTGCCGCTCTTGTTCCGATCCGAGCTCTACGCCAGCGTCTCGGTGGTGACCGGCCTGTTCTATGCGACCGCGTTCGGCCTCAAGCTCAACGCCGAGCTCTCGACCATCCTGACCTTCGTGCTCGGCATCAGCTTCCGTCTGCTTGCGGTGCGCTACCAATGGGAGATGCCGAAATTCGTGTTCACGGGAGATGAGGAGAGGTGAGCGCTGTCGCTCACGAATGGCGAATTGCGAATAGAACTGGCCATTCGCCAATCACCTACTCGCCATCCGCCTCTCGCATCCTCGCCTTCGCGACCTGCGCCGGCGTGACCAGCAGCCCGGCATTGCCCCAGGAATTGCGGATGTAGTTCGTCACGGCCGCGATCTCCGCATCGGACAATTGCTTGGCATAGCCCGGCATCTCACCGGTGTTGGGCGCGCGCGGCGTGGTCAGGGTGTGGGCGCCGTCGAGGATGATACGCAAGGTCGAGGAGGGATTGTTGGATTGCAGCAGCGCATTGCCCGGCAGCGGCGGATAGATGCGCGGGGCGCCCGAGCCGTCCGCTTCGTGGCAGGCGATGCAGAGCTTGGCATAGACCACCTGGCCCGCCTTCATCTCGGCCTCATCCGGCGGCGTGACGATGGTCTCGCGTCGCGCCGGCGGCAGGCTCTTCAAGTAAACCGCGATCGCGCGCACATCGGCCTCGCTCATCTTGGAGGTCGAGTTGACGATGACTTCCGCCATCGGTCCGCCGGCATGGCTTTTGGCATTGCGCCCGCTCTGCAGATATTCGGCGATGTCCTGCGCCCTCCACGACTGCAATCCCGTGCGGGCCGCGCCATCGAGCCGGGGTGCGTACCATCCGCCGACCTCGCTGCCCGACAAGGCTTGCGCGCTCTTGTCCGCGCCAAAATAACTCTTGGGGGTGTGGCAGGCGCCGCAATGGCCGAGCCCGGTGACGAGGTAGCCGCCCCTGTTCCAGGCCGCGCTCTTGCCTTGGTCCGGCTCGAACAGGCCGGGCTTGAAATACATCGCGTTCCAGATCCGCATCAGGCCGCGATAGCCGAATGGCCAGCGCAGCTCCGGCGGCTTGTTGCGGCTCACGACAGGCGCGAGCGTGCCGAGATAGGCGCGGATCGCCAGCGTGTCGTCCTTCGTCATCTTCGTGAAGAAGGGATAGGGAAAGGCCGGGTAATAGTTCGAGCCGTCGGGCGCGATGCCGGTGCGCACGGCGCGCACGAAGTCGGCGTCCGTCCAGGCGCCGATCCCGGTGTCGCGGTCCGGGGTCAGGTTCGGCGCATAGATCGCGCCGAAGGGGGTGTCGATGCGCTTGCCGCCCGCGAACGGTCTTGCGGGATCGGCGGTGTGACAGCCCGCGCAGTCGCCGGCCTCGACCAGCGTCTTGCCGTAGGCGATCAGCTCCGGCGACGGCTCGGCGGCGAGGGCCATGCCTGCAACCGCACTGCACAACGCCAGGCCCGCAACAGCCAAGCCCGTCAGAATCGTCCGCATCCCAAGCTTCTCCTGCGACCAATCGACCGCACCGACGCAAGCGCGCCATCAATTCATTTCGCGATGGCGGGGGTATGGTGACACAAATTGAAAATGGCATGCGTGTTTCAGGCCACGAAATTGCGATTTTTACCCGGGCCTCCCTTTGCTCCAGATTTGTGATGCGGATCGTGAATTATCCGACATAGAGTGGCGAAACTGGTCGGCGCGCCCTAGCTAAAAACAACGGGACGGCAACGGCTTAAGCGACGCGAAGTGACAAAGACCTGAACAGGGCGGCAAAAGAGGACAGCATGGGCATCAACCAGGGTCCGATCAGTCTCGATCAAAAATACACCCAGGAAACCGGACATGTCTTCACCACGGGCATCCAGGCCCTGGTCCGCCTGCCCATGGCCCAGATCCGGCGCGACCGCGCCAGCGGCCTCAACACCGCGGGTTTCATCTCCGGCTATCGCGGCTCGCCGCTGGGCGGCTACGACCAGCAGCTGTTCGCCGCGCGAAAACATCTCGAGCAGTACAACATCAAGTTCCAGCCCGGCGTGAACGAGGACCTCGCGGCGACAGCCGTCTGGGGCTCGCAGCAGCTCAACCTCTCGCCCGGCGCCAAATATGACGGCGTGGTCGGCGTCTGGTACGGCAAGGGCCCTGGCGTCGACCGCTGCGGCGACGTGTTCCGCCACGGCAATGCGGCAGGCTCGGCCAAGAACGGCGGCGTGCTGTGCCTTGCCGGTGACGACCACGGCGCCAAATCCTCGACCGTCCCGCATCAGTCCGACCATGCCTTCATGTCCGCGCTGATGCCGTATCTTTATCCCTCGAGCATCCACGAGATGATCGAGATGGGCCTGCTCGGCATCGCGATGTCGCGCTACTCGGGCTGCTGGGTCGGCATGAAGGTGATCACGGAGACGGTGGAGACCACCGCCGAGATCGACCTCACCGACGAGATGAAGCCGTTCATCATCCCCGCCGATTTCGAGCTGCCACCCGGTGGCCTCAACCTGCGCTGGCCCGACGACCGCTTCGAGCAGGACCGCCGCCTGCAGGACTACAAGGGCTTTGCCGCGATCGCCTTTGCGCGCGCCAACAAGGTCAACCGCGTCACCATGGATTCGCCGAATGCTCGCTTCGGCATCATGGCCTCCGGCAAGAGCTATGAGGACGTGCGCCAGGCGTTGCGCGAACTCGGCATCACCGAGCAGGTGGCGGCCAAGATCGGCCTTCGCCTCTACAAGATCGGCATGCCCTGGCCGCTGGAGCCGGAAGGCGTGCATGAATTCGCGGTCGGCCTGGAGGAGATCTTCATCGTCGAGGAGCGCCGCGAGATCGTCGAGAACCAGGTCAAGCAGGTGCTGTTCAACTGGCGCGACGACGTCCGTCCGCGCATCGTCGGCAAGATGGACGAGCACGACAAGCGCTTCCTGACCTTCGCCGCCGAGCTCAGCGTCGCCTCGCTCGCGACCTCGCTCACCGAGCGACTTCTCAAGCTCGATCTCAACCCTGAGATCGCGGAGATGCTCCGCGTCAAGGCCGACTGGTTCAATGGCCGTCAGGCCTCGCAGATGCAGGCGGTCGCGCCCGTCTCCCGCACGCCTTACTTCTGCTCCGGCTGTCCCCACAACACTTCGACGAAGGTCCCTGAAGGCAGCCGCGCGCTCGCCGGCATCGGCTGCCACTTCATGGCGCTGTGGATGGACCGCTCCACCGAGACCTTCACGCATATGGGCGGCGAGGGCGTGCCTTGGGTCGGCATCGCGCCGTTCACCAACGAGAACCACATTTTTGCGAACCTCGGCGACGGCACCTATTTCCATTCCGGGCTGCTGGCGATCCGGCAGGCAGTCGCCTCCAAGACCAACATCACCTACAAGATCCTCTACAACGACGCCGTGGCCATGACCGGCGGCCAGCGCCATGACGGCGATCTCTCGCCGCAGCAGATCACCTTCCAGCTCCATGCCGAAGGCATTCGCGAGATCTATCTGGTCTCGGAGGCGCCCGACGCCTATCCGGCCGACACCATCGCCCCGGGCGTGAAGCTGTATCACCGCGACGAGCTGCAGAACGTCATGAAGATGTGCCGCGAGTTCAAGGGCACATCGGCGATCGTGTTCGTGCAGACCTGCGCGGCCGAAAAGCGCCGCCGCCGCAAGCGCGGCCTGATGGAGGATCCGGCGCGCCGCGTCATGATCAACCCGGCCGTCTGCGAAGGCTGTGGCGACTGCTCGGTGCAATCGAACTGCATCTCCGTCGAGCCGCTGGAGACCGAGTTCGGCCGCAAGCGCGCCATCAACCAGTCGTCCTGCAACAAGGATTATTCCTGCCTCAAGGGTTTCTGCCCGTCCTTCGTCACCGTGGACGGCGGCAAGCCGCGCCATCGCGCGCCGGCGGAGCTCGCCGATATCGGCGAATTGCCCGAGCCGGCGTCGCGGCCGACGCTCGACAAGCCCTATAACATCGCGGTCGGCGGTGTCGGCGGCACCGGCGTGCTCACCATCGGCGCGCTGCTCGGCATGGCCGCGCATATCGAGGGCAAGGCCTCGATGATCCTCGACATGTCGGGTCTTGCGCAGAAAGGTGGCGCGGTGCTCAGCCATGTCCGCCTGTCCGATCATCCGGCGGAGGTGACGTGCTCGCGCATCGTCACCGGCACGGCCGACCTGGTGCTCGCCGCCGACGAAGTCGTTGCCGTCGCCAAGGACACGATCTCGCTCTGTGACTCCAGCCGCACCCGCGGCGTCATCAACAGCCACGTCATTCCCACCGCCGATTTCGTCCTCAACCGCGACTTCAACTTCCAGACCCGCAAGCTGAACGGGCTCTTGGAGACGGCGCTGCACAAGGACTCCGTCTTCTTCGACTTCACCAAGCCCGCCGAGCAGCTGCTCGGCGATGCCATCGCCACCAACATGATGATGATGGGCTATGCCTATCAGAAGGGACTGTTCCCGCTGTCGGCTGAAGCGATCGAGCAGGCGATCGAGGTCAACGGCGTCTCGATCAAGATGAACAAGGAAGCCTTCCGGCTCGGCCGCCTCGCGGTCGCCGATCCCCGGCGTCTTGCCGACATGCTGAAGGGCACCGAAGAGGTCGTTGCGCCCAAGACGCTGGACGCGATGACGCTGGATGAAGTCATCGAGCATCGCGCCAAGCACCTGACCGCCTATCAGAACAGCCGCCTCGCCAAACGTTATCGCAAGCTGGTCGAGCAAGTTCGCGATGCCGCGGTGAAGGGTGGCTACGGCGATGCGCTGCCGCGCGCGGTCGCCGTGAACTATGCCAAGCTGCTGGCCTACAAGGACGAGTACGAGGTCGCGCGCCTCTACACCGACGGCGCCTTCGAGCAGCAGCTCCGCGACCAGTTTGAGGGCGACTTCAAGTTCAACTTCAATCTTGCCCCGCCAATCCTCGGCGGCGGCCTCGACGCGCTCGGCCGCCCGAAGAAGCGCGCCTTCGGCCCGTGGATGCTGAACGTCTTCCGCGTGCTGGCGAAGTTCAAGTTCCTGCGCGGCACGGCACTCGACATCTTCGGCCGCAGCGCCGATCGCAAGCTCGAGCGCGACCTGATCGCTGGGTACGAGAAGGACGTCGCCACCGTGCTCGGCCTGTTGTCGCCTGTTACGATCGACACCGCCGTCGAGCTGTTGTCGCTGCCCGACCGCATCCGCGGCTACGGTCCGGTGAAGGAGAAGGCCGTGGCGGATGCCAAGGTGCGTTACGCGCAGCTCGCGGCGGATTTGGCGAGCCCGCCGCCGGCCCCGAGGCAGATCGCGGCGGAGTAGGGCGGTCTCGTCGGGCGGATTGGCGAAGCGTAATCCGCCACGACCATAAGGGTCGAGATCGACGTGGCGGGTTACGCCGTTGGCTAAGCCGCTCTACACCGCGTCACCATGATGAGCTCGCAAAGTCGCTTTTCCGCCTTGCGAATTCTCAAGTGGAATCAATCCCCGTTCTACTGTGCATGGGGTTGTTTTCAAGAAATGGGGAAGCCGCAGCCGGTGTGAAGTCGGTCCTGTTCGTCCCACTTGCGCCAACCCGCTGCTCTCTCGCTGGGCGGAATATTTCCGCGCTTGCCAATCCGCCCACCGCGGTTCAGAAAAACGGGGCAATAAGAAACGCGAGCGGAGACTTCTGTTTTGACCATCAAGGGCAAGGCCTACATTGCCGGGATTTTTGAACACCCGACCCGGCATGCGCCGGACAAATCCACCGCCCAGCTCCACGCCGAGGTCGCCAAGGGGGCGATCGAGGATGCCGGGCTCAGCAAGGACGATGTCGACGGCTATTTCTGCGCGGGCGATGCGCCCGGCGGCGCCTGGCCCATGGTCGACTATCTCGGCCTCAACACCAAGAAGCTGCGGCACGTCGATTCCACCGAAACCGGCGGCTGTTCCTACATCATCCATCTCGGCCATGCCGCCGAGGCGATCGCGGCGGGCAAATGCTCGATCGCGCTGATCACGCTGGCCGGCAAGCCGCGCACCGGTGTGATGCCGCCGCGCGCGGCCGGCGCGGAAGCTGATTTCGAGTCGGCTTACGGGGCGACCACGCACAATGCCTACGGCATGTGTGCCATGCGCCACATGCACGACTATGGCACCACCTCGGAGCAGCTCGCCTGGATCAAAGTCGCGGCCTCGCATCACGCGCAATACAATCCGCATGCGATGCTCAAGGACGTCGTGACCGTCGAGGACGTGCTGAACTCGCCGATGATCTCCGACCCTCTGCATCGCATGGATTGCTGCGTCGTCTCCGACGGCGGCGGCGCGCTGATCGTGACGACGCCGGAGATCGCCAAGAGCTTGAAGAAGCCGCTGGTGCGCCTGATCGGCCATGGCGAAGCGATGAAGGGCCCGCGCGGCGGCAAGGATCTCGACCTCACGTACTCCGCCGGAATCTGGTCCGGCCCGCGCGCGTTCGAGGAAGCCGGCATCACGCCGAAGGACATCAAATACGCCTCGATCTATGACAGCTTCACCATCACCGTGCTGATGCAGCTCGAGGACCTCGGGTTCTGCAAGAAAGGCGAGGGCGGCAAGTTCGTCGCCGACGGCAATCTGATCTCGGGCGTCGGCAAGCTGCCGTTCAACACCGACGGCGGTGGCCTCTGCAGCAACCATCCGGTCAACCGCGGCGGCATGACCAAGATCCTCGAGGCTGTACGCCAGCTGCGCGGCGAGGCGCATCCCAAGGTGCAGGTTCCGAATTGCGATCTCGCCATCGCCCACGGCACCGGCGGCCTCTTGGGTGTTCGCCACGCCGCCTCGACGGCCATTCTGGAGCGCGTGTGATGAGCGAGACGAAAAAGTATCCGGCCCCGGTGACCAACCCCGAGACCGCTGCGTTCTGGGACGCGGCGAAAGAGGGCAAATTCATGATCAAGCGCTGCACGGCGTGCGGCGAGGCGCATTACTTCCCGCGCTCGATCTGTCCGTTCTGCTACTCCGACAAGACGGTGTGGGAAGAGGCGTCGGGTGAAGGCACGATCTACACCTACAGCCTGATGCGGAAGTCGCCGACCGGTCCTTACGCCATCGGCTACGTCACGCTGAAGGAGGGGCCGTCGGTGCAGACCAATTTCGTCGACTGCGATCTGACGACGCTGAAGATCGGCCAGAAGGTGAAGGTGGTGTTCAAGCCGACGGACGGCGCCCCGCTGCCGTTCTTCACGGTGGCCTGACTTCTTCCCTTCTCCCCTGTGGGAGAAGGTGGCGTAGGCCGCCTCCGGCGGCCGTTCTGACAAGGACGCCGAAGCGAAGCTTCGGCTTTGGCGTCGGATGAGGGGTATCGCTCCGCGGAAAGACTTTCCCTGCGGAAGCAACCCCTCACCCAAACGAGTTTGCCGCACGGCTCTCGCAGCCCTCTCCCACAAGGGGAGAGGGCACTTCGACTGGCAGCGGCGCATAAGAATCCGGAGAGGAAACCAGAAAAATGTCCGCCCGATACGAAGAGCTCAAATCCCTCAAGAACCTCGGCCAAAAATACGCCTACAGCGATCGCGAGGTGATGCTCTACGCCTACGGCATCGGGCTCGGCGCTGACCCGATGGACGAGAACGAGCTCGCCTTCGTCAACGAGGGCACGTTTACGCCGCGGCCGCTGAAGGTGGTGCCGACTTTTGCCTCCGTCGCGGCGTGGGGCTCGGGCCCGGGCGAGATGAACCTCAACCGCGTCATGGTGGTCGACGGCGAACGCGACATCACCTTCCACCAGCCGCTGCCAGTGGCCGCCAACATCACCGCCGATTCCTCCGTGCTCGAGGTCTACGACAAGGGCAAGGACAAGGGCGTCGTGATCGTGCACCAGACCGTGCTGAAGAACGAGAAGGGCGAGAAGCTGGCAACGCTGGTCGCCTCGCGCTTCGCCCGCGGCGATGGCGGCTTCGGCGGGCCGAACCTGACCCAGCCCGATCCGCACAAGATCCCATCGCGCGAGCCTGACAAGACCATCGACATCACGACGCGCCCCGACCAGGCCCTGGTCTACCGCCTCTGCGGCGACCGCAACCCGCTGCACTCGGATCCCGAGTTCGCCAAGAAGGCCGGCTTCCCGCGCCCGATCCTGCACGGCATGTGCACCTACGGCATCACCTGCCGCGGCGTGCTCCAGACCTATGCCGACTACGACGCCAGCGCCTTCCGCCAGCACGTCGCTCGGTTCTCCTCGCCGGTCTATCCCGGCGAGACCGTGACCATGGACCTCTGGAAGGACGGCAACACGATCTCGTTCGAAGCCAAGGTGAAGGCGAGGGGCGTCACGGTGATCAAGAACGGCAGGACGGTGCTGGGTTAGGGCTCTCTCGTGCCCCGGACGCAGCGCAGCGCTTCTTCAGCGGTGCGCTGCAGAGCCGGGGCCCAGAGTGCCCAGGCGAAGGAAGAGCCGGGACCCGAAAGAAACAAACAGGGAGACGCCACCATGGGACTACTCGACGGCAAGGTTGCGCTGATCACCGGCGCGGGCGGCGGGCTCGGTGAGGCCTACGCAAAGCTGTTCGCGCGGGAAGGGGCCTCGGTCGTGGTCAACGACCTCGGCGGGCCCCGTGACGGCTCCGGCGCCGACACCTCCATGGCGCAGCAGGTCGTGGACGCGATCAAGGCCGAGGGCGGCAAGGCGGTCGCCAACGGCGCCGACATCTCCACCATGGAGGGCGGCCAGTCCGTCTTCGACGACGCCATCAAGCATTTCGGCCGTGCCGACATCCTGGTCAACAATGCCGGCATTTTGCGCGACCAGACCTTTCACAAGGCGTCCGAATCCGACTGGGACAAGGTCATCAAGGTCCACCTGAAGGGCACCTTTTGTTGCACTATGCCGGTGTTTCGCTGGATGCGGGAAAACGGCGGCGGCGTGATCGTCAACACCTCCTCGACCTCAGGCCTGATCGGCAATTTCGGCCAGACCAATTACGGCGCGGCCAAGGGGGGCATCTGGGGCCTGTCCAACGTGCTGGCGATCGAGGGCCGCAAATACAACATCCGGATCTGGACGCTCGCTCCGGGCGCGCTGACCCGCATGACCGCAGACCTGCCCCGCTATAAGGAGAACCCGGGGGCGGCGCTGGGGCCGGACGGCATCGCGCCGGCCGTGCTATACATGGTCAGCGACTTGTCGGGCGACCAGACCGGCAAGGTGCTGGGCGTGTCCGGGCCCCGCGGCGTGCGCGAGATGCGGATGATGGAGATGGAAGGCTGGAAACCGCCGCACACGGGCTGGAAGGCCCAGGACATCGCCGATCATGCCAAGGAGATCTTCTTCTCCGAGGAGCAGATCAAGATGGGCGCGCGACGGTTTTAGCCGTTGTTGTCGTTCCGGGGCGCTTCGATGAAGCGAACCCGGAACCTCGAGATTCTCAGGTGCGCAATTGCGCACCAGGGTTCCGCTCTGCGAGCCGCCCGGCAATGACGAACAAGGGATAATGGACTGATGAAACTCACCGCCGACGCCAAGGGCACTTTCGCAATCGCGCCGACGCCGTTCCACGACGACGGCCGCATCGACGAGCGCTCGATCGACCGCCTGACCGATTTTTACGAGGAGGTCGGCTGCGACGGCGTCACGGTGCTGGGCATCCTCGGCGAGGCCCCCAAGCTCGATGCCGCCGAGGCCGAGCAGGTGGCGTTGCGCTTCGTCAAGCGCGCGAAGAAAATGCAGGTGATCGTCGGCGTCTCCGCGCCGGGCTTTGCCACCATGCGCTCGCTGGCGAAGGCCTCGATGGAGGCGGGCGCGGCGGGCGTCATGATCGCGCCGCCGCCGTCCTTGCGCACCGACGACCAGATCGTCACCTATTTCAAGCAGGCGGCCGAGGCGATCGGCCCGGATGTGCCCTGGGTCCTGCAGGACTATCCGCTGACGCTCTCGGTGGTGTTCACGCCGGCCGTGATCCGCAAGATCGTCATGGACAATCCGAACTGCGTGATGCTCAAGCACGAGGACTGGCCGGGCCTGGAGAAGATCACGACCCTGCGCGGCTTCCAGAAGGACGGCTCGCTCCGTCCGCTTTCGATCCTCTGCGGCAATGGCGGCACCTTCCTGGACTTCGAGATGGAGCGCGGCGCCGACGGCGCCATGACCGGTTACGCCTTCCCGGAGCTTCTGATCGACGTCGTGAATCTCTCCAAGGCCGGCAAGCGCGATGCCGCGCATGATCTGTTCGACGCGCATCTGCCGCTGATCCGCTATGAGCAGCAGCCCGGCGTCGGCCTGACCATCCGCAAATACGTGCTGCAGAAGCGCGGCATCATCGCCTCCAGCGCGCAGCGCAAGCCGGGCGCGACGATCACGGCGACAGCGAAGGCGGAGGTCGAGTACCTCTTGTCGCGTGTTGCCCGGGTCGACAAGCGCGCCAATCTCGGCCCGCAATCCAGCGCCGCGGGCTAGTCGCATGGCCGAAGCATCAGCATCACGCCCGGCCTCGACGATCCTCCTGCTGCGCGACGGCGAGAAGGACATCGAAATCTTCATGATGGTCCGCCATCATCAGATCGAGTTCAACTCGGGCGCGCTGGTGTTTCCCGGCGGCAGCGTCGATGCCGGCGACAAGGAGATCGTCGCCCGCGCCGACCTTTATTCCGGCGGTGAGGGTCTCAGCGAAGCAGACCGCGGTTTTCGTATCGCCGCGATCCGCGAGACGTTCGAGGAGAGCGGCATTCTGCTGGCGCGCGCGAAAGACACGGGCGCGCCTGTCGATGCCCGGCGTGCCGGCGAGATCGCCGATGCGCATCGCGTCGCGCTCAACGAGCACAAGGTCAGCTTCCTCAGTATATTGGCTGACAACAACCTCCAACTGGCGCTCGACACGCTGGTGCCTTACGCGCACTGGATCACGCCGGAGGGCATGCCAAAGCGTTTCGACACCTGGTTCTTCCTCGCCGCCGCGCCGCCCGACCAGCTCGGAGCCCATGACGGTAGGGAGTCCACCGACTCGATCTGGCTGTCAGCGCGCGAGGCGGTGGAGGGCGGCGAGAGCGGCCGCTTCAAGCTGCCGTTCCCGACCACGCGCAATCTGATCCGGCTCGCCAAGCAGCCGAACGTGAGCGCTGCACTCGACCATGCCCGCGGCATGTCGATCGTTACGGTAATGCCGGTCATGACCAAGACCGAAACCGGCCGCCAGCTCCGCATCCCCCGCGAGGCCGGCTATGACGGCGAGGTGTTCGAGGTCGGGGCGCTCGGCTAATACACTTCGACAAGCAACGAAGTATTTTCGCCTGCGGGCGCGCTAGGTTCCGTCCATCGTGGAATGGACGGGACGCACCGAATGGACAACCGGCAGGACACCAACATCGCGGTCGAGCTGGCGCTCCTGTTGGCGCTCGCAACGCTCTGGGGCGGCTCCTACACCTTCATCAAGCTCGGCGTTGCCACCATCCCGCCGATCACGCTGATCGCGGCGCGAACCACGATCGCGGGCCTGCTGCTCCTCCTCGTCATGTGGGTGCGCGGCATCAAGATGCCGACGGATGCCGCGACCTGGCGGCGCTTCGCCTTCCAGGCCGTGCTCAACAGCGTGATTCCCTGGACGTTGATCGCCTGGGGCGAGCGCCATGTCGACGCAGCGCTCGCCACCATCCTCAACTCGGCCGGACCGATCTTCACCTTCCTGCTCACGGCCGTCGTCACCCGCCACGAGGCGACGAGCCCGCGGAAACTGTTCGGCGTGGTCGCCGGAATGGCCGGGATCCTGCTGATCGTCGGCGTCGACGCCTTTCACGACATCGGCAGCGGCCTCCTCGCGGAGGCCGCCATCGTCGCCGCCACCATCTGCTACGCCTGCGCCGCGATCTTCGGCCGCAGCTTCAAGGGCCTCGATCCGATGGCGCCGGCCGCCGGCTCGCTGCTGGCCGGGGCCGCGGTCCTGCTTCCGGCCTCGCTCGCGGTCGAGCAGCCCTGGACGCTGTCGCCGTCGCTGAGCTCCGTGCTGGCGTTGCTTGCGCTCGCATTGTTCTCGACCGCCGCGGCCTTCGTGATCTACTTCCGCCTGATCCAGACCCTGGGCTCGGTCGGCACCACCGCGCAGGCCTATCTCCGGGTGCCCATCGGCGTCGCCATCAGCGTCGCCTTCCTCGGCGAGAACCTGAGTCGGACCGCCTGGGTGGGGCTGGCCTGCGTGGTCCTCGGCGTCGCCGCCATGACCATTCCGGCCCGGCGGCTGGCGAGCGTCAAACCGTCCTAGGCCGGGGAAGAGGGCTCCGGGACCGCGATATTTGGGATAAACGGCGCCCGGAGGCATGTTCCCCCCGGGCGGCAATACGTCGTATATTGGACCCCCAGTAGCCCGGTCCTCTCATCACCAATGTCCGCCGAATTGACGCCGATCCCTGAGAAAAAGCGTACCTTCTCGCTCTCCATCGGCCAGCTCACCTTCGGCAGCTTCCTGCTCGTGCTGGCGGTGATCATCGTCACCTCGACCGCGAGCGTGATCGCGATCCGGCACATCGACTCGACCTTCGCCGAGCTGCAGCGGCTCCAGAGCGTCGGCGACCTCGCCGAGGACATCGATCGCCGCATGAACGAATTGCGCCTCGCCGCGCGCGACTTCGTCACCGATCCCGGCGCCGGCATCCAGTTCAAGCAGGTGGGTGAGGCGGCCTCGACCCTCAGCGACATCCTGAAGAAGACCCGCATCGAGCTCGCGCCCGAGCAGCAGGACATGATCGACGGGGTCACGGAACGCCTCGCGACCTACCGGACCGGCCTCGAGCGGATCTCGACCCTGATCGACCGCCGCGCCCAGCTGCTCGCCGGCCTGCCGCCGCTGCGCGACCGGTTCGATGTCGCCGTCTCCGGCACGGCCGACCGTGAGCTCGCCTCGCGCCTGTCGGAGGCGCAGAGCCGCATCGCGCTCGGGTTGCTTGCCCGCAACCCGTCCGCGGCGGAGCAGGCCGCCCAGAGCATGCGGGCACTGAACATCGCCGATGCCAGGCTGAGCTCGGCGGTGAACGATTATGCCGAGGCCATCATGGCGGTGGCCGTGCGCGAGCGGCAGATTGCCGACATCGACCGCGAGGTGCTGGGAACCGAGGGCCGGCTGATCGGCCGCGTCACCGAATTGCTGCGCGAAGTCAGCGACCGGCGCGGCCACGTGCTGTCGCGCGACTTTGCCCGGACGCTGACGGAGGCGCGCTGGCAGAGCATCGTGCTCGGCACCATCGGCGTCCTGATCGGCATCGGGGCTGCCCTGTTCGTTGTGCGCAGGACGGTCCGTCCGCTCGCCCAGATCGCACGCTCGATCCGCGCGCTCGCTGCCGGCCGCAAGGACACCTCCATTCCGTCCGCCGACCTCGACAACGAGATCGGCGACATCGCACGTGCCGCCGAAGTGTTCCGCCGCGCGCTGGAGGAGGCCGACACGGCACGCGAGGCGGCGGTGCGCGCGCTGACCGAGCAGCGCCTCGCCGAAGAGAGCTACCGCAAACTGTTCGAGGGCTCGATCGACGGCATCTACGTGACGACGCCGGCCGGCGATCTGCTCAACGCCAATCCCGCGCTCGCGCGGATGATGGGCTACGACAGCCCGCAGCAACTCATCGCCAGCATCAGCGACATCGCCCACACTATCTACGTCCATCCCGACGCGCGCGTCGAATACCAGCGGCTGATGGCGCGCGACGGCATGGTACGGGAGTTCGAGTATCAGGTGCGCCAGCGCAGCGGCGACATCCTGTGGCTCTCCGACAGCGCCACCGGCGTGCGGGACGAAGCGGGCCACATCGTCCGCTACGAGGGCACGCTGCGCGACATCACCGACCAGAAGCGGGCGGAAGACGCCATTGCCGAAGGCCGGCGCCTGCTCCAGCAGGTCATCGACACCGTGCCGGCGGTGATCAACGTCAAGGACCGCGACCTGCGCTACGTGCTGATGAACCGCTACATGGCGGGCATCTTCGGCATCGAGCCCGGCGACGCGCTCGGCCGCACCACGGCGGACCTGATGTCGCGCTATGGCGCGGCCAAGACCGACGAGAACGACAAGCGCGTGCTCAGCATCCGCAAGGGGCTCGGTTTCTACGAGGAGGAGTACAAGGACGCCTCCGGCAACATGCGGCAATGGCTGGTCAACAAGCTGCCGCTGCTCGATGCCGAGGGCGAGATCGAACGGATCGTCACCGTCGCGCTCGACATCGGCGAGCGCAAGCGCGGCGAGCAGGAGATGCGCAAGGCCAAGGAAGCCGCCGAGACGGCGCTGCGCAATCTGCGCGAGACGCAGGCCTCGCTGATCGAGGCCGAGAAGCTCGCCGCGCTCGGGCGCCTCGTTGCTGGCGTCGCGCACGAGGTCAACAATCCCGTCGGCATCAGCCTCACGGTCGCATCCGCGCTGGAGCGCAAGACCGCGATCTTCACCGCTGAGGTCGAGCGCGGCGAGCTCCGCCGCTCCACGCTCAACGATTTCCTCAGCACCAGCCGCGATGCGTCCGCGCAGCTCGTCTCCAACCTCAACCGCGCGGCCGAGCTGATCCAGTCGTTCAAGCAGGTCGCGGCCGACCGCAACTATTCGGACCAGCGCATGTTCGATCTCGGCGACCTCACCGAGCAGGTGGTGATGAGCCTGCGGCCGGGCCTGCGCAAGCACAACCTCACGCTCAATGTCGAGTGCCAGCCTGATCTGACCATGAACAGCTATCCTGGCCCGTACGGCCAGGTGCTGACCAATCTGTTTCTCAACTCGGTGGCGCACGCCTTCCCGGACGGCCGGCCGGGCACGATCGACATCCAGGTGCGGGAGTCCGGCAAGGACAATGTCGAGATCATCTTCTCCGACAACGGCTGCGGCATGTCGCTCGACGTCCGCCGCCGAGCCTTCGATCCGTTCTTCACGACGCGGCGCGACCAGGGCGGCACAGGCCTCGGCCTGCACATCGTCTACAGCATCGTCACCAACCGGCTCGGCGGGCGGCTCGATCTCGATTCCGAACCGGGCAGTGGCACGCGCATCCAGATCATCCTGCCGCGCGTGGCGCCGCTCGAGCAGGCTGCGGAATAGCTTCTGTTGTCCAAGCATGATCTCCGCTCAAACGCGTTCCGCGTTCGTCGCGAGGCAAAACCGCAGCACAGTTTTCCGGATGATGCTCTAATCGGCCTCGGCGAGCTTGTGCAGCGTTGCGCCGAAAATCAGGCTGGCCTTGCCGACCAGTGCCGTGCCCGTCATCTCCGCACGGGTATCAGTGTAGGTCCCGCTGACACCGATGCCGACCGGAGCGGGGCCGCCGAACAGCGGATTGTCGTCGCCCCGCGGCGAGGTGTGCCGTTGCACCAAGACCTCGCCTTTGAAGGTGGTGTCGTCCTTCACCACGTAGCTGCCGGTGTAATAGAGGTAGGCATCGCCGCCAAGAATCTTGCCGTCGCGAAAAAGAATCACGCCGCTGCCCTTGCCGACTCGACCATCGAGCAGGGTCACGTGAATCGAATAGAGGCCGTTCTTCATAACGTCCCGCAGTCGGCCGCCAATCGCCCAATGGCGCAACCGGTCCGGCTTTTATGCCAAAGCGTGTCGCCTGGCGCAACGCGGCAGTTTGCCGGCCGGCCGCCGCCGCGAGCCGTATTTGTCCCGGCTTGTGGGTGACGCCCTCATGACGGCCTGATGATGGGGCGAGGCCGGTCGTTGCGAATCAGGTTTGGCCCGCGAAATGCATAACATTTGTTGCACTGGCCGCGGGGTGCTGGAGCAAGACGATGAGCAACTGGATCGATTCCGGCGGCGATGAGCCGCGTCTGTACAGTGCGCGTCCCACCAATTGCAAAAGCGAACGACGGCGCTCCGGCAGCGCAACACGCTGGCGAAGCACGACAGCAAGGCTGGCTTGCGTTTTGGCCTTGATTGCGCTCGCCGCCCCCATCGGCCATGCGCGCGATCGCGGCCAGTTCGCCAACACCAATGCGGATCTGAAATCCTGGTTCGACGGCCTGCGCAGCGGAAAGGGGCCGTGCTGCTCCGATGCCGACGGTTCGGCGCTCTCCGATACCGACTGGGACAGCAAGGACGGACACTATCGTGTCCGCCTCCCGCGCTATGCCTCCGGCCTCGAAGGGCAGCCGCAGGAGCTCGTCTGGGTCGACGTTCCCACGGAGGCCGTGATCTCCGAGCCGAACCGGGTGGGGCGCACCATGGTCTGGCCGATCTACGGCTATATGGGCGTCTCCATCCGCTGCTTCATGCCCGGCAGCATGACCTAGCCACGCCGCCGGCAACTCGTCGGGTCCGGCGCGCGGCGTCAGGTATATTTCTGGTCGCGCTCGAGCAGCTCGATCGAGATGCCTTCGGGGCCGCGGATGAAGCAGATGCGCACGCCGGGCCGGATCGTGGTCGGCTCGCGCGTGAAGGTGACGCCCTTGGCCTTGATCTCGGCCGCGACGGCATCGATGTCCTTCACCGTCAACCCGAAATGGTCGAGGCCCTGATGCGGGTGCGGAGGCGGCGGGTTGACCGCGCCGTCGCCCTCGAGCGGCGCGATGAAGATCCTGGCACCGCCAAGGTTCACGTCGATGCGTCCTGGCGCGCGCACGATCTCGCCACCGAGGATGTCCCGCAACCAGGCTGCGGTCGCCTCCGGATCGGGGCTGCGCAGATGGACGTGATCCCAAGTGACGACTGGCATTTCGATGTCTCCCGATGGTCGTTCGCGATGTTGCAGCGCATGTTAGCGGCCGTGATCGGTGATCGCCACCGTCCTCGCCGATTCGCAACTGTGCGGGAACCTTATGTCGTCTTCCCGATTTAAGTAAGCAGTGGCCTATTCCGTCGTTCGACGAGGTTCGGCCGCGATCGGTGTGTAACCATGAACGCCAGACTCGATCGGATCGGATTGAGGCGCTTTGCCGGGACCGGCGAGCGGCTGGCGCGGGCCGTCACGATCGCCAGCGTCTCATTTGGCCGCAGCCTTTTGTGGCTGCTGGCTGCCATCATCGTCGGCTGCGGCGTCTGGATGCTGCTGCCTCTGTCCAAAGGCAACAGCGCTGAGCAGGTGACGTCCGAGGTGGCCGCCGTCGAGGCAGCGCCTTCGAGCGATCCTGCAGCGTCCGCGTCCCCGGCGTCCGAAGCTCAGGTCCCGGCTCTGGCAGATCTTGGTCGTCTCAGGATCTCGTCCCAAACCTGGCGCCGCGGCGGTCTTGGCTCAAAAGCCCTGGTGACGTTCACGCTGCGAAACGACAATGACTATGCCGTAAAGGATGTCGAGATCGTCTGCGCCTTTGCGCGGCGGGATGGCAGCCATCTCACCGATCGCAATCGCGTGCTGGCAGATCAGGTCAGCATGAAGAGCCGCAAGACCTTTGCGCGGATTCCCGTCGGCTTCGTCAACGTAAATGCCGATCAGGCGAAATGTTCTCTGGTTGCGGCGAGCCGCGCGTAGAGGCGGCATGTTCCGGTAGCGGAAAAGTTACCCTCCGCGGCACTCCGCGACCCCTTGGCCAAAAAACCTCGCGTCGCCATTTGAACCGAACGGCTGGGCCAGGAACCAATTAAGAGATCGCCTGTTGAGGGCGGAGAGCCCACGCGGGGATGCGGGGGGCGGAGCTCGGCCAATGCCCATCTTTCGATATTTCGTCTTTGTCGGTGGAGCTTTGCTCGCACTGCTGTTCGCAGCGAACTTCGCTCTGCCATCGCAGCCGGTCGCCCAGGCCGTCGCCACGGTCAGCAATGATCAGCCGTTGATCCGGATCCGCTCCGACCGCCATCTGCCCGAGCGTGTCGTGCTCGACACCACCCAGCCTACGATTGTCCCGCCTGCGATGAAGACCGCGGCCGTCGTCGCGCCTCAGCCCGCCGATACCGCCTCGGCGGCTGCGCTCGCCGAGATGTCGGCCAAGGCGCGGGTGCGCGAGACCTTCGCCCAGTTCACACCGGAACCGAAGGCCGACGCTGCCGCGGGGAAGAAGGACGCCAAGCCGCAGGTTCAGGCGCAAGCCCAGCCGCCGAAGCGCAAGACCGCCAGGGCGCATTCGGTGCCGCAACAGCAGGACCGGCCGATGATGGTGGCGCAGCGCCCGCAGTTCGGCTTCTTCGGCAACACCTGGTAGGAACGGCCGCGCCCCGCCTGGAAACAAGGCGGGGAGGGCTTTTTATTGGTGAGCCTCTCTGCTAATTCCACCCCATCCGAACGCCCGTCGGCGCGCTTGCTTGCCAGCCGTCCTGCGGTGTTTCTCGGTTCTGGTCAAACGAGGCCAGGGCGCTCGTAGCTCAGCTGGATAGAGCATCGGATTTCGATTCCGAGGGTCGGAGGTTCGAATCCTTCCGAGCGCGCCAGTCTTTCCCCGCGTTCCAGATCTGTTCCGAACCGGCGCTGGGCCGGGAGGGCCGCGTCAGTCAGCCTGACGGAGATTGCCTTGCCGCCCGCGGGCGAGCGTGTCGGAGGGGGTCTCGTGGAACGTCGCGCGGTAGGCCGCGGCAAATTCACCGAGATGATGGAAGCCTTGGGCGCGCGCGCAGGTGGCGACGGTGGCGCCGCCACCCCTGAGGAGGCGGGCGCGGGTCGCCCACAGCCTCTTGAGGCGGATGTACTGATGCAGGCTCATGCCCCGCACCTTGCTCACCGCGCCGCCGAGCGTCCGGATCGAGACGCCGAACTCGCCGGCGAGATCGGCGGTATAGATCGGCGCGGTCGGATGGGCCGCTACGTAATCGTCGATCCGCTGCACAAGCTTGATCGAACGCTCGCCCTGGAGCGAGGCAGCGCGATCCGGCGTCGAATTGTTCTGAAACAAATCGTCGAGCGCGAGCAGCAGGCCTTCCTGGAGATGGGCCGCCACCTCGGTGGTCCCAAACAGGAGAGGCTGCACTGAGGCGGTTCGCAGGATGTCGAGCAGGAGTTGCCGCGTGTGGAGCAGGGCAGGCCGGTTGGCACCATGGGCCCGCAAATCGTCGGCGTGATCGAACCAGCCCCGGTCCTTCAGCTCGGGCGAGAAGATGATCATTGCATAATGATTGGTTTGCGGCTCGACGAAATGGCATTCGTCGTTGCCGCAGAGCGTAACGAAGAAGCGCGCATCGAGGTCCAGGCCCTTGAGGTTGACCTGCAGGTCGTCGGTCATGGACAGGATCACCATCCCGCCCGGCACCCGATAGGCGGTGTCCAGGATGCGCGCGAACGATCTCATCATGATGATGCGGCACGCGGGCAGAGAGACGACGGCGCGGGCTGCCGCGAAGTTCGAGACGTCGAGCGGGATGCTTCTGGCATCCTCCATCGTCTCGACCGGCCGAAACGCATCGACATTGGCAAAGCCGATCAGCTGAAGCGCTGAGGATGGAACGAGGGCGTCGAACAACATGATCTGGCCGGCTGCTGAAATGTGACAATCAAATGAACGTCGATGCATCGCCATCAATGGCGAAACATCGCGTTCCAGTAAATCGAATTCCAGGCCGTAGTATTGCGGACATCATGCCATGATGCCTGTCTGATCAATGTCACCGTCAACGTTCTCGGCTCATCGGCTTTCCGGACGCGAGGTCGATGAAATGCAGCCGGGTGCAGGCGGGACAGGCAAAGGACGAAAGGCTCCGTCCCTCCTGGCTCTGCTGCTTCTCCAGATGCGTCTGCACGTTCATGCCCGTCTGCGGGCATCGAAAAACGATCAGCTCGACCATTCCCGTAGAATGACGGTGCGGGCGGTTTTCAGCTTTGATCTAGATCAGTTTTGGAATCGCTCCAGACCGGGCGACGACCGTGCGAGACGTGATCTCGCAAAAGCGAAGGGGCCCCGAGGGCCCCTTCAGATGTTACCAGCGGCGATAGCCGCGATAGCCGTAATAACGTGGACCGTAATAGCGCGGCGCATAATACCGCGGGCCGTAATACGGCCGCGGACCGTAATACCCATAATAGTTTGGGCGCCACCAGCAGCGTCCCCAGGCATCGCAGACCATGCGGACCTGCTCGACGCCGGAGACCTGCGACGTCGCAGGCGCGGGCGCGATGGGCATGGCGGACGCCGCCGGCGACGCCGCCAGGGTACCCAACACGGCACCAGAGAGGGCTGCGGCGACGAGGCCGATCTTGAGAGTCATGATGTCTTCCTCCGCTTACGCAAGACAGGATATCGAAGTTGTTCTGATCAAATTGTGGCGGAGCGGAAATGTAATGCTGATGAACAGATCTTCAGCGAATTCGCCCGGCGAGCCGGCGTAGGCCGCATCACCAGGCCGTAGACCTTGATCCTGCGCAATTCGCAACTCTGCCTCGGCTCATAGTGTTGTTGCGTGGCAGCAGCATGGTGCGTGCTGCCGGGCAAGGTGAACTCGATGCGAGTCATTCCAAATCTGTCGATCTCGCCGGAGAAAGTCTTCTTCGTCATCTCGAAATCGCGCCGGTCCGACGTCGAGGCGGCCGGAGGTGGCGTCATCCTGGAGTTCGGCGACGACGACATGAGCTATGGCCGCGGCGGGCGCGGCGACACCACCGACCGTGCGGAGCTCGCGGGCTTCATCCGCGATCTCAATGTCGACGAGCAGATCGACCTCGTGGCGCTGACCTGGCTTGGTCGCGGCGACGGTGATCTCTCCAATTGGCGCGAATTGCATACCCAGGCGGCGCAGGCCCACAACCAGCGCACCGCTTCCTACCTGATCGGCACGCCAATGCTCGCCGATTATCTGGAGGAGGCGATGGTGCAGTTCGGCAAGTCCTTCGAGGAATTCGAAGAGCATCTCTGATGCCGGACGCGGCGTCCGTAAGTTTCAAGGAGAGTTGCAATGGATAAAATGAGAATAGACAAGGGCGATTGGCTGGTGGTGTGCGACGGGCGCAAGGCGCTGATTCTGGAAAACCTCGGCGACGAGATGTTTCCTAACCTTCACACCAAGGAGGTGCACGAGCAGCCCAATCCCTCGACCAGTGCGCAGGGGACCGATGCGCCGGGGCGCCTGCATGCCGCGGCCGGCGGCGTCCGCAGCTCCGCCGAGCAGACCGATTGGCACGACGAGGCCGAGCGCACCTTCCTGCGAAACCTGGCGGGCCGGCTCGATGCCGCCGTCAGTTCCGGCGAGACCACGGCGCTGACCATGGTGGCCTCACCGCGCGCGCTCGGCATGATCCGCGCCGATTATTCGGACGTCGTGCGCAAGGCGATCCAGGATGAGGTCGGCAAGGATCTCGTCAAGCTGCCGGTCTACGAGATCGAGAAGCAATTGCTGCTGTCGGGGGCCGCCAAATAGGGGCGTCCCGACATTGGCCGGCGCCGGCGTCCCTCAGTAGCAGGGGTGCCGGCGGCGGTCCTGGCCGACATAGGCGGCCGCGCTCTGGTAGCAATGGTTGGTCGAGGGCCCGTCGTAAAAGGCGAATGTGCCGGGGGTGATGCCGGGCCCGTAATTGTGGATATAGCTGATCGGGTAGGGCAGCGGGTTGGCGTAGGCGCGGTAGTGCCGGTGATGGCCCCGCGCCTCGGCCAGGCCAGGGGCTAGAATGGCGGCCGACAGGGCAGCAATTGCGGCGACTAGCGTCAACTTGCTCATCTCGTTTCTCCCGACCCGCACGAATAGGTCCGTCATCTATAGCCATTTCGAACCGCCAGGGCACCCGTCCGACCACCGGAAATCGGGGCTGATCCCGCAGATTCCCGGGCCGGTGTGACAGAATTGCCGGGTATGGCCGCCAAGCCTGCCCATTTTTGGCCTTTTCGGGATGCTTAACGAATTCCCCACACAAGTATGACCAAAGACTATTCGGTTAAGAATCCTGTCGCCGGCCCTCGGGGCTCCTTCGAGGCCGGTACATTCCTGAAGGCTTTCGCCGTCACCTCGCCATGCGCATCACGCTTCTGAGCCTGCTGTTGCTCTGCCTCGCCGCCGCCACGCCGGCGCGGGCCGAGCTGCATATCACCCGCGACCATGGCGGCTATGTCGAGGAATACAAGGCCAAGTACAAGCGCGTCCGCGAGAAGGGCGAGCGCGTCATCATCGACGGCATCTGCAATTCGGCCTGCACGCTGGTGCTCGGCATCGTGCCGATGAACAAGATCTGCGTGACACCGCGCGCAAGCCTTGGTTTCCATCAGGCCTATTACGACAAGGCCTTCACCTTCGGCATCAAGGTCACCAGCTCCGAGGGGACGTCCGACCTGATGTCCTACTACCCCGACACGGTGAAGGACTGGATCCGTCGCAATGGCGGGCTCACCACCGACATGAAAAAGATCAAGAACGGCGTCGAGCTCTGGAAGATCATCGACCCCTGTCCGGAAGAGTGGTGAGCCGCTAGGCTGAGCCGCCACCGTCCGTCGCAGCGCAGCATCATCAGGACCAAATTCGCATTGCCGCATGGCCCCCGCTGGGGCAATGAGGGCGGCAATGAACCATAATCAAGAAGCCCTGACCGCCCGCGCCGCGCCGATCCTGTTCGTCCTGCTCTGGAGCACGGGCTTCATCGGCACCAAATACGTCGTCAACAACGCCGATCCCTTGACCTATCTCGCCATCCGCATGGCGATCGTGGTCGGCTTGATGGCGATCATCGCCGGCCTCGCGCGGCCGAAATGGCCCGATCGCGCCGGCATTGCGCACAGCGCGGTCGCCGGCATCCTGGTCCATGGCTTTTATCTCGGCGGCACCGCGATCGCGATCGCGCATTCGATTCCCGCCGGGCTCTCCGCGCTGATCCCCGGCCTCCAGCCGATCCTGACCTCGACGATTGCCAATCGCTGGCTCGGCGAGCGGGTGACGCCGATGCAATGGGCCGGGCTCGTCCTCGGCCTCGGCGGCGTGGTGATGATCCTGCACAACCGTCCCATGACGGGGGAGGCCGGGCTGGGCTGGCTCGCCTCGGTGGTTTCGCTGATCAGCATCACGCTCGGCACGCTCTATCAGCGCCGCTACTGCAACCAGATCGACTGGCGCGCCGGCAATCTCGTGCAATATGTCGCCGTCACCATTTTCTTCGCGATCGGGGCCTTTCTGTTCGAAGACCGCGTGGTGCACTGGACGCAGGAGTTCGTGCTCGCGCTCGCCTGGCTCGCGGTGGCGCTCTCGATCGGATCGATCGGGCTGCTCTATTGGCTGATCCGCCACGCCGCGGCGACTTCGGTCGCGAGCCTGTTCTATCTGGTGCCTGCCGTGACGGCGCTGATGGCCTACATGCTGTTCGGCGAGAAGCTCGATGCGCTGGCGATCGCCGGCATGGCGATGTGCGCCGCTGCGGTGTTCGTGGTCAACCGGCGCGTCTAGCGCGGTGAGGACAGGTCTCCGGACGCGCTCGCATCCGGAGACCCGGTCTGAGCGCCGCGATCAGCGCTTGCCCTTCTTGGCCTTCTTCTTTGTCTTTGGAGCTTTCTTTGCAGCTTTCTTGGCGGTCTTTTTGGCCGCCTTCTTCGCGGATTTCTTGGTGGCCTTTTTGGCGGCCTTCTTCGAACTCTTCTTCGGGGCCTTCTTGGCCTTCTTCTTGGAAGCCTTCTTCGGCGCTACTTTCTTCGCGACCTTCTTGGCGGCTTTCCTGACCTTCTTGACGGCGGTGACCGCCGCTTCCTTGGTCGCTTCCACGGCTGTGGTGATCGTCTCCATCGCCTGTTCGGTGATCGGCTTGACGTCGTCCATGTCGTCCCCCACGGTTGTATGGAGCGATGACGATAGCGCGTTTCATATTTGTGTCAAAGCAACGCTCAACCTTTGCGGATCTTTGCGTAGGCGGCGAGCGCACGTTCGCGTCCTCTCGCGTGATCGATGATCGGGTGCGGATAGGACTTGCCGAGCGTGATGCCTGCGCTCGCAAGCTCGATCGGCGTGGCCTGCCAAGGCTGATGGATCAGCTTGGCCGGCATCTCTTGCAGCTCCGGCACCCAGCGCCGGACATAGGTTCCATCCGGATCGAACTTCTCGCCCTGCAGCTGCGGATTGAATACGCGGAAATAGGGCGCGGCGTCGGCGCCGCAGCCGGCGACCCATTGCCAATTGGCGGGATTGCTGCCGGCATCCGCATCGACCAGCGTGTCCCAGAACCAGGCTTCGCCCTCGCGCCAGTCGATCAGGAGGTGCTTGACCAGGAAGGACGCCACCACCATCCGCACCCGGTTGTGCATCACCCCGGTGTGCCAGAGCTCGCGCAGGCCGGCATCGACGATCGGATAGCCGGTGCGGCCGCGCTGCCAGGCGGCGAGCGCCTTGGCGTCGCGTTTCCAGGGGAAGCCGTCGAAATTCGTCTGCAGGTTTGCGCTGGCGAGGTCGGGATGGTCGTGGAGGAGGTGGCGGCAGAACTCGCGCCAACCGAGCTCGCTCAGGAACTTTTCGATGCCGGGGCCGAGTGCCGGATCTTCGTCCGCGGCAAACCGCGCGGCATGCCAGACCTGGCGCGGGCTGAACTCGCCGAACCTCAAATGCGGCGACAGGCCCGAGGTGCCTTCGCGATCCGGTCGATCGCGGTCGCCGACATAGCCGCGCACGGTATGCCCAAGGAAGTCGCGCAGGCGCGCACGGGCGGACGCTTCGCCCGGTGTCCATGTCTCGCGCAGGCCGCCCGCCCAATCCGGCTTGGCCGGCTCCAGCTTCCAGCTCTCCAGCCTGTCGCTCGCAACCATCGCAGCCGGGCGAAGCTCCTTCGGTGCCGGCAAGGGCTTGGGCGGATCGCCGAGCGACAGCACGCGCCGCCAGAACGGCGTGAACACGCGCAAGCCGCGGCCCTCCTTGGTGCGGATGGCCGAGGGCGGGACGAGGAGATCGCCAGAGAAGCTCTGCGAGTCTACGCCGAGCCTTGTCAGTACCGCCTCGAGCTGGCGCTCGACGGCCTGATAAGGCGCTTGCGCAATCCCATTCCAGTAGACGGCGCGGGAGCCGCTTTCGCGGACCAATTCCGGGATCACCCTGGCCGCCGGTCCCCGGCGCAGCACCAGCGATCCGCCGCGCGCAGCGATCGCTGCGCCGAGCGCCCGCAGCGACTGCGCCAGCCACCAGCGCGTTGCCGCGCCGGGTGGGCGCGCGACGCTGTCGTCGAGGACATAAAGGCAGACCACCGGTGCGCCGGCTTTAGCGGCGGCGTGCAGGGCGGGATGGTCGGACAGGCGAAGATCGTCGCGAAACCAGACGATGATGGGCGGCACGCTGGGCGGGGTCAGGAGTGTCCTCGTTTACGATTTGGAAAGCATGCCGGCCCCCGGCGGTATGAACCGTCGTTAATGGGACCGTAAGGGCGTTGCACGAATATGCAGGAATTACGGGGGTAGTTCCATTCATGTCCAACGTTTTGACCGGGAAGTTGTTGCCGCAGTTCAAGCTTGGCACCAAGGCGGTTCTGTGCGCCGTGCTGCTGATCGCCGTGAACACGGCGCTCGTGGTCGGCGCCGGCTATTGGTCGCTGACCTCCGCCTTCAACGATCGCGCATTGCGCGACATCGAGGTCAATCTGCGCACGCTGGCGCTGGCCTTCACCGAGATCGTTCCGGCCGCCAAGATCACGATGCGCGATGGCGCGGTGGTGCGCGCCGAAATCCCTGCGATGCCCAGCTTTACGGACCACGCCATCGTCGACCGCGCGGTGTCGTATGTCGGCGGCAATGCGACCCTGTTCGTGTACGATGATGCCAGCGGGCAGTTCGTCCGCCGCTCCACCAACGTGAAAAAGGAAAATGGCGACCGCGCCGTCGGCACCCAGCTGGCCGCCGACCATCCGGGGCAGGCGCCACTGCGCCGGGGCGAGGCCTATAAGGGGCCGGCGACGCTGTTCGGCAAGACATTCATGACCGCCTATTTCCCGATCGCGGACGGGGCCGGCAAGGTCGTCGGCATTCTCTATGTCGGCATCCCCATGATCCAGTACGAGAGCATGCTGGCCCACGCCATCGAGAGCATGGCCGCGGCCGCCGGTCTTGCCGCGCTTCTGGTGCTGGTCCTGACCCTGCTGGTCGTGCGCCGCGTCACCCGGCCGCTCACCTCGGTCACGCGCTCGCTCACGGCGCTTGCCAACGGCCAGAGCGACGTCGCGATCGAATGCGAGGATCGCGCCGACGAGATCGGAGAGATCGCCCGCACGGTCGCGGTGTTCAAGAGCAATTCACTGGAGCGCGCGCGCATGCGCAACGAGCAGGCGGCGGCCTCGGCCGCGGCGGTCGAGCAGCGCAAATCCGACCTGCGCAATTTCGTCGAGGAGTTCCGCGGCAGCGTCGGCGGCATCCTCGACAAGGTGCTGACCTCCTCCAGCGAATTCGAGCGCGCGGCGCGTCAGCTGACCGACGTCGCCCGCTCCACCGCCGATCTGTCAGCGCAGTCCGCCGGGGCTTCCGAAAATGCTTCCGAACACGTGCGTTCGGCCGCATCGGCCTCGGACGAGCTGTCTCAATCGATCTCCGAGATCGCCCGGCGCGTGCAGGAATCCAACCAGATTTCGGCCGAGGCGGTGCAACAGGCCGAGGCGACCGACCAGCGCATCGCACAGCTGTCGGAGGCCGGCGCGCGGATCGGCGACGTCGTCAAGCTGATCACCTCGATCGCCGAGCAGACCAATTTGCTGGCGCTGAACGCCACCATCGAGGCCGCGCGCGCGGGCGATGCCGGCCGCGGCTTCGCGGTGGTGGCTCAGGAGGTCAAGACGCTGGCTGGCCAGACCGCCAAGGCGACTGACGAGATCTCGAACCAGATCGCCAGCATGCAGCTCGCGACCGAGGAATCTGTCGCCGCCATCAAGGCGATCAGCCAGACCATCGAGCGCATCAGCGGGATTGCCGGCTCGATCTCGGCTGCGGTCGAGCAGCAGAAAAGCGCAACCCACAACATCGTGGCGAGCGTTCGCGCGGCGGTCTCAGGCACGGCCGATGTCGCCGTCAATGTCCGGCATGCGGCCAAGGGCGCCAGCGACACCGGCGAGACGTCGAGCCGGATGTTTGCCTCGGCCCAGGCGCTGTCGGGCGAAAGCCTGCATCTGAAGGCAGAGGTCGACGGTTTCCTCGATCGCGTGCGGGCGGCGTAATCCAGCGTTGTCATCCCGGGGCGGTGCGAAGCACCGAACTCTGGTGCGCATTGCGCACCAGAGGATCCCGAGATTCCGGGCTCGATCCTTCGGACCGCCCCGGAATGACTGTCGACTATTTCGGCTGCGGCACGATGCGGATGTAGGGCTTCGGCTCCTTCCAGCCCTGCGGATAGATCGTCTTGGCCTCGTCGTTGGAGACCGAGCCCGCGATGATGACGTCGTCGCCCTGCGACCAGTCGGCCGGGGTGGCGACGCGATGCTTGGCGGTGAGCTGGAGCGAGTCGACGACGCGCAGGATCTCCTGGAAGTTCCGGCCCGTGGTCATCGGATAGACCAGCACCAGCTTGATCTTCTTGTCCGGCCCGATGATGAAGACGTTGCGGACGGTCTGGTTGTCGGCGGCGGTGCGGGTGAGGGGATCGCCCGAGATGGCGGCCGGCAGCATGCCGTAGAGCTTCGAGACGTTGTAATCGGTGTCGCCGATCATCGGATAGTTCGGAGCTGCCCCCTGCGTCTCCTTGATGTCTTCCGACCATTTGGCATGGCGGTCGACCGGATCGACCGACAGGCCCATCAGCTTGACGCCGCGCCTGTCGAACTCCGGCTTCAGCTTGGCGAGGGCGCCGAGCTCGGTCGTGCAAACCGGCGTGAAGTCCTTGGGGTGCGAGAACAACAGCGCCCAGCTGTTGCCGATCCAGTCGTGGAACTTGATCTTCCCTTCGGTGGTCTCGGCTTCGAAGTCGGGTGCGGTGGCGCCGATCGGAAGTGTCATGATCTTACCTCATCGTATTGAATTAACTGGCGAATTCTCGCAGGTCGTCCTGCTCAGTATAAGGGCCTTGCAGTGCCAAGTGAACGGCAACTGAACCCGCTCAAGTAAAATGTGAATTCCTTGCCTGAAGGCCCGATTTTCTAGCAACTTATTGTTACAGCGGCACCTGCGGCGAAACATCCCCACCCGGGGTCACACGGTCTCGCTCGCCCCGATTATGCCTTTTATGACTTCCATCACGCTCGCCCGGCGCGTCCTAGAACCAAAACGGTCCTGACAGCGACCAATTGGCAACCATCTAGAAAAGTCGCGATCCCCGTATCGAATCGTTAACCACCCCTTTACGCCGGCATGAAAATGCTGGCCGATCAGAAGAAGTCTGGAAGTGAACTATGTCTGCCGCTGCGCCTAAATCTGTCGAGTCGCCGTCCCTCGAACCGTCCTGCCGCGATACCGCGGCCCACGCACTCTCCATCGTGCGCGACGGCGTGATCACCGGCGAAGGCCCGACCACCAAGGGAAGGGTGCATTTCTCCCGTTCGCTGGATGCCGATGACACCGCTTGGTGCACGCGGATCCTGACCGCCACCGCCGTCAACGATCAGCCGGTCAGCCGCGCCGAGGCCGAGATCCTGTTCGAGATCAACGAGGCCGCGACCGAGCGCACCGATGCCGGCCGGTTCGACGATTTGCTCGCCAAGGCCGTGGCCCATTATGCTGCAAGCGCATCGGGCCTGAAGGTGCCGCCGCGCAGCGTCGCGCTGGCGGCCGATACCGAGATCGAGAGCTGGGCGCCGTCCTATGCCTCCAAGGTCAACAGCGAGATGCTGGAGTGGATCGCCGCCCAGATGCGTGGCAAGCGCCACAACAACCGTCGCCTCATGGCGATGGTGGCGACGTTCCTCGGCGCCACCGCGCTGCCTCTGGCCGGCCAATTGCCGAACGTGTTCGACATCGGGATGTAACGTCTCAGCGTCTCTGACGGGATCGAACGGCGGGGTTATTTCCCCGCCGTTTTTTGTTTGCCGGCGTCCGGCTCGAGGCCGAGCGTGCGGCCCGGGAAGCCGGCGGCGTCGAAATAGCGCTGGCTGCCGACGCGCTGGAAGTTCAAGACGGTGGTCAGGCCGCCCTCGGCCGGCTTGGACTTCAGCGTGCCCGCATAGGCCTTCGGCACGGGACCGTTGGGCATGGCTTCCGACATCACGCGGCCGACCAGCTCTCCCTTTTGCGTCGCGCGAAGGCCCATCAGCCGGGCGGCCGTCATGCCGACATCCGCATTGCTGACCGGCAGCTCGTCGACGAAGCCGGCTTTGAAATCCGGACCGATCGCGGCCATGAAGTTCATGGTGTCGCCGCGGCTGAAACTGCCATGCATGCCCTGGCCCTGGCGCAGCACGGTGTCGGCGACCTGCACCGAGCAATTGGTCGGCGCCTCGCCGCAATCGCTGGCATAGGAGCGGAAGTTGACGACGATCGACGGGGTCGGCGTCGCGGCCTTGCCGCGCAGATTGAGGCTCGACAGCGGCAGCGTGCCGGGGAAGCGGCCGAGCGAATCGTCGACGAACAGGCCGGAGACGTAGTCCTGCGCGAGCAGCGCCTTGATGGTCTTCTCCGCCAGCTTCTTGTCCTTGTTCGGGAGATAGACGAGGTCGGAGCCGCCATTGGTGGCGACGACGAGATCGGGCTTCTCCGGATCCTTGCCGAGCACGCCGTTGCCGGCCTTCGGATGCTTGTTGCCCTCGATCTTAGCGTTCTTGTCGTTGGGGTCGAACAAGGGGAGATCGAGTGCCTTAGCAAGATCGAGCGCCAGGAAGCCCATCGGCAGGAAGTCTGCCGGCGTGTCGTCATAGCTGACCTTGGCCGAGGCGCTGGTCTTGCTCTCCTTGGAGATGGTGGAGAAGCCATGGTCGGCCGACACGATGATGTTGGTCGAGGCGGTGAGCCCGAGCTCGTCGAGCGCCTTGCGGAGCTGGGCGAGGTTGGTGTCGGCGTTCTTGATGCCGGCCATCGAGGTCGGACCGTTGATGCCGGGCTTGATCTGGTTGAGGCTGTCGCCGGTGTTGTGCTGGCTGCCGTCGGGATCGCGCGACCAGAACACCAGTACGAACGGCTTGTTGCGCGCCTTGAACATCGGCAGCACCACCTTGGCGGCGACGTCGGCGAAATAAGCCTGCTGCGCGACGTTGGCGGACGTGGTGCCGGGCGTCTTGGCATCGCCCGCCTTGGCATTGTCGCCACGCGGCGGCGTGGTGGTGGGCAGGCCCGCCTTGGTGAGGGCGTCCTTCACCTCGTCGGACAGCGCCACGCCGTTCTTGCCGCCGGTGGCGTCGTCGAACACGATCGAATGCAGGCCGGGCTTTTCGGGCTTGTCGGTGTGGTCGAACTGATAGGTCGGACCATGCTTGCCCAGCGCGGCGGTGCTGTAGCCCTTGTCGCGCGCCAGCTTCAGGAGGGTGTCCTCGTTGAGGTAATTGCCGCTAAAATGCTCGTCGATATCGCCGAGCACGGCGTCGTTCTCGATGAAGGGGACAACCGTATTGCCTGCCGGAACGGAGGTGTAATTGGTCCAGATCGTGTTGGAGAACACGCCGGTGTCGCCGAGATAATGGCCGGTCGACATCGCCGAGCCGTTGGCCATGGTGAAGGTCGGGAACAGCGAGTGCGAATTCTTGAAATTGACGCCCTTGTCACGGACCGCGGCCATCGCGGGCGCCGTGTCGGGGTTGACCTTCAGCGCGCGCAGACCGTCCGGAATGAACAGGATCAGATTGCGGGGCGTGTTGTTCTGGGCGGAGGCAAATCCAGTGGACAAGATTGTCAATCCAGCGGACAGCAACAGCAGTGAACGGCGCATCAAATCTCTCCCTGCGGTGAGGCGGCACGGCCGCACCCCGCGGCCCCGGCTTCGTTTAGTTTCGCTGCATGACGGTTGTGTTACAAGAGCTGAGAGCCATGCAAGAGGGCTGGGGAGGGGGCTTGGTCTCGTGTCCCGGACGCGCTGCAGCGCCCTTCGCGCTGCTGCGCGGAGCCGGGACCCAGCAGGCTGCACGGCTCGCTACAACGGCTCGGCAGCGCACCGCTGAACCGGACGATGCTTCGCATCGCCGGGAGGCGCTGCGCTGCGTCTGGGGCACGAGAGCGGTGTTTGGCGCATCACTGCTTCAACTTCGTCATTGCGAGCGCAGGAAGCAATCCAGAATTCTTCCGCGGAAAAGACTCTGAATTGCTTCCGCCTTCGCCTAGGCTTCGGCGGGCAAATCGCTGCGCTCGCAATGACGGAGCAAGAAGCACCGCCGGACTTTGTGCAGCGGCCTAAGCGGGCTTTGGCGCCTGCGGATGGCGGTCGGGTCTGGCGAGATCGCGGCGTAGCGACAACGGGGCCGCGTGCAGGGCAAACGCGATCGCGATCTGCGTCCTGTTCTGAAGCCGGTATTTGCGCATGATGTTGCCGATATGCGCCCGCACCGTGTTCTCGGAGATCTTGAGCTCGTAGGCGATGTTCTTGTTCTGCAGCCCCCGCGCGATCAACATCATCAGCTCACGCTCGCGCGGCGTCGGTGCTATCGAATCCTTCGGATCCGGGCTCATGATGGGCTCCTCCCTGGGCTACGCGCTGAATGGTCCGCTTCCAGCATCTTCTCACTCCGTTTTGAGCGCCTCGATGGGGCTGAGCTTGGATGCCTTGTGGGCGGGATAGAAACCGAAGATGAGGCCGGTGGCGATCGAGAACACGAGGGCAAGGCCGATCGCCTGACCGTCGATCGAGGTGACCCATCCCGCCATACGGGCGACCGTCATCGAGAGCGTGACGCCGCCGGCAACCCCGATGGCTCCGCCGAGCAGGCAGAGCACGAGTGCCTCGCACAGGAACTGCAGACGGATGTCCCGCATCCGCCCGCCCAGCGCACGGCGGATTCCGATCTCCCGCGTGCGCTCGGTGACCGACACGATCATGACATTCATGATGCTGATGCCGCCGACGAGCAACGAGACCGAGGCGATGGCGACGAGCAGCAGCGCGACAGTGCGGATCGCGCCCTGCTGCGCCTCCATCGCGGCGGCCGGATCCTGGACCTTGAAATCGTCCTCCTGGCCGGCGGGGATACGGTGACGCTGCCGCAGCAAATTCTCGATCTCCGCTCGCGCACCCGCCATCTGTCCGTCACCGGCCACCTTGGCGATGATGTAGGCGACCGAATCCCTGTTGATGTTGCTGGCACTGCCGAGGAAACGCAGCTTGGCGGTGGCGAGCGGCACGAAGGCGACGTCGTCCTGCGCGGGGCCCTTGCGGTCGAGAACGCCGACCACCTCGAGCGGCACCTTCATGATCCGAATCTGCGCGCCGATCGGGTCGTCGCCGTCGGCGAACAGCTCGCGTGCGACCGTGCTTCCGAGGATCACGACCTTGCCGGCGCCGGCCTCCTCGGAACCGGAAAAATAGCGACCGCTCGCGAGCTGCCAGTCGCGGACCATGAAATGCCCCGTCGTGGTGCCGTTGATGGTCGTATTCCAGTTCTTGCCCTCGTGGATGACCTGCGCCGTTCCGGCGAGCGAGCCGGCGGCGGCCTGGATTTCCGGAATCTGTTCGAGGATGGCCTGCACGTCGCCCTCGGTCATCGTCAGCTTGCTGCCGTCCTTGAGACGCACGCCGCCCTGGTAGACCGCACCGGGGGTGATCATCAGCACGTTGGCCCCGATCGAGCGGATCTGCTCCTGCAGACGCAGTTGCGCGCCGGCCCCGATCGCGAACACCGTCACGATGGAGGCGACGCCGATCACGATGCCGAGCATGGTGAGGAAGCTGCGCAGCGGATTGAGCCGCAAGGCGTGCAGGGCGATTTGAAAGGCCTGGAGCATCGTCATGACAGAGCGCTCCGTTTCGGCAGGATCGGAGCCAGCGTTTCGTCGCTGACGAGCTCGCCATCATGCAGGCGAATGGTGCGGCGGCACTGCGTCGCGATGCCCGGATCATGCGTGATCATCACGATGGTCTGGCCGCTCCGGTTGAGCGCGGCGAACAAGGCCAGGATCTCGGCGCCGGTGCGGCTGTCGAGCGCGCCGGTCGGCTCGTCCGCAAGCACGATCAGCGGGGAGGCGATCAGCGCGCGCGCAATCGCGACGCGCTGCTGCTCGCCGCCCGAGAGCTGCCGCGGGAAATGACTGGCCCGGTGCAGCATGCCGACGGCCTGGAGGCTTTGCTCCGCACGCGCCAGGCGTTCCCTGCGGTTGATGCCGCAATAGACCAGCGGCAGTGCGACGTTCTCGAGCGCGTTGTGGCGGGCCAGGAGATTGTAGGACTGGAACACGAAGCCGATGCTGCGCGCCCGCAAGGCCGACCGGCGGTCTTCCGACAGACCGGCGACGTCGGCGCCCTCGAGATAGACGGTGCCCTCGTTCGGCAGGTCGAGCAGCCCGATCATGTTCATCAGTGTCGATTTGCCGGAGCCGGACGGCCCCATCACGGCCGCGATCTCGCCTTGCGCGATGTCGAAGCTGACATTGCGCACCGCAGTCACCGCGATCCCGTCGGTGCGGTAGGTCCGGCTGACCGAGCGGAGGCTGATAAGGGGCGGGGACGAGGTCATGATCCAAACCTGATTCCGAGGAATTCGAAGCCCGCTGGACGGATCGCCTGGCCGATTGCGACCTGGCTGCCCTCGTCGAGACCTCCGCCCTTGAGTGCAACTTGCTCGGTGCCGGCCGCGCCGACCGTCACGGCAATGCGCTGGAGCGCGCCGCTCGCGGTGCGCACCCACACGCCGCTGTGCGTGCCGGCCGGATCGGGCCGTGTGCCGGAGGGCTGGAAGCGCAGCGCCGCCAGCGGCACCTTCAGAACATCGTCCTGCCGTTCGATCACGATCTTCACCAAAGCGGTCATCCCGGGCAGCAGCGCGCCGTCGAGATTGGAGGTCGCAAGAACGACGGTGTAGGTGACGACGTGTTGCTGGGTCTGCGGGGCCTTGCGCACCTGTCGCACCACCGCCTCGAAGCGGCGGTCGGGGTAGGCGTCGACGGTAAAATGCGCGCGCTGGCCGGGGGCGATGCGGCCGATATCGGCCTCGTCGACCTGTGCATGGATCTCCATGTCTTCCAGGCGATGGGCCACCACGAAGGTGGTGCGCGATTCCAACCCAACCGCGAGGGTCTGGCCCTCGTTGACGAACCGGCCGACGACGACGCCGTCGATCGGCGAGCGGATCACGGTGCGGTCGAGATCGGCCTGCGCCGCGGCGAGCACCGCCGCCTTCTCCGGCACGGCCATTCGTGCTTGTTGCAGCTCTGCCTCGATGCGGCGGACGTCGGCCTGCGCACCCTCCACCGAAAAGGAGTTGAGAGACATCAGGATCTCGGCCTCGCGTTCCTGCGCGAGGCGCGCGGTGAACTCCGTCTGCGCGTCGTCGACCGCCGTCGTCGCCACCACGTTTTGCGACTGCAGCGCCAGCTTGCGCTGCAGGGTCTTCTGCGCCGAACTCTTCACCGCCTGGGCGCTCTCGAGCTTGGCGGCGAGCACGTCCCGGCTGCCTCTGGCGTTTTGCAGGTCGATTTTGGCGCGATCGAGCTTGGCCCTGGCGATGTCGACCAGGGAATTGGCGACCGCGAGCGAAGCCTTGGCTTCGTCGACCTTGGCGGCAAAGCTGCGCGGATCGATCAAGGCGAGCGGCTGATCCCTGGCGACGGTGTCGTTGAAATCGACATAGACCCGGGCGAGCTGCCCGGACAATTGGGAACCCACCTCGATCGTCTTGACGGGCTGCAGGGCGCCCGTGACGGTGACCGTCTGCTCGATGCTGCCGCGCTGGATCGACGCGTAGCGGAATACGGGCGAATCGGGCCCGAATGACGCGGCATTGCGTCCGGCGGGCACGAGCAGGCGCCGGGTCGATTCCAGCGCGTGCGAGGCCTTGTCCGCAGCGCTGCCGGCCGCGCCGATGACGGCGGGCCCTGCGGCATAGACCGCGGCGAGGCTGCAGGCAGTTCCAAGCAAGGCAATGATTGGTACAAATCGCATATCAAAAACCCGCCTCTCGAATAATGGCTGGCGGCACGGATAAAGATCGCGCTATGGTTGTAAATCTTCCGAAGCGATATCGATCGTCAGTATGTCGCCGCTGATGGGGCGACGGTCGGGCGCGGCTGATGATCCAGACGTAAAGTCGTAAGCCGCGAATTTTCGTGATTTGCTGCGGATGCATACGAAGCGTATCGATATGAGGCGCGCGGTATCGAACTCGACAAGCTGACTGAACGTCCCGTTTGCTCTGGCCGAAGCGGCCGGTGCAGGGCGTTCAAGCCGGCCCATGAGTGGCGATGCATGACGCAACTGGCGATACCACGACGCAGGAACGTCGCAATTTCGAGATCAGCCCGCCTCGATGCCGGCGGCGGCGAGGTCGAATCACTTCAATCACGAAGCCCGATATGTGAACGCCTTCACTCGTCTCAGGCGCGAGTTGGCTCTAAGAGGTCGAACCGGCGGAGCGATGCGCCTCGTTCGATCGCTGCGATTCTATCCAAGCACCTTGATCACGCTTGCAAGAAGAATGGACGGCTCGGTTTTTTCATCGAGCCGCAAGCCGGGGAGCCCGTTGCTCATGAATTCAGGTCAAGCCACAGTTTATGTCGTTGACGACGAAATTCAGATTCGAACTGCGATCGGAAATCTCTGCGAGGAGACCGGACACCAGGTGAAGCTGTTCGCCACGACGGAGGCGTTTCTCGCCGAGAGTATTTCGCCCGGTCCTTCGTGCCTCGTGCTCGATGTCCGCTTTCCCGGCACCTCGCCGACCGGACTCGAGCTGCAGCGCCGGCTCGCCGAGACGGGCGTGCCAATTCCGATCGTCTTCATCAGCGGCCATTCCGACGTCCGCGTCTCGGTCGAGGCCATGAAGCGTGGCGCGGTCGAGTTTCTGCCGAAACCTTTTCGGGAGCAGGAGATCCTCGACGCGATCAGGCATGGCATCGAGCGCGATCGCAGGCGCCTCGAGCGCGAGGACGTCGTGCGTGAAGCGCGCCAGCGCGTCGAGACGCTGACGGCGCGAGAGCGCGAGATCATGCTGCTGATGGCCGAGGGGCTCATCGTCAAGCAGATCGCCGCGCGGCTCGGCGTGAGCGAGGTGACGGCGAAAGTGCATCGCGCCAGGATGATGCGAAAGCTGGAGCTGCGTACGCCGATCGAGGTGGTGCGGCTGATCGACAGCATGGGGCGTGAAGCGGAGACGCCGCGGGCCGGCGCGGGATAGCGCGGCTCGCGAGCTTTACGTGCCGCATTTCACGGCAGGCGTCTAGTCCGTACCGATTAGCATGAATGGCAGTCTGTCGCGCAGGCCGCGATCGGTTCAAAGTATCCCTACGATGTCGGCCTCTTTCAAGACGGCATCCGTACTCAAGTCAGACAACTTGTCCAGAAAGGGATATTCCATGCGCAAATTGTTTTTTGCTTCCGTTGCATTGTTCGCCCTGTCCTCCGCAGCGCAGGCCGCCAACACCTCGACCACGGTGCAGGTCGGCGTCGTGAACGGCTCGTCCGTCACGCAGAACGGCCTCACCAACGACAGCTCGTCGACCAGCCAGCTCGGCATCGTGAATACTGCGTCCACGATGCAGGGCACCGGTTCGGCCTCGCTCAACAACGCGAGCACGGTGAACCAGATCGGAGTGCAGAACTCGGCGACCACCGGCCAGGTGGCGTTCGGCAACAACGGCAGCGCGATCACCCAGAACTCGTTCGGGCCGCCCGCGCTGCAGAACAACGCCGCCGCCGTCGGCCAGCTCAGCGTGTTCGGCGTCAACGGCAGCACCGTCTCGCAGACGGCGCACTGAACCACGCAACCGTTCGGCCGGACGCATCCAGTTGCGGTGCGTCCGCGCCAATCTCGAATACACCGCTTACCGGCCGGCCGATCAATTGCGACGGCTCGCTCATTCTCGCGGAGGAATTGACATGCGGACCACCTATTTCATTGCAACTTTTGCGGCGTTCGCCGCGCTGACGGCCGCCGATGCACAGGCCGGCAACACGGCCAGCGTGCTGCAATTCGGAAACACCAACACCTCGTTCATTTCGCAGAGCGGCGGCACCAGCAACAGCGCCACGACGCTGCAGTTCGGCGCCACCAACACCGCGACCACCTTGCAGACGGGCTCGCTCCTGACCGTCAACAATTCGGTGATCGGGCAGGGCGGCACCACCCCGACTGCGACCAACACCGCGCTGGCCGGCCAGTTCGGCGGCAGCAATACGAGCCTGATCGGCCAGATCGGCGCCAACAACACGGCCGGCGTCGGTCAGCTCGGAATCCTGAACGGCTCGACGATCATCCAGCAGGCTCCGTGAGCGGATCTGAAGTGCGAGGCATGTCATGAAACATCATTTGGGATGCGCGGGCGCCGTCCTGCTCGCTCTGGGCCCGGTCGGCGCGGGGCCAGCCCGCGCCCAGACCGCCGACATCAAGACCATCGTCTCGGTCGGCGGGCCGCCCGTCGTGCTGAACCAGAACAGTCAGCTCAACCTGGCGGGCGTGTTCATGATCAGCGGCAGCACCAGCGCGACCGTGACCCAGAACGGCACCAACAATGCCACGGGCGTCCTGCAATTCGGCGGGACCAATTCCGCATCGGTCGGGCAGGCGGGCGCGAACAATCTCGCCTTCGTCGGTCAGACCGGCCAATCGGCGAGCAGCCTGATATCGCAGCTCGGCACGATGAATGCGGGCACGGTGGCGCAGTTCGGCGCGGTCAACACTTCCACCGTCGTCCAGGCCGGCCCCTAAAACGCGCGCGAACTCATCGGCGTCGGCAAGCAACGGGGGAAGACGATGCGAGGCAGGCAGATCTTGAGGCACACTTTGGCGCTGGCGGTGTTGCTCACCGCCGTCGGCACGGCGACGCAGGCGAGCGCCGGGTCGGTGCAGCACAGCGTGACGAAAGGGAAGGTGAGCATTGAAACGGTCGTGCAGTTCGGCGACAATGTTCAGCCGGTCACGATCGAGGAGAACAGCCCGATCAATATCGCGCGGGTGATCCAGATCGGCGGGACCGGGACGGTGGACGCGACCATCATCCAGAACGGCACGCGCAACTATGCCAACGTGATTCAGGTGGGCGGCACCACCAATGCCGTCATCGGTCAATCCGGGGTGAGTAACACCGCCGAGATCACCCAGATCGGCAATTCCACCAACACGCTTCTGCTTCAGGTCGGCGACATGAACTCAGGAGCGGTGAGGCAATTCGGGCGTTTCAACTGGTTGGCGATCTTTCAGTTCAGCCGATGATGGAGGTGTGACATGAGGTTGCTCCTGCTCGCATCCGGAATAGGACTCATGGGCGTGGTTGCGATGGCGCCGGCTGAAGCCGGCGATGGTTACACCACGACGGTCCAGGACGAGAACGGCACGTCGGTCATCACACAGAGCGGTGATCCCGCGCAGGCCGAGGTTCGCATCGAGAAGGAACCTGGCCGTACGACGGTCTATCGCCGCAGCGGTGGCAACACCGCCATCGTGACGCAAAGCACCGGACAAGGCACCGGCAACGCGCAGGACATGCTCGACTGGCTGCGCAAGCAGCAGGGCCGGTGACGCACGAAGGCCCACCGTCCGCTCTGGACGGTGGGCCTCGCCGTTCGCGGATCTTACCAGCGATAGCCGCCGGTCAGCGTGCCGTTGTTGTTGCCGTCAGGGCCGACGTCACCCTGCGTCGAGCTCGGCGTCGGATGGTTGGTGCCATTGATTGCACCATAGGGGCCCGCGACATCAGGATAGTAGGCGCGCGGCTGAACCGGCTCGTAGGCGGGGGCGCTGCGGTCCCAGCCCATGCGCGATCCGTTCCAGTCGTAGCCCTGCGCCGAGGCGGCCGCGGTGCCGGCGACGAGCGATGCCGTGATCAGGCAGAGGAGTTTCGACTTGTTCTGCATTTGAGATGCTCCTTGCTTGTGTCGGGAGCCAACGGATGCACTGCGGGAGCGTTCCGGAACCGGTCCGGAAAAGCGATCAACTCCGATCAACTGGTTATGAATCGCCTGTCCCGGAACGAAACGACAGAGGCGGCAATCCCGGGCGCTCTTGCCGCACCGGTTCCCCGGCTAATCGCGTGCTTTAACCAAATATTAATTATACGTTTGCGGCTGGGCGACAGCCCGGCCTAGCGTAGCTGCGGGGAGCCGCCGAAGCCAAACGAGTTGGTGCGTATCATGATGTCCAGATCATATGGGGCGATGCTCGCCTCGCTCAGCGCCGCCGCGCTGCTCCTTAGCCTCAGCGACAGTTTTGCACGACCCGGCGGCGCGGCGCCGCATGGCATGACTGCTGCGCCGTCCGGCGTCGCGGCGCGTCCGCCCATCGCGCCGGGGGCCCGGTTCCACCGGCGCAATAACCCCTTCGTGTATTGGCCGGGAGGCGGCGGCTTCTTCTACGACAGCGCCGGCTACAGCCAGCCCTTCCTCGATGCGGCGCAGCCGGTCTCCACTGACGTGCGCTACACCTACACCTATGACGTCCCCTGGGACTGGTCGCATCGTTTCCCGCCGAACGTCGTGCCCTCCGACCGGCCCTATGTACCGAGTTGCCCGACGGAGCAGGTGACGGTGCCCGGCCGCGGCGGCAGCGAGCACACCGTCAACATCACGCGCTGCTACTAAGTTCTAGCCCAGCTCGAAGCTCGTCACGCCGAAGACGCGGTCGATCCGCAGCGGCGGGATCGCGCCCGTGTACATCCGCGCCGTCTCGAACACCGGCTTCAGCCCGAGCGCCTCCGCGAGCGCGATGGCGTCACGGTTGACGGCGGGGACGTCGAGGAAGACCTCGCCATCCGCGCTTGCCAGCAGGGCCTGCACGATCGCCTCCGCCGCCCTGCGATCGTCGGCGACCAGCGGGCCGATCTTGTAGCCGGTCCGGCACGGCCGGATCACGCCCCATGCGGCGAGCTCGCCGTCACGCATAAGCGCGCGGCCGACATGGCCCGAAGTGCTGATCCAGGCACGCAGGAAAGCGCTGCGCCGGGCCGGGAAGACCGTGGCGTCATCGGCTTCCACAAGCGTAAACGGGATCGTGTCGAGCGCGACGACATCGGCGGGCGGCCTCGCGGGCGCAGTGACGATGCCGCCATAGCGGATATTGGCGTAGGCAAGCTGGAAGCCTGACTTTCTGTAGTTGCCCTGCTGCGCCACCACGCCATCGAGCCCGATCACGCGCGTGCCCGCATGCGCGATCGCTGCGTTCCAGATGCGCAGGCCGTGGCCGGAGCCGCGAAGATCCGCACGCACGATGTAGAAGCCGAGGAAGGCGAAGCGATCGTCGAAATTGACGCAGGAGACGGTCGCGACCGGCTCGCCATCGATCTCGCCGACGAAGAAGCCTTGCGCGTCGGGGATGGCAAAGCAGGCGGCATCGGAGAGGCCCGGATTCCAGCCCTCGGCCGCGGCCCAGCCGATGGCAAGCGAGATTTCCTCGGGGCGCAAATTGCGGATCAACAGGTCGCTCATCTCGCGTTGCTCATGACTGTGACCTTCGACCATGGACCTGCCGACAGGTCTGGCTGTAGAAGGCCTCATGATAGGCCGAGCCTGTGGTTCGCCTCAACTCGAAGGGATGATCGGTCATGGCAGCAGAGAAGGTTGCGCTCGTTACCGCCGGCGGCAGCGGCATGGGGGCAGGGGCTGCGCGGCGGCTGGCGGCGGACGGGTTTCGTGTCGCGATCCTGTCGTCCTCGGGCAAGGGCGAGGCCCTGGCGGCCGAGCTCGGCGGGCTCGGTGTCACCGGCTCGAACAAGTCGAACGACGATTTAAAGCGTTTCGTCGACGGTGCGATGGCAAAATGGGGACGGATCGACGTCCTCGTCAACAGCGCCGGCCACGGCCCGCGCGCGCCGATCACCGAGATCACCGACGAGCAGTGGCACACCGGCCTCGACACTTATCTGTTGAACGTGATCCGCCCGACGCGGCTGGTGACGCCGATCATGCAGGCGCAGAAGGGCGGGACCATCATCAACATCTCGACGGCCTGGGCATTCGAGCCCAGCGCGATGTTCCCGACCTCGGCGGTGTTCCGCGCAGGGCTCGCCGCCTTCACAAAAATCTTCACCGATGCCCATGCCGCCGACAACATCCGCATGAACAACGTTCTGCCGGGCTGGATCGACAGCCTGCCGCAACAGGATGCGCGCCGCGACAGCGTGCCGATGAAGCGCTATGGCAAGGTCGAGGAGATCGCGGCGACGATCTCGTTCCTGGCCTCCGACGGCGCCGCCTACATCACCGGCCAGAACATCCGCGTCGACGGCGGACTGACGCGCTCGGTCTGAAGCGCGAAGAGTCTAATCGCGCTGTGACTGCCTTGTCGTCATGCGACAGCGGCTTGCGCTGCACGCCGCTGATGAGGGGGTGATCTGTGGCCCTCCAGTCACACTCCTCATCCGTTTGTACGATCTCCGATGCAGACTACGTCACAGTCCCGATGAACTTCGCCGCAGCCCAAGACGAGCCGCGGCGCGCGCCGTATGCCCTCACTGCGCCGGTTTTTATCGGCGGGCAATCGAAACGCGAGTTCATCGCGTGGGGCAAGGAGACTGGAATGAACAAGTTGTTGCTGGCGATCGCGTCGGTTGTCTTGGGGACCGCGTCCGTTCAGGCCGCCGACCTCGCGGCGCATTACACCAAGGCGCCGGCAATGGCGCCCGTCTATAACTGGACCGGCTTCTATGTCGGCGGCAATGTCGGCGGGCAGTGGGGCAGCGCGAACCCGGCCACCACCACGCTGTTTCCGGTGGCCGCCTATTTCGCGGATTCGAGCGTGACCGCCATCGGAACGGTCGGCGCCCAGCACATCAACAGCTCCGGGGTGACTGGCGGCTTCACCGCCGGCTACAATTGGCAGGTCAACAACGCCGTGCTCGGCCTCGAGGGCGACATCAACTATTTCGGCTTCAAGGGCAGCGCGAGCAGCACGGCCGTCTATCCCTGCTGCGCGCCGACCACCTTCACCGTCAACTCGTCGGTTTCCGCCGATTGGCTCGCCACCATTCGCGGCCGCATCGGCTTCCTCGCGACGCCGAGCTGGCTGATCTACGCCACCGGCGGTGCCGCCATCGCAGAGGTCAGGGGCAATTTCAACTTCACCGATACCTTCGCAGGCGCGACCGAATCCGGAACCATCCGCGACACCCGCGTCGGGTGGACCGCGGGCCTCGGCGGTGAATACGCCGTGGGCAATGGCTGGTCGTTAAAGGCCGAATATCTCTATGTCGATCTCGGCCGCAGCAGCATGACCAGCAACAATTTCAGCGTCGGTGTGGCGTTGCCGGCGCAGACCTTCACCCATTCGGTCGACCTCAAGTCGAACATCGTGCGCGTCGGCGTGAACTACAAGTTCGGCGGACCGGTCGTCGCCAGGTATTGATCTGTCCCGGTCCCATCCTGGCGTGGAAAGCCCCGGCTCGGCCGGGGCTTTCTGTTTTGAAGTTCAGCCTGCGTGCGATGCCAGCAGATGTGCCAGCGCGGGCAGAATCTTGTAGCGGGCGATCTCGTGCGGATACTCGCCGCGATTGGCCAGCAGGACGATGCCGATCCGCCGCGCCGGCACCAGGCCGATATAGCCGGAGGCGTTGTTGAGGCCGCCGGGCTTGTCGACGATAGTGACGCCCGGAAGACGCACGGTCTCCCAGGCCATGCCCTGTCCGAATTTCTCGTCGACGCGGAAGGCCTCGCGCTGCGTCATCCGCAGCGCCTCGCGCAAATGCGGATCGATGGCCCGGCCATCGACGCAGGCCGCCGCGAACGTGGAAAAATCTCTCACCGAGGCGAACATCTGGCCGGTGCCGGAAAAGGCAAAATAGCTCTGCTGATCGCCGATCGGGCCGACGGCCGCGCCCTGGTCGGAATAGCCCTGGACCGCGCGCTGCATCCAGGCGGCATCCATGACGGCGCGATTGTCTGCGCCGCGCTCAGGAATGAACGTTGAGTGCATGCCGAGCGGCTTGAGGATGCGCCCCTCGATCAGCGTGCGGATCGGCATGTCGTAGCAGCGCTCGAGCACGAGCTGAAGCAGCACATAGCCGGCATGGGTGTAGATGCGTTGCCGACCGGGCGCGACGCTCGCCGCCGGCGCGAAGGCGTTCAGCATGGCGATGAACTGCGCGCGCGTGTACTCATCGTTCGGCCAGGGCGGATGGTCGGTCGGCAGCAATAGTCCCGATGTGTGCGTCACCAACTGGCCGACGGTGACGTTGCGGATGTAGGTGCCGTCCAGCTCGGGCAGGTATTTCGGCAGGCGGTCGTCGAGCCGCAGCTCGCCACGCAGCACGCCGAGCGCCACAACAGCCGCCTCGAACGGTTTTCTCAAGGAGGCGAGGTTAAACAAGGTATCCGGCGTCATCTTCCGGCCGGTCGCATCATCGGCAAAACCATAACTGAAGAACTCGACATGGCGCCCGGCATAGAGGGCGGCGGCGAGGCCGCCCGCATGGTCCGGCGTCGCGGTCGGTGCCAGCTCGCTCGCGACGATGTCGCGCATCTGCGCGATCATGTCGGAATCCGCCGAGGCGCGTTGCGAGCAAAGCGCGAGCGCAGCCGGAATGAAGACGGCCCGGGCGAAAGTCCGCCGGGTAATGGGGGATGAGGCGACAATAGGCGGCACGGGCTCTGATGAACGATTCTGACGCGCCCCCGATCTGCTTTAGCCGGAAGCGTCCCGCGGCCCAATTCACAATTGCGCGTCGCAGGTTCCGCATCGAGGCCGGCGGTACAAAACTAAGCCAGTCGGATAACAATTGTTGACGCGGGCGTCCACGTCGCCTATAGTTAGCTGCATGGCTAACCAACTGTCCCGCCTCGACCAGGTTTTCGCAGCGCTTGCCGATCCGACGCGGCGCGCGATCGTGATGCGGCTGTGCGCGGGGGAGGCGTCGGTCGGCGAGCTCGCCGATCCCTTCGACATGGCGCTGCCGAGCCTCATGAAACACATCCATGTGCTGGAGACGAGCGGGCTCGTGCAATCGGAGAAATCCGGCCGCGTGCGGACCTGCCGGCTCAGCCCGGATGCGCTGCTCGGGGCGGAGGACTGGTTCCAGCAGCAGCGCGCGATCTGGGAGGCGCGGCTCGACCGGTTCGAAGTCTATGTGATGAAGCTCAAGAAAGAGAAGGAGCAGGCGGTCGCCAAACGGCCGTCCCGCACAACCAAGAAGAAAGGTTCTTGACGATGACGAATTCTGCCAACCCCGCTCTGTCGCAATGGTCGCTCGACCGCGAGATCGTGATGTCGCGCGTGATCGACGCGCCCCGCGATCTGGTGTTCGAGGCCTGGTCCGACCCCAAGCATCTGCCGCAATGGTTCGGGCCGAAGGGTTTCAAGGTCGAGACCTTCGAGATCGACGTGCGGGTCGGCGGCGTCTGGCGCTTCAACATGATCGGCCCCGACGGCACGGTCTATCCGAACCGGATGCGCTTCCGTCGCATCGAGCGGCCGTCGCTGATGGAGATGGATCACGGCACAGACCAGGACGAGGATCCCGGCATGTTCCGCTTCACCGTCACCTTTGCCGAGCAGAGCAACGGCAAGACCGTGCTGATGATGCGCCAGCTCGCCTCGAGCACCGAGCAGCGCGACGGCATGATCGGCTTCGGCGCCGTCGAGTACGGCTATCAGACGCTGGACAAGCTCGCAGCCTATGTCGCAGGCATGAAGCGGTGAAGACATGAGGTCCCGGCGCAGAGCCGCCGGGACCGTTTTCGCTGAATTGGCAAGGCGTGGTGCCGACGTGCGATGACTTGCGGCGGGGGGCGTCGTTCCCGCGACCGGAACATTATCGGGATTAGCGGGCTTTCTGCCGCACGCGGGCGGCCGCAGGAACGATCGCGCTCCTCCGGCTTTGCCGGTGATGACGCACATTGTCTTCAGCGACTATCGCAATCCCGCCGCGGAGCAGGCCTACGAGATTGCCTGGGATTTTCTCGACCGCACGGGCGCGATCCGTGATGAATTCGAAGCCTGCGTATTCCTGGCACAGCGCATCACCGGGATGGTCGAGGAGGGGCAAACCAACCGGATCCGCATGGCCAATCGCGCCATCTTCCAATATCAGCACCATGTCCGGGAGCGCGACCATTTGATCCGCAGCGGCGGCCGGCGAGCCGGCGAGCGTTGAGCGCCGTCTCGAAGCCTGGCTCTTCTCACTCCTTCGCCTCGTCCGTCACGATGTCGCCGAGCTTCTGCCAGCGCTGGCCGTCGAACTGCACCATCTGGAACTGCTTGTTGACGCGATAATCGGTCGGTGTGGTCGTGACCGAGATTCCCGGGAGCGTCAGATCGAGCACGACGTGCTTGAGGCTGGTCGCCTGCCGCATCACGTTCTCGCGGGTCAGATCGTCGCCGCATTGCTGCAGCACCTGCCCCAGCAGCTGGGCCGTGATGTATCCGTACACGTTCAGGTTCGAATCCTTGTCGCCGTCGGGATAGTACTTTGCCATGAAGGCGAGGTAGCGCTTCATGCCGGGATCGTCCTTCCAGTCGGGGTCGGCGGCATCCTTGACGTATCCGACGCTGACGACGCCCTTGGAATTGTCCAGACCCGCCGGCTTCAGCACGGCGCTGAGCGAGGAAGCGTTGATGTCGATGATGTGCAGCGGCTTCCAGCCGATCTCGGCGACCTTCTTGATCGCCTGCGCCGCCTGTTTCGGCGTCGTGGCGCTGAACAGCACGTCGGCGCCGGCGTCCTTCAAGCGCAGGATCTGCGAGTCGATGGTCGGTTCGGAGATTTCGTAGGAGGTCTCGGCCACCACCATCTTTGCCTTGTCACCGAGGCCCGCCTTGAGGCCGGCAAGATAGTCCTTGCCGAGGTCGTCATTCTGGTAGAGCACGCCGATCTTGGCGTTCGGATGGTTCTTCAGAAGGTACTGCGCGTAGATCCGGCCCTCGACGAGGTAGGAGGGGTTGAAGCCCATGGTCCAGGGAAAGGATTTCGGATCGGTGAAGCGTGCCGCGCCGGTGGCAGCGAATAGCTGCGGGATCTTCCTGGCGTTGAGATATTTCTGCACGGCGACGTTCGGCGCCGTGCCGATGATCTGGAACGTCAGCAGCACCTCGTCGCTCTCGACCAGCTTGCGAACCTGCTCGACTGTCTTCGGCGGCGAATAGGCATCGTCATACTGGATCAGCTCGACCTTGCGGCCGTTCACGCCGCCCTGGTCGTTGATCATCCTCATATAGGCCGCCTGGGTCTTGCCGATCACGGCGTAGGCCGAGGCCGGGCCACTGAGCGGCACGGTCTGACCGACCTTGATCGCAGTGTCGGAGGCACCGGGATCGTATTTCTTCTGCGCATGAGCCTGTGCGAGCGACATCACCAGGGCAAGCGCGGTGACCGCGACGCGATAGAGAAGACGGTTCTTCATTTTCGTTCCCTGTTGCCTGCGATCATTCGCCCTTGAGCCCGGCGTCGCGGATCAGCTTGGTCCACTTTTGGGTCTCGGCATCGATGAACTGGCCGAACTCGGTGGCAGTGCCTGCGCGCACCTCCAGACCTTGAGCGGTCAGCTTGTCCTTGATCGCTGGCTCTGCCAGCGCGCGCAGGACTTCGGCCTGGAACTTGTCGACGATCGCGGGCGGCGTCGTGGCGGGCGCCATGAAGCCGTACCAGCCGGCGGCGGCGACGTTGGGAAAGCCCTGCTCGCGCAGCGTGGGTGCCTGCGGATAGAGTGCGCTGCGCTCGGGCGAGGCGACGCCGAGCACGATGAACTTTCCGCTCTGGATGTAGGGCAGGGCGGTCGGCAGCGCCGTCAGCGTGGCATCGACGCGTCCGGCGAGCAGCTCCGTGTAGGAGGCCGCATCACCCCGGAACGGGATGTTGAGACCTTTGACGCCGGCGTCGCGGAACAGGAGCTCACCTGCGAGGTGCGGCTGCGAGCCGGCGCCGGGCGAAGCAAAGGTCAGCCCATCCGGCTTCGACTTGCCGTAGGCGATCAATTCGGGAAGCGTCTTGAATGGTGCGTCGGCGCTGATGATGAGAAACAGCGGCGCGACCACGACCATCGCGACCGGCTGCAGATCCTTGCGGTCATAGGTCAGCTTGCCGAACAACGCCTCGGCGGTCGCGTAGGGCGCCGCGACGTAGAGCAGGGTGTAGCCGTCGGCCGGGGCATGGGCGACCATGTCGTTCGCGATGCGGGTGCCGGCACCCGGCTTGTTCTCGACGATGAATTGCTGACGGAGATTGCGGCCGAACTCTTCGGCGAGCAGGCGCAGCGAAATGTCGTTGGAGCCGCCGGGTCCGTAGGGCGAAATCAGCCGCACCATGCGCGAGGGCCATGCATCCTCGGCCCGTGCCGTCAGGCTTGAGCCGGCAAGAAGGCCGCCTGCGATTGTGCCCAGCAGGGTTCGTCGTGTGACGTCGTGCGATGCCACGATCTCTTCCTCCCTTATTGTCAGTCTTCTTGTTAGTTTCAGATCACCTTTCGCTCGGTGAGCCGTTCGATCTCCTGCTCGCTCAAGCCGAGCCAATTGCGAAAGACCTCGTCATTGTCCTGGCCGACGTCGCCGGCGGCGTGACGCATTTGCGCGGGATCATTGGTGAAGCGCGGAACGACATTGGTCATGGCAACCGTGCCGAAATCTCGGTCAGCCACGCGCGTGATCACCTCGCGCGCTTTCATTTGCGGGTCGTCGGCGATCTGGTCGATCGAATAGATCGGGGCGAGCGTTCCCTGCGCTGAGTTGAACCTTGCGAGGACGTCATCGAGGGGATGGGCGGCACACCAGCCGGCGAAGATGTCGTTGAGCTCGGAAGCGTGCTTGACGCGCCGGTCGTTGCTGGCGAAGCGCGGATCGTCGATGAGGTCGGGCCGTTCGATCGCCCGGCAGTTCGCCGCGAACAGTGCGTTGGTCGAACCTGCGAGCGTGACCCAATGATCGTCTTGGGTGCGAAACACGGCGGCTGGCGCCGAATAGCCGTTGGCATTGCCGATCCGGCTGCGAACGGCGCCGAGCTGGTCGTGTTCGATAGCGAGGACGTCGAGCAGGCGGAAGGTCGCCTCCGTCAGCGAAAGATCGATCTCCTCGCCAGGCGCATTCGGGTCACGCGCCCGTTTCCACAGCGCCGCCAGCACGCCGACGGCGCCGAACAGGCCGCCGATCGAATCCCCGATCGGATAACCGGGGTGGGTCGGTTCGCCCTCGCTCTCCCCGGTGATGTAGGTGAGCCCGCCCATGGCCTCGAAGATGCGGGCAAAGCCGGGCCGCTCGCGATAGGGGCCATCTTGCCCGAAAGCGGTGGCGCGCAGGATCACGAGGCGCGGCTGGATCGACCACAGCACCTCCTTAGGCAAGCCCCAGCGGTCGAGCGTTCCCGGACGGAAATTCTCGATCAGCACGTCGAAGCGCGGCAGCAGCTGCTTGAATAGCGCAAGCCCATCCGGTGTGCGCAGGTCGAGCGTGGCGAACTTCTTGTTGCGGTTGGCCGCTTTCCACCACAGCGGCTTGCCGTCCTTGAATGGCGGAAACGCCCGCACGCCGTCGCCTTGGCCGGGCATCTCGATCTTGAGCACCTCGGCGCCGTAATCGGCCAGCAGCGTCGCGGCAAAGGGCGCTGCGATGATGGTCGCGATGTCGAGAACTCTCAAACCTTCGAGCGGCCCAGCCATCTCACGTCCCGGTGTTGGTTTTCTTGGTCTTGCGCGCCGGCGGCGCGGGGGCCGCCTGTCCGACGATGGCGCGGATGCTGTCGGCGAGCGCTGCGATGCGCGGACCGATCTCGCCTTCCAGCTGGCCCGGCTGGAGGCGGAACGCCGGGATGCCGCAATTGATCGAGAACGACTGCCTGGATTCGCTGACGTGGAACAGCGGCGCGGCGACGGCATGGATCGAAGCCATGTACTCGCCCCAGCAGGTGCAGAAGCCGCGGCTTTTGCATTGCGTGATCCCGGCGCGGTACTTGTCACGGAAGGCCGACCATAACTCGGCGTCTTCGGCGGCGATGTTCCGTTCGAGTCGCTCGGCATCGGCCGGCGGCAAGGTCGCTGCCGCGGCGCGTCCCATCGCGGTCATCACCACGGGAATTGGCATGCCGATGTCGGGCGCGTGCGGCCCGACATCGCCGGAGCGCGCGGTCTCGACATAGATCATCGAGGTGGCGTCGAGCAGGCCGATCGAGACCGTGCCGCGGACGCTGAGCGCCAGCTCCTGCATCATGGGCCGCGCCACCTGGCGGAATTGCATGCCCGCAAGCAGCGGATGCGCGATCCGTAGCGCCCGCGCAGCGACGCGGTACTTGGCCCGCTCGGCGTCGTAACGGAGGTAGCCGAGTTCGGCCAGCGTGTGGGTGAGCCGCGCAACCGTCGGCCGCGGAATGCCCGTCAGCGTCGACAGCTCCATGTTGCCGAGCAGTGTGCTGCCGGCCTTGAACGCTTCGAGCACGACCAGCCCCTTCGCCAACGTCGTGGCGAAGGCGGCGTCATCGACGCTCTCCGCCAGCACGGCGGCAGCGGAGGAGGGCGCATGTCGCGGCTTGGATGAGTCTTTCGGGGCCATTCCTGACTATCGAACGGAAGCGTCGCTTCTGTCCAATAGATTCGACGGAAGTACAGAAATTGTCCGATATGTGGACATAAGAATTGCTTCGAAATTTCACTGAAGAAAGCGCGCGAGCGAGGCGACCACACGGATTTTTGTCGTGATTGCATGCCGTCTTGTGACAGGATTATTACGTCGACATGTCAGATCGATAATTCATCGATAATTTCTGGAGCGGCTCATGTTGCAGTGGCAGGCGCGGTCAAATCCCCTCGCGTGGTGGTGGGGATCTCTCACGCTCGTGAGCGCGGCCAATATCCTGGTCTGGTTCATGCTGTATCGCGAGTTCTACCCGACGGTCGCAGGAAGTGCGGGCGGCGGCTCGGACATCGGGCTGATGTTCCTGCTCTGCGCCGGCTATGTGTTCGGCTGCGCGTTCCGCTCGTTCCTGCCGCGCGCGGACGTGCAGCGCATCTGCCTGTTCGACACCTGGCTGTCGAGCGTCGTGGTCGGCCGCACCGTCGCGACCGTGGCCGAGCTCTGCTTTGTCGCGCAATGGGCCATCATCCTGCATCAGCTCGGCAAGATGACGGGCGCCGAGACTGCGGGGAACATCGCGCTCGTGATCGTGCCCATCATCATCATCGCGGAGTGCTTCTCCTGGTACGCGGTGGTGACGACCAACTTCCTCTTCAACGCGATCGAGAATTCGCTGTGGGCGGTGACCTTCTTCCTCGCCGGCATCGCGTTGTGCCGCCTGATGCCGGAATTCCAGGGCGTGGTGCGCTGGGCTCTGATGTCGGGCATCGTCGGCATCGCCTGCTTCCTCGCCTTTCTCGTCACCGTCGACGTTCCCATGTATCTCAGCCGCTGGCGGGCAGGGCACGCCGAGGGCAACAGGTTTCTCGGCTTCCTCGAAGGCCTGCACGACGTTTCGACGCGCTGGGTGGTGACCCACGACATCGCGCACTGGAAAGGCGAGCTGACCTGGATGTTCCTGTATTTCAGCGCCGCGGTGTGGTCGAGCCTGGCGCTCTGCGCGCTCTATGCGATGGAAGGCCAGCTGGTGCGTTATCTGGCGTAAGCTGCTACTTGCCGACCAAGCCGCATTTGCTGCGGTCGAGCGGGCGGAAGGCCTGGTCGGGCGGGATGGTCGCGACCAGCTTGACGAAATCCCAGGGGCCTTTGGACTCCTGCGGCGTCTTGACCTGGACCAGATAGAGATCATGCACCATGCGCTGGTCTTCGCGGATGCGGCCGTTGGGCGTGTAGGCGTCCGACACCGGGGTCGCCTTCATCTTGGCCATCACGGTTGCGCTGTCGTCGGAATCGGTGTCCTTGATCGCCTGCAGATAATGGCGCACGGCGGAATAGACGCCGGCCTGGATCTGCGACGGCATCGCCTTTCGGCGCGCAAAGAACGCATCGGAGAATTTCCTGGCTGCCGGCGAGACGTCCTCGAAGAACGAGGTGACGATGAGGTCGCCACGGGTTGCCTTCAACCCGACCGCCTCGATGTCGACGTTCTGGAACGACATCGGCACGATCTTGATGCCCTGATCGGCGAGGCCGAATTCCTCGGCCTGCTTGATCGCGGTGGCATTGTCTCCGGCCACGTTGATGGCGAGGATCTTCGCGCCCGAGGACTGGGCCTGCAGCAGGAACGAGCTGAAATCGGGCGTGCCGAGCTGCGCCTTGACGCCGCCGGCGACCTTGCCGCCGAGCTCGCCGATGCGGGCTCGTGCCGTCGCCTCGATCGAATGGCCGAAGGCGTAGTCGCCGGTGATGAAGAACCACGGCTCCTTGCTGGTCTGCATGATGCCTGAAACCACGGCGGTCGCGGTGGAATAGGCGTCCTGGGTCCATTGCACGCTGGTTGGTGCACAGGCCTCATCGGTGAGCTGGTTGGCACCGGCACCGGAGACGAGGAAGATCTTTCCGTTGCCGCGGACCAGCTCCTGCACGGCGAGGGCGGCGCCGGAGCTGCCGCCGTCGGCGATCGCCTGGACGCCGTCGCTGAACCATTTGCGGGCGAGCGATGCCGCCAGATCCGGCTTGTTCTGGTGATCGGCCTGCAGGATCTCGATCGGCTTGTCGTTGATCTTGCCGCCGAACTCCTCCGCGGCCATCCGCGCCGCCTCGACCGAGCCCGGGCCCATCGCGGTGGCGAAGACGCCGTTCATGTCGGTCAGCACGCCGATGCGGATGGTCTCGCCCTTGATTTCGGCGCGCACGGCAGGGCATGCGAGCACCAGCGTCGTCAGCATGATGGCGGTAGACAGCGAGCGAGAAGCGTTCATGGCGTTTCCTGATTTTATCGTTGGTTGGTCGGTCACGAAGCTCAGGCCGGTTCGGCGATCACCGTGTTGCGCAAGGTGCCGATGCCGGAAATCTCGACCTCGACGGTGTCGCCCGGCCGCATCCACAGCGGCGGCGTGCGCTTGGCGCCCACGCCGCCCGGCGTGCCCGTCACGATGACATCGCCGGCGACGAGCGGGCAGATCGTGGAGATGTAGGCGATCAACTCGGGGATCGCGGTGATCAGGAGGTCGGTCGTGGTGTTCTGCACCACGTTGCCGTTGAGGCGCGTCTGCAAGCTGAGCCTGGATGGATCCGGAATTTCATCCGCCGTCACCAGCCACGGGCCGAAGCTGCCGCTCTCGGCAAAGGTCTTGCCGGAGAGGAACTGGCTGGTGTGGCGCTGCCAGTCGCGGACGCTGCCTTCGTTGTAGCAGGAATAGCCGGCGACGTGATCGAGCGCGCGGTTCGCCGGAATGTGGCGGCCCGCCTTGCCGATGACCAATGCGAGCTCGCCTTCGTAGTCGAAATCGTCGCTCACCTTCGGCTTCACGATCGGCTGGAGATGGCCGACCTGGCTGCAGGCGAAGCGTGCGAACAGCGCAGGCTTCTCAGTCACCGTGCGGCCAGTCTCCGCGACGTGGTCGCGGTAGTTCAGGCCGACGCAGATGATTTTGCCGGGATCGGGGATCACTGGGGCGAAGCTGACCTTGTCGAGCGGATGATCGGGTGCCGTCGAGGTGACGAGCTTTGCCGCTTCGGTGAGGCCGTCAGATTCAAGCAACTGCCGCAGCGTGGAGCAGGGCGCCATGCGCGCGCCGAGATCGACGATTCCGTTGTCCTTGACGGCGCCGAACGAGGCGCGGCCGTTGGCGGTGAAAGAGAGGAGCTTCATGAGATGTCCTTGAGAAATGCTTGGTCAGGCCGCGGACGGCACGTGGGTGAGAGGCGTGATGGCGCCGATGAGCTGGTCGAGTTCGATTTCGTTCCGCGCGGCGCCGCGCACATAGCGGTCGGGACGAACCAGTGCGGCGATGATGCCGTGCCGACTCAGCCACTCGCCGATGCCGGCGGAATCGTCGCTGGCCAGGATCTTGAGTTCCGCCTGTACAAGCGCCGGCCGCGAGGAAAGGCCAGCGGCGTCTGCGACGAGCAGCGCATGGCCGTAGCCCACCCGATCATCGCTGCGGCTGCCGTCCCGAAGCTCGAATTGCGGCGCCAGATCTCCTGCGAGCGGCATATCGTGGGGCGCTAGTCCAGGTCCGAGCAGGGGCTTCCTCACCTCGAGCTTCACTGGGGCGTTCTCGCGAGCCTCGCCCGCAGCGAGACCCGCTTCGATCGCCTTGGTGTTGATCACGCCACCGAGACGGATGGCGAGTTCGATGAACTCGCGCACATGCGGGAGGCGCTCGCTCTGATAGGTGTCGAGCAGATCGGCCGTGGCGGCGCCCCGGATAATGGCGTCGAGCTTCCAGGCGAGGTTGGCGGCATCGCGGATGCCCGCGCACATGCCCTGGCCGAGGAAGGGCGGGGTTTGGTGCGCGGAATCGCCCGCGAGCAGCAATCTTCCATGCCGCCATTGCTTTGCGATCACGGAATGAAAGGTGTAGACCGCGGCGCGCTCGATCTCGGCATCGTCTGGCGTGACCCAGCGCGACAGCAATTCCCAGACCTTTGCCGGTTGCGCGATCTCGTGAGAATCCTCGTCCGCGAGAACCGTGATCTCCCAGCGCCGCCGCGTTCCGGTGCCGCGGACATAGGTCGCGGGCCGTCTGGGATCGCAATGCTGCAAGCTGTAATCGCCTAGATCGTCACGCGCTCGCTTGAGGAGCACGTCGATCACCAGCCATCGCTCGTGGAAGCCGAGATCGTCCATGCCGGAGCCGATGAAGCGGCGGACCAGAGACCGGGCGCCATCGCAGCCGATCACATAGCGGGCGCGGACCTCGGTGAGTTGTCCGTTCGTGAGGTCTTCGTAGCGGACGCGCACGCCATGCTCATCCTGATCGAGTGCGAACACATCGCAGCGGCTGCGCAAGATGACGCGGGGAAAGCGGGCAAGACCGCCGATCAGGACATCCTCCAGATCCGGCTGGTGAAAGCGATAGCTGAGATGCCAGCCCATCGGCGTCAAATTCTGCGGCCGCGACCAGTCCAACAGCATCTTGCCGCCCGCGTCCAGAAACCGCATGCCGGGGCTGAGGATCACTTGGGGCAGGATGGCGTCGGCGAGTCCGATGGTCTGGAACACGCGCATGCATTCGTCGTCGAAATGGACCGCGCGCGGCAAATGATAGGTCTGCCCCTCGCGCTCCAGCACCAAGGTCCGGATGCCGCACAGGCCCAGCAGGTTGGCGAGGGTGGCGCCGACCGGACCACGGCCGACGATCACGACATCGAACTCTTCGGGGGCGGATCTATTTTGCATGGGGCCATCTCTTCCCCAAGCCGCGTCGCAGCATCAACGCCGCTGGCCGAAGTGTCCGCCCAGCGGACGGATCGGCCTAGACATCGACCGGAATGGCCGCAGCCGTCTCCTGAAGCTGCGCTGCAAATTGCGCAATTGCCGCGTCGATGCGCAGCGCCGAGCGAATCCAGATGATGGAGATGCAGCCGAAGACGGCTCCATCCCGCACGATCGGCACCGCGATCGACGCCGTCTTGGGGTTGAACTCGCCCTCGCTTCGGATCGCGTAGCGGCGCGCCTGCGTCTCGGCGATCATGCGATCGAGCCGCGCTGCATCGAGGAACGGACGGTCGTCGGCCTCGTCGATGCGGCGCAGATGATTGATGATGAGGTCCCGTTCGCGCGGCGGGCAGGCGGCGAGATAGGCCCGGCCGGCGGAGGTGCGCAGCATCGGCAGGCGCTTGCCGATCATGCCGCGGTCGATCGAGAGCGGGCTGCGCGCGTGGGTGGTCTCCTGGACGACCATCGCAGCGTTCTCATACGTGGAGAGATCGACCGGCCAGACCAGGGTCTTGCTGAGCTCGGCGAGGTAGGGCGCCGCCCCCTGGCAAATCACCACGCCGGGATCGTAGCCGTCGCCGAGGCTCAGGGCTCGCCGGGTCACCCGAAAGCGGTCATCGCTGGCGCTGCGCGCGATATATCCCAGTTCCTCCAATGTCTCGAGCAGGCGGTAGACGGTGGGACGGGGAAGGTCGAGCGCACGGGCGACGTCGCCTGCGCGGATGCCGCCGGAGCGGTTGACCTCGCGCAGCACGTCAAGCCCGCGCTTGAAGGCGCGGACGCCTTCCGACTGTCGCGGCGCGCCCGGCCCCGTCCGCTCCTTGGACACTTCGCATTTCCTCCCTTGTGGTGCACGGTCCCGCGATTATCGTTGCGAACGCGAAGCGATTGCGGAACACCACGTTAAGATCGCGCGCTGCCGGTATCAAGTTCGCCGTCTTGCGGCGCACGCGATGCCTTCTGGAGGACTTCGATGGAAATCACCGCGCTCGGCTATATCGGCATCAACTCATCGCAGCTCGACCAGTGGGGCCGGATGGCAACGGGGCTGCTCGGCATGCAGCAGGTCGATCGCGGCGGCAAGATGCGCGCTTTCCGCATGGACGACCGCAAGCAGCGGCTCATCGTCGACGGCAGCAGTGACGCAGGCCTTGCGGTGATGGGGTGGGAAGTTCCGTCCACGGCAGAGCTTGATCAGTTGGCGGGACGGCTCGAAAGCCAGGGCGTCAAGGTGACGCGCGGTGCGCGCGCGCTCGCCGACGAGCGGCATGTCACCGAGCTGATCTGGTTCACTGACCCCGCGGGCAATCGGCTCGAGGCTTTCTGCAAGCCTGAGCTTGCGACCGAGCCCTTCAAGCCGGGCAGGCCGATCTCGGGGTTTCGCACTGCTGCGCTTGGCATGGGGCACGTCGTACTGAACGTGGAGGATGTCGAGCCGCTGCTGCCGTTCTATCGCGACGTGCTCGGCTTCCACGTCTCGGATTTCGGACTGAAGCCGTATGGGTTGTACTTCTTCCACGTCAACGGCCGCCACCACAGCTTTGCGATGGTCGGCTCCGGGCGGAAGGCACTGCATCACTTCATGGTCGAGCTCGGAAGTCTCGACGATGTCGGGCAGGGCTACGACCTGGCACAGCTCGAAGAGGGCCGCGTCGCCTACACGCTGGGACGGCACACCAACGACCACATGACCTCATTCTATGTGAGCACGCCGTCCGGCTTCTTCATCGAATATGGCTGGGGCGCGCGCGTCATCGATCCCGACACCTGGCAGCCGCACGAGACCTTTGACGGCCCGTCCCTGTGGGGCCACGAGCGGCTCCATATGCCGGAAGAGCAGCGCAAGCGCCTGCGCGACATGCGGCTGGATGCAGCGGCCCGCGGCGTCCGCGTCGCCGACCCGCGCGTGCCGCCGCTGAACTGCGCGTGGCTGGACCAGGTGGTCGCGCGCGAATGAACGTGGCGACACTGCGATAATCTGACTCTCGGGGAACAAAACTATGCTCAAGACTATTTTGCGGGCAGGCGTCGTGCTGCTCGCGATGACGACCGCCGCCTCGGCCGAACCGATCAAGGTGACGCTGCTCGGCACCGGGGTGCCGACGCCGCGTCCGACCAGCTTCAGCGCTTCGACGCTGGTGGAGGCAGGCAACGAGAAGCTGCTGTTCGATCTCGGCCGCGGCTCGACCATGCAGCTCTACAAGCTGAAGATCCCGCTCGGCGCGATCACGGCGAGTTTCATCACCCATCTGCATTCCGACCACCTCGTCGGCCTTCCCGATATGTGGCTGACCGGCTGGCTCGCCACGCCCTGGGCGTCCCGCAAGGGACCGATGAAGCTCTATGGGCCCAAGGGCTCCGTCGCGATGGCGGAGAACCTGACAAAGGCTTTTGCCGACGACATCCGCATTCGTATCGATGATGAGCACCTCGATCCCGAAGCAATCAGATTTGCCGCAAAGGACATAGAAGCCGGGCCCGTTTACGACAGCAACGGTGTCAGGGTCTCCGCGATCGAGGTCAATCACGGCGAGAAGATCAAGCCGTCCTTCGGCTACGTCGTTGAGTATGGCGGCCATAAAGTGGTTTTGTCAGGCGACACCAAGTACGATCAGCGGATCGCGAAGGCGGCGGAGGGCGCCGATCTGCTGATCCACGAGGTCGCCGTGATCGAGCCGGAGCTGCTGGTCAAGAGTCCGGTCTACAAGGACATTCAGGCGCACCACACTTCGCCCGAGGAGGCGGGCCTGATCTTTGCGTCCGCCAGGCCAAAGCTCGCCGTATACTCCCACATTGTGTTCGGCACGGTGAAGCCCGTCGCCGACATTCCGGAGGAGCCGCTGATCCTGCGCACCCGTACAAGCTACAAGGGACCTCTGCTCGTCGGGCGCGACATGATGTCGTTCGCGATCGGCGACACGGTCGAGGCATTTGCACCCGATGGAACGCGGCTTGCGCCTTAGGCAGGTGACCGCTCAGGCTTCGCCGAGATCGGGCTCCGTCAACAGGCCCTGGCGCAGCGCGAGGCGGACCAGCTCGATGTCGGAGCCGACGCCGAGCTTGTCCTTGATCAGCGAATGCAGGTTCGCCACCGTCTTCGGGCTGACATGGAGCGTCTCGGCGATCTCGTCGGTCGTCTTCTCGGCGAGCAGCAGCCGCAGCACCTCGAACTCGCGTGCGGTGAGGACGTCGGCGGCCGAGCTTTCGCCGCCGAGCCGGCTCAGCGCCAGCTCGTGGTCGATGTCGGGGCTGATGGCGATCTTGCCGGCGAGCACGTCCATCACGGCGCGCACCAGCGTTTCCGGCGGACTGGTCTTGGTGACGTAGCCCCTCGCGCCGGCGCGGATCGCCTGCACGGCGAAGCCGGCATTCTGGTGCATGGTGAAGATGAGGATCCTTGCGCCCTTGTCCCACTGCCTGATCCGCCTGATCGCCTCGATTCCGCCGATGCCGGGCATGCTCAAATCCATGATGACGAGATCGGGCGTCTCGGATTTGTACAGCCGGTAAGCCTCCGCGCCGTCGGCCGCTTCGGCAATGACGCGCAGGCCCGGCTGCTTCTGCAGCACGGAGCGATAGCCTTCACGGACCACGGAATGGTCGTCCACCAGCAGGATCGACGCATCGGCAGCGCTCATGCCGCATGCTCCAGCACCTGCGGCTCGCCGGCGGCGAGCGGAATGACGACGCGCAGCGCCGAGCCCCCGTTCTGGCCGACTTCAAAGGTCATGCGGCCGCGCAGGGCGGCAACGCGCTCGCGCATGCCGAGCAGGCCCATGCCTGACTTGCTCGAGGCATCGCTGGGCCGGCCGTCGTCGTCGATGGCAAGGGCGATCTCGTCTGCCGCCATCGTCAGATGCAGGCCGACCTTGGTGGCGCCGGCATGCTTGGCGGCGTTGGTGAGTGCCTCTTGCACGATGCGATAGAGATTGGCGCTGATCGCGGCGGGCAGGGTCTCGAACGCCCCCTCGAACTGGATCGTGAAGCGCGTCTCGCCGCGGCTGCGTCCGTTCCAGCCCGCGACGAGCCCCTCGAGGCTGGCAACGAGTCCGAGCTCCTCGACATCGGGAGGCCGAAGCCGGAACAGCGCGCCGCGCAGCGTCTCCATCATGCCGGCCGCGGTCCGCGCGATACCGTCGCATTCGGACAGCAAAGCGGGGCAGTCCTGCGCGGCGGTCTGGCGGGCAGACGAGGCCAGCGCGCGGATCGCGGCCAGCGACTGACCGAACTCGTCATGCAGCTCGCGGGCGAGATGGCGGCGCTCGTCGTCCTGAAGCGCGATCAGCTTGCGCGTCAGCTCGCTGCGCTCGGCCAGCGCATTGTCGAGGCTTTCGGCGAGATGGTTGAAGCCGTCGCGGATCGCGGAAAGCTCGGCGAGATCGAACGGCGGCAGCCGCGCCGCGAGGTCGTTGGCCGCGATCCGCTCGAGGCCGGTGCAGATCAGGCGGGTGGGGCGCAGCGCGCGCGCCAGCGCCGCGTAGACCAGGAGGCACAACAGCGGCAACGCGATCGCCAGCGCAATCATCAGACGGCCGGCCTCGTGCCAGGCCTCCGCCGTCTGCACCGCGGGATCGACCGACACCACGGTCTCACCGAGCTTGGCGCCGCGCACGATCACGGGCCGCGCCGCCTCGCGGCCTGGGTCGAACAGGCTGCGATAGAAGGCGGTAAAGGCCTGCGGCGGCGGGCTCGCCGGAGCCGGCGCACCGCTGCAGAACCGCTGCAGCATCTCGCCGCTCGCGCCGCGAAAGGCCAGGCAGAGGCCGGGGGTCATCACATAGGCGGCGACGGGGTCGAGGTTGGGGAAGTCGCGCGGACCGGCCACCCACTGGATCTTGCCTTGCTGCAGCTCCAGCGATTTCGCCACGATCGCGGCGATGCTGTCGATGCGCGCATGGGCGTCGCGGTCGGCGGCGATCAGGAAATAGGCGGAGATCGCGGCGAAGCAGGCGGCCGTTATGGCCGCCACGCGCAGCGTCAGACGGACCTTGAGATCGAATCTCGGGCGGTTCCACATCGGGGAGCACCTTGCGCGAACGGTTTTGTCGCCTCGGCATTAAACGGCAGAACGCCAGCCACGCAAAGCACCACGCGTTACCGCAGTGCAACGTCGTGAAATTTTCCCGGGGCTCGCCGGGACGCCGGCCGTTGCAGGGCCCCGGTCTGCCGCGGAGATTTTGCTAGCCGCCTGTTCTCGCGAGGCCCCGCTCATGCACCTCTCCCGATCGATCCTTCCTGCTCTGCTCCTCTTCGTCCTGCCGTGTGCGCCGGCTGCCGCCGAGGCCACCATCGGCGTTGCCATGGACGATTTCAGCTACACCGACACGTCGGCCGAGCCGGCCAACCAGACCGCGGCCCACGAGCGGCGGCTGTCTGCGTTCATGGCCGCGCTCAGGCGGGACATCGGCGAAGGCGGGCGCTACCGGCTGGTGGCCTCCGCCCAGGACGGGGCCACGTTCAAGGTGATCGGCGGCATCCAGAAGACGAGCACGCTGGTGCAATGGGCCAAGATCGCGGTGATCGACGTCGGCGCCAGGAAGCTCGTGATGGACAAGCTCTACACCTTCCGCGGCGACAATGACGAATCATGGGAGCGCGCCGAGATCTTCGTCTCCCGCGAGGTCATGGCGGCGCTTGCAACGCCCGCGCCGGTTGCGCTGGCCGTGTTCGATTTCGAGCTCGAGGACATGACGGCCGCGTCAGTCGGTGCCTTGGCCGCTTCAGATGTATCGAACCTGGCCGACGTCACCGGCGGCGTGCGCGACGTCCTCGGCCAGTCCGGCCGCTACCGCATCGTCGACGTCGGCGGCGCGGGCGGCGAGGCAGTGAAGGCGCGCGCCTTGCGCGACTGCGGTGGTTGCGAGGCCGTAATTGCGAAACAGCTCGGTGCGGATCAATCGCTGATCGGCGTGGTGCGGCGGGTCAGCCGCACCGAATACACGCTCGGCTTCCAGCTGCGCGATGCCGGCACCGGCGCGGTTTTAGCGCGCGGCGACAGTGGCTTGCGCCTCGGCGCGGACTATTCCTGGAAACGCGGTGCGGTTCGGCTGGTCAGCGACCGGCTGATCGAAAGCCAGCAGGCCGCCGAGGGAGCTAGAAAGTAAGCTGCACCTTCATCGACTGCGAGCGGTCGCTGGCGAGCTCGAAGGCGGCGACCGCGTTCTCGAACGGCATGGTGGCCGTGATCAGCGGGTTGACGTCGATGAGGCCTTCGCCCATCAGCCGCACCGCGAGCTCGAACTCGGGGTCGAAGCGGAAGGTGCCGCGCAGCTGCAATTCCTTGGCGACGATGGAATTGATCGGCAGCGTCATCTCGCCGCCGAGGCCGAGCTGCACCAACGTCGCGCCTGGACGCAGCACGTCGAGCGCTGCACGCAGCGCCGCCTGATTGCCGGAGGCCTCGAACAGCGTGTCGAACACGCCCTTGCCGGCGCGCCAGGGATCGAGCGCCGTGGCATCGGCCGCGACGTTGATGGCGTGCGTCGCGCCGAGTTTTCGCGCAACCGCGAGCGGCGCCTCGGCGACATCGGTGACCATGATCTCGGATGCGCCGCCGAAGCGCGACACCAAAATCATCAGCGCGCCGATCGGGCCGCACCCGGTGATCAGCACGCGCTTGCCGAGCAGGGCGCCGGCCTGCTTGCCGGCGTGCAGGCACACCGCGAGCGGCTCGGCGACCGCGGCTTCCGCAAGCGAGAGCTTGTCCGCGATCGGCACGGCCTGCGTGGCGTCGACCGTGATGAATTCGCGGAAGCCGCCCTGCACATGGGGAAAGCGCATCGCGCTGCCGAGGAAGCGCATGTCGAGGCACTGGTTGCGCATGCCCTCCTGGCAATGCAGGCACATCCCGCACGGCTTGCTTGGATTGACCGCGACGCGCGTGCCCGGCTTTACCGCCGTGACGCCATCACCGACCGCAGCGACCACGCCGGCGATCTCGTGGCCCAGCGCCATCGGCTGCTGGATGCGCACGACGCCGAAACCGCCGTGATGATAGTAATGCAGGTCGGAGCCGCAGATGCCGCCATTGGCGATCTTGACGCGGACCTCGCCCGGGCGGGGCGCCGTATCGGGATAGCTGTCGATCCGCAGATCCTTGGGGGCGTGGATGACGACGGCGCGCATGGCTTGCTCCTGTTCGCAGGTCACATCGCGGCGATCATGCCGCCATCGACATAGATGATCTGGCCGTTGACGTAGGTAGAGGCATCCGACGCCAGGAAGATCGCGGCGCCCACCAGCTCGTCCGGCTTGCCCCAGCGCTTGGAGGGAATGCGGCCCATCAGCCAGTTGTTGAAGTCGGTGTTGTTGACCAGCGCCTCGTTCATGTCGGTCAGCATGTAGCCGGGGCCGATCGCATTGGCCGTGATGCCGTGCTGGGCCCATTCCACCGCCATCGAGCGGGTCAGGTTCTTGATGCCGCCCTTGGCCGCGGTGTAGGGCGCGATGGTGGGGCGGGCGAGCTCGCTGCCGAGCGAGCCGATATTAATGATCTTGCCGTGCTTGCGCGGGATCATGCGCTTGGCAGCTTCCCGGCCGATCACGAAGGCGCTGGTGAGGTTGGTCTCGATCACCTTGCGCCATTCGTCGGTGGTGAACTCGACCAGCGGCTTGCGGTGCTGGATGCCGGCATTGTTGACGACGATGTCGACTGCAATGCCCTTTTTGTCGAAATCGTTGAAGGCGGCGACGATCGCGGGCTCGTCGGTGACGTTGAACGCGGCGCCCTCGGCCTGGTGGCCGGCGGCGCGAAACTCGGCGACGGCCTGCTCGACGCGTTTGGGATCGACGCCGTTGATGATGATCTTCGCGCCGGCCTTCGCCATGCCCTCGGCGATGGCGCGGCCGAGGCCGCGGGACGAGCCGGTGACGAGCGCGGTGCGGCCGGAGAGATCGAACAGGGAAGTGCTCATGTCGGAAGGTCCTTAGACGTTGGAGCGACGCACGATGAGATCGGAGCGCTCGAATACGGCGGGCAGAAGGTCGACGCCAAGGCCAGGGCCTTCCATCGGGAAGACATAGCCATCCTTGATCACGGGCATCGTGGTGACGAGCTCATTGTACCAGCCCTTGTAGAAGGCGCGCACCGATTCCTGGATCAAGGTGTTGGGCTGGCTGAACGACATGTGGATGGCGGCGATGAAGCCGATCGGGCCGATGCAGTCATGAGGAGCAAAGGGGCGGTGATAGGTCTCGGCCATGGCCGCGATCTTGCGCCCTTCGGTGAGGCCGCCGGTCCAGCACAGGTCCGCCATCACCACATGCATGGCGTCGCGGTCGAGCATGTCCTTGTAGGGGAAGCGCGAGCCCAGCGTCTCGCTGGCGCAGACCCAGACGTCGGTGGAGCGGGCGTATTCAGCCAGCGCCTGCGGCGAGTTCATCCGGATCGGGTCCTCGTACCAGGTCGGTTTGTAGGGCTCGAGCGCGCGCGCGATCTGCTTGGCGGTCGGCAGATTCCACAGCGAATGGAGCTCGACCATGATCTCCATCTTGTCGCCCACCGCTTTGCGGATCTTCTCGAACGGCTCGATCGCCTGCTTCATCTGCGCGGCCGTGATGTAGAGGCCCTTGTTCTCCTGCGCCGCCGGATCGAACGGCCAGATCTTCATCGCCGAGATGCCGCTTTCGAGCAGGCTTTCGGCCAGCGCATCGGCACGGTTCATGAAGCCGTCGAGGTCTTCGTAGGGTCCCTTGGCAGCACCGAGATTCCAGTTCGAGACCGGGCTGATATTGGTGGACCGGACATATTGCGTGCCGGCGCAGGTGTTGTAGATGCGCTGCTTGTCACGGCAGAGGCCGCCGAGCATCTGGTGCACCGGCTGGCCGCAGACCTTGCCGAACAGGTCCCACAGCGCGATGTCGATCGCGGACGCCGCGCGATATTCGACGCCGGTGGAGGACTGCGCCATCGGCAGGTTGAGCATATCGCGGTGAATCGCTTCGATATGCAGGGGATTGCGGCCGAGCAGGCGGCCGGCAAAGGTGTCGTGGATCTGCGCTTCGACGGCGCCCGCGCCGTAGAAGGTCTCGCCGAGACCGATCACGCCGGTGTCGGTGTGAACGCGCACCCAGATGACGTTGGAGAATTCCTCGGTACGCAGCGTCTCGATCGACGTGATCTTCACGGTCACAATCCTCCCGTCGGGCGCTTAGCGCCCTGTTGTTTGTCATTTTCGGGCCGCGCTTGGCGGCGGGGCGAGGGCAGTCTTACGCCCGCTTGTAATATATCACAACATGTTTTAAGGATGTCACAAACACGACGCCTCGGAGCGAGGCGCCCCGCCCGAGAACGCGGGTGGACGGGAGGACGACATGGCACGGCGCAAACGCGCGCTCGAAGTAGTGAGGAGCGACGACGGCGAGGGCAGGCCCTCCCGGCGCAACCGCGTCAATTTCTTCGAGCTGGCCTACCAGAAGATCGAGGAGCTGCTCGTCCATTGCGAGCTCAAGCCCGGTCAGTTCATGACCATGCTGGAATTGCAGGAGATCACCGGCTTCGGCCGCACGCCGGTGCATCACGCCGTCAACCGTCTCTCCGCCGACACGCTCATCGTCATTCGTCCGCGCCACGGCCTGCACATTGCGCCGATCGATCTGGCGCGCGAGCGCATGCTGCTGGCCTTGCGCCGCGACATGGAGCGTTTCGTGGTTCGCCTCGCGGCCGATCGCGCCAGCCTCTCGCATCGCAATCAGGCGCTACATATCGAGCGGCTCCTGCGTGAGCGCCGCGCCAGCCTGACCCTCGACGAATTCAACAGCATCGACCGCCGCATCGACGCGCTGGTGCTGGAGGCGGCCGGCGAGCCGTTCCTGGTGCACACGCTACGGCCGCTGCACACGCTGTACCGGCGCATCGGCTACATCCACCACCGCTTCATGCCCGGACAGGCCGATCTATCCGGCACAATCGACCATCATCTCGGCATTCTCAACGCAGTCGCCAACCGCCGCGTCGAGGACGCGGTCAAGGCGAGCGATGCACTGATCGACTACATGGGCGAGATGTTCAACGGCATGGAGGTGGGGATCGACCCGCGCTTGCTCGATTGCAGCATCGAGCCGCTGCTCGGCACGTAAAGCGCGATGAGATCAGGATGGATCGTCATCGCGCTTTAGCTTGTTGTTTGAGCATGATCCGCTCGGAAAACCGCTGCGCACTTTGCGCCAGCGCGGCCCTTCGGATCCGGACCATGCTTTGAAAGTCTTGAAGAGAGGACCAGACATGTCAACGACGGCGATGCCACAACCGACCGCGAGCGAAGCCGCGGTCCGCTACCTCATCACGAACTACAGTCCCAAGGGCAACAAGGTCGGCTGGCTGATGATGGCCTCGATCCTGGTCGAGGCCTGGGATCTCTATTCGATCGCCTTCGTGCTGATCTTCATCAAGGAGCAGTTCAATCCTGATCCGCTAATGCTGGGCCTTGCCGCGGCCGGCACGCAGGGCGGCGCCCTGATCGGTGCGCTGCTCGGCGGCTGGCTCTCCGACAAGATCGGCCGCCGCGTCATGTTCCTGGCCACGATGGTGCTGTTCATCGTGCTGGCGCTGGCGCAGGCCTTCGTGCCCGATATCACCTGGCTCATCGTGATCCGCTTCCTGCTCGGCATTCCGCTCGGCTCGGACATCTCGACCGGCTACACCTACATCATGGAATCCATGGCCAAGGGTGAGCGCGAGGTCATGGGCAACCGCTGGCAGTTCATGTTCGCGGTCGGCGAGGTGCTCACCATCGGCGTCATTGTGATCTTCCTCCTGATCGACATGAACCACGAGACGCTGTGGCGCGTGACGCTCGGCCTCGGCGCGCTGCCGGCGCTGATCATCCTGATCATGCGGCACGACGTGCCGGAGACGGCGGTGTGGCTGGTGCAGAAGGGCCGCTACCGCGAGGCCAAGCAGGTCGCGCGCGAGATGTTCAACGACAATCTCGACATGCTGCCGGACCAGGACGTCGAAGTGCCGAAGGTCTCGACCCGCGCCTTCCTCGCCGACCTAAAGAAAGATCCGATCCGCTGGCGCGCCACGCTCTACGGCTGGATCGCCTGTTTCGTGCAAGCCAGCGAATTCTCGACCTTCGCGTTCTATCTGCCGGTGCTCTTCGTCATGGTCGGCGTGTCGAGCGTGCTCGGCATCAATCTGGTGACGATGGCGCTGTTCTCCTTCGCCGCTCTGTCGGGCTGGGTCGGCCCGCTCCTGACGCCGAAGATCGGCCACCGCGGCATCTCGATCGCGGGCTTCTCGATCGTGCTGGCCGCGCTGCTGGTCGCGGCCTTCGCGCTCTATACCGACAACAAGATCCTGCTGCCGTTCGCGGCCGCCGCCATGCTGTGGGGCCATTACTGGGACGCGTCGAACTGCATGACGATCCCGACCATGGTCGCCAAGCCGAAATATCGCGGCACCGCCAGCGGCTTCGCCTACATGTTCGTGAAGCTGCCGTCGTTCCTGGCAATCTTCCTGTTCCCGACGGTGTTTGCCGCGATCGGGCAGGCGAACGCCACGCTGATGGTCGCGATCTTCCCGCTGATCGGATTGCTCGCCGCGATCTTCATCCTGCCGGAAGTCTACGGCTACGAGAACGACTGACGACACGTTGCCCGGTCGCGGCCATGGCCGCGATCGGGCTCCATTCCCAAGGCTACGGGCTCAGGAAGACCGGATCAATCCCGGCGCCATGGCCGAGCAGGCCGAGCGCCTGCAACTGGGCGCTGTGCAGGTCGACCTCCACGATCGCGAACAGGGTCACCAGCACCACCACCGCGAGGAGCAGCAATGGGTGGGACGTTTCCGCCTGGCCCTGGCGTGGCGCGGTGAAGCTCTGAAACGAACGACGCAGGGAAAAGCTCTGCGGCAATGCCTTTGACTGGATCTGCATGATGGATCTCCTTGCCGCGCCCTATCAGGCTGCGCGACAAGTTGAAGTATAGCTCCGGCCTCAGCGGCGACATTGATGCGCCGCAAAGATCGTACGTTTATCGGATCGCCGCCGCCAAGGCCGCGATCAGGGCAGGCGGCGTCACCAGCAGGCCGAGCTTGAGGAACGGCCAGGCGCCGACCTCGATCTTTTCCCGGCGGAGCGCGACCAGCCAGAGGATGGTGGCGAGCGAGCCGGTCACCGACAGATTGGGGCCGAGGTCTACGCCGATCAGGATGGCGCTGACGACAGGTGCGGGCAAATGACCGCTGGCGGCGACCGAGCCGGCGACGAGACCGACCGGCAGGTTGTTGGCGATGTTGTCGGCGAGGGCGGTCGCGATGCCGACGCTCCAGGCGGCCTGCGGCACGGATTGGGCCACCGCCTGGTGCAGCAGCGCGCTGAGCTGCGCGATCACGCCGGTCTTGATCAGCGCCTCCACCATGACGAACAGCCCGCCGACCAGCGGCAGCACGCTCCACGACACGCCGCGCAGCACCGGTATGGGCGACTGCCGGCTGAGCAGCAGCACGATCGCGGCCGTCACGCCGCCGCAGATGAAGGTCGGCAGGCCGAGTTGCTTGTCCAGCGCCGACGCCGTGACCAGCACGATGCCGATCGCGACGATGCCGATCGCCGTCAGCTTGCCGCCGCGGCCGAGCTTGGGATGCGGCACGCGGTGGGCAATCGTCTCCTCCTTCAGCGCGCGGTGCTGAGTCAGGCGCAGCACGATGTAGGTCAGCAGGATCGAGGCCGCCGATGGCAGGGCGAACAGGCGCAGCCATTCCGTCAGATGCGGCATCCGCGCGCCGAACACGACGAGATTGGCTGGATTGGAGATCGGCAGCACGAAGCTCGCGGCATTGGCGATGAAGGCGCAGACGAAGAGATAGGGCAGCGGTTTCGCGCCGGCTGCGCGCGTCGCGGCATAGACGGCGGGCGTCAGCACGATCGCGGTGGCGTCGTTGGACAGCAGCACCGTCACCAGCGTGCCGACGAGATAGATCAGCAGGAACAGCCGCTGCGGCGAGCCGGCGGCATATTCCACCGCGAGCGCGGCGAGATAATCGAACAGGCCCTCGAGCCGCGCGAGCTCGGCGATCAGCATCATGCCGATCAGGAACAGGTAGACGTCGAGGCCTTTTGCGATGCCGGCGAGGGCGTCCTGCCACGGCAGCAGGCCTGATAGCACCAGCGCGCTCGCGCCGATCACGGCCCAGACCGCTTCGGGCAGGCGAAACGGGCGGATGATGACGCCTGCGGTCGCGACGACGATGATGCTCCAGGCCCAGATGGCGTCAGACGGCACGTTCAGTCCTTGACGTGAAATGAGTTCATTCGGCAGCGATAGCGGATGCCGGTGCCGCTGTCTCCCCCTGGCGGCGGGCTGCCCCATGTCGCGTCTCGGGCAGGGCGCAAATGCAGATGGCGGCGCCGATCGCAGCGACGAGGCCGAGGCTGATGAACGCCGCGCTGTAGCCCGCGCCGACCACGACGAAGCCGGCCAGCGTCGTCGACAGCGCCGCGCCGATGCTCTGGGCGGTGATGACCGCGCCTTGCGCGACGTTGAAGCGGCCGGTGTTGCGCATGAGATCGGCAACGATGACGGGAAAGATCGCGCCAAAAATGCCGGCGCCGACGCCGTCGAGCAGCTGCACGCCGACCAGCCAGAACGGATTGTCGGAGAGCGTGTAGAGTGCGCCGCGGATCGGGAGGATCAGCAGGGCAGCGAGGAAGAATCGCTTGTGGCCCCAGCGGTCGGCCCTGGCACCGACCAGCATGGCAAACGGCACCATCACGACTTGCGCCGCGACGATGCAGGCCGACATCAGGCTGGTGCCCATGTTCTTGTCCTGCAGCGCCAGTTTCTGCCCGACCAGTGGCAGCATCGCCGCATTGGCGAGGTGAAATAGCAGCACGCAGATGGCAAAGACGAGGAGGGGGCGGCAGGTCAGAAGCACGGCGATGCCTGACGGCGTGTCCTGTTGCGAATCCGTACCCGCATCGTGCAGCCCGCGGGCGAGGTCGTGATCGATGGCGCGGGCGGGGATCGCGAGGATGCTGAGAAGGCTCGCGATCGCCATCGCGCCCAGAAGATAGAAGACGACGGTCGGGCCGAACCAATAGGCGGAGACGCCCGCCAATGCGGCCGCGACCGCATTGCCGGCGTGGTTGAAGGTTTCGTTGCGGCCGATCCTCCGGGTGAAGGCGGCGTGGCCGAAAATGCCGAGCGAAACAGCGGCAATCGCGGGTGGAAAGATCACGGCGGCGGCCTGCGCGATCCCTTGCGAGATCGCGACGGGCAAGAAGCTCGGAAACAGCGGCAGCGACAGCGAGGCCAGTGTCACCATGATGGCGGCAATCACCATCACCAGCCGCTTCGCGCGCGTCGCATCGACCAGCGCTCCGGCCGGCGTCTGCGCCACGATGCCGGCGATGGTCGCGACCGACATTACGAGGCCGATGCGCGCCTCGTCCCAATGCTGCTCGGTGAGAAGATAGACGGCGAGGTAAGGTCCGAGACCGTCGCGGACGTCGGCGAGGAAGAAATTGGCCGCATCCAGCGCCCGGCCGGCTTGCCTTGCTCGATCGGGAGTTTCGCTGGACATCGGTTTCTCGATCGTCGTTGCGTCTATCAGCGCGCGCCAAGCACTTCGCTGTCGTCCCGGGCAAGCGTAAGCGCAAATCCGGGACCCATAACCACAGGATGAAGTTCGGCGAGGATTGTCGGCTACGAGCTCACGCTACAACGTCCGTCTCGGAGTATGGGTCCCGGATCGGCGCGCGCTTTTTGCGCGCTTGTCCGGGACGACAGCGGTAAGCTTGGCTCACATTCACCGCGTCACTGACAACTTCTCCGTGATCGCCTTGCGCAGGATGCGCGATAGCGATTCCACCGAATATGGCTTCTGGATCAGCTCGAAACCGCGATGGGCGTTTTCGGCGAGCACGTTGCTGTAGCCGGAGGTGAGCACCACGGGCAGGCCCGGATAGCGCTCGCGGATGATGCCGGCGAGCTCGACGCCGTTCATGCCGGGCATGATGACGTCGGAGAACACGAGGTCTACGGCGAATTCGTTCTCGCCAAGGATCGCCAGCGCCGCGTTGGCGTTGGCGACGCGGCGGACGACATAGCCGAGATCCTCCAGCAGCTCGGTGGAGAACTGACCGACATCGTCATTGTCCTCGACCACGAGCACGCGGTAGCCGCGCCCGGTGGTGGCGGCCTCGTGGATCAGCGCCGCGGCTTCCTTCTCGGCGACAGGGCTCTGGGCCTGCGGCAGGTAGATCGTGAAGGTCGCGCCTTTGCCCTGCGTGCTCGTCACCGCGACGTCACCCTCGGACTGCTTGGCGAAGCCGAACGCCTGGCTGAGACCGAGGCCGGTGCCCTTGCCGACCTCCTTGGTGGTGAAGAACGGCTCGAAGATCGAATCGAGATGTTCCGGCGCGATGCCGCTGCCGGTATCGGTGACCGAGATCGCGACATAGTCGCCGCTGCGTGCAGACTGCGCGCGCAAGCTGGGGATGCCGGAAACCTGGCGCACCGCGATGGTAAGGCTGCCTTCGCCCTCCATGGCGTCCCGGGCGTTGATGGCGAGGTTGATCAGCGCGGTCTCGAACTGGGCGATGTCGGCGATGGTGAAGCAGTCGGCGTCATGAATCTCCACCGCGATTTCGATGCGGCCGCCGACCAGCGGCCGGACCAGTTGCGCGACACCCTCGACCTGGCTGCCGACGTTGAAGATCTGCGGCTTCAGCGGCTGCCGGCGCGCGAACGCCAGAAGCTGAGCGGTCAGCTTGGAGGCGCGCTCGACCGTGTCGGAGATGGCATCGACATAGCGGCGGCGGCGCTCTTCCGGCAGCTCGCGGCGGCGCAGGAAATCGGTGGCCGAGCGGATGATGGTGAGGAGGTTGTTGAAGTCGTGGGCGACGCCGCCGGTGAGCTGGCCGATCGCCTCCATCTTCTGCGACTGCCGCAATGCTTCCTCGCCGCGGCGCCGTTCGGTGATGTCGACGGCTTCTGGGACCGCGCCGGTGATGTTGCCGTGGCGGTCGAGCACGGGGCGCATGCCGAAGTCGAAATCACGCTCGCCGATGGGAAGGCGCAGGCGCATCTCGAGCCGCACGGCTTCGCCCTTGAGCACGGTGTGGAACGCTTCGCGCACCAGCGCACTCATGCCCTCCGTCGCGCTGAACCAGGGCGTCTCCCACAGCGGCTTTCCGATCACCTCCGAGGAAGGAGCCCCCATGCCGTCGAGTGCGGTCTTGTTGGCGTAGAGCAACTCGCCGCTGAGATTGACGAGGCCCTGATACTGGTTGCTGGTCTCCAGGATCGCGCGCAGCCGCGCCTCGTTGGATTCGAGCTCGGCCGTGCGCTCGGCGATGCGCTCTTCCAGCGTCTCGTTGAGCCGCCGGAGCTCGATCTCGGCCTGCTTGGCGACGGTGATGTCGTGGGCGACCCCGATGAAGCCGATATGCTTGCCGGTCGGATCCCAGCGCGGCTGCGATTCCGAGCGCAGCCAGCGCCATTCGCCGCTGGCATTCTTGTAGCGCGCTTCCAGCACGAAGGGTTTCAGCGAGGCTTCGCCCTGCACCGATTGCTGCAGCACATGCGGCAGGTCGTCCGGATGCAGCACCTTGCGCCAGTCGAAGGCGATCGCCTGATCGTAGGGCAGGCCGACGAAGTCGACATAGGCCTGGTTGGCAAAGGACCGCGTGCGGTCGAGCTTGGTCACCCAGATCGGCACCGGGGCACTGTCGGCGATCAGGCGGAAGCGTTCCTCGCTCTCGCGCAGGGTCTCGCGCGCGAGCATCTGGTCGGTGACGTCGATATGGGCGCCGACCAGGCGGATGGCGCGGCCGTCCTTGTCGCGCTCGATCTTGGCGACGACCCGGATCCAGCGGGTCTCGCCGTCATTGGGACGGATGATGCGGTATTCGGCGGTGTAGTCTTCGCTGGTGTCGGCGAGTGCATCGATGAAGTGCTTGACGGTGGCGTCGCGGTCGTCGGGATGGATACGATTGACCCAATCCTCGTGCGATTCCTCGGCCGCCTCCGGCGGCAGGCCGTGGAGCATCAGATATTCGGGCGAACGCCGGTTCTTGAAGCCCTCGCGGAAGTCGACCTCGACGCCGCCGACCTTGCCGATGCGCTGGATGCGCGCCAGCTCGGTCTCGCGCTCCTGGAGCGCACGATAGGCGTTGTCGCGCTCGCGCGCGACGTCTTCGAGATGCTGACGCAGCCTTTCGGCAGCGATGGTCTCGGGCAAATGATCGTTCAAGGGATCGTTCAAGGCATCGGCCGTTGTCATGCGGGAGCGCACGTGCCGGATCGATATTCACACAGACGGAGCGTGATGGCCATTGCCTACAAGGGAGCGCCTGGCGGGAAATGCGGGCTTGCGTGGACCGGGAAAAGATACGTCTCTTCAATTCCTGGTCTGGCTATTTGTTCCAGAGACTGGAACGATCAGCCTGCGGATGCGTCTTCGCGAGGCGCCATGACGGGCTGCCATGAAGCTCTTTCCGAAGAGGCTAAATCTTGAAACTCTTTCTCTGCCAGGCCTGCGGCAACGTCCTCTATTTCGAGAACCGCGCCTGTGAACGATGCGGTCATCGGGTCGCTTTCCTGCCGGAGCAGGAGACGATGTCGGCGATCGAGCCAGACGGAGAGGCCTGGAGAATGCTGGCCGACAAGGGCCAAAGCCGGATGCTATGCCGGAACGCTGGGTACGATGCCTGCAACTGGCTCACGGACGCGGGCGATACCACCGGCTATTGCCGCGCCTGCCGCCACAATGGGATGGTGCCGAACCTCTCGGATCCGGCGCAGCTCGCCGGCTGGCGCGAGCTGGAGGTGGCGAAGCACCGTCTGTTCTATTCCCTGATCCGCTGGAAGCTGCCGCTCCGGACTCGGCAGGACGACCCCGAACATGGTCTGATCTTCAATTTCCTGGCCGACGATCCGAACAGCGGCGAGAGGATCCTGACGGGCCACGACAACGGCTTGATCACGATTGCGCTGACTGAGGCCGACACCATCGAGCGCGAGCGGCGCAGGCTCGAAATGGGCGAGCCGTACCGGACGCTGCTCGGGCATTTTCGCCACGAGGTCGGGCACTATTTCTGGGATGTGCTGGTGCGGGACGGCGGCAAGCTCGAAGAATGCCGCGCGGTCTTCGGCGACGATTCTGTCGATTACGGCCAGGCGCTACAGCGTCACTATGCCGAGGGGCCGCCACCCGACTGGCAGCAGAGCTACGTTTCGGCCTATGCCACCACCCATCCCTGGGAAGACTTCGCGGAGACCTGGGCGCACTATCTCCACATTGTGGATGCCCTGGAGATGGCCGGCGAGTTCGGCATGGAGGTGCGCCCCAAGGTCGACCGTGACGGGGAGTTGACGGCGCGGATCCGGTTCAATCCCTACGAGGCCCGCGACGTCGATGCGCTGCTGAGCGCATGGCTGCCCTTCACCTTCGCCATGAACAGCGTCAACCGCGCCATGGGCCTGCGCGACCTCTATCCCTTCATCCTGTCGCCCGCGGTGGTCAGCAAGCTCGGCTTCATTCACGGCCTGGTCAGGGACGTGGCCAAGGACGCCAAGGAAGCCAGGGAGGCCAGCAAGGCCCAGGACGTCCCGGGCCGTCGCTAGAGGCGTGTCGAGCCCCCTTTGGTCTTGCGCTGGTACGCCAGAACGGGCCGGATTTAGACCGTTGCCTCCGGCCCATTTTGATGTACCACGGAAGCCACACGGCCCGTCCCATAGGCCCCAACGGCCAGGGAAGGGTCCCGCCCAAGGTCGAGACTCAAGAAAAGCATGTTCAAACGCATCCTGATCGCCAATCGCGGCGAAATCGCCTGCCGGGTCATCAAGACTGCCCGCAAGATGGGAATTCAGACGGTTGCGGTCTATTCCGAGGCCGATCGCGACGCCCTCCATGTCGAGATGGCCGACGAGGCCGTGCTGATCGGCCCGCCCGCGGCCGCCGAGAGCTACCTGGTGATCGAGAAGATCGTCGAGGCCTGCCGCAAGACCGGCGCCGAGGCCGTGCATCCCGGTTACGGCTTCCTGTCCGAGCGCGAGGCATTTCCGCGCGCGCTGGAGGCGGCCGGTATCGTCTTCATCGGCCCGAACCCGGGCGCGATCGCTGCGATGGGCGACAAGATCGAATCGAAGAAGGCGGCCGCCAAGGCCAAGGTCTCGACCGTGCCGGGCCATCTCGGCGTCATCGAGGACGACAAGCACGCGGTCAGGATCGCCGACGAGATCGGCTACCCCGTGATGATCAAGGCCTCCGCGGGTGGCGGCGGCAAGGGCATGCGCATCGCGCATTCGAAGTCCGAGGTCGCCGAAGGCTTCAATCTCGCCAAGGCCGAGGCGAAGGCCTCGTTCGGCGACGACCGTGTCTTCGTCGAGAAGTTCATCGTCGATCCCCGCCACATCGAGATCCAGGTGCTGGGCGACAAGCACGGCAACGTCATCTATCTCGGCGAGCGCGAATGCTCGATCCAGCGCCGCAACCAGAAGGTCATCGAGGAGGCGCCGTCGCCGTTGCTCGACGAGGCCACGCGCCGCAAGATGGGCGAGCAGGCGGTCGCGCTGGCCAAAGCCGTGAACTACGATTCCGCCGGCACCGTCGAGTTCGTCGCGGGGCAGGACAAGAGCTTCTACTTCCTGGAGATGAACACCCGCCTGCAGGTCGAGCATCCCGTCACCGAGCTCGTCACCGGCGTCGACCTCGTCGAGCAGATGATCCGCGTTGCCGCGGGCGAGAAGCTCGCCATCGCGCAGAAGGACGTCACGCTGACGGGCTGGGCGGTGGAATCGCGTCTCTACGCCGAAGACCCGTTCCGCAACTTCCTGCCCTCGATCGGGCGTCTGGTGAAATATCGCCCGCCGGCGGAAGCCAGCCACGACGGCATCACCATCCGCAACGACACCGGCGTGCAGGAGGGCGGCGAGATCTCGATCCATTATGATCCGATGATCGCCAAGCTCGTCACCCACGCGCCCTCGCGTGCGGCCGCGATCGAGGCGCAGGCGACCGCGCTGGATTCGTTCTATGTCGACGGCATCCGCCACAACATCCCGTTCCTGTCGGCCTTGATGCATCATCCGCGCTGGCGCGAGGGCCGGCTCTCGACCGGCTTCATCGCCGAGGAATTCCCCAAGGGCTTTGCGGTGCGCGTGCCGGAAGGCGAGGTCGCGCGGCGCATCGCCGCGGTCGGCGCCGCCATAGATCACGTGCTGGGAGAGCGCAAGCGGCAGATCTCGGGCCAGATGGGCGGCCGCATCGTGCAGCGCGAGCGGCGCCGCGCGGTCTGGCTCGACCGCCAGGAGATCCAGCTCGAGGTCGCGCGCGAGGGCGAGGCGATCGCGATCCGCTTCATCGATGCCGAGGGCAAGGCCGGCAACGCGCATCTGCTGGCCTCGCCATGGAAGCCGGGCGATGCGGTCTGGCAGGGCACCATCGATGGCCAGTTCGTCGCGCTGCAGGCGCGGCCGATCCCGAACGGTATCCGCCTCGCGCATCAGGGCGTCGAGGTGCCGGTCTATGTCTGGACCGAAGCGGAAGCTGCATCCGCGCGGCTGATGCCAGTGACGACGGCCTCCGACAGCGGCAAGAAGCTGCTCTGCCCGATGCCCGGCCTCGTGGTCTCGATCGCGGTGACCGAGGGGCAGGAGGTCAAGGCCGGCGAGACGCTGGCGGTGGTCGAAGCCATGAAGATGCAGAACGTGCTGCGCGCCGAGCAGGACGGCACGGTGAAGAAGGTCCACGCCAGCGCCGGCGCGACGCTGGCGGTGGACGCGCTGATCCTGGAGTTTGCGTAAGAGCGCTTCGGGCACAACAGGAGACCCTCACCCTGAGGAGTCCCGCCTTCGCGGCGTCTCGAAGGGCGAGGCCACCAGCCGGGCCTTTCATCCTTCGAGATGCGCGCCAAGAGCGCGCTCCTCAGGATGAGGAATTGAGAGTGAGGCACCCATGGCCTTTCGTTCCCGCCGCGAGAAACTTCGCTCCGTTCTGTCGGACGCCACCTGCGTCCATCCCGGCTCGGTCTACGACGCCATCTCGATCCGCATCGCCGAGGACCTCGGCTTTCCGCTCGGCATGTTCGGCGGTTCGGTCGCCTCGCTTGCCGTGCTTGGCGATCCCGACGTCACGCTGATCACGCTCACCGAGCTTGCCGAGCAGATGCGGCGGATGTCGCGCGCCTCCGCGCTGCCCGTGCTGGTCGATGCCGATCACGGCTATGGCAACGCGCTCAATGTCCGCCGCACCGTGCAGGAACTGGAGACGGCTGGCGCCGCCGGCCTCACCATCGAGGACACCCTGCTGCCGGCGGCCTTTGGCGAAGCGAAGGCGCAGCTGATCTCGCTCGAGGAAGGTGTCGGCAAGATGAAGGCCGCGCTGAGCGGCCGCGGCGATGCCTCCCTGGTCATCATGGGGCGCACCGGTGCTGCTTCGATCACCTCGATCGAGGACGCGATCCGCCGCGCCAAGGCTTATGAGGCCGCCGGTGTCGATGCGCTGTTCTTCACCGGCATCAAGTCGCGGGCCGAACTCGAGGCGGTGAGCGCTGCGACGCGCCTGCCGATCGTGCTCGGCGGGGCGCCCGAGGACTTGAGCGCGCTCGATTACCTCGCCAGCCACCGCGTGCGTATCGCGCTGCAGGGCCACGCACCGATCGCCGCCGCGACGCAGGCCGTGTACGCGACCCAGAAGGCGCTCCGCGACGGTGCATCGCCGAAAGACCTCCAAGGGCTCGCATCGTTGGAACTGACGGCCGGCGTCATGCGCGAAGCCGACGTCAAGGCGCGCAGCGCCGAATTCCTCGGATTGAAAAAATGAGCCGGGCGATCCTCCAGGTGATGATCCGCGGGCGCGTGCAGGGCGTCGGCTATCGGGCCTGGGTGGAGTATCAGGCGACGGCGAGCGGCCTCGAGGGGTGGGTTCGCAACCGCCGCGACGGCAGCGTGGAAGCACTGTTTGCCGGCACGCCGAAGCACGTCGCCGACATGGTCGCGCTGTGCCGCCACGGTCCGCCATCCTCGCGCGTCGACAGTGTGACCAGCGAGACCGCCGGAGCGGACGAATTGAACCTGCGCAGGGCAGGGGAAGCGTTTTCGGTGCTGCCCACGGTGTAGGTGTCGCTCTCAAGAGAAGTCGTCATGCCCGTGCCAGTCCCGGGCAAAGGCGCTCTTGCGCCGTGCCCACGATGACCTTGCGATCCCCGGTGACTCCGCCCTACGGCACCGTGTCGGACACCCCGAAAACAAAAGCCCCGCGAACCGGATCCCGGTCGCGGGGCCTTTTAACTCTGGCGTTCTGCCGGTACGTCCGTGGTCAGAACGCTGCGCCGGCGTTAGCCGACGCGGAGATTGTCAGCCGACGACTTGCCGCTGCGGCGGTCGGCGACGATGTCGAACGAGACCTTCTGACCCTCGTTGAGGGAGGAGAGGCCGGCGCGCTCGACGGCGCTGATGTGCACGAACACGTCCTTCTGGCCGTCGTCCGGCTGGATGAAACCATAACCCTTTTGGGTGTTGAACCACTTCACGGTGCCCATAGCCATGGGAATTTCCTTTAGTTAGTTAGTTAGAGAGAGTACGCACGTGGACCGGTACGCAGCATTGCGCCCATAGCCCTGTTCAGTCGATGTTTGGAGAAGTCATCTGAAGCGTGCGCGCCCGTTAGCAACGAGGCGAAGCGGCCCAGTCGTTCGGCCAAGTATCGATGATCACAATATAGCGAGAATTTGGGGCCAGTTCAAGCCACCACCCGTGGTCCGAAACGTCGTCCGACTTTTCTATTTTGCGGTGCAAAGTAACGGTCCGGATGAACCTCAATCCACGATGAAAAGCGTCGCCCCGGTTGCGGTCGAGGACCGGTGTGCGGCGTCGCCGAAATCCGAGACCTGGTAGCTCATGCCCGCCGTCAGCTTGAAGGCGCGGCCATCGCGCAGCTCGGAACGGAGCTCGCCCTCCAGCACGTAGAGCACGTGGCCGCGAACGCACCAATGGTCGGCCAGGTAGCCGGGTGAATATTCCACCATCCGGACCCGGAGATCGCCGATATTGAGCGTGCGCCACGTGGCCTGCCCGGTCTCACCGGGATGCGTGGTCGGCTCGACCTTGCTCCAGTCGGTGACGGTGAAGGGGGAGGTGGGGAGTTTCATGGGGGAGTCCTGTCTTGAGAGCCGGCAGCGTTGTCGTTAGCGCACGCCGTCGCGCCAGTCTCCGTCATTGCGAGCGCAGCGAAGCAATCCAGAAATGCATCCGCGGCGACAGTCTGGATTGCTTTGCTGCGCTCGCAATGACGAGGAGAGAGCACGATCACCCCACCAAATGGTTCGCCGAGCCCTGCACGATCAGCCCCGCCTCGTTCACCCGCAGATATTCGCAGATCTTCTTGCCCCGCTCGTTGGCGTAAAACACCACGACGCTGTCCGGGCTGACGAAGAGGTCGATCAGCGTGAAATGCAGCTCCGGCACCAGCCCGAGCGCCTTGCCCCAATAGGTGCGCAAGGCATCCTTGCCGCGCACGGTGCCGCTGGCGTCGAAACCCAGCATCGGGATGCGGTCCGAGGTCATCAATGCCGCCTCGTCGTAGAGCGTGAGCACGCGCTCGAGATCGCGCGCGTTCCAGGCCTCGACCCAGATCCGGCCGAGCGCGGCCAGCGTCGATGGCTGGTGATGCGAAGACATGTGATGCGAGGACATGTGTTGCGAAGACATGGCGTTCTCCCTGATCGCCCCTGTTCAAGAGCGGGGCATAATAGGTCAATAATACTTACCTATATGGGTTTGTCCATGCCCAAAGAAGCATGTGGGCGCGCGACAGGCGCGGTTGCGGGCAGGGCCGCGCCAGCGTATTTGCTGGCCATGACAGCAGCACAGAACGACCGCTCCGCGTCGACGCCCTCCGTGGCCTCGGCGCACGACAAGATTCTCATCGTCGACTTCGGCAGCCAGGTGACGCAGCTGATCGCGCGTCGCGTGCGCGAGGACGGCGTCTATTGCGAGATCGTCCCGTTCAACAAGGCCGAAGCCGCCTTCAACGAGATGAAGCCGAAAGCGGTGATCCTCTCGGGCGGTCCCGAATCGGTGCACGAGGCCGGCTCGCCGCGCGCCCCGCAAGCCATCTTCGATTCCGGCGTGCCCGTGATGGGCATCTGCTACGGTCAGATGACCATGGCGGAGCAGCTTGGCGGCACCGTCGAGGGCGGCCATCACCGCGAGTTCGGCCGCGCCGATGTCGAGGTCAAGGCCGAGAGCCAGCTGTTCGCGGACGTCTGGTCGTCAGGCAGCAAGAACCAGGTCTGGATGAGCCATGGCGACCGCATCACCAAGATGCCGCCGGGCTTCTCCGTCGCCGGCACCTCGCCGAATGCACCGTTCGCGATCATCCAGGACGAGAAGCGCAAATATTACGGCCTGATGTTCCACCCGGAAGTGGTGCACACGCCCGACGGTGCGAAACTCATCCGCAACTTCGTGCGCAAGATCGCAGGCCTCAGCGGCGACTGGACCATGCGCGCCTTCCGCGAGGAGGAAATCGCAAAAATCCGCCAGCAGGTCGGCAAGGGCAAGGTGATCTGCGGCCTGTCCGGCGGCGTCGATTCCGCCGTCGCGGCCGTCTTGATCCACGAGGCCATCGGCGACCAGCTCACCTGCGTGTTCGTCGATCACGGCCTGCTCCGCCTCGACGAGGCCAAGACGGTGGTCGACCTGTTCCGCCACCACTACAACATCCCGCTGGTGCACGTGGATGCCTCGAAACAGTTTTTGGGCGAGCTCGAAGGCGTCACCGACCCCGAAGCCAAGCGCAAGACCATCGGCCGCCTCTTCATCGAGGTGTTCGAGGCCGAGGCCAAGAAGATCGGCGGCGCCGACTTCCTCGCGCAAGGCACGCTCTACCCCGACGTGATCGAGAGCGTCTCCTTCACCGGCGGCCCCTCCGTCACCATCAAGTCGCACCACAATGTCGGTGGCCTGCCCGAGCGCATGAACATGAAGCTCGTCGAGCCCTTGCGCGAGCTGTTCAAGGACGAGGTGCGCAAGCTCGGGCGCGAGCTCGGCCTGCCCGAAATCTTCGTCGGCCGTCACCCGTTCCCGGGCCCCGGCCTTGCCATCCGCTGCCCCGGGGACATCACGAAAGACAAGCTCGACATCCTGCGCAAGGCCGATGCCGTCTATATCGACCAGATCCGCAAGCACGGCCTCTACGACGAAATCTGGCAGGCCTTTGCCGTGCTGCTCCCGGTGAAGACCGTCGGCGTCATGGGCGACGGCCGCACGTATGACTACGTCGTAGGCCTTCGCGCCGTGACGTCGACCGACGGCATGACCGCGGACTTCTACCAGTTCGACATGAAGTTTCTCGGCGAGACCGCGACGCGCATCATCAACGAAGTGAAGGGCGTGAACCGGGTGGTGTACGACGTGACGAGCAAGCCGCCTGGGACGATTGAGTGGGAGTAGGGCTGCGGGCAGTTATCGCGTAGTTTGGCGTAGTCTTGGGAGCTTCTCTCGCATTCCAGATGCTCTGACCGAGAAGTTAGATTGGCGTAGCCCACCTGAGATTGGCAAGCCATTGCTATCTGGACAACAGAGTGCGGCAGCGCGGTCGAGGGTGCAGAAGGGACAGCGTGTTCAGCGGCGGGCGCAACACATGCCGGATACGACAGCAGAGTCCAGGAAATTGGGGCGCGCCGCACAACTGGTGCTTGGCGCGAACATCCCCTCAGGCTCGTGATATCTAGGTCATTGGCATTGAATGGAGGCCTGGATCAAAGTACTGCTCGCCAGCGTGAAGTCCTTGATGCCTGCGTTGGCCAAAGAAATCTGTCAATTGTTGTAGCCAGTTCAGTTCGTGACGGTCCCACCTGAATACATGCGTTTCCAGTCCTTGGACGTGAAGCATCTTCTGAGCCTTGAACGACTCATTGATGTCGGCCATCGGCGTCTGTTTGTAGTGACCCTTTCTGAAGAGTCTCCATCGCTTCCCGCGCTCTTGCCATGATTGAGTCGTTCGCCTTCGGCCCAGCCCTTGATGTAACGGCCGCGGATCGTGTCGCGCTCTGCGGTCGAGACATGGTTGGCGTTGAGCGTCAGGCCGAAGGCGAAGTTCTGCTTCACCTTCGACACGCTCGCAATTGAGCTGCTTGTCAGAGTCCTAGCGACCCAAGCAGCGGCAGCGGCCCAGGACCGCAACGGGTCCCCGGCTGGCTCGGGGGCCAGATATTGAACATCTGGCCCACGTTCATGGCTGCTGGCTGGCGTTAGAGCGGCGACCAACCGTTAGGCCAACGGTCGTTGGGACCGTTCAACCCGCACCGCGAGGATTGACAACCGTGTAGCCACGCAATGATCGCGGGTGCATCCGCGTCGCGTGTCCGCCTGAGTTGGCGTCATACGCCATCCACATGTCGCCTTCGAGGTGCTGTTCCAGAACGAAGACATGCCCGCGCCGCGCTGCGACCATTCCCGGCGCAGGCGAAGTCCGCGGGAAGCGTAGCCAGTTGGCCGCAAGGTTCAATTCAGGCACGACACGACCAAACACTCGCAAGGCTGCGCCACAACCACAGAATGAAGACGGGCAACCGGGCGGCCGACCGCCGACAATCCGGCCCTGAGTACGGTCACTCACCGCCGCTACGCTGTTGGGCGTGGCTAACGCGAGTTGCTTGGGGCGATACGCCAGCAGTGAGTAGTGCGAAGTTCGTTCGCGGCGCGCCTGGGTGGCCGAGAAGTCACATGGCATGATGACATTGCATTCGGGCGCGTGGACGATGCGATAAGGTCTTGCTTCTGAACAGATTGGACCGATGACAACGAGGAAACACGCAGAAAATACTTGCTTGAACATTGCAGGAACTCCGAGCTGAGATCCTGCCCCGCGCCAAACAACGAACTTATTTAGGCTGAAAAGAGGCTAAAATGACGGGAATTGCTTGACGCTCTTGTCAATCCTCACGGCCTTACGTTGTGCCTTATCGAATAACTCGTTGAGGGGGTGCGCCTTGATCCTTTCGCATTGATGAGGCCTCATCCACCAGGCACTGAACTCGTCGGCTAATGGCGGAAGTGTCCACGGAGAATTCTTCGACTTCTGAGAAGGTAAGCCGGATCGTTCGCGCATCCATGCGACGCTGCAACTCCTTCCGTGCTGGTCGTAGACGGACGTCAGACTCCGGCTCGCAATAGTCACAGGTATGTTGAAGTTCAGGACGAGCCCCAGCCTGAGCTCAGTGATCAGCTGTGATCCGCAATTGCCTTCGAGTGATCCGCGGCTAAGGCATCGAATACTCAGTAAAAATCGTCCGTGAAGACTTTCGCAGCAAGCAACTGAATTATCCTTACTTCGATAATCCTAAAACGAAGATTTCGCGGCAACGCGAAGAGGGCGCAGGTACCTTGCGCGGAGAACTCGCGCGCCTGACGATTGCAACGACGATAGCGAAGCGAATCTCGATTACTGCACTTTTTGCCCGAGGTCTCTCAGCAGCGTGTGGAGAAAGTCGCTGGCATGGTCGTATTGAGCGTTGCCTCTTGCGATTTGACGAACGAGCGGGTCCATTAACCGACCGACGGTTTCGGAGCCGAGTAGCTCAGTTCTGTCCGACCACTGCAGCAGTAGAGTTTCTGGTATATCTTCTGCAGATCTGAACAGCCTTAAGAGGCAATGTTCGCCCTTGGAGTCGTGGTCGTGATGGGCCCTTGCCGCATAGAAAGCGAATAGCCCACGGAAGGCATCACGGGAAACAGCAGGTTTTCCCATCTGAATTTCCCCGAAAAAAGATTCTCAATGAAAGCAAGTCTGAATCGTTCGGGCGGGAAAAGCTAGTAAAAAATGAACCGCTTATACCTTCATCAAATTGTGCTCTGATCGAGATTAAATCGCGATTAACTCCAACGGTCAGCACTCGTTACCTAATTTCTTCGAGCGCTTCTGCCGATTCTTCGCTGGCTGGGACAGCCAAGCAGCGCTCGTACGCCAAACGCGGGGCGAAGATCATTTTTCTTCCCGCGCCTGGAAATCGGGAATAATCGGCAATTTTGGCGATTGTTTCTGTGCGCCACGTCGACCTGCGCCTGAGGCGGCAGCACACCCGGCGGCCTGAGCCGTCGAAGCTGAGGTCGCTCATTTGCCATTTCCTATCGCAAACGTTGTGCGGGATCCGCAAATCTGCGGCACGCGAAATCGTGCTTCCGCTTTGCATGATTGGAATTCGAATCGGAGAGCGACCCCGCTAACTCGGCAGAAATAGCCAAGAAGCTAGGAAGACATGTGGCATCGATCCGAGCCGCACCTCACATAGTTTGGGGTTCTTACCCAGAAAATGATCAGTGCGATGCCGATGGCGGGAGTGCGGCCCCGGTACGGCACTGGAGGGGGACATTGCCCGGGGCCGCCCCGCGGGTCCAACGTGGACCAGCATAAGTGCAACCGAGAGTTCGAGGGGATCGTTCCTAAGTGGTAAGCGGCTGTTGACGCGCTGGTATCGTGACTGGGGCGCCACCCGGCGCCCGACGTGTGCGGTACGTTGCAATCCAATTGTCCAACCCGTCGTGCTCATCCTCGACGCTCAATGCGCAGCTTCGAGCCACCAGCGCGCTTGTGGTCACCATGGCGCGCGCCGAGCTCACCCGAAGACCAGCGCGATCTGCGTGCGCCGACACGCTGAATCTACCATCGTGCGCAATGGGCAGCGGCGGCGAACGAGCTCGATGCTTGGTGTCACGCAGAACAGCCAGGCTGCAAACTCCGTTACGAAGTCGTGACGGGAAGCTCGGATTTGTGACGACGTGCCAATAATGTCTAACCGGTGACTGCCGGAGGCGTCGGTTCGCTCTACGACGATGCGCGAAATATTTCTCAAAGCGGCCAGCGCTGCAAAAACAACGACTGCATCGGAAAGGGAAGCTGGCGCAGTCGCGGAAGCCCCTCGTTATTTGCGTCAGTACGTCGGCGCCGTACGAGCGACCTCTATCGTTCTGATGACCGGCTCCTCGACCCAGGCCTCGCGGGCAAACCAGTTGTGATTGGCCTGACAGACCGGACAAAGCGTATTGCCGAAAAACACGATGCTTCGCAGGAAAGTCTCACGATCGGATTTGAGGCCGGTAGGAATCGCGCGGCCGGATTGCGGACACTTGACCATAATCATACCCACGCCAACCTCCCTGGATGTGTGGTCGAATAAGGGGGCCGGTCGGCTGGAGTGCGCTCTCGTCGATGCGGGTTCACTTGGGGGGCATCGCACCTGGGTCGCTGTCGAGCTAGGGCAGCTTGCTCGTGACGGCGTTTCTCCAACCGACCGGATTCCTAGTTTCGTGGATTGTGGGATACCGCCGGGCTTTGGCTCGGCAGTTCTGAATGATGTTCAAGACACAACGTAAAGTCGCGGGTAAGCCGCAAAAAAATATAAGGGCTCAATTCTTCAGGCTTCGAGCGAAATGCCCCGCCGGCAGCGCAACTATTATCATTTTTGACAGTCACCAAGTTCGGCTCCTATTCGCTCAGCTTCTGAACATTCACTGCTGAGATTTAATTTGTAAATAGAAAAGCGCATTGTCGGTGCGATTTGCGACTCTCGTGGATATATTTTTTACGCGAGCCTACGCGAAGCGCGCCACAATCAAATATGTACGCGGGATACGCGGTAAGGCTGTAACTGCTCCGTATTTGCGATCCACTTGCAGCGGTTGCGAGCTGTGTTCGGCGGCCGCATCAGGTTCAAATATGAAACAAATTGTGATTTACGGTTAATTGCATAAATGGCGTTGTTAAATTCTGCCGATCACGTAATCTCTGGCCTATTGAAGTTTCATTCGGCTGGAGGAAACGATGTGGGAATTAAATCACAATAATTACCTCGTCTCGCACGCACCGCTGTTGGCCCAGATGCGCGCGGAGCTGGCCAGCATCGGCGAGAAGGAGCGCATTCTAAAAGAACGGAGAGCCGATCGCGAAGCTTATCGTTACCTTTTGGAAGCTCATCGGTTGACCGCGAGAGAGTGCTTTTTTGACGAGCTGCTTTTGAACGTTGCGCCACAGGAGGGAGGCGAGGACGGGCAGCTGGCGGCATGACGGGCCGGATTGTCATTTCGAAACGAGCCCGATCGGGTTTGTGCTCGGCTGAACGGGAATTGCAGCGCCGCAGGCCGGGGTAGATCGAAACTCGTAGTCGAGGCCTCTCTCTGTCGCCGCGACATAGCGTTGGCCTTCGTCGGGCGAGACGAACCTTCGTACATTGGCTGGAGCCGTGCTGAAAAGATCGTCGGCAGAGATGGTGTTGAGACCGGCTCCAGATGCAGTGTTCGTGCTGCTGGATGGTCGATCAATGCTCTTCAGCGAAGCAGGGCAGAAGATCTTCGAGCTGGACCAGGTAGCGGCATTCATCTGGTGCAAGCTGGCGCAAGGTGCCTCTCTGGAAGATGTCTATCAGGGGCTTGGGGCGCTAGGCATTGACGAGGATGCGTCACGCCAGTTCACCCGCCAGGTTGTAAATGTCTGGGCCGATCAAGCGCTACTCCAAGCGGACTGGCAAGTGCCAATTGACTGTTCCTTCTCAGTGATTCTGGGTCGGCACAAAATAGGCGTCCGGACTGCAGATCGAGACCTCTTGAGACGGCTGCTGTCGGTATTCTGCGTCGCGGACCAGGGCGCGGGCGACAACGACCTGGTGATCGAGGCAACGATGCTGGACGAGCAAGTGTTCTTCCGCGGAGAGGATTCGAGAATCTCCAGATGTGAAGTCGAAGCACTGGCGCCGACGATCAAGGCGCACATCAGCGAGCGGCTTATTCGAAGCGATCGCTGGGTCTTTTCCCTTCATGCAGCTACTCTCGTGAGAAACGGTGCGGGCCTGCTGTTGTGCGGTCAGCCGGGGGCTGGAAAGTCGACCCTGACACTGCAGCTCGTGGACGCCGGCTTTAGCTACGCTGGCGATGATGTTGCGCTGGTTGGAGCCGACGGGACCATCTGCGGAATTCCCTTTGCGCTCACAGTCAAGGAGGGATCGTGGGACTTGCTCTCCCGGCTGCATGGCGACAGGTATGACGCGACGCATTGCCGCTCCGACGGGGTTCGGGTGCGGTACATCCCCATTCCAAATGCGCAGAACCAATGCGTTTCCGCGAGCTGGATCGTCTTCTTGAAACGGGTCGCGAGCGGTCCGGAAGAACTGACCGCGATAGACCAGTTGGATGCGATGAAGCGGCTTATCGAAAACGCATTTGCCGCTGACGGAAGGCTATCGCAGGCCGGCTTTTTCGCTTTGAAGCGGATTGTCGCCGGCGCGCGATCATTTCAGCTCACCTACTGCGAGTCGGTGGGAGCTCGGCGCTTGCTGATGGAATTGTGCGATGGTGAGGTATAGCAGCGCGCTCTCGAGCCTCTGCAATTGCTTGCGAGGTATGCCGCCCGTCGACGTGGAGTGGACGTCCGTAATCGGGCTCGCAAATCGGACTCTGACGACGCCGGCGCTCATCGACTTTGTGGGCAAATATGCATCGATGCTGCCGGAGGACGTCTGCGCATATATCCGCAATATCCACCGCCGAAACGAGCTGCGCAATAATCGCCTACTCGCTCAGCTGGAAGAAGCCGTCGTTGCGATGAACCGCTTGGGAATTACCCCGATCATGCTCAAGGGCACATCGACACTGGCGACCGCACCCGGGGAGCGCCGAGGCGTTCGGATAATGTCCGACCTGGACATCATCGTCATGCCGGACGAGGCCAGAATGGCAATCGCCGCTCTATGTGCAATTGGCTACGATATTGATTACCAGACCCCCGCCGGAAGCCAGAGATGGCACGTCGAGTTGAACCGGTCACAGGATGTCGGGACCATCGACCTGCAGCAGGCCGCTCCGGGTCCCGCGTACCTCTACCAAAGCATCGGGCAGGCGCTGAACCATTGCGTTATCGCGCCGCTGGGAAGCGGGCGCGTGTATATCCCCACGCCTGTCTACCGAGCGCTCACGCTGATCATCCATGATCAATTTCAAGACTACGGTTATTGGCTCGGCGACCTCGACCTGCGGCACCTTGTTGAATTGCGAGATCTAAACGATTCCGCCGAAGGCCTTGATTGGGAGAAGCTTGCCTCGCTAGTCTCGGGCGAATTGATGAAGAACGCGGTTGAAACCCAACTGGTCGCTCTTGCCGGGCTGCTTGGCGTCGATATTCCGCAGACGATGCGCTCCCGCCTGATTCCCCGCCTGCAGTTCATGCGACAGTTGATGCAGGCACGTTTTCCGTCCACGCGTTTGCTGTTCCTCGCGATGACGGCGCTGGATCTCGGAAACTACCGGAACGCGGCAAATGGCGCCTGGCAAGCCGCCGCCCATCCGCGTAGATCGTGGTCCCTCCCAAAAGTGGACACCTTGCAGTTTTTGTTGAAGGCGGCCGTCGCTGTGCGCACAGGGAAGGTGTAGGCGCGCAAGCGCGCTGCGAGCAGAGCGACCGGTAACTCCCATCCGTTCGCAGACGATTCGCGCCCGCGGGTGTCTGCGTCGATGAAGCCATCAATGCTCGTGACTACCAGCATTCCGGCTGGACGCTTCGCCGTTTTCGAGAATCCTGAACTCCTCGAGCGTGTGTCCTGATTGAAGCGCTGCGACCAGCCAGCGCGGCTGTTTGCCTCGCCCAGACCAAGTCTCTGTCGGCTTGAGGGGGTTGAAGTATTTCGGCACGACCTTTGGGTATTTGCGGCGAGGGGACTGGCCTGGGCCCATCTCTGTTGCCTCGCCCTCCGCCTCGCCGAATTGGTCCGGCTGATTGAGCTGCGCCAGGCGTTTTTCCAACTCGCGCTTTTCGGCTGTTATCTTCTCAGCAAGAATCTTCGTGAGCTCCTCGTGGAGGAGCCAAAGTTCCTCAAAATCCATGGCTTCGAGATCTTGCCGGCGCATAGCATTCTCGTCAGCGACCAACCTGCCCAACAGTCATATCTGACGCCGAATAGAGGTTTTTCGCCTGGCGAACAAAAGACTGGGAATCAGGGTCGGTCTTTCAATTGACGTGATAATAAATAAATAATATATTATTAAATGTATATTGCGAGGATTATTTTTCTTTTATTGTTGGGCGAGGAAGGCTTGCTGCGCTCTCGAAGAGAAACATTGGATATTATTGGGTGCCCGTTGGTACGTCTTCGAGTTGCGATCAGGCAGTTTATCGCGCCTGCGGAACCGTTGACCGACCTCAAGGATCTGCAGCTCCAAATCCAGCTGCGAAAGCTCGCGCTGAGAGATATCGCAATCATAACCTCGCGGCTGCAGCGGGCTGACATCCGCATTTCAGGACGAATGCCGGGATGCGGCCTCCCGCAGTCATGTTCCTCACGAGGGCGGCGGCGCGGAAGATCTACCTCGCGACGCTCTAATCAATCATAATCAGATTGAATCGCGGCGCCGGCGCACGTAGGGCGCGTGTTATGTGCGGGCGGCTATTGAATTCAGCGAATAATGCATTTTTCAGTCTTGATTGGAACCGGCGACGCAGTTATGTGGAGCATAAAAATGCTGTTGAGTTCCGAACAGTTTTCGCTAAGCCCGACATTGGGTGCTTGATTACTCTGCTGGGACATATTAAATGGGCGCAACTACAGGATGCTAACATGTCGACCAAGAAGCTCGAACTAGAAGCGATGTCCCTCGATGATCTATGGTCCCTTCATGAGGAAATTAGCGGCATTTTGTCGGACCGGATCAAAGCGGAAAAGCAGGAACTGGAGAAGCGCTTGGCGGTTCTCGGCGGCGGAATGGCTGCATTGGCCGAAACAAGCGGGTTGGGCGTCTCTCCCAACGGCAAGCAGAGGCGCAAATATCCGCGTGTACTGCCGAAATACCGTAACCCGCAAACTTCCGAAACTTGGTCGGGACGTGGCAAGCGGCCTCGTTGGCTGGTTGCTGCGGTGAAATCCGGTCGTCGAATCGAGGAGTTTCGCATCGGGGAAGCGGCTCCGAAACTTCGGCAGCGGGCGTGAGAACTTACTGCGCCACGAACTGGTGCAGCTCGCCGCCTTACGTCGAGATCGAGCCTAATAGGCGTTGCGCCCTCGCAATACTTCCATAGGAGTTCGCAACAGGATTGCGAGATCCAGCCGAATACTCCAATTGTCGATGTACCAGAGGTCGTACTGGACACGTGCTTCGATCATAGACGCCGTGGGCGTTGCGCCGCGGCAGCCGTGGACTTGGGCCCATCCGGTCAGTCCCGGTCTGACCCTGCGGCGAAAGGCGTAGTTTCGCACGAGCTTGTCAAACTGGCCGTCGTGGGCCAAGGCATGGGGGCGCGGGCCTACCAGCGACATACTGCCCTCGAGAACATTCAGCAGTTGCGGCAGTTCATCGAAGCTCGTCCGGCGCAGCAGTCTGCCCACGCGAGTGACGCGTCGGTCCTGAGGGGTGGCCTGAGCAATCACGTGCCCGTCCTCGAGAACATGCATGGTCCGAAACTTGCTGATCAAGAAAGTCCGGCCATTGAAGCCACAGCGTTGCTGCCGGAAAAATACAGGGCCGGGGGATTCTAGCTTGATTGCGATAGCGGCGAGCGCAAGCAGTGGTGCGAGCATCACCAAGGCCAGGCCGGCGCCGATAACATCAATCGTGCGCTTGATCGCGTACTCCAGCGGTGTAAGGGGTCCTTGCTGGAGTTCTAGACAAACGGCGCCTCCAAGACTCCGCCTGGGGTGTCGAAGCAACTCGGATGTCGTGCCAACCGGCACGAATATGATCGGGAACGGCAAAACGCGCAAATCGGCAACAAAGGCTCGCAGTTCGGGCCATCGCTCCGGTTCAGCTTCCACCACCACCTGGTCGAGTTGGCAGTTGCGGATGTAGTCGATGACGCGCGTCGTGAGCCGCCTTCGGCAGGCAGGACCGAAGCCGAACGGAGGCAAGCTGAACCTTTCTTTGACGAGATACCCGTGCATCGACAAGGTTTCGGACAATCCCACGTTCTTCGACAAGGGTTGATCGCTGATCAGGACAATATTTGTACTGGCGAACTTCCTGCCGCTCAGGGCCCTTCCGAGAAGCACCTTAACTCCCCACCGCTCGCCCAAAAGTAACCCCAGGGCCAAGACGGCGAAGAGCAGGCCTCGGTGCTGAGAGATTTCCGGGTCGATTGCGAAGCCGAAGACCGCCAACATGAAAAGCACCGAAGACATCCAAGCCAAACAGACCGCCCGGATCTGATTTCGGAGGACGAGGAGCTCAACCGGCTGATAAAGCCCGTAGGCCTTCAGCAGGCAAACGAGACAAACTGCGCCAACCAGCGCCAAGCCCAGCGCGTTGCCAAAGTTGGCCGCGGCATGTCCATTCTGAGCTTGGTACAGCAATGTGGAGACGATGCTCGCAAAGAGGATGGTAGCAATATCAGCACCGAGCACCACGTGCTCTACCGCGTCATAACGGAGGGGCCATTTGGGCTCGCGGGATATTCTCGGTTCGGGACTGATACTATCCGTAACCTCCCGATCGGGAAAATGTCGGTTTACGAAATTCATGGCCGGAACTCTGCGAATTAATATTAATTATTTATTAATTAAACGCGTTTATCAAGTAAAAAACCGCGGCTCTGCCCCATTTAATGGCGTGCGCCCTTTGTCGCCGATCCGAGATCGCGGCTTGAGTGGAGGTCGCGGCTCTTGAGGTTATGGAGAACCCATTCGGGAACTCCGCGCGTGCACTTGGTCGAGGAACGGCGGATCCAGTTCCGAAATCAGGCCCTCGAGATAGGTCTTCCCATCAGCCGAGGTTGACCGGTAGGCGGTCACAAGGGCTGGTTTGAGGGCAGGCCGATGTCTGACGACGAGGCTGACGTCCCGTTTGATCAATTCACGCAGGTCAGCGTCCCGCACCATGGCATCTGCGGCGAGCGCGACCGATACGCGCAACGGAAGCAGGTTGAATTCATTCGGCGCAGTATAGTATGACATTCTGAGCATTGCTGCCGTGCGGGGTTGGGGTGAACTGCGCTTCGACGCCGCGAGCAAGAGCCAAATGTCACCGCGGAGCGGCGAAGAGCGCAATGCACGAGCAAACTGATCCGAAGTCATAAAAGGCGCCACCCTTTGCTCGTCGACAACCAGAGCGGAATCCCGGGTGAAGCTTGATCCTCCCTGGATCCATAAGTCTTCACGCGTCGACATGGCGTTCGGCCCTGCTGCTGCAGTCGAAAGAACCGACGGCAAAGACGATCTTGCACCAAAGTACCGCTCGGGGAGCGCCACCCATGCTGCCTGCACGATCAACACAATACCAAGCACCATCAGGCTAACGCGGGGCCAAATGGCGACTGACCCTGACGTCAACCTTCGGAGAGGGGCAGGTGTTTGAACTGCAATTTGATCGGACGTCGCTTCCGGCTCCGAGGATATGGCGTCACGTCCAGCGCTGGAAAGGCTTTGACCGAACGCCAGCCCCAAAAGTGCAGCGAGCAGAAGCGATGCTCCTAAACCTAGAATTCCATCATCGGAAAATGCGAGTATCGTCACTGCAATCAAAGCGCCAGCGCCCAGCGCTGGGAAGACGTAATCGTAAGCACGTGACAAAGCACGTCTGATCAGAATAGAAGCGCAGAGTAATGCAGCAACCACGAGCGCGAAGAGAAAAGCCCACCCCATGTCTATAACGATCGTGGCGGCGGCGGTGGGCCTTTCTGGCGAGTCGCCAACTCCGGGGTCCTGGTAAATCGGCAAAAGTACCGTCGAAGCACCCGCACCGGATCCTGCCGGCGCGGCGTCCTGCAGCATCCGTTCTGTTGCGGCCTGACTGCTCGTTGACAAGACGATCGTCAGATCGGTGTTCGTTCTGAAGGGAATGACCGTAGCCGTGGCAATGAAGACGATCGTGGCAGTTGCAAGGACGCCTGCAGTACCCCACAATCCCGGGAACCACCTGCGAACTGCGAACACCGAGAACAAGATCTCTGAACCGAGGAGAGCCGCGACGACTGCAGTTGAGTTGGCCCGAATGAGCAGCGCGGCCATACAGACAATCATTGCGATGATCGCGGCGGACAGCGCAGGGAGCGGGTCTAGTGCAATTGTTCCGGGTCGACTGCGTCGGAGTACCTGATCGACCGCACGAATTGCCGTTGCGCAGGAGAGCAACACCCCGAGCACCGCGACGGTTGAGCCATCGGGTCCAGCCACACCGGTTATTTCTTTGCCCAACCACATGGCGGTAACGATTGTGGCTATCGACAGCAGAATATGTAGCAGTTGCGCCGCGCGATATCGGTCAAGCGCGGTGACTGCAGCAATGAGAGCTGTAGCGAGCACAGCGCAATACTGCAAGAGCGAGAACATGGTCGCCGTGGTGTCGACTGTGATTCTTTCGGCGAGGGGCTCGTTTAAAGCCGCCGATGCAGTTGCCCAAATGGGATTGCCGAGGTTGCCAAACGGCATCGGCACTGCCTGCAAAGCCATCCAGAGCGCCGGAGCCGCGAGTACAACGACGAGACTAGGACGGAGCAGTTTGGCAAGCCCGAGCGAGGAGGACGGTAGAAAGATCGCGACCATTAGCGCCGCTGTTGCGAGTACCAACGATATCAACACCCGGACTTGCAGGCTTTCCGGCATTGCGAACGCCGCGGCAACCGCCATCAACTCGGCCAATATGACAAGCCGGACCATCATGTAAACACCCTCATCTGGTTCGGCCGCTCCGCTGGTCTCGCAAGCCAGATAACGTGTAGGCCGCTATGACCAGCCTCAAGAGCCAGAAAGACCATAACGGATGTAATGGCTATCATGGTAATAGTAGCTCCGATGACCGTCATATCGAGCCATCGCCTTGGTGTCGGTCTTGCTGAGAACTGCTCCAATCAGAGATTCGTGAATGTTCGGTGCCGTGTGCAATGCGTGTTGCACGACATCGATTTTGGTCCGGCCCCATTCGACAACGAGAATGTAGCAGTCAATCAGAGATGAAGTGGCTCGAACATCCACCAACGGAGTCAAGGGCGGAAGGTCGACGATGACGTAGTCGTACTCGGCTCGTAAACGGTCGAACAGTTTGCTTATCGAGTCCGCGCAAAGAATTTCGCTGGTGTGGAGCAAAGGTCCGCGACGTACGGCGGGCAGAAATGCAAGATTGGTCGTCGGGTCCCTCCAGATAGCGTCGGCGAGCGACCGGCTACCGTTTGCAACTTCGATGATTCCCCAGGTCGCCTTAGGCGCAAAGACGCCGGTTAGTGAGGGATTCCTGAGGTCGCAGTCCACGATGATAGCTCTTTTGCCGGTGTGCCCGATCAATTGCGCGAGCGAGGCTGCAATCGTGGTCTTCCCCTCATTCGGTAACGCAGAGGTAATACCGATGATCTGGGAAGAGATTTTCGCCGGATTGTGGTCGATGGCTAGCTTGATGGAACGAATGGCCTCCGTGTATCGAGATAGTGGCATCCCGACCACCGTCTGATGAATTGCGGTTGGAGACGAAGGGATCCGTCGCTGAACATCATCATCGGTTTTCTGGAGGCGGATTGGTGGCTTGGGAGATTTGCGGGCCGGCAACAACGGGACCAAAGATAGACATGGCAACTCCAGTACGGTTTCCACCTGTGAAGAGGTCCGAAAGACGCGGTCCATGAGGTCTCTTAGGAGCGCCAGGCCGATGCCCATCGCGAGACCGCCGAGAATGCCAAACGCCAGGATCAGCCTTGTCTTTGGCTTGCTCTTGCTCGTCGGCGGCGAAGCAGGAAAAAGTACCCGCGTGTCAGAGGTGGGAAACGTCTCCTGCTGTGCGGAGCCCATGTAACGCTGGAGGAAGGTCTCGTACAAGCTGCGCAGGCCCTTTGCCCTGCTTTCCAAGTCCTTGATGGTCAGCTCAGCAGAATTGACCGAACGAGATTGCGAGACGGCTTTGGACAATTGTTTTTCGATTTCTTCCTGGCGCTGCTTGGCGAGCTCGAATTCGCTTCGGCTGACTTCGGCAAGCCTCCTGACCTCGTCGAAAATTGAGACGCGGAACTCTCGCGCGCGGTTCCGGACATTGACGACCGCCAAGTGGTCGCGACCGACCCTTGCCGCCAACTCGGCCTCACGTCTGGTGAGCTCCAGATATTGCTGGCGCAGCCCCGTAATGATCTGGCTGTTCAGCGCGTCGGCCCCGATAGCATCCAGATTGTCCATCGCGGACGGCCTTTTAGGATCGACGGCAAGGAGAGTTTCATAGCGGGACAACTTGGCCGTGGCCTCAGATGTTTGAGCACGTGCGGCGGCCAATCGGTTGTTGATCTCCGTAATCTGCTGCTCGTCGATGGGCTTTCCGTCCAGGGAAACGATGTTATTTTGAGCCTTGTAGACGTCGACCGCGCGCTGCGCGGCGAGGGCCTGGTCGCCGAGATCGCGCAATCTTTCCTGCAGCCAGCTCGTTGCCTTGCGATTGGCGTCAAATTTTGCATTGAGCTCGCCTGCAACATAGGTATTCGCTACCGCATTGACAATCTCCGCGGCTCGGGTTGCGTTGCTCGAGCTGAAACTGATCTCAATGACGTTGCTGTACCCGACACGTCCAGCGGACAGCCTATTGAGAAATGCGTCTACGAGAGTGTCGGATGGTTCGCCGTGCGTGCCGGATGGCGTCTCCTTCTTCGATCCACCCGATGCCCATGACTGAATTCGTTGCCAGAGCGCCTGCAAAGATAGGTCGGACGCATTGAAATCCGGATCGTCTGCCAGCTTCAAGTGGTCGATTACGGCAACCGCAGCCGCCTTTGATCTCAGGAGCTGAAGCTGGGTCTCGATTTGACTGAGATCGAAAGCCGGCTCGGCGAGGAGTGATTGCTGCTGGACGAATTGAGGCCTCGGATTGGCCAACAGGATCTGAACCTGCGCGGTATAGGTTGGCGAGGCCAGACGGAGATAGAGCAGGCTCGCCGCGGTGGCGAGTACGGCGGTAACAAGAATTACGAGATACTGGCGCCGTAGAAGCCCGATACCGAAATTGATGACTTCGGTGATCCCTGCGCCGTCTGCCTGCGCGGGTTGAGCCGGCCCGTTCACCGGCAGTCGCATTCTATCCGCAAGTTGAAGATTGTTCTGAAGCATCACGTACCTGTCCGACGATTGGTCGCGTTGCGCCCGCCCGCCCGCGGGCGACATTTAAAGCGATCAGCGAGATGGTATGAAATTATATACCTTATAAAAACATGCTTGCCAAATTAAATAGACAATATATTAATCGAGGCGAAGATGAAAAATGCAGGTTTGGCGATATTGCTCAACGGGAGTTTGCAAATGTCGAGAGAGTTCCGTGACTTGCAGGCTGATCTAATGGCTTGCGCCGAAATCGTGCGACCGTTTCGTGGTGGATTATGAGCGTGAAAGATTAATCTCGACGGGGATTATGGTCCGCCTCATCGAATTGAGAGCGGGCAGAAGGGTACCCAATGTTGGAGCTGCGATCCTTGGCGATTCCTGATGTCAAAGTCATTCGCACAGATCGGTTTCCCGACGCCCGCGGCTACTTCTCTGAGACCTTCCAGCGATCAGCGTTCGCAGAGAAGGGAATTCTCCATGACTTCGTTCAAGACAATCAGTCCAGCTCGGATCGGATCGGCACCGTGCGCGGCCTGCACTTCCAGCGGCCGCCCTTCGCCCAGGCGAAGTTGATACGGGTGTTGAGCGGGGCGATTCTCGATATTGCAGTTGACCTTCGGCGTTCATCGGCCAGCTTCGGCAAGCACATCGCGATACAGTTGGATAGTGAAAGCGGGGAGCAGGTGTTCATTCCGAAGGGGTTCGCGCACGGCTTCTGTACGCTGCAGCCCAAAACCGTCGTCTTATACAAAGTCGACCAGGTCTATGCCCCAAGTCATGACGGCGGCGTTTACTGGGCTGATTCAACGTTAGCGATCGAGTGGCCCGTGACGCCCTCAGAAGCCCACGTGTCGCCAAAGGATCACACTCTTCCTACGCTCAGCCAGCTCGGTTGCGTTTTCGACTAGTGGAGACGAGTAGAATGCGTATCTTGGTGACCGGCGGAGCGGGCTTTATCGGTTCTGCGGTCTGTCGCCGTTTGGCCCTACAGACTGGTGCCGCAGTGATCAACATCGACAAGTTGACGTACGCAGCCAATCTGGCTTCGCTCGCGAGCATCGAGAAGCTGGAGACTTATGCGTTCCTACAGTCCGACATCTGCCATCGCGCGGCCATGGATCTTGCGTTCGCCGACTATGAGCCTGACGCGATCATACATCTGGCCGCCGAAAGCCACGTTGACCGGTCCATCAACGGACCCGACGCCTTCGTCAATACCAATGTGGTTGGCACCTACACGCTCCTGGAGACGGCCAGAGCCTACTACGAACGTCTACCGGCTTCGAGGCGGAAGCAGTTCCGATTCATCCATGTGTCGACAGACGAAGTCTACGGCTCGTTGGGGCCAGATGATCTATTTCGCGAGGATACGCCCTACAGGCCGAGCTCGCCCTATTCGGCGAGCAAGGCCGCCGCGGACCACCTCGCACTCGCGTGGTTTCGGACCTACGGTCTGCCGGTGATCGTGTCGAACTGCTCGAACAATTACGGGCCGTATCAGTTTCCGGAAAAGCTCATCCCGCTGACGATCCTCAATGCGATCGACCGGAAGCCTCTGCCGGTCTATGGCGACGGAAGGAATATCCGCGACTGGCTTCACGTCGATGATCATGCCGCGGGCTTGATACGACTTTTGCACGAAGGAAGGCCCGGCGAGAAGTACAACTTCGGCGGAGATGCCCAGCGATCCAACCTGGAGGTCGTCACCCGCATCTGTGACGTTGTGGATCGCTTATCTCCGGGCGCGGGGTGCAGACGTTCTCTCATTACGTTCGTGCCGGATCGTCCCGGGCATGATACCCGCTATGCAATAGACGCATCGAAAGCACATCGCGAGCTCGGCTGGAAACCGATCAGAACCTTCGAACACGGCCTGTTCGAAACCGTCGGCTGGTATCTCAAGAACCGCGCCTGGTGGGAGCGTGCTCGCAGCGGCGTCTATGACGGTTCACGTCTGGGTCTCCTGGCCGCCCAAAACTGAGGTGGAGATGACAGATCAACCAATCCTCGTTGCCGGACGGAATGGTCAGCTGGCAATGTGCCTTCGTGATCTTGCCACAACGCGCGGTTTGCCTGCGGTGGCTCTCGGACGCCCAGAACTCGATCTGGAGAATCGGGAAGGTATCGACAAGCTCATTGCGTCGATCGGGCCGTCTGCGATCATCAACACGGCCGCCTATACGGCGGTAGATCAGGCCGAATCTGAAGCGGCGAGGGCCTTCAGCATCAATCGCGATGGCGCGGCCGCGCTGGCGGATGTCGCGTGGCAAATGAACATTCCGCTTATCCATCTCTCGACCGACTATGTATTCGACGGTGCGAAACCCCACGCGTACGACGAAAGCGACATTCCGGCGCCGTTGAACGTCTACGGCGCATCCAAGCTTGCCGGGGAGGCTGCTGTTTTGGCAGCGCACCCGCTCGCGACCGTGATAAGATGCTCCTGGCTTTACAGTCCCTACGGCGGCAACTTCGTCCGAACGATGCTGCGGCTATGCGAGACGCAGCAGGTCGTAAGGGTTGTCAACGACCAACATGGTAACCCGACTTACGCGTACGACCTCGCGGACGCAGTCCTGCGGATCGCACAACGGTCGGTAACGGACGATCGCAGGGCCACGGCCGGCATCTTTCATCTCGGCGGCCAAGGCGAGGCAAGCTGGCACGATTTTGCGCAGGCAATCTTCCACGAGTGTTCGCGCCGTGGAGCGCGTATTCGGGCGCTTGAGGCGATCACGACTGAGGAGTTTCCGACCGCTGCGCGTCGGCCTCGGAACTCGCGCCTGGACTCATCCAAGGCCGAACGCGTGTTCGGGATTCGCCTGGCACCTTGGCGCCATTCACTCCAAGCTTGTCTGGACCAGTTGGTCGGAGAAGGAGAAACCGATGCTAAAGGGAATCGTGCTGGCTGGCGGCAGCGGAACGCGCCTCTATCCGATCACGCGGGTGGTCAGCAAGCAATTGCTCCCGATCTATGACAAGCCGATGATCTATTATCCCCTGTCGACGTTGATGTTGGCAGGGATCCGCGAAATTCTGATCATTACCACTCCTTCAGACCGGTGCCAGTTCGAACTGTTGCTGGGAGACGGCAGCCAATGGGGCATCCGACTCAGCTACGCGGAACAAACCCGTCCCGCCGGTCTCGCGGACGCCTTCATTGTCGGCGCCGATTTCATCGGAAGCGATCGTGTGGCGATGGTGCTTGGAGACAATATTTTCTTCGGCGATGGCCTGAGCGAACTACTCGCCAGGGCAGCCGGACGTGAGGAAGGCGCAACGGTCTTTGCTTACCATGTGCGGGACCCGGAACGATATGGCGTCGTCGCTTTTGATGAGGCAGACCGCCCGGTATCGATCGAGGAGAAGCCCAAACGGCCGGCTTCGAACTGGGCAATCACGGGCCTATATTTTTTCGACAATCGCGTTGTCCGCTATGCTCGTCGCGTGGAGCCGTCGCCGCGCGGCGAGCTCGAGATTACCGATCTTCAGATGCGTTACCTTTCGGCCAACGCGCTCCACGTTGAGCGCATGGGGCGAGGGTTTGCCTGGCTGGACACCGGCACGGTCGAGTCTCTCATCGATGCCGGGACGTTCGTTCAGACCCTGGAAAAGCGGCAGGGAATGAAGATTGCCTGTCTCGAGGAGGTCGCCTTCCGGCTCGGCTTTATCAATCGTGATCAACTTCTCGCGCTAGCGCAGCCGTTGGAGAAAAGCGGCTATGGCAAATATCTGAATGAAATCGCGCGTCTGCCGCAATTCGCTTCACGATTGCGCCACCCAGTCGACAACTAAGATATGTTAAATATATTTGCATTTAAAATTGACTGGCAGTTAAAATGGAATTAAAATACATATAGGGGCTTTATTTAATCGGTATGGCCATGCTGGTGCAAAAGGCGAGCGTCTTCGGCCGGGGAGCTCGGGCCGTTTTCCCGGGGGAAGATATCCCCTCCATTTCACACGAATCGATCTATTGGAATGCATTCACGGGCCTAGAACCGCCCGGCCTCTGGGTTCCGCCGCTTGTTGATCCGCTGGCAAGCTGGGCATCCACCCTACCGCCTCTGATTGGTGACGCCTCGTTAGTTCAACCTTCATCGCGGGCCGGTGCGGGCGATCCGTCGGACCTGCACGGCTTTCTGCCCGGTCTCTTCTCCGCATCTTTCCGGTCGCGATTGTCTGCTCTGCTGTCTTCGACCTCTTTGACGAGCGGACATAAAGGCTGGGGCCTGACGTTCCCGTGGGCGAATGAAGGGACGTCGCCGACATCATCATCGATCTCGACTCCGGGCACCACTCATTGGAGTCATCCGAGCGACGGAGTCTGGAACGTCGCTGCGAACTGGAGCGCCGGCGTACCGGGGATCACCGACTCTGCGTTTCTCGATGCTGCCGGAACGTATAGCGTCACGAGCACGGCCAGCGTTGATATCGGGAGCCTGGTCCTCAATGCGGGCGCGACGCTTTCGTTTGGTGCGGGGACGCCCTTTATGGTCGAAGGCGACGCACTGAACAATGGGACTGTGGCAGTCGGGGCGATCCTTGGCGATCGCATTGCGACAGCGGACTTCAAGGGTGACGTCAGCGGGACGGGATCTTTCGAAATTTCAGACAAGGCGATCCTGGAGGTCGAAGGCTCGGTTTCCGGCCATTTCTCGAATGGATCGTTCTCCGGCATAACCGTGTCGTTCGACACGGGAGTTGGCACGCTCGTGCTCGATCAGTCGGCCAAGTTCCAGGGTTTGATCACAGGTTCGTCGCCGGGGGCTACGCTTTCGCCGGGCAACCTCATCGACTTGAAGGATCTCCCCTTCACATCGTCGATGTCGGCGACCGTCCATTACGACAATAGCTCGAACATCAGCACGGTCGATTTCAGCAATGGCACGGCCAATGTCACCTTGCTGTTTTCGGGGATGGACCTGAACTGGAATTTGAAGAGCAATGGGCAGGGAGGCACCATTGTCTTCGATCCACCCACGAATCCCACCGTACTGGAAAACCAGAAGCCGGGCACGCCGAGAAGTGTCTGGGAGATCCAGCCGGGCGACAATTCGACCCTGACCCAGGGATTTGCGACGGCAATCAGCACCAATGTCGGCGGGACGGTCCAATTCAAGATCAACAATCTGACCGGAAACCCGAATTATCGCGTCGATGTTTACCGGCTAGGCTATTACGGTGGTGATGGTGCCAGGCTGGTTACGAGCCTGCAGCATCAGGCCGGAGCTGCGGTCGTCCAACCCGCTGCACTACGTGACACGTCGACCGGTCTCGTCGATGCCGGCAACTGGAGCGTAACCGATTCCTGGAGCGTGCCAACCGATGCGGCCTCGGGCGTCTACATCGCCAACGTCATCAACGGCACCGAGATTTTCCAGATCCCGTTCATCATAAGGAACGACGCTTCGCACAGCGACATCGTCCTGCAGACGAGTGATGAGGACTGGCAAGCCTACAACGGTTGGGGAGGCGCCAACCTTTATTTCGGAAACGGCCCGGGCATCAACGGAGCGGCCTACGCGGTCAGTTATAATCGCCCCCTTGTGACACGTGACGGCACCGGAACCTTCTCCGAGGGGGGAGACTCTCCGTTCACGGCCGAGATCGCGGCCATCTATTGGCTCGAGCAGAACGGTTACGATGTCTCTTACATTTCCGGCATCGATGCTGCGACAAACGGCTCGTTGTTGCTCAATCACAAAGTCTTCATGGACGCGGGGCATGACGAGTATTGGACCGAAGCTCAGCGCGCCAACGTAGAGGCCGCAGCGCATGCCGGCGTGAACCTTGCGTTTCTCACGGGCAACGAGATCTTCTGGAAAACAAGGTTGGCGCCCAGCATCGATGGCAGCGGAACAGCCAACCGCACACTCATCAGCTACAAAGATACGCATGCGAATGCGCTGCTTGATCCAACAGGACAGGCGACCGGCAACTACTCTGACCCGCGGTTCGGTTCGACGCCTCTTCCTTCGAATCAGCTGACCGGTACATTGTTCGCGGTCAACGCATTTCGATACGATACGATCACGATACCGTACTCGATGACCCAGTTGCGCTTCTGGCGCAATACGGCCGTTGCGCAAACGGCATCCGGACAGACCGCCTCGCTCGTACCTGGCCTATTGGGCGTTGAATGGGACGTCGCGCCGGACAACGGATTCCGTCCGGCTGGGTTGGTCAGTGTCTCGTCTTCGACAGTCAATGTGGATGGAAAGTATCTGCTTGATTACGGTAACACGTTCGGAGCAGGCACGGCGACCCACAATCTTGTGCTGCATCGGGATCCCGTCAGTGGCGCACTGATATTCTCGGCCGGCTCAATCAACTGGCCGTGGGCTCTTGCCAGCGACCACGACGGACCCGCGACTCCGGTGGACCCCAATGTCCAGCAGGCGATGGTCAACCTTTTCGCCGACATGGGCGTTCAGCCGGCGACGCTGCAGGCGAACCTGGTGGCCGCGATCCAGTCCACCGACACTACGGCGCCGACCTCTGCTATCACCAATCTCTCGGCTGCCAGCGTCGTCGAGGGGCAATCGATTACGGTGACGGGAACGGCCGCTGACACGGCTGGAAAGATTGCCGGCGTCGAAATCTCCACGGATGGTGGAACAACCTGGCATCCAACCAACAGCAACGTCGGCGCGGCGAACGTGACGTGGTCATATACGTTCGTCACAGGCGCCCAGGGGACATATAGTCTCAAGACCAGGGCGGTCGACGACAGCCTGAATCTGCAAACACCTGGTACGGGCACTAGCTACACCATCACGCCGTCTTCCAGCCTGACGCTCTTCAGTCCGACCGACACGCCTGCGGTGATTTCAAACGGCGATTCCGGCGCAGTTGAAGTCGGCCTCAAATTCGTCCCAACCGCGTCGGGCAAGATCACTGGCATTCGCTTCTACAAGGCGTCTGATAATACCGGCACCCACATCGGCGATCTCTGGACCGCCAACGGCACGCTGCTCGCAAGCGCCACCTTTAGCAACGAAACAGCGAGCGGCTGGCAGCAGGTTGATTTCGCGACGCCTGTCAATGTCCAGGCGGGCGTCACGTATGTCGCCTCCTATCACACCAACACCGGCCACTATTCTTCGACGGACTTCTATTTCATCGACTATGACGGCATTACGAAAGGCGCGCTCACCGCGCCCGGTAGCAGCCTCAACGGCGTCTATGCGTACGGCAGTAATCCGACTTTCCCCAACAACGTGTCCTCTGTCGACGCCGCGAACTACTGGGTAGATGTCGTCTTCAGCGATTCCGGCCAGACGTCGCCGCAAGCTCACGACGACGGTGGCTTCACGGTCAGCCAAAATGGTGTGCTGAACATTCCGGCATCGACGCTGCTCGCGAACGACACCAACCCGTCCGGGCTGACTTTCTCGATTACCAGCGTCGCTAACGCGGCCGATGGAAGCGTAAGCTACAATTCGCAGAACCAGACCGTGACCTTCACGCCCATCGCTGGCTATGCCGGGGCGGCGAGTTTCACCTACACGATCACGGACACGAGCGGCCAAACCGGGACCGGCCAGGTGTCGCTCAAGGTCAATTATCCGGCCTCGGCGCAGAGCCTGTTCGGCACCAATGATGCGCCGAGCGTCCCCAATGGCGGCGATACCAGTCCCATCGAAGTCGGCGTCAAGTTTACCGCATCCGTGAGCGGGACGATCACGGGTCTGCGCTTCTACAAGGGGTCGTTGAATACCGGTCCCCATATTGCGGATCTCTGGAGCTCGACCGGAGCCCTGCTTGCAACCGCCACGTTCACGGGCGAAACGGCCAGCGGCTGGCAGCAGGTCAACTTCTCCACCCCTGTCGCGATTACCGCGGGCACCACCTACGTCGCGTCCTATCACACCAACGGTAATTATTCCGGTACCCAGAACTATTTCACGACATCGCTTGCCAACGGCCAGCTAACGGCTCCGGCCGGCAGCAACGGAGTCTATGCCTACGGATCCGGAAGCGCGTTCCCGACGAATACCTTCAAATCCTCCAACTACTGGGTCGATGTCGTCTTCAACGGCTCCGCCGCGACCAGCGCGCCGCAAGCGAACGCCGACAGCGGCTTCACGGTCAGCCAAAATGGCGTGCTGAACATTGCGGCATCGACGCTGCTCGCGAACGATACCAACGCGTCCGGATTGGCTTTCTCGCTCACCAACGTCAGTAACGCGGCCAATGGAAGCGTAAGCTACAATTCGCAGAACCAGACCGTGACCTTTACGCCCACCGCCGGCTATGCCGGGGCGGCGAGTTTCAGCTACACGATCACGGACACGAGCGGCCAAACCGGGTCCGGCCAGGTGTCGCTCAAGGTCAACTATCCGGCCTTTGCGCAGAGCTTGTTCGGCACCACTGATGCGCCAACCGCCCCCAACTCCGGGGATACTAGCCCGGTCGAAGTCGGCGTCAAGTTTACCGCATCGGTGAACGGGACGATCACGGGCCTGCGCTTCTACAAGGGATCGTTGAATACCGGTCCCCATATTGCGGATCTCTGGAGCTCGACCGGAGCCCTGCTCGCGACCGCCACGTTCACGAACGAGACCGCCAGCGGCTGGCAGCAGGTCAACTTCTCCAATCCCGTCGCTATCACGGCAGGCACCACCTACGTCGCGTCCTACCACACCAACGGCAATTATTCCGGTACCCAGAACTATTTCGCCTCATCGCTTGCCAACGGCCAGTTAACGGCCCCGGCCGGCAGCAACGGAGTCTATGCTTACGGATCCGGAAGCGCGTTCCCGACGAATAGCTTCAAATCCTCCAACTACTGGGTCGATGTCGTTTTCAACGGATCCTCCGCCGCCAATAATACGCAGCCAACCGCGGTTGCCGACGGCGCGGATGCCACCGAGAAGGGCGGCGCGAACAACAGCACTGGCGGTTCGCCCGCCATCGGCAACGTGCTGGCCAATGATACGGATCCCGATTCCGGCGACACCAAGACCGTCACTACATTTAGCTTCGGCTCGACCAACGGGACGTTCGATACGCCTCTCGCGGGCGCACACGGCACGCTCTTGCTCAGTGCCTCAGGTGCTTTCACCTATACGGTGAACGAGAACGATGCAGCCGTGCAGGCCTTGCGCCAGTCGACCAATACGCTGAGCGATGTCTTCAACTATACGATGCGGGACGCCGCCGGCGCCGCATCGTCGACCACCCTTACTGTCACCATTCACGGCGCCAACGACGCGCCGGTGCTGGCGATCCAGACCGGCAGCCAGGCTGCGACCGTGGGCTCCGCGTTCTCGCTGACGTTGCCCGCCGGCACCTTCACTGACGTCGATGCCGGCGACTCACTCACCTACACCGCAACTTCAACGCTTCCCGCCTGGCTCTCGTTCAATGCTCAGACCCGCACCTTTAGCGGCACGCCGACGTCTGCGGACGTTGGCACGCTCAGCGTTACGGTCTCTGCTGCTGATCTCGGTAATCTCACCAAAAGTGAGACATTCAACATCGCCGTGTCGGCAGTTCCTTCAACGGTGAGCCTGTTCTCGAGTTCGGATACCCCCGCACTGCGGTCGAATTCGGATACGTCTCAAGTCAATCTCGGAATGCAGTTCACATCCTCCGTGGCGGGCACGATTACCGGCATCAAGTATTTCAAGAGTGCAAATGACCTCGGCACTCATACGGGCTCGTTGTGGAGCAGCACCGGCGCGCTGTTGGCGACCGCGACTTTCACGAACGAGAGCAGCAGCGGCTGGCAGACCGTCACGTTCAGCAGTCCCGTGTCCATCACGGCCGGCACCACCTATGTCGCGAGCTATCACAGCAACGGCCACTATGCCTCCACCACCAGCTACTTCACCACCGCTCGCACCAATGGTCCGCTCACGGCTGCTGCGAACATCAACGGCCTCTACACCTACGGAACGGGCAATTCGATTCCGACCAGTAGTTATAACGCAAGCAACTACTGGGTCGATGTCGTGTTCAACGGCTCGAGCGGCGGCACTAACCACTCACCCGTCGCTGCGAACGATAGCGGCTTAGATGCCACGCAGAACGTCCCCTTCGCGATTCCGGCCTCGGCACTGCTTGCCAATGACACCGATCCGGACGGCAATACGCTCATGATCACGGGCGCGAGTGGCGGCATGAATGGTACCGCCACCTTCAACGCCCAAAGCAACAGCGTGGTCTTCACTCCCACGACAGGCTACACGGGAGCGGCGTCCTTCAACTACAGCATCTCCGACGGCCAGGGTGGCACCGCCAGCGCACTCGTCTCTCTCGATGTAAACGCTGCGTCTTCGACGACTGTGCGCCTGTTCAGCGCAAGTGATGAGCCCAGCATTGTGGCGGCCAATGATCCACAGTCGGTGGAACTTGGCGTCAAGTTTCAAACGTCCACCCCAGGCGATATTGTCGGCATTCGCTTCTACAAGGGCCCATCCAACACGGGCACCCACGTCGCGGATCTTTGGAGCAGCACCGGGACTTTGCTGGCAACGGCGACCTTTACCAACGAAACGGCCAACGGCTGGCAACAGGTCAATTTCGCCACGCCCGTGACGATCATGCCGGGAACGACCTACGTCGCCTCCTATCACACCCCCGGCAATTACGCGGCCGATCCCGGCCTGCTCGCCAACGCGATTACCAACGGACCGCTCACGGCCCCATCGTCGTCATCGATCGGCGGCAACGGTGTGTTTGCGTACGGGACGGATAGCCTATTCCCGACCAACACCTACAACTCAACGAGCTATGGCGTTGACGTAGTTTTCAGGCCGCAGCTGGCAGCATAGGAGAAGTAAAGATGCACGCCGAACTCTATACCGATGGAATCGAAGAAATTACCGTCAGCGGCACTATCGTCCGCGTCGATCTGGTCAGTCTTTCACCGACGGAGCGTGACGCCAACAATGTCCCGAAACGCGTGTTTTCTCAGCGGCTGATCTTTTCGGTCGAATCCTTCGCCAATTCGGTCGATGTGATGCAGAAGGCGCTTCAGGGCTTGGTTGACGCGGGCGTGGTCCGGAGGAATCCGTCAGTTCAGTCGCACAACGGTGCGTCGGGAATACATGATGCGGTCGCGCCCAACACACGGTCTCTGAATGTCTCTTCGAATTTCCGCTGAAATCGACGCCGCTGACGTGGACGCGCCCGGATTGGCAACGCAGACGGCATTGGAATGCCTGTCCAAGGTTTCCGGTCACCATGGCATAGATCTGCCGGTCGAGCGCTTGAAGCATGCCTATGCGGTAGCCGGCCCGGTCTCGTTGAATCTCCTGTTGCGCATGGCGAAGGATGCGGGCCTGCGCGCGAGAAGCACGAAACTGGATTGGGGCGCGCTGATTCGTCTCGGAGAGGCCTATCCGGCGCTGGCGAGGCTGGCCAATGGCAACTGGATCGTCGTCCTTGGTGCGGGACGGCGAGCTGACGGCATCGAGGTCGTCAGCATCTTCGACCCGCTCGCCGACCGCAAGCATGAGGTCTTGGTTGTCGACCGCGACCGCTTCTGTGCCCAGTGGGCCGGCGACACGATCCTGATCAAGCGCGAGCAGTTGACACAGGATGGTCGGAGGAGTTTCGGCCTCCGGTGGTTCGTACCGGAACTGCTGCTCCAATGGCGGCTGTTCAGGGACGTCGCCATTGCTGCCATCCTGCTCTATGCGTTGGGCCTCGTCGTCCCGATCTTCTTCCAGCTCGTCATTGACAAGGTTCTGGTTCACGAGAGCTTCACCACGCTCTACGTCCTCGCGGCAGGAGCGGCCGTAGCACTCGTCTTCGACGCCATATTCGGCTTTCTGCGGCGCTACCTGCTGCTTTATGCGACCAATAGGGTCGACATTCGCGTCGCTACAAAAACGTTCGGTCATCTCCTCGCGCTGCCGGTCACTTTCTTCGAGCACATGGCCGCGGGGGTGCTGGTCAAGCACATGCAGCAAGCGGCGCGGATCCGGGAATTTCTGACCGGGCGACTATTTTTGACGACCCTCGATGCGCTTTCGTTGTTCGTCTTCCTACCGGTCCTTGCGCTCTACAGCGTCAAATTGACTTTGATGGTCCTGGCCTTTACTGCCGCGAGTGGCGCTGTTGTCGGCCTGCTCATGGGCCCTTTCCGGCGACGTCTTTACGATCTTTACCAGGCGGAAGGTGCGCGGCAGGCTCTCCTCGTCGAAACCGTCCACGGTATGCGCACGGTGAAGACGCTGGGGATGGAGCCAGCGCAGAGCAGGGTTTGGGATAGCCGCTGTGCGCAGTCCGTGACCATGCGATTCGGCGTCGAGAAGATCTCCGCAGGCGCCCAGGCGCTCACCGGATTTCTCGAGAAGATCATGACGCTTGGAATCATTTCTGTCGGAGCACTCGATGTCTTCGCTGGAGAAATGACAATCGGCGCGCTGGTCGCCTTCAACATGTTGGCCGGCAGGGTCTCCGGACCGCTGGTCCAGCTCGTGACCATGGTGCACGAATATCAGGAAGTCGCGCTTGCCGTGAAAATGCTCGGCGAGGTCATGAATCAGAAGCCCGAGCGTGATGGCCGGAAAGATGGGCTGCGGCCCGATCTTGCCGGCAAGATCGAGTTCGACAGTGTCTCTTTCCGCTACGGATCCGAGGGATCGCCGGCGCTTGACGATGTCTCCTTCACCATCGAGCCAGGTTCGATCTTCGGGATCGTGGGCCGGAGCGGCTCCGGCAAGACGACGCTCACAAGGCTGATCTCGGGCATGTATCCGGTCCAGCAGGGGCTGCTGCGTATCGACGGATATGATTCGAGGGAGTTCGACCTCGCACATCTGCGCCGAAACCTCGGAATCGTCCTGCAGGACAATTTCCTGTTTCGCGGGACGGTTCGCGACAATATCGCCTGCGTGAAACGTGACGCGACCTTTGCCGAGGTCGTCGCTGCAGCGCAGCTCGCAGGCGCCGACGAGTTCATCGAGCGGTTGCCCCGTGGCTTCGACACCATGCTCGAGGAAGATGCCTCCAACCTGTCCGGCGGGCAGAAGCAGCGGCTCGCGATCGCGAGGGCTCTGATCGTCAATCCACGGATCTTGATTTTCGATGAAGCGACAAGTGCCCTCGATTCCGAAAGCGAAATGATCATCCGGCGCAATCTCCGCCGTTTGGCGGCTGGGCGTACCGTCATCATCGTCTCGCATCGGCTGTCGATGTTGACCGAAGCAAGCCAGATCCTGGTGATGGACCGCGGCCGAATCGTCGACGTGGATCGCCACGACCATCTCCTGTCGAAATGCACCATCTACAGGCATTTGTGGAACCAACAGATGAAGCAGATCGCATGAAGGAGACAAGGCCATCACGCGCGGATGCGAAGCCGATCGGTCTGGTCCCGGCCAGACCGGTCGAGCGCCGGCGAAAGCTGTTCAGGCCGGAGCCGAGGCGAGCGCCAGTCATCGCCGAGTTCCAGTCCGATGCCACCGAGGTCGAGCAGCAGGCGCCGCCGCGGCTCGCGCGTCTCACCCTTTACGGCGTACTTGCACTGATCGCCTTCGCGGTCGTCTGGGCATCCGTTTCGCAAGTGGAGATGATCGTCACGGCGCAGGGAAAATTGACCACGACACGTCCCAACCTGGTCGTGCAGCCATTGGAAACGTCAGTCATACGCGCGATCCACGTCAAGGCCGGTGATCGCGTCAACCGCGGCGACGTTCTGGCGACGCTCGATCCGACGTTCTCTCAGGCGGATTTCGACCAACTGCGCGGCCGAGTGGCCGGCTTCGATGCGTCGATCGATCGCCTGGGCGCCGAATTGAATGGAATCGAGTATGCCGTCAAGGAGCGGACGAATGCGGATCAGATCCTGCAGGGCAAGTTGTTCTTGCAGAGGAGAGCCGCGTACGAGGCGCAGATCCAGAATTACGATGCACAGATCGCTTCCGCTCAAGCCATTCTCAAGACAGCGCAGAACGAAGAGGCGGTTCTCCTTCAGCGACTCGACACGATGCGTTCAATCGAAGCCATGCGCACCACGCTGATGGACAAGGAGGTCGGCTCGAGGCTGAACTTCCTGCTGTCTCGCGATGCACGGCTCGAAGTCGAGAGCAATCTGGCGCGCGTTCGTGGCAGTATCGCCGATAGTACCCATCGGCTGGACAAGGCGCGCGCTGACCAGAAGGTGTTCGCCGAGGAATTTCGTCGCACCACTTATCAGGAGCTGGTGGAGACGGTGCCGAAGCGAAATAGCGCCGCAGAGGAATTGAAGAAGGCCGAGCTTCGTCGACAGTTGATCGTCCTGCAGGCGCCGGCTGATGCCGTGGTGCTGGATATCGCAAACCGGACGGTCGGCTCGGTGGTTCGCGAAGCGGAAACGCTGTTTGTCCTGGTGCCACGTGACGTGCCGCTTCAGGCGGAGGTCAACGTCGAGGGGCGGGATATCGGTCAGGTGGCGCTTGGACAACCGGTCCGGATCAAGTTCGAAGCGTTTCCTTTCCAGAAGTATGGAACTGCGACGGGAGAAGTCCGCGTCATCAGTCAGGACACGTTCTCGCCGGACACGAAGGCCGAAGGTGCGCGCCGCGCGCCAGCTCCCTATTACCGCGTACTGGTCGATTTGTCGGACACGCACCTTCGGCTGCCGGCTGAGCGCATTCAACTGATTCCGGGTATGGCGGTGACGGCCGAACTGAAAGTCGGCAAGCGCACCGTGATCTCCTATTTCCTCTATCCGTTGCTGCGCGGATTGGATGAAAGCATCCGTGAATATTAAGTTGGCTTGGGATGGCGATTGACCATGATCATTAGTCCGAATTTTGGGGTGAAGCTCGTAGTGCCCACGGCGGCGAGTAAGCTCTCGCGGAATTCACCGCTGGTGAACTATGCGCTCAATGGGCTGGAACGTTGTTGGCTGCCTGAACATCGTCGGTGGTCGCACATCTACCATCTCGATGGACGTGCTTCACCAAACGAGTCCGTACCAGGCAGCGACGTATTTTATACCCTCAACGTTCTGCTCGGGATGTCGCGCGTCGCCGGAATTCCAGCTGGCATTGATCTGCCCGAAACATTCCGTCGCAATGTTCTGCAACTCACGCAGCTCCCGGTGCGGAAGTACGCCTTCGGCATGGCCCTATGGAGCGCCGCCGAGCTCGGCCTCGAGATACCGGAGCCGGTCAAATGCGAGCTGAGAGCCGTCCTTTCCGACGAATCCGCGTGGAGGACTTTCCATGCGCAGGATCTCGGCATGCTGCTCACGGGAGTCGTGGCGCAGGCGAGGGCAGGCGAGAACGAGTGGTGGCGCTACGCCAGGCCGCTTTATCGCTTCTTGAAGGAACGCTTCCACAGCGAATCGGGATTGTTCTTCGACGCACCGTCCGGCCTTCGTCGCCGGTTCTCGTCATTTGCGACACAGACCTATCTCTCGATCGCCTGCTATCAATATGGCGAATTCGCCGGCGATGCGTCCGCCCTTGTCATGGCGGATACTTGTGTGCGCGGTCTGATTGCGTCTCAAGGCCCACAAGGTGAATGGCCTTGGTTTTTCGACGCGATGAGCGGCCGCGTCCTTGATTTCTACGAAGTCTATTCGGTCCATCAGTATGGAATGGCTCCGGCTGTGCTGGAATGGGCGGAGCGCTTTGGGCAGAGGGGATCGCGGGACGCCTTGGTCAAGGGATTCAACTGGGTCCTTGGCCAGAACCAGCTGGGCCGGGCCATGCTCGTGCCCGAACTGAGCCTGTCCCTTCGCTCGCAGGTTCGCAAAGGTGAGTTGACAACGAAGGCGCCGCGGGTCTTGCGCGCACTCAAGAACGCCTGGCTCGGAAAAGGCGGCCAGCTGATCGACGGCACTGACGTGGACGTTCGGCTCGAGTGCCGTAGCTACGAACTGGGCTGGATATTGTGGTCATTCGGCCGGCGTACCGACTTGCCGGAGCTGACCAATAACTGTGCCTTCGGCGCCTGACAGAATTGCCGTTGCACTAACGATTCCAAGCGACTGCTCGCCGGCCCCGCAGGTGCGAGAGCATCGTCATGGCGCGGTGCGCCCGCACGGCACACAACACGGCAATGGCCTTGAGGCGGACGCCGCTACCATGCAGGCGGTCGCTGGTCAGCACAGTCACAGCGTTTGGCGCGAAAGATGCGAAGACCAGCAACGCTTGCGCGAGCCAGCGCAATCGCCAAACGGGTTTGCCTTCCGCCATGTTGCGATAGTGCGCGATGTGTCGGTCCCATTTGGCGTAGAGCTCCTGGAGAGAGCTCCGGGCCGGATGGAAGACGATCATCTCCGGGGTGTATCGAAATCGAAGTCGCGCGCGCAACGCACGCTCTCCCCACTCCATATCCTCGGCGACATCAATGCCGGCGAAAGGGCCGACGCGATCGAAGTCGCGGCGAAAGACCGCCATGTTGCCAGTGCCGGAATAGCCGTGGCGCTCGATATAGAGCTTGAAGCGATAGGCGAAGACGCTCTCGTAAGCCGCAATGGCGTCGAGCTCCGCATTTTCCGGGCACCAAATACGAACGTCGCCCCCGAGAACTGTGCCGGCCGGCGACAAGTTGAACCATTTCATCACGCTGCTCAGCCAATCCTGATGGGCCCTGCAATCGGCATCGATAAAAGCGAGGATCTCGCCGTTGGCCGCAGCGACGCCTGCGTTTCGGGCCGGGCCGGGACCTGGTTGCGGTTCGTGCCGCAGCCGCACGCCAGGATGGCGGGCAACGATGTCCGTTGGCGGCGTTGCCGAGCCGTTGTCCACCACGATGACCTCGAACGCGTGCCGGCTCAGGGTCTGTGCGTCCAGGCTGCGCAGACAGGCTTCCAGCGCGTCAGGCTGGTTGAGGTGGGGAATAATGACCGAAATCATCTGTTAAATCCCTTATTTAATTCCCGTCAGATGTGCTGCCCGCTCACGGGCGTGGCGCCCCTCATTTTCTGCGACGTGCGGCAAAGTCGATTTAAAACTTGCAATTAAATGTTGTAAGCGTATTATTTCAATAATAATCTTAAATGCAAACTTAAATATGGTCGATTGTTCCGGGAGGTAGGTTCCAATGCGCGCAGCATTTCTGGGGTGCCCGATCGACCTGCTGACAATGGCGGAAACCGTCGAGCTGGCGCGCAGGGCCATGAGCAGCCGCAAGCGGTTGCAGCATGTGGCGCTGAACGTCGCCAAATTCGTCAATATGCGATCCGACCCCGTACTCGCGGCCGACGTCGCCAACAGCGACGTTGTCGGCATCGACGGCATGGGAATTCTTTGGGGCGCTCGAGCGCTGGGGCTTCCGGCGACGTCGCGGGTCGCGGGCGTGGATCTCCTTGCCGAGTTGCTCGCGGCATGCGCCCAGGAAGGCTTCAAGCCCTATTTCCTGGGAGCCACTCCCGAGGTTCTGCAGCAGGCCTTGCAAGCTGCACGCGAGAGGCATCCTTCACTCGTCTTTGCGGGCTGGCACGACGGCTACTTCAAGCGCGAGCAGGAGAATGACATCGTCGGGGACATCCAATCCAGCGCGGCCGATTGTCTCTTCATCGGCATGCCGACGCCCCGTAAGGAGCGCTTTCTGGCTGCTCACCGAGATGATCTCGGCGTCCCCTTCATCATGGGCGTAGGCGGTGCGTTCGATGTTCTGGCAGGCACCGTCCGGCGCGCGCCGGTACAGATTCAGAGGCTCGGTCTCGAATGGCTGTATCGCATCTATCAGGAGCCCGGGCGGATGTGGTGGCGATACGCCAAGACGAACACCCTGTTCGCAGGCGTCCTGGCGCAAGCCCTCGTCCGACAGGCGCTTCGACACCCCCTAGGTGCGCCCGGCGCGGTTCCGCCGGGTCCGAGCCGGATCGGAGGCTGAGGCGTGCGCAAGCATTTTTTCATCCTTCTGGGCACGCGGCCTGAAGCAATCAAGCTCTTTCCGGTCATCAACCAGCTCAAGGCCGAGAAACACAAGGACATCGCCGTAACGATATGTGCGACTGCACAGCATCGACAGCTGCTTGATCAAGTCCTCAAGCTGGCCAACGTGGTCCCGGATTTTGATCTGAATGTCATGACGGCAAATCAGACACTGGATCATCTGACCGCCCGGCTGGTCGGACAAATCGGCGACCTCCTCGAAAAGGTGAAGCCCACCAGGGTTATTGTCCAGGGCGACACGGCAACTGCCATGACGGGTGCGTTGGCATCCTATTATCACCGTATCCCGGTCTCGCACATCGAGGCCGGGCTGCGCAGCGGCGACATCTTCGCTCCGTGGCCCGAGGAGGTGAACCGCAAGATCGTCGGCTCTATCGCCGATCAACATTTTGCCCCGACAGAGCGCGCGGCCCGTGCGTTGCGGTCCGAAAACGTGTCCGACGACTGCATTCACGTGACCGGAAACACGGTGGTGGACGCTCTCATCCTCGCGAAAGCCATGGTCGAATCCGATCCGGGACTGGCGTGCCGCTGGGACGGCATCAAGAAGCATCACGGCAATCGGCGCATTATCCTGGTGACATGCCATCGCAGGGAAAATTTCGGCGGCGGCGTCGTCAACATCGTCAACGCGTTGGAGACCATCCTGCAACGGGAGGACGTTGCCGTGGTGCTTCCCGTGCATCCGAATCCGAATGTCCGAGACCTGTTCGCGTCGCGCTTGTCGGATCACCCGCGGGTCGTCCTCATCTCTCCTCAGGAATACACGGATTTCGTGAGCCTGCTCTCGATGTCATATCTGGTCCTGACGGATTCAGGCGGCGTCCAGGAGGAGGCCCCCACTTTCGGGAAGCCAGTCCTGGTGATGCGCGATACGACCGAGCGTCCCGAAGGGGTGGAAGCCGGAACGGCACGCCTGGTCGGCGCCAACTACGACAGGATCGTTGGCGAGACGTTTCGCCTGCTCGACGATGACGAGACCTATGCTGCCATGGCGCGTTCGCACAATCCGTTTGGTGACGGACACGCGAGCGAGCGGATCGTGAAGGTGCTTCTTGATGCCTGAATTCCAAAAGATAAACGTTATTGGGCTTGGTTATATCGGGCTTCCGACCGCGGCGTTGATCGCGAGCCGGGGACTGCAGGTGGTCGGCATCGATACAAACGAACGCATCGTCGACACCGTTGCATCTGGCAAAATTCACATCGCCGAGCCCGATCTGGACGGTCTCGTCTCCAAGGTCGTCTCGAGTGGGGCGCTCACGACGTCCAGAAAACCGCAACCGGCGGACGTGTTCATCATCGCGGTGCCGACCCCGATCGACCACGAGAACCGTCCAGACCTGGCAAGCGTCTATGCCGCGGTCGACAATATCGTGGATCTTCTCGCGCCAGGCAATCTTGTCATTCTTGAATCGACATCGCCAATCGGAACGACTGAAGCCATCGCGAAACGGATCGTCGAACGCAGGCCGGATTTGCACATTGGCGTCAACGGCAAGGAGGACGGAGCGATCTACGTCGCCTACTGTCCCGAACGCGTGTTGCCGGGACGGATCCTGACCGAGCTCATCAACAATGACAGGTGTATCGGCGGGATCACGCCGACCTGCACGCGGCGCGCCCAACGTTTCTACAAGATGTTCGTTCGCGGCGCTTGCGTCGGCACGACGGCGCGCGCGGCCGAGTTGGTCAAGCTGACGGAAAACGCGTTCCGTGACACCAACATAGCATTTGCCAACGAGCTCTCGTTGATTTGCGACAGGTTCGACATCAACGTCTGGGAGGTGATCGATATCGCCAACCGTCATCCTCGCGTCAACGTACTGCGGCCGGGACCTGGCGTGGGCGGGCACTGTATTGCGGTCGATCCCTGGTTCATCATCGACTCCGCGCCCGACCTCGCGCGTGTGATGCGGACGAGCCGCGAGGTGAACAACGCCAAGACGCGGAAGATCATCGAGCACGCAGAGGCGCTGATCGACGATCATCCCTACGCGAACGTTGCCTGTTGCGGATTGACGTTCAAGGCGAATGTCGACGACGTGCGTGAAAGCCCAGCCTTGGAGATTGCCACGCATCTCGCGGCCAAATACGGCGAACGGATCAAGGTCGTCGAACCGAATCTGCGCCGTCTGCCGCCGCAGTTGGCCGATTATCGCGTCGCGTTCGTGACCATCGATGAAGCCCTCCGCAGCTGCGAAATTGCGGTTCTGCTCGTCGATCATGACGAATTCAAAATGGTGCCGTTGGCCGAGCGCCGGCACCTCGACGTCATCGACACGCGAGGCATATGGCAGGATATGCCTGCGCGGACATAACGTACGGAATAGTAGTTCCCCGAATGGATCGAGGTTAGCATGCGAGATAGTCAGCTGGGAATCGGGGTCGTGGGCTACGGCTATTGGGGGCCAAATCTCGTTCGCAATTTCTCGATGAATCCCGCCGCCCGCGTCGTCAGCGTGAGCGACCTCGATCCAGGGCGGCTCGGGGCCATAGCGCAGCTTTACCCCGCGGTGGCAACGACCACGCGTTATGGCGATCTGCTGAATGACTCCTCGATCGATGCAATCGCCGTCGCTACGCCGGTAAACACGCATTACGAGCTGGCAATGGCGGCGTTGAGAGCGGGCAAGCACGTTTTGGTCGAGAAACCTCTTGCGCCGAGCTCAGAGCAGGTGATGCGCCTGATCGACGAAGCGGACCGGCGCGGACTGACCTTGATGGTCGATCACACCTTTCTCTACACGCCGGCGGTTCAGAAGATTCGCGAGCTGTTGCTGAAGAGAGAGCTCGGAGACGTCTATTATTACGATAGCACACGCTCGAGCCTCGGGTTGTTCCAGAAAGACGTGAATGTGATCTGGGATCTGGCAGTGCACGACATCTCGATCATTCATCATATCCTCGATGAGGAGCCAGTTGCGGTTTCGGCAACGGGGTCGTGCCATGTCGTCGGCTCGCCGGAAAACATGGCCCACATCACTTTGTTCTTTGCTAACGCATGTGTGGCCCACGTCAGCGTCAACTGGCTCTCGCCTGTCAAGGTGCGCCAGACGTTCATTGGCGGCAGTAAGAAGATGATCGTCTATGACGATCTCGAGCCGACCGAAAAGATCAAGATCTATGACAAGGGAATCACGCTCGACAGGCCGCCCGAGAGTGCACATCAGTTCCGGATCGGTTATCGCGCCGGCGACATGTGGGCTCCGCATATCTCGCCTAAGGAGGCACTGCAGACCGAGATTGAGCATTTTATCGATTGCGTGCGCACCGGGACGCAGCCGATTTCCAGCGGAATGTCTGGGCTGCGAGTGATCGAGGTACTTGAGGCAGCTTCGCGATCGATCGCCGAACAGGGCAAACCAGTCGCAATCAGGCAGCTGCCGGGCATGCTACCGGAGCGGGCTCGGGCCACGGCTTGATGGGCGGTTTGGTCGTGCCTGTTCACCAGCCGCGCCCAGCGACGGAGCCGCGATGAATTCAGTGCAGCGTTCAGTCTTGTTTTCTGCAGTCGACCGCTATGCGAGTCTTTTCCTGTTCCTGGTCTCGACCGCAGTGCTTTCGCGTTTGCTGACGCCGGGCGAGTTTGGAGTCTTCGCGGTTGTCAATGCGCTTATTGCCGTGATCGCAGCCGCTTTTCAGGAATTTGGAGGGGCTAATTACCTGCTTCAGAAACATGAGCTGTCGCGCGGGACTATACGCACGGCGTTCACTGTCACCTGTGCGATCTCACTGGCGGTTGCGCTGATCCTGTTGGTCTCGGCCGACCTCGTATCGCGACTCTTTGCGCAGGACGGTGTACGGCGAGGTATCGAGGTTTCTGCGCTGAACCTTCTCCTTTTACCGGTCTCCGGAACGTTGATTGCCTTATTTCGTCGTGACATGCAGTTCGGGACGCTCGCGGTCTGCAATCTTGCAAGCAATTTGGCGGTCGCGCTGGTTTCGATCGGACTGGCAGTACTGAACTTCAGCTACATGGCGCCGATCTGGGGTAGTGTGGCAGGGAGCGTGGTTCTCACGGCCATGCTGCTGAGTTCGTATCGGGATTTCAGGGTGTTACGTCCTTCGCTATCCGAATATCGTGACGTCCTCGAATTCGGTTTCTATTCCAGCGGCGTCGCCGTTATCAATGTCTTCTACAACCTCGCACCTCAGCTCTTCCTTGCGAAGATTCTCGATTTTACGGCTGTAGGTCTCTACAGCCGGGCGAGCAACCTGACCCAGGTATTTGACAGGCTCGTCACGCAGGTGCTGAACCCGATCATCATGCCGGCAATCGTGAATCGGCGTGCAGCGGGGGCTGAGTTAAAAGGCGTGTATCTGGACGCGGTCCAATTGCTTTCCGCCGTGCAGTGGCCATTCCTCATGTTCGTTGCGATTATGGCAAAACCGATCGTTTTGCTCTGGCTCGGTCAAGCCTGGCTGGAAGTCGTGCCGTTGGTGCGCATTCTTTGCGTTGCAAATCTGGCGCTGTTCGCTGCGTGCCTGACGTATCCTGTATTCTTGGCAGTTGGGCGCGTGCGCGACGCGCTGGTCTCGTCCTTCATCTCGTTGCCACCATCGCTCCTTGCCCTCCTGGGTGCGTCCTTTTTCGGCGTGGAGGCAGTCGCAGCGTGCGCGTTGCTGACGCTGCCGTTCCAGGCCGCGGTGGCGATATACTATCTCAGTCCGCATCTGGCACTGCGGCCGGGCGAATTTGGCCGTGCCCTTCTGAAGAGTGGTGTCGTCACGATGGCGACCGCCGCGGGCGCAGCCGCCTGTGCGGTGCTGATCGAGGCAGGAACTCTTAATTTCGTTGTAGGCCTCGGATCAGCATTGGTGGTTGCCGCCTTCTGCTGGTTGTGGGGACTGTTCGTGACAGGGCATCCTCTGCTGGAGCACCTTCGCCAGGCGGCAGCGGATCTCGCCGGGATGGCGCCCAGGCTGCTCCCGCCACGCCCGGTTCTGTAAGGTTTCGCTCGACTGGAGAGACGGGGAAACTGACATGCCAATAAAGGATACCCAGCTTGGCCGCGACGTCCGCATCCTGCATCCGGACCTGGTCAACCTGTATGGTTGCACCGTTGGTGACGAGAGCAGGATCGGAACCTTCGTCGAGATCCAGGCGGGGGCAAAGATAGGCGCGCGTTGCAAGATATCGTCGCACAGCTTCATCTGCGAGGGCGTCACGATCGAGGACGAAGTGTTCGTCGGCCACGGCGTGATGTTCACGAACGACAAATATCCGAGGGCAACAACCGCGGATGGTCGTCCTCAGCAAGCTTCGGACTGGACACTGCAGCGCACTCTCGTCGGCAGGGGAGCTTCCATCGGCACGAACGCCACCATTCTGTGCGGTGTGACGATCGGTGCGGGTGCCTCCGTAGGCGCGGGTGCGGTGGTGACGAAGGACGTTCCGCCGGGGGCCATCGTCGCCGGTGTGCCCGCTCGGGTTCTGTCCGCGGCCGACAACAAGGTCCAGGGCGGTCGCGGCTCGTTGGAGGTGCTCCGGAAATAGCATTACCGTTAATTTATATTCCGTCCGAATTTAATGCTTGATTAAATCTAATATTTATATTTAAATGACCGGATATAATGTCAGTCCAATCCAAGGTTCTGAATCTTGATACCCTTCCTGGATCTCAAAGCGCAATACAGCCAGATCAAGCCGGAAATCGACGCCGCCGTGGCAAGGGTCGTCAGTAGCGGGCACTTCGTGCTCGGGCCCGAGGTCACAGCCTTCGAGGAACGATTTGCAGATTATTGCAGGACCTCCCATTGCCGCGCGGTGAACAGCGGCACTTCGGCACTTCATCTCGCCTTGCTGGCGGCGGGCGTCGGACCCGGCGACGAAGTCATCACGGTATCCATGACATTCGTCGCGACCACTGCGGCCATTCTCTATAGCGGCGCCAGGCCGGTGTTTGTCGACGTTGATCCGGTAACATGGACGATGGATCCCGGTTTGATCGAAGCCGCGATAACACCGCGAACCAAGGCGATTCTGCCAGTTCATCTCCATGGGCTGATGGCCGATATGGATCCGATCATGGCCATCGCGCGTCGTCACGGGTTGCTCGTGATTGAGGACGCCGCGCAGGCGCACGGCGCGGAATACCGCGGACGTCGCGCAGGCTCGATCGGCGATCTGGGATGCTTCAGCTTTTACCCGGGCAAGAATCTTGGAGCGTTTGGCGAGGGTGGGGCGGTTGTCACCGACCGGCCTGAATTCGCGCGCCGCGTGTCACTGCTGCGGGATTGGGGGCAGGAGGCGAAGTACGACCACGCCATCCCCGGATACAACTATCGCATGGACGAAATTCAGAGTGCGGTCCTGAACGTCAAAATGGACTACATCGAGCGCTGGACGGAAGCACGTCGGTCGCTGGCTGAGCGATACAATGCGCTGCTGTCTGATCTCCCATTCGCACGTCCCCAGCCGCCCCTGTATGCCCGTCACGTGTATCACGTCTATGCAGTCAGATTGGAGCGGCGCGACGACGCGCTGACCCTGTTGCGTGATGCCGGTATTGGCGCCGGAATTCACTATCCCGTTCCGGTGCATCTGCAAAGAGCCTATGCAGAACTCGGCTATCGCGCCGGTGATCTCCCCGTCACCGAGATGCTTGCGAACGACTTCCTCTCCCTTCCGATCTATCCGGAGTTGCTGCCGGAACGGGCGGCCGACGTTGTCGCCATATTGAGGGGCGCGCCGGCACTGCAGCCCAGCGTAGCGGTCGGCGCCCGGGCGGAGCATCCACAAAGTGTCATGACATAGTCCCACAACAGGAGAGCGTCTTGATTGATCTCAAGGGTAAACGCGTTCTGGTCACCGGCGGGGCGGGATTCATCGGCTCCCACATCGTTGATCTGCTCTGCGACGAGGGCTGCATCGAAATTGTTGCCCTCGACAACATGATCAGAGGCCGGCCGGAAAATCTCCGGCGCGCGCTCGGGCGTGGCCCGGTGAGACTGGTTCACGGCGACATTCGCGATCGCAAGCTGATGGAAGCATTGGTCAAGGCGGCCGACATCGTCTTTCACCAGGCCGCGCTCCGCATCACTCATTGTGCGGCCGAGCCACGCCTCGCCAAGGAGGTCATGGTGGATGCCACCTACGACCTGCTGGAGCTGTGCATCAAGCACGATATTGAGAAGATCATCGCTGCGTCTTCGGCATCCGTATATGGCATGGCCGAGGAGTTTCCGACGACGGAGCGGCAGAATCCGTACAATAACCGTACTCTCTATGGCGCCGCCAAGGCGTTTAACGAAGGGCTTCTGCGGTCTTTCAACGATACTTGCGGCCTCGACTATGTGGCATTCCGGTATTTCAACGTCTATGGCAGCCGGATGGATATCCACGGACGGTACACCGAGGTCTTGATCCGCTGGATGGAGCGGCTGGAAGCCGGATTGCCTCCCATTATCTTTGGTGACGGCCGTCAGACCATGGATTTCGTACACGTCCGCGACATCGCGCGCGCCAACATCCTTGCGGCCAGGGCAAAGGTTACAGATGAGGTCTTTAACGTGGGGAGCGGCACTGAAACCAGCCTGACTGAGCTGGCCACGGCGCTTGCGTCGGTGATGGGACGCCGCGGCCTGACACCCGAATTCGCGCCGGAGCGCTCGGTCAATCCGGTGCCGCGACGATTGGCATCGACGGGCAAGGCAGAGCGTTTGCTGGGTTTCCGCACCACGATTTCGCTGGAGCAGGGGCTCGCCGATCTCGTGAAATGGTGGCGATCCGAACGCGAGCTCGCTTCGGACCATCAGCGTCAGGCGGCGGCATCGTGATTCCGATCGCCGCGCCGCTGCTTGCGGACGAAGAGGCCGACGCTGCACGCGCAGTCGTGCTGTCGGGCTGGGTATCGCAAGGTCCGCAGGTGGCTGCGTTCGAGCGCGAGTTCGCTGCGCTTGTTGGCGCACCGCACGCCTGTGCCGTCTCCAATTGTACGACTGCCCTGCAGCTCGCCCTGGCAGCGTTGGATATCGGCACCGGCGACGAGGTGATCACGGTCAGCCACTCCTTCATTGCGACCGCCAACGTCATCCGACATCAGGGCGCGACTCCGGTTTTTGTCGATATCGATCCGGAGACATACAATTTGGATTGCGCTCGGCTGGCCGAAGCCATCACCGAGCGTACGCGCGCGATCATCGCGGTCCATCAGATGGGCATGCCCTGTGATATGGCCGCGCTCATGGCTATAGCGCGCCGCCACGGGATCGCCGTGATCGAGGACGCGGCTTGTGCTGCCGGATCGCAGATCCGGATGAACGGGGAATGGGAGCCGATCGGCAGGCCGCATGGAGACATTGCGTGCTTTTCCTTTCATCCGCGAAAGGTAATCACCACGGGTGAGGGCGGAATGCTCACCACCGCGGATGCCGAGCTTGATCGTAAGTTCCAGCTACTGCGCCAGCACGGTATGAGCGTTCCGGACACGGTGCGACACAACTCGTCATCCGTGATCTTCGAGGAGTACGTCGTTCTGGGCTACAATTACCGAATGACGGATATGCAAGCCGCAATCGGGCGCAGACAGCTCGAGCGACTTCCAGAACTGGTAGCACGCCGGCGCGCCGTCGCCGCCCAATATGCCGAACAGCTCGGCAATCTGGAAGGGCTGCGGCTACCAACCGAACCGGCCTGGGCCAGATCCAACTGGCAGAGCTACTGCGTCCGTCTCCCAGACCGCCTCGACCAACGCCTCGTCATGCAACATCTCCTCGATAAGGGCATCGCGACCCGCCGCGGTATCATGTGCGCCCACCGTGAGCAGCCTTATTCGGGCCTCGTCCAGGGGCAGGAGCTGCGTCAATCTGAACTTGCCCAGGACCGGTCGATCTTGCTGCCCATCTACGCCCAGATGAGTGCGGAGGATACCTTGAGGGTGAGTGCTGCGGTGCGGGCAGAGCTGGAACGATGAGCTCGGGGATAGCCGATCGAAAGGCATTGCGACTTTTGGTCGTGATCGCGAGCTTTGGGACTGCCAATAACGCCTACCTCGATCGAGTGATCAAGGAATACCGGTCCATGTCGTTCGACGTGGATATCGCAATCATCTCCAACATTGACAAGAGGCCGGCTCCGGGCATCGAGTGCATCGTTGGCCTTCCCAATAGGAATCCCTGGTCGCTTCCCTTCGCGCACAAGGAGCTATTTGCAACGCGAGTTGATCGGTATGATCTGTTCATTTATTCCGAAGACGACATCTTGATCACCGAAAGGAATATTAGAGCGTTTCTTGACGTGACTTCAGTGTTGAATGAGGACGAGGTCGCCGGATTGATGCTCGTCGAGAAGGCGCCAAACGGCGAACTGAATTATCCGCAGGCGCATGGTTCTTTCCACTGGGATTGCACGTCGGTAAGGATCAGGGGCAACTACTGTCTTGCTCATTTTACCAATGAGCATGCCGCCAGCTACGTGCTCACGCAGCAGCAGCTTGCGAAAGCAATTGCGTCCGGCGGTTTTGTGGTCGGACCGCACGAAGGTAAGTACGACCTGCCTTGCACGGCCGCGACTGATCCGTACACCCAGTGTGGCTTCAAGAAGCTGATACCGATTTCCAATATCGATGATTTTTCGGCCCACCATCTGCCGAACAAATATATCAACCGGCTCGGCGTCGATCGCCGGCAATTGGACGCCCAAATTTCTGTCCTGATGCAGATTGCGCGTGACGAACACAACGCCGTTCCGCTATTCAGTGCCGAGACCAGGCTCTGGCATGGCATGTATTCGAAGGATTACTACGCACCCGCCAGGGATGAAGTGTTGTCCGGCGTACCCAAAACCGCCGCCGTACTCTCGATCGGATCCTGCTCGGCTGCAAGCGAGCGGCGACTGCTGGAGAGAGGAAACCGCGTCGTAGTCGTGCCGATCGATCCCGTCGTCGGCAGCGGCTTGGCCCAGCTCGGGGCTGAGGTGGTGCTAGGGGACGTGATGACGGCAAGAACGAAAATTGCAGCGGAGCGATTTGACCGGCTGCTTTTTCTCGATGTTTTGCAATTTGTCCGTGATCCGGCACATCTGCTCAGGCTATTTGCCGATCTCCTCGCTCCAAACGGAAAGGTGATCATAAGCGCGCCAAATCGACCGTCTCTTCGTTACGTCTGGGAATGCGCGAGGACTAGCAACGTCCTCCGGCGCTGGGGGAGCTTCGAAGCTGCAGGGATCCACGACACAACAACCGGAAAAATTCAAAGGTGGTGCGCGCGGGCGGGTCTTGCGATCGAGAAGATTGAAAGGCGCGCTCCGCATCGAGCCAGTCCGAAGTTGAACTTCCTGTCTCACGTCCTCGCGCCCGACCTTGTTGTAACCGCCACGAGACGTGAATCGCGAAAGCCCTCCTTGTGCGAGGATCGCGGAATGGAGCAAATGGAGGTTTCCAGAAGGAGCGTCGTTCAATGAGCTTGGAGGCCGCCAGAAGAATAGAAATCGGCGACATGCACGGACACGCTTGTGCTGCGCAGGACTCGGTAGCGGACGACTACTATAGCCGCTCTCGCCGCGAGATACGGCCGTTGCTGCCCAGCCGCGCCTCTCGGATACTCGAAGTGGGACCAGGCGCAGGCTTCACCCTGATCTGGCTCAAGTCGATCTACCCTGCCGCCACGACAGTCGGGGTCGAACTGAATCAAGCACTCGAAGCCGACCTGCAAAAGCATGCCGATGTCGCGATTATCGGAGACATCGACGATTTGATGTCACGATTGGGTAGCAAATTTGACCTGATCTTGTTGCTTGATGTCCTTGAGCATGTCCCGGATCCAACTCGTACGCTTCAGGCCATCACCAGAAACCTCCTCATGGATGGTGGGCGCGTGATTGTTTCTGTTCCGAACATCGCGCATTTGAGCGTAACCCTCCCCCTGCTATTCCAACATCGATTTACCTATGCAGATTCGGGAATTCTGGACCGCACCCATTTGAAGTTCTTCGTCGAAGACACTGCCGTCAAGCTTCTCAATGATTCAAATTTGGTCGTCGAGGATGGTCTGGTCACGGGTATTGAAGGTCAGAAATCAAAGATGTTGGATTGGCTTACCCTCGGAGTCCTGACCCATCATCTGGCGAAACAATACGTCATGGCTGGTGATCTGACTGGTGAACTTGCTGCGCAGCCGAAGATCAATTGGAAGAAGAACCGGCTAATCAGCTTAGCGGGGCGTTGACCGCGGGGACGGACCGCTGTAGTTCCCGAAGGTGCGCAACACTCGCTGGGGCATCAACTACGGGCGTGCACAATCTGCGAATTCACTCTTGGTCATAGATCGTGAAATCGCCCAAAGAAGAACCTCCGCGTGCCGTTTGGAGCATACGGCAGGATCGAAGCGGCTTTTTGAATCCGCCGACAATTGTCCGCGTACCCCTGACCAATAATCTCGGTGTGCGACGACTGACTTCATGGCGGAGACGAGTTCGTCCTTATTCTTTTGAGGCTGAAATCGCATAAGACTCGAGCTATGCCAATTTGCGCTTTCGGGATCGCCAACCGGGTTCGCCACAACGAATCCCCGGCTGCCGTCCAAACCAAGTTGCTCACGCGCGCCGCCGACGTCACTCACAATTGTGGGTAACCCCGCGCTCAAGGCTTCCATGGAGGCCAGTGACCATCCCTCGAAAAATGAATTCAGAACAAAGCAGTCAGCGGCGGCTAGCAGGATGGACGGATCCGAAAACGACTGCCGGAGGTGAATCCGTTCCTTGCAAGGCATCTTGTCGCGAAGAGTACGCACTTGACGGGTGTACACAGCATCATCCAGGCGGCCGGCGATCAGCAGATGTACCTTCGGGTCATCCCCTGCGACTTCGGAGAATGCCTGTATCAGGCCGTATGCATTCTTCTGAACCGTATGACGACCGAGGCAGAGAAAGAGAAATTCGTCGTTGAGGCCCAGCCAGGCGCGGGCTCTCGGCCGGTTCACCAATGGGCGGTGGGTCTGGTTGAACGCATTGGGGATCGTGATGACCGCGGAATCGGAATAGGAGGGATTGCCTGATAGGTACTGACGCCTCACGAGCTCGCTTACCGCGACAAAGCAGGTCACGAATTTCGATCTCTGACGCTCTTCCCTCCAATCCGTGCTGACGGGCGTTGGAATGCCGTGCAGCGTCTCCACGACTGGAATGCGGACGTCACTGGCCGTCTGCAAGAGCCACCCGGGCGGATCGTGCGCGCTGACGACGTCAGGACGGTTTGCTTCGATCCACAGGCAAGCCTCGCTCGGCGAGGCGGCAACGACTGCTGTACCCTCCCTCTGCAGGGCCGTGAACAATTGTCCGACGGGCTCCGACGACGAATGTGCGCACATAACCGTCACGCGAAATCCAAAGTGGGGGAGGCGCCGTGCAAGAAAAGCGACAAATTCATCGAGCCCTCCGGCGTCGAGCACCGGGGTGACGATCAGGCAATGCACACTTCCTGGCGACACGAGAAAGTCGTCCGGGTTCGACGTGCTGCTGGTCGGAATCGAGGCGGGCGCCGTCGGTGCATCCGGTGCACCCATCGCGTCGAATGGCACGAGCGGCTTCGACCAGTCGTCAACAATACCGTCGCTTCCGGAAGTCAACTGACTGCCAATGAACAGTTTCTTCCCGATACGTCTCACACTGGCCGGCAGCCGCCAGGAGTTTCGTTGCGCCCAAAGTGTCGCGCGTCCTCGTAAAGAAAGATCGTTCTGACTGAGACCCGTCATGGGTTCAAATGCCGCTCATCTGGATTTCCTGGTCCTGATATTAGCTGGTAATTAAATCATAAGCATATATTGCGCTGAACTTAAAATCCAATTAAATGGGTGGCATTATTCTTTGCCGTCCTATTTGAGGGATACGCCAAATATGTCGCTTTGTGACCTGATGAATAGTCGATCCACATTGCGGGGAAGCCACGTTGCGATGCTGAGCTCAGGAACCTCAGAAGGCCTGTTCCCGAGCGATTTGGCGGGAATGGATGCGCCGTGAGCACCGTCGATGCGATCATTCCCTGTTATCAGTATGGGCATTTCCTCAAGGAATGCGCTGAAAGCATACTGAAGCAGTGCGGACCCGAGTTGCGGCTGCTGATCATCGATGATGCATCGACGGACGGCACACCCCAAGTCGCGCAGGAGCTGGTTCGTGCCGATCCTCGGGTCGAGTTCCGCAGACATTCTGTCAATCACGGCCACATCGCCACCTTCAATGAGGGGATCGCCTGGGCCGCTGCGGACTACATGATTCTGCTCTCCGCGGACGATTATCTGATGCCCGGTGCGATCGAGAGAGCGACGAGACTGATGGATGATCATCCCTCAGTCGGCCTCACGTTTGGCGGTGCGGTCGCGCTTTATCAAGGTCGCGAGGAGATCGTGGCGTCGCCGCCGGAGCTCGGGTCTGGTACGAAGATACTGTCCGGTCGAGACTTCATCAAAATCGGGGGCGCCAGAAATATTGTGGTCGCACCGAGCGTGATAGTGCGAACGAGCCTGCAGAAGAAGGTGGGCGGATACTTACCGGATTTGACGCACAGCGGCGACATGGAGATGTGGTTGCGGTTCTCGGCCCATGGTTCGGTCGGTTTCATCGATGCGATTCAGGCGGTGTATCGACGACATTCAACCAATATGTCGGGCGGATATTCGGCTGAGCAGGACTTCCAGCAACGTAAACTGGCGTTTGAGTATTTCCTGGACAGCTGTGCTGCGGTGCTTCCAGACGTCAATGATCTTCGGTCCTGGTTAATGGGTCATTTGGCGCTCGACGCGATCAGTTGTGCGAGCCGTGCCTTCAACGAGGGAGACGTTGAACTATCTGATCGCCTTTCGGCGATTGCGTCAAAGCTGGACCCTAGCGTCACGAAATCGCGTCGGTGGTGGCTTCTCGCCTGCAAACGGCAGTTGGGATCGCGCGGGTGGCAGCTGCTGCGGCCTGCTATCGAGCGGCTAAGGACGATGTGATCAGCTCTGAGGCTCCCAGGCTGGCCTACAACTGGCGTTTCGGCCCCGACCGCGAATGGCTTGTGGCGCCGCGGCTAAAAAATTCCTCGCGTTCGGACCGGTTGGCAGGGCTAAGCCTGGTACATCGAGAACTCCCGCAGCGACGCCCTAATGCCGATGCATACTCCCCAAAATATCCAGAGGTAATTCCAGTAGTGGACCGTCAGCCCGGTGAACATCAGCATCACTACGGCGACGGTGAATGCGATGCGCAGATCTGCCGCGCTAGGATCTTCCACTATGCCCTTGAAGCGCCCTTTTGCCGGTAGGACGCTCGCGATATTTGTCAGGACAAGCAAGAAAACCATAGGAAGTCCGAACCGAAGCGCAAACACCAGCCACACCGAGTCGACGGTGGTATCGAGAATGTCGTGATTGAGCGGGCCGAACGCGTATCCGGTGAAAGGGGACTCCATGATCTTTTGTGTAGCGGCGTCCCAGATCAACATTCGAAAGTATCCCGACACTGGATCAAAGGTCAGGTGGGAGATGATCCAGCCAAGCGGGTGATTGGCCACGGCCAGGATCACGACAACGATCGTAACAAGACACATCTGGAACGCGCGCCATCGTCCGGAATATTCTTTCAGTGCCGTATCATAAAGGTAGAGCATCAGGACAATGAGACACGACAACAGAGGCGCGGAGGACAACGACAAGAGGCAGCCGAAAACGCAAAGACCCGCCCAGAGCATCTTTGACAATGGGCGTTGCTTCGAAAACAGGAAGATACCGCAAGCGACGGTGCAGTAGGTGCCCAACAGAATTGGGTGGTCAAACGTCGAGGCGGCTCTTACCCAATACAGCCTGAAGTCGGGCGAGAGCGGCGCATAGCTGCCGAAAGCGGCAGAAAACATTTCTTGAACAATGAGCCGACCCGACAAGTTATCGAAAAGCGCCAGCACGACGATGTAAGCAGTCACAAGCTTCAATGGTTGAATGAAGCTGTAGATTGCCGCCGGGCCGAAGAAAAATCCGCGCGCTACAATGTACCCGCCCAGGAACTCGAGGGCCTCGGCGCCGGTCGATGAGATCGCACCCGGCCCGCCCGTGTAGTTGGCGGCTGCGAACATCCATGCTGCTACGGCACAAGCAAGATAATCCGAGGCGAGGGTGTGGCGGCGGGCCCTGGCTAGTCTTGCAATCGCAGGTACTATGAGGAGCAAGATACCGATCCGCCCTACCGTCAATTTCGCATCGGCGAGGTAAAGTTGGACTTGCGCTGCCGGTAGAATGAGCCCCATTAGTAGCAGCCAAGCTGGCAGCGTACTGCATCGCTCGGAGGCTCTCGGCAATGCCGTACTTGTCAGGCCGAATTCGTCCCCTGCGGTCGTGATGCTCATGAGAGAACTGCCTTGCCCGGTGACCCCGTTTCGATCTGAACGCGGCGGCTGTGATCGTCAGTCAAATACCATGTGAAAGTAACTGAACGCGGCGCCAGCCCCGTCGCGAAACGTCCGTCCTGAAAGACGTACGGCCGATAGCCGATGTCGGAAACGAATTCTGAAATCTCGTCCGATGCAAAGGCGCACATCAGTGCTGGCTTGTGCCGCCTCAGCGTGTGCTCAGACCCTTGCAGGATCTCCAACTCGGCACCCTGGGCATGCACCTTGATCAGGGAGGGCGACATGGCAAAGGAATCGAGCGTGCGGCATTCGATCTTGTGTTCGCCCACGGTTAATTTGGACTGATCGAAACGGTACATGCGGCCGGAATTACTCAGCCACTCGGTCGCCGCCTCGCGGGAGGTCGCCGCCATGCCGTCGCAAGCCCACCATCCGTAGGAGGGAACGAAGAACGTAATGGTGCCCGGCTTGGCTCCTAGCGCGTAGGCGTTGATCGAGACGGACGGATCTCCGGAGAAGCGGAGTTTAAGCCGCTCCGCCGAGAGAGGTTCCGGTTCGAAGGCGACGATGGTCGATTGCGGCCTGAACCTCTTGAAGGCCCGGATGCTTTGACCGCGGTTCGCTCCGATGTCGATGATCAAACCATCGGCGCTAGCGGTCCAGGTAGCCCCCCTGTACTCGGGTTTCGCAAGGTATGAGGCCGCCGCGTCCTTGAATGCAAATCGCGCAGCGGCAACGCCGGGGATGTTCGCATATGCGAAACGGGCAAAAGGCTTCAAATTCATGACGGTAGGGCCTTGCCGAGGCAGAGGTGTCGAGCGGTCGTTTCAGCCGCTTCAAATTAAACAAAATAAATGAGATTGCAATATCGAGCATTTAAAGCTACGAGGATATATATAATTTATTAAATCGTCGGAGCGAAAGTTCCCATGGCGGCCGGGTTGAAGGCTAGCGAAACGGATGCTTCTTATGGGCTGGCGGAAGACCTCGTTTCCGAGGTTGCGGTTCTCATTGTCGGTTATCGGAACTCAGAGGACATCGTTGATTGCCTGACAGCGTTATCGCGCGCGACGACTTCGCCTGGTTTCGACGTCTTCATTTGCGAAAATGGCGGTGATGATGCTTATCGCCGCCTTCTTGACGCTCTGATCAGCGAAGCAGGCCCTTGCCTGCCAGGCCAATCTCTTGGAATCCAAATAGATGGCATTGCTGGCCGGTTTACCAACATTCAGCGCCTGGTTCTGCGAGCAAGGTCGTCAAATGTTTGGGTTGCCTGCGCCTCCGACAACCTGGGCTATGCCGGCGGGATTAACGCGTGGCTGCGCCCTCTCTCCGCGATACCCACTTGGCGGGCCATCTGGATCTTGAATCCAGACACTCAGCCGACCGAGTCTGCGTTGGCGGCCCTACACGAACGGGCGGAGTCCGGTCGGAAGGCGATGGTGGGCAGCACTATTCTCGACAGCCCGGACGCAGACCATGTGAGATTTCGCGGCGGGCTTTCCTGGCAAAAGTTGGCGGCGAGAGACGTCGCCATCGGCTTGGGAGAACTTCTCAACGTGTCCTGCAACATCGCCGCGGTTGAAGACGCGATGGATAGCCCTTCGGGGGCATCGATGTACGTGACCCGCTGGTGCATCGAGCAGATCGGCCTCATGGATGAAAGCTATTTCCTGTTCTACGAGGATATGGATTGGGGGCTTCGCGCGAGGCATCTGGGGCTCGGTTATGCGGCCGAGTCGATCGTCGTTCACAAGCGAGGTACGACGACGGGATCGGGCAGGGCGTCATCGTCCATACCGGTGCTCTCCGTCTATCTCCAGCACCGCAATTGCGTTCGTTTTGTGCGACGACATTTTCCCTGGTCGGTGCCCCTTAGAGTCGCGGTTTCCCTCATGTATGCGCTCAGGTTCTTGCTGCAGGGAGCGCCAAACAACAGTCGCGCAGCGATCGAAGGACTTGTCGCTGGATTGAAGGGCGAGATGGGCCGGCCGAAATGGCATACTGAACAAGTAAGCGGCTAGGGGGCTGTCGTATGAGTGCGCATGTGGGTGTGTTCATGCCTCTGCCGGTGAGTCCGAAGGGGCCCGCTTATACTTGCGGAATGCTGGCCCGCGGGATGACAGGTTCTGATTTTGCGGTCACGATCGTTTCGCCTCGTGCAGCAATGGATCTAGTATCCCCCGCAAAGGTTGTGCAGGTCCTTCCGATATGGGCTCGATATGTGCCGTACAAGTGGGTGCGATCGAGATCCTCGAGAACGATTGAAGGTATATTTCTTAAACAGATGACCAAGGAAACATCCGAAGATCGCATCGCCTATATTTGGCCAGATGCATCGTTGAACACTATCCTTGAACTTAAGCGCCGCAACATACCTGTTTTCCGAGAGATGATTAATTGCCATCGAGGCTCAGCCAAAGTCATTCTCGATGAGGCGTACAAACAGTTGGGCATCTCTCCTCGTCACGGAATTACGGACGAATCTGTCGATGCCGAGCAGGCCGCTCTGGATGCTGTAGACTTTATCTTTTGTCCAAATGCTATGGTCGAGGCGTCGCTTCTGCGCTCCGGCCTGCCTGCGTCGAAATTGGTGAGTACGAGTTATGGGTGGGACCCGCAGCGGTTTAGCGGGACCAACAGACTCCTACCCCCGTGCGACGGCATTACTGCGGTATTCGCTGGCTCCATTTGCGTCAGGAAGGGCTGTCATCTGCTCCTGGATTATTGGGCGCGGAGCAACGTTCGTGGACGACTCGTGCTGGCGGGCGCGCTCGAGACCGCCATAAAGGAACAGTGCGCCGCTCTTCTGGCAAGGCCTGATGTTGTTGTGCTCGACTACGTGGACGACATTGGCAGCCTCTATCGCTCTGCTGACATTTTCGTCTTCGCTTCGTTGGAGGAAGGGGGGCCACAAGTGACCTACGAAGCGTGCGGGTGTGGCTTACCGGCCATTACGACTCCAATGGGAATGGGAAGGATTGTGCGCGATGGTCAGGAAGGACTCATCGTGGATGCCTATGACCGTGATGGATGGGTAGTGGCAATTCGGGCTCTTGCAGAGGATGGTGATCGTCGAAGGCGTTTGGGCGCGGCAGCTGCGGAACGCGCGCGCGCATTTGGTTGGGATGAAGTTGCTGCCAAGCGAAGGCGACAGATGTTGGAGCATGTCGCGGCCGTTCCGGCCGCAGCTTTTGCTTAATGCGGCCAGCGGCTTAGGCTAGGAGCGTGAAGGTGAGGAAGTTGTGGTGTTTGCTTCAGCACTATCGATCCACTAGGCGCCAAGCAGGGGTCTGCTCGGCCATTTTTCAGATTCTTGTTTCGTCGGCGGCTGACGCAGAGACAATTAGGTTTCGCGACAAAACGATCGATTTGACCGGATTCCCAAATGCGACCACTACCGGCGTTCCTCCCGGCAAGATTCTGACCGCTTCTCCTGGGTTCGTGATTACTACCCCAGGTGCGGTGATTGAAGGTCTGGATATTACCGGTGCAGTGGTAGTCGAGGCTCCGGATGTCAGATTGCAGGATTGCAAGGTTACCCATGCGGGCCACAACGTCATTGTGATTAGGGGTGGAATTTCAGGGACAATCATCCAAAATTGCGAGATCGATAATCGAGGATATGGTGGTCAGTGCATAGCCGGCCAAGGAACGTTTCTCAGAAACAATATCCATGATTGTGCCGATGGAATTGATGTCCGCGGCGACAACACGCTAATTGAGGGCAACTATATCCATCAAATAACGGGGCCTTCCGATTCTCACTTTGATGGGATCCAAGCCGATGGCAGATTTTCACATCTGAACATTCGGCAGAACACCATCATCAACGAGAACACGCAAACGTCGGCAGTCATGATCGACAATTATACGGGGCCGATCGATGACGTGATGATCGACAGCAATTTGCTGCTCGGCGGCGGATATACCGTCTACATAAATGAAGTTGCGAAGGGCCAACCTGGCGGTGGACCGGTGACGAACGTAGTCTTCACGAACAACCAGCTTGCCGGGGGATATTGGGGCCCACTTGATCTTAGAACCGAGTTGGGCAACGTGCCGATTATTTCGGGCAACATTGACAGACTCACTGGTCGACCTGTTCGCGGGCCGAGAAAACCAGCTTTAAAAAAGTGACCGCGATCTAGGGAAATCGAATCGAACAGCGAGTGCGAGAGTGCTGGTCGATGAGCTAGAAGGATTGTAATAGATCGGGGCGAAGCACTCATTGCAGCCGATCGCAATCCCGAAGAGCTTAAGGCGTAATCCTCATTGCGGGGCTCCGCGAGCCGTACCATCGCTGGTGGACAAGGGCGCGCTGTTCTTCTCACGGATCTGTTGAGAGATCTCATCATAGAGAAAAGATACGAACGCGTAACGTCGATGACGCGTGACTGGTGTGACTTCGTGCAAAAGAGAGCACGAAAACACGATCGCGTCCCCCGGTCGAGTGCGATAGGTTTGAGAGTTGAATTCGGGGAAACTGAGGTAACCGCCTTCGAACGTCTCGTTCAAGTTGATTGTGACGGCGAAGCGACGATGAGCGACCATTGGTGACGTATTGTCGCGGTGTGGCTTGAAATGTCCTCCAGTCGTCGCGTCGTAGCACGCAACCAGATATCGCTCGATGCGCGTCGCAGAGAATTGGAATGCGCGATAAACCATGGGCAGAAGTCGCCGTGCCAATGATTCTCTGGCTTGTCGAAGTGCATCCTCATCAACAATGTAGTGATCTGAGCGTTTCCTAAATGTCGGATCGAAACGCCTGACGATTTTTCCTTCGTTTTCTACCAGTCCAATTTCGCGCCCCCCGTTCGCCTCGTGAAGGTCGACAAGCTTGCGACAAAACAGAGGATCGAACACTTGAGGTATGATGAGCACTGGTGCGGTTTGACCACTTGGTGGGCTAGCCAGGTGGTCTGTCAACCTGGAAACGATTCGCCTGACAAAGTCAGTCGGTTGGGTCAGGTGCACAATTTCAATAATCTGTAGTGCCGGACTTAATATGAAAGCAGCCGGCTCGATTGTTGCGAGCGGCGCCGTCGGTTCTCCTGGCGCAACGTATCGTCGCAGAATGGCCCCGGTTGAATCAAATAGAAAAAGCTGACCGGCACGATCATGGCGGACTCGCTCCAGACGGAAGTCATCCGGATCATTGCTCACCCCAACGAAAAGGGCGCGTTTCCCGTCAAATAAATCGTCGTGCCTCCCGAAGGCGCTGAGCGCTTCTGCGACACTGTGGCGAGCAGCGGTGCCAAAGAAAAACAGCACGATGACGCGACCGGCAAGTTCGTCGAAGGCAACGGTGTTGCAAGGCTGTGTGCCGGTGGATGCAGAGAACCACGGTGCCGGTTCGCCAACATTTAGAGGTGAGCTTTGAATCATGCCCTGTCCCTTGAGTCGTCCTGACCAATATTGCGGTGCGTTCTTTCAGTTGGCCTGGGCTGAATTATGGTCGCGTGGCCCTCGTTGTCTGGGGCGATCACCTCCAAAGGAAAACGAGTTCTCCTTTTGGTGACACAACGTCGCGCCGTGCGTTGGTGTTTAATGTATAATGGTGATTCATTTAATTTTCGCGGGTCGATCGCCACTTCAGTAATTCGGTACTTGGTGGCGCTGCTACACTCGGGCGCACGATAAGGGCGTGAATAACTTTCGGTGTGCTCTTGCAATAAACACCTTCGCCGCACAGCCTGCTGCTGGCTATCCGGCGGTGTTATTTCGCATTTTTTGAATATCGTGCGATCTGTGTAGTTCGGGTCACCCAAAAAATGACCCTAGTCACGCCGCCATCTGGTCCAAAAAAAGTCCTCGCCGACGGGGCATGAGACAACGCATGGGCACGCGTGGGGATAATCGCAGCCCGAAACTCACTGCATATCTAAACTGCGAAGGAGAATTCTCTTGGCAACTACTACTGCTTGGCCTGATGCGACGAATACGGGGGTGTCGGCGGGCGTCACCCTAACTCCATCAAGTGGCATGACGATCAACACACCGGGGGCGGTGATCTCGGGACTCGAAATCACTGGTATGGTGGTCATCAATGCGCCGAACGTGACCTTGAAAGACTGTAAGATATCGGGCGATGGATGGACGGTCGTCCGGGTCGCGGACGGCATCACAGGAGCCGTTATCGAGAATTGCGATATCAACGGGATGGGATCCGGTGGCCAAGGTATCACTGGACAAGGAACGTTCCTGAACAACAACATCCATGGGACTGCTGACGGTATCGGCGTCTCAGGCGATAATACTGTTATTCAGAATAACTACATCCACGACATGCAGGGCACTTCCGATTCGCATTTCGATGGGATCCAGGCCGATGGCGGCTTTTCTAATCTGACCATCAGCCACAACACGATCATCAACGAGCACACCCAGACAGGGGTGATCATGCTCGACAATTATTGGGGGCCCATCGATAACGTCAAAATCGACAACAATCTGCTGGTTGGCGGTGGCTACACTGCTTACCTCAATGAGGTGGCCAACGGCCAGCCCGGCGGCGGCGCAGTGACCAATGTGTCCTATACGAACAATCACGTTGGTGGCGGCTATTGGGGTGACATGGATCTGAGGACTGAACTCGGTCATGTGCCCGTGATTAGTGGGAATGTTAGTGACGGAGTCGCTCTGGCCGCCACGCTCAACACATCGGCGAACAGCGGTACCAACACGGGCGGGACTGCACCAGCCGCACCAGCCGCTCCCGTCATCGCGTCGTTCTCGACCGATAGCGGCACCGCCGGCGACAAGATCACCAACGACAATACCATCGAGCTCAAGGGCTCCGCTGCTGCCGGCAGCACGGTCAAGTTCTACGACGGTACGACCCAGATCGGTTCGACGACAGCGGACTCAAGCGGCAGCTGGGACTACATCACAAAGGTCCTGACCGACGCCAAGCACACGCTCACCGCAACGGCGACGAACTCGTCGGGGCAGACCAGCGCGGCGTCGTCTGCGTTGGCAGTCACCGTCGATACCAAGGCGCCGACTGCGCCGACCATTGCGAGCCATACGGTGAACAGTGCCAATCAGGCGGTGTTGTCGGGCACGGCGGAGGCGGGCAGCATTGTAAAGGTGCTCGACGGCACGACCCAGATCGGGACCGCGACGGCCAACAGCAGTGGTGCGTGGGGCTACACCAGCGCCGCCCTTGCTGCCGGTTCGCACAGCCTCACCGCGAACGCAACGGACGCGGCTGGCAACACCGGCGCGGCGTCCACCGCGTTCACGGCCAGCATCAGCACCTCGACGGCCCCGACCTCACCGACATCGCCGTCGTCGCCGACGCCTCCGACTGCCGGCAAGGTAATCGAGTCGGTTGGTGCGACAACTCTCGTTGAGAACGGCGGCAAATATTACCTCAACGGCAGCAGCGGTTCCGGCCCCACGCTGAAGAATAAGGGCGTGGATTTCGTGGACGGGTCTGATCACACCTGGGCACCGATCGCTGCGGAGAAGACCGCGACTGGCTATGAGGTTGTCTGGAAGGAGGCCAGCACCGGTCAGTACACGGCCTGGAACACCGACAACAACGGCAACTACGTCTCCCACGTGAGCACCCTGACGGGCTCCACTTGGGGCGGCTCGGTGTCGGGTTCGGACTCTGGCCTCAAATCGCTCGAGACGACGTTCCATCAGGATCTGAACGGTGACGGCCAGATCGGTACGTCCAGTGCGGGCACACCGACCTCGCCCACCTCGCCGACGTCGCCCACCTCGCCGACGACAGGTACACAGGTCGAGTCGGATGGTGTGACCACCCTCGTTGAGAACGGCGGCAAATATTACCTCAACAGCAGCACCGGAACGGGCCCTACGCTGAAGGATAACGGTGTGGCGTTTGTGGACGGGTCGGACGGCACCTGGACACCGATTGGTGCGGAGAAGACCGCGACGGGCTATCAGGTCGTCTGGAAGGAGACGAGCACCGGTCAGTACACGGCCTGGAACACCGACGCCAACGGCAACTACGTCTCCCATGTCAGCAGCCTGACCGGCTCCACGTCGGGCGGCTCGGTGTCGGGTACGGACTCCGGCCTTAAGTCGCTCGAGACGAGCTTCCATCAGGATCTCAACGGTGACGGGCAGGTCGGTACTTCCAGCACAGCTGCGTCGTCGACCTTATCCGCTACCACCAGTCAGGTCGCCACGGGCAGTACGTTCACCGCCTCGACGGGCAACACGACCCTGAAGGGCACTTCCGGCAACGACACCTTCGTTGGCAGCAGCCAAGCTGATACTTTCGTGTTTGGCGCGAACTTCGGCAACGACGTCGTCAAGGGCTTCGTTGCTCGCGGACCTGCTCACGACACGATCGAGTTCAGCAAGAGTGTGTTCGACAGTTTTGCGAGCGTTCTCTCCCACGCCTCCCAGTCAGGCGGCGACGTCGTGATCGCGACGGGGGGTGACACGCTCACGCTGAAGAACATCAAGCTCGATTCGTTGACCAGCCACGACTTCCACTTCGCGTAGGGGACGAGCCAACCACACTAGTACTCAACAACTGCCTCGGAGGATCTCTTGGGGGATCCTCCGACAAAGGCATTATCTGAGGGCGGCTGCCATGATGGACTTCAGACGGCGGGGGGTGATCCCCCCGCCTACAAATCTTTATCGACTCCCACTTATTCAATTGTCAGGACTATGGTCGGCTGCACGGCAGTGGGCGGAAGACGCCGAACTGCAGACACCGCAGCTGATCGGCTGGGCAAAGCGCCAGGTCGAAGTCCTGCGGCAACGGATATTCGCTGGTCGCCCCCGGCCGGCGGAGGACTATGACGAGTCGCAGTCAGAGCTGTCGACTTTCCTGCGGTCTTGCCGCCGGATCTTCTGGGCTCTCGCGGCCTTCAGCGGGATGAGCAATCTCCTCATGCTCACCGGCTCGTTTTTCATGCTGCAAGTTTATGATCGGGTGCTGCCCGGGCGCAGCATACCGACGCTGATCGCCCTGATGGTTCTGGCGACGGTGCTTTACTTGTTTCAGGGCGGGCTGGACCTCGTCAGGAACAGGATCAGTGCCCGGGTCGGCCGGTATTTCGATGAAAGGCTCGGCGTTCGCATATTCGACGCACTTGTTCGCCTGCCTCTCAAGACCAGGGCCGATGGCGATGGCTTGCAGCCGGTGCGCGACCTTGATCAGGTCCGCAGCTTCCTGTCGAGCGGAGGGCCCACGGCGCTCTTTGATCTGCCCTGGATGCCGATCTATCTCGGCGTCTGCTTCCTCTTTCACTTCTGGATTGGCGTCACTGCGCTGATCGGCGCGCTGGTGCTGGTCGGCATTACGATGCTCACCGAAACCCGAACCCGAGGCCCGGCAAAGGCATCCTCGCGTCTGGCAGTTTCACGAACGGCCCTTGCGCTCGAGGGGCGGCGAAATGCCGAAGTCCTGCAGGCCATGGGAATGCGGCAACAGGCAGCTTTCCGTTGGCGGGATGTCAACGCGAAGTACCTCGCGGCGCACGAGCGAGCCAGCGATGTCGCAAACGGACTCGGTGGTGCCTCCAAGATTTTTCGGGCGATCTTGCAATCGCTGGTTTTGGCCGTTGGCGCCGTCCTCGTCATCAACCAGGAATCGACCGCGGGCATCATCATTGCCGGATCGATCCTCACCGCGCGGGCACTGGCGCCCGTCGAAATGGCCATCGCGAACTGGAAAGGCTTCGTTGCCGCCCGACAATCGGGGCAACGGATCGATCACTTGCTGAAGCTTCTGCCTCACGAGGAGGAGCGGCTGGCATTGCCTGCGCCTGCTGAAACCCTCACCGCCGAGCAGCTCTATATCGGCGCCCCAAACTCCGAGCGGCCCACGCTCAGCGAAGTGTCATTCCAGCTGCGGAGCGGGCAGGCGGTTGGAATCATTGGTCCGAGCGGATCCGGCAAGTCGACATTGGCACGTGCGTTGGTTGGGGTGTGGCCGTGCGTTCGAGGCAGGATCCGGCTCGACAACGCCGCCCTCGATCACTGGTCTTCGGACGCCCTCGGCAAGCACATCGGTTATCTGCCCCAGGACGTCGAATTGTTCGACGGCAGCATTGCAATGAACATCGCACGGTTCGACCCGCAGGCAACCGCCGCCGCTGTTCTGGAAGCTTCGCATGCCGCGGGCGCGCACGACCTTATCCTCTCCCTTCCGGACGGTTACAGCACGAAGATCGGCGAGGGAGGGCTGGCGCTGTCGGCGGGGCAGCGGCAGCGTATCGGGCTTGCGCGCGCCTTTTACGGCAAGCCCTTCCTGGTCGTGCTTGATGAACCCTCTTCTAATCTCGATGCCGAGGGCGAGGAGGCCCTGACCGAGGCGATCATGAACGTGCGCCGTCGGGGTGGGATTGTCGCGATTGTCGCGCATCGTCCGAAGGCGCTGGAAGGTGTGGATCATGTCTTGTGCCTCGGGGAAGGCAGGGTTCAGTCCTTCGGCAAGAGAGAGGAGGTTCTCAGGAAAGTATTGCGGAATCCAGTACCGCTCAAGGTTGTCGCGGAAGCTCAAGGAGGCGGCCGATGAACGGTCAGGTGATCAGCGGCCAGGTGGTGAACGCTCACGTAACGCCGGCGTTGCAATCCATCCAGCGTTACATGACCGTCGGAATGATCATGTTCGCTCTGGTGACCTTTGGGGTCGGCGGCTGGGCGACAACGACCCAGCTATCGGGCGCGGTCATCGCCCAAGGCGTTGTCGTGGTGGATTCGAGCGTCAAGAAGGTCCAGCACGCCACGGGCGGGATCGTGGGGGAATTGCGCGTGCGGCAAGGCGACCGGGTCAAGGCAGGGGATATTTTGATCCGCCTCGACGAGACCCAGACGCTCGCCAACGCGACCATCGTCACCAACAGCATTGATGAGCTATTTGCGCGGCAGGCTCGCCTCGAAGCCGAGCGCGACGGCGCCGACCAGGTTATCTTTCCCAAGGTGCTGCTCGATCGAGCCAAGGAGAGCAACTCCGAGGCGAACCGTGCAATCACCGCGGAGCGGAAGCTGTTCGACCTGCGTCGTCAGGCGAGGAGCGGCCAGAAGGCGCAGTTGCAGGAGAAAAGCGCGCAGCTCGAAAACGAGATCAAGGGCTATACGGGGCAGACCGAGGCCAAGCAGAAGGAGGTCGAATTCATCCGCCAGGAGCTGGAAGGCGTGCGCAGCCTCTGGCAGAAAAATCTGGTGCCGATCACGCGGCTCAATTCCCTCGAGCGCGACTCCGCCCGCATCGAAGGCGAGCGCAGCCAGCTCGCAGGAATGATTGCTCAGTCGAAGGGCAAGATCTCGGAAATCGGACTCCAGATCATTCAGATCGACCAGGACCTGCGGACGGAAGTCGGCAAGGACCTGATCGAAACGCGCTCGAAACTCTCCGAATTGAGCGAGCGCAAGACTGCCGCGGTCGATCAGCTGAATCGGGTCGATATCAGGGCGCCACAATCCGGCCGCGTCCACGAGCTCAGCGTCCACACGGTGGGGGGCGTAATCTCTCCCGGCGAGCAGATCATGCTGATCGTGCCCGATGCGGACTCGCTTGCGGTCGAGGTCAAGATCGCACCGCGCGATATCGACCAGGTCTATGTCGGACAGACCGCGACAATGCGGTTCGCAGCGTTCAACCAGAAGACCACGCCCGAAATCGATGGCGAGGTCAGCATGGTCTCGGCAGACATCACGCAGGATCAGCGTGCCGGCACGAGCTACTATACGGGCCGCGTCCTGCTGAAGCCGGAAGAGCTGGCGAAACTCGGGTCGGCCAAGCTACTGCCCGGCATGCCGGTGGAGGTCTTCATCAAGACGGCTGGTCGGACGGCGCTGTCCTACCTGCTCAAGCCTCTGCACGATCAGGCGGAGCGCGCGTTTAAGGAGCGCTGAGTCGATCCAAGATAGCGGCGGCGTTCGACTGCATGCATTCGGGACCGGCGTCCTTTCCGTGGACGTCGGTGTTGCGACCAGCCTCTGAAGGCAAGGTTGGGCGACCGGAAGCATCGGCAGCCGACGTGCCTCGCCGACGAGCGCGCAGCTCGAACCGGAGCGGCATCTGCGGTCTGGTTTGAAGGATCCGCTGCCGTATTCTGGTGAGATCAGCGCGCCGCAAGAGATCCGGTGGGACGAACGTGATGAGATCGCCCCACCTCCTGGTCAACCGTAGCAAATCGCGCGCCTTTCGACGGATCGTCCGTGGCAGGTGCCTGTTGCCACTGGGCGGGACTACGGGTTGCTCGAACGACCGTCCGCTCAGTACGTCCGTTCGTTTGGCGTGCAGGGTCATCGCGACAACGAAGCCAAGTATTGCAGCTTCAGCTCCCAGAATGACGAGTAGCTCAACTGGCATGTGAAATCGGTCCTGCCTGAGGAAGCTCTGTCTGACGATTTGGGCGCGGTGAATAATTAAATCAACAATAAAATCCTGTGGGCGGTAAATCGTCGCCTGGCTCAGGGGCGCGAAGCACGTTCGTGCGCGCGCCGCGCTTCAGCGCTTTCCAGCGAGAACAACCGGAACCGGTCGAGGCTTCTCGCTCCCTTCATCGTTTCCATTCGTCCTCATTCGTCCTCGCAGGCGCTACTGGCGTCGCTGATCCTTCGCAGGGCAACTTTCAAATCTAGTATTGATAATATTATTGCCAATTAAATTAAATAGAATTATTATTAAATAGGATATTAAAATAGTGATTTAGCGCGATCGGGCGCGGCCATGCCGGCGGCGGGTCCCTTTGGCGTCCACATGGGGGATCGGCAGATGCAACGAACCTCGGGCCCCATCATCGCGGCAGCCATAGCGATGGTGATCGGCGGCGTTCAGTGGGCGCGTGCGGCATTGTCGACCGTGCCGAGGGCGCCCCAAGCAGACCTTGCGCACGTCGAGCTGGGACGCCCGACCCTTCCGCCCCTCACTTACACGGTGTTTTGCCTGCGCTATGAGGCCGAATGTCGCCCGCGGCGGTCCTTCCGCGGCGGTCCGATCCCGTTGACGAAGGAACGGTGGGCAGAGCTGAAAGCCGTCAATCGCACCGTGAACCGCGCCATTGCTCCGCAGCCCAATGAACTCGGTCTTGCAGGTGAGGAGTGGATCGTTAACCCGGCTCGCGGCGATTGCAACGATTACGCAGTGAGCAAGCGTCACGAACTGCTGCAACGCGGCTGGCCGGCGCGGGTTCTGCTATTGAGCGAAGTAGTCACCAGGTCTGGAGACCATCACCTTGTCCTGGTGGTGCGTGCCAGGACTGGCGATCTGGTCCTCGACAATCTAACGCCCGAGATCAAACCCTGGTCGCGGGTGCCATATGGCTGGGTCCGCATGCAGATGCCGAGCGACAGCCGATTGTGGGTGACGACTGGCCGTCCAGGAGCGTGACTCCTGCCGCACGGCCGGAAGTGGGCGATAGTCGAGAGCCGACGCACTCTCGGTCAAGACGCAGCGAGGCCCAGCGTGTTCCCGGCGGCCGCCGAGGGGTCGACCCAACGTCTGATCGTGCCGTCATATATATCGGCACCGTAGAGCCAGCCGTCGGGCCCCTTCTGCAGGTCCACAATGCCCGATACGTTGTCCACCAACTGGACGCTTGCGACCTGCCGGTTCGCATCCAATGTCGCGGCGAAGATCGTTCCATTGTAGACGTCGTCGAAGAACATGGTGTTCTGATTGTAGAAATCTCCCGCGGTGATCACATGGGCGTTGTCCGGAGCCCCGTGGCTTAGGGGCAAGATCGGGAACACGGCTGGCGGATCCGACAAATTGTTGCGGTTGCCATTGTTGTAGAAGGTGATCGCCTGCGCGAGGTTCTGGTAGCTGGCGGTCTTGTTCGGACCTTCAAAGTAGGGCCACCCGAAATTGGAGCCGGCTGGCCCGGTATCAATCTCTTCCCAGTTGTTCCAGCCGACGTCTCCAAGCACAGGCAGATTCGTGACGGGATCGAAGCTGAAGCGGTACGCGTTGCGGACGCCGTAGTAGAACACTTTCGACTGATTGCTGTTTGGATCGCCGGCCTGATAATACGGATTGCCGGGCGCTCCCTCACCCGTAATAGGATCGATCCGCAGGAGCTTGCCGGAGAGATTGTGGATGTCCTGGACCCGCACTGCGCGGGGATCGACGAAATTGTACGATGTGCCATCCCCGACCGTGAGGTAGAGATAGCCGTCGGGGCCGAAATGAACGGCACCGATGGAGTGCGAATCGCTGTCGGTCGCAATGTAATCACGGATGTTCTGGTTCTGGATGCCTGCCCGATCCGGATCATTGTCCTGCGATCCAGTCTCGATCTGACTTGCGGGCGCCGTGATCGTGGTGCCGTTGACAATCCCGGAAGGAACGATGCTGGGATCGCCGCCGCTGTTCGTGTCGGGGCGGCTGGTATAGGCCCAGACGCTGTTCTTGCCGACCAGCACCACTTCACTGGCTGGATCGGCGATCATTGTGTTGGGGTCGACAGTGACCCTCACCAGACGACTAGGCCGGTTGCCGCCCCCATCGGCGGCCGCAAGTCCGCTCTGGGTCGCCGTCTCGGGCGGATCGTAGGTGTAGAGCAGATAGACATAGTGGTTGCTTGCGAAATTCGGGTTCACCGCGATACCCAGCAGCCCGCGATCGCCGAAATCATTCACCTCGCTCGAGATATCGATGAGCGGAGTCGATCGCAATGTGCCGTTGTCCACCACGCGCACCACGCCGTCCTTCTGCGCGACCAGCATGTAGCGGCCGTCGGGAGTCCAGTCCATCGCCGCTGGTTGGCCCAGCCCCGTCACGGCTGTCTCGCCCACCAGATTGCCGAGAGCGGGGTTGTCATTGTCCAGGATCTTCACTGTCGTTGTCGCCTGAGTGCCGAGCGTGGCGCCCGTCGGGTTGCTCAAGGTGACGGTGAAGGTCTCGTCGTTCTCCGGCGTCGCATCATTGATGATCGGCACCGAGATGGTCTGGCTCACCTGGCCAGCAGCGAAGGTCACCGTGCCGGACGTGGTCGTGTAATCGGCACCCGCGAGTGCGCTGCCGCTGCTCGTCGCGAAGCCGACCGTGGCTGCTTGACTGGCGTTCCCGCTGCGCAGCAGCGTGATCGTCGCCGTCGGGCTGCTCTCCGCGACACTCACCACGACGTCCGCCATAGCGATCGAGGCGGGTGAGTCGTCGTCGACGATGGTTACGAGCACGGTGCGTGGAGCCCCGAGGGAGCCGGAGCCGGGATTCTGAAGGCCGATGGCGAACGTTTCGTTGCCTTCGGTGAGTTGATCGTTGACGATCGGGATGGTGAAGCTCTTCGTGCTCTCGCCCGGTGCGAAGACGATCTGGCCGGTGTTCGCCCGACCGTTGAAGGTGGGCTGGATGAAGTCCGATCCTGCCGTCGCGCTTCCGCCGGTGCCGATTTCGTTCGTCGTGTACTCGACGGTGTTTTGCGATGAGAGGTCGCCGGAGCGTGTGACGGTGACGGTGGCCGTGCCGGCTGCTTCACTAACATAGATCGTGGAAGTGTTGAGGAGCGCGATGACGTTGGACGGGGCGAACACGACGTCGCGGAAGTAGTTTGCATTCTGATAGACGTTGGTCGGGAAGACGCCCTCGGTGTAGTCGAAGACGCCGGCGCCGACCGGCGCGTTCAGGCCTTCATTGCTCATGCCGAACGCGAAGCCCTGCGTGGTGGAGACGTAGTAGCTGTTGATATTGACCGAGACCACGTAGGTCGTGCCGGCCGCGATGGTGAGCGGCGTGGCAAGGGTCGCCTGCTGCCAGCCCGATGCGCCTTCATTGGTGAACGTGACGGTCGCCAGCTCCTGGCCCGTCGCCGACCAGATGTGGCCGATATGGGTGCCGGTCTCGTTCGAAGCCTTGTAGTACCGGATCGCCTGGATCACGCCGGAGGCGTCGGCGGTGAAGCGCATCCCCAGCTCATAATCCGCCCCTGGCCCGTCGGTGGCATTGGTGTTGACCGGCGTCTGGGTGGTGAACAGGGTGGTTGTCGCACTCGCAGCGCCGACCGTCGCCGTGGCTGCGCTGGTTACGTTCTCGGCGGTGCCGAGCTGGTCGGTGTAGGTGGCATTCACGCGGATCCGCTTGCCGACCAGGCTGCTGTCGAGGGTGAGGCTCGAGGTCGTGGCGGACAGATTCGTCCAGGTGGTGCCGTCGGGGCTGCTCTGCCAGTGATAGGTGATGCTCGCCGGGACGCCGTCGGGATCTGTGATGCTGGCCGTCAGCGTCTGGTTCTGGGTCGCGGTGCCGCTGATCGTGACGACGCCGGCGTCGTTGACATTCGCCACTTTCGTGGCAGTCGCGGCGCTCACTGGGCTCTCGCTGCTGCCCAGGGGGTCCGTGTAAGAGGCGGAGACACGTATGAAGCTGCCGACCTGGGCCTGCGCGAGGGCCAGCGTGCTCGCCGTGGCGCCGGCGATGTTGGTCCACGTGGTGCCGTCCGTGCTTCGCTGCCACTGATAGGCGATGCTGCCCGGCACGCCATCGGCGTCGCTCACCGTCGCGGTCAAGGTCTGGTTCTGCGTCGGCGTCCCGCTGACGCTCACCGTGCCGGGGTGGTTGTTGGGGTTGGTCGCGCTCGCAGCGAACACGACGTCGCGGAAGTAGTTTGCATTCTGGTAGACGGCGGCCGGGAAGACGCCCTCGGTGTAGTCGAAGACGCCGGCGCCGACCGGAGCATTGAGACCACCATTGCTGATGCCCGAGGCGAATCCTTGCGTGGTGGAGACGTAGTAGCTGTTGATATTGACCGAAACCACGTAAGTCGTCCCGGCCGTGATGGTGAGCGGCGTGGCGAGGGTCGCCTGCTGCCAGCCCGATGCGCCTTCATTGGTGAACGTGACGGTCGCCAGCTCCTGACCCGTTGCCGACCAGATGTGGCCGATATGGGTGCCGGTCTCATTCGAGGCCTTGTAGTAGCGGATCGCCTGGATCGTGCCGGACGCATTGCTGGTGAAGCGCATCCCCAGCTCGTAATCAGCCCCGATTCCGTCGGTGGCATTGGTGTTGACCGGCGTCTGGGTGGTGAACAGCGTGGTGGTGGCGCTCGCGGCGGCCACCGTCGCCGTGGCCGTGCTGGTTGGAGTCTCGCTGCCGCCGAGCAGGTCGGTGTAGGTGGCATTCACCCGGATCCGCTTGCCGACCAGGCTGCTGTCGAGGGTGAGGGTTGAGGTCGTGGCGGCGAGGTTCGTCCAGGTGGTGCCGTCGGGGCTGCTTTGCCAGCGATAGGTGATGCTCGCCGGGACGCCGTCAGGATCCGTGACGGTGGCCGTCAGCGTCTGGTTCTGGGTCGCTGTGCCGCTGATGGCGACGACGCCGACGTCGTTGACGTTGGCCACGGCCGTGGCGGTCGCGGAGCTCACCGGGGTCTCGCTGCTGCCCAAGAGGTCGGTGTAGACAGCAGTGACACGTATGAAGCTGCCGACCTGGGCCTGCCCGAGCGTCAGCGTGCTCGCCGTAGCGCCCGTGATGTTGGTCCACGTGGTGCCGTTCGTGCTTTGCTGCCACTGATAGGTGACGGCGGCCGGCACTCCGTCCGCATCGCTCACCGTCGCGGTCAAGGTCTGGTTCTGCGTCGGCGTCCCGCTGACGCTCACCGTACCGGGGTGATTGTTGGGATTCGTCGAGCCCGCAGCGAACACGACGTCGCGGAAATAGTTCGCATTCTGATAGACGTTGGTCGGGAAGACGCCCTCGGTGTAGTCGAAGACGCCGGCGCCGACCGGCGCGTTCAGGCCTTCATTGCTCATGCCGAACGCGAAGCCCTGCGTGGTGGAGACGTAGTAGCTGTTGATATTGACCGAGACCACATAGGTCGTGCCGGCCGCGATGGTGAGCGGCGTGGCAAGGGTCGCCTGCTGCCAGCCCGATGCGCCTTCATTGGTGAACGTGACGGTCGCCAGCTCCTGGCCCGTTGCCGACCAGATGTGGCCGATATGGGTGCCGGTCTCGTTGGAGGCCTTGTAGTAGCGGATTGCCTGGATCGTGCCGGACGCGTCGCTGGTGAAGCGCATCCCCAGCTCGTAATCCGCCCCTGTTCCGTCGGTGTTGTTGGTCAGAACGGGGACCTGAGTGGTGAACAGAGTGGTGGTGGCCACGTTCTGTACTCCCGGGCTAGTCAGCCTAGTTGACTACAACTTAAAATTGCCGCCCAGCCTTGTGCGGGTTGCAGCGTCAATGTAGCTGCCGTGATGTTGGCATTAATAAAGTTAAATAACATAAAATAAATTAAATAAAACTGCTTTTTCACAAACGGAGAAGCAACGCTCGTCAACTTCTCTTGAACTTGAAAAAAACGGGCGTGCGTGAGTAAATTCGCTCAATGGTTGTGCCATGTGATTCCGGGAAGGCGAGGCGCCCAAGATTCGGATGCAGCGGGCTGCGCACTTTGTTTGCGCAGCCTCGAACAGGTTCGTGACGTCAGCTCTTATGGCTCCATCCGTTTCGCGATCAGATCGGCGAACTCTCCCAGGTTCCGGGCCGCCTCGACCTCGCCGACGCGGAATCGCACGCGAAACTTCTGCTCGATGGCGATGACGAGCGAGATCTGCATGAGCGAGTCCCACTCCTCGACGTCGGCCGCCGACAGCTCTGGCTTGGCCGCGACCTTCTCGAGGAAGATTCCGTCGAATACCTCCTGCAACTTCGCCAGTACTTCAGCTTGCTTCATAGGCCCTCCGGGTTACGCGGATCTTCGTGGAACGCGTCTGATAGTCTTCCACCTTGAGCTCGAACTCCTTTCGGGCGGCGGAGTCTTCCGTGCGCACGAAGCCGAACTCCTCGTAGATTCCGGCGACGATCCCGTTTTTGGCCGTCGGAAGATAAATGCCGCGGACTGTTGCGCAGCCGGCGATCGCTGCAAGCCGAAAAATCTCATTCATGATCTCGTCCTCGACCTGGCGCTTGAGCACGCGGCAGCTCATGAGCCAGGTATCGAGAATGAAGATGCCAGCCTCGATCTTTGCGATGACCACGGAGATGAGTCCGGAATCACCAAACCGATCCTCGAGCCGCATCGTGAAGCACCGGTAGTCCGGCCTTCTAAGGAGCCCCTGGATCTCAGTTTCGGATCGACGGGCCGTCGTCAGGTTGAACTGGTTGCTGCGCGCGATCAGCTGGGCAATGCGGGGCAGGTCGAGCGAATCGAACTCCTTGATCGTGCCTTGCATCTCAAGGGAAGCAAGGTAGGCAGGCATGTCGGTTACGCTCGCCGCGAGCTCCGTACGCCGCCGCTCCTGCCTGTACTGCGCCGTCCGCTCGAGATCCTCCTCGGTGACGTTCCGCGGCTCGAAATGGCGCCCCGCCTGGAGGCGACCGATGAATTCGGCGGGATCCGGCCCGAGGAGCACGCCTTCGACCTGCGGCTGAAACTGGCGCACGATCTCGATCTCCGCCGGGTTGTCGTCGGCAAAGACGAAGCTGTCCAGGCCAAGGCGGAGTTCATCCGCGATTCGCTGCAGGTTGTCGGACTTCGGATCCCAATTCGCTTTGAAGGCGGCGAAGTGCTCCAGCCGGAGAACCATCTCGGGATGCTTCTCGAATACCTCGATCGCGCGCGCATGGTCGTTCTTGCTGCATACCGCAAGCAGGACGCCGCGTTCGGAAAGCGCAAGGAGGTACTTCTGGAAAGCCTTGAAGGCTTCGCCGCGGGGAGACGAGTCGCCAAGTTCGATCCCCTCGACGCCGTCCTCCGCGATCACGCCCCCCCATAGCGTGTGATCGAGATCGAGTACCAGCACCTTCTTGGGGCCTTGCCTGCGGGAGGCAATCAGATGACTTAGCTCTTGCGCGATGTCGACGAGAAAATCAGGTGAGCCAAGCTGCTTCGATTCATACCAACCTCGGGCATCCTCCGCGGCCGTGATCCCGCGGCGTGCCGAGAGGAACTCGACGTCGCAGATTTGCACCTCAGCCGGGGCTCGGAGCCCGAGCTCGAGGTTTACCGCCTTGCGGAAACTCCAGTCGGCGCCAAGCGTGCGTGAACGAAACGAGCCGAGATCGAGGTCACCGGGCAGCGCAAGATTGGCGAGAATCACCGCCGCACCTGAGCGGGCGGTGAAAGTCTGCGCGAGGTTGAGGAGCTGCTCCGCGGTGCCAACTGCAGCTTCGCGCTGATGCTCCACGGCATCGAGAAGCGAGCCGGAAAACCGGCAGTGGCTCGCGTTCGGCAGAATGAAGGCGAGATCCGGCTTGAAGGCGTATAGTGGGCTCGAGCCGTCGAGGATTTCCGAGACGAAATTATCGTACGCGCCGAGGAAGCGTTCGCACTCGATTCCGCGAACGGCCAGGAGATGTTCAACCAGTTCGTGCAACGGATAAAGGTTGTAGCCGCCCATCAAGGCGAGGCGGAGGCTTGGTTGGACACTTTCGGTCGTATGTAGCTTCGCCTTTTTTCGAAGCGTCGACAGAAAGAACAGTTCGGAAAAACTCGCCGCTTGTCGCGAACGGGCGGCGAGATGTCCCCAGAAGGCGGCATCGCCGGCCAGCGCCAAGGACTTGAGTTCGGCATCATCGACGTGCCGGTCCGGCAAGACGGGTGCAGCAGCGAGAATAGCGAGCCTCCATCGAGGAAAGCGGCATCATTTGATTGTAACTCATATTAAATAATGATAACGTTGAGGTCAATTAAATATATTTAAATGCCTTTTATTAACGCTAAATAGATAGATGGCTGGCATATGGGATTAGAGCCTCTGAGTTCGGGTGCGCTGTCCACCAAGGCCGAGAACCTCAAGCGGCTCCCTGAAGGAAATAACCTGGTCCTCCGAGAGGTCCGGCTGGAGGACTCCGCGCAAATCATCGCTTGGCGGAACGATCCCGTTCTCGGCAAGTTCATGACCCGGGAAAAGCTGACCTTGGCCCAGCAGGAAGAGTTCTTCCGAAACTATCAGGCGAAAGCGGACGACTACTATTTCATTGCCGAATTCAAGCGCTCGAGAAAGCCGGCTGCCAGCATCGCCCTTGCGAATCTGGACTTCGCGGCGAAACGCGGCGAGGTGGCCCGGTTGATCGTCGATCCTGCCGCGCGCCTCTTTCTGGCCGAGATCTTCGATCTGCTTTTCGCCTTCGCGTTCGTGCAGCTAGGGCTTTCGGTCGTCATAGCCAACGTGCAAAGCAGGAACGGGCCTGCGAAGAACTTCCACATTCGCCTTGGTTTCCAGATCGAAAAGATTGCGCCGAAGGCTTGGTGGAACGGCGACGATGTGATTACGTTTCGGATGTCGCGCGAGGATTATCCGCGGTTGAAGCAGGCCTGGTCGGCGCTGCTCCTCGATGCGCGGGAAGGTTAACCGTCCGAGTAGCTCGCCAGAGCAGTGGGAGCAGCGCATCGCGCCTCCAGAGCCCCTCATGGACAGCGCGTGGATCACGGAAATTTACTTCTTTCCGTCTGCGTCGCGCCCGACAGAGGTTCGTATATTTACTTGCTCGCGCGGCCCTCTACAGTCTCGGTATTTTAGCTCGACCGGACGCACCCGTCTCCTTGCGCTGGCAAGGCAAAGAGGAATGCTAGATGGATTTGCAGTTTCATCATTTGGGAATGGCGTGCCGAAAGATCGCGGCGGAGCTGCCGGAGCTCGCGATTGCTGGCTACCGGCCTGAAGGACCTGTGTTCGAGGACCCGATCCAGCAGGTTCGGATTCAGTTCGTGTCAGGCGGCGGCCCACGCCTGGAGCTCATTGAGCCGATCAGCGCACAATCGCCGGTGCAAGGTGTCCTGAAGCGCGGTAGCAAATTATATCATCTTGCTTACGAGGTGGGCCGCTTCGACGATGCGATCGCCAGCTTCAGGGCGCAGCAGTATCTTCCCGTGTCGTCACCCGCGCCCGCGGTCGCGTTCGAGATGCGTCGTATAGTGTTTCTCGCCTCCGCAACGCTCACGCTCATCGAGCTCATCGAGGCGAGGACCTAGAGCATGATCCGGAAAAGTGTGACGCGGTTTTCATGCTCAAAACAAAGGCCTAAAGCGCGATGACGATTCATCCAAATCTCATCGCGCTTTTAGTGTGAGCTGGCGAAAACTGGGTCGGGGGACCGCGTAACGAGTTGCGCAAATCCGTCAGCCGAGACGATTCGACTGCGCCGAACCCATTCAGCCGCGCGGAGGCCGCCAGCCTGCAGTCTCACGATCGGGTCGGGGCCAATCTCCGACAGGAGAATGCCCATGTGGCCCAATGCCGGTGGCGTTGTCGGCCAAACGCCCAATCCATTTGCTGACAACGCGGTTCGATCTATATCGCCCCAAAATTGCACGATGATGGCACCAGCGGGCGCGCAAGCAGCGAGATGCATTGCTTCCGGCGAACCGATGCGAGGCTCAGCCGCCGGTCGCAGCGCGACGATGATTGCGTCCCACTTGTCGCGATACACGGCTTGGACGTTGTCGAAGGTGTCCACGCTCGCTCCAGAGCTCGCGAGACCGGCGCGGAGCGAACCAACAAAGTCGTTGTCGCACAGCACGGCAATACGGTTCTTGTAGACGGATAAACCGCAATCGTGGAGTTGCTTCACGCAAAGCGGACCGAGAAACGAGAAGACATCGACTGACGGATGGCGTTCGTTCACGCCCACAATCGGAATTCCGCGCCGTAAGCATGCTTCCATGTCGAGGTCCTTGGGGCGAAATTCCCAAGCCTCAAACATCAAGGCGATGACCGCCTCCTTTGGCAGCATATCAATGAGCGCTGCGGTAATAGGCCGAAGATGGCCGCTGTTGGTTACAATGTCTGTTTGATGGAGGATATCCGGGGTGATCTGCTCCAGGACGTCGATGCGATCGGCCACACCGACCGAATCTGCGAGCTCGAGGGTCTGTTGCCTGGCGTCAGCGGGTGTGCCGTGCCGCGTTGGCCTCGTGAAGGCATAAACGTGCCTGGCTCCGGCCATCGCTGCGAGGACGGCCGTCACGGCGTACGCGCCGGTCGCGGCCTCGGTGAGAACTGTCAATTCCGAAAGGTCTAGGAGAGTTTCCGTAAGGGCGCGGCTCATCAGGGCTCCCAGACGCGGCAGTGCGAATCCTGGTCGCAGGGCCGCATCGAAGCCAGACCGGAATTGCCTGGATGCTGCTCCAGCCTTGATCTCGGTCATAAATTGCCCTTTCGCTTCCGCTATTTGGAAAGAGCGGTGCTTTGGTGCGCGGTATGTGTGGCTGCCCTGGGTTCGACGCGCTGAACAAGGGTTCTGATCTAGATAATTCCAAGCTAATTATATTGTAGTTTAAAATCTAATAGATTTAAATTTAGAATGCAAACGTGCACGCACCTTGCTGTATTGATTCTCCTTCATGGGACCCGGTCGCGGACCTTGGTGCGCATCGTGCCTCCGTATATGCCACCCGCAAATGCAATGTGCACGGGTAGGTGGGTAATTTTCATTGGCAATGATTGCAGGATCACACCGTCGCCTCGATAGCGACGGTGAAGACCGGCGTTGGTTCTCGAAAGCTGTGGAAGAGTTGCCGGCGTGAGCCCGCCGGTGATGACGTTGGTGCGAGCAGAGAAATTGTGCAAGGCAAGAACGGCAAGTGCAGCGGCGGGGGACGGTGGTCCGAACGGCAAGGAGGACCGCTGAAGGTACCGCCGACGCCATAGTTGACGCCGGCCAGCGCTCGCACCCGTGCGCTAGCCAGTCTGGCGCGCTTTTGCCCGGATGAACGGTTGATAAACAGGTCGTTTAGCTTCTTGCCGGCGCGAAACTGCGCCTCCCGTTATCGGCTGCTTGCCGCGGCCGACCCGGTTTTGGCTGGATTAGTAGAGCATTCAAGTTATGTGCCATTCGGGAGCCTGAAGTAATACGCGCAAGTCCCGCGCTTTTTGAGAGCCGTCCTAGGCGGCGAGTTTCTTATGCGTGACCCGTACCGGATCGGGAGACGATGAACCAAATCTAGCGCGGCCCGCGCATCGATCCACCTAGGAAGCGCTGATGCCTGATCTCGCGCAGCAGCAATGTGCGCTTGGTTTGGGCGGCGTTGAGCAGGCCTTCGAACAGGACCAGGACCTCGCGCGCCTGGACGTAGGCTCCAGTGGTGACGGCGTCTTGATCGAAGCCATAGGCGGCAAGCCGCGCCTCGATCTCGGTGGCGGCGATCGGGTCGGTCCGCCAGCTCAGGGCATTTTGCTGCGTGTAGTATTCGGCCCGGTTTTCGAAGTCGGGATCGATCCCCACCATGTCGATGCGGCGGAGCGCCGCCTCGACGGCCTTGTGGCGATAGGTCTCGAGCAATTTGTGCCGCAATATGCGCTGGATTTCCCAGGGCAGTTCGGCCACATCGATCGCGAGCAGCCACTCGATGGCGGACCGGGGCGCAAGGTCGGCAAAGATGGCCTGTCGCAGCGCGTGGTAATGCTCGAGCCGTTCGCCGGGCAGCAGCAGGGGCGGCGGCGCCAAGGCCGCAAACTTCGCCGGTAGCGCAGTGGCGGTCAGCTCGCGTGCGGTTTGGAACGGGCCGTTCATTGGGGCGCCTCCAAACCAAGGTTTGCGGACAGCGGCGCGGTCTTGGCGGCCCGACCATGGACCGGGCTCGCCGCCCACAGCTCCTGCGCCACCGGCAGCGGCGTGATCTGCAGGTTGGCCCACCACGCCCGCTCGTTGCCGTGGCGATGCAGCTCCTCGTGATGGGCGCGGCACAGCGGCACCGTGAACTCATCGCTGACCTTGCGGCCGAGCGTCCGGGCTTGCGCGAATGTCAGATGATGGGCATCGCACGGGGGTTGCCGGCATACCAGGCAGGGCTGCTCCCGGACAAACAGCAGGTGCGCCTTGCTGCGCTTGCGCGGCGGCTCCTTGGGATGGGCGAGCCCGGCTTCCGGCAGCGGTGGCTGCAGCGCGGCGTCGGCGTCAGCAGCAGACGCCGCTGGCAGGGGTGGGGCGCCATCCAGGACGGCGGGTTGCTCGGCCTGAGTCCGGGCAGCGTCCTCAAGCTTGGCCTGATAGGCTGCCTCGACGCGCCGGGCATCCGGCTCCTGCAGGCTGTTCTTGAGCGGGAGGCTCGCCCTGGCCCAGCCGAGCAGATCGGTGCTGGCGGGCAGGGCGTCGAGCTGGCGCAACAGCTGCTCCCGGAGTGCGGCGGACTCGCCCGGCCGCAGCACCGGCGCATGGTTGAGCGCGCCCTTGCCGGGCGCGGCCTTGAGGGTGGGCGGAGCGGGGGGACCGGCGACCGTATCCGGGGCGTCGAGATCATCCTCGCCGGCAATCCCGACCAGCGCGAACAGGGCGTAGCGTCGGGCGTAGGTCAGCGCCGCACCCATGCGATGCGGCGCCTCAATGTCCCATGCGGCGCAGACCGGCCAGTCCGAGGAGATCCACTCGCCGGAGGAATGGGCGAGCAGGGTGGTGAGGTGGATGTGGCCACTGGTTGGCTCGACCCGGGTGGTCTGAATGGTGGCGATCTCCTGCTGGCTCAAGGTCTTGCGTACGATGTCGAGGCCGCTCGCGAGCGAGGCGTAGCGGAAGGTGCGGTCGTCATCGCGCAGGAACGGCGAGCGGATCTGAGCGGTCAGGGTCTTGTCCGGGTTGGTCAGTGCGGCTTGGGCGCGGGCCAAGGCGGCCGCGATCGCGCCGATATGCTCACTGGCCTGGTGCATGGACGGCCTCCATCTCAACCGGATCAAAACTGATCGCGCCGGCCTTGGAGCGCTTGGCGCGAACACCGTGGCCAAACGCCTCCTTGGCATCCTCCGGCAGCAGCTTCTTGAGCTCGGTCTTGGCCAGTTCGTGCTCGCCATGGGTCTCGCGGGTGCGCAAATAGCTCGCCGCGCATGCGGCCCACAGATTGGAGGCGCTCATGTCGACTACATTGACGGCGGCGAGCCGCGGCCGTGGGGTCTCGATCCCGAACAGCAGCGGCGGCTCGCCGCTCTGCACGCAGCGCCAGAACTTCTTCTCCGCCGTCAGCAGCAGATGTTGGTAGAGCGGGTCGGCATGCACGGTGATCTCGATCCATTTGCCGCCGCCGGTGATGATCGAGAGCACGGCCGAGCGCGCCGCGACCACCCACATGTTGTGCTGCAGCTGCGCCATGTGTTTCTCCGCCGCCGCCTCTTCGGTAAAGCCCCAGGGCAGCATGAACTTGGCCTCGAACACCGCGCCGGTCGGGGCGACGATGCCGTCCAGCGTGGCCGCCATCCAGCCGTGGACGGAATGCCGCACCCGCTTCTGGACATCGGTGATCGCGTGGCCGGTGGAGGCCTGGTACCAGGCGCGGTTGAGCGCTTCGGTGGCGAGGCCGAGCTGCACCACCAGGTTACGGGACAAATCTTGCGGCGCGATCTCGCCGCGCTTTTCCCGCCACAGCCGCAGGAGCGCGTCCTGGTCCTGGCCCATGATGATGCGCGCGTCCGAGCCGCCGATGAAGGCGCGGCGGTCGTGGCGGTTCAACGTGACGATGGAGCGGGGCGCCTCGGCGCCGTCGGATGCAATCGTGGTCACCGGTCTCTCCTTGCTTGACGCGGCTTGCCGCCGCACCGCCAAAACCCCCGCCGCTGCGAGGGGAGAGACCGGGGCCAGAAGGCCCCAGGCCGGTCCGATGATTAACGCTCCTTTTGCGCGGAAATGCCAGTCCTTTCTGCAGCGAATTTGCTGCTCTTTTGGGCTAAAAATCCTTGAGATGTCAGGACGTTGGAGCGAGCTTTCGGGGGCCGCAACCCGCCCCACCGAGGAGACTCGGAGATGACATCAGTTCGACAAATCGAAGCCAATCGCAGCAATGCCAAGCGCAGGGACCGGGCCGCAAACGGCGGCTGGCAAGACGAGGTCCAGCCGCAACGCGCTGCGTCACGGGCTCTGGCGCGCAGCGCGATCAGCGATCCTGCTGAGGCGGAGCAACTTGCCGTCGCGATTGCTTCCGGGCTCGGGCATCAGGTCACACCGGACGCGGCGATGGCGCTGGCGCGGTCTGCGCATCCGTAGGCCTCCGCCACGATCTGTTAGCTACGCTATTAAACTGTCCGGTCCCGGCCCGCTTGAAACATCTTAACAATCTCGAGCGCTATGAGCGGGCAGCATTGGCGAAACACAAGCGTGCGCTTCGGGCCCTTTGACCAAGCGGAGTGAGAGGGCACACGAGCAAATTGGCTTCGTTCCGGAATTTCCGGCCTAGCCCCATGCGTGACATCGACTTACAGCTGCAATTTCTGACGCGGGGTTTCCGCCTTAGCCAATTGGAGTTGCGCCGAGAGCATCCATCTTAAAAATTGACGCGCCTCTTGGGAGCCGAAAACGAGCTGCTGGCCCAGGCGCATCAAAACGAGGATTATATTCTGTGAAATTAAATTTTAATAATAAGGCAGGGTTAGTTTTTGTCGGTCTTGGCCGACGTTCGGCCACGTCCGGCGGCGACGGTTTCCCTCTTCAGCGTGCCCCCACTCCCTGATCCACTGTCAGAATTTTCCCTGTTGTGGATTTCCCCATCCAGTGCCGCAACAGCTTGGAGTCCAGGCGATTTCGTACATTCCCTTAGCCAGATAGCGCGCGCTATATGGGATTTTCCCTGTAGAATTCCCTGTTCGCTGGGAATTTGGGCGCAACGTTGCTATTCGCCAACGCAGCGCTTGGTGGCGTGGACCGATGCGGAAGGCGGCAATTGAAATAATTGAACTAACATATTTAACTTGAGGCAAGATAGGGGAGGTCTATGTTGAAGGCGGGCTGGATTGGAGTAGGACGAGCTTATGACCCATCTCGATGCAGAAGGCGACGATCGTCGTGAATTCCTGAAGAGCTGCGGCAAGTTTGCCGCCGTGACCCCGCCAGCCGTCACGCTGTTGCTCTCCACCTCGCTGACCTCGGCTGCGATAGCCAGTTCAGGCGGTCGCATTGTGCGGGGCAACAATGGCTTCGGCAATGGCGGCGGTGACGGCAGCCCCAACGGGAAAGAAGATCACGACCGGTAGATTCTGCGGTGCAACGGGCAGCCGTGGGTGCGTAGGCCGTCGCAGCGGGGCCGGGCTCAACCGGTCCGGCGGCGCCTTTGTGCGGACGACCGGTCGATCAGGAGATCATGCAGCTTCTTACCGGCTCGAAGCTGAGCCTTCAGCCATCGGGGCTGCTTACCGCGACCCGACCAGGTTTCCGAGGGATTTTTCGGGTTCTGGTATTTCGGCAACACTGGGGGGTAGGGGCGGCGAGAACGTTCCTCGTTCTGGGCCGCAGCGGCCGTCCCCTCAATCCTGCGAAGCCGTTCTTCGAGTTTGGCTTTCTCCGCGGTCATTCTGCGCCCAAGAACAGTCGTGACCTCATCGTAAAGTCGCCACAGCTCGGCTGTGGTCATGGACGCCCAGTCGTCGTTCTCCATGGAAGCCGTCCCCCAATGCCCCCGAACCGAAACAGAGGGGGATTATCAGGTCCAGCGGGGGTCCGGCAAGCGCGATCAACTCGCGCGCGCCTGTGCCGATTTCAACTTGGGCGGTCGGGGTTACCGGCCGAGCCCGTGCCTTCGAATGCGCAATCGCCTTCCAGGCGCCCGCACCTGGGGTCGCCGCTTGGGCGCGAGCAACCGCTGCTCGGCCATCGACACGCGACTACGTAGGTTCTGCAATTCAGTGAATCTAATGATCAGGGCTTGATGAGTTTGACGCAAAACAGCCGAAGAATACATGTGAACACCTACTCATTGCCGACGATGCCCCTGCGACCGACGAGCCGTGAAAAAAGACGCAGCAGCCATTTTCACAATTACTTGCCCAGCTTTGCTTTGATGAATAGTATTACTTTTCTCCCTTTCAGAAGCGGGGCCTTCGAAGGCCTCGCTTTCGCTAAAACTTCGTCGAATGTTAGATTTGAATCGTGAAGGCCCCAATATATCATTCGTAATAACAACGCCAACGAAGTTAATTGGATGTTGACAATAATGCCAGGCGACCAACTGGCGCACGGACGACATGTTCTGAGAGAATTTCCTGGTCCATTCTGCCCCAAGTTGTCTAAGGCGCGGTCCTTACGTGCGGGATTTACGGGGCTGACGTTTTGCGGAAAGCACCGCATTCTTACGGTGCTGCGCGCATTCGCTGCGCAAGTTACTGTGGCGCCATAGATGTTGCCGGGCAGACCGAGACCTGACGGCGCGGCGTTACGGTCGAGCGGACTGGCTATCCTCGAACAGAGTGTTGGAATAAACGGCTGCACGGGGGGTTATCAGCAATAGGCAGGGGCAACATGCGCCGCATCAGAATTGTCATTGCGGATCGACATCCGATCGTCTTGCAAGGCATCAAGAGCGTTCTTGCGATGCACCGTGATTTCACGGTCGTCGCGTCTTGCAGCGATGGTGCGGGCTGCATCGAGGCCATCCGAGTTCTTGTGCCGGACATCGCGCTTGTCGACGCTGCACTGCCCGACGTCAGTCCGCAGCAGATCCTCGCTCCCGCAAGCGCTGTAAGCCCAGGCTTGCCGATCATCTTCTTCGCCGCTACCACGAGCGACCGTGACTTACAAAGGCTTGCCCTGGACGGCGCCTGCATCGTCCTTTCGAAGGACGCGGATCCGGAGATGCTGGTCGCGACCCTGCGGGAGGCTACGCAGAACCAAGCAGCTGTCTCGCCGGGCGCCGAGCGGGCCAGCGAGGAGCCCCGCGCCGGTGATCAGGCTCTGACGCTACTCACGGGTCGGGAGCGTCAGATCGTGCGGCTCGTGTCGGAGGGTCTATCGAATAAAGCGATTGGGCGTCGGCTGAATCTTGTCGACGGGACGATCAAGGTCCACCTCCATCACATTTTCCAGAAGCTGGATGTGAGCAACCGTACACTGCTCGCGGCATTGGCGATTTCGCGGAGCGAGCCGCACGCACCGTCGGGTGAGCTCAATCCTCGTGCTCTGTTGCAGCAGAATCCGGTCGAGGACTAACGGGAGCGCCTTGCGGTTCCGGAGCGTGAGCGAAACGGCGGGCTTATCGCAGTGCCAGATGCCCAATTGCGGTGCGGCAGGCCCCTTCGGCCTCGGCTAGCGTTCGAAACGGCGAGCCGCCAATCTTGATTGCGGCTTGGTTCTCGTAGAGCGGGCGCCAGCTCGCCAAATAGCCGGTGCGGCCGTGAAAGCCGGGACCTCCGGGGCTTCCGAAGCTGATGACGAACGAGAAGCCGTCGCTGCTCGCGCTCCAGATCTCCATGTCGCCCAGGGACCGATGGAATTGCAGTGGCATGCAATGATCCAACATAGTCAAATATCGCATCTGTGTTTAATCGCATTAAAATTATCATAGCGATATTAAATCGCGAGAGCAACTCAAAATCGCGCGGGAGCGACCGGGTGCGTCGGAAAGTGGAGGTGGCGATCCCGAAAATTGCCGGCGATCCTACGGCAGCGCACGTTCGGCAGCGCCATTCGGGTAAAGAAAATTCCTGGTTGAAAGCGTATTTAATATATAATAACGTGGGTTGATATTAAATCGAGGAGTGCGTAGCGTGACCCGGGACGGCAACGAAAACGACGACCGGCGGGCGTTTTTGAGGACCTGCGGAAAATTTGCGGCCGTGACACCCCCAGTGATGACCCTGCTTCTATCCACATCTCTGACTTCCAGAGCCATTGCAAGTTCGGGCGGATTGCGTGGAGTGACGCAGAACGACCGGGGGCCGTCGGTCTTCGATAATGGTCGGCCGTCCGCGGCGGGGCCGGGGAGTTCCAGCGGCGGGTCATCGGGAGGTGGTGGCGGAGCGCCGGGCGGTCCCTCTACTGGATCGTCTCGCGCCGGAGGGATATCCCGCAATGGCGGCGGATCCGGTGGTGGCGGCGGAACGGGTGGTGGAGGCGGATCCGGTGGGGGAGGCAAAGGGCCTTTCGCAACCGGCGGCAGCTCCGGAATTCCAACCGCTGATGGTGGGGTCGATTGCGCCGACGAAGAGAACGAGGAAAGGCGCAAGGCGGACTGCCCGGGAGCCAGTACTCGGATTTCCAGTGTAACCCAATCGGGCCGGTAGGAGCCTTGTCGACGATGCGCACCTCCGGGTGGGCGGCTGGACGGCGAGGCAATGCTGAGCCCTTGGCGCCGGCGCGCCGGACGTGGGCTGCAAGCGTATCCGACAGCAAAGCGGCCTCTTGATGCACCGCCGCGGTTTTTACGAGCGCAACATGCCGACTGTTAGTGCGAATAGGATTGCATATTTTTCCCGACACCCTAAAGTGGGCGAGTTCTAAGAGCTCGATCAGGAGGCGCGTCATGAATAGCCCCGTTCAAGCCGGCGATCCCCGGGCTCTGCTTCGACATCGTCTCGAAGCGCTTGTCACCGAACTCGCGGAGCTTGAGGAGCTCAGGGAATGGGTGAGTCGAGAGGAGAATCGCCAGCGCGAGCTGCGGAAGGCGGGCAGGTCGCGTAGTCCAGCCCGGACCGCGAGCGGTCGTCGTAGCTTCGCAGAGGCAACGCTCGTGCCTGTGCTACTTGGTCTCAATAAGTCCGGTTGTTGTAACGAGCGCCGCAAGGCGAATGAATGAGGGGCTTGATGCCAGCTATCGCGCAGCTTGGCATAGCCTTGGGAACGTCTTGCGCCTCCAAAAGACTGCGACCAGTTGACCCATGAGACCAGCTTAGCCTGTTTAGAGCGGCAATCTACGTCGATCTGAACAGGGGAGTGCAGCAGCGTAGTCGAGCGTGCGGAAGGGACGGGTGTTCGCTTCGGTGCTCAACACATGCTTGGTACGTCAGCAAATCATCGGCCGAGTGAAGACAACTGGGGCGCACCGCACAGATGACGTGTCCGGCGCGAACTCCGAGTCTCTCGGTGCCTTGGTATCTAGGTGATTGTCTTCAAATACAGGCTCGGATCGAAGTATTTGCTCGCCGGCGTGAAGTCCTTGATGCCCGCATTGGCCATGAAGAAGTCCGTCGACTGCTGCAGCCAGTTGGTGACGGTCCCGTCCGAGTACATCCGCTTCCAGTCCTTGGACGTGAACATCTTCTGGGCCTTGAAGGACTCGTTGATATCTGACAATGGCGTCTGGCTGTAATGACCCTTCTGCAGCTTCTCCATCGCCTCGTTGCTGTTCGCGACGATGTAGTCGTTGGCATCCGCCCAGCCGCGGATCAGCTTGGCGAGGGTCTCCTTGTTGGGTTCGTAATAGTCGTTCGCCGCAGCCCAGCCGCCGATAATAGCCGCCTTGGGATAATAGGCTGACGCATCGGCAAGCATGGTCGCGCCCGGAACCTTGTCGCGGACCGTGACGTTGAACGGTACCCAGAGCGCCACGGCAGGCACGGCGCCAGAGATGAAGGCAGTAACGGCCGCCGGCATCGTCTGGTTGACGAGTTCGACCTCCTTTGGATCGACCTTGTTGGCCCGGAGCGCGGTGTCGAGGAACACGTGCGCCGTCGTGCCGGTCGCGGTTGCGATGCGCTTGCCCTTCAAATCCGCGAACGACTTGATGCCCTGATCGCCGCGAACCCAGAGCTGCGCCGTCGCCACCTCGATGTCGTTGATCAGAAATACCTTGCCTTGGCCGCGGGCCGGGAAGTTCGAGAGGACAGCGCCAGTTGCCAGCACGTCGAGGCTGCCACCAATCAGCGCCTGGAAGATTTCGAGGCCGGTGTTGAACTGCCGCAGTTCGAGATCGAGGCCCTGCTTTTCGAAGGAGCCGCGGTCCATGCCGGTCCAGATCTGGCCGTCGACGGCGACGGTGTGGAGATAGCCAACGCGAACCTTGGTTTTTGCCTGGGCGATTGCGGGGGCTGCGGCCGTGAAAGTGCCGAGTGCCAAGCCTGCCGTCGTGGTCAGAAATTGCCGCCGATCCATGATGTGTCCTCCGTTACTGGTTATTCCGAGAATGAGACCGGACGCATCTGCGCCTGCTGGGCGCGATATTCGTCCATGACCAGCTGCCTGATATGACTGCGTAGCTCAGCGAATTCCGGACGTTCCTGGATCGATTCATCGCGCGGGTAAGCGAAGGGAACGTCGATGATCTCCTTGATCCGCGCCGGCCGCGCCGTCACCACCACGATGCGGGAAGCGAGGTAGATCGCTTCTTCAACAGAATGGGTAATCAGCATGACGGTCTTGCCTTCGGTCTCCAGCACCTTGAGCAGCAGGTTCTGCATGTTGGATCGGGTCTGGGCGTCGAGCGCCCCGAATGGCTCGTCCATCAGCAGAAATTGCGGTTTCACGGCATAGGCCCGCGCGATCGCCAGCCGCTGCCGCATACCGCCGGACAGATGTTTCGGATAGGAATTGGCGAAGTCAGACAGGCCCATCAGGCCGAGATAGTGATCGCAGATCGCGTCGCGCTCGGCGGTCGCGACATGGTTGGCTTTGAGCGTCAGGCCGAAAGCGATGTTCTGCTTCACCGTCAACCAGGGGAAGACGCCATATTCCTGAAAGATGACGCCGCGCTCGGGGCCGGGACCGGCGACGGGGCGGCCGTCGAACAGGACCTTGCCGGTCGTCGGCTTCTGGAAGCCGGCGAGCATGCTCATCATCGTGGTCTTGCCGCAGCCGGACGGCCCGATCACCGCGATGAAGTCGCCGTCGTTGATGTCGTAGCTGACGTCCTCGACGACCATGAGGCGGCCCTTCGGCGTCTCGAAGGACAGCGACACCTTGTCGAACTGCGCGCGCTTTTTCATGCGATGGCCCGATCCTGCCAGACCAACAGCCGCGCGGTGATCTTGCGCAGGATCAAATCCATGATCAGCGCGATCAGGCCGATGCAGATGATGCCGACATAGATGACGTCGAGCAGGAAATAGGTCGAGGCATTCTGGATCATGGCGCCGAGCCCGCGCTGCGCAGCGATCAGCTCGGATGCGACCAGCGTCGCCCAGGCCACGCCCAATGCCACGCGCAGCGCCGTGAGAATGTGCGGGACGGTGAGGGGAATGATGACCTTGCGAAAGATCTCCGCCTGGTTGGCTCCGAGCGTCTGCGCCACGCGGATGTAGAGCGGGGTGATCTGCGACACGCCCTCATACATCACGATCACGCCGGAGAAGAACGAGGCGTAGAACAGGATGACGAGTTTTGCGAGCTCGTCGACGCCGAAATAGACGATTACCAGCGGGATCAGCGCGATCGGCGGCAATGCACGAAAGAAGTTGATCATGGGATCGGCGAAGGTGCGGGCGGGGCGATACCAGCCCAGCAGAAATCCGACCGGCACGGCCACGAGGATGCCGAGCGCGACGCCGAGAAAGACGCGCCGAGTCGAAGCAAAGATGTCGATCAGCAGACCTTCCTTGGTCAGAAGCTCGAAGAATTTGACGGCGACCTGGTGCGGCGCGGGGATCAGCGAGACGTTGACGAAGCCACTCCAGCGCACGGCGTACCAGAGCAGGATTGCACCGATCCACGGTATCAATCCGAGACCGAGGCGTCTCAGGCCGGCTCCGTTCATTCGACGCGTCCACCCAGATTGCGGTTGATGTTTTCAGAGGTCATATTATAAATAGGATGACCATACAAGTGGCGCCTTTGGTCGTAGGCGTCGCAGGCATTCCCGCATGACATCGCCGCCTTTCACCCTCCGAAGCGTCCAGGCCTTTGGCTATCGCTACCCGCTGACCATGCCGGTCATCACGTCCTTCGGGCGGATGAAGGATCGGCCCGCCGTGTTCGTCCGCGTCGAGGACGGCGACGGCAATATCGGCTGGGGTGAAGTGTGGTGCAATTTTCCAGCACCGGGAGCCGAACATCGTGTTCGGCTCGTCAACGAGGTGCTGGCACCGGCCCTCGTCGGGTTCAACGCGCGTGAGCCGTCCGACGCGTTCGAACACCTGACGCAGGGAACGTCGGTGCTCGCGCTGCAATCCGGAGAGGCCGGGCCGTTTGCGCAATCGATCGCCGGCATCGATCTGGCCGTCTGGGATCTCTACGCGCGCCGCCGGAACGTCGCGCTGTGGAAGCTGCTCGGCGGGACGAGGCGTACGATCAGGGTCTACGCCAGCGGCATCAATCCGGTCGGGTCCGAGCGGACGGCGGAAGCGGCTCTGGCCCGCGGATACCGCGCGCTGAAGCTGAAGATCGGCTTCGATCCGGCAGGCGACCGCGCCAATCTCGCCGCGTTGCGCCGTCTCGTGGGTGAAGGTCTGCTCGCTGCCGACGTCAATCAGGGCTGGAGCCTGGCGCAGGCGCTGGAGCTTGCACCGCAACTCGAGCACTTCGCGCTCGCCTGGCTCGAGGAACCGCTTCGCGCCGATCGCCCCCGCCAGGAATGGGCGCAATTGCGCGAGGCCATCCGCTTTCCGCTCGCGGCCGGCGAGAACATCGCGAGCCATGCCGGCTTTGCCGAGGTGCTGCGTGAGCCGGTGCTCGGTGTCGTCCAGCCGGACATCGCCAAATGGGGCGGGCTGTCGGCTTGCGCGGGCATCGCGCGCGATATCCTTGGGTCGGGAAAGATGTTCTGCCCGCATTATCTCGGCGCCGGCATCGGTCTTCTGGCATCTGCGCATCTTCTCGCCGGCGTCGGCGGCGACGGACTGCTCGAAGTCGACTGCAATGAAAACCCGCTACGTGACCGGTTCTGCGGTCCGGTGCTCGATGTCCGCGACGGCATGATCGAGCTCGGCGACGAAGCGGGTCTCGGCATCACGCCCGATTTTGCCTCAATCGAAAATTACCGGACGATCTGATGCCAGCACGCGGTTATGACTACATCATCGTCGGCGCGGGCTCGGCCGGCTGCGTGGTCGCGAACCGATTGTCTGCGGATCCGGCCTGCCGCGTGCTGTTGCTGGAGGCCGGCGGGTCGGATCGGAATTTCTGGCTGAAGCTTCCGGTCGGCTACTACCGGACCATCTACAACGAGCGGTTCTCGCGCCTGTTCAGGACCGAGCCTTCGGAAGGGAGTGGCGGTCGCGCCATCGTCTGGCCGCGCGGCCGCGTGCTGGGTGGCTCCTCGTCGATCAACGGTCTGATCTTCATACGGGGCCAGCATGAGGATTTTGACGATTGGGAACGCCTCGGTGCCGACGGCTGGAGCTATCGCGAGCTCCTGCCGTATTTTCGGCGCTACGAACGCTACCGCGGCGGCGAGAGCCAGTTTCACGGGGGGCTCGGTGAGTTCGAAGTCTCCGATCTCCGCAACGATAATCCGGCATCGAAGGCCTGGGTCGAGGCAGGCGTGCAGTTCGGCTTGCCGCGCAATCCCGACTTTAACGGCGCTACGACGCTCGGTGTTGGCACCTATCAGCTCGGCATCGGGCGGCACTGGCGGACCAGTTCGGCCTCTGCGTTTCTGCGTCCCGTCGCCGGTCGTCCGAACCTCACCATCATCACCCACGCGCAGGTCAGCAGGGTCGTTTTCAACGGTCGAGTCGCGACCGGCGTCGAGTGGATCAGCAAAGGGCAGGTCCACAGCGCGACGGCTGATCGAGAGATCATCCTGTCGGGCGGCGCGCTGCAGTCGCCGCAGATCCTCCAGTTGTCCGGCGTTGGTCCGGCCGACCTGCTGCGCAAGCTCGGCATTTCCGTCGTTGCCGATTCCCCTGACGTCGGCGCCAATCTTCAGGATCATTATCAGGCCCGGCTGATCGTCCGCCTGAAGGAGCGGATTTCGCTCAACGATCAGGTCCGCAATCCCGTCGAGCTAACGAAGATGGGGCTGCAATGGATGCTGGCGGGCAGCGGTCCATTGACGGTGGGGGCGGGGCAGGTCGGCGGCGCAGCCTGCACGGAATACGCCGTCGGCGGACGGCCGGACGTGCAGTTCAACGTGATGCCGCTCTCGGTCGACAAGCCCGGCGAGCCTCTGCACAGCTATTCCGGCTTTACCGCCTCGGTCTGGCAGTGCCACGGAAAGTCGCGCGGACAGCTTGCGATCAGTTCGACCGATCCGTTTGAGCAGCCGCGTATCGCACCAAACTATTTCGCCGAGGAGATCGACCGCAAGACCATTGTTGCAGGCCTGAAGATTCTGCGCGAGATCAATCGGCAGAAGGCGTTTCGACCGCTCTGGGATGTCGAGATGGTGCCGGGCGAGGCGGCCAGGGATAATGCCGGGCTGTGGGACTTTGCGCGCAACACGGGAGGCACGGTATTTCACTGTGTCGGGACCTGCCGCATGGGCCGCGACGCGCAGGCCGTGCTTGATCCGCAGCTGCGTGTGCGCGGCGTCGAGCGGCTGCGGGTGATCGATGCCTCGGTGATGCCGCAAATTACCTCGGCCAACACGAATGCGACCAGCCTAATGATTGGCGAACGCGGTGCAGCGCTGGTCATGGCTTGATCGCGCGACCGGAATTCCGGAGGACGAGATGGAATTGAGTTCCGACAGCCACGTCCCCAAATACGCACAGATCGCCGACATCTTCCGGCAGCGCATCGCGCGCGGCGTCTGGACTCAGGGCTTTCGCCTGCCGGCCAATGAGGAGCTCGCGGCCGAGTTCGGCGTGTCGCGCGTTACGATCAGGCAGGCGGTGGAGCTGCTCGCCCGCGACGGCGTAATCGAGGCGCAGCAGGGCCGCGGCACCTTCGTCACGGGGACCGTGCGGCAGGATCGCTGGCTCAAGGTCGAGACCACTCTGTCCGATCTCGCCGACATGTATCGCGACACTTCGCCTGAGATCATCAATATCTCGGAAAGCCGCACCAATGCGCCGCTGCTTCCCGGCGACGGCAAGCCGGCCGAAAAATATGTCTTCATGCGTCGGCTGCATTCGCGGGAGAAGCAGCCGTATTGCGTCATTTCCATCTATCTCGACGAGAAGATCTTCCGCAGGTCACCGAAGCGTTTTCGCAACGAGACCGTGATTCCGATCCTGAACGATCTCAGGGATCCCGCCATCGCGAGCGCGCGCCAGACGCTGACGATAGGTGCCGCGGACATCGAAGCCGCGCGGCTGCTGCGCGTGCCGCTGAATTCGCCGGTGGCAGAAGTCCGCCGCATCTTCACGACCGCGGACCGCACCGTGATCTATCTCGGCGAAGTCACCTATCGCGGCGACTTCGTGCGGATCGACATGGATCTGCGGCCCTAGCCCTCTCAACGCGAGAACAATTCCTGGTTCCGGCGCTCAAGCTCCTCCCCGTAGGTGCGCAGGACGTGGGATTCGCTTAAGGTGCCGATCGTCGCGCGATGATCGGTGCGATCGACGACCGCGAGCACATCGGCCTCGCTGCGTTCAAAGGCCTTCAGGATCTCGCGCACCGGCGTGGTCGGGAGCAGGCACTCATCCTGTTGCTGGGCCAGTGACCCCAGTTGCTCGTCGTCCTGGTTGGCGACGGAATGCAGCGTCGCGGCGGGCACGATGCCCGCATAGATGCCGCTGGGATCGCGGAGCACGATCTGGCGAACCTGTGCCGGCGAGAACAGCTTTTGCGCCTCGCCGATCGGCATCGTCGTCAGCGCGTTCTCGAAGTCGGTGCGCATCAGCGAAGCCGCGCTCATCTGCCGTATCCAGCCGATGTCCTGCGGGCCGCGGATCACCTCGCCGCGCAGATGGAAGCGCCATGTGGCGAAGCTGTACCCGAATAGTTCGCGCACGATCAGCGCGCAGACCGACGACGCGACCACCGCTCCAACGGTGACGGAGAAATCGCCGGTGATCTCAAGCGCAAGACACACCATGCTGAACGGCGCGCCAAGGACGCCCGTCCCGAGTGCGGCGAGCGCCGCGATGGCGGCCGTGCCGGGTTGAAGCGCCAGCGTGGGAAGAGGGCCGGTCAGCACGATGCTGTAGAGCTGCCCGATCAGCGCGCCCAGCAACAGCGAGGCGAAGAACAGGCCGCCGCGGAAGCCGGAGCCGAGCGAGATGGCGGAGGCGAGGATCTTGAACACGATCGTGGTCGTGAGCAGAAGCCAGGTCGGATTGCTGACCAGCAGGATCTGCATCGCGCCGTGACCGGCGCCGAGCACAGTGGGCGTCAGCAAGGCGAGGCCGCCGAGGAGGAGGCCGCCGAGAATTGGGCGCAGGAAGCCCTTGAACACCGTGATGCGCTGAAAGCAGCGCTCGGAGAATGCGACGGCGAGCATCACGAGGATGCTGACGAAAGCGCAGATGATGCCGATCAGCACCGTCTGCCCGATCATTTCGACGGAAACCGGCGAGGGAAATCCAGGCACCATCAGGAAGGACTGGTGCGTCAATTGCCGCGCGACGAGCCATGCGGTGACGGCGCTGGCGATGACGGGCACGAGACCGGCGGACGTATAGGCGCCGAGCACGACCTCGAAGGCGTAGAAGGCGCCCGCGAGCGGTGCGGAAAATGCGGCGCTGATCGCTCCCGCGGCGCCGCAGGCCACCAGCAGCCGCATGTCGTTGCGACGGGCAGCCAGGCGCTGGCCGACATGGGAGCCGAACATCGAGCAAATCTGGGTATAGCCGGCCTCCAGACCGACCGATCCGCCGAACCCGTTGGACAGCAGCGTCTGGATCGAGATCAGCAGGCTGCCGCGAAAGGACACCCGGCCGCCATAGAGCGCATTGGCCTCGATTGCGTCGGCGAGCTGCTGTCCCTTCACGCGCCGGGCGAAATACAGTCCGATCAGCGCGAGCACCAGGCCGCCGATCATCGGCACGAGCAGCGTGCGCTGCCAGGAAATCACGCCGGTGGCGCTGAGATGTGCATCGAAAGGAATGTCGAACAGCAGGGCGTGAGAAACCTGGCTGAGGCTCGAGATCGCAGCCACCAGCACGCCACTGAGCAGCCCGACGACGATCGCGACCAGCACAAGGCCGGTCTCGCGATTGCGCACGAAGTTGCGCAGGAACAACGGCAGCAGGCGGATGCCGGGAGCCGCGGCCGGCTTCGCAGGATGTGATGCCGACGCCATCCTAGGCCGGATCCCGCAGCGGTTCGGTGCGCACGACGCGGAAGCCGATATTGCTGGACGCGGAGTCGGGCGTGTTGGAGCTTCGCGCCGCGACGCGGTAGCGATTGCAGTAGGATTCGTGGCAGAGGAAGGATCCGCCGCGCATCGACCGGTTGGGAGCAGGCTCGCGGTTCAAGGGATCTCGCGATGGCGTGAGGCGGTGATAGCTCGGCGAAAAATAGTCCTCGCACCATTCCCAGACGTTTCCGGCGACATTGTGCAGGCCATATCCGTTGGGGAAGAAACTGTGAACCGGCGCCGTACCGAAATAGCCATCATCCACGGTGTTGCGGTCGGGAAAGTTGCCCTGCCAGATATTGCAGCGATGCTCGCCGCCGGGCTTCAGCTCGTCGCCCCAGGGGTAGGTGGCCCGGTCCAGCCCGCCGCGCGCGGCCATCTCCCATTCCGCCTCGGTCGGCATGCGCGTGCCGGACCATCGGCAATAGGCCTGTGCGTCGTTCCAGGAGACGTGGACGACGGGATGATCGAGCCTGTCCAGGATGTTGCTCGCGGGTCCTTCCGGCTGCGCCCAATAGGCGCGCGTCACCGGGACCCACCATGGCGTTTCCTGAACGCGCGTCGTGCGGGCCGCACGTGTCTCTTCTGGCAACAGCCCGTCGAAGACAAAGCTCCAGCCGTAGCGTTCGGCGTCCGTCGTGTAGCCCGTGGCCCGGACGAAGTCGCCGAATTGCAGATTGCTCACGGCGTGGCAGGCAATGGCAAACGGCGACAACGTCACCAGCCGTACCGGGCCTTCGCCGTCCGCGACGAAGCCGATGCCGGCGGATCCCATGTGGAAGGTTCCGCCGATCAGCGAGCTCCAGCGGCGCAGGATCGGAGTTGAACTGGGAGTGATCGCCGCTTGCGCATCCTCGCCCGTCGCCGGCCCGCTGCCGGCGGCGCGCCGAGTGCAACAGTGTGAGCGATCCCCGGTCATGCCCTATTTCTGCTTCTCTTCCTCCCAGAAGGCTGTGCCGCCTTCCGCCTTCATCAACTCCAGAATCTTCTCGCGCGGGATCACGCCGCAGCGATTGGCCCATTGCTGATACTGCGCCGTCATCTCGCGGACGCGATCCGGATGCTGCGCGGCGAGATCGTTCATCTCGGTGCGGTCCGTCTCCATGTCGTAGAGCTCCCAGGGGCCGGGATACTTCCGCACCAGCTTCCACTTGCCGACGCGAACGGCGGCGTTGCCCTCGTGCTCCCAGAACAGCGGGCCACGGTTGCCATACGCCGAGGCGAATGACGGCACCAGGCTCTCGCCTTCGCAGGGAAGGATGGCGTTGCCGTTATACTCCTTGGGATAGGTGGCGCCGGTGACGTCGAGGATGGTCGCCATCACGTCGGTGAGCTGGCTCGGATTGTGCCGCAGGCCGCCTCTCTCGGAAATGCCGCGCGGCCAGTGTACGATGAACGGGGTTGCGATGCCGCCTTCGTGGATCCAGTGCTTGTAGAGACGGAACGGCGTGTTGGAGAGGTTGGCCCAGGCGGTGCCGTAGCTCTGGTAGGTGTCCTCGGCGCCGGGCATCAGGGTCGGGTCATTGCCGAAGCGCACCGGTCTGCCGTCGCGCGTCTTCGCCTGCGCGATCATGAGCTGGTCGACCAGCTCCTTTGCCGTGACGCCTTCCGGAATGTCCTCGGCGCAGGCGCCGTTGTCGGAGAGGAAGATGATCAGCGTGTTGTCCATCTGGCCGGTCTCGTCCAGCGCCTTCAGGATGCGGCCGATGCCCTGGTCCATGCGGTCGATCTGGGCCGCGTAGACCTCCATGCAGCGCAGCGTCCATTCGCGCTGCTCCGCGTCGGTCCACGGCGGTTGGGTCGGATCGCGATCGGTCAGGCGCCAGTTCGGATGGATGATGCCGTCGTCGACCAGGCGCTTGAGGCGCTCCTCGCGCAGCCTGTCCCAGCCCGCATCGAAGCGGCCCTTGTACTTGGCGATGTCCTCGTCATGGGCATGAAGCGGCCAATGCGGCGCCGTATAGGCGACGTACTGGAAGAATGGCGCGTCGGGCTTCTGCGCCTTGTGCTGGCGGATGAAGGCGGCAGCCTGATCGCTGATCGCATCGGTGTAGAAGAACGAGGGATCCTTCACCGCCTCGTCCTCGATATTGTCGTTGCCGCGGGTGAGCGTGTTGGGATGGTAAAACGAGCCGGCGCCGATGATGGTGCCGTAGAAGTGGTCGAAGCCGCGCTGCATAGGCCATGCGTCGGTCGGCTCCGTCAGGCTGCTGGCGATGTGCCATTTGCCGCTGAGGTAGGACGTGTAGTTTCTGCTCTTCAGGGCTTCGGCGATCGTCACGCAGCTCTTGTTCAGATTGCCGGCATAGCCTTCCGGGCCGTTGCTGTAGGTGAGGATGCCGATGCCGGTCTGGTGCGGATGCAGGCCGGTGAGCAGCGAGGCGCGCGACGGGCTGCAGCGTGCGGTGTTGTAGAACTGCGAATAGCGCAAGCCATTCGCCGCGAGGCGGTCGAGGTTCGGCGTCTGGATTTCGCCGCCGTAACACCCGATGTCCGAAAAGCCCATGTCGTCGTTGAGGATGAGCAGGATGTTGGGGCTATCGGGGGTCTTTGCGCCATTCGGCATGTTTGTGTCCTCGTTCTCGACGTGTGTCGTTGCTAGTGGCGGCGCGTCAGGCTGATGCTGAGGCGGAAATATTTCGGCAAGTACACGGCGCGCAGCAGCTCGAGCGCCCGTCCGTCCTTGCCGAAAGTAACGCGCTCGATGGAGAGCAGGGGCGAGCCGACCTTGACCCCCAGCAGCTTGGCGCTGCCGGCGTCGGCGAGGTCGGCGCTGATGGTCTGCTGGGCGTCCTTGATGGCGAGGCCAAGCTCGTCCTCGAAGACGCGGTACATGATGATCGAGACCAGATCGCGCTTCTCGAGCTCGAGACCGATATCCGGGGGATAGAAGGCGTGCTCGATGGCGATCGGCGTGTCGTCCGCGAGCCGCAAGCGCCGGAGCTGCCAGACGGCGCGCTCGCGCAGCTGCTCGCGAACGGCGGCGTCGTGCCGGTTGGTCATGCCCTGCTGCAGGATCGTGGCGCCGGCCTGGTAGCCGGCATCGCGGATAGTTTCCGAAAAGCCCATGAGGTGGCCGACCCAGTTCTCGGGCTGGTTCGAGCGCAGGAAGGTGCCGCGGCCGCGCGAGCGGTCGAACATGCCTTCGTTCACGAGGGGGGCTATGGCGTTGCGGATGGTAATGCGGCTGACGCCGAAATGGCGGCCGAGTTCGGCCTCGGTCATCAGGCGGCCGGTCCCGTCGATCAACTTACCGTCGCGCACCTGGCTGCGAATGGATTCACGGATCTGGATATGCAGGGGCGTCGAGCCTTCCGCAACGACATCGCTGCCGAGCGGCGCGGCCTTCTTCTTGCGTGTTTGAATAGCCATGGTGTCAGAGCCGCATGCGCGTTGCTGGATCGAACAGATGAATGTCTTGCGGTCGGGCCGTGATCGAGATCGTGTCGCCCTCGCCGGGAATGTTGCCGTCGGCGACGCGCATGCGGATCATGGTGCCGGCGCAGTCGAGGTCGAGCACGGCGGTATCGCCGAGATCCTCGATCAGGTCGACGCGCGCGCCGAGGCCCCCCTCCGTCATGCGGAGAGCGCCGGGCCGAAGCCCGACCACCACGTCGCGCTCACCCGCGGTCGTGGCCGTCGTCTTGAGACGATGGCCTGCGATGATGACGTCGCCATCCACGTAGCGGGCAGGGACGAGGTTCATCGGGGGATTGCCGATGAAGCCGGCAATGTCGATCGAGTTCGGGCGGGCGAACACCTCCGCGGGCGTGCCGACCTGCTGAATTTCGCCCGACATGAACACCGCCATGCGGTCCGCAAGGGTCATGGCCTCTTCCTGGTCGTGGGTGACGTAGACCGCGGTGACGCCGAGCGAGCGCTGCAGCTTCTTCAACTCGGCGCGGGTTTCCAGCCGCAGCTTTGCATCGAGGTTCGAGAGCGGTTCGTCGAGCAGGAACAGGCGAGCCTTGCGCACGATGGCGCGGGCCAGCGCGCAACGCTGCTGCTGGCCGCCCGAGAGCTGGCCCGGCTTGCGGTCGAGCAAATGGTCGATCTTCACCTTGCGCGCCGCGTCCTTCACTGCGGGCGTGATCTCGGCCTTCGGCAGCTTGGCCATCTCCAGCGGGAAGGCGATGTTCTCCGCCACCGTCATGTGCGGGTAGAGCGCGTAGCTCTGGAATACCATGGCGATGTCGCGGTCCCGCGCATCGGTCGAGGTGACGTCCTTGTCGTCGATCAGCACGCGGCCGGCGGTTGGTGCATCCAAACCTGCGAGGATGCGCAGCGTCGTGCTCTTGCCCGAGCCGGACGGGCCGAGCAGCGCGAAGAACTCGCCCGGCCTGATGTCGAAATTGACGCCCTTCAGAGCGGCGAACTCGCCGTGCATCTTGACGATGTTGCGAAAACTGACCTGACCCTGGCCGCTCATCGGCGTCCTCCGCCCTTGACTGCACCGACCGTCAGGCCCTTCACGATATGCTTCTGCGCGACCACGCCGAGGACGACGACAGGCAGCATGGCGAGAACCGAGACCGCGGCGAGCTTGGCCCACAGCGTCTGCTCGACGGAGACGAAATTGAACATGGCGACCGTGACCGGACGCACCGTGTTGCCGCTGAGCACGACGGCGAACAGGAATTCGTTCCACGCATTGAGGAACACGAACACGATCGTCACGGCGATGCCGCCCCGGACCTGCGGAATGATGATCCGCCACAGCGTCTTCAATCGGCTGGCGCCGTCGAGATAGGCGGCTTCCTCCATCTCGAAAGGAATGTCCTCGAAATAGGAGACCAGCAGCCAGATCGCGAAGGGCAGGGAGAACGACAGATAGATCAGGATGATGCCCTGATAGGTGTCGATCCAGCCGATGTTCCGCAGCACCAGGAAGTAGGGGATGATGATGCCGACCGGCGGCAGCATCTGCGTGGCCAGCACGTAGAAGCCCGCGAACTTCTTGCCGCGAAAGCGCAGGCGCGCCAGCGCATAGGCCGCGGGCACCGCCATCAGCATGGTGACCACGGTGGTGCCGACGGAGATGATGACGCTGGAGAGCAGGTTCGGCAGGATCGATCCCGAGCCGAACAAAACGTCGCGATAGGCGTCCCACGTCGGCGTGAACACCAGCTTGGGCGGATAGGCCAGCACGTCGGAATCGGTCTTGAGTGAATTCATGACGCTCCAGACGATCGGAAACGCCCAGGCGAGCAGGAAGACCGTGGAGATCGCCAGCAGGGCCATGATGCGGAGGCGCTTGGCGGTCATTTCGCCCTCCGCATCGCGAACAGGATGCCGGAGATGATGATGGTCACGACCAGGAGCGCGACCGCGAGCGCCGAACCGTAGCCGATCGACAGCTCGGTGAAGGATTTCCGATAGGCATAGAGATTGAGGATCTCGGTCGCCGTGCCGGGGCCGCCGGCGGTGACGGTGAAGATCGCCGCGAACGCGGTCAGCGCCACCATGGTCCGCATGATGATGACCATGACGATCGCCGGGCGCAGCAATGGCAGGGTGATGCGGCGAAAACGTTGCCAGGCGGAGGCGCGGTCGAGCCGCGCCGCCTCGTAGATGTCTTCGGGCAGCGAGGCGAGCGATGCCAGCAGCACCATGAACGCGAACGGCGTCCACTGCCAGGTGTGGATCGCGATCACCGAGACCATCGCGAGCGTGGGATCGCCGAGCCAGTTCTTGCTGCCGAGGCCGGCATTGATGGCGAGGAAGTCCACGATTCCGAATTCCGGCGCCAGCATGAAGGTGCGCCAGATCATTCCGACCACGGCCGGCGACAGCACCACGGGTAGGATGGCGATGACCCTGAACCAGCCCTGGCCACGCTTCATGTCCATGACCAGCAAGGCGAGCGCGAGGCCAATGATGACCTGCAGCGCGACGGTCGAGCCGGTATAGACGAGGCTCACCAGCAGCGAGGTCCAGAAGCGCTCGTCGGAGAGCAGCACCTGGTAGTTCTCGAATCCGACGAAGCCGTTGGTGAACGGCATCGCCAGATCCATCCGGAACGCACTGGTATAGACTAGGAAGAGCAGCGGAAACGTCGTCGTGGCGAGCAGCGCAAGAAACGCCGGTGCGAGCAGGGCTGCTGCGAACCGGCGCTCGCGCTGCGCCAGGACGTGGCCGAAATCGCTGCGAGGCGCCTCGCTCGCGATCCCGGCCGATGTCACCGCTGTCGTCGCCATGGCTCAGCCGCGCATCATCGGTTCGATGCGGCGCTGCGCATCGTCCAGCGCGGCCTTGATCGTGACCTGGCCGGAGAGGGCCGACTGGATCGCGGTCGCCATGGTGTCACCGATCGCCGGCCATTGCGGCACGCGCGGACGCCAGTCGACGTCGGTGTCGTCCTGCAGGGCCCCCATCGTAGCCTCGACGAAGTTTTCGCCAAAGCCGTTCATCAGCTTGATGTAGTCGGGATCCTTCCACACCGAGGTGCGGTTGACGCCCGAGCGTTTGGTGGGACCGGCGAACTTGTGCGCGGTGCGCGCCTGGGTCTCAGCGCTCGCGGCCCATTGGATGAACAGCCAGGTCGCCTTGCGCTTCTTCTCCGGCAGTGCGGAATTGATCGGGAAGCCCCAGTTCCAGATCGACGTTGTGCGCTTGCCCGAGGGGCCCTTGGGCCAGCGCGCATAGGCGACCTTACCAATCACCTTGGATTTTTCGGGATTGTTGATGACCGAAGCCGATGAATGTGCGTCGATGTAGCTGGCGACGGTGCCTTGCGAGAAGGCGTCGGCGATATCGGGCCAGTTCCAGTTCGCCGCCGCGGTCGGCGCGTATTTCTTCATGATGTCGACGTACCAGGCGAGCGCCGCCTCGGCCTCGGGGCCATTGACGGTGAGCTTGCCGCCCTTCATCCAGTCGCCGCCGAACTCGCGGAAGATCGACGGATAGATGTACATGTTCTGGCCAGCACCGGCGACGCCGCGCAACGCTGCGCCCCAGACGCGATCGTTCGGTGTGTTCAACGCCGCGGCATTGGACATGTAGGCCTCTAGCGTGTCGGCCGGCTTCAGGCCCTTCGCGTCATAGAGGTCCTTGCGATAGACCTGAATGGTGACTTCGCCGTCATAGGGCATGCCATAGAGCTTGCCGTCGATGCCGTTGGCGCTGCGCCAGGCCGGAATGATGTCGTCGAGCTTGAACCAGGCCGGATCGGTCAGCGATTTGTCGGCAAGGTAAGTGTCGAGCGGCTCGACCCATTTGTTCGCGGCATAGAGCGCGTAATACATGGGATCGGCGGCGTGGGTCGCGTAGGTGCCGGTCTTCGAGGTCAGGTCGATGACGCTCTTCTGCCGGATCTGCGCCGGCGGAATCTTCTCGAAGCGAACGTCGATGCCGGTGAGCGCCTTGAACTGCGGCGCCAGTGCAATGAGGTTTTCGAAATAGCTCGCCGGGATCACGGCGACCGTGATGGACTCGCCGGACACCTGCTGCCAGTCGATCTGAGCGGATTTGTAAGGCGCAAGGTCGGCGTCCTGCGCGGCAGCTTGCCGGAGAAAGGCCGGACCAAGCGTCGCGAAAGCGGCGGCTGCGGTTCCGGTCTTGAGTAGCGTTCGTCGCGTCGGCGTGAATGACGGCATGCGGTCCTCCCGAAAATCCGGATTAATATTTCCCGTTAGTTAGGACATTTGCCCAAATGTTATAACAAGTCAACCGCGACAAATTGGGTGTCCTCCGGCCATTTGGCGCGGAGCGCGGAACGACTGCGGACCTCGCCTCCTGGAGGCGCGATCGGGCCGAGCAGCGATGAGATGCAGTTGCCGGCTAGATATCGCCGAGGAGTTCGAAATCTGCGCGAGCGTCGCCGGCCGTATGGATCTGGCCGCTATATCGCTGTGCGCTCAGCTCGAACGCTGCCGGCAATCGGTCGTCGATAACGAGATGGTGGCAATCGTCGAGGTGGCCGCCGCGAACCGTTGCATTGCGCCCGAATTTGGTGATGTCGGCCACGAGCACGGACGTTCGTGAATTGGCGGCGATGGATTGGCGTGCCTTGACTTCATCGACATGGAAGTCGAGCAGCGAGCCGTCCGCATCGACGCCGCCGACGCCGAAGATTCCGAAGTCGGCGCGAAATCCCGAGAAGAAATGCACGGCGGCCTCGCCAATGATGTCGCGGTCGAGCGGCCGCAGCGTGCCGCCGGCGATAGTGATCTCCACGTCCGGATTATGCGAGAAGGCTGCGGCCACGTTCAGGCTGTTGGTGATCACCCGCAGATCCCGTCGACGGGAAAGTGCTTGCGCGACATATTCGGGCGTCGTGCCGAGCCCGATCATCAGCGACGTCCCGTCCGGAATGAGTTTGGCGGTCGCATGCGCGATCCGCCGCTTGGCTTCGGCGTTCAGCCTGTGTCTGCTGCTGTAGGCGAGGTTCTGATTCTGGACGGGGAGGCTGACCCCACCATGCACGCGCCGAAGCAATCCCTGGTCGCAGAGCGCATTCACAAGGCGGCGGATGGTCTGCTGGGTCACCTCGAAACGCGCCGCAAGCTGCTCGATGGAAGCGAAGCCTTGCTCGCGCACGATCTCCAGTATGTGGACCTGACGTGTCGTGGCGCTCCTGGCCATGAGCCCTCCGTTCGCGACAAAAGTATCATTTGAACGGCCAAGACGCAATTTTCTGTTTCATATGGTGTCACATTATGTTCATATGAACATAATAGTTGCTACGCCGATGAATGCGCGTGGCTCGAGGGAGGACGCATGTACTGGTCTTTGACCGGCACTGTGCTGCTCCGTTGGAGCGAGCCGCCATCAGCGTCGCTGCATCATGCTGAGAGCGAACCGGCCATGTCGGCGATTACGCTGAATCATGTCTCCAAGTCGTGGGGCGCGATGCGCGCCGTCGATGACATCAGTCTGACGGCGGACGAGGGCTCGCTGCTGGTGCTCCTGGGGCCGTCCGGCTGCGGCAAGTCGACCACGTTGCGGCTGATCGCGGGGCTCGAGGAGGCCGATGCCGGCACGATCGCGATCGGCGGCGTGGACGTGACCCGCCTGTCGCCGGCGGACCGGAAGATCTCCATGGTCTTCCAGTCCTATGCGCTGTTCCCGCATTTGAGCGTGGCCGAGAATATCATTTTCGGCCTGCGCGTGCGGCGGGTGTCGCGCGCCGAACGCGACGCCCGGCTTCGTCGCGTCGCCGACATCGTTGGTCTCGCGCATCTGCTCGATCGCAAGCCGTCGCAATTGTCGGGAGGGCAGCGCCAGCGCGTCGCGCTGGGACGCGCCATCATCGCCGAGGCGCGGGTCTGTCTCATGGACGAGCCGCTGTCCAACCTGGACGCCAAGCTGCGGCACGAGATGCGAACGGAAATCCGCGCGCTGCAGCAGCGCCTTGGCATGACGATGGTCTACGTGACCCACGATCAGACCGAAGCCATGACGATGGCGGACCGCGTCGTCCTGATGCGCGATGGCCGTATCGAGCAAAACGGCTCGCCGGAAGAGCTCTACAACAGGCCGGCGACGGCGTTTACGGCGCGTTTCATCGGCACACCGCCGATGAACCTGGTGCGTCAGGGCGATCATCTGATCGGCATCCGGCCGGAGCACATTCGCATCGTGCCCGGTGGCGATCATGCCGCGCGGGTCAAGGCCGTCGAGCATCTCGGAGCCGACAGCATCGTGCTGTGCGACATCGACGGTCAGCCGATCTCGGTGCGGCTCGACGGGTTCAGCAAGGTTCAGCCCGGCGAGGATGTCCGGCTGGCCTGGGAGGCCGGTCACGAGCATCGGTTCGATCCGGCTACGGAATGCCGATTGGAAACTTCTGCCAGGGAGGGCCGGCTGGCGACCTCTGCTGGATAGCAGCGGTGGCTTCAGGCGCTCGGCGGATTACAGAGGGAGAGAGAGATGTTTGCGCGACGAACGATGTTGATGGCAGCCGCACTTGCCGTGCTCTCGATGGGGGCACGTCCCGCTGCCGCGGTGGATCTGACCATGTACTATCCGGTCGCGGTTGGCGGCCCCGTCACCAAGATCATCGACGACATGGTCTCGAGCTTCGAGAAGGACAATCCGGACGTCAAGGTGACGGCGGTCTATGCCGGCAACTACACGGACACGATGACCAAGGCGATGACCGCGATGAAGGGCGGGCAGCCGCCGCAACTGTCGGTGCTGTTGTCGACCGACGTGTTCACGTTGATGGACGAGAACGCGATCGTGCCGTTTGACGACCTCGTCGGCGACAAGGCCTGGTTCAAGGAATTCTATCCCGCATTCATGGCCAACGGCCAGGTGGACGGCAAGACCTGGAGCATCCCGTTCCAGCGTTCGACCATCGTGCTGTACTGGAACAAGGACGCCTTCAAGGAAGCCGGCCTCGATCCCGAGAAGGCGCCGGCGTCCTGGGACGAAATGGTCGAGATGTCGAAGAAGCTGGTCAAGAAGGAGGGCGCCAACACGACGCGTTGGGGCGTCGAGATCCCGACGACCGGCTACGGTTACTGGATGCTGCAGGCGCTCACCATCGAGAACGGCCAGAAGATGATGAACGAGGCCGGCACCGAGGTGTACCTTACCGCGCCGAAGACGGTCGGCGCGCTCGACTACTGGGTCGATCTGTCGCGCAAGCACAACGTCATGCCGACCGGCAGCATCGACTGGGCGACGCTCCGCACCGACTTCCTCGAAGGCAAGACGGCGATGATGTGGCACACGACGGGTAACCTCACGGCCGTCAAGGACGCCGCAAAATTCCAGTTCGGCGTGGCCATGCTGCCGGCCAAGGAGCGGCGGGGGTCGCCGACCGGCGGCGGCAGTTTCTACATCTTCAAGAACGCTTCGGCCGAGCAGCAGAAGGCCGCCGTCAAGTTCATCCAGTGGATGACGGCGCCCGAGCGTGCGGCGGAATGGAGCATGAAGACCGGCTACGTCGCGGTGTCGCCGGCCGCCTACAAGACCAAGGCGATGGAAGACTACGCCAAGGGCTTCCCGCAGGCGACCGTCGCGCGCGATCAGCTCGAGCATGCCGTGCCGGAGCTGTCCGTCCACGAAAACGGCCGCATCTACAAGTTCGTGAATGATGCCGTGCAGGCCGCGGTCACGGGCTCGCAGAAGCCGCAGGAAGCGCTGGCTGCCGCGCAGGCGCAGTCCGACCGCGTGCTGCGCGCCGCCAAGTAGTCGCAAAGCAAGGGACGTGGCGGGGTGGCGGTTCGCCGCCATCCCGCCGGCTCCAAGATGACCGATCTCGCCGCCTCATCGCCAATCCCCGAACGCCGCGCCCGGTCGCAGGCGTGGTGGAATGCCGTGAATGCGTGGCTGCTGCTGTTGCCGGCGGCGGTGCTGCTGGTTGCCTTCACGCACTGGCCGATCCTGGCGACGATCCGGCATTCGCTGTTCATCACCAAGCGGAACGGCAGCGAGGTCTTCGTCGGGACGGACAGCTACCGGGCCTTGGCGGCCGATCCGATCTTCTGGAAGGCGCTGGTCAACAATTTCTGGTTCGCACTCGGCACGATCCCGACGTCGATCGCGCTCGCCCTGATCATGGCGGTCTGGGTCAATCGCAACATGCGCGGCCGCGGCTTTCTCCGGCTGGCGTACTTCACACCGACGGTGCTGCCGATGATCGCCGTCGCCAACATCTGGCTGTTCTTCTACACGCCGGATTACGGCGCGCTCGATCAGCTGCGCGGGCTGTTCGGCCTCGGCGGCTGGAACTGGCTCGGCGATCCCTCGACGGTGATGGGCTGCCTGATCGTGATGGTGATCTGGAAGGAAGCCGGCTTCTTCATGATCTTCTATCTGGCAGCGCTGCAACAGCTCTCGCCGGACCTCGAAGAAGCCGCCTCCATCGAGGGCGCAAGCCGGTGGTACACGTTCCGCCGCATCACGTTCCCGCTGTTGATGCCGACCACGCTGTTCGTGGCCATCAATGCCGTCATCAACTCGTTCAAGCTGGTGGACCATCTGGTCATCATGACCAAGGGCGGTCCGAACAACGCCAGCACGCTGCTGCTCTATTACATCTATGAGGTCGCCTTCACGTTCCAGGATTCTTCCTACGCGGCAACGCTGACGGTCGTGCTTCTGATGCTGCTGAGCGGGATTGCTCTGCTCAAGTTCGGCTATCTCGATCGCAGGATCCACTACCAATGAGAGGCCGGACACACCCCGTAGAGGCCGTCGCGGCATGGCTTCTGGCTTTGATCTGGCTCGCCCCCTTGGCCTATGCCTTCTGGAGCGCGCTGCATCCGGCGGCCTACGCCACCTCGTTCAGCCTGTCCGCGCCCTGGACGCTGGAGAATTTCGCGCGGGCCTGGAAGCAGGCGCCGTTCGCCCGCTACTATCTGAACACGATCGTGCTTGTGACGTTCGTCCTGGTCGGCCAGCTGATCCTGTCGACGCTGGCTGCCTATGCCTTTGCGCGCTTCAAGTTCAAGGGAAGCGGCATTGCGTTCGCGCTCGTGCTGCTCCAGCTCATGATCATGCCCGACGTCCTCATCGTCGAGAACTACCGCGCGATCGCCAGGCTGGGATTGCTCGATACGATCCCTGCCATCGCGCTGCCTTATCTGGCGAGCGCCTTTGGTATCTTCCTGTTGCGGCAGACTTTCAAGAGCGTGCCTCAGGAGCTGGTCGAAGCCGCCCGGGTCGAGGGAGCAGGCCCGCTGGTGATCCTTTGGCGGGTCTATGTGCCGTTGGCACGCCCCACTTATGTCGCCTTCGGCCTCGTCTCCGTCAGCTATCACTGGAACAACTTCCTGTGGCCGCTGATCGTGACGAATTCGGTGGAAGCGCGGCCGCTCACGGTGGGTCTCGCCGTGTTCGGCGCGCCTGAAACTGGCGTGGACTGGTCGGTGATCACAGCCGCCACCGTCATGACGATGGCGCCGTTGCTGATTGCATTCCTGTTGTTCCAGCGCCAGTTCGTTCAGTCATTCATGCGTGCAGGTATCCGTTAATGCGGCTTCTCACCTGGAACATACAGTGCGGCAAGGGGTGCGACGGCGTCACCGATCTCTCCAGGATCGTTGCGGTGGCTAGGCGGACGCTCGATGCGGACGTGTTCTGCTTCCAGGAAGTGAGCGTGAATTTTTCGAGATTTGGCGATAGCGCGGATCAGAGCGCCCAGCTCGCAGCCTTGCTGCCCGGCTACTGCGCGATATTCCGGCCGGCGATCGAGACGATAGATCGCGCGGGCCGCCTTCACTGCTTCGGCAACATGACACTGTCGCGATTGCCGGTGTTGCAGATCGCCAATCACCTCCTGCCGTTTCCGGGCGCAGGTGGTGTGCGCAGCATGCGCCGTCACGCCCTGGAGGTGACGGTTCAGGCCTCGTTTGGCGCGGTTCGCATCGTCAACACGCATCTCGAGTTTCATTCGGCCGATCAGCGTCTTGCGCAGATCACGCGGCTGCTGGATCTGCAACAAGACGCGTCGGGGAGCCCCAGGCAGGCCAGCTCCCGGCACGATGAGCCATATGGGAGCCAGACCGTCGCAGCGTCGAGCCTGATGTGCGGCGATTTCAATTTCGACGTCGCCGATCCCCAGCACGCCCTGATCGACCGCGCCAGCAGGCCCGGCTTGAATTATCGGGATGCGTGGACCGCCAATCGTCCGGGTCGCCCGCGGGCGCCGACATGCGGGATCTTTGATCGCGCGCAATGGGCCGACGGGCCGGACTGTCGCGACTTCATCTTCGTCACGGAGGATCTGGTCAGTCGCGTGCGCAGCATCGAGGCCAACGCGGAAACAGATGCTTCGGACCACCAACCTCTCGGGATCGAGCTGGCGGACTAAAGCATGGCGAAATCATCAAAGCTTGTGGTCGCGAGGAAGGGCAGGGTGCTCCTGGTCAGGCGGCGGCGCGACAAGCGCTGGATGTTTCCGGGCGGCCGCAGGCGGGCCGGCGAGAGCGAGAGGAAGTGCCTCCATCGCGAGATCATGGAGGAGCTGCCCCAGCTCAGGCTTGGCGAGTTGAGGCTGTGGAAGGAAGTCAACGGCAAGAACCGCAGGTCCGGCCGGAGGATGAGCGATGCGATCTTCCTGGGCAAAAAGGCCTCGGGTCCCTTGAAGATCGGCGACAAGAAGGAGCTCGACCGAGCGGAATGGCGCAAGCCGCGCGGGCTGAAATTGACTCCAACCTCGCGCTACATTCGCGACAAGCTGTTTCCGAAATAGATCTCATAGGTCTCCCTTGGGTCAGAAACAGCCGTTGGTGGGCATCGCCTTGAAGGTGAGCTACGGGCCCAAAGCGTGACATCCTCTACCGTCTCTTCTGCTTTGATGCTGCCAATATATCGCATTGGTTTGCGAGCGCTGTGAGGCTGTTAGCATTTGTTCTAAGTACAGCGGTCTTTCTCTGAGAAAGGTCGCCTCGTGCTGCCTGACGGCGATAGTCGGCGGAGCTTCCGAAGTTCCTCTGACTGTTTCAAACTTGTCCCCGAAGCGATACGCCAGGAACGAACGAGAACACTCACCAGATCAGCTCCGTAGGGTATCCGCAACGGTGCGCGAATCAGAACCATCGCGCCCGGGTACGTTCCGAGGTCCACCTTGCGTCAAACTGTGACTTTGCGGGGAGGCAGCTCCTGGCGAAAAACGGACTGGTGCACGATGGATAGCCCTCCGTCGCGGTCTAGTCTGTTCTTGACGGAATTTGTAAATATCCCGCGCTGATGTGAGTATCGCAGTCGTGCCTAAGTAGGCGACCTGATCAGTCGATGGACTCCGACAGGTACCGGGGTCGCCAGCATCACGAGCGGCTCGAATTTTCCTGTGAATTCAAGACCGAAAAATTGCGGCGGATATACCTTCGGCATTTGCCGTCAGATTTGAAGATTTATGCTTGCGAATCAACGACGAAATGCCGTTCGAAATGATTGAGTGGGAGTAGGGGCTCCCAGTCAGCATCACTGCTTTAGGTCGTTACTTTCCGGAGAGGCGGCGCGGCATAGATCATGAGCTTTGGGGTATTCATCCATCGATCGGACTCGATCTATGATGACAGCCCGGCTGAACAGTACCAGTTTCCCGGCCAGTATCTTAGTCGCGTCGAACCCTGTATTGGCAACTGGATTATCTATTACGAGCCAAGCAAGGTCGCCGAGACGCGCGGCTATTTTGCGATCGCCCGGGTTCAGCAAGTTATCCCCGATCCCGGCACTCCAGGCATGTACCTCGCCCTGATCGAACCCGGAAGCTATCTCGATTTTGCCAATCCGGTCGCCTTCAAGGGAGCAGATGGTCCCGTTGAGCGCGGGGTACTGAATGAGCAGGGACGAATTTCGGGACGTGCTCAGTCGGCGGTCCGTCGAATCTCGGCAGACGATTTCAATCGGATCCTCGAACTCGGTTTTGCGGAGGGCGCACCGATGCTACCCCGTGTCGATGCCGATGTACGATCGTCTCAACTTGACGAAAGAGAGCAGGCGCCGTTCATATTTGAGCAGCAGCGTGATCGTGTCAGCCTGACGGTATCGAGAGTCTTACGCGACCGCGTTTTTCGTCGGGTCGTCCTTCGCGCCTACGACGAGCGCTGTGCCATTACCGGGTTGAAGCTCATTAATGGAATGGGCCGCGCAGAAGTAGCGGCGGCGCATATTCGGCCCGTGGAGGCGAACGGGCCAGACATCGTGAGCAATGGGATTGCTCTATCTGGTACCGCTCACTGGATGTTCGATCGTGGTTTGATCAGCCTCTCCGATAATTTGGAAATTTTGATCTCGCGCCAGACAAACGACCCGGAAGGAGTTCGATCGGTCATCAACAAGTCCGGCCGTGCGATCGAGCCAAGAAGGTCATCAGATCGCCCTCATCCGCATTTTTTACAATGGCACCGGCAGCATTGCTTCAAGCAGTAGCCGAGCCCATCATAAGAGGGCCGGTCGGCAGCATGGGCAGAGCGCGACATCCATTGTTCATCCTGCGTATCTATCTCCTTGAATTGTCGACCGTCTCCCTATATGACTACAATGGTCATAGTGGAGTGCCCATGCGCGAAATTCAGCTTCGTGATGCAAAGGCCAATCTCTCCGCGGTTGTTGATGAAGCCCTCGATGGCAAACCAGCGGTGATCACACGCCACGGCAAGAAGCAAGCCGTCGTCCTGAGCTACGAGGAATGGCGGCGGTTGTCGCAGGTGCCGAGCTTCGGTCGTCTGTTGATGGCCGCGCCCCTGAGAGCGGGCGATTTACCGGCGCGCAATCGGTCCAAGCTACGCAAGACCGATTTCTGAAACGTGTACCTGGCCGATACCAACGTTATATCTGCGGTGGCGCCGAACCGGCCGGTGCCGACGGCGCTCGTCGAATGGATGGATGCACAATCCGGTTCCCTGTATTTGTCGGCCGTGACGATTGCAGAGATCGAAGACGGAATAGCAAAGCTTCGGCGCGAGAAGGCTACGCGCAGAAGCAAAGACTTGGCCCTATGGCTGGATGCCGTCGTGCATCTCTATGGCGACCGAATCTTGGCGTTCGACACAGCGGTCGCGCGGCTCGCCGGGCAGCTATCGGATCGGGCTCGTGGGCAGGGACATACGCCGGGGTTTGCCGATATCATCATCGCTGCGACGGCATGGCGGCATTCCCTGACGATCCTCTCTCGCAATATGAGGCATTTCGAACCACTAGGGGTGCCGGCGCTCGATCCCTTCAGTAAGTTACCGCCCTCCTGATTGTTGCGCAGGTGCTCGGCGCTTCCATCGGATGTGCGGGCCGCGCGCTCGTGATAGGACGTCGGCATAGCTCTTCCGGAGTCCAGCTCGATGTCCGCCGCGCCCACCCGGCCTTCCTCCACCGCCACCGACCCCGAAACCCTCGGCTGGATGCGCGGCTTCCCGCCCGCGCCCGACCGCCTCATCACCTTCCAAGACGGCTCGTTCCGCAATTTCCCCGAACTCCGCTGGGCCTGGTCCAACATCCGCCAACTCGTGCCGACCGTAAACGTCTGGCGCGGGGCGGGGCCTGCATCACCTCTGCCGCGCGCGGAGCAGGGCATCGGCGCGGTCGCTTCCACAACGATGGACGGCCGTCCGATGACCTTCGCGCAGATGCTGGAGGAGACCTATGCCGACGGCATCGCGGTGCTGCATCGGGGCAGGCTGATCTATGAGCGCTATTTCGGCGCCTTGAAGCCGCACAAGCCGCATATCGCGATGTCCGTGACGAAGTCGTTCACCGGCGTGCTCGCCGGCATGCTGGTCGCGGAGGGCAGGATCGATCCGCAGGCGCCGGTGACGGACTATGTGCCGGAGCTGAAGGCCAGCGCGTTTGGCGATGCGCGGGTGCACGAGGTCATGGATATGACCACGGGGCTCGCCTACACCGAGGTCTATACCGACAAGAATTCGGACGTGTGGGCGCTCCGCCGCGCCAACGGCATGGCGCCGATCCCGCCGGGCTATGATGGGCCGACCAACATTTTCGATTTCCTCATCGCGCAGACAAAGCAGGGCGAGCACGGCAAGGCGTTTGCCTACAAGACCGTCAACACCGACGTGCTGGCCTGGATCTGCCGCCGAGTCAGCGGCCTGGCGCTGGCGGACCTGTTGTCCGAGCGGATCTGGCAGCCGATGGGTGCGGAGGAGGACGCGCATTATCACGTCGACCGCATCGGCACCGAGAGCGGCGGCGGCGGTCTTTCCACGACGCTGCGCGATCTTGCCCGGTTCGGCGAGACCATGCGCAACCACGGCCGCTTCAACGGCCGCCAGATCGTGCCGTCGCAAGTGGTCGAGGACATCGCGCGCGGCGGCGACCCCGAAAAATTCAAGCCGGCCGGCTACACCACGCTGCCCGGCGCCTCCTACCGCAATCAATGGTGGGTTACGCACAACGCGCACGGCGCCTACATGGCGCGAGGCGTCTACGGCCAGGGCATCTATGTCGATCCCAAGGCCGAGATGGTGATCGCGCGCTACGCCTCGCACCCCGTCGCAGGCAATGCCGCCAACGACCCCGTGACGCTGCCGGCTTACATGGCGCTGGCGAAGGCGCTGATGGCGGGCGGGTAGCGGCTCTGTCAGCGGCCACGCCAGCCGTCACGCCTCCTGCCAATGCGGATAGGTCACGTAAGCGGTGACGGCGCCTTGCTCGTGCGAGCGGATCGTGACCGTCTCGCCCTTCGGCATGTAGACGATCTCGCCGGGACCCGCCGTGACGGTGCTGCCGCTGCTCGTGAGCGAGAGCTTGCCTTCCAGGATCAGCATGACGTCGTCGACAGCGAGCACTTCGTCCAGGCTCTGGTTCGGCGCGTAGCGGCCGAAGCCGATGGTGATCGGGCCGCCATGGCGCTGGTCGATCACATTGCCGGCGAAGATGTCGCCGTCCTGTCCCGGCGAGCGTTCGAACGAAGCGTCGGTGATGGCGAATTTACGAACTTTCATGAATTCCTACCGCGTTATCCAGCCCCGGCGGGTGTGTGGGAATCGATAGACGTTTGACCCCGTGTTTGGTTCGCACGACCTCGCGAGACGGTTTGACGCAGCGAGGTGGGCTAAATATAAGTATTGACTTATATTAGTGTAGCTCGATATTCCACCTTCAATGAAACGATAGGGAGGCATGCCATGGAGATCGACGTCGCCAGAGTTCTGGGCCTTGTCACGCGCTCGGTGCGCAGCTTCGAGAAGGACGGCAAACCCGCGAGTGCCGTGACGCTGACGCGTCTCTACGACACCAGCGTCGACGATCTCTGGGACGCCGTGACCAGCAAAGAGCGCATTCCGCGCTGGTTCCTGCCGGTGGAGGGCGAGCTCCAGCTCGGCGGACGCTACCAGCTCAAGGGCAATGCGGGCGGCACCATCACGGGGTGCGCGCCGCCGACCCATTTTGCGGCGACGTGGGAATTCGGCGGCGCGATCAGCTGGATCGACGTCAGGCTGGCGGCGGAGCGACACCAGGCGCGTTTGACGCTCGAGCACACTGCGATCATCGAGGATCATTGGAATCAATTCGGCCCGGGTGCGGTGGGGATCGGCTGGGATCTCGCGCTCGCGGGGCTCGAGCGATATCTTGCGAGCGGGGCAACGGTCGACCATGCGACGGCCGAGGCGTGGATGGGCTCGCCGGAGGGCAAGGACTTCATGACGACCAGCGGCGAATTCTGGCGGGCCGCGCACGTCGCCAGCGGGGTCGCTCCCGACGAAGCAAAGCAGCGCTCGGACCGCACCATCGCGTTCTATCGCGGCGAGATGCCGCCCGACATCGCCCATCCCGGCACAGGAAGCTGATGCACATCTTCGAGGTCCTCGCCGAACCCGTGCGCCGCCGCATCCTCGAGCTGCTGGCGCGGGACGAAATGGCATCCGGCGAGGTCGTCGACATCATCGGGGCCGAGTTCGGCATCACCCAGGCGGCCGTCTCGCAGCACCTCAAGGTGCTGCGTGAGAGCGGCTTTGCCAACGTCCGGGCGGAGGCGCAAAGGCGCCTCTATTCGGTCGACGTCGCGGGACTTCGCGCGGTGGACGACTGGATCGGCCAGTTCCGGAATTTCTGGGAGCCCAAGCTGGACGCGCTGGCGACCGAGATCGCGCGCGGCAAACGCGAGCGCCGCAACGCGCCGGTCACCAAGCGGGGCGGGAAGAGGGCGTGAGTGCGATGCGCAGGGTGGATTAGCCGTCGGCTGCGCACAGCGCAGTCGTCGGCGTAATCCACCAGTCTCCCGTTACGACCTGCCAAGAATGGCGGATTACGCTTCGCTAATCCGCCCTACGATCGCATCAGCTTCTCGAACTTCTTCACCAGCCGCTCCCGTTTCAGCCGCGACAGCCGCTGGATCCAGAACATGCCGTCGAGCTGGTCGATCTCGTGCTGGTGGCACACGGCGCGCAAGCCCTCCGACTCCTCGCTTCGCATGGTGCCGTCGAGATCGTGGTAGCCGATCCGCACGCGCGCGTGGCGCTGCACCTCGTCGTTGACCCCGGGCATCGAGACGCTGCCTTCACGGTGCATGATCATCTCGGGCGAGGCCCATTCGATGACGGGATTGACGTAGGTGAGGGGACCTTCTCCGGCGTCGAGCTCGAGTACGACGACACGCAGGGGCACACCGATATGCGGCGCGGTGATGCCAATCAGGGGCGCAGCGCGCATGGTCTCCAAGAGGTCCTGCGCGAGCTCACGCAAGCCGTCGTCGAACGCGCTGACGGGGCGGGCCGGCATCGCGAGCCGGCGGTCGGGGTAGCGGATAATGGGGCGGATGGTCATGGGAGGCTCCTACCACTCACGCATCGGTGAAGCATCCCTCCTTGACGCCCTACCAACTGGAAGGTAGCTAAACTGCATGAGCCACGTCTCCACGACCGCTGACGACATCCTGGCCTGCGCACGCTCGCTGATCATCGCGGGCGGTTATAATGGCTTCAGTTATGCCGACATCGCCGATGTCGTCGGCATCCGCAAGCCGAGCATCCATCATCATTTCGCCAGCAAGGTCGATCTGGTCCGCACCCTGGTGTCGCGCTATCGCCAGGAGGCCCAGGCCGGATTGGCGGCAATCGAGCGCAACATCCCGGACCCGCGCGACCAGCTCGAAAACTATGTCGCCTATTGGGAGGCCTGCATCACGGATGCGACCGCGCCCTTCTGCGTCTGTGCGCTGCTTGCCAGCGAGCTTCCGATCCTCCCAGAGGAGGTCGCGCTGGAAGTCCGTGCGCATTTCCGTGTGCTGGCGTCGTGGCTGACATCGGTGCTGGAGCGGGGCAAGCGAAAGGGACGGCTGCATCTTGGCAGCTCGGCGAAGGTCGAGGCTGAAGGATTCATGGCGACCGTTCACGGCGCGATGCTGTCGGCGCGCGCCTATGGCGACTCCAGGACGTTCGGGACCATCACACGGCCGCTACTGGACCGGCTGTCCAGCACGCACTGACGGACAAGACGTGGCACGGGGCGCGCGGCTGCTCCGTGCCAACCTCTCCAGCGTAATCTACCAACTAGTAGGTAAGGAACAAGCAATGAAATATCGCCAGATGACCCCCGACATCGCCGACCATGCGCAATGGCTGAAGCAGTACTATTTCCTTCGCGCCGGCTTCTCCCTCGCCTGGGTCATAGCGGCCTTCACGATCGCGCCGCCGTCGGCGGTGATCGCTGCAGCGCTGCTGGTCGCGTATCCGGCATGGGACGCCGCGGCCAATTATCTCGACGCGCTCTGCAGCGGCGGCTTGAACCAGAATCGCACGCAGGCCCTGAACGTGTTGGTCAGCCTTGCGACCACCATCGCGGTCGTGCTGGCCTTGCGGGTGAGTATGAACTGGGTGCTCGGGATCTTCGGCGCCTGGGCAGTGCTGTCTGGACTACTCCAGCTCGGCACGGCCGTGCAGCGCTGGAAGCGCTTCGGCGCGCAATGGGCCATGGCGCTCAGCGGCGGCCAATCGGCCCTGGCAGGCGGCTTCTTCATCTTTCAGGCCGCGATGCCTGCGGCTCCGTCGATCGCGAACGTCGCAGGCTATGCCGCGGTCGGGGCGCTCTACTTCCTGGTCTCGGCCGTCTGGCTCACGGTCAGCACGTGGCGGCGTGACGCGGCCGCGTGAGGTGTGGCCGCGGACGTTCATGGGTCCGGATACGGCGTGCCGTCCTTGTGCAGGAACCGGCCGTCGGAGGCCGGGCTCATCATGTCGATGTCGGAGCAGGTGATGAGGTCGTCCTGCGAACGCGAGCCGACTTCGAGATAGACCGCAGTGGCGTCCGACCGGTTGATCATGTGATGGCCGTTGCCGCTGCCTTTCGGGAAAGCGGCGCAATCGCCCGCGCGCAGCAGGGTTTCGCCCCCATCCTCGATCAGCGTCACTTCACCTTCGAGGATGTAGACGAACTCGTCCTCGAGCGAATGCCAGTGCCGCTGGCTCGACCAGCCGCCCGGCGGCAGGCGCATCAGGTGGACGCCGAAATCCTCGAGACCGCCGGCATCGCCGAGCCGCTTGCGGATGCGTTCGGCGCAGGGCGCGTTGAAGGGGACCGGATAGCCGGAGCCCTTGCGGGCCGGCACGGCTGCGATGTCGATCTTTGGCATGAGCGTTCCGTTCGAGAGCCAGCGGTGGAAGACGCACGGACGCGGCGGTCTACGTCATACTCGGCGGACGTCCGGGCAGATGCGGTCCGATTGGCGGGATGATGACATCATGCCGGTGTCGTGCCCGACGTGTCAAACCGCGCCTTGGCCGCGCAAGTCGCGCTTCTTGTCCGAGGTCGATGCAGCCGGTGCGACCGAGCGCGTCCCCCTGAGCCAGTTCGTCGCAAGCATTCGACCTTGCTTGACATAACCTCTGGTTGTGTTGATCTGACACCGTCGATTTCTTTCATTTGTGAACGCAAATCATTTTGGGGGCAGCATGAGCGACACTAGGTCTGCTGGCACGGCCACGTCTGGAGGGTCCCGGCCCAAGGAGGAGAGCGGCACCTGGGAGACCAAGGAGAAGGTCGGGACAGGGATTTCGGAATTCTTGAAGCGGATTAAGAACTCTCCGGCTGCCTACGCCCTGGCGGCCTGCTGTGTGGTCGGACCGTTGTTGCTGGGTTACGGTGCCCCCAACATGGTTGCCGGCCGTCTGATGCCCGTGGATAAAAAGCCGATCGTCGATTTCGTGCTCCCGGATCTCAATGCCGACACGGACACGACAAACAAGAAGAACGACACCCTTAAGGAAAAGCAATCAGCGCTTGCCCGCAAGCAAGCCACCTTGCAGCGACTGAAGGCCACGCCGGGCAGCCCCCCAGATGCGATCGACAAGGCGAGCGATGACGTCGCGACAGCAGATATGCAAGAAAAGATTGCCGCTGACGAGGTCAAGAGGGCGGCGCAAGGCCAGGTCTCCGACCGGACAATTGCCCAGTCAAAACAGATCGCCGATGCTTTGACGGCTCGGTACAACTATGCCGCGGTCAGCGGAGTGCTCTACCTCGTGAGCGCGGCGACATTGCTGCTGGGTAGTATCATCATCGCGCGCCGCAGCCGCGCGCTGCTGGTCGCCGGTCTTGTCGGCTTTGGTGCTCTGGCATTGTTTGGCACCCTGTGGCCGACCGCTTACGCCAACGCGGGGCTGACGTTCCTCGACTTTCTGCTGAACAAGACCGACGCGAATGGTGAGGTCTTCAAGCCGCTGGTCAACGCGTATTACGAGAGTGCCAAGTCGTTCAAGATCAGTTCGGCCCTCAAATGCATCATCGACGTCAACACATTCGTTGGGCTTTGGGCGGTGGGCATTGCTCTGCTGGCGTTCGCGGTGTTGTCCAGCCCGGCGGACGAGCCCACATTGCCGAATCTCGAGGAGCGGAAGACCGATCTGCAGTGGATGATCGTGCTCAGCTCTGCGATCCTCGTGGTGGCGACCGTGGCGAGCAAGCTGGTGATGGACGGGCCGCTCGCATTGCTCGTCAAGCTGCAAGCTGAGGCTCTGAAGCCGCTGGCAGATGCGCTAACCGGCCATCTGGGCATAACCGGGACAATCGCCTTGCTCGCGGCGGCAGTTCCCGCGTTGGCCGGCTGGTATTGGGACGTGAAGCGCTATCGGGGTGATCCTGCGAACGCGCCGGTTGCCGGTTCCAAGGAGACGGATAAACTCCAGTTCGCAACGTCGGCAACAGTTAGCAGCATCCTCGCCATCCTGGCGCCGGCGTTGACGTCGCCGGTCTTTGCCAGCTTGAAGGCGCTGATCGATCTTGTTGCGAAGAACCAGGGGGCGGGGTGACAGTAAAAAATCTTTCTCCTGGGTGACGGCGCGTGTCGGTCGTGGTGGTTCCCGTTCGTCTTCCACGAAAGACAGATCTCACGGGAGACAAGAAAGATGACCCAATCCCCCTATCGCTGGGTGATCGTCGCCGCCGGCGGCTTGCTCGGCTGCGTCGCGATCGGCGGCATGTTTTCGCTGCCGGTGTTCCTGCAGCCGATCGCCAAGGACACCGGCTGGTCGGTGACAGGCATCTCCAGCGCGATGACGATCGGCTTTCTGGCGATGGCGTTCACCAGCATGGCCTGGGGCACGCTGTCGGACCGCTTCGGACCGCTGCCGGTGGTGCTGACGGGATCGACCGTGCTGACGCTCAGCCTGTTCGCCGCGAGCCATGCGACCTCGCTGCTGGCGTTCCAGTTCGTGTTCGGCCTTCTGACCGGCGCATCCTGTGCGGCGATCTTCGCGCCGATGATGGCGACCGTCACCGGCTGGTTCGAGACCCATCGCAGCCTCGCGGTGTCGCTGGTGTCGGCCGGCATGGGCATGGCGCCGATGACGATGGCGCCGTTCGCGGCCTGGCTCGTCTCCGGCCACGATTGGCGGACCTCGATGCAGATCGTGGCGCTGGTGGTCGGCGCCATCATGATCCCGGTCTCGTTCCTGGTGCGCCGTCCGCCGGCGCTCGCGCAGGCCGTGGCGGCACCGACAGGCGAGGGCGCCGGGCAAGCTGAGATGTCGACCAGCGAGGCGCTGCGCTCGCCGCAATTCCTGGTCCTGCTCGCGACCAATTTCTTCTGTTGTGCCACCCATTCCGGCCCGATCATCCACACCGTCAGCTATGCCGTGAGCTGCGGCATCCCGTTGATCGCGGCGGTGACGATCTACAGCATCGAGGGCTTTGCCGGCCTCGGCGGCCGCATCGCCTTCGGCCTGATGGGCGATCGGTTCGGCGCCAAGCGCGTGCTGGTGTCCGGCTTGTTGCTGCAGGCGTTCGGCGCGCTGGCCTACGTCTTCGCGCACCAGCTTGCGACCTTCTACGCGGTCGGCGCGGTGTTCGGCTTCATCTATGCCGGCACCATGCCGCTCTACGCGGTGATCATCCGCGAGAACTTTCCGCTTCGGATGATGGGCACGGTGATCGGCGGCACCGCGATGGCCGGCAGCCTCGGCATGGCCACCGGACCGCTCGCCGGCGGCCTGATCTACGACGCCTTCTCCAGCTATGCCTGGCTCTACATCGCCTCCTGGGCGATGGGCTTGGGTGCCTTCCTGATGGCAATGACATTCAGGCCATTCGCGAAGCCGCAAGGGCAGGCAGCGCCGGCCGCGGCGTGAGGACGACGATCGAGGCGCAGCATCAGAGCTGCGCCTCGATCGCGGCCTTGTCGATCACCGACCAGACCTGCCGGATCTTGCCGCTCTCGAATTCGTAGAACACATTCTCGCAGAAGGTCACGCGCTTGCCGTTCACGGCAAGCCCCATGAATGTCCCGACTGGGCTGCAATCGAACTTCAGTCGCGCGGCGATGGTGGGCGGATCGGATGCCAGCAGTTCGATGTCGAAATGCAGATCCGGGATCTCGCGAAAGTCCCGCTCCAGCATCGCGCGATAGCCGGACAGGCCGAGCGGCCGGGCGTTGTGGACGACATCGTCATGCACGAACCGGCCGAGGGCCGGCCAATCCTGCCGGTTCAGGCAGGCGATATAAGCGCGGTAGGTCTCGGCGAGGTCGTCTTTTGTCATATCGAAGCTCTCCTTGCGGCTTCGATCCTAACGCGAAGACATCGCGAACCGGTCCCGCTCAGAGGCGCTTTTCGAAGAACAGGTCGGGATAGGGATCGTCGTTGAACCGGGGGATCTCGCACCAGCCCGTCGTGCGGTAGAGCTGGCCGGCCTCGGGCAGGGCGCTGTTGGTATCGAGCCGCAGCAGCGTGATGCCGAGCTCGCGCGCGGCACTCTCGATCGCATCCATCAGCCGCCGGCCGAGCCGCAAGCCGCGCGCGGCGGGGGCGACCCACAGACGCTTGATCTCGGCGTAGCCGTGATCGGTTCCCTTCAAGCCGACGCAGCCGATCGGCAGCGTGTCAGACATCGCGACGATGAAGCTGCCGCGCGGGCGGCGCATGTCCTTGGCACCAGGATCTCTCGAAAGAGAAACGTCAAAACCCTGGCTGAAGCGGCGGCCGAGCTCGGCATAGTACTCGCCGAGGCAGTAGCGCGCTTCGTCGCTTTGCGGATCCATCTCGTCCAGCGCGATCCGCTCGCGCGTCAGGGCGGAGGCGATCAAATCCATCGCCGCCAGCAGCGCCTCGCGTTGCGAATGCTGCGCGAGGAAGCCCTCGGCCTGCGCGTTCGACAGCGCCTCGTAGGCCGCGAACTCGCGGCGGCCTGAACGCGTCAATGTCGCGACGCGCCGGCGCGCATCGTCCTGATGCGCTTCGGTCTCGATCAGCCCCTCGTCCTCCAGGCTGCGCAAGAGGCGGCTCATCAATCCGGAATCGAGGCCGAGATAGTCGCGGATTTCGGCGACGTCCGAGCGTCCATGTCCGATCGCATTGAGCACGCGTGCCGCGCCGAGCGGCCGGCCGCGGCCCAGAAAGGAGGTGTCGAGCGCGCCGACCGCGGAAGTCACGGCACGGTTGAAGCGGCGAACGCGGGAAACGGGGGCGAGCATGATATCTGACTTTAGTCAGGTATCGTGTCAACGTCAATTCCCCCGGCTGTTCGTCTCTAGGATTCCGGCCGGATCAGCTTGATATCCTGGTCGGCGGCCCAACCGGCGACGTCCTCGCGTTTCAGCGCGGTTGCCATCATATCCGGGAACTGGTCCGGCGTGCAGGCGAAGACGGGAATGCCGAGATTGGCGACCTTCGCCGACAGCACGGGATCGTAGGAGGGGTGACCCGTGTCGGTCAGCGCCAGCAGCACGATCACGTTGATCCCGCGCGTTGCCAGTCGCGCCAGCCGGTCGACCAGCTCGTTCGCGTTGCCGCCTTCATAAAGGTCGGTGATCAGGATCAGATGCGCTTTCGCCGGCCGTTCGATGCGCTCCTCGCAATAGGCGACGGCGCGGTTGATGTCGGTGCCGCCGCCGAGCTGGACGCCGAACAGCACCTCGACGGGATCGGCGAGTTCCTCGGTCAGGTCGACAATCGCGGTGTCGAAACAGACGAGCTTGGTCGCGACCACCGGAAGCGACGCCATCACCGCCGCGAAGATCGAGGCATAGACCACCGAGGTTGCCATCGACCCCGACTGGTCGACGCACAGGATCACCTCGTCGAGATCGACGATGCGACGCTGCTGGCGCAGGAAGCCGATGAGGCGTTCGGGCACCACGGTCCGGTGCTCGGCCTGGTAGTGGCGCAGATTGGCCTTGATGGTGCGCGGCCAATCGATGTCGGCAAAGCGCGGGCGATTGGTACGGAGCGATCGGTTCAAGGCGCCGCGGACCGCATCCGCGGTGCGCCGCTCGAGCCGCTCCATCAGCTCGGCCACCACCTTGGCGATCACGACACGGGCGGTGTCCTTGGTCTTCTCCGGCATCACGCCCCGCAGCGCGACCAGATCGGCGATCAGGCTCACATCCGCTTCGACGGTAGCAAGGAATTCAGGCTCGAGCAGCATCTGGCGCAGACCCTTGCGCTCGAAGGCATCTTTCTGGATCACCTGCACCACAGGGGCAGGGAAGAACTCCCTGATGTCGCCGAGCCATTTCGCGACGCGCGGTGCCGAGCCTCCGAGGCCGCCGCGCCCCTTTTTCGGCGCCTCGTCGCCGTCGCCGTAGAGCGCCGTCAGCGCTTCCGACATGCGGCGATCACTTGCGGACAGAGCAGGGCCGTTCTCGGCGCCCTCGGTGTCGACGCCGAGGGCCAGTGTCCAGCGGCGGCTGCGCTCATCGGCCTCGCTCATCGGGCAGCTCTCTGTGTGAGGAGTTCGAGCACGCGCGCCTGATGTGCGGGCCAGATCTCGTTTGCGCCGGCGAGGAGCCGATATCTCCTGGCGGCATCGGCGCGGCGCGCGAACAGCGCGTCCATCAATCGCCTGCGCTCGCTACGGTCCAGCGCCGAGAACACGCGGCGGAACAGTGGCAGGCTCGCAGTGAAGGCCTCCTCGTCCAGCGTCATCAACCATGCATCGACCGCGCCACGAAGCGTCGCGTCGTGGATCAGCCGCTGGCCGGCGCCTTCGAAAAAACCCTCGAAGAAGCCGGCGGCTTCCGCGACCGGCGTGCCGGGCGAGAGCATCCGCGTCAGCAGGTCCGCCGCGTGATCGGCGGTCAAAAGCTCGGCCTCGTAGAGCAGCCGCGCCGCCGTGCCGGCGATCAGCCGGGTGGCCTGGTTGTCGTTGAGCAGCGCGGCCAGCGCATCGCGCCAGCCGGCCACCACGCTTGTCTCGATCTGGGCGAGCTGGATCGCGGCGTCGGCGGCGAGCAGCGCGCCGCGCAGCCTGGCCGCCGCAGCCGCGTCCAGATTGCGCGCAGCATAGGGCAGAGCGAGCGCGGCCTGCACCACGATGCGCGGCATCAGCGCCGCCAGATGTTCGACCGTTCCGGCACGCGCCTCGCCGTAGCGCAGGATGTCGGCCATCGGCGGCAGCGCGTCCAGCAGCGATTGTCCGTCGCTCGTGAGCGCCGCCTTGCTCTCCAGTGCGGCGATGCCGAATTCAGTGGCGCGCGGCAGGTCGGCGATCATGGCGTTGCGCACCAGCTTTGCCAGCGGGCCAAGCTCGGCTTCCTTGCCCATCGCTTCGCTCAGTCGTCCGCCGGCGGCTTCCGCGATGGTCGAGCCGTAGAGCAGATTTTCCACGAGTGTGACCGCGAATTCGGGCTCCCAGCGCAACTGCCAGTTCTCGCGGAATGTACCGCGGCTGCGGCCTGCGTCCGTCAACCGTCCCCAGGGCACATCGAGCGCGTTCAGCCGGTGCAGCAGCGTCGAGCGCATCAAGCCGCTGTCGCTGCGCAGATCGAGCGTCAGCGGCCGCTCCAGCGCCTCCGGCTTCAGTCGCGTCGCCTTCTGCTGGCGCTGAAGATCTTCGAGCAGGGGCGCGAGCGGGGTTGCCGCCGGGATCGCGCCGACGCCGGCGCCGATCAGGAGCTCGGCGGAAATGTCGTCCCACACGGCGCGCTCGCCATTGCAGAGGCAGGCGATCGCCGCCTCGCGCAGCTCCGCGAAACCCGGTCCAGGGCGGCCGCGCAGCGCGGCGAGTGCAGTGCCCAGACGCTGTGCCTCGATGACCGAGGCGGTCGAGACGAAGTGGCCGCGATCGCGCAGCACGCGCGTCACCTTGGTGAGCCACTCGGCGGCGCGATCGCGCTCGCGGGTGTCCCAGACGTGAGCGCACCACCCCGGTGCCACCACGCCCGCGCCATATCCGCTCTCGCGCGCCAGGCGCGGCGCGGTCCAGGGCGCCCAGGTCGCCTTGATCTTCGTCTTCGGCCGGCCCTTCAGCAATTCGCGATCTGCAGCGAGGCTGCGGCGCTCGGCGAGCGCCGGCACGTGCCAGGCGCCGCAGACGACTGCGATGGCGCCGTCATGGTCCTTTGCGGCCTTCGCGATCTCGATGCGCATATGCGCCTCGCGCGCGGCCTCGCGGGCCGGCAGCGATTTCTCGTCCGCGCGCAGCGCCGTCATCGCGTCGGCGACGGCCGCGAAGATCGGTCCTGTCGCGGGATTTTCCTCGATGACGTCGGACCACCAGGACTCGCCGTCGTCATAGCCGGCGGCGCTCGCGAGCGCGCCGATCGGATCGCGGCTGACCGGGTCGGCCTCGGCCCTTGCCGCGATCTCCTCCGCGATGTCGCCGGCGGTCGCACCCAGCCGATCCGATGCCGGCAGATCGATGAACCGCAGGACCGCGCCGTGACGCACCGCCCAACAAGCGGCCTGATATTCCGGCGAATAGTCGGCAAAGGGAAAGAAGCTGGCGTTCGCCGGATTGTCCTCGGCGTAGGTGAGCAGGGCCACCGGCGTCGCCATGTCGGGGTCGGCGAGCATCGGCAGCAACTCGGAGGCATCCGCCGGGCCCTCGATTAGCACCGCCACCGGCCTCAGAGCATCGAGTGCTTCCACCAGCCGCCGTGCCGAGCCGGGGCCGTGATGCCGGATGCCGAAGAGCGAGACTTCGCCTGCCATCGCGCGCCGTGCTGTCAGATCAGATCGGTCAGCGAAGCGTAGTAGCCCTCGAACCCGCGCCGCTTCTTCAGCACGGTCTCGAGATATTCGCCGAGCACGGCGGTGTCCTGCACCGGATCCTTCACGACCGCGCCGATCATGTTGCTCGCGAGCGTTTCCGGCGTCAGCTTGCCGTCGTTGAAGAAAGTCGCCTGGCTGATCCCGCCGATCATCACCGCGATCGCCTCTGCCGTCGACAGTCCGCCCGAGGGCGATTTCAGCGCGACCTTGCCGTCCTCCGTCGAGCCCGAGCGCAGCTCGCGGAAGATCGAGACGACCCGTGCCACCTCGTCGGCGACGTTCTTCGGCGCCGGCAGATCGAGGTTCTGCGCCATCTCGCCGACGCGCTTGACGATGATCGCGACTTCCTCCTCGGCGCTGTCGGGCAGGGGCAGCACGACGACGTTGAAGCGGCGCTTGAGCGCGGAGGACAATTCGTTGACGCCCTTGTCGCGGTTGTTGGCGGTCGCGATGATGTTGAAGCCGCGCTGGGCATAGATGGCGGTGTTGAGCTCGGGGATCGGCATCATCTTTTCGGACAGCACGGTGATCAGCGTGTCCTGCACGTCGCTGCCCATTCGCGTCAGCTCCTCGAAACGACAGAGCTTGCCGCTCTCCATCGCACGCATCAGCGGGGTCGGCACCAGCGCCTCGCGGCTCGGCCCGTGCGCGAGCAATTGGGCATAGTTCCAGCCGTAACGGATCTGGTTCTCGTCGGTGCCCGCCGTGCATTGGATCACCAGCGTCGAATTGCCGGTGATGCCGGCGGCGAGATGCTCGGACACCCAGGACTTGGCCGTGCCGGGCACGCCCAGCAGCAACAGCGCGCGATCGGTCGCGAGCGTCGCAACGGCGGTCTCGATCAGCCGCTTGTCGCCGACATATTTCGGCGTGATCACGGTCCCGTCGGCCGCCTTGCCGCCCATGAGATAGGTCACGACCTGCCGCGGCGAGAGCGTCCAGCCTGGCGGCCGATGTCCGTCGCCCGCGGCCAGCGCCTTCAGCTCCGCGGCGTAGCTGTCCTCGGCGGGCAAGCGCAGTTTCTCGCTCATGGATTCGCTCCGTTGTCGTCCAACGCGGCGTTGAGCCGCAGCATGTCGAGACGCGGGTCGCCTTGCAGCAGGCCTGCGCCGGTCAGTCGTTGCAATGATCGTTGCGCGCCATCGCGCGAGGCGATCAGGCCCAGAGCGTGGAGCTCTGCGAATTGGTCGGAGGGCTTCGCATCGTCGCGCTGAAGCGCGGCAAGCAGCGTCTTGCCCGCTGGTGCGGAGAGCGGATCATCCAGGCGTGCCGCCGGACCTGCGACCTGTTGCGCCAGTTCAAAGCTGATGCCGTGACTGTGCAGCGCAGTTTCGGCATGCCTTGCGCGCTCGGCGGGGGAGAGCCGTGGCGCCAGCGCAGCAATGAGGCCGGTCGCGTCGCCTTGGCTGATGGCGTCCGCTGCCTGCGTGACATGCGCATCGGTCCCGGTCGAGACGATCACATTGATCAGGGCCATATCGGCGGCGTGGTCCACGTTCCAATCCCAAGCGGCGATCAACTCCTGCGGCGCAAGACCGAGTGCGCCGGAAAAGGCGGCGAGATCGGCGCCCTCGAACAGTGCCTTGCGGCGTTGCCATTGCGCCGGCGTCTTGGGCGGTTCGGCCTGGACCACGCGCGAGCGGCGCAGCAGCCCCTTGGTCTTCACCGAGAAAAAGCCCGCAAGCTCGGCGATGTCCTCGCCGCTCGCAGGGCCGTGGCCGAGCCGCCCGAGCAGTGAGGTGGCAAGCGCCTTGACCTTGGGCGCACGATCGTTCGCTGCGATGCCTTCGAGGAAGGTGACGTCATCATCGGACAGCCGCTCCGACAGCAGCGACAGCAGGCGCAAACGCGTGTCCGCAGTCTCGCCGGCGAGCCTTGCCTCGAGCACCCCGCGTGCCGCGGACGGGTCGTCGCGCCTGAGCTCGGCCAGTGCCGCCTTGCGCGCGGCCGGCCAGAAGTCTTCCCAATTGTCGGCGGTGAGACGGTCGTTCGTCTGCCGCCGCGCGGCGCCGTCGGCCGCTGCGATCGCGGCCCAGTCGCGCCAAGTTGCGTAGGCGTCCGGCGCATCGTCGTCGTCGGCCGCGGGCATCCAGTCGGCCGGATGCATGGTCCAGCCGCGCGCTGCGAGAAAGTGGACGAGTTCGGTCCCGGACTGCGCCTGTTTCTTCGCCGCGAGGATTCGGCGCGCCAGCGGGCGCAGGGGCTCCGGCAGGGTGGGCAAGGTCAACGCGGGAACATCAGGCAGGACGCGCAGTGTCGCGGCCGGCTCCATCGTCACCGCGGCGCCGAGAAACTGGCCTGACAGAGCGAGCAGTCGCAACTCGGCCTCAGTGGGATCGTCGCCGAGCTCGGCGCGCCAGAAGGACGCCGCGGGCGCGGCCGCCGATCCCATCGTCCAGCGCGTCAGCACCGCGCCCATGGCATCAAGCATCGTCTCGGCTTCGATGACTTCAGTCATGACCGCCGATCCGTCCCCAAGGGGTCTGCGCGGCGAGGATCGCGAGCCGGTTGCCCGACCAGATCGCAGCGGTACGCGTGAGGTCAGTGCCGCAAAGCAGGCTACTCACCTCCGAGGCGATCGGCAGTGTCGCCATGCCATCGGTCGATCGCCACCAATTGTGTCCGGCATCGTCGCGCGCGATCCGGCCCTGCGGCAGCAGCAACGGAATCTCGATCGCCCATGGCTCGGCCAGCAGCGGGCGCGTCAACGCGTCGGATATTGTTGCATCCGCCATGGGCCATTCCGAGGGCGGCAGCTCACCCCCGGCATCGCGCCGGACGAGCAGAGCACGAAGCGGCTGTTGCGACGGATAGAACACGAGCTCGCCGTGAAAACGCTCGCCGGGCGTGAACACCGAACCGCGCCGTCCGGCGCTCGCCGGGAAAAAGTCGAGCAGCATTGCGAAGCGCGGACCTGCGGCAGACAGATTGAGCAGCCAGGTCGTCTGCGACACAAGACCGTCGCGGCGCGTCTGCACCTGCTCGGCCAACACCTCCCAGTGCGCATCGACCCGCGGCGCTCGCGGGTCGGCCAGCACCGTCTCGCGCGTTTCGGACGCAGCGACGGCGCGCCTCGTCTCGGCATCGCGCGGCGCGGCACGGAAGGCGCGCGCGAGCAGGACCAGCTTGCCGAGCTCGACGACGGCGCCGCGCGGCCGATCGCCTGCGGGCAATGCGAGGAGGCGGGACGGCAGCTCGTCGATCCGGCCGGCGAGCACCGCGGCCTTGCCGTCGACCAGCCGCGCCGCGATCCGCCGGCAGCGTGCTGTGGCATCGTCGATGAAGCCTGCCAATCCCATGCGGAGCTGATCGCCGATCCATTGCTCGAGCGCATCCAGCGCATCGAGGATGGCGCGTTCGGTCTCCTCGGTGCGTTTGGCCGCCTGGGCCTCGCGTCGGGCGACATCCTTCGGGTCCTCGGCGACGTCAGGTTCGCCGGCGCGCGCGGCACGCAGATCCTTCTCGCCGCCTTGTGGCGCATTGTTTGCCGGTTTTGCCGCGGGCGTGCCGCGTCGGCGTCCCAGCCAATCGCTGACCCAGGCCGGCGTGTCGGCGGGCGGGAACGGCACGACCTGTTCCGCATTCAGCCACAACAGGCCGAGCACGTGCTTGCAGGGAAATTTGCGCGACGGGCAGGTGCATTTGTTGCCGAGGTCGCGCAGGTCGGCCATGACGCGATAGGGATTGGCGCCGGAGCCCGCGCACTCACCCCAGATCAGCGCGCCGTCGCCACTTGCGCCGACGCCGGACCACTTGCCAGGCTTGGCAAGGCCGGCGGCGGCCTTGAGCGAGGATTGATCGGTAGCGAGTTGCTCGACCGCTTTCAGATCAATCGCCACGTCGCAGTCCCAAATCGAATCCAGGAGTGGCAGTATATCGAGGACGGATGAAAGCTCAATGTCGCCGCGAGCGATCCATGTGCTGCACGCGGTGATCGTCATGCCGATGGGCGTCCGGCGAGTCGAGCCCGAGTTCCTTGCGGATATTCCGCGTCAGCTTCGCCGCGATCAATGCATGGGCCTGCACCAGATAAGTTGAGAGCTCGGCGTCGGGCAGGGCGTTGTTGCTGACGAGCTGCACCCATTGGCGCGTGCCAGATAGGGCGCCGGCCGCGCCAGGCCGTGCTCGATCAGCATGGCATAGGCCATGTTCGAGGTCTTGAACATGTAGCCGCCGGAGCGTGCCGCAAAGCCGCCGCCGAGCGCGAACATCTTGCCGCCGACCTTGAACACGGAGGTGCCCTCCCACTGCACCACCTTGGTGACGGCGGGCAGGCGCAGGCAACGGGTCTCGAAGGTCCTGGGTGTCATTGCAGGAGCGATAGCACGCCGCGCGCGGCTTGCAACGTGCGTGCTATCGATAGAGGACCTCAGCCTGAAGGCGGCGTGACGCCGGCGTCGCTGGCCCGCCAGGCCTCGGGAACGACGAACACTTCGTCGGCGCGGCCGTAGCCGCCGTCGGGGACTTCCTCGATCAGCACCATCGTATGCGGTCGTGCCGCTTCGCCGAAATATTCGACGAACAGCGCGGTGAGCCGATGCACGATCTCCGTCTTCTGGGCCCGCGACAGCGCGGCTTGAGGAATCTTGATGTTGGCGAAAGGCATGATGATCTCTCCGGTTTGAATTCGTGTCGCGTCAGATCACGCCGCCATTGGCGCGGATGACCTGGCCGTTGACCCAGGCGCTGTCGTTTCCGGCAAGGAAGGCGACGAGCCCTGCGATGTCGTCGGGCTGGCCGAGGCGGCCGAACGGGTTCATGGCGGCGATCGCGCGCACCTGCTGCTCGCTCTTGCCCTCGAGGAAGAGCCGGGTCTCGACCGGTCCGGGCGCGACGGCATTGACGGTGATGCGCCGGCCGCCGAGCTCCTTGGCGAGGACATGCGTCATGGCTTCGACCGCGGCCTTGGTCGCGGCGTAGACGCCATAACCGGGCTGATAGAGGCCGACGACGCTGGAGGAGAAGCTGACTATGCGGCCGCCGTCGCGCAACCGCCGCGCCGCTTCGCGCATCGAGCGGAAAACGCTGTCGAGGTTGACCGACATTTGCCGCGTGAATGCTTCGTCGGTCATTTCAGCGAGCGGCCCGAGCTCCATCACACCGGCATTGTTGACGAGGACATCGACGCCGCCGAAGGCGCGCTCGGCGGCATCGAACAGCCGGGCCGGCGTTGCCGGATCGGCAAGATCGGCCTGCACGGCGATGGCGCGTCCGCCCGCGGACTCGATCTCGGCCACGAGCGCATCGGCGGCGCTGCGGCCGCTGGCGTAGTTGATCGCAACCGCAATTCCGTCCCGTACCAGCCGGCGGACGATCGCCGCGCCGATGCCGCGGGAGCCGCCCGTGACGACGGCCGCACGCTGAAGTTGATGGGTCATGGCAGGTCTCCTCGATGTCTTTCGACCCGAGACATAGCTGATCGCTTTAGCCGGATAATCAGCCGCGACTTGCCATCACTTGTCGGATATGGTGAACAATCGCCCATGGACCGAATTGACGCCATGCGCCTGTTCGTCCGCCTCGTCGAACGGCGGAGCTTTACGGCCGCGGCTGCGGACCTTGGCCTTCCACGCTCCACGGCGAGCGAGGTCTTGCGCGGCCTCGAAGCGCGCCTCGGCGCACGCCTGCTGGAACGTACGACGCGACATGTCACTCCAACGCTCGACGGCGAGGATTATTATCGCCGCTGCGTCGCCATCCTCGCCGAGGTCGAGGACGCCGAAAGCGCGATGCGTGATGCGCGGCCGCGCGGTCTGCTCCGTATCGATGCGCATCCTTTGCTGACTCGCACCTTCATCCTGCCGCATCTGCCGGAATTCCTTGCCCGCTATCCGCAGCTCGAATTGCAGATCGGGCAGGGCGACCGGCTGGTCGATCTCGTTCGGGAGGGCGTCGATTGCGTGATCCGGTCGGGCGAGCCCGGCGACAGCGGCATGATCCAGCGCCGGCTTGGCACCATCGCCGAGATCACGGTGGCGAGCCCGGAATATCTTTCCCGCCACGGCGTGCCCACAACGCCTGATGCGCTCGACGGTCACCAGATGGTCGCGTTCGTCTCCTCGCGCACTGGCGATGTGCTGCCGCTGGAATTTTCCGTCGCCGGCGCGCTTCGCCACATCGCGCTGCCGAGCCGGGTGCGCGTCAACAATTCTGACACCATGGCCGATCTGGCGCGGCTTGGCTTCGGCTTGGCGCAGGCGCCTCGCTATCGCTTTGCGGAGGATCTCGCCAGCGGCGCGCTGGTCGAGGTGCTGGCCGACCATCCGCCATCGCCCACGCCGCTCTCGGCGCTCTACCCGCAGAACCGCCAGCTCGCGCTGCGCCTGCGCATCTTCCTCGACTGGATCTCAGGCATCTTTGCCGAGGCGAGGCTTTCGTAGCCCTGACCGAGCGTAGCGCGGTCCGGGCTACGAGAGCTTGCATTGCCGCCAATCTATGACCGTCACCCTGCGGTGCCGGAGGCCTCGAAGGGCGACGACCCGGCTGCATCTCGGCGCGTCCATCCTTCGAGGCTCCGCTTGCGATGCTTGGCATCGCACGCTTCGCACCTCAGATGACGGAACAAACATTTGCGCCTCGATCGCGCCTCTTTGTGAGTTGTGACTCCGTTCCAGACCGCTACGATGCCTCCGCTCCCTCACCACAGGGATCAGCAGCAAGCGGAGGCGACATGAGCGGACAGGAACGGAAAGTCAAAGGATCGGACCTGTTTGTCGCGGCGCTGGAGAATGAGGGCGTCGATCGCATCTTCGGCGTCCCCGGCGAGGAGAATCTCGATGTAGTGGAATCGCTGCGCACGTCCAGGATCGAGCTCGTCCTGACGCGCCACGAGCAGGCCGCCGCCTTCATGGCCGCCACCCATGGGCGGCTGACCGGCAAGCCCGGCGTTTGCCTGTCGACGCTCGGCCCCGGTGCGCTCAACCTGTCGACCGGCGCGGCCTATGCGCATCTCGGCGCGATGCCGATGATCCTGATCACCGGCCAGAAGCCGATCATGAGCAGCCGGCAGGCGCGCTTCCAGATCGTGGATGTGGTCGCGACCATGAAACCGTTGACGAAGCTCTCGCGGCAGATCGTCAGCGCTTCCAGCATTCCGACCGTGGTGCGCGATGCGTTTCGCGTCGCGATGGAGGAGCGGCCCGGGCCGGTGCATCTCGAGCTGCCCGAAGACATCGCCGGCGACGAAGTGTCCGCCGTCCCCGTGATCCCAGTCCATCCGATCGAGATTCCCGTCGCCCATCGCGGCGCGCTCGACCGTGCGGCCGAGATGATCCTGGCCGCAAAGCATCCGCTGGTGATGATGGGCGCGGCGACCAGCCGGCCGCGATCGACCCACGGCATCGCGAGCTTCGTGCGGCGCACCGGCATTCCGTTCTTCACGACGCAAATGGGCAAGGGCACGGTGCCCGGCGGCACCAATCTCTACATGGGCACAGCCGCGCTGTCCGAGCGCGATTATGTCCACGATGCCATCGACGCCGCCGACCTGATCGTTGCCATCGGGCACGATCCGATCGAGAAGCCGCCCTTCATCATGGGCCCCTCGGGACCAAAGGTCATTCACGTCAGCTACACCTCGGCCAGCGTCGAGCAGGTCTATTTTCCAGACGCGGAGGTGGTCGGCGACGTCGGCCCGAGCCTGGAGCTGCTCGCCGACCGGCTCGAAGGCAAGCTGCCGCAGGCTGCGGCGCTGCTGCCGCTACGCGAGGAAATCCTGGGGCACATCGCCGATCGCGCCACCGAGGCGCGCTGGCCGCCGACGCCGCAACGCATCGTGCACGACATCAGGCAGGTGATCCCGGAAAACGGCATCGTTGCGCTCGACAACGGCATGTACAAGATCTGGTTCGCGCGCAACTACCGTACCCGCCTCGCCAACACGCTGCTGCTCGACAATGCGCTGGCGACCATGGGCGCCGGCCTGCCCTCGGCGATGATGGCCGCCATGCTTTATCCCGACCGGCGTGTGCTCGCGGTCGCCGGCGACGGCGGCTTCATGATGAACAGCCAGGAGATGGAGACCGCTGTCCGCCTCAAGCTCAATCTGGTGGTGCTGGTGCTGGAGGACAACGCCTACGGCATGATCCGCTGGAAGCAAGCCGTCGATCATTTTGCCGATTACGGCATGACCTTCGGCAATCCGGATTTCGTCCTGTATGCGAAGGCCTATGGTGCCAAGGGGCATCGGATCGAGAGCATCGACGGTTTTGCTCCGACGCTCGATGCCGCGTTTAAAGAGGGCGGCGTGCACCTGGTCGTGATCCCCATCGACTATTCGGAGAACGTGCGGGTGCTGGTCGATGAGCTGCGGGCGCGGTAGAAATAGGAGAGGTGGGGGCAATTGGAATTGGTGATCGGATGAATCAACGCCTTACAGCCATCCTGCCCTGCAACGATCTGGATGCTGCCCAACGGTTCTTTGAGCGACTCGGCTTTAAGGTCGAGGGTGGCCCGGATGACTACCGCATGATGAGCGACGGTCGCGGTGGCGACATTCATCTCCAAGCGGCAGTGGATGGCTGGTTGGTGCCGGGCCGAAACCCGTTCGGGCTATACCTCTACCGCGAAGATGTCGATCAGCTTGCGAAGGCGTTTGCGGGGGAGATGATCGAACCCGAAGGGCCGACAGATAAACCTTGGGGTATGTACGAGTTCGCGCTCAACGGGCCGGACGAGACACTTGTCAGGATCGGTTGGCCGACGCGGCTCAGACCTGCGTTGGGGTGATCTTCATGTGGGTCATGGGTAGCCCGTGCTCCGTCCTCGTCACATCACGACAACAACTTGTGCCGCGCTCTCCGATCGCCGACACTCTCTCACCTAACCAACCACAGGAATAACAACATGACCCGCGTTCGTTGTGTCACCGAGATGGGCATGGGCGTCGACGTCCACGGCCGCGACGCCACCAAGGCGGCGAAGCGCGCGGTGTCGGATGCCATCAGGCATTCGAGCCTCGGCTTCTTCCGGATGATCGGCAAGACCGCGAACGACATGTTCGTCGATGTCACGATCGGTGTGCCCAACCCCGAGGCGGTGGACAAGGAAGCGGTTGCGAAGGAGCTGCCTTACGGCACGGTGACCGTCACCGCGGTCAAGGGCGGGCTGGAGATCCCCTCGGCCACGGAAGTGGCCAACGACCCCATCCTGATCGCCAACGCCGCCGTCATCGTCAGCTTCGACAAGGACTAGGCCAGTGTCCGACAGCGATGAGACGCTGCTGGATCATCCGATCTGGAGCGCGTTGACGACGAGCCACAAGCATCTGGCCGAGGGCGGCCCGCGAGCGCTGCGCTATCCCGTCGACATGACGCCGTTCGCCGACATGGCCGACATGTCCGCAGCGAGCTTTGCCGCGCTGCGCGATCTCTTGTCAGGCACGCAGGTCGCCGCATTGTTCACGCCGGAGCCGGTCGAGATGCCCGCCGGTTTCAAGGTCGTGCTGGCCGAGACAGGCGAGCAGATGATCGGATCGCCCGCCGACAGTCCGCTGCGCGACTCCGAGATCGTCACACTGGGAGCGGCAGACGTGCCCGCGATGGTGGCGCTGGTGGAGCTGACGAAGCCGGGTCCATTCGCGCTGCGTACCCATGAGCTCGGCACGTTCCTCGGCATCCGCGTCGGCGGCGAACTGGTCGCAATGACGGGCGAGCGAATGAAGCCGGGAAAGTTCGTCGAGATGACGGCTGTCTGCGTGCACCCGGATCATCGCGGGCGCGGCTATGCCCAGGCGCTGCTGGCGGCGGTCGCGCGGCGAATCGAGGCGCGCGGCGAAATCCCGTTCCTGCACGTGTTTTCGAACAACACCTCCGCGATCGCGCTGTATCAGCGGCAGGGCATGCGGATCCGGCGTCGGCTCTACGTGACGGCGTTTATGCGGGAAGGATAGGCGCTCCACGGGGCGCCCTTCATTTCCTGCGAATTTCCGCTATATCCAACCCAACCAAGATTGGGGAAACGCATGGACGCCAGAACGACCGATTTTTCCGCCGTACGGACGGCGATGCAGCGCTACGTCGATCAGGAGATCATTCCGGGCGCATCCTGGGCCGTGCTGCGCGGGTGGGAGGTGGTCGACCAGCAATGCGTCGGCTTTGCCGACCGCGAGGCGAACGCCGCGCTGCGGCCCGATCATATCTTCCGCGCGTTTTCCAACACCAAGATCTTCATCACCTGTGCGATCATGCTGCTGGTCGAGGAAGGGCGCATCGGCCTCGATGACGCGATCGAGACATTCCTGCCGCAGCTCGGCAATCGCAAGGTGCTGAAGCAGGGCGCTGCGAGCCTTGCCGATGTCGAGCCGGCAAAGAGCCCGATCACGATCCGCCAGCTCCTGACCCATACCGCGGGCCTCAGCTACGGCATCTTCGATCCCGGCACGGTGCTGTTCAAAGGCTACAACGAAGCTCGCGTGCTCAATCCGCTGACGCCACTCTCCGACATGATCGACAGCCTCGCCAATCTGCCGCTGTCCTATCATCCCGGCGAGGCCTGGGAATATTCTGTTGCCACCGACGTGCTCGGCCGCGTCGTGGAGGTTGTCTCGGGCAAATCCCTCGATGCCTTCCTCAAGGCGCGCATCTTCGATCCCCTCGGCATGACCGACACCGGCTTCTACGTTCCGGAAGCGCAGCAGGGCAGGCTGGTCGCCCTCTATAATGGCGCCGACGTGCTCGATCCCATGAAGCCGGGCCTGACACGCGCCGACAATCTGCCGTTTCCGCAAGCCTATCGGCGGCCGTTCCCGCGGCTCTCGGGCGGCGGCGGTCTGGTCTCGACCTTGCCTGACATGCTCGCGCTGGTCCGCGCTCTGCTGCCGGGGTCGAGCGCGCTGCTCAAGCCCGACACGCTGCGGCAGATGATGACGAACCAGCTGCCGGCAGGTCAGACCATCCGCTTTGCCAATCTCGGCCCGATCCCCGGCAAGGGCTTTGGCCTCGGCGGCGCCGTCACCTTCGCGCCGACGCCGTTCGATCCCGAGAATTCGACCGGCGAATTCCAGTGGGGCGGTCTCGCCGGCACCCATTGGTGGATCTGCCCGGAGGCCAATACCGCAGGCGTGCTGATGGCCCAGCGCTACATGGGGTTCTGGAATCCGTTCTTCTTCGAGTTCAAGCGCCTCGCCTATCAGGCTGCCGGAGGCTGACCTCCGGAAAAATTTGTTACCCGCCGCGAATCCTTTTTGGCGGGCGCGCCCTCTTGGTAGTCGAGGCAGTCAGCCTCGGCTCATCTCGGAGGATGCAATGGCATTTTACAGGAAGAACATCGGCGGCCTGCATCAGGCGGTGCGAATCGCTCTGGGCGTCGCGGTGGCGGTCGCGGCATTCATTTATCTGGCGGGTGCGACGGCGTGGCTGGTTGCGCTGGCCGGCGCCGGCTTCGCGCTGACGGGGCTCGTTGGCTATTGCCCGATGTGCGCGATGGCCGGGATCGGGCGAGGGGGCGTGTCGTGAGTGCGGCTGCGATCTCGCCGAACCTGTTCGAGGCCGCCCGGCTCGGCGATCCCGATGCGATCGCGCGCCTCCTCGAGACGGCGCAGCCGGACATCCGCCGTTATGCCCGCGCGACCTGCCGCAGCTCGGCCGATGCCGAGGACGCGGCGCAGGAGGCGCTGTGGATCCTGTTCCGGCATGTCGGCACGATCCGCTCGCTGCTGGCGTTTTCGGCCTGGCTGTTCAGCGTGGTCCGCCGCGAATGTCTTCGATTGGCCCGCAAGGCGGGCCTCGTGCTCGCGGTCGATGAGAGCGAGGCGGAGGCGCTGCTGCTGTCGCGCCCCGAGGCCGATCTGCGGCTCGACGTGGCTGCGGCGTTCGAGGCGCTGCCGCCGCATTATCGCGATGTTGCGCTGATGCGCGACGTCAAGGAAATGACGATCGACGACATTGCCGCCGCGCTCGGTGCGACCAGGCAGACCGTGAAGGCCCGCCTGCATCGCGCCCGGGCCTTGATGCGCGAATATCTGACGAGATGAGACATGAGCAATTATCAAAGCCCCCACGATCTGAAATCTGTTCCGGCCTTCGTGGCGCTGGCCCCGGTCGAGGCCAACGCGTTCCTGGCGTTCAACCATGCGGTCGAGCGCAAGGACGGATTGATCCCGCCGAAATACCGCGAGCTGATCTCGCTCGCGGTCGCCCTCACGACGCAATGCGCCTATTGCCTCGACGTGCATACAGCGCAGGCGGCGAGGGCCGGCGCCTCGCGGGAGGAGGTCGCGGAAGCTGCCCTGATCGCGGCGGCGGTCCGCGCCGGCGGCACGCTCGGCCATGCGCTGCTGGCGCAGCGTCTGTTCGAGCGCCATCGCGACGAGGCGGAATAGATCTTGGGAGTGGGGGCGGTGCCTCCCACTCCCTGTTTGTGTCAGTCCTTCCACGGATCGAACTCGCCTTCGCCGGCCATGGCGACGGCGAACGGCCGCAGCGTGTGCAGCACGCGCACGGTGCCGGCGTGCTGCGCCAGCACGTCCGGCAGGCGGCGATAGGCCATCGGGCTTTCGTCGAGGTCGGCGCCGATCAAGGTCACGCCGCGCTCGTTGAGCCACTGGTCCATCTGCTCGCGCGAGAAGCGCCGCTTCGCCTCCCGTCGTCCGAACAGGCGGCCGGCGCCATGCACGGTCGAATAGAGCGAGGCCTTGGCTTCCGGGCTGTCGACGCCCTCGAGGATGACGGCGTCGTCTCCCATCGAGCCGCCGACGAATCCCTTCTGGCCGGGAAACGCCGGCGTCGCGCCCTTGCGCACCACCCACAGATCGCGCCCGTCGTGGGTCTCATGCCAGGCGTAGTTGTGGTGGTTGTGCACGCTCTCGGTCACGCTGCCGCCGATGATCTGTCGGACGCGCTCGACGACCCACTCGCGGCCCGCATGGGCATAACGCCCGGCGAGCTGCATCGCCGCAATGTAGCGGCGGCCGAGCTCTGAGTCCTCGTCGACCACCGCGGGCGGAACGTTCATGCCGTCCTTGCCGCCGGCGGCCTTGAGGTAGCGCGTCGCGGAAGTGTGCCCGAGACCGCGGCTTCCGAAGTGGACGCCGATCCAGACGAAGCCCTCCTCGTCGCGCATGAGGTCGACATAATGGTTGCCCGATCCGACCGTGCCGAGTTGGCTCACCGCTTTCTTGCGGTAGTCCTCCATGTCGCTCTCGCGCCAGGCATCGCCGTCGTCGAACAGATGGTGCTCGGCCCGCTCGGCATTGGCCCGGCCGACCCCGAACGAGATCGTCTTGGCGACGTCGCGGATGATCGTGGGGACCCGGCCCGCGATGTCGTCGAAGCGGGTGTCGAGCTTTGCCGCCATGTTGCCGCAGCCGATGTCGAAGCCGACGCCGGAGATGCTGATCTGCTTCTCATAGGCGATGACCCCGCCGACCGGCTGGGCGTAACCGAGATGGCCGTCGGCGCAGATCACGCCGGACACGACGTTGCCGACCGCCATGCAGTTGCGCATCTGCGCGATCGTCGCGTCCTCGTGCGGGCCGAACACCTTCAGCGGCGCATTCTGGAAGCGGGCGTCCTGCATCCGGAATTCGGCGATCGAGCTCGCGGTCGCATTGGCCTCGCGGGCCAGATGTTCCTTGCGCGCGGCGTCCTTGTACAGGCACCAGGCCGGCTGGCCGCGTCCTTCGCCGACGCGCGAGTCGGGATCGACACCGGCGGCGAGGCAGAGCTCGCGGGCGCGTTCCGTGTAGGGATCGGGTCGTCGCATGGTCACAGGTCCTTGTCATTCCACGCGCACTATAGAAGGTGCGAGCAGATCATTTCAGAGATTTTGCCGACCCCGGGCGCAGCATCCTGCGTCCGGGGTCGTTGTCGTCGCGCATCAGTGCAACGCCGTCTCCGACGCTGCGATCCACGCGACCACGGCCTCGGAGAAGCCGTTGACGCGCGTCCAGGCGCCGTGACCGACACCGTGCTGATACGAGGCCACGTTCACGATGGTGCCGCGCGCCTTGGGCTCGGGCACCTGGTCGTGGCTCTGCTCGTCGGTGAAGACGATGAGGCGATCGCCCTTGCGGTCGATCTCCGTCACGGCCTTGCCGAGATAGGTCCCGCCGTGGGACTGCGAGTTGATGATCGCGTCCCGCAGTGCGAAGCCGCGGCGGGGCGGGACCTTCACGACATCATTGCTGAAGGTGAAGATCTCGACCTCGTCGCAGATCTCGCGGGCGAGGATGGCAAGACCGCACGCCGCCTCCGCGCGTGTCATTTCCGACTGCGCGGAGAGGGTCGCGAACATCGAGCCCGACACGTCGATCAGGAGCCGCGTCCGGCCGGGCAGCCGCACATGGTCCTTGACCGACTTGAGCATCGCAGCCTCGAGCTCGGGCTCGAAGTCCGGCGCATAGCGCGCCGCCGTGATGAAGCGATAGGGGAGGATACGATCCGTCCGCATCGCCTCGATCGCGCCTGCGATGGTCTCGCGCGGGACCTGCGCAGTCTGCATCAGCCGCAGATTGCGCAGCAGCGCCAGGCCGCCGAGCTTGCGCTCGGCGATCAGCCGCTCGAAGGTCTCGCGCTTGCTCTTGCCGGCGGAGAGCGAGACCTCCCAGGTGTCGGGGGAGGCGAGCTCGCCGTCGACGAGCTGCTTCCAGACCTTCGCCTGGTCGGCGTCCTTCGGCTTGGCGTGCACCAGGAACAGCACGTCCCTGATCCGCACCGCGCCGTCGCGGTCCCACTTGGCGAGCTGGTAGGCGTCGAACTTGGTCAGCGCGCGGGCAAGACCCTTCTTGACCTGCGCGGAGACCGGCTGACGCTTGCGCTGCTGCATCGGCCCAAGCGCGTCCGCCCAGTAGATCGCGAGCAGCTCCGTCATCTCGTCGGGCCGCTGGATCACCTGAGCGAGCGTGTCAGCCACGAGAGCACGGTGCTTTTCGCTGCGCGCCATCTCGCGGATGACGAGCAGCGGCGCATGCCGCAGCTTCATAACCTCGCGCGCCTCGATCGCGAGCTGCGCGACGCGCGCAGGCGCGACCTTGGGCACCAGGGTCTTGATGCGGTCGGCGATCGCGACACCGTCCTCGTAGAACTGGTCCTCCCACAGGAGGCAGTTCATCAGCGCGCGCTTCAGCTCCATCTCGGGCGTGAAGCGGATTGCGCGTGCGCCCTCCCGCGTGAAGGCGCGAACGATCTTGTTGAGCCTGACCATGACGGCCTCCTCTTGGGTTGATGGGGACATGGAAACGGGTGCCGGGGAACAAGCGAGGCTGTCCTGCCCACGAGGGGCTCCACATGCTCTACCGCTGAGCTACGGACTTTCGTCCGGAAGGAGTCGAACCTTCGACAGTGTGATTCACGAAGTAACAGCGCCCTTCACCACCGGCGGTGGTTGAGAGGACACGATCCGGGAACAGGCGATGCTGTGACCCGACAAGCGTGAGCTTGCCGGAAAGCGCTCTATCCTCTGAGCTACCGGTGCATGGGACACCGGGCGGGATTCGAACCCGCGACCTCTCGCGTGGCAGGCGAAGTAACAGACATCTTCACCACGGATCGTGATGGGGTTGGCGGGGAACGATCGATGCTGTTGCTGCCCTTCCGGGCGAACCGCCTTTCGGCGTGCAGGGCTCGAACCTGCTCGGCGCTTTCGCGCCTTACCACGAAGTAACAGGCATCTTCACCACCGCCAGGCCGATGCTCTCGCATCGGCCGTTGATGGGTACGCTGGGGAACGGGCGATATCGGCTTTCAGTGACGACAACACAGTCGCCGTCCTTACGGACGAGTCCTGCGCCGGGCCGCGTGCGAACCTTTTCCGAGGCCGCATCCCGGTGCGTGTGTCAAAGGCGGGAGGCATACCCGCTGTGCCGTGTGGAGAAGTATCCGACATCTTCACCACCAGCGTCGGTTGAGCCGCGATGACAGCGGCAAACCAATCTTAAGAAAATTCTATCGCGGCGCTGTCGACGCGCCGCATGTTGCGAACCCTTCGGGTTCGCTCTGCCATCGGTGTCCGGCTCATCGCCTCGTTCCCTCCGGCAGGCCCCGCGCGCTTGGGCACGCGCGTTCTCAGCGCGAGCCCCGAGATCCGGGTCTCTCGTTCCGGCGATTGCCGGGATGTTCGATCGGGCCGCGCGGCGGGCAACAAAAAACCCTCCGGAGCGGCAGGCTCGGGAGGGTCCAGAAGCGGACTGTCGATCTTGCGGTCAGGCAAGATCGCTCCCATGAGCCGGGCATGCGCCGTCGAATAGCTTTGGGCTATTCGGCATGCGGACAATTCTTTCGTAGCGGTACGACATCGCTCGGTTCATGGTGCTTGTCGCAAACGGAAGTGCTTGCGAGGGCGCGGGACATACGCCCGCAACTTGCGGATGTCAAGCGACGCGCGCGGTGAAATTGAAAATGACGGACGCATGACGTGCCGAACTATCTCGGCCTCGACGGATTTCGCCTTGGCTGGGTCGCAGCCTGGATCGACGAGCGCGGCGATCACGGCTTCGATTATTCGCCGGGCCTGACGCGCCTGCTCGCGCTGCCGCATGCGCGTGCGATGATCGACATGCCGATCGGGTTGAATCCGAGCGGCTATCGCGCTTGCGATCTGCGTGCGCGCGAGCTGATTGGTCCAGCCGTGTTTCTCGGTGCGCGCCGCGACCTCTGGACATTCCCGGACATGGCCACGGCCAATCGCCATTACTGGACGCACGAGGGCAAGGGCAGGGGCGTGTCGGCGCAGCTCTGGAATATCAGGGACAAGATCAGGGAGGTCGACGACGTCATGACGCCAGCGCGACAGGCGACGATCGGCGAAGCGCATCCGGAATTGGTGTTCTGGAATCTGGCAGGACGGGTGCGGCTTGAACCCAAGACGTCGCCGCGGGGGCGTGAGCAGCGCATTGCGCTGCTGAAAGACCGCGGCTTCACCAAGATCGAGAGATGGCTGACGCTTCGCCATGGCACCGGCATCGGCCGCGACGATCTCATCGATGCCTGTGGCTGCGCCGTGGCGGCGCGCGACAGCACGCTGCGTGTCGGCGGCGAGGAGACCGATCCGCGTGGACTGCGGATGGAGATCAACTATTGAACCGCTCAATCCCGCCGATCGCATGTACCGGCAAGGTGGCCATGACCGCGATGGCCCGGCTTCGAGCAGTCATCCTCGTCGTCCAGTCTTGCCGCTCTCGCTTCGTACGCATCGGCCATTGCTCGCAGCCGTCCTGCGGCTTCGCGATGGGCGAGATCGTCCGCGACGCGGCGACAGCGTTGGGCGTGGTCGAGCAGGGCGCGCTTCTCGATGTTCATCTCGTCACAACGCGCAAAGTGCTCGATGGTCTCCGAAATGATGCCCCGGCGACACCGGGAAAAACCGGCAAAATATTCATGCAAACTGGGAACGCGGCACGTGAGCGGGCGTTTAGGCCAAAGGAGTTGAGGGACAAAGGCCATGTACGACGTCTGCCAATGGGCGACCGCGACGCTCGCGACTGCTTTCACGGCCGCGCTGCTGATCACGGGTCAATGGTTCATCCAGTACCGATTGCAGCATGAAACCCTGACCCCGGTCGTCAGGATCGCAACGCTGCCACCCTAGTTGCTTCAAGGGGATAATCAGACGAAGTGCCGGCCTTGCGTCGTTCGTCCGCCAGCCTAGATTAGGCGGCATCTCGCGAACGCAGCCGGAGTCCCGATGTCTGATCTGTCCGCCTTTCCCATCACCAAGCGCTGGCCGGCCAAGCATCCCGAGCTGCTTCAACTCTACTCCCTGCCGACGCCGAATGGTGTGAAGGTCTCGATCATGCTGGAGGAGATCGGGCTTCCCTACGAAGTCCATCTCGTCGATTTCGGCAAGGACGACCAGAAGACGGCTGAATTCCTCTCGCTCAATCCGAACGGCAAGATCCCGGCGATCCTCGATCCCAACGGTCCCGGCGGCAGGCCGCTGCCGCTGTTCGAGTCAGGCGCGATCCTGCAATACCTCGCGGAGAAGACCGGCAAGCTGCTGCCGCAGGACGCGGCGCGCCGCTACCAGACGCTTCAATGGCTGCATTTCCAGATGGGCGGCGTCGGGCCGATGTTCGGCCAGGTCGGCTTCTTCCACAAATTCGCCGGCAAGGACTTTGAGGACAAGCGGCCGCGCGATCGCTACGTCGCCGAAGCCAGGCGCCTGCTCGGCGTCATGGACACGCATCTTTCCGGCCGGCAATGGTTCATGGATGACGACTACACCATTGCCGACATCTCGATGCTCGGCTGGGTGCGCAATCTCATCGGCTTCTACGGCGCCGGCGATCTCGTCGAGTTCACCCAGTTCAAGTCGGTCGGTGCCTGGCTCGAGCGTGGGCTTGCGCGTCCGGCAGTGCAGCGCGGGCTGAACATTCCGCAGCGGCCGTAAGGCTAGCTCAGCGCCTTGTAGGTCATGTAGAACGCCATCAGCGAGACGAGCGCGATCATGGCCTGGCGGAGCATCGATCGGCTGACGCCGTTGGCCATGCGTGCGCCGAGGTCGGTGCCAACCCAGAGGCCGGCGAGAATGCCGATGATGGCCGGCCAGCCGACCATCAGCCCCTTGCTCCAGTAGATCCAGGCTGCCGGGAGGTTGGTCGGGATCACCGAGAAGACGAGGCTGACGAGCTGCGCCTGATGCTGTGGCACGCGAAATCCGGCGGCGAGGCCGACGGTGATCGCAAGACCGCCGCCAATGCCCATGAAGCCTGAGGAAAAGCCCGCAAGCGTGCCGATCAGGATCAGGGGCAACCAGTGAAGTTGATCGCGCTCACCGGCTTCAAGGTGGCTGTCCTTGCGGTCGCGGCGCAGGATCAACAGGGCGATCAGCGCGAGGAGATAGACGACATAAGTCCATTGCAGGACGGAATCCGAAACCGCGGTCGCGGCATAACCGCCGCCGGCGCCACCGATCAGAAACCCGAGGCCGATCCAGGCGATCCACCGCAAGGGGGTGCGATTGCCGCTCTGCCAATAACGGCGGATGCCGGCAAGACCGGTCGGCGGAAGTTGGGTGATCAGCGAGGTGCCCTGGGCGACGTGTTGCTCGGCCCCGAGCAGCAGCACGGAGAAGATCACGAGGCCGCCGCCGGGGCTCGTCCCCGTGAAGCCCGATGCCAGCCCTGCGACCAGACCGACGCCACCACCGGCGAGGGTGTCGTGAAGCCAGGACATCGCTTACGTCCGGGCTCGCCGCCTGACGTCAGGCTTCGTCGTGCGCAGGCCGTCGATCACGCCGGCCACGGCCGCCATGCAGGCTTCGACGTCAAATGCGTCGCCCCAGGATTTTTGCAGCACAAACCCCTGGAAGATCGCGATCAGCACGCGCGCGATCGCGTCGGCGCCGAGGTCGCGCCGGATGAGACCGTCATGCTGGCCGCGCTCGACCAGCGCCACGATCAGCGCGCGTGGCATGTCGATGCCTTCGATGACGCTGCTGCGGACGCGGCGGTTGCGCAGGGCTTCGGCCCAGCCATGGATGCCGACCCGGCGGCGGGCTTCGCCGGCGGGATCGGTCAGCCATTGCGCGTAGACGCGGATCAGCGCGTGAAGTCCTTCGATCGGGTCGCCGGATCCCTGCGCGACCGAATTGAGCACGGCTTCGCGGCGATGCCGGTCGTCGGCGAGCGCCTCGATCAAATCGTCCTTGCTCTGGAAGTAGAGATAGACCGCGCCATGGCTCAATCCGGACCGCTTCACGATGTCGGCCATCCCGGTCTGGTGAAAACCGTCTTCCGAGAAGCAGGCGAGGGCCGCGTCGAGAATCTGCTGCCGCCGGCTTTCGCGTTGCTTGTCGCTGATCTTGGGCATTCAGCCGCCTCAAATAACTGACAGATCGGTCGTTTTCCGGTCGACGACGCCTTAGCCGGATGAAGGCCGATGCAAATAAAAAACGATCAGTCAGTCATTTTTATTGTCGAAAGCGGATCGCGTCAAGTCCTGGCCGGCCGGCGGCGGCAAACTAGGGAGTTTCCTTGAGACTGCGGCGGACGCGGTGCCGCAGCCCCGGCTGGCGCGGCTAGAATAGCCGTCCGCCGTTCGGCACCGGCTGGCTGGGCTGCACCAGCACGACCTTGCCGCTGGCATCTGGGAAGCCGAGCGTCAGCACCTCCGAGATGACTGGTCCGATCTGGCGCGGCGGGAAATTGACGACGGCCGCGACCTGTTGTCCCACCAAGGTCTCGAGCGGATGGTTCTCGGTGATCTGGGCCGAGCTCTTGCGCACGCCGATGGCGGGTCCGAAGTCGATCCACAGCCGAAACGCCGGCTTGCGCGCCTCGGGAAACGGTTTGGCGTCGACGATGGTGCCGACGCGGATATCGACCGCGAGGAAGCTGTTGAAGTCGATGATCGGCGTGGCGGCGGCTGCGGGATCGTGGGTGACGTGCATGGGATGTCCGTTCGGTAGCGTCGTTCGCAATATTGTCGCGCGAAGCGGAGTTTCGTACAACGCCACGTCCATCACGATCCGTCATGCGCGAGGAACGTCTTGCCCAACATCATCTACGGCATCAAGAACTGCGACACCATGAAGAAGGCGCGCGCCTGGCTCGACACTCACGGCGTGCCTTACGCGTTTCACGACTACAAGTCGGCGGGCGTGGAGAAAGACAAGCTCGAGCAATGGAGCGACAAGGTCGGCTGGGAGACGCTGCTCAATCGCGCCGGGACGACGTTCAAGAAGCTGCCCGAGTCCGACAAGGAAGGGCTCTCCGAGAAGAAGGCGCTGGCGCTGATGCTAGCGCAACCATCGATGATCAAGCGGCCGGTGCTGGAAATCGGCGGCAAGCTGCTGGTCGGCTTCAAGCCGGACATCTATGCCAAGGAAGTCGGCGGAAAGCGCTGAGCGCTAGTTCAGCTCGATGATCTCGTTGGGGACGCCGGGCCCCGGCTGGTCCGCGAACTCGACCACGTCGGCCGTCGCGATGCGTCCGGGCGCGCGATGGAAGAGCTCGTGATCGATCACGGCGCGCAGTTTCGGACGCGGCAGTGCGTCGTTTCCGCGCATCAGATTCTTGATCTCGAAGCCGCCGTCCTCGCAGAAGGTCTTGACCGATGCGATGACGTGACAGACCTTGCCGTCGGACTGGAAAGGCAGCAGCAGCCGTTCATAAGCGACGATGCGCCCGTAGATGTCGTCGACGTCCGCAACGCTGTAGACCGGCAGCCCACGCGCGACGCATTCGTGATAGATCGGCATCACGAACGGCGCGAGGCGCGGCCCGAGATATTCGTCGAGCAGAACGCCTTTGCCGGTATGTCCATAAGCGCGCGAGATGCGCGTGTTTTCGCTCTGGATGGTCAGGCGCGGCACCGGCGTCGACGCGTCCACCGTGTAATAGATGAGATCGGACAGCTCTTCTTCCAGCCGCGCAGGCTGATACTCCCAGACTGCCGGCGCGATCTGCTCGCGCGCATAGAGTCGCAGCCACGTGTTCAGGAGATCACGCTGCCTGATCGACTTGACGACGGACGGAGCGGCGCTTGTGAAATCCAAGACAATATTCCCGGAGCGTCAAAACCCGCGCATCATCACCCTTGCGGGAAAATTTTTGATGAAGGCTGGCGCGCGGAACGAAAGACCGTTAACGACGGCTTGACGACCGGTGCCTTGCGAACCGGGAGGCCGGGCAGGCGCGACGTCACTCGCCTCCGACTAAGGGAGCATTTGTATCCCAGGCGGAGACCTGATCTGCTCAGCTTTCCGCCTTGCCTAACCCCCGTCACCTCCGGCATATTCCGCGCCCGGAGGCGGTGTTCCGGATAGGCTCCAAGGAGTGGCTCCAAGGATAGGCAACAAGGCCTCCGGAAAGCCGAAGCAACAAGGATAGCCACGCGCGGCGCGCGGGCAGGGGGAAATCTGTTTGGCCGATGAGTTTATTCTCGAAACGGAAGGCTTGACCAAGGAGTTCGCGGGCTTCTTCGCCGTCCGCGACGTTGCGCTCAAGGTTCGCCGTGGGAGCATTCATGCGTTGATCGGTCCGAACGGGGCCGGCAAGACGACCTGCTTCAATCTTCTGACCAAGTTCCTCAAACCGTCCGCCGGAAAAATCCTGTACAACGGGCAGGACATTACCGCGATGGCGCCGGCCGACGTGGCCCGTCTGGGGCTTGTTCGTTCATTCCAGATTTCGGCGGTGTTTCCGCATCTCACCGCGCTGGAGAACGTCCGTGTCGCGCTTCAGCGCCAGCACGGCTCTTCGTTCGATTTCTGGCGCTCCAAGTCGGTCCTCAACCGCTTCAACGATCGCGCGCGCGAGCTGCTCAACGATGTCGGCCTCAACGAGTTCGCCAACACGCCCGCGGTCGAGATGCCCTATGGACGCAAGCGTGCACTGGAGATCGCAACCACGCTCGCGCTCGACCCGGAGATGATGCTGCTGGACGAGCCGATGGCCGGCATGGGCCACGAGGACATCGACAAGATCGCGGCGCTGATCAAGCGCATCTCCGCGAAATATACCATCCTGATGGTCGAGCATAACTTGAGCGTCGTGGCCAACCTCTCCGACATCATCACCGTGCTGACGCGCGGGCAGGTGCTCGCGCAAGGTCATTACAGCGAGCTCACCAAGGACGAGCGCGTCAAGGAAGCCTATCTGGGAGCCGGTCATGCCTGACACTGCGATCGCCGAGGCTCCGGCCAAGGCTGCGACCGGCGGAAATGTCCTTCAAATCCGCAACCTCGAAGCCTGGTACGGCGAGTCCCACATCCTGCACGGGATCAACTTCGACGTGAACGCAGGCGAGGTCGTCACCCTGCTCGGGCGTAACGGCGCCGGCAAGACGACCACGCTGAAGTCGATCATGGGCATCATCGGCAAGCGGACCGGCTCGGTGAAGTTCAACAACCAGGAGATCATCCGCGCGACCTCCGACAAGATCGCGCGCATGGGCATCGCCTTCTGTCCGGAAGAGCGGGGCATATTCTCCAGTCTCGACGTGCGCGAGAATCTGATGCTGCCGCCGGTGGTCCGTGCAGGCGGATTGCCGCTCGAGCAGATCTTCGAGCTGTTCCCGAACCTGAAGGAACGGCTCTACAGCCAGGGCACCAAGCTGTCCGGGGGCGAGCAGCAGATGCTCGCGATCGCGCGCATCCTGCGCACCGGCGCGAGTTTCCTGATGCTGGACGAGCCGACCGAGGGCCTCGCGCCCGTTATCATTCAGCAGATCGGCCACACCATTGCGCGGCTCAAGAAGGAGGGCTTCACGATCCTCCTGGTCGAGCAGAATTTCCGCTTCGCGTCGACCGTCGCCGACCGCTATTACGTGGTCGAGCATGGCAAGATCATTGACGGATTTTCCAATGCCGAGCTTGCCGCCAACATGGACAAGCTCCACACCTATCTTGGTGTTTAGTACAGCCAACGAGAAGAATTCAAAAAGGAAAGTTGCATGAAGACCAGGTCGATTGCGTCATTGCTGCTGACCACCGCGCTGACATTCGCCGCAGTAGGCGTCGCCTCTGCGCAGGACAAGACCGTCAAGATCGGCGCATTGTCCGATCAGTCCGGGCTCTATGCCGACCTCGGCGGTCCCGGCTCGACGCTCGCGGCGCAGATGGCCGTTGAGGATTCCGGCCTCGCTGCGAAGGGCTGGAAGATCGACATCATCTCCGGTGATCACCAGAACAAGCCCGACATCGGCACCGCGATCGCGCGGCAATGGTTCGACGTCGACAAGGTCGACATCATCGTCGACGTGCCGAATTCCGGCGTGGCGCTCGCCGTCAACAACGTCATCAAGGAAAAGAACGGCGTCTACATCAACTCAGGTGCGGCGACGTCCGACCTCAGCAACGCGCAGTGCTCGCCTAACACCGTGCACTGGACCTACGACACCTACATGCTGGCCCACACCACCGGGCAGGCGCTGGTCAAGGCGGGGGGCGACAGCTGGTTCTTCCTGACCGCCGACTACGCCTTCGGTGCTGCGCTCGAGCGCGACACCACCGCGGTCGTCACCGCCAACGGCGGCAAGGTGGTCGGCGGCGTCAAGCATCCGCTGAATACGCCGGACTTCTCGTCCTTCCTGCTGCAGGCGCAGTCGTCCAAGGCCAAGATCATCGGTCTTGCCAATGCCGGCGGCGACACCACCAACACCATCAAGCAGGCGGCCGAGTTCGGCATCGGCAAGGGTGGCCAGAAGCTCGCGGCGCTCCTGCTCTTCCTCACCGACATCAAGGCGATCGGCCTGGAGACGGCGCAGGGCCTCAACTTCACCGAGACGTTCTACTGGGACATGAACGACCAGACCCGGGCGTTCTCCAAGCGCTTCGCCGCAAAGATGAAGAACAACGCGCCGCCCACCATGGTGCAGGCCGGCGTCTATGCGGGCGTGCGCCACTATCTCAAGGCGCTCGAAGCCCTCGGCGGCAATCCGCATGACGGCGTCAAGATCGTCGAGAAGATGAAGTCGATGCCGACGGAGGACGATCTGTTCGGCAAGGGCGAGATCCAGCCCAACGGCCGCACCATCCACAACGCCTACCTGTTCGAAGTGAAGAAGCCCTCGGAGTCCAAGGGACCGTGGGACTTCTACAAGCTGGTCGGCACGGTGCCGGGCGACCAGGCGTTCACGCCGCTGTCCGAGAGCAAGTGCGCGCTGCTCAAGAAGTAAGATGACCGCCCGCAGGCCTTGAAGGCTTGCGGGCGACTTTCAAGGGAACGCCGAAGGGACCGGGTGCGGGATCGATGCAGGCTCTATACGCTCAGCTACTGGTGGGACTGATCAACGGCTCGTTCTACGCGCTGCTCAGTCTCGGGCTTGCCGTGATCTTCGGCATGCTAAACATCATCAATTTCGCCCATGGCGCGCTCTACATGATGGGCGCCTTCGTCGCCTATTTCCTGCTCAACCTCGGCGGCATCAACTATTGGTGGGCGCTGTTGCTGGCCCCCATCATCGTCGGCATCTTCGGCATGATCCTGGAACGGACCATGCTGCAATGGCTGACCGGGCTCGACCACCTCTACGGCCTGCTGCTGACCTTCGGCATCGCGCTGATCGTGCAGGGCGTGTTCCAGAACTACTTTGGATCGTCGGGCCTGCCTTACGCCATTCCGGATCAGCTCAAGGGCGGCATGAATCTCGGCTTCATGTTCCTGCCGATCTATCGCGGCTGGGTGGTCGTATTCTCGCTGGTGGTCTGCATCGCGACCTGGTTCTTGATCGAGAAGACGCAGCTTGGCGCTTACCTGCGCGCCGCCACCGAAAATCCGACGCTGGTGCGCGCCTTCGGCATCAACGTGCCGCGCATGATCACGCTCACTTATGGCCTCGGCGTCGGTCTCGCCGCGCTGGCCGGCGTGCTCTCGGCGCCGATCAACCAGGTGCGGCCGCTGATGGGCGCCGACCTCATCATCGTCGTGTTCGCCGTGGTCGTGATCGGCGGCATGGGATCGATCATGGGCTCCATCATCACCGGCTTCGCGCTCGGGGTGATCGAGGGGCTGACCAAATATTTCTACCCTGAGGCCTCCAATACCGTCGTGTTCGTGCTGATGGTGCTGGTGCTCCTGGTGAAGCCAACGGGATTGACGGGAAGGGCGGCCTGATATGACAACCCTGACGGACAACACGCTGCCGGCAACCCCGCGCGCGATGCGCGACGAGATGATCGTTTTCGTGGTGATGGCGCTGGTATTGGCATCGGTGCCATTCACGGGCGTCTACCCGTTCTTCGTGATGCAGGCGCTGTGCTTTGCGTTGCTCGCCTGCGCCTTCAACCTCTTGATCGGCTACGGCGGCCTGCTGTCGTTCGGCCACGCGATGTTCCTGGGGACGGCCGGCTATTGCAGCGCCCATGCGCTGAAGGTGTGGGCGTTGCCGCCCGAGCTCGGCATCCTCGTCGGCATCGCCGCGGCTTTCGTGCTCTCGCTCATCACGGGTTTCATCTCGATCCGCCGCCAGGGCATCTACTTCTCGATGATCACGCTGGCGCTGTCGCAGCTCTTGTACTTCATCTACCTCCAGGCCCCCTTCACCCACGGTGAGGACGGCATCCAGGGCATCCCGCAGGGGCGCATGTTCGGCATCTTCGATCTGTCCAAGCCGACGGTGCTGTATTACGTCGTGCTGGTCGGGTTCCTCGCCGGCTTCCTCCTGATCTTCCGCATCATCAACTCGCCGTTCGGCGAGGTCCTAAAGGCGATCCGCGAGAACGAGGCGCGGGCGATCTCGCTCGGCTACCGGACCGACCAGTACAAGTTCCTGGCCTTCGTGCTGTCAGGCACGCTGGCCGGTTTTGCCGGTGCGCTGAAGGTGTTCGTGGCGCAGAACGCCTCGCTTACCGACGTCCATTGGTCGATGTCCGGTGAGGTCGTGCTGATGACGCTGGTCGGCGGCCTCGGCACTATCTTCGGCCCCGTGGTCGGCGCCTTCGTGATCATTGCCATGCAGCAATATCTGGCGGGTTTCGGCCAATGGGTGACGGTGATCCAGGGCTCGATCTTCGTGATCTGCGTGCTCACCTTCCGCCGCGGCGTGATCGGTGAAATCGCGCATTACTTCCGGCGATCGCTCTAAGTCATTGATTTGAAGTGAGTTTACCTGCCGCGTGAAAGCGGTGGATGATCCGGCTCCGCGGGCGTGAGATGACACGCGCGCGGATCGAAAATGGTCTATGACAGTTTCATGACGGCCCCTCCGGCCGGGCCATTTCCAACCGGTAGCCTATCCCCATGATGCGATGGTTTCGCGCTTTCCTGCCCAAGGAAGAACGGTTCTTCGACCTGTTCGACCGACATGCCCAGACGGTGATCCAAGGTTCGATCGCGCTCCAGGGCATGCTCAACGGGGGCGAGGAAACGCCGGTCTACTGCCAGCGCGTCAACCAGTTCGAGAACGACGCCGACAACATCACCCGCGAGGTGCTGACGGCGGTGCGCCGCACCTTCATCACCCCGTTCGACCGGGGTGACATCAAGAACCTCATCACCTCGCTGGACGACGCCATCGACCAGATGCAGCAGACCGCCAAGGCCGTGATGCTGTTCGAGGTCCGCAGCTTCGAGCCGCCGATGCGTGAGATCGGCGGGCTTCTGATCGAATGCGCCAATCTGGTCGGCCGCGCGCTGCCGCTGATGCAATCGATCGGCCCGAACGTGGCGATGCTGACCGCGATCACGGAAGAGCTGGGCAAGCTGGAAGGCCGTGTCGACGATCTCCACGACATCGGCCTGAAGGAGCTGTTTCTCAAGCATCGCGACGGCAATGCGATGGACTTCATCGTCGGCGTCGAGATCTATGATCATCTGGAGAAGGTCGCCGACCGTTTCGACGACGTTGCGAACGAGATCAACAGCATCGTCATCGAGCAAGTGTAGGGCAGGATTGCTGTGGACGCCGCGTTGGGTCTTCCCATCCTGGTCGGCTTGATCGCCGTCGCGCTGCTGTTCGACTTCCTGAACGGCCTGCATGACGCCGCCAATTCGATCGCGACCATCGTCTCGACCCGCGTGCTGCGGCCGCAATTCGCGGTGTTCTGGGCCGCGTTCTTCAATTTCGTTGCCTTCATGGTGTTCGGGCTGCACGTCGCCCAGACCATCGGGACCGGCATCATCGATCCCGCGATCGTCGACGCCCAGGTGATCTTCGCGGCACTGGTCGGCGCCATCGTCTGGAACCTCGTGACCTGGGCGCTCGGCATCCCATCCTCGTCGTCGCATGCGCTGATCGGCGGGTTATTCGGTGCGGGCGTGGCCAAAGCCGGGATCTCCGCGGCGGTCTGGAGCGGATTGTCCAAGACGGTCATTGCGATCGTCCTGTCTCCGCTCGTCGGCTTCGTCCTTGCGATGGTGCTGGTTGCAATCGTCTCCTGGGCGTCGGTGCGCTCGACGCCATTCGCGGTCGATCGCGCCTTCCGCATCCTGCAATTCGCCTCGGCCTCGCTCTATTCGCTCGGCCATGGCGGCAACGACGCGCAGAAGACCATGGGCATCATCGCCGTGCTGCTCTATTCGCAGGGCCATCTCGGCGGCGAATTCTTCGTACCATTCTGGGTGGTGCTGTCGTGCCAGGCGGCGATGGCGATGGGCACCTTGATGGGCGGCTGGCGCATCGTCCGCACCATGGGCCTGCGCATCACCAAACTGACGCCGATGCAGGGCTTTTGCGCCGAGACGGGGGGCGCCGCGACCCTGTTCATGGCGACCTTCCTCGGGGTTCCCGTCTCGACCACCCACACCATCACCGGCGCGATCGTCGGCGTCGGCGCCGCCCGCCGCCTTTCGGCGGTGCGCTGGAACGTCGCCAGCTCGATCGTCTATGCCTGGGTCATCACGATGCCGGCGTCCGCCATCGTCGCGGCGCTGACCTGGTGGGCGGTCAAGATCTTCGTCAAGTAACCAACTTCAGCCCGACGATCCCGGCGACGATCAGCCCGATGCTGGCAAGACGCAGGGCCGTGGCGGGCTCGCCAAACAGGATGATGCCGAGGGTCGCGGTGCCGACCGCACCGATCCCGGTCCATACCGCATAGGCGGTTCCGACGGGCAGCGATTTGAGGGCGAGGCCGAGCAGGATGACGCTGCCGGCCATGGCCGCGAGCGTGACGACGGACGGAACTAGCTTGCTGAAGCCTTCTGTGTATTTCAGGCCGATCGCCCAGGTAATCTCGAGAAGTCCGGCGACGAACAGGATGATCCAGGCCATGACGACCCTCCGTTCAAGGCAGGGTCGTCCCCGCGGGCTGATGTGTTGATGAGCGGGAAGGTCGTCCTTCCCCAGGATTGATCGTCAAGCCGATATGGGGCTGGCCGAAGGGCTCCGCAATCGCCAATTGAGGCTTGATCAGGCCCATTTTCCCTGTCAAACGCTGCCGCTATGTCCGACATCGCCATCACCTCCGCCGAATCGCCGGCCCGTTCGCCGCTTGCCGCTGAAGTGGCGCGACGGCGGACCTTTGCGATCATCTCCCATCCTGACGCCGGCAAGACCACACTGACCGAGAAGTTGCTGCTGTTCGGCGGCGCCATCAACCTCGCAGGTCAGGTCAAGGCCAAGGGCGAGCGGCGCAACACGCGCTCGGACTGGATGAAGATCGAGCGCGAGCGCGGCATCTCGGTCGTGACCTCGGTGATGACCTTCGAGTTCGAGGGACTCGTCTTCAACCTCTTGGACACGCCGGGCCACGAGGACTTTTCGGAAGACACCTATCGCACGCTGACGGCGGTCGATTCCGCCGTCATGGTGATCGACGCCGCCAAGGGCATCGAGGCGCGCACCCGGAAACTGTTCGAGGTGTGTCGCCTGCGCGACATCCCGATCATCACCTTCATCAACAAGATGGACCGCGAGAGCCGCGACGTCTTCGAGCTGCTCGACGAGATCGAGAAGACCCTGGCGCTCGACACCACGCCGATGACCTGGCCGGTCGGCCGCGGCCGCGACTTCCTCGGCACCTACGACGTCGTCAATGGCGGCGTGCGCCTGCTCGAAGGCGGCGGCGCCAAGACCGGCGCGGCACAGCAGATCGCGATCGAGGAACTCGCCAAGCTCAACGCCAATCTCGACGTCTCCGCCGTGAAGGACGAGCTGGAGCTCGTCACCGAGGCCTCGAAGCCGTTCGAGCTGGAAGCGTTCCGCGAGGGCCATCTGACGCCGGTCTATTTCGGCAGCGCGCTGCGCAATTTTGGCGTCGGCGATCTCCTGGAAGGCCTCGGCAAGTTCGCGCCCGAGCCGCGCGCGCAGGACAGCGACCAGCGCAAGGTCGAGGCCACCGATCCCCGCATGAGCGCCTTCGTGTTCAAGATCCAGGCCAACATGGATCCGAACCACCGCGACCGCATCGCGTTTGCGCGCCTCTGCTCGGGCAAGCTCAGCCGCGGCATGAAGGCGAAGCTGGTGCGCACCGGCAAGAGCATGCCGCTGTCGAGCCCGCAATTCTTCTTCGCGCAGGACCGCTCGGTCGCGGATGAAGCCTTCGCCGGCGACGTCGTCGGCATTCCCAATCACGGCACGCTGCGCATCGGCGACACGCTGACCGAGGGCGAGGATTTCAACTTCGTGGGCGTGCCGAGCTTCGCGCCGGAAATCGTCCGCCGCGTCCGGCTCACCGATGCGATGAAGGCGAAGAAGCTGAAGGAAGCGCTGCAGCAGATGTCGGAAGAGGGCGTGGTGCAGGTGTTCCGGCCGCGCGACGGTGCGCCGGCGCTGGTCGGCGTCGTCGGCGCGCTGCAGCTCGACGTGCTGAAGGCGCGGCTGGAAGCTGAATATTCCTTGCCGGTCGAGTTCGAGGTCAGCGAGTTCCAGCTCGCGCGCTGGGTCTCCTCGGACGACCGCAAGAAGCTCGACACCTTCATCGCCGCCAACACCTCGAGCATCGCCGACGACGTCGACGGCGATCCCGTGTACCTCGCCCGGAACGAGTTCTATCTCGGTTACACCAAGGAGCGCGCCGAGGGCATCGAGTTCACCAACGTCAAGGACGTGAAGAAGAAGGGGTAGGGCGGGCGGACCGTTTGCGCGCGAGTCCGTGATTGCGCGCCGCTTGACGCGTTCGTGGACAATGCCATTTTTGCTCGTGGCCTTGCGAGTTCACACCATGTGGCGCGGCATTCTCCTTCTTCTCCCGCTGTCGGTCTCGACCGCCGCCGCCGACGCGCGGCCCCGACAGATCAATCCGATCCCGTTCGCGCATGAGCCGTGCAGCGTGCTCGACAACAGGCCCTGCACGCCGTCCTATTGCAGCCCGCTCGAGCCCGGCCCCTGCATTCCCGAGTTCGACTACCCCTATGGCCAGAACCTCCAGCTCACCATCCAGAGCGTTCCATCGGAGGCCGACCGCGCCAAATATCAAAAGCCCGATCACGATCTCGATACGATCGGCGATCTCTTTGCCGAGCTGCGCAGCTGCTGGTCGCCGCCGCCGCCGTCGGACAATGCGCGCGCGGGCATGCAGATGGCGGTGCGTTTCAGCTTCAACAAGGCGGGCGGACTGATCGGCCCGCCGCGCCTCACATATGCGACTGCGGGCGTGCCAGCAGAGACGCGAACCACCTATCTCAACGCGATCAATTCATCGCTGAATGCCTGCCTGCCGCTGAAACTCACGGGCGGTCTCGGCGGCGCGCTCGCCGGCCGGCCGATCGCGATCCGTTATGTCGACAATCGCGAGCTCGGCAAGTAGCGCATCAGTTGCGACCCGCATCCAATCGATGATACCTCAGACGCTGGGGCGTTGGCTAAAGGGGAGGATGTCGTGGGTCTGCTGGTCATGATCCTGGGGCTGGTGCTGTTCTTCGCCACCCATGTTTTCACCACGAAACGTGAGGCGCGCGCGCAGGCGATCGCCAGGCTGGGCGAGGGGACCTACAAGATCCTCTACACCGTCGTCTCGCTCGCGGGGCTCGCGCTGATCATCTGGGGTTTTGCCCATTACCGCAGCTCCGGCTGGATCGACGTCTGGTATCCGCCGAAGGCGATGAAGCACATCACGGTCGCCTTGATGCTGCCCGCGGTCATTATGGTGGTCGCCTCGTACTTGCGCGGTCGCATCTATGCCGCGCTGAAGCACCCGATGCTGGCCGGCGTCAAGCTGTGGGCCGCGGCGCATCTGTTGGCCAACGGCGATCTCGGCTCCATCATCCTGTTCGGCTCGTTCCTGGGCTGGGCGGTCTATGACCGCATCTCGCTGAAGCGTCGCACCGATGCCGGCGGGCCGCCAATTCCGGTCGGCGGTGTCACCAACGATCTGATCGCGGTCGCGGTCGGCATCGTCGCCTATCTGGCGCTGGCGTTTGCGTTCCATCCGGTCGTGATCGGCGTGCCGGTCGTGGGGGTCTGACGCAGCGGATCAGCGCAAGACGGTTTCGCGCAGCCGTGCGCGGAAGGTGACAAAGCAACAAGCCGAGGGCGTTCGATGGACTGGTCGCAATCTCAGATCCCGCCGATGCGGCTCGAGGCGCGGTTTGGCGATCGGGTGGTGCCTTCCTTTGGCGACCGGCCGGCAAATCTGTGGGCGATGATCGCGGACGCCTGCGCCCGCAATGGCGATGGCGAGGCACTGATCGCAGGCAATGTCCGGCTGAGCTGGCGGCAGGCGGTGGAGCAGGCGACCCGGATCGCCGCGGGCTTGCGCAAGCTCGGCCTGCAGCGTGGCGACCGTGTCGCGATTTTGCTCGGCAACCGTATCGAATTTCCGCTGCTGCTGTTTGCCGCCGCGCATGAGGGGCTGGTGACGGTGCTGCTCAGCACGCGTCAGCAGAAGCCGGAGATCGCCTATGTGCTCGCCGATTGCGGCGCCAAGATCCTGATCCACGAGGGCTCGCTCGCCGAGCGGCTGCCCGAGGCGCAGGATGTGCCTGATCTGATTCATCGCATCGCCATGGACGACGATCCGGCCCGATCGCGCTTCGCGGCGCTCGCCGACAACGCGCCGGCCTCGGCGCCGGTCGAGGTGAGCGAAGAGGACACCGCGATGATCCTCTACACCTCGGGCACCACTGGCAAGCCGAAGGGCGCGATGCTGGCCCATTGCAACATCGTGCATTCCTCGATGGTGTTCGTGTCCTGCCTGCAATTGACGGAAGCGGATCGTTCGATCGCGGCGGTGCCGCTCGGCCATGTCACCGGAATCGTAGCCAACATCACGACCATGATCCGCTGCGGCGGCGCGCTGATCATCATGCCCGAATTCAAGGCCGCCGATTACCTCAAGCTCGCTGCCCGCGAGCGCGTCACCTACACGGTGATGGTGCCGGCGATGTATAATCTCTGCCTGCTGCAGCCCGATTTCGACAGTTACGATCTGTCGAGCTGGCGCATCGGCGGCTTTGGCGGCGCGCCGATGCCGGTCGCGACCATCGAGAAGCTCAAGGCGAAGATTCCGGGCCTCAAGCTGATGAATTGCTACGGCGCGACCGAGACGACGTCACCTTCGACGATCATGCCGGGCGAGCTGACCGAGAGCCATATCGACAGCGTCGGCCTGCCTTGCCCGGGCGCGCGCATCGTGGCGATGGGCCCGGATGGGCGCGAGCTGCCCCGCGGCGAGATCGGTGAGCTCTGGATCCAGAGCGCCTCCGTCATCAAGGGCTATTGGAACAACCCGAAGGCCACCGCCGAAAGCTTCACGAGCGGATTCTGGCATTCGGGCGATCTCGGATCGGTCGATGCGGAGGGATTTGTCCGCGTGTTCGACCGGCAGAAGGACATGATCAACCGCGGCGGCCTGAAGATCTATTCGGCCGAGGTCGAATCCGTGCTGGCCGGCCATCCCGCCGTGGTCGAGAGCGCGATCATCGCCAAGGCGTGCCCGGTGCTGGGCGAGCGCGTCCACGCCGTGGTGGTCACGCGAGAGCCGGTCACCCATGAGGTCCTGCGGACCTGGTGCGCCGAGCGGCTGTCTGACTACAAGGTTCCCGAGACCTTGGCGATCACAGCCGATCCCTTGCCGCGCAATGCCAACGGCAAGGTGCTGAAACGGCAGTTGCGCGAGCTCCTGGGAGCCTGAGCCGGGCAGGCCATCCGGGCTCTCCCGGGTGGTTAACGCCTTGATCGGGCTCGCTTTGCCTTGCCAGCGCCATATCGTTAGGGTACCTCGCCGCCACGTGGGGGACGGGATTCCTGACGCGGACGCTTCGGCGCGCGCACCCGGACGGGCATGGGATTAGCATAAGTGTCTGAATTATTTGACGAAGTCGACGAGGAAGTACGTCGCGAACAGCTCAAAAAGCTGTGGGATAAATATTCGATCTACTTCATCGCCCTGATGGTGCTGATCGTCGCGGGCGTCGCCGGCTGGCGTGGTTACCAATATCTGGAGACCAAGAAGGCCGCTGAGGCTGGCGCTGCCTTCGAGAAGGCCGTCGAGCTGTCGGAGCAGGACAAGCACGCCGACGCGGAGAAGGCCTTCACAGAGCTCGCCGCCAAGGCGCCGTCGGGCTATCGCACCCTGGCGCGGCTGCGCGCCGCGGCCGAGGCTGCCGCGCGCGACCCCAAGGCCGCCGCGAAGATGTATGACGACCTTGCTGCCGACCGCAGCGTGGGCGGTGAGTGGCAGGATCTGGCGAAGATCCGCGCCGCCGGCCTCGTGCTCGATAGCGCCAGCTATGCCGACATGCAGCAGCGCCTGGAGTCCTCCGCTGCGCCCAAATCGACAGCGACCTTCCGCCATAGTGCTCGCGAGATGCTGGCGTTGTCGGCCTGGCGCAACAATGACATGACCGCGGCCCGCAAATGGCTCGAGGCGATCGCCGAGGATGGCGAGACGCCGCCCGGCCTGCGCTCGCGCGCCGAGGCGCTCCAGGCCCTGCTGCCGCCCGTCGCCAAAAGCTGACCAAGAGCTCACCGACGGGCCCTCTGACGTAAACGAGACACACGATGCGCCGTATGCCACGCTTGATCGCAGCCGCCGTCCTGATCGCCTTCACGGGCGTCCTGGGCGGCTGCTCCAGCTTCGATCCAAGCGACATGCTCGACTTCCTCGACACCAAGAAGAAGCTGCCGGGCGACCGCAAGCCGGTCTTCCCGGAAGGCGTGCCGGGCCTCGAACAGGGCGTGCCGAAGGAGCTGTACAAGGGCGCTCAGCAGCAGCCCGATCCGAATGCGCCCGCCGTCGCGGCCTTGCCCGCGGAGCCGCCGCCCGAGCCGGCCAAGCCGGCGAAGGGCGCCAAGGCTAAGAAGACGAGGCAGCCGGCCGCCGCAGCCGTCGCGCCGGCTGAGGCGCCTGCCGGCGAGGTTGACGGCGAGGCCCAGCCGGAGGCCGCGCCGCCCACGGCCGCCCCGCCGCCCAAGCACAAGATCGTCCGCAAGCGCACCACTGCACCGCCGCCGGATCAGCCGGTCCAGCAGGCACAACCGACCCAGACCACGCAGCAGCAATCGCAGGGAGCTTTCCCGGCGCCGCTGCCGAGCGGCAGCTTCTCGCGCTGATCATTCATTTCATTGACACGCGCAGCCCCGGCAGCGCACGAATGACCGATGTCCTTCACGATCGCCATTATCGGCAGGCCCAATGTCGGCAAATCGACGCTGTTCAACCGTCTGGTCGGGCAGAAGCTCGCGCTCGTCGATGATTTGCCGGGGGTCACCCGCGACCGCCGCGAGGGCGAGGCCAGGCTCGGCGATCTCGAATTCACCATCATCGACACCGCCGGCCTCGACGAGGGTGCCAGGGGCTCGCTGACCGCGCGGATGCAGGAGCAGACCGAGGCCGCGATCGCACAGGCGGACGCGCTGTTCTTCGTCATCGATGCCCGCATCGGCCTCACGCCCACCGATCGGGCCTTCGCCGATTTCGCCCGCAAGGCCAACAAGCCGGTGCTGCTGGTCGCCAACAAGAGCGAGGGCAAGCACGGCGATGCCGGCGCGATGGAGGCCTTCGCGCTCGGGCTTGGCGATCCCATCCAGATCTCGGCCGAGCACGGCGAGGGCATGGGCGAGCTCTATGATGAGCTCGCCAAGCTGATGCCGGAGCCCGTCGATGAGGATGAGGACGAGGACGACGGCGTGCCGCTCACGGAGGAGGAGGCCGCGACCCGCCCGATCCGCGTCGCCATCGTCGGCCGGCCCAATGCCGGCAAGTCGACGCTGATCAACCATCTGCTCGGCGAGGAGCGCCTGCTGACGAGCCCGGAGGCCGGCACCACGCGCGATTCCATCGCGGTCGAGATCAACTGGAAGGGCCGTGATTTTCGCGTGTTCGACACCGCGGGTCTCCGCCGTCGCTCGCGCATCGAGGAGAAGCTGGAGAAGCTCTCGGTCGCCGACGCGCTGCGTGCGGTGCGCTTTGCCGAAGTCGTCGTGCTGATGATGGACACGCAGAACCGCTTCGAGGAGCAGGATCTGCGCATCGCCGATCTGATCGAGCGCGAGGGCCGCGCCATCGTGCTCGCCGTCAACAAATGGGACCTGATGGAGACCAAGGGCGGCGGCGCGATCTCGGGTCTGCGCCGTGATGCCGATCACTGGCTGCCGCAGGTCAAGGGCGTGCCGATCGTCGCGGTGTCGGGCCTGATGGGCGAGGGCATCGACCGCCTGATGCAGGCGGTCCAGGACGCCTATGCGGTCTGGAACAGGCGCGTGCCGACCTCGGCGCTCAATCGCTGGTTCGAGCAGGCGGTCCAGGCCAATCCGCCGCCGGCGGTGTCCGGCCGCAGGCTGAAGCTGAACTACATCACGCAGAACAAGGCGCGCCCGCCGAGCTTCGTGCTGTTCTGCTCGCGCGCGGACGCGGTGCCGCAGTCCTATCTGCGCTACCTCACCAACTCCATGCGCGAGACCTTCGATCTGCCGGGTACGCCTGTGCGCATCACCCTGCGCGAGAAGGCCAATCCCTTCGCGCACAAGCGCAAGCGGCCGTCGTGAATGATGGCGCCGGAGAGGTGACGGCGCAGGGCGCTGTGCCAGCGAGGGGCGGCGCGGTCGCCTTCATCTTCGTGACCATCCTGCTCGACATGCTCGCGCTCGGCGTGATCATGCCGATCCTGCCGAAGCTGATCGAGAGCTTCGTCGACAACGACGCCGCGCACGCGGCCCGCATCTTCGGCCTGTTCGGCACCGCCTGGGCCCTGATGCAATTCGTGTTCTCGCCGCTGTTAGGGGCCCTGTCGGATCGTTTCGGGCGGCGGCCGGTGGTTCTGCTGTCGAATTTCGGGCTTGCCGCCGACTACGTGCTGATGGCGCTGGCGCCGTCGCTGGCCTGGCTGTTCGTCGGCCGGGTCGTCTCCGGCATTACGTCGGCCAGCATCTCGACAGCCTTTGCCTATATCGCCGACATCACGCCGCCGGAGCGGCGCGCGGCGGTCTTCGGCCGGATCGGCGCAGCCTTCGGCGCCGGCTTCGTGCTCGGTCCGGCGCTGGGCGGCCTGCTCGGCGACATCGATCCGCGCCTGCCGTTCTGGGCCTCGGCGGGGTTGAGCCTCGCCAATGCGCTCTACGGGCTGTTCGTCCTGCCGGAATCGCTGGCGCCCGACAAGCGCGCGCCGTTTCGCTGGCGAACCGCCAGTCCGCTCGGAGCGCTCCACCTGCTGCGCTCAAACGCGGCGCTGGCCGGATTGTCCGTCGTCAATTTCATCGCGCAGGTCGCGCATGTCGTGCTGCCCTCGACCTTCGTGCTCTATGCGACCTATCGCTACGGCTGGGATTCCAAGACCGTGGGATTGACGCTGGCGATGGTCGGCATCTGCGCCATGGTGGTGCAGGGGCTCGCGATCGGTCCCATCGTGCGTGTGCTGGGCGAGCGGAACGCGTTGCTGCTCGGCCTGTGCTGTGGCGCACTCGGCTTCGTGGTCCTGGGCGCGGCGCCGACCGGGCCGCTGTCCTGGATCGGAATTCCCATTCTGGCATTGTGGGGCATTTCGGGTGCGGCGTCGCAAGCGTTGATGACACGGCTGGTGGCGCCCGAGCAGCAGGGTCAGCTGCAGGGCACGACCGCGAGCGTGCAGAGCGTCTCGCAGCTCGTCGGCCCGTTCCTGTTCACGCTGACCTTTTCCTATTTCATCGGCGCCAGCGCGCCGCTGCATCTGCCCGGCGCGCCGTTCCTGCTGGCGGCGGCGCTGATGGTGGTGTGCGTCGCGATTGCGGTGCGGACGCTGGGTGGACCGAGGACGGTCTCGTAGGGTGGGCACTAAAAGTAGGGCGGATTAGCGAAGCGCAATCCGCCGTCTTCCAGGTGAGAGATAGAGGCGGGTTACGCCTGTGGCTAACCCGCCCTTACGACCTCTCGCCTATTTCTTCACCAGCGGGCAATCGCTGTCCTTGAGCGGCTTGGCGGCGTCTTCCGCCGAGATCGTGGCGATCTGCTTGTAATAGTCCCACGGTCCCTTCGACTCCTCGGGCTTCTTCACCTCGAACAGATAGGCCGGGATGAGGCGGCGGCCGTCCTGGCGCAGCGGGCCGTTGCCGAACAGCGGATCGTCGGTCGGCAGCTCCTTCATCTTGGCGACGACCTTGGCGCCGTCATGCGGATTGCCGCCGAGCGCGTCCATCGCCTTGAGATAGTGCAGCACCATCGCGTAATTGCCGGCCTGGGTCATCGACGGCATCGCGTTCTTGCTGGCGAGCTGCGAGAAGCGCTTGGACCATTCGCGGGTCTTGTCGTTGAGGTCCCAGTAGAACGATTCGGTGAAGGTCAGGCCCTGCGCGGTCTTCAGGCCCAGCGAATGCACGTCGTTGATGAACAGCAGCAGCGCGGCGAGCTTCTGGCCGGCGGAGACGATGCCGAATTCTGCCGCTTGCTTGATCGAGTTCGTGGTGTCGCCGCCGGCATTGGCGAGGCCCACGACCTTGGCCTTGGACGATTGCGCCTGCAGCAGGAAGGAGGAGAAGTCCGCGGTGTTGATCGGATGCTTGACGCTGCCGAGCACCTTGCCGCCGTTCGCAGTCACGACCGCCGTGGTGTCGCGCTCGAGCGCATGGCCGAAGGCGTAATCCGCGGTCAGGAAGAACCAGCTGTCGCCGCCGGCCTTGGTCAGCGCCTTGCCGGTGCCGTTGGCGAGCATGTAGGTGTCATAGGTGTAGGACACCGTGTTCGGCGTGCAGGCCTTGCCGGTGAGGTCCGCGGAGGCGGCGCCGGAATTCAGCAGCACCGCGTTCTTTTCCTTGACGAGGTTGCTGACCGCAAGCGCAACGCCGGAGTTCGGCGTGTCCGCGATCGCGTCGACCTTCTCGTTGTCGATCCACTGCCGGGCGATGTTGACGCCGACGTCGGGCTTGTTCTGATGGTCGCCGCTGATGACGTCGATCTTCCAGCCCTTCTTGAGCAGGCCGGAATCCTCGACAGCCATCTTGATCGCGACCACGGAGTTCGGGCCGCCGATGTCGGCATAGAGGCTCGACATGTCATTGAGCACGCCGATCTTGACGGTCTTGTCCTGCGCGAAAGCGGATGTTGCAAAACCGAAGGCGGCACAGGCCAGAAGGGCCGCAGAGCGGCGCGCGAACGTCGTCGTCATAAAAGGTTTCCTCCATTGTCAAATATGCGGACGGCTCTCTTGCGGAGCCTCGTTCCGGCTGATGGCTCTAGCCTGTCCGAGGCCCGGCGGCAATGCGCCTAAAGCCGGATGACGCTTTCGTCGCAGCGTCATCCGCAGGTTAACTTTTTGGACAAAATGCGTTGAGACGCTATTTGAGTGCGTCCGATGTCAGCTTGAATTTCTGGATGCGCTTTCCGGTGTCGACCTCGGCGGTATAGACATTACCCTTGGCGTCGATCGCCATGGCGTGCACCCAGTGGAATTGACCGGCGTTGCGGCCGCTATGCCCGAAGCTGCCGACCACGCTGCCGTCCTCGCGCTTGATCACCCTGATCTCGTTGTTCTCGCCGTCGGCGCTGAGCAGCCAGGTTTGCTTCGGATCCGGCCAGATCGCGATGTCCCACACCGCGCCGTTGCCGAGCGTGTTCTTCTCGAAGAAGAACTCCTTCACGAAGCTGCCGTCCTTTTTGAACACCTGGATGCGGTTGTTGATGCGGTCGCAGACATAGACGAGGCCGTCATTGGCGAGCTTCACACAGTGAACCGGATTGCCGAATTGCTGCGCGGCCGGCGCCTTGGGATCGTAGGGTGCCTGCTTGGCGTCGTCGGGCTTGTTGCCGTAGGCGCCCCAGTGACGCTTATAGGCCAGCGTCGTCGCGTCGAACACGATGACGCGGCGGTTGCCGTAGCCGTCGGCGATGTAGATCTCGTTCGCCTCCTTGTCGATCGCGGTCTCGGCAGGCTTGCCAAGCTGCGTCGTGTCGTTGCTGCCGAGGCTCGGTGCGAACTTGCCGATCTGGGCGACGAATTTGCCGTCGAGCGTGAACTTCAAAATGGTGTTGTCGTTGTCGGCATTGCCGCCAACCCAGACGAAGCCGCGCTCGTCGACCTCGATGCCGTGCTCGCGGCCGACCCATTCGTAGCCCTGGCCCGGCCCGCCCCAGGACCGCAGCAGATTGCCCTCGGCGTCGAACTCGAGCACGGGCGGCGCCGACACGCAGCATTTCGAGCGGGGCGGGGTCAGGCTCGCGCCCTTCTCGTCGTCGGTGAGCGAGCGCGGGCGATGGATCACCCAGATGTGGCCCTGCCAATCGACCGTGATGCCGCCGACCTGACCGAGGACCCAGTTGTTGGGCAGCTGCTTCGGCCAGGAGGCATCGACCGCGAAAGTCGGGACGTCGCCGGCCCGCGCTGTGCCCGGAAGCACGAATGCCACCGCGGCGATCAGGATCGAGACGGCGTGAGAGACATTCGCGAGCGCACGCGCAAAACCTGCGCGACCATGCCATTGCGTCATGGTGACCTCCCTTTTGGCTTGCGGCTTGCTGCCGCTTGAGCGGCGGCAGTCAATCGCGGGGAGGCATGCGAGTCAATCAGGCGGGCGAGCGAAAGCTCATCAGCGTGCGGGTCTTGTAATCGTAGAACTTGCCGGTCTCGGTCCAGTCGGGCGCGCACATCGGCACGATGCGTTCGGCGACCTGCTCGGGCGTGTCGAGCGTCGCCGGATCCTCGCCCGGCATCAGTGTGGCGCGCATGCGGGTACGGACCGGCCCCGGGTTGAACAGATTGACGCGCAGCTTCGTGTTCGCGGTCTCCTGCGCCCAGGCGCGCGCCAGCGTCTCCAGCGCGGCCTTGGACGCCGCATAGGGGCTGACATAGGCGGTCGCCTTGTTGGCGGCGCCCGAGGTGATGAACACGGCGCGCCCCGCGTCGGACTGCTTCAGCAGCGGCTCCATGCAGCGGATCAGCTGAAAGTTCGCGGAGACGTTGATCGCCATGACGTCGGTGAAAGCCTTCAGCTCGATATGGCCGATCGGCGAGGAGGGGCCGAGTATGCCGGCATTGCCGACGAGGATGTCGAGCTTGCCATAGCGCTCATGCAGGCCGGCGCCCAGCCGCGCGATGCCGTCGGAATCGGTGAGGTTGAGCGGCACCAGGGTGGCGCTGCCGCCGAGTTTGCGGATCTCGTCGTCGAGCTCCTCCAGCCCGCCTTGCGTGCGGGCGGTGGCCACGATATGCGCACCGGCCTTCGCCAGGGCGAGAGCGGTGGCATAGCCGATGCCGCGCGAGGCGCCGGTGACGAGAGCGATGCGGTCAGCGAGGGGTTTTGTCATGGCGGGGTTTTACAGGCGTGGACGGCCCGGACAAGCCCCCGCGTGGTCGTCATTCCGGGGCGGTCCGCAGGACCGAACCCGAAATCTAGAAGTTCGAGGCAACACATCGAGATCCCGGGTTCGGCGCTTAGGCACCGCCACGGGATGACGGCTTCGCCGTCAGCTCGCCTCCGCCAGCAGCGAGAGCTGCCGCGGCTGCTGCTCGGTCTGGGTCTGGTCGGTGAGGTGGGTCGGATACGCCCCGGTAAAGCAGTGATCCGAGAATTTCGGATTGGCGGGGTCGCGGCCGGGCTCGCCCATGGCGCGGTACATGCCGTCGATCGAGAGGAAGGCGAGCGAGTCGGCGCCGATGATCTCGCGCATCTCCTCCAGCGAATGCGTCGCGGCCAGAAGGCCGCCGCGGTCCGGCAGGTCGATGCCGTAATAATCGGGATACAGGATCGGCGGCGAGGCGAGGCGGAAGTGCACTTCCTTGGCGCCGGCATCGCGCATCATGCGCACGATCTTCTTCGAGGTGGTGCCGCGCACCAGGGAGTCGTCGATCAGGATGATGCGCTTGCCTTCGATCGCGGCCCGGTTGGCCGAATGCTTCATGCGCACGCCGGATTCGCGGATCGCCTGCGTCGGCTGGATGAAGGTGCGGCCGACATAATGGTTGCGGATGATGCCAAGCTCGAACGGCACGCCGGAATGCTGGCTGTAGCCGACCGCGGCGGGCACGCCGGAATCCGGCACCGGCACGACGACGTCGATCGGCACGTGGCTCTCGCGCGCAAGCTGGGCGCCGAAGGCCTTGCGCACCTCGTAGACCGAGCGGCCGTGCACGACGGAATCCGGACGGGAGAAATAGATGTATTCGAAGATGCAGGGACGCGGAGCCATCGGCGGGAACGGCTTGTGGATGTCCTGGCCGTTCTCATCGAAAACGATGACCTCGCCCGGCTCGATGTCGCGGATGAAGCGCGCGCCGATGATGTCGAGTGCGCAGGTCTCCGAGGTCAGGATCGGGCAGCCGTCGAGCTCGCCGAGCACCAGCGGGCGGATGCCGCGCGGATCGCGCGCGCCGACCAGCTTCTTGTTGGTCAGCGAGACCAGCGCGTAGGCGCCCTCGATCTCGCGCAGCGCGTCGATATAGCGCTCGATGAAGCGGCTGCGCTTGGAGCGCGCGACCAGGTGCAGGATCACCTCGGTGTCGGTGGTCGATTGCATCATCGCGCCGTTCTTCACGAGCTCGCGGCGCAGCGTCAGGCCGTTGGTGAGGTTGCCGTTGTGGGCGACGGCGAGGCCGCCGGCATTGAGCTCGGCGAACAGCGGCTGCACGTTGCGCAGGATGGTGGCGCCGGTGGTGGAATAGCGGACATGGCCGACGGCCATGTTGCCGGGCAGGCGGTCGATCACCTCGCGGCGGGAGAAGGTGTCGCCGACGAGACCCAGCCGGCGTTCACTGTGGAAACGGCTGCCGTCGTAGGAGACGATGCCGGCGGCTTCCTGGCCGCGGTGTTGAAGGGCATGCAGGCCGAGCGCGGTGATGGCGGCGGCGTCGGGGTGGCCGTAGATGCCGAAGACGCCGCATTCCTCGCGCAGCGTATCCCCCTCCAGATCGTCCTGGACCTCTAGCGCGGCCGGACCCGGGCCGGCGTGTGGATCGAGATCGAATTGGGCGTCCTGGTCAGGGTGTCGCATCTCGTCCACGCCTCTCTTTAGGGGCAATCAACGCGCCGCAGGTTTCTCGATCAGTTTCTTCAAACTGTCACGAGCAGGTTTACTGTATCCGTCGCCACTGCCCGAAGGCTGCTGCTCGGAATCAGCTTGATCATCATCTGGTTTGTTTTTCTTGAATCTCTTCAAGATGGTGTTCTCGGGGTCGTCAGGCAAGAGGGCCATCAGCCAATCCCCGGTTCCCTGCAGCACCACGCGGGACTTTGCGCCCGTGACCCAGTCCGGGCGCTGCTTGTCCGGCACCAGCCAGGTGAAGAACAGGAACGCGACGACGACGATCAAAAGCCCGCGAGCCAGGCCAAACAGGAACCCCAGCGTGCGGTCCAGCGCGCCGATGCGCGAATCCAGGATCATGTCGGAGATCCGGACCGTGATCACGGAGACCACGACCAGGGTGCCCACGAATACGCCCGCGACGACGACGACGCTCGCCACCGTGTCGTTGTTGAAATAGGTCTTGGCGGTCGGCAGCAGCTTTGAGAACGAGTACAGCGTCACGATCGCCGCCGCGCCCCAGGCCGCGATCGACAGGATTTCGCGCATGAAGCCGCGCACCATGGCGAGCAGGCCCGAGATCAGCATCACACCGAGCAGGATCAGGTCGAGGAGTGTAACTGGCATCGGCTGGTCTGGTCCGCTCGTACTTCGAAGGTGCTCTAGCGAATCGGTGTTTGGCCGCTGCCCTAAAAGAGGGGCAGACGGCGTTCCCGGCAAGGCCGCAACCACGCAATCCCATGCTGCTTTTGTGACGGCTGTATAGCGGCGGGGGCCTCCGGCGTCACCTCCACCTAGCCCTCTCCGCGGCGGAATCTTGCCGGTGTGGCATTTTTCTCGGCCGGCGCGTTCGATTCGCCCCGGCGCGAGCCGCGGGCGGCGATCTCGGCCACCAATGTCGTCAGGCTATTGACCGCGTTCAGCGTCAATCCGGCATCGCCGCCGGTCTCGCCCCGGGCCGATTCGGGCAGCACGGCGCGCTGGAAGCCGAGTTTTGCGGCTTCCTTGAGCCGAGCCGGGGTCTGCGCCACCGGCCGCACCACGCCGGAGAGCGAGATCTCGCCGAAATAGACCGCATCGGTCGGCAATTGCGCATTAACCAGGGATGACACCAGCGCCGCCGCGGCGGCGAGGTCGGCCGCCGGCTCGTGGATGCGCAGGCCGCCGGCGACGTTCAGATAAACGTCGTGGCCGGACAGCTTGACCCCGCAATGGGCCTCCAGCACCGCCAGCACCATCGACAGTCGGCTCGGATCCCAGCCGACCACCGCGCGCCTGGGCGTGCCGAGCGAGGTCGGCGCGACCAGCGCCTGCAACTCGACCAGAACGGGCCGCGTGCCCTCGATACCCGCGAAGACTGCGGTGCCGGGCGTGCCGAGATCGCGCTCGGACAGGAAAAGCTCCGAGGGATTGGTGACCTCGCGCAGGCCGAGGCCCGTCATCTCGAACACGCCGATCTCGTCGGTCGGCCCGAAACGGTTCTTCACGGCGCGCAGGATGCGGAATTGCTGCGAGCCTTCGCCCTCGAACGACATCACCGCGTCGACCATGTGCTCGACCACGCGGGGGCCGGCGATCTGGCCGTCCTTGGTGACATGGCCGACAAGGATGATGGCCGCGCCGGTCTTCTTGGCAAAACGGATCAGCGCCTGCGCCGAGGCGCGCACCTGGGTCACGGTGCCGGGCGCCGATTCCACCGTGTCGGTCCACATGGTCTGGATCGAATCGATCACGATGAGGCGCGGAACGGCGCCCTCCGACAGTGTCGAGACGATATCCTCGACCGAGGTCTCGGCGGCGAGCTGCACCGGCGCGTCCGACAGGCCGAGCCGCTCGGCGCGCAGCCGCACCTGCGCGACCGCCTCTTCACCGGAGATGTAGACAACGCGGTGGCCTGCACGCGCCAGCAGGCTGGTCGCCTGCGTCAGCAGCGTCGACTTGCCGATGCCGGGATCGCCACCGACCAGCAGCACCGAACCACGGACGAAGCCGCCGCCGGTGACGCGATCGAGCTCGGTCATGCCAGAGGACAGGCGCGGCGCATCCGGGCTCTTGCCGGCGAGGCTCTCCAGCGCAAACGTCCGGCCCTTGCGCTTGGAGCGGATCGAGACCGGCACGCTGCCGCTGGTGTCTTCTTCCGCGAGCGTATTCCACTCGCCGCAGGACTCGCATTTGCCCTGCCAGCGGTTATAGGCCGCGCCGCAGTTCTGGCAGACGAAGGAAAGCGTGTTCTTGGCCATGGGGACAGATGAGTCGAGGTTTCAGCTTGCTGATAGCACGGAATGGCAGGGTGATCGCCGGCGCTTCGATTATCTCAATTCGGCAGGCCAGATATACCTTTCATTAGCCCTGTGTCGCCGTGGCCGGGTGGATTTTGCGAAGTGTTAGCGGACGCGGGTCCAACCTCGGAACCATCGGGGGCGGCGAAGAGAAATGACGAGATTCCTGCGAATATTGCTCGCTGTGGGCATGGCCGGCGGCGTTTTCGCGTCCGCCAGCCCCAGCTATGCCAAGCCCCTCGACATCGTGTTCGTCAATCCCGGCAAGACCGGCGAGGTCTACTGGGACATGGTGGCGCAAACCATGCAGGCCGCCGGCCGCAAGCTCGATGCGCATGTCGAGGTGCTGACCAGCGAACGCAACTATCGCACCATGCAGGAGCTCGGATTCGGCGTGGTCGCACGCCGTGACAAGCCCGATTTCCTCATCCTGTCGAACGAGGAATCCGCCGCCGTTCCCATCCTGGAGGCGGCCGAGGCTGCGGGCGTCAAGACCCTGCTGCTCTCGAACACGCTGATCGGCGAGGATGCGGCGCGACTTGGACCGCCCCGGCAAAAGCTCAAGACCTGGCTCGGCGACATCACGACCGATCTTCAGACCGCGGGCGCGCGGATGGCCAACGCCCTGATCGCGGCCGCGCGTGCCGAGAAATGGCAGAGCCCGGACGGCAAGATCCATCTTCTCGGCATCGGCGGCGACGAGATCACGCCCGCCTCGATCGCGCGCAACGCCGGTCTCAAGCTTGCGGTGGACGCCGCGCCTGACGTCGTGGTGGACCGGCTGCTGTTCGCCAACTGGACGCAGTCGGAGGCCGAGCAGGTCACCACGAATTATCTGAGCTGGGCCTCGCGCAAGGAGATCCGGCCCGCCGGCATCTGGGCTGGAAACGATCCGATGGCGCTCGGCGCGCTGCGCGCGGTGGTCGCCGCCGGCCTCATGCCCGGCCGCGACATTCAGCTGGTCGGCCTCAACTGGTCGGAGGACGCGCTGCGCGAGATCAGGGCAGGCCGCCTGCTGCTGACCGACGGCGGGCATTTCCTGCTTGGCGGCTGGTCGATCGTTCTGCTGCGCGATTATGCCGACGGCTGCGATTTCGCGGCGGCCTCGCCCCGCGTCGAGGTCAAGACCTCTGCAATCACCCGCCAGAATCTCGCCTCGGTCGGCGACCTCATCAAGACGCGTGCGTTCGACCGGATCGACTTCGCGCGCTTCAGGGCGAAGCCGGGACGCTGCGGTCACTATGACTTCTCGCTCGATGCGCTGATTTCGTCGCTGCCGCTTCCCGAAGGCGCCGCGGACTGATGCGCGAGGATGAGGCGATGAACGAGCCGGAAAGTAACGACGAGGCCGCGCCGCCGCGCCTGCGCTCGGTCGTTCGCGCGATGATCTGGGCCACCGTGCCCGTTCTGCTGCTGGTGCAATTGCTGGCCTCCGCCGGTGTCGAGGCTTCGAGCTTCTGGTCGCAGATCAGGCAGCTCGACGCCCGCATGGCCCGTGTTGCCGAGAGCCGCGCCGAGCTGATCGCCGAGCCGCTCTGGAAGATGCGCTACGACCAGGTCACGGGCGTGCTCAACGAGATCATGCACGACGAGACCATCGCGGCGGCGGCCGTCTATGACGACACAGGCGCTGCGATTGCCCGCGTGGTGGCGCGCCCCGAAGGACAGACGGTCGCGGAGGTCTCGCGTCCGATCCAGTACAGCAACGGCAACATGGCCGTTCAGGCCGGCCGCATCGCCATCGCCTATTCCCATAAGGCGTTGTATGCGGACACCGGCAGCCGGATGGTGCTGCTGCTGGTCGTCGGCCTGCTCGCGACGTTTGCGACCCTGATCGCCATGCGGATTTCCGCCAACATCTTCATCGGCAGGCCGCTGGCGGCCATGATGTCGGCGATCCAGCGCAGCAAGCAGGACGGCCGCGCCTATCCGGCGGACGTCACATCCGCGAACGAATTCGGCCAGCTCGCGCGCGCCTTCAACGCTATGCAGCATACGACGTCGGGCGCGCTCGACCGGCTCGGACACATGGCCGCGCACGATCCGCTCACGGGGCTGCCCAACCGGCGCTCGCTGACCGAGCGGCTTGCCGTCGCGAGCCGCGATGGCGGCAGGCCGGACGCGCTGGTCGCGTTCTGCTTCATCGATCTCGACGACTTCAAGGGCATCAACGACACCTTCGGCCACGAGGCCGGCGACCAGCTCCTGGTGCAAATTTCCGAGCGTCTTCGTCGTGCGGTCGAGGCGGAGGATTGGGTCGCCCGGCTCGGCGGCGATGAATTCGTCGTCATTCGCCCCGAGGTGAGCAACGAGGCGTCGGCGCACGCCTTCGCACAGCAGGTGCTGGCCGCCATTTCCGAACCGATCCGGCTCCACGACAAGCAGGTCGTGCCGCGCGCCAGCATCGGCCTTGCCGTGCGCCGCGCCGACGATCCGGAGCTGTCGCACCTGCCGACGCTGGCCGATATCGCGCTCTATCATGCCAAGAGCAAGGCGCCCGGCACGGTCGCCGTGCTCGACGAAGCGCTGCAGCGCGACTATCGCCGCCGCAGGGATCTCGAGCTTGCCATCCCCACGGGCTTTGTCGAGGGACAGTTCGAGGTCTGGTACCAGAGCCAGGTCGACCTCGAGAGCCAAGATGTCGTCGGCCTGGAAGCGCTGATCCGCTGGCGGCATCCCGAACATGGCGTGATCGGCCCGGCTGAATTCCTGCCGCTGATCGAGCGCAGCGGCAACAACGCGCGGCTGACCCGTTACGTGCTGACCGACGCCTGCTGGGCGCTGCAGCGGCTCGCCGCCGCCGGCAGGCCGCAGATCCGGATCGCGATCAATCTGCCGCCGTCCGAGCTTGCCGACCATTCGCTCGCCGCCGAGCTGCGCGCGAGCTGCGCGCGCTTCGACGTTGCGGCCTCACTGCTGGAGCTCGAGATCACCGAGGGCTCGCTGATCAACAACATCGCCAGCGCCTCCGAGACGCTGCATCGCCTGCGCCGCCTGGGAGCCACGATCGCGCTCGACGATTTCGGCACCGGTTACAGCTCGCTCGCGCATCTCCGGCGTTTCCCGCTCGACAAGGTCAAGATCGACAAGGCGTTCATCAACGAGATTCCCGATAGCGCGGAAGACAAGGCGATCGTCGGCGTGATCGCATCGCTCGCCGGCACGCTGGGGCTCACTTTGGTCGCTGAAGGCATCGAGCGCGCCGAGCAGGCCGCGGCCATGCGCGAGATGGGCGTGAGATTCGGGCAGGGCTACTTCTATCAGCGGCCGCAGCCGCTCGACGCCGTGCTACAATGGCTCGAGACGCGGCCGGCGGTCGAAAGCCGCGTCCTTGCCGACAGCCCGTCGATCGCGCCCGAATTCGCCGCCTGAGCGCGGTCAGGGCTGCGCCGCGTTCCACAGCATCGAGAGCCCGGCCGCGATCATGATCGCGTCCATTAGCAGGCGGAACATGTCCGGCTTCAGGTGCAGCACGAAGCGTTTTGCGATGAAGGCGCCCGACATCAGCGAGGCGCCCGCGATCAGGCCCTTCATGAAGACATCGCCGGTCAGCGCGCCGAAGCGCTCGAAGGTCACTGATTTCGCGAAATAGAGGCCGAGCGAGCTTGCGGCCTCGGTGGCCAGGAAGGCGCCCTTCGAGAGGCCGTAGAACAGGAACAGTGGCACGCTGAGCGGGCCGGTCGAGACCACGATGCCGGTGAGATAGCCGATGACCGCGCCGCCGATCGCAAGGTGCCAGAGATTGGCCTTCAAATCGTGCCGCGCCAGCCAGTGCCGCACCGGCACCATCGCAATCAGGAACACGCCGATGGCGAGATCGACGGCATGCGAGGGCAGCGCCAGCAACGTCCGCGCGCCGAGCACGGCGGCCGGAATGCCAGTGACCGAATAGGCCGCGCAAGCCCGCCAGTCGACCTCGCGCCACCAGGCCAGGATGCGCGAGAAATTCGCCATCACGGACGCCACCGCCATGATCGGCACGGCTTCCTTCGGCCCATAGGCATAGACCAGCACCGGCATCAGCATGATCGACGAGCCGGTGCCGACGATGCCTGAGATGGTGCCGGCGACGAGGCCGACGGTGAGGACGAAGAGGAAGGCCAAGAGGAGAAGCTCCGGGAATCGGAGCAGTGTAGCTGCGCGGGCCGGCGAGGGCGATACCGGCTGCAGCCTGGGTGTGCTTTCCGCGAGGCTGGAACTCTAGCGCGGCAATGGCGCTTCCGCGACATCGAGCAGCGCGCCGAGACCTTGTAGCAGGCGTCGCGTGGCCGCATTCTCGGTGGCAAGACCAAATACGACAAGCGACCGTCCGGTCACGGCGTAAGCGTGTCCGAGCTCGAATGCGGGCATCTGGGCCTCTGGCTGATTGGTATCGATCAATCCCAACCAGCTGTTTCCATCGGTGACCGTCGGTAAGGTGAAGTTCACTACATCATAGTGGGCGTTGTAGATCAGAAGCATCGTCGCGTCCGAGCCGCGGCGCTTGATCCCGGTCTCCTGGGCGCGTCCGTCGAGCAGCATGCCGAAGCACTTGGCGTTGCCGTCCTGCCATTGCTCGCTGGTCATCTCGTCGCCGGAGGGCGACAGCCATGTGACGTCCTTGACGTCGAGCTCTTCGTTGTGCGAGCCGACCAGGAAGCGGCTGCGATAGAGGATCGGGAAGGCCTTGCGCGTGGCGATCAGCTTGCGCGCGAATTCGCGAAGGCTGCGGCCGTTTGCCGTGATACCCATCCAGTCGAGCCACGTCGTCTCGTTGTCCTGGGCATAAGCGTTGTTGTTGCCATTCTGGGTGTGCCCAAACTCGTCCCCGGCAAGCAGCATCGGCGTGCCGTGGGACAGAAGCATCGTCGCGAGCAGATTCCGCTTCTGGCGTTCGCGCAGCGCAGTGATCTCGGGATCGTCGGTCGGTCCTTCGACGCCGCAATTCCAGGAATGGTTGTTGCTGTGCCCGTCGCGGTTGTCCTCTCCGTTCGCCTCGTTGTGCTTGTCGTTGTAGGAGACGAGATCGTTGAGGTTGAAGCCGTCATGCGCCGTGATGAAGTTGACGCTGGCCCAAGGCCGGCGTCCGCGCTTGTTGAAGAGATCGCCCGACCCCGACACGCGCTTGGCGAAGTCCGCGATTGATCCCTCGTCGCCCTTCCAGAAGGCGCGCGCACTATCCCTGAACTTGTCATTCCATTCGGCCCATCCAGGCGGAAATTGGCCGACCTGATAGCCGCCCGGGCCGATGTCCCACGGCTCCGCGATCAGCTTCACGCTGGACAGCACCGGATCCTGACGGCAAGCGTCGAGGAAGCCGCCGCCTTCGTCGAAGCCATAGGGCTCGCGCGCGAGGATGGTGGCGAGGTCGAAGCGGAAGCCATCGACCCGCATCTCATTTGCCCAGTAGCGGAGGGAATCCGCAACCAGCTGCAGCACCCGCGGATGCGACAGGTTCACCGTATTTCCGGTGCCGGTATCGTTGATGTAGTAGCGCTTCTGGTCCGGCAGCAGGCGGTAATAGCTTGCGTTGTCGATGCCCTTGAACGACAGCGTCGGGCCGAGCTCGTTGCCTTCGGCGGTGTGATTATAGACGACATCCAGGATGACCTCGATGCCATGGGCGTGGAACTGGTTGACCATCTCCTTGAACTCGTTCGCGAACGGCGTCTTTAGGTAACGCGGCTCCGGCGCGAAGAAGGCAATGGAATTGTAGCCCCAGTAATTGCGCAGGCCTTTGTCGACCAGATAGCTATCATCAACAAAAGCATGGATCGGCAGCAGCTCCGCGCTCGTGATCCCGAGCGAGCGTAGATAGGCGGGGATTTCCGAATGCGCGAGGCCGGAGAACGTCCCGCGGTCTGCCTCGGGCACCAGCGGATGCAGCTGCGTGAAGCCTTTGACGTGCATCTCGTAGACGATCGTCCGCTCCCACGGCACTTCGGGCTTGCGCGCCGCGCCCCAGGTGAACGCGGGGTCGATGACGCGGCACTTCTGCATGAGCGGCGCGCTGTCGCGCTCGTCAAAGGAGAGGTCCTTGTCGGCGTGGTCGAGTTGGTAGCCGAACAGCTCCGGTCCCCAGCGCAATTGTCCGACCAGCTGCTTGGCGTAGGGATCGAGCAGCAGCTTGTTGGGGTTGAAGCGATGTCCGGCGTCGGGCTCGTACGGGCCATGAACGCGATAGCCATAGACCGTGCCGGGGCGGGCCGCCGGCAGATAGCCGTGCCAGACCTCATCGGTATATTCCGGAAGCTCGATGCGCTCGATTTCGGTTTCACCGTCGGCGTCGAACAGGCACAGCTCGACCTTGGTGGCATAGGCCGAGAACAGCGCGAAATTGACGCCGAGGCCGTCCCAGGTCGCGCCGAGCGGAAACGGCTTGCCTTCCGTGATCCGGGAACGGCGCAGGCTCGACGCCGCCCGCGTCAGGGCGTCGTCGGATTGCGTCTTTTGGTCCATGTCTGCCCCCCAATGACGATCAGGTCAGGATGTCGGCGCTGTTGCCGGTAGTTCGGTCGCGGCCTGTTCAGCAGCCGTTGCCGAGGCGATCACGGCGGCCGGCGGCACATCGGCCGGCTTGGGCAGGACGCTGGCGCGCTGCTGGGCCGCTTCCTTGCTGATTGCGGAGATCGAATTGCCGATCCGCCCGGCGATCGCAGTCAATTCGGCATCTGACAGACCCAAGCGTTTCCTGACGAGGCGCATCTGCGCGCGGTCGGTCAGGTCGAGCTTGTTGCGAATGGGCTTCGGTGTCGAACGGCGCATGGCGGCAACTCCTGTGTGTGGTCGTAACAGTCGCCGGATGTTTCCGTTCCAGTGAATGCGAGACGCGTCAGCTTGCGGTTGTCGCGCCCATCGCCAGACTGGCGGAAGGTATCGGCATCCGGATCGCCACGTCACTTTCGGCAATTGCGAGCATGCCGAGTCCAGGCATTTGCTGAAGCGCGGGCAGGCGGCGATAAGCGGCAAGATAGTCTTTGGCCATCCGCTCGGCCGTGAAGCGTTGCTCGAACCGTTTGCGGATCGCCTGACGTTCGAGCGTGCCGACCAGTCTTGCCGCCGCAATCGCCTCTTCCGTCGTATTCACGACAAATCCGCTCACACCGTGATCGATGACTTCAGGCACAGAACCGTGGGCAAGGGCAATCACCGGCGTGCCGCAGGCCATGGCTTCAATCATGACGAGACCGAACGGCTCCGGCCAGCAGATCGGGAACAGCAACGCGCGGGCGTTGCCGAGAAAATCGGCCTTCTGGAATTCGTTGATCTCGCCAACGAACTCGACATTCGGGTGCGCCGCGACCATCGGCGCGATGACCTGATCCCAATAGCCTTGATCGGCGGCGTCGATCTTGGCCGCCATCTTCAAGGGAACGCCAGTCCTGGCCGCGATTTCGATTGCCTTGTCGGGACCTTTCTCCGGCGAGATCCGCCCGAGGAACGCAAAATAGTCGCCGGAAGGTTCTTGCCGATAGGGCAGGATGTTCTCGGGGAGGCCGTGCAGCACGGTGCCGAGCCAGTTGACCGGCGGCATCGGACTGCGTTGCGCGTTAGAAATCGAGATCAGCGGCGGCTCGGGGAAGGCTGAGTAGAACGGCATCAGATCCGGAAGGTCGAGCCGGCCATGCAACGTCGTGAGAATTCGGTTCGCGTAGGGCCGCATCAAGGGATAGTGCAGTTGATCGGTGTGGAAATGAAGGACGTCGAATTCGTCCGCGCGTCGCGCAACACGGTCCAGCATCATGACGTGGTGGGGCGTCATGTCCTTGACGTCAGGATCGAGACGAAGGGCCATCTTCGAGCACGGCACCAACTCGGCCGACGTGATTGAATCTCCGCTTGCGAACAGCGTAACCTCGTGGCCCTGGCGCACCAGCTCTTCAGTCAGGTAAGAGACGATCCGCTCGGTGCCGCCGTACAGCCGCGGGGGACAGCTCTCGGCGAGGGGAGCAATTTGAGCGATCTTCATGGTCAGTTCCCTAGATCGATGATTTGTAGAGCGCCGCGTAGGATTTGGCCGACTGGCTCCAACTGAAGGCCTGGGCCATGGCGGCCCTGCGCATATGATCGAGACGATCCTTCATGCCGAAGGTCGAAAAGGCCCGGCACAGGCTCCCGAGGAAGCCGGGCGCCGATGCCCGGTCGAACAAAAATCCCGTCTCGCCGTCGACGATGGTCTCGGCGAGGCCGCCGGTGCGGTGGCCGATCGGCAGCGAGCCGAAGCGCTGGGCGTACATCTGGCTAAGTCCGCAAGGCTCGAAGCGCGACGGCATCAACGTGAAGTCGCTGCCCGCGAAGATTTTCCTCGCCTCGGCGTCGTCGAAGCCGATCTTGACGGCAATCGATCGCGGCGCGCGCGCCTGCGCCTGGAGCAGGGCTTCTTCGAACCGCGGCTCGCCCTTGCCGGTGACGACGATCTGGCCGCCCGCATCGATGATCGCTTGAGCGCTCTCGATCACGAGGTCGACGCCCTTTTGATGAACGAGGCGCGCCACGAGGGCGAACAGGGGACCGCGTGAGATTGCCAGGCCGAACTGGTCCCTGACGTCGTCGGCGTTGAGGGAACGCTCGGTCCAGTCACCGGCCCCGAACGGCTGCAACAGCGACGAGCACGTCCTCGGGTCCCAGCTCTCGTCGATGCCGTTGAGGATGCCGGACAGCTGGTTGCGATCAGCTCTTTGCTTCAGGAGCCCTTCGAGACCGCAGCCGAACTCGGCCGTCGTGATCTCCCGCGCATAGGTCTGGCTGACGGTGGTCAGGTGCGAGGCATAGACCAGACCGGCCTTGATGAAGGACAGGCGATTGTAGAATTCGACACCGTCGATGTTGAAGCTCGCCTCGGGGATCCCGAGCGGGGCCAGCGAGCTCCGGTCGAAGACCCCCTGATAGGCCAGATTGTGGATCGTGAAGACGGTCGGAATGTGCGCGTAGTGCCATTCTAGATAGCCGGGGATCAGCGCGCATTGCCAGTCGTTGGCGTGAACCAGGTCGGCGGACCAGTCCTTGTCGACCAATCCTCTGGCTATCTGAGCGGCGGCATAGGAGAAAGTGGCGAACCGCACATTGTTGTCGGACCAATCCGCCCCGCGGCCGTCGGCATAGGGCGTGCCGTCCCGCTCGTACAGTTCGGGACAGCGCACGACGTAATATGTCAGGCCATCCGCGGCATGCCCGAGATCGACCTCGAAGGCGGGCAGGGCGGCGTAGGGCTGGCATCGACCCACGGTCTTGAGATCGCTCAAGCCGCGCAGAACCGCCGGATAGCCTGGGATGATGACGCGTACGTCAGCAAGGTCGCGTAAGGCGCGCGGCAGAGCCGCGGAGACGGCGGCAAGGCCGCCGACTTGAATGAAGTCTGATACTTCGGGCGTCGCGAACAGGATCCGCATTCGCTATGCCCACCGACCGGGGCAATAGTGGTCTTTGCCAACCATCTTTGAATTCCAACGACGCTTCGTCAGTGAAGCGTTGTGGCTCAAATTCTGCGGCGCAACAAAAGTTCCTAAGCTCAACGAGCGACTGAGCTTTTTTTGGCGACGGGTCCAAAAGTGTACACAAGCGGGCTGGGCTGGGGGCCGGAGGAACGAATGTCGGCAGGTCAGCTTTCTCGTCCGCAGGCATCTCTCAAGCGATCGTAACGGCGCGCGCATCGCGCTCCGCCCAAGGCATGCCAATGCGAGCATGCGGCGCGAAAGGCGAACAGATTGATTCAAAGACTGGGATTAGCAGGGCATGCCCGGCGCCACGGCGCTGAGATCGTCGATCATGGGGTCAGCTTCAACCTGTGGGCACCGTCGGCCCGATCGGTGGAGTTGCTGGAGACCGGCCGGCCGCCGCAGCGGATGTCACGCGACGACGATGGCTGGTATCAGATGCTCAATCCAACCGCGCATGCCGGCACGCGCTATCAGTTCAGGATCAACGAGGACCTGATCGTGCCGGACCCTGCCTCGTTCTTCCAGCCCGACGATGTCGGCGCGCCGAGCGAGGTGATCGATATGGCGGCGCTGCAGGATCCTATCCCTTATCCAGGCCGTCCCTGGGCGGAGGCCGTCATCTACGAGCTGCACGTCGGCACCTTCAGCGAGGAGGGGACCTATGCGGGCGTCGAGAAGCGGCTCCCGTATCTGCGCGATCTCGGCATCACCGCGATCGAGCTGATGCCGATCAACGATGTCCCCGGCCGGCACAATTGGGGCTATGACGGCGTGCTGCTGAACGCGCCCAATGCGCGCTACGGCAGGCCGCAGGATCTCAAGCGGCTGTTGCGGGCCGCACACGCCCTCGACATCATGGTTTATCTCGACGTGGTTTATAACCACTTCGGCCCGCAGCTGAATTACCTGCACGCTTACGCGGACAACTTTTTCAACAAGCGTCACACGACCGGCTGGGGGCCTGCCGTCAATTTGGAGGGATCCGACGGCGCCTTCGTGCGCGAGTTCTTGATCGAGAATGCGCTGATGTGGCTGGGTGACTACGGCTTCGACGGCCTGCGCTTCGATGCCGTTCATGCCCTGAAAGACCATTCCGAGCGGCATTTCCTCATGGAGCTTGCCGAGACCATTCGGCACGAATTGCCCGGCCGGCGCATGCATCTGATGCTGGAGAACGAGGCCAATCAGGCGCACCTGCTCGATCGCAGAGACGGACGGCCGAGATATTACGATGCGCAATGGGGCGACGATTTCCATAATGCGCTTCACGTCCTGCTGACGGGAGAAGACGAGGGGTACTACCGCGCGTTCGCGGACAAGCCGCTCGAACACCTTGCGCGATCGCTCACGGAAGGCTTTGCGTACCAGGGGGAGGTCTTTGCACTGCATGATGCGCCACGCGGCGAGCCGAGTGCCCATCTGCCGCCGGAAGCCACGATCTTCTTCGCGCAAAACCACGATCAGATCGGCAACCGCGCCCTAGGTGAGCGATTGTCGACATTGGTCAGCCCGGAAAAGCTGGAGCAGGCGATGGCGCTGGTCCTGCTCAATCCGCACATTCCCATGCTGTTCATGGGTGAGGAAGCGGCTGTCGAAACGCCGTTCCTGTTCTTTGCAGACTGGACCGGAGAAGCGGCCGAACTGACGCGGAAAGGGCGCCGCAAGGAGTTTTCGCACTTCAAGGCCTTCTCGACGCCCGAAATGCGCGCCAGGATTCCGGACCCTTGCGACGTGAGTACCTTCCAGGCCTCGAAACTCGACTGGGCCAGCATCGAGGGTTCTCCGGCTTGCGCGCACTTTCGCGCTTTGACGACGCGATTGCTAAGGATCCGGCGCGAGAGGATCGTGCCGCTGATCGAACAAGGCTTCGTTTCGGCATGGCGTGAATTGCTTGGCGATGATGCTCGACGGGGCGGCGTGGACGTGCGCTGGCAGACAAAGACGCGTGAGAGGTTGCAGCTTGTCGCAAACTTTGGGGATCATCCGCTGCCGATGCCGGAATTGGTGAGAGGCGAATGCCTGTGGCAGGCAGGGCCGGCGGACGAACAAATTCTCGCGCCGGGCGACATCATCGTACGACTGGGGCAGGCTTGACCGGCGTGAACTTGCGGGGTGCGCTCCCAACTGCAATCATCCGTGCAAACCGGATAATGATGCAGTGTCCCTGAGATCCCTCAGAAGCAACGTCCGTCGCCTCTATGAGGGCGAAACGCCCAGTGGCGTGCGCTTCCGCTATGCGCTGCTCGCCTTCGATATCGTGACGGTGCTGTTCATCATCGCGACTTCGTTCCTGCCACCCAGTGAGGTCTTCGAAACGCTCGACGTCGTGTTCGGCGTGCTGCTGCTCGCCGATTTCTCGGCCCGGCTCCTCGTCAGCCGGCATCCGTTTCGAAAGTTCGGTCAGCTCGCGACCTGGGCCGACATGGTCGCGATCGTATCCTTTCTGGCGCCGCTTGCCGGCGAAGCGGCCGGCTTCCTGCGGATTTTGCGGACGCTGAGACTGCTTCGGGATTATCAGGTATTGGTGAGGCTCCGCATAGATTTCCCGTTCTTTCGTCGCAACGAGGACGTCATCTTCGCGGTGACGAACCTCGCAGTTTTCATCTTTGTCATGACGGGCGTCGTCTATGAGACCCAGAAGTTTCGCAACGGCGAGATACACAATTATGCCGATGCGCTGTATTTCACGGTCACGGCGCTGACGACGACCGGGTTCGGCGACATCACCTTGCCGGGGACACTCGGCCGGCTCATCACCGTCGTGATCATGATCTTCGGCGTCACCCTGTTCTTCAATCTGGCACGCGCCCTCATCAGCCCCAGCAAGGTCCGATTTCCCTGTCCGGCTTGCGGGCTGCAAAGGCACGACGCCGACGCTGTGCATTGCAAGGCTTGTGGGGTCGTCCTCAATATTCCCGACGAAGGGGCAGCCTGACGCGCTTTGTGCGGTCGGGCGACGCCGCTGCAGCCGGAATTTCGGAGGCGCTAAGCCATTGATTCGACTAGAGCCGGCTACTGTGCATGGGGTTGTTTTCGCATTTATTGCCCATGCACTGCGCTGCTGACAGCATGTTGGCAGCAGGGGCAGGCTACGACCAGCTCCTGACAAGGCGGGGAGCGGATCATGCCGATCGAGGCAAGCTGTCATTGTGGTGAGACGGTGTTCGAGGTGACGGAGGCGCCATCGAACGTGACGCGCTGCACGTGTTCGCTCTGTGCCAAGCGCGGGGCGTTGTGGGCCTATTACACGCCGGCGCAGTTTCGCCTGCTGTCACCGCCGGACAATGTCGCGACCTATCTGTGGGGCAGCCGCACGGTGAAGCACCATTTCTGCGCGAGTTGCGGTTGCGGCACCTATTCGGAGTCGCCGGACTGGTCGACCGGCAAGCCCGATTTCGACAATCCCAAGGTCGCAGTGAACGCGCGTCTGTTTGACGATTTCGATCTCGACGCTGTGCCGGTGAACATGATCGACGGCAGGAATCTGTGGTGAACCAATCTGTGGTGAATCGCCGCGCATGTCCGCCGCGCGTTCGTGCTCTTGAGGCCGTTTTGAAAAGCTGATTTGGTTTCGGCCCTGGAAAAATAGGGAGGAAGCCATGATGCGTCTTTTTTCGCGAGTGATGCTCGCAATGTGTCTGGCCGTTGCAGCCGGCCTCAATGCACAGGCGCAGACCAAGCCGAAGGTCACCTCGCTCGGGCCGGACTTCCCTAAGGCCGTGCTGTTCGTCGGCAACAGCTTCTTCTACTACAACAACGGCATGCCCGGGCATCTCACCTTCATGGAGCGGGCTGCCGATCCCGCCAACAAGATGGCCTATCGCAACACCATGGCCACGATCGGCGGCTCCGGCCTCGACTGGCACGACATGGACAATCTGCTGCGGCCGGGCGGCCTCGGCGCCTATTCCTTCGACGAGCAGAACAACGTCATCTTCAACAAGCCGGGCCGGCAATACGACGCCGTCGTGATGATGGATTGCAGCCAGTGCCCGATCCATCCGCAATTGAAGGATGCCTTCGTCACGTTCGCGAAGAAGGACAGCGACATCGTTCGCGCCCACGGCCTGCGGCCGGTGTTTTTTATGTCCTGGGCCTATGCGGACAAGCCTGAGATGACGGAGCAACTGGCCGAAGCCTATACGACCGCCGGCAATGCCAACGACGCGCTGGTCATTCCCGCAGGTCTTGCCTTCGCGCGCGTGCGCAAGTTGCAGCCGGAGCTCAATCTCTATGCGCCGGACAAGCGGCATCCGAGCCCGGCGGGCACGTATCTTGCGGCCTGCGTGACATTCGCGGCGGTGACGGGACGCTCGCCGGTCGGAAATTCGTACGTGATGGGGCTGGATGCGCCGACGGTCGAGCTGCTGCAAAAGGCGGCGTGGGACACGGTGCAGGACTATTACGGGCGGTGATCAACGACGCGATCTTGTGGGGTGGATTAGCGCAGCGTAATCCACCAACTTGGTCACCGCGGAAAGAGAAGTGGTGGATTACGCCTTCAGCTGATCCACCCTACGGCACCGTCATCGTGGCTCTTTCAACACCACCCATGCGGGCGCGTGATCGCTGGCGCCTTCCTCGCCGCGGACGTCTCTGTCGACGCCGGCCTTCGTCAGCCGCGGGGCGAGGGCAGGGCTGAGCAGGAGATGATCCAGCCTGAGGCCCGCATCGCGCGGCCAGCGGTTCCGCTTGTAGTCCCAGAACGTGTAGATGCGTTTGTCCGGATGCTGCTCGCGGATCGCATCGCACCAGCCCTGCGAGACGAGCGAGGCATAGGCCGCGCGGCTCTTCGGCTGCACCAGCGCATCCTTGTCCCATGAGCGCGTCGGATAGATGTCGATCTCCGTTGGCGCGACGTTGTAATCGCCGGCGAGAACGACGGGCAGATCCTGCTTGATGAAACTGCTGGCGTGGCGCCTGAGCCGCGCGAGCCAGTCGAGCTTGTAGTCGAATTTCGGCCCCGGCTGCGGATTGCCGTTGGGCAGATAGATGCTGGTGACAATGATGCCGCGCACGGCGGCCTCGATGTAGCGGGCTTCGTGATCGCTGGGTCTTCCAGGCAAACGGTCGCGCGTGAGAATCGGCTCGGCCTTGCGGGCGAGGATGGCGACCCCGTTCCAGGTCTTTTGTCCGTGCCACACCGCGCCATAACCGGCCTTTTCGATCGCGGTCGCCGGAAATTCGCCATCACTTGCCTTCAATTCCTGAAGCGCGACGACATCGGGCTTTGCCGCGCGCAGCCATGCCAAGAGATTGGGCAGGCGGCGGTTGATGTTGTTGATGTTGAATGTCGCGATCTTCATGTAGAGCTACCGGCTCCTGCCTTCCGTCCCGGAGATACAATGTCCAAGTTGAACTTTGCCGCTATCGTCGTCGCTGTCGCGCTCTCCGGGCCCGCGTCGGCACAATCGCCCGACCCGCGCGGCGCGTGCAAGGCAGACTACGACAAATTCTGCGCCGGCATTGCGCCCGGCGGCGGCCGCATCGTCGCCTGCCTCACCGAGAAGCGCGACCAGCTCAGCGCGACCTGCAAGTCGGTGCTGGACAACAGAAAGAAGAAGTAGGTCGACACTCTCGTGTCCCGGACGCGCGTGGCGCGAGCCGGGACCCGGAAGGCGGCACAGCATAATTCGGAGAGATGGGCACCGGCTCTGCAGCGCACCGCTCCCGGACGATGCTTCGCATCGCCTAGACAGCGCTGCGCAGCGTCCGGGGCACGCGAGCGTTGCTCAGCCCGGCACCGGCGGCGGGGCTGTGGGTGGCTCGATCGGCGGCGGGGAGGGCGGCTGAACGGTCGCTTGCGCCGGCTCCGGCTTTGCCAGCGGCTCCTCCACATGGCCACCCTTGTAGATGCGGGCATAGCGGTGGCCGAGGCTGGTCAGCACCTCATAGCCGATGGTGCCGAAATGATGTGCGAGCTCGTCGACGGTGATGCCCTCGCCGAGCAGCGTCACCATGTGGCCACGCCGCGCCGCATTCGGCGGCAGATCGGTGATGTCGATCGCGATGAGGTCCATTGAAATACGTCCGGCTACCGGGCAGCGTTTGCCGGCAACGATGACCTCGGCGCCGCGCGTGCCGTCATTGGAGCTGGCGGCGCGGAAATAGCCGTCGGCATAACCGACTGCGATGATCGCGAGCTTCGTCGGCCGCCGCGCGGTCCAGGTGCCGCCATAGCCGACGCTCTCGCCGCGCTCGATGGTGCGGGTCTGCACGATGCGCGCCTTGAGGTCGACCACCTGCTGCATCGGATTGTCGGCCTCCGGCGTCGGGTTGACGCCGTAGAGGGCCGCGCCCGGCCGCACCAGGTCGAACTGGAACGGTGCGCCGAGGAAGATGCCGGAGGAATTGGCGAGCGCTGCCGGCACGCCGGAGAATTCGCTGGCGATGCTGCGGAAGGCGGCGAGCTGCCTGGCGTTGACAGGGCTGTTCAGTTGCTCGGCCGAGACCAGATGGCTCATCACCAGCGTGATGCCGTGATCGCCGGCGTTGATGCGGGGGATGATGGCCTGCGCCTCCTGGAGCGTCAGCCCGAGCCGGTTCATGCCGGTGTCGATGTGGATGGCGGCGCCGCCGTTCCACCCCGTCCGGCGGCAGAACACGTCCCATTCGGCGAGCTCGTTGAGGTCGCCGATCACCGGGCGGCAATTGATCTTGGCGTAGTGCTCGCCGGTGTTCTGGAAATAGCCGCCGAGCACGTAGATCGTGGGCTCCGGGACGGCCGCGCGCACCTTGCGCGCTTCCTCGATGGTGGCGACGAAGAAGGTCTTGCAGCCGGCCTTGCTCAGCGCACGCGCGACCTCGGCAGCGCCGCAGCCATAGGCGTCGGCCTTGATCACCGCCGAGCATTCGGCGGGCACCGCCGTCTTCTCGAGCCTGCGCCAATTGGCGATGACGGCGTCGAGATCGACGGTCAGCACGCCGCCATAGGAGGCGAGCGCGGCGGCCTGATTGGCCTCCGCGGAGAGAAGGCCGGATTGCGGGTTCATTTTCGGGTCGGACGCCATTGTCATGGCGCCGTTTTACGCAAGAGGAAGTTGCTGTTCAAGGAACTCAGTAGTCGTTGCCGCTACGAACCGGCAGCTGACTGTCAGGCGCGAGGTCGCCGAACCGCGTGACCGAGGCTTCGAAAGCCAGATCGACGGTGCCGGTCGGGCCGTGGCGCTGCTTGCCGATGATGACTTCGGCCTTGCCGTGCGCAAGGCTCATATCCAGCTGCCACTTCTCGTGTTCAGGCGTGCCCGGGCGGGGCTCCTTCATCGCGAGGTAATATTCCTCGCGGTAAACGAACAGCACGACGTCGGCGTCCTGCTCGATCGATCCGGATTCACGCAAGTCGGAGAGCTGCGGCCGCTTGTCGTCGCGCGATTCCACCTGACGCGAGAGCTGCGACAGCGCGATCACGGGAACGTTGAGCTCTTTGGCCAGCGCCTTCAGGCTGGTCGTGATCTCCGTGATTTCCTGCACGCGATTGTCGCTCCGCTTGCCGGAGCCCGAGAGCAGCTGGATGTAGTCGATGACGAGCAGGTCGAGGCCCTTCTGGCGCTTCAGCCGGCGCGCCCGCGCCATCAGCTGCGCGATCGACAGGCCGCCGGTGGCGTCCACGTAGAAGGGCAGCGACTGCAGCTCGATCGAGACCTCTCGGATCTTGTCGAAATCGGCTTCCGAGATGCCGCCGCGGCGGATGTGGGAGGAGGGGACGCCGGTGCGCTCGGCCACGATACGCGTGGCGAGCTGGTCGGCCGACATTTCGCAGGAGAAGAACCCGATCACGCCGCCATTGGCGGCCTTCGTGGTCCCGTCGGCCTGGAGCTCCGGAACGTAGGCTCGTGCGACGTTGTAGGCGATGTTGGTCGCAAGAGAGGTCTTGCCCATGCCGGGACGGCCCGCGACGATGATGAGGTCGGAGTGCTGCAGGCCGCCCATCTTGGTGTCGAGGTCGCGCATGCCCGTCGAGATGCCGGACAGCTTGCCGTCGCGCTGGAACGCCTTGGCCGCGAGATCGACCGCGACCGCCAGTGCCTGCGAGAATTTCTGGAAGCCGCCGTCATAGCGGCCGGATTCGGCGAGCTCGTAGAGCTTGCGCTCGGCGTCCTCGATCTGCGCCCGCGGCTGGAAGTCGACCGGCGCGTCATAGGCGACATTGACCATGTCCTCGCCGATGCCGATCAGGTCGCGCCGTAGTGACAGGTCGTAGACGGTGCGGCCGTAATCCTGGGCATTGATGATGGTGGTCGCTTCGGCGGCGAGCCGCGCAAGATATTGCCCGATGGTCATGCCGCCGACATCGGTGTCGGCGGGCAGGAACGTCTTCAGCGTGACGGGCGTCGCGATCTTGCCCATCCGGATCAGGCTGCCGGCGGTCTCGAAGATGGTCTGGTGCAGCGGCTCGAAGAAATGCTTCGCTTCCAGGAAGTCGGAGACGCGGTAGAAGGCGTCATTGTTGACAAGGATCGCGCCCAGAAGGCTCTGTTCCGCCTCGATATTATGCGGAGCGCTCCGATAGGCGGGCGTTCCGGCGTCGGGCGCGAGTTTGAGAACGTTCGAATCAGTCAGGGCCATGGTCGGACGTACTTAGCAATTTTCTTGGGCGGATGCGGGGCCGGGATAAAGCGCCGCCGCGGGTCAAAGCGAAAGCGAAAGCTGACCGCTATCAACCGCTCAGTGAAAATGGTGGATGATTAGCAGTCGCAGCACGCGCCGCGCTTGACGGATTTTTGCGGAACCTGCTCCGGCGCCGGAAACGGCCGCGACCGTGCCATGGAAAAATCCGGAAACCATGAACTTTATGGGTTTGCGCGCAGACGTATCAAGAAGCGCGCGAAAATGGGCGCACGGCGAACCGCTTTCGGCGCGGCTTCAGACCAGCAGGAGGTAGACCAGCGCAACCAGAGCCGCCCCGACGCCGGTAACGATCAGGGCGTAATCGGTGCGGAGGTCGTCCTGCACGTCAAACGAGGTTTGGGTCTCTTTGCTCATGGCGACGGTCTAAGCCAGGCCCGACCAGACTTATGTGAAGTGGATCACATCTCCCCGGATTCTTTCGGGGGTATGACCGGAACAGGCGGACGGGAAGGGAATTGTCTCCCACGGTCCGCCAACAGGGAACGAGGCAAGCGATGCGGCCAGAACGGCAGCACCAGATTTGGCGAAGCGAGGCAGGTAGCCGGCTTTGGCTGTCGGGACTGATTGCGGCCATGGAGCACGCTGAACGCCCCGAAGTGCGTCGCGAGCCCGTTGCACCCGCAATCCTGGTGGAACTGCGGGCCCAACTGGCGTTAACGGCCCTTGCCCGGTTCTCCCCGCTTTCGACCCTGCGTCACTAGGATCTATTCACTCGCCAGCTGAAGCCTCGGCCTGGCCGCAGCTTCGCGAGCCCGCAGCCGGCTTTCTTCGCGCGGCAAGTAGTCGCGGGTGATCGGTACCACGCCCTGGCGGCGCGTGAGCTGGATCTGGAAATTCATCATGGCCTGCTTGCGGAACGTCATCTCGCAGGCCGCCAGATAAAATTCCCACATCAAGGCGAAGCGCTCGTCGTAGAGCTGCACCGCCTCCTCGCGCCGCGCCATGAAACGTTCCCTCCAGGCTTTGAGCGTTTCTGCGTAGTGCAGACGCAGGATCTCGATATCGCAGACCAAGAGGCCGGCGCGCTCGATCGCCGGCAGCACTTCCGACAAGGCCGGGATGTAGCCGCCGGGGAAGATGTATTTGTCGATCCAGGGGTTGGTCGAATCCGGGCCCTGCGAACGGCCGATCGAGTGCAGCAGCATGATGCCGTTCTCGCTGAGCAGCCCGGCACAGCGCTGGAAATAGGTGTCGTAGAAATGGGCGCCGACATGCTCGAACATGCCGACCGAGACGATGCGGTCGAACGGACCGTCGATGTCGCGATAGTCCTGGAGCAGGAATCTGGCCGAGCCGGTCAGGCCCTTTTCGGCCGCGCGCGCATTGGCGATCTGCAACTGCTCGGTGGAGAGCGTGATGCCGGTGACGTCGGCGCCGGCGATCTCGGCGAGATAGAGCCCGAGCCCGCCCCAGCCGGAGCCGATGTCGAGTACGCGCTGACCCGGCTTGGCGCGCAGCTTGGCAGCGATGTGCCGCTTCTTGGCCAGCTGCGCGTCGTCGAGGGTCGCGTCCTGCGTCTCGAAATAGGCGCAGCTGTATTGCTTGTCGGCGTCCAGGAAGAGCGAATAGAGCCGGGCGTCGAGATCATAATGATGTGCGACGTTCCGGCGGGAGCGCGAGCGCGGATTGAACTGCTTCAGGTGCCGCGTCAGATAGCGCAGATGCCACCAGGGTCTTGCCCAGTGCGGCAAGAGGTCGGGTTGATCGAGCAGGATCGCGAGGGCATCGGCGATGCTGCCGCGTTCGACGACGAACTCGCCGTCCATATAGGCCTCGCCAAGCCCGAGCTCGGGATTGACCAGGACCTTGCGTTCCGCCTCCGCAGTAACGAAGCGCACCGCGACCGGCTCGCCGGCGCCGTCGCCGACGGTGAATTTCGATCCGCTGGAGCCGGTCACCGTCAATGACCCGCGGCGGATGAATTGGGTCAGGAATCTACGCAACAATCGGTCCATCGCCACCTTCCTCTCGAGCGAACCCCAAGAGATGCGACTAGATGCGACTAACCCGGCCTTCACGTCGGACGCTCAGGTCCCGCTCTGGTTCCTATGCGTTTGCATCCAAATCTGGGGAGGGCGGGACGGCTGCGCTATTGCGCTGAGTTCACAGCCGATATTCCAAAAGCGCTTAATCACATCCTTGCGCGTGGAGGCTGCTTCCATTCGCGGCTCAATCGGATAAAAGGTGACCCGCCGCCGTGCCGGAGGCCGGCTGCACCTCTCGGAATTCAATGGAGATGATGGGAATGTCGAGCCGAGCGCTCAGCCTCGCGACGGTACTGCTTCTGATGGGCTTCGGCACCGCCGATACCGTTTTTGCGCAGGTGACCAACCTCGAGGCCGGCAAAAGCCCGTCCCAGATTTTCTCGCAGACCTGCACTGCGTGCCACAAGAGCCCGCGCGGACTTCTGAAGTCCGTCGCGCCGGGTTCGCTGCCGGGCTTCCTGCGTCAGCACTACACCACGAGCTCGGACATGGCGGGTATTCTCGCCTCCTATCTCGTCTCCAACGGTGCCACCGACACCCGCTACCAGGCCAAGGACGGCAAGAAGGACGGCGCCAAGGAAGGCGCCAAGGAAAAGGACGCGAGCACCAATCCCGAGCATCAGGGCCGCCGTCCGCGCGCCCAGGACGCCGTCAAGCCAGAGGGGGAGGCCGCTGCTCCCGCCGCGGAAGGGGCGCGCCAGAAGCGTGCCGCGCGTCCGGCCGAGGAAGGCGCGAAGCCCGAGGGCCAGGCTGCGCCCGAAGGACGCAAGGGCAAGCGCCGCGCCAAGCCCGGGCATGAGGAAGCCCCGAAGGTCGATGCCGCCGCGCCGGCCACCGAAGACAAGAAGAGCGAGCCCAAGGCGGAGACTGCCAAGCCTGAGATCGTCAAGCCTGAGACCAAGGCCGACGAGAAACCGGCTGAGTCCAAGCCTGACAGCGCCAAGGTCGAGCCCCGCGGCAGTGAGACGCCGGCGCTGCGGTCCGATCCGGTCCCTCCGGTCACGCCCGCCGCGAAGCCGGCCGAGCCCACCAAACCGGCGGAAGAGGCAGCTCCTAAGCCTGCCGCGCCGGCTGCCAGCTCTGAACCGGCGGCCAAGCCGCAGGAGCCGGCACCGCCCGCGACCGCTGCAGCTCCGCCTGCCGCGCCGGCCGAATCCTCCGGCCCACCGACGCCGCCGATCTCGCGCTAAGCCAGCCCGTTTTTGATCGACCAGCGGAGGCCGCGTTCGTCGCGGCCTCCGCATTGTATTGACCGGCGCTAGAGTAGTGCTCTAGAGTAATGCTCTAGGAGGCTCCGATGACGGCGAGTGTGCGGGATGATTTGTTGGCGGCGGGTCTCGTCGTGTTCGACCGCGTCGGCTTTGAAGCCGCGACGGTGGCCGCGATCCGCAGCAAAGCGCGGGCCTCCAATGGCAGCTTCTTTCACGCCTTCGGCTCGAAGAAGGAGCTTGCCGGTGCGCTGTTCCTGGAGGTCTTGCGGCACTATCACGCCGCGGTGCTGGCCGCGCTCGATCCCGTGCCCAATGCGGAACAGGGCATCGATCGGTTGATCCGGGCCCATCTCGACTGGGTGGTGACCAGCCGGCGCGAGGCGCGCTATCTCTTCGAGATTTCGCGCAGCGAGTGGGGCGAGGACATTCGCGACGCCCAGCGCGCGCAGAATGGGCGCCTCGCCGAAGGCATCGAGCGCTGGCGCGCGCCGCTGGTTGCAAGCGGTGAACTCTTGCCGATGACGCCGGCGATGTTCATCAGCCAGCTCATCGGTCCGGCGCAGATTTTCTGCCGCGCCTTTCTGTCGGGACGCGACCGCGCCGATCCGCGCGCCGAGACCGACACGCTGATCGCCTGCGCCATCCGCGCGCTGCGGCCATACGATCGCATCAACAAGCAATAAGGAGAGACTGCATGCGCGCCGAAGCGGATCCCGAATTTGCGCCGATTGCCGAGCACATCCATGCCAATGTCGGCCGCCAGGGCTTCATGAACCTGGTCGGCGCCGAGCTCTCGGAGTTGACGCGCGGCACCTGCACGATTGCCGTGGATCGCCGGCCGGAGCTGCTGCAGCAGCACGGCTTCTTCCACGGCGGCGTCACCGCCTTCCTGGTCGACAACGCCACGACGATCGCAGCCGCCACCTCGCGCGGCCAGCCGGCGCTGACGGCGGAATACAAGCTCAATCTGCTCTCGCCTGCGGTCGGCGAGAAGCTGATCTGCCGGGCCCGCGTGATCAAGCCGGGCCGTCAGGTCTCGGTGGTCGCAGCCGACGTGTTCTGCGTCAGCGACGGCGTCGAGAAGCACACGGCAACGGCGCTGGCCTCGATCGCGATGTTGAGCGAGGACGTCGCTGCGAAAACGAAAAGCCCGGCCGCCTGAGGCAGCCGGGCTTCGCGGTCTCGCGCGAATGCGAGGCTTACTTCTCTTCCGCGGCCGGCGCCGGCTCGACGTCGTCGGGCTCGGCTTCCGGATCGAAGAACTCGCCGGCGGCGGCGATCGCCTCGGCGGCGGCGTCGCGGTCCTCGTTGCGGGTCGAGATGTCCTCGCCACGGTTGATGCGCTCGGCCTCGTCCTGGCTGCGCGCGACGGTCACGGTGATCTCGACCTCGACCTCGGGGTGAACGGCGACGATGACCGTATGCTTGCCGATGGTCTTGATCGGCGCGTCGAGCTGCACCTGCGGACGGTCGAGGTGGACGCCGTCGGCCTCGAACGCCATGACGATGTCGCGCACCGTGACGGAGCCGAACAGCTGGCCGGCTTCCGAGGCCTGACGGATCACGATGATGTTCTTGTCCTTGATCTTCTCGGCGACCTTGGACGCCTCGCCCTTGGCCTGCAGGTTGCGGGCCTCGAGCTCGGCCTTCATGCCGTCATACTTGGAACGGTTGTCGGCGGTGGCGCGCAGCGCCTTGCCGCGCTTGAGCAGGAAATTGCGGGCATAGCCGTCGCGAACCTTCACGACTTCGCCCATCTGGCCGAGCTTGTTGACGCGTTCCAGCAAAATGACTTCCATATTCGTTCTCCTTTTGAAGTGGTTTGTAGGTTTCAGTTCCGGTGGTTGACTTAAGGGGTCGGCAGTGGCGGCGGCTGCCGGCTGCGCAGGAAGCGCTCGCGGAAGCCGAACATGGCGTCCGCAAGGCCGAGGATCACCATCGCGATCACGGGCCATCCGAACACGACCACGACGGCGTAGGTCGAGCCGAGCCAGAACGTGCGGCTCTTCAGCGCCAGCGTCAGCGTATGCAGCACGGCGAAGCCGGTCAGCGCATAGCCCATCATCAGCGCGGCCGCGGCGATCTGGGCGGCGATCGCGAGCAGCCCGCCGGTGAAGCAGAAGGCGAGCGCGATGCAGAGACCCACCAGCGTCATCGGCGGCAGCTCCGCCGTCTTCATGTCCGGCCAGGGGCGCCGCAGCCGGCCCGATGTCGCCGTGATCTTGGCGCTGAGCCAGAGGTTGAGCGTCAGCGTCATCATCGCGATGACAGTGGCCCCGGCCGGCGCGATGCGCACCAGCGCGTCGACGAACTGACCGGCTTCGCCGGAGCTCTGCGGGTCGGTGGCGCGGAGGAGGCGCATCAGGCCGCGCCGCAACGTGCCGAGGATGGTTTCGGCATCGGTCCCGAGCGTGAGCAGGGCGGCCATCGTGGTCAGCGTGGCGAAGCCCGCAAGCCACAGCAGGATGCGGCCGACCGGATACCATTCGAGCTCAGGCGCGGCGGGAGGCTCGGTAGTCGCGTCTGGCGTGACAGGTCCCACAGGACGGCTGAGCAGGACGAGATGGCCGAGCCACCACGCGGGCAGCGCGACGGTGACGGCGAAGGCGATGCAATAGGGCAGGCCGAACAGGGCGCCGAGGCCGATCGCGGCAGCGATGCCGCCGAGGCTCGCGCAAAGCGGTCCCCAGCCGATCGCGGCGACCATCAGCGGCAGCGGAGCGAGATAGAACAGGACGAGCGAGATCAGCGCGCCCGAAATGATCGAGGCGAACATCAGGGCCGACGCAGCGCCGGCGATCAGGCCAATCAGTGCAAAAGCCATCATCAGCTGTCCCGCTCCCTTCGAGCGGTTAGAGGCCACTTGCCCCAACCATCGGCGACCGGACGACCCGGAAGCCTTATGAGTTCAGAAAGTCGCGGCCGGCGGCGACGTCGCCGCCGGCCGAGTTCGTCTTAGCGAATGACGTAGGGCAGCAGGCCCAGGAACCGCGCGCGCTTGATGGCGCGGGCGAGCTCACGCTGCTTCTTCGCGGACACCGCTGTGATGCGGCTCGGCACGATCTTGCCGCGCTCGGAGACGTAACGCATCAGCAGCTTGGAGTCCTTGTAGTCGATCTTCGGAGCATTGGCGCCCGTGAACGGGCAGCTCTTGCGACGACGGAAAAACGGACGGCGTGCACCAGCTTCAGCCATTGGTCTTACTCCCCATCCGTCGTGGTGGTTTCAGCGTCTTCGCGCGGACGGCGCGGGCCGCGATCACCGCGGAAGCCACCACCGTCGCGATCGCCACCGCGGAAACCGCCTTCACGGTCGCCACGGAAACCGCCGCCTTCACGATCGCGGAAGCCGCCGCCACGGTCGTCACGCTCGCGGTCGCGGTCGGCCTTGCGCATCATCGCGGACGGGCCTTCCTCGAGCTCCTCGACGCGGACGCTGAGATAGCGGATCACGTCTTCGCTGATGCGCTCCTGGCGCTCGATCTCGGCGATCGCCGCGGACGGCGCGTCGATGTTGAGCAGCACGAAGTGCGCCTTGCGGTTCTTGTTCATGCGATAGGTGAGGGAGCGCACGCCCCAATTCTCGGTCTTGGTGACCTTGCCGCCGAGACCCTCGACGATACCGGTCATCTGCGCAGTCAGCTCTTCGACCTGCTGCGTGCTCGCGTCCTGACGCGCGAGAAAGACATGCTCATAAAGAGCCATGGTGGTCCTTTCCTCATGTTGGCGCATCGCCCGGCGTCAAGCCCTTAAGAGGCCTTCGGAAAGGACTCTGGGATTAAGCTCAGAAGGCGGAAACACGGGACGACGGGCCGACTGGCCCTGCCACACCAAAATCACGAATGATTTGCTGAGACCGTCCGTTCAGCTCCCGGCCGGGGTCTGCGGATGCGCGCCTTATACGGATTTTGACCGGCTTTGCAAGGTTGAGGGCTGGATTTCGGCTCGGATCGCCCAAGGGACGGTGCCCTCCCGCGTCCTCCAATACCAACGGGTCTTGATTTATTTGTTTGTATGTCATACAAATAACTCGGCGGAGAGATCCCATGGCGGAAAAGTCGGTCCATGAGGCGGTTGAGGCGGCGGGTGATCCCAAGCACGCCGCCCGTGCGACGCGCTCCGCCGGCCGCAAGATGCGCTCGCTGCTGCTGGATGCGGCAAGTCCGCTGTTCCGGGAGCGGGGGCTCTCGGGCACCGCGATCACCGACATCGCGGCCGCAGCGGACGCCTTTCCGAGCCAGATCACCTATTACTTCCGCACCAAGGAGGCGCTGTTCGTCGAATGCGCCTGCCGCGATTTGCTGTATCTGGCGCGTGAGACCGAGCAGGCGGCGCTGCAGGCGCGCACCCCGCGGGACTACACGCATGCGCTGGCGCAGACCGTGACGGCGAGCGATTCCGTCGCCTTCTTCGCCGAAGCCCTGACATTGACGCGCCGGCGCCAGGATCTGGCGCCTCTGGTCGAGCGCACGATCGAGCGCCTGCACGGTGAAGGCGCGCGCGCCTATGCGAGCCAGGTGGCACGGCACGGCTGGCGATCGCTGCGAGCGCCCGACGAAAGCTCGCGGCGCTTCTGGGCCGTCGCCATCGGCGTCATTCTCGAAGGCTATGCGATGGGCCGTTCGCCCGAGGCGCTCTCCGCCGAGATGCTGCGGGTGCTCGGTGAGCAGGCGAAATCCACTGACACGGCGCGCCTGCGCCTCGTCGACGACGCGTCACATTCGAATGAAGAGGGGTAGGCCATGACCGCGCTTCGCATGCGTGCCCGCGATTTCCTGACCGACGACCAGCTCGCCGACGTGCGCCAGCGCGTGACCTGGAAGGGCGTTGCGCTGATCGCGCACGCCTGGGCGCTGATCGTTGGGGCGGTTGCGCTGGTCGCCTGGTGGCCAAATCCTGTCACCTATGTTCTCGCCGTCGCCATCATCGGCTCGCGCCAGCTCGGCCTTGCGATCCTGATGCATGACGGCGCACATGGCTGCCTGTCCGCCGACGAGAAAACCAATCTGACCCTGAGCCAGCGGTTCTGCGCCTATCCGCTGTTCGCGGAGACGCGCAGCTACCGGCGCTACCACCTGCAGCATCATGCGCGCACCCAGCAGGAGGATGATCCCGACCTCGTTCTGTCGGCGCCGTTTCCGATCACTAAGCTGAGCTATCGTCGCAAGTTCATTCGCGACATCACCGGACAGACCGGCTACCAGCAGCGCAAGGCGCAGCTGCTCAACGCGCTCGGTGCGAAGGATTGGCCGTGGCGTCAGCGCCTTTCGCATTTCTGGGACAAGCTCGGTCCGCAATGCATCGTCAATGCCGTGATGTTCGCCGCGTGCGTGGCGGCCGGCGTGTGGTGGGCCTATCCGCTGCTCTGGCTGGTGCCGCTCTTGACCTGGATGATGGTCATCACCCGCATTCGCAACATCGCCGAGCACGCCGTCGTCCCCGACAGCAGCGATCCCTTGCGCAACACCCGCACCACGCATGCCAATCTTCTCGAGCGCCTGTTCATCGCGCCGTACTACGTGAACTATCACCTCGAGCATCATCTGCTGTTCTATGTGCCCTGCTACAATCTGCCGAAGGTGCACCGGCTGCTGAGCGCAAGCCGGCATGCGGACCGCATGGAGGTGCAGCCGGGCTATGCCGCCGTACTGCGGCTGGCGACGGCAAAGCCCGACGGCGACGACCGGCCGGGGCAGCTGGTGAACAGCGCGCGCCGTGCCCAGGCGGGGGCGAAGGTCGATGCCAACCAGACCGCCGGCGGGTTTTGACGCGGCGTATCCCCAGTTGAATGCCGGCCGGGGTTCCCATCTCGGCTTGACAGTCCGGCCTCGGACAGTGTCTACGGCCCCCTTTGGAGCGTGATCCGGAACCATGGCCGAGGGAGCTATGGCCAGGGAACCAGATATCAAGGCCGCGCGTAATCGGCTGCTGGTTCTTACGAGGGATCGTGCCCACAAGCAGGGAGCGCCGATGACGGCAGCATTCACATTTCCGGGGCAGGGGTCCCAGGCGGTTGGCATGGGCAAGGCCCTGGCCGACGCCTTTCCGGTGGCGCGCGCCGTGTTCGACGAGGTCGATGCAGCGCTGTCCGAGAAGCTGACGGCGATCATCTGGGATGGCCCGGCCGAAACCCTCCAGCTTACCGAAAACGCCCAGCCGGCGCTGATGGCGGTCTCTGTCGCCACCCTGCGCGTGCTGGAGGCCGAGGCCGGATTTTCCGTGGGACGAGACGCGGCCTTCGTCGCCGGTCATTCGCTCGGTGAATATTCGGCACTGGCTGCGGCCGGCAGCCTGACGCTTTCCGATACCGCCCGTCTGCTTCGCACCCGCGGTCTCGCAATGCAAAAGGCCGTCCCGGTCGGCGCCGGCGCAATGGCCGCGCTGCTCGGTCTCGACTACGAGGCCGCTATGGAGGTCGCCAATGAGGCGGCCCAGGGGCAGGTCTGCCAGGCCGCCAACGACAATGGCGGCGGGCAGGTGGTCGTCTCGGGCGACAAGGCCGCGGTTGATCGCGCCGTCGAGATCGCCAAGACCAAGGGTGCCAAGCGCGCGATGCTGCTGCCGGTGTCCGCACCGTTCCATTGCAGGCTGATGCAGCCCGCCGCCGACGCCATGGCGGAGGCGCTCTCGAAAGTCACGATCAAGGCGCCGGCCGCCCCGCTGGTGTCGAACGTGCTGGCAAGCGCCATCACCGACCCCGACGAGATCCGCCGCCGCCTGGTCGAGCAGGTCACGGGCACGGTGCGTTGGCGCGAGTCGGTTGCCTATATGGCAGGACAGGGCGTCACCCGCTTCTTCGAGATCGGCGCCGGCAAGGTGCTGACCGGTCTCGTCAAGCGCATCGCAGACGGTGCCGTCGGCGTTGCGGTGGGCGGACCCAACGACATTGCCGCCGCCAAGGATGCATTGGCCGCCGCGAAGCAGCCTTGAGTTTACGCACGATCATTCCGGAAAACCGCTGCACACTTTTCCGGATCGTGCATTGGAGGAGTTATCGATGTTCGATCTGACTGGCAAAAAGGCGCTCGTCACCGGCGCCACCGGCGGCATCGGCGGCGCGATCGCGCAGGCGCTGCACGCGCAGGGCGCCACCGTCGCGATCTCAGGGACGCGCAAGGAAGTGCTGGATGAGCTTGCCGGCAAGCTCGGCGAGCGCACCCACGTGCTGCCCTGCAATCTCTCCAAGGCCGACGAGGTCGAGGCGCTGGTGCCGGCTGCGGAAGCCGCGATGGGCCAGGTCGACATCCTCATCGCCAATGCCGGCATCACCCGTGACAATCTCTTCGTGCAGCTCCGCGACGAGGATTGGGAGGAGGTTATCAACGTCAATCTGACCTCGACCTTCCGCCTCGCGCGCGCCGCGACCAAGCTGATGATGCGCAAGCGCTTCGGCCGCATCATCGCCATCACCTCGGTGGTCGGCGTCACCGGCAATCCCGGACAAGGCAACTACACCGCCTCGAAGGCGGGCCTGATCGGCATGATCAAGACGCTCGGGGCCGAATACGCCAAGCGCGGCGTGACCGCGAACTGCATCGCGCCCGGCTTCATCAAGACGCCGATGACCGACGCGCTCAACGACAAGCAACGCGAAACGATTCTGACCAAGGTTCCGGCCGCCCGTCTGGGAACGCCCGAGGACATCGCCGCGGCCGCCGTGTACCTGAGTTCGAACGAAGCAGCCTACGTCACCGGCCAGACCATCCACGTCAACGGCGGCATGGCCATGATCTGAAGCCCTCGTTCCGCACCGCCCAGATCGGCGGCGCGGATGCGGCAAACGGCCGTTTCCGGAGCGAAATGAGGCTTGTAGTCAAGGCAATTGAAGTGTGATAACCGGACCTTCAACGGATGGGCAAAGAACGCCATTGCAGGTTTTTGAAACCCTGTATATTGGCGATGCGGAGCCTTGGCCGTCGTTCGCCGGGCCCTGTATCGGTTAGGATGGGGCCAATCAAGTTCGTAAGCGAAGGCAAGTAACACGACCACGACGGCTCGTATCGTCCCGGGGGGTCGGGTCTACAGGGAACAACACGAGGTTATGCAATGAGTGACATTGGCGAGCGGGTTAAGAAGATCGTGGTCGAACACCTTGGTGTTGAACCCGAGAAGGTTGTCGACGCTGCGAGCTTCATCGACGACCTCGGCGCCGACAGTCTGGACACCGTCGAGCTGGTGATGGCGTTCGAAGAGGAATTCGGTTGCGAGATTCCGGACGACGCCGCGGAAACGATTCTCACCGTCGGCGATGCCACGAAGTTTCTCGAGAAGAACGCGAAGAGCTAAGGCTCTTCATTTTCGCGGGGACAACATTGAAACCGGACGGGCCGCTTCGCAGCGGTCAGCCGGTTTCTTGTTATTGGCCGTGAATCTTTCGATGCGGAGTTTTCTGACATGAGGCGGGTTGTCGTCACTGGTCTCGGCATGGTGTCGCCGCTCGGCTGCGGCGTCGAACCGACCTGGAAACGCATCCTCAACGGCGAAAGCGGCGCGCGCCCGATCGAGAGCTTCGATGTCTCCGATCTTCAGACAAAATACGCCTGCACCGTCGTGCGCGGCGACGGCAGCAACGGCACCTTCAATCCCGACAAGTGGATGGAGCCGAAGGACCAGCGCAAGGTCGACGACTTCATCATCTTCGGCATGGCCGCAGCCGGCCAGGCGCTCGACGACGCCAACTGGCATCCCGAGACCGAAGAGGACAAGTGCGCGACCGGCACCATGATCGGTTCCGGCATCGGCGGCCTGAGCGGCATTGCCGAGACCGCGCTGCTCCTGAAGGAACGGGGACCCCGCAAGGTATCGCCGTTCTTCATTCCGGGCCGCCTGATCAATCTCGCCTCCGGATATGTGTCGATCAAGCACGGGCTGAAGGGCCCAAACCATTCGGTGGTCACGGCCTGCTCGACCGGCGCGCATGCGGTCGGCGATGCCGCCCGCCTGATCGCGCTGGGGGACGCCGACGTGATGGTCGCAGGCGGCGCCGAGTCGCCGATCAGCCGCATCGGTATCGCCGGCTTCAACGCCGCGCGCGCGCTCTCGACCGGCTTCAATGAGACGCCCGAGAAGGCTTCGCGTCCCTACGACAAGGACCGCGACGGTTTTGTCATGGGCGAGGGCGCCGGCGTCCTCGTGCTGGAAGAGCTCGACCACGCCCGGCGCCGCGGCGCGAAGATCTATGCCGAGGTGATCGGCTACGGTCTGTCGGGTGATGCCTATCACATTACGTCGCCGTCGCCCGATGGCGATGGCGGCTTCCGCAGCATGTCGGCCGCGCTCCGGCGCGCCGGCCTGACGGCATCCGATCTCGACTACATCAACGCGCACGGCACCTCGACACCGCTCGGCGACGAGATCGAGCTCGGTGCCGTCGAGCGCCTGCTCGGCAATGCCGCCTCCAAGGTCGCGATGTCGTCGACCAAATCGTCGACGGGGCATCTGCTCGGCGCAGCGGGTGCGATCGAAGCGATCTTCGCCATTCTCGCGATTCGCGATAATGTCGTGCCGCCGACGATCAACCTCGACAATCCGTCGGTGGAGACCGCAATCGACCTCGTGCCGCACACGGCCAAGAAGCGTGAGGTCAATGTCGCCTTGTCGAACTCGTTTGGTTTTGGCGGTACCAATGCGTCGGTGATCGTCCGGCGTTTGGCCAGTTAGCTTGAGTTTGAGACGAATCCACCGTTTTGCCGTATTCGGCGATAGTCATGGACGTGGGCGTGCATTTGGCGCGGCAGGCGATTGCCGAGCCGCTATTGAACCGGCAGGATTCAGGTTGTTTCGATGAGTGAAAGGCCGCCCATTTCGCCCCGGAGTCCGCGGGCAGCGCTCGAGCCTGAACAGCTCCCACCGCCGCCGAAGCGATCGGACCGTGCGCGCAATCCCTTCGTGGTCGTCGGCAACGCCATCATCACCCTTCTGCTGATCGCCATGCTCGGCGCCGGCGGCGTCTATTATTACGGCCGGCAGGTGCTGGAATCGCCCGGGCCGCTGAAGGACGACAAGATCGTCAACATCCCGCAGCGCGCGGGCAAGCGCGACATCGCCGAGACACTGAACCGGGAAGGCGTGACCGACGTCAATCCCTGGGTGTTCATCGCCAGCGTCGCCGCGCTGAAGGCAAGCTCGGACCTCAAGCCGGGTGAATATGCGTTCCAGAAGAACGCTTCGCTCCGCGACGTCATCGCCACCATCGTCGAGGGCAAGGTGGTGCAGCATGCCGTCACAATTCCGGAAGGCCTGACCTCCGAGCAGATCGTGGCGCGCTTGTCCGACAACGACATCTTCACCGGCAGCGTGCGCGAGCTGCCGCGCGAAGGCACGCTGCTGCCGGAGACCTACAAATTCCCGCGCGGTACCCCGCGCGAGCAGGTGGTCCAGCGCATGCAGCAGGCGCACAAACGTGTGCTCGCCGAGATCTGGGAGCGTCGCAATCAGGACATTCCGGTCAAGTCGCCGGAGCAGCTGGTGACGCTGGCCTCGATCGTGGAGAAAGAGACCGGCAAGCCCGACGAGCGCAGCCGCGTCGCCGCGGTGTTCGTCAATCGCCTGAAGCAGCGCATCAAGCTGCAGTCCGATCCGACCATCATCTATGGCCTCGTCGGCGGCAAGGGCACGCTGGGCCGCCCGATCAAGCGCAGCGAGATCACGCAGCCTTCGCCCTACAACACCTACGTAATCGAGGGCCTGCCGCCGGGCCCGATCTCCAACCCCGGCCGCGCCTCGCTGGAGGCCGCCGCCAATCCGGCCCGCACCCGCGACCTCTATTTCGTCGCCGACGGCACCGGCGGGCACGCCTTCACCGAAACCTACGACGCGCACCAGAAGAACGTCGCCAAGCTGCGCGCGATGGAAAAGCAGATCCAGAACGACACGGTCGAGCCGGCCGAGGACGCGGCGCCGCCCGCTGCCGCCGCGCCCGGGACCGTCGATACGCCGACGGCGACCACGCCGGCGCGGCCCAATCAGCAGAAAAAGCCGCCCGCGGCACGCCCCGCAACGCCGCCGTCGGCGCGGCAGGGCGCGGTGCAATCCTCGCCGCCGGTGGTCCAGCGCTAGGCGCGTTGCAGATCTGCCTGCGGACTTTGCGGATTCCACTTTCCTGCAAAATAGTCTTAAGATTCGCGTGGCTTGATGCCCCCGCGAATCCCGCGTTTCTGGAGAAATTGACCTGATGGCGCTGTCGTCCATGACCGGCTTTGCTCGAAGCCACGGCGCAAGCGGGCCGTACACGTTCGAATGGGAATTGAAGTCGGTCAACGCCAAGGGCTTTGATCTCAGGGTGCGGCTGCCGCAGGGCTTCGACGAGCTCGAGGCGCACGCCAAGAAACGCGCCGGCGAGCTTTTGTCGCGCGGCACCGTCTACGCCAATCTCACCGTCAAGCGCGCCAACGCCGCAGCTTCCGTGCGCGTCAACGAGGACGTGCTCAACGCCGTCCTGAAGGCGGCGGCTGTGATCGCCGGCAAGGTCGACGCGGTGGCCCCGAGCATCGACGGCCTGCTTGCGATCAAGGGTGTCGTCGAGGTCGCCGAGCCCGAGGGCGACGAAGAGGAGGACAAGGCCGCGCGCGCTGCTGCCGCCGAGGCCTTCGACAAGGCGCTCGATGAGCTCGTCACGATGCGCAAGCGCGAAGGTACTTCGCTGGGGCAGATCCTGACCCAGAGGGTCGACGAGATCGAGCAACTGGCGAAGAAGGCGGAAGGCGCGCCGGGGCGGAAGCCGGAGGCGATCAAGGCACGGCTTGCCGAGCAGATCGCGGCGCTGCTCGACACCTCCGACCGCTTCGACTCTGACCGTCTGATGCAAGAGGCGATCCTGATCGCCACCAAGGCCGACATCCGCGAGGAGCTCGACCGTATCGCATCCCACATCGCGCAGGCGCGTGAATTGATCGGCAAGGGCGGCCCGGTCGGCCGCAAGCTCGACTTCCTGGCGCAGGAGTTTCACCGCGAGGTCAACACCTGCTGCTCGAAGTCGAACGACATCGAGCTGACCAATACGGGGCTCGCCATGAAGAACGTGGTCGAGCAGTTCCGCGAGCAAGTCCAGAATCTGGAGTGATCGATGACATCAGGCGGTCACGGAACTGACGGTGTCGAACGGCGCGGCTTGATGTTCGTGCTGTCCTCGCCCTCGGGCGCGGGCAAGACGACGCTTTCGCGGATGTTACTCGAGCGCGAGCCGGGCTTGAAGATGTCGGTATCGGCGACGACGCGGCAGATGCGACCGGGCGAGGTCGAGGGGCGGGACTATTTCTTCGTCAGCAAGCCCAAGTTCGAGACGATGGTGGAACAGGACGAGCTGCTCGAATGGGCCACCGTCTTCGACAATCTTTACGGGACGCCCCGTGCGCCCGTCGAAGCGGCACTATCGGCCGGGCAGGACGTGCTGTTCGACATCGACTGGCAGGGCACGCAGCAACTGCACCAGAAAGCAAGCATCGACGTCGTTCGCGTCTTCATCCTGCCGCCCTCGGCGGCCGATCTCGAGAAGCGGCTGCATTCGCGCGCGCAGGATTCCGACGAGGTGATCCGCAAGCGCATGAGCCGCGCCAGCCACGAGATGAGCCACTGGGCCGAGTACGACTACATCGTCATCAACCACAATGTTGATGAGGCCTTCGCCGAGGTGCAGTCGATCCTGAAGGCCGAACGCCTCAAGCGCGAGCGGCGGATTGGCCTCGTTGGTTTCGTGCGAGCTTTGCAAGGTCAGCTTCAGGGTTAGGCTGCGGCAGCCGCGGCCCTTGCTTCGCCAGCCGTTCCAGCATCGCGGTGATCACGTCGACGTCGACGGCCTCCTCGGCCTGCACATCTTCATCGTGATCGACCGCGTCGCGGGCCACGGGCTTTGTGTCGTTGGTCTCCTTGGCCGCGAGCCGCGGCGGCGCCGCCTCGATCTCGAACGCGCCGTTGAAGATGTCGGCCTTGTCGAGCGCTGCGGCCTCGTTGCGAAGGGAAGCGGATTGGGCCGCGATCCTGCCGATCTCCTTGGTGAAGGCGGCGAGTTGCGCGGTCTGCGGCGGCCGTGCTTCGTCGAAATCGACCGGGCGCGGCTGCGTGCGCGGCGTGACGGCCGGCGTCGCACCGACCCAGGGCGCGCGGCTTCCGTCATGATCTTGCGGTGTCCAATCGTCCCAATGCCCGCGACGGTCGGCGGACTGGACGCGGACGCGTCCGCCGGCGAAGCGGTAGATCAGGCTGGCGAGGATTCCCGCGAGTGCCAGCGCGCCGCCGATCACGAGCAGCAGCATCTGGACCGAGCCGCTGGGCTTGTCGGTCGTGCTGTCTGTTGCAGCGGGCGGGAGCGGAGCAGGGGATTTTGACGGTTTTGCTTTCGACTGCGCAGCAGCTCCCCCCATGGTATTTGCCGGCTGGGGCTCTGGCGTGGTGGAGGCTGCCGGGACATCGGGCCACGGTGTGGCGACGGGAGCTTGCTGCGCGCTGCCATCAGCAGCCTGGTTCTCTGGTTGTTGTGTCGGCGGCGGGGAGGTCGGTGTGGCCGGCGCAGACGCGTTCGGCGCCTTGGGGGCCGCACGCGGCCCCACAAATTCGGCACGCGCGTCCTGCACGGTCTGCGGCGGCGGTGCGGATGAATCCGGTGGCGCGTCGGCTGCGGCCTCGGCGGTCTGCGCAGCCTTCGCGTTGTCCTTGCCGCCCGCGGCGCGCAGATACCAGCACTGCCGCTTGGTCGCGCGGTCGAGACGATAGTACCAGTGCTGTCCCTGCGGCGCGGCGCCCTTCGGCGAGGCGAGACAGTCGGCGGCCGCGTTGGCCGTGCTCGGTGGGTTCGGCGCGTTCTGCGACATTGCGGCCAGTGGCAAGCCGGCAATGACGCTGCCGACCAGCGCGGATACGAATTTTGCGGTGCGGTTGCCCATCCTGGTCTCCCGGTTACGCATGACGCAACTCTTTACCAGCCCTTTGTCATCAAAGACTTGGGTGGCAATGAGCCGCAAATCCGGAGAGGATGTGGCTTGAATTGGGCCTGCGGGGCGGTTGTTCCGCGGCGAAATCGGGCGTGTTGCGGCTACTGTTTCGCCGAACTCCAGGTTCCGCCGCAGCCGTCGGAGCGGCGCCATGTGCCGGAACCGCTGCGCGCGCCGAGGCGTCCCGATCCGGTGAAGGTCACGCCGTCGCCTTGACCCACCGTGCTCACCGCGCCGCTCGGGCTGACGGTGCCGGTGACGCCCTGGCCGATGACCTTGCCCGAGGAGACCACGACCGCGCCGGACGTGGTGCCGCCGCAGCCGACGCTGGTGACCACCCAGGCGCCGTCAAAGCCACCGCCGCTACCTCTGCCGCCGCTGCGCCGCGACGACGAGCGCGGCTCTTCAGCCGGCCTGCTCCGGCGCGCCGACGGCGTGGGCTCGGCCGAGCGGTCCGAGGAACGATCCTGGCGCGAGCCGGACAGCGACTTCTCGTCATTGCCGATCGCGCCGCCGGCGCTGCCGGACTGGGCGAAGGCGCAAGGCGGAGCGAGGGCGACGGTGAGGAGGAAAGCGATGGCGATGGGGCGGACAACGGCAATGGGCATGAGCAAGAATCCAGCAAGAATCCAGAATGAAAAGGCATCAGCGGCCGGAGCCGTCGGCACAGACGGAACCGATAATGCGGCAAGCTTTGCCAGCCTTGCCGCATTCGTCAAGCGCGGCGTCCTTCGCGCGTTGGACGCCCTCTCGCTGGACCAGCGACCAGGATTTGTCGGAGATCGCGAAGGCGCCGCAGCTTCGGCCGTAGAAGGAAAGCTCGATCGGGCATTTGGCGCCGGCGCAATTGCCGCGCGCATCCGCCACCGCGGCTCGCCGCGAGGCGTGGTTCCAGGAGATCCCCCATTTGCTGCTGTCGGGCCCGTAGACGATCGAGCCCCAGGGCTTGAGATCCTCCATCTTGCGCATGCGCAGCAGCAGGCCTTCGGTCGGCTCCCCATTCGGCGCCATCGAGATCCGCTGCTGCAATTTCGTGATGGCGCGGGTCAGGCCGTCGGGCGTGTCAGGATCGAAATTGAGCTCGTAGAGCCGCTCGCTGAGCTCGCTGAGCAGCGCGGCATCGCGCAAGGGGACGCGGTCGGGATCGGCGCGCAGACGCTCCGCGGGCAGGGGATCCGGCTGCATCGCCGCGATCTGCGGCGGGGCGGTCTGCGTCGGAGCGACGAAATAGAACGTGCCGTCGATCGGTGAGGACGACACCCAGGGCTGCTGCGCGCCCGCGGTGGCGCGCTTCACCGCAAGGCCGACCTGGTTGAAGGTCTGGAACACGTCGAGGCCAGCGACCCGGATCGTGGTCGCAAGCGCCTTGGTGTAAGGGCTGTGGCCATCGGCGCCGTCCTGGGCGACGTTGCCGGGCTGGGTCGCATAGGAGATCAGCGTGCCCTCGGGCGCACGCATCTGCGCGAGGCCGCCATCCGATGATCGCAAGCCGCGTGAGCCGAACGGGTTGTTGCGGCAGGCATCGAGGATGACGAGGTTGAGCCGCGTGCCGGAGCCCTGCATCTGGCGCAGCACGAGGTTGACGTCGGTCATCTGGAAGTCGACATCCGCCTCGCGCGTCGGATTGGCGCTAACCGGCACGAGGTAGTTGGAGCCAGCTACCTGCACGCCGTGGCCGGCATAATAGAACAGCGCGACGTCGGCGCCCTGGACCTGCCGGCCGAAACTCTGCACCGCGACGTCCATCGCGCCCTTGTCGAGATCGAGCTGGGCGCGTCCGCCGATCAGGGTGAAGCCGAGCGCACCCAGCGTCTCCGCCATCAGGCCCGCATCCTTGGATGGATTGTCGAGCGGCGTGATGTTCTTGTAGGCGGAGTTGCCGACCACCAGCGCGACGCGCTTCTCCGCCGACGCCGGCTCTGCGGTGACGACGAGCAAGGCCAGCGCCGCCAGCCCCACAACGCGATTGAAAATCCCCGCGCGCATCAAAATTCCCCAAAATAATGGGGCAGTCTAGCAGCAAGGCGTGCCGGCGAAAAGCGGAAGGGAGGCGGGGGTAACTCGCGCGCGTCTCCCGGACGCGCTGCGGCGCTCTTGCGCGGCTGCGCAGATCCGGGACCCCGGGCTCGCGTGCCTGCGCACGCATCCCGGAATGACGGTGGACGCGGGGACAGACGTTCATTTCAACGGCAGGAATAGATCCGCGGTCGCCTCGTGCTCGCCGACGTCGGGGGCGAAGCTCAGCCGCTGGCAGTAGATCGGGAAGTCGCGGGCTTCCTCGCCGCTGGCCGGCAGCCAGTCGCGATAGAGGTAGAGCGCGGCCGGCTCCAGATTGTCGGTGTGGCCGACGATGCGCAGCACCGCGCAGCGTCCGCCGGGGATCTCGCCGGCCTTGATCGCTGCGCCGTTCGTCTCGATCGGACGGTCGGTTCCGACACAGAGGTCCACGCTGTAGTCCCCAGGTGAGGCCGGCCGCCGCTCGGATCGCCAGACGTTGAAGGTCGGACTGTTGCGCGGGTGCAGGCCGGCGGCTTTGCGCCAGGTGATGAACCGCTGGATGGTGGCGGGAAGCGTCGCCGGGTCGCCCCGATGCTCCATGATCGCCACCGCAATCGTCGGCACGTCGCGGATCGTCACGTCGTCGCTGGTAAAGGTCTTCTGCATGAACTTGCTCCTCGCGTTGTCGAGAGGCCCGAAGGCCGCAAGCCACGGCTCCCAGTCGGGAGACTTCCGGAACGACGACGGCGATTGACCGAACCGTTGCCGAAAGGCGCGGGCGAAGGCGTCAGGTGCGTCGTAGCCGGCATCCATCGCGATATCAGTGACGCTTTCGGCCTCGCTATAGGCCAGCCGGTATGAAGCGCGCTTCATGCGGGCGAGCTGGATATAGCGATGCACGGAGAGCCCGAAGGTCGCCGTGAACTGCCGGTGGAAATGATATTTCGAATAGGCTGCGACGCTGCTCAGCGCATCCAGGTCCAGATCCTCGTCGAGGTGCCGGTCGATGTGATCCAGCACCCGCTGCATCCGGGCATGGTAGTTCTGAAGCGCCGCCGTCATCGTTCCGTTCTCCGTGGCAGCACCAGCTAAAGCGCACGCGGACGTCAATTGCTCGACCGATCTTGCGGTTTTGCCACGGGGCGCAGAACGCCGCCAAGATGCTTCAGCTTGGGAAACTTATGATCTCCGCCGCCGTTGAATTGTGGCTGAGGAGACGTCATGCCGATCAAGGATCAGGTGGAGAAATTTCGCCAGGAAGCTGGTGGAGCACCATCCCGATGCGGCAACCTTACATGGAGGATGCCCATGAAAGCGGTCATTGCCGCGGTCGCATTCGCAGCCATGTCATTTGCAGCCATGTCATTTGCAGGCACGTCATTTGCAGGCATGTCTGGCCCGGTCATGGCCCAGAATAAGGGTCCGGCTCCGCAGACCGGCATGGACAGGCCGGAAAATACCAACGGTGCCACGGAGAAAGGGACGATGGACACCACGGGCATGAATGCCAATCGGGCAAACCAGCCTGAAACGAAAGGCGTGTCCGGACAACGCAGGACAGGCGACAAGAAGAAATAGCCGATCCCGCGCGCCGCGCCGTCGCCAATCGCCGATCCAGAGGATGGTGCGCCGGACCTCGCATTCGTCCGCCGTGCTCAGGTCAGATAGTCCGGCGTGAAATCGGCGAGCTTGCGCAGCTCCTCGGGATGCAGCAGCTCGATCTCGCTGCCTTCCCAGGCGATCAATCCACGATGTCTCAGCTCCTGGATGGTGCGATTGACGTGGACGATCGAGAGTCCGCAGGCATCTGCGACGTGCCGCTGCGTCATCGGCATCTGGAAGCAGCCGTCCGTGACGAGGCCGACGACCTCCAGCCGTGCGGCGAGCTCGCAGATGAGGTGCGCGACCTTGGGCAAGGCCGCCTGCGCGCCGAGGCGCGCGATCCATTGCCGCGAGATCGCCGCATCGATCAGCGTCTCGCGCCAGAACGCGCGCGTCAAATGGCTCGAGCCGTCGAGAAGCTGCCTGAGCTGGCTGTGCGCGACTGTGCCGACGATGGTCGGTCCGAGGCCGACGAGGTCCGCATCCATTGGCGAGACCAGCAGGGTGTGCAGGCATGGCATGTCGCCGGGAACGTGGAACGCGAGGATCTGGCTGCGGTCGCCGACGATGCGGGCCTGATACAGGAAGCCGCTGACGACGAAGACGCAGCGCGAGACGGCCTCGCCCTGGCGTAGCACGATCTCGCCGTCGGCGACTTGCCGCAGCGTGGAGGGCAGGGCGGCGATCTGTCGGCGTTCGTCCTCTGACAGGACTTCGATGGCCTGCAGACGTGTGATGAGCGTTGGGTGCGGCATGAGCCTTGCGTGCTGCTCAGGCGTCGCGCGGGACCGACGCTTCGGCGAAGCGCCGCGAGAGTTTTGCAAGACTCCAGTCGGAGACCGGCGCCGAGCGGAACTCGCGGATGGCGCGAGCGAGCTCCTGATCCGACATCGGTCCCACCGGCTCCCTCAACGTGCCCTTGAAGAAAGCATCTTTGATGCAGTCGAAGTGCTCGCTGGTATCCGACGTGAACAGGTTGCGGATGCGCTGAAGAATCGTCGTAGGGCTCATGAAAGGACGGCTAAGTTCGCAGTCGAGGGTGATAGTTGAACGCGACGCGGATCGGTCGCAGATCGATTAGCAACCTGTGCTTCCGAGACGCGTTCTAGTCCGCTGAACCCAAGCCGGATGTATCATTTGATAGAACCGGCGTGATTTTTGGCGGACCATGGAAAAAGCCCACGACGTGTTGATCCGGAACCTGTGCGAGCACACCGCGCTCGCCGGGGAGGATCTCGCCCAGATTCGCGCGCTCACCTTCACGCTGCGCGATTTGGAGCCGAACGAAGATTTCATCCGTCAGGGCGACGAGCCCGAACATTCGGTGCTGGTCGTCTCGGGCATGGTCGCGCGCTACCATCTGCTCGCCGGCGGCGGGCGACAATATCTCGCATTCCACCTCACCGGCGACCTGCCGGACGCGCAGGGCCTGTTCATCGACCAGATGGACCACGGATTGAGCGCGCTCGGGCCGGCCTCGGTCGCCTTCATCCCGCATCGCGAATTGTTCACCGCGTTCCGGCAGCGGCCGAACTTTGGCTTGGCCGTCTGGCGCGAGACGCTGCTCGATGCCGCGATCTTTCGCGAGGCGATCACCAACAACAGCGCTCGGCCCATGCAGGCGCGCATGGCGCATCTGTTCTGCGAGCTGTTCTACCGCGCCCGCGCCGCACAGCTCGTTCGCGGCAATCGCTGCCCCTTGCCGATCAGCCTGGCGCAACTCGGCGAGACGCTGGGCATGGCGATCGCGACCGTGAACCGGACGCTCGGTGAGCTTCGGCGCAGCGGCGCCATGGACCTGCGCGAGGGCGAGCTGATCGTGCTGAAATGGCGCGACTTGCAGCGGCTCGGCGATTTCAGCCCGGTCTATCTGCACCAGAAGCGGCAGTCGCCGCCGCTAGCGTGAGACCGCCGGCGCGCTAGCCATCGGCGGGTGCCGCGCCCAGCACTTCGTCAAAATGCTTCTTGACCCAGTCGTTGCAGCGGCAGGCTCTGGCGTCGAGCGCCGCCGCGTCGAGGATCAGGATGGCGCCGCGGCGGGTGGCGAGGATGCGCCTCGCCTTGAACATCTGGATGACGCGGCTGGCATAGGAGCGGGAGACGCCCAGCATGCCGGCGAGCTGCTCGTGGGTGAGGGGAATCTCGGCCTGGCCGATACGTTCCTGCGCGGAGATGATCCACTTGGCGGCGCGCTGCTCGATCGAATGCGCAGCGTTGCAGGCCGCGGTTTGCAGCAACTGCGCGAACTGGCAGTCGGCATAGCGCGAAAACACCTCCTGCAGCGCCGCGGATCTCTGCTGCGCCTGCTCGAGCGCGCGCAGCGGCAGCCGGACGAGCGTGCCGCCCAGTTTCACGACGACGCGGGAATAGGCGAGTGACGGATTGCGGCCGGCGGCAATACCCACCGCACCCTCGCGTCCGATCAACAGGCTCTCGACCTCGCGATCATCCTCGACCGGAACGGCGAACGAGACAAGTGTGGGGCCGCAGGGGAAATGAACCGCCGCCACAGCGTCGCCGGCGTGATGCAGGATGTGGCTCGCCTCGACTTCGACCGGCTGGAGATAGGGTGCGAGAAGCTCGAAATCTCGTGGGGCAAGCTGCCGGAGCAGATCGTTCTGGGGCCGACCGGTCACAGTTTCTTCTCTTGTCTGGCCGGGAATCGGCGCCGCCCAGAACCCTACGTTTCCGTGGCGGAACCAACGGTTCCAAAGTGCACACAAGACCTCGCCGAGAGCTGAAAAGTTGAGGCGACAGCTTTCCGGAATTCCGGAAAGCTAGCGCGGCGGGATTGCAGGCGGCGCCCTCAGCGTCGATTGCCGCGAGGTCTGTTCAGGAGTGAACATAGCGGGCCCGCGGATTGGCGTACCGTAAAAGCGCCAGGCGCCGTACCCCGTGCGCCTTGCCCGACGGACCGCCGGCCGCAAACCGCCTGAATGCCGCCGGGCCGGCGGCCCAAGGGGCGGCGAGGATCTGTCAGCCGAAGCGCGCTTCGCGATCCCATGAGGATCGGCGTTTGGCCGCATGCGCGCGATAGGCGTCGATCGCCCGGTTGGCGAGCATCAGCTGCCGGCGTTCGCCGGTCCTGAGCTGGGCTTCGATGGCGTCGAGAATGACGTTCGCGCTCTCGTCGGGAGGGCCGAGCTCGCCGCTCTGCTCTAGGCAGCTCCAGGCGATGAAGAATGCGCTTTCGACCGTGCAACGAATGGACATGCGCTGCCAACGCGGCGGGGTCGAAGGCGTTCCGTGCGGCGGGCCCGACTTGCGCCAGGCCCGCAGCAAGCAATCGGTCAGTTCTTCAGCACGATGCGGCCGACGACCTTGCCGGCACGAAGCTCGTCGATCCATTTCTGGACGTCGCCCATCGGCTCCTCGCGCATCGGCGTCGGCTTGATCTTGCCGGCGCGCGCCAGCGCCATCAGCTCCTGGGCCTCGGCGAGCGTGCCGACCATGAAGCCCTCGATGGTCATGCGCTTGTAGACCCATTGCACCATCGGCAGCGTGAACTGGCCGCCCATCAGGCCGGAGACCACGATCTTGCCGCCGCGCGCGGCGACCGCGACCGCAAAGGCCATCGATTTCTCGTTGCCGGCGAAATCGACGATCTCGTCGAAGCCGCCTTCGGTCTCTTTCAGGATGCGCTTGATCACGTCAGGCTCGGACGGGTCGTAGGCGACCGCGGCACCGTTGTTCAGCGCGGTGTCGCGCGCGGCGGGCGAGAGGTCGGCGACCGTGATCGGCTGCTTGAACATCGCCTGCGCGAACGACAGGCCCATCATGCCGACGCCGCCGAGGCCGATCAGCAGGAGGTTGCGCTGGCGCGGACGATCGACCAGGCGCTTGAGCGCGCCATAGGCGGTGACGCCGGAGCACATCAGCGTCGCGGCCTGGTTGACGGGCAGGGGATCGTAGTCGAGCAGATATTTCGCGTCGGGCACCAGCACGTGGGTGGCAAATCCGCCATCGATGGACACGCCGAGGAAGCGCTGCTTCACGCAGAGGTTCTCATCGCCGTTGGCGCAATCGCGGCACTGGCCGCAGCCGATCCAGGGGAAGACGGCTTTCTTCGTGCCGACGAGATTGGCCGCGACGTCAGGGCCGACCTCGTCGACCACGCCGGCGATCTCGTGGCCCAGCGTGAAGGGCAGCGTCATGCCGCGCGTGGTGTCGAGCTTCTTGCCGCCGCCGAGATCGGCATAGCCGTCCTGGATGTGCAGGTCGGAATGGCAGAGGCCGCAGCGCTCGATGCGCACCAGCACCTCGCGCCCTTGCGGCTTCGGCGTGTCGACGATGGTCTCGCACAAGGGCGCGTCGAACTTGACCAGGGACTGCCTGCGCATCAACGCCATTTTCTTTCCTCCGGAATTTCTTCGTTACTCGGTTTCGCTGCGTATATCCGCCAATTCCCGGGCCATGGCAACAAAGCCCGATATCGGAATGGTCTCGGCGCGCCGCGTCGCATCGACGCCGGCGGCCGCAGCAAGCCGCGCGGGGTCCACGCCGAGCGACTTCAGGCTTTGGCGCAGCATCTTGCGGCGCTGGCCGAAGGCGCTGGCCGCGACCTGTTCGAGCAGCTTGCGATCGCACGGCAATGGTGCTGCGCGCGGCGTGAGGCGCACGACGGAGGAGGTGACCTTTGGCGGCGGCACGAAGGCGGATGGCGCAATGTCGAACAGGATCTTGGTCTCGCAGCGCCAGTTGGCGAGCACGCCGAGCCGGCCATAGGCCTCCTCGTCCTCGTGCGCCACGATGCGCTCGCCGACCTCGCGCTGGAACATCAGCACCATCATGTCGTACCAGGGTGGCCAGGGCTCGGTGGTGAGCCAGTTGATCAGGAGCTGGGTCGCGATGTTGTAGGGCAGATTGGCGACGATTTTCGCCCGCTCGCCATTGAGCAACGGGCGGGGATCGAAAGTCATGGCATCGCCATGCACGATCTCGAGCCTGTCAGGGTAGCGCGCGGAAATATCCTGCAAGGCAGGGATCGCGCGCTCGTCGTGCTCGATGGCGATGACGCGTTTGGCGCCGAGCGCGAGCAGTGCGCGCGTCAGCCCGCCCGGGCCGGGGCCGATCTCGACGATGGTGGAATCCTCGAGCGGCGCCGCGGCGCGCGCGATGCGCGCCGTCAAATTGAGATCGAGCAGGAAATTCTGGCCGAGCGATTTCCGCGCCGACAGCGCATGCCGGCGAATGACCTCGCGCAGCGGCGGGAGGTCGTCGATCGCGCTCATCTGATGTTCGCGGCCGCCATGCGGCTGGCGAGCCGGAGCGCCGCGATCAGGCTGGCCGGATTGGCCTTCGCCGTGCCGGCGATATCGAAGGCGGTGCCGTGGTCGGGCGAGGTGCGGACGAAAGGCAGCCCAAGCGTGACATTGACCGCGTTGTCGAAGGCGACGGTCTTGATCGGGATCAGCGCCTGGTCGTGATACATGCAGACGGCGCAGTCATAGGTGCTGCGCGCGGCCTCGTGGAACATGGTGTCGGCGGGCAGCGGGCCCCTGGTCTCGATGCCTTCGCCGCGCAGCGTCCTGAGCGCGGGGGCGATGACGGTCTGCTCCTCGTGGCCGAGCGAGCCGTCCTCGCCGGCATGCGGATTGAGGCCGGAGACCGCAATGCGCGGCCGCGCGATTCCGAAGCGGGATTTCAGCTCGGTTGCGACGATGCGCACGGTCGAGACGATCAGCTCGCTGCTGAGCTCTGCCAGCGCGTCGCGGATCGAGACGTGAATGGTCACGGGCACCACGGCGAGTTGCGGCGACCACAGCATCATCACCGGCTGCGGCACGCGCCCGTTCTCCGCGGCGAGCTCGGCGAGGAATTCGGTGTGGCCGGGATGTCGGAAGCCCGCGCGGTAGAGTACGCTCTTGGCGATCGGATTGGTGACGACCGCGCCGGCGCGGCCCTCGCGGACGTCCGCGACCGCCTGCCGGATCGAGGCGAGTGCGGCGGGCGCGCTTGATGCGTCGGGCTTGCCGGGCTCGGCGGTGGCGCGCTCGCCGGTGGCGACCACGGGCAGGGCATCGGTGAAGGCCGAAGCGGCCTCGCCGGGGCTCACCGCCGCGGTCCTGACGTCGGCCCCCAGCGAGGTGGCGAGCGCCCTGGCGCGGCGCGCGATCAGCGCCTCGTCACCGAGCAGATAGAAGGCGGGCAGGTTCAGCTCGCGGCGCCGCAGCCAGGCCGCGATCGTGATGTCGGGGCCGATGCCGGCGGGCTCGCCCAAGGTCAGCGCAAGAGGAAGGGGAAGCGGCTTTGCTGCGGAAGCGGCCATCAGCGATGGTTGCGATATTCGATCATCGCCGCCTTGCGGAGCTCGTCGAGATAGGCCTTCTGGGTCTTCTCGTACTTCTCCTGATACATCTTCTCGCGGACCTCGCGCTTCTTCGGCGTGTCGATCATGGTCGGCTTGCGCGAGCACAGCACCACCATCTCGATGCCGTTCTTGGTCAGCTCGGGCGCGGTGAGGTGGCCGATCGGCGTGTCATCGAGCACCTTGCGCAACGCCTCCGGCAGCTCCGCTGTGGTCTTGGTGACGCTGTCGCGGATGGTGGCGTTCGGTGTCGAGCGGAACAGCGAATTGGCTTCCTCGCAGCTTCCGACACGCGACCGATAGGTCTCGGCTTCCTTCTTCCGCGTCTCCAGGAACGCGGCGGACGAGCCGCGCGGCACGATCAGCACGATCGGCTGCATCTTGTATTCGGTGCCTTCGATCTGCAGCTTATCGCCGGTCTGGGCCTGAACGGCCTGGGCGACGTCGCGCTCGCCGACCAGCAGCTTCTCCTTGAAGCGGCCGCGCACGAGGCTGGTCCAGACCATCTCGGCCTTCATGCGGCCCTTCAGCGTTTCGGGGCGCACGCCTTTGGATTCGAGCGACTTGGTGAGCTGCTCCGGCGAGATGCGCATGCGCTGCGCCATGCCCTCGTAGGACTGGTTGACGTCGGAGACGCCGGGATCGACCCCGTACTTCCGCCCCTCCTTCATCTTCACCTTGTCGTCGATCAGCTCGTTGATGACCTCCTGCCGGCTCGGGGTCTTTTGTGTCGTCAGCTGGTCGAGCTTGGAGCGCTGCTCGATGTCGAAATCCGTGATCGGATCGCCGTTGACCATGACGACGATGTTCTGCGCGCGCGAGGCCGAGGGCAGTCCGGTCAGGATCAGCCCGGCGCTGACGGCAAGGAGGAGGCGGAAGACGGGCAATAGGGTCGTCATGATTGTCGCTCGCATGTCAGCCGCGTCGAGCCTGTGATGAGGGCAAGCGCGGCCGGCACTTCAAACCGTTCACTGGAGGCCGGAGGAACTGCTGGCCGTCGTCGAGGTCGCCAGCGTGCGCAGGCCGATCTGGAACATGAACGCATGGCTCAGCACGGGCGGCGTGGTGCCCGCTGAATAACTATACGAAGTTACATAGTTCGCCGCCAGCACGAAGCAATCGTCGACATAGCCCGCGCCGAGCACATATTGGTTGATCTTGTTGGCCTCGAGGTCCCACCGCGCCGAGCCCGACACAACCCAGTTGTTCGCGACCTTCAGCGATCCCGAGGTCAGGATACCCTCGCGGCGGGTCAGATAGCCGAGCTCCGGCTGCGCTGCGTAATTGCCGTACAGCACGCTCACCGACCAGCGATTGAAGTTGGCGCGGCCTTCCGCCTCGAAGCGCTGCACGTTCCAGGTCTGCTCATCCATGCGGGAGCGGACGCTGAACGTATAGGTGCTGTTGGGCGAGTAGCTGGCGCTCGCGACGTAATCGGAGCGCGGCTTGTCCAGGCCGGAATTGAGGCCGGTGTTGATGCTGTCCTGGACCGCGAAGGAATTCATGCCGAACAGCTGGTAGGACTGGCCGAACAGCACCTTGACCGCGCCGCCCCTGTCGAACTGCGTGGTGGACTGCACGCCGACATTGGCGCGGCCGCCGCCCTCGACGCGGTCGTAGCCGGAGAACTTGTCGACGCTGAACAGGTTCGAGGCGTCGAACACCATGCTCTGGGCGTCCTCGTTCGGCAGCTTGCCGGCATAGGTCTCGTTCGGCCGGATGATGATCTGCGCGATCGGCTCGAGCGTGGTCGATCCCCAGGGCTGGATGTTGATGAAGGGGTAGCGATATTCGAGACCCACGGTCGGCATCAGGCGGAACGCCTGGGTGTCGCCGACGGGAAGATAGTTCGACACGCCCGGCTGGTTGGAGACCGAGGAATTGATCGCGTCGGCGCGCAGGCTCGCGAACGGCGTCCAGATCTGGCCGAGCGGATCGGTGAAGGACTTGCGCCATTGCGCTTCCGCCGTGAGGCGGGTGTAGGTGCCGGGGAAGCCGCGCAGCAGGCACTGCGAGGGCAGGCGCGCCAGCGGATCGGCCGATGCCGTCGTGCACAGGCTGCTCGTGTTGGCGGTCGTCGTGATCGGATCGAACGCCGCCTGCTCGCGCGACAGGTTCACGAAATTGGTCTTGTAGCTGAACTCGCCGCCGAACACCGGATAGTTGAGCACGTTGGAATAGTCGATCACCGGATAGACGATCGGCACCTGGCTCTGATTGCCGGAATAGCTCAGCCAGTACATCGTGCGGGCGTCGAAGAAGCTGCGGTTGCCGACACCGGTCAGATAGAGCTGCGACAGCGCCTCCGTCGGCAGCAGCAGGAACGAGCCGAGCGGATCGCGGTACTGATAGAGGCGGTAGTCCGAGAAGAAATAGTAGTCGGACATCACGACGCCGTCCCAGCCCCAGACCCATTTGTCGTTCAGCGCGAACTGACCCTTGGTGTCGACGGCGCCGCGGAACTGGCGGTCGCCGGGCTGGCCGCTAAACGCGCCGGGATCGAGCTGGTCGATGCCATAGGCGCGGATCTGGTAGGCGCCGTCGATCAGGCGCTGGCGGAATTCGCCCTGCAGCAGCACGCCCTGCCGCGACAGGATGCGGGGGGTGATGGTCGCGTCCATGTCGGGCGCGATCGCCCAATAATAGGGAACCTCGACGCCGTAGCCCGTGTTGGACGTGCCGGCAATGTAGCCCGGCATCAGGAAGCCGCTCTTGCGCTTCACGGTCGGGTCGGGCGTCGAGAAATAGGGCATGTAGGCGAGGGGCACGCCGAAGAATTCGAGCTGTGCCGTCTCGAAATACAGCATCTTCTCCTGCTGGTCGTGGATGATGCGCGCACCCTTGACCTGCCACAGCGGCGGCTTCTTCGGATCGTCCTTACACGGCGCGCAGGCCGTGTAGACGCCGTTCTCGAACACCGTGTAGTTGCCGCTGGAGCGGTCGGCGCGGCTGGCGGCCATGCGGGTCTGGTCCGCCGTGTCCACGCGCAGCGAATCGACGAAACCGTCGCGGTAATCGTCCGAGAGATCCATGATCTCGGCATAGGTGATCTTGCCGTCGGCATCCGTCATGCGGATGTTGCCTTCGGCATGCAGCCGCTTGGTCTTCTGGTCGTAGATGACCCTGTCGGCCTCGACGCTGGTTCCGTTGTAGAACAGCTGGACGTTACCGACCGCGGAAACACGCGAATTGTTGTAGTCGTAGTCGACCTCGGTCGCCTGAACCAGCATCTGGTTGTCATTGGCGGCCTTCGCCGGCTTCGGACGCGGCGGCAGCGGATTGTAGGTGTATTGGGCCGAGGCCGGCGCCACGGCGGCAACGTCGATCAGCGCGCCGAGCGAGGCCGCGGTCGCGACAGCCATCACGATCCTGCGAAGAGACAAGCCGCACCCGTTCGCGCGCATCACCATGCGGCGCGTCAAACGAGACACGGGTCCTCGATGGACGGCAGTCACTAACCGTCCTCCTGGTACAACAAGGCCAAAAAGCCGGTGAGGCCGCCCACCACCACGGGCAACCACGCCGCAGCGATCGGATGCATCAACTCAGCCTTGCTCAAGTCTTCAGTCACTTTCGACAGAACGTAGAGCAGAAAGCCTGCGCCCACGCCACTCAAAACCATCTTTTGCACGCCGCCCATCCGGAAGAAGCGCAACGACACGGAGGCCGCGAGCATCACCATGGCGGCCAGCAAAAATGGCTGTGCCAGAAGCTTCTGATACTGGAGTCGGTATCCCGCTGTCGCGAAGCCCGAGCTTTCGGACGAGCGGATGTAGCTCGGTAGTTGCCAAAAGGACACAGTTTCCGGGGTGGAAAAGCTGTTGCGGACCTGCGCCTCGGTCAGCGTCGTCGGAATCTCGAGCGTGGCCTGGTCGATCGGCGGGGCGTCCAGCGAAAAGCGGCGGACGCCCTTGAACAGCCAGCGGCCGGCCTCGAGCGTCGCCTCGCGCGCCTCGACCCGCTCCTTGAAGTGCTGCTCGGGGTCGAACCGGAACAGCGTCAGCCCCGTGAGCCGGATGCCCTGCTGCTCGCTGCGCGCCGCATTGATGATGGTCTGGCCGTCGCTGGTCACCTGATTGAGCCAGAAGCCGGAGGCGTCCTGGATGCCGCCGCCGGGCGCCGAGCCGAACAGCTCGGCCTCCATGCGCTTGGAGGCTTCACGCAAATTGGCCGACATCGGATTGTAGGCGACCGTGGCGATCACGCCGATCAGCAGCGCACTGCCGAGCGCCGGCGAGATGAACTGCCATGCCGAGATACCGGCAGCGCGGGCGACCACGAGCTCCAATCGGCGGGAGAGGGCGAGATAGCAGGTCATGGCGCCGATCAGCATGCAGAACGGCGTCAGCTTCTCCAGAAGCTGCGGCACCCGGAACAGCGAGGTCTCGGCCACCATGAGCGCGGAGGCGGAGGCCAGTCCGGAGGTCTTGCGCACCATCTCGATATAGTCGACCAGCACCAGCAGCAGGAAAATGCTGGCGAACACGCCGAGCGCCGCGACCACGAAGCGGCCGGCGAAATAGCGCCCGAGTGTGTTGGTGAGCATGCTCATGCGGTGGCCGGACGTCCGAACAGCCGCGCGATGCGCGCATTCGACCTGTTGATGGCCTCCATCAGGCCGGGGGGCGGCTCGACCACGACGCCGCTGATGATCATCCACAGTCCGACGCCGATGGCGCCGAAGACCATCGCATATTGCACCAGCACCGGGCTCGACGACTTCACTGCCATCACCGAGCAGGCAAAGCCCGCCATGCGCAGGCCGAACACCGCGATGATCGACGAGCCGATCGAGAAGTTGCGGCTCTGGCGGGTGGTGCGCGGCGCGCCGAGGAAGGCGAAGGTCAGCACGGCAAAGGCAAACGGATAAATCGGAGCCAACAGGCTGTCATGCAGGGCCGAGCGGAATTGCCCGGGGATCTGCTTGTAGACGGGGTCGTCCTCGGACGGCGAGAACAGCTCCCACAGATAGCGCTCGCGGATGCCCAGGGTGACGTCGCGGCCCTGGTTGGAGAATTTCGACATGTCGAAGCCGTAGCGGCCGAAAGCCACCAGCGCCGGATCGCGCTTGCCGGCCTCGAAGCGCTGGAGATTGCCGGTCTCCAGCACCAGGAACGAGCCGGTCTCGTTCTTCACGACCTCGCCGCGTTCGGCGACGATCGAGACGCGCTCGTTCGGATCGCGGCGGTCGTCGATGAAGATGCCGGCCAGGATGCCGCCGGGCTGGCGCTCGCGAATCCGGATCGTGAGGTTCTTGTCGAGCTGGGCAAAGCGGCCGGGCTGCAGGATGTTGGTGAGCACGTCCGCGGTGATCTCGGCGTCCCACTGCTTGATTCGCCGCATGCCGTCGGGGGCCAGATAGGCCGCGATGAAGGCAACCAGCAGCGCCACCACGCAGGTGGCGTAGAAGAACGGATAGAACAGCCGGAACGGCGAGAAGCCGGCGGCATTCATCACGATGATCTCGGAATCGGTCGCGAGCTTGTTCAGCGTATGCGAGATCGCGATCATCAGCGCGATCGGCGAGATGATCAGGACCAGGGCCGGGATGACGAGGCTGGTGATGCCGAGGAAGGTGAGGATGGTCTGACCCTGGCTCGTCATCAGGTCGATGCCGCGCAACGCCTGCGTAATCCAGATCACGCCGGTGAGGCTGACCAGGACCAGCGCAAACGACGCCAGCGTCGTGCGGAAGATATACTTATCGATCGACCCCATGCGCTACCGCACGAATCCCACCAAGTCCCCAATGTCGGCCGAAATCCCGCCGGTCCAACCAATCCCCGAGCAGGGGATCCCCAAGGTTGGCCAGCGCCTCTTCCGCCAGCTTACTCTCTCACTACCATCCCTTTGATCCGTCAACAAAATGGCTGCCCCGTGGCACCCTCAATATATGGTTAATATTTCCCTCGTTGTGGCCTGCCGGCCACGGGGGTGCTTGGCATCTGCCGGGCCGCTGGCCCATAGTGCGCAAGGCTCACTGAATCGTCGTTCAGGTCCGTCGCCCCGCCAGGACCCGTGAACGGCAAAAAGACCAAGAATTTTGAAGGAGTTACCCATGTCCGATGCCATCAAGGTCGGCTTCGTCCCGCTGTCATCAGCCGCCCGTGGCATCCTGGTCGTGTTCTGCGACGACAATCTGAAGGTCGGCCCCGCGACGGCCAAGGCGCTGGGCGGCGCCGTCGACCTCGTGAAGCGCGCGGCCGCCGCTGCCGCCTTCAAGGGTAAAAGCGGGGCGGCGCTGGACGTCCTGGCGCCGGAAGGGGTGAAGGCCACTCGCCTGATCGTGATCGGCGCCGGCAAGGCGGCCGGCCTGAAGGCGAACGATTTCCTCAAATTCGGTGGTGTGGCGGCGAGCAAGCTTCCCGCAGGAAGCGCCGCCATGACCATCATGGCGGAACTGCCCGATGGTGCGATGGGAAGCGAGCAGGCGGTTGCGATCGCCTCGGGCCTGCGCCTGCGCGCCTACAAGTTTGACCGCTACAAGACCAAGAAGAAGGACGGCGAGGAGGGGGCCTCGCGCGCCGACATCTCGCTTGCGGTCGGCGATGCCGCTGCCGCGAAGAAGGCGTTTGTCGCGGCCGGCCACGTCGTCGACGGCGTGATCATCGCGCGCGACCTCGTCAACGAGCCGCCGAACGTGCTCTTCCCCGAAGAATTCGCGCGCCGCGCCAGTCAGCTCCGCAAGCTCGGCGTCAAGGTCGAGGTGCTCGACGTCAAGGCGATGCAGAAGCTCGGCATGGGCGCGCTGCTCGGCGTCGGCCAGGGCTCGGCGCGGCCGAGCCGCACCGTGATCATGCGCTGGGACGGCGGCAAGAAGGGCGAGGCGCCGGTCAGCTTCATCGGCAAGGGCGTTTGTTTCGACACCGGCGGCATCTCGATCAAGCCGGCCGGCAGCATGGAGGACATGAAGGGCGACATGGGGGGCGCAGCCTGCGTCGTCGGCCTGATGCACGCGCTGGCGGCGCGCAAAGCCAAAGCCAACGTGGTCGGCGCCATCGGCCTCGTCGAGAACATGCCCGACGGCAATGCGCAGCGGCCGGGCGATATCGTCACCTCGATGTCGGGCCAGACCATCGAGATCATCAACACCGACGCGGAGGGCCGCCTCGTGCTGGCCGACGTGCTCTGGTACGTCGCCAAGAAGGTGAAGCCGAAATTCATGGTGGATCTGGCGACGCTGACGGGCGCGATCGTGGTCGCGCTCGGCACCGAGCATGCCGGCATGTTCTCCAACAATGACGAGCTTGCCGAACGACTGCTGGCGGCCGGCACCGAGAGCGGGGAAAAGGTCTGGCGCATGCCGCTCGGTGCCGAATACGACAAGCTGATCGATTCCCAGTTCGCCGACATGAAGAACACCGGCGGCCGTCATGGCGGATCGATCACCGCGGCGCAGTTCCTGCAGCGCTTCGTCGACGGCACACCCTGGGCCCATCTCGACATCGCAGGCACCGCCATGGGCGCGCCGAAGACCGACATCAACCACAGCTGGGGCGCGGGCTACGGCGTCCGTCTGCTCGACCGCCTGGTCGCCGATCACTACGAGCGCAAGTGACCTCGCGATGACGGAAGTGCTGTTCTACCATCTGCAAAACATGACGGTGGAGAACGTCTTGCCGCCGCTTCTCGAGAAATCGCTCGAGCGCGGCTGGCGCGTCGTGGTGCAGTCGACCTCGGAGGAACGGGCCGACGCGCTCGACGCCCATTTATGGACCTATCGCGACGATTCCTTCCTGCCGCACGCGACATGGCGCGTGAACGATGCCGCCGATCAGCCGATCGTGCTGGCGATCGAGGAGGGCAATCCCAACGGCGCCCATGTCCGCTTCCTGGTCGACAATGCGGCCCTCCCGGAGGACGCGCAGGGCTATGCGCGCATGGTGCTGCTGTTCAACGGTGATGATCCGGATGCGCTGGCGCTCGCCCGCAGTGCCTGGATGGATTGCAAGGCGAAGGGATTTGATGTCACCTATTGGCAGGCCGACGAACGGGGCCGGTGGCAGCGTCGGAATTAGCGTCCTTGGCGATCATCCTTTGCAATCATCCTTGGCAATCATCCTTGGCAATCGTCCTTGGCAATCGTCCTTGGCAATCGTCCTTGGCAATTAATGATAATTTGGACTTTTCGGGCGATGCTGGCTTTTGTCACCTTCGTGCCGCAAAGTGATGTTGGGACAATCGCTTAGGGCTGGTCCTTCACGCGGGGAATTTGGTTTATCGTGCGACATCAAAAGCTTCCCAGGTCGCTCATAGTTGCGTTGGCCGCAATAGCACCGCTGGTCGCGGGCTGTTCGAGCGGGACCGACCTGTTGTCGAAAGACGCGGAATGGTTCCAGAAGCCGGGCCGCATCTTCATCAAGAACATCTCGATCGAGTCGCCGCCGCTGACCCCCGACAAGCCGGTCGGGGCTGAGGATCTCGTCAGTGCCGACGGGGCCTGTGCCGGCATGACGCCGCCGCCCGGGCCGGCCGATGCCAACGCATCGACGACGGCGCCGTCGCCGATGGGCGGCACGGTTGCGCTCGGCCACACCGAATGCGACGTGGTGCGCGGCATCGGCGCGCCCTCGAACGTCAACCTCTCCAACGATGCCGCCGGCCGCCGCGTCGCCGTCGTCACCTGGACCACCGGCCCGCGCGCGGGCATCTATACCTTCACAGCCGGCCGCCTGTCCTCGATCGAGGGCAATCCCGAGCCGCAGCCGGTGCCGAGGGCGGCCAAGCCGAAGAAGAAGCACGCGTAAGCGAATGCTCGTGCTTCCGATACCGCGCGAATAAACGCGGCCGTCTTCACGGTTCGCGCCGCTGTCATCCCTAAGTCCGCGCGCCGTTCTTCTCGATGTGACTCCAAAACGCCTCGGCGGCCTTGGCCAGCCGCAGCTTTGGCCGGAACACGTGGATCTCGATCAGCACGTGCCATTCTTCGCCGCCTGCTGCGACGATCTCGCCGGAGGCGAGCTGATCGCTGATCAGGCTTTCGGGCAGCCAAGCCATGCCGCGGCCGTTCTGCACCATCGTCACCAATAGCTTTGCAAGATGCGAGGTGAAGGTCGGGCGTAGATGGACATCCTGCCGCGATGTCGCGCGCACCGCTTCGAGGATTCGCCCCATGCCCGATTCGGGACGGAAGCTCAGGAATGGGACCGGCGCGGCTGCCGAGCCCGGCAGCTTGAAACGCGGCTTGCTGCTCCGGCCTGACAGCGGCATCGACGCAGGGATGAGCCTGTCGTTGCCGACGTGAAGCGAGCGGAAATGCGACGGCGTCAGCGCCGTGGCTGCCGCCGGATGGTAATGGCAGAGCAGGAAATGCGCATCGCCCGCCAGCAGGATCCGTTCGCAGGCCTCCATGTGGTTGGCGACGAGCTGCACGTTCGGCACGAACGACAGCTCGGTCTCGATGCCGCGCAGCCAATCCGGGAAGAAGGTCAGCGACAGCGCGTTGGTCGAGGCGAATTTCAGCACGTCGGACGTGCCGCGGGCCCGCTCCTGAGCATCGAGCCGGCCGGCGGCGAGCCGGCGCAGGACGTCCTCGGCGATGTCGCGAAACCCTTCGCCGGCCAGCGTGAGATTGACGCTGTGCGTGGTGCGCTCCAGCAGCGGTGCGCCGGTCCAGACCTCGAGCGCCTGGATTCTGCGGCTCAGCGCCGGCTGTGAGCAATTGCGTTGCTCGGCCGCCCGCGAAAAGCTGCGCGTGGTCGCAACCGCGATGAAATCGTGCAGCCAGTTGATCTCCATCGCAGCCTCCCGACATCCCTGCATTGCTTATGCATGATCTGCATAACGATATCAGAACACGACATTGGATTTCCAGTGCGGCGGACGGCACGGTCGGGACAAGAGTTTTTCCGGAGGACAGCGCGATGGCAGCGCGCACGCTGTACGACAAACTGGTCGACGCCCACGTCGTCCGCAATCTCGATGAGTCCGGGCTCGTGCTGCTTTACGTCGACCGCACCGTGCTCAACGAATACACCAGTCCGCAAGCCTTCGCGGGCTTGCGCGCGGCCGGACGCAAGGTCTGGAATCCCGGGGCGGCGTTGATGGTGGTCGACCACGTCAACCCGACGGCCGCCCGGCGCACCCACGCGATGCCGGACGGCGCGGCGGCGCGGCAGGTCGACTATTTTGCCGATAACGCCAGGGATTTCGGCATCGAATATTTCGACATCCTCGATCCCCGGCAGGGCATCGAGCATGTCGTCGCGCCGGAGCAGGGGCTGGTCATGCCCGGCATGGTGATCGCGGCGGGCGATAGTCACAGCACGGCCTATGGCGCGTTCGGTGCGCTCGGCTACGGCATCGGCACGTCCGACATCGAGCACTATCTCGCGACCTCCACAGTGCGCTACCGCCGGCTCAAGACGATGCGCATCGATCTGACCGGGAGGCTCTCGCTCGGCGTCACACCGAAGGACGTCGTCATGGAGGTGATCCGGCGGATCGGTGCCGACGGTGCGACCGGATATGCCGTGGAGTTCGGCGGTCCCGTCGTCTCCGACATGAGTGTCGAGGGCCGGATCGTGATGTCGATCATGATCGTCGAGGCGGGCGCGCGCGGTGTCGTGATCGCGCCGGACCAGAAGGTACTGGATTATCTGAAGGGCCGTCCGCGTTCGCCAAAGGGCGAGATGTGGGAGCGCGCCGCCCGGAGCTGGCTTGCATTGGCTTCGGATCCCGGCGCGCGGTTCGACCGCGAGATCGCGCTCGACGTGTCCGAGGTCGCGCCGTTGGTGACCTGGGGCACCAGCCCCGACCAGGCGATCGCCGTCACGGAGAGCATCCCCGACCCGGCAGGGCAGGCGGCGTCCGACCGCAAGGCGGCCGCGCTGCGCGCGCTGAGCTATATGGGCCTTGCGCCCGGACTGCCCATTCAATCCGTTCCGATCGACTTCGCCTTCATCGGCTCCTGCACCAATTCGCGGATCGAGGATCTGCGCGATGCCGCCGCAATCTTTCGCGGCCGCCGCGTCGCGGACGGCGTGCGGGCCATCGTGGTGCCGGGCTCGACCCAGGTCAGGGCGCAGGCCGAGGCCGAAGGCCTCGCCAGGGTGTTCACGGATGCTGGCGTCGAATGGCGGCAATCGGGCTGCTCGATGTGCCTTGCGATGAACGACGACGTGCTGAAGCCGGGCGAGCGCTGCGCGTCATCGACCAACCGCAATTTCGAAGGGCGGCAGGGCCCGGGCGCGCGCACGCACCTGATGAGCCCGGCGATGGTGGCGGCCGCTGCCGTCACCGGACGCATCACCGATGTGCGTTCGCTTCTGGAGGGATCACGCCAATGACGCCGTTCCATCAGGTCACGGGCATCGCGGCGCCGATGCTGGCGCCGAACGTCGACACCGACGTGATCATGCCGAAGATGTTCCTCAAGGGCGTAGACCGCAGTGGCCTCGGCGAGGGGACTTTCAACCTGCTGCGGTTCAGCGACGGCAAGCCCAATCCGGACTTCATCCTGAACCAGGACGGCTATCGCGACGCCAGCTTCCTCCTGGTGGGCCCGAATTTCGGCTGCGGCTCGAGCCGCGAGCACGCCGTCTGGGGACTCCAGCAACTCGGCATCCGCGCGCTGATCGGCACCACCTTCGCAGGAATCTTCAACGACAATTGCGCCAACAACGGCCTGCTGACGATCTCGCTTGATCCCGCTGTCGTCTCCGAGCTTGCCACCGTCGTGGCGGACGATGCGCGCAATGACCTCACCATCGATCTCGCCGCGCAGACGATCCGCTTCGACCGCGGCCACCGCGCCATCGCATTCGATATCGAGCCGGACAGGAAGGAGGCCTTCCTGACCGGCCGCGATTTCATCGCCTCCACGCTCGTCTTCGCCGACGACATCCGCGCCTTCGAGACGCGGCATCGCGCGGAGAATCCCTGGATTGCCTGAGACTGCACGCGCCGGGCGCGGCTCGACCCCGCGCCACGAAGAACGATAAACAGCGGAGGGACCCTTGGTAGACATGACTTATCGCGCGGCTGAAGCGCCGGAGACCGCTTCTGCGACGAAGCTTGCCGGCCTCAAGATCGGCCCCTTGCCGCTCGGCATCTACCTCGCGGCCGCGCTCGTCTGTGCCGCCGCCGTCTATTCCGGCAAGCTGCCGAACGACGTGATCGGCGGCCTTCTGGTCCTGACGCTGCTCGGCTTCCTCCTGGGCAAGCTCGGACAGACGATTCCCAGTCTGAACAAGATCGGCGGCACGGCGATCCTCTGCCTGTTCGTGCCCTCGGCCCTGGTGAGCTACGGCCTGATGCCGGAGGTTGCGCTGAAGGCGATCGCGACGACGTTCCGCACCGCCAATTTTCAATATTTCTTCATCGCCTGCCTCGTCGCGGGCTCGATCCTTGGCATGCCCTACCGGGTCCTGGTCCAGGGCTTCATCCGCATGTTCGTTCCGCTCCTTGTCGGCACGATCGCGGCCGTCTCCGCGGGCATCGCGGTCGGACTTCTGTTCGGCCACAGCCCGAAGGACACGTTCTTCTTCGTCATCATTCCCATTGTCGGCGGCGGCCTTGCCGAGGGCGTGCTGCCGCTGTCGATTGCCTATTCGGAAATGCTGCACCGGCCGCAGGCCGAGCTGGTGGCGCAGATGGTGCCGGCGGCGCTGCTCGGCAACGTCGTCGCCATCGTCAGCGCCGGCCTGCTCGCGCGGCTCGGCGAGACGCGCCGCGAGCTCAACGGCAACGGCATGCTGGTGAAGACCGGAGACGGCGACATTCTCGGCGAGGTGCAGCCTGACCGGCCGATCGATCTTGGGCTGCTCGGCGCCGGCATGGTGCTGTCATGCGGCCTGTTCGTGCTGGGCATGGTCCTGGCGCCGTTCACCGGCATCCCGGGTCCCATCATGATGATCATCGCCGCAGTGGCGTTGAAGCTGACGAGGTTACTCCCAGCCGAGATGGAGCTCGGCGCCTATCAGATCAACAAGTTCATGTCGACCAACCTGACGTTTGCGATCCTGGTGGCGATGGGGACCTTGCTGGTCTCATGGCAGCAACTCGTTGCCTCGTTCAATCCGGGCTACATCATGATCTGCACGACCACGGTGCTGGCGATGATCGCGTCGGGCTTCTTCGTCGGCAAATGGCTAAACATGTATCCGGTCGAGGCGGCGATCGTGACCGCGTGCCATTCCGGTCTCGGCGGAACCGGCGACGTCGCCATTCTCGGCGCGGCGGATCGCATGGGCCTGATGGCCTTCGCACAGATTGCGACCCGTGTCGGCGGCGCAATCATGATCGTGATCGCAACCCTCCTGATGAAGTCGCTTTCCTGATGGCCGTGCGGCCAGGAATCCGCTTTGATGGCGCCAATAACAATCTGGAGGAAATTATGCGGTTCATTGCCCTCGTGTCGGCTCTGCTCTTGCCGCTTGGCGCGGCCTTCGCCCAGGACTATCCGACGAGGCCGATCACCATGCTGGTGCCGTTCGCCGCCGGCGGGCCTACCGACACCATCGCCCGCCTGACGGCCGCGGGCATGGCGAAGTCGCTGGGCCAGCAGGTCATCGTCGAGAACGCGACCGGCGCCGGCGGCATCATCGGCTCGACCCGCGCCGCGCGCGCTCAGCCCGACGGCTATACGCTGCTGATGCATCACGTCGGCATCTCGACTGCAGCGACGCTCTATCGCAACCTCACCTACGACACCAAGACGGCCTTTGCGCCGATCGGGCTCGTGACCAACGCGCCGATGACCATCATCGCGCGTCCGGATTTCCCGGCCGACACGCTCAAGGACCTGGTCGCCTACGCCCAGCAGCAGGGCGACAAGCTGACCTATGCCAATGCCGGGCTCGGTGCGGCGTCGCATCTGTGCGGCATGCTGTTCATGACGGCGATCCAGAAGCAGCTCACCACGGTGCCGTACAAGGGCAACGGCCCGATCATGAACGATCTGCTCGGCAGGCAGATCGATCTCACCTGCGATCAGGCGACGAACACCACCGGGCCGATCTCGGCCAAGCAGGTCAAAGCCTATGCGGTGACGACCAAGGAGCGGTTGAAGAGTTTGCCCGACCTGCCGACAGCAGACGAGGCAGGCCTCAAGGGCTTTGAACTCGGCGTCTGGCACGGCCTCTATGCGCCGAAGGGCACGCCGCCGGCGATCATTCAGAAGCTGACGGCGGCGCTCCAGGCCGCACTCCAGGATCCCGCGATGATCGCCCGGCTCAACGACATCAACACCGAGCCTGCCCCGAAAGACAAGGCGACGCCGGAGGCGCTCGGCGCGATGCTGGTGAGTGAAATCGACCGCTGGGCGCCGATCATCAAGGCCGCCGGGCAATATGCAGACTGAGGCCGGAGGAGCGACATTGAAATCAGCGATCGCGTTCGTCATCGTTGCAGCGCTCGGAATCTCGCAGGCGGATGCGGGAAGCGCCACATTGCCCGTCGGCCCGCAATGGGGCGATCAGGATCTGTCGCCCTTCTATCGCTGGACGGAGGCACTTCCGTCCGGCCCCGGCGTGATGCTCCGGGAGGAGGCGCTGCCGGCGCAGCCGGAGATCACGAAGGCTGCGCTGGCGAGGCGCATTCTCTACAGCTCGACGGACCTGCGCTGGCACGCCGGCATCGTCCCCGTGAGCGGAACGCTTTATCTGCCGGCCGGAGAGCCGCCGGCGGGCGGTTGGCCGCTGGTGGCCTGGGCGCACGGCACGCTGGGCGTCGCGGACAGTTGCGCGCCGTCCTGGACCGGGCACAAGCCGCGCGATGCCACCTATATCGAGCGATGGCTGGAGAGCGGCTTCGCCGTGGTGGCGACGGACTATCAGGGGCTCGGCGGACCCGGACCGCACCCCTATCTCATCTGGGCCGCCGAAGGGCGCTCCGTGCTCGATGCCGTCCGTGCGGCGCGTGCCGCGCATGCCGACAAGCTCGCGCCGAAAGTCTTCATCTCCGGGCAGTCGCAGGGCTCGGGCGCCGCGTTGGGCGCGACGACCGTCGCGCCGAGCTATGCCCCCGACGTGCCGCTGCTCGCCACCGTCGCCACAGGTCTGGTGTCGAGCTTTCCGGATGGCCCGTACAAGCCCGCGGAGCCGTTCAAGATCGGCTCGCCAATCTATCTCACGCTGATGATGCTCGGCGGTTCGCTTCCGGATGGGGCATCCGTCGACAAGCTGGTGACGGAGAAGGGAGGCCTCGTGCTGCACGCCGCGCGCAAGAGCTGCACGGGCGAGATGCGTGCCATTGCGCAGAAAGACGGCGTCACCGCCGACAATGCCTATGTCGAGCCGCTGACCAAGATCGAGGCGAGCTTTCCGCCTCCGACCGACATGAAGCCCGTGCGTCTGCCGGTGCCCGTCTTGCTTGGGACCGGACTTGCCGATTCCGTGCTGCCGCCGCTCCGGCAATATGCGGCCGTTGTCGCCCTGTGTTCGGCCGGCAATGACGCGGTCTGGAAGACCTATCCGGGCATGACCCACAATGGCGGCGTGAATGCCGCCTTCCCGGATGCGCTGGCGTTCTTCAGGGAGGTGCTGGCAGGGCGAAAGCCGGCGAGCAATTGCGCCGGGATCGCCCAACCAGGCGCTCCGACCGAGCCCACAAAAGGCATACCCTTCAATGACTAAGCGAGAGGTGTCTAATTGCCTCTACTGTGCATGGGGTTGTTTTGCAGGTTCTTGATTTGAGGCCCTCGCGGGCGAGGCGGCTACCCTGCCGCCTCGTCGAACTGCGTGCTCGCCTCCAGCCACTGCTCCTCCGCCCGTGCCAGCGCATCGGCGGCGTTGGCGCGTGCCTTTGACAACTGCGCGGCCTGCTTGGGATCGCGCGTGAAGATGTCGGGCAGGGCCAGCGCCGTGTCGATCTTGGTGATGATCTCGCTGACGCGGGCGATCTCGGCTTCAGCTTCCGCGATGCGTTTTTTCAGCGAGCCGCGATTGTCCGACCTTGCGCGCTGCGGCTTCTCGGCTGACGCGCTGCGCTCGCGCGGGGCAGGCTCGCCGTTGCGCGTCGACAGCACCAGGCGGCGGTATTCGTCGAGATCGCCGTCGTAATTGGTCACGGTGCGATCGGCGACGATCCAGAGCCGATCGGCGCAGGCCTCGATCAGATAGCGGTCGTGCGAGACCATGATCACCGCGCCGGGAAATTCGTTGATGGCTTCGGCGAGCGCGCCACGGCTGTCGATGTCGAGATGGTTGGTCGGCTCGTCCAGGATGATCATGTTGGGGCCGAAGAAGGTCGCAAGGCCCAACAGCAGCCGTGCCTTCTCGCCGCCCGACAATTTGCCGGCCTTGGTGTCGGCGGCCTTGCCGGAGAAGCCGATCGCGCCGGCGCGGGCGCGCACCTTGGCCTCCGGCGCCTCGCTTCCCATCAGCTTGCGGACGTGGTCGTAGGTCGAGGCGTCCTCGTTCAGTTCGTCGAGCTGGTGCTGCGCGAAATAGGCGATGGAGAGCTTGTCCGCGCGAGTCACCTTGCCGGAGAATGGCGCAAGGCGTCCGGCCAGCAGTTTGACCAGCGTCGACTTGCCGTTGCCGTTGGCGCCCAGCAGCGCGATGCGGTCGTCATTGTCGATGCGCAAGGTGACGCGATTGAGCACGGGCGCCGTGGGATCGTAGCCGACCGAGGCGTTGTCGACCGCGATGATCGGCGGCGACAGGATTTTCTCGGGAGCGGGAAAGCTGATCTCGCGCACGTCCTCGGTGACCAGCGCCGTGATCGGCTTCAGCCGCTCCAGCATCTTCACGCGAGACTGTGCTTGTCGGGCTTTCGAGGCCTTGGCCTTGAAGCGGTCGACGAAGGCCTGCAGGCGCGCCCGTTCCGCCTCCTGGCGCTTGACGGCCTTGGCATCGAGCAGCTCGCGCGCGGCGCGCTGCTCCTCGAAGGAGGAATAGCTGCCCTTGTAGAGCGTGAGCTTGCCGCGCTCCAGGTGCAGGATCTGGTCGACCGAGCTTTCCAGGAGGTCGCGGTCGTGGCTGATCACGATCACGGTGCGCGGATAATGCGCGAGGTGATCCTCCAGCCACAGCGTTCCCTCGAGATCGAGATAGTTGGTGGGCTCGTCGAGCAGCAACAGGTCGGGCGCCGCGAACAGCGTGGCGGCGAGCGCGACGCGCATGCGCCAGCCGCCGGAGAATTCGGCGCAGGGGCGGAGCTGGTCGGCGGCGGAGAAGCCGAGGCCCGAGAGGATCGCGGCGGCGCGGCTCGGCGCCGAATGCGCGTCGATGTCGACGAGGCGGGTCTGGATCTCGGCGATGCGGTGCGGATCCGTCGCGCTCTCGGCTTCCGTGAGGAGCGCGTCGCGTTCCAGATCGGCCTTGAGCACGACCGAGATCAGGCTTTCGGGCCCGTTCGGGGCTTCCTGGGCGAGGCTGCCGATGCTCCAGCGCGGCGGCAAGATCACCGAGCCGTGCTCGGCCGCGAGCTCGCCGCGGATCACCTTGAACAGCGTCGACTTGCCGGTACCGTTGCGTCCGACCAGACCGACGCGCGATCCCGGCGTGATCTGCACGGAACTCTGGTCAATCAGAAGGCGTCCGGCGAGGCGGATGGAGAGGTCGGTAATGGACAGCATGCGGCCTTGTCACCGCAGCCGGCATCAAACGCAACCCGTTTCTGCAACTGCTTGCCCGCAGCCTAATGGGGGTCGCGTTCGCGCCGTTCCAGCTCGTTGAGGAGCTGCTCAAGATGTGTCGGGAGCCGGGTTTCGGGGCGGAGGCTCTGCTGGAGCCGTTCGCCCACGGCATCGCAAATCGAGCGGGTGGTGCGCCGGTCGATTTGTTCGCTGTCATTGGCAAGAAGGCCAGCCATTACGCAGGTTCCGTGTTCTCAAAGTATCGACACGGTACCAAGTCATTGGCCCCCAAAATGGTTTCGCGATTCCCAGGGATGGCTGCCATTCTCGTCAAAATTGTAGGAATCCCGCCGTATCCGCCCAAAATGCGAAGCCCCGGCGGGGGGATCGCCGGGGCTCCTCTTGGAAGGTACCTGTGGGGGGCGCAGATACCTGTCGGTCTTCAGAAAGGTGCTGTCGGGCTCAGTAGCAGCGGTTGATCAGCCGCCAGCGGGGTCCCCAGGGGGTTGGGACCAGCCGGCGCACATAGCAGCCGCCATAGCCGTAGGAGACGGGGGCATAGAAGCGCGGGCCGCCCCAGCGGTAGCCGCCGTGCCAGCCGCCACCGCCATGCCAGCCCGGTCCGCCGCCATGCCAGTGAGCGGAGGCCGAGGTCGGCGCCAGCGCGGCACCGAGCGCAACCGCAGCGACAGCGGCAAGCGAAAGTTTCCTCAACATGGTGATCTCCTCAGAACTGCCGGCGCGGGGGCAATCCGCGTCGATGGAAAGGCCGCCGAAACGGTCCGCCCTATGGTCAGGCTTCGGTTTCGATGGACCAACCCTACGCCGGCGAGGCTGAACCAAATCCTGACAGAGTCTTCAGATTGGGTTCATCTGGGTGAAATTGTCGTAATCCAGATCGGTCACGGTCCTGCGGCGAAGCGCCTGTGGCGTCATACCGGCGGTCGCTTGCCGGATGGCAAAGGCGCCGATATAAGCCCCGCAACCCGCCAACCACCGGTTTTCTTCCAAGGACAAGATTATGGCCATCGAACGCACTTTCTCGATCATCAAGCCCGACGCGACCGCGCGTAACCTGACCGGCGCCGTCAACGCCGTGATCGAAAAGGCGGGCCTGCGCATCGTCGCGCAGAAGCGCATCCGCATGACCAAGGAGCAGGCCGAGACCTTCTATGCCGTCCACAAGGCGCGGCCGTTCTTCGGCGAGCTCGTCGAGTTCATGACCTCGGGTCCGGTCGTCGTCCAGGTGCTGGAAGGCGAGAATGCCGTCGCCAGGTATCGCGACGCGATGGGCGCGACCGATCCGTCCAAGGCCGCGGAGGGCACCATCCGCAAGCTCTACGCGAAGTCGATCGGCGAGAATTCCGCCCACGGCTCGGATGCCCCGGAGACCGCCGCGATCGAGATCGCGCAGTTCTTCTCGGGCAACGAGATCGTCGGCTGATCGATCAGCCGCCAAGTTAATACGACGGGGCGAAAGGACGTATTGTGAACTGGCTCTGGCAGATCTTCGATCCCGCAACGATCGGGGCATTCTTCACCCAGTTTCGCAACGAGATGGCCGAGCCGACCTTCTGGATTGCGGTCGGCAAGATCATCTGGATCAACATCCTTTTGTCCGGCGACAACGCGCTGGTGATCGCGCTCGCGTGCCGCGGCCTCTCGCCGCGACACCGGCTGTGGGGCATGATCTTCGGTGCCGGCGCAGCGGTGATGCTGCGGATCATCTTCACCGGCATCGTCGCAACGCTGATGGAGCTGCCGTATCTCAAGCTGATCGGCGGCCTTGCCCTGATCGTGATCGCGGCCAAGCTGCTGGTGCCGGAACACGAGGACGAAGACGACGTCGATGCCGCCTCGCATCTGTGGCAGGCCGTGCAGATCGTTGTGGTCGCCGACATCGTCATGTCGCTCGACAACGTCATTGCGGTGGCCGCCGCCGCCAATGGCAGCGTGCCGCTCCTGATCCTCGGCCTTGCCATCAGCGTGCCGCTGATCGTCGCCGGCGCGGCGCTGATCATGGCGCTGCTCGAAAAGCTTCCGGTGCTGGTCTGGGCCGGTGCGGCGCTGCTCGGCTGGATCGCGGGCGAGGTGATCGCGACCGATCCGGGCGTCGCGCCGAAGCTGCACACGCTGTTCGACGGTCCGTTCGGTGCCTCGCTCGACAGCATGCTCGGCGCCTTGCGCATCCCGCCGCAGTTCGGCCATGGCGGGTCCGGCGGCGAATATTTCTGCGCCGCACTCGGCGTCGTCGTCGTGCTGGTGGTCGGCACCATCTGGCGCCGGCGCAAGCTGACTGCCGCCGCCCTGGAATCGTCCGAGCGGCACGCGCGAGCGTCGGCCGAATAGCCGGATCACTCGATCGTGCCGCGTTCCGTCACGGGCGTGGTCCAGTAGACCAGCTTGGTTCCAGCGAACGAAACCCGCACGCGGTCGAGCAGGCGGCTGGCATCTTTCCCCGGCAGCACCACTTGCACGATTGTCTGGTCGGCGCGGCCCTTCACGCGTTCGGCGGCCGTATGCAAACGGACCTCCGTGCCGTGACCCGAGCCTTGTGACGCGGTGAATCCCGAAACCAGGTCGCTCTGTTCAGTGAGAAAGTCGAACATCTCGTCACGGAGCTGGTGAGGCACGATCAGCGTGAGACAGACGGGCTGGTCGATCATTTCGCCACCTTCGACGTCCCGCCATAGCGGCGATACAGGATCGGCAGGAGAATCAGGGTCAGCAGGGTGGAGGACAGCAATCCTCCGATCACGACCACGGCGAGCGGCCGCTGCACTTCGGATCCAGGACCGGAAGCGAACAGCAGCGGGATCAGGCCCAGCGCCGTGATGCTCGCGGTCATCAGCACGGGCCGCAGCCTGCGCAGGGCGCCTTCGACGACGATGCGATCTTCGGGAAGGCCGTGGGCGCGGAGCTGGTTGAAGTAGGAGACCAGGACGACGCCGTTGAGCACGGCGATGCCGAGCAGCGCGATGAATCCGACCGAGGCCGGCACCGACAGATACTCACCCGTCACCACCAGCGCGAAGACGCCGCCGATCAGCGCAAAGGGAATGTTGACCAGCACCAGCAAGGCCTGGCGGATGGCACCGAACGTTGTGAACAGCAGCACGAAGATCAGCCCGACCGCGACGGGCACCACGACGGACAGGCGCGCGGCGGCGCGCTGCTGGTTCTCGAACTGTCCGCCCCAGGTCAACCGGTAGCCGTTCGGAAGCGGGAGGTCGGTCGCCACCTTCTGACGAGCCGCTTCGACGAAGCCGACCATGTCACGGCCGCGGATGTTGGCGCGCACCACGCTCATGCGGGCGCCGTCCTCGCGGTCGATCTTCACCGGGCCGTCGACGCGCTGGATGCGGGCGACCTGTGACAGCGCGACATGCTGTCCGGACGCGAGCGTCAGCGGCAGGCTCGCCAGCAATGTCGGCGCTTCCCTTGTCGTCTCGCTACCCCGGACCAGGATCGGCGTGCGGCGTCCTTCCTCGAGCGCGGTGCCGATCGTCCGGCCCTCGATCTGGGTCCGCAGCGAGTTGACGATGGAATCCACGGTCAGGCCGAGGCGGCCGGCCTCCATGCGATTGACCGCGACCGTGTAATATTGAGCGCCTTCGTTCAGCGTGGTGTAGACGTCCTCGGCACCGTCGATGCTGGAGAGGATCGCCGAAAGCTTTGCCGCGGTTTCGTTCAGCTTCGCGATGTCGGGGCCGAAGATCTTGACCGCGACGTCGCCGCGCACGCCGCTGATCATCTCCTGCACGCGCATGTCGATGGGCTGGGTGAAGCTCAGCGAAATGCCGGGAAATCCGGCCAGAACCTCGCGAAGCTTCTGCAGCAGGGCCTCGCGATTGTCGGTTGTGCGCTCAGTGGCCGGCTTGAGCACCAGGAACGTGTCGGTCTGGTTGGGGCCCATGGGATCGAGGCCGAGCTCGTCCGATCCGGTCCGGGCGACGATCCCGGCGATATCAGGCACGGCCAGCAGCGCGGTCTGCAGCCTTGCATTCATGGCAAGCGACTCGTCGAGGTTGACCGAGGGAAGCGTCTCCACGCTGACGATGACGTCACCTTCGTCCATCGTCGGCATGAACGTCTTGCCGAGCTTGGTGTAGGCGAAGCCCGCCGCGACCAGGGCGATCAGCGCTGCCGCTATCACTTTGCGTTCGTTGCGCAGGGCCCAGTCCAATGCCGGCGCGTAGACCCGTTGGGCCGCCCGCACCAGCAGGGGATCGTGATGCGATGCGGACTTGAGCACGAAAGACGTCGCAACCGGGATCCATGTGAGCGCCAGCAGCAGCGAGGCGGCCAGCGCGAAAATGATGGCCAGCGCGACCGGGATGAACAGCTTGCCTTCCAACCCCTGCAGCGTCAGCAGGGGAACGAACACGATGATGATGATCAGCACGCCGGAGGCGACCGGCTCGAGCACTTCGCACACCGAACGGTAGACCAAATGGATCAGCGGCGCAGACTTGTCCGGCTCCTGCTTGCCGAGATTGCCGACGATGTTCTCGACGACGACGACCAACGCGTCGATCAGCATGCCGATCGCGATCGCAAGGCCGCCGAGGCTCATCAAATTGGCCGACATTCCCACCAGGCGCATGACGATCAACGCCATCACGATGGCGAGCGGCAGGCTGAGCGCGATCACCAGCGAAGCGCGCCAGTTGCCGAGGAAGAGCAGCAGAAGAACGATGACGAGGATTGTGGCCTCGCCGAGGGCCCGCACCACAGTGCCGACGGCGCGGTTGACCAGGCGGCTGCGGTCATAGAACACGTTGATCGACACGCTCTTCGGCAATGAGGGCTGCAGCTCGGCGAGCCGGGCGCGCACGTCGCGGATGAGCTGGCCCGCATTGGCCCCGCGCAGGCCGAGGACCAGGCCCTCGACAGTTTCCCCGCGGCCGTCCGCCGTGACGGCGCCATAGCGCGTCAGCGTCCCGACTTTGACCGTCGCGACGTCGTTGACCAGGATCGGCACGCCGTCGCGGGAGTCGACGATGATGGCCTTGATGTCCTCGATCGAACGGATGCTGCCTTCGATCCGAACCAGCGCGCTGTCTTCACCCTGGTTCACCCGCCCGGCACCGTCATTGCGGCTGTTGGCTTCGATGGCCCGGCGAAACAGGTCGTAGGAAATACCGCGCGCGGCCAGCGCGTCGTTGCGCGGCACGATCTCGAAGGCTCGGACATAGCCGCCGAGCGCGTTGACATCCGCAACGCCCGGCACCGTTCGCAGTGCGGGGCGGATCACCCAATCGAGCAGGGTCCGGCGCTCGGCGAGCGAAAGCTCGGCACTGTCGATCGTGAACATGAACATCTCGCCGAGGGGGCTGGTGATCGGCGCAAGACCGCCGCTCACCCCGTCGGGGAAATCGCGCGCGACGTTCGACAGGCGCTCCGAGACCTGGTTGCGCGCCCAGTAGATGTCGGTGCCGTCCTCGAAATCGACGGTGATGTCGGCCAGCGCATATTTCGTGGTCGAGCGAAGCACCTTCTTGTTCGGCAATCCCAGCAGCTCGAGCTCGACGGGCACGGTGATGCGTTGCTCGACCTCTTCGGGAGTGAGACCCGGCGCCTTCATGATGATCTTCACCTGAACCGGCGAGACATCAGGAAAGGCGTCGATCGGCAGGCCGGGCAGGAGGACAGCGCCGGCGCCGATCACCAGCAACACGCTCAACACGACGAACAGCCGCTGCGACAACGCGAACGCAACCAGGCGCCGGAGCATCTACTGCCCCAGGCCCGAGAGAATGCCGCGAAGCGCCGAGATGCCGCCGATCGCGATCGCGTCCCGGTCCATGATGGGGCCCGACACCACGACGTGGTCCTGGTCTTCCGCAAGCAGCTTCACCGGGACCAGGCGGAAGCCGCCGTCGATGGCGACGAAGACCGAGGTCTGCTCACCCCGCCGGACCAGCCCGCTATACGGAATCTCGAAGGCGCTTTCGCCGGCGGAGAGAAAGCCGATGCGGGCGGCGGTGGTCTGGCCGGGATGCAGCTCGCCGTCGTTGGGGACTTCGGCGCGCACCAGAATGGTCTGGGTGGCAGCGTCGATGGTCTCGGACACCAGCACGACCTTGCCGGGGACGGAATAGCCCTCGATCTCGACTTTCGCCCCGGTGCGGATCGCTCGGATATTGGCGGCAGGAACCGCGATCTCCGCCCATAGCGGCGAGAGCCGCGCCAGCTTGACGAGCGGCGCGGATTGTTCGAGCCGCTGCCCTGGCGACACCGCGACCTCGACCACGGATGCGGTCTGCGGCGCGTTGACCGTGAGCGTGCCGCTGATCGCCGCTTCCTGGGACAAGTGAGAGATGGCTTCGTCGGACATCCCGCTCAGGCGCAGCACCTGGCGCCGCTCGGCGACGACGAGAGCGGCCTGGCGCTCTTCGGCCTGACTGGCCTCCAGCACGCGTTGCGGCACGGCCTTACCCTCGAACAGATCGACGTTGCGCTTGAGCTGCTGGCTGGCGAGGTGCTCCTGCGCGATCGCATGCAAATAGTCGCGTTGCTGGGAGACGAAGCTCGGACTCTCCAGCGTGACCAGCGGCTGGCCGGCCGTGGCGCGGTCACCGCGCCCGACCAGGAGGTTGGCGACCATGCCGGCCACCGGCGCACTGACGACCCACAATTGCTGGGTGGGAATCACGATCTGGACCGGGTAGGGCAGCGTCAGATCGGTGCGGCTCGCGACCGGATGGGTCACGCGGACACCGAGATTGCGCGCCTGCGCATCGCTCAGCTTCAGTTCGTCCTGCGCCATGGATGCCGAAGATGACAAGCTCAATGCAAGAGCAAGCATCATGCGAGCGAGTGCGCGCCCAGGACACGTCAGAGGGAGATTTCCGCGACTGACTCGCATGAGGAAAGCCCTGGATTTACCGGCGAGCGAAGCGCTGCTCGATTGCAGGTTTCGCTTAGCGCACCAGCGGATTGGAGGGTTGATCTGTCTCAAGCGGGCCAACCGCTTGGGAAGACTGCTTGCCGTCCGCGGAAGGCCTCTGTTGATCTTGCTCAAGTCGGTCCCGGCCCGCGGAGCTAGGCTGTGTTTGCATTCTTCGGAGAGGCGGCCGTGAGACCAACAAGATTCGCTTCGATTCCGGCAATCGGCCTTGTCACGCTCGTTGGGCTCTCGCAGCCGGCGCTCTCCCATAGTGGAACGGCCCAAGATCCCTGGAGCTCCGCGCACATCGACATGCTGCCGCCTGAAATCCGGGCCGATGTGCGGAAATGGGATGCCGCGTGCGGCGCCCCGATCGCTGCCGCCCAACGCTTTGCTCTCTATCTGACCGTGCCCGGCGCTCAATTCCTGGCGCTCCACTTCGACGATTTTCGTTGCCGCAACAGAACGGCCTATTGCGGATCCGCAGGATGCCTGCACGAGGTCTATGTCTCGACAAGCGGACGTTACCGGCGCGTGCTTTCCGTGCACGCTTCCGACGTTCGGCTGTCCTCTTCCCACGATCGGGCCGTCCTTGAAGTTGTGGACGGGAGAGGCACGAGCCGAACGCTGTGGTGGAACGGAAGCCGCTTCGTCGGCAGATGAGCGTTGCGCCGCGCGAGTCATTCGCGCCCGGCCCATTTCGCTCACGACGCACGCTTCCTCCCGGTGATCATCGCGGTCACCAGGCTCTCGCGGTGCTCGAAGCTTGCGACCAGCACGCCGAGCACGTGGACGACCACGAGGCCAATCGTGATGTGGGCGAACGTCTCATGGACCTCCTCCACCCATTTGGCTCCCCAGAAGCTGCCGGTCGTCATCATGTAACCGGTGGTGCAGGTGCCGAGCAGCGTGACGATCAGCGCCACCACCATCATGCCGCCGGCCGGATTGTGGCCGAGATAGCGTGGCGCCCTGAGTAGCGCCACGTCGCGCAAATAAGTGAGCACCGCGCGGGGCGAGCGCACGAAGTCGCTGAAGCGCGCATGGTGCGGTCCTACGAAGCCCCACACGATGCGTAGCGCAAGCAGTCCGGCAATGGCGTAGCCGGCGGCGATATGGACCTTTTCGATCTCGTCCCCGGTCGCATAAGCGAGCAGAAACAGCCCGGCCAGCGACCAATGGAACACGCGCACGAAGGGGTCCCAGACCTTGATCGTAGCCGGCGGCATGGCGCCCCCAGCTACGATCGTGTCGTGAATGGCGCTCATGATGCAGCCCTCACAGCTGTCCGACGATCCGGCCGTTGGTCGGATCGATGAACAATTCGACCCGGCTGCCGGACTTGTCGATCGTGTAGAGTTCGCCACAGGCGTTCTTGAGCTTGGCCTTCTGGACCTTGTATCCTTGTGCTTCGATCTTGGCCTGCAATTGCTCGAGCGGAAGCCAATCTGTCTGTGGCGCCGCGGTGCAGGGGCGCCCGAGACTCCCGGCATGAGAGGTTGCGGCGGCTGCGAGCAAGGCGGCGGCGGTGGCAGTGAAGACGGTGATCTTTCGCATGGTTCTCTCCGGCTTGTGGCGCCCGGCCGCGTCATGCGGCGAGGCGATGAGCGGACCTTGGCAGAACAGCCCTGACCGGCGCCTGTTGATACACGTCAGCTATCTGTCAGCTTGATTGGGGCATTCTCTGCCAATGCGATCCTGTGGTTTTGTGGAATTCCTCGCGGTGCCATTGCTGGCAGGCGTTCTGCTCGCGCCGATGCCTGCGGCCGCAGGCGATCACGATAAAGGCGCGCCCGATGCGGTTCGCCGCGCAGTCGAGGCGGGCGAGATCAGGTCACTGGCCGACATTCTCGCGTCGCTTCGCGGCAAGCTGCCGGGCGAAATTGCGGGGGTCGAGATAGAGCGGGCGCGAGGGCGCTGGATCTATGAGTTTCGCCTGATCGACGACAAGGGCCGGCTCTACGAAGCGCACGTGGACGCGCGCAGCGGCGAGATCGAACGCATCAAGGAGAAGTGATGCGCCTACTGCTCGTGGAGGATGACCGACGGATCGCGGCCGACGTGGAGACGGCGCTGCGCGCGGCCGGTTATGTGGTCGAGACGGTCCGCAGCGGCGAGGAAGCCTGGTTCCGCGGAGACACCGAGGATTACGGCGCGATCGTGCTCGATCTAGGCTTGCCCGGCATGGACGGTCTGGCGGTACTCAAGCGCTGGCGCGCAAACGGGCGGTCTATGCCCGTGCTGATCCTGACGGCGCGCGGCAGCTGGGCCGAGCGCGTCGATGGCATCGACGCGGGCGCGGACGATTATCTGCCGAAGCCGTTCCGAATGGAGGAATTGTTGGCGCGGCTGCGTTCGATCGTGCGCCGCTCGGCCGGGCATGCCTCCCCACGGATTATCGCGGGCGACGTCGAGCTCGACGAACGTCAGATGAAGGTAACGCTGCGCGGCGCACCCGTTGCGTTGTCGCCGTTGGAATATCGCCTGATTGCGTTTCTCCTGCACCATCGTGGACGCGTGGTGTCGCAGCAGGAGCTCGATGAAAACGTTTATGGCCACGGTGAGGATCACGAGTCCAACGCGCTCGAGGTGCTGGTCGGCCGCGTTCGCAAGAAGCTGGGTTCCGATCTGATCGAGACCCGGCGCGGCTTCGGCTATCTGGTGCCGGAGACGACGCCGTGAGCTGGGGCTCGCTGCGGCTGCGACTGATCGTTGGCGGACTCCTAGCTATCCTGATCGCGCTGACGATTGCCGGCGCCGGGCTGACCCTGCTGTTCGAACGCCATGTCGCGCGCACCATCGGCGACGACCTCGACGTCTATCTGAAGCAGCTGGTTGCGGGCATCGATGCCGATGCGCAGGGCAGGCTGGTGGTCGGCCGGCCGCCGGCCGACCCGCGTTTTGCCGACCCGCTTTCGGGCTTGTACTGGCAGGTCTCGGACGACGCCGGTCAGGTGCTGCGTTCACGTTCGCTGTGGGACACGGCGTTGGACCTCCCGCGGGACGAGCCGTCGCCTCGCGAATTGCACCGCCACATCATCCCCGGGCCCGCAAACGCACGCCTCTTGGTCAGTGAACGCCGCGTGCTGCTCACCCTGGGCGACCGCCGCGCGCCGGTGCGCGTCGCGGTGGCGGCCGATCTCGCCCGCGTATCGGCTGCCGCCTCGCATTTCGCCAGGGATCTGGCGCTGGCGCTTGGCGTGCTGGGTCTGGTGCTGGTGGCTGCTACCTCGATCCAGGTCGGACTGGGCCTGCGTCCGCTGGACGCGCTTCGTCGCGGCGTCGCCGACGTCCGCTCCGGGCAATGCAAGCATCTCCCCGTCGATGTCCCTGCCGAGGTCAAGCCGCTGGTGGAAGAGGTCAACAGCCTGATTGACGCCCAGGAACGCGAAATCGAGCGGTCGCGCAGCCGCGCCGCCGACTTGGCGCACGGGTTGAAGACGCCGCTTGCCGCACTCGCGACCGATGTCGCGCTGTTGCGCCAGCGCGGTGAGCTGGAGGTCGCGCAGGCGATCGAAGCCGTCGGCGAGACAATGAGCCGTCACGTCGACCGCGAGCTTGCACGTGCGCGGGCGAGGGGGACGGCACGACTGCGCGGCGGGATTTCCACGTCGCTCAGACCGCTCGTCCAGTCCCTGATTCTGACGCTGGCGCGTACGCCTGCAGCGCAGCGGCTCGACTTCGAGATCCGCATGACGGGCGAGCCGAGCGTGCCACTCGATCGCGCAGATCTGGCGGAAGTGCTGGGCAATCTCATGGAAAACGCCGCCCGTCACGCCAGGAGCCGGGTGCGCATTGCTGCGGATGCGGCAAAACCGGCGATCTCGGTCGAAGACGACGGTCCGGGTATCGCGCCTGCCGAACGTGCACGCGTGCTCCAACGCGGAGTAAGGCTGGACGAGCGTGGCGAAGGGGCTGGCCTCGGCCTTTCCATCGTGCAAGACGTGCTCAGCGCCTATGGATGGCAGCTTGTTCTTGCCGAGTCCGAACTTGGCGGACTGAAAGCCATGGTCGCGCCCGAGGAGGGCCGCGATCGGATGACTGCTGCTGGTCCGGCAACCTAGCCGTTCGCTCGCCGCGCTGTTCGGTTGGTCAGCGCCGCACGATCGAGCCGGCGCGATTGATCAAGCGGGCGAGCTGGCGGAAACGGCTGCCGACGCGGTCGGCGACGAGGTCACCGAGGCGGTGCTCGAACACGAGCATCAGTTTACGTCCCTGGCTCCGGAAGTGCGTGGCCGGCAGCACGCCGGGGCGCGCTGCCGAGATCAGATGCGCGACGCGGAACGCAGCGCCCAAGAGGCGCGCGCGTTCGAGCTGCGCCGGCGTCAGCAATTCCTGCATCGTGACCGGCGGCTGGTTTTCCTCGCTCAGACCCGCATAGCGATAGAACACCGACAGGCCGACGAAGGCGCGCTCGGTGTGGGTGATCGCGCCGAAATTGCCGTTGACGACGAGGCTCAGCGTCTGCTCGCCGCGGTGATCGGGATGCACGCGCCAGCCGATGTCGGACAAGAGGCACGCGGTGTGGCGCAGCCGGCGGTCCTCCTCGGTCTCGCGCAGCTTGACCACGCGCGCGAGGCGATCGGTCCAGGCGATCAACTCGTGGGCGTGCTTGGCCGAGCGTGACAGCAACCGGTTCAGCTCTTCCGCGGCGCAGATCAGGCCGTCCTTGTTGCGTTCCCCCTCGGGCAGCTTCTCGTGCAGCAAGCCCTCGCGCACGCCGAAGGTCGAGAACACGATGGTCTTCGGCTTCGCCACCCGGATGATGTGCTCGAGCACCAGCGCAGCATAGGTGAGGAGCGGGCGGCGCGCGTCCGCGACGCTCTCGATGTCGGCGAGCATGTCCGCGGCCGCCAGGCGCCGCAGCCTGCGGGAGAAGTCGAGCGCTTCAGCCGCGGACAGCGAATAGCCGTGCATCACCTGGAGCGGATAGCCGCTCTGGATGATGTGGATCCGGGCGAGGGCGCGCCAGGTGCCGCCGACCGCGTAGAAGGTGCGGCCGCGGCCCGCCGTGAGCTGCGGCACCTCGTCCAGCTCCTCCCGCACGATGCGATCGGCGCGCTTGAGCGATTTGTGCGCGAGATCCTGCAGCGCGAGCCCGCCGAGCGGCAGCGTCACGCCGCTGCGCACGCTGTTCTTGCGCACGTCGATCAGTTCGAGCGAGCCGCCGCCGAGGTCGCCGACGATGCCGTCGGGATGATGGATGCCGGAGATCACGCCGAGCGCCGACAGCCGCGCCTCGCGCGGGCCTGACAGGATCTCGATCTTCACGGCGCAGATGCGCTCGGCCTTCGCGATGAAATCGGGACCGTTGGAGGCGTCGCGGCATGCCGCGGTCGCGATCGCGAAGACGCGGCCGACCTGCATGACGCGGCACAACGCGCGAAAGCGCTTGAGCGAGGTCAGCGCCTTGTCGACGGCGTCGGGCGCGAGCAGGCCGGTGCTCTGCACCTCGCGCCCGAGACCGCACAACGTCTTCTCGTTGAAGATCGGGATAAGGCTCCGCGTCAGTCCCTCGTAGACGACGAGACGGACCGAATTGGAACCGATATCGATGACCGCGACGCTCGAGCCGCGCTTGCGCGGCCGCTTCACGTCGGACATCCCCGATCAGGATTGATGGCGTTCGTTCCGGCGCGTGAGACGACGCGGCGAGGATTCCTTGAGCGACTTTCCACGGCCAGACAGACTCGGATTTGTCATGAAGTAGTTGTGGACGTTGAAAGGCTCCTCGCCCTTCGCGGTCTTCATACGCGTTGAAGACCCATCCGGCAACAATTGCCAGCTCTGCTCATTGTCCTTGAGGTTGGCGACCATGATCTGTTCGAGAACCTGCTGATGCACCGTCGGATTTTGCAGCGGACACAGCACCTCGACGCGGCGGTCGAGGTTGCGCGGCATCATGTCGGCGGACGAGATATACACAGCCGCTTTGGCGCTCGGCAGACCCTGGCCCATGCCGAAACAGTAGATTCGGCCGTGTTCCAGGAAGCGTCCGATGATCGACTTGACGCGGATGTTCTCGGACAGGCCGGGAATGCCGGGGCGCAGGCAGCAGATACCGCGCACCACGAGCTCGACCTGCACGCCGGCCTGGGAAGCCTCGTAGAGCGCGTCGATAATGTCGGGATCGACCAGCGCATTCATCTTCATCCAGACCGCGCCGTGCCGGCCGTGCCGCGCATGCGCGGTCTCGCCCTGGATGTGCTCGATGATGCGCTTGCGCAGGGTGAGCGGCGACACTGCCATCTTTTCCAGATCGCTCGGCGCGGCATAGCCGGTGATGAAATTGAACACGCGCGCGGCATCGCGGCCGATGGTCGGATCGGAGGTGAAGTAGGAGAGATCGGTGTAGATGCGCGCGGTGACCGGGTGATAGTTGCCGGTGCCGGTATGGACATAGGTGGTGAGGCTGCCGCCCTCGCGGCGCACCACCATCGAGAGCTTGGCGTGAGTCTTCAGCTCGAGGAAGCCGTAGACGACCTGCACGCCGGCGCGTTCGAGGTCGCGCGCCCAGCGGATGTTGGCTTCCTCGTCGAAGCGCGCCTTCAGCTCGATCAGCGCCGTGACCGATTTTCCGGCCTCGGCGGCTTCGGCGAGCGTGCGCACGATCGGCGAGTTGTTGGAGGTGCGGTAGAGCGTCTGCTTGATCGCGACGACGTCGGGGTCGCGCGCGGCCTGCTGCAGGAACTGCACCACGACGTCGAAAGATTCGTAGGGGTGATGGACGACGAGGTCCTTCTGACGGATCGCGGCAAAGATGTCGCCGCCGTGCTCGCGCACGCGCTCGGGATGTCGCGGCACGTAAGGGGTGAATTCGAGATCGGGGCGGTCGAGGCGGGTGAGCTGGGAGAGCTCGTTCATCGCCTGCACGCCGTCGACCAGGAAGACCTCGTCGTCGGCGGCCGAGAGTGCGTGCTGGACGAAGCTGCGCAGCTGCTCCGGCATCTTGGCGTCGATCTCGAGCCGGATCACCGATCCGCGGCGGCGGCGCTTCAGCGCGGTCTCGAACAGGCGGACGAGGTCTTCCGCCTCTTCCTCGATTTCGAGCTCGGAGTCGCGGATGATCCGGAAGGCGCCCTGGCCGTGCAGATTGTAGCCGGGGAACAGGCGGTTGATGAACAGGGCGGTGGCCTGCTCCAGCGAGATCAGCCGAACGGTCTTGCCCTCGGACGGCAGGCGGATGAAGCGGTCGATCTTGCCGGGCATGCGGATCAGCGCGTTCATCTGCCTGCCGTCGGCGGCGCGCGTGAGCTGGAGCGCGATGGTGAAGCCGAGGCTCGGGATGAACGGGAAGGGGTGCGCCGGGTCGATCGCCAGCGGCGTCAGCAGCGGGAACACGTTGTTGAGGAAGTAATCCTCGATCCAGGTCCGTTCCGCCTTGGTGACGTCCTTCCCGTCGACCAGCACGATGCCGACATCGGCCAGCGTGCCGCGCAGGTCGCGCCAGATCGCCTGCTGGTCGGAGGCGAGTTCGGAGACGGTGCGGTTGATCAGGGCGAGCTGCTCGGATGGCGTCAGGCCGTCGGGGCTGCGTTCGGCGATGCCCTCGCGGATCTGCGCCTTGATGCCGGCGACGCGGACCATGAAGAACTCGTCGAGATTATTCGCGGAAATCGACAGGAATCGCACCCGCTCGAGCATGGGGTGGCTGGGATTGACCGATTCCTCCAGGACGCGGCGGTTGAAATGCAGCCAGGAGAGCTCGCGATTGATGAACCGTTCGGGGCTCGACGCGATCGCCGGCGGGCCTTCGGCTTCCGGGGCTTTTTCTTTAGTTTCAATAGCTTGCGCAGAGTCCATCAGAAGCCGGTCCATCCTGTCTCGCCTCACTTTGCGATCTATGCGCAAAACCTGCGGGAGCATGTGTTAGAGCGATGACGTTTCGATGACATTGATGTTCCGCCGCTTGGCGGCGTCAAGCGGGCTTCGTCCGGCCGTGGTGCGGGGTAGACCGGGGTCAGGCGTCCCTGAGCAGCTCGGCGGCCAGCGCCCTGGTGACGGGGCGGCCGAGCCGCAGGGCCTCGCTGTCGAGCAGTTCCACGGCCTGGCGGGCCGCGGCCGAGGACCGCTCCAGGCGGGTGGCGAGGTAGCCGACCACGCTCTCGTCCACATTGAGCTGGCGGTCGGCGCAGAATTTGACGATCAGGCCGCGGAAGAGCTGGTCGTCGGGTGGCAGCAGCGTGACAACTGGCACCGCGCGCAGGCGCGAGCGCAGGTCGCGAAGCTCGATCTCCAGCGCCGCCGGCACCTCGCGTCCGGTGAACAGCACATAGGCGCCGTCCTCGCGGGCGAGGTTCATCAGGTGGAAGAGGGCGCGTTCGTCGAAGTCCTTGGCCCTGATATCCTCGACCACCAGCGCGCCGGTGGCGAGCGCGCCCGGCACGCCTGCGGCCGTCAGGGAGTTGGCGACGGTCGAGCGTGCCCCCGACATTTCGGCCCAGATCGCGGCGAGGTGGCTCTTGCCGCTGCCTTCCGGGCCGGCCAGCCACATGATCCGGTTCGGCCATTCCGGCCAGCGCTCGATCAGGGCCAGACCAGCCGCGTTGGCGGGGCCTTCAAGGAAATTGTCCCGGCTGAGGCTCTCCGCATGCGGAAGCGAAAACGCCAATTGTCGGGGATGGACGCGGCCTGCCACGCTTGCTTTGCTCCATGCCGGCGTGCCGGCCCGTTTGAAGAATGCGACTTGATCGAGCGGAGTTGGCCTTTTGCGCGGCCGCTTCTCCTCTCACTTGGTCTGCTCTTACTTGGCCACTCTCACTTGGCCACTCTTACTTGGCCTCGATCGTGCTCATGTGCCGCAGCCACTCGACGAGATAGAGCGACACCGAGGAGAGCGTGAAGACCGTGACGAGGCCCATCAGGATGATATCATAAGGAGCCGGCTTGAAGCCGAAGGCAAGCGCCGCCAGCACCAGCGCCGCGAACGCCACTTGCGCAACGGTGTTGAGCTTGGACACTTTCGACGGCTTCATCTCGACGGGCCGGTCGAACAGCCAGGACACGATCACGGCGGCGACGATCATGATGTCGCGCGAGACCACCAGGATCACGATCCAGCGCGGAATCGCCCCCCAGATCCCCAGCGCCATGTAGATCGAGACCAGCAGGGCCTTGTCCGCGAGCGGATCGAGCAGGGCGCCGAGCTCGCTCGTCATGTTGAAGCGCTTGGCCAGGAAGCCGTCCACGGCATCGCTGATACCGGCGATCAGGAAGACGGCGAACGCGACCTCCATTTGGCTCGACACGATGGCCCAGACGATGATCGGGACCAGCATGATGCGGCCCAGGGTAATGATGTTCGGAATACTCACGAAAGCGCTTCCCGGCACCCGGTCTGACCTCGAATCCGGCCTCTCGGGAGGCTGAACCGGTTGATATCTCTACATAGTATATGGCGGTGCGCCATGCGAGCCATTGCGCGTCCCCGGAATTCGACGTAACCAGCCGCAAACCCACTGGAAATCGGGCATGACCGACCGCAAAAACGGCCTCACTTACGCCGATTCAGGCGTCGACATCGACGCGGGCAACCGCCTGGTCGATCTGATCAAGCCGATGGTGCGCGCCACGGCGCGGCCCGGCGCCGACGCCGAGATCGGCGGCTTCGGCGGGCTGTTCGACCTCAAGGCGGCCGGTTTCAAGGACCCCGTCCTGGTGGCCGCGACCGACGGTGTCGGCACGAAGGTCAAGATCGCCATCGAGACCGGGCTGCATGGCGGGATCGGCATCGACCTCGTCGCCATGAGCGTCAACGACCTCGTGGTGCAGGGCGCCGAGCCGCTGTTCTTCCTGGACTATTTCGCCTGCGGCAAGCTCGACCCCGAGGCCACGGCCTCGATCGTCGCGGGCGTCGCGGAAGGCTGCCGCGAATCTGGCTGCGCGCTGATCGGCGGCGAGACCGCCGAGATGCCAGGCCTCTACAAGGACGGCGATTACGATCTCGGCGGCTTTGCCGTCGGTGCCGCCGAGCGCGGTACGCTGTTGCCGCGCAAGGACATCGCGGCGGGCGATGCGGTGATCGGCCTCGCCTCGTCGGGCGTGCACTCCAACGGCTTCTCACTGGTCCGCAAGATCGTGGAACAATCGGGCCTCGGCTTCGCCGCACCGGCGCCGTTCGCACCGGTCATGACCCTCGGCGGTGCGCTACTGACGCCAACCAAGCTCTACGTCAAATCCTGCCTGCGGGCGATCCGCGAGACCGGCGCGGTGAAGGGCCTTGCCCACATCACCGGCGGCGGTTTCACCGACAACATCCCGCGGGTGCTGCCGAACGGCCTCGGCGTCGGCATTGATCTGGCGCGCCTGCCGGTGCTGCCGGTGTTCAAATGGCTGGCAGCGCAGGCCGGCATCGCCGAGCTGGAGATGCTGCGCACCTTCAATTGCGGCATCGGCATGATCGCGATCGTCGAGCCCGACAAGGTCGAGCAGGTCATGCAGGTCTTCACCGAGGCCGGCGAGACGGTGGCGCAACTCGGCACGGTGATCCCGGCCGACGGCGAGCACCGCGTCGTTTATAACGGCCATCTCGACATGGCATTGTGATGACTGGCGCTGTGATGAAGCGCCGCGTCGCCATCCTGATCTCCGGCCGCGGTTCCAACATGGCCGCGCTGATCAAGGCCGCAAGCGCGGCGGATTTCCCGGCCGAGATCTCGCTTGTCATCTCGAACAAGGCCGATGCGCTCGGGCTCGAACGTGCCAAAGCGGCCGGCGTGAATACGCTGGTGATCGAGAGCAAGCCGTTCGGCAAGGACCGCGCCGGCTTCGAGAAGGTGTTGCAGGCCGCCCTCGACCAGCACGGCATCGAGCTGATTTGCCTCGGCGGCTTCATGCGCCTGTTCACGGCCGAGTTCACCAGGGCCTGGTACGGACGGATGCTCAACATCCATCCCTCGCTGCTGCCGTCCTTCCCCGGCCTCGATCCACACGGCCAGGCCTTGCGCGCCGGCGTCAAGCTGTCAGGCGCGACGGTGCACTTCGTGATCCCCGAGACCGATGCCGGCCCGATCGTGATGCAGGGCGCGGTTCCCGTCAGCGACCACGACACGGGGGATACGCTGTCCGAGCGCATCCTCGAAGTCGAGCACCGCATCTACCCCGAGGCGCTGCGGCTGCTTGCGACCGGCAAGGTCCGGATCGAGGGCGATGTGTGCAGGACGGAAGGAAGCGGGCCGTCGGAGAATTTTCTGGTTGCGCCGGTGGTGCGCTGAAGCGCTGTCCTCGCGGCGGTCTTTCCAAACGAAATCCCCCGGCGGAGCCGGGGGCAACGTCATGATCTCTCACATGTCAGTCTTGAGAGAAATCAGGAGACCTTGAGGTTCTCCGCGGAGGCTTTGCCGCGGTTCTCCACGAGGTCGTATTCAACCACCTGGTTTTCGTTGAGGGTGGAGAGTCCGGCACGCTCGACGGCGGAGATGTGGACGAATACGTCCTTGTCGCCGCCATTCGGCTTGATGAACCCATAGCCCTTGGTCGGGTTGAACCATTTGACGGTGCCCTTTTGCGGCATCGCTAGTCTCCTCCACTAGGTATAAAAAAGACGCGGCCGCTGTTTCGCGTGCCACGCCACAAACGGGCTTCCGAAGTCTGTTCGAGTCTCAACGTCGCGAAACGCACAGCGAGCGGCCAATTCCGATTGTGTCCAATATTGCAACATGAAAATCGCGCGTTAGCAAGCAGTGCGCGAATTTCAAGGGCGGGCAGGGCGTGCCGCCCTGCAATTTCCGACCTGTGGCCGCGGAACCACAATCGAGGCAATAGCCTCGGTGACAGCGTGCTCAGCGGTTGACCCTCTGGAGCAGTTCGGCACAAATCGCGACATGCGCGCGCCGTGCGTGTTGCATTTTTGCGCGCCGCCTTTTGCTTCGGGATTTGTCGACATGTGCTGCACATCGCAGCCCTCCGGGACACGGCAGACGATCGGGCTGGACCGCGTCCGCAGGGTCGCGGCCGCGATCGCGATGGCGTTTGCGCTTGTCCTGATGATGTCGGCGACCGCGCCGGTCTTCGCGCAAAGCCCGACGCCGACGCCGACCCCGACACCCACGCCGTCACCGACCCCGATGCCGTCGCCGACGGCGACCAATTACGACCAGTCGGTCGGCAACAGCGCGCTCAATCTCGGCTCCAACTTCCTGGAACGGCTCGGCAACCAGGCTTCGGGCGGTTTCAACCGGGCGTCCCGCACCAATCCCGGCGGCGGCGGCGCGTCGGCGAGCACGGAAGATCCGCGCTATCGCACCTGGTTCGAGGGCTACGGCATCTCTGTGCGCTCCGACGCACAAGGCGACTTTGTCGGCGACAAGCGCAAGACGGCCGGCGGCGTCGCCGGCTTCGGCGCGCGCGTGGCACCGGGTGTCAATCTCGGCTTCTCCGTCGACCAGAGCCATACCGACATCGACGTGCCGCTGGCGCTGCAGTCGGCGACGCTCGACCTGACGCAATTCGGCATCAACGGTTCGGTCGACAAGGGCCCGTGGACCTGGGCCTTTGCCGTGGTGCACGGCTTCGGCAAGGTCCGCTCCAGCCGCGACACCGGCGTCGGCCTTGCGACTGCGGGCTATCGCGCCGCGATCGACGGCGCACTGACCGAGATCAGCTATTACTGGACCAAGGACCAGATGCGTATCGTGCCGAAGGGGGCGCTGGAATATGTGCGCGCCACCAGTGCGGCGTTCCAGGAGACCGGCGGCCTCGACCCGCTGAACGTCGGCTCGACCGCGCTCTCACGCGCGCGCGTGATGATCGGGGCCGAGATCGGCCGCTACTTCATCATCGACCAGAAGATCCTCGACCTGTCCGCCTACGGCAAATTCGTCGACAATTTCCATCAGGATCTCGGATCGATCCAGGTCAGCCTGGGAACCCAGAGCATCGTCGTTCCCGGCATCGGCGAGAGCCGCTACGGCGCGGATGCCGGAGCCTCGGCTTCGCTCAGCCTGACCAACGTGGCGCGGCTTTACGTCAATTACGACGGCAAGTTTCGCAGCTTGCTGACGTCGCACCAGGGCACGTTCGGTTTCGAATACAAATGGTGAGCGGAAAGCTCGCTTGGCTGTTCAGGCCGGCGTCGCCGCGACATATCCCGTCAGGCCAAAACCCTCCCGCGCCGCCGTCATCATCGGCACCAGCGTGTTCGGATGGATGAACTCGTCGCGGAAGCAGGGATAGGCCTTTGGATCGAAGATCTTCTTCAGCCAGTCGACCACGATCTTGTGGCGCTCGGAGGCTCGGAACTCCTTGTGATAGGTGAGCCAGAGATCGGCGTGGTGGCTGACGCCGAGATCGACGGCGACCAGCGGCGCGCCAAGCGCGATCGAGACCGTCGGCAGGAAGCCGATGCCGGCGCCGCGTTCGACGGCGTAGAGAACGCCGACCGAGGAATTGGTCTTGATCCCGACGATACCTTCCAGCGACTTCAATCCGAGCACACGGGCATAGGCGCCGTCGTCGACCTGCGGTGCGCTCTGCTTGATGATGCGGTGGTTCTTCAGCTCCGCAAGGGTCGCGGGCACACCGTAGAGGTTTTCGTATTCCTTGGAGACGAAGGGATAGATGTGGAGACGGCCGAGCTTGGCGACGATCAAATCGGGATTGGTCGGCGGCTCGAGCTGGATCGCGATGTCCGATTCAAGCCGTGCGACGTCGGCCTGCTCCATCGCGCAGCGCAGGTCGACGGTGATCCTGCGGTAGGTCTTCTGGAAGTCGATCAGTCGCGGCAGGATCCAGAAATTGCCGGGGCCCTCCGTCACCGCGACGCGCACGATGCCCGAGGTGTCGTTCGACGACCGCGACGCGCGCCGGAAGACGTTGAAGGCATGACGCTCCATATGCGCAACGTCGGCGATCATCGCGGTGCCTTCATCGCTGAGCGTGAGCCCGCTCTGGTCGCGCAGGAACAGCTTGCAGCCGATGCTCTCTTCGAGCCGGTCGACCCGGCGCATCAGCGTGGTCGAGGTGAGCCCGAGCTCCTCGGCGGCATTGCGAAAACTTTTATACTTTGCGCACGCTAAAAACAGTTTCAAATCGTCCCAGGACGCATCCAGGGCTTCTTCACGGTGCTGCATCATCGCAGCACCCCGGTGCAATAACTGTTGCATACTCCTGATCCCCAGCCGCTAAGCTCAGTGGCATAGCGGGGCACGAAGCCTCGAACGATAGAGGCGTGACATGGGTATGGAAAGGGGCTCGTTTGCCGCAAGGCATGATTTCGATGCCTTGCCGCTGAGCGCGGACGTCGATGTCCGCTGCGCGCAATTTTCCGAAATTTCCGCACTTGCGCAGATGGCGCACCGGATGGTGCCGGGCGTGCGGATCGGGACAGAAGAGCTTGCGCGATACTTCACGTTCGATCCCCAGAGCATCCTGACATTCAGCCGAAAGGGCCAGCTCGTCGGCGGTATGGCCTTCCTGTTCCTCAACGACCGCGGGCACGATGCGCTGCTGCTCGACGAGATCTGCCTCACTGCGCCCGAGACGCCCTATCTCGCTTCCGCGAAGGAAGAGGTCACCGCCATCTACATCTGGGCGATCGCGGCGACGGGGCGCGGCATCGCTGGTCTCGGCAAGGCGGCTGCACACCTGCGACAGCTAAGGTTTCGCGGCGCGGATTGCTATGCGCAGCCGTCAACGGTGGCAGGACGCGACATCATGAAGGCGACCGGCTTCGCGCCGGTCCCGAGTTTCCAACCCGACCTCTGGTGCTACGAGCGGCCCTGGCATCGGCAACCCATGCGTATGGCGGGCCCGATCATTCAAGCAAGGAGTTTTGCAGATGCACGGTACTAGGATTCCCGTCGCCAAGCCCTGTTCCCGCGCCATCACCATCCGCCTCGCGCGCGATCCAAACGATCTCATGCTGGTCACCGCCATTCGTTCCGCGGTCTATCTCGCCGAGCAGGATTGTCCCTTCGAGGAGGAGTTCGACGGCAACGACATGGTCGCGGCGCACTTCATCGGCTTCGTCGGCAACGAACCTGCGGGCTGTCTGCGGGTGCGCTTCTTTGGCGATTTCGCCAAGGTGGAGCGGCTCGCGGTGCGTCACCAATACCGGCGCTCGCGCGTCTCTTTCAAGCTGGTGCAGGCCAGTGTCGACTACGTGAAGCGCAAGGGATTTCGCAAGATCTACGGTCAGGCGCAGGACAGGCTGGTCGATTTCTGGGCGCATTTCGGCGCCAAGCCGCTCGGCCATAATCGCAAGATCACGTTCTCGGATTTTTCCTACACGGAGATGCTGCTGGAGATCGAGCCGGGCCCGGACGCGATCACGCTGGACAGCGATCCCTATGTGATCATCCGTCCCGAGGGCGATTGGGACCGGCCGGGCGTGCTCGACGCCTCGGCGGGGCGGGCGGTGACCTCGCCGCTGCGGGACCTCGCGCTCGCCGACCGCTGAAATTGGTGCAGCCTGGCGCAAGACAATGCTGGCCTCCATCCACGACGATCCGCCACTCTTGGTCTGTGCGGATCTTCAGGTCGAATATCTGACCCCCGGGCGTCGCCACGTCATCCTCGACGGCGACGCCGCGACCGCACGCTGCCTGGAACTGCTGATGCTATGGCGCGGCAATCTGTGGCCCGTGATGCATCTGAAGCGCATTGCGCAGGCCGCGTGGTTCAATCCGGCATCAAGGCTGACCGATTGGATTGCGGAGATGAAGCCGCGGCCGGGCGAGCTGACGTTCGAGCATCCGCTCCCGTCCGCCTACAGCTCGTCGCGGTTTGTGGACTACATGTCCAATATCCGCAATGTCCGCTGCATTCTGATCGGTTTTTCCCTCGACGAGACCATCCTGGCCACCGCCGCCGACGGGTTTCACCGCAGCCATCGCTATCAGGTCGTCGCCGACGCCGTTGCTTGCCGGCAGCCGGCCACGGGCGATGCCGCCGCCTATAAGCATGCGGTAGTGAATGTCATCGGGAATTTTGCTACAATCCAGTCCAGCGCCGAACTGATCAGAACCAGCGGCGCCGTTGCGGTGTAGGCGGCCGCGACCGGCGGATGGGGTGAGAGATTGTCACGGGGAGACGAGCTCAAGGAGCTGGCGAGCGACCTGTCGCATGCCGCCGAGAAGGCGCGCAGGCTTGGCCTGCCGACGACGGTCTATCTGCTTTCGATGGCGCTGGTGGAGGTGAGGGAAGCCGCAGCCGGCGCCGGCGACGGGCATGACGACGACGCGGCATGAGAGCTGGCCCAGCGGCTCTCCGACCCGCGGTCTTGTGACGTGCCGTTCCGTGATGCGCGGCTTTGTCATCTGCGGCTTTGTGCAACGCTGCTGAGCGCTTGCTGCCGACGAATTGGCGTTGCAAGTTCTGCGCTGTCGCAATAGCCAAGGTACTCGATCACCGAGTGATGACGCCGGCTATGCCTGCGACGTGACGCTTTCAAGGATCTCTAGCAATGTCCATGCTGCCCAATTCGCAAGAGGCCCGGGATGTGGCCTATCAGCTCCATCCCTACACCAACGCGCGCACGCATCAGCAAGCCGGTCCCCTGGTGATCGAACGCGGCGATGGTCCTTACGTCTTCGATGCATCGGGCAAGCGCTATTTCGAGGCGATGGCCGGTCTGTGGAGCGTCGGGCTCGGCTTCAACGAGAAGCGGCTGGTCGAGGCCGCATACAAGCAGATGCAGGCGCTGCCGTTCTATCACACGTTCTCCGCCAAATCGCACGGGCCCTCGATCGACCTCGCCGAGAAACTGGTGGCGCTTGCGCCTGTGCCGATGAGCAAGGTGTTCTTCACCAATTCCGGCTCGGAAGCCAACGACACCGTGTTGAAGCTGATCGCCTATCGCTCCAACGCGCTCGGCCAGCCGCAGCGCAAGAAGGTGATCAGCCGGATGCGCGCCTATCACGGCGTCACCATTGCGTCGGCCAGCCTGACGGGCCTGCCGAACAATCACCGCTCGTTCGACCTGCCGTTGCCGAACATCCTGCACACGGGCTCGCCGCATTTCTACAAGGACGGCGCCGCCGGCGAGAGCGAGGAGGCGTTTGCGACGCGCCGGGCGGAGGAGCTCGATGCCCTGATCCAGAAGGAAGGGCCCGATACGATCGCGGCGTTCTTCGGCGAGCCGGTGATGGGGGCAGGCGGCGTCATCGTGCCGCCGGCGACCTATTGGGACAAGATCCAGGCGGTCCTGAAGAAGTACGACATCCTGTTGGTCGCCGACGAAGTGATCTGCGGCTTCGGCCGCACCGGTAAGATGTTCGGCTGCGAGACCTACGGCATCAAGCCAGACGTGCTCGTGGTCTCCAAGCAGATCACCTCGAGCTATTTCCCGTTCTCGGCGATCATCATGAACGACCGCATGTTCGAGCCGATCGCGGACGAGAGCAACAAGATCGGCGTGCTCGGCCACGGCTTCACCGCGGGCGGCCATCCGGTCGGCTCGGCGATCGCGCTGGAGAATCTGAAGATCATCGAGGAGCGCGGCCTGGTCGCGCATGCCGCCGAACTCGGTGCCTATATGCAAGGCAAGCTGCGCGAGCTCACCAGCCATCCGCTGGTCGGCGAGGTCCGCGGCGTCGGCATGATCGCGGCGATCGAGCTCGTGCTGGACAAGGGCCGCAAGACGGCCGCCAGCACGCCCGGCGCGGTCGGCGGCATCGCCAGCCGCATGCTCCAGGAGCGCGGCGTGATCTCGCGCAACATGCTGGATGCGATCGCGATCTGCCCGCCGTTGATCGTCAACAAGTCCCACATCGACGATCTAGTCGCAGCGATTACCGGCGTGCTGAACGACATGAAGCCGGAAGTGGCCAAGCTGACGCCGGCGTAAGCCGAGCTGCGGCGTCAAATTCCCTCATTGCGAGCGCAGCGAAGCAATCCAGAATCCCTCCTCGGAAACAGTCTGGATTGCTTCGTCGCAAGACCTCCCCGCAATGACGGTGGAGAGGCGCTGCGGCTGACCGTTACGCCCGCTGAACTCCGATCACGCGGCCTTTCTCGACCGCCAGCGCCAGCTCGCCGCGCTTCAGCTTCAGCGCGGCGTCACCGAACAGCTCGCGGCGCCAGCCGCGCAGGGCGGGGACGTCGGCCTCGTCGTCGGCTGCGATCTCTTCGAGGTCGTCGACCGTCGCGATCACCTTGCTGGCGACCGCATGCTTCTCGGCGGTCATGCGCAGCAGCACCTTCAGGAGCTCGACGATGGCCGCGCCATTGTTGTTGTTGCGCGGCTTCTCCAGCTTCGGCAGCGTCGCAAAATCCCGGGCCAGGCCGCGCTCGACCGCGGCGACGATGTCCGCGCCCCATTTGGATTTCTCGAACCCCTTCGGCACCGAGCGCAGATGGGCGAGCTTCTCCAGCGTGGTCGGCGCGTGGGTCGCGATGTCGGTGACCGCCTCGTCGCGTAGCACGCGGCCGCGCGGCACGTCACGGCTCTGCGCCTCCTGCTCGCGCCAGGCGGCGACCTCCATGAGGACGGCGAGATCCTTCGGCTTGCGCACGCGCGTCTTCAGCCGCTCCCAGGCGCGCTCGGGGTGGAAGTCGTAGGTTCTGGGGGAGGTGAGGACCTCCATCTCGATGGAGACCCATTCGCTGCGGCGGCGCTTCTTGAGATCGGCGTCGAGCGCTGCGAACACGTCGCGCAAATGGGTGACGTCGGACACCGCGTAATGCATCTGCTCCTTGGTCAGCGGCCGACGCGACCAGTCGGTGAAGCGGTGGGTCTTGTCCGGGCGGTGGCCGGTGACCTTCTCGACCAGCGCGTCGTAGGCGATGCTGTCGCCGTACCCGAGCACCATCGCGGCGACCTGGGTGTCGAACACCGGGTGCGGGATGATGTTGGCCTGGTGCCAGATGATCTCGATGTCCTGACGGGCGGCGTGGAAGACCTTCAGCACGCTCTCATTGGCCATCAGCTCGAAGAACGGCTTGAGGTCGATGCCGGCGGCCAGGGTATCGATGACGATGGCTTCCTCGGCGCTGGCCATCTGCACCACGCACAGCAGCGGGTAATAGGTGGTCTCGCGCAGGAACTCGGTATCGACGGTAATGACGGGGTGCTTGGCCAGCCGGCTGCAGGCAGCCGCGAGGTCAGCGGTGGTGGTAATTAAATCCATGAACGGCCCATGACACTTGATATCAGCCGTTCTGCCGAAAGTGCTGTGATGTCAAGGGGCTCGATGCGAATTCGAGCCTTGCATTCGGTCCGGAATCGTCTTTTTCCGACGAAATTCCTATTCGTAGCGGACCCGGTGCGAGGATTTGCGGGCGCAGGGCAGCGCCACCACGACCACGCACATGCCGACCAGCGCCAGCCCCAGGAACTCGAAAACCAACAGATCCACGGCGAAATCTCCAGAAACATTGATAGATTGGTCGGGGGCGCGTTGAGGGTCTGTTAATTGCGATGGTTACCGGCGGTGCGACGGGCCGGATGGTGGACGGGGGGTTAATGGGGGCGAGGGCGCCATCACGTCATCAGCTTCGGCAGGGCGGCTGCCAGCACGTCGACCGCCACGCGAAGCTTTGGCGGCATCCGGGGCGAACGTGGCCATAGCGCGTGGCAGTCGTACAGGAATTCCGGCTGGCCATTGAACAAACCGACAAGAATGCCGGCGTTCAGGCGTTCGCGGACTAGCCAGTAAGGCAACCAGGCGAGCCCCATGCCCTGCGCAGCGGCATCGGCGATCGCCTCCAGATCGTCGAACCGCAGTCTGCCGGCGGGCATGATCTCGCGCGGAGGCCCGCTTTGCTGCGGAAACAGCCACGGCCGGACGCGGCCGGAGCGGCGATAGATGACCGCCTGGTGCGCGGCAAGATCGTCGATCGATTTCGGTTTGCCGTTGGCGCGCAAATACGAACGCGCGCTGCATACCACCATGCGCTGGCTTGCGATGCGCCGCGTGATCAGGCCGGATTGGTCATCGAGATCACCGGTTCGGATCGCAAGATCATAGCCGCCCTCCACGATATCTGCGATCGGGTCGCCGAAGGAAAGATCGAGCTCGAGATGCGGATGTCTTCGCGCCAGTTTCGTCAGCACGGGCGCGACGCAGTGCCGTCCGAGCAGGGCCGGCATGGTCACGCGCAGCCTGCCGCGCGGCTCGGACAGCTCGTCGGCAACAACGGCATCGGCCGCTTCAGCCTCGCTGAGCACGGCACGGCAGCGCTCGTAATAGGCCTCTCCCGCCTCGGTCAGGCTCTGGCGACGCGTGGTGCGGTTGAGCAGACGGACGCCGAGGCGATCTTCGAGGAAACGTACATGCTTGCCGACCATCGGGCCGGATATCTCGAAGGCGTCGGCGGCGGCTGCAAACGAGCCGAGATCGGCGGCCTTGACGAACACGGCCATGCTGGTCAGGCGATCCATGATTAAAAACTCCTGGTTTCGACTGTTCGTTTGGTTGGACGGTTTATCGGCTTCGCTGGGACTGGCACAGCTCCATTCGGTTCAACTGTTTTGGAGTATATTCATGCCGCGCGCCGTTCGCTTTCATCAGCATGGTGGCCCCGAAGTCCTGCGCATCGAGACCGTCGGGGTTGCGCCGCCGGCAAGGAACGAGGTGCAGATCCGGGTCAAGGCGCTGGGTCTCAATCGCGCCGAAGCGCTGTTGCGGCGGGGGACCTATATCGAGACCGCAAGCTTTCCGTCCGGCCTCGGGCTGGAGGCTGCAGGGATCGTCGAGGCCGTCGGAGAGGATGTGGCCAACTTGACGCCTGGCGGCGCCGTCAGCATCGTGCCGCCGATATCGATGGTGCGATGGCCGGCCTATGCGGAGCTTGCGAACTTTCCCGCCGCACTCGTCGTGCGGCATCCGCCCGAGCTCGGCTTCGAGGCGGCCGCGGCGGTGTGGATGCAGTATCTGACGGCATACGGAGCGCTGGTCGACATCGCCGGACTTGGACGAGGGGACGTCGTCGCGATCACGGCGGCGTCGAGCAGTGTCGGACTTGCCGCCATTCAGATCGCGAAGCGGATCGGCGCTGTCCCGGTTGGCCTGACACGGACCTCGGCCAAACGGCAGGCCTTGCTAGACGTCGGCGCGGCCCAGGTTGTCGTCACGGAGGAAGAGGACATCCGCGCACAGCTTGCGGACATCGCCGGCGCAAATGGCGTGCGGGTCGTGTTTGACGCGGTTGGTGGCCCCGCCTTCGAGCCGCTGACTGCGGCCCTGTCGCCGGGCGGCATTTTGATCGAGTATGGCGGGCTGAGCCCTGAGCCGACGCCGTTTCCTCTGTTCAACGTCCTCGGCAAGAGCCTGACGCTGCGGGGCTATCTCGTGCACGAGATCGTCCGCGATCCCAAGCGGCTTGCGCCCGCGAAGGCATTCATCCTCGGTGGGCTCTCGGACGGCACGTTGAAGCCGATTATCGCCAGGACGTTCCGGTTCGAGGAGATCGTCGAGGCGCATCGCTTCCTGGAGTCGAACACGCAGTTCGGCAAGATCGTTGTGACGATCTGAGCTGGCGTCCCTTCAGAAACGACTTCGGCGCCCCGCACCGCGGAGCGCCGAACGTGGGGGCAATATCGGCGGCCCTACGGCAGCTTTAGCGACGTCTCCGCATTGTAAGGCTTCAGCGTTTCGTCGGCGGCCTTCTGCGCCGCAGCCAACGCTTCCTTGGGCTGCTTCTTGCCGTTGAGGACCAGCATCACCTCGTCTTCGAGGTTCTTGCGCACCGGCACGGTCTTGTAGGTCGCGAACCACGGCTTGGCGACGTCGAGCTGCTCGACGGCGGTCCTGGCATCCGGGTTCTTGTTCAGGAAGTCGACCATGTCAGGCGTCTTGTACGCCGCCATGTTGGGCGCGAAATAGCCGGTGGCCCGGCTCCACCAGCCGCTCTTCTCGGGCGAGGTCATCCACTTGATCAGCGTCCAGGCGGCCTTTTGCTTCTCGGCTTCGAGACCGGCCGGAACGATCAGCGAGGCGCCGCCGATCGGCACGGCGTTGCGGACGTTGCGCGGGATGAAGGCGACCTTGTAGTTGAACTTGGCGTTGTCGCGCACATAGGTGAGCGAGCCCGTCGACAGCATCATCATCGCGGCATTGCCGGAGATGAACGCGGTGCTGACGGCAGGTCCGGGCGTTGCGCCGGGCGGATGCACCTTGTGCTTGGTGACGAGGTCGTTCCACCAGGAGAGCGCCCCCAGCATCGATGGCGTGTCGTAATAGACCTCGCCGCCGAACTCCTCGTTGTAGTAGCGCCCGCCATTGCTCATGGTGAGCGTTTCCATCATCCAGCCGCAATAGTCGTAGGCGCAGGGAATCTCGATGCCCCATTGGGTCACCTTGTCGCCCTCGCGCTTGGTGAGCTTCTTGGCCCAGTCGGTGAGCTCGGCCCAGGTCTGCGGCGGCTGGCTCGGATCGAGGCCCGCTTCCTTGGCCTTGTCGGCGTTGATGTAGAGCAGCGGCGTCGAATTGTGGAACGGCACGCCATAGACCGAGCGGTTGATCACCGCGTTGCCCTGCAGCGCCGGGAAGAACTGGCCCAGAAACTTTTCCTTGGTGGTGCCGTCGGCCTTGATCAGCGCATCGAGATTGGTGAGCTCGTTCTCGATCTGCATGTCGAGCAGGAAGTTGGCGGACATGATGACCGCGGACGGCGGCTTGCCGGCCTTGATCGCGGCACGCGTCTTGATCAGCGTGTCGTCATAGGAGCCGGTGTAGACCGCGGTCGCCTTGATCTCAGGGTGGGTCTCGTTGAACTCCTTGATCAGGGTGCCCATGTCGCGGGCGAGCTTGCCGTCGACGGGGACGGGGAAGAACAGATCGATCTCGGTCGGGCCTTCGCCGGCGAGAGCGGGAAAGGCGAGGGCGCTTGCCAAAGAACCTGCCGTGGCAAGGCCCAGCATGAGCCTGCGGGAGAACAGCATCGGAAAATCTCCTATTTGATGCCTGAGGTGACGAAAGAGCTGATGAAGCGCTTCTGGAAAATCAGGAAGGTGACGAGCAGCGGGGCGATCACCATCAGCGTGCCGGCGGCGATGGTGCCCCAGGCCTGCGTGCCTTCGGCGGTCTTGGTGAAGACGGACAGGCCCACGGTGAGCGGCCGCTTGTCCGGCGAGTTGATCACCATCAACGGCCACAGGAAGTCGTTCCAGTGGCTGGTCACGGAGATGATGGCGAAGGCCGAGAAGCTCGGCATCGACAGCGGCACGTAGATGTGGCGGATACGCTGGATGAGGCTGGCGCCGTCGATCAGGGCCGCGTCTTCCAGCTCGGTCGGAATCGCCTCGAAGGCCTGGCGCATCAGGAAGGTGCCGAAGGCGGAGGCGAAGAACGGCATCATCACGCCGGTAAGCGTGTCGTAGAGGCCGAGCCGTGCCACCAGCGACAGGTTCGGCACGATCAGCAGCACCGGCACCAGCATCAGCTGCATCAGGAACAGATAGAAGATCAGCGTCTTGCCGACGAAGGCGAGGCGCGCGAAGGCAAAGCCCGCGAGCGTGATCGTGACGAACTGCACCAGCAGGATGCCGGCGCAGATGATCGTGGTGTTGAGCGTGTAGCGCGGGAAATCGCCGATCTCCCAGGCATCCCTGATGTTGTCGAGAGTCGGCTTCAGGCTCGGCATCAGCTCGGCCATGGCGTTGATGCCGTCGGAAGTCGGTCGCAGCGTCGCCACGACCATCCACAGGAAAGGGATGAGCCAGACGATCGCGAGCAGCACGGTCAGCAGAAAGCCGAGCTTTGGGGTGATCTCGCCCCTTGTGGCGAGCGGGGCGTCTCTGAACAGACGATCGAACAGCTTCATGGCCCGCCCTCGCGGTTCGCCATGGTGCGGAACGACAGCGCGGTGAGGCTCATCAGCGCGGCGAGCGTCAGCAGCGTCGCGGCCGAGGCCTTGCCGATGTCGTAATGCTCGACCGCCTGCTGGTAGATGTAGAACAGCACGAGATTGGTCGAATTGGACGGCCCGCCCTGGGTCATGACGAAGACGTGGTCGACCTGCGTCACCGCGTTGAGGATCGCGATGACGGTGACGAACAGGAAGGTGGGCTTGAGCTCCGGCAGAATGATGTGGCGCAGGCGCATGTAGGGCCCGGCGCCGTCGAGATGAGCGGCCTCCATCACGTCCTCCGGCACGGCCTGCAGGCCGGCGAGGAAGAACAGCATGTAATAGCCGGCGTTCTTCCAGATCGTGATGACCATGATCGCGTAGAGCGCGACATCGGGGTCGCCGAGCCAGTTCGGCAGCACCGGAAGCAGGCGGCCGATGTAGAAGTCGAGCAGGCCGACATTGGGCAGGAAGATGAACATGAACAGCGCGGAGGCCGCCACCATCGGGATCAGCACCGGCAGGAACAGCGCCGCGCGCAGCGCGCTGCTGACGGCATGGGTGCGCGAAAGCGCCAGTGCGAACAGCAGCGCGAGCGCGATGCTCGGGATCGCCGTGCCGACGGCGTAGATCAAATTGTTGACGACGGCACCGGTGAACGCGGGATCGGCCAGCACGGCGCCGATATTGTCGAGACCGACGAAACGGAGGGGCGCCTTGGGCGTGGCACGCTGATAGAGCGCATCGATGAACACGCGTCCCATCGCGCCATAGGTGAAGAGCGCGAGGAAGATCAGCGAGGGCAGCAGCAGCAGATAGGCCGGCAGCGAAGCTTTGAGGCGGATGGTGAGGCGCCTCAGGACATCCAGGCGCGGCGCTGCCGAGGTCGCGACCGGGAGAGCCGCGGGTTCAGCGAGGCTCATCTCACCGCGCCGCGAAGTTGAGCGCATAGTCGCGGCCGTCCACTCCCGCCGGAGGCTCGAAGGGGAAGCGCAGGCTTTGGTCGAGGAAGTCGTGGCTGTGCACGACGAGATTGTCGTCGGCGATCAGCACCACGCCATAGGCCGGCGGCTCGTGACTCGCCAGATGGTTGGTGGCATTGGCGTCCAGCTCGAACCAGACCTGGTGATTGGTGCCGCGCAGGGTCGAGAACGGGATCTTGCCGTAGCTGCCGAAGATCGGGCGGTGCACATGGCCGAAGAACAGGTGGCGGATGCGCGCGCGATAGGGCGCGATGATTTCGGCGAACTCGGCGCTCTGCTTCAGTCCGATCTCGTCCATCGCGTGGACGCCGACCGGGAAGGGCGGATGATGCATGAAGACGACGAACTCTTGGTCGGCGGGCGCGGCTGCAAGCGTGCTCGCAAGCCAGCCGAGGCGCCTTGCGCACATCTCGCCAGCGTGGCTGGTCTCGTCCAGCGTGTCGAGGAAGAGGAACAGGCCGTGCTCGGTGGTCCGCGTGCCCTGCACGAAGCCGTTGGCATCGCGCGGCGCGGCTTTCAGCGCGTCGAGGCAGGTGACGCGCTTGTCGTGATTGCCGACCATGGCGATGTAGGGAATCTTCAGTGCGGCCATCGCGTCGGCGAAATTGGCGTAGGATTCCGCCTCGCCCCAATGGGTGAGGTCGCCGGTCACGACCGCAAACGCGGCGTCGGACTGATGCTTGTTGATGTCGGCGATCGCCGCATCCAGCCGGGCGCGCGGATCGAGGCCGTAAAGCGTCGAGCCGGGGTTCGCCAGATGCGTGTCGGTGAGGTGGATGAATTTGAAGGGCATGCGCGCGCTGTGTCGGGATGGTTGGAGGACGGACGCCTCCGGCAAGACGACCCTGACAGGCGGTTAGAGCGCGTGTGTTTCAGTTTGATGACAGCGGTTCCCGCGCACGGGACGTGTCCACAACGCCCGCGGGACGAAGATGCGCCGCGCAAGGCGCAATCCACGTGGTGAACCAATTAGAGATGGTAGTGCGCGGTCGTGCCCGCCTCACGTCCCGCAGAACGTCCGCAGCACCCGCTGGTCCGGCAGCGGCGGATCGGCGTAGGCCGCATACTCCGGCTGGTCCTCGAACGGCTTTGCCAGCACCTGCACCAATTCCTCGAACGGCGCGTAGTCGTTGTCGTGCACGGCAGCCTGGATCACGGCTTCGACGCGATGGTTGCGCGGGATGAAGACCGGATTGACGGCGTGCATCGCGGCTTGCCGCTCGGCTGCGCCTTGCTGCTCCAACGCGATGCGCGCGCGCCAGCGGCCGGCCCATTCGTCGAAGGCCGCAGGCTCCACGAACTGCGCGCGGACGTCGGCGGCGTCGTCGGCCGCGGCGTCGCCAAGCTTGCGGAAGGTGAGGGTGAAGTCGGCCTGGTTCTTGGCCATGGCATCCAGCAGGTCCTGGATCAGGGCCTCGTCGCCGTCGCGCTCCGTGAACAGGCCGACCTTCTTGCGCAGGCCCGCCTGATAGGCGGCACTGAACTGGTCCGAGAAGGCGCCGAGAATGTCCTGGGCTTCGGCGACCGCCTTCTCTTGGTCATCGGAAAACAGCGGCAGCAGGCATTCGGCGAGCCGCGTCAGATTCCACAACGCGATGCGTGGCTGGTTGGCATAGGCGTAGCGGCCCATCTCGTCGATCGAGGAGAACACCTGTGCGGGGTTGTAGGCGTCCATGAAGGCGCAGGGGCCGTAGTCGATAGTCTCACCGGAGATGGAGCTGTTGTCGGTGTTCATCACGCCATGGATGAAACCGACCAGCAGCCAGCGCGCGACGAGCTCGGCCTGACGCGCGACGACGCCGGCGAGCAGGGCATGATAGGGGCGCTCCGCCTCGCGCAGCTGCGGATAGTGCCTGACAATGACATGATCGGCGAGGGCGCGGATCGCGTCGGTGTCGCGGCGGGCGGCGAAGAACTGGAAGGTGCCGACCCGGATATGGCTGGAGGCGATGCGCGTCAGCACGGCGCCGGGCAGCGCGGTCTCGCGGATGACGTGCTCGCCGGTGACGACGGCGGCGAGCGAGCGCGTGGTCGGGATGCCCAGAGCGAACATCGCTTCGCTGACGATGTATTCGCGCAGCACCGGCCCGAGTGCCGCGCGTCCGTCGCCGCGGCGGGAGAACGGGGTGGGGCCCGAGCCCTTGAGCTGGATGTCGCGGCGGACGCCCTCCCGGTCGATGACCTCGCCGAGCAGGATGGCGCGTCCGTCGCCGAGCTGGGGCACGAAATGGCCGAACTGATGCCCGGCATAGGCCATGGCGATGGGGTCCGCGCCGTCGGGAACCGTCTTGCCGGCCAGGATCGCCGCACCTTCCGGAGTGTCCAGCATGTCCGGATCGAGCCCGAGCTGGACCGCCAGAGGCCGGTTCAGCTTGATCAGCCGGGGGGCCGTGACCGGGGTCGGCGCGACGCGGGCAAAGAAGCTGTCCGGCAGCGCCGAATAGGAGTTCTGGAAGGGGAAATGCACTGTCATGGCCTCAAGATAGGGCTGGAACGCCTGATGGCAAAGGCTTGGGCTCCGATAAGCCAAAAATGGGCCCTCCGGGTCCAAAACAGGCCGTTCCCTTGGTTGCCGCCTTGGGCCCTGTCGGGTAAACCCTGCCGCAATCTCGGACCGGCCGTGACAGGGCCGTCCGATTCGACCCCTCCGACATTGATTTTGGGACGACCATGCATCGCTACCGGTCACATACATGCGGCGCGCTCCGCGAGAGCAACATCGGCGAGACGGTCCGCCTTTCGGGCTGGGTCCATCGCGTCCGCGACCATGGCGGCGTGCTGTTCATCGATTTGCGTGACCATTACGGGCTGACCCAATGCGTGGTCGACCCGGACTCGCCGGCATTCGCGCAGGCCGAGAAGCTGCGTTCGGAATTCGTGGTGCGGATGGACGGCAAGGCCCGCCGCCGCCCCGAGGGGACCGACAATGACGATCTGCCGACCGGCAAGATCGAGATCTATGTCACCGAGATCGAGGTGCTGGGCCCGGCTGGCGACCTGCCGCTGCCGGTGTTCGGCGATCAGGAATATCCCGAAGACATCCGCCTGAAGTACCGCTTCCTCGATCTGCGCCGCGAAAAGCTGCACCAGAACATCATGACGCGCGTCGAGATCATCAAGTCGATGCGCCGGCGCATGGAGGGGCAGGGCTTCTTCGAGTTCAACACCCCGATCCTGACCGCGTCCTCGCCGGAAGGCGCGCGCGACTTCCTGGTGCCCTCGCGCATCCATCCCGGCAAGTTCTACGCTCTGCCGCAGGCGCCGCAGCAGTACAAGCAGCTGCTAATGATGTCGGGCTTCGACCGCTACTTCCAGATCGCGCCCTGCTTCCGCGACGAGGACCCGCGCGCCGACCGTCTGCCGGGCGAGTTCTACCAGCTCGACGTCGAGATGAGCTTTGTCACGCAGGAAGACGTGTTCGCGGCGATGGAGCCCGTGATCACCGGCGTGTTCGAGGAGTTCGCCAAGGGCAAGCCGGTGACGAAAGGCTGGCGCCGGATTCCGTTCGCCGAGGCGCTGCGCAAATACGGCAGCGACAAGCCGGATCTGCGCAACCCCATCGAGATGCAGGACGTCTCCGAGCACTTCCGCGGAAGCGGCTTCAAGGTGTTCGCGCGCATGCTCGAAGACCCCAAGAACCAGGTCTGGGCCATTCCCGCGCCGGGCGGCGGCAGCCGTGCGTTCTGCGACCGCATGAACTCGTGGGCGCAGGGCGAAGGCCAGCCCGGCCTCGGCTACATCATGTGGCGCGACGGCGGCGAGGGCGCCGGTCCCCTCGCCAACAACATCGGGCCCGAGCGCACCGCTGCGATCCGCGCGCAGATCGGCACCAAGGAGGGCGATGCCGCCTTCTTCGTCGCCGGCGATCCCGACAAGTTCTGGAAGTTCTCTGGTTTGGCCCGCAACAAGGTCGGCGAGGAATTGAACCTCACCGACAAGGAGCGGTTCGAGCTCGCCTGGATCGTCGACTTCCCGATGTACGAGTACAACGACGAGGACAAGAAGGTCGACTTCTCGCACAACCCGTTCTCGATGCCGCAGGGCGGCCTCGAGGCGCTGAAGGGCCAGGATCCGCTGACCATCAAGGCGTTCCAGTACGACATCACCTGCAACGGCTACGAGATCGCCTCGGGCGGCATCCGCAACCACGTGCCGGAAGCGATGGTGAAGGCGTTCGAGATCGCGGGCTACGGCGAGCAGGAAGTGGTCGACCGCTTCGGCGGCATGTACCGCGCCTTCCAGTACGGTGCGCCGCCGCATGGCGGCATGGCCGCGGGCGTCGACCGCATCGTGATGCTGCTCTGCGGCACCACCAATCTGCGCGAGATCTCGCTGTTCCCGATGAACCAGCAGGCCATGGACCTGCTGATGGGCGCGCCGTCGGAAGCCACGACGAAGCAGCTGCGCGAGCTGCATGTGCGGGTGAACCTGCCGCAGAAGTGAGGCTGCACGCCTGGTCTCGTGCCCCGGACGCAGCGCAGCACGCAGTGATGCGCTGCCGAGCCCGGGCCCATGTCGCGGTGAACCGCAAGCTTTCTGGGTCCCGGCTCTGCGTCGCGTCATTTCATGCCGCGCCGCGTCCGGGACACGAGATCAAACTACAACCCCGTCGACGCCTCGATCCTGAACTGCGCCAGCGCGTTCTCCGGGTCGGTCTGGATCAGCTGCATCAATTGCATCAGCGGCACCTTGGCGCGCGGCGCGAGCTTGACGGTCAGCGTCTGGCCTGATGTCTCGACGAAGCCGGCGAGCGCATCCACCGCGCCCTTGGCATCGGCGCTGGCCCCCGCGATCTTCTCGCCTTGCGCCCTGATCATCTCGACGATGGCGCTGCGTGCGGCGTCGCGGCTGACATTTTGCATGCGCGCGAACTGCGCGACGACGAGATCGACGACGCCGCTGTCGCGCAGCGAGAGCTCGAGCGCACCGGTCTCGACCTGCGCCGCCTGGCCCATCGCCTGCACCGGATCGGTCGTGAACAGGCCGCGCGGCACGTTGGCGAGCGCGAAGCCGACTTGCGCTTTGGCAAGGTTGCCGAGATCGATCGTGGCCGGCGCAAGCGCGAACGCGCCCGTCGATTCCGTCCAGGCCGCGCCGAGATCGAGGTCGATGGCGAGCTTGTCCACGCCCGCCATGATCAGCGGCTGTAGCGCCGGATTGGCGGGATCGGTGGGCGTGACCATCTTCACCACCAGATTGGCTTTGCTCGGGATCGATCCGACCAGTTGGCCCCAGTTCAGGCTGATCGTGTCGATGGTGAAGAGCTGCCGCGTCGTCTTGTACGGCGAGACCACGCCCTTGATCTCGGCGCCTTCGAGCACGCGGAACAGGCCGAGCATCTGATCGGGCGAGGGCGGCTGTCCCGGCGTCTTCAGGCTTGCTGCCCAGCGCATCAGATTTCCCGCGCTGAAGGACTTCAGCGTGAAGCGCTCCATCTTGAGCTGGCCCTGCGGCAGCGGCATCTCCAGGCCTTCCAGCGCGATCTTGTCCTGATCGTATTTGACCGCGTTGAGCCGTCCCGTTCCTTGCGGCGTCTCGACCGTTTGCTTGCCGACTTCCGCCTTGCCGATCCGAAAGCCCTCGAAGAAGTCGGCCACCTTCTCGATCATGTCGCGCGATTGCGCTGGCGTGGGGATCGAGCCGTCAGCCGGCACCAGCGCGATGATCTCGGCCGGGCGGAATTTCGAGGGACGGATCGCAATGTCGTCGAAGGTGATGCCGTCGATCAGCACGCGCACGCCTGGCGCCGTCGTCACCACATATGAATTCACTGAAATGCGTCGATAGATCCTGTGAAAATTGTCATCGCTCGACACTTGCTGATCGAGCGCGGCCCTGACGGCGGTCGCGTCGAAATCGTAGATGGCGAGACCTGACATTTCGCCGGTCATTTTCGAGGGCTTGCTCGGCTGGGCCAGGTCGAGTGTAAAGCTGACGCGGTCCGTCTTCGCGGTTTCGATCTTGCCGCGGTTGAGGTTCTGGACCGACAGACCCGAATAAACATAATCGCCGCTGCCGGCATTGCCGCTGCCGGCATCGACGTTGACCGCGATGGTCGGCGCCGTGATCGAGGACGCCGAGACGGTCGCGTATTGCGCGAGCATGAAACGGTACATGTCGATGATCGAGCCGGACAGCGGCGTGCCGTCTGCACGGGTCGGGCCGTAAAAGTCGCGCGCGCTGATTTGCGGGATCTTGTAGTTCGCTTTCAGCTTCGCCTGCTCGCTGGACGTGTAGGCGACCTCGACGCCGGACAGGTCAATGTTGTCGGCCGAGAAATGGGTCTCGTCTGGCTGGCGGACACCGACGGCCGTGACCTTTGCGACCTTGATGTTGGCGAGCTGTGGCTGGGCGGGTTCGACCGCGATGTCCTCGATGGTCAGTGTCCGGGTCGCGAGCTCGAACGTGACCTTGCCATGGCTCGCCTTGCCGCCGCCCGAGCGGATCCGCTCGAACGCCGCCTCGACCTCGCCGGTCGCCCGGTGCTGGACATAGAGGTTGAAGCCGAACCATCCGCCCGCGCCGAGCCCGGCTGCCACGATCAGGCCGATCAGGATTCGCTTCATTTCCGGCTCCAGTTGCTCGTTCTGCACCGCGCAACCTGCCATATTCGCGAAACGCCGCGCGGTCCAGGGAAAGCTATGGTTTTCAAACATTTGGCCGCACGCCCTGTTGATGGGCGCGCAATCGGATGTTGCCACCGGGGCGCCCGGCGTGCTTCATCCCGTTTCCATGACCCGGAAATACGGTTCGCTTGGACAGCGGCCCCGGATCGTGCATTTTGAGGCGGGTAACGCGAGGCAAGAGACCGCATGTCGTCCTATTCTGATGATCTCCACCAGGCGGCGCTCGCCTACCATCGTCTGCCGCGCCCCGGCAAGCTCGAGATCCAGGCGACCAAGCCGCTTGCCAACCAGCGCGACCTCGCGCTGGCCTATTCTCCGGGCGTTGCCGCGGCCTGTACCGAGATCGCCAAGAACCCGGCGGAAGCCGCCACCTTGACGACCCGCGCCAATCTGGTCGCCGTGGTCTCCAACGGCACCGCGGTACTCGGCCTCGGCAATATCGGCCCGCTGGCCTCCAAGCCCGTCATGGAAGGCAAGGCGGTCCTGTTCAAGAAATTTGCCGGCATCGACGTGTTCGACATCGAGATCGCCGCCGACACGATCGACCGCGTGGTCGAGACTGTCGCGGCGCTCGAGCCGACCTTCGGCGGCATCAATCTGGAGGACATCCGGGGACCCGAGTGTTTCGAGATCGAGACGCGCTTGAAGGAGCGCATGAAGATCCCGGTCTTCCATGACGACCAGCACGGCACCGCCATCATCGTCGCCGCCGCCATCACCAATGGTCTCAGGCTGAACGGCAAGAAGCTGTCCGACGTCAAGATCGTGGCATCGGGGGCAGGGGCCGCGGCCATCGCGACGCTCAATCTCCTGGTGTCGATGGGCGCGCAGCGCAAGAACATCTGGGTCTGCGACATCGACGGGCTCGTGCACGAGGGCCGCAACACCACGATGGACCGCTGGAAGGCGGTCTATGCGCAGAAGACCGACAAGCGTACGCTCGGCGACGTCATCGGCGGTGCCGACATCTTCATCGGTCTCTCGGCGCCGGGCGTGCTGACGCCTGATATGGCCAAGGCGATGGCGGACAAGCCGTTGATCATGGCGCTCGCCAATCCGACACCGGAGATCATGCCGGAGGAGGCGCGGAAGGCGCGGCCCGACGCCATGATCTGCACCGGGCGCTCCGATTATCCGAACCAGGTCAACAACGTCCTCTGCTTTCCCTTCATCTTCCGCGGCGCGCTCGACGTCGGCGCGACCGCGATCAACGAGGAGATGAAGCACGCCGCCGTCGAGGCCATCGCGCAGCTCGCGCGCGAGGCGCCGTCGGATGCGGTGGCGCTCGGGGTCGAAACCAGCGAGGCGGGCGGTTTCGGCCCGGGTTCGCTGATCCCGAGCCCGTTCGATCCGCGGCTGATCCTGCGCGTGGCGCCGGCGGTTGCGAAGGCGGCGATGGAGTCCGGCGTCGCGACGCGTCCCATCACCAATTTCGACGAATATGCCGCGCAGCTCATGCGCTTCGCGTTCCGCTCCGGCCTCGTCATGAAGCCGATGTTCGCCAAGGCCAAGACCCAGCCGGTGCGCGTGATCTACGCCGAAGGCGAGGACGAGCGCGTGCTGCGCGCCACGCAGGTGGTGCTGGAGGAGAATTTGGCGCGGCCGATCCTGGTCGGCCGTCCTTCGGTCGTGGAGGCGCGCATCAAGCGCTTCGGCCTCTCGATCCGCGCCGGCAAGGATTTCGACCTCGTCAATCCCGAAGACGATCCGCGCTACCGTTCCTACGTACAGTCCTATGTCGAGGTCGCCGGCCGCCGCGGCGTGACGCCGGATGCGGCCCGCACCGTGGTGCGGACCAACAACACGGTGATCGCCGCGCTCGCGGTCACGCGCGGCGAGGCGGACGCCATGCTGTGCGGCGTCGAGGGCCGCTATATGAGCCATCTGCGCCATGTCCGCGAGATCGTCGGATTCTGTCCGGGCATCAGCGACTATGCGGCGCTGGCGCTGTTGATCACGAGCAAGGGCGCCTTCTTCATCGCCGACACGCAAGTTCGCCCCAATCCGAGCGCGGAGGAGCTGGCCGAGATCGCATCGCTCGCGGCGGTCCACGTTCAACGCTTCAACATCAAGCCGAAGATCGCCTTCATCTCGCATTCGGATTTCGGCAGCTACGACACCGACTCCTCGCGCAAGATGCGCCTGGCGACCCAGCTGTTGAAGGACAAGCATCCCGAGATCGAGGCCGACGGCGAGATGCAGGGCGATACGGCTCTCTCCTCGGCTGCGCGAAGAATGGTGCTGCCGCATTCCAAGCTGGAGGGCGAGGCCAACATCCTGATCATGCCGACCCTGGACACCGCCAACGTCGCCTATCAGATGATCAAGTCGCTGGCGGACGCGCTGCCCGTTGGCCCGATCCTGGTCGGACCGGCGCGCCCCGCGCACATCCTCACCCCGTCGGTGACGGCGCGCGGCATCCTCAACATGACGGCGGTCGCGGTGGTCGAAGCGCAGGAGCGCGCGGCGCGGCAACAGCCGACGTTGTTCACGTAACGGCGAAGCGCGCTGCTCTTTCCCTCTCCCCTTGCGGGAGAGGGTGGATCGTCGCGGAGCGGCGAGACGGGTGAGGGGTATCGGTCCGCGAGTCCTCTCTGACATTGAGCTTGCGGATAGATACCCCCTCATCCGGCGCTTCGCGCCACCTTCTCCGGCAAGGGGAAAAGGGACACCGCGCCGCCTGCTTTTGAATTCCTTTCACTTCTCCATTTCGCTGTTTGTAAACCGGCGCACGACTCTCCATAATCTGCTCACGCGTTCCGCGCTCTGAGCTTGCCAAGAGGTCGATCATGCCAGCGTTCGTGACTTTCGGGCGAATTCTGTTCGCCGTGCTGTTCATCTACACGGGCGCGACCAAGCTCTTTGCCATCCAGGCGACGGCCGACTCCATCGCCAGCAAGGTCGTGGTGCCCGACATCGTCGCGCCCTACGCCAAGCAGCTCGAGACGGCGACCGCCATGACCACGCCGCAGTTGCTGGCGATCGCGGTCGGCGGGCTCGAGATCATCGCGGGGTTGATGATCGCGCTGAATTTCGGCGCGCGATTCTTCGCGATGCTGATGATCATCTACGTCGCGGTTGCGACGGTGGTGCTCGATGACTTCTGGAACCAGGCGGCGCCCGACAATGCCAAGATGGTGGTCGACGCGCTGAAGAACCTCTCGATCATCGGCGCCTTGTTCATGCTGATGGGCTACGGCCGCACCACGCGTCCAGCCGAGGCCGCCTACGGGGACGTCTAGCCGCGAGCTGGCAGCCGAACGTCAGCTCCCGAGTTCCCAAGTTTGATGTGATCATTCCGCGGGGTGGTCACCGGTAACAAGATGCCGGTACTGTGCATGGGGTTGATCTTCGCTTTTTAACTTCAGGCCTGGCGTCGACGCCACGGTGTCACCGTCACTTCGTGCTCGAAGTCGAGGAGATACGATGCGCCCGGCTTCAGTCCGTGCGAGGCCAGCACCTCGTGCGCCGTCCGCTGGGGCACGCCGACGAAACAGCCTTCGCCGCCGGGCAGGCGCACATGCGGGGCTTCCGACAGCCAGAACGTGTCATAGCGGTCCATGAACAGGTCGAACACGACGGGGCCGCCGATGATTGCGACCGTGCCGGAGGCGACATCTGCATAGGCGCAGGCCTCTTCGAAGCTCGCATGATCCGGATTCCACAGCGTCGCGTTCGGCATCTCGGGATCGACGGTGAGGGCCTTGATCTTGCGCGTCAGGATCAGCCGCTTGCGCTTCGGCGAGTTCGGCTGCTGCTCATGCGAGTTGCGGCCGTGCACGATCAGCGCGGCGCGATCGAGGGCCTGCTCGAAGAACAGCTTGTCGCCGTCGAACTTCAGGCTGTCGGGCATGACATGGCCGGCGTCGGCGAGCATGCCGTCCGCCGAGACGATGACGTAGCCTTCAATCTGGAAAGACAATGGCCGTCTATTCGGAAACCGTCGTCACCACGGAATTGACCGGGCGCTGGCTCACCGTCGGCAGCTTGGCGTCCTTGAGCAGCTCCTGGTCGTATTCGGGCAGCGTCGACGCCGGGAATTTGGCACGCATCGCCACCACCTTGTAGCCGCCGGCCTTGAGGCGCTTGAGCAGCTCGGGCAGGGCTTCCGCCGTGTGCTTCTGGAAGTCATGCATCAGGATGATGCCCTTGCCCTTGGTGTCGAGCTTCTTCATCACGGTCTCGACCACCTTCTCGGGCTTGGAGGCCTTGAAGTCGAAGGAGTCGATGTCGCAGGAGAAGATCGCGGTGTTGCGGTTGCCGAGATAGGTGACCATCTCCGGCGGATGCTGGAGCGCCGGGAAGCGGAAGAATGGCGAAGGCGAGATGCCGCCGAGCGCCCACTTCACCGCGGACAGGCCTTTCTCGATCTCTTCCTTGCGCTGCGCTTCGGTGAGCTTCTTGTTGTTGAGGTTGGCGTGCGACCAGGTGTGGGTGCCGACGGTGTGGCCGGCGGCGTAGACCTGCTTCAGGATCTCCGGTTCGTAGGTCGCGTGCTTGCCGATCGAGAAGAAGATGCCGGTGGTGCATTCATCGGCGAGCGCCTTCAGCACCGCGGGCGTGTTCTTCGGCCAGGGACCGTCGTCGAAGGTCAGCACCACCTCCTTGTCGCGCAGGAAGTCGAGCTCCTTGAAATGCTCGAAGCCGAAGCCGGGACCGCCGGTGGTGTCGATTTCGACGGTGCGGGCAACACCGAGCGCGCCTTGCGTGTTGCAGGCCGCGCGCGCCGGCTGCGGGGCCTGCTTGGGCGGGGGCGGATTGACGAAACCGGCTGGCGCCGCCGCTGCCGCTGGGGGCGGAGCAGCAACGGGTGCAGCTGCCGGCGTTGCCGCCGGTGCGGCTTGCGTCGCGGCTGCGGGCTTCGCGGCCGGGGTCTGCGACCACGCCGCGCCCGTCATGGCCAGAGAGATCGCGCTTGCCAAAATCAGTCCTGCCGCCACGCGCATGGTGTTGTCCTCGAGATTGATCCCGTTGTTCCGCCGCGGCTTTTCGCCTTCGGCCAAACCGTCCTGCCCTTACGATCCTAGCCTAGATGGTGGCCCATCGCCATTGCAACGGCTGTTTGGCATCCCGCCACAATTGTGCCCAGCCGGATGGGCTGCGCCTCGGGTCAGCTGTCGGCCAGCGCCTTGGCAATTGCCGTCTTGATCCGCGTATCGGCCGGCTCGACCGCTGACGGAAACACGTCGGCGATATAGCCGTCGCGGCCGATCAGGTATTTGTGGAAGTTCCAGCGCGGAACTTCCCGAGGCCGCGCATCGGCGGCCCATTTGTAGAAGGGATGCGCCTTGGCGCCGACGACGGCAGCCTTGGCCGTGATCGGAAAGGTGACGCCATATTGGTGGTGCGCGGTCGCCGTGATCTCGCTGGTGCCGCCGGGCTCCTGGCCGCCGAAATCGTTGGAGGGCACGCCGATCACGGTGAGTCCGCGTTCGCGAAACTCGCTCCAGAGCTCCTGCAGGCCGGCATATTGCGGTGTGTAGCCACACAGCGAGGCGGTGTTGACCACAAGCAGCGGCTTACCGGTGAAAGCGGCGAGGCGGATGTCGTCGCCCGACAAAGCGGGGAAAGAAAACGCATAGGCCGAGATCCGGCTCATGCCGCCATCGGCAAACGCACGCGTCGCCGGCGCGAGCACGCCCGCCAGCGCCACGGTGAGCACGGTCCTGCGGTTCATCATGACGGCATCCCCCGAAATGATCCGGGCCGCATGTTACTCCGCCGGTGCGCCCGGCCTCGTCAACACCGCGTTATCGGCCACAGTGAAGCAGGTCAGTACAGACGGACGATGAAGTCGGTGCCTTCGCCGGTCTCGCCCTGGTTGATGCCCTGGTCGGAGATGATGATGGAGCCGCCTGATGTCAGCATCTCGTTGATCTTCGCCATGGTGTCGGCGGGGATCGAGATGCGGTCGAGCGCCGCGGCCGGGCTGTCCGGCGTGACGACAGGCTTGGCAGCAACGGGCTTGGCGGCGACGGGAATCACGGCAACGCCAGCCTTGCGGCGGGTGAGGCGGCTGTCGTCCTGGCGTGCCGCGGAACGGGCGGAGACGGGCAGCGACACCACCGACCAGCGCAGCGCATTGGTATCGGTCTTGTCGAGCTCGGCGGTGAAGATGTGCGTGCCGAGCGGACGGTCGCTCGTGGCGATGGTGACCGGGACCTCGAACAGCGGCGCAAAATTCTGCCGCACGTAGAGCTTGGAATCCTTGCGGCTGATGAAGACGGCGATCTGGCCGGCCCGCTTGGGTGTGTCGGGCTTGGCGGTCGGCGCGGGATCGGCGACGCGGGTCTCGTCCTTCTTCACCTCGGGGGAGGCGGCGACCGCAGGTGCCGGTGCCTCGGGCGTCTTCGCGGAGTCCGCGGCTTGCGTCTTGACCGGCTCGGCCTTGTCGGCGGGCTTGTCCTCGGTCGCCGGCTTGGCGGCTTCTTCCGACGCAGGCTTGGCCGCGTCGGATGCTTCGGCCGTCTCGGCCTTGTCGGCGGGCGCGACGGCTTCCTCATGCGCTGGCGCATTGCCCGTGGTCACATCCGACATCACGGTATGGCCAACGGAGGCGCGCAGCTCGAGCACCGCGTCGGCGCTGGCGGTCTTGGTTTCGACAGGTTTGGTCTCGGCGGGCTTAGTTTCAGCGGGCTTGGCTTCGGCGGCTTTGGTCTGCGCTGCGCCCTTGTCTGCCTTGTCGCCGACATTGGTCTGCGGCTCGAGGCTGGCGGCGGGCTGCGGCGGAACGCGCAATGAGGCGAGCATGGGATGAGAGAAGCTGTGCGGCGACATCTCGCCGGGCGCGACGATGACGCGTGCGCCCATCTTGGTCCAATTCCACATCTTCACCGCGAACGCCATCGGCATCCGGATACAGCCATGCGAAGCCGGATATCCCGGCAACACGCCGGCATGCATGGCGACGCCGGACCAGGTGATCCGCTGCATGTACGGCATCGGCGCGCCGCTATAGATGTTGGAATGATGGAACTTGTGCTTCTGGATGACGCTGAACACACCCATCGGCGTCGAATGGCCCTTCATGCCCGTCGACACCGGAGATTCCGCGAACACGCCATTGGTGTCGTAGACCGTCACCTTCTGCCGGTCGATCGAGACGACGATGACCAGCGGCCCCTGCGGCTTGGTGCCGGCTTCCTTTTGGGCGACAACTTCCTTCTTGCCGGTCGCGCTGCGCTTCTGCGGCTTCTGGCGCGGTATCTCGGGATGCCGGTCCTGTCGGCCGTAATAGGAGCCGTCGGAATAATCCGTCCAATAGTAATATGCTGCGTCAGCCTGGCTGGTCGCGCCGATCGCACTCGCCGCCGTCACAATGGCGACCTGCCAAAGCCGCGCCGGCTTGGCAGAGAAACCCGACCCGTTCACGCTGTTCATCCTCGAATCCATAATCCAAATCAGACGTTAGTCTCGCAAAGGGGATACGCGTTCACCAGCAGCGCGGTTCTGCCATCAGCTACTTTTGTCCAAGACGTAACAAAAAAGCCTCACAGAGCGGTAAACGGCGGCCGTGCCCGTCCGCTCGTCGTCTTCCTGAGTGGCGGCCTCATACCTACATTGTGGGGACTTGTTACCGGAGAACTTCATGTCATCTCGTTTCCCTGGTCTTGGCGGCATCCGCTTGAAAGGCCTCGCCTTATTCCTCCTGGCCTTGGCTGTGCCGGCGGCGTCCGCGCAAGCTGCCGACGAGCCCGATCTGATCTTCCGTCGCTCCACCGTGTTCAAATGGATGAGCCCGAACGACAAGCTCGCGACCTATGGTCTCGACGATCCCGAGGTCGAGGGCGTCGCCTGTCATTTCACGGTGCCGGAGAAAGGTGGCTTCAAGGGCTGGCTGGGCCTTGCCGAGGAGGTCTCTGACATCTCGCTGGCCTGCCGCCAGGTCGGCCCGATCAAGTTCAAGACCAAGATGGAGCAGGGTGACGACATGTTCCGTCAGCGCCGTTCGCTCTTCTTCAAGAAGATGCAGATCGTGCGCGGCTGCGACGCCAAGCGGAACGTGCTGGTCTACATGGTCTATTCGGACAGGCTGATCGAAGGTTCGCCGAAGAACTCGACCTCGACCGTCCCGATCATGCCGTGGGGACCGGCAGACGCAAACGTCCAGAAATGCGGCGAGTTCTTCACGCAGTGACGCGTTTGACGAGATGCGAGCCGGTCAGCCGCACGAATGCTTGCGGCGCGGCCTCAAAGCCGCGGCCGGACTGCAGCGACATCACGCCGGCCGAGGCGACGCGCCTCGGTCGTTGATCTCCGCCGTCGGTCCGCTGGTCCGCCTCGCGCGGCGTTGCGCGATCCTGCATCGTCATGATGGCCATCCCTCAACTGAACGCGCCCGGTGATCCCGGGCGTCTTGGTTTCGATGGCTTGGGTCGTAGCCGACGCGCCCCCGGTTCGACCGGACCCAGCCTTCGTTTGACATCCTCTTCAGCAGAAAAACGTAAAATGCGTGTGAAGCGCGCAATGCGTTACGGTGACGGCGGCGGCGCGGAGGCGGTTGCGCGGCTGGATCAGGAGCCTGGCAGGCCGCTTTCAGCTCCGGCGCGACCTGACTGAAATGATTGGCAGTTTTGGAGAATTGTTTCGTCGCCCCGCATGCGACGAAACAATTCTCACGCCAGATGAAACCATTTTGCGTTTTTGGCGCATCACGGGCGAAACCGCCCATGGTTATCAGCTTCACAACGACGACGGCGCACCGCCGGCCAGGGAATTCGGAGACAAGACCATGCGCGCGCTCAGCTTCATCCTTGCTTTCGCTTTCGTGGTTGCCGGTTCCTCGTTCGCGGGCTCGCCGGACGGCAATCTCCCCGGTATCGGCACCTTCCAGTACAGCGGCTCGCCGATCACCACCGCGACGTCGCAGCCGATCGTGGTTGCCGCGCGCTTCTGATCGATAACAAGAAAATCAGCCGATAAAGGCCATCATGCTCGTTCGATTTTGCGCCGCTGCGTTCGTGTCCGTCCTGACGATCAGTGCCGCCGAGGCGCAGGTGCGCGCGCCCTCCAGATTGCCGGATCCCCGTACCGAGTTCGTGCGTCAGTGCGCGCCACGGATGATTGGGCGCTGGGAACATCCTGAGGAAGTCTGCGGCTGCCTGCACGATCACGCCGCGGCGGCCGTCGAGGATCGCGATCTTCGCGAGGCGCTGTTGCGCGGCATCAGCGAAACTGGCGTACCCACCATCGAGACCGACTGGGTGCCGGCTTCCAAGCAGGGCGAGATCGGCCCGACCTTCACCAAGATCGCCAAGCCGACCTTGCAGTGCATGTTCGATCCGGCGAAGCAGTAGCTATTTCGTCTTCGGGCCGTAGCGCGGCACACAAGCGGCGGTGCGGACGACGCCCTTGTCCGACATCTTCGCCCCCCGCACTTCCTTGACCTGTCCGGCGGGACAGGTTCCGTCGTCCACCTGCACGCGCTGACCCAGCTTGAGATCGCCGATGTCTTGCTCGCGTCCCACCGAGCCGGCATGTGCCGTCGCGGCAAGGGCGATGGACATCAGGAATGAGAGGCAGATCGTGCGGCGTAGCGGCATGGCGAAAGGTCTCGGAGACGATGCCGCAATGTAGGGACTGGCCGGCGATTCTCATAGTGAACGTTCGTCACGCGCCCCTGGCCGCCTTGGCCCTCGCGCGCAGGGCCGCGCGCGACTCCCTCGCCAGCCGTTCGGCGGAGGCCTTGAACTGTGGAACCGGATGACCGGAAAATCCCAGCACGAAGCCGGGCAGAGGCCGCGTGCGCGAATAGGTGTCGGCCAACAGCCAGCCTTCCGCGCCGGCCGCCTGCTTGGCCCGCGCGGCCACCGACAGGTCGACCGACGGATCGAACCGAGCGACCAGATGCAGGCCTTGTGAGGGCACCGGCACCGAGAGCACGCCATCGGACGCGGCTTCCAGCGTTTGGGCCAGCACATCGCGCGCGTCGCGATAGAGTTTTCGCACGCGCTTGAGGTTTGCGGCGAACGCGCCTGAATTGAGCATGTCGGCCACGGCGCCTTCCATCAGCGTGGCGGGGAAGCGGTCGAGCGCCGCGCGCGCCGCCGTCACGTCCGCGATCAGGCGTTCGGGCAGGGCGCAATAGCCGATGCGCAGGCCCGGAAAGAGCGTCTTGGCGAACGTGCCGAGGTAGATCACGCGCTGGAGACGGTCGATGCCGGCGAGCGACATCAACGGTGCGCCGTCATAGCGAAACTCGCTGTCGTAATCGTCCTCCAGCACGAAGGCACCGGCCTGCCTGGCCCAGTCCAAGAGCTCGAGGCGCCGCGGCATCGACATCTGCACGCCCAGCGGAAACTGGTGCGAGGGCGTGACATAGGCCGCGCGTGCGTCGGGCGCCGCGGTGCGGCCCTTGGCGATCCGCATGCCGTGCTCGTCGACGGAAACGGGCACGGCGCGATAGCCGCAATGCACGATGGTTTTTCGCGCGGCCGGATAGCCGGGGTCTTCGCACCAGACCTGGTCGCCCGTCCTCAGGATCGCGCTCAGCACGATGCGCAGCGCGTGCAGGGTGCCAGACGTCAGCATGATCTGATCGGGATCGCAGCGCAGCCCCCGCGCCGACAGTAGATGATCGGCGATGGCCGCGCGCAGCTCGCGGCTGCCGCGCGGGTCGCCATAATGCAGATGTTCCGACCCGAAGGCGCGCATGCGCCGGCCGACGAAGGCGCGGAAGCGCTGCACCGCGCGTTCGTCGATATGCGTGCAGCCGAGCGCGAATGCGCCTTGCCCGGGCATTTCGACGATCGCCTTGGGCTTGTTCGGCGCGGCCGCGCGCGCCGGGATACGCGCGGCGACGAAGGTGCCGGAGCCGACAGTGGCCTCGGCAAAGCCATCGGCGATCAGTCGCTCATAGGCGATGACGACGGCGTTGCGCCGAAAGCCCGTTTGTTTCGCCAGCGTGCGAGACGGCGGCAGCGGCTCGCCGGGTTTCACCAGGCCGCCGACGATCATCTCGCACAGGGCCTGATAGAGCCGGTGCGCCGACGAGGCGCCGGCCGTGATGTGGGGACCGGTGAGGTCGAGCGGCAGTTCGGCCTTAACCGGCGAGGGGATGGAATTGGTCGGAATTTTTCGCATGGAATTGGAACTATCGCAGACCAAATGCGCCGCTACAACTGCTCCCGTTCTTTCCAATCCGATCAGGAGCGGCCGTGAGCCAGACCGAGACCACCAATTCCTATCCGACCTCCGCGCGCAACCAGGTGAAGCGCCGGCACGACCGCGACTTCTACGATCACGACACGGTCCATCGCATCCTGGATTCCTCGATGCTCTGCCACGTTTCCTACGTGATCGACGGACAGCCCTATTGCACGCCGACCTTCTTCTGGCGCGAGGGCACCAAGCTCTACTGGCACGGCTCGAGCGCCAGCCGGATGTTGCGCAATCAGACCAGGGGCGAGCGCGTGTGTCTCACGGTGGCCCATCTCGACAGCCTCGTGCTGGCGCGCTGCGGCTTCAACCATTCCGCCGACTACCGTGCGGTGATGGCATTCGGCACCGCCTATCTCGTTACCGATCCAGCGGAGAAGGAGCGCGCGGTTATCGCGATGGTCGACCGCTTCTTCCCGGATCGCACCGCGAGCCTTCGGGCCAGCAACACCCAGGAGATCAAGGCGACGTCCTTCATCGCGATGGAGATCGAGGAAGCCTCGGCCAAGATACGCGCCAAGGGTGTTGCCGACGACGAGGAGGACTATGAATTGCCTGTTTATGCCGAGCGCATCCCGGTTCGCACGGTGCTCGGCGCGCCCGAGCCGTGTCCGCGCCTGCTCGACGGCGTCAGCCGGCCTGCGTCGCTAAATGGTTATTCCGAAGGCCGCCTGCTCGAAGATGCATTGCGGGATGCATATTTTGTGGAGTACCCGAACGGCTGAAATCGGCTAGCCTGCGCACTCCTTGGGACCATTGGAATGCCTGGAGTTGCCTGATGAATGCCGAAACGCAGCAGAGGATTCTCGACGCCGTCGATGCCGGCTTCGAAGCCCAGCTTGCAACCACACGCGATTTCGTCGCGATCCCTTCGACCCGCGGGGCGGAGGGGCCGTGCCAGGACATGATCGGCGACCTCCTGCGCGAGCGTGGCTATGAGGTCGATGACTGGCACATCGACGTCGACGATCTCAAGGATCTGCGCGGCTTCGGCCCGATCGAGCATGATTTCTCCAAGGCGCGCTCGGTGGTGGGGACCTATCGTCCGCAAACGAACGGCGGCAAGTCGCTGATCCTGCAGGGGCACTGCGATGTGGTGCCCGCCGGCCCGCTGGAATTGTGGGACACGCCGCCGTTCTCGCCCGTCATCAAGGACGGCAAGATGTTCGGCCGCGGCGCCTGCGACATGAAATCGGGCACGATCGGCGCGCTCTATGCGCTGGACGCAATCAAGGCCGCGGGCTTCAAGCCCACGGCGCGGATCCATTTCCAGTCCGTCATCGAGGAGGAGAGCACCGGCGTCGGCGCGCTCTCGACGCTGCAGCGAGGCTACCGCGCGGACGCCTGCTTCATCCCGGAGCCGACCGGCGGCAAGATAGTGCGTTCGCAGGTCGGCGTGATCTGGTTCCGCCTGCGCGTGAAGGGGCATCCGACGCACGTGGCATTCGCCGGCTCCGGCGCCAACGCCATCATGGCCGCCTATCATCTGATCCAGGCGCTGCAAAAGCTCGAGATCGAGTGGAACGAGCGCGCCAAGGCCGACAAGCACTTTAGGACGTTGAACCATCCCATCAATTTCAACCCCGGCATCATCAAGGGCGGCGACTGGGCCTCCAGCGTGCCGGCATGGTGCGACGTCGATTGCCGGATCGCGGTGTTGCCGGGCTGGTCGATCGCCGATCACCAGAAGGAGATCATGGCCTGCGTCGCGGCCGCCGCGCGCAACCACCGCTTCCTCGCCAACAATCCGCCCGAGATCGAGTGGTCGGGGTTCCTGTCGGAAGGCTATGAGCTGACCGACGCCGCCGCGCCGGAGGCCGCGTTCAGCAAAGCGTTCGGCAAGGTCTATGGCGGCACGCCGGAGGACCTCGTCTTCACCGCGCTCACCGATACCCGCTTCTACGGCCTCAACGAGGGCATCCCGAGCCTCTGCTTCGGCGCCAGCGGCGGCGAGATGCACGGCTTCAACGAATTCGTCGAGCTGGAGTCGCTGAAGAAGACGACCAAGGCGATGGCGCTGTTCATCGCGGAATGGTGCGGAGTGGAGAGGGCGTAGCGGCCACCTCAATCGCGGCTCTCGTAGGGGTGGCAAAGGCGCACTTGCGCCGTGCCCACGAATTTTCTCTGACAAGACCAAATGCGTGGGCACGCTGCGCTTTGCTCACCCCACGATATCCCGGCTGGAGCGGCTGTTGCCCGACACAAGGGCTCTCCAAAATCCTTTAAGCTTAAAATAAGTACTAGGACGCCACCTGCTCTGGTGGCAGACTGGCGCCCATCGCAAGGCCTGAGTCCTCGGGAGTGACAATGCGCGATTGGGATGATGCTTACGCCAATTCGGCCCATATCCCGGGGTCGGACAAGATGCCGGGGCTGTGGGCGGAGCGGGCGGGGGCCTACCGGGCAGGGCTGACAAATTTTCGCGCTGATATCGCCTACGGCGCCGGTGAGCGCCAGAAGCTCGACCTGGTCCTGCCCGACGGCGACAGCGAAGGCCTCGTGGTGTTCGTCCACGGCGGCTACTGGATGCGCTTCGACAAATCGACCTGGACTGATCTGGCCGAAGGCGCACGGCAACACGGCTGGACCGTGGCGCTGCCGAGCTACACGCTGACGCCGGCCGCGCGCATCTCCGACATCACTGCCGAAATCACCGCCGCGATCGCCAAGGCGGCTTCGCTCGTCGCAGGACCGATCCGGCTTGCCGGGCACTCCGCCGGCGGTCATCTCGTCACGCGCATGTTGTGCGACGACAGCCGGCTCGAGCCCGCCGTCTTCAACCGCATCGCCGGCACCCTCTCGATCAGTGGCCTGCACGATCTGCGTCCGCTGCTGAAGACCAAAATGAACGACACGCTGCGCATGACCGTGGAAGAGGCGGCGCTCGAAAGTGCTGCGCTGCATCTGCCGCGCGGACATTCGCCTGTCACCGCCTGGGTCGGCGGCGGCGAGCGGCCCGAATTCATCCGCCAGTCCGACCTGATGGCCAATGTCTGGACCGGTTTCGACGTGCCGACCCGTCTTGTCGTCGATCCCGGGCTGAACCATTTTACCGTGATCGACGGACTGAAGGATCCGGCCTCGCCGATCACCGCGCGCCTGATCGGCCTCGACTGAGCAAGGCCGGGGAAGATCGATCGAAAGGGCCTGCCCATGACCTCCAGCGATTACGATCCCACGAGGGAAGGCGCCGAGACCGATTTCGCGCGGCGCATGTCCTATGCCGACTATCTGTCGCTGGACGCGATCCTGGGCGCGCAGCATCCGTTGTCGGAAGCGCATGACGAGATGCTGTTCATCATCCAGCATCAGACCACGGAACTGTGGATGCGCCTCGCCATCCACGAGCTCAGTGCCGCGCGCCGCGCCATCGCCCGGGACGAAGTGTCGCCCGCCATGAAGATGCTGGCGCGGATGTCGCGCATCTTCGAGCAGCTGAATAACGCCTGGGACGTGCTGCGCACGATGACGCCGAGCGAGTACACGCGTTTTCGCTCGCAGCTCGGACAGTCCTCGGGCTTTCAGTCGCGCCAGTACCGGCTGATCGAATTCCTGCTCGGCAACCGCAACCAGGCCATGCTCAAGCCGCACGCGCACGATGTGGAAACGACAAGACTGCTTGAGGCCGAACTGGCGACGCCCAGCCTCTATGATGAGGTGCTCAGGCTTGCCGACCGCCATGGGCTGAAGATGCCGGCGGCCGTGCTCGCGCGCGATGTTCGCGAGACCCACAGTTTCAACGAAGGTGTGCTGCAGGCCTGGCGCGTCGTCTACGAGGCGCCGGAGACGCATTGGATGCTCTACGAGCTCGCCGAGAAGCTGGTCGACTTCGAGGATTATTTCCGGCGCTGGCGCTTCAACCACGTGACCACGGTCGAGCGCGTCATCGGCTTCAAGCGCGGTACCGGCGGCACCGGTGGGGTCAGTTATCTCAAGCGCATGCTGGAGGTGGAGCTGTTCCCCGAGCTCTGGCGCGTCCGCACCATCCTGTAGAAATGTCCAAAGAAGTGTCTATGACCAGATATCGCGTCTATGACGACACCAAGGCCCTGTTTCATCTGCCTGACGGCGTGATCTATCTCGACGGCAATTCGCTCGGTGCGCTGCCGTTGGGGGTTGCCGAGCGGGTCAATCGCGTCATCACGACGGAGTGGGGCAATGAGCTGATCCGCGCCTGGAACACCGCGGGCTGGTACGCCCAGCCGCGCCATGTCGGTGACCGCATCGCCCGACTGATTGGCGCGGAAGCAGGCTCGGTGATGGTCGGCGACACGCTGTCGCTCAAGGTCTACCAAGCGCTCGCGGCCGCGCTCGACATGAACGCATCACGCAAGGTCGTCCTGTCCGACACCGGCAACTTCCCGACCGACCTCTACATGGCCGAGGGCCTCATCGAGACGCTCGGGCGCGGCCATCGATTGCGCCTGGTGGCACCGGAGGAGATCGAGGCGTCGTTGTCAGAGGAGATCGCTGTCCTCTACGTCACCGAGGTCGACTATCGCACCGGCCGCCGCCACGACATGGCGGATCTGACCGCGAAAGCGCATGAACTCGGCATCGTCACGGTCTGGGATCTCGCCCATTCCGCCGGTGCGCTGCCGGTCGATCTTGCCGGGAGCGGCGCGGATTTTGCGGCGGGGTGCACCTACAAATATCTCAACGCCGGCCCCGGCGCGCCGGCCTTCCTCTACGTCGCGCCGCGCCACGCCGATACGGCGCGGGCTGCGTTGTCGGGATGGATGGGCCACGCCAAGCCGTTTGCGTTCGAGCTGGCCTATGCGGCTGCCGGCGGCGTCGAGCGCATGCGCGTCGGCACCCCACCGGTGCTGGCGATGGCGGCTCTGGAGGCTTCGCTCGACATCTGGGACCGCGTCGATATCGCGGAGGTTCGTGCGCGATCGCTGGCGCTCGGCGATCTCCTGATTGCGGAGGTCGCGCGCCGCTGTCCGTCCTTGAAGCTCGTCACCCCGCGCAGCCATGAGCGCCGCGGCTCGCAGGTGTCGTTTGCCTTCGAGGGCGGCTACGCCGCCATGCAGGCGTTGATCGCCCGCGGCGTCATCGGCGATTTTCGCGCGCCTGACATCATGCGGTTCGGGATCACGCCGCTGTATATCGGTGAGAGCGAGATCGTGCGGGCGGCGGAGATCATCGAGGAGGTGGTCGCAGGCGAGGTGTGGCGGCGGCCGGAGTATCAGGTCGTGAATGCCGTGACGTGAGGAAGGTCGTGCGCCCAGACGCAGCGCAGCGACGCTGACGCGTTGTAGCGCGTCCGGGACACGAGAGTGTCGGCGGCCCCTCTATCCGCGTTCATCCCCACAACGCCGTCACGATTGCTTCGAGCCCGTCCGTCAACGCTGCCGGTCCCGGCTGCAGGATGATTGGTGACTTGATCTCGACGATGCGATCCTCGCGCACGGCCGGGATAGCGCTCCAACCATCACGCTGCTTGATGCGGGCGGCGACGACCTTCTTGCCGCACCAGGAGGCCAGGATCACGTCCGGTGCGGCCTCGCGTACCGCCTCCGGCAGGACGATGCGATCCTTCGCTGCCTGCCGGTGCCGCAGGTCCGGAAACACATCCTCGCCGCCGGCGATCTCGATCAGCTCGGACACCCAGCCGATGCCGGAGATCAGCGGATCGTCCCATTCCTCGAAATAGACTTTTGGTCGCGGCGAGGGGCGGGGCGTTGCGGCGATCGCTGCCAGGCGCCGTTCCAGACCTTGTGCGAGGGCCTGCGCGCGCTCCATCGCGCCAACCAGCGCACCGAGCGTGCGGATCATCGCGAGGATGCCGGCGATGTCGCGCTGGTTGAAGACGTAGACATCGACGCCGGCGCGGACGAGGTCGGCGGCGATGCCGGCCTGGAGATCGGAGAAAGCCAGCACGAGGTCCGGTTCCAGCGCCAGGACCTTCGGGATGTCCGCGGAGACGAAGGCCGACACCCGCGGCTTCTCGCGCCGCACCTGCGGTGGGCGGACAGCGTAGCCGGAGACGCCGACGATGCGGTCCTGCTCGCCGAGCAGATAGAGCGTCTCGACGGTTTCCTCAGTCAGGCAGACGATGCGGCGGGGCGGGAAGTGGCGCATGGCGAGACCATATGCGCTCATGCGGCTGACAATGTCACGGTGACGATGACCTCCGACGTCATTGCCTTGCCGCCCAAAGCAATTCACGCTGAGGCAGCAAGGAATTGGGAGGAGATCTGATGACGCCGCTCGAGAAACTTAAAGCAATGAAGATGCCGTTCGCCGAGCTCAAGGGCGTCGAGTTCATCGAGGCGGGCAAGGACCGCGTGGTGGCGCGGATGACGGTCCGGCCCGATCTCTGCACGCTGCACCACACCATCCATGGCGGGGCAGTGATGGCGCTGGCCGATTCCGTGGGCGCGGCGGCGACCGTGATCAACTTGCCGGAGGACGCCAAGGGCACGACCACGCTGGAGAGCAAGACCAATTTCATCGGCGGGGCCAGGGAGGGAACAACGGTCATTGCCACCGCGACGCCGGTCCATCGTGGCAGGCGGACCCAGGTCTGGACCACCCGGCTGGAAACCGAGGACGGCAAGCTGGTGGCCGTGGTGACCCAGACCCAGCTGGTCCTGTAAGACTACGGAGCTTTGATTTTATTAACGAATTGGTCGTTCCCCATGCCTCTAAGTTGGGCAGGTCCTCGTCTTGCAAAAGATGTTGCGATGCACAATATAGGGGGTCTAGGGATTCGAACGCCTCCTCGAGGGACACCAAGAGGAGTTTTGACGTGGTACTTGAAGAGACCGTCCGCACGGCCCCGGGCTATGTGCGGACCTTGATCCAGCAGGAAGAACTACCGCTCCTGCGTGATCACCTGCTGAGGCTCGACGCCGCAAGCCGGCACGACCGTTTCAACGGTTTTCTCGACGACAGCTTCATCGAGCGTTACGCCGCCCGCTGCGCCGAGGACGGCACCGTGATCGTGGCCTATATCGTCGACGGCGTTGTCCGCGGTGCGGCCGAGCTGCATCCGCCGGAAGATGAGGCTCTGCCTGAAGTCGCCTTCAGCGTGGAAGCCTCTGCGCGGCGCCAGGGTGTCGGCACCGTTCTGTTCCGCCGCTTGATCGCGGAGGCGCGCTGGAAGGGCTACAAGCGTCTGCGCATCACGACGGGCGCCGAGAATCATGCGATGCGGGCGCTCGCCAGGAAGTTCGGAGCGCATCTGGCGTTCCGGCATGGCGAATCGACCGGCACGATCGATCTTGCCAAGTCGCCTGAAGCCGAGCTCGCCGATCTCGCGGCGTCGCCGTTCACGGCCGGGCGCGCGCTTCTCAGCCTCAATTCGACCTGCTGGAAGATCATCTCCAGCATGTACGACAATCGCGCGGCCTGATCTTAAATCGCAGGCTGAATCAAAAAGCGGACCGGCATCGCCGGTCCGCTTTCGTATTTGGGTCCTGGAACGAATGCTTCAGGTGCCGGTGCGCGTACCGAAGCGGCGGACGACGCGGCGTTCAACCACGACGGAGCGCTGCGCACCCTGTTCGCCGGCGATCACGCGCGTCGCAGTGATGCGGCTGTTGGTGCGCGCCTGCTTCTTCACCTCGGCCTGCACGACATCGAGCGGCATCCCCATCAAGGCTGCGGCGATCTCGGCCTGCTGCTCATGATCGTCGGTGATGCCGATGGCGGCGAAGATCGCCTCGTCCAAGGTCGGCGGATCATGGCGGACGCGCCGCGTGCCATATTTGGTATTCCAGTCTGCGCTCATAACGGCCTCGTTGTGATGCCGGGATACCTAGTGCCACCAATGTTGCATTGCAATATGAAATTGGTGTGGCATCTCAGCTATGCACCGGTCGGGTGTCGCAGCAGTGACGCACCACCGGTATCGACCTCAATCCGCTGCTGTGGCCAGCGTTTCAGGGCGGCGTGCCCGGCCTCGGTAAGCCCGTAGATTCCCCGGTCGGCCCGTTCGAACCAGCCGTACACATTGTTAAGCAAGATCTTGCCGGCATCAGGACAGCGTTCGCGCAGGTCGCGCACGCGCTGCGGCCCCTCGGCGAGCGCCGAGGCGCAGGCCAGCGCCTGCTGCCGGTAGGCCGTCATGATCGGCGCGCGGGTGCTGCCGCCGAGCACGGGATCGCCCTGGCGGCGCTGATGCTCGGTGACGAGGCGCGATCGCAACTTCGGCTCGCGGCGCGGCGCCGCCGTCGGCGGCTTCACCAGCACCTCGACCTGTCCGCGGTCGGTGACGCCGAGCATGCCGAAGCCGAGGCGACGGCAGAGATTGCGATAGCGCGCATCGCTCTCGCGTCCCTTGCCCCGGATCGACATCTTCGCCGCGATCCAGATCTCGTCACCGGCCGGCGCGCGGTCGACCGCCTGCAGGATCAGCTCGAGATTGAAGGCGAGCTTGAGTTCGCCGATCACCACGATCGGCGGATCGCCGGCGCTCAGGCCGACGAGATCGCAGCCGCCGATCTCGCCCTTCACGGTGAAGCCGAGCTCTTCGAGGAAGCGTTTGACGGGCAGGTAGAGCGCGGTTTCCACGGGACGTCCGATCGGAGAATCAGTTGCGGAAGTCTAGCCCGGATCGGACCTCGGCCTCGGCGCCATTTGATCCGGAACAGTTGGTGCGATTATCCTGCGACCGGAACCAACCGGGGCGCCTTCACGAAGATGACGATCAGGAACGGGCTCTATCACATCCGCATCGAGATGCTGGACGCCGTGCAGGGGGGCAATCAGGGCGTGATGGTGCTGCGCGACGGCACGATGCGCGGCGGTGATTCATTCTTCTTCGCTTACGGCACTTACTCCTCGACCAACGGCAAGTGGAAGGGCGAACTGACCAACGAGGAGCACTCGCCTTCGTTCGACGAGCGCCCCGTGTGGGGCCGCAAGGTGGTGACCATCGGCTTCAGCGGCACCTATACCGACGAGACCGCCTATGGCGAGGGAATCGCGCTCGCCGGCAAGCAGAGCATCCGTTTCAAGGGCAGTCTGCGGCTGCTGGTTCCAGATTGATCACACCCGCCCGCCCACGGGGATCAGCGCGCCCGTGACGCCGCTCGCGGCGTCGCTGGCGAGGAACAGGATGATTTCGGCGAGTTCCTGGGGCGTCACCCATTTGGAAAAGTCCGCCTTCGGCATGTCGGCGCGGTTGGCCGCGGTGTCGATGATCGACGGCAGCACCGCGTTCACCGTGACCTTGCCTTTCCACTCCTGGGCGAGCGCTTCGGTGAGCCGATGCACCCCCGCTTTCGATGCCGCATAGGGTCCCATGCCGGAGCCTGCCTGCAGCGCGCCCATGGCGCCGATATTGACGATGCGGCCGGCCTTGGACGCGGCCAGGTGCGGCAGCGCCGCACGCGAGGCGTTGAGCGCGGTCAGCAGGTTCAGCACATGCATGCGCTGCCAGGTCTTGATGTCGCCGTCGCCGACGGTTTCGAAAGCGAAGCCGCCGGCGATGTTGATCAGCGCGTCGAGCCGGCCGAAATGCTTGGCCGCTGCCTCGACCGCCGTCTTCGCCTGTGCCGCGTCGGTCAAGTCGACGCCGCCGATCTCGATGCGGTCGGGCGTCGCGGGCACTTGTGAGGGTGCATGATCGATACCGGCCACGCGCGCGCCGCGCGCCTGCGCGATCTCCGCAACCACCTTGCCGAGCGCGCCGCGCGCGCCTGTCACGACCAGAACCTTGTCTTGCATCATCGCTCTCCGGGCGTTGTGGCTTACGCTTGCAGATAGCGCGCCTGCAGTGCGGTCCGCTCTGCTGTGCCGAGCTTGAGCCCATCGCGCAAGTAGGTTTCGAGATCACCGTATTCCTCGCCGACCGCTTCGAACGCTGCGGCAAGATAGGAGGTCTCGACGCTGCCGATGGCGTTGCGGACGTCATCGGGCAGGTCGGTGGCGGCCGTCGCGTCGCGCTTGTAGTGCTGGTTGGTCAAGAGGTAGTCCTCGGCGATGATGTCATCGGGCACGCCGAGCGCATGAAGGATCAGCGCGCTGGCAAAGCCGGTGCGGTCCTTGCCGGCGGTGCAGTGGATCACCAGCGGCGCGCGGTCTTCGAGCAGATGTCCGAACAGCTCACGAAAGCTGTGCGTGTGGTGGCGGACATAGTTGCGATAAGACTCGCGCATCAGTTCGAGCGCGACCGCTCCTGTCAGGGTACCCCTGGCGAGTTCGGCCCGTAGCGCGGCGACCACGCTGGGCTCGATCGGCAGCGAATGGACCATGATCTCGTTCACGACGCAGACGCCGGCCGCGCGCTCCTCCAGCCCGCGGAAGTCGAATGCGCTTCGCACACCCAGCGCGCGGACGATCTCGACATCGGCAGCGGTGAGCTGACCGAGATGGTTGGAGCGGAAGATGTGCCGCCAGCGCGTGGTGCGGCCATCGGCGGTCGGATAACCGCCGAGGTCACGAAAATTACTGGCGCCTTGCAGGGCGAGGTGGCGGGCAGGGGAGTTTCTCAGAGAAGAGTCTTGCATGGGATCGGCTTCGGTTATGGTTCCATTGGACGCACGAGGGGGCGTCCTTGAGGTCTATACAGGGGGTGATCATGAGCCGGCACAAGACCATTCTTTTGGGAATCACCATGATGTCGGTCGGAGTTGGCAGCGTGCCGCAGGCTGATGCGCAGACATTCCGGACCTATCGATGCGCCGATGGTACGCAGTTCATCGTTGGGTTTTATGACCTCGACAAGCGGGCCTTTCTCCAGATCGACGGCGAGCCGATCACGCTGGCCAGGCGGCTGTCAGTCTCGGGTGCGCGCTATTCGGGAGTTGGCGTCACGCTGAAGATTCCCAAGAGCGGGCCCACCACGGTGAAGCACCTGAGGCGGCCCGTCACGACCTGCGCGGTGGCCGAACAGCCTGGCATCTAGCCGCAGGCGCAGCCGGAATCAAAAAGGGCCGAAACATTGCTGTTTCGACCCTTTTTCAACTGCCGCCAGGCGCTTGCGCGAGCGCGGCGGTTTCAAACCAACCACAGGCATCAGCGATCCCATTTCGGCTTGGCGTCATCGACCGCGTCCTGGTGATACCAGCTGTCGCTGCAGATCGAGACGTTCGCGGGGAGCGAGGCGGGATCGGCAGGAAGGCGGGTCTCGCCATAGCGGCGTCCGGCGAGAGCTGCGCGGCCCCCGACCGGGAATTGGTAGATCGTTGCCGATCCGTGACTCAGACCATTGTTCATCATTGCGATTCTCCTGGGTCGAAGCGCATTGGCCTCCATGGTGCGCCCGACTCGTTCGATTGTGGTTACCGGAATCCCCATATCGGCCCCGCCCCCCGAATTGGAAAGTGCTGAAAAGGAAATCAGTTGCCGCCTAATTTGTGAGCAGCGGAAGGTCTGCATCCCCTAAGGCACCCTATCGGTGACCAACGCCCGGGCCATTCCAAAGGTTGCTCGGTAGGGGCAGGCGACTTTGCAAAAATTGCTGGCGGGTGATGCGCGTTTCATCGGCAGCTTCCGTCACCGCGCCGCCTGCTTGAGAAACGAGCGATTTCTTCGGGGTTTTTGCGTTGCAGCTACACGCAAAGGTGCGCGGCTATGACGCATATCGCCGGGGTCCGTCTGCTGGCGGCGAGGCGAGCTCGGCGGCCGTGGAAAACCTTCTGCACTGCGGCCTTTTGGCACGCAAAATGCTTGTAAAGGGCCGGCCGATGATGGCCGGGTACAAAACGTTCAGGGGCCCCCGGGCCCCCAAACCTTTCGCATCATCTACAGAGAGGCTCAATGACCAAGTATAAGCTCGAGTACATCTGGCTCGACGGATATACGCCGACTCCGAATTTGCGCGGCAAAACTCAGATCAAGGAATTCGCGTCGTTCCCGACGCTCGAGCAGCTTCCGCTCTGGGGCTTCGATGGCTCCTCCACCCAGCAGGCCGAAGGCCACAGCTCCGATTGCGTGCTGAAGCCCGTCGCCGTCTTCCCGGACGCGGCGCGCACCAACGGCGTGCTGGTGATGTGCGAAGTCATGATGCCCGACGGCAAGACCCCGCACGCCTCCAACAAGCGCGCCACCATTCTCGATGACGCCGGCGCCTGGTTCGGCTTCGAGCAGGAGTACTTCTTCTACAAGGACGGCCGTCCGCTCGGCTTCCCGTCGTCCGGCTATCCGGCGCCGCAGGGTCCGTACTACACCGGCGTCGGCTACTCCAACGTCGGCGACGTCGCCCGCAAGATCGTCGAAGAGCATCTCGACCTCTGCCTTGCGGCCGGCATCAACCATGAAGGCATCAACGCGGAAGTCGCCAAGGGCCAGTGGGAATTCCAGATCTTCGGCAAGGGCTCCAAGAAGGCCGCTGACGAAATGTGGATGGCCCGCTACCTGATGCTGCGCCTCACCGAGAAGTACGGCATCGACATCGAATTCCACTGCAAGCCGCTCGGCGACACCGACTGGAACGGCTCGGGCATGCACGCCAACTTCTCCACCGAGTACATGCGTACGGTCGGCGGCAAGGAGTACTTCGAGGCCCTGATGGCCGCCTTCGACAAGAACCTGATGGACCACATCGCCGTCTACGGCCCGGACAACGACAAGCGTCTGACCGGCAAGCACGAGACCGCGCCGTGGAACAAGTTCAGCTACGGCGTTGCCGACCGCGGCGCCTCGATCCGCGTTCCGCACTCCTTCGTCAATAACGGCTACAAGGGCTATCTGGAAGACCGCCGTCCGAACTCGCAGGGCGACCCATACCAGATCGCTTCGCAGATCCTGAAGACGATCGCGTCCGTGCCGACCGACAAGAAGGCCGCGGCCTAAGATCCTCCCGGCCCGGGCTGGGGGGCTGGCCCGGGTTGGTGCTCAATCCGCCGGAGCTGCAAGGCTCCGGCGGATTTTTGCATTTGGATGACAGTTGCTCGGGCGGTCCCGCAAATCTCGGAGGCGCGAGACTTGTCCATCGCCCCGGAAAACGGGATAGAGTGCGCCAGGATGCGCGCGAGGGCCGGGGACACGGCTGGTGTTTGAGGGCTTCTACAAGGTGAAATTTCAGCTCGGCGACGCGGTCGGCCGCAGCGTGATGCATGCCGGCAATGGCAAGATGCTCGGCGGCAATTCGGCCTTTGCCCATATCGGCACCTATGAGAAGACCGACAGCGGCGTCGACGTCGTGATCAGCACCGTCCGCCACAACCCCGATCCGAACTACCGCGCCATGGCGGGCACCGATGACGCCACCTTGCTCGCCAAGGGCTGGGCCGACGGCGATCTCTATCGCTTCAGGGGCGAGCTGAAGGAGCTGCCCGGCGTTCCCTTCCAGTCGGTGATGACGCCGATCACGGACGACGAGGTGCCGATCGCCGGTGGCGTCGGCGAAGCCGGCATCGCCGACGGTCTCTACTCCATCCATCTGCGGATGCTCGACGGTCTCGACGGCGGCCTCACCGGCGTGATGCTGCTCAACCAGGGCCGCATCCTCGGCGGCGATGCGGCGTTCTACTATCTCGGCAGCTACGCCGCCGCGAACGGGCGCTGGAAGGGCCAGATTCTCAACCAGGAGCACACGCCGGCCAAGGACGATCCGATCTTCGGCGGCCACGAGGTCGGCATCGGTTTCTCCGGCCGCTACGACGCGCAGGAGGCGGTGCTGGAGGCGACCGCGCTCGCCGGCAAGCGCAGCCTGCGCCTGACCGCCGCGCTCAAGCTGATGCACCGCGCCTGATCGCACCGGGAAGCGCACATGGAAAAGCTCCGCATGCTTTCGACGCTCGGCCTGATGGGCGCGATGCGCAGCCTGTCCTCCGCCTTCGCGGCCGAAACGGGCATCCATGTCGACGCCGACTTCGCGCCGACCCTGGCCCTGCTGAAGCGCCTGCGCGACGGCGAGGCTGCCGATCTCGTGATCCTCACGCGCGAGGGACTGGACGAGGTGATCGCGGAGGGCCGCGTGCTCGCCGATGGCGCAGCCGATCTGGCGCGCTCCTATGTCGGCATCGCCGTGCGGGCAGGGCAGGCGCATCCCGACATCGCAAGCGAAGCGGCACTGCGCAAGACGCTGCTCGCAGCACGGTCCGTTGCCTATTCGCGGTTGGGCGCAAGCGGCGTCTACTTCGCCCAGCTGATCGTACGGATGGGGATCGCGGCCGAGATCAACGCCAGGGCCACCATCGTCGAGCAGGGCTTTACCGCCGAGCGCCTCGTCAGCGGTGAGGCCGATCTCGCCGTGCAGCAGATCAGCGAACTAAAGCAGGTCGAAGGCATCGAGGTGGTCGGCCCGATCCCGCATGATTTGCAAACGCCGGCGGTGTTCTCGGCCGGCCGTGTCGCGAACGCGAGACATGCCGACGCCGCTGGCCGCCTGCTACGCTATCTGGCTTCGCCGGAGGTCGTGCCCATCCTGCGCCAATCGGGGCTCGAGCCCTAGAGTTGCCGGGGCTGGACGCAGCGCAGACCTCGCGCCGCTCACTTCATGTAATAAGCGAGATTGTTGCGGGCGTCGCGATAGGTGTTATCGAGGAAGCCGGGATATTCGGCGGCGGCCTGCGCGACGGCACGGACGACGCAAGCCCAGAAATCGCCGTCCCATTTGAAATGCGCTTCCGCCGCGCCCTCGAATTTGACGGCGGTGATGATCGCCTGCCGGATCGCATCGTCGTCGGCGTGCGGGTGGCGCGCTTGACGTACCCGAACATCGGCCCTTCATGGGCATGGTCGCGATCGTAGCGATATCGCTCGGCCATCTGCTGCGGCGTGAGGGTGCGATAGATGCGAACCTCTTCGGCGGTCGGGCGCCCTTCGATCGAATCCAACCGGTAGCGCCAGCGCCAGAGTTCGAACGCGGCATCAAGCAGCGGCTGCTTCGCCGCGCTGGCGACGAATTCGGCGATCTGCTCTTCGGCGGATGGCTCTGTCTGGTTCATGCCACTTGGTCGCACGCTCGTGCCGGCGGGTTCGAGGAGGCTCGATCAGGAACCAGCTCCGGCACCGGCCGTTGAATCGGAGGAAGCGGGAGGCCCGATCATGATCCGCAAACTGGCATCCGGCGAATATCGCCTCTATTCACGCAAGGTCGATCCGAAGACCGGCAAGCGCCGCAACCTCGGCACCTTCAGGAGCCGGGCGGCGGCCGAGAAGCACGAGCGCGAGGTGCAGTATTTCAAGCGTCATTGACGCGTGAACAAGGACGTTCGGCACCGGCCAGGCAAAAGTCGAAAAACAACCCCATGCACAGTAGCCAAGTGGTTGAAATCGCTCGGTCGCTGAAATCACTGTCGGGTGACGTCGCGTCCTGAGGTTTCGGCGAAAAGTGTCTTGTCCCGCCGGGCAAAACGGCGGCGATGCATCGGGGCCGCGGCGATCCGCAACGCCCCTGCGCGGAAAAACCGGATGGCCGAGATGCGGCGGCAATGCTAGGTAGCCCGCAATCCTTTTCCGATTTTGCGGGTTCATTGCGTTGCTGGACGGGCTCTACAAAGTAGAATACGGCGTCAACGATGCGTTCGGGCGCAGCATCATGTGCCTGCATGACGGCAAGATGCTGGGCGGCAATTCGGGCTTCGCGCATCTTGGCACCTATTCAGAGCGTGACGGCGAGATCGTCGCCGAGGTGATCACCGAGCGGCACAATCTCGATCCCAACTACAAGCCGCTGATGGGCGCCGACGTCGCCTCGATCGGCGCGCGCGGCCGGCTGGTCGGCAACGAGATCCGTCTTCAGGGCGGCGCGAACACGATGCCGGGCGCGCATTTCTGGGCCAATCTCACCCGGCTCGACGACGGGGCCTTGCCGTCGCGCGGCACGATCGGGCAGGGCGGCATCGCCAACGGGCTCTACGGCATGAGCCTGCGCGCGCTCGACGGCGTCGATGCCGGCCTCTCCGGCGTGATGCTGCTGATCGACGGCCGCATCCTCGGCGGCGATGCGTTCTTTTACTATCTCGGCTCCTATTCCTCCGCCGACGGCCGCTGGAAGGGCGAGATGCTGAACCAGGAGCACACGCCGGCGAAGGGCGAGAACCCCGTCTTTGGCGGGTTTGAAGTCGGGATCGGTTTTTCCGGAACGTGCACGGCCGACAGCGGCGAGCTCGAAGGCATCGCGCTCGCCGGCAAGCGCAGCCTGCGCCTTGCGGCCTCCCTCAAGCTGATGCGGAAGGCTTAGGAACGCATTCACAAATCTCGGATGTCCGCTTTCCGGGATGAAGCGAACCTCACGCGAGGTCTTGCGCGAACGAGCCAATCGCTCCGCAGTCAGGCTCCCGCTCTCACACGCCGGTGGACATGCCAACGCGTCCGAGGCCTGGCAGTTTGAGCGCGGGGCGTCGGATGTCGAAACCGAGCACGGCACCGAAGAAGTTGACCTCCAGGCCTTCGACCCAGCCGATCGAAACCCCGATATATCCGGCCAGTGACGCATAGAGGCCCGTGCCGGACGCCGTGACGCCGACCCATCTGCCGGTGTACGGGAAGTCCTTGCCGATTGCGGTCGGAGGCAGGACGGCTCGAAGCTCGGGGACGGAGTCGAGGGCAGCCTGCACGAAGGTGTTGGAATTGGGACCCGGCCATACGCTGTAATCGCCATAGGATCGAAACTTGTAGTTTTCGATCACATCCCGGATTTTGGGGATCAACGCCTCCGCGCGCGCTCCGTCGACCGCCACGATGATTTCCGGCGCAGCGCCGAACCATCGCCCGTCCGGAGCAAAGCCGTTGGTGCGGATCGGCTCGCCCCAGGCCGTGTAGTCGTACCTCGTGTAGGTCGTCGCATTGTTCTCTTTGACGACGATCCAGGTGTGAACCGCGAAGATGCTGCGCCACCTGACCGTTCTCGCTCCGAACACTCGTACGACGGCTTCGGGATGGTCGGCGGCGGCGGGCAGAAGACCAGCGCTCGACCGATCAGCGGTTTGCCAATTCTCGCGGCCATCGCCCAGCCAGAAATATCTCGCCGCTGAGACGGCCAGCGGTGCGAAGACGAGGAACAGAAAGATCAGCAAGGGCTTCTTCAAGGGAGTGGGTACGGCGGGGCGTGTGACAAACATATAGTTCGCATGAGTGCCTCTGCCAGAGCTGCTCCCATCGGCGGAGCCGAAGGCACTTGGATCAGTCATTATTCCGCAACCTCGACGGGATTGGAGTTCACGCATGGACATCAAGGAAGCTGAGGCGATGACAGAAGCCTCCGGATTGACGGACGATCAGGGCGGCATGGCGCGAGCCGCCAAGGAGCGGTCGAGTTCCGCCGCGCCTAAAGCGGCTTCCAGTGCGCAGCACAATTCGCCTTCTTTTGATTCCGCGGCGCGATGGGCTGACCAGTTGCGCGAGATGGCGGTGAAGGCGCCGTTACGGTCGTTGCTCGTGGCCTTTCTCGCCGGAGCCTGGATCGCTCGCCGCCGATAGGAGCTGCGAGCTTGCGCGTTTACGACAGTGCAGCGATCTGAGAGCTTACTGGTGAATGGAGGGACAGAGATGAGGTGTCTAGCGATCGCGGCGACTATCCTGCTGAGCACCATTTCGGTCTCGATGGCGCAAAGCTCGGGGGGCGCCTCAGGCGGGTCTTCATCCGCTGGCGGCGCGGGCGCAGCTGGCCCGGGCGGCACGGGTGGTTCGACGCTCTCGAACGGGACCACGCTCAGCGGAACCGGCGGTTCCCCAGGACCCAACACGTCCAATGCGAAAAAGCAGGGCACGACAGGTGAGAGACAGGGCGCCGCGACGTCTGGGCAGGACGGCGGGGGATCTCGACCGACCTACAACACGCCAGCCGCAAATAGTGCTGTCCAGCAGCTTGGAAATACGGATACGGGCATCCTCAGGAAGTGACGATCATCATGCAGCGCGCTGCCGGCTTGATGCGGCGGGCGTGAGCTGCTGGTAATTCTTTACGTCTGCTCGCCCCATCAAGAGGCGACTTTGAAGTGATGGTGGGATGTCGGCCCTGGCCGTGAGCGGACGTGCAGTCTTTAGGGGGAGCTGCGCACGAAACGATGTTCAAGGAGGCCTTCCGCGACGCCATGGATCGCAAGAAGTTGGCCGGCTTGAGGCTCATCTCGCAACTGCCGCGGATTCAGGAATTTCCGGGCCGTCGTGACGTATAGCGTCTTGAGATCGCTGCCGCCAAAGCACAAGCACGTGGGATTGGTCACGGGCAAGGGCACGACGGTATCGATCTGCCCGTCCGGCCGATAGCGCACCAGGCGGCCACCCGAGAAAAAGGCCGTCCAGAGCCCTCCTGCGACATCAACGCACGCGCCGTCAGGTCGCTCCTTCGTCGCCATATAGTCGGCAAACAGGCGCCGATTGCGGATGGTGCCATCGTCGAGATCGAAATCGAACTGCCAAGTGCGGTACCGCCGTGTGTCCGTGAAATAGAGCGTGCGGTTGTCCGGCGAGAATGCGATCCCATTGGTCACGATGACATCGCCGAACATGCGTGTCACCTCACCGCCTCCGGTCACCCGGTAGAGCGAGCCCTGCGGACGATGCAATTCGTTATCCATGGTGCCGATCCACAGGCGCCCGCGCGCATCCACGCGGCCGTCGTTGAGACGATTGTCCAGACCACTTTCGACTTCAATGACCCGTCCCGCGATATCGCCCAAGCGGTGGAGGCTCAAATCCTGCGCGAGCAAATGCGAGCCGTCTGCTGTCATGGCTTGGCTGCCAAGGAACCGACAATCGTAGGAGGTTACTTGGTGCGCGCCCGTCGCTGGATCGAAGGATTGATGCAGCCTGCCGTCGATATCGATCCACCACAGCTTGCGGGTCCGATCGCACCACAATGGCGTCTCGCCGAGAATATCAGCAGCAGCGACCGCGGTCTCGACCTTGGTGGAGGAGATCAGATTGATGCTCATGACGAAATTGGATTCCAGCCGCGCCCCCTGTCACCAAAGGCCTGATATCCGCTCGCAGTGACGGCAATTGTGTCCTCGAGCTTGATGAAACCGCGCGCGTGGGGCAGCGTCGTTTCGATTGAGACGACCATGCCGGCCTCGAGCGGCGCATCGGCGTCGTCGGCGGGATAAGGGATTGGCCCGCTCGCTGTCAGGCGCGGCGCTTCGTGGTTGACGATGCCGGTGCCATGAGCGACGAACTGCATCTTGCTGCCGTGAGGAGATCTCGCGAGCGCTTCATTCGCGGCGCTGAAGATCTCGCGTCCGGAGAGACCCGCCCGTATCGGGACGCGGGCTGCCTGCTGGATCACCTCGATTTCCCCGAGCAGATCGACGAGTTCGCCGTCGGGCGCGCCGTGCACGGCCATCCGGCAGAGATCCCCGATATAGCCACGGTAGTTTCCGCCCGAATCCAGCGAAACGATCCCGCCGGGTGCGAGACGTTGCTCGGAGGGCGCCCGGTTGAGGCTCGTTCCGACGGTCACCAGGGCATATTCGAAGATCATGTCGCGCGACAATTCGGCCCGGCGCAGATGATCGATGATCTCGCGCTTGCTCTGGCCGACGCGGGTACGGCTGACTGCGTCCATCATCGAGGCGACCACGCGCTCGGACGCCTCCCGGAGGATGTCCAGCTCGGCCGCACTCTTGATCGATCGCAGCTTCTCGAGCGGGCGCATGGCCTCGACGATCCGGGCGTCAGGAAGCTCTCGGCGTAACACGTCTGCCGCGTCAACCGGCAGAAACGACATCTCGATGCCGAGACGGAACGAGGTCGCGACGGCCTTCACATGCTCGAGCGCAAGCGTCATCGCCTCGACCGTAGTTGACGAGCCAAAAACGACCGGCGGCATCCAGCATCCCGCGTCGATCCTGTTCTGGACGCTGTCCCGCTCGTTCCGGCCGGCGACATACGCCGTCTTGTCCGGCGCGCCTTTCACATAGATCAGGATCGGCAGGTAGCGGCTGATCCCGATCGCTTCCATGTAGTCGAATTGGAAGTGATAGTACCCACCGAGAAGGTACTGGATGTTGTGTTTCGAGGTGACGATCAGGACGTCGATGCCGGAAGCATCGAGCAAGCCGTCAAGCCTGTCCGTGGAGAAAGGGATATGGGCGTGCATTGATCATTCTTGTGCGCCGACGACCTGATCTTGCGGCAGGCGAGGGTGGTCAGGCGTCCTTCCAGGAGGACACCGCATGCGCGACGCAGCCGTTGATATGGTCGCTGAGGACAGCCCTGGCGTTCTTGATGTCGCGCTTCAGCGCGCACTCCAAGAGTGCCTTGTGCTGGTTGATCGTCTCCGCCCCCCGATAGCGCAGCGCGTAGCGGAAGTATTTGTCGAACACGATCGAATGGGTGTGCATGAGCTCGCGGGATCCGCAGCTCGAGATCAATGCCTGGTGGAATTCGCCGTCGTACCGCTTGCGTAGCTCCGGGTCGTCGCCCTCCTTGAGGATGGCGCGTTCTGTAGCCGCCAGCTTGTGATGAGCCGAAACCACGCGGCCCTCCCACTCGACGTCGCCAGTCCGGAACGACTCGGCCATTGCATGGTGCTCCAGAAGGATCCGCAGATCGGCGAGTTCGCGCAGGTTCTGGATCGAAACAGGGGCCACCTCGAATCCACGCTGGCCTTCAGCGACCACAAAACCTTCGGACGTGAGCCGATTGAGGATCTCCCGCAGGGTCGAGATGCTGAAGCCGTAATCCTCTTTCATCGCGTCGAGCCTGAGGCGTCCGGATGGCGTGAGGACTCCGAAAATAATGTCGGAGCGAATGCGCTGATAGCCGCTGTCGCCCGCCGACATGGGCCGTTCCTCGAGTGTGGTCATGGGCTTTGGTCCCGCTTGTCCGGATCATCGGCCGCCCCAGGGATCGGCCGACCCATCAACGTTGCCAGCAATGTAGCAGATGGATGGAATCTGATGAATGGTAAAATATCATAGGTTATTCATTTTGACGTTTGACATGGAAATATATGTATGATGTGTAAATAAGCTGAGGGTACGGAAAATAGTGGCTTAAGCCGTGGTTCGTGCCCCCGTGAACAGGGAGGACACGATGAGCTTGTTGGCACGAGGACTGTCTGCGGCTGCGATCTGCGTGGCGCTGACAGTCGGCGCATCCGCCGCCGACGACATCCAGGAACGGACGATCAGGTGGGGCCACCTGAACAACACCGATCATCCCGTCAGCTTCGGCGTGCAGAAGTTCGGCGAGATCCTGGCGGCCAAGAGCGGAGGCAAGATGAAGGTCCGCGAGTTCGCGGCCTCGCAACTGGGCAACGAACTGCAGCAGCAATCGGCGCTGCGCGGCGGCACGCAGGAGATGTTATCGGCCTCGACGACCTCGCTCGCGACCGTCGTCCCGGAATTCGGTCTGATCGACTTCCCGTTCCTGTTCAACACCATCGAACAGGCCGACGCGCTCGCGACCGGCAAGTTCGGCAATGCGATGCTCGCTACGCTGCCGGCGAAGGGACTTGTCGGTCTCGGCTATTGGGGCCTGGGCTTCCGCAACGTCACCAACAGCACCCGACCGATCACCAAGGTCGAGGACTTTGCCGGTCTCAAGCTCCGCGTCATCCCGAATCCGGTCTATCTCGAAAGCTTCAGCGCCTTCAAGGCCAACCCGGTCCCGATGGCGTTCGGCGAGCTCTATTCGGCGCTGGAGACCCGCACCGTCGACGGACAGGAGAATCCCTATACGGTCATTCTCTCCAACAAATTCTACGAAGTGCAGAAATACGTTTCCGCCACCAACCACACCTTCACCCTCAACATCATCTTGGTGAGCAAGGCGTTCTGGGACAAGCTGTCGCCGACCGAGCAGCGTCTGATGCGCGAGGCCTACGCAGAAAGTCGCGGTTATCAGAAGGAACAGACGCGTCTTCAGACCGAAAAGGCTCTAGCCGAATTGCAGGCCAAGGGCATGCAGTACAACGCGATCGCCCCCGAGGAGACCGAACGCATGCGCAAGACGGTGCAGCCGGTGGTGGAGAAGATCTCCGCCAATCTTCGCTCCGAAACGGTGAAGCTGTTCAACGACGAGGTCGAGCGCATCCGCAAGGACGTGAAGTAATCGACCTCTCAACCACGCGGGTGGCTGAGCCGGCCATGGGCCGGCTCAGCCCTCACTTGACCGGACGTCACGCATGGCGCGAGCTCTCGATCTCTATTGCAGGTTTCTCAAGGCCGTCATTGCCGCGTGCCTCGCTGTCATGGTGGTGCTTGTGTTCGGCAATGTCGTGCTGCGTTACGGTTTCAACTCCGGCATCACGAGTTCCGAGGAGCTGTCACGCTGGCTCCTGGTCTGGCTGACCTTCCTCGGCGCCATCGTCGCGATGCGCGAACACGCCCATCTCGGGGTCGATACTCTGGTACGGATGCTGCCGGCTTCCGGCAAGCGCATCTGCTTCGTCCTCAACTACTGCCTGATGCTGTTTGCCGACTGGCTGTTGCTGTCAGGAAGCTGGCGCCAGACCGTCATCAACCTGGAAGACCGCGCGCCAGCCACCGGCCTTTCAATGGCGATCTTCTACGCCGTCGGTGTGATCTTCGGCGTGTCGACCGCAGTCATCCTGCTCTACGATTTGTATCGGGTGGTCAGCGGGCAGGCGAGCGAGGAGGAGATGGTGGCCGTCAGGGAATCGGAGGAGCAGTGATGTCCTCTGCTGTCGCCGCGCCGCCCCCTCGCGTCACCCGGATAACGCCATGACAATCGCGGTCTTCACGTTCTCGCTGCTTGGCGCGATGGCGCTTGGAATGCCGATCGCCTTCGCGCTTCTCATCTGCGGCGTCGCCCTGATGAGCACGATCGACATGTTCGATTCCCAGATCGTGGCGCAGAATGTCATCAACGGCGCCGACAGCTTTCCGCTGATGGCCATTCCCTTCTTCATGCTCGCCGGCGAGATCATGAACAAGGGAGGCCTGGCCAAGCGCATCGTCAATGTCGCGCTCGTCGCGGTCGGGCATTTCCGCGGCGGCCTGGGCTATGTCACGATTCTGGCTGCATGCATCCTGTCATCGCTGTCGGGATCCGCGGCTGCCGATGCGGCCGCGCTTGCGGCATTGCTGGTGCCGATGATGGTGGCGGCGGGTCACAAGAAGACCTATGCGGCCGGCCTGGTGGCCGCCGGCGGGGTCATCGGCCCGGTGATCCCGCCCAGCATCGGTTTCGTGATCTTCGGCGTCGCAGCCAATGTGTCGATCTCGAAGCTGTTTCTTGCCGGCATCGTTCCCGGCCTGCTGCTGGGGTTAGGCCTCTGCGTTGCCTGGTACTGGGTGGTGCACAAGGAAGATCTGAAACCGCCGCCGCGCGCTACGCTGCGCACCGTTTTATTTGCAGTGATCGACGGCTTCTGGGCGCTGATGCTGCCAGGGATCATCATCGTGGGCCTGCGCTTTGGCATCTTCACGCCGACCGAGGCCGGCGTCGTCGTCGCCGTCTATTCGCTGTTCGTGGCGACTTGCGTTTACCGCGAGTTGAAATGGTCCGAAGTCTACGCCGTTCTGGTCTCGTCCGCGGTGACGACCAGCGTTGTCATGTTTCTCGTCGCCGCGGCGCTGGTCTCGTCCTGGCTGATCACGGTGTCCGAGATCTCCGGCCAGGTCGTCGATCTCCTGAAACCATTCATGGGAAACAATACGATCCTGATGCTCGCGATCATGGTCGTTGTCGTGATCGTTGGAACGGCGCTCGACATGACGCCGACAATCCTGATCCTGACGCCGATCCTGATGCCGATCGTCAAGGCGGCACATATCGATCCGGTCTATTTCGGCGTGCTGTTCATCATCAATAATTCCATCGGCCTGATCACGCCCCCGGTCGGCATCGTGCTCAACGTCGTCTGCGGCGTCTCCAGGATCAGCATGGAGGACATCGTCAAGGGCGTTTGGCCCTTCATGATCGCGCAGCTGATCGTTCTTTTCGCGATGGTACTCTTCCCAGGACTGGTGACGATTCCGGCTAAATGGTTCGGCGGTTAGTCGCCGCGTCGGCAAAGGATACGAGGAGCGAAGATGGCCGCCAAAATCATGATCCTCAACGGACCCAACCTCAACTTTCTCGGCATCAGGGAGCCGCACATCTACGGCCGGACGACGCTGAAGGAGATCGAGGACAGCTGCCAGATGCTGGCCGCCCAACTCGGCGTCTCCATCTCTTTCCATCAGTCCAACATGGAGGGCGAGCTCGTCAACCTGATCCAGTCAGCCCATGGCAAGGCGGACGCGATCATCATCAACCCGGCGGCCTATTCGTTCACGTCGATCGCGCTGATCGATGCGCTCAAGATCTTCGAAGGCGTGAAGATCGAGCTGCACATATCGAATATCCACGCGCGAGATGAGCTTCATCGTCACTCCATCACCTCCAGCGCTTGCACGGCGGTCATTTGCGGCTTGGGTCCGCACGGCTATCTCGTCGCGATCCTCGCGGCTGTTCAGCGGCTCGGACAATTGCCCCAAACGATTCCGTCGGCGCTGCGCGGGCTTGCAGCTGCCGGCAAGGCTTGAGGAGAGTGGAATGCGCGGAGCAGGTTTTCTTGCGATTTGGAGCGACGTCGAGGCGCAGGATCTGACTGATTACCGGCACTGGCTGACCCGCGAGCATACCACCGAACGCGTCACGACCAGAGGCTTTCTGGCGTCACGGGTCTTCCGCGCAGCACGCGACGATATCAACCGCTTCTTCATCCTGTATGAGCTTGAGGCACCCGAGGTCCTCGATGGGGAGGCCTATCTCGCGCGCCTCAACGCCCCGACGCCGTGGTCTCGGCGCATCATGCCAAAGCTCGGTAACTTCATGCGAGGCGGGGGCACCATGGTGGCGCGGGCCGGGCGCGGGGAGGGGGCCACGATCGCGGCTCTGCGGATCGAGAAGCTGCCCTCGAGCCCGCAAGAACTGGCCGAAGCGCTCGTCGCATGCGACGGGGTCGCCGCCGTACAGATCGGTGCAACCGACGAGGCCCGGACATCGGTGCCGACGACCGAAAAGGGCATGCGCAAGACTGAGGGTTTCTTCTCAGGCCTGCTGTTGATCGAGGCGCTCGACTTGACCTCGTTGCAAATCGCCCTGCAGCGGGCCCGCACGACGATCCCGGATGTCCTCGGCGGGGCAAGCGAGCCGGAAGTCTATCAAACCGTGTTTACGCTCGATGTCCGCATCGCCGATTTCGGCTGACAGCCATCCTCTCTCTGCGCCGAACGTGCTCGACCGAGTGGACGCTATGCCCTAGGAGGCGCTTCGGGCGCGGCGCGAGCAGCGAGCCGCAGCCAACGGATCAGACCGGAGGGAGCCAATTGCAGGGGGCCGGCATGTCTGGCGGTGAGAAATCCGTACCCCGCCGGGCTTCCCCTCAGCGCCGGCATGGCCTATGACGCTGCAACGCAAAAATCCCCCAAAAAGACCCCATGATCCGCCTCGACAACGTCAGCAAGCAAGCCGGCCACCAGATCCTGTTCATCGAAGCCTCGGCCGCCCTCAACAAGGGCGAGAAGATCGGCCTCGTCGGCCCGAACGGCGCTGGAAAAACCACCCTGTTCCGGATGATCGCCGGTGAGGAACTGCCCGACGAGGGGCAGGTCTCCACCGATCGCGGCATCACCATCGGCTATTTCAGCCAGGATGTCGGCGAGATGTCCGGGCGCAGCGCCGTGGCCGAGGTGATGAATGGCGCCGGTCCCGTCAGCGAGGTCGCGGCCGAGCTGCGCGAGCTCGAGGCCGCGATGGCCGATCCCGACAAGGCCGATCAGATGGACGAGATCATCGCGCGCTATGGCGAGGTGCAGCACGCGTTCGAGGAGCTCGACGGCTACGCGCTCGACGGCCGCGCGCGCGAGGCGCTGTCGGGCCTCGGCTTCAGCCAGGAGATGATGGACGGCGACGTCGGCAAGCTCTCGGGCGGCTGGAAGATGCGCGTGGCGCTGGCGCGCATCCTGCTGATGCGTCCCGACGTCATGCTGCTCGACGAGCCGAGCAACCATCTCGATCTCGAAAGCCTGATCTGGCTGGAAAAATTCCTGCATGATTTCGAAGGCACGCTGCTGATGACCTCGCACGACCGCGAGTTCATCAACCGCGTGATCTCGAAAGTGATCGAGATCGATTCCGGCTCGCTGACGACCTATACCGGCGACTACGAGTTCTATGAGCAGCAGCGCGCGCAGAACGAGAAGCAGCAGCAGGCGCAGTTCGAGCGCCAGCAGGCCATGCTCGCCAAGGAGATCAAGTTCATCGAGCGCTTCAAGGCGCGCGCCTCGCACGCCGCGCAGGTGCAGAGCCGGGTGAAGAAGCTCGACAAGATCGAGCGGGTCGAGCCCCCGCGGCGCCGCCAGAGCATCGCGTTCGATTTTCCGCCGGCCCCGCGCTCGGGCGAAGACGTCGTCGCCCTGAAGAACGTTCACAAGGGCTATGGCAGCAAGCGGATCTACGACGGACTCGATTTCATGATCCGCCGCAGGGAGCGCTGGTGCGTGATGGGCGTCAACGGCGCCGGCAAGTCGACGCTGCTCAAGCTCATTGCCGGCGCGAGCGAGCCGGACGAGGGAACGGTATCGGTCGGCGGCAGCGTCAAGATGGGCTATTTCGCCCAGCATGCGATGGACCTGCTCGACGGCGAGCGCACCGTGTTCCAGTCGCTGGAAGACCAGTTTCCGACCGCGGGGCAGGGCTCATTGCGCGCGCTCGCCGGCTGCTTCGGCTTCTCCGGCGACGACGTCGAGAAGCGCTGCCGCGTGCTCTCGGGCGGGGAGAAGGCGCGCCTCGTGATGGCCAAGATGCTGTTCGATCCGCCGAACTTCCTGGTGCTGGACGAGCCGACCAACCATCTCGACCTCGCCACCAAGGAAATGCTGATCAATGCGCTGTCGGATTTCGAGGGCACCATGCTGTTCGTCTCGCATGACCGCCACTTCCTGGCGACGCTGTCGAACCGCGTGCTGGAGCTGACGCCGGAGGGCATCCACCAGTTCGGCGGCGGCTACACGGAATACGTCGCGCGCACCGGGCAGGAGGCGCCGGGGTTGCGGAGCTAGTCTTTGCTCTTGCCGGCGATCCTGGCGATGGTCTCGATCTCGTTGGTCCAGATGCTGCCGGAATAGCCTTGCGGGAGCCGGGCGAACAATTCGGGCGTATCGATGCCGGTGGAGAATTCGCCGCCGCTGTAGGGGCCGAGCACGAAGACCCCGCTATTGGCATCGGTCATTCGATTGAGGAAGCGATCGGGCCAGCCCCATAGCCAGGGTGCGACATTGATGGGCACTAGCACCAGCGCGCTTCGGCAGGCGGCCGGCACCAGGCCGGTCCAGCCATAGCCGAAATAACGAAGCACGCAGCTCCGTATGGTCGCGCGCGAAATGGTGCGAACATCAGGAGCCAGGCGACGGATCGTGTCGATCGGCTCGTCACCGCCATAGACCATGATGGTCCGCCGTCGCTCTGCGGGCAGTGCGTTCAGCGCCGCGGCGAGTTTCTCGCCTTCGCCAGAGTCGCGGCTCTTCACATTGATGAGGAGCCTCTTGTCGGGGAAGGCAGCAAACACCTCGGACAGCGTCGGCATCATCCCGATCGCCTTGCCGCGAAACGGAAAGGTCTTGCCGCCGTCGGCGGTGTAGCCGTAGCCGATGTCGAGCATTTTCAGCTTCGCCATGCTCTGCTCGCGCGTAACGCCCTGGCCGTCGGTGCGGCATTCGAGCGTCCAGTCGTGGAATACGGCGAACTCGCCGTCGGTGGTCGGATGCACGTCGAGCTCGACCACGTCGGCACCGGCCTCGAAGCTGGCGCTCATCGAACGTAGCGTATTCTCCAGATAATCGTGCGTCGGCGGCAGCATCCGCGTGGCGGTGCAGGTGTCATTCTTCACATCGCGCTCATCGAAACGTTGCGCCATGCCGCGATGGGCGAGCAGTAGGGGCTTGCCGCCCCGATGCTGCGCGAGCAGATTGGTGTTGTTGATGTAGATGCCAGCCGCGACGGCCATCACGATGGCCGCGGTCACCTTCAATGTCCTGCCCACCACGCCTTCCTCATTCCGCGATCAACATCTCCGGTGTTTGAGGTCGATTTGCGGCGCCGCGCATGGGAGGCCCCAGCGCCCAGCGTCTTGAATGCTCCGATTCCGTTCGCTACGTTTTCGCCACAGGGAGCGAGCGCCATGAAGCAGATCCGGATCGGCGACATCACCATCGATGCGGTGATCTAGCGGGAGGGGCCGTGGCGGCGGCCGCAGGATTTCTTCCCGGCCTATGACGAAGGCGTGTTCAGGCGCCACCTGCCGACGATGGAGCCGGAGGTGTTCGACGCCGCGCGCGGCATGATGGTGATCACCTACCAGACTTTTGTCGTGCGTACGCCGCATTACACGATCCTCGTGGATACCTGCACCGGCGAGGACAAGGGCCATCCGCCGCCGTTCGATTTCCCCGGCAAGGCGCGCTGGCGCAACGAATTGTTCGCGCTCGGCATCTCTTTCGAAGAGATCGACTACGTGTTCTGCACGCATCTGCATATCGACCACCGGCTGGAATACGACCCTGCGCGATGGTCGCTGGGTGCCGACGTTTCCGAATGCGAAATACGTCTTCCACAAGGGCGAGTATGCGGCATGGGAGGCCGAGCACGCCAAGGGCAACAATCCGCCCGGGACCGTGTTTCGCGATAATTGCCTGCCGATCGTCGAGGCCGGACAGGCGCTCTTGGTCGACGACGACTACGCGCTCGACGATACCGTCACGCTGACGCCGACGCCGGGCCATTCGCCTTGCCATTGCTGCGTGAACATCTTTTCGAAGGGCCAGCGCGCGGTGGTCGCGGGCGACCTCATGCATCACCAGATCCAGTGCCGCGAGCCGGACTGGTCGGCGCGGCCCGACTGGGATCCGAGCAGTCGGCGGCGTCGCGGCGAAAGTTCTTTGCGTCCGTCGCGGATACCGACACGCTGATCCTGCCGGTGCATTTTCCGGCGCCGACGGCGGGGTGGATCAGGCCGCGGGAGGGGGCGTTCGATTATCAGTTCAGGCGGGAGTGAAGCAGCGAGCTAATCGCCAGGCTCGTGTCCCGGACGCGGTGCGCCGCGCAGTGCCGCTCCGCTGAGCCGGGACCCATCTCTCGGGCGATACTCGCGGCGGCATGGGCCCCGGCTCTGCAGCGCATCGCTACTGGACGATGCTTCGCATCGCCAGGGTAGCGCTGCGCTGCGTCCGGGGCACCGGAGTGCCACAGCTCTTACGCGCTGACCTCGCACTTTTTCATGAAGCTGTTCTTGGCGGCGCCGGCGAGCGGCTTGCCGTCGGCGCTGACGGCCTTGGGTGTGCAGGCCTCCTGCTTGCACTTCTTCAGGAACGAGGTCTTGGCGGCGCCGGCGAGCGCCTTGCCGTCCTTGCCGACGGCCTTGCTCTCGCAGGTGTCGTCCGCGAGGGCCGAGCCGGCTGCAAAGGTGGCAACGATCGCAGCGAGGAAAATCCGTTTCATCATGGGTGTCTCCCTAAACCAGAAATGGCGGAGAGATTGGAGCCGGGAATCGTGGCGCAATCAAGCTGGATGACGCCCTGTCGTCCGGTCAGCCCGCGATTTTTGGCGCGCGTTGGCCGGCCTGCTGCACTGCTCGCTGACGGCGGTGGGCGATCCTGCTAGGCTTGGCCAGCCGAGCCGGACGGAGCATCGTGATGGACGCAATGATCCCGAAACACCAGGACGCCGCCGATCAGCATTCTCACCTGGTTCGGCCGCAAGACATGGACTGGCAGAGAACCCGCTTTCCGGGGTGCGAGGCCAAGACGCTGCTGTTCGACCGGCGCACCGGCCTGATGACCGCCTTGATGCGGTTTGCGCCGGGGGCGGTGCTGCCGGACCACGAGCATGTCGGCATCGAGCAGAGCTGGGTGATCGAGGGCGCGCTCGTCGACAAGGAGGGGCCTGCTCAGGGCATCGCCTGCAAGGCCGGTGAATTCATCTGGCGCGAGGCGGGGAGCCGGCACGCCGCCTGGTGTCCGGAGGGCGCGCTTATCCTCGCGATCTTCCAGGTGCCGAACAAGTTCTTCGAAGCCGACGGCCGCGTCGTGGACGCCGCCGGTCAGGATTGGGACGAGACGTGGGGCCACACTGGCGTGCAGCGTTGAGTGAGTCCTGTAGCCCGGATGGAGCGCAGTGCAATCCGGGATTGGTGGCCACGTGAGCGATCGAGCGATGCGGTTGGTCTGACCCCGGATTACGCTGCGCTTCATCCGGGCTACGGGCTACCGACTTCGTAGCAAGCTATGCGCCTCGCATCAGCAGCGCCTTGAAGTCGGCCCGGGCGCGCTGCGCCTCGGCGCGCGCGACGTCCGAGGCATCGCCCATGCCGAAATAGCCGTGGATCAGGCCGGGACCCTCATGGTGCTTGACCCGCACGCCGGCGGCTTCCAGCGCCTGCGCATAGGCCGCGCCCTCGTCGCGCAGGGGATCGAACCAGGCGGTGGTGACGACCGCCGGTGCGACACCGGCGAGGGATGCCGCACGCAGCGGCGAGACGCGCCAGTCCGAAGCATGGCCGGGATCGGCGAGATAATGGCCGCAAAACCATTCCATCGTGGCACGCGTCAGGAAGTAACCGTCGGCATTTTCAGCGCGCGAGGGATAGCGCGCGTTCTCGCGCGCGTCGGCGTAGCCGCCGAGGACGTCGGTGACAGGGTAGACCAGCAATTGCGCGGCGAGCTTGAGGCCGGCATCGCGGCAGGCGATTGCGGTGGTTGCCGCGAGATTGCCGCCGGCACTGTCGCCGGCAACGCCGACGCGGTTCGCATCGCCGCCAAATTCCGCGACGCGGTCAAACACATCGCTCACGGCGGCGAAGGCGTCCTCGAAGGCGCCGGGAAAGCGCGTTTCCGGCGGGCGCCGATAGTCGACGGAGACAACGACGGCGCCGGTCTCGATTGCGATGTTGCGGGCCTGCCGGTCGTGAGTCTCGATGTCGCCCGCAACCCAGCCGCCGCCGTGGAAGAACACCACGGTCGGAGCGGGCGTGGTGCCGACCCGGTAGACACGCGCAGGAAGCGGGCCGGCGCCGCCCTTCACCTTGATATCCTCGACGTGATCGACGGGCGGGGGCGGGATGGCGGCGCGGGAGGCAGCCAGTGCGCGCAAGGAATCGCGGGCGCTCTGTGGCGTCATGACAGCGAGGTCGCGCATCGGCATGAGCGGAATGATCTGGGCGATGACGGGGTCGAGCGGCGCAGCCATTTTCGAGTCCTCCAAGTTTCTTGCAGGGTTCTTGGTCTTGCTTGCGGGTTAGCATAGATTTCGCGCGCCGCATCGGCAACCGGCCTCATGTCGGGCCGGCGGATGAATGGGCAGGGAGGTTCTTCGAGGTGGAATTCGAAACGCTGGTCCAGTCGCGCCGCAGCGTGCGCGGCTTCAAGAACAAGCCGGTACCGCGCGCGGTGATCGAGGCGATCATCGAGAGTGCCAAGCGCGCGCCGTCGTCGATGAACACCCAGCCCTGGCATGTGCACGTGCTCACAGGCGGCCCGCTCGAAGAGGTCCGCCGCCGCAACATGGAGGAGATGGTCGGCGGGGCCAAGGTCAAGCGCGACATCATCAGTCACGGCGAGTACCAGGGCGTGCATCGCACGCGGCAGGTCGACATCGCCAAGAAGCTGTTCGGCGCGATGGGCATCGCGCGCGACGACAAGCCGATGCGGCAGGACTGGGTGCTGCGCGGCTTCCGGCAGTTCGACGCGCCGGTCTCGCTGGTCCTGACCTACGACCGCGTGCTCGATCCCGGCGCGGTCTGCCATTTCGACCTCGGCGCGCTCTGCTACGGCATCGTGCTCGCAGCGTGGGACCGCGGTCTCGGCTCCGTCATCAACGGGCAGGGCATCATGCGTTCCGATATTGTGCGCGAGGTCGCGGAGATTCCGGAGGACGAGGTCATCATGACATGCGTTGCGATGGGCTATCCGGATGACGGCTTTGCCGCGAACGCGGTGCGCTCGGATCGCGAGGCGAACGACGACTTCGTGCGCTTCGTCGGCTTCGCCGATTGATGCGCAAACACGCGCGCATCAATCGAAGCCGGCCTTAGAATCGTGCTTCGGCATCGCGTTGATTATCTGCAGCCCGCGAATTTGATTCAGATTAAATGTGCTGGCGCGATCGGTATCATGAGCCCGCAATACCGCGTCGTGCCGTAGTCCTACGGTGGAAATCCGTTGCACAAACGCAGCCGTGCGGCGCGCCTCATAACCGAATGGCAATTTCGAATCCGTAATTGATTCCTTCGAGACGCTGCTCGCGTCGAACAAGGATATTGCCATGCTCTCGTTCTTTTCCCAGGCAAGTCATAAGCAAGCCGCGCCGTCGATCGTTCCGGACCCTCACCATGAGACGCCGGCTTCCCCCGAGCCTTGCGCGATCCGGGTGCTGGAGAGTGACGACCGTCTGCAAAATATTTCCGAGAGCGACTTCGTCGTCGCCGGTGCGCGCGCGTCGCTCGCCATCGCGTTCATCTCGCCGCATTGCGACTTCGCCCGCGTGGTGTCGTTGTTGCAGAGGCTCGCGGGCTCGACGCCGGTGATCGCGATCTCGACCGCCGGCGAATTGTGCTCGGCAAGCCAATCGCTCTACAAGGCGACGGGGGCGAGTTGGTCCTCGGTCGTCGTGCAGGTCTTCCCCGCTGACCTCTTTCAGTCGATCAGCATCCACAGCGTTGGCCTCCACAACGAGGACATCCGCAAGGGAGCACCGTCCAAGGCGCATGACGCGCGGATCGATGCGATCGCCCGAGAACTCGGAACGATCCGCACGCCCTTCGTGATCGACGTACGCGACACCATCGCCTTCGCGCTGGTCGACGGCGTCTCCGCGTCGGAGAACTATTTCATGGAGGCGGTGTACAGGAGCGGCAAGTTTCCGTGCGCCTTCGTCGGGGGCTCCGCCGGCGGCAAGCTCGACTTCAAGAACACCTATCTCTATGACGGCAGGCAGATCCTCGAGAACCATGCTCTCGTCGCCTTCATGAAGCTGGCGCCGGGCCGGGCCTACAGCATCTTCAAGACCCAAAACTTCAAGAAGACCGGCAAGTCCTTCGTCGTCATGGGGGCCGATCCGGACCGGCGCACTGCCTCGGGCGTCCTGGAGGGGAGCGAGATCAAGCCGTTCGCGTCTGCGGTGGCGAAGGCACTGAACACGACACCGGCGAACGTGATGTCGATGATGACGAAGCACTCCTTCGGCATCGAGGTCGGCGGTGACCTGTTCGTGCGCTCGGTCGCCGGCATCGATGCGGAGACTGGCGTCATCTCCTTCTTCTGCGACGTCAATTCGGGCGACAGGCTCGAACTCCTGGAGGCGACCGATTTCGTCGACCAGACGCGGCGCGACCTCGAAGCCTTTCTGCGCGACAAGCCGCCGGCGATCGGCGCGATTCTCAACGACTGCATCCTGCGTCGTCTCAACAACGAGAGCCAGCTCCGCAACATGAGCGGAATGTGGCCGATGCCGGTTGCGGGATTTTCGACTTTCGGCGAGCTGTTCGGAATCAACATCAACCAGACGCTGACGGCGATCGTGTTCTTCGACGTCACGAAGAAGTCGCTGAGCGATCCGTTCATCGACCTGTTCCCGATCCACTATGCGCATTTCGTCGAGTATTTCACGCGCACCCATCTGAACCGCATGGTGCTGCTGAACCGCATCAAGGACGGCATCGTCCAGCGTCTGACGGAGTATCTGAGCGCCAGTGCCACGCTGAGCGGCAAGGTGGAGGGCGCGCTGCAGCAGACGGCGTCGATCAACGCGATCGTGGAGGATATCCGTTCGGTCATCATGGCGAGCGCGCAATCGGCGGCGAAGGCGACCGACACCACGGCGCTGTCGCAGGAGTTTGCCGGCCTCACTCAGGCCATGAACGGATTGCGCGATATCTTGAAGATCATCGACACCATCGCGGGCCAGACCAACCTGCTCGCGCTCAACGCGACCATTGAATCGGCGCGCGCCGGCGAGGCGGGACGGGGCTTCTCGGTGGTTGCAACCGAAGTGAAGAAGCTCGCCAATGACACCAAGAGCAGCCTCACGCGCACCCATGCCTCGATCGAAGGCATGGAAAGCTCGATCGAGTCGCTTGGAGCCAACATCAATGAAACCCGGGGCCAGCTGATCCAGACCCAGGACGGCTACAACAGCATCGTGACCCAGATCGAGGACATGTTCAAGAATCTTCAGATGATCAACACGGTGCTGTCGGATCTCGAAAGCTTCGTGCGCGACCGCAACGGGGCATTGACGAGCGCGATGGACGACATCGAGACGTTGAAGCGGATCGGCTAGGACGCAGAGTCCGCTCGGGCGCAAATTTCGGTGCCGACCATTCAGTTGGCTCTTGCAATCTCGCCGCGCTAGCAGGAACAATAAGCCTCGTGAGAGGTTTGTTGCTGGCGCGAGGGAATTGACATGCGGCGGCTGGCTAGCCTGGTTCGGCGGTTCTTCGGCCCGCGACTGCGGCGCCCGATCGATGAAGATCCAAGTCTTCCTTTCACTCCCGAAGAGTTCGGCCGGCTGATTCGCAGCGGCCGGCATGAGGACATGAAGCTGCTGGCCGACGGGCTGGCCTGCCGGTCCATCCCGCGCCGCGCCAGTTATCGCGCCACGCACTAGGCGGATTTGCTGCGCCGCGATTGCCAGGGCCCGGCGTCTCAACGCGTGAGCGCGACCGGCTTGAACGAGTTCACCAGGGCTTTCTCCAGTTTTCCGCTCATCCCGCGCAGGATGTCGTAGGCTTCCGCACGAGGCATGGTCGGCTTGTAGTGCCGGTGCTCGATCAGAGCTGCGAAGATGTCGGAGATCGTGAGAATCCTCACGATATCGCCGATACTCTCGGCGCAGAGCGCATCGGGATAGCCGCTGCCGTCGAGATATTCGTGATGATGGCGAACGGCATCGAGAATTTCCGGGGAAATCCCGTCGTGTCCCCGCAGAAACTCGTAGCCCGCGGTCGGATGGGTCTTGATCAGGGCGCGTTCCTCGTCGTCGAGGCGGCCCGGCTTGTCGAGAATGGCGGGCGGGATCTGCGCCTTGCCGATGTCGTGGAACATGGCCGCGGAGTAGAGGCGCTCCAGATCGGCTCTTCCGACGCCGAGGCTCAAGCCGAAGTCGATGGCGACGCCGGTCACGAGCAGGCAGTGCTGGTAGGTTCCCTCGTGGTGGCGCCGCACCGTCGTGAGCCATTCCGAAAGGCCCCGTTCGGTGATGCGATCGGCAATCTGGCGGCCGGCCTCCTTGGTGCCGTCGACGTCTAGGGACTGACCGAGGGTGACGGCTGTGAACATCGAGGCGATCGCGGTGGCCGCGGTCTCGACCGCGTTGTCCGACTGTGCGGTCTCGCTCGATGAGACAGAAGACAGGTCCGCCGGATCGGACAGGGCCGCCAGCAGTCTGGGACGATTGATCGTGCCGGGCAGGACGAGCGTCGCCCCGAGCGCGTAGGCTTGCGAGATGCCGACGTGAGAGCTGTGCTCGAGGAGAAATATCCGCTTCTTTGCCTTGGCGAGCTTGCCAGCGCGTTTCTTGATCGCGGCAATATTGCCGACGTCGCGGAGGTCGGCGCGGATGACGACGGCGGAGGGCACCTGCGACAGCTTGGCTTGGGCGTCCAGCCGCTCGCCCGCGACGGCGAACCGCTCCTCCAGGATCGAGCAGAGGCCGGTCAGCTTGTCGGAAGTGTCGGCCAGCACATGCACGAAGGTGCGGGCCCTTTCCTTTTCTCGCATACCGCCCGGGTCGGCGGAGCTGAGGATGGTTCGCGCGTTCTGCACGGCGTGACCTGCGATGTCTCTGATTGTCGTATGAACGATCGGCTAAATCATCCTGCGGCGGTTTTCGTCTTTGCCGGCGGTGCGCTCTCGGACTTCTTCTTGCCATCTGCTGTGACGAAGTGAACGCCGGCGGTGGTGCCGTCGATCCAGACCAACTCGCAGCGCCGATAGGCGAGTCCGGTCGAGGACAACACCAGGAAAAATTCCTTGGCCTGGAGCACGTCCAGCGTGCCCTCGACCTCGACCTTCGCGCCTGTCTGCGACACGTCGAGCAGAACGCAGCTGCGCCGCCATGTGCCGTCCGAGCCCATCAGGTTGACGGGCTGGCGGTGGTCCATCTTCACGCGAGATGCCTTGCGGCCATCGAACTTCATCGGTTGCCCCCCACTCTCGCGCCGTGTCTTCCGCGACCGTTCCCCTGGGCACCCGCGGCGATTTCCCCCCATCGGACCGTCCACTGACTGGTCGACAGGAGCAGTGTCTCGAAAACATGCTGCGCGCGCTCGCGCTCAGCAAAGGATAGCCTGGTCCCGCTCCGGTTGCTCAGGATGGCAAGCGTGGTCTGCCAGTTCAGCCGCGAAGCCCGGCAGGCCATGACCAGGCCTTCGCAATCGCCGTCGGTCATGACGTGTTCGACAATCTCGATGGGAGCGCCCGAAAGCACCGACAAGGCCGTCACCAAATTGGCAGTCTCGCCGCGGATCGCGAAGCGGTTCACGGTGGAATCGTTGAGCTTGCCGATGCGATTGAGCGCGACGATCTCTGGCCGCGCGCTTGCATAAGCGGCCGGTCCAGGCAGCTTGGGCACAATCGGCATCGCCGCTTGAGCAGGCGAGACGGAGGGAGTCATTGGCTCTGCGCGAGCGCCGGGCTTCGTTGTGGGCGACAGCAACTTTCGCAAGACGGGGTCGGGCGTGCCGGGCCTGAGGGCCAGGGCCTTGGTTAGCTCTTCATCCCTCGTGCACTTCTCGACAAGCGCATCATGGGCGGTATCGGAGAACCGTGTCCCTATATTGTGAATCAGCGCAAGGTGAACGGCACGGCCTCCGCGCCTGATGAGCGTCTCGGCCAACGCCGGCTCGATGCGCTCCCGGGCTGCGATCGCGAGTTGTTGCCGTTCGCTGCTCGAAATCGCGATGGTATCGAGATCGGACGTGGACAGCGCCTGTGACTTGAGCAGAACGGGGCAGGCCACGTCGGGATCGTCGTGCGCGGCGAGGTGCCGCAACGTCTTCGGCGGAGCCACATTGAGTTCGGCGAGCGCCACACCGAGTCGAACCAATGCGCTGGCCTCGACCCGCTCCGCCAATCGCAGCAGGACGCCATCGACCACGTCGGCGAGCAATTCCTGAGACCGGTCACCGCTGCCGGTGAGCAGTTGCACAATGCCGTCGAGGATGCGACCGCAACGGTCCAGCGGGCAGGTTGCGACCGCATCCTCCAACTCACCCAAAATATCGGCAGGCGAATTTGCCGTCATGGCAGGAGCCTGAATTTGAAAATGACTTGACGATCTAACGAGCTTCATTGCGCCTTAAGCGCGTTAATGGCATTTTAAGCGAGGAGTATCCCGATACGGGCTAAATCGCCGAATCTCTAAAAACGCTATCGAAATTCGGCGAGATATGAAGTCCCGCGTTGTTCTTTTGGCCTTGCCGTCGCCAACTTGCCAAGACACGTTGAGATTGATTTTCTCGGTCCGACGCAAAAACCGAAGCGGGAATGGACCCGGCACTGCCGGACCCCGTGTCGGTGGCGCAGCATTTCCTGTTACCATGAACAGTATTGATGACGTGCCCAGGTTGGCACCCAAGATATTTCGTTTTTCAGACGTCGATGAATTTCGGAATTCCATCCGAGGCCTGAACTTCGAATTCACGCCGTTCGTACGGAGGATTTCGGCCGAGCAGATCATTCTCTCGCTGCCAGGCTGCGACGTGAATTTGACGACGGCATTTCCCCGCGCGGTCGATGCGCAGCTCGTCGAGAATTGCACTGCGGTCGGGTTCACCATGGATGATCTTGATGAGCCCATACGCTTCAATGGCTCGCAGCGTGCCCGTCCGGCCGTTGTCATTGGCGGTGGCGGCGCGGCCTACACCATCATCGAGGAAGTGCAGCGGCAAATCGCCTCGGTGATTTTCAGGCCGGAGGTGACGGATCGTGGCTGGCCACGAGCAGCCAAGAGCTTCAAGATTTTCGAGACCAGCGCAGCTGGCCTGAACCGGTTGCGCGGCATGGTGCGCGAGGTGCTGACCGCGGCTTCAGAGCCGGTCGAGGCGTCGGACATTCCGCTCAAGGCAAGAGCAATGAAAGAATCCCTGCTCGGGGCGGTCGACCATGCGCTGGAAGACGTCGTTTCGGCCCGCTGGACCCAGCGTCCCAACGACGAGCGGAATTTCAGGATATTCCAGGATATCCGCGCGCTCCTGTCCGGTGATCTCTCCCAACCGATCTACAGCGAGGAGATGGCGCACAAGCTCGGATTGTCCGTCCGCACCATGCACGACGTCGTCCGCCGCTATCGCGGCATGAGCCTGCACCGTTACCTGCGGCTGCGCCGGTTGTGGCTGGTGCGCCAGCGCCTGCTCGCCGGCGCCGACAGCGTCAAGGCCGTGGCGCTCGCCTTCGGCTTCTGGCATCTCAGCGATTTCTCCCGAAGTTACCGCGACCAGTTTGGCGAGACACCGTCGCAAACGTTGGAGCACGGGCGCCGGCGATAGTTTGACAGATCGCGTTGGGCGGCCGCCGGTTTCGTGCTACCGTCCAACCATGAGCAATCGCATTCTCGTCCTCTACGGTTCCTATCGTTCCGACCGCATGGGCATTCGCCTTGCGAATTTCGTCATCAATCGTCTGCGTGGCCGCGGCGAGGACGTCGAATTCATCGACGCCAAGGCGGTCGGCCTGCCGATGCTCGACCGCATGTACAAGGAATACCCTGACGGCACGGCGCCCGAGGCGCTGGAAAAGCTGGCCGGACAGATCCTCGGCGCCGACGGCTTCGTGTTCGTCACCGGTGAGTACAATTGGGGCATCCAGCCCGGCCTGAAGAATCTCACCGACCACTTCCTCGAAGAGTGGTTCTGGCGTCCGGCCGCGATCGTGAGCTATTCGGCCGGCCGCCTGTCCGGAGCGCGCGCGGCGACCGCTTGGCACGGCACGCTGTCGGAGATGGGCATGGTGGTGGTGTCGAGCACCATCGGCGTCGGCCCGATCGCGCAGACCTTGTCGGCCGAGGGGGAGCCAATCGGCGAGGGTGGCAAGGCGTTGGAGCGCTCATTCCCGCGCTTTGCCGACGATCTGACGTGGTGGATCGAGGCGGCCAAGGCGCAGCGGGCCAGGAAAGCGCCGCCTTATTAGGCCCTGCTGTGTAGCCCCGCTGGCTCCATCCGCGCTACGTAATCGGCTTACGCCGCCCTGACCTCGCCGAGGAAGCGGTCGAATTGTCCCGCGAGATCGCGCGACTGGGTCGAGAGCTGCTCGGCGGCGACCAGCACTTCCCGCGCGGCGGCGCCGGTGTCGTCGGCGGCGCGCTGCACACCGGATATGTTGGTGTTGACCTCCTGGGTGCCGCGCGCAGCCTCCTGGACGCTGCGGGCGATCTCCTTGGTGGCCGAGCCCTGTTCCTCGATCGCCGCGGCAATCGCGGTGCCGATCTGGTCGATCTCGCCGATGACGTCGGCGACGTTGCGGATCGCGGCCACGGTCTCGTCGCTCGCGCTCTGGATCGCCGTGATCTGCTCGGAGATTTCGGTCGTCGCCTTGGCGGTCTGGCCCGCCAGCGACTTCACCTCGGAGGCAACCACGGCAAAGCCGCGGCCGGCATCGCCGGCGCGGGCGGCCTCGATCGTGGCGTTGAGCGCGAGAAGATTGGTCTGCTCGGCGATGCTCTGGATCAGCGTGACGACGTCGCCGATCTTCTGGGCGCCCTCGGCGAGCATGCGCGCGGTGTCGCCGGTGCGGCGGGCGTTGTCGACGGCGCGGGCAGCGATCTCGGTGCTCTGCGCGACCTGACGGCCGATCTCGGAGATCGAGGAGGTCAGCTCTTCGGTGGCACTCGCGACCGTCTGGACGTTGGTCGAGGTCTGCTCGGAGGCGGCGGCGACGACCGCGGCCTGGCTGTTGGTCTGGGCCGCCGTCGAGGTCATCGACTGCGCGGTGCTCTCCATGGTCGAGGAGGCCCGGGACAGGCCACCGACGAGCTCGGTGACCTTGGCTTCGAATGCGCGGGTGAGCTCGTCGAGTGCCTGCGCGCGGCGCATCTTGCCGTCGTTCTCGGCCTGCTTCTCGGCGGCGAGCCGGTCGGCCCGGATCATGTTGTCCTTGAAGACCTGAACGGCCGCGGCCATCGCCCCGATCTCGTCGGAGCGCTCGGCGCCGGGGATGGCGTCCGCAACCTCGCCCTCGGCAAGTCGCGACATCCGGCCCGTCAGGTTGACGATCGGAGCGCAGACGCGGCGGCGGACCATCACGATCAGGCCGACGCTTGCGATCAGCACGGCGGCAAGGCCTGCAAGGGCGATGGTGAAGCTGGTGCGCGCGGCGGAGGAAGCCCCGGCGAGGATCTGCTCGGAATTGTCATAGAACGCGTCGCGGACCTCGATGATGGTGCTGAGGCCGCGCTGCGTGGCGGCGTAATAGGTCTCCATATCGTGTTCGTACTTGCCGCTGACGGCGCCGTCCTTGACGAGCTTGAGCTCGCGGCCGAACTCCTCGACATAGATCGAATTGAACTTCTCCAGCGCTGCGGCGACGTTCGCAGGCGTTGCCGGATTGCCGCGCAGTTCGAGCAGCGCCATCACGAGCTGGTCGTTGCGGCCCTGCGAGCGACCGATGTCGGCCTTCTCGGTGTCGGTCGCCGGTTTCTTGCCGCCGACGAGATTCTTGTGCAGGCTGGAGTTGAAGCCGCCGACGTCGCGCAACGTCATGGCCGTGTTGGCGTAGCTCGCCTGCCGGTAGGCGTCGCCGTTCAGGATCGCCATGCGGCGGACCTGCTCGTTCAGCAGCGCGGTCACGCCGCTGTTGAGCACGGCATTGTCGGCGACGATCTTCTTGGCGGCGTCCTTGCGCGCCTCGGCCGGTCCGGTGAGCGCCTTGTCGATGGCCTCGCGCAGCGCGGTGAATTTCGCGTTGATGCCGTCGATATTGCTGCCGATGGTCGCGCCGTCGTCGAACGCGCCGGGCAGCTCCTTGCGCAGCGCATTCATCTTGTCGCGGGCGCCGTCGGTCTGCTTGCGCAGCTTGTTCTGTTCAGTGAGCAGCGCCGGGTCGATGGTCGCAGGCCCGTAGAGGATGTTGGTCGAAAAGCCGCGCTCGGGGTTGAGATAGCGCGGGATGTCGCTGGCAGCGCGTGCGATCGCGAGCCTGCCCTGAGCCTCGCTGATCCGGTCCATCGTCTGGTACTTCGTCACGGCGACGTAGACGGCGAGGCCGCCGCCCACGGTCGAGAGCGAGACGATGGCGGTGGTCAGGAGCGTACCGATTTTCATGATCTGTCCGGCAAATAACGGAGAATTATTTTGCCCGGACGATAGTTTGCCCGTGTTAATCTCGGGTTTACGCTGTCCACCCTCAGCCTAGCCGGATGCGCGGTCGAGCCTGGCGAGGATCTCCAGCGTGGCGCTGTCGCGTTCGCCTGCGAAATACCGGGCGAGTGCATCACCGAAAATGGGCTGATCGGACACCGCGCCGAACAGCGTCATCGACGAGCGGAATTTGGCATCATCCGGCGCGCCGAGGATCGCGTTGATGCTCCGGCCCTCGACGGCGAGGATGAGGCCGGTGCATTCGACCAGCCGCGCCCCGAGCACCGGATGGGCGAGGTAGGCCTCGGCCTCGGCACGGGAGCCGATGGCGTAGCGCTGCGACATGGCGCTGAAGCCGAGACCGGCGATTTGCGGGAAGACGAACCACATCCAGTGAGTCTGCTTCCGGCCCCTCGCCAGCTCCCCTTCGACGGCGCGAAAAACCGGGTCCTGGGCCCTGACAAAGCGCTCTAGATCGAAAGGATCGGTCATTGGATACCTTGGGGATGCCCTGTGGAGCCCTTGCCGGCCGCGATTATGCCTAACTTTTGGCTCCCAATGTGGTAGCTGGTATAGAGTCTCCGGGCGGGGGTTGGGCCCCCCGGGGGTCGATTTGGGGATCTGATGGTTTCCGACCGCGCAAGCGCCGACAGGCTGTTGTCGCGCCGCCGTATGGGGCGGGCGGAGCGCGTTTTGCTGTCTCTGGCGGCCGTGGCGCTGGCGCTGGGCGCGGCCGCCTGGGTCGCGGACATCGGCGATTCCCGTTCGCTGGTCACTGCGGCTCTGCCGCCGGCCACCAATGGCCCGTCTTTCGAAGACCGTTTTGCCTCGGCGTCGGGCAATCCGTCCGCTCGCGAGCTTGGCCTGCGAACGGTGGAGCGTTCCGCGTTGAACGCAGTCCAGCTCAAGCTGCGCGATGCCAAGGCGATGCTGGCCCAGAAGCTCCAGGGCGACGAGTGGCGCTCGACCCTGACCGAAGACGACCGGCAGACGGTTGACGAGACCAGGCCCGCCACGCAGCGCGCCGACGCGGTTCCCATGCCGCGCTCGCGCCCGACGCAGGCGGATTTCTCCGCCCAGATCGCGTCCAGCCAGGCCTATGCCGAGACCAACCCCAGGGTCGACAACCGCAACTTCTTCGAGAAATTCACCGACAAGATCAGGCTGGCCTCGCTGACGCCGGGCGACGGTCTGTTCGGCAAGGCGCCCGATCTCCAGGCCCTCGGCTACGATTCGCGCACGGCGGTCTATGACATCAAGGCCAAGGCGCTTTACCTGCCGAGCGGCGTCGCGCTGGAAGCCCATTCCGGCATGGGCGCGCTGATGGACGACCCCGATCATGTCGACCAGCGCATGGTGGGGGCGACCCCGCCCGCGATCTACGATTTAAAGCCACGCGAAAAACTGTTCCACGGCATCCGCGCCCTGCGCTTGACGCCGACCGAAGGCACCAGTGCGCTCGGCCGCGTCGGCCTTCTCACCCACAGCTACATGCTCGGGCCGCGCGGCGATTCCAACGGCTGCGTTTCGATCAAGGACTATGATCGTTTCCTCAAGGCCTGGGACAATGGCGAGTTCAACCGCCTTGTCGTGGTGCCGAGCCTGAGTGGATCGGCGACTGCCTCGCAGCGCGCGAGCACCGACTCCTGATATTTGCCTGCTTGCTGTGGGGCTGCCGTTTCCCCTTCGTTAAGCCGTCATCGTCCAGAAGCAGCCCATGAGTGATCCATCAAATTCCGAGACCCCGCTGCGTACGACGTTCAAGATCAAGTTGAACGGTGACACGCTGGCGATTGCGACGGTCGGCCAGGCCTATCAATTCCTCACCAACTTCAAGTCGGTCGAGTGGATGGAATTCCGTTCCCTGCACGAGGATGCCGTCGCGGCCCTGGAAGGCGCTGCCGGTAATGCGATGCTGGCGGTGCAGGCGACCAACGCCGTGCGCGCGCTGTTCGTCAGCGCCAAGCTGCTCTGAGGGCTTTTCAGCTCCCGGCTACCGGCCGTTCTGTCGCATCTTGAACTCTGCTTTGGGAACGGGCAAACGGTCCGCGAAGACCGTCGCCGCAAAACCCATATGTTTGAAAACTGAATTCAACGGAGATTGCCATGATGAAACGCCGTACGTTCCTCAAGGGCGGCGCGGTTGCCGGCGCGACGACGCTGGTTGCTGCCCCTGCGATCGCGCAGAGCGCGCCCGAGATCAAATGGCGCCTGACCTCGAGCTTCCCGAAGTCGCTCGACACCATCTACGGCACGGCGCAGATCTTCGCGAAATATGTTGCCGAGGCCACCGACAACAAATTCCAGATCCAGACCTTTGGCGCCGGCGAAATCGTGCCGGGCTTGCAGGCGCTCGACGCCGTCAGCACCGCCTCGGTGGAGATCGCGCAGACCCCGCTCTATTTCTACATCGGCAAGGAGCCGGCGCTGGCCTATGCCACCGGCGCGCCGTTCGGCATGAACCATCGCCATCAGGAATCGTGGTGGCATTTCGGCGGCGGTGCCGACCTCACCAATGAGGCGCTGAAACCGTTCAAGGCGCACGCGATCCTGTGCGGCAATTCCGGCACCCAGATGGGCGGCTGGTTCCGCAAGGAGATCAAGACCGTCGACGACCTCAAGGGCCTCAAATTCCGCATCGCCGGCATGGGCGGCCATGTGCTGGCCAAGCTCGGCGTCGTGCCGCAGCAGATCGCGGGCGGCGACATCTATCCGGCGCTGGAGAAGGGCACGATCGACGCGGTCGAGTTCGTCGGTCCCTATGACGACGAGAAGCTCGGCTTCCACAAGGTCGCCAAGTACTATTACTTCCCCGGCTGGTGGGAAGGCGGCGCCATGCTGCACATGGTCGTCAACGACGAGAAATGGGCCTCGCTCCCCAAGCAGTACCAGGCGATCGTCAATCAGGCAGCCTCGGCGGCCGGTGCCTGGATGCTCGAGAAATACGACAGCGTGAATCCGGCGGCGCTGAAGCGGCTGATCGCCAATGGCGCGGAGCTGAAGGCGTTCCCGCAGCCGGTGATGGAAGCCTGCTACAGCGCGGCCCAGGACCATCTGAACGAGCTCGCCGCCAAGAGCGATCTGTTCAAGCGGACCAAGGAGAGCCACGACGCGTATATGAAGGAGCTGTTGTTCTATACGCAGATCGCGGAAAACTTTTACGACAACTATTTGCTCAGCAAGATGCGCAACAAGAGCTGATAGACGCCATCATTCCGGGGCGCGCCTCTCGGGCGCGAGCTGTGATGCGCAATTGCGCATCTGAGAATTCATGTCACCGCGTGTCCTGCTGCCCAATGGATTTCCGGGTTCGCGACTTCGTCGCGCCCCGGAATGACAGCGGAGAGGTGGCTTGTCAGGCCGCGCCCAGCCCCAGCTTCGCGTAGATCCTTCGCGCATAGGCGCCGAACGCATCCGTCGTCTTCAACGGCAGATCGCGCGGGAAGGGCAGGTCGATCGGGAAATAGTCGGCCATCTTCGCAGGTCCCGCCGTCAGCACGGCGCAATGCGAGGACAGGAACACGGCCTCCTGGATCGAATGCGTGACGAAGATGATGGTCTTGCCGCTCTCGCGCCAGATCCGCTGCATCTCCAGATTCATCTGCTCGCGCGTCAGCGCATCGAGCGCGCCGAACGGCTCGTCCATCAGGATCAGCTTGGGATCGTGGATGAAGGCGCGCGCGATCGCGGTGCGCTGCTGCATGCCGCCGGAGAGCTCTCGCGGATATTTCTGCTCATAGCCGGCGAGCCCGACGAGGTTGAGCAGGTCGCGCGCCCGCTCGCGCGCGGCCTTCATCGGCAGGCCGACGATCTCGGCCGGCAGCAGCACGTTGTCCAGGATGTTGCGCCATTTCAGCAGCAGCGCCTGCTGGAACACCATGCCGATGTCGCGGCTCGGATCGAACGGGCTACCGGCATTGCCGATCCTGACGGCGCCGCCGTCGGCGCCGTGCAGGCCGGCCAGAATCTTCATCACCGTCGTCTTGCCGCAGCCGGACGGGCCGACCAGCGAGACGAGCTCGCCCTCCTGCACGTCCATCGTGACGTCGGACACCGCCAGGAATTCGGCGCCGCCGCTGCGATAGACCTTGCGGACGCCCTGCAGGCTGATGAAGGGAGGTGGACTCATGCCAGCCATTTGTTCAGGTTCGCGGCGACAAAAGTATCGTCGCTGAGGTCGGCGTGCTCGCGCGTGACGCGGTCGATCTCCTCCTTCTGGCCGGGACTGAGGCCCTCGTTCGGATCGAGGCACCACAGGCCCTGCAATAGGCCCTGGCGGCGCAGGATTTCGTGGCAGCCGGCGATGCAGCCGTGAAAATTGTTGGCGACGTCGAAGAAGGCGCTGTTGCAATCGGTGACGCGGGCATCGAGGGCGAGCAGGTCGGCCGGGACGCTGTCCCTGTGCCGCGCCGCCTTGCAACGCTCGAACTGCTTGATGGCGCTCGCGGTCCACACCGACCAATGGCCGAGCAGGCCGCCCTTGAAATAGGTGCGCGTGGTGACGCCCTTGTCGCGCAGGTCGAACGGCAGCATCAGGTCGAGCAGGATGTGATCGTCATTGCCGGTGTAGAGCGCGACGCGGTCGAGCGCGCCGGCCGCTGCGACACCGCGCAGCACGTCGAGCGTCCGGTAGCGGTTGAACGGCGCGATCTTGATGGCGATGACGTTGTCGATCGAGGCAAAGCGCTGCCAGAACCGGCTCGATAGGATCACGCCGCCGACAGCCGGTTGGAGATAGAAGCCGACCAGCGGGATTTCCGCGGCGACCGCCGTGCAATGCGCGATGATTTCGTCCTCGGAGGCGCTCTTCATCGCGGCAAGGCTGAGAAGGCCGGCGTGATAGCCGATGTCACCGGCGGTGCGGGCTTCGGCGACCGCCTGCGCGGTCGGACCTGCAAGCCCCGCGACCATCGCCAGCGGACGCTTGGTCCAGTTGGCCGCTGTCTCGGCGGCAAGCTCGAGCACGGGGCGGTAGAGGCCGACATCGCGGATCGCGAATTGCGTGGTGTGCACGCCGACCGCAAGGCCGCCCGAGCCTGCGTCGATGTAATAGCGCGTCAGCGCGCGCTGATGCGTCTTGTCGAGCTGGCGCTCGGCGGTGAGCGCGAGGGGGTGCGCCGGCAGCACGGTGCCGTCGGCGATCAGCTTGCGGATGTCGGCGTCGATCTGGCTGTGGTGCATGATGTACTATCCGAATTCGGGCCCGGCGACGGCAAATGGGGTTTCCTCACCCGTGACGGTGGCGGGCCCGAACCGCATGCGCTGGAACGGGCGCTCGACACTCCAGCCGGTGGCCGTCAAGCCTTCGAGGAACGGGGCTTGCGACGCGACGGCGTCGAGCAGCAGCGGGCCTGTCTCGGATCGCACGATCGCGTCAACCAGAGCCAGCGCTGCCGCGGCATTGTCGGCAAGCAAGGGACCGATATGGCGGGCGGTCCGGCCGTCGCGCACCAGCGCGATGGCGCCGCTCGCGGCGACGATACGCGAGCCGGAGCGCTGCACGAAGGCGGAGAGGAGTGCGGTCCGGTCGAAACCGGTGGCGCGCCAATCCCGCGCACGAAGCGTATCGAGCGTTGCGGATGATATTGGCGGTGCTTCGGCCCGCGCGGGCTTCGCCAGCTTCAGGCGACGCAATTGCAGGGTCGGCATGAACCCCAGCGGTCCGTAGACGGCAGCGCCGTCGGGCGTCGCGTCGAGCCAGCTGGTCAGGCCGTTCTTTCGTGCCGTTTCCAGGCAGGCGTCGACGAGACGGGTGGCAAGGCCGCGGCGGCGATGCGTTGCTGAGACCAGCACCATGCTGATCCAGGCATTGTTGCCGGAATAGGGCAGCAAGGCTGCGGTTGCGACCAGCCGCATGCCGTCGCGAATGCCGAAGACGATGCCGTCGCGCAGGAAAATGCGCCAGTCCTCCTCGGTCTGGTTCCACCGCGCTTCCGTCGACAACGCCAGGCCTGCGATCGCGTCGTCGATGCCGAGCTTGATGATGGGCGGGGCGTCAGTAACGGCCATCGCGTACCTCGTATTTGGTCGGCTTGCCGAGGCTCGGCATGGCGCGCGAGACCCAATCCGCGGTCCAGGCGATCAGCTGCTCGGTGTCGACGACGGGAAGGCCGAACAGCTCGACCGCCTTGGAGGTGTCGGTCAGCCATGCGGTCGGCTCCTCCTTGCCCGTCAGCACCGGGGCGCGGCCGAACCTCGCGCCGAATTTCTGCGCGAGATCGCGCACCGCCAGGATCTCGTGGCCGCTGACATTGATCGGCGAGGTCGGTGTGGTGCAGTGCGCAAGGCAGCGCAGCGCCTGCGCGGAGGCATCGCCCTGCCAGATGAAATTGACGTGACCGAGGCTGACGTCGATCGGCGTGCCCGCGAGCACCTTCGTTGCGATGTCGTGCAGCACGCCGTAGCGCATGTCGATCGCGTAATTGAGGCGGAACAGGCGCCCGGGCGTTGCGAATTTGTGCGAGAAATATTCGAACATCCGCTCGCGGCCGACGCAGGATTGCGCGTATTCGCCGGGTGGGTTCGGGGCCATCTCCTCGGTCGAGCCTTTGCCGTCGACGGGCACGAACGGATAGACGCAGCCGGTCGAGAACGCCACGATGCGCGAGGAGGGGAAGGCCTGTGCGACCAGCGCCGGCACATGCGCGTTCATCGCCCAGGTCAGCGCCAGATCGCCCTCGGCCCCGAACTTGCGGCCGGCCATGAAGACGATGTTCGGCGCCTTCGGCAGCGCCGCGATCGCTTTCTCGTCCATCAGGTCGCAGTTGATGGTTTCGACGCCGCGCGCGTGCAGCCAGTCCTTCACGCCGGCCTCGCTGAAGCGGGCGACGCCGATGACGCGGCGATCTGGGGCGGCCGCTTTTGCGAGCCCCGCCAGCGTCGGCCCCATCTTGCCGCCGACACCGAGGATCATGATGTCGCCCTCGACCTTCTTGAGGTCGTCGATCAGGGCCTGCGTCGGCCGGCACAAGAGATCGTCGAGTGCTGCGATATCGGGGATGGTCTTCGGCAGCGTCTGGCGGGTGAGCAGCATGGTTCTGTCCTTTAGGTCTGCCGTTGCTAAGTCTGCCTGGCGTCGCCGACCACGAACATGCGTTCGAGGGCGAGGACGAGGCCGTAAAGCGCGACGCCGAGCAGCGTCAGCAGCACGACCGCCATCACCATCGCGGGCGTGTCGAGCGAGGACTGCACCTGGATCATGAGGTAGCCGAGCCCGCGCTCGGAGGCGATGAACTCGCCGACGATGGCGCCGGCCACCGCCAGGATGGCGCCGACCTTCATGCCGGAGAAGATGTAAGGCAGCGATCCCGGCAGCTGGATCTTGCGGAATAGCGTCCAGCGCGAGCCGCGCAGCGATTTGACGAGATCGAGCAGATCCGGCTCGACCTCGCGCAGGCCGCGCGCGGTGGTGAGCAGGATCGGGAAGAAGCAGATGCTGAATGCGATCAGGATGTTCGGCACGATGCCGTAGGAGAACCAGACGATGAATAGCGGGCCGAGCGCGACCTTCGGGATCATGTTCAGCGTCACGAACAGCGGCAGCAGCACGAGGCTGAGCAGCGGTGCCCAGCTGAAGATCACCGCGAGCGCGACGCCGACGAAGGCGCCGAGCGCGAAGCCGCCGAGGATCTCGACCGCCGTCACCAGCGTGTTGGCGCCCCAGGCATAGCCGGTGGTGCCCAGGGTCTGCACCGTCGCGAGCGGCGAGGGCAGGATGAATTTCGGCACGTGGAAGGCGTCGACCGCGACCTGCCAGAGCACGAGCACGGCGAGGTGCACGATCAGGATGATCGCAAAGCTGCGCGAGGTACGTGCCCCGTCTGCCGTCACCGCTTGCTCCCTGTTGGCGCGGCGCCGATGCCGCAAATCTTCAGCCTAAGCAGTCACGAGCCTAGCCGCCTTCGGGGAAAGTTTCAACCAATTGGTTGATTAGGGCCGGAGCGACTGCAGCACCAGATCAGCGACATGGCGGCGGCGGGCGCTGCGCTGGCTGCGGCTCGACAGGTCCTTGCCGAAGATCGCCGACAATGTCGGTGTGTTGGAGAAGAAGAAATAGCTAAGGCCCGCAATGGAGATATAGAGCTGGACCGGGTCGATCCCCTTGCGGAACACGCCCGCGCGTACCCCTTCGTTGAGGATATGCGAAACGCTCTTCACGAGCGGGGAGTGCATCGCTTCCAGCCGCGTCGAGCCGCGGACGTGGCGGGCGCCGCCGCGGTTCTCGTCGTTCAAAAGCACGATAAAATCCGGATTTGCGGCCAGATGGTCGAACGAGGCCTCGATCAGCTTGCGGATCGCCTTTTCCGGCGGCAGGCCTTCGAGGTTGAGCTTGCGCTCCTGCTCGCGGATGTCTTCATATACCCATTCGAGCACGGCGAGGTAGAGCGCGTCCTTGTCGCCGAAATAGTGGTAGACGAGCTGCTTATTGACGCCAGCGCGCATCGCGATCTCGTCGACGCGGGCGCCCGCAAAGCCGTGCCGGGCGAATTCCAGGCGGGCCGCGGTGAGCAGCTTCTTGCGGGTGGCGACGGGGTCGCGGCGCTGCGGCACGGTGTCGCCAGATCGTTTTGCGGGCATTTCCAACCAAACAGTTGACAAGTGGAGGGCGGGCTTGTTGCATTGGTATCCTCACGAGGGGAGAGCGACAAGCCGGGTCGCTGGCATGAGGAGAGATGCGATGAAGCGTTTGCAGGCGGCTGTTGTGGCCCTGATGCTTGGTTTGCCGGCGCTGCCGGCGAGCGCTGGCGAGGCGGTCAACCTGATCCTCAACTGGACGCCGACGGCCGACCACTCGCCGTATTATTACGCCAAGGCGCAGGGCTGGTACGAGAAAGCAGGCATCGACCTCTCCATCGAGGTCGGCAAGGGCTCCGGCGTCTCCGCCGCCAAGGTGGGCTCGGGCGGCTCGCCCTTCGGCGTCGCCGATCTCGCCACCATGCTGGTGGCCAAGAGCAAGGGCGCCGACACCGTTGCCGTGATGAGCGTCTACGCCAATACCGGGCAGACCTTCTACTGGCTGAAAAGCTATGGCGTGAACGGGGTGAAGGATTTTGCCGGCCACAAGATCGGCAATCCGCCCGGCGATGCCTCGCGCGTGATGTGGCCGGCCTTCGCCAAAGCCGCAGGGCTCGCGCCGGACTCGGTCGGTTTCGTCAATGTCGGGCCGACCGCGAAGATCGCGGCCCTGAAGAGCCACACCGTCGACATCATCAGCGACTTCTACAACGAGCACGACCTGAAGGTGATCGAGTTCGGGCCCGACCTCGGCTACGTCAACTGGAAGGACATCGGGCTCAATCCCTACGGCAATTCGCTGATCGTCAATGGCGCGTATTTGCAGAAGAACCCGAAGGTCGTCGAAGACTTCGTGCGCGTCACGCAGAAGGCCTTTGCCGCCTGTGTTGCCGACGCTACGCCGTGCCTGAAGGCGCTGCTCGACCAGGTCTCCGGTCTCGACAAGGAGAACCAGGAGCGCCAGTGGGAGCGCATCAAATTCCTGATGACGGACGAGTTCACCACCACCAAGGGCCTCGGCTGGATCGACGGCGAGCGGATGAAGAAGGATTACGAGCTGGTCCAGACCTATCTCGGCATGGAGAAGCCGTTCGACGTGACCACGGTGTTCACGACGAAGATGCTGGATCCGAACATCAAGATGGATGCGAGCAAGGTGAAGAAGTAGGGAGCAGCACTTGCCCCGTTCTCCGCACGTGCTCCGGACGCAGCGCAGCGTCCCCTAGACGGTGCGCTGCAGGGCCGGGGCCCATTTTGCCGAGAGCATGATCCGGGAGGGGGGCGGCTCTGCGCAGCAGCATTGCACGCTGCAGCGCGTCCGGGACACGAAAGCGGCTCCAACCTGCCCAATCCCCCACGTATTCCCACGGAGAATTAACCGGCCGTTAACCATATCCGCCGCATCGTTAACCATTCAATAATAGGGAACGAGTCGGCCGTGATGGAGGCTGCAGTCAAACCTCAACGCCAAATGGTGCGCCTGCGCGGGCGCTCCTACGTGGCTTTCGTGTTTACGCCGACGGTTCCGGTCCAGGACTGGCTGCAGGAGATCGACACCACCATCGCGCGCTCGCCGGGCTTCTTTGCCGGCCGGCCCGTGGTGATCGACCTGTCCTCGGTCGATCTCAGCCAGTCCGGCATCGGTCATCTGCTCACCAGCCTGCAGGACCGCAACATCCGCGTGCTCGGCATCGAGGGCGTTGAAGAGGCAAGGCTGACCCCGATGATGCCGCCGCTGCTGTCGGGCGGACGCAGCTGCGTGGTCGAGCCGAGCGCGCCGAAGAAACCCGAGACCAAGGCCGAGGCCAAGCCGACCTCGCTGCTGCTGGAAAACCCGGTGCGTTCGGGGCAGACCGTGATCTTCCCGGAAGGCGACGTCACCATCCTGGGGTCGGTCGGCTCCGGCGCGGAGGTGGTCGCCGGCGGCTCGATCCACGTCTACGGCGCGCTGCGCGGCCGCGCCATGGCGGGCGTGAACGGTCACACCAGCGCGCGCATCTATTGTCAGAAGATCGAAGCTGAACTGCTTGCGATCGATGGATTTTATCAGACCGCCGACGATATCGACGCCGCGCTCCGCGGCCGGCCTGCCCAAGCCTTCCTGCAAGGCAACACAATGCGAATTACCGCGCTGAACTGACCAGAAGGAGATTTCAGAGATGGCCAAGGTACTGGTCGTGACATCAGGCAAGGGGGGCGTCGGCAAGACTACGACGACCGCCGCACTGGGAGCGGCGCTGGCGCAACGCGGCGACAAGGTCGTCGTCGTCGATTTCGACGTCGGCCTGCGCAACCTCGACCTCGTGATGGGGGCTGAACGCCGCGTCGTGTTCGACCTCATCAACGTGGTGCAGGGCGTTGCGAAACTCCCGCAGGCGCTGATCAAGGACAAGCGGCTGGAGAACCTCTGGCTGCTTCCGGCCTCGCAGACCCGCGACAAGGATGCGCTGACGGAAGAGGGCGTCGGCAAGGTCATCGACGATCTGCGTGCCCGTTTCGACTGGGTGATCTGCGACAGCCCGGCCGGCATCGAGCGCGGCGCCTCCATGGCGATGCGCTTCGCCGACGAGGCCGTGATCGTGACCAATCCGGAAGTCTCCTCGGTACGCGATTCCGACCGCATCATCGGCATGCTCGATTCCAAGACCGTGCGGGCCGAGAAGGGCGAGCGCGTCGAGAAGCATATTCTCATCACGCGCTATGATCCCTCTCGCGCCGCGCGCGGCGAGATGCTGACCATCGAGGACATCCTTGAGATCCTCGCAACACCCTTGCTCGGCATCATCCCCGAGAGCCAGGACGTGCTGCGCGCCTCCAACGTCGGCACGCCGGTGACGCTGTCGAATGCGGAAGGTGCTCCGGCGCGGGCCTATATCGACGCGGCGCGCCGGCTGTGCGGCGACACCGTGCCGATGCAGGTGCCGACCGAGCGCAAGGGCTTCATGGATCGCCTGCTGCGACGGAGGGCTGCATGAGCATGGGTCTGCTTCGGCTTCTCCGCGGCAACAAGGCCTCTGCACCCGTCGCTCGCGAACGGCTGCAGATCCTGCTTGCCCATGAACGCGGAATGCGTGGCCAGCCCGATCTGCTCGGCGTGCTGCGTGAGGAAATTCTCGCCGTCGTGTCCAAGCACGTGATGCTGGACCCGACCAAGGTCATCGTCCGGCTCGAGCGCGGCGACGAGGTCTCGACCCTCGAGGTCGATATCGAGGTGCCCAACGATTTCGAGCGCAAAAAAGTGGCGGTCGCGTAGGGGCACGCGGCCGACGACTCCCAGCTTTGGGGTGGGTGAAGGCGGTCCGCCGGGCATGGCGGGCCGCCTTTGTCGTTTGGGCCACTCACATTCTCAGGGCCGCCGATGTGATCGACGGTAAGCGGAACGCCATCAGAGGCGAAATCGTTGTCGAAGACCGCGGGAGCGTCGAGCCAGACCCCGCGGCCTCATCAGACGGAGAGCGCCCATGATGTCCGAGGTCCAGGTCCACACCGTTGCGCGGCAGATGCTCGAACAGCACGGTTTTGCTGCGATCGCGAAGGCCGCCGAGCAGGCCCAGGCCTGCGAGGGCCGCGGCGAGGCCGACGAGGCCAAGGAATGGCGTCACATCGCCGACGCCATGAAGATCATGCGCGGGCCTCACCATAGCTGATCGCCGGACAGGAAGCGGTTCAGCGTTCCTCGCGGTCCGATCCCGGTGAGCGGGATCGATGCTGCGTTTGCGGCTGGCCGCGCTCGCCTGTCTCCTTGCACGGGAGCTGTTCCCACGATCCGTCCGGCGCCTACTGATAGGCGCTGCACGATGACGACGAGGCCGTTTTGTCTTCGGCCTTTTGGGCGTCTGAATTCCTTGCCTGTGCCGGGCCGGCCAGCGCTGCGCTCACCGCGAGCACGCCGGCGACAATGAGATGCGTCAACCGCATGGGGGTTCTCCTGTGTGAAGAAGCCCGCATGCTGGCCGGGAATGTGACGATTGTTGGCCGAAACGCAGGTTCCGTCGCGGTGTGCTTAACGTTGCGAGCGCCAGCCTGTTAGCCGCCCTTGGCGCGGATCAGGCCGGCGAGGTTGGTCTTCTGGGCCTCGCACCAGGTGGGCATGCCGAGGCGGCGCTGGTTGAGATCGGTCGCCTGGGTCGCCACCGCAACCTCAGCCATCAAATCGTCATCCTGCTTCTCGCCCATCTTGCCGCCGGTGTGCATCCAGGCGATCGCCTTGCGCACTTTCTCGGTGGTGCCATCGGGCAGGTGCATCTGCTCCGCCTTCTGGACCAGGTCCTGGTAGACCACGTCCGTGCCCGGGCATTCGACCTTGGCGGCGAAGGCCTGCAGCACCAGGGTCACATAGGTCGAGCGTGGATGGTCCTCGGCTTGGGCCGGAGCGGCGATCAGCAACAGGCCGGCCATCAGGAAACCGTAGCGCATCCTAGGTATCTCCTCCATTTTTTGGGGAGGCTAGCGTCCGGCGGGCTGCTCCGCAATGGCGCCGGGTGCGAATTTGTGGCTTCCCGCTGCGGTGCGCTATCGTGGCCTGTATCCCGGCCTCGGAGAGCGACATGAGCCTGTTCAGCACGCCGTTCGATCCCATTCGTGACACGGCGCTCGTGACCGGCGCGGGCAATGGCATCGGCCGCGCGATCGCGCAGGCCTTGGTCGGCGAGGGCGTCCGGACCGTGTTCGCCGATGTGAACGCCGAGCGGGTGAGAACCGCGATCAGCGCCAGCGAGAAGCCTGAACTGGCGGTACCCTGGGTCGGCGATCTCGCCGAGCTGGAGGCGTGCGACGCACTGCTTGCCGTCGCGCATGCTGCCTTGGGCGAGATCACGCATTTCGTCCACAGTGCATCGCCGCCGCGGCGGGAGGCCGATCATGCGCTCGCGGTCGATCGCAGGACCTGGCAGCAGATGCATGCCGTCAATCTCGATGCCGGCTTTCACCTCGCGCGCGAGCTCGCAAAGCGGCTGATCGCGGCGAAGCGGCCGGGCTCGTTCCTGTTTCTCACCTCGCTGCATGCGGGCACGCCGCGCAACCTTCCGCATTATTCGACGGCGAAGGCGGGGATGGCGATGCTGGTGAAGGAGCTGGCCAAGACGTTCGGCCGCCACGGCATCCGCGTCAACGCGCTGGTGCCCGGTGCGATCGCGGCCGGCGGGTTCGTGGCGGATCCCGCGCTGGCGCGGCACATTCCGCTCGGGCGTCTCGGCGAGGCCGGCGACCTCGCACCCATGGCGCTCGCGGTGCTGTCGAACAAACTTTCCGGCTACGTCACCGGCGCTGCCTTTGTCGTCGACGGCGGCTTGTCGCTGACCAACTGGTTCGAGCCGCCGGCATTCGACGAATAGTCAGCGCTGCCAGGCCGGCACCGGATCGAGCGGCGTGCGATAAAGCTCGTTGTCGTCACGATCGGTGACGCGCACCGCGCAACCCTTCTGCTGCAGCTCCGGCTTCACTTGCGACAGCTCGCATGCGAGTTGATCGGCGCGATCGGAGGCAACCTCGATATCTTCGAGAATGATTCCGCCCTGGTTTCTGAATTCTTCACCAACCACGAGATCGAAGGAGTAGTAAGGCATCCGAATTCCCCGATGTGACGACCCAGCTTCAAAAACAAGTCTTCAATGGAAATCTCGACACATCCGGGATGGTACCACTGAGTCGATATCTATCGAATGAACAGGTCGCGCAATCTCTGTGCTTATGGCGCAGAAATGATGTGCAGCATGCGGGGCCGTTAAGAGTTTATTAAATACGTGGCGCAATCATAAGGCATGGAATTGCAGCAGAACCGGGCTCCGGGAACCGGCAGCTGCAAGAGAAGGCCGCCGGCATAGCTCCCGACGGCCTTTTCTCTTGAGCGAAAAATAGCGCTTTCCGTAATCGCCCGGACTCAACGCATCACGTCGACTCGGACAGCGTATGCGATGTCGCGGCTGCGCACCGTGCTGTTTGTTGCGCGCGTCTAGCGCAGCGGCATCGGCGGACGCACGACCGGTCCGTCGTCATCGGCAACGGCTTGCGTCGTAGTGACAGGTGCGGCCGGCGGCGGCATTGCGGCGGCCTGCGAAGGCGGCGGGGGAGGCGCGAGCGGCGCGGGCGAATAGGCGGGCATGTAGGTCCGCGACACCACTGGTTTCGGTTTATGAACTGCCGGCGGCGCCGGAGGCTTCGGCGGCAGCGCAGCAGCGCGTCCGCGCGGATCGACCGGCTTGACCTCAGCGACCGGTTTTGGCGCGGGCGGCTTCGCCATCTCGCGCGCCATCTGCTCCTGTCCGGCCTTCAACTCGGCGATGTTGGCCTTGAGCTGCTCGATCTGCTGCGCCATTGCAGCAAGGTCGCGCGTCATCGATTGCACCGACTGCACTGCATCGGGCGGCGTTGCCGCGGGCATGGCTGTGGCGACCTGTGCCACGGGCGCCGTCGCGGTCGATTGATCGGTGGTGGTTTGATCGGTCGCCACTTGGCTTGCGGGCGGCACGGCTTGCTCCGCAGGCGCTGCGGCCTGCGCGGGCGCGACCGGCGCGGTCTGCGACGTGGAAGGCAGCAGCGACCTCAACGACGCTAGGGCAGGCGTCCATTCCGCGAGCATCTGTTTGGCCGTATCGCCGTGCTGCTCCCAGGCGATGGTGGCGGCCGCGCTGCCTCCCGCGAACAGAAACGTGACGAACGCACCGCGCAGCCATTTGCGCACCGCGGATCGCTTCGGCCGAACATGGTCATCGCTCGCTGCGACGCGTACGGCCGTGTCGACCGACGGCGGTGCCGCCGTCTGCGGCTCCGAGACGGGCGCGAACCTCGGCTCCAGCGAGAGCCTGGGCTCCAGTGAGATTTTGGGCGGCGGCGCGAATTTCGGCTCCGGACGGGGCGTGACGTCAGGCGCCAGCGTGGGCGCAACGCTGACGGGGCGCGAGGCCAGTACAATGTCGGGCGAAATCTGAATCGCGTCGTGCGGATCGTTGTCCTTGACCGTGTCCTTCACGATCTCATCGACGATTTGCTTGGGGTTCAGCGTCGCGAGCATCGCCGCTCCTTTGAAGCACAGGCGTTGAAGCCCGGGTGTTAAGTCCTGGTCGTCCGCATTGGCGCGAGCCGATCTGTTGAGGTGAGCCCATCAATCCGATGCGCCCGGCCCGATGACCCCACGAGTCCAGCCGGATTTGACCAAAGCAAGGCGAGGGGATGGAGATGATGCGACGCTCTTCCGCCGTTTGTGGTGATGGAACCCAATTTTTCGAACACAAGCACGTGTTTCCCGTTGCCTTGTTTTCAGCACGATTTTGGCAACATCTGGCGATGCTGGGGGTGCTGCTATCCGCTACAGGGGCCGGCGGTGCCAAGATCTCTCATCGCTTTATTCGCTATCGCCATGCTGCCGCTGCTGGGCGGCTGCATGCAGACGACACTTTCACCATCGACCGACGCGAGCATGACGCCGCGCGACCGGCAGTTGCTCGCGCATACGCCGTACGCGCAGGCGAACGTGCCCGAGCAATATCTCCGTCACATCGTCGATTATCACCGCAAGGAGCAGCCCGGTACCATCCTCGTGGATACCGATGCGCGCTATCTCTATTACGTGCTGCCTGACGGCAAGGCGATCCGCTACGGCGTTGCGGTCGGCGAAGAAGCCATGGCGTTCTCGGGCGTGGCACGGGTCGGCCGGCTGGCGGAATGGCCGGACTGGGTTCCGACGGCGGATATCCAGGCGCGGCTCGGACCGTATCCGGCGCGCGTTCCCGGTGGACCCGCCAATCCGCTGGGTGCGCGCGGCATCTATCTCTATGCCGGCAACAAGGACACGCTCTATCGCATCCACGGCACCAACCAGCCCGAATATATCGGGCAGGCGATCTCGTCCGGCTGCATCCGGATGCGCAACGAGGACGTGATCGATCTGTACGACCGGGTGAAGCTCAATTCGACGGTCGTGGTGCTGCCGCCCGGACAGAGCGCGCGGGCCGAGACGGGCGGAAGCTGGCGCGGGTAAGCAGAGCTTACGCGCGTTCCGACGTTACGTGGGTGGCCGATCTCGCGCTAGTTCTCAGGCCGCGCGATCCGCCATTGCAGCGTCGTGGCGTTGCCATTGGCGTCGCCCGGCGCCTTGTCGGCGGGCGAGGTGTAGAGCGGACGGTAGCGGTACGCCCACATCCTGCTGCCGTCGTTGCGGCTGATCACGGTGAAATCGCCGATGGCCTTGGCGTCGGCCGTTGCCGGCAGCGGCACCCAGCTCTCGGTGCACTTGCCGTTGCAGTTCGAGGTCTTTCCGGTGGTGTCGCGCTCGTAATAATAGAGCGTCATGCCCTTGAGATCGACGAGCTTGGGACCCTGCTTGGTGATGACCACCTTCGCGGGCGCAGTCGTCGCCTCCGGCTTCGGCGGCGGAGGTTCGCCGCCGCCATGGCCGTTCGCGAGCGCATGGCCGGTCGAGAGCGCGATGGCCGCGGCCGCAATGAGACACCTGAACATCCGAACCCCCGCCCTGCAAAGTTAATCGCGCGTTAATCGCAGAATGTTGCGGACCCTAGCAGGCGAAGGTTAGTTCCAGGTTTCGCGGACCTCGGACAATTGCAAATAGGGGTCCGTATCATACCGGACTATCGCGGAGCGGTGCGCGGCTCAAATCGTTGCCGGCGGCGATCGCCTTGCGCAGCAGCCGCATCAACTCTTCGCCCTCTTTCGCGCTGAGGCCACGCAGCATGATGCGCTGGGCCGATTCCACGGCCGGAGTGATCTTGCGCAGCGTGCGCCGGCCCTCGTCGGTGATCTCGAGCTCGCGGGCGCGGCGGTCGCGGCTGGAGGCGCGACGCTCGGCAAGCCCCTTCTGCACGAGGCGGTCGATCACGCCGGTGATGGTGGTGCGGTCATAGGCGATCAATCCTGCGAGCGTCACCTGGTCGAGCCCCGGATTGGCCTTGATGGTCGCGAGCGCGGCGTATTGCACCGGCGTCAGGTCGAAGCCCGCATCCTCGACCTCGGCCAGGAACACGGCGACCGCAATCTGCTGGAACCGGCGCGCCAGATGCCCGGGCATCTCGTTGTTGTCTTTCACCGAATTCTCCTCCTCGGACAGGGACGGTCGGATCGTTGACAAGTATACTGATAGTCAGCATACTGAGCAATATCCAAACAGAACGTTCGCGGGGAGAGGTGCTCATGCAATTCCATCTCAATGGATTCCGGCCGGGCGACCCTGAAATCGCCGATCCCGCCGAGCGTGTTCAGGCGTCGGGTGCTGCGGGCGCCGTGCCTGACGAGGTCGATGTCCTCATCGTCGGCTGCGGGCCGGCCGGCCTCACGCTCGCCGCCCAGCTCGCGCAATTCCCCGACATCAAAACCTGCATCGTCGAGCAGAAGCCGGGCCGGCTGCTGGTCGGGCAGGCCGACGGCATCGCCTGCCGCACCATGGAGATGTTTCATGCCTACGGCTTCAGCGAGCGCGTGCTGAAGGAGGCCTATTGGGTCAACGAGACGACGTTCTGGAAGCCGGACGAACGGCTGCCCGAGACCATCATCCGCAGCGGCCGGGTGCAGGACGTCGAGGACGGGCTGTCTGAATTCCCGCACGTCATCCTCAACCAGGCGCGCATCCATGACGGCTTTCTCGACGTCATGCGCAAATCGCCGGCCAAGCTCGAGCCCCATTACGGCCGCCGTCTTCTCGACCTCCATGTCGATCCGGCCACGGGCCCTGGCGATCATGCCGTGACCGTGCGCCTCGAACGCGTCGATGCCGGGAACGAGGGCAACGTCGAGACGGTCAAGGCGCGCTATGTGGTCGGCTGCGACGGCGCGCGCAGCACGGTGCGCAGGTCGATCGGGCGCGAGCTGCACGGCGATTCCGCCAACCACGCCTGGGGCGTGATGGACGTGCTGGCGGTGACGGATTTTCCGGACATCCGCTTCAAGTCGCTGATCCAGTCGGCGAAGGACGGCAGCCTGCTGATCATTCCGCGCGAGGGCGGTTACATGGTCCGCATCTATGTCGAGATCGCCAAGCTCGAGGTCGGCGAGCGCGTCGCGAACCGCAACATCACTGCCGACGACGTGATCGCCAAGGCGCAGCGGATCCTGAAGCCGCACACGCTCGAGGTGAAGGAGATCGCCTGGTGGTCGGTGTACGAGATCGGTCAGCGTCTGACCGACAAGTTCGACGACGTGCCGGACGCGGAGATCGCAACGCGCCTGCCGCGCATTTTCATCGCCGGCGATGCATGCCACACCCACAGCCCGAAGGCGGGGCAGGGCATGAACGTCTCGATGCAGGACGCCTTCAATCTCGGCTGGAAGCTCGCCGCCGTGCTGCGGAAGCAGTGTGCCCCACAGCTGTTGCATTCCTATTCGGCGGAGCGTCAAGCGGTCGCCAAGGAGCTGATCGATTTCGACCGCGAATGGGCGGGCATTCTTGCCTCCGCCGCCAAGGCCGGCGGCGCCGATGCCGCCAGGACCCAGGACTATTTCGTCCGGCACGGCCGCTACACCGCGGGCACGGCGACGCACTACAGGCCGTCACTCCTCACCGGTGCGGCGTCGCATCAACACCTCGCGCAAGGCCTCGTCATCGGCAAGCGCTTCCATTCCGCCCCGGTGATCCGGCTGGCTGACGCAAAGCCGGTGCATCTCGGCCATGCCGGGCAGGCCGATGGCCGCTTCCGGATCTACGCGTTTTCGCCCGCGGAAGATCCTGCCGCCGCAGGCTCGGCCATTCGCGCGCTCTGCAATTTCCTCACCGAGGCCAGGGATTCGCCGGTCACGCGCTATACGCAAGGTGGCGCCGACATCGACAGTGTGATCGATCTTCGCGCGGTGTTTCAGCAGGATCATCGCGAGCTCGCCGTCGAGGCGATGCCGCCGCTGCTGCTCCCGCGTAAAGGGCGCTACGGCTTGGTCGACTACGAGAAGATGTTCTGCCCGGACCTCAAGAGTGGCCACGATATCTTCGCCATGCGCGGCATCGATCGCAAGGCCGGCTGCATGGTCGTGGTGCGGCCTGACCAGTATGTCGCGAACGTGCTTCCGCTCGACGACTTTGCCCGGCTTGCATCGTATTTCGACGCGTTCATGCTGCAGGTCGACTGACGGTCCGGCAGCGCAGATGGCGCGTTGCGCCGATGAACAACGGATGAATATTGAACCGCGAGCCGCCCGCGCTTCAATCTTTCTATGCGGGCGGCCCTCGCTGACGGAACGCCCGTTCCGCCAGCGCGTTCCGACTCGAAAGAGGAGGAATACGCCATGAAGTTCAGGAGCGTTTTGATTGCCGCATTGCTGCTCGCGCCAACAGCCGCACTGGCCGCGCCGGGCATCGTCACCGTCTCGACCGGCTTGCGCGCCGGACCGGGGCCGGGTTTTCCACTCGTCGACCGTGTCCCCGAGGGCGCCCGCGTCAACATCCATGGCTGCCTGCGCGGCAACGCCTGGTGCGACGTCAGCTTCTCCGACGATCGCGGCTGGGTGTCGTCGCAATATCTCGAATATCTCTATCGCAACCACTACGTCTATCTGCCCGACTATGTCGAGGAGATCGACGTGCCCGTCGTCCCGTTCGTGCTGACATCGTACTGGTCGAGCTACTATGCGGGGCGTCCCTGGTACCACCGCCACGCCTACTGGAATAATTACTGGAGCTCGCACCAGAGTGTCGCGACGCGAATGACGCTTGATCCGCGTGCCGCCCGGATCGGCCGCGCGGCGACACGCGATGCGGCGGTTGCTTTGGAACGGGAAGGCGTGCGGGGCAGGGGCAGCGCCGCGATCTCCGGACGTAACGCCGCGAATGCGCGGCCTGACGCTGCGATCGCGACGCGCGACGCTGCGAAACGCGATGCCGCTGTTGCCGCCGACCGGACGCGTGCCGGACGGAGCGAGCGCATCGCGCATGAGCGGATCCAAGCGCGGACCCAAGAGCGGACCCGAGAGCAGACGCAGACGCGCAATCCGCGCGATGTCCAGGCGCGCGTGATGCATGAACGGGCCGCGAGCCGCGCTGCGGTGCGTGCCCAGCCGATGGCGCGCGCGCATGAAACACCGCGTGTGTCCGCCGCACCGGCTGCGCGAGCCGCGATGCCGCATGGCGCGCAGCCGAATGTGAGCCACGGCTCGCCCATGAATGCCCGTGCGCAGATGCCGGCGCCCCGTGCCGCTGCGCCTGCAATGCCGCACGGCGGTGGCGGCGCTCCGCACGTCAACGCCGCGCCTCGCGGCGGCGGTGCCCCGGCCGGCGGCCCCGGCGGCGGTCACCAGAAGCACTGAGAAGTCCCAAGGAAAGCGTCAAACAAAGCTCCAAGGAAAGCCCGGCTCTCGCGCCGGGCTTTCTGCTGGGTTGATCCGGGTTCCGTGCGCGTACAATTTAAGAAAGTTCTTCGCGGGCAGATTTCATCGATCGTAAGATGTGTACCCAAAGATGTAAGCATCCACTCGGGGCAGCGGGGCACGGGAGGATGATGATGAGACAGAGCCAGGCGGAGACGCGCCGCCAGAATGTCGCGAAGCGGTCGATGACCAAAGAGGCCAAGCAGCTGGCCGGTCTGATTGCGGGGTTGCGTGAATCCCTCGAAGGGATCCACAAGGAGCGGACGAGTGCGAAGCTCACCGGCGCCGAGATGGGCATGCTCGACGAGCGCCGTAATAATCTGCTGCTCACCATTGCAGCCCTCGATGACCGCCTCTCGGCGGTGCAGGGACTGATCGATCTCGGTCGCCCCCACATCATCCGCGTGCATTAGCGGAGCTCGGACATGGGACGATCGGTTCCGTCGCTGATGCGACGGACCGGCTTCCGGCCGCCGATTCAGCACGACATGAAGACGGCGCCGTGCCGTCGCAGGCGGCCAGCCTGCGACGGGTGGAATCGCGTTCCCGTGGGCACGCGCGATGCCGAACGCCGGCGCCATGCCTGCGGATGGCACCAAATTGCCACGCTCCCGGCGAATTGCCGCCGCAGCCCGCTGCCACGAGGAGGTCGGGTGCAGGGCGACGCAAGGGGATGCGAATTGGCCTACAAGATGATCGCAGAACGCGACAACGAGAAATACAGTTTCGCCCGCGAGAGCCGGTTGCTCATCGTGGCGAAGGCAAAGGTGTGGGCGAGCGAAGGGTGGCGGGTCGTCGTCACCGACCAGGACGGCAAGGCCTATGCGCCGCCCGAATTCGATCATCTGTCGGCGGCGTGACCGACGGGCTTCGCTCGAAAACGCTCTGGGGCCGACATTTGATATCGCTGTTTGGACTGGGGCGCGAGCGGATCGTGCCCGTGATGAGTCTTGCAGCCGCCGCCGTTGTGACGGCGACGGTTGCGGCCGCACAAAATCTCGATGCCGGCAAGCCGCCTGCCAAGCTCTTCGCTGACGGCTGTGCGACCTGCCATCGCAGTCCGCGCGGCCTTGCCAAGGGGCGCTTCAGCCTGACGCTGTCCTGGTTCCTGAAGGACCATTACGCGACCAGCTCGGACTCCGCCAAGGTACTCGCCGCCTATCTGGAATCGGTCGACGAGCCCTCGCCACGCGCCGCGGCCAAGCCCGCGAAGAAGCCCGCACGATCCACCCCGCGTCAGCCCAAGCCGGTGCATAGCCAGTAGGGCGTGCGGGGCGGCTATCCGCGCCGGTAGGTCTGCGCGAGCAGACGTGCGTGCACGGCGCGTAGCTCGGCGTTCATGCGCGTCTGTCCCGTAGTGACATAGGAAAGCCAGGCGCCATCGGCGGCCAGGCGCACCATTTGCAGATCGGGCGAGCCGTCGGTGGTGCGATGACGCTTCAGGCGGGCCTTGATCCAGTCGTTCCAGAGCCGGCGCAGCGGCGGATCGGTGACGACGACCATGCTCAGCGCCGCCCATGGGGTCGTAAAGCCGAAGGTTCTGCCGGTGAATACCGCATTCACATAGGCGCGTGTAAAACTGCCGCGCGGCTTGGGATCGTTCTCGATCGCAGCGTCGATCTCGGCGTCGACGCGGGCAAGCAGATCGGCGAACAGGCCTTCGATCAACGCCTGCTTGCTGCCGAAGTGGTGGAACAGCCCGCCCTTGGTGACGCCGGCTGCTGCGGCGACTGCCTGCACCGTGATGCCGGCGACGCCATGGTCCATGGCGATCGCAGCGGCATGGTCGAGCAGGGCGCGCCGGACCTGCTCCGGCTGCTTGGCGCGGGTGTAGCGGCTTTCCGGCATCAATGTGCCGTGGTCTGCGAGAACAGGTTGATGACCACGACCCCTGAGACGATCAGTGCGATGCCGACGAAGGCCGCGGCGTCCAGCATCTGACGAAACAGCACGAAGGAGACGGCGGCGGTCAGGATGATGCCGACCCCGCCCCAGATCGCATAGGCGATGCTCAAGGGGATGACGCGGATCGCGACCGACAGCGCGTAGAACGAGGCGACATAGCACAGCACCATGGCCAGCGTCGGCCACGGGCGGGTGAACTGCGCGGATTGCTGCAGGAAGGCCGATGCCGTGACCTCGAGCATGATGGCGAGGGCGAGCATTGCGTAGGCGTTGAAGGCGGGGGTCATGGTCAGCTCGAGGCAAAAAAAGATACCGCGCGGTAGGTATGTTTAGCACGCGGCGCTTGGCTTTGCCCGGCAGCAGGTATCACGTCTGAGTGACGAGCCTGCGACGGTGCCGGAACGCGGCATGAAGCCGCCGCGCGGTGGTTGCGCAGCGGCTCCAGGATTTCGTGGCGGTCAGAGCGGCGTCAGTTGATCCGCACGGTGAGCTCGACGTCTTCGGCGAACGGCGTCGACATGTAGCCGCTGCCGGGCCTGCGCACGCGCGCCAGATAGTCCGGGCTGTCGTCGGCGTTGTCGGCGACGATGATCGCACCCGGTCCGAGATGGTTTTCGAGCAGGTCGAGGATCTCCGGGTAGAGCGCCTTGGCCCCATCGAGCAGCACGAGATCGATCGTAACAGGCAGATCGGCCTGAAGCGTCTTCAGCGCGTCGCCTTCACGGATTTCGACGAGATCGATCAGGCCGCCGGCGATGAGGTTTTCCCGCGCCCGCGCCGCCTTGGACGGCTCGAACTCGCTGGTGATGAGGCGGCCGCCGCCATTGTCGCGCAAGCCTGCGGCAAGGTGCAGGGTCGAGATGCCGAACGACGTGCCGAACTCCACGATCGTCCTCGCGCGGGAGCTGCGTGCCAGCATGTAGAGCAGTGATCCGGTCTCGCGCGAGACCGCGAGCGGTATCTCCTTCAGGCGTCCGTAGAGGTCGCGATAATCGGTCTTGCTCCGCATCATCCGCGCCCGGTCCGCATCGGACAAATCGGCGACGGCGGCTCGCATTGCACCGTTTGCCGCCTCGGCCTCGTCGAACAGGCGATCCAGCAGCGGCGCAAGCGATGTGATGGTTGGGGTGGTCATTCGAGGTCTCCAGATGTGGCGATGAGTTGGGTGCTTGCGTGCGGAGTGAAATACGACTAATTCGTCGCATTTCCTATTCGCATTCACCGGGCGCGCCATGGCCGATCGTCGAAGCCGTTCAGTTTCCTCACGAAAACAGCCGCAACAGGTCCGCTCCAACGAGCTGGTGGCGGCGATCCTGGATGCCGCTGTTCAGGTTCTGGCGAAGGAAGGCGCGCAGCGTTTCACCACGGCACGGGTGGCGGAGCGGGCCGGCGTGAGCGTCGGCTCGCTCTATCAATATTTTCCCAACAAGGCCGCGATCCTGTTCCGTCTCCAGAGCGACGAGTGGCGGCGCACCAGCGATCTGCTGCGCGGCATCCTTGCGGACCGGACGAAGCCGCCATTGGTGCGGCTGCGCGCGCTGGTCCATGCCTTCATCCGCTCCGAGTGCGAGGAGGCTGCAATCCGCATCGCGCTTAGCGATGCCGCGCCGCTCTATCGCGACGCGCCCGAGGCCCACGACGCGCGGGCCGCCGGCGAGGGGATCATCGCGGCGTTCATGCGGGAGGCGCTGCCCAAAGCCTCCGCTGCGCCACGCGCGCTTGCCGGCGAACTCATCAAGACGACGCTGAGTGAGGTCGGCAAGCGATTTTCGGAAGTGCCGCGCAGCGAGGCCGACATCGCGCGTCATGCCGACGGGCTGGCCGACATGTTTTGTGCTTATCTCGGTGAGCTGGCGAGGCGCTGACGCGTGGCAGGCCTGCAGCCCGGATGGAGCGTAGCGTAATCCGGGACTCTTGCCGCGACATCAGGCCCCGGATTTCGCTACGCTCCACCCGGGCTACGCTTGCCACATCCGGCGTTTGACTCTACGGACCTCTCTCATGCTCGTCATCTCCATTCAAAGCCAGGTGGTCCATGGCCATGTCGGCAACAGCGCGGCGGCCTACGCCATGCAGGCGGAGGGCGTGAACGTTGCGGCGGTGCCGACGACGCTGCTGTCCAATCATCCGCGCTATCCGAGCCTGCATGGGCGGATGCTGGAGACCGAGCTGGTCGCCGATCTTCTGAAGGGTGTTGAGGAGCGCGGGCTCGTCGACGAGGCGGCCGTGCTCGTGACCGGCTATCTCGGCTCGCCGGGCAATGCCGCCGTGATCGCCGATTTCGTCGAGCGGGCGCTGACGCGGAATGCTGAGCTCGTCTATCTCTGCGATCCCGTGATCGGCGATGACGGCCGCGTCTATGTCGCCGACGGCATTTTGGACGTGGTCCGGCACCGGCTGCTGCCGGCGGCCAGGTTGACGACGCCGAACCAGTTCGAGCTCGAGCTGCTCTCAGGTCTCGCGATCGCGGATACGCAGGGCCTGCGCGCGGCGTGCGCGGCGCTGGCGGGGACCGACCGCATCGACGTCGTCGCGACCGGCTGCACGCTCAGCGATACGGCAGAAGGGCAGGTGGAGACGATCCTGTGCGCCGACGGGCAGGTGTCGCGCTTTGCAACGCCGCGTTTGCCGATCCGCCCTTACGGCACCGGCGATCTCCTCACCGGTCTCATCGCAGCTCATCTGGCCAAGGGCGAAGCGATTGAGGCCGCGGTGCGCCTTGCGGTCGACACCATCTTTGCCGTGCTGGTGCGAACGCAGGACGCCGGCACGGCCGAGATGCGGCTGGTGCCGTTGCCGATCCCGACGCGTAAGGCGTAACGGGGGTCAGGTCGCGCGCTTGCCGGTCGATTGCGCTGATTTTTGCGGCTTGGCCGGGCTCTTCTGCTCGCGCGCGGCCTGGGCCTTCGGCGGCTTGGCATGGGCCGCGGCGCGCACCACTTTCTTGGACTTCACGCTGGCGACTTGCTTTCCGTCTCCCGTGCCGCGGCGCGAGATGTATTCCGGGCCATCGACGGGGCCGACATGCGGCGGGTCACGGCCGAGATACGGCCGGCCGATGCCGTAGGCCTTGCCGTTGGCGTCGACCCACTTCCACAGGATTTCGGTCGAGACCCAGCGCTGCGCGCGGTTGTTGCCTTGCGTGCTGACGATGTCCGCCGCCATGCCGTGGCCGTAGCCGCCGCGCGTGCTGCCGCCGTGATAGGAACGGTCGGAGGCGGCCTTCAGGCCGCTCGCGATTGACTGTCTATAATCGTCGCGGAACGCGCTGGTGATGCCGGGCGAAAGGCCGGCAGCTTCCGCCGCGAGCAGCGTACGGAACAGCTTCCGCTTGAAGCTCTTGTCCATGCCGCCGATGACATAATCCATCATCGACATGCCGGCGTGCTCGGCGGCCTTCGGATCCTTCCAGCCGAAATCCTCATCGACCAGCTTGGTGAAGCTGCGCATCACCGTGACCGTCTTGCCCTTGCGCTTGATGGTGACGGCGCGGCGCTCCTGGACCTTGATCGAGTCTTCCTTTGCGGTGCGCTGATAGAGCGTCCAGAGATAGCGGTCGATGCAGGCATCCATGACGAAGCATTCGTCGAGCACGGCGACGGTATCGGCCGGCGGCGATGCCTTGCTCGCAGGGGTGACCGGGCCGCTGGCGATCGCCGCGGGAGACAGCGCGTCCGTCGTCACGATCTCGGTGGGATCGGCAGATGCGAGCTTGATTGGCTCCGGCGGTGCGACCGGGGCGGCCTCGCTGACGATGGATTCTGGTTCGGGTGTTATCTGCGGCGCGGGCGGTGCGTCCACCGGCAGGATCAGCGCCGGATCGGCCGAGGCGAGCTTGATTGCGGGAGCGGGCGTCTCGGGTGCCGCTTCAACGATTGTCAGGGCCGGTGCCGCAGCCAGGGCAGCGGCGATATCGGCGGTCAAGGCGATGCCGTCCTCGATCGTCGCAGCGCGCGGCACGTCGGCGAGGTCGAGCCGGCCGAGATCCTTAGCTTGGTCGTTGGCGTGATCCTTAGCGTGGTCCTTGGCGCGCGAGACGGCGGCCGCGTTGGCACCGCTGTTCTCGATGAGGGCAGGGGCATAGGCGGAGAGGGAGAGCGCCAGCCAGCCGGCGAGCACAGCCGAGGGGCATGTGACCGCCACCAGAAGAGACCGCCGATCGTCCATGATCCCTGCCTCCAAACGGTTCTGCCCGAACCCGTCTTGCCCGGACAGTGATGATGCAAACAGTCTGACGCAAACAGTCTTGCACGGAAATGCACGCAGTGCGTCGATTGTTCGGAGGACCATGTGGCAGCGCAATGGCGCAAATCGGCGAAAACGGGCTTTTCGCGGCACTGTTGCCGAGGTGCAACGCGGGTTCCACAAAAGTGTCTTGATCGCCGTGTCGTCGCAACCTTGTTGCGGGTAGCGCGTTCGGTCGCTCATGACGCATGCCACGCTTCGTCCCATGGACGCTTTCGATCCCACCGAACCCGCCATCCTGCACGATCGCCTCACGGACACGATCATCACCTGGACCGCCGACCAGGCCGACGATTATCGACGGGCCAGCCGACCGGGCGGCGACGGAACCGTGGCCTGGAAGGCCTATATCTTTGACGGCTGGGGCAACGTGCTCGGTGGCTGAGCACCGCCCATAAAGGCGCCATGTCGGACCCGGCGTGATTCGGCCAAGGCCTTGGACATGTTAAACATATCGCTATGCGCCGGACGCGCTGTTGCATTGCAACAAAGCGTGTCGCAATGCAGCAAAGCGGACCTAAATATGCTCCGACTCTTCCACTTCCGGAGCATCACCAATGAACAAGAAGACTTTATCGATCGCCGCCGCCATCCTGACGATCGCAGGCAGCACCGCGGCTTTCGCCGCCGAGCTGCCGACTTACGAGACCAATGGATTTCCGGTCTCGCCCTTGCAGGTTCGCGTCCTCGGTGCCGCGCATGTCGAGCAGCAGGTCGCTGCGCCGACCACCGTCGCCTCGGCCCACCAGACGAAAGTGCTCAGCCCCCGCAAGCTGAAGACCGCTGACGTCACCACGGGCTCGGCCCGCTAAGCTTCATCGCTGAGAGATTGGCGGGTTCCGCGGAGAGGCGGAGCCCGCCGTTTCATTTGACGTCCTCGACGCCGGTGCTGCTTGCGTATCGTGTGCGCAGCGATCGTTGAAACTGTCCCGTGCGCGATCTCGCGCCAGCGCGCGTTGCGCAATGTCTCGGCGCGATCAATTGACATCGATGCGCTGATTGAGACTCCGGCCGCGAACAAGTTCGCGTGACTATGCCGGTTATGTATCCCCGTTCATAACGAGCGTGATCCTCTTAACATTTGTTTTGCAGACCGCATTGCCTGATGCGGCGGCCGCATCGTCGCGGCCAGTTTTTGAAATCATAATGGAGGCCATCATGCCGGTTGCGCAGAAAGTCGTTGCTGCTCCCACCTCGCCGCGTGCGTTCATTGTCAGGCATGCCGCCTTGTTCGCCGCCGCCGTGTTGTTCGTGTCCGTGCTGAGCCTGACATACGGCCTCGATCTCAGCCCTGGATTTTTCTGAGAGGTCTTCAAGCCGCGCGAAGCCCGCCGCACGCGCACCGCGCGCAAACTCGACGGCGAGCGGCCGTAGAGTTCGGAGAAGGCGGCGTTGAACCTGCGCAGGCTGCCGAAGCCGGACTGGAACGCGATATCTGTCATGCTGTTCTCCCCGGCATCGAGCAGGCGCTTGGCGCGCTGGACGCGCAGCGTCTTGGCGAGCTGCTGCGGCGTGGCGCCAACGTGGCGCTCGAACAGACGCGCCAGATGACGCGACGAGATGCCGAGCCGCATCGCCAGATCGACCACCGAGCCTTCGTCGAGCGCGCCGCCATCGATCAGCTTCATGGCGCGCGCCACCGTGGAGCGCGTGCCGTTCCAGGCCGGGCAGAACGGCGCAGTCTCGGGGCGGCAGCGCAGGCATGGCCGGAAGCCGGCGGCCTCGGCCGCCGCCGCCGTCGGATGATAGGTTACGTTGCGCGTCAGCGGCTGCTTGGCCGGACAGACCGGGCGGCAATAGATGCCGGTGGTTCTCACCGCGGTGAAGAAGCGGCCGTCGTAACGGGGATCGCGGCGCAGGCGGGCGGCGTTGCAGGTCTCGAAGCTCAGCATGGCCGGATCATAGCGCATGGCGATGGGGCCGGAAGGGCTGCGGGATGACCGAGTCCGATTGTGGCGAGTTGCAACGCCCACCGCGGCCTAGAAGGTGGCCGCAATGCAAGCCAGGGAGCGCATCATGTCCAGCCCGAGAGAGATTGTCCTGAACGCCTGGAAAACCTTTTCGTCGCGGGATGCGCTGCGTATCGCCGCATTGTTCACCGACGACGCCGAATGGATCGCGCCGAAGGGCAACGCCACCGCCGTCGCGCTCGATCACACCGACCACATGGTCGGCGCGGGCCAGATCGCGCGCTTCATCGCCCAGGAGATGCACAAGATGTTCTCGAACATCGATATCGCGTTTCGCGGCGTGTATGCAGACGGCGACGTCGTGATCGTGGAGGAGCGGATGCGCGCCACGCTGCCCGGCGGCAAGCCTTACGAGAACGACTATTGCTTCGTGTTCACGGTGGCGGGCGACAGGATCCGCGAAGTGCGCGAATACATGGATACGCGCAAGGGATGGCGGATGGTGTTCGAAGAGCGGGCGTGACGGGCCGTTCGGGCCACGAATCCCGCCGCGTGTCAGCCCTGCACCTGCGTGGGTTGAGCCGATGGAGGCGCTGACATAAGGCTTGATCCATGGATCAGCGGACGAGCGGCGCCGACGCTCTTTCTCAGAAGCACGATGCGGCGCCGGCACTGCTCGGCGTTACCTGCGGCCTGGCCGCGGCGCTGTTCTGGGCGCTCGGCTTCGCCGGGACACGGCACGGGCTCAAGGTCGGCTTCACGCCGGTCGATCTGCTGGTGCATCGCTACGTCTGGTCGGGGATCGCATTCCTGCCGCTGGTCCTGCGCGCCGGCATTGGGGATCTCTGCGGCATCGGCTGGGGCAGGGGTCTCGTGCTGATGGTGCTTGGCGGCCCCGTGATGTCGCTGATCTCCTACACCGGCTTCCTGTTCGTGCCGCTCGGCCACGGCAGCGTGATCCAGCCCTCCTGTGCCACGCTCGGCGGCCTCTTGCTGGCTTCACTGTTCCTGAAAGAGCACGTCTCCGCCTCGCGCCTCGTCGGTGCGCTCGTCATCGTCGGCGGTCTCGGCGTGATCGGCGCGGAATCGATCGGCCATATCGGGGCCGACGGCGTGCTCGGGGATTTGATCTTCGTGCTCACCGGACTGATGTTCGCCGGCTTCGGCACGGCGCTGCGGCACTGGCGCGTCTCCGCCGTGTCGGCCGCGCTGGTCATCAACGTGCTTTCGCTGCTCTTGTTGCCAATCTACGTCGCGACCGTCGGGCTTGCTCACGTCGCGGCGATCGGCGTCGCCGAAAATGCCATCCAGGCGCTGGCGCAGGGCGTGCTGGCCGGCCCCGCCGCGCTCTATCTGTTCGCCGTCTCGGTGCAGCGCCTCGGCGTTGCCCGCGCCGCGGTGTTTCCGGCCTGCGTGCCAGCGCTGACGCTGCTCACCGGCTGGCTGCTGCTCGGCGAACCGCCGACGATGTTGCAGACCGCGGGCCTCGTGACGGTGCTGTGCGGGTTTTACCTGGCGCAGCGGCAGCGGTAGCCAGCTCGCGGCTACGCCTTCCTCACGAACTCCGACTTCAGGTTCATCGCGCCGATGCCGTCGATCTTGCAGGCGATGTTGTGACCATCGGTTGCGTCCTGCAGGCGGATGTTGCGCACCTTGGTGCCGCCCTTCACCACCGAGGAGGAGCCCTTGATCTTGAGATCCTTGATCACGATGACGCTGTCGCCGTCAGCGAGCGCATTGCCATTGGCATCTCGCACGCCGGCATCCTGCGCCGACTCCGCGGCCGCCTCCGCCGCACCGCTCCATTCATGGCCGCATTCCGGGCAGACCCAGAGATCGCGGTCCTGATAGGCATGCTCGGAGCTGCAGGCGGGGCATTTCATCGTGTCGGTCATACTTCTCGTCTCGCTTCATGTGCTGCCGGCGTCGCTTTCTCGAAGCGGCGGACACGTCGCTTCAGCTCTTGCTACGGGCCTCGCGTCAGGCCCTTGACGCAGATCAATTTGATCGGCCTGCGCCGACTTACGCTTCGTGTGCCGGCGAAGCAACAGCGAGGGAAGCGCCATGTCGCACAGTGCCCGAATCTATCTCGGTCTCGCTCTCCTGGTCGTATTGTCGGTGCTGTTTCTGTTCAGCGTCGTCCACACTGCTGCCGGGGCTCCGCGGTCGGGCCCGCGCGCGGTTGCCGAAGGCCATCGCCTGGCGCAAGCGTGGTGCCAGAGCTGTCACGCGGTCGAGCCGGGTATGGCCGGCTTCTTCGACGAGGCGCCGAGCTTTCAGTCCATCGCCGACCGGAGCGGCACCACCGCGCTGTCGCTCAAGGTGTTCTGGCGGACCAGCCACCAGGACATGCCGAACCTCGTGATCGCGCAGGGGCAGGCGGATGTGCTGTCGGCCTATATCCTGAGCTTGCGAGCCAAATGAGGGCGGCCGACTCGATTTTTCGAAAACAACCCCATGCACAGTAGGAACGGCCTTGAAACTCCTCATGTTTTCGGTAAGGGCGAAGAGTGTTTGCGGCGTCGGGCAAAACAGGGGCAGAATGACATGGTGCCACCCGTCGGGTGAGACGGTCGCTGCGTAGCCCGGATGGAGCGCGAGCGGAATCCGGGGGCCCGCGTGCGGCAACATCCCGGATTGCGCTGCGCTCCATCCGGGCTACGCTCGCCGCGCAACTGCGCAGCGAGTCCGAGATGAGCTTTCTCCTCAACATCGACGTCCCCGATATCGAGCAAGCCACGACGTTCTACACCGAAGCCTTCGGCCTCGAAGTCGGCCGCCGCTTCGGCACCGGCTTCGTCGAGCTGCTCGGCTGGCCGGCACCGGTCTATCTCTTGACCAAGCAGGCCGGCACGATCGGGGCCGGCGGCGATCGCCGCCGCTACGAACGGCACTGGACGCCGGTGCATGTCGACGTCGTCGTCGACGATGTCGATGCGGCGGTCGAACGCGCGCTGCGCGCCGGCGCGATCCTGGAGGTGCCGGCGAGCGATGCGCCTTATGGCCGGATCGCGATGCTGGCCGATCCGTTCGGGCACGGGTTCTGCCTGCTGGCGTTCAGCGAGAAGGGATACGATGCGCTTTTGCAAGCGGACTAGTCCGTAGCCCGGATGGAGCGCAAGCGTAATCCGGGACGCTTGCCCCGCGGACACAGGACCCCGGATTGCGCTACGCTCCATCCGGGCTACGAATCCAATATCGGGGCGACATGCCGAAACGCGCGAAAAGCAAACCGACACGGAAACTGAAGACCTACCAGACCTCGCTCGGCTTCTACGACCAGGCCATCGCCGCGCCCTCGATGAAGGCGGCGCTCGAGGCCTGGGGCGCCAGCTCCAACCTGTTCCATCAGGGCGCCGCGAAGGAGACTGACGATCCTGATATTGTCGCGGCCACGCTGGCGAAGCCGGGGGTCGTGCTCAGGCGCCCGGTCGGATCGGACGGGGCGTTCACCGAGAGCGCCGAGCTGCCCACCGATCTCGCCAATGATGATCACAAACCCAGACGCAAATCCGGTAAGCGTCCGGCCAAGAGCGCCAAGACCGCCAAGAAACCTCCCAGCAAGCTCGACGACCAGGCGGCCCGCAAGGCCGCCGCGGCGTTCGAGAAGCAGGAGCGGCGGCGCGAGGCCGAGCGGCGCAAGGAGGAGGCCGCCCGCGCCAAAGAGCGCGCGCGGCGCGACAAGGCGGTCGCCGCAGCCGAAGCGGCGCTGGACAGAGCGAGACAGGAACACGAGGCGAAGGCGGAGGAGATCGAGGCCGCGCGCGCCGCGCTCGACGACCGCGCCGAGGCCGAACAGACCCGCTGGGACAAGCAGCGGATGAAGCTGCAGGAGGCGTTGCGCCGCGCGCGGGAGTAGCGCGGCGCTCCCGTTCACGCATCCATGAAACGTGCCGTCCCCGAGACCCGGATTGAGCTGCCGCGGGCCTCGCCGATCTCCGCGCGGATCAGCGACCTCGCGCCCATGTCTTGGCCCTGGACGATGTCGATGGCGCCGCCATGGGGCCAGCCGATGTCGCGCAGATAGCCTGCAAACGCGGCGGCCGCCGCGCCCGTGGCGGGATCTTCGACGACGCCACCGGCGGCGAACGCGTTGCGCACGTGAAAGAGTTGCGCGCTCTCCACATTGACGAGCGCGATGGTGACGAGCCCGGCCTGCTCCATCAGGGCGCGGCCGCGCGCGAAATCATAGGTCATGCGCGCGAGCGCCTCGCGGGATTTGAGGCCGAGGAGGGCGTGATCGGCCCCCGCATGAATTTTCGCCGGCGGGAGTCCGGGATCGAGATCGGAGGCCGCATAGCCGAACAGATCCAGCAGTTGATGCCGCAGCGATGGATCGAGCGGCGCGCTGCGGGTCGGCGGCGATTGCAGCGCCGCCGCGATGGTGTTGCCGTCGCGGCGTCCCGACACCGAGATGGCGGCCTCGTTCAGATGCAGCTGGAAACGCCGGTCGCCGTGCTGGTGGGCGAGCGCCGCGCCCAGGGCAATCGTCGCATGGCCGCAGAACGGCACTTCCATGGCGGGTGAGAAATAGCGGACGCGCCAGGCCTCGCCCTCGGGCGCGGCAAAGGCCGTTTCCGAGAAGCCGACGTCCGCGGCGATCGCCTGCATCCTGGCCGCATCCGGCAGGGCGTCGCCGATCCAGACGCCGGCGGGATTGCCGCCCATGTTGCCGTCGGAAAACGCCGCGATACGAAGGACTGTTGTCATGGGGGATCCTGTTTGTTGCCTTCAGCAAGTCAACGCGCCAGCGCGACGCACCGGGAGCGGTTGCCCGGCAGTGTTTCCTTACCATGGCGTCCGCTCCCCGTCGCAGCGGCGAAGGCGCGGTTCCATGCCTATATGAGCTGCGGTCTCATACAGGTTCTTCATGCCCGAAAACAAACATAAGTCCGCAAGCCCGATGATCGTGCGGCCGCGCCGCGCAGCGCCGGTGCTGGTCTGCCGCAAATGCCTCAAGCGCAGCGATGACGGCCGCGACGTCAGGCGTGCGCTGAAGTCCGGACTGAAGGCGCGCAAGTATGACGGCAGCAAGCCGGCCAAGCTGATCATGACCGGATGCTTCGGCCTGTGCCCGAAGAAGGCGATCGTGCTCGCCAGCGGCACGAGCCTGGCGCGGCAGGAATATGTGCTGGTCGCGGACGGCGACCAGGTGCCGCGGGCGCTCAAGCTGCTGAACGGCGAACGCGGTGGCTGATCTTTTCCGTCGTCGCCGCGCGGGCCGCCGCGACAGCCGCCGCGACACTTGGGCAGCTCGTTGATCTGGATCAACGGCCCCGCGCGCGATCATCGGACGTTGGCCGCATCGTTCGGAGGAAATTTCATGATCCCGTTGAAGGCGGCAGCTGCCGCACTGTTTGCTGCCATGCTGACGGTCTCGCAGGCCGAGGCCCAGGTGACGGTCGACGTGTCGAAGATCACGTGCGACCAATACATCACCCAGCGCATCACCCACGCTCGCAGCGTTAACATCTGGATAAGCGGCTTCTACGCCGGGCGGCGCAACGACCCGGTGCTCGATACCCAACAATTGGAGCGGAATTCGAGCAAGCTGTCCCGCTTCTGCGAGCAGAATCGCGACATGCTGCTGCTCGATGCCGTGGGCGCATTGAAGAAATAGGTGACGTATCCTTTACCATAGAAGCTTGTCCCGGCCGAACTGCGACAAGTTTAGGGCTCGCGGAAAAATTCTGCGCTAGCGTGCTCCGATCACGGCGGCCTCGATCCGTTTCGACGCCGCCGCAGGATCTTTCGGAGCTGTCATGAGCGATCTTCGCGCCGCCCTCAGGCATCACACCTTGCGGACCGGCCTTGTCGAATTCGACAATGGCAGCGGCAGCATCGTCAGCGTGCCCTGCACGATCCGCGACGTCTCGGCGACCGGCGCGCGGCTGCAGCTCAACAGCTCGGCATGGATCGCGGAGCAATTCTCGCTGATCTTCAGGGGCGGCCTGCGCAAGGACTGCCGGCTCGCCTGGCGCAGGGAACGCCTGATCGGCGGCGCGTTCACCGCGGGTTATGCGAGCGCCACCGAGCAAGCGGCGATGATGACCGCGGACGAGCAGTCCCGGCACCGCCTCGGCATCGGCGCGCGCGTCAAGGCCGCGCGCGAGGCCCGCGGCTACACGGAAAGCCAGCTCGCCGAGCACCTGGGTGTCGCGCCGGCGTTCGTGGCTCAGGCCGAGCGGGGCGACGTTGACATTCCGTTGTACCAGCTGATGCACATCGCCGATCTGCTGATGGTCGGTCTCGACGGGCTGGTTGCGGGGCCGGTGCCTGAGGAGGTGGAGGCGTAGGGCCAGGCTCGCGGAAACGCCTGAGCGCGCGCCTCGAAGGATGGTCGCGAAAAATCTCGCGCGAAATTTGCTTGCCTTGCCCCACATCCTTTTGCACTCTTCGCGCGAAGGAGACCCGTGCATGACAAGAACAACCGCCGCCTGCGCGCTCGGAACCACCCTGGTGCTGTGCAGCCTTGCAACGTCAGGCGCCGAGGCCCGCGCACGCAAGGCCGTCGTCGTCCGCGCGCCGCAAGAGCGCCTCATCGTCACCGCGCCCGTGCTGCGGCCGACGCCGTGGGATTACAACGTCGTTCCGCGCTATCGCTACCGCCCCGAGGACGACAAGGTCGATCCCTACGGCCCGCCGATCGTGCCGTCCTATGTGCGCTATCAGGGATGGCGCTGGCCGTATTGGTGGTAGGGGCCGGCTGACGCGCTTCAGCTCCGGCGCCGCTTGGTCGCCTGGCCAATCACCCTGGGATGAGAGAAGTCGGCTTCGCTTTCGAGCGTTTGCGCGGGGTTGCTGACGGGGCCGGTGAAGGCGTTCGTCCACTCTCCCAGCATCTCGTCGCGATCCGGCCAGGCGTCCATGGATTCCTGGTCGCGGTACATCGCAAAGGGACGCAGCGTGCTCTCGTAGAAGTCGACCTGCGCATGTGTGCGGTACTGCTGTGGCTGGTAGCCGTTCCAGTGCACGAGCTGGCCGAGCGGCCGGCGGTAGCGGCGGTCCTGGTCGATTGCAGGATAGCCGATCGGGATCGTTCCATAGGCCGTCATCCATGACGGATAGCCCAGGACCTCCGCGAGCTCGCGATTGGTCTCGGCCTCGCCGCCGCCGGAGAGCCAGGCCGAGGTCAGCCCTTCGGCGGTGACGCCGAGCTGGATGTTCTGGATGGCCGCGCCCAGCGAGCAGTAGAAGATCGCCTCGTTGTTGTCGCGATACTCGGCGTCGAATTGGGGCGAGGTCGCCTGCGGAAAGCAGACCTTCCAGCGGGGATCGCCGAGCACGAGGATGATCGCGACCGTGTTGGCGAGGTAGGTCTTCTTCACGGCCGGAAAGCCCTTGGCGTGGTCGACCAGCCGCTGCGCCTGGCGCAGGAACACCGCGAGCACTTTCTCGCGCATCGCGGGATCGTCGACGACGATGAAGTCCCAGCACTGCACGTTCGCCCCCGACGGCGCCCAGCGCCCGCAATCGACGATCCGCTCCAGCACGTCGCGCCCGACGCTGCGGCCCGGCTCGAACTTGCGCACGCTGCGGCGCTTGCGAATGACGTCCTGGAAAAGCGGGGCGTCGGTCATCAGGCAGTCCTCCCGGTGTTTGTTTGACGGGAGTGTAGGGCGGGAGGGGCGTTGGCGAAAGCGCGAGGTTGGCGCAATGCGTTGATTTGAGTTCGTAGCACGCTCGCAACTTCGTCACCCCGGCTTGCGTCCGCTGATCGCGTGCGCGCGGGCGCTGTAGGTGATGCGGCCCTCGGCATCAGCGGGAAGGCACGCCCGCACGCGCTGCTTGAGCGCGGTGACATCGGCCACGGGCATCGCCGCGATCACAGGCGCGGTGGAGGGGGCCTTGGTCTCCACGCTCCAGAACTCGTCGAAATCGGCAAAGGTCCGCTGCACTGTGATCTCGCGGGTCTCGATCTGCTGGAGGCCGGCCGTGCTCCAAAAACCCTGAAGCGCCGCAAGGCTAGACACCTCCATATGCGGCGGGCGCGTCAGTTGCAGCCCCATCGCGCGCATCTCGTCGAGGATCGGGTCGAGCGGAAAGCCGCCGCCCAGCATGTCCCACATGTAGGTCGCAACGAGGCCGCCGGGACGAACGACCCGCGCCAATTCCGCAACGCTCTTCGCCGCATCCGGCACGAACACCAGAACCAAAGCCATCACCGCGACATCGAAGCTTGCGTCCGGAAACGGCAGCGCCATGGCATCGCCGGTCTGAAACACGGCGCCGCGCGCGCCGGGGCGCGCGCGGGCAAAGGCCAGTTGTCCCTCCGACGGATCGATGCCCTGAACGTCGCTGGGGGCGTAGCGCGCCACGATGAGCTCGGTGAAGGCGCCGCTGCCGCAGCCGACATCGATCCAGCGCAGGCCTTGTCCCGGCTTTAGCCAGTCGAGAAAGATCTCGCCGACCGATCGGCTCCAGACGCCCATCATCTCTTCATAGGCGGCACCGTCATCGAAGCGAAGCTCGGCCATGGAATGGCTCCCTCGGCTTTTCCACAGGGCAATGCGCAGGCGCGCGAGGTTAACACATTGGTTATTTCTTTGCGGGCATTTTCGCGACCTCAGTCAGCGAGGAGGCACCATGTCCGACATCACCATTCCCGGCGGCAAGATCCGTTCCTTCGTCGAGCGGATCGAGAACCTCGACACGGAGATGCAGGAGTTGAGCGAACAGAAGAAGGAAGTCTTCGCGGAAGCCAAGGGCGAGGGTTTTGACGTCAAGATCCTCAAGGAGATCATCAAGCTGCGCAAGGAAGACAAGAACGAGCGCGACGAGCGCGAAAGCCTGCTCGACCTCTACATGCGCGCGATGGAGACGGCCTCGCCGGAGCAGGCGAAGGCGGCGTGAGAGGAACGGGTTGAAGGTGAGGCGAGATGGCCGCGATCGAAAAGGTTGCGGCCGTCATGCTGTGGCAGCCAGGAGAAAGTAGCGCGCAGCATAGCCCACCGTCATGCCGGGGCGCGAAGCGCGAGCTCGGAATCCATTGCGCCATTCGTCGAGCCGCCCGATGGAGTCCGGGCTCGCGCCGAAGCGGGCGCGCCCGGGAATGACGGCCTCAACCGAAGCCCGCCATCAATAGCGGCTGCCGCTGCCCTTCTGCTGCGTGATCCAGTCCGACAGTGATTTCGGTTTCGCTTTCACCATCCGGACGGGTGATGCCTTCGGATTGTCGCGCGGGCCTTTCGTCGAACCTGCGCGCGGCGCTTGCGTTGCGTTGCCTCTCGAGGCCGCCGCCGATGCCTCCGCGGCTTCCTTCTCCAGGCGCAGCTGCTTCAATCGCGCCATCTTGATGCGCTCGGCCTCGACCTCGGGTCGCTCGGCGAGAAGCGGCTTGGGCTGAGCAAGCTCGGCGGGGACCAGGACGCCGAGAATGGTGGTCTCGCCGAGCGCCTTGCAGGCCTCTAACCGATGCAGTCCTTCCACCAGAACGATGCGGTCTCCCTCCTGCCGCACGGAAATGGGGGTCTGCTGCCCGATGTCCAGCATGCTTTCCGCAATCTCGGCGACGGTCTCGGGCTTGAGGGTCTTTTTCAGCTTCGTGGGAACGAAGATCTTCTCGATCGGGAAGCTTTCCGGTTTGGGCATAAATTGACTCCGCTTCTACCGGGGCGGTCGGAACCCATGCCCGTTGGGTTGGGAGTTTAGGAGGGAAGGGCTCGACCGCAAAGGCAAATTTCGGCGGCGGAGTGTTGATGAGCATCGAAGTGGAGCCAATCTGCGACTAAGGCCGATATAGCTCGCAGATGTGTAGAGCTAAGCGAAACCGATCAATGGCCGTCGCAGAATGATGGGTTTCGCAAGGGCTCTACCGATCCTGCGAGGTTATCGCACCGCGCGAACATTGCGAGCGCCGTGCTTCAATTCAGTCGTAGTGCCGCTGCATTGGTGCCAGAACTGCACCGCTCCGATGAAATACATGCAATGGCTAGTCTCCCAAAACCTGTCGGTTGAATGGCCTGCGTCTTCAAATCTGGCAACGTAAAGCACAGTTATCACGGCTTTACCTTGCTGATATGAGGCCCATTGTTGATCAGTCAACTTGATCGTAGCGTCATTCGACAATCGGGCGCCGTTCGCAATTTGCAAAAGCTTCGTCGGAGAGATGTCTTCGAGGGTGATAACTGCGCCATTATTTGTTCTGATTACTGGGCGCAGTCCGAGGGTAGACTGCCCTTTCTCTATCTGGTCCATAGTCGAGTGGAGTGCCGCAAGCTCCTGCTTCAAGGCGTCCAGATTCGGGTCTGTCGTGTTTAGATGTGTCTCGGGGAAGAGAGGCGCTCTTCACCTTTGAGAGTGCATTCATGACTTTCTCTTGCACATCCTTAGTCGCAAGCTCGGGTCTTTTTCCTTCAATCGAAGCTCTCACCGTATTCCAATCACCTTTGAACTCGTTCCAAGAACTTCCCAACGCTTCGACACTACGCTCCAAAATCAATTCATCAGATAACACGTCGAAGTCGAAAACGGCTTTTACAGGAACTCGAATGGCGGTAAGGGCCCGGACGATGCTTGGTGTACGAGCTTTGCCGCCTCCGTGAACTAGAAGAAGATCATGTGACTTGCTGGATCCGGACACTGCATCCATCATCGCGCCATAGAACCTGCAGTCGCTATCGCTCTCGCAAACGATCACCCCTTCATGGAACAAACCGTCGAAGATTCCAGAATATCTCAGCAGCGGATCACGCCAAACTTCCTTTACAAGCTCGGGCTGAAGCTCTGAAATTGACGATTTGCCGTTCTTTCGGTGTATACGAATTACGCGGATTGATGATGCTTCGCCATCAAGAAGCCCCTTCAGGAAATCGCTACTGTGGGTTGCGACAATCATTTGGCTCGGATGAGGACGTTCTGAGGCTAGGATGCTGCCCAAGAATTTGGCCTGTGGCGGGTGAAGAAACGCCTCGGGTTCATCGACGAGTGTGATGTCGTATTTGAGTACAAGAGTGTTCAACAGTAGCCCGACAAATGCTTTGACACCATCGCCTTGCTGTTGCACTTGCGGAATGGCGTGGACAGCCTGTCTATACTCCTTTGAGAATCTATCTTTGCCCGCAGGCGGCTGTGGTCTAACGTTCGCCAGGTGAATTGGAATTTGCGATCCTGCCGCTCGGTTGACAATCAACTCTTGGCCAAAGGCGCGCCGCACCATCGCACTAATTCGGGCTTCTATCTCGTCATCTTCGTGAAGGTGATGAATAGGATGAGTGGGTGGCTCGACTACGAAGTTTAGCGCCCCAACTGGCTGAGCGAGATTGAGGCGGCTGTCGGTGCCAAGATACGTCGCGAATAAGTTTGCCATTTGATGAAAGCCGCTGCCGTCAAGGCCGCTTCTCCAGGAGTCAAATAGCGCCGATCTGGCTATCTTTCCGAACGGCATTACCAATTGCGGATCTGGGGCGCCGAGATCGGTCGGACCTGTTATCTCTTCTGCCCACTTGGCTGCAGAAGCAGCGTCGCAGTTCGTGTGAATGTCAAGGTCTTGGACTAACTGCCAGGTCATTGCAGTTGGTCCATTGATTAGCATTGCAAATATCTCTCGAAGTAACAGGCTTTTTCCTGAGTTGTTGGGCCCGACGACAACGAGCGTCTCATCGTCAGACAATTCGAGACTTTGACCAATGCGAAGCTTTACTGCTTCAAGCCGAATTTTCGGACGCGAAAGAGCGGAATGGTCGGGAGTTGGAGTGAGGTGTATGGGCATCAATGGTTCGCAGCCGTTGCTTCGAATAAACTATACCAAGTGAATAAATCGATGGTCGATGTTTGTCAGTGACACTACCCTAACATGTGCAGCTGGAAAGACTAAGGGCGGCCTTTCGGCCGCCCTTAGTGCCTGGGACAGCCCAGGCGACACTATGATTATGATAAGCCACCCCTCACGAACACCCCGTTGTGCTGCCGCACGTATCGCACTTCATGCAGGTCCCATTCCGCACCAGCGTGAAGTTGCCGCACTCGCTGCACATCTCGCCCTCGTAGCCCTTGGCCTTCGCCTCAGCGCGGCGCTCGGCCTTGCTGGGGACGGCGGTCGCGGCGCTGCCGGCCTTGCTCCATTGCAGGGCTTCCAGCTTCTCCGTCGGGGAGAGGTCGTGCTGGACTTCCTGCTTCAGGGCGACGGCGCCTTCGAGGGCATCGCCGACACGGGCGCTGGTGGCGTGGGCCGCCATCGCCGTGACCTTGCTGCCGCCGGAGGGCGCGCTGTCGTTGCCTTGGGTGACCGCGGCTGAGCCGCCGCGCATCACGACGAGGTTGTCGGTCCGCGAGCGGGTGAGGCCGCGCGAGACCAGGCGGGTGGCGTGGTGGCCGCCGTCCTCGTCCGGCTCCTTGCCTTCCTCGACGCCCTTGCCGAGCGCGTCGAAGCCGGTTTCGTTGGGATCGACATGGGCGAGGTCGAAGCGCGACATGTAGCTCACCGCGAGCTCGCGGAAGACGTAGTCGAGGATCGAGGTCGCGTACTTGATGCTGTCGTTGCCCTGCACGGGGCCCGCCGGCTCGAAGCGGGTGAAGGTGAAGGCGTCGACATATTCGTCCAGCGGCACGCCGTATTGCAGGCCGAGCGACACCGCGATGGCGAAGTTGTTGATGAAGGAGCGGAGCGCCGCGCCTTCCTTGTGCATGTCGATGAAGATCTCGCCGAGACGGCCGTCGTCATATTCGCCGGTGCGCAAGTACACCTTGTGGCCGCCGACGACCGCTTTCTGGGTGTAGCCCTTGCGGCGGTCCGGCATCTTCTCGCGCTCGCGCATCACGATGATGCGCTCGACCAGCTTCTCGACGATCTTCTCCGAGACCTGCGTGGCACGCGCCGCCATCGGCTTCTCGTAGAGGCTCTCGACCGCATCGTCCTCGTCCTCATCGTCGCTGATGAGCTGCGAGTTGAGCGGCTGGGAGAGCTTGGAGCCGTCGCGATAGAGTGCGTTGGCCTTCAGCGCCAGCTTCCACGACAGCATGTAGGCGGACTTGCAGTCCTCCACGGTTGCATCGTTCGGCATGTTGATGGTCTTGGAGATTGCACCCGAGATGAAGGGCTGCGCCGCCGCCATCATGCGGATGTGGCTCTCGACCGACAGATAGCGCTTGCCGATCTTGCCGCAGGGATTGGCGCAGTCGAACACCGGATAGTGCTCGGCCTTGAGGTGCGGGGCACCTTCCACCGTCATTGCGCCGCAGATGTGGACGTTGGCCGCCTCGATCTCGCGCTTGGTGAAGCCGACGGCCTGGAGGAGGTCGAAGCCCGGAGCCGCAATGGCTTCAGCGCCGATTCCGAGCTGGTCGCGGATGAAATCCTCGCCAAAGGTCCACTTGTTGAACGCGAACTTGATGTCGAAGGCGGTCGGCAGCGCCTTCTCGACCTTGGCGATGGCTTCATCGGTGAAGCCCTTGGCCTTGAGGGTCGAGGCGTTGATGCCGGGCGCGTTGGAGAGCGAGCCGTGGCCGACGGCGTAGGCCTCGATCTCCGCGATATCAGCTTCGCGATAGCCGAGCGCGCGCAGCGCCGCGGGGACCGCGCGGTTGATGATCTTGAAGTAGCCGCCGCCGGCGAGCTTCTTGAACTTCACCAGGGCGAAGTCGGGCTCGATGCCGGTGGTGTCGCAGTCCATCACGAGGCCGATCGTGCCGGTGGGCGCGATCACCGTGGTCTGGGCGTTGCGATAGCCGTGCTGCTCGCCGAGCTCGAGCGCCGCATCCCAGGCCGCCTGCGCGTGGCTGACGAGGTCGGCCTGCGGGCAGGAGACGAGGTCCATCGGCACCGGGTTGACGGACAGTGCCTCATAGCCGTTGGACTGGCCGTGCGCGGCGCGGCGGTGGTTGCGGATGACGCGCAGCATGTGCGCGGCGTTCTTCTTGTAGCCCGGGAAGGTGCCGAGCTCGGCCGCCATCTCAGCCGAGGTCTTGTAGGTGATGCCGGTCATCACGGCGGTCAGCGCGCCGGCGATCGCACGGCCTTCCTTGCTGTCATAGGGCAGGCCCATGGCCATCAGGAGGCCGCCGATATTGGCGTAGCCGAGGCCGAGCGTGCGGAACTCGTAGGAGAGCTCGGCGATCGCCTTCGACGGGAATTGCGCCATCATCACCGAGATTTCGAGCACGATGGTCCAGAGCCGGCAGAGATGCTCATAGCTCTCGACGTCGAAGCGCTTGGTCTCGGTGTTGTAGAACGTCAGCAGGTTCGCGGACGCCAGGTTACAGGCGGTGTCGTCCAGGAACATGTATTCCGAGCACGGGTTCGATGCGCGGATGTCGCCGGACGCCTTGCAGGTGTGCCAGTCGTTCATGGTGGTGTTGAAGTGCAGGCCCGGGTCGGCCGAGGCCCAGGCGGCGTAGCCGATCTTTTCCCAGAGGTCGCGCGCCTTCAGCGTCTTCGTCACCTTCTTGGAGGTGCGGGCGTTCAGATTCCAGTCGCCATCGGTCTCGACAGCGCGCAGGAAGTCGTCCTTCAGCGAGACCGAGTTGTTGGAATTCTGGCCGGAGACCGTGAGATAGGCTTCGCTGTCCCAGTCGGTGTCGTAGGTGTCGAACGCGATGTCCTTGTAGCCCTGCTTGGCAAACTGGATGACGCGCTTGATGTAATTGTCAGGCACGAGGCTGCGGCGCGCGAGCTTGATCTCGCGGCGGAGCGCCGGGTTCTTCTCGGGGTCGAAGCAGTCGTCGCCCGAGCCTTCGCAGTTCACGCAGGCCTTCAGCACCGCCTTGAGGTGCTTCTGGTTGATCTTGGATCCCGTGACGAGGGCGGCGACCTTCTGCTCCTCCTTCACCTTCCAGTCGATATAGGTCTCGATGTCGGGGTGGTCGACGTCGACGACGACCATCTTTGCGGCGCGGCGCGTGGTGCCGCCCGACTTGATCGCGCCCGCGGCGCGGTCGCCGATCTTGAGGAAGCTCATCAGGCCGCTCGAGCGGCCGCCGCCGGAGAGCTTTTCGCCTTCGCCGCGCAGGCGCGAGAAGTTGGAGCCGGTGCCGGAGCCGTATTTGAACAGGCGGGCCTCGCGGACCCAGAGGTCCATGATGCCGCCCTCGTTGACGAGGTCGTCACCGACGCCCTGGATGAAGCAGGCGTGCGGCTGCGGGTGCTCATAGGCCGACTTGGACTTGGTCAGCTTGCCGGTGAAGGGGTCGACGTAATAATGGCCCTGGCCGGGGCCGTCGATGCCATAGGCCCAGTGCAGGCCGGTGTTGAACCATTGCGGCGAGTTCGGCGCGACCATCTGCATCGCGAGCATGTAGCGCAGCTCGTCGTAGAAGGCCTGGGCGTCCTCGTCGGTCGAGAAATACTTGCCCTTCCAGCCCCAATAGGTCCAGCAGCCGGCGAGGCGGTCGAACACCTGCTTGGCCGAGAGCTCGCTGACATAGCGCTCTTTCTCGGGCAGGGCTGCGAGGGCGTCGGTGTCGGGCACGGAGCGCCACAGGAAGGAGGGGACGGATTCCTCCTCGACCTTCTTCAGGCGCGCGGCAACGCCCGCTTTGCGGAAATACTTCTGGGCGAGCACGTCGGAGGCGACCTGCGACCACTCGGTCGGGACCTCGACGCCGTCCAATTTGAACACGACCGAGCCGTCGGGATTCCTGATCTCCGACGTGGTCAGCCGGAAATCGATCCCGGCGTAAGGTGACTGTCCTACCGTGGTGTGGCGCCGCTCAATCCGCATCGTCTTGCCCCGTCCTTAAGTTTTGACCGGTCGAGCCTCCGTTCAGGCCTGCCGGTCGACATTTCGTTTCGCGGCGCCTTCGGCCCGTTCGGCCTTTGGCAACCGCAGTTCAGCCGGTGGACCCGGCCCTTGTTCTCCCGACGCGATGGTTCGATGCGCGCACCGATCACCCGCCGGCATGTCCAGACCCATCCGCCCCCAAGGGATGAGCCCGACACGCGTTCAACGCCCCACCGTCACAACGTCTCTCACTTCACGCAGGTGCCGGTTTGCACCAGCGTGAAATCTGCCATCCGAGCCTGTTGCCGGCCCGTTCGGCGCCCGAAGAGTCTGCCTTTCGCGGGCAGACAAGCCCTCATCCGCTGCCTTTGGCTGGCCGGCGGAGTTGAAGATTTGCGAGACCCTTTGGGGGAGTGCCGGCGGGACGCAAACTCACTCGCGCCGAACGGACCGAAAGCTAGGACTCTCCGTTGCGCCCGTCAAGAACTAGTGCGGGTTCCTGAATCAAATACTAAATATGGTGGATTGCGGGGGATAACAGGGGTCTGCGCCGCGCCTGTTGTGGAGGCAAGTATCAGTGAGTCCTCAGAGATTCCCAACCGAAAAAATTTGCATCCCGTGGTGATGCGGGACCTTCATCCCGCTGTTCACAGGGCAGGTATATTTTTGGGCAAAGGGATTGCGTCAGCAGGACTCACGTAGCCCTACGGAAGGTGAGGGCAGGCATGCCCGCCGAGGTGGTGGTTTGGCGTGCGAATCCGCGCCAAGCTGACGCTCGATTTTGCCGGATACCCTCAATGCTTGATTCGACCAGGCCGGTGTCGCGACCGCGCATCGCTCCGGCCGGCCTGATGTTCCTCGCCATCACCTCGATCGGCTGGGGTTTCAACTGGCCGGTCACGAAATTCCTGCTCTCGGAGCTGCCGCCGCTGACGTTGCGCGGGGTGACCGGGGTGCTGGGCGCGCTCCTGCTCGCTGTGCTGGCGATTCTGCGCCGGCAGAGCCTGCGTGTGGACCCTGGGATCTGGCCGCGCCTGCTCACCGCCGCCGTGCTCAACGTCACCGGCTGGATGGTGCTGATGGGGCTGGCTCTGCTCTGGCTGCCGGCCAGCGAGGCGGCGCTGATCGCCTACACCATGCCGGTCTGGGCCTCGATCATCGCCTGGCCGGTGCTGGGTGAGCGGCCGACGCTGCTCCGTACGCTCGGGCTGGTGATGGCCTTCGTCGGCCTCGCCTCGATCATGGGCGGCAACGGCATCGCCGCCAGCGTCGAGAAGCTGCCTGGGATCGTCATGGCGCTCGCCGGCGCGCTGGGCTTTGCCGTCGGCACCGTCTTCTCCAAGAAGTACCCGATCCACCTGCCGCCGATCACGGCCGCGGCCTGGCAGATCGGCATCGGCTGCCTGCCGATCTCGATCATCGGCCTGCTGGTCGAGACCACGCATCTCGAGAAGGTGACGCCGGCCGGATGGTGGTTGCTGGTCTATTCGACGGTGGTGCAGTTCTGCATCGCCTATGTCAGCTGGTTCGCGGCCCTTGCCCGGCTGCCGGCCTCGGTCGCCGCGATCGGCACCATGGCGGTGCCGGTGATCGGCGTCGTCGCCTCCGCGATCGCGCTGGGCGAGCCGCTCGGGGCAGGGCAGATCGCCGCGCTGGTGTTCACGCTGGCGGCGGTGGTGCTGGCGACGCGTTAGGGGCCCAGCGCCTTCCGGATCATCTCCGCGAGCTGGTTTCTCCGGTACGGCTTGGTCAGCAGCAGCACGCCGTCGTCGAGCTTGCCGTGATGGACGATGGCGTTGTCGGTGTAGCCGGAGGTGTAGAGCACCTTCACGCCCGGCCGCAGCTTGACCACTTCGTCGGCGAGCTCGCGTCCGCTCATGCCGCCGGGCATGACGACGTCGGTGAAGAGCAGATCGAACGTCTGGCCGGCCGCGATCAAGTCCAGCGCGGCCTTGCCGTCGGGCGCGGCCACGGTCTTGTAGCCGAGACTCTGCAACTGCCCGGTGACGAAGTTGCGCACGAGATTGTCGTCCTCGACGACGAGGATGGTCTCGGCGCCGCCTTCGGCCTGCGGCGCGGCGGCGGCGGCGATCTCCGTCGTGCCTTCGCCCGGCGGCAGATAGAGCTTGATCGTGGTGCCGTGGCCTTCCTCGCTGTAGATCTTGATGTGGCCGCCGGACTGCTTGACGAAGCCATAGACCATGGAGAGGCCGAGGCCCGATCCCTTGCCGACCTCCTTGGTGGTGAAGAACGGCTCGAACGCCTTGTGCTGGGTCTCGATGGTCATGCCGGTGCCGGTGTCGCTGACGGCGAGCATGATGTAGGGGCCGGCCGCCACGTCCGCATGGGCCTGCGCATAGGCCTCGTCCAGCACGACGCGGTGGGTCTCCAGCAGCAGCTTGCCGCCGTTCGGCATGGCGTCGCGCGCGTTGATCGCCATGTTGAGCACGGCATTGGTGAGCCGGGACGGGTCGATATGCGCGGTCATCGGTCCCTGTTCCAGCACGGTCTCGATCTGGATCTGCTCGCCGAGGGTGGGACGCAAGAGCTTTGCGATGTCGGCGATCGCGGCGTTGATCTCGACGTTGCGCGGCTGCAGCGGCTGCCGGCGCGCAAAGGCGAGCAGATGCTGGATCAGCTCGGCGCAGCGCTCGGCGGCATCGTCGATCAGCCGCGCCACGCGCTGCAGCTCGGGCTGCTGCTTCAGGCTTTGCACCAGTGTCTCGGTGTTGCCGGAGATCACGGTCAGCATGTTGTTGAAGTCGTGCGCGACGCCGCCTGTCAGCTTGCCGATGGCGTCCAGCTTCTGCGACTGGTACAGCTGCCGCTCGGTCTCGCGCGACATGGTCGCGTCGTGATAGACCAGCACCGCGCCGGAAATCTCGCCTTGCCCGTCCAGCATCGGCCGGCCGCTGACCATGAGATGGCGGGGAGGATTGCCGCTGTGCGGGCGGACGATCATCTCCAGGTCCTCGAACTTCTCGCCGCGCAGCACGCGCACCGAAGGCAGCTCGCCGGCCTTCATCGGCGTGACGCCGTCGCCGTGAAACACGTCCGACATCGCACGCAGATTGCGCAGGTTCATGCCGGTCCGATGCAGCAGCATGCGCTCGGCGGCCGGATTGGACAGCAGGACATTGCCTTCGGTATCGATGACCAGCACCGCCTCCGCCATGCTGTGGAACGTGCTCTGCAGCACGTTGACCGACAGGCGCAGCTCGTCATGCGCGGTGACCAGATGCTCGGTGCGCTCGGCCACCGCCGCGGCAAGCGCTTCCTTGGCTGCTGTGGTCTCCATCAGCGTGCTCTTGAGCGCGACCTCCGTGCGTCGGCCCTCACGCATCACCATCACGACCAGCAGAAGGATCACCATCGCGCCGGCGACGTCGACGCCGAGCAGCACGATGCCGTTGCGACGCGAATCCTGGGAGCGCACGGCGAGCAGACGTTCTTCCTCCGCGCTCAGACGGTCGAGATTGCCCATCACCGTGTCCATCAGGCCGCGGCCCTCGGCCTTGCCGTTGAGCGCGGCTATGCCGGCCTCGTCGTTCGCGGCGCGCAGACGCATCGCGGTCGCGGCGATCTCGACGCGGCGCAGCGCCAGCGGCTCGGTACCCTCCAGCAGCGCGACCTGATCAGGGTTGTCGCGCACGCCGCGCTTGAGCTCGGCGAGGGCCGGCGCGATCTGGGCGTGAACGGAGTCGAATTCGCTGCTGAAGGCTGGATTGCGATAGAGCTCAAAGCCGCGCGCGGCGCTCTCGGCGCGACGCAGCAGCACGCGCAGATCGGAAATCTTCTTCTGCACCTGGACGGTCTGATGGACCCACGCCGCATCGGACCGCGACTTGACGTCGAGGGCGATCGAGGCCGCGGTGATGATCAGGAGGATGGCAAGTCCGGCACCCAGAATGACGCGCTGCGTTGGAATCAAGGGGCTTCTTTCTTGTCCTTCGGCTGTGCGCTCTCGCCCGCGAGGCATTCCCGGATCGTGGTCAGCAACGCTTCCGGCGTGAACGGCTTGCGCAGGCAGCGCGTTGCGCCGAGCTCCAGCGCCATGCGGAGGAAGTCGGGAGAAGGCGAGGCGGATGATGCGAAGGCGTAACCGGACATCGCAATCAGCGGAGTAGCTGGTGCGCGCTCGTGGAAGATGCGGATCGACTCGAAGCCGCGCATGTGCGGCATGAAGATGTCAACCAGCATCACCTCGAAGGCCTGCGCTTCCAGCGCGGCCAGTCCTGTTTCACCACCGTCGGCCAGCGTGACGTCGAAGCCCTGACGTTGGAGGAGGACCTCGATGGTCGCGCCGACCATCGGATCGTCATCAACCACGAGAATACGCGGCATGACACTTCCCAGTAATCGAAGTCCCCACTGGGATTGGTGATATCCGCGAATCGTGTGCCGGGTCAATTTTGGATTGGATCAACGTAGATATGCACGGTGCGGTGCATACAGGTCCATTTAGATTCTTATGTACGTATCATCGCGGGCGTCGGGCTCGCCGCGGGCTACAGCGTCGATATGCACGTGCTGCGCGAAAAAGGCGTCGCATCGCTGCGACGCCTTCCTTCACGCACGGTCGGAATGGTTACGGGCAGGGATGCCGTTGACCGTCATAACCGAGATAGGTGCCCGAAGCCGGGTCATACGATTTGTAGCGCTGCGCGCAATAGGCCGAGGAGTCACCCCCGCTGTCGGGAACCACTGCCACTGATGGCTCGTCGTAGTAGCTGTCGCCATAGTAGTAGGGATCATCGTAATAGCCGCCGCCATAATAGGCGTACGAGCCTACGCCGCCGATCGCCGCGCCTGCCGCGAAGCCGGGCCAGAAACCGCCGCCATGACGATGGTGCCAGTGGCGACCGCTCCAGTTGCTTCCGCCTTGCCAGTTGCCGGCCGTCGCGACGCTGCGGCTGCCGCCGAACGACGGCGAGACGGCGGTGCGGGGCCCCGGGCTCGCTATGAAATTGCCGCCGCTCGGACGCGCCGCCGGGCCGGCCGCGAAATTGCCGCCGCCGCCGTGGATCGCTGCGCCGCCGCCCATGCGTGCACCGCCGCCACCACCGAAGTGAGCGCCGCCGCCGCCGCCACCGCCGGCTGAGATACCACCGACACTACGGGGGCCAGGGCTCTGCGCGAAGCTCGGTGAGCTCATGGGTAGAACGAGGGCCAGCGTTGCGGCGGCACTCAAAACTCTCAGACTGTTCATGATAAACTCCTTTCCCGGAAGCAAACCCTATGAAGGGGCTGGGGTTCCTGGGATCACGCCGGTTTGCGCGTGAATGGGAGCCTCTCTCGCGACCGCTGTACCGGGCATGAACGGATCGCGTCCGATTTGCGGCGGCGCAGGTGTCGAGGCCCCGCATTTGAGGCAGGCACCGCCGCCCGTCGAACTGGACATTTCGCCGCCCGGATGGCATCAGGGCCCGACGAAGCAGGGCCCTTGCCGCATGAAACAGTTCTTCCTCAAGCTCTTCACCTGGTGGAATGGCCAGACTTTTGGCACTCAACTCTGGACCAAGCGGTACGGGGAGCTGGTCGGCCAGGACGAGCAAGGCAATCTCTACTATCGCACCCGCGGCGGGGTGGTCGATCCGACCCTTGGCTTCGAGCGGCGCTGGGTGGTCTATAACGGCTATGCCGAAGCGAGCCGGATCCCACCGTCCTGGCACGGCTGGATCCATCACGTGGTCGACGTGCCGCCGACCGAGGCCAATTATCAGCCGCGCGAGTGGGAGAAGCCGCACCAGCCGAATCTCACCGGCACGGCGATGGCCTACCGTCCCTCGGGATCGACCCTCGCCAGCGGCAAGCGTCCGAAGGCGACCGGCGACTATCAGCCCTGGACGCCTGGCTAGGCTTCCCAGCCGGCGCGATCTCCATCGTCAAACTGGATGCATGCGCATCCGCTGCCGCTTGCTGTGGACAACGGGAACAGCGGGGAAGGCGTCTGCGCCGACATTGCCACAGCGCAAGCCGTGCGGCTCAATGATCCCATCTTACGGAGATGGGAGACCATTGCGTTCGGTTCGGGCAACAGTTCGCGACTGTCCCGAGATGCAGCGGCCGCCGAGGAAGGACTCGATCGGGAGATAGGCCCCCGGTCTGGAAGCTCCGACATCGCCCGATGTGAATGTGCAGCCGCCGTAAGACAGGAAAGGCCGCTTGGGAAACCGAGCGGCCTTTTTCTGTTGGGGGCTTGTGCCAGATCTGCCCCCCGGACGCTGCGCAGCACGAAGTGATGCGCTGCAGAGCCGGGGCCCATCTCGCGGTGCGCCGTGTGGCTCCTGGGTTCTGCGGAGCAGCGTTGCACGCTGCATCGCGTCCGGGATACGTGACTACGTCACGCGCTCGGCCGCGCGCTTCACCGCCTCCAGCCGCCGCGCCTGATTTTGCGCGCCGCGCTCCCGCAGCAGGGCCATCACTTCGGCCGGTGCCGTATCGGGTGAGCCCGAATTGAACGGCGGGGCCGGGTTGTATTCCATCTGGAGCTGGATCGCTTCCGCCGTGGTGCGGTCGATCAGGATCGACACCAGCGTCAGCGCGAAATCGATTCCGGCGGTGACGCCGCCGCCGGTGATGCGATTGCGGTCGATGCAGACGCGCGACTTGGTCGGCGTGGCACCGAACTGGCTGAGCATCTCCATCGCGCTCCAATGGGTCGCGGCGCGGTAGCCCTTGAGCAGGCCGGCGGCGCCTAGCGCCAGCGATCCCGTGCAGACGGAGGTGACATATTTCGCGCCCTCGGCCTGCTTGCGCAGGAAGTCGAGCACTTCCTCGTCGCCCAGCAGGTCGTTGGTGCCGCCGCCGCCCGGCACGCAGATCACGTCGAGCTGCGGGCACTCGGCGAACGTCGTGGTCGGCGTCAGCGTCAGCACGGAATCGCTCGGCACCGGCTCGATCCGCTTCCAGATCAAATGCAGCTTCGCGCCGGGCACCATGGCGAACACCTGCAGGGGACCGGTGAAGTCGAGCTGGGTGACGCGCGGAAATATCAGAAGACCGATCTGGAGCGGTGACGACATCGGCGAGTTCTCCAAAGATGAGCTTGACGCGCGCAGATTGGCATGCTGCCTTTGCGTCCGAAATGGCATAATTCCCACTATTTCGGACATGGCCCATGATCGGCATTCTGATCTTCCCGGATTTCCAATTGCTCGATGCGGCCGGCCCGATCTCGGTGTTCGAGGTCGCGGCGCGCTGCGCCGGCAAGCCGCTGGAGCTCCGGGTGCTGGCGCTGAATGCGGGGCCTGTGCGCAGCTCCTCCGGCGTCGAGATGATGGCGCGCGATTTCAAGTCGGCGAATGCCATCACGACGCTGGTCATCGCGGGCGGTGCAGGCGTGACAGAGGCTGCGCGCTGCGAGGTCACGCGCGCCTTCCTGCAGCGGCTGGCAAAGCGCGGCGTGCGCGTCGCGAGCGTCTGCTCGGGCGCCTATGTGCTCGCCGAGGCGGGCCTGCTCGACGGCCGCCGCGCCACCACGCATTGGGGACGCACGCGCGATTTCGTCGCGCGCTATCCGAAGGTGAAGTTCGAGCCGGACCAGATCTTCACCCGCGACGGCAATGTGTGGACATCGGCGGGCATCACCGCAGGCATCGACCTTGCGCTCGCCATGGTGACCGAAGATCTCGGCGAGGAAATCGCGCAGGAGGCGGCGCGCCACCTCGTGCTGTATCATCGCCGCAGCGGCGGCCAGTCGCAGTTCTCCTCGCTGCTGGAGCTGAAGACGCCGAACGGCCGCTTCGGCGCGCTGTTGTCCTGGGCGCGTGAAAATCTCGACGCACCGCTGACGGTGGAGGACCTCGCCGATCGCGCCGGCATGAGCGCGCGGCATTTCGCCCGAGCCTTCGCCGCCGAGACCGGCACGACCCCGTCGAAGGCGATCGAGCGGCTCCGGCTCGAGGTCGCGCGCGAGCGCGTGCAGTCCTCGCGCGAGGGGATCGAGCTGGTTGCGGAAGCCACGGGCTTCCGTGATCCCGAGCGCATGCGACGCGCCTTCATCCGCGCCTTCGGCCAGCCGCCGCAGGCGCTACGGCGCGCTGCGCGGGCGGGATAGGGCAGAGGATCATGTGGACGAAATCGATCGGCTTGGTCTTGTTCGTCACCCTCGCAGGCACGGCATTCTACGTCGGGCAGATCGCGCGACGGCGGTTTCCGAGAACCTACACCACGATCGATAAAGCCCTGTCGTCTCTCGAACTGATATTGCTCGCAGCCGTGCTTTTTGGACTGTTTTATTTCACGCGCTGAGACAAGGTTACGGCCGAGCCTCCAGCTTTCGGTCAGCTGCCGCACCGTCGGACGCATTCGCGCCCCCGGTCAGCCGCCGCGCGATCGGCATCAGCAGGTACGGCGCAAGGTGGATCGGAAACTGCGTCATCGCGAAATAGAGCCAGGTGGTGGGCGGCAAGGCGCCGGCGGTTGCCGCCAGCATCAGGCCGAGATTGCGCTGTGACACCATCAGTCCGAGCGCCAGCGCGCGCTCGGTGCCGATGTGGCGGAACAGCAGCGTGGTGATCGCGAGAAGGGTGAAATAGATCGCGAAGGACAGAGCTGCGAGGCTGAGGGTGAAGAGCGGCTGTGCGAGGAGGTCGCTCACGACGTCGCCCATGATCGCGGCGGCGAAGATGAAGAGGATGATGATGTTGAGGCCGTCGATCGGCGTCTTGTGACGCCGGATCGCCTCCGCGCCGAACATCCATCGGATGATCGTGGCGGCCAGTAAAGACGCGGCGAGGATGCCCAGCAGCTTCAGGCCCAGCGTCAGCGGGGTGATGCTCAGCATGTCGCCGAGGAAGAGGCCGGCGAAGACCGAGGCGGTAAAGGGCACCAGCGCGGTCGAGGTCACCAGCGTGATTAGCACGAGCGTGGCATCGAGACCCATCAGTGCGGCGAGGGCTGGGGAGGCCATCATCGGCGAGGCCATGCTCTGCAGCATCAGTGCGAGCGACAGTCCGGGCGCGCGCGCCGTAAGGCCGGTTGCGTGCGCGATCAGACCGACGATCAGCGGCACGCCGATCGTGGTCCAGGCGGTCGCTGTCGCAACCAGCGCCGGCCGGCGCAGATGGCTGTACAGCGCGGCCAGGTCGACCCGCATGAAGGAGATGCAGAGCAGGCAGAGAATGGCCTCGGTGAGATAGGGACGCAGCAATGCGCCGAGCGGCGGCACCGCGGCCGCGATGAACACGATGGCGGCGACGCCGCGCGTGCCCTGGCTGCCGAGCCAGGTCAGGACGCGCAGCGGGAGAGCGGAGATGGATTGGAGCGGAGAGGCCATGCGGGACGGCGTTTCAGCCCAATCCCTTCAGCCATGCGCCGATCTCGCCGACGGCGACATTGGCCTCTCGCAACAGCTTGCCCATCGTGAAGAAGCCATGGAATTGGCCGGGATAATGGCTGGTCGTCACGGGGACGCCGGCTTGCTTGAGGCGCGCGGCGTATTCGTTGCCTTCGTCGCGCAAGGGATCGGCGCCCGCGGTCAGCACATAGGCCGGCGGCAGGCCCGCCAGGCTTTGCGCCCGCGCCGGCGAGGCGCGCCAATCGTGGATGTCGGCGGCGCCGTTCAGATAATGGTCGCGAAACCAGCGGATCACCGAATGCGTCAGCAGCACGCTGGTCTCGGGCTCGCTGTGGGAGCCATGGGTGAGGGCGAAATCGGTGGCGGGATAGATCAGCACCTGGCCCGCGAGGGCAGGCCCGCCGGCGTCGCGCGCGGCGAGCGCGACGACTGCGGTGAGATTGCCGCCGGCGCTGTCGCCCCCGATCGACAGCCGGGACGCGTCGATGCCGAGCTCGCGCGCGTTGGCGGCAACCCATCTGGTTGCGGCGATCGCGTCGTCGGCGGCGGCGGGAAATTTGTGCTCAGGCGCGAGACGGTAATCGACCGAGATCACGACCAGCGCGCCTTCGACCGCGAGCTGTCGGCAGACGACATCGTGGGAGTCGAGATCGCCGATCACCCAGCCGCCGCCATGGAAGAACACCAGCGCGGGCGACAGGCCGTCGTGCCGGCGCGGCTCCTTGGGAACATAAAGGCGGGCGGGAATGGCGCCGTGCGGGGCCGGGATCGAGAGCGGCTCAACGCGGGCGAGCTCGGGCGCGTCAGGATTGGTGGCAAAGCGCGCCTGCGCGTAATACGCGCGGGCCTCCGGTGCGGTCAGGGTCTCGTAGGCGGGGCGGCCGGCCTCCTGGAAGGCCTTGTAGACGGCGGCGGCATCGGGATCGAGCACGACGGGCATGGGAGCGACCTCGGGAGGTTTCTGGTTATGGTTGGCTGCATTTTCGGGAGATGCCCGCCTCTGCGCCCCCGGGAGGGGCTCCGCGACTATCCCATTCAGGTGCCGGTCTGGCCAGATGGGGCCGGGAAGGGCAGGGTTGCCGCCCTTCCCCCGCCGTATTCGCCGTGTTAACCGGATGGCCTGCGAGCGGCGGTAACCCCTGTAGAATGTCCAACAAGCCCGATTCGCTGTTGAAGCCGCGCGAGATGTTTCGAACCATTACCCTGACAGGTCTTGCGGCGCTTTTGGCCGCCACCGCGCTGACGGTTGCGACGCCGGCTCAGGCGCAAATCGGCACGATCTTTTCCGACCCGCCGCCGATGCGGCCGCCCGGCACAATTCCGCGCGGCCAGCCGCAGCCGCAGCAGATTCCCGACGACGACGAAGAGGTGCCGGAGCTGCCGCCGCAGGGCCGCGTGCTGCCGTCGCGCCCGATGCCTCCGCCGCCGGGCCGGCAGGGCAATGTGATGCCGGGACCGGTCGAGAGCCAGCCGCTGGCGCCGCCGCCGGGCTCCACCGTCGCTCCGCCGAACCAGCCGCCCGTGGCGGTCGCGCCGCCGGGCGGTGCCCAGCCAGGTGCGCCCGGCCAGCGCCAGCCGCAGCAGAAGGGCGCTCCCGGCGCCGTGCCGCAGACCCCGGCAAGCCTGCAGCCGGGCGACGAGGTCGTCACCGAGCCGCCGGCGCAGAAGATCGTGAACAAGAAGGCGACCTTCTCCGGCCTCGACAAGATCACCGGACGCATCATCAATTTCGACGAGGAGATCGGCGAGACCGTCCAGTTCGGCGCGCTCAGGGTCAAGACCGACGCCTGCTACACGCGGCCGGCAACGGAGGCCACCAACACCGACGCCTTCGTCGAGGTCGACGAGATCACCTTGCAGGGCGAGGTGAAGCGCATCTTCTCGGGCTGGATGTACGCGGCAAGCCCCGGCCTGCATGGCGTCGAGCACCCGATCTACGACATCTGGCTTACCGACTGCAAAGAGCCGCAGCAGACCATCGCGACCGCCGCGCCGGATCCCGCGACCAAGCCGGCACCGCCACCGCCGCCCGCGCAGAAGAAGGCCGCGCCGAAGCAGGTGCAGCAGCGTCCGCCGCAGCCTCTGCCGCCGATCCAGCAGCAGCAGCCGGCACCACCGCCGCCCCCGCCGCCGGAGCAGCGGCCGGGTCTGTTCGGTATCCCCGGGTTTGGTAGCCGGTAAATCTGGATTATTGCCGCGAAGCGATGATCTCGAGCGCACGCGCGCCCGGGATCGCGTCACCGGGTGAGAGCCTGAGGAAATCGCCGGGCTCGCCCGCCAGCGCCTTGTCGAGCAAGGCGGTATAGCGCCGCCGCGAGATCTCGACCGCGCCGAAGCTTTTCAAATGCTCCGTGACATATTGCGTGTCGAGCAGCTCGAACCCGCCATGGATCAGCCGCGCGACCAGATGCACCAGCGCGACCTTCGAGGCATCGCGCGCGGTGTGAAACATGCTCTCGCCGAAGAAGGCGCGGCCCAGGCTGACGCCGTACAGGCCGCCGACGAGATCCTCACCCTGCCAGGCCTCGACGCTGTGGCAATGGCCGAGCTGATACAGGCCGCCATAGAGGTCGCGGATGCGCTTGTTGATCCAGGTGTCCTCGCGCCCTTCCTGCGGCGCGGCGCAGCCCGCGATCGTCGCCTTGAACGCGGTGTTGACGGTGACGCGAAAGACGTCCGAGCGCACGGTGCGCGCGAGCCGCGAGGCGACGCGAAATCCGTCGAGGGGGATGACGCCGCGCAATTCCGGCTCGACCCAGAACAGGGTCGGATCGTCGGCGCTTTCCGCCATCGGGAAGATGCCGCAGGCATAGGCGCGCAGCAGCACGGCCGGGGTGATTTCAGACGGAGCGGAGTCGCGCGAAGTCATGGTTCGCGACCATAGCAGGATCGCGATGCCGTTGCGATGGGGTGCACAGCAGGGCGCGCGTTCAGCTTGCGGCGGCGGTGCTGGTCTTGCCGGGAACTGCGGGCAGGCGGCCGAACTTCAGCACGATCCGGGTTCCGGAATGGCTGGGATCGCGCTCGACCGTGGCGTCGAGCTTGGCGGCCATCGCCGCGACGATGCGCTGGCCCATGCCGGTGGAGCGCGGATCGGCCTTGACGGCGTCGCCGACGCCGTTGTCGGTGATCGACAGCAGGAGATCGTCTCCTTTCGCGTTCAGCTCGACATGGATCGGGCCGGCGCCGTCGGGATAGGCGTATTTCACTGCGTTCATCACCAGCTCGTTGACGATGATGCCGACGGCAACCGCGCGGTCCGGATCGATCTCGATCGGCTCGGCCTTCAGCGTCAGGCGCGACATCCGGTTGCCTTCGGCCGAACGGCGCAGATCCTCGAGCAGGGAATCCAGATACTGGTTCAGCACCACGCTCTTCAGATCCTGCGAGGTGTAGAGGCGGCGGTGCACTTGCGCGACCGCGGCGACGCGGCCCATCGCATTGGTCAGCGCCGCCTTGACCTCGTCCTGGGCGGCGGAGCTTGCCTGAAGGTGCAGCAGCGAGGCGATGATCTGGAGCGAATTGCCGACGCGGTGGTTGACCTCGCGCAGCAGCAGCTCGCGCTCGGCAGCAAGGGCCGCGTAGCGGTCGCGCGAGGCGTGGATCTCGGCTTCGGCCTCCTCGCGCGCCCGCTGCAGTTCGGCCTGGCGCAGCGCGCCTTCGGCGGCGACGTGGAGCAGGGGGATGAAATCGCCGGTGACGTCCTTGACGAGATAATCGGCCGCACCCGCCTTCAGCGCGGTGACGGCGATGCTGGAATCCTGCGAGGCCGTGACGAACACGACCGGCGGCGCGTCCGGGATCGCCATGATCTGCTCGAGCGTCTCCAGCCCGTCGAGGCCGGGCATGTACTGGTCGAGCGCGACCACGTCGATGCCGCCATCGATATTGCCTTGGACACCCGCGCGGCGGATGCGCTCCAGGCCTTCCTCGCCGCTCGCGGCGTGGACGACCCTGTAGCCGCGCCGCGTCAGGCCGCGTTCGACCAGGCGCGCCAGCGCACCGTCGTCGTCGATGTAGAGCAGTGTCGGCGTGCGCTGGTTCATGGGGCGGCGGGCGGGACCTGGATGACCGAGAAGAACAGGCCGAGCTGCCGGATGGCATTGGCGAAATTCTCGTAATTGACGGGCTTGGTGATGTAGACGTTGCAGCCGAGCTCGTAGCAACGCTTGATTTCCTGGGAATCGTCGGTGGTGGTCAGCACCACCACGGGCGAAGCCTTCAGATATTTGTTTTCCTTGATCTGCCGGAGGATGTCGATCCCGGTCATGTCGGGCAGGTTGAGGTCGAGCAGGATCAGAAGCGCATTGCCCTTCTGCACGAGGCCGCTGCCGTCGGCGCCGAACAAATGCAGCATCGCATCCGTGCCGTTCTGGAAGGAGACGATCTCGTTGTTGACCCCCGAGCGGCGGATGTTGCGCTCGATCAGGCGGGCGTGGCCCTCGTCGTCCTCGATCATGATGATGGTGACAGGCTGGGTCATCGATCTCTGTTCCGGTTGTTCACGTTCCAGGCGATCGGCAGCGTGATCGTGAAGGTGCTGCCCGCGTTCAGTTCCGATGATACCGACATGGTGCCGCCGAGGCGACGCACAAGTGCACGCACATGCGCAAGACCAATGCCCTGGCCGGGCTTGTCCTGGGTTCCCGCGCGGCGGAACAGGTCGAATATCCGCTGGTGATCCTTCGGATCGATCCCCCGGCCGTTGTCGCTGATCTCGAAGATAGCGTAACCGAGCTTGGTTCGCCCGCGGATTCTGATGTCTCCGGGTACCCCGCGCTTCAGATATTTGATCGCGTTGTCGATCAGGTTGGAGAAGATCTGCTCGAGCGCGAGCCGGTCGCTCACGATGTCAGGCAGCGGCTCGAGATGGATCTCGGCCTGCGCCTCGGCCGCCTGGTGCGCCAGCGTCGACACGATGGCCTCGATCAGCTCGCCTGTGTCGATCTTCACCGGCTGGAATTCGCGCCGGCCCTCGCGGGTGAGGTTGAGGATTGCCGAGATCAGCCGGTCCATCTTGGCGATCGACGATTTGATGAAGCCGAGGGCTTCGGAAAAATCTTCCGACAGCTGCTTGTCGGCGCCATCGAGCACCATCTCGCCCGGTCCGGCGGGGGCGAGGGGCGCCCCGTTCGCAGAAACCTGGGCGAGGCTGCCGATGCGGCGGAAGATATCGCCGCCGAGCTCTTCGAGCTCGCTGGTGAAGCCCATGATGTTGACGAGCGGCGAGCGCAGATCGTGGCTGACGATATAGGCGAAGCGCTGGATCTCGTCGTTGGCCTCGCGCAAATCCGCCGTGCGTTCGTCGACGACGGATTCCAGATTGACGTTGGAGTCGCGCAGGCGCGCTTCGGCCTCGTCACGGGCCCGCGCCGAGCGCCGCACCAGCCAGGTCGAGATCAGGGCCAGCAGGACGACGAGGCCGGAGCCGATGCCGGTCATCGACGCAGCGAGGGTCTGACTGCGGTCGGAGTTTTCCGTTCGGAGCCGGAACAGCCGTTCCTCCTCGCGGATCATCGCGTTGGCCTGGTTGCTGATCGTGGTCGTGGTATTGGCCGCCACGGCCTCGCGGATCAGCGCAATGGCGCGGTCGGGTTGGCCCTCCCTGACGAACTTCATCTCGCGCGAGAACTGGTCGAGCCGGGTCTCGATCGCCGCGCTCAGCTTCTCGATGCTGTCGCGTTGTGCCGGATTGTCGCCGATCTGGCGCGTGAGCTTGTCGAGCGCCGGAATGATCGCCGCCACGGCTTTCTCGTGGTCCGACTGGAAATCCGGTCCTTGCGTCAGGAGAAAGCCGCGGGCGCTGCTCTCCGCACGGCGGATCTCCAGCAGCAGGGCGTTGATCTGGCTCTCCGCCTCGATGGTATGGACCACCCATTTGCTGTCTTCCCGCGCCTTGTTGACGAGGTAGACCGAGCCGGCGCTGATCACAGTCAGCACCACGAGACCCGCCGCGATCAGCAGGATCTGCCAGAACGCCCGCCGTCGTTGGGCTTCAGCCGTCACGACGGTTCACCTGTTTACGTGCAGTGGATTTCAAAACGCCCCCTTGGAACTAGCCCCAACCGTCCAGAACGCGATTGAGGCCAAAGGGTTCCCGAAGGCGGCGAATATTATCGCGGGGCGGGTACCGCCTTGCCGGCCAGGTACTGTTCCAGCCAGTGGATGTGGTAGTCGCCGTTGATGATGTCGTCTTCGCGCACCAGCGCGCGGAACAGCGGCAGCGTGGTCTCGATGCCTTCCACCACCATCTCGTCCAGCGCCCGGCGGAGCCGCATCAGGCATTCGGCGCGGGTCTTGCCGTGCACGATCAGCTTGCCGACCAGGGAATCGTAATAGGGCGGGATCATGTAGCCCTGGTAGACGGCGGAATCGATGCGGACGCCGAGGCCGCCCGGTGGATGGTATTGCAGTATGCGGCCGGGCGAGGGGCGGAAGGTCTCGGGGTTCTCGGCATTGATGCGGCACTCGATGGCGTGGCCGATGACCTGGATCTCGTCCTGCTTGGCGGGCAGGTCGCCGCCGGCGGCGATGCGGATCTGCTCCAGCACAAGGTCGATGTCGGTGATGCTCTCGGTGACGGGATGCTCGACCTGGATGCGGGTGTTCATCTCGATGAAGTAGAACTCGCCGTCCTCGAACAGGAATTCGATGGTGCCGACGCCGAGATATTTCATCTCGCGCATGGCCTTCGCACAGGTCTCGCCGATCTTGGCCCGCGCGGCGGCGGAAAGGACGGGCGAGGGGCCTTCCTCCCAGACCTTCTGGTGGCGGCGTTGCAGCGAGCAGTCGCGCTCGCCGAGATGGATCGCGCCGCCGCGGCCGTCGCCGAGAATCTGGATCTCGATGTGGCGCGGCTTCTGGAGGTATTTTTCCAGGTAGACGGAGGCATCGCCGAAGGCGGATTTGGCCTCGTTGGCCGCCGTCGACAGCGCCACCTGCAGATCGGCCTCGCTGTGCGCGACCTTCATGCCGCGGCCGCCGCCGCCGGCCGCCGCCTTCACCAGCACGGGAAAGCCGATCTTCCTTGCGATCGCCAGGGCATCGTCGTCGGGACCGACCGCACCGTCGGAGCCGGGCACCACGGGGATGCCGAGGCGCTTGGCGGTCTTCTTCGCCTCGATCTTGTCGCCCATCAGGCGGATGTGCTCGGCCTTGGGGCCGATAAAATGCAGATTGTGCTCGGACAGGATTTCCGCGAAGCGCGCATTCTCCGACAGGAAGCCGTAGCCGGGATGCACGGCGTCGGCGCCGGTGATCTCGCAGGCGGCGAGCAGCGCGGGGACGTTGAGATAGCTGTCCTTGGAGGCGGGCGGGCCGATGCACACGCTCTCGTCCGACAGGCGCACATGCATGGCATCGGCGTCGGCGGTGGAGTGCACGGCGACCGTTGCGATCCCGAGCTCCTTGCAGGCCCTGAGGATGCGAAGGGCGATCTCGCCGCGATTGGCTATGAGGATCTTGTCGAACATGGTGCCTCGGGGGCGAACGGGAAATAGCGAATGGCGAACAGGCAGGAGTAACTATTCGCTCCCCCGCTGTTCGCCGATCCCTCACTCAATGATGACGAGCGGCTCGCCGTACTCGACCGGCTGGCCGTCCTCGACCAGGATCTGCGTCACCGTGCCGGCGCGCGGCGAGGGGATCTGGTTCATGGTCTTCATGGCTTCGATGATCAGCAGCGTCTGTCCGACCGAGACCTTGCTGCCGACCTCGATGAACGGCTTGGCACCGGGCTCCGGCGCCCAATAGGCGGTGCCGACCATCGGCGAGCTGACCGCGCCAGGATGCTTGGACAGGTCGGGGCCGGTGGCGGCAGCAGGCGAGGCGGAGGCTGCCGGCAGGGCGGCGGGAGCCGCAGCCATCGGCACAGGCATGGTCGCGGCAACGCTGATGTTACGGGCGACGCGCAGGCGCAGGCCGGCACGTTCGATCTCGATCTCGGTGAGGCTGGTCTCATCGAGCAGAAGCGCGAGCTCGCGGACGAGCGCGGAATCCTCGCTGGAAAACTTTGCGGCTGCTTTGTCGTCTGGCTGGCGCGCCATGTTGTTTGATCCGAATGTTCTGATTGATGAGGGAGCTTCAGGCTTTGGGCTTGATGGCAAGCCCGGCGGCAAGGCCCTGGATGGCGAGGCGGTAGCCCTCGATGCCGAAACCGCAGAGCGAGGCGAAGGCCGCGCGTGCCGTATAGGAGTGGTGACGAAAGCTCTCGCGGGCGTGGATGTTGGTCACGTGCACTTCGACCGTCGGGATCTGAACCGCAAGCAATGCGTCGTGCAGCGCGATCGAGGTGTGCGAATAGCCGCCGGCATTGATGATGATGCCCTTCATCTTGCGGCGATGCGCCTCGTGGATGAAGTCGATCAGCTCGCCCTCGCGGTTGGACTGCCGGCAATCCGCCTTGAGACCGAACGTCGCCGCCGTCTCCCGGCACAGCGCCTCGACGTCAGCCAGCGTCGCGTGGCCATACTTCTCCGGCTCGCGCGTCCCCAACATGTTGAGGTTCGGCCCGTTCAGGACGAGGATCGTGTCGGTTGCTGGTTCGGCCATTCCAATCCCGCAAAGAGGTGCTCGGCGTGGCGGGGGTTATAGGTAACAAAGCGCGTGAGGGGAAGCCTTGAAGGCCTCCCGGAGGGGGTCAAGTACCTCATCCAGTGCGCAAAAACCTGTGTGGAAACCACGGAAATTGCTTGTTAACCAGTCCAAAGGATGGCTGGCGGCCGAGACGCGCGGGTCCATAGGCCAAAAGCCCCTGCCGATCTTTCGGCAGGGGCTCGTTTGGCGGTCAGCGAGCGGCTTAGCCCTCGATGATGTACACGATCTCGCGCGTCTGCGGACGGACGATGACGTACTGGCCGCGGACGAAGATCACTTCATAGCCACGCCACTGCGGGTAGATCTCGACGATCCGGGGCGGCAGCGGGTGGAAGTGGACGGACGCCGGGACCGCGGTGCCGACCGAGATGTTGAAGTTGACGTTCGTGGTCTCCTCGATCTTGGTCGACTTGATCGCGGTCGAGATTTCCGTCCGCTTCTCGGGCGGCGGCGCGGCGGCGGTGGCCGGAGCGTTGCCGGTCGTGGTCTGCGACTTGGTGTCGGTGGAGGCCGGGCGGTTCTCGGCATTGTTGCTCTTGGCAGCGTCGCCGGCCTTGTTGTCCTCGGCCTTCATGTCCTTGGCACCGGACTTGGTGGAATCGGACTTGGTCGTCGAGTCCGAGCTCATGCTCTTCGACTTGTCCTGCGCAGACTTATCCTGCGTGCCCTGGGCGTGCTCGCCCTTCATGCCGGCCTTCTCGTCAGCCGCGTTCTTGTTCATCGTGCCGGACTTTTCCATCCCGCCGGACTTTTCCGTGGCGCCGGATTTCTGCATCGCGCCGGACGACTTGTCGTCGCCGGGCTTCATGGCGCCGCCGGCCTGGCCAACGGTACCCTTGTCATGGCTCACGGAATCGCGGCCCATCGAGCCGCCGCGCTCAGCGGCGCCGCCGGAGGGCTGGGAGTGCTGCATCTGCTGCGAACCAGCGCCGCTATCGCGACCCTTGTCCTGTGCGTTCGCCAGACCGGCGCCCGCAACGAGGGCGACTGCGGCAACTGAGATCATAAAGCGGTTCAACATCGAATTCTCCTCACGTGTTTCTTTGCGTCATTGCCCGCGCCAACAACGAAAGGAGGTTTCAGTTGTTCCGGAACTTCGGCTGTTCCGCGGCATTTGTTTGTTGAACGCCAGATGAATGAACTTGCACGAAGACGCCAAGCTTCGCGCAAGAAAAAAGGCCGGCTTTCCAGCCGGCCTCTTCGTGTTTCACGATCGCAATACGTGCGATCAACAAGTCGCCTTGCCGCAGCGGGCGATGCCGATCTTTTCCTTGAGGCCTTCGGCGCCGACGGCGCCGATCACGATCTGCTTGCCGATGACGTAGCTCGGCGTGCCGTTCATGCCCATCGCTTCAGCGAGCTTGAAATTCTCCTCGATGGTGGCGCGCACCTCGGGGCTGGCGATGTCCTTCTCGATCCTCGCGGTGTCGAGGCCGGCTTCCTTGGCCGCTTGAAGCGCGCGTGCCTTGTCGGCGGCGCCGCGGCCACCGAGCAGCTTCTGGTGAAAGTCGAGATATTTCTTGCCGGTGGGATCCTGCATGCGCACGGCAACCGCGACCTGCGCCGCTTCGACAGAGCCCTGGCTGAGCACCGGAAACTCCTTCAGCACGACCTTCAGCTTCGAATCGCCTTTCATGATGGTGAGCATGTCGTCCATCGCGCGCTTGCAGTAGCCGCAATTGTAATCGAAGAACTCGACGAAGGTGACGTCACCGTCCTTGTTGCCGAGCACGACCTGGCGCGGCGAGTTGAAGATCGCGTCGGCGTTCTGCGCGATGCTGGCCTCGTGCTTCTGCGTCTCGGCCGCGGCCTGACGCTTGCTGAGCTCGGCCATGGCCTCCTCGAGCACCTCGGGATGGCTGACGAGATAGTTCTTGATGATCGTCTCGATGTCGGTGCGCTGGGTATCGGAGAAGCTGTCTGCCGATGCAGGCACGGCTGCGCCGAACATGGCGAGCGCAAACAACGCGGGAGCAAGCAGGCGCAGCGAAGGCATAGGCAAATCCTCTTATCCAAAGCAGGTTTCGGAATACGTCCCGGCGGACTTAAAGCTACGGTCGTGACGTCGTGGTGTCAGGCGTCGTGGTGTCAGTTGCGCGGCGGCTTGGCCGCCACGATGTCGTCGGCCTTGACCCATCCGGGCGTACCGACGGCAAAACGGGTTTTCGCGCGCGTGGCGAGCTCGCGGGCGGTCTTGTTGTCGCCGCGCAAGTAAGCGGCCTGGGCCGATGCGAGATCCGCCTCGGCATAATCTCCCTTCCGGCCATAGGCCATCGCGAGCTGGCTATAACCGAGGATGGCCTCGGGCTCCCGCGCCACCGCGGCGCGGAGAATCCGAACGGCGTCGTCGGTGTAGGCCTTATTATCGGTTCCAACCAGAGCCTGCCCAAGTAACATCTCGATGAGGGGTGAATTGTTCGAGAGTGCGACAGCCTTGCGCAGGGCAGGGATGGCGTCGGCCGGCTTGCCGCTTTCCAGGAGGGCCTGGCCGCGCACCTCGTAGAAGTACGGGTTGTTCGGCTGAACCTGGATCAGCGCGTCGATCTGGGTGAGCGCGCTGCGCAAATCGCCGTGCAGATAGGTGCTGATGGCGCGGGCATAGCGCGCCGGCATGCTGTCATTGGTCTGGGGATAGCGGCGGTACACCGTCTCGGGCCGCTCCATGAAGGCGGAGATCTTGGCGCGCACCATGTCGTGGCGGAGCTGGAGCGCGGCATCGTCCTTCTTGTTCCAATAGGGGCTGGAGCTCGCGAACTCCTGCAGCGCGGCAACGCGCTCGGCGGGCATCGGATGCGACTGGAGATAGGGGTCGGCGCCGCGCGCAGCGAACAGGCTCTCGCTGGTGAAGCGCTTGAAGGTCTCGTACATGCCCTTCGGCGATTGCTGGGTCGCGGTCAGGAATTTCACGCCGGCGCGGTCGGCGTTCTCCTCCTGCTGGCGCTGGTAGGACAGCAGCGACCGGCGGATCACCTCCTGCGGCGCCGAGATCGCAGCGGCGCCGGCATTGGCGAGCCCGTTGTTGCCGCCGCTGCTGTTGCGCGTGCTGCCGGCGGCGATCGCGCCGGCGCCGAGCAACATCGCGATGATCATCTGGGTCTGTGCCGCGGCGAGCTGCTCACGCAGCTTGGACAGATGGCCGCCGGCCAGATGCCCGGTCTCATGCGCGAGCACGCCGATGATCTGGTTCGGCGTCTCCGACTGAAGGATCGCGCCGTAATTGACGAAGATGCGGCGGCCATCGGCGACGAACGCGTTGAACGAGTTGTCGTTGAGGATCACCATCTGGATGTTCTGCTTCTCCAGACCCGCGGCACGCAGGATCGGGCGCGTATATTCGCGCAGCAGCTGCTCGGTCTCGGTGTCGCGCAGGACCGGCGGCCCTTTGGCTTGCGCGTGCGCCGCGGAGAACGGCGTCAGCGCGATCGCCGCAGCCGTAACGAGGGCGGTGAGGGCGGAAGCCTTCTTGCGCAATGCGATCTGGAGCGACATCAAACGGTCTTGGTCAAACGGTCTGGACAGCAGTTTCGTGATTGGTTTTGGCGATTGGCGGCGGGCCGGATACGCGATATGCCCTTATCAGCCGTTCCCCTTATGAGCCGTACAATGCGGCCAGTCTGGGGCGCAAGCGCCCCGTTTTCCGGACCGGCCGCACCGGCCCGCCAGCGAAATAGCAGAAATCAATGCACGATGCGACTTTAAGGAACCGGTTGGGGCAGTGGCTCGAGCCCTCCCGCCGAAGCGATGTTCCCCCGTTCATGGTGATGGACGTCATGGCCGCGGCGGCTCGAATCGAGGCCGCCGGGGGCCATGTCATCCATATGGAGGTCGGCCAGCCCGCGGCCGCGGCGCCCAGGACCGCGATTGCGGCTGCCCACACCGCGCTCGAGACCGGGCGGATCGATTATACCTCCGCCCTCGGCATTCCCTCCTTGCGCGAGCGCATCGCGCGCCATTACCGCGATGCCTATGGCTGCGACGTCAGCCCTGACAGGATCGTAGTGACGACCGGCTCTTCCGGCGGGTTCATCCTGGCCTTCCTGTCGATGTTCGAGCCGGGCGACCGCGTCGCCGTGACGGTGCCGGGCTATCCGCCCTACCGTCATATCCTCACCGCGCTCGGCTGCGAGCCGGTGCTGATCGAGACCACGAACGAGACACGCCATGCTCTCACCGGCGAGGCGTTGCTCGCCGCCCATCGCAAGGCGCCGCTGAAGGGCGTGCTGGTCGGCAGCCCCGCCAATCCGACGGGGACGATGATGTCGCGCGAGGCGCTCGCCAGCCTGATCGCGGCGGCGGAAGACGCCGGCATCCGTTTCATCTCGGACGAGATCTATCACCGGCTCGATTATGCGTTTCCGGCCGTCACCGCGGCCGCGCTCTCCGAGCACGCCCTCGTGATCAACTCGTTCTCGAAATATTTTTGCATGACGGGCTGGCGCGTCGGCTGGATGGTCGTGCCCGAAATCCTCGTGCGGCCGATCGAGCGGCTGCAGCAGAACCTGTCGATCTCGGTGCCGTCGCTGTCGCAGATCGCGGCAGAGGCTGCCTTCGACGGCGCGGCGGAGATGGAGGCGATCAAGCATGGCTATCAGGAAAACCGGCGGATCTTGATCGAGGGATTGCCGAAAGCCGGCCTCGCCAAATTCCTGCCGGCCGATGGTGCATTTTATCTCTATGCCGACGTCTCGGACTTCACCTCGGACAGTTTCGAATTTGCCAAGCAGATGCTGGAACAGGCACGTGTTGCGGCGACGCCGGGCCTCGATTTCGATCCCGTTCATGGCCGATCGTTCATTCGGTTTTCCTATGCACGCTCGCCCGGGGAAATGCGCGAGGCAGTTGACCGGATCGCTCACTGGCTTAAATAGCCGCCAGTTTTCGACCACATCCGGAGCTCATCTTGTCTGACCACCGATCTGTCCCGACTGCTGCTGCGCCACATTTTTCTCTCGCTGCATTGATGTGGCCGACCCGGCCGGGTGAAACGGTCGGTGCGGTGCGTGCCGTCGTGCTGGTTGTGCTCGGCACCGCATTGATGGCGCTATCAGCCAAGGTCAGCCTGCCGCTGCCCTACGTCCCCATGACGTTGCAGACGCTGGTGGTGCTGATGATCGGCGCGGCCTATGGCTGGCGTCTTGGCAGCGCAACCATGATCGCCTACCTCGCCGAGGGTGCGCTTGGCGCGCCGGTATTTGCTGGACCGGTGGGTGGAATTGCGCCGCTGGTTGGCCCGACCGCGGGCTATCTGTTCGGTTTCATTGCGGCCGCTTTCGTGACCGGCTGGCTCGCCGAGCGCGGCTGGGACCGTAATGTGGCGCTGCTGTTTGCAGCGATGGCGATAGGCCATATCGTCATTCTGGCCGCCGGGTTCGGCTGGCTGGCGTTCGGCCTCGGGCTCGGCGCTGCGAAGGCCTGGCAGGTCGGCATCATGCCGTTCGTCGCGGCTTCGCTGGTCAAGAACGCGCTTGGCGCGACGTTGATGCCGGCTGCGCGAAGACTGATCGAGCGTCGCCGGTAAAGCGCGCAAAATTCGCGGTTCCAATTGACAGGGCCGGCCAAGTTGATCTTGGCTGGCCCAGCGTTTGAGGGGGAGTGAAACGATGACGACGACAACGATGGCGGGGGCGCCGATCGCGCCGCCCGCAGCAAAGCCGTGGTACAAGGTTCTCTACGTCCAGGTGCTGATCGCCATCGTGCTCGGCGCCATCGTCGGCTGGCTGTGGCCGACGGTTGCCACCAACGAATGGATCAAGGCGCTCGGCGACGGCTTCATCAAGCTGATCAAGATGGTGATCGCCCCGATCATCTTCTGCACCGTCGTCTCCGGCATCGCCCACATCCAGGATGCCAAGAAGGTCGGCCGTATCGGCGTCAAGGCGCTGGTCTATTTCGAGGTCGTCTCGACCTTCGCCCTGGTGATCGGACTGATCATCGGCAATCTCGTGAAGCCGGGCGCGGGCTTCGGCAGTGGGGCGGCCAACGAGGCGGCCGTTGCCAATTACGCCAAGCAGGCTGCCGGCCAGAAGTCCGTCGACTTCGTGCTGCACATCATTCCCGACACGGTGGTCGGGGCCTTCGCGCAAGGCGAAATCCTCCAGGTGCTGCTGTTCTCGGTGCTGTTCGGCTTCGCGATCATGAGCCTGGGTGAGCGCGGCCACACCATCCGCAGCTTCATCGACGACGCCGCCCATGCCGTGTTCGGCGTCATCTCCATCGTGATGCGCGCAGCGCCGATCGGCGCGTTCGGCGCCATGGCCTATACGATCGGCAAGTTCGGCACCGGCGCGATCCTCAATCTGGTCGGGCTGATCGCCACGTTCTACGTCACCGCGGCGCTGTTCGTGTTCGTCGTGCTCGGCATCATCGCGCGCCTGGCCGGGTTCTCGATCTTCAAGTTCCTGGCCTACATCAAGGACGAGCTGCTGATCGTGCTCGGCACCTCGTCTTCGGAAAGCGCGCTGCCGTCCCTGATGGAGAAGCTGGAGCGGCTCGGCTGCTCCAAGTCGGTGGTCGGCCTCGTGGTGCCCACGGGTTACTCGTTCAATCTCGACGGCACCAACATCTACATGACGCTGGCGACGCTCTTCATCGCGCAGGCGCTCGGCTACGATCTCAGCTTCAGCCAGCAGCTGACCATCCTGGTCGTGGCGATGCTGACCTCGAAGGGCGCTTCCGGCATCACCGGCGCGGGCTTCATCACGCTGGCGGCGACGCTTGCCGTGGTCGATCCGCGCCTCGTGCCGGGCATGGCGATCGTGCTCGGCATCGACAAGTTCATGAGCGAGTGCCGCGCGCTGACCAATCTGTGCGGCAACGGCGTCGCCTGCGTGATCGTCGCCTGGTGGGAAGGTGAGCTCGACCGCGACAAGCTCAACGCCAACCTCGCCAAGCGGATCGACCCGACCGACATGGAGACGGCGATCACCACGGACTGATCGCGCCCTCGGGCTTCGAATTGGGAAGGGCTGGTCGAGATCCTCGATCAGCCCTTTTGTTTGGGCCTAGAACCGCTCGGGCCGATATGGCAGCGGATCAATCGCCGGCGTCTCGTCGCTCATGATCTCGGCAAGCAGGCGTCCGCTCGCGGGTCCCAGGGTAAAGCCCTGGTGGCCGTGGCCGAAATTCATCCAGAGGCCGGGATGCCGCGGAGCTTGCCCGAGCACCGGCAGCATGTCGGGTGTGCAGGGGCGGGTGCCGAACCACGGATCCGGCTCGACGCGCTTGCCGAGGTCGATCAGCTCGCGCGCGGAGCCTTCCGCGCTGGCGAGCTGGACGGGCGTGGCGAGCGCGTCCATGCCGGTCAATTCCGCGCCGGTGGTGATGCGGATTCCCTTCGCCATCGGGCCCATGGCGTAGCCGCCGCCCTTGTCGACGAGCGGCAGGTCGAGCGAAGCGCCGCCGCTGTAATGCATGTGGTAGCCGCGCTTGCGCACCAGCGGAATGCGATAGCCGAATTTATGGAGGAGGTCGGGCGACCACGGCCCCAGCGTCACGACGGCGTGAGCGGCGTCGAGGCGGCCCTGGTCCGTGTTGACCGACCATCCGGTCGCGGTCTGCTGCAGCGACTGCGCATCGCCAAGCACGATGGTGCCGCCGCGACGCTCGAACAGTTCGGCATAGGCCGTGACGAGCGCGCCGGGATCGGACACGGTCCAGGTGTCGAGCCAGTGGATCGCGCCGGGAAGATCGTGGCGCAGGATCGGCTCGGCCTTGGCAAGCTCGCTGCCGGACAGCACGCGAAACTTCACGCCGAATTCGCGCTGGTCTTGTTCTGCGGCCTTGATCGAAAGATCGAGGTCCGCGGCGTCGCGGTACAGCGCGCGATAGCCGGCGCGGCGGATCAGATTGTCGGCATGGGCTTCCCGAATGAGGATGTCGTGCTCCGAGGTCGCGTAGGCGATCAGCCGCGCCCAAGCCTCGATCGCCTCGCGATGCCGTTTCGGCGCCGAGTGCCACCAGTAGCGGAGCAGGGGCTCGACATGGAGGTGAAGCGACGACAGGCTATAGCGCACGTCGTTGGTGCGGCCGGTCGCGATCTTGAGCAGCGTCGCGAGATCGCGCGGCATCGGATAGGGGCGGACCGCTTCGGCCTGGATCATGCCGGCATTGCCGTAGCTGGTCTCACGGCCCGGCTCCCTGCGATCGACGAGCGTCACGGCCCAGCCGCGCTGCTGCAGGTGCAGCGCCGCGCTCACGCCGATCATGCCGCCGCCGAGAACCATTGCGCTTTGCATCGGAAGACTTCTCCTGTCGGACCGCATCATTCCCAAGTGAGGAAGCCGGGGGCGGCGGACAGCGGCGGCGTCGCGGCAAGCCTCGCGAGGTCGGGGACCGGCCGGCACAATTGCGCGTCGCTCGCAAAGGCGGCCTCAATGCCTGCGGCAACCGAGAGCACGATGGCGTCGCCGCCGCGCGGACCGACGACCTGGAGGCCGAACGGCAGTCCGGCTTCGTCGAGGCCGAGCGGAAGGCTGATGGCGGGATGGCCTGCAAGCGTGACGGCGTAGGCGAGCGCGAGCCAATGGAAGTAGGATCTGGTCGGAGCGCCATCGATCTCCGCCGGATGAGGCTCCGACCATGGCCGCGGGCTCAGCGTGATGGTCGGGCTGATCAGTACGTCGCAGGTTTCGAAGAAGCTTTGATAGGCGCGATAAATCTTGGTCTGCGTCGTCGAGGCCCGCGCATGGTCTTCGAGCGTGTAGCCGAGCCCTTCCTCGACATTGGCGCGGACATTCGGGCCGAGCATCTCGGGACGTTCCTTGTAGTTCTTGCCGTGGGTCGCCAGGAACATGCCTGCGCGCAGCACTGCAAAAGCGTCGTCGGCGCCGGCGCAATCCGGCGTTGCTTCGCGGGATTCTGCGAACAGCGGTGCGAGCCGCTTCACGCGTGCGCGGAACACGCGCCGGATTGCCTGCTCGGTCGGAGCGAAGCCGAAATCCTCTGTGAAGGCGAGGCGGAGCTTGCCGAGCTCTGCGGGGCGCGGAGCGGCCCAGCGCTCGGCGCGCGCGCGCACGGCCTCGCCGGGCAGCGTATAGGCGAGCGGATCGCGGGCATCATCGCTCGCCATCACCGACAGCATCAAGGCGGTGTCGGCGACGTTGCGCGCCATCGGCCCGTCGGTCGACAGATTGGACCAGCCGAACGCCCGCTTTTCGCTGGCCACGAGGCCGTAGGACGGACGCATGCCGACGATGCCGGCGAAGCCTGCCGGATTGCGCAGAGAGCCGCCGGTGTCGGAACCCGAGGCGAGCGGTGCCATGCCGCAGGCGAGCGCCACCGCCGAGCCGCCGGAGGAGCCGGCCCCCGAGCGCATGGGATCGAAGGGATTGCCGGTCGCGCCGAACACGGGATTGCGGGTGTTGCCGCCCGCCGCCCATTCCGGCGTGTTGGTCTTGCCGAAGATGATGGCGCCGGCGGCGCGCAGGCGCGCGACCGAGCCCTGGTCGGCCGCCGGGACGTTATCCTTCAGCAGCGGGCTGCCATAGGTGGAGCGCATCCCCGCGGTGTCCTGGGTATCCTTGATGAGAACGGGAAGCCCGTGCAGGGCACCGCGATCCTCGCCGCGCAGGATGGCGGCTTCGGCCGCCTTGGCAGCGGCACGCGCGCCCGGCTCGTCCAGCGTCACGACGGCGTTGACGGCGGGATTGATGGCGGCGATGCGGGACAGGCAGGCGTCGAGCAACTCGACAGGTGAGATCGCCCGGGCGGCCAACAGGCGGCGCAACTCGACGGCGCTGGAATCGCAAAGCTCTGACAATGCCGGTCCCCTCTCAGATTGCGCAAACGGCTTAGCACATCGGGACATCGACGAAACAAAAACGCCCGGCAGTGCCGGGCGTCGTGTCTTGCATAGGTTGTCGGGCCTTATTCGCCGCCGCCAAAGCGGCGGGACCACCAGCCGGCGCGGCGCGGGGCGGCGGGCGTTTCGCTCGTCGCTTCCGGCGCAGGCTCAGCTGCCGGTGCGGGCGGGGTGACGGGCTCGGCTGCCTGGGCAACCGGGGCTGCCGGCTCGCTCGGGCTGCTCGACATGAAGCTCACCTTTTCGCGCACCGTGGAGCGGCGCCGCGCGGCCTTGTCGTCGGCGGGCTCTTCCTCGGCGGCGACGGGCTCGGGCTGGGCCGGAGCCTCGGTCTGCACTTCGGCGCGCGGCTCAGGCTGCGAGACTTTCGGCTCGGCGGCGCTGTGCTCGGCTTGCGCAATCGAGGGCGCAGCCTCACTGCCGAGGCCGTCGAAATCGGCAACCGCCTCGGCTGCTTCCGATGGCTGATTGGTGCCGAGTTCGTCACCGATGGAGCCGGCGAGACCTTCCTCGCCGCCACCGCGACGACGGCGTCCGCCGCGGCGACCACGCCGGCGCCGGCGATCACTGCTGCCCTGCTGTTCGCTACGGGCTGCCTGTTCCTCGCCTTCCTCGCCGTCCTGCTCGGGTTCGGCATCGTCCTCGCCTTCGCCGGCCGCTACGGCCGCCTCGGGAAGGGTGGGGGCGCCATCCTCGCGCAATTCGCCCTCGCGCGGGCCACCGCGGCCGCGCCGGCGACGGCGGCGCTTGCGGCGCTGGCCGTCCTGCTCGGACCCGGCCTCGCCCGCGGACTGCTCCTCGGCGAGACCTTCGGTCTCCTCGGTCTCGACCTCGGATTCGGTCTCCGGATCGAACTCCTCGTCGTCATAAGCTTCTTCGACCAGGGGCGGCGGGCTTGCGGCCGCCTGCGCCGCCAGCAGCGCCTTGGCGGCTTCCAGCGTATGCACCTGTTCGCCGCGGTCGATGAGGTAGGCTTGCGGCCCGCTGACGCTGGGATCCGCGATCACCGAGAGGGTGACCTTGAAGCCGTTCTCGAGATCGCGCAGGTGGCCACGCTTGTGGTTGAGCACATAGAGCGCAACGTCGGTGCGGGTGCGTACCACGAGATTGTGGGTCGCGCCCTTCATCAGGATTTCTTCGAGGCCGCGCAGCAGCTGCAGCGCCACCGAGGACACCGAGCGGACGTGGCCGGTGCCGCCGCAATGCGGGCAGGGATCGGTCGAACTCTCGAGCACGCTGGCGCGGATGCGCTGGCGCGACATTTCGAGCAGGCCGAAATGCGAGATGCGTCCGACCTGGATGCGCGCGCGATCCTGCCTCAGGCAGTCGGACAGCTTGCGCTCGACCGCACGGTTGTTGCGCTTCTCGTCCATGTCGATGAAGTCGATGACGATCAGGCCGGCGAGGTCGCGCAAGCGAAGCTGGCGGGCGACCTCTTCGGCCGCCTCCAGATTGGTCTTGAGCGCGGTATCCTCGATATGGTGCTCGCGCGTCGATCGTCCGGAGTTGACGTCGATCGAGACCAGCGCCTCGGTCTGGTTGATCACGATGTAGCCGCCGGAGCGCAGCTGCACGGTCGGCGAGAACATCGCATCCAGCTGGCTCTCGACGCCCATGCGCGAGAACAACGGCTGGCCGTCGCGATACTGCTTCACCGCGCTGACATTGGCGGGCATCAGCATCTTCATGAAGTCGCGCGCTTCGCGGTAGCCGGATTCACCGGCAACCGAGATTTCATCGATCTCCTTGTTGTAGAGGTCGCGCAGCGAACGCTTGATCAGCGAGCCTTCCTCGTAGACGAGGGTCGGGGCCTGCGACTTCAGCGTGAGGTCGCGCACCGTCTCCCACATCCGGATCAGATATTCGAAGTCGCGCTTGATCTCGGGCTTGGTCCGGGCGGCGCCGGCGGTGCGCAGGATGATGCCCATGCCTTCCGGCACGTCGAGATCCTGCACCACTTCCTTCAGGCGGGAACGGTCCTGGGCACTGGTGATCTTGCGGCTGATGCCGCCGCCGCGCGCGGTGTTCGGCATCAAGACGGCATAGCGGCCGGCCAGCGACAGATAGGTCGTCAGCGCGGCGCCCTTGTTGCCACGCTCTTCCTTGACCACCTGCACCAGCATCACCTGGCGGCGCTTGATGACTTCCTGGATCTTGTACTGGCGGCGCGGACGGAACGTACGCTCCGGCACTTCCTCCAGCACGTCGTCGCCGCCGACGGATTCGACGACTTCCTCTTCGGCTTCCTCGTCGTCCTCATCTTCGTCGTCTTCTTCGCCAGTTGCTTCCGCAGCCTCGGCAAGCGACGTCTCGGCATTCTCTCCGCCGCCGTACACCGCATCAGCGGGCTCATCGGCCGACGTCACGGCCTCGGCCAGAGCTTCCGCATGCGCCTCGGAAGCGTGAGATTCGAAGGTCTGGGCCTCCTGCGGCTCGGCAGCAATCTCGGTCGCGACCACGGGCTCGGCGCCGACGGCCGCGACAGGCGCGGGCGTCTCGCCGGCATGATCATGGTCGTGATGATCGTGCTGGTGATCGTGACCATGGTCGTGATCGTGACCATGGTCGTGGTCGTGGCCATGGTCGTGGTCATGGGCGTGCTGGTCATCATGGGCATGATGATCGTCGTGATCATGCTCGCCATGAGCAGGTTCGCCCTGATCGTCGTCGTGGTGATCGTGGCCTTCGTGCTCGCCACGGTGCTCTGCATCGGCGTGCGAATGCTCGCCGTCGTGCAAGGCGCCCTCGGCATGCTCCGGCTGCGCCGCGCCCTCGATCGGCTGGGCGGCGGGATCAGCGCCGGCGTCGAGGCCTTCGACGATGTCGCTGCGCACGCGCTCGCCATGACCACGGCGGCGGGCGTTGCGGTGGCGCGAACGGCGGCGTCCGTGGGAGCGGTTCTCGCTTTCCTCTTCGGCCTCACGATGGGCCTGTTCCTCGGCCTCGATCAGCGCCTGCCGGTCGGCGACCGGGATCTGATAGTAGTCGGGATGGATTTCACTGAAGGCGAGGAAACCGTGGCGGTTGCCGCCATATTCGACGAAGGCGGCTTGGAGCGAGGGTTCGACCCTTGTGACCTTGGCGAGGTAGATATTCCCGCGCAGTTGCTTGCGTTGCGCGGTCTCGAAATCAAACTCTTCGACGCGATTGCCGCGGACCACGACGACCCGGGTCTCTTCCGGGTGGGTGGCATCGATCAACATCTTGTTGGGCATGTCTTAACTCTTGGCGGCGGCGGGCGCGATTCACCGTGGGCGCGTATCGCGCCGCCGGGTGACGCGACGGTCCACCTGATTCGGGGGTGAGGGGAAGGCCGAAACGCCGTCTCTCGCGCCTTGCCGGACCGGAAGCTTCAGGACCAAGGCGGCGCGCGGGATTGTCACTCCGCAGCGTCGCGAATGGTCCTTCAGAATTCGTCGGCACAGTCTGGCGCATCAAGCGTCGGCCCGTATGAAACACTGGGCGGCGAGGCCGCCCTTCAATCAGTTGCTGCTGGCCAGGCATGGCGCGAGCGCGCTCGCCTTGGGGATCACGAACCGCTCCCTTGGGATCAAGGGATCGGGTAATGGGTTACATCGCTGTCAGAACCGCCCCGGCAACGAAAGTGGTAACCCGGGACCGTTCCGCCGCCGGCGCTTGACCCGTTCCACTCGCTGCCGCGCACCGCGCTGGTCTTAGAGGGAAACGGAAAACGCTGGAATTCCCAAACCTTGAGAGTTCCGGCGGTGCACCGGGAGGCTGAATGCGACACAACCTGAAATATCGGCCGTCAGCATTCCGTACATACGAGGAATGAGCCATCCGTGCAAGGGAGCGTCGCACGGCGGTCACAGTCGCCGAGTTTCGCGTTTCTGTCATTAAGGATCGATTAACCCTGTGGTTCTATTGCGTTAAAGAGGGCTGCTCGGAGGCACGGAATCGGTGGCGAGCCGCACAAATCAACGGGTTTTGCTGGGATGCGCATTGCTGTGCGCTGCAGCGTTGCCGTATGCCGATTCCTCGCGCCTGAGAGCGGCGGAGAGCCAGCCGCAACCCGCTGCTGCAGCGGCAAATTTTCCAATCGCCTCGGCCGCCCGGCTGGCCGGCGACGGCAAGCAGACCCGCTTCATTCTCGACATCGACAAGGCCGTCACCTTCCGCGCCGTCACGCTGGCCGACCCGTACCGGGTCGTCGTCGACGTGCCGCAGGTCAATTTTCAGCTGCCGGCGGGGACGGGGGCCGGGGGGCGCGGATTGGTCAAGGCCTTCCGCTATGGGCTGGTCATGCCCGGCGGCTCGCGAATCGTGTTCGACCTGACCGGACCGGCCAAGATCGCCAAGTCCTACGTGGTGGAGGCGGCCAACGGCCAGCCCGCCCGGCTCGTGCTGGAGCTCGAGGAGGTCGATCGCGCCGCCTTCGTGCAGGCGCTCGCGCCCGAAAATCGGCCCGAGTTGCGGCCCACGATCGCCGAGGCGCCGCCCGCAGCGACTCCCGGGACCGCGGCCCCCGACACGGCGCAGCAGAAGGCCGATGGCCGCCCGGTGGTGGTGATCGATCCCGGCCATGGCGGCATCGACAATGGCACGCAGTCGAGCGGCGAGAGCGAGAAGAACCTGGTGCTGGCGTTCGGGGTGGCGCTCCGCGACAGACTGGAAAAGGCTGGCAAGTACCGCGTGGTCATGACGCGGGACGACGACACCTTCATTCCGCTCAACGACCGGACCAAGATCGCCCGCAATCTCAAGGCCGCCTTGTTCGTCTCGATCCATGCCGATGCGCTGCCGCGTGCCGAGGGTGATGCGCAGGGCGCGACCATCTACACGCTGTCCGACAAGGCGTCCGACGCCGAGGCCCAGCGGCTGGCGGATGCGGAAAACCGGGCAGATGCGATTGCCGGCTTCAACCTCGCGGAGGAGCCGACCGATGTCGCCGACATCCTGATCGACCTCACGCAGCGAGAAACCCGCACCTTTTCAAACCGTTTCGCCCGCCTTTTGATGGGGGAAATGAAGTCGACGGTGCGGATGCACAAGCATCCCCTGAAGTCGGCCGGTTTCCGCGTCCTGAAGGCCCCTGACGTGCCATCGGTGCTGGTCGAGATCGGTTATGTCTCCAACAAGGGCGACCTGGAGCACCTGGTCTCGGAGGGCTGGCGGTCCAAGGCCGTGGGCTCGATGGCGCAGGCGATCGACGGGTTTTTGACCAAACGGATGGCCACGGCGGGATCGTCGAACTGACGACCCGGGGATCGTCGAACTGACGATCCGGAGATCGCGCAATTGACGGCCCCAAAAGGCCTTCAAACTGAAAGGGTTTTTGCGTCCCGCCGCAAAAGCCCTAGTTTGGCCACAGCGGGCGCTTTATAAAAACGCCGCAGGGGGTTCCGGAATCGGCGAGAATCCCGTTCGGCAAGCGTCTTAAGTCCGGCACAGATGGTATTGTGTAAGCCGGCGAATTCGCGACGTGAGGTTGGCGCCAGTTTGGGGTGCCAAGGCACCGATACTGGGCTGATACTGGGCTGATCCAGAGTTTGAACGGATAAACAGATAATGCGCTTGCTGGTGCGGTTCATGGGCTTCCTGTTCGCCGCGGGAACAGTGGTGTTCCTTGTTGGTGTCGGGGCCGTGGCAGGCCTGATCTGGCATTTCTCCAAGGACTTGCCGGACTACTCTCAGCTTCAGGATTACGAGCCGCCGGTGATGACCCGCGTGCACGCGGTCGATGGTTCGCTGGTCGGTGAATACGCCAAGGAGCGGCGGCTGTACCTGCCGATCCAGGCGGTACCCAAGCTCGTGATCAACGCGTTTCTCGCGGCCGAGGACAAGAACTTCTACGAGCACGGCGGCATCGACTACACCGGCATGGCGCGCGCAGGTCTGGTCTATATCCAGAACTACGGCTCGAACCGCCGTCCGCAGGGTGCCTCCACCATCACCCAGCAGGTCGCCAAGAACTTCCTTCTCACCAACGAGGTCTCCTTCGCGCGCAAGATCAAGGAAGCCTTGCTGGCGATGCGTATCGAGAAGACCTATTCGAAGGACAAGATCCTCGAACTGTATCTCAACGAGATCTATCTCGGCCTCGGCGCCTACGGCATCGCAGCCGCTTCGCTGGTCTATTTCGACAAGTCGGTGAACGAGCTGACGGTGGCGGAGGCGTCCTACCTGGCGGCGCTGCCGAAGATGCCGGCGACCCTGCATCCGGTGCGCAACCGTGACCGCGCCATCGAGCGTCGCAACTATGTCGTCGATCGCCTGCTGGAGAACGGCTGGATCAAGCAGGCCGACGCTGACAAGGCGCGCAAGGAGCCGCTGGCCGTCACCAGCCGCTCCAACGGGGCCCACACCTTCGCCGGCGAATATTTCGCCGAGGAAGTTCGCCGCGACATCTTCGAGCGCTACGGCGAGAAGAAGTTGTACGAAGGTGGTCTGTCCGTCCGCACCACGCTGGATCCGAAGATTCAGGTCATGGCGCGCAAGGCGATGGTCACCGGCCTCGTGAATTATGACGAGCAGCAGGGCTATCGCGGCGCCATGAGCAAGCTCGATATTTCGGGCGACTGGGGCGTCAAGCTCGCCGAGATCAAATCGCTCTCCGACATCTCGCCGTGGCGCATGGCGGTGGTGCTGGAGACCAGCGACCAGTCGGCGCGCATCGGCTTCCAGCCGAGCCGCGAACTCGGCGGCGCCGTCAGCAAGCAGCGCGAGACCGGCATTGTCACGCTCGATGGCGTGCGCTGGGCACGCGCGGTTCAGGGCAATGCCAAGGGCAAGACGCCGACGTCCGTGGCGCAGGTGCTTGCCCCCGGCGACGTGATCTATGCCGATCCACTCTATAGCAAAGAGGGACATCCGGTCGAAGGCCAGTACCGGCTGCGGCAAATCCCCGAAGTGTCGGGCGCGATGGTGGCGATGGATCCCTGGACCGGCCGCGTGCTTGCGATGGTCGGCGGCTTCTCGTTCGACCAGAGCCAGTTCAACCGCGCCACGCAGGCCTATCGGCAGCCGGGCTCGTCCTTCAAGCCGATCGTGTATTCGGCGGCGCTAGACAACGGCTATACGCCCTCGACCGTCGTGCTCGATGCTCCCATCGAAATCGATCAGGGGCAGGGCGCCGGCGTGTGGCGGCCGGAAAACTTCTCGTCCGGCAAATTCCAGGGACCGGTGACGCTGCGCAACGCGTTGCGGCAATCGCTCAACACGGTGACGGTGCGCCTCGCGCAGGACATCGGCATGCCGCTGATCGGCGAATATGCCCGCCGCTTCGGTGTCTATGACGAGCTGCCGAACTACCTGTCCTACGCGCTCGGTGCCGGCGAAACCACGGCGATGCGCATGGTCACGGCGTACTCGATGCTGGCCAATGGCGGCCGCCGCGTGAAGCCGACGCTGATCGATCGTATCCAGGACCGTTACGGCCGCACCATCTTCAAGCACGACCAGCGCGAATGCCGCGGCTGTGACGCACCGGGCGGCTGGAAGAACCAAGCCGAGCCGCAGCTGATCGACCGCCGCGAACAGGTGCTGGATTCCATGACCGCCTATCAGATCACCGAGCTGATGGAAGGCGTGGTCCAGGCCGGTACCGCGACCGTGGTCAAGGAGGTCGGCAAGCCGGTCGCCGGCAAGACCGGTACCACCAACGAGGCCAAGGACGCCTGGTTCGTCGGCTTCTCGCCCGACGTCGCCGTCGCCATCTATATGGGCTACGACAAGCCGCGTCCGCTGGGTAAGGGCAATGCTGCGACCGGCGGTCATCTCGCGGCACCCATCGCGCGCGATTTCCTCAAGCTCGCGCTCGCCGACAAGCCCGCGGTTCCGTTCAAGGTGCCGGCCGGCATCAAGCTCGTGCGCGTCGTCTCGAAGACCGGCATGCGCGCAGGTCCCGGCGAGACCGGTGGAACCATCCTCGAAGCCTTCAAGCCGGGCACGGCGCCGCCGGATAATTACTCCGTCATCGGTGTTGCCGACGCGGACGGGCGCGGCGGCGGCATGCCGGCCTCGCAGCAGCAACAGCCGGATTCGGGCTTCTTCATGCGGCCCGGCACCGGCGGGCTCTACTAAGGCCGGATAACACGGACGATCGCGGTTCCGGCGGTTGCGCTTTGCAGCCGCCGCCGCTACATCCCACTCTCAATTGCACGCGGGATTCCGCGAGACCAGAGAACGACATGCGCGCCGAAATCGAACGGTTGGTAGAAGAGATCAAGCAGTCAGTCGGGCTGCTGAGGAGGCATCTTTGACGTCGAGAAATCGACGGCGCGCCTTGCTGAGCTGAACAAGCTCGCTGAAGATCCCAATCTCTGGAACGATCCCCAGAAGGCCCAGAAGCTGATGCAGGAGCGGACCTCGCTGGAGGATTCGCTCTCGGGCATCGGCAAGGTCGAGCAGGAGCTCGAAGACGATATCGGCATGATCGAGCTCGGCGAAGCCGAGGGCGATGACGGCGTCGTCGCCGAGGCCGAAGCTGCCCTGAAGAACCTCAAGAAGGAAGTGGCGCGGCGCGAGCTCGAGGCGCTGCTGTCGGGCGAAGCCGACCGCTTCGATTCCTATCTCGAAGTCCATGCCGGCGCCGGCGGCACCGAGAGCCAAGACTGGGCGCAGATGCTGCTGCGCATGTACACGCGCTGGGCCGAGACGCACGGCTTCAAGGTCGAATATCTCGAAGAGTCCGAGGGCGAAGAAGCCGGCATCAAGTCGGCGACGATCCAGGTCTCCGGCCACAATGCTTACGGCTGGTTGAAGACGGAAGCCGGCGTGCATCGCCTCGTCCGCATCTCGCCGTTCGATTCCAACGCGCGGCGGCACACCTCGTTTTCGAGCGTGCAGGTGTTTCCCGTCATCGACGACAGCATCAAGATCGACATCAAGGAATCCGACGTCCGCGTCGACACGATGCGGTCGGGCGGCGCCGGCGGCCAGCACGTCAACAAGACCGAATCCGCGGTGCGCCTCACGCATATTCCGACCGGCGTCGCCGTGGTCTGCCAGGCCGGCCGCTCCCAGCACAAGAACCGGGCCCAGGCCTGGGACATGCTGCGCGCGCGCCTTTATGAAATCGAGCTGAAGAAGCGCGAGGAGAAGGCCGCCGCCGACCAGGCCGCCAAGACCGATATCGGCTGGGGCCACCAGATCCGCTCCTACGTGCTGCAGCCCTATCAGATGGTGAAGGATTTGCGCACGGGCGTGCAGACCTCGGACACATCGGGCGTGCTCAACGGCGAGCTCGACGACTTCATGGCCGCGACGCTGGCGCAGCGCGCCTTCGGCACCACCGCCGGCGACGTCGAGGACGTGGACTGATCATGCCCCGCGTCGCCTTCATCGGATTGGGGCGGATGGGGCACGGGATGGCTGGCCGCTATCTCGATGCCGGCTACACGGTCAGCTTGTGGAATCGCAGCAAGGCCAAGGCAGAGGACCTGATCGCGCGCGGCGCGCATTGGGCGACCTCGCCGGAGGATGCGGCGATCGATGCCGACGCCGTCGTGACCATGGTGGCCGACGACGAGGCCTCGCGCGCGGTCTGGCTAGGGCCGAAGGGCGCGGCCAAGACCGCCAAGGCCGGCACCATCGCGATCGAATGCTCGACCGTCTCCTATGACCACGCCCGCGAGATGGGCCGCGAGCTGAATGCACGCGGGCTGATCTATATCGATTGCCCCGTGACTGGCTTGCCGGACGCGGCGGCGGCCGGAAAACTGACGCTGCTGGTCGGTGCCGACGCCGCCGATCTCGAACGCGCACGCCCGTTCCTCGAGCCGATCGGTTCGACCATCCGCCATTTCGGCGCGGTCGGCTCCGGCACCGTCTACAAGCTCATCAACAATCTCATGGGCGCGATCCAGATCGCCGGCCTCGCCGAGGGGCTTGCGATCGCCGAGCAGGCCGGGCTCGACATGAACCTGGTGCTGGAGTCGATCCAGGCGGGCGTCGCCGCCAGTCCGCAGGTCCAGCGTCATTCCAAGCGCATGGTCGCCCGCGATTTTTCCGGTGCAACCTTCACGGCCGCGCTGCGGCACAAGGATGCCGCCTATGCCGTGAAGCTCGCCGAGAGCCTGCTGGCCGACAAGCCGCTGGTCTCACGTGCCGCGGTCGAGGCGTACGCGCAGGCCAAGGCCGCGATGCCGGATGACGACGAAGGCAGGATGATCGAGCTGGTGTCGCGGTCGAAGAAGCCGTCCTAGGCGGCTGTATCGTCACAGGCAATTTCGATCGTTCCACTCGTCTCGGCATTCGCTTCTAGCGATCGGCCTTTCATCGGAAATCGGGTGGCGCTGTTCGCCGCGTTGCTCTAGGCCAACGGCTTGGCCGCCGATGCGAGAACTCATGTCGCCGAACGATAGCCGGATCGACGCGCGAGACTGGTCGCTGCTTGCTGTGCTCTCGGTGCTCTGGGGCGGCTCGTTCGTCTTCAATGGCGCGGCGTTGCGGGAATTGCCGCCGTTGACGCTGGTGTTCCTGCGCGTCGCGCTCGGGGCGGCCATTCTGCTGCCGCTGCTGCGCATGCAGAGGATCTGCTGGCCCAGGGGCATGAGGGGGTGGACGCCGTTCGTTGCGATCGGGCTGCTCAACAATGTCATCCCGTTCTCGCTGATCGTGATCGGCCAGACTTTCATCCCGAGCGGTCTGGCATCGATCCTGAACGCGACGACGCCGCTGTTCACGGTGCTGGTGATGGCTGCGGCAGGCGAAGAGACCTTGCATATCCACCGCGTCGCAGGCGTGGCGCTGGGCCTCGTCGGCGTCGTCATCCTGCGTGGATGGGGCCTCGAGACGAGGCCAGGGCAGGGGGTCGGCATTCTGCTCTTCCTGGGCGGCGCGCTCAGCTATGGATTCGCCGCACTGGCAGCGCGGCGATTGCTCAAGGACTCCCCGCCGCTCGGCACCGCGACGTTTCAGCTGATGGTGTCGACGATGATGATGGCGATTGTCGCCGGCGTCGTCGAGCAGCCATGGCGCCTCGCAGTACCGGGCGTCGCGACGTGGTCCGCGGTGCTAGGCCTTGCCGCGCTGTCGACAGCGCTCGCCTATATCGTGTTCTTTCAGATCGTGCGGCGCTCGGGCGCGAGCAATGTCATGCTGGTGACGCTGCTCATTCCCGTCACCGCCATTCTGCTGGGAAGGCTGGTGTTGGGGGAGCCGATCTCCGCGCGTGAGATCGCGGGCGCCATCGTCATCGGCAGCGCGTTGCTGGTCATTGACGGGCGCGCTTTGCGCCTGCTGCGGCGCAGCGCGTAGTTCCACATCCGCTGTTTCACCTTGCGGAAAATCGCGGCGCTTGCCAGGCGCAATCCGCCTTGCGACACTCCCAGCAAAACAAGACTACAAAACATAGGGGAGAGAACGATGCCGGGTCGTCGCAAAAACCTTGCCCTCGCCATGCTTGTTGCCGGCGTGCTCGTCACGACACCGGCTTTGGCGCAGAAGAAATACGACCCCGGCGCCAGCGACACCGACATCAAGATCGGCAACATCATGCCCTATAGCGGGCCGGCGTCGTCCTATGGCGTGATCGGCAAGACCGAGGCCGCCTATTTCAAGATGATCAACGATCAGGGCGGCATCAACGGCCGCAAGATCAACTTCATCAGTTATGACGATGCCTATTCGCCGCCGAAGGCGATTGAGCAGGCACGCAAGCTGGTCGAGAGCGACGAGGTGCTCTTGATCTTCCAGGCGCTCGGCACGCCCTCGAACTCCGCGATCATGAAATACATGAACGCCAAGAAGGTGCCGCAGCTGTTCGTCGCCTCCGGCGGCACCAAGTTCGGCGACCCCAAGAATTTCCCGTGGACCATGGGCTTTCAGCCGAACTACCAGAGCGAGGGGCGGATCTACGCAAAATACATTCGCGATCATTTTCCCAACAGCAAGATCGCGGTGTTCTGGCAGAATGACGATGCCGGCAAGGACCAGTTCAAGGGCCTGAAAGACGGGCTCGGCGACAAGGCGAACATGATCATCGCCGACAAATCCTACGAGGTCAGCGATCCCTCGATCGACTCGCAGATCGTCGCCCTTCACGATTCAGGTGCCGATATCTTCTTCTCATGGGCCGCGCCGAAAGGATCGGCGCAGGCGATCCGGAAAGTAGGCGAGCTCGGCTGGAACCCGAAGTTCTTCCTGGCCAACACCGCGACCTCGGTCGCCTCGGTGCTCAAGCCCGCCGGGCTCGACTACGCCAAGGACATCATCTCGACCGTCTACCTGAAGGACCCCACAGATCCGACCTGGGACAAGGATCCGGCCGTGGTGAAATGGCGCGAGTTCATGGACAAATATTACCCCGATGGCGACAAGACCAACTCCAACAACATCTACGGCTACGTGCAGGCCGAGGCGATGGCGCAGGTGCTGAAGCAGTGCGGCGACAACCTCACGCGCGAGAACGTCATGAAGCAGGCGTCCAGCCTGAAGGACTTCCACACGGACCTGATGCTGCCGGGCATCATGGTCAACACGTCGCCAGATGACTATTTTCCGATCGAGCAGATGCAGCTGATGCGTTTCAACGGGCAGGCCTGGGAGCTGTTCGGCGACGTCATTACCGGCGAGGTCGGCCACGAGCGCAGCCAGTAATCACGGCTGGCTGCGGGCTTTGGCCTTCAACACCGTGCCGCCGGCGACCCCGACACCGAGCACATACATCCAGCCCTCGTGAAAATCGAACAGATGCGAGTTCAACAGCGAACTCGTGATGTTCTGCACGACCACCACCAGCCCGATCCAGGCTGCGAGCCCTCCGCCGAGGAACAGGCGGAGATGGACGATCCACATGGCGTAGAGCAAAACGACGCCCAGGAGGCCCCATTGCATGGCGACGTTGAGGGTCTGGTTGTGCGGATTGTTGACGACCTCCGCATCGAGGCTGCTTCCGCCCGTGGCGGCGCGTTCGAACTGCCGCCTGATCGAGCCGGTGCCGTGCCCGGTCAAGGGCGCCTCGGCAAAGCTGTGGATCGCCTTGCGCCAATAGGTCAGCCGCTGCGCGGTCGAGGCACGGCTGATGTCCTCATAGCCGTGGCGATATTCGACGGCAATGTCGGTGATACGCTGGCGCAGATAGGGCGACGTCGCCCAGGCCAGCGCGGTTACGGCGACCGTGCCCGCGAGCAGGACCAGTGTTGCGCGCCGGTTGAGATGCTTCCAGGCGAACAGAGCCAGCAGGACCGCAATGCAGAGCAGCGCCGTGCGAGCGGAGGCGACGAACACCATGTTGGCCGCGAACAGCAGGATCAGCGCCAGACAGGCCGCCGTCGCGACCGCGTTTCCGCGACGCCAGAAGGTCAGCGCGGGCAGGGCAAGCGCGAAGGCGCACAGCGTGAACTCCTGGCTCTGGTCGATGTAGTTCTTGACGGGCACGCCTGATGACGCCGTCGCCGTGATCTTCCAGGCGGGATCGAGCCACACGATCCAGGAGAAGACGGCAAGCAAGGCGCAGGAGACGACGAAGGCGTGGCCAACCCAAAGACCGCGCTCCGACCGGCTGAAATGGTAGAGCAGCGGCGGAATCAGCACGAGCTTTGCGACCGGCTTGATCGCATGCAGCCGATCCGCCCACGCGCCGTCCGACCACAGCAGGCCGAGCAGTGCGAGCAGCAGGATTGCGAAGGGCAGGGCAAACGCCGGCCGCGCGACCTTGTGTCCATAGTCGCGCCAATCGATGGTTGGCGTCACCACCAGGAGCCAGAGCCCGACGAAGATCGACGGCACTGTCGTGGACCAGGGCAGGGACGCCGCGATCAAGGCGGCAAGGACGTCTGCGGCCCGGATCAGCGCGGCCGAGCTGCGCCAACTCTGCCATCGGCTGGTCCTGCCTTGCCGATCGGCAGGACCGGACCACAACGCGGATTCGGCGGTCATCCGTATGAAGCGAGTTGCGCGCCGACAAGGCTTGCCGCGGGCGCATGATGCCCAAGGAAATCGCGGGCCTGTGTCTCGTAACCGAAGCGCTCGGCGAGCTCGTGGCGCCTTGCGCGGATCTTGCCGCGCCACTCCTCCTGCCGGGTCAGCACACGGGTGACGGAGGCCGCGATCGAGTCGGTCGAGAACGGGTCGAAATAGTCGGCGAGCTCGCCCGCAACCTCGCGAAACACGGCGATGTCGGAGCACAGCACCGGTGTGTTCGCGGCCAGTGCCTCGATGATCGGCACGCCGAAACCTTCGGCGAAACTCGGCATGATCAGACCGTGTGCCTCAGCGATCAGGGCGGCCTTTTCGTGCTCGTCGACATAGCCGGCGAAGCGGACATTTGGCGGCAGATTGCGCATCCGCCCGATCTCACCGGCATAGCCGATCACGACGAGATCGGCCTGGGGCACGCCACGGAAGGCGCGAACGACGGTGGCGACGTTCTTGCGCGGCTCGTTCGAGACGATGACGACGAAGCTCGGCCGCCCCGGACGCCCCGACGGGGCTGGGAGGTGCAGGACATCCGGGGCGTCGAACCGGGTGCGGGGATACACGACCCGCGCCGGCAGGTGCGCAAATTGCGGCAGCAGCTCCCTGAACCGCATCATGCTGTAGTTTGAAACGAAGGCGAGCTCGTCGGCCTGGCGCAGGCTCGTCAGGAGCCGCGACAGGAACAGCCGCGTTGCGATATCGCTGAGCTTGAGGTCGGTGAGCGGCAACAGATCGTGGACGACGCAGATCACCTTGGCGCCGGGCCTGCGCGTGATCGCGACCCGGGTCGGGGTATCCACGACGATGACGTCGTAGCCGCGGGCATCGACCCGCGGCGGCGGCAGCAGGAAGAAGGCCGAGGAGTCCTGGTAGCTGTAGAAGCCGGGCTCGAGCTGAAACTCGCGGAACAGCTCGAGATGGCGCAGGTCGGGCGGCACGTATTCGAGCGCGGCGGTCCTGTTCTCGATCAGCCGGGCGCGCAAGGCCCGCAGGCCGATCGCGCGCAGGAAACAGACGATGTAGTCCCACGACACGGACATGGTGGCCTTGTGGCGGATCCAGTCGAGCGTGCGGCGCAGGCCGCCACGCACGACCGGCTCGGCCATGTTGACCTCGTCGAGGAAGCGATAGAGGGCGAGCAGCTCGATGTTGCGCGCCTCTGCCGGAAACAGCTTGGTGCGCCGCTCGCGCCGCTGCAGCTTCCGATAGCGCCGCGTGGTCTCCACCAGCAGCGTCAGCTCGTGCCCCTCTGCCGCGAGCGAGCGCATCAGCTCGCGGGTGAAGTGGAAGATGCCGCGCTTGTGGTTGGGCTCGCCCAGCGCTTCGGATATGACGAGGATGTTCTGCTTCATGCGCGTTTCTCGTGGAGATCGAGGGCGTGGGTGGCCGGCGGGGCGACCGTGACGGTCGAGGCGACGCGGCCGTGATCGAGGTTGATGATGCGGGTGCAGGTCCGGCGCAGCAGCGGCTGATCGTGCGAGGCGATGATCACGATCGCCGCCTGCGACACGAGGTTCAGGAGCCGCTCCTGGGCCTTCTCCGCAAAATGCTCGTCGACCACGCTGAGCCATTCGTCGAGCAGGAGGATGTCGGCCGGAAACGCGGTGGCGGTCGCAAACAGCACCCGCATCAGCATGCCCGAGGAGAACATCCGCAGCGGCAGTCGCTGCATGCGCGTCTCGAGCTCGGTGAAGGCCCAGATCTCGTCGATCATCGCGCGGGTGGGCTTGCGGCCGCTGATCCGCAGCAGCAGGGCGATGTTGTCCTCGGCGACGAAGTCGAGGTTGACGCCGGCGTTGAGGCCGAGCAGGGGCACGACATTGCCCCGAACCGTCATGCTGCCGCTGCTCGGCGGATAAACGCCGGCGATCAATCGCAACAGCGTCGATTTGCCGGAACCGTTGGGGCCGGCAAGCCCGATGCGGGCGCCGGTTTCGGCCTCGATCGTGACGTTATCCACGGCGCGGATGATCCGCGTCTCGCCCGGCTCGCGGATGAGATGGCCGAGCAGCCGCCGCTTCAGCGAATAGTCGTAGGCGCCGTAGAGCGGATAATCGAGACAGACGTTGCGCAGGCTGATCGAGACCATGCGTCAGATCCAGAATGCGGCTTTGCGCAGGTGGATCAGCGTCAGCATGCTCGCAAAGACCAGCAGTGCCAGCGCGACCAGAACATAGACGATGCTGACGGGATCGACGTGGCCGCCCACGAGCGGCTCGCGCCACACCGCGAACAGATGGGTCAGCGGATTGAGCCGCATCACCGTCGAGCGATGGTTGATCATGTCCGACGACCAGATCACGGGTGAGGCAAGAAATGCCAGCATCAGCGTCGATTCGACGATCGGCTTGAGGTCGCGATAGCGCGTTGCCATCGCGCCGAGAACGAGGCTCAAGGCGAAGGTGCAGACCACGAACAGCAGCAGGCCGGGGAGCGCCGCCGGCGCGTGAGAGAGGTCGTGGCGCGACAGGATGAGCCACAGCAGCAGCGGCACGCAGGCGTTATGAAGCGCGAACAGTCCCTGGCGGAACGTGCATTGCAGGAGGAAGATGACCGGCGGCAGCGCGCGGTCGCGGATCAGGCTCGCGGAGTTCTGCAACGCCGTGGTCGCATCGAGCACCACGCTGTTGAGAAAGGTCCACGCCGTCATCGAGAGCGCGAGCATGGGCAGACGCGACAGCACGTCGGCGTTCGACATCTGCCCGATCACCGAGCCGAGCACTGCGACCACGATCGCCATCTGGAGCGACATCCAGAACGGGCCGAGCAGCGAACGCACGTAGCGATGGCGCATGTCCGACCAGGCCAGCGTCGCCGCGATCCGGATGCTGTCCAGCCAGCCCGTGGCCGGCTCGGCGCTCGCCGAACGCTGCTGGCATGGCGCGGCAATTGCGTCGCGGTAGATTGTTTCCATGCCCTGCTTGAAAGCCGTGGCCGAGTATCGGGTGAGGGCGCGGTTGCGCGCCGCAAGTCCCATGCGCCGGCGGCGTTCGGGGTCGTGGATCAGCGTGTCGATGGCTTCGCCAAGCTTTTCGGCGTCGCCGGGCGGCACGGTGATCGCCTCCATGCCATGGCGGGCGACCCGCGGCACCGCGGTGTCGAGCGCCGTGTTCACGACCGGGCGGCCTGCGGCCATGGCCTCCAGCTGGACAAGGCCGAATGTCTCGGCGGTGGTGACGGAGGGCATCACGAAGACGTCGGCGAGGCACATCAGCTTGATGCGCTCGCAATCGTTGACCGAGCCGAGCAGGCGGACGCGCTCTGCGAGCCCGAGCTCCTCGATCAGCTGCACCAGCCGCGGTCGCTCGGTGCCTTCGCCAACGATCCAGACTTCGAAATTGTATGCGGCCGCGGCGCGGATCAGCACGTCGAAGCCCTTGTAAGGCACGAGCCGGCCGCACGCGAGCACCAGCCGGCCGCGATCATTGACGTGGTGCGGCTCGATCTTCGGCCAGTCGTAACCCGAGATGTCGATGCCAAATGGCACGACGTGGCATTTGTCCTCGAATTCGCGGAGCAGCGGCGTGTTGTCGACCAGCACGTGGTCGGAGACGATGATCGCCTTGGCGCGCCGCAAGGTCCGCCGCATCAGGGGTTCGATGAACCAGCGCAGGCCGGCATGGGTGACGATGTCGGCGTGCCAGTGCACCACGAGCGGCCGCTTCCGGCCGAAACCGAACGCGAAAACCAGATCGGCGAGCGGGAAGGGTGCGTGGAGCGCGACCAAATCGTGCTCGGCGATCTTCCGCCAGAGACGCCAGGGATAGGTCGGGGCGGCGGGCAGCGACAACAGATTGCCGAACGAGCGAACGCGTTCGACCGGCACGTCGTCGACGACGATCTGGCGCTTTTCGGGCGCTTGCGAGCAGACCAGCACCGCGGAGGCGAAGGCATCCTTCAGGTTCGCGCAGATGTCGCGGATCACCGTGAGCGTGCCGCCGAACAGGTCGGGATAATAGATCTTGAAGATGTGCAGCACCGACGGGCGGCGCGGAGTGTCGTGCAAGGTTCCTTGAGTGTGATGCATGATGGCGGTCAGCCTGCCAGGATGGCTGCGACGAACGGTGCGGCCAGCACCGAGATGAAGATCACGCCGCGCAGCAGCCCCGGCAGCATCGGGTCGATCGTGCCGCGCTCCCGGCCGGAAGCCGGCACGGAACGCGGTGAACCGGAAATGCGGACCAAGCGGTCAGCCATGGGTGTTGTCCCTTTACGTCGCGCCCCTCAATGGCGTCTCGTATATGTGGGAAAATTTACCACGTCAATCGCCGAGGCGAAAAATGTGGGATTGTGTCCCACATGAGGCGTGATACAATTCAGACATGAACGCCAAGCCCGGGTCCAAAGCAGCGGCTCCGCAGCCGAATGCCGCCGCGAAGCTGCACGCGCCATTGGCGCGGCTGCTGCGCCCGCTCGTGCGGCTCTGCATCCGTAGCGGGATGACTTTTCCGGCGCTGGCGCAATTGCTTCGCGAGCTTTTCGTGAATGTCGCCGAGCACGATTTCGCGCTGGAGGGCAAGGAGCAGACCGACAGCCGCGTCAGCCTGCTCACCGGCATCCATCGCAAGGAGGTGGCGCGGCTGCGCGGCGCGGGTGCGCCCGTGCACGAGGCGCCGGCGGCGGTGTCGCTGACCAGCGCGGTGATCGCGCGCTGGCTGGCCGCGCCCGAATTCACCGATGCCAGGGGCGAGCCGCTGCCGTTGCCGCGCACGGCGGAGGCCGATGCGCCGTCGTTCGAGCAGCTGGTTGCGTCCGTCACCAAGGACGTGCGCCCGCGCGCTGTGCTCGACGAATGGATCGACCGAAAGCTCGTCATCATCAACGCGGACGACGAGATCGAGCTGGTCGAGGCGGCCTTTGTTCCGAGCGGTGAGGACGACAGCAAGTGGCACTATCTCGGCCGCAATCTGCATGACCACATCGCGGCTGCCGCGCAGAACGTCTCCGACGGGCCGCGCTTCCTCGAACGCGCGGTGCACTACAACAACATCTCGCCGAAGCTGGCGCGAAAGCTCGAGGCGCGCTCGCGCGAGCTCGCCATGGACGCGCTGAAGACCGCCAACCGCGAGGCCAACCGCGCGCTCGCCAAGGACAAGGGCGGTGACGCCCGCTGGAATTTCGGCATCTACATCTACAGCGAGGACGCCGACGAGCAGAGCGGGGTCAAGGAAAACAGTAAGGAAAACAGTAAGGAAAGCGGCAAGGAAGACGGCAAGGAAGGCGGTTCTGCATGAGCCGGCCGCCGCTGATCTCCCGCCGTCTGCTGCTGACAGGATTTTGGCTCGCCGGCACCGCGATGGCCCATGCGCAGGTCAAGCGCGGCACCGATCAAGGCATCGGCGGCACCGGGATCACCCGCGGGGATGACCACGGCATCGGCGGTACCGGCATCGTGGGCGTCATCCAGCGCTTCGGCAGCATCTACGTCAACGGCGAGCGGATCACTTATGCCAGCGATGTGCCGGTCCGGATCGACGGCGAGGCGGCAAGCGCCAAGGCGCTCCGCATCGGCCAGCTTGCGCGCGTGGTCGCGGTCCGTCAGGCCGATGGTACGCTCGTCACGCGCAACATCACGATCGCGAGCGAGGTTGCAGGTCCGGTCGAGCGGGTGAAGGGCAACGAGCTGACGGTGCTCGGCCAGAAAATCGTCGCGGGCGACAAGGAGAGCAAGCTCCGCCCGGGCACGCAAGTGGCCGTCTATGGTCTGCGCCGGACCGACGGCGTGGTCGTCGCAAGCCTGGTCGAGCCGCGGCGCGCGTCGACCGAGCGCGTGACCGGCCTGGTCGAGCGCGGACCCGACGGCCTGCGAATTGGCGGGCTGAAACTGAACGGTGTCGATCCGCTGCTGGTCGGCCAGCGCGTCCAGATCGAAGGCAGCGCGAGCCAGGGCGCGATGCAGGCGACGCGCACGCGGATCGACGATTTCTCGGATCTCGTCGGCGCAAGCCGTCTGTCGGTCGAGGCCTATGTGCAGCGCGCCGGCGCGAACCTCCAGCTCGGCTCCGGCCTCGTGGCCCGCGACGGCTCGCGTTTCGGGCCGGCAGCCGGTGAAGCGCGCATGGTGGTCAATGGTGCATTCGACCGTTCCCGCGGCTTCCAGGTGGATTCGGTGCAGGCCATCGGTCAGGGACCCGGAGCAGCCACACCCGGCGGCAGCAATCCGAACCGGTCGCCCGGTGGCTCGATCATGCACCCGGATCGCAGCACGCCCCATCCGGGCGGCAGTCGGCCCGGCGCACCGGGGGTATCTCCACCTGGATCGAGCCCCGGTCCCAACCCAGGCTCCGCACCGACGGGACCTGGCGGGCCGTCGGGCCCGGGCGGCATGGGCTCGCCCGGCGGGCCCATGGGCCCCGGTGGTGGAATGGGTGGCGGCGGATTCGGCGGTCCCGGAGGCGGGATGGGCGGTGGCCGGCGATAAGGCTGCGCGGCCGAAACAGAGGAGCTGGGCCTAGCTCGCGCTGAGGCGCACGCCAGCACGCAGGAATTTCTGCGGATCGACCGCTTCGCCCTCGATGCGGGTCTCGTAATGCAGATGCGGACCGGTGGAGCGACCGGTCGAGCCGACCAGGCCGACGACCTGGCCGATCTTCACGGTCTCGCCGACCTTCACGTTGATCTCGGAGAGATGGCCGTAGCGGGTCGAAAGCCCGTTGCCGTGATCGACCTCGACCATGCGGCCGTAACCGCCGGACCAGCCGGCGGAAACCACCTTGCCATTGGCGGTGACGCGAACCGGATCGCCGGTGGCGGCGCGGAAGTCGAGCCCGGTATGCATCGCGGGCCGGCCGAGGAAGGGATCGCTGCGGACGCCGAAGCCGGACGTGAACTCGACCTCGCCGATGACGGGCTTGCGGTAGGGCACCAGGGCCAGCGTGCGATTGAGACGGTCCATCTCGGCGCGCGTGGTGTTGATGCGAGAGAGCTGCTTCTCGAACGGCCCGGCATTGGCGGTCAGCTTGACGGGCACGAAAGGCCCGCCCATCGCGGTGCGCGGCACGGCGGCTTCGAGACTGGCGAGATTCAGGCCGAGATCACTGACCACGCCGCGCATCCGGCGCATGCGTGAATCCATGCCTTCCTCAACGGCGCTGAGCGCCGCCATCTGGCGACGCTCGACCTGGTCGAGCGAGGTCGTGAGCCGGACCAGGACGTTGTCGAAACCATGGTTCTTGGCGAATTGGTGGGTCGGAGGTGCCGCCACAGTCGGCGCGCGCGATTCGAGCCGTGCCTCACGGTCCGGCGGCGCCACGAAGATCACGGTGTCGCTGATCGGCGAGGGCTTCGGAGTGCTCTGGCTCGCCTCGCCGCGCTGCGGGGCTGCGCGGGGAATCGAACCTGTTACGTCGGGCATGGCCCCGAGCGCCGTGGCCCGGGACTCCAGCGCCGTCTGGCGCTTCATGATCTGGTCGAGCTTCTGGTCGAACTGCTCCTGGTCGAGCAACTGCCGGCTGGTGGTGCGGTCGACCTTGGCGCGCAGCTCGGCGATGCGGTCCTCATAGGCATATTGCATCTCGGCCTGGCGGGCGATCAGCCGGGTCAGGACGTCGTCGCGGAAAGCGAAATAGGTGGCGGTCGCCGCCGACCAGAGACCGAGCAGCACCACCGTTCCGACCACGATCCAGAACATCACGGGCCCGAAACGGACCTGCTTGCCGGCATGGACGATGGTGTAGGCGTCGTCAGTCGCGGGAAGGGGGATCGCTGCGGCTGCCGCGACGGCAGCGCGGCGTTGGAAGGCCCGTCCGTGGTCGTGAGGATGATGTGGGGGGCACTGCGAATATTGGGCAGAACTTTTCGACATCGGCACTCCCGCGCCGGTCGGATGAGTCCGTACGGCCCTAATTGCCGCAGCAATCTGGGCTGGTCATGGTTAATTTTCCGGAAACAGGAACAGGCGAATTCCAGGGATTGGTTAAAGGCCTCTTGCCGCTTCGAGCACCGCGTCGGCATGCCCGTCGACCCGGACATTGCGCCAGACCCTGGCGACTTTACCGTCGGCTCCGACCAGCACCGTAGTGCGAAGAATTCCGAGGAAGCTCTTGCCATACATGGACTTTTCGCCCCAGGCCCCATAGGCTTCCAGCATCTCGTGCTGCTCGTCCGAGATCAGGGGGACCTTGAGACTATGCTTGTCGCGGAACTTCTCCTGAGCCTTTAACGGATCGGCGGAGATCCCCAGCACGGCGGTGCCGGCGGCCGCGAAGGCGCCAGCGAGGCGGGTGAAGTCGATGGCTTCCCGGGTGCAGCCGGGCGTGTCGGCGCGGGGGTAGAAGAACAGGACGAGCTTTTGGCCGGTATAGTCCGCCAATGTGACCACGTCGCCGCCGTCGCGGGGCAGGCGGAAGGCGGGTGCCTTTTGGCCTTCAGCCAGGCCGGACTTCGCCGTCACGGGCGCCGATGCCGATTTGGAGGAATTTAACTGTTTCGATGCGGCCCTATGTGATCCTGCTTTTGCTAAAGTCCCGGCTGATTTGCTCGCCGGTGCCCGCTGCGTCTTCGCGGATTTAGTTTGAGTCGATGCCCGCGTTTTCAGGGTCTTCTTTTTAGCCGTCGGACTGCCGGAGGGCGCTTTGGACGATTTCTTTCGGGATTTCTTGGACATACGCCTTCCTTTCGACGCTTTCGGCGGGTCAACCGAAACGCTATTGCAGTCCTCGTCCGGCGTGCCGGAATCGCGCCCTCGGCTGGGCAAGTCTGACGACGCCGGAGTATGGTTACAAGGAATTCCACGCACCACCCCACTGCTCGTTGAACGCGCTCCCGGGGCGAAATGACGAACAGCAGGAATATTCGAGGTATGGCTGCAGTGCCGGCGCAGGGAGCTCCGCTTCCCGAGGGCGGCTGCGGTCCCGGCGGCGCTCAATCTCGTGACGGGCGCCTGTATCGAGAGGCAATGGCAAGGAATAAGTCGCCCCAGGATTACAATCGGGACTTCGATCGGCGCGGCGGTCAAGAGCAGCCGCAGGAATGGGACGACGCCGATTGGGATCCGGATCAGGAGGCGGCCGCGGGCCATCGCGCGCGCCGGCTGTTGTCGCGTTCCAACTCGGGCCTTCATCGCTTCGGTGACGGGTTTGGCGCGCTGCGCCGCTGGCTGGCCGCCGATCGCTGGCTGAAGCGTCTCGTCCTTGTCGTCGGGACGCTCGCCGTCATCTTCGTCGGCTGTTTCGCGGCGCTGTGGTGGCGGCTCGGTGCCGGTCCCATCAATCTCGACATCGCAACGCCGTGGCTGGCCGCCGCGATCGAGGACAATATCGGTCACGGCAACACGGTCGAGATCGGGGGCACCCAGATCGAGCGGGCCGGGCGGATCCGCATCGCCGTCCGTATCCGCGACATCGTCGTCCGCGATCGCGATCACGCCATCGTCGCCAGCGCGCCGAAGGCCGAGGTGAAGCTGTCGGGGGCTGGCCTCCTGATGGGGCATTTGCGCGCCGAAAGCCTCAATCTCGTCGACGCCGAGCTCGCGATCCGCATCGCGCCCGACGGAACGGTCACCGTGTCCGCCGGCGATACCGCAAAGCCGCTGGCAACCGGCGTCGCCTCGAAGAAGGATGCGGGCCTGCCGCCGACATTCCCGCGCAACGGGGTCCCGCCGCCGCCATTCGCCACGGCGCCCGCCGGCCAAGATCCTCAGGCCGGCTCGCAGGCTGCCCCTCAGGCGACCGCACAGAGCGGCATTCTTCAGGGCCTCGACTGGCTCGACAGCCTGAGCATGACAGGTCTCGACGGCCAGAACCTCAACGAGATTGGTCTGAAGAACGGCAATCTGATCGTCGACGACCAGCAGCGCGGCAGCAAATGGTCGTTTGAGAACATCACGCTCAGCCTGCGCCGGCCGAGCCGCGGTGGCGTCACGCTCAGCCTCGGCGAGGAGGGCGCGCGGCCCTGGATGCTGCGGGCCACGATCGGTCCGGCCGAGAACGGCGTGCGCTCGATCGACATCAAAGCCGACAAGGTCTCGACCTCCAACATCCTCCTGGCGCTGCGGGTCAAGGACCTCACCTATACCGCCGATTTGCCGCTGACCGGCGAGCTCAAGGGCGAGCTCGGCCGCGACGGCGTGCCGACCTTCTTCCGCGGCAAGATCGCGGTCGGCGCGGGCAGTATTATCGACACGGACACGCCCGACTATCCGATGGCGATCGACCAAGCCGAGATCAATGTCGAGTGGGATGCCAATCGGCGGGTGCTGGTCGCGCCGTTCAAGGTCCTGTCGGGCGCGAACCGGCTGACGCTTTTGGCCCATCTCGAGCCGCCCAACGGCACCGTCAACGACTGGCAGCTTGGCTTCAGCGGCGGGTCGATCCTGCTCGGCGGCATCGACAACGAGCCGCCGCTCGTCTTCAACCGCATCGCGATCGGCTTCCGCTTCGACACCGACCACAAACGCTTCCTGCTGACGCAGGCGGACATCAGCAATGGCGAGATCGGCGTCGCCGGCACGGGCGCGATCGACTATTCGGGCGAGCCGCGGCTGACGCTGGGCTTTGCGGGAACGCCGATGTCGGCCTCCGCGCTGAAGCGGATGTGGCCGACGCTCGTCGTTCCCGAGTTGCGCGAATGGGTGATCGAGCGGATCGAGCGCGGCACGCTCCAGCGCATCGAGATCGGCATCAATTCGCCGACGAAGAACCTGCCGCGCAAGGGCCCGCCCATTCCCGACGACGGCCTGTCGGTCAACATCGTCGCGAGCGGCGTCGCGGTCCGTCCCGTGGACGGCATGCCCGTCGTGCACGATGCCGATCTGAAGGCGCGCGTGACCGGGCGCACCGCGACCGTGAATATCGGGCAGGGCATTGCCGATACACCCGCCGGCCGCAAGGTCACGATTTCCGACTTCGTCTTCGAGGTGCCCGACATGGCGCCCAAGCCGTCGCCGTCGCGGACCAGGTTTCGGGTGGAGGGGCCGGTGCCGGCCGCAGCCGAAATGCTCGCCAATGATCGCCTGAGCGATCTGTCGTCGACAGTCATCGATCCCAACACCAGCAAGGGGACGTTCGCGGCCAATATCCAGCTCGGCCTGCCGGTCAAGGGCGAGCTGACGAAGGCTGACACGACCTACGCCGTCACTGCCGACCTTAACGGCTTCTCGGCCGACAAGCTGGTGATGAACCAGAAGCTGGAAGCCAACAACCTCAAGATCGTCGCCAACAACCAGGGCTATCAGGTCAAGGGCGACGTCAAGATCAACGGGCAGGCGGCCTCGCTCGACTATCGCAAGCCCAACGAAGGCGATGCGGATGTCAGGCTGCAGGCAACGTTGGACGATGCCAGCCGCGCGCGCCTCGGATTCGATCTGAGTCCCGCCGTCAGCGGATCGCTGCCGATCAAGCTGTCGGGCAAGATCGCCGGCGGCCCCGACCAGACGACGAAGCTCGGTGTCGAGGCCGACCTGACATCGGTCAAGCTCGACAATATCCTGCCGGGTTGGGTCAAGCTGCCGGGCAAATCAGGCAAGGCCAGCTTCAAGGTCGTGCCGACGGCACAATCGACGCGCTTCGAGGACATCGTCATCGAGGGCGGCGGCGCCTCGATCAAGGGCTCGCTCGAGGTCGACGCGAACGGCGACCTCATGAATGCGAACTTCCCGGTCTACTCACCGTCCGACGGCGACAAGGCTTCACTGAAGGTGGAGCGCAGCCAGGACGGCGTGGTCAAGGGCACGATGCGCGGCGACGTGTTCGACGGGCGCGGCTTCCTGAAGTCGGCGATCTCAGGCAATTCCAAGGACGACAAGAGCAAGATGAAGAACGTCGATTTCGACATCGACGTGAAGCTCGGTGCCGTCGCGGGTTTCAACGGCGAGGCGATGCGCAGCGTCGATGCCAAGATGTCGAAGCGCAACGGCGCCATCAAGGCGTTCACGCTGAGCGGCAAGGTCGGCAAAGACACGCCGGTGGCGGCGGACTTGCGCGGCGGGCGCGCGCAGGGCAGCCGCGAGGTCATTTACCTCCAGACCAACGATGCCGGCGCGCTGCTGCGCTTCACCGACACCTACACCAAGGCGGTCGGCGGCCAGATGGTGGTGGCGATGGAGCCGCCGACATCGGAGCCGAACACCTCGCGCGAGGGTCTCATCAACGTCCGCGACTTCACGGTGAAGGGCGAGGCGCAGCTCGAGCGCGTTGCCGCGGGCGCCCCCAATGGCACCGGCAACGGCGTCTCCTTCAGCGCGCTGCGCGCCGAGTTCACGCGGCAGAACGGTGCGCTGACGATCCGCGACGGCGTCGTCAAGGGTCCCATGATCGGCGCCACCATCGAGGGCTCGATCGACTATCCCGGCAATCAGGTCTGCATGAGCGGGACCTTCGTGCCGATGTATGGCGTCAACAACATCTTCGGCCAGATCCCGCTGTTCGGCATCTTCCTCGGCGGCGGCAACAATGAAGGGCTGATCGGCGTGACCTATGAGGTGGTGGGTACGCCGGCGGCGCCCGTGATGCGCGTCAATCCGATCTCGGCGATGGCGCCCGGCCTGTTCCGCAAGATCTTCGAATTCAACACCGGCAAGCAGAACTCGCCGTTCGAGGAATTCCCGTCGCAGTCGAACGACGGGTCGACCGGCACGACGCGTCAGCTCTCCAGCGGCTGCAGCCTGACGCGGCGGTAGTCGCGGGACGGACTGTCTCTGTCGTCATGCCGGGCTTGTCCCGGCCATCCACGCCTTGCCACGCGGCGCGGAGAACGTGAATGCCCGGGACAAGCCCGGGCATGACGACGATTGCATTATATCTTCTGCACCGCCTACGCCGCGCGCACGCCGGCCAGGAACGTCCCGACTTCGCCCGAAAGCTGTTCAGCCTGCTTGGAGAGGCTCGAGGCTGCGGCGAGCACCATGCCGGCGGCGTTGCCGGTCTCGTTCGCCGCGGTCGAGACGCCGCTGATATTGGTGGTGACTTCCTTGGTCGCCTCCGCGGTCTGCGAGACGCTGCGGGCGATCTCCGCGGTGGCGGCGCCTTGCTCCTCGATCGCGGCCCCGATCGAGGTGGCGATGCGGCTGACCTCCTCGATGGTGGCGGTGATGCCGCCGATGGCGTCCACGGCCTCCTTGGTCGCGCCCTGGATCTGGGCGATCTTGTCGCCGATCTCGCGGGTAGCTTCTGCGGTCTGGCTCGCGAGCGATTTCACCTCGGAGGCGACCACGGCAAAACCGCGGCCCGCTTCACCGGCGCGCGCGGCCTCGATGGTGGCGTTGAGCGCGAGCAGATTGGTCTGGGCGGCGATGCTGGAGATCAGCTCGGCGACGTGCTCGATCTGCTGGGCGCCGTCCGAAAGCGCACGCACGATCGTGTCGGTGCGGCGCGCGCTGTCGACCGCGCGTCCGGTGACTTCCGCCGATTGGGCGACCTGGCGGCTGATCTCGGTGATGGAGGAGGAGAGCTCCTCGGCGGCCGCCGCGACGGTCTGGACGCGCTGACTGGCTTCGGTAGCGGCCGAGCCGACGACGGCGGCGCGGCGGTTGGTGCCTTCGGCGGTCGAGGACATCGACTTGGCGGTATGCTCGAGCTCGCCGGAGCCGGAGGCCATCAGGCCGACGAGCTGGCCGACCGAGGCATCGAAGCGGTCGGCAAGCGCGATCAGGGCGTCGCGCTTTTCCTGCTCGGTCCGCGTCTTGGTGGCGGCCTGTTCGGCTTCCAGCGCGCGCGCCGTCAAAGCGGTCTGCCTGAGCACTTCGAGGGTCTCGGCCATGCGGCCGATCTCGTCGCCGCGGTCGGTTTCCTCGACCGGCTTGTCGATGGCGCCTTCGGAAATCTCCTGCATGCGGTTCTTCTGGCGATCGAGCGCGCTGAGCACGTCGCGGGCGATCAGCCAGGACAGCGCCGCCATCAGCAGCATTAGGCCGATACCGATCGCGGCGAGCTCCAGCGTCAACGCGCGCACGTCGGCATCGATGTCGTCGACATAGAGGCCGTAGCTGATGGTCGCGTTCCAGGGCGCGAATTTGCGCGCAAAGACGGTCTTGCGGACGGGTTCGGTCTGACCGGGGCGGGGGTAGAGATAGGAGGTGACGCCGCCCTGTGCGGTCTGGTCACCCGCTTTGAGGATGGCGTCGGCGATCAGGACGCCGTTGGAGTCCTTGGCGCCGGTGATCTTGCCTTCGAGCTGCTGATTGGCGCCGTTCACCAGGATCGACGTGTCGGAGTTGTAGACGACGGGGTAGCCCTGGTTGCCGTTGAAATTCATGCGGCGTCCGCGCTGGTGGAACTGGGCCTTGGCATCGGCCAGTGTCAGCTTGCCGGCGGTGACTTCGTCCTGCAGCGATTGCGCGTAGTTGTAGAGCAGCTCGACGGCGGTCCGCATCTGCTGGACGCGATCCTCCATCATGCGGCTCTTGCTGAGGACGGACGACACGCCGATAATGGCCGTGACTGTGAAAGCCGCAAGGCAGACCATGCTGGCAAGCTTGGTGCGGATCGTCAGATGACTCAGCAGCTTCATCACAGCCCCTAGGGAATGGTTGTTATTGCTCGCACCGGTAGCATGAAGTTCTTACCAATCATGAACATAGGCTATGGGCGCCCACCGTGCTGAAGACGCTCGGGCGACATATGCGCAAGCGTGCAGGCAGAAGCGCATGCATCGACGCTCACCCGTATTCTTGCGGGAGTGTATCGTTGTCAGATTTTGCTGGTGATCGAGCCCGGCTGAAACTGCAGTGAACCGATTCGCTCACCGTATCATCATGTCCGTGCTGCTCGTCGCGGCCCTCGTTCTGATCTGGAACGTGCTGGGGGCGCGCTGAGACGGCGCCGGCGGATCTGCCGGAGCCGTCCGTTTGCGGGGTCGAAGACGGACGCCGTAGCGCCCGCGCGCGGACGCGCTAGTCCTTGCCCATCGCGGCGTCGGCGCTGACCGAGCCGCCACCCGCTGCCGACAAATAGAGGCAGGCGAAGCAGAACAGGATCGCCGCGGTGCCGCCGTTGAGCAGCGGCAGGAACACCGGCGTCTCGCCCTTGAACATGTGGCCCATGAAGTAGGCGAAGGCCATTTCACCGGCGAGGATGAAAGCGGCGAGGCGGGTGAACAGGCCGAGCATCAGCAGCGCGCCGAGCACGAGCTCGAGCGCACCGGCCGTCCAGATCAGCGGCGGGATGTTGGCGAAGTAGGGAAGCACCGGAAACTTGAAAATCTTGGCGATGCCGTACTGAAACAGCAAGAGGCCGGTGATGAAGCGAAACAGGCTCAAGAGAACCGGTTGAAAGCGCGTGAGATAGGGAAAGTTCATTGGTTTGCCCTCCATCCAATGCTGCGACTTGGACCGCATTCAGTTCTGTCTCGCAAGCGGGTCCGCGTCAATTTGCGCTGACATTTTTGTCATGACGGACAAAACACCGCGCGCCCGGCGTTCAGCCGCGCGAGGTCCCGATTTTTTGTGCGTGTTCGCGCCGCGCCGATCCGTAATTGTGCGGTGACGCGTATGCGTGCAGGTTACCTCTGGGACACCTACCGTCGCAGGGCGGGCACGATCAGGAACGGGATCATGCCGAGCACGACGCTCGCAAGTGCGAAGGCAAGCAGCGCGTTGTAGCCGTGGGTCGCATCATGGATCAGGCCGCCGCTCCAGGAGCCGAACGCCGAGCCGAGGCCACTGCCGATCGAGATCGTGCCGTAGATGGTTCCCACGCGCTTGCCCTGGAAGATCCGCATCGCCGTAGCGCTGATCAGCGGGCCGCGCGAGCCCATCATGCTGCCGAAGCAGATGACGAAACCGGCGAGCAGGAGGATGTTCGGCGAATATTGCAGCAGCCATAGCAGCACGATGCCGAGGATCGAGATCGCGTAGCTGAGCAGCACCGACGGCCGCCGTCCGATCAGCCCGTCGAGCGCGGACACGCCGAGCATTCCGAATACCAGCACGACACCGGAAAAGCCCCAGGCCGTCGCGGCCTGCAGCGGTGGGAAGCCGGCATCGATCAGATAGGCCACGATCTGCGCGGCGATCGCGTACATGCCGACGGCGGTGAAGAAGAAGGTCGAGAACAGCGCCCAGAAAGCGTGGTGGCGCATCGCGCCGAGAAGCGTCCAGCCATTGTCGACGAAGTCCGGATCGGTCTTCTTCACCACATGCGGCGAGCCCGCGGCGAACAGCCGCCACGGCAGCAGCATCAGCGGCACCAGAAGGCCCAGGGCCGCGACGCCGAACAGCTGGTAGGTCCCGCGCCAACCGATGTGGTCGATCAGGAGCTGCGACGCCGGGAGCAGCGCCAGCACGCCGCCGCCCATTGCCGAATACACCACCGACATCGCGGTCGGCAGGCGAGGCCCGAACCAGCGGCCGAGCAGGATCGAGTTCGGCACGATGCCGATGAAGGCGACGCCGATGCCGACGCAGAGGCCGATCGTAAGCTGGAATTGCCAGAGATGTTGCGCGTGGGCCGCGGTCAGGAACGCCGCGCCGAGCAGCGCCAGTCCGAGGGCATAGACGATGCGCGGTCCGGAATGGTCGAACAGCCGTCCGACGAAGGGCGCGGTGAGGCCGCTCGCAAGCCAGGTGAGGGAATAGACCGAGACGATCTGCGCGCGGTCCCAGCCAAAACTTTCCGAGATCGGCTTCAGGAACACCGTGAAGCTGTCGCCGAGCCCGCGGCCGAGCACGGCCAGCGTGAAGCAGAGCGCGAGCACGGTGAGCGCGATCCGCACGGCAGCTTGCGGCGCCGCCGCGACGCCGTCCTTGCTCGTTTCCCTGCCGGGCGTGTTCTGATCCATTACCGGTCAGGGAGCGCGCATCCGCGCACCCTGACAAGCAGCGAAAAGCTCATACGCCTATGCAGGCTTGATCAGGATGTGCTTCTTCTTGCCGAAGGACAGCTTGATCACGCCTTCCGGCGTCAGATTGGCCGCAGAAAGCGTCATCTTCTCGTCGGTGACGGGCTCGTCGTTCACACGCAGGCCGCCGCCCTTGATCTGCCGCCGCGCCTCGCCGTTGGAGGCAACGAGGCCTGCCTTGACGAAGGCGCTGAGCACGCCGAGGCCGGCGTCCAGTTCGCCGCGCGGAATTTCCACCGTGGGCAGGCTCTCGGCGAGCGCGCCTTCCTCGAAGGTGCGGCGCGCGGTCTCCGCCGCTTCGTTCGCGGCATCGCGGCCGTGCAGCAGCGCCGTTGCTTCGGTGGCGAGCACCTTCTTGGCCTCGTTGATCTCCGAGCCGCCGAGCGCTTCGAGCTTCCTGATCTCGGCGATCGGCAGCGTCGTGAACAGTTTCAGGAATTTGCCGACGTCGGCATCCTCGGTGTTGCGCCAGTACTGCCAGAAATCATAGGGCGAGAACGCGTCGGCGTTGAGCCACACCGCGCCTTGCGCGGTCTTGCCCATCTTGGCGCCCGAGGCCGTCGTGAGCAGCGGGGTGGTGAGAGCGAACAACTGGTGGGTGCCCATGCGGCGGCCGAGATCGACACCCATGATGATGTTGCCCCACTGGTCCGAACCGCCCATCTGCAGTTTGCAGCCGGTGCGCTTGGCGAGCTCGACGAAGTCGTAGGCCTGACAGACCATGTAGTTGAACTCGATGAAGCTCATCTCCTGCTCGCGCTCGAGGCGCAGCCGCACGGAGTCCATCGTCAGCATGCGGTTGACCGAGAAATGCCGGCCGACGTCGCGCAGCATCTCGATCCAGTTCAGCTTGGTCAGCCATTCCGCATTGTCGAGCATGATGGCGTCGCTCTTGCCATCGCCATAGCGCAGCACCTTGGCGAACACGCCGCGGATCGAGGCCTTGTTGTCCTCGATCTCGGCGACGGTGCGCATCGCGCGCGTCTCGTCCTTGCCGGAGGGATCGCCCACCATGGTGGTGCCGCCGCCCATCAGCGTGATCGGCTTGTTGCCGGACTGCTGCAGCCAGTGCAGCATCATCATGGTCAGATAGTTGCCGATGTGCAGCGAGCGGGCGGTGCAATCGTAGCCGACATAGGCGGTCGCCTCGCCCTTGGCGGCGAGCGCGTCCAGCCCCTCGAAATCGGAGCACTGGTGGATGAAGCCACGTTCCTGCAGGGTATTGAGGAAATCCGATTTAAATGCAGTCATCTGTCGGCATGCCCAACAATTCTTGGTTTACTGTTTTGGGGCCAATTTAAGGGTCTTGCGTGGGAACCCGATGGCCACCCGCCACTTGGCGCTGTGGCATTATAAGATGTGTCCCTCTGGCACAAGATCGGCATGCCGGAGAGGGTCTCGAGGACGCTGATCCATGATGTTGACGGCACTCGGTTTGATGAGCGGCACCTCGCTGGACGGGGTGGATGTCGCGTTGATCGAAACCGATGGAAAACAGGTGAAGGCATTCGGGCCGTCCGGCTACCGGGCCTATAGCCCGGCGGAGCGCAATCTTCTGCGGCAGGCGCTCGCCGAGGCCGTGCACCTGCCGCAACGAGACGCCCGGCCGGGCATCCTGGCCGAGGCCGAGCGCGCGGTGACCCAGGCTCACGCCGAGGCGGTTGCCGCCTTCGTCGCCCAGAACCGGATGAAGCCCGAGGATATCGACATCGTCGGCTTCCACGGCCAGACCGTGCTGCACCGCCCCGAGCGGCGGCTGACGGTGCAGATCGGCGACGCGCCGGCACTGGCCAGGGCGATCCATATCCCCGTGATGCACGATTTCCGCGCCGCCGATGTCGAGGCCGGCGGGCAGGGCGCGCCGTTCGTACCCGTCTACCACCGGGCGCTCGCCAACTCGCTGAACCGCGAGGGGCCGATCGTCGTGGTCAATATCGGCGGCGTCTCCAACATCACCTATATCGACGGCAACGACACGCTGATCGCCTGCGATACCGGCCCCGGCAACGCGCTGCTGGACGATTTCATGTACCGCACCATGAACCAGGCGTTCGATACGGAAGGAAAGTTCGCAGCTCTCGGCAAGGCCGACGAGGCCTGGATCGCCCGCGCGCTGGAGTTGCCCTTCTTTGCGTTGCCGCCGCCGAAATCGCTGGACCGCAACGACTTCGCGGCGCTCCGGCTCGGCGACGTCGCGCCGGCCGACGGCGCCGCGACGCTGACCGCCTTCACCGCAGCGGCGATCACCCGAATCATTCCGCTGCTGCCGCGGCGGCCGCGGAGCTGGATCGTCTGCGGCGGCGGCGCCCGCAACCTCACGATGCTGCGGATGCTGCGGGAGCGCGTGGGCTCGGCCACCGTCGAGGTCGCCGAGACGCTCGGCTGGGCCTCCGACGCCATCGAGGCCCAGGCCTTCGGCTTCCTGGCCGCCCGCGGCCTGAAGGGCCTGCCGCTGTCCTATCCGTCCACCACGGGCGTGCCGATGCCGATGACGGGTGGGGTGATCGCGCGGCCCTGAGGCGATGGATTAATGCAGCCGCATGTATCTTGACAGATGCATGCAGATGCATCTACATTGAATGCAGTTGCATCGAACCGCCAGGATCGCTTCATGCCTGCTTCATTAAAACTCATCAGCCACAAGCTTTGCCCCTACGTGCAGCGCGCCGTGATCGCGTTGAAGGAGAAGGGCGTTCCGTTCGAGCGGGTCGACATCGATCTCGCCAACAAGCCCGAATGGTTCTTGAAGCTGTCGCCGCTCGGCAAGGTGCCGGTGCTGGTTGTGACGACTGACAAGGGCGAGGTCGCACTGTTCGAGAGCAATGTGATCTGCGAGTACATCGAGGAGACGCAAGGCGGCGCCAGGCTGCATCCGACGGATGCGCTGAAGCGTGCCGAGCACCGCGCCTGGATGGAGTTCGGTTCGGCGATCCTCGGCGATCTCTGGGGGCTGGAGACGACAGCCGATCCTGCGACGTTCGAAAGCAAGCGGCAGGCGCTCGTCGCAAAGTTCGCACGCGTCGAGGCGACACTTGGTGCGGGTCCCTTCTTCGCAGGCACCGCGTTCAGCCTCGTCGATGCGGTGTTCGCGCCCATCTTCCGCTATTTCGACCTGTTCGACGAGCTAACCGAGCACGGCATCTTCCGCGATGTGCCGAAGGTCCGCGCCTGGCGCGCTGAGCTTGCGAAACGCCCGAGCGTGCGCACGGCGGTCGGCGCCGACTATCTGCAATTGCTGCGCGCCTTCCTCGTTCGCCACGACGCGCATCTGCTCAAGCTCGCGGCTTGAGCGCAACGTCGATGTCGCAATCCATGGCCTGGCTGATGCTGGTGGTCGCCGGCGCGCTCGACGTCGGCTGGGCGATCTCGATGAAATATGCCGAAGGCTACACGCGCTTGTGCTGGAGCATCGTTTCGGTCGTGCTGCTCGCAGCGTTCGTTGTCCTGCTCGGACGCGCCTTGAAGGTGCTCGAAGTCGGCGTCGCCTATTCGGTGTGGACCGGCATCGGCGCTGCCGGCACGTTCGTGATGGGCGTGGTGCTGTTCGGCGAGACCCTGAGCGCGATGAAGCTTGCGGGCATCGCGCTCGTCTTGATGGGAATCGTGGCGTTGAAGCTCGCGTGAGCTGGGTGCCCGTAGCCCGGATGGAGCGCAGCGCAATCCGGGACAGTGCTTCTATCGCGAGAGGTGTCCCGGATTTCGCTGCGCTCCATCCGGGCTACAAGGTCGTGGCGCTGAAGTTGGCTTAGCGAACGTTTGCCAGGCGCATATCCAGATACGCCGTGATGGTCTCCATCAGCGGCTCGAGCTTGGCGTCGAAGAAATGGTTGGCGCCGGGGATGACCTGCTGGTCGATCACGATGCCCTTCTGCGTCTTCAGCTTCTCGACCAGCGTGTTGACGTCCTTGGGCGGCACCACCGCATCCTTCTCGCCGTGCACGATCAGGCCCGAGGACGGGCAGGGCGCGAGGAACGAGAAGTCGTAGAGGTTGGCGGGCGGTGCGATCGAGATGAAGCCCTCGACCTCGGGGCGGCGCATCAGGAGCTGCATCCCGATCCAGGCGCCGAAGGAGAAGCCGGCGACCCAGCAGGCGCGCGCTTCGGGATTGATGGTCTGCGCCCAGTCGAGAGCTGCGGCGGCATCGGACAATTCGCCGGTGCCGTGGTCGAACGAGCCCTGGCTGCGGCCGACGCCGCGGAAGTTGAAGCGCAGCACCGAGAAGCCGCGATGCGCGAAGGCGTAGTAGCACTGGTACACGATCTGATGGTTCATCGTGCCGTGAAACTGCGGATGCGGATGCAGGATCATCGCGATCGGCGCGTTCTTCTGCTTTGCCGGATGATAGCGACCCTCGAGGCGGCCGGCAGGGCCGGTGAAAATGACTTCAGGCATGGATGTCTCTGATTGAGTCCCTTGGAGGTGATCCCTGCGCAATCGTCCGATTGTGGCTCTTCCGGCGTTGCCGCCGACGGGAGCACGGATGAAAGGTGGAGAGGCGCGCCCTCGGATGATGCGCGAGTGGCGCGCAGGTGAACTGATGCGCGCTTCTAACACGAGGCAAGGGTCAAAAAGCAAGCTTCTTCGACATCTCTCAATCGACTCAAGAGCTTAGCGCGTCATCGCAGCGTCATCGCCGGCCGGCTGCCGGTGATGTGTCGCCGCGTGGATCAACCGGGCCACGACGGAGGCGGGCCGCGGTGCTGGAGAGTGCCGCTCAACCGATTGGAATCACGGCTGTTTATGGATCGTCGGTTGATCGGTGGTGGCGATTCCAGCCGCGGCGGTCCGGCTGCCGAGGGAGACGACTGCCGGCCGGTAACGCCGGCTGCCTCCAAGCGTCTGCCCGTTGTCGAAGACGAGCTCGAAATCGCCGGAGGCCTTGAGGTCCACGCCGCTCACCCGGTCGAGATTGGCAAGCTTGGTGCGATGAACGCGAACGATGGAAAAGCGCGCCAGCTCGCTTTCCGCCGCGGCCAGCGTGCCCCGGATCAGGTGCTGCGTGCCGTCGGCAAGGCTGTATTCGATGTAGTTGCCGGCGGAAGCGACCCAGAGGATGTCGTGCGGCACCACGCGAATGCGGCTCGTCCCGTCGCGCAGCCAGATCAGATTCGGGGACGACGGCTGCTGCGGGGCGGGGGGCGCCGACGGAGCGAGGGCGGCGCTCTTCAGTTCGCGCCGGCTTTCGAGCAGCCAGATCGTGCCGGCGATCAGGACGACGGCGACGGCGTCCTTGCGGAATTCGTAAAGGACCGTCGCAAGCGAGAAGCGGAAATCGTAGGTGCCTCCCGCGAGCCAGAGCGCGAGCTTCCGCAGCCAGACCATGCCGGTGATGTGGAGCGCTGAGAAGCCGAGCAGGGCGATCGCCCCGATTCCGGCCCGCGTGGCGAGGCCGGCGCTCCGGCGCATGCGGCGAACCGCCAGCACCAGGATCGGCAGCAGCAGCAGGATGACGGCGATGCTCGACATCTCCCAAAACAGCCGCCGGCCGATGTCGTAGCTGTCGCCGCGCCAGGCCGCGTCCTGGGCGCCCGAGAATGCATTGACGATTCCGGTCGCGAGCGCGACGGCTGCGATCGCAGCGAACATCGTCCGGTCGCTTCCGCTGATCCCAAACGGCCCGCCGCTCGTCCCAGCCACCGGCGGCTCATCCCCTCGCGTCCGATTCTGACCCCAAACCGGCTCGACGCGCTCCGTCAGTGGGGCATTTTCGATGTCAGCCATTTTCAGTGTCAACCTGGCCCGAAAACCGCGTTCGTCGTCCCCTCAAGGAGCAGAAAACCATGACAACACCACAGCAATTCCCGAGCACGGACAGGCGTATCGATCTGGATTGGGTGCGGATTTTAGCCTTCGGGCTCTTGATCTTCTACCACGTCGGCATGCTCTACGTGTCCTGGGGATTTCACATCAAGAGCGTGCACCGGCTGACCTGGCTGGAACCGGTGATGCTGTTCCTCAACCCCTGGCGGCTGTCGCTGCTGTTCCTGGTGTCGGGGGTTGCCACCAGCTTCATGCTCGGCAAGTCCACTCTCGCTTCGCTCGCCGGGGCGCGGTCTGTGCGGCTCTTGATCCCCCTGATCTTCGGCATGCTCGCGATCGTGCCGCCGCAATCCTATCTCCAGATCGTCGAAAGTCTCGGCTATCCCGCGGGCTTTTTCGATTTCTACACCAGGCACTACTTTGCCTTCGGTGCGCAGTTCTGTCCGAATCCCTGCATCGTGCTGCCGACCTGGAACCATCTCTGGTTCGTGGTCTATCTGTGGGTCTACACGATGGCCTTGATCGGCGTGCTCGCATTGTGGCCCGCCGGCGCTGACTGGCTGGGCCGGAAGCTGGCCGTCATGCTCGCCGGGCCATGGCTCCTGATCGTGCCCTGCGTGCTGTACGCGGCCTGGCGCCTGGTGTTGTTCCCGACCTTCCCGTCGACGCATGCGCTGTTCGGCGATTGGTACAACCACGCCGACCACGCGACGGCCTTCCTGACCGGTTTCCTGCTGGCGAAGCAGGAGGGGATCTGGCGCAATGTCGAGCGCCAGCGCTGGGCCGCTCTGGCGGCCGCAGCCGTCTGCTTCCTGGCCTTCATCCTGCTTCGCGCCGGTCTGTTTGCACCGTCGCCCGCCCTGAAGTGGACCGCCGCCTCGGCCTACGGCTGCTACCAATGGCTCGCGATCGCCGCCGTACTGGGCTTTGCGCGGCGCCACCTCACGGCCGACAGCCCCGTGCGGCGCTATCTGACCGACGCGATCTTCCCGTACTACATCGTGCATCAGACCGCGATCATCGTGATCGCGCACGCATTGCGCGACAGCGGCCTGCCGGTCGGGATTGAGGCCTCCAATGTCATCATCGGCACCGCGCTCACCTGTGTGGTGACCTATGAAGTGGTCCGGCGCATCGCCTGGCTGCGGCCTCTGTTCGGGCTGCGGGCGGCGCCGCGGATGGTTGCCCGAATGGAGCAACACCAGCCGGCCTGATGCATGCCGCCCTCCGATTGGACGGATGGCAAAAGGTGCTAAGAGGGCGAGATGCCGACCCGTGTCTATCTCGACTGGAATGCGACCACGCCGCTGCGCCCCGAGGCGCGGGCGGCGATGGTTGCGGCCTATGACCTCGTCGGCAATCCGTCGTCGGTCCATGCCGAGGGGCGGGAAGCGCGACGGCTGATCGAGGACGCCCGTGCTGCGCTTGCCGCGGCAGTCGGCGCGTTGCCGCGGAACGTCGTCTTCACCTCGTCTGGAACCGAGGCAAATTCGCTGGCCCTGTCGCCGGGTTTGCGGGGGCCGTCCGGTGGACCCGTCGAACGGCTGCTGGTCTCGGCGGTTGAGCACGCCTCGGTGCTGGCAGGTGGCCGGTTTCCGGGGGCCGCCATCGGCCTGATCCGCGTCACGCGTTCCGGCGTCGTCGACCTCGAGCATCTCAGGGCGCAGCTCAACGACGGCCCGCCGGCGCTGGTGTCGATCATGGCCGCAAACAACGAGACGGGCGCGCTGCAGCCGATCGCCGACGCCGCGGGCATCGTCCACGAGGCGGGGAGCCTGCTGCACGTCGACGCGATCCAGGCGCTCGGCAAGATCCCGTTCAATATCAAAGCTATAGGCGCCGACCTTGCGACCTTTTCTGCACACAAGATCGGCGGCCCCAAGGGGGTCGGTGCGCTGGTCGTGGCCGAGGGGATCGCCGGACTGGAGCCGGTGCTGCGGGGCGGGGGACAGGAGCTGAACCGTCGCGCGGGAACCGAGAACGTCGCAGGCATCGCCGGCTTCGGTGCAGCGGCGAAGGTCGCGCTTCAGGCTCTGCCGGAGGATGCGGAGCGGATAGTAAACTTCAGAAATCGCTTGGAAAATGGCATCCGGAGTGTTGCGGGCGCAACCATCTTCTCTGGGGACGTCGAGCGGTTGCCAAATACCGTTTTGTTCACGGCGCCGGGCCTCAAGGCCGAGACCGCTGTGATTGGCTTTGACCTCGAAGGCGTCGCCGTTTCCTCCGGTTCCGCCTGTTCCTCGGGCAAGGTTCAGCCGTCGCACGTTCTTTCGGCCATGGGATGTGACCCGGCGGTGGCCCAGGGAGCGGTGCGTCTCAGTCTGGGCTGGTCCACGGAACCAGAGGACATCAAGAGGGCGTTAGAGGCTTGGCGAAAGCTCGGTAATAGCCTACTTAAGACTTAAGCGATGAAACACGGCTTGAACGGTTCTAAGCCGTGCTTTCCGCACAGAAACATCGTAATACTCGTTCGAGTTTGATCCACCGCGGTCCTTGAAACCGCGAGCGGAGGATAGAATGCCAGCCGTGCAAGAGACGGTCGAGCGCGTGAAGCGCATCGACGTCGACCAGTATCGTTATGGGTTTGAAACCCTGATCGAGTCCGACAAGGCCCCGAAGGGGCTGTCGGAAGAGACCGTCAAGTTCATCTCCGAGAAGAAGAACGAGCCCGCCTGGATGCTCCAGTGGCGGCTTGAGGCCTATCGGCGCTGGCTGACGATGCAGGAGCCGACCTGGGCGCGCGTCGACTATCCCAAGATCGACTTCCAGGACCTGTATTATTACGCCGCGCCGAAGCCGAAGAAGACGGTCACCTCGCTCGACGAGATCGATCCGGAGATCCTGAAGACCTACGAGAAGCTCGGCATTCCCTTGCGGGAAGTCGCCATGCTCGAGGGCGTCGAGCCCAAGCCCGGCGAGGAAGATCCGGCGCGCCGCAAGATCGCGGTCGATGCGGTCTTCGATTCGGTCTCGGTTGCGACCACGTTCAAGGCGGAGCTGAAGAAGGCCGGCGTGATCTTCATGCCGATCTCGGAAGCGATCCGCGAGCATCCCGAGCTGGTGCAGAAATATCTGGGATCGGTGGTTCCGACCTCGGACAATTTCTATGCGACGCTGAACTCGGCGGTGTTCTCCGACGGCTCGTTCGTCTACGTGCCGCCGGGCGTGCGTTGCCCGATGGAGCTGTCGACCTATTTCCGCATCAACGAGCGCAACACCGGCCAGTTCGAACGCACGCTGATCATCGCGGACAAGGGCTCCTACGTCTCCTATCTCGAAGGCTGCACCGCGCCGCAGCGCGACGAGAACCAGCTGCACGCCGCCGTGGTCGAACTCGTCGCGCATGACGATGCCGAGATCAAATATTCGACGGTGCAGAACTGGTATCCCGGCAATTCGGAAGGCAAGGGCGGCATCTACAATTTCGTCACCAAGCGTGGCGACTGCCGCGGCAACAATTCCAAGATCTCCTGGACCCAGGTCGAGACGGGTTCGGCGATCACCTGGAAATATCCGAGCTGCATTCTCCGCGGCGACAATTCGCGCGGCGAGTTCTACTCGATCGCGATCTCGAACGGCTTCCAGCAGGTCGACTCGGGCACCAAGATGATCCACCTCGGCAAGAACACGTCGAGCCGCATCATCTCGAAGGGCATCGCGGCCGGCAAATCGCAGAACACCTATCGTGGTCTTGTGACGGCTCACCGGAAGGCGACCGGCGCACGCAACTTCACCGCCTGCGATTCGCTGCTGATCGGCGACAAATGCGGCGCGCACACCGTGCCGTATATCGAGGCCAAGAACTCCTCGGCGACGTTCGAGCACGAAGCGACGACCTCGAAGATCTCCGAGGACGTGCTGTTCTACTGCATCCAGCGCGGTCTCTCGCAGGAGGAGGCGGTCGGCCTCGTCGTCAACGGCTTCGTCAAGGACGTGCTGCAGCAACTGCCGATGGAATTCGCGGTGGAAGCGCAGAAGCTGATCTCGATCTCGCTCGAAGGGTCGGTCGGCTAAGCACCGACCCTCGCGGCGCGCTTCGGCGCTCCAACATCAATTGAATAGACTGGATACCAAGATGGCTTTGCTTGAAGTGAAAGACCTCAAGGTTCGTGTCGAGGAGCGTGAGATCCTCCACGGGCTGACGCTGACCGTGAACGAAGGCGAGATCCACGCCATCATGGGGCCGAACGGCTCCGGCAAGTCGACGCTCTCCCACGTCATCGCCGGCAAGCCCGGCTATGAGGTCACCGACGGCCAGATCCTGTTCAAGGGCGAGGACCTCCTGGAGATGTCGCCGGACGAGCGCGCCGCCAAGGGCGTGTTCCTGGCGTTCCAGTACCCGGTCGAGATTCCCGGCGTTGCCACCATGAACTTCCTGCGCACCGCGCTGAACGCGCAGCGCAAGGCGCGTGGCGAGGATGAATACTCGACGCCGGACTTCCTCAAGAAGGTCCGCGAGGTCTCGAAGTCGCTGAACATCCCGCAGGACATGCTCAAGCGCGGCGTCAATGTCGGCTTCTCCGGCGGCGAGAAGAAGCGCAACGAGGTGCTGCAGATGGCGCTGTTCGAGCCGAGCCTGTGCATCCTCGACGAGATGGATTCCGGTCTCGACATCGATGCGTTGCGCATCGCGGCGGACGGCGTCAACGCGCTGCGCTCGCCCAAGCGGTCGATGGTCGTCATCACCCACTATCAGCGGCTGCTCAACTACATCGTGCCCGACGTCGTGCACGTGATGTCGAAGGGCCGTGTCGTGAAGAGCGGCGGCAAGGAACTGGCGCTGGAGCTGGAAGCGTCCGGCTACGCCCAGTTCGAGGATGCCGCGTAAGGAATTTTGCGATGAACGTTGCTGTGGCAAAGACCGGAAAGGGCCGCGCGGTGAGCGATCTCTTCACCAGCGCCGAAGGCCGACTGCCGGGGTCGCCCGCGATCACCGCCGTGCGCCGCGAGGCATTCGAGACCTATGAGCGTCTCGGCCTGCCGCACCGCCGGATCGAGGAATGGAAATACACCGATTTGCGCGCCTTGGTCGGCGAGGTGCTGCCGCTGGCAGCCGCGCCCGATGCGGCCGCGTTCAAGCGCGCTGCGGACGCGGTGAAGGCGAATGCGATCGGCGGCGCCCGCAAGCTGGTGCTGGTCGATGGCGTGTTTGCGGCCGATCTGTCCGACGTGAAGGCGCTCGTCGCCGAGGCCGGCTTCAAGACGCTGCGTGAGGTGCTGGAGAAGGACGCGGGTCTGCTGAAGACCGCGTCCACCGACGCCATGATCGCGCTGAACGCGGCGATGGCGACCGACGGCGTCGTGTTGGAGATCGCCGACGGCGCAAAACTGTCAGCGCCGATCCAGATCATTCACATCGCGACCGCTTCGTCGGCCTCGGCGTTCACCCGCTCGCAGGTCGCGGTCGGGAAGGGCGCTCGCGCCACCATCGTCGAGACCTTCGTCGCGGCGGATGCCAAGGGCTACCAGGTCAACGACGCCGTGATCATCACCGCGGCCGATGAATCCGACGTGGCTCATATCCGCCTGATGGACGATGCGCCTGACGCGGTGAACGTGACCTCGCACTTCGTCACCATCGGTGCCAACGTAAAATTCAATTTCTTCAACATGACCACCGGCGCCGCGGTGAGCCGTCTGCAGGGCTTCATCACGCTGGCGGGCGAAGGCAGCGAACTCTCGGCCAACGGCGTCAATCTGTTGAAGAAGACCGAGCATGGCGACACCACGCTGGTGGTCGACCACGCCGTGCCGAATTGCGTCAGCCGCGAGGTCTTCCGCGCCGTGATCGACGACCGCGGCCACTCGGTGTTCCAGGGCCGCATCATCGTCCGTCCCGACGCGCAAAAGACTGACGGCAAGATGATGACTCGCGCGCTGCTGCTCTCGGACGAAGCCGAGGCGGACAACAAGCCCGAGCTGGAAATCTTCGCCGACGACGTCTCCTGCGGCCACGGTGCCACCGCCGGCGCGCTCGATGACAGCCTCTTGTTCTACCTGAAGGCGCGCGGCCTGCCGGAGAAGCAGGCCCAGGCGCTGCTGATCCAGGCTTTCGTCGGTGAGGCGATCGAGCAGATCGCCGCTGACGATCTGCGCGAGCACGTGATCGGCGTTGCCGAGCGCTGGCTGGAGCGCCGCCAATGAGCACGCATCCGGCGGTCAAGAACGGCACCTATGACGTGACGCGCGTGCGCCAGGACTTTCCGGCGCTCGCCATGCAGGTCTACGGCAAGAACCTCGTCTATCTCGACAACGCCGCCTCGGCGCAGAAGCCGAGCGCCGTGCTCGATCGCATGACGCAGGCCTACACCAGCGAATACGCCAACGTGCATCGCGGCCTGCATTACCTCGCCAACGCGGCGACCGAAGCCTATGAGGGCGGTCGCACCAAGGTCGCGCAGTTCATCAACGCTGCCCGAACCGAGGAAGTGATCTTCACCCGCAACGCGACGGAGGCGATCAACCTGGTCGCGTCGTCCTGGGGCGCGCCGAAAATCGGTGAGGGCGACGAGATCGTCATCTCGATCATGGAGCACCACTCCAACATCGTGCCCTGGCATTTCCTGAGGGAACGTCAGGGCGCGGTGATCAAATGGGCGCCGGTCGACGACGAGGGCAATTTCCTCATCGACGAGTTCGAGAAGCTGCTGACATCGAAGACCAAGCTGGTCGCGATCACCCAGATGTCGAACGCGCTCGGCACCATCGTGCCGGTCAAGGACGTGGTGAAGATCGCCCACGCCCGCGGCATTCCCGTGCTGGTCGACGGCAGCCAGGGCGCGGTGCATCTGCCGGTCGACGTCCAGGACCTCGGCTGCGACTTCTACGTGTTCACAGGTCACAAGGTGTACGGTCCGACCGGCATCGGCGTGCTCTGGGCCAAATATGACCACCTCGTCGCGATGCGCCCCTTCAACGGCGGCGGCGAGATGATCCGCGAGGTCTCGCGCGATATCGTCACCTATGGCGATCCCCCGCACAAATTCGAAGCGGGCACGCCGGCGATCGTCGAGGCCGTCGGCCTTGGCGCGGCCATCGACTACGTCAATTCGATCGGCAAGGAACGCATTGCCGCGCACGAGGCCGACCTCACGACTTACGCCCAGGATCGCCTGCGCGAGATCAACTCGCTGCGGCTGATCGGCACGGCGCGGGGCAAGGGTCCGGTGATCTCGTTCGAGCTGAAGGGCGCACATGCCCACGATGTCGCGACGGTGATCGATCGCCAGGGCATCGCCGTGCGCGCCGGCACCCATTGCGTGATGCCGCTTTTAGAGCGGTTCAACGTGACGGCCACCTGCCGGGCCTCGTTCGGCATGTATAATACGCGGGAAGAAGTCGATCATCTGGCACAGGCGCTGTTGAAGGCGCGGGATTTGTTCGCATGAGTGACACGGCCGAAATCAAAGCTAGTCCAATGGAGACCCATTCGGCGCTGCCGCCGGAGGAAACCGAGCGTCTGACCACCGAGATCATCGCGGGCCTCAAGACCGTGTTCGATCCGGAAATTCCGGCCGACATTTACGAGCTCGGCCTGATCTACAAGGTCGAGATCAAGGACGATCGCTCCGTCGACGTCCAGATGACGCTGACGACGCCGAACTGCCCGGCCGCCGGCGAACTGCCGACCATGGTCGAGAACGCGGTCGCCAGCGTTCCCGGGGTCGGCGTGGTCGACGTCAAGGTGGTCTGGGAGCCACCGTGGTCGCCCGAGCGCATGAGCGACGAGGCTCGCCTCGTGCTCAACATGTGGTGACGGTCACAGCTCGCATTGAATTCGCTCCGCAACGGACCACATAGATAACATGACCCAGGCAACACCAGCATCCACTCCGAAGCCCCGGCGGCCGCGCCCGCAGGTGATGCGGCTGACGGACGCTGCCGCCCAGCGGATCACCGAGCTGACCCAGCGCGCCGATTCCGAGATCGTGGGCCTGCGCGTCGGCGTGAAGAACGGCGGCTGCGCCGGCCAGTCCTACACGGTCGAATACGCCCACGACGTCCGGCCGACCGACGAAGTCGTCGAGGACAAGGGCGTCAAGATCCTGGTCGACCCCAAGGCCGTGCTGTTCCTGCTCGGCACCGAGATGGACTACAAGGCCGACAAAATGCAGGCCCAGTTCGTCTTCAACAACCCCAACCAGATCTCCGCCTGCGGCTGCGGCGAGTCGGTCGAGCTGCGGCCGGCCAAGATCGACGGGTAATCAGCCAACGCATCGCTCTCGTGTCCCGGACGCGCTGCAGCGCCCTTGCGCTGCTGCGCAGAGCCGGGACCCACGCTATACTTCCTGTCGCAAAGGGCATGGGCCCCGGCTCAGCAGCGCACCGTTGCACGGCGCGCTGCGTCCGCGGCGCGAGAGAGCGTGAGCATGGACCGCGAATTCCTGATCGACCTGTTTTCCGATTTCGGCCCCGTCGCCATCCGCAAGATGTTCTCCGGCCACGGCATCTCCGTCGACGGCGTCAACTTCGCGCTCGCTTTGCGCGCGGGCCTGTTCTTCCGCGCCGACGAGGTGACCATTCCGGACTTCGAGGCCGAGGGCTCGAAGCCGTTCCAATATTCGACCCGCGCCAAGACCGTGGTGGTCAACTCCTATTGGGAGTTGCCGGCGCGCCTGTTCGATGATTCCGAGGATTTCGTGCAATGGGCGAGGGCGGCACTCGCCGCCGCCCAGCGGGCCAAGGTGAAGAAGCGGCCGAAGGGGAAGACGGCGGCCAGCAAGAAAACCGAGCCAAAGAAGCCTGCTGCCAAGAAGACGACGAAGAAGGCAGTCAAGAAGACGGCGCGTAGACGGGGCAAAGCCGCATAGCGCCGTGCCCACCGAAAGTCCGTAGGCACGCTCCGCTTGGTCCATCCTAAGGCAGTCGACGGAAACTCACGCCACCCGGCTATGGCTCTCGACCGCGTATTCCGGATCGGCTTCGCAGATCACGCGGTTGCGGCCGTTGCGCTTGGCGGCGTAGAGGCAGGCGTCCGCGCGCTCGATCAGCGCGTCGGTGTCGTCGCCCGGCTTGAGCATGGAGACGCCGACCGAAATCGTGACGCGGCCGAGGATCTCGCCGGTGGACTTCTTCTTCAATTCCTTCGCCATCACCGCGCGGCGGATGTGGTCGGCAACCGTGAGGGCCTGCCGCAGCGCAGTGTTGGGCAGCACGACCGCGAATTCCTCGCCGCCATAGCGCGCGGTGATGTCCTGGCCCTTGATGGTCTGCTTCAGCGACAGGCCGACGAGCCGCAACACCTGGTCGCCGGTGAGATGACCGTAGGAATCGTTGAACGACTTGAAGTGATCGATGTCGAACAGCAGCAGCGACAGCGGCTCGCCCGAGGCGAGCGCGCTCTGCACGGCCATGCCGATCATGCGGTCGAAATATTTGCGGTTGCCGAGGCCGGTGAGCGGATCGGTCAGGCTCTCGGCGCGGATCGCCTCCAGGCTCTGCTGAAGATTGCTGATCTCGTTCTTCGACAGCGTCAGGCGGTCTTCCAGCGCCTTGTTGGTCTCGCGCATCTCGCTGGTCGAGCGCAGCAGCGTTTCGACGATCGCCTTGATCTGGTCGCGGCTCTTGGCCGACGACAGTTTCGCGGCCGCGCCCGACAGGCTGGCATCGTAGGAGCCGGTCATGCCGAGCGCGTCGCTCAGGACCTTCATCACGTCGTCGATCTCGCCGATGACGCGGGCGCCGACCTTGTCGATGCGGTCGGTGGTCTTGATGTGGGAGAGATAGGTCTCGTAGATTTGCTCGAGATCGGCTTCGGTCAGCTTGCCGCTGCGCGCCAGCGTCTCGTTGACGATCTTGTTGAGCGGCGCGTTGTAGCCGGTGGCGTAGACGTACCAGATCTCGTAATTGCGAGGAATCGCCGTCTGCCGAAGCGATCGGATCTGACCGAGCGCTACTTCGGCGAACGCCATCGTGCGTTCGTGTTCGTCGAGCACCTTGACCACGGAACATACTCCACAGCGGTCGGTGCGCCGACGACCGCAGCAATGCTTAAATTATGTTCGTAGGCTAACGGACGATCGTGAACACCCCGTAAATATACGTTCACGAAACGTCTAAAAACGTGCACTTCCTGTTTTCGCAACCGAAACCTGGAGCGCGCTCGCGCGCTTTAGGAGTGCGTGCGCTTTCGTTTAATCGCCTCCATTATGCGTTCTTTCAATTCGTGGAGCTCCGCAGATGTCATATACTGCGTATCGCGCCGCAATAGCCGGCGTTGGCGCTGATCGCCCGATAGACTTTTCGTCTGAATTGACTGCGCAGTCGCCAGGAGACGAACTTCTGAGGTGTAAACTAACTTGGTACGAACGCGCTCTGGCATGCAATCTCCCTTACCCTATGCGGCATCGGGAAAATGTGGCAGATGACCACCTTTCGGGATGGTCAATTTTGCTCACTTGAGGCGGTATTCATTCGCTCCCCTGAGGGCTAGCCGCTCCTTCAAGGCTCTGGTCGCTGCCTCATCCCGCGTCCCTCGATCCCCGTCCACTCCCTTCAAGACAGCCGACGCTCCCGTCACAGGGCTGAAGAAGCCGGGGCTTTAGCGATGGCAAGATGCTGCAAAGAGAGGCGACCTCAATCTGGCGGTCGAAGAGCCTTGATTGTTTTCTCTACTTCCGTCGAGGTCAAAGGATCTGGCCGGTCGCACTTCAGGCATTGAAAGGTGCGCGGTGGCTCGCCACCGGGCTGTAATTCCAACGTCATGGGGCGATTACAAGTTGGGCAAATTGGACGGTGTTGAGAGTCTGGCACGTGGCTCGCTCGCGCTTGGCGGGAGCACAACACTCTCAGTCACCGATATTTGCCGAGAGCGGGCGGTGATCCCTATTATGTAGTGCGCGGGCGCATCGCAAACTAGGCCGCCTGAAACTTAAGCTGGTGTTGGTAATCACGCACCGGCGGATTCCCGATCCTGGCGTCGGCTTGGTTGCAAGCAGAATCGCCAGTTCTCTCCCTTCAGGCGCCCGCGGGAGAGCGGACCGGCCGCAGCAGGAATGCCGGCAGATGCGAGTGATCGCCCGGCTCGCTGTCGGCCTCGCGTTGGCGGCGCGGCTCGGGACGGCCGATCGACGGCACATGCGAATTATTGGCCTGCGGGCGGGCACCATGACGCGGCTCGGATGACGGTCTGGCTTCACGCGGCTGCCTTGCCTCGCGTGCCGGCCTTGCCTCGCGTGCGGGCCGTGCATCGGCAGCGGGCCGTGCTTCGGCTGAAGGCCTAGTCTCAGAAGCGTGCCTTGCCTCGCCGCGGGCATCGCGCGGCTCGTGGCTGCGTTCGCGGTCGCGGCCGCGCTGCGGCTTGCCGCGTCCGCCGCGTGAACGCTCGCGGCCACGCGACTCGCGCGGACGCTCGGTCCCGTCGGAGGATTCAGCCTGGATTTCGTAATCGCCCTCGGCGCGCGGAATGCTCTGGCCGATCAGCTTTTCGATCGCCACCATCGACTTCTGGTCGAGCGGCGTGACGATCGAGATCGCGGTGCCGGTGCGGCCGGCGCGGCCGGTGCGGCCGATGCGATGGACGTAATCGTCGGCGTGATGGGGAACGTCGAAATTGTAGACGTGGCTGACCTCGGGAATGTCGAGGCCGCGGGCGGCGACGTCGGAGGCGACCAGGAGCGGCAGCTCACCCTTGCGGAATTGTTCGAGTGCGGCCGTGCGGGCCGACTGGTCCATGTCGCCGTGCAGGGCGCCGACGCTGAAGCCATGCTTTTGGAGCGACTTGTGAACGATCGCGACTTCGCGCTTGCGATTGCAGAAGATGATCGCGTTCTTGAGGTCCTTGGCCTCGCGCAGCAGCCGGCGCAGCAGCTCGCGCTTCTCGTGCGCCTCGCGCCCGGCGGGCACCTGGACCTGCGTGACGGTGACGGCGGTGGTGGCGGGCTTGGAGACTTCCACCTTCTGCGGATTGTGCAGGAAGGCTTCGGTGATGCGCCGGATTTCCGGCGGCATGGTCGCGGTGAAGAACAGGGTCTGCCGCGTGAACGGGACGAGCTTGCAGACGCGCTCGATGTCGGGGATGAAGCCCATGTCCAGCATACGGTCGGCTTCGTCGATGACGAGCAGTTCGACGCCGGTGAGCAGGAGGCCGCCGCGCTCGGTGTGGTCGAGCAGTCGGCCGGGGGTTGCGATCAGCACGTCGACGCCGCGCGTCAGCTTGGCATCCTGGTCGCCGAAGGAGACGCCGCCGATCAGGAGGGCGACGTTGAGTTTCTGGCCGGCGCCGTAGCGGTCGAAGTTTTCCTTGACCTGGGCCGCGAGCTCGCGGGTCGGCTCGAGGATCAGCGTGCGCGGCATGCGTGCCCGGGCGCGACCCTTTTCGAGGATGGTGAGCATCGGCAGCACGAAGGCCGCGGTCTTGCCGGTGCCGGTCTGGGCGATGCCGAGCACGTCCTTGCGTGCGAGGACGTGGGGGATCGCCTGTTCCTGGATGGGGGTGGGGGTGGTGTAACCGGTGGCCGCCACTGCGGCGAGGACTTTTTCGGACAGTCCGAGATCTGTAAAGGACATTGAGCCTCTGGTCGAAACCGCCGTTCGGAATCGAGGGTAATAAGGCTGTCGCGTTCCACCCCGAAACGGCGCGCTCTCAAAGAAGCTGGGGGTGCTGACTCACGCGAACAAAGCGCAAGGCTCAGGAATCGCTCTTCGATCTGAGCCGCGTCGCCCCGGAACATAGGCGGGAATCGGCCAAAGTCAATGGAGCGGACGCGGGAAGGCCCTAAAAAACCTGAGGTTTTTGCCCAAATCACGGGCGCGGTTGGGGTTTTCCGGCCCGCGCATCGACCGAGCGAGCTCCCGGGCCGGGCGGCTAACGCCGATCCGAGCCGTGGGCCCGGAAATCTCCGGGAGCCATGCCGTAGGCGGCGTTGAAGACCCGGTAGTAGGTCGCCAGGCTCTCGAAGCCGCAGGAGGCCGCGATGTCGGCGATCAGCCGTTCGGGCGCCTCACGCATCAGGCGGCGGCTTTGTTTCAGCCGTTCCTCCGTCACGGTCTGCGAGAAGCTCCTTTCCGCGGCCTCGAACAGCATATGCAGGTGGCGCACGGACACGCCGAGCAGGTCAGCCACCATGATCGGCGTGAGATTGGGATCTTGCAGATGGCGCGCGATCAGGCGCCGGGCCTGCGAGAGGCGGGCGGTCCGCAGCGCGGCCTGTCCGCGCCGGCTGCCGGGTCTGACGATGCCGCGCTCGATCAGCGCAAGATGGGCCAACGCCTGGACAAGGGAGGTCGCATCGTCGGCGCCTTGCTCCGTAGAGGCTTCGCCGAGTTCGGCAAAGCAGGCCCCTAACAGGGGCGCCAGAGTGGGATCGTCGAACGTGCGGGGTGCAAGCTCGCGCATGCGCTTGTCCTGGACCGGGATGGTGCCGAGCGGGATCTTGAGGATCCGCAGATGGAAGCCCTCGGCGCCCAGCGGCGCGGTGCGGTAGGGCAGGTCGGTATGGCTGGTCGCGAAGCGCCCGTTGGCGATCGCAAAGTCGCTTCCGCGCAGGCCGCCGAACCAGCCGCCGCCGCCGAGTTGCTGGTAGACGCAGATGGCGTCGCCCGGCGCGTGGGCGATGTCGGAGCTGCTGCGTTCGACCGTGTAGGGGGAGGCCTTCAGCTCGACGAGGCCGGCGCCGCCCAGCTGGCGCAGCGAGAATTCGCCGAAGAAGTCCGCGCGCTGTTCGCGCGCGAGCTCGGCGGTGACGCCGAACAATCCCTTGGAGCGCACCTCGCGCCAATAGTCGAACCGCTCATTCGGCTCGACCTCGTCGGTACACCAGCAATACACGGCAGCCCCCGCTTGCACGCAATCGCCTAGAAAGAGCAGATTCCGCGGGAATCTGCCATAGCGAGATCGGGGAACCGGAGCGCGGCGTCCCTTGAACCGTCGTTACGTCTGGGCCGACTATCACACAGCGGCAGGGGGGTCCAATGAACTGCTGTTCGAAGGAAGCGGCCTCTGCGCCGATCTGCAACGGGAAACTTGCGATGACGCGTCGGCTTTTGCGAATTCTGGCGGCCCTTGGCCTTGCGGCGGGGCTCAGCGGCTTTGCGCTTCCCGCTCATGCCGAGAAGCGTGTTGCGCTGGTCGTCGGCAACAACGATTACAGGAACGTGCCGAAGCTGCTCAAGGCGGTCAACGACGCCCGCACCATGGGCGACACGCTGAAGCAGCTCGGCTTCTCGGTGATGGTCGCCGAGAACCAGAACCGGCAGCAATTCTCAGAGACGCTGCTCGCCTTCGACAAGGCGATCGAGCCCGGCGATACCGCGTTCTTCTTCTACGCCGGCCACGGCTTCGAGATCGCGGGCCAGAACTATCTTCTGCCGACCGACGTGCCGGCGGCGACGGAAGGCCAGGAAGAGCTGGTGCGCGACGCCTCGATCCTCGCCGACCGCATCATCGAGCGTCTGCAGAACAAGAAGGCGCGGACCTCGATCCTGGTTTTCGACGCCTGCCGCAACAATCCGTTCGAGCGCAAGGGCACCCGCGCGGTCGCCGGTGCCGGGGGCCTCGCGCCGATGACGCTGCTGCCTGAAGGCGTGTTCTCGGTGTTCTCGGCAGGTCCTCGCCAGACCGCGCTCGATCGTCTGTCCAACGACGACACCAATCCCAATTCGGTGTTCACGCGCACCTTCGCCAGGGAGCTGCTGCAGCCCGGCGAGAACCTCGTGCAAGTGGCGCAGCGCACCCGCCGCGCCGTCAGCGAGATGGCCGACACCGTCAAGCACAGGCAGGTGCCGGTCTATTTCGACCAGATGGTCGACGACGTCTTCCTGAGCGGCATGGCGAAGGATGCCGCTGCGCGTCCGGCCGACCCGCCGCCGCAGAAGCTCGCCGCGCTGCCGCCGGTGTCGGTGCCGCAGCTGCCGAAGGAGGAGACGCTGAATGCGCCGATCGCGAGCTTCTCGCGGCACAATGGCGGCTGGAGCGTGGTGTTCTCCTTCGCCGACCCGACGCTCGGCATTTCCTGGCGCATGGCCGGCAAGGGCGATTTCCGCGAGACCGGATTCATCGACACGCTCGATCCGCGCACGCGCAAGCGCATGCCGAACCCGTCGATCGAGCTGCCGCCGGATGCGCAGGCCGGCACCATCGAGGTCCGCTATGTCGACCAGTCCGGCGACATGCAGGGACCGTTCCCGATCCGCTTCGATCCCGAGGCCGCGCTGATCCGCGACCAGCGCAAGATCCTCGACATGACGTCGACGAGCTGGCTGTCGTTCCGCGAGTTCAACGGGCTCCTGGTCTACTACACACACCTCGTGTCCTACCGCTGCGCCATCCGCGAGGTGCGCATCGGCATCGACACCGCCGTGCCCAACCAGGTGCTCAAGATGCCGCCCTGCGACATGCGCGACCCCAGCGCCATCACCGCCGGCATGCCGCTCTACATGAAGCTCGCCCCAGCGACGCAGTCCGTGTCGGTGGAGCTGACCTATCGCGACGGCAGCGTGTCGGAGATCAAGAGCTTTCGGAGCGCGAACCGGGGTAGCAATTGATGATTGATCTTTGTCGAATGCGTCGCGGCGAATGTTGATTGCGTCCTGCGCCTGAAACAATAGTCGACATTCGAGAGCGAGTTGTTGACAGAGCGGCGCAACCTGAGGGAGCATCTGGCGTTTTATTCATATTTTTGGAGATGCCGAGATGACTACCATTCACATGGACTCGTCGATTAGCCAGACTGTCACCCGCGCAGTAATCGGTGGGGGAGTCCTGAGCTGCACCAAGGCCAGCGATAAGGACGTTTACTCTCATTCAATCTGGGCAACCGAGAACAATATTCGGCAATTCACGATGCATGAAGGCGATAGCATCGTAATTCCCGCCGGTTCCACGCTTACCATTTGGATATTTCGAAAGCAGCCCGGACAGTCGACCTGGCAGATGGATTTCGAGCTGAAGGAGAAAGCCGTCTGACTTTGGATTATGTTTCGGACCGCTCTCGCAAGTCGCGAGAGCGGTGATCGTCATGGCGAGGCTTATGTCCTGACGAGGCTTATGTGCTGAAGAGAGCGATCTGATCGTGCCTGAGCGAGCTGGAGTAACGAGGAACTCGTCTCAAGAGGCATGTTAAATCCACCTTGGAGCCACCATGCCGCCGCAACGGTCTGGCATGCATGCCGGAAGAGGGCTGTGGCGCCGGGAGACTTCATGGAAGAGTTCGCAATTGCATTCGTCGCCATCGCCATCCTCGCTCTTGCCGCGTTTGCTGTCGTCGTCCAACCGTCACTGAGCTTCTGGCAGAGCGACGAGAGCTGAGGTCTTCGGCGCTCAACGACTGAGGTCGAAGACGTTCGGCCCAGGAACAACTCTTAGGTCGCTGGATTGTCTGCCAAACCAGGGAGACCATCATGATCCGCAAAACCATCCTCGTAGCCTTCGCATGCGCTGCGCTTTCGACGACCGTGCTCGCTCAGGGAGGCGGCGGTGGCGGAGGAGGAGGAGGAGGGGCAGGCGGCGGTGGTGCGGGCGGCGGCGCCAGTGCAGGGGCTGCTGCCGGGACGGGGACTGGAGGCGCGGGATCTGCGGCCAGCTCGGGTGCCGGAATGGGCACCTCGTCCAGCAGCGCGAATTCAGGGCCGTCGGCTCCCTCGGGAATGGGAACGCACAGCACCACCACTGGGGCCAACGTCAACAGCAACAACAGCCTGAACAATCCGAACGTCCAGCCGCCGACCGCGAACGGTAAGACACCGACGGCAGCGCAAGCCGAACGGAACGCCGGTGTTGGTCATGCGCCCAACGGGTTGCCGATCGGTAGTCCGGGCACCGGGACTAGCAACGAGGATCAGAAGTAATCTCGCTGCACCATCGTGGGCCTGCGTCGCGCGCGCCCTTTCTCGGCGCATCAAGGGCGGGCAGCCGTTTTGACGCGAGCGTCTGAAACCCGCGCGGCACGCAAGAAGCTAGGCCCGCGGCTCGCTCTCTTCAGCCTCACGGGCTCGCCGCGTGCGCAGATAGACGAGCACGACGTTGACGGCCAGCCAGGCTGCCACGCCTGCAAGCAACCATGCCACGTTGAACGTTTCCTCGGGATGCCCTTTTGGGTCGTGTTCCCTTGTAACAACAACCGGCAGGTCGATCTATTCCCGGCGGCTGACGCGCAAGCCTGATCCAAGCTGCCGGCCGGTATTGGAGGCCGCGTTCCGCATCCAGATTCAGGCGCCAACGCCCGGAATCGGCGCTACATTGACTGCGACATCTTGCTCGTTACGCGCGGATCGCGGCTGCAATGACATCCGACCAACCATCAAACCGGACGAAAAAGGTCCGTTGCTGCGTCGTCGGCGGGGGACCTGCCGGCATGATGCTCGGCTATCTCCTGGGGAGGGCCGGCATCGAGGTCGTGGTGCTGGAGAAACATGCGGATTTCTTCCGCGACTTCCGCGGCGACACCGTGCATCCCTCGACGCTCCAGGTGATGGATGAGCTCGGCCTGATCGACGGCTTCCTGAAGCTGCCGCATCAGCGGCTGCAGAAGATGGATGGCCTGTTCGGCGGCACGCCGGTGCGCATCGCCGATCTTTCCCGGCTTCACACCAAATACCCGTTCATCGCCTTCATGCCGCAATGGGACTTTTTGAACTTCCTGCGCGAGGCGGGCCGGCGCTTTGCCTCGCTCGAGGTGATGATGAGCACCGAGGCGGTCGATCTGATCCGCCGCGGCGAGACGATCGCCGGCGTGCGGGCGAAAACGCCTGACGGAATCATCGACATCGAAGCCGATCTCACCATCGCCTGCGACGGCCGGCATTCGACCGTGCGCGAGCGCGCGGGCCTTGCCGTCGAGGAGATCGGTGCGCCGATGGACGTTCTGTGGTTTCGCGCCGGCCGCAGGGCTGACGAGACGGAGAACGTGTTCGCGCGCGTCAAGCCCGGCAAGATGATGATCACCTTCGATCGCGGCGACTATTGGCAATGCGCCTATGTCATCGCCAAGGGACAGCACGAGGCGGTGAAGGCGAGGGGGCTGCAGGCGCTGCTCGACGACGTCGTGCGCATGGCGCCGATCCTCAAATCCGGCATTGCCGACGTGAAGAGCTTTGACGACGTCAAGCTGCTGACCGTTGCGATCAACCGCCTGCCGCGCTGGACGCAGCCGGGCCTGCTTTGCATCGGCGATGCCGCGCATGCGATGTCGCCGGTCGGCGGCGTCGGCGTCAATCTCGCCGTGCAGGACGCGGTCGCGACCGCCAACCTCTTGGCGGACAAGCTGCAGCACGGCTGCCCCTCCGAGAGTGAGCTCGATGCCGTCAGGCGTCGCCGCGAGTTCCCGGTGAAGATGACGCAACGCATGCAGGTGGTGGTGCAGAACAACATCATCAGCGGCGCCCTGCAGGGCGGCGACCGCCCGCTGAAGGTGCCGCTGATCGTGCGCCTCGTCACCGCATTGCCCTGGCTCCAAGGCATTCCGGCGCGCCTGATTGCGCTCGGCGTGCGGCCCGAGCATGTGCACTCGAAGGCCGCGCCGGCATCGTAGCGCAGGACATCGGTAGGGATAATGTCGCGTTAAACCGCGCGCAGAGCGTTGCGGGTGTGCAACAGCGCAGGCGGATTTGCGGAGCCGCGCGTGCCCACGCGGCGCGTTAACTCTGTTGATTCCAATTTTAGTAACACCCGTCTGTGACCGTGCACCCATCAAAGGACACGGGGTGTTACCATGCGTACCAAATTGATTGCCGCCTTCGCCTGCACGACCGCTCTGGTTTCGACGGGCGCGGCCTCCGCCGCCGATCTCGGCGCGCGCTACACCAAGGCGCCCGCTTACGCCGAGCCGCTGTTCAACTGGACCGGCTTCTATGTCGGCGGCCACATCGGCGGCGCATGGACCAACGAGCAGTTCATCAACAACGGGACCGGCGCGCCGTTCGGCGATCTTTCGGTAGGTGATAGCTTCCGCCAACGCAAATCGGGCATCATGGGCGGCGCCCAGATCGGCTACAACTGGCAGGCCAACAACTACGTGTTCGGCATGGAAGGCACGATCTCCGGCCTCGACAACAAGGGCTCGTTCACGAACAACGTGTTCGGCATCGGCCTCGACGACCAGTTCAGCTGGCGCGCCAACGTGCTCGCGACAATCGTCGGCCGTGCGGGCTTCGCTGTGCAGAACAACCTGTTCTACATCAAGGGCGGCTATGCCGGCGTGAACAACCGTCTCTCGGTGGTCGACAACGTTGCGAACCCGTCCACGGGCTCGGGCGGCCAGACCCATTGGCACAACGGCTGGACCGTCGGCGCCGGCTGGGAATACGGCATCACCCGCAACTGGATCGTGGGCCTCGAATACAACTACGCTGCCTTCGGCAGCCAGACCTATCAGCTCGGCGGCACCTCGGGTAACTACACCTTCGACACCAAGCCGCGCGACATCCAATGGGCCGTGGTGCGTGCGAGCTACAAGTTCGACGCCCCGACCATCGCCCGTTACTGAGCACGTCGACGCAACGCGACCAACGATCAAAAAGCACTGCCAACTCTGAGAGCCCCGGCTTCGTCCGGGGCTCTTTTTTGCGTGGCGGGAAACGTCAGCATTGCAGACCCTTGCGTGGTCCAAATGTCACTTTTTCCCGAATAGCGCACGGGAAGCGACGGGCGGGGCCGATTCAGCCTCGCGGCGCAACCGGCGCGACGTATAAATTCGGCAATAGACCATTTCGATTTGTTGCAACTTTTTCTGGAGCAATACCGATGAAAAAGGCTTTGGCTTTCGCAGGAATGATGTCTCTTCTCGTCGGCGCGCCGGGCATTGCGACGGCAGCCGACATGGCAGTCAAGGCCGCGCCGATCGCGCCGCCGGTGGCGGTCTACAACTGGACCGGCTTCTACATCGGCGGCTTCGGCGGATATGGTTGGGGCGATCACGATCGGCTCAATGACGCCGGTTTTGCGAACAGCTACAGCTCGAGCGGCGCCATCGCCGGCGGCCTCGCCGGCTACAACTGGCAGATCAGGAATTTCGTGCTCGGCGTCGAAGGCGATCTGGCCTGGGCCGACATCAAGGGCGACGACAATTTCGTGGGCGGCACCCGGGACGAGACGACGCTGCGCTGGGTCGGCACCATTCGCGGCCGTGCCGGTGTTGCGTTCGACAAATGGCTGCTCTTTGCAACGGGCGGCTGGGCCTATGGCGAGCAGCGCCACGTGAACACGAATCTCGGGGTCGGCGTCGACGCCTTCTCCTCGAACACCAGCGGCTGGACGGCGGGTGCGGGCGTGGAATACGCGTTTGCTCCGAACTGGCTCGGCAAGGTCGAGTATCGCTATTACGATTTCGAGCGCTACCGCCGCGGCGGCGCGCCGCTGGTCACGCCCAACGGCAATGTTCCCTACAGCGTCGTCAGCCAGTACCAGACCGTCACGGTCGGCATCAGCTACAAGTTCGGCGGTCCCGTGATGGCGAAGTACTGATCGCGCCAGGCCCCTTGGACTCAGGCCCCTTGGACGCAGAAGCCCCGGCAGGGATGCCGGGGCTTTTTTCGTGCGGCGCCTTAGGCCATCACTGAGAAGCCGCCGTCGACGGGGATCGCGGTGCCCGTGACGAAGTTCGACGCGGGCGATGCCAGGAATACGGCAATGCCCGCGAAGTCGTCGATGTCGCCCCAGCGTCCCGCAGGCGTGCGCGCCAGCACCCGCTCGTGCAACCCCGACACCTGCTGCCGCGCGCCGCGGGTGAGGTCGGTATCGATCCAGCCCGGCAGGATGGCATTGACCTGGATGTTATCGGGCGCCCAGGCGTTGGCGCAGGCGCGCGTGTACTGCACGATGCCGCCCTTGCTCGCCGCATAGGCCGTGGCGAAGCTCGCACCGAAGATCGACATCATCGAGCCAATGTTGATCACCTTGCCGTTGCCGGAGGCCTTCAGGTGCGGATAAGCGAGCTTCGAGCACAGGAAGGCGCTGGTGAGGTTGGTGTCGATCACCTTGTTCCACTCGTCGAGCTCGAGCTCGTGCGGCGGCTTGCGGATGCTCATGCCGGCATTGTTGATCAGGATATCGATGCGGCCGAGATCCTTCGCGACGCGGGCGACCATGGCTTCGATCGCGGCCCTGTCGGTGACGTCGGTGGCAATTGCGATCGCCTTGACGCCGCGCTGCCTGAGATCTTCGACGGCTGCCTTGGACTTCGCCTCGTTGCGTCCGACCACGGCGATGTCGGCGCCTGCGTCGGCAAGTCCGCGCGCCATGCCGAGGCCGATGCCGCCATTGCCTCCCGTGACGATCGCGACCTTGCCGCGGAGATCGAACCGGCTGGATGTCATGCTTGTATTCCCTGGTTTCTTCTATTGGTTGCTCTGCCAGATCAGCACCAGCCCGAAGCCGGCCATGGCGGCGCCATAGCCGGCCCATTGCAGCTGGTTGACCATGAAGCTCGATCGCGGCCAGGGGACCGTGCCGGTGCCCTGTCCGATCCAGAGCAGCCCGACGGCAGTCGCAAACAGGCCTGCGACCAGCAGAAATCTGCGCATGCATGTCCTCCCATCGGTCCGCTGCTGCCGCGAGCCTCGACATGAACCATAGCCGCGGCCGCGAAAGCTTGAGCCCACAGTACCCGTAGGTCTGCGTCGGATACAATGGCAGCGCCGGCAGATGCCGTCGCGGCGAAATCCAGCGCTGGCTGCGACGCGTGGGGTAGGGCGATGACCGATAGCGTGTGGTTGGCCGCAGCTGAGCGGCCAGCTTCGCGCCACCGAGAGCGGGGCCTGTGGCTGCCGCCGCGCACCGCGCAACGAAAAAGCCCCGGGCGATGCCGGGGCTTTGACGTTCGATCGTGAGATCGGATCAGTACTTGGCGACGACCGGACCGGTCCAGTTGAAGCGGTAGACCAGCGAGGTGCTGATGGTCTGGACCCAGGGCTTGAAGCTGATCGAGTCGGTGGTCACGAGGTTGCCGACGTCGGTGCGGACGGCGATGTCCTTGCGATCGTAGTAGGCAGCGCGGTATTCGGTCTTCATGAACCAGCCCGGCGCCGAGATGCCGAAGATGTTCAGGTTGTTCTCGACGCCACCGCCGACGAACCAGCCGTTGCGGTTGAACGAGTCGGTGTGGAAGCCCGCAGGCGTTCCGGCCAGATTGGTCAGGCCGGTGCCCGACCAATGTGATCCGGTGTAACCGCCATTGACGTAGGAGAGAACATTCGGAGCAACCAGGTAGCCGAGGCGAACGCCCGCGGCCCAAGCGCTTTCCATCTTGATGCGGCCGGTCAGGGCGGCGAACTCATCGTTCAGGCTGCCGCGCAGGCTGCCGAACTGGCCATCGGCGAACACGCCGGCGACCCAGGTGCCGCTGAACTGCCAGTCGTAACCGGCGCCGACCGTTCCGAACCAGCCGTCGCCGCCGACGCGCTGATCGATCGTCACGGGAACGCCAACGAAGTTGGTGTGGGAGTCCGCATCCCAGATGCCGCCGCCGGCGCCACCGAAGATGTAGAAGCCGGTCCAGTTAGCGACGGGCGCCGGCATCGGAGCCTTCACATAGGGGCGGGCGCCGAGGTCGGCCGCGGAGGCCGAAGCGGTCATCGCGGCAACCGCGGTCAGAGCGAGCAAAACCTTCTTCATTTTCAAAATCCCCAACCTTGGTCTGTCGTAGCAGGCGCGAGCGCACTGAAGTTCGTGTCATCTGATGTCCCGGACTATAGACGTTTCGCGCCGAAATGCTGTTGCCGGGCAGGCACAGTTGCCGGAAAACGCCGGGGCGCGCGCATTTGGGGCTGCAGCGCCAAAATCAGGAATGCGCGTACAATTTCAATAGCTTGCAAGAATTTCGCCGGCCCGGTTTTTGGTAGGGTTTCGTTAGGAAATTCGGCCGTCTCCGAAATGGAGGCAGTCCAGCCTCGCCCGAACGCCGTGAGTCGTTGGCCGAGTCGCGGCAACGGGACCGGGAATCGCCTGATGCGGGGCGGACTGCAGGCAGCCACTATCGCGGCAAAGGGTGGCTTCCCCGCAAAACAAAAGAGCCCCGGCTTTGCCGGGGCTCTCGAGCGGAATGCGGGCGCCGCCGAGGCTCAGACGTCCAGCAGCTCTTCGCTGGCGAACTCGGCCTTGTCCGAGATGAAGGCAAAGCGGGCCTCGGCCTTGGTGCCCATCAACCGCTCCACCGAATCTGCGGTGGTGTCGCGGTCGTCGGGCAGCAGGACCACCTTGAGCAGCGTCCGCTTGCGCGGATCCATGGTGGTCTCCTTGAGCTGCGCAGGCATCATCTCGCCGAGGCCTTTGAAGCGGTTCACCTCGACCTTGGCATTGGCGTTGAACGCGCTCTTGATCAGCTCTTCCTTGTGCTTGTCGTCGCGCGCGTAGACCGATTTCTGGCCGTGCGTCAGCTTGTAGAGCGGCGGCACCGCGAGGAAGAGATGCCCTTCGTCGATCAGCTTCGGCATCTGCCGGTAGAAGAAGGTGATCAAAAGCGAAGCGATGTGCGCGCCGTCGACGTCGGCGTCGGTCATGATGATGATGCGCTGATAGCGCAGGTCCTCTTCGCGATAGTGCAGGAGCTGGCCGCAGCCGATCGCCTGCACGAGATCCGAGAGCTGCGCGTTCGCCGTCAGCTTGTCCTTGCCGGCGGAGGCGACGTTGAGGATTTTTCCGCGCAGCGGCAGCACGGCTTGCGTCTTGCGGTCGCGCGCCTGCTTGGCGCTGCCGCCGGCCGAGTCGCCCTCGACGATGAAGAGTTCGGAGCCTTCGGTGCCGGCATCGGTGCAGTCGGCGAGCTTGCCGGGCAGGCGCAGCTTCTTGCCCGCGGTTTTCCGCGCAGTCTCTTTCTCCTGCCGCCGCCGCAGCCGCTCCTCGGCGCGGTCGATCACGAAGTCGAGCAGCCGGTTGGCCATGTTCGGATTGCCCGACAGCCAATGGTCGAACGGATCCTTCATCGCCTGCTCGACGATGCGCTGTGCTTCGGCGGTGGCGAGACGATCCTTGGTCTGGCCCTGGAATTCAGGCTCGCGCACGAACACCGACAGCATCACGGCCGCGCCCACCATCACGTCTTCCGAGGTGATGGACGAGGCGCGCTTGCCCTGGCCGACGCGCTCGGCGTGATCCTTCAGGCCGCGCAGCAGCGCGCTGCGCAAGCCGGATTCATGCGTGCCGCCATCGGGCGTGGGGACGGTGTTCGTGTACGACGAAAGGAAGCCGTCTGCATCCGCGGTCCAGGCCACCGCCCATTCGCAGGCACCATGCGCGCCGTTGCGGCCCGACTTGCCCGAGAAGATGTCGGGATGCACCAGCGTATCGGCGTGGATCGCCGCCGCCAGATAGTCCTTGAGACCGCCGGGGAAGTGGAACGTGGCCTCTTCCGGCACGTCCTCGACGCCCTTGAGCAACTCGGGCGCGCAGTTCCAGCGGATCTCGACGCCGCCGAACAGATAGGCCTTCGAGCGCGTCATCTTGAACAGGCGCTGCGGCTTGAAGGCGGCCTTGGGCCCGAAGATGTCGGTGTCGGGCTTGAAGCGCACGCGCGTGCCGCGACGGTTGTTGACCTTGCCGAGGTCCTCGAGCTTGCCCTTGGGGTGGCCGCGCTCGAAAATCATGCGATGCAGCTTCTGGCCGCGCGCGACCTCCACCTCGAGCCGCGAGGAGAGAGCGTTCACCACGGAGATGCCGACGCCGTGCAAGCCGCCGGAGGTCTCGTAGACCTTGGAGTCGAACTTGCCGCCCGAATGCAGCGTACACATGATGACTTCGAGCGCCGACTTCTTCGGGAACTTCGGATGCGGATCGATCGGGATGCCGCGGCCGTTGTCGGTGACGGTCAGGAACCCATCCGCAGTCAGTTCGACTCCGATGAAGGTCGCATGTCCGGCCAGCGCCTCGTCCATCGAGTTGTCGATGACTTCGGCGAACAGATGATGCAGCGCCTTCTCGTCGGTGCCGCCGATATACATGCCTGGCCGGCGCCGGACCGGTTCCAGGCCTTCGAGCACCTCGATGTCGGCCGCTGTGTAGTCGGCTTCCCCGCCGCTCCCGCGCGGCGCCGCCTTGGCGGCGCGAGGTTTCGGCTCGTCGCCACCGAAAAAGTCGTCTTTTGCTTTGGGTTTCAACTGCTTGGACATATATCTTGATGCGCTTTGAGGGCCGCATGAGCGGCGAATCGATTGGGCGGACTATGCCACTTCTGTCTGGGAAAGGTTATCGCAGGGTGGGCCGGGCGGTGTGGTTGCGGACCAATACCGGCGATTTTACGCCGCAGGTGCTCCAATTCCCGGCAATTTGACCCGTCGGTCTACGGCGAGCTGAGGTTTGTGACTTGATGTCACACAAGTGCTTGGCTTACCAGTCTTTTTCATCGAGCAGCACCTTGAGACGGGGCGGGAAGGCTATTTTTGATGGAGCAATATGCGCACGCCCTGGCCGATTTCGTGCGCGTTCATCAGGCTTGGGCAGCTCCGATCGTATTTCTGCTCGCCTTCGGAGAGTCGCTCGCCTTCATCTCGCTCTTGATCCCGGCCTGGGGCGCGCTGGTCGCGATCGGGGCGCTGATCGGGGCGAGCGGCATCAGCTTCTATCCGGTCTGGATTGCCGGCGGCCTCGGGGCGGCGCTGGGGGACTGGGTCTCTTACTGGTTCGGCTATCGCTATAAGGAGAAGGTCGCCGAGATGTGGCCGCTCTCGCGCTATCCGGGACTGCTGCCCCGGGGCGAGGCTTTCGTGCGCAGCTGGGGCATCCCCAGCATCTTCATCGGCCGGTTCTTCGGCCCCTTGCGCGCCTCGGTGCCGCTCGCGGCCGGCATCTTCGAGATGCCCTATTGGAGCTTCCAGGCCGCCAATTTCGTCTCGGCACTGGTGTGGTCCGCCGTGCTCCTAGTGTTCGGCGACGTGCTCGCCAAGATCATGGAATGGATCTGGCGGGTGATCTGACGCCCGAACCTTGACGGGAACCGGATCTCGCTCTATAGCCGCGCGCCATGATCAACGCCGCGACCATTCTGTTCGCCCGTCGCCGCCGCCGCAGTCTTGCGGTTTGGGCGCTCGATCGCGTTTGAGATCATCGTCTTTGCCGCTGGATCCGATCCGCGGCATTCTCTCTCCTGTCAGCGCGATCTGATCCGGCGGCCCCCAAGAAGGCCCAGCAGGAGACCACGATGTACACGCCACCCTTTTTCAAGCAGGACCGCGCTGCGAGCCTGAAATTCGCCGAAGAGCGCGGCTTCGGCACCATGTGCGCCTTTGACGGCAAGAGGCCGATCGCCTCGCCGTTGCCGTTCTATCTGACCTACGCCGCCGACGGCACGCCGCAGGCCGCGTTTCACGTCGCCCGTCACAATCCGCTGCTAAAGCTTGCGGGCGGCGATGCGTCCTGGCTGCTCGCGGTCAACGGTCCCGATGCCTATGTATCGCCCGACTGGTACGTCTCGCCGGACCAGGTGCCGACCTGGCTCTACCAGTCGGTGCATCTGAGCGGGCCTGTGCGCCTTCTGACGGATGACGAGCTGTCGGTGCAGATCGACACGCTCAGCGAGAAGTTCGAGACCTGGCTGCTGCCGAAGAAGCCGTGGAAGTCGGGCAAGATGACGGCGGGCCGGCTCGAGGCGATGAAGAAGGCGATCGTGGGTCTGGTCATGAATGTTGAAGAGGTCGAAGGCAGCTTCAAGCTCAACCAGCACAAATCCGACGCCGACTATGTGGCGATCGCCAATGCGCTCGGCGCCGGCGATGCCGACGCGAAACAGATCTCACAATTGATGCGGCAGGCAAGGCCGCAGGTTTTCGCTGATGACACGAACATGCTCGAAGGAAGCGCATCATGAGCCTCGCTGACACCACCAAAGCCCCGACCACCAGCGCGGCCAAGAAGCCGGCCACCGTTTTCGTCGACGGCGGCTCCGGCACCACCGGGCTCGGCATCAACGAGCGGCTGAAGCTCCAGAACGACGTCGTCGTGAAGACCATTGCCGACGACAAGCGCAAGGACCCCGCGGCCAAGAAGGCGCTGATGGCGGAGGTGGACCTCGTCATTCTCTGCCTGCCTGACGATGCCGCCAAGGAGACGGTGGCTCTCGTCGACAGCATGGGTGCCTCGGGGCCGAAGGTGCTGGACGCCTCGACCGCCTACCGGGTCGCGCCGGACTGGGCCTATGGTTTTCCCGAGCTGACGGCTGACCAGGCCGGCAAGATCAAGGCCGCCAAGAAGGTCTCCAACCCCGGCTGCTATCCGACCGGCGCGATCGCGCTCTTGCGGCCGATCGTCGATGCCGGCCTGCTGCCGGCCGATTACCCCGTCACCGTCAACGCGGTGAGCGGCTATTCCGGCGGCGGCAAGTCGATGATCGCGAGCTTCGAGGACGGCAGCGCGCCGTCCTTCGAGCTCTACGGTCTCGGCTTCGAGCACAAGCATCTGCCGGAGATGCAGCTCTATTCGAACCTGACGCGGCGGCCGATCTTCATTCCCTCGGTCGGCAACTATCGCCAGGGCATGTTGGTCTCGGTGCCGCTGCAACTCGACACGCTGCCCGGCAAGCCTGGCGGTGCCGACCTGCAGGCCGCGCTCGCCAAGCGCTATGCCGGTTCGAAATACGTCTCGGTGATGCCGCTGCAGAACGAAGCGTCAAAGGGCGGCCGGCTCGAGCCGGAAGCGCTGAACGAGACCAATCAGCTCGAGCTCTACGTCTTCGCCAACGACAAATATCACCAGGCGGTGCTGGTCGCCCGGCTCGACAATCTCGGCAAGGGAGCTTCCGGCGCAGCCGTCCAGAACATGCGGCTGATGCTGGGCCTGCCAGAGGCGTAACCGATCCATGTCAGAGGAGCGTGTGATGAGCACGAAGAAGATCGGCATTCTCGGCGCCTCCGGCTACACCGGCGCCGACGCGGTGCGCCTGTTGGCGCGACATCCGAATGCCGAGATCACCGCACTCACTGCCAATACCCATGCCGGCAAAGCCATGAGCGAGGTGTTTCCGCATTTTTTCATGCTGGACCTGCCCAAGCTTGTGGAATGGGAAAAGGTCGATTGGAGCAAGCTCGATGCGGTGTTCTGCGGACTGCCCCACGGGACCACGCAGGAAATCATCGCCGCGGTCCTCAAGGCGAATCCCGGGATCAAGGTCCTCGACATGTCCGCCGATTTCAGGCTGCGGGACAAGAATACCTATGCGCAATGGTACGGCCATGAGCACCGGGCGCTCGAACTGCAGGGCGAGGCGGTCTACGGTCTTACCGAATTCTATCGCGAGAAAATCGCGGCGGCGCGGCTGGTTGCCTGTCCCGGCTGCTATCCGACGGCGGCGCTGCTCGCGCTGGTACCGCTTGCGAAGGCCAAGCTAATTGACGTCGACGACATTGTCATCGACGGGAAATCGGGCGTTACCGGTGCCGGACGCGGGCTGAAACAGAACACGCTGTTCAGCGAGGCGGGCGAGGGGCTTTCGCCCTATTCGGTCGGTACCCACCGGCACGCGCCGGAGATCGAGCAGGAGATCGGCCTTGCCGCCGGCTCGACGGTGACGGTGAACTTTACGCCGCATCTGATCCCGATGGCGCGCGGCGAACTGTGCACGTCCTATGTAAAACTCAATGGCGCGACGCCCGACGATTTGCGGGCCGCACTCGAGCAGGCCTATGTCAACGAGCCCTTCGTGCATGTCGCGAAAAAGGGCGTGCTGCCGCAGACGCAGAATGTACGCGGTTCCAACTATGTGCAGATCGGTGTCGTCGCCGACCGCATCAAGAACCGGGCAATCGTCATCTCCACGCTCGATAATCTCGTGAAGGGCTCGGCCGGCCAGGCGATCCAGAACATGAACCTGATGTTCGGGTTGCCCGAGACGGCCGGGCTGGAGCAGATCGCGCTGTTCCCCTGACGTGAGGCGCGGCTCGCGCTCACAGCACCTTGAAGATCGCCAGCGCCAGCACGGCCTGGGCGAGGAAGCCGACGGTGAAGGCGAGGGTGCGGAATACCGGGATTCCGAGTGCGTAGACGATCAGATGCGCGACGCGGGACCAGAAATAGACGGCGCAAGCCAGCACGGTCCATTTGGTGGAATAGTCGATCGCGTTGAGGATCAGCACCAGCGGCGCAAAGAGCACGAGGTTCTCGACCGCGTTGTCATGCGCGAACATCAACCGGTTGGCCCATTCCGATTGCGGCTTGTCGCCGCGCGAGGGGTTGGCCATCGCGCCACTGAGACCGCGGACCTGACACCGGTTGATGGTGTAGGGAATCCAGAGGATCCCGGTCAGGATCACCGTCAGTGTCAGCCAGAACAATTCGCGCGTCATGGTTCGATCCCCTCTGTCGTCGCAGCTGTGTTGAGAGTGAGTCTATACAAAAGCGCGGAAGATTCCGCTATGCGCGGACCCTGACATAGCTGCCGGGCGCGTCCTCGATCGCCGGGAATGCTTCGCTTCCCGGCACGCGCGCGGGAACCTGCTCCGGATCGAGCTCGCCGAGCCATTGCCGCCAGTCCGGCCACCACGAACCCTTGTGCTCGACGGCGCCCTTCATCCATTGCGCGACGTTGGCGTCCTTGATGTTGTCGTTGGTCCAGTACTGATACTTGTTCGAGGCCGGCGGGTTGACGACGCCCGCGATATGGCCCGAGCCCGACAGCACATATTTCACCGGACCGCCGAAGAACTGCGAGCCGTACAGCACCGATTCCGCCGGCGCGATGTGATCCTCGCGGGTGGCGAGGTTGTAGACGGGCACCTTGACCTTGGAGAGATCGAGCAGCGTGTTGTCGAGCACCATCGTGCCGGTGGAGAGCCGGTTCTCCAGATAGCAGTTGCGCAAATAATAGGAATGGTTTGACGCGGTCATGCGGGTTGCGTCGGAATTCCAGTGCAGCAGGTCGAACGCGCTGGGCTGCTGGCCCTTCAGATAGTTGCTGACGACGTAGGACCAGATCAGGTCGTTGGAGCGCAGCATGTTGAAGGCCATCGCCATCTTCGAGCCTTCGAGCACGCCCGCCGCCTTCATGTCCTGCTCGAGCGCCGCGATCTGGTCCTCGTCGACGAACACCAGGAGGTCGCCGGCATGGGTGAAGTCGACCTGCGCCGCGAAGAACGTCGCCGACGAGACGCGCTGGCGGCGCTTCTCGGCCAGCCAGGCCAGCGTGGTCGCGAGCATGGTGCCGCCGACGCAATAGCCGGCGGTGTGCACCTTCATCTCGCCGGTGACCTTCTCGATCACGTCCATCGCCGTGAGCGGGCCTTCCTTCATGTAGTCTTCCCAGCTCTTGTTGCCGAGCCGCTTGTCGGGATTGACCCATGAGATCACGAACACGGTGATGCCCTGGTCGACGCACCACTTGATGTAGGACTTCTCCGGCTTGAGATCGAGGATGTAGAACTTGTTGATCCAGGGCGGCACGATCAGGAGCGGGGTGCGCAGCACCGTCTCCGTGGTCGGCGAATATTGGATCAGCTGCATCATCTCGTTCTGATAGATCACCTTGCCCGGCGTCGTCGCCATGTTGACGCCGACGATGAGGTTGTCCGGGTTGGACTGGCGGATCTTCAGCATGCCCTTGCCGGCCGCGATGTCCTCCGCCAGCATCTTCAGGCCACGCGCCAGGTTCTCGCCGCTGCTCGCCACGGTCTCGCGCAGCACCTCCGGATTGGTCAGCACGAAGTTGGACGGTGACAGCGCGTTGGTGACCTGCTGGACGTAGAACTCCGCCTTGCGGCGGGTCTGCGGATCGAGCCCTTCGGCATCGCGCACCAGCTCCTGCGCCCATTTGGTCGTGAGCAGATAGAGCTGCATGACGAATTCGAAGAACTGGTTCGACTTCCATTCCGGATCGGCAAAACGCTTGTCGCGCGGCGAGGGCGCGATCGCGGGCGGAACGTCCTGGCCGGCCATGCGGCGCACCGCCGAGCCCCAGAGGTCGAGATAATCCTTGGCCAGCTTGGTCTGTAGATCGGACGAGCGGGACGTGTCCGACAACCAGTATTCGGCAACCGATGTGAAGGTCCTGACGACCTCGGCCAGCTCGGCCGGCGGGCGATCCTGCACCTCGCCGCTCTCGCGCGGCTTGAGATAGGCCGCGAGCGCCTTGCCGCCGCTCTCCATCGCCCGCGCGACATTCATCGCGAAGGCTTCCGCATCGAACTTCGTCTCGGGTTTGGGCGTATCGGTCGTGGCCATACTCATGAGCAGAACAGTAACGAGTCATTCCGTATTCGTCACCGCGAAGCTCGCATGTTTGACGTTAAACACGCTCCAAGATGTGCTGCACTGCGACAAATTTTTCTTGGTTTTGTCACAATCGCGGTGCAACCCTCCGGTCGTGGGCCTTTGATGTTTTTCTCGCTCGTACCATTTGTGGGCAGCAATGGTTTGAGCTTAGGCAGGTTGTCGGGTTAGTGTGCGGCAGCTTGCATTGGGACGAGTAGGGGATTTCCCAAGTGTTGGCGTTGAGGGTCCTGCAAAGGTCGCTGCTGATCGGTGGCGCGCTTCTGAGCGTGGCATTTGTGCTGGGCGGTTGTTCGAGTCAGTTCGCGGATATGACGCCCGCGGACGCACAGGCGCATCCCAAGGAGCCCGGGAACTATCTGCCGGTGCACGACCTGCCGCCGGATCGCAATCAAGCTGTCATTCCGCCAGAGCAGCGCGCCAAGATCGAGGCCGAGCTCGCCGCTGCGCGCGATCGCCAGGCCGCCGCCAGCAAGGATGCCAAGTGAGGCGCTGCAAGGTAATCGCTGGCGCCCCCGCCTTGCCGTGCTAAAAGACCCCGGTTCAGCCGACAGTCAGGGCGAACGACTTCAGTCCGCGTCGTCGATGATTGCTCTAAGTATTTGATTTTGAGTAATTTTCGCGACGAGACGGAACCCCTTTTCGAGTCGCCGTCCTGTTCCGTCGATTCTGTCCTGACCGGTTGCCCGGAGCCCAGAGAGCCATGGAAGAATTTTACCGCATCCGCCGCCTTCCGCCCTACGTGTTCGAGCAGGTCAACCGGGCCAAGGCGGCCGCGCGGAATGCCGGCGCCGACATCATCGACCTCGGCATGGGCAACCCGGATCTGCCGGCCCCGGCGCATGTGCTGGAGAAGCTGAAGGAGACGCTGGGCAAGCCGCGCACCGACCGCTACTCGGCCTCCCGCGGCATCCCCGGCCTGCGCCGCGCCCAGGCCGGCTACTACGCCCGCCGCTTCGGCGTGAAGCTCAACCCCGACACCCAGATCGTGGCGACGCTTGGCTCGAAGGAAGGCTTTGCCAACGTGGCGCAGGCGATCACGGCGCCCGGCGACGTCATCCTGTGCCCGAACCCGAGCTATCCGATTCACGCCTTCGGCTTTTTGATGGCGGGCGGCGTGATCCGCTCGGTGCCCTCCGAGCCGACGCCGCAGTTCTTCGAGGCGGTGGAGCGGGCGATCGTGCATTCGATCCCGAAGCCGCTCGCGCTCGTCGTCTGCTATCCGTCGAACCCGACGGCCTATGTCGCGAGCCTCGACTTCTACAAGGACCTCGTCGCCTTCGCGAAGAAGCACGAGATCCTGATCCTGTCCGATCTCGCCTATGCCGAGGTCTATTTCGACGAGAACAATCCGCCGCCCTCGGTGCTGCAGGTGCCGGGCGCGATGGACGTCGCCGTCGAGTTCACCTCGATGTCGAAGACCTATTCGATGGCCGGCTGGCGCATGGGCTTTGCGGTCGGCAATGAGCGCGTCATCGCCGCGCTCGCCCGCGTCAAATCCTATCTGGACTACGGTGCGTTCACACCGGTGCAGGTCGCGGCGACCGCGGCGCTGAACGGCCCGGACGATTGCATCAAGGAGATGCGCGACACCTATCGCAAGCGCCGCGATGCGCTGGTGGAATCGTTCGGCCGCGCCGGCTGGGAGATTCCGCCGCCGGAAGCCTCGATGTTCGCCTGGGTACCGCTGCCGGAAGCCTTCCGCAGCGTCGGCAGCATGCAGTTCGCCACCCTGATGGTGGAGAAATCCGGCGTCGCGGTCTCGCCCGGCGTCGGCTTCGGCGAGCATGGTGAAGGATATGTCCGCATCGCCATGGTGGAAAACGAGCAACGGATCCGGCAGGCCGCGCGCGGCGTGCGACGCTTCCTTGAAAGCGGCATCGAAACGTTGCACAACGTCGTTCCGCTCGCCAATCGGCGTTGAGTTCTCTTCGGCAGGTTTTCTAAGTCATCATGGTTGCACCCCTGAAAGTGGGCATAGCGGGGCTCGGCACCGTGGGCGCCGAAGTGGTCCGTTTGATCGAAACGCAGGCCCGCGTGCTCGCGGGCCGCAGCGGCCGCGGCATCCGTGTCGTCGCCGTCACCGCGCGCTCGAAGGCGAAGAAGCGCGGCGTCGATCTGCGCGGTGTCGAATGGGTCCGGGATCCCCTGGCGCTGGCCACGCATCCCGGCATCGACTGCTTCGTCGAGTTGATGGGCGGCGCCGGCGATCCCGCGCTGTCGGCGGTGGAGGCTGCCCTCAATGCCGGCAAGTCGGTCGTCACCGCCAACAAGGCGCTGCTGGCCAAGCACGGCCTCAAGCTCGCCAAGGCGGCCGAAAAGCACGGCGGTGCGCTGAATTTCGAGGCAGCCGTCGGCGCCGCGATCCCCGTCATCAAGACCTTGCGCGAGGGGCTTGCCGGCACCGGCATCAACCGCGTCTACGGCATCCTCAACGGCACCTGCAATTACATCCTGACCCGGATGGAGCAGGAGGGCCTGTCCTTCGCGGAATGCCTCAAAGACGCGCAGCGGCTCGGCTATGCCGAGGCCAACCCGTCGTTCGACGTCGATGGTCACGACACCGCGCAAAAGCTCGCGATCCTCGCCAGCCTCGCCTTCGGCACGAAAGTTGCTCAAAGCGCGGTATATGTCGAAGGCATCTCATCCATTGCGCCGGAAGATCTGCGCGCGGCGTCCGATCTCGGCTATCGCGTCAAGCTGCTCGGCGTTGCGGTGCGCACCGCCAAGGGCATCGAGCAGCGCGTGCATCCGACCATGGTTCCAAAATCCTCCTCGATCGCGCAGGTGATGGGTGTCACCAATGCGGTCACGATCGACGGCGAGGGCATTCCGCCGATCACGCTGGTCGGCCCTGGCGCCGGCGGCGCGGCCACCGCATCCGCCGTGGTCGCCGACATCGCCGATGTCGCGCGCGGCATCCGCGCCAATCCGTTCGGCCGGCCCATTACCCAATTGCGCGACACCAAGAAGGCGCCGATGGAGCGCCACGAGGGCGGCTATTACATCCGCTTGCTGGCGCGCGATTTCCCCGGCACCGCGGCCGCGATCGCGACGCGGCTCGCAGAACAGAAGATTTCGATCGAGTCGATCGTGCAGCGTCATCCCAATGGCGGCGTTGCGCCCGAGAACGGCAAGGCGGTCCCCGTGCCCGTCATCCTGATCACCTACGCGACGCATGAGGACGCCGTGCGCCGTGCGCTCGCCGCCGTGCAGAAGGACAAGGTGATCAGCGGACGGCCGCAGGTGATCCGGATCGAGAAGAACTGAGGCGGTTCGTTCGAACGAATCGTGGGCGTTGCGAATTGATGTGGGCAGAGAGAGTCTGCCCAGAACCGTTTGAAGGAGTTAGCCGATGTCGACCCATATTTCAGTCCCGCCGCAGGCATTGCTCGAGCGCATCCTGACGCTGGAGATCGTGCGGGTGACAGAGCGGGCGGCGGTGTCGTCGGCGCGGCTGCGCGGGCACGGCAACGAGAAGGCGGCCGACCAGGCCGCCGTCGATGCGATGCGGCGCGAGCTCAACAAGCTGCCGATCCAGGGCACCATCGTGATCGGCGAGGGCGAGCGCGACGAGGCCCCGATGCTGTACATCGGCGAGCAGGTCGGCCTCAAGGCGGGTCCCGAAGTCGACATCGCGGTCGATCCGCTCGAAGGCACCACGCTGTGCGCCAAGAACATGCCGGGCTCGATCGCCACCATGGCGATGGCCGACGGCGGCACGCTGCTGCACGCGCCCGACGTCTACATGCAGAAGCTCGCGATCGGCCCCGGCTACGACAAGGGCGTCGTCGATCTCGATGCGAGCCCGGCCGACAACGTCCGCCGCCTCGCCAAGGCCAAGGGCGTCAAGCCGGAGGGCATCACCGTTCTCGTGCTCGACCGTCCGCGCCATGCCGACATCATCACGAGCGTGCGCTCGACCGGCGCCGCCGTGCGCCTGATCACGGACGGCGACGTCGCCGGCGTGATCCATTGCGCCGATCCTGACAATACCGGCGTCGACATGTATCTCGGCACGGGCGGCGCGCCGGAAGGCGTGCTCGCCGCCGTAGCCCTGCGCTGCATCGGCGGCCAGATGCAGTGCCGCCTGATCCTCGATTCCGCCGAGAAAATCGAGCGTGCCGGCAAGATGGGCGTCAACGATCCCAAGATGATCTACGGCATCGAGGACATGGCGCGCGGCGACTGCCTGTTCGCCGCCACCGGCGTCACCACGGGGTCGCTGTTGTCCGGCGTCAAATTCCGCAAGGACGGCGTGATCGAGACCGAGACCGTCGTGATGCGCTCCGTCACCGGCACCGTGCGCTACATCAAGGCCGAGCATCGCGAGCTGGCGAAGTTCCATCTGGACTAAGCCAGGCAATAACAGCTGCCGTCGTTCCGGGGCGACGGGACCGCGCCAGGCGCGGCCCGGAGAGCCCGGAATCCATCGGGCGGCAGACTCTGACGCTCAATGGATTCCGGGTTCGATGCAGCGCATCGCCCCGGAATGACAAAAAGAACAATCAGGAGGCGCCATGTCCGATCTCTCCGCCGTCAAAGCCCTGGTCTTCGATGTGTTCGGTACGGTCGTGGACTGGCGCACCAGCCTGATCACCGACTTCATGTGGTGGAGCAAGCAGCGCGGCATCAGCGCCGACTGGACCGCCTTGGTCGACGGCTGGCGCGGCATGTACATGGCCTCGATGGACGACGTGCGCCAACATCCCGAGCGCGGCTATGTCATGCTCGATGATCTGCACCGCCGCTCGCTGGAGAAGCTGGTCGCGCAGTTCGCGATCAAGGGCCTCACCGAAGCCGATCTCGACTATCTCACCAAGGGCTGGCACCGCCTCAATCCCTGGCCGGACAGCGTCGCCGGCCTGACGCGGCTGAAGTCGAAATTCGTGATCTCGCCGCTCTCGAACGGCAACGTTGCGCTGCTCACCAACATGGCGAAGTTCGCTGGCCTGCCGTGGGACCTCATCATGTCGGCCGAGCTGTTCGAGCATTACAAGCCGGATCCCGAGACCTATCTCGGTGCCGCGCGTCTGCTTTGCCTTGATCCGGGCGAGGTGATGATGGTCGCCGCTCACAACGGCGATCTCGCGGCCGCGCAGAAGAACGGGCTGAAGACCGCGTTCGTGGCACGTCCGACGGAGTATGGTCCGCTTCAGAAGGTCGATTTCGAAGCGACCGGCAAATGGGACCTCGTTGCCAAGGATTTTGGCGGGATCGCCGACAAGCTCGGCTGTTAGCTTTCAGGGCCGTCCGTTTGACATTGCTGAAGAGAGCGCCTTTCATATCGAAAAGATCGATGTGAGGGGGTCATGGATACCGAGCTGGCGCGGACATTCCTGACCGTGGTTGCGACCGGCAATTTCATCACGGCCGCCGAGCGGCTTCACGTCAGCCAGTCCACCGTCAGCACGCGCATCCATTCCCTCGAAGAGCTGCTCGGCTGCACGCTGTTCGTTCGCAACAAGGCCGGTGCTGCGTTGACGGCGGCGGGCCGCCAGTTTCAGCGGCACGCCTCCACGCTGGTGCGCACTGTCGAACAGGCCCGGCACGACGTCGGAATCCCCAAAGGTTTTAGCGGCGCGCTCGTGGTCGGCGGGCGCATCGGCCTGTGGGAGGAATTCCTGCTGCTCTGGGTGCCGCGCATGCAGGAGGCCAATCCGCAGATCTCGATCCGCGCCGAAAGCGCGCTCGAGCCGGAGCTGATGCAAGGGCTGGTCGAAGGACGTATCGACATCGGCGTCATGTACACGCCGCAAAGTCGCCCCGGCCTCAAGGTCGAGCTGCTGTTCGAGGAGCAGCTCGTGCTCGTCTCGACCAACCCGAGGAGCGGGCCGGAGCCGGAGGACGGCTACGTCTACGTCGATTGGGGCCCGGAGTTCTACGCCCGCCACAGCGCCGTCTTCCCGAATTTCGCAGGCCCCGCGCTGACGGCGAATATCGGTTGGCTCGGGCTGCAGCATGTCCTGGCCAACGGCGGTTCGGGCTACTTCGCGCAGCGGATCGTCGAGCCGCTGCTGAGGGCGCGGCGGCTGCACCTCGTTGGCGGCGCGCCGAAATTTTCGATGCCGGCCTATGTCGTCTATTCGGTCGACCAGCCGGACGCCCACGTCTCGAGCGCGATCGCGACCATGCGTGACCTCGCAGCCGAGCAGGCCCGTCGCGCAACGGAAACTCCGCTGAACCGCGGGCGCAAGCGACGCTGAGGATCGGCTTTACGCGCCGGAGGGACTGTTGCTCGCCGCGGCGGCGGCGGCGATGTCGCCGGCGCGATAAACCGGCCTGATCGCCGCCATCGTCAGTAACAGCCGGTAGGCGATCCAACGGAGCAGCAGTTGGGAGAATGACGCTTCGCTCTGTGACGTCGTGGTCATGGTCGCTCCTGGTGCGTGAGGGCGTCTGCCGACGCGGCCGTTGCGGCCGGCCGGCGATGCCACGCGGCTTACGCTACGCAGGAGAAGGGTTTTGACAAACGAATAATATGGACGGTTACAATCGGATTTATAGATATTACGAAAAGCGGAAATTGCGTCCGACTTGATCAGACGGGTCCGGGCAGCGCACGCGCCGCCCGGACCTGGTGTGACGAGCTACAACGCCATCTTCATCGGTTCGGGATAATAGTGGAAGCCTTCACCGGCCTTGGCGACATGGCCGTAGCCCGGCCAGGCGAAGTGATAGGACATCACCGGCGTCTTGTTGGCCGCCAGCATCGTCAGCAGTTTGACGCGCGACTCCGCCGCCTGCTTCGGATCGGTGTCGTACGAGAACTCCATCCGCGGGCGTTCCAGCAGCAGCACGGAATGGTGCGAGAGATCGCCGAGGAAGGCGAAGGACTTGCCGGCCGACGACACCATGAAGATGGTGTGGCCGACGGTGTGGCCGGGCGCCGAGATCGCCTGCACGCCGGGCAGGAATTCCTCGCCGTCCTTGAAGAACTTGATCCGGTCCCGGACCGGCAGCAGGTTCTTGCGGGCGTGAACGACGAAGTCCTTGGCAGGGCTGCCGAGCTTGCCCTCGTCGGTCCAGAAGTCGAAATCGGTCTGAGAGATGTAGATCTGCGCATTCGGGAACAGCGGCTTGTCGTTGGCATCGACGATGCCGCCGATGTGGTCGATATGGGCATGCGAGCAGACCACGGCGTCGATGTCCTCAGGCTTGATGCCGGCCTCCATCATGCTCTTCTGCTGCCGACCGGTGCTGGCGCCGAACATCTTCGATGAGCCCATGCCGGTGTCGAACAGGATGAGCTTGTCGCCGGTGTTCACGATCGGCGAGTTCTGTTCGAGCACGACGTTGTCCGGCGACAGGAAATTGTCCGTCAGCATCTTCTTGACCTCTTCCTTGGGAACGCCGGTGAAGGTCCCGGAGGGGTCGCCGAGCGGCAGCGGTCCGTCGGACACGACGGTCACTTCGGCATCGCCGAGAACGAAGCGGTGCCAGTACGGCGTCTGGGTGCCGAGCTTGGGAGCCTTCGCCAACGCGCTGCTGCCGAGCATCGCGCTGGCACCAAGGCCGGCTCCAAGGCTGGCTCCAAGTGCAAGTAGGGATCGACGTGAGACATCGATTGTCATGCGTTTCCTCCGCTTTTGTCTTTTGTCTTGCGCGATTGTTCGCGCGTTGGGGCCGGCCTGAGCGGCGATGTAGCCGCGGGCCGGCAGAAAAGTATGCTGCGCCGGGGGCGACAAGCTAGCAAGTGGAATTAGTGCGCCAATTCGCGCGGAGCGGGAAGGGGCGGCGGAGCGGGAAGGCCGCGTGTGGACGCGCTGTCCGCGATCCAGCACAACAAGAATTGCGCCTTACGCAATTCTCAGCGCGAGTTCGCTTGCTTCCGTCTCGGCAAAGCCCGCCTGCAGCACCTCTTCGCGCTTGTGACGCAGATGCGCACGCAGGATATGGGAGAGGCCGGCGCCGTCGCGCCTCTGCAAGGCGTTCAGGATGGCCTCATGCTCCTTCACGGCGAGGGCCCAGCGCTGCGGCGTCATCGGCGTGACATAACGCGCGCGGCGGATGCGTGCAGTCACGGATGTGTAAAGCCCCGCGAGCACGGGGTTTCCGGCTGCGCTGACGATGGCTTCGTGAATGGCGCGGTTGCCGCGGTAGTACTGGATCAGATCGCCGTCGCGATAGTGCTGCACCATCTGTGCATGCGCGGCGGCGATCGCGTCGATCTCGGCATCCGTGATGCGCTCGCAGGCGAGCTCGCCCGCGAGGGCCTCGAGGCCCTGGCAGACCTCGAACAGGTCGCGCATGTCCTTGTCGGTCAGCTTTGCCGCGCGCGAGCCGCGATGCGGCAAGAGCTGCACGAGGCCTTCGGCGGCGAGCACCTTGAGCGCCTCGCGCAGCGGTGTGCGCGAGATCCCGAGCCGCTCACACAGCTCGCGCTCGGGAATCCGGGCGCCCGGCGGGATTTCGCCGTCGAGCAGGATGGCGCGGATGCGTCCGACCACGTCTTCATGAAGCATGGCACCTGCGCTCCATTTGAATTCAAAAATGCAGAAATCGATCGGAATCTGCAAGTTTCAGCTTGCTTATCGCAGATTTTGCATTCAAAAATGTAAAAAACAAGAGGACATGAGGAAATGAACCGGGCTGTGGAGGCGGACGACCTCGTTTTTGAATGCAATGACGGCATCGGGCTGATCACCTTCAACCGCCCGCAGGCCCGTAACGCCTTCACCTTCGCCATGTATGAACGGCTCGCCGCGATCTGCGAGCAGGCGAACGGCGACCCCTCGATCAAGGTGCTGGTGCTGCGCGGGGCCGGCGACAAGGCGTTTGCCTCGGGCACCGACATCAACCAGTTCCGCGAGTTCAAGACGCCGCAGGACGCGATCGACTACGAGAACCGCATCGATCGGGTGCTGACCACGCTGGAAGCGTGCCGCGTGCCGACCATCGCGGCGATCAACGGCTTCTGCACGGGCGGTGGTGCGGGCATTGCCGCGGCCTGCGACCTGCGCATCGGCACGGCAAGCGCGAAGATCGGATTTCCGATCGCCCGGACGCTCGGCAATTGCCTGTCGATGTCCAATGTCAGCCGTCTCACCGCGCTGATTGGCGCCGCGCGCGTCAAGGACCTGATCTTCACCGCGCGCCTGGTCGATGCCGCGGAAGCCGCAACCGTCGGGCTGCTCGGCGAGGTCGTCGCGGATCTTGCCGCGCTGGACAAGCGGGCCGATGAGGTCGCCCGGCTGGTCGCCGGTCATGCGCCGCTGACGCTCAATGCGACCAAGCAGGCGGTCGCCCGCCTGCAGAGGCGGCTGACCCGGGACGAGGGCGAAGACCTCATCCTGATGTGCTACACGAGCCAGGATTTTCGCGAAGGGCTCGATGCTTTCCTCAACAAGCGCGCGCCGCAATGGCGCGGCCAATAGGACGCCCCGATGCCAAGTTCGCAATCTACCTCCCGCCGATCAGGACCGCTTGCCGGGCTCAAGGTCGTCGATCTCACCCATGTCATGGCCGGCCCGACCTGCACCCTGATGCTCGCCGACATGGGCGCCGACGTCATCAAGATCGAGAAATCGCCGAACGGCGACGACACTCGTCATTCGGTACCGCCGAAGATCGGCGATGAGGCGGCCTCGTTCCTGATGATGAACCGCAACAAGCGCGGCATCGTGCTGGACCTCAAGACCGAGGGCGGCAAACAGGTGCTGCGCCGGCTGATCGCGAATGCCGATGTGCTGGTCGAGAATTTCGCGCCCGGCGCCATGGAGCGCCTCGGCTTCGGTTACGAGGAGCTTCACAAGCAATATCCATCGCTGATCTATTGCTCGCTGTCGGGCTTCGGCCGCACCGGTCCCTATAAGCACCGCCGCGGCTTCGATCTCGTCGCGCAGGCCATGAGCGGCATCATGAGCTTTACGGGCGAACGCCCCGACGGTCCGCCCGTGAAATGCGGCCCGCCGCTGTCCGACATCACCGCCGGCCTGCTCGCGAGCATGGGCATCCTGGCGGCCTACACGCACCGTCTCAAGACCGGGGAGGGGCAGTGGGTCGAGACCTCGCTCTACGAGGCCGCGCTGGTGCAGACCTATTGGCAGTCGACCATCGCGCTCGCCGCAGGCACCGCGCCGCGCGCGATGGGCTCGGCGCATCCGCTCAACGCGCCGTATCAGGCGTTCGAGGCCTCGGACGGCTGGCTCGTGGTCGGCGGCGCCAACAAGAAGCACTGGCTGTTGATGCTGGAGGCGCTCGGTGCGAGCGAACTCGCCGCCGATCCGCGCTTCGTCAACGGCGCCGACCGCATGGCCAATCTCAAGGAGCTCGAGGCGGTCCTCAGCGAGCGCTTCCGCACTCGAACGCGGGCGCACTGGCTTGCCGCGCTGGACGAGAAGGGCGTGCCGTGCGGCCCCGTGCACGACATGCTGGAGGCGCTCAGTGATCCCCAGACGCTGGCGCGCGAGATGGTGGTCGAAGTCGAGCATTCCACGCTCGGTCCCGTGAAGACGATCGGGCTGCCCGTGAAGTTTTCGGAGACCCCAGGCAAAGTGCTGTCAGGCGCACCGGTCTATGGTGAGCACACGAGAGACGTGCTGGCCGAGCACGGGTTCGACCACAAGCAGATCGAAGCGCTCGCAAAAGAAGGCGCAATCGTCCTGGCCTCGGGAAGACAGGCGGAACGCGTCGCCTGATTTGACGTGAATACGACAAGGCCAAAGACAAAAATTAGAAAAGACAAAAATCAGCTGGAGGAAATCATGGGTCGGACGTCAATATTTCTGCTCTCCGCAGCCTTAACAGTGCTCGCCGGCACCATGCCCGCGCTCAGTGCCTGGCAACCGCAAAAGCCGATCGAGTTCGTGGCGACCGCCGGCCCCGGCGGCGGCACCGACAATCTCGCCCGCGCAGTGCAGAACATCATCACCAAGCACAAGCTGACGGAGCAGCCGATCGTCGTCGTCAACAAGGGCGGCGGCAGCGGCGCCGAAGGCTATGTCTACGGCAAGGCGTCGGCCGGCGATCCCTACAAGGTGATCTTCGGCACCTCGAATGCCTGGCAGCAGCCGCTCGTCTCCAAGGTCGCCTTCAATTACACCGATCTCACCCCGATCGCGGCGATGGCGCAGGACGAGTTTTTACTCTGGGTCAAGCAGGACGCGCCATTCAAGAATGCGGGCGATTATTTGAAAGCCGCCGCATCCGGCGAATTCAAGATGGGCGGCGCGCAGTCCAAGGACACCGACGAGGTCTTGACGCGCATGATCGAGAAAGCCGGCAAGGTCAAGCTGACCTACATCCCCTTCAAGAGCGGCGCCGAGACCGCCGTGCAGCTCGCTGGCGGACATCTCGACTCCCACGTCAACAATCCCAGCGAGAGCCTCGGGCAATGGCGCGGCGGCACGCAGCGCCCGCTTTGTGTGTTCAGCCCGAAGCGGTTGCCGCAGGGTGCCAAGATCACGGCGACCGAAGGCTGGGGCGACGTTCCCACCTGCGTCGAGCAGGGCCTCGACATCAAGCAATATGAGCAGCCGCGCACCGTGTGGCTGCCCGGCAAGGTCACGCCGGACCAGGCCGCGTTCTATGTCGACCTCATGAAGAAGGTACAGGCGACGCCGGAGTGGAAGGATTACATCGAGAAGACCTCCCAGGTGGACACGTTCCTGACCGGCGCCGAATTCGACAAGTTCATCAAGGAGGACCTCGAGCACGTCAAGCAGGTCGCGGGCGAGCAGGGCTGGCTGGTGAAGTGAGACGGGGCGCCAGCTTGGATATGCGCCGGGCTTGCCCAACACCTCCGCTGTCGTCCCTGCCAAGTGCGCAATTGCGCACGGTGGCGCAGGGACCCCTACCGCGTGATCTCTCGATGTGCATTGATCGTCATACCGACTTGGCTTCGTATCTTCGTCAATCTGCTCCCGGGGTTATGGGTCCCTGCGCCTCCGTGCGCAATTGCGCACTGGGCAGGGACGACACCGAGCGCTGGAAAACTGCTTGGGTCACACTCGGCCACAATACGCCGCCGAAGCGGAGTCCTCCATGATCTCCCGCCGCGCGCTTGAACTTGCGACTGCCGTCCTCACCGGCGGCTTTGGTGTCGCTGTCGTGATCCAAAGCCTCGACAACGGCATCGGCTGGTCGAGCGCGGGCGTCGATGCCGGGACATTCCCGTTCCTGACGGGCATCATCATCGTGCTCGGCAGCCTCTACAATCTGGCACGGGGCGTGCTGCCGGTGGCATCCCTGGCCAATGTTCCGATCGCCATCACGCCGGTCGAGTTACGCCGGCTTGCCGGCCTGTTCGTGCCGGCCGCGATCTTCGTCGCCGCGATCCCGCTCGCGGGGATGTACGTCGCCTCCGCGCTCTACGTCTTCACGGTGCTGGCCATCCCGCGCCACCAATCCGTGCCGCGTACGCTCGCCATGGCGGGGGCAACTGCGCTCGCGCTCTATGTCGTGTTCGAGCGCATGTTCCAGGTCAGCCTGCCGCACGGTGCGCTCGCCGCCGCGTTCGGGCTCTGACGGAGAAGTCGATGGATAATCTCGCGGAGCTCCTGCACGGCTTCAGCATCGCGGTCACCGTGCCGCATCTGGTGCTGATGGTCGTCGGCGTGCTGCTCGGCATTCTCGTCGGCGTGCTGCCGGGACTGGGTGCACCGAACGGCGTATCGCTGCTGTTGCCGCTGACCTTCGGCATGCAGCCGGTGTCGGCGATCATCCTGCTCTCCAGCATGTATTGGGGCGCGCTGTTCGGCGGCTCCGTGACCTCGATCCTGTTCAACATTCCGGGCGAGCCGTCGTCGGTCGCGACCACCTTCGACGGCTATCCGATGGCGCGGGACGGAAGGCCGACCACGGCGCTCGCGACCGCCTTCGGCTCGGCCGCGTTCGGCGCCCTGATCGGCGTCGTCCTGATCACGTTCCTCGCGTCCTGGGTGGCGCAGGTCGCGCTCGCTTTCGGGCCGGCGGAATATTTCGCGGTCTATTTCCTGGCCTTTGCCAGCTTCGTCGGCATGGGCGGCGCCGCGCCGGTCAAGACGGTCGTGGCGCTCGCGATCGGCTTTGCCATCGCCGCGATCGGCATCGACACGGTGTCCGGCAGCGTGCGCCTCACCATGGGCGTCGACGAGCTTGTCAAGGGCGTCAGCTTCGTTGTCGCGGTGATGGGCCTGTTCGGCATCGGCGAACTCCTGGTCGCGGTCGAGGAAGAGTTTCATGCCCGCGCCGTCTCCTCGAAGATCGATTGGCGCGAAGTGTTCCGCGCGGTCGGCCGGCTGCCGCGCCACAGCGTCGCGCTGTTGCGCAGCGCTGCGATCGGCTGCTGGATGGGGATCACGCCGGGCGGCCCGACCGCCGCATCGTTCATGAGCTACGGCATCGCCCGCCGCTTCTCGCGCCGCGGCCGCTATTTCGGCACCGGAGAGGTCGAAGGCATCATCTCGCCGGAGACCGCCGATCATGCCGCCGGCACCAGCGCGCTGCTGCCGATGCTCTCGCTCGGCATTCCAGGCTCGGCGACCGCGGCGGTCATGATGGGCGGCCTGATGATCTGGGGCCTCAATCCCGGGCCGATGCTGTTCGTCGACCAGAAGGATTTCGTCTGGGGCCTGATCGCCTCGATGTATGTCGGCAACATCGTCGCCGTCGCGCTGGTGCTGCTCACCGTTCCGGTGTTCGCCGCCTTGATGCGGATTCCCTTCGTGGTGATCGCACCGCTGATCGTGATCATCTGCGTCGTCGGCGCCTATTCGGTGTCGAACTCCTATCTCGACGTCGTGATGATGCTGGGCTTCGGAATCGTCGGCTATCTCTTCAAGAAGCTGTTCTATCCGCTGGCACCGCTCGTGCTCGCCATCGTCATCGGCGACAAGGCCGAGGACGCGTTCCGGCAGTCGATGCTGATGTCCAAGGGATCCCTCGGCATCTTCTTTGCCAACAAGCTGGTGACATGCCTGATCGTGGCCGGCATCGCGCTTCTGCTGCTGCCGCTCGTGCTGCAGCTGGCGCGCCTTTGGCGCAAACCCGCATCCCCCGCCACTGAGGCGACGAGCCAGGAGAAAGTGATCATATGACCGCAAAGCCGCTGATTGCGCTGGCCATGGGAGATCCCGCCGGCATCAGCCCCGAGCTGACGGCCAGGCTGGTGGCGCAGGACGACATCCGCGCCCAAAACCGGCTCGTCGTCATCGGCGACCGCCGCATCTTCGACGCGGGCGCGCGCATTGCCGGCGTCAAGCCGGCTCTGTCGACGGCGGAGCCGGACGCCGATCTTCACGCGGCAGAAGGCGAAGCGCTGTTCGTTGATCTCGGCCATCTCGCTCCCCGCGAGGTCGAGCCGAAGACTGCCACTCTTGCCGGCGGCAAATTCGCACTGACCAATTACAAGCACGCGCTCGAGCTCGGCCGGGACGGCCGCGTCGACGCGGTCTGCTTCACCCCCTTCAACAAGCAGGCGATGCGGCTGGCGCGCGCCGAGTACGACGACGAGATCGCATTCTCCGCGGAGGTGGTCGGCCTCGAGACTCCCGCCAGCGAATTCAATGTGCTCGATCGGCTCTGGAACGCGCGGGTCACCTCCCATATCCCGCTGAGGGACGTCGCTGCAAAGCTGTCCAGCGAGCGCATCCATCGTGCGCTCAAGCTGACCGATGCCTGCATGCGCAACGCCGGCTTCGCGCGGCCGCGGATCGCGGTCGCCGGCCTCAATCCTCACGCCGGCGACGGCGGCAATTTCGGCCGCGAGGAGATCGACGTCATCGCGCCGGTCGTCGCAGCCGGGCAGGCCGAGGGCATTGCCGCGGAGGGACCGTTCCCGGCCGATACCGTGTTTCTGCGCGCCAAGGCCGGCGCCTTCGATGCGGTGCTGACGATGTATCACGACCAGGGCCAGATCGCGATGAAGCTGATGGGTTTCGATCGCGGCGTGACCATGCTCGGCGGCTTTCCATTCCCGATCTGCACGCCCGCGCACGGCACCGCCTACGACATCGCAGGCCAGGGCATTGCTTCGATCGGCGCCAGCCGTGCCGCGGTGCTGCTCGCGGCTGAGATGGCAACGGTTGGAAAGCGCCGGGGTTGAACGTCAGCAGGGCTGTCAGAGGCTCGCGAGCCACGCCGCCAGCGGCGTCTTCCCCAGCCGCGCCTCGCCGAGCGGGTTCAGCGATGTATCGTCGATAGGGCCGCCGTAATAGGGCGCCTTCGGGTCTCCGATCACCGTCCGGGGGTCGCCGGACGCCTTCAGGCGGCGCGCGATGAATTCGTTGAAAGGGGCCTTCTCGAGCCCTGCGATGTCGATCGTGCCGTTGAGCGGCTTGTCCGTTGCGACCTCCGCGAGGCGAGCTGCGACGTCGTCCGCGGCGATCGGTTGAAACAATGCCGAGGGAACGACGATCTTGCCGTCAATCGCACCCATTTCGGCAATGGCGCCGAGGAATTCGAAGAACTGGGTGGCGCGCACGATCGAGTAGGGGACCCGGGCCGACTTGATGATCGTCTCCTGGGCGAGCTTGGCCCGGAAATAGGCGTTGTCGGGCGACCGCTCGGTTCCGACGATCGACAGGGCCACGTGGTGCTTCACGGCCGCGGCAGCCTCCGTCGCGACGAGGTTCTTGCTCGAACGCTCGAAGAATTCGAGCACGGCGGCGGGCTCCCAGGACGGCGCGTTGGCGACGTCGACGACGACATCCGCGCCCGCCAATGCCGCAGCGAGGCCTTCGCCGGTCACGGCATTCACGCCTGATTTCGGTGAGGCTGCCACGGCCTCGTGGCCTTGCTGCTTGAGCTTCGCCACCAGCTTGGATCCGATCAATCCGGTTCCCCCGATCACCACAATCTTCATGAAGATCTCCTGGGCATAGGACGACGTGAGCACTCACGGTCCGTCGATCAGCGTGATGCTGCGCGCAGCCTATCCGAGCAATAAGGCGAGCTTTTGCCTGGAAGCGGCCTGCCTCGCGATGGCGTTGCGGGAATGGTCATGCCCGATGCCATAAACGCCGCTGTTTTGCCCGACGCGTCAAAGCGATCTTGTGAGGCATTTTGGCCAGCGGAAAACGCCAACGAAAACAACCTCCAGCCTACTGTGCATGGGGTTGTTTTCGCGTTTTTGAATTGAGCGGCCCCTCAGGCCCCGCAGATGATCACGCCGTACCAGCCGAGCCCCCGATAGGTCTCGTAGCCCGGCGTCGCATGGAAGGCGACCAGCGAGCCGCCGCGGTCGAGATAGACGCCGGAGCGCTGGCCGTTCAGCGAGATCGAGATGCGCTCGCTGAGGATGCCCTGTCCGTCGGACGCCGCGATGACGCGCAGATTCGAATCGACCAGCAGCACGCGGGCCTTGTCGCTGTCGCCGACGCGGACGCCCTGGACGATGGCGCGGGCCTGCGGCTCCCAGTCGAAATGGATGGCGAGCACGCCGATCGGGGCGCCATTGGCCTGGCCGCCGGCGCGGACGCTGGCGCAATAGGTCGCCACCTGCGCGTTGGCGAGCAGCGGCTGGTTCTCGACGTCGCCGGCAACGTAGTCGTCACCGGAGCGCAAGGTTCGCGCCTCGCGAAACCATTTGGTGTGGGCGACGTTCTGGCCGACGACGCGAAAGCGGTCAGCCCGGCCGTTGGCGATGACGTTGCCGTCGAGGTCGCAGAGCCAGAGGTCGAGATAAACCGTGTAGGCCCCGAGGATCACGCCGAGGCGCTGCGAGGCATGCGAGACGGCTGCAGCGCCGGGGGAGGCCGCACAATCGACCACGGCGGAATCGGTCGCCCACCAGCGCACGTCGCAGGTGCGTTCATAGAGGTTGCGGTCGATCAGCTCGATGGCGTTCAGCGACAGATCCATCATGCGCTCGCCGCGCGATCGCTGGCTCATCCGCTCGATCGAGGAGACGAGGTCGCCCGTCCGTTTCGTCAGCTGTGTCTCGAGCTCGCGTGCGATGGTCTCGACCTGCTGGCCGACGCCGCGTACCTCCTGCGCCACCACGGCAAAGCCTGCGCCTTGCGCGCCGGCGCGCGAGCTCTCGATCAGCGCGTTCAGCGCCAGCATCTTCATCTGGTTGGTGATCTGCTGGATCGATTTAGTCTTGTCGACCGCGATCTGGTTGACCTCCGCGGTGAGGCGGTTGATCAGCGCGGAAATGTCGGAATCGTCGTCAGCGGGTTCGGTGGCGAGCGGCTTGGCTTTCAGACCCAGCGCAGCAGACATCGGGGGATTTCCCTTGGCAATGAGGTCTGATCTGCAACGAACCCGGAACTAGAAATTACAGATCGAATACACGTCTTTTTCGAAGATTCCGCCTAACGCCTGCTTAATTTGCTGTTTTGCGGGCTGCTCAAATGATAGTCAGTCAGCGCAGCAAAACGGCAATCCACCGCTTTGTGCGCCGCGGAGATTGCAAATCCCTGGGGATTCCGGGTCCAATCGTCCTGCAAGCCGGACCGACGCGACATCGTCGGCTGCAGGTTCCTCAAACCGACTGCGACTCATGACGCCGCCCGCCACTGCCTTACCCGTCGAAGCGCCGCAGGCGTTCCTGGGCGTGGCGCGCTCGCTCACCGACAAGCTCTGGCGCGACCGGCTGGACGCGCGCGGGGCGGCCAAGGCGCTCGCCATCGTGCAGCAGCATCAATTGCCGGAGCTGCTGGCCCGGGTGCTGGCGGGCCGCGGAGTCGATATCGATGCGGTCGCAGATTTCCTCGATCCGACCATCCGCAAGCTCATGCCGGACCCGTTCACGGTGACGGAGATGGAGGCAGCCGCCAAGCGGATCGCGGATGCCGCAGCGAAGGGCGAAACGGTCGCGATCTTCGGCGATTACGATGTCGACGGCGCAACCTCGGCGGCGCTGCTCGCCTGGCATCTGCGCCATTGCGGCCTCGATCCGCTGATCCACATTCCCGATCGCATCTTCGAGGGCTACGGCCCCAACGTCGAGGCCGTGCGCGGGCTGGCGGCGAGGGGCGCCACGCTGCTCGTGACCGTCGATTGCGGCACCACCAGCATCGAGCCGCTCGCCGAAGCCAAGCGCCTCGGCATGTCCGTGGTCGTGATCGACCATCACCAGGCCGGCACGGAGCTGCCGGAGGTCGACGCGCTGGTCAACCCGAACCGGCTCGACGATCTCTCAGGGCTCGGCCATCTCGCCGCCGTCGGCCTCGTGCTGGTGACGCTGGTCGCAGTCAATCGCGAACTGCGCCAGCGCGGTTTCTGGAGCGCGGAGATGCCCGAGCCGGATCTGCTCGGCATGCTGCATCACGTCGCGCTCGGCACGGTTGCGGATGTGGCGCCGCTGATCGGCCTCAACCGGGCCTTCGTCGCCAAGGGCCTGATCGCGATGCGCCGGCGCGACCATGTCGGCCATACCGCGCTGATGGACGTGGCGCGGCTGAACGGGCCGCCGGAGGCCTGGCATCTCGGCTTCATGCTGGGGCCGCGCGTCAACGCCGGCGGCCGGATCGGCCGCGCCGATCTCGGCGTGCGGCTGCTGCTCGAAGGCGACAGCGTCGAGGCCGCGCGGATCGCCGCCGAGCTCGACCGCCTCAACAGCGAGCGCCGCGTCATCGAGCAGGCGGCCGAAGCGCAAGCCGAAGCCGAGGCGCTGGCCTCGATCGGGTTGGAGGACAAGCTCGGCGTGATCGTCACGGCCTCCGAAGGCTGGCACCCCGGCGTCGTCGGCCTCGTCGCCTCCCGCCTGAAGGAGAAGTTTGCGCGGCCGGCCTTCGCCATTGCCTTGGAGCCCGGTGGCATCGGCACCGGCTCGGGCCGCTCGATCGCCGGGGTCGATCTCGGCAAGGCGGTAAGGCAGGCGGTGGCCGACGGCATCCTGCTCAAGGGCGGCGGCCACGCGATGGCCGCGGGCGTGACGCTGCGGAAGGAGAAGCTCGCCGAATTTCGCGCCTATCTCGAGAACGCGCTGGCGCAGGACGTCGCCGAGGCGCGGCACGTCAACGAGCTCTATATCGACGGTGCCGTCTCCGCGCGCGCCGTGACGACCGAGCTTGCGGCGACGCTCAACCGCGCCGGTCCCTTCGGCAGCGGCAATCCAGAACCCGTGCTGGCGCTGCCGGCACATCAGCTCGTCTTTGCCGACGAGGTCGGCCAGGCGCATCTGCGGCTGCGCTTCAAGTCGGGCGACGGCGCCATCGTCAACGGCATCGCGTTCCGTTCGATCGGCCAGAAGCTCGGCAACGCGCTGCTCGCCAATCGCGGCCAGCAACTGCATGTCGCGGGCTCGCTCTCGGTCGATCGCTACCAGGGTGCCGAGCGGGTGCAATTCCGCGTCGTCGACGTCGCGCTACCGGACCAGGGGCCATCCGTGATCAGATGACGCAAGATCCGACGAGATCATGCGCTAAAACCAGATCGCTCAAACAACAAAAAAGGGAGTGAACATGGCAGGGCAGGTTGAGGGCAAGGTCGCGCTGGTGACGGGCGGGGCCTCGGGCATCGGTGAAGCCATCGTCGAGTTGTTCGCGCGCGAGGGCGCCACCGTCGTTATCACCGACATCGACGAGCTGCGCGGGCCCGACCTCGCCAAGCGCGTGACGAAAGCCGGCGGCAAGGCGGTCTTCCTGGAGCAGGACGTCACCAGCGAGGAGCGCTGGATCGAAATCGTCAACGAGGTCGCCACGCGCTACGGCCGGCTCGATATCATGGTCTCCAATGCCGGCATCGGCATTGCCGTGCCCTCGATCGTCGACATGACGCTCGCCGACTGGCGCAAGCAGAACGCGATCAATCTCGACGGTGTCTTTCTCTCGGTGAAGCACTGCCTGCCCCTCATGCGCAAGCATGGCGGCGGCTCGATCGTCATGATGTCTTCGCTAGCGGGCCTGCGCGGCGCGCCCGGGTTGTCGGCCTATTCGGCGACCAAGGGTGGCGTGCGGCTGTTCGCCAAGTCGATCGCGATGGAATGCGCGGCGGCGGGCGACGGCATCCGCGTCAACTCGGTTCATCCAGGGATCATCGACACCCCGATCTGGGGCAAGATCCCGACGGGGGCGACCGGGGCCGGGCAGAACGCGCCGATCGATCCAGACGAGCGGGCCAAGGTCGCAACGCCGCTCGGCCGCGCCGGGCAGGCCGCGGAGATCGCCTCCGGCGTGCTGTATCTGGCCTCCGATGCCTCGCGCTACGTCACCGGCAGCGAGCTCGTGATCGACGGCGGCATGAACGCCGGGGGCGTGCCGCGGCGAGCCTGAGCCGCGCAGGGCAGGGTGGCACGCGCAGGGGCTGACGCGCCGGCGCGGCCGCTGTACAACGCGGATAGCTCCCGTCCGACAGAGGTCCTTCGCCATGGCGCACAGTCTTCACGCGTCCTCACCCGCGCCGTTCCGCTCCAACCGGCCGGACCTCGCCACCGATGCGATCCGCACCGCGCGCGAGGATCTGGCTGCCTGCTTCCGCATGGCGGCGCGCAACGGTTTTGAGGAGGGCATCTGCAACCACTTCTCGGCCGTGGTGCCCGGTCATGATGATCTGTTCCTCGTCAACCCCTATGGCTACGCCTTTCGCGAGTTGACCGCGTCGAAGCTCCTGATCTGCGACTTTCACGGCAACGTGCTCGATGGCGAGGGCGTGCCCGAGGCGACCGCGTTCTTCATCCATGCCGAGATGCACAGGTTGCTCCCGCGCGCGAAAGTCGCGTTCCATACTCACATGCCCTATGCCACGGCGCTGTCGATGACCGAGGGCGATCCCTTGATCTGGGCCGGCCAGACCGCGCTGAAATTCTATGGCCGGACGGCCGTGGACCGCGAATATAACGGCCTGGCACTCGACAAGCGAGAGGGTGCGCGGATCGCGTCGGCCGTGGGTGACGCCGACATCGTCTTCATGAAGCATCACGGCGTGATGGTGCTGGCCCCGACCATCGCGGAAGCCTGGGACGATCTCTACTACCTCGAACGCGCCGCCGAAGTGCAGGTGCTGGCAATGTCGACGGGACGGAAAGTGCTGCCGGTGGACCCGGCGATCGCTGCGGAAACCTACAGGCAGATGCGCGAGGGCGACAGCGAATCCGCGCGGCTGCATCTCGCTGCGATCCGCCGGCAGCTGGATGCCGAGGAGCCGCAGTACCGGCATTGAGGCAAGCTGTCATTCCGGGGCGCGCGAAGCCCGAGCCCGGAATGACGCGGGAGAGGGCGTCGGCCTACGACCCCTGCCGCAGCTTCGCGAGCACCTTCAGTCCGCCATAGCCATCCGCCGGCGTGATCCCCGCGCGCTGCTGGAAATCCTTGATAGCCTTCATGGTGTCGTTGCCGACGCGGCCGTCGGTGCCGCCGGTGTCGAATCCGGCTTTGGTCAGGCGCGTCTGCATCTCCTGCACCTCGGCAAGCGTCAGTGCGCGCTCGGAGCCGGGGAAGGGTTGGATGAAGGGCGGCGCGCCGAGGCAGCGGTCGCCGAGATGGCAGATCGCGAGCGCATAGTTCATGGAAGGGTTGTAGCTCTTCACCGAGTAGAAATTCGGTCCAAGCAGGAACGTCGGCCCGCCCGCAACGGGCGTCCACATCTGCGCGGATGCGTTCGGCTGCGGGAAAGGCTGGCCGTCGGCACGGGTGACGCCGGCCGCCTGCCAAGCCGCATAGGTTCGGCTTCCGCTCATATTGCCGGCCGCGCGCACCTCATAGCCCCAATGTTCGCCGCGATGCCATTTGCCGCGATTGACGAGATATTTTGCGGTGGAGCCCAGCGCGTCGTCGGGCTTGCCGAAGGGCGACACCTTGCCATCGCCGTCATAGTCGATGCCGACATTGAGCCAGACCTCCGGCATCCATTGCGAATGCCCCATCGCGCCGGCCCATGAACCCTTCATCTCCTCGGGCGTGCTCCAGCCCTTCTCGACGATGCGCAGCGCGTTGATCAGCTCGGTCTCCCAATAGGCTTTGCGGCGCGGCTCGTTCCAGGCGAGCGCGGCGAGCGAGGGAAACACCGGGGTCATGTGGTTCTGCTGCACGAGGGGATCGCCATAGGCGGACTCGACGCCCCACAGTGCCAGCAATGTGCCACGCTCGACGCCGAAATCGCGCTCGACGCGGGCGAGCAGCGCCTCGTTGTTCTTCAGCGCGATCTTGCCGTTGATGATGCGCCAATCGGAGACGCGGCGATTGATGTATTGCCAGACCTGCTCGTGGAATTCGGGCTGGTTGCGCATCTGCTTGAACACGCTCATGTCGGGCTCGACCCGCCCCATCGCGCGCTGCCAGGTCGCGGCGGAAATGCCCTTCGCCATGGCGCGTGCGCGAAAGCTCTCGCGCCATTCCTCGAATCCCGGAGGCGCAGCGCGAACGCTCGCGGGCAATGCGAGCAGGGCGGCCGCGCCCAGCGTGGATTTCAGAAGCGCGCGGCGCGTTTGATGGGGCGAGGAATCAGCGTGTTGCATTGGCACATTCTAGCCGGAAACACGGCCCGTGTGAGTCGGTTCCTGGAACAGCGATGCACGATTCGGTGTCGCCTCGATGCTCGTTCCGTCGGAACAAACTGTCGCAGTCCCGCATTCCTTCCGCACGAGATAAGGAGGAGAATATGAGGAAATATCTGTTTGCCGCCGCCCTGGTCACCGCCGTTGCGACGCCCGTGTTCGCTGATGAAGTCGGCGTTCATGTCGGCCCGGTCGGCGCGGGCGTGACGGTTGGTCAGTCCCATGAGTACCGCGAGCGAGACCGTGATCGCGACCGCACCACCGTCATCAGGGAGCGCGAGCCCTCTGAACGCACCACGGTGATCAAGAAGCAGGATGAATTCGGCAATCGCAGCAAGACCGTGATCCATCACGACAACGACTGACGGAGCAGGGCCCCGGTAGGTCCGGGGCCCGCCTTCCGCACGCTAGCCGCTCAATGGCAATTCGGGGTGGAATGAAGATACGCGCCCATGCGGAAAGCCACGTCGTCGAGCTCGACGACGGATCGCAATGGCAGATCTTTCCCGGCGATCTCGCGACGACGCTGAGCTGGAAGCCCGAAACGGAGCTGCACCTGGAGCCGAGCGGCGACCGGGTGAGTTCGCATGTGCTGGTCAGTGCTGCCGATAACACCCGCGTGCGGGTGATCGCCGCAGGCGAAGCCTGGCCCGACGGCGAGGTGAAGGATGTGCTGAAAGGCGGGTAGAGTCATGCGGTCGCAAGCGGCGGGATTCAGGGCGCCTAATCCCCTTGCAGCTCGGTCGCGATGCCGGTGAGCCAGCGCCGGATTGCAGTCTCCGTCTTTATATCCAGGCCCCGAGCAAGACGCTTCTCCAATTCGATCACACGCTCCCGGCACGCCTTCAAAAGCGTCGCACCGCGCGGCGTCAGCGTCCATTGCTGGATGCGCCCGTGAACGGGATGTGGCGTCATCACGATCGCGCCGTCACGTTCGAGATTGCGGATGATGACGCCGACGGTCTGCGGCGTCAGGAAGGTGAGGCGCGCGACGTCGGCGCCTGACAGCCCAGGATAAGCGTTCAGCATCGTCAGCACCGCGAATTGCGGCGAGGTCACGCCGAGATCGGCGAGGGTCCGTTCCATCTTCAGCCGAACCGCGGCGTGGGCCTGGCGCAAGAGATAGCCGAGATAGCCTTGCTCCCCGCGCTTGCCTTCGCCGGGCGCGGGGACACGTATCGCGCCGTCGTCGGCGGGCTCGGGCAGCTTGCGGGCAATTTTCGATCTTGTGGCGGCGGCAGTCTTGCGCGACATATCAGAGCTCTTATAAGATATAAGGACACTTACAATAAGACGAGGTGAATCGCAAATGTCACATGCCCGCAGCGAATACGAGGATTTCAAGCAGATCGCGCCCGACGTCTACGATGTGGTGCTCGCGCTCGGTCAGCTCGCAACCAAGGCCGGCCTGGACAAGCAGCTCGTCGAACTCGTCAAGCTGCGCGCCTCTCAGATCAACGGCTGCGCCTTCTGCGTGCAGCACCACGTCCTGCTGTCGGAGCGGATTGGCGTTCCCGTCGACAAGCTTCATCTGGTCGCGGTCTGGCGCGAGGCGCCGATCTTCTCCGCGCGCGAGCGTGCAGCGCTGGCCTGGGCGGAGGCGTTGACCTTGCTGCCCGAGGGCGTCAGCGAGGAGGTCTACACGGATGCTGCCCGTGAGTTCTCACAGACCGAGCTGATGTACCTGACCTCGGCAATCGCCTCGATCAACGTCTGGAACCGTTTTGGTGCCGCATTCCGTTGGACGCCGGCGTCGCGGCCGGTGGCCGCGAATGCTGCGGCATCCTGAACAGCACGCGAGGAGGTCATTATGACAGCCCTGAGTTTCTCTGCCGTTCAACGCCCGGCGCCGTCACGCTCAACAATGTTCGCCGTCGTCGCGGGGCTCGCCTGTGCGCTGGCGATCGGCAAAGCGCTTCCGGTGACAATGGACGCGGTCTCGGGCGCATTGGCCCCACTGTGCGCCAGCGCCGCGGAGGGCTCGCCGCTCGACAAGGTCGAGCCGATCGGCTCATACGCGCTGCCTAACGTTCCGGGCAAGCGCGTCACCATCGTGCGCGTCTCCTACGGGCCCGGCGGGTTTTCGCGGCCGCACCGCCACGCAGGCTCGGTGACGGCTTACATCACCAAGGGCGAGATCCGCTCCCAGCTCGGCGGCGGCCCGGTCGAGACCTTCGGCGTCGGCCAGTCCTTCTTCGAGCCGCCGGGCGCGACGCACCTGGTCTCCGCCAATGCCAGCTTGACCGAGCCGGCGGAATTGATCGCGGTGTTCGTCGCGGATGAGGGTGCGCAGCTCACGACGTTCTTGGAGTGACCAGTCAGGCCGGCCGCGATCGCCTCAACCGCTTCCAAGCAGGTGAGAGAGCGTATTGGACTGCCGGAATCGCAAGTGCGCCCACAAGCAGTCCGAGCACGCCTGAAATGGCGGCTTCGACCGACCATTCGACGATGCCGGCGACCGATGGAAGAGTGTGCGCGGCAGCCTCGGTTGCGGCATGGACCATGTGGCCGACCGCGGGCGGGCCGTATTTTTCGATGCCGTGCAGGATGATGCCGCCGCCGACCCAGATCATCGCGGCCGTGCCGATGGTGCTCAGCACCGTCAGGAAGGTGGGCATGCCGCGAACGAGCGCGCGTCCAAGCAAGCGGATCGCGCCGCCAGGCACTGGGGCGCCCTCATAGCGCGCAAGAGCCAGGCCGGCATCGTCGGCCTTCACGATCAGGGCCACCACGCCGTAGACCCCGACCGTGATCGCGAAGCCGACCAGCGCCAGGACCAGCGCCTGCGTCCAGAGGTTGCCCGCCGGAAGGGCCGCCAGCGTGATCGCCATGATCTCCGCCGACAGGATGAAGTCGGTCTTGATGGCGCTCGCGACCTTCTCATCCTCGACCGACCGGGCATTGAGCGCGATCGGCTGGAGTTGGGCTTCGTGGTCGTGCGCATGATGCGGCATCACGGCTTCGAGCACCTTTTCGGCGCCCTCGTAGCAGAGAAAGGCTCCGCCGAGCATGAGCAGCGGCGTGACCGCGGCGGGAAGGAAATAGCCGAGCAACAGGGCGATGGGGAGCAGGATCAGCAGCTTGTTGCGCAGCGACCCGACCGCGATCTTGCCGACGATCGGGAGTTCGCGCTTCGAGGCGAAGCCGATCACGTAATTCGGGGTGACGGCCGTGTCGTCGATCACCACGCCGGCCGCCTTGGTGCCTGCCTTGGCAGCCTGGCTCGCCACATCGTCGAGCGAAGCTGCTGCAACCTTTGCAATCGCTACGATATCATCGAGAAGACCGATCAGTCCGACACTCATCAACCTGTCCTTCTTCGTTCGAGCGGGCGGAGCGCGCGACAAGATGCTCTTGCACGCTCCGGCAACGAACGAGCACGCCGTCAGTTCTCCTCGCCGCTCGATCCCTCGCGCAGGTCCGGCTTGAGCACATCCTCGGGCAGCGCATGGGCGACCGGCTGTGCCGTGACCGCGATCTCAGGGCCAACCTCGCGGCCGCGGGCATGGATCAGGCGTTCATAGGCGGAGACCAGGGTGACGTAGGGGCTGACCCAGATCCAGCCGTCGCGTGTGAACACCTGCACGTCGAAATGCAGATGCATCGACGTTCCGGCGGGATGGTCGAGATAGTTGGAGATCACGCCGATCTTCTCGCCTTCGGTGACGATGCGGCCGTTGAGCACGCCGTCGGCGTTCATCGCGTGCGGGTTCATGTGCATGTAGCGGAAGCGGATGTGCTCGGTGCGGCTGTTGACTTGAAGCGTCGCGGCCTGGTCCTTGGCTGCGCGGATCACGATGGCGTCGCGCACGGCGACGACGCCGCGCTGCTTGGGATCGCAGGGTTCTCGGCCGTCGCCGGGGGGCGGGCAGTCCGCGGCGCGGATGTCCTCGCCCTGATGGCCGTAGCCTCCGCCACATTGCCACACCTCGAAACTGCGTGACTCGCAGAAATTGTCGCGCCAGGGATAGGCGGTCGGGCCATCGCTCTTGTCGCGCTTGCCGTAGGATTGCGAGCGCACGAAGGCGGGCGCCTTTTCGAGGGGAAAGCGGATCTGGGCATAGGCCATCGCGTCGGGGTGGCCGCCCTGCTTGCGATAACCGGTGTTCGGGATGATGTCGCCGCTCGGCCGGTAGCTGAAGTCCAGTGAACGCTCCGCGGGACGATCGAGGATGTTGGAGGCAATATCCGTCAATGGCCGCATCCGCTGGCCGCCGGCGACGCGCAGGGCTTTCAGGAATCGTTCGGCAACGGGATAGGCCTCCTTGCAGGCGAGCCGCCGCGGCTTGGCCACGCTGTCGAGGCACTGGATCGACACGACATAGGCGACGCCGAAACGGGTGAAGGCGTAGCGCAAATAGCCCTCCCGGATGAACCTGCGCAGGTCCGGGTAGAGCGTCGCGAGCGGCTTGACCGGCTCGCCTTTGCCGCCCGAGGGATCGGCTATGTCGTAGACCAGCGCCGAGCCCGTGATCTGCACTTCGACCGGCCTTGCGAACACGCGCGCCGGCATGCCGTCACCGGCGCCGGGCTCCAGCGAGAAGGTCGCGCTGTAGCCGGCGGGGCCTGCATCGAACATGTCGACGGGATTGAAGTCCGCCTGGTAGCGCGAGAGCGCGAGCATCGCCGGCGCGCCGCTGCGCTGCGCCTCGAGGTAGGTGGCGGCGTCGAACGGCAGCAGCACGGGCACGGGACTGCGGGTGATGCCAGTGAAGAAGCGCGAGGAGACCGCGTTGAGCTGCACCAATGCGGGCGTCGCGCGCGGATCGTAGCGCGGTACCGAACGGCGAGGCGCGAAGATGAAGTCGTCCGCGACCCGTGGGCGGCTGTTGATCTCGGTGCGGAGTTGGTCGAGCGCTGCGCGCCAGTCGACGCGCAGAGCCGTGAGCGAGGGGCTGCGGAATTCATCCGCAGCGAGCGGGGTGGCCATGAGGAGCGAAAGCGACGCCAGAAGGTGCGAGACGAAGCGGAAACCCTTCCCAACCACTGTCTCGCCCCCCGGCGCCACCTGTTGCGACCCTTCTGTTCCCCGTCAGTCCTTGGCGCGCTCGGAATAGGAGCCGTCTTCGGTCATCACCACGATGCGGGTGCCGACCGAGATGTGCGGCGGCACGGCAGTGCGGATGCCGTTGGAGAGCACCGCGGGCTTGTAGGAAGAGGAGGCGGTCTGGCCCTTGGTCACCGGCTCGGTCTCGACCACTTCCAGCGTCACGCGCTGCGGCAGCGCGAGCGAGACCACGTTGACGTCGTGGGTCGACAGCTTGACAGTCATGTCCGGTTGAAGATACGCGGCCGCGTCGCCGACGACGTCCTTGGAGACCTGGACCTGGTCGTAGGTTTCCGGGTTCATGAAGTGGTAGCCGTCGCCATCTTCATACAGGAACGTGTAGTTGCGCTCTTCGATGGTGGCCTTTTCGACCTGGTCGGTGGTCTTGTAGCGCTCGGAGATCTTTACCCCGTCCGAGATTCGCCGCATTTCGATCTGGCTGACCGGGGTGCCCTTGCCGGGGTGGATGTTTTCGGCGCTCACGACGACATAGAGCTTGCCGTCTTGCTCGATCACGTTGCCTTTGCGAATAGAACTGGCGATGACTCTCAAAGCTATATTTCCTGCTTGCTTGGCCCGGCACCGGCCAGGACATGGTCAAATCGATGGGGGACTTGGGGCCTCAAATCGGACCTCAGCGCCCGTTTCGGGCCGCAACATACTGATTTTGCCGTTAGATGCCAGCGTTTTGCTCGCGCGCGGGGTGGTCGGTTAATGACTGGGGACAAGCCCATCTCACCGTTCTGGTCGCCCGACCGTCACCTCGACCGGCGGCCCTTCCTGAGGGCAAGGGGGGCCATTACCGGCGCAATACGGGACTTTTTCGCCGAGCAGGGCTTCGTCGAGGTCGAAACCTCGGTTCTCCAGGTCTCTCCGGGCAATGAGACCCATCTGCACGCCCCCCGAACCGAGCTGATGCGGCCGGATGGCCGCCGCGCCACCCGTTACCTGCGGACCTCGCCCGAATTCGCCTGCAAGAAGCTGCTGGCGGCGGGCGAGAGCCGGATCTTCGAGCTCGCCCGGGTGTTCCGGGACCGCGAGCGCGGCGATCTGCATCTGCCCGAATTCACCATGCTGGAATGGTATCGGGCAGGCGCTCCCTATGACGCCATCATGGCCGACACCGTGGTGGTCATCGCCCGCGCCGCGCAGGCGACCGGGATCGGGACTTTCGCGTTCCGGGGCAGGACCGCCGATCCCTTCGCCGAGCCGGAGCTTCTGACGGTTGCAGGGGCCTTCGAGCGGTTCGCCGGCATCGATCTGCTGTCGACAATTTCGGGCAGCGAGAGTAACCGTGCCGCGCTCGCCGGGGCGGCCGCCGGGAAGGTTCGAATCGCCGGGGACGACACCTGGTCCGACATCTTCAGCAAGGTTCTGGTCGAGCATGTCGAGCCGCAGCTGGGACAGGGCCGTTTGACCATCCTGTTCGAATACCCATCTCCAGAGGCGGCGCTGGCGCGGGTGAAGGCTGGGGATCCCAGGGTTGCCGAGCGCTTCGAGGTCTATGCGTGCGGTGTCGAGCTCGCCAACGGCTTTGGGGAACTGACCGATGCCGAGGAGCAGCGCAATCGCTTCACGGAGTCGATGATTGAGAAGCAGCGCCGCTACGGCGAAGCCTATCCGCTGGATGAGGACTTTCTGGCCGCGCTTGCGGCCATGCCGGAGGCGAGCGGTGTTGCGCTCGGCTTCGACCGGCTGGTGATGCTGGCGAGCGGCGCATCGCGAATTGATCAGGTGGTTTGGACGCCGCCTGCAAATGAAACGTCAAGCGAGAGATGACGAACAGCAATCTTGCCCGAACCTTGCGTGAGCCGGCCGAACTCGTGGCCGAGCATCTTGCTCCGGCCGCAGAGCTGCTCGCGCTCGAGCGCGTGGCCGCGCGCTATGCGGTCGCGATCACGCCGGCGCTGGTCGAACTGATCGACACATCCGATCCGGACGACCCCATCGCCCGCCAATTCGTGCCGACCGCTGCCGAACTCGAGATGCAGCCGGGCGAAAACGCCGATCCGATCGGCGATCATCCGCACTCGCCGGTTCCCGGCATCGTGCATCGCTATCCCGATCGCGTGTTGTTCAAGCTCGTTCACGTCTGCGCGGTCTATTGCCGCTTCTGCTTCCGCCGCGAGATGGTGGGGCCCGGCAAGGAAAGCGCGCTCTCGGATGACGCCTATCGCGCGGCGATCGAATACATCCGGTCTCATGGCGAGATCTGGGAAGTGATCTTGACCGGCGGCGATCCCCTGATGCTGTCGCCGCGCCGGATGGGCGAGATCATGGCCGACCTCGCGGCCATCGATCACGTCAAGGTCATCCGCCTTCACACCCGCGTGCCCGTGGCCGATCCCGCCCGCATCAGCGACGAGCTGGTTGCGGCGCTCAAGGTCGACGGCGCGACCACCTGGCTGGCCGTGCATGCCAATCACGCGCGCGAACTGGCGGGGCCGGCGCGTGCCGCCTGCGCGCGGCTCGTCGATGCCGGAATTCCGCTGGTGAGCCAGTCCGTGCTGTTGCGCGGGGTCAATGACGACATTGCCGCCCTGTCGGATTTGATGCGCGCTTTCGTCGAGTGCCGGATCAAGCCCTATTATCTGCATCACGGCGATCTCGCGCCGGGCACCGCGCATCTGCGCACGACGCTGGCGGCGGGACAGGATTTGATGCGGCAGTTGCGTGGTCGGGTGTCAGGACTGTGTCAGCCGGACTATGTCATCGACATTCCCGGCGGCGCCGGCAAATCGCCGGTGGGGCCGAGCTACATATCGGCGGCACAAAATACCGCACCCGGCGCGGGTGAAGCGGGAGCCGAAACGCGCTATCGTATCGTGGACTATTGCGGCGACGTTCATCTCTATCCGCCTGAGCGGTGAGAAGCGCCGGCTTGAGAATGGAGGATCGGACATGAAGAAGATCATGCTGGCAGCATCGCTCGTGGTCTTGCTCGGCGGCGCAGCGGTTGCACAGACCGGCACCAAGGGATCGACGTCGGGCGGTGCGAGCTCCGGATCTCTGCCGCAGGCTCCCGTGGGCCATCGCCAGCCGCGCGTCTCGGACGTGCCGAGCGAGAAGAATGTGACCGATCCGAACGATCCGCTCAGCAAGGAAAACCAGGCGCTCGACAAGAAGATCAAGAGCATCTGCCGCGGCTGCTGATCCATAATATTTGCGGGCAGGGCGCCACGACTCGCCCCGCCCGCATTTGCGCGGACCTTACGCCGACCGCTCGTGCAATCCGGCGCGGCGGGTGTTGCGGCGGACCTCGACCGCGTCGGCGAGTTGCTCGAGGACAGTCGCCGTGGTCGGCCAGTCGATGCAGCCGTCGGTGATGCTCTGGCCGTAGACGAGCGGCTTGCCCGGCACGACGTCCTGGCGGCCGGCAACGAGATTGCTCTCGATCATCACGCCCATGATGCGGTTCTCACCGCCGGCGATCTGGCCGGCAATGTCGGCCATGACCAACGGCTGGTTCTCCGGCTTCTTGCTCGAATTGGCGTGGCTCGCATCCACCATCACCAGCGGTGCGACGCCCGATTTCGCCAGCTCGTTGCCGGCCGCTGCGACGCTTGCCGCGTCGTAATTCGGCTTGCTGCCGCCGCGCAGGATGATGTGGCAATCCTCGTTGCCCGCGGTCGAGGCGATCGCGGAGCGGCCGAGTTTTGTCACGGCCATGAAATGATGCGGATGCGAGGCCGACTTCACCGCGTCCGCTGCGATCCGTACGTTGCCGTCGGTGCCGTTCTTGAAGCCGACCGGGCACGACAGGCCGGAAGCCAGCTCGCGATGAATCTGGCTCTCGGTCGTGCGCGCGCCGATTGCGGCCCAGGACACGAGGTCGGCGATGTATTGCGGCGTCGTCATGTCCAGAAACTCTGCGCCGGCGGGCAGGCCGAGATTGTTCACGGCCGACAGCACGTTGCGCGCCAGCCGCAGGCCCTTGTTGATGTCGAAGCTGCCGTCGAGATCGGGATCGTTGATCAGGCCCTTCCAGCCGACCGTGGTGCGCGGCTTCTCGAAATAGACCCGCATCACGATCTCGAGCTGATCGGCGAGATCCTCGCGCAGCTTTGCAAGGCGCTCGGCGTAATCGAGCGCGGCCCTGGGATCATGCACCGAGCAGGGGCCGACGACGACCAGAAGGCGGTCGTCCTGGTTGCTCAGGATGGCGTGGATGGCGTTGCGCGCGGCCATCACCACACGGGTGGCGGTGAGCGTGCGCGGGACCTCCCGCATCACCTCGTCCGGGGTGCTCAGTTCTTTCAGTTCGCGGATGCGAAGATCGTCGGTCGTGCTCAGCACGGCGGGCTCCTGTTTGTTTCGAACCTGCCGGCCAATAAAAAAGCCGCCAGGTCTGGCGGCTTGTTCGGACGTTTGCTGCAATATTTCAGATTGAGCGCGATCCTCCTGCCGCCAGCGAGCTGTCGTAGCTAAAGTACCAAAAATAGCTGGTGGCGACGGTGATCATGCCGGGCCATATAGCGCGTCATTGCCACCTTGTCACCCCCCAATCGGAGCAGCAAGCGACCAGGCGCCTCAGGTGTTGCTATTGCGTGCCGCCATCGCCATGCCGATCAGGCTGGCGCCGCCGAACAGCAAATTGATACCGACGAGGATGCCGATGGCCCATTCCGCGGAGCTCGGCAGCCCCGTGATCACCATGAACGAGATCGCGATGTCGATGAGGCCCGAGATCAGCAGCCACGACCAGCGGCTGCCCGGCTCGCGGCGGTGCTCCAGCGCATACATGATCGTGGCGACGCCCTCGGCGAGGAAATAGGCGCCAAGCACGATGGTGAGCGTCAGCACGGCTTGCATCGGCCGGGCCAGCAGCAGCAGGCCGGCGAGCACGGCGAGCGCAGCGGAGATCAGCGACCACCAGAAGCCCGGCGTGCTGCGTGCCCAATAGGTCACGATCAGCCCGCCGATGCCGCTGATCAGGAACATCCAGCCCAGGAAGATCGCGATCGCAAGGCTGGCGAGCGGCGGCAGGATCAGTGCCGCGACGCCGAGAACGGCGAGCAGGATGCCTTCGAACAGGAAGGCCTTCCAATGCGCCTTGACCGTCCGGTTCATGGCGGATTGCAGCCGTGAAAAATCCTCGGGCGATGTCATCGGCAGGCTCCAGATCGTATGGGCTGTGCTCAATGTAGTACGCGCGCGGCGCGCTCGCCATGCGGTGGATCAACCGCCCCCGGGCGCCGACGAAAAGCCTTCCGCGCTGGTGCGGATGCGGTTGCGGCCGAGAATGTAGATCGCGCTTGTGACAACCAGAAGCGCGAGGCCGAGCAGGATCGAGACGAAGCCGATCGGGATCAGGGCCAGCGTCAGGTTTCGTTCGGGGTTAATCAGCCAGTGATGGATCGAGGTCAGCACGAAGGCGAGCCCGAGGAACCCGACGCCGCCGCCGGCCAGCAGCAGCGCCCACATCCGGCGGAGCTGGCTGAGCCGCTCCCGCGCTATGTCGGTCCGAGGTGCATGGTGGCGGGCGACGCGCCGGACCAGGCGGATCGCGAAGGCGATCGAGCTGAAGCCGATCAGCAGGCTCGCGGCGCCCAGCCACATCCGCATCGTCGGATCGAGGTCGGGCATTCGTTGCAAGGTCAGCAGCGGAAAGTCGAAGGCCGAATGCAGCGCGAGCGGGCCGGCGAGCATCAGAAGGCGGCTGGAGAGGCGAGCCCAGTCACGATGATGGCGGTTCGCGCCCAGCGCCGTGCCGGCGCGCGCGATCGTCAGGTAGGCGCCCGCGATGATGCCGAGCGCGCCGTGGAACGGCACGGTCAGCACGCTGCGCAAGGCGGCCAGCGAGCGCCACATCTCGGCGTGCTGGACCAGATAGGCCAGGTTCTCGTAAGCCGCGAAGCCGAGGCCGACCGCGGCGCCATAGACCACGGTGTCCATCGGGTTGGCAAAGGTCCGCCGCTTGGTCGAGGAGATCACCACGATGGCGATCACCTTGACGGCTTCCTCGGGGAGCGCGACGCCGAAGATCGAATGCATGGCGAGCGCCGCCCAGGGGTCGTCGGGCGCCGCGACCATCTTGGCGAAGGGGGCGCGGGCGAGGCCCAGCAGCGAGATGCTGGCCGCACCCAACAGGAATGCGGTCCAGACCTGAGCGGGCGGGCCGGGGCGCTCTTCGGCCGCGATGACAAGCCACAGCATCAGCAGCGCCGGGGCGATGGCAGCAGTTCCGATGACGGTGGGCAATGCTTCAATCAGGTACATCGGCGCCGAAAATAGGTTCCCTTGGTCCGCTTATCTACATTCACCGATGCGACCATGTGTCATGCGCTCGCTGTCGGCTCACTTAACGCGCGCGACAGCTTCCGTTCATCTGCCGTCGCCCGCCGGGCTGTAGAATACAAGCGTAATCAATTGCATCACAGAACCAGTTCGTCAGCCATGGCAACGGCTTCGCCGACCGGGATGGAGCGTGATTGATAAGTCGGATCAATGATATGCGCAGAATTCTTTGATTCACTGCGCAGCTGTCTCCGCCACTCCTGGTGGAGCGCCCGGCTGGAGGGGTCATCAGGAGGGCATGGCCGGGCAGGTCGGCTAGTGGCGTCGTGAGTCCCCGCGGGGCGGCGAGGCGATCCGGCGCGTCCGCGCCTGTTCCAGCTCCCAGAAGACGCGCACGAGGCACGTGCCGAGGCAGAGCACGATGAGCAACAGCAGGAAGGCCTGATCGACGGCGGGGATGTGTATCATCGCGGTGATAAAGCAACGGCCACGCCCTGCGTTCCCGCAACGAGCGGCGCTTTTCGTCGTCAGTGGGTGGTGAACGGCGGCGGCGCGCCCGGGGCGACGTCGAAGGCGCCGAGATGGAATTCCTCGCCCAGGGTTGCGTCCGGGCCTCCCGGTTGCGCCAGCAGCGTGAACGCGGCCTGGGGGTAGAGCTTCCAGATCTCCAGATCGCCGGCGGTGATGGTGAGCCAGCCGAAGGTGTACATGTAGCGTCCGGGCTCGGTAACCCGGCCGACCCTGTCCCAAGTGATCTTATCAACCGTGATCTTATCGACCGTGGTCTTATCAACGGTGATCTTGTCGACTGCCATCCGGTCCCCCGATCGCAAGTCCGCACATGACGTCCGGCGCGTGGCGCGGACCGTCAAAAGCTGATCCCGCAATGGGGCCGCGATAGGGCGGCGATGCGGAGGCGGGACGGCCAGAGGATGGCCGGCCGCCTGCCGGTTCAGCGCGCCGTCGAGGCCGCCTCTGCTTCCGCCGCCCGCTCCAGTTGACGATGCGAGGCGTGGAAGACGTCGTGGACGAGGCCGATCTTTTCCAGGCCCAGGATGATCAGGCCGTTGAGATCGATCTCCCACCAGGCGTGCGAGATGTAGGCGTCCCGCGGGAAGCGGTGATGGTTGTTGTGCAGGCCTTCGCCGAAGGTGAGGATCGTGGTGACGAACTCGTTGGTCGAGGCATCGTCGACTTCGAAGCGGCGATAGCCATAGGCGTGGCAGACCGAGCCGGTGAGCTGGCTGGTGAGGATCAGCAGATAAGCGCGGAGCAGGCCGGAGAACAGCACGCAGCCGATCATGGTGTGCACGCCGCCGAAGGTGTAGCCGATCACGCCGGGGATGAAGACCGCCGACATCCCGTACCAGACCCAGCGCGTGCGCACGAAGAACATCGCGATCGGGTCGGCGAGGATGTCCTTGGCATAGTATTCGTTGTCGGTGGTCGCCTGGTCGAACACCCAGCTGCCCTGGGCGTGCAGGAAGCCTTTGAGCGCGCTGACATAGCGATTGCCGAAGCCGTCGAATTGCGGGCTGTGGGGATCGCCGACATCGTCGGCATAGAGATGATGGCGGCGGTGGTTGGCGACCCATTTGGCGATCGAGCCCTGCACCGCCATCTGGGCGATGGCGCAGAAGAACACGCGCATGATCGGGCCGGTGCGGAAGCTGCGATGGACGAACAGGCGATGCATGCCGGCGCCGATGCCGAACGTCGTCAGCGCGAACATCCAGGCGAACGTAAAGAGCTCGACCTTGCCGATGCCTTGCGTGATGGCCCAGACGATGCCGGCGACGGCGCCGACATAGAGGATGCCGAGGAGGAGATAGCTCTCGCGCAGCTTGGCTTGCACGAGCGGTCCCTCAGTGACGACGCCCGGTGGAAGCTGCGGCTTGGCCGCGGTGGGTGCGGTCTGCGTGGTCTCTGCCGGGACGAACTCGGCGTCAGCGATGGACATTCCAGGACTTCCGGTAACTCGAGGGCCCGCAGTGATTGCGGACGTACTGGGGCACACCCTATCGCGCGAGGGGCGCCGCCTCCAGTGCTTAGTTAAGAAAGAGTTAAGATTGGCCGGTCCGGTTCAGGCCGATTGCTTCAGCGGCGAGCGCACAACGAGGCGGACCAGGTCCTCCCGCGGCTGCTTCTCGGCGAATTTGACCGCGAAGCCGTGGTCGAATTTGCGGATGACCCGGCCCACGCAGGCGCCGACGGCAAGCGGGGTTCCGACCGGTGGGTCGTACTCGCAGGAGATCGCAACCCCCGCCGTCGAGACGTCGATGATGAAGCACGGATGGGTGCTGCCGTCGGCGAGCGTCAGGAAGGTGTGGGAGACCTGGGGGACGAAGCGGGCGTCGCGCCGCAACTCCTGGACGCTCTCGTCCTTCTGCTTCTTCTCGAGCCAGGTGAGCTTTTCCGACATCCAGGCGCGCCGCGCCCGCGTCATGTCGAGCTCCATCAGGAAGCCTGATTTCAGCGTCGCGCTGATCGTGCACTGGAATTCGCCGAAATCCTGGAAGTAGGAGGTCAGGCGCTCGCCGACCTTGCCGACAACAGGCACGTCCACGATCATGCGGAAGGGCGAGACGCGCTTGGTGCGGCAGGCGAAGCTGCGCAGCTTGCCCTCGCAATCATACCAGCGCGGCAGCGAGTAGCTGCCGTTCACGGTGACGTCCACTGCACGCTGCCTGAGGAACTCTGCGACGGACATGGGGGACCAATGATGTTCGGGATCGATTCCGTAATTCCACGGTAGCGATCAAATTCTAAGCAAATGATACCGGCGCTCAAAAGCGGGGGTAAATTTCCGGTTAACGCGCGCCGGCTCCATGCAGCGGAAAGCGCGGCATAACGACCCGTTTTGCCGCAAGCTCCGCTCACAACGTCGTCATTGAGTACGTTGTTACCGCGCAGCGCGGCGACTACAGAAATCCCGACTGCACCAGCAAGGCCAGCGCGACGACTGCGAGGGCGAACTGAATCGTCGTCCAGGTCAAGCCGCTCGGGCTGATCTCCAATCCCACAAGCGGCAAAGCACGCCGCATCGCGAGCGCCGAAGATGCTTCGACGACCGCAAGCAGCAGACCAATCGCTGCGAGGGAAGACCACGGCTCCGCTCGAGGCATCCATGGCGCGAGCCAGGCGGGGCCGGCGCCTTTCAAAATGCCAAGCAACGCAAAAAAACCGAACCAGAATGGGAAGCGCTTGATGATGTCTGCGCCGATCGTTTCGGGCTCGAGCCGGATACCGAGCGCTGCCAGCGTGCGCTCGATGCGCCCATCGTCGTTCAGGAAGATGAACGCCCCGAGATAAAGAGGAATGCGCGACTGGACGAGCAGAGCGATGACGCCGAACAGGATCGCATGGCCGAGGACATCGCCGAAAACGTTCGCAATGCCATCGCCAGATGGCAGCGGCACTGATGCGACTCCGGCCTGGCGCTGCGGAAGCGATCTGGCGCGCGCCATGTGCTCCAGCATCTTGGCGCGCCGGTCCGATGGGTGCGGGCGGGGATGGCTAAGCCACGGCGGAAGGCCCGGCGTCATTGCGGACACGCCGGACGAAGCTTCAATCTGGGGGTAGCGCTGTGCCATGGGCCAGACCGGTTCAAACGGACATTGGTCGCTGGCGAGCGGCGGACAGGTTCATGGGGAGCGGCGAAATGCCGACGGCTAACGGCCGCCGCCTTGCGCAATGGCGCTCCCTAGCGGAATCGAACCGCTCTCTCCACCGTGAAAGGGTGGCGTCCTAACCGATAGACGAAGGGAGCAAACTCAGGGCCTTGCCGTTGTTCCCGGCAGGGCCGCTGGCCGGCCGAACAAGGCCCGGCAGTTTGCAGCGGGCGAACGTATAGTGGCCTTTCTGCCTCCGGGCAAGCCGTTCGGGCCGCTCTTTTGGCTCCGGTGGATAGCCTCGGCCGGGGGATGATCAGGAGGCGATTTCAACGGTTTCTTAGGGTTCCGTGAGTAGCGCTGGAAGGGGAGATCTCTCGCCGATGCCACCGCCGAAAAAGCGCGCAGCCCGCAAGCTGCTGTCGCAGCACGCCTGGATCACGCTCGACGGCGGCTTCGCCGCGCGGCATTGCCTGGTCCAGGACATTTCCGATTCGGGTGCCAAGATCACCCTGGACGACGATGCGAGCCAGCTCCCGGGCGTGATCCGGCTCGCCTTCGCACGCGATGCGCGCACCGGGCGGAGCTGCCAGGTGGTCTGGCGCCGCGGCAAATCGGCAGGCATCAAGTTCATCTGATCGCTGGCATCGCCGCCCCGATGGCGCGCCGCGCCTGGTCGGGTTAGAACGCCGCCATGCGCGCGCCGCTCCTCATCCTGATCTCGCTGCTCGTCACGTCCGCCGCGGCTGCGGAGGCCCTGCGTCTGCCGCCTGCCGAGCGGCCCCAAGCGGGCACGACCACCGCACCGCTGAAGGGCGCGGCCGGCAAGGCGAGGGCGGGCTCCTGCGCCTCTTATGGCCCGCGCTTCGTCATGGTCGAGGGCACCGGCACCTGCGTGAAGATCGGCGGCTCGATCAGCATCGACACCACCGTCAGGCGCTAAGGCCATGCCGGCGGATCTGCTGCGCCTCGACATCCTCGTTCCCGTCCTGATGTATTGCGCGCTGCTGTGGTGGATCGGCCGCGGTTTCAGCTGGACGGCGCGGCTGGCCATCGCGGCAGTGACCTTGGTGCTGATCGCCTGCGTGCTGCTGGTCGAGCGCGGCTGGCGCTAGGCCAAAACGAAAACGCGAAAACAACCCCATGCACAGTAGCCGTCAAGTGCCGGGTTGACGCTCCTCGCACGCACCGAAATGCGGATTCATCGCATTGTCACAGCGGCTTACGCCGCGCCGCCGGCTCACGACATCGGCGGTGCGACATGTTGTGCAAATCCGGGCCGTTTGCCGAGCTCGGCGAGCCAGCGCGTCAGGTGCGGCTGCGCCGGCCGGGAGATGCCCTCGACGCCGAGCCAGCGCCGCGCATAGGAGCCGAGTGCGATGTCGGCCAGCGTGAACGCCTCGCCCTCCATGAACCGGCGCGAGGAGAGCAGGCGGTCGGCGATCGCCCAGACCTCGGCAGCGATATCGGCATCGCGCTGCACCTGGATCATGTCACGCTCGGCGGGCGCCGTGCGCACGATGCCCCAGAACACCGGGCGGTCGACCGGCTGCACGGTCGACAGCGTCCAGTCGAGCCAGCGGTCGACCGAGGCGCGCTGCTTCGGCGCTTCGGGATAGAGCGGCGTGCCGCGTCCATGCGCGAGGCAGAGATAGCGCATGATCGAATTGGACTCCCACAGCACGAAGTCGCCCTCGACCAGCGTCGGGATCCGCGCATTGGGGTTCATGGCGAGATAGTCGGCCTCGCGCGTCCTGCCATAGCTCATGCCGGCGTCGATGCGCTCGTAAGCGAGGCCGAGCTCGGTGAGGCACCACAGCACTTTCTGCACGTTGACCGAATTGGCGCGGCCCCAGATTGTCAGCTTGGTGTCAGGCATGAAAGCGTCTCCCGCGGCGTTCTCGCTGGCGGGTTGATAGCGGAATTTCCTGAAGCGCGCGACGCGCGATTGCCGCGCGCCTCTCATGCAAAAAGCTCCGCACGCGGCGGAGCTTTCATTGCAAAGTCGAACCTTGTGCTCAGCGGCCGAAGAACAGCCACAACAGAATGATCACCGGGATCGGCACGCCCAGCAGCCACAGTAGAATTCCGCGTCCCATGGATTCCTCCTCCAATCGCATTGTCGGAGAGTGAACGCCGGGGCTAAGCGCTTGTTCCTTCCCGCGAGCCTACCAATGGCCGGTGTTGGGCATCGAGGCCCACGGCTCCTGCGGCGGCTTCGGCTCGCCCTTCTGCAACAGCTCGATCGAGTGCAGGTCCGGCGAGCGGACGAAGGCCATGTTGCCGTCGCGCGGGGGCCGGTTGATGGTGACGCCGGCCTTCTGCAGCTTCTCGCACGTGGCGTAGATGTCGTCGACCTCATAGGCGAGATGGCCGAAGAAGCGGTCCTCGCCGTACTTCTCCTCGTCCCAATTCCAGGTCAGCTCGACCAGCGGCGCGCCGCGCGTCTGCGGCTGCTTCTTCAGCGCCTCGAGATCATCGGACGAGCACAGGAACACGAGCGTGAACCGCCCCTTGTCGTTCTCGATCCGCCGCACCTCCTTCAGCCCGAAAGCATCGACATAGAATTTCAGCGCGACATCGAGATTGCGCACGCGCAGCATGGTGTGGAGGTATCGCATGGTTGTTGCTCCCTGGGGGTGGAGGGTTTTGTCTTGGGCCGGGACGGCGGTGTAGGAAATAGCAGGAAAAGGAGAGGAGCGGCAGGGGGCGGGGGCAAATGTGCGTGAGCGGTGCCGGTGCGGTTCGGACTGCATCACGTTCGAAGCAGTGCCGCCATCTCCTTCCAATGATAGATGCGCACCTTCTCGGTCTGATGCCGCGCGGCTTTTGCGATCGCGTGCGCGATGTCGTTCCCGGTGAGGCCACGATACCGGTCGGCGGGGCCGACGAGCAGCGGATTGAGCACGCCCCATATCGTGATGAGGAGGCGTTCACGCGGGCGGTCCTCGTCGCGCGCGCCAAGGATCATCGACGGGCGGAAAATATGCGTGTGCTCGAAATCGAGCGAGAGAATGTCCCGCTCCACCTCGCCCTTGGTCCTGAGATAAAACACGCTGGAAGCGGCGTTGGCGCCGACGGCCGTGACCAGGAACACCGACCGCGCGCCGTTTGCCTTGGCGATCTCGGCCGCCAACACCGGATAATCGTGATCGATCTTGTAGTACTCGGCCTCGTCAGGGGTGTGCTTGCGCGTTGTCCCCAGAGCGATGAAGATCTCGTCCGCAACCAATTGCGGCTTGAGTGCGGGCAGGGAAGCGAGATCGCCGATCAGCACCGTGAGCTTCGGATGGCTCACCGCCAGCGGCTTGCGGGCCACCGCGACAACCCGCGAATAGTCGGAACTGTCCAACAGGTCGCCCAGCAAATGCGAGCCGATGAAGCCGGTTGCGCCGAACACAAGTGCGGTTTTCATTCAAGCCACGCAGGCGTTTAACGGGTCCCGTCGATGTGCTTAAAAACATCGTTCAGCTTGAAAGGTTCTTTCATGGTCCGGCGTTGGTTGTATCCCTTCGATAGAGCTACCTACGTCAATTTTGCCATTTTTCCCTGAAAAGCGAGGCGCAAAACGTAAGGGCTCACTTGGAAGCTTTTGAGCTGACAGTGAGGACGTGCGCATCCACCATGGCTCGGGGAACACCAGTACACTCAACTCCAATGGCAAATAGGCGACTTGAGTGCACTGTCACCGTAATTTTTGAGCTCTGAAGGGGGAGCCAAGGGTAAGCTACTCATCGACGAGGAATATATCCTGATCGCTTCGCCCCGTTAAACTGGAGGCTCTGCGTGTCATTGTCGGCACAGATCTTACCAACCCGACCCGGCTCCACGGTCTGACCAGTTCTGCCGTTACCCTGAGTATTGAACCGAGTGACGCTGAAAAAGACCGGGTAGCTGCACTTATTCTCTGCCTGGATACACTGCACCTTTATGCGCTCGTGCACGTTGCCGCCCTTGATGCCGCCATCCTCGTAAGATTTGGTATGTACGCCTCCGCACAAGCTATCGTCTCCACTTGTGGGTGCGGTTTGTGCTTTCTGGCAGTCTGCCTCGACATCGTTTCTGTACTGCGTGAGGTATTTTTGAGAGTCAGCGAGTAATTTCTCGTGTAGGTCATCCCAGCATATTTCGCCCATACGACCTTTCTGTTCGACAATGTGCCGCTCAAGTAGTGGAATCATATTTTTGCGCCCGAATTGGCACGCACCGGCACTATCTGTCTTCTCGAGCTTTCGCCAAGTCTCCTCAGCTTTTCCGCTCTCTTGAGCTTGCCTGTCAGACATCGCGGCACTGCGGTTATAGCAAGCTGCCGTGCCTCCAGCTGCATGAGCGCCAACAGTCGTCATAGCGGTCGCACTGATAGCTACAACAATAAATAAAAACTTCACGGCATCACCTTTCAGAAGGGAATTCGGAATTACGGTGACAGTGCACGAAATTGGCGCCATTGGCCGACCGTAGAATGGCGGAGAAGGGCGGTGATGGCGAATGAGTTTGATGCACCGTCACCGTAATCCCGCACACATCCCGCTACTTGCACTCAAAACTCGCCGCGCTCTCCGGATCGCCTTGGCCCTTGTACTGCGCATGTTGCGGATAGGCGCAAAGCGGCCGAGCGCGGCCGGGAAAGGCTGGTCCCGTCGCGATCACCGTATCGGGCGCCTTGCCGTCTTCCACCCAGTTCACGACGGCGCTGAGGAGATCGAAACGATCGAGCGCTGCGCCGCTCGAGCAGTGACCCATGCCGGGCACCAGGAAGGCCCGGCTCGATTTCTCCCGCACCAATTCCATGCCGCCGGAATCCGCCGCCATGCGCTCGTAGTAATTCACGGTGTCGAGCGCCGAGAACCAGGGATCGCTCACGCCGTGGTAAAACAGCATCTTGCCGCCATGGCCGAAGTAGCTCGAAAGGTTGGTCCAGTAGGCGGTGTTGGTGAGGCGATCCAACCCGCTCGCGTTGATGTGGTCTTCGAGTTGATCGACGTCGATGCTGTCCCAAACCGGCGGTCCGACCGGACTGCGCGCGCCTGTTGTCAGGATGCCGGGAATGGCAACGCCTTCGGCTGCCACGCCGCTGTCCCACGGGAATGACGGATAGACCTGCGTGCCGCGTGAATTCTTTGGGCCGGCAAAAGCCTTGTTCAGGGCATCAACCTGCGGCGGCGCCAAGCAGGAATCGGTCTTGTCGCCCTTGCAGGTGAGGACCGCGGGATCGAATTGACAGGCCTTGCCGTCGAAGATCAGGCCATCCTTGACGCCGTCCTTGGCGTCGCAGGCATCTAGGATCGCGTTCGTGACCAGCTTGCGCTCGGCCGCGGAAAAAGTCCTGGCGGGCTCCGGCTTTCCGGATGCATCTTTCGGCGCGATCTGGCTGAAGGCAGCGTTGGCCCAGGCGAGACCGATGTTCGAGTTGCCGGTGCGCATCGCAGGCGCGCCGGCGACGATGCCGTCGAATTGTTCGGGATAGCGCGCCGACGCCAGCATGCCTTCACGGCCCCCGGTCGAGCACCCCGTGAAATAGGACCGTTTTGCGGGCTGGCCATAGTAGTGCGCGACGATTGCCTTGGCGGCCATCGTCACCTTGCCGACGGATGCATTGGCGAAGTTGAGCGCGGCTTCCTGGTCCTTCAGGAACGAGGCATCGAACACCGCGCCTTGATGACCGCTATCGGTCGAGACCACGGCAAAGCCGCGCGCCAACGCCGGCACCTCGCCGGCCGCCTGGTAACCCAGCGGCGGCCGGATCGAGCCGTTCAAACCGCCGCCGCCCTGAAACAAAAACCGTCCATTCCAGCGATCGGGCAGGGCAACGGCAAAGCCGATCGCGTAGGACTTGCCCTCGACACCGACGCGCTGATCGATCACGCCATCCGCGCGGCAGTTCGGCGGCAGCGCCACCGATACGGTGGCCGGCGCCGGCGGCGACGGCTGCACGGTCCCCGGCGGCGCCTCCGGCACCAGCTCGGCCTTGGTGACTGTTGCCGTCGATCCCGGCATCTTCCAGCCGGTCAGGTCAGCGCATTTGAGCGCGGGCGGTATGTTGGCGGAATCGTCGGCGCGTGCAGGCGAGATCGCAATGACCATGATGGCCGCCACCAGACCCAGGCCAGCCATTGCACCATCAAGCGCCACGTTTCTTCTTCGCTGCATCGTTGCTCCCTGCCGCTTTCTGAATTTTATTGCGGCGCACGTAACTCGCGCCGGCCGATCTGCTGCACTGACACCAAAACTATCTTGGGTCATTCGGGCGGTGCAGTCCAGCGGCGCAGGCCTTCGATCGCTCTCGCTCTCGCCGATGAAGTCGATCACTACGCCGCCTGCAGACGTTGACTACAGAAGGACGCTGCAATTTTTCCAGCTCGTAGAATGGGGAGAGCACTTGCGAAACCATCATGTTTGGTCTCGCAACAGGGCTTCTCATCCTACGAGCTTAGAGCCATGCGCGCCCTGCGCTTCAAAACATCGCCGATGATAATCAGAACGCGAACCACGCCAGCACCGCGATGACCGGGAGAATGGCGATGCCGAAGAGCACCAGGGGTGCAGGTTCGTTGCCTGTGCGGTCGCTCATGATGACCTGCTAAAGGAAGGCCCCGCGGCGGCGGCGCCACGGGGCTGTCGGTGTCGGCATGCAGGGGGAGAATGCCGGCACCGGTTGTTGAATGAATTCCGGTTTGTCGGAGTTGTTCCTAAAGGGGCGCGGTGCCGAGACCCGAACGCATCACTTCGACTCGGCTTCGTCACCACGCTCGAGCTGCGCCCGGTATTCCGCCGCAGCCTTCAACAGTGCTTCCCTGATTTCGCCATCCGCAGTTTGCGCGGCGAGAGCTTCGGCGCGATCGGCTTGATGCTGGAGTGATTCCTTGGTCATGCCCGACCAACTCGGCCGCCGGCGCGCCGGTTCCTTCAGGCCGCCTTCTCGACACCTTTGGCGACGATCTCCACTTCGAAATAGCCCATGTCGCGGAGCTCGGCGGCTTTCTTCTCGGCCGCTTCCCGGGTGTCGCGCTTCAAAATGATCTGGCCCGCTCCGTCGCGGGCGCAAACGAAATAAGGCATTTTCGATTCCCAATTTCGTTTGCATACACACGAGGCCCGGCTTTCGCAATTGGAGGCGTCACTCGTCGAGCCCGGCCTTTTGCCGCATCTCGTCGATCAGCTCCGAGGCCTCGGCCTTGGTCAGCTCGTCCTTGGGCGGGCTCTCGTGCGCCTGCTCGGCGAGGGTCTTCAGGTAGGATTCCTGGGCGCCGGTCATCGGATCATCCCCGGAAACCCAGTCCTTCGGGTCCTTCTGGGTATTTTCGGCCATCGCTCGTCTCCTTTTCCGTCTCCGTACAACGTCGGACTGGACTTCTCGTTCCGTTTTTGTTCTCATCAGCCAAAGTCAAAATTCGTGAGGCGGAACAATGCCGGACCTGGACTATCTCAGGCGGGAGATCGAACGGATGCGTATCCAGCTGGGCAGGCAGAGGAAGGAGATACTTCAGCTTCAGCGAGCCGGCATCGGCACGGCCTCGGCTGAAGCGCTGCTGTCGCGAATGGAGGCGAAGGTCGAGACGCTTTGCGCCGAGCGTGACGCGCTGAAGGCGGCAGAGCCGCGCTCGGCCAAGGGCAGGGTGCTCGGCGGGAGGACGTGGTGAGCAGACGATGGTTCGACGACGAGAGAGAGCTGTCGCCGTTCCTGATCGCGCTCGAGGACGTGCGCCGCAGGGCGACGCGGGAAGGGTGGTGCTATGCCCATGTCCAGGCCATCATCGTGGCGATCGACCAATATGCGGAAGCCGCGACCGGCAACCGCGAGTATTTCCTGAACAAGCCGGTCTCGATTGGGAGCAGCCGGAAGACCGGCGACATTCCGTAGGGGCTGTGACTTCGAAGGTTGCGGGCTTCAACGCGTTGCAGACAACCGTGATGCCCGTCACGGCGCAGGCGCGCCGATATCGGCACGCTCCGACGAAAGGAGTGTGTCATGCGATACGCGATCATCGCCTTGCTTGTTCTCGCCAGCCTGCAGGCTGTGCGCGGCGGGTATCTGAGCGCTCCGATCTTCGTTCTCCTGGCGGTCGGCGGCTGCGGCGGCGCGATCGCGCTGAAGAGGTCGTGATGGATTTCTATGCCACGGCCATCTTCGATATCGCGGTCGAACTGTTTTTCTGGATCAGGCGGAGCCTCACGAGAAAGCCTGCCGTCGCCGGGCGGCCGAGCGTGCCCTTGGTGCCGCCACGCTGATTGGCGGTGTGGGAGAGGCGCTGCTCACGACCTCTGCTGAATGTTCAAGTGCGATCGCCCTGGTCTAACGGGAGGCGGCGGTGGCGAAACTTAATCCACCGTCGTCGCCGAACCCCAGCGCCGCCGGCGCGACCAATGGCTATGTTTCAAGCCTTGCTCAGCGCGATCGTGGATATTTTCCCGTCGGCCGCATGGAGCGCCGCCGTCAGGTTCTTCGGCCTGGAAAATGCTGTCGAAATCGCGACGGCGCTCTTCGGCCTTGGTTGTATCGTGGTCGGCTCCGCGGTGTTGCTGCTGGAGCACGGATGAGGGGAGCGCGGTGAAGACGATCACATTGCTTGCCGTGGTGGCCATGCTGCTGCTGGAGGTCTTCGGCCCGACGTCGAGCGTCGGCGGCTCGATGAGCTTCATGCTGGTCTTCGTTGTGGTGATGCTGGCGGTCGCGATTTACGAGGCGTGGTCGAACGGGCGCGGGGCGATCGGATGGATCGTCAACGTCCTTGTCTGCGCTTTTGGCGCCCTGGTCGCGATAGCCCTCGTCGGAATGGCGATGGACCTCGTGCTCCCGTACCTTCACCTCGAAGGTTCGCTCGCCTCGTCGCAGAATCCGCTGAAATATGTCGTCGTCGCGGCCGTTGCGATCATCATGGTGCTGGGATCATGGATCCCGCTCCAGGTCTTGAACCGGCTGCGCTGACAGGACCTCGGCGACTCCGGCGACGGCAGCCGGGCCGGCTGCCGGCAACCAAAGCGCGATGAGATCATCGCGCCCTGGGTTGTTGTTGCGCATGACCTTCCCGGAAAACCGCTTCGCGCTAACGCGGCCCTCCGGGTCGGGATGATGCTCAGGCCGCGATCCGCTGTTCGACCGGAGCCGTCAGCAGCTTGAGCGCTTGCGCATGTTGCAGGTCGGGGACCGCGACCGCCGTGTGGCTGTAGATCGCATGGCTGCCTGATTTTGCAATCCTGTCCAGGATCTCGCTGCCCTTGATGACATGGAGGCCCATGCCCTCGTGGGTGGGGAAGATCGCCAGCACCACGTCATAGGCCGCGATGACCGCTTTGAGCGCTTCGGCCTTGTCCTCGGCGAGCTCGACAAAAACACGAACATCGGCTGCGAGTTCACGCAGCTCTTCAAAATCCAGCACTGTGAGGATACTCCAACGCAACGAGACTGAATGGAGCTTGGCGGCGTTGGGTTACTGAAGTGTCAACAAGGCGTGCCGGGCCACAAGTTTCACGACGAGGTGACGTCACGCCCTAGCGCTTTGCTTCCGCCTTGCGGAGCCGGGCCTCCGCGGCCTCGTCGACGAGGTTCAAGGCGAGGCCGTCATAGCTCAGCTTGAGCCCGCGGCCGACGATCCATGTCCATCCCTCACGGTCCTTGATGGCCTGCGCGTTGAACTGGTCGGAGATCGATTTGACCGCGGCGTCCTGCTCCCCCGGATTGTTCAACGTCGCATTGACGCGCCAGATCGGGCGCCTGGCGTCCGCCTCGTCGCTTTCAACCGTGACCTTGGCGCCGTTGATGTCGCATTCGAGGGTGGAGGCGTTGCGGCCCGGGCGGCAGAGATAGTGGCGTTGATTGACGAGCTTGCTGGTCTCCTCGAACGTCATCCCGGGCGAGAAGCCGAAGATGTCGGACTTCTTCACGAGGGCAAGGGACGCGGGCTTCAGGAAGCTCGGCTGGATCGCGACGAGAGCTGCGACAGCAACGACGATCAAGCCTGCGATGACGATAGCGACCTTCATGAGCACCCCACGAGAAACCCTCGAGGCTCTTATAGCAGCCGGGGCGATCTGCCATGCCTCCCCAAAAGCGAAAACCCCGCCTGGGGGAAGCGGGGCTCTCTGGTGGGGTGAAGCTTAGGGACTTCAATGATATGACGCGCCAGCCGCAAAATGGTTCAAAAGGGAAAGCGGCGGGTCCTGCGACATCTTGCACAGGAAGTCGGGAACCCCGGAGAACCCCTGCTTGCGTTTTCGGCCTCGATGGGTTCTAAGCCCCGTCACTTCATGACCTCTGGCATGAAATCAGCAGCGCGCCCCCCCGCGCTTCAGGCCGCGTCCACAGCGAAAGTTGCTCGCGCGCACAAAAGGAATTCAGACATGGCGAAGATGACGAAGACCCAATTGATTGATGCAATTGCCGAGGGCACGCAGCTTTCGAAGAACGACGTGAAGTCGGTGATCGAATACATGGCGACGGTTGGCTACAAGGAGCTCAACGAGTCCGGTGAGTTCGTCATTCCCGGCTTCGTGAAGATGTCGGTGGTGAACAAGCCGGCGACCGAAGCCCGCATGGGCGTCAATCCCTTCACCAAGGAGCCGATGCAGTTTGCGGCCAAGCCCGCGAGCAAGTCGGTCAAGGCCTCGCCGCTGAAGGTCGCCAAGGACGCCGTCTGAGGCGCCGGCGAGGTCGCTGCGGCCGGCTCGTCCGCGAGACGGCGTAGCGATCAATTGTTGACGAACAAATGGTGCTCGGCGACGGCGATGCCGAACATCACCATGACGATCAGGACAAGCCACAGCGCGCGCCGGTCGGCCTGTCCGGGCGCGCTCTGCGGTTTCCCGCAAGCCGGGCAGACTGAAAGCCCGATCGGGATCTCGGCCTCGCAGAACTCGCAGGTCATCGGCGCCTCGAGAGTGACGGGCGCGGTGCGGGGTCTTCCGCAGCTGCGCTGTCTCGCGCGGCGGGCGGCACCGCTTGGTTCGGCCGTCAATGCGAAGGACGGAAAATTCGTTCCCGTTGCTGCGGTGGGCGGCCGTCGGCCACAACGTCAGAAGAAGGCCCTGGTCAAAAGAAAACCCCGCGCTTTCGCGCGGGGCTCTTTTGGCTGACGGCGTTGGGATTTCAGCGCCTGGCCGCCAGCCGTAGCTCTAACTTAAAATTGAAAATCCAAAAAGCAACGGCGCCGCGGTGACGGAATATGTTCGTCCACGGCGACGCTGCCATATGACTGGGCGCTGAAATCCCCAGCTCCCATGGGTCCGCGCTGCACCGAAAAGGTTCAACGCGACATGCCAGGGGACATCATGCCAGGGGTATCGCGCGAGGGACTGGACTTTTTGTTCTCATTTTGTTCTAGTGAGCCGCCTTAGGTAGACAGATGGGAGGTGACTCATGACCGTCGAAAAACAGCGCGAAGTGATCAGGCTCTGGAACGAACTCAGGAGGCTCGAAGGTCCGGCGGCCGAAGAGCTCCGCATTCAGATCCTGGAATGCTTCTCGGAGAAGGGCAAAGCGAAGCGGGCGGCTTGATCTGCGCCGATGGACACTCTCGCACATGCGGGAACCGAGGCGCAGGAACGAACCTGCGCCGTCAGCGTTCGGCCCGCATGACATGCCCGCGATGCGCCAAGCCGATGACGGCGGTTTCCGCCAACAGCTTTCGATGCGAGCCGTGCCGCGAGATCGTCATCGTGTTTGCGGTCGCCTCGAAATTCTTGTCGCCGAAGATTGTGCCGACGACGAGTCCTGCCTCCGAAGACGTCGCTTCGCGCGCCTTCATCGATTGTTAGGAAACGCTTCGCGCTGAGTTTTCCGACTCCGATTCGTTCTTCGAGAACGAAATGGAGTCGGATGCAGAACAAGCTGCGCCTGTTGGCAGCGATGCGGCCGCGCGTATCAGAACGGGACAGCCTGAGGTCTCGCACAGTTCTCTCGGCGTCTGCTCCGTAAGGAGTGAGGCGAGGGAGAGCGAGATGGATGGGTGCTGGTTTCTCGCCGAGATCGCAAAAGTGTTCTGGTATGATCGGCACCCGCGCACGCGCAAAGCCAGGCCGTCGGTGCCGCAGGTGCCACCGACGTCTGCTGATGCGGCGTCTTCCGATGCGACATTTCCCGAGACGATGTCTCCTGATACGACGTCGCCCGATGCGCCGTGATCGCGTCGTGCTGCGCGCCGCTGGTACGTTTTATTAAGACCTGCTGCGCGCCGGTTTCTTCGATTCCGATTCGTTCTTCGAGAACGAAAGAGTGTCGAAGCTGGAACAAAGCCGGTCGGCAAGTCGCGCTGGCGCAACCTCGGCTTCGCGATCGAAAGCGGCTCGCCGCGAGCGGCGCTTCGCGCAAATCCTAACGATCATTTGCGCGGAAGCCGATAACCCTATTCGGTTAGGTTAAAAGCCCAATCGCGTTGCGCTTGGCGCTGCTTGGGGTAGGTGTCTGGCAAGGACAAGCAAGAAACGACTTTGCCAAGAAGCAATTTTGTCATGACACCTTTTTCACAGCCTTCCTTTTACCAGGGCGACCGGCACACCTACCGGCGCGTCGCCATTGTCGGCACGCTGTTCTGTCTCGCTTTCGTGGTGGTCAGCTTCTCACTGCGGCCGCAGGTCGAGGACACGCGCGTCGCGGTCAAGGCGGATCGGTTGGTGCGCACGGCGGGCCAAGCGGCGCACGCCAATTAGAGCGGCGCACGCCAATTAGCGGTCGTCGCTGTAGCTGCGATTGTCGGCGGCCTCGCGCGGGCACGCGGTGCCGCGCGAAGCGAGCGCCACGAAGCCGGCATAGCCGGACAGGTTGAGCAAGACTTCGAGCCAGGCGGGCATGTCGGCCACTTCCACTTTACGTGAAGAGGATTCAACGTCCGCGCGTATTCCTGGTTCCATGCTCCCGCCGAAAAACTTCGAAGCACCTCAAACCGGAGAGGAGGGGTCGAGGCGGCGGCCGAGGGCCGCAACGGATTCGCTCGACGGCTTGTCTTTCAGGAACTCGGCGATGGCCCGCGCCAGCTCGCGGTCGCTCATTGGCGTCGGCGGCGGGTGAAGTGTGCCGACACCGAAGTTGCGGACGATCTCGTCGTAATGCCGATCGTCGGATCTCGGAACCAGTTTGCGGATACGGGCCAGCAAAGCGGATAATGGCAAACCTTCCTCCTCGATCGTCCGCCCCGCTGGCAGCCAATGCCGTGTGCTGCCAACTGCTCCCGTGAAACGGAAAAACCCCGCCGGCATCGCGGAGATGCCGACGGGGTCTTCGTGCTGTTGCCTCAACCCGGATGGCGGAGGCTCCCGCACTTGGGAAGGCAATGCGGACCTGGCGGTTTCGTTCCGGCCGCAGCCGATTTTTTTGCGGGGCACCCTGTGCGCAACTATCGCAGGCGCTCGTCGTTATCTCGGCAAGACGCGAAGGAGGAGAGCATGAAGAAGACACTGGCAGTTCTGGCCACCGTCGCGGCCGTCGGCGTGACCGCGGTTGCAGCCCCTGCGCCTGCCGAGGCACGCGGGCGGGGCATCGGCCCGGGCCTCGCATTCGGCCTCGCCGCCGGCGCAATCACCGCGGGCGCGGTCGCAGCGTCCCATCCCTACGGCTATTACGGCCCTCGCTACGGCTATTATGACGGCCCCGACTATTATTACGGGCCTGGCTCTTACGCCTATTACGGCGGCGGACCGTACTACCGGCACCATCACCACTGGCGCCATTGGTAACGACTGACAAGCGTAATAAGCGAAAAGCCCGGAGCGATGCTCCGGGCTTTTTTCATGCGCATTATATTGATCAGATACGTCTTACGGCCAAAGCGAGGGCCGTTCGACCTTGCGGGCATTCTCGAGCGTCGACACGAAATACTCCTCGCGCTCGCGCTTGAACTTTTCCTGCGTGGCACGGAAGGCGGCGACACGGGCGGCGATCTCATCGCGCTCACGGGCTTTGCGTTGTTCGTCTTCGGTCATAGCCATCCCCTCGGGTTTACTAACTGAACTCAAGTACGCCGCCGCATCATCTTGAGTCGCATTCACGCATCCATTGATCCTCCTGAATGGGGCGTCAATGGGGAGGAGGCATTGCAGGATTGTGATAAGCGAGGGCCGGAAAAAATTGCCGAGCGCATCGCGTTAGCGCTTGATAAGAGCGTCAACAATCTTGCCGCTTGCGCATGTTGCTGCCAGGGCAAGACGAATCGGGGAGGCCGCGATTGATTGCATCGGATCTTCAGAGCGGCGTTGAACGGCTCGGCGACATGATCGCCGAGGCAAGGGTCATCGTGCCGTTCACCGGCGCCGGCATCTCGACCGAATGCGGCATTCCGGACTTCCGCTCGCCGGGCGGACTTTGGACGCGCTATCGTCCGATCGAGTTCGGCGAGTTCGTCGCAAGCCGGCAGGCCCGGGACGAATCCTGGCGCCGGCGTTTTGCGATGGAGGAGGTGTTCGCGGCAGCGAAGCCCGGCCGCGGCCATCGCGCGCTGGCTTCGCTCTACCGCGCCGGCAAGGTTCCCGCCGTCATCACCCAGAACATCGACAATCTGCACCAGGCCTCCGGCTTCGCCGGCGAGCACGTGATTGAACTTCACGGCAATACCACTTATGCGCGCTGCATCGGATGCGGGCAGGCCTATCCGCTCGACTGGGTGAAGCGTCGCTTCGACGAGGAGGGCGCTGCACCCAACTGCGCCGCCTGCGACGAACCGGTGAAGACCGCCACGATCTCTTTCGGCCAGATGATGCCTGATGACGAAATGCAGCGCGCAACCGCGCTGTCGCAAGCCTGCGACCTCTTCATCGCCATCGGTTCCTCGCTCGTGGTGTGGCCGGCGGCGGGCTTTCCGATGATGGCGAAGAACGCCGGTGCACGTTTGGTGATCATCAATCGCGAGCCGACCGAGCAGGACGACATCGCCGACCTCGTCATCCATCACGACATCGGCGAAACGCTCGGGCCCTTTGTCGGCAATTGAGGCATCAATTTGATTCGCGGCTGTGCAAGCTGTTCATAGGTTCCGGCGAATCTCTTTTTTGTCTATGCCTCGCAACCGGGAGTGTTATCTTTTGAGTCGAAAGATTCGCGTCGCGTCCAGTTGAGAAGGTTCTCGAAAGACGCGTGATTCGACACCGCTGCTGAGGCGGGTCGCATGACAGTGTGGGGTCCGGGGTTATGGGGTCGTCGGACGGATTTGAGTCCAAAAAGCTCGGGGTTCCCGGGCAGGGAGTATCGCCGGGGCGGATCACGCCGGGTGAGCACGGCGGCGCCGGCCGCGACAGCGGCCTCAATCCCTTCAGCGGGTTGGGCGAAGCCAGCGCCAACCTCGTCGAAGTCCACGGCGTCATCAAATGGTTCGATGCCTCCAAAGGTTACGGCTTCATCGTTCCCGACAATGGCTGGCCGGACGTCCTCCTGCACGTTACCGTGCTTAGGCGCGACGGCTTCCAGACCGCCTATGAGGGCGCCCGCATCGTCGTCGAGTGCATCCAGCGCGCCAAGGGTTACCAGGCGTTCCGCGTGGTCTCGATGGACGAGTCGACCGCGATCCATCCGGCGCAGATGCTGCCGCCGCGCACCCATGTCACGGTCACCCCAACCAGCGGGCTGGAGCGGGCCCAGGTCAAATGGTTCAACCGGCTGCGCGGCTTCGGCTTCCTGACCTGCGGCGAGGGCACGCCCGACATCTTCGTGCACATGGAGACGCTGCGCCGCTTCGGCATGACCGAGCTCAGGCCCGGCCAGTACGTCCTGGTCCGCTTCGGGCCCGGCTCCAAGGGCATGATGGCGGCCGAGATCCATCCCGAGACCGGATCGCCGGGATTGCAGTCGCACTAGGTGCGAGACGCACATTCGATTGTACGCGAGCTTTCATCCCGCAATCGTGAGCAATAGAGGCGCGCCGGCAGGCCGGCGCGCCTCTGGCTTTTCCGGCGACCGCCGCGTAAGCACTCGTTCCAGTCCCACGCCTCGAGTGTCTCCCATGAATTTTGATCGAAAGGCTGTCCGGTCCGCTCTGAAGGGCTGGCTCGCCGCCATCCTCGTCATCACCGGCTGTGCGGTCGCCAGCGCGCCCGCCGGCGCCGCCAGCTTCCAGCCGCTGGAGATCGTCACCAAGAACGGCGTGCAGGTGTTCTCGGTCGAAATGGCGACGACCGAGGAGGAGAAGCAGACCGGCCTGATGTACCGCAAGGAGCTTGCGGACGGCAAAGGCATGCTGTTCGACTTCAATCCCGAGCAAGAAATCTCGATGTGGATGAAGAACACCTATGTCTCGCTCGACATGATCTTCATCGGCGCCAACGGCCGCATCCTGCGCATCGCCGAGAACACCGAGCCGCTGTCGACCAGGATCATCTCGTCCAAGGGGCCGGCCCGGGCCGTCCTCGAGGTGGTGGCGGGAACGGCGCAGAAATACGGCATCCGCCCCGGCGACCGCGTCGGCCACCCGCTGTTCGGCAGCAAATAGCGCTGGCCGGCGAGCGGCACTGGCAGCCGTGCTGGCGCTGGTTTGTAAGCTTGCTGGCGCCTTTGGAAGCGTGTATCGACGGGGCTCGCCGGACATTCGGGGTATAGCGCAGCCTGGTAGCGCGGCAGTTTTGGGTACTGCAGGTCGTTGGTTCGAATCCAGCTGCCCCGACCAGTCCCGTCGTTGATTTTCCTGAACTTTTCGCTGCGGCTTTGACCTGATTCTGACAGGCGGTGCTTGATGTCGCTCCGCGACATCCGTGCGAAGTTTCAAGCAATTGGGGCCGCTGGCCGGCATGGAATTGCCGGCGTCTCATCGAACCTTTGGCTGTCGCCGTAGACATATGTGTGTTGGGGATTTCAGCGCCCAATATCTAAACGGACGCCGCCAAGCGATGATATTCCGCTTGCGCGGCGTTGCGCTTTTCAGACGTCATTCCTGTGAGATCCGGCCAATCAACCCGATGCGTGCCAGCCCGCCGGAAACGGGACGAACGGCCAGACCATCTGGTTGTCGTTGGCGGCTGTCGGCGGGTCTTGCGCTGGTGTTCTCGCGATCGACGCAGGCGGCGCCGATCGCAGCGCCAGGCGCAGACGTGCACATTGCAAATTCATTGTGGTCGCCCTGACGATCTTCTCGAAAATTCAATCGCAAAATTGGACGTCAGCTCAATCAAATAACCACGCGCCCAAGACGGCACGGTCGTTCTCAAATCGTGCGCGCACTCTAGTTAAGTCGGCGCCGGCTTTCAACCGCTCGTGGCTGCATGCCACGGGAGGTAAGGTTGACCGGTTAGGTTAAGGACGAGCGGCTGTTGCGGCCGCTCCGGCGATCATTATCAGATCGGTCTGGGCTCCCGACGGGGGCTGCAAACCGTGCTCTCACAAGACCACAATTCGTCGCGGCGTTCGCATCAGTTGAGGTCTGCGCCAGTGAGTTCTGCGTCAGTGAGTTCTATGCCATGTCTTTCGACCACAATCTCCGAACCGCCGGGCCGCAGTCGAGCTGGAGCGAGATCTGGCACCTCTGGACGGTGATCGTGCCCCGCCGCTCGATCAACGGGCAGCTGGTGTACGGCAAGGTCTGGCGTCGTCACGACGGCCGCGACTGGATCTACAAGAAATTCACGGAGTTCGACGGCGAGGAAGCGGCCTGACGCGATGAGCCCGCAATGAGCCATCACCGCGCCCCGGCTTGTTGCTGAGGCCGTCCGGCCCGGGCCGAATGCCGCTCGTCCGGACTATCCCGGTGCCTGCACGCGCGGCAGCGGCAGTTTGAAATGTCGTTTGGCGTAGGCGATGATTTCGGCGTCCGAGGGATGATCGGCCGCTTCCACCGCAGCAATGCGCTTGGCGATATCGGGCGCGTTGGCGCGAATGTGGTTGGCAAGCTCCGTCTTTGCACTCGCCGGGCCGATGATGAGAATCTCCCCGGCATCGGCGAGGGCTTTGCTCACTTCAGCGTAGAACGCCTTGTCGGGCGCGGCGTGACCGCTGCCGACGGCGTTCGCTTTGTGATGAAGATGACGCGTCGCCAACTGCGGGTGCAACGTGATTTCGTCGGAGCCGCTCAGGCCGAGATGGAAGATCCTTGCTTGCGAATGGTCGATCCATACCACGGCGTGAAAATGAGAGGGCATGTGCTTTGAGCCTTGTCCGAGGGAAGGCCGCCGACATCGGTGCGGCGGCGCCTTGTCGCGACGACATTAGGCCGGTTGGCGCCACCCCCGGTTGACCCAGGTCAATCGATCCCGGTCGACGGCCGTCGAGCCGACCAAACGGCGTGCTCCGAACGGCAGCGTTCCCGGCTCAGGCCGCGGTGGCCGGCTTCGGCGGTGGCGGCTTCAGCGGCTTGTCCTGCTTCTTCGACCACGAGATGTAATAGGCCACCGTCGTCATGATCGCGATGCCGGCGACGCTGACGAAGATCTGCGCGAGCAGCGAGCCCGAGCTCATCGACAGCTCGAAATGGCCGACGAAGGACAGGAACACGCCGACGCAGAACACGGCGAGCGACTGCTGGCCGCAGACGATCAGGGGATCGAACACCTTCCATTCCAGCCCCGGCCATTCTTTCGGCACGAAGCGGATCACCAGGATCACGATCACGACGAAGTGGATGAAGCGATAGGGCGCAAGGTTGGTCTTGTCGTTCGGGTTGAAGGCCGAGAACAGCCATTCCGGGAACAGGCCGCCGAAGGCGGGGAAGCGGCCCGCCATGGTCATGACCAGCGCGAACAGGAGATAGCCGAGGCAGAGATAGAGCGTCACCGGCGCGTTGATCAGCGTCATCGAGCGCCGCGCGCCGCCCATCGCACACCAGGCGCCGAACACGAACAGCACCTGCCAGCAATACGGGTTGAAGTACCACTGGCCGGCCGGATACGCGTTCAGATTCCAGCCGAAATGACGCGCGACCAGCCACAGCACGATCGACAGCACCATCGTCACGTCGGGCTTGCGCAGCATGAACCACAGCACCGGCGGAAACAGCCCCATCAGCACGATGTAGAGCGGCAGCACGTCGAGATTGAGCGGCTTGAAACGGAGGAACAGGCCCTGGCGCAGTGTCTCGGTGGCGTTGTCGACGAGACCGGCGACGTTGAACTCGTTGATCATCTCGCTGTCGCCGAAGCGCAGCGCCAGATAGCTGATCGAGGCGATATAGATCACGAACAGGATGATGTGGGCGACGTAGAGCTGCCAGACCCGCTTGGTCAGCCGGGTGGCGCCGACGAGGAAGCCGCGGTCCAGCATCATCCGCGCGTAGACGAAGGAGGCGGTGTAGCCGGAGATGAAGACGAACAGATCGGCGGCGTCGGAAAAGCCGTAATTGCGCGTCGTGATCCAGTTCACGACGTTGTCGGGGATGTGGTCGAGGAAGATCGCCCAGTTCGCGACGCCGCGAAACAGGTCGAGCCGGAGATCGCGGCCTTTGTCGGGAAGCGTGGCGTTGATGTTCAGGAAGGCCATGCGAGGGGAGCTCTCGAGGGGGGCGGACAGGCTGAGGTCGGGGAGACGGTACCGCCGGGCGGGATCCCGGCGCGGAAGGCGGGTACGCAATTGTCACGGTGCAGCATAATGACTATACCGTCGCAGAGGCTACGGGGGCCGGAATCACCAAGCAGTTCCCAACCGGTGTCTCTATACTATCCCTGAGGTTTGCACCAACTGCCACCCTGACGCATCGAAATCGAACGAAAGACGAAAAGCGAGGCCCGGACCACCCATGACCGCACGCATTTTCAAGCCCGCCAAGAACGCGATGCAATCCGGCCGGTCCAAGACGAAGGAATGGCAGCTGGACTACGAGCCGGAGCAACCGCGCTCGGTCGAGCCGCTGATGGGCTGGACCTCGTCGGGCGACATGAAGCAGCAGATCACGCTCCGCTTCCACAGCAAGGAAGAGGCAGTCGCCTATTGCGAGCGCAAGGGCATCGCCTACCAGGTCATCGAGCCGCAGGATTCGATCCGCCGCCCGGTCGCCTACGCCGACAATTTCTCGTTCCGTCGCGGCGAGCCCTGGACGCACTAACCACCTGCATCCACGTACGCCGAATTCGTCATGCTCGGGCTTGGCCCGCCTGCGCGGCCGAAGCCGCTTCGGCGAGGCGAAGGTCGGGACAAAGGCGAGCGGAAAGCGACGCTGTCCTTCGGACGGCTATGCCCGGCCATGACGCTGAGAGGTGTGCTGCTCGAACACGGGCGCGCCATGCGCAGCTCCAGCCTCTTGGCACCAATTCCCCCGCGTGCTTCGCTGGCGGCCGTGACAAGCTCATGACGAGGGCAGGGGATGGCGGGGCGTGAGCAGCTCGACGGCGTCGATCTGAAGATCTTATCCGAGCTGCAGCAGGACGGGCGGGTGCGCAACAACGAGCTGGCGCTGCGCGTCGGCGTGTCCGCGCCGAACTGCCTGCGGCGGCTGAAATCGCTGTTCAGCCGCGGCGTGATCCGCGCGGTGCGGGCCGTCCTCGACGAGCGGCGGCTTGGCTATGAGGTGGTCTCGTTCGTCTCGATCCAGCTGGGCAGCCAGGCGCAGCCGGTGCTGGAGGCGTTCGAGAGCTCGATATCGGCGATCCCGCGCATCCAGCAGTGCTGGCGGATTTCCGGCGACACCGACTATCTTCTGAAATGTGTCGCGCCGAGCGTCGAGAGCATGCGCCAGCAGCTTCTGCATTTCGCGGCGATGCCCGACGTGAAGAACGTCCGCAGCTTCCCGGTGCTGGGTGTTGCCAAGGACGTGCCGCTGCCGTTGCAGGATGACGCGGCAGCGTCTGCGAGTTAGCAGGTCACGCTACCGGGCGACCTGCATCGCATTTGGATCAATTGCGAAGAAGTTGGAGGCGATCGTCTTCGGCCTGGCCGGGCTGCACAGGCGCGCTGGATCGGCACTATAATGCTGATCAAATCACCTAACTGAGAAATGTGATTATCACATCCCTGCAATGCGCTGAGCCGTGATTGATGGTTCCGTTGATTGGCCTACATGCGGGGAATGAGCGATCGACGCGCGTCGCATGTCGGGAGCTCTATGTGGGACTTCCTAACTAGGACAAGACAACATGACCTCGGTTTCGAAAACGTTCGCAGTTTCCGCCGCGACGCTGTTTGCGTCTGCGTTTCTGGTGCTGACGGCACCGGCTGCGAAAGCGGAAGATTATTGCATCACGAATGGCGCCCAGGCCGCTCACGGCTGCGGCTATCCGACGATGGAGGCCTGCCGCGCCGCTGCCGGCGGTATCGGTGGCGTGTGTGCGCAGAGCGGTGGCGCGAAGACCAACGACGCGCTGGCCTTCCAGCCGAAGCAGGCAAAGCATCCCAAGCTTCGGCCCGGCGCGCAGACCAACTCGAACTGATCAGGTTCGGACTGGTGGCTTCGACCTTTACGGCCTTCGGGATCGTCCCGGAGGCCGTAAACGTTTGAGGGGCAGGTCGCTGCGGCAGAGCGCCCACGCCCCCGGCATCGTGCGGAAAGGCACAATGCGCTCTTGCCGATGACCTCTCAGCGATACCGCCCGCGAAACTCGCGTGGGCTTGCGCCGGTCCAGCTGCGGAAGGCGCGGGAAAAGCTCTTCTCGTTGCGGAAGCCTGCGATCTCGGCGATCCGCTTGATCGGCGTGCGGCCGCGCATCAGCTCCTGCTTTGCCAATTCGAATTTCGCCTCCTCCTTGAGATCGCGCAGCGAGGTGGCCTCCTCGCGCAGGCGGCGATGCATGGTGCGGGTGGAGAGCGCAAGCTCGCTTGCGACATCCTCGGCGCCGAGGCTGCGACCGCGCGCATGACGGAGCACGCGGCGGACACGCTCGACCAGCAGCCGGTCGCGCCGATAGGGCAGCACGGTCAGCCTGAGCGCACCCTTGAGCATGTTGTCGAGATCGCTCGGACTGCGCGTCAGCGGCAGCGAGAGATAGTGCTTGTCGAAGACGATGCGGGCGCGGTCGGCATCGAAACGGATGTTCCGGCAGAAGATGGTCGGATAGACCGAGACATGGCCAGGCTCGGCGTGCGGGAATTCCGCGGCGCGCAGCGCGATCCTGGAGTCGACGGCCCAACAGGAGAAGCCGAGCACGTAGCGAAGCAGCGTGACCAGGCAGAATTCGCGCAACGCCCCGAGATCGCGCAGCTCCCGGATGGAGACCTCCCCGGTCTCCTCGCCGACCTCGAGGTCGAGCAGCACGTCCTCGGTGATCAGGCGATGATGCCGGCACCAGCGCTTGAGCGCGACCTCCAGCGTCGGCGCCGTGATCGAGGCGCGGCACAGCATGCCGTACGTGCCGAACGGCAGGCGCCGCGAGAACCAGCCGAGCGCTTCGTCGTCGAGCTCGCGCATGGCATGGCCCGCCAGGGCCTCGAACTGGGCTGCCGTGATCCGCCCGTCCGGAGAATTGACAAGGTCTGGCGCTACCTGACCCCGGCTGAGCGCCTCGGTCGGATCGCGGCCGTACCGTTCGTAGGCGGCAACCACGCCGCGGACGAAGGCGGCAGGGGTGACGGCGCGGCGCGGGATCGCGGTTGCGGCTTGAAAGGGCATTGGAAAATCCTCGCCAAGTTTGGCGGAAAATGCAACCTTTTCGACCGCAGAAGGGCCCTGACCCCGCTAGGTTCGGTCCCCAAAATACGGAGGAATCGTCTTGAACATCCCGAGCATCGATTTCGATCTGGGCGAAGACATCGGCATGCTGCGCGACACGCTGCGCGCGTTCGTGGAGGCGGAGATCACCCCGCGCGCCGCCGAGATCGAGAAGGCCAATCTGTTCCCGGCCGACCTGTGGAAGCGTTTCGGCGACCTCGGCCTGCTCGGAATGACCGCGCCGGAGCAATATGGCGGCTCCAGCATGGGCTATCTCGCCCATATCGTCGCGATGGAAGAGATTTCGCGCGGCTCGGCCGCGGTCGGGCTGTCCTACGGCGCCCATTCCAACCTCTGCGTCAACCAGATCCGCCGCAACGGCAACGACGCGCAGCGCCAGCGCTATCTGCCGAAGCTGATCTCCGGCGAATATGTCGGCGCGCTCGCGATGTCGGAGCCCGGCGCCGGCTCCGACGTGGTCTCGATGAAGCTGCGCGCCGACAAGCGCGGCGACCGCTACGTGCTCAACGGCTCAAAGATGTGGATCACCAATGGCGGCGACGCCGACGTGCTGGTGGTCTACGCCAAGACCGATCCGGAGGCCGGCCCGCGCGGCATGACGGCTTTCCTCGTCGAGAAGGGCTTCAAGGGCTTCACTCACGGCCAGCATCTCGACAAGCTCGGCATGCGCGGCTCCAACACCTATCCCTTGTTCTTCGACGAGTGCGAGGTGCCGGAGGAGAACGTGATGGGCAAGGTGGGCGAGGGCGTCAAGGTGCTGATGTCCGGCCTCGACTATGAGCGTGCGGTGCTGTCCGGCGGCCCCCTCGGAATCATGGCGGCCTGCATGGATGCGGTGGTGCCCTACATGCACGAACGCAAGCAGTTCGGCCAGCCGATCGGCGATTTCCAGCTGATGCAGGGCAAGCTCGCGGACATGTATGCGACCTGGCAGGCCACGCGCGCCTATGTCTATGCGGTCGGGCGCGCCTGCGACCGCGCCGACCACGCGCGAACCCTGCGCAAGGACGCGGCTGCCGCGATCCTCTATTCCGCGGAGAAGGCGACCTGGATGGCGGGCGAGGCGATCCAGGCGCTCGGCGGCGTCGGCTACACCAGCGAATTCCCCGTGGGACGTCTGTGGCGTGACGCAAAACTCTACGAGATCGGCGCCGGGACTTCGGAAGTGCGCCGCATGCTGATCGGCCGCGAACTGATGGCCGAGACGGCTTAAGACCTCCACACAATTGGGATCATCATGCCGCTTCATTCCAGCATCGATACCTCTTCATCTGACTTTGCGCGCAATGCCGAGGCCATGCGCGGCCTCGTCGCAGACTTGCGCGAAAAGCTCGCCCAAGTCGCTGGCGGCGGCGGCGAGGCTTCGCGCAACCGTCACACATCGCGTGGCAAGATGCTGGCGCGTCAGCGCGTCGACCTGCTGGTCGATCCCGGCACTGCGTTCATGGAGCTGTCGCCGCTCGCGGCCTACGGGCTCTACGGCGGCGACGTGCATTCGGCGAGCGTCGTGACGGGGGTGGGGCGCATCGCGGGGCGCGAATGCGTCATCGTCGCCAATGATGCCACCATCAAGGGCGGCACCTATTACCCCATGACGGTGAAGAAGCATCTGCGCGCCCAGGACATCGCGCGGCAGAACAACCTTCCATGCGTCTACATGGTGGATTCCGGGGGCGCCTTCCTGCCGCTGCAGGACGAGATCTTTCCGGACGAGCGGCATTTCGGCCGCATCTTCTACAATCAGGCGCAAATGTCCTCAGCTGGCATTCCCCAGGTCGCGATCGTGATGGGCTCCTGCACCGCCGGCGGCGCCTATGTTCCCGCGATGTCGGACGAGAGCATCATCGTACGCAACCAGGGCACCATCTTCCTCGGCGGCCCGCCGCTGGTGAAGGCCGCGACCGGCGAGGTCGTCAGCGCCGAGGAGCTCGGAGGCGCCGACGTGCATTCGCGGCAATCGGGCGTCACTGACCATTACGCCCAGAACGATGCCCACGCGATCGGTATCGCCCGGCGCATCGTAGGGACGCTGAAGCCATCCGCGCGGCCGAACCTCAACATGCACAAGCCGCGCGATCCGCTTTTTGCCGCGGAGGAGATCTATGGCGTGGTGCCGGTCGACGGCCGCAAGCCGTTCGACGTCCGCGACATCATCGCGCGTGTCGTCGACGGTTCCGAGTTCGACGAGTTCAAGAAGCTCTACGGCACGACGTTGGTGTGTGGCTTCGCCCATATCTGGGGCTATCCGGTCGGCATCATCGCCAACAACGGTATCCTGTTCAGCGAGAGCTCGCTGAAGGGCGCGCATTTCATCGAGCTGTGCTGCCAGCGCGGCATTCCCCTGGTGTTCCTGCAGAACATCACGGGCTTCATGGTCGGCAAGAAATACGAGGCCGGCGGCATCGCCCGCGACGGTGCCAAGCTGGTGACGGCGGTTGCGACCGCCTCGGTGCCGAAATTCACCGTCGTGATCGGCGGCTCCTACGGCGCCGGCAATTACGGCATGTGCGGCCGCGCCTACTCGCCGCGCTTCCTGTGGATGTGGCCGAACGCGCGCATCTCGGTGATGGGCGGCGAACAAGCCTCGATGGTGCTGAGCCAGGTTCGCCGCGACAATATCGAGGCCAAGGGCGATAGCTGGTCGAAGGACGAGGAAGAGACATTCCGCAAGCCCATCCGAGACCAGTATGAGAGCCAGGGGCATCCGTATTACGCCACTGCGCGGCTGTGGGACGACGGCGTGATCGATCCCGCCGACACGCGCCTCGTGCTCGGCCTTGGCCTCTCGGCGGCGTCGAATGCGCCGATCGAGCCGACGAAATTCGGCCTGTTCAGGATGTGATGCGATGGACCGCTCAAAGCTCTACCGGCGTTTTCGCACGCTCCTGATCGCCAACCGCGGCGAGATCGCCTGCCGTGTCATCCGCACCGCCCGCGCCATGGGCCTGCGCACGGTCGCGGTCTATTCCGAGGCCGACCGCGATGCGATGCATGTCGCGCTCGCGGACGAGGCCGTGCTGCTCGGGCCCGCGCGCGCTCGCGACAGCTATCTCAATATCGAGCGGCTGATTGAGGCGGCGCGCAAGACCGGCGCCGAAGCCGTGCATCCCGGCTATGGTTTCCTGTCGGAGAATGCCGAGTTCGCACAGGCCTGCTACGAATCCGGCCTCGTCTTCGTCGGCCCGACCGCCGAGATGATGAATGCGATGGGCTCGAAATCGGGCTCCAAGGCGCTGATGGAGAAGGCCGGCGTGCCGCTGGTGCCCGGCTATCACGGCGAGGCCCAGGACGATGCGACGCTGGCGAAGGCGGCCGAGAAGGTCGGATTCCCCATCCTGGTGAAGGCGTCCGCCGGCGGCGGTGGCCGCGGCATGCGCATCGTGCGTTCGGCAGACGAACTCGGGCCCGCAATCGTCAGCGCCAAGCGCGAGGCAAAGGCCGCGTTTGGCGACGACCGCATGCTGATCGAAAAATATGTCGACAATCCCCGGCATATCGAAGTGCAGGTGATCGGCGACAGCCACGGCAATCTCTTGTCGCTGTTCGAGCGCGAATGCACCTTGCAGCGCCGGCACCAGAAGGTGATCGAGGAGGCGCCTTCGCCGACGCTCAACGCCGCCCAGCGCGAGACCGTCTGCGCCGCCGCGCGAAAGGCGGCAGGCGCGGTGAACTATGTCGGCGCCGGCACGATCGAGTTCGTCTCCGACGGCAAGGACGTCTTCTTCATCGAGATGAACACGCGCCTGCAGGTCGAGCATCCCGTGACCGAGCTGATCACGGGGATCGACCTCGTCGAATGGCAATTGCGCGTCGCCTTCGGCGAGGCGCTACCGCTCAAGCAGGACGAGATCAAGCTCAACGGCCATGCCGTCGAGGCACGCGTCTACGCGGAAAATCCGACCAAGAATTTCATGCCGTCGGTCGGCCGGATTTCGACCTGGCGGCTGCCGGAGGAAACCGGCGGCCTGCGCATCGATGCCGGCTATCGCGAGGGCGACAGCGTCTCTCCGTATTACGACGCGATGCTCGCCAAGATGATCGCATGGGCGCCGACGCGCGATGTCGCGATCGAGCGGCTGAACAGGGGGCTGGAAGAGTCCGACGTTCGCGGCATCGTCACCAACATCCCGTTCCTGTCGGCGCTGATGACGCACCCGAAGGTGCGGACCAATGCGATCGACACCGGCTTCATCGAGCGCGAGCTCGCCGTTCTGACGTCTGCGTCGCCGGCGCCCGGAGAACTCGAGCTGTGCGCCGCGGTGGCCGCTGTGATCAACGACGAGCGACAGGCGGCGCAGGCGGAGGCGCATTCGCCCTGGCAAACATTCGGCTGGCAGCCGGTCGGCCGTCGCCAGCGCAGTTTTGCCTTTCGTGTCGGCCATGGCCAGGAGCAGAAGATCATCCTGAACTACGGCAGCGGGCCGTCGACGCTGGTGATCGGGGAGCGCGAGCTGGCGTTCACGATTGCCGCGAAGGATGGCGGCTTCGATCTGACACTCGATGGCGTGAAATCGTCCGTCGCGGCCGTGATCGACGGCCATGAGCTGTATCTGCGCACGCGCAACGGCCGCTTCGACCTGCATTGGGTCGATCCGTTCGGGGGCGAGAGCGAGGAGCACACCGGCGAGGACAAGATTGCGGCGCCGCTGCCGGGGACCGTTGTCGCCGTGCTGGCCGAGGAGGGGGCGACGCTCGAAAAGGGGGCACCGATCCTCACCCTCGAGGTGATGAAGATGGAGCAGACGCTGCGCGCGCCCTATGCCGGCGTGCTGAAGTCCGTCAAGTGCAAGGTCGGCGACATCGTGCAGGAGGGCATCGAGCTTGCCGTGGTCGAGCCTGCGGGAGAGTGACATGAGCGACCAGGTCCGCATCGTCGAAATGGGGCCGCGCGACGGGCTTCAGAACGAAAAGGTTCCGGTCAGCGTCGAAGCCCGCATCGCCTTCATCGAGGTCCTGGTCGCGGCTGGCCTCGATACGGTCGAGGTCGGCGCCTTCGTCTCGCCCAAGGCGATCCCGCAAATGGCAAGCTCGGATTCCGTGCTGCGCGGTATCGCCCACGTGACGGGCGCTGAATTCCACGTGCTGGTCCCGAACGAGAAGGGCTACGATGCCGCGCGCGCCGCGGGCGCGAAAGTGGTCTCGGTGTTCGCGGCGGCCTCCGAAGGCTTTTCGCGGGCCAACATCAATTGCACCGTCGCCGAATCCATCGAGCGCTTCAAGCCGGTGCTGGCGCGCGCCAGGGCCGACGGCATACCGGTGCGCGGCTATATCTCCTGCGTGCTGGGCTGCCCGTTCGACGGGGAGATCAAGCCGAAGGCCGTCGCCGATCTCGCGCGCACGCTGTTCGACCTCGGCTGCTACGAGATCTCGCTCGGCGACACCATCGGCGTCGGCACGCCAGCCAAGGCGAAGGAGATGCTGCGCGCGGTTGCCGCCAACGTTCCCCCCGCAAAGCTGGCAATGCATTTCCACGACACTTACGGCCAGGCCCTCGCCAATCTCTATGCCGGGATGGAGGAGGGCGTCCGCGTCATCGATGCCGCGGCCGGCGGTCTCGGCGGCTGTCCCTACGCGCCGGGCGCGACCGGCAACGTCGCGACCGAGGACGTCGTCTACATGCTCGAAGGCATGGGCATCAGGACCGGCGTCGACATGGACAAGCTGCTGGCGGCGACGAACGCGATGGCCGGTGTGCTGGGCAAGCCGCCGGTGAGCCGCGTGGCGTCGGCACTGAATGCGAAGAAGAAGCGGGCGGCTTCCTAGGTCGCCGTCATTGCGGGCGTAGGTGCCGTGGGTGGGCAAAGGCGCATAGCGCCGTGCCCACCATCTTTTCATGATGGAGCCGGGTGGTGGGCACGCTTCCGCCTTCGCTCTTCGAGCTACGGCGGACAAGTCGCTTTGCCCACCCTAGGAGGCCTGCCCTCACGCCGCCTTCAGGCCGACATCCGGCAGGCGCGGCCGGTTCTTCAGCGCCTTGGCCATCATGGCTTCGACCTCGGCCTTCTCGTGCGGCAGCAGCGCGAGGCGGGGCGGGCGGGTCAGCGCGGTGCCGCGGCCCATGATGTGCTCGCACAGCTTGATGCACTGGACGAGGTCGGGGCGCGCGTCGAGATGCAAGAGCGGCATGAACCATTCGTAGAGCGGCATGGCCTCGGCGAAGCGGCCGGCCTTGGCAAGGCGAAACAGCGTCTCGCCCTCACGCGGAAACGCATTCGACATGCCGGAGACCCAGCCCACGGCGCCCATGGCGACGCTCTCGACGATGACGTCGTCGAGGCCGGCGAACAACACGAAGCGGTCGCCGACCATGTTGCGGGTGTCGATGAAGCGCCGCGTGTCGCCGGAGGAGTCCTTGAAGCAGACGACCGTTTCGACGTCCGCCAGCGAGGCCAGGATGTCGGGGGTGACATCGTTCTTGTAGATCGGCGGATTGTTGTAGAGCATCACCGGCAGGTCGGTTGCGCTCGCGACGGCGCGGAAATGCGCGGCGGTCTCGTGCGGCTTGGAGGAGTAGACCAGCGCCGGCATCACCATGACGCCGTCGATGCCGACGCGCGCGGCTTCCTTGGCGGTCTCGACCGCGAAGGCCGTGGTGAATTCGGCAATGCCGCAAAGCACGGGCACGCGGCCGGCCGCGACCGATTTGGCGGTCTCCATGATCGCGACCTTCTCCTTGCGCTCGAGCGAGGTGTTCTCGCCGACCGAGCCGCAGACGATCAGGCCGGAGACGCCGTCGCGGATCAACCCGTCCATCACCTTGGCAGTTGCATCGATATTGAGCGACAGGTCGTCGTTGAATTGGGTCGTAACGGCCGGGAAGACGCCTTCCCAGGAAACGTGGCGGCTCATGAGTTCACTCCAAGTGTATTGCCGACGGGGGGCTGGGGCCGCCGGTCGTGGCGAAATAGGGATGACGGATGGTTCAGAGCGTCGCGCCGACCTTGCGCAGCTCGGCGAGGACGGGGGCCTTGGGCAGCCAGAGCTTGTCGAACTCGGCGATCACGGCCTCGGTGTCGCCGGCCGGGACCTGGCGGATCGGGATCGGGGCGTTCTTGAAGTTCTCGATCAGCGTTGGCTCGTTGCCGGCCAGCTCGTCGATCTGCGCGTCCAGCGTCGACTTCACCAGCTTGGTGATCAGCTCGCGATCGGCTGGCGGCAGCGACTGCCAGACCCGGCCGGAGACGACGGCCGCCATCGGCATGAAGACGGCGTTCATCTGCAGAATGACCTTGGAGACTTTGTCGAAGCGCTGGTTCCAGGAGAATTCGAGATCGGCCTCGAGGCCGTCGACCTGGCCGTTGGCCATGGCGTCGAACACCTGCGGCGTCGGGATCGGGGTGGGCGCCGCCCCCAGCGAGGAATAGAAATCGCGATAGACCGGCGTCGGATTGATGCGCAGCTTCATGCCCTTGATGTCGGCGAGCGAATTCAGGTCCCTGGACGAGAACACCGCGCGCATGCCGGTGATACCCCAGCCGAGCCCGATCGTACCGGTCTCCTGCGGCAGCACCTCGAACAGTTTGACCGCCGCCGGATGCCGCACGAATTTCGCGACCGCCGGCGTCGAGCGCACGATGTAGGGCGCGTTGATCGCAGCGATATGCGGCACGCGCGAGCCGAGCTCGGCGGCCTGGATGAAGCCCATGTCGAGCGCGCCGGACTGCAATTGCTGCATCATCGCAGTCTCGTTGCCGAGCTGGCCGGAGTGAAACACGGTCAAGGTCAGGCGACCATTGGAGGCGGCCTTGAGCTCGTCGCCGAACTTGAGCGCGGCCTTGTTCCAGGAGTGACCGTTGGGCGTGATCAGTCCCAGGCGGAATTCCTTGGCCTGGGCCAGCGCCAGCGACGGTGCGAACACCGATGCGGCGGCACTGGCGGCGAGAAAGCGGCCGCGTGACAACGGCATGGTCGGACTTCCTTTTGAACGAGCCTATTTGACGAGGATCAGCGAGAGCGAGGGGTAGAGCGAGAGCAGCACCAGGAGGACGCAGGAGATGATGAAGAACGGCAGCGTCACCATGAACATCTTGCCGGGCTTGGCGCCGGTGACGGCGGCCGCGACGAAGAAGCAGAGCCCGACCGGCGGCGACAGCAAGCCGAGCACCAGGTTGATCACCACCACCACGCCAAAATGCCTGGGATCGATGTGATAGACCTCGGTCGCAACGGGCAGCAGGATCGGCACCGTCATGATCAGGCCGGGGATGCCGTCGATCACCGTGCCGATCACCAGCAGGATGACGTTGCAGATCAGCATGAAGCTGACGGGGTCTTTCGCTGCCGTCTGGATCCAGGCGGCGGTCTCCTGCGGCACCTTGCCGAAGATCAGGACCCAGGAGAACACGGCCGCGGCCGCGACCAGAAACAGCACGATGGCCGAATAGATCGCGCTGCGCAGCATCATCTGCGGCAGCTGGGAGAACTCGAATTCCTTGGTCCAGAACTTTCCGACCAGCGCCGCGGCAACCGCGCCGACGGCGGCGGATTCGGTCGCGTTGGCGAGGCCGCCAAGAATGGTGCCGACGATGACGATCGGGATCAGCAGCGTCGGTGACGTCCGCAGGATCGTCATGACGCGCTGGCGCGGCGTCTGATAATCCGCGCGCGGATAGTTGTAGATGTAGCCCATCAGCGCGATGACGAGGCAGAACATCACGGTAAGGATGACGCCCGGCACGATGCCGGCGATCAGCATGTCGCTGACCGAGACCTGCGCCAGCACGCTATAGACCACGAACATCACCGATGGCGGGATGATCGGGCCGAGCATGCCGCCATAGGCGGTGAGGCCGGCCGCGAAGGTCTTGTCATAGCCCTTCTTCTCCATCTCCGGCACCATGATCTGCGCCATGATCGCGACCTGCGCTGTCGCCGATCCCAGGATGGAGGAGATGAACATGTTGGCGAGGATGTTGACGTAGGCGAGCCCGCCCTTGAGCGAGCCGACGAACGCCATCGCCATGTCGACGATGCGCCTTGTGATGCCGCCGCCGTTCATGATCTCGCCGATCAGGATGAAGAGCGGAATGGCGATCAGGCCATAGCTGTCGACGCCGCCGAACAGCTGCAGCGGGTAGGACTGGAACAGCACCGGATTGCCAGACGCCGCGATGTAGACGAGGCCGGCGAGGCAGAGGCAAAGGCCGATCGGCACGCCGACCAGCATGAATGCCATGAAGGCCGCTGACGTGACCATCAATTGACCCCGTCGAGCTCGGAGAGCTGAAAACCGCTCAGCTTCGTGCGCGGCACCAATCCAAGGTCTTCCAGCAGATTGGCGAGGCCGTGGATGGTCATGGACACTGCGAAGATCGGGAGCGTCAGGTACATCACCCAGGTCGGCCAGTTCAGCGTCTGGGTGCGCTCGGTGTAGAGGAAGTTGAAGGTCTCACCTGCCAGCTTGCGCCCGTCGAAGCCGACGCGGGCAAGGCCGACCGGGTCCATCCAGAGCACGCAGGTGACGATCAAAGCGAGGCCGAACACGACGACGAGGCCGGTCGAGATCACCTTGGCGAGCTTCTGGTGCTGCGGCGAAAGCCGCTCCGTCAACATGGTCACCGCGAAATCGAGCCGCAGCCGGGTCATCGCGGATGCCCCGATGAAGGTCAGCCAGACCACGCAATAGACAGCTGATTCGTCGATCCAGTAGATCGGGAAATGCGAGTAGCGGGTGACGACGTTCACCAGGATCAGGCCGGTGAGCAGATACATCAGGCCCATCAGCGCCAGCCGCTCGAAGGCGAGGAGGGCGCTCGACAGCCGGACGACCGTACGTCGGACGCTGAGCGCGCGCGTGGCCGGCATCGTCTGCTCGATCATGAAGGCCCCAACCCCCGAAAGATTTGTCGTGCGATTACCAAATGTATAATTTATACATGTTGGGAGTCAAACGGAGATTGCGGTCATTTCGGCGTCACCCCGCGCTTTTGCTGGGCACCTCGTTTTTGTGGCCTGCTTGGCTTTTGCCGGGCACCCCGCCATGCAAGACAGGGACCGCGTCGACTGAGCGAGTCGGAAAAAGGACAACAGAAGGTCAGATGAAGCAGCCTCTGAAGCATCGCACCCTGTCGGCCGCGATCGTCGACCAGCTCAGGCAGGCGATCCTCGACGGCACCTATCCGGCGGGATCGCAGCTGCGCCAGGACGCGCTCGGCGAGGCCTATGGCGTCAGCCGCATTCCGGTCCGCGAAGCGCTGTTCCAGCTCGAGGCCGAAGGCCTGGTGCGGATCGTGCCGCAGAAGGGCGCCATCGTCTCGGAACTGTCGCTGGACGAGATCAACGACGTGTTCGATCTCCGCTGCATTCTGGAGCCGCGCCTGCTGGCGCAGTCGGCGCCGCATTTCTCCGCCGACGATTTCGACGCGCTCGACGACATCCACAGGCAGTTTGAGAAGGCGATCAAGGCCAAGAATGTCAGCGATTGGGGCCAGCTCAACGCCGACTTCCACATGGCGCTCTACGTCCACGCCCCGCAGCCGCGGACCCGCGCGATCGTGCTGTCGCTGCTCCAGACCAGCGACCGCTATACCCGCCTCCAGCTCTCCAACACCAAGGCGATGGGCACTGCCGAGAAAGAGCACGCCGAGCTGATCGCGCTCTGCCGCGCCGGAAAGGTCGACGACGCCTGCCGCTTCCTGGAGCGGCACATCGAGGCCGTGCGCAAGGATCTGTTGCAGGTTGTGGCGAACGCGCCGAAGGGGCGGCGGAAGGAGAAATCGTAAGGTGGGTTAAATTAGCGAAGCGTATCCCACCACTGTTCATCTCTCAGGAGAGAGAAGAGGTGGGTACGCCCAGCGACTGCGCTTCGCGCAGCCGCCGGTCTAACCCACCCTACGGCAGTTGTGGTCGCCGCTACCTGCTCCCGTCCGGCCCCATCACGAGATCCGGCAGCCCGGTTGAGATCCCCGGGAAGATGCACAGCAGCAGCACCGCGAGCATCATCAGCAGCACGAAGGGCAGGGTGCCCCAGATCACCTCGCGCAGGGGAATGTCGGGCGCCACGTTGCGGATGACGAAGATGTTGAGGCCGACGGGGGGATGGATCAGGCCCATCTCCATCACGATGGTCATGACCACGCCGAACCAGATGATGTCGAAATTGGCGGCGCGTAAGGGGGGCAGGATGATCGGCGCGGTCATCAGGATGATCGAGACCGGCGGCAGGAAGAAGCCGAGTACGACCACCATGACGAGGATCGCGAACAGCAGCTCCCAGCGCGGCAGGTGCATGGCAACGATGGATTCGGCGACCGATTGCGAGATGTGCAGATAGCTCATCACGTAGGAATAGAGCAGCGACATGCCGATGATCATCATCAGCATGGTCGATTCCCGGATCGTCGATTTCATGATGGGCGCAAGGTCGCTCGGCCGCCACACGCTGTAGATCGCCGCGATCAGCGCGAGTGCGAGGAGGCCGCCGAGGCCGGCGGTTTCCGACGGCGTGGCGTAGCCGCCATAGAGCGCGATCATGACGCCGGTGAGCAGCAGCACGAAGGGGATCACGCGCGGCAGCACGCTGAAACGTTCGGCCAGCGTGTACTCGTCGCGGGCGAGGATCGGAGCCTCCGGGCCGCCGTTCTTGTAGATCGCTTCGGCCGCCGCATATTCGCGGCGGAAGCGGTACACCGCATAGAAGCCGAACAGCGAGACCAGCAGCAGGCCGGGGCCGATGCCGGCGAGGAACAGCCGCCCGAGCGACTTTTCGGCGGCGACCGCGAACAGGATCATGGTGATCGAGGGCGGCAGCAGGATGCCGAGCGTACCGCCGGCGGCGATGATGCCGGCCGCAAAGCCGCCGGAATAGCCGCGCTTGCGCATCTCGGGGATGCCGGCCGAGCCGATCGCCGAACAGGTGGCGGGCGAGGAGCCCGCCATCGCCGCGAACAGCGCGCAGGCGAACACGTTGGCAACGCCGAGACCGCCGGGCACACGGTGCAGCCAGGCATGCAGTGCCGAATAGAGATCCTGGCCGGCACGCGACTTGCCGATCGCGGCGCCCTTCAGGATGAAGAGCGGGATCGACAACAGCGTGATCGAAGCCATTTCCTCGTAGACGTTCTGCGTCACCGTATCGAGAGAGGCCGAGGGCATGTAGATGCCCATGAACACGACCGCGACGGCGCCGAGCGCGAACGCGATCGGCATGCCTGAAAACATCACCAGCAGCGTCGCAACGCCGTAGGCAACGCCGATACCGAACACGCTCATGAACGCCTGGCTCCGGTGAAGGGCAGCGCAAGCTGCACGAGGATTTGGATGCAGAGCAGGCTCATGCCGAATGCCATCAGCGAATAGGGGATGGCGAGCGGCGGCGACCACATCGAGTTCGAGACCTGACCGTCGACATAGGCTTCATGGGCCAGTGTCCAGGACTTCCAGGTGAAGAAGGCGCAAAACAGGAAAGTGGCGAGGTCGACCAGCCAGAGCCGGACCTTGTTCGCCAGCGGCGACAACAAGCCGACGAAGGCCTCGATGCCGATATGGCCGCGGTTCTGCTGCACGTACGCCGCCGTCATGAAGGTCGCGCCGACCAGCAGGAACACCGCAGCCTCGTCCTGCCAATAATTGGCGGCCTTGAACAGCGCGCGGCTGAGCACGCTGTAACTCAGAATGGCGCAGGCCGCGACCAATGCGACCGCGGCGAACACGACGATGATGCTGTTGAGGATGGCAAGACCGCGATCGATTGTCGCCGCAGGGCCGGTCCCTGCGGCAACGGTTGTGCGGACGTCACGATCCGGAAGCGGACCGTGGCTCATGCGGCGACGTCGGTGGCGAGCTTGAGCAGGTTGGCCGCGGTCGTGGTCTTGGCGCTGTAGTCCTTCCAGGCGGTGTCGCGGGCGATGTCGCGCCACTTGCCGACGGTCGCGGCATCGAGCGCCGAGACCTTGGCGCCGGCCTTCTCGTAGACCTTGGCGACCTCGACGTCGTCATCCTGCGCACCCTTGCGGCCGAAGGCTTCGAGCTCGGTGCCGACCGTGAGCAGGATGTCCTGGTGGTTCTTCGGCAGCTTGTCGAAGATGGCCTTCGAGATCATCAGCGGCTCGAGCATGAACCAGTAGGAGGCACCGGCCCCTGACGTCAGCGACTTCGCGACCTCTTCGAGGCGGAACGAGATCAGGCTGGTCGAGGAGGTGATCCCGGCATCGCAGGCGCCGGTCTGCATCGCCGCGTAGATTTCGTTCGAAGGCACCGACAGCACCGAGGCGCCGGCAGTCTGGAGCACCATGTCCATTTCGCGCGAGCCGCCGCGCACCTTCAGGCCCTTGGCATCTTCCGGTGCGACGATCGGCTTGGAGCGGCTGGCGACACCGCCGGCCTGCCAGACCCAGGTGAGCAGGATGATGCCCTTGTCGGCGAGGAAGTCGGTCAGCGCCTTGCCGACCGGCTCCTTCTTCCAGCGCATGCCCTGGTCGTAGGTGGTGACGAGGCCGGGCATCAGGCCGATATTGGTTTCCGGCAATTCGCCGCCGGCGTAGGGCATCGGATAGAGCGAGATGTCGAGCGCGCCCTTACGCATCGCCGAGAACTGCGCGTTGGTCTTGATCAGCGAGGAGTTCGGATAGATCTCGGCCGCGATGTCGCCATTGCTGCGCTTACTGACTTCAGCGGCGAACATGCGGCAGAGGCGGTCGCGGAAGTCGCCCTTGTCGATGGTGCCGCCCGGGAACTGGTGCGAGATCTTCAGCGTGGTTGCGGCCTGCGCGGTCCCGGTGCCGAGGCGGATAATGGCCGGTGCGGCGACGGCGGTCGCGATCAGATGGCGGCGCGTGATCATGGTGTGATCCCCTTGAACGTTTCTTTGAACGATTCTTGTTGGCGTGATTGGGCGGGTCATGTGTGACCGGTGCGTAGGCCCATCCTAGCCGGTCTTTCACCCGATATTCTCTCATCTGATAGTTCGAGACCGAATGCCGCGGCAAGTGTCGGCTGTGCTGCGCTGCACACTTCCGGTCCCCGCGACAGGCTCCGGGCTCCTTCGAACGGCGGATCGCAGGCCGGCTCGCTAAAATTTAGCGACGGCGGCGTAACAACGCAGACGGTCCATCCGTCGAGTTTGATTAGCGGCGTCCGTCGCTGACCAACACCATCTCGAAGGGAAGATAATCCATGACCATTCGCACCCGCATCGTGCTCGGCGTCTCGGCTGCCGCTCTCTCGCTTGGCCTTGCGCTGTCGCCGGCCGCTTTCGCCCAGGACAAGATGGGCAAGGATGACGGCATGATGAAAAAGGACACGATGTCCAAGGACGGCATGATGAAGAAGGACACCATGTCAAAGGACGACGGCATGAAGAAGGATCACATGTCCAAGGACGGCATGAAAAAGGACGACGGGATGATGAAGAAGAACTGATCTTCACCCGCTCGCGATCGAGGCGTACGGCAAAACGAACACGTGCTCGAATGTTTGGGGCGGTCAGCTGGACCGCCCCAAATCATCGTTTGCTTCAACTTGTATTGAAGGTGACCAGCGAAGGTCACTTGTCACATTACTTGCGCTTGGCCTTGCGGGCTGCGTAACGCGCGTCGCGCTTGGCCTTCTGCTCGGCTTCGAGGGCCGCGGCCTTCTCGGCAGCTTCCTCGGCTTCGCGGGCGATCCGCGCGGCTTCGGCGGCCTTTGCCTCTTCCTCCTGGCGCTTCTGCTCGGCCTTTTCAGCCTCGCGCGCGGCCTTTGCCTCGGCACGCTTGGCCGCGAGGGCCTCGCGTTCGGCACGCTTCGCCGCAACCGCGGGATCATCAGGCCCCGGTTGGGATTTGAATTTGTTCAAAAGGTTTTTGCGGGCTTCCTGCGCCGCCTTTTGCCGGTCTGTGAAGCCGGGTTCCCTGAATCCACTCATCGACGAGCCTTGTCTTCCTCGCTTTCGATCCTACATCACTGCCTGTTGGTACGTCGGCTGGGCATAGCAGGCGCCGCGCGACACAGAAGCGTGTACATCGCTGCGCGTCGCGAAGCCACCCATAATCGCAGCCGATCAGGTCAACGAAATCGCCATCCCCGACGATCTCTCGTAGCCCGGAAAAACTGCCGAATTGTGATGTCCCTCATAATGGGACACGAGGGCGACGCCTAGCGTCCGCCCGATACGGAGCACGGGTATGACGATCTCAAGATTAACCCTCCGGGCATTCGCAATTGCCTTCGCCCTGGTCGCCGTGGCCGGTGCGATGCTGCTGCTCGCGCGTCCGCAGCCTATCGAGAGCGCCGTCCTGGGGGCCGGCTGGGAGTGCACCCAGACCGCGTTCGTGCTCACGACCTGCGCACCGCGGGGCGAGCAGGCGACCCCGGCGGTCGAAACCTCCCGCAAGGATGCGATCCGGGCGACCCGGGGCTGACCCCGAAGCTGGACCGAAGCGGTCGATCGGCATGTGACGGGACGTCGCAGAGGTGATAAGCTGGCGTGCCCGCGCGATCAGGTAGCCATGCCCACCTCCAAGCCCGAACCGGGCGAGAAGCCGAAATCCCGCCCGAAGCCTCCATCCGGCGACAACCGCCGCGGCGCCATCGCCGGTCTGATCATTGCGATCGTGATCCTCGGGATCGGCTGGTGGCTTGTCCGAGACCTCACCGCGGCCAGCAAGATGCAGGACTGCCTGATGTCCGGGCGCCGCAACTGCAACGTGATCGAGCCGGCCCGCTAGAAGCGCTCCAGCGTGATTCCTTGCAGCCCGGTGGGGCCAAAAATTGCCGTGATCTTAATCATTTGTAACGGGACTTCGCTGATCAAAGCAGGTCAGCTATGTCAGCCGGCATCAAGCCCAGCGCGGTCCGAATCGTCTATCGCGCCAGGCACCACGGCAACTGCGAGAGCAATCGAAAGAGCAGGGGGCAAGCACGCATGAGTGCGTCCAACCACATGAAGATCGTCATTCCCTTGGTTTCGGCCATGTCGTTGCTCGCGCTGCCGGCGCAGGCCCAGGACGCGAGGCCCTCGAGGGAAATCGGCCAGCCTCCGGCAGGCCCGAGCGCAGGGGCGCCGTCTCCGAACAATCAGAATATGCGCAGGAGCCCGCCGCAGCAGGCTGCCCGGCCCGCGCCGCAGCCGGAAAGCCGGCCTCAATCCAGTCCCGGTCCGCATAATGCGGGCGGCCCGCCGCCCGGACGTAACTACGCCAGGGGCCCCGCGCCGACGCGCGACTGGGGCGGGCATGCCTATCGCGGCAACCGCGCCTGGGATGGCGGGCGCTGGCGCCACGAGGTTCACAACGGCCGCTCCGGCTGGTGGTGGGACGTTGGTGGCGTGTGGTATTATTATCCGCAGCGCATGGCTGGCCCGCCCGCCTACATCTCGGAGGAGTACTACGACGACGTGCCGGTGGCCTATGCTCCGCCGCCTCCTGCGGTCACCTATGCGCCGCCACCCCCGCCGCCACCGGCGGATCCCGGCGCGAGCGCGCTTGGCGGCGCCATCGTCGGCGGTGTGCTGGGCGGACTGATCTCGGGCAATGCAACAGGGGCTGCAGCCGGCGCGGTTCTCGGTGGTGCTACCGGCGCGATCACGGGCGCCGCGGCCGCATCGCAGCCCGGCTACTACTGGGCGCAGGGCAATTGCTACTACCGTTACCCGGACGGACAGTACGTGCCGGCCGATCCGCGGGCCTGTCGGTAAGGCACGGGTCGCATCCTGATTTGCGAGAGGCGGGCAAAGCCCGCCTCTTTTATTTTTGCATGATCAGGCCGTTGTCTGGATGCCTGTGTCGGCGCGACGTTCGGCGGCGCACAATAACTGCCTCAAAATAGCACTGGCTCCGTTCGACGCTTCACGCGATTCTCAAAAGAAAAAGAAACGGCGGGAATCGATTCGCGGGGACGTGGACATGCTGGATGCAATTCAGATCAGCCTGGCGCTTTGGGCTATGATCGTGTGTGGCGGGGTCAAGCTAGGGCAGGTGCTGCACTGCCTATTCTAGATCGCGATCTCGGCCGCGATCCCTCTCATGAAAGAGGCCTGCTCGCGAAAGAGCCTTGTTCGTGAAAACGACGTGTCGCCTCGCGTCAGGACACGAGCCAGTTGAAGAACGCGATCAGGCCCCAGACCAGGCCGGAGATCCAGGCCAGCATCACGATGCCGATGGTCCCGAGATAGGCGAGGCCGAGCAGGTCGCCCCTTTGTCGCGGCGTCGGAACGTTGGCTGAGGTTGCTGCTTCTTGTGTCATGACGGAAAACACCATTGATGCCTTCGCGCTCTCCTGGAAGCGTCGACACATTGTTTAGCCGAACTGCCACGCCAAGACTGTGACACCGTTCACAGATCGTCGGAATGAAGCCCAGCTCACGGCTTCGTAATCAGCGCAAGCATGCCACGAGGTGAGGGTGCCCGGGCACTCGCCCGTCCGGAAGAGGGGACGTTACCCCGCAATCATACGGACGAAATTGCCATGCGCTTGTCCAGATGGCCGGCTAGGCTCGGCCTCATGTGTACCAAGTACGACCCAAAGCAGGAGGCCGAGGCCGCGATGAAGCGGGCGGCGGCATCGGAAGGTGCCGACCGGCAACGCCTGATCCAGCTCGCTTTGGCCTGGCACGAGCTCGCGCGCGAGCGGCGCGAGGAGCGGGCGGACTGAAGTATTCTCGAATTTGGCGGTGACGGAGCGGCCGGTCACTTCTTGATCCGCATGAGAAAGCCCCGTGCTCGGGGGACAAGCACGGGGCCCTTCAAAGCCGATCGGGGCTGGCAGATCGGCACCACCTGATTTCATGCCGTCAACGCGCTCGTCCTGATCTCGTTCCGCGCGACTTTTACATTTTATTCGACCGAGGTTCGATGCGCGTGGCGCTGCACGGCCTGCTTGGCTTCGGTTCGAATAGGAACGTCCCTTCCTTGTGGACGTTGGCCGGCTATGACCGACCTCGAGTTACGCGCTCAGTCTTTCGAGATTGCCTGGAAATATCTCGACCGATCCGGCCTGCTCACGGGTGAGCACCGGGAGGCAGCCCAATTCATCCTGAACAGGATCGACCGCATGATGCTGCGAGGAGAGCGGCGCAGGCTGCTGCTGTCGAATGCCGCGATCGACGCGTACCGCTTGCGGCCGCACCTCGTGACGCTGGATGCTTGAACAAGTTGGTTGAATGAAACGCGGCATTAAGACATGCGTCGCGCTGGTTTTTTTCGGTTGCGATTCGTGCTTTGGGAACGAAGCGGAGTCGGATCGTGAACAAACAAAAAGCCCCCGAAGGGGCTTAAGTCTCAGGCGGCTTCCGACTTCGGGACTGCGTCGGCATTCACTGAAAGCTTGACGACATCGCCTTCGACGGCACCGACATATTTCGTGTCGATATAGTGGTGATGGTCCTTGTGACCTTCCGGGCTGTCCTTCCGCGTCAGCTTGATCCGGTTGCCCTCGACGCGGTCGACGGTGCCGACATGTGCGCCGTCCTTGCCGATGATTTTCATATGCTCTCTGATGTCAGCCATGTGGTTCTCCCTGAGTTTAGGTCTCAACTGCGGACGTCGGCGTTCGTTGCAGCGCGCGCGTTGGACCCGTGAGGCTTTCCGCACGTTGAAATGCGATCGGATCAATCAAGACGCGCATGGAGACCATTCAGGCCTATCTCGAACGGAAGCATGAGGAACTCAGGCTGTTGAACGGCTGCCTGAGACATCGGCTCGATTTGGCGCGTCCGCGATCGGTCGACGATGTCGTCACGTCCAAATTCCAGCTTACGGCGGCGCTGAGGGCGGAGCACGAGCTGCACGAATGGAAAGCGACGGAGACGGCCTGGTCGCATACGGCCGCTCCCGCGAGCGGGCCATTCGAGTTCACTTACGATTATCAGCGGGCCGATCTGACCGTGCGCGGTCCGTCATTCTACGAGCTCGACTGCGGCTCTGCGAGCACGGCGATCTATACTGCCTCGGGCATGGCCGCGATCTCCGCCGTGCTGCTGGCCTCCGCGCAAATCGTCGCGAAGGCCGATATCCTGGTGCTTCCGGGCTCGTACGGTGAAACGCAGGAGCTGATCCGGGGCCTTGTTCCTCACTTGCGACTCCGGGCTTTGGATCTGCCGCTACGCGATGCGCTTGCTCCGGCGGATTCGCCGCGGATTCTTCTCCTGGACTCCTGCTCCGTCGCTGGCGCGCTTGAAGCGGTGCTACGCTGTGACGGCTCCGGCGTCGATCTTCTGATCTTCGATACGACCTGCTTCGCCGGCCGGTCGGGCCGGATCCGGCGCGTCCTGAGCTGGGCTCGGCGATACGGAATTCCGCTGGTGCTGGTGCGCAGCCACAACAAGCTCGATTCGCTCGGGGCGGAATATGGCCGGCTCGGCTCGGCGGTCTTCGTGCAAGACAATGAGCGCGAGCCGCGAACGAAATTCCCCTGGCCCCGTCTTTCGGCCGAAACGCGGAACGCGGTGCGCCTGCTCGGCGGTGCGGCGTTGCCGGCGCACTTTCCGCCCTTTGTGGGCAGCGCGGCTTATCTGGCCCTCACGAAGCGGCGCGTCGCCGCGATCTTGCGCAACGGCCGACACATGGTCCGCCATTTTGCTGCTAATATCCCGGCGCTCGCGGCCGAACTGCATTTCGCCCACGGTCTCTATGTCACCCTCCGGGGCAGCCGCCCCCTCGATGAGCCGAGCGCGCGGCAGGCCGCCGAGGACATGAGCAACGATCTTCGCGCAGAAGGCTTCCCGATCCGCCACGCCGGCAGCTTCGGCTTCGACTTCGCCGCGACCGAGTGGTTTCACGACGCGACCACGGACCGCTACAGCGTTCGGGTGGCAGTCTCGGATTTGCCGACGGAATTGTGGGGCGATCTTACCGCGGCCATTGCGCGGTGGTGGCAGGCTCGTCAGTCAACGGGTGATGCAGGATGAATTTCGCCGATAGCCCCGTGCAGGGGCGCCTCGATCAGTCGATCGCCAGGCAATGCTCCACGGCCGGCTTTTGGGGGCTATCGTAGCTTGCGCGGCTGGGTCGTGCCCACTCCTGAACGGCGAAGGCCAGGTGATGCTGGCCCATCGCAGCGCCGACGATCGATGCCTGAGCCACCTTGATGGGCCTTGTGACCACGCTGGTATTCACGACGCCTGCGTCGATTGCCAGATACGACATCGCGACGATCGCCACCGCCGATGCGATCGCCATTCTCGTCCATTCCGTTGGAAGCATCGGAGTCCTTAACCGGGCGCAACTCGCCCGGCGCATACATAGGCCTGATCGGCGACGTTCAAAGGCCCGCGTATGGTTACCCACGCGTTCGTGAAGGCGGTTGATCGATGATGGACTGGCGATCCCGGCAGGATTCGAACCTGCAACCCTCAGAGTAGAAATCTGATGCTCTATCCAGTTGAGCTACGGGACCGTCTCGAGCCGCCCCGGCGGGGGGCTGCTCATCTACCATGCCATTATGAAAAATATCATCTTTCGCCAAGCCTGAACCGAACCGTTTTCCTCAATGGCGCGACAAAGCGAGACGGTGGCATGTCAGGGTGCCGGGTTTAGCGGCAGCGGACTGGACGATGGATCACATCGCCGGGAACGCTGGCCAGCTTCCGGGATGTGGCCGCCGGACGACGGGTCAGGTATTGCTGCGCCATCAGGACGGCGTGCACGGCATTATCTCGATCGGTCTCCTCTGGGCTTGCCTTTTCATGGCGAATGCGACGATTTGCACCTTTGGTTCCATCGCCTTGAGTCCGTCACCTTTCCGCGCATTTCATGCTGCCTGCGGGCGGCTGTCCGCGATTTCCGGGAGTCCATCATGATCGGTCTTGTTCGCGCCGTCACATTCTGCGCCACGCTGGCGCTCGGCCTTTGCGCGGCGCAAGCCGCAGACAAGGCGTTCAAGCGCGACGACCTCGCCGATTCCGCGATCAAGCTGGAGGCCCAGATCAAGGGCGAGGCAGGGCCGGTCGCCAAGACCAATGCGACGCTGAAGACGGACGCCGACGCCGCTTTCCGGCGCAATGATTATCGCACGGGGCTATCGGTGCTCGGCCAGATCGCGGCCACCACGCCGGAAGACACCGGCAACTGGCTGCGGCTCGCCAAGGTCATCTTCCAGATCTCGCCGAAGAGCTCGAGCGAGCAGACCTTCCTGCTGGAGCGCGCCTCGACCGCGGCCTATATCGCCTACCAGCGCGCCGGCAATCCGGGCGAGGAGGCCGACGCGCTCGCGGTGCTCGGCAAGGCGATGGCCGAACGCAAGCTGTGGCGGCCGGCGCTGGATGCGCTGCGATTGTCGCTCGACATGCGCGAGGTCGCCGACGTCCGCGGCCAATACGAGAAGATGCGCGACGAGCACGGCTTCCGGCTGCTCGACTACACCGTGGACTCGGATTCGGCGAGCCCGCGCGCCTGCTTCCAGTTCTCCGAGGAATTGGCCAAGCGCACCGACTTCGCGCCGTTCCTGGCGCTGGCGGGCCAGGACAAGCCGGCGCTGTCGGCCGAGGGCAAGCAGCTCTGCGTCGACGGGCTGAAGCATGGCGAGCGCTACAACATCAATTTGCGCGCCGGTCTGCCGTCCACGGTGAAGGAAGGCCTGCCGAAATCGGCCGAATTCAATATCTATGTGCGCGACCGCAAGCCTTTCGTGCGCTTCACCAGCCGGGCCTACGTGCTGCCGCGAACAGGCCAGCGCGGCATTCCCGTGGTCAGCGTCAACACGCCCGCGGTCAACATCAACGTGTTCCGTATCGGTGACCGCAACCTGATCAACACGGTGGTCGACAGCGACTTTCAGAAGACGCTGTCCAAGTATCAGCTCAGCGATCTCGGCGACGAGCGCGGCGTGAAGGTGTGGACCGGCGAGCTTGCGACGGCGATGACGCTGAACCAGGACGTCACCACGGCGTTCCCGGTCGACCAGGCGCTCGGCGAGCTCCAGCCCGGCGTCTACGTGATGACGGCCGCCGCCAAGGGCCCGGGCTCGGACGACGAATACCAGCTCGCAACGCAATGGTTCATCGTCTCCGATCTCGGCGTGTCCGCCTATTCCGGCAACGACGGTATCCACGTGTTCGTCAACTCGCTGGCTTCGACCGATCCGGTCGGGAAGGCCGAGGTGCGACTGGTTGCCCGCAACAACGAGATCCTGGCGACCCGCAAGACCGACGACAGCGGCCACGTCATGTTCGAGGCCGGCCTTGCGCGCGGCGAGGGCGGTCTGTCGCCGGCGATGCTGACCGTCACCGGCGAGAAGGCCGACTATGCCTTCCTCAGCCTGAAGTCCTCCGCCTTCGACCTGTCCGACCGCGGCGTCTCCGGCCGCGTGGTGCCGGCGGGGGCCGATGCCTTCGTCTATGCCGAGCGCGGCGTCTACCGTTCCAGCGAAACCGTCTATCTTACCGCGCTGCTCCGCGACGGGCAGGGCAATGCCGTGACCGGCGGGCCGATGACGCTGGTGATCGAACGCCCCGACGGCGTCGAATTCCGCCGGGCCGTGCTGGCCGACCAGGGCGCTGGCGGCCGGACGCTGGCCGTGCCGCTCAATTCGGCCGTGCCGACCGGGACCTGGCGGGCGCGCGCGTTCACCGACCCGAAGGGCTCTTCAGTCGGCGAGACCACCTTCATGGTCGAGGATTACGTTCCTGATCGGATCGAATTCGACTTGTCCGCCAAGGACAAGCTGATCAAAGCTAACACTCCTGTGGAGCTTAAGGCGGACGGCCATTTCCTCTATGGCGCGCCGGCCTCGGGCCTCGCGCTCGAAGGCGACATGCTGATCGCGCCCGCTTCCGAGCGTCCCGGCTTTGCCGGCTACCAGTTCGGCGTCGCCGACGAGGAGACCAATTCGAACGAGCGCACGCCGCTCGAGAACCTGCCCGAGGCCGACGCCAATGGCGTTGCGACCTTCCCGGTGACGCTGGACAAGCAGCCGGCCTCGACCCGCCCGCAAGAGGCCCAGATCTTCGTGCGGATGGTGGAGACTGGCGGCCGCGCCGTCGAACGCAAGATCGTGCTGCCGGTTGCGCCCAGCGTGGCGCAGATCGGCATCAAGCCACTGTTCGGCGACAAGAACGTCGCCGAGGGCGACAAGGCCGAGTTCGACGTCGTGTTCGTCTCGCCCGAGGGTGAGCGACTGCGCCGCGACGGCCTGCGTTACGAGCTCCTGAAGATGGAGTCGCGCTACCAATGGTATCGCCAGAACAATTACTGGGAGTACGAGCCGGTCAAGTCGACCTCGCGCGTCGCTGACGGTGACGTCGCCGTTGCCGCCGACAAGCCGGCGCGCATCTCGCTCAGCCCGCAACCCGGCCGCTACCGGCTCGACGTGAAGTCGAACGATGCCGATGGCCCTGTCACCTCGGTGCAGTTCGATGTCGGCTGGTATTCCGACGGCAGCGCCGACACGCCGGACCTCTTGGAGACCTCGATCGACAAGCCGCAATACGCCTCCGGTGACACCATGACGGTGTCGGTCAATGTCCGCAGCGCCGGTAAGCTGACCATCAACGTGCTCGGCGACCGCCTGCTCACGACGCAGACCATTGACGTCAAGGAAGGCACCGCACAGGTGAAGTTGCCGGTCGGCAAGGACTGGGGCACCGGTGCCTATGTCGTGGCGACGTTGCGTCGTCCGCTGGATGCCGCCGCCCAGCGCATGCCCGGCCGAGCGATCGGGCTGAAATGGTTCGGCATCGACAAGCAGGCCCGCACGTTGCAGGTAAAGCTGTCGCCGCCGGCTTTGATCCGGCCGAATTCGGCACTGAAGATTCCGGTCAAGCTCGACGGGCTCAATCCGGGCGAGGACGCCAAGATCGTGATCGCCGCGGTCGATGTCGGCATCCTCAACCTCACCAATTACAAGCCGCCGGCGCCGGACGATTACTATCTTGGCCAGCGCCGCCTGAGCGCCGAGATCCGCGATCTCTATGGGCAATTGATCGACGGCATGTCCGGCACGCGAGGTCAGATCAAGTCCGGCGGCGATGCCGGTGCAGGCGAATTGCAGGGCTCGCCGCCCACGCAAAAGCCGCTCGCGCTCTATTCGGGCATCGTGACCGTCGCCGCTGATGGTACCGCGGAAGTCAGCTTCGACATTCCGGAGTTCGCGGGCACCGCGCGCGTGATGGCGGTGGCGTGGACAGCCACCAAGCTCGGCCGCGCCAACACCGATGTGGTGATCCGCGACCCCGTCGTGCTGACCACGACCCTGCCGCGCTTCCTGCTCAACGGCGACCACGGCACGGTCAACCTCGAGATCGACAATGTCGAGGGCCAGGCCGGCGACTACGTCATCAACGTGAAGACGGGCGGGCCGGTAAAGATGTCAGGCAATCCCGCAACCACGGTGAAGCTCGCCGCCAAGCAGCGCAATTCGTTCTCGCTCGCGGTCGACGCGACCGCGGCGGGGCAGGCGACGCTCGACGTCGACATCAAGGGGCCGAGCGGCCTGACGCTGGCGCGCCATTATGCGTTCGACGTCAAGGCGGCGACGCAGGTGCTGGCGCGGCGTTCGATCCGGACGCTCGCAAAGGGCGAGAGCCTGACGCTGACCTCGGACATGTTCTCCGACCTCGTGCCGGGCACCGGCAGCGTCTCGGTCTCGGCGAGCCTGTCCACCGCGCTCGATGCGGCGACGATCCTGAAGGCGCTCGACCGCTATCCCTATGGCTGCTCGGAGCAGATCACGAGCCGCGCCATGCCGTTGCTCTATGTCAACGACCTGGCTGCCGGCGCGCATCTCGCGATGGACACCGAGGTCGACCAGCGCATCCGCGACGCGATCGAGCGGCTCCTGGCCCGTCAGGGCTCCAATGGCTCGTTCGGCCTGTGGTCGGCGGGCGGCGACGATGCCTGGCTCGATGCGTACGTGACGGATTTCCTGACCCGTGCCCGCGAGAAGGGCTTTACGGTGCCGGACGTGCTGTTCAAGAACGCGCTCGACCGTGTCAGAAACTCCGTGGTCAACGGCAACGAGCCGGAGAAGGACGGCGGGCGCGATCTCGCTTACGGCCTCTACGTGCTCGCCCGCAACGGCGCGGCGCCGATCGGCGACCTCCGCTATCTCGCCGACACCAAGCTCGCCAACCTCGCGACGCCGATCGCGAAGTCGCAGCTTGCAGCGGCGCTCGCTCTGGTCGGCGACCGCAACCGCGCCGAACGGGTCTATGGTGCCGCGCTCGACAGCCTCGCGCCAAAGCCGGTGCTGGAGTTCGGCCGCACCGACTACGGCTCGCAGCTGCGCGACGCCGCGGCCCTGGTGTCGCTTGCGAGCGAAGGCAACGCGCCGAAGGCGACGCTGACGCAGGCTGTGTCGCGGGTCGAGACCGCGCGCGGGCTGACGCCCTACACCTCCACGCAGGAGAATGCGTGGCTGGTGCTGGCGGCGCGCGCTCTCGCCAAGGAGAACCTGTCCATGGAAGTGGACGGCCAGCCGGTCAAGACTGCGCTCTATCGCAGCTACAAGGCGGATACGCTGAGCGGCAAGCCGCTCAAGATCACCAACACCGGCGATGCGCCGGTGCAGGCGGTGGTCTCGGTGTCGGGCTCGCCGGTGACGCCGGAGCCGGCGGCCTCGAACGGCTTCAAGATCGAGCGCAATTACTTCACGCTCGACGGCAAGCCCGCCGATATCAGCAAGGTGAAGCAGAACCAGCGCTTCGCGGTGGTGCTCAAGATCACCGAGGCGAAGCCCGAGTACGGCCACATCATGGTGTCCGACTATCTGCCGGCCGGCCTCGAGATCGACAACCCGAAGCTGGTCTCGTCGGGCGACAGCGGCACGCTGGACTGGATCGAGGACGGCGAGGAGCCTGAAAACACCGAGTTCCGCGACGACCGCTTCACCGCCGCGGTGGACCGTGCCTCGGATTCCAAGGCGGTGTTCACCGTGGCCTATGTCGTCAGCGTGGTGTCACCCGGCAAATACGTGCTGCCGCAGGCCTATGTCGAGGACATGTACAACCCCTCGCGCTATGGCCGGACGAGCACGGGCAGTGTCGAGGTGCGGGCGGCGAAGTGAGTGTGGGCTCGAATCCGAGTGAAGTGAATGAGCACAGCGGAGCCGCATAGACAGTCGTCATGCCCGGGCAAAAGCGCGAAGCGCGTCTTCGCGCAGATGCCCCGGGCATCCACGGCTGCACGGGCGGTGGGCGACGGCGTGGATGGCCGGGTCAAGCCCGGCCATGACGGTCAGAGAGGGCGGTTTGCCTTTCGGGTCCTGTCGGTCGCTGCGTTCACCTTCATCCTCGCCATCATCGGCTTCGTCGGCTGGGTCTACTCTCTTGGCCCTCTGCCCCTCGAAGAAGCGCGACAAGTCTCCACCACGATCGTCGATCGCAATGGCAAGCTGCTGCGCGCCTATGCGATGGCGGATGGCCGCTGGCGGCTGCCGGTCGATGCCAAGGCCAATGTCGACCCGACCTTCCTGAAATTGCTGCTCGCCTATGAAGACCAGCGCTTCTACGCCCATGACGGCATCGACCCGCTGGCGCTGGGGCGTGCTGCGCTCCAGCTCACGACGCGCGGCCACATCGTCTCGGGCGGCTCGACCATCAGCATGCAACTCGCCCGGCTGATGGAGCCGCGACGGCAGCGCTCGCTCTATGCCAAGCTGCGGCAGATGGTGCGTGCGATCGAGATCGAGCGAACCCTGAGTAAGGAACAGATCCTCGATCTCTATCTCGCGCTCGCGCCTTATGGCGGCAATCTCGAGGGCATCCGCGCCGCCTCGATCGGCTATCTCGGCAAGGAGCCGAAGCGTCTGTCGCTGGCCGAAGCCGCGCTGCTGGTGGCGCTGCCGCAATCGCCGGAGACGCGCCGGCTCGACCGCCATCCCGAGGCCGCGCGCAAGGCCCGCGACCGCGTGCTCGACCGCATGGTCGAGGAGCAGGTGGTCAGCGCAGACGACGCACGGCAGGCCAAGGCCGTGCCTGTACCGAAACTGCGCAAACCGATGCCGATCCTGGCGCCGCATGCGTCTGACACTGCGCTATCGACGGTCAAGGACAAGCCGGTCATCAAGCTCACGCTCGATGCGAACTTGCAGAAGGTGCTGGAGCCGCTGGCGCGCGACCGCGCCCTTGCACTGGGCGCGAACATCTCGGTCGGCATCATCGTGATCGACAATGAGAGCGGCGACGTGCTCGCCCGCGTCGGTTCGGCCGATTATTTCGATGAGAGCCGGGCAGGGCAGGTCGACATGACCCGCGCGATCCGTTCGCCGGGCTCGACGCTGAAACCCTTCATCTACGGGCTCGCCTTCGAGGACGGCTTCGTTCATCCGGAAAGCCTGATCGACGATCGTCCCGTCCGCTTCGGCTCCTACGCGCCGGAAAATTTCGACATGACCTTCCAGGGCACGGTGCCCGTGCGGAAGGCGCTGCAATTGTCGCTGAACGTGCCGGCGATCGTGCTGCTCGACCGCGTCGGCTCGAGCCGGCTCGCTTCGCGGCTGCGCCAGGCCGGCGGCAATCTCGTGTTGCCCAAGGACGAAGCGCCGGGGCTTGCCATGGGGCTCGGCGGCGTCGGCGTGACGCTGCAGGATCTCGCCCAGCTCTATGCGGGCTTCGCCCGTCTTGGCACCACCAAGCCGCTGCGCGAGGTCATGGCTGACAAGGACGACCGCGAGCCGCTCCGGCTCTTGGATCAGGTCGCGGCCTGGCAGGTCGGCAACGTGCTGTTGGGAACGCCCCCGCCGGAGAACGCCGCGCACAACCGCATCGCCTTCAAGACCGGCACCTCTTACGGCTATCGTGACGCCTGGTCGGTCGGGTTCGACGGCCGGATGACCATCGGCGTCTGGGTCGGGCGGCCCGACGGCGCGCCGGTTCCGGGCCTGATCGGACGCGTCGCCGCGGCCCCGATCCTGTTCGATGCCTTTGCCCGCACCGGCAGGACGCTGGTCCCGTTGCCGAAGCCGCCTAGGGGAACCCTTGTTGCCAGCAACGCCAAGCTGCCGCTGCCGCTGAAGCGGTTCCGCCCCGTCGGAGAGCTGGTGCGGACCGGCCGCGAGCAGGCGCTGCACATCCAGTTTCCGCTGAATGGTTCGCGGATCGATGTCGATCGCTCCGGGGGGCAGGAGAGTGCGGCAATGCCGGTCAAGGTCGCCGGCGGCGTTCTGCCCATGACCGTCATGGTTAACGGCACGGCGCTCGGCGAGATCGACGGCCGCCGCCAGCGGCTGATCGATCCACCCGGTCCCGGCTTTGCGCGGCTCACCGTGATCGATGCCACTGGCGCCGCAGACACAGTCGTCATTCGAATTCAATGAACCTGGCTCAAGCGGTTGTGGCGATGACGGTTTCAGCGTAAGCGGAACCAATGGCCGAGACCTATCCAGCCCCCCGTTTTGGAGCGCCCCGCGAGCCGAAATCGCCCGCAAATCCGGGCAGCCGGCTCGTGCGCATGCTCGATGTCGTGACAGTCAGCCACGCCCGCGCCGTCGCCTTCCTGCTGCTTTGCGCACTGCTGTTGTTCCTGCCGGGCTTCTTCACGATCCCGCCGATCGATCGCGACGAGGCGCGGTTCGCCCAAGCCACCAAGCAGATGGTCGAGAGCGGCGACTATGTCGATATCCGCTTCCAGGAGGACGTCCGCTACAAGAAGCCGGTCGGCATCTACTGGTTGCAATCGGCGACGGTGGAAGCGGCCTCGATGCTCAAGCTGCCGAAAGCCGAATTGCGGATCTGGGTCTACCGGTTGCCGTCGCTGTTCGGGGCGATCGGCGCCGTGCTCATGACCTATTGGGCCGCGCTGGGCTTCGTCACGCGGCGCGCCGCGGTGCTGGCGGCGCTGATGATGTGCGCTTCGGTGCTGTTAGGCGTCGAGGCGCGGCTCGCCAAGACCGATGCGATGCTGCTGCTCTGTGTGGTCGCCGCGATGGGGGCGATGGCGCGGGCCTATCTGTCCTGGCAGCGCGCCGAGGACGAAACGCATCCGCCCTGGAGCTGGCCCGCGATCTTCTGGACCGCGCTTGCCGTTGGCATCCTGATCAAGGGTCCGCTGATCCTGATGTTCGCAGGGCTGACCATCGTCGCGCTGGCGATCCAGGACCGCGACGCCTCCTGGCTGTGGAAGCTGCGCCCGGTCTGGGGCCTGATGTGGATGCTGGTGCTGGTGCTGCCCTGGTTCGTCGCGATCTTCTGGCGCGCGGGCGATGCCTTCTTCGCCGATTCCGTCGGCGGCGACATGCTCAGCAAGCTAGGCGCCCAGGAATCCCACGGCGCGCCGCCCGGGCTTTACCTGGCGCTGTTCTGGATCACGTTCTGGCCCGGCGCGCCGCTGGCGGCGATGGCGGCGCCCGCGGTGTGGCGGGCGCGGCGTGAGCCCGGCGCGCAGTTTCTACTGGCCTGGCTGATCCCGTCCTGGATCGTGTTCGAGGCGGTGCTGACCAAGCTGCCCCATTACGTGCTGCCGCTCTATCCGGCGATCGCCATTCTCACCGCAGGCGCCGTGGAGCGGCGCGTGCTGTCGCGCTCCTGGCTGATGCGAGGTTCGGCCTGGTGGTTCGCGATCCCCGCGGCCGCATCGATCATCGCGGTGGTCGGCGCTGTGATGCTGACGCGGCAGCCGGCCTTCGTGGCCTGGCCGTTCATCGCGGCGTCCCTGATCTTCGGCCTGCTTGCCTGGTGGCTCTACGATAACAATCACGCCGAGCGCTCGCTGCTCAACGCACTGGTTGCGGCTTTGATGCTGGCGGTGACGGTGTATGGCATCGTGCTGCCCTCGCTGGTGCCGCTGTTTCCCAGCATCGAGGTCGCGCGCGCGCTCCGCAACGTCACCTGCGTCGGGCCCAAGGCGGCTGCGGCGGGCTATCACGAGCCGAGCCTCGTGTTCCTGACGGGTACCCAGACGCTGCTCACCGACGGCTCGGGCGCGGCGGATTTCCTGCGGCAGGGAAGCTGCCGGTTCGCACTGATCGAGCAGCGCTCGGAGCGCAGCTTCGTGCAGCGTGCCGAGGCGATCGGGTTGCGCTACAAGGTCGGGACCCGCATCGACGGCTATAATTTCTCGCAAGGCCGCGCGATCTCGATCGCGATCTTCCGTTCCGAAGGCACCGAATAGGATGCCTGTTACGCCCAGCCCCGCGCCGCGTCCGGGCTATCCCGCGCAATTGCTCGCCGTCTCGAAGCAAGCGCTGGCGCAGCTTGTTCGCACGCCCTCACATTCACGCCGCGCGGAGGCCGCGCGAAAACTGGCGCGGCATTCGCTGTGGCTCAGCGCGGCAGGCGCAGCCCTGGTCATCGTGCTGATGGTCGCCTTCGACCAGACCGAGATCCAGTTGATGCCCGCGCGCGGCACGCCCAGCCTGTGGCCGATCCGCATCCTCACCGATTTCGGCAAGGACGAGTATCTGCTCTCGGTGCTGGGGGCCGCGCTGGTGGTGTTGGCGCTCGTTGCGGCAGGACTGCACGGGACTCGCCGCGCGCTGCTGCTCGGTCTCGGCACGCGGCTGCAATTTGTGTTTCTGTCGATTGCCGTGTCGGCATTCGTTGCCGAGATTCTGAAATACATCGTCGGCCGCGGACGTCCGTTTGTCGGCGGCAAGGCCAATCCGTTCAACTTCGTCCCGTTCGAGGGGACGGGGGCTTATGCCAGCTTGCCGTCAGGCCATGCCGTGGCCGCGTTCGCGCTGGCCTTTGCGGTATCGGCATTGTGGCCACGCCTGCGCGTGTTCATGTTCACTTACGCAATCGTGATCTTGCTGACGCGGCTGGTGCTGGTCGCGCATCACCCGAGCGACGTCGTGGCCGGCGCCCTGATCGGCACGGTCGGCGCCATGGCAGTCCGCTACTGGTTCGCGGCCCGAAGGCTGGGCTTTGCCATCCGCGCCGATGGCACCATCGTGCCGCTTGCGGGAGCGGTCTCGGGACGCCTCAAAAGGGTTGCCCACGGGGCATCCGCCCCATAAAAGCGGCTGCCTGCCGGGGCCGCCGGTTCCCCGAAGGGCAGGCCAATTCCAACCACGAGTCTCGATTTGTCGACGTCCCAGCCTTCGGTCTCCATCGTCGTTCCCGTGCGCAACGAAGCCGACAACATCGCGCCGCTGATCGCGGAGATCGGCGCGGCGCTCGACGGTCGCTGGGCCTACGAGATCATCTATGTCAACGACGGCTCGACCGATGCGACTGGCGAACGGATCGCGGCGCTGATGGCGCAGCGAGGCAACCTGCGCCAGCTCCGCCATGCCAGATCGGGCGGCCAATCCGCGGCCGTGCGCAGCGGCGTGCGCGCGGCGCGTGGGACGATCGTGGCGACGCTCGACGGCGACGGCCAGAACAATCCGGCCTTCCTGCCCGATCTGATCGCGGCGGTCGAGAAGGGCGCAGGGCGCGTCGGCCTCGCTGCCGGACAGCGCGTCGGACGCAAGGACACCGGTTTCAAGAAATTCCAGTCGCGCGTGGCCAACGGCGTCCGCAACGCCATCCTGAAGGACGGCACGCGCGATACCGGCTGCGGGTTGAAGGCATTCCGGCGCGAGGTTTTCCTGATGATGCCCTATTTCGATGGGCTGCATCGCTTCCTGCCGGCCTTGGTCCGCCGCGAAGGCTACGACATCGCCTATGTCGACGTGATCGACCGGCCGCGCCATTCCGGCGTGTCGAACTACGGCTTCTTCGACCGGCTGTGGATCGGCATCATGGATCTCGCCGGCGTGTGGTGGCTGATCCGCCGCAAGAAGCCGACACCAGATGTAACTGAGGTGAACGCATGATCATCCAATACGGTCAGGCGCTGAGCAATTATCTCTACGACGTCTTCGTCGCCAAGTTCGATTTCTGGCTGGCATTCGGCCTCGTCGCGCAGCTGTTCTTCACCGCGCGCTTTCTGGTGCAGTGGATCGCGAGCGAGCGCGCCGGCAACAGCGTGGTGCCGATGGCGTTCTGGTTCTGCTCGATGGGCGGCGGGCTGATGACGCTGGTTTACGGCGTCGTGAAGCGCGAGCCGGTCATCATCCTCGGACAAGCCTTGGCGACGATCATCTATATCCGCAACATCATGCTGATCATCAAGAACCGCGGCAGGGCCTCGAAGACGCTGGAGCGCTGAGCAGAGGCGCTAGCGCGGCAACGCCGAGGCCGCGCCCGAGGCGGGCAGGGCGGCCGTCTCCGCCTCGGTCCTGCGATAGGGCACGCCCGCCGCGTCCAGCACGGGGTAGGCGACCGAGCAGATATGCGAATGGATGCGCCTGAGGTCGCGCAGCACGTCGAGATGCAGCGACGTCGTTTCGATGGTTTCAGGGCGGCCCTCGCGCAGGCGGTCGAGATGGCGCTCGACCGCGGCAAGCTCGGTGTTGCGCAGCGCGGTTTTCTCCACCAGCAGCTTGCGCGCCTCGTTGGCGTCGCCCGACATGAAGACGCCGAACGCGATCCGCAGCGAATCCATCGTGCGCTTGTGGAAGGCGGCGAGCTCGTCGGCCCCTTCCGCCGAGAACTGGAAGCGCCGCTTGATCTTCTTGGTCGCGAGCTCGCTCAGGCTCTTGTCGATGATGTCGCCGATATGCTCGAGGTTGATGGCGAAGGAGATGATCTCCATCGCGCGCCGTCCTTCGCTCTCGTCGAGGCTGCCCCGCATCAGCTTGGTCACATAGAGCTTGATGGCCTCGTCGAGACCGTCGACGAAATTGTCCATCTTCGAGACCTGGTCGACCAGCGCACGATCGCCCGTCATCATCGCGGCCATCACCTTGCGCAGCATGACCTCGACGAGATCGCCCATGCGCAACGTCTCGCGGGCGGCGTCGGCGAGTGCCAGCGACGGCGTCTCCAGCGCGGTCTCGTCGAGATAGCGCGGCTTGGCCGGGTCGGCCTCCTGCACGCGATCCGGCAAGAGGCGGGTGAGCAGGCGCGACATGGCGTCGAGCAGGCCGATGAAGAGGACGGCCGTACCGACATTGAAGGCGATGTGGAAGGCCGCCGTCATCTTGGCCAGATCGGGCTGCCAGGCGTGCATGTGCTCGGCGATCGGGCCGAGGAACGGCAGGACGAGCGCGATGCCGACCACGCGGTTGACGAGATTGCCGACCGGCAGGCGGTAGCTCGCGGGATCGTCGCGCTTGGCGCCCTCGAACACGGGATTGATCGCGCTGCCGAGATTGGCCCCGAGCACCAGCGCCAGCGCTGCGTAGGGCGTGATGAATTGCGAATAGGCCAGCGACATGATTAGGAGCACGCTGGCGACGCTCGAATGCACCGCCCAGGTGACGAGGGCGGCGATGACGATGCACAAAATGGGATCGCCTGTGATGGCCGACATCACGACGCGGACGCCAGGCGCGTTCTCGGCCGGCGCCAGCGTGTCGAGCAGGATGTGCAGCGAGAGCAGCATCAGGCCGAGGCCGATGCAGACGCGGCCGATGTCCTTGATCCGCGAGCGCGGGCCGGAGCGGAACGCGACGAGGCCGAGCACGAACAGGACCGGCGCAACGGCTGCGATGTTGAACGACAGCACCTGCACGATCAGCGTCGTGCCGACATTGGCGCCCAGCATGATGGCGAGCGCGGCGGCGAGGCTGACAAGGCCTTCGGCCGCGAACGAGCTCGTGATCAGGGCGGTCGCCGTGCTGCTCTGGAGCAGCGCGGTGAGCCCGAGGCCGGCGGCAAAGGCGCTGACGCGATTGCTCAGCGCCTTGCCGAGCAGGCGCCGCAGGTCAGGGCCGAAAGCGCGCAGAATGCCGCTGTGGACCATATGCAGGCCCCACAACAACAGCGCCACGCCGCCCATAAGATCGAGCAGAACCAACGTTCCCATGCTCCGTCTGTCCGGATGAGAGTCGATTGATGAGGCTAGCGCCAAATGCCTGGGGATCAAACCATTTGTTGCGCGTCGGCGTTAACGTTTACAGGTGGCTGACGCTCCCGCGGCGCACGTCAGTGCGTCCGCCCGCGGCGCACGCAGTGCGTCCGCTTCCCTCCGTTGCCGCGTGCGCAGGCGCAATGCCCTGCGAGCAGGCTCACATTGCTGCTTTGAGGGCAGCAAAGCCGCGATCGAGATCGGCCTTGAGATCGTCGACGCTCTCGAGCCCGATGTGCAGGCGCAGGGTCGGACCGCCCGGCGACCATTTGGTCGCGGTGCGATAGGCGTCGCAGTCGAACGGAATCGCAAGGCTCTCGAAGCCGCCCCAGGAAAAGCCCATGCCGAACAGCTTGAGCGTGTTGAGCATGGTGTCGACCGCCTTCTGCGGCGCCGGCTTCAGCACGATGCTGAACAGGCCGGATGCGCCGGTGAAGTCGCGCTTCCAGATGGCGTGACCGGGATCGGTCTCCAGGCCCGGATGCAGCACGCGCCCGACCTCGGGTCGGCCGGCGAGCCAACGCGCCATGTCGAGGCCGGAGCGATGATGCTGCGCCAGGCGTACCGACAGCGTGCGCAGGCCGCGCAGCGCGAGGAAGACGTCGTCGGGTCCCGCGCAGACCCCGAGCAGGCGGATGCCTTCGGAGACTATCGGCCATGCCTTGGCATTGGCCGAGATCGTCCCGAACATGATGTCGGAATGACCGCCGATATATTTGGTCGCGGCCTGCATGCTGATGTCGACGCCCTGGTCCAGCGAGCGGTGATAGAGCGGCGTCGCCCAGGTGTTGTCGTCGATGACGAGCGCGCCGCGGGCATGCGCCACCTCGGCGATGGCGCGAATGTCCGGCATCTCGAACGATTGCGAGCCCGGCGCCTCCACCAGCACCGCACGGGTGTTCGGCTTGAACAGCTTCTCGATGCCGGCGCCGATCAGCGGATCGAAGTAGGTGGTCTCGACGCCGTAGCGGACCAGCATGCCGTTGCAGAAATTGCGCGAGGGCCGGTAGACGTTGTCGACGACCAGAACGTGGTCGCCGGCCTTCAGCACCGAGAGCAGGGTGGTGGAGATCGCCGACAGCCCGGACGGGACGATGCCGACGCCGGCGCATTGCGGCCCCTCCAGCGCCATCAGCGTCTCCTGGAACGCCTTGGTGGTGGGGGAACCGTGCCGGCCATAGGTGAACTCGCCGCGATGGGCGTGCAGATCCTCGGCGGTCGGATAGAGCACGGTCGAGCCGTGGAAAACCGGCGGATTGACGAACCCCTTCTGCGCCTTGGTGTCGCGGCCGGAGGTGACCAGCCGGGTCTCGGCCTGCTGCTCTTGGGGGTGCGAGGAATCCATGCGTCTGCTTTCAAAACCGCGTTTCCGCTCGGGCGTGGCGCCTGAGGGGCCGGCCGAAAGGCCGCTGACGTTAATAACAGAACACAGAAGAGTCCCGTCAACCCCTTGACCCGGCACGCCAGTCGTTCTGAGATGCGCAGGTGCTATTCAGTCGCCGCATGTTGAGGGGCCTGCCGCGACCTTCGATCCATCGTCTGACCGAACCTTGCGCCACAGCCGAACAACAGGGCGGGCGCCAGCGGCGGGGATTAAGGTATGGCCTCCCGGGATCGGCGAGTGTTCGGCAAGGTTTTCCAGCATGACTCTTGCAGGGCTGGTCTTGATACGCCCGGCCCGGCAGGGTTGATCCTGAGACAACGTTCCTTGAGACGACTTTGAAAGGCCCAAAGCCCATGAAACGCGTAACCCTGGCTATCACCCTTGCTCTCGCCGCCGGTCTGTCCGCCCAAACCGCTGATGCGCAAACGCTCAAGACCGTCAAGGACCGGGGCATGCTGTCCTGTGGCGTCAGCCAGGGCCTGCCGGGCTTCTCCTCGCCCGACGACAAGGGCAACTGGACCGGCCTCGACGTCGACGTCTGCAAGGCGATCGCCGGGGCGATCTTCAACGATGCCAGCAAGGTCAAGTACGTGCCGCTGTCCGCCAAGGACCGTTTCACCGCGCTGCAATCCGGCGAAATCGACGTGCTGTCGCGCAACACCACCTGGACCATCTCGCGTGACACCTCGCTCGGCGCCAACTTTACCGGCGTGACTTATTATGACGGGCAGGGCTTCATGGTGAAGAAGTCGCTCAAGGTGAATTCGGCGCTCGAGCTCAACAGCGCCTCGGTCTGCGTGCAGACCGGCACCACCACCGAGCAGAATCTCGCCGACTACTTCAAGGCCAACAACATGAAGTATGAGGTGATCGCGTTCGGCACCAACGACGAAACGGTCAAGGCCTATGAGGCCGGGCGCTGCGACGTCTTCACCACCGACCAGTCCGGCCTCTACGCCAATCGCCTGAAGCTGGCCAATCCCAATGAGCACATGGTGCTCCCCGAGATCATCTCGAAGGAGCCGCTCGGTCCGATGGTGCGCCACGGCGACGACCAATGGTTCGACATTGTGAAGTGGTCTCTTTTCGCGATGCTCACCGCCGAAGAGCTCGGCGTGACCTCGAAGAACGTCGACGAGAAGGCCAAGCTGGAAAATCCCGAGATGAAGCGAGTGCTCGGCACCGACGGCAATTTCGGCGAACAGCTCGGCCTGACCAAGGACTGGGTGGTGCGCATCGTGAAGGCGGTCGGCAATTACGGCGAGGTGTTCGATCGCAATGTCGGCGCAGGCTCGCCGCTCGGCATCAATCGTGGCCTCAACAATCTCTGGAACAAGGGCGGTCTTCAGTACGCGCCGCCGATCCGCTGACCGCCCTCCGCTGGCAGCGGCAGCATGACCACCGAGGCCCGAAAACCGCCGCCCCAGATCGCGCTGAAGATCAGGCGCCTTCTGGGCGGCAAGGCAGGCTGGAACGGCATCGCCGTCCAGTTTGCCTTTGCGGCGATCCTGGGCTGGATCGGCTATGAGATCGTCTCCAACGCCCGCGCCAACCTCGAAAACCAGCACATTGCCGCCGGTTTCGGCTTCTTGCGCAACAATGCCGGCTTCGACGTCAACCAGACCCTGATCTCCTATACCGGCTCGGACACGTTCCTGCGCGTGTTCGTGGTCGGACTTTTGAACACGCTCATCGTCTCGGTGGTGGGTATTTTCTTCGCCACCTTGATCGGCTTCATCGTCGCGCTGTGCCGGCTCTCGCCCAATTGGCTGTTGTCGCGCGTCGGCGAGATCTATGTCGAGATCATCCGGAACCTGCCGCTGCTGTTCCAGATCCTGTTCTGGTACCTCGCGGTGCTCGCGGCCCTGCCCAATCCGCGGCAGAGCATCTCGCTGTTCGGCATTTCCTTTGTCAGCAATCGTGGCCTCGTCGTCCCCAGCCCGATCGGGGAGAGGGGCCTCGAGCCGTTCCTGGCGGTGCTGGCGCTCGGCATCGTCGCGTCATTGGCCTTGCGCTTCTATGCCCGGCGCGCCTTATTCCAGGAAGGGCGGATGATCCGCATCTGGCCCTATGTGCTGGGTTTGCTGGTCGGTTTGCCGCTTGCCACCATGCTGGTGTCGGGTTTGCCGTTCACGTTCGAGCTGCCGCAGCTGAAGGGTTTCAATTTCGCCGGCGGCTCGCGCATCATTCCGGAGTTCGTGGCGCTGACGCTGGCGCTGTCGACCTATACCGCCGCCTTCATCGCCGAGATCGTGCGCGCCGGCATCCTGTCGGTCCACAAGGGGCAGATGGAGGCGGGATCGTCTCTGGGCCTCAGCCGCGGCACCACGCTCCGGCTGATCGTCGTGCCGCAGGCCATGCGCGTGATCGTGCCGCCGCTGACCAACCAGTACCTCAATCTCACCAAGAACTCGTCGCTGGCGGTCGCGATCGGCTATCCTGACCTCGTCTCCGTGTTCGCCGGCACATCGCTGAGCCAGACCGGGCAGGCGATCGAGATCATCGCCATGACGATGGGCATCTATCTGCTGATCTCGCTGCTCACCAGCGCGATCATGAGCGTCTACGGTTGGCGCGTCAGCCGGAGTTTGGGCGCATGAGCGATATCGCCTCGAGCAGCTTCGTCCGTCAGGACCTGCTCACCGAGCGTCCTGCGCCGGTGAAGACCACGGGCTTCGTCGGGCTGATGCGGACGCGCCTGTTCAACTCGCCGACCAACATCCTGCTCACCATCGTGGGCGCGCTGCTGCTGTGGCTCACCATCGTTCCCTCGGTCAAGTTCCTGATGGTCGATGCGGTGTGGAGCGGCAAGGACCGCGCGGCCTGCCTCACGGAGAACGCCGGCTTTGCGGTCGGCGCGTGCTGGCCCTACATCCAGGCGAAGCTGCCGCAATTGATCTACGGCTTCTATCCCGAGGCCGAGCGCTGGCGGGTGAACCTCACATTCGTGCTTGCGGTGATCCTGCTGGTGCCGCTGCTCGTGCCGCGTCTGCCGGCAAAGGGGCTCAACGCCAGCCTGTTCTTCCTCGCCTTTCCGGTGGTCGCGTTCTTCCTGCTGCACGGCGGCGGCATCAAGGGCTTTGGCCTCAGCTGGACGGCTGACGTGCTGCAGCTGTTCGACGAGAGCATCGTCAATGCCGGCCAGGCCCTGCTCAATCTCAGCAAGACGTCCGCCGTCGCCCCGCTGCTGTGGGTCGTCGGCCAACTCGTCGTGCTGGTCGGCACGGTGATTTCCTGGCTGATCTTTCCGCTGACCTGGCTGCGCGACGAGATCCAGGGCACGGGCCAGTCAGTCTGGACCGATTTCGTCGTCACGTCCCTGGTCGTGTCGCTGATCGCGTTTGTCCTCGGCGGCGGCCTGCGGACGGGATGGAACGCGCTCGGATCGAGCATCGCCACCTTCATCGCCATCGCCGCCGTCATCAAGCTGATGGGGCTCGACCACGGCGGATTGCCGGTCGTGGCGACAAATCTGTGGGGCGGCCTGCTGGTGACGCTGGTGGTCTCCGTCACCGGCATCGTCACCTCGCTGCCGATCGGCATCGCGCTGGCGCTCGGCCGGCGTTCCACGATTCCGCTGATCCGGATCTTCTCGATCGCCTTCATTGAGTTCTGGCGCGGCGTGCCGCTGATCACCGTGCTGTTCTTCGCCACCTACATGCTGCCGCTGTTCCTGCCGGGCAACTTCACCGTCGACGGCCTCGTCCGCGCGCTGATCGGCATCGCGCTGTTCACGGGCGCCTACCAGGCCGAGAACGTCCGCGGCGGGCTCGCTGCGATCCCGCGCGGGCAGGGCGAGGCCGCGGCGGCCCTGGGACTGTCCTGGTGGAAGACGACCTCGCTGATCGTACTGCCGCAGGCGCTGCGTCACGTCATTCCGAACCTCGTCAACAGCTTCATCTCCCTGTTCAAGGACACTTCGCTGGTCTCGATCGTCGCGCTGTTCGACCTGTTGGGCTCGCTTCGCGCCTCGTTCTCGGATCCGAAATGGTCGACGCCCTCGACCGCGTTCACGGGCTTTGCCTTCGCCGGGATCATCTACTTCATCTTCTGCTTTGGAATGTCGCGCTACTCGCTGTTCGTCGAGCATCGCCTCAACGCTCACCGTCGCAACTGATCGAGGTCCCCATGTCAGACCCCATCGTCAAGATTTCCGGTCTCAACAAATGGTACGGCGACTTTCACGTGCTGCGCGACGTCGACCTCGATGTCCGCAAGGGCGAGCGCATCGTGATCTGCGGGCCCTCGGGCTCCGGCAAGTCGACGCTGATCCGCTGCATCAACGCGCTCGAGGAATTCCAGGAGGGCGAGATCGTCGTCGACGGCATCGAGCTCGGGCCCAACCTCAAGCACGTCGACGCCGTGCGCCGCGAAGTCGGCATGGTGTTCCAGAGCTTCAATCTATTCCCACACCTCACGGTTCTCGACAATTGCACGTTGGCGCCGATCTGGGTGCGCAACATCCCGAAGAAGGACGCCGAGGCGACCGCGATGAAGTTCCTGGAGCGGGTCAAGATCCCGCATCAGGCCAACAAGTTTCCGGGACAGATGTCCGGCGGCCAGCAGCAGCGCGTCGCCATCGCCCGCGCCCTCACGATGAATCCGAAGGTCATGCTGTTCGACGAGCCGACCTCGGCGCTCGACCCTGAAATGGTCAAGGAGGTGCTGGACACCATGGTGGACCTCGCCGGGGAGGGCATGACCATGCTGGTCGTCACCCACGAGATGGGTTTTGCCCGCGAGGTCGCCAACCGCGTGGTGTTCATGGATGCCGGCCAGATCATCGAGGCCAACACGCCCAACGAGTTCTTCGCGGCGCCTCAGCACGCCCGCACGAAACTGTTCCTGAGCCAAATTCTGCGGTGAACGCCCTGCATTCCCAGGCCTCGCAGGTCTAGCCGCCCCACAAGCTTGGCACCATCCGAATCAGCTTTGCGTCCTTTCGGGCCATCCCCGGAGAGAGACCTTGCAGAGCAGTGTCGGCGCGCGCGCCTACCAGAATGCGCGATTGGCAAAGAAGTTGAGGAAGCAGGCGGACGCCGTGATGTCCTTGGCGGTGGAGGCGCTCGGGCAGGGCAGATTTACGGAAGCCGAGACGCTCTGCCGCGAGATCGTGAAAGAGGTTCCGGACCACTTCCACGCCACGCACCTGCTCGGCCTGCGCGCCTATGAGGGCGGGCGGCTCGAGGAGGCGCAGCGGCTGCTCGAGCGCGCGGTCGAGCTCGATCCGCGCTCGCCAGATGCCCATGGCAATCTCGGGGCCGTGTATTTCGCGCTCGACAAATTCGAAGGCGCCCGCGCCTGCCAGGAGAAAGCCATTGCGCTGAAGCCGAATTGCCCGATCGCCCTGACCAATCTCGGCAATACGCTGCTGAACCTCGGCCTCGGCGAACAGGCGATCGGATTGCACGAACGCGCGGTCAGGCTGCGACCGGACTATGCCGATGCATTCTGCAACCGTGGTATGGCGGAGCTGATGATTGGCCGCTTCGCGCGCGCCAAAGAGAGCTTCGACCGCGCGCTCGTGTTTCAGCCGCGCCATGCGGAAGCGCTCGCGGGGAAGGGCATGGTGTGCATCGAGCTCCGGCACTACGCGGAGGCGGAAGCCGCCCTCGCGGCAGGGCTGGCGATCAAGCCGGGTTCACCTCGGATTCTGGCGCAGCGCGGACGGCTGAACTTCGGTCTGTACCGGCTGGAGCAGGCGGCGGCCGACTTCGATGCGGCGCTGGTGCAATCGCCGCGGCTCGAGCTTGCGCTGCGCGGGAAGGCGCAGGTCAACCTTCTGCTGGGGAACACGACGCAGGCGATTGCGGCCGTCAAGACCTTGCTCGAAGACAATCCGCGATCCGATTACGCAATCGTGCTTCTCGGCGCCTGCCATGCGAACCAGGGCGACGTCGCGACGGCGCTCGAGCATCTCGACGCGGCGCTCGAGATCTCGCCGGATTATGCGGATGCCATCGCGCGCAAGATCTTCATCCTGGATTATCTGTCGGAGGCCGATTTCACGGTCCAGCAAGCGGTGCGAAAATCCTGGTGGGACGCGATCGGCGCCCGACTGCCGCAAAGGACACTGCAGCCCCGTCAGCTCGATCCGGACCGGCGGATCGTCGTCGGCTATGTCGCGTCGGAGTTCAGGAACCACTCGGCAGCGTTCGCCCTGTTGCCGGTGCTGCGCCATCATGATCACACGAGGTTCGAGATCGTCTGCTATTCCTGTTGGCCGTTACAGGACGAGATCACCGAGAGGTTCAGGTTGCTCGCAGACGTCTGGATCGACGCCGCGCAGCTTTCGGACGAGGAACTGGCCGATCGCATCCAGGCCGACCAGATCGACATTCTGATCGACGTGTCCGGGCACACGGCCGGCAACAGGCTCGGCGTCTTTGCCCGCAAGCCTGCACCGATCCAGGTGACGGGTTTCGGCCACGCCACAGGCACGGGCCTTCAGACCATGGACTACGTGCTCGCGGATCCCACCTTCATTCCGCAATCGGCCCGGCATCTGCTGGCCGAAAAAGTCCACGATCTGCCGTGCCTGATCACGATCGATCCGATCCTGGATGTTCCGCCATCGGAGCTTCCCATGCTCCGCAACGGCCACGTGACCTTTGGCGTATTCAACCGCATCTACAAGATCTCGGATGAGGCGATCCGGGTGTGGTCGAAAGTGATGCGCGAGGTGACGGGTTCGAAGATCGTCATCAAGCACGGGCTGCTCGATGATCCGCTGTTGCGCGACGGCCTGATCGCGCGGTTCGTGGCCCACGGCATAGCCGAAGAGAATATCACTTGCCTCGGCTCGACCTCGCGCCACGAGCATCTGTTGGCCTTTGCGAAGGTCGACATCTCCCTCGACACGTTCCCGCAAAATGGCGGCATCAGCACCTGGGAATCCCTCTATGCGGGCGTTCCCGTCGTCGCCAAGCTCGGCAAGGGCGCTTCGGCGCGGGCCGGCGGCTCCATCGTGGCGGCCGTCGGCCTCGACGATTGGGTCGCCGGGGATGACGACGGCTATGCCGCGATCGCATGCAAATACGCGGCGCAGCCCGCTCACCTGGCGAGGTTGCGCGCTGATCTTCCGAGGCGGATCGCAGCCTCGCCCGCCGGCAACGTCGAGTTCTACACGCGAGAGGTCGAAGCGGCCTACCGCGGGTTCTGGCGCGATCATTGTGCCGGCGCCTCGAAACGCGGCGAGACGGCATAGTCCGATCTTGCGCTGAGCCCCGGGAAATCCCGGGGGCGATGTTGGTCCGCTGGACCGGCCGGCCAGGGGCGCGAATCAGCTAGACTCGGCCCAGGGCATCCTCCGGAGAGACACCTTGCAGAACAGCGGCGGCGGCAATCGCGCGTTCCAGAATGCGCGATTGCAGAAGAAATTGATGAAGCAGGCCGACGCCATCATCGCCGCTGCGGCGAACGCCTATGGCCAGGGGCGATATGCCGAGACCGAGGCGCTGTGCCGTGAGATTCTGAAAGCCCTTCCGGATCACGTCGATGCCATCCACCTGCTCGGCATGTGCGCCCATGACGGCCGGCGCCTCGAGGAGGCGAAGGAGCTGCTGGAGCGCGTGATCGCGCTCGATCCGCGCCTGCACGATGCCCACAACAACCTCGCGACCGTGCACTTCGATCTCGGCAATTACGAGGAGGCGCGGCGCTGCCAGGAGAAGGCGATCGCGCTGAAGCCGAATTTCGTGGTCGCGCTGACCAATCTCGGCAACACGCTGATGCATACGGGACAGTACGAGCAGGCGCTCGTAATGCACGAGCGCGCCATCAAGCTGAAGCCGGATTATGCCGATGCGCTCTGCAACCGTGGTATGGTCGAGATCGTGCTCGGGCAGGTCATGCGCGCCAAGGAGAGTTTCGATCGCGCCTTGCTGTTTCAGCCGCGTCACGCTGAGGCCATCGTCGGCAGCGGCATGGTCAGCATGGAACTCAGGCACTACGATGAGGCCGCCGCCAAGTTTGCCACGGCGCTTGCGATCAAGCCGGGCGCGCCTCGGATCCTGGCCCAACGCGGGCGGCTCAGTTACGAACTGCAGCGCCTGGAGCCCGCGCTTGCGGATTTCGAGGCGGCGCTCGCGATCTCGTCCAAGCTCGAGCTGGCGCTCCGGGGCAAGGCCCAGACCTGCCTCGTGATGGGAAAGACCGCGCAGGCGATGGCAGCCGCAACGACCCTGATCGAGCGAAATCCGCGCTCCGAAATGGGAATGGCGCTGATGGGCTTCGCTTATTCGAACCAGGGCGACATGGACGCCGCGATCGAATATCTCGATCGCGCGCTGGCGCTCCGACCGGACTATGGAGATGCGATCAGAGGCAAGATCTTCCTGGAGGACTACCGCGCCGAGGCCGATTTCGTGGTCCAGCAGGCGGTGCGAAAATCCTGGTGGGATCAGATCGGATCCAAGGTGGCGCGACGGCAGTTGCCGAAGCGGCCGCTCGATCCAGACAAGCAGATTACCGTCGGCTATGTCGCGGCCGAATTCCGGCAACACTCGGCGGGACTCACCCTGCTGCCAGTGCTGCGCCATCATGATCACGCCAGGTTCAAGATCATCTGCTACTATTCGTGGCCGGGAGCGGACGAGTACACCGCCAAGTTCAAATCATTGGCTGACGTCTGGGTCGATGTCTGGGGACTTTCGGACGACGAGTTCGCCGATCGTATTCAGGCCGACAATGTCGACATCCTGATCGATGTTTCGGGACACACGACCGGCAACAGGCTGCAATGCTTCGCACGGAAGCCGGCTCCGATTCAGGCCACGGGCTTCGGTCACGCGACGGGTACGGGCATGCCGACGATGGACTATGTGCTCGCGGATCCCATCTTCATTCCGCCATCGGCCCGGCACTTGTTTCCCGAGAAGATCCACGATCTGCCGTGCCTGATCACGATGGAGCCGGTCACCAACCTGCAGCCCTCCGAGCTGCCGATGCTGCGCAACGGCTACGTCACCTTCGGCGCGTTCAACCGCATCTACAAGATCTCGGATGATGCGATCCGTGTGTGGTCGCGGATCATGCGGGAGGTGCCGGGATCGAAGATCATCCTCAAGCATGGTCTGCTCGATGATCCGCTGCTGCGCGACAGCCTGGTCGCACGCTTCATCGCGCAGGGTATTGCCGAGGAGAGCATCACGTGCCTCGGCACCACCTCACGCGACGACCACCTGATGGCTTTCGACAAGATCGACATTTCCCTCGACACCTTCCCGCAGAATGGCGGCATCAGCACCTGGGAATCCCTCTACAAGGGCGTTCCCGTGGTCGCCAAGCTCGGCATCGGCGCGTCCTCGCGTGCCGGCGCCTCCATCGTGGCGGCCGTCGGCCTCGGTGACTGGGTCGCCGAGGATGACGACGGCTATGTCGAGATCGCCCGCAGGTTTGCCTCGCAGCCCGAACATCTGGCGAAATTGCGTGCGGGCCTGCCGGCCCAGATCGCAGCCTCGCCCGCCGGCAATGTCGAAATTTACACGCGCGAGCTCGAAGCGGGCTACCGCAAGTTCTGGCGCGACTATTGCGCCGCGGCCTCCGAAAGCGGCGACGCTGCATAGACCGGCCGGACGCGCCACGCGGTTCCGGAACCGGGGTGCCATGCCCCGGATATCCTGACCGCCCCCCGGTCGTACCGACCGGCCGGCCCGGGACACGAATCAGTTAGACTCGCTACGAACCATCTTTCGGAGAGATATCTTGAGCAGCGCCGGCGCGCGCGCATTCCAGAATGCGCGGTTGCAGAAGAAGTTGAAGAAGCAGGTCGACGCCATCATCTCCGCCGCGGCGAGCGCCTATGGCCAGGGCAGGTACGCGGAAACCGATGCACTCTGCCGCCAGATCCTGCAAGCCATTCCGGATCATTTCGACGCCACGCATTTGCTCGGCGTGTGCGCGCAACAGGGCGGGCGCCTCGAAGAGGCGCAACAGCTGCTCGAACGCGCGATCGCGATTGATCCTCGTTCACACGAGGCGCAAAGCAATCTCGCCTCCGTCTACTTCGCCCTTCAGAAACTGGAGGCGGCCCGAGCCTGTCAGGAGAAGGCGATCGCGCTGAAGCCGAACTTTACGCCGGCCCTGGCCGGCCTCGGCAACACCTTGCTCCAGATGAGCCTGCCCGAGCAGGCGATCGAGATGTACGAGCGTGCGATCAAGCTGAAGCCCGACTATGCCGACGCGCTCTGCAATCGTGGCGTCGCGGAGCTGGCGCTGTTTCGGCTTGACCGCGCCCGGGAGAGCTTTGATCGCGCGCTGTTGTTTCAGCCGCGCCACGTCGAGGCGCTCATCGGCAAAGGCATGGTCAGTATCGAGCTGAGGCGCTACGACGAGGCGGAAGCCGCGCTCGCAGCCGCGCTCGCGATCAAGCCGGATTCGGCGAAGAGTCTGGCGCAACGCGGGCGCCTCAACGCGGCACTGTCGCGGCCGGAACAGGCCGCTGCGGATTTCGATGCGGCACTTGCACTTTCGCCGCGCTTTGAAGTGGCCTTGCGCGGAAAGGCGGAGGCCTCGCTCAGCATCGGAAACACCGCGCAGGCGATCCTGGCCTGCACGACCTTGCTCGAGCAAAATCCACGTTCCACGATCGCAATGGCGCTGCTGAGCTCCTGTTTCGCCAATCAGGGAGAGATCGCCTCCGCAATCGAGCATCTCGACGCGGCGCTGGCGATCGCGCCGGACCCGGACTTGATGGCGCGGAAGATCTACTTTCTGGACTTTCTCCCTGAGGCCGATTTCACGATCCAGCAGGCAGCGCGAAAGTCCTGGGGCGAAGCGATCGGCGCCCGGGTGCCGCCAAGGAAGCTCGCACCCCGGCAGATCGACCCCGACAGGCGGATCGTGATCGGCTATGTTTCGTCCGAATTCTGGTACCACTCGGCGGCCTTCGGCCTGCTGCCAGTGCTGCGCCATCATGATCATGCCAATTTCGAGATCGTCTGTTATTCGTGTTCGCCGACACGCGACGCCGTGGCAGCCGAGTTCAGGGCGGCGGCGGACGTCTGGGTCGATGCCTGGCAGATGTTCGACGACGAACTGGCTGATCGTATTCAGGCCGACAAGGTCGATATCCTGATCGACGTGTCCGGGCATTCGTCGGGCAACAGGCTCCAGGTCTTCGCCCGCAAGCCGGCTCCCATCCAGGTCACGGGCTTCGGACACGCGACGGGAACGGGCCTTCGGACCATGGACTACGTGCTAGCGGACCCCGTCTTCATTCCGCAACCGGCACGGCCTCTGCTGGTCGAAAAGGTTTTTGACCTGCCATGCCTGATCACGACCGATCCGATCCTGGATGTGGCGCCTTCGGAGCTTCCCATGCTCCGCAACGGCTATGTCACGTTCGGCGTGTTCAACCGCGTCAACAAGATCTCCGACGACGCCATCCGCGTCTGGTCGAAGGTGATGCGCGAGGTGACCGGATCGAAAATCATCATCAAGCATACCCTGCTCGACGATCCGTTGGTGCGCGATGGCCTCCTCGCACGATTTGTGGCGCACGGGGTTGCCGAGGAGCAGATCATCTGCCTCGGCTCGTCGGATCGCGCCGAGCATCTGCGGGCCTTCGCGCTAGTCGATATTTCGCTGGATCCATTTCCGCAGAACGGCGGCGTGAGCACCTGGGAATCCCTCTATGCGGGCGTTCCCGTTATCGCCAAGCTCGGCATCGGGGCCTCCTCGCGTGCCGGCGCCTCGATCGTGACCGCCGTTGGCCTTGGTGATTGGGTTGCCGAGGATGACGAGGGCTATGTCGAGATCGCCCGCAGATTTGCCTCGCAGCCCGAGCATCTGGCGAAGTTGCGCGCGGAGTTGCCGGCCCGGATCGCAGCCTCGCCTGCCGGCAATGTCGAGATCTACACGCGCAAGGTCGAGGAGGGCTACCGCGGGTTCTGGCGCGACTATTGTGCCGCGGCCGCGGAACGCGGCGAGGTCGCGTAAGCCGGCCGAACAGCGCCCGGTTTGCGAACGCGCGCGCCCCGACCCGAGGGGGGCGTGACGATCACACGAAGGGCGGCTTGATGTTGCTGCGCTTCTCCAGCCATTCCGGAACGGGCAGGTTCTTGGCGCGCATGAAGTCCGCGTTGAACAGTTTCGACTGATAGCGGCTGCCGGAATCGCACAGCACCGTGACGATCGTCTTGCCGGGCCCGAGCTGCTTGGCGAGCCGCATCGCGCCGACGATGTTGACGCCGGTCGAGCCGCCGAGGCAGAGGCCTTCATGCTGCAGCAGTTCGTAGATTGCCGTGACGGCTTCCGCGTCGGGAATGAGATAGGCATCATCCACCTTCGCGCTCTCGACGATGGCGGTCGCGCGGTTGAGGCCGATGCCCTCGGTGATCGAGCCGCCCGGGGTCGCCTTGGCATCGCCGGTCCTGAAGTATTCATACATGCCGGCGCCGTGAGGATCGGCGCAGGCGATCCGCACATTCTTGTTCTTCTCTTTCAGATAGCGGCTGGTGCCCGCGAGCGTACCGCCGCTGCCGACCGAGCAGACGAAGCCGTCGACCTTGCCGCCGGTCTGCTCCCAGATCTCGGGTCCTGTGGACTCGTAATGCGCCTTGGCGTTGTCGAGGTTGTTCCACTGGTCTGCGAACAGCACGCCGTTGGGCTCGGTCTTGCGCAGCTCATCGGCGAGACGGCGGCCGACATGCTGGTAGTTGTTGGGATTGGCGTAGGGAAGGGCCGGGACCTCGATCAGCTCGGCGCCGCACAGCTTGAGAAAGTCCTTTTTCTCCTGGCTCTGCGTTTCCGGAATCACGATCAGCGTGCGGTAGCCGCGCGCACTCGCGACGACTGCGAGTCCGATGCCGGTGTTGCCGGCGGTCGATTCCACCACGAGACCGCCGGGCTTGAGCTCGCCGCGCTTCTCGGCCTCCAGGATCATCCATTTGCCGGCGCGGTCCTTGACCGACTGGCCGGGATTCATGAACTCGGCCTTGCCGAGAATGGTGCAGCCGGTCAGCTCCGAGGCGCGCTTCAGCTTGATCAGCGGGGTGTTGCCGATGGCTTCGACAACGTCGTTTCGAATGGTCATGTCAGGGAAATCGCTACCAAGGGGGTTGATCGGGTTGGCGAGAACGTAGTGCTTGGCAGGCCAAAGGGGAAGGCTTTTGCGCTGCGGCGAAACCAGCTGAAGCTCCTGTCCCAACAACGATATTCTGTTGAGGCGGGATCGCTGCCGGTGCGCCGGGGCGCGCGGTGGGATATCGCTAGGAGGAAATGACTGAGGTCCCGAAGGAGCACGAAACGATACGCTCGCGATGAGCGGTCTAGCGAACAGTTTTTGCCACGGGCGAGCGGCTCGCGTTCCAGACGCGTCGACAGGGTGGAAGGTCGAAGAAAATCTCGACACGAGGAGGGATTCTCTTTGGCGCCCACTGACGATGTTGTGAGGTGGCGAGCAGGCACGATCGAGCTCAAGGTGCGAGGGGGCCTCGCCTCAAGGGGCTCAGCAGCCGGTGTGGCAGCAATATCACATGAAATCTTAGTAAGCTTGCTCGCATTTCCAGATGTTTCGCCGTACCAGAAATGGCTGCGAGACAACGACATCTTGCATTTTCGTATGTTGGATCCGTGTTCATCGGCCGGTGCCTTTCGCAACCGCGGCACTGTCCCGCCGTTCCGCGCCCGGCTAGTATGGAGCCCAGGTTCCGCAGAAAGCATCACCCCTGTGAACGAGTTGTCCAAAGCCCCCCGACCGTCCCGCCGCGAATCGGTTAATCCGGTTGCGCGGCGGCTCGATCTGCCCGGCGGGGGGTGGATGTGACACAGGATGTTCCGGCGATCGCCATATGGCGGTCCGAAGGGTCTCCATCCCGGACGCGGCGCGCCGCGCGCTGGCTTGCGGTGCTGTGCCTTGCCGCCACATCTGGCGCCTGCGTTCTGACCCAGGATCTGCCCGATCCCGCCCTCGATGTTCCCACGCACTACAAATACGCGGGCAAGGGCGATGTGCCGCCGTCGTTGGATTGGTGGCGCGGCTTCCGCTCCGCCGAGCTGACGCAGCTGATGGAAGAGGCGCAGACCGTCAACCTCGACATCGCCGCGGCGGTTGCGCGCATCGTTCAGGCCGACGCCCAGGCGCGGCAGGCGGGCGCGGCGCTGCTGCCCAGCGTGTCGACGGGCGGATCGGAAACCTATTCGCGCACCTCGGGCGCAAGCTCCTCGGGCCTGTCCATCGGGGGCCGCGAAGTCGTCAACTATTCAGCCTCCCTGAGCGCCAGCTATCAGCTCGACTTCTGGGGCCAGAACCGTGATGCGCTGCAGACGGCCCAGGAGACGGCGAATGCCAACCGCTTCGATCGCGACACCGTCGCGCTGACGACGCTGGCAGCCGTCGCCAACGCCTATTTCCAGGTGCTGGCCTCGCAGGACCGCATCAGGACCTCACAGCGCAACATCGCAAGCGCGCAGCGCATTCTCGACGCAGTCAGGGAGCGGCGCAAGGCCGGCACCGGCACGGATCTCGATGTCGCTCAGCAGGAGAGCGTGCTTGCCAACCAGAAGGCCCTGGTGCCGCCGCTGCGCCAGACGCTGGACCAGAACGTCAACGCGCTCGCCGTGCTGGTCTCGCGCCCGCCGGAGAGCGTGCGCGTGCTCGGCGGCTCGCTCGACCGGGTCGCGATCCCGCGCGTGACGCCCGGCCTGCCGTCGGAGCTGCTGACGCAGCGGCCGGACATCCGTCGGCAGGAGGCGCAGCTTGCGTCCGCGACCGCCAATATCGGCAACGCCCGCGCCCAGTTCTTTCCGACCATCCAGCTCACCGGCAATGGCGGCTATCAGAGTTCGGCGCTGGTCTCGCTGTTCCAACCGCATGCGGCTTTCTTCCAGCTCGTCGGCAGCGCCACGCAGCCGATCTTCGACGGCGGCAAGATCCTCGGCAATTTCGAGCTTGCCAAGGCGCGGCAGGACGAGCTGCTGCAGACCTACCGCAAGACCATCGTTCAGGCGTTTGCCGACGTCGACAATGCGCTGTTCTCGATCAAGCAGACCACGATCAAGCTGCAATTGCAGCGCGACGTCGTCGTCGCCTCGCGCCGCGCCTTCGATCTCTCCGAGCAGCAATTGCGCGCCGGCACCGCCGACATCGTGACCGTGCTCAACACCCAACTGACCCTGTTCCAGGCGGAAGACGCGCTGTCACAGGCGCAACTGGCCCGCTTGCTCGCCATCGTCAGCCTGTATCAGGCGCTCGGCGGCGGCTGGGAGCCGCGAATGGAGAAACCGGTCAATGCTCTTTAAGCCGGATAGCAAGCAAGGCGCAGAGGAGGGGACGGCGAGACGGTCGCGCGGCCGCGGCTTCGTCATGACCCTGATCACGCTCGCGATCCTCAGTGGGCTCGGTTATCTCGGCTGGACTATCTGGCATCAGCAGCCGCAGCAGGCGAACGGCCGCAACCAGCGGCCCGATCTGCCGGTGCCGGTGCTGGCGGCGACGCCCCGCATCCAGGACGTGCCGGTCTATCTCGACGGCGTCGGCGCGATCCGCGCGCTCAACACCGTGACCGTGCGCTCGCAGGTCGACGGCAAGCTGGTTGCGGTGAACTTCACCGAAGGCCAGGACGTCAAGAAGGGCGACGTGGTCGGCGAGATTGATCCGGCGATCTACCAGGCGCAGTACGACCAGGCCGTCGCCAAGAAGGCGCAGGACCAGGCCCAGCTTGCCAACCAGCGCATCGACCTGACGCGCTACGAGCAGCTCGCTGCCTCCAATGCCGGCTCCAAGCAGCAGGCCGACACCCAGCGCGCGCTGGTCGCGCAGACCGAGGCCCTGGTGAAGGCCGACCAGGCCGCGATCGACAATGCGGCGGCAACACTCAGCTACACCAAGATCGTGGCGCCGATCTCGGGCCGTGCCGGCTTGCGTCAGGTCGACCAGGGCAACATCATCCATGCGTCCGACACCACGGGTCTCGTGGTGATCACGCAATTGCAGCCGATCGCGGTGTGGTTCAGCCTGCCGCAGCAGCAGATCATGCGCGTCAACGCGGCCGCGGCGAAAGGCACGCTCGCGGTCGACGTGTTCGGAAATGACGGCATCACGGTGATCGACACCGGCAAGCTGACCGGCATCGACAATCAGGTCGACCAGACCACCGGCACGCTCAAGCTCAAGGCGGAGTTTCCGAACGCCAATTACCAGCTTTGGCCGGGCCAGTTCGTCAATGTCCGCCTCAAGGTCGAGACGCTGATGCAGGCGCTGGTGATCCCGACGTCGGCCGTGCAGCGCGGCCCGATCGGGACATTCAGCTATGTCATCGGCGAGGACAATATCGTCTCGGCCAAGCCGGTCGTGGTGACCCAGCAGAACGAGCATGACGCCGTGATCGCCAGCGGCCTGTCGGCGAACGACCGGGTCGTCACCACAGGCTTTGCCAATCTGTCCGATGGCTCCAAGGTGATCATCGGCCGCGACGACCAGACCCCGTCGGCCGATCTCGCCCCGCGCAAGCGAGCGCGCGGGCCGGACGCGCAAAAGAAGGATGGGGCCAAGGAAGGCCAGAAGGACGGGCAGGGCAAGGCCGGCGAGTTCCGCGCCAAGCGCAACAGCAGCGAGGGCGACCAGAAGGGACAGACGGGGCCGGCTCCGGGGCCTACATCAAGTCCTGGGGCATCAGGATCTGGAGCCAAGCAGCCATGATCCCGACAACGGCCGCCTGAGGCGGCAGGCAGAACCCATGGGTGTCTCCGAACCCTTCATCCGCCGGCCGATCGCGACCTCGCTGCTCGGCATCGCGCTTCTGATCGGCGGGTTGCTGGGCTATTTCGCGCTGCCGGTCTCGGCGCTGCCGCAGGTCGACTTCCCGACCGTGCAGGTGACGACGCAGCTTCCCGGCGCGAGCCCCGACGTGATCGCCTCGCTGATCACCGCGCCCCTGGAGCGGCAGCTCGGCCAGATCCCGTCGCTGTCGGCGATGAACTCGACGAGTTCGTTCGGCGTCAGCCAGATCTCGCTGCAGTTCGATCTCAACCGCGACATCGATGGCGCGACCCAGGACGTGCAGGCGGCGATCAACGCCGCGGCGGGCGTGCTGCCGAAGACGCTGCCTTATCCGCCGACCTACGCCAAGGTGAACCCCGCGGACGCGCCTGTCATGACGCTGGCGCTGCGCTCGGACACCATCTCGCTGCGGGCGATGAGCGACATTGCCGACACCATTCTGGCGCAACGGTTGAGCCAGATCTCCGGTGTCGGACGGGTCTCGGTGCTCGGCGGGCTGAAACCGGCCGTGCGCATCCAGGCCGATCTGGCGCGGCTCGCCGCTTACGGCATCGCCATGGAGGATCTGCGCACCGCGATTGCCAACGCCAACGTCTCGGGGCCGAAAGGCTCGCTCGACGGCGCCCAGCAATCCTACATCATCGCGGCCAACGACCAGATCGCCGCAGCCGACGCCTACAGGCCCGTCATCATCGCCTATCGCAACGGCTCGCCGGTCACCATCGCCGACGTCGCGCAGATCGTCGATGGCCTCGAGAACGACCGCACCGGCGGCTGGTACCAGGGCACTCCGGCCGTCATCATCGACATCCAGCGCCAGCCCGGCGCCAACGTGATCGACGTCGTCGGCCAGATCCGCGCCGAGATCCCCAAGGTGCAGCGTGCGATCCCGGCCGGGGTGAACCTCACCATCGTTTCCGATCGCACCGTCACCATCCGCGCCTCGGTGCGCGATGTGCAGTTCACGCTCGTCCTCGCCGTCGTGCTGGTGACCCTGGTGGTGCTGCTGTTCCTGCGCTCGCTGCGCGCAACCGTGATCGCGGGCGTGGCGCTGCCGCTGTCGCTGATCACGAGCTTCGGCATCATGTATTTCGCCGGCTTCAGCCTCGACAATCTGTCGCTGATGGCGCTGACGATCGGCACCGGATTCGTCGTCGACGATGCCATCGTCATGATCGAGAACATCGTCCGCCACATGGAGAACGGCGACAGCGCGATGGAGGCCTCGCTCAAGGGTGCCAGCGAGATCGGCTTCACCGTGATCTCGCTGACGGTGTCGCTGATCGCGGTGTTCATCCCGCTGCTGTTCATGTCGGGCCTGGTCGGACGCATGTTCCGGGAGTTCGCGCTGACCCTGACAATCGCGGTCGTGACCTCGGCCGTGGTTTCGCTGACGCTGACGCCGATGATGTGCTCGCGCCTGCTCAAGCACGCCCATGAGGAGGTGGCGGTGCCGGGATTGGCCGCGATCAGCCGCTTCATCGACCGCACCGTCGAGGCCTATCACCGGACGCTGCTCTGGGTGCTGGAGCGCCAGCGCGCCACGCTGGTCGTGACCTTCGCCACGCTGATCGCCACCCTGGTCCTCTACGTCGTCGCGCCAAAGGGCTTCTTGCCGTTGCAAGACACCGCCTCGATCACGGCGGTGACGGAAGCCGGGCCCGATGTCTCGTTCGCGGAGATGCAGAAGCGGCAGGCCGAGGCGGCCGATGCCATCAAGGCGGATCCCGATGTGGTCGGCGTGGTCTCGGTGATCGGGGCGGGCTCGGTCAATCCGACCACCAATGTCGGCCGGCTCGTCATGGGCTTGAGGCCGCGCGGCGAGCGGCGTGATGACGTCGCGGTCGTGATAACCCGGTTGAAGGAGAGGGTCGCGGGCATCCCGGGCATGACCGTGTATTTTCAGCCGGTGCAGGACGTGCAGATCTCGACCCAGTCGAGCCGCTCGCAATACCAGTACACGCTGACCGGCACCGATGCGACGCTGGTGTCGGAATGGGCGCGTAAGCTGGTGACGGAGATGCGGCGCGATCCCTTGTTCCGCGACGTCTCCTCGGAGGCGCAGGAGGGCGGATTGCGGGCGCAGCTCGACGTAGATCGCACCCGCGCGGGCCAGCTCGGCGTGAGCCTGCAAGGAATCACGGATACGCTCAACGATGCCTTCGCGCAGCGGCAGATATCGACCATTTACGGCCAGGCCAACCAGTACCGCGTGGTACTGGAGGCGCTGCCGATGTACCAGCGCGATCCCTCGATCCTGTCGAAGCTCTACCTGCCGGGCGCCGCGAGCGCGACCGCCGGCGCACCGAACGCCCAGGTGCCGCTGTCGGCCGTGGCGACGCTGAAGCGCACCACCGCGCCGCTGGCGATCTCGCACCAGGCCCAGTTCCCCTCGGTGTCGCTCAGCTTCAACCTCGCGCCGGGAGCCGCGCTCGGCGATGCCGTCGACGCCGTGAAGACGATCGAGACCCGGATCGGCATGCCCAATAGCATCGTCGGCGTCTACGCGGGCGACGCCGCCGAATTCGCCAAGGCGCTTGCCGGCCAGCCATGGCTGCTGCTCGCCGCCGTGATCACGATCTACATCGTGCTCGGGGTGCTCTATGAGAGCTACATCCACCCGATCACGATCCTGTCGACGCTGCCCTCGGCCGGGGTCGGGGCGATCCTGGCGCTGGTGCTGTGCGGGCAGGACCTCTCGGTGATCGGCCTGATCGGCATCATCCTCTTGATGGGCATCGTCAAGAAGAACGCGATCATGATGATCGACTTCGCGCTCGAGGCCGAGCGCGGGCAGGGCATGTCGCCGAACGAGGCGATCGTGCAGGCCTGCCTGTTGCGCTTCCGCCCGATCATGATGACGACGCTGGCGGCGCTGTTCGGCGCGCTGCCGCTGGCTATCGAGAGTGGCACCGGCGCCGAGCTGCGTTTCCCGCTCGGCATCTCCATCATCGGCGGCCTGCTGCTCAGCCAGCTGCTGACACTCTACACGACGCCCGTGATCTACCTCGCGCTCGACCGCATCAACCGCCGCCTCGAGCAGGCGCTGCCGCCGGCCGAGTCCGGCGGGCCGCCCGTGGCGGGGGCGACCGAGGGGATGCAGTGATGGCATCGATCTCGGAGCCCTTCATTCGCCGCCCGGTCGCGACCACGCTGCTGTCGATCGGGTTGTTCCTGCTGGGTGTGGTCGCCTACGAGTTCCTTCCCGTCGCCTCGGTCCCGAACGTCGACTTCCCCGCAATCTTCGTCTCGGCAAGCCGGCCGGGCGCCGACCCGGCCGTGATGGCGGCAACGGTAGCCTCGCCATTGGAGCGGCGGCTGGGTGAGATCGCGGGCATCAACCAGATCACCTCGACCTCGACGCTCGGCAACACCAGCATCCAGCTCCAGTTCGACATCGGCCGCAGCATCGACAAGGCCGCGCGCGACGTGCAGGCGGCGATCAACGCCGCCATGGTCGACCTGCCGAGCGACCTGCCGACGCTGCCGCGTTTTCGCAAGGCCAACACGGCCGGCGCACCCGTCTTCGTGCTGGCACTGACCTCGAACACGCTGTCCGCCAGCGCAATTTACGACGTCGCCGACACGGTCCTGGCGCAGCGCATCTCGCAGGTTCCGGGCGTCGGCAACGTGGCCATCAGCGGCGCCGATCAACCGGCGGTCCGGGTCCAGCTCAATCCGGTGGCCCTCTCGAACGCAGGCATCGCCACCGACGACGTCCGCACCGCGATCATCAACGCCAATCCGCTCGGTCCTGTCGGCATTTTCAACGGCGAGCGCCAGAGCGAGACACTGGCGCTCAACAAGCAGATGCGCACGGCGAAAGAGTTCCGCGACATCGTCATCAAGAGTGCCAATGGCAATTTCGTGCGGCTGTCCGACGTCGCCGACATCGAGGATTCCGTCCGCAACGCGCGCTCGATCGCCTGGTTCAACAAGCAGCCGGCGGTGCTGATCCAGATCACCAAGCAGGGCGATGCCAACGTCATCGATACCGTCGACCGGGTGAAGGCGCTGATCCCCGAGCTCAGGCAATGGATTCCGGCCGGGGTCGAGATATCCACCCTGGTCGACCGCACCGGCACGATCCGCGCCAGCGTGCTCGACATGCAATGGACGTTGCTGGCGACCGCGATCCTCGTGATGGTCGTGGTGTTCGTGTTCCTGCGGCGCATGACGCCGACGATCGCGGCCGGCATCTCGGTGCCGCTGGCGCTGGCCGGCACCTGCGCCGGCATGTGGATCGCGGGCTTCTCGATCGACAATCTGTCGCTGATGGCGCTCGCGATCTCCGTCGGCTTCGTGGTCGACGACGCCATCGTCATGATCGAGAACATGTATCGCAATCTCGAGCACGGCATGCGGCCGTTCCGGGCGGCGCAGGAGGGCGCCAGGCAGATCGGCTTCACGGTGGTCTCGATCAGCCTGTCGCTGGTCGCGGCGTTCACGCCGCTGATCTTCATGGACGGCATCGTTGGCCGCCTCTTGCGCGAATTCTCGCTGACGCTGACCTTTGCCATTCTGGTCTCGACGCTGGTCTCGCTCACGGTCACGCCGATGATTTGCGCGCATTACATCCGGCAGCCCACGTCCGGCACGGCGACGCTGTTCGATCGCATCATCGAGGGCTCGCTGTCGCGCATCGTCGCCTTCTACGCCAAAACCTTGCGCACCGTGCTGGACTACCCGCTGGCGACGCTGCTGGTGTTCTTCGCCACCATCGGCCTCACCGTGACGCTCTACATCAAGGTGCCCAAGGGCTATTTCCCGACCGACGATTCCGGTTTCGTGATCGGGGCAACGCGCGCCTCGGCCGATATCTCGTTCCAGTCGATGCTCAGTCTGCAGCAGCGGCTCGCCGAAATCGTGATGAAGGATCCGGCCGTGGCCGGCATCGGCTCGACCGTCGGCGCCGGAGGCGGGCCGGGGGGAGCGACCTCGAACCGCGGCATCATGTATATCAGCCTGAAACCGCCGGCGGAGCGAGACCACGTCTCGACGGAGGTCGTGATCGAACGTCTGAGACGCGCGCTGTATCCCGTGGCCGGCATCCGTCTCTTCATGTTCGCCGCCCAGGACGTTCGTGCCGGCGGGCGACAGAGCGATTCCGACTACCAATACACGCTGACCAGCACCGACCTCAGTCTGCTGCAGAAATGGGCGCCCATCGTCGCCAAGCGCATGGAGAGCGTCGAGGGCATCACCGACATCTCCAGCGACCGCGATCCCGGCGGGCTTCAATTGACCCTGAGCATCGATCGCCAGAAGGCCTCGGCGCTCGGCGTCAGGGTTCAAGACATCGACAACGCGCTGAACAATGCCTTCTCGCAGCGGCAGATTTCGATCATCTACACCCAGCGCAACCAGTACATGACCGTGCTGGAGATCGATCCGAAATTCCAGGTCGATCCTTCCAACCTCGAGCGGATCTATGTCGCGGGCGCGGGCGATGCGCAGGTGCCGCTGTCGGCCGTGGTGCACGCGACGCGCGGCCTTGCCGCGCTCGCGGTCTATCATTCGCAGTCGTTCCCCTCGACCACGGTGTCGTTCAACCTCCTGCCGAACGTCCAGCTTCAGGCGGCGACCCAGAACATCCAGCGGGCGGTCGAGGAACTGCACATGCCCGAAGGCATCCGCGGCAGCTTCGACGGCAATGCCGGCGACTTCGCCAAGACCAGCGGCCGCCAGCCGCTGCTCATCCTCGGCGCGCTGGTGGCGATGTATATCGTGCTCGGGGTGCTCTATGAGAGCCTTGCCCATCCGCTCACGATCATCTCGACGCTGCCTTCGGCCGGGCTCGGCGCACTGCTCGCCCTGCAGCTCACCAACACGCCGCTGACGGTGATCGCTTTCGTCGGCATCATCCTGTTGATCGGTATCGTCAAGAAGAACGGCATCATGATGGTTGACTTCGCGCTCGACGCCGAACGCCAGCGCGGCCTGTCGTCGGCGGAGGCGATCTTCGAGGCCTGCCAGGCGCGCTTCCGCCCGATCCTGATGACGACCATGGCGGCGCTGTTTGCCGGCATTCCGCTCGTGGTCGCGACCGGTCCCGGCACGGAGCTGCGCCGGCCTCTCGGCATCACCATCATCGGCGGCCTGTTCGTCTCGCAGATCCTGACGCTCTACACGACGCCCGTGATCTACCTCTTGATCGACCGCCTGCGGCGGCGGTCCGCGTCGCACCCGCTGCCTGCGCCCGCGGAATAGGTTGTTGATGCCGCGCTTCAAGCGTATAGCGGCGCCCATGTCGAACCCACCCGATACGGCCAGCGCCGATCCGATTCCCGAATGCCCGCATTGCCAGAAGCCGATGCCGCTGTGCATCTGCGACAGCGTCACGCCGATTGAAAACCGACTGTCGCTCCTGATCCTGCAACATCCGCAGGAGCAGGACAGGGCGCTCGGCACCGCGCGCCTGCTGGCGAAGCATTTCGCCGATGCCACGGTGCGGGTCGGCCTGTCCTGGCCGAGCCTGTCCAAGGCACTGGGACGGCCGGTCGAGAACGCCGCGCGCTGGGCCGTGCTCTACCTCGGCTCGGCACGCGCCGCCGATCTCGAAGCGGAAGGCGAGATTCTCGCACTCAACCGCAAGGGCGAGATCGCGGAGAACCAGCGCGCGATCCTCGGCAAGCTCGAAGGTGTCGTGCTGCTCGACGGCACCTGGAGCCAGGCCAAGGCGCTGTGGTGGCGCAATCCCTGGATGCTCAAGTGCCAGCGCGTGATCCTGAATCCGGCGCATCCCTCCCGCTACGGGCGCCTGCGCAAGGAGCCGCGCAAGGACGGGCTCTCGACCATCGAGGCCGCGGCGACGATTCTCGCGGGCCTCGAGCGGCGGCCCGATATCGCCGACACGCTGCATGCGAGCTTTGAACGGCTGTTGACGCGCTACCGCGAGGTCCAGGCCGAGATGCCGGAATTGGCCCCCAAGCCTGTCCCGAAGGCCCGGCGCGACTTCCGGCGACGCAAACGAGCCTGACTTCGGGTCGCATCCCCTGTACGGCACAGCCTCCGGTCAAAGTCGGACGAAGGCAGTTGCCTAACCCATTGATCCCCTATATTGCTCCGGCCTTACGGGGCCACGTGGCGGAGTGGTTACGCAACGGTCTGCAAAACCGTGTACACCAGTTCAATTCTGGTCGTGGCCTCCATCACAACCCTCTGATCTCTCGGCATAATTAGAAGCTCGGCGCGGATCCCGCCGATGCCGCGCGCCCGCGCTCCGCCAAGCTGCGCGGTGGCACGATCACCGGGTTTGCCCGGAGCCCTGCTGGAAACCTCCGATTCAGGCCGGCTGGCATAGAGTTCGCATCTGCAAAGTGATGCGTCTCGTCACCCGAGCACTGGAGCCACAAATGGGCGACATCGTCCGATTTGTCCCGAAATCCGAGCTGGAGCGGGCGCGCCTCATCCGTGAGGCCCGCGCGATCTATGACAGCATCTTCCCATCGGCCGCACCGGACCGGGCGCCGCAGGATGGCGAGGATCGCGTCAAGAATTGATCGTTGCCGAGCCGGGCTTCCGGTGTAGGCCCCCACAGCAAAACGCCCGCGAGGCGGGCGTTCGATTCACCGCGAAGAGTAGCCCTCAGCAGGCCGCGTACCAGCCGTCGGGAAACGGCAGGAGGGGCCAGGCGCCCTCATTGTCATTGGCGGCTTTGGGCGTCGCGTCGAAACTCCACGAGCGGGGCACGAATTCCTCCTCCGGCGCGGGAGCGAAATCTTCAATGAGCATGGCGTCCCGGACGGCATCCAGCAGCAAGTTGAATTCGGCTTCGCTTCTCATCGCACCCTCGCAAAACGCGGATGGCGCAATGTCGCAAAGCCGGTTTGTTACCCGATTGAGCCGATCGTTCGCATTTTAACGATCCGGCGATCTGGCCCCGATTGGTTAGCGATTTCTAAAGAAGTCCCGTCGGGAACCTACGTTCCACCCCAGCATCCCCAGTGTGAAAGAGATCACATCCTCCGCGATTTAATTCTCCTACCCCTTCGCACGACGCCGGCCAGCAAGGCCGGGAGGCGGGCAGGGCAGACAGGAGACTGGTCATGAAGGCGAGGTTCTTGCGGTTTGCGGGTGTGAAGTGCCGGGCGCGCCGCGCCTCGACCGTCGGGCTGTTCCTGGCGCTGTTCGCCCCCGCTGCCCACGCGCAAGGGACGGCGGAGCAGCGCCGGGCCTGTACGCCCGATGTCTACCGGCTTTGCGCCGGTGAAATTCCCAATGTCCGCGCCATCACGGCCTGCCTGCGCCGTAACCGCTCCAGCTTGAGCGAGGCTTGCCGAAGCGTGTTCGACCAGGCGGGCGGTTGATTTAGCGGGGCTGTGGGTTTGTGCGCAGCAAGTCGTCCGGTTGGCTGACGAATCCGCGCTACCGGTCCTGTGGATATGCTGCGGACAGGCTGTGGACCGGTGGCAGGTGCCGGTCGCCCTGAGAGAGCGGTAGGTGAACGTAGGTCTCGTGCCCCGAGCGCTTTACGGTGCACGCGTCCGGGACACGAGACCGGAGCGAGACGCAAAAGGTCGTGCCGAACGCTCCCGGCATTTCGTCTCAAATTGCAACCCGCGGATGCAAGAAGTCTTGATCGGCCGTGACCTACAGGTGAGTGGCGGTCTTGAACGCGGCTCCGGGGCAGGACGACTAACAGGTTAGCGTGCATGAGGATCAGGGAAACGTGATCAGGCCTCATCTTTCTAAAGCACCAAAATGGTGCTTTAGTGCTTTCCATGAGCCAGTCGCCCCGAAACGCGCCGTCCGCGCTGCGTTACAGGCTTGCCCCTGACCCGGTCGCCAAGGCCGCGCTGGAGGCGACGTTCAGGGCTTACGACCGCATGATGGAGATCCTCGACGAGGTCGCGCGGAGCCACAATGTCGGCTCCAACGTCGTGCTGCTGCATGCTCACGCCTATGACCCGATCCGCAAGGCGACCGCGCTGCCCTCGCGCCTGGTGACGTTGGGCCTGCGCGACCGGGCCGAATACCGCGCGGCGCAGGGCCGCCGTCTGCCGCTCGACGACAAGCTCGCCAAGATCAAGGGCCCCGCGACCATTTCGATTGCGACCGTCGAGGGACGCTTCAGCGTGCCCTTCGACTACGCCGGCTATGCCGAGGGCTGGGGACACAGCGTGCCCGCGCGCCTGGTCCGTACCGATGACGGTTTCGAAGTTCACTACGGCGTCACGCCGAACACTCTGCCAGAGGAGGAGAACGCTATGGATACCATCGCTGCCGCCCCCGACAATTTCCTGTCCCGGGTCGGGCGCCTGATCGCCGGCATCGCTTACGACGCGATCGAGCAGGCGGAAGGCAAGAACAAGCTCAAGGTGGTCGGCCAGGCCATCCGCGAGATCGAGCGCGCCGAGAGCGAAGCGCGCGACGCGCTCGCCGCTGCGCGTGCCGAGGAATACCGCCTCAGCGCGCGCCGCACCGAGATCGAGCGCGAGATGGCCGATCTCGCGCCCAAGATCGAAGGGGCGATCGCTGATAGCCGCGACGACCTCGCTCGTGCCGGCATCGCACGGCAGATGGATCTGGAGGCGCAGTTCGAGGTGCTCTCCCGCGCCATCGACGAGAACAACGAGAAGATCGAGCAATGTGTCACCTCGCTGCGTGCGGTGCTGTCGGCACTCCAGGACGCCGAGCAGCGCCGCGCCGATCTCGAAAAGAGCGAGGCGGCCGCGAGCCAGCAGGGCTTGACGTCGCCCCGCAAGCAGGGCGGCACGTCCGCTGCAGCCAAGGCCTTGCGTGCGGGCAGGGCGGTAGCGCGGGCCACCGGCGTGCCGCCGGGCATCCCGTATTCGAGCGACATCGACGAGCTCAGCACGCTCCATCGCGACAAGGAAATTGCGGCGAGGCTGGCGCGGCTGAAGTCGCGCTCCTGAGTGCCGTGTCATGAGCGCTCTGCTCGAACACGTCATGTCGCCGGAGGTCAGGCCGTTCGCGATCGCGGCGGCCATGATCGTCATCGTCGGCTCGATCGAGGTGGTCTCGATGCTGGTCGGCGCCTCCTTGAGCGAGATGCTCGGCACCAACATCGACTTTGGTCATCCCAGCGACAATGGCGTGATCAACGCCATCTCCTGGATCAATGTCGGCGGCGTGCCGCTCTTGATCTTTCTGTTGCTGCTGCTCGGCGCTTTCTCCATTACCGGCTTCCTGATCCAGGACATCGCACGAATGGTGGCCGGTCCCTTGCCGGCGACGCTCGCCTCGGTCGGAGCGGTTGCGGTCTCGGTGCCGCTGGTGCGCTCCGCGAGCAGGGCCATCGCGCGGGTCATTCCCAAGGATGAAAGCTATGTCGTCGGCCTCGGCGACCTCGTCGGCCGTGTCGGGGAGGTCGTCATCGGCCCGCTCGATCAGGGCCCGCCCGGCAAGGTCAGCGTGGCCGATATCCATGGCAACCGCCATTTCGTCTGGGCGGTCGCCGCGCCGTCGTCCTCGCCGCTGCCGCAGGGAACCATGGTCCTGCTGGTCGATCGCGACGGCACCCGCTTCGTTGCGGTGAAGGCCGAGGATGAACTTAAGCCGTCGAAGCCACCTCTAAGCAGCAGCTAGGTCATTCATTGGAGAATATCATGTTCGACATCGCAGTCCCGGCCATGATCGGCGTCGCGCTGATCGTCGTCCTCGGGATCGTCTTCACCATCCTCTACAAGCGCGCCACACGCGACGAGGCCTTCGTGCGCACCGGCCTCGGCGGCAAGAAAGTCGTGCTCGACGGCGGCGCCATGATCCTGCCGATCTTCCACTCCTATGCCAGCGTCAATCTGAAGACGCTGCGGCTCACCGTCGAACGCAAGGAGCGGGAATCCCTCATCACCAAGGACCGTTTGCGTGTCGACATCGTCGCCGAGTTCTACGTCCGCGTCCGTCCGGACGAGGAGAGCATCGCGCTGGCAAGCCAGACGCTGGGCGCCCTGACCAACGACGCCGAGGCGCTGCGCAACCAGGTCGAGGCGAAGTTCGTCGACGGCCTGCGCTCGGTCGCCGCGACCATGAGCATCCTGGAGCTTCAGGAGAAGCGATCGGACTTCGTCAAGCACGTGCAGTCCACGGTCGAGTCCGACGTGAAGTCGAACGGTCTCGAACTGGAGTCGGTGTCGCTGACCAAGCTGGACCAGACCGACGTCAAGTTCTTCAACCCGGAGAACTTCTTCGACGCCGAAGGCCTGACCCAATTGAAGACCGTCACCGAGACCCGTCGCCGCGACCGCAACGCCATCGTGCGCGACAACGAGGTGGCGATTGCGCAGAAGGACCTCGAGGCGCGGCAGCAGACCCTCGGCATCGAGCGGACCAAGAAAGAGGCCGAGCTCTCCCAGGAGCGCGACATCGCCAACAAGACCGCAAGCACCCGCGCCGAGGTCGCGACTGCAACCCAGACCGCGCGCCTGACCGAGGAGAACGCCCGCATCGATACCGATAGGGCGGTTGCCGAGAAGGAGGCCGGCGCCAAGCAGGTCAAGGAAACCGCGGTGATCGAGTCGGATCTGGCGATCAACAAGCGCAAGACCGACGCCCAGCGCGAGATCCAGATCGCCACGCAGGAGAACGAGATCCAGATCGCGGCCAAGAGCAAGCAGACATCGGAAGCTGTCGCGGAAGCCAAGACCGCCGAAGCGATCGCCGTCTCCGCGGAGGAAAAGGTCGTCACGGCGCGCGCCGTCGAGGTCGCCGATCGTGCCCGTCTCACCCAGGTGCTGGCCGCGCGCACCGAGGCCGAACGCAAATCGACCGAGCTGATCGTCGCGGCCGAGGCCGAGAAGAAGGCCTCGCTCGATCGCGCCGAAGCCGTGAAGACGCTGGCCACCGCGGAAGCCGAATCCAACAAGATCAAGGCCGTCGGCGTTCGCAACATCGGTGAGGCCGAGGCCGCCGTCATCACCATGAAGAACGAGGCGCAGAACAAGCTCGGCAGCAACGTCATCGACTTCGAGATCGCCAAGAAGCGGATCGAGACGATGCCCTTGGCGCTGGCCGAGATGGTCAAGCCGATCGCAAACCTCAAGGACGTCCGTATCCTGCACACCGGTGGTGCGTTCGGCGGCAATGGCTCAGGTGGAGGCAATGTCGGTTTCGGCGAAGGGCTCGCCGGCGAGCTGCTCAAGGTCCACGCGTTGCGTCCGATGATCGACGAGATCCTGCGCCAGAGCGGCTTTGCGCCGGGCGACGATCCCGTGCAGGCGCTGGTCGGCGCGGTGACCGGGAAGAGTAATGGCGCGGCTGTGCCGGCGCCTGCGCCTGCGCCTGCGCCGGCGAAGACAAACGCCGCCGATCTATGAATGCCCGTTCATTGCTGCGGAGAATTCGAAACGATAGAAGCAAGTCTGCGCGTCTCGCGTCGCGCAACGTTCCGGAGTGCAGATCGACGGCGTGTTGAACCCTTCGATCGCGCTCCGGACATGTCTCGAGGCAACGCTTTTTGTTGCCGCGGCGGCTGCGCCGATCGACGCCGGGCGCCGAGGCCTGTTTCGATCGGAGGATTTTCACATGAAGTATTTTCTGTCTGGATTGATCGCGATCGGTTTATCGGTCGCCGCCATGCCTGCGTTCGCGGCTGACGCCCGCAACGTCACCGTCGTCAACGAGACCGGCTATGCCATCAAATTCCTCGGCTTCAACGCGCCGGACGATGGACTGGACGAGTGGGAGAACGAGCTCGAGAAGGTGCTGCAGAACCAGGCCAGCACCTATGTCGAGTTCGACGAGGACGACGAGGGCTGCGTCTGGAACATCCGCGTCGACTGGCAGAACTACGACGAAGCGGTGCTGTGGAAGAACGTCAATCTCTGCAAGATGACCGCGCTTCGGCTGCGCTACGACCCCGGCACCAAGACCACCTCGTTTCTCGCGGAATAGCGATCGGCCGTCACGGCCTGGAGGAGGGACCTTTCAGGCCCTTCCTCAGCTACGTTCGGATGATGACGAATTCGTCCTTTGCAAGCGCAAGCGGCTTTGTTATACGCAGCCCCGCGCGAACGACTGGTTCGCCTTTTCCTCGGTAGCTCAGCGGTAGAGCATCCGACTGTTAATCGGATGGTCGCTGGTTCGAATCCAGCCCGGGGAGCCAAATCTTACCGTAAATTCAATGAGTTGCGACCGTGTCCTCACGCTGCGGGCGACCTCGTTGCGTTGGTTTCTAAGCAGCGCCTTCGCGATTCCTGCCTGGAATCGCATTCAAGCAGATGTGTGGATGGGCGTCGTCACGCCATGCGGGCGGCGCCAAATCGACTCAATTGAAATCGAGCTTCGACAGCTGCCGGAATTTTACGGAGCTGATTCCCATGCCAGACATCCAGGTCGACCGTTCTCAGATGGCCCCCTCGATTCTGCCGGCCGAGATTCCCGAGCTCAGCGACGATGAATGCCTCGCCTGTCTGGCGCGTGCGGTCGAAACGCCCAATTCGGCGCGGCTGGATGAGGTCGCAGCTCTGATCGGCCGCCTCGCGGTGGCAATCGAGTAGGGCTGGTTGCCCCTGCGATCGGGAGGTTGCGGAAAGCCCCGGGTCTAGGGGCGAGTGTCATGTTGCGTTTTCGTCGGGCATGTTCCAAAGATGCCGCGAATTTTGGCTCGCGACCGACGGCTGGAGCTGTCGATCGCACCGCCTCGACAAGGCACCGCGAGACCCGACATGCCGCAGAATGACACGCTTCCCAAGACCGAATCCGGGTACCGGACGGACGCCCTGGAGATCCATCAGGCTGCAGAACGCAAGAAGCAGGCTGCGGAGAGCGAGAAGCGGCGCCTCAAAATGGTCGATGGCCAGGTGCGCACCAATGACGTCACCGACCGTCGTGTTCTCGATGCCATGCTCACGGTTCCGCGCGAGGCCTTCGTGCCGGCCGACAGGCAGGCACTGGCTTACCTCGACCTCGATCTTGACGTCAGCGAGGGTGGAGCCAAGCGCTTCCTCATCAAGCCGCAGCTGACCGGCAAGCTGCTACAGGCCGCCGAGATCGGCGAGGGCGACAACGTGCTGGTGGTCGGCTGTGCGACGGGATATTTCGCCGCGCTGGCAGCCAAGCTGGCGCGCCAGGTCACCGCGACGGAATGCGATTCGGCGCTGGCCGCGAAGGCCACGAATGCCTTCGCTGCCCTGAAGCTTGCCAATGTCGCCTGCAAGGCCGCCGCCTGCGGCGAGGGCGATCCGTCCGCCGCTCCCTATGACGTGATCATCCTCAATGGCGCTGCCGAGGTGATGCCGGAACCCCTGCTCGGGCAGCTGAAGGAGGGCGGGCGCCTGGTGGGCGTGTCCGCCGAATCCAGGCCGCCGCGGGCCGTGATCGTGACCCATACCCACGGTGAATTCGGCCATCGGGCCCTGTTCGACGCCGCCGCCCCGGTCCTTCCCGGGCTGGCGCGGGCGGCCGGCTTCGTCTTCTGACGGCAAAGCCCATTAAAATCCCGTTCTGAATCAGAAGTGTGGCCGGGATGCTGCACGTGAAGAGTTTCCACCGGGAACTACCCTCAGGTAGTTCCGTCGCGCCAATCCGCAGCCTATGTTGCGGCGGGGCAACGACTCCACTCGGTAGACGGTAACCCAGCTCGCGGGCACGAGCCGGGCGTTAGAATGAACGGAAATTTTGGGATGCATGGGGTGAAGCTCTCCACCGGAGCTGCGGTTTCGGTCCTGTTGCTGGCGCTTGCCGGGCCGACGCCTGCCTTGGCGGACACGATCAACGCCGCACTGGTGCGCGCCTATCAGAACAATCCGCAGCTCAACGCACAGCGTGCCCAGGTGCGCTCGACTGACGAAAACGTGCCGCAGGCTTTGTCCGGCTATCGCCCGAAGGTCAATCTGACGGCGAGCGGGGGCATTCAGTACTCGGACTTCAAGAGTTCTTCCACCAGCGATCCGGTCAACGGCAAAGGCTATCCCCGGAGCGTGGGACTGACGGCTTCGCAGACGCTTTACAACGGCAACCAGACGGCTAACAGGACGCGCGCCGCGGAGAGCCAGGTTTCCGGCTCTCGCGAAGCGCTGCGCAGCCTCGATCAAACCGTGCTGCTCCAGGCTGCTACGACCTACATGGACTATCTGCGCGACGCGGCGACGCTCGAAGTTCAGCGCAGCAACGTGCGGGTCCTCGAGCAGACCCTCAAGCAGACCCGTGATCGTTTCAACGTCGGCGAAGTGACCCGCACCGACGTTGCGCAATCGGAAGCACAGCTGGCGGCCGGCAGGACGCAGGCCCTGACCGCCGAGGCGAATCTCACCACGACGCGCGCGAACTTCCGCCGCATCATCGGCAACGAGCCGACGAACTTGGCGCCCGGCTCGCCCGTGGACCGTTTCCTGCCCGCGACGCTCGCTGCCGCGGTCGAGCTCGGCCTCGTCGAGCATCCGAACGTCACGGCTGCGATGTTCGGCATCGACGTCAATTACCTGCAGGTCAAGGTCGCCGAGGGCGCTCTGCTGCCGACAGTCACACTGCAGGCGGGGGTGACCCAAGCCTACGAACAATCTTTGATTCAATACCGTTCGCTCAGTGCCACAGCGCTCGCGCAGATCTCGGTGCCGATCTATCAGGGTGGCAGTGAATATTCGCTGATCCGTCAATCCAAGGAAAACCTGGCTCAGCAACGTCTCAACCTCGAAAACACGCGCGATCAGACCCGCGCGACCGTCGTGCAATGGTGGGGCTCGCTGCAGGCCGGCAAGGCGCAGGTGCAGTCGGCGCAGGCGCAGGTGGCGGCGTCCGAGATCGCGCTGAACGGCGTACGCGAGGAAGCCAAGGCCGGGCAGCGCACCACGCTCGACGTGCTCAACGCGCAGCAGGCGCTGGTCAATGCGCGCGTCGCGCTCGTGACCGCGCAGCACGACCGTGTCGTCGCATCGTACAACGTCCTCGCCGCCGTCGGCCGTCTGGCGCCGCAGGTCCTGGGCCTTGCGACCAATGTTTACGATCCCAGCGTTCACTACCATCAAGTCCGCGACAGCTGGGGCGGTGTGCGCACGCCTGACGGGCGCTGATCCCGTAATCGTCCGGTCGGCCACGCGAATAGCCGAGGCCGACCGGCGCTTTGCTTGCAATCGTCAAAATCCCTGACATAGCCTTGCCAAGAGAATGCGGGTCGATTCGCCTCGCACTGATGCTGTGTGCGTAAAGCTTGAGTGCCGGGGGCAGGGGCGCACCGCCGCACGTTGAGCCGTGATCTGGGGACAAGTCGGGCTGCCGCGACGAAAATGTCGGGCCACTTGGTGCGGAACCGGCCAATCCTGTCCTGCTTGGTGTAAAACAACGCATGCGAGGGCGTTGATGATGTGGAGTCGGAGATGACGCAGCCTGCAAAGGTTACAGAACCCTCGATGGAGGAGATTCTGGCCTCGATCCGGCGCATCATTGCCGACGATGAGGCCAAGCCGCCGCCGGCCGAGACCGCTAAGCCCGAGAAAGCCGCGGCCCCCGCAGCCCCGCCGAAGCCGCAGGTGATGAACGACATTCCGCCCTCCAAGGTCGCACCGCCCAAGCCGGCCGCCGAGAAGCCCGCGCCACCTCCGGCCGCAAAGCCGGCTCCAGCTCCCGCACCTGCGGCGGATGCATCGCCAAACAGCCAGGACGACATCGACGCGCTGCTGGCGGGGCTCGATGCGGCCACACCTGCGCCCGAGGTCCGCACGCCCGAGCCGGAGCCCGAACCCGAGCCTGAGCCCGACGTGCTCGAATTGACCGACGAGATGGCGATGGACCCGACACCGGCTCCGCCGCCACCGAGCTTCCGCAAGGTCGAGCCGCGGGACGATCTCGAATTCGCCGAAGCGCCGCCGCCGCGCCCAACGCCGCCACCGTCCTACGCGCCGGTCGATTTCGATGCCCCGCCGTTGCCGCCGCAGCAGCCCATGCTCGCGCAGTCGACGGTCTCGGCGGTCGAATCCGCGTTCAATTCCCTGGCCCATACGGTGCTCAGCAGCAACGCACGGACGCTGGAAGATCTGGTCAAGGAGATGCTGCGTCCGATGCTGAAATCCTGGCTCGACGACAATTTGCCGGGCCTCGTGGAACGCATCGTGAAGGCCGAAATCGAGCGGGTCTCGCGCGGCGGCCGCTGAGACCGGCGGTCCGGCCCCGATAAAGCCCTGCTCTCAGGGCATATTCGGCCTGCGGAGCGGGCCGAATGCCCTTAGCCGCTGAGCTTCCCGTTGACTTGACCCGCACACGCGGCTTTCTACAGCCCCATGATCGAGAAAAATTACCAGCCCGCCGATATCGAAGCCCGCATGTCCGTGGTGTGGGAGGACAGCCTTGCCTTCAAGGCCGGACGCCCTGACCGCCGCGACGCCGTGCCGTTTACCATCGTGATCCCGCCGCCGAACGTGACGGGCTCGCTGCACATGGGCCACGCCCTCAACAACACGCTGCAGGACATCCTCTGCCGGTTCGAGCGCATGCGCGGCCGCGACGTGCTGTGGCAGCCCGGCACCGATCATGCCGGCATCGCCACCCAGATGGTGGTCGAGCGGCAGCTGATGGAACGGCAGCAGCCCGGCCGCCGCGAGATGGGCCGCGAGAAATTCCTGGAGCGGGTCTGGCAGTGGAAGGCCGAGAGCGGCGACACCATCATCAACCAGCTCAAGCGCCTCGGCGCTTCCTGCGACTGGTCGCGCGAACGCTTCACCATGGACGAGGGCCTCTCGAAGGCCGTCGTCAAGGTGTTCGTCGAGCTGCACCGCGACGGCCTGATCTACAAGGACAAGCGGCTGGTGAACTGGGACACCAAGCTGCTCACCGCGATCTCCGATCTCGAAGTGCAGCAGACCGAGGTGAAGGGTCACCTCTGGTATCTGCGCTACCCGATCGAAGGCAAGACCTTCAACCCCGAGGATCCCTCGAGCTTCATCGTCGTCGCCACCACGCGCCCCGAGACCATGCTCGGCGACACCGGCGTGGCCGTGCATCCCGAGGATGAGCGCTATCAGAAGCTGGTCGGCAAAAACGTCATCCTGCCGCTGGTCGGCCGCAAGATTGCGATCGTCGCCGACGATTATTCCGATCCGGAGAAGGGCTCGGGCGCGGTCAAGGTGACGCCGGCGCACGACTTCAACGACTTCGAGGTCGGCAATCGCCACGGCCTGCGCCGCATCAGCGTGATCGACCGGGAAGGTTGTCTCGATCTCGTCGGCAACGAGGACTATCTGCGCGACCTGCCGGAAGGCGCCTCGCAATTCGCCGAGGAATTCCACCGGGTCGACCGCTTCGCCGCGCGCAAGCGCATCGTCGAGCGCCTGGAGAGCTTCGGCTTCGTCGAGCGGATCGAGCCGCACACCCACATGGTGCCGCATGGCGACCGCTCGGGCAGCGTGATCGAGCCGTACCTGACCGACCAATGGTATGTCGACGCCAAGACGCTCGCGAAACCGGCGATCGCGGCGGTGCGTTCGGGCGAAACCTCGTTCGTGCCGAAAAACTGGGAGAAGACCTATTTCGACTGGATGGAGAACATCCAGCCCTGGTGCATCTCGCGCCAGCTCTGGTGGGGCCACCAGATCCCGGCCTGGTACGGGCCTGACGGCAAGGTGTTCGTCGCCGAGACCGAGGAGGAGGCGATCAGCCACGCCCTCGGCTATTACGTCGAGCAGGAGGTCATCACGGCCGAGCAGGGCCGCGAGATGGCGCTCGACCGCAACAAGCGCGAAGGCTTCATCACGCGCGACGAGGACGTGCTCGACACCTGGTTCTCCTCGGCGCTGTGGCCGTTCTCGACGCTCGGCTGGCCCGAAGACGCCCCCGAGGTGCAGCGCTACTACCCGACCAATGCGCTGGTGACCGGCTTCGACATCATCTTCTTCTGGGTCGCCCGCATGATGATGATGGGCCTGCACTTCATGAAGGAGGTGCCGTTCTCGACGATCTACATCCACGCCCTCGTCCGCGACGAGAAGGGCGCCAAGATGTCGAAGTCGAAGGGCAACGTCATCGATCCGCTCAACCTGATCGACGAATACGGCGCGGACGCGCTGCGCTTTACCCTGGCCGCGATGGCGGCGCAGGGGCGCGACATCAAGCTCGCCACCAGCCGCGTCGAGGGCTACCGCAATTTCGCGACCAAGCTCTGGAACGCCTGCCGCTTCGCGGAAATGAACCACTGCGCCGTGCCCGACGGTTTCGAGCCGGCGAAGGCGAAGGAGACGCTGAACCGCTGGATCGCACATGAGAGCGCGCACACCACGCGCGAGGTGACCGAGGCCATTGAAGCCTATCGCTTCAACGATGCGGCCGGCGCGATCTACCGCTTTGTCTGGAACGTCTATTGCGACTGGTATGTCGAGCTCGCCAAGCCCGTGCTGCTTGGCCCGGACAGTCCCGCCAAGGACGAGACCCGCGCCATGGTCGCCTGGGCGCGCGACGAGATCCTGAAGCTGCTGCACCCCTTCATGCCCTTCATCACCGAGGAGCTTTGGGAGGTGACGGCCAAGCGTGACGGCCTGCTCGCATTGGCGCAATGGCCGCTGAAGCGGGCCGAGCCGACGCCCGAGCAGCTTGCGATGCTGGCTGCGACGACGGGGACGACCGATCCGCTCGTCTCGCCGGCCTGGGTGCTGCCGATCTTCGACCATGCCGACTTCACCGATCCCAAGGCGGAAGCCGAGATCGGCTGGGTGATCGACCTCGTCACGCAGATCCGCTCAGTGCGCGCCGAGATGAATATCCCGCCGGCAACGCTGACGGCGCTGGTGCTCGCCGGCGCCTCGGCCGAAACCAGGGAGCGCGCGCCGCGCTGGACTGACGTCATCAAGCGCATGGCCCGGCTGTCGGACATCTCCTTCGCCGACCGTGCGCCCGATGGTGCGGTCCAGCTGCTCGTGCGCGGCGAAGTGGCCGCGCTGCCGCTCAAGGGCGTGATCGACGTCGCCGCCGAGCGCACGCGCCTCGACAAGGAGATCGCCAAGGCCGACGCCGACATCAAGCGCGCCGAGTCGAAGCTCGCGAACGAGAAATTCGTCGCCAACGCGGCCGAGGAGGTCGTAGAGGAGGAGCGCGAGAAGCGCGAGGCCGCGCTGGCCCGCAAGGCCAAGCTGCTCGAGGCGCTGGAGCGGTTGAAGCAGGCGACGTAAGCCTATTTCGGGAACGGCTTGCTGAGAAACTTCGAGCCTCTGACGCCATAGCGCCAGGGCAGCTCGACCGCCTTGGTGATGCCGATCCGGATGCCGGTGGCGACCTCGACATCCTCCGTCCGCGCGTGCAGTGCGATCGGCGGGCGGTCCAGCGGCAGAGTGTTGTGGGCGATGGTGATGCCGAGCGCCTCGGTCAACTTGCCCGGGCCCGAGCACAGCGCGTGCAGATCCTGGAGATGACGGCGGCGACGCATGGCCCCGATGCCATGCGTCGGCTCCAGCGCGCGGATCAGCACGGCGCTGGCCGAGCCTTCCTCCTCGCAGACGAAGTTCACGCACCAGTGGATGCCGTAGGAGCGGTAGACATAGGCAAAGCCCGGCGGGCCGAACATGATCTGGTTCCGCGGTGTCGGGCCGTTGTAGGAGTGCGCCGCGGGCTCGGTATGATGATAGGCCTCGACCTCGACGATGATCCCGCCGACGCCGCCGACCAGTAGGGTCGCGCCGATCAGGTCGGGCGCGACCTCGTGGACGCTGCGATCGAAAAAGCCGCGCTTCAGGACTTTGCCGAGCCGGGGTGTGGACGTCTTGGAGGTTGGAGCCATTCGAGGTGAGAATCGCTTGAGAACAGAGCAGGATATTGCCCATATCTGCCATGTTCCCTGAAGCGGGGCGAGCCGGGTTGCGATGCACGGCCAGACCGACTAGGTAGGACCTGAACAGACCGGACACCCCATGGTCGTTATTGTCGATACCATCACGAACCCGTTGCGCCCGCGCCACCCCGAAAAGGTGAACCGGCCTGATTCCGTTTCCCCGCCGAAGCCGGACTGGATCCGCGTGCGTGCGCCGACCACCCGCGGCTATGCCGACACCCGCAACATCGTGCAATCCAACGGCTTGCACACCGTGTGCGAGGAAGCGGGCTGCCCGAATATCGGCGAGTGCTGGGACAAGAAGCACGCGACCTTCATGATCATGGGTGACACCTGCACCCGGGCCTGCGCCTTCTGCAACGTCAAGACGGGCCTGCCGAATGCGCTGGATGCGGCCGAGCCGCAGCATGTGGCCGAGGCGACGGCCAAGCTCGGCCTTGCTCATGTCGTCGTCACCTCGGTCGATCGCGACGACCTCGCTGATGGCGGCGCCGAGCATTTTGCCCAGACCATCCGTGCGATCCGCTCCGCCTGTCCCACGACGACGATCGAGATCCTGACGCCCGACTTCCTGCGCAAGGAGGGCGCCCTCGAAATCGTCGTCGCCGCCAAGCCCGACGTCTTCAACCACAATCTCGAGACCGTGCCGTCGCGCTATCTGACAGTGCGGCCCGGCGCGCGCTATTTCCATTCGATCCGGCTGTTGCAGCGGGTCAAGGAACTCGATTCCACCATCTTCACCAAATCCGGCATCATGGTCGGCCTCGGCGAGGAGCGCCACGAGGTGCAGCAGGTGATGGACGATCTGCGCTCCGCCGACGTCGATTTCCTGACCATCGGCCAGTATCTTCAGCCGACCCGCAAGCACCACGCGGTGATGCGCTATGTGCCGCCGGACGAGTTTTCGTCCTATGAGAAGATCGCCTACACCAAGGGTTTCCTGATGGTGTCCGCGAGCCCGCTGACCCGGTCGTCGCATCATGCCGGCGAGGATTTTGCGAGACTGAAGGCCGCGCGGGCAGCTAGCGCCCGCTGAACCGCCATCTGAGTCACCATGCCCAAATTTTCGAGCAAGCGCCGTGTCAATCACAGCGCATCCGAGATGTTCGACCTGGTCGCCGACGTCGAGCGCTATCCGGAATTCGTGCCGCTCTGCAGCGCGCTGAAGGTGCGCCAGCGGATGGCCAAGCCCGACGGCACCGAGGTGCTGGTGGCCGACATGACGGTGTCGTTCAAGCTGGTCAAGGAATCCTTCACCAGCCGCGTGACGCTCGACCACGCCAATTTGAAGATTCTCGTCGAGTATCTGCAAGGTCCCTTCAGTAATCTGGAAAACCGCTGGACGTTCGAGCCCAAGGGTGAGGGCGTCTGCGACGTCGGTTTCTTCCTGTCCTACGAATTCAAGAGCCGCATGCTGGCGCTCCTGATGGGCTCGATGTTCGATGCCGCCTTCGCGCGGTTCTCGGCCGCGTTCGAAAAGCGTGCGGATGCCATTTACGGTCGACCGAAGCTGGCGTCGACGTAAGCTGTTGCAACTCTCGTGTCCAGGACGCGCTGCAACGCGCAAGCGTTGCTGCGCAGAGCCGGGACCCAGAAAGCAACACGGCAAGACGAGGTGAGATGGGCCCCGGCTCTGCAGCGCACCGCTCCCGGACGATGCTTCGCATCGCCTAGAGAGCTGCGCTGCGTCCGGGGCACGAGACCGTCCTCAATCCACCGCCTTCACCACATCGGGTGGCTGCGAGGCATAATATGCCGCGGCCTGCTCGATCTCCTGCGGTGTCATCGCGCGCGCGATGTTGCGCATCTGCTGGCTGATGTCGTTGCGGCGCTCACCGGAGGCGAAGGCCTGGAGCTGCGCCTTCATGTACGCTTCCGACTGGCCTTCCAGCCATGGACTGCCGGTCTTGTTGTCGAGGCTGCCATGGCAGGAGCCGCAGGGCGCGATGCCGCGCATCGGCGCGCCGTAGATGACGATGTTCGGCTTCGGCAGTTGCGGTGTCGGATGATAGGCCGGCAGCCGGGGCAGATAGGCGTAATAGTTCGCAAGATCGGCGATCTCCTGGTCGGTCAGGTTGACCGCGAACGGCGACATCACGGCATTGGTGCGCGCAGCCGAGCGGAAGTCGTGCAGCTGCTTGTAGATCACGGCGGCATACTGGCCGGCGAGATTGGGCGAGTCCGCGCGGCTGACGCCGGTCGGGCCGTGGCAGATCGCGCAACGCTGCGCCAGGGTCGCGCCGCGGCCGATCGCCTCCTGGCTCGGGCGCGACAGTGTGTTCGAGGTCAGCACGACCTCGGACAGACGCTTGGTCTGCTCGGGGGCGGTGACATCGGGCGCACGCTGCAGCACGCCGGCCGCGCTGCAGATCGCGTCCCAGACGCCCGCGAACTGCACCCAGGGCTGCGCGTAGGGCAGCACGAGGAAGCCGGCAATCGCGGTCACGATCAGGATCGCCGCGGTGACTCCGACGCCGATCCTGAAATGGCTGTTGCGGAGGGTGAAGAGGTCGCGCGTGCTCATCACTGCGCTCCCACATAGACGGCCGGCACCGAGGTGCCCGAGCTCAGTGCCAGGTTCAGGATCGGATAGCCGTAATTCGTCAGCGTGAGGCCGATCATCAGCGCCACCCACAGCGCGTGGGTGTTGAGCGCGACCGGCACGGTCGCGGGCTGATGCACGGCCAGCGCAAAGCGGTACGGGCCCGCGTCAGCCTGCGGCGCACGCATGCCGCGCGCCAGGATGACGATGAACATGATGCCCGAGGCCAACAGGATGAAGCCGCCGATCGCCGAGAGAGTCACCGAAAGCGCCTGCGGCGCGATCGCGGGATCGCCGAAGTCGAAATAGGCCATGCGGCGCGGCATGCCCAAGATGCCGACCCAGTGCCAGGGGAAAGTGGTGATGATCATGCCGACGAACCACAGCCAGAGCTGGGTGCGGATCAGGCGGAGGTCGATCAGCTCGCGCCCGGTCAGATGCGGCCACAAATCATAGGCGATCGCGAAATACATGATCACGATGGCGCCGCCGAAGATCAGGTGGAAATGGCCGGTGATCCACTGCGTGTTGTGAATGGAGGCATCGAGTTGGTAGCTCATGTTGATGAGGCCGCCGGCACCTCCGAAGCCCAGCATGACGAAGGAGAACGCCAGCGCCAGCATCATCGGATTGTCCCAGGGCAGGGCCTTGATCCAGCCGAACATCCCGCGCCCGCCGCGCAGCCGCGCCGCGATCTCGACCGAGGCGCAGATCGTGAACACGGTCAGCAGCGTCGGTAGCGCCACCAGCGCGGTGAAGGCCGAATGGATGAACTTGAAGCCGGCACCGACCTGCGGATCGGCGAAGGTATGATGCATGCCGATCGGCATCGCCACCACCAGGAACAGGATGAAGGAGATCCGCGCCATAGAGTCGGAATAGACCCGGCCGCCGATCGCGCGCGGCACGATGGTGTAATAGGCTATGTAGGTCGGCATCAGCCAGAAATAGACGATGGCGTGCAGCGTCCAGGAGAAGAACACGCGCGCCAAGCCGGCATCGATGGTCGTCTTCAGACCGGCCGCCACCGGGATGATCTGCAGCAGCAGCTCGAGCGCGGCGCCGACCGCAGTCCAGGCCCACAGATAAGAGCCCGCGACATTGGCGAACATCGCGAGCGGCACCGGTGCGCCGGGATTGGCCTTGCGCCAGACCCGCAAATTGATCGACATCAGCGCGACCCAGATCCAGGAGCCGACCACGACCAGGACCACGCCGAGATAGTAGAAGACGTTGCCGATCAGCGGCGGATAGAAGGTGTAGAGGACCGAGGCGCGGCCGAGCGCGATCGGGATCACCGCCATGATGCTGCCGGCGACGATCAGCCAGAAGCCGGCCCAGGCCCAGCGCACGCCGACCAGGCGCTGCTGCAGCGCGGACTCGCTGATGGCGTAGCCAAATCCCATCGCGACCAGCGTCGGGAACACGTATCCCATCACGGTGCCGTGCGCGGTCAGCGAGCGGTAGTAGAGCTCAGGATTGGACAGCCATGTGCCGATCGGGCTGCGGATGAACATCTGCCAGGCGCCGAGCGTCAGCGCGATGCCGAACACGACAAAGGCCAACCAGAAATGGGCGAGGATGAGCTTTCTATTGACCAACACAGCTCAGCCTCCCGCCACCCTTTGCGCGGTTCGCAAATTCGGCTTTGCCGATCACCTTGACCTTACCCCACATGCCCTCGTGGCCGAAAGAGCAGAACTCCTGGCAGGGCATCAGATAGTCGCCGGTCCTGGTAAAGCGCATCAGCTGCTCGGAAATGTAGCCGGGCACCAACATGGTGTTGACGTTGGTGCCCTGGATCAGGATGCCGTGCACGACGTCGGCACTGGTGGCGCGCAGCGTGATCGGCGTGTCGGCGGGAACTAGAATGCAGGCCGGCGTAAAGGAGTATTGCTGGCCGATCGCGCGCACCGTGACATTGCCGTTGGTTTCCAGCACGCTGCCGAGATTGCTCTCGACGAATTCGCCGGACAGATGCAGCCGTGAGGGATCGGTGATCTCGACGCGCGGCTGCGGCATGGTCGCGCGATGGATGCCGGCGAAAGCCGCAAGCCCGGCCATCATCACGATCATAATCACGGCAATGGTGGCCCAGCGCCGCTCGACGCGGGCTGCGACCTCGACGCTGGCGCCGCTGTGGGTTTCGTGTACGCTCATTGCAGCGGTCCGCGCGGCAGGAAGACAAACAGATAGAAGGCGAACCACATCGCGACGACGCAGGCCGTGGCGATGCCCGCGAGCACGATCGCGCCGGACGGCCCTTGGGCCACGACCTCCTCGACGGCCTGGTCGGCGGCCGCTGGGCTGGTGGGGGGATCGGAATTGATCATGCGATGTCTCAGTTCAGCGGCGCGGAACGCAGCTCGTTGGCCTCGCGCGCCGAGACCGGCGTGCCGCGATTGCCCCAGGCCGTGCGGATATAGGAGACGACGGCGGCGATCTCATTGTCCGACAACAGGCCTGCGAAGGGTGGCATGCCATAGGGCATCGGATTGCCCTTGGTCCCCGGCGGATAGCCGCCATTGAGCACCATGCGGATCGGATTGACCGCCGACTGCATCTCGATCGACTGGTTGTTGGCCAGCGGCGGCCAATGCGGCGGCTTGCCTTCGCCCTGCGTGCCGTGACAGCTCGCGCAGTGCTTGTCGTAGACGGTCTTGCCGAGGCTGATCAGCAGGCTGCTCTCGCTGGTCGGCAGCGTCGAGCTTGCCGGCGGCGGAGGCGAGGGCTCCGCAATGCCCTTGAGGTACACCGCCATGGCGCGCGTGTCCTCGTCGTTGAGATATTGCAGGCTGTTGTGAACCACTTCGGCCATCGGGCCGTAGACCACGCCACGCATGGAGACGCCGGTCTGGAGCAGGTCGGTGATGTCCTTGATGCTCCAGTCGCCAAGCCCGGCCTCGCGGTTTGACGTCAGCGACGGCGCGTACCAGTTCTGCATCGGGATCAGGCCGCCCTTGAAGGCGTCCGATTGTGAGGTGCCACCGAGCGCGTTGATCGGCGAATGGCACATGCCACAATGGCCGAGGCCCTCGACAAGGTAGGCGCCGCGATTCCATTCGGCGGATTTCTTGGGATCGGGCTTGAACTCGCCCTCACTGAAGAACAGCGTGCGCCAGCCGAGAATGAGCTGGCGGTTGTCATAGGGAAAGCGCAGCTCATGCGGTTTGTTCTTCTGGCTCACCTGCGGGATCGAGCGCAGATACGCGTAGATCGCGTCGCTGTCGGCGCGCGTGACCTTGGTGTAGGACGCGAACGGCATCGCCGGATAGATCAGCCCGCCGTCCGGGAAGCGGCCGCTGTGCATCGTCTTGTAGAAATCATCCGCGCTCCATTTACCGATCCCGGTCTCCGCATCGGGCGTGATGTTGGAGGTGTAGAGCGTGCCGAACGGCGTCGGCATGGCGCGGCCGCCGGCGAACAGGCGACCCTCCGGCGCGGTGTGGCAGGCGGTGCAGTCCCCGGCACGGGCGAGATACTCGCCGCGCGCGATGATATCGCTGCTTTTGTCCTGAGCCTGCGCGACCGTCGTCAGAGCAATCAGGACAAGGAGTGTGATCGACAGTTTCGAGCCCATCATCCGCCTCGTCAGTTGGGCTGGCTGCCGCACGCGAATGGCAGTGCGTAGCTGCCTTTCGGGACGGGGGCCGGATTCGTGGGCGCGGGTCGCGTCGCGAGCCAGGCAGAGACAGCCGTGACATCGGCCTCGGTCAGATGCCCGGCGACGAGCTGCATGCAGTCAGGCGATTTCGCCGTGCGCGTGCCATAGCGCCAGGCGCCGAGCTGGGCGCTGATATAATTGGCGCGCAAGCCGAGCAGGCCGGGGATGCCGGGCTGCATGCCTGCCAGCGCCGGGCCGTGACAGCTGACGCAGGCCGGAATGTTGCGGCTGGCATCGCCGCTTGTGGCGAGCAGCTCGCCCTGCGCGAGGATGTCCTTGCTGACGTCGCTCGGCGCCGGCTGCGGCAGCGGCGGATGCTCGCCGGCGAAATATTCCGCCATCGCCTCCAGATAGGGATCAGGCAGAAACTCCAGCAGATAGTTCATCGGCGGATATTTGCGCCGGCCGCTGCGAAAGGCGAGGAGCTGGTTGTAGAGATAGCCGGCCGGTTTGCCGGCGAGGCGCGGGAAATAGACATCACTGGTGCCTTCGCCCTTGTTGCCGTGACAGGGCGTGCAGGCCTCGACCCGCGCCGCCATCGTGTCGGGCGGCTGATTGACCGTTTGCGCGGCCGCGCCATCAATGGCGGCCAAGGTGATGATCACAGCGACTGACGCCGCGGTGCGAGCGAACACTTTCGTCGCCCTCCATAAGGCTGGTCCGGTTGATTCCGGACCACACGGTAAAGCGACTTTATTGCGCCAGTATATTCTCGCGCAAGCTCGGACGTGAGCAATGACGTTTGGTCGCGTCGTCGGCATTCGCGATCCGATCGGATTCGACAAGATTTGCGTGTTTTTTGAAAACTGCACATAACGCAGCAGCCTCGCGGCAGTTCCTGTCCGAGTCTTGCATAATCATATCACCCTCTTTGTCAGAGGGCGCAGGGAAGACCGGATGCCGACTGGCACCCGCGGTCCACTGTGCGAAACCTGCGTGTCAAGAAACTGCACAGCGGCATACAGGTGAAGCCCAACAGCCGGCCTTCCCTGCGCAGTGGTTTGACGGCTTATGCCGAGCTCTCCCCGGGGAGCGATGCACTATTGCCCCCGTCGCCTTGCAGATCGCTGATGCGCGTGCCCGGTCGGGCCGCCACATCACCGCAAGACTTGACGCACAGACCCCGGGCGTCAGGACCACACGGTTTTGCCGTACGCATGTCACACCGGTCGTGTGCGCGAAGGCGCCTCGCTCACGGTTTTGCCGCCCTGCGATGCCTCTCGCGCCGATGTGACTCGCGTCCACCGCAGCTCACCCCACGTTTCGTGACGATCGCGATACGCCCCTCTGACCGGGGTGAGGTGGCCGGAGGATGCGGCAAAGTCGAAATTCTGTAAAGGCGAATATTTTGCGGGCGCGCCTTTGCCCAACGGCTGGTGTGTTTTGCCCGTCGGGCAACGCAAGAGATTGTGCACCGTAGGGCGGATCAGCCGAAGGCGTCATCCGCCGTCCCGGTCGTTCCAGCTAGTGATGCGGCGGATTACGCTTCGCTAATCCGCCCTACGGGGCGGTGTTCCCTTCGGATCATTTCGGGCTGCCGCGAGTTTGGTACGGATTGTCCGGGTTGGAGCCGTCATGACCGTCAATTTCGACACGCTGAAAGCCTCGCTCGTCCTGTATGGCCTGAACGGGATCTACGCGATCCTGCTGCTCGCGATCGGCTGGTATCTGTCCGGCGCCATGCAGCGTTTCGTCACGCGCCTGTTGAGCGTCACGCACCGCGTCGACCCGCTCGTCACCTTGTTCGTGGGCAGTCTGGCGCGCTACGGCGTCCTGGCCGTGGTCGGCATCGCCGTGCTTCAGCTGTTCGGCATCCAGACCGCGAGCCTCGTTGCCGTGCTGGGCGCGACATCGCTCGCCATCGGTCTCGCCTTGCAGGGCACGCTCTCCAATCTCGCCGCCGGCGTGATGCTGCTGTTGTTCCGGCCCTTTCACGTCGGCGACGACGTCGAGGTGGCCGGCAAGGCGGGGAAGGTGAAGTCGCTGTCGCTGTTCATGACCGAGCTGGTTGCGCCCGACAACACGCAGATCCTGTTGCCGAACGGACAGGTGTGGGGCGCGGCCATCGTCAATCACAGTGCTTACCCCGGCACGGGCGAGATCAAGGTGGCGTTTCCGGTCCCGGCGGGCGCGGCCAATGCGATGGCCGATCGCATCCTGAAGGAATTGCGCAACGACTCGCGCATCGACGATCACGCGCAACCTGCCGTTTCCGTCACCAAGGTTCTCGATGTCGCCAATCCTGCGGCGCCGATCCTGGAGTTGACGGTCAGTGCGAAAGCAAAGCCGTCGCAAGCTGACGCGGTCAAGCAGTGCGTGCTCGATCACGCAAGCGCGCTGCTCGCAGCCGCATGAGGTGCTTCAGCCCCGCGGCGACCGCGGCGGCCTGCGCTTCACCACATGCCGGCGCGGCGAGCGGGTCGCGCGCGGGCGCAGGCGGGTTGCGGCGGCACGCGGCTTGGTCTGGGCTTGCGGACCACGGGCGAGATCCATCAGCATGCGCAGCGCCTCGACGACGGAGCGCTGACGCACGGCGGTGCGGCCGATCGCGCCGAAGCGGTGCTCGCGGTGGATGATCCGGCCGTCGCGGGCCGCGGCGGCGAAGTGGACGAGACCGACCGGCTTGCCCGGCGTCGCGCCGCCGGGGCCGGCAATGCCTGTGATGGCGACGGCGAGATCGACGCCGGCGCGCTCCAGTGCGCCGATCGCCATCGCGGTTGCGGTTTCCTTGCTGACGGCGCCGAAATGGGCGAGCGTGCCGGCTTCGACGCCGAGCATCGCGCGCTTGGCATCGTTGGAATAGGTGACGAAGCCGCGATCGATCACGTCGGACGAGCCGGGGATGTCGGTCAGCGCGCCGGCGACGAGGCCGCCGGTGCAGGATTCAGCGGTCGCGATCGTCAGCTTGCGCATCCGGCACAGATCGAGCAGCGAGCGGGAGAGGGCGCGTGCGTCGCTGCCGCCCATGGCCTAGACGCCCCAGGGAAGACGGATGGTGGCGCTCGCGGTGGCCGCGATGCCTTCCTCGCGGCCGGTGAAGCCGAGCCGCTCGCTGGTCGTCGCCTTGACCGCGACGCGCGAGATGTCGACGCCGGAGATCTCGGCGATTCGCGCGCGCATCACGTCGCGGAGCGGGCCGATCTTCGGCCGCTCGCAGATCATGGTGACCTCGAGATTGGCGACGCGGCCGCCGCGCGCCGTGACGCGCTCGATGGCGTATTTCAGGAACTGGTCGGAGGAGGCGCCCTTCCACTTCGCATCGCTCGGCGGGAAGTGCGATCCGATGTCGCCGTCGGCGAGCGCACCGAGGATGGCGTCGACCAGCGCATGCAGGCCGACATCCCCGTCGGAATGGGCGAGAAACCCCTTGGTGTGCGGCACGCGCACGCCGCAGAGCATGAGATGGTCGCCTTCGCCGAAGGCGTGCACGTCGTAGCCGGTGCCGGTCCTGATATCGCCGAGCTGGGCAGCCAGGCGTGCTTCCTCGCGCACGAAATCCTCGGGAGTGGTGAGCTTCATGTTGGCAACATCGCCTTCAAAGGTTGCGACCGTCAATCCCGCCCATTCGGCAATCGCGGCATCGTCGGTGAAATCTGAGCGCCCGTCCTTCGCCGCGCGACGATGCGCCTCGAGGATGACGTCGAAACGAAAGGATTGCGGCGTCTGCGCGATCCGCAAGCTTGCCCGGTCCGGCGTATCCTCGACATTGCCGCTCGCGCCGGTGACCTTGATGGTGTCGGTGACGGGGACGACGGGGATCGCGGCGCCGGTGCGGCTCGCCGCCTCGATCGCGCGCGAGATCACGCCGGCCGAGACGAAGGGACGGGCCGCGTCGTGGATCAGCACGATGTCCGGCTTGTGTTTGGCGAGCGCCTCGAGGCCGGCGAGCACGGAGGCCTGACGGGTGGCGCCGCCGCTGGTCGGCGGCTCATGCTTCAATCCGGCGACCGCGGCCGTGAACATGGCGCTGTCGTCGGGGTTCACCACCGGCTGCACCGCAAACACATCCGCGTGGCGGCTGAAGGCTTCCATGGCGCGATAGATCACTGGCACGCCGCCGATCTCGCGATATTGCTTCGGCCCTCCGGCGCCTGCACGCAGTCCACGCCCGGCTGCGACGAGAACGACTGCGGTGCGCTGTGATTTCGCCATAGGACTCGAATACTCGATTGGTGATGGAGAGTCGGGGAGTGGGGTGATTGCCGCATGCCTCTAGCACGGCAGGCCCGCAAAAAAAGGGGGTTTCCCCGGATTGTTGGAAACAGCATTTTGCTGCACTGCACTTGAAAGATTTGCAGAATTGTCTAAACTGTAGGCATGGCGCTTGACTGCACAAGAATTGTGCGCAAGATAGGTCATGGCAGGCGCGATGAGGCCCTGCCCAGTCGACGAGACCCCTGTGACCGGTTCGACAGTATCCGGCTCTAAGCCGTTGAAAATAGGCGATATTGATGTCGCCAACCCGGTCTTCCTGGCGCCGATGTCGGGGGTGACTGACTCGCCTGTCCGCAAGCTGGCCGCGGAGCTCGGGGCGGGTCTCGTCGTCTCGGAAATGACCGCCAGCGATGAGCTCGCCAACGGCCACCGGATGTCCCGGTTGCGCTGCGAAGCCACTGGAATTGGCCCGCACGTGGTCCAGCTCGCCGGCTGCGAGGCGCATTGGATGGCCGAAGGCGCAAGGATCGCCGAGGCCGAAGGCGCTGACATCATCGACATCAACATGGGCTGTCCGGCCCGCCACGTCACCGGCGGCCAGTCCGGCTCGGCCCTGATGCGCGACCTCGACCACGCCGTCAGCCTGATCGATGCCACCATCGCCGCGGTGAAGGTGCCGGTGACGCTGAAGATGCGGCTCGGCTGGGACGACCGCAGCCGCAACGCGCCGGAACTGGCGCGTCGCGCAGAGGCAGCCGGCGTCAAGCTCGTCACGGTCCATGGCCGCACGCGCAGCCAGTTCTACAAGGGCGAGGCCGATTGGGATGCGATCCGCGCCGTGCGCGAGGCCATCGCAATCCCACTCGTCGTCAACGGCGACATCACCTCCTACGAGCGGGCGCTTGCGGCGCTCGAGGCCTCCGGCGCCGACGCCGTGATGATCGGCCGCGGCGCGAACGGCCAGCCCTGGCTGCCCGGCCAGATCGGCCGACGCCTCAAGGGCGGGGCCGAAGAGGCTGTGCCCTCGCTCGAAACCCAGCTGCATTATGTCCGCACGCTCTATGAGGGCGTCTGCGCGCTCTATGGTCTCCGCGTCGGGCTGAAGCATGCCCGCAAGCATCTCGGCTGGGCGCTCGATGTCGCGGCAGAGGCGAGCGGGGCTTCCGTCGAGAAGCTGAAGTCCTGGCGCCAGAAGATCCTCACCTCGGAGGATCCGCGCCTCGTCCACCAGTCGCTAGAGGATGCCTTCGACGACTTCGCATGGAGCGCTGCTGCATGAGCTCAGCCGCTGACCATCGCCAGCCCGCCGACAGCGACGCGATCCTGGATGCGCTTCCCAATCCCGTGCTGATGATCGGGCCCGACGGCAAGATCGTCGCCGCCAACATCGCCACCGAAGCCTTCTTCGAGATCTCGACGCAATTCCTGAAGCGGCAGTCGCTGAAGGAGCTGGTGCCGTTCGGCAGCCCCTTGCTGGCGCTGATCGACCAGGTGCGCTCGTCGAACTCGCCGGTCAACGAATACAAGGTCGATCTCGGCACGCCGCGCATGGGCGGCGACCGCCAGGTCGATCTGCACGTCGCCCCGCTCACCGAGCGGCCCGGGCATATCGTGGTGATGCTGCAGGAGCGCTCCATCGCCGACAAGATGGACCGCCAGCTCACCCATCGCAGCGCGGCGCGCTCGGTGATCGCGCTCGCCGCGATGCTGGCGCACGAGATCAAGAACCCGCTCTCCGGCATCCGCGGCGCCGCGCAACTGCTGGAGCAGCAGGCCTCCTCGGAAGACCGCATGCTGACGCGCCTGATCTGCGACGAGGCCGACCGCATCGTGACGCTGGTCGACCGCATGGAGGTGTTCGGCGACGAGCGTCCCGTGGTGCGTGGTCCCGTCAACATCCATTCGGTGCTCGACCACGTGAAGCGGCTGGCGCAGTCCGGCTTTGCCCGCAACATCCGCTTCATCGAGGATTACGATCCCTCGCTGCCGCCGGTGCTGGCGAACCAGGATCAGTTGATCCAGGTGTTCCTCAATCTGGTGAAGAACGCCGCCGAAGCCCTGATCGACGTGCCCGACGCGGAGATCCAGCTTACCACCGCGTTCCGCCCAGGCGTGCGCCTGTCAGTCCCTGGTCAAAAATCCCGGGTATCGTTGCCTCTCGAATTCTGCGTGAAGGACAACGGACCAGGCGTGCCGGACGATCTTCTGCCCAACCTGTTCGATCCCTTCGTGACCACCAAGCAGACCGGCTCGGGCCTGGGTCTTGCGCTGGTCGCCAAGATCGTCGGCGATCACGGGGGCATCATCGAATGCGAATCTCAGCCGCGCAAGACCACCTTCCGCGTGCTGATGCCGATGTATTCCACATCGGTGAAACATGCCGATCAAAGCAGTCGCGCCGACTCTGCCGGGAAGTCGTCGCCTGTGTCACAGGGGGCGAAATGAGGATTAACGATGCCCGCAGGTAGCATTCTCGTAGCTGATGACGACACCGCCATCCGCACTGTTCTCAATCAGGCACTGTCCCGCGCGGGTTACGAAGTGCGGCTGACCGGCAATGCCGCGACGCTGTGGCGCTGGGTCAGCCAGGGGGAGGGCGATCTCGTCATCACCGACGTGGTGATGCCCGACGAGAACGCGTTCGACCTGCTGCCGCGGATCAAGAAGATGCGGCCGAACCTGCCGGTCATCGTCATGAGCGCGCAGAACACCTTCATGACGGCGATCCGCGCCTCCGAGCGCGGGGCTTATGAATATCTGCCAAAGCCGTTCGACCTGAAGGAGCTGATCGCCATCGTCGGCCGCGCGCTCGCCGAGCCGAAGGAGCGCGTCTCGACGCCTGACGAGGACGCCGAGATGGAGGCGATCCCGCTGGTCGGCCGCTCGCCGGCGATGCAGGAAATCTACCGCGTGCTGGCGCGTCTGATGCAGACCGATCTCACCGTGATGATCACGGGCGAGTCCGGTACCGGCAAGGAGCTGGTGGCGCGCGCGCTGCACGATTACGGCAAGCGCCGCAACGGCCCGTTCGTCGCCGTCAACATGGCGGCGATCCCGCGAGACCTCATCGAGTCCGAATTGTTCGGCCATGAGCGCGGCGCCTTCACCGGCGCCAACACTCGCGCCTCCGGCCGGTTCGAGCAGGCCGAGGGCGGCACGCTGTTCCTGGACGAGATCGGCGACATGCCGATGGAGGCGCAGACGCGCTTGCTTCGCGTGCTGCAGCAGGGCGAGTACACCACCGTCGGCGGCCGCACCCCGATCAAGACGGACGTGCGCATCGTCGCGGCCTCCAACAAGGATCTGCGCGTCCTGATCCAGCAGGGCCTGTTCCGGGAAGACCTGTTCTTCCGCCTCAACGTCGTGCCGCTGCGGCTGCCGCCACTTCGCGAACGCATCGAGGACCTTCCCGATCTGATCCGCCACTTCTTTGCGCTGGCAGAGAAGGACGGGCTGCCGCCGAAGAAGCTCGACGCGCTGGCGTTGGAGCGGCTGAAGCAGCACCGCTGGCCCGGCAATGTGCGCGAGCTGGAAAACCTCGCCCGGCGTCTCGCCGCGCTCTATCCGCAGGACGTCATCACGGCATCCGTCATCGACGGCGAGCTCGCTCCGCCCTCGGTCAGCCCAGGCGCCGCGGTCCAGCAGGGCGTCGACAATCTCGGCGGCGCGGTGGAAGCGTATCTGTCCTCACACTTCCAGGGCTTCCCGAACGGCGTGCCGCCGCCGGGCCTCTATCACCGCATCCTCAAGGAGATCGAGGTGCCGCTGCTCACGGCCGCGCTGGCGGCCACCCGCGGCAACCAGATCCGCGCCGCCGACCTGCTCGGCCTCAACCGCAACACGTTGCGGAAGAAGATCCGGGATCTCGACATCCAAGTCTACAGGAGCGGGGGCTAGTCTTCGCGGACACCGGCGGTGGCTCAGCTCCCCCTACCAAAGCGGAGCTGAGCCTGTCCGGATCGCGCTGGCCGTTGTGGCTGACGCGGTGAGCAGAAGTCGGGACGGGGCGCAAATGTTCCGCCAGATCCATCCAATTGATCGACGGGCCGCATGGCGCGGCGTCGCATCTAGCGGACCAGGCGGCCCGATGCCGGCATCAGGCTGGCGACATTCGCCGGCGGCTCCTGCAGGCCCGGGCCATTGACCAGCAGGTCAGAGGCCACGATCAGCAGCAGGACGGCCGAGACCATGATCGCGAGAAAAAATCTATCCATGCCGGGTCAAGCCGGGACGGCGGGAGTCCGTTCCCCCTAATCCGCCATCGACCTGTGGATGCGGCGCTCCGCCCCTCTGCAGACGCCTCGCAATTGTCGCAATTCGGCAACAATGTGGTACGAATACATCAGTATCCGCGCGCCCGCGGACCCGTTTTCAGCACCACCATTGCCGGAATGACCAGCGCAGATACCTCGGCCGCACACTTTGACACGGCCCCAGCGGATGAGCCCCGGCGTTGGTCGGCACGGCGCTGGCTGGCGCCGTTTGCCGTGGTGCTGGCGCTGCTCTCGGCGTTCCTGACCTTCCTGGTTCTGACCGGCCTTACCACGATTGAGCCGACGCCGGCGGTGGTCCGCTCGATCTACCTGACCAACGCGGCCACGATCCTGCTGCTGGTCGGCATCATCATCCGCGAGCTCTGGCAACTGATCCTGGCGCGGCGGCGGGGCAGGGCAGCGGCGCGCCTCCATGTCCAGATCGTCAGCCTGTTCTCGATCGTGGCGGTGCTGCCGGCGGTGCTGGTCGCCGTGGTCGCCAACGTCACCATCGAGCGCGGTCTCGACCGGCTGTTCTCCGGGCCGACCAGGGAGGTGATCCAGAACTCGCTGACGATCGCGCGGGCCTATATGCAGGATCATGCCCAGCTGATCCGTGGCGACATTCTCGGCATGGCGAACGACATCGCGCATGCAAGGCCGCTCTACGACCAGGATCGCCGCTCGTTCCGTGAGCTGCTCACCGCCAGCGCCGGCTCGCGCAATCTGCCGGGCGCGATGATCATCGACAAGAACACCAACATCCTGGAATCCGCCGACACCGGCATGCGGCTCGCTTATTCGCCGCCCGCGCCCGACTTCCTCAGCAACGTCAACGAGAACGAGCCTGAGATCGCGGTGCTGCCGGACGCGAGCTTCGTCGCTGCGGTGATCCGGTTGCGCGCGTTCAACGACACCTTCCTCTATGTCGCCCGCCCCCTCGATCCGAATGTCGTCAATCAGCTCAAGCAGACCGAGGTCAGCGTCGCCGAATACGCCCAGATCGAGTCGCGCCGGCTCGGTATCCAGGTCGCCTTCGCGCTGATGTTTGCCGTGATCGCTCTGACCATCCTGATGGCCTCGGTGCTGATCGGCCTCAACTTCGCCAACTCGCTGGTCTCGCCGATCCGGCGGCTGATGAACGCGGCCCACACGGTCTCGACGGGCGATCTCCACGTCCAGGTGCCCGTGCACCAGTCGGAAGGCGATCTCGCCCAGCTTGGCCAGACCTTCAACAAGATGACGCAGGAATTGCGTAGCCAGCGTGACGAGCTCGTCAATGCCAGCGATCTCATCGACAGCCGCCGCCGCTTCATCGAGGCGGTGCTGTCCTCGGCGAGCGCAGGCATCATAGGCGTCGATGCCTCCGGCAGCGTCGGCATATTGAACCGCTCGGCCGAGAAGCTGATCGGTCACGCCGAATCCGAGACGCTCGGCCACCCGCTCTCCGACGTGCTGCCCGAGCTCGACGAGATGATGAAGGCGGCGCGGGAAGGCACCCAGCGCCTGGTGCAGGGCCAGATCACGATCACGCGCGACGGGCAGGAGCGCAATCTGTCGGTCCGCGTCAGCGCCGAGAAGAACCAGCCGCACGACAGTTACATCATCACGCTCGACGACATCACAGAGCTGGTCTCGGCGCAGCGCACCTCGGCTTGGGGAGACGTGGCGCGCCGCATCGCCCACGAGATCAAGAACCCGCTGACGCCGATCCAGCTCTCGGCCGAACGCATCCGCCGCAAGTTCGGCAAGGACATCACCGAGGCCAAGGACAAGCAGATCTTCGAACAGTGCACCGACACCATCGTGCGCCAGGTCGACGACATCAGGCGCATGGTCGACGAGTTCTCGCGCTTCGCCCGCATGCCGAAACCGGTGATGGAGGGCGAGGACGTCGCCGACGCCGTGCGGCAGGCGGTGTTCCTGATGAAGGTCGCCCATCCCGAGATCGATATCGAGGCCGATTTCAAGCAGGACCCGCTCCGGGCCCAGTTTGACCGGCGGCTGATCTCCCAGGCGGTCACCAACATCGTCAAGAACGCCACCGAGGCGATCGAGCAGGTTCCGGCGGAAGAGCTTGGCAAAGGCCGTATCGACGTCGTGGTCTCCCGCGAGGGCGATGACGTGCTGATCGACGTGATCGACAACGGCATCGGCCTGCCCAAGGTCGCGCGCTCGCGGCTGCTCGAACCCTACGTCACGACCCGGGCCAAGGGCACCGGCCTTGGCCTTGCGATCGTCGGCCGCGTGCTAGAAGACCATGGCGGACGCATCGAGCTGAAAGATGCCTCCGAATTCCGCGAGGGCCAGCGCGGTGCCTGGATGCGGATGCGCTTTGCGATCTCCGGGCAGCCGGCGAAGGCCGACGGAGCCGAGCAGGCGCGCGCGGCCACGGAAATCGCCAAAGCTGCGACGGAGCCGGCGAAAGACGCGGCGCCGGAAACAAAAGAGCCGGCGCTCGAAACCAAAGAGCCCGCTGAAAAGACCAATGATTCACCGAAAATCGTAGCCCCCACAGGCAGCTGACAAGACAGGCGCGACCCATGGCAAGTGAAATTCTGATTGTCGATGATGAGGCCGATATTCGGGATCTCGTTGCGGGCATTCTCGAGGACGAGGGTTTCGTCACGCGAACTGCGCGCGACAGCGACTCCGCGCTGGCTGAAATTGCCAACCGCAGGCCGCATCTGGTGTTCCTCGACATCTGGCTGCAGGGCTCCAAGCTTGATGGCTTGCAGCTGCTGGAGCAGGTCAAGAAGGACAATGCCGATTTGCCGGTCGTGATGATCTCGGGCCACGGCAACATCGAGACCGCGGTCGCGGCGATCAAGCGCGGCGCCTACGACTTCATAGAGAAGCCGTTCAAGGCCGACCGTTTGATCTTGGTCGCGACCAGAGCGCTCGAGAACTCGCGGCTCAAGCGTGAGGTCAAGGAGCTCAAGCAGCTCGCGCCGAGCGCCAGCCAGCTCGTCGGCCGCTCGCCCAGCATGAACCAGCTGCGCCAGACCATCGAGCGCGCGGCCAAGGCGAACAGCCGCATCCTGATCGTCGGCCCCGCCGGCGCCGGCAAGGAGCTGACCGCACGCACGCTGCACACGGCCTCGGGCCGCGCCGACGGCCCGTTCGTCGTCATCAACGCCGCTGCGATCACGCCCGAGCGGATGGAGCACGAGCTGTTCGGCGTCGAGCAGTCCAACGGCGAGCACGCGCGCAAGCCGGGCGCGCTCGAAGAGGCCCATGGCGGCACGCTGTTCATCGACGAGATCGCGGACATGCCGCGCGAGACCCAGAACAAGATCCTGCGCGTGCTGGTGGAGCAGTCGTTCCAGCGCGTCGGCGGCACGGCCAAGGTGCAGGTCGACGTGCGCATCATCTCGTCGACCGCGCGCAATCTCGAAGAAGAGATCGCGGCCGGCCATTTCCGCGAGGATCTCTATCATCGGCTCTCGGTGGTGCCGATCCGCGTGCCCGCGCTCTCAGAACGGCGCGAGGACATCCCGGAATTGATCGACTATTTCATGGAGCAGATCTCGGCCGGCAGCGGTCTGCCCAAGCGGCAGATCGGGCAGGACGCGATGGCGGTGCTGCAATCGCATGTCTGGCCGGGCAATGTGCGCCAGCTCCGCAACAACGTTGAGAGAGTCATGATTCTGGCGGCGGGCGGGCCCGAGGTCATCATCACGGCCGACATGCTGCCGCAGGACGTCGGCTCCATGGTGCCGGCGATGCCGACCAGCAACAATGGCGAGCACATCATGGGCCTGCCGCTGCGTGAGGCACGCGAAGTATTCGAGCGCGACTATTTGATTGCACAGATCAGCCGTTTTTCAGGAAATATTTCTCGCACGGCCGAGTTCGTTGGCATGGAACGGTCGGCGCTGCATCGAAAGCTGAAGGCCCTCGGTGTCGGCTAACGCCGAGTGCTGTGTTTGCGGCGCTGGGATATGTCAGGAAAATCATCGATTTCCGTAGTTTTTCGGGGCAATCGGACGTGCCTTGCCGCGTGAAGCGGCTTGCCTAATAGGTCCACCTGTCCTCTAATCGCACAGCTGTTCCTTCCGAGGGGGATCTCATGAGGGAACGGCAACCGGGAGAGGCCCCGAACCTCACAAAGAGGGTCGCAACCGGCGCAATAAAAAGAAACTCAAAGCGAGAAAAAAACAATGGCGGCAGACCGCGCACAAAACCTGCAGGACACCTTCCTTAATCACGTTCGCAAAACTAAGACGCCACTGACGATCTTTCTGGTCAACGGAGTGAAGCTCCAGGGCATCGTGACCTGGTTCGACAATTTCTGTTTGCTGCTTCGGCGCGACGGTCATTCGCAGCTCGTCTACAAGCATGCGATCTCGACCATCATGCCGGGTGCTCCGATCCAGCTGTTCGAAGGCGGCGAGGATCAGCCGGCTTGAGAGTGATCTGATTGGAACCCCGGAATTTCGACGGGGATGCCGACCGTCCGCGGTCGGCAGGGGCTAAGCAAACGGGGCGGGTGCTTGTCATCGGCCCCTACTTGCGTGTGCGCGCTGGCGGTGCCGACGCACAATCGGAGAGTCATGTTCAACGCGACGCCGAGGCCCGGCTCGATGAAGCCGCGGGCCTCGCGCGTGCGATCGATCTCGTCGTTGCCGACGCCATCATCGCGCCGGTCAGCCAGATCCGCCCCGCCACCTATATCGGCAAGGGCAAGGTCGAGGAGATCGCCGGCCTGATCAAGACCCTCGATGTCGAGCTGGTTGTGATGGATTGCGCGCTGGCGCCGATCCAGCAGCGCAATCTCGAAAAGGAACTGCACGCCAAGGTGCTGGACCGCACCGGGCTCATTCTGGAAATCTTCGGCCGCCGCGCCAAGACCAAGGAGGGCTCGCTCCAAGTCGAGCTCGCCCATCTCAACTATCAGCGCTCGCGCCTGGTGCGCTCATGGACCCATCTGGAGCGCCAGCGCGGCGGCTTCGGTTTCATGGGCGGCCCCGGCGAGACGCAGATCGAAGCGGACCGCCGCCTGATCCAGGAGCGCATCTCCAAGCTCGAGAGCGAACTGAAGAAGGTGCAGGCGACGCGGCGGTTGCATCGCGCGGGCCGTCAGCGCGTGCCGTACCGCGTCGTTGCGCTGGTGGGCTACACCAATGCCGGCAAGTCGACGCTGTTCAATCGCCTGACCCGCGCCGACGTGCAGGCGGCCGACATGCTGTTCGCGACGCTCGATCCCACCTTGCGCGCGCTCAACCTGCCGCATGGCGGCAAGGCGATGCTGTCGGATACGGTCGGTTTCATCTCCAATCTGCCGACGCAACTCGTTGCCGCCTTCCGTGCCACGCTGGAGGAGGTGCTGGAAGCCGACGTCATTCTCCACGTGCGCGACATCTCGCATGAAGATGCCGAGGCCCAGCAGAGTGACGTCGACGCGGTGCTGCGCCAACTCGGCATCAACCCAGACGACTCCGGCCGCATCATCGAAGTCTGGAACAAGATCGACCGTTACGCTGCCGAGCAGCGCGAAGAGCTCTTGAACATCGCCGCACGCCGGCCGGAGGATCATCCGGCCATGCTGGTCTCGGCGGTGTCGGGCGAGGGCGTCGACGCATTGCTCGCCGCGATCGAGGAACGCCTTGCCGCAAAGCGCACCACGCTCGACCTCTCCATCGACGCCGCCGACGGCGCCGGCATCAGCTGGCTGCATCGCAATTCCGAGGTGCTGTCGAAAGAGCTGCACGACGGCCGCTTCGACATGACGGTGCGGGTGGATGAGACCAAGCGGGACATCGTCGTGCACAGGTTCGACGCGGTGCCGCGCCTGTCGGCCTGAGCTACGATGCGATCAATTTGCGAGGTCGAGGCTCATGAACTGGTTATGCGGGCTCGCCTGATAATCGGCAAACGGTCCGCAATTTGCGAAGCCGACGCTACGATAGAGTGAAACGGCCGGCGCATGAAGCGACGCCGTGCCCGTTTCCAGGCTGAGACGCGCATAGCCTCGCTTTCGAGCCTCTGCAACGATGTGGAGCAGGATCGCGCGACCGACCCCGGTCCCGCGCGTGGCGGGCGCGGCCCGCATCGACTTCACTTCGCCATGCGTCTCATCCAATTGCTTCAGCGCACCGAAGCCAGCCAGCGCATCGTTCTGCCAGGCCGTCCAGAACGTCACAGTCGGAGCCGACAAGCCGCTTGCATCGAGCGCCTGCGCATGCTCGCCCATGACGCTGCGGAGCTCTTCCAGGTGATGCGCCAACAAATCGGCCACGTGTCGCGCCTTCGGATCGTCTTGCCTGATTTCCATGGCATGCCTTCCATCACGTCGCCGTCTTCGCTTCATTCCATAGCGCATCCATCTCCGTCAGCGATGCCTGCTCGAGGGTGCGTCCCTGCGTCTGCAGCGCGCGCTCGATATAGGCAAAGCGCCTTTCGAACTTGGCGTTGGTCGCGCGCAGGGCGCTTTCCGGGTCCGCGTCGACATGGCGGGCGAGGTTGACCAGCGCGAACATCAGATCGCCGGTCTCCTCCGCGATCTCCTGCCTGTCGCCACGGTCGAGCGCGGCCTCGATCTCGTCGGCTTCCTCACGGATCTTCGCCAGCACCGCGCGCGGGTCATTCCAGTCGAAGCCGACGGTGGAGGCCTTGCGCTGCAGCTCCATGGCGCGGGTCAGCGCCGGCTGGCCGGCCTTGACGCCCGACAGCAGCGATTTGTGCGCCGGCACGTCCTCCGGGGGGCGGCGCGCGGCGCGCTCGGCTTTCTCCTCGGCCTTGATGCGGTCCCAGACTTCCTTGACGTGGTGCGAGGCGAGATTGCCATCCTTGTCGGCGAAGACGTGCGGGTGACGCCGGATCATTTTTCGCGTGATGGCCTCGACGACGTCTCCAAAAGAAAACGCATTCTGCTCCTCAGCCATCTGGGCGTGGAACACGACCTGCAGCAGCAGATCGCCGAGCTCCTCGCGCAAATCGTCGAGATCGCCGCGGGTGATGGCCTCCACCACCTCATAGGCTTCCTCGATCGTGTAGGGCGCAATCGTCGCAAAATTCTGCTCGAGGTCCCAGGGGCAGCCGGTCACCGGAGTGCGCAGCGCCGCCATGATCTCGATCAGGCGGGAAATGTCGCGGGAAGGGGTCATTGCGGGGCGTCTCTCCTGGCTCCGAAACCTTATGCCAAAAGCAGGGCGCCGTTCCCAGCCGGCCGCGGCGGAACAGGCCGATTTCCACCGATTGGCTGAGACGTTCCACAGTGCTAAAGCGCGGGCCATGAGCGACGCATTTTCATCACAAACCGCTTTGGTGCTGTTCTCCGGCGGCCAGGATTCCACCACCTGCCTCGCCTGGGCGCTGAGTCGCTTTGCGCGGGTGGAGACGCTGGGGTTCGACTACGGCCAGCGCCACGCCGTCGAGCTCGATTGCCGCGAACGGCTATTCGACGGCGTGAAGGCGCTCCGCGCGGACTGGGCCGCAAAGCTCGGCGAGAGCCACACGCTGTCGATCCCGACGTTGGCGGCGGTGTCCGAGACCGCGCTGACGCGCGATGTCGCGATCGCGATGGGCGCCGACGGGTTGCCGAACACGTTTGTGCCGGGCCGCAATTTGGTGTTTCTGACGTTTGCTGCTGCGCTGGCGTATCGCCGGGGCATCACCCACATCGTCGGCGGCATGTGCGAGACGGATTATTCCGGCTATCCCGATTGCCGCGACGACACCATCCGCGCCATGCAGGCGGCGCTGTCACTGGGCATGGCGCGCAAGTTCGAGCTGCATACGCCGCTGATGTGGATCGACAAGGCTGCAACGTGGCAACTGGCGCAGGATCTCGGCGGCGACGGGCTGGTCGACCTCATCCGCGAGCACTCCCACACCTGCTATCTCGGGACGCGCGGCGCGCAGCACGATTGGGGCTACGGCTGCGGCGAGTGCCCGGCGTGCAGCCTGCGGGCGAAGGGGTGGCGGGAGTTTGCGGCGGGGAGGTAGCGCGTCTCTCACCGTCGTCCTTGCGAGGAGCTCTTGCTGCGAAGCAATCCAGGCTGCCGCCGCGGAAAGATTCCGGATTGCGTCGCTTCGCTCGCCATGACGGGCGTGGCGAGAGCTAGCCGAAATCCTCCGGCCTGAGCTCGATCGGCTTGCCGTGCGGCGTGCGGTCCGCCGCGTGGTCCCAGGCATCGCGATAGCGGTGCAGCGTCTCCACGGATGCGACGCCTTTGCTTGAGACGAGGCCCTCTAGCGTGGCGAGCCAGTGCAGATAATAGGTCTCGCCCGTATCGGGATCGCCGGCCGCCTGCGCGCGCTTGATCTCGGAAGCCAAGGCGGCTGCCCATTCCGGCCAGGTGAACACGCCGCGCTCGTGCAGTGTCAACGCCATGGCGAACGCATGCGCCTCCCAGGGAGCGCGGAACACCGGGCCGTCGTCATCGCGCGGAATGCTCGGAATGGCTGCCGTTGCGGCCGCCGCTGCCGTACTGCTCATCACGCCGGGTCCAGATAGGGCTCGAAGGCGTCGATCGAGACCTTCAGCGTGGGATCGCCGTCATCGCCCCAGAGGTCGCGGCCTTCGAACACGACCGTGTAAAGCCATTGCGGATGCTCGCCGCGCTCCATCGCCGCGGTATCCGGAAACACGTGGCAGCCATGGTTCAGCTCGACGATTCCGACATGGCCGCGCACATAGCGCGGCAGCCGCGTGTGCGTGGCCGGATGGATGTTCTTGGCGCGCACGCGATCGCCGATCTCGAATTTCGCGGGCGCTGGGGCAGGGCGGGCGAACTTGCCGCGGACCATGATGCGCTCGACCTGCGTGAGGTCGAACTTGCCGTGCTTGAGCGCCTTTGCGGGCTGCATCGCATGGCCGGCGGCGACTTCCTCCCTCGTGAGGTAGCCCTTCTCGATCAGCATCTCCTCGAGCCCGAGAAACCATTTCTTGTAATAGGAGCTCGACAGATACACGTCTGGCGGCAGCGTCTCGCGGTAGAAGCGCGAGGTGTCGATGTTGAAGGCGCCGGCAGCGCCCATCGCGCGCACCATGGCGAGGACGCGGGACTCCCATTCCTCGTGGAAGACAGGCTCGTTCGGCTCAGCCTCGACCTTGCCGAAGCCGTCCATGCCGCCCATGTCGTGCACGCCGTTCACGACGGCGCTCCCGGCGTCCTGGGAAAGCCCGTGCCGATCATGGAATCGCGCGTGACGAGCTCGGCGAGTTGTTCTTCGCTCCAGCCCTCGGTGCCCTCGGGGCGCATCGGCAGCACCAGGAAGCGCGTCTCGGCGGTGGAATCCCAGACCCGGATCTCCATGTCCTTGGGCAGGGTGACGTCGAAATCGGCGAGCACGCCGCGCGGGTCCTTCACGGCGCGCGAGCGGTAGGGCGCGGCCTTGTACCAGACCGGCGGCAGCCCCAGCATTTCCCAGGGATAGCAGGAGCACAGCGTGCACACGACCATGTTGTGTCGCCCAGGCGTGTTCTCGACCACGACGAGATGATCGCCGACGCGGCTGACATGGCCGAGCGTGCCGATCGCCTTCGAGCCGTCCTCCAGCAGCGCCTTCTTGAACGCCGGATCGCTCCAGGCCTTGGCGACGACGCGCGCACCGTTGTGCGGGCCGATCTTGGTCTCGTAGGCCTGGATGATGGCGTCGAGCGCGGCCGGCTCCACATAGCCCTTTTCGGTCAGGATCGTCTCGAGCGCGCGGACGCGCAGCTCGGTCTCCGACAGCTCGGAATGGTCGTGATCGTGGTCGTGATGATGCTCGCTCATGGCGCAAAGATAGTCCCAGAATCCGGGCCTTGTCGAGGCGAAGACTCTGCTAACATCGCCCCATGGGCTGGGCCGTACGGACCGCAATAACCGCCGCAATCGCGGCTCTCATGACATGCGCGGCGCATGATGCGCGTGCTGCGAATGGCGCTTATGCGGTCGATGCCGCCGACATCTCCGAGGTCGGCTCCTGCAAGGTCGAGAGCTGGATGTCGGCTGCGACGAACACCGATTTTTCGGCGGTCGCCAATCCCTCCTGTGTGGTCGACCCCTTCAGGCCGATCGAGCTGAGCCTCCAGACCATCCGCGCCCGCAGCGACGGCGACTGGAGCACGACCAGAGCGCCCAAAGCCAAGACGAATTTCATCCCCACGGGAATCGGACGGTGGGGGTTGTCGGCCTATGGCGGCGGATCGTTCGACGCGGCGACCGGCGAGGCGCTGAGCGCCTTTGCGGTCATCCCCGCGACCTTCCGCCTGTCGGAGACCATGCGCATCAACGTCAATGGCGGCTGGCTCTGGGATCGCATCGCAGATCGCCATTACTTCACCTATGGCGTCGGCTTCGACTGGAAGTTCACCGACACGTTGCAATGGACGATCGAGGCGTATGGCCAGGCCGGCGCGTCCGAGGTCGCGAGCGTCGTGCAACCGCGGCTGCAGACCGGTGTCCGCTACCGGCCGAACGAGATATTTTCCCTCGACGTGATCTGCGGCCGCAACATCAGCGGCGAGAACGCCAATTGGATCACCATCGGAACGACGATCCGGTTTCCGGTCAAGGGCAGTGAGCCGGAGCACCGGCGCACCGGACATCTGTGATCAAGAGCAACAAGAAAAGGGGAACTTCCGTTGACCAATTATGTGACGATCGAGAAGGGGCATGGGCCGGAGGGGCGGATCGCTATCGTGCGGTTCGACCGCCATGACGGCATCAACGCGCTGTCGCCCGAAGCGTTGCGGCAGCTTACGGCGGCCGCGCGCAGTTTTGAAGACGACGCGACAACCTCCGTCGTGGTCCTGACCGGCAGCTCGGGCGCATTCAGCGCCGGCTTCGACCTCAAGGATGCCGAGGGACGCTCGCGCAAGGACATGGATCTCGGCGCGCTGCGGCGGCATCTCAAGCTCGGGCCGCGCCTCACCCACGCCTGGCAGGAGATGGAGCAGATCACGATCGCGGCGATCGAGGGCTTTTGTGTCGGCGGCGGTGTCGCGCTGGCCGTGGCGCTCGACTTCCGCATCATGGGACGCGATGCGCACTTGCGCGTGCCTGAGATCGGGCTCGGCATGAATATGAGCTGGCAGAGCATTCCGCGCATGCTGCATCTGATGGGGCCCGCCCGCACCAAGCAGGCGGTGATCCTTGCCGATCAGCGCATCTCGGCGGACGAGGCCTATGAGTGGGGCCTGGTGGAACAGGTGACCGATCCCGGCCATGCCTTCGATTCCGCCATGGAGCTCGCCCGCAAGGTCGCCGCGCAGCCGCCGCTCTCGGTCGCGATGACGAAGCTCACCGTCAACCGGCTCGCGCATGCGCTGGACGATCTCGCCAGCCATATGGACGTCGACCAGTTCGCGCTCGCCAGTCTCAGCGAGGATCACAAGGAGGGCGTCGAGGCGTTCCTGGGCCGCCGCAAGCCGCGCTTCAAGGGGCGATAGATCTTTGCCAGGCCATTGATCGCATCCCCGACAGTCCGTATACGCCGCATTGGGACAAGAGCAGGCTCGGCCAACGAGCCGCACGGGTGACGACAATCGAGGGGAGGGCCCATGACCGCCAATTCGCAGGCGCCTGAGGCAACAGGATTTCGCTGGAAACTGGTCGCACCGCTCGCGGTGTGGCTGGTGATCTATCTGTGGCCGGCGCCTACCGGGCTCAACGTCAATCAGTGGCACTATTTCGCGGTGTTCGCGGCAGTCATCACCGGGCTCATCCTGGAATCGATGCCGGTCGGCGCAGTCGGCTTCATCGGCCTGACGGTCGCGGGCGTCGCCGGCTATATCGATCCCGATCCGGGCAAATCGCTGCGCTGGATGCTGGCGGGCTTTGCCGAGAGCACGGTCTGGTTGATCGTCGGCGCCTTCGTGTTCTCGATCGGCTATCGCAAGAGCCAGCTCGGCCGACGCATCGCATTGGTGCTGGTGCAAAAGCTCGGCCGCAATACGCTCGGCCTCGGTTATGCCGTGGCGATGTCGGATTTCCTGCTGGCGCCGGCAACGCCGTCGAACACCGCGCGCAGCGGCGGCATCGTCTATCCCATCATCAGCAACATCCCGCGCATCTATGGCTCCGAACCGGGGCCGACCGCCGGCAGGATCGGCACCTATGTGATGTGGACGGCCTTTGCCGCGACCGCCGTCACGAGCTCTCTGTTCTTCACAGCGCTCGCGCCGAACGCAGCGGCGTTGGCGATCGCCAAGAAGACGGTCGGGGTCGAGGTCAGCTGGGGCCAGTGGTTCCTCGGCTTCGCGCCGCTCGGCATCCTCCTGATGGTGCTCGTGCCGCTGCTCAGCTATCTCGTTTGCCGGCCCGAGGTGAAGCGCAGCCCGGAGATTTCCGAATGGGCGGCGAAAGAGCTCCAGACGATGGGCCCGATGTCGCGCAACGAGTGGATCATGCTTGGCCTGATCGTGCTCGCGATGTTCCTGTGGATCGCGGGATCGAGCCCGGACATCCACGTGCCCGTGCTCGGCTCGAACTTCGTCAACGCCACCACCGTCGTGTTCATCGTGATCTCCCTGATGCTGGTGACCGGCGTGATCGAATTTGCCGACATCGTCAGCGAGAAGAGCGCCTGGGAGGTGTTCTTCTATTTCACCTCGCTGCTGACGTTGGCCTCCGGCCTCAACGAGATCGGCTTCATCAAATGGTTCGCGACCGAATACGCAAAACCGCTCGCCGGACTATCGCCGTCGACCGCGATGCTGCTGCTGGTCGCGCTGTTCTTCTGGATCCACTATTTCTTCTCGAGCATCACCTCGCACGCCGCCGCCGTGCTGCCCGTGGTGCTCGCGGTCGGATCGGGCATTCCCGATCTGCCAGTCACGACACTTGCCATGCTCTGCATGTACTCGCTCGGCCTGATGGGCGTGATCTCGCCTTATGCGACCGGACCGCGCCGATGTATTTCGGCAGCGGCTATATCGGGAAGGGCCAGTTCTGGGGCTTTGGCCTGATCTTCGGGCTGCTCTATTTCGCCGGGCTCTTGCTGATCGTGTTGCCGTGGCTGCGGATGGGGTGAGCCGGGCTGGAGGCAGCCTCCGGGGCGGAGGAATATTCTTCTCCGGGGAGGGATTGGGGAATCTTCGTCCATCCCCTCGCAAATATCTGACATTGCAAGAAAGACTGGAAAAAGCGATGGTACGTGCTGCGGTGCAGCGCGTGCCCCTTTGAGGCGTTTGCTGCTGTTCCACCCCCTCGTCGCTGATGCGACCCGGCTTTCGTTTGCCTTTTCCGGCAAGCGAAAGAACTATTGTGCATGAAGGCCGTCTCCATGAACGCTCACCAATCGCTCGCCGTCGGACAGCCGATTGCGCCAGCTCAAGCGATATCGCATCCCGCGCCTGAGCCGGACGCGATGGTTCGTTTCGCCGGCATCTCGAAGACCTATCCGGCCTATCGCGGCAAGCCTGGCGTCAACGCACTACAAAACATCGATTTCGCCATTCCACGCGGTTCCATTACCGGCGTGATCGGCCGCTCCGGCGCCGGCAAGTCGAGCCTTGTCCGGCTCATCAACGGGCTGGAGAAGCCGACCGCGGGCCGCGTGATCGTGGATGGCCGCGATATCTCGGCGCTGACGGGCCGCGAGCTGCGGCTGGCGCAGCGCTCGATCGGCATGATCTTCCAGCATTTCAACCTGCTGTCGTCGCGCACCGCCGCCGACAACATCGCGCTGCCGCTGGAGATCGCCGGCTGGGCCAAGGCCGACATCAAGGCGCGCGTGACCGAGCTGCTCGCGCTGGTTGGCATCGCAGACAAGCATGACCGCTATCCTTCCGAGCTTTCCGGCGGCCAGAAGCAGCGCATCGGCATCGCCCGCGCGCTGGCGACGCGGCCGAGCGTGCTCTTGTCGGACGAGGCGACCTCCGCGCTCGATCCGCAGACGACGCGTGCGATCCTCGACCTGCTCGCGAACATCAACCGCGAGCTCGGCGTGACCATCGTGCTGATCACCCACGAAATGTCCGTGGTGCGCCAGCTCGCCAGGGACGTCGTGGTGCTCGACGCCGGCCATGTCGTCGAGAGCGGCCACGTCGCCGACATCTTCACCCATCCGAAACATCCGATCACGCAGTCCTTCCTGGCCGAGGTGGTCGGCGACAGCCTGCCGGTCTCGCTAGCGAGCCGGATCGTGGCGGAGCCGCCTGCCGGCGGGCAGGCCGTGATCCGCGTCCAGGTGCGCGGGGCAGGGGCCGGCGACACGCTGGTGGCGCGGCTCGCCCGCGAGCTCGGCCTCGACATGTCGCTGCTGTCGGCGCGCATCGACGAGATCGGCGGCCAGCATGTCGGTTCGCTCGTTCTCGGCATACCTCTCGGTAGTCCTAGCCGCGACGACGTGCAGGCGCGAGTTCTTGCCTGGCTCTCTCAACATCAATTCCCGGCGGAGCATCTCGGCTATGTCGCCTGAACTCATCAACCTGATCATCCAGGCGACCTTCGAGAGCCTGTACATGGTCGGCATCGCCGCGCTGCTCGGCACCGTCTTCGGCCTGCCGCTCGGCGTCTTCCTCGCGACCAGCCGGAAAGGGGAGCTATTCGCGGCTCCGATCGTCAATCGCGCGCTCGGCATCATCGTCAACGCGACGCGGTCGACGCCTTTCATCATCCTGGTCGTCGCCATCATCCCGTTCACGCGCCTCGTTGCCGGAACCTCGATCGGATCGACCGCAGCGATCGTGCCGCTGACCATCGCGTCGGCGCCGTTCATCGCGCGCCTCGTGGAAGCTGCGATCCGCGAAGTCGATGGCGGCCTGATCGAGACCGCGTCTTCGTTCGGCGCCTCGCCGATGCAGATCGTGTTCAAGGTGCTGATCCCCGAGGCGCTGCCGGGACTTCTGTTGGCCCTGACTCTCGCAGTGGTCAGCCTGCTCGGCTATTCCGCCATGGTCGGCGCGGTCGGCGGCGGGGGCTTGGGGGATCTCGGCATCCGCTACGGTTATCAGCGCTTCATGCCCGAGATGATGCTCGCCGTCGTCGTCGTGCTGATCGCATTGGTGCAGCTCGTGCAGAGCGCGGGCGACTATCTGGCGCGCCGGGTCAACCGCCGGCTGCGGCATCACTGAGCCGGATCACACGGCTCGTCTTGTCCGCCGCAGCGTCTCCGAGGGCAGCTCGGAGAAATGGCGCTTATAGTCGAGCGAGAACTGGCTGAAGTGCCAGAATCCGTGCTGCACGGCAACGTCGTAGATGGATCTCCCAGCGCCGCCGGCGCGCTTCAGCTCGCGCCGCACGCGGTTCAGCCGCATCGCGCGCCAGTAATGCATCGGACTCGTGCCCAGCACCTCTTGGAAGGAATAACCGAGCTTGCGCGGGCTGGCGCCGACGGCCTTGCAGACCTCCAGCAGCGAAAGTGAACGAGCACCGCTGCCATGCATCAGCTCGCGGGCGCGATCGACGGTTCGCCGCCGCGCGGCCGCGCCGCGTCCGGGATCGCTGGTTCGCGCCGTTGGCAGCATGTCCATGATCTCGACGAGAAGGGCGTCTTCAAGCGCCTGCCTGGCTGCCGGATCGCTGAACCTTTCCGGAGCGGTCGCGATCGTCTCTTGAATGGCGGCGAGGTGCGAGCGCAGCCGCACGACCGGAGCTTCCGCCATTTCGACCATCTGCAATTGGTGCCAGACAGTGCGCGGCAGCTCGATCTCGAGCCGGGCGGCAAGCTCCGAGATCAGCGCCGCGCTGGCAACGATGCCACGCAGCTCGAACGCCTTCGGCGTGCACATATCGACTTCGGCGTCGACGCAGGCGATGACCTGGGCGCCTGCAACGCTGGCGCCGTTGCAATTGACTTCGCCGTCGCCGTGCCAGGGCAGGCCGATACCAAAGCTGTCAGCGCCCAGCTGACCGTACTGACGGACCTGCTGGCTGGTGATTTCGCGGAATACTTCGACATGGGGCAGGGAGAGCTGAGTGAAGCTGCCGCGAAACGCCCCGGCACTGATCTGGTCGTAGCTCAACCGCCAGCGGCCGAGGCTGGCGCAATGCTCATCGACGTCCGTGCTGCTGGCCTGGAACAGGCTGACAGCCGAGTCTTGAATCGGAAGAGTTGCGCGCAAGGTCATGACAGAATTTCGAAATTTGGCGGCAAAGTCCGGCAAGGACCTAGGGCAAGACTGGCATGACCATCGCCCGTGTCCAGCAAAATATTGCCGGATCTCGATAACGTCCGATACCGCCCCGGTGCAGTCTTCTCGCTCACCGTCCCAACACCATCGCGGGGCGAGGCTTCGCGGAGGATCGACATGCGGCCGACCGAGATCATGCGTGGCAGCCCGCCAGCGCCAGAGGCCCAGGTGACGCGCGCCAACTGGCGCAGCTTCCCGGCGATCCGCTGGGGTTTCACCCACACCCGCGAAGTGTTGCCGACGGCCGAGGTTCGCCGCTCGGCCCACCCGAGCCCGATCACCAGCGCGCCGCGCGAGCTGAGCATGATCGGCTTCACCTCGCCCGACGGCACGCCGACCACGATCGCGGCGACATTACGCGAAACTTTCGCCGACACGCTGCTCGTGATGCACCGGGGCACGCTGGTTCACGAATGGTATGGCGATGGCATGAGCGCGACCACACCGCATCTGATCTGCTCGATCAGCAAGGCGGTCGCCGGCACCCTCGGCGGCATTTTGGCCGCGCGCGGATTGCTCGATCCCGAGGCGAGGGTGGTGCGCTATGTGCCGGAGCTGGAGACCTCGGTCTATGCGGGCTGCACTGTCCGCAACCTGCTCGACATGGCCGTCGCCATCAAGTTCGAGGAGGATTACGAGGATCCCGCCGGCGACGTCGCGCGCTACCGATTCTCCTCCGGCTGGGACGTGCCGCCGCCGGGCGTCGAGCCAGGTCATCAGCGCGCCTATCTCACGACCTTGCGCGGCACCGGCAAGCCGCACGGCAAGGTGTTCCACTATGTCTCGCCCAATACCGAAGTGCTCGGCTGGGTCTATGAACGTGCCTGCGGCATGCCCTACCAGTCCATCCTCTCCGAATATCTCTGGCAGCCCCTGGGCGCGGAGGAGGACGGCTCGCTGACTCTCGACAGCCACGGCATGGGCCGCATCGCGGGCGGCCTGTCGGTCACGGCCCGCGATCTCATCCGCTTCGGCGAGATGATCCGCTGCCGCGGCGTGGTCGAGGGACGGCAGGTGGTGCCGGGCTGGTGGATCGACGACATCAGAGAGAACGGCGATCCCAAGGCCTGGGCCGACGGCGACCTCGCCGAATTCTTCCCGGGCGCGCGCTACCGTAGCAAATGGTTCACGATCGATCCGACCCGCAACGCGATCACTGCGATCGGCATTCATGGCCAGTTGCTCTATGTCGACCTGGACTCGGACACCGTCATCGCCAAGCTCGCCACGCAGCCGAAAGCGATGGACGTTCCGATCGACCAGCGCTGGTTTGCCGCCTTCAACGCCATCACTGCGCATCTCGCCCCGCGCTGAATCATGGACGTCCTCATGCTCGGCACCGTCAAGTCCAAACCGTCAGCCCAAGCTGTCGCGCCACATCCGCTGGATCCGCTGACGGCCGAAGAGATCACCGCGGCCTGCACGCTCGCGCGCGCCGCCGCAGTTTCGCCGGAGAACTGCCGCTTCCCGATGGTGCGGCTGGAAGAGCCGACCAAGCAGGAGCTGGCTACCGGGGGAGCTGGACGCTGCGCCTTCGTGCTGACCCTGGACATCACCACGGGCGAGGCGATCGAGCACATCATCGATCTCGGCCGCAGCGCGATCGTCGACCGCAATATCGTTCCCAACCGAGCAGCGCCGTACGGACAGCCGCCGGTGATGCTGGAAGAGTTCTTCAAATGCGAGGCCGTGGTGAAGGCCGATCCCGCCTGGCGTGCGGCGATGGTCCGGCGCGGACTCTCCGACAAGGATATCGAGCTGGTCCAGGTCGATCCATTCTCGTCGGGTTTCTTCGACAAGGAGTTCGAGCGCGGCGCCCGCATCGTGCGCGCCGTCAGCTATTTCCGCGAGCATCTCCAGGACAACGGCTATGCGCATCCGATCGAAGGGGTGGTCGCCGTGGTCGACCTGATCGGCGGTAAGGTCATTGATCTCACCGACGAAGATCCGATCGTGCCGATCCCGCGCAAGAAGCGAAATTACGGCGCGCATGACCTCGAAAAACCGCGCATCGGCATCAAGCCGCTCAACATCGAACAGCCGGAAGGCGCGAGCTTTGAGGTCGAGGGCTGGAAGGTCGACTGGCAGAAATGGAGTTTCCGCGTCGGTTTCACTCCGCGCGAAGGGCTGGTGCTGCATCAGCTCGCTTACCAGGACGGTGAGCGCAAACGCTCCTTGATTCATCGCGCCAGCGTCACCGAGATGGTGGTGCCCTATGCCGACCCGACTGCCAATCATTTCTGGAAGTCGGCGTTCGATGCCGGCGAATACGGCCTCGGCATGCTCGCCAATGCGCTCGAGCTCGGCTGCGATTGCCTCGGTAACATCCACTATTTCGACGTGCCGGCTGCCGACAGCAAGGGCGAGCCCTTCGTCATGCGGAACGCCATCTGCATGCACGAAGAAGATTATGGAATTGCCTGGAAGCACTATGAGTTCCGCAATGGCCTGTTCGAGGTCCGCAGATCCCGACGACTCGTGATCTCGTTCTTCGCGACCGTCGGCAATTACGACTACGGCTTCTATTGGTACCTCTACCAGGACGGCACCATCCAGTTGGAGACCAAGCTCACCGGCATCATTCAGACCGCCGCCGTGCCGTCGGGCGAGACGTATAAATGGGGCGGCATGGTCGACGACAATCTGGGCGGGCCGACGCACCAACACTTCTTCAACGTTCGGCTGCACATGGATCTCGATGGCGGCGGCAACACGGTGACGGAGCACGAATTCGTGCCGCGGTCCTGGGGCCACGACAATCCACACGGCAATGTCTTCGACGTCACGACGCGCGTGCTGTCGCGCGAGCGCGACGCCGCGGCCATCGCCAACGGCGAGACCGGCCGGTTCTGGAAGATCAGCAATCCCAACGAGACCAACTCGGTCGGCAATGCTCCCGCCTACAAGCTCGTGGTCAACCCGAGCCCGCTGATGCTGGCACAAGAGGGCAGCTATGTGCGCGGGCGCGGCGGCTTTGCCACCAAGCATGTCTGGGTCACCGCGTTCGACAAGGACGAGAAATACGCCAGCGGCGACTATCCCAACGTCCATGCCGGCGGCGACGGCCTGCCGCGCTATGCGGCGCAGAACCGCAACATCGAGAACGCCGACATCGTGGTGTGGCATTCGTTCGGCCACACCCATGTCTGCAAGCCCGAGGATTTTCCGATCATGCCGGTCGAATATGCCGGCTTCATGCTGAAGCCGACCGGATTTTTCGCGGCGAATGCGGCGGGCGACATCCCGCCGGACCGCAATAGCCGCAGCTTGCTGGCGGGCGCAAAGGGCGCCGCCGCAAACTGTTGCCGCGCGGACCCGGGGTAACATTCAGTAACTCGCGCGCCATTGGCTTCGGCCGCAACGTTGACCGCGATGCAGCCATGCGTGCGGCCCGTCTCGTGCAGATTGCCGCCGCCAGTCTGGAAATATTCCAATTCTAAAGAAGCGACGCCGCAGCGCGCGTGAGCGCATTGGTCGCACATGCTACGGACATCTCTGGAGAGATTCTAACGCTGTTCCTATCGCACTCGCAAACCGCCTGAGTTAGGGCGGGACATCAAGAATGATACCGGCAAAGCCGGCAGTGCGTGGGGCTTCGAAAGACGTGACCGACTTCCACTTTTCTTCGCGTGAGGATACGCGTCGGCGACAAATTCAGATGCTCTTGCTTGGAGCGGTCAGTACCTTCTCCGTCGTTATTCCCGTCAGTTCCGTGGAAGCGCAGACGCAGATTCCCGCCGTCACTGTCGATGCGCCGGCCCAGCGCGCCCGTCCTGCGGCGATCGCGTCGTCGAAGAGGGCGGCAACACGGACCTCGCGCGCCAATCGCCGCTCTCCCGCGCAGCAGTCCGCGCCAACGCAATCGGCACCATCGAACGACGCGACGGGCGAACGCGCCAACGGTCCTGTGCGCGGCTTCGTCGCCACGCGCAGCGGTACCGCCAGCAAGACGGATACGCCGCTGATCGAAACCCCGCAGTCGGTGTCCGTCGTCACCACCGATCAGGTCCGCAATCAGGGCGCGGTCTCGATCGGCGAGGCGCTGCGGTACACCGCCGGCGTCAGCGGCGACGTCAATGGCGGTTCCGATACCCGCTTCGGCGCGCTCCAGATCCGCGGCTTCGACACGACCATGTCCGGCCTCTACATCGATGGCCTGCGAATCCCTTCGAGCAATTACGTGCATTTCAACGGCCTCGATCCCTACGGCGCCGAGCGTCTGGAAGTGCTGAAGGGTCCGTCGTCGGCGATGTATGGCGGCAGCGGCACCGGCGGCATCCTCAACTACGTGACCAAGCTGCCGACCGCGCAGCAGTTCGGCGAGGTCTCGATCTCCGGCGGCAGCTTCAACCGCTACCAGGGCCAGTTCGACATGGGCGGACCCGCCAACAAGGAAGGCACGGTGCTGTGGCGCCTGACTGGCGTCGTTCGCGACGGCGAAACCCAGGTCGACTTCACCAAGGACAATCGCGTCTTCATCGCACCGGCCGTCACCTTCAAGCCGAACGAGGACACCACCATCACCCTGCTCGCCAACTACCAGCGCGACCGGGCAGGGTGGGGCCTGCAATTCCTGCCGGCCTCGGGCACGGTATGGCCGAACAACGGCCGCACCATTCCGGTCTCGTTCTTCGCGGGCGTGCCTGGTTTCAACGCGTTCAACACCGAGATCGCAACCGCCGGGTATCAGCTGTCGCACAATTTCACCGACAACATCACGTTCCGGCAGAACCTGCGCTACGCCTACCAGCACAACGAGGAAAAGACCTTCTACGGTACCGGATACACCGACGAGGCGGCGGGGCAGCTGGGGCGTTTCGGCAGCTACAGCAACTCGTATATCAATTCCCTTGCGGTGGACAACCAGCTCCAGGGCAAGTTCAACACCGGCATTCTCAGCCACACCACGCTGGTCGGGCTCGACTATCGCAACACCACGTTCCGCGACACCGCCTTTGCCGTCACGACGTCGTCGCCGGAGATCAACGTCTTCAATCCGGTCTACAGCAACGATTGGGCCATGGGCGGCCTCTACGACAACAAGGGCGTGAAGCAGTCGCAGCTCGGCCTCTATGCGCAGGACCAGATCAAGCTTGGCCGGCTGTCGTTCCAGCTCGCGGGCCGTCAGGATTTCGTGACGACGCAGCTCGACACCAATCTGCCTCCTGCCGATACATCAGTCACGAAGGACGCCTCGGCCTTCACCGGCCGCGCCGCAATGATGTACAATTTCGACAACGGCATCGCCCCCTATCTCAGCTATTCCGAGTCGTTCCTGCCGCAGCTCGCGACAAGTCCGTCCGGACAGATGCTCAATCCCGAGACCGGCGTGCAGTACGAGGTGGGCGTCAAGTATCAGCCGCTCGGCTGGAACGCGCTGTTCACCCTCGCTGCCTTCGACCTGACGCGTGACAACGTCGCTGTGTACGTGCCTGCGACGACCTTTTACGAACAGATCGGGCAGGTGAAGTCGCGCGGCATCGAGCTTGAAGGCTCGATGTCGCTCGCCGACGGCTGGAACCTGCGGGCGGCCTATGCCTATGTCGATGCCATGGTCACGCAGGATCCGGTCAATGTCGGCAAGGCCCCCGTCACCGTGCCGCTCAACCGCGCCTCGTTGTGGAGCGACTACACGCTTCAGAACGGACTGCTGGCGGGCCTGCAGTTCGGCGGCGGCGTTCGCTATGTCGGCGCGACCTGGGGTGACGATGCCAACACGTTCAAGGTGGGATCGGCCACCGTGCTGGATGCGCTCCTCGCCTACACCAGGGACAATTGGCGTCTGTCGGTGAACGTCACCAATCTGGCGGATACGCGCTATGTCGCCGCCTGCTACGGCCTGTCGGGCTGCATGTATGCCGAGGGACGGAAAGCCATCGGCAAGCTGACTTACCGCTGGTGAACCGAAGACGGTCCGGCAAAGCGAGCCGGACCTGCCGGATGAGAGTGCAAGACGATGAGAGCGATATTCGGCAAGCTGCATCGCTGGGCGGGACTGCTCACGGCCGGATTCCTGTTCTTCTCCGGCATCACGGGCGCGATAATCTCGTGGGACCATGAGATCGACGACGTCCTGAACAGCCATTTATTCGACGTCACCAGCAAGGGGCCCGCCATCCCCTCGATCGAGCTCGCCAGGATGATCGAGCAACGCGATCCCCGCGCGCGCGTCGTCTATCTCTTCATGACGCCGGAGGAGGGCCATTCGCTGTGGTTCTTCGTCATGCCCAGGATCGATCCCGCGACCGGCAAGCGTTACGCGCTCGACTATAATCAGATATTCCTCGATCCCAACACCGGCGCCGAACTCGGCCGGCGCTATTGGGGCGCGGTGTGGCCGGTGACGCGGGAGAATTTCGTCTCCTTCCTCTACAAGCTGCACTACACGATGCACATCCCGGAGTTCTGGGGCAGCGATCGCTGGGGCATGCGCCTGCTCGGCGTGATCGCCATCATCTGGACCATCGACTGCTTCGTCGGCTTCTATCTGACGCTGCCTTCGCGGCGCCGGACCAAGGTGGTGCGGGCACCTGAAGTCACGCGCCAGCTCGAGCGCGGCTTCTGGGCGCGCTGGGCGCCGGCCTGGACCATCAAGACCTCGGGCAGCGCCTACCGGATCAATTTCGACATCCATCGCGCCTTCAGCCTGTGGACCTGGGGCGTGCTCTTCGTCATCGCCTTCACGGCGTTCTCGCTGAACCTCTATTTCGAGGTGTTCTCGCCGATGATGAAGATGGTGTCGAACTACACGCCGACGCCCTATGAGCAGCGGCCCTATCGCGATCTCGACAATCCCATCGAGCCCAAGGTTACCTTCGCCGAGATCGCTGCGCGCGCGGCGGCCGACGGCAAGGCGCGAGGCTGGACCATCCCGGTCGGCTCGGTCAATTACGGCCCGGCTCATGGTGTTTATGCCGCCGCCTTCTTCCACCCCGGCGACGATCACGGCGCCGGCGGCGTCGGCCCGGCGCAGCTCTATTACGACAGCGAGGATGGCCGCCCCATCGGCGAACGGCTGCCCTGGGTCGGCACCGCCGCCGACATCTTCGTCCAGGCCCAGTTCCCGCTGCATTCGGGCCGTATCGTCGGACTGTTCGGCCGCATCCTGATCTCGATCATGGGGCTCGTTGTCGCCGCGCTCTCGGTCACCGGCGTCGTGATCTGGTGGCGCAAGCGCCGCGCCCGCGTCCGGGTTCGTGAGACCGCGGCGGTGCGGCTCGATCGGCAACTCACGCCGGCGGAGTAGGGCGCGCCCGGCGACCGAGGATGAACCTTCCGGCCTGGCGCCGCCACCAATGGGGGACCGCTCCCAAGTCCCCGGACGCCGAATGAAATCGCTTGCCTTGCTCTGCCTGCTCGTCCTGGCGACGCCCGTTCATGCAGCGACTCCCGAGCAACGCTATCTCGACCTGCGCGATCGCTACATCGCAACGTTCTCCAAAGCCAAGGAGAGTGAGGAGATCTACAAGCAGCACGAGGCCGCCCTGAAGGAGCTGGCGGGCGTGCTGCGCGGCCTTATCGGACCGGTCGCGATCAAGGGGCTGCCCGCGGACGGCAAATCGAACGCCGACACGCTGTTCAAAGGTGACTCGGGCTTCGGCCATCTCGACGGTCTCGGTTTCGCCTCCGAAGGCGACAAGAGACAGGCTGTGGTGACCACAACGGGGCTGCTCAAGCACTGGCTGGGTGAGCACCGGGAGGACGGCATGCCGCAAGAGATCGGTGGGGCCTTCAAGTCCGACCGCTTCTACTATCAAGCAATTCAGGACTCGGCCTTCGCCAAATATGCGGAGCTGCCGATCATCAAGCCGGCGTCTGCGAGCGTCGCCGCCGCGGTGCTGGGCGTGCGCGGCAATGGCGATCTGAAAGCGCCGCCGCGTGAGATCGACGTCGTCGCGATCCAGGGTGACAAGGTCTTCTTCCTCGCCGACAGCGACGCCGTGAAGACGTCCGAGATTCCGGCCTGCGAGAAAGTCTGGAAGCAGATGATGGCCCGGAAAACGCCGCAAGACGCCATGGCCAAAGAAGACCAGGCGATGGACGCCTACACCAAATGCTTCGCCAAGGAAGCACCAAGCCAGAGCTGGTACGCAGCGGCCGTCAAAAAGGCACAGGGCCAGTTGGATCTGTTGCTGTCGCGATAGCCGTCCCGACTGCTCTGCTACGCGGACAATTCGACCGGCTTGCCGGCCTCATCGATCAGGTGCACGCGATCGATATCGACGCGCGGCAGCAATGATCGGATCTGCTCCGTCGGCATCAGGCTGAACGCCGTCGACAGGGCGTCAGCGGCAGTCGCGCTGCGGGACACGGTCGTCACGCTGCGATAGCGCAGGGCGCAGCCGCCCGATCGGGGATCGAACAAATGGTTGAAGCGCGCCCTGGAATCGAACTGGCAGCCGTAGCCGCCCGAGGTGGACACGGCGCGATCGACGACCGGCAAGACCGTCTTCGTCTGGCCGACAATGTCGGGATCGGCGATGCCGACCTCCCAGGGATGTCCGTCCGGACGCGCGCCGATCGCGCGGGCTTCGCCCATGTCGACCAGGCTGTGCGAGACGCCGTGCGCCCGCAGCAGGTCGACCACTTTGTCGGTGACGTAGCCTTGCGCGATCCCGTTCAGGGTGACGGCCATGCCCTTGGGCATCACGATCCGGTCGCGGCTGACTGACAGCCGTTGGCTACCGATGCGCGCCAGCGCCGCCTCGATCTCGGTTGCCGCAGGACCCGCCGGATCGGCGTCATCGCGCGCGAAGTGGCTGGCATAGAGCTCCCACAGCGGCTGCACCGTGACGTCGAACACACCGCCCGTGACCATGGAATAGTGCTGCGAAATCGAGAGCAGCTCGACCATTTCGGCGGCGGGATCGATCAGGACACCCGTCCGGTTCAGGACGACCAGGGCGGAATCGGGGAGGTAGAGACTGAACTGTCGCTCGAGCCGCCGCGCCTCGGCGCAGGCCAGTGCGATCAGCCGCTCCGCCCGGCTGCGATCCTCGTCGTGGATCTCCAACGTCGCAACCGCGCCCAGCATCGTGCCGCGCCAGGTGACCGGCGCGATCGCTGCACGAGCGGGATGACCTGAAGACAGCGCGCCGAGGCTAGCGGCCGCCGCGCTGATCCGGATGAAGCGTCGCCGCGTCAGGGTTGGCGTCATGGCGTCCTCCTCGGTCGTTCGCTCGACGGGCCTTCCGCTGCCTCGTCGGCCGCCGCAGTGCCGGGGACAGTCGCCGACGCCAGGACATAGTCCCGCGGCACATCGTTGAAGCCGACGATCCTGCCGCCGTTTTCAGCGGCGAACTTCTCCGCCGCCGCCTTGTCCGAGAACGGAACGGCCTCGTCGCCGCCCATGCCGCTCTTGACCCGGCTCTCGATCACGAACAGCGCCTTGCGCGCCTCGATCCAATTGTCGGCGCCCGGCTTGTCCCAGTCGGGGGTCTTGCCCATGTCGGACACGTAGATCGCCAAAATGTCCTTGGGCTCGTCGGGCAGCATGGTGAAGGCGATGGTGTCCCGCACCGACGAGAACCACACGGGCTCAATGAGGCTCGCGGCAAAGATATGGCCCTTCGGTCCCGGATGCTCGAGCACGTTCATGCCGCAGTAATGGCCGATATCTTCCGCGGTCATCCGATGCGGCGGCGGGACCTTCGCCGCCTGCTTGTCGTTGCAGCCTGCGAGCGCCAGCGGCACGAGCAAGGCGAGCAGGATCGTTCGGCGCCTCATAACTCCCTCCGCGAGAATGCGAGCGCGGCCAGCGCCAGCGGCACCGAGGTCCAGCCGAGCAGGGCGGTCAGCAGCACCGGTATCGTCAGGGACGTCGTCTGGGCAAGGCCGGCCATGCCGGCGAAGGTGCTGACATTGGCAAATCCGGTGAGGTTGATCAGACGATAGGCGTCGGTCGGGTTCGCCAGCAGCATGGCGTTGAGCACGGCGGCCGAGATGCTGCGTCCCTGATCGAGCGCGAGCACGCCGAGCAGCGCCATGTCGTAGATCAGCACCAGCAGCAGCCACAATCCGATGCAGATGCCGGCTGCCGTCCCGCGGTCCCGCACGAGCGCGCTGACCAGATATCCGATCGCGACGAAAACGGCGCCGAGGAGCACCGAGGAGCCCACCATGGCCCCGAACGCCAGCAGACTATCGCCGTCGATCTGGCTGCCCGTCGCCGCCAGCGCCCCAACCGCCGCGCCGTAGCCGAGGCACGTCGCAAAAGCGAGGACGGCGAGATGGCCCAGGAACTTGCCGAGCAGAACCTGCCATCGCGCGACCGGATAGCTCAGCAGCAACAGCATCGTCCCGCGTTCCATCTCGCCGACGATGGCGTCATGAGAGATCAGAAGCGCGATGAGCGGAACGAGAAAGATCGTCAGGCTCGACAGGCTGACGACGACCACGTCCAGCGTGCGAACGCCCACATTCCCGGTCGGCGCGCTGCCGAGAAAGGTCAGCGACAAAGCAAGCCCAGCGAGCAGGAGCGTTGCGGCAAGCACCCAGCGATTGCGGATGGCCTGATGGATCTCCTTGGCGGCGATGATCATGACATTCATGGCGCCTGCTCCGATTGCCGGAGGAAATGAGCATAGAGCTCGTCGAGGGTCGGCGGAACCACATCGACATCCTCGACGGCATTGCCGGCGGCCGTGGCGCGATGCAGCAGCTCGATCTTGCGCTCCGGCGCGGCGTCGATCTCGACGATGTGGCCGTTCAGGCGGCGGCAGGTCGCATCTTGCGGCGCCCAGCCCGGCATCTCGCTCGGAGCGAGGCCCGCCACCTTGAGGCGGATCCTGGTGGGCAGCCTGGCGAGACGACGCAGCTCGTCGATCGATCCGTCCGCGACCTTGATGCCGCGGTTCATGATGATGACCCGGCCCGCACGTTCCTCGAGTTCGGTCAGCGCATGCGACGACAGCAGCACGGTCGCGCCGCTGGCCGCCAGCCGCGCGATGATGTCGTAGAAGGTCTGCCGCAGCTCAGGATCGAGGCCGGTGGTCGGCTCGTCGAGCAGCAGCACGCGCGGCTGACCGAGCAGCGCCTGCGCGAGCCCGAGCCGCTGGCGCATGCCTTTCGAATAGGTGCTGACCCGGCGGCGGCTCGCCGCGCCCAGCCCGACGGCTTCGAGCAGATCGAGCGCCTTGGCCACCGGCTCCCGCTTTAGCCTGGCATAGAAGGCCTGCGTCTCGCGGCCGGTGAGGGCAGGGTCGAAGGAGACGTTTTCCGGGAGGTAGCCGAGCTGGCGCCGGCCCGCGAATTCGCCGACGGCGGGATTGTCTCCGAGAACCTCGATGGCGCCGCTGGTCGGCCGGATCAGCCCCAGCATGAGCTTCATGAGCGTGGTCTTGCCGGCGCCGTTGTGGCCGATCAAGGCCACCAGCTCGCCCTGGCCAAGCGTGAACGAGGCGCCGCGCACGGCCTCGACCCGGCCATAGGTCTTGGTGACGTCGCTGACGCGTACCGTGCTGGTCATCGCGTCTCCTTCCGCGCCGCGCCCTGTGGGGGCGATACCAGCGGATGGCTGTCGACCACGCCGCCGGGCAACAACGCCGGAAACTGCGCCTGCGCCCAGCGGATCACCTGGACGGCGGGGCTGTTGATCAGGACCTTCGCAGCGGGCGCCGTCCACAGCACGCGATCGATGAGGTCGTTCGGCCGGTACGCCGTGTCGGCGATACCGTCGCCGTTGAGGTCGAAGGCCGGATTATCGCTCCAGTAATTGCCGCGCCCCCCGGTCGACCAGTCGAGATGCCGTGTGCCGACATATTTCACCTGGTTGGCGTTGCTGACGAAGGCGTTGCCGGTGATCTCGTTGCCTTCGGAGCCGGCCGTGAAGTGCACGCCGATGGCGCAGCGCTCGAACCAGTTGTTGCGGAATTTGTTGTGATTGGTGTTGTAGATGAACACGCATTTCTCGGGGCCGCTCCGCAGCGTGCTCTCCCGTTTGGCTTGCGGCAGCATGCCTCGCTCGTCGTCGGGACCTTCGTCCGCTTTCTGTACAGTCGAGCCGAGCGGGCCACCGATGACCCGATTGTCTTCGATCTGGGCATAGTTCGCGTAGTTGAAGAGCATGCCATAGTCGCGATCGCGATCGGAGGAATTGCCGCGGATCACGAGACGGTTCGAATACATGATGGCGTAGCCGACATGGTTGCCAACTGAAACGTTCCCGCTGATCTCGCTGTCGTTGGTGTACATGTAGTGGACGGCGAAGCGAACCTGCTCGAAGCGATTGTCGAGGAAACGGTCCTTGTTGCTGGAGATCGAGAAGATGCCGTCGCGGCCGTAACGGAAATTGTTGTTGGCGATGGTGACGTCAGGCGCATTCCAAAGCGAAACGCCGTTGCCCGCCTCGCTGAGACGTCCGCCGCGCAGTCCCTCGATCTCGTTGCGGACGACGCGGGAGCCCCTGGCGCCATGCACATAGACGCCGAACAGGTTTCCCACCAGCCGGTTGCCCTCGATCGTCGCGCGCTCGGCCGTCTTCTGCAGGAAGATCCCGGAATTCATCGCCTGAAGATCGCGGCCCGATCCCCGGATGGTCAAGCCGCGGACAGTGACGTCGGGTGCGCTGACGGTGATGACGTTGCCGGCGCCGTCGCCATCGAGCACGGCCTCGCGGTTGCCGACCAGCTGTAAAGGACGGTCGATGCGGATCGCGCCGTGATATTCGCCGGCCGCAAGCGCGACGATGTCGTCGGCGCGCGCGCTGTCCAGCACGGCTTGCAGTGACTGGCCAGGCGCAGCCGTCAACGTCTCCGCACTGGCGAAGCCGGACAATCCGGCGGCGACCAGCGCCGCCGGAAACATGCGTAACAATGGACCCACGAGGTCGCTCCGATCAGACCGATTTCGGCTCGACAAACATCCGGCCCTTCATCTCCATGTGCATGGCGTGGCAGAACCAGGAGCAATAGTACCAGTAGACACCCGGCCTGTCGGCCGTGAAACTCACGGACGCCGTCGCCATCGGCCCGATCTCCATCTGGATGCCGTAGTTCACGATGCAGAACCCGTGCGTCAGGTCTTCCACCGCATCGATATTGGTGACGAATACCGTCACTTCGTCACCTTGCTTGACCTGGAACTGCTCGAGACCAAAGGCTGGGGCGGTGGACGTCATGTAGACGCGCACCTTGTTGCCGTCGCGAATGACCTTCGAATCCGCCTCGAGGTTGATGCCGTCCGCCTTGGCCTGCTTGACCGCGTCCGCAAACATCGGATCCGCGCGATCGTAGATCGAGATCGGGTTGATCTTGGAGCGGTGAACGATGGTCGCGTCATGCGGCTCGGCGAAGCTCGGGCCGTCATGCACCAGCTTCATCTGATCGCCGGAGATGTCGATCAGCTGATCGTTCTCGGGCTTGAGCGGGCCGACGTTCAGGAAACGGTCCTTCGAGAACTTGTTCAGCGAGATGAGCCATTTTCCATCCGCCTCCTTGGTCTGGCCCATCGAAGAATGGTTGTGACCGGGCTGATAGTGCACGTCGATCTTCTGCAGGATGGGATTGACCTTCTCGCCCTTGAACGCCCGCTTGGCGAGATCGATGCTCCACTTGCAGACCTGGCTGTCGAGGAACAGCGTCGTGTAGGCGTTGCCCTTGCCGTCGTAGGCGGTATGCAGCGGGCCGAGGCCGAGCTCGGGCTCCGCGACCACGACGTCGCGCGGCTTGATCTTATCGTCGAACAGATCGTCGAATTTGCGGACGTCCATCACGGTCACGGTGGGCGAGAGTTTTCCGGCCGCCACGATGTGAATGCCGTCCGGCGCCGTGTTCATGCCGTGCGGATTGTTCGAGACCGGAACGTAGCGGGTGTAGGCCGAGCCCTTGCGGCCGTCGATGACGGGCACGCCGTTCATTTCCTTGAAGTCGCCCTTCTTCAGGGCTTCCTCGATCCGCTTGATGTTGAAGATGACGACCCAGTCCTGTTCGCTGGCAGTCATCTCCGCGAGCGTGACGCCTTCCTCGCCGTTGTAGCAGGTCGCGAAGCAGTATTTGCCCTGATAGTCGGCATCGACGTTGTCGAGGTTGCCGCTGACGATCACCTGCCAGGCCACCTTCATCGTGTCGCCGTCAATCGCGCTGAAGATGGAGCGATACTGCTTGGCATCGTCGAGGACCTTGCCGTCATTGGGCAGCGGCACGCCATCCTCGCCATTGGCAAACACATACCCCGTGCGCGGGTATTTCTGCACCCGCAGTCCGTGGACCGTGTGCTGGTTCGGCAGCTCGACGATCTTGTCGCATTTCATGATGTCGAGCCGCACCCGTGCGACGCGGCTGTTGGCCTTGTCGTTCATGAAGGCATAGCGACCGTCATAGGTGCCGTCCGTGAACGAGATGTGCGGGTGGTGGAGGTCGCCGTTCAGGTACGTGCCGCCGCGGTTCTTGAGGAACTCGCGGGTCGCGGGCTGCATGCCTTCGGTCAGGACCTTGATGCTCTCGTTGGTCTGGCCCCAGCCGGTCGCGCTGCAGCGGTTGAAGACCGGGACGCGCATCAGCTCGCGCATCGAGGGAAGGCCGATGATACGCATCTCGCCGGACTGTCCGCTCGAGAAGAACACATAATATTCGTCGAGCTCGCCGGGCGCGACCTCGGTCTTCTGAACGGCCGGCCTCGCCGCCGGCGCTTTCGGCGCGGCATTCTTGGTCTGCGCGTCCGCGGAGGAGACGAAGCCGCCGTCCGTCAGCGCTACTCCGCCGGCAAGGCCCACGCCCGCTGCGGCCGCCGTCGTTCCCAGCACTGTTCGTCGGCTGACGCCCTTTGCCTTATCGTTCTCGCTCATGATTGCCTCCTCGGCTTTCGGTTCAGTTCGGTGGTGGAGAGATGGCGGGTGACGCGCCGACAGTCTTGCCGCCGGCGGTGATGACGGTCGCGGGACCCTTGCCGCCCGAGCGCATCGTGGGCGAGGACATCGCCGCGAACTTCTCGCGCTTGAGCCGCACCTGGATCATGTGCGGGCAGCGGTGGTCGTCGTAATAGAGTTCCTGACAGTGCATGCAGTAGATGCACTCATTGACGTTGATGTGACCCTCGGGATGGATCGATTGCACTGGGCATTCCTTGGCGCAGCGCTGACAGGGCGAGCCGCACTCTTCCCAGCGGCGCAGCCATTCGAAGGTCCGGATGCGGCCGGGAATGGCGAGCGCAGCGCCGAGCGGGCAGAGGTAGCGGCAGAAGAAGCGCTCGATGAAGAGGCCGATGACGAGCAGGGCGACGGCATAGGCGACGAACGGCCAGCTCCGCGAAAACTTCAGGATGATCGCGGTCTTGAACGGTTCGACCTCGGCGAACCGTTCAGCCATGTCGACCGAATAGAGCGACAGGCCGAACAGTCCGAGGAAGATGATGTACTTGATCGGCCACAGCCGCTCGTGGAGTCCCCACGGCACGGTGATTTGCGGCACCTTCAGCCATTTCGCGGCCGTGTTGGTGAGCTCCTGGAGCGCGCCGAAGGGACAAAGCCAGCCGCAGAACGGGCCGCGGCCCCAGAACAGGAGCCCGCCGGCCGTCGCGGCCCACAGGATGAAGATCAGGGGAGCGGCGAGGAAGAATTCCCAGCGGAAGCCCGTCACCAGCGCATTGCTGAAGGTGACGACGTTGACGACGGACAGCTGCGCGTTGGCGTACCAGCCAAGCCAGACCAGGACGAAAGCGAGATAGCCTCGTCGCACCCAGGTGTAGAATACCGGCCGACGCACGAGCAGGTTCTGAAAGAAGAAGATGCCGGTGAGGGCGGCCAGCATGAATGCGGTGATGCCGATCGACACGGTGCTCGACCGCCAGATCCGCATCCAGAGAGGCTCGTCTTCCTCCGCCGGCGGTGTGGCCGCAGCCTTTGCCTGCGAGACCGGAGGCGCCGCGCTCTCCGGCACCGTCACCGTGCGTTGCTCGCGGCGAATGTAGCTGTCGGGTAGGGCGTAGCCGAGGTCGAAGGTCAGGAATGCCTTGTCGCGGCCGCCGAGGCTCCGCTGCACCAGCAGCTGAAGCTGCCACGGCTGGGTGGGATCCAAGGTGAACTCGGGCGGGGTGACGAACAGGCCGATTTCCTTGAACTCGGGCGTGCCGACCGCCTCCAATGCGCCAAGACGGGTGTGGTTACGGTCGCGGAAGCGGGTGCTGTTGCCGTCCTGCAGAATCTCGATGCGATCGAAGATGCCGCCGCGGACGTAGGCCGAGCCCTTGAAGGAGTAGGGACCGTTGCCTGCGACGACAATCGCCTGCTGCCCGGGCTTCAGGCCGTCCTTCAGCCGCCGATAGCCGTCATCGCCGAGCAGGCTGCGGCCGATCGTGGGCGCGCTCACGAGCGCGACATAGAGGTCGATGAAGGTGTCGCCGGCGTCACCTGGCTCGGGATACTGGCTTGCCGCCGCGCTGCCGGATTTTGCAAAGGCATCGTTGATGTCGCCGATGCCAAGATGAAGCCGGCGTATCGAGCCGTCGCCGACGAGGCTTTCCCAGTCGCGCACCTCACTGCGTTCGAGATCGAGCGTCTTGATGACTGGGGGCAGGGCTGCCGAAGCCGCCGCGCCGTCGCCACCGCCTACGCGACCGCTTCGGATGAGCTTGGACGCCGCGCGAACGATACTGTCGCCCATCACCAGCACGGTGACGGTTGCGCCGCTCACGATGTCGACCTGCGGCGGCTTCTCGGCGCCACTTGCGACAGGCTTCATGTCCTTGCCGATCAGCCCATTCACGGCCGCGACGATGCGCGCTTCCGGAATGCCGACCAGCACGATCGGCTCCTTGTGATCGACCAGCTTGATACCGGTGATAACGCCCTTGGGATCGATGCCGGCCAGCAGGTGAATCGGTTTGCCGGAGTAACCGACGGAATTCGCGAAGTCGGAGTTGAGGAAGACAAATCCCTGCAGCTGATCGCCGCGGTATACAGGTACAATCGGCGGATCACCTTGTGGCGGTCCGAAACGATCAGCGCCCGGGAAAAATTCCGCAGGCGCGATCTTCGGCAGGTATGTCGGTAAGTCAGCCGCAGCGCAGGCGGGCGAAATATAAGTCAGACACACCAGCAGCAAGCCTGCGAGCGCCAGCGCTGCACGCCTTGCGAAGGTAGACTCTTCATGCGGTCGCTTCGACATGTCGGTCAAATGCCATCTGCGCGACCAACCGGGTCGCGCGTGCCTTGAGACTCTTCGTCGATGATTTGTCGCCGCTGACGTGCCACAGTCGTCGTGCGCGACTACATCTGTCAAGCTAAAGTAGAATGATTGCGCATTCGCACAACCAAGTCACACATTTGCATCGGGAAACCCTCGCCATGCCATTCCTGCGCACTTCATTGCTCAGTGCTGAGCCCGCGGGTGTATTGGAGTCGATCGACGAGCTCTTTGCGCTAGGTCATGCAATGGAGCAGGAAGCGGCCAAAAAATACGATTCCCTTGCCCAAGAGATGCGCGGGCAGGGCAAGGATGATCTGGCGGAAGTGTTCACGCGGCTCGCCGCCGCCGAGCGCGAGCACGTGGACAGTGTGACGCAGTGGTCGCAATCGCGCCGAGGCAAGAACCCGGATCCCGCCTTGGTGCGCTGGGAGGCGCCGGAAACACTCGCCCCGGAAGCTGCAGCCGAGATGAAGACATCGCGGCTGATGACGCCGTACCGCGCACTCGCCATGGCGGTCCGCAACGAGGAGCGGGCCTTCGCCTTCTGGTCATATCTGGCAGCCTACTCGCATGATCCCGAGGTCAAGAAGGCATCCGAGGCGATGGCCCGGGAGGAACTGGGCCATGTCGCCACCCTGCGCAAGGAGAGACGTCGCGCCTATCACCACGAGCACGACCGCAGCGGTGCCGAGGCATCGTCAGCGCCGGTGCGGCAAATTGATGCGCGAGAACTCGAGCTGCGCCTGGTCGCGCAGCTCGCCGAGATGGAACAAAGCCTGAGCGGACCAGAGGCGATCCGCATCCGGGACATCCGCCAACAGGCCATCGGGATGGCCGACGCCGCCACCGGCCTCGGGAGCTTTCCAGCGTCGATGGAGAATAAAGGCCCATTGGAGATCGCCGAGGCGCTCGTCGATGGTTATCTCGAAGGCGCCGAGCGGTCGAACGACGCTGCCGATCTCGAACGTTTGCAGCAGCTCGCCGAACGCGCGATCTCGCGACTGGCCTGGCTGCGATCACTCGCGATGAATTAAAGGCAGCCTGCCGCTTACGGCGGGTTTCGCTGCGCCGTCTAGGCGGCAGCGTTCCGGCCCAAATTCCACCCGCGTCCATCTTCGCCGAAAATCTGGTAGCCGCTATTCGTCACAGCAACCGTATCCTCAAGCTTGATGAAGCCGCGCTTTGGATGCTTCATCGTGGTCTCGATTGAGATCACCATGCCGGCTTCGAGAGGGCGGCGGGCGTCGCTGTCGTCATAGGGAACCGGACCCGTTGCGGTCAGGCGAGGGGCCTCATGGCTGACGAGGCCCATACCGTGGGCGAGGAAATCCGTGCAGTCGCGTTGGGTGATCTGCGCAAGCTGGCGCTCGGCCGCAACATAGATGTCGCCGCCCATCGCGCCTGGCCTGACAGCAGCAAAGGCGGCTTGCTGGACCGCCTCGATCTCGGCCAGATAGTCCTTCAACTCGGCATCCGGCTCGCCCAGGACCGCCATGCGCGCGACGTCGCCGATATAGCCGAGGTAATTGCCACCCGAATCCAGCGACAACACCTCGCCTTGCCCCCAGCGCTGCGATGACGGCGCCCGATTATGGCTGCTGCCGCAGGCAAGCAGACAATACTCGAAGGTCAGGCCGCGGTTGACTTCGGCAAGGCGCAACGCATCCGACAATTGCTGTTTGGTCGTACCCCGACCGTGACCGCAGATCACTGCCAACATGGATGCAATGACGAGCTCGGACGCCGTCTTCAACTTCGCCAATTCCTCCCCCGATTTGACTGCCCGCAGCCGCTCCAGGACCAACACTGCGTCCCCGAGCTCGGCGCCGGGCAGGGCGTCGGCCAGCGCCTTTCCTGCATCCATCGGCATAAACGGCATCTCCACCCCGACCCGCTTCCAGGGCACGCCCGCCTGACGGATCAGCTCTGAGGCGCGCTGGACGGCGTCCATCGAACCATTCGATTCGGTCCGGACCAGCGGCACCCAAGGCGGCGCGACAGTGCGCTGGTGGGTTTCCAGCCGATGCCCGACATAGATCGACTTCTCCGGAGCGCCCTTGGCATAGACCAGCACTGGCAGATAGCGGCTGACGCCCAAGGCATCCATGTAGTCGAAGAAGATCGCCCGTTCGGCCCCCAGCAGGTATTGCACGTTGTGCTTGGACGTCGCGATCAGGACGTCGAGGCCTGCCGCCTCCATGAGACGGTCGAGCTTGGCGGTATCGAACGGAATGGCGCGCGAGGCGGCACGAGCAACAGCTTCCTGCATGACGGACCTCCGGGTCGCCGCTGATCTGATCTGTCCTGGATGTCTGCGACCTCGGAGTTAACTGCCGGATGGTCCGTTAGCTCCTGATGTGGCTGGAAGGAGGGATGCTGGAGACCCAGGCAGCCGGCCGATCGATTCATTCTACGCCCAATCTGTAATTCGCATAAGGTATATTATGGAATATATTTATACACAATCAGATCAGATATTTAGGCGTATTTCCTGCCATGGCGCCTTCGCTTTTCCGCTGGTTTATCGCACCGCGCCTCGCGCCTCGTCCCGGTCGTCGGCGGCTACTGTGCATGGGGTTGTTTTCCAGATTTTGAATCGGCCCGAATGCCTCCGAAAGCCGATATTGCCGTGACCTTGTCCGGCTGCAATAAGCGAGGCTTCCGCGAGATCGCAGATGACCTTCTGACCTGACGTCCGTATAGGTTTGCATCTCAGAACAACAACAAACTTTCCGAGGAAGCAGACCCATGGTCTTTTCGACGCGCTTTTCCCGACGCACGCTTCTCAAGGCCTCCGCCGCGACCGCGGTCCTGGGCGGCCTCGGCGCGCCCCATGTGGCCCTCGCCCAGAGCGCCGAGTTCACCTACAAATACGCCAATAACCTGCCCGACACCCATCCGCTGAACGTCCGCGCCAAGGAGATGGCGGCGGCGATCAAGAGCGAGACCAACGGCAAGTTCGACCTCCAGATCTTCCCGAACAACCAGCTCGGGTCCGACACCGACATGCTGAGCCAGATCCGCTCCGGCGGCGTCGAGTTCTTCACGCTGTCCGGTCTGATCCTGTCGACCCTGGTGCCGGCCGCGTCCATCAACGGCATCGGCTTCGCGTTCCCGGACTACGACACGGTCTGGAAGGCCATGGACGGCGACCTCGGCGCCCATGTCCGCGGCGAGATCAAGAAGGCCGGCCTCGAGGTCATGGACAAGATCTGGGACAACGGCTTCCGCCAGACCACGTCGTCGAGCAAGCCCATCACCGGTCCCGACGACCTCAAGGGTTTCAAGATCCGCGTGCCGGTGTCGCCGCTGTGGACCTCGATGTTCAAGGCGTTCGACGCGGCGCCCGCCTCGATCAATTTCAGCGAAGTGTATTCGGCGCTGCAGACCAAGATCGTCGAAGGCCAGGAGAACCCGCTGGCGATCATCTCGACCGCCAAGCTCTACGAGGTCCAGAAATACTGCTCGCTGACCAACCACATGTGGGACGGCTTCTGGTTCCTGGCGAACCGCAGAGCCTGGGAAAAGCTGCCGCAGGACGTGCGCACCATCGTTGCCAAGAACATCAACGCCGCCGCGGTCAAGGAGCGTGAGGATACCGCCAAGCTCAATGCCAATTTGCAGCAGGAGCTCGCGGGCAAAGGCCTGACCTTCAACCAGCCCGCCGTGGCGCCGTTCCGCGACAAGCTGCGCACCGCCGGCTTCTATGCCGAGTGGAAGAGCAAGTATGGCGATCAGGCCTGGGACCTCCTGGAGAAGGCCGTCGGCAAGCTGTCGTAACGCGTTGGGGCCATCATGGCTCATGTCGAGGTCGAGGTGACCGCAGTGGTGGGCGAGGCGGCGTTGCAGTCCCCTCGCCGACCTTCGTTGCTGACTTCGGTCGAGCGCGCGCTCGGTCTCCTCGTCGAAATCCCGGCGGCGATCCTGGTCGTCGCCGAGATCGTGATCCTGTTTGCCGGCGTGGTCGCGCGCTACGGCCTGCACCGGCCGCTGATCTGGTCGGACGAGCTCGCCTCGATCCTGTTCCTCTGGCTCGCCATGCTGGGCGCGGCGGTTGCGTTCCGCCGCTCCGAGCACATGCGCATGACCGCGGTCGTCGCCAGCGCGCGGCCAGCCATGCGGGCCTATCTCGATCTGGTCGCAACCTGTGCGGCCCTGGCGTTCCTGGCCCTGATCGTCTGGCCCGCCTGCGACTACGCCTATGAGGAAAGCTACATCACGACGCCGGCGCTGCAGATCTCCAACATGTGGCGCGCCGCCGCGCTGCCGGCCGGCATCGGCTTGATGGCGGCCTTTGCCTTGCTGCGGCTGATGCGCGCCGCCGATTGGCGGATGGTCGCGACGGCCGTCGCCACCGTTGCCGTCGTGATCGGCCTGTTCTGGCTGGCGGAACCGTCGCTGCGGCCGCTCGGCAATCTCAACCTCGTCATCTTCTTCGTCGGCGTCGCCGGCTTCTGCGTCTTCGCCGGCGTTCCCATTGCGTTCGGCTTTGGCCTTGCGATCTTCGGCTATCTCGCACTGACCACGCGCACGCCTGTCATGGTGCTGGTCGGGCGGATGGACGAGGGCATGAGCCACCTCATCCTGCTCTCGGTGCCGCTGTTCGTCTTCCTCGGGCTGCTGATCGAGATGACCGGCATGGCGCGCGCCATGGTGGCGTTCCTGGCGAGCCTGCTCGGCCATGTCCGCGGCGGCCTGCATTACGTGCTGGTCGGCGCCATGTACCTGGTCTCGGGCATATCAGGCGCCAAGGCCGCGGACATGGCGGCCGTCGCGCCCGTGCTGTTTCCGGAGATGAAGCAGCGCGGCGCCAAGCCCGGCGATCTCGTCGCGCTGCTGGCGGCGACCGGCGCCCAGACCGAGACGATTCCGCCGAGCCTCGTGCTGATCACGATCGGCTCGGTCACCGGCGTGTCGATCGCCGCCCTGTTCACCGGCGGTCTTCTGCCCGGCGTCGTGCTCGCGTTCACGCTTTGCATGCTGGTATGGTGGCGCTACCGCCACGAGGACATGAGCCATGTCCGCCGCGCCACGGGTGGCGAGATCGGCAAGACCTTCATCGTCGCCCTGCCCGCGCTCGCGCTACCCTTCGTGATCCGCTACGCCGTGGTCGAGGGCATCGCCACCGCGACCGAGGTTTCCACCATCGGCATCGTCTATGGCGCGATCGTCGGCCTCCTCGTCTATCGCCGCTTCGACTGGCGGCGGCTGCTTCCGATGCTGGTCGAGACGGCCGCGCTGTCGGGCGCCATCCTGCTGATCATCGGCACGGCGACCGGCATGGCCTGGGGGTTGACCCAATCCGGCTTCTCGCGCTCGCTGGCTGCGGCCATGACCGGATTGCCCGGGGGATCCGCGACCTTCATCGCCGTCTCGATCCTGGCCTTCACCATTCTCGGCAGCGTGCTGGAAGGCATCCCGGCGATCGTGCTGTTCGGACCGCTGCTGTTTCCGATCGCCCGCGCTGTCGGGGTGCACGAGGTGCACTACGCCATGGTGATCATCCTCGCCATGGGCATCGGACTATTCGCGCCGCCCTTCGGCGTCGGCTATTATGCCGCCTGCGCCATCGGACGCGTCGATCCGGCAGAGGGTATCCGGCCGATCTGGGGTTATCTGCTGGCGCTGCTGGTGGGATTGATCATCGTCGCGATCTTCCCCTGGATCTCGATCGGATTCCTTTGAGACGTTTGACGGAGGGTGTCGATGAGTGAGCGGCAGAACCAGTACAATATCGGCCTCGACAAGACGCCCGCCAACTACGTGCCGCTGAGCCCCCTAAGCTTCCTCGCGCGCAGCGCCGCCGTCTATCCCGATCATGTCAGCACGGTCTATGAGGGCCGCAGCTTCACGTGGGCGCAGACCTATGAGCGCTGCAGGCGCTTTGCGTCCTGGCTTGCGCGCAAGGGCATCGGCGTCGGCGACACCGTAGCAGCGATGCTGCCGAACATCCCGGCGATGAACGAGGCGCATTTCGCGGTGCCCATGACCGGCGCCGTGCTCAACGCGCTCAACATCCGCCTCGATGCGCCATCGATCGCGTTTCAGCTCGACCATGGCGGCGCGAAAATCATCCTGGTCGATCCCGAGTTTTCGGGTGTGATCACCGACGCGCTGGCGCAGATGACAGGCCCCAGGCCGTTCGTGGTCGACGTCGACGACGCATCGTTCAAGGGCGGCAGCCGCATCGGTGAGATCGAGTATGAGGCGGCGGTCGCGGAAGGCGATCCCGCTTTCACGGCGATCCCGCCGAGCGATGAATGGGACGCGATCGCGCTGAGCTACACCTCGGGCACCACGGGCAATCCCAAGGGTGTCGTCACCCATCATCGAGGCGCGTATCTCAACGCCGTCAGCAACATCCTCGCCGGCAATCTCGGCCAGCATCCGGTCTATCTCTGGACGCTGCCGATGTTCCACTGCAACGGCTGGTGCTTCCCCTGGACCATCGCGGCCGCGGCCGGCATCAATGTCTGCCTGCGCAAGGTCGAGCCGACCAGGATCTTCGAGCTGATCAAGCGCCACGGCGTCACCCACATGTGTGGTGCGCCGATCGTCTACAACACGCTGATCAACGCGCCGGACGCGCCCAAAGGCAATGCGGCCCGCCGCGTCGTCGGCCTGATCGCCGGCGCCGCGCCGCCGGTCGCGGTGCTGGAAGGCGCCGAGAGCATCGGCATCAAGCTGACACACGTCTATGGCCTGACCGAGGTCTACGGCCCCGCCTCCGTCTGCGCCGAGCAGCCCGGCTGGGACGAGCTTCCGCCCGCCGAGCGCGCGCGCATGAAGCGCCGGCAGGGCGTACCCTACCCGCTCGAGGAAGGCGTCACCGTCATCAACCCGCAGACCATGCAGGAGGTGCCGCGCGACGGCGAGACCATCGGCGAGGTCATGTTCCGCGGCAACATCGTGATGAAGGGCTATCTCAAGAACGAGAAGGCGACCAAGGAAGCGTTCGAGGGCGGCTGGTTTCACACCGGCGATCTCGGCGTGCTCGACGAGCATGGCTACGTCATCATCAAGGATCGTTCCAAGGACATCATCATCTCCGGCGGCGAGAACATCTCCTCCGTCGAGGTCGAGGACATTCTCTACAAGCACCCGGCCGTGCTGTTCGCCGCCGTGGTCGCAAAGCCCGATCCGAAATGGGGCGAAGTGCCCTGCGCCTTCGTCGAGCTGAAGGACGGCGCCAACGCCAGCGAAGCCGACATCATCGCGTTCTGCCGCTCGCACATGAGTGGTTTCAAGACGCCGAAGGCCGTCGTGTTCGGACCGATCCCGAAGACGTCCACGGGCAAGATCCAGAAATTCCTGCTGCGCAACGAAGTGGGATCCGCGAAGGCGATTACGGCCTGAGGTCGTTCGGTCGTAGAAACATTTGGAAACATAAGCCGCGTGTTCGCGGCAAGCATGCGTCGTCCGACATCGATTGTGCGGCTTCGACGACATCGCGACACGCCAGGAAAAGATTGGAAAGCGTTAGAGACGCATTTACGATTCCACTTCACCGGATTCGCTGATTCCAGATGATTCGCCGTGCGGGCTGCGCGGCTGGCGACCGGCGCGGTTGGGGCGCTTCATGCGGTTGGTGTCGTGAGCACGGACGTGCGTGTGCGTCTGGCGCTGCTGCTATCGGCGGCCTGGCTGCTGCTGCCGGACGCGGCCGCTGCGCAAGCCACGCGCGAGTTCGGCGCATTCGCGGGCACGCAAGGGTTTGGCCCCGGCAGTCCGAATGCCCCAGCAGGGTTCAACAGTTTCTCGGTCGGAGCATTTGGCGGACCGCAGCCGGCAGGTTTCCCGGGAGCTTCGTTCGGCAATGGCAGCGGAGGCGGCGTGCAGTCGGCCTATGGCTGGAATGCCGAACCGCCCGGACTTGCCAGCGCGGCACGCTTCGACATGCGGCAGGCCTTCGGCGGCCGCGCCGATCGCGTCCCGCAGGCCGAGACGGCACAGGCGACATTTCTTGCGATGACGCAGTTCACGCAGACCCTGCTCGATCCTGCCATCGACGGGCGCGACATCGGGCCCGCCGAGGTCGATGCGGAGCTCACGGCCTACGCCGATATCGGAAACGAGCGGACGCATGGCGGCATCGGCCGCGAGGCCTCTGGGGCGCTCTACGGCAAGCCCTCGCTCGCGGCCCCGCAATGGCGTGTCTGGGCTGCCGGCTTTGGCGGTTCGCAGATGTCGACCGGCGGCAACGGATCGGCCACTCGGAGTTTTGGCACGGTGGCCGGCGCGGATTATTCGCTCTCGCCGCAGACGCGGATCGGCTTTGCCCTCGCCGGCGGCGGCACCGGCTTTGCCAGCAATTTCTCGAGCGGTCGCTCCGACCTGTTCCAGGCCGGCGGCTTCGTCAGGCACTCGGCTGGGTCGACCTATGTCACGACCGCGCTCGCTTACGGCTGGCAGGCCATCACCGGCGACTATCAGGTCACGCCGGCCGGCACCGACCAGCTCAACACGGCGGTCAACGCCCATGCCTATTCCGGCCGCCTCGAAGGCGGTTATCGTTTGGCCACGCGCTGGCTTGGCATCACGCCCTATGCGGCTGCGCAGATCACCAATTTCCGCCTGCCCTCCGACACGCCGCAGCCCGCCTCCGTGGCCGACAGATTCCCGACGACCGCCGGCGGCAACAGCTTCACCGACAGCCGCACCGAGCTCGGTCTGCGCGTGAGCACCTCCGTTGCGCTGTTCGGCAGCCTGATTGGCCTGCGCGGACGGCTCGCCTGGGCCCATGATTTCAGCGCGGGACAGTCGATTCCAGCGGCGTTCCAGTCGTTGCCGGGCCAGCGGCTTGTCGCGGGCGGCGTGTCATTGGCGCCCAACGCAGCGCTGGCAGGCGTTGCGGTCGAGCTACGCGATTTGAACGGCTGGTCTGCCGTTGCGAACTTCGACAGCGAAGTGTCGGACCTGGTGCGCTCTTACACCGGCAGGGCCACGCTGCGTTACGCCTGGTGACCCTGCCCTGCGATCAAGTGACCGATGTCCGCCGGTGCCGGAACATGCCGGACGAAAAGCGGCTCGTCCTCACATCTTCTTGTAGGCGTCGACGATGGCCTGACCGTCGGCGCCGGCCTTCTTGAGCCAGTCGGCCGTGAGCTGTTCGCCGATCTTCTGGAAGCCGGCCTTGAGCGCCGGGCTCGGCGGCTCGACGTTCATGCCTTTCGCCTTGAGCTGGTCGAGGTACCAGGTGCTCTTGTCCTGCCAGGCCTTCCAGCCGCGGGTTTCCGCCGTTGCCGCCGCCTTGAGGATGGCCTCCTGGGTCGGCTTGTCGAGCGCGTCGAACGCGGCCTTGTTGACGAAGGTGTAGTCCTTGGGGATCCAGGCCTGCACGTCGTAGAAATACTTCAGCGACTCCCAGGCCTTCGCGTCGTAGCCGGTGCCGCCCGACGACATGAAGGAATTCACGACGCCGGTCGCAAGCGCCTGCGGCAGTTCGGCGGCCTGGATCGTGACCGATTGCGCCCCGACCAGCTCGCCGATGCGCGCCGTCCCGACGTTATAGGCCCGCCATTTCAGGCCCTTCATGTCATCGATGGAGGCGAGCGGCTTGTTGACATAGACGCCTTGCGGCGCCCACGGCACTACGAACAGCAGCTTGAGACCCTGCGCATCGAGCTTCTTGGCGATCGCGGGCTTGGATGCCTGATACAGCTTCATCGCGTCCGGGAAGCTGGTCGCGAGGAACGGCACGACGTCGACGCCGAACAGCGGATCCTCGTTCTCGTGGATCGAGAGCAGCACCTCGCCCATCTGCGCCTGCCCGGTCACCACCGCGCGCTTGATGTCGGGTGCCTTGAACAGCGAGGCGCCGGGATGAACCGTGATCTGAAGTCTTCCGGACGTGGCGGCTTCCACGTCCTTGGCGAAGGCGACCAGGTTTTCGGAGTGCGGATTATCCGCAGGATACGCGGCCGGCAGATTCCATTTGGTTTGGGCCAAAGCGGGCGTTGCGGCCAGCATGGCGCCGGCAATCAGACCTGCGCGAACTAAACGAGACTTCATCGGACTTCTCCTCACGGTCGAATTGAAAGCGTGGCGTGATCAATCTGGAAAGGCAAGCTTCGGCAGGAACATCACGATCTGCGGATACTCGGTGATGATGAATACGGCGGCCAGCAGCAGCACGAAGAACGGAAACGCCGCCCGCGCGACCGTCAACGTATCGCGACCGCTCATGTTCTGCAGCACGAAGAGATTGAACCCGACGGGCGGCGTGATCTGCGCCATCTCGACATGGATGATGAGATAGACGCCGAACCAGACCAGATCGAGCCCGGCCTGCTTGACCATCGGCAGCACGATGACGGCAGTGAGGACGATCATCGAGATGCCGTCGATCAGGCATCCGAGGATGATGTACATGATGCTTAGATACAGCGCGAGCATGCCGGGCGTCAGCTCCTGCCCCTGTACCCAGGTGGCGAGCGCCGCGGGGATGCCGGTATAGGCCATCGCCGCAGTGGTGTAGGCCGCGCCGGCCAGGATCAGCATGATCATGCACGTCAAGCGCGTTGCGCTCATGATGCTCTCAAACAGGGTCTTGCGCGTCAGCGTGCCGCTCCACCACGCCAGCAGCAAAGCGCCCGACACACCCCATGCAGCGCATTCCGTCGCCGTCGCGAAGCCCAGCACGAGTGACAGAAAGACCCCGAGGATCAGCAGCAGACACGGTGCGAGCTTGGCGGATTGCCGCAGCTTCTCCCGGAACGGCATCGGCGGGTCGCGCGGCGGGATCTTCGTCGGGTTCAGCAGCGACCAGATGATGATGTAGCCCGAATAGAGCACGATCACGAGCAGGCCCGGCAGGAAGCCGCCGAGGAAGACCTGAAGCACCGAGACGTTGGCCGTGACGGCATAGACGACCATCGGAATTGATGGCGGAATCAGCAGGCCGAGGGTGCCGGAGCCCGCCAGCGAGCCCAGGCTCAGGCCCTTGTCATAGCCGCGCTTGTCGAGTTCGGGCAGCGCGATCTTGCCGATCGTTGCGCAGGTCGCGGCCGACGAGCCCGAGACCGCCGCGAAGATTCCGCAGCCGATCACATTGACATGGGTCAGGCGCCCGGGCAGCCACTGAACCCAGGGCGACAGGCCACGGAACATCTCTTCTGACAATTTGGTGCGGAAGAGGATCTCACCCATCCAGATGAACAGCGGCAGCGCGGCCAGTGTCCACGACGAGCTGGCGCTCCAGGTGGTGGTCGCGAGCACGGCGCCGAGTGGCAGGCTGGTGGTCAGCGCCATCGCGACGAAGCCGACGAGCCCGAGCGAGACGGCGATCCAGACGCCGCTTCCCAGCAGCAGGATCATGACGCCGAGCAGGACGAATGACAGCTCGATCATGCCGAGATTGGCCATGGTCAACCTCCGCCGCCTTGCGAGATGCGTTCGACGAATTCTTCCGGCGTCTCGTCCGGCGAGCCCCTCTCGTAGGTCGGCCGGTTACCGCCGATGACATTGACCATCTCGTCGATCAGCGCGATCGACAGGATCGCAAGACCGCCGGCAAAACCGAGCTGCGGAATCCAGAGCGGAAGCGCGACGACGCCCTGCGCCACATCGTTGAAGCGCCAGGAATCGTACGTCATCTGCACGGCATAGCGGGTGAAATAGAGGACGAAAGCGGTCGCGATCCCGAGCGCCACGATCTCCGCGATCCACTTGGTCCGCCCGCGCAGCCGTTCGAGCAGAAGGCCGACACGGATCATCTCTCCGCGCTTGAAGGTATGCGCAAGGCCGAGGAAAGCCAGCGCGGCCATGCACCAGGAGGCGAAATCATCACCTGCGGGGATGTTGATCGCAAATTGGCGCCCGACCGACATGATCATCATGATTGCAAAGATCGCAACCAGGAAGACGCCGGCGGCGTAGCCTGCCCCGAGATAAAGGAGGTCGAGCGCGCGGCGCACTGGTCCCCCGGCCTTTACGTCGTTCCCTGCCACACCATCCCCATCATCGCACGAGGCGATTCAGCCGGCCCGGCGATCGCATGTCGCTCGCCGCCGATCCGCCTCAATATCGCCCCTGGCCAACCGCCTGTCTTTCAGACGTTAGATCAACATGATGCAGCCGGTGCAAGCAAGGACTATGCCTGCTCGCAGCGGAATTTCTACCGCAGGTTCAATGCGTCTCCAGCCGCAGCCCGTCAAAGGCGGGCACGACGCCCGCAGGCAACGATTGCCGGATCACCTCGTAGTCGACGTCGGCCGTCATGTTGGTGATGACCGCGCGCTTCGGTTTGAACCGCTCGATCCAGGACAGCGCGTCGTTGATGCTGAAATGGCTGACATGGCTGGTGTAGCGCAGGCCGTCGACGATCCAGAGGTCGAGGTTTTCCAGGGCGCCCCAGCTCTCGCGCGGGATGTCGTTGAGATCGGGTGTGTAGGCGGCATCCCCGATCCGATAGCCCAGCGCGGGAATGGCGCCATGCTGCACCAGGAAGGCCGTCATCGTCACGGCGCCTCCCTTCCCCAGGATGGTCTGGCTTTCGCCCGCCTCGATCGAATGCCGCGTCAGGATCGGCGGGTAGTCGCTGCCCTCCGGCGAAATGAAGCAGTAGGAGAAGCGCGCCAGGATATCCTTGGCCGTCGACTGGTTGAGATAGGTCGGGATCCGCCGGCGCATGTGCATCACGACCGGGCGCAGATCGTCCATGCCGTGGGTCTGATCGGCGTGCTCATGCGTCAGGAACACCGCGTCGATGTGATCGACATTGGTCGAGAGCAATTGCTCGCGCAGGTCCGGCGAGGTGTCGATCAGGATGCGCGTGGTGCCATGCTCGGAGATCCGTTCGACCAGCAGCGAGCAGCGCCGGCGGCGGTTTTTGGGATTGTCGGGATCGCAGGCGCCCCAGCCGAGCGCCGGACGCGGCACGCCGGCAGAGGAGCCGCAGCCCAGGATCGTCAGCGTCAGCGTCATGCGGTTTCCAGTTTCAAGCCTTCACCTTCGAGAACAGGCGGAAGAAGTTTTCGCTGGTCTGGCGCGAGATCTCGTCGAACGACACCCCGCGCGTCTCTGCCAGCACCTTTGCGACCTCCACCACATAGGCAGGCTCGTTGCGTTTGCCGCGGAACTTGCCTGGCGCAAGATAGGGCGAGTCCGTTTCGACCAGGATACGATCGGCCGCCAGTTCGGCCGCGAGCGCGCGCAACGCTTCCGACTTCTTGAAGGTCAGGATGCCCGTGAAACCGATATAGAGCCCGAGCGACACCGCCTTCAGCGCCAGCTCGCGCCCGCCTGTGTAACAATGCAGCACGGCGCGAAACGATCCGCGTCCCGCCTCCTCTTCCAGGATACGGGCGCAGTCCTCGTCGGCTTCGCGGGTGTGGATCACGAGCGGCAGGCCGGTGGCGCGGGCCGCGGCGATGTGGGCGCGAAAGCCCCTCGCCTGCGCCTCCGGCGAGCCGTTGTCGTAGAAATAGTCGAGCCCGGCCTCGCCGAGCGCGACGACCTTGGGATGCTCCGTGAGCGCGATCAGCTCCTCCGGTGCGATGCCGTCCTCCTCGTCCGCGTTGTGCGGGTGAGTGCCGACCGAGCAGTAGACGTCGTCATAGCGCTCCGCGATCGCGAGCAGGCCCTCCAGCTTTCGCACCCGCGTCGAGATCGTGACCATGCGCCCGATGCCGGCCGCGCGTGCCCGCGACACGATCCCGTCGAGATCTTCCGCAAAGTCCGGAAAATCCAGATGGCAGTGGCTGTCGACCAGCATCGCGAGCGCCTTCAGGCCGCCGGCTCGATGTAGCGCGGGAACGCCGGCGTCGGCGCCGGCAGCGTCGAGCCCGGCGCGATCCGCTTGGCCCCGCCGAGCATGGCAAAGCTGCGCTCGCCCTCGGGGATACCAAGAGAGTCGAGCAGCTTGTTGGACGCGACGGGCATCGCGGGCTGAGCCAGGATCGCAATCTGGCGCACGACTTCAGCGGTGACGTAGAGCACTGTCTTCTGCCTGGCCGGATCGGTCTTGGCGAGCGCCCACGGCGCCTCGCCCGCGAAATAACGGTTCGCCTCCGCGACCACGGCCCAGACGGCGTTGAGCCAATGATGGATCTGCTGCGTCGCCATCGCCTCACGTGACGCCGCGATCATGCCGTCGGCCATCGCCAGGATCGCCTTGTCGCTGTCGCTGAATTCGCCGGGCTCGGGCAACACACCGCCGAGCTGCTTGGCGATCATCGACAGCGAGCGTTGCGCGAGGTTACCGAGATCATTGGCGAGGTCGGCATTGATGCGCGCGACGATGGCCTCGTGGTTGTAATTGCCATCCTGCCCGAACGGCACTTCGCGCAGGAAGAAATAGCGCATCTGGTCGACGCCGTACTGGTCGGCAAGGTTGAAGGGATCGACGACGTTGCCGACCGACTTCGACATCTTCTCGCCCCTGTTGAACAGGAAGCCGTGGGCATAGACCCGCTTCGGCAGCGGAATCCCGGCCGACAGCAGGAAAGCCGGCCAATACACCGCGTGGAAACGGATGATGTCCTTGCCGATGATGTGCACGTCGGCCGGCCAATAGCGCCAGTTCTTGTCGCTCTCGTCGGGGAAGCCGACGCCGGTGATGTAGTTGGTCAGCGCATCGACCCAGACATACATCACATGGTCTTCGTCGCCGGGCACCTTCACGCCCCAGTCGAACGTGGTGCGCGAGATCGAGAGGTCGCGCAGGCCACCCTTTACGAAGCTCACCACCTCGTTGCGGCGCGAGTCCGGGCCGATGAAATCGGGGTGATCCGCGTACAGCTCGAGCAGCTTGTCCTGGTACGCCGACAGGCGGAAGAAATAGCTCTTCTCCTCCACCCATTCGACCGGCGTGCCCTGCGGTCCGAGCCGCACGCCGTCGTCATTCAGGCGCGTCTCGTCCTCGGCGTAATAGGCCTCATCGCGCACCGAATACCAGCCGGCATAGGTGTCGGCATAGATGTCGCCATTCGCCTCCATGCGCCGCCAGATCTCCTGGCTGGAGCGATGATGCTGCTCTTCGGTGGTGCGGATGAAGCGATCGAACGATACGTTCAGACGCTCGTCCATCTCCTTGAAGCGGCCGGCATTGCGGGTTGCGAGGGCTGCTGCGGACATGCCCTCGCCGGCCGCCGTCTGCACCATCTTCTGGCCGTGCTCGTCGGTGCCGGTCAGGAAGAACACGTCCTTGCCGTCGAGCCGCGCAAAGCGCGCCAGCACGTCGGTCGCGATCGCCTCGTAGGCGTGACCGATATGCGGGCTGCCGTTGGGATAGGCGATCGCGGTCGTGACGTAGAAGACGTTGTCGCGCGCGGGGGCGGCAACGGGCGCGGCAGGCTTCGGTGCAGCTACGGGCGCTGAGGCTTGCGGAGCCGCCGCGGGCTTCGGCGCGCGCGGCGCCTTCCGCTTGGCAGCCTTCGGCGGTGCGACGACGGGCGCCGGCGCTGCGATCGCAGCGGGCGGCGTCACTCTGGCCTTCTCGGCCACTTTCCTTGCCGGAGTCTTGGTCGGCTTCTTGGCTGGTTTCTTGGCTGGTTTCTTGGTTGGCGTTTTGACCGCTTTCTTAACCGCCTTCGAGGCGACGGCCTGCTTCTTCGCGGACTTCTTGCCTGCCTTCTTTGACGCCTTGGCGGCGCTCTTCTTCACGCCCTTCCTGGCGGCAGCCTTCTTCGGCTTCGCGGCCTTCTTGACGGCCTTGGCAGCTTTGCGCGCACGCGCCTTCACCGCCGTCTTTGCGGCCTTCTTCGCAGCCCTCTTGCGGCTCTTGCCTTTAGCTGTTTTCTTAGCTCGCGTTGCCACGACGAATTCCTTTACCGGCTTCTCAAAATTGGAAACGAGCCTGCGTCAGGCCGTTGTTTGCACATGATCCCGTCGGAAAACCGCTGCGCACCTTTCCGGATCATGCTTTAGCGCGTTGCGTCCGCCAGCCAGCCGAACACCGAGAAAACCAAGGGCTTGCGCTCCAGATTGTAGGTTTCGGTGTCGCGCGCGGCGCGGACGATCTTTTCCCATACCTCAGCTAGCCGCGCAAGGCGCGGCAGGTTCTGGTTGGCATTGGCCTCGTCCGCGTGCAGGCGTTCCGCGATCCAGCGATCGATGCCGTCGATGAAGGCGGCGAGCGCGACGCGGTCGCTGCTGCCGAGCGAATCGCCGAGCGTGTGCAATTCGCGCGGATCGACTTGCGGCAGGCGCGCCAGCAGTGCGGCCGTGCGTTGCTGAAGCTTCAGCGCGTCGCCGCCGAGCAGCGTCAGGGCCCGTGCAACGCTGCCCTCGGAGGCCTCCGCCGCCTCGCGCAGCGCGGGGTCTTTCGGATCGAGCTCGGCGGCCGAAGCCGCGGCGCTGATCACGTCGTCCGTCGCGAGCGGCCGCAGGCGCAGCTTGCGGCAACGCGACTGGATGGTGGCGAGCACGCGCGCGGGCGCGTGGCTCACCAGCAGGAACAGCGATTGCTGCGGCGGCTCCTCGAGAATCTTCAGAAGCGCGTTGGCGGCGTTCGGATTGAGTTCGTCGACGGTGTCGACGATGCAGACGCGCCAGCCTTCGGCCGCCGCGGTCGAGCCGAAGAAACCGATCGTCTCGCGCGTCTCGTCCACGGTGATCACGGTGCGCATCACGCCGCGGTCGTTGGCGGTACGCTCCAGCGTCAAGAGGCCGCCATGCGAACTCGCCGCGACCTGGCGCGCCACGGCGTCATCAGGATCGATCGCAAGGTCTTCGGCCCGCTGCACGGCATTTGCGAGCGGCTGGCCGTGGGCGAGCACGAAGCGCGCCATGCGATAGGCCAGCGTCGCCTTGCCGATCCCTTGCGGCCCGCCGATCAGCCAGGCATGCGGGATCCGCCCACTGCGATAGGCCGTCAGCAGTGCCGTCTCGGCCTCGCGATGGCCGAACAGACGGCTGGTCTCGCGCGGATGCGGAATGGCGCTTTCGCGCTCGGTCGGACGCCGGCTCATGCGGAAACCACCGAGGCCGGTGTGGGCAGGAGACGATCGCGCAGCGCCGCCCAAACCCGGGCCGCGACCGTGTCAGGGTCGGAATTGGCGTCGATCAGCACGCAGCGCGCTGGGTCCTGCGCGGCGATCTTGCGATAAGCCTCGCGCAGGCCCTGGTGGAAGCTGAGCTTCTCGCCCTCGAACCTGTCGGGCGTGCCGTTGCCGCGGCGCGCGGCGGCGCGCTGCAGGCCGATCTCGACCGGCAAATCGAGGATGATGGTGAGATCCGGCTTGAGATCGCCGATCGTGACCCGCTGCATCGCGTTGATCAGTCCTTCGGGCACGCGGCCGAGGCTGCCCTGATAGGCCCGCGTCGAATCCGCGAAACGGTCGCACAGCACCCAGGTGCCCTGGTTCAGCGCAGGCAGGATCACGGTACGGACATGGTCATCGCGCGCGGCGGCGAACAGCAGCGTCTCCGCCTCGGGACCGAGCAGCCTGCCCATGCCCGACAGCACCAGATGACGCATGATCTCGGCGCCCGGCGAGCCGCCCGGCTCACGGGTGACGCGGATGCGGAGCTTGGCGGCCTTGAGGCGGTCGGCAAGCTTCTTGATCTGGGTCGACTTGCCGGTGCCCTCGCCGCCTTCAAAGGTGATGAAGCGTCCGCGTCCGGACGGCCGCTGTCCCGCGCTCTCACTCATGATCAGAGCTTCTCGGCGCCTGCGCGGAACATGCCGATCACGAGCTCGCTGGCGCCGTCGATCGCGCGTCGCACGGTCGAGCCGGTACCGATCGCTTCGGCCGCGTAGACCGGCGTCTCCACCGCGATGTTGCCGCTGCGCCAGACCCTGACCACGCCGACCTGCTGGCCGGCCTCGACCGGCGCTCGTACCGGACCGCTATAGACGACGCGCGCGATCAGCTTGTCGCTGCCGTTCTTGTGCACCATCACCTTCACCGGCGTCTTGGCGACGAGCTTGACCGAGCGGCTCTCGCCGCCGAACACCTTGGCGTAACCGACAGCCTGGTCGGCCGCGATCAGCGTGCGCGTCTCGAAATTGCGAAAACCCCATTCCAGCATCTTCTTGGCTTCCGTGGCGCGATCCTCGGGGTCTTCCAGCCCGTTGACGACGACGATCAGCCGCGTGCCGTTCTGCACGGCCGAGCCAACCATGCCGTAGCCGCCTTCCTTGGTGTAGCCGGTCTTGAGGCCGTCGGCGCCTTCCATCGAATTGAGCAGCGGATTGCGGTTGGGCTGGCGGATCTTGTTCCAGGTGTACTCCTTCTCGCCGAACAGTTTGTAGAACTCCGGGAAGTCCAGGATGATGTGCCGGGCGAGGATGCCGAGCTCGCGGACGGTCATCTTGTTGGCGGGGTCGGGCAGCCCGTTCGAATTGCCGAAGGTCGACCTGGTCATGCCGAGCTCGCGGGCGCGCTTGGTCATGAAGTCGGCCGCGAAGATCTTCTCGTTGCCGGCCATGGCCTCGGCGAGCGCGATGCAGGCGTCGTTGCCGCTCTGGATGATCGCGCCGTGCAGGAGGTCGTCGACCGAGACCTTGCTGTTGATGGCGGCGAACATGGTCGAGCCGCCCGAGGGCGCACCGCCCCGCCGCCACGCGTTCTCGCTGATGCGGTACTCGTCGGTCAGCTTGATGTCGCCCTTCTTGATGGCGTTGAAGACGACCTCTGCCGTCATCAGCTTCATCATGCTGGAAGGCGCGCGCAGTTCGTCGGCGTTCTTCTCGAACAGCACGCTGCCCGAGGAGGCTTCGATCAGGATCGCGGTCGGAGCATCGCCGTCGAAGCCGGCATCTTCCGTTTTCTTGGCGCCCTGGATGCTCTGGTTGGCGGCCAGAAGCGCCCCGCTCCAGCCGATGCCGACAACCAGAACCGCAGCGACCAGCCCGCGCGCCAGCGTTCCGGCGGTGAGCCGGTTGCGACAAAGCGAAGGAAGACGAAATGCCATGGCGAAGCCCTGAGAGAGGCGTTCTAACAGTTGGAACAGATGCGAACAACACGCGGTTCGATACCTGTCCCCGAGATTGCACGATTCTCGCCGCGCCCCTATCGTGGCGTCTTATGTTTTTCGACCAAACCCCTGAAACAAGGCGGAAAAGCGATGTCATCCACCCGCGTGATCAAGGCCAACGGCATCGATCTCTTCATCCGCGAAGCCGGCCAGGGTCCACTGGTCGTGCTGTGCCATGGCTGGCCGGAGCTGTCCTATTCCTGGCGCCACCAGATCTCCGCTCTCGCCGCGGCCGGGTTTCACGTCGTCGCCCCCGACATGCGCGGCTACGGCCAGAGCGCGGCGCCGCCTGACGCTGCCGCCTATTCGATCTTCGACACGGTCGGCGACGTGGTCGGCCTGGTGCAGGCGCTGGGCGAGAGCAAGGCGATGGTGGTCGGCCACGATTGGGGCGCCCCGGTCGCCTGGCATGCGGCGCTGTTCCGGCCCGACATCTTCACGGCGGTCGCTGGCCTGAGCGTGCCGCCGCCGTTCCGCGGCCGCGGCAAGCCGCTCGACCTGCTGCGGCAGGGGGGCGTCACCAATTTCTACTGGCAGTATTTCCAGGCCCCTGGTGTCGCCGAGGCCGAGCTGGAGCGCGACGTCGCCCGCACCATGCGCATCGTGCTCGGGGGACGAGGCCTTGCCGACCCCACCGCCGCCATGTTCGTGCAGGAGGGCAAGGGCTTTCTCAGCCACGCGACGACAGAGGAACCACTGCCCGACTGGCTCAGCGAGGCTGATCTCGCCTACTTCACCGAAAGCTTCCGCAAGTCCGGCTTTCGCGGCGGGCTGAACTGGTACCGCAACATCGACCGCAATTGGGAGCTGACGGCGCCCTGGCAGGACGCGCAGATCCGTCAGCCCTCGCTGTTCATCGCCGGCTCCAAGGACGCCGTCATCACCGGCCTGATCGGCGCCAAGCGCGTCAACGAGCTCGAGCGCGTCCTGCCCAACCTGAAGCAAAAGCTGATCATCGAGGGTGCCGGCCATTGGATCCAGCAGGAACGGCCCGACGAGGTGAACGCGGCGCTGGTAGCGTTCCTGAAGGCCGGCGCGGCCTAGTAGAGCCCGCGGCCGCTCAGGATGCTGCGAGCCTCGGCGGCGCCGTCGGTCGACGAAGCAGCGCGCTCCGGCGCGTAACGGCCGTCCTCGTCATAGGACACCGCGCGGGCGTTCTGCACCGCCCGGCCCCGGCTACGGCTCGAGGCCGACATTTCCGAGGTCGCATTGAGCGAGGCCATGTCGGCCGAGGTGTTGCCGAGATTATAGGGCCGCCCCTCCGGCATCGGCACGTCGCCGCGAATGGCGCCGCGGCTCGATCCCGGCAATTCCGGCACGAACGGCTTTGCCGAAGCGACCCTGACCATCGAGGGCGACGGCGCCGGAACGCCGGTGCGCAGGGTCGCCAGGAGCTGGCGGTCGTCGGAGCCTTCCAACGGCGCCCGGCCGACATATTCGACGCGGACCTTGGCGACACCATTTCCTTTGAATTCAAGGAGTTCGGCGGCCTTGTTCGAGACGTCGATGAGGCGGTTGCCGTGATAGGGTCCGCGGTCATTGACGCGGACGATCAGCGACTTGCCGTTCGAGACGTTGGTCACCCGCGCGTAGGACGGCATTGGCAGGGTCGGATGCGCCGCGGTCAGCGACGTCATGTCGAACACCTCGCCATTGGCGGTCAGGCGACCGTGGAAATCATCGCCATACCATGACGCCATGCCCTCGGCGCGATAATTGACGTCCTCCTCCGGCACGTAGGTCCTGCCTGCCACGACATAGGGCTTGCCGACGCGGTAGGTGCCGCCGCCCTTCGGGACCGGCTCCCCGAACGCCACAACCCGGGGGCTCGATGACACGCCGTATTTGGGATCGACGCGGCTGGCGAATTTGTTGGAGGAGGCGCAATTGGCAAGCGCAACGCAGGCCGCGACCGCCGCAACACCGCGCGCGGCCCGCAAAACCGAATCTGACCGTCGGATCCCCATTCGCCCCAAATACCACTTTGCCGGAGACGAACCCAACCCCGCTTTGGCTACGGGGAGCGCCGTCCGGTCATCTGATCCAAGGCGGCCCACCACCGTCTCGGAAGCGGTAACGATAACGCAACCCGAACGCGGCGGAAATGGGGAGGCCTCAGCGATCCCGCCGGGATGGTAAACGAGACGTTCGCATTTTTCCGTTGTTCTACGGAGCGATGGCGCCCGCGCTGTCTCAGGGCTGGACATTCTGTTGCGCCAAATCCTCACTCCACCCCCATTGTCGCTGCCTTCACTGGAATTCTTTTGACTGTGCAAGGCCGCACGCGTTCTCTCGGATGCAAGGGCGGGATTTGGAATTTAACGATGATCGAGACGGTTTCGGCACTGATGGGTCTGGTAAGCGCGGGGATCTTCCTGGCCCATGCGTTTGAAGGCTACCGCACGCGGGCCTGAGGGCACTCGCGCGGGAGACAAGCATCACCTCTTTCAAGACGGCATGTTCGGACAATTTTAATCGATCCGACCGAGCATCGAAGACGAGAGCGGCAGGTGTCCCATGCGCAACCATGACCTGGTATCTGACGGCTTCCTGGCATTGACCGCCGGCGGTTTGGTCCTGCTGTGCTCGAGCCTCGTGGCCCTGGCCTTCGCCTGAGCCCCTCCTCTCCTCGGCATTTTCCATCCGCGGCACCGCCGCGGCTCAGCTCGCAACGTTGCCGATCTCACCTCCACTTGAATTTGGACTGCCCAGGCGCCGTTCAGCGCAGGCCCAGCAGGGAGCGGCGATAGAGGCCGCCGCGGGCTTCGTTCTGGCAGACGAAGCTGCCGTCGAAGCCCTGGCCGTACCGCTTCTGACCCTTGCGGTAGTAGACGCCCTTCCTGAAATCGAGCCAGACCACCTTGTCGTGCGGACAATGACGCTGCGCCTGCGCCTCGTAGCGAAACGGCGTCAGCGGTGTCGCCGACACCTCCGCAGAGCCAGCGCCCACCATGATCGCGCCGGCGAGCGCCATCCCACTGGCCCATCTGCCCAAGCCACTTCCCCTCACTCCCCGCCTCCCAATCCGGGCCGTCGCACGACAGCCGCGCGGCACGCTATCACGGATGGCGCGATCCGCCGAAGGCGGCTGGCGCCGCGTCTTCCGCCGGCCATCTTGCCGGGTTAGAAAGCGATCGTCTCGATTGCGAGGATGCGGCCTGAATGTCGGTTGAGCCTTCACCCCAATCCGAACCGCGCCCGCCCTTGCCGCGCCTCGGCGTGCTGCCGATGATCATCTTCGGCTCGCGCTGGCTGCAGCTCCCGCTCTATCTCGGACTGATCGTGGCGCAATGCGTCTACATCGTTCTGTTCCTGAAGGAGCTTTGGCACCTCTCGTGGCACGCGATCGATCTCACCGAGCAGCAGATCATGATGAGCGTGCTTGCGCTGATCGACGTCGTGATGATCTCCAATTTGCTCGTGATGGTGATCGTCGGCGGCTACGAGACCTTCGTCTCGCGGCTCGACCTGCAGGGCCATCCCGACGAGCCGGAATGGCTCGGCCACGTCAACGCGAGCGTCCTCAAGATCAAGCTCGCCATGGCCATCATCGGCATCTCCTCGATCGCGCTGCTGCGCACCTTCATCGAGGCCGGCAATCTCGGCTCGAACCGCGCCGGCTACACCGAGACCGGCGTGATGTGGCAGGTGCTGATCCACCTCACCTTCGTGGTCTCGGCGATCGGCATTGCCTATGTCGACAAGCTCGGCGATTCCGGCGCGCGCAAGCAGGCCGAATAGCGCCTGACGACCGCCTTACCTATCTGTCTCGAGCTGCTGCATGGCCCGATGCAGGCATTCCTGCAGCTTGACCGCGATCTGCTCGCGCCCAAGGCCCGTGCCGGCAAGATCGCCCGACACCTTGTCGAGCACCTCGTCCATCGTCCTGTCTTGCAGATGGTCCGTCACCAGCGTCGTTGCGTAGCTCGTCGCGGCATCGCCGTTCAGACCGAGCCGGCTTGCGGCCCAGAGACCGAGCAGCTTGTTGGACCGGGCCGTGGCCCTGAACATGAGTTCCTCGTCGTGGACGAATTTGGCCTCAAAGCCCTGCTCGCGCTTGTCGAACGTGGTCATGGTCAGCTCCATTGCGCTTTCGCTGATGAGGGTCGGACTGGCTGGGGACGAACGTCTCCGCGGTTCACGCTGGTTTAAGATCATTTGAAGCTTCCGGCGGAAGGAAGACGCCGTCAAGCCTACCAATGCCCCTTGGCCCGGCGTGCGCATGGCTGCACAAGCTCAGCGCCAGCCAGCCCGGAAGTCGAGGTCGTTTACCGTTCGTTAAGCAGACTCAGCGCCGCATGGCCTTGGGCACACCGGGAGCTGGCGCATGAACAGAGAGCTTCGGGAATTTCGACGGCTTGAACGGGTCTGCCTTGAGCAGGCTGCCCTCTCCAACATGGATCTCACGCGAAGCGGGCTGCTCAAGGTCGCCGACGATTGTCGCATCGCAGCCGAGGCGATCGAAGCGCAAATGCCGCGCCGCGCCTTCACAGGGGCCGTCCAGGCGCTCATGCTGGTTCTGAGCACCGCGCGGATCTCCCCCCGGCACTAGCGCCGCCGTCCGGACGATCGTGTCGGAGGATTGCGGACGAGAGCCCGCGCGAGCTCAGTCCTTTGCCGCCGCGGCTTCACGCGCCAGTCGTTCGGCTTTCAGCCGCTCCTTGTTGGCGTAAAACGCCTTTTGCGCCTCTTCATGATCGCGCATGGCCTTTTCGGCCTCGATCCGGCGAGTCGCATCGCGCGCCTGGCGCTGCTCGGGGGTCAGGGGTTTGCGTCGGAAGGAAAGATCTTCAGCCATGGGAAGATAACGCCGCTGTGAGGAAAGAGTTCCTTACCCCCTCTGAACGCGCCTGACGCAAATGTGGAAAAACAACCCCATGCACAGTAGCTATGCTGTTGTAAAATAAAGCCTTTCTACATGCCCTAAAGCTCGATTTCGGCAATGACGGGCAGATGGTCCGAGAAAGCTCGTGCCTCCTCGTCGGTCCAAACTTTCACGATTTCGCTGTCGGACGTCGCATAGATCCGGTCAAGCCGCAGGAGCGGCAAACGCGACGGGAAAGTCCGCAACCGCGTACGGTTCGGGCAGACCTGTGCGAGCACGCGCCGCACTGACTTGACCCAAAACCAGTCGTTGAAGTCGCCGAGGACGACGGTCCTCGCCGGCTTGACGAGGCTCACCAAGGCCTGAGCCTGCGCATAGCGCTCGTGGATGCTCAAGCCCAGATGCGTGGCGACCACCCGCACATCGCCGGAGGGGGTCAGCAGGCTTGTCGCAATGGCTCTGCGCGGCTCACGCTCTCGATACGACACGTCGGCGATCTCGGGCGCACCGGAGAACGGAAAGCGGCTTAGGAGCATCTGACCGTAATCGCCATCCGCAGTGACGATCGACTTGGCGTGAACGCGGTGATCGCCGACGACACTTGCGAGCTTCGAAAACGGATCGTCCGACCTCGATCGCGAATCCACCTCCTGGAGCGCGACGACATCGGGAGCCCATTTGCGAATAATGGAGCACACGCCCTCCAGATCGAACTTCGGATTGAGGTTGAACGTGCCATGCACGTTCCAGGTCATGAAGCGCATCAGCGCCTCCCGGCGAGCCAGGTCGCGACGAATTGCGCGCCGGCGCAGATGCCGAGCCAGCCCAGGAACGCCAGCACGAGCAGCAACATGCTGCTCCAGGACGCATTGCGGGCCACATCCGCGATCTGCGCCCCGAGAACCGCCATGGCAAGGATGCCAGGGGTCATGCCCAGCAGGGTTCCGACCAGGAAGTCACGCAGAGGCAGCGTGCTCGCACCGGCCACGACATTCACCACCGAGAACGGTGCGATGGGAATCATCCGGATTACGACGACAGCCAGGATGCCCTTGCCGACAACGCGGTCCTGGATCCGCGCCGCACGCCGTCCGAGCAGTTGCTGGAGCCGCTGTCGTCCGAGTGCCCGTCCGATCACGAACAGGATGAAGGCGCTGAGCAAGACCCCGGCGATCGCCGTGACGAAGCCCAGCCATGGCCCAAGCGCGGCCGCCGTGGCCGCAATGAGCACGAGCACCGGAAACACCACCAGGCCGCCGACGACAAAAGCCACGACCGCAAGTGGAGGCCCCCAGACCGAGTGCGAATAGGCGGACAGCAAATTCGAGATGCGTCCCGTGTCGGCGAAGCCGCTCAAGGACGTGTATGACCACGCCATGGCGAGGCCAAGGAGCGCCACGGCGATCGAGACGATCCCGATGATGGTCTTGGTGCTCCACATGCGAGAGGCCGCCCGCTCGAGGTGAAGGGGCCGCTCGGGATCCGCCACCGGCTGGACCATCGTGGCCAGCGTGCTGTTGAGGACCGAGGCCTCCACGTCCCGCAGCGTCTTCGCTCTATCGGTTCCCGAGACCTCGTCCAGGAGAGCAAGGAGACGATCGTCGTTTTGCGCGATGGTGTGTTCGTCGACGCCACAGAAATGGGCGACCAGGCGATGGCGAACTGAAGCGACGAAATCCCGATGCTCATCGGACGCGGCTTCAAAGATCAGGTCACATTCGCTATCGGCCCCCATCGACCGGTTGTTGAGATTGGCCGATCCGATCCGCAAGATCCTGTCGTCGACGATCATGAGCTTGCTGTGCACCATGACGGCCGCCTCCGTCTCCCCATCGCGCGAGACCGGGTAGACGAAGCGGATACGATCGGCGATCCCGGCCTCGCTGAAACAGGCGATGAAGGCGCCGCGGCCGTTCTGCATGGCCTGGGATTCCAGCCACGAGGAATGCAGTTTCGGCGCAACGACCAAGACCCGCAGCGCCGGCACGCGCTGCATCTGCGCGGCCAATTCCTGAGCAATCTTGTTGGCGCTGGTGAACTGATTTTCGATGTAGATGAAGCTCGTCGCGGACCTGATCGCTGCGATCAGCGAACGCTCGACCTCCCTGATGGTCGAGTCGATGGGGCAGACGACATCGGTCCTGGCGATGCCCACGGGCATGTGCTCGGCCTCGACCGGCACATGCGACGGCCAGCGCGCACGACTCCGCCCGCGCCGCTCATGCGTCAGTTGGCCTGCCGCACGCCAGCGCTCCTCCGCCAGTTCGAACAGCGAGGCGGCGGCATCGCCGTCGACCAGGCATTGAACATCATGAAACGGCGGATATGGCTTGCCTTGCGGATCGCAGCGCAACGGTTGATCGGCGCAATGCTCGCTCGTGTCCCAGCGCCTGATCGTCAGATCGAGCCCGCCGACGAACGCCAGTGAACCGTCGATGCAGACGATCTTCTGGTGCTGCGCCGAGCCGAACGGAAGCGTGGAATCCAGCTGGAATTGGACGCGGCCGTCGGTGTCGGCGGTGAATTTCGCCGCGGAATTCCATTCCCTTTCGGAGGCGTAGAACGAGACGAAATCCCAGACCAGAATGTTGATCCGCAACTCGCGGCGGCGATGCACGAGCGCGCGCAGAAATGGACCCAACTGCTCGGGCAAGCCGTCATCCGCACGTCCGGCGGCCCCGACCAACGTCGTCTCGCTATGGATGTCCCACCCGACGATGTAGACGAGATCCTGCGCATCGAGCAGCGCCTCGCGCAGGGCCGCAAAATATGCGGCAGCATCGTTCAAAACCGCCACGCGCCGCGTCTTGCACCGTCGCCAGACGGTATCGCCGGGGATCAGGGTCGATGAGCTCTGAAGCAGGTTGACCTCGCAATTCGCGTTCGCGTCTAAACGCACTGAACGCTCAAGGGGTTCCAGAGCTTGCGAGGGGCGGTTCGGTGGGGCCGCGACCTGCAAGCGCAGCAGCACTGCACAGCCGAAATTCCGCCGCCCCGTATTCTCACGGAAGTCGATAACGCGCGAGTTCTATTGATGTCCCGCAAGGGTTGCGCTTGGATGATGGCTTTACGGCTGGGGGGCCAAAATGCGTTGTTTGAGCATACTCGCGCTTTGCGCGTTATTGGGCGGCTGTGTCACCGCCGAGACCGTGCAATTCAAGGCTTCCAATCCGCAACAACAGGCGCTGATGCGCGATGGCCAGCCCGCCCTGGTATCGCGGCAGAAGACATCACTGGTGCTGGTCCGTCCAGCAGCCCGTCAAATGCAGGCAAATGGCCGGCCAGTCTTCGTTGTCGGCATCAATAATCTTGGCAAGCAGCCCGTCGACTTCCGAGTCTCCCAGGTTGAGGCCGTGCAGCACGCAGCCGGGTCGGATTTCGAGATGAAGGTGGTGACCTGAGATGCTGGTGCAGGAGGAAAAGAACCGCCAGGTCGCGGCCGCACTCCTTACGGGTGTTGCCGCCGCCGGCAACGCGTATAGCGCTTCCCGAGCCGGTTACGGCCACTACACTACGCCCGGCGGGCGTACCGGAACGTTTTATAGTCCCACAGCAGCTGCGATAGCCCAGAACAACGCGGCCGCTCAAAACGAAGCCATGATTGCAACCACTGTCGAGACAGGGCAGCGAAACATGGCGGTGCTGGAGCAAGCGGTGATCAAGGACAACACCATGATGCCGGGGGAATGGTATGGTGGACAGCTCCACATTGCACCACCGACCGACCAAGGCGGTGGTCCCAAGACGTACACGATCGTGATAACGGTCGGGAGCGATCGGCACGTAATTGATATTTCGCAAGGACCAGCCGGGGTCTAGAGCCAGCGCTTTGTGTTCTGAACCGGCACTGCAGGCGAACGGTTTCACGCGCCCCTGTCGCGTTTCCACCTCCGCTGATCGAGGGCCAAAAAGTCCGCCTGATGCTGGGGAGCGGCGGCAGACCGGCGGCGCTGTCGAGCTTCTTCGGCGCAGACGAGGCTGGGTCGCACTGGCCGGGCGAAGCCCGGCGTTGCGTCACCATGTTCCCCGGCGGCTCTCGTACCGCCATGACGACGAATACTTCCTCATCTCATGGAAATCATGATCGCGCTCAGATTGGCGGCGAATTCTGCGCCCAGCTTTCCTCCTTGCAGGACCATTGTCACCCCTTTGTCGTTCCGCAGGTGAGCGCCGTTGATGCCCCCGACAACAGCCGCACCACCGCCGACCGAGCTATAGACGCCGGCGAAGTCGCTCACATCCTTTATGCCAGAGGCCCAGCCCTCCAGCCGTGCGACACTTGCCCCCGCCGTGATACCAAGGCTCGCTCCCGTTACGCGGAATGGATAATTGCGGCCGCGATAGGTCAGAACGCCGTTGCCGGCGCCGCCTCCGATCAGCAGGCCGGCCTTCGCAATCTTGACGCGCACATGACCCGCTGCTTGGGCGAACGACGGGGTGGCAGGCGCGGCAAAGGCGAGCAGCGCGCCCGCAGCAAGATAACGCGCGATCGACAGAAGGGCTGCTCTCACCTCACTTTGCCGGGGCATCGACCTTCTTCCAGGTCTCATCAGGATCGAACAGCGAGGTGCGCTCGGCGACGAAGGCCGTGCGCTTGCCGAGATCCTTCTGGTAGACGGTGCCCGCGTGATTGACCAGGAAGGTCATGATGCCCGAATTGCCGTATTCGGCAGGCCAGGCGATCAAGGCGAAGCCCCCGATCATCTTGCCCTTGACGACGTAATTGAGCGCACCGCCGGGAGCATCCCGGCCCTGCCCTTTGAGAATCCGGAAGTAGTAGCCGTGATAGGGCGCAGGTCCGACATCGCCGGCGCGGTAGCCCTCCTTCGATGCCTCGGCCGCCAGCGCGCCGAGCGGGCTCGGGTCGTTGTCGTCGCGCCAGAACAGGCCGTCCTTCTTGCCCGGCGAGGAGACGATGCGCTGCGCATAGACGCCGGCGCCCTCGCCGCGGTCCTTGTCGGCATATTCATTCTGCGCGTCGACAAAGGCGAGCGCGGTCTGGATCGCATCGAGTTCGTTGCGGCCGATACGCCGGCGCAGCACTTCGATGCGTCCCTCGTCGGTGTCGAATTCCCAGCCGGCCTTGGTGTTGACCAGCGGAATGGGGAACGGGAAGTCATCCGGACCCAGCACCAACGTCGCGGTCTTGTTGCCTTCGGCCTTGATGGCATGACTGGCGTCATACATCGACGTGAAGCGCGCTCGGATGTCGTTGTCGGCGATCTCGTCGCCGGAGGACACGATGTCGTCGGCGGCACGCCCAAGCACTTTCAGGATGTCGTCCGGTCCGCTCTTGACCGCGGCGGCGAGCGCAGCCGCCGCATCCTCCGGCGTTTTGAACGATTGCTGCGCCTGCGATGCAGAGCCGAGCAACACCAGCGTAATGATGCCCGGCAACATTGCGCGACGGAATGAGTCTAGGACAGTCATGGCGTCACCTCCGCAGGGACCTTCGCGCCGCCGGCGAGCCAGTCGCGGTAGGTGCGGAATGTCAGCCCGAGCTTTTCGTAATGGACCCGCAGATAGCCATCGCTGCCGCGCGTCACGGCGGCAGGCATCACCTGCTCGACCTCCTGCGCCATGACGCCGACATAGGCCTTGTCGCTGCCGATGTAGCTGAAGCGATAGTAGCCGATGCCGCTCGAGAGATGGCCGAGGAGCGTGATGTCGTGCTTCAGCGCGATATCGGAGCGCCGACCACCGCCGCCACCGCCACGGAAGCCGCCCCCGCCACCGCCTCCACGCATCGCCGCTCCGCCACCGCCGCCGCGGCCAGCAAAGCTCGGGCCGCCGCCGCCACCGCGCGGCATGCTCGCCATGCTCGACCGTCCACGGGCGGATGCTGCAGCTGCCGAGCGGCCGGAGGAGACGTTCATGGCACCGCCACGATTGCCGCCGCTGCCACGATTGGCCGCAGCGCCGCCGGCGCGGTTAGCAGCCTTTGCGCGATCTCCACCACCCTTGTTTGCGGCCTTGGCGCGGTCGCCGCCGCCCTTGGCGCGATCCGCAGCTCCAGCACGATCACCTCCGCCGGGCCGATCACCGCGGTTGCCGGCACGATCGCCCGCGCGGTCTCCTGCCCGGTCACCGCGATCACCAGCACGATCGCCGGCACGGTCGCCTGCCCGATCTCCCGCGCCCTGATTGGGACGCAGCACCTGGTTGCCATCACGACCGCGGAAATCCATGCGGTCCGACACGCCGGCCTTCAAATTGTTGTTGCCGAAGCGCTGCTGAACGTTGCTGTTGTTGTAGCGGACGCCGCCGCGATGCGCCGGATTGTGCTGCCAGCCATTGCCGATGTTGGTGGTGCGGTGGTTGACGTATACGTTGCGATTGCCCCAGTTGCAGCCGCCGCCCCAGTAATTGCCCCACCGCCCGATCGCCCATGCGGTGCCGAAAGCAAGCCCCGCCGCGACCACGCCCGCGCCGATATAGGACGGATAGCCCCAGTAATAGGGCGGATATTCCGCATAGGGCCAGCCGCCATAGACCGTGGCCGGATCGTAGTACGGCACATACATCTCCGAGGGATTGGCCTGCTGGATCACGACGACCTGCTTGCCTTCCTGAGACTGAACGGTGACCTTCTGCTGCTTGGTGGTAACCAGCTTCTTGTTGTCATAGGCCTTGGTGCGCAGGCGCTGGATCGCATCCATCACATCGGGCTGCTGCGCGAGAAAGGCATCGCCGAGCTTCTTGGTCCACTCGAGCTGGTCGCTCATCATGGTCAGGACGTCGGCGGTGCTGGCGAGCGCCTTGACGCTGTCGTCCCAGGCCTGCTTGTCCACCTCCGCCTTCACTGCGTCACCCTTGAGGGTCTTGCGCTCCTTCAGCCAGCGGTCAGCCTGCACCACCTCGAGCGGATAGGTCGAGGCGGCCAGAACGTTGGCGAGGAGTTCATCCGGATAGAGCGCAATCGGCGCAACGAGGGCCTCGAGCTGCTCGGGTTTCAGAAGCTCGGCCGACGGCGCCGCGGGACTTGCCGGCTGCGCCTGCGGAGCCGGGGCCGCAGGCGTCGTTGGGGTCTGCGCCATTGCAGCGAACGAGGTCGCAATTATGAACGCAAGCGCCATCAGGATCTTGCCGCAGCGAAACATCACACCCTCCTTCGTACTTCCAACTGGGGAAGATCGAGCCGGATCGGAGGCGTTCGTTGATCGAGATCAACGAAACGAGATCCTCGGGACTGCTGCAGCGCAAGACCAAACCCTCATTCGATCAGTTCGGCATCCATCATGAGCCGGCACGCGGCGCTGCGCCAACAGGGTAATCGTCACTTCCGCGACCGCGGAAGAGGAACGGCCGCGGCGCCCCGGAGGCTCGATCAAGATCAAGGGTATCGCCTCTTCAGCCCGCAATCGGGAGCCGCATCGTGAACAAGGCGCCGCCAGCGGCGCGGTTTGCCGCGACAATTTCGCCGTGATGGGCCTCGATGATGGTTTTGACGATCGCCAGTCCCATTCCCATGCCTTGCGGCTTGGTCGTGAAAAACGGATCGAAAACCTGAGCGAGGTCGGCCGGGGCTATTCCGGGTCCGGTATCGGCGATCCTGATCTCGGCCTGATTGCCGGCCCGAAGGGTCGAGACGCAGATCTCCCGCCTTCCGGCGTTCGCATCCGACACCGCATCCATCGCGTTGATGACCAGGTTGAGGATGACCTGCTGAAGCTGGACTGGATCGCCCTTGACATGGAGATCGCTCAGGACAGGCGCGTAGGTCAAGGCGATGCGGCGTCCGTCGGCGACGGCCTTCAGAAGGTCGAGCGCTTCGCGAACGGTACCATTGAGCTCGATGTCCTTGATTTCGAACGGCGTCTTTTTCAGGATGGAGCGCAGCCGGCGGATCACCTCGCTTGCCCGTTGGTCGTCGCGCCTGATGTCGGCGAGAATCTGACGAACCTCGTTGATGTCGGGCGCCTTGGCGCTCAGCATGAGTTCTGCCGTCTCGGCATTGGTCAGGATGGAGCCGAGTGGCTGGTTCAGTTCGTGGGCGATGGACGTGGTCAACTCGCCGACGGCGGAATAGCGATTGGCGTGAGCGAGCTCGGCGAGACGCTGGCGCGATTCGACCTCGGCAACCCTCCGTCGTCGCCGCTCGTGCAGCAGCCCGCTGATGAGACCGCCCTGCACGAGGAACGCAGCAGCGATCATCAACATCTCCCAGCGATAGCGCTCCCAGATGTTCGGCTCGCGAAACAGGATCTGACTGTCAGGAGGCAAACGGCTCTCGCTGATGCCCCAGCGCTGCAATTCCCGCCAGTCGTATCGGGGCGCGGAGAAGCCGATCGTCTCGTAATTGATGTTCGCAGGTTTCGCGCCGCCGAGGATGCCGATCGCGGCGCGAACAGTCCTTGAACTCGTTTCCGCGATCAAATGCATCGGTCCTCCGACGGGACCGTCACCGAAAAAAGGCTCCTGGTAGGAGAAGATCGGAGCATTCGCGACTGCATGAAGGCTGCGCAGGGCAATGTCGCTCTCGTGGACGACGCCGGCCGCATCGACCGACATCAGCCCCCAGAACAGCACGGTCTCCGGCGGGAGCTTCGATGCGCGCCTCAGGATCTCCTCGAATGACAGATCCGAATACCAGACCAGCTCGACTCGCCCGTCGAGAGGTTTCAGCTCCCGCTTGACCTCCTCGACCCAGAACTTCTCGAGTGGCGAGGCTCCAACCACGACGGCAACGGACTTGGTGCCCGGCAGAAGCTGCAGGATGTTCTCAAATGAGGCCATAAAATCGTTGCGAATTGCCACGACCACATCGTTGGAGCCGAGACCTGCGCGATCAATCAGCCGATTCTCGACCGCGGTGAGAATGAGCGGCGCATCTGGGAACAGTCTTGCTCGGTATCTCTGCGCAAACCGGGCGGCAGGCGCGCCGATGCTCAACACCACGTCGGGCTTCGCGCCCTGATACAGCGACTGCAGATATTCGACGAATGGCGCCTCGGGGCCAGGATTGTTGAAGCGCGCTGTGAGCAGCGCGTGCTCCTGGATATCCAGCGGCCAGGGCGACTGTCGCTCGAGTTCATTCTTGATGTCGCGGGCATATTCGCTCCACGGCCGAAACTCGCGGCCGAAAGAGTGCAACACCAGCACGCGCTTGAGCTCGCCGCGCCGGCTTCGCTCGCCGGCTTCCGCGCGCCAGGACAGCAGGCTCACGGCGACGAACAGGCCGAGATACAGCAGTGCGGCCACGGCTGGCCACGGCCTGACGGAAACACCGCTCATGCGCCTGCTCAGCTCCATTGCCGCAGCTTCCGACGGCTGCTTTTCAGGCAAGTCTAGCGAGTATTGCGGCACGCGGACAGGCTTGAAAGTGCGATGCGCTCCGTTCAATGCCCGCTCAGTACCAGCGTCTGGATGGGCAGCAGCAGCGCCTGGATACGCAGCAGCAGCGCGTGGACGAGGCCGACGCCATCCACGACGTGGAGCGCGATCTTCCGGCTGGTCGACGTGCCCTTGGCGGAGATCTCCTCATGATTGCTGGTATAGGCATTGACGATGCAGCTCGAGCCCGGTGTGACCCCGTCCAGGCCCCCTTTGTAGAGCGGCTCGAGGAACACAAGGATGGTGCCGGGACGCACGGCGTTCTGCGGATCGATCAGTTGCTCGCCGGATCGAAACTGCCCGGCCGCGATGTAGTCCTGCACTGTCGTGATCACCATGGGGATGATCACCCATGGCTTCGAAATACAGGTTACCTCCGCCACCATACCTTCCTTCATCACCTGGGCCTCGATCTGGCCGAAACCCGCTTGCAGCGCCTTGCGGCCGGCGCCTTCCGGAACGAGCACGCCGGCCGGCCGCATCAGTTGGTTGACGACGTCGCCCGGTCGAACCAGGAACTGCTCGACGCGCCCATCCACGCCGGCGCGGACGAGCGTCTTGTCGAGATCGACCTGAGCCTGGGCCAGCGCAGCCTCCGCACTCGCCTTCTGCGCCGGCAGCAGAATCGAGATCTGCAGCGACGCCGATTGTTTCGCGGCCGTCGCCGCATCGATGCCAGACTGACGCTGGTCGACCAGGACCTGGAGCTTGTCGATGTCGCGCTGCGGAACGATTCCGGGATTGCGGCGCTGGAGTTCGCTCTTGGTCTCCAACTCGTCCCTGGCCTGCTGATAGTTGGCTCTCGCCTCCCCGACCTGCGCCTCGGCCTTGGCCACATCGGCTTGCGCCGTCTGCATGGTCGCATCGACCTCCGCAACCTTCCGTTTGGCGGTTTCGAGCGCGGCCTGCTGCTTCGAGCTGTCCAGGGTGAACAGCACGTCCCCCTTCTTGACCGGCGCGCTGAAGCCGACCTTGACCTCGGCCACGCGCCCGGAGCCTTCAGGCAGGATTGGAACCGTGCGGAAATACAGCGTCGCCGACGACGTCGCCGGATGGAAATAGAAGATCATGGTGATCAGCGACACCGTCAGCATCAGGCAGCCGGTGATGCCCCAGCGCAGTTCGTACCAGATGGAGAAGAAGGTGATCTCCTTGCCGAACCGTTTGCCCTGAGCATAGCGGCGGTAGAGGTAGTCCGGCAGGATCGTGACCAGGGAGCAGATCAGGAGCTCAAGCATGGCCGGGCTCCTTCGCCTTGGCCGGCACCGGCTTGTCTGCCGGAGGCGGCGTGGTCACAGCCTCCCTCTCCGGCTCAACGTCCTCGCCGGCCGGCGTGGCGTCCGCGATCCGCTCGACAGAGCCGGCAATGCTGCGCAGCGGCGTGCCAAAATCGGGCAGATCGATCATTGCGAGCAAGAGTCCTGCGATCCAGAAGATGTGCATATGCGTGAACAGCGAGATCAGACCGAGCACGGCGACGAACTCGAATTGCAGCTTCTGCGACTTGTGCGCCATCCGCTCCGGCAGGCTGTGCAGCTTCCAATAGAGCGTACCGACCCAGAACACGGTACCGAGCAGGAAAATTCCCATGACGACCATGAGCGTGTCGATCCCGCTTCCCGGCGCGAGAAAAAACGGCAAATGGTGCGGAGCCATCGGGTGAAGTTGGTCGCTCAAACGTCTCTCCCGGTCAGTGAAACGGCACTTCTGGTACCCTGTTCAGGTAGTCTCGCTGTTTGCTTGATTTGAATCAAGGGAACGCCTTTCGCCCGACCTAGCGTCTTCCCGATGCTGATTGGATAATCATCAGGAGCCGCCAGCCATGCCGGGTCTCGACGATCTCATCCCCAACGCCGCCCAGATTCGACAAGAAGCCGCTCTCAAGGAGGCGGAGAAGGCTGACGAATATGTCCGCCTCGCTGCGGCGGCCGATGCGGAGAAGCGCGCTCTGATCGAGCGTCTGAGCAAGCCCTCGGGCAAGAGCGAGGAGGAGAAGATCCAGCTCGCCTCCACCATCATCAAGCGTGCGGTGCGAAATGGCCTGACCGAAGTGCTGGTCTATCGCTTCCCCAACTCGCTCTGCACGGACAAGGGCCGCGCCATCAATCAGATGGAAAAAGGCTGGGAGAACACCCTGACCGGAATTCCAAAGGAAATATTCCAGCTGTGGGTCGACTATCTCAAACCGCGCGGCTATCGCATTTCCTATCAGGTCATCGATTTTCCCGGCGGCGTGCCCGGCGATATCGGCGTGACCATCTCCTGGGACGAATGACGCGCAACAGGAGGCAACGGCATGGCCAAGGACGCGCCTGCGGAGCGGATGAAGCGCAAGGACTACGAGAAGGAGCTCGGCAAACTCCAGGTCGAGCTTTGTCACCTGCAGGAATGGGTCAAGGTCCAGAAGCTGAAAGTGATCATCATCTTCGAAGGGCGCGACGCCGCCGGCAAGGGCGGCACCATCAAGGCCCTGACCGAGAAGGTGTCACCGCGCGTCTTCCGTGTCTGCGCCCTGCCCGCCCCCTCGGACCGGCAGAAGTCCCAGCTGTTCATGCAGCGCTATATCGAGCAATTTCCCGCCGGCGGCGAAATCGTGATCTTTGATCGCAGTTGGTACAATCGCGCCGGGGTCGAATACGTCATGGGCTTCTGCTCGCCGACCGAGCACAAGCGTTTCCTGGAATTGTGCCCGCTGGTGGAGAAATTCGCCGTCGACGCCGGCATCATCCTGATCAAGCTCTGGCTGGAGGTCGGGATGGAGGAGCAGGAACGCCGCTTCATGGCACGGATCGAGGACCCGCTGCGGCAGTGGAAGCTGAGCCCGATGGACACCGAATCGTTCGGGCGCTGGTACGATTATTCGCGCGCGCGCGACATGATGTTCGAGGCGACCGACACCAAGCATGCGCCGTGGCGATTGATCCGCTCCGACGACAAGCGCCGCGCGCGGCTCAACGGCATCTCGCACGTCTTGAGGACGATCCCCTACAAGAAAGTCAAGCGGGACAAGGTCAAGCTGCCGCCGCGGTCTCACAAGGGACGCTACAACGACCAGGCAAGCCTGCGCGGTCTCAAGTTCGTGGAAGAGCGTTACTGAAACGCAGCATGATGAAATACGAAACGGGCTGCGACGACGCAGCCCGTTCTATTTGCGACCTCCGGCTGGGACTATTTGAGCTTTATCGTGACGCCGCCAACCGCGGCCGACACTTCCGCGCCGACCCTGGGTCCGCTGAGCTGAAGGATCACGCCATTGGCGTTCTGCAGCTGAACCGCGCCCGCGCCGGCCGCGACCGCACCGCCGGCGCCTCCAACCGCATACGATCCTTCGATCGACGCGGGCCCCTTCAAACCGATGGCCTTGCCGACGAACTTCGTCGTCGAGGCGCCGACCGTGAGGCCGACGCTCATGCCGGAGACGGTGAACGGATACTTCTTGCCCCTGTAGAGCAGCACGCCTTCCCCTCCGCCGACGCCGACGATGAAACCGCCTTTGGTGAAGACGACCGCGACCTGGCCGGTATCGGCACGCGCCGGCGTACTCACGGTGATGGCCGTTACGAGCATGGCGGCCGCAACCGCACCGAAGCTGACTTTTCTCATGAGTCTGTTTTCCCATTTCATCATTGCGCCAGGAGCATCGCGAAGTAGCCGAAGATCGTCAGGAGGATGCCCGAGACGGCATAGCCGACCGGGAATCCGATCCATGGCACCGAGCTCTGGATCTCGACCGCAGCTTCGCGGCACGGACCGGAATGCGATCGCGCGCCGGCAACGCCGCCCATCAAGACGGCCGGGTTGATCTTGAAGACGTGGAAGCCGATCGCCCAGACGATGAACGGCGGGATGGTGCAGGCGATGAAGCCGACGATGAAGATCTTCAAGGCGATGGCGCCCGTCAACTGCGACAACAGTCCTGCGCCCGCATTGACGCCGACGATGGCGACGAAGACGACGAGGCCGAGATCCTCGAGGACGTTCCGCGCCGCATTCGGCGTGTTGCCGAAGAAGCGCAGCCGCGACACGACCGAGGACACGATCACGCCCGAGAGGAGCAAGCCACCTGCGTTGCCAAGGCCGACCTTGGCGCCGAAAGCCGGAAACTCGATCATGCCGATCAGGAAGCCGATGATCATGCCGAGGGACAGGGTCAAAAGATCGGTCGACGTATTGGCGCGCGCGATGCGGCCCCACATCTCCCCGAGCTCGTTGACGGCCGACTTCAGGCCGACCACCGAGACGATGTCCATGCGTTCCAGCTTGGTCTTGAGACCAGCCGGAATCTGCACACCACCGCGTTCGACCTTGGTGACCTGCAGCTGGCCGGCGATCGCCGTGTCGCGGAAGGACTCGAACGTCCGCCCCACCATGTCCTTGTTAATGACGAGGATGTCCGCCTGGTCCATGGGAATGCCCAGCGTCTTGGCGTCAGCGACCTCCGGGCCGATAATGCCCATCTTTTCCGTGAGGTGCTCGGTCGATCCACCAAGGGCGACGATATCGCCCTTTTGCAGCACAAAGTCGGGATCGGCGCCTTGGGGCTCGCCGTTCCGCCCCACATTGACGATCCGGTACTCGGGATTGACCGTCCGGAATTTTGCGATGCTCATCCCGACGGTTGCCGGGTTCTCCAGCCGGTACGCGCGCAGGCCGAACTGGCGATAGCCGGTCAGGCCGCCACCTTCGAGATCCTTGACGCCGAACTCCTGCTCATACTGTTTCGCGGCGGCCTTGGCGTCGACGCCCCACCAGCGCGGCAGATATTTGCAGATCAGGATGATGCCGACGGTGCCCCAGATATAGGTGATGCCGTAGGACAGCGCGATCATGCCGGATGCGTCCTCAGGCTTCATGCCAGCGGGCAGCTTTACGACGCCGGACGTGACGGCCTGCTCGGCGGAGCCGATCGCCGCCGACATGGTCTGGGAACCCGCCAGCATGCCGCCGGCAGCGCCGGGCGGAAGCGCAAACAGCTTGGCGCCGATGACCACAAGCGCCAGGCCGAGCACGCTCGATACGAGGGCGAGGATGCAGAACTTGAGGCCATCGCCCTTCAGGCTGTTGATAAAGGAGGGGCCGACGCGCAAGCCCACACCGTACATGAACAGATAGTAAAACAGGCTCTTGGCGAAGTTGTTGAGCTCGAGCTTCACGCCGTAAGTCGAGGCCCAAACCGACAGGCCCGCCCCCACCACGATGGCTCCGGCAACCATGCCGAGGCCATAACCCTTGATGCTGGCCCGGCCGATATAGACGGCGAGACCGACGACAAAGAACAGCAGCAGATACGGATACTGCCGCAGAAACTCGAAAAATGCCTGCATGTTGGTCCCCTCCAAGCGCTAAGATGCGGCCTTGAGCTTCGGCTTCGCGTCGGCCTTCGGCCGGCCGAGCTTCGCCAAAGCTTCGCTGCGCACGAGCTTCAACCCTTCCTTGGCGTCGTAGCCATGGATCTCCTTCACATCGAGCTTGCGCATGAAGTCGATGGTCTCCTGAGTGATCACTTGGCCCGGCACCATGATCGGGAAGCCCGGCGGATACGGGATCACGAAGTTGGCGGAGACGAGTTCGGGGCCGGCCTTCAGCCGCCGGTCGATCTCGGGATCGCTGAGGCGGATGTGCTCGCAGCCCGCGGCGTCGTAGGCCGCATAGAAGCCGGTGCGAATATCGCCCTCGTTGGTCTTGGTGCCGGCATCGCCGCGGAAGCTCGGGTGGAAATGCGAGAAGTTCGGCAGATCCGGCACATCTTTCATCAGGCTCGTGACCCGAGCTTCGAACGTCTTCCTGGCATTGGCACCGCCCTGGGTAAGGCCGCGGTCGATCTCGCCCGCGATCTCGGCGAGTACGCGGATGAGATGCGCGACGTCACTGCGGGTATTGTTGATGTTGGACTGGACCAGGACCGAGTTGCGCGACGTCTTGTTGACCTGGATGTTGTAATCGTTGGCGAGAATGCCCTTGAACTGCGTCCCGTCATAGCCGGCCGTGCCGCACACCAGCGTCATGCGGGTCGGATCGAGGCAGAACTCGTCCTCGTCCAGGCTCTTGAGCGTATTGGCCCAGTTGACGCCGGGTGCCAGAAAATCGGTGAAGCCGCTCTGGCGGTATTGCGCCGGCACCATGGCATCGGCGCCGAGAATGCGGAAGTATTTCGAGATCAGCGGATTGTTGTTGACCGCCTGGCGGATCGCGAACGCAATCTCGATGGCATTGGCGACAAGGCCATAGCCTTCGAGCTCCATCTGCCGCCGCGAGATGTCGAGGCTCGCGATCAGCTGCTGGTTCGGGCTGGTCGAGGCATGGGTGAACACCGCCTCCTTGAACTGCTGCTCGACGGTGTGGAATTCGACGTCCTTGACCGACAGCATTGAGCCCTGGCGGATCGCCGACATCGACTTATGGGTCGAATTGGTCTGGTAGACGCGCAGCCGAATCTGTCGCGGATCCGGGATCAGCCGGGTCTTGAGCAGCACCTCGTTGGACGGGGTCTTGCCAAGCTCGGCCTGCTGCTTCTCATAAGTCGCGACCGACTTCGGATCCCGCATCCACGACTCGATCTCGTTGGCGGCACCCATGGCGGTGCGTCGGCGCAGGAAGGGCGAGAAACGCGCGAAGCCGAACCAGGCCTCGTCCCACAGGAAGATCAGGTCGGGCTTGATGGCGAGACATTCCTCCATGACCCGGCGGGTGTTGTAGATGTGGCCGTCGAACGTGCAATTGGTGAGATCGACCATCTTGACGCGGTCGAGCCGGCCGTCGGCCTTGGCGCTCAGGAGCGCCTGCTTGATGGTCTTCAGCGGTACCGCGCCGTACATCGAATATTCCGTCATCGGGAAGGCCTCGACATAGAGCGGCTGCGCACCGGCCAGCACCATGCCGTAGTGATGCGACTTGTGGCAGTTGCGGTCGACGATCGCGATGTCGCCCGGCGCGAGCAGCGCCTGCACCGCCATCTTGTTCGAGGTCGAGGTGCCGTTGGTGACGAAGAAGACGCGGTCGGCGCCGAGCGCCCTCGCCGCCTTCTCCTGCGCCTTCTTGATGTTGCCGGTCGGCTCGAGCATGCTGTCGAGGCCGCCCGTGGTGGCACTGCTCTCGGCCAGGAACAGGTTCGGGCCGTAGAACTCGCCCATGTCGCGGATCCAGTCGGACTTGAAGATCGACTTGCCGCGCGCGATCGGCAACGCGTGGAACGTGCCGATCGGGCGTTGCGCGTATTTCTTGAGATTGTCGAAAAATGGCGTGTCGTATCGATCCTGGATGCCCTCGAGGATCGACAGGTGCAGCTCCAGGAGCTCTTCCACCGAGTAGAAGATGCGGCGCACCACGGCCGCCTCGGGATTGCCTGCCAGTTCCTCGACGTCGCGATTCGAGATCATGTAGAGATCGAGCTCGGGCCGGACGCGCTTGATGATCTGGGCGAGCCGCAGCGCCGAGGCGTCGGTTTCGTCGTTGAGCCCTGCCCCAGCCATGATCGAACGCAGGACCGGCGCATCGTGGCGTGAGCGCAGCCCGAAGCCTTCGTTGATGATCACAGCGCCGAGGTTGGGATTGAGCATCGTCGCGCAGAAGGCGTCCTCCAAGCTTCCGACGATGACCGGTTCATAGATGAAGGCATCGACCGGGCGCCGCAGCTTGCGCCATTCGGCCGCGAGCGCAGGCCATTGGCCGGGCGACAGGCCGGTGACGATCAGCGTCTCGAAATAGGGGCGACGCGCGCTGTGCGCGCCAAAAGACGGCGGCACCAGCTCGGGCGTATCGCCATTGCCGTCGTCCTTGGCGCTCCAGTCGCCGGCATGCTGGCGAAAGGATCGCGTCGCCAGCGCCTGGGCGATCCGCGTTGCAAGGGCGAACGAGGCTGCGCCGTCGCCCGCGGACGCGGCCTCCCGCAGCGTTGCCATCAGTTGCAGGCCGGGATAGCCGTGAAACTCCTCGGTCACTGAGAGATCGGCCAGCGCTGCGTCGTAGGCCGCGCGATTGCCGACCCGAGCCCAGGTCTTGGCGGCTTCGACCAGATCGCGCCAGTCGTCTGCCCGTGCGCCGGGTCCGGAGAAGAACTGGTCAATGCGCTTCAGCGCGGCCTTGGGCTCTTTGGACATGTATCTCTCCCGATCCATGAAGGCGAAGGTGATGCCGGATCGTGAGTGCGGCACCGGTCGTTCCATTGATCCAAGTCAACGGTCCCGTGCATTCTGACGGACGATGCCATGCCGCTCGCGACGCAATACGAGGCGTCAGGCTGTTCCTTGCCCGCTCCTTGCCCGATCATCGGCAAGCAGCGTGTCGAGCGACCGCAGCCACTGGGTGCTGTCGGTCCTGTCCGCAAGTCCTTCGGCGCGCAGGAGGTCGCGCAGCTGCGCGTGGGCGCCGACGATGCAGAACGTCACCTTGCGTGACGCAAGTTCGTCGTGGAGATCACGCAGCATGCGGGCGCCAGCCAAATCGATATAGGGTGAGGCCGAGAGGTCGCAGGCGACCAGGCGCACGGCCGGTGAGGTCCGCAACGCCGTCAGGACGGTGTCCAGGATCGTCTCGGCGTTGATGTAGAGCAGCGAGGCTTCGGGCCGGAATGCGATGACGCCCTCCAAGGGCTCCACGTCCTCATGTCTGGCGCTGTCCGAATAGCGGCCGCTGCCCGGCAACCGGCCCAGGAACGCGACGTTCGGTCGCGAAGCGCGCGCCAGCAGCAGGAAAATCGACGCGATCGACGCCAGCAGGACGCCCTGGAGAATGCCGAGCAGCAGCACGGCGATCAGCGCGATCGCTGCCGCGTGGAAATCGATCCGGCTGACACGCCACATTCGGAGCAGCGCACGAACGTCGACCAGCCTGTAGACGGCGGCGAAGACGATTGCCGCGAGCACCGCCTTGGGCAGATTGGTCAGCAGCCCCGTGAAGAACAACAGGCACAGCCCGAGCGTCACCGAGCAGATGACCAGCGCGAGCGGCGTCCGCGCTCCCGCGTTGTCGTTGACGGCCGATTGCGATAAGCCCCCGGCGACGGGATAACCATGGCCGAACGCAGCGGCGAGGTTTGCCGCGCCCAAGCCCAGAAACTCCTGGCGAACATCGAGCGGATAACCGTGCTTGGCAGCAAAGCTGCGGGCCGCCGATACGCCCTCGATATAAGCCAGCAGGACGCAACCGGCTGCGAGCGGAAACAGATCGTTGAATTCCAGCAAACCGAACGTCGGAATTCCCAGCGCTGGCAGCCCTTCCGGTATCTTCCCCGTAACGGGCACACCCAAGGCCGGGAGGCCCAGCAGCGTTGCCAGAAGGATCGCGAGCGCAACGACGGTGATGCCAACCGGCTTGCCGGGCAGGAGCCGCTCGCCGAGTAGCAGCAACATCAGCGCGACGGCCCCAATGGCGAGCACAAGCGGGTCAATGCCGCCGAGCTGCCCGGCCAGCTTGACGGCGCGATCGAAAAAATTGTGGCCGCCACCGGCAACTCCGAGCAGGCTCGGCAACTGGCTCATGATGATGGTGAGCCCCGCCCCCGCCTTGAAGCCGACCAGAATACTGTCGCTGACCAGCCGGACGAGGACGCTGAGCTTGAACAGCCAGGCGATGAGGCACAGCACCGCCACGGCAAACGCCGCAAGGCTCGCGATCTGCGCATAGCGGACCGCATCGCCCCCCGCGAGCGCGCCCACGGTCCCCGCGATCATCAGGGAAATCGCCGACGTCGGACCGATCGCGAGTTGGCGCGACGTCCCGAGCAAGGCGTAGCCGATGCCGCCGAGCATGTAGCCGTAGACGCCGATCTGCGGCGGCAAGCCGGCGAGCGCGGCATAGGCGAGCGAGACCGGGATCGCGTAAGCGGCGAGCGTGATGCCGGCGATCGCGTCGGACCGCAACCATTCGCTTCGATATGCTGCAAGCCACTGAGCCGGTGGAAAGAATCGCATCCCGGTCGGCTCCGAAGGCGAGTTCATCTGGTCACCTCCTGCGGGGTCGCTTCGCAACGCAACAGAACGATCAACAGCGCGACCACGGGAATCCCGAGTGCGAGATCAGGAATGATCTTTGTCGCGTATGCGCCGGCCGCCGCGCCGAAACCGAAAACCGCACACAACGCAAAAAAGATTGCCGACTTGCGCAACGTCCCGAGCGGTGCACCGCCATGCACAACCGAGAAAACGTTCTCGATGGCTTGACGCATGTTTCCCGTAATCATCACCGTGCTGCAAAGAGTGCCTTCGACCCTTGCGAACATCGCCGATTGCATGGCTGCGACCACGGAAATGCCAAGCGTTCCCGCGAGGTCCGGCAACCGGTTGTGCAGAACGGCGATCGCGATCAAGAGCACGATCTCGACGACGGTACTAATGGCCCCGGCACGCTGGCCGGCGACACGGCGCAGCCAGGCCGCGATCACGATGCCGACTGCGAAGGCCAGGATCGGCGGCACGAAGTGCAAGGCCTTCACCCAATTGCCGGCCATCGCATAGACCCAGAGGAAGATCAGATTGGCGGTCTGCGCATTGGCCAACACGCCATGGATGATCCAAGTATAGGCGTCGATGAAGCCGCCGGCGAAGGCGAGCAGCAGCACGATCTCGACCGTCTCATCGCGACGGATCGCGTCGGCAGCGGCGTCCAACGTCGTCATGTCCGTCATGAGGGCTGTCGCAAACGCATCATCAAGTCATAGGGATCGCCCCGTGCTGCCTAAAGCTTGATCTGGATCAAGCAATGTTCCGTGCGCGAGCAATCAAATCGCAGCAGAGCGCCGGGGGAACTGCGACCATGGATACCGTCAGGTGGATCATCTCCGCCGCACCGGAAATTTTCCTGCTGCTCGCCATCGCGATCGGTACCCTCCTCGGCCGGATCAAGGTGCGCGGCTTCTCGATCGGGACCACCGCCTGCATCTTGGTCGTCGCGGTGCTGATCGGCCAGCTCGGGAGTTTCTCATTCCCGCCGATCCTCAGAGCGCTCCTGTTCAGCCTGTTCGTGTTCACGATTGGCTACCGTTCCGGGCCGGAGTTCTTCGCCTCCCTGAGCGTGCGGACCCTGGCGCAGGTCGTGCTGACGCTGGTGATCGGAGGGACCGGTCTCGTCATTGTCCTTATCTTCGCGCGCGTCTTCGCGCTGGATACCGGGACGGCCGCAGGCTTGACCGCCGGCGCGCTGACACAGTCCTCCGTGATCGGGACGGCCTCGGGCGCGCTGTCCCAGCTCGGACTGCCCCCCGACGTGCTGAAGCAGCAGGAAGCCAATATCGCCGCCGGCTACGCCGTGACCTACGTGCTCGGCTACATCCTGACGCTGCTGTTCGTCCCGTTCGTTGCCCCCCGGCTGATGGGCATCGATCTGAAGGCGGAGGCGAAGAAGCTCGAAGCCGAGCTCGCCGGCGGCGCGCCGCCGAAGACGGAAAACCTTTCCTATCGCAAATTCCAGGCGCGCGCCTATCGCGTCTCGGCGGGGGCGGGCCGTAGCATTGCTGAGATCGAGGACGAGATCGGCAGCCGCACGGTCGTGGAACGCATCGTGCGCCGCGGAGCTGACCTCAAGCCGCAGCATGACACCTTGCTCGAGGCCGGCGACGACCTCGTCATTACCGGTCCAACCGCCGCGATCGTCGCCGCCGAACCCGTCATCGGGGACGAAATCGACGCGGGGGAATTGCTGCGCAGCCTCCCGGGCAATGTGATCGAGGTGCTCGTGGAAAGTCGCCACCTGCACGGCCGCTCGCTCCGCGACATCGTTGAGCGGCTTGGCGACAATGCGCGTGGCGTCTTCCTGCGAGCGCTCACGCGGATGGGTCGGGAGGTCCCGCTCGGTCCCGATACGCGGGTCTATATCGGCGATGTCATGACGCTGGTTGGCAGCACCGGCAACATCGCGCGGGCCACGGCGAAGGTCGGACATGCCCTCAATACCAGCGACCGGACCGACATCGCCTTCGTTGCCGCGGGCATCGCGGTGGGCCTGCTGGCCGGACTTGCCAGCTTCAAGGTCGGCACTGTCGCTCTGACGCTCGGCGGCGGTGGTGGTGCATTGATCGCGGGGCTCGTCTGCGGCTGGCTGCGGACGCGCAGGCCCGGTATCGGCGCCATTCCGCCGGCGGCGCAGCAAACCTTGAGCGATCTCGGGCTTGGCGGCTTCATCGCGGCGATCGGACTCGGCAACGGGCTTGCCGCCTGGTCTGCGATCCAGGCGCACGGTCTGCTGCTGGTCGGGATGGGCACCGTCGTCACGCTCGTCCCGATGACGATCGGGACGCTCGTCGCCTATCATCTGCTGCGCATGAACCCTGTGGTGACCTGCGGTGCGCTGGCCGGTGCCATGACCGTCGATGCCGCCGTCACCGGCGCATGTGACGTTGCCGAGAGCCAGACGCCGGTGCTCGGCGTCGCCGTGCCCTATGCGGTCGGCAATGTCGTCCTCACTGTGCTGGGCCCGATCGTCGTGGCCGCCACGTTCAACGGGTGACGAGGCCGGCATGCACTCCCCTCTCCCCGCAATCGGACAAGTCCTTGCAGTCATCCTGTCCCTTCTCGGCGCGCTTGCGGCACCGGCGCATGCGGAGGACGAGATCCGCATCCAGGAGGAGATCTGGGCCCTGCCGCTGCCGCTGCCGATGTTCGCCTATCTGGTCCGCCCGGTCGGTGACGGTCCCTTCCCGCTGGTGATCATGAACCATGGCGTCTCGCTCAATCCGACCGATCGCAGCTTCTTTCCGCTGGTGGAGTTTCGCGATGCCGCCACGTGGTTCGCAAGGCGCGGCTATCTCGTGGTGGCGCCGGTCGGTAGCGGCTATGGCGCAGCCGCCATCGACATTCCAGAGCGTGCGATCTTCGGTCCGTTCTTCTCCAAGATCGGCAAGTGCAGCAATCCGAACTTCCGTGATGCAGGCATGGCCGTCGCCCAGGTCGATCTCTGGATCATCGATTATTTGGATGCGGAAAAGCGGATCATCCCAAAGGACGTGATCGTGGTCGGACAGTCCGCCGGCGGCTGGGCGTCGATCGCGTTATCGAGCGTGAACCCGCCCCAGGTGAAGGCGATCATCACCTTCGCCGCCGGCCGTGGGGGGCGCGTCGGCGGCAAGCCGAACAACAATTGCGCGCCGGACAAGCTCGTTGAAGCCACTGCGGATTTCGGCCGCACCTCGCGCGTGCCGATGCTGTGGATCTACATCGAGAACGACACGTTTTTCGGGCCCGACCTGTCAAAGCGCATGCATGACGCATTCACCGCCGCGGGCGGCCGGGCCGAATACCATCTGATGCCGCCGTTCGGCAATGAAGGCCACTTCTTCATCGGCTCGCCTGATGCGATCCCGCTCTGGTCGCCGCTGGTCACGACATTCCTCGATGCGCCGAAATGAGTTCAGACCCCGGAGATACGCCGATGCCCCGCCCGCTTGATTGTCTCTCTGGCCTCCTGATGGCTGCAATCGCCGGAGCTGCGACGAGTTCGGGCGCCGCCGCGCCGAAGACGGCGCAAGCCGGCAAACCCGGCGAAGTCGCAACGCGCGGCCAGCGCGAAGCAAAGGACATTACCTACGGCAGTTGGGAGAAACTCTGCTTCAGGGCGGGCGGTGCGCCCATCCTGTGCCGGACCTCCATCACCGGCCAATTCGCGACCGGACAGACGGCCGTTCGCCTCGATCTGATCCAGCGTGAGGACGCCCCCACGGCCCGCCTGCAACTGTTCGTACCTGCCGGCATGTATCTGCAACACGTGCCGAAATTGAGCGTCGACAACGGCGGGGTCGTCCGCCTGCCCTATACCTGGTGTCTCGCCAATCTGTGTGTCGCTGCTGACATCGCAACGCCAACAATGATCAAGGAGATGGAAACCGGCAAGGCGCTTGTGCTGGAAGTCGTCGATTCAAATCTTCTCGCTCTGACGACCTCGATCCCGTTGGCGCAATTCGCCTCCGTCCACCGGGGTGCGCCGGCCAGGACTCTCGAGCAATATATCGACGAATGACGGCTCGAGCAGCTACGAGACGCGAGCGCGCTCGACGGAATCGATCAACGACTGCGCGGCAAATGGTTTGGTCAGATAGGCAACGCAGCCGGACGCAAGGGCCGCCGCGCGGTTTGCGGGGCACTCGTTGCCGGTCACATAGATCACAGGCGCTTCGACGCCCTTCTCGGCCAATGTTCGCCGCAAGTCGATGCCGGACTTTTCACCAAGATTGACGTCGAGGATGATGCAGACCGCGGTGTTGAACCTGCCATGATCGAGCAAGGCCGCCGCATTGCCGAACAACTTGGTGTCGAAGCCGCGGCCACGCAAAAGCCGGTCCATGCTGGCACGCACGGACGGATCGTCATCAACGATAAAGACGGACTTTCGCAGGGGCAAGGCAAGCTGCCTTTCGTCAAATCAATGAAAAGCGGCGGCGGTTACGAGACATCAACTTTGAAGGCTTCGCATTCCGAGCGCACCATCTGTGCACTATTGCACACGGCAGGCCCAACGCTGTCAACGCGCCTCAGGATTGTCCTTTGGTGCAGGTTTGTGTGGTGGGAACCTGGCCAACGCGCCAGTTAATTCTCGTTCGGATCAAGCATTCCAAGCCGCTCCGCGATCGAAACGAGTTCCGCAAGTGAATGAACCTGCATCTTCTCCATCACCTGCTGGCGATGCGCCTTCACTGTACGTTCGGTTGTCCCAAGCTCATGCGCGGCCTGCTTGTTGATCCGGCCGCGCACGATGAGATCGAATACCTGTCGCTCACGGTGCGTCAGCCTGGCCAGATCACCGCGAAGTGCATCGAGCCTGTTGCGGCGAACCCGCGCCGCCCGTTGGGTTGCCAACGCGCGCTCGATTGCATCGATCAATTGCTCGGAGCTTATCGGTTTGGTCAGGAAGTCTTCCGCACCTGCCTTGATCGCTCGCACGGTGGTCGGCGTGTCTGCATGCCCCGTCAGGAAGATGATCGGCAAATGCGAGCCCGACTCGATCAACCGGGTCTGCAATTCGGGGCCGCTCAGTCCCGGTATCCGTACGTCGAGCAGGATGCAGCCCGCCTGTTCGTCGTTCGGTGTCATCTCCAGCAACGCTTGTGACGACGCGTAAGTGACGACGTCGTAGCCCGCAAGCTTCAGGCGGCGTTCGATCGCCGTACGAAAGGACTCGTCGTCATCAACAACGTGAACGAGGCCCGGCACCTTCCACCTCCAGCCTTCCAATGGGACCGTTGAGGTCCTCTCATCTTGGAGCAGTCATTTCCAACAGATTGGAGGATAAAATTCCTGCCTGGCAATGAGCCAATATCTCGCAGGGGCAGCGCCTTCTCATCCTGCGCATCAAAATCTCTTCCTGTCCCTTGGTACGATGAACCTTGGAACAATGGATTGAACCACTACCGACGGCGTAAATCAACTTCGGCGGGAGTGGGACTGCCCGGCGCGTTTCGCGCTTGGGATATTTTCGTCTTACGGACCAATTCGGCGATGAGCTGAGGAGTTGGCCTATGTTTGTTCGCATCACAACGGATTCCCCGCTCCGCCCTCATTCTCTTCGCGTCTTTGGCATGGATAGTGAATCAAATGCGCGGGTCAGTTTAAGCGAATTTTCCTATCGGAAGGGCACCGAGATCTACGGCGAGAAAGAGCCGGCGGAATATGTCTACCAGGTCAAGTCCGGAGCCGTACGAAGTTACAAGCTGCTAACGGACGGCCGGCGGCAGATCGGAGCATTCCACCTTGCAGGCGACATCTTCGGGCTCGAAAATGGCAGCGAACACCGTTTCACGACCGAGGCGATCGTCAACACCACCGTGCGCCTCGTGAAGCGGCAGAGTCTGGAGACGGTCGCCGACAGCGACGCAATGGTTGCCAAGAATCTGTTGAGCATGACCACCAACAATCTCCAACATGCCGAAGACCACATGCTGCTCTTGGGACGCAAAACCTCGCTGGAGCGAGTTGCGGCCTTCCTGCTGGAAATGGACAAGCGATTGACGGCGGCGGGTGTGCTGGCGCTGCCGATGTCGCGGCGCGATATCGCCGACTATCTCGGCCTGACGCTCGAAACCGTCTCGCGCGCGCTGTCACGCCTGCATGAACTCGGCGTTCTCGGCTTCGTGGGCAACACCCAGCGCCAGATCGTGCTGCTCGATCGACAACAGCTCGCCACTCTCGATCTGCAGTCGTGAATGGCCGGGCTCGCGGCGATGGTGCTCGTTTAGGCCTTCGGGGACCGATATCCGTGAACTTCGGTGATCCCGAGGTGCTCCAGTGTCTTGCGCAGCACCTCGAACAGGATCGCGGCGGACCAGCCGAACAGCAGAACGCCGTTCATGGCTGTCATGGGCCCAATCAGCCGCCATTCAGGTACAGGCGTGATATCGCCGTAGCCGAGCGTCGTGTAATTGACGAAGGCGAAGTAGAGAATATCGCTATCGGCCGCGACAGCGCGCAGAGCGAGGTATGTCGCGGCCCACACCAGGATTTCGAACGCATGCGAGATCATCAGGACGACCGCAGTCGCAATCATCACACCCATCAGATGTAGCCTCGGCCGTCTGCTCGGCCGCAGACCGGCACGGCGGGCAATTGCCACCGCCAGAACCGTAACGAGTGCATGAAGGCCGATATTGATGACGCTGACAAGCGTGCCGACCAGCAACTGTAGGAGCATAGCTCAGCCCTTGTGGCCTGACGATCGATGTCTTGGATAGCAACGCCTGCCAACCGGCGAATGCGGCGGTCGCCAGTGCTCCGCCAATCACGTCAATCAGGATAACGAGCGTCGGCGTCGTCAGCCAGCGCTCCATGACGAGCGGTTCCAGAATGTTGTCGAGAAGGCCTACGACCACGAGATATGATGAAGAGCAAGGCCACGACGACTTGCTTGTCGATCAAGATCCAGACGACCTCAGGCAGGAGAACGATGGCAACTCCGATCTGCAGGATCGACAGTTACCGCACGACCATCATCGCTGTTGCACCGCTGCATCGGACGCGAGCGCCCAAGCTCAGGCGGACCAAAGCGCCCAACTCTCCTTCAATTCCGTGCAATGTCGGAATTCGCCGCGCCCCGATCTGAAGCTTCTCGCCGTGGCTGCTCACGTTGTTCTTGGGCAAGCTGGCGCAAATTGGCGTCAACTCAATGGCTTAGCCCTTCCCGCTTGGAGGGGGACCGTATTGGCGGAAGGGGTGGGATTCGAACCCACGGTACCCTTGCGGGCACGCCGGTTTTCAAGACCGGTGCCTTAAACCACTCGGCCACCCTTCCAAGTCCGGAACGGCTGTCGCTTAACGCAATCGGGCGCGCAAGGCAACGCGAAGTTGGCGGGATGGCACCCCTGCCCGGACCGGTATCGGTTTGGCAAAAGGAAACGCGGCGCCCCGTGGGGAGCGCCACGCAAAATCCGTAAGTCGTTGCGACGGGCTCAGTACCCGCAGGACGCGCAGTTCATCTGCACCGGGGCGTAATAGGAATAGCCGGGCGAGACCATCTCGACGCGCTGGCGCGTGGCGTATTGCGGCGGGATGCGCTGATACTGGACGCTGGGCGGCGCGACCATCACGGTCTGCGGCACCATCACGGTGCGGTATTGCGCGGGCGTGCGGTGCGCGACGACGGAGCCCGGCGAGACCATCACGGTCTCGTCGACGGTGCGGTATTGCGGCGCGACGTATTGCTGCTGATAGCAGGTCTGGCACGGCGGCGGCGCGTAGCAATTGTAGCAGCCGGCGGAAGCCGCGCCCGTCATGGAAATTGCTGCGACGGCGGTCGAGAAAACAACGGCGAGAGTACGAGACATTGCGATGGTGCCCCAGTTGCCCGAAATGGATTTGCGAAGGTGGCCGCATTATACGCCGCAAAATCCAGGGCCGCCGAAGTTCATCGGGGCATCCTTAACGCGAACGGCCGGCTTGCGCCGGCCGTTCAGGACTTGTTGACCATCCGCAGCCCTGCGCGGATGATGCGAAGCTTACTTCGAGCGACGCTTTACCTCCCGCACCGCGCCGCGCGCGGCGCTGGTGGTGAGCGCGGCGTAAGCCTGCAGCGCGGTCGAGACGTTGCGCTTGCGCCCCTGCGCCTGCCAGGCCGCATCGCCCTTCGCCTCTTCCGCCACGCGGCGCTCGGCGAGCTCCTCGTCGGAGACCTCCAGGCTGATGCTGCGGTTCGGGATGTCGATCGCGATGATGTCGCCGGTGCGGACGAGACCGATGTTGCCGCCTTCGGCCGCTTCCGGCGACAGATGGCCGATTGAGAGGCCCGACGAGCCGCCGGAGAAACGGCCGTCAGTGACGAGCGCGCAGGCTTTGCCGAGGCCCATCGATTTCAGGTAGCTCGTGGGATAGAGCATCTCCTGCATGCCGGGACCGCCGCGCGGCCCCTCATAGATGATGACCACGACCTCGCCGGCGACGACCTTGCCGCCGAGAATGCCCTCCACCGCTGCGTCCTGGCTTTCGAATACGCGCGCGGGGCCGGAAAACTTCAGGATCGAGGCGTCGACGCCCGCGGTCTTCACGATGCAGCCGTCCTGCGCGAGGTTGCCGTAAAGCACGGCGAGACCGCCGTCCTTGCTGAAGGCGTGCTCGAGATCGCGCACGACGCCCTTCTCGCGGTCGGCATCGAGCTCGTCGTAGCGGCGCTCCTGGCTGAAGGCGACCTGGGTCGGGATGCCGCCGGGCGAGGCGCGGAAGAAGGTGCGCACCGCATCGCTCTTGGTGCGCTTGATGTCCCAGCGCTCCAGCGCCTCGTTCATGGTCGGCGCGTGCACGGTCGAGACCGAGGTGTCGATCAGGCCGGCGCGATCGAGCTCGCCCAGTATACCCATGATGCCGCCGGCGCGATGCACGTCCTCGACATGCACGTCGGCGACCGAGGGCGCGACCTTGCAGAGCACGGGCACGCGGCGCGAGAGACGATCGATGTCCTGCATGGAGAACTTCACCTCGCCTTCGTGGGCGGCGGCGAGCAGATGCAGCACGGTGTTGGTCGAGCCGCCCATCGCGATGTCGAGCGTCATCGCGTTCTCGAACGCCCTGAAGTTCGCGACGTTGCGCGGCAGCACGGATGCGTCGTCCTGCTCGTAATAGCGGCGGACCAGATCGACGATGGTGTGGCCGGCCTCGACGAACAGGCGCTTGCGGTCCGCATGGGTCGCGACGACCGTGCCGTTGCCGGGGAGCGCCAAGCCGAGCGCTTCGGTCAGGCAGTTCATCGAATTGGCGGTGAACATGCCCGAACAGGAGCCGCAGGTCGGGCACGCCGAGCGCTCGATAACCTTGACGTCCTCGTCGCTGACCTTGGAGTCCGCGGCGGCGACCATGGCGTCGATGAGATCGACGGCCTTGGTCTTGCCGGCCAGCTTGACCTTGCCGGCCTCCATCGGGCCGCCCGAGACGAACACGGCGGGGATGTTGAGCCGCAGCGCTGCCATCAGCATGCCCGGCGTGATCTTGTCGCAATTGGAGATGCAGACGAGACCGTCGGCGCAATGCGCATTGGCCATGTACTCGACGCTGTCGGCGATCAGCTCGCGCGACGGCAGGCTGTAGAGCATGCCGTCATGACCCATGGCGATACCGTCGTCGACCGCGATGGTGTTGAACTCCTTGGCGACGCCGCCGGCCTGCTCGATCTCGCGGGCGACGAGCTGGCCGAGGTCCTTCAGATGGACGTGGCCGGGCACGAACTGGGTGAAGGAGTTGACGACGGCGATGATCGGCTTGCCGAAATCCGCGTCCTTCATGCCGGTCGCGCGCCAGAGGCCGCGGGCGCCCGCCATGTTGCGGCCGTGGGTGGTGGTGCGGGAGCGATAGGCTGGCATGGCGGTTTCCGTCCTCGGGTTGGTGCCTGAGCGGGAAAATGGAAGCCGCCTCAGGCCTTTGTGGCCGGATAGCGCAGCCGGGGAACGCGCGCAACGGGAACTTGGGCATGACAGGGCTCCCCTGCTCCCGGCGCGGGCTCTCTGTCGTGCCCCGGACGCAGCGCAGCGTCACTTCGACGGTGCGCTGCTGAGCCGGGGCCCAGAAACTCGCGGAGGCATGGGTCCCGGCCCAGCGGAGCGGCACTACGCGCCGCACCGCGTCCGGGAGACCAGACCTACTGCAAGGTCGGGTCCAGCCGGTCGCGCAGCCAGTCGCCGATGACGGAGACCGCCAGCGTCGTGACCACGATCGTGGTCGCCGGGGCCAGCATGATCCAGGGCGCCCTCGTCAAGTATTCCCGGCCATAGCCGACCATGTTGCCGAGGCTGGTCATCGGCGGTTGCACGCCGAGGCCGAGGAAGGACAGGCCCGATTCCATCAGGATCACCTCGGGAAAGACCAGCGTCGTCGAGACGATCAGGGTGGAGGCGATGTTGGGCAGGATGTGGCGAAGGTAAATCCGCGGCGGTGTCGCGCCCAGTTGGCGGACCGCGGCGGCGTAGCCTTGCGCGTTGGCGGAGATGGCAAGGCCGCGCGCGATGCGGGCGTAGCGCTCCCAGCCGAACAATCCCATCAGGCCGATCAAGAGCGGCAGCGAATTGCCGAAGAAGGCGAGCACGGCCAGCGCCATGATCAGAAAGGGCATGCTGGCCTGGAAGTCGGTCAGCATCAGCACGAGCTGCTCGACACCCCCGCGGAAATGCGCGGCGAGGAAGCCAAGCATGGTGCCGACGACGGCCGAGATCGCGGTTGCGCCGAAGGCGATCAGCAGCGAGATGCGGATCGAGACAAGCAGACGCGACAGCACGTCCCGGCCGAGCTCGTCGGTGCCGAGCCAATGCGCGAAATTGCCGGGCGCCGCCAGCCGGTTGCGCAAATCGAGCTGGGTATAGCCGTAGGGCGCGATCTTCTCGGCGAAGGCCGCGATCACCAGCATCGCGACGATCCAGGTGATGGCGAGCGCAACCGAGACCGGGATCGCCGGCAGGCTGATGCGGCGACGTACGCCTGCGTCCTTCAACGTGGCGTCGGTCATGCGTGCGCCCCCTTGGCGCGCAGGCGCGGATCGAGGAAGCCATAGAGGAAATCGACGACCAGGTTCGAGGTGACCATGGTCATCGCGACCAGCAAGAGGATGCATTGCACGACAGCGAGGTCGCGGTTGGCAACGGCAACGACGAGCAGGCGCCCTACTCCCGGCCAGGAAAACACGCTCTCCACCACCACCGCGCCCGCGATCAGGGTGCCCACCATGAATCCCAAAATGGTCACGGTCGGGATCGCTGCATTCGGCAACGAGTGCGACGTCACCACGTTGCGCCACGGCACGCCCTTGGCAGATGCGGTGCGGATATAGGGCTGGCCCAGCACCTCCAGCATCGCGCTGCGGGTAAAGCGCGCCAGCACGGCGGCGCCCCCCAGGCTCAGTGTCGCGATCGGCAGGATGGCGTGACGCCAGCTGTCCTGCCCGCCCGAGGGCAGCCAGCCGAGTTGCACGGCGAAGACGAGCACCAGGATCAGCGCGAGCACGAAGCTCGGCACGGTAAAGCCCGCAACCGCCGTCGTCATCACGGCTCGGTCGATGGCGGAGCCCCGGTGCAGCGCGGCGTAGATGCCGGCGGGAACGCCGAGCGCGACCTTTAAAAAGAACGCCGGCAGCGTCAGCGCCAGCGTCGCCGGGATCCGCTCCAGCACCAGCTCGATCGCGGGCCGGCCATCACGCATGGAGCGGCCAAGCTCGCCCTTGGCGATGGCGCCGAAATAATCGAGATATTGAAACCAGATGGGATCGTCGAGGCCCCAGGCCTTGCGGAACGCAGCGAGCACCTCGGGCGGCGCCTCGGGCCCCAGGATCATCAGCGCGGGATCGCCTGACAGCCGCAGCACGACGAAGGCGAAGGTGACGACAAGCACGATCGTGAGCGCGGCCCGTCCAATGCGAATGGCGACATAGCGTCCCATCACGCGGCGTCCTGCGTTTGGGCGCCTTTCACGAGATGGCAGGCCACCTGCCTGTCACCGCCGACGGCAGACAGCGCCGGCACCTCGCTTGCGCAGCGCGCGATGGCGCGCGGGCAGCGCGGATGGAAAGCGCAGCCGTGTGGGCGCGCCGCCGGATTCGGCGGATCGCCTGAAAGCACGACGCGGCCGGCGCTGCGGCGGCCCGGCGCCGGCGATGCCGAGACGAGCGCCTGGGTGTAGGGGTGCTCGGGACGAGCAAAGAGATCATCGGCGCTGCCGATCTCGACGATGCGGCCGAGATACATCACGGCGACGACATCGCTGATTTGCCTGACGACGCGCAGATCGTGGCTGATGAACAGCAGCGTCAGCGACAGCTCGGCCTGGAGATCGCAGAGCAGGTTCACCACCTGGGCCTGGATCGAGACGTCGAGCGCGCTGACCGGCTCGTCGCAGACCAGGAAATCGGGCTTCGTGGCGAGCGCCCGCGCCAGCACGATGCGCTGACGCTGGCCGCCGGACAGCGCGCCGGGATAGCGCGCGCCATGCGCGGGCGTCAGCTCGACCGCGCGCAGGAGCTCGCGGACACGCTCGTCGCGCATCGCCGGCGTGCCGACGCCGTGAATGTCGAGGGGCTCGCAGATTTGCGCCGCGACCGGCAGGCGCCGGTCCAGCGCGCCGAGCGGGTCCTGAAAGATCATCTGCATGCTTGCCCGCTGCGCACGCCACGCGGCCGTTCCCTGCACGGCCATCGGCTTGCCGTCGAAGTGCACCTCGCCGCGATCGGGCGGCTCGAGGCCGAGCACGATGCGGCCGGTGGTCGACTTGCCCGAGCCGGACTCGCCCACGAGACCCAGCGTCTCGCCCCTGGCAATCGTCAGCGATACGCCGTCGACGGCGTGCACGGCCGTAGCGCGGCCGAACATGCCGGAGCGCATCGCGTAGCTGCGCGAGATCGCAGACACCTCAACGAGCGGCGCGCTCATTCGGCAGCGATCCCGAGCAGTGCACGGCGCGAGGCCTCGGCGCGGATGCAGGCAACGCTGCGGTCATTCGCGATCGGTGCAAGGGTTGGTGCCGCAAGGCCGCACGACTCTGCGGCCAACGTGCAACGCGGCGCAAAGGCGCAACCGGACGGCATCTTCGCAGGATCAGGCACCGTACCGGGAATGGCGGTGAGGCGCCGGCGGGGTCCGTCGAGCGGCGGCAGCGCGCCGATCAGGCCCTGCGCATAGGGATGGAAGGGATCGGCAAAGAGCTGGTTGCTGGGAGCTTCCTCGACGATGCGGCCGGCATACATCACCGCGACGCGGTCGCAGTTTTCCGCGACGACGCCGAGATCGTGGCTGATCAGGACCATTGCCATGCCGAACTCGCGGCGGACTGTCGAGAGCAGCTCCAGGATTTGCGCCTGGATGGTGGCATCGAGGGCGGTGGTCGGCTCGTCCGCGATCAAGAGGTCCGGATTTCCGGCGAGGGCCATCGCGATCATGATGCGCTGGACCTGGCCGCCGGAGAATTCGTGCGGATAGGCTTCCAGCCTCCGGCCTGCATCGGGGATGCCGACGAGATCGAGCAGCCGCCGCGCTTCCGCCTTCACGGCATTGCCTTGGAGATCGCGATGCAAGGCCAGCGCCTCGCAAAGCTGCCTGCGGATGGTCAGCACCGGGTTGAGCGCGCTCGCCGGATCCTGGAAGATCATGGCCATGCGCCCGCCCCTGACCTCGTCAAGCGCAGCCGCGGGCGCGCCGAGGATCTCGCGCCCCTCGAGCCGCACCGAGCCGGAGACCTGCGCATGCCGTGGCAGAAGCCCGAGGGCGGCAAGCCAAGTGACCGACTTGCCGGAGCCGGACTCGCCGACGAGGCCGACGGCCTCGCCTTTGCCAAGCGCGAGATCGATCCCGCGCAGGACCGGCACGCCGCCAAAGGCGACGCGCAGATCCTGAATGCTGACCAGCGACGTCACGGCCTAGGCCTCGAAATTGCCGGCGCGGAAATCCATCGCGAAGGCCGGCGATGCCTTCCACTTGATCGATTTCGGCTTGGCCGTGAAGGTCGCGTTCTGGTGCAGCACCGTGTAGGCGGGGTCCTCGCGCTCGGCGATCTCCAGCATGCGGCGGAACGCCTTCTTGCGCGCCGCGCGGTCGGTCGAGGTCTCCAGGAACTCCGAGAGCTTGTTCAGCTCGGCATTGGTCCATTCGCCGATCTGCTGCTGCTGGCCGTTCGGGCCGTGCTGGGCGACCAGCGAGGAGACCGGATCGTTGAAGGCCGCCGAGTTCGACCAGTCGCGCACGGCGCGGGTCGGCGCACGCTCCATGATCTGCGACCAGTTTTCCTTGGTCTCGATCTGGACGTTGAGGCCGACCGATTTCCACATCTCGACCAGCACCTGCGCAGTCGCGACCTGGTTGGTGTAGTAGTTGTTGAGCAGGCGATACGGAATCGGATCACCCTTGTAATTGGCCTGCTTCAACAGATCCTGCGCGAGCTTCGGATCGTAAGCCGGCACGCTCCAGTCGGCATTGAACATGTCGCCGTAGAACTCCCATTGCAGCCCTTTCGGCACGCGGGTTCGGCCGGCCCACAGGCTGTCCACGATGGCCTGGCGGTCGATCGCGTGGGTGAAGGCGCGGCGCACCAGCGGGTTGGCGAGCACGGCGTGGTTCTTGTCGAACACGGTCAGGCGGTGATTGAGGATGGTGCCGCCCCGCACTTCGAACGCGGCATTCTTCTCAATGCCGGCGATCTGGTCCGGCGGGATGTCGCAGGCGAACTGGTATTCGCCCGACAAGAGCCCGTTGATGCGGCTCGCGACCTCAGGCACTTCGAGGAAGCGGATGCGCTTGAGCGGCGGACGGCCGCCCCAATATTCGTCGTGCGCTTCCAGGGTCAGCGACACGTCGGGCTTGAGCTCGACGACCCTGTAGGGACCAGTCGTGACCGGCTTGCGCGCCCAGTCGAGATAGCTCGCAGACTCGTCCCAGGCGCGGCGGTTCATGATGTCGGAGCCGTAGCGCGACAACCGGCCTTCGATCGTGACGTCGGGCGTCGCGTTGTAGAAGCGCACGGTGTATTTATCGACGGCATCGACGCGCACGAGGTCCGGCCAGATGCGGCGCGCGACGGCGGGCACGTCAGGCGGCAGCTCCTTGCCGGGCCGCGGCGTCGGAATCTTCTCGAAGGCCTGGATGGTGGAGCGGCTCTTGGCCTCGGTCTCGCCGAACATGCGCTCGCGGCTGAAGGTGAAGACGACGTCTTCGGCCGTGAGCTCATCGCCATTGTGGAATTTGACGCCCTGGCGCAGCTTCACCTCGACGGTCTGGTCGTCGATACGGCGCCATTCGGTGGCAAGGCCCGGCACGGCTTCGAGGTTGCCGCGCCAGTTCTTCGAGATCAGGCCTTCCCAGATCGAGGAAAAGAACACGCGCTCGCCGACATTGGACTGCTCGCGCAGCACGTCGAGCACATTCGCGTTGGTGACCTTCTGCACGGCGATCGTCACCGTCGGACGGTTGTCTCCTTGCGCGATGGCAAAGCGCGGCAGCAGGAATGTGCTGGCGGCCGCGCCGCCGGATTTCAGGATGATACGACGGGTAAGTCTGCTCATGGCGGTGATCCCTGCCCTGGATGTTGCGGTTATTCAGCGAGGCCGAGCGCGGCGAGATGGGCTGCGCCGGCGCGGACGTCGTCGTGATTGCGAAGCTCGAGGATCAGGCGCGGGTTCGACGTCAGCCGTCCCAGCGCGCGGAATACGGCGACCCAGGGGATGTTGCCCTCGCCCGGCGCCCAGTGCCGGTCAGCAAAGCCGTCAGTGTCCTGCAGATGCACGTGGGCCAGCATGTCGCCGGCGGTCTCGACGTAATAGTCGACAGGCGGCGCGCCGGTGGAAATGTGGGCGTAATTGGCGTGACCCGTATCGAGCGAGACGCGGACCTTGGCGCTTTCGAGCGCCTTGGCGAGACGCACGCGGTCGCGCGGATCCTTGTCCTCGATGTTCTCGATGACGATTTCGCAACCGATGGTCTCCGCGCGCGCGATCACCTCCGCCAGCGTCGCCTTCACGCGTTCCACGATGTTGGCGCGGTTATCGGGATAAAGATCGAGATTGTTGTGGTCCCAGGTCGTGAACGGCGAATGGATCACCATCTGGGTCGCGCCAAGGAATTCTGCGGCATCCAGGCCTTGAAGCAGGCGCTTGGTCACCGCCTGGCGGATCATGGGATCGTGGCTGTCGATCTTGAAGCCCCAGAACGGGCCGTGGATGCCGAGCCGTCCGGTATGGCCCGACAGCATCTGCTTGATCTCCCCGGCCGTACTGCGCCAGTCGCTGTCCAGAAGATCCGCGCGGAAGAAGTCCTGGATTTCGAGATCGCGCTGCCGCTCCAGAAGCCAGTCGCGATGCGCAGGGATCGATTTGATGGACAATGCGGCGCCCAGCACCGGCTTCGACATGGCTTGCTCCTTGGCCGTCAGCGATGACGGGAGCAGCGCTAGACCAATTCAATGACAGGCCGGTGAAACCTGGGTTCTGGTAGCACTATGAGATGTGGACATCCTGCCGGTCGCGCGCTCTGGATTTAGACGACCGCGCCGCGATGCCAATGTCGAACGACATGGCAATCGGTATTCGTGTCCGTAGTGATCCGGAATGGAATCCTAACCAGCCTTCGCGTACATCGCGGGACATCGATCGGCGGCCACTTCCACGGGCATCACCCTCTGATCGCGCTACATGGGGTTGGGGGACCACATGGGGCGGGGGATTGAAGGCTGGGGCAAGGTGACGAGGTCCGGACTCCTAGGCACTCCGGACCTCGAAACTTTCTAATCGAACGCAGCAACGCGCCGTCCGGTGGGGCATCCGGGCGGCGCGTTGTCGTTTCGGCCTGGTTGTTCGATCAGCGCGTCTGCGGCTCGAGCGTCACGGTGCAATCGCCCTGCCCTTGCGTCGCGACGACGATGTTGCCTGCGGGGGCACCGAGGGCGATCGGGGCTGACGAGCCGCCGCCGGGCATCTGGACAATCACGCTCAGCGAATCCGTGCGCGCGGTCGAGCCGACGGTCGACGGTTCTGCCTGGGCGACATTGCCCGACGGGTCACGCCGCATGACCTGACAGTTCACGTTGTTGCCCGTCGCGCTGCCGGCGGCGGCCACACTCGACGAGGCAGCGCCGCCGCTCATCTGCGCCCGGGCCCGCGACGGATCGCGCGGCACCTGGCTGACGATGCGATGCGTGCGCGGCTCCACGATGACGACCTCGTCCTCCGTGGCGAAATATTCGTAGTCCCGATATTCCGGCTCGATCGAGACGATCTCCGGCGGAACCCGGTAGAGACGGACGCGTGGCGGGATCGTCTCGCCGATCCGGATCGAGATGTTCAGGTTGCGCTCCGGCTGCGCCAGGCGTGTACGGCTCACCGTTTCGGAGATCCGCACCTGCTTCTCGGACGTCACCTGGGTCTGCTGATTGACCTGCGTGTTGGTCTGCGTGGTCTGATTGGCTTGATTGGTCTGCGTGCCCGAGGTGGCGGGCGCGGTCTGCGCATTGTTGGTCGGAGCCGTCCGGTTGGTGTCGGTCGCGGTCGCCGGCCGGTTGTTCTGCTGCGCCGGCTGTTGCTCGGCTGCATTGCGCGGCGGCTGGTTCTGCTCTTTCTGGTTGGCTGCAGCGCCAGTCCGCTCGTTCTGTTGAGCAGCAGGACCGGTCTTGGATTTCTCGGACTCGGCCGTCGATTTCTGCGGCGCAGACTTGTCCTGCTTGGTCTCGGCGCTGCTCTTGCCGCTGTCGCGGCTCGGCTTGGCGCTCTCGGCCTCGCGGTTGCGATCACGCGCAGGCTCGCGGGATTCTTGTGCCTGATCCTTCGTCTTGGGCTGGTTGCGCTCGGCGGAATTGGCCGGCTGGCGCTTGTCGTCGGCCGCTTCCTGCTTGGCAGCGCCGCCCTTCTCCTCGCGGCCCGCGCCCTGCAGGCGCTCCTGGGCACCTTGTGCGCGCTCCGGGACTCGTTCCTGAACGCGTTCTTGAACTCGTTCTTGGGCGCCGCCGCGCTGGGCAGCGCCCTTCGCCGGTTCTTCGGTCCGGCGCGGCTCATCTCGGCGCTCACCGGGGGCCTGGGCATAGGCCAAGCCGGACGCGAGCATAAGCCCGACGGCCGCAGTCGATAACATCAAGTGTTTACGCATGATCCCTCTCCTCGACAATGTCGCAGCAACAGACGCGAACGCTCTGTCGCGACGAAGGTTCCTCAGAAGGAACGAAGGAGGATGGGATTACATCGCGTCCTTGAGTGTGAGGCGTGCCGTGAATGTCACGCTGGTCTTGCCGACCAGCGCCATGCCTTCGACCTCGGCGCCGCCGGCGGAATAATCGCCCGAGAAACCGCAGGTGACCTCCCGGCCGCCGAATGCGAGCGTCCTGCCGACGGCTTCGGTATGCTGATTGACGATCATGTCGCCGCGCCACTTGCCGTTCCGGAACGTGTAGCTGCCGGTGTAGTAGAAATAGCTGTCGCCGCCCATGATGCGCCCGTCGCAGAGCACGACGACTCCCCGCGCCTGCCCGCGTTTGCCGTCGCGCATCTCGATGTCGAAGATGTAGAGGCCGTTGACGACGCGGGCCTCTCCCTCCGCTTGTGCTCCGGTCCCCGCCGCCATCCGATTATCTCCCCCACCGCTCCGCCGCCTCGATCAGTTCGGCACGTTCCGCTCGAGATCTTCTAGCCATGCCGCCGCGCTCGAATCCGACGGCGCACGCCAATCGCCGCGGGGCGACAACGAGCCCCCCGCCGAGACCTTGGGGCCGTTCGGCATCGCCGAGCGCTTGAACTGACTGAAGGCGAAAAAGCGGCGCAGGAACACCTCGAGCCAGCGCCTGATATCCTTGAGGTCATAGGCCTTGCGCCGGTCGTTCGGGAACGCCGGTGGCCATTCGCCCTTGGCCACGTCCTTCCAGGCGTGCTGCGCCATGAAGGCGATCTTGGACGGCCGCATGCCGAAGCGCAGCGTGTAGAACAGGTTGAAATCCTGCAGCTCGTACGGCCCGACCGACGCTTCCGTGCTCTGCGGCTTCTGGCCGGGCTCCACCGGCACCAGCTCGGGCGAGATCTCGGCGACGAGGATCGCGCCGAGCGTGCGGTTGACGTTGTCGCTGAACTGCTTCGAGGAGATCACCCAGCGGATCAAATGCTGGATCAGCGTCTTCGGCACGCCGGCATTGACGTTGTAATGCGCCATCTGGTCGCCGACGCCATAGGTGCACCAGCCGAGCGCGAGCTCTGAGAGGTCACCCGTTCCGATCACGATGCCGCCGTGATGGTTGGCGAGCCGGAACAGATAGTCCGTGCGCAGGCCCGCCTGCACGTTCTCGAAGGTGACGTCGTAGACCTTCTCGCCCTTGCCGAAGGGATGGCCGATGTCCTTCAGCATCTGCGTCGCGGTGGTGCGGATGTCGAGCTCCTGCCAGCTCGTCTGCAACGCCTGCATCAGCGCCAGCGCATGGGTCTTGCTCTCGCTGCCGGTGGCAAAGCCCGGCATGGTGTAGGCCAGGATGTTCTCGCGCGGCAGGCCGAGCAGATCGACCGCCTTTGCGGCGACGATCAGGGCGTGGGTGGAATCGAGCCCGCCCGAGACGCCGATCACCACGCGCTTGGTGCCGGTGGCGCGCATACGCTGCACGAGGCCGGCGACCTGGATGTTGTAGGCCTCGTAGCAATCCTGCTCGAGCAGGCTTTCGTCGCTCGGTACGAATGGAAAGCGCTCGATCTTGCGCAGGAAGCCGATGTCGGCGGCCGGCGGCTTCAGCGCGAACGTCACCTTGCGATAGAACGACTCGCGCTGCCTGCGGTTGTCGTCGAACGTGCCCATCAGCACACGTTCCTGCCTGAGCAGATCGAGATCGACATCGGCAGTGGTGATCTGGCCGCCCTGGCGGAACCGCTCGCCCTCGGCCAGCAGCACGCCGTTTTCGTAGATCGAGGTCTGACCGTCCCAGGACAGATCCGTGGTCGATTCCCCGGCGCCAGCGGCCGCGTAGACGTAAGCCGCGAGACAGCGCGCCGATGTCGACTGGCACAGCAGCGCGCGCGAGCGCGCCCGGCCAATCGTGATCGGACTGCCCGAGAGATTGATCAGCACGCTCGCGCCCGCAAGCGCGAGCTCGGCGGACGGCGTCACCGGGATCCACATGTCCTCGCAGATCTCGACGCCGATGGTGAGGCCCGGGACGTCTTCGGCCGAAAACAGCAAGTCGACGCCGAACGGCGCATGCCCCCCGCCAAATGAGATCGTCTCTCCGACCATGCCGGCCCCGGAGGCGAAATGCCGGCCCTCGTAGAATTCGCGGTAGGTCGGCAGGTAAGACTTCGGCACCACGCCGAGAACGTTGCCGCGATGGATGACGACGGCGCAATTGTAGATGCGATGGCCAAAGCGCAGCGGCGCGCCGACGACTAGGACCGGCATCAGACCCGCGGAGGCCTCAACGAGGCCCGCGAGGCCGCGCTCGACCGCATCGAGCAGCGGATCCTGCTTGACCAGATCCTCGATCGCATAACCGGACAGGCACAGCTCGGGAAACACGGCGACCGCCACCGACTGCTCGTGGCAGGCATAGGCCGCCGCCAGCACGGCCTTGGCGTTGGCCGAGGGGTCGGCGACGTGGGACGTGGTGACACAGGCGGCCACGCGCGCAAATCCGTGGGCGTAGATCGAGTGGAAAGTCATCGAGCGCAGTACCTTTGATCTCTTCGCTGCCGAAGCCGTCAGCTCCGGATCATATGTAGCCCATTGGCCGGGTCCCGTGCAGGCCATCCGCCGTCATGCATAACGGATTTGCAGGGCCGCCGGTTCTGCGCCCGCCGAGCTCAGGCGCTGCGGGCCAGCACGCCCGACAGGTCGTCGCGCAGCCATTTGGCGATCCGCGGCCAGGCATGCGCGTGGGTGCGCGCGCCCATGAACAGGCCGAGGTGATTGCTCGGCTCGGAAGCCGCAGCAATGAAGGCCGGCGGTGTGCCGAGGAGACCGGCTGTGGCGAGCGCCTGCGCAGCCGGCACGACGTCGTCGTCGAGCCCGGCAAGCAGGAACACCGGCACCTTGACATCCTTCAGATCGACCGTGCGGCCAAGAGCCTTGAAGCTGCCGCCGGCGATCTGGTTCTCCCGGAAGATCCGGTTGACGATCTCCAGATAATAGGTGCCCGGCAGATCGAGCGTCTCCGCGTTCCAGCGCTCGAAGCGCGCGAGCAGCGCCGCGCCCTCCTCGTCCGACAGGTCTCTCTGCAACGCTGCCGCGATGTCGTCGCGGTTCGGCGCTTTGGACCACAAGCGAAGCATCTCCCCGCCGCTGACATTGCCGCCGCCGCGCGCGACGAGCTGGTCGTAGACCACGTCCGGCGCGTTACGGGTGAGCCGGGAGAGCGAGGACTCGATCGAGAGGTCGACGGGCGCGCCGACCAGCACCAGCCGCCGCACCTTGGCCGGGAAGCGCGCCGCATAGAGCAGCGACAGCCAGCCGCCCTGGCACAGGCCGACCAGATCGACCGGCGCGCCGATCTCGTCGACGGCGACGTTGAGATCGCCGAGATAGCTGTCGATCGAGAGATAGCGCATGTCAGGTTTGGCTGACCGCCAATCGGTGAGGTAGATCCGGCCGATGCCGCCGTCCTGCAGGGACCCCACCACACTGTGGCCCGGCGCGAAATCGGCGATCAAGGCCCGATGCAGCGCATAGGGCGCACAGACCAGCACTGGCTGACCGGAGTGCTCTCGCGAGCAATCGCGCAGGTGCATCGTCGCGAGCTCCAGCGCAACGCGGTTGGGCGTCGTCCACGGCAGGTTGCTCTCATCCTGCTCGGCCCGGCCGCGCTCGACCCACCAGAAACAAGCGTCCATGGCCAGCCGGGCTGCCGTGAAGGGCCAGAGCAGCGGCTCATCAGGAGCGTGATCCGGTCCGCCCGGCTGTTTGCCGATCTTGTCCACCATGACGTTCTCAAGATCCTTATAGAAACGCCTCGAGGCTGACGACGGACATGCCGAGGTCGCGAAAGCTGCGATGGGCCGCGGCCACCGAACCGTCGAGATCGATGCCGCGGCAGGCATCCTCGATCACGGCCACCTGCAACCCAGCCTTGCGCGCATCCTCCGCCGAGAAGCGGACGCAGAAATCCAGCGCGAGACCGGCGAGGAAGACGGTCTTCAGCTCACGTTCGCGCAAATAGCCGAGCAGGCCCGTCGGCGTCTGATGGTCGTTCTCGAACAATGCCGAATAGGAATCGATGCCGCGGCGAAATCCCTTGCGCACCACCAGGCTCGCTTTGACGACGTCGAGATCGCGATGGAATTCGGCGCCCGAAGTGCCCTGCACGCAATGCGCCGGCCAGAGCACCTGGGTGCCGTAGTCGAGCTCGATCGTCTGGAACGGCTGCTTGCCCGCATGGTTCGACGCGAACGAAACGTGGTCGCGCGGATGCCAGTCCTGGGTCAGCGCCACATTGGCGAATTTTTGGGCGATCCGGTTGATGGCGGGGACGACCTTCTCACCGCCGGGAACGGCAAGCGCTCCGCCGGAGCAGAAGTCGTTCTGCACGTCGATCGCCAGCAGCACGTCGCGGTCGGAAATCTTCATCGCCTGTCTCATTCGATGTGCCCGGCGCGCCTGCGCCAGGACAAGCTGCCTGAGTGTCGGTCTTCCCGCGCAGCTTCGCAACCGCCGGCACCGTGCAAAGCCTGCGCGAATTGGTCACCGGAGGACCGCAAGGATGCAACGCTTTGGCCTCGTCCGTGTTGACTAGGCGCACCCGAGGGCGGATTCTCGCACTGTTCGCGCAGGCGGATCGGGTCGAAAAGTGGAGGACAGGGGTGCCGCGGCCGCAAGGCGGGGGCAGCCACGAGGGCGGCATGAATATCGGCAAGACAGGACAGATTCTTCTCGCCGATATCGGCGGCACCAATGCGCGCTTCGCGCTGAGCCGGAGCGAATTGGCTCAAGGCGATCAAGACGGACCGATCGAGTATGTGAAGGTTGCCGACTTCCCGACCGTCCGGGAGGCCATCGCGGACGTCCTGGCGCGCCGGGCCGGTGGCGAGCAGCCCCGCAGGGCCGTGCTGGCCGTGGCGGGTCCCGTCACCAACAACCGCTGCGTCATGACCAACAGTCCCTGGGTCATCGACGGCAACGAGCTGCAACCGGCCTTGGGCTTCGAGAGCGTCCACGTGCTCAACGATTTCGAGGTGGTGGCGTGGTCCCTGCCCGCCTTGCAGCCTGCCGATCTGATCTCGCTCGGCGGCCAGGAGGGCCTGCCCGGAGAGCCCTTGCTGGTGGTCGGACCTGGAACCGGCTTTGGCGTCTCCTGTCTGGTCGAACGCCATGGCGCGCGCCTTGCCGTTGTCACCGAAGCCGGACACGCGACCCTGCCGGCGGAGAACGAGCGCGAGGAACGCGTGATCGCGTGCTTGCGCCGACGTCTCGGCCACGTCTCGATCGAGCGTGGCGCGCTCTCGGGTTCCGGACTACAGAATCTCTACGAAGCCTTGGCGGAGGTCGACGGCGCTCAGGTGCCGCATCGCGACGCTGCCGCCATCACCAAAGCCGCCCTCGAAGGCAGTTGTCCCGTCAGCCGCGCAACGCTCGATATGTTCTGCGCCATCCTCGGCTCGGTCGCCGGCAATCTCGCGGTGACGTTCGGCGCCCGTGGTGGCGTCTATATCGCCGGGGGAATCGTCCCGCGCTTTCCCGAGTTTCTGATGGACTCCCCGTTCCGGGCGCGTTTCGAAGCCAAAGGCCGGTTCCAGGACTATTTGCGCAACATCCCGACCAGGCTGGTGACCAAGCCCGATGCCAGCTTCGTCGGCCTGAAGATGTTTGCCGAGTCCAATCTGGATTAAGATCAGGTTATCGGTCCTGCTTCCGGTTCCAAGCAATTCACAGTTGAATGCGGTGCACGCGTGGTTCCCCACGGGATCCTGCTTGCGTGCGTGTTCCAGATGAGAAACAATCCTGCCTTGTGTGTGGCGTGGTTGCGGGGGCGTAACATGCGTAAGCAGGATCTTCGTTTCGACTATCACCGCTATCATCGCCTGCTGAGCGAGGCGGATGACGAAAACAAGCGGCTGGCGCTGATCGACCTCCTGATCGAGGAAAAGGCGCGAGACCGGCTGGCCGCCCAGCGCGCTTCGGACCGCGCGGCCATGACGGCCCACACCATTGCCACGGTGCTGAAGAACGGCCGCAACTGAGACTTGCAGTCCGGCCGGGGCCGATGAGAACGCGGGATTGGATTGCGACTCCGTTAACGACGCCTCGCAATCTCACGTCAAACTTTTTGCTCTAGAAGTTCCCTCACCTGATGCAATTCAGGATCAACAAGGGGGCAATGAACATGAGCATGATTTCGATCGCCGCGATGCCGGCCGTCGTCGAAACGCGTTTCGCCGATTCGTCCTTCAAGACCATCTTGCTGTTTTGCTGCACGGGCCTGGTCGCCTCGTTCGGCCTGATGGCACATGGCATCGACCTCGGTGCCGGCCTGATGTGAAATTGCGACAAGATCCGTCGCCAAATGGCCGCCCAAAAGGGCGGCCATTTTCGTTGGCGGCGTTCTCGCCATAACTTAATGCGGCGCGTTGACCGGCGCTCCCGGAAACATCGAATCGATCATCGCCTTGAGCTGATCCATGGCGATCGGCTTGCGCAGGATCGGCCGGCGCCGGAGCAAGGACGGCAGCAATTCAGGTCCGTAACCGGTGGCGAACAGAAACGGCTTTCCGCGACGTTCGATCAGATCGGCGACGGGATCGACGTAGACGCCCATGAGATTGATGTCGAGGATCGCCAGATCGTATTGCGCGGTCATGGCGAACGCGCTCGCGTCCCGTACATTGTCCGCCTCCGCGACGACGTGATGGCCGAGTTCCACCACCATTTCGGCGATCATCATCCGGATCAACGCCTCGTCTTCGACCAGGAAAACGGAGAGTCCGTCCGCCATATCAACCCCGCAGTCAGCCTTGCGAAGCTAACCATACATCAATTGCGGAAAGGATTCACGAAATCGTGGCGGGCGCCGTTAATTCAGACGCGCCCGATCCGATTCAACTTGATCAATCCAATCCGCGCTCGTGGCTCAGGCGCACCATCTCCTGAATGAAGACCTGCTTCTGCTTGTCGTCGAGGCTCGAAAACAGCGGCTCGGCGGCATCCGCGACATTGCGCTGATCGGCGGCCCGGTCGATCAGGAATTGCGACTCGTTGCGCATCTGCTCGATGATGTCGTCGGGCGGATCCCGCTTGGCGCGCGCGACCCGCAAGTTGAGCCGCTCCGCGCCATTATGCCCCAGGTAGTGCATAGCGCTCGAAAAGCCGTACCAGTGCTTCTCCTGATCGGGCGTGAGATTCAGCTCGGTCTTGATCCGCTCGATATAGGCATCGCTGTTGGCGACGATCTGTTCGGCGGTCTGCTGCGGCGCGCCAGGCTGGGTGAGGACCGTGACGTCCTTATTGTCTTTGCCTTGATTGTCCTTGCCTTGCGGTGCGTTCTTCGCCTCCTTGCTCGCCTTGGAGCCCTTGCCCGCTTTGGCCCCCTTGGCATCCTTGTCCTTGGCGGCGCCCTGCTTGGCGTCCTTGCCCGCATCCTTGCTGGCGTCCTTGGCGGCCGGGGCCTGATTGCCATTGTTGTTGCCGACGCCGAGCACACCGGTGAAAACGCCAACCACGCCGCCAATTGCGCCGCCCAGCACGCCACCGACCGGACCCGCCGCCTTGTTGCCGGCCGCCGCACCATCCTGAACGCCCTTGACCAAACCTTGGGCATTGGACACCGCGGAGGCACCGAGCAGCAGCGCGAGCACAGCCCCCAGCGCGAAGCATCGCCGCATGTGAAGCCGCGCTGACGGCGCCGGGTTGATCATTCTCGTCTCCATCCTCGATCTGACTCGCCTGTTGGGCAGCCGGGCCGCCCGCCGCAACTCTATCGTTTCCGCCGCTTCGCGGTCCAGCCGCAGCCAATTGCTGTCCACGCTGGAAAAGTCTTTCGCGCGAAGCGTTTATGCAGGCTTATTCGAAACTGCGGCGTAATTGCGCACGGCGCGGTCCTGGCCGGTTCATGCCAAGTGTGCGTCGCAAAAACATGCGCGCAGCTCACGACCGGCACAGCACGCCGACCTTCCGGGACACAACGTTAGTTCTAGGCGCGAGCCGTTCGGCTTTCTCGACAGACGCGATCAATCATGATCTGATCGCGCTACCAATTTGCTGCGGCCTTCGTGAATTGCCATGTGGGCCGACGGCATCAATAAGAAAATCGAACAGCAAGAAACTCGGAAAAGAAGTTTTAGAGGAAACTCCAACAACAAACACCCAGGCGAGGAAACGAGATGTCACGCAAGAGACTGACGCGACGTCAATTTGTGGCTGCCACTGCAATGTCCTCCGCGGCGCTGATCACAGCGCCCTATGTCCGGCGCGCCAACGCCGCCGGCAAACTCTCGATCGGCTTCTGGGACCATTGGGTGCCAGGCGCCAACAAGGCCTCGACCGATCTGGTCAATGAATGGGCTGCGAAAGAGAAGGTCGAAGTTACGATCGACTACATCCCAAGCCAGGGCAACAAGAACCTGCTGACCATTGCCGCCGAAGCGCAGGCAAAGTCTGGCCATGATATTTTCGCGATGCCAACGTGGTGGGCGCATTCCAATGCCGACCAATTGGAGGACGTTGCCGACATCATGGGGCCGATCATCGCTGAGAACGGCGAGGTGAACGGCACAGCCAAGTATCTGGGCACTGCCGGGAGCAAATGGCTCGGGGTTCCGGCCTGCGTCGGCAGTCAGATCAAGGGTCCCTGCTCTCGCATCGATCTGATGAAGAAGCACGCGGGAATCGACGTCCAGGAGATGTATCCGGCCGGTTCTGAACCAAAGGCCGACAACTGGACGCTGGAAACATTCCTGAAGGCTGCCGAAGCCTGTCACAAGGCCGGCTTCCCGTTCGGCATCGGCCTCGGCGAGACCACCGACAACGTCGATACCGCGGGCGCGATTTTCCTTTCGTTCGGCGCCCAGCTCGTCGACGCCAAGGGCAATCTCACCGTCAAGACCGACGCGGTTCGCCAAGCACTCGACTTCTACAAGAAGCTGATCGGCTTCCTGCCGCCCGACGTCGCGGCCTGGGACGACGCGTCCAACAACAAATGGCTGGTCTCCGGCAGGGGCGCCATGATCATGAACCCGCCGAGCGCCTGGGCCGTCGCCAAACGCGACGCGCCGCAGGTCGCGGAGCAGTGCTGGACTCACGGATTCCCGGCTGGGCCGAAGGGGCGCTTTGCACCCTACCTGCCGTATTTCTGGAGCATATGGAACTTCTCCAAGAACAAGGAGGCAGCGAAGAGCCTCCTCATCGCATTGTCGAAGCCGGCATCCATCGAAAAGATGGTCACGGCCAGCGGCGGTTACGATTTGCCGGCGTATGAGAAGCTGACCACGCTGAAGGTTTGGCAGGAAGAGGGCCCGCCGAAAGGGACACTCTTCCACTATCCAAATCCCTACAAGCATCAGACGCTGTCGATCGCAGCCTCTCCCGCGCCGCCGAAGATCGCCCAGCAGATCTATGCGCAGGCCACACTCACCAAGATGTGCCTGCGGTATCATCAGGGCGAAGCGATGGAAAAAACGCTCGCCTGGGCCGAAGGCGAGTGCGAAGGCTTCATGCGGAGCTAGGCCGGAAAGCGGAGCTAGGCGGAAGGCTCGCCGCGACGCCTTAGGCTGTTTGCGGCGGAGCCTCCGGCTCACTCACTGGCGAGAGCCGACAGCTTCGGCTCTCGAACCTTCCAAAAAGTCGGGTTCACTGACCAAACCGCGCAAGGAAATGCATCATGGCGGATGTCGCATTGCAGCCGGACAGGGTTGGCGTAGCGCAACCGGCGCGAAAACGATCCAGTCTGCAAAAAGCGCTCAAACGCAAATCGACTGCGGCGTTCCTGATGACGCTGCCGCTGATCATCCTCATCACGCTTCTGGTGCTTTATCCTGCGTTCTACTCGCTTCATCTGGCGACCCTCAACAAGTCGATGCAGAGGTTCGTCGGGCTTGGCAACTTCGAGTTCCTGTTCAAGCGCGACACGTTCTGGCTGGTCGTCAAGCAATCTTGCATCTTCGCGATCACCGCTGTTCTGTTCAAGGCGCTGATCGGGTTCATTGTCGCCCACTTCGTCCATAACATTCCGGCCAAAGGCCAGCGCAAATGGCGCGGCATGCTGCTGGTGCCTTGGGTGATCCCGCCCGCGATGAGCACGCTCGCATGGCTGTGGTTGTTCGATCCCTCCTACTCGGCGTTCAACTATACGCTGTCGTTTTTCGGAATCGGACCGATCCCGTGGACGGGCGACGCCGCCTGGGCGCGCTTCTCCGTCATTCTGGTCAACGTCTGGTACGGCGCACCGTTCTTCATGATCATGTATCTGGCGTCCCTCAAATCGGTGCCCGACCAGCTCTATGAAGCCGCGGCGATCGACGGCGCCAATTGGTGGCAGCGCATCTGGTACGTCACACTGCCGATGATGCGCAACATCATCGCGATCACGACACTGTTCTCGCTGATCGTGACCTTCGCCAATTTCGACATCGTACGAATCCTGACCGCCGGTGGCCCTCTCGACCACACCCATATCTTTGCCACCTGGGCCTTCAGGATCGGCATCGAAGGAAGCGATATTCCGCTTGGCGCCAGCGTCTCCCTGTTCATGGTGCCCATACTGGCGGTCGCAGCGATATTCATCCTGCGGGATGTCAACAAGCGCGGGAATGAAGCCTGATGAGCTCAGTCACGATAGACAAGGCCGCGCCGACGCGTACGGTCAAATATGGAAGCATGAGCCGCGACCGCAAATGGGCGCTGCGATGGTCGTATTTCTTTCTGACGCTGTTTGCGATCTTCTCGCTGCTGCCGCCGATCTACATGCTGATCACCTCGCTCAAGAGCAGCGCCGAAATCTCGGCGGCGACCAATCCATGGTGGGTTTTCCACCCGACTCTTGAGAACTATGTCGGCCTGCTGACGTCGAACCAATTCCTGCGATTCTTCTGGAATTCCGCGCTGGTCTCGATTTTCGTCGTCACCATCACGATGCTGATCAGCGTGCCGGCGGCATTTGCGCTGGCGCGGATGCGGTTCTGGGGTTCGGCTACGCTCGCGACCGGAGTGTTCCTGACCTACCTCATTCCGGACAGCCTGTTGTTCATACCGTTGTTCAAGGTGTTTGCCCTGTTCGGCGACTGGACCGGCATCCAGCTCATCAATCGCTGGTACGTGCTGCTCTTCATCTATCCGACTCTGACGGTGCCGTTCTGCACCTGGATCATGATCGGGTACTTCGCCTCGATTCCCAAGGAGCTTGACGAGGCCGCCATCATCGACGGCGCGTCCTGGTTCCAGACGCTGACGCGCATCTTCATTCCGGTGGCGCTCCCTGGGTTGATCGCCGCGACCATCTTCGCCTTTACGGTGTCGTGGGCGCAATTCCTCTATCCGCTCGTGTTCACGACCTCCACGGACCAACTCGTGCTGCCGGTCGGCATCATCACGACGCTGATCAAGGGCGACGTGTTCAACTGGGGACAGATCATGACCGGGGCGCTGCTCGGCGCGGCGCCGCCGCTAATCATCTACGCATTCCTGATGGATTACTACATTGCCGGCCTGACCGCCGGTGCGACAAAGGGTTGATATCTCATGGCTGACGTTGCTTTGCGGAAGGTAGTTAAGCGTTACGACGACGTCGAAGCCGTGCGCGGCATCGATCTCGACATCGCAGACCATGAGTTCATCGTGCTGGTCGGTCCCTCCGGCTGCGGCAAGTCGACGACGCTGCGCATGATCGCGGGGCTCGAGGACATCAGCGACGGCGACATCATGATCGGCGGCGACGTCGTCAACGACGTGCCGCCGAAGGACCGCGACATCGCGATGGTGTTCCAGAACTACGCACTCTATCCGCACATGACGGTCGCGGAGAACATGTCCTTCGGGCTGCGCCTGAAGCATTATCCCAAGGCCGAGATCACGGCGCGGGTGACGGAGGCCGCTCGCCTCCTCGACATCACCGACCTGATCGACCGCAAGCCGAAGCAGCTCTCCGGCGGCCAGCGCCAGCGCGTCGCGATGGGCCGGGCCATCGTGCGCAACCCAAAAGTCTTCTTGTTCGACGAGCCGCTGTCCAATCTCGACGCCAAGCTGCGCGTGCAGATGCGGATCGAGATCAAGAAAGTGCATCAAAAGGTGCGCACCACCACGGTCTACGTCACCCACGACCAGGTCGAGGCGATGACGCTGGCCGACCGCGTCGTCGTGATGAACAAGGGACGGATCGAGCAGATCGGCACGCCTAACGAGCTCTATCACAAGCCAGCCACACGCTTCGTCGCCGGCTTCATCGGCTCGCCCGCGATGAACTTCATCCCGTGCCGGCTCGAGGATGTCGCCGGCACGCTGCAGATCCGCCTCACCGACCGCATCGCCTTCGCGCTGCCGCCGGCCCGGGCCGCGCGCTATAACGCGCTGCCGCGCACCGAGAAGCTGCTGCTCGGCCTCCGGCCCGAGCATCTCACCGAGGCGCACGCGCATCTCGAGCCTGGCGTCGAGACCTTCGACACCGTGCTCGACGTCACCGAGCCGATGGGAATGGAGACGCTGGTCTATTTCGGGCTCGAGGGCACGCCGGTTTGCGGCCGTGTCAATCCCAATGCCGGCGCCAAGGACGGGGCACCCATGCGTTTGGCGATGGACCTCAACAATATGCACCTGCTAAACGAGGCGACCGGCGTCGTGTTGTGACGCCGGTTCAAGAAACTCACGCAGGCAGGGGACGATGGCGACCAACAAGAAGAAAATTTTCGTTACGCAAACTTTGTCGCAAGGGGCACGCGCCCTCCTCACCCAGCGCGACGATATCGAGCTCGTCGAGTTTCCGAACCTGATCTCGGCGAAAGACTTCGAGGCCTTGCTCAAGAGCCATGCGCCGGTCCACGGTGTCGCCCTCGGCGCCACCGCCTTCGGCGAGACCGAGCTCGAAGCGTCGAAAGACATGAAGGTGGTGACCCGCATCGGTGTCGGCTACGACGCCGTCGACGTGCCCGCCCTCTCCCGCCGCAAGGTGCCGCTTATGGTCGCGGGCAGCGCAAACTCGCCCTCGGTTGCGGAGGCGGCGCTGTTCATGATGCTGACGCTGGCCAAGCGCGCACAGGAGCTGCATGCCTGCGTCAAGGACGGCAAATGGGCCGACCGGCTCGGCATGCTGCCATTCGATCTCTACGGCAAGACCCTGCTGGTCATCGGCTTCGGCCGCATCGGCAGCCGTACCGCCAAGCGCTGCCTGGCATTGGAAATGAAGGTGCAGGTCTACGATCCCTACAAGCCTGCCGCGGAGATCAAGGCCGCGGGCTGCGAGCCCGTCGCCGACCTCGATGCCGCGCTGCCTCATGCCGATTTCGTCACCATCCACTGCCCGAAGACGCCGGAGACGATCGGCCTGTTCGATGCTGACAGGATCGGCCGGATGAAGCCGAGATCCTATCTCATCAACACCGCACGCGGCGGTATCGTGAAGGAAGCGGCGCTCTACGACGCCCTGGTCTCCGGCAAGCTCGCCGGCGCCGGCATCGACGTTTTCGAGGTGGAGCCGCCGCCGGTTAGCAACGCGCTGTTCGCCCTGCCCAACGTCATCATCGCCCCACATGTCGCGGGCGTCACGGTCGAGGCGGTCCAGCGCATGAGCGAGCAGACCGCGCGCAACATCCTGAGTGTGCTGGACGGCGATCCGATCCGGCAGAACGTGATCAATCAGGACGTGCTGGGCTGAGCCGAGCTCCGGCCGGGCGAAGCAAGGGCCCGCCTTCGGAACGCCAGAAAGCGTCCCATTTTGGTGCAGATCGAGCCCCAACTCAGCCTTAATCAAACGCGCGTAATAAGCGAGGCCGCGGCGGCAGTGGGACAAAACTAGCCGGCCGCGTCGAGCTGGAGGATGGACCCTTGTCAGAGATCGACCCGACCGACCACGCGCTGGCGACCATCGCCAGCATTTTGGAGAACCCCGAGCCCGTCCTCGTGGTCCGCCAGACCGAGACCGAAGTGGTCCGTCACACCGAGACCGAAATCGTGGTCGCTGGAGACCGTGGGCATCTGGCTTCCGATGAGCAGGCAGTGATCGACGAGCAGCCGGCTCTCGAACAACATCCTGTTGTCGAGGAGCAGCCGCTGGTGCCGGAGCACACCGATGCCGACGGCTACAGCAAGGTGGGACCCGGCCCGATGGTGGCGATCCGTCTCAAATGGACGGTCCATCGCGGCCATGACGGCCAGTATTACGTCCACGAGACCATCGGCGAACAATCCGCCCCCGTGGTCAGCGGCCCCATGACGAGCGAGGCCGCGGTGCATTTCGTCGACACCCAGGAAGATGAGGCGCAGCGGCGCTTCGAGCTGCTGCGCAGCGAGATCGCTGGCCGCAGCTCACTTGCCGATTACGAGCGGAAGGGCGAAGCCTAGCGCTGCCGCCTTTCTCCGTGCACCTCTCCCCGCTGGGAGAGTGCACGCCAAGCCTCTATTTTCTTCCGAGATAATCCTTCTTCACGAGTTCGACGCCGGCGTGCCGCAACAGGTCGTAGGCGGTCGTGACGTGAAAGAAGAACTGCGGGATGCTGAACGTCAGCAGCAGCGTCCGCCCGGTAAAGGGCAGCTCGGTCCCGTTCTTCAGTTTGAAGAAGACATTGCGCTCCGCCGCCGCCTCGATCTCCGCGCGGGGCAGGCTTCCAATGAACTCGAGCGAGGTCGCGATGCGCGCCTGAAGCCCGGCCATGTCGTGCTCCAGTGCCGGCAGCGCCACCGGCTCGCACTCTGCCAGCAAGGCCGGCGCGACAGTGGCGTGGCGGCAGGCCTCGCCGACCTGCTGCGCCAAATCGTACATGTTCGGCGCAAGGCGCCTGCCGAGCAAGACCGCCGGGTTGAACTTGCGGGCCTCCGCATACGCGACACCCTTGTCGAGCAGAACCGACAGGTTACGCAAGTACGGCACGAAGAGGCCGACCGAGGCCTCGTACATCGAGATTGTCACGTCGAGATTCCTTTCAATTCCGCCTCGCCAGAAGCTCCCATCTGGTCTAAATCCACGCCGTAATGAGCTGCACCATGACAGCTTGCGCAGGGGTGGAGAAGAGATGATCGTTCGAATCGCATTGGCTATGGCCGTCGCACTGCTGGCAACCCTTTCGGCCCATGCGCAGCAGGCGCCCTCGCGCCTGGATGAGATCGTCAAGCGCGGCACCTTGCGCGTCGGCATGACCGGCGACTACAAGCCCTTCACCTATCTGGACAAGGCGACGCAGAAATTCAGCGGCTTCGACGTCGACATGGCGGAGGCGCTCGGCAAGGCGCTCGGGGTCAAGGTCGAGTTCGTGCCGACCGCCTGGCCGAAGCTGATGAAGGATTTCGAGGCCGACCAGTTCGACATCGCGATGGGCGGCGTCTCGGTCACGCTCGACCGACAGAAGAAGGGCTTCTTCTCGACGCCGACCATGCGCGAGGGCAAAACGCCGATCGCCCGCTGCGCCGACGTCGGCAAGTACCAGAGCATCGCCGACATCGACAAGAAGGGCACTCGCGTCATCGTCAATCCCGGCGGCACCAACGAGCGCTTCGCACGCGCCAACATCAAGGATGCCGACATCACCGTCTTCCCCGACAACACCGTGATCTTCGACGAGATCGCCAAGGGCAATGCCGATCTCATGATGACGGACGCCTCGGAGACGCGCTACCAGCAGAAGCAGCATCAGGGCGTGCTGTGCGCCGTGCATCCGGAAAAGCCCTTCGATTTTTCCGAGAAGGCCTATTGGCTGCAGCGCGACATGGCGCTGAAGGCCTTCGTCGACCAGTGGCTGCACATTTCCATGGAAGACGGCAGCTACAGGAAGATTTACGCCGCCTGGTTCGACTAGAGCGATCTCAAGGACCGGTCGCGTCAGGACAGACGCGGTGACGCGAGGAGCCGGAATCCCGTTCCGACTGCGGTGGAACGGCGCTTCAGGCCGCGTCCTCCTGTCGCTTGCCCCGGCCCAACTTTGGACCGACCGCTGGCCTATTGAACCCGACACCGCAGGACGGCGACTCATACCGTGACAGTGATCTAGATCACGTTTTGGAATGCCGTCGGTGCGTAAGCCGTCGGTACGGGGACCACCTGTTCAGGAGATGGAAATGAGGAAGCTGTTGGCCACGGCCGCATTCCTTTTGGCGAGCACCGCCGCGCAGGCGCAGTACACTTTCGAATATGGCGGGCGCACCATTCGCATCGACCCGGACCGCGGCACGGTGCAAATCCCCGGCGTGTACGACAACACCAGCCAGCCCAAGGCCAAGAAGGCCAAGAAGAACGAGGCGTCTCCGGGCCAGCAGCCGCCGCAGCAAGCCACGGTCGAGCCGCAAGCGCCAGCCCCCGCGCCCGTCACCACACCGCCCGCCGCCGCCGTGCAGGCGCCCGCACCCGCTGCCGCAGCCCCACCGCCGGCTCCGCCTGCGGCGGCAACGGCGAGCAACGCGCCGGCCGAGACGGCCGTGTTGCCGCCGCCCGCGCCTCCTCCGGCACCTGCGCCAGTCGAGCAGCAGGCAGCGCCCGCCGCGCCGCCGCCGGCCCCGGCAGTTGCTGCGGCGCCACCGGCTCCGCCTCCGCCGCCCGCGCCGGCCCCTGCCCCCGTTCAGGCCGCTGCCGTCGCCCCGCCCGCTCCAGCAGCCGCGCCCACGCGGGATCTCAATTCACCGCTCGGCGTCTGGCTCACCGAGGAGAAGGAAGGCAAGGTCCGCATCGAGCAATGCGGCACCAATCTGTGCGGCTATTCGGTCGACGGCAAATCGAACCAGAACGGCGAGCAGGTTCTGATCAACATGAAGCCCGGCAAGGACCAGAAGTGGTCCGGGCGCATCCTCGATCCGAACTCCGGCTCGACCTATGATTCGACGATCGCGATGAAAGGCACCGATCGCCTGCGCGTGCAGGGCTGCGCCTTCGGCGGCATGTTCTGCGGCGGCCAGACCTGGACACGGGTCAACTAGGCGGCGCCGAAGTCAATATGGCACAGCTCGGCTGACCTTCTTTCGATTCTCGCTGCAATGGATGACGCGACTGTCAGATGTCAGTCGCGATCTCCCGCCCATGAGCCGGAGCCCGATGTCGTGCGCTTGCTCGATTCAAGGGCTCCATTGTGAACCATTTCATACTCCGCACGCGGTCGTTGCTTCTAGTCTGGATTGATAGCCAGACTATTTGCGACTTTCATACTACGCAGTAGGCACCGTTTCGCCGAGATGAGTAGACCGAAAAGAGCCGTTTCTCGACGCTCTGTCGGCGCCGGTATGCGTAAGCGAGCGAGGTTGTTATGGAGGAACTCCGTGCGACGCCATCGCTAGTCTCAGGTGACTGGGGCCCTCGCTCATTGACGTCGGAGGAAGTCATCAGGCGCCATGTCATCGGCGCGCTCCGAAATCGGCAGACCAGCCTGACCACCGCGCTGCAGCCTCTGGTCAACGAGCAAGCGCGAATGCTCGTCTCGGAATTCGGCTTCGACGCTCACACCGTCGGCAAAATCCTGCAATCGCAAAACACCGTGCTGAACGTATTGTCGGAGCGGTATGACGCGCTTGATGAAGCCGCGCATTACAGCGAGATTCCCTTCGTCGAACTGGCGAATGACGGTCGCATCGTCTATTCCAATGCGGCATTCGACAAGCTTATTCCCGGCAAACGCGGCGCTCCCTTCTCCGGCTTGTTCGGATCCCGTGCGGCCGATGTGTACATGGCGCTCCGGGCAAATCACAACACGAGCTTGCGGGCCGACATCCAGACCGGCGAAACGGTTCGTCAGGTTAGAGTCGAGATCGGCCCGTTGCGCGACGAAGACGGCAAGCCGGGCAATTACGCCCTCCTGCTCGATCAGAGCGCGGAACAGAGCCGCCTCGATGCCTTGCAGGATGGCGTGCTGCGCACCGACCTCACCGGCAAGATCCGGTTCGCGAACGAGCGAGCCGCGCAGGTCCTGGGGTTCTCGGAATCAGAGCTCAAGGAGATGTCGCTCTCTCACGTTTTCGGGCCAGACGACGACGGAACGACAAAGCTGTTCGCCGAATGGATCACCAAGCAGACCGGCTTCTCCAGCTTCGTCCGGCTCCGTCCAAAAGACGGTCGTTCCGTTCTGGCAAGGGTCAGCGGAACGCCCTACATGGAAGCACCCAACAGCTCGGCAGGGCTGTTGGTGCTGTTCGCTCCTCTTGCCGAGGATCGCGCGCGTCAAGAGCTTAAGACGATTCTCGCCGGGCACGATGATCCGCAAGAGATCATCGAGGCGACGCTTCAGGCCATCGGCAAGGTCATCCCATTCGAGATGAGCACGTTCGGGGTCTACAACGATCTCAACGATTATTGGCGAGCCGTCACTATCTCTCCACGACCCAGCTGGGAGTGGAGCACGCGTTGGTTCAAGGTGCCGCCTGGCGTGATCGAGTGGCTCGAGCAGGGCAAGACGTGGGACAATGATCTGGCCGGGTTCGTCGAGAGCCGCAATCCGGAGGAAAAAGACAATCCGGTGAGCAAGGCCATCATCGACGACAAGTTCGAGTCGATGCTCGTGCTGCCGATACGCAAGGCGGGAGGCCGGTTCGGAAGCTCGCTGGCTCTGCTGTCCCGCAAGCACAAATACACCGCCGCTGACCTGCGCACGCTGCAAAATCTCGGCGTCGAGGAGATCTTGCAGGCCGCAAACGCGGCCATGGAACATGCTCAGGCGCACGCCTTGCGCAAGCTCAAGGATGACTTGAACAAGGCGCCGAGTGCGCGCGCCATCGCCGAACTGCTGGCTACCGGCACCACGAAATGCCTGGGCTGGGAATATGTCGGCGTGTTCCGGGTCGATCGCCTGCGCAGCAGGTTCGTGCTGGTTTCCGAGCACGTCAAGAACGACAGAAACCTTTTGGTGAAATCGGCCGACCGCAAGGCCGAATACACTCAGGAGCTGTCCAGCGGCATGCTCGGCAGCTGCCTGACCGCGCGGGACATTCTTGTCGTTCCTGATATCAGCGACACCGAGCGGAATTACGGCTTCATCCAGACCGCCCCCGATCAACGATCGGCCATGACGGTGCCTCTGTTCGTGAACGGCAAGATCGAGCTCATTCTGGACATGGAATCGTCGGAGCTGAACGCGTTCCGCGGACCTGATCGGGACGCGGCAAGCGGGCTTGCCGCCGACTGCGAACAGATCTTTGCGGCTCGCTGGCACGAAGCGATCGAGTATGCGCTCATGAACAGGATCGAGCAGGCAGCCGTCATCGTGGATGCCGTCGGCACGATCTGCCACATGAATGGTGCCGCGGCGAACATCTTCGGCCAGGCACGTGACAAGAAGCTCTCGTCATTTGGCGCTCGGGACGAAGACTCCGTCCAACTGGCGGAAACCGGCATCCAGCACCGGCTGCGGGTCCATTTGGCGATTGGAGATGCGCCGCGCACCGAGCTGACGGTTCTCGCCAATCGCGAGCCGTTGAACGACGACTATGGTCATCAGCTCTGGCTATTCACCAGCCTCGCCGACCAAAGCCGGGAGAGCGACTGGGGCTATCTGGAGGAAACCGTCACGGCTGTCGCGCGCGAGACCCGCGCTCCGCTGTTGATGGCCGATGGCCTGCTGCGCAGCGCCGCCTCGCTCCTCGGCAAGCCGGACCTCATGAGAAACTGCTCCGGTCTGCTCGAGCAGGCGGCCAACCATTTGCTTCGGGCCGATCTGACCTTCGAGCGCCTGGCCGAGCGTCTTGTCGTTCAGCAGACCCCGCAGGAAGCGCCCGAACAGTTCGACGTCCTGGAAGTCCTCTATCACGAGGTCGAGGGCCTTCCCGTCGAGGATCGTGAGGCCATCCACCTCGTCGACGAGATTGCGATCCGACGCGCCCTATTGGTCAGGGGCTGGACGAAGCGGTTGAGCTTTGCGTTTCGCTCCGCCCTCAGCTCCCTCTTGTCGTTGCGCATCACGCCGAACGACAAGCTGACCGTCACGATCTCAGAACGGCAGCCGCATCGCCTCTCGGTATCCATGCGCTTGCCCGCGACGATTGCCGACACCGTCGCTCCGTCGGCTGTGGACCCGATCGAGCAGAGCCAGCACCGGGCACGGCAGATGGCCAGCATCGCAGTCGAGGCGATACGCAAGACCGTCGAGCAGCACGACGGCACCCTGGCCGAGCTGGACGGCACGGGATTCGAGTTCGAACTGCCATTGTGCGCGCAGGAGGCACCGGTATGACAGCCAAGATTGCGATCGCCACCGCCGAGCCAAACATGTTCGAAACCCTGCGGGGACATCTGCTCGCGGCAGGCGTGGCCCCGGAGGACTTGTACGACAAGCCCTTGATGACCCCGGCGCAGACGAGCGAGTGGCTCATCGCGAACGAGACCGAACTGCTCGTGCTCGATGCCCGGTTGCCGATCGACCCGAGCGCAGGCTACGACACCCGCACGACTCTCGGTGCAAAGCACTTGCTCAACACCGTGGTTTTGGCACAGGACCCGCACACCTCCGTGCTGGTGGTCGCCCCCTCGTTCGGGACCTGCGCGGACCTGGAGGAAGAGTGCAGAGCCGCCGGCAATGCGTTGATCCTGCCGATGGACGCGCTGCAGCTGCACCGGCACCGGATCCTGCGCCCGTTCATTGCGATGCTCACTGGTCACCCCGACGAGACGAACGCCATTCCGGGCGCATTCCGGGTGGTCGAGATCGAAATCCACAGCGCCAAGGTGGAATGCCGGCTCGGAACGGGTGAGGACGGCTGCTCGATGCTTCGCTGGAACACCATCAGCGATCTCGATGACCTCAAGTCTGCAGCTCTGGCCTATGCGCGCGATGAGATGCCGCCGAACAATTGGCTCGGCCAGACGCGCGACGTCGGAACACGCCTGTTCAAGAGCTTCGTCGTCAAAGCGATCGGCGAACATCTGTTCTCGCAGATCGAGAAGTCCGCGGGTGGACTGGTGGGATTGTCGTTCCGATTTGTCATCAGCGACGCAGGCTTCTACCCGGTGCCCTTCGAGGCGAGCGTCCGATATCTTTCGGAGGAAAACGGACCATTCGTGCTTCTCTATGCGCCGATTGTCCGGCGCATTCCCTCGTTCGTCCGTGGAAGGGCCAGCGAGCGAGCGCGGATCAAGCCGGGCGCAAAACTGATGTTCGTGCGTTCGCAGATCGGCGAGCATCCCGATATGAAACTCGACAGCGCGATTTGCGCCGGCAAGAGATTCGACAAGCTCGGCAATATCGACATCGAGCTGAAGCACGTGGAAGAGCTGGGCGCCGCGGGCTGCTTCGATTTGAAGGTCGTCAACCTGTCGGATGCCCCTCCGGGCGAGGCGGCCGCCTATTTGCTGAAGCAGCTCGACGCATTCCGGCCGACCATTCTGCACTATGCCGGTCACGCCTTCAGCGATGGCCAGCAGACCGCGACCCTGGTCCTTCCCGGGATGCAGCCGGAGCAGGCGATCGGCCTGAAACTCGATAGGGTGGCGGCCTCCGACGGCCTGTCAGCGACGACGCTGGTCTACCTCTCGGCCTGCCGTGGCATCTCGAAGGGCTGCGTTCAGCAATTGGTGATGAACGGAATCCCCTATGCGTTGGGCTTTCGATGGAATGTCGAGGACGAACGCGCGCCGCAGTTCGCCAAGGAGTTCTATGACGAACTCCACAAGACGCGGTCGGTTTGCGTCGCGTTCCGGAAGGCGTGCCGCGCATCGTGGGAAAGCCTGAACTACGACGAGGAAAGCCCGATCTGGCTCTCGCCGATCCTGCTGGCGCAGTCGACCGATTGGGCAGCACGCTGCCTGTGAACCGCTCGTAGTGGATGATTGTCATGACCGTCTGGACCACACTCAAGAACGTCGTGGAGCATTGGGCGAGCCGCGAGCTGCGGCGCCCCTATGTCGGCTACGTCGCTTCGGGCGGCGGCAATGCAATGACGGCTGGACAGACCTTCGTGCCCGAAGCGAGTTACTTCGGGGTGCGCATGGTCGAAATGGGCTTGCGGGAAGGCGGCAAGTTCTTCAGCTCGTTCCTTCCGCTCGGCGTCGTGCTCACCGAGTTCAGCTTCGGCGACGGGCGCCAGCGCCGGCCCACGATCTTGAGCAATGACGAGATCGCCGCCCAGCTGAAGGCGGCCGGCGCCGCTCCTGGCTATGTCGATTTCAAGAACATCTACGCCGTCAGGCGCGCGCCCATGAAGCAGGACAATCTGTCGCTGTTCGTCGGCCTGTTCCGCCTTCCCTTTCACGACGTCGCTCAGCAGGTCCTGCAATTGGCCGCCGACCTGACCACGCAGACCGGGCTCGCGCCTGGGGTTTCCGAGGGGTTGCGCGTGGCTGAAAAGATCTACGACCGAGTCGCCGGCCTGTTCGCGCTCAACATCGTCACGCCCTTGTTCTCGTATGCCGACGGCAATGCGCTCGGCCGCAGCGGCTATCTCCTGGTTGCCGGCTCGGATCTCGACGAGGCGGTTGCCAAGCGGCTGGTGGTGACCGACGACAGGTTGCTGCTCGACGGCCAACGTGTCTCCGGATTGGACTATTGCCTCCTGGCCATCGAGTTCACGGCCAGCCTGCTGCCCGAGGGGCCTGATACGATCAATCCCCTCACCCAGCTCGGATTTCATCGACACTGGCAAGGTGTTGCAGGCAGCATCATGAAGCGTGAGTTGGAGCATGCGGACGAGCAGATGCTGGCTCTGCGCTCCGAGGTGATCACATCGCCGGAACTTGCCGAGAACGATCGTCTCGTCGCCATCGGCGCCTACCAGACCAGCTACGACAAGCTCGTGGAGCGCGTGACGCCGAAGAATGCCCACCGCGGCTGGCAGGAGGCTCTTCTGGCCGACGCAGCCGACAAGGCGACCGCCAAACCGGCCGTGACGGAGCTTCTGAAGGGCATGCAGATCCGCCTGCTGACCGGCATCAAGGACGCCCCGGAGGACCCGGACAGGCTGTTTGCGTCCGAGGCCTTCGCACTGCGAAAGACGGTCGGCAAGGCCGCCCCGGTCGGTACGGACTCCGCCATCTCACTGGCGCGCGTGATCAATCGTGCCGTGACAGCAAGACAGTGAGGTGCACGAGCCTTTCGAGGCTCTGCCTGGCCGATGAGACGGCGTCCGGACGCGGGCGCTGGCACCGTCCGCATGCGTGACCCCCCTCACATCGGTCCCTTCCGTGTCGTGACACGATGCCCGGCAGGTTCAGCCAATGGGGCGTGTCATGAGACATCTCTACAAGGGTATCTTCGCCACGATCTGCGCCGTCCCCCTGCTCTGCGGCCAAGCGAATGCGGCATCGACCAGCTTCGACGGCGCCTGGAATGTGCGGATCTCGTCCTCGAGCGAGACCTGCGGCAACGGCGCCACCGTCGCGATCGGTATCAACAATGGGCAGATCGCATCGACGAGCGCGGCGGTGACGGCATCGGGCCGCGTGGCCGATGCCGGCAGCATCAACGTCACCTTGAGCACGGGCATCAAGCGCGCCGTCGGCTTCGGCCGCCTCAGCGGCACCTCGGGCTCCGGCACGTGGCGCGGCGCGCTGTGCACGGGCACGTGGACGGCGGAGAGGATGTAGTCGCTGCGTCCCGGACGTGCTTCAGCGCGTTGGCGCTGCTGCGCAGAGCCGGGACCCAGCATCTTGGTCACTAAAATCTCTGGGCCCGGCTCAGCGACGCATCGCCTTCGGGCGATGCGTCTTGTCCGGGGCACCCGAATTAGCCCAGCGCCGCGCCATACTCCGCGTCGGTGACAGGCTCCAGCCAGGTCGAGTACACGCCGTCGAGCGCTTCCTGCATGGCAATGTGGCACATGCCGTTGGTCGGCGAGGCGCCGTGCCAGTGCAATTCGCCCGGCGGAATCCAGACGGTGTCGCCGGGGCGGATCTCCCTGACCGGACCGCCCTTGGTCTGGACGCGGCCGACGCCCGAAATCACGTAGAGCGTCTGCCCCAGCGGATGATGGTGCCAATTGGTGCGGGCGCCCGGCTCGAACGCAACGCGCGAGCAGTTCAGCCGTGCCGGCGCGGGCGCCATGATCACGGGGTCCTGCCATACGGTGCCGGTGAAGTTTTCCTTGGGCGCGCGGCGGGTCGGCCGCGTGCCTGCAACAGTGATCTCCATGGGATTACCTCGCTTGCTTCACGGTTACTTCTTGCTGGCGGCGTAGCGCGCCTTGGTCTCGGCGTTCATGGGATAGAGGCCCGGCAGCACCGCGCCGTTGTTCACCTCGTTGACGATCCAGGCTTCCATGCGCTCCTGCTCGACGCCCTCGTTGAGCACGTGGTCGAGCATTGCCTGCGGGATCAGCACGCAGCCGTCCTGGTCGGCGACCACGATGTCGTTGGGAAACACGGCAACGCCGCCGCAGCCGATCGGCTCGCCCCAGCCGACGAAAGTCAGGCCCGCAACTGACGGCGGCGCGGCATAGCCGTCGCACCACACCGGCAGATTGGTGCCGAGCACGCCCTCGACGTCACGCACCACGCCGTCGGTGACGAGCGCAGTGACGCCGCGCTTGACCATGCGGGCGCAGAGGATGTCGCCGAAGATGCCGGCATCGGTGATGCCCATGGCGTCGACCACGGCGATGCAGCCGTCGGGCATCGCCTCGATCGCGGTGCGGGTGGAGATCGGCGAGGACCAGGATTCCGGCGTCGCCAGGTCCTCGCGCGCCGGTACGAAGCGCAGCGTGAAGGCCGGTCCCACCAGCCGCGGCAGCCCGGGGCGCAGCGGCCGCGCGCCGCGCATCCACACATTGCGCAGGCCCTTCTTCAGCAGGACCGTGGTGATGGTGGCAGTGGTGATGCCGGCGAGGGTCTTGCGGGCTTCGGGGGACAGCGACATGGAAACAGCAGAGCTCCGGAGGTGCGGGAAAGAACGCCTGCATCTTGCGAGCCGCAGCCCTTGCGTCAAGGGCCAAGAGGCTAGCAATTACGCAGGGCCGATGGGCCTTTATGCGACGCGATAACAAGGCTTTATCGCCTCCCCCTGCATTAATTTATTGGACTTGCGGGCGCATTTACGCGAAGCAGGGGTGACGCGGAACTCAAGGTCGAGCCCGCGCTTTCCAGCCCGATTTCGACAGCTCTTCGACAGCCCAATGGCCGCGACGCTTCCCCCGCCCCGCCTTCTGCCCAGTGGCGACAGCGCCGTCACGGTCGAGTTCAGCCGCACCATCGACGAGGATGCGAACCAGCGCGTGCTGGCGCTGGACAAGGCGCTGGCTGCAAGCCCCATCGACGGCATCACCGAGACCGTGCCGACCTATCGCTCGCTGCTGGTGCATTACGACCCCTGCAAGATCGGTTTCGATGCGCTCGGCGAGAAGCTGCTGCCAATTGCAATCCAGCCGCCGCCGCCGGCGACCAAGGCGCGCCGCTGGCGCATTCCCGTCGCCTATGGCGGCGAGCACGGCATCGACCTCGAGGATGTCGCCAAGGCGCTGAGCACCACGCCTGACGACATCGTCGCCCGGCATGCCGGCGGCGACTACAAGGTGGCCATGATCGGCTTCACGCCGGGCTGGTCCTATCTCAGCGGCCTCGACAAATCGCTGCACATGTCGCGGCGGCAAAATCCGCGGCTGCTGACGCCTGCCGGCACGATCTCGATCGGCGGCGTCCAGGCCGGCATCCAGTGCCTCGCCGCCCCCAGCGGCTGGCATCTGCTCGGCCGCACACCGGTGCGAACCTATCAGCTCCATCGCAACCCGACCTTCCTGACCGAACCCGGCGATCGCGTGACGTTCTTCGCCATCGACCACAAGACCTTCGAGGAGCTGGATCGCGCCGCGGAGGCCGGCGAGCTCGTCGCCGAGCAGGTGGTCGCATGAGCCGGCTCGTCGTCGCCAGCATCGGCCCGGCAAGCTCCGTCCAGGACGGCGGCCGCTTCGGCGCGCAGCGCTATGGCTTGACAGTCAGCGGCGCGATGGATCGGCTGTCGCTGGCTGCGGCGAACACGCTCGTCGGCAACGAACCGTTCGCGGCCGCCGTCGAGATCGGACCGTTCGGCGCCGCCTTCACCGCCCGCGACGGCGCCGTGCGCGTCGCCATTTCAGGCGCGCCGCGCAACGCGGATGTCGCCGGAAACCCCGTTGCCATGGACAGTTCGGTGACGCTGAAGGACGGCGAGACGCTGACGCTGGGCTTTGCCCGCGGCGGCGCCTTCACTTATCTGGCGATCGAAGGCGCCATCACGGGCGAACTGGTGTTCGGCAGTCTCGCGGTGAATGCCCGCGCCGGCCTCGGCAGCCCCTACCCGCGCCCGCTCCAGGCCGGCGACGAATTCAGCGTCCATGCCGCGAGCGGCGCGGGCGAGATGCGCATCGAATTGCCGAAGCCCGTGAGCGGCCCGATCCGTGTTCTGCTGGGGCCGCAGGACGACGAGTTCGACGACGCCAACAAGGCGCTGTTCCTGGACAGCGAGTGGAAGATATCGGCGACCTCCGATCGCATGGGCTACCGGCTCGAAGGCCCCGCCATCAAGCATCTGCACGGCCACAACATCGTCTCCGACGGCACCGTCAACGGCAGCATCCAGGTCCCCGGCAACGGCGCACCGATCGCGCTGATGATGGACCGCGGCACCTCCGGCGGCTATCCGAAGATCGCAACCATCATCACGGCCGATGTCGGCCGCCTCGCACAGACCTCGGCAGGAACGGCGTTTCGTTTCAAGGCCGTCAGCATGGCCGAGGCACAGGACGAGGCGAAGAAGTTCGCGCAATTGATCCGCGCCCTGCCCGATCGCCTGCGCTCCTCCGACAGCGTCGCGCTCAATATCGAGGCGCTCAGCGATGCCAACGTTGCCGGCCATGCGGTGAACGCGATCGATGCCGGCACCTGGCAGGTCACCGCGGAGCCTTAAGCGTAACATCAAGACCGGAAGGCGGAGAGCACCCATGAAGACGATCGATCTCAATTGCGACCTCGGCGAAGGTTTTGGCGCGTGGGAGATGGGCAACGACGCCGCGATGATCGAGCTCGCAAGCTCGGTCAACGTCGCCTGCGGCTTCCACGCCGGCGATCCCGACATCATGCGGCGGACGGTTGAGCTTGCGAAGGCGCGCGGCGTCTCGGTCGGCGCCCATCCCGGCTATCGCGACCTGCATGGGTTCGGCCGGCATCCGATCGCGGGCCTCAAGGCCTCCGAGATCGAGAACCTCGTCGCCTACCAGATTGGCGCGCTGCAGGCGATCGCGACCGCGGCCGGGCACAAGGTCACGCATGTCAAGGCGCATGGCGCGCTCTCCAACGTCGCCTGCGAGGACGACATGACCGCGAAGGCGATCGCCGCGGGGATCAAGGCGGTCGACCCCAGCCTGATCTTCGTCGTGCTCGCCAATTCCAAGCTGGTGAAGGCCGGCGAGGACGCCAATTTGCCGATGGTGCACGAGGTGTTCGCCGACCGCGCCTATGAGGACGACGGCAACCTCGTCTCGCGCAAGAAGCCCGGCGCGGTGCTGCATGATGCCAAGGCGATTGCCGAGCGCGTGGTGCGCATGGTGCAGGACGGCGCAGTGGTCTCGGTGACGGGCAAGGTCATCAAGATGCGCACGGACACGGTGTGCATCCATGGCGACACTCATGGCGCCGTCGAGATCGCGCGGACCTTGCGTCAGGCGTTGAAGGATGCGGGGATCGAGGTCGCGCCGTTCAAGCGCGGGGCGTGATGATGGTCATTCCGGGATGATGCGCAGCATCAGACCTGGGATCTCGAGGTTCGGAGTTCGGCTTCGCCGCCCCGGAACGACATTCTAAAACGGGTGCACCGACAACGACCCGAGGACGATGGCCGCGATAACCGCAAACGCGCTGTAGAGCGCCAGATGATGGGCGTTCGCTCTGGTCTGCCGCGAGAGCGAGCGCGCGTAAAAGTGCAACCTGGCTTCCGCCGATAGTTCGCGCATGGTCGATCTCCAACGCCCCATTTGCGGGATTATGAGGGATCAACCGGGGTATCAGGCAAGACTTCCGAGCAAATAGCGATGAGGGTTCTCTCCAAAAGCCCTCTTGCAGGTGCAAATTCTTTCCAAGCGCCGGTTCCAAGAATCTTTTTCGTTAAGATCCGACCGAACTGGAACCGAGATCGATGGCAGCGGGATGACAGCTTTCGGTGGGAGGATCAGCCGAAGGCGTCATCCGCCACTTCTGCATCGGCCGTGGCAGAAGAGGTGGGCTACGCCTAACCCACCCCACAAAGTCGTCCCTAATAGACATCCGCCTGGAAACGACCCGTCTTCTTCAGCTCGGCGACGAAGCTGACGGCCTCGTCGGTCGAACGCGCGCCGAACTGGGCGACGATGTCGACAAGCGCACACTCGACGTCCTTGGCCATGCGCTTGGCATCGCCGCAGATGTAGAGATGCGCGCCTTCGGCGAGCCAGGTCCACACCTCGCGGCCGACCTCGCGCATGCGGTCCTGAACGTAGAACTTCTTTTCGCCGTCGCGCGACCAGGCCAGCGACATGCGCGTCAGCAGACCCGAGGTCTTCATCGCATTGAGCTCCTCCTGGTAGAAGAAGTCGCAATCGCTGCGCTGGTGGCCGAAGAACAGCCAGTTCTTGCCGGGCGCGCCGGTCGCCTTGCGGTCGAGCAGGAAGGCGCGGAACGGGGCGATGCCGGTGCCCGGGCCGACCATGATGATCGGCGTCTTCGGATCCTGCGGCAGGCCGAAGCCGTGCGCCTTCTGCACATAGACCTTGAGCTCTTCGCCCTCATTGATGCGCTCGCCGAGGAAGGTCGAGGCAACGCCGAGTCGCTTGCGCTTGCCGACGACGTAGCGCACGGAATCGACGGTCAATGACAGCTTTCCGGGCGTCGCATTGTGCGAGGACGAGATCGAATAGAGCCGCGGCTGCAGCGGCTCCAGCGCCTCGACGAAGGCCTCCGGATGCGGCCGCGTGCCGGAGAACTTCTGCAGCGCCGCCATCACGTCGAGCGTCGCGGCATCGCCATCGGGATCCTCACCCTGTGCCAGCGCACGCGCCTTCTCGCGCGCCGCGCCGCCGGTGATGAAGGAGATCAGCTCGAACAGCGTGTCGGGTGCCGGCGACAGCGAGACGTCGTCGATCAAGACCTCGCGCAGCGTCTTGCCGTTGACCTTGGTGGTGTGGGAGGCGCCAAGCAGCGCGATGATCTGGTCGACGAGGCCGACATCGTTGCGCGCGAACACGCCGAAACTGTCGCCGACGATGTAGTCGAGCTTGCTCGCGGAGAGATCGAACTCGATGTGATAGGTTTCCTTCTCCGACTTCCCCTTGTTGAGCAAGCGGCGCGACAGGAAGGTCGCGGCCACAGGGTTGTCGCGCGAGCGGCCGGGTTCTGCGATCGTGACCGTCACGGCCGGCGCCGGAGCGTCAGGCTTGTCCGCCGCTTTGGCTGCCGGGGCCTTGTCGAGCTCCTCGTACAGCGACTTCAGCATCCGCGCGGTTTCCTTGCCGCCGGGGACGCAGAGATTGAGCCGTGCTTCGCTGCGACTGGCGATCGCTTCCGAATAGTCGTGGCAATTGTAGCCGCACTGGCCGCAATCCTGCTGCGCCATCGCCGCCATCATCTTGCGGCGGACGGGGCGCCCTTCCGCAAGCTTCATGCGGTCGGCGATCGGCATGGTCTGGTCGTGCCAGGGCGCTTCGCCGTCGTCGCCGTCACCGGCTGCGCCCTGCATGACGGCTGCGCCCTGCTCCGCCGACAGCGGCGCGGCGACGTCAGGCGACAGCAGCCCGGCAAAGAAGCCGTTCAGCCAGGAGCGCTGCGCATCGGAGAACGGTGCGCTGGCGGGAATGATATCGAGCCTGGGCGGAGGCGTGATCTGGTTCATGAGGACACCTCGGCATCAGCAAGCTTGCGCAGCGTTTCGCCGTCATGGCGGCGCGCAAAGGAGAGGAAGGTTTCGTCAGGCGACGAGCGATGGGCGATATAGGCCTTGAGCAGTTTTTCGACCGTCTTCGGCGCGTCCTCGGCCTTGAGGTCGTGATAGACCTCCTGCCCGACGTCGGCGTCGGGGCCGAACCCGCCGCCGGTGAACAGGTGATAGCCCTCGACCGTGTCGTCCTCATTCACCGGCACGCGCGCACCGATCAGACCGATGTCGCTGATGTAATGCTGCGCGCAGGAATGGTGGCAGCCGGTGACGTGGATGTTGAGCGGCTTGTCCATCGCAACGCGCGGCTCGCACCAGTCGCCGATCTCGGCGGCATGGCGCTTGGTGTTGGCGGCAGCGAAGCGGCAGCCGGCATTGCCGGTGCAGGCGATCAGGCCGGCGCGGATGTGCGAGGCCTCGACCGCGAGCCCGATCTGCTTGATCGCTGCAATGGCGAGTTCGACGTTCTCATCGCGCACCCCTGAAATCAGCAGGTTCTGCCAGACGGTCAGGCGTATCTCGCCGTCGCCGAGGTCGTGCGAAATCTTGGCGAGGCCCCGCATCTGGTCGCAGCTGAGCTTGCCGAGCGTCAGCGACACGCCGATCCAGTTGAGGCCATCCTGCTTCTGCTTGTGCACGCCGACATGGGCCATGCGGTCGGCGGCCGGTCGCGGCGCAAATGCCTCCTCCGGCACGCGCGTGAACGGCGTCTTCAGCCGCTCCTCGACCAGCCCAAGGAAGCCGTCATGGCCCATGGCGTCGAGCACGTATTTCAGCCGCGCCTTGTTGCGGTTGGTGCGGTCGCCATGGTCGATGAACACGCGCACGATGGCGTCGGCAACGGCGGTCGCCTGCTCCGGCTTGACGATGATGCCGGAATATTTCGCAAAATCCTTGTGGCCGGTGATGCCGCCGAGGCCGAGCCGGAACCAGACGCCCGGCTCGACGCCGAAGCCATCCTTCACCTCATATGCCGTGAACGCGATGTCGTTAGTCTCCTCCAGCACGGCGATCCTGCCGGCCCCGTCGAAGGCGACGTTGAACTTGCGCGGCAAGCCGTACAGCGAGCGGTCGTTGAGGATGTGGTGGTGCCACTCGCGCGCATAGGGGCGCGTGTCGATGATTTCCTGAGGATCGACGCCGGCCGTCGGCGTCCCAGTGACGTTGCGAATGTTGTCGGCGCCGGAGCCGCGCGAGCACAGGCCGAGATCCTGGATGCCCTCGAGCAGCCTGATCGCATGCTTCGGCGGGATCTCGCGAAGCTGGAGATTGGCGCGCGTCGTGACGTGGCTATAGGGGCCGCACAACTCGTCGGCGAGATCGGCAAGGCCCGACAGCTGCCAGTGCTTCATGATGCCGTTCGGAATCCGCAGCCGGCTCATGTAGGAGTCCTGCGTCGGCGCGACGTAGAAGATGCCGTAATAGCGCCAGCGGAAATTGTCCGCGGGGCTCGGCGGCGCATTGTCGAGTGCCTGCTGGCGCAGCCGCGGATAGGCATCGAAGGGATGCTCGTCGCGCTTGAACTTCTCCTGGTCGGCGAGCTTTTTGCCCGACGCGATCACCTTGTCCTGCGCCTTGATGTGCACGGCATCGGGGCCAACAGGCTCGGCATTCGCCTTGCCGCCGCCGCCTCCACCCAGGCCGCGCCCGACCCGGCTGATCTGCAGACCGGTCGTGAAACCTTCGAGATAGCGTTTCTGCTCGTCGGTAAAGTCGACTGCGAGCGTATCGATTTTCATGGTCGGTAACGAAGCTCCTGCGGCCACCTGGGTGGCATCGACGGACATTGCGCGACCCGCGAGGACCTAGGCTGGCTCCAAGAGCCGGCTTCGCCACCCCAGCGGTCCGATCAGCTTCGTTGCTGCGGGACTTGGCTCAGCAGGCACCTGTGACAAGCTGGCCGCACTGCAACATTCAAGTTGCGTGCCAGCTTGGAGCAAAACGGAAGCTCAGTGATTTCAGATGATTACGCGGGGGTCGGGAACATCCCGGTGGCCGCGCGGCTCACGAAATTCGGGCACGCGGCTCAAAATTTAGCCGATGCGCCCATCGGCACAAAAAATAGGCAGCGCCGAATCAGGCCTTCCAACGCCCGACCTCGAAGGCCTCGAGATGCCCCCGGATGTTGCCGGGATCAAAGACCGGGCCGGCGAATGCGCCGAACGCCGCGGGAGCCTGCTCAGGCGGCCGGCGACCGAGGGCAGCATCGTAGAGGTCGGGCCTGAACACGGCCATGGCCGTCTTGACGCCCTCCGGCGTGAGCGCCGTCTGCCCCCACCGCACCATCTGTGCATAGAGCCAGGCGGCCTGAACCGGATCGGGGCGCCCCGCCTCCTCCCGCCCCACCAGGAGGTAGCGGCCGCTCTCGCGGAAGGTACCGTCAGGGGAAATCTTCAGGCGTCCAGTCAGTGTGCGCTGGACCACTTCGGCATCGACGCCAATCCGCTCGGGCTGCGCCAGGATCTGCGCCGCCTCGGCGAGGTTCGCAGGATTCTCGATGAACTCGGCCCCCTTCACCGCCGCACGCACCAGGCGCGCGACCACGTCCGGATGCTTGTCGGCCCAGACCTGGCGGACTGCCAAGACCTTCTCCGCTGCACGGTCGAGGATGTCGGAGACGAAATGCAGGATATGCCCGATGCCGAGATCGACGGCGATCGAGTTCCAGGGAGCACCGACGCAGAACGCATCGACATGGCCGCTCTTGAGGCTGTCGACCATGTAGGGCGGCGGCAGCACCACGAGGCGCACGTCCTCGTCGGGATCGACGCCGGCCGCGGCCATCCAGAACCGCAATTGGTAATTGTGGGTCGAGAACGGGAAGGTCATGCCGAAGGTCAGCGGCTCGGCACCTGCCTTGCGCCGCTCGGCCACGACCTTTGCGAGCGCTTTCGCCGTAGCCATCGGATCGAAACGGTTTCCGTCGATCTCCTCCATCAGCGCGGCGTGGAGCGCCGGCGACACCGTGATCGCATTGCCATTGATACCGAGGTTGAAGGGCGCGGCGATCGGCACCTTCACGTGGCCGAGCCCGAGCGAGGACGCGATCGCCACGGGCGCCAGAAGATGCGCGGCGTCGAACAGGCCGATATTGAGCTTGTCGCGGACGTTGGACCAGGAGACCTCGCGGACCAGCTCGACGTCGAGCCCTTCGGCAACGGCAAATCCCTTGTCGACGGCGACAATCAGCGCGGCGGCATCGACCAGCGGAATGAACCCGATGCGCAGGGGGGCGGTCATTTCAGCATCTCCGACGCGGTGATGATCGACTGGGCGATCTCGCCGATTTTCTTCTTCTCGCGCATCGCGGTGGAGCGCAGCAGCACGTAGGCCTCGTCCTCGGTCAGTCCCTTCACCTTCATCAGGATGCCCTTGGCCTTCTCGATGATCTTGCGGTCCTCGAGCTGCGACTTGGTGCGCTCCAGCTCCTCCTGCAGCTTGGCGAAGGCATTGAAGCGGGACACGCAGAGGTCGAGGATCGGCTTGATGCGCTCCTTCTTCAACCCGTCGACAATGTAGGCGGATACCCCCGCCTCGACCGAGGCCTGGATCGAGGCGGAATCGCTCTGGTCGACGAACATCGCGATCGGCCGCTTCACGGCGCGGCTGACCTGGAACATCGCCTCCAGCACGTCGCGGCTGGGGTTCTCCAGATCGATCAGGATGATGTCGGGATCCACCGCATAAATACGGGCCAGCAGGCTCTGCATCTCGCGGATATGGACGACCTCAGTGAATCCCGCCTCCCGCAACCCGTCCTCCAGGATCGCAGCCCGGATCGGGCTTTCGTCGACGATCACGATTTTGGGCGACTGGTCGGCGCTCATGGCTCACTCACGGCAGGTGATTCATCCATAGCACGCCGGAACGCCCTGCAAAGGGTTGTAATTGTGGGCAATTGGGACTAGCTCAGGCCGGTCAATCAGGCAGATTTGGATATGGATCAGACGGCTGCGCCCAAGGTCAGCTTCGTGTCGCTCGGGTGTCCCAAGGCATTGGTGGATTCGGAGCGCATCATCACGCGCCTGCGCGCGGAGGGCTATGAGCTCGCCCGCAAGCATGACGGGGCCGATATCGTCATCGTCAATACCTGCGGCTTCCTCGACAGCGCCAAGCAGGAATCGCTTTCGGCGATCGGCGAGGCCATGGCCGAGAACGGCAAGGTGATCGTGACCGGCTGCATGGGCGCCGAGCCCGAGCAAATCGAGCAGGCCTATCCCGGCGTGCTCTCCATCACCGGGCCGCAGCAATATGAGAGCGTGCTGGACGCGGTGCATCGCGCGCTGCCGCCGGCCCACAACCCTCACGTCGATCTGGTGCCGCCGCAGGGCATCAAGCTGACGCCGCGCCACTACGCCTATTTGAAGATCTCCGAAGGCTGCAACAACCGCTGCACGTTCTGCATCATTCCGAAGCTGCGCGGCGATCTGGTCTCGCGCCCCGCCAACGACGTGCTGCGCGAGGCCGAGCGCCTCGTCGGCGCAGGCGTCAAGGAGCTCTTGGTGATCTCGCAGGACACCTCGGCCTATGGCGTCGATCTCAAATATGCCGAGAGCCCGTGGAAGGATCGCCAGGTCCGTGCCAGATTTTTGGACCTTGCGCGCGAGCTCGGCGAACTCGGCGCCTGGGTCCGCCTGCAATATGTCTACCCCTACCCGCATGTCGACGAGGTCATCGCGCTGATGAACGAGGGCAAGGTGCTGCCCTATCTCGACATCCCGTTCCAGCATGCGAGCCCCGACGTGCTGAAGGCGATGAAGCGCCCGGCCGCGCAGGACAAGACGCTGGCGCGGATCAAGCGCTGGCGCGAGGAATGCCCCGATCTCGCACTTCGCTCGACCTTCATCGTCGGCTTCCCCGGCGAGACCGATGCCGACTTCGCCTATCTGCTCGACTGGCTCGACGAGGCCGAGATCGATCGCCTCGGCTGCTTCAAATACGAGCCCGTTGCCGGCGCGACCTCGAACGGGATCGAGAACCCGGTGCCGGAAGAGGTCAAGCAGGAGCGCTACAACGCGCTGATGGCCCGCCAGCAGAAGATCTCCGCGCGCCGGCTGAAGCGCAAGGTCGGCACGCGCCAGCAAATCATCATCGACGAGGTCGGACCGACTGTCGCCAAGGGCCGCTCCAAGGCCGATGCGCCGGAGATCGACGGCGCGGTGTACCTCACGAGCCGCCGCCCCTTGCGCGTCGGCGAGATCGTCACCGCCAAGATCGAGCGCGCCGATCAATACGATCTGCACGGCAGCGTCGCGGGATTCTGACGCACTCCGTCACGCCAGCCATTTCGGCACCCAGCGCTCCGGGCGCGGGGCGCGGGCGAGATCGGCCTTGGCTTCAGCAAGCAGCGCCGGTTCGCCCTCGATCGTCGGGCGGACATCGTATTCGAAGCTGGGCATGACGCGGCCGTCCGCATAGAGGCCGAAATTCATCGCGTACCACAGCCCAAGCTCGGGCTGCGCGCGGCGCATCTCCTCGCGCAGATCGCGCAGCAGGGATTCGATTGAAGCGGCTTCCGCGAACGGCTGGGGCCCGCGCGACAGCACGCGCGCCTGGTACTGCTTGCCGACGATCGCGACCTCGAAACGGGTCTCGTCCCAGGGGTTCTTGCCCTTCGGCAAATGGGCGGCCAGCCGCCAGCCGAGCTCGGCCATCAGCCGATGATTGGCCCAATAATCTTCGCGATCCCGACTCCACTTCTCCACGAAGCCGCGGAAATCGGGCAGCTCCGATGACGTCTCCTCGGGCGTTGTCGGCTCGCCAAGCGGCCGTCCGGCGAGCCACTGTGCGAGCTCGACCGTCTGGCACTCGACCTCGTCATGCGGCTTGAGATCGCTCCAGGCATTGTCGAATTGTTGCGACGTCAGTTTGGCGAGCAGACCATCGAGACTCGGCGCCAGCAGTTCGTAATCGCCCTCCGACCCCAGCCCCACGATCGGCGGGTTGTCGCGGTCGAGACCTGCGCCGTACCAGCCGCCGACGGCCGAACCATCCGGCAGCCGCATGAACAGCGAAAACCGATCGCGCAACGGACTGCCGTCGACGATCGGCGCATGATCGGAGAACTGGCCCTGCAGCGCAAAGCAGCCGACGCTGCCCCACGGGCGTCCGTCGAGCCACGTGGCAAAGTCGACCAGCAGCGGGGGTGCTTCGATGCCCGGCGGAAATGCGCCGCGAATGCTGTCGAGGTCGATTGGATAAGGCGTATCGGACAAGGCTGAAACTGTCTCGTTGGTCCCGCCAATCTTGGTCTGAGCCGCGTTGCGTTCGGTTCGAACCAAGTCGCATCCTTCGATCACAAACGCGCCAGCGACGGGATGGTTTCTCACGGCCATCGACGAACTGCGCGCGAAATCCCCTCGCATGAACCGCACGCAACCCCACACGCTCGGCGTGCATCCGCAAAACGCCCGCTTGACAAGCCCTGCCCCCCGCATGTATTGCCGCGCCCCATGATCAACGCCCGGACCAACCTGCGCACCGAGATGCTCCGCCGTCGCTCCCGCGACGACGAGAGGGTGCGCCATGTCCGAGGACGCCGCTGAACCACTGAATTCAGCCGAGTTTTTCGAGAAGGCCGCACCCGCAAGGTGCGGCCTTTCTGCTTTTTGCGCCCCTTTTCCACCCGCCTCCAGAGGAGTTCGACATGACGACGCATCCGTACGACGCGCTGATGGACATCACCGCACGGCCGAAGGCCGTGTTCGTCCGCGGCGCGGGCTCCTACCTCTGGGACGACAGCCGCAAGCGCTATCTCGACTTCGTGCAGGGCTGGGCCGTCAACTGCCTCGGCCATTCCCCGGCGGTGGTCGCCGACGCGCTTGGCGCCCAGGCGAAGCGGCTCCTGACGCCGAGCCCGGCCTTCTACAACGAGCCGAGCCTGAAGCTGGCGCAGGCGCTGGTCGCCGGCAGCGCCTTCGACCAGGTGTTCTTCGCCAATTCCGGCGCGGAAGCCAACGAAGGCGCGATCAAGCTCGCGCGCAAATATGGCAGCCTGCACAAGGGGGGTGCGTTCGAGATCATCAGTTTCGAAGGCGGCTTCCACGGCCGGACGCTGGCGACGATGTCGGCTTCGGGCAAGAAGGCGTTCGAGCCGCTGTTCGAGCCGAAGGTCGCGGGCTTCAAGAAGGCCAAGCTCAACGACATCGCCTCGGTCGAAGCGCTGATCAACGACAACACCGTCGCCGTGATGCTCGAGCCGATCCAGGGTGAATCAGGCGTGTGGCCCGCCACCGATGCGTTCCTGCAGCAGCTCCGCGCGCTGACCGAGGCGCACGGCCTGCTGCTCATTTTCGACGAGATCCAGACCGGCATGGGCCGCACCGGGAAACTCTTCCACTATGAGCACACGGGCATCTCGCCCGACATCATGACGCTCGGCAAGGGCACCGGCGGCGGCGTCCCGCTCGCAGCCCTGCTCGCGACCGAGCGCGCCTCCTGCTTCGAACATGGCGATCAGGGCGGCACGTTCAACGGCAACCCGATCATGTGCGCCGCGGGCCTCGCGGTCCTCGAGGAGGTCGGCAAGCCGGACTTCCTGAAACAGGTCACCGAGACCGGCCTCCTGCTGGAAAGCGAGCTGCAGAAGGTCTCGGCCCGGCACGGCCTCGGCGGCGTGCGGGGACGCGGCCTGTTGCTCGCGCTCGACCTCAAGCTGCCGATCGCACCCGGCATCGTCGCGCAGGCCTTCGAGCAAGGCGTGCTGCTCAACGCCCCGCAGGTCGACACCCTGCGCTTCATGCCGGCGCTGAACGTCGCGAAGGCGGAGATCGCCGAGATGATCGATTGTCTCGACGGGATCTTGACCAAGGCCGGCGCGGCACGGCGGGTGGCGTAGAGCCGCTTGTGTCCCGGACGCAGCGCAGCGCCTCTTCGGCGGTGCGCTGCTGAGCCGGGACGCGACACTAAGGCTTCAAGATCGACGCGCCCGTGGTCTTGCGGCTTTCCAGATCGATATGCGCTTTCGCCGCGTCCTTGAGGGCGTAGGCATGGTTGATCGGCACGTGGAGCTTGCCGTTGATGACGGCGGCGAACAGCGTGTCGGCGCCTTCCAGGAGCTCCTTGCGCGTGCCGACATAGTCGTTGAGCTTCGGCCGTGTCGCGAACAGCGAGCCGTGATTGTTGAGCTCGGCGATCGAGAACGGCGGCACCGGACCCGAGGCGTTGCCGAACGAGACGAACATCCCGCGCGGCTTCAGGCAGGACAGCGAGCCAGGGAAGGTCGCCTTGCCGACGCCGTCATAGACGACGTCGCAGCCCTCGTTGCGGCTGATCTGCTTGACGCGGGCGACGAAGTCCTCCTCGTTGTAGAGGATGACGTGGTCGCAGCCATTGGCTTCGGCGAGCTCGGCCTTCTCGCGCGAGCCGACCGTGCCGATGACGTGCGCCCCGAGCGCCCTCGCCCATTGGCAGGCCAGAAGGCCGATGCCGCCGGCGGCGGCATGGATCAGCACGCGGTGGTGCGGCTCGACCTTGAAGGTCTTGTGCAGGAGATACCAGACGGTCAGCCCCTTCAGCATCAGCACGGCACCCTGCTCGTGGGTGATGTGGTCGGGCAGCTTGACCAGCTTCTCCCAGGGAATGTTGCGCTCGCCGGTATAGGCCCCGAGATTGTGGTAGTAGGCGACGCGATCGCCGGGATGGAAATGCGTCACCCCGGGCCCGACCGCGACCACCTCGCCCGAGGCCTCGTTGCCGGCGATGAAGGGCAGCCCCGGGGCCTTGTAGAGACCGGTGCGGTAATAGACGTCGATGAAATTCAGGCCGACCGCATGCTGGCGGATCCGCACCTCGCCGGGACCAGGCGCTGGCACGTCGACGCTCTCATAGACCAGGGCTTCGGGGCCTCCGACCTTGTGCACACGGACCGCTTTGGTCATCACCTGACCTCCTCTTCTCCAGGGCCAGCGAAAGACATCGCGCCCGCCTTGTCAACTCGATGGCAGCTGGAACGGCTACGCGGACGGCTCGCCGGTTTTCTTCCCGGTTTTCTTGCCGGTCTTCCTGCGATTGCGCTTGGCCAGCACGTTGAAGAATTCAACCGCCGCCGAGAACGCAATGGCGAAATAGACGTAGCCGCGCGGAATATGGAATTGGAATCCGTCCGCGACCAGCGCGACGCCGATCAGCACCAGGAAGGCCAGCGCGAGCATTTTCGTGGTCGGATGCTCTGCGACGAATCGCGCCACCGGACCCGACGAGATGTACATGATCAGGCAGGCGATCACGACCGCCGCGATCATGATCTCGATGTCCTGCGCCATGCCGATCGCGGTGATGATCGAGTCCAGCGAGAACACGATGTCGATGATGATGATCTGGACGATCACCCAGAAGAACGCGCTGCCGCCGGATTTCTGGTCGCTACTGTCGTCATCGGCCTCGACCTCGGCGTGGATCTCGTGCGTCGCCTTGGCGATCAGGAACAGGCCGCCGCCGATCAGGATGAGGTCGCGCCAGGAGAAGTCCTGATTGGCAACCGAGAACACCGGCGCGGTCAGGCCGATCAGCCAGACCAGCAGGCTGAGCAGGATGAGGCGAAACACCAGCGCCAGCGTCAGCCCGATCTGGCGGGCGCGATGCGCCTGCTTCTCCGGGATGCGCGAGACGATCACCGAGATGAAGATGACGTTGTCGATGCCGAGCACGATCTCGAGCGCGGTCAATGTCAGCAGCGCGGCCCAGGCCTCGGGGCTGGTGATGAGGTGCATCATGCGAAGGATCTGACGAGGCGGATCAAGGCGTCGCTGAAGCTGATCCAGAGCGCGATGGCGCAAAGCACGATGGTGACGCCGGCGCCGACCCGAAAATCCATCTCCAGCACGTAGAGGCCGAGCACCGCCCAGATCGCGATCAGCGACATCGTCAGCCAGCGCAGCCGCACGACACGGACCGGATGCAGCACGTGGAACGGCACGAAGGTCAGCACGACGAGCGCGGTCACCAGCAGCGTCGACCATAGCGGCGGCCAGTGCAGCAGGAACAGATAGAACGCTGCCGCATTCCACAGCGCCGGGAAGCCGCGGAAGTGATTGTCGTCCGCCTTCATGCGCAGGTCGGCGAAGTATAATGCGCTGGTGACGATGATGGCGACGCCGAGCAAGGGCGCTGCGACCGGCAGCAGCAGACCGCTGGCCACGATCGCATAGGCCGGCACGAACACATAGGTGACGAAGTCGACCACGAGATCGAGCACGTCGCCCGACCAGTTCGGCTGCACGTTCTTGACGTCGAGCCGGCGCGCGATCGGACCGTCGATCGCGTCGATGATCAGGGCGACGCCCAGCCATTGAAACATCGCCGCCCAGTGCTCGCGCACGGCTTCCAGCATCGCGAGCAGCGCGATTGCCGCGCCGAACGCGGTGAAGATGTGCACCGAGAAAGCCGCGGCGCGGATCGCGGGCGTGGGCTTCAGGGAATCCTCTTGGCTATCCATGGCTTCTGCTATCAGAATGAGGCCGATTTGCACATGTGCCAGGGCGCCGCCCGGTGACACAATTCGTCGAAAAATCAGGCAGAATCAGCGGGCTTGAATTTGCCGCCGGGCGTGTCAATTGTCGTTCCATGACAGACGCATCGACACTTCATGACGCCGCCGTGATCGGCGGCGGGCCGGCGGGACTTGCCGCGGCGATCGCCCTGGCGCAGGCGGGTGCCCGGACCGCATTGGTGGCGCGGCGCGTTCCCTATGCCGACAACCGCACCACCGCGTTACTGGGTGCCTCCGTCGACTTCCTGGAGACGCTCGACGTCTGGTCGCGATGCAGGGACAAGGCGGCCGCCCTCGAGGTCATGCGCCTCGTCGACGACACCGGCCGGCTGTTCCGCAGCCCCGAGGTCCGGTTCTCCTGTCACGAAATCGCGCTCGACGCCTTCGGCTACAACATCGACAACCGCTCGCTGATGCTGGCGTTGGAAGAGCGCGCGGCGGAGCTGCCCAATCTTGTTCGGTTCGACGACGAGGCTGAAAGCGTCGTGATCGAAGCCGACGACGTTGCAATCCGCACGGCCTCCGCGCAGTTTCTCGTCGCCCGCCTCGTGGTCGGCGCCGACGGCCGGCATTCGCTGTGCCGCGAGGCTGCCGGCATCGCGGTGACGCGGCGCGAGCTGTCCCAGACCGCGCTGACCTTCAACGTCGGCCACGTCAGGCCGCATCGCAACGTCTCGACCGAGTTCCACACGCCGCACGGTCCCTGCGTGTTCGTTCCCCTGCCCGGCGACCGCTCCAGCGTCGTCTGGGTCTCGGCTCCTGCCGAGGCCGAGCGGCTGCGGAGCCTCGATGATGCGGAGCTCTCCGCCGCGGTCGAGAAGCAGTCGCATTCGATCCTGGGACGCATGAGTGTGGAGCCCGGGCGCAACCTGTTCCCGCTGGCGATCGAACGCCCCAAATCCTTCGGCCGCGACCGCATAGCGCTTATCGGCGAAGCCGCCCATGTGGTTCCCCCGATCGGCGCCCAGGGCCTCAATCTCGGCCTGCGCGACGCCGCCGACATCGCTCGGCTCGCCGGCGAAGCCGTCATTGCGGGACAGGATCCCGGCGCGGACGAGGTGCTCAAGCGTTACGACCGCGCACGGCGCCCGGACATTCTGAGCCGGACCTTTGCGATCGACATCGCCAACCGCTCCCTGCTCAACGATTTCCTGCCGCTGCAGCCGGTCCGTGCCGTCGGCATGCACCTGCTCGGCGCCATCGGCCCGCTCCGCCGTCTTGCGATGCGCGAGGGCCTGACGCCGACCTGGCGAAGGTAGTTCTGGCGCCGCTAAGCCCGCTCACGGAAACGCCAGCCGTCCTGTCTGGAGCAGCCACATCACGCTGGTCAGCGTGACCACGGATGCAAAGGTGCCGAGCAGCACCGCGACGGAGGCGGATTCGATCCAGGCATCGTTCTGCCGGGCGATCACGAACACGTTCAGCGCCGGTGGCAGCGAGGCCATCAGCACGGCGGTCGCGGCCCAGGGCTGCGCGAACGGCCCGAACGCGAGCATCAGGCCGAATGCCGCGAGCGGGTGGAACAGCAGCTTGATGGCGATCACGCCCGGCACCTCCCAAGGCACGCGGTCGAATGGGCGCAGCGTCACGGTCACGCCGAGCACGAACAGCGCGGTCGGGGCCGCCGCGTTCTGCAGGAAGGTGATCGTGCGATCGAGCGCGACCGGCATCTCGAGATGCAGCGATGCGAAGGCCGCGCCGAAACAGGCCGACATGATCAGCGGGTTGAGCACGATCTGCTTCAGCACGACGCCGAAGGCGTGCACGATCGAGGGATGGTCGCGGTCGGAGAGCTCGATCAGCAGCGGCACGATGGTGAACAGGAAGATGCTGTCGCAGCAGAAGATCAGCGCGGTCGGCGCCGCGGCCTTGGTCCCCAGCACGGCGAGCGCCAGCCCCGGCCCCATATAGCCGATATTGCCGTAGCCGCCGGAGAGACCCGCAAGCGTCGCCTCGCGCAATGTCAGCCGGCCGAAAACCTTGCCCACGACCAGCGCCAGGGTGAAGGCGGCGACGGTGGACAGCGTGGTTGCGACCAGGAACGGCGGGTTGTTCAATTCCGAGAACGGCGTCTTGGACATGATCGCAAACAGCAGTGCCGGCAGCGACACGTAGAGCAGGAAGAAGTTCATCCAGGCGAGGCCTGATTCCGGCAGGGATTTGACCTTGCCGCAGGCGAAACCGACGAAGATCAGGCCGAAATAAGGTAGCGCGAGATTGAGGATATCGACCATTGATGAAGTGTTTTCTGAAGAATTGGGGGCTATCCGCCCCTTCAGTGAACGCTAATTCCAGATGAGGCCACTAGCATCGGCCACAATCCTGGTCTATCGACGGGGAATGATTAAAGCGCGGACCGCCAAATTCCAGATCGGACAGGTCGTGCGCCACCGGATCTTCTCGTTCCGGGGCGTGATCTTCGACATCGATCCGGAATTCAACAACACCGAGGAGTGGTGGCTGTCGATCCCCGAGGAGGTGCGGCCCCACAAGGACCAGCCGTTCTACCACCTGCTCGCGGAGAACGCGGAGTCCGAATACGTCGCCTACGTCTCCGAGCAGAACCTGCTGCCGGATGAATCTGGCGAGCCGGTCCGGCATTCCCAGGTGGCCGAGATCTTCATCAAGAACAAGGATGGCGGCTATCGCCCGCGCAATCCCTCGCTGAACTAGGATTTCTCCGCCGGCAGCGGCCAGCAAAAAAGGCGCTCGAAACGAGCGCCTTTTTCATGTCCGGGATTGGGTCCGATTACTTCTGACCCGCGGCCGGTGCACCCGGAGGCGTGCCCTGCTGCTCGAGCTTCTTGCGCTGCTCGTCGGCCTTCTTCTGCAGCTCTTCCTGCAGCTTCTTCTGGGTTTCCTCGAACACCTTCGGGTCCGTCGGCGGACCGTCATAAGCCTTCTGGAATTCGCCGGCGAGCGGCAGCGGCAGGGTCAGCGGCGCGCCGTTGGCATTGATCGCCTGGACAACGAGATTCTGACCCTTCTTCATGTTGTTGATGAGCTCGGGCGTTGCTTCGTAGTCCGACATGCAGCCGTTCTGGAAGCAGATCACATAGGGCTGCTGCAGCGGCGCGTTGCTGTCCACGATGATGCGGGTGCCGTGCACGAGCTGCATGCCGAGCGGCAGCGTCACGCGCAGGATCTTCTTGGGCTCGCCTTCCGGCTCGATGATGACGGCGGCGATGACCGGCTGGCCCGACTCGATGCGGCCGTCCTTGCCGGTGAAGCAGACCTGCTTGGCATTGGCGTCCTGGCCCTTCAGGCAGAACTTGGTCCAGGGAGCGTAGATCAGCTGGATCTGCTGGTCGGCCGGCTGGGCCGCGCCCTGCTGCGCCGGAGCGCCCTGGGCCGGAGCCTGCTGGGCGGGGGCCTGAGCGGCCGGCGCCGGAGCCTTGGGGGCAGCCTTGGGAGCCGCTTTCGGTGCCGGAGTCGCCTTGGGCGCGCCGGGGGCCGGTGCCGGGGTTTGGGCCTCGGCGGCAAACGGGACGGCCAACGCCGTCGCCGTCAACAAGGCGGAAAGTCGCCCGCGCGGCCGGACGGACGCGGCCAAGTAACGGAAATTCATTGCGGAAAACCCTTTCTGAACGGGAAGTGCCCGAACCGCTCCGAAGCGCCGAACCTGGCCGCCTTGGGCGCGGCTCTCTCCCCGTCAATTGAGGCGGATAAGTGACGGGCTCGACGCTCTTGCGCGATTGGGTGCCTTCTTAACGTGGCCGACGAAAAGATCAATGCCGACAAGCGCCTTTGGCCACGCCGCAAGCTCAGCCCAGTGAATTCCCTGTGATAGGATTCAGACCCGCGGGTCTTCGAATCAACGTGTGCTGATGTTCATGTTCCAACGCCTCTTCGAGGGCCCCGGTGTCCGCCTTTGCGTCCTGGCTTTGGTGATGGCCTCGGTCCTTGGCTTGGCCCTTGTCAGTGGACCGTCGACAGGCGCCGCACGCGCCGACGAGACCCATGCCATCGCCATGCATGGCAAGCCGGCGATGCCTGCCGATTTCAGCCATATGCCCTACGCCAACCCCGATGCTCCCAAGGGGGGCCGCCTGACCTGGGGCGCTCTCGGCACCTTCGACAGCCTCAATCCCTTCATCGTCAAGGGATTGGCCGTGCAGCAGATGCGGAGCTACGTGGTCGAAAGCCTGCTAGCGCGCGGCAATGACGAGCCGTTCACGCTTTACGGCCTGCTCGCCAGGAGCATCGAGACCGACGACGAGCGCAGCTTCGTCACGTTCCGTCTCGATCCGCGCGCCCGCTTCTCCGACGGCAAGCCTGTGCTTGCGGAGGACGTGCTGTTCTCCTGGCAGCTGCTGCGCGACCACGGCCGGCCGAACCACCGGCAGTATTACGCCAAGGTCGCCAAGGCCGAGGCGACCGATCCCCTCACCGTCCGCTTCGACCTCACCGGCGCGAATGATCGCGAGCTGCCGCTGATCCTCGGCCTGATGCCGATCCTGCCCAAGCACGCGGTCGATGTCGCGACCTTCGAGGAAACGACGCTGACGAGCCCGATTGGCTCCGGCCCCTATCGTGTCACGGCCGTGAGACCCGGCGCCAGCGTGACGCTCACTCGCAATCCCGACTATTGGGGCCGCGACCTCGCAATCAACCGCGGGCTCTTCAATTTCGACGAGATCCGGCTGGACTATTTTCGCGAGGCCAACGGCCAATTCGAAGCTTTCAAGCGCGGCCTCTACGATTTCCGCGTCGAGCACGAGCCGCTGCGCTGGCACGACGGCTATGATTTTCCCGCCGCAAAAAGCGGCGAAGTGATCCGCGACACCGTCAAGCCGGGCCTGCCGCAGCCATCCGAATTCCTGGTGTTCAACACGCGCCGGCCGATCTTCGCCGACATCCGCGTGCGCCAGGCGCTGACGCTGCTGTTCGACTTCGAGCTGGTCAACCGCAACTATTTTTTCGGGCTCTATTCGCGCGTTGCCGGCTATTTCGCCGGATCCGACCTGTCGGCCTATGGCCGGCCAGCGGACGCGCGCGAGCGTGAGCTTCTCAAGCCGTTCGCCGCTCGAATTCCACCCGACATCATGGACGGCAGCTACCGCCTTCCCGTGACCGACGGATCGGGACGCGACCGCACCACGTTGCGCGCGGCGCTGAAACTGTTGTCCGAGGCCGGCTACGATCTCGACGGCACGGTGCTGCGCAACCGTGCGACCAAGGCGCCCTTCAGCTTCGAGATCCTGGTCACGACCCGCGACCAGGAGCGCATCGCGCTCGCGTTCCAGCGCGACCTCAAGCGCGCAGGCATCGAGCCGAGCGTGCGGTCGGTCGACCCCGTGCAGTTCGACCAGCGCCGTTTGGCCTACGAATTCGACATGATCCAGAACCGCTGGGACCAGTCGCTGTCGCCCGGCAACGAGCAATCTTTCTACTGGGGCAGCGCGGCCGCGGACAATCCGGGGACTCGTAACTACATGGGCGCCAGGGATCCGGCGGTCGATGCCATGATCGCCGCCCTGCTCGAGGCCCGTGAACATACGGAGTTCGTCTCGTCGGTGCGAGCGCTCGACCGGGCTCTGATCGCAGGCTTCTACACAATCCCCCTGTTTAACGTATCCGAGCAATGGATCGCGCGCTGGAATCGGATAGAACGGCCCAAGGCCACCTCGCTCTCAGGCTATTTGCCGGAGACCTGGTGGTCGAAGGGGCAGCCGCAAGCCACTCAAGCAAAGTGACGCCGTGAACCAGCCAGCCGCATCGCCGACGCTCGACACGCTGTTTCAGCGCACGCTGACCCGGCAGCCGCACGCGGCCGCTTTGCTCGATCCCCTCAACAAGGCACGCGTGACCGGGCACCAGCCGCGGCGAATGAGCTACGCCGAGGCCGACACGGCCATCGAGGCGCTGTCAGCCCATTTCGTCGAATCGGGGCTGCCGGCCAATTCCGTCATCGCGATCCAGCTGCCCAACACCGTCGAGTTCGTACTGACGGTGCTCGCCGCCCATCGTGCCGGCCTCGTCGTCGCCGTGCTGCCGCTGCTGTGGCGCCATGCGGAACTGACCGCCGCGCTCAATCGCACGGCGGCTCGCGCCATCGTCACCATGAGCAAGGTCGACGGCGTCAGCTATGCCGACCTCGCGATGCATGCGGCGGCCGAGGCCTTCTCGATCCGCCACGTCTGCGGCTTCGGGACCGATCTGCCCGAAGGCATGGCGTCGCTCGACGACGTGCTGGCACGCCCGCCTGGCACCACGCGCACCGTGATCCAGGACGGCCGCAAGGCGGCGATGATCTCCTTCGACGTCACCGCGGAAGGCTTTCGTCCGGTCCCGCGGCCGCATTTCAGCCTGATCGCCGGCGGGCTCGCAATGTCGCTCGAAGCCGACATCAGGCAGGGCGCGACGGTGATGGCGGCCTTCGCGCCGATGTCGTTCGCCGGCCTCGCCTCCTCGCTCGCGGTGTGGCTGCTGTCGGGCGGCGCGCTGGCGCTGCATCATCCCTTCGAGAACGAGGTGCTGGAGCAGCAGATCAACGAGCATGAATGCGAGGTGCTGATCGCGCCGGCGCAGCTCGCGCTGCGGCTCGGCGATTCCGACCTGGCGGCGCGGATGCCTTCCTTGCGCAACGTCATCGGCCTGTGGCGCGCGCCCGAGCAAGTGGCGGCGAGCGAAGCATGGATCGCGCCCCATGCGCCGCTGACCGACGTCTATCTGTTCGGTGAAGCCGGCCTGTTCGGTGCCCGCCGCGGCGAGGACGGCATGCCGGTCGCGGTGATGCCCGGACCGCACGGTGCTCCGCGCGAGCAGTCCGGCTCGTCCATTGCCGGCGAGATCCTGCTGACGCCGAAGGGTACGCTCGGCCTGCGCGGCGCGATGGTGCCGATCGCGGCCTATGCGCCACCCCAGCCGGTCGGCGACACCCTGACGGCGCAACCGCCGCGCGACTATGTCGACACCGGCTATGCCGCACGGCTCGACCGCCCGAGCGGCGCGATCTGCATCACCGCGCCACCATCCGGCATCATGGCCGTCGGCGGCTACCGCTTCCTCTCGAACGATTTGCAGGAATGGGCACGCCGGCTCGGCCAGGGCGCGCTGCTCACCGCACTGCCCGACCGGTTGTCCGGGCACAGGCTGGCCGGGCGCGCCCAGGACAATGCGCGCGCCCGCGAGGCGCTCAGCGAGCTCGGGCTTAACCCTTTGATGGTCGAAGCTTTTCGCGACCGCTCCGGGCCGATCTAGGCGCAGTTTCGCCTGGAACGTTGACGCCGCATTAAGGCGGCCAAACTAGATTGCGCGGCATCTGTCGCGTGATCAGAGTTTGTCGAATGTCCCAGGCGGGCCCGATCCTCTTTGTGTCCAATGCCGATCGGCCGCCCTTCGTCGGGGCGCTGGACGAGGCCCGGCTGTTTCCCGTGGTCGATATCGATTGGGCCAGCGCGGCACGCGCGGTCGAAGAGGTGCAGCCGGCCGCGATTCTCGCCATGATGTCGGGCGGACACGAGCCGCATATGGCATCGCTCGCAAGGAAGATCGCCGAGCAATCGCCCTACCTTCCATTCGTCGCCATGGATGCGGCGGGCACGCTGCCTCACAACGCCCTGCCCTTTTCCTCGCGCGGCGGCCATCCCGACCGCCTGATCGCACGGCTTCGCGCTGCGCTACGCGTGCGCACGCTGCACGCCACGGTGCTGCGCCGTCTGCCCGAAGTGAAAGTCGCGCTGCCGGAGGGTGACCCCGCACGCGATGCCACCGTGCTGCTGATCGGCCGTGGCGCGGCCTACCCCGCACTCTCCGTCGCGCTCGGCGAACGCGTCGGCGTCGTCGGTGCGCTCTCGATCGAGGCCGCCGCGAAACACCTCAACACCCGTGACCTCGACGGCGTCGTCCTTGCCGAGGGCTTTACCGCGCGCGTCACCGACGCCTTTCTGACGGTGCTTGCCGAGGACACCCGCTTTCGCAGCCTGCCCGTGGTCGTCACCGCGCACCAGCTGACGCAGACCTACGATCTGCCCAATCTCGAATTGATCCCCGGCGAGCCGGCCAGGGTCGCGGCCAATGCGCTGCCGCTGATCCGCCAGCACGCAATGGAAGCCCAATTGAGCCGCACGCTACGCTCGATCGATGCCGGCGGCTGGCTCGATCCGCGCAGCGGCCTGCTGACGGCGGAAGCCTTCGCCCGCGATTTCGCCAAGGCGGTCGAGCAGACACTGGCGCGCGGCGGCGGCCTCTCGGTCGCACGCTTCGCCTTCGACCCCGGCAATTCCCGCGCCCAACTCGACGCCGCGCGTATTTTAAGCCGCCTGATGCGGCAGATGGATTTCGGCGTGGCGCAGAAGGACGGCTCGGTGATCGTCGTGTTCGCGGAGACCGACTTCCGCACCGCGCATATGATCGCGCGGCGTTTGTCGGCGGTGATGCGGCATACCTCGAACGGCAAGCACGAGATGCGCAGCGAGCCCGTCGTCAGCGTGGACTCGCTGTCGCCGTCGGATACGGCACGGTCGCTGCTGGCCCGGCTGTCGGCGGACGCGTCACGGGCGGCGTCGTAACGGCTCTCGTGCCCCGGGCACAGCGCAGCGCTCTTCGCGGTGCGCTGCAGAACCGGGGCAAACCATTGCCTCCAAAAACCGGGTCCCGGCTCTGCGCTCCGCTTCGCTGCGCTTGTCCGGGACACAAAGAGCCTCACGCCGCCTTCTTGCTCTCCGCGAGCTGCGCCAGCTGCCGCATGATCTCCGTCGTGCCGGCAAGCCGCTCCTCCGGTGTCTCCCAGTCCTGCAAAAACACCACCTTCATGTCGGGGCGCACCTTGGCGGCCTGGCCGTAGCTGCGGATGAAGCTCACCAGGCGATCGGGATGGGCGAAGGAATTGTCGCGGAAGACGATGACGGCGCCCTTCGGGCCGGCGTCGATCTTCTCGACATTGGCCCTGCGGCAGAACGCCTTGATCGCGGCGACCTTGAACAGGTAGCGCACCTCGTCGGGCAGAACGCCGAAGCGATCGCGCATCTCGGCGCCAAAGTTCTCGATCTCCTCCTCGGTGTCGAGATCGGCAAGCCGCCGGTACAGCGACAGCCGCACCGAGAGATCGCCGACATAGTCCTCGGGAATGAGCACGGGCATCCCGATGGTGATCTGTGGCGACCAGCGGTCGGCGGCGGGCTCGGACACGCCGGCCTTGAGGTTGACGATCGCCTCCTCCAGCATCGATTGATAAAGCTCGAAGCCGACCTCCTTGATGTGGCCGGACTGCTCCTCGCCGAGCAGATTGCCGGCGCCGCGGATGTCGAGGTCGTGGGAAGCGAGCTGGAAGCCGGCGCCCAACGTCTCCAGCGATTGCAGCACGGTGAGCCGGCGCTCGGCCTGCGCGGTGATCTTCTGCTGCGCCGGCAGCGTGAACAGCGCATAGGCACGCAGCTTCGAGCGGCCGACCCGGCCGCGCAGCTGATAGAGCTGGGCGAGGCCGAACATGTCGGCGCGGTGCACGATCAGCGTGTTGGCGTTGGGGATGTCGAGGCCGGACTCGACGATCGTGGTCGACAACAGGATGTCGAACTTGCCGTCGTAGAACGCGGTCATGATGTCCTCGATCACGGCGGGCGGCATCTGCCCGTGCGCGACCGCGACCTTCATCTCGGGCACGTTCTTGTCGAGGAAGTCCTTGACCTCGGCGAGGTCGTCGATGCGCGGCACCACGTAGAACGCCTGGCCGCCGCGATAGCGCTCGCGCAGCAATGCCTCGCGGATCATCAGCGGGTCGTGCGGAGCGACGAAGGTGCGCACCGCAAGGCGGTCCACGGGCGGAGAAGCGATGATCGAGAGCTCGCGGACGCCGGTCAGCGCGAGTTGCAGCGTGCGCGGGATCGGCGTTGCCGACAGTGTCAGCACGTGCACCTCGGAGCGCAGCGCCTTCAGACGCTCCTTGTGAGTGACGCCGAAATGCTGCTCCTCGTCGACGATCACGAGGCCGAGGTCGCGGAATTTGATGGCCTTGCCGAGCAGCGCGTGAGTACCGACGACGATATCGACCGAGCCGTCAGCGATACCCTTCTTGACGAGGTTGAGCTCCTTGGTCGCGATCAGGCGCGAAGCCTGCGCCACGTTCACGGGAAAGCCCTTGAAGCGCTCGGTAAAGGTCTTTGCGTGCTGGCGCGCGAGCAGCGTGGTCGGCACCACGACCGCGACCTGCTTGCCTTCGAGCGCCACGGCAAACGCTGCGCGCAGGGCCACCTCGGTCTTGCCGAAACCGACGTCGCCGCAGATCAGCCGGTCCATCGGACGGCCGAGCTCGAGGTCCTTCAGCGTGGCTTCGATGGCCCCGAGCTGGTCCTCGGTCTCGTCATAGGGGAAGCGTGCGCAGAATTCGTCGTAGAGGCCGGGCTGCACCGGGAGCTTGGGCGCCTCGTGCAAATGGCGCGCGGCCGCGATCTTGATCAATTCGCCGGCGATCTCGCGGATTCGGTTCTTGAGCTTCGCCTTGCGGGTCTGCCAGCCGCCGCCCCCCAGGCGATCCAGCTCGACCGAGGTCTGGTCGGAGCCGTAGCGCGAAAGCAGCTCGATGTTCTCGACCGGCAGGAACAGTTTTGTCTCGGCGGCATAATGCAGCTCGAGGCAGTCGTGTGGCGCGCCGGCGACGTCCAGCGTCTGCAGGCCGACGAAGCGGCCGATGCCGTGATCGACGTGGACGACGATGTCGCCGGCGGCAAGGCTCGTCACCTCCGAGATGAAATTGTCGAGCTTGCGGCTTGCCTTGCGCGGCCGCACCAGGCGGTCGCCGAGGATGTCCTGCTCGCTGATGAGGGCGATCTCGTCGGTCTCGAAGCCGCTCTCGAGGCCGAGCACGGCGAGCATGGTCTCGTTGCGCGGGGTCGCCTGCACCGTGCGCCAGGAGTTGACGCTGGCGGTATGGGTCAGCTTGTGGTCGCGCAGCATGGAGGTCATGCGGTCGCGCGAGCCTTCGCTCCACAGCGCGATCACGACCTTCTTGCGCTGGGCGTGCAGCGCCATGACGTGGCTGACGACGGCCTCGAACACGTTGACCGTGGTGTCGTTGCGCTCCGGCGCGAAGTCGCGGCCCTTGCGCGCACCGGCGTCGACGACGCCAGTCCCATCAGTCGGAACCGAGAACTGCGTCAGCCGCACCAGCGGCATCTCGCTTTCGCGCTTGGTCCATTCCTCGCCGGTGAGATAAAGCCGATCAGGCGGCAGCGGCTTGTAGATCGCGCCGCCGCCGGGATGCTCCATCGCCTCGCGGCGGGCCTCGTAATAGTCCTGGATCTGCTTGAAGCGCTCGCGGACGGCGTCCTCGGCCTGTGGCTCGATCGCGATCGGAGCGCCTTGCAGATAGTCGAACAGCGTGTCCATCCGGTCCTGGAACAGCGGCAGCCAGTGCTCCATGCCGGGATGGCGGCGGCCCTCGCTGACGGCCTCGTACAGCGCATCGTCGCGCTCGGGCGCGCCGAACTCGGCGACATAGCCCATGCGGAAACGGCGGATGGTGTCGGTGACGAGCTGGAATTCGGAGACCGGCACGAGGTCGAGCGAGCGCATATCGAGCAGCGTGCGCTGGGTCTCGGCATCGAAGCTGCGGATCGATTCCAGGCTGTCGCCGAAGAAGTCGAAGCGCACGGGCTGGTCGAGGCCCGCCGGAAACAGGTCCAGGATGCCGCCGCGCACGGCATATTCGCCGGGCTCGCGCACGGTCGAGGAGCGGTTGTAGCCGTTGTGCTCCAGCCAGGCGACGATGGTGTCCATCGGCACGACATTGCCGGGGGCAACCGACAGCGCCTGCGCCGCGACGAGCTCGCGCGCGGGCACGCGCTGCACGACGGCGTTCACCGTGGTCAGCACGATCAGCGGCTTGTCGCTGCCGGTCAGGGACGCAAGCCGTGCCAGCGTCGTCAGGCGTTGCGCCAGGATGCCGCCATGCGGCGAGACGCGGTCATAGGGTTGGCAGTCCCAGGCCGGAAAGGTCAGCACCGGCAGATCGGGCGCGAAGAATTGCAGCGTGCGTTCGAGCTGCTGCATGCGCGGACCGTCGCGGCAGACCACCGCCAGGCTGACGGCGGGCTTCTTCGGCCGCGCCGCGATGGCGCGCGCGAGATCGGAGATGACGAGCCCCTCGGCGCCTTCCGCGACATTGGCAAGCGTCAGCGCCCGGCCGGGCGCAAGCAGCTCGGCCGGCGATTTCATGCCCTGTTTCATACGCCGCCGTCCGCGATCGGATAGGCCTTGATGCGGGCGAACAATGCGCCGGTGACGTCAGCCGGCAGCACCTTGTCGCCGGTGATGGCGGCATAGAGATCGGGATCGTTGACCTCGAGCAGCGCCTCGAGCTGGGTCAACTCGTCATCCGACAGGTGGCCGATCTCGGCATCGGCGAAGCGGCCGAGGATCAGATCCATCTCGCGCGTGCCGCGGTGCCAGCAGCGGAACAAAAGCCGCTTGCGGCGATCGTCCAGCCCGCTGCTCGATCGTGTCGTTCCCGTCATGTCTCAAATCCAGTCAAACGCAGAAAGCCCGGACGTGCCGGGCGGGGTTGATATAGCCATTCGACCGGGCCGTGTCAGCCCTCGATTTGGCATGGCCCAGCGGCCAGCGCAGCGTACGAAAAAAGACGTGGATGCCCCGCACAAAGCCGGGCAAGACGGGCCGAAACGATCCTAGATTCGCATCCATGCGCCCAAGCCTGCTCAATCCGCTGTTTGCTGCCGTGACCAGCCTGCCCGGCGTCGGTCCGAAGCAGGACAAGCTGCTGCAGTACCTGCTCAGCCGCAACGAGACGCCGCGGCTGGTCGATCTCCTGCTGCATCTGCCGAGCCAGGTGATCGACCGCCGGGCGCGGCCGAAGATCCGAGACGCCGTGCAGGGAACCATGGTGACGCTGGAGGTCACCGTCGACCGTCACCGCCCGCCCCCGCCGCGCAATTCGCGCGCGCCGTATCTGGTCTACGCCAGCGACGACACCGGCGACGTCGTGCTGACCTTCTTCCGCGCCAAGCCGGGCTATGTCGAGAAGCTGCTACCGGTCGGCGAGAAGCGCTACGTCTCCGGCACGCTGCAGATGTACGACGGCATTCCGCAGATCGTGCATCCCGACCGCGTGCTGGACGAGGAAGCGATCTCGAAACTTTCCGGCATCGATCCGGTCTATCCGCTGACGGAAGGCCTCGCGCTCGGCTCGCTGCGCCGCGCGATCGCGCAGGCCCTGCAGAAGCTGCCGGCGCTGCCGGAATGGATCAGCCCGGAGGTGATGCGACGCTGTCATTTTCCGCCGATCGCCGAAGCGCTCAATCGGGTGCACCAGCCGGTCGAGCTGACGGACATCCTGCCCGATCAGCCGTTCTGGTCGCGCCTTGCCTTCGACGAGCTCCTGGCGGGGCAGCTCGCGCTCGCCCTGATCCGCGCGCAACTCCGTCGCCCCGCCGGCGTGCGCAATGCCGGCGACGGTCACCTCCGCAACAAGATCATCGACGCCCTGCCCTATGCACTGACGCCCTCCCAGCGCAGCGCTGCGGCGGCGATCGCCGAGGACCTGCAGCAGCCGGTGCGCATGCTGCGCCTGCTGCAGGGCGACGTCGGCTCGGGCAAGACCGTGGTCGCGCTGCTCGCGGCCGCCGCCGTCGCCGAGGTCGGCAAGCAGGCCGCGCTGATGGCGCCGACCGAAATTTTGGCGCGCCAGCACATCAAGACCATCGCTCCGCTCGCCGAGCGGGCCGGCATGCGCGTCGCGATCCTCACCGGCCGCGAGAAAGGCAAGGAGCGGCGCGAGATCATCACGCAGCTCGAAGCAGGCGAGATCGATCTGCTCGTCGGCACCCATGCCCTGATCCAGGACGACGTGATCTTCCACGACCTCGCGCTCGCCATCGTCGACGAGCAGCACCGCTTTGGCGTGCGCGAGCGCCTGGCGCTGACGTCGAAGGGGGAAGCCGTCGACGTGCTAGTGCTCAGCGCCACACCGATTCCGCGCACGCTGGTGCTGACCTACTTCGGCGACATGGACATCTCCGAGCTGCGCGAGAAGCCCGCCGGCCGGCAGCCGATCGACACCCGCGCCGTCGCCATGAGCCGGCTCGGCGAGGTCATGGACGGCGTCGGACGCGCGCTCGACGCCGGCAAGCTGGTCTACTGGATCTGCCCGCTGGTGGAGGAATCCGAGGCCGAGGGCACCGAGCACCTCACCAACGCGACTAAGCGCTTCGAGAGCCTGCAAAAGCGTTTCGGTGATCGTGTCGGCCTCGTCCACGGCCAGATGAAGGGCACGGACAAAGACCGCGTGATGGGCCAGTTCGCCGCCCACGAGATCGGGCTGCTGGTCGCGACCACCGTGGTCGAGGTCGGCGTCGACGTGCCGGCGGCGACCATCATGGTGATCGAGAACGCGGAGCGTTTCGGCCTCGCCCAGCTGCACCAGTTGCGCGGCCGCATCGGCCGCGGCTCGGAGGCCTCGACCTGCATCCTGCTCTATAGCGAGCCGCTCGGCGAGATGTCGAAGGCCCGGCTGAAGGTGATCCGCGAGACCACCGACGGTTTTCGCATCGCCGAGGAGGACCTGAAGCTGCGCGGCGAAGGCGACGTGCTGGGCGTGCGCCAGAGCGGCCTGCCCGGCTACCGCATCGCGCGCTCGGAGGTCCACGGCCAGCTCATCACCCAGGCGAGAGACGAGGCGCTGCGCATCCTGAAAGACGATCCGAAGCTGAAGGGCGAACGCGGCGAGGCGTTGCGCTGCCTGCTGTATCTCTACGAACGGGACGAGGCGATCCCGCTGATCGGGGCGGGTTAGCTCGCGGCTCTTCGGCGCCCCACTTCATAGGCCGACACATGCGCGCGGGCCAGATCCAGCAGCGGCGTCTCGATGCCGAGCGCTCGGGCGCGATTGGCCATATCGCCAAGGATGTGCTCGGATTCGGTGACCGAACCACGCTCGATGTCGCGCAGCATCGAGGCCTTCAGCGGCGAATCCAGCGTCGTGAAGAGCTTGCGGTCGAACTCGATGAAGGGAGCGCGCGGCTCGAAACCCGACGCCGTCGCAACGGCGCAGCATTCGGCGAACAAGCGGAAAATGGACTGCTCGCCGTTCGGCACGGCCAGAATATCTCCGATGCTGGCGCGCATCAGGCAGGTGATGCCGGCGAGCGTCGAGAGCTGCACGAACTTCTCCCACATGTCCTGCATGATCGCTTCGCTGGCACGCACGTCGATGCCGGGAACGTCGAGCAGCCCCTCCAATGCGAGCGCGCGCTCGCTCAGCGCTCCCTCGACCTCGCCGAAAACGATGGTCTGGTTGGCCATGAACTGAACCACCCTGCCATCCGCATCCAGCCCGGCGCTGACATTCGCGAGACCACCGAGGACGCGCGCGGCGCCGAAACGTGCGGCGAGAGCGTCGACATGTTTCAGCCCGTTCAGGATCGGCAAGATCAGCGTGCTCGGGCCGACCGCGGGCGCAAACTGGGTCATCGCGTCATCGAGCGAGTAGGCCTTCACCCCGACGAGCACGACGTCAAATGGCTCCTTGAGGTCCTTCGTCAGAACGATCCTCGGCTGCACGGCAAAATCGCCGTGTGGACTCACGACCTGTAGTCCGTTCAGGCGCAGTTGTTCGGCCCGCGTCCCGCGCACCAGGAAGGTCACGTCGCGGCCTGCTCGAACCAAGCAAGCTCCATAATAGCCGCCGAGCGCGCCAGCGCCGATCACCAGCACTCTCATTCGAACTCCCGTTGCAGAGGAACCGCAAAGACAATAGCAGATGCGCTCCGCAGCGTCTCCTCCGTGACGGCTTGGATAAAGCTGTTGTAGCAGACCGCCCCTTCCGCCGCGGCCGCTTTCGTGAAACCTTCTCGCGATGCGCCGGATCATTGTCGTTGGCTCCCAGGGCAGCGGAAAGACGAGCCTCGCCCTGAGTCTCGGGCGCAAGCTCGGCCTGCCCGTGGTGCATCTCGACGTGCTCTATTGGCGGCCGGGCTGGAAGCCATCGGACAAGGCGAGCTTTCGGGCAAATGTCACTGAAGCCATCGCCGGCGACGCCTGGATCGTCGACGGCAGCTTCTCGGATCTGGCCTTCGATCTCACGATCGCACGCGCCGATATTCTCGTTGTCATCGACCGTCCGCGCTGGCTCTGCCAGTGGCGCATCCTCTGGCGCTCGGCGTTCAATCGCGATACGAGGCGGCCCGATCTGCCGGAGGGATGCCCGGAACAGTTCGACTGGAAGGTGATGCAGGAGGCATGGCGCTACGACACCGAGCGCGTGCCCGTCATCGAGGCCGAGCGCTTGCAGCACGGCCCCGATGTCCCCGTGGTCCGCCTGAGGCGCGACCGGGACATTCAGGGCTTTCTGGACTCGGTTTCAGTGAATGGTGAGTGAGTCCATCCGATCAGGTTTTCTTCCGCGCGATCCCCGCGGCAAATGCCTTCATCAGTTCGGCATCCACCGCCTCGCCCTTCGCGTCTTCCGCCAGATGCTCGAACCAGCGCGCAAAGCCCTCGTAGATCTGGCTGGCCGGATGGTCGGGCCCGAGGAAACCGGAGATCTCCCGCATCTCCGCGACCCAGCGATAGGCTTTCGGAATCATGTCCGGCAGCGCGACCTCAAGCCGGGCCAGGATCGCGGGTTGGCTCAGTGCCAGCTCGTCGCGCAGCGCATCGGCCGCGCCCGCTTTGGTGGCCGCGACCACCATGGCTGAGCCGATGCCGGCGAGGCCCTTGACGATGCCGGCATAGGACATTTTCAAAGCGGACGCCGCGCCGACCGGGCCTTCGACGATCCGCACGTCGAGACCGAAATCCTTGAGCACCGCGACGTCCTTGGCGTGCTCCCCGGACACGTAGAACGCAGGACTCTTGCCGCCCGGCTGCGGCGGAAAGCCGATGATCCCGCCATCGACGAAGGGCGCCTGCGCCGAGCCGATGATCTCCTCAATCCGTTGCACGGTGTCGACGTTGACGGCGTTGCAATCGACGACGATGGGCTTGTTCTCACGCCTGACGATCAGCGCCGCCAGCCGCTCGGCCAGCGCGACGGCTTCACCCGGCGGCACGATCGAAAGAATGATGTCGGCGTCCGCAATCGCCTCGTTCTCGGCGCCGATCATGCCGGCGTCTGCTGCGCGCTTTTTCGTCGCCTCGCTCCGCCCCTTCAAGGACGTCAACACCCGCGCGCCATGCTCGCTGAGACGGCGGGCGACGGCGCTGCCCATGGCGCCGGGCGCGAGGATCGCGATGGTTTTGGACATCATGCACTCCAGATCGAATTCCGAGCGAGGCGCTCAGGTCACCGGAGAATAGCAGAGGATGCGAAGGCAGCGCGACCGGCGGCCATCCCGCGCGGGAATGGCCCTACTCCACCTTCGCAGGCTCGGGCCGAATCGCCGACGCATTGGCGATGCGCGCGGCATTCGCCATGCCGGCAAGCGCCGCGGCCTTCTTCGGATCTGGTGCCGAGCCGGGCTGCACCACGCCGGCCGACATGATCAGCGTCGCGGCATCCTCCGTGCTCATATCGACCTCGACGATCTTGCTCTTGGGCACATAGAAGAAGAACCCGGTGGTCGGGTTCGGCGAGCACGGCAGGAACACCGAGACATGCTCCTCCTGCCCCGGCAGGCTACGCGCGACCTCTTCATTCGGCGATTGCGAGATCAGCACGATCGACCACATGCCCGGCGAGGGAAACTCGACCAGGCCCACTTTCCGGAAGCTCGAGCCCTTGCCCGAGAACAGCGTCTCGAACACCTGTTTCAGGCCACGGTAGATGGCGCGCACGGCCGGGATCCGGCCAAGAAACGTTTCGCCGACGTCAACGAGCGTGCGGCCGATCAGGTTAGCCGCGAGGAAACCGACCAGTGTGAGCGTGAAGAATGCGACAACCAGTCCCCAACCGGGAATGACGTAGGGCAGATACGTTTCCGGCCGGTAGGCCAGCGGCACGAACGGCCGCACCACGCCGTCGACCCAGGTGACGAACCACCACACCAGATACAGCGTGATGGCGATCGGCCCTGTGACGACGAGGCCGGTCAGAAAGTAATTGCGGAAGCGGCCCATCAGGCCGGTATGCGGTTCCGGCAGGGGATCAAGAGGCGCAGGCGCGTCGTCGCGGGGGGTCATTCGGGTTCCAGGTCGGTCGCAGCACACAAGCTAGGGTCTTCTAGCAGGTTTTGGAAGACCGCGACCGACTGATATCCCGTCTGCCTATTCCACAGTCACCGATTTCGCGAGATTGCGCGGCTGGTCGACATCGGTGCCCATCACGACAGCCGTGTGATAGGCGAGCAGCTGCACGGGGACGGCGTAGACCATCGGCGTGAAAGCCGCCGCCATGTCGGGCATGACGATGGTGACGAGGGACTCGACCGTCGCCTCCTCCGCGCCCTTGGCGTCGGTCATCAGGATGATGTTGCCGCCACGGGCGGCGACCTCCTGCATGTTGGAGACCGTCTTTTCGAACACCCGATCGTAGGGCGCGATGACGACCACGGGCATGGTCTCGTCGATCAGCGCGATCGGTCCATGCTTGAGCTCGCCGGCGGCATAGCCCTCGGCGTGGATGTAGGAGATTTCCTTCAGCTTCAGCGCGCCTTCCAGCGCCAGCGGGAAGCTGGTGCCGCGGCCGAGATAGAGCACGTCGCGCGACTTGGCGATCCGGTGCGCGAGCTTCTCGATCTGGAGCTCGGTGGTGAGCGCGTCCGCCATCAGGCGCGGGACCTCGACGAGACCGTGGACCAGCTTGGTCTCGTCCTCGTCGGAGAGTTCGCCGCGCGCCTTGCCGGCGGCGATCGCAAGATTGGCCAGCACCATGAGCTGACAGGTGAAGGCCTTGGTCGATGCGACGCCGATCTCGGGACCGGCCAGCGTCTGCAGCACGGTCTCGCTCTCGCGGGCGATCGTCGAGGTCGGCACGTTGACGACGGCGACCGTGTGCACGCCCTCGGCCTTGGCGTAGCGCAGTGCCGCCAGCGTGTCGGCGGTCTCGCCCGACTGCGAGATGAAGATGGCGAGATCGCCCTTGCGCAGCGGCGCTTCGCGGTAGCGGAATTCGGAGGCGACATCGACCTCGACCGGCAGGCGCGCAAAGCGCTCGAACCAGTATTTTGCGACGAAGCCGGCATAGCTCGCGGTGCCGCACGCCGTGATGTTGATGCGCTGGATGGTCTTGAAGTCGAAGGGCAGCTTGACCGGCAGCGAGACCCGCTCCGTCGCCATGTCGACGTAGCGCGCCAGCGTGTGGCCGACCACTTCCGGCTGCTCGTGGATTTCCTTGGCCATGAAGTGACGGTAATTGGCCTTGTCGACCAGCGACGTCGAGGCGGCGTGCTTGATCTTGTCGCGCTGGACGGCGTTGCCGTCCTTGTCGAAGATATCAGCGCTCTTGCGTGTCAGCACGACCCAGTCGCCATCCTCGAGATAGCTGATCGTGTCGGTGAACGGGCCGAGCGCGATGGCGTCGGAGCCGAGATACATCTCGCCGTCGCCATAGCCGATCGCAAGCGGTGGGCCGTTGCGGGCGCCGATCATGAGATCGTCGTCGCCGGCGAAGATGAAGCCGAGCGCGAAGGCGCCGCGCAGGCGCCCCAGCGCCAGCTTCACCGCCTCCACCGGCTTATTGCCGCGCGCGAGCAGATCGTCGACGAGGTGCAGCACGATCTCGGTGTCGGTCTCGGTGTGGAACACCGTGCCCTTCTTCTCGAGCTCCTCGCGCAGCTCGCGGAAATTCTCGATGATGCCGTTGTGGACCACGGCGACGCGCTCGGTCGCGTGCGGATGGGCGTTGTTGACGGTCGGCTTGCCGTGGGTGGCCCAGCGGGTGTGGCCGATGCCGGTCGTGCCCTTGAGCGGCTCGGCTTCCAGCCGCTTCTCCAGGTTCTTCAGCTTGCCCTCGGCGCGGCGGCGCTCGAGATGCTTGCCTTCGAGCGTGGCAACGCCCGCCGAATCGTAACCGCGATATTCGAGACGTTTGAGCGAATCCACCAGCTGCTCTGCAACCGGCTCGCGCCCGAGAATGCCGACAATCCCGCACATGCGGATCACTATCCCCCAAATCGTCGAAAAATCGCCTAAACGACGCGCCCGGTTTTTAGCGAAATTCCCAGGGAACCATATACTCAATAATTATTGCTGATTGAGACAGCCTGGACCGCGACCCGAGCTTCGCCTGCGTCGAATTGGCCGGCCTTAAACCGCGCGCGTTAACTTGTTGTCAACATGTTTGACCAACGATTCCGGTGCAGGAGAGCAAAGCCATGAAAGGCTCGTCCGACCGCAAAAGTCTGTCATCGATGTCCGTGCGCGCCAGCGAGACCACGGGCACGCACCTTGCGCATTGGCCGCCGCCCCAACGCGGCAAGGAAAGCAAGCCGGTCTTCCTGAAGCATCCGGAAGGCGAGCCGGTCAAGCGCGCCAAGCCGCGCGGCTGGCGCCTGACCCGCGCGATCTTCTCCGAATTCGCCGACGACGAATAGCGGACGCCTCACCACCCGAGAACCAGGGCGAACACGAGGAAAACGACGAACGCCCAGAACGTCAGCCCGGCGACCAGGGATGCGATCTCGGTCGGGTCGCGCTCGCCGAACTGTTCCAACACCCATCGTCCGGGCGGCATGACGACGTGCTTGACGAGGAATGCGATCGGATCGTCGACGAAGTCCTCATCCATGAGCGCGTCGCCTTGGCAACACCGAACAGCAATCGGCACGCGGCCGCCTACTTCTCCGGCTTCTTGCCGCCCGTCTTCATCTCGCGGTAGCGCGCCGCGCCGCCCTCGCGGATGGTCTGCTGGTTGCGCTCCAGCGCCATGGCATCGTCGGGCACGTCGCGTGTGATCACCGAGCCCGAGCCGATATAGGCGCCGTTGCCGATCTTGACGGGGGCGACCAGCGAGGAATTGGTGCCGACGAAGGCGCCCTGCCCGATCACCGTCTTGTGCTTCTTGAAGCCGTCGTAGTTGCAGGTGATGGTGCCGGCGCCGATGTTGGAGTTGGCGCCCACGGTGGCATCGCCGATATAGGAAAGGTGATTGACCTTGACGCCCGCCTCCAGCGTCGCCGCCTTGGTCTCCACGAAATTGCCGATCCGCGCGCCGTCGCCGAGCGAGGTGCCGGGCCGCAGCCGCGCATAGGGGCCGATCGAGACGTTCTTGCCGAGCGTCGTCTGCACGATGTGCGAGAAGGAATGGATCACGGTGCCGTCGGCGATCGACACGCCGGGGCCGATCACCACGAACGGCTCGATTGTGACGTCCTTGCCGAACACGGTGTCGGCGGCGAGATAAACCGTCTCCGGCGCGATCAGCGTGACGCCGGCTTCCATCGCCGCCTTGCGCAGCCGCGCCTGCATCACGCCCTCCGCTTCCGCAAGCTGCGCCTTGGTATTGATGCCGCGCACCTCGTCCTCGCTGGTCTCGATCACCACGGACTCCCATCCCTGCTTGCGGACGATTTCGACCGCGTCGGTCAGATAATATTCGCCCTTGGAATTGGCATTGCCGATCTGCTCAAGGATTTGGAGCGCCCGGCGGCCGTCGATCGCCATCACGCCGGCATTGCACAGATCGATCTTGCGTTCGGCTTCGCTGGCGTCGGCCTGCTCGCGGATCGCGACCAGGCGGTCGCCTTCGACGATGAAGCGGCCGTAACCCGTGGGATCGGCAGCGCGAAAACCGAGCGCGGCGATCGCAGCGCCCTTGGCGAGCGGCGCGCGCAGCCGTGCAAAGGTCTCGGCCGAAATCAGCGGCGTATCGCCGAAGGCGATCAGAAGATCGTCCGCGCCTCGTGCGATCGCCTCGCGCGCCGCCAGCACCGCATGCGCGGTGCCGAGCCGCTCGGCCTGCACGAAGGTGAGTGCGTCGGGCCTGATGCGCTTGGCCTCGTCCGCGACCGCCTGGTGGTCGGGACCGATCACGACCGCGAGCGAGCTGCCGGTTCCCTTGGGCGCCGCGCCGAGCACATGGGCCAGCAGCGTCTGGTGAGCGACCGGATGCAGCACTTTCGGCAGGCTCGATCGCATGCGCGTGCCTTCGCCGGCGGCGAGCACGATCGTGAGGCTGGAACGGGCGGTCATCGAAATCCTGTCAGATACGGCCGAATCATTTGGCGCGACGGGCGGGCCGCCCGCAAAGGGTCTCGCCTTGCTACCCCCGCAAACGCCCGGAATTCAAGTGCGACGGGGTTTTCCTGTTAATGTTCCCTGATTGATTCGGGGAAGCTTCGGGGCTGGGCACTTAACGTTCATGGCAAAGGATTCCGACCCATTAGCGGACGCCTTCGGCACCAAGGAGACCGGCGGGCTATTCTCCGGACTTGTGGCTGAGGAAGGCGCGTTCGACCGCCGCATGATGTGGCGGCTCGGCTCGTGGGGCGTGGCGGCCGTTGCCGCCGTCACCATCGCGGTCATGGCCAATCAGGCTCAGCTCGGCTGGCGGCGCGACCAGGTTGCGTCCGCCGATCTGGCGCGCCAGGCCGACCGGCTCCAGCTGCTCACCAGGGAGAGCCAGAACGAGGCTCGCCGGCTCACTGCCGCCATCGAGACGCTGAATACCGATCGCGACCGGCTGTATTCGCGCGTCACCGTGCTGGAGCAAGGGCTCGATTCCGTCACCGGCGCCATCGCCAAGCAGACCACTGCGGCACCGCAGGCCGGTAAGGCACAGGATGCCGGGCCCGCAGCCCCGAGCGTCGCACCGGTAGCCTCGACGCCTGCTGCCGCCGCCGACAAGCCTCGGACCGAGGCTGCCAAGGAGACGTCCAAAGACACCTCCAAGGACACGTCCAGAGATACTTCCAAGGAAGCATCCAGGGACACGCTGAAGGAAGTTGCAAAGGAGCCGCCGAGCCCGCCGCCGCAGACTGCCGCTGCCGCCTCGCTAGTCCAGCAGTCGCCTTCCATGACTTCAGCTTTGCCGGCCGTCTCGCTGGTACCGTCCAAGTCGATCATGGCGCCGCCCGATCCGGCCGCATCGAAATTGATGCAGCCGGAGACGAACGAGAAGGTTTCCGAGAAGAAGATCGAGCCGACACCCGGTCCGACCGAAGCCGTCGTGGCAACCGCCAAGCCAGCAGAAGCAACCGAGAGCGAGTCCCCCGCGATCGCGGTTCAGCAGACGCGCTTCGCGATTGATCTCGGCGGTGCCAATTCGGTGGACGGCCTGCGCGCGCTCTGGCGCGGCGTGACCAAATCCAATCCGGAAATCGCGGCGCTGCGACCGATCATCATGATCAAGGAAGGCAATACCGGGCTCGGAATGCAGCTCCGCTTGGGCGCCGGCCCCCTGGTCAACGCCGCCGCCGCCGCGAAATTCTGCGCGAGCCTCGCTGAGAGCAACCGTCATTGCGAGACCACCGTGTTCGACGGCCAGCGCCTGTCGATGCGCGGCTCGGAAAAGGCGGAGAAGGGACAGGAAAAGTCTCAGGACAGGGTTCAAGAGAAGAACACGGAGAAAAACCAGGACGCGGCCCCGCAAGCCGAAACCGCGCCCGCGCCCAGCGCCAAGCCCGAAAAGCCGCAGCGCCGCCGTGGCTATTCTTCAAAGCGATCGTCGAAGCGCGAGGAGCCCGCGCCACCGCCCGCAGCGCCGCCAGCACCGGCCAAGCCGGAGACGGCGTCGGCGGCATCGACACTGACATCCTTCTTCAGGCGGTAGGACGCCGCTCATCTCGACGGCGACCGCTTGCATGCGGCGATCGGACGCTGCGACCTGCGCTACCCATTTGCCGCGGATTTGCGTTCATTCACAGCGCGCTCCACGCGTCGCATCTCCTTGCGAAACTCGCGGAATCCCATGAACGAACTTGACGATGTGCTGAGACTTCTCGTTGCGGCGGGTACGGGCCTGCTGATCGGCATCGACCGCGACATGAACGACAAGCCGGTGGGAATGCGGACGCTCTCGCTCGTGGCGCTCGGCTCCGCGCTCGTGTCGATCTCCGTGATCGAGTTTCAGAATCTGCGCGACCATCCGGATGCGATCTCCCGGGTCATTCAGGGCGTCGTCGCCGGGGTGCTGACCGGCGTCGGCTTCATTGGCGCGGGCGTCATCCTGCACGATGCCAAGGCAAAGACCGTTCACGGCCTCACGACGGCGGCGACCGTCTGGATCGCGGCGGGGCTCGGAATTGCATGCGCGCTGGGAGCCTGGCTCCTCGTCGGCGCTGCGATCACGGTCACGTTGCTCGTGCTGTTCGTTCTCGGCTGGATCGAGCGCCGGTTGGGATTGAAATAGCCTGGCCGCCGGCGCGCGCCGGTCGGGCGAGCGTACCAAATGATACGAACGAAGCCGACGTAACCCGGCATGATCCGCGACGGATTTGATTCGGAGCGGAGATGACGGCGGACGCGAATTTCCTGCGGGAGCAGCTCGCGTTGATCCGCGAGCTGGCGGACCGGGCGGATCCCCATATCAGGAAACGATTGCTTGCCTTGGCGGAAAAATACGAGCGCCGGCTGGCGGAACAGAGCCGGACGCAAAGCCGGCTTTGACGGGTCATCGCACACGCCCTAAGCCAGCCGGACAAGAAACGTCACCTGCCCTGTTGCCTGCCCCGGCCATCCCGACCATATTGCCGCCATGACAAAAAAGCCCTTCCGCCTCACGCCCTACCAGGTGCAGTTCCTGATCGTCGTCGGCTTCGCATCCGTCGGCTATGCACTTTATCTGCGTTACCTCGCGATCGAGCTATCGCAGGTCGCACTCGCCTGCGACGCCGGGCTTCAGACGCTGATCTGCAAAGGGCGCTCGGTCTCGACCGTGCTGTTCAAGAATTCGGTGTTCGGCATCGTCGCGCTGGTGGTTGCGACGCTGAACCTGATGCGGCCGTCGATCGTGCTGCTGACGGTCGGCATCATCGCGGCCGGCCTCGGCATCGTGCTCTACAATGTCGTGCTGTCGGGCCTTGCAATCGGCCTGTTCATTCTTGGATTTGCTCGGCCCGCGCCCGCCACAGCGTGAGCGCGAACAGCAGATAGATCGCGCAGGTCCACAGCGACTGCCAATTGTCGCGGCCTTCGTTGAAGAGCACGAAGACCGCCGACAGCGCCAGCACGCCCGCAAACACCGATTCCGCGATCGGACGCTGGCCGGTCTGCGGCCGGTTCAGCATCAGAAGCGCAAACGGCACCACCGCCATCGTCAGCGCGGCGTAGGGAAAATCCTTGTAGCGCGGGTCGAAAACGAAGCCGAGCGCGGTCGCGGCCGCGATCACCGCCGCCACCGCGAGCGTCAGGCCCAGCACGGCGGTGAGCTTTGACCATTTCCGCCCCTCGCGCGGACCGAGCAGGTCGAGGAAGGTCGGCAGGCTGCGGCCGATCACCATGGCCTGCGCGCAGAAGATCGGCGACAGGATGCCGGCGAGCAGCAGCGCGCCCCAGAGCAGCCAGCCGCCAATGCCGTAGCTCTCGTAATACATCTTGTCGGCGCCGATCCCGAGCAGGCTCCCCGCCGTCGTCGCCGAGATCGCGACCCCGAGCCAGGCCGAGAAGCGCGGCGTCCACGGCCGCCGGCGCAGCGTGATGAGGGCGACCGCGAACACCAGCACGGACAGGCCCATGCCCGCGCCCATGTACCATTTCCAGTAGGGGAAATTGCTGATCGGCTCGCCCGGCGGATATTTCAGGCTCCGGCGCACCGAGTCGTACAGGCCCCAATAGCCGCCGACGGTGCCTTCCAGCTTGCGCTTCCACGGCTGGTCGTAGGACTCGATCAGATTGACGCGGAACTTCTGCGCCTTCGCCAGGGCCAGGATTTCCGAGACCACCCGCGCCTGGTTGGCGCGTGACGGCAGCGCGCCGTCGCGCATGCGACCCTCGCTCGGCCAGCCGGTCTCGCCGATCAGGATTTCCTTGCCGGGAAACGCCACCGCCATCCGCTCACGGATCTGTTCGACATGGGCCGAGGCGAATTTCGCCTTGATCGGGAAATCTTCCCAATAGGGCAGGATGTGGATCGTGACGAAGTCGACGGCGTCATAGACCTCGCGGTTCTTCAGCCAGTACTCCCAGACGTCGGCATAGGTGACGGGCACGCTGACCTGCGTCTTCACCAGACGGATGATGGAGACGAGGTCCGCCATCGTCATCTCGCCGCGTAGCAGCACCTCGTTGCCGACGATGACCGCCGTGATGATGCCGGGGAATTCCTTGGTGAGGCGGATGGCGAGCCCGGCCTGCTCATAATTCTTGGTGCGGTTGCTGGAGAGCCAGATGCCCTGCAGCACCTTCAGTCCGCCGACCTTGGCGGCGATGGCCGGCACCTGGTCGAGCCCGTTCTCCATCGAATAGGTGCGGACGCAGTCGGTGATCTCCTTGAGCTGGCGCAAATCCTGCTCGATCTGCTCGGCGTCGATATGGGTCCACGCCTCCAGCGGCGTCTGCTCGCCGCGGAACGGCGCGTAGGAGACGCATTGGACCTTGTCCGCGGGATCGATCGGGGCGCGCGCGAGCGTGATCGGCGTCGCCAACCACCACCACACGGCAGCAATCGCACCCAGTGAAACGAGCAGAAGCGCCAGTGGCGTACGAAGAGAAATCGGTTCCGTCCTCCGCGAAGGGCCCGTCGATTACCTGCTTGCACGCCGTCTGCCAAGGGGGGTCCAAGCGGGTGCCCAGATGCCAATCCATTCGAGCGTTCCGCTTCTCCTTCAAGGATTCGGGCTGCGGCCGTTCGACCAAGGCCTAGCATCGTGACTTTGCTGGACAAAATTCCAAATACAGGTCATGGACTCCGAAAGACTTTTCCGCCGCATTGGAGACCCATTTGGACGCCATCACCGACGCGTCCGCGGGATCCTGACGCGGACGGCCAGCGCATACATTGGGGATTTCATGCGGCAACGGGTGTTCGAGTCACGAAATGCGGTCCTGCGGCAGTTCGCCGCCACCTTGGCCGTCTCCTGCCTTCTCGTTTTCGCCGGTCTCGGTGGCGCCTCCGCCCAGAGCGGCACGCCGGCCCCGGATCAGGGCAAGGCCGCCGCCCAGCCTGCCGACGCCGCCAAGGATGCCGCCCAGAACCAGCGCCGCACCGACGAGTTCGCGGAAGCCGCCCAGGTCATCAACGGTCCGGGCGGCAATCCCGAATGCGTCTGGCTCGGCCGGCGCGTGGTGCGGCTGATGTGGCGGGATGACCTCGATACCGCGTTCCGCCATCTCGACCTCTACGACCGCTTCGGCTGCCCCGGCGGCCATATCCAGGCCGCGTTCCGCTGCCTGACCCGGTTCGGCGGCCAGATCGACCCCAAGGTCGCCGAGACCTTGGACAGCCGCGTGCACGCCTGCTGGATCAACCCGGCGGCCCAGCCGCAGCAGGCGGCGGCCTCGGCCGCCCAGCCGGCGGCTCCGGCCGCCAACAATGCGCAGCCGCAGCCGGCCGCGAGCCCCTCGCCTGCGGCAAGCCCGTCGCCGGCGCCCCCGAAATAGCCCAAGATCTCAAACAGACTTGGATCTTAAACGGATTTGGATCCTAAACAGACTCGGTCGTTTCAGCTCTCGTTCAGGAACGATCGGGCATAGACGCGGTTGGCACTGCCGCGCGTCGTTCGAAAAAGGCCATGCCCTCATAAGGACATGAGGCCATGACAGTTGTGAAACCGCGCGGCGGAGATATGCTCCCTTTGCCGCGGACTTGGTCGGATCTCGGGGTCGGATCCGCTTCCCTGCCCCCTCAGCCCCTTTTGGTTTAGCCGCGATGCGCGTTGTCGCCGCCGTTTTGTTGCTTGTGTCTGCGCTTCACGCTGGACTATGGGGGGTCCTGCGCGACAAGGAACCCGCGCCCGATTTCAAGGGCCTGCTGCCGAGCGTGTCCTACGCGCCGTTCGAGGGCTCGGCCCACCCCGACATCGACAACATCCCGACCGTCGAGAAAATCCGCGCCGACCTCAAGACGCTGTCGACCATGACGCGCGCGATCCGTCTCTATTCGTCCACGGGCGGTGTGGAACTGGTGCCACCGATCGCGGCCGAGTTCGGCCTCAAGGTCACGGTCGGCGCCTGGATCGACAAGGACAAGGATCGCAACAAGCGCGAGATCGAGGCCGCGATCGCCCTCGCCCGCAAGAACAGCAACGTCAACGGCGTCGTCGTCGGCAACGAGGTGATCTATCGCGGCGAGCAGAAGGTCGAAGACCTCATCGAGATGATCAAGCAGGTCAAGGCCGCGGTCCGCGTGCCCGTGACCACCGGTGAGATCTGGAACATCTGGCGCGACAATCCCGAGCTCGGCTCCAACGTCGATTTCATCGCCGCGCACGTCCTGCCCTATTGGGAAAATTTCCGCTCGGACCAGGCGGTCGACCAGGCTGTGGACCGCTACAATCTTTTGCGCAATCAGTTTCCGGGCAAGCGCATCGTCATCGCCGAATTCGGCTGGCCAAGCGCGGGTTATAATTTGCGCAACGCGGACCCTGGTCCGTTCCAGCAAGCCCTGACACTGCGCAACTTCGTCAGCCGTGCCGACGCGCTTGGCATGGACTACAACATCGTCGAAGCCATCGATCAGCCCTGGAAGTATTTCGAAGGCGGCGTCGGTCCGTATTGGGGCATCCTCAACGCCAGCCGCGAGCCGAAATTCGCCTGGACCGGCCCGGTGGAGAACCCCGACTATTGGAAGCTGATGGGCATCGCGCTGCTGGTCGGCGTCCTCCTGTCGCTGCCGATCCTGCGGATTGAAAAACCGACCGCGAAACAGGCGGCCCTGCTGTCGGCGACCGCCAACGGCGTCGGCGCCTGGGCCGCGACCGTGTTCGCGTTCTGGAACGGGCATTATTTCATCTTCGGCTCGGCCTTCGCGCTGACGCTCGGCATGATCCTGCTTGTTCCTCTCGTCCTCATCGCGATGGCGCGCATCGACGAGATCGCCGCAGTCGCCTTCGGCCGGCCGCCGCAGCGGCTGATCACCAGGGACAAGCCGGTCGAGAACGTGCCCGAAGGATATTGCCCGAAAGTCTCGATCCACATTCCGGCCTATTACGAGCCGGTCGACATGCTGAAGCAGACGCTGGATGCGCTGTCGCGGCTGAACTATCCGAACTACGAATGCGTCGTCATCATCAACAACACGCCGGATCCCGCGTTCTGGCAGCCGATCCAGGATCACTGCCGCGCGCTCGGTGAACGCTTCAAGTTCATCAACGCCGAGAAGGTGCAGGGCTTCAAGGCCGGCGCGCTACGCATCGCGATGGAGCGCACTGCCGCGGATGCCGAGATCATCGGCATTCTCGATGCCGACTATGTGGTCGAGCCCGACTGGTTGAAGGACCTCGTGCCCGCCTTCGCCGATCCGCGCGTCGGCCTCGTGCAGGCGCCGCAGGAGCACCGCGACGGCGATCTGTCGATCATGCACTACATCATGAACGGCGAATATGCCGGCTTCTTCGACATCGGCATGGTCCAGCGCAACGAGCTCAACGCCGTCATCGTGCACGGCACGATGTGCCTGATCCGCCGCGCCGCGATGGACATGGCGGGCGGCTGGTCGTCCGACACGATCTGCGAGGACAGCGATCTTGGCCTCGCGATCCAGGAGCTCGGCTGGACCACCCACTACACCAACACCCGCTACGGCGCGGGCCTCCTGCCGGACACCTACGAGGCTTTCAAGAAGCAGCGCCACCGCTGGGCTTATGGCGGCCTGCAGATCGTCAAGAAGCACTGGCGCCGCTTCCTGCCCGGCGCGAGCCGGCTGACCGCCGACCAGAAGCGCGAATACGGCCTCGGCTGGCTGAACTGGCTGGGTGCCGAGAGCCTCGGCGTCGTGGTGGCCCTGCTCAATCTCGTCTGGGTGCCGATCGTCGCCTTCGCCGACATCGCCATTCCCGACAAGATCCTGACGCTGCCGATCATCGGCGCCTTCATCGTCTCGCTGGTGCACTTCCTGTCGATGTACCGCGCCCGCGTCGCCATCAAGCCCGGCCAGATGCTGGGCGCCATGATCGCGGCGATGAGCGTGCAATGGACGGTGTCGCGCGCGGTGGCGCAGGGCCTCATCACAGAGCACATCGCCTTCGCCCGCACCTCCAAGGGCGGCCTCAGCCGCATGTCGATCGAGTTTCAGGCTTTCTGGGAGGCCGTGATCGGCACCCTGCTCCTGGTCGGCGCCGGCGTCCTGATCGCCTCCAACAGTTTCCGGCAGATCACCGAGATCTACATCTTCGCCGGCGTGCTGGTGCTGCAGAGCCTGCCGTTCCTGGCCGCCGTCGCGATCGCCATCCTCGAGCTCAGCCGCATCAACTCGTTCCAGTTCTGGCGCGACAGCGCGATCCGCACCGCCGAGCTGATCGGCCTCCGCCCCGTCGCGCTGCCCCCCGTGGGCGCGCCGCAGGCGGTGCCGAACGAAGTGCGGCGGGAGACCAACTGACGGGCTCCCGGCCAGTCGGGACCTCATGATTAAAAGTCACGAGCTCTTCGACGTGGATGGTGGCCCGACAATCGGGTTGAGAATTCCGGCCTAAGCTGCGGAGACCGCGAGCAAATCCCCGCTGCTGCCATGAGTTTCGGCAGCGCCCCGGACTATTGACCTGCGCAGCCACTCCCCCTACACAGCGCAGGCCGAAAGCATGATCCGGAAACAGCCGGTTTTTCCCCGCGACGCAAATCGCGCGTAGCGGCAAGACATGCTTCTCGAATGTCCGAACACGATGGCGACCTTCGTCAAAGCCATCAGCGGCCATGGGAGCGCGTAGCTCAGCCGGTAGAGCACGTGACTTTTAATCACGGGGTCCTGGGTTCGAGCCCCAGCGCGCTCACCAAGCCTGATCATTGACTTAGTAGCGAAGGACGACCTCCTCGTCGCATCCGGGTACGTCAAGGTAACACTCGTCGGGACCTGCCCAAGGTCTATGGATCTTGCGCTCTACTGCGGCGTGTTGTTCAACCTCAATACGTCGCCAGATGTTTACCGCAATGTGGGCATGCGCTCGCTCGTGGGAGTTTCAGTTGCATATTGCGAGAATGCTAACCGCAGCCACACTCGTTGCACTTCCTGCGTTATCTGCCTGCCAGACGACCAGTCATCAACCGGCCGGCTCGCAGGTGAGTGCAAGCGAGCCGCGCCCGCCGGATGCGAAGGCAGCGATCCTCGCGGTAAAGAATACGTTTTGGAACGCCGACGAAATCATAAGCGCAGCCATCACTCCACCCCGCCCGGGTATAGGCAGGTGGAGTGTCTGCGTCCGGATTGGCTCCAAATTTAGATTCGGCGACGGATTGATCCTCCAGCATCATCTGATCGCTATCTATGATGATGGCACGCCGCCGGCCATTCTTTCGGTCAACGCAAAGCTTCAATGTGGCTATCCTCCCTATGAGCCGTTCCCGGAGTTGGAAGCTCGCTACAAGCCACCGTCAGGCGCCAAGGGCAGTTGACGACCTCCAGGCAGCGCGCAGGACAGGTTTTGCCTCGTGCGCAAATAACCGCGCCAGATTCCGATAGACTCCAGTAGTCGCCCCGAGATGAACTCCGCGCAGCCTGCGCCTAATGTGCCCTCTTTCCTTGGGCATGTTGGCGATGATCTGCGCAGTGAAAGACAGTCCGCCCGTTCTGATCTGCTCCAAGTGCAGACGGCCGATGACGTTCTTGGCGACCCTGCCGTCCATCTTCACGCTTCCCGCTGTGCACGCCTACCAGTGTCGTCCCTGCCTGCGGGTGGACACCATCCCGCTCGATTGAGGCCGGGATAGCTGAGCTGGCGCGCTTAACGGCCGCGCCGCCAGCGCCTCCCGTCTGCACCCACGCCAGCTCCCCCGCCCCAAAAACCCGCTGACAACCCGCCCGAAACGTGTAGGATTCGCACCCAAACCGGAGGAGCGGCATGTTTGAAATCAACGGTTTCGACACGGCGGGTATCGTCAGCCTCAAGCGGCCTTCCCTCGCCGCCGCCCTCAAGAAAGCCAGGGAGCTAGTCGAGGACGGTTGCTGGGACGTTCAGGTCGTCGATCCCGCCGGCCGGGTCTACACCTCGTTCGAAGAGCAGGCCGCCTGATCCCAAGCGATCTCCTGCCGTTATCCGGCTCGGCCGACATTCGACCAGGCATTGTTGAACCAGCGCTGGGTTGTTTCGCGGCTTAACGGCTTAGCAGTCAGGTTAGGCGCGCACTTCGCAAGGTAGTGGCCGACCCTCACCGGACGCGCCGTGCCATTGCCAGTTCACCGGTTTGAGCGCAGGCTCTCTCCAGGCGCTTCAGACGCCGTACGGGAGAGACCCATGAAGGAACCGGGGCTGGACGGCCGCCACCGCGACAAGGACGGCTCGATCAGCAAGAAGCACGGCAACACGCTGGTCGGCACGTTGCGCAAGATCTATGGAAAGAGTTTTGCGGCGGGGTATCCCGATGCGACGCAGCTCAGCGAAATCCTGACCCAGTTGAACGAGACGTCGCTGAGCCAGCTGCGCCGCGATCACGACACCGGGCATTTGGCGCACAAGATCGATCACGCCCTGAAGTGACGGCGCCGATCCGCCGCGGACGTCGTCCGTAGCCGATCAGCTTGACGTTGGCTTCAGCTCTCAGGCGTCGCGGCCGGCACACTCAGCGGAGCGCCTCCGACCGAGACCGGCCCCACGGGCCCCAGAGGCGCTACAGGCCCTACAGGCCCTACAGGTTTGGGCTCCCGAACCATCCGCTTGCGCATCGCGGCGGACAGTCCGTAGCGCGCATGCGCTTTTCGAATGGAGGACGTGACGTCCGACATCGTCATCGTGCTTTGCAGTGTATCGATCTTCGCCATCAGCATGGACAGCTGCGACGATATCTTCCTCACATCGACCCGTTCGTCCGTGATGCTCTGGCGCAGCGACAGCAGCAGCATTGAATCCTGTTGCAGCATCACCGAGTTCTGATCTGCGGCCTGATTGTTCTGCTGCAGCAACGCGGTGTGTTGCTGCTGGGCCGACTGAATGTCCTTCAGGGCCGCGACGACGGGATCCGGCTTTGGCTCGGACGCTTCGCGGCGCGGGAACAGTTCGGCCAATCGGCTGACGTTCAGCGACGAAGAATCAGTTGGCGAGGTATAGATGGCCGCCGCGCCGTTGATGGCCAGCGCGCATACGGAGAAGGCCAGGATCGATTTGCGGCTGGATCGCTTGACCGGCGCCGGAGCTTCGGGAATTTCGGATTCATGCGTTGACGCCGCGTCGGCCAAGGCGACGGCGTCGAGCTCTTCGACGAAGCTTGCCGTTTCGAATGTCGTGGTCACGTGCGTGGACCCCAATGAGCGAGCAACAGGCAGCCGCCATTGGAACGCCCTTACGACGAGTCCTTGTACGCAGCACCCTTACACAACTGCCTAAAATTGTGAGCATTTTGAATTAATTCCACGTTAGCGGCTGGGCCGGCCGATGTGCGCGGCGTCCCCGTTCGAGTACGGGGCCTGGCGAGCATCCTGTTTTGCCCGACGGGGCAAACGCCCCCTTCCCGCCCGATTCAAAAAGCCTTGTGCCAGCGCTACTTAGCTAATGTGCATGGGGTCGTTTTCGCAATTTTGCCTGGCGCCTAGCCTTCGTCCAGCAACTCGAGCAGCTCCTCGACCCGCTCGAACGGCGCGTCCTGCATCTTGGCGTGATAGACGACGCGATCGCCGTCGCGCTGCAGCGACTTGCCTCGGGATTTCCGCAGGCGTCCAGGCAGGAACGTCGCGGCCGCAGCTTCAGGGCCGACGTCGAGGCGGATGATGCCTCTGCGCTTGCATTCGATCCTGAGCCTTCCTGCAGCGAAGAAGTCGCGCGCGACCTTCGGCAAGGGTCCGAAGCGGCGGGCGGTTTCCTCCTCGAGGTCTTCGAGGTCGTCCTCGTCAGTGCATCTTGCGGCGCGCGCATAGAGCTCGAGCCGCACCGGCTCGGACTGCACATAGGTCTCCGGCAGCATGTCCGCGACCGGCAGGTTCAGGTCCGGCACCCACACCGCCTGCCCTTCGTCGAGCTTCTCCGAGGCCATCTTCAGCAAGTGGCTGTAGAGCACCGGCCCGAACACCTGGACGTGACCCGATTGCTGCTCCGAAAACAAATCGCCCGCGCCTCTGAGATCGAGGTCGCGCTCGCTGATGGCAAAGCCCGCGCCGGGGCGGCTGAACTCCTCGAGCACGGCCAGCCGCTTCTCGGATTGTCCGGACGCCGTCTCGGTCAGGAGATGGGCGAAGGCGCGGATACCGCTTCGGCCGACGCGCCCGCGCAGCTGATGCAGCTGGGCGAGGCCGAATTTCTCCGGCCAGCAGACCACGATGGTATTCGCGCGGGGAATGTCGAGACCGCTCTCGACGATGTTGGTCGCGAGCAGCACGTCGGCCCTGCCCTCGACGAAGCTCATCATGCGATCGTCGATCTCGTCCGCCGCCAATCTGCCGTGCAAGCAGACGATGCGCAGGTCGGGCGCCACCGCCTGCACCCGCGCCAGCATCGGATCGAGATCCTGGATGCGTGGGCAGATCAGGAAGCTCTGGCCGTGGCGCCGCTGCTCGCGCAGCAGCGCCGAGGCGATGGCGGCATCCGACAGCGGCGCGATCCGGGTCGCGACCGGCAACCGGTGCACCGGCGGCGAGGCGATCACGCTGAGGTCGCGGAAGCCAGCAAGACCCGCGGCGAGCGTGCGCGGGATCGGCGTCGCGCTCATCATCAGCACATGGACGTTCTTGGCAAGGCCGGCGAGCTTGGCCTTCTCCGCCGCGCCAAAGTGCTGCTCCTCGTCGATGATGACGAGGCCGAGATCGCTGAACTTGACGTCCTTGCCTGTGAGCGCCTGGGTGCCGATCACAACCTTGATCCGGCCGCTGCGCAGGCCCTCCCGGGTCTCCCGCAGCTCCGCGCCCGAGGTTGCCCGCGACAGATTGCCGAGCTCGATCCCGAACGGCGCAAAGCGCTTCTGGAAGGTTGCGACATGCTGGCGCGCCAGCACCGTCGTCGGCACGGCGATCGCGACCTGCTTGCCCGACAGCACCACGGCCGCCGCCGCCCGCAGCGCCACCTCGGTCTTGCCGAAGCCGACGTCGCCGCAGATCACCCGGTCCATGGGATGACCGGAGGCGAGATCGTCCAGCACGTCGGCGATCGCCTTGGCTTGGTCGGTCGTCGTGAAGTAAGGGAAACGCGCGACGAACTTCTCATAGGCCGATCCCGGCGGGACCAGCTTTTCGCCGCGCCGCCGGCGGCGCTGGCTGATGTGCTTGGCGAGCGCCTTGCCGGCGACCTGGATTTCGCGTTCGGCTTCGGTGCGGCGGGCCCACCATGTGCTGCCGTCCGCCTTGTCGAGGGCCAGCTTGCCGAGTTCGGCCGCGTAGGGCCACATCAGGGCGAGATCGGGCGGCGGCACGAGCACCGCATTGTCGCCGGCGAACTTCAGGCGGATCATCTCGCGCAGCGCGCCACCGCCGGTGTTCACGGTCTGCAGGCCGTCGAGCACGCCGAGGCCGCGCTGCAGATGGATGACCACCGTGCCCTGCTCGGGCACATCGGCATGGTCGAAAGCCGTGCTCCACGCGCGCGCCATCGGCTGCGGATGATGCGCCCGGCTGCCGAGCACGTCGGAGGCCGTCACGACAACGAGAGGCTTCTTGCCCGGCACGATGAAGCCCGCATCGAGATCGGCCAGCAGCGCCGCCTCGCCGCTCCGTCCGCTCGCCGCCTCCTCCCAATCGTCGCAGCGCGGCGCCTTGAGGCCGCTCATGCGCTCCATCACGCGCAGATCGTCCTCCTGCGCAGCGACGAGGAGAAGGCGCGAACCTGCCCGCCGCGTCTCCTCGACGAACGCACGCAGCGCCTTCCTGGCGGATGTCAGCTTCGAAAACTCCGGGATGGTCTGGAAGGACGCTGCGCGCGGCAACACCTTCATGCCCCTGGAGAGCTGCTTCCAATCGCGCCGTCCAAGATATTCGCGCTCACGCTCGGCGCGCGGCGCGGCCTCCTCGATGGTATCGAGCCAAACGTCGGCATGCGCGGGAACCCCGGCGTCGGCGATCCATTTGGCACGCCCGCAATAGTCGAAGAGCGTCGCGCGCTTGCCGCGTTTGCCGGCAAGGCCAAGCCGCTCCGACATGGGATCGACGAGAAGCTCCTTGGTCTCGAAGATGATCCTGTGCTCGTTCGGATCGAACGCCACGATCCGCTTGATCGCGCGATCGGAATGCTCGATCCGGAACGGCCCCAGCGCGCCCGCGGGGAATATCTCGAAGGTCTGGCCGTGGAACAGCGCGCCGCCCGGATAATCCGGCTCGTCGTCGAGATCGTATCCGAGGGATTCGAGACGCGTCTCGAGCTCGCGCTCGGAGAAGGTGCCGCCCACCTTCAAGCTCACGCTGAGGCGCGACAGGCTCGCCGGCGGCGGCAGGCGCTCCATCACGGCTTCCGCAGTCGAGACCAGAAAGAGCGGCTTCTTGGATTTCGCGAGGCGCCCCAGGACGGAGGCTCTGCGCCCCGCGAGCTCGTGCGACGGCTCGAGCTGGTCGAACGGCAAGGTGTTCAAGCGCGGAAACACCAGGACTTCGCAGGAGGGGTCGAGGGCGTGAATGACGCTGCCCAGCCGCTCCGCCCTGTTCTCGTTCTCGGCGAGAAAAACGATGCCGCTGCGTCCGGACTGCTTCCATTGGGCAAGCAGATGCAGAGCCAGCACCCCGAGCGGCGACGACGACGAGATCGAGGCGCGCTGCACCGCCTTGCTCGTCCTTGGCGACGTCCTGATTGGCTGCGCCTTGCTTGTCGACGTCCTGTTCGGCAACGTCTTCTTCGGCGACCTCTTGTTCGGCGACTTCTTGGCCACCCGCGCCTTCTTGGTAAGCCTCACTTGAATCCGTTTCTGGTCGTAAACCGTCGTCAACTGAACGCCAGCCGCCTTCGTTTTCGATTCGGCGACTTCGCGCCATGCATATGAGATTTGCCCCGTGAACGCACCCCTGGCGGCAACGTTCGGCACGGCGCAACGATCCCGGCACAAGGGCTGGTCGATCGAGCTCTTGGAACGGAACTAGCGCGGTGCGGGAGCTGCGTCTGTCGATGCGACGCTTGGCGCGATTGTAAACATTCTGCGCCCGGAGAGAAACGAAAAACCCCAGCGCTTGGAGCCACGCTGGGGCGTTTCGAGCAAAATGAACTGGTCAAGCAATGACGTCTTCATAGCAGCGATTTCACCGCGCGCGTGTGAACTGGTTCACACACCTCGCAGCAAAACAAACGACCTCAGCGCGGGGGCCCTGAGGTCGCCAACCTTTGTGGGGAAGGTTTTCTCGCGGCCCGAGGCTTTAGGGGGGCTTGGGGCTGGGCCGAGAGCGAGGATTCGACGCCTGTCACGCCAAGTCGTTCCAAAGCCGGCGAAAGGCTCTTCGGACCGCCGGCCCGCTCGACCCGTGCAATCGGGCCGGAGCGGGATACCGCACCGCTGATTTGAGCGCGCCCGCGCGGCGCGCTACCATGCCGCTTTTACGGAGGCTCATTTGAAGCAATTCCTTTTCATCGTCGCCATCGCAGTCCTTGCGACGGCACCGGCCCGCACGCAGGCGCTGGTCGATCCCAACAAAGTCGCTCCCGAATATCGCGAGGCCGCCGAGAAGCGCCGGGCCGAGCAGCTGCGCCAGCGCGAATGCGCGCTGAAGGCGGATCTCGAGAAGGTGCTGCCGAGGGATCGCACCGCCTTTCTCAACCACTGCCTGGAGACGATAGCGGCCAAGCAATAACAGCCGGCGGGCCCGTCGAACCGGATTCTTCCGATGCCGGCTGCGGCCGGCCGACGGCGCTTGGCCGCGCGCGCTCTGCGACATCCAGCCCCGCGGCATTCAAGCTTTCTTCAGACATTTGGGATCAGCTGAATATCCATTTTCAGAAGTCATTGTTGTCCGCGCATGAGTTCGGTCCAGATTCAGTGCACGCGGTGCAAGAACGTGTTTCGCGATCGCGCGGGGCGGTTGCAGGACGGCTATTCCAGGCAATGTCCGAGTTGCGAAGTGGTGCTGTTCTTCGCCGAGGATTCCCAGCATCCCTTCATCAAGCGCGCGATGCGCAACGCACGCAAAGCCCGCAAGGAGATGCGAGAGCTCGAGGCCGCGAAGCTTGCTGCACCGGAACCGAGCGCGACGCAGTCGAGGAGGTTCGCCGGACGGACGCGATCGGCGGGACGCGAGGACTAGCTCACCTCCGCCTCTGCTTCCTCGGAAACAGGCGGTCGCGGATGTAGCGCGAGGTCGCGGTCAGGCGGATGCCGCGCGGCTTCTGCCAAGCCGCGCGGTCGATCTCCTTCTTGTCGCCGATCGACAGCCTGCCTTTGGCCGTCTTGGCAATGAAGATCGCGTCGCTCATCTTGCGGCCGGAGCGCTTGTTCCTGGCTTTCACTTCTTTCCAGAGACTGATCCTGCCGAGCTTCAGCTTGGGAAGCTCCTCCCTGATCTCCCGCCGCAGGCAATCCTTCGCGGACTCGCGCGCACGCTTGCGGCCGCCCGGAAACATCCACAGGCCGTCCGACCGGCGTCGGACCAACAATACCTTGCCGCGCCTCGCGGCAACCAGCTTGGAAGACTTCGCCATTGCTGCCGTCGTTTAAACAGAATCGTCCCGATCGTAACTTGTCTAGTCGAACAGACAAGTTCGCGGCACGCTTTGATCACAGGCTGCGAGGCCTCGGGTCCTGATACGGTACCGCGGGCAGATTGCGTCGATGGCCGAAAGATCAGTCCTTGCCCGCGCCTGCCCGGTCCTCGGTCCTGATCCAGGCCATCATCATTTCCCACGCCACCGACAGGATGATCGGTCCGATGAACAGGCCGACGATGCCGTGGGCGAGCGTGCCGCCGATCACGCCGACGAAGATCACGATGGTCGGCGTGGTCAGCCCGCGCCCCATGACGAGCGGCTTCAACATGGTGTCGATGAAACCGACGAGGACGAGAAACACGGTGAGCAGCAGCGCCGTGGTGACGTCCTTGGCGGTCCAGATCCAGATGATGACCGGCAGCAGCACGAGGAACGCGCCGATCTGCACGATCGAGAGCAGCAGCACGATGAAGGCGAGCAGGCCGGCGCTCGGCACGGCGGCGAGCTTGAATCCGATGCCGGCGAGCAGCGCCTGCACGATCGCCACGCCGATCACGCCCTGCGCCACGGCGCGGATGGTCGCGCCCGCGAGCGACAGGAAATGCTCGCTCTGCTCGGGGACGATACGGAACAGGAAGCCGCGTCCGGCCGCGACCAGCCGCGGCCCATGCGGAAACAGGAAGCCGGCCACGAACACCGAGACCAGGAACTGGAGCGTGCCGACGCCGGCATCGCCGGCAAGCGAAAGCAACGGGCCCGCCAGCGGCTGGAGATACGGCGCGACCTCGCGCACCACAGCGCGGACGTTGGTGTAGGCCTGGTCCCAGAGCTCGTAGAGCCAGGGGCCGACGAGCGGCCAAGTCTTGAGCTGCTCGGGCGCGGCCTGAAGCGCCAGGTCGCCGGTGCCAAGCTGATGCGCCAACTCGCGCACCCCGTCCACCGCGCTGATGCCGAGCCAGGTCGCCGGACCGATGACGATGCCGAGCGTGATCAGCGTCAAGATCAGTGCTGCTGTCTTGGGCCGGCCGCCCAGGGCCTTGGCGACCCAGCTGAAGGCCGGATAGAACGCAACCGCGAGCACGCCGCTCCAGGCCAGGATCGGCACGAACGGGCGGATGATCAGGAAGGTCCAGATGATCAGCAGGGCGAGCAGGCCGAGCCGGATCACGAGCTGGATGACGTCCTCTCCCGTCAGGAGCTGACGGAGACTTTTCACGGGCACAGCTTTCCTTGCGGCATGAACGCAACTTCCGGTGCTTGCGAGGCCCAGCCGTTATTGCCAGCAACGCATCCGGCGTCAAGCCGACGGGAACCGGACGGGCCCACGATTAGGAACGCATCGGGGCCATTCCGCATTCGAAAGACGATGACACGCCCTCCCGGACAGTCCGATGCATGCGCCGGCATGCACCGCGGTATCCGCTATTCGCTGAGGCCGAATGCCGCGCCCGGCTATTGGCGCTATGCCTATGCGATCGGCGGCAAGGTCCGCTCCGGGCGGGTGCAAGGAAGGCTGGCGCTGCTCGCGATCAGGCGCGTGCAAATGCGCATCGACCGGGACATGCGAAGCGGCGACTGATCCGGGTGAAGGCCGCGCCGATCTCGCAGGCCCCGCGACTGCGGCTGCATCCGACGTCACGCGGCCTTGGCTAACGCCTATTAACCGGATTTTCCCGCGCCGGTTTACGCCGCTGCAAACGCCCGTGACTACCGTGCCATCGGGGTCACCAAAAGCATTGCGTGCAATGGCCAACAGCATCTGGACGATCGAAGAATTCACCTGTGCGGGTTGCGGCATGAACTACACCGCGACCAGGGAAGAACACAGCGAAGCCCATACCGGCAGTTTCAAGTGCAGCATCTGCAGCGGCGTGGTGCACGCCTGGTCCGGCAAGCATCATTTCTTCGGCTGGCAAGCCGTGAAGACGCGGCCACCCGTGTTCGGGAGGCGCTGGGCTGACGTCGAATGGTAGGCTGTCCGTCGCGCGCGCATCTCGGATTGCGCCGCACGGTCGTCCGAGACGGACCGCAGGATGGGCCCAATTGCACCGGCGCCGTTTGGATTCCGTTCACCGATCGCCGCTAGATCAGAACGGATCCTCGCGCTGAACCCGCAATCATGGCCGACCTCAACGCCGTCCTTACCAGGCTCAATGACCGCCTGCTTCGCCTCGAAGGTGAGCTGTTCGTGCTGCGCTCGCTGGCGCGCGCGACGCTGACGGCGGGCGACGACCATGCGGCGCGCATGCGCAAGCTGGTCGAAGCCGCAAAGATCGCGCTCGACGACGAGGCCAAGCGCCCGCTCGACAAGCCGACACGCAAATATGTCGACGCGGCAACCGCGCTGGTGGAGGAATTGCTGGTCGAGCCGACCCCGGCGCGGCCGCTGTTCACTGTGATCGACGGCGGCCGGCGCGATTGAGCGGCAAGCGCGCCGGTCCGCGATCAGCTAGCGCTGGTACATGCCGGGCGCGCGTGCGCCGTTCGGATAGCACTGTCCCTGCGAATAATTGTAATCGTAGCCGTGCGGGCAGAGGCCACCGCGGCGTCCGTAGGGCTCGGGACGCGCGTAAGCTCCGGGCGCATGCGCACCGTTCGGATAGCATTCGCCGGTCGAGTAATTGTAGTCGTAGCCGTGCGGGCACTGGCCGGCGCGGCGCCCATAGCCTTGTCCGGAATTCCCGGTGTAGACGCCCGGCGCATGATAATTGTTGGGATAGCAGCGGCCGTTCGAGTGGTTGAAATCATAGCCGTCCGGACATTGTCCGCCAGGCCCCCCTCTGAACTGAACTTGCTCCACCATGGGCGCCGGCGATGCCGCCGGCACGGTTGCAAAAGCAATCAGGCCAGCCAGCGCGAGCTCGATCATGACGTCTCCTCCAAATCACGGGGACCAGCCTAGCAGGATTCGTGTCCCACGAAACGACTTGAGCATTGAGACACGGCCGGCCTGAACCATGCATGAACCGGCCGCCGCACTGCGACGATGCGTCCCCCGACTCTCGCGAGAGCCTGCCTCGCAGGCTGCGCTAGATCTCCGTGTAATTCTCGGACTTGAGCCGGCTGAGGCCTGCCTCGATGATCGCGATCTCCTCGTCGATCTGGCCGATCGGCAGGCTGAAATCGTAACCGGATTTGCTCTTCAGTTCCACCGCGAGCCGCTGCCTGTGCATCATCAACTCATCGAGGCCACGCCGGTTCTTCAGCCGGACATAGCTGTCGACGATCTGCTCAATTGCGCGCGGCATGAAATTTGTCCCGACGAAAAGGCCCGCGCGGCGCACCCACGCCGGCGGGACATTTTCGATGTCGCGGTACGCAATACAAATCCGCGACGGATTCGTCGATACGCCGGGTTGATTGAGATCGCGTTACCATTCGATGATTTCACGGTTTGCGGCATGAAAAGGCCGCTGACGATTGCGTCAGCGGCCCAAGCCGGGTTCGAAAACGAATGCGGGTTGAAATGTCGCCAGCCCCGGTGGACGCACTCTTATCAGCCCGCCCAGCTCGGCTCGGTTAAAAACGAAACACAGGAACCGACTTATCGGCCGCTTTCCGCCGACCGGGACCGCGCGGCACCGCTAATCGGTGACGCAGAAGTACGTGCGCGGCAATCTGCGGTAGGCGCTGTAGCGGTAGTACGGCCGGTACGCGTAGCCGCGATAGAGCGCCGGCGGCTCCTCGCCGTAATAGGCGCGATGATAGAAATTGGTCACGGGACCTCTCGCGCAACGATAGCTGTCCCAGGTCGGCCCCACGAATGGCGCGATCCCGGTCTCCGGCGGCACGGCCGGGTACGTCCCGCCTGCATGGGCGGGCATGATTGAGAGCAATGCCGCGAGAAGGAAAAACCAGGCGCTTCGCATGAGCTCGCTCCTAACCCGGTGCTATGCCCGCCATGGAAGCACCGGAACGGCTCGCTGCGCAATCATGGTGTTCGTCGCAGCCCGCGCCCCGGCGCATTGTTGATAACCCCTGCTAACGCTGCGCGGGTGGTGACAGGGCGGCCGGACGTGTTATCGGGGGACGACGCAGTTGCGAGACCGGATCGGAAACCCATGCGCATTACCCTCGTCGGCTCCCGCCATTTCGGAGTGACCACCCTGAACATGCTCCGGGAGCACGGCGTCTCGATCGTTCGGGTCGTGGTGGCCGATGCCGAGGATCGCCTCGCTGCGACCGCCAGTGCGGCCGGCATCGAGGTCGTGGTACAGGCCAATCCGAAGCTGGTGGTCGCTTCCGAGATTGCCCCCGATACCGACCTGATCATCACGGCGCACAGCCACGCTCGAATCGGCAAGGACGCGCTCGCCGCCGCCAAGCTCGGCGGGATCGGCTATCACCCCTCGCTGCTGCCGCGGCATCGCGGCAAGGCTGCGGTGGAATGGACCATCAAGGAAGGTGATCCAATCGCCGGCGGCACGATCTACCATCTCGCCGACCGCATGGACGCCGGTGCCATCGCCGCCCAGGATTGGTGCTTCGTCAAGAAGGGTGAGACGGCGCGGGAGCTCTGGGAGCGCGCGCTGGCGCCGCTCGGCCTCAAGCTGCTGGCCGATGTGATCGACTACGCCAAGGTCCACAAGGCGCTGCCCGCCAAGACTCAGGACGAGCAGTTCGCGACCTCCGCGCCAAGCCTCCAGTGAAGCCCTTCGAATCCTGTCCTGAAGCTCTCTGCCCGACGTTTACCCTTAACGTGAAGCCGCGTTGATTCTGCTTGGAAAATCGAACCCGGAAACGCAAATAAACCATTGTTTCCGCAGGAACAATTTTCGATTTGGCATTGCAACAAATTTCCGTCACATTTGGTCCAGATAAGCGGCAGCATATCAGACACATTGAAGGACGGAATTTATGCGTTTTGCTCGCATTGCGGTGTTCTGTGCCGCTTCAGTTTTCACCGGCACCCTCGCCGCTTCCGCCTTTGCCCAGACCCCCTATGACGGCAATTGGCAGGTCACGATCGTGACCAAGAGCGGCTCCTGCGAGCCGACTGCGAGCTCCATGCTGACGGTTGCTGACGGCAGGATCACTGCCCCCGGCGCTAACGTTTCCGGCACCATCGGCAGTGGGGGACTTGTGAAGGTTTCGATCAATGGTGCATATGCTAACGGTCAACTCAGCGGCAACGCCGGATCGGGGAAGTGGAATGGAGCATCTGCAGGCATACCGTGCAGCGGGCGATGGGAAGCGTCGCGCCAATAAACCAATCGAGGCTCACGGCCGGAACCGGCGGCTGCTGATGGCGGCCGCCGTTTTGTTTGCGGCGGGAATTGTCACCTCCGAAAGCAAGGCCCAGTCCGGCCCGTTCGCCCCGATGGCAGGCAGCTGGAGCGGCGCCGGCACCGTGACCCTGGACGACGGTTCGACCGAACGAATCCGCTGCCGGGCCAAATACGCCCCGATCGGTCCGACCATGGAGATGTCGCTGACCTGCGCCAGCGACGCTTACAAGTTCAACCTCGCAGCCAGCGTCAAGGCTGAAGGCAGCGCCATCACCGGCAGCTGGTCCGAGGCTAGCCGTAATATCTCCGGCTCGCTCCAGGGCCGCGGCGGCGGCGGGAACTTCGAGGTGGTCGCCTCGGCCGCCGGCTTCAATGCCAATATCGGGCTGAAGACGAGCGGCAACAAGCAGACCGTCACCATGCGCGCGGACAGCCAGTTCCGCGGCGCCAATATCTCGCTGTCGAAATAGCGCGGCAGTCGATCTGACAATCGATCCGGCCCCCGCGCCGGATCGATTTTTTTATGCGTCCGGCACGAACGCCGTGACCTCGATCTCGACCTTGGCCCGCTCGTCCACGAGACCGCCGATATAGAGCAGCGTCGAGGGCGGGAAATTGCGCCCGAGCGTTTCCTTCCAGGCAGCGCCAATGCCGGCACCGGCTGCTTCATATTCGCTGCGGCTGGTCAGGTACCAGGTCAGGCGGACGATGTGCTCGGGTCCTGCGCCGGCCTCACCCAGAAGCTTGATGATCCGCCTCAGCGCACCTTCGACCTGCGCCGCCATGTCGGGCGCATAATTGCCGGTGTCGTCGCCACCGGTCTGGCCCGCCAGGACCACCCAGCGACCCGGCCCCTCGACCACGACGCCATGGGAAAAGCCACGCGGTTTCTTCCATTCGGCCGGCTGCAAGATGCGCATGAGCGAAGCTCTCCCGATTTTGTCGTTGTTCGATGATGCCTAGCACGACCTCGTGCATCGCTGCATCCGCAGATTTGGACGTTGCAAACGGCAGCGATGTCGCCGATACCGGCCGTCCTTTCACATTCCATTCTCCTGCAATCAGCGCCGATGAGCACGACACCGTCCAAAACGATGGCTGCACTGTGGATGGCCGGCTGGCTGTCGCTGATGCTGGTCATGGCGGTTGCCGGGCGCGAGACCACGCGCGAGCTGAACGTCTTCCAGATCATGGAAGTGCGCTCGGTGATCGGGTTCACGCTCCTCCTCCCGATCATCTACCGCGCCGGTGGCTTCAAGGCGGTCGCGACCAAGCGCCTGCCGCAGCACCTCGCGCGCAATGGGGTCCACTACTTTGCCCAGCTCGGCTGGTTCTACGCACTGACGCTGATCGGAATCGGACAGGTCGTCGCGATCGAATTCACCATGCCGATCTGGACCGCCGTGCTGGCCGCGACGTTCCTGTCTGAACGCATGACGCTCTGGAAGATCGTCGCCGTCGCGCTCGGCATCGTCGGCGTCGTCATGATCGTGCGGCCCGCCACCAGCGAGATCAATCCGGGTCAATTGATCGCGCTCGGGGCTGCGATCGGCTTCAGCATTTCCATGATCTTGGCGAAGTCGCTGACCCGGACCGAAACCGCATTGTCGATCCTGTTCTGGATGATCGTGGTGCAGGCCGTCGTGGGCTTGCTGCCGACCCTTGCCGTGTGGATCTGGCCGTCGCCTCGTTTGTGGGGTTGGTTGTTCGTCATTGGAGTCTGCGGCACTTTCTCGCACTATTGCCTCGCCAGTGCGCTCCGGTACGCGGATGCGACGATCGTGGTTCCCATGGACTTCCTGCGGGTTCCACTGACTGCGACGGCCGGCTGGCTGCTCTATTCCGAGCGGCTCGACGGCTGGACCGTGCTCGGCGCCGCGTTGATCCTGTGCGGCAACCTCCTGAATTTGAAGCCGGTGCCGGCGGTTCCCGCCCGCGCGCAGTGAACCTCGCGCCGCCTCGTGCGACAAAATCAAGTGGCCATGTGATTTGGATCACGTTGGAGCGGCGCTCCACCGTGCACATTCGGCCACACAGCAGCGGGTTGAACGGAACGTCCCTGCCCTTTGGGTGGCGCGAGGTCGGGCACTTCGTGTAGGTTCGTTGCCAATTCGTTGCTGCCTGCAATTCGATTCTGGGGATTTCAGAATGCGCTATCTCACCCTCCTCGCTTCGCTGATGTGCATGGCGTTGTCGGTCAGTGCCGCGAAGGCTGACCGCCGCGTTGCCTTCGTCGTCGGCAACGGCTCCTACAAGAACGTCGCGCAATTGCCGAACCCGCCGATCGACGCCAAGGCGATGGCATCGACGCTGCGCAATGTCGGCTTCGAGGTGATCGAAGGCTCCAATCTCAGCCGCGACCAGATGACAGAAAAGCTGCTCGATTTCGGGCGCAAGGCGCAGGGCTCCGACATCGCGCTGTTCTATTATGCCGGCCACGGCATCGCCGTGAGCGGCACGAACTACCTGCTGCCCGTCGACGCCGACATCAAGTCGGAGATGGACGTCAAGCTGGGCGCTGCCATCAACATCGACCTGACGCTCGAGCAGACCATGGGCGATGCCAAGGTCAAGCTCGTCTTCCTCGACGCCTGCCGCGACAATCCGTTCGCCGCCAAGATCAAGTCGAACTCCGCGACCCGCAGCGTCAACGTGCAGAGCGGTCTTGCCGAGATGAAATCCGGTGAAGGCACCCTGATCGCATTCGCCACCGGCCCGGGGCAGACCGCGCTCGACGGTCAGGAGGGCAACAACAGCCCGTTCACCCGTGCGCTGATCGACAACATCACCAAGCCCGGCATCGAGATCCAGCAGGCGATGACGTCGGTGCGCGCCCAGGTCAATGAAGAGACCCGCAAGGGTCAGCTGCCCTGGGGCCACACCAACCTGACCGGCTCGGTCTATCTCAACCAGGCCCCGACCACGCAGGTCGCCAACGCAGCCCCGACCGCTGCCGGCATGGTGCCGGCTGCGGCTGGCGGCTCGGACGGCGTCGAGCTCGAATATTGGCGCTCGGTGAAGGAGTCCAATAAGCCTGAGGAGCTCAACGCCTACCTCTCCGCCTATCCGAACGGTCAGTTCAAGGCGCTGGCTCTGGCGCGCCTCGCCGCCATCAAGAGCGGCCCCTCGACCGCGACGCGCACGCTCAACGCCGGTGTCGATCCCGCAACCTTCACCGATGAGGCCACGCAGGTCACGGAGGACCAGGCCGGCCTCGACAAGAACAAGCGCCGCGACGTGCAGCGTCGACTGACGGCGCTCGGCTTCGACACCAAGCCGACCGGCGTGTTCGATGACGAGACGCGATCCGTGCTCAAGCGCTGGCAGACGGCGCGCGGCTATCCCTCATCGGGCTACCTCAACAAGCTCCAGCACAAGGCCCTGCTCTCGGAGATCGTAGCTGCCCCGGCGACCGCGAGCGACACCAGCCAGAAGCCCGCCCGGCGCGCCGCCAGCGCCCCGGCCCAGAGCAGCGCGCCGGCTCCGGCGCCCCATCGCAGCAATCCCGGCGATGCCGCCGGTGCGGCCTTCGTCGGCGGCGTCGTCGGCGGCATGATGGGCGGCATGTTCCGCCGCTGAGGCGAGATGCCCATCCAAGAACCACAGAAGCCCGGCTCGCGCCGGGCCTTTTCGTTGACCGTTCTCGCACGTGAGAGCTGGCGCTACTTCCCCGCGGCCTTTCGCAGCGCCTCGTTGATGCGGTCCTGCCAGCCGGGGCCGCCCTCCTGGAAGAACTCCAGCACGTCCTGGTCGATGCGCAGCGTGACCTGCTCCTTGATGCCGGGAGCGACGTTCTGCTTGGGCGGCGCCGCGGCGACCTTGGCCGTCACCTTCTTGAACGCTGCCTCTGCTTCGGTCCTGGCATCGCCGAGCGTGCGCGGCCGCCGCGGTGGTTGGTCCGCCATGTCCTAGATCCCCTCAAACAGCGCCGTCGAAAGATACCGCTCGGAGAAGGACGGCACGATCGCCAGGATGGTCTTGCCGGCGGCTTCCGGCCGCTTGCCAATCTCAAGCGCAGCCGCAATCGCAGCTCCAGAGGAGATGCCGCCCGGAATGCCTTCATGCCGCGCCAGCGCGCGTGCGGTCTCGATCGCCGTCGTCGAGTTGATCTTCACGATCTCGTCGATCACCGCGCGATCGAGGATATCAGGGACGAAGCCGGCGCCGATGCCCTGGATCTTGTGCGGCGTATGCTGCCCGCCCGACAGCACCGGGCTCTCCTCCGGCTCGACCGCGACGACGCGAAGTGAGGCCTTGCGCGGCTTGAGCACCTGGCCGACGCCGGTGATCGTGCCGCCGGTGCCAACACCAGCGACGAAGAAGTCGATATCGCCGGCGGTGTCGTTCCAGATCTCCTCCGCGGTGGTGCGGCGGTGCACCTCGGGATTGGCGAGGTTCTTGAACTGCTGCGGCATCACCGAGTTCGGCGTCGTCTTCAACAGCTCCTCGGCGGCGGCGATCGCGCCCTTCATGCCTTGCGCGGCCGGCGTCAGCACCAGTTCGGCCCCGAGAAAAGCCAGCATCTTGCGCCTCTCGATCGACATCGATTCCGGCATCACCAGCTTAAGGCGGTAGCCGCGCGACGCCGCCACGAAGGCCAGCGCAATGCCGGTATTGCCGGAGGTCGGCTCGATCAGCACGGTGTCGGGCTTGACGATGCCGGCCTTCTCCATCGCGATGATCATGGCCGCGCCGATGCGGTCCTTCACGCTTGCGGCTGGATTGAAATATTCAAGTTTTGCCAAAATCGTCGCATTCACGCCGTGCATTCCGGGCAGCCGACGCAAGCGCACGATCGGCGTGTTGCCGAAGGCCTCGACGATCGAGTCATAGATCCGGCCACGGCCGGGTTGGTGCGCTGCACCCGTGTTGGACGATGCGTCCATGATGAACTCCCTATGGCGACGATTTGCAGTTCTATCGCGCTCTTGCGCAGTTACAGACAGCTTGCGGCGACGCGCAAGCGGCAATGCGGCACATGTTAAATACGCTGCATCGCAAAAATCGCGTGAGCTGCAAACATCAGAAAACCAACGCATTTGTGTTGCGACCTCGTCAACAGCTTCTGCTTATGTTAGACTTATGTCTCAAAGCAGGGAGGTCACCACGATGTCAGCAGTTGCTGAAGTGTTGTCGACCGTCGCGCCGAACCGCGATCCGCGTTGCAGCGAGTTGCCCACCTGTCCCGTCTGCGCCGATTCCATGGTCGCCGCCGAAGCATCCGCCTACGTCTCGGACCAAATGATCAGCTATCTCTGGACCTGCGATAATTGCGGCTATGGCTTCGTCACCAAGCATGCCGTCAAGACCCGGTTCGTGTGCAACTAGCGTCATTGCCGAGCATGATCTCGTCGGAAAACCGCTTCACACTTTTCCGGATCATGCTTTGCCCTAGCGCGGGGCGATGTCGCCCTTCGCCCAGTCCTCGCGCGTACGCTGATAGAACTCCTCGAATTTTCCCTGTGCGATCGCGTCCCTGATGCCCAGCATCAGGAACTGGTAGTAAGCGATATTGATTTCGGACAACAGCATCGCCCCGAGAGTCTCGCCCGCCTTGACGAGATGGTGCAGATAGGCGCGCGCGCAGTTGCGCGCCGACGGCCATGAGCTCTCCTCATCCAGCGGGCGCGGATCGTCGGCGTGGCGCGCGTTGCGGAGGTTCACCTGACCGAAGCGGGTGAAGGCGACGCCGTGCCGGCCATTGCGCGTCGGCATCACGCAATCGAACATGTCGATGCCGCGCTTCACGGCCTCGAGGATGTCGTCGGGCGTGCCGACGCCCATCAGATAGCGCGGGCGCTCTGTCGGCAGCACCGGCGCGGTCTCGTCGATCATCGCCAGCATCACCGCCTGCGGCTCGCCGACGGCAAGGCCGCCGATCGCATAGCCATGGAAGCCGATCGCGGTCAGGCCTTCCGCACTCGCATGCCGCAGTTGCGGCACGTCGCCGCCCTGCACGATGCCGAACAGCATGTAGCCGTCGGGAGCGCTCTCGAAGGCGCGCTTCGAGCGCTCGGCCCAGCGCAGCGACAATTGCATCGCGCGCTCGATGTCGGCGTGCTCGGCCGGCAGCCGCACGCACTCGTCCATCTGCATGGCGATGTCCGAGCCGAGCAGGCGCTGCACTTCGATCGAGCGCTCCGGCGACAGCTCGACCTTGGCACCGTCGATATGCGAGCGGAAGGTGACGGCGTGCTCGCTGATCTTGCGCAGGTCCGCCAGCGACATCACCTGGAAGCCGCCGGAATCCGTCAGCATCGGACCGTTCCAGCCGGTGAACCGCTGCAAGCCGCCGAGTGCCGCGATCCGCTCGGCGCTCGGACGCAGCATCAAATGATAGGTGTTGCCGAGCACGATGTCGGCGCCGGCATCGCGGACCTCGCGCCAGTGCATGCCCTTCATGGCACCCGCGGTGCCGACCGGCATGAAGGCCGGCGTCCGCACCACGCCGTGCGGCGTGGTCAGGCGTCCGGTGCGCGCGGCGCCATCGGTGGCGAGCAACTCAAAGTGATTGGGAAGGTCATTGTCGGGATTCATGGCCGTGCTTATTACGTGTCGGAGGAAGCCGATCAACCCGCATCGACCTGCGCAGCGGTCAGTCGATGCCTCAGACTGGGACACAATCGCGGCGAATATTCACCCCGCCAGTCTTGTTAAACAAAACGATACCGTGTAGTTTTACTACGGGGCTGGACGAGATGCTGCGGCTAAACGCGCCGGCGGCGTCAACCGTGTGATCGCCAGCCACCGACAATGCCCCTTCCTTCGTGTTCGACTGATATCCCTGGCCGTTCCCGTGACCGGATCAGGCAGGCAGGCCGCCTGATCGGAGTCCTGGTCCTGACGTGCGGCCTGGCGCTCGCCGCCTGCACCTCCCTGCCCCGCACGCCCTATACGGCCGCAGAAGCCAGCACCTCGCGCGTGCTCGATATCGACGGCCTCAGGCGCTACGCCGACGACCCTGTCACGAAATTCAGCTTCGAGAAAGACAGCAGCTACGCGACGAAGTCCTATCTGGCGCTCTCCGGCGGCGGCGCCGATGGCGCCTACGGCGTCGGCGTGCTCAACGGCTGGACCGCGGCGAGAACCCGCCCCACCTTCTCCGTCGTCTCGGGCGTGAGCACCGGCGGCCTGATCGCGCCGTTCGCGTTCCTGGGTTCGCAATACGACGACACGCTGAAAGAGGTCTACACCAGCGGCATCGCGGAAAGCCTGCTCAGCGATCCCAGCATCATGCGCGTGCTGTTCGGATCCGGCCTGTTCGGCAACACGCGGCTGCGCGAGCTCGTGGCGCGCTATGTCGGGCCTGAGATCGTGGCGCAAGTTGCGCGCGAAAACGCCAAGGGCCGGAAGCTGTTGGTGGTGACGACCGATCTCGACACCCAGCGCACCGCGATCTGGGACATGGGCAAGATCGCCGCGGTCGGCACGCCCGAAGCGGTCAAGCTGTTTCGCGACGTGATGGCGGCCTCCGCCAGCATTCCCCTGGTGTTTCCGCCCATCATGATCGACGCCGAGGGCCAGGGCCGCAAGTTTCAGGAGATGCATGTCGACGGTGGCGTGACCGCGCCGGTGCTGACGCTGCCGGAAGCCCTGCTATTCCAGGGCAGCCGACTGCCGGGCAGCGCGAGGATGGACATCTACATCCTCGTCAACAAGAAGATCGAACGCAATTTCGAGCTCGTCTCCAACGGCACCATCGATGTCGCCTCGCGCAGCCTGTCGGCGATCACCCAGTCACAGACGCGCTCGATCATCTTCTCGACCTATGATTTCGCCAAGCGCAACCGTCTCGGCTTTCATCTCTCCTACATCGCGCGCGACTATCCGCCGCCGCCGTCGGAAGGCTTCGACACCGCCTATATGCGGGCGCTCTATCAATACGGATATGACAAGGCCGCTTCGGGTCAGGCCTGGAGTTCGACGGTGCCGTGAGACGGAACGCCGCCCTGCCGAAACCGTTGACGATATGGCCAATTCGGCCAGATTCGCGATGACGCATCGACTCCTGCGCGATATAGAGCGAATGACGACTGTCAGAAACGCGCAGGAATCATTGGGCATGGGATTGACTGCGACCAGGACGAGAGCGGCTGCGCCGCGGCGCGAGGTGCCGAAGTCGCGCGGCGGCCGGCCGACGAAGACCGCCGCGATCGAGCGCGACCAGCGGCTGATCGAGGTCGCCACCCGCCTGTTCCTGGATCGCGGCTTCGACGCAACCTCGCTCGATGCGGTCGCGGAAGCGGCCCGGGTGAGCAAGCCCACCGTCTATTCCCGCTACGGCGACAAGCGCGGCCTGTTCGCCGCCGTGCTGAGGCGCGAGATCGCGCGCTGGCTCGCGCCGTTGTCGGCAGCCGCCGAGACGCAGCTCTCCAGCGCCTCGGACATCCCGGTCGAGCAACGGCTGATCGAGATCGGACGCGAGATGCTGACGTTCACCTGCGGTCCGGACGCCGTCGCCTTCAGCCGCATGATGACGTCGCAGGCGATCAATTTCCCTGATGTCGCCAAGCTCGGCAAGGAGGAAGGCTGGCTCAAGGCGGTCGCCACCACCGCGCGCTTCTTCGACAATCTGGTGGCGCAAGGCGCGCTCGATGTCGAGGATACCACCATTGCGGCCGAGGTATTCCTCGATGTGGTCGTTGGTCACACCCACCGCTTGGCGACCTTCGGAACGGCCCTCGAGATGAAGGCCGCCGAGAAGCGGATGCGCGTCGCGATCAAGCTGTTCCTGGCCGGCGCGCTCGGACCTGCGGACCGCGTCCAGAACACCAAAGCCGCGCCACGCCGCCGTCCCTCACGCTGACAATTCCGTGAACGCACGATCTATCCCCATGGCGACACGGGACGAGCCGTTGACCCAAATAAAACGATACGGTATGGTTTAGTTATAAGCGATACGGACCGCTTTTTTCACCAGCCCCAAAGGTGGCCCGTACCGCTGAGATCGCCGTGCCGGGTACAGCCCGGTGCGTCGCTCCGCGGCCGGCCGACGCCCAAGGCCGGCCGCGAATTCTTTACGATCATCCGGCACACTCGCTGGTCGAGGGTTTCGAGCATGACGACAGCCAAACGATGGACTTCAGGACTGCTGGCTATCGGCCTGTCCGCCCTGCTCCTCGCCGCGCCCGCCCGGGCGATCGTGACCGCGGGCACGCCGACTGCCCTTCACAGCGATGCAGATGGTGATGCCGAGGCCGACCGCCAAGCCATCAGCCGCGAGATCGAGCGTTTCCGCAGTTCGTCGATCTCGATCAGCCAGGCCATGGCGATCGCCGAAGCCCGTCACGCCGGCGCCACCACAGCGGATGTGAGTTTTGACGGAGCCGCCGGCGTGCCGGTGTATCGCGTGAAGACCCTGCACAACGACCGGATCTGGCGCCACACCATCAATGCAGCGACGGGCGAACTCGTCGGCGGAGAAGCTGCCCTCCCCCTCGCCGAGCTCGACAACGACGATCGCAGCAACCTTGTTGCCCTCGGTGCGATCAGGCACCGTCTCGCGGATGCCGTGCGTGTTGCCGAGCGCGCGGCCTCGGGCAAGGCGATCAGCGGTGGCCTCGTGCGCGAACGCGGCCGGCTCAATTTCGCGATCGTCGTGATCAGCGGCGACGACCTCAAGGAGGTCATCCTGGAGCCCCCGGGCGCCAGGAAATAGCGGCTGCTAGATAGCGGCAGGCTTCGCCCCCGGCATCGGCCGGGAACGAAAAGCCATTGACGGCCGCAAGACTCTCCCGCATAAGTCGCCGCCATGTTCACGACCACCAAACGCACGACCAAAACCACCACGGCCTCAGGGGCCCGGGGAGGCGTGCGCACGTAAGTCGTCGACTTAAACGCATCAGCTCTACGGCAAGCCCCGCCCTCGATGGACCGGGGCTTTTTTGTTGTCTTGTTCGCAAATCTCAATGGAGGACAAAGTGAGTAACGATCCTGTCGTCGCGATTGTCGGCGTCACCGGTGCGGTGGGCGCCGAATTCATCGCCACCATGGACAAGCGCGGCTTCCGCGTCGGCAAGCTCAAGGCGCTCGCCAGCGCCCGCTCGGCCGGCAAGACGGTGTCGTTCCGCGGTCAGCCGATCGTGATCGAAGAGCTGACCGAGCGGTCCTTCGAGGGTGTCGACATCGCCCTGTTCTCCGCCGGCGGCAGCATTTCGAAGAAGTATGCGCCGATCGCCGTCAAGTCCGGCGCGGTCGTGGTCGACAACTCCTCCGCTTTCCGCATGGACCCGAACGTGCCGCTGGTGATCCCCGAGATCAACGCGAACCGCATCAGGGATCACAAGGGCATCATCGCCAACCCGAACTGCGCGGCGATCACCGCGCTGGTGCCATTGTGGCCGATCCACCAGAAGAACCGCATCAAGCGCGTGATCATCTCGACCTACCAGGCCGCAAGCGGCGCCGGCGCCGCCGCGATGGAGGAGCTGGTCGAATCCACCCGCGCCAATCTCAACGGGCAGGTCTATACGCCGAAGGTGATGCCGCACCCCTACGCCTTCAATCTCTTCAACCACAATACCGCGGTCGACCCCGAGACCGGCTACAACGACGAGGAGACCAAGGTCATCAAGGAGACCCGCAAGATCTTCGAAGACGAGACAATCGCGATCGGCGTCACCTGCGTGCGCGTGCCGGTGCTGCGCGCACATTGCGAGGCCATCACCTTCGAATGCGAGAAGCCGATCAGCGAGGACCAGGTTCGCGCCATCATGGCGCAGGCGCCGGGCGTCAAGGTCGTCGACGACCGCGCCAGGAACTACTTCCCGATGCCGATCGACGCCTCGGGCCAGGACGACGTCCTGGTCGGCCGCATCCGCAAGGATCTGAGCGACCCCAGCGGCCATTCGATCTCGATGTTCGTCGCGGCCGATCAGCTGCTCAAGGGCGCAGCGCTGAACGCGGTGCAGATCGCCGAGTTGCTGCCGCAGCGCGTGATGGCATAGTCGATGTCGTAGCAACCGGTATCGTAGGGCGGGCGGAGCGCAGCGTGCCCACCAACTGTCTCGATCATGAAAAGATGGTGGGCATGGTGCTATGCCCGCCATCCCTCTCCGCATCCAGAAAAGACGTGCACACGCTTCGCTTTGCCCACCCTGCGGCGTAACGTCAGTCGTTCGCTCGAAACAGCAAACACGCATCCCCGTACGAATAAAACCGATACCCATTCGCGATGGCGTGCGCATACGCCGCCTTCATCGTCTCGAGCCCCGAGAAGGCCGACACCAGCATGAACAGCGTCGACTTCGGCAAATGGAAATTGGTCATCAGGATATCGACGGCGCGGAAGCGATAGCCAGGAGTGATGAAGATCGACGTCTCCGCCGCGAAGGGCTGGATGGTGCCATCCTCGCGTGCGGCGCTCTCAAGCAGCCGCAATGACGTGGTGCCGACCGCGACGATACGGCCGCCATTCTTTCGCGCCGTGTTGAGACGCTCTGCCGTCCCGGCCGAGATGGTGCCCCACTCGGCGTGCATCCTGTGGGCTTCGGTGTCCTCGACCTTCACCGGCAGGAACGTCCCTGCCCCGACATGCAGCGTGACCCTGTTGACGCCCACGTCGCGCGCGCGCAGCGCCTGCTCCAGTGCCGGGGTGAAATGCAGGCCCGCCGTCGGCGCGGCGACGGCGCCTTCGTTCGCCGCGAACATGGTCTGGTAGTCGGCGAGGTCCTGATCGTCGGGCGTGCGCTTGGAGGCGATGTAGGGCGGCAGCGGCGGGCTGCCGAGATCGGCGATGGCCTGGTCCAGCGCCGGGCCGTGGAACGAGAACGACAGCGTCACCTCGCCCTCAAGGCCCTTGGACTCGACCTCGGCGTCGAGATGGCCGAGCAGGCAGACCTTGCCTTCATTGCCGAAGCGGACCCGGTCGCCGGCGACGAGCTTCTTGGCGGGCTTCACCAGCGCCTGCCAGCGCGAGCCGTCGAGCCGCTTGATCAGCGTTGCCTCGATCCTGGGCTCCGTCTCGCGGCCGATGCGCCGGCCCTTCAGCTGCGCCGCGATCACCTTGGTGTCGTTGACGACGAGTTGGTCGCCCGGCTTCAGCCATTGCGGCAGGTCGGCAATCACCTGATCGCGCAGCACACCGTTCTCCACGACCAGCATCTTCGCGGAGTCGCGCGGGCTCGCCGGGCGCAATGCGATGCGCTCGGCGGGCAGGTCGAAATCGAACAGATCGGTGCGCATGAGCGCTGTCGCGCCTTGGTTCGCGTCATTCCGGGACGATGCGCAGCATCGAACCCGGAATCTCGAGATTCTCAGGTGCGCAATCGCGCACCATGGTTGACGCTTAGGCGCGCCCCGGAATGACCGCTATCAGGCCGCGTCCGCCGCCATCCGCGCTTTGACGATCTTGTCGGGATTCTGCACGGGCTCGCCGCGCTTGATCTTGTCGACGTTCTCCATGCCCTCGGTGACCTTGCCCCACACCGTGTACTGGTTGTCGAGGAAGCGGGCGTCGTCGAAGCAGATGAAGAACTGGCTGTCGCCGGAATCGGGATTGGCGGCGCGCGCCATCGAGGTGGTGCCGCGCACATGCGGCTCCTTGTTGAACTCGGCCTTCAGCTTCTTGCCGGAGCCGCCGGTGCCGGTGCCCTGCGGGCAGCCGGTCTGCGCCATGAAGCCGTCGATCACGCGGTGGAACACGATGCCGTCGTAGAAGCCTTCGCGGACCAGTTCCTTGATACGCGCGACGTGGCCGGGCGCCAGATCAGGCCGCATCTCGATGGTGACGGGGCCCTGCGTGGTCTCGAGGATCAGGGTGTTTTCGGTGACGCTCATGCTCGTCTCTCTTGCGTTGGGGGTGAAGTCTTGTCAGGCGACGTTTTGCGGTTACGGAACTGGATTGCGAATGGACGTCCCGCGGCGGCGCCGGCCATTGCATCGGTAAATGGCATCGGCGTGCAGCGTTGCAACGCCTCCATTACCGCGATCCGGTATTGCAGCCGGTCGTTGTCGGAGGCCTCCGCGGATTCATAGGTAATCCTCGGATGGCCCAGAATGTTTCCGGCCCGGTTAAAGCTCACGACGACGGTGATGTCGAGTGGGCGGGCCCTGGCGGGCGGCGGAGGTTTCCAGCAGGTGCGCAGATGCCGGAAGACGTCCTGGATGGTGTTGACCTTCGCGTCCTCGGCGGCCGCGCCGGAGAGGCCAAGCAGGAGCGCCGCGGCAGCTACGATGAGCTTTTTGCCACGGCGCGCCATCGCCACCTCTCATTTGATGTCGGAGGCGACCTGCACCTTCACCATCTTGTCGGGATCGGTCACGGCGCCGCCGGGGGAGCCGGGCGGCGCCTTCTTCAGCTTGTCGACGACGTCCATGCCCTGCACGACCTCGCCGACCACGGTGTACTGGTTGTCGAGGCTGCCGCCGTCGGCGAACATGATGAAGAATTGCGAGTTGGCGCTGTCGACGCTGTCGCCGCGCCGGGCCATGCCGACGATGCCGCGGGCAAAATGCACCTTGGAGAATTCCTGCTTCAGGTTCGGATATTTCGATCCACCGGTGCCGTTGAATTTCTCGCCGTCGCCGGTCTGCGCCATGAAGCCGTCCATGACACGATGGAACGGCACGTTGTTGTAATAGCCCTCGCGCGCGAGCTGCTTGATGCGCTCGGCATGCTGGGGCGCGATGTCGGTGCGCAGCTTGATGACGATGCGGCCCTTGGTGCTGTCGATGACGATGGCGTTGGCCTTATCGAGGTTGGCCGGCAATTGCTGCGCCACCGCGGGCAACGCGAACACGAGCGCGGCAAGAACTGCGAGAATTCGGATCATGACAACTCCGGATCAGAGAAAGAGGAAGCGCGCCGTTATCCGGCGAATTTTACCTTGAGCTGGGCCGCAACAATCGGCGGGACGAAGGTCGAGACGTCCCCGCCCATGCCGGCGATCTGGCGCACCAAAGTGGCGGTGATCGGGCGAACCATGGGAGAGGCCGGCAGGAAGACGGTATGCACTTCCGGCGCCATCGCCTCGTTCATGCCGGCGAGCTGCATCTCGTAATCGAGGTCGCTGCCGTCGCGCAGGCCCCGAATCATGATGGTCGCACCGTGCTTGCGCGCCGCGGTCACCGACAGGTCGTCAAACGTCACGGCTTCGAGCACGCAGCCGGCCTTGGCCGCCACCGGCCCGCAGACGTCATGGAGCATCTTGAGCCGCTCCTCGGTCGAGAACAGCGGCTTCTTGCCGGGGTGGACCCCGATCGCGACGACGAGCCTGTCGCACAGCGATACGCTGTGCCGGACCACGTCTAGATGGCCGTTGGTGATGGGGTCGAAGGAACCGGGATAGAAGGCGATACGCGGCATGGCCCCCCTCCTACCGCGCCCGGCCCGGGCCGGCAAGCCGGGCGGGTTCCTCGGCCTCTCCTTGGCCGTTTCCGGCAGAATATCCCGCCGGCCGTGTCGGCGACGGCCGGTTTGTTTCGTCCTGAGAGCGGCCACGAAACAAACCGGCGGGGACACGAAACCATTTCCCGCGCCGGCGAAGACGTCCGGAAACTGGCCATGGTTACTAATCCGGCCAACGAATGACGGGCCGCACACTGGGCGTAGGCGGCCGCATCACAGGGGACTGTCAAATGATCAAGGCTCTTTCAGCGATCGCTCTCTCTGCATGTGTTGCCGCAGCCCTCACCCTGCTGCCCGGCTTTGCCCCGACCGTCGAAGCCAGCGTGCCGCAGCCGCTGGCCAAGAGCGACCGGCTCGATATCCGCACCGTCGGAAAGGACTGCTCCCAGCAGGCCTGGCCGAACTTCGAGGTGTCCTGCCTGCGCCGTGCCGGCACCAAGGCGACCATCCGCGAGGCCCGCCTCGTGACCGCCAACCGGACCCCGTAGTCGGGTCTGTCAGCTTCGCGTCATATAATCCTGATGGAATTTTGCAACGCCCCATCGCAGACTGCGTGATGCTCGCGCCCGGCGGAATGGCCCGTCGGGCGCGATCCCATTGGGGGGCCGCCCTTGTCCAGTACGCCCGCAGTCGCTTCCGGCCACCATCCTGACCCGCTGCCGCTCGCCATGACCATGGGCGCCCTCGGCGTCGTCTATGGCGATATCGGCACCAGCCCCCTCTACGCCCTGAAGGAAGCCGCCAAGGCGGCCGCCCATGGCGGCACGCTCAGTCACGACGCTGTCCTCGGCGTCGCCTCGCTGATCCTCTGGGCGCTGCTGCTGATCATCTCGCTCAAATATGCGCTGTTGATCCTGCGTGCGGACAACCGCGGCGAAGGCGGCATCGTCGCGCTTCTGGCGCTGCTGCATGCCCGCCACGCCCAGCCCGGCACCTGGCGTGCCCATCTCCTGGTGGTCGGCCTGATCGGAGCCGCCCTGCTCTATGGCGATGGCGCGATCACGCCGGCCATCTCGGTGCTCAGCGCCATCGAGGGCCTCAAGGTCGATGCCCCCTCGCTCGCGCCCGCCGTGGTGCCCGTGACGGTCGTCATCCTGATCGGCCTGTTCATGATGCAGAAGCAGGGCACCGGCTTCATCGGCCGCATCTTCGGGCCGGTGATGCTGGCCTGGTTCGTCGTGCTCGCCGCGCTCGGCATCCACGGCATCGTCAAGGCGCCGGCGGTGCTGGCGGCGCTCAGCCCGTTCTATGCGTTCAATTTCCTGATCCACCAGGACTTCCACATCTCGTTCGGAATCCTCGGCGCGGCTTTTCTCGCGGTGACCGGCGGCGAGGCCATGTATGCCGACATGGGACATTTCGGTCGCCTGCCGATCCGGCTGGCCTGGTTCGCGATCTGCCTGCCCGCCCTGGTGCTGAACTATTTCGGCCAGGCCGCGCTGCTGATCACCGATCCCACGATGATCGAGAACCCGTTCTTCCAGCTCTGCCCCGACGCCCTGCACTACCTGCTCGTCGCATTCTCCGCGATCGCGACCGTGATCGCCTCGCAAGCGATCATCTCCGGCGTGTTCTCGCTGACGCAGCAATCGATCCAGCTCGGCTTCCTGCCGCGCATGCAGATCCGCCACACCACGAGCGATGCGATCGGCCAGATCTACGTGCCGCTGGTGAACTGGCTGCTTGCGGCTGCAACGCTGGGCGCCGTCCTGAGCTTCGGCTCCTCGGACGCCCTCGCCGGCGCCTATGGCATTGCGGTCTCGCTGCTGATGGCGATCACCACGCTGCTCGCCGCGCTGGTCGCGATCCAGTGGGGCTTTTCGCCCTGGCTGGTCGTTGCCGTGAACGGCTTCTTCTTCGTCATCGATCTGATCTTCTTCTCGGCCAACTCGATCAAGCTGTTCGAGGGCGGCTGGTTTCCGTTGCTGCTCGCCGGCCTCGTCGCCTTCCTGATGCTGACCTGGCGGGCCGGCGTGAGGCTGGTCGAGGCGGCACGCGCCCGGCTGCGTCAGCCCGAGGAGGACCTGATCGAGACCGCGGTCAACAAATGCCACGCGCGGCTGCCCGGGACCGCCGTGTACCTGGCCTCCGCGCCGCGCGGTGTGCCCCTCGCGCTCACCCAATTCGTCAGGCACAACCGCGTGCTGCACGAGCGCGTGCTGCTGGTCACCGTGCTGATCGAGGAATTGCCGCACATCGCGGACGAGGAACGCGCCGAGGTGATCGAGATCATCCCCGGCATCACCCGCGTGGTCCTGCACTACGGCTTCATGCAGAATCCGACGATCTATGAAGGGCTGAAACTGGTCTGCCGCCAGGGCAAGCTGGCCGGCATCGATCTCTCCGAGATCACCTATTACGTCGGCCGCGAGACCATCATCCCGCGCGAAGACGTGCCGGGCATGTGGGTCTGGCGCGAAAGCGTGTTCGCCTTCCTCCAGCGCAACGCTGAACGCTCGGCCGCGTTCTTCGGCGTGCCGACCAAGCAGGTCGTGGAGTTCGGCACGGAGCTGGAGATTTGACTGCGCGAATGGTGGGCGGCGAATAGCGAATAGGGAAGCCCCCTATTCGCCACTCGCTATTCGCCATTCGCCCCGTTGCCGCTCTCCGCCTCTTCCGTGATGTGCTCGACTGAGACCACGTGCTCGTCCTCGGCCGTGTCGAACACGATCACGCCTTGTGTCGAGCGGCCGGCGACGCGGATGCCTTCGACCGGGCAGCGGATCAACTGGCCCTTGTCGGTGACCAGCATGATCTGATCTGCATCCTCGACCGGGAACGAGGCAACCAGATTACCGTTGCGGTTGTTGACGCTCATGGCGACGATGCCTTTGCCGCCGCGGCCCGTCGTGCGGTACTCGTAGGACGAGGTCCGCTTGCCGTAGCCGTTCACCGACACGGTGAGCACGACCTGCTCCTGCGCCGACATCTCGGCATAACGCTCCTGCGCGAGCTGGAAGCTGCCGGATGTCTCCTCGGCCTCGGCGTCCACTTGCGCCTCTTCGGCCCCGGATTCGCCAGCGACCGCGCGGCGCATCTTCAGATACGCCGAGCGCTCGTCCGAGGTGGTCTCGACGTGGCGCAGGATCGCCAGCGAAATCACCTTGTCACCCTCGCCGAGCGCGATGCCACGCACGCCCATCGAGGTGCGCCCGGTGAACACGCGCACGTCGGTGACGGGGAAGCGGATGCACTGGCCGCCGGCGGCGGTCAGCAGCACGTCGTCGCGCTCGGTGCAGATCTGCACGTCGACGATCGCTTCATTGTCGTCGAGCTTCATCGCGATGATGCCGGAGCGGCGGACGTCGACGAAGTCCGACAGCTTGTTGCGCCGGACGTTGCCGCCCGTGGTCGCGAACATCACGTCGAGGTTGCCCCAGGTGGACTCGTCCTCCGGCAGCGGCATGATGGTGGTGATGCGCTCGCCCTGCTCCAGCGGCAGGATGTTGATCAGCGCCTTGCCGCGCGCGTTCGGCGCGGCCATCGGCAGGCGCCAGACCTTCTCCTTGTAGACCTGGCCGCGCGAGGAGAAGAACAGCACCGGCGTGTGCGTGGAGGCCACGAACAGGCGCGAGACGAAATCCTCGTCGCGGGTCTGCATGCCGGCGCGGCCCTTGCCCCCGCGGCGCTGCGCCCGATAGGCCGACAGCGGCACGCGCTTGACGTAGCCGGCGTGGGACACGGTGACGACCATGTCCTCGCGCTGGATCAGGTCCTCGTCCTCGACCTCGCCTTCCTGCTCGATGATGACGGTGCGGCGGGGCGTTGCGAACTCGGCCTTCACCTCGGCGAGCTCGGTCTTGATGATCTCGAGCACGCGGGCGCGCGAGCGCAGGATGTCGAGATAATCGGCGATCTCGCCCGCGAGCTTGTCGAGCTCGTCGCGGATTTCGTCGCGGCCGAGGGCGGTCAGGCGCTGAAGGCGCAGGTCGAGAATGGCCCTCGCCTGCTCCATCGACAGCCGGATCGTGCCATCCGCGCTGATGCGGTGGCGCGGATCGTCGATCAGCGTCAGCATGTCCTCGACGTCCCGGGCCGGCCAGTCACGCGACATCAGGGTGTCGCGGGCGGTGGTCGGGTCGGGCGAGGTCCGGATCACGCGGATCATCTCGTCGATATTGGCGACCGCGATCGCGAGACCAACGAGGATATGGGCCCGGTCACGCGCCTTGGCCAGCAGGTACTTGGTGCGCCGCGTGACGACCCGCTCGCGGAAGTCGACGAAGATGGCCAGCAGGTCCTTCAGATGCATGATCCGCGGACGGCCGCTGTCGAGCGCCACCATGTTGACGCCGAAGCTGGTCTGCAGCGGAGTGAACCTGTACAGCTGGTTCAGCACCACGTCCGGCACGGCGTCGCGCTTCAACTCGATGACCACGCGGTAGCCTTCGCGGTCGGATTCGTCGCGCAGGTCGCCGATGCCCTCGATCTTCTTTTCCTTGACCAGTTCGGCGATGCGCTCGACCATCGTCGCCTTGTTCACCTGGTAGGGAATCTCGGTGACGATGATCGCCTCGCGCTCCTTGCGGATGGTCTCGATCGCGACCTTGCCACGCATCACGATCGAGCCGCGGCCGAGGTGATAGGCCGAGCGGATGCCTTGCCGCCCAAGGATGACGCCGCCGGTCGGAAAATCCGGTCCCGGCACGATGTTGATGAGTTCGTCGATGGTCAGCGCGGGGTTGTCGATCAGCGCGATGCAGGCGTCGATGACCTCGCCGAGATTGTGCGGCGGGATGTTGGTCGCCATGCCGACCGCGATGCCGCCGGCGCCGTTGACGAGGAGGTTCGGGAACTTGGCCGGCAAGACCGACGGTTCGGTCTCGTTGTTGTCGTAGTTCGGCTGGAAGTCGACGGTGTCCTTGTCGATGTCGACCAGCAGGGCCAGCGCCGCCTTGGTCAGGCGCGCTTCGGTGTAACGATAGGCGGCCGCGGGATCGCCGTCGACCGAGCCGAAATTGCCCTGGCCGTCGATCAGCGGCACGCGCATGGAGAAGTCCTGCGCCATCCGGACCATGGCGTCGTAGATCGACTGGTCGCCATGCGGATGATATTTACCGATGACGTCACCGACCACGCGGGCGGACTTCACGTACTTCTTGTCAGGCGTGTGCCCCTGCTCGTTCATCGAGAACAGGATGCGGCGGTGCACCGGCTTCAGGCCGTCGCGGGCATCAGGCAGCGCCCGCGCCACGATCACGCTCATGGCGTAGTCGAGATAGGACTTCTTCATCTCCTCGAAGATGGAGACGGGGCGAATATCCGAGGGTTGCGCCGGCTGGTCGCCGGGCTTGTCGTCGTCGTCAGCCAAGGGGAAATCCGGTGAGGTTTTATCTGGGAATCATATAGCGCATCGGGGCCCTGATAACCACCCTTGCGGGCTCGAGGGAAGCGCTTTTTCCGCTTATTTTTCCAATAGCTTACGGCCTTGCAACGAGTGTCTCGGATGGGCATGGAACAGGCCCTTCGAAATCGCTTCGGCCACCTCAACGATCGCGCGGTGGCGCGCACCTCTTCGGCCTGGTTGCCCGGCGCGGTCAGAGTTCAACCCAAACATGAAGCGGGCCCGGAAATCCCGAGCCCGCCCTGTCGATTAGTAAGGTTTGCTGACACGACGTGGCAGGCGCGGCCCAACCTGCCGGCGCCCCCCTATCGTCAGACCGTCCTCAGAACGGGATATCGTCGTCCATGTCGCTGTTGCGGCCACCGCCGCCGGCGGCCACGGGACGGCGCGGCGCGCTGCTGACGGGTCCTGACGAGCCGAAATCACCGCCCGGCTCGTCGCCGAAGCTGCCGCCTCCACCGCCGCCGCTGCGGCCGTCGAGCATCGTGAGCGTCGAATTGAAGCCCTGGAGCACGACCTCGGTCGAATACTTCTCGACACCGCTCTGGTCGGTGTACTTGCGGGTCTGAAGCGCGCCCTCGATGTAAACCTTGGCGCCCTTCTTCAGATACTGTTCGACGATTTTGCAAAGCGGCTCTGAGAAGATCACGACGCGATGCCACTCGGTCTTCTCCTTGCGTTCGCCAGTATTCTTGTCGCGCCAGGTCTCCGAGGTGGCGATGCTCAAATTCGCAATCGGCCGCCCGTCCTGGGTGCGGCGGATCTCAGGATCCTTGCCGAGATTTCCAACCAGAATGACCTTGTTGACGCTTCCCGCCATCGCCGCTCTCCACTCCGAATGCCACTGATTTCAAAAGGCCGAGCGCGCTGCCCGCGTTCCTCTGCGCCCTGTTGAGGCGACCCTATACGCTTGCGGGCGCCGCTCAGCCCACCACCCCCAAGGTTATCCCCACATATAGCACCGACCTTCGCCACGTTCCAGATTTGTTCTTTCTGGCCGGGACCGAACAGAGCGCCACACGCACTCTGACTTTCACCGGCTAGGGAACCTCCCGGCCGCTCTGCCTGGAGCCTCACACGTTCTAAGCGCATCGCCGGAATTGCGACATCGGCATGATCAGCCTGAATGACCCCGGGCGGCCCACCACTCGTCAAGCACGGATATCTATCTGATATCCTTGGATGATTTAACGATCTAGCTCGCGCCCTCCTCTTCAGGCGGGGCGGGATTCAGGGGTTAAATAAGTCAGTAACCATCACCTTTCCGACCACTGTGGCTTTTCGGATACACAACTTGCGGCTTCAGTGGTGTAAGCACGGCATCAGTTGGGCCGTTGAGTCCGCTGCCCTTCCGTCCGCGGAAGGCAACAACAGAAACTGGGACTGGGATTAGTTGAAAATGAAAAAGGTTTTGTTGGCTTCGGCCTGTTTGTTCGCTCTGGCGGCCCCCGCTTCGGCTGCTGATCTCGCGGCGCGCCCCTACACCAAGGCTCCGGTCGCTCCGATGGCTTCGGTCTACAACTGGACCGGCTTCTATCTCGGTGTCGTTGGTGGCGGCGCTTGGGAAAACGCTTCGGGCGACCCGAAGATGAAGGGCGGCTTCGTCGGCGGCACCGCCGGCTACAACTGGCAGACCGGCAACGTCGTGTTCGGCCTCGAGGCCGATGCTGCGTGGGCTGACGTCAGCGCGTCGGTCACCGGTCCGGTCCTCGTCCCCGGCTTCGGTGTTGCCACGGCGACCCTGAGCTCGAAGACGGATGCGATGGGCACCGTTCGCGGCCGTATCGGCTGGGCCGTCAACAACGTGCTGTTCTACGGCACGGGTGGCTATGCCTGGATCGACAACAAGCTGAGCGCCAGCGCTCTCGGCGTGACCATCTCCGACAGCAAGTTCCACTCCGGCTGGACCGTCGGTGCGGGCGTCGAAGCGTTCTTCGCTCCGAACTGGACCGTCAAGGGCGAGTACCTCTATCGCAGCCTCGGCGGCGAGACCTACTTCTCGGGCGCCCTGCCCACCGGCACGCTCAACTTCCACACCGTGCAGGTCGGCGTGAACTATCACTTCGGCGCCCCGGTCGTCGCCAAGTACTGAGCTTCGACTTAAACGCTACCCGCGCTACGAAAGGCCGGCCTTGTGCCGGCCTTTTTGTTTGCCCTTGCTCGTTGTTTGCCCGCTCGTTCGCCTGCCGCGTTCTACAGTTCCGCGCCCGCCTGCTGCCAGATGCCGCCAGCGCGCCAACATTCCGTTGACGATTCGCAACTCCCTCTGGAAATCCGCGCGCGTTCTTCCTACGTTCGCTGATAACCCCATCGGCGCCGATCCCGGTTCCGGGCGAAGCGCGCCTTCATCATTGGCGCGATCGCGCGTCTTTGGATTCCTTGAGGACCAGCGGGATGGATGAAGTGATCAAGGCGAAGCGCCAACAACAGAACGTGGGCTCCAGCCTGCGCGCAATTACGATCCGTGGCGCGCGCGAGCACAACCTCAAGAACATCGATGTCGAGATTCCCCGCGACAAGCTGGTGGTGTTCACCGGCCTCTCCGGCTCCGGCAAATCCTCACTCGCCTTCGACACCATCTACGCCGAGGGCCAGCGCCGCTACGTCGAATCGCTCTCGGCCTATGCGCGCCAATTCCTAGAGATGATGCAGAAGCCCGACGTCGACCAGATCGACGGCCTGTCGCCCGCGATCTCGATCGAGCAGAAGACGACATCGAAAAACCCGCGCTCGACCGTCGGCACCGTCACCGAGATCTACGACTATATGCGCCTGCTGTGGGCGCGCGTCGGCGTGCCCTATTCGCCGGCCACCGGCCTGCCGATCGAGAGCCAGACCGTCTCGCAGATGGTCGACCGCGTGCTGGCGCTGCCCGAGGGCACCCGCCTCTATCTGCTCGCGCCCGTCGTGCGCGGCCGCAAGGGCGAGTACCGCAAGGAGCTCGCCGAATGGCTCAAGAAGGGTTTTCAGCGCGTCAAGATCGACGGCACCTTCCATGAGCTTGCGGAAGCGCCGACGCTGGACAAGAAATTCCCGCACGACATCGACGTCGTCGTCGACCGCATCGTGGTGCGCGCCGACATCGGCCAGCGCCTCGCCGAGAGCTTTGAGACCGCGCTGAAGCTCGCCGAGGGCCTTGCCGTCGTCGAGTTCGCCGACGCCCCAACGGCGGCTCCCACCGAAGAGAAAAAGAAGACCGCCAAGATCCACGACAAGAGCGGGCCCGAGCGCATGCTGTTCTCGGAAAAGTTCGCCTGCCCGGTCTCCGGCTTCACGATTCCAGAGGTCGAGCCCAGACTGTTCTCCTTCAACAATCCCTATGGCGCCTGCCCGGCCTGCGGCGGCCTCGGCGTCGAGCAGCATGTCGACGAGGACCTCGTCATTCCCGACAAGGAGCTCGCCATCGGCAAGGGCGCGATCGCGCCCTGGGCCAAATCGTCCTCGCCCTATTACATCCAGACCCTGACCGCGCTCGGCAAGCACTACAAGTTCACGCTGACCACCAAGTGGAAGGACCTGCCCAAGAAGACGCAGAATGCGATCCTGCACGGCTCCGGCGAGGACGAGATCAAGTTCTCCTATGAGGACGGGGTGCGCTCCTACGACACCAAGAAGCCGTTCGAGGGCGTCATCACCAACATCAACCGCCGCTACCGCGAAACCGAAAGCGAGTGGGCGCGCGAGGAGCTGGCGAAATACTTCCACGACGTGCCCTGCGAGGGATGCAAGGGTTTCCGGCTCAAGCCCGAGGCGCTCTGCGTCAAGATCGGAGCCAAGCATATCGGCGAGATCTCGGAGCTGTCGGTCAAGAAGGCCGGCGAATGGTTCGAGACCGTGCCCGACGCGCTCAACGCGCAGCAGAACGAGATCGCCGGCCGCATCCTGAAGGAGATCCGCGAGCGCCTCACCTTCCTGCTCGACGTCGGTCTCAACTACCTCACTTTATCCCGCTCCTCCGGCACGCTGTCCGGCGGCGAGAGCCAGCGCATCCGTTTGGCCTCGCAGATCGGCTCGGGCCTGACGGGCGTGCTCTATGTGCTGGACGAGCCCTCGATCGGCTTGCACCAGCGCGACAACGCTCGCCTGCTCGACACCCTCAAGAGGCTGCGCGACCTCGGCAACACCGTGGTCGTAGTCGAGCATGATGAGGACGCCATTCGCCTCGCCGACTACGTGCTCGACATCGGCCCCGGCGCCGGCATGCATGGCGGCCACATTGTCGCCGAGGGCACGCCCGCCGAGATCATGCGCAACCCGAAATCGCTGACCGGCAAGTACCTGACCGGCGAGCTCGAGGTCGAGGTGCCGGAGCGGCGCCCGCCGAACCATCGCCGCACCATCAAGGTGGTCAACGCGCGCGGCAATAACCTCAAGAACGTCACCGCCGAAATCCCGCTCGGCCTGTTCACCTGCGTCACCGGCGTCTCCGGCGGCGGCAAGTCGACGCTGTTGATCGACACGCTGTACCGCGCCATCGCCCGCAAGCTGAACAATGCCAGCGAGGGCGCCGCCCCGCACGATCGCATCGAGGGCCTCGAGCACATCGACAAGATCATCGACATCGACCAGTCGCCGATCGGCCGCACGCCGCGCTCGAACCCCGCGACCTACACCGGCGCCTTCACGCCGATCCGCGAATGGTTTGCCGGCCTGCCCGAGTCCAAGGCGCGCGGCTATGAGCCCGGCCGCTTCTCCTTCAACGTCAAGGGCGGCCGCTGCGAGGCCTGCCAGGGCGACGGCGTCATCAAGATCGAGATGCACTTTTTGCCCGACGTCTACGTCACCTGCGACGTCTGCAAAGGCAAGCGCTACAACCGCGAGACGCTCGAAGTCCTGTTCAAGGGCAAGAGCATCGCCGACGTGCTCGACATGACCGTCGAGGAAGCCGCCGAATTCTTCAAGGCGGTGCCGCGCGTGCGCGAAACCTTCCAGACCCTGCACCGCGTGGGCCTCGACTACATCCATGTCGGCCAGCAGGCGACGACCTTGTCGGGCGGCGAAGCCCAGCGCGTCAAGCTCGCCAAGGAGCTGTCAAAGCGCGCGACCGGCCGCACGCTCTACATCCTCGATGAGCCGACCACCGGCCTGCACTTCCACGACGTCAAGAAGCTGCTGGAGGTGCTGCATGAGCTGGTCGCTCAGGGCAACACGGTCGTCGTCATCGAGCACAATCTCGAAGTCATCAAAACCGCCGACTGGGTCATCGACCTCGGCCCCGAAGGCGGCGACGGCGGCGGCGAGATCGTCGCCTGGGGCCCGCCGGAGGACATCGCGAAGGCGCCGCGGAGCTATACCGGAAAATTCCTGGAGCCGGTGCTGAAGAAGGCGCGCAAGCCGAAGCGGCGGAGCACGAGCGAGGCGGCGGAGTAGCGCCACCCGCTCGAGCGGCCGGCTCAAGCTGCCGGGAAAATTCTCCATGCCGAGCCGAACCTACGCGCTCTTCCGCAACGCGATCCTCGCCGAGCAGCAGGTGACCTGTGTCTACGAGGGCCGCCATCGCGAGCTATGTCCGCACATCATCGGCACCAACAAGGCCGGTGAGGAAGCCGCGCTGGCCTGGCAGTTCGCCGGCGAAAGCAGCGGACCGCTGCCACAATGGCGATGCCTGAAGCTGGCCAATGTCAGCAACGCCCGGGCGCGCGACGGCCGCTGGCACGAGGGCAGCTCGCATCGGAGCACTCAGGCTTGCGTCAAGAACATCGATATCGACATCAATGTTGACGTACGCAAGTTGCGGTGAGCGCTCATTAGTCTACTGGCCGACGAATTCAATGACCGCTTCACCCCGCGCGACGGCTTCGGCGATTCGCGGCATGGCGCTCACACGCTGACGGATCAGCGCGCGATTGTCGATGTTGCCCACACGCACCCAAAGCACGATAGGCCCCTGCCGCTTTGCGGCACGGAGAAGCGAGAAATCGCGATTCTTGGTGACGAGAACGGCCGATCTTGCAACGGCTTCATCCCAGATCGCGCCATCGGTCGCGTTTGCCATCCCGAACTCGGCAACATGGGCCGCATCGTATCCAGCGCGACGCATGGCCTCCGCCAGTGCTGGTGGAAGCTGAGCATCGACCAGGTAAGGCAAGCTATTTCGCCGCTATGATCGGGTGATCGACCTGACGGGCGGCATAGGCGAGAGACGCGTCGGTATCGGCTTCTTCCAAATACGGATAATCTTCCAAGATGCTCTCGCGCGACTGTCCCGCGGAGAGCAGTCCCAAGACGTCGGCGACCGTCATGCGCAGATCGCGAATGCAGGGGCGTCCATGCATACGCTGCGGATCGACGGTAATCCTTGCCAGTAGCTCCGACATCTGCCACCTCTCGAAGGTAACATAGCATCTCCGATAGCATTTGTCAGCGCCTCGCCAGCGGGCGCGACGCCCGCACTTCTCCCTCCGCCATGCCCTACGCCCTCGCCATCTTCGACCTCGACGGCACGCTGGCCGACAGCTTCCCGTGGTTCCTGCGCGTCATCAACGACATCGCCGATCGCTTCAATTTTCGCCGTGTCGCCGATGAGGACGTCGAGGACCTGCGGCATGCCTCGACGCGCGAGATCCTCGCCCGCCTCGAGGTGCCGCTCTGGAAGCTGCCGGCGATCGCGCGGCATGCGCGGCGGCTGAAGGCGGAAGCTGCTTCCGAGATCGCACTGTTCGCCGGCGTCGAGACGATGCTGCGGACGCTGACAGAGAACGGCGTGCAGCTCGCGCTGGTGACGTCCGACAGCGAGGCCAATGCGCGCGAGAAGCTCGGGGAAGCCGCGGTGCTATTTTCGCATTTCGACTGCGCGGCATCGCTGTTCGGCAAGCCCGCGAAATTCCGCCGGGTGATCCGGCGCGCGGGCGTCGAGCCGGGCCAGGTGATCGCGATCGGCGACGAGGTCCGCGACATCGAGGCGGCGCGAACCGTGGGAATTGCCTGCGGTGCGGTGGGCTGGGGTTATGCTGCGCCGGCGGCGCTGCGCGCTAACGAGCCCGACCACATGTTCGAGCGAATGGATGACATTTCCGAAGTGGTGTGCCGCGATCGCCATCGCAGAATGGGCTAATTCAGCGAATGCGCAAAGCGCGGTCCACGGTCGCTGCGGTCCGATAGCCGGCTGATCAGGGGACACGCACAATCTATGCGTACACCTGGTCGTGACAAAATTAGAGATTGATTTTTGGCGGGCGCCTGCTCAGATTGCAACCTTTATATCTCGCAATCATTTTAGGGAGCCTTGGCATGTCTCGAAGCCGAAGCATGTATATTTGGAAGCTCGAACCCGTTCTCGCAGCCGAAGGTGGCGTCAACAAACTCATCGAGAAAGCGCGCCGTGCCAAGCTCTCGGCGATTTGGGTCAAAGTCGCCGATGGAGCTTCGCCATATCGGAACGTGACCGGCGCCATGGCGGCCACGATGACCAATCTCGTCACCCGGGCCCATGACAACAATGTGCAGGTCTGGGGCTGGCAAGTCCCGCACTGCCCAACGACGCAGGCCGCGCAGGACGAGGCCGAAACGTTCAGGACTCTCGCACAGCGGTTTCAGCTCGACGGCATGATCATGGATGCCGAGGGCGGCGCAGAATTCTTTCACGGCGGCATCAACGAGGCGAGAGCCTATGGCACCGCGATGCGGCAGGCCGCCGACGCGTTGCAAAAGTCTCTGGGAATGTCGAGCAATGACATTCCGCAGAATATCACCGGCTGGCTTCCGAGATTCACCGAGATCGCCCGGCACGCCGATTTCAACTTCCCGCAGACTTACTACGGCTCCAGTCCGAGCGTGGCATCGCGCATCGATCGCGCGGTCAACGGCAATGCGCATCTCACAATTCCCTTCGCTCCCGTCGGCGCGGGTTATGTCGGGGATGGTGGCGGCTGCGCATCGGCCCAGGCTTGCGCGGAGCGCGCGACCATCTTCATCCAGCTCTGCAAGGACCGGGATTATCCCAGCTATTCGTTCTGGCATTGGGCCGGTGCACCGATGGCGCTGTGGGAGGTTCTCAACACCACGCCGGCCTGATGATGTCTTCAGCAAGCGTAGAGCGGATTAGCGAAGCGTAATCCGCCGATTCATCATCGATGCATCATGGCGGCTTACGCTTCGCTTTTCTGCCCTACGCGATCCCCTACTCCGTCCTGCGCAGGAACGCGCCGAACGCCCTTGGGCCGTCGCCGGTCTTGATCTCGCCGAGCACCTTCAACTCGGTCGCGTCGATGATGCCTAGCGTGTTGCTTTCCCAGCACGCGACGATGACGCGCTTGCCGTCGGCGGTCGCGGCAATCCCTTCGGGGTAGTCGCCGACATTGATGCGCTTGACCGGCTTCAGGCTCGCAAGGTCGAACACGCTGACGGTGCCGCCATATTGGTCCGTGACAAAGCCGCGGCCTTGCGTCAGCGCCACCGCATAGGGGCGCATGCCGACCTTCACACGGCCGATCTCGCGACCTTCGGCAATGTCGATCACGGAGACGTCGTCGGAGCCGACATTAGCGGTGTAGGCGCGCTTGCCCTCGGCATCGATGGTGACGCCGAACGGACGGGTGCCGACCTTGATCGTCGCCTTGCGCTGGCGTGTTGCGGTATCGACGACCGAGACGCTGTCGTCGTCGCGGTCCGCCGAGAGCAGCAGCATGCCGTCAGGCGTCACTGCAAGGCCCGATGGCGAGGCGCCGACCGCGATGCTGGCGGCGATGCTGCGCGAGGCCGTATCGATCACCCGCACCGCCGCCGCATACCAGTCCGCGACATAGACGGTCTTGCCATCGGGGGCGACCGCAATGCCAAGCGGTCCGCCGCCGACCTCGATCCGGCCTGCCACTTGGCGCGTCGCGGCGTCCACCACCGTCACCGCCTTGGCGTCGGGGCTTGTGACATAGGCAAAGCGCCCGTCCGCGCTGACCGCCACGCCCGCCGGCTTGCCGCCGATGGGAATGGTTGCCACCGCGCGTGCGGAGGCGAGATCCACGACCATCAGATCGTCGCTGAGCTGGTTGGTGACGAACGCCTCCTCGGCAGCTGCGCTGCCGAGGCTGGCACGGCAAAGGCCGCCGGCAAGCGCCGCCAGGACCAGAATGCGCACGGTCAGCTGCCGCTCTCGATCTTCTTCTTCAACGCCTCGAGCCCGGTCTTGTAGAGCCCGCTGACCGCGGACTTGGCGGCTTCATCGTTGAGTTCCGGCGGCGGATCGTTGTTGGGAAAGCCGCGGTAGAACGCGCCGGCCCATTCCAGCTTCGACTTGCCGTCGGAAGCCGGCGACACCGTCAAGGTCGAGGAATAATTGGTCACCGGCAGCACCTTCACGTCGACCTTGGTGATCCGGTACGAATAGCTCAGCATGTCGGGCTCGTATTTGTAGAGCTCCTCCTCGACCGTCGCGCCGCCTTGCAGAGTCAGCGTCCGCGTCGCGCCGACCTCGTTGCCTTTTTCGCCCGTGGTCTTGGTAACTGGCGGAAGCCAGCTCATGTCCTGGAAATTGCGGATCGCGGCCCAGACCTTGTCTTGCGGCGCATTGATCTCGATGGATTCCCGCACCTTCTGCCGGGTCGGCCCGTGGGCCCAGGCCGGGCCAAAGGTTGCCGTCAAGCCTGCCGCCCCCATGACAGCCAGCGCCGCAGCCACGGCCGTGCGCCGTCCAATCGTCACCCTCATTCTCGTTTCCTCATACGTCCCGTTGATCATGCGCGACTTCGACTGCGCGCTGCGGTCATCCTAGCGCATTTTGGGGCCGAGGGGAGACCGGTTCGTGGCGCCGTTGCGGCGGGGCGCGGCACACCCCCACCACCTGTTGCGCTGCCCGTCGGACAAAACACCCCACGGGGAGGTCAATGCTTCCAGCCAAAAACAATTCGCTTTACGCGAATTCGGAAATGTAGCATGTTTTGGCCACCTCAACCCGGGCCGAGGGGCGGATCGCGATCGTCACGAACGCGGGATGGGAGGTGGTGGACGCGGGCCGCGTCGCGCGCAGTCGGTTTGCAGGGCGGGTCACACCGTGAGCAGGCAACGCGCGCATACGACAGGTGCAGGCTCGCGTACGGCAAAATCGTGTGGTCCTGGCGCCCGGGGTTCTGGCGTCAAGTTTTGCGGTGATGCAGCGGCCAACCGGTGCGCACATCGATCAGCCGCAAGGTGACGGGGGCAATAGTGCAACGCTCCCCGAGGAGAGCACGACATAAGCCGTGAACCCACTGTGCAGGGAAGGCCGGATGTTTGGCTTCACCTGTATGCCGCTGTGCAGCTTCCTTAAGCGCACGCTTCGCACAGTGGACCGCGGGTGCCAGCCGGCACCCGGCCTTCCCTGCGCCCTCGGCACTTTTGAGGGCAACAACGACCGCAAAGCTCGGGCACGAAGGGCCGCGAGAACGGGACGGCGCGCGCAATTGAGAATCGAATACGAAGATGAATTCCGCTCTCGTGCCCCGGGTGCGCTATTGCCTTCCACTCCGTCATTACAGCGCAGCGAAGCAATCCAGACTGCCGCCGCGGAAAGACTCTGGATTGCTTCGCCGCAAGGGCTCCTCCCAATGACCGCGGAGAGAACTACCGTCAAAGACTCTCACCTACTCCCCCAGCGTCGCCTCCACGAAGCCGTGCGGGTCGTCACAGAATTCGCGCATCAAGCGATAATGATCCGTCTCCTCCAGCGTCACCGGCTCAAGGCCGCATTTCCCGAGCCGCAGCAGCCGCGCGTTGGGATAGGCCATCAGCATCGGCGCGTGCGTCGCCATGACGACCTGGCAGATCCGGGACTCCTCCATGCGCCGCAACAGCTTCAAGAACTCAATCTGCCGCGCCGGCGACAGCGCCGATTCCGGCTCGTCGAAGATGAAGATGCCCTGGCGCTGACAGCGCTCCTCGAAGAAGCGCAGGAAGCCTTCACCGTGGGAATGCGACAGGAAATCGGGGCCGACCTGACCGGCATCGCGCGCGGCCTTGTCGAGATACCGCGCTACCGAGAAAAAACTCTCGGCGCGAAAAAACCAGCCGTTGGTGATCTTCGGCAGCCAGCTCGCGCGCAGCGCCTTGGCGAGTTGGCCACCCATCCTCTCGCGCGCCTCGGAGTGGTCGACCGGCATGTAGCCCTTCCCGCCCCCGGCATCGTCGTAGCCGGCAAGCGCTGCGATGCCCTCGAGGATCGTCGACTTCCCGGTGCCGTTCTCTCCAACGATGATCGTGATGGCCGTGTCGAAATTGAGCTCGAAATCATCTGGCAAGATGGGAAGGCAAAACGGATAGGCCTCGCGATCCCCCACCCGCGATGGGTCCAGCCAGACCCGCTTCAGATACGGCGCCGGCAGGTTGATGGTGCGATGCCCTCTCCGGCTCATAATCCGTCTCTCCGCCCGTTCTGCTACAGACACCCAAAAAAGAACATATCGGGAACATAAAGTCCCTGCAACCGGCAGGCTACGCTGGCGAAATCCCCGGCTTGAGCCTAATCCAGCACCTCCAGCACCAGCTCCATCGTCATCAGCACCGGATTGTCGCCGCGGACCAGGCGCCCCTCCGCCAGGCCGCCGGTGTAGTCGACCAGCGCGACGTCGAGCACAGCTTCGAGCGCGCCGGAGACCCCGGGCGCGATCGTCCCGGCCGTCACCGCAAGCTCGGTTGCGAACGGCTCCGTCGCCCCGCCGTGCGTGAAGTGCGCGCCGATGGTCGAGCCGACGCCGCCATGGATCTTCGCCTGCGCGATGCCCTGCGCGCGGCAGAACTCTTCGAGGCAGGACGCAAAGTCCTGGTTCGGCCGCAGCCGCAGCGCGAATGCGCGGCTTGTCGTGCGCGCGCCCGTGCGCTCAGCGGGCACCGGCCCGAACAGCTTGAAATTGGTCTCGGGATCAGGCTCGGCGGTGAACATCGCGCCGTCGATGCCGAAGGCCTCGACCTCGAACGCATCGGCAACGACAGTCTCGTCCGGCAGCATGTGGCCACCGCCGGCCTTGCCGTCCGCCTCCGCCCACAGCCCATGGCAATGAAAGAACGGTGCGCCGTCGCGCGTGCCGAGCGTGAGGCTGCCGAGCTTCGTGTGCGTCGTCCCATCCGGCCGATAGGTGTCGCTATAGAACGCCGCGTTCTCGCCGGTCTTCGACAGTGCCGGCATGACATAGGCGAACGGCCCGAGCACGCCGTGCCGGAAGCTGAGGACGCCGCTCGTAAAACCTTCGGCCGCAAAGCCGCGCCGCGCGGCCTCCAACAGCGGGACACCGGCCTGAAGCGTGAACGAGAAGGCGCGCCCCCTCGCCTCCACCCATTGGATGCGTTCTGCGACGGGCGCGCCCGGCTGCTTGATGCTCCGCATGGCCTGCGCTCAGCCTGCCTTCGTCTTGTCGAGATCGAGCAGGCCGCGGGCCTCGAGCTCGTCGCGCACCATGCGTTTCGGCACCTTGCCATAGCCGGATTTCGGCAAGGCCTCCCAGAAGAAGAACCGCTTCGGCATCTTGTAGCGCGGCACTTTTGGCGAGAGAAACGCGGCCATCTCCGCTTCGCTCACCTGCTTCTCGCCCTCGCGCGCGACGCAGACGGCAACGCCGACCTCGCCCCAGGTCGCATCGGGCACGCCGAGCACCGCGACCTCGCCGATCGCGGGATGCGTCAGGATCTTCTCCTCGATCTCGCGCGGATAGATGTTGGAGCCGCCGGAGATGTACATGTCGGAGGCGCGGCCCGTGATGTAGACAAAGCCCTCCTCATCCATGTGGCCGAGATCGCCGGTGCGAAACCAGCCGTTGCGGAACGCCTTCGCATTGGCTTCGGGATTGTCGTAATAGCCGGCGAGCACGGCAGGCCCGATCACGCAGATCTCGCCGCTTTGGCCCGCCGCGAGCTCGCGACCCTCGTCGTCCTGGATCGAGACCTGCATGGCGGTGCGTTCGAAGCCGCAGGTGCCGATCCTGGCATGCGGACTATCCTCAGAGTCGTGCAGCGCCGCCGGCAGCACGGTGATGTTGCCGGTGACTTCGCCCAAGCCGAAATACTGCACGATGACCTTGCCGAGCTTCTTCAGCGCGGTCTTCTGGTCCTCGCGGTACATCGGCGCACCGGCATAGATCACGTGACGCAGCGAGGAATGATCGTATTTGTCGGCGGCGGGATGCTCGACCATCATCTTCAAAATCGTCGGCACCGTGAAGAGATTGGCGACCCGATGCTTCTCGATCAGGCGGAACGCCTCGTCGATCTCGAACTTCTCGGTCGGCAGCAGGACGGTGCAGACGCCGCGCGCGGTCTGCACCAGCTGATGCACGCCGGCGCCATGCGACAGCGGTGCCACCACCAGCGAGGCATCGTGCTCGGTGACGCCAGGGGTGAGATCGGCAAGATGGTTGGTGACGACGAAACCCATCTGGCCATGGGTCAAGACGGCGGCCTTGGAACGGCCAGTCGTGCCCGAGGTGAAGAAGAACCAGCAGGGATCGTCGTGCTCGACGGCGACGTTCTCGACCACCTCGCCGGCGCGCGCCGCGATGGCCTCCGCAACCGAGGTCTCGCCGAAGGTGCCCTTGCCGTCGAGGCTCCAGGTGAACTCGAGCGCGCCGCCCTTCACCGCCGCGGCATGCTCGGGGAAATCGACGTGGCACAGAAACGCCTTCGCCCCGGAGGCTTCTGCGAGATAGGTGACCTCATCCGGCATCAGGCGGAAATTGGTGGGCACCCAGACTGCACCGAGCCGGAATGAAGCGAACATCGAGAAGAACATCTCGTCGCTGTTCTTGGAATGAACGAGGATGCGGTCGCCCTTGGCGATGCCGCGTGCAGCGAGCGCCGCGGCCAACGCCGAGACCTGTGCATCGATCTGCCGCCAGGTCCAGGACCTGTCACCCCAGACAAAGCCGGGACGCGCACCGTGCCGCCGCGCATTCTGGGTCAGCATGTAAGCGAGATTCATGACGCGGCGGGACATGCGCAGGGGCGGCATCGGGCTTCCTCTTCGAGGGCGGACGGCGCTTGGGCTACCCGCTCATTGCAGCCCATTTATCGCCATCACCCGCGCCCCCGCAAGGCCGCCGGCCGCACACCAGCCCTACGGCTGCTTGAACACAAACGGCGTTGCCGAAATCACCTTCTGCTTGATGCAGGCCTGTGGACCAAAGCCGCCGCAAAAGCTGCCATGCAAATCGAAGCGGATGCTGCGAGCGGCGCCGCGCTTCACCGGCGGGGCCATGACCCTGTAGCGGAGGACGTAGCCGTCGAACACCTCGCGCACGCCGCCATCCGGCAGCGTCACCAGGATCTTCATGACGCAGCCGCCGGTTCCGCAATAAGTGGTCTCGCGGTCCCCGCATTTGGTCGCGCTGAAATCGACGATGTAGTCGTCGCGGCCGTCGCCGGTGAGGTCGATCCTGCGCACCGTATCGCGCGCGAAAGTCACCTCGCCGCCGTCCTGGCTGGTACATTCCTCGTTGGCGTAACGCAGCGCCGTCTGCACGCCGGGCGGATAGTCGGACGGATTGAACGGCTTGGCATCCTCGGCGCGCGCGGCGGAGGCGATCAGGGCAAGCAGAAGCATCAGATGGCGCATGGGCGTTGGTCGCCGGCGGAAGCGCAACCGTTCAGGAAATTTTAAACATGATCGGCGCACCCTCGCTCAGTCCTCGCGTACAGAGTGTTCCATCATGGTCAAAGCGCCCGCCCTCCTCCTGTTGTCGCTGGCGCTCGCCGGATGTGCCGTGGGTCCTCAAGCGCGCCTGGCGCCCGATCCTGCCTTCAAGCCTGCGCGTTATGCCTGGGACGGCGCCGGCGAGGATCCCAATCGGCCGCATGCAGTCTCGCAACCAACACGCGCCGCGGCTCGATCCGAGCGCGACGGGTCGCAGGCCGAGCTTCAGCCGCCTTCGAAGGAATGGTGGCAGGCGCAGGACGGCAGCGAGGCCGAGCAGGATGAAAGGGTCAACCGCTCCCTGGTCATCTGCCAGGGCTGCTTGCGCCCACAGCGGCAGCCCGAAGATTCCAGGCTCGCCAAAGCGGCCGACTGAATCGAACTGCAGTTACAATGGAAACCCATCGACCTGATCGCGCGTTACGACTTCGCGCACGAGGACTGGCGATCCCCAAGATGCTGACGGCCTCGCCGCAGAGCCGAGCGGAGACGACATGAGCGCAATCATCGACAACAAGGCCGATCACCGCTTCGAGCTCGAGGTCGAAGGCCACCTTGCGACTGAGCATTACAAGCGCGACGGCAATGTGATCACCTTCGAGCACACCGACGTGCCGAAAGAGCTCGGCGGCAAGGGTGTCGGCTCGAAGCTGGTGCAAGGCGCGCTCGACCAGGTCCGCACGGCCGGATTGAAGGTGATCCCGCAATGTCCGTTCGTGAAGGCGTGGATCGAGAAGCACGCGGACTATCAGGATCTCGTGGCGAGATAGGGACACGGGCCCGCCGCCTGCGGCCGGCGGGCTCGCCGACATCTACGGCTATTGTCCGTGCTTGAGCATGTCCTGGTCAGTCAGGTCCCAGTCCTGCCACAGCTGCAGTACGCCGAGCAGCACGAGCACGGCGCCGAGGCCCGTGTGATAGACGCGGAGAAAGCCGTCACCGGAATAGCCCATGACGTAGGGCGAGGCGATGAGCCACAGTCCGATCAGGATCGTCGTCACCTCCTGCCAGCGCTGCAAGGCAACGTATTCGAGCTGGCTGATGCCAAAGACGACCAGACCGATTGCCACCGTGTTCAGGATCACCGTCTGATGTCCGGCAATCGCCGGATCCTGCACGGGAAACCATGGCGAGGCCACGATCACCGCGCCCAGCAGCATCCCGCACCAGTCTTCCCACGTTCGATGAGTATTCAAAAAACCAAAGTCCGACATCGTACCCTCCTATGACAGAGGCACACGTCGGCGGCTGGCGATCACGACTTCCGAATGTCTCGCGACCCTGCCGGCCGCATTCGGACGTATGTCCTGCAAAAGACGTGGGAACCGCCGGCGGCTGCGCAAGAGCAGGATGACGGATTATTTCGACGGCCGCGCGCTGTTCGCGGGTCATAACTTTCCTACCGCACCGCGGCTATAGCGCTCCGAGCTTCCGCAGCGAGTCGTGCGCGCTCGCCAGGCCGGGCTTCAACTCCAGCGCCTTCCGAAAATCGACGATCGCGCCCTGCTTGTCGCCAAGCCGCAAACGGGCCTGCCCGCGATTATTCCACGAGAACGCGTCCGTGGGATCGTATTGCAACGCCTTGTCGTAATCGGAAACACCGCCCTTGTTGTCACCCTGGAAGAGGCGGATCATGCCGCGATTGCGCCAGCCGCGCGCGTCGGTCGGCGCGAGGCGGATGGCCTCGCCATAGTCCGCAGCGGCACGGTCGAGCTGCTCGGTGTCCCGGTAGACGTTGCCGCGGTCGATATAGGCGAGCAGATCGGGCGCAAGCTTGATCCGCATCGTATAGTCGGCGAGCGCATATGCGGTGTCGTGCTTGCGGTAATAGACGAGACCGCGATTGCCATAGGCCATGGCGGAATTCGGGTTGCGCTTGATCGCCGCATCGAAATCGGTCAGGGCGCCGTCGAGGTCGCCCTTGTTGAAGCGGGACTCGCCACGATTGTTGTAGGCCAGCGCCAACGAAGGATCGAGCTTGATGGCCTGGTCGTAATCGGCAATGGCGCGGTCGTAGTCGCGCTTGAACGAATAGACGCGGCCGCGATTGTTGTGGGGGCAGGCATAATCCGGAGCGAGCCTGATCGCTTCGTCGAGATCGGACAGCGCGGCGTCGAGCTCGCGCTTCTCGGTAAGACCATGGCCGCGGTTGCAATAGGCCCCGGCGAGCCTGCGGCCGCTCTCACTCTTGGTGTCGATCACGGTGGAGCAGGCCTTGACCCGCTGGTCCGGCGTGCTGGTCAGCCCCACGCAGGCATCCCAGGCCGGGCCGCCTTCGGCCGCAGCCGGCGCCGTCACGGTGAGCGTGGCAAGCACGACCATGAGACTGAACCGGACACGCATTTTACGGATATCTCCCCTGCGACAACCATCCTTGGTCGCACCTTGGCAAGGGCCGGTTCAGACGCCTAGATCAGGGTAAAGCAGCACGTCGGAAGGATCTTGCATGGCCGCATCGGTACGGGACAACAAGGACAGGAGCCGCTTCGAGCTCGATGTCGGCGACGACATCGCCTTCGCCAATTACCGGCTGACCCCGACGGCGGTCATCATCACCCATACCGAGACGCCGCGGGCGTTGCGCGGCCGCGGCATCGCGTCCGAGCTGGTCAAGGGCGCGCTGGATCTGATCCGGCGCGACGGCAGGAAGGTGATCGCCGGCTGCGGCTTCGTCGTCGACTATCTCGACAGGCATCCGGAGGACGCGGATCTCGTCGCCTGAAAGCAAAAGGGCCCGCGAGATCGCGGGCCCTTCCGGCACGACCGGTGTCCGGTCAGTGCTTGCGGTCAGTGCTTGATCTCGGGCGGCAGCTTGCCGCCATTGGCGGCGAGCTTGGACATCACCTGCTTGTGCAGCCAGACGTTCATGCTGGCGGAGTCGTTCATGTCGCCGGTATAGCCGAGCTCCTTGGCGAGGTCCTTGCGCGCGGCAAGGCTGGAATCGATGTCGAGCGCCTTCATCAGGTCGACGATCGAGGTCCGCCATTCGAGCTTCTCGCCCTTGTGCGCGGCCACCGCCTTGTCGACGATCGCGGCAACGTCGACCGCTGCCATGGGCGCGGCAGCCGGCGCCGACGCCCCCGGCGCGGCTCCGGCCGGTGAAGCTGCGCCACCGGCGGGCGCGGCGGAAGCCGGCTGGCTACCGAAGATCGCGCTCATGATTTTACCGAAAATGCTCATATCTGCTCCCCGAAAAGGATCCGTTGGAAGGGCCTTGAGTGGCACTTATAGACCAAGTCACTGCGTTGCGCCCGCGAAGTTCTGCGAACCGACACGCAGCATCAGCTTATCTGCGGCGAAATGACGACCGAATGACGCCGCCGAAAGTTGCGCTGCGGCATCGAATTTCACCCAAGCGTGAGGGACAGGACTCGGAAATAGGCGTACGCTTTGCGTTCAGCTCGCGATGCCTTCCGGAATTCGCGTCTGGTCGGACTCGCGAAACTCAAGAATGGCGGCCGCTCGCGCCGTTTGCCGGCGTGGATTCGGCCGCTCGGCAAGGGAGCTAGCGATCATGGCCACACTCTACCAGGGCAATGTCCCCACGATGGGCCGGACCGGAGATGCGGCCGGACCGGTGATCCGAACCATCCAACTCTCCGATCTGCACGATGCGCTCCGACGCGGCTGGGACGATTTCAAGGCCGTTCCGAGCCACGCCATCATCCTCTGCGTGATCTATCCGGTGCTCGGCCTCGTGCTCGCCCGCGTGGTGATGGGCTATTCGGTGCTGCCGCTGCTGTTTCCGCTGGCCGCCGGCTTCGCGTTGATTGGCCCCTTCGCGGCGCTGGGTCTCTACGAGCTGTCCAGCCGGCGCGAGCGCTATGAGGAAGCCAGTGCCTGGGATGCCATGGAGGTGCTTCGCTCGCCTTCGTTCGGGGCGATGCTCGGCCTCGGCACCCTGCTGCTCGCTCTGTTCGTGACCTGGGTTGCAACTGCGCAGGCGATCTACGTCGCGGCGTTCGGCTATGAGGGCGCAAGCGGCATCTCGGACTTCATGACCCGCGTGCTGACGACGCAGCAAGGCTGGTGGCTGATCGTGGTCGGCTGCGGCGTCGGCTTCCTGTTCGCGCTCGCCGCGCTCTGCCTCAGTGCCGTGTCGTTCCCGCTGATGCTGGACCGTCATGCCGGCGCGTTCGAGGCGATGAGCACCTCACTGCGCGTCGTCGCGAGGAACCCGGTGCCGATGGCAGCCTGGGGCCTGATCGTCGCGGTGCTGCTCGCGCTCGGCACCCTTCCGGCCTTCCTCGGCCTTGCCGTGGTGATCCCCCTGCTCGGCCATGCCACCTGGCATCTCTATCGCAAGGTGATCGTCTCGGAGCCCGGCGCACGCCCGGTGCCGCCCCCGCCGCCTCGTCCGCGCAAGCCGGCGGCCGACTTCCCGGCCAACCTCTTCCCCTGGCGAAACAGGACGGATGCCTGACGATATCGTGACATGCGATCCTGCCCGGCCTCGGGCAGGATCGCGCCCTGTCTCACGCCTTGCTTTGGCCGCGGTTCCGACCGAGATTGCGCGCCGCCGGCAGATCGCTTCACGGAATTCATTGACTCGAATGACCTCGACGATTTCTCGTCTCGCTCTCGCAGCCTTCGCCCTCTCCGCATCCATCCTGTCCGCCCAGCCGGCGCTCGCCGCCGTCGCCTGCGGCTCGGGTAATTTCGATGCCTGGCTTGCGGAGTTCAAAACCGACGCTGCGGCCAAGGGCATCTCACAACAGGCCATCGCATCGGGTCTCGCCGGCGTGACGCTGGATCAGAGCGTGCTGAACCGCGACCGCTCGCAAAAGGTCTTCAGCCAGACCTTCGAGGAGTTTTCCGGTCGCATGGTGCCGCCGCGCCTCGAGCGTGGCTCCAACAGGATGAAGCAGTACGGCTCGGTGCTGTCGCGCATCGAGCAGACTTACGGCGTTCCCGGCGAGGTCCTGGTCGCGATCTGGGGCCTGGAAACGGATTTCGGCGTCAACACCGGCAAGTTCGCCACGATCCGCTCGCTGGCAACGCTGGCCTATGACTGCCGGCGCGCCGAGCAGTTTCGCGCCGAGCTGATGGATGCGCTGCGCATCGTCCAGCGCGGCGATCTCGCGCCAGCCGAGATGAAGGGCGCCTGGGCCGGCGAGCTCGGCCAGACCCAGTTCATGCCGTCGTCCTGGATGAAATACGCCGTCGATTTCGACGGCAACGGCAAGCGCGACCTCTTGCACAACGCGCCCGACGTGCTCGCCTCCACCGCCAATTATCTCGCCGGCTATGGCTGGCAGAAGGGCAAGGATTGGCAGCCGGGCAGCCCGAATTTCGAGGTGCTCAAGCAGTGGAACAAGAGCGAGGTTTATTCCAAGACCGTCGCCTATTTCGCCACGCAGCTCGCACGCGCGCCTTAAGCGCATCGGCCTGAACGCCCCGCAGACACCCCGCGCGCCATCCCTCTACGCACTGGCTCGCCGAGGGCCCGTGCGCGTCATCTCACGAAAATCGAATTTTCACGCGTCGATCGACCCCATAAACTGAATTAATATTCATTTATAGACGATTTTACCTATGCGACTCACGCAGGCGAGAGTTGGGTCCAGTCGCTGTTTTGTCCGCTTCCGCTCGGCCCCGGGGCAGCATATTTCCGCGATGATCCAGATCAAAAGATCACCCCTAAGTCCGTGATGTTACGGGTATTTGTAGCTCCCTCCGAACGCCTCTGGCTAGGTTTTAGGCGGGAGCGCCCTCCGGTTAATCGTCCGTTACCTTCGTTATGCGCTGCTCGCTTAGCTGCGTCGCAACATCGGAACTTCCGCACTGCAATACTCTCTTCTATATTCATTTCAACGATGAGGCCGACTAAGGGCTGAATCGAACTACAGGAGACTACCTATGCTGCTCTCGCTCATCCGCATGATCCAGGCCTTCCGGGACTATCAGCGCAATGTTGCCGAGCTGTCCCAGCTCAGCGATCGCGAACTGGCCGATATCGGCCTTGATCGCTCGGACATCCCGCGCGTTGCCGCCGGTCAGTATCAGGGCTGATATCGCTCAGCCCTCACCGGAACGGACCGATAGCGCCCGCCTCGTGCGGGCGTTGTCGTATCTGGTGGCAGAAAACTCGATCTCGGCGATTCCACTCTCCGCCGAAAAGCGCTACCTGTCCGCCCCATGACAGCCTCCCTATCCAAACCCGTGCACGTGATCGGCGCCGGTCTCGCCGGCTCTGAAGCCGCCTGGCAGGTGGCGAAAGCCGGCGTGCCCGTGGTGCTGCACGAGATGCGGCCGGACCGCATGACCGAGGCACATCGCACCGACGGGCTCGCCGAGCTCGTCTGCTCCAATTCGTTCCGCTCGGACGACGCCGCCAACAACGCTGTCGGTCTCCTGCATGCGGAGATGCGCCGGCTTGGTTCGCTGATCATGCGCGCCGCCGATGCCAACCAGGTGCCCGCCGGCGGGGCGCTGGCGGTCGATCGCGACGGCTTTTCCGCCGCCGTCACCAAGGCCCTCAACGACCATCCCCTGATCGAGATCGCCCGCGGCGAGGTGTCAGGCCTGCCGCCGGCCGATTGGAGCAACGTGATCGTTGCCACCGGACCCCTCACCTCCGCGCCGCTGGCCGAGGCCATCCGCGAGCTGACCGACGAGAACGCGCTCGCCTTCTTCGATGCGATCGCGCCGATCGTCCACCGCGAATCCATCGACATGTCGATCGCCTGGTTCCAGTCGCGCTACGACAAGGTCGGCCCTGGCGGCACCGGCGCCGACTACATCAATTGCCCCATGACCAAGGAGCAGTATGACGGCTTCGTCGCCGCGCTGATCGCGGGCGAGAAGACCCAGTTCAAGGAATGGGAGACCAACACGCCCTATTTCGACGGCTGCCTGCCGATCGAGGTGATGGCGGAGCGCGGCCCCGAGACGCTGCGTCACGGCCCGATGAAGCCGGTCGGTCTCACCAACCCGCATGATCCCACCACGAAGGCCTATGCCATCGTGCAGCTGCGCCAGGACAACAAGCTCGGCACGCTCTACAACATCGTCGGCTTCCAGACGAAGCTGAAATACGGCGAGCAGCAGCGCATCTTCCGCACCATTCCGGGGCTGGAGAACGCCGAATTCGCCCGCCTCGGCGGTCTACATCGCAACACCTTCCTGAACTCGCCAAAGCTGCTCGACAGTCAGTTGCGCCTGCGCGCGCAGCCACGGCTGCGCTTTGCCGGCCAGATGACGGGCTGCGAGGGCTATGTGGAATCCGCCAGCGTCGGCCTGATCGCCGGTCTCTATGCGGCCGCGGATGCGCGCGGCGAGACGCTGGTCAGCCCGCCAGGCACCACCGCGCTCGGATCGCTGCTCGGCCACATCACCGGCGGCCATATCGAGACCATCGAACCGGGCACGCGCTCGTTCCAACCGATGAACATCAATTTCGGCCTGTTCCCGCCGCTCGCGACCGTGCCGACCAAGAAGCCCGACGGCACGCGCCTGCGCGGCAACGAGAAGACGGTGGCCAAGAAGCAGGCGATGAGCGCGCGGGCGCTCGCCGATCTCGATCGCTGGATCGCCGATCACCTGCGCATCGCCGCCGCCGCGTGAGTCCAAGATGAGCCTCCCCAAAGACGACGCCGCGGCGCTCTCGGCGCGCTGGACCGAGGGCGTGCTGCTCAAGCGCGACGTGTTCTCGACCGTCGAGCGCGGCCGCTTCCGCGGCGACGGCGGCGAGGTCGACGCCGTGCTGCGCCGGCTCGACGAAGTGCCGTGGTGGTCATTCCTGCTGGCGCGTCATCTGTTCGCGCGCGAGAAGCACGCTCTGGCGCGCGCCAAGGGCCTCGATATCGGCCCCGAGCTGCTCTGGGCGGGACAGCGGGCGCTGGTGCGCGGCTTCGTCGACGGCGCCGCATTGCATCTGGCAAAGCCGCACGGCGACCTCGCCTATTTCCGTTCCGCCAAGGCGGCACTGCGCCGGCTGCGCCGTGCCGGGATCTGCCACAACGATCTTGCCAAGGAGCAGAACTGGCTGGTGGGCCGTGATGGCCGCGCCTATGTGACCGACTTCCAGCTTGCGGCCTGCTTTGACCGACGCGGCCGGCTCTATCGCATCCTCGCCTATGAAGATCTTCGACATCTGCTCAAGCATAAGCGCTCCTATGCGCCCGAGGCGCTGACCCCGCGCGAGCGAAAGATTCTCGCGAAGAAGTCCTTTGCCGCGAGCCTGTGGCTCGCCACCGGCAAGAAGGTCTATCGCGCCATCACGCGCGGCCTGTTCAACTTCACCGACCGCGAAGGCGGCGGCCGCCGGCTGGTCAATGATGCGCCGGTGCTGACGGCATTGATCCGCAAGAATCCGGCCGTGCGCGACACCGCCATCGTCGCGTTTGCCGACCGCCGCTCCGGCGTCGGTCTCTATGCGTTCGTCGAGGCGGATCAGGCCGCGCTCGAAGGCCAGTTGCGGAACGAGCTGACGGCCGCGAAGGGGCCGAAGCCCCCGGAGCACATTCAGGTCGTGCACGCGCTGCCGCGCGACACCAGCGGCAAGCCGCGCACCGAGATCCTGCAACTGGTTGCCATGAACCAGCTCGACCTGATCGAGCCGTTGATGAAGAACGACCAGGACCGCGCCTTCCTCAAGGACATCCTGGAACAGCGGAAAAACCTGCGCGACCGCTTCAACTTCGAAGCGGATCTGCCGGCAAGCTAGCGCCTTGAAGCGTCCACATTGACGATAGAGAAGCGGTCGGATCATTCGGGCGTGGCGGGATCATGGGCATTCGGGGGACGATGATGCGTCGTGTGGTTGGCGGAGTGATCGCCGGCCTACTGCTGCTGGCGGGCACGCCCGCCATGGCCGACTCTCCGGCCGAGTTGATCTCCAGCTTCCGACTCAAGCACGGTGAAGTCCGCGTCGTCCGCGACGCCACCCTGGACCGCATCGCCCTGGACCAGGCGAAGGCGATGGCGGCGAAGGACGATCTCAGCCATGACGCCCTCGGACCGTTCAACCGCCGCGTCGCGCCGGCCGGTGCGGGCCGCGCCGCCGAGAACATCGCCTACGGCTACGACAATTTCGAGAAGACGCTCGGACAGTGGATCGACTCGTCCGGCCATCGCAAGAACCTGCTGCTGCACAACGCCTCCCGCGTCGGCATCGCCAGCGCCAGGAACGCCAGCGGCAAGCGCACTTATTGGGCGATGGTGATCGCCGGCGATTACGAGCCGAAGGGCAAGGGCAAGAAGAAAGACAAAGAGCCCGTCGTTGCCGTGAAACGCGAGGTCGCGCCCGCGAGCAAGCCCAAATCCGAGTCCAAGCCCAAATCGAGCAGCTGCCACGTCAAGCTGCTCGGCCTCTGCATCTGAGACGAGCCGCCGCGCGGCATGCGCTGTTGCGTGCGCCTCTCCTGCCAGCCAATATGGCTGCGCCGCTGTCCCGATCATCCCGAGGCAACCAATGGCCAAGAAATACACAGCTCAATGCGCCTGTGGCGCCATCAAGTTCGAGTTCGACACCGACCCGAGCTTCATTGCCAATTGCCATTGCAACGACTGCAAGCGCGCCTCGGGCGGCGAGATGGCGACGTTCTTCGCAGTGCCGGAGGACGACTTCACGATCCTCAGCGGCAAGCCGAAGGCCTTTCACTACATAGCGAACTCCGGCAAGGGCCTGGATCGGAATTTCTGCCCCGAATGCGGCGCTCGGATATTCACGTCGAACCTCGACAGTTTCCCCAAGACGGTCTTCGTGCAATTGGGAAGCCTGGACCGGCCCGACCTGGTCGCACCGAAGCTCGAGATGTTCACCAAGCGCCGTCTGGCCTGGAACACGCCTCTCAACCTGCCGCAGTTCGAAGAGATGCCGCATTGACGCGGCGAGGCGGAGATCCTGACGTGATTGACCTCGACCGAATTCGTGCCGACACGCCAGCTACCAGCCGGCTCGCCTATCTTCACAACGCGGGCGCTGGCCTGATGCCGACGCCGATTGTCGCGGCGATGAAAGAACACATCGATCTCGAAAGCGAGATCGGAGGCTACGCGGCGGCCGATCGCGAGGCCGAACGGCTCGACGCGGTCTACGGCTCGGTGGCGCGCCTGCTCAATGCCGCGCCGGACGAGATCGCGCTGGTGGAGAACGCCACCGTTGCCTGGCAGATGGCGTTCTATTCACTTCCGTTTCGCAAGGGCGACCGGATCCTGACCGCCGAGGCGGAATACGCCGCCAACTATGTCGCCTTCCTCCAGGTCGCCAAGCGCACCGGCGCGGTCATCGACGTGGTGCCGAGCGATACCAGCGGCGAGCTCGACATCGGCGCGCTCGAACGGATGATCGACGATCGGGTGAAGCTGATTGCGATCACCTGGGTTCCGACCAATGGCGGCCTGGTCAATCCGGCGGCGGCGATCGGCAAGATCGCGCGGGCGCACGGCGTTCCCTACCTGCTCGACGCCTGCCAGGCCGTCGGCCAGATGGAGGTCGACGTCGAGGCCATCGGCTGTGACATGCTATCGGCCACGGGACGCAAATTCCTGCGCGGCCCGCGCGGCACGGGCTTTCTCTACGTTCGCCGCGCGCTGCTGCAACGGCTGGAGCCGCCGATGATCGACCACTTTGCGGCGCCATGGGTCTCGCGAGACGCCTATCAACTGCGGGACGATGCCCGCCGTTTCGAGACCTGGGAGAACAACTACGCGGCCCGGCTTGGGCTTGGCGCGGCCGTCGACTACGCCCTCGATATCGGCATCGCCCCGATCGAGAAGCGCTGCCGCCTGCTAGCCGGTCGTCTTCGCGGCGGCCTCGCCGCCCTTCCCGGCGTCACCATCCGCGACCTCGGCCGCACGCCGGGCGCCATCGTCAGCTTCACGATGGACGGGCACGAGGCAGACGCGATTGTCGCCAGTGCCGCCACGGCCGGCATCACGATCGGCGCTTCAGATCCGGCGAGCACGCGCATCGATGCCGAACTTCGCGCGTTGCCGCATGTGGTGCGGGCCTCACCGCATTATTACAACACGGAATCCGAGGTCGACCGGCTGATCGCGCATCTGGCGGGTTTGGCGTCCCGGTAGCAAAAAGGTGCGAGCGCGCCCGCAGCCGACCGTGAAGTCGGTTCACCATCGCGCCGTCCAGACCTCAACCTCTTGTCGTCAAAGCCGAGAGTTGGTCGGTATCGAAGCGGGCGCGCAGCTCGCTGATCGCTTTTGCATCCGGCGGTCCACTCGCCGTCAATTTGGCCAGTTCCTCGAAGTAGTGCTCGTGGCCCGGCGGCGATACGGTCATGAGCACGCGCGCGGGCTTATTGCTCGTGTTGGTGATGTTGTGCGGAACGCCGGGAGGAATGAAGAGAAAGGTCCCTGGGGTCGCCCGGACAACCTCATCCTCGACGTGCCATTCACACTCACCCTCTAACATGTAGAAGGTCTCTTCCTGCACACGATGAACGTGCTGGCCGGTGGCGAATCCTGCCGGAATTGTCCAGTCGAACATGCTCGTGTGCCTCGTGTCCTCGCCGGTCACCAAGAAGGCCATTGGATGGCCGCGCAGCATGACCCCCTCGGTTTTGCCGGGCCTACGGATGACGTGTTTTGCGGTCATGTACCCCTCCATCGATTGTTGCAATGCTCCTGACAACTACGCGATAGTGGTCCGGTGCAGCCGGAAAGTGGTGAAGCCGTTCGGAAAACGTTGCAAAAAACCTGCGAAATGTGCCCTTCTTCGACGATGGCCGCGATCCTTGAATTTGGTCCCTTTCGGCTTGATGGCGAGGCGGGGATCCTGTTCCACGGTGCTGAGCCGACCGGACTCGGCCAGCGCGCCGTACTGCTTCTGGCCCTCCTCGTCCGGCAGGCTGGTGTGCCGGTTTCGAAAGATGCCTTGATCGAAGCGGCCTGGCCCGCCCAGGCCATCGAGGACAGCAATCTCACCGTCCAGATCGCGGCGGTGCGACGCATGCTGGCGGACATCTCCGGCGAGGCGCATTGGATCGAAACGCTGCCGCGCCGCGGCTATCGCTACGTCGGTCCGGCCGTGACGACGTCCGATCCGGACCGCGCAACTGCAACACCGCAAGCGCCATTGCTGACTTTGCCCGACAGGCCGTCGATCGCAGTGTTGCCCTTCACGAACCTGAGCGGCGATGCCGACCAGGACTATTTTGCCGACGGGATGGTCGATGACATCATCACAGGACTCTCACGCATCAACTGGCTGTTCGTGATCGCGCGGAATTCCACATTCCCCTACAAGGGCCGCGCGGTGGACGTGAAGCAGGTCGGCCGCGAGCTTGGCGTACGGTACGTGCTGGAAGGCAGCGTCCGCAAGACAGGCACAATGGTCCGCATCACCGGCCAGTTGGTCGACGCGTCGACTGGAATGCACGTATGGGCCGAGCGATTTGACCGGCGGTCCGAGGACGTCTTCGCCCTTCAGGATGACATCGCATTATCTACCGTCGGCGCCATAGCTCCCAGTCTGCGGCGCGCCGAGATCAACAGGGTCAAGCGCAAGCGGCCGGACAGCCTTGACGCCTATGATCTGGTCCTGCGCGCCCAGCCGGACGTCGATTCCGGCATGCCGGCCCAGGTGACTCAGGCACTCGTGCTGCTCGAACGTGCGATCGCGCTCGAACCTGCGTACGCGCTCGCGCACGGCAATGCGGCGATGTGCCAACATTGCCTGTTTCTTCGAGCCGGTTTGCATGAGTCCAATCGCGAGGCCTCGATACGCCACGCGCGCTCGGCCATCGCCCACGGCCAGGATGATGCGCTTGCCCTCACGCTGGCGGGTTTTTCGATCGGCATGGACGGGCACGATCGCTCCGCAGCATTCACCGCGTTCGAGGCTGCGCTCGCCATCAGCCCATCATCGGCGCTGACCTACATCCTCGGCAGCGTCGTGCTCGGCTGGGGCGGAGAATCCGACCGCGCCATTGAATGGAGCGAACAAGGCCTGCGGCTCAGCCCGTTCGATCCCTGGGCTTTCGCCGCATTCGACGCCCAGGCTCTCGGGCACTTCCATCGCGGCCGATATGAGGAGGCTTGCCGCGCCGCTTACCGCTCGGTTCAGGCCAATCCTCGCCACAGCATCACCTATGTGCAATTGGCCGCGGCGCTGGCAAAGCTTGGACGACTGCAGGAGGCGAAGGCCGCAGCCGCGCGGGTGCTGGAACTACATCCGACGTTCCGCTACGGCCATCAATTTCAGGGCGTCAACTGCGCACCGGCGCTCGCCTCCTCGCTTGGCGATGCCCTGCGCGTTGCAAGCCTTCCGGAGTAACGCTCGCGGTTCAGCGTGCCGCTTCACGTGCAGCGCGCGCTCAGTCCGGATGCGCTGAGCCTGGCCATGACCTCGTCGAGATGGGCGGCGTCGCGGGTCTCGATGACGAGCTGCAGCAGCGTCGCCTTGGCCGGCAGGTCGGAGAACGTCCGCTGGTGCGAGACCTCGATGATGTTGGCGCCGGCTTCGGCCAGCAGCGCGGCCACGGCGGCCAGTTGCCCAGGCCTGTCAGGGATATCGAGCGAGAGCTGGGTCAGCCGGCCCTCCCGCGCGAGCTCGCGCGTCAGGACGGATGCGATCAGCCGCGTATCGATATTGCCGCCGCTCAGGACGAGGCCGACCTTCTGGCCGGCAAAGCGGGTGGGATCGGACATCAGCGCGGCGAGGCCGGCGGCGCCGGCGCCCTCGACCACCGTTTTCTCGATCGAGATCAGCGTCGCCACCGCGCGCTCGAGCTCGGCTTCGTTGACGAGCGCGATGTCGTCGACGAGACGGCGGACGATCTCGGTGGTGATCTTGCCGGGCGATTTCACCGCGATGCCTTCGGCGAGCGTATCGCCGCGCGCCGGCAGATTGCCGTCATGGATGGCGTTGTACATCGAGGGATAGAGCCAGGCCTCGACGCCGAGGATTCGCAGCGACGGCTTGATCGATTTCGCGGCGATGGCGATGCCGCTGATCAGCCCGCCGCCGCCGATCGGGACCACCAGCGTATCGAGCTCCGGCACCGCTCTCATCATTTCCAGCCCGACGGTGCCCTGCCCCGCGATCACCAGCGGATCGTCGTAGGGGTGGACGAAGACCATGCTTCTGGCTTCGCCGTGGCTACGCGCGAACGCGGCCGCCTCCTCCAGCGTCGCGCCGGTGACGACCACCTCCGCGCCGTGGTGCCTCGTGTTCTCGACCTTCACCATGGGCGTGCCGACCGGCATGACGATGGTGGCGGGAATGCCGAGCCGCTTGGCGTGATAGGCAACGCCCTGCGCGTGATTGCCAGCGGACATCGCGATGACGCCGCGCGCGCGCTCCTCGGCCGTCAGTGCAGTGAGGCGGTTGAGCGCACCGCGCTCCTTGAACGACGAGGTGAACTGAAGGTTCTCGAATTTGAGCCAGATCTCGCAGCCGCAGATGCTGCTCAGCGTGCGGCTGTAGCTGCAGGGTGTCTCGACGACGGCGCCGCGGATGGTGTCGGCGGCGGCATGAACGTCGCTCGGGGCAACCGGAAAACCGCTCCGGTCAGGCGATGTGGTTTGGGACAACTCAGCCATGGGACAGCATAGAGCATCCCGTGGTTCGCGGCGATAAGCCAGCCGCTATTTGGTAAATTCCCGGGAACGTGAAGCCCGCCACAATGTCCAGAGCGTACGGAGCCGTGACGTCGGCTGCACCGCGAACGGATTGCGGCCGGGCTGCGACAGGCGCCTGAGATCGGCCCCGACCTGGCTCAGCGGCAGAAATGCAGGACGCACCGCGGCCGGCACGTCGGTTAGCAGCGACAAGGCGGTTGTCAGATGCCGCTGCGCTTCGCCCGCGAGTTGCTCCAGCACGGCCCGCAAGGCCGGCGTCTCCTTGCCGGCGAACACGTCTTCCATCTGGCAGTCATGGCTCGCCAGCACCTGCTGCGGCAGGAACAGCTGCCGGCGCGAGGCATCGCGCGGCAGGTTCGCGATGATTTGCACAATGCCCTGCGCCAGACCGGCATGACGCGCCAGATGTTCGACGACCTCGGACGGTGGCGCCAGAATCCGCGCCGCCAGACCAAACAACGCCGATGAGGTCGCGGCCAGATAGCCCTCCAACGCGGTCAGCGTCGGCATCGGGTCGTTGTAGAGGTCGAACTGGTGCTCGTCGACGAGCAGCGACAGCGCCTCGACCGCCAAGTTGAAATCACGGATCGCACGCAGCAGCTCCGCTGCCACCGGGTTGCCCTCGGCGCTGCCGTGGACCATGCCCGAGAACAGATCGGTCCACCATTGAAAGCGGATCTCGCCGGGCAAGGGCTGGCTGACCTGGTCGCGGACGCGGACGATCTCGACATTGAAGGCGTAGAGCGCGAGCAGCGCGCGGCGTTCGGCGGCGGGCGCGAACAGCGTCGCGGCATAGCGCGGGAAATCATGACTACGCACGAGATCGGCGCAGAAAGTGACGGAATCGGGCGATGGCGCGGTGCTGCTCATGTGCTGTTCATGGCACCGCGATCAGCGCAGCCGCGACCCGCCGCCGTTCGCCGATCATGATGTTGTAGGTGCGCACGGCAGGCCCGGTCTGCATCGTGTCCAGCACCACCCTCTGCGCCTTTAGCGCCTGGCGCAGCTCCGGCGGCGGCAGCCAAAGCCCGGTGCCGGTGCCGATCAGGAGCGTGTCGATGCCGTTGGCGGCCGCGAACACCCGGTCCAGCGAATAGCGGTCGATCTTCGCGGGGTCCGTCACGTCCCAGGCCCAGATCGCGTCGGGCAGGCACAGCAGCGAGCCCCGGTGCGACATGCCGGCAAAGGCGAAGCCGCCCTTGCCATAAGCCTCGATCGGCGCCGAGCGCGGGAAATGCGGTGCGTTGGGATCGCCGGCCATGTGCTTCGTCCGAATGAGCCTATTGCCCTCGCCAACTCGTGCGGGGACATGCGGTTCGGATCACGCCTTGCTTTTCTTCGCCGGCGGAGCCTCGTCCTTCGCATCCTCGCGATGCTCGCCGACGCCGAGATAGATCAGGATCGGGGCGGCGATGAAGATCGAGGTGTAGGTACCGACCAGCACCACGCCGAACATCATCACCGCGGTGAAGCTGTGGATGGCGTGCCCGCCGAACAACAGCAGCGCCAGCAGCGCCAGCGTCACCGTGAAATGGGTGATGATCGAACGCGACAGCGTCGAGTTGATGGATTCGTTGAGCAGCTGCGGCATCGGCATCTTCTTGTAGCGGCGCAGCATTTCACGGATACGGTCGTAGATGACGACGGTGTCGTTGAGCGAATAGCCCAGAATGGTCAGAAGCGCGGCGATGCTGGTCAGGTCGAAATCAACCTGGCTGATCGACATGAAGCCGATCGTCAGCACGATGTCGTGCACGTTGGCGATCATGGCGCCCAGCGCGAACTGCCATTCGAACCGGAACCAGAGATAGACCAGGATCGCGATGATCGCGAGCATCAGGCCGAGCATGCCGTAGGCCAAGAGCTCTCCGGCCACGCGCGGACCGAGCACCTCGACGCGGCGGTATTCGATGGAATCGCCGAGGGCGGTGCGCACCTTCTGCACGGCATCCTGCTGCGCCTTGTCGCCGCCGGGCTGTTCGGCGACGCGGATCAAGACGTTCTCGGGGCCGCCAAACTGCTGCAGCTGGATTTCGCCAAGGCGCAAGCCGTCCAGCGTCGTGCGCATCGCCGCGATGTCGGCGGCGCCGGACTTGGCCCTCACCTCCAGCAGCGTGCCGCCCTTGAAGTCGATGCCGAGGTTCAGCCCGTGGGTGAAGAACAGCGTGATCGCGACGATCGAGAGCGCCGCCGAGATCGGGAAGCTGATGCGGCGGAAGCGCGTGAAATCGAAATGCGTGTCGTCAGGGACGATACGCAGCGACGGCAGCACGCCGAGCGCGGCGACCACGGTGAGGACGGCAATCAGGATGCCAAGCCCGATGAGAACGTAGTGTGTCACGGTCTTAGCTCCTAGATCGGCACGCTCTGCGGCCGCTTCCACCTCACCCACCCGGCGACGATGAGCCGGGTCATGGTGAAAGCGGTGAACACCGTGGTGATGATGCCGATGCCCAGCGTCACCGCGAAGCCGCGCACCGGGCCGGTGCCGATGTAGAACAGCACCGCGGCGGCAATGAAGGTCGTGATGTTGGAATCGAGGATGGTCGCCAGCGCCCGCTTGAAGCCGGCGTCGATCGCCGAAATCGCGTTGCGGCCGCCGCGCAGCTCCTCACGGATACGCTCGTAGATCAGCACGTTGGAGTCCACCGCGATGCCGACCGTGAGCACGATGCCGGCGATGCCGGGCAGCGTCAGCGTGGCGTTGAGCAGCGACAGCAGGCCGAAGATCATGGCGACGTTGATGGCCACCGCGATGTTGGCGAACACGCCGAACAGCCGGTAGGTCAGCAGCATGAAGACGACGACGAGAATCGAGCCGACGTAAGCCGCCAGCTCGCCCTTCTCGATCGAGTCCTGGCCGAGGCCCGGACCGACGGTGCGCTCCTCGACCACCGTGAGCGGGGCCGGCAGCGCGCCGGCGCGCATCAGGATCGCGAGATCGTTGGCGGACTGGACCGTGAAGCTGCCCGAGATCTGCCCCTGACCGCCGGTGATCGGCTCGTTGATCCGGGGCGCGGAGATCACCTTGTTGTCGAGCACGATCGCGAAGGGCAGCCCGACATTCTCTTGCGTGGCCTGCGAGAATTTGCGCGCGCCCGAGGTATTGAACTTGAAGCTGACGACCGGTTCGCTCGTACGCTGGTCGAAGGTCGCCTGGGCGTCGATCAAGTCGCCGCCGGCGACCAGGACCTGCTTCTTGACCACATAGGGCGTCGGTGGCGGCGACGCGCTCATCAGCAGCTCGGATTCCGGCGGCAACCTGCCCGCTTGCGCCTGGTCCGGCGACACGGTCGTGTCGACCATGCGGAATTCCATCTTCGCTGTCTCGCCGAGCAGCTTCTTCAGGCGAGTCGGATCCTGCAGGCCGGGGACCTGCACCAGGATGCGGTCGTTGCCCTGGCGCTGGATCACGGGCTCGACGGTGCCGAGCTCGTTGACGCGGCGTTCGACGATCTGGATCGACTGCTCGATGGTCTTGCGCAGACGATCGAGCATTGCGGCCTGCGGGACGGTCAGACGGATCACCCCGCCGCCGGCATCGCTGACCTCGAGGTCGCGTTGGCCGCTGGATCCCATCAGGCCGCCCAGCGGCTGAGACAATTCGCGCAGCTTTGCGAGCGCAGCCTGGACGTCGGTTTCCTTGGTGATGCGAACCTCGGCCGCGTCGTTGCGCACGACCACGCCGCCAGTGAAGCCGATCTTGGCATCACGCAGCGCCCGGCGAACGTCGTCGCGGACCTGATCGAGCCGCTCCTTCTTCACGTAGTTGGAATCGACCTCGAGCAGCAGATAGGAGCCGCCCTGGAGGTCGAGGCCGAGCACGAGGCGCCGCTGCGCCCAGGCCGGCCAGGTCTTGACCTGGGCCTCGGGGAAGAAGTTCGGGATCGCGCAGAGGCACACGATCAGCGCCGTCAGGATAATCCCGAGCGCCCTCCACCGCGTGAAATACAACATCGACTGGACCTGTCAGATCAGGAGACTTGAGATGCTCGCGGAAGCGCTCACTTCGACGAAGCGTCGTCCTTGGCGGCTTCTTTGCTATCCTTGGATTCCTTCGCCGGCTCGCCCTTGGCGCGCACCCCGGAGATCATCTGGCGCATCTGGCGCACCCGCACGCCGTCGGAAATCTCGAACTCGATCTGGTCGTCGTCGACGACCTTGGTGACCTTGCCGACGAGGCCGCCGGAGGTCACGACGGTGTCGCCGCGGCGGATGTTCTTCACGAGGTCGGCGTGGTCGCGGACCTTCTTCTGCTGCGGACGCAGAATCAGGAAGTACATGATCACGAAGATCAGGGCGAACGGCAGCAGCGACATCAACATGCTGTTGGTGTCACCGGCGCCCGCGGCCTGGGCATACGCAGGGGTAATCAGCATTCGGACGATCCTCGTGAGAACGGGGGAAAGCCGGTCAGGCCCTCAAAGGCGACCGGCTCGGTCAAATTCGCGCGGACTATAGCGGCCATTGCCCCAATTGCAACGCTGCCAGACCGGCGATTTGGCCACCTTGCGGCGGCCCCTCAGGCCCGATAAGGCTGCGTTCTCAGGAACTTCGGACATGCCCCAAAAACCAACCAAAAGCCCGGCCGGCAAAGGCCCCCGTACCCCTGCCCGCAAGCCCGCCCGCGTCGCGGCAAAACGCCCCAAGGGGACTCCCGAGGGGGCCGCGAAGGCAGCCCCGGACCTCTCCCAGGAGCGCATCGTCCGCGCGCTGGAGACCATTGCGGCGCACCTCGCAGCCCAGGCCAAGCCGGCCGCCGCGCGTGAGTCGTTCGAACGCGCGGACGCCTATGTCTGGCACCCAGACGGCCGCCTTGCGGCCGTGCCGCGGGTCAGCCGCGTCGAGCTGTTCCTGCTCAAGGGCATCGACCGGATGCGCGACATCCTGATGGAGAACACCGAGCGTTTCGCTGGTGGCCTGCCCGCCAACAACGCCCTGCTCTGGGGCGCACGCGGCATGGGCAAATCGTCGCTGGTGAAGGCCGCGCATGCCAGCATCAACGTGGAGCGCAAGCCGGCCGACAGGCTGAAGCTGATCGAGATCCACCGCGAGGACATCGAGACGCTGCCGATGCTGATGGAGAAGCTCCGCGACGCCAGCTTCCGCTTCATCGTGTTCATCGACGACCTCTCCTTCGACGGCAACGACGCGTCCTACAAATCGCTCAAGGCCGTGCTTGAAGGGGGCATCGAGGGCCGGCCCGAGAACGTCATCCTCTATGCCACCTCGAACCGCCGCCATCTGCTGGCGCGCGACATGATCGAGAACGAGCGCTCGACCGCGATCAATCCCGGCGAAGCCGTCGAGGAGAAGGTGTCGCTGTCCGATCGCTTCGGCCTCTGGCTCGGCTTCCACCGCTGCAGCCAGGACGAATACCTCGCCATGGTGCGCGGCTATTGCAGCCATTTCGGCGTTGAGGCCGGCGACGAGGCGCTGGAGCGCGAGGCGCTGGAATGGTCGACCACCCGCGGCTCCCGCTCGGGCCGCGTCGCCTGGCAGTTCGTGCAGGAACTGGCGGGCCGGCTAGGTGTCAAACTGAAGACGAACTAGCGGAAGCCGTCGACCCAAAACGAGATCGCCCGCTTTCGCGGGCGATCTATTTACGAGCGACAATTTGGCGGCGCCTCACGCCCCGTTCAGGAATTGAAGCGGGTCAACCGGGCTCGATCCCTTGCGGATCTCGAAGTGGAGCTGCGGCGACGCCACCTCCCCGGATTGACCCGACTTGGCAATGACCTGACCGCGCTTGATGGTATCGCCGCGCTTCACCATCAGCTCACTCGCATGGGCATATGCGGTGACGTAGCCGTTGGAGTGCCGAACCAGGACCAGATTGCCGTAACCTTTCAGCTCGTTGCCGGAATAGGCAACGACGCCATCTTCGGCCGCCTTGACGGGCGTCCCCTCGGGCACCGCGAGATTAATGCCGTCATTGGACTTGCCGTTGGTCTTGGCGCCGTAGCTCGTGACCACCTTGCCGCGCACCGGCCAGCGGAAGGTCGGCAGCGCGCTGGTGGTCTCCGCAGCCTTCGCCGGGGCCTCGGCGGGCTTTTCTTCGATCGTGGTGGTGGCCTGGGCGAGGCGCGCGCTCTGCACGGGTGCGCCGGCTGCGGCCATCTTCGTGACGGGCGCGGAAGCGGCAGCAACGGGCTGCAGCGTGCCAGCCACCGGAGCATGTGCGACCGGAGCTGCGGCCACCGGCGCCGCGAGGGCAGCGGTCTTTGCGCCCGGCACATTCAGCCTGGTGCCGAGCTTGAGCTTGGCCGACGGATCAAGACCGTTGGCGCGGGCAAGCTCGGCCGACGAGATATGGTTCTTGCGGGCAATGCTGGCGAGGGTGTCGCCATGATTGACGAAGTGGGTGCTTGAAGGCGCCGCCATGGCGGCAACCGGCTTCGCAGCAGGCGCCATCGCGGGAGCTGCCGCGACCGGGGCCATCGCCGGCGCAGCGGCCGTGGCCGGATGCGGAATGATCAGCTGCTGGCCGGGCGAAAGCGCGCGCGGGCCCTTGTAGCCGTTGGCGGCAAGGATCGCCTGCGGCGTGACGTGATAGCGCTTGGCGAGCACGTCGAGCGTGTCGCTGGTCCCGACGATGATCTTGGTCCCGCCAGTCGGCTGAGCGGCCGCAACGGAGCGCGGCGGCACTGTGGCCGTGGTCTCCAGATGCGGCTGCGCCGGCGGCGCGTAGGAGCTGACACCGCGCCCGCCTCCGGACACCCCTCCACCTGCGGCAACGGGATAGGATTGCGGCGCGGACACCGCCGGCGGCGGCAAGGGCTGCGACTGATAATAGCCGGACTGGGTCTGCGGCCGCGCATATTGCGGCAGCTCACGGGGCTGCGGCGGCGGCGCTTGCTGCACCGAGCCGGTCTGGTCCGACGCGAAGGGATTGGAGAAGTTCGACTGGGACAGCCGCGACGACATGTCGGCGCTGCACCCTGCGAAGCTGAAGGAAATCAGCGCCAGCACCGCGACCTGCGGCACGCGGCGCGAGTAAAGCAACTCGGCGACAGCGGACATGGTTACTCACTCGTACGCAACAGAACTGGTGTTTTAAGTAAACACGCGCCGAGTAAATAACGGCTTAACCCTCCCAATAAGATGTTGGCGGCACAGCCGATCCGGAATTCTACAGCTCCCGCGCCACCCCGGGGAGCGCCGGCACGAAGCGGACCTCGACGAGTTCCTTGCGCTCGATACCGGCTGCGCTGCGGGTCAGGCGGACCAGGGTCTGCACGCCCTGATGCGGGCCGACCGGCGCGATCAGGATGCCGCCAACCTCCAGCCGCTCGACCAGATTCTCCGGAATCTGCTCCATCGCCGCAGTGACGATGATGCGGTCGAACGGGCCGATATTGGGCGGCAGATTGAGACCGTCCCCAAGCATCACCTCGACATTGTGGCAGCCGAGTTTTTCAAGCCTGGCGCGTGCCGTGTCCGCAAGCTTGCGATAGCGCTCGACCGTCAGGACCTGGCCGGCGAGCCGCGACAGCACGGCCGCCTGATAGCCGGAACCGGCCCCGATCTCCAGCACACGGTGCTGCTTCTGGAGCTGCAGCTGCTCGGTCATGTAGGCCACGACGAAGGGCTGGCTGATGGTCTGCCCACAGGCGATCGGCAGCGCACTGTCGCGGTAAGCGGCCTCGCGATCGACCTCGTCGACGAATTGCTCGCGCGGCACCGCCTCCATGGTTCGCAGCACCGCCTGGTCGCTGATGCCCCGACGCCTCAGCGTGAGCTGAAACATCATCTTTTCCGGCGGGTGCTGATAGGAGGTCATTGCCTGCTTATGCTGTCTAGGCGAGCCCGTTGGACATCAAGCCCCGGGCCCCAGAATCGTGTTCCTGCTCAAGGAACTCATGATAGCCTTCGAGCGCGGCATTTGACCACAAATAGGCTTGCCACGGACGAGCTGCGATGACCATTTTCAGGCCTCCATTGATCGAAACGCGCATTGCGTCAATTCGTGTTATCTGCGAACGTTTTTGGCAATGGGCAAGGACTCAACCATGACCGCGACAGGGCTTTCCGGCCGCTCTGTATTCCTCGTCGAGGACGAGGTGATGATCAGGATGATGGTCGCGGACATGCTCGAGGAGCTCGGCTACAAGGTCGCAGCCGAGGCCGGCGACATCAACGAGGCGATGCGGCTTGCCCAGGTGACCGAATTCGACATCGCCATTCTCGACGTCAACGTCAACGGCAAGGTCATCTCGCCGGTCGCCGACGTGATCAAGGCCAAGGGCTGCCCGTTCATCTTCGCCACGGGCTACGGCTCCTCCGGCCTGCCCGAGCAGTACCGCGACCGGCCGGCGCTGCAGAAGCCGTTTCAGCTCGACGCGCTCGGCAAGACCATCGAAGCCGCGCTCCGCGGCGACTAGGGAAATTTCATAGCCCGGATGGCCGTTATTTCAGCGTCGCGCTGAGCTCTTCCGAAAACGCCTCGTTGGTGCGGTCGAGCCTGAGCGGCGTGACCGAGACATAGCGCTCGCGTAGCGCGGCAAGATCGGTACCGTCTGCCGGCGTGTCCATCATCGCGGCGCGCTCGAAGCCGATCCAGAAATAGGGATTGCCCCGGCCGTCCCTGCGCTCGTCGATCCGCAGGAATCCGAGATTGCGCTTGCCCTGGCGCGTGACGCGGATGCCGAGCACATCCTCCGGCGCGCAGGACGGGAAGTTGACGTTGATGACGGTGTCCTTCGGGATACCCGCGGCAATCACCTTGCGCAGGATGTCGGGCCCGAACTTGCGCGCGGTGTCCCACGGCGGGCGCTCGCGGGTCTCGACGCTGAACTCCTGCGACAGCGCGAACGACGGCAGGCCCAGAATGGTGCCCTCCAACGCACCGGCGATGGTACCGGAATAGACCACGTCCTCGGCGACGTTGCGGCCCTTGTTGACCCCGGACAGCACGATGTCGGGCAACTTGGGCCCCAGGATATGGCGCGCGCCCATGATGACGCAGTCGGTCGGCGTGCCGCGCACGGCAAAATGCCGGGGCCCAACCTCGCGCAAGCGCAACGGATCGTTCAGCGACAGCGAGTGCGACACGCCGGACTGGTCGAGCTCGGGCGCCACCACCCAGACGTCGTCGGACAATGCTCGCGCGATCTCCTCCACGACCTTGAGGCCGGGGGCGTGGATGCCGTCGTCATTGGTGCAGAGGATGCGCATGCGAAGGGTCGATTCCAGAAAAGCGGGGTCTGAGCCGTCTTATCCGGCTGGGGCCGATCAGGCAAACCGGGCGATTGCGGTCCGGCGGCAGGTTCCCTGCCCAGTCAGCGGCGGATGCGCCATTGCGGCAGGAAGCGCGCCAGCCGGCCCTCCGCGCGCAGCTGCATCGCCGGGACGGCCGGACTGACGACGGGGGCCTCGATCACGCCAAGCGCCTCCAATTGCGCAACCAGCGGATTCGACTCCGGCGCCTGCGGAAAGCGTTCACGCGCCATCGTCAGCGCCTTGTCGAAATCAGCGGCATTCACGCCGGGCTTGGCCCGCCGAGCCTGCACGAGACGGTCGTCCCAGAGCCGCGCGATGTCGATATCGAGCACGCCGCGCAGGCGCTGATCGACGGCCTGAATGCCGGCACCGGTCACCGCCCATTGTCTGCCGACCCAGAAGATGTCGCGGTGCAAGGCCATGAACGGTGGGTTCGCGTTGCGGGGCCGGCAGGATAACCGGCCGTCCGATCTTCGCAACGCGATTCTTGCTTGACGCGTTTTCCTGACGCGAGCCGGTATCCACTTCGCTCGAAAACGCTTCAGTCGCGCCCGATCGCCTTCAGCCCGCCCATGTATGGCTGCAGCACGTCGGGGACCGCGATCGAGCCGTCCTCCTGCTGATAGGTCTCCATCACCGCGATCAACGCGCGGCCGAGCGCCGTGCCCGAGCCGTTCAGCGTGTGCACGAAGCGCGGCTTGCCGTCGGGGCCGCGCGAGCGCGCATCCATGCGGCGCGCCTGGAAGTCGCCGCACACCGAGCAGCTCGAGATCTCGCGGAACGCTCCGCCCTCGCCCTGGCCCGGCATCCAAACCTCGATGTCATAGGTTTTTTGCGACGAGAATCCCATATCCCCTGCGCAAAGCGTCATCACGCGATAATGCAGACCGAGCCTCTGCAGCACCTGCTCGGCGCAGGACAGCATCCGCTCCAGCTCGTCCTTGCTCGCTTCCGGCGTCGTGATCGAGACCAGCTCGACCTTGGTGAACTGATGCTGGCGGATCATGCCGCGCGTATCGCGCCCGGCAGCCCCGGCCTCCGCGCGGAAGCACGGCGTCAGCGCGGTCAGCCGCATCGGAAGCTGCTTCTCGTCGAGGATGGATTCGCGCGCGAGGTTGGTGAGCGACACTTCAGCGGTCGGGATGAGGCCGAGGCGCTCATTCCTCAGCCGCTCCTGGTCGGGCGCAACGAGAAGCTCGCCCTTGATCGCCCAGAATTGGTCGTCCTCGAATTTCGGCAATTGCCCTGTGCCGAACATGATCTCGTTGCGCACCAGCAGCGGCGGATTGATCTCGGTATAGCCGTGCTCGTCGACGTGCAGGTTCAGCATGAACTGGCCGAGCGCACGCTCGAGACGCGCCAGCGCCTTCTTCAGCACGACGAAGCGCGCGCCGGAGAGTTTTGCCGCCGCCTCGAAATCCATATAGCCCAGCGCCGTGCCGAGATCGTCATGCAGCTTCGGCACGAAGCTATAGTTGCGCTTGTTGCCGAACACATGGCGCTGCACGTTGCCGTGCTCGTCGACGCCGTCGGGCACTTCGTCGAGCGGGATGTTCGGGATCGCGGACAGCTCTCGGCTCAGCTCCTCGTCGGCAACTTTCGCTGCGGCTTCGAGCTGCGGCATCGTGGTCTTGAGCTCGGCGACCTCGGCCATCAGCTTGGCCGCGCGCGCCTCGTCCTTCGCTTTCTTGGCGTCGCCGATTTCCTTGGAGGCCGCATTGCGCCGCGCCTGCGCCTGCTCGGACGCCAAGATCGCCGCACGCCGCGTCTCGTCGATCGCGAGCAGCGAGGCCGACAGCGGCTTCAGACCCCGCCGGGCGAGGCCGGCGTCGAAGGCTTGCGGATTGTCGCGGATCGATTTGATGTCGTGCATGGCTGTCTTCCCGTCATGGCCGGGTTTATCCCGGCCATCCACGTCTCTGCCGCCTTAGATCAAGTCGTGGATGCCCGGGTCAAGCCCGGGCATGACGAATCAAGGGCTGAGCGGCGCGATGATAGAGCGAAAAGGGCCCTACTCCGCCGGATTGGCCGGCGTCGATACGTCGGTGCCGGTGCCGGACTGCGCAGCAGCGGCCGCCTTCTTCTCCACCATGGCTACCGCGATGATCGAGCCCTCATAGAGCGCCATCAGCGGAATCGCGAGCGAGCACTGGCTGATCACGTCGGGCGGCGTCAGCACGGCCGCGATGACGAAGGCGATGACGATGAAATAGCGCCGCTTCTCGCGCAGCATCTTCGAGGTGACGATGCCGATCCGCCCGAGCAGCGTCAGGATCACCGGAAGCTGGAAGGCAATGCCGAAGGCGAAGATCAGCGACATCATCAGCGACAGATATTCGCCGACCTTCGGCAATAGCTCGATCTTTGCGGTCTCGTCGCTGCCGAGCTGCTGCATGCCCAGCGAGAAGCGCGCCAGCATCGGGAACACGACGAAATAGACCAGCGCCGCGCCCAGCACGAAGAAGAACGGCGTCGCGACCAGGTACGGCAGGAAAGCCTGCTTCTCGTGCTTGTAGAGCCCGGGCGCCACGAACATGTAGATCTGCCCCGCCACGATCGGGAACGAGATGAAGGCCGCGCCAAACATCGCCAGCTTCAGCTGGGTCAGGAAATATTCCAGAAACGCCGTGTAAATCAGCTTGGCGTTTCCGGGATCGCCGACGGCCAGGACATAGGGCCATACCAGCACGTTGAAGATCTGCTTGGCGAAGAAGAAGCAGAAGATGAACGCGATGCCAAAGCCGAGCAGCGCCTTGATCAGCCGCGAGCGCAGCTCGATCAGATGGTCCATCAGCGGGGCTTTGCTGGCCTCGATATCGGCGTCGGTCATGACGCTTTGGCGTCCTTGATCGCTTCGGATGGCGCGGTGTCCTGCGCAACCTTGGCCTGCTCGACCTCACGGGTGATGGCCAGCGGCTCGTTCGCCGCCGCATGCGCCTCGGCTTCCATGAAGGTCGCTGGCGTCGGCGCTTCCGGAGTGGTGGGAGTGACAGGCGCTTCACTTGAAGTCGCCGGCGGTTCGACAGCCGTGGTGGTCGGCGTCTCCGCCGGCTTGTCCAGCGCATCGACGCGGAGCGCGTCGCTGACGTCCTTCTGCAGCGAAGTCAGCGGATTGAAGCCGGTGGCGGCTTCCTTGACCTCGTCAAAACTCTTCTTGAGGTCGGCCATCTCGGCCTCGCGCATCGCTTCCTGGAACTGGCCCTGGAATTCGGCGGCCATCTTGCGCGCCTTGCCCATCCACTGCCCCACCATGCGCAGCACGCCCGGCAGCTCTTTCGGGCCGATGGCGATCAGGGCCACGACCCCGATAAGGACCAGTTCACTCCACCCGATGTCGAACATGAGGTCTTCCGTTCACGCCAAGCCGCAACTCACGCGACGCCGCAACCGGCCCAATCCCTTGCGCGCAGGATCGGGGCGGCTAGCCGCCTCTCGCGTGCTTCTTTCGGCTCAGACGGCCTTGCTGCCGACGTCGGACCGCGCCGCGGTCGGTGCACCATTGTGCTCGATCGACTTGGCCGGCTCGGGCTTTTCGGCGGGCTTGTCGTCGTCCTGCATGCCCTTCTTGAACGCCTTGATGCCCTGCGCCACGTCGCCCATCAGATCCGAAATCTTGCCGCGGCCGAACAGCAGCAGGACCACTGCGATCACCAGGATCCAGTGCCAAATGCTCAGTGAACCCATCCTGCAACCCTCCAAACACGCATGGCCGGGGACCCGGCCGATCTTCACCGAAACCTAGGCTTGGCAGGCCTCAAAAACAAGGACCAAGGCAGCGCCAATTCGCTGTGGGCGCTACGCAATCTTGCTAATGTTAACTGTCGCAGGGGCTCTCGGCGGACGGTACGTCAGTCCTCGCTGCCGCCCTCGCCGCGATCCTCATGGCCGCCTTCAGGGGCCGCTTCCGCAGTCTCGGGCTCGACCGCAGGCGCCAGCGCCAGATCGAGGTCCTCGCCGGGTTCCAGCGGATCCTCGTCTTCGCGCAGTTGCGGGTCATCGGACGGCGTCGGCACGCTGAATCCGGTCGGCAGACGCGAATCCAGCAGACCCGTGCCCTTGAGCTCCTCGAGGCCCGGCAGATCGCCGAGCTGTTCCAGGGTGAATTGCGACAGGAAGTCCTCGGTGGTTCCGAAGGTCAACGGGCGGCCCGGCGTCTTGCGCCGGCCACGCGGCTTGATCCAGCCCGTCTCCAAGAGCACGTCGAGCGTACCCTTCGAGGTGACGACGCCGCGGATCTCCTCGATCTCGGCGCGCGTCACCGGCTGGTGATAGGCAATGATCGCCAGCACCTCGATCGCCGCGCGCGACAGGCGACGGGTCTCGGTGCTCTCCCGCGTCATCAGCCAGGCGAGATCGCCGGCGGTGCGGAAGGTCCATTTGTTGGCGACGCGGACGAGATTCACCCCGCGCAAGGAATAGTCGGCCTGGAGCTGCTCGAGCGCCGCCTTGACGTCGACGCCCTCGGGCATGCGCTTGGCCAGCGTTGCCGCATCCAGCGGTTCACTCGAAGCGAACAGCAGCGCTTCCAGCAGCCGCAATTCCTCGGGACGTGCCTGGGATTCGTTCTCCATCGGCTCGGCCTCTTCTACCCGCACTTCAGCCAGGCTTGCCATGGCAGATTCTCCTTCTTGCACTTAACCGACCGGCGCATCAGGCGCAGGAGCTGCGTCCGGGACCGGTTTTGGGCGCCCCTTCCGGAAATAGATGGGTGCAAACGCCTCTTTCTGGTTCAGTTCCAGCTGACCTTCGCGCACCAGTTCGAGCGCGGCGGCAAAGCTCGAGGCGAACACGGTCGCGCGCTGCGTGGGATCGGCGACGTGGCGGATCAGGAAGTCGTCGAGCACGCCCCAGTCATCCTGCTCGGTGATGCTGCCGACCAGCCGCTCCAGCGTGGCGCGCGCCTCGGCGAGCGACCACACCGTGCGCTTGGCCAGATGCACGCTGGCCAGCACGCGCGACTGGCGCTGCGAGGCATAGGCGGTGAGCAGATCGTACAGCGTCGCCGTGTATTTCGGATGCTTGATCTCGGCGATATGCTCGGGCTCGCCGCGCGCGAAGATGTCGCGCTGCAATTGGGGCCTGTTCATGAGGCGGTTGGCGGCCTCGCGAATGGCTTCGAGCCGGCGCAGGCGGTTGGCGAGCGCGGTTGCCATCTGCTCGGCGCTCGGGCCTTCCGCGCTCGGCGGCTCCGGCAGCAACAGGCGCGACTTCAGGAAGGCGAGCCACGCCGCCATCACGAGATAGTCGGCGGCAAGCTCGAGCCGGATCTTTCGGGCGGCTTCGATGAAGTGGAGATATTGGTCGGCCAACGCCAGGATCGAGATCTTGGCGAGATCGACCTTCTGCTGCCGCGCCAGCGCGAGCAGCAGGTCGAGCGGGCCCTCATAGCCCTCGACGTCCACCACCAACGCCGGCTCACCCTCGGCAAGCTCTGCGGGCCGCCCGGTCTCGAAGGATAGAATTTCTGCGGTCATGCGGATGCCGTGTTTGCCCGTGCGATCAGTGCGTCCAGTTCCGCGCGTGCGGCCGCGCGGTCGAGCGGCTGCGGCGCCTTACGGGCGGCGAGCGCGGCATTCGCCCGCTCCAGCGCCCGGCCCGACAGCTCGGGTGTCTCACCGGCCACCGCGCGCATTTCCTCGATATTGCCGTTGCAATGCAGGGCCACGTCGCAGTCGGCCGCGAAGATGGCGCGGGTCCGTTCGGCGATATTTCCCGACAGCGCGTTCATCGACACGTCATCACTCATCAACAAACCCTGGAACCCGATTGCGCCGCGAATCACGTCAGCAATCATTGTCGCAGATGTCGTCGCCGGATGGGCGGGGTCGACCGCGCTAAACACAACATGTGCAGTCATGGCCATCGGCAGGTCGGACAGCGGCTTGAATGCCGCGAAATCGGTTCGTTCCAGCTCGTTCCGCGGCGTATCGACCGTCGGCAGTTTGAAATGGGTGTCCGCAGTGGCGCGGCCATGGCCGGGAATGTGCTTGAGAACCGGTAGCACGCCGCCCTGCTCCAGCCCCTCGGTGACCGCGCGCGCGATCGCCGCAACCTTGGCCGGCTCCGTGCCGTAGGCCCGGTTCCCGATCACGGCATCGGCGCCCGGCACCGGCACGTCGGCCAGCGGCAGGCAGTCCACGGTGATGCCGAGATCGGCGAGATCGGCGGCGATCAAACGGGCCGACAGGCGCGCCGCGGTGAGCCCAAGCGCCGAATCAGTGTCGTACAGGGTCGAGAACACAGCGCCCGGCGGATAGACCGGCCAGTGCGGCGGACCGAGCCGCTGCACTCGCCCGCCTTCCTGATCGATCAGCACAGGCGCGTCGGGGGCGCCTGCCGAGCTTCGTAATTCCGCAACCAATGCAGCGACTTGAGCTGGCGAGGCGACATTGCGCTTGAAGAGGATGAAGCCCCATGGGCGCTGGTCGCGGATAAACTCCCGCTCGACGGCGGTCAGTTCCGTTCCGGAAACGCCGGTAATGAAGGCCCGCGTGCTCATAACGGCCGATTAACCCTGACCCGCGAGGGGGTCAAGGAAACCGCCGTTAATTCCTCTGGACGAAGCAGGCGGACAAGCCCGCGGACTTCAGGCTGTTGCAAGCGTGCGTCGCCTCCTCCGCCGAGGCATAGGGCCCCGCGAAGGCGCGGTAGACGACGCCCTTGCCCTTGTCGGTCAGGTCGACGCGCTTGATCACCGGCGAGCGGGAACCGAGCACGCTGCCATACTTGCTCTGAAGCACGCGGTACGACGCGGCGGCGCTGTCCTCGCTCTGCTGCGATGAGACCTGCACGATGTAGCCGCCACCGCCGCTGCTGGCGGGGGCAATCTGGGTCGGGGCGGTCGCAGCCATCCGTTGCGTCGGCTCGGCCGCCGGCGTCGATTGCGGCGCCATCGACATCGGCTGGTTGGCGCTGGCATTGGCCGAGGTCGGCGGATTGCGCGGGGCTGCCGGTGCGACGGGCGCAGCAACAGGCTTCGGCGCAGCGGCGGGCTTGGCAGCGGCCGATTGCGGCGTGGCGTTATCGGTCTGATCACCCTTCACGGCAACCGTCCTGATCGGGCGCGGCGAATTGTTCGGCAGCGTGCCGTTGCTTGCGCCCGGCGGCGGCACCGCCGACGGTGACACGCTCGCGACCGACGGCGGGTTCGCATTCTGGTTCAGCGGCGGGAACACCACGCGGGGACCGCCCGCCTTGGCGTTGACATCCACCGGCGCCTCTTCGCGCGGCACGATCTTCTCGGTGCCATCGCCGGTCACCATGCGATCCGGCACCTTGGCCGACGAATCCGTCGGCGCGGGCACGATCTTGGTCGGCGTGTTGTCGGCCTTGATGATCGGCGGCTCACCGCTGCGGGGCGAGCCGACATAGGTCTTGTAGGCGAAGGCTGCACCCGTGCCGACCACGGCAAGCGCCAGGATCGCCGCGACCGTCATCATGCCGCCGCGCTGCTTCCGGGGCTCTTCGACTTCGGCGTCGGGATAGTCGCTCTGATAGGCGTAGGGATCGTCGGGATAGGCGGGCTCGCGCTGATAGTCCTGTTCGCCGGCCTCAAGACGGCCATAGAGCGCATCGTCGTAGCGCGCGGGATCGGGCTGCTGCTGGTACGGGTCCTGATAGGCCTGCTGGTGATAGGCCTGATCCTGCGGCTGGTAAGCCTGCCCCTGATGGGCGTGATCCTGATAGGCGTGATCCTGATACGCCTGCGGCTGACGAAAGTCAGGCTCCGGCGCGGCGGGCTGAGCGGAATAGCGATGCAACGGATGGACCGGGTTCACGGAGACGGGATAATCAGGCTCCGGCGCGGGTGCCGGCTGCGGCTGCACATTGGCGCGACGCATCCATGACGGTGGCCCGGGCGGAGTCGGCTGGGCCGGCTCGGCATAGTCCTGCTGATCATCGTCCTGCCGATAGTCGTCGTCCTGATAGGACTGTGCGGGCGGAGACGCTGCGGGCGGGCGCGCGCCGGGCCGCGCCTGCGCGGCGAAAGGATCGGTCTGTCCGATCAGGCGGGCGAGCTCAGCCAAGGGATCGCTGTCCGTCCTGCCATGCTGATCGCCACCGCGACCATAGTCATCGGAAGGAAACGGTCTATCCTGATATCGTTCGGCCATCGTGATGATGCGTCCCTTCGGGAAAGCCGCGCGCCCCTCGACCAAGGCACGGCTTTCGACCCACAAGGCTTTCAACCAAGTCTAAGCGATCCGGCTTCTGCCGGTTACCCCCGAATTCCCCTTAAGTAGTTCGCCCCAAACTACCGCATCTCGTTCGGAGCATGGACGCCGAGGATGGCGAGGCCCGATGCCAGAACCGAGACGACGCCCTGGACCATGGCCAGCCGCGCCTTTGTTAGATCTGCATCATTATTGATAATGAAGCGTAAATAGGGCAAATCGCGCCCCTTCGTCCAAAGTGCATGAAATTCGCTGGCTAAATCATAGAGATAGAAGGCAATTCGGTGCGGCTCGTGGGCCGCGGCGGCGGCTTCGAGCATGCGAGGATATATTGCGAGGCGCTTGAGAAGTTCAAGCTCGACCGGGTCTGACAACCGCTCTACCGCCGACTCACTGAGCCACGCGATCCGCTTGTCCGCGTCCTCCGCCAGTTCCGGGAACACTTCGGCACGCGCGTTGCGGAAGATCGAGTGGCCGCGGGCGTGGCCGTACTGCACGTAGAACACGGGGTTGTCGCGCGACTGTTCCATGACCTTGGCGAGGTCGAAGTCGAGCACCGCGTCGTTCTTGCGATAGAGCATCATGAAGCGGACGGCGTCCTGGCCGACTTCATCCACCACTTCACGCAAGGTGACGAAGTCCCCGCTCCGCTTGGACATTTTGACCGGCTCGCCATTGCGCAGCAGCTTCACGAGCTGGACGATCTTGACGTCGAGCGAGCCCTTGCCCGACGTCGTCGCCTTCACCGCCGCCTGCATGCGCTTGATGTAGCCGCCATGGTCGGCGCCCCAGACGTCGATCATCTCCGCAAAACCACGGTCGAACTTGTTCTTGTGGTAGGCGATGTCGGAGGCGAAGTAGGTGTAGGAATTGTCCGACTTGATCAGCGGACGATCGACGTCGTCGCCATAAGCGGTCGCCTTGAACAGCAACTGTTCGCGATCTTCCCAGTCCTCGACCGGTGCGCCCTTCGGCGGCGGCAGGCGCCCTTCGTAGATGTCGCCCTTGGCCTTCAGGAAATCGATGGTCTCGGCAACCTTGTTGTTGCCGCCCTCGATCAGCGAGCGCTCCGAGAAGAATACGTCGTGGCGGATGTTGAGCGCGGCGAGATCGTCCTTGATCTCGTCCATCATCATCGCGATCGCCTTGGCGCGCACCGTCGGCAGCCACGCGGCTTCGCTCATTGCGAGGAGCTTGTCGCCGTGCTCCTTCGCAAGCACTTGTCCCACCGGCTTCAGATAATCGCCGGGATAGAGCCCTTCCGGGATAGCACCAATGTCCTCGCCGAGCGCCTCGCGATAGCGCAGGAACGCGGAGCGCGCGAGCACGTCGACCTGGGCGCCGGCGTCGTTGATGTAATATTCGCGCGTGACGTCGTGGCCACCGAACTGGAGCAGGCTGGCCAGCGCGTCGCCGAACACGGCGCCGCGGCAATGGCCGACATGCATCGGCCCGGTCGGATTGGCCGAGACGTATTCCACATTCACCTTGGAGCCCCCACGGACGCGGCCGTAATCGGCGGCCTCGCGCAGCACCGTCCGCAGCGCCTCGGCCCAAGCCGCCGGCTTCAAGGTCAGATTGATGAAGCCCGGACCGGCGACGTCGACCTTGGCGATCAGCGCATCAGCCCGCAGCCGCTCGGCGATCTGCTCGGCGAGTTCGCGCGGCTTTGCCTTCGCCTCTTTCGCCAGCACCATTGCGGCGTTGGTCGCCATGTCGCCATGGGAGGCATCGCGCGGCGGCTCGACCACCACGCGCGCGAAATCGATGCCCTCGGGCCAGTTGGCTTCCGCCGCAAGCGTGCGGCAGGCGGCATGCACGCGTGCAAGCACGTCGGCAAACAAATGCAGGGATGAGGATGTCTGGGGCATGGCCGCCGCCTAACGCAAATCCGGGGTCGAGTCAAAAAGCCGTTGGTGCTCGGTCAGGGCGAAACGGTCGGTCATTCCGGCAATGAAATTGCCGATCCGGCGAGCCCGGTCGCCCTCGTTGTCCGCTTCCGCCCCGAGCAGCCATTCCGGCGGCAGCTCGCCGGGGGATTGCAGGTATTTGGCGAACAGCTCGAACAGGATCTGCTCCGCCTCCCCCATCACCCGCATCACCCGCTTGTGGCGGTACATGTGCTGGTAGAGGAAGCGCTTGATGGCGGCCTCTTCCTCGGCGACCTCGGCCGGAAACGCGACCAGGGCCCGGCTCTGCTGGCGCACGTCCTGGGCCGATTGCGGCTTCACCGCGGCGAGGTTCTTCTGCGCCTCGGCGAACACCGCGCCGATCAGGTGCGAGATCAGCTCGCGCACCAGCTCGGCGCCGCGCCTGAGGTCTTCGAGGTCAGGGTAATGCGCCGAAGTCTCGGCGATGATCTCGGCCGTGAGCGGCATCACCTTGAGATCGTCGAGATGGAACAGGCCGGCGCGCAGGCCGTCGTCGATGTCGTGGGCGTCATAGGCGATGTCGTCGGCAATGGCGGCGACCTGCGCCTCCAGCGAGGCGAAGCTCCACAATTCGAGATCGTAGGTCCTGATGTAGTCGGCGATGCCGACGGGAATGCCGTGCTCGCGATAGCGTCCGACCGGCGCGCCGCTGCGGTCGGTCAGCGGACCGTTGTGCTTGACGATGCCCTCCAGCGACTCCCAGGTCAGGTTGAGCCCGTCGAACTCAGGATAGCGATGCTCGAGCGAGGCGACGACACGCAGCGTCTGGGCGTTGTGGTCGAAGCCACCGAACTCCTTCAGGCAGGCGTCCAGCGCCCGCTCGCCGGCATGGCCGAACGGGGGATGACCGAGATCGTGGGCGAGCGCCAGGGTTTCGGTGAGGTCCTCGTCGAGGCCAAGCTGCCGGGCCAGCGCGCGGGCGATCTGCGCCACCTCCAGCGAATGGGTCAGGCGGGTGCGGTAGTGATCGCCCTCGTGGAACACGAACACCTGGGTCTTGTACTTCAGGCGGCGGAAGGCGGTGGAATGGATCACCCGGTCGCAATCCCGCCGGAACGGGCTGCGGGTCCGGCTCGGCGGCTCCACGACCAGCCGGCCGCGGCTGCGGTCGGGATCGCAGGCATAGGGCGCGCGGGGGGCTGCCATTCCGACGGACACGACGAATTTAGTCCCTATCCATTTGATTCTGCGTATCCTTGCACTTAACTATGCCGGACGCGGGATACCAAATGAAATGGGCAAGACCCCAGTGTGACCGCGGGACGACGAGACTATTCGGAGACCAGCAATGACCACTGCCGTGACCATCAGTGACCGGGCCGCCCGCCGGATTGGGGAGATCCTCAAGGGCGAAGGCTCTGGTGCGATGCTGCGCATTTCCGTCGAAGGCGGCGGCTGCTCGGGTTTCCAGTACAAATTCGACATCGACCGCGCGCGGACCGACGACGATCTCGTGATCGAGCAGGAGAATGCGGTGGTGCTGGTCGATTCCGCCTCGCAGCCGTTCCTGGAGGGATCGCAGGTCGATTTCGTCGACGATCTGATCGGCGCCTCGTTCCGCGTCAACAATCCCAACGCCACCGCGTCCTGCGGCTGCGGGACCAGCTTCTCGGTCTAAGCGCCCGTTATCTGCCTCTCCTCGTCCGTCCACTCCACCTCGACCGGCATCAGCTCCGGCTGGAGCGGCGCGTCCTCGGACATCACGTGTCCGTCCAGTGCGCGCAGCAGGGCCGCGACCAGCGCCGGCTTGCGCAGCGGCTTGGCGAGGAAGTCCGACATGCCAGCCTCGCGGCAGATCCTGACGTCCTCGGGGAAGGCGTTGGCAGTCAGCGCGACGATGGGCAAGGTTTCGAGGCGCCCGCCCGCTGCGCGGATCGCGCGGGTGGCGGCAAGCCCGTCCATGTCGGGCATGCGCACGTCCATCAGCACGACGTCGTATTCGCCTTCGGAGGCCGCCGCGACCGCCTCGGTACCGTCGGTGACGACCCGCAGCTCGACATCGAAGGCCCCCAGCATCTTGCTCACGACCATGCGGTTGACCGCATCGTCCTCGGCGACCAGCACCTTCAGCGGCCGATCGAGGCTGGCGATGCGAGCCTTGAGCTCCTCGGCCTCGTCGCGACTGGACGCTTGGTCGGAGGCTTGCGCCTGGCTCCAGGGCAGCACCAGCGTGAAACGGAAGGTCGAGCCCTGCCCCGGCGTCGAGGTGACGCCGATAGTGCCGCCCATCTGCTCGATGATGCGCCTGGAGATCGCAAGCCCAAGCCCGGTGCCGCCGAAGCGGCGGCTGATTGAGGCATCGGCCTGCGCGAAATCGCTGAAGAGCTGGCCGAGCTTTTCGGAGGCGATACCGATGCCGCTGTCGGTCACCGCCCATTCCACGGTCGCCAGCAGGTCGCGGCGCGCCTGACAGGTTGCGGAGATCGTCACTTCGCCTTCGTCGGTGAATTTCACCGCGTTGGACGCGAGGTTGAGCAGCACCTGGCGGATGCGCGCGGCGTCGCCGCGCAGCGTCGGCGGCAAGTTCGGATCGAGCTCGACCTTGATTGCCAATCCCTTGCTCTTGCCCTTGCTGTGGGCGCTCGCGCGCGAGACGTTTGCGACCGTCTCGACCAAGGTCTGCGGAGCGAAATCGATCGCCTCGAACTGGAAGCGTCCGGCCTCGAGCTTGGAGAGGTCGAGGATGTCGTTGAGGATGCGCTGGAGATTGTCGCCGGATTCGCGGATCGTGGTAACCGCTTCGCGCTGCTCCGGATCGAGCCTGGTCTCGAGCAGCATGCTGGCAAGCCCGAGCACGCCGTTCATGGGCGTGCGGATCTCGTGGCTCATCACGGCGAGGAAGTCGGACTTGGCGCGGCTCTCGGCCTCGGCCTTTTCCGCGCGCCAGCGCTCGGTCACGTCGCGCCCGAAGCCGCGATAGCCGAGGAAATGTCCCTCGCGGTCATAGGCGGGCTTGGCCGTCAGCGACCACAGCCGCGCCTCGCCGCCGGCGACGACCTTGAGGTTCATCTCGTGCAGCGGCTCGTTCTGCTCCATCAGGCCGACGACGTTGTAGGCCGCGCTCTTGTCCTCGGGGCAGAGCATGTCGAGCACGTCGGCGAAATGCGATCCCTTCAGCAGCGGAAGCGGCAGCTGCGCGACGGCGGCGAAGCGCTCGGGCACGTCGACCAGATGGCCTTCGGCATCGGTCTGCCACAGCCAGTCGCTAGCGTTCTCCTGAAAGTCCTTCAGCAGCAGCGAGATGATCTCGGTCTGCCGCTCCAGCTCGAGCTGGGCCTTGAGATTGCCGAGGAACAGATTGCCCTGCGAGACGATGTTGCGCGCCATGAAAAATGCGAACAGCAGCAGGAACACCGCCGTCACCAGATAGGGCCCGGTGCCGCAGAGCAGCAGCGCCCCGGCGCAGGCGACCGTCATGGTGGCGAGATAGACGAGGCCGGCACGCGGGAACGTCGAGAGCGTGAAGGCGCCGCCCGACATCATGCCGACCATCAGGCAGGCCAGGATCAGCTGGCTGGTCGGCTCGATGCGGCTGAACAGGGCGAGCGGCAGCGCGCCCCAGATCGCGGCGAGGAACACCGCCTGCCGCAGCATCTGCCGCGCGGCGCGGGGCGAGGCCTCCTGCGGCGGGTTCTGATGCGACCTCCGCCACGAGCGCACCGCGAGCGAAGCGGTGGTGGCGAGCGTCAGGCCCCAGATCGCGAGGAAGTCGTTCCAGCCGTGGCCCCAGAACAGGATCAGCACGATGGCGACATTCAGCATCGTCACCGCCATCGTCACCGGGATCAGCTGGGTCACGGCGTCGATCTGCTTGGCGCGGATGCGGCGGATCTCGCGCTCGCTGAGACCGGCGGTCAGGCCGTCCTCGATCTCGAAGCCGCCGAGCCAATACAGGAACGCACCGATCAAGCCGTCACGCGGCTCAGTTCGCTTCATCGACTTGTCCGGCAATCCCATCCGAGGAACCTTTTGACGATCAATGGCCTGAGGCCTGCTTAAGCCGGGTTAATTTTGTGGGAGATTTTGCGGCATCCTTGACGGGCGCGTTTGCAGTTTGTTCTAACCATGGCCCTTGGTCCGGAGCCTGCCGACATGCCCATCAGAGTAGCCACCTGGAACGTGAACTCGGTCCGGCAGCGGATCGACCTGCTGCTGACCTGGCTGAAGGAGTGCCAGCCGGACATCGTCTGCCTCCAGGAGATCAAATGCGTCGACGAGGCCTTTCCGCGGCTGGAGATCGAGGCACTCGGCTACAACGTGGTCACGCACGGGCAGAAGACCTTCAACGGCGTCGCCCTGCTCTCCAAGCTACGCTTCGACGAGACCAAGTCGGGCCTCGCCGGCGACGACGAGGACGCCCATGCCCGCTTCCTCGAGGGCGTGGTGACGCTGAAGCGAGGGGTGCTGCGCATCGCCTGCCTCTACCTGCCCAACGGCAATCCGGTCGGGACCGAGAAATATCCCTACAAACTCAAATGGATGTCCCGGCTTCTTGATTATTCGAAGGAGCGCCTCAAGACCGAGGAGCCGCTGATCCTGGCAGGCGACTTCAACGTCATCCCGCATGCCCGCGACGTGCACAATCCGGCCGCCTGGACCGAGGACGCGCTGTTCAAGCCCGAGACGCGGGAGAGCTTCCAGTCCCTGCTCGGCCTCGGCCTGACCGATGCCTTGCGGGCCGTCACCGACGAGGGCGGGCTGTACACTTTCTGGGACTACCAGGCCGGCGCCTGGCAGAAGAACCAGGGGCTGCGGATCGACCATCTGCTGCTGTCGCCGCAGGCCAGCGACAAGCTCGCCAATGTCGGGATCGACAGCTATGTGCGCGGCTGGGAGAAGCCGTCGGACCACGTGCCGGTGTGGGCGGATCTCGATCTGGAGGCTGCCTAGCCTGCGCTGAACTGGTGGGCACGCTGCGCTCTGCCCACCCTACAGCACTGCGTTCAGCGCCTGTTGCTGGCGCCCTGCACCCACTGCTCCAGCAATTGCAGGGCCATGGCGCGGTCGTCGTCGGAGGCCTTGGCGAAAGCGCGGTTGTAGCTTTCCTTGATCCAGGTCTCTTCCGTGCTGGCGCTGTCGCGCGCCAGGGTCAGCCACATCAGGCCACGGGCGGCCTGCCGCGGCAGACGGTCGCCGTTGAACAGCATCTGGCCGAGCAGCGCCTGCGCCTCGTGCTGGCCCTTCTGCGCGGCAAGACCGAGCCAGCGCGCCCCATAGCGGAAATCCTCACGCGAGGCGTCCGGCGTCTTCAGGTACAGCCGGGCGAGATCGTATTGCGCATCGGCATTGCCGAAATAGGACGCGGCATAGGAGAACATCTCCCGCGCCCGCTCCGGATCCGACTTGACCTTCGAGTTCGGGATGCCGCTGAGATAGTAACGGCCGAGCTCGACGAAGGCGTTGGCCACGATCTGCGCCTGCGGCGCCGACGGGCTGTCCTCGGCATGCGCGTTGGCGATCCGGCTGAAATATTCGAAGGCGCGCAGATCGTCCTGGGCGACGCCGTCGCCATTGGCGTACATGCGGCCAAGCTTCCACTGCGCGATGGGGTGGCCACCCTCGGCGGCATATTGCAGCGCACTGAGCGAGGTCTCCTGCGGCGCGGGCGACGGCGCGATCCTGCCGCGCATGGTCGCCGCGGTCCCCGGCAAGGTGGTCACGACCGGGATGGTCGCATCCTTCGGGTTGACCGGAGCGCCGTCGAAGGCAAGCGCCGGCGCGGCCAGCGCACCGACCCCCAACACAAACGCAACTATGGCACGCCTAGATGTCCGCATAACACTGTTTCTCGTGCGCGCCGCCCGGATGGGTCACTGCCCCCCCGACCGCTGGTCCAACCTGCTGAGCATATTTCCAGAGCGCACCCGACGTGTGGTTAGTCGCGCGAGCGCTCCATTTGGTTTTGCGCTGGGCGAGCTCGGCGTCGCTCAATTTAACGTTAAGGGTCCCATTGACCGCATCGATCTCGATGATGTCACCGTCCTCGAGCAGCCCGATCGGGCCGCCAATGGCAGCTTCCGGCCCGACATGGCCGATGCAGAAGCCGCGGGTGGCGCCGGAGAAGCGGCCGTCGGTGATGAGCGCGATCTTGCCGCCCATGCCCTGGCCGGTCAGCGCCGCGGTGGTCTGGAGCATTTCCCGCATGCCGGGGCCGCCCTTCGGCCCCTCGTAGCGGATCACGATGACTTCGCCTTCGCGGTAGGTGCGCTGCTGGACCGCCTCGAAAGCATCCTCCTCGCGGTCGAAGCACCTGGCCGGACCGGTAAACTTGAGGTTGGACATTCCCGCGACTTTCACGATCGCACCTTCTGGCGCCAAATTGCCCTTCAGGCCGACCACACCGCCTGTCACGGTGATGGGCTTGTCTGCCGGGTGCACCACGTCCTGGTGCGGATTCCACTTCACGCTCTTGAGGTTTTCAGCGATCGTGCGGCCCGTGACGGTAAGGCAATCACCGTGCAGGAAGCCGTTGTCGAGCAGCGTCTTCATCAGAAGCGGTATGCCACCTACTTCAAACATGTCTTTGGCGACATAACGGCCACCCGGCTTCAAATCCGCGACATATGGTGTCTTTTTGAAGATTTCGGCGACGTCGAATAAGTCAAACTTGATGCCGCACTCATGCGCGATTGCCGGTAGGTGCAGCGCAGCATTGGTCGAGCCGCCGGACGCCGCGACAACGGCGGCGGCGTTCTCCAGGGCCTTGCGGGTGACGATGTCGCGCGGCCGGATGTTCTGGGCGATCAGGTCCATGACCTTCTCGCCCGCAGTCATGCAGAAGGCGTCGCGGATCTCATACGGTGCAGGCGCACCGGCCGAGTAAGGCAGTGCCAAGCCGATCGCCTCGGAGACGGTCGCCATGGTGTTGGCGGTGAACTGCGCGCCGCAAGCGCCCGCCGAGGGGCACGCCACGCGCTCGATCTCGTCGAGGTCCTCGTCCGACATCGCGCCGACCGAGTGCTTGCCGACCGCCTCGAACATGTCCTGCACGGTGACCTGCTGCCCGCGGAATGTGCCGGGCAGGATCGAGCCGCCATAGATGAAGATCGAGGGCACGTTGAGACGGACCATCGCCATCATCATGCCCGGCAGCGACTTGTCGCAGCCGGCGAGCCCGACCAGGGCATCATAGGCGTGGCCGCGAACGGTGAGCTCGACGGAATCGGCGATGCATTCGCGCGACGGCAGCGAGGAGCGCATGCCGTCATGGCCCATGGCGATGCCGTCGGTCACGGTGATGGTGCAGAATTCGCGCGGGGTGCCGCCGGCCGACGCGACGCCCTTCTTCACCGCCTGGGCCTGACGCATCAGCGCGATGTTGCAGGGAGCGGCCTCATTCCAGCAGGAGGCGACGCCGACGAAGGGCTGGTGGATCTGCTCGGTGGTCAGACCCATGGCGTAGAAATAGGACCGATGGGGCGCGCGCGCGGGGCCTTCCGTCACGTGACGGCTTGGCAGCCTCTGCTTGTCAATCTTGGCGCCCATCGCAAACCAGTTTCCCCGGTGAACCCTTTCAGAGGCGAAAAATCAGAGCCAAGATTTGAATCGACCTTGGGATTTTCTCGTCGCTTTCGAGGACCGCCGCTGCCCTTAGAACATTAGAGCGATTTTATTCATGTTTGGGTGTGGCCAAAAAGCGGCGGTGATGCGAACCACCAGTGATGAAGGTTAAATCGGAACCGAGTGTTGCGCCGACAGCACAATCGTTACCGGGAAGACACGGGTTCGCTTACTGTAATACCATCTTGCAGACGGCATTCCACAACTTGAGATTTTGCGGGCAAGGCGCGCACGCCACTCCGGTTCGAGACTGAGATGTATGCAAAGTGAGTGAGTCGGCCTTGCCGCACTCTCGCATCCGGGATTCAGCAGCCGCACCGGAGGTCGCGGTGCGATGGGCCCCGGCTCAGCAGCGCACCGTCCAAGTGACGCTGCGCTGCGCCCGGGGCACAGCGCGGCGGCGTGGGACGCACTTGCTCTCTCCCCGTCATTGCGAGGAGCCCTTGCGACGAAGCATGAGGTGCAAGTTCGATCTCCAAACTGTCATTCCCCGTGAATGTGGGGAATCCAGTACGCCGCGGCTTCTCGGTTCAATCACTGCTTTTTCGGAGTACTGGATCGCCCGCCCCCGTGCGCAATCGCGCACCAAACGGGGCGATGACACCGGGTGTGTGATGGCAAGCGCGCGTTCGCATTCTCGCGGCTGATTTCGCCCGAGCTTTGCTTCGTCGCTCCACCCTCAAATCCAAGAGGGTGCAGGGAAGGCCGGGTGCCGACAGACACCCGCGGTCCGCTGCGCGAAATGCACGCAGGAAGAACCGCACAGCAGCATACAGGTGACGCCGATCACTCGGCCTTCCCTGCGCGATGGTCGGACGGCTTATGCCGTGCTCTCCCGGGAGCCGAACTTTCCTTTGGCCTCCCTCGCCGTTCGAATTGGATGATGCCGTCCACCCGGTTGGGCTCGCGCGCATCTTCGATCCGGCTTGACCGTAGCAACGACGGCCAGGACCACACGGTTTTGCCGTACGCACGGCCCGCCATTTCGCCGCAGTATTTCCAACCCCGTCGACGGAGCTGCGAAACTTACAGGCGAGACGAAGCCTAGCAGCGCCGCTCGTCCACACGCGGTTTCGGGCTCACAGGGACTACCCGCCCTGCCCGCACCTCTCATGCCGACGCTGCCGCGTCCACCGCAAGCCCGGCTCGCGATCAAGACGACCTCGAGATCGCCCCTCCTGGATGAGCCGGGATGAGCCGACACATACGACAAATCCGAATTTCGGTAAAGTGGAATATTTTTAGCGAGACGGATTGACAGAGGCCGACACAGGGCACGGCCGCGTAGCCCGGATGAGCGGAGCGACACCCGGGATTCCACCAGCACTGTCCCGGTTGTCGCTACCTCCCCGGGCTACGATCTACGATGGCGTCGCTCAGGCCGACATTGCGCCCTTGTGTCCGAACGGATCGACCAGGCGGACGATCTCGCAGATCGCAACGAGGCCTGCGAGCCAGACGGCGCAGGTCAGGGCGATGCGCGTCACGATGGCGACGGTGAAGGCGCCCTCGCCGCCCAGGAACGGCGTCGCGGCGAGCAGCGCGAGCTCGTAAACTGCATAGGCCGTAACGAGCATGATCGCGAGCACCAGCGGCGTGCGCCCCCGGGGTAGCAGGCCGAGCACCATCGACGAGGCCGCCGTCGCCAGCAGCGCAGCCGCGCCGATGACAAAGCCCCATACGATGGTGCCGGCGTCAACGGGATAGTGCAGCGCGCCGAAGCCGATGGTCTGGTTCACCAGCCAGGCGCCGGTGACGACGAGCAGCGCCTGGCGCAGCGGCAGCATCGCCGCCGCAACGACGGCGAAGGCCGCAAACGGCGTGACGCAGGCGAAACCGAAGCTTGCGAGCGCGCATGATGCCGTCAGCAGCGCAAAGCAGAACATCGGCGCAAGGCGCGGCGCGACCGGGTGAAGGCGGAAGCCGTCGCCGTGAGACGGCAGGATGCTGAAGGCCATGGATGATCTCCTTGTTGAGGAATACCAGTTCATCTGAGGGTGAGCGACAGCCGTAGCGAGGTGTAAGCCTTGATCAGAACGTCGCGCCGGCCTTGAGCAGATAGGAGCGGCCGGGCAGCGGATAGGCGCTGAAGCGGCCGTCGGTGAAAGTGCTGGCGATGGCGTAGTCGTAGTAGAGCGCGTTCAGCACGTTGTTGACGCTGAGCGACCAAAAGTAGCGCTCAACCTGGCCGCTGAGCTTGAGATCGATCGTGCCGTTGGCCGGAATCGGCTTCTGCGTGCCCGCCTGGTCGTTGTCCATGCGCCGCTCGCTCCAGAACCGCGCGGTGGCATCGAGCACCAGATAGTTCTGCCAGATGTTCCAGGTGACGCCGGCGCTTGCCGTATAGCGCGACACCAGCGGCACGTCGTTGCCGGCCCAGACGCCTTCGCGGAAGACCGCGCGGGTATAGGCCATGCCGGAGCGCAGCAGCAGGGCGTCGTTGACGCGATAGGACAGGCTGGTCTCCGAGCCGTAGCGGCGGGTCGGATCGAGATTGGTGTTGTAGAACAGGACCGGGTTGAAATGGACCTCGTTGGTGAGGTCCATCAGATAGAGGCTGCTCTGCAGCTGAAGTCCGCCGCCCTTGATGCGCAGGCCGCCCTCGATGTCCTGCGAGGTCTGGGTCTTGAGCTGGAACGTTTGCGGGATGGCCGCGAAGGTCAGGGGATCGAAGGACGGCCCCGAGGACAGCCGCTCGTCGACGTCAGGCGTGCGGAAGGCGCGCGCGGCGCGGCCGAACAGCGAGACCACGTCATTGAGGCGATGCTCGGCTCCCAGATGCAGCGCATATTGGGTCTCCTCGCTGGTCAGCGGCGACGCGCCGATGTCGGCGTTGAACGGCGCCGCCGCGTCGAAATTGTCGCGTGCCGCAAGCCTGACGTTCTGCACCCGCGCCCCGTAGGAGATGTCGGTCGTGGGCGCGACTCCCAATGTGTGCTGGAAATAACCGGCGACCGTCTGCTGCCTGAGGTCGTAATTGTGCCAGGCGGCGAGCCCCTGCCCGGCGCCGCGGTCCTGCCGGAAGCTCGCATCGTAGTAGTCGATGCCAGTCAGGAGCTGCGACGGCATGCCGAGCAGCAGGCTCTTCACGCTGAGCCGCGGCGTGATCGACCACGTCGTCAGGTTGGAATCGACATAAGTCGAGGTGAAGAAGGCAGGAACCGGCGCCGGGCTGGAGAAGAACGCGCTCTGCTGCTTCTTGTCGCGCACACCGCCGTCGACGATGAGATCGACGCCGTTGACCAGGGTCTTGGTGAAGCCGGCTGTCGCGCTAATGCCCTGCTGGTTGGCGTAGTTGAACGGCGTGCTGGTGCCTCGGCGGCTGGTCTTGAGCTCGTCGAGGCCGATGGAGGGATCGACGGTGCGGCCGCCCGGCAGGCGCAGCTCCTGATTGTCGCCGGTGACCGTGAGAAACGCCGTCAGGCCCGGCGTCGTGTAATTGAGATTGCCGACGCCATTCTGCTGGGAATAGCGATTGTTGTCGCGATAGCCGTCGGTGCTGACGGCATTGCCGTAGAACGAGGTCGACCACGGCCCGGAATTGAGCGAGGTCGAGACATTGCCGAGCCTGGTGTTGAACGAGCCGAAGGCGGCCTCGATGCGCGCGGTCACGGGCGGTCCGCCGCTTCCGGTCTTGGTGACGATGTTGATCACGCCGCCGACCGCGTTGTCGCCGTAGAGCACCGCGCCGGAGTTGCCGCGCGTGATCTCGATACGCTCGATGGAATTGAGCGGGATGGTGGAGAGGTCCACCTGCGCCATGTCGACATCATTGAGCCGCCGGCCGTTGACCAGCACCAGCGTGTTGGCGGTGGCAAAGGCGCCGAAGCCACGCAGGTCCACGCTGGTCTTGGCGCCGATCTGGCCGCCATAGAACGTCGTGATCTGGGCTCCCGGAGTCTGCGTGGCGATGATCTCGGCAAGCGTCTGCGACGGCGCATGCGCGATATCCGCGGCCGTGATGACGGTCGTGGCGGCTCCGACGATGCCGCCGTCACCCGCGACAGCCTCGGAGCCCGGGCCGGATGAGCCGGTGCCATTGCCTGCCGGCGCGACATTCGCGGCTCGCCGCGGCCTCGTCGTCTCGCCCTCACCGATCGCCCTGGCCCGCGTGCGGTTCTGATCGTCGGGCTTGCTCACCTCGACCGGCGGCAACTGCTCGGCGACAGCATGCTGGGCGAAGGCGGCGGAGAGACCGAGCGAATGGAGCGAGACGGATGCGAACAGGCCTACGCTGAGGCGCCGGGCAGCAGAAGCGAGACGGGACAATGTTGTAACCTCGGTATGACGTCGGTGGCACGTCACAGCGAACGAGGTTTCACGGCAGAGCGATGGGCTGCTCCGGTGAAGCCAATGTCTGTACTCCCCGACCGACATCCTCGCGTGTGACCACGGCTGACGGCAGGTCTCCTGGCTCGCGGGTCGTTACCTTGCGTCGCCTTCCCAGGACCGAGATTCCCAGTGGCACAGGACGAAAGATTCACCGCTTACAGTTGCGGGGGCAGCCGTGGCGTTGAGACAAATCCCGGCGTTGGGACGTCCCGCACCACATTCCCTTTTGATCTCCATGAGGAGAACCGTCACGATCATCTACGTGCCGTTCCGCCGGAGAGTCAATCGGCCAGTCGGTGTAGCAACTGCGGCTCAAGTCCGCCCTCGCAAACGCTGGGCCTGGGCCCAGGCGGCAGCGACATCGCGAGGCGGAACATCGACGCGCTTGATCGGGGTCAATTCGCCGGAGGCCGAGACGATCGCAGTCTCCTCGCGGCGGCAGCGCGTGCAGACAAAGCGAACCTCATGCGGCGACGCCGACCAGCTCGACCGCTTCACATTGGCCGCCATCGGCCAGGCGTCGCAATGCGAGCACGACACCAGAAATCGGCCGGGATCGAGCATACCCATTCCATCGGACTCCGCGTCCTGCCCTCGTCTTCAATGGCTAACCCATGTGAATCGTTCCGGTGCCCCAGCACCGTCGGTTCCGTCAGGCCTCGTCGGCGACGGCATTGCGCAGCAGGCCGACCTTGTCGATCTCGACCTCGACGACATCGCCCGCCTTCATCCAGAGCGGCGGGGTGCGCCGCGAGCCGACGCCGCCCGGCGTGCCGGTGGCGATGACGTCGCCGGGCTCGAGCCGGGTAAACTGCGAGCAATATTCGATCTGGCGCGGGATATCGAAGATCATCTGATCGATGGTGGTGTCCTGCACCACCTCGCCGTTGAGCCGGGTCTGCAGCCGCAGCGGCCCGACCTCTCCGACCTCGTCGGGCGTCACCAGGAACGGGCCGAAGGCGCCGGTGGCGGGAAAGTTCTTGCCCGGCGTGAACTGATGGGTATGGCGCTGGTAGTCGCGGACGCTGCCCTCGTTGTAGCAGGCATAGCCGGCCACATGGCCGAACGCCTCGGCGCGGGGGATGTAGCGGCCGGCCTTGCCGATCACGACGGCGAGCTCGCCCTCGAAGTCGAGCTGGGTCGAGACCTTCGGGCGGATGATGTCGGTGAGATGCCCGGTCTGGCTGTTGGCGAAGCGGCCGAACACGGTGGGATTGTCGACCTCGGTACGCCCGGTCTCCTTGCGGTGGTTCTCATAGTTGAGCCCGATGCAGAGGATCTTGTCGGGGTTCGGGATCACAGGCAGGAAGGCGATGCTGGCCAGCGGATGGCGCTTCGCCCGGGCTGCCGCGGCGGCGACCTCGGACAGAACGCCCGCGGCGATCGCCGATTTGAGATCGGGATAGCGATCGCCCAGCACCGCGCCGAGATCGGCCACGGCGTCGCCGTCCACCAGACCCCATGACGCCACGTTGTTGATTTCAAAGCTTGCGAATTTCATCCGATGTCCCCCTGCTCCAACCGACCCTATCAGGTCGAGATGGCGGGGACGATGGCGGCCGGGGATGGCGCGGTTGCGATCCCTGCAAGGCAGCAGGCGATGCGCTCAGCGCGCGCCCTTGAGGCTGCAGGAGGTCGTGCAGGTGACGGTTGTGCCGCGATCGCATGATTTGCAGGCATTGACGCACTGGTTCATGTCGCGGGGGTTGTAGCTGTAGTTCCGCAAGGGACAGACCGGCGTCGAGCCGGTGATGTCCTGCTCCTGGTCGCAGGCCGCCGTCATGAGCGCGATGATGATCACGGCAACGAGGCGCATGGGATTGCCCTGTGAGGCATGGCAAAACGACGTTCACGGCGCACGCTGCATTGCAGCGAACCCCGGCCTTCCCAACACGGGCACAGCCGATCAGCGACGCCCGCATGCCATCAGGATGCGCGCCAAACGTTAAGAACGGATTGCAGCCGGCCTCAGGCCGCCGCCTGAGTTTCCGCCGCCTTGGTCGCGATCGCCTGCCGCATGTCCAGCGCCAGCTGACGGTACTGCTCCGAAAGCTTCAGATAGAACTCGCGCTTGGTGCTGTCGGTGGCGAGCTTGGCGATCAGCTCGCATTCGGCGGTGAGCGTCTCGAACCGTTCCAGCCTGTCCTGAAGTTCTGGCATCGGCGTGTCCCCATCAAACGCCACAAGGACACCCAACCTAAGCCCGGGAAATAGGTCACGGCGAACATCGTTATCCCGTAGAAATAATTTTTCCGGTGCGGCAGGCTATTTGCTGTCGAGGCGCCAGGCGCCGTCCCATCCCTGGTCCGGCGGGCTCGCCTCGAACTGCGCGATGCGGCCGAGCATCGTGCGCGAGGGGCCGTCGCCGGGGACGGCTTCGAGCGCCGCGCCAAAGGCCGCGCGCGCCGCATCGAAGCGCCGGGCGCGATAGGCGGCGAGCGCCTCGGCATAGTGCGTGCGCAAGCCAAATTGCGCATCCGTGAGCGCGCCAGCCCTCGCCATCACCTCGAAGATCGTCTGCGGCGCGGTCTGGCCGGCGACTGCCAGGCGATCGATTTCGCGCAGCTCGAGCTGCGATCCGATCGCCTCGGCGGTGGCCTGCGAGATCAGGATGCGGGTGCCGTAGACCTTGTTGACGGCTTCCAGCCGCGAGGCCAGGTTCACGGCATCGCCCATCACCGTGAAGCTCATCATCAGCTCCGAGCCGATGCTGCCGGTCAGCACCTCGCCGGTTGCGATGCCGATCCGCAAATCGCACGGCGCGGGCATGGCGCGAATGCCGAGCAGGTCCGGCAGCTGGCGCTGCAGCGCGGGCACCTGGTCGGCCATCTCGATGGCCGCGGTGCCGGCAAGCAGCGCCTGCTCGCCCTCCTCGATGAAGGGCGGGCCCCAATAGGACATGATGGCGTCGCCGATATATTTGTCGATGACGCCGCGATTGCTTCGGATGGGAGCGGACATCACCGTGAAATAGTGGTTCATCACCCTGACGAGGCCGCGCGGCGTCATGCCTTCGCTCATCGAGGTGAAGCCGCTCATGTCGCAGAACATGATGGTCATGACCCGGCGCTCGCCGTCGATCGCGACCTCCGGCCGGTCGATCAGCCCCTGCACCACCTTGGGATCGATGTAGCGGCCAAAGGTCTCGCGGATCCGCTCGTTGTGGCGGAGCTGCTCGGTCATGCGGTTGAAGGCCGCGGCGAGCTCGCCGATCTCGTCCTGGGTGGAGACGGTGATGGTCTTGTCGAAGCGGCCGGCCTCGATCTCGCGGGCACCGGCGAGCAGCAGCCGCACCGGGCGCGTGATGCCGCTGGACACCAGAAGCGCAAAGATCAAGCCGACGATCGCGGCGAGCAAGGTCACGACGCCCGAAACGACGATCGCCTGATGCTGGCGGCTGATCACCTGCGACGTCGAGAAGAACACCTGCGCCAGCATGTCGGCGCGGATCGCGTCGATCTTGCGGTTGAACGCGTCGCGCAAGATATCGAGATGCTCCAGCGTGCCGCGGGCCGCGGGCATGTCCTTGGCGTCGACCTGCTTGACCAGTCTGGCATTGCCCTCGTCCAGATCGCGCCGCAGCTCGGCCACGGCACTCTCGATCCGGACGTCGAGCCGCGCCAGCGCGGCATTGTCGGAATAGGTTCTGGGATCGTCGATGATCGCGTTGATGAGCTTGCGCGCGGTCTCGGCCTCCTCCTCGAACTTGCGGTCCAATGCCTGGAAGTCGCGAAGCCGCGCCGCATAGGCCTCCTCGTCCGACGAGGATCCCATTCGGGTCATCACCATCTGCCGCAGCGCGAGCGCCCGCTCCAGAGAACGGATGTTGGCGCGGGCGAGATGGCTGTAGGCGGGGATATAGCGGTTGGTCAGCTCGTCGAGGAGGACGCCGACCTGGCTCGACATCACCATCGACAGGATCGAGGTGACCAGCATCAGGACGATCAATCCGAGGGCGATGCCGACGATCTTGCGCCGGATCGACTGGTTGAAAATCGGCATAGGTGCAGGGGGCAAAGGGTGAAAGGACGGAACCGGGCACTCAATACACCGGATTTGGTCCAGGGAACACGCGCATCTGCGCATCCATGACGCGGTGAGCCGTCGGTAAGCGGCCCGCGAGCCAATGCGTTAACAAAGGTTAAAGAGATTGTCCTTTCCGAGGTTCCCCGGTTCCAATCCGTATTTTGCCGCATTGTTGCGACAGCGTGAAGGATGCGAAACGATGCCGTGGCATCGTTTGCCGTCGTCTTTGATTCTCAAGCCGCATGTCGTCGCGGACCTTGGTTTGTAATGGTTTCGCAGGGGGACCATGGAATGAACCAGTGCCTACGCTCGCTCGCGTGTGTCGTTGCCGTGGCCGCATTGGCCCTCCTTCCCACCGAGCTCGCGGCGAAGAGCAGTCACAAATCGTCCGCGCCGAAGAAGTCGCATGAGGCCAAAGCCGGCAAGCCGCGTCATGCAGCTAGCGGCAAGGCGCGGCATGTCAAGCAAGCAAATGGCAAGCCTGCCGAGGCCAAGCGCAAGTCGAAGAGTAGCGACGAGCCGTCCAGCAAACCGGCGTTGCCGCCACTGACCGGCGACCTCGCCGCGCTGAAGGACGCAATCGACCTCGCGCGCAAGGGCAAGACCGAGGACGCAAGCGCGGCGCGCGATCGCATTGCCGATCCCGCGGGGCAGAAGCTCGCCGACTGGTTCATGCTGCGCCATTCCGAGAGCACGGCGAATTTCAAGCGCTACGCCGCCTTCCTCGCCGCCAATCCGGACTGGCCGAGCCGCACCCTGCTGCGCCGCCGCGCCGAGGCGCGGCTGTGGCAGGAGAAGAGCGATGCGGCCACCGTGCACAAATTCACCATGGACCGTCCGATCAGCGCCAAGGGCAAGTTCGCGCTCGCCCGCGTGCTGCTCGCCGAAGGCGATACCGACCGGGCCACGCGGCTGGTGCGCGAGGCCTGGCGCACGGACGAATTGTCCGAGCGCAGCGAGGAGGATTCCTACGAGGCGTTCCGCGATCTCCTGACTGCGGACGATCATCGCGCCCGCATGGACAGGCGGCTCGGCGCCAAGGACTACGCCGGCGCCCGGCGCGCCGCAAAACGGCTCGGCGAGGATGCGCTCGCGATCGTCAAGGCCTGCGCCGCCGTGACCGGCAAGGCCAGCAAGGCCAAGGATCATCTCGACGACGTGGCGACCGATGCACGCCGCGATCTCGGCTATGTGCTGTGCCGCGCGCAATGGCACCTGCAGAAGGATCGCATCGACGATGCCGCCGAGGTGATCCTGGCGGCCGCGCCCGAGACCATGGCGGCGCAGGATACCGATGCCTGGTGGCGTGAGCGCCGCCTGCTTGCGCGCAAGCTGCTCGACCAGGGCAAGGCGAAGACCGCCTACGACGTGGTGCGCACCGCGGCTGTGCCGGAGAAGGAAGTCTACCGCGTCGACTACCACTTCATGTGCGGCTGGATCGCGCTGCGCTTCCTCGACGATCCCAGGACGGCGATGGTGCACTTCGCCGCCATCGACGAAGGCTCGGCCAATCCGATCGCGCTGTCGCGCGCCCATTACTGGCGTGGCCGCGCCGCCGAGGCGATGGGTGCCGTGGCCGATGCGCGCATGAGCTATCGGGCGGCATCGCGCTATCCGACCGCCTATTACGGCCAGCTCGCCCGTGCAAAGCTCGGCCTCGACCGCATCGAGCTGCGCCCGCCCTCGCCCGTCCTGGCCGCCGCCGATACGCCGCCCACGGACGAGCGCGTGCGTGCCGCCGACATGCTCTACGGCATCGGCGAGCGCGACATGGTGTTCTACTACGCCGAGGATTTCGCCAAGGAGAGCACCGACGTCACCGCGCTGGAAGCGCTCGGCGAGCTCGCCGGACGGCGCAGCGATGCGCGCGTCATGTTGGAGATCGGCAAGACGGCGCTGGCGCGCGGGCTCGCGCTCGACCATTACGCGTTTCCGACCATCGGCATCCCCGAGCACCGGCAGGTCGCGCCTGCGATCGAGACCAGCGTGATCTATTCGGTGGCGCGCACCGAAAGCTCGTTCGACCAGCGCGACAAGTCGGCCGCCAACGCGGTCGGGCTGATGCAGGTGACGCCGGAAGCGGGACGCGATACCGCCAAGCGTTTCGGCCTGACCTATGACTGGGACAAGATGGTCTCCGATCCCGTCTACAACACGCAGATGGGCGCGGCCGAGCTCAGCGCGCTGTTGTCGGAATATCGCGGCAACCAGATCATGACCTTCGCCGGCTACAATGCCGGCCGTGGCCGGGTGCGCGAATGGGTGCAGGCCCGCGGCGACCCCAGGGATCCCAATGTCGATCCGGTCGACTGGGTCGAGCGCATCCCGCTGTCGGAGACGCGCAACTACGTCCAGCGCGTGATCGAGAACGTGCTGGTCTACCGCGCAAGGTTCGAGGGCAGCGGCATGATTGCCGCGAAATCCGAGCAGCGCGTCACGACGCACGAAGTGAGCGCGGAACCAACGGCATCGGCCGCAGCCCCATCGCGCTAGCCTCGCGACCGCCGGGGCTGGACGCGGCGCGAAGCTGGACGCGGGAACTGCGGCCGACGGATCTGCGCGGCCGGCATCGTGAGGCTAGCCGTCACCTCCTTCCAGGGTTCGAAGGTTGTGCACGCGCAGATATGCCTCAGCCAATGAGCGCGAGAGCGCGCCCATCTGCATCATCCAGCTCCAGCTCGTGATGGCCGTCAGCACCGCGACCGTCTCGATCGCGCTGCGGTAAGGCCACAGCACGTCCATGGCCGTCTGCTGGCGGTAGCAATCGTAGCCGCAATACCGCTCTTGCCTGGACACCTGCCGGACGTAACTCGAACCCAGCGGCCGGGCGCATGCGCTGCAGGCCGCGCCGTGGCGGGGATGTTCCTGATTGACGAGCATGAATCTCAATGCCGTGTCCTCGCCTCTTTCCTGCCTGTCTGCTCAGGACGCCGCGCGCGTACGCTCCTGGATCAACGGCGCCGCTTCCTGGTGAATTGCGTAGCACTCGTAGCCGCAGTAGCGCAGCAGCGTCCTGGCATCGCGCAGATAGCCACCGTCGATCTCCTCGCAGCACCACAGACACGACGTCTTGCGGAACGGGGTTCTGCCGTTCACCAATATGAATCTCACGTGGCACCTCCCAGCGCGAAGCAGTAGACCGTATCGACCAGAGAGGCGGCCGGCGGCGGCGCGCAGATATGGTTGCGGCCGTCGGGATTGTCCCTGTTGCGCTCGACCTTCTGGGACGGGATCAGGATGTTTTTCCCGTCTTCCCGGCGCCGGGCGTAGATCTTGCCTTCGACGTAGCGTATCTCGGTCGGGTAGCAATCCGCATTGTTGCAGCAGCTCAGAACCGGATTGTCCGGCATGCGCCAGTTCGAATAGAACTTCTCGTGCAGCGCTTGATCCTGAGGCGGATGGTGACGATGCGATCCATCCCGTCCAGCGTCCTCGGCCTTCAAGCCCGTTGCCAGCGGAAGCGGCAGCGTGATCGCCAACAGGAGCTTGCAGCCTCGGTTCAACTCACAGCCTCCGGACGAGAAAATGAACCTGACGGGTTAGGTGCGGCGGCCGATCCTCATGCCACCTGACATTGGAACAGCCAGCGGCGGTCGCGTTCGCGACGTGCCCTGAACCGGTCGAGGCATTTCCGCGAGCAGAGCGGCGTCCGCCAGGAGTAGTATCGGATCAAGCCAAACTTCCCGGCACAGAGGGCGCAGCTTTTGGACTCGAGACGGCGCTCGGAGTCGTCGGGGCTATCGCACATGATCCTCTCCTCTTGACCTCTGGGGTCCTGGCCTCCTCCTGCGCAAAAGGCAGGAGGCGCCACGGTCGTCACGGAAAATGCGGCTTCTCAATCGCGACCGCCAAATCATGCGGCAAGTCGGGGCAACGGACGCAGAGCCTGGTTCTTCGGGTGCAACACGCCGAGCTTTTCGGCAATTTGTGCTCCGCAATCGACTTCTCTCGATTGGCCGCAAGACTAGGCTCCTTGCAACGCACCGCTCAATTGTACGGAGGTAAATTCACGCTAGAACTAGGGTTGTACGAGCTATACGTAGGTTTGTGCCGTGGTTTTGCGGACTTCCGCTCACCTGCGCAACGTGACGGCGCAATGCGCGCAGGCTGCACGGCAATCGGGAGTTTTGCCGACAATCCGACTTTGGTCGGAGGCAATTGCCCCTGTAATGGCAAAGTGCTCTACTCACCTTGGACGCCAGCGAGCCGGGGCAATTGCGATGATGCCTGGCCAGATCACGAAAATCGGGAGTTCGGCCGCACAATTCCTGCTCGGCGGCCTTGCGGCGCTTCGATCATTCGGCAACGGCGAGAAGGACGGCCCCGCCGTCGTAGACGCCTCGCGGCAGAATTCCGACCTGCGTGATGCCGTGAAGCAATGGCGCGAGGTGTTCGAGCACAATCCCGTCATGTACTTCATGGTCGATCCCGCCGGAACGGTGCTCAACGTCAATACGTTCGGCGCCGCCCAGCTGGGCTACACGACGGACGAACTGATCGGCCAATCCGTGCTGAACGTCTTCTTCGAGGAAGACCGCGACTTCGTTCGTCAATGCGTCGCCTTGTGCCTGACGACCGTGGACCAGTCGCATACTTGGGAGATTCGCAAGTTCCGGAAGGACGGGTCGGTGCTTTGGGTCCGGGAAAACGCCAAGGTGATGCTGCGCGGCGACGGCACGCCGATCCTGCTGGTCGCCTGCGAGAACATCACCCAGCGCAAGGAAGCGGAGGATGCGCTGCGGCAGAGCGAGGCCTACCTCGCCCAGGCCCAGGAACTGAGTCACACCGGCAGCTTCGGCTTGAACTTTGCGACCGGCGAAGCCGTCTGGTCGAGGGAGACCTTCCGCATCTTCCAGTGTGATCCGGCGACCAAGCCGAGCCTGGGCTTCGTCTTCCAGCGCATCCATCCGGAAGATCGCGATACGGTCCGCAGCACCCTCGAACGGGCCTACCGCCTGGCGGAGGATTTCGACCACCAATATCGCCTGCTGATGCCCGACGGGTCGGTCAAATATCTGCATTCCGTGGCGCGCGCGGTTCGACATCCATCCGGGCGCATCGAGTTCGTCGGGGCGGTGACCGACGTCACGATGGCCAAGGAAGCCGAACAGAGGCTGCGGCGCAGCGAAGCCTATTTGACCGAAGCCCAGCGCCTCAGCCAAACCAGCAGCTGGGCCTGGGACGTTCATCGCCAGGAGTTCGCCTACCGATCGGCTGAGCTCTACCGCCTGTTCGGGTTTGAGCCGGACCAGACCGATATCCCGGCCAAGGCTTTTCAGCAACGTATCCTGCCGGAGGACTTTCGGCGGATTATCGAGGTCGAGCGTGAAGCGGTTCGGCAGAAGCAGCCCTTCCAGGTCGACTTCCGGATCGCGCGCCCCGACGGTGCGATCAGGCGCATCCACAGCGAGGGCCATCCCGTGATGGGCAGCGACGGCGAGGTGATGGAAATCATCGGTACGCACGTGGACGTCACCGAGCAAATCGCGGCGAAAGATGCGCTGCACAAGGCATTCGACGAGCTCAAGGCATCCGAGCAGCGATTCCGCGACTACGCCGAGACCGCATCGGACTGGTTCTGGGAGACCGGGCCGGACCACCGCATCACCAGGATATCGGAACATGCCGATAGCTCCAGCGCTCCGCCGACGGGCGTGATCGGCCTGCCCCGCTGGGACATTCCACCCGATGCCGAGCTCGAGCCGGAGAAATGGGAGCAGCATCGCGCGGCGCTCGATGCCCACGTTCCGTTCCGCGATCTGATCTACCGCAGCAAGGATCGCAACGGATCTCCCATCTACGTGCGCACCAGCGGCAAGCCGTTTCACGACGCGAATGGCAATTTTCTCGGCTATCGCGGCGTCAGCAGCGACATCACGGCGGCGATCCGCGTCGAGCAGGCGGAAGAGGCGCTGCGCAAGGCACAAGGCGAGCTCGCCCACGTCACGCGCGTCACGACGCTCGGCGAACTCACCACCTCGATTGCCCACGAAATCACCCAGCCGCTTGCTGCGGTGATCTCCAACGCGGACGCCTGCATCGCCTGGCTCGACCGCGAACCGGCCGATCTGAAAGCCGCGCGCCGTTCCGCCGAATGGATTGTCGAGGACGCCAATCGCGCGAGCGAGGTGATCCGCCGGATCAGGGCGCTTGCGAAGAAGACCGAAATCGAAGTCGTTGCACTCGACATCAACCAGGTCGTCAGGGAGGCGGTGGCGCTCGTTCGGCGCGAGCTCGCGACCCATGGGGTGTCGGTGCGCATGGAGTTGGCGTCCGACCTGCCTCAGGTTTGCGGCGACCGGATCCAGCTCCAGCAGGTGCTGATCAACCTCGTGATGAACGGCATCGAGGCCATGCAAGCCAATGTCGATCGTCCGCGGGAACTGGCGATCCGCTCGTGTCGTGCTGATGACGACGACCGCCTGCTCCTCACCGTGACGGACCGCGGTGTCGGTCTCGGCAAAGACGTCAAGGAGCGCATCTTCAGCCCCTTCTTCACGACGAAATCCGGCGGTCTGGGCATGGGACTCTCGATCTGCCGATCGATCATCGAGGCTCACGCAGGCCGGCTTTCCGCCTTTCAAAACGAGGGACGCGGTGCGACATTCCAGATCGCCCTGCCCTTGTCGCACAAGGACACGTCGTGACCGACCATGCCAAGCAGGGCGGCCCGAGCGCCGGCGATCCGATCGTACTGATCGTGGATGATGATCCGTCGATGCGACGTGCGCTCACCAATCTCTTTCAATCCGTCGGTCTCAAGGTCGAAGCCTTCAGCTCGGCGGCGGAGATCATGGAAGCCAAACCGCCCGCGGTCCCCAGTTGCCTCGTGCTCGACATCCGCCTGCCGGGCTCGAGCGGCCTCGACCTCCAGGCCGACCTCGCCAAGGCCAATATTCACACGCCCATCATCTTCATCACCGGTCATGGCGATATCCCTATGACCGTGAGAGCCATGAAAAGCGGCGCCGTCGATTTTCTGACCAAGCCGGTGCGCGACCAGGACATGCTGGATGCGGTGCAGGCGGCGATCGAGAGAGATCGCAAGCGCCGCGATGCGGAGAAGTCGATCTCGGGCATGCGATCGCGTTTCGAGGCGCTGACGGCACGCGAGCGCGACGTCCTGGCCCTGGTTGCATCCGGGCTGATGAACAAGCAGGTCGCCGCCCAGCTTGGATTGGCCGAGATCACCGTGAAAATCTATCGTGGGCAGATCATGCGGAAGATGGGGGCGAAGTCGCTCGCCGATCTCGTCAGAATGACGGACGCGCTCGGAATCCCGCGCGGCAGGGGTCATTTGCAAACCTAAGTATGCTTTCCAAGCTCGCTCCGGTGGCCCACTTTCCCTCGGGCGGCTGAACCGCGGCAGGCGGCTCGCCGTTCAGGAGCGATCATATTGCCAGCGCCTTCGATCATTTCCGTCATTGACGACGATGCCTCCGTTCGCCTGGCGACGAACAACCTCCTGACGTCGCGCGGATACACGGTCTACACCTTTGGCTCCGCTCATGAATTTCTCCAATCCGCCGAACTGGAGACGACCTCCTGCGTGATCGCGGACGTGCAGATGTCGGTGATGAGCGGCGTCGAGCTGTTGACGCATATGCGCAGGCACGGGCGCATCACGCCCTTCATCTTCATGACGGCTTTTCCGGACGAGGCCGTGCGCGACCGCGCGCAGAAGGCCGGTGCGACCTGCTTTCTCGCCAAGCCGTTCTCAACGCCAACCCTGCTTCAATGCCTGGAGACGGCCCTGTCGGGCCCCGGTGACGCCACGATGTGATGCGGCGCCGGCGAAGCGCTCAATCCGCCTTGTCGGTGGGATCGCCGGCACGACGCTTGGGTGCAGGTGTCACTTCCTCTGGAGCAGACCCATGCCCTTGGGGCCGTAGGTCTCCAACGCTTCGGCGCACTGCTTGGCAGGGTTCGCCTTGAACTCGTCGTATCGCTTGTCGCGCCACGCTCCGCCCTGTTCCGAAACGTCGAACGCCTTCAGCACCCCGGGTCCGCCCAGCTTGCGGACTTCGCCATCCCACTTCTTGATATCCAATATGACACCCGGACACTGCTCCGACGCAATCACGACGTCAGTGTACTCCTGGTGCAGCTGCGCAGCGTCGGCAATGCTGGTGCCGGGCGGCGCTGCGTTGGCGGCTGCGGCGATCGAACACAGTGACGCCGCCAACATGGTCTTCAACTTCATCTTACGTCCTCTTCGAGAGGCAGCTGAGCGATATTGGCCTGGCCAACATACCTCTCAATCGACCTTGATGTTCGCGGCCTTGATCATCGGCCACCATTTTGCGATCTCGGCCTTCTGACGGGTGCCGAGCGCTTCGGGCGTGAGCTGGTCTTTCGGCGTCATCTCCAGCCCCTGGCTTTCGAGCTGCTTCCTCACGGCGGGATCGTTCAGGGCCTCCACGGCCGCGGCATTGAGCTTGGCCACGATGTCCTTCGGCGTGCCCTTCGGCACCCACATACCCGACCATAGCGTCATGTTGAAGCCTTTCAGGCCCGCCTCCTCGGCGGTCGGAATCTCCGGTGCCGAGGACAGGCGCTTGTCGTCGGTGATGGCGTAGGCGCGGATGGTGCCGGCGCGAACCTGATTGATGGAGTTCGAGGTCTGGTCGACGATGATGTCGATCTGGCCGGCGATGAGATCGTTCAGGGCGGGCGCCGTGCCGCGATACGGCACGTATTGCAGCTTGATGCCGGAGACGCTCTCGAAATAGACGCCGGCGATGTGGCTGCCGGAGCCGGCACCCGCGGTGCCCGCCGTCGGCGGCGAGGGTCGCGACTTCAGCCACTCCAGAAGCTCTTTCAGAGACGTCGCGGGCACCGCATTCTTGCTGACGACGATCATCGGATTGCTCGGCAGCAGCACCACCGGCTCGAGATCGGCGACCAGATCGTATTTGAGCTTGTAGACCGCGCCGTTGGCGACGTGGGTGCCGAGATGGCCGAACGAGATCGTGTAGCCATCCGGCGGCGATTGCACCGCGCGGCCGACGCCGATCGAGCCGCCCGCGCCGGTGACGTTCTCGACCACGACGGCCTGGCCAAGCGAGGTGCGCATCCGCTCGGCCAGCACCCGCGCCATCGCATCCGACGGGCCGCCCGCCGCGAACGGCACGATGATGGTGATGGGACGGGTGGGATAGTCATCGGCGCGCGCGGCGCCTGAAACAGCGAGAACAGCAAACAGCGCAGCCCAGACGGCCTTCGTCATTGTCTTCTCCCCAACGATGTCGTTATTGTTTTTGCTCTTCCCGCGGACGGGAAGAGAGATCGTTCGTGGCGTATTGCCGCGCTAGAATTGGGTGTAGTCGATCGGCTTGTGCCGGTCGAGCGTGCGGTCGACCTTCGGCAGCGGGTATTTCAGGCCGGTGGCGCAGTTGAACAGCATGACGCGGTCACCCTTCGAGACGCGGCCGTCGGCAAGACTCTCCTTGTAGGCGGCGTAGGTGGCGGCGCCCTCCGGACACAGCAAGAGCCCCTCCTCGCGCGCGACCTCGTTCAGCGCCGCCGAGATCTTGTCGTCGTCGACCGCGATGGCAAAGCCCTTGCTCTCGCGCACCGCACGCAGGATGAGGAAATCGCCGATCGCCTGCGGCACGCGAATGCCCGAGGCGATGGTGTGGGCATCCTCCCAGCGCGTCGCATGCTCGGTGCCGGCCTCGTAAGCCCGCACCATCGGCGCGCAGCCCGAGGCCTGCACCGCGACCATGCGCGGGCGCTTCGAGCCGATGAAGCCGATCTTCTCCAGCTCGTCGAACGCCTTCCACATGCCGATCAGGCCGGTGCCGCCGCCGGTCGGATAGAAGATCACGTCGGGCACGTCCCAGCCGAGCTGCTCGGCGAGCTCGAGGCCCATCGTCTTCTTGCCTTCGATGCGGTACGGCTCCTTCAGCGTCGAGGTGTCGAACCAGCCGACTTTCGCCTTGCCCTCGCCGACGATCTTGCCGCAATCGTCGATATAGCCGTTGACGCGATAGACGGTTGCGCCCTGCAGCTCGATCTCGCTGACGTTCACTTCCGGCGTATCGGCCGGGCAGAAGATCGTGGTCTTGATGCCGCAGGACGTCGCATAGGCCGCCAGCGCCGCGCCGGCATTGCCGTTGGTCGGCATCGCCATGTGCTTGATGCCGAGCGCCTTGCCCATCGACACCGCCATCACGAGACCGCGCGCCTTGAACGAGCCGGTCGGCAGCCGTCCCTCGTCCTTGACGATGATCTCGCCGCCGCCGAGCTTCTTGCCGAGCTTGGGCAGCCGGATCAGCGGCGTCGTCACTTCGCCGAGCGAGACGATGTCCTGGCATTTGCGCACCGGCAGCAGCTCGCGGTAGCGCCACATGTCGCCGGGCCGCTGGGCGAGCGCATCCTTGGTCAGCGCCTTCTTCACCCCGGCGAGGTCGTAGCGCACCAGCAGCGGCTTGCCGGCCTTGGAGAGGTTATGGACCTGGTCGGCCGCATAGTGATCGCCCTCCATCGCGCATTCGAGATGGGTGACGAAGGTCGGGCGTTCGATGGTGAGGTTGTCGTTGTCGTGCATGGCTCGCTTCTTTCTTCTTCCTTGTTTCGCCAGTTTCCTGCGTCCGTCATTGCCGGGCTTGACCCGGCAATCCATCCTTGAGAGCGCTTCGCTTGATGGATGCGCGGGTCAAGCCCGCGCATGACGAGCGGAAATCGCTCAGATATTCAGCACCCGTCCATAAGCATCCAGCACGGCTTCCTTCATCATCTCCGACAAGGTGGGATGCGGGAAGACCGTGTGCATCAGCTCCTCTTCCGTCGTCTCCAAATTCATGGCGACGACGTAGCCCTGGATCAGCTCGGTGACCTCGGCGCCGACCATGTGGGCGCCGAGCAGCTGGCCGGTCTTCTTGTCGAAGATCACCTTGACCAGGCCTTGGTCCTCGCCGAGCGCGATCGCCTTGCCGTTGCCGACGAAGGGGAAGCGGCCGACGCGGATCTCGCGGCCGCTCTCTTTCGCCTTGGCTTCGGTGAGGCCGACCGAGGCGACCTGCGGATGGCAATAGGTGCAGCCCGGGATCATATTCTTGTCCATGGGATGCGGATGCAGGCCCTTGATCGCCTCGACGCAAATCACGCCCTCATGCTCGGCCTTGTGCGCGAGCATCGGCGGTCCCGCGACATCGCCGATGGCGTAGATGCCGGGAACGTTGGTCTTGCCGTAACCGTCGATGACGATGCAGCCGCGGTCTGTTTTGACGCCGAGCTTTTCGAGGCCGAGATTCTCGATGTTGCCGACGACGCCGACCGCCGAGATCACGCGCTCGAACTCTGATGTGACAGGCTTGCCCTTGCCGTCGTCGATGGTGGCGACGACGCTGTCGGCCTTCTTCTCCAGCTTCGTGACCTTGGTCGAGGACATAATCTTGATGCCCTGCTTCTCCAGGCGCTTGCGCGCAAGGCCCGCGATCTCGGCGTCCTCGACGGGAAGGATCTGCGGCAGCACCTCGACCACGGTGACCTCGGAGCCCATGGTGTGGAAGAACGAGGCGAACTCGATGCCGATCGCGCCCGAGCCGACCACCAGCAGCGACTTCGGCATCCGCTCCGGCACCATCGCCTCGAAATAGGTCCAGATCAGCTTCTTGTCGGGCTCGAGCCCCGGCAGCACGCGCGGCCGCGCACCGGTCGCGACGATGATGTGCTTGGCCTGATAGGTCCCCTCGCCCAGCGAACCCTTGGGGCCCTCGACGTCGGACTTCTTCACCGTGACCTTGCCGGGCGCGTCGATCGAGGCCGCGCCCCAGATCACGCTCACCTTGTTCTTCTTCATCAGGAAGCCGACGCCGTCGTTCAGGCGCTTGGAGACCCCGCGCGAGCGCTGCACCACGGCCTTCGGGTCGAACGAGACCTTCTCCGCCGACAGGCCGTAATCCTTGGCGTGCTGCATGTAATGGTAGATCTCGGCCGAACGCAGCAGCGCCTTGGTCGGGATGCAGCCCCAGTTCAGGCAGATGCCGCCCAGATAGGATTTTTCGACGATCGCGACCTTGAAGCCAAGCTGAGCGGCGCGGATCGCGGTGACATAGCCGCCCGGACCGGAGCCGATGATGATGATGTCGAAGGATGTATCGGCCATGGCGGCTCCCGTTCAACTCACGTGGACGCACCGCGGGCGCGGCGCCTGAAAATCAAAACCCGGACCAGCCATTCGAGCAGGATCGCGCCGGCCATGATGGCCAGCGCAATCATGACGACCGCCTGGCCGATGCTCCTTGCCAGCTGCTCGCCGGCAAAGAACGCGGAATGCAGAATATCGAGCCCGACTGGATTGAGCGCAAGCGCGGCCGAGAGCAACAGGGAGATCCAGGGCCAGCGCGTTCGCATTCACCCTGCGCCTCCCCGTCAGACCATCATCATCACAGGGTTTTCGATCAGCTGCTTGAACGCGCCGATCAGCTCGGCGCCGAGCGCGCCGTCGATCGCGCGGTGATCGCACGACAAAGTCACGCTCATCATGTGCGCGATCTCGATCTTGCCGCCGCGCACCACAGGCCGCTCCTCGCTGGTTCCGACCGCGAGGATGGTCGCATGCGGCGGGTTGATCACGGCGGTGAAGTGGCTGATGCCGTACATGCCGAGGTTGGAGACGGCGGTGGTGCCGCCCTGATATTCCTCGGGCTTCAATTTGCGGGAGCGAGCGCGCGCGGCAAAATCCTTCATCTCGTTGGAGATGGTGGAGAGCGTCTTGGTCTCCGCTTTCCGGATGATCGGCGTGATCAGGCCGCCCGGCATCGCCACGGCGACGCCGACGTCGGAATGGTGGTGCTTGACCATGCCGCTTTCGGTCCAGCTGACGTTGCAGTTCGGGATCTTCTGCAGCGCGACCGCCATCGCCTTGATGACGAAGTCGTTGACCGAGATCTTGTAGAGCGGCTTCTTCTCCTTGTCCTTGGGCGCAGCCGCGTTGATCTCCTCGCGCGCGGCCAGCAGCTTGCCGATGTCGCAGTCGATTGTCAGGTAGAAGTGCGGGACATTCTGGATCGACGCGGTCAGGCGCTGCGCAATGGTGCGGCGCATGCCGTCATGCGGGACGATGTCGTAGGAGCCGGGCTCGAACAGCGACAGGATCTGCTTGTCCGACATGGTGGGCGCGATCGAGGGCGCGCCGGACGGCGCTGCGGCGGGGGCTTTGAGGCCCTTGCCGGACTTGGCCTGCTCGACGTCGCGGGCGACCACGCGGCCGTGCGGACCGGTGCCGGTGACCATACCGACATCGATGCCTGCTTCCTTGGCGAGACGTCGCGCCAGCGGAGAGGAGAACGCGCGGCCGCCATGGCCGTTGCTCTGCGCGGCCGGTGCCGGCTGCGGCGCGGGTGCGGCGGCGGGCGGCGGTGCGGCCTTCGGCGCTGCCGGCGCGGGAGCCGCAGCAGCAGCCGGAGCTTCAGCGGGCTTCTCTGCTTTCGGTGGTGCGGCCGAAGCGCTGGGCTTGGCGCTACCGGCCGCCTTGACGTCCTCGCCCTCACCGGCGAGCACCGCGATCACGTCGTTGACCGGGACGTCCTGCGTGCCCTCGGGCACCAGGATCTTGGCGATAGTGCCCTCGTCGATCGCCTCGACCTCCATGGTGGCCTTGTCGGTCTCGATCTCGGCGATGACATCGCCGGATTTGACCTTGTCGCCTTCCTTCTTCAGCCATTTGGCGAGGTTGCCCTTCTCCATCGTCGGCGAGAGAGCGGGCATCAGGATGTTGATGGGCATGCTGACCTCAAGACAAACTTTGCAAAAATTCGTCTTCGACAGCCGAAGACGAACAGACCAGGTTTAGTTGCCGATGTCGCCCTGCCACAGGCGCTCATTGGCGGGATTGGAACGCCAATTCTTCATCATGGCGATGGAGCGCTCGTCGGCAAGGTCGATCCAGGGGATGCCGAACTTGTCGAGGATATCTTTGGAGCCCTCGAAGGTGACGGATTCGCCGATCACGACAAGCTTGACCTTGAACAACGCGAGCGCGCCGGCACACATCGAGCATGGCGACAGCGTGGTGTACATGATCGTGTCGTGGAACGAGATCACCCCGGCTTCGCGCAGGCAGCTCATCTCGCCGTGCAGGATCACGTTCTTTTCCTGCACGCGGTTGTTGTGGCCGCGGGCGATGACCTTGCCCTCGCGCGTCAGCACGGCGCCGATCGGCAGGCCGCCCTGCGCGATCGAGGCCTCGGCTTCGCGGATCGCCTCCAGCATGAAATCGAAATGGTGGGCTTCGACTGCCACGGTCAGTGCCCCTTGCCGCGCGGCGTCGTGGTGCCGGTGTCGGTGGGACGCTCGATCTCGGCCTGGAACATCTCCAGGATCCGGCTGAGCGCGTCTTCCTCGGTGTATTCGCTCTCGCGCGCATAGGCGCGCGCGGCGTGGCGGGCGAGATCGACGAGCAGCAGGCCCCACATGTCGGGCTCTTCGAAGGCCCGCTGGAACGCCATCGACAGCCCGCCGTCCAGCACGAACACGCGCAGGATCTCGACCGCGTCGTCGCGGGTCATGACGTCGGGCGGCAGTGGCTGCTCCTTCGGGCCCGCCATGGCCTACCTGTAGCAGACGGCTTTGGCGGCTTCGACGACTTCAGCCGCCGAGGGCAGCGCGAGCTTCTCCAGATTGGCGGCATAAGGCATCGGCACGTCCTTGCCGGAGACGCGCGCGACCGGCGCATCCAGATAATCGAAGGCGTTCTCCATGATGCGCGCGGCGATCTCGGCGCCGACGCCGCTCTGCGCCCAGCCCTCTTCCACCGTGACGGCACGACCGGTCTTCTTCACCGAATTGATGATGGTCTCGGTGTCCATGGGGCGCAGCGTGCGCAGGTCGATCACCTCGGCCTCGATGCCCTCCTTGGCGAGCTCGTCGGCGGCCTTCAGCGCATAGGTCATGCCGTTCGACCAGGAGATGATGGTGACGTGGCTGCCGGAGCGCACGATGCGCGCCTTGCCGATCGGAATGATGAAATCGTCGAGCTTCGGCACTTCGCCGGTGTGGCCGTAGAGCACCTCGTTCTCGAGGAAGATCACCGGGTTGGGATCGCGGATCGCGGCCTTGAGCAGGCCCTTGTAGTCAGCCGCCGAGAACGGCGCGACGACCTTGAGGCCGGGCACGTTGGAGTACCAGGCCGAATAATCCTGGCTGTGCTGGGCGGCGACGCGCGCGGCCGCGCCGTTCGGCCCGCGGAACACGATCGAGCAACCCATCTGGCCGCCGGACATATAGAGCGTCTTGGCCGCGGAGTTGATGATCTGGTCGATCGCCTGCATGGCGAAGTTGAAGGTCATGAACTCGACGATCGGCTTGAGGCCGGTCATCGCGGCGCCGACGCCGACGCCGGCAAAGCCGTGCTCGGTGATCGGGGTGTCGATGACGCGCTTGGCGCCGAACTCCTGGAGCAAGCCTTGGGTGACCTTGTAGGCGCCCTGATATTCGGCGACCTCCTCGCCCATCACGAAGACATCCGCATCGCGGCGCATTTCTTCGGCCATGGCATCGCGCAGCGCTTCGCGGATGGTCTGCGTGATCATCTCGGTGCCCGCGGGCACTTCCGGATCGGGTTCAGCGACGGCCTGCGGCGCCGGCGCAGCCTTCGGCGCAGGCGCTTCGGCCTTTGCGGCAGCAGGCGGCGCAGACTCGGCCGCCTTCGCAGCCGGCGCGGGCGCCTTGGCAAGATCGGCCGCGCTCTCGCCGTCGGCGAGAATGGTCGCGATCGGCGTGTTCACGGCGACGTCGGCGGTTCCCTCGGGGATCAGGATCTTGCCGAGCGTCCCCTCGTCGGTCGCCTCGACCTCCATCGTCGCCTTATCGGTCTCGATCTCGGCGATGACGTCGCCCGATTTGATCGTCTCGCCCTCTTTCTTCAGCCATTTGGCGAGGTTGCCCTTCTCCATCGTGGGCGACAACGCGGGCATCAGCACTTGAATTGGCATATCGACTCCAAGAGAAAGCTTGCGCGCGTTCAGCGGTAAACGTCGGTCCAGAGCTCGGCGGCATCCGGCTCGGGATCATGCTGGGCGAAATCGGCGGACGCATTGACGATGTCGCGCACCTCGGCGTCTATCGCCTTGAGATCGGCCTCGCTGACCTTCGCGGCCAGGAGGCGGTTGCGCACCTGCTCGATCGGGTCCTGATCGTGGCGGACCTTCTCGACCTCCTCACGTGTGCGATATTTTGCGGGGTCGGACATCGAGTGGCCGCGATAGCGGTAGGTCTGCATCTCCAGGATGTAGGGGCCCTTGCCGGCGCGGCACCAGGCGGCGGCTTCGTCGCCGGCGGCCTTCACGGCGCGGACGTCCATGCCGTCGACCTGCTTGCCGGGGATGTTGAAGGACACGCCGCGCTTGGAGAAATCCTGCTGCGCCGAGGCGCGCGAGACCGAGGTGCCCATGGCGTAGCGATTGTTCTCGATGACGTAGATCACCGGCAGCTTCCAGAGCTCCGCCATGTTGAAGCTCTCATAGACCTGGCCCTGATTGGCCGCACCGTCGCCGAAATAGGTGACGCTGACATTGTCGTTGCTGCGGTAATGATTGGCGAAGGCGAGACCGGTGCCGAGCGAGACCTGGGCGCCGACGATGCCGTGGCCGCCGTAAAAGTGCTTCTCCTTGCTGAACATGTGCATGGAGCCGCCCTTGCCCTTGGAATAGCCGCCGCGGCGGCCCGTGAGCTCGGCCATGACGCCGTTGGCATCCATGCCGGTGGCGAGCATGTGGCCGTGATCGCGATAGCCGGTGATGACCTGATCGCCCTGCTTCAGGGCCATCTGCATGCCGACCACGACGGCCTCCTGGCCGATATAGAGGTGGCAGAAGCCGCCGATCGCGCCCATGCCGTAGAGCTGGCCGGCCTTTTCTTCGAACCGCCGGATCAGGAGCATGTCGCGGAGCGCCTTGAGCTCCTGCTCCCTGGTGAATTCCGGAGGCGAACCGCCGTCGGTCTTGTCCTGTGGAGTGCTTGCGGCGGCTTTCTTGGGTGCGGCCATAGGAATTCCGGGTCAGAGAAAACTCACGCCCTCTCTAACCCAACTCAAACGCCCTTGGAAAGCACCGCGGCGACATGGCACGACTTTCATTATGCCGCACTGCAACGTGGTCGAAATATTGGAAAATCTTTGGCGCTGATCGGGCAACAAATCTACGCGCGACGCAGTGCGTGCGGCTTCGTGGCCGGATCAAGAACTATGGGCCATGCTGGCCCGGTCGTCGGAGCGGACGGCGCCGGACATGGCGCCGCCCTCTCCGGCCATCCGATCAGAAGAAGCCGAGCTTCTTCGGGCTGTAGCTGACCAGGAGATTCTTGGTCTGCTGATAATGATCGAGCATCATCTTGTGGGTCTCGCGACCGACGCCTGACTGCTTGTAGCCGCCGAACGCCGCATGGGCGGGATAGGCGTGGTAGCAGTTGGTCCAGACCCGGCCGGCCTGGATCGCCCGGCCGAAGCGGTAGCAGCGGTTGGCATCGCGGCTCCAGACGCCGGCCCCGAGGCCGTACAGCGTGTCGTTGGCGATCTCGAGCGCCTCGTCGTCGTTCTTGAAGGTCGTGACCGAGACCACGGGCCCGAAGATCTCCTCCTGGAAGATCCGCATCTTGTTGTGGCCCTCGAACACAGTCGGCTTGACGTAGAAGCCGCCGGCGAGATCGCCGCCGAGCTCGGCACGTCCGCCGCCCGCCAGCAACTTGGCGCCCTCCTGCTTGCCGATGTCGATGTAGGACAGGATCTTCGCCAGCTGCTCGCCCGACGCCTGCGCGCCGATCATGGTGGTGGCATCGCGCGGATCGCCCTGCTTGATCGCGGCGACGCGCTTCAAGGCCCGCTCCATGAAGCGGTCATAGATGTCGGCGTGAACCAGCGCGCGGCTCGGACAGGTGCAGACCTCGCCCTGATTCAGCGCGAACATCACGAAGCCTTCGATCGCCTTGTCGAAGTAATCGTCGTCCTCGGCGGTGACGTCCTTGAAGAAGATGTTCGGCGACTTGCCGCCGAGCTCCAGCGTCACCGGAATGAGGTTCTGGCTGGCATATTGCATGATCAGCCGGCCCGTCGAGGTCTCGCCGGTGAAGGCGATCTTGGCGATGCGCGGGCTGGAGGCCAGCGGCTTGCCGGCCTCGAGGCCGAAGCCGTTGACGATGTTGAGCACGCCGGGCGGCAGGATATCGGCGATGATCTCGGCCCAGACCATGATCGAGGCCGGGGTCTGCTCGGCGGGCTTGAGCACCACGCAATTGCCGGCGGCGAGCGCGGGCGCGAGCTTCCAGCAGGCCATCAGCAGCGGGAAGTTCCAGGGGATGATCTGGCCGACCACGCCGAGCGGCTCGTGGAAATGATAGGCGATGGTGTCGTGATCGATCTCGCCGATGGAGCCTTCCTGGGCGCGGACGACGCCGGCGAAATAGCGGAAGTGATCAATGGCGAGCGGGATGTCGGCGGCGCGGGTCTCACGGATCGGCTTGCCGTTATCCCAGGTCTCGGCAATAGCGAGACGCTCGAGGTTCTCTTCCATGCGATCGGCGATCTTGTTGAGGACGATCGCGCGTTCCACGACGCTGGTCCGTCCCCAGGCGCCCTTGGCCGCATGCGCCGCATCGAGCGCGGCCTCGATGTCCTGCGCGTCGGAGCGCGCGATCTTGCAGACGACCTGGCCGGTCACCGGCGAGGCATTGTCGAAATATTTGCCGGACTTCGGCGCGACGAACTTGCCGCCGATGAAATTGTCATAGCGTTCGGCAAAGGGGACTTTGGTGACGCTGAGAAATTCGACCTTGTTCATTGATCACTCCCGTTGATTGCTGTTTGCGCAATTCGTCGCGTGATCGCGACTTGCGCGGACGATGATCCGGGAGGCGATTTCTGTCAGCCCAGGCGGAAGCGATGGCGGAGCCGACCTGTCGCAGTTCTGCGACAGTCGTGGGGCGAGGCAGCGCGAGATTGAGCGCTCGCAGATTCCACGGCGTTATTGGGAAGATAGCCCGTGACGATTGGAAGCTAAGCAGGCTCAGTGGTTCAGCTCGAACCGCTTGAGCTTTCTGTGCAGCGTGGCCCGGCTGACGCCGAGGGCCTTGGCGGCCGCCGAGACGTTACCGCCGGCACGGAGCAACGCCCGTTGCACCACGCCGCGCTGACCGCCGGCAAGATGATCGCGCGCGGTATCGCCGCCGAGCAGATCGGCCGCGGGCACCGGCTGCAAGGCCCGGCCAGGGGCAATTCCGAGCGCCACCCGGGCGGAGCGGGTCGCGCCGATCACGAGGTCGTCCGCATCGACCGCGACAAGGCCTCCGCATTGGCCGTCCGCAGCTTGCGTCAGCACGATGCGGGCATGGGCAAAGGCCCTGCGGAACAGATCGGCTTCGATCCGCTTGGCCGCCTCGCCCGCCGCAAGCGCGATCAGACTGGAAAACGCATCGGTCCGGTCGGCCCGGCAGGAGGAGACGTCGAGCACGCCCGCCAGCGCCGCCACATGGTCGTAGATCGGAACGGCGGAGCAGCTCAACAGCGTGTTGCGGGCGAAGAAATGCTGGTCGCGGTCGATGGTGAGCGGACGCTGCTCCACAAGGCAGGTGCCGATGCCGTTGGTGCCCTCGTGCTCCTCGCTCCAGAGCGCACCGGTCCACAGGCCCCAGGACTGAAACGTTGCGTCGTCCGCCGGCGTGCCGCGACGATCGACCGGCACGCCCTCGCCGTCGGCAAGCAGCACGCAGCAGCCGCTCGCGCCGACCGCCTGATAGAGCCGGTCCATCGCGCCTTGCGCGGCGGCCAGCAGCGGCGCGATGCGCTCGCGCGCCTGGTGCAACTCGGCTTCGGTCAGCCGCATCGGCGAGGTGCGGCCTCCGGGATCGAGATGATGCAATCTGGACGAACGGCGCCACGAGGCCACAAGCGCGGATCGTGCCGCCTGGCCTGACGCAATGGCGGCCTCGACACGGGCCGCGTGATGGCGGGGCATCGACCCATTCATCACAGTTTCCTCCGATGACAGACTATGACGTGCCCGCGCCGCCTGTTTGATCTTCGTCAACTTCAGTGAGCGTCGCAGAAGCCATGAGCCCGCCGCCGGGCTGCCGTCAAGGCAACTTGCGGTTCCGAAATTACGACCTTCGAAGGAGGAGCCGGATTTCGGGAGCGGCTTTCGCCGTCGGTTTCGAAGCTCGCGGAACGCGCTACTTCGCCGGGATCATCCGAACGAGATCGCGCGGATTGACATAGTCGAGCTGGAAACGCGCCCGCTCGTCCAGCATGTCGGGGTCGATCCGCTCGGACCGCAACAGCGACACCCGCTGCTCGCTCCTGGCGCGCTCGCGCTTGAGCTGGGCCAGCTCGCTGGTCAGCGCGATGATTTCCTGGTCGAGCTCCTGGCGCGCGTTGAGGCCATATTTGCCGGTATAGGCGTTGACGCCGAAATAGCCGACGATGGCGACCGCCATCGCGTAGAGGGCAAGTCCGGTCAGGATCGATTTCAGGCGCGCGCGAGAGACCATCTTGGGAAGATGGGTCAAGTTGGTTAAGGGAGTGCTAATTCAGGTAAGCGAGGCATTCCGGGGTCGATGCTTCGCATCGCCCCGGAACGACACCACCAGCCTCAGCCCTGGTTCTTCGCCACGTGCGCGCCGAAGGCGTCGATGTACTGCTGCAGCACCGTCTTCAGGGAGTCCTTGGTCAGGTTGCCGTTCGCGTCAAACGCATCGCCGACGGCGTTGAGGTAGATTTCCGGCTGCTGCAGCAGCGGACCGGAAATGCCCGGCAGGATGTTCTGCAGATGCTTGGCCGCGCTGACGCCGCCGAGCGGTCCCGGCGAGTTCGAGATGATGCCGACCGGCTTGCCGAGGAGCGAGCTCTTGCCATAGGGGCGCGAGGCGACGTCGATGGCGTTCTTGAGAACGCCCGGGATCGAGCGGTTGTATTCGGGGGTGACGAACAGGACGCCGTTCGATTTCTGCAGCTTGTCGCGGAAGGCCAGCCAGTCCGCGGGCGGCGCACCCTCGAGGTCCTGGTTGAAGAACGAGATGCCCGCCGGCGTGATCACCTCGAGCTTGAGCGTATCAGGCGCAAGCTTGGCGAGCGCGTTGGCGATCTTCAGCGAAAAGCTCTCCTTGCGCAGGCTGCCGGCGATCGTGACGATGTTGTAGGCCATGAGGTGTCCTTGAAACCTTGAGGGAAAAGTGCCGTCGGCACTTAAGCGATCTGGACCGATGGATGCAAGTGCATGAACCGGCCCGATTTGGAAACGCTGTGTTTCGCGAAAGCAGATGGTTGGGCCGGCAGCCCGGATAGAGCGAAGCGTATTCCGGGCTACGAACCAAAACAATCAGGCCGCCCTGGGGCGGCCTGACATTCGCGCGGACCTCGAAGTAACTCAGATCGTCGGATTCCACGCCGACGGGATCAGGCGATACTTCGCGCCGTCCTTCTCGACATGGCCGACCGACGGGAACGTGAAGTGGAAGCCGATCACGGTCGCCTTCTCCGCGGCCGCCATGTCGTAGAACTTGTGGCGCGTCTCCTGCGCCAGCGCGGCGTCGGCATCGAACATCACGTGCCAGTCGGGATTGCGCAGGAAGAATTCCGGGATGTTGGTGACGTCGGACTGGATCAGCACCTTCGCATCGCCCGAGGCAACCGCGAACGAGGTGTGGCCCGGCGTGTGGCCCGGGGTTGCGATCGAGGTGATGCCCGGCGCGACCTCCTTGCCCCACTCGTACTTTGTGACCTTGGACTCCAGACCGGCGAAGGTCTTCTTCACGTTGGCGAAGTAGTTCTTCATCATCGGATTGGACTCGGCCTTGCCGGCGTTCGCCTCGCTGGTCCAGAACTCCCAGTCCTTGCCCGGCACCATGATCTCGGCATTGGGAAATGCGAGCGCGCCGTCAGCGAGGCGGATGCCGTTGGTGTGATCGGGGTGCAGATGCGAGAGCAGCACCATGTCGATGTTCTTCGGATCGACGCCGGCGGCCTGGAGATTTTGCAGCGTGCGGCCGACCGCGCCCTTGCTCGCCTCGAAATTCGCAATGCCGTTGCCGGTGTCGATCAGGACCAGCTTGGAGCCGGTGTTGATGAGTTGCGGGTTGAACGGCACCGTGACCATGCCCTTCGGCATGTAGGCCGCCTCGCCCGCCGCCAGCGCTTCGTCCTTCGACAGATTGGCGACAAACTTGTCCGGCATCGGGAAGGTGCGCGCACCGTCATTGATCGAGGTGCACTCGAAAGCGCCGACCTTGTAGCGATAGAAGCCCGGCGCCTGCGTCCCGGCTGGCGGCACTGCGGCCTTGGCGGTGGTCGGTCCAAGCCCGGTCGCGGCAGCCGCCCCGAGGGCGGCCGCGCCAGCGAGCAGATGACGGCGATTGAGATCGGTCATGGAAATGTCCCCTTCTGAGCCCTTGCGGTTTTCCGCATTCGATAGCGGCGGAATAATCCGCCGCTGGGCTCAGAAGGCAAGACCTTCTTGCGGTGACCTGCCGTCGCAGATCACGATTATTTATTTGGGTTGATGAGGAATTTTTCGCCGGTGGCGCGTTTGGCGTACACCGCGATGTTGGCGGGATCGAGCACCTCGGTCAGCGACACCACCTTGGTGTAGTGGCTGGCGAAGGTGGTCTTGAGCTCGGACGCGACGCGCTGGCGCAGGCGGCCGATCTCGGCCGGACCGATCTTCTGGAGGAACGGCGTGAGCAGCCAGCCGCCGACGCCCCAGGTCAGGCCGAACGACCGGCTCAATTCGGTCGGCCGATTGTCCAGGCTGCCGTAGATATAGACCTGCTTGTACACGTTGGAGCCGTAGCGGCTGTATTCCTTAGCGGTCTTGTTGGCCGCAACCTCCATGGCGGTCAGGATCTGGCTCGCCAGCTTGCCGCCGCCGATCGCGTCGAAGGCGATCGTGGCGCCGGTCTCGACCAGCGCATTGGTGAGATCGTCCGTGAAACTGGGCGCGCTGGAATCCACGACGTGCTTGGCGCCGATCTTGTGCAGGATGTCGGCCTGCTCCTTGCTCCTGACGATGTTGACGAGCCCGATGCCGTCCTTGATGCAGATCTTGTTGAGCATTTGGCCGAGATTGGACGCCGCCGCGGTGTGCACCAGCGCCTTGTGGTTCTCCCGCCGCATCGTCTCGGTCATGCCGAGCGCGGTCAGCGGATTGACGAACCAGGACGCGCCGTCGGCAGCCGTGGTGCCCGCCGGCAGCTCCATGACGTCGCGGACCTTCAGCACGCGATATTGCGTGTACATCGCGCCGCCGATCATCGACACGGTCTTGCCCATCAGCGCTTTCGCCGCGTCCGACGATCCGGCCCCGATCACCGTGCCGGCGCCCTCGTTGCCGACCGGCAGCGACTGATCGAGCCGGGCTCCCATCATCCGCATCGCCGCCTCCGGCATCGTTGCGGTGATGACCGGCATCTCCTTGGTGCCGGAGGCCTTCGCGGCCGACATGTCGGCCGGCCCGATCAGCAGCCCGAGGTCGGAGGGGTTGATCGGCGTCGCCTCAACGCGAACCACGACCTCGTCGTCGGCAGGCTCCGGCGTCGGGACATTCACGAGGGACAATTCCAGCTCGCCGCTCTTCTTCAACAGCGAACGCAGTTGCAGTCCGGTCTTGCCGTCGCTCATGTCGATCCTCCCCTGTCCTTGTTCTTCGCGCGGTGACGCTGGCCTATGCCAGCGCCTTCAATGCCGCCTTGCCGCCGTAGAGCGCCTGCTTGCCGAGCTGCTGCTCGATGCGCAGGAGCTGGTTGTATTTGGCGGTGCGATCCGAACGTGCAAGGGAGCCGGTCTTGATCTGACCGCAGTTCGTGGCAACCGCGAGGTCGGCGATGGTGGAATCCTCGGTCTCGCCCGAGCGGTGCGACATCACCGAGGTGTATCCGGCCTTGTGCGCCATCTCGACGGCGGCGAGCGTCTCGGTCAGCGTGCCGATCTGGTTGACCTTGATCAGGATCGAGTTGGCGCGGCCGGTCTTGATGCCGTCGGCGAGGCGCTTGACGTTGGTGACGAAGAGGTCGTCGCCGACCAGCTGGCACTTCTTGCCGATGAGGTCGGTGAGCTCCTTCCAGCCGTCCATGTCGTCTTCCGACATGCCGTCCTCGATCGTGACGATCGGATAGCGCGAGACGAGGTCGCCGAGGTACTTGGCCTGCTCGGAGATCGAGCGGGTCTTGCCCTCGCCCTCATAGACGTACTTACCGTCCTTGAAGAACTCGGTCGAGGCGCAGTCGAGGCCGAGCACGATGTCGCTGCCCGCCTTGAAGCCGGCCTTGCCGATCGCGTTCATGACAAACTCGAGCGCGGCGTCGGCCGACGGCAGGTTCGGGGCAAAGCCGCCCTCATCGCCGACATTGGTGTTGTGGCCGGCCTTCTTGAGCTCCGACTTCAGCGTGTGGAAGACTTCCGCGCCGTAGCGCAGGCCCTCGGCAAAGGACGAGGCGCCGACGGGGAGGATCATGAATTCCTGGAAGTCGATCGGGTTGTCGGCATGCACGCCGCCATTGATGATGTTCATCATCGGCACCGGCAGCAGGCGCGCCGAGGTGCCGCCGACGTAACGGTAGAGCGGCATGTCGAGCGAGTTCGCGGCCGCCTTGGCGCAGGCGAGCGAGACGCCAAGGATGGCGTTGGCGCCCAGCCGGCTTTTGTTCGCGGTGCCGTCGAGGTCGATCATGATCTGGTCGATCTGGGCCTGCTGCTCGACATCGAGGCCGCTCAGGGCCTCGAAGATCTCGCCGTTGACGGCGCCGACGGCCTTGGTGACGCCCTTGCCGAGATAGCGGGCCTTGTCGCCGTCTCGCAGTTCCACGGCCTCATGGGCACCCGTCGATGCGCCGGAGGGCACGGCAGCGCGGCCGAGCGCGCCATCTTCCAGCACGACATCGACCTCGACGGTGGGATTGCCCCGGCTATCGAGGATTTCGCGGCCGATGATGTCGATAATGGCGGTCATGATGTGCACTTCCGTTCGTTAGGGCTGATCGGTGCCGCGGGTCTTACACGGGCCGCAAGCAAATGTGAACGCTTGGACGGCGGGCTTCGCCTGACGCGCGAAGCGGCCGGGGCTAAGCTTGAACCCGACTGATCTGCGCGTCCAACCTCAATCTCAAGCAGTCGGGGTAACGCCATGAATCGACGCCAGTTTCTTGCATCGAGCGCCGCCCTGTTGGCGGCCCGCCCATCTTTTGCCCAGGAAGGCCCGTTCCGGACAAAATACTTCCCGGTCAGCGCCGGCATCGGCCTGCACGATCTGGCGCCCGCCCCTGACGGTTCGGTCTGGTTCACCGCACAGGGCAAGGGCCTGCTCGGCAGGCTCGATCGTCGGGATGGCGGTATCAAGACGGTCAGCCTCGGTCAGGGCGCAGCTCCCCATGGCGTGACCATCGGCCCGGATGGCGCGCCCTGGATTACCGAGGGCGGCCAGAACGCGATCGCACGGGTCGATCCTTCCGATCTCAAGGTCACCCTGTTCCGCCTGCCCGAGAAGTTCGCTGCCGCCAATCTCAACACCGGCGTGTTCGACAAGCAAGGCACCTACTGGTTCACCGGCCAGTCCGGCTATTACGGCCGCCTCGCGCCGAGATCGGGCGAGGTGAATGTGTTCAAGGCACCCAAAGGCGTCGGTCCCTACGGCATCACTGTCACCCCGCAAGGCGATGTCTGGTACGCCTCGCTCGCCGGTAGCCATATCGCCAAGATCGATCTGGCGACGGGCAGCGCCAGCGTTGTCGAGCCGCCGACGCCAGGCCAGGGCTCGCGGCGGGTGTGGTCGGATTCGAAGAGCCGGATCTGGGTCAGCGAGTGGAATAGCGGCCACGTCTCGGTGCACGATCCCGCCGCTGCGTCGTGGAAGACGTGGAAGCTGCCGGGCGATCGTCCCCGCCCCTACGCGGTCTATGTCGACGACAAGGACAAGGTCTGGCTGACCGACTTCTCCGCGAACGCCATCGTGCGCTTCGATCCCGCGACAGAGACGTTCAACGTGTTCGCCAGCGACAAGGCCAATGCCAATGTGCGCCAGCTCGACGGCCGGCCGGGCGAGCTCTGGGGCTGCGAGTCCGGCAACGACCGGATCGTCATGATCCAGACCATCGCTGCCGGTTGACGACAGCGGCATTTGCGTCCATCCCGGCATCGAAACAGGATGTGACGACACAATGGCCAAGACATCGGCGAAGACATCGGCGAAGAAATCCCTCCAGCTCGGCCGTGCGGTCGAGTGGCCGCACACACCGGAAGACGCCCAGCTCGACCGCGTGCCCAATCCACAAAAGGGCACCGATTATCTCGTCCGCTTCACCGTGCCGGAATTCACCTCGCTCTGCCCGGTCACGGGCCAGCCGGATTTCGCGCATCTGATGATCGACTATGCGCCGGGCCCGTGGCTGCTGGAGTCGAAATCGCTAAAACTCTACATCGCGAGCTTCCGCAACCATGGCGCCTTCCACGAGGACTGCACCGTGATGATCGGCAAGCGCATCGCCAGCGAGATCAAACCGAAATGGCTGCGCATCGGCGGCTATTGGTATCCGCGCGGCGGCATTCCGATCGACGTGTTCTGGCAGACCGGCCGCGTGCCCAAGGGCCTGTGGGTGCCGGAGCAAGGCGTCGCGCCCTATCGCGGACGGGGCTGAGAACGGCGCGAACAGACGCGCGTGGTTGTGGTCACACGCGACGCGCTACTTGGTGACGGATGACCTTTCCCAGGGACGTTTGCCGTTGGCATCTCTGTCCCATGGACGCGTGGTCGGCGCGTTCTTTTCCTCGGCAGCAGCTTTCGCGCGGTCGGCTTGCACCTGCTCGCGATCGGTCACGGGCGGCTTGGGCTGTGCTTCAGACGTCTGCGCGGCGACCGGAGCCATGGCATGCAGCATGGCGAGCAGCGCGGCGATCACAAACTTTGTCATTCCCGGCTGTAGCACGCTGAAGGTCAGTCCGTCCGATTTAGTTGCAGGGTTCCCGAGCGACTTTCATCATACCCGCGCGTCAGACGGCGCACGCTGCTTGAGCAGCCGGGCACAGACGACGCCCAGCACCACCATGACCGCGGCGCTGGCAAACAGGGTCGGCATCTTGCCGGCATGCTGGAGCCCGAAGCCATAGGCGAGCGGTCCGACGGTCTGTCCCATGAAGAAGAAGAACGAATGCAGCGACAGCGCGGTGGCGCGCGCTTCGACCGAGAGCTCGCTGGCGAAGACCTGCAGACAACCATGGGCGATGTAGAAGCCCCACCCCATCACGATGAGATTCAGCGCCTGCACTTCCCAGCGCGGGCCGAAGGCGACGGCAACGAGCTGCGAGGCCACCAGCGTCATGCCCGCGATCATCATGCCCTTGACGCCGAGCCAGGGCAGCAGGCGGGACACCGTCAGCGTGTAGAACAGGCCGCCGACCGCAAAGCCCGCGATGACCATGCCGGCGATCGAGAGCGAGGTCTGGCCGAGCTCGAACAGGAACGAGGCGATGTAGGGAAACAGGCCGAGCACGCAGCAGCCTTCGATGAACACCGCCGAATAGCAGACATAGGCGTTCGGATTGGTGAAGATGGTGCGATATCCGGCCTTCAGTGCCGACAGGCTCGTTTTCGGCGGATGCTGGACCTTGGCGCCGCGAAAGCCGGCGGCGACCGCGATCGAGGCCACGATCACGAGCGCGCCGAGCACTGCGAGCACGCCGCGCCAGCCGAGCAGATCGCCGATCAGGCCGGAGGCCGAGGCGCCGAGCAGATTGCCCGTCATGGCGCCGGCCAGCGTGCGGCTGATCGCGACCTGGCGTTTCTCAGGCCCGACCAGATCGCTGGTGAGGCTGAGCGCCACCGGAAACACGCCGCCCGAGCCGATGCCGGCGAGGATGCGGGTCGCGAACAGAACCGAGAACGAGGACGAGAGCGCGCCCAGGATGTTGGCGAGGCCGAGCAGCGCGAGGCAGCCGATCATCAACCGCGTCTTGCCGAACAGATCAGCGGCAGCGCCGACGATGGGCTGGATGATCGAGAAGGTGAAGGCGAACACCGCGGCAAAGCCGGCCGCGGTCGCGATGCTGACGCCAAAATCCTCGGCGACGTGCGGCAGCACCGGATCGAGCGCGCGCGCCGACAGCGCTGCGGCAAAGCTTGCTCCTGAGATGACGTAGAGCGCCGTCGGCAGACCGTGATCGTGCGGCCGCGCCTCGCTCTTCTGCATCAGCGCGGGTTCTTTGCCAGCGCGTCGAACGCCATCAATCTCGCGATCAGCCCTTCGAACTCGCGCAGCGGCACCATGTTGGGCCCGTCGGAGGGGGCGCGATCAGGATCGGGATGGGTCTCGATGAAGACGCCGGCCACGCCGACCGCGACGGCGGCACGTGCCAGCACCGGCACGAATTCGCGCTCGCCGCCCGACGAAGTCCCCTTCCCGCCCGGCTGCTGCACCGAATGGGTGGCATCGAAGATCACGGGCGCGCCGGTGGTGCGCGCCAGGATCGGCAGCGCGCGCATGTCGGAGACCAGCGTGTTGTAGCCGAACGACACCCCGCGCTCGGTGACGAGCACGTTGGGATTGTCAGCACTGGTGATCTTGGTGACGACATTCGCCATGTCCCAGGGCGCCAGGAACTGGCCCTTCTTGACGTTGACGACCTTGCCGGTCGCGGCCGCTGCCAGCAGCAGATCGGTCTGCCGGCACAGGAAAGCCGGGATCTGCAGGATGTCCACGGCCTGCGCCACCTCGGCGCATTGCGTGGCCTCGTGCACGTCGGTCAGGACAGGCAGGCCGAGCGAGGAGCGGATCTCGGCGAAGATCGGCAGCGACTGCGACAGGCCGAGCCCGCGCGCCGCTGACGCGCTGGTGCGGTTGGCCTTGTCGAACGAGGTCTTGTAGACGAGGCCGATGTTCAGCCGCGCCGCGATCTCCTTCAGCGCGGAAGCGACCTCCAGCGCATGCTGACGGCTTTCGAGCTGGCAGGGTCCGGCAATGATCGAGATCGGCAGATCATTGCCGAATTTGACGCTGCCAATGGTGACGACCGGCGCCGCTGAATGCGAAGAGCTCAAGGCAAATCCCTCGTTTCGGCGCGACCATAGCCGCGATGAGGGTCGGATCAACCCTATTCGCCCCGGGCCATCAGAATATCAGGGTTGCGCCGGAGTTCCCCGCTGCGGCGGGAATCGCTACTTCACCGCCGAGAATGCGGTGGGCGTGAGGATCTGGCTGACGATGTTGCCGACGATCTGGCCGTCAGCTTCGCTCTCGGCGCGGGCTTTCATCCAGTCCGGATCGGTCATGAACGCGCCCCACTTCTTCTCGCGCTCGGCGAGCGAGTCCCAGGCCAGGAAATAGGTCAGCTCCTGGTTGGATTCACCGATCATCGTCGTGAAGAACCCGGCCTGCTTGATGCCGTGCTTCTCCCAGATTTTCAGCGTGGCGGTCTCGAAGCGCTTGAGGAGCGCCGGCAGCCGGCCGGGCACGCAGCGATAGATGCGCATTTCGTAGATCATTGGACTAACCTCCCTCAAATTGCCGGCGAGTTATAGCGGCGGTGGCCGTGGCTGTCTTGAGGTCGAGCGCACATGGCACCCCTGCCGTTTGCCGCTCGCAATTGACGGAGCCACGCCCAGATTGTATATACAGAAAAATGGCCGCTTCGATCGCGCGAAGGACTTGGCGAACATCGCGAAGCACGGCGTCTCGCTCGCGCGTTGGTCCGATATGGAAATCCGGGCGATCGTTCCAGTTGAGCCGTTCGATTATGGCGATCCGCGTTATCGAGCTTGCGGGTTCATTGATGGCATCGCGCATTGCCTGGTGTTCACCATTCGCGATGAGCGATATCGACCGATCAGCCTGCGACGCGCCCATGCAAGGGAGTGAAGCGCTATGTCCCGGAAGACTAAGCAATCCGCCGTGGACGAGAACCCCGAGTGGACCCGAGCCGAATTCGCGAAGGCGGCAAAATTCCCTGCCGTTGTCCGGTTGAAGGATATCAAGCCCAATCAACTCACTTCCATGGTCGGCAAACGCGGACCACAGAAGACTCCGACCAAGATTCCAGTGTCGATCCGGCTCAGCCCGGAAGTCGTGATGCACTTCAAATCCACGGGGCCAGGCTGGCAGTCGCGGATCGACACTGCGCTACGCAGAATGATCAAGAAGGCAAGTTGAGCCGGCTACACCAGCCGGCTCTGCTTCGCAGCCGCCTCGATGAACGAGGCGAACAGCGGATGCGGCTCGAACGGCCGCGACTTCAGCTCGGGGTGGAACTGGACGCCGATGAACCAGGGGTGATCCTCGTACTCGACGATTTCAGGCAGCACGCCGTCGGGCGACAGGCCTGAGAATTTCAAGCCGTGCTGCTCGAGGCGGTCCTTGTAGGCGGTGTTGACCTCGTAGCGATGACGGTGACGCTCGGAGATCTCGGTGGCGCCGCCATAGACCTGGGAGACGCGGCTGCCGCGATTGAGCGCGGCGGGATAGGCGCCGAGGCGCATCGTGCCGCCGAGGTCACCGGCTTGCGAGCGCTTCTCGAGCTCGTTGCCGCGCAGCCATTCCGTCATCAGGCCGACCAAGGGCTCCTTGGTCGGGCCGAACTCGGTGGAGTTGGCGTCCTCGATGCCGACGAGGTTTCGCGCGGCCTCGATCACCGCCATCTGCATGCCGAAGCAGATGCCGAAATACGGCACGTCGCGCTCGCGCGCGAATTGCGCAGCCTTGATCTTGCCCTCGGCGCCACGCTGGCCGAACCCGCCGGGGACGAGGATGCCGTTGACGTGCTCGAGGAACGGCGCGGGATCTTCCTTCTCGAAGATCTCGCTCTCGATCCAGTCGAGATTGACCTTCACCTTGTTGGCGATGCCGCCATGCGAGAGCGCCTCGATCAGCGACTTATACGCATCCTTCATGCCGGTGTATTTGCCGACGATCGCGATGGTGACGTTGCCCTCGGGATTGCGCACGCGCTCGTTGATCTGTTGCCAGCTGCGCAGCTCCGGCGGAATCCGCGAGCCGATGCCGAAGGCGGCGAGCACTTCGTCGTCGAGACCCGCATTGTGATAGGCCTCGGGCACCGCGTAGATGTTGTCGACGTCGCGCGCCTCGATCACGGCGCTTTCGCGCACGTTACAGAACAGGCCGAGCTTACGGCGCTCCTCCTTCGGAATCTCGCGGTCGGTACGGCAGAGCAGGATATCAGGCTGAATGCCGATCGAACGCAGCTCCTTCACCGAATGCTGCGTCGGCTTGGTCTTCAGCTCGCCCGCGCTCGGGATAAAGGGCAGCAGCGTCAGATGGATGTAGACGGCGTGATCGCGCGGCAGCTCGTTCTTGAGCTGGCGGATCGCCTCGAAGAACGGCAGACCCTCGATGTCGCCGACGGTGCCGCCGATCTCGACGAGGACGAAATCGTAGTCGTCATTGCCATCGAGGACGAATTCCTTGATGGCGTTGGTGACGTGCGGAACCACCTGGATGGTCGCGCCGAGGTAATCGCCGCGGCGCTCCTTGGTGATGATGTCCTGGTAGATGCGTCCCGTGGTGATGTTGTCGGCCTTGGTTGCAGGCCGGCCGGTGAAGCGCTCGTAGTGACCGAGATCGAGATCGGTCTCCGCGCCGTCATCGGTCACGAACACTTCGCCGTGCTGATACGGCGACATCGTTCCGGGATCGAGATTGAGATAGGGGTCGAGCTTGCGGAGGCGGACCTTGTAGCCCCGGGCTTGCAACAGCGCACCGAGTGCCGCTGAAGCCAGACCCTTGCCGAGCGAAGAAACCACGCCGCCGGTGATGAATATGTACCGCGCCATGGGACTTAACCTCTAATCCCTCGAATTCGATTCGCCAAAGCGATTCGTATTCCGCCCAAAAGATTCTGCGGGCCTGTGGGTGAGCCAAAACTAAGAGTGGTGACAGTGCCTTGATGGGGATTGTTGATGCAGGACGGTAGCTATCGCCCTGCATGGCCCCCCTGCTTTATTGTGAACGCGGCACCTGCGGGCCGGTCGGAGCCGGCGCCTGCTGCTGCTCGTCGGCCTTCTTGAGCGAATCCAGGATGCCGCCCGAGGTCGGCGGCGCGATTGGCGAGCCGCCGGCCGGCTGACCCTGCGACGCCGGCGTGCCGATGATCGACGACGGCGCGCGGCTGTAGCCGGCGTGCCAGGACAGGAACATGCTGGTGAGGAAGAAGCCCGCGGCGAGGACCGCGGTGGTCCGCGTCAACAGGTTCGCGGTGCCCCGGCTCGACATGAAGCCCGCGCCGCCGCCCATGCCGAGGCCGCCGCCTTCCGACTTCTGGAGCAGGACGGCGCCGATCATGACGGCGACGATCATGAGGTGAATGACGATGACAACGGTCTGCATAGTGCCCTTCCGTCACAAGCGGGCGGCGCCTGACGGCGGCCGATCGCGCTTCGCGGGTTTTCCTGAAGTTGCGCGGTGTTACACGATCGGAGGGGGTATTGCCACCCCCGATCGGCTCCGAACCAACGGTTTGAATGAGTTAGGGGCAGCCCTTGGCAATCGCAAGGAAATCGGCCGCCTTCAGGCTGGCGCCGCCAACCAGCGCCCCGTTGACGTTCTTCACGGCCATCAATTCGGCCGCGTTCGAAGGCTTGACCGAGCCGCCGTAGAGGATGCGCATCCGGCTACCCTCGGCCTTGAACCTGGCGGTCAGGAATTCCCGGATAAACCCATGAATCTGCTCGACATCCTGGGACGTGGGGGTCAGGCCGGTGCCGATCGCCCAGACCGGCTCATAGGCCACGATGAGATTCGCGGCGGTCGAGCCATCGGGAAGCGAGCCGGCGAGCTGCCCGCGCAGAATGTCCAGGGTCTGGCCGGCGTCGCGCTGGCCCTGCGTCTCGCCGATGCAGACGATCGCGGTCGCCCCGGCGCGCCAGGCCGCTTCCGCCTTCTGGCGGATCAGGCCATCGCCCTCGCCGTGGTCGGCGCGGCGCTCGGAATGGCCGACAATGATGGCGCCGGCCCCGGCATCCACCAGCATTTCGGCGGAGATATCGCCGGTATGGGCTCCGGAGGCCTTGGGATGGCAATCCTGGGCCCCGACCGCGACCGTCTTGCCACGCGCCTTCTCGGCAAAGGCTGCGATCAGGGTCACCGGGGGGCAGACCAGCAGATCGGCTTTTGCGGCCACACCTGCCGCGCCGGTGAGCATGGCGTCGAACTCGGCAGCCTGGGCCTTCAGGCCGTTCATTTTCCAATTGCCGGCGATCAGGGGGCGGATGGCGTCGGTCATGTCAACTTCCAGCAAAATGAGGTTTGCGCATGCGCTAGCAGAGCTGCCGCGGCAGTTCCAGAGACCAGAGGCCTTTAACCGCAGTCTCCAGCGGTCACTGGGCCCGAGGTTGCGGGGGGAAAGCCGCCACTTTATGATGATTGATCAATTTGGTGACGCGCTTTTGCGGAATCTGCATTAAGACGCGCTCCCGTTCCCCTCCTGCTCAGACAAGTTGGACCAAATGCTTCGAGGAATGCGCAAGGCCTCATCAAACTGGCTCGGCAAGACCATTATGGCCGTGGTGATGGGCGTGTTGATCATCAGTTTCGGCATTTGGGGCATCGCCGACATCTTCAAGGGCTTCGGGCAGTCCACGGTGGCCAAGATCGGCCGCACCGAGATTTCGCTGAACGAGTTCCGCCAGATCTATACCGACCGCCTGCAGCAGATCAGCCGCCAGTTCGGCCGTCCGCTGACGCCGGATCAGGCCCGCGCCTTCGGCCTCGACCGCCAGGTGCTGCAGCAGACCATCGCGGAAGCGGCCCTCGACGAGGAGGCGCGCCGGCTCGGGCTTGGTCAGTCCGATGACCAGATCCGCCAAGTCATCATGAACGACCCCAACTTCAAGGGCGTCGGCGGCAATTTCGATGCGAACCGCTTCCAGGCCATGATCCGCAATTTCGGCTATACCGAGCAGCGCTACGTCGCCGAGCAGCGCAAGGTGTCGCTGCGCCGGCAGATCACCGGCACGATCGGGGCCGGCCTCGAGCCGCCGAAGGCCATGATCGACGCGCTGACGCGCTTCCAGAACGAGCAGCGCGCCATTGAATTCGTCAGGCTCGACGCCGCCCAGGCAGGCCAGATCGACGCGCCCTCGCCCGAGGCGCTCGCGGCCTATTTCGAGGATCACAAGGTCCAGTTCCGCGCGCCCGAATATCGCAAGATCTCCTTCGTGGTGCTCTCGCCGGAAGAAATCGGAAAATGGAGCGAAGTCTCGGACGAGGACGCCAAGAAGGTGTTCGAGCAGCGCAAGGACCGGCTCGGCACGCCGGAGAAGCGCCAGATCCAGCAGATCGTCTTCCCCAACGCAGCTGAAGCGCAGGCCGCCCGGGAGCGCCTTGTGGGCGGCATGTCGTTCGAGGACCTCGGCAAGGAGCGCGGACTGAGCGCCTCCGACGTCGATCTTGGCCTCGTCACCAAATCCTCGCTGGATGCTGTGGTCGGCGAAGCCGCCTTCGCGCTTCCCGCCGGCGAGATCAGCCAGCCGATCCAGGGCGCGCTCGGCACCTCCATCGTCAAGGTCGACAAGATCGAGCCGGGTGCCGAGGCCGACTATGCGAAGCTTGCCGGCGACATCAAGCGCGAGATCGCGACCGAGCGCGCGCGCGTCAAGGTCAACGATCTCCGCGACAAGATGGAAGACGAGCGTGGCGGCGGCGCCAGCGTGATCGACGCAGCGCAGAAGCTCGGCCTCACCGCCGTGACCATCGATGCCGTCGACCGCTCCGGCCGCGCCCCGAACGGCCAGCAGGTCGCCAACATCCCACAGGGCCTCGACGTGGTGTCGCAGGCCTTCAACACCGATGTCGGCGTCGACAACGACTCGATCTCGTTCAAGGGCGGCTATGTCTGGTACGACGTGCTCGCCATCACGCCCTCCCGCGACCGCAATCTCGACGAGGTCCGCGACCAGGTCGAGGCGCGCTGGCGCCAGGACCAGATCGCGACCAAGCTCAAGGCCAAGGCGACCGAGATGGTGCAGAAGCTCGAAGCAGGCGGCAAGCTCGCCGATGAAGCCTCCGCCATCGGCGCCAAGGTCGAGACCGCGACCGGCTTCAAGCGCGACGATACGCCCGCCAGCGTGCCTGCAGCGGTCGTCGCCGCCGCCTTCCGCGCCGCCAAGGATGGCGTCGGACAGACGCCGGTGACCGGCGGCACCGAGGTCATCGTCTTCCGCGTCACCGACATCGTCGATCCCGCGGTCGACGTTGCCTCCGACGCGGTCAAGAAGCTGAAGGAGAGCCTCGACCGCGCCCAGACCGAGGAGCAGGTCGCCTCCTACGTCAACAAGCTTGAAACCGACATCGGGACCACCATTAATCAGGCCGCCTTCGCGCAGGTGACCGGCGCGAACCAGCAGTAAGTTGAAAGCACGCGATGGACGACCTGAAATCGATCATTGGAAAAGTGGCGACCGGCGCCAGCCTGTCGCGTGACGAGGCCGCCTCCGCCTTCGACGCCATGATGAGTGGCGAGGCCACGCCCTCGCAGATGGGCGGCCTGTTGATGGCGCTCAGGGTGCGCGGCGAAACCGTGGACGAGATCACCGGCGCGGTGTCGGCGATGCGCTCCAAGATGCTGACCGTGACGGCACCGCCTGATGCCGTCGACATCGTCGGCACCGGCGGCGACGGCTCCGGCTCGGTCAACGTCTCGACTTGCGCCTCCTTCATCGTGTCAGGGGCCGGCGTGCCCGTGGCCAAGCACGGCAACCGCGCCCTGTCGTCGCGCTCGGGCGCCGCCGACGTGCTGGCTTCGCTCGGCGTCAAGATCGACCTCAGGCCCGATCAGGTCGGCCGCTGCGTGCGCGAATGCGGCATCGGCTTCATGTTCGCTCCCGCCCACCATCCCGCCATGAAGAACGTCGGCCCGACCCGGGTCGAGCTTGCGACGCGCACGATCTTCAATCTGCTCGGCCCTCTCTCCAATCCGGCCGGCGTGAAGCGGCAGATGGTCGGCGTATTCTCCCGGCAATGGGTGCAGCCGCTGGCGCAGGTGCTGAAGAACCTCGGCTCCGAATCCGCCTGGGTGGTGCACGGCTCCGATGGTCTCGACGAGATCACCCTCACCGGACCGACTTTCGTGTCCACGCTGCACAATGGCGAGATCCGGAATTTCGAGGTGACGCCCGAGGACGCCGGCCTGCCGCGTTGCGACGCAGGCGCGCTGAGGGGCGGTGACGCCGATGCCAATGCGATCGCACTGCAAAGCGTGCTCGACGGCAAGCCGAGTGCCTACCGCGACGTCGCCCTGATGAACGCCGCGGCCGCGTTGATCGTCGCCGGCCGCGCCAAGGACCTCAAGGAAGGCGTCGCGATCGGCATGAAGTCGATCGACAGCGGCGCAGCCAACGCGAAGCTGAAGCACCTGATCGCGATCTCGAACGGCTGAGCCTGACATGTCGGACATCCTGACCAAGATCGAAGCCTACAAGCGCGAGGAGATCGCAGCCGCCAAGCGCGCGCAGCCGCTCGCGGCGGTCGAGGCGCAGGCCAAGGCGCAAGGGGCCCCGCGCGGCTTCGTGCGCGCGATCAAGGCCAAGCACGCCCATGGCGACTACGCGCTGATCGCGGAGGTGAAGAAGGCTTCCCCGTCCAAGGGCCTGATCCGCGCGGATTTCGATCCGCCCGCCCTCGCGAAAGCCTATGAGGTCGGCGGCGCGGCCTGTTTGTCGGTGCTGACGGACACGCCCTCGTTCCAGGGCCATCTCGACTTCATGGTGGCGGCGCGCGCGGCAACGTCGCTGCCGGTGCTGCGCAAGGATTTCATGTTCGACACCTACCAGGTGGTCGAGGCCCGCGCGCACGGCGCCGATTGCATCCTGATCATCATGGCGGCGCTCGATGATGCTACCGCCCGGGATCTCGAAGACGCCGCGATGGCCTACGGCATGGACGTGCTGATCGAGATCCACGACCGCGCCGAGCTCGACCGGGCGCTGAGACTTCGTTCGCCGATGATCGGCGTCAACAACCGCAATCTCCGCACCTTCGAAACCACGCTCGCGACCAGCGAGGCCCTCGCGCCGCTGATTCCCGCGGACCGGCTGATGGTCGGCGAAAGCGGCATCTTCACGCCGGCTGATCTCGCCCGGCTCGAGCGCGTCGGCATGTCGACCTTCCTGGTCGGTGAGAGCCTGATGCGGCAGGCCGACGTCACCGCGGCGACGCGCACGCTGCTCGCACGCGAAGGCGCAACGCGCGCCACGGGTACGCGCTGACATGGCGCGCAAAAATATGGCGCGCAAGCCGTCCAAGAAGGCCGTCCCCGCCCTCACCCACATCGGTGCCTCCGGCGAGGCCCGCATGGTCGACGTGTCGGACAAGCCGGCGACCGAGCGGCTCGCGGTCGCGGAAGGCCGCGTCATCATGACCAAGGCGACGCTCGATCTCATCGTGTCAGGCAACGCCAAGAAGGGCGACGTGCTGGGCACCGCCCGCATCGCCGGCATCATGGCCGCCAAACGCACCTCGGAGCTGATCCCGCTCTGCCATCCGCTGGCGCTGTCGAAGGTCATTGTCGACATCGAGCCCGACCCAAAGCTGCCGGGCTGTGTGGTACGCGCTAGCGTCGCAGTGACGGGACCGACCGGCGTCGAGATGGAGGCCCTCACCGCGGTGTCCGTCGCCTGCCTCACCATCTACGACATGATCAAGGCGGTCGAGCGCGGCGTGCGTATCGAAGGCATCCACCTCGTCGAGAAGCTCGGCGGCAAATCCGGCCACTACTGCGCCTGATCGCGCGGTCCGGTCTATTTCGCCTCGCGCTGCCGCTCGCGATAGGCGCGCGTCTTCATCCGGTTGCCGCACAGCGTCGACATGCACCACCGCCGCGTCGACGGTTTCGACCGGTCGAAGAACACCCGGCGGCATTCCTCCGACGCGCACATCTTCAGCCGGTCCAGCGTTCCCACGAGCGCTGCATCATGAAGCTCGATCGCGATGGCCGACAGGCCGGCGAGCGCATCCTCGCGCGCAGCCGACAGCGTTGCGCCGCGGCCTGCGCGCGCCTCCACCCGCAACGGAAACGGCGCAAGCGCGTCATTGAGCGCGCCGAGAACGCTTCTGTTCCGGAGCCGCTCGCTCGGCTCACATTGCAGATAGGCACGCAAAGCGCCCCGCAGCTTTAGCGCAAGCTCGAACATCGCGGGCGTGACGCGACCGCCCTCGGCGCCGAGGCCGCGTTCCCGCATCCAGTCCGCCAGCTCCTTCGGCCCGCCAAGCTCATCGCTCTCCGGATGTTCAACGCCGAAATGCGTGAAGTGACGAACATCGAGCGTGTTGGCGAAGTCGTAGACGTTCGCGAGCTCGTCTGGAACCTGGAATTTGCGTGACTCTTTCGACATCGGAACACACCCGGAAATGGAACACCAGTAAAACAGATTTACCGGTTGACGGCAAGCGACACCGGTATAATGATTATGATGGTGCTTACAGAGTCGCCTGGGGATCGTGTCCCTCTGCGATCTCATCACTGGAGAACCGAGCCGTGACCGACGCCCTGCACTACCTCGAACTCACTGCGCTTGCCGCGCGGCTCAAGGCGCGCGAAATCTCTGCGCTGGAGGTGACGCGCGCGCAACTCGACCGCATCGACGCCATCGACCGCGACCTCGGCAGTTACGTCCACGTGATGGCGGAAACGGCCGTCACGGAAGCGAAAGCCGCGGACGCCGAGATCGCCCAGGGCCGGTATCGAGGCCCGCTGCATGGCGTGCCGATTGCTCTCAAGGATCTGCTCTGGACCAAGGGCACTCCGACGGCCGCGGGCACCACGCTTCATCGCAACTTCCGTCCAGATGAAGACGCAACCGTCGTGCGCCGGCTGAAGGACGCCGGCGCCGTGATCCTCGGCAAGGTGCAACTCACCGAAGGCGCCTATGCCGACCACCATCCGCGGGTGAAGCCGCCGAAGAATCCCTGGAATGCAAGTTACTGGCCGGGTATCTCGTCGAGCGGCTCCGCCGTCGCCACAGCCGCCGGGCTTTGCTACGGCTCGCTCGGCTCCGACACCGGCGGCTCGATCCGCTGGCCCTGCGCCGCCAACGGCTTGACCGGACTGAAGCCGAGCTGGGGTCGCGTCAGCCGCCACGGCGCGTTCGAGCTCGCCGCAACGCTCGACCATATCGGACCGATCGGCCGCAGCGCGGCCGACGCCGGCGCGCTGCTCGGCGCCATCGCCGGACAGGATCCGAACGACCCTACGTCGCTGTTCGATCCAGTGCCCGACTATCTGGCTGCGGCTGCACGGGACGTGCGGGGTTTGCGGATCGGCGTCGATGCCGCCTGGAACAGCGACGACGTCGACGTCACGACACAGCATGTGTTGGCGGACGCCATCGATGCTTTCCGCACGCTTGGCGCCGACATCGTCGATGTCCGATTTCCCGACGTCGTGCAGGCCATCGCCGATTGGACGCCGAATTGTGCGGTGGAAGCTGCGGTCGCGCACGAGGCGACCTATCCTGCCCACCGGGACGAGTATGGTCCGATCCTCGCCTCCGTGATCGAGGCGGGGCGCGCGCTCTCTGCCCTCGACTATCAGAAGATCCTGCGCGCCGGCTGGCGTTTCGCGGCCGGGTGACCGCGCTGTTCGAGATCATCGACCTCCTGCTGACCCCGGTGCAGCCATTCCCGCCACTGACGCTCGCCATGATTCAGACGCTCGGCGAGCAGCCGGACCTGATCGCAAAGCTGCAGCGCTACACCTGCCCGTTCGACATGACCGGCCATCCCACGATCACGCTGCCAGGTGGTGCGTCGGCGGACGGACTGCCGATCGCGTTCCAGCTGGTCGCCGCCCGTCTCGACGAAGCCATGCTCGTGCGTGCCGGCGCCGCGTTCCAGCGGGCGACGTCCTGGCACCGCCGCCGTCCTTCCCTCATTTCGCGGAGGCCGCAATGACCATTCAATCCACGATCACCCGGCAAGGCATTTTCCATGGCTGGTTCGTCGTCGCAGCAGCCTTTACCGTCACGTTCGTCGGCTTCGGCTCCGCCTACACATTCAGCGCGTTTCTGGAGCCGCTCCAGCGCGATTTCGGCGCCTCGCGCGGTTCGATCTCGCTGGTGTTTTCGATTGCGGGCTTCCTGTACTTCGCGCTCGGACTCGTCAGCGGGCCCCTCGCCGACCGGCTCGGTTCGCGTTCGCTGGCCGTCGCCGGCATGATCCTGGTCGCGGTCGGACTTGCGGCCGCGAGCGCTGCACGCTCCCTCGTCGAGGTCTATCTCGCCTATGGGCTCGGCATCGGCCTCGGCGTCGGCTGCGCCTATGTTCCCGCCATCGGCGCGGTACAACGCTGGTTCGTCAGGCGCCGCGGCTTTGCCTCCGGGCTCGCGGTGAGCGGCATCGGGATCGGCACGCTTGCGATGCCGCCGCTCGCCTCATTGCTGATCGCATCGATGGGCTGGCGCGGCGCCTATATAGTGCTGGGCGCGATCGTGCTGGTGCTGGGTGGCGGGATGTCCCTGCTCATAGAGAACGATCCGAAGGACCGTGGCCTCGGACCCGATGGCGATCCGCCCCGCGATGCCGCGGCTGCAAACAACGCCGGCGGCGCATCGGTGCGCGAGGCCGTCCGGTCGACGCGATTCGCCGGCCTCTATGTGTCGTGCCTGGTTTGCTCGTTCGGCGCCTTCATCCCGTTCGTCCATCTCGTGCCTTACGCACGCGACCACGGGGTCGCGGCGTCCTCCGCGGTGCTGCTGCTCTGCGTGATCGGCGCCGGCAGCACCGCGGGCCGCTTCTTTCTCGGCGCGCTGGCCGACCGGATGGGCCGGGACCGCTCGCTGATCATGGTCCTGATCGGAATGGCGTTCGCGATGGTGATCTGGGCGATTGCCGCTGACGTCTGGACCCTCGCCGCCTTTGCCTTCGTCTATGGCGCGTTCTACGGCGGATGGGTCGCGGTGCTGCCCTCTGTGGTCATGGACTATTTCGGCGGACGCAACGTCAGTGAAATCATCGGCATCCTCTACACCAGCGTGGCGTTCGGCACGCTTGTCGGTCCGAGTGCGGCCGGTTTCGCCTACGACGTCAACCACAGCTACGTGTTGCCGATCCTGGTCAGCGCCGCCGCCAACGTCATCGCGGCGCTGGTCGTGGCGGCGATACTGGCGCGCAATGGCCCTCCGCGATCAGCGCAATGAAGCGCTGATGGCGGTGAACTTGGCGTTGAGCTTGGTGCCCAGGCCATTCACGACGGTGATGATCGCAAGCGCGATGCCGGCGGCGATCAGCCCGTATTCGATCGCGGTCGCACCACGCTCGTCGGCGATGAAGCTCTTCACAATGTTCGTCATGATCGCGTCCCTCTCTGTTGTCGGTGGCTGACGTGTTCGCAAATCACGTGCCAATACGCTTTCGAGCCCCGCCAACACGTTAGATGGTTAAGCCTTGGTTGATCGCGGCGCGGCCGGCAGGAAATGACCGGCATTGCGGATGCGGGCGGCAATTCCTGCCCGGTCCTGGCGCCCAGCGCATCGATTGCTTTTATGCGCGGCCGTTCACATCGCATTAACCGCGCTTCCTAACTTCGCCTCCATACCGTTCCCGTAAACCCACGGATGCTTTCGGGGCCAAGAATTGACCCCGACGTGTGCACGGCAATGACCCAGCATGATGACGAGATTCGGCAGTCGCCTCTTTGACCAGGCCTTCGTGCGCAGCGGACCGATCCGCTGGCTGGTGGTGGGCGGCACGCTGCTGATCGCGGCCATCGCCGTAGGCTCCGTCCTGATGGCGCAGAATTTCCGCGAGCGGGCGCTGCGCAATGCGGGCCGCGAGCTGGAAAATACCGTGCTGCTGCTCGCCCATCATTTCGATCAGCAATTGCAGGATTTTGCGGTCATCCAGCGAGACTTCGTCGATCACGCGCGTACGATCGGCATTGCCAGCGTTGCAGACTTCCGCACGCGCCTCTCTGGTCAGGGCGTCCACCAGATGCTGCGTTCGAAGATCGATGCACTGCCCTATATCGGCGGCGTCAACATCATCGATGCCGACGGCAATCTGATCAATTCGTCGACGGCGTGGCCGGTCCCAAAGGTCAACATGGCCGACCGCGCCTATTTTCGCACTTTCAAGTACGACCCCAATTCGCCTGAAGTCCTGATCGAGCCGCTGCACAGCCGCATCTCGGGTGCCTGGACCGTCCTGATCGTGCGCAAGATCGTCGGGCCCAACGGCGAGTTCCTGGGTGTCGTCGGACGCGGCATCGAGCCTGCCAACTTCGAGAAGTTCTTCGCCACCGTCGCGCTCGGCGAAAGCGCGACGATCTCGATGCTGCATCGGGACGGCACGCTGCTCGCCCGTTATCCGCACTCGGGCGAATTGATGGGACGAAACTTCAAGACGGGTTCGTTCGAACAGCAGAGGGTTTTCGGCCTCGATCACTTCGCCGGCCGTTTCACCAGCCCGATCGACGGCGAAGACCGGCTGATCTCCTCGCGCGCACTGCCCCATTTCCCGATCCTGATGATGGCGACCACGACGCGTGCGGCGGCCCTGAGCGACTGGCGCGAGCAGATCGGCATGCTGATCTCGGTCGCCGCCGCCTCCGCGCTCGCCATCGCAGGCGTGCTGATCGCGGTCGTGCGCAAGCTGCTGGAGCAGCATCGCGCCTCGCGCGAGCGGCTGACGCTGGAGAAGCAGCGGCTCGACCGCGCCGTCAACAACATGACGCAGGGCCTCTTGCTGTTCGACGCCGAGCGGCGCCTTGTGGTCTGCAACCAGCGCTACATCGAAATGTACGGATTGTCGGCCGAGATCGTGAAGCCCGGCTGCAGTTTCCACGACATCATCGCCCATCGCAAGGCAACCGGCTCGTTCACGGGCGACGTCGACCGCTATGTCGCGCGCGTGCTGAAGGGCATCCACGCACGCAACTCCATGGTGGTCGACACCTCCGATGGCCGCTCGATCCACATCCTCAACGAGCCGCTCGCGGACGGCGGCTGGGTGGCGACCCATGAGGACATCACTGAGCGCCGCCGCATCGAGGAGCGCATCACCCACCTCGCCCATTACGACGCGCTGACCGATCTGCCCAACCGCACCATGTTCCACGAGCATCTGCGCGAGGAGCTCGCCGCCGTCGGTAACCGCGAAGAGATCGCGGTGCATTACATTGACATCGACGAGTTCAAGGGCGTCAACGACGCGCTCGGCCACCTCGTCGGCGACGAGCTGTTGAAATCGGTTGCCACGAGCCTGCGTCGCTGTGCGGGTCCGGCGGATTTCGTCGCGCGGCTCGGCGGCGATGAATTCGCCATCGTCCAGAGCGCCGTGACGTCGCGTGATCAGGTCGATGAGCTGGTCGCGCGCGTATTCGCGGCCATCCGCGCGCCGTTCGACTGCATGGGGCATCATCTCACCACCGACGCCAGCATCGGCATCGCACTCGCGCCGGAGCACGGCACGGCGCTCGACCAGATCCTCAAGAACGCGGACATGGCGATGTACGCCGCCAAGTCGGCCGGACGCCGTACCTATCGCTTCTTCGAGCCGGAGATGGATGCCAAGGTGCGCGAGCGCCGCCAGCTCGAGAGCGACCTTCGCCATGCCATCGCCGAAGGGGGTCTCGAAGTCTACTACCAGCCCTGCCTCAGCCTGAAGGATGATCGCATCACCGGCTGCGAGGCCCTGGTGCGCTGGCGCCATCCCGAGCGCGGCATGGTCTCGCCGGCGGAATTCATCCCGATCGCCGAAGACACAGGCCTGATCAACGAGATCGGCGAATGGGTGCTGGCGACTGCCTGCCGGGACGCTGCGAACTGGCCCGACGACATCCGCCTCGCGGTCAACGTCTCCCCGGTGCAATTCAAGAGCGGCACGCTGGCGCTGAAGATCATGGCGGCGCTCGCTGCTTCGAACCTGCCGGCAAGCCGGCTGGAGCTCGAGATCACCGAGGCGGTGCTGATCCGCGACGACGATGCCGCACTCACGATCCTGCACCAGCTCCGTGCCATCGGCGTGCGCATCGCGCTCGACGATTTCGGCACCGGCTACTCCTCGCTGAGCTATCTGCACCGCTTCCCGTTCGACAAGATCAAGATCGACCGCTGCTTCGTCGACGACATCGCCGGTCCCGACGGCTCCGCCAGCATCGTCCAGGCCGTCGTCAATCTGGCGGCGGCGCGCCGCATGACCACCACGGCCGAGGGCGTCGAGACCGAGGAGCAGCAGCGCCTGCTGCGTGCGCTCGGTTGCTCGGAAATGCAGGGCTATCTGTTCAGCGCCGCCAAGCCCGCCGACAAGGTGCTGGAGCTGTTCGCGCTGCATCGCAGCCGGCTTGCGCAGCGCGAAGGCAACGGCGGCCGCCGCCGCGAGGCGGGTTAGAATTCGTCCGTCTCGTCAGGCTTGACGGTGACGACCGGCCAAAGTATTTCCCGACATGCAGCTGCCGAGACGGCGCTGCCGTAGGCGTTACCGTCATCCAACGCGTCCTTTGTCGAGAGGATCCCAGCAGGGAGTTCTCGATTCACGAGACGCCACGGTCATGCCTTCACTTTTCCTGTCAGCGGATGTTCACCCGTTCAAGACGCTTAGGCAGGCGCGCACGCGCCGTGCTGCCGGCCGTCTTGCCGGATCGCTCGCCATGAGGATTTGCGGGATTGCCGTGGCCTTTCTCAATCGAAAGGCGACCCCATGAAGATGACTGGCAATACGATCCTCGTCACCGGCGGCACCAGCGGCATCGGCCGCGCGCTGGCCGAGGCTTTTCACGATCGCGGCAATCGCGTCATCGTCACCGGCCGGCGGCCGGCCCTGCTCGAGCAGATCGCGGCCGAGCGGCCTGGCGTGATCGGCCTGTCGCTCGACCTCGACGATCCCGCATCGCTGTCGCGCTTGTTGGCCGATATTCAGGCAGGCTTTCCCGGGCTCAACGTTCTGATCGCCAATGCCGGCATCTCGCGGCCGGAGGACCTTGCGGCGGAAGGCTGGGATGCCTCGGATGCGGAGGCCATCGTCGAGACCAACATTCTCGGCGTGCTGCGCGCGACGGCGGCGTTCCTACCGATCCTGAAGAGGCAACCGGACGCGACGATCATCGCGACCAGCTCGAACCTCGCCTTCGTGCCGCGTGCCGATTTCCCGACCTACTGCGCCAGCAAGGCGTTCCTGCACTCCTGGCTGCAGTCGCTGCGGCACCAGCTCCGCAGGATTCCCGTCGAGGTGCTGGAGCTCGCGCCGCCTTATGTGCAGACCGAGCTGACCGGGGCGCAGCAGGCCAGCGACGCCCGCGCCATGCCGCTGGCCGCTTACATCGCGGAGGTCATGCAATTGCTGGAGCTCCGGCTTCACCCGCGCGACGAGGTGCTGGTGGAGCGTGACCGCGCCCGCCGCTGGGCCGAGCGCGACGGCCGCTACGAGGCGACCTTTGCAGCCATGAATCCAAGCTGAGGCGACGTTCCAGACGAATTCGCCCGGAAGCGGCTATCCGCTTCCGGGCGATCCGTAGACCGGGAGTCGCAGAATTTAGTTCGGCACCGCGCCTTTCGAGGCAGGCTTGGCCGCAACCGCGTTCGCGGTGACGCCGTGCAGGAAGTCGTAAGCCGCATGCAAGGCCTTGTCGTCTTCCTCCTTGGGCGGGACGTAGGACTGTGACCCCGTCTGCTCGCCACCCTCGCCCGCCGACAGATGCCCGCGCATCTGGGACTCCGCCATGGTGTCCATGCGGCCCTTCAGCTCCGGCGGCACGTCCTGCAGGATCTCGATGTCGGGAGCGATGCCCTGGGCCTGGATCGAGCGGCCCGACGGCGTGTAGTAGCGCGCCGTGGTCAGCGCCAGTGCGCCATTGCCGGCGCCGAGCGGAATGATCGTCTGCACCGACCCCTTGCCGAACGAGCGCGTGCCGATGATCGTCGCGCGCTTGTGGTCGTGCAGCGCGCCGGCGACGATCTCCGAGGCCGAGGCCGAGCCGCCATTGACGAGCACCACCAGCGGCTTGCCCTTGGTGAGATCGCCGCCACGCGCGGTGAAGCGCTGGGTCTCCTCCGGGTTGCGGCCGCGGGTCGAAACGACCTCGCCGCGCTGCAGGAAGGCGCTCGACACCGACACGGCCTGGTCGAGCAGACCGCCCGGATTGTTGCGCAGGTCCACCACGTAGCCGACGAGCTTCTCCTGCGCGACGTCCTTGGTGATCGAGGCGATCGCCTTCTTCAGGCCGTCGGTGGTCTGCTCGTTGAACGAGGTGATGCGGACATAGCCGATGTCGCCGTTCTCGACATGGAAGCGCACCGGGCGCACATGAATGATCTCGCGCTTGATCGCGACGTCGAGCGGAGCGTCGGCGCCCTTGCGCACGATGGTGAGCTTGGTCTGGGTATCGACCGGGCCCTTCATCTTGTTGACCGCCTGCTCGAGCGTCATGCCCTGCACGGCCTCGCCGTCGATCTTGCTGATGAGGTCGCCGGACATCAGGCCGGCCTTCGAGGCGGGGGTATCGTCGATCGGCGAGACGACCTTGACGAGGCCGTCCTCCATCGTGACCTCGATGCCGAGGCCGCCGAACTCGCCGGAGGTGGTCTCCTGCATCTCGGTCCAGGCCTTCGCGTTCATGTAGCGCGAATGCGGATCGAGCGAGGTCACCATGCCGGTGATCGCGCCTTCAACCAGCTTGGCATTGTCCGGCTTCTCGACATAGCTAGCCTTCACGCGCTCGAACACTTCGCCGAACAGGTTGAGCTGGGAATAGGCATCATTCGCGTTCGCTGCCGCCCGCGCCGCCCATACGCCGCCGTGCGGGCTGGCTACCAGAAGGGTGAGACACGCTCCGGTGAGCGTGCCCAGAGGGAACAGCAGGGATTTCCGCATGGATGGGCTGGCCTTTTCGCTGGGCGGTTCGCTTTAAGCTTGTCTCTCGAGACTTGTCTTTCAACACTCGTCCTTCAAGACTTGTCTTTCGGGACTTGGAAGGCGCCATGCAATTGGCGATCCAGTCTGCTTCTCACAATACCATTCTGGTTTCTTCAAGGCCGGGATGCCGCGCCGACGGGTGCACCGCAGAAATCGCTTCGCCCGGACCTAAACTTTTGGCAACGTTGCAGGACTGGCCAGCCCGCAAGGGGAATCATCGGCCGGTCCACGCCCTGCTGCTATGCGATTTTAGGATAGTTTTGGAGGCCTGGACGGGTTAGGCGATGACATAAGGCTTCAAATTCTCGGGAGGATAACAATGAACGAAGCACCCCGCATCCGGCCGGAACGGAACGTCGAGCTCGGCGCCAGCAACGAGCCGTTCCAGAATCTGCACGAATTCATCCGGAAAGCGCGGGCCAACCTCAACCAGAACGCCTGGGATTACATCGTCGGCGCCGCCGAGACCGAAACCACGATGCGCCGCAACCGCATGGCGCTGGACGAGATCGCCTTCCGCCCGCGCGTGCTGCGCGACGTCCGCAAGGTCGACGGCGCGGTTCAGCAATTTGGCCGCAAGATGCGCCTTCCGGTGGTGCTGGCGCCCGTCGGCGCGCTCGAAATCTTCGATCCGGACGGTGCGGCGAGCGTCGCGCGCGGTGCCGGCACCTTCGGTGCGGCGCACATGCTGAGCTCGGTGTCCGAGCCGGGCCTGGAGAAGACCGCCGAGATGGCGCCCGATGCGCTCCGGCTCTACCAGCTCTATGTCCGCGGCGACGATTCCTTCGTCGCGGATGTCGTCAGCCGAAGCGAGAAGAACGGCTATGCCGCCTTCTGCCTGACCGTCGACACCGCCCATTACAGCCGTCGCGAACGTGACATCGCCAAGCGCTACGTTCGCGAGAGTCGCCTGCGCGCCACCGGCGGCGATTTCCAGAAGGGCCTGGAGTGGCGGACCGTGAAGATGATCAAAGACAAGTTCAAGATCCCGCTGATCCTGAAGGGCATCGCCACCGCCGAGGACGCGCTGATCGCGGTCGATCACGGCGTCGAATGGATCTACGTCTCCAACCACGGCGGCCGCCAGCTCGACCATGGCCGCGGTGCCATGCATGTGCTGCCCGAAATCGTCGAGGCCGTGAAGGGCCGCGCCAAGATCATGGTCGACGGCGGCATCTGTCGCGGCACCGACATCGTCAAGGCGATCGCGGCAGGGGCAGATCTCGTCGGCATCGGCCGGCTGCAATGCTGGGCGCTGGCGGCGGCCGGCGAAGCCGGCATCACGCGGATGCTGGAGCTGCTCGAGGACGAGGTGCTGCGCTGCCTCGGCCTGCTCGGCGCCACGTCGTTTGCCGAGGTCGACAAATCCTGCCTGCATCCGGCGACCGCCACCAACGCGCCGAGTGTGTTCAGCGCGTTTCCGCTGTTCGACCACGAACCTTATCGGTACTGAGTAAGAGGATTGCAGGTGACATCGCTCTCTCCCGGCAGCGCGGATGCGCTTCTGTTCGATCTCGGGCGCGTGGTGCTCGACATCGACTTCTCCAAGGCGATCGCTTGCTGGGCGGGACATGCCGGCTGCCAGCCCGAAAGCATCGTCGCGCGCTATGTGCGCGACGAGGCCTACCGGCTGCACGAGATGGGCAAGATCAGCGACGAGGATTATTTCGCCTCGCTACGCGCTTCGCTGGGGATCGGCATTTCGGATGCCCAGTTCCTGGAGGGCTGGAACGCGATCTTCGCCGGCGAGATGCCTGATATCGCCGAGTTGTTGCCGCGGGCGGCGAAAGAGATGCCGCTCTACGCCTTCTCCAACACCAACCGGCCGCATGTCGATTATTTCTCGAAGGAATATGCCGAGCTGCTCGGTCATTTCCGCGAGCTGTACCTGTCATCGAGCATCGGCCTGCGCAAACCGGATGCGGAGGCTTTCGACCATGTCGTCGCCGCGATCGGCGTGCCCGCCGAGCGCATCGTGTTCTTCGACGACCTCGCTGAGAACATCGAAGGCGCGCGGGCCCGCGGCCTGACGGCCGTGCATGTGACCTCGCCGCGCGACGTCGGGAAGGCCTTGAAAGCATTGGGCATCTGACGCCAGCCGCGGGTGCCACCCGGCCTCCCGGCAGCGACATCTTCCGGAACTAAATCTGCTGAAATTTTGGAACCTGATCACTTTGTGCATTTTTATACAGAGTTCCGGGAACGGAATACCGCCCTTCGGACTCTTGAGTCCGTTGGGACTTCTACATCGGACTGATCGACGTGCTGGGCAAAACCTATCTCACTAAGCAAGCCTCTCTCCTGCTTGAATTCGCAAGAAACACCTCGGATTCTGACCTTTCCGCCAAGCTGATCAGCAAGGCCGCCGACCTGAAATCGCAGGCCGATCCGCTCCCCGACAAGGATCAAGGGCCCAAAGCGCCCGACGTCGCATTTGAGATCAGTCCGGACGATCCGGCGGCACGGTGACCGTATCGGTGTTGGCGCTCGTGATTCTCGTCCTTCACGGCGCGCTGTCTCGGCTTCCAGATCATGCCCTGACGAACTTGCACTCCTCCACCACGGAGATCACGCAGGATAGATCATCCCGCGCGCTGCTTTGCCTCGCGCCTGCGGTCGGCTAGAACTCTCGCCGCCCCATTGAACGATGTGCGAGCAGGAGTTTTGCCCGTGGCCCTGATGCCGGTTTCCGACGCCCTTGCCGCGGTGCTGGCAGGTGCAGAGCCGCTGCCTGAACAGATGGTTGCACTCGACGAGGCCTATCACCGCGTGCTGGCACATGATGTCGCGGCGCGGCGCACGCAGCCGCCGCAAGCCATGTCGGCGATGGACGGCTATGCGGTGCGCGCGGCCGACGCAGCAGCGATCGATTCCCGGCTGACGGTGATTGGCGAGGTCGCCGCCGGCCGTCCTTTCGCGAGAGCGGTCGGCGCCGGCGAAGCCGTGCGGATCTTCACCGGCGGCGTCGTTCCCGACGGTGCGGACGCGGTCGTGATCCAGGAGGACACCGTCGCGGACGGCAACAGCGTCACGATCAAGGAAGCCGCGATCACCGGACGGCACATCCGCCCGGCCGGCGTCGACTTCCGTGAGGGTGACGTCCTCCTCCGCAAGGGCACGCGTCTGACCGAGCGCGATCTCGCGCTCGCTGCCGGAATGAATTACCCGCAGCTCGCCGTCTGCCGCCGTCCCAAGGTCGCGATCCTCGCCACCGGTGACGAACTGGTGATGCCGGGCTCAGCGCCCGGGCACGGCCAGATCGTCTATTCCAACGGCTATGCCCTGCACGCGCTCGCCCGCAGCGAGGGCGCCGACACCGTCGACCTCGGCGTCGCCGCCGACACGCTGGAGGCCACCACATCAGGCATCCGCCGCGCTCGCGAGAGCGGTGCCGATATCCTAATCACGACCGGCGGCGCGTCGGTCGGCGACCACGACCTGGTCCAGCAGGCACTCAGGGGCGAAGGCATCGCGATGGCGTTCTGGAAGATCGCCATGCGGCCGGGCAAGCCAATGATGCACGGGCGGCTCGGCGCCATGCGCGTGATCGGCCTGCCCGGCAATCCCGTGTCGTCCTATGTGTGCGCCTTCCTGTTCATGGTGCCGCTGATTCGCGCCTTGTCAGGCCGCTCGGTGATTCATCATCGTCGCGAACGTGCCGTGCTCGCCTGCGATCTCGGTGCCAACGACCAGCGCGAGGATTACTTGCGCGCGCGCCTCGAGCTGCGCGACGACGGCACGCTGGTCGCGCTTCCCGTCAGCCATCAGGATTCCTCTCTGCTTGCGAATCTTGCTGCGGCACAGGTACTTCTCGTGCGCCCACCCTTCGCGCCGAAGGCCGAGGCCGGAAGCCCCTGCGAGGTGCTGCGGCTCCCCGTCTGAGTGCACGGCCACACGCATTCCGCGAACCGCGCTTCGTTCACGGTAAATTAAGCAGTTGCGGAACATGTATCGAACATATAGTGTCCGTTCATGATTTGTTTCGAGGATGTAGCGGCTTATCGCTGAACTCATCGTCTCGGAATCGAACGACATCAACCGGGGGACTTTGGTCGAGATGTTAACGCGCAAACAATACGAGCTTCTGCGGTTCATCAGCGAGCGTTTGAAGGAAAGCGGCGTGCCGCCCTCCTTCGACGAGATGAAGGATGCGCTCGACCTGCGCTCGAAGTCGGGCATCCACCGCCTGATCACCGCGCTCGAGGAGCGCGGCTTCATCCGCCGGCTGCCCAACCGCGCCCGCGCCATCGAAGTGATCAAGCTGCCGGAGCTCCAGGCTGCCGCCGGCGCCCGGCGCGGCTTCACGCCGAGCGTCATCGAGGGCAATCTCGGCAAGATCCGCGCGAGCTCCAGCCCGCCCGTGGACGAGGGCGAGCGGCCCGTTGCGGTGCCCGTGATGGGCCGGATCGCGGCCGGCACGCCAATCGAGGCATTGCAGACCCGCAGTCACACCATCAGCGTGCCGCCCGACATGCTCGGCTCGGGCGAGCATTACGCTCTCGAGGTGCGCGGTGATTCCATGGTCGAGGCCGGTATCCTCGACGGCGACATGGCGCTGATCCAGCGCAACGAGAGCGCCGACACCGGCGACATCGTGGTGGCGCTGATCGACGACGAGGAGGCTACGCTCAAGCGCTTCCGCCGCCGCGGCGCGTCGATCGCGCTCGAGCCTGCCAATGCCGCCTATGAGGTGCGTATCCTGCCGCCGAACCGGGTGAAGATTCAGGGCAAGCTGATTGGGCTTTACCGGAAGTACTGAGTCCGGAAGAACTCAGTCCGAAAGTAGTTTTGGCGCCTGCGTGCGCCTTCGGTCGGCGTCGCCGATCTGAGATTGGAGCGGATGAATGTCCGCTCCGGCTGGATGATCATTCTGGTTCTGCACAGATTATCTGGCCCCTCCTCCACGGCCATCTTCGGCGGACCGCAGCGACATCGCGTCTGGGCGTTTCGGGTTCGGAAGACCAGATCGTTTGGGTGCAGCGGTCGCGGCATCGGGGCACGGGGCCGTTGCTGCGCCATCGGATTGCCATGTCCGCAACACCCAATTGCGCAGCGCCGCGATCGCGCCGGCAATGCGAAGTGTCGCTTTTGCAGTCGCTGACAGGCGCCGGCGTAATGCACCTCAGCCAGCTTTGTTCCTGGCGAATTCGGGAAAGTTAAAGTGATCGCGGGGTGCGGATCCCAGCCGCAGATTTGCCTACAACCAAGCACAGCGTTGGTGTTTAAACTCTGACAGAGGCCTGTGCCTCCAAGAGAGGCGCGGGTCGCTATCTTCACATGAGGAGCACCCGATGTGTGACTATAGCCTGCATGCCGTCGCGACGCGCCCCGCAGAAGTCGGCGAGACGATCGTCACGACAACCTTCCGCGGCACCTCGACGCGCGGCTTCGCATCCGAAGCCGACCTCTCCGTTGCGGTCTGCCTGCTGCCGGGAACGGAGCTCGCCTTCGCAGACAACGTCCGTTACGACAACCGCTGGATCTGGACGCGCACCGTCAACTCCCGCGTCGGCAAGTTCGGCAAGATCGATCCGCACATTCCCGATCGCCATCACGACGCGATCGAATTCCCTGATGGCAAATACGTGCTGGTGACTCAGCTCGTCGAAGGCCAGCGCGCAACCGTGCTGCAATTGCCCGTGACCCAACCGGTCGGCGAGCGCGAGCACAAGCCTGAGATCATCGCCGATAGCCGTTCGCCCGTCACACCGCTGCCGCTGGGCTGACAGAGGCTCAGTCCTCCGCCTGAAGATCGGCCTCCGACGGGGTCGCATCCTTGGCGCGCGGAGCCGCCGCCCTCGGCATGAGGGCTCCTTCGAAATCTCCCTCGCCGGCGGCCGCCGGCGACCAGGGACGGCTCGTGCCCCTCGCCCTCACCGCCTGAACTGCAAATCCGTCGCCACGCCGTGTCAACGCCAGCGCGCCCTGGCGAACGAGCCGCTGCCGATCCACCATCATCGCCGCGCAATCGGGCGGTGCGGGCCGTGACGTCACGACCAGTGCGGCACGGCTGCAATCGTCCGCGAGCGCATCGATGCGCGAGGCCAACGCAACCAGGCGCCCGTCGGCAAGCGGCGTGGCGCAGCCGGCCTCGTCGCACGACACCCCCTCGGCCAGCGCGCTGCTGCCGGCATCGCGCGGATCGGCGTCGGCCGCCAGCCACTCCTTCAGCATGAAATTGTCCTTGCCCGTCCTGATCAGGTGCAGGCGCCCGTCCCCGCCCCGCACCGCGACGCTGGCGCCGTCCCCGGCGATCAGGATATCGGGCTGCCGCACCGACAGGCCCCACGCGATGGACGTCAGCAGCACCACGGCACCGCACCAGCGCAAGGGCGTGCGCAACAGGCCCATCACGATGATGCCGAGGCTCGCGGCGATCAGCGGCGCGATCCCAAACGCCGGGATGCGGCCGACCGCGCCCGGCAAGGCCGCGACCCAGCGCGAGACCGCGACCATCCAGTCGATGCCGAGGCCCATCAGCCACCAGAAGACGCCATCGAGCCCGAAAGGCGCGGCCAGCAATCCCAACAGCCCCGCCGGCATCACCAGTGCCGAGACCACCGGCATCGCACCGAGATTGGCGAGCACGCCATAGGGCGTGACACGATGGAAGTGGAAGGCGGCATAGGGCGTGGTCGCAAGCCCCGCGATCAGCGAGGCCAGGAACAGCATCGCGATCTCGCGGCCGCCCCACAGCGCGACGCGCGCGGTGGCCGAATGATCGGGCGAGGCCAGCAGGTTCGGCATGCCGATCTGCACCAGCGCCACCAGCCCGAGCGTTGCCGCAAACGACATCTGGAAGCTCGGATGCACCAGCGCCTCCGGCGCGACCGCAAGCACGATCAGCGCCGCCACCGCCAGCGTGCGGAAGGTGATGGCGCGGCGATCGACCATCACCGCGATCAGCACCACCGCCGTCATGAAGAACGACCGTTGGGTTGCGACCTCGGCGCCCGAGAGCAGCAGATAGAACGCAGCCGCGACGAATGCTGCAGCCGCCGACCATTTCTTGATGGCGAAGCCGGCCGCCAGGCCCGGGATCAACGCCAGCAGCGCGCGCACCGCGAAGAAGACGACGCCGGCGACCACCGCCATGTGATAGCCGGAGATCGAGAGAACGTGTCCTAGCCCGGAGATGAACATCGCATCGTTGACAGGGGCGGAAATCGCATCGCGCCGCCCGGTGAGCAGTGCAGTTGCGATCGCGCGGTTGTCGCCCTCGAGCGTTGCGCGGATGCGGGCGTCGATCGCATCGCGCAGGCCCTGCATGAAGGCGGCATAGCGCAGCCGCAGGCCGCCCGCATCAGGCGGGATTGCAGCCGTAATTGCGCCCATCACGAAGCCGGAGGCGCCGATGCCCTGGAAGAACATGTCGCGTGAAAAGTCGTAGCTGCCGGGGCGGACCGGCGTGAGCGGCGGCATCAGCCGCGCCTTCAATTGAACGAAGCTGCCGACCTCGGGCGCGGTGCCCTTGCGCACGGAGAGGCGGACGCGGTCGAGCTTGACGTCGCTGCGCTGCGCCTCCATCGCGGTGACACGCAGCACGAAGCGATCGGTGCGCTCGCGGATGTCGCGCGTCTCGACGAAGCCCGACAGCGACACCGAATAGAGTGGTTTTGCGAGTACGGTGTGGGCAATGCGCGCGGTCTTCCAGGTCGCCACGGCAAAGCCCGCCGCGACCGCTGCGATCATGATCGCCGGCGCGAACAGCCGGCTCCGCCGCAACAGGGCCGCGCCGAGCAGCAGCGCGATCGCCGTCGCGGCGACAATCCACAGCACCGGCTCATGATCGGCGGAAAAATAGAGCGCGATGCCGCCGCCGAAGGCGACCGGCACCCACGGCAGCAAGCGCCCGGGGCCGGCCTCGGCCCGAGCCCATCCGCGGATTGTTTCGACGATCGCGGGCCAGATGCCAAAGCCCGCCGGAACGAAGCCGCCGGCGGGCGCAGCGCGGCCGACCGGCCACGTCCCGACAATACCTTGGGACCGTACTGGCCGGCCCGGCTCCGCCATCTTCCCTGCACCCTACGCGACGCGATTGCCGCCAAGGCTACCGGAACGTGCGGTCGGGCGAATAGCGGTACAAATCAGGAACGCGAGAGGGCGTCCCCTACTTTTCCTCTTCCATGGTCACGGCCACCGATGCCTTGGCCGACAGCCGCACCTTGTTGCCTTCGACATCGGCAACGAGGCCCTTGTCGATGAAATGATGATGGCCCTTGTGGCTGCCCTCACCGCTGTCCTTCTTGGTCAGCTTGATGCGGTTGCCTTCGACCTTGTCGACCGTGCCGATGTGAACGCCGTCGGCGCCGATGACTTCCATATGCTCTGCGATGTTCTGCATGGTGAGTTCCTTGTTGAACCCACCCAACGCACAGAAACGACGTTCGTTCTGGCCCTCGGGAATGACGATGCCGTGTACGATGGCCGTCAGATCAGCGGCGCCTGCGACGAGGCGTGGTGATTGACGATCTTCCAGTCGCCGTCCTCGCGGATGATGACCCAGCTCATCTTGACGACGAGATCATCCCGCTCGCCGGCGAGGTCGAACGAGATTGTCGCGGCCATGTTGATCAGATCGGGGCCGGCTTGCGCTGCGTTCACATCGGAGAACACGGCACTTGGCCTCCGCCAGCGCGGCAGGCCGTTGAAATAGTCGGCGACGCCGGCCCTGCCCCGATAGAGTTTCGGGTTGGAGCCGAAGAAGAACGCGTTCTTCGAATACAGCGACGAGAGCGCGGCCGCATCGAGGCTGGCGAAGCCGGCGCACCATTTCGCGATGATGGCGGAAACGATGGCGTCGGCTTCACTGCTCATGCCTCAATCCTCATCCTTTCGCGACTTCCTTCGCGAACGTGTCGCGCAGGCCGATGGTGCGCGAGAATACCGGCTTTCCGGGCGTCGAGTCCTTGTCGCGGACGAAATAGCCCTGGCGCTCGAACTGCATCGGCTCGGTCGCATTGCTCTCTGCCACCGATGCCTCGATCCGCGCGTCGGGCAGGATCTCCAGCGAGTTCGGATTGAGATCGGCCGCGAAGTTCGAAGCGTCGGGGCTCGGATTGGCGAACAGCTGGTTGTAGATGCGGATTTCAGCCGGCACCGACGTTGCCGCGGGCAGCCAGTGCATCGTCGCCTTGACCTTGCGGCCGTCGGGCGCGTTGCCGCCCTTGGTCGCGGGGTCGTAGGTGCAGCGCAGCTCCACCACCTCGCCCTTGTCGTTCTTGATCACGCCGGTGCACTTGACGAAATAGGCGTAGCGCAGCCGCACCTCGTTGCCCGGCGACAGGCGGAAGAACTTCTTCGGCGGGTTCTCCATGAAGTCGTCCTGCTCGATATAGAGCTCGCGGCCGAACGTGATTTTCCGCGTGCCGGCGCTGGGATCATCGGGGTGATTGATCGCCTCGAGCTCCTCGGTCTGCCCTTCCGGATAGTTCTCGATCACCACTTTCAGTGGCCGTAGCACGCCCATGCGCCGCTGCGACGTGCGGTTCAGCTCCTCGCGGATGCAGAACTCCAGCATGCCGACATCGACGACGCTGTTGGCCTTGGCAACGCCGATGCGCTTGACGAATTCGCGCAGCGCGGCCGGCGGCACGCCGCGGCGGCGCATGCCCGCCATGGTCGGCATGCGCGGATCGTCCCAGCCCGCGACATGGCCGTCGCGGACGAGCTGGGTCAGCACGCGCTTGGACAGCAGCGTGTAGGTCAGGTTCAGCCGCGCGAACTCGTACTGGTGCGGCTTCGACGGCACCGGCAGCTTCTCGATGAACCAGTCGTAGAGCGGCCGGTGGTCCTCGAACTCCAGCGTGCAGATCGAGTGCGTGATGCCTTCGATGGCGTCAGACTGACCGTGCGCGTAATCGTAGCTCGGATAGATGTGCCACTTGGTGCCGGTGCGCGGATGGTGCGCGTGCAGGATGCGGTACAGCACGGGATCGCGCAGATTGATGTTGCCCGCGGCCATGTCGATCTTGGCCCGCAGCACGCGCGCGCCGTTCGGGAATTCGCCCGCCTTCATGCGGCGGAACAGGTCGAGATTCTCGTCCACGCTGCGGTCGCGGAACGGCGAGTTCTTGCCTGGCTCGGTCAGAGTGCCGCGAGAGACGCGGATCTCCTCCTGGGTCTGGTCGTCGACATAGGCGAGCCCGTCGCGGATCAGCTGCTCGGCCCATTCGTACAGGCGGTCGAAATAGTCCGAGGCGAAGAACAGGTTCTTGCCCCAGTCGAAGCCGAGCCAGCGCACGTCGGCCTGGATGGAATCGATATATTCCTGCTCTTCCTTGACCGGATTGGTGTCGTCGAAACGCAGATGGCAGCGGCCCGGAAACTCCTGGGCGATGCCGAAGTTGAGCGCGATCGACTTGGCGTGACCGATATGCAAGTAGCCGTTCGGCTCCGGCGGGAACCGGGTCACGATCTCGCTGTACTTACCCTGATCGAGGTCGGCCTGAATGATGTCACGAATGAAATCGCGCCCAACCTCAGCTGCCACCGGTTCTGTCATTACGATAATCCTGTCGGGAAATCAGCGGTCCTTCTGCCAAATTCGGGAGGCTGAGCCAAGAGCTTAAGCACAGCCGCGAGCAAGGCCCGGCAGGTCCGCCGACGGGCTTTAGTTATGTCCCGGTCCTGCTATATACCACCGCCTCCAATGCATAGGCCCTGCCAAGAATGACCGATTCCGTCGTCACCCGCTTCGCCCCCTCGCCGACCGGCTTCCTCCATATCGGCGGCGCCCGCACGGCGCTGTTCAATTGGCTCTATGCCAAGAAGCACGGCGGCAAGATGCTGCTGCGGATCGAGGACACCGACCGGGAGCGCTCCACCGAGGCTGCGATTGGCGCCATCCTCGACGGTCTCAAATGGCTAGAGCTCGGCTGGGATGGCGACGTTATCTACCAGTTCAGCCGCGCCGCGCGTCACCGCGAGGTCGCCGAGCAGCTGCTCGCCGACGGCAAGGCCTATCGCTGTTACGCCACCGCGGAGGAGCTCGCCGCCATGCGCGAGAAGGCGCGCGCCGAGGGGCGCACCCGCCTCTATGACGGCATGTGGCGCGACCGCGATCCCGCGACCGCCCCGAGCGACGTGAAGCCGACCATCCGCCTGCGCGCGCCGCAGACCGGCGAGACCGTGATCGAGGACCAGGTTCAGGGCCGCGTGGTCTGGCAGAACGAGAACCTCGACGACCTCGTCCTGCTGCGCGGCGATGGCAACCCGACCTACATGCTCGCGGTGGTGGTCGACGACCACGACATGGGCGTCACCCATGTGATCCGCGGCGACGACCATCTGATCAACGCCGCCCGCCAGAAGCAGATCTACGATGCGATGGGCTGGACGCTGCCGAACATGTCCCACATCCCCCTCATCCATGGTCCGGACGGCTCAAAGCTCTCGAAGCGCCACGGCGCGCTCGGGGTCGATGCCTACCGCGCCATGGGATACCTCCCGGCGGCGCTGCGCAATTACCTCGTCCGGCTCGGCTGGAGCCATGGCGATCAGGAGATCTTCTCGACCGAGGAGATGATCGCCGCTTTCGACCTCGGCAGCGTCGGCCGCGCCGCCGCGCGCTTCGATTTCGCCAAGCTGGAAAACCTCAACGGCCACTACATCCGCCACGCCGACGATCAATCGCTCGTGAAGATGTTCGAGGACGTGCTCGACCATCTCGTGCCCAGCCGCAACGAGCTTAAGGCCAAGTTAAACGACACCACGCGCGCGCAGCTCGTGAAGGCCATGCCGGCCCTGAAGGAGCGCGCCAAGACGCTGATCGAGCTGATCGACGGCGCCTATTTCATCTTCGCCGACCGGCCGCTGGAGCTCGATCCCAAGGCGCAGGCGCTGCTGACGCCGGAGAACCGCAAGCTGATCGGCCAGCTTCATTCCGCGCTGGAGAAAGTCGAGACGTGGAGTGGCGCCAGCACTGAAGCCGCGTTGCGCGCGTTTGCCGAGGAAAATAGTCTCAAGCTCGGCGCGGTCGCCCAGCCCTTGCGGGCGGCGCTGACCGGACGGACGACGTCGCCTGGTATATTTGAGGTTTTGGACGTCCTGGGACGGCAGGAAAGCCTCGCCCGGCTTAAGGACCAGTCTACGACGTAAGTCGACCATGCGTGCGGCGATCTTGCAGCGCACATAGCAATAATATACCCATCTCCCCCGTACCTTCTGGAACATCCGGCGTGCCCCCCATGATCGTCTTAGGGGGCTCCGGCTCCGGCCCGTTTCACCATACATCGGGGACCTCTGATGGACGCAAAACCAAGCCCAAAGACCGCTACGCTGACGGTCGGAAACAAGAACTACGATCTCCCGATCCACAGCGGCAGCGTCGGGCCTGATGTCATCGATATCGGCAAGCTGTACGGCCAGTCGGGCCTGTTCACCTACGATCCCGGCTTCACCTCGACCGCGAGCTGCCAGTCCAAGATCACCTATATCGACGGCGACGCGGGCGTGCTGGAATACCGCGGCTACCCCATCGAACAGCTCGCCGAGAACGGTGACTTCCTCGAGACCTGCTATCTCCTGCTGTACGGGAACCTGCCGACCGCCGCGCAGAAGAAGGATTTCGACGACCGCGTGACCCGTCACACGATGGTTCACGAGCAGATGGCCCGCTTCTTCCAGGGCTTCCGCCGCGACGCCCATCCGATGGCCGTGATGGTGGCTTCCGTCGGCGCGCTCGCCGCGTTCTATCACGACTCCACCGACATCAACGATCCGAAGCAGCGCATGATCGCTTCCATGCGCATGATCGCGAAGATCCCGACGCTGGCGGCGATGGCCTACAAGTACACGGTCGGCCAACCCTTCGTGTACCCGAAGAACTCGCTCACCTTCGCCGAGAACTTCCTCAACATGTGCTTCGCCGTGCCGTGCGAGGACTACAAGATCAACCCGGTGCTCGCTGACGCGCTGGACAAGATCTTCATCCTGCACGCCGACCACGAGCAGAATGCCTCGACCTCGACGGTGCGCATCGCCGGCTCGTCCGGTGCCAACCCGTTCGCCTGCATCGCCGCCGGCATCGCCTGCCTGTGGGGTCCGGCGCATGGCGGCGCCAACGAAGCCGCGCTCGCGATGCTCGCCGAGATCGGCACTGTGGACAAAATTCCCGAATTCATCGCCAAGGTGAAGGACAAGAACTCCGAAGTCCGCCTGATGGGCTTCGGTCACCGCGTCTACAAGAACTACGATCCGCGCGCCAAGATCATGCAGAAGATGTGTCACGCCGTGCTCAAGGAGACCGGCCATGGCGACGATCCGATGCTGAAGGTCGCGCTCGAGCTCGAGAAGATCGCGCTCAGCGACCAGTACTTCATCGACCGCAAGCTCTACCCGAACGTCGATTTCTATTCGGGCATCACGCTGAAGGCGATGGGCTTCCCGGTCTCGATGTTCACCGTGCTGTTCGCGGTCGCCCGCACCGTCGGCTGGATCAGCCAGTGGAGCGAGATGATCGAGGATCCGCAGCAGAAGATCGGTCGTCCCCGCCAGCTCTACACCGGCGTCACCAAGCGCGACTACGTCGCGATCAAGGATCGCAAGTAAAGATCGGCCTCAGGGCTTTTGAAGAAGCGGCGCCATCGCAGGATGGCGCCGTTTTCGTTTGGCGCAGATGCCGTAGGGTGGGTTACGCCCTGCCCGATGCGCTTTGCGCATCCGCAGAGCGTAAACCCACGAGACCAATCGCCCGGCGTGCTGCCACGCACAACAACAAGTCGGCGCATCGCGCCGCCGGACGCTTGACAGCCGAAACGCTCCGCGCGCATTCTTACACTAAGTAAGAATGACGACAGGGATGGACATGCCGGAGCAGCCGCGAAGTCGGCGGCAGACGCGCGCTGCCATTTTGACCCATCTGCTTCAGTCGGGCGGCTCGTTTCGTCCGCCTCTGGCCAAGGCCGTGCGGCTGTCGGAAGCGAGCCTGTCGCGCATCCTGTTCGACCTGAAGGCCGAAGGCCTGATCGAGGAGGTGCGGCGCCCTGCCCCCTATGTCGGCGGCCCGACGGGCCTCGTGTCGCTCGATGGATCGGTGGCGCTGGCGGCCTTCGAGTTGACCACGCAGCATCTCAGCGTCGGTGTCGGTGGCCTGTCCGGCGAACTCCATTACACCGAGCGCGTGAAGCTGCCGAAGACGCCGACCGCCGAGGCCGTCGGCCGGGCGTTTCGCGAAGCCATGACGTTGTTGCGCGACTGGACGCGCCGCCGCCGCATCACGCTTTCCCAGATCGGCGTCTCCATTCCCGGCCTTGGCCGTCTCAGCATATCGGCCAATCCGATCATTCCCTGCGATGTCGGGCGCCTCAGCGACACGTTCGGCGAGATGTTCGCGGACGTGCCGCTTGAAATCACCAATTCGGTGGTCGCCCACGCCACCTTTCACCGCTGCCGCACCGAGAACTATCCGTTTGGTGACCCGCATCTGTTCGTGCTGGTCAGCCACGGCGTTGCCGGCGCCTGGATGGACGACCCGGCGAAGGCCGATGCGCTGCAACCGATCGAGCTCGGCCACATGGTGTTCGGGCCCGAGGGACCGCGCTGCCGCTGCGGACATCACGGCTGCGTCGAGGCCTATGCGTCGATTCCGGCGCTGGCCGATCTGCTCGGTGTGTCCGAGACCGAGCTGCTCCAGCTCGGCAACGAATGGGTGAACGCGATTTCGATCTCGTCGCGCGTGCGGCAGGAGCTGCGCCGGCGGCTGTTCCGGCTCGGCCTTGCGATCGGCAACACGCTGAACGTGAAGCCATGTGGCGGCGTTGCCATCAGCGGCTGGCCGTCGCTTCTCGCCGAAGACGATCGCAACGCCGTGGTCGAAGGGATCGACGCCTGCCTGCTGGGTGGACGGAAATTGGCGCAGGTGTCCATCGCCTTCGTGCCGCCGTCGACCGGCAACGATCCGCAGGCCGCGCTCGCCTTCGCCGCTTTTTGCTTGGCCAGCCGTGGCGGCATGCCGGCGGCATCGACGGAGGCGGCCTGAGATGACCTGAGCCTGTACGTCCCACACGCGCCGAGACTTCACACCGGGAGGAACTGAAATGCCGATCACAACAACAAGGCGTCGTCTGCTCGCTGGATCCGTTGCCACGCTCGCGCTTCCGGCCTTTGCCCGCGCGCAAGGCGCTGTCAAACCGCGCCTGACCGCGATCTCGCAATGGTCCGCGGGCAGCGACGGCGCGGCCATCACGGCGCTCGGCAAGAAGTTCGAGGAGAAGGGCGGCGTCTGGCAGCATTCGCCCGTCCCCGGCTTCACCACCGAGATGATGAACAAGTTGCGCGCCCAGATCATGGCCGGCGATCCCCCGGCCTGCTCGCAACTCAAGGGTCCCGAGATTGCGGCCTGGTCGAAGATCGCCCCGACCGTCGATCTCGACGCCGTCGTCGCGGCCGCCGGTTACGAGAAGGTCGTGGCGCCGGACCTTGCGAAACTGCACAAGCCCGGCGGCAATTGGATCGCGCTGCCGCTGCAGATCTACAGCACCAACATGCTGTTCCTGTCCAAGCGCGCGATGGACAAGGCCAAGGCCGACAAGATCCCGGTCACATGGGCGGAGTTCAACGACCTCGCCGAAAAGATGAAGGCGGGCGGCGTCGCCTTTCCCATCGCCAACGGCGGAACGCGACCGGACGACGGGCAGAAATTCGAGGCCGCTCTCGCCGGCATCAGTCCCCTCGCCTACCGCGCGGCCATCATGAATCTCGAGAAGAAGGCCCTGGAGGGTCCCGAGATCAAGGCTGCGTTCGCGCAGGTGCGCAAGATCGCCGACTGGATGGATCCCAATGTCGGCGCCCAACACTTCTCGACCAATTTGAAGCGCTTCGCCGACGGCGACATGGGCATGATGATCATGGGCGGCTGGGCGCAGGGCGTGTTGCGCAACGCCGGTTTCAAGTTCGAGGATTTTACGATTGCGCCCGGCCCCAGCGACAACGGCAAGCCGGTGTTCCTGCTCAATGCCGATGCCTTCATCTTCTGGCAGCGCAAGGAGGCTGACCTGCAAGCCGGCCAGACGCTGATGGCCCAGCTCGTGATGGATCCGGCCATCCAGACCATGTACTCGCAGATCACGGGATCGATCCCTGTGCGCACCGACGTCGATCTGTCCGGCGAGGGCTGGTCGGACGGTCAGCGCACCACCGCAAAGGCGCTGAAGGACGCCATTGCCAGCAACCAGGCCGTCCTCAGCATGGCGCACAACATGGCGCAGGAAAACGGCATGACGGCCGCGATGATCGACGTGATCACGGAATACGTGAAGAACAAGACGATCAAGCCCGAGCAGGCGGCGACCCGTCTCGCCGAGGCCGTCGAGGGCGCGCGTTGAGCAACGTCGGCGCGATGAGACCGGCTCGGCCGGCGCTTCCCGAATGGGTGCGCCGGCTGCCCGAATATCTGATGATCTGGGTGCCGCTGCTGCTCTCCGCCGCGCACCTCGTGTCGTTCTCGCTGTGGACGATCTGGATCTCGTTCACGCCGTCCACGCTGATCCCTGTTACAGGCTGGGTCGGCTTGCGCAACTATTCCGCGGTTGCGGCCTCGCGAAACTGGCAGATCGCCTTCGACAATCTGCTGCTGTTCGGCAGCGCTTTCGTGGTGTTGAGCGCGGCGACCGGCCTCATTCTGGCGATCCTGCTCGATCAGCGCATTCGCGGCGAGAACGTGCTGCGGTCGATCTTCCTCTATCCCCTCGCGGTGTCGTTCGTGGTCACCGGCACGGTCTGGAGCTGGCTGCTCAATCCCGGCCTCGGGATCCAGAAGCTGGTCCATGATCTCGGCTGGACCTCCTTCAGGTTCGACTGGCTGATCGACCGCGACATGGCGATCTGGACCATCGTCATCGCGGCGATCTGGCAATCCTCCGGCTTTGCCATGGCGCTCTTCCTTGCCGGCCTCAGGTCCGTCGACGCCGACATCATCAAGGCCGCGCAGATCGACGGCGCCGGACCCGTCCGCATCTACCGGCGCATCATCCTGCCCTCGCTCTGGCCGATCACCATCACCGTCGTCGTGATCCAGCTGCAGTTCGCGATTTCGACGTTCGACCTCGTCCGCGCGCTCACCAATGGCGGGCCGGGAATTGCGACCCAGCTCCCCGCCCTCGTCGTCTACGACCTGATGTTCCAGCGCAGCCTGCTCGGCCGGGGCGCTGCCGCAGCAGTCCTGATGCTGCTCATTCTTCTGGCGGTGCTGCTGCCCTATGCGGCTTGGCGATACGCCCAGCGACGGCGGGCCGCCTATGCGTGAGCGCAGCTTCACCCCAAGCCGGATCTTGATCTATCTCGCCGTTTCACTGATCGCTGTGGCCTGGCTCGCGCCGCTCGCCGTCGTCGTCCTGAACTCGCTCCGCACCAACGAGGAGATCGCGCAGGGCTCGATGATCGGCTGGCCGCAACACCTTGCCTGGGCCAACTACGCCGCGGCCTGGAGCGGCTTCTGCGTCGCCGAGACCTGCGCCGGCATCCGGCCGTACATGCTGAACTCCGCGCTGGTCACGATCCCTGCGACAATCTTCTCGACACTGCTCGGCGCGATCGCCGGGTACGCCATATCGCTCTGGCGCTTTCGCGGCGACACCTGGATTTACGGAATCGTGACGCTCGGCCTTTTCCTGCCGCAGCAGATGCGCCTGTTGCCCTGGACCATCGTGCTGCGCGACATCGGTCTCATCAACACGCTGGCCGGCCTCGTGCTGATCCACACCATCCAGGGTCTATCCTTCACCACGCTGTTCTGCCGCAACTACTATGTCGCCATTCCCCATGAACTGATCAGGGCCGCGCGGATCGACGGCGCCGGCTTCTTCCGCATCTTCTGGCGCATCATCCTGCCGCTCTCCGGGCCGATCCTGATCGTCACGGTGATCTGGCAATTCACCCATATCTGGAATGAGTTCCTGTATGGCGTGACGTTCACGACCGGCCAGCAGCAGCCCGTCACGGCGGCGCTGATCGCGCTCTCCGCCGCAGTCGCCGATATCCCGCAGCATGGCGTGCAGAGCGCGGCGGTGATCATCGCGGCGCTGCCGACGCTGCTGATCTACCTCCTCGGCGGCAAATACTTCGTCCGCGGCCTGACTGCCGGGGCCGTGAAATGATGGAGACGTCATGGCAGCACTGAGCATTCGCGCCCTGTCCAAGCGCTACGCCAATCTGGAGGTGCTGAAGGACATCGCCCTCGACATCGAGAGCGGTGAATTCACCGTGCTGGTCGGGCCGTCCGGCTGCGGCAAGTCCACGCTGCTCAACATCGTCGCCGGGCTCGACCACCCGAGTGCCGGGACGATCGAGATCGGCGGGCGCGTCGTCAACGACGTCGCGCCGAAAGACCGCGACATCGCCATGGTGTTCCAGTCCTACGCGCTCTATCCGTCGATGACGGTGCGGCAGAACATCACCTTCGGCATGGAATGCCGTCACGTGCCCAAGGCCGAGCAGGACAAGGCGGTCGCCAATGTCGCAAAGCTGCTGCAGATCGAGACGCTGCTCGGCCGCAAACCGTCGCAGCTCTCCGGCGGGCAGCGCCAGCGCGTCGCGATGGGGCGCGCCTTGGTGCGCGATCCCCTGCTCTTCCTGTTCGACGAGCCGCTCTCCAACCTCGACGCCAAGCTGCGCGTCGAGATGCGGATGGAGATCAAGCGCCTGCACCAGCGCATCGGCGCCACCATCGTCTATGTCACCCACGACCAGATCGAAGCCATGACGATGGCGACGCGGATCGCCGTGATGCATCAGGGCCGCGTCCAGCAATTCGCCGACCCCGATACCGTGTACCGCTATCCCGCGAATCTGTTCGTCGCGCGTTTCATGGGCTCGCCGCCGATGAACACGATCCCGGCACGGCTCGAGAGCGAAAATGACGGGCTGGTGGTCGTGATCGGCGCGGGCCGGCCGGACGAGATCCGCCTGCGCCTGAAAGACTATGCCGGCGCAGCGCCCTTTGTCGGCCGCGACGTGGTGTTCGGGATCAGGCCTGAATGCATTGCCGAGGGCAGCCGCGTGTTTTCGAACGATGCACCTGTCCTCGTCGAGGCCCCCGTGGACATGGTCGAGCCGACCGGCGCCGAGACCATGGTGTCGCTGCGGCTCGGGGGCGAGCCCGCAATGGCACGCATCTCGCCCGATATCCGGCCCGCGCCGGGCGCGTCCGCCTCCTTCGCGCTCGACACCCGCCGCATTTGCCTGTTCGACCCCGAGACGGAGCGACTGATCGCATGACCAACACGAGCTATGCCGGCCTCGCGGACCGCGTGGTGCTGATCACCGGTGGCGCCAGCGGCATCGGTGCCGCCTTCGTGCGCGCCTTCGCCGCCCAAGGCGCCCGGGTCGCTTTCCTCGATATCGACGATACCGCCGGCACAGCACTGACCGCCGAGGTCGCGGACGCCTGCGGGACAGCGCCGCTATTCGTGCCCTGCGATCTCCTGGACATCGAAGCCTTGCGCGCCGGCATGGCAGAGATCCAGCGCGCGCTCGGCAACGCCGCAGTGCTCGTCAACAACGCCGCCAACGACCAGCGCCAGATGCTGGCGGAGGTGACGCCCGCCGAGTTCGACTGGATGGTCGGCGTCAATTTCAAGCACGTCTTCTTCGCCGCCCAAGCGGTCGTGCCGCAGATGCAGGTGCGCGACGGCGGCTCGATCATCAACATGTCCTCGATCGCCTGGATGCGCGGCGCCCCGGCGTTGCCGGTCTATGCCGGGGCAAAAGCCGCGATCGTCGGCTTCACTAATTCGCTGGCCCGTTCGGTCGGCCCCGACCGCATCCGCGTCAATGCGATCGCGCCCGGCATGGTCGTCACCGAACGCCAGCGCCGGCTGTGGTATCCGGACGAGCGGGTCATTACCGAGATGCGCGCGCGCCAGGCCGTTCCCGATGCGGTGACGCCCGAGGACATTGCCAGCATGGCGCTCTTCCTCGCCTCAGATGACAGCCAACGCATTACCGGACAATGTTTTCGGGTCGATGCGGGCTTGGCGTAGCGTGTCCAGCAAATTTGTGTTGGGTCCGCTTTATTCTCCGAAGCAGACGTGAAGCATACGTTGACGCAAGTCGCCCTTGAGCCAATAGCCGACCAGCCGGCGCATCACAGATTTTTCAACAAGCGCCGATGTATCGTTGCGGCGTTGGGCTGCCTGGCGGCCCACTCCAGATTACGTTCGCCATCGATCTTCACCCAGAACGTTCGGGTAGGCGCATCGCTCCCATCGAGCGAGTTGAAAGTACATGACGCCCTTTCTCGAATGATGGCGCCGATGGAGTCCTGAGCTTGGTAGTCAATGAGCGCCACGTACTGAACCGGCGGGTGGCGCGCAGCTTGCATCATGGATCGTCTGGTTGACGCGGAGACGGCGCGCTCCGGCTCGGCGAAAAATTCGTCCCAGGTGATCGTTCTTCTGGAGTCGTCCAGCCCGATCCGTTGATAGGTGGAGGGAACCGCTAACCGCTCCTGGATTGCCATTTCGCAAGTCTGTACAAATTGAGAGGTGAACGGCGGATAGCCACGGGCGTAGGCATAGCCGAGAACAGCGATGCCGAGGACTAGGAACGCTGCGAGAGCAAGCTTAATCTTCATCTGTAACTCTTACAGAACTTTGCCTGCCTGATTTTGAGCGACTGGCCCGCAGGGTGCACGCTCCCGACCTAACTCGAACTAAGCTAAGCGTGCATTAACGATCTCGCACAACCCGCCAACTCAAATGTGCCATTTTGTCGCCGGCGGTTGCGGCGACCATTCGGCCTTGATTTGGCTTGGCCGATGTCCGCTTCGGGGACAAAAGCCGCCAATTGCGCTCAAACCAAGTGACCTCCGCTCGGCCGCTGCCAGCCGACGCTTGCAAGGCGCCTAGCTTGGTCTGCCGCCCTTCCGCATCGTGGCCAGCACGATGTCGGCCGCCAGCACGCTCGGTGACCTGTTGCCCGTCGACATGATCCGGTCGAGCTGGGCAAAGGCTTCGACTTGCCGCCGGCGCAGCGGGGACTCCGTCAGCACATCGTGAAGCGCCGGCGCCAGCTTCTCCGGCGTGCAGTCCTCCTGCAGATACTCGGGAATGACGTCCTCACCGATCACGAGATTGGCGAGGATCACCGAGGAGACGCGGATCGCGCGGCGCAGAATGAAGGCCTCGACCGCGCCGACGCGATAGGCGGTCACCATCGGAATGCCCGACAACGCGAGCTCCAGCGTCACGGTGCCGGATTTGGCCAGGGCTGCACGCGCGATGCGGAATACGGCGCGCTTCTCGTTCTCCCCGGTCACGATCCTCGGTTTGACCGGCCAATTCGCGATGCCTTCGCGGATGGTGGCTTCGAGATGCGGCATGGTCGGCAGTATCAGCTCGAAGGCGAGACCGTCCGCCTGCAAGCGGCCGAGCGTTGCGCCGAACACGTCGAGATGGTGCCTGACCTCGCTGCGACGGCTGCCGGGCAGCACCAGCAGCACCGGCGGCTCGCCGTCGCGGCGGGCCTGCTCCTCCGCATTCGGGCGCAGCGAGGACAATTGCTCGACCAGGGGATGGCCGACATAGCTGCATGGCGGCCCGCCGAGCTTGCGGTATTCCTCCGGCTCGAACGGCAGCAGGCCGAGAACGTGGTCGACATAGCCGAGCATGGTCCGCGCCCGCCCCGGCCGCCACGCCCAGAGCTGCGGCGAGACGTAATCGACCACCGGAATTGCGGAATTCTTCGCGCGCACGCGGCGGGCGACGCGATGGGTGAAATCGGGACTGTCGATGATGACGAGCGCGTCAGGCGCAGCTTCGAGCACGGCGTCCGCGGTGTCGCGTATCAACCGCAGGATCTTCGGCAATTGCTGCACCACTGCGGCGAAGCCGACGATCGACAGTTCCTCGATCGGAAACAGCGATTCCAGCCCTTCGCGCGCCATGGTGCGGCCGCCGACGCCTGCGAACTCGACGCCGTCGCCGAGGCGCTGGCGCAGCACCTTCATCAAGGCGCTGCCGAGCCGGTCGCCGGATTCCTCGGTGGCGATCAGGAAGATCCTGCGCTTGGGATCGCGGGATTGCATCACGCCGGCAGGCCGATGACGAAGAGGTATTTGGCGTCTGCCAGCGTAATCATCGCCTGCGGCTCGGCCGCGATGGTGTTGCCGGCAATGACGGCGATGCCGGCGAGGCCCGCGGCGGCGACACCTTCGAGCGTGCGCGGGCCGATCGTCGGCAGGTCGAAGCGCAGATCCTGGTTGCTCTTCGGCGCCTTCACCAGCACGCCGCGGCCCGTAGCTGCGCGAATGCGTCCCTCTTCACGCAGGCGCGCGACGCGCGCGAGCAGCGCGTCGGTGCCCTCGATGTCCTCGACCGCGACCACATGGCCGTCGATCACGACCGCAGCCTGGCCGATGTCGAACGGGCCGAGCGCGGCCAGCACCGCGCGGCCCCGCGCGATGTCGGTCTTGCTGTTGTCGTTCGGCCAGGCGCGGCTGATGCAGCCCTCGGGCATCAGGAGGTCGGGTGCGACGTCCTTGATGCCGACCATGCGGAAGCCGTCCTGCTCGAGGATGCGGCCGACGCCGGACAACAGATGATCGTCGCCGCCGCGAAAGGCGCGGATCACGTTGCCGAGCAGGCGCAGCGTCTTGACGTCGAACCGGATCTCCGAGAGCGAGGGCCGCACCAATGTGCCGATGAAGATCAGGTCGCGGCAGCCTTCCTCGCGAAACAGCCGCATTGCGCGGCCGAGCTGGCCGACCGAAATCCAGCGGTGACGGAATTTCTCAAGCCGCGCCGGATCGCAGGCCCCCCGCAGCGGAAACAGCACCGGCGTGATGCCGCGGGCGGCAAGCGAGTCGGCGACCGCGAACGGCATCGCGCCGCCGCCGGCGACGATGCCGACCGGCGATGCGATCTCCGCAGCCGCCGATGTCATGCCCGCGGCCATCCCAAAATCACTTCGCGATGGCGGGAAGGCAGAGCGGGCGTTTGCCCTTGCCGATGAAGTCGAGGATTTCGGCGATCGCCGGATCTTCGCCCGCGAGCGGCCGGGATGCCTCCAGCCGCTCGGCGAAGGTGCCGGGGCCATGGAAGAGCTTTTGGTAGAATCCGCGCACCGTCGCCAGCCGCTGCTTGGTGAACTTGCGCCGCTTCATGCCGATGATGTTGAGGCCCTCGAGCACCGCGTATTGGCCGTTGACGAGACCGAACGGGATGATGTCGTCGCGCACGCCGCAGACGCCGCCGACCATGACCTGCGGTCCGATACGGGTAAACTGGTGCACCGCGGACAGGCCGCCGATGAAGACGAAGTCGCCGATCTCGGCGTGACCGCCGAGCGTCGCCGAGGTCGCGAAGATCACGTCATTGCCGACATGGCAGTCATGGCCGACATGGCTGCAATTCATGAAGTAGCCGCGATCGCCGACCGTCGTGACGCCGCCGCCGGCGACCGTGCCGGCGTTCATCGTCACGGATTCCCGGATGGTGCATCCCGATCCGATCGTGAGCTTCGTCAGCTCGCCACGATAGCTGAGCGACTGCGGCGGCGTGCCGAGCGAGGCGAACGGGTAGATGGTGCAATCATCGCCGATGGTGGTCTGCGCTGTGATATGCACATGCCCGATCAGCTTGCAGTTCGCGCCGATCACGACGTTCGGGCCGATGATGCAATAGGGCCCGATCTCGGTGCCCTCGCCGATCACGGCTCCGTCCGCGACCCGTGCGGTGGGATCAATCTTGCTCATCAAGCAATCTTACTCGTTAGGAAGCTCTGATTATGTATTGAAGTCGCTCGGTTTTCCGGTGGTTAGCGCGTCTATGCCCGATCTGTCCAGTGACGTATCATCTCTGCCTGTTTCAAGTATCGGATGAGGCAGCCGTCCCGGTCCGTCAACACGTTCATGCGGAGCTTCAACACTCGTGGTCAGGGCCCTGGCACTTCTGCTTGCACAGCTTGCAACCGCGCCGATCGTCTCGGAAACGGTCGAGACCGTCGATCGCCGGCCCATCGACCTTGCGACATTCGAATGCCGCGACATCAGTCGCAGCACGGTGCTTCAACGCGTCTGCTACGACCGCGCACAGCATGACCTCGTCGTTGCGACCGGCGGCTCCTATGCGCGCTATTGCGGCGTCGCGGCCGAGACGGTCGACAACCTTCTGGGCGCGCCGTCCATGGGCCAGTTCTTTAACCGGCATATCAGGCGCGAGGCCGTCGGCGGCCGCTACGATTGCAGCGCGTGAGGTCCAGCTCGACGCCGAAGCCGCCTCAGTCCGTCAGCATGGCGCCGACATCGGCTTCCGCAACCACCTGGCCGTTGACCTTGGCATCGCCGTGAAACCACCACATGGCCTTGCGGCGGCCGAGCGAGCGCATGTGGTACTCGATGGTGTCGCCGGGCAGCACGGGCTTGCGGAACTTGCACTTGTCGATGGTGAGGAAATACACCGCGCGGGGTTTCTCGGTGCCTTCGACCGACTTGATGCCGATCACGCCCGCCGTCTGCGCCATCGCCTCGATCATCATGACGCCGGGATAGACCGGGCGCTCCGGGAAATGCCCCTGGAAGGCCGGCTCGTTGAAGGTGACGTTCTTGATGCCGATGCCGCTGTAGTCGGCGCGGATGTTGATCACGCGGTCGATCAGCAGCATCGGAAAGCGGTGCGGCAGGGTCTGGAGGATCGCATTGATGTCCACCAGCTCGAACTTCACAGGTGATTCCGCCGTCATTCCCGTCCCTCGTCCTTCGCATCGGCCTTGCTGTCGCGTACCAGACGCTCCACCGCGATGATCTCCTTGAACCATTGCTTGGTCGGTTTGGCAAAAAATCCGCCCCAGCGTCCGCCCGCCGGGATGTCGTCCTTGACGCCGCTCATCGCGGTGACCTGGGCTCCGTCGCCGATCTTGAGGTGGTTGTTGATGCCCACCTTGGCACCCAGCGCCACATTGTCGCCGATGGTCAGGCTGCCGGCGAGACCGATCTGAGCCGCCAGCAGACAATTCCGGCCGATGGTCACATTGTGGCCGATCTGGACCTGATTGTCGATTTTGGTGCCCTCCCCGATCACGGTGTCGCGCAAGGACCCGCGATCGATGGTGGTGCCGGCGCCGACCTCCACATGGTTCTGGATCAGCACGCGGCCGGTCTGCGGCACTTTCAGGTGACCCTCGGGGCCGAAGAAGATGAAACCGTAACCGTCCTGCCCGATCGAGCAGCCGGGATGGATCAGCACGTCGTTGCCGATCAGGGCGCACTGGATGGCCGTGCGGGCACCGACATTGCAGTCCCGGCCGATCTTGACGCCAGGGCCGATGACCGCGCCGGCGCCGATCACCGTGCCGCTGCCGATCTCGACGTCCGGGCCGATGACCGCCAGGGGCTCGACGATGACGTCGTCCTCAATCCGGGCCGAGGGATCGATGATGGCTGACGGTGCAATACCCTCGATGCCGAACCAGGACTGCGGGCGCAGCGCATCGGCATGCCATTCCCGTGCGATCCCGACAAAGGCGCGGAACGGCTGCGCCACCCGCAGCACGGCCACGTGGGCGGGCACCTGGGCCTCGAAGCGCGGGCTCACCAGGCAGGCCCCGGCGCGGGTCGCCTTGAGTTCCCCGATATATTTGAGGTTGTCAAAAAAGGCCAAGTGCATCGGGCCGGCTTCGTCGAGCGAAGCAAGACCCGTGATGATCTGGTCGCCCCTCGACGGGTCGATCAGCTGCGCCTTGGTCTGCGCGGCGATGCCGGCCAGCGTCGAGGCCGGCGGCTTTTTGAAGAAGGTCGGCTGCGCCATTCCACCCCGTCGCGGTCCGGCTTCGGCATGAAGCGGTCAAGCCGCATCATGCCCCATCTCTTGGAATGGCACGATCCCTTTCGGAAACCGGCTCCATTGATCCGGATCGTGCCGTGCTGATCGAACTAGAACGTGGTGCCGCCGCCGAACCGGAACTCCTGGACACGGTCGTACTTGCCCTTGCTGAGCGGCACGGCGTAGTCGAAGCGCAGCGGACCGAATGGCGACTGCCAGATCAGACCGACACCAACCGACGAGCGGACGACCTTGCTATCGTCATAGACGAGGCCGGTACAGGTTCCGGTGCTCGATGGATTGATGGTCGAGGGGATACAGCCGGGAGCGTTGACCTCGTTGGTCGTGGTCCAGCTGGTCGGTCCCTTATAGTCGTAGAGGCCGCCGGCGTCGGCATAGACCGCACCCTTCAGACCCACTTCCTTCGGCAGGAACCAGAACGGCATCTGCAGTTCGAGCGAAGCGCCCCAATACTTGGTGCCGCCGAGCGCATCCTGCGTGCCGTAGGGATTCAAGTCGCGCGGGCCGATGCCGTTCGGAGCAAAGCCGCGAACGAGGTTCGAACCCATCTGGAAGTGATCGAGCATGCGTAGATCGCTGCCGATCTTGTTCAGCATGCCGCTCTGCACGCGGACGAGGCCGACGATGTCAGACACCAGCGGAGTGTAGTACTTCGCGTCGACCACGGACTTCAGGTAGGAGACGTCGCCGCCGACGCCGGCGAAATCCTGACGGAAGTCGACGAGCAGACCGTCGGTCGGGTTCTTGTTGTTGTCCAACGTGTTGTAGGTCAGCGTGTAGCCGAGCGCCGAGGTCAGGGTCTTGCCATTGGCAAGCTCCTTGCGCACCGGCAGCGAGGCTTCACCGTCGCTGTAGCAGCCGAGGCCGTTGGTCCCGCTCAGGTCGATGCCGCCGGTGGCCGCGGCGAAGGCCGGGCTCGGATTGAACGCCGACGTGCCGATGTTGTTGTTACAGTTCGCCAGATAGTACGGCAGCGTGATTTCCTGCCGGTAGATCGAGTAGCGCAGCTGCAGCGACAGATCCTCGCGCAGCGAGAAGCCGAGGCGCGGCGAGAAGCCGAGCGTCTTGGTACCGTAGGAGATGTAGCTGTTGGACTTCTGCTCACGCTGATAGAGGTCGAGGCCGAGCGCGACGCGGTAATCGAGCAGGTACGGCTCGACGAACGACAGCGAGTAGCCGCGTGCATACTGGCCATAGGTCACCGACGCCTTGGCGAACAGGCCGCGGCCGAGCAGATTGCGCTCGGAGATCGAGACTTCGGCCAGCGCGCCGTCAGTGGTGGAGTAACCGCCCGAGATCGAGAAGTCGCCGGTCGATTTCTCTTCCATGTCGACGATCAGGACCACGCGATCGCTCGACGAGCCGGGCTCCGTCGTGATCTTCACGCTCTTGAAGTAGTCGAGGTTCTTCAGGCGCCGTTCGGCACGGTCGACCAGGGCGCGGTTGTAGGCATCGCCCTCGGAGATGTCGAACTCGCGGCGGATCACATAGTCGCGGGTGCGGGTGTTGCCGCGCAGGTTGATGCGCTCGATATAGGTGCGCGGGCCCTCGTCGATGTTGAACACCACGGAGACGGTGTGCGCCTCGAAGTTGCGGTCGCCGCCGGGACGGACCACGGCGAAGGCGTAACCGCGGCGCGAGGCCTCGATCTGCATCTCCTCGACCGACTTCTCGACCGATTCGACGTTGTAGAGCGAGCCGGCATGGACGCGCGAATAGCCGCGCATCGAGGTGGGATCGAAGTTCGGAATGCTGGAGCGGAAGTCGACCGCGCCGACGCGGTACTGGGCGCCTTCCTCGATCTTGAAGGTGACGTTGAAGCCCTTCTTCTCCGGATCGTATTCGGTGAGCGCGGCCACCACCTGGACGTCGGCGTAACCGTTCTTGAGATAGAAGCGGCGGATCAGGTCGCGGTCGGCTTCGACGCGGTCGGGATCGTAAATGTCACCGCTGGCGAGGAAGCTCAAGAGGTTCGATTCGCGCGTCTTGATGACGTCACGCAGGCGATAGGACGAGAACGCGCTGTTGCCGACGAACTCGATCGACTTGACGCCGGTCTTGGCGCCTTCCTCGACCGTGAAGATGAGGTCGACGCGGTTGTTCGGCTGCTCGATGATCTCGGGCGTGACGCGCACGTCGTAGCGGCCGGACCGGCGATAGATCTCAGCGATTCGCAGCGTGTCGGACTGCACCATGGCGCGCGAGAAGGTGCCGCGCGCCTTGGACTGGACCTCAGTGGTGAGCTGCTCGTCCTTGATCTTCTTGTTGCCCTCGAAGGCGACACGGCCGATCACCGGGTTTTCCACCACGGAGACGATGATCTGGCCGCCGGCACCGCGGTTGATCCTGACGTCCTGGAACAGGCCGGTCTCGATCAGCGCCTTGAGGCCGTCGTCGATCGCCGCTTGATCCAGGCGACCGCCCGGACCCGGCTTGAAATAGGAGCGGATGGTCTCCACCTCGACGCGGCGATTTCCTTCGACGGAAATCGACTGGACGGTCTGAGCGAGCGCAGACGAAGACACAAAAACAGCCCCGACCGGGGCAACCACCGGCGCGCCGAACATGATCAGGGTTGCGAGCAAGCCCCCCCGGAGTCGCAGTCCAAACTTCATCGCGCAACGCGCCCTTATCATTCCGAACCAGACCCAACCCCAACGCCGGTCTGGAAGATTCCCCAAGTCGAGGCCGCTTGTAGCCAATTTCACCGACGCCGCAAACGGCCGAAAGCGTCGTGATTTCAATTTCATTCCAAGACGTTGCTCAACAGCAACGCCACAAAAAAGCCGCCATCAGGATGCCGCCATCCGCAGGATGTCGTTGTAGGTCGCAAACACCATCAACATCAGCACCAAACCGAGCCCGATTCGGAACCCCATCTCCTGAGTCCGCTCGGACAAGGGCCGGCCGCGGACCACTTCGGCCGCATAGAACATCAGGTGGCCGCCATCGAGCAGCGGAATCGGGAACAGGTTCAGCAGGCCGATCGACACCGACAGCACCGCACACAGGTTGATCACGAACTGGAACCCGGCGCTGGCCGCCTGCCCCGACATCTTCGCGATTCCCAGGACGCCGCTGACCTCGTTGGGGTTGCCGTTACCGACGAACAGCGAGCCCAGGAACTTGAAGGTGCTGGTGATGATGAACCAGACCTGCTCGACCCCGATCTTGAGGGCCTCGCCGATGCCGACCGGCGCGGTCGAGGCCTCGCCGGCCTGCGATTTGTGCTCGACGCCGAGCACGCCCAGACGGTGACTGTTGCCGAACGGATCCTTGCGCTCGAGCAGCGCCGGCGTCGCCGTCAGCGATACGATGGTACCGTCCCGCTTCACCTGGAAGGCAAGCGCTGAACCGGCATTCGTCGCAACGATTCGCTGCATGTCGGCAAAGCTCTCGATCGGCTTGCCGTCGATCTGGACGACGACGTCCCCGACCTTGAAGCCGGCCGCCGCCGCAGCGCCGTCGGCGACGATGCCGTCGACGCGCGCGATCGTGCTCGGCTTGCCGTAATACAGGGCCATGCCCGCGAAAATCAGCGCGCCCAGGATGAAATTGGCGATCGGTCCGGCCGCGACGATGGCGGCGCGCGGTGCGACCTTCTTGTGGTGGAAGCTGCCGGCGCGCTCCTCAGCCGACATGGCCGCAAGCGTCTGCGCGGACGGGGTCGAGGCCTCGCTCTCGTCGCCGAAGAATTTGACGTAGCCGCCGAGCGGGATCGCCGAGATCTTCCAGCGGGTGCCGTGGCGGTCGTTGAAGCCGACCAGCTCAGGTCCGAAACCGAGCGAAAAGGTCAGGACGCGCACGCCGGCCCAGCGCGCGACCAAAAAGTGGCCGAGCTCGTGGAAGAACACGACGATCGTCAGGACGAACAGGAAGGGAACCGCGTAGCCGAGGAGCCCATGGCTCAACGTATTGAAACTATGGGTAAAAAAGTCGATCATCGAATTCCCTCATCCAGCGCCGCAAGGCCCTGGCCCCGAACCATCTAGGATGCCTTTAAGGCAATTTGAGGCAATAGGGCGGCAGCTTTATTTCGCGCAACATGGTCAACAGAGATTGCATCATCGGCTGACGTCATGGGGGCCTGGTTCCCTTCGCGGATCCAGTCGTTCAGTGTCGCCTCCACCAGCCGGGCAATGGCCCCGAACCGGATCTTGCCGGCGATGAACGCGGCCACCGCGACCTCGTTGGCGGCGTTGTAGACGGTGGTCGCCCCCTTCCCGGTTCGGAGCGAGTCGAAAGCCAGGCGCAGCCCGGGGAAGCGCTCGAAATCCGGCGCCTCGAAAGTCAGCTGGCCGATCTTGGCCAAATCGAGCTTCGCCGCCGGCCCCTTGATGCGGTCGGGCCAGCCGAGGCAATGCGCGATCGGGGTACGCATGTCGGGCGCGCCGAGCTGGGCCATCACCGACCGGTCGGAGAACTCGACCATGCCGTGGATGATCGACTGCGGATGCACGAGCACGTCGATCTCGTCGGGCGTGAGTGCGAACAGATAGGAGGCCTCGATCACCTCGAGGCCCTTGTTCATCATGGAGGCCGAATCGATCGTGATCTTCTGGCCCATGCTCCAGTTCGGGTGCTTCAGGGCCTGCTCGAGCGTGGCCTGCTCGATGTCGGCGGGCTTCCAGGTGCGGAACGGGCCGCCCGACGCCGTGATGATGACGCGGACGAGTTCATCGCGATTGCCGGATGCCAAGGCCTGGAACAGCGCGTTGTGCTCGGAATCGGCCGGCAGGATGCACGCGCCCGCCTTGGCCGCCCGCTGCATGAAGAAATCACCGGCGCAAACCAGGCATTCCTTGTTGGCCAACGCCACATGCGCGCCGCGATCGACCGCGGCCAGTGCCGGCTTCAATCCGGCTGCGCCGCTGACGGCCGCCATCACCCAATCGGCCGGGCGAGCGCCGGCCTCGATCACGGCACTTTCGCCGGCCCCGCATTCGGTGCTCGTGCCCGCGAGTGCAGCCTTGAGCTCAGCGAGCTTGGAGGTGTCGGCGACCGCGACGTAGCGCGCGGAAAATTCCTTCGCGAGCTTTGCCAGCGCCGCGACATTGCTGTTCGCCGTCAAGGCTTCGACGCGATAGCGCTCGGGCGAGGCGCGCAGCAGGTCCATCGTGCTGTCGCCGATCGAGCCGGTGGCGCCGAGCACCGTGACGCTGCGGACGGACGTCGCCGCAGCCTTGTTGTTTCGCAATGGGACTGCGCTCATAACCTCACCAAACCATAAGACCGCTTCCGGCGCTATGCACACCATGGCGGAGAAAGCCGATAATCCAGGCCGCCAGGATGGCGGCGACAAAACCGTCCAGGCGGTCCAAAAGCCCGCCATGGCCGGGAATTAAGTGACTGGAATCCTTGACACCGAAGCGCCGTTTCACGGCGGATTCGAACAGATCGCCCAATGCCGACACCACGGAGAGGATGGCGCTGACGAAAAGCAAGGGCGCCATCTGCCCGAGCCCAGAAGCCGCGAACCCGACCGCAACCAGGAGGCTTGCGACAAAGCCGCCGATCGCGCCGGCCCAGGTTTTCTTGGGGCTCACGCGCGGCCAGAGCTTCGGCCCGCCGATGCTGCGGCCCGCGAAATAGCCGCCGATATCGGTCGCCCACACCACCAGCAGCACGAACATCAGCGCGGAGAAGCCGTTGACGAGATCCTTCCGCACCAGGATCGAGGCCAGCAGAGCCGCCGCGGCATAGGCAAATCCCGTCGCCGCCCAGACGAACTTGCCGCGCGCGATCAGCGTCACGATCGCGCCGCCGACGAGCCCAACGACGACTGAGGTCTTGAGCCCGCCGAAGGCGACGGCGGCGCCCATCATGGCGATGACGATCGTCCCTGCCCCCGTCAGCGCGGCGGAGCCTGCGCCGACCACCGTCAGCCATTCCGCGAACAGCCCGATCGAAACCAGGGTGACGAGCAGCGCCCACAGCCAGCCGCCGGCATAAGCAATCGCGATGGTCAGCGGCGCCAGCACCAGCGCTGCGAGGACTCGCATCACGAGATTGCTCGGGGTAGGCTTGGCGCCTACCGGTGCGGAATCGTGTTCGCTCACGAGGCGGTTTTCGCGACCAGGCCGCCGAAACGGCGCTCGCGCCTGGCAAATTCGGCGATCGCACTTTCCAGCGCCGCCTTGTCGAAATCGGGCCAATGGATCGGCACGAACACGAGCTCGCTATAGGCCGCCTGCCACATCAGGAAATTGGACAGGCGCTGCTCGCCGCTGGTGCGGATGATGAGATCGGGGTCGGGAATGTCGGGCGCATCGAGATGCGCGCCGAGCGTCTCGGCGTCGATCGTGGCCGGGTCGCGCTTGCCTTCGGCGACCTCGCGGGCGAGCTTCTGCGCCGCCTTCGCGATCTCCTGGCGGGAGCCGTAGTTGAAGGCGACGACGAGCGTCAGGCGTGTGTTGTCGCGCGTCAGCTCCTCGGCCTCGTTCAAGAGCGCGCAGATGTCGCTCTCGAGCCCCTCGCGCTCGCCGATGATGCGGACCTTGACGCCGTCGCGATGCAGGCTCGCCAAATCGTTGCGGATGAAGCGGCGCAGCAGGCCGAACAGATCGCCGATCTCGCTCGCCGGGCGCGACCAGTTCTCCGACGAGAAGGAGAAGATGGTGAGATAGCGGATGCCGAGCTCGTGCGAGGCGCGCACCACGCGGCGCAGGGCCTCGACGCCGCGGCGATGCCCCTCGGCACGCGGCAGACCTCGCGCGGCCGCCCAACGCCCGTTGCCATCCATGATGATGGCGACATGCGCGGGCGCCTCGGACCGATCGGGTCCTTCCGTGACAGGCGCGGCGGCGTTGGACATCGGGGGCGGCCTTAAACGGTGAGGATCTCTTTTTCCTTGGCAGCCAGCAACTGGTCGATTTCGGCGATCGTGCCGTCGGTCGCCTTCTGCACCTCGTCGGCGTGACGCTTCTGGTCGTCTTCCGACATTTCGTGATTCTTTTCGAGCTTCTTGAGCACGTCGAGGCCGTCGCGGCGGACGTGGCGCGCGGCGACCTTGGCGGCCTCCGCATATTTATGCGCGACCTTCACCAATTCCTTGCGCCGCTCCTCGTTCAGCTCGGGGATGCGCAGGCGCAGCACCTGGCCCTCGGTCGCGGGCGACAGGCCGAGATTGGAATCGACGATCGCCTTCTCCACCGCCTTGACCATCGACTTGTCCCAGACCTGCACCGAGATCAGGCGCGGCTCCGGCACGCTGACGGTGGCGAGCTGATTGAGCGGCATGTGGCTGCCATAAGCGTCGACCTGGACCGGATCGAGCATCGAGGCGGACGCACGCCCGGTCCGCAGGCCGCCAAGCTCGTGCTTGAGCGAGGCGACGGCGCCTTGCATGCGGCGCTTCACTTCGTTGAGGTCGAAATTACCCGTGGGCATCACGTTTCTCCTTCAAAATCCCGGCGACTGCTCCCGCGCCCTTCCCTTTCAGGCGCGTCAGGGGAGCCTTCAGCCGGCGACGATGGTTCCGTGGCCGGCGCCGCGCAGAATCGCGCCGATCGACCCCGGCTCCGCGATCGAGAATACGATGATAGGCAGCGACGTCTCGCGGGCAAGCGCGAAGGCGGTCGCATCCATCACCTTGTAGCCGCCCTCGATCGCCTGCGAATGGGTCAGCCGGTCAAACCGCGTGGCGGCAGGATCCTTCTTCGGATCGGCCGAGTAGACGCCGTCGACATTGGTTGCCTTCAGCACCGCCTGGGCGCCGATCTCGGCGGCGCGCAGCACCGCGGTCGTATCGGTGGTGAAGAACGGATTGCCGGTTCCGCCGCCGAGCAGCACGATGCGGCCCTCGGCGAGGTATTTGTGCGCCGCAGTGCGGGTGAACAGCTCGGAAATCTCGGGCATGACGAAGGCCGACAGCGTGCGCGCCGGCGCGCCCTTGCGCTCGATCGCCGCTTCCAGCGCGAGGCAGTTCATCATGGTGGCGAGCATGCCCATGGTGTCGCCGGTCGGGCGCGACACGCCGCGGGCGGAGACCTCGACGCCGCGCACGATATTGCCGCCGCCGATCACGACCGCAACCTCGCAGCCGAGCTTGCGGGCCGCGATCAGATCGTCCGCAACCCGGTCGACGGTCGCCTGGTCGATGCCAAACCCCTGCTGTCCCGCGAGATATTCGCCGGACAGCTTGATCACGACGCGACGATAGACCGGATCAGTCATGTGCACTTTCCTTGCCCGGGCGCCGCTTCCGGCGGCACGCCGGAAGGAGGTGTTCCGGCGCTTACTTCTTGCCGCTGGCCGCGGCGACCTCGGCCGCGAAGTCGCTTTCCTGCTTCTCGATTCCCTCGCCGAGAGCATAGCGCACAAAGCCAGCGATCTTCACAGCGCCGCCGACCTTGCCCTCGGCTTCCTTCACGGCCTGCGCCACCGACTTGCCGGTGTCGTGGATGAAGGCCTGCTCGAGCAGGCAGACTTCCTTGTAGTAGGTCTTGAGGCCGGACTCGACGATCTTCTCGATCACGTTCTCGGGCTTGCCCTGCTGGCGATATTTGTCGGCGAGCACGTCCTTCTCGCGCTTGGTGACCGCCGGATCGAGGCCGGACGGATCAAGCGCCAGCGGGTTGGCGGCGGCAACATGCATCGCGATCTGGCGGCCCAGGGCCGCGAGCTCGTCGGCCTTGCCCGGCGATTCCAGCGCCACGATCACGCCCATCTTGCCGGCACCGTCGACGACGGCACCGTGGACGTAATGCGCGACGACGCCCTGGCTCACTTCGAGCAAAGCGGCACGGCGCAGCGTCATGTTCTCGCCGATGGTGGCGATCGCGTCGTTGATCGCGGCTTCGACCGTGACGTCACCGACCTTGGCGGCCTTGATCTTTTCGACATCGGCGCCGACGTCGAATGCGACCTGGGCGATCATCTTGACCAGGCCCTGGAACTGACCGTTGCGCGCGACGAAGTCGGTCTCGGAATTGACCTCGACAACGACGCCCTTGTTGCCCTTGGTGAGCGCGCCGATCAGACCCTCGGCCGCGACGCGGCCCGACTTCTTGGCGGCCTTGGACAGGCCCTTCTTGCGCAGCCAATCCTGCGCCGCTTCCATGTTGCCGTCGTTTTCGGTCAGGGCGGCCTTGCAGTCCATCATGCCCGCGCCGGTCGACTCGCGCAGGTCCTTGACCATCGCAGCTGTGATCGTTGCCATCGTTGAAAATCCTTTGTGCCTGCCGGTTCGCCGCGGCGCGGCTTGATCGCCCCGCCGCGGTCCATCTCAGGGATTCGCGTCAATTGAAATGGTGGCCGGATCCACTCCGGCCAACCCATCGCTCTCTTTGACTTTATTCCGCTTCCGCGGTCAGCGCCTTGGCCTTAGCCACCCAGGCGTCCGCACGGCTCGGCAAACCGACTTCTTCGCCGATCTTGTGCGCGGTGTCGTGGTCGAGCTCGGCGAGCTGCCAATAGTGGAAGATGCCGAGGTCGTTGAACTTCTTCTCGATCGCACCCGACACGCCCGGGAGCTTCTTGAGGTCGTCGGCGGTGCCGCGCGGGCCGGCAAGGCCCTGGAAGCCGCTCGACGAGGCCGCCGGCAGTTCTTCGGCGAGCGGACGGGCCGACGCACCGACGTCGATGCCCGAATCGCCCTGGGCGCGGGAGATGCCGTCGATCGCTGCACGCGCGATCAGATCGCAATAGAGCGCGATCGCACGGCCGGCGTCGTCGTTGCCCGGCACCACATAGGTGATGCCCTTCGGGTCCGAATTGGTGTCGACGATCGCCGCGACCGGGATGTTGAGGCGCTGGGCCTCCTGGATCGCGATGTCTTCCTTGTTGGTGTCGATCACGAAGATCAGGTCGGGCAGACCGCCCATGTCCTTGATGCCGCCGAGCGAGCGGTCGAGCTTGTCGCGCTCGCGCTGCAGCGTCAGGCGCTCCTTCTTGGTGTAGGAGCTGGCATCGCCGCCCGACAGCACGTCGTCGAGGTGGCGCAGGCGCTTGATCGAGGCGGAGATCGTCTTCCAGTTGGTCAGCGTGCCGCCGAGCCAGCGCGAATTCACGAAATACTGCGCGCAGCGCTTGGCAGCGTCCGCGACGCCGTCCTGCGCCTGGCGCTTGGTGCCGACGAACAGGATGCGGCCGCCCTTGGCGACGGTGTCGCTGACCGCCTGCAAGGCGGTGTGCAGCATCGGCACGGTCTGCGCGAGGTCGACGATGTGAATGTTGTTTCGGGCGCCGAAAATGAACGGAGCCATTTTCGGATTCCAGCGGTGAGACTGGTGACCAAAGTGCACGCCAGCTTCAAGCAGCTGACGCATAGTGAAATCGGGTAGCGCCATCGTTCTAATTCTCCGGTTGGTTCCTCCGGAAACGTGTGAGCAAGACGGAGCGTTCTCGCCCCGGCTGCCACCGGACGGCCTTGTGAGCCATGTTTCCGTGTGAGATGGCGCGCTGTATAGCGCCATTTCGGCCAGAAGCAAGGGAATAAGGGCCTGATCCGGGCGGTTTTCGCCCGCTCAAGGCCCCCTTCCGTAAAGACCAGGCGGATCGCCCGGCGCCCCGCTGGTACCGGGTTAGCACCTGGGCTGGTTTGGCGGGCACTTCTTTGCCGCCGCCGGCGGCGGCGCGGCAGGCCGCGGCGGAGGCGGCGCCGGGCGCGGCGGGGGCGCGACCGCCATCCGGGGCGGTGGCGGGGGTGCCGGCCGGGCGACCGGCGGCGGCGGCGCCGGCCGCGCCATGGCCGGCGGAGGCGCCGGCCGGACTGCCGCCACGGGCGGAGCCACCCGTGCCGGTGGAGGCGAAGCGACACGCGGCGGAGGCGGTGGTGTCGGACGCGCGACGGCCGCAGGCGGCGGGGGCGTCGGTCTTGCCACGGCTTGTGGGTGCGCGGGTGGCGCGGACGGCCGGGTTGCCTGCGCCGGAGCAGCCGACGGCTGATTCTGCGGCCTGATCGGCTGGCGCGCGGCCGAGGGCAGCGGTGGGACCGGCCTCCCCGCGGCGCCAGGAGCGGAGCCCGGCGCAGCCGGCGGTGGCGTGCCAGCCGGCTCGCGGATGGCAGATTTGGCGCGGTCCGCGGGGGCGGTCCCGGGCGGTATCTGCGCCACCGGCGGCTTCGGCGGCTGGCCGGGCGCAGCGACGGGGTTTGTCGTGTTGGGCGCAATAGTCGCCGGGGCGGCCGCCGTTGGCGCATTGGGATGAACCGGCGCTGTCGCGCCCGGAGTTGCAGTGGTCGGCGCTGCCGGATGGCTCGGCGGGCTCGTGGGGGCGGTGGCCGTCGGAGCGAGCCTGCTGCCCGGTACACTCCCTGCCCCCGCGGGCGGCGTCGGCGGCCCGCCTTGGGCACCGGGGACCGGCAGCGAGTTGGCCTGTGGCAGCCTGGGCTGTGGCGCGACGGATGGCGCTGCGGTCGGCGCGACGGCGGTCGGCGTGGCCGGAGGCGTCGCGGTCCTCGCCGTCGGCTGGATCGTCGCGCTCGGCGGCATCGGCGCCTTGCCCTGCTGAATCAGGGTAGCGCGCTGCGTGGCGGCCTGCGGCAGGGTCGGGCCCGCGGGACTGGCGCGACCGGCAATCGCCGGCGCGAGACTGGCCGGTCCGCTCCCTGCTCCCACGCCCGCGGCTGGTGCCGGCGGACGATTGATCACGGTGTTGATGACAGTCGCATTATGGATGTTCTGGTAGATGATGTTGTTCGGCGGCGGCGCGACATAGACCGGCGGCCGGACAAACACCGGGATCGGCACGAACACCGGCTGCGGCAGCACGAACAGGCCAACCACCGGCATCGGCGGCGGCAGCACGACGAAATCCGGCGGCGGCGGCGGCAAATAATAGACCGGTGGCGGCGGTGGCGGCGCGAAGCCGAAATCGGGATCGCTGAAATACAGCACCGGGCGATCGACATAGACCACCTCCTCCGGCGGCGGTGGCGGCACGTCGTAGTCGATCATCGCAAAGCTCGGCGGTGGCTCGACCGGCGCGGTGAGGATCGCAAGGCGGCGGCGCGCATCGCCCGCGTGCGGCCCGCGCGGATAGCGGCGCAGATACGACCAATAGGCCTCCGGCGTGTCGTTCCGGTAGGTGCGACGCCAGGTGATGGCTTCGCGGCGCGCCGCGGCGATCGCCATCACGCGCTTTGCGAGGGGATCACCGGGATAGGCCGCGAGGAATTCCTCATAGGCCGCAAGCGTGTCGCGCTCGAGCGCGGCGGCATAGGCATCCTGCACGCCTAGATCGCGGATCGGCTTGCTGCGGATGGCGGCGACCTGGTCGGGTGCGGCCTGCGGCGGCGGCGCGTCGGGCCCGCGCTCGAAGAACGAGAACGGCGCCGATATCTTCTGCTCGTTCCAGGGCACCTGCGCGCCCTTGCTGGCTTCGTTGACGCGCAGGCGGACGCGGTCGAACACTTCCGCCAGCGGCAGGCCGCCGGTGCGGATCATCTCCGCCAGCGACTGCGCATAGATGCCGTACGGCCCCGGCTCCTCCGGCGCGACGGTGCCGGGCGCCGCGTTGAACGCAATCAGCATGTTCGGGTCGGGCTCGACCAGCGCCAGACCGCTCGCGATCGGCTGACCGCCCTCGATGAAGGGCTGCGCACGGGCAGCGTCGAGCACGACGATGTTGGCCTTGAGCGGAATGGCGGCGAGCTGGCGCGCATAGTCGCTGATGCGCAAGGCCTCGGTCGGAATGTCGGTGTCGCGGGTGATGTTGGAATCGACCGGGATGAAATAGTTCTCGCCGGCAATCTGCATGCCATAGCCGGCGAGATAGATCATGGCGACCGTCCCCGGCCCCGAGGCCTGGGCCTTCTGAATGAAGTCGCGAAAACTCTTGCGCAGCGTGTCGCCGTCGAGATCGCGCGCGCCGACGACGTCGAAGCCGGCCGCCTGCAGCGTCTGCGCGATCAGGCCGGCATCGTTCGCCGTCGTCGCCAGCGGCGACTTGGCATAGGCGCCATTGCCGACCACGAGCGCGATGCGCTTCTCCGGCTGCTGGGCGCGGGCCGCGTCCGGCGCGCCGGCGGCAAGGGCCATGATCGGCAGGAGAAGGCAGATGAAGACTTTGAACGTCCCGCGCATGGCTCTCTTGCCCGCTTTTGTTGTTGGCACCGCGCATCAGGCGCGCGGCCGGCTGAATGGCCGTTGAACGAAAGGCTCGGATTGAGGCGATGGCGTGGCTGGCCCGTCACCGGCGTCGGCCTGGCGTCAGTCTCGCTGCGACGGCCGTCTCGCCGCGGATCTCATTCGGCCAATTTCAGTTCGGCGACGGTCGTCCGCGCAGCCGCCTCATCGACCGGCGAGAAATCCACCGGACCCTGATTCTTGTAGGCCGACGTCATCGCCAGGGTAAGTCCGTATCCGAGGAGCCCGGTGCTGGCATTCGCGATCACCGCATTCTTGCGATCGCTGTTGCGGGCCAGATAGAAATAGGTTCGGCCGGACTGGACTGCGATGTCCTGATGCGTCTCGCCGGGAAAACCGGGCTCTGCCGCAAAAAACTGGTGCTGGCCGGCCGGCCGATCGACATAGAGGTAGGTGCCGGTCTTCAAACCCTTGAGCACCGCGCCATCCAACGCAAACTCCCAGCCTGCGTCGGCTACGCCACCGAACCCCTTCTCGCGAAACACCACGATGCGCGCCTGCCCCGCCTTCGGCGGTCCGATCCTCTGCATCGCGGTCGCGTAATCCAGTCCGCTCCGCTCTGTTTGACAGCCAACCAGCATTGCCGCCGCAATCAGCAGCACAGCCCCACGCAAAATCATCCACGCCCCCGCCTGTCCCGGCGTGAGGCTAGCGCAAGACAGCTTCTGATTGCAACACGCGCAGCATCGCTGCCCTATGCCGAAGCCGTGCGGCCAGCCTCTGCGGGAAAGAGGCGCGGCCATCCGGCATCCGATGCGCTCAGCCCCGGGTCTCAGCCCTGGGTCTCAGCCCTGAGCAAGCAACTCGACGGCCCCCGTGCTCAGCCGATAGATACCGCCGACCACCTTGAGCTTGCCCTGCTCGACCGCTGCATTGAGGAGCGGGGCGGCCGATTTCAGCTTGGCGACGTTGTCGATGACGTTCTGGCGGATGGCGTTGTCGAGCGCGTTGCCGCTCTGCCCGGCCGCGGTCTTCACCGACGGCGCGATCGCGGAGACCAGCGTCGGGATGTGCCCGGGCAGCGGCTTGTCGTCCTTCAGCGACTTGATGGTCGCATCGACGGCGCCGCAATTGTCGTGGCCGAGCACCAGGATCAGGGGCGTGCCGAGCACCGCGACGGTGTATTCCATGCTCGCGACCGTCTCGTCGCCGGCGAAATTTCCGGCAACGCGGCACACGAACAGATCGCCGCGTCCGCTGTCGAAGGCATATTCGGGTGCGATGCGTGAATCGGCGCAGCTCAGGACGGCTGCGTAGGGATTCTGGCCGCCGACCAGAGCCTCGCGCTCATGCGTGAAGTCGTGACGGCGCGACACACCCGAGACGTAGCGCGAATTGCCGTCCATCAGCCGCTTCAGCGCGGCATCGGGCGACAGCACGTTTTGCGGCTTCGGCGGCGCCTTCGCCTCCTTGGCCAATGCAGGCCCGCCAAACGCCGCCATCCCGAGCGCGGAGGCGGCGAAAAGCATCATCGAGCGGCGGGAGGGAGCCATCGATTGATGCAGATTTTCAGAGCATTTGTCACACATGGTTGTTCTTCCTTGGTTGCGCGCCGGGCCACAACTGATAGCTGTGCCCGGCACACTTCGAAACCATGCATGAGCTTGTTAGTTAAGCTTTGGTTTGCGGCAATGCGCGCAAGCGTCAGATCTGCTGCACGTCCACCACGCCCGCGACCGCCTTGATCGCGCCGGCGATCTGCGGCGAGACCTTGAAGCGGCCCGGCAGCTTCATCTCGACCTCGGTCTCGAGGTCGAGCATCATCACCAGCGAGACCTCGCCGTCACCGTTCGAACGCGGCGCGATGCCCGGACTGCCGATCTTCGGCGCCGCGCCGTTCGATGCCGCCATGTCGGGGCCGGCCAAACGCTTGGCGATCGACTCCAGCGGCTTGGTGTCGCGCACGAAGATGCGCAGACCCTTCTGCGTCTTGGCGGCGGCATCGTCGAGCGGCTCGGCATGCAGCACGCGGGCGCGGACGTCCTCGCCCTGCAGCTCGGCGCCCAGTTGCAGCAGCACGGCGGCGCCCGGCTCCAGCACGTCGCGATATTGCGCAAGGCCCTCGGAGAACAGCACCGCCTCGAAATGGCCCGTGGGATCGGAGAGCCCCATGATGCCCATCTTGTTGCCGGTCTTGGTGCGCCGCTCCATGCGCGAGACCACGGTGGCCGCGACCTTGCCGGCGGTGGCGCCGGTCTTCACCGCGCGCGAGAATTCCGCCCAGCTCTGCACCCGCAGCCGCTTCAGCACGGTGGCGTAATCGTCGAGCGGATGGCCCGACAGGAAGAAGCCGACGGCGTCGTATTCGCGGCGGAGTTTTTCGGCCGGCAGCCACGGCTCGATCTGCGGCAGCATGATGGTCGGCGCATCTGCCGACATGCCGAACATGTCGTTCTGGCCGATGGTCTCGGCCTGATGCGCGCGCTGGCAGGCGGCGAGGATCGAATCCGCGCCGGCGAAGACGCGGGCGCGGTTCGGCTCCAGCGTGTCGAAGGCGCCGGCGGCGGCGAGACTTTCGATGATGCGCTTGTTGATCGCGCGCGGATTGACCCGTGCTGCGAAGTCGGCGAGCGAGGTGAACAATCCCCGCTTGGTGCGCTCCTCGATGATCTGCTCGATCGCCTGGATGCCGACGCCCTTGAGCGCTGCGAGCGCGTAGTAGATCGTCTTCTCGCCGACCTCGAAGGTCGCGCCGGAGCGGTTGATGTTCGGCGGTTCGACCTTGATGCCGAGGCGCTGCGCCTCGGAGCGGAATTCGGAGAGCTTGTCGGTATTGTTGAGATCGAGCGTCATCGACGCCGCGATGAACTCGACCGGATAATGCGCCTTCATGTAGGCGGTGTGGTAGGACACCAGCGCATAGGCTGCCGCATGGCTCTTGTTGAAGCCGTAATCGGCGAACTTCGCCAGCAGCTCGAAGATGGTCTCGGCCTGGCCCTTCGGCACGCCGTTCTTCACCGCGCCCGCGACGAAGATGTCGCGCTGCTTGTCCATCTCGGCGCGGATCTTCTTGCCCATGGCGCGGCGCAGGAGGTCGGCGTCGCCGAGCGAATAGCCCGACATCACCTGCGCGATCTGCATCACCTGTTCCTGGTAGATGATGACGCCGAAGGTTTCCTTCAGGATCGGCTCCAGGACGGGATGCAGATATTCCGGCTCCTCGTCGCCGTGCTTGCGCGCGCAATAGGTCGGGATGTTCGCCATCGGGCCCGGCCGATACAGCGCCACCAGCGCGATGATGTCCTCGAAACGGTCCGGGCGCATGTCGACCAGCGCGCGCCGCATGCCCTGGCTTTCAACCTGGAACACGCCGACCACCTCGCCGCGGGCCAGCATCTGGTAGCTCTCGGCGTCGTCGATCGGCAGCGTGGCGAGATCGACGTGGATGTCGCGCGGCTTGAGCAGCTTGCAGGCGACGTCGAGCACGGTCAGCGTCTTCAGGCCGAGGAAGTCGAACTTGACGAGGCCGGCCGGCTCGACCCATTTCATGTTGAACTGGGTCACCGGCATGTCCGACTTCGGATCGCGGTACATCGGCACGAGTTCGCTCAAGGGGCGATCGCCGATCACGATGCCGGCCGCGTGCGTCGAGGCGTGGCGGGTCAGGCCTTCGAGGCGCTGGGCGATGTCGAAGGCGCGCGCCACGACCGGATCTTCGTCGCGGAACGCCTGCAGCTTCGGCTCGCTCTCGATCGCGGCCGCCAGTGTGACAGGCGCGGCCGGATTCTGCGGCACCAGCTTGGTCAGCTTGTCGACCTGGCCATAGGGCATCTGCAGCACGCGACCGACGTCGCGCAGCACGCCGCGCGCCTGCAGCGTACCGAAAGTGATGATCTGCGCGACCTGGTCGCGGCCGTAGCGCTCCTGGACGTACTTGATCACCTCGCCGCGGCGGTCCTGGCAGAAGTCGATGTCGAAGTCCGGCATCGAGACGCGTTCGGGATTGAGGAAGCGCTCGAACAGCAGGCCGAACTTGATCGGGTCGAGGTCGGTGATGGTCAGCGCCCACGCCACCAGCGAGCCCGCGCCCGAGCCGCGGCCCGGCCCGACCGGAATGCCCTGGCTCTTCGCCCATTTGATGAAGTCGGACACGATCAGGAAGTAGCCCGCATATTTCATGCGCATGATGACGTCGAGCTCGAACGCCAGGCGCTTGTTGTAGTCCTCCTCGGTCGTGCCTTGCGACAGGCCGTGGACGCTGAGGCGCTTGGCGAGCCCCTCCTCCGCCTGGCGCTTCAACTCGGCGGCCTCGACCGAGGCTGCGTCCGAGCTCTGCGCGGCGCCGACGGTGAAGAACGGCAGGATCGGCTTGCGCGTCATCGGGCGGAACGAGCAGCGCTCGGCGATCTCCACCGTCGAGGCCAGCGCCTCCGGAATGTCGGCGAACAGCACCGCCATCTCGGCGCGCGTCTTGAAGCGATGATCGGGCGTGAGCTGCTCGCGTTCGGTCTCTGCGATCAGCCGGCCGCCGGCGATGCAGAGCAGCGCGTCATGCGCTTCGTAATCGTCCGTCGTCGCGAAATACGGCTCGTTGGTTGCGACCAGCGGCAGGCCCTTGGCATAGGCGATGTCGATCAGGCCGCTTTCGACGCGCCGCTCCTTCTCGGTGTTGTGGCGCTGCAATTCGATGTAGAGGCGATCGCCGAACAGGCCGGCCAGACGCTCGCAGCGCAAGGCCGCGAGCTCGGCATGACCGCCGGCCAGCGCCAGCGAGATCGGCCCGTCCGGTCCGCCCGTCAGGGCGATCAGGCCCTCGGTCTCGCCCTCGAGCCAGTCGAACTTGATGTGGCAGGCGTGGGTATCGGGCGTCTCCAGGAATGCGCGCGAGTTCAGCCGCATCAGGCTGCGATAGCCGCGCTCCTGCGCTGCCAGCAGCACCACGCGCGACGGCCCCATCGCGTTGCGCGCATTCGGATCCTGATCGCCGAAATCGATCGCCAGTTCGCAGCCGACGATCGGCTGGATGCCGGAGCCCGCCATCTTGTCGGAGAACTCCAGCGCACCGAACATGTTGTCGGTGTCGGTGAGCGCCAGGGCCGGCTGGTGGTCTTTCTTCGCAAGCTCGGCGAGCTTGGCGATCTTGATCGAGCCCTTGAGCAGCGAATAGGCCGAGTGAACGTGAAGGTGGACAAATCCGGCGCTCGGCATGGTCGCGTGACGGCCTCTTGCAGATGGGGATGGAGCGGTCGCCGGCTCCCTGGGGCATCATGCACCCGCATCTGCCCTGTCCTGCCGACTCGCCTCGCAATGGTGAGGTGTCGCAGCTTCAGAGTCCACGCCGGAGCGGCCGATTGGCCACATCGTCCCTCTTTTCCCCAAGGCGACCGGCGCCTCCCGCCTCAAGGCGGGGAATCAGAGCTGCGGTATGACCTGGGCCCAGATCGCGATCATCCCGACGAACAGCGTGATCGACGCCAGTGCGGCGGCTTCTTCGACGAAAACCCTGAACATGTCTCGCTCCCTTGCTAGAACGTATGAAGAACATTGTTCTCATTTCGTTCTCAGGAGTCAAGCGCGGCGGACGATCTCCAGGGGCAATGGTTAACTCGCTGAATTCACGCAATAAAAAAGCCCCGGCCAAGGCCGGGGCTTTTCGACGACCGCCCGAAGGCGAGCGATCAGGATCAGTAACGGCCGAGCACCGGGCCGCCGAACTTGTAGTTCAGGCGGACGAGACCCATGTCGACGTCCTGCTTGATGCGGTCGGTACCCGCCAGGCCAGCGAACGTGACGTCCTTGTCCGACAGGAAGATGTGGTTGTACTCGACGCCAACCGACCAGTTCGGTGCGAAACCGTATTCGAGGCCGGCACCGACCGTACCGCCCCAGCGGGTCTGGTCGTTCGAGGACAGCAGCGCGCCCGAGGCGGTGCTGAACACGTCGTACTTGACGCCGACCACAGCCGCACCGCCCTTGACGTAGAGCAGGACGTTGTTCCAGGCGTAGCCGACCTGACCGGTGATCAGACCGAACGAGTCGATCTTCGAGCGGTTGCGCGTTGCGAACAGCGCGCTGACATTGTCGCCCGAGAAGTCGGCCCAGTTGCCCTGGCCTTCCACGCCGAACACGAACTGGCCGGACTGCCAGCGATAGCCGATCTGGCCACCGACCGTGCCGCCGGTCGCATCGTGCGAGCCTTCACGGCCGCCGCCGACGAGATCCCAGGTCGAGTGCGCCGAACCGCCGCCGCCGTTGATGCCGATGTAGAAGCCGCTCCAGTCATAGATCGCGGCGACCATCGCAGGCGCCTTCGTGTAGGGCCGCGCTGCGAGGTCAGCAGCCAGCGCCGGCGCAGTCGCGCTCAGCGCGACAAGGCTCACAGCAGCAAGCAACAAATTCTTCTTCATTTGAGTCCCGTTCCAGTTTCGTCGTTAGGCCCCCTGGCCGTGCGCTGGTCATAACAGCGATCGACGGAATTGCTGTAACCTCGACGCCACAGTTCGCGCCAAAGGCCCGCGCTTCATTAATGAAGATTTATCAGAGCGCGTCTGAAACCCTTTGAAACAAGTGTTTTCTGTAGTTCCATTGTCGGCGACACGAGATAAATTGCGTGCGCGCGTTACAACGTCGCGCGCACATTCGCGTGATGGAGAATTGAGATGCGAAGACGAACTACGATCCCCATTGTCGCCACATTTTCGCTCGCTCTCGCCACATTTGCACTCGTGTCGGGCGCGAGCACACCCGCGCGCGCGTTCGGCACGCATCACGCCTTCTGCCTCACCGGCGATGAATGGCCGGGGCTCAGCAATTGCAGGTTCGACACCTACGCGCAGTGTCAGGCAAGCGCTTCGGGACGCGCCCTGACCTGCATCGCGAATCCATATTTCGCCGGACAGAGCGATGATCCCTACGCCTATCAGAATCGTCCGCGCGCACAGACGCCGGGCTATTCACCCGGCTACTACCTGCCGCGCTGAGATGCGCAGCTCCGGCCTCGCGCTCGTTGCAATCGGCCTGCTCCTCGCGGGCGGATCCGCATGCGCGCAGACCTATGACCCCAGCTATCCCGTCTGCATGCAGATCTACGGCCCCGTCGGCTATTTCGACTGCCGTTACGGCTCGCTCGCGCAGTGCAAATATCTCGCCGTCGGACGCTCGGCGAGTTGCGTGGTGAACCCTTATTTCTCTGCGCGGAATAAGTCGCCGGCCCCTCGCCGCTCCAGAGGCGCCGCTGGCGCCGGATGAGCCAAGCAGGTGCGTCGGTTCAGCTTTGCCAAGGGGTGTTGCGGATGCGTGTGCACGCGTTCGGCTTGCGGAAGCTGGGGTCGTGATCCTCGATGTAGTCGAAATTCACGGTCCCGAACGTCGTCTGCGGCTTCTTCAGTGCCGAGCAGGTCTGTACCTTCAGGAACTCGTTCTTGAAGTCACCGCGCGGAAACGCCGATATCACCTGGTCGCGCTGCTCCGGGGTGTAGTCGTCATATCCAACGCCGACGACGTCCACCAGAACGCCTGCGTTGGTGAGAGCGATCTCCGGCCTCATATATTGAGGAATGCCGGGCGTGGTGTGGAGCGCGATGGCTTCCCAGACCAGATCGGCCTGCGGCTCGGCGATCCCGCGTGCCCGAAGAAACTCCCGCGCAGCATCGGCCCCGTCGACCTCAAACCGTTTTGTCGGCGTGTGGTAGTGATCGACCAGGCCGAGATCGTGAAACAGCGCCGCGACGTAGAGCAATTCGGAATCGAATTTCAGCTTCTGACGCAGCCCCTTCATCGCACCGAACACGTAGACGCGGACGGAATGATTGAACAGCATCTCGTCTTCATAGCTGCGCACGAGGTCGGTGGCTTCGCGCGCCAGTTGGCTGTCGGGAATTCTGACGCCGGAAATCACGCTCGTCATCTTCAGACTCCTGCCTTTCATTCGATTGATGCCGCGCGATCCGTCAGGCCGCCTTCTCAAGCGCGGCCTGCGGGGTGTTTCTGAAGCTGATCGACATGCGGTTGTACGCGTTCATCATGCTGATGGCGATCGTGAGATCGACGAGCTCGCGCTCGCCGAAGACCGCGCGAACGGCCTGATACGCCTCATCCGGAACGCCCGTCTCCGCGACGCGGGTCACCGTCTCGGCCCATGCGAGTGCGGCGCGTTCACGTTCGTCGAAGAGATGACCGGCCTCGGCCCAGGCCTGGACCAATGCGAGTTTTTCGATCTTCACGCCGTTCTTGAGCAGGTCGCGCGTGTGCATGTCGAGGCAATAGGCGCAATTGTTGATCTGCGAGACGCGCAGGTAAACGAGGGTCACCAGTGTCGCAGGAAGCCCGCTCTGCATGACGTAGCCATAGACGCCGCCCAGTGCCTTCGCGCCGGCCGGTGCAATGTGGTTGTAGTTGAGACGCTCACCCATCTGCATTCTCCTTGATAACCGAGGGAGCAAGCACTCCCTTCCTTTCCTCCCTCAGATGCCCCTGCCATGGTTCATAAAAAAGAACCAAGAACGCACGAAAATCGTGTACCAAGAACCATGACCAAACCGCTGCGGCTGGTGCTCGATCGGTCCGCGAAGACACCGCTGGCCGAGCAGATCCACAAAGGGATCCGGGCCGCCATCGAAAACGGCGTGCTCGCACCGGGCGCGCGCCTGCCCTCATGGCAGGATCTGGCGGCCCAGCTCGGCGTCGCGCGCGGCACCGTGCGCTCAGCCTATGAAAAGCTCGCATCCGCCCAATTGATCGTCGCGGCCCGCGCGACCGGCACGCATGTCGCCGACCGACCGCGCTTCCCCGTGCGGCGGGACAAGGCCCCGGCACCGGGCTCGTTCATGGAAATGTACCAGGAGCTCATTGCGGGCCCGGCGATCTTCCAAATGGGCGTGCCTTCGCGAGAGACCTTTCCCGCGACGCTGCTCGCGCGCATGCACGCGCGGGCGGCTCGTGTCGAAATGAGCGCTCCCGCGATCTACCCCGATCCGCGCGGCGAGCCGGACTTGCGACGCGAGATCGCGGCCTATCTTGCGCTGGCGCGCGGGATCGAATGCATGCCGTCCCAGATCATCATGACCAGCGGCTTCGCCGGCGGCCTCGGCCTGGCGCTCCGAGCCCTCGGCCTCGAGCAGAAGAAAAAGGTCTGGATGGAGGATCCCGGCTTTCCTTTCACCCGGCATGGGCTCGCGCTCGCGGGATTGTCGATCGTGCCGATCCCGGTTGACGCGGATGGCATCGACGTCGATCACGGCCTGCGCCATGCGCCCGACGCGGCGCTGGCTGTCGTGACGCCCGGGCAGCAAGCGCCGCTCGGATCCACGCTGTCACTGGCACGACGCGCGCGCCTGCTGGACTGGGCGACCCAAAACAAGGCGTGGGTGATCGAGGACGATTATCTCAGCGAACTTCAACTCAAGGGCCGGGCCACGCCGGCGCTCGCCTCGCTCGATCGCTCCGGCCGCGTCGTTCACATCGGCTCGTTCAGCAAGACCATTAGCCCTGCCTTGCGGCTCGGCTTTGTCGTGGCACCCGCCGCTCTGGCGTCGCGATTTGCCGAGACTGCGGCGTGCCTTGCTCCGGCGCCTGGGCGCGCGGTGCAGCTCGCCACCGCCGATTTCATCCGCGAGGGCCATTATCTCCGGCATCTGCGGCGCACCAAGCGCGCCTACGCCGCGCAAGGCGAGGCATTGCTGAAATACCTCGGGCCGCGGACCGTAAACGTTGCGATGGCCGGATTGGCCGCGGTGCTGCGATTGCCGGACCGAGCCCCCGACCTTGCCATCGCCAGGGAAGCAGCAGCGCTTGGACTGGCGCCGACGCCGCTGTCGCTCTGGTACGCGTCAAAGGCTTCGGCGCGCCCAGGACTGCTGCTGGGCATCGCAACGTCCCCGCTCAGGCGGATCGCGGCCTCCTCCGACCGGCTCCTTCAGATCATCGACCGCCTGACGTGATCGGACTTAGGCCTCGGCGGCCTCAACCGGCCATCGTCACGATCAACGGTCCGTTGCGCGTGGCGATCACGGTGTGTTCGTACTGCACGGTCGGCGCCTCGGGACTGCTGTAGAGCGTCCAGGGGTCATCGCCATTCTCTGCCCACGCGGCGCCCATGGAGAGGAACGGCTCGACGGTGAACACCAGGCCATCGTTCATGATGCGGCGTTCGGAGCGGTCGGGCCATGTCGCGATCTCCGTCGGCTCCTCATGGAGCGACAAGCCGACACCGTGACTGGCGAGATTCCTGACCAGGCTGTAGCCGTTCTTCCGCGCAAAGGTCCCGATGGCCTGGCCGATCCCGGCAATCGGCTTGCCGGCGCCAACCCGCTGCAGGCCTGTCCACATCGCCCGCCGGCCGTCCCGGCAAAGCCGTTCAATCGCGCGGGCGACGGGCGGAACGGCGAAGGAGGCGCCCGTATCGGCGAACAAGCCGTTCTTCTCGGCTGACACGTCGATGTTCACGAGGTCGCCGCGCGCGATCCGCCGCTCGCCCGGGATGCCGTGCGCGATCTCCTCGTTCACGCTGATGCAGGTCGCGCCGGGAAAATCGTAAGACAGCTCCGGGGCCGAACGCGCGCCGGCGGCTTCCAGCAGCTTGCGTCCGATCAGGTCGAGCTCGGACGTGGTCATGCCCGGCTCGATCGCCTTCCCCATCGCCTCCAGCGTATTGGCGACGATGCGCCCGATCTCTTTCAGGCGCGTCAGGTCGTTGTCATCGGAGATCGTCATGTCGGGGCTCTCTACGAAAGCCGGGACATAGCGCTTGCGAGGCCGGCTTGCAAATCGGACGGATTCTTCGCCCGATATGTCCTCATCCCTCGTCGAGTAGATTGCGAACCTTCGTCGCCAGGTCTTCGATCGCAAAGGGCTTGGAGAGCAGATGCTTGCCGGCATCGAGCATGCCGTTGTGAACGATCGCGTTGCGCGTATACCCGGTCGTGAATAGCACCTTCAAATCCGGGTATCGTTTCGACAGCTCGGTCGCAAGTTCAGCGCCGGTCATGTCGGGCATGACGACATCGGTAAACAGCAGGTCCGGAATGAGACCGTTTTCAATGGTCCTGATCGCTTCCCTGGCGGTCGCGGCCTCGATGACCGTATAGCCAAGCTCGCGCAGGCTTTCGGATGAGATGCTGCGAACCCGCTCGTCGTCCTCGACAACGAGGATGGTCTCGCTCTGAAGGCTTGCACCAGGATGTGTAACGCCCTGCGACGACGTTGAAGGCGCCTCCTCGCCCGCAAAGCGGGGAAGATAGATTTTCACCGTCGTGCCAACGTCGACTTCCGAATAGATTTTGACGTGGCCGCCCGACTGCCGCACGAAGCCGTAGACCTGACTGAGGCCGAGCCCGGTGCCCTTGCCCACGACCTTGGTCGTAAAGAACGGATCGAACACCTTTCCCAGCACATCGGCCGGAATTCCGGTGCCGTTATCCGTGACGGCGATGAGAACGTACTGTCCGGGCGACAGGGCGTATTCGCGGGCATATTTCCGGTCGATCGAGGCATTGCTGGTCTCGATCGTCAGCCGGCCGCCCTTCGGCATGGCGTCGCGCGCATTGACCGCCAGGTTGATGACGGCGCTCTCCAGCTGGGCCGGGTCCGCCTTGACGCGCCAAAGCCCGGCCGCCAGGACGGCCTCGAGGCGAACCAGCTCTCCGAGCGAGCGCTCCAGCAGCTCGCTCATCCCGCCGACCATCTTGTTGAGGTCGACGACCTCGGGCGCCAGAGGCTGTTGACGCGAGAACGCGAGCAGCCTTTGCGTCAAGGTTGCCGCGCGATTTGCGCCATCGATCGCGCCCTCGATGAAGCGGTCGATGTTGACCTCTCCCTTGCCGAGCCGCCGCTTGGCGAGATTCAAGCTGCCGAGAATAACGGCCAGCATGTTGTTGAAGTCGTGCGCGATCCCGCCGGTCAACTGCCCAACGGCCTCCATCTTCTGGGATTGCCGCAATTGCTCCTCGGCCTTCATGCGCTCTGCGATCTCGTCGGCGACACGTTGCTCCAGCCCGGCGTTGAGCGTCTCGAGCCGGGTCAGAAGCCGGGCGTTGTCGATGGCCGTGGCGGCGTGGCCGGCGATCCCGAGCAACGCCGCTTCATGCTCGGGCTGGAACATGGCCGTCTCGGCATGACCGAAGAAAAGCCCTCCAAGCACCTCACCCGTCCGCGAGATCACGGGGACCGCAAGATAGGATCGAACCGGAAGATGGCCCTCGGGCATGCCCTTCCGCGGTGTGTTCTTGCCATAGCGCGGGTCTTGCAGGATGTCGTCAGACCTCACCACGCTGGTGCCTTTGAAGGTCGGCTCGAACACGGCCGTGTTGCGAGGCATCGGGAAGTTCTCGAAGGCCGATCGCGGCACGCCGGACAGCGAATACAGCATGTAGCTGCCGCCATCCGAGGTCAGAACATTGTAGAAGAAGGCGCCGAACTGGGCGCCCGTCAGCTCGACGCCGGCGTCCGTGACGATCTGCACGATCTTCTCGAGATTGCGCTCGCGGGCGACCGATGCACCCGTGTCGTTCAGTATCCTGAGATGACGCTCGGTTTTCTTTTGCGCGGTGATGTCCAGCACCGTTCCGATGAAACGAACAGCCTGGTCGCTGGAGAAAATGGCCTGTCCCGTCGCTGCAATCCAGCGTTCGATGCCATCCTCGATGCCGACGGTTCGATACTCGATGTTGTAACTCGACGGCGCATGGGGATTGAGGGCCGCGGATACGGCTTCGTGGGCGCGCTGCCTGTCGTCGGGATGAATGCCTCTCAGGAACGCCCCTTCGTAGCTGACCTCGGCATCCGGCGAGAGACCGAAGACCTCCTTGCAGCGACTGTCCCATCGCAAGACGTCGTTGACCGGATCGTAATCCCAGGTGCCGATGCCGGCTGCCTTGTTCGCCAGAACCAGCCGTTCGGCAGCTTCCCGGGCTGCCTGCTCCGAGCGGACGCGCTCGATATGCGCCCATGATCGCTCGGTGACCTCGGTGAGCAAGGCGAGTTCGCGCGCCGTCCAGCGATGCGGGCCGCGGTGATGAATGGCCATCAGGGCAGTGAGCTGCCCTTCCTTGACCAGGGGCATGCAGATCGTCGAGCCTATGCCGATATTCTGGAAGGTTGCGGCCTCCTCGGGCGCGATCTCCTTCAGATTGTCGTTGATGATGAGGGGCCTGCCGGCGCCGAGTTCTCGCACCGCCTTCTTGCCGAAATCTGCCAGGCTGTAGTGCCCGAGGATATGCATCGCGCCTGGGGCAGCCCAGTCACCGCGAATGGTGAAGCCGTCCTGATCGGGATCCATGTCGGCATAGGCGCAATTGGAGACGCCGAGATGCTCACCCAGCATCCTCGTCGTCACCGCCATCACCCCGTCGGCATCACGAGTCCTCGCGGTCTCCTTGTTGAGCGCGTCCAGGAAGAGCAGCCGCGCCTCGTTCTCCCGCACGGCCGTCTCCGCGCGGCGGCGCTCGACCGCGGTGCGCGTGCGCTCGGCAACATCGCGGATCAGCTCCAGTTCGTCGGGGCTCCAGTCGCGCGGCGCCGCGTTGTTCAGATAAAGCAGCGCCACGACCCCGTCGGGCTCGGAGATCGGCATGTTGACCAGCGCGCGCGCAGAGATGGCCTCGAGCGCCTGAGCGCGGTCGCCGACGCGAGGGTCCTTTTCCGCATCGGCACAGACCACCGTCTCGCCGCGCTTCAGGTCTTCGATGTAGCTGCCGTAGTCGCGGAAGCGCAGCACCCCTGCGAGGCTCTTGATGCCTGGCGCGTTCCAGTCGCGGGCGATGGTGATGGTTTCGGCCGACGTGTCGACCGTGCCGTAGCCGGCCCTGCTGACCCTCAGGCTCCGGCCGAGCAGCTCAGCCGCGGCGTAGGCGAGATCGTCTGGGTTATTGATCTCTCGGATGTAGTCGCCAAGTGCAGCCAGGACGGCATTGCGATCGGTCGAGGTCTCCCCGGCCGCCGTTGTCATCTGACTCCCCCCGATACTTTGCTCGTTTCGCCGAATACCGTTTCAAAGCAATCCTGCAGCATCCGCGTCCGGCCGGCGGCGACGCCAGCGAGAGGTTGGCATCCCGCGCGCCCTGATAACCTCATGAAGGCGTTAAGGTTCCGCGCGCTGGGGCGCGGCTCCGCCCCGCCTGACATTGCAGGCAAATTGGCGGAGGCCAAAGCCGGTGAGCACATCGCGAATTGAAGTGCGGCCAGCTCCACGTCGTGACCAAATAAACGTGAATCGGCGCGCCACCGAAAGTTGTGAAAGCGCCGATCGTCCTGTAGCCTCGGTGTCGATATTCACTTGGTGGTTTCATACTTGATGCTCGTCCGAGTCCTGCTTCTCCTCTGCTGCCTGTCGATTCCCGGTACCTTGCGCGCCGAAGAAGCCCCGGCCGAGAAAACCGGATTTGCCTCCAGGCTGACGATCTATCTCGCAAGAGGCGCACCCGACGCGTGCGGGCCGGGCTGCGACCGCTGGATCGCGATCGAGGGCCAGATCGACCAGGATGCGGCATCGCGTATTCGCCGCTTCCTCGCCGGCGTCAAGGATACGCAGCGGCCGATCTACCTTCATTCGCCCGGCGGCAACGTCGAGCAGTCTTATGTGATCGGCCGGCTGCTGCGCGGCCGCAAGGCGATCGCGCGGGTCGGCCGGACGATCGTGACGGCATGCGCCGCCGGCACGCAGGTGGATGCCGCCTGCCTCAAGATCAAGAACACCACCGGCGAGGTCGAGGCCGAGCTCACCACCTATCACGCGATGTGCAACTCGGCCTGCGGTTACCTGTTTATCGGCGCGACCTCGCGCGAGGTTGCCCCCGATGCCGCACTGGCGGTGCATAATTCCAGGCTGATCCTCACGTTTCGAGGCAGTCCACCTCCGGAGATGGTTGCGGAAGCGCGGCGGCGCCGGATCGCCAGCGCCGACCGCGACCGCGCCGCGTTCATTGCGTCGATGGGCATCAGCCGCGAGCTCGATGCGCTGATCCGCACCGTGAAATTTGAAAGCCTGCACGTGCTGACGCGGCCCGAGCTCTACCGGTTCGGGATCGACACACGGCCGCTGGCCGAGACGACGTGGCGGCTGGAAAAAGGCACGCGGCCGTTCATCAGCAAGGTCGCCGCGGTGAAGAAGGACAGCGACGCCTCGTTCCGGACCATGGAATGGCGCCTGTATTGCGAAAACAAGAAGCGCGTGCCGCTGATGGTCGCAAGCGAGATCGATGCCGCCGCCACGGCCAAGAAGACGATCCTGATGGCCGCCAGCGCCGATTTGAGCAAGGAGGCTGGAGGGCCTCCGGTGCGACTCGGAAAGTACGAGGTCTGGAGCGGCGCCGTCGACCCCGACATGGTCAAGGCGGTGCTGGCCTCGCACTCGCTGCAGGTCCGCGAGACCACGCCGGAGCCGGAGGGAAAGGCTGACATCACCAGCTTCAACATCGACATGACGGGTTTGACGTCGGTGTGGACCCAGCTCGGGACCTCCTGCACCTCGGCGGCGGCAGGCCCGGCAAAATCGTGGCCGGCAAATGCTCTGCGACCGACGCCCTGGACGGACACGCCATGGACGGCAAGTGGCGCACTGCCGAACGTCAGCGCAACGCCTGCGGCCACAGCCGCGCCATAGCGCAAGCTTGCCAATCGGTCTTCAGCCGCTGTCGCCTGTCCCGTCCGTCAGCCCTCGACCGGCGTGTAAATCACCAGCTTCAGCGCGGGATCGTCGTTGGCCTGGAAACTGGTGTGCTCGAAGCGGAGCAGGCCCCTGGTCGGATGGTTCATGGTCTTGAGGCCGGACATCGTGCTGCGGATGTCGTGGGCTTCCCACCATTTGACGAATTCCGGACTCCCCTCGCGCAGCCGCGTCAGCAGCTCCGTAAAGGCGGGATCGCCGGCCCAGACGTCGTGGGTGGCGCGAAACATCGCAACCATGCTCTTGGCGACGTCGGCCCAGCCCGCGCCATAGATTTTTCGCGTCTGCTTGTTCGTCAGCACCAGCAGCAGCGTGTTGCGGTCCTGCTCCGGCAATTGCCCGAACGCAAAGACGTCTTCGGCCGCATCGTTCCAGGCCAGCACGTCCCAGCGCCGCCCCGTGACATAGGCCGGCTGCTTCAGACTCGCGATCATCCGCCGGATTGGCGGGGGCACGATCTCGCGCGTGAACGCGCTCCTGGCACCGTCGCGCGCCAGCGCCTTCAGATGTGCGTGCTCGGTCTTGCTGAGGCGCAGCGCGCGGGCCAGCGCGTCGATGGTGGTGACGGACGGGCTGACGGTGCGGCCCTGCTCGAGGCGGATGTACCAGTCGACGCCGATGCCGGCGAGCTGCGCGACCTCCTCGCGCCGCAGCCCCGCAGTGCGCCGGCGCCTGCCGATCGGAAGCCCGACGGTCTTCGGCGACAGCTTCTCGCGGCGTGACCTCAGAAAATCGCCGAACTCGACGCGGCGTGGGTCGGCCATTGTCGTCGCTCCCGCGGATGGAGGGTCGCTAGAATACTAGGATAATACCAGGCCTTCTTGTTCCCGCCAAGGCGGCGCATATCGAGTTCACCGATTTTGAGGTGAAACAACATGAAAGCTGCCGTGCTCAAATCCTTCGGCTCGCCGCTGGCGATCGAAAATGCCCCGGATCCGGTGCTCGGCACCGGCGAGGTCATCGTCGACGTCGTCGCCACACGCGTGCTGTCCTACATGAACGAGGTCTTCGATGGGACGCGCAACTACGCTCTCGACCTGCCGATCATCCCGGGCCCCGGCGGCATCGGCCGGGTGCGCGCGATCGGGCCGGACGCAACCAAGCTCAGCGTCGGCGACTGGGTGTTCTGCGATCCCACGGTGCGCTCGCGCGACGACGTCGTGGCGCCCGACATCGCCTTGCAAGGACTGACTGCCGCCGGCCCCGGCGGGATGCGCCTGCAACAGCACTTTCGCCACGGCTCGTTTGCCGAGCAGATGCGCGTGCCGACCGAAAATGTGAAACGGCTCGGCGCGATCACGTCGGAGGATGCGACGCGATGGTGCGCGCTGGGGACACTGCTGGTGCCCTATGGCGGCTTCCTCGCCGCCAATCTCCAACCAGGCGAAACCGTACTGGTCAGCGGGGCCACCGGCAATTTCGGCAGCGCAGCCGTCTCGGTCGCATTGGCGATGGGCGCGGCCTGCGTGGTCACGCCGGGCCGCAACGAAAAGATCCTTGCCGACCTCGTCCGCCGCTTCGGCAGCCGCGTGCTACCGGTCAGGCTCACAGGCAACGAAGATCACGACCGCGAAGCGATGAAGCGCGCGGCGCCCTCGCCGATCGATTGCGTGCTCGACATCATGCCGCCCTCGGTCAGCCCGACCGTCGTGCGGGCCGCGATCATGACGGTGCGCCCCTATGGGCGCGTCGCGCTGATGGGCGGCGTCGGCATGGCCGGCGGCGCGGGGCTCGAACTGCCCTACCCCTGGATCATGCGCAATTGCATCAGCATCCACGGCGTCTGGATGTACCCGCCGGATGCCGCGAGCCGTCTGATCGCGCTGGTGCGCGCGGGACTGCTCAGGCTGGAGGAGTACGAGGCAACGGCGTTCGACCTCGACCATGCCAACGCGGCTGTGGCGCATGCCGCCGCCAATGGCGGGCCGTTCAAGCTGACCGTGATCCGGCCCTGACGCCCAAGGGCGCGGGGCAGCGCCGCCGCCCATTTTTTTCGCAAGTCCCGCCAGGCACTTGGCTACTGTGCATGGGGTTGTTTTCGCAAAATTAGCTAGTCGAGCTCGATCACCTGGCCGTTCGACAGCGAGACCCGCCGGTCCATGCGGCCTGCGAGCTCCATGTTGTGGGTCGCGATCAGCATCGACACCTTGGTCGCCTTGACCAGCTGCATCAGGGCCTGGAACACGTGGTCGGCGGTGTGGGGATCGAGGTTGCCGGTCGGCTCGTCCGCGAACAGCACCCGCGGCGCGTTGGCGACCGCGCGGGCGATCGCGACGCGCTGCTGCTCGCCGCCTGACAGCTCGGCGGGGCGATGCGTGATGCGGTCACCGAGGCCGAGATAGCCCAAAATCTCTTTCGCGCGCGTGACGCTCTCGGACTTCTTCAGGCCGCGGATCATCTGCGGCATCATCACGTTCTCCAGCGCGGAGAACTCCGGCAACAGCCGGTGCGACTGGTAGACGAAACCGATATCGGTGCGGCGCAGCTGGGTGCGCTCGATGTCCGGCAGCTGCGAGGTCGGCGCGCCGTTGACATAGACCTCGCCGGAATCGGGCGCCTCGAGCAGCCCCGCGATGTGCAGCAGCGTCGACTTGCCGGAGCCTGATGGTGCGACCAGCGCGACCGACTGGCCGGCCCACAGCGCCAGCTTGGCGCCGTCCAAAATCGTCAGCGGCACCTCGCCCTGCAAGTACTGCCGCTTTATCTCGTGGAGATAAATGACCGGTACATCGTCAGCCCCCTGCTCAGCCCCTTGGCTCTCCATCAGCCCCTCACTCGTACCGGAGCGCTTCGACGGGATCGAGGCGCGCGGCGCGCCACGACGGATACAACGTCGCCAGGAACGACAGTGTCAGCGCCATGATGACGACCGCCGTGGTCTCGCCGATGTCGATCTCGGCGGGCAGCTTCGACAGGAAATAGAGCTCCGGCGAGAACAGCTCGGTCGAGGTCAGCCAGGACAGGAATTGCCGGATCGATTCGATGTTGAGGCAGATCACGAGGCCGACGAAGAAGCCGACCATCGTGCCGACCACACCGATCGAGGCGCCCGTGATCAGGAAGACCCGCATGATCGATCCCTGCGAGGCGCCCATGGTGCGCAGGATCGCGATGTCGCTGCCCTTGTCCTTCACCAGCATGATCAGGCCGGACACGATGTTCAGCGCCGCGACCAGCACGATCATGGTCAGGATCAGGAACATCACGTTGCGCTCCACCTGCAGCGCATTGAAGAAGGTCGAGTTGCGCTGCCGCCAGTCGACCAGGAACACCGGACGTCCCGCGGCCTCCGTCACCGCCTTGCGGAAGGCATCGATCTTGTCGGGATTGGTGGTGAACACCTCGATCGAGGTGACGTCGTTGCTGCGGTTGAAATAGGCCTGCGCTTCGGCGAGCGGCATGAACACGAAGCCGAGATCGTATTCGGACATGCCGATCTCGAACACCGCGACGATCTTGTACGGCTTGATGCGCGGCGTCGTGCCCATTGGGGTCACGGCCCCCTTCGGCGCCACCAGCGTGATGCTGTCGCCGGCATGCAGCGAGAGCTGGTCGGCGAGGCGCCGGCCGATCGCGACGCCCTGCCCCTCGTCAAACCCTTCGAGCGAGCCCTGCTTGATGTTCTTGGCGATCGAGGTGAGGTTGTTGAGGTCGTCGGAGCGGATGCCGCGCACCAGGACGCCCGAGGCGTTCCATGGCGATGACGCCAGCGCCTGGCCGTCCACCACGGGCGCGGCGAGCCGGATGCCCCCGACCTGGCTGAGGCGGTCGGCGACGTCCTTCCAGTCGGTCAGCGGCGATTCCAGCGGCTGCACCAGGATGTGGCCGTTGAGGCCGAGGATCTTGTCGAGCAGCTCTTTGCGGAAGCCGTTCATCACGGCCATGACGATGATCAGCGTCGCCACGCCCAGCATGATGCCGAGAAAGGAGAACCCGGCGATGACCGAGATGAATCCCTCCTTGCGGCGCGCCCGCAGGTAGCGCGCCGACAGCATCCATTCGAATGGCGCAAAAGGCGCGGTTTGCACGGTTTCGGTCATGGTCTCATCCATCGCTCGATAATCCCATGATTCGGGGTCAATTGTGGCCGGATTGGCGGCCGCGATATCGCGCGATGAACAATATTCAGCCGATCAGCCCACAAGCCTTGCGACCGCGTCCGCAGGCGACATGGTCTCGCGGGAGCCGTCACTTCGGCGCTTGATCTCGACCTTGCCGTCGGCGAGCCCCTTCGGGCCGATCATGATCTGCCAGGGAATACCGATCAGGTCGGCCGCGGCGAATTTGGCGCCGGCGCGCTGGTCGGTGTCGTCATAGAGCACATCGACGCCCTTGGCCGCCAGCTCGGTATAGAGCTTCTCGCAGGCGGCATCGACGGCCGCATCGCCCTGCTTGAGGTTCAGGATCGACACGCGGAACGGCGCCACCGCCTCCGGCCATTTGATGCCGGCATCGTCATGGCAGGCCTCGATGATGGCCCCCAACAGGCGCGAGACGCCGACGCCGTAGGAACCGCCATGGATCGGCACGTCGACGCCATCGGGCCCTGCCACCAGCGCCTTCATCGCGTCGGAATATTTGGTGCCGAAATAGAAGATCTGCCCGACCTCGATGCCGCGGGTGTTGACCCGCTTCTCCGCGGGCACTTCCTGCTCGAAGCGCGCGGCATCGTGGACGTCCTCTGTCGCGGCGTAGAGCGAGGTCCACTGCTTGATGATCGGCGTCAGGTCGCTCTCATAATTCACGTCCTCGCCGGGCACCGGCAGATCCAGCACGTCGCGATTGATGAAGACGCCGGATTCGCCGGTTTCGGCCAGCACGATGAACTCATGGCTGAGGTCGCCGCCGATCGGGCCGGTCTCGGCGCGCATCGGGATCGCCTTCAGCCCCATCCGCGCAAAGGTGCGCAAATAGGCCACGAACATCTTGTTGTAGGCGACGCGCGCCGCGGCCTCGTTGAGGTCGAAGGAATAGGCGTCCTTCATCAGGAACTCGCGGCCGCGCATCACGCCGAAACGCGGGCGCTGCTCGTCGCGGAATTTCCATTGGATGTGATAGAGATTCAGCGGCAGGTTCTTGTAGGACTTCACATAGGCGCGGAAGATCTCGGTGATCATTTCCTCGTTGGTCGGCCCGTACAGGAGCTCGCGCTTGTGGCGATCGGCGATGCGCAGCATCTCCGGGCCATAGGCGTCATAACGGCCGCTCTCGCGCCAGAGGTCGGCGAGCTGCAGCGTCGGCATCAAAAGTTCCAGCGCGCCGGAGCGGTCCTGCTCCTCGCGCACGATCTGCTCGATCTTCTTCAGCACGCGGAAGCCGAGCGGCAGCCAGGCATAGATGCCGGCCGCCTCCTGCCGGATCATGCCGGCGCGCAGCATCAGCCGATGCGAGACGATCTCCGCCTCTTTCGGATTTTCCTTCAGGATGGGCAGAAAGAACCGCGACAACCGCATGGCAATACTCGTGGAATCAGTGACCGGGTGCAGTGAAACCGGATTGGGAGCGAAAATACAAGACCGGGAATGAGGAAAAGCCGCTAAGCAGCGGAATTCCTGTCATTTTTCCTTCGGACTTCAGGTTCAGCTTGAGCTGCACGTTACGGCGGCGTGACGTCGAGTTCATCTTCGAGCGTGATTTGCTCGAAGTCGGTCACCAACGCATCGATCCGCACGTGCCAGCGGCCGGCAAAGGGAAGCTCGACCTTGCGCAAATGCCAGTAGCCGTCTGGCCCCAGCGAGGCCTTGCTCTCCATCGGCTCGATGCCGCGTTCCGGCAGGCTCAACGCCAACGTTGCCTCCTTGGCGGCCAGCGGCGTCCCCTCGCCGGTCATGAGCTGCAGCACGACATCATTGGCCCCGGGCCTGCCGGGCGACACCAGGACCTGGAACATCGCCTTGTCGCTGTGGATGTGGATCGCCAGCGGCGTCTCGGGACCGATGGTCCGCGGCGGCGGCGTGAAGCGCCAGCCGGCGACCACGGCGAGGATCGCGAGTGCGATCGCACCTTCCAGCAGGATCGAGCGCTTGAGCGCTGGCGTCCCTGTCTCGCTCCGATCCAGAGCCGGGGTCAGCCGGAACCGATTGAGCGCAGCCAGCGCCAGCAAGCCCGTGACCAGGACAAGCTTGATCGAGAGGATCAGCCCGTAGCGGGTCTCGATCAGCGCTCCCGGCTTTTCGAGCTGCACGATCGCAAGTGTAAGGCCGGTCAAGGCCAACACGCCGACGGCGAGCGCAGCGATACGGAAAAAGCGGTTCACGATCGGCAGCGTCGCAATCGTCGGCCGCGACAGCAGCGCGACGAGCGGCGCGAGAGCGCCGATCCAGATGGTGACCCCGACGCCATGGAGGAAGATCGCCGGACGCGTCAGCGCCTCCGGCGGTGCCGTTGCAGCATGCCCGGTCATGGCGAGCGACAGACCGACGCCGACCAGCGCGATGACCGCGAGAGCGCGCGCGTACCACGCGCTACGCAGCGCCATCCATGCGAACAGCATCGCTGCGGAGGCAACCAGCAACGCAGGGCCGGCACTCGTCGCAAATGCGACTTTCCAGGGATCAGACGTCGCAAGAGCAGCCGGGGGCAGCCCGAGCAGATCGAGGCCCAAGACACCAACGGACGCCACTGCGCTCGGAAGGCCGAGGGCGAGCGCCATGCGCGGGACGGCCATGCCGATCGTCGACCACGCAATCCAGCGCGCGAAGAACACGCCGCCGACGCCGACGAACAGCCCGACATAGAGGCCGACGCGCGCCAGCCAGATCAACGCGTTCAACCCGTGGTCCATGGCGGCCGGAGCCTTCGTCGCCGTCGGCGCGCCGATCGAGAAGACCACAGATCCCGTGACGGGATGGCCGTCTTGCGAGATCACGCGATAGCTGACGACCGCGGTTCCCTCCGGCAGATCCATCGGTATCGCGACAGAGATCGTCTCACCCGACGCGCTGACGCGCGCATCGTCCCGCGCCCTGCCCGCACCGTCGATCAGCCGGATCGCGCCCGGTGTCACCGTCTCGTTGAAGCGCAGTTGCACCGCCTTGGGCGCAGCCGCGAGCAGGCTCCCGCTCGCCGGCTCGACCGACACCAGCGCGGCATGTGCCCACGCCGTGCTGGCGAAGCCGATCGCGAAGAGCAGCGTCGCGAGCGCGGCGAAGAGGCGCATCAGGGTTTTGGCAACAACTTCACACCCGGCGCTGGCGAATTGCCCTCAGACTTGCCTCCAGATTTACCGCCATGCGAATGCCCTGCCCCCTCGGCGGGAATTTCGATCCAGCGGCTGACGCCGGTCTCGCATTCCTGAACGACCGGGAAGTACAGCATGGTGTTGGGCTTGAGCTTGTCGGTCAGGACCGTCTGCATGACGAACTCGTCATAGTTCTTGTCCGGCAGCTTGCCGCCGGACCACGCCACCTCCTTGACGCCGGAGGAGAGCTTGTTGCCGTGATAGTCGTATTCCCCGGCATATTTGCCCTCGACGACATCGACAGTCCAGCCCGCCTTCGGCATCGGCTTCACCGCGATCACCCCTTCCGGGACCTGAACGCGGATCTTCACCGTCGGCGAGCCCGCGCAGCCGTGCGGCACGGTGAACACGGCCTTGTAGGACGCCCCGACCGTGGCTTGCTTGGTCTCGAGCGAGACATGCGCCGCGGCCGGCGAGGCCGCGAGCGCGGCAATCAGGAACAGACAGGATCGTTTCATGTGCGGTCTCCCGAAAGCCCGGATCGGACTCATTTCATCTTCATTCCCGAATGGTCCGGCATCTTCTTCATGTCCATGTGACCGGAATGCCCGGCATCGCCGGGGGCCTGCGCGCCGACGCCCTGGACGTCGAGGGAGACGGCGACCTTGCCGGCCTTCTCGAATTGCAGCGTCACCGGCACCTTGTCGCCCTGCTTGAACGGGCCCTTCAGCTCCTGCAGCATCAGATGATTGCCGCCGGGCGCGAGCTTAACCGTCTTGCCGGGATCGACGGCGAGCCCCTTGTCGAGCGGACGCATCTTCATGACGCCATTGTCCATCGCCATCTCGTGAATCTCGGTCTTGCCGGCGATATCGGCGGACGCACCGACCAGTCTGTCCGGCGCTGTTCCCTTGTTCTCGATGACGAGGTAGCCGCCGGCAACCTTTGCGCCGCCCGGTGTCGCACGGCTCCACGCCTGCGAGATGACGAGATCGCCGGCCTTGATATCGTCGGCGAGCGCCGGCGCCGCGCAGATCGCAAGAGCGAACGCAGCCAACAGCACGTTTTTCGAGATGGTCTTCATATCGGTATTCCCTTTGCAGACTGAACTTTAATGTTTGGAGCGCTGTTGCGCCGACCATTTTTCGAGATCGGCCATTTCGGCCGAGCCTTCGATCGTCGTGACGGTCCCTTCCCGGGAAATGAGCATGGTCCTCGGGATGTCACCCTGCCAAGCCGGGTCGATCTCGAACCGCAAACGCTCGACGAAGCCGTCGTTGAAGATGAAGTTCTCGGTCGACGACAGGCCCGCCTTGTCGAGCATCGCCTGCGTCGCCCCCGGCAGGTTCGGCACGAGATCAGCGCTGACCGTGACGATGTCGACCTCGGGATGTTCCTTGGCGAACTGCCCGAGCAACGGCAGCTCGACCTTGCAGGGTCCGCAGGTCACGCCCCAGAAATGCACGAGCACGGGGCGGCCGGCGTGCCCTTTGAGGACGCCTTGCCAGGTGCCGCGTTCGAATGGCTTCAGCGCGGGAGACGCGCCGAGCGCAGCCACCGAAACGATCAGAACGATGAGAGCGGCGATGCCTGCAAATCGAAATCTCATGGCTGGTCCTCGATAGGTGTGAGCCGATAGCCGTCCGCCTTCGTCATCCACGACAAGTAGGTCCGCTTGCCGTTGGAGACCAGCAAGGGGTGATCGGAGGTGTCGCTCGTGCTCGATATGGTCTTCGGCGGCGACCAGGTTTCGCCATCATCGCGGGAGATCGCCATCTGGACCGAGGTCTTCTCGCCGTCGAACTCCTTCCAGACCATCACGGTCCCCGCAGGGCCGGCAAGCACGAAGGGGCGCGTCGGGTTACGGCCCGGCTGCCCCAGCGCCAGGGGTGCGGAGAAGGTGCGGCCTTCGTCGCGGGAGTGCGCGTAGAACAATCCCTTTCGCGCCTTCCCGTTCGTGTACCAGGCGACGTGATAGGTCCCGTTCGGCGCAACGGTGATGCTCGGGCCGTGATGCGGACACGCATTGATCTGCCAGTCGTCATTGCTGACCCGGCGGACCTCACCCGGCGTCGCGACATCAGTGAACGTCATGACCGCGTGGTCGCGCACGCCGCCCGCAAATATGTTCCTGAAGATCGCGACTGGCCGCCCGGGCGCAGCGAAAGCCAGCCCCAACCGGCAGCATTCGCAGGTGCCCTCGCGCGCCAGCTTCGCTTCTGCGTAGGTGGTGCCACCGTCGCTGGACGAGGTGAAAAACAGCCCGGCTCCCTCGTACTTCTGTCCCGCCTCCTTCGCAAAAATGCGATTGCGCTTGTCCAGCCACGCCGCAAAGACAGTTCCATCCTGATCAAGCGCCAGCGCCTCGAAGCGTTGGCTCTCGTTGCTGGCGGTGATCGGCTTCAGCTCGGCAAAGCTCTTCCCTCCGTCGGCCGAGCGCGTAGTGAGCACCTGGCCATTGAAGGCCTCGTCCCTGAAGGTCGAGAACGCGAGCGCGATGCCGCCCTTGCGGTCGACCACGATCTTCGGCCTCGCATCCGGCCCCCAATCGAGGTTAAGCTTCTTCGTCGTGACCTCCGTCGGTGCCGAAAAATGGCGCCCCTCATCCTGCGAACTTGCGACCGAGACCTGCCCTCCCGCCATCCACACCAGCCACAGCGTCCCGTCAGGACCGAACGCAGGCGTCGCCTTAGTCGCACAACGTAGCGTCGGCTCGTCGCAGGCTGCTTCAGATGCAGGTGGGGCGCGCATCTGCGCGAGCGCCGGACCATGCGCGAATGCGAGCGCGACGATCGCGAGCACGCCAGTTCGGATCATGGTCCCACTCCCCTCGAGAGTCCGGATCATTTGAATGCCACCTTCATACCCGCAACGAACGTGCGTGGCGAGCCGGCGTAGATCGACCCTGTCGTGTTTGCGAGCGTGCTCGCAGCATCTGGCGTGCCAGTCGCCGAAACCGAATTTCCGACGTTGTTTGCCGACGCGACGTAGGTGCGATCGAACACGTTTCTCACCTCGAGGAACAGGTTCAGGGATCTGAAGGTGTCGGACACGAGGTCAGTCTTGTAGTGAACGTTGACGTTGACCAGCTCGTAGCCCGGAGCCTTCAGCAGATTGGCATTGTCCATGTAGAAGGAATCCTTCCATTGGACCTCGACGAAGCCTCCCAGGCCCGCCAGTGGCCCAGCGAACTCGTCGTAACCAATTCGGGCTGTCAGCTCATTGGGCGAGATACCGGGAATTTTGTTGCCGGCACGGTTGAAACTGAACACAGCCCCCTTGGTGATGTTCTCGACATATTCGGTATAGACCTCGTCGAGATAGGTGTAGGCGATCATGAACCGCCAGCCCGGATAGAACTTCCAGTCCGCGGCAAGCTCAATGCCACGATGCTCCGACCGCGGCGCGTTGAACATATAGGTCGCGTTGCTGGCGTTCGGATTGCTCGCGGCCTGACTGACCAGCTCATTCCGGAAGAACTCATAGAACGCGGTGGCACTCAACTTGACCGCATTGCTCGGCGTCCAATCGAACCCGAGATCGTAGCCGACATTGGTCTGCGTCTGGAGCTGAGTGTTGTTGCCGAAATCGCCATTCGGAAGAACGAACAGGTTCGACACCTGCGGCGTTCCGTATCCGGTCGCAACCCGTCCGCGAAACTGCCATTCTTGATTGAGCCTGTAGAGCAGCGCCAATTCGGGAGCCGTGTTCTCGATCCTGCGGTTGACGGTGGTGGGCGTAGGTATCGTGGCGACCGGAACGTTGATCGTATTGTAAGTGTAGCGGGTATTGACGCCCTTCAGAATAGTGGTTTCCCACCCAATTCCGGCGATCGCGGTCAGGTCAGGCGTGAGCTTCAGTTCCTCCCTCGCCCGTATCCCGTAATTGGACGTATCGCTGTAAGTGTTGGCCGAGATCAATCCCAGCGTCGCGTTGCCGCCCGGCATGACGTTGCGCGTATCGCTCGACGCCGCCAGCATATTGTACCAGGCGCCGACAAACGTGGTCGTCTCCATGCCGAAGATTTCGCCGCGCTTGGTGATGTCGCTCATATAGTTGTACGAGGGGAAATCGCCGATCGCGCTGGTCGCACCGGTCGGCTGGCTGATGTTCCTGTCGTCGAAGACGAACTGGTTCCGCCATGTCATCGTGTTGTCGAAGTCGTGCTCCCATCGTCCTCCGACAATGGTTCGCCGATCGGTTCGCCCAAGACCTGCTTGCGTCGCCGTCTCGGTATCCTTGCCACCGTTAAAGCCGTTCCTGAAAAGCGACACAGTGGGACATCCGGCAGCAAGCGCCGCGCCCGTCGTGCACCCCTGCTGGAAGGGATTGGTGTAGAACTGGTTCAGCGACTGCCGGAGCGGCAGCCGCGCGCTGAGGTCATTGTTGATGATCTTGACCGTGAAGCGATCGTCCGGCGTCGCCTGGAGCGTACCAAGGAAGTTGACGGTCTGGGTGTTGAACCAGCTGTTGCCGATATAGCCGTCGCCCCTCGTGTCGCTGGCGAACAGCGAGGCCTCGAAATTCCCGACCTTCTTGCCGGCCGCCAGGTAATTGTTGAGATAGCCGTAACTGCCGCCGTCGACGCCATATTCGACGCCGTCGATCGTTCCGCCGGGCCGTGTCCGGAAATTGAGCGCGCCGCCGGTCGCGTAGTTCCCGTACAGCGCCGACGAGGGACCGCGGATCACGTCGATCGCCCCATAGGCGTGGGGATCGATCAGGTCGCTGCGCGACAGGCCGTCCGGCTGCGTCACCGGGAAGCCGTCCTCGAAGATCACGAGATTGCGGATGGCGAAGCCGTTCCTCGCGTTGGAGCCACGAATCGAGATGCCGAAATCCCGGGGACCATTGCCCTGCTTGATCGAAATGCCCGGGCTGTCGCGCAGGACGTCGCTGACCGAGAACGACGGGCGATTGTCGAACTGGCTGCGATCGATGGTGGTGGCGGTCTGGCCGGCCGGCGACTGGTTGAGGCCGGCCCGCACTTCGCCGGCGCTTCTCGTGTTGTTTTGTCCCCCAGCGCCGTCGGTCGCGTTCGGCGCGACCGGCCGCGCCGCGCTGGCCGTCGAGGCGGCGCGCAGTCGCGAGGACCGTGTGACGGGTTTGGGAGGGGACCTCTGCGGCGCTTCGACCGTGACCGCGGGGATCGCTTCCGAGGCAGTCTGGGCGAGCGCGTCTGAACCGATCGGGGACACCAGTCCGAGGAGCACGGGCAAGCCCGCGCGCCCCATCGCACGAATGCGTAACATTTCCTAGATTCCTGACATCCGGCACGTCGGCCGGTCATTGAGCACGCCGTCAGCACCACAACAGCGCGCGCCGACGGTTCGGTTCGTCGTGACGTCAAGAAAATTGAGGCGGGGCGCGCGCCCGGGCGCTCGAGCCCGTGTGAACGGCAATGGCGGCCTCATCCGCCGGATGCCAGACCACCCGCTCGGCATGGCGGAAGGGACTCGGGAGTGCGGCGGGCGTCGGCGAATCGAGCGATGCGTTGGCCTGGGCCAGGCAGCACATGGCGCAGGCGCCCGCATGCGCGATCGGCACGCCAGTCTGGTCATTGCCGCCCGGCTCGCTAGGACTGTGGCAGATGACGCCGGCAGACAACGGATCGGAAACTGCAAGGCCCGTCGCCCAGCAGGCGGCAATCGGCGCCAGCACCTGCATCGCCAAAGCGAGCAGGACCAGAGGCAGGAATTTTTGTAGCCGTGCGCGCATCCACCGAACCGTTCGTTCGTCCACTAACTAAACACCGTGCCACGCCCCAAGTCGAGATCAGTTCCGCCGCCTTCTTGGCCCAGCGCAAATTTGACGAAAACCGTGGCGACGGTAACTCAGCACGGGACCGGGATGGGGCATTTGAGGCATCTCAAACGGCCCGGCCATCCAAAAATTTCTTATATTTGTCATATACTTGCAAGCAACGACGCCCAATCATTTCGTCTACTGATCGAATTTTGAACATTCGTTGCCGAAAATGATGACAAGTGAGAAAAGTTGATCTAGCATCCGCCTCGCTCAGACTGGCCGCGAGGTCGAAGTCTGGTGGTCCAAGTCTCGGGAGGAGCCCCTGACGCGCAAAATGCAGCGTCGCCCCGCCAATCAAGAGCAAATCTTAGAATCGGGGATAATAGGGTCGACACAATTTTTGAGCGGGGCCAGGGCCCCGCTCTTTTTTTGTCTGCAAGCTTCGTCGGCAGGCGGCTGAAGCACCGATGAATGCTTCGTCAAATCCGATCGAAATCAGCTTCGAGCTCGCCGCCTCACGTTGCGCGGATCTGACACCCCTCGTCTACCAACGCCTGTTCGATGCGCATCCCGAAACGCAAGCGATGTTCCGCTCGGATGGCCGCGACCTCGTGAAGGGCTCGATGCTCGCGCTCGCGATCGAGGCCATCCTCGATTTCGCCGGTCAGCGCCGCAGACATTTCCGGCTGATCGCTTGCGAAGTCGTCTCGCACGATGGCTACGGCACTCCGCGCGAGCTGTTCATCGCGTTCTTCGCCATCATCAGGGATTGCCTGCGCGACCTGCTCGGCGATCAATGGTCAATCGAGATCGCAAGCGCCTGGGACCAGTTGCTCGTCGAAATCGATGCATTCGCCGGCGCAGCGGTCTGACACTTTGCGCTGCACCAACGCGGCTTGCTGCCATCACAGCGAGTGATTGCAGATTGAGTGACGCCAACTCTTGTGAGACACTTTCGCCATCGGTCGCGCAACCAATGACGCGCCGACGATAAAATTTTATGGGAGCGAGCGATGTCCGGGACGAAAGATTTCTCGACGACGAGGCGCGATCTTCTTCAGGCGGCCGCGACCGCCGGCGCCGGTGCTGCCCTGCTCGGCAGCATGGGGATAAACCCCGCATTGGCCGCCGAGGTCGGGCGCAGCGAGAAGCCGCTGAAGGCGGCATTCTCCAATGCGGGCCTGCAGGCCACATGGTGCGCGCAGGGCAAGCAGGCTGCGGAGTTTTGGGGCAAGCTGTTCAACGTCGAGGTCACCTGGTTCGACGGCCAGCTCGACGCCGTCAAGCAGCGCGCCGCGATCGACAACATGGCTTCGCAGAAATGGGACTTCGTCGCGATCCAGGCTTTCGGCATCGGCACCCTCACCCAGCCCGTGCAGAAGATGATCGACGCCGGCACGCCCGTGATCGACATGGACACGCTGATCGCGCCGCTCGACCAGATCAACGTGCACTCCTTCCTCGCTCCCGACAACGAGTTCATGGGCGCCTCGGTGACGCAGGCGCTGTGCAATGCGATGGGCGGCAAGGGCAAGATCATCATGACGCAGGGCGCGCTCGGCCACACCGGCGCGCAAGGACGGGCCAAGGGCTTCACCAACACGGTTAAGCAATTCCCGGGGATCGAGGTGCTCGACACCCAGCCCGCCGACTGGGACGTGTCGAAGACCGCCCGGCTCTGGGAGACCTACCTCACGAAGTATCCCCAGATCGACGCGGCCTTCTTCCACAATGACGACATGGCGCTCGCCGCCGCCAACATCATGAAGGCCCGCGGCCGCACCAACATCCTGATCGGCGGCGTCGATGCCATGCCGCCGGCGATCCAGGCGGTGAGCGAAGGCCGCATGTTCGCAACCGTCCGCAACCCCTCCTGCCGCATCCATGGCGGCGCCGTCATCGCCGGCGTCTCCGCCGTGGTCGGCGGCGAGAAGAGCGGACAGGGCATTCCCAAGAACGTCGTCACCGACGGTCCGGTCGTGACCAAGGCCAACGCCGCAGGGATGCAATGGATGCAGGATCACTTCCTGATCTGAGCCTCCAAGACCTGAACTTTCATGTCAGAGGGTCGTTCGCCCATCCTTGAACTGCAGGGCATCACGAAGAGCTTCGGCGGCGTCGAAGCCCTTCGTGGCGTCGATTTTGCGCTCCATCCCGGCGAGATCCACGGTCTCGTCGGCGAGAACGGCGCTGGAAAAAGCACGCTGATGAAGATCATCGCCGGCGTGCACACCGAGTTCTCCGGCCGCTTCCTGATCGACGGGGCGGAGACGCATTTCCGCTCGGCGCGCGATGCGCACGCCGCCGGCATCGCCATGGTGCACCAGGAGCTCAGTGTCGCGCCCGATCTCACGGTCGCCGAGAACGTCTTCCTGGGCACCAGCCGACCAATGCGCTCGGCCTCGTGCAATGGCGGCGGATGGCCCACGAAGCCGGCGAGCAGCTCGCCCGCTTCGGCATCGACGTCGATCCGATGTCGCGGCTGGGCGATCTGCCCATCGGGCTGCAGCAGCTGATCGAGATCGCGCGCGTGCTGTTCTCCGGTGCCCGCATCGTCATCCTGGACGAGCCGACCTCCGCACTTTCCCCGCCCGAGGTCGAGCGTCTCTTCGCGACGCTCCGTCGGCTGCGCGAGCAAGGCACCAGCATCGTTTTCATCTCGCATTTCATCGAGGACATCCTGCTGGTCTCCGATACGGTCACCGTGTTCCGGAACGGGCGGAAGGTCGCGGAGACCGCCAGCGCCGCGACCAGCAAGGGCGCATTGATCGAGGCCATGATCGGCCGCGGCGGCGAGGCGCTCGAGCACAGCTACACCGACGATCTGATGCTGCCGCAGCCGCGTGACAGCCAGACCGTTCTCAAGGTCGATCAGCTCTCGCTGTCCCGCAGTCTGAAGGACATCTCCTTCGAGGCGCGCGCCGGCGAAGTTCTCGGTATCTACGGCTTCATGGGCTGCGGCCAGCAGGAGCTGTCGCGCATCCTGTTCGGCAAGCTGAAGCCGGACAGCGGCACGCTTCTTGTCGAGGGTCAGCCCAAGACCTTCGCCAGCACGGCGGCGGCGCGGCGCGCCGGCGTGGCGCTGGTGCCGGAGAGCCGACGCGACATGCTGTTTCACCAGGAGCCGGTCTACAAGAACATCTCGATCAGCATCCTCGATCGCATCTCGTCGCTGCTGCTCAAGCCCGCGCAGGAGCGCGACATCGCGCAGCGTCAGGTCGAGCAGCTCCAGATCAGGCCGCCCGTGGTCGGCCTCGATCTCGGCATGCTCTCCGGCGGCAACCAGCAGAAGGTTGCGCTGGCGAAATGGCTGACCTATCCGCCCAAGCTTCTGGTGCTGTGCGAGCCAACCCGCGGCATGGATGTCGGCGCCAAGAACGACGTCATCAATATCGTCCGCGACCTCCGCACCAAGGGGCTCGCGATCATCGTGCTGTCGACCGAGCCGGAAACGGTGCTGTCGCTGGCCGACCGCATCCTCGTGCTCAAGCGCGGCGCGTTGGTGCGGGAATTCAAGAACGAGCCAGTCAGCAAGGACCGCCTGCTGGAAGCGGCGTGACGGAGAAGCACATGAGCAGTGACACGGCTTTGGCGGCGGGGCAGCGAGCGCGGGGCCTTGCGCCCTTCCTGCGCTCGCAGATGCGCAACATCGCCCCGTTCCTCACCCTGATCTTCCTGTCCGCCTTCTTCGCCTTCGCCAGCCCCTCTTTCGCGACGCTCGACAATCTCGGCAACATCCTGACTCAGGTGTCGGTGACCGGCATCATCGCGGTCGGCCTCACCTTCGTGATCCTCTGCGCCGAGATCGACCTGTCGATCGCCAGCATCGCCAACGTCACCGGCATTGCCGTCGCCTATTTCACGCTGCAAGAATCCTACGTCAACATCGCCAACATCCCGCTGCCCGGCGCCGTTGCGATCATCCTGTCGATCCTGCTCTGCGCCCTGCTCGGTCTCGTCAATGCGCTGGGGCTGACCGTGATCGGCATCCCCTCCTTCATCATGACGCTGGCGATGATGCAGATCGCCGCCGGCATCTCGGCGCTGCTGGTGCGCGGCCAGATCGCCTACAAGGTGCCGAGCCTGATCACGACGCTCGGCTCCGGTTCGGTCAGTGGCATTCCCTGGATCGTCATCGTCGCCGCCATCATGCTGCTCGGCGGCCACCTGGTGCTGACCTACACGCGCTTCGGCCGCTACGTCTACATGGTCGGGGGCAACCGCGAGGCCGCCGAATATTCCGGCCTCAACGTCAAGCTCATCCTCGGCGCCGTCATGGTGATCTCGGCGGTGTGCTCCGGCATCGGCGGCATGCTCGGCGTCGCCCATTTCGGCAGCGCGCAGCAGAACGAGTTCGACACCTATCTGCTCGACTCCATCGCCGCCGTCGTCGTCGGCGGCACCAGCCTGTTCGGCGGCCGCGGCGGCATCGGCAACACCATCGTCGGGCTGTTCGTGCTCGGTGTTCTCAACAACGGTCTCGACCACGTCAACATCGACAGCTTCCTGAAGATCCTGATCCGCGGCCTGATCCTGCTGGCGGCGCTGGTCATCAACGTCTATGCGCAGCGCTTGAGAGAAAAAACGGCGGAGTAGACGGCCGCCAAAACAAAAAACGCGAAAACAACCCCATGCACAGTACAAATCATTAAGGAATTTGGCGCGGGGTGGCGCGAGGCGGCGCCACAGGGGCGTTTGACACGTCGGGCAAAACAGGAGCACGCTGTCGTCGTGGCGGCTGTCCGTGACGCATCGTCGGCCATCCAATCGATTTGAGAAATTCGCGATGTCTACAATCAATCGCCGTGCCGCGCTCCTTGGTGGAGGTGCGCTTCTCACGACGGCCAGCCCGCTTCTCTCCGCTCCGTTCCAATGGCAATCGACAACGCCGCCCGATGCGGGCTTCGCCTCCGACCTCGATGAGCGGCTCGACAGATTGATTGCGAACAAGCGGGCCTGGGGCCTGCACGGCGTCGTGGTCACGCGCGAAGGCAAGCTCGTGCTCGAACGTTATTTTGCCGGTGAGGACGAAGCCTGGGGCGCTCCTCTCGGCCACGTCGCGTTCGGCCCCGACACGCTGCACGATTTGCGCTCGGTCACCAAGAGCATCCTCGGCCTGCTCTACGGGATCGCGCTCGATCTCGGCAAGGTGCCCGCGCCCGACCAGAAGCTGATCGCGCAATTCCCCGACTATGCCGACGCCTCGACCGATCCCCGCCTGCAGCGCCTGACCGTCGCGCATGCGCTCACCATGACGCTGGGGTTCGACTGGAACGAGGACATTCCCTACCAGGACCCCAACAACAGCGAAATCCGGATGGAGCGCGCGCCCGATCGTCTGCGCTACATCTTCAGCCGGCCTTTCATTTCAGATCCCGGCACCCGCTGGATCTACGGCGCCGCCGGCACCGAGCTGATCGGGCAATTGCTGGTGAAAAGCGTCGGCCAGTCGCTGCCGGATTTTGCCCGCGCGCACCTGTTCGATCCCCTCGGGATCGGCCCGACCGAATGGACCAAGGGTTTCAACGGAAAGCCGGCGCCCGCCTCCGGCCTGCGCATGACGCCGCGCGACCTGGCACGCATCGGGCAATTGATCCTCAACCGCGGGCAATGGGACGGACGTCAGATCGTCTCAGCGGACTGGCTCGCGAAATCGTTCCAGCCCTACGTCCCTTGCGACGAGCAGCGCCGATACGGCTATTTCTGGTACAGCGGCGATTTGCAATACGGCCAGCCGCCGAACCGCCCGATCACGCACTGGATCGGTGGCTTCGGCTATGGCGGCCAGCGGCTGTTCGCGATGCCTGACTTCGGCGTGGTGGTCGCCATCACCTGCGGAAATTACGCCGACAAGACGCAATGGATGCCGCCGATCCGGGTGATCCGTGACGTGGTGTTGGCCGGGTTGAAATGAGCACGGCGCTTTGAATATCCCAAGTCATGTCAGAGTGACGGGGCTAGAGCGGCGTTCGCTGCTTTGCTCGCAATCTCTTCAGCCCGCCAGCACCTCACCGCGTGCCCATCGGGGCGCGTCTCCAGCACCGGCCCCGGCTCGTGCCGGCACACTGCTTCCGCGTGACGACAGCGCGGGCTGAAGGCGCAGCCGTTGGGTGGATTGAGCGGGTTGGGAAGGTCACCGCCCGTGGTCGCCAGCGGGGCGTGGTGCAAGGGATCGGGAATGGCGGCGATCAGGGCCCGCGTGTAGGGGTGCGCGGGCCGTTCGAAGATCTCGCGCCAGTGGCCGTTCTCGACGATACGGCCGAGATACATCACGGCGACACGGTCGCTCATGTGCTCGACCACGCCGAGGTCGTGGCTGATCATGATGTAGGAGAGCCCAAGCGTCTCCTTCAATTCCAGCAGCAGATTGATGATCTGGGCGCGGATCGAGACGTCGAGCGCCGACACTGGCTCGTCGCAGATGACGATCTTGGGATTGAGGATCAGGGCCCGGGCAATGCCGATGCGCTGGCGCTGGCCGCCGGAGAATTCGTGCGGATAGCGGCCCGCCTGTTCGGGCCGCAGGCCGACATGCCGCAGCATGGCGGCGACGCGGTCCTCGATCTCGCTCTTCGCCGTCACCCCGTGCACCCGCAGGGGATCCTCCAACGTGCGGCGAACCGTCTGGCGGGGATTGAGCGAGGCATAGGGGTCCTGAAACACCATTTGCACGGTGCGGGCCAACGCCTTGCGGTCGCCGGATTGCCTGGTCTTCACCACCTCCCCGTCCAGCACGATGCGGCCGCGCGTGGGCGTCAGCAGGCCAAGGATCGACAAGGCGACCGTCGACTTGCCCGAGCCGGATTCGCCGACGAGGCCGAGGCATTCGCCTCGCTTCAGCTTGAGGTCAACGCCGTCCACGGCCCGGAGCAGCCGCCGGCCGCGGCCCAGCAGGCCGCCGCCCAGCGGAAAATGAACCGCGAGATCCTCGACGCTGAGAATGAGATCGTCGTCAGCCCCGTGCTCACCCGGCATGTTTTGCGGCTCATGCATGGTGATGACACCTCACCAGACCGCCCGCCTCCAGCACATCGGTCTCCGGCACAACAGTTCGGCAAATCTCCGTCGCCTGCGTGCAGCGCGGGTTGAACCGGCAGCCATCGGGGAAATTCGTGATGGCGGGCACGACGCCCGCGATCTCCCGGAGCCTGGCCCGCCCGAGCGCGGCGCGGCTGCCGAGCCGCGGCAGCGAGGCCACCAGACCTTGGGTATAGGGATGCGAGGGCGCGCGGAAAATATCGGCCGAACCGCGCTCCTCGACGATGCGGCCGGCATACATCACCGCGACGCGGCGGCAGACATTGGCGACGAGGCCGAGATCGTGGCTAATCATCAGGATCGCCGTTCCCCGCTCGGCGCATAGATTGCGCATCAGCTCGATGATCTCGGCCTGCACGGTCACGTCGAGCGCGGTGGTCGGCTCGTCGGCGATCAACAGATCCGGGCCGCAGGCCAGCGCGATGGCGATCATCACGCGCTGGCGCATGCCGCCGGACAGCTGGTGCGGATAGTCCTTCACCCGCCGCTCCGGCGCGGGCACGCGGACGCTTGCCAGTGCCTCGACCGCCAGCCGGTTGGCTTCCCGCCAGCTCTTGCCCTTGTGCAGCACGAACATCTCGGCGATCTGGCGGCCCACGGGCGAGACCGGGTTCAGCGCCGTCATCGGCTCCTGGAAGATCATCGAGATCCGGTTGCCGCGCAGCTCGCGCTGTCTGGCTGCCGAAAGGTGCTGGATCTCTTTCCCGTCGAACCGGATCACACCGCCACCGATCGACAGGGGATGCCGCAGCAGGCCGATCAAAGCGAGCGCCGTGATGCTCTTGCCGCAGCCGGATTCGCCGACAAGGCCGAAGGTCTCGCCGCGGTCGATGCGGAACGAGACGCCCTCCGCCGCGGGCATCCTCCTGGATCCGTCATCGAGATCGATACGCAGGTCCTCGACTTCGATCAGCGGCGTGCCGGTCATGTGCGCCGGCTCCGCGATTGCGGATCGAGAATGTCACGCAGGCCGTCACCGAGCAAATTGAGGCCGAGCACCGTCAGGAAGATGGCAAGGCCGGGAAATACCGAGAGCCACGGCGCCGTCGTGATCTGGTCACGGGCGTCCGACAGCATGCTGCCCCAGCTTGGAAAGGGCGGCCGGACGCCGAGGCCGAGGAACGACAAGGCGGCTTCGGACAACACCGCGCTGCCCATGCCGAGCGTGCCGATCACGATGAGCGGTCCGAGCATGTTCGGCAACAGCTGCGTGATCATGATGCGCAGATCGCCATAGCCGAGCACGGTCGCCGCCTGCACATAGCCTTGGCTCCGCAGGGACAGCGCCGAGGCCCGCGCGATCCGGCAGGTGAAGGACCAGTTGGTCAGCCCGAGCGCGATCAACAGGCTGGTCAGGCCGGGGCCGAGCACCGCCATGATGGCCAGCGCGAAGATCAGCGACGGGATCGCGAGCATGAGATTGGTCAGGGCGTTGACGAAATCGTCCCACCAGCCGCCGAAATAGCCGGCGCTGAGCCCCAAGGCCACGCCGATCACGCTGTTGATGAGCTGCGAGATGATGCCGACCGTCAGCGAGACCCGCGCGCCGTACACGACGCGGGAATAGATGTCGCGGCCCTGATCGTCAGTGCCGAACCACCAGGTCCAGCTCGGCGGCTCTTCCGCATTCATCAGGTTAGCGTCCATGACGGGATCGGTGTGCGCGATCCACGGCGCCAGCAGGCCGACCACGATCGCCAGCGCGAACAAAACGCCACCGATGACGAGATTGGCGCGGAGCTTCATGCGTATCTGATCCTGGGATCGATCACGCCGTAGAGCACGTCGATCAGCAGATTGATCGCGAGAAAGGCTAGCACCACCACAAGAATGGAGCCCTGAACGGCCGGAATGTCGCGCTGCAGGACGCTGTCGACCAGCAGCGAGCCGATGCCCGGCCAAGAGAACAGCTTCTCGACCACGACCGCCTGCCCCATCAACCCGCCGAATTGCAGGCCGACGGTCGTGAGGATGATGACGAGCGCATTGCGCATCACGTGCCACTTCACGACCCTGATTTCGCTCATACCCTTGGAGCGCGCCGTGCGGACGAAATCAGCCGTCATGATCTCCAGAACCGCGGCCCGCGTCGTCCGGGCAAACAGCGCCATCGGCGAGACGCCGAGGGTGATGGCCGGCAGCAGCAGATATTTCAATCCGCCGTCGCCATAGCCGAAGCTCGGCAGCCAGCCGAGCTTCAACGCGAACAGGTACATCAGGACGAGACCAAGCCAGAATTTGGCGATGGACAGGCCCGACACCGCCACGACCATCGCCACCGTATCGACGATGCCGCCGGGCTTCAGCGCCGCGATGAACCCCAGGGGGACGCCGATCGCAATCGCAAACGCCATGGCCGCGAAGATCAGCTGCAGCGTCGGCCATGCCCGCTTGGCAATCATGGTCGTGACCTGTTCTCGCGTCCGGAACGAGGTGCCGAAATCGCCGATCGCGAGCTGGGCGATGTAGGTTCCGAAACGCACATAGACGGGCTGGTCAAGACCGAGCTGCTTCTTCATGCGCAGCTCGACCTGCGGATCGCTGTCGTCGCTCATGGAGGAAACGATGCTGCCGGGAACGACGCTGAACAGCACGAAAACCAGCAGCACGACGGCCAGCACGGTCGGGATGGTCTGCAGCAAGCGACGGATCAGGAAGGAGAGCATGGCACCGTTCCTCTCTCCCTCCATCGTGCGAGGCGATGGAGGGAGCGCGAGAGCGCAGGTCACTTCGCGGGCGAGGTCTCGTCGACCCAGAGGTCTTCGACGTTCTGATGGGTCAGCTCCGTCGCGTTCAGCTGAATCCCCTTGAGCCACGGCTGCACCGCCATGACCGCCTTGTTGTAGTTGAAGAACCAGACCGGGGCCTCTTCATAGAGCAGCGCGTTGGCCTTCTGCAGCAACTGGATGCGCTTGGCGGGATCGTCGGCCTGCCCGGCCTCGTCGATGATCTTGTCGAAATCGGCATTCTTGAAGGTCATGTAGTTGCACGCCGGCTGCGGCGTCGCGGAGTGGAAGCATTTGAGGGCAGCTAGCGGATCCGGGCCGCTCGCCTGGGAATAGATGAAGGCCTGGTAGTCGCCGGTGCGAACCACCTCCGCCAGCACCGCGGTCTCGACCTGCTTGACCTTCGCCTTGATGCCGACCTTGTCCAGCATCGGGATGACGGCCGAGACGATCGGCAGGCCCCAGCTCTCGTTCTGGCTGGTGGTCCATTCGAATTCGAAGCCTTGGGGATAGCCGGCTTCAGTGAGCAGCTGCTTGGCCTTGGCGGGATCGTAGGGGTACGGCTTCATGGCCTTGTCGTAGGCCGGAGCGGTCAACGGCAGCCAGCTGGTGGCGCGGTAGGCTTTGCCCTTGACCAGCTTGTTGATGATCAAATCGGTATCGATCGCGTAGTTGATCGCTTGCCGGACCCGCTTGTCGGCAAACGGCTTGAACGTGGGATTCATGCCCATATAGCGCGTGAAGACCTCGGCGACCTCGACGATGGTGCCCTTGAGGGCGGCATCGGACTGGTAGGCGACGTATTGCGCAGGTCCCAGCACCGAGGTGTCGATCTCCTTGTTGCGGAAAGCGACATCGCGGGCCGCGGCCTCGCCCATGACCGCCATGACGATCTTGTCGGCGTAGGGCTTGCCGGGCTTGTAGAACCGGTCCCACCGCTCCAGCACGATGCGCGATCCCGGCACATGCTCGACGAACTTGAACGGTCCGAGGCCGATCGGCTTCTGGATGAAGCTCTCCTTGGCGCCCTCGTCGGCCGGATAGATCGAGGTCAACGCGGTGAAGAAGTAGAAGCCCGGATCGACCTTTTCAGTCAGCTTCATCTCGATGGTGAAATCGTCGATCTTCTTCAGGCCGGAAATCTCCTTGGCCTGGCCCTTTTCGACCGCGGCCGCGCCCTCGATCACGCGGACGTATCGCGCGCCGGGAAAGGCCTTGGTGCCGTCCATGATGCGATTGTAGGACCAGATGACGTCGTCCGCCGTCATCTTGCGGCCGTTGTGGAAATAGGCGTCGTCGCGCAGCTTGAAGGTGTGAACGAGACCGCCGCCGGAGACCACGTCCTCCTTGGCGAGTTCCAGAACCGGTTTGCCTTCCGCGGAATTCCAGATGTAGAGCGAGCGATGCAGCGCCTTGGCGTAGATCTCGTCCTGGGCGCGCTGCGTGGTGTGAATGTCGAGGCTGGTGAAGCTCGATCCGTAGGGCGCCGTCATGCGGATGGTTCCGCCCTTGCGCGGCGTCTGGGCCTCCGCTGCGCCGGCGAGCGCCAGCCCCAACCCCGCGACGATCGCAATCATCCTGAACATCATGTGTCCCCCAACAACGCAGGTGCATGCCGATCAGAGATTTGATCATTCGCAGCCCATCGAATGCAAGCTTCGTTTTTGCTGGAGACCAATGTCTGTTCCGGGAGGCCGGCCCTTCGAGAGAACTCCGGAAGGTCAGGTTGCATCCACCCAGCGATGCAAGCCGCTGATTGACGCGGTGCGTCATCGGACGAGCACCCGATGGACCCCCTTCCCCCCTAGCGATTCCGAATTGCTTCGCTGCGCTCGCAACGACGGAACGTGGAGCGCGCTCCACGCGCGACGTCTTCAGCCGGACAATTCCGGCTGCCAGTCCCTCAGCTTTCGCGCAGCACCCGTAACATCGGCGATCGTCCGAAACGCCGCGGCCTCCACCATCATCCCGCGCGCGAGCCGCACGGCGCGCGCCTCGCTCTCCGCCCGCTTCTTCGCATCCTCGATCAGCTCGAAGTCGATATTGTGGGCGAGGCCGAAGATGCGGCGGATGATCTTCGCCGCGGCGAAGCCGATGGTGTCAGCGAACAGGCGCTGCATGTAGGATTGCCGCTCGGCCTCCAGCCGCGCGGCGCCCTTCTCGCCGGCGAAGAGCGAGGCGGGATAGGCATCGCCTGCGGCGCCGGCGCGCCAGAGCTCGAGGAATTTGCGCGCGAACTCGCTCCACACCGCTTCCACCGTCTTCAGAACCCAGGCCTCGAACGCGGCCCGCTCGCCCGGCGTACGCTCGTGGCCGGCGGAGGCGAAATAGGCCATCAGGAGGTTGGCGAGCACGGCGCCGACGTCGAACCCCATCGGGCCGTAGAACGCGAATTCGGGATCGATCACCCGCGTCTGGCTCTCCGTGACCATGATCGACCCGGTGTGGAGATCGCCGTGCAGCAGCGCCTCGGGGCTTGCCATGAACTTCAGCTTGAGCCGGGAGATCGCGACGTGCAGCTCCATGTCGTCGCGCAGGCTTGCCGCGTGCGCATCGAGATACGGCGCGGTCCAGCGGTTTTGTTCGGCGATGCGGTACGGATCGGTGAAGATCAGATCCTCGGTGATCTTGCAGAGCGCGTGGTTGCCGGCGAAAGCCGCGATGCCCTCTTTCTTTTCGGCTGCGGACAGCGCGAGGTCGGAGGTGAAGAACAGCGTCCGCGCCATGAACGTGGTGATGTCGCCCACGAAGCCGGGATATTGCGTTCCCGCAACCAGCCCCTTGCGCATGATGATGTGGGGCTCGAGCAGCTCCATCACCGTCAGCGCCAGATTCTCGTTGTGATGCAGCAAAGCCGGCACGAGGCCGGGTGCGAGCTGGGCCTGCTTCGATAGCGCCAGATATTCGTAATGAGCCCGCGACAACGGCAGCGGCCAGCTTTCGCCGACGAGGCGGACGTAAGGAAGCGCCTGCTTCACGGCGACGCCGCCCCGCGCGCCCTTGACGATGAAGACGAGGTTGAGATTGCCGTCGCCGACCTCGGTGATTGTCCAGCCGGCGGGATCGCCGCCGAGGAGCGCCTTGAGGTCCGGCAGGCCCGCGAGATAGTCCCGCAAGGCCGCCTCATGCAGAATCCGGTAGTCCCCCTGCCCCTGCGCCATGACGATCCCATCCCACTCCTATTTGAGCATGATCTCCTCGGAAAAGGCCCGTCACACCTTTCCGGATCATGCTCTATGGGCCGGACCGTTACTCCCGCTCCAAGAAGCTCGAGCCGATCTCGGCCTTTCTTTTGATGGGATCGTAATCACAATAAACGAGATCCGCCACCAGCGTGTAGCTGGCGCTGACATTGTATTTGTCTGTTTTGACCGAGTTCAGCCCGATCACCGAGGTGCTCTTGCCGCCGTTCCATTTGAACGGCGTCGAGCTCTTGGCCTGCTCGCAGGCCATCACGGCCTCGTTGAAGACATAGCCCTCGACGAACGCCTTCAGCGTTCGCACCTGCACCGCCATCTTCCACTCGACATAGCCGATGGCGCCGAGGCCGGCGACGATCAGCACCAGAAGCGCGATGACGATCCTCTGAAAAGTCATTCGTTCCCCCTCGAAACAATATAAATGAAAAAATCTAGAACGGCATGCCCATCAGCTTCGACAGGCGCTCGATGGAGAGATAGCCCGCGTGATAGGCGACCATGGCGATCCCGTAGATGATGGCCGAGATGATCGTGGTCCAGATCAGCTTGCCGCCCATCCGGGTCAGGATCGGCGCACCGGGGTCGGTGCCAGGCGTGCCGACGCCGTCCTCGTGCTGGCTGCGCACGCCGAACGGCAGCGTCACGAACAGTGCGACCCACCAGATGACGAAGTAGATCGCGATCGCGGTTGATATCTGGATCGCCATGGGACGGCCTTACGCCTGCTCGATTTCGACCAGCGCACCGGAAAAGTCCTTCGGGTGCAGGAACAGCACCGGCTTGCCATGGGCGCCGATCTTCGGCGTGCCGTCGCCGAGCACCCTTGCCCCCTCCTTCACCAGCGTGTCGCGCGAGGCAATGATGTCGACGACCTCGTAGCAGACATGGTGGATGCCGCCGTCCGGGTTGCGCTCGACGAATTTTGCGATCGGCGAGGCCTCGCCAAGCGGCTCGATGAACTCGATCTTGGTGTTGGGGAGCGTGGCGAACACCGTGATGACGCCGTGCTCGGGCAACGGCACGGCATCGGAGATCTGCGCGCCGAACGCGGCGCCGTAGATCTTCGCGGCCTTGACGGCATCCTTGGTCGCGATCGCGACATGATTGAGCCGGCCCAGCATGGTTCTCTCCCGTTAGACTGTCAGTACGTGTACCAGACAGGGGGGCTTTTTGCCCCAATGTTCGTTGATGACGGCCCGGACAGCGCGTCGCACCGATTCAGCCAGCGCATCCGCATCGCGGCGGCGCGCCTTCGGCAGGCCCTCGACTGTGGAGACCACGGCATCGAAGACGATGTCGTCGAAGGGGTCGCCGGCCCGGTTCTTCTCGGGGATGCCGACCAGATCGACCTCGGGATCGTCGGCGAGCTCGCCCTGCTCGGTCATGGCAATGGCGACGAAGGCGCAGCCGGAAAACGCCATGCGGCGCCGCTCGACCACGGCGCGGGACTTGGAATCCTCCAAAATCGTGCCGTCCTTGTAGAGACGGCCCGACGGGACCTCGCCGACGATGCCGGGATCGCCGGGGCCGAGCTTGACGAGGTCGCCGTTGCGGCAGACCAGCACACGCGGCACGCCGGCGGCGCGCGCGAGCTTGGCGTGCTCGTGCAGATGCAGGGCCTCGCCATGGACGGGGATCAGCAGCTGCGGCCGGGTCCAGGCGATCAGGTCGCGCAATTCGTCGCGGCGGGGATGGCCGGAAACGTGGACCAGCGCGTCGCGGTCGGTGATGATCTCGACGCCCTGCAGCACGAGGTTGTTGATGATCGAGCCGACGGCCTTCTCGTTGCCGGGAATGGTGCGCGAGGAGAAGATCACGCTGTCGCCGCGGTTGAGCGTGATCTCGGGATGGTCGTCATTGGCGATGCGCGCCAGCGCGGCGCGCGGCTCGCCCTGGCTGCCGGTGCACAGCGCCAGCACCTTGTCCTGCGGCAGGTGGCCGTAGACCTCGGGCGAGCGGAAATTCTGCACGCCGTCGAGATAGCCGGTCTCGCGCGCGACCTGCACCACGCGCTCCATGGCGCGGCCGACCACGACGACCTCGCGGTCGGCGGCTTTCGCAGCGGCGGCGACGGCCTTGATGCGCGCGACGTTGGAGGCGAACGTGGTCACGGCAACGCGGCCCTTGGCCGATTTGACGAGGTCGATGATGGTCCGGGCAACCTCGGCTTCCGAGGGCGAGCGGCCGTCGCGCACCGCATTGGTGGAATCGCCGATCAGGGCGAGCAGGCCCTCGTCGCCGAGCTCGCGCAGCCGTTTCTCGTCGGTCGGACGCCCCAAAGTCGGGGTCGGGTCGATCTTCCAGTCGCCGGTGTGCAGCACCGTGCCGGCCGAGGTGTGGATCGCCAGCGCGTGCGCTTCCGGAATGGAATGCGCGACGGGAATGAACTCGACGTTGAACGGGCCGACGTCGATGCGCCCGCCCGACGGCACCACCGTCACCGGGATCTTCGGCGCGTTGCGCTCGGCGGCGCATTTGGCCTCGAACAAGGCGGCGCTGAACTGCGTCGCATAGATCGGGCATTTCAGCTTCGGCCAGAGATCGATGATGGCGCCGAAATGGTCCTCATGGGCGTGGGTCAGCACGAGGCCCATCAGGTTCTTGCGCTCCTTCTCGAGGAAGGAGATGTCGGGCATGATCAGGTCGATGCCGGGCAGATGCTCCTCGTCGCCGAAGGAGACGCCGAGATCGACCGCCATCCACGCGCGCTGCTGGCGGTTGCCGAGGCCGTAGATCGACAGGTTCATGCCGATCTCGCCGACGCCGCCGAGCGGCGCAAATACCAGTTCCTCGGGCTTCGCCATCACGCAGCTCCCACCGAGCGGACCGGACCGAAGAACACCTCGCCTGCGGCCACTGGCACACGGCGGCCCTCCGGGGTGCGGACGATCAGGCAGCCGGTGTCGTCGATGGTGTCAAAAATGCCTTCCAGCGTCATCGTCCCCGTATGAATTGCGACCTTCTCGCCGAGGCCGGCGGCGCGCGCCAGCCACAGCTTGCGTATCTCGGCAAAGCCGCGGCCATTGTCCCAGATGCCGCGGAACTCGACCCAGGCGTCGGACAGCGCCGCGAACAGCTCTTCCGCGCTGATCTGGACGCCCAGCGCGGCGAGCGACACCGCGGGCGTCGGGGTGCCCTCGGGCGCGGCGACGACATTGGTGCCGATGCCGACGACGATGGCAAGGCGATCGCCGATGGCCTCCGCCTCCAGGCCGATGCCGACCAGCTTCTTGCCGTCGGCCAGGACGTCATTGGGCCATTTCAGGGCGTAGCGGGGACGGCCCTCGCCGAGGCGGAGCGCAGCCTCGAGGCTGACCTTCTCAAGCGCGGCTTCTTCGGCAAGACCGGCGGCAAAGCCGATCGTGGCGGCAATTGCCGGCGCCACGTCCAGGACTTCGAGAACGCTGGCGGCGAGATTGCCACGCGGCGCGATCCAGGGCCGCTGACGGCGGCCGCGGCCGGCGGTCTGCTCGGACGTGACGAACCACATCGAGCCGCGCTCCCCGGCCCTGGCGCGCTCGATCGCCTCGGTATTGGTCGAGCCGGTCCGCTCGAAAGCTGCGAGCCTGTAGCCCGCCGACAATGCGCGAGGACCGAGCGCGAAAGCCATCCTAAAACAGCGACTTTGCCGCGGCGGAGGCGACGCTCACCACGGGACCTGCGAACAGCGCGAACAGGATGTTGAACAGGCCGAAAACCGCCAGCACCGTCTTCACCTCGACGCGCACCGGATCGACCTGGCCGGCCGGCTCGTCGAAATACATCGTCTTGACGATGGCGAGATAGTAGTAGGCGCCGACCACGCTGGTCAGCACGCCGACGACGGCGAGCGTGAACAAATTCGCCTTGATGGCCGCGACGAACACGTACCATTTGGCGAAGAAGCCGGCGAGCGGCGGAATGCCGGCGAGCGAGAACAGCAGCATCGCGAACATGAAGGCGAGCAGCGGATTGGTTCGCGACAGACCCGCGAAATCGCGGATCTCTTCGACGGCCTGGCCGTTGCGGCGCATGGCGAGGATGATCGAGAACGAGCCCAGCGTCATCGCGACGTAGATCACGATGTACATCAGGACACCCTGCGCGCCCTCGACCGTGCCCGAAGCGAGGCCGACCAAGGCAAAACCCATGTGGCCGATCGAGGAATAGGCCATCAGGCGCTTGATGTTGGTCTGGCCGATCGCGGCGAAGGAGCCGAGCGCCATCGAGGCGATCGACACGAACACCAGGATCTGCTGCCATTGCGAGACGATGCCCGGGAAAGCGGTCAGCGTGACGCGGGTGAACACGGCGAGCGCGGCGACCTTCGGCGCCGAGGCGAAGAAGGCGGTGACCGGGGTCGGCGCGCCCTCGTAGACGTCGGGCGTCCACATGTGGAACGGCACCGCCGAAACCTTGAAGCACAGGCCGACGAGCAGGAAGACCAGGCCAAACACCAGGCCGACATTCGAGACCGTCGCCGCCGCGGCGATGCCGGTGAAGCTGACCGTGCCGGTGAAGCCGTAGATCAGCGAAGCGCCGTAGAGCAGCATGCCCGAGGACAGCGCGCCGAGGACGAAATACTTCAAGCCGGCTTCGGTGGACTTGGCGTTGTCGCGGTTCGAGGCCGCCACGACGTAGAGCGCCAGCGACATCAACTCGAGGCCGAGATAGAGCGAGATCAGATCGCCGGCCGAGATCAGCACCATCATGCCGAGCGTCGAGAGCAGCACCAGGATGGAATATTCGAAGATGCGGCGCGACGGATCCGACAGGAATTCGGTCGACAGCACCAGCGTCACCGCCGAGCCGATCAGGGCCAGGATCTTCATGAAGCGCGCGAAATCGTCGACGATGAAGCTGCCGCCGAAGGTCACCTGCTTGCCCGCGGGCAGCATGTATTCGAGCACGCCGACCACGACCAGGAGCACGACCGCCAGCGAGGTGATCGCGCCGGTCGTCCCCTGCCCGCGATAGGCGCCCAGCATCAGCAGAGCCATGGCGCCGATCGCCAGCACGATCTCGGGCAGCACCGGCGCCAGTTGATAACCTGCAGTCTCAAAGCTCATGGCGATATCCTGACCTGCCCGATCACTGGAGCAGTGCGGCGGCCTTCACGGCCGTCACAGCGGTGTTGTAATTGTTGACGAGTTGCTGGACCGAGGCGGCCGACATGTCGAGCACCGGCTTCGGATAGACGCCGAACAGGATCGTCAGCGCGATCATCGGGAACAGAATCACGCACTCCCGCAAGGTGAGATCCTTCATGCTCGCCAGCGACGGCTTGACCATCGCGCCGAACACGACCTTGCGATAGAGCCACAGCGCATAGGCCGCCGACAGGATCACGCCGAAGCTGGCGAAGAACGCCGTCGGGATCGAGACCTTGAAGGTGCCGAGCAGCGTCATGAACTCACCGACGAAGCCGCTCGTGCCGGGCAGACCGACATTGGCCATGGTGAAGACCATGAAGGTCATCGCGTAGAGCGGCATCCGGTTGACGAGGCCGCCATAGGCCGCGATCTCGCGGGTGTGCAGACGGTCGTAGACGACGCCGACGCAGAGGAACAGCGCGCCGGACACGATGCCGTGCGAGATCATCTGGAACACGCCGCCGGCGACGCCCTGCATGGTGCCGGCGAAGATGCCCATGGTGACGAAGCCCATATGCGCGACCGAGGAGTACGCGATCAGCTTCTTCATGTCCTCCTGCATCAACGCCACCAGCGAGGTGTAGATGATGGCAATGGCCGAGAGCGTGAACACGAACGGCGCGAAATCGTGCGAGGCCAGCGGGAACATCGGCAGCGAGAAGCGCAGGAAGCCGTAGCCGCCCATCTTCAAGAGGATCGCGGCCAGGACCACCGAGCCCGCCGTCGGCGCCTCGACGTGCGCGTCCGGCAGCCAGGTGTGCACAGGCCACATCGGCATCTTCACCGCGAATGAGGCGAAGAAAGCCAGCCAAGCCCAGGTCTGCAACGACCGCGGCACGGCGGTGTGCATCAGGGTCGGGATATCAGTGGTGCCGCCGTTCCAGTACAGCGCCATGATGGCGAGCAGCATCAGGACCGAGCCGAGCAGCGTGTAGAGGAAGAACTTGAACGATGCATAGACCCGGCGCGGGCCGCCCCAGACGCCGATGATCAGGAACATCGGGATCAGGCCGCCTTCGAAGAACAGGTAGAACAGCACGAGATCGAGCGCCGAGAAGGTGCCGATCATCAGCGTTTCCAGGATCAGGAACGCCATCATGTATTCGCGGACGCGGATGCTGATCGCCTTCCAGCTCGCGATGATGCAGAACGGCATCACGGCGGTGGTGAGGATCACCAGCGGCAGCGAAATGCCGTCGACGCCCATGTGGTAGGTGATCCCGGTCGCGAGCCAGTTCGTCTTCTCGACGAACTGGAAGTCGGGATTGCTAGGGTCGAAGCGCATGACCAGGATCACCGACACCGCGAAGGTGATCAGCGTGGTCCAGAGCGCGATCCAGCGCGAGTTGCGCTTGGCCGCCTCGTCATCGCCGCGGCTGAGATAGACGATCAGCGCGCCGACCAGCGGCAGGAACGTGGTGACCGATAGGATGGGCCAGGTCGTCATTTACTGGCCTCCAAAGCCGAACATGAACCAGGTGATCAGGCCGGCGGCACCGATCAGCATGGCGAATGCGTAGTGATAGAGATAGCCGGTCTGGATCTTCACGACGTTGCGGGTGACGTCCAGCACGCGGGCCGAGACGCCGTCGGGGCCGAACCCGTCGATGATGAAGCCGTCGCCCTTCTTCCAGAGCTGATAGCCGATCCACTTCGCCGGGCGGACGAAGATGATGTCGTAGAGCTCGTCGAAGTACCATTTGTTGAGCAGGAACTGGTACAGCATCGGCTGCGTGTTCGCGAGCTCGACCGGCAGATAGGGCCGCCGGATGTAGAACAGGTACGAGACGAGGAAGCCCAGCACCATCATCACCGTCGGCAGGAGCGCGATGGTCTCGGGGATGTGGTGCATCTCCTCGATGATATGCGGGTTCATCTTCACGGACTCGCGGAAGAATTCCTCGACGCCGTGACCGGCGAACAGCTCCTTGAACGGCAAGCCGGCAACGAACGAGCCGACCGCGAGCACGCCGATCGGGATCAGGATCCAGAGCGGGGCCTCGTGCGCGGCCTCGTAGTGATGCTCGTCATGCGGCTCGCCGTGGAAGGTCTTGAAGATCAGGCGCCAGGAGTAGAACGAGGTCAGGCCGGCGGCGACGATCGTCATCAGGAAGCCGTACACCCCGAACGGATTATGCGAGGCGTAGGCCGCTTCGATGATGGCGTCCTTGGAGAAATAACCGGCCGTGAGCGGGAAGCCGGTCAGCGCCAGCGTGCCGACCACCATCACCGCATAGGTGTAGGGAATCTTCTTCCAGAGGCCGCCCATGTTGCGGATGTCCTGCTCGTGGTGCATCGCGTAGATCACCGAGCCGGAACCCAGGAACAGCAGCGCCTTGAAGAAGGCGTGCGTGAACAGATGGAACATGCCGACCGAATAGGCCCCTGCTCCCATCGCCACGAACATGTAGCCGAGCTGCGAACAGGTCGAGTAAGCCACGATGCGCTTGATGTCGTTCTGGACGAGGCCGATGGTCGCCGCGAAGAACGCCGTGGTCGCGCCGAAGAACATCACGACGGCCTGGGCGGTCGGGGCGAGTTCGAACAGCGGCGACAGGCGCGCCACCATGAAGACGCCGGCGGTGACCATGGTCGCGGCGTGGATCAGCGCCGACACAGGGGTCGGGCCTTCCATCGCGTCCGGCAACCAGGTGTGCAGCAGGAACTGCGCCGACTTGCCCATCGCGCCCATGAACAGCAGGAGGCAGGTCAGGGTCAGCGCGTCAACGTGCCAGCCGAGGAAGTCGATGGTCTTGCCGGTGAGGCCGGGCGCGGCATGGAAGATCGTCTCGAAATCGGTCGAGCCGACCAGCATGAAGACCGCGAAGATGCCGAGCGCAAAACCGAAGTCGCCGACTCGGTTGACGACGAAAGCCTTGATCGCCGCGGCATTCGCCGACGGCTTCTGGTACCAGAAGCCGATCAGGAGGTAGCTGGCGAGACCCACGCCTTCCCAGCCGAAGAACAGCTGCACGAGGTTGTCCGCGGTCACCAGCATCAGCATGGCGAAGGTGAACAGGCTGAGATAGCCGAAGAAGCGCGGCCGGTTCGGATCCTCGTCCATGTAGCCGATGGAATAGAGGTGCACGAGCGAGGACACGGTCGTGACCACCACCAGCATCACGGCGGTGAGCGTGTCGACCCGTAGCGTCCACCAGACCTGGAGGTCGCCGGAGAAGATCCAGGGCAGCAGCTGGATGCGGGCGTCGTGGTGCATGAAGCCGACATCGACCAGCGTCATCCATGACAGCGCGGCCGAGACGAATAGCAGCCCGGTGGTGATCAGCTCGGCAGCGCGCGAGCCGGCCGCGGCCGGCTCGGCCGGGCCGTGGCCGTGGCCGTGGTCGTCATGGCCGTGATCGTCGTGTCCGTGTGAATCATGGGCGGTCGAAGCGTGCGCATCGCCGTGACCATGGTCGCCATGATGATCGAGCTCGTCGCCCGAGGGGTTGCGGGCATGCGCGCCGGCCAGGGCGATGAGCCCTGCCAGAATGGCGCCCAGCAGAGGCAGGAAAACGATTGCCTGAACCATTTGAGAGCTCAGCCCTTCATCAGATTGACGTCCTCAACCGCGATCGAGCCGCGGTTGCGGAAATAGACCACCAGGATGGCGAGACCGATCGCGGCTTCAGCGGCTGCGACGGTGAGCACCAGCAGCGCGAAGACCTGGCCGACGATGTCGCCGAGGAAGGTCGAGAATGCCACGAGGTTGATGTTGACCGAGAGCAGGATCAGCTCGATCGACATCAGGATGACGATGATGTTCTTGCGGTTCAGGAAGATGCCGAGGATCCCGAGCGTGAACAGGATCGCGCCGACCGCCAGGTAATGTCCAAGCCCGATCGTCATTTCACCCACTCCGCCGCATCGGCATCCGAGAGCCCCTGCCCCGGCGCCACCTTGCGCATCGCCATCGCCATCTCGGGCGTGCGCGCGTTCTGAACGTTGATGTCCTGCCGCTTCACGCTCGCCTTGTGGCGCAGCGTCAGCACGATGGCGCCGATCATGGCGACCAGCAGCACCATGCCCGAAAGCTGGAAGTAGTGGATGTACTTCGTATAGAGGACCAAGCCCAGCGCCTCGGTGTTGGAGACGTTGGTCGGGATCGGCGCCGTGATGGTCTTGCTCAGGGTCGGGTTGATGATCCAGGCACCGACGGTCAGCAGCAATTCGAACAGGAAGATGCCGCCGATCACGAGGCCCACCGGCAGATACTGGATGAAACCTTCGCGCAGCTCGACGAAGTCCACGTCGAGCATCATGATCACGAACAGGAACAGCACTGCGACCGCGCCGACATAGACGACGATCAGCATCATGCCGAGGAACTCGGCGCCCATCAGCACGAACAGGCCCGATGCGTTGACGAAGGCCAGGATCAGGTACAGCACGGAGTGCACGGGATTGCGCGAGACAATCACCATCACCGCCGAGGCGACGCAGACGCCGGCGAAGAGATAGAAGAACAGCGCGGGAAGGATCATGCCCTCACCTCACCGGTACGGCGCGTCGAGCTCGATCGCTTTCGCGATCTCGCGTTCCCAGCGGTCGCCGTTGGCGAGCAGCTTGGCCTTGTCATAGAACAGTTCCTCGCGGGTCTCGGTCGCGAACTCGAAGTTCGGGCCTTCGACGATGGCGTCCACAGGACAGGCCTCCTGGCAGAGGCCGCAATAGATGCACTTCACCATGTCGATGTCGTAGCGCACGGTGCGGCGGGTACCGTCGTTGCGGCGCGGGCCGGCCTCGATGGTGATGGCCTGCGCCGGGCAGATCGCCTCGCACAGCTTGCAGGCGATGCAGCGCTCTTCGCCGTTCGGATAGCGGCGCAGCGCATGCTCGCCGCGGAAGCGCGGCGAGATCGGGCCTTTCTCGAACGGATAGTTCAGTGTCGGCTTCGGCTGGAAGAAATAGCGCATGGCGAGGAAGAACGCCGAGACGAATTCCGACAGCAGAAGCGAGCGTGCAGTGGCGTTGACGTTGATACCCATGACGGCCCTCACTTCGGCGCGATGCCGGCGAACTGCAACACGCCCGCCACTATGACCACCATCGCCAGCGACAGCGGCAGGAACACCTTCCAGCCGAGGCGCATCAGTTGGTCGTAGCGGTAGCGCGGCACGATCGCCTTTGCCATCGCGAACAGGAAGAACATGAAGAACAGTTTCAGCGAGAACCAGATGATGCCCGGCACCCAGTTGAAGGGCGGCAGATCCACCGGCGGCAGCCAGCCCCCGAGGAACAGGATCGTCGCCATCGCGCACATCGTGACGATCGCGACGTATTCGCCGAGCATGAACAGCAGATACGGGGTCGAGCCGTATTCGACCATGAAGCCGGCGACCAGCTCGGATTCCGCTTCGACGAGGTCGAAGGGCGGACGGTTGGTTTCCGCCAGCGCCGAGACGTAGAACACCACGAACATCGGGAACAGCGGCCAGACGTACCAGTTCAGGATGGTGAGCTGCGGCAGCCCGATCAGGCTGGCTAGGCCGCGGACGTGCTGGGCCTCGACGACGGCCGACAGGTTCAGCGTGCCGGCGCAGAGCAGCACCGTGATGATGACGAAGCCGATCGAGACTTCGTAGGACACCATCTGCGCCGCCGAGCGCAGCGCGGCCAGGAACGGATACTTCGAGTTCGACGACCAGCCGGCCATGATGATGCCGTAGATCGACAGCGACGAGATCGCGAAGATGAAGAGGATGCCGACATTGATGTCGGAGATCACCCAGCCGAGATTGGTCGGGATCACCGCCCAGGCCGCGAGCGCCAGCACGCAGGACACCAGCGGCGCCAGCAGGAAGACGCCCTTGTTGGCGCCGGCCGGGATGATCGGCTCCTTCAGCACGAACTTCAGAAGGTCGGCGAAGGACTGGAACAGGCCCCAGGGGCCGACCACGTTCGGGCCGCGCCGGATCTGCACCGCCGCCCAGATCTTGCGGTCGGCCAGCAGGATGTAGGCGATCGCCACCAGAAGGACGACGAGCACCAAGACGCTCTCCGCGATCATGATGATCAGCGGCCAGAGGAAACCGGTCCAGAATGCGCTTTCGAAGAATTCCATCAGATCACGCTCACTCCGCTGCGGTCAGCATGTGCCCGGAGGCGAGGCGCGAGCATTCCGCCATCACGGCGGACGCACGCGCGATTGGGTTGGTCAAATAGAAGTCCTCGACCAGCGGCTTGAACGGCGCCTTCTCCGGCGAGCCGCCCTTCCCCGCCAGCTTCTTGATCTGCTCGGCCGAGCCGGCCTCGATCTGGTCGAGACGGATCAAATGCGGCACGGCCTTGAAGATCGTCTGGCGCAGCTGCGCCAGCGAGTCGTAGCCGAGCTTCTTGCCGAGCGCCTCGGACAGCGCGCGGACGATCGCCCAGTCCTCGCGGGCTTCGCCCGGAGGGAACGCGGCACGGCCCGTCATCTGCACGCGACCTTCGGTGTTGACGTAGATCGCGGACTTCTCGGTGTAGGCGGCCGCCGGCAGGATCACGTCGGCGCGGTGCGCGCCGCGGTCACCATGGGTGCCGATATAGACGACGAAGGTGCCATCCGGCGCGTTAATCTCGTCGGCCCCCAGCAGGAACAAGAGGTCGAGCGTGCCGAACGTCGTCATCTGCGCGGCATTGAGGCCGCCGCCCGTTGCGGAGAAGCCGATGTCGAGCGCACCGACGCGCGAGGCGCTCTCGTGCAGCACGCCGAACCCGTTCCAGCCGTCCTTGAGCGCGCCGACATCGAGCGCGAGCTTGGCGCTAGCTGCGAGGATGGCCGCGCCGTCGTGACGTGCGGCCGCGCCCGCGCCGACCAGGATGATCGGATTCTTGGCGTTCTTCAGCACGTCCATGAAGGAGTGCTTGCCGGCCGCGAGCTCACCGAGCGTCTCGGTGCCCGCGCCGAGGTGATCGTAATCGTAGGTCAGATCGGGCTTGGCACCGATCACGCCGACCTTGAAGCCGCCGGCGCGCCAGCGCTTGCGGATGCGGGCGTTGAACACGGCCGCTTCTTTCCGCGGGTTCGCGCCGATGATGAGCAGCGCATCCGCCTGCTCGACGCCCGCCAGCGTCGGGTTGAAGATGTAGGAGCCGCGGCCGAGCGCGGGGTCGAAGGCGTCGCCGCCCTGCACCGCCAGATTGCCAGAACCGAACTTGGCGAGCAGATCCTTCAGCGCGAACATTTCCTCGACACCGGCGAGATCGCCGGCGATCGCGCCGATGCGCTTGCCGTCGGTGCGCGCCGCCTTGGCGGCGATCGCGGCAAAGGCCTCCGTCCAGCTCGCCGCGCGCAGCTTGCCGGCCTCACGGACATAGGGCCGGTCGAGCCGCTGGGTGCGCAGGCCGTCGACGACGTGGCGGGTCTTGTCCGAGATCCATTCCTCGTTCACGGCCTCGTTGATGCGCGGCAGCACGCGCATCACTTCACGACCGCGGGTATCGACGCGGATCGCCGAGCCCACCCCGTCCATGACGTCGACCGACTGCGTCTTGCCGAGCTCCCAGGGGCGTGCCGCGAAAGCATAGGGCTTCGAGGTCAGCGCGCCGACCGGGCAGATGTCGACGAGATTGCCCTGCAATTCCGAAGTCAGCGCGTGCTCGAGATAGGTCGTGATCTCCATGTCCTCGCCACGCCCCGTGGCGCCCATCTCCGGGGCGCCTGCGACTTCCGCCGAGAAGCGGACGCAGCGCGTGCACTGGATGCAGCGGTTCATCGAGGTCTTGACTAGCGCGCCGAGATATTTGTCCTCGACGGCGCGCTTGTTCTCGGCGAAGCGGCTGGTGTCGACACCATAGCCCATCGCCTGGTCCTGCAGATCGCACTCGCCGCCCTGGTCGCAGATCGGGCAGTCCAGCGGATGGTTGATCAGAAGGAATTCCATCACGCCTTCGCGTGCCTTCTTCACCATCGGCGAACGCGTGGAAATTTCCGGCGGCTCGCCCTTGGGGCCCGGACGGCAGTCGCGCACGCCCCAGGCGCAGCTCGCGACCGGCTTCGGGCCGCCCTTCACCTCGACGAGGCACATCCGGCAATTGCCGGCGATCGACAGCCGCTCGTGATAGCAGAAGCGCGGAATCTCGGCGCCGGCCGCCTCGCACGCCTGAAGCAGCGTGTATTCGGCGGGGACATCGATCTCTTTGCCGTCGATGATGAGCTTGGTCATGTCTCTTACTCCGCCGCGACCATGTTCACGGGATCGCGGACGCCGATATCGTCAATGTCGGCCCTGTGCGAATACTGGTCGATGCGCGCTTCGATCTCGTGACGGAAATGCGCGATCAGGCCCTGGATCGGCCATGCGGCTGCGTCGCCGAGCGCGCAGATGGTGTGGCCTTCGACCTGTTTGGTCACTTCGAGGAGCATGTCGATCTCGCGCTTGTGGGCGCGACCCTCGGCCATGCGGGTGAGCACGCGCCACATCCAGCCCGTGCCCTCGCGGCACGGCGTGCACTGGCCGCAGCTCTCATGCTTGTAGAAATAGGAGATGCGGGCGATGGCGCGGATCAGGTCGGTCGACTTGTCCATCACGATCACGGCCGCGGTGCCGAGACCCGAGCGCAGCTTGCTCAAGGAGTCGAAATCCATGGGCGTGTCGATGATCTGCTCGGCCGGCACCATGCGCACCGACGAGCCGCCGGGGATCACGGCCTTGAGATTGTCCCAGCCGCCGCGAATGCCGCCGCAATGCTTGTCGATCAGCTCGCGGAACGGAATGCCCATGGCCTCTTCGACGTTGCAGGGCCGCTCGACATGGCCGGAGATGCAGAACAGCTTGGTGCCGACATTGTTCGGACGGCCGATGCCGGCGAACCAGGCGGCGCCACGGCGCAGGATGTCGGGCGCAACCGCGATGGACTCGACGTTGTTGACGGTGGTCGGGCAGCCGAACAGGCCGACATTGGCCGGGAACGGCGGCTTCAGCCGCGGCTGGCCCTTCTTGCCTTCGAGGCTTTCGAGCAGCGCGGTTTCCTCGCCGCAGATATAGGCGCCGGCGCCGTGCGCGACGTAGATGTCGAACGGCCAGCCGTTGACGTTGTCCTTGCCGACCAGCTTGGCCTCATAGGCCTGGTCGATCGCGGCCTGCAGATGCTCGCGCTCCCGGATGAACTCGCCGCGGACATAGATGTAGCAGGCATGCGCGTTCATCGCGCAGCTCGCGATCAGGCAGCCTTCGATCAGGAGATGCGGATCGTGCCGCATGATCTCGCGATCCTTGCAGGTGCCGGGCTCGGATTCGTCGGCATTGACGACGAGATAGCTCGGACGGCCGTCGGTCGATTCCTTCGGCATGAAGGACCATTTCAGACCGGTCGGGAAGCCGGCGCCGCCGCGGCCGCGCAGGCCCGACGCCTTCATCTCGTTGATGATCCAGTCGCGGCCCTTGTCGATGATGTTCTTCGTGCCATCCCAGGCGCCGCGGCGCCGCGCACCCTCGAGCCCCCAGTCGTGGAGGCCGTAGAGGTTCTTGAAGATGCGGTCCTTGTCCTCGAGCATATCAGTGCTTTCCGATCAACGAATGGTCTGCTTGTAGGCAAGTCCGGAGGCGCAGACGGCAAAGGTCAGCGCCCAGAGCAGACTGGATTCCAGCGACGCGTTCAGGCTGAAACGCTGCAGCAGGAAAATGAAGGCGGCCGCAACCGCCGCATGCATCGCGATGAAGCCCCACTTCTTCACGGCACCGCTCCCCTGCATGGCCTGCGACGAGAAATCACGCATCAGGTGATCTCCTTCAGCGTGGTCGGCCCGGTGATCGGCGCCGAGAACTGGCGGCCGTTCTGCGGACCGGGCTTGGGCGGATTGCCCGAAGCGAAGCCGTCGAGCACCTTGCCGAAGCTTTCCTTGGTCAGGTCCTCATAGGTGTCCTTGCCGATCAGCACCATCGGCGCGTTCACGCAGGCGCCCAGGCACTCCACCTCTTCCCAGCTGAAATTGCCGTCCTTGGACAGATGGAAGGGCTCGTGATGGATGCGGTGCTCGCAGACGTGGATCAGATCCTCGGCGCCGCGCAGCCGGCACGGCGTGGTGCCGCAGACCTGGACGTGCGCCTTCTTGCCGACCGGGGCGAGCTGGAACATCGTGTAGAAGGTCGCGACTTCCAGCACGCGGATATAGGGCATGTCGAGCATGTCGGCGATGACGCGGATCGCGGCTTCCGAGACCCAGCCGTCGTGCTGCTCCTGCGCGCGCCAGAGAATGGCGATGACCGCGGAGGCCTGACGTCCCGCCGGATATTTCGCGATCTGCTGCTTGGCGAACGCGAGGTTCTCCTCCGTGAACGCGAAGCTCGCGGGCTGGACTTCCTTCGGTGCTAATCGACGAACGGACATCTCTTCAATCTCTCACTGCATGCGGCGCGCGGTTTTGGCATTCAGGGCTTCGATCCTGTCCTGCCAGAATGCGCTTGCGGTGCCGAAAACGTTGTAGCCGACGTGGGTCGAGACCTTGATGCGGTCGAGGATCGACAGCTCGGTCACGGTCTCCATGCGGTTGCTGCGCGGATCGAACACGATCAGCTTCAGCGGGGTCTGTTCGAGGATGAAGCGCGACACGGAGTGATTGCGGTCGCTGCCGTGCTCCTCGCACATGATGACGCTGTCGGCCTGGAGCAGCCGTGCGCCGCCCTTGATCGCCTCGATCTCGACGCCCTCGACGTCGAGCTTGATCAGGTACTTGCCGGTGGCAGGCACCTTGCCGTCGTCAATGAGATTGTCGAGCGAGATGACCGGCACCTCCTCGCCGCCAGCCGACGGATTGCCCGCGATGCTGAAGGCTTCGTGCTTTGTGCCCGACAGCCGCGCGGTGCCACGGACGGCGCCGATCGCGCATTTCATGGGGTCGAAGCGATTGCCGTTGACGCGCGCGTTGTTGACGAGCTTCGGGTAGTTCTGCCCCGACGGCTCGATCGCGATCGCCTTGTGCGAGCCGAACGGCTTGCTCGAGACCAGCACCGACCAGTAGCCGTAGTTCGCGCCGCAATCGAGCAAGGTGTAATCGACGTCGATGGAGTCGGCGAACAAGAGCTCGAGCTCGTCCTCGTAATTATACGAGCGATTGAGCAGCTTGCTCCAATAGCCGTCGCCATAGGGGAATTCGAACACGGCGTCGGGATTGAGCCTGATCGCGATGTTGCGCTTGGGCAGCGTCTTCCGCAGCAGATTCGCGCAGGCGATGTAGCCCATATGCGAGAAGTGCGAGGAGATCTTCGATCCCGTCACCAGCGCCAAGGCAGCCGTCCGCTCCCACAGGTTGGCCCCTTCCAGGGCCCCCGAGGCGCGGTCAAACTGGATTGGCGCCTGCTGCCCCATCACCGATCGACCTCTCCGAACACGATGTCGAGCGAGCCGAGGATCGCCGAGACGTCGGCGAGCAGATGGCCGCGGCAGATGTGGTCCATGGCCTGCAGATGCGCAAAGCCCGGCGCGCGGATCTTGCACTTGTAGGGCTTGTTGGTGCCGTCGGAGATCAGGTAGACGCCGAACTCGCCCTTGGGCGCCTCGACCGCGGCGTAGACTTCGCCGGCCGGCACGTGGACGCCTTCGGTGTAGAGCTTGAAATGGTGGATCAGCGCTTCCATCGAGCGCTTCATCTCGCCCCGGCGCGGCGGCGCGACCTTGTTGTCTTCGACGACGACCGGTCCCTTGCCTTCAGGCGCGTTCAGCTTCTGGATGCACTGCTTCATGATGCGCACGGACTGGCGCATCTCTTCCATGCGGATCAGATAGCGGTCGTAGCAGTCGCCGTTCTTGCCGATCGGAATGTCGAAATCCATCTCGGCGTAGCACTCGTAGGGCTGCGACTTGCGCAAATCCCAGGCCGCGCCCGAGCCGCGCACCATCACGCCCGAGAAGCCCCACTCCCAGGCCTCCTTCAGCGGCACCACGCCGATGTCGACGTTGCGCTGCTTGAAGATGCGGTTGGCGGTGAGCAGCCGATCGAGATCGTCCACGACTTTCAGGAACGGATCGCACCAGGCCTCGATGTCGTCGACCAGCTTCTGCGGCAGATCCTGATGCACGCCGCCGACGCGGAAGTAAGCCGCGTGCATACGGCTGCCCGAGGCGCGCTCGTAGAACACCATCAGCTTCTCGCGCTCTTCGAAGCCCCACAGCGGCGGGGTCAGCGCGCCGACGTCCATGGCCTGCGTGGTGACGTTGAGAAGATGAGAGAGGATGCGGCCGATCTCGCAATAGAGCACGCGGATCAGCTGGCCGCGGCGCGGCACCTCGATGCCAAGCAGCTTCTCGGCGGCGAGGCAGAAGGCGTGCTCCTGGTTCATCGGCGCGACGTAGTCGAGCCGATCGAAATACGGGATCGCCTGCAGATAGGTCTTCTGCTCGATCAGCTTCTCGGTGCCGCGATGCAAGAGACCGATGTGGGGATCGACGCGGGCGACGACCTCGCCGTCAAGCTCCAGCACCAGGCGCAACACGCCGTGAGCCGCCGGATGTTGCGGTCCGAAATTGATAGTGAAATTGCGAAGCTGTTGCTCGTTCATGATCAGACCTTCGGCCCCGCTTTTTCATCCCCCGGGAGGACCGGATAGTCCGCGCCTTCCCATGGCGAGAGGAAATCGAACTTGCGGAATTCCTGGTTCAGACGCACGGGCTCGTACACCACCCGCTTCTCCTGGTCGTCGTAGCGGACCTCGACGAAACCGGTGGTCGGGAAATCCTTGCGCAGCGGATGACCCTCGAAGCCGTAGTCGGTGAGGATGCGGCGCATGTCGGGATGGCCGACGAAGAACACGCCGTAGAGGTCGTAGGCCTCGCGCTCGAACCAGTCGGCGCCGGGGAAGATTTCGATCAGCGACGGCACCTGCGTGGTCTCGTCGGCCTGGGCCTTGAGGCGGATGCGCGCGTTCAGGGTCGGTGACAGGAAGTGATAGATCACGTCGAAGCGCTTTTCGCGCGACGGATAGTCGGCGGCCGTGATGTCGGTGAAGTTGACGAAGCGGCAGCTCGGATCGTCGCGGAGGTACTTGACCACCTCGACGATCTTGCTGGCCTCGACATCAACCGTCAGCTGGTTGAAGGCCACCGAATGACCGGTGGCGGCGCCCGGAAGCGCGCTAACGATCGTCTGCCCCAGGGCGTCGAGCTTGGCGTCGTCCATGACGTAAAACCTTAGCGTTCGATGGTGCCGGTGCGCCGGATCTTCTTCTGCAGCAGCAGCACGCCGTAGAGCAGCGCTTCCGCCGTGGGCGGGCAGCCCGGCACGTAGATGTCGATCGGAACGATGCGGTCGCAGCCGCGCACGACCGAGTAGGAATAGTGATAGTAGCCGCCGCCATTGGCGCAGGAGCCCATCGAGATGACGTAGCGCGGCTCGGGCATCTGGTCGTAGACCTTGCGCAGCGCCGGCGCCATCTTGTTGGTCAGCGTCCCCGCGACGATCATCACGTCGGACTGGCGCGGCGAGGCACGCGGCGCGAAGCCGAAGCGCTCGACGTCGTAGCGCGGCATCGACACCTGCATCATCTCGACCGCGCAGCAAGCGAGACCGAAGGTCATCCACATCAGCGAGCCGGTGCGCGCCCAGGTGATGAGGTCGTCGGTCGCGGCCACGAAGAAGCCCTTGTCGGACAGCTCGGAGTTGACCTCGAGGAAGAACGGATCATTGGCCCCGACTGGCCTGCCGGTCGAGGGATCCAGGATGCCCTTGGCGGCCGGCGCGACGACCGGACCCGTGGACGATGCAGGGTTCAATCCCATTCGAGTGCTCCCTTCTTCCATTCATAGGCGAACCCGACCGTCAGCACGGCGAGAAACACCACCATGGACCAGAAGCCGGTCGCGCCAAGCTTGCCGAACGCCACCGCCCACGGAAACAGGAACGCCACCTCGAGGTCGAAGATGATGAAGAGGATGGCGACCAGGTAGAAGCGGACGTCGAACTTCATGCGCGCGTCGTCGAAGGCGTTGAAACCGCATTCATACGCCGACAGCTTTTCCGGATCCGGCTGCTGGAACGCCACGATGAAGGGCGCGATCAGCAGCACGAGGCCGATAAGGCCCGCGACACCTATGAAGACGACGAGTGGAAGATAGTTCTGCAGAATGCCGCTCATTGGCGAGCCCTTTTTCCCGCAGCCTCGGGACAGCCACGGATTCGTCCGATTTGGAATTATTCTGAGCCTTAGCGCAGTGCACCAATGGGCGCAAGACACGCTCTTTTCAGGCCCTTTGCCGCCCCCAGCACGGTGAAAATCCCGGAATCACCCCGCGCTGGTATGGAGCAGATCGGCAGGGCCAGCAAGGGCGGCCGCCGGTTTTCAAAGGACAGCGGTCCGGAGATTGCGGCGCACGGGCTGCGGCAGCGATTTGCCCTGGATCGCCCGAGAAAAACGCCGGGTTTTCGGGTGCGGCAGCGCACTCAACCAGGATAAGGCCGACCTCAGGAACCCCGACTGTCGCCCCGCCGACATAGTGGCTGGTCGTCTGCGGCAGCAACGACGCCCGGGAGCCGGTGATTGTCGCAGCCGTGAGCCAAGTCGGGTTGCACCAAGTCACCTATCCACAGGCGCAAGTGGTCAGACGAGCCATGCATCAGGACAGGATCGGTCCTGCCTCCGGCGAGAACCACATCGTCTGCGTTATAGTGCAGTACGGCCGACCGCGAGCGCGGCGGCGACTTGCTGGGTCGTTGCACGCGCCGCGCTCGCATGAGCTTCCGGCCGGGGGGCATTGCCTGGAGCTCATCGATCTCCCCAACGGAAGATCCGCGGTCGTCCGGTCGGCAGGGCAGGAGGAGGACGCGATCAGGCAGGCACGAGACTGCCCTACCCTGTCCTCACCCTCCCTTCACCATTTGTAGGAAACGCTGGCGGTGACCCGCCGGCGGTCGCCGTAGAAGCAGGACGTGGCCGACGCGCAGCTCGCGACGTAGATCTTGTCGGTCAGGTTGATGACGTTGAAGGCGGTACGCCAGTTCTGCCGTTCGTAGTGGAGCGCGAGGTCGCCGAGCGCCACTGCAGGGACCTCGAGGGTGTTGGCGGTATCGGCCCACGACGAGCCGATGTAGCGGACGCCGCCGCCGAAGCCGAAGCCCTCGAGCGGTCCGTCCTTGAAGGTGTAGTCCGCCCAGCCGGAGACCAGCAGCTCGGGCGTGTTGGTCGGTGTCTTGCCGACCAGGGACGGGTCGAGATCCCGGCTGTTGAACAGATGATAGGCCGTGAAGGCGCCGACCAGCTTCAGCTCCTTCGTGGGGTTCGCGACAGCCTCGAGCTCGATGCCCCGCGACGTGACCTCACCGGTCTGGTTCTGCAGGACTGGAACACTGCCCGGCAGCGTCGTCGCGACATTCTGACGGACCAGGTCGAAGGCCGAGACCGTGAAATAGCCGTCGAACCACTTTGGTGCGACCTTCACACCGATCTCGGCCTGTTTGCCCGCCTCCGGCAGGAACAGTTTGTTCTGCGCGTTGAGTCCGATGATCGGATTGTAGCTGGTCGAGTAGGAGACGTAGGGTGCAATGCCGTTGTCGAAATTGTAGATCAGTCCCGCGCGACCGCTGAACCTGCTGTCGTTGCGGCTGTCGACACTGGCGCCCGTGTCGCGGGCGTCCTGCGTCGTCTCGACCCAATCATTCCGCCCGCTCAGGACCAGCGTGAAATCGCCGAGCTTCATCTGGTCCTGGAGATAGGTGCCGGCCTGCTTCTGCGTAATCAGGAAGTTGCGGAACGGCGTGGTCGGCAGCGGCGTTTCGGCTCCGCCGTAGACGGGATTGAAGATGCTGATCGAGGGCACGCCGAACCCGAAGGCCTGGTAATCGTCGATCTGATAGCCCTTCAGATCGACACCGAAAAGCATGGTGTGCCTCACCGGGCCGGTGTTGAAGCGATATTCGAGCTGGTTGTCGAGATCGGCCTGATTGGCCGTGTTCTTCGCATACCAATTGTAGCGATTGAATGTGGCGGTCGCCTGATTGGCATCGTTGCCGACATAGCCGCGATAGGTCAGGTCGATATGCGCAAACCGCGCGTTCTGCCGGAACGTGAGGTCATCGGTGAGATGGCGCTCGAACTGGTAGCCGAGCATCTCCTGCTCGCGCGTGAACTTGTCGACGCTGGGATCGCCGCCGAAGAAGCTGGTCGGAATCCTGCCATAGGAGGCATTCGTCACCGTACCGACATAGGGCAGGAAGTTGATGCCGCGGGTGTCCTGCCTCGAAGCCGAGGCCAGCACCGTGAACGTTGTGTCGGCATCCGGCTTCCAGGTCACAGACGGTGCGATGAAGTAGTTGTTGTCGGGCGTGAAGTTGACCTGCGTCGGGCCGTTCTGCACCTGGCCGACGACGCGGTAGAACAGCTTGCCATCCTGGGGCTGCGTCGCGACCGGCCCACCGAAATCGAACCCGACATAGGCATTGCCGAAATTGTTGACGCCGGTCTCGACGTAGCGGATCGGCTCGGCCGGCGGCATCTTGCTGATGACGTTGACGATGCCGCTCGGGCTCGATCCGCCATAGAGCACCGCCGACGGACCGCGCAGCACCTCGACGCGCTGCATGTTGGACGGCTGGAGCTTCCAGCTCGCATAAGACGTGTAGAACAGCTGCATGCCGTCAAGGAACAGCCCGACATCGTCGGACTTGAAGCCACGGATCAGCCACCAGTCGTTGCGCGTATCCGCGCCAAAGGTCCCGGCCCGCACACCGGCGGTGTAGCGCAGCACCTCGTCGAGTTTGTTCGGCTTCTGGTCGCGGATCTGCTCGGCGCCGATGACCGACACCGATTGCGGTGTCTCGATGATCGGCGTGTTGGTCTTGGTGCCGGACGAGCTGCGGCCGGCGACGTAGCCGTTCACCGGACCGCGCGGCGTCTCGACGAAGCCGACATCGCGCTGCGGCTGGGGCTTGTTCCTGTTGGCGGCCTGCACCGAGGAGCGCGGCACGCGGCGCTGGGGAGTTGCGGCCGCGCGGCGGCGGGCCTCCGGCGCCGCGACGGTCACCGCCGGCAGGCTCGTTGCGCCACTCTGCGCGGAAGATTGTGCAAGCGATGCCTGCGGCATCAAAACCAAAGCGGACGCGGTCGCCAACACAGCCGACCGCAGCATTCCCAGACTGTTCAACGCGCCACCCCAAACTGCATGTTCGATGCGTGATGCCGCCTGTCCCCGGACGGCATGCGCTTCGACGTGACGCTTATGGGAGCGCGCGAAAATCCCCTAATTGAAAAGGTCTTAGAAGGACTCTTAGAAGCGATCCAAGATGTTCTGAGATGGCCGCGAGATCAGCGCGCGCTCTTCTCGCTCTCGAGCATCTCGGCGGCGATCGCCGTGAGCTGGTCGACTTGCGCCAGCAGCGTGTGGAACTCGGCTTCGCTCAATTGCTCCAGCAAGCGGCGGTTACGCTCCTGCGCGCCTTCAACGATCGCATCATGCGCGGCGAGACCCGCAGGGGTCAGCGAGATCAGCACCTCGCGGCTGTCTTTCGGATTTGCGGTCTTCGCGATCAGCTTGCGCGAGAGCAGATTGGCAAGCGCACGGCTGATCTGTCCCTTGTCCTGGCCGACGGCCTCGGCGAGCCGCGCCACGCTCATCGGCGGCCGGCGGCCGAGCGAGGCGACGAGACCGAACTCGACCGAGGACAATCCAGTGAGGCGCTTGTAGCGCAGGATCGCGCCACGCTTGAGCAGATTGGCAAGCACCATCAGTCGCGACGACAGCATCACGGTGATCGGGGCCGACGGTTCGCTCTCGTCCATTGCGGGCGACGTCGCCCCGCCCCTGCTTTCGGTCTGACTCATGACCCACCTCTGCCAAGAAAGCCGGGACCTGCCAAGCGCCGGCCGGCTCATCAAATGCCTCTAAGAGGCATTTAGAAGATCGTTGACATTGTCATGGAATTATTTTCCACTGCGGGAAAGGCGCAAAAATGCGCACGGCCCCATGGGCCGGAGCGGGAGGACCAGCATGACCATCACCCAGCGGGATCGCGATCTCGGCACGGCCTATGCGATGAAGCCGGCGCACAGCCGCACCGAGCTGACCTCGGTCGTGCGTGGCACGCCGATGGGCGAGCTGCTGCGCCGCTACTGGCACCCGGTCGCACTGATCAGCGATGCCACCGACACGCCGAAAAAGGTGCGCGCGCTGGGCGAGGATCTGGTGCTATTTCGCGACAGGCACGGCCGTCCCGGCCTCCTGCACGCCCGCTGCTGTCACCGCGGCACCACGCTCTATTACGGCAAGGTCGAGGAGGACGGCATCCGCTGTTGCTATCACGGCTGGAAATTCGACACCGAAGGCCATTGCCTGGAGCAGCCCTGCGAGCCCGACGGCGGCCAGTTCAAGGACAAGGTGCGTCAGCCCTGGTATCCGGTCGAGGAGCGCTACGGCCTGATCTTCGCCTATATGGGCCCGGCCGAGAAACGCCCGGTGCTGCCGGCTTACGAATGTCTCGAGCAGATGGACGATGGCGAGTTCGTCGAGGCCGACGATTCCTCGATCGGCGGCGGTGGTCCCGCCATCATTCCCTGCAACTGGCTGCAGCATTTCGAGAACGTGGTCGATCCCTATCATGTCCCGGTGCTGCACGGCTCGTTCTCGGGGCCGCAATTCACCAACATGATGGCCTCGATCCCGGAGGTGAAGTTCGACAAGACGCCGCGCGGCATCGTCGTGCGCTCGATCCGCAAGCAGGACGACGGCAAGGTGTTCTATCGCGTCACCGAAGCCGCGCTGCCGACCTTGCGCGTGGTGCCGAACCCGCGCGTCGCGCAGTTCGCCCGCGTCGAATCGATCGGCTGGGTGCTTCCGATCGACGACACCTCGTTCCGCATCTATGTCGCCGGCCGCGTCAAGAACTCCGGCGACATCAGCCGCATGCGCTCGAAGTTCAACGGCAAGTTCTGGTGGGACATGACCGAGCAAGAGCACCAGCAATTTCCAGGCGACTACGAGGCCCAGGTCGGCCAGGGCGAGGTCACCGTTCATTCGGAAGAGCATTTCGGCCAGAGCGACCGCGGCATCCTCATGATCCGGCGCATGCTGAGCGACCAGCTCGAAGCGATGGAAGAAGGCCGCGATCCGATCGGCGTCTCGTTCGATCAAAGCGCGCCGCCGGTCGTATTCGAAGCGGGGAACTACATCCGCGAAGGCTGAGCAACCGGCTCAAGACAAGAGCTGGACCGACAACGATAACAAAGACAAATTGGGGGACGCGATGGTCGATGTGACGTCACAGATGTCGGTGCAAACGGCTGCTGCGGCCACGCCCTCGCCGCGGCGCTATTACGTGCTGGGCCTGCTCACCATCATCTATGCGCTGAACTTCCTCGACCGCACGATCTTCAACGTCCTGATCGAGCCGATCAAGAAGGAGTTCCAGCTCAGCGACACCATGATGGGCCTGCTCGCCGGCTTCGGCTTCGCGCTGTTCTATTCCCTGCTCGGCATTCCCATCGCGCGCGTCGCCGACCGGCTCAACCGGCGCAACATCGTGGCTGTCGCCTTTGCGTTCTGGAGCGCGATGACGGCGCTGTGCGGCGCGGCCACCAGCCTGACGTCGCTGGCGCTGGCGCGCATCGGCGTCGGCATCGGCGAGTCCGCCGGCTCCCCCGCCTCGCAGTCGATCGTCGCCGATCTCTTTGCCAAGAACGAGCGTCCACGCGCGCTCGGCATCTACGCCATCGGCACCTATCTCGGCGTCTTCCTCGGCTATTTCGTCGGCGGCTACGTCAACCAGCACTATGGCTGGCGGATGGCGCTCTATGTCGCCGGCCTGCCCGGCATCCTGCTCGCATTGGTCCTGTGGCTGACGATCTCCGAGCCGAAGCGCGGGGCGATGCAGGAAAGCTTCGTGCCCGAGCCGCTGGGGCCGACGCTGCGCTTCCTCGCCTCGCAGCGCAGCTTCATCATCGTGTTGATCGGCTTCTGCCTGACCACCTACACGAATTACGCGACCGCGGCCTGGATCCCGCCATTCCTCGCACGCGTGCACCATCTGTCGAGCGCCGAGATCGGCACCTATGCCGGCACCTTCAAGGGGCTCGCCGGCATGGCCGGCACCCTGCTCGGTGGCTTCGTGGTCGCCCAAATCAGCCGGCGCGACGACCGCTGGAAGCTGTGGGCGCCCGCGGTCACCTCAGGCCTCGCCGGCCCGGTGTTCGCGCTGTGCATGCTGACGCAGGACTTTGCGATGATGGTGGCCATGCTGGCGCTGACCTCGTTCCTGGTCGGCTTCCATCTCGGCCCGATCTTCGCGATCGCGCAGACCGTGGCCAAGCCCAGCATGCGGGCGCTCGCCTCCGCGCTGATCGCGCTCACCGCCACCTGCTTCGGTCAGGGCGTCGGCCCGCTCGCGGTCGGCATGGTCAACGATGCCTTGAAGGGCAGCTATGGCGCCGAGGCCGTGCGCTATTCCCTGCTCTCGGCGGCGGTCACGACCACGCTCGGCGCCCTGCTCTTCATCTGGGCGGCGCGGTCTATCCGGGCCGATATCGAGAGGGCGGCGGCCTGAGACCTTATCCGCCGCAAGCCTGGCGAAACCCGACGGGCGTATTAATGAAACCATTTTGCGGAACCCGCGAAACCATCCGGAAACAGACGGTCCTTAAGACAGGAGCCATAGACGGCGGCAAAGCCCGTCGGGAGGCTCAGATGAACCACTCAATTCACTCTGCTGATCGTGCGACCCACCTGAAGATCGTGGTGGTGGCGCTGGTGGCCGGCATCATGGTGGCCGGCTTCGGGATCGCAGCCCGTACCAATGCCGATTACAGCCAGACCGCTCAGTCCACCCACGTGATCAAAGCCGGCAAGCCGGTGGTGGTGACGAGCGCCGGGACCTCGGAGATTCGCTGATACGCCCTCTTCCGGGCTGACCCATGGCCGCCTCCGGGCGGCCTTTTTCGTTTTCCAGAGCAATGCTTAAGCGGAGATGCACCGGCGAAGCGCAACGTCCTTGACTTCACCCAGCCCCGCCTTTAATTCCCCCCTCGTTCCGCGCGCATCGAGCGAACCACGCGGGAGTAGCTCAGTTGGTTAGAGCGCCGGCCTGTCACGCCGGAGGTCGCGGGTTCGAGCCCCGTCTCTCGCGCCATTTTGGCAATCCCTTCATAGTGTTACCTCAAACCTTTCGCCCCCTTTCGCGGCTTTGCCCGCAAAGGCCGGGAACCTCTGGCCATAGTCAGCCCGTGCCCGAATCGTCTACGCCTTCCAGGACTTAGAGGGATCCCCATACGTTTTCCGGTTTTTCCGGGGCTTCCCTGTCATTGAGGAGGCCAGTCATGGCTAAGAAGGATTTGGCTAAGAAGGATTCGGCGAAAAAGGCCGCCGCTCCCGCCACCATCACGCTCAAGCATCTCGCCGCCGATATCGCCGAGAGCCAGGACCTGTCGAAAAAGCACGCCGAGGCGGTCCTGACCGACATGGTCGATTTGATCGCCAAGCACCTGAAGAAGGGCGACCGCGTCCGCATCGTCGGGCTCGGCATACTCCAGGTCCGCAAACGCGCCGCCCGCACCGGGCGCAATCCCGCCACCGGCGAGCCTATCCACATCAAGGCCAGCAAGAAGGTCACCTTCCGCCCCGTGAAGGAACTGAAAGAGGCGATCTGAGGCAACGTTTCGTTAGGCCTGATCTCATCTCGTTCCGGCCGCAACGCGGCCCGCTTTCTGGTATATCGCCTCTCTTCCCCTGACCCGGCGGTTTGACCAGAAATGTCCTCCCTCACCTTTTCGCATACCGTGACCGAGCGCTTCCTGCGCTACGTCACCATCGACACCCAGTCCGATCCGGCCTCCCCGCGCTCGCCCTCGACCGAGAAGCAGAAGGATCTCGGCCGCGTCCTCGCGGCCGAGCTCAAGGCCATGGGCGTCGCCGACGCGCATCTGGACGAATACGGCTACGTCTATGGAACGATCCCGGCGAACACCGACAAGAAGGTGCCGGTGATCTGCTTCTGCTCGCACATGGACACCTCGCCCGACGTGACCGGCAAGGACGTGAAGCCGCAAGTTCTGAAGAACTATCGCGGCGGCGACATCGCCCTGCCGGGCGACACCAGCCAGGTGATCCGCTTCACGGAACATCCGGCGCTGAAGAACCAGATCGGCAACGACATCATCACCACCGACGGCACGACGCTCTTGGGCGCCGACAACAAGGCCGGCGTCGCCGAGATCATGGATGCCGCGCAGTTCTTCATCAACAATCCCGACGTCAAGCACGGCACCATCAAGATCCTGTTCACGCCGGACGAGGAGATCGGCCGCGGCGTCGACAATGTCGACCTGAAGAAGCTGGGGGCCGATTTCGGCTACACCATGGACGGTGAAAGCGCCGGCTGCGTCGAGGACGAGACTTTCTCGGCCGACGGCGCCACCATCACCATATCAGGCGTCAGCGCTCATCCCGGCTATGCCAAGGGCAAGATGGAGCACGCGATCAAGATCGCGGCTGCCATCGTCGAGCGGCTGCCCAAGGAAGGCTGCTCGCCGGAGACCACTTCCGGCAAGCAGGGCTTTCTGCATCCGATCGGCATCGAGGGTGCGCTGGAGCAGGCGACGCTGTCTTTCATCGTCCGCGACTTCACCGAGGAAGGGTTGAAGGAGAAAGAGGATCTGCTCGAGACCATCGTCAAGGACGTGATGAAGGACTATCCGCGCTCGACCTACAAGTTCGAGGTCCGCGAGCAATACCGCAACATGAAGCAGGTGATCGACCGTCACCCGCACGTGCTCGAATACGCCATCGAGGCGATCCGCCGTGCCGGCCTGCGCCCGATGCGCACCGCGATCCGCGGCGGCACCGACGGCTCGCGCCTGTCCTTCATGGGCCTGCCCTGCCCCAACATCTTTGCCGGGGAGCACGCCTTTCACTCCCGGCTGGAATGGGTCAGCCGGCAGGACATGGAAAAGGCGGTGCAGACCATCGTCCATCTGGCGATGATCTGGGAAGAGAAGGCCTAAGCCTTCTTGCAGGCAGCCGTTATGGCCGAGCTTGCGCCCGGCCATTTGTTTAGAATTTACGGCACCGGCATCGCGCGCGGATTGCGATGGAAGCGGTTCGAGCTCGCCATCCAGTTCGGCAATGGCTCACCGTCGCGGTGTCGTCCGCCGGCCACCGCCGCGGCCCACGCCACCGCGGCGCCGATCAGGGTCGCGGCTGCGACCGAGAACGCCACGATGATCGAGTTGCGCCGCGCACGGTTGATGGCGGTCTTTGAATCCGCAATCAGCGCATCGACGCGCCGTTCGGCGTCGGGGGCCTGCAGGCCCGTCAGACCAGCAACCTGCTGCACCAGATAGGCCCGGTCATCGGTGCTGACGCCGCTATGGCTGGACGACGTCATCAGAATGCGTCCGGCCTCAGCACGCGCTTCCCTAAGATCGATGTTCGGCGCGCGGCGTGGTGCGCGGAACAGCCTGTCCAGCTCATAGCTTAGCAGAGGCTCGGCTGCGGACGTATTGCTGGCTGCGCTGCGCATCGGCGAACGGTCGATCGCGGCAGCGCCCAGCAGCGCGAGCAGAGCCGCGCCGGCCAGCACGGCCAAGGCCCAGGCGATCAGCCCGTGCAGGCCGTCCCGCCGCTCGCCGTCGTCTTCGATCGTCGCCAGCGCGGGCGCCGGTCGGGTTGTCCGTCCGGCGATGTAGCCGCCGAAGCCGAAACTGATGATCGCCTGGATGATCAGGTACAGCCCGGACAGCAGCGCCAGCGCCGCCGAGGCATCGCGCCAAGTCGGCGAGGCCGAGCTGACACCGAGGCCAACCGCGACGCCGAAGCCGATCAGGATGAACGACATTGCGCCAGCGGCGAGAGCGCCTGCGAACACCGAGCTCCACTGGATGGCCCGGCGGCCATCGGCGGCCGTCACGCCGCCCTCCATCATGTCTTCCCGTACGAGCGTTTCCATTGTCGTCCTCTCAGCGCAGGCCGAAGAACGACAGCACCGCCATGATCACGACGATCAAGCCGATCAGGTAAATCAGTCCGTCCATAGTCCCTTCCTCCTCAACACGTTTCTGCTCGCTAATCAGAAGACAGGAGGAACGTTCCTAAATTCGGCATCCGTTACGGAACGAACCGGCCGGATGCGCGTTGATTGTTCGAGTCCGAAGGATGAGATTGTGAGCACAAGGCCTCAGCCGGGCAGTTGCCGGCTGGGGCCTTTCCGCGTTTGCGATGGGGCAATCTCTCCCCTCGCCCGTCCTATCAAGCCATCAAATGGCTGGAGCGGGCGATGGAGGCGAGCCGTCGCGCCGCCGTGACCGTGAAGGCCGACCATGGCAGTCACGTTGCCGAACCGATCCGCACGGCCATCATTGAAACCACTGCCTCGCACCGACGCATTATCGCCCGCCAGTGAGGAAGCGCCGGCCGCGCTGCTGCGGCAATTGTTCCCCGGACGTAACAATGTTGCGGGTCGACACTGTTCCTGCCGCCATGCTAGGCCGAACATCGACCGCAACCAGAGTGACGTCGTGCCTGCGAACCGCCAGCTTTCCGGAACTTGCCGTCCGCGCAATTGGCGCGGGCTGCTGTCTGTGCTGATCGCGGTCATCTATCTGCTCGCGGGCGCGCTGCACGGATCGCACGATATCGACGTCACCACGCCCGGCGGTGGCTCGGAGATCGCCGCCGTCCTCGACGGCACCACGGGCCATGGCGATCACAAGGCCATCGGCGGGCATCATTGCCATGGCTGCTTCTCGCTGACGGTCACGCAGCCGGCGCCATCGGCCGTGTCGGTCGCGCCGGTGCCGGCAACGCACCCGCAACATGCCTCCCGCCTCGCCGGAATCATCACCGATACCGACTCTCCCCCTCCCAAGCATATTGCCTGAACGGATTGGTCGGGCGTTCCGCGCCCATTAGGTTCATCCTTCACAGGTCGGTTTCATGTTTCGCAGGGGAATGGCCGCGCGCCTGGCGTGCGCGGCGGCGTGTCTGATTGCAGGATCGGCGCTTGCACCGTCGCACGCCCAGACTTTGACGATGCGAAGCGCGCTGTCGCGCGCGCTGGCCGCGAGCCCGCGCCTGACGGCGGCGGAACGCGATGTCGGCATCGCCACGGGCCAGCGCATCCAGGCCGGCGCGCTGCTCAATCCGGAACTGACCTACGAGCAGGACGATTCATTCGGCTCCGGCAAATATCGCGGGACGCGATCGGCCGAGACCACCCTCCAGATCAGCCAGGCCTTCGAGCTGTTCGGCAAGCGTGACGCGCGGATCGCGGCCGGAGCGGCCGGTGTCGAAGTCGCCGCGATCCAGCGCAAGGCCGTCAGGCTGGAGGTGCTGTCGGAGACCGCGATCGCCTTCCTCAGCGTGCTCGGCGCGCAGCGCCGCATCCAGATCCTCGATGAGCAGATCACCGCCATCGACCGCCTGACGCCGCTCTTGCGCCGCCGCGTCGAGGCCGGAGCCTCCTCCCCGGCCGAGACCGGCCGCGCCGAGGTCGCCTCCGCCCTGGTGAAGGCCGACCGCGAGCGCTTCAAGGCGAGCCTGGCGAGCGCCCGGCGCGAGCTGGCGGTGCTGATGGGCGATCCGTCCGCGAAATTCGGCGAGGTCTCCGGCCGGCTCGACACCATGGGCAGGCCGCCGACGTTCCAATCCGTTGTCGCCGCCATCGACGCCAATCCGCAGCTGGTGCGCTGGACCGCGGTCTTTGCCCAGCGCAATGCCGAGCTGCTGCTGGCGCGGCTCAAGCCCTATCCGGACGTGCGGATCGCGGCCGGCTGGCGCCATTTCAACGAGACCAATGACGACGCGGCGCGCCTCACCGTCTCGGTGCCGATCCCCGTGTTCGACCAGAACCAGGGCAATATCCTCTCGGCGCAGGAAAGCCTCGCCAAGACCAAAGCCGAGCGCGATGCCAACCGCAACACGCTGATTGTGATTGCCGGCCGCGCCTATGACTCGCTGCAGGGATCGCTGCGCGAGCTCGCGGTGCTGCGTGAGACCGCGATCCCCAAGGCCGTCGAGGCGTCCGAGGCCATCTCGCAAGGCTACGGCCAGGGCCGCTTCACCTTGCTCGAGGTGCTCGATGCCCAGGCTAGCGTCACCCAGGCGCGGCTGCGCGAGCAGGAGGCCCTGCAGAATTTCCATGCCGGCGTTGCGACCATCGAAGGCCTCGTCGGCAATCCCTTCACGCTGGCGCGGGAGAGCGCACGATGAAGACGTCCTCCACCATTCTCGTGGCCATCATTGCCGCCGCGCTCGGTGCTTACGGCACCTCCCTGCTCGCGCCGGACAAGCCTGCGCACAGCGAGCATTCCGAGCATTCCGAACCGAAGAAGCCGAACGACCATGTCGAGCAGGACGAGCACGGCGCCGACCGCATCCGCATCTCCGACGTCAAGCTGGCGGCCGCGGGCGTGGTGCTGGCGGAGGCTGCGAGCGCCACGCTGACCGACACGCTCGCCTTCAACGGCATTCTGCGCGCCAACCAGGAGGCCGTGGTGCAGGTGACGCCGCGCTTTCCCGGCGTTGCCAAATCGATCCAGAAGCGCATCGGCGACAAGGTCGCCAAGGACGATCTGCTCGCCGCGATCGAGAGCAACCAGAGCCTCACGGTCTACGAGCTGAAGGCGCCGATCGCCGGCACCGTCATCGAGCGGCAGATCTCGCTCGGCGAATACGCCTCCGAGCAGAAGCCGGCCTTCGTTGTCGCCGACCTCTCCACCATCTGGGTCGAGCTGTCGATCTATCGACAGGATCTGCGGCGCGTTCGCCTCAACGACGAGGTGCTGATTGATCCCGACGACGGCCGCGGCGAGATCAAGGGCACCATCTCTTACATGGCGCCGATCGGCTCGAGCGAGACCCAGACCGCATTCGCGCGCGTGGTGCTGCAAAATCCGGACGGGCGGCTGCGGCCCGGCCTGTTCGTCACGGCGCGGCTGATCCTCGCCGCCCGCAACGTCGCGGTCGCCGTGCGCCGGAGCGCGATCCAGACGCTGGAGAACAGGACCATCGTGTTCGTCCGCGAGGACGGCGACAAGATCGAGGCACGTCCCGTGGAGCTTGGCGATTCCGACCCGAAATTCGTAGAGATCCGCGCCGGTCTCTCCGCCGGCGAGCGCTACGTCGCCGAGAACAGCTTTGTCGTGAAGGCGGAGATGGGCAAGGGAGACGCTGACCATGATTGACGCGCTCCTCGCCTTCTCCATTCGTCAAAGATGGCTCGTCGTCCTGTTTGCCATCGCGGCCGGCGCCTTCGGCGCCTGGAATTTCACGCGCCTGCCGATCGACGCGGTGCCTGACGTCACCAACGTCCAGGTCCAGATCAACACGCGCGCGCCGGGCCTGTCGCCGCTCGAAGCCGAGCAGCGCATCACCTTCCCGATCGAGACCGTGATGGGCGGCTTGCCCAAGCTCGACTACACCCGCTCGATCTCACGCTATGGCCTGAGCCAGGTCACCGTCGTATTCCAGGACGGCACCGACATCTATTTCGCCCGCCAGCTCGTCAACGAGCGTATCCAGCAGGCAAAGGACCAGCTTCCTGTCGGCACCGAGGTCGCGATGGGGCCGGTCTCCACCGGGCTCGGCGAGATCTACGTCTACTCCGTCGAGGCCACGCCCGGTGCAAAGTCGTCTACCGGCGCCGAGTTCACGCCGACCGAGCTGCGGACCATCCAGGACTGGATCATCAAGCCGCAGCTGCGCACCATTCCCGGCGTGGTCGAGGTCAACTCGATCGGCGGCTATGAGCGGCAATTCCACGTACTGCCGATCCCCGGCCGGCTGATGGCCTACAAGCTCGGATTCCGCGACATCATGACGGCGCTGGCCGCCAACAATTCCAATGTCGGCGCCGGCTATATCGAGCGCAACGGCGAGCAATATCTCGTCCGCGCGCCCGGCCAGGTCGCCAATATCGAGGAAATGAGAGATATCGTGATCGGCTCGCGCGGCGGCGTTCCGGTGCGCATCCGCGACGTCGCCGACGTCCAGGAAGGCCAGGACCTGCGCAGCGGCGCGGCCTCGACCAATGGTACGGAGACGGTACTCGGAACCGCCATGCTGCTGATCGGCGAGAACAGCCGCAGCGTGGCGCAACGCGTGAAGGCGAAGCTCAAGGAGATTGCGAAATCACTGCCCGACGGCGTGATTGCGCACGCAGTCTACGACCGCACGCATCTGGTGGAAGCCACCATCCAGACCGTCGAGAAGAACCTCATCGAAGGTGCAGCGCTGGTGATCGCGGTGCTGTTCCTGATCCTCGGCAACATCCGCGCCGCGCTGATTACGGCCTGCGTCATCCCGCTGTCGATGCTGTTCACGATCACAGGCATGGTCGAGAGCAAGGTCAGCGCCAATCTGATGAGTCTCGGCGCGATCGACTTCGGCATCATCGTCGACGGCGCCGTCATCATCGTCGAGAACTGCCTGCGGCTGCTCGCCGCCGAGCAGCACCGGCGCGGCCGCCTGCTCTCGCTGGAAGAACGGATGCAGACCATTCGCGAGGGCGCCAGCGAGGTCATCAAGCCGAGCCTGTTCGGCACGCTGATCATCGCCGTGGTCTACCTGCCGGTCCTGACCCTGACGGGGACCGAGGGCAAGATGTTCACGCCGATGGCGCTGACCGTGCTGATGGCGCTCGCGGGCGCGGCGCTGCTGTCGGTGACCTTCGTTCCCGCTGCGGTGGCAATCTTCGTGACCGGCAAGGTTTCGGAGAAGGAGAACATCTTCATGCGGGCCGCCAAGCGGTTCTACGTGCCGCAGCTCGACCGTGCGATCCGATATCGCCGCAGTGTGGCGTTCGCCGCTGTCCTCATCGTTGCCGGGAGCCTGTTTGCCGCGACGCGCATGGGCGGCGAATTCATCCCGAGCCTGGATGAAGGCGACATCACCATCGAAACCATCCGGATTCCCGGCACCAGCCTGACGCAGAGCGTCGACATGCAGCTGCGGCTGGAGAAGGCGGTCAAGCAGGTTCCGGAGGTCGCGACCATCTTCTCCAAGGTTGGCACTGCCGAGATCGCCAACGATCCGATGCCGCCGAACGCCGCCGACACCTACGTCACGCTGAAGCCGCGCAACGAATGGCCCGATCCCGACAAGCCGAAGGACGAGGTGGTCGCCGAGCTTGAGCGCGCCGCCAACACCCTGCCCGGCACGGCCTATGGCATGACCCAGCCGATCCAAATGCGTTTCAACGAGCTGATCGCCGGCATCCGCAGCGACGTCGGCGTCAAGATCTTTGGCGACGATCTCGACGTACTCGCGGGCATCGCCCAGCAGGTCAACGGCGTGGTTCGCGGCATCGAGGGCGCCGCCGACGTCAAGACCGAGCAGATCGCGGGCCTGCCGATCCTCACCGTCAAGCTCGACCGCCAGGCGCTGTCGCGCTACGGCCTCAGCCTCGGCGAGGTACAAAACCTCGTCGAGATCGCGATCGGTGGCAAGCCAGTCGGGAAACTGTTCGAGGGCGATCGCCGCTTCGACATCGTGGTGCGGCTGCCGGAAAACCTGCGCGCCAACCCCGACACGATCAAGTCGCTGCCGATCCCGCTGCCGCCAGGCGAGGATGTCCCCGCCGTCACGAAAACCGCATGGCCGGGCGCATCGGGCTCGACGCTCCGCTACGTCCCGCTGTCGTCTGTCGCCACGATCGAGCTCGCACCCGGCCCCAACCAGATCAGCCGCGAGAACGGCAAGCGCCGCGTGGTGGTGATGGCCAACGTTCGCGGGCGCGACCTGCGCTCCTTCGTCGCCGAGACCCAGGAGGCGGTGGCCGAGAAGGTCAAGCTGCCGCCGGGCTATTGGATCGGTTGGGGCGGCCAGTTCGAGCAGTTGGTCTCGGCGACCAAGCGGCTGACCATCGTGGTGCCGGTGGCCCTGCTGCTGGTGTTCCTGCTGCTGTTCATGGGCATGGGATCGACGGCGGATGCGGCGCTGGTGTTCTCCGGTGTGCCGCTGGCGCTTACCGGCGGCGTCGCGGCGCTGCTGCTGCGCGGCATTCCGCTCTCCATCAGCGCCGGCGTCGGCTTCATCGCGCTGTCGGGCGTCGCCGTGCTCAACGGTCTCGTCATCATCGCCTTCATCGAGCGGCTGCGCAGCGAGGGGCGCCCCCTCGTGGAGGCCGTGCGCGAGGGCGCGCTGACCCGGCTGCGCCCCGTGCTGATGACGGCGCTGGTCGCCTCGCTCGGCTTCGTGCCGATGGCGCTTGCCACCGGCGCCGGCGCCGAGGTGCAGCGGCCGCTGGCGACCGTGGTGATCGGCGGCATCATCTCCTCGACGGTGCTGACATTGCTGGTGCTGCCGGCGCTCTACGTGCTGTTCCGTCGTGACGGGACGCGCGAAACGCCTACAATGGCGCCTGATTTAGCGACTTCCGGGGAGCGCTAGAATTGGGCGGCCACGACCATCACGGTCATCACCACCATGATCATGCCGGCCATTCGCATGATCATGGCCACGACCATGGTCATGGGCACGGCCATGCACATGTCCATGCCCCCGCCAATTTCGGCAAGGCCTTCGCGATCGGGATTTCCCTCAACACCGCGCTGGTCGTGGCTGAGGCAATTTACGGCTATCTCGGCAACTCCACCGCTCTGCTCGCCGATGCCGGCCATAATTTGTCCGACGTGCTCGGCCTGGTCGTGGCCTGGGGCGCCTCGATCGCGGCGCAGCGCGCGCCGAGCGGCCGCTTCACCTACGGCTTTCGCGCCTCCACCATCCTGGCGGCGCTGGCGAACGCGGTGTTCCTGCTGGTCGCGACCGGTGCCATCGGCTGGGAGGCGATCCTGCGCCTGCGCCAGCCGGAGCCGGTCGCGGGCGTCACCGTGATGGTGGTCGCCGGCATCGGCATCCTCATCAACGGCTTCACCGCGATGCTTTTCGCCAGCGGACGCAAGGACGACATCAACATCGAGGGCGCCTATCTGCACATGGCTGCTGACGCCGCGGTATCGCTCGGCGTCGTCGTCTCGGCCGCGCTGATCATCTGGACCGGCTGGCTCTGGCTCGATCCCGTCACCAGCCTCGTCATCTGCTTAACCATCCTCTGGAGCACCACCAGCCTCTTGCGCGGCTCCATCGACATGTCGATGGCGGCCGCGCCCAAAGGGACGGACCTTGCCGCGATCAGGGCATTTTTGCTGGCGCAGCCCGGCGTATCCGCCATCCACGATCTCCACGTCTGGCCGATCTCCACCACCGAGACGGCGCTAACCTGCCATCTCGTGATGCCCGCCGGCACTGCCGACGCATTCCTGATGGAGACCGCGCAGCTCCTGAAGACGTCCTTCCGCATCGGCCACACCACGCTCCAGATCGAGACGCATCCGGACAATGGCTGTGCGCTGGCGCCGGATGATGTGGTGTGAGGGCCCGTTGCTGCACCAGCCTCGCGAAGCAGCCCTACCCCGCCTTCGCCGTCACGATCCAGATCGCACCCTGCAACGCCACGCTCTGCCCCTTCAGGAACGGCGTGAGCATGTCGCGGATCGAGGCTCTTGCGGCCGCATAGGTCTCGGGCGGATGGCCCTGCAGCGCACGGCTGGCCGGCCCGATCTGCAGCGCGCCGTCCACCGCGGCATCGAGGCCACCACCGATCGCGACGTCCATCGACAGATTGTGCGGCTCCATCGCTACGGCGGTGAAGCCGGCTCCCTCGAGGATGCGCATCACGCGCTCCTCCGAGGCGAAGGCGAACGGACCCGGCTCCTCCGGCCCGACCGGCGGCATTTTGGGCACGTGTTTGTACACCGCCATCAGCGGCGCCATCATCCACGGATTCTCTTTCGGCTCGCGCCAGCACGCGAAGGCGAGCCGTCCTGACGGCTTCAGCGCACGGCGGAGATTGGTGAACGACGCGACGGGATCGGCGAAGAACATCACGCCGAAGCGCGAGGCGAGCAGATCGAAGCTTGCCGGCTCGAACGGATGGACCGTCGCGTCCGCCAGCACGAAATCGAGCGGCAGGCCTTTTGGCGCGAACGCGCGCGCCTGGGACAACATCGGCTCGGACACGTCGAGGCCGAGCGCAAAACCGTCGGGCGCCACCGCCTTCGCGAACGCAAACGTCGTCGCGCCGGAGCCGCAGCCGACGTCGAGAACACGCTCGCCAGGCTTCAACCTGGCGCGGTCGATCAGCACGTCGGCGATGGGGCCGAGCAGGCTCTCCTGGGCCGCGTGGCGATCCGCCCAGCGTTGTCCGCTCGGCCCGTTCCAATAGGCGATCTGATCGGCGTTCTGCTCGTGTCCGCTGGGTTGTTGCATCAAGCTCTCCGCAAAAGTACCGATCCCGTTCTGCCCAAAAGGCTTATCCGCATGTCGTTGCCCGCCGCAAGGCCGATTTCAGCCGGGTGCCGGAACGGCCGCCCGATGCCGCCATGCGCGCCAAGTTGACACAACCGTAAGGCGCTGTGTTAAGTCGCCCGGAGAGGAGAAAGGCGTTGAAATCGGAACGATCGGTCGGCATCGATTGCCTGCGCGCCATCTCCATCATCTGGGTGCTGCTGTACCACTTCGTCCCGATGCAGGCTTTCAACCGGGGCACGTTCGGCGTCCTGCTGTTCTTCATCATCAGCGGCTATTGCATCGCGTTCAGCGTCGAGACGTCGCAGACGGCGTGGCACTTCTACGCCAAGAGGCTTGGCCGCCTGCTGCCCGCGCTGATCGTCTGCGGCTTCCTGACGACGCTGTTCAAGATTCTCGCGCCCGAGCTGGTCGAGCCCGGCCGCGGGCTGAAATGGGGGCACTACGTCTACACGCTGATCGCGCTTCCGACGCTCAACGTCCTGCAGGTGAACTATAACCTGCCTGACGGCGCCTATTGGTCATTGCAGATCGAATTTCAGTTCTACGTCTTCTGCTTTCTGATGATGGCATTGGGCCTCAAGCATCGCCTGCTGGCATTGCTGTGTGCAGTGACCATCTTCCGGACCCTGACGACCAGCACCGAATATTACACCTCCAACGATTTCTTTCCGTTCTTCATCGCCGGCATGAGCGTCGCGGCCCTCGTCAGGGGACGCACTGGCGAGGCGATCGCGGGAATCCTCGTGGCATTCTCCGTCGAGCTCTATCACCTGAAATTCAACGTCAAGCAGCCGTCCGTCCCGATCGAAATGTACCGGTCGCTGCTGCTGTGGTCCGGCACGACCGCCGTCTATCTTGCCGTGCGCTACGACCACATCTTGCCGCGCGCCTTTCGCGCCCTCGCCTTCATCGGCGTCATCAGCTATCCGCTCTATTTGATCCATCAGGACGTCGGGATGATGATCCTGCGTTGGGCGCATGTGGGCCGTGACTCCACGGGCGACATGCTGATCCGCGCCTTCGTCCTCCCCGCCTTCCTCGCTGCGATCGCCTGGCTGGTCTACGTGCTGGTCGAAAAACCCACCGTCAAGCCGCTGACCCGCTTCCTGGCCAATCCGCGCGCCTGGCTTGGTCAATCCAAGCCCGCGGTCGAACATCCCGCCGGCGCTGCCCCGGGCGAGGTCGCCCGGCAGGACCTTCAGCAGGACTTGGCAGCACGATAGCTTTAGCGCCGGCAAGCGCGGCGCAGTGCGTCTCGCCTCTGCGCATTGCGGCCGCATTGGTTTCACCGAACGGCCACATCGGAATCAGATGCCAACCAGATTTCGCCGATAGGTTTTGCCATTCCTCAAACTGGAAAAGGCATGCCCATGCGCAGATTTACCGCATCCGTCATCGTTGCAGCTCTCTCGCTCGGAACACCTGCTCTCGTGCAGGCACAGGGAGCATCGCCGCAAGCCGGCACGGAACAGCCCTCCGCTCAGTCCAGCACGGTGATCCGAAGCATCGAGGTCGTCGACGTCAAGGAATTGCAGCCGGCGGTGCGCGCGAAAGTCGATGAGTTGGTAGCGCACACGAGCGACAAGGACATCCAGTCGCTTCGGCAGTCCATCGACGCCACGCCGCAGGCAGCCTCGGTCCTCAAGGCCAAGGGCCTGAGCTCGTCTCAAGTCGTCGCGATCAACATCGCCGACGGCGTCCTGACGATGTTCACCAAGACGGCCTGACAATCAGGCGGGGTTCCCGGCCGAGGGGGCGTAGCGCCCGCGAGCACGGCCGATGGACCATCGGCCGGATCCGGGATTCACGCGATGACAGAGCGCGCCCTGCAGCGGAGCCCGTTGCAGGGCTGCTCGTGCTTGGCGTGAAACCTCAGACCAAACTGCGATTTGGGGCGGCGCTCGGCCCTTGCTCCGGCACCCGCCAAGGCGGTAAAGAGGTGCCGTGGGGCGGTTAGCTCAGCTGGTTAGAGCATCTCGTTTACACCGAGAGGGTCCGCGGTTCGAATCCGTGACCGCCCACCAGCCTTCGCTCGCTTCGCGGGCTACGGCTCGGCAGGCCAGGCCCGCGCCATCTCAATCCCCTGGCCTTCCCGGCAGCAGCGGCACCGCGTCGATCCACACCGCCGCCGACCGGCACCAGATCTGCCTGACAGGCCGCAGCTTGTCGCGCTGGCGGATGGAGCCCCAGCGGATGCCCCAATCATCGGCCGCCTCGCCCTCGCCGCTGGTGAACAGCGGGGAACCGCAATCGGCGCAGAAGTGCTGGAAGCGCATCCGGCCGTTGTCGCCGCGCTTGCCGTAGATTTTTGGCGTACCGGCAGTGAGCTTGACGTCCGCCGCGCCGCAGATCGCGGTCACCCGGAACGGCGAGCCGGTCAGGGTCTGGCAATCGGTGCAATGGCACACCGACACGGCCTCGGGGTCGACCTCGGCCTGATAGGTGATCTTGCCGCAATGGCATTGCCCGTCGATCTGCATCGCCCTCTCCCCCGCCTTCGCCGTGCCCTCTCCACCGCCATGCCTTCTCCACCGGCATGCCTTGCCCCAAAACAAAAACGGCGCCCGAAGGCGCCGTCTTATCATCTTTTGCGATGGCCTAGTGAGCGGTCAGGCCGCCGGCGGCTTCGTCGCCGTCAGGCTTCACCGTCACCTTGGTGTCCTCTTCCCAGACGATCGGCGTCGGCTTCTTGACCAGCGCCTTGACGACGACGTCGTCGAGCCGGGAGACCGGAATGATCTCCATGCCGCCCTTGATCGCATCGGAAATCTCCGTGAGATCCTTGGCGTTGTCCTCGGGGATCAGCACCGTCTTGATGCCGCCGCGGGCCGCAGCCAGCAGCTTCTCCTTCAGGCCGCCGATCGGCAGCACGCGGCCGCGCAGCGTGATCTCGCCGGTCATCGCGACATCGTGGCGGACCGGGATGCCGGTCATGACCGAGATGATCGCAGTGGCCATCGCGACGCCCGCCGACGGACCGTCCTTCGGTGTCGCGCCCTCAGGCACGTGCACGTGGATGTCGCGGCGGTCGAACATCGGCGGCTCGATGCCGTAGTTGATCGCGCGCGAGCGGACATAGGACGCCGCCGCGGAGATCGACTCCTTCATCACGTCGCGCAGATTGCCCGTGACCGTCATCTTGCCCTTGCCGGGCATCATGACGCCTTCGATCGTCAGCAGCTCGCCGCCGACATCGGTCCAGGCCAGGCCGGTGACGATGCCAACCTGCGGCTCGCTCTCGATCTCGCCGAAGCGGTACTTCGGCACGCCGAGCAACTCTTCCAGAGTCTTCTCGGTGACCTTGACCGACTTCTTCTTGGAGATCATCAGCTCCTTCACCGCCTTGCGGGCGAGTGTGGAGAGCTCACGCTCCAGGTTACGCACGCCCGCTTCGCGGGTGTAGCGGCGGATCAGAAGCAGCAGCGCGTCGTCGTCGATCGAGAACTCCTTGGAGTCCAGGCCATGCTTGGACACCGCGTTCGGGATCAGGTGCTTGCGCGCGATCTCGACCTTCTCGTTCTCGGTGTAGCCCGCGATCCGGATGATCTCCATGCGGTCCATCAACGGGCCCGGAATATTGAGCGTATTCGCGGTCGTGATGAACATCACGTTGGACAGATCGTAGTCGACCTCGAGATAGTGGTCGTTGAACGTCCCGTTCTGCTCGGGGTCGAGGACCTCGAGCAAGGCGGAGGACGGGTCGCCGCGGAAATCGGCGCCCATCTTGTCGATCTCGTCCAAGAGGAACAGCGGGTTGGACGACTTCGCCTTCCGCATCGACTGGATGATCTTGCCCGGCATCGAGCCGATATAGGTGCGGCGGTGACCGCGGATCTCGGCCTCGTCACGCACGCCGCCGAGCGAGACGCGCACGAACTCGCGCCCCGTCGCCTTCGCGATCGACTTGCCGAGCGAGGTCTTGCCGACGCCGGGAGGCCCGACGAGGCACAGGATCGGGCCCGTCAGCTTGTTGGCGCGCGACTGCACCGCGAGATACTCGACGATGCGCTCCTTGACCTTCTCCAGCCCATAGTGATCGGAATCCAGGATGGCTTGCGCCTGCTCCAGATCCTTCTTCACCTTGGACTTCTTGTTCCACGGGATCGACAGCAGCCAATCCAGATAGTTGCGCACGACCGTCGCTTCCGCGGACATCGGCGACATCTGGCGCAGCTTCTTCAATTCATGCTGCGCCTTCTCGCGCGCTTCCTTGGAGAGCTTGGTCTTGGAGATCTTCTCTTCGAGATCGGCGAGCTCGTCGCGACCGTCGTCGTCGCCGAGTTCCTTCTGGATCGCCTTCATCTGCTCGTTGAGATAATACTCGCGCTGGGTCTTCTCCATCTGGCGCTTGACGCGCGAGCGAATGCGCTTCTCGACCTGCAGCACCGAGATCTCGCTCTCCATCAGGCCCAGCACCTTCTCCAGGCGCGTGGTGACCGACAGCGTCTCCAGGATGCCCTGGCGGTCCGCGATCTTGACGGCGAGATGCGAGGCAACGGTGTCGGCGAGCTTGGCGAAATCGGTGATCGCCTGCACGACGCCGACGACCTCGGCCGAGATTTTCTTGTTGAGCTTCACATAGCTCTCGAAGTCGGACACGACCGAGCGCGCCATGGCCTCGGCCTCGACCGACTTCGCGTCGGTGTCGGCGAGCGCAATCGCGGTCGCTTCGTAATAGTCGGCGCGATCGGTGTATTTCTGCACGCGCGCACGCTCGAGCCCTTCGACCAGCACCTTCACGGTGCCGTCAGGGAGCTTCAAGAGCTGCAGCACGCTGGCGAGCGTACCGGTCTCGTAAATGGCATCGGGCGCCGGATCGTCGTCGGACGCGTTCTTCTGCGTCGCGAGCATGATCAGCGCATCGTTCTTCATCACCTCTTCGAGCGCACGGATCGACTTCTCGCGGCCGACGAAGAGCGGAACGATCATGTGCGGGAAGACGACGATGTCGCGCAGCGGCAACACGGGATAGGCGTGCGTTTCGCCATGGACGATGGTTGGCCTGGGTTTTGGATTAGTCATGGCCTTTTCCTTTTGCTTTGCCCCCCTGCACGCAGTCCGCTCCGCTCACGCGCAACCGCCACAAGGTGCCGAGGTGATCCGCAAGACCGATCGGTCCCTTTCGAGTTGGACCGGCTCGCCGGATCGGAACTGAGGCGAATCTGGAAGAGAATTTTTGCTCGCCGCCGACATTAGGTGGCTATCGACCCGGGGGGTGTCAAGTCATTGAAAGACGCGCGCCATCAGGCGCTTACGCAACGCGGTAAGCGACGCAACACCGGCTGCGGAGATATGATTCCGCAGCCCAATTTGCAGGTACGATTGGAGCGTTCCAGCGCCGCCGGATCAGGCGCTGGCGTTCTCGACGGCGCGATCGGACCGATCGGCGTAGATGTAGAGCGGACGCGCCGTTCCTTCCACGACTTCGCGGGAAATCACGACTTCTTCCACACCTTCCAGGCCCGGCAGGTCGAACATGGTCTCGAGCAGGATGGCTTCGAGGATCGAGCGCAGTCCGCGCGCACCGGTCTTGCGCTCGATCGCCTTGCGGGCGACCGCGCCAAGCGCCTCGTCGGCGAACGTCAGCTCGATGTTCTCCATCTCGAACAGCCGCTGGTACTGTTTCACCAGCGCGTTCTTCGGCTCGGTCAGGATCTTCTTCAGCGAGGTCTCGTCGAGGTCCTCCAGCGTCGCCACGACGGGCAGACGGCCGACGAACTCGGGGATGAGGCCGTACTTCAAGAGATCCTCAGGCTCGACGTGACGGAAGATCTCGCCGGTCCGGCGGTCTTCCGGCGCCATCACCTGGGCGGCGAAACCGATCGAGGTCGACCGTCCGCGCGCGGAGATGATCTTCTCGAGGCCGGCGAACGCACCGCCGCAGATGAACAGGATGTTGGTGGTATCCACCTGCAGGAATTCCTGCTGCGGATGCTTGCGGCCGCCCTGCGGCGGGACCGAAGCCACCGTGCCTTCCATGATCTTGAGCAGCGCCTGCTGCACGCCCTCACCCGACACGTCGCGCGTGATCGAGGGATTGTCGGACTTGCGGCTGATCTTGTCGATTTCGTCGATGTAGACGATGCCGCGCTGGGCCCGCTCGACATTGTAGTCGGCGGCCTGAAGCAGCTTCAGTATGATGTTCTCGACGTCCTCACCGACATATCCAGCCTCGGTCAGCGTCGTCGCATCCGCCATGGTGAAGGGCACGTCCAGGATGCGGGCGAGCGTCTGCGCGAGCAGCGTCTTGCCCGAGCCGGTCGGACCGATCAGCAGGATGTTCGACTTCGCGAGTTCGACGTCGTTGTGCTTGGTCTGGTGGTTGAGGCGCTTGTAGTGATTGTGCACCGCGACCGACAGGACCTTCTTCGCATGGCTCTGGCCGATGACGTAATCGTCCAGGACCTTGCAGATTTCCTTCGGCGTCGGAATGCCGTCGCGCGACTTGACCAGCGAGGACTTGTTCTCCTCGCGGATGATGTCCATGCAGAGCTCGACGCACTCGTCGCAGATGAAGACCGTGGGACCCGCGATCAGTTTGCGGACTTCGTGCTGGCTCTTGCCGCAGAACGAGCAATATAGCGTGTTCTTGGAGTCGCTCGTGCCGACCTTACTCATTCATGTCTCCGTCCGCGGTTCGATCCCGTTCCGCTCGATCGCTCCATTCCGACACGATGGCCGGCATGAAGCTTAAGTAGAGCAAATTCCGTACCAAAAAAGACCCTACGCATTACATCCCGTGCGAATCACGGTCGCTCGATTCTCCGCGATCATAGCCGATCATTCGTAGCCAACCATGCTGTCACCCGACTATCAAGAATTCGCTAATCGGGGGTCGTCGGCTACCCGTGACAATACCGTGATTTCCGGTCTTGGCACGGGCGAAGTGACCGAAATCACCGCGGCGTTGCTGGATTGCCACGAAAAACAAGCACGAAAGCGGAACTTTCTGCCTGTCGCAGGGCGCAAAACTGCGTTTTGCGATGCGCACACGCGTCCATAGCGTGAACGCCACCTGAAAGGTAACCGGCGGTCCCAGGGCTTGCCGAGGGATCGCCGTCCATCCCAGTAGTGTTACTGGGTCTTCGCGGCTGCCGGCTCCTCAGCGCGCTTGTCGATGACCTTGTCGACCAGGCCGAACTCCTTGGCGTCGTTCGCAGTCAGGAACTTGTCGCGCTCCAGCGCGTCCTCGATCGCCTTGTAGGTCTGGCCGGTGTGCTTGACGTAGATCTCGTTGAGCCGCTTCTTCAGGTTCAGGATTTCCTGGGCGTGCAGCATGATGTCGGTGGCCTGGCCTTGGAAGCCGCCGGAGGGCTGATGCACCATGATGCGCGCGTTCGGCAGCGAGAAGCGCATGTCTTTCTCGCCGGCGGCGAGCAGCAGCGAGCCCATCGAGGCGGCCTGCCCCGTGCACAGCGTCGAGACCGGCGGACGAATGAACTGCATGGTGTCGTAGATCGCAAGCCCCGACGTCACCACGCCACCCGGCGAGTTGATGTACATCGAGATTTCCTTCTTCGGATTTTCCGCCTCGAGGAACAAGAGCTGGGCGACGACCAGCGTCGACATACCATCCTCGACCGGCCCGGTCAGGAAGATGATGCGTTCCTTCAGGAGGCGCGAGAAGATGTCGTAGGCGCGCTCGCCACGGTTGGTCTGCTCGACGACCATGGGCACGAGGTTCATGTAGGTTTCAACCGGATCGCGCATGAGTCACCTAGGGTTTTCGGAGACGGACATCGCCGGGAAGGCTTGCCAGCTTGGCTGGATTTGCCGGAAGGGCGAGTGGACGTCGTGTGATGCAGGAACTTGGGTAGATGTAGAAGGCGTATCGACAGATATAGCCCAATTCGCTTCTGACAAGTGCGGAGCGCATTAAGGCTTAATCCGTCGGGCAGTTGAAGCTGATTCGCACAAAGAGGCCCAGCCGGCCATCTGGCTAGCTGGGCCTCTTCGCAGATCATTCTTAATGGATGGCTGACTCAACCCCTTAGGCTGCGGTCTTTTCCGCCTCGTCGTCCTTGTAGAGGTCCTCGCGGGAGACCTTCTTTTCGGTCACGTTGGCGAGTTCGAGGATGAAGTCGACGACCTTGTCCTCATAGATCGGTGCACGGAGCTGGGCCAACGCCTGGGCATTGCTGCGGTAATAGTCCCAGACCTCCTTCTCGCGGCCCGGCATCGAGCGCGCGCGCTCGATCACGGCGCGGCCGACCTCATCGTCGGTCACCGTGATCTTGTTCTTCTCGCCGATCTCGGACAGAACGAGGCCAAGCCGCACGCGGCGGTCGGCGATCTTGCGGTACTCTTCCTTGGCCTTGTCCTCGGTGGTGTCCTCGTCGGCGAAGGTCTTGCCGGCGGAATCCATCTCGGCCTTGACCGAGTTCCACATCAGATTGAACTCTTCATCGACCAGCGAGGGCGGTGCCTCGAAGCGATGCGCTTCGTCGAGGCTGTCGAGCAAGGCGCGCTTGACGCGCTGGCGCGTCGCACCGGCAAACTCGGCGACCAGACGCTCGCGCGCGGCTTCCTTCAGCTTGTCCAGCGATTCGAGGCCAAGCGTCTTGGCGAACTCGTCGTCGATCGCGAGGTCCTGCGGCGCCTCGATCAGCGTCGCGGTGGTCTCGAACTCGGCCGGCTGGCCGGCGAGCTTCTCGTTCATGTAGTTCTTCGGGAACGACACTTTCAGCGTGCGGGTCTCGCCCGCACCAATGCCGATCAGCTGCTCCTCGAAGCCGGGAATGAAGGTGTTGGAGCCGATGGCGACCTGGATGCCCTCGCCGGTGCCGCCCTCGAAGACCTCGCCGTTGATGCTGCCCTTGAAGTTGATGGTGACGCGGTCACCCGAGGCGGCCTTGGCGCCCTCGCCCTTGTCGGCAAAGGTGCGGTTGGTATCGGCGATGCGCTTGATGGCCTCGTCGACGTCGGCGTCGGTGACGTCGGCGACGGGCTTCTCGACCTCAAAGGTCTTGAAGTCGGCGAGCGCGATCGACGGCACGACCTCGATCGCGACCGTGTAGGTCAGGTCGGTCTTGCCGCTGAGGAGTTCCTCGACCTCGGCCTGCTCGCTCGGCATGGTGATCTTCGGCTCGGTCGCAAGGCGGAAGCCGCGCTCGGAGAACAGCTGCGTATTGGTGTCGCGGATGGTCTGGTCGATGGTCTCGGCCATCACCGAGCGGCCGTAGACCTTCTTCAGGTGAGCGACCGGCACCTTGCCGGGACGGAAGCCGTTGATACGGACCTTGTCCTTGAGGTCGACGAGCTTGGCGCCGGCCTTGGCGTCGAGATCAGACGCGGGAACGCTGATCTTGAACTCGTGCTTCAAACCTTCCGAGAGGGTCTCTGTGACCTGCATGGCGTCCAATCTTCTTCTCGTTCGGTCCCGGCGCGCATGCGTCGGGACTCTGTCATTAATCGATCCGGCGCAAGGCAAACGCCTCAACGCCGGTGCTTCAATCGGACCGGCTCCCAGCGGACAGACATCCGCGCGAAAGCAGGCCCTCGTAATCCGTGCAAACGCGATAAGCGCTTGGTGCGGGCGGAGGGACTCGAACCCCCACAACTTTCGTCACTGGAACCTAAATCCAGCGCGTCTACCAGTTCCGCCACGCCCGCGTGAAGTTGCATCAAGACCGGCCGCGATGCCGCGGGCGGCCGGGCTTATAGCATGTGCCTGACTGTTCGCAGCAAAAAAATGGCCTGATGGAGGCAGGCTTCAAGTAGGCACGGCGGCTGGACTTATCCAGCGCGGCGTGGTCCGGATTGCCTCATGAAACCGCGGATCTTTCACCCCGATCGGCGCGAGGTTCTGGCCGGACTCCTGGCCGGGCTTGGAGCGTCCGCAGCCGGTGCGATGGTGGGCGGAGCAACCCCGCCCGTGACCGCCCAGCTCGCCCTTCAAGCAAGGGCGTCCACCCTGGCTCTCAAACCAGGACAGCCGGCTACACCGATCTGGGAGCTGGCCGCCGCAAGCCATCTCCGGGACGTCCGTCTGAGGCGGGGCGACCGTTGCGAAGTGGTGTTTCAGAACGACCTTCCTGTGCCACTTGCGCCAGTCTGGTACGGCCTCAACGGCCCCGTGACGACCGACCCGCTGCGGGGGCGCGCGCCCGCGCCACCGAATGCGGTCGAAACGTCAATTATTTCAGTGTCTAACGCCGGAACCTTGCTGGCCGACTTCCGCCTGTTCGAGGATGGCCTGAAGCATCCCGCGCGCCCGCTTCCGGTCATCGCAGCCGAGACCAGCCCGGTTGCCGCCGATCGTGACGAAGTGCTTTTGATCGAGGAATGGCGCCTGAGGCCGGATGGCACCGCTGTGCCACCGGGCCAGGACCCGAAGGACGCGACACCGCTCTATACGGTCAACGGGCAGACTTCATTCGAACTCTCAGCCTCGGGCCATCAACGGCTGCGGCTGCGCTTTATCAACGGCTCTCAACGCACTGTTCTCGCTATCAAATTGGAAGGCTACGACGTCCGCGTGCTGGCCCTGGACGGACAGCCGGCCGAGCCGTTTTCGGCGCGCAATGGCGCCCTGGTGCTGGCGCCCGGCGCACGGGCCGACGCCGTCGTGGATGCGGCGGCATCAGCCCAGTTCCTGCTGCATGACGGCAAGGCGGCGCAACCGATCGGCAGCCTCAAGATCTCGGACCAGCTGGAGCGGCGCGTTCCGCTGGCGCCCCCGCAGCCGCTCCCGTCGAACGACCTTCCCGAGAGGCTCGACTTGAGAGGCGCCCTGCGGTTCGATGTCGCGCTCGGGGCCCCCGACGTCGGCTGGGCGCGGCCTGTGAATTTCTCCACGGCCTCCGCCCCCGCCTTCCGGGCCAGGACTGGCCGCACCGTCGTGCTCGCCCTGAAGAACCCCGCCCCCGTCACGACCGTCTTCCATTTGCACGGTCACCCCTTCCGGCTGCTCGACAAGCTCGACGACGGCTGGAAGCCCTATTGGCTCGACACGCTCGCGATCGAACCCGGCCAGACCCACCGCATCGCCTTCGCGGCGACCGCGCCCGGCCGCTGGCTTCTCGAATCCGTCGCCACCGACTGGGCCGCACCACGGCTGGTGCGGTGGTACGCGGTGGAGTGAGCGCTCAATACTCCACCCCCAGCGCGTCATAGATCCGCCGATGCACGGCTGGCAGCGTCTCGGTGAGGTCCTCCGCAATCAGTCCCGGCCCGGCTTCGCGTGCCGCCTCGCCGTGCATCCAGACGCCGATGCTGGCGGCTTCGAACGCCGGCACGCCCTGCGCGAGCAGGCCGGCAATGATGCCGCAGAGGACGTCGCCGGCGCCGGCGGTGGCGAGCCAGGGCGGCGCGTTGGCGGCGATGGTGGCGCGGCCATCGGGGGCGGCGACCGTGGTGTCCGGCCCCTTCAGGAGCACGACGGCGCCGGAACGCTCGGCGGCGGCGCGCACGCGCTCCAGCTTGGAACGGCCCGGAAATTTGTTGCTGAGATCGGAGAACAGGCGCGGAAACTCGCCTTCATGCGGAGTCAGCACCACCGCGTTGTCACCTGAGGACTTGATCGATTCGAACAGGCGCTCGGGGGTTGCGGCAAAGCTCGTCAGCGCATCGGCATCGAGCACCAGGTGGCGCTGCGCGCTCAGCGCGGTGTGGACGAGATCGCAAGTGCGCTCACCGATGCCCGCGCCGGGGCCGATGATGCAGGTGCCGTAGCGCTTGTCGCCGAGCAACTCGCCGAACTCGACCACGGTGTCGACGGGGCGAACCATCACCGCCGTCAGCGCAGCCGCGTTGATCGCGAGTGCATCGCGCGGGCTCGCCAACGTCACGAGGCCCGCCCCTGCCCGCAGCGCGCCGCGCGCGGCGAGCCGCGCCGCCCCGGTTGCCGCGGCATCGCCCGAGACCGCCAGCACGTGCCCTCGCGCGTATTTGTGGCCGTCGATGCGCGGTATCGGAAAGGCGGCGCCCCAGATCTCCGGATCGTTCTCGAAGGTCTGCGGCGCGATCTCGTCCAGCACCTGCGCATCGATGCCGATGTCGGCGACGCGCACGCGGCCGCAATGCATCCGGCCCGGCAGCAGCAAATGCGCCGGCTTCTTGCGAAAGAAGGTGACGGTCTCGGCGGCATTCACCGCCGCGCCCATCACGGCCGCGCTGGTGCCGTTGATGCCGCTCGGTAGGTCGATGGCGAGCACCACGGCGCCGTTGGCGTTGATCGCCTCGATCATCGCGCGCGCCTCTCCCTCGACGGGCCGGCTGAGGCCCGCGCCGAACAGCGCGTCGATGATCAGCGCAGGCTTTCCGATCGCCTGCGGATTGAACGGCAGCAGCGGGTGCTTCCAGCCGCGCGCGGCGGAGGCCGCATCGCCCTGGAGCTGCTCGCGCTCGCACATGGCGATCACCGAGACCTCCCGTCCCTGGGCGACGAGCTCGGCGGCTGCGACAAAACCGTCACCGCCATTGTTGCCGGAACCGGCCACGATCAGGATCGGCCCCTCCTCCACCAGCGCCTGGGCGGCCTCCGCGACCGCCTGGCCCGCGCTCAGCATCAGCTTGAAGCCGGGGGTGCCGGCCGCGATGGCGAGCTGGTCCGCCCGCTGCATTTCGGCGTTGGTCAGAACTTCCATGCCACTTCCCTAGTACAATCGCCTTTTCAACGGGCATCTTCCCCGCGCATCCGACACGGGGAACAAGGATCTGCACACATATTGAACCGTTTGCCTATTTCGTAGTCTTCGGTATTTTGTGCAGATCGGCGTCACCATTCAGAGATGCTCGTTAAAAGGCTGATAACGCTCCAATAATCAGGGCATTTGCAACTTGGCATAGACCCTGCTTTTGAGGAAGCCGCTTCGGTTTGTCGTGCTCACTGGCGTTTATCAGGTGTCGCCGGCCGTTGTTGCCGGACAGGTCAGGACTCCCGGCATAGCGAAGACAAGATCGTGCGTTAGAGAAGCGCATCCTGACGAAGACGTTGCTATTTGATCGAAAGGCCGGGAGGCGCGCAGTGAAGAAAATCGAAGCCATCATCAAGCCATTCAAGCTCGACGAGGTGAAGGAAGCGCTTCAGGAAGTCGGCCTTCAAGGCATCACCGTCACCGAAGCCAAGGGCTTTGGCCGGCAGAAGGGCCACGCCGAGCTCTACCGCGGCGCCGAATACATCGTCGACTTCCTGCCCAAGGTGAAGATCGAGATCGTGATCGGCGACGATCTGGTCGAGCGCGCCATCGACGCGATCCGCCGCGCCGCGCAGACCGGCCGCATCGGCGACGGTAAGATCTTCGTCTCCAACATCGAAGAGGCGATCCGCATCCGAACCGGCGAATCCGGGCTGGACGCTATCTGAGCCGGGTGCTATCCCGAATTTTGCGACACTCCGACTAGAATGAAGGCTGCTTCGGCGGCCTGATTTCGTTTGTGCGGTCGCGCAAAACTCGCCCGAGCGAGAATAATTTTGCTCATCTGGAAACCGACCCGCAGAGCCAAAAGGGGTATGCATGAAGACCGCCAAAGACGTCCTGAAATCGATCAAGGACAACGACGTCAAGTACGTCGACCTGCGCTTCACCGATCCGCGCGGCAAGTGGCAGCATGTGACGTTCGACGTCAGCATGATCGATGAAGACATCTTCGCCGAAGGAACGATGTTCGACGGCTCCTCGATCGCCGGCTGGAAGGCGATCAACGAGTCCGACATGTGCCTGATGCCCGATCCGGTCACCGCGACGATCGACCCGTTCTTCGCCGAGACCACGATGGTCATCACCTGCGACGTGCTCGAGCCGACCACCGGCGAGCCCTACAACCGCGACCCCCGCGGCATCGCCAAGAAGGCGGAAGCCATGGTGAAGTCGATGGGCGTGGGCGACAGCGTGTTCGTCGGCCCCGAGGCCGAGTTCTTCGTGTTCGACGACGTGCGCTATTCGGCCGAGCCCTACAAGACCGGTTTCCGTCTCGACTCCTCGGAGCTGCCCACCAACTCCGACACCGAATATGAAGGCGGCAATCTCGGCCACCGCATCCGCACCAAGGGCGGCTACTTCCCCGTTCCCCCGCAGGATTCGGTGCAGGACATGCGCTCCGAAATGCTCGGCGCCATGGCCAAGATGGGCGTCAAGGTCGAGAAGCACCACCACGAGGTCGCCTCCGCCCAGCACGAGCTCGGCATGAAGTTCGACACGCTGACGCTGATGGCCGACCACATGCAGATCTACAAATACTGCATCCACCAGGTCGCGCACATCTACGGCAAGACCGCCACCTTCATGCCGAAGCCGATCTTCGGCGACAACGGCTCGGGCATGCACGTGCACCAGTCGATCTGGAAGGACGGCAAGCCGGTGTTCGCCGGCAACAAATACGCCGACCTGTCGGAGACCTGCCTGCACTACATCGGCGGCATCATCAAGCACGCCAAGGCGATCAACGCCTTCACCAACCCGTCGACCAACTCCTACAAGCGTCTGGTCCCGGGCTACGAGGCCCCCGTGCTGCTCGCCTACTCCGCGCGCAACCGCTCGGCCTCCTGCCGCATTCCCTACACCGCTTCGCCGAAGGCCAAGCGTGTCGAGGTGCGCTTCCCCGATCCGATGGCCAATCCCTATCTCGGCTTCGCCGCGATGCTGATGGCCGGCCTCGACGGCATCAAGAACAAGATCGATCCGGGTCCGGCGATGGACAAGGACCTCTACGACCTGCCGAAGGAAGAGCTGAAGCAGATCCCGACCGTTTGCGGCTCGCTCCGCGAGGCGCTTGAGAACCTCGACAAGGACCGCGGCTTCCTCAAGGCCGGCGGCGTGTTCGACGACGACTTCATCGACGCCTATATCGAGCTGAAGATGACCGAAGTCGCCCGCTTCGAAATGACCCCGCACCCGGTCGAGTTCGAGATGTATTATTCGGGCTAAGCGGCCCGGACTTTCTGCGACAAGCAAAAGGCGCTCTGAAAGGAGCGCCTTTTCGTTTGGGCCCTCTTCTGTCTTTTCGGATGCGAGCGATGGTGGGTTACGCCTTCGGCCAACCCACCCTACGCGTTACGTCCCCTCACCACGTCGCCGTGAACGCCTTCTGCAGCTCGGCCGGCGCGGTGACGCCGCCCGCGATCAGCAATTGAGTGAGTACGCGGGCCTTCTGCGGATTGAGGTCCTCGGACACCACAAAACCGTTCTTGTCGTCGTCGACCTCGACATTCCTCGTGACGAAGCCGGAACGAACCCGCGTGGAGCGAACCACGATGATGCCCTTCTTCGCCGCCGCCTCGAGCGCATCGAGCGCCGGCTTCGAGGTGTTGCCGTCGCCGACACCGGCCAGCACGATGCCCTTGGCGCCGTGCGCAATGGCGTCCTCGATCGGGACGGCGTCCATATTGGCGTGCGAGTAGACAATCGCGACGCGCGGCAATTGCTCGCCCGCCGGCAGCGGATAGGTCGCGCGCCTGAGGCTCGCGGCCTGGGTCATGAACCGGATGCCGCCGGCGGTGTCGACATAGCCGACAGGGCCGTCATTGGCGGAGCTGAACGTCTCGATGCTGGTGGTGTTGGTCTTGGTGACCGAGCGCGCGCCCTGGATCTTGTCGTTCAGCACGGCCATGACGCCGCGCCCGCGCGAGCGCGGATCGGCGGCGACCTGCACGGCTTCGTAGAGATTGCCGGGGCCATCGGCGCTGACTGCCGTGGCCGGCCGCATCGAGCCGACGATCACCACCGGCTTGTCGCCGCGCACCACATTGTCGAGGAAGAACGCGGTCTCCTCCAGCGTGTCGGTGCCATGGGTGATGACGACGCCGTCCGCTTCGTTCTTGTCGAAAGCATCCTGGATGCGGCGGGCCAGCGCAAACCAGACCTTGTCGTTCATGTCCTGGGACCCGATCGACGAGATCTGCTCGGCGTTGAGCTTCGCCAGCTTGTCCAAGCCCGGCACCGATTGCATCAGCTGCTCGCCCGTGATCTGGCCGGATTTGTAGGCGCCGGTCGCGCGCGCGTCGGCCTGGCCTGCGATGGTGCCGCCCGTCGCAAGCACGAGAATGCGCGGCAGGCCGCCAGCCGGAGCATCCTTGCCGGGCTCGGCGGCGTGCGCTGCCGCGCCGATGCAGCCGGACCAGAGCGCGAAGGCCAGCAGTGGAATGGCAAGTCCCGATATCCGGCCAGGCCGGTGAGGGGCTGATGTGACGGCGTCGCTGATCATCGAAAATCCTCCTGCTGTCCCCGGCAGGCTATTCGAAACCGCGCAATGGGGCCGAAGATGGGCGGCACACGTAGGGCGGGTAAGGTCCTTGCCAGACATCATCTCGCCGGTCGTGTCGAGATGCGCCCCGCTCCGCCCTACCCGCCCAGGCAATTACGGCTTCGGCCGCGCAAGCCGAAGTCCGTCCGCGCCGATCGCACCGAACGTGCCGGCAATGATCTCGGCGGTCGGCTGCATGCCGCCGAGCGACCAGTGCGTGGGCTCCTGCTCCTCGATCCGGACCCAGACGTTACGGCGGAAGTCCGCACTGCCCTGCCCCTCGACCTCGACCAGGAGGTCGGTGACGCGTTCGAGCAGCTGTTTCTTCTGCGCGGCGTCCAGGATGCCGCGGACGGTGGAAATTGTGACGTAAGGCATGTCTTTCTCCAATCATGTCGTGTGACGACGACGGCAGAGTGACCCGGACGCGACCGCCAAGGCAGTGGCGGATAAGACAGAGATCGGGCAATTTCCGCCACATCGCCGCGCGCCGATCGGATAGGATCGAGGCGTCCCATTTGGAGGTCTCATGAAGCTTGCAATTCTGGCTGTGGAAGGCTGCATGCATTCGGCGATCGCCGGCGTCGCCGACATCCTGTTGCTCGCCAATCACGTCATGCAGCAGAGCGGCGCAAAACCCCGCTTCAGCTGGCAGACGCTCTCGCTCGACGGCAGACCGGTGCGCGCCGGCGGCGGCCAGATGATTGCGGTCGATGGCGCGACGGACAGCGCACGCGCTTCGATGCGATCCTCGTCCCTGGCAATCTCGTCGATCACGTCACGGCGGCGCGGCTGCAACCGCAATATGCCCGGGCCGGCGCCTGGCTCCGGCAGCAGCACGCCAACGGCCGGCTGATCGGCGCATTCTGCAGCGGCGTGTTCCTGCTGGCCGGCGCCGGCCTGCTCGACCACCGCCGCGCCACCATCACCTGGTGGCTGCAGGGCGAATTGCGGCAGCGTCATCCCAGCATCGACCTCGCCGCCGACGCCGTCATCACCGTGGCTGACCGCATCGTCTGCGCGGCCGGCCCGATGTCGTGGGTCGATCTCCTGCTCAAGCTGATCGCGATGGTCGAAGGCAAGGAGATCGCAAAACTATGCGCGGACTACGTGGTGATCGACACGGCCCAGCGCACCCAGTCGATCTTCATGCCGGTCGGCTATCTGCTCTCGCAGGACCCGCTGCTGACCAGGGCGGACCTCCTGGTTCGCCGCACCGGCAAGGCTCCGATGACCGTCAAGCGCCTTGCCGGCGCGCTCGGCCTCAGCGAGCGCACGCTGAACCGGAAGTTTCAGGAGCTCACGCACGAGCCGCCGCAAGCCTTCATCATGCGCCGCCGCGTCGAGCACGCGCGCACGCTGCTGGAGACGACGACGCAGCCGGTCAAGACCATCGCGCGCACGACGGGCTACGAGGACGAAAGCAGCTTTCGCAAGGCGTTCCGGAAATTGACCCTGATGTCACCACAGGCCTATCGCGCGCGGCGAATGGAGCGGACGGCGTAGGACAGATCTTGCGAGTCGGATCCGTCAGCTTTCGTTCTGCATCCGACTCCACTTCGTTCTCAAAGAACAAATCAGAGCCGCAAAAATCAGGCCCTACCAATTCCTACCGATTGGTTTACGCCAAATGCACGGCGTTCGAGTCAAGACGGCGGATTACGCCTTCGGCTCATCCGCCCTACGCGCTCACATCCTACTTGTCCGGAAAATTCACGCCGATCTCGGTCACGACGGGGGCCCATTTCACCAGCGCCGCGTTGTCGGATGCTGCCTTCACGCCGTCGCCGGACAGCGACCTGGGCGCGCCACTCTTGCCGCCGAAGCGGATCGTCACCCGACAGCCGCCTTGCATCGGACGTCCAAGCGTGCCGCCCTTCCAGTCGGTGACGAAGCCGCCATAGTCCCATTCGAAACCGCTGATCAGGAACGGCTTGCCGTTGGCCTTCTGCACGTCGGCAAGGCTCGATCCGATCGTGACGCCCGCGACGGTCCAGAGACCGGTCTTGCCTGCGTCGCGCAAGGTCAGGCCGGAGGCGCGCCCGGCCTTGTCGTCGGTGAAGGCGATCTCGATGCGGCGGTCCCGCGCCTTCGGGAACAGCACGACGCCCTTGTAGGTCTCGCCTTCGGCGCCGGGCAGCTGCTGCACCACGGCGTCCTTGCCATAGCGCTGTTTCAGGCTCCGTTCGGTGTCGTCGGGTGCCACGGGCGTGACGCAGGTGATGGCGCTTTCCTGCGGCGGCGCGGTTTGGGCATGTACGGAACAGACGAGCAGAAAGGAGGTCGTGGCAATCAGGCTGCGTATCATCTGCATGCAATTCCGAACTTGAGAACCATGCGAGAAGGTAGCTACTCGGTCGGTTCGGTACAACTGCACATCATCGCAGCCCGCTGAGGCAATCGCAGATCGCGAGCAACTGAGCCACCGCGATGGCGCACAAGGCTCGTTGCCGGCTTGCCGCCCACGGACTAGGATGGACGAGACTAACTTCAGGCGATCGAACGAGAAGTTAGATGTCGGACCCCAGGGACGAACGAGATCGCAACGCGTTCTGGCAGCAGATGCTGGCCGGCGAGCACCCCTCGCTCCGCCGCGGCCGCGCGGTGATGCGCATGCTGTCGCCGACCGCGGACAACCGCTGCCGGCTCTGTTGCGTCGGTTTCGACGGCTTCACGGCGCCGGCCTTGCGGCTTGCCGGCTTTCGGCCGTGGCGGCGCAATCCGCACATCTGCGAGCAGTGCGAGACAGTGCTCGCCAAGGAGCGCGGCGGCGCCGAGATCGAGATCGCAATGCTCTATGCCGACGTACGCGGATCGACCGAGCTTGCTGCCCGCATCGGCCCAACGGAATTTGCCGCGCTGATGCAGCGTTTCTTCCGCGTGGCGACCCACGTGTTCGCGGCGACCGATGCCGTGGTCGACAAGATGGTCGGCGACGAGGTGATCGGAATTTTTCCACCCGGTATTTCGGGCAGCGACTACCGCCAGCTCGCGGTCAAGGCCGGGCTCGCGCTTCTGCGCGCGACCGGCCATGACGATCCCGCCGGCCCCTGGCTCTCCATCGGCGTTGGCGTACATACGGGCAGGACCTTTGTCGGCTCGATCGGTGTGGAGGACGGCAACTACCAGTTTGCCGCGCTCGGAGACCCCATGAATTTCTGCGCACGTCTGGTGGCAGCGGCAAAAGGCGGCGAGATGGTCATTAGCTCGGCGGTCTGGGGCGACGCATCGACCGGCATGGCGGCCGAGCGGCGCAGTCTGCGTCTCAAGGGTTATCCCGACCTTATCGACGCCTATGTCGTAAAGCTCGCGGGGTGATGCCTGTCTCCAGGCAGACTTTCCTCAAGTCTTGGGCTGGCCGAAGTCGAGCGGCGGCGGCAGCTCGATATCCGGAACCTCGATCTTGATCTTGTCCAGATCCACCTTCCTGGGAGCGTCCAACAGCCCGGTGACGGTGATCGGGAATGCGATGACGACCGCAACCATGACCGCCTGCAGGCCGATCCATGGCATCGCGCCCCAATAGATGTCCGAGCTCTTGACCTCCTTCGGCGCCACACCCCGCAGGTAGAACAGGGCAAAACCGAAGGGAGGATGCAGGAACGAGGTCTGCATGTTGACGCAGAGCATGACGCCGAACCAGATCAAGGCGGCGTCCGCGCCGACGACGGGCGTGAGCAGCTTCTGCGCGATCGGCGCAATCATCGGAATGATGATGAATGCGATCTCGAAGAAATCGAGGAAGAACGCGATGAAAAAAATGAAGAGGTTCATGAAGATCAGGAAGCCCCAGACGCCTCCCGGCAGCGATGTCAGCATGTGCTCCAGCCAGACACCGCCGTTGCAACCCAGAAAGACGATCGAGAAGCAGGTCGATCCGATCAGGATGAACGTCACCATGCAGGTGATGCGCATGGTGGTTTCGTAGCCCTGCTTGACCAGGATGCGCAGGTCCGGAATCCTGATCGCCTCGATGCAGACCCAGGCGACCGCGAGATAGGCGATCGCGAAGGCGATCTTGAACACCAGATTTGGCGTGAAATAGATGCCGATGATGGTGCCGACACCCGCGGCCGCGACGCCGATGAGCAATATCTTGTGTCCGGCCGAGCTGAAATCCTTGTGATGGACGACGGCGAGCACGATCGCGCCGACCGCGCCCATCGCGCCTGCCTCGGTGGGCGTGGCAAGGCCCAGCATCATGGTGCCGAGCACCACGAAGATCAGAACGGCGGAGGGAATGATGCCCAACAGGCATTTGCGCCAGAGCGCCCAGCCCGTGAGCGTCCTTGCTTCCTTCGGCACCGCCGGAACGTGGCTCGGCTTGATCACGCTCAGAGCAAAAGTGTAGCCCGCGAACAGCGCGATCTGGAGGATCGACGGACCCCAGGCGCCCAGATACATGTCGCCGACCGACTTCCCGAGCTGGTCCGCGAGCACGATCAGGACCAGCGAAGGGGGCACCAGCTGGGTGATGGTGCCGGACGCCGCGAGCACGCCGGTGATGTAGCGCATGTTGTAGCCGTAGCGGATCATCACCGGCATCGAGATCAGCGCCATCGCGATCACCTGCGCCGCCACGGTGCCCGTGATGGCACCGAGGATGAAGCCGACGATGATCACGGAATAACCGAGGCCGCCGCGAATGGGGCCGAACAACTGCCCCATCGAATCCAGCATATCCTCGGCGAGGCCGCATCGTTCGAGGATCGAGCCCATGAACGTGAAGAAGGGAATGGCCAGCAGCAACTCGTTGGCCAGAACGCTGCCGTAGATGCGCTCCGGGATCGCCTGCAGGAAGCTGAACCCGAAAAACCCTTCGTGGATCGCGAGAAATCCGAAGGAAAGGCCGAGAGCGGCCAGCGTGAAGGCGACCGGATATCCGATCAGCATGGCCACGACCAGGCCGCCGAACATCAGCGGCGGCATCATCTCAATCGTGATCATTGGGTCGGCCGCTCATATTTCGCATCGATGGTGACTTCGCCGCGCAAGGCCGCCATGCGTTTGATGACTTCCGAGACGCCTTGCAACGCCACCATGAAAAATCCCGACGTCAGAACGAACTTGATCGGCCACCGGAGGAGACCGCCGGCATTATTGGACATTTCGCCGATGATGATTGAGTTGTAGAACATCGACCACGAGAGGTAGCTGAGGAGCAGACAGGCCGGGACGAGGAAAACCAAAGTCCCGATCAAGTCGAGCCAGAGTTGGCCGCGTTCGGACAGCATGAGGTAGAGGATTTCGACGCGGACATGCTCGTTGCGCTTGAAGGTGTAGGACGAGCCGAACATCACGACGACGGCGAACATATACCACTGCGTCTCGAGCCAGCCGTTGGAGCTGTAGCTGAAGGCATACCGGATCATCGCATTGGCAGCGCTGACCACGCAGGCCGCGAGAACCAGAATGTTGCAGACGTTGCCGACCTTTTCGTTCAGCCAGTCGATAGCCGTACTTATCGCCAACAATGGGCGCATCGATGCCTTGTCCCCGCTCGCTGAGCACCACCTCCCAAGCGAGCAAGACCATGGCGCTGCTGCTGCAACCTTCCACTTCTGCGCGGGAGCTAGCTGACCCCTCCTGATGCTTCCGCCCGTTCTTGTTGTCGGTTTTTGGCAAGACACCTTAAGGTCTTACCCGCCGCGTGAAGCGGGCCCACATTTACCGTGAGGCAATTCCGGGTCAACAGAAAAATCGGCGGTTTGCCGCAAAAAGGTCCGAGAGAAGGTCGCAGTGCTTAATGCGCGTCGACGTGAAATGGCTGCCGGCAAGGTGGTGCCCGGAGGCCCTGCCCCGACCGCGCAGGCGCGCCTAATCCTCGACGTCGTACTGCTTGCAGAGGTGGTCGCCGATCTGGACGAGCATGGCGACGGATTCAGGGTAGCCCGGCCGATCCGAGGTGGCCTTGTCTGCGCTGGCTCGAAACTCCCAAGAACGACCGTCGCGGAGAACGGAAATGATCATGCCATCGGGACAGTCGGCATGGACCTTCAGCTCGGCCTTCGCCATGGCGATCAGTTCGCTTTCAGTCTTCACAGGCCTGCTCATGAACTAACTTTTGTCTTGAGATGGAGACTTTAGTTGTGTCGGCCAACCGATCGTCCCAGTCTGTCCGATAAAGTGGATCCCGGCATTGAGATAACGCAATTCGGGCCCCACTTCTACGAGTCGGCGAGGAGCGCGGTCCACCTCGGATTGCAAACGAAATTGCGCCAAGGCTGCGGGGTAAGCTACGATGCGCGCTCCGGCGGCGGTGGCTTCCAGCTTCCGTCGAGGATTTCCTGCCGCGGACGGTAGAGCCGTATCGTGTAATTCCAGCCTTTCATGATTGGAAGGCAGCTCGGCGTCGCCTTATCGCAGCCGCCGAACTGAATCACGACGGCGCCACTTGGATCGGGCGTTGCGGTGAGGTTGTTCAACGAATACGCGCCGAGCGCATTCTTCTGGAAGAAGCCTTTGTCGTTGTAGAGGCTGACCGACCAGAACCCGTCGACCGGCACGTTCTTCAGGGTCAGTCGATACACGCCCTTGCCGTCGTTTTGCGGCGGATAATAGCTCTGATAGTCGGCGGCTCTGCGCGGGTTGCCACCCCATCCGATCGCGGTGCCGATGAGATGATCGAACGGGTCGACCTCGTCCTTCCTGCCGAACCGGTCGACAACGCCGCCCAACGAGCCGAGCACTTCGAGAGCGCCGCGCGCCTTGTCCTGGGACGCCTTGTCCCAACGCGGCACCTCGAACTTTCCAGCGGACGCCTGCTCGACCTTGATGGCGTCCTGGATGACGTTCGCAGCCTTCACGTCCTGAGGGCTTTCAGAGTCCACGAGCGTGCGGACGATGACGTAGACGTAGCGCGTTCCCACCCTGTCCTTTGAATAGGCGAACGTGCCCGGACCGTAGACGACATCCGTCGTGTAATGATCCTCCGAGATCACCTGCATCGACATGAACCGCTTGCCGGCGTCCGGCAGCGTGATCGTGACCGGCGCGGCGTCGAGATCGAACACGCCGGATGAATAGAGCGTGTCGCGGTTCATGCGTACGACGTCCTGCTTGTCGATCGATGCCACCTCTCGACGGTGCCGGAGCTTGCCGAAGGCGCCGTCATCCATGGCAGCCTTACGGAAATAGAGATCGGTCTCGGCGCGAATGAAATTGTGCACATCGACCATCCGGGGCGCGTTGCCCGCGCTTTCGGCGGCGACGGCGGGGACTGCCAGCAGCAGCAGAGAAAGACAGGCCACGCGGCTCATTTACCGCCTCCCTTTGCAGCGCCCATTTCCTCGTCGACTTCGTCCTCGAAGGCCCGCTTCTTGCCGGCGATGAAGCGGCGATATCCCTCCGGATCGACCCAGGCTTTCACGCCGTCCGTTTTGGCGCGCTCCCGCTTGCCTTCGAGGTCGTAGTATTCGTTGTGCTGCGCCAGCCAGATGTCGGGCTTGAGCATTTCCAGGGCATGATGAGTCCGGCGATAATCGTCGGCAATGCCGGGATAGGATGGATTCTTCGCCAGTCGGTAACCGGGATTGAAGCCGGCGCCGTCCGGAAAGGCGACGATGAAAGGCTTCCCGTCGACCACGAGGTTGGCGATCCAGGTCGTCGCGCCCCTGGTATGGCCCGGCGTGTGGTAAGCGGTCAGCAGCACGTCGCCCATCTTGATGGTTTCACCATCGCGCAGGACGCGATCGACCTTTACGCCCGGATAGGTGAGATCATTGCCGTATTTGAAGTCGTCGGCATCGCCGCTCTCCATCGCCGCGACGTCGTCCTTCATGACGGCGAGTTCGGCCCCGAGCCGCTCCTTGAGCCAGGCGAAGGCGCCGGCATGATCCGCGTGAGCGTGGCCGTTGATCATGAGCTTGATGTCTTCCGGCTTGAAGCCGAGCTTGCGAACGGAGTCCAAGATCATGGGTCCCGACGAAGGCATTCCGGTATTCATCAGGATGTGGCCCTCGGCGGTCGTGAAGAGAAAGACGCCGAGGCCCTTGGTGCCGACGAAATGGATTGGACCGACGATGCTGACCGGTTCGGCCGGCTCCTCCCACCGCAGCGCCTTTATTGCCAGAGCGATGAAGAGATTGTTGTCGTTGGCGAGCTGCTCCTTGGTCGGAGCATTTGAAGGCAGGGTTTGCGCCACCGCCTGAGCCGCTGCGAGGTAAAGGACCGTAGCCGCGATTGGAATCGCGCCAACTCTGTTTGGAGAAACCATCGTCATCTCCCCGAGCGCAGACCTTTCGGTGCTTCGGAGCATAAGCGGAAATGCAGCGAATGGAAGGCCGGGCTGAAATCCGAAAGACGCAGCAGCGCAAGCGCGCTGCAGCGCGTCCGGGACGCACGAGCGCGAGATGCGTTACGCCGCCGCCTTCTGCCGCGCGAGCAGCGCTTCGCCGAACGCCTCGAACAGCTTGCGGTTGATCGGATTGTGCTGGGGATCGTATTCGGCGTGCCATTGCACGCCGAGCGCAAAGGTCGGGGCTTCCGCGATCCGGATCGCCTCGATGGTGCCGTCCTCGGCGATGCCCTCGATCAGCACGCGCTTGCCAGGCTCGAGGATGCCCTGCCCGTGCAGCGAATTGACCCTGATCTTCTCGCAGCCAAGCAGCCTCGCGAACGCCCCGCCGGGCGTCAGGTCGACGTCGTGGCGGTCGGCGAACACGACGGTCGGGTCGGGATGGATCTCGCCGTTCTCGAGCCTGGGCATGCGGTGGTTCATGCGGCCGGGAATTTCGCGGATCTCGGGATGCAGCGAGCCGCCGAAGGCGACGTTCATCTCCTGCAGGCCGCGGCAGATGCCGAACAGCGGAATGCCGCGGGCAACGCAGGCGACCGAGAGCGCCAGTGCCACCTCGTCGCGGTGGATGTCATAGGGCTCGTGCTTCTCGCAGGGGTCGACGTTGAAACGGGTCGGGTGCACGTTGGCCCGGGCGCCGGTGAGGATGATGCCGTCCACGGTGTCGAGCAGGGCCGCGATATCGGTGATATCGGGGGCTCCAGCGAACATCACCGGCAAGCCGCCGGAGACCTCGGCCACGGCGCGCAAATTGCGCTCGCCCACCATCTGGACCTGAAATCGATTTTCGACGCGATGGGAATTCCCGATCACGCCGACGACCGGCTTTCTCATCTGTCGTTCCGCGCCTCTCCGAAAGAAGATTCCCCAAACATGCCCCTCCGATGGAACAAATTCAACAGAAGGGATCGCGGGACGGCAATGCTATTTTCGCGTAAATGCCTCCCTGGCCTCGCCTCCCGCGGGCAGTCCGGCGGCCTTCAGGGCGGTTGCCGCGCCATCGCCGGGCGCGGCCAGCCAGGGCAGCTTGGCGTCGATGCCGCGCGTCACGGGCTCCCCGAGCGGCCCGCCGAAATCAATCGGCCAAAACCCGTTGGGCACGATCTCGGCGTTAAGACCACGGATCGCATAGCCCTCGCCCAGGACCGCCTTCGCATGGTCGCCGGCAACGAGACGCGCGGTCGTGGGATCGTTGGGATCGCCAAAACTCACGAGCACCGGAACGAGGTCGCCCTGCACCGGAACGATTCCGGTCTGCCGGTGGATATCGCTGAACGAGACGCGGTTGCCACGCGCGGCGCCGTAGGCACGCAGCGCGACATAGTTGATGTCGTCGAAATCCAGCCTGGCATCCTGCCGATGCGCCAGCAAGGCCACCAGATTTTTGCCTTTGCCGCCGAGATCGACGAACACCGCCTCCCCGCGCATCATGGTACGGCCACCGCGGTTATAGTTGCGGTCGGGCACGACGGCGAGAATGCCGGACCCGGTCTTGATCCCCTCAGGCGTCGTCACCTCGACCGTGAGGCGATATTTGTGGCCGGGCCGGTTGATCCGGATCTGGTCGCCGATCACGATCACGGCCAGAAGCCCGAGCAAACCCGCCCATTTGCTGATGAAGCTCAAACCGCCCCCATTGTTCTGCCCTCACCGCTCTGCACCGTCGGCGCGCCGCCGTCAAACCAGCGCGTTGACGCGGTCTTGATCGCAGCTGCGTTTATCGAGAGAGTGCGGCGCGCCTTGCGCTGAAAAGGATCCCGAAGTGACCATGTCCCAAGATGAACGCTCCCGGACCCGCGGCGACCTTGCTCGAGATCAGGCTTGGGCGATTTCGGTCGGGGGCATCGGGGTCGTGCTGTTCACCGCGCTGCTCGCCTTCACCTGGTATTTCGCCGCCACCCTGCTGCTGATCTTCACCGGCATGCTGCTCGGTCTCGGCCTCAACGCGCTGACGATCGCGCTCGGGCGCCGCGTGCCCCTGCCCCATGCGGTGCGGCTCGCGATCGTCTGCGTCGCGCTCGCTTTGATGCTCGCCGGCATCGCCTATCTCGGCGGCGCCACCATTGCCGAGCAGGCCTCGCTGCTGAGCAAGACCCTCAAGTCGCAGCTCGCCAATGTCAGGTCCTTCCTCGACAGCCACGGCATCGACACCAGCTTCTTCGATCTCGGCAACGGCGCAGCCGATTCCGCGACCACGGCGCCGGCGGAGACGACGCCCGCGCCGGCGACGCCCTCGCGCGGTGCCCTGCCCGGCGCGGGCGCGCTGGCCTCCAGCGGCGGTGCGATCGTGAGCCAGACCTTCAAGCTGCTGCTCGGCACCATCCACGGGGTCGGCAACATCTTCATCGTGCTGTTCCTGGGCTTCGCCTTCGCCGCCCAGCCCGCCGTCTATCACGACGGCCTCTTGTTCCTGGCGCCAGCCAGGCACCGCACCCGCGTCACCCTCATCATCGACCGCATCGCCGAGACGCTCGAGCGCTGGCTGATCGCGCAGATCATCGTCATGCTCGCGGTCGGCGTGGTGACCTGGATCGGGCTTGCCCTCATCGGCATTCCCGGCTCGTTCATCCTGGGAATTCAGGCCGGCCTGCTCGCCTTCATCCCGACCGTCGGGGCCATCATCGCCGGCGTCATCGTGGTGCTGGCGAGCCTCGCCTCGGGCTGGATCCCGGCGCTGTCGGCCTTTCTGCTGTTCATGGGCGTGCACGCCATGGAGAGCTATGTGCTGACACCGATCCTGCAGCGGCAGGCGCTGGACATCCCGCCGGCCACGCTGTTCGCGTTCCAGATCGTGCTCGGCGTCGTGTTCGGCATCTGGGGCCTGGCGCTGGCGCTGCCGCTGGTCGCCATCGCCAAGGTCATGATCGACCATTTCAAGACATATGAGGCGCCGCCGCTCGCCGAGGCGGCGTGATCCTCAAGTCGTCAGAACGGTCTCGGTGTGCTCCACCTCCGGGGGCGCGGCGAAATACTGGCCGACGAGGCCGCGCCATTCGGTGAAATTCTCCGAGCCGCGGAAATCGACGGTGTGGTTTTCCAGCGTCGCCCATTTCACCATCAACCTGTAGCGCTGCGGCTTCTCGATCGATTTGTGCAGTTCGAAGCCGTGAAACCCCTTGGAGCGGCCGAAGGCGGCCTTGGCCTTGGCGACGGCGGCCTCAAAGTCCTTCTCGCTGCCCGGCTTGACGTCGATTTGCGCGATCTCGGTGATCATCGGTTTCCACCCATTTTTGTTCGATGGGCGTGTCTAGCGCAGCCGGCGACAAAGAAAAAGGCGCCGAAACGGCGCCCTGGTCGGCTCAAAAACGCAGCTCTCTCAGACCAGCAGCAGGACCGCGCCCGCCACGATGAGGGCGCAACCGACGAACAGTGCGAGCGGCCAATAGCTGCGGCGGCTCTGCGCGTAGCGTCCCTGCGCGCGGCGCTCGGTGATCAGCGCGCTCTCATATTCATCCGCGGTCGAGAACAGGCAGGCGAAACCGCTGCGTGCCGAGGCCGCAGCGGCTTCGAGCGACATCATGGCGGCTTGCGGGTTCTGTCGACGGATCGATTCCATGGCCGCAATGGTAGGGATCGAATGGTAAACAGAGCATTACCGCGCGGGTGCCACCTCTGTGCCTCAGGCGGTGGCCGGCCGCGCCTGTGGCGCACCGGTCCGCGCGGCGCTCTGGCGGCGCCAGTTCTCCAGCGACAACGGCAGCTCCTCCGCCGCCTCGACCCGGTTACGGCCGCCGCGCTTGGCCTGGTAGAGCGCGGTGTCGGCCGAGGCCAACAGCACCTCGAGCTCAGTGCCGGCCGGCCCACCGGCGACGCCGATGCTGACCGTGGTGTCGACCGGACCTTCGTCGACCACGACGCCGGAGGTCTCGAACGCCTCGCGCACGCGCTCGGCGACCAGCACGCCCTCCTCCAGCGAGCACGGCAGGAGCGCTGCGAATTCCTCGCCGCCGATGCGGCCCGACAGGTCGGTGATGCGCAAATTGCTGACGACGACGGTCGAGAACAGTTTCAGCATCTCGTCGCCGGCGGGATGGCCGAAGCGATCGTTGATCGACTTGAAATGATCGATGTCGAAGATCATGACGGTCACGGGACGTCCGGCCTTGGCCTCGCGCTCGATGACGCGGCCGCAGGCTTCCGAGAAGCCGCGGCGGTTGAGCATGCCGGTCAGCGGATCGGTCGACGCGGCGGTCCGGTGCGCAGTCACCGTGCGCTCGGACACCAGCATGAAGATCACGAAGACGGTGCCGACGGCATAAAGGATGAGCTCGACCGCGAACACGGTGACCCAGATGCTCGAGGAGAAGCCCGCATCGTGCGGGCGCAGGAAGCTGCCGATCAGGATCGGCAGCATCAACACGCAGCCGTGCATCACCGGCACGACGAAGGCCGCCCAGCGGCGCTGCTGGCTCTTGCGCCGCTCGGTCCAGAGCTCGCTGGCGGTCAGGGCCGCATAGACCGAGACGATGCCGGCCCCGGCAATCATGCGCAGCATGGACGCCGCGGGATCGAGCAGCGTGACGGTGGCGACCCAGGCCAGCGCGCCGAGCACGAGGCCCGGCCAATTCGGCTTGCGGCCGTGAAAGACCCGCGCCGCATTCCACACCATGCCGCAGGCTACGAAGCCGACCGCATTTAACGCGAGATAAAGATGCGGGCCCAGCTTGTCGCCGGCCGCAGTCCATAACGCGACGGAGGCGGCACCGAGCAGATAGGCGGTGCCCCACCATTTCAGCGCGGGGCTGTTCTCCTGCTTGCCGAAAAACACCATCATGGCGCCGAGCAGTGCGGCGACCATGGTGGCGACCAAATAGAGCGTGATGCTATCGAGCGACATCATGTCGGCCCCCTCTAGAACATAGCAGTTACGCGATCGGCACATCCGATTTGCGCGCCCTTCCGAAGGCAACGCTAGGTGCGGCGAGTTCCATTCAGGTTTTCGCGGACGCCTAAGTTTTCCGGAAACACGCCATCAATTTGCGTACAAACGAACAGCAAAAAGGGCGCTGAAATCAGCGCCCTTTTGCATCTCATTGAAGCCGCTTTCGCGGCGAATGTGACCGAAGCGATTAACGCTTCGAGAACTGGAAGGACCGGCGGGCCTTAGCCTTGCCGTACTTCTTGCGCTCGACCACGCGCGAGTCGCGGGTCAGGAAGCCGCCCTTCTTGAGCACGGAGCGCAGCTCCGGCTCGAAGTAAGTGAGCGCCTTGGAGATGCCGTGACGGACTGCGCCGGCCTGGCCGGACAGGCCGCCGCCGGCAACCGTGCAGATCACGTCGTACTGGCCCGAACGCTGGGCCACCGAGAACGGCTGTTCGATCATCATGCGCAGCACGGGACGGGCGAAATAGACCTCGACCTCGCGCGAATTGACGGTGACCTTGCCGGCGCCCGGCTTGATCCACACGCGGGCGACCGCGTCCTTGCGCTTGCCGGTGGCATAGGCGCGATTGAACTTGTCGACCTTCTTCTCGTGCTTGGGCGCGTCGGGCGCCGCCGCCGTCTTGAGCTGCGAGAGCTGGTCGAGCGACTGGATGGATTCGGCCATGTTATGCGGCCCTCGTGTTCTTGCGGTTCAACTTGGCGATGTCGATCTTCTCGGGCTGCTGCGCCTCGTGCGGATGATCGGCCCCGCCGTAGACACGGAGGTTGCCCATCTGCACGCGACCGAGCGGGCCACGCGGGATCATGCGCTCGACGGCCTTCTCGAGCACGCGCTCGGGATGCTTGCCCTCGAGGATCTGCCGCGCGGTGCGCTCCTTGACGTGGCCGACATAGCCGGTGTGCTTGTAATAGGTCTTCTGCTCGCGCTTGCGACCGGTGAGGACCGCATGCTGCGCGTTGATGATGATGACGTTGTCGCCGCAATCAACGTGCGGGGTGTAGGTCGGGAGGTGCTTGCCGCGCAGGCGCATGGCGACGATGGTGGCGAGGCGGCCGACGACCAGACCCTTGGCGTCGATCAGCACCCACTTCTTCGTCACCTCAGCCGGCTTTGCCGAAAAGGTTTTCATGTCAGAGTTTCCGTGGACGGGAGCATCGGCGCGAACACCGCGCCGGACTGCGCGGTTTTCTAGAGAAGAGACGCGCAACGGTCAATGCCCGTAGACGGAAATTAATGCCGCAATATCAATAGGTTAAAAATATGGTGCTATATTACCTGCGAAAAGCTCAAATAGTTGGAATGGAATAGGTCGAGGTGACATGGGCGATCGGATCGGGCGAGGTGCCGGACAGCAGCTTCACCTCCCCGACCGCCAGGCGCTTGCCGAGCTTGAGCAGGCGCGCCTCGGCCAGCACGTCCTGGCCGGGCTGGCCCTTGCGCAGGAAGTTGATGTTGAGATTGGTGGTCACGGCGAGCCCGACCGGCCCGATCGCGGACAGCAGCACCACGTACATGGCGAAATCGGCCAGCGCCATCAGCGTCGGACCGGATACGGTGCCGCCCGGCCGCAGCATCCTTTCGCTGTAGCGCTGCCGCAAGAGGCAAGTCTGGCCGTCGGCGCTTTCGATTGTAATATCGTCGCCGCTGAAGGCCTGGGGGAATTCGTGACGGAGGAACTGCTCGACCTCTGCCACGCTCATTTTCGCTGACGCCATGCCTTTTCCCACCCTCGCTTCGCTTGCCCTGTTACATTAAGTTATCTGCGTCATCCAATTGCAATCATTTAGCGGAAATCGCGTCAATGTCCGTCAAGGCTGCCCGCGCCCCCTCCCCGCAACCGCCGATCCTGCTGCGCGAGACCGTAGGTCCCATCGCGGTCCTGACGCTGAACCGGCCCGCCGCGCGCAACAGCCTGTCGGCGGCGATGATCGCCAGCCTGCATGCAGAGCTCGACGAGATCCGCAACGACAAGGCGGTCCGCGGCGCCGTGATCGCGGCCAACGGCCCTGCCTTCTCGGCCGGCCACGACATGAAGGAACTCACCGCGCGCCGCACCGATCCCGATCGCGGCCGCGCCTTCTTCGCCGAGATGATGAATGCCTGCAGCGCAATGATGCAGGCGATCGTGCATCTGCCGAAACCCGTGGTCGCCTCCGTCCAGGGCATCGCGACCGCGGCCGGCTGCCAGCTCGTCGCCAGCTGCGATCTTGCGATCGCGTCGGAGGACGCGAAGTTCGCCACGCCCGGCGTCGACATCGGCCTGTTCTGCTCGACCCCGATGGTGGCGCTGTCGCGCAATGTCTCACGCAAGCAGGCCATGGAGATGCTGCTGACGGGAGAGCCTGTAACGGCCGAGCGCGCCCGCGAGATCGGCCTCGTCAACCGCGTAGTGCCGGCCGGTACCGAGCTTGGTGCCGCGATCGAGCTCGCGCAGCAGGTCGCGCTGAAATCTGCCTACACCGTCAAGCTCGGCAAGGAGGCGTTCTACCGCCAGGTCGAGATGAGCCTTGCGGACGCCTATCGCTATGCGGCAGAGGTGATGACCGAGAACATGATGGCACGCGACGCCGAGGAAGGCATCGGCGCGTTCATCGAGAAGCGCGCGCCGACATGGCGGGATGAGTGACAAAAAGAAAAAGACGAAAATGAACCACGACGCCTATCCTGACAATTACATCCGCGGCATCCTCAACAGCGTGAAGTCGATCGCGATGGTCGGCGCCTCGCCCGTCAACGTGCGGCCGAGCTATTTCGCGTTCAAATATCTGGCGCAGCGCGGCTACGATATGATCCCGATCAATCCCGGCCATGTCGGCAAGGAGCTGCTCGGAAAGCCGTTCGTCGCCTCGTTGTCGGACATCGGCCGCCCCGTCGACATGATCGACATCTTCCGCAATTCCAGCCACATCATGCCCGTGGTCGAAGAGGCGCTCACGCTCGATCCGCTACCCAAGGTGATCTGGATGCAGCTCGGCGCGCGTGACGACGCCGCGGCGGCGAAGGCGGAATCCGTCGGTATCAAGGTGGTGATGAACCGCTGCCCCAAGATCGAATATGGCCGCCTGTCTTCCGAGATCTCCTGGATGGGCGTGAATTCGCGCACGCTCAGCTCCAAGCGCGCGCCCGCGCCAACGCAAGGCATGCGGCTATCCCTCAATCGGATGAGTGTCGGCGGCGGCGACACCGCGGCCTCCGATCGGGCCGCCAAAAACAAGAGCGAGCAAAGCTGACGCAATCGCGAAGGATTCATTTCGCGAACGCGACAATGCGTAGCAAGATCATTCCGATCTGACGTCGTGCCTTGACGGCGAGCGCGGCGCCGATCAGCATGCCGCGCGATTTTCAGGCCACAAGAACAGGACGCCCTCAATGAGCGATCGCCTTCCGGGATTTTCAACCCTCGCCGTGCATGCCGGTGCACAGCCCGACCCGACCACCGGCGCGCGCGCGACTCCGATCTATCAAACGACCTCGTTCGTCTTCAACGACGCCGACCACGCCGCCTCGCTGTTCGGCCTGCAGGCATTCGGCAACATCTATACCCGCATCGGCAACCCGACCAACGCGGTGCTGGAAGAGCGCGTCGCGGCCCTCGAAGGCGGCACGGCCGCGCTGGCGGTGGCCTCGGGCCATGCTGCCCAGGTCGTGGTGTTGCAGCAATTGCTGCAGCCCGGCGACGAGTTCATCGCCGCACGAAAGCTCTATGGCGGCTCGATCAACCAGTTCACGCACGCCTTCAAGAGCTTCGGCTGGAACGTGGTGTGGGCCGATCCCGATGACATCGCGAGCTTCGAGCGTGCGGTGACGCCGCGCACGAAAGCCATCTTCATCGAGTCCATCGCCAATCCCGCCGGCAGCATCACCGACATCGAGGCGATCTCGACGGTGGCGCGGAAAGCGGGCGTGCCGCTGATCGTGGACAACACGCTGGCCTCGCCCTATCTGATCCGCCCGATCGACCACGGCGCCGACATCGTCGTGCACTCGCTGACGAAATTCCTGGGCGGTCACGGCAATTCGCTCGGCGGCATCATCGTCGATGCCGGCACCTTCGACTGGTCGACGGGTGGCAAATATCCGATGCTGTCGGAGCCGCGGCCCGAATATCACGGCATCCGCCTGCAGGAGACCTTTGGCAATTTCGCCTTCGCGATTGCCTGCCGCGTGCTGGGCCTGCGCGATCTCGGCCCCGCGCTGTCGCCCTTCAACGCCTTCATGATCCTGACCGGCATCGAGACGCTGCCGCTGCGCATGCAGAAGCATTGCGACAATGCGAAAGCGGTCGCCGAATTTCTCGCAGGACATCCGGCGGTGGCCTCGGTGAGCTACGCGGGCCTGCCAAGCGATAAGTACAACCAACTCGCCCGCAAATACGCGCCGAAGGGTGCGGGCGCCGTGTTCACCTTCAGCCTGAAGGGCGGCTATGACGCCGGCGTCAATTTGGTGTCGAAGCTGCAGCTGTTCTCGCACCTCGCCAATGTCGGCGATACCCGCTCGCTGGTGATCCACCCGGCCTCGACCACGCACAGCCAGCTCGACGACGCCGCCAAGGTGAAGTCCGGCGCCGGTCCTGACGTGGTGCGGCTCTCGATCGGCATCGAGGACAAGGAAGACCTGATCGCGGACCTGGAACAGGCGTTGGGGGCTTAGGTTGCTCTCGTAGCCCGGATGAAGCGAAGCGCAATCCGGGCTACGGAATTCCGTTGCTCACGCGCGCCCGACGGCCGCTTCGGCGACCGGCTGTTAACGATCATTAACCACATCTGCCCCATACATCGTCGTTGGATCGCCCCTTTGATTCGGAGCCGACGATGCTGCGCTGGATGGTGCCTGCCCTTGCCGCGATGCTGACGGTTTCAAGCGCGGTCGCTGCTGACTTGCCGGCCACGCCGAAGCGGCGAGCCGCCGCGCAGCAAGAGCCGCCCAAGGTTTGGGTCGAGACCGATCCGGATGCGCTGATCTCACCGGCCTATGGCGTCGGCAGCTACATCCGCAACCTGCCGGGCACCCCGCTGCTGCCGGGGTCGCACACGCTGCCGGGCTATTACGGCCGCCCCTGGGATTACGACTATCAGGGCGCGTATTACGGCGGGAAGCAGGTCGATTATTTCTGGCGGCTGCCCTACGCGTGCGGCATCTACGGCTATTGCTGACCTGATCAGCCGGCCTGGCTAACCGGAACCGCGCGCGGCTGCGCCTGCGCGGACTGCCGCGACGCAAGCCGTTCCACCTGCATCACAGCAAGCGTCAGCACGGCGATCGCGACCGCCTGGTGCGACAGCGCGAGATCGATCGGCACCTGATTGAGCAGCGTGAGGATGCCGAGCACCGCCTGCGCGCTCACCGCCGCGAACAGCCAAAGCGCGCCGCCCGCGGCCGCGCCTGCGCGCGAGCGCACCGCGTCAATCGCGTGCAGCAGCGCCAGCACGAACAGTGCATAGGCCGTCATGCGGTGCTCGAACTGCACCGTCAGGACATTGTCGAACATGTTGCGCCACCACGGCGTCTCGAACCACAGCCGCTCGGCCGAGGGAATGAATGCGCCGTCGATCTGCGGCCAGGTGTTGTAGGCGCGGCCGGCGCGCAGGCCCGCGACCAGCGCGCCGAAATAGATCTGCACCAGCGTCACGACCAGAAGCAGCGCGCTCGTGAAGCGCAGCCGAGCCGGGGCTGCGATCTGCGGCCGCTCCTTGAGCCGCCGCACGGTCCAGACGATGCCGGCGAAGATCAGGAGCGCGAGCAAGAGATGCGTCGCCAGCCGATATTGCGACACCTCGACCCGTTCCGTCAGGCCCGAGGCGACCATCCACCAGCCCACTGCGCCCTGCAGGCCGCCAAGCGCGAACAGCAACCAGAGCCGGCGCTTCAACTCACCGGAGAGACCGCCACGCCAGAGGAAGAACAGGAACGGCAGGAGATAGGCGACGCCGATGAAGCGGCCGAGCAAGCGGTGGCTCCATTCCCACCAGAAGATCTCCTTGAACTGCGACAGGCTCATGCCGGCATTGAGCTCGCGATATTGCGGGATCTTCTTGTAGGCCTCGAACGCCTCGGTCCACTGCGCCTCCGACAGCGGCGGCACGCTGCCCGTGACCGGCTTCCATTCGACGATCGACAGGCCGGATTCCGTCAGCCGGGTCGCGCCGCCGACCAGCACCATCAACGCAATCAACGCGGCGACCGAGATCAGCCACCAGCGCACGGCGCGATGCGGGTTGGTCGGAACGGAATTCGTCGTCATTTCAGGGGCTAAAACCAGGGCTTGAACTTAAGAGGCTTGAACCGGACTGCGTGCCCCTTATAGTCCCCCGCTCCCGCAGCGCAAGTTACGCGAAAGCCGCCCACGTTCGCCATGAATATCCGCACCCGCAAGTTCCTCGGCGCCATCCTGCTCCTGGTGCTGGCCACGGTCTGGGCCCTGCTCGGCATGGCCGCGGCACAGATGCCGTGGATTGCCGAGTCCGGCTGGCGGCAGGCGATCTACTACGTCGTGGTCGGGATGGGCTGGGTGCTGCCGGCAATGCCGATCGTGAGCTGGATGCAGCGGCCGGATCGCGTCAAGTCCGGTCGCTAGCGCTGCCGGTCGGCCTCACCGGCGCAAAGGCGACGCCCGACACCAGCACGCGCAGCATGCGCAGCGAGCGTACACGACCGTCCCAGGAGATCCGCGGCAGCGCGCGCAGATTGGTCCGCCCCTCCGCATCCACGATGCCCGGGACGGTCGACACCGCGCTGGCAAAGCCGGCCTCCTCCGCCATGATGACATGGCTGCGCCGGAACGAGGTGCGATCGCCGAACGGAAAGGCGAAATGCCCGACATCGCGGCGGAAGGCGGCTTCCGCCACCGCCTTGCCCATATTCATCTCGCGCAGCGCGGCAGCGTCCTTCATGTTGGCAAGGACGGGGTAGTTCACGGTCGCGCTGCCGATCGTGACGAGCGGATCGGCAGCGAGCTTCGCCAGATCCTCCCAGTCCATCGACGCCTCGCGCGAGAGCGCGGCGAGGTCGACCCGGTAGCGCGTGCAGAGATCGGCGATCGCCGCCGACAGATCCGCCGGCGACAGCGAGCGCAACCAGCTCTCCAGATGCGAAAACAGCGCCTGCTTTTCGGCGCGATCAGCCACGTTGAAGCGCTGCTCCTTCTCGCCCATCATCAGGCTGATGCGGCTCTCGCGCGCGATCACCTGTTCGAGCCCGAGCCACCAGGCCTGTCCGACGCCGTCGGGAAACGCGGTGGGCACGTAGATCGTGAAGGGCACGGCGTGATGCGCCAACACCGGATAGGCGAAGTCGATGAGATCCTTATGCGCACCGTCGAAGGTGAGCGCCACGAAACGCCGCTGCTCGGGCAACGTCACCGCGCGCCGGCAGACTTCATCCATGCCGATGAAATCGTAGCCCCAGCGCTTCAGCGCGTGAATGGCGCGGTCGAGGAATTGCGGCGTGATCTCGTGCGCGCGCAGCGGCTGAAACCCGCCGTGCCGCCGCGGCCGCACCCGTTCGAGGCGCAGGATGGCGCCCGCACCGCGGCTGCCCAGCGCGGCCCGGCCGGTGAACCAGGCCAGCTCGAGGCGCAGCCGTTCCAGCCATCTTTCGTCGGATGCCAATATCCCCATCCTCGCGCCCGCGGGCGCCCGTTCCCGCTCCCATTGTCCTTACCCTTTGTTGACATTTCTTTGCAAAGGTCGGCCACAGGCCGAATTACGCATATTTCTGATTTCTCGACAGGTTTCGCGAATGACCATGGCTGCGGCGATGCAAAGCCGGACGGCAGAAGCGCCAGCGCGGTCGAAAGCGAGCCGTATCGCGCAGGTCGACATCGTCGCCGATCTCGACGCCACTGAAGCGGCCTGGCGCAGCCTCGAGGAGCCCGGCCACCTCTTCACGCCCTATCAGCGGTTTGATCTGCTGAGCCCCTGGCAGCGCCTGGTCGGCGCGCGCGAGGGCGCCCGCCCCTTCGTCGTGATCGCCCGCGACGCCGATCACAAGCCGCTGCTGCTGCTGCCGCTCTCGCTGCGCCAAAGCCACGGTGTGCGCACGGCCTGCTTCATGGGCGGCAAGCACACGACCTTCAACATGGGTCTGTGGGACGCCGCGTGCGCCGCGCAGACCGCCATCGCCGATCTCGAGGCGCTGCTGGCCCCGCTGCGCGAGCATGTCGACGTGCTCGCGCTGACGCAGCAGCCGCTGCGCTGGGACGACCAGCAGAACCCGTTCGCGCTGTGGCCGCGACAGAGCGCGATCAACGGCTGTCCGCAGCTGGTGATGGAGCCGGGCGGACCGCCGGCCTCGCGCATCAGCAATTCCCTTCGCCGCCGCCTCAAGAGCAAGGAAAAGAAGCTCCAGACCCTCGCCGGCTATCGCTATCACCTCGCCACCACCGACGCCGACATCACCCGCCTGCTCGACTGGTTCTTCCGCGTCAAGCCGGCGCGGATGGCGGATCAGAAGCTCCCGAACGTCTTTGCCGAGCCCGGTGTCGAACAGTTCATCCGCAGCGCCTGCCTGGCGCCGCGCGGCGAAGGCCGCGTCATCGACATCCACGCGCTCGAGTGCGACGAGGAGGTTATCGCGATCTACGCGGGGGTCGCCGACGGCCAGCGCTTCTCGATGATGTTCAACACCTACACGATGTCCGAGCACGCCCGCTACAGCCCCGGCCTGATCCTGATGCGCTACATCATCGATCGCTACGGCGAGCGCGGCTACCGCTCGCTCGACCTCGGCATCGGCTCGGACGATTACAAGCGGATGTTCTGCAAGGACGACGAAGAGATCTTCGACAGCTTTGTACCCCTGACCTCGCGCGGCAAGCTCGCCGCGATGGCGATGTCATCGCTGAGCCACGGCAAGCGGCTGGTGAAGCAGAACCAGATGCTGTTCGATCTGGCCCGGCGCGTGCGGCAGGCGTTCGGGTAGTTCCTTCCGCTTCAGCAACCCCCTTCCCTTCTCCCCTTGCGGGAGAAGCTGGCGCGAAGCGCCGGATGAGGGGTATCGATCCGCGACCTTAACTGGCAATTGGACTCGGGGAGAGACACCCCTCACCCGTCTCGCCGCTTGCGCGGCGAGACACCCTCTCCCGCAAGGGGAGAGGGTAGAAGCCTATGCCGCCACCACGCGCGGCGCTTCTGCCGCATTCGACGGCTGCACCGGCTTGCTCAGCATCGTCACCTCGCTGAAGCCGACCGCTCGCAGTTGCTCGCACATCAGCGTGCGCGCATCCTGTGCCATCGCGGCATCGGGCACCACGACCGCGCGGGCATGCGCCGTCAGCAATTCGGCCGGAAGGTCTGAGGCGCTGCCGGCATCGATCAATACGTGATCGTAGGCGCGCAGCAGTGCGTCGATCGCGAGCGTCACCCGCGGCGATTGCAGCAGGCTGCGGTCGAAGCCGGGACGGCCGGCCATGACCAGATGCAGCCGCGACAGCTTGTCCCGGGTGATGACTTGCGCGAACGAAGCTTCGCCCTGCATCAGCTCGGCAAGTCCGGGCGCCGAAGCGTCGACGGACACCGCGGCGATCGTCGGCGAGGACGCGGCGAGATCGACCACGACCACACGCGCCTCGCGCGCCAGATGCCGTGCAAGCGTCAGCGTCGACAGCGTGATGGCTTCGCTCGAGGCGGTGCCGAGCACGGTGACCTTCTTCGCGGCAGCGCCGGCGGCGCCCAATCTGTCGGCCAGTTGCTCGATCTCGGTGAATTCGGTGAATTCGGCATCATCAGCCATCTCAGGCTGCAGCGGCGCGGGCTCTGCCATGACGGGATCGGCGAACGGCTCTGCCACGGGCTGGACCACCGCTTCCCGGCGAATTGCCGCCGGCGTTTGCACCGGGCTGAACGCGGCCACCGCGCGCGGCGCGGTCTGGCGCAACAGCTCGCCGGTGACGACGACGCCGGACGACAGCAGCAGCGTTGCGATCGTCGCGATCAGCACGATCGGCAGCTTCTTCGGATAGGCCGGCGTGTTGGAGACGATGGCGCGCGAGATGATGCGGCCGTCGGTCGGCGCCGTGTCGATGGTCTCGCGGGTGTTGGCCTCGCGGTATTTGGCGAGATACGTCTCGAGCAGATCGCGCTGCGCCTTGGCCTCGCGCTCGAGCGCGCGGAGCTGGACGTCCTGGCCGTTGGTCGAGGTCGCCTGCTTCTTGAGCTGCTCGAGGCTGGTGATCAAGCCGTCGACCCGGCCGCTGGCGATCCGCGCGTCGCTTTCCAGCGAGCGCGAGATCTTGGCCGCCTCATCGCGAATCTGGTTGTCGAGGTCGCCGAGCTGCGCCTTCAGCTCCTTGATCCGCGGGTGATTGCCGAGCAGCGTCGACGATTGTTCGGCGAGCTGCGCGCGCAGCGTCACCCTTTGCTCCGACAGCCGCCGCATCAATTCGGAGTTCACGACCTCGGATGCCTCGATCGGCTTGCCGCTCTGGAGCATCTCCTTGATCAGCCGCGCCTTGGATTCCGCATCCGCCTTCATCGAGCGCGCATTGTTGAGCTGGGTGTTGACCTCGCCCATCTGCTGGTTCGAGAGCGTGGTGTTGTTGGTGCCGACGAACAGGCTCGACTTGGAGCGGAAGTCCTCGACCCTGGCCTCGGCCTCGGAGACCTTCTTGCGCAAGCTCTCGATCTCGCCGGCCAGCCACTGGCTGGCGTTCTTGGCCTGCTCCTGGCGAACGCCCTGCTGCAGCACGAGATAGCCGTCGGCGATCGAATTGGCGACGCGGGCCGCAAGGTCGGGATCGGCGGACTGGAATTCGACCACGATGACGCGCGACTTGTCGACGGCATAGGCCTGCAGGCGATCGTAATAGGCATCGAGCACGCGCTCTTCCGGCGTCATCGAGAACGGATCGCGACCGATCCCGATCATCGCGGCCAGCGATTTCAGTGGCGAGACGCCCTGCAGCACCGGATCGAATTCGGGACGTTCGGCGAGCTTGTTCTTCTTGATGATCTCGCGCGCGAGATCGCGCGACAGCACGAGCTGCACCTGGCTGGTGACGGCTTCGGCGTCGAGCGCCTGGCGCTCCTCGGCGCGATCGCTGCTCGGGCGCAGGAACACGTTCTCGCGGCCATCGATCAGGATGCGCGATTCGGACTTGTAGCGCGGCGTGACGAGATTGACGATTGCAATGGAGCCGACGAGCGCCAGCACCGTCGGCACAACGATCCAGCCGCGCTTGCGCGCCAATGCCGCGCCGAGCGCGTGCAGATCTATATCGCCGGATTCGGTTTGCGGCTGCTTGGTGACAACAGGCGCAGGCCTCGCTTCAATCTTGGGCTCGACTTCGACTTCGGCTTTGGGCGCAACTTCGGCCTTGGGCTTTGCAACGGCCCGCGCCACCACCGCCTTGTCCTTGCCGGCACGCCAAAACGCTAAACGCATCGAACACTCCCGCAGGGGCAACGCCACCAAGCTACCTCAACGCCGGCGATTACACTCCATTAAGGTTGCCGCTGGGTTAATCGCGGGCATCCGGCGCACCTTGCGCGCACGCCCGTCACCGTTTGTTAACCACGAGGGCTCTTAATCCGTCTCGATATTTCCGAGGAATTGTTCGGCAATCGCCGTCGAGCGCTGGTTTTGATTCATGCCCCCCTCTCCTGACCGGCCGCTTCGTATCCTGCACGCCGTGCGTGCTCCGGTCGGCGGCATCTTCCGCCACATCCTCGACGTCGCCAACGGTCAGGTCGACCGCGGCCATCATGTCGGCATCCTCGCCGACAGCCTCACCGGCGGCGAGCGCGCCGACAAGGCGCTTGCCGAGCTCGCGCCGCGCCTGAAGCTCGGCGTGCACCGGCTCGCGATTCGCCGCGAACCCTCGCCGGACGACGTGCTGGTGTGGCTTCGCATGCGACGGCTGATCGCGAAGCTGAAGCCCGACGTCATGCACGGCCACGGCGCCAAGGCCGGCGCCTTCATCCGGATGCGGCGGCGCTCCGACGACACCATCCGCATCTACACGCCGCATGGCGGCTCGCTGCACTACCCGCTCAACACCTTCAAGGGCGAGTTCTACGCGCGGCTCGAGCGAACGCTGATGGATTCGACCGACCTGTTCCTGTTCGAGAGCGCGTTCGCCCGCGACACCTATCAACGCATCGTCGGCACGCCCAAGGGCGTGGTGCATTGCGTCTTCAACGGCGTCACGCCCGAGGAATTCGAGCCTGTCGTGACCGCCGACGATGCCACCGACATCTGCTATGTCGGCGAGTTCAGGCACATCAAGGGCGCGGATCTCCTGGTCGATGCCGTGGCGCGCCTGCACGAGGGCGGCAAGAAGGTCACGTTGACGCTCGGCGGCGACGGCGAGGAAACGGCGGCGCTGAAGGCGCAGGTCGAAAGGCTCGGCCTGTCAGGCGCGATCCGCTTCATCGGCCACGTCAAGGCGCGCTACGGCTTTTCCAAAGGGCGGCTGCTCGTCGTTCCCTCGCGCGGCGATTCCATGCCCTATGTCGTGATCGAGGCCGGTGCCGCCGGCATTCCCATGATCGCGTCGCGCATCGGCGGCATTCCCGAGATCTTCGGGGCCGAAAGCCCGGCGCTGTTCGCGCCGAGCAATTCCGAGGCCATGGCCGAGGCGATCGCCGCCGCGCTCGACGATCCCCAAACCACCGCGCAGCGCGCGATCTCCTTGCGAGAACGCATCTCGGCGCATTTCTCGCAAGCGGCGATGGTCGACGGCGTGATCGCCGGCTATCGCGACGCGTTTGCCAATCATTAACCATCCTTAAGCCCGCTTTAGAGAATCTTCCGATTTGTTCGATAATCGAAGGTCCAGGGGATGCTCGCCCGGGCGCTCAAGGCCGTGCCGCGGGCTTTGGAATGGACGTGGACGCCCGTGGAACCGCTCAACGCACGCTCGATGCTCGACGTCGCGACCAGCGCTGCGGCGAAGCCCGCTGACCAACCCTTCATCGAGCGCCGCCGCCGGCTGACGCCCGCCGCCCTCGAAGTCGTCAACCAGAAGGTCGCCCGCGCCTATTCGCCGATCGTGATCGCCGGCTTCGTGCGCCTCGCTGACTTCACGCTGCTCAGCCTCGTCGGCATCGCGCTCTATGCCGGCTATGTGATGCCGCACGCCGGCTTCAACTGGCTCTACCCCGCGGAGATCGTCGCGGTGGCAGTCGCCGCCGTGATCTGCTTCCAGGCTGCCGACATCTATCAGGTGCAGCTGTTCCGCGGGCAGCTCCGCCAGATGACGCGGATGATCTCGTCCTGGTCGTTTGTCTTCCTGCTGTTCATCGGCATCTCCTTTTTCGCCAAATACGGCAGCGAAATCTCGCGTCTGTGGCTGGCCGGCTTCTACGCCCTCGGGCTCGCCACACTGATCGCCGAGCGCCTGGTGCTGCGCTCTCTGGTGCGCGGCTGGGCGCGCCAGGGCCGGCTCGACCGCCGCACCATCATCGTCGGCTCCGACAGCAACGGCGAGCAGCTGGTCGAGGCGCTGAAGGCGCAGGAGGATTCCGACATCCACGTGCTCGGCGTGTTCGACGACCGCAACGACAGCCGCGCGCTTGACACCTGCGCCGGCGCGCGCAAGCTCGGCAAGGTCGACGACATCGTCGAATTCGCCCGGCGTACCCGCGTCGATCTCGTGCTGTTCGCGCTGCCGATCTCGGCGGAGACGCGCATCCTGGAGATGCTGAAGAAGCTCTGGGTGCTGCCGGTCGACATCCGCCTCTCCGCGCACACCAACAAGCTGCGCTTCCGGCCCCGTTCCTATTCCTATCTCGGCGAGGTGCCGACACTCGACGTGTTCGAGGCGCCGATCACCGACTGGGATCTGGTGATGAAATGGCTGTTCGACCGCGTCGTCGGCAGCCTCGCCCTGCTCGCAGCGCTTCCGGTGATGGGATTGGTGGCGCTGGCAGTCAAGTTGACCAGCCCCGGACCGGTGCTGTTCCGCCAGAAGCGCTTCGGCTTCAACAACGAGCGCATCGACGTCTACAAGTTCCGCTCGATGTATCATCATCAGGCCGATCCGACGGCGTCGAAGGTCGTGACCAAGAACGATCCACGCGTCACCCCCGTCGGCCGCTTCATCCGCAAGACCAGCCTCGACGAGCTGCCGCAGCTCTTCAACGTGGTCTTCTCCGGCAATCTCTCCCTGGTCGGCCCGCGCCCGCATGCGGTGCAGGGCAAGCTGCAGAGCCGGCTGTTCGACGAGGCCGTCGACGGCTATTTCGCCCGCCACCGGGTCAAGCCCGGCATCACCGGCTGGGCCCAGATCAACGGCTGGCGCGGCGAGATCGACAACGAAGAGAAGATCCAGAAGCGCGTCGAGTTCGACCTCTACTACATCGAGAACTGGTCAGTGCTGTTCGACCTCTACATTCTCCTGAAGACGCCGATCTCGCTGCTGACCAAGAACGAGAACGCGTATTGAGTTGAGTTTCTGGATCGCCCGGTCAAGCCGGGCGATGACGGCGGGAGTTGTGGCGTGAGAGTTGCGTAAGCGTATGAGCGTGTGATGGCGTATGCGGCGACAGCCGGGGAGATGAATGCAGCGGTCCGTGCCGCGCCCGGCGTGCTGGCGCTGCAGCGCGCGCTGGTGTGGCTGGTCGGCGCCTCCGGCGCGGTCGTCTTCATCGAGCCGAGCCCCTACGAGATCATGACGCTGCTCGCGGCGGTCACGTTCTTCGCCACCGGCCTTCGCTTGCGGCTCGCGTTGATGCCGCTGCTCGCGCTGCTGGTCCTGCTCAATGTCGGCTACACGATCAGCGCGATTCCGCTGTTCGAGCAATCCGAGGTCGTGAGCTGGATCGCGACCTCCTGGTACATGGCGGTGACCGTGGTGTTCTTTGCCATGGTGATGTCCGAGGACACCGCGGCCAGGCTCGACATGCTCCGCCGCGGGCTCGTGGTCGGCGCGATGGTCGCCTCGGTCCTGGCGGTCGCCGGCTACTTCCATTTGGTACCCGGCGGCAACGACCTCCTCACGCTCTACGGACGCGCGCGCGGCACGTTCAAGGACCCGAACGTGCTCGGCGCCTTCCTGATCCTGCCGGCGCTGTTCTCGCTCCAGAGCGTGGTTTCGGACAAGCTCGGAAAGGCCTTCCGCAACGTCTTCGCCTTCGCCATCATGTCGCTCGCGATCCTGCTCGCGTTCTCGCGTGCCGCCTGGGGCGGCCTCGTGCTGACCTCCGCCTTCATGCTGGCGTTGATGGTGCTGACCGGCCGCACCAACGCGCAGCGCTCGCGCATCGTCATCATGGCGATCGTGGCCGCCGTGCTGGGGCTGGCGCTGATCGCCGTGCTGCTGTCGTTCGATTCCACCGCCGAGATGTTCAAGCAGCGCGCGAGTTTCGACCAGAGCTACGACGAAGGCCGCTTCGGCCGGTTCGGCCGCCACATCCTGGGTGCGGAGATGGCGCTCGACATGCCGTTCGGCATCGGCCCCCTGCAATTCCACCGCTTCTTCCCCGAGGACACCCACAACTCCTACCTCAACGCCTTCATGTCCGGCGGCTGGCTGTCCGGCGTGTGCTATCCGGCGCTGGTCTTCACCACCGTGATCATGGGCTTCAGGCACGTCTTCGTTCCCGTGCCCTGGCAGCGCGCTTATCTGGCCGTGTTCTCCGCCTTCGTCGGCACCGTCGGCGAAAGCCTCGTGATCGACACCGACCACTGGCGGCACTTCTGGATGATGCTGGGCGCGATGTGGGGCATGATCGCCGCCGCGCAGATCTACAAGGTCAGGACTGACAAGCTCAGGGCTGACGAGGACGCGTCTTCAGCTTGAGGGCCGGACGCTTTTCCGGCGGCGTGTCGAGCAGGCTCTTCAGCGCTTCGGTTGCCGCGAGCACGCCCTTGTAGCCCTCATTGGCGAAGCGCAGCAGCAGACGCAACTCCTCGTCGGAATAGCCGTTGCAGACCTTCTCCATGGCCTGCTGCATCGGCACGTAGAACTGGCTGAGCTTGTCGATCGCCTCGGGCACGACGGCGATGAAGACCTTGCGGCGGTCGGCCTCGTCCCGCTCGCGGCGCACCAGCCCCGCCGTCTCGAGCCGGTCGACCACGCCGGTGATGGCGCCCGTCGTGAGGCCCGTGACCTCGGCGAGCCTGCCTGCTGTGACGCGACCCTCGAGATAGAGGATGTCCATGCATTCGAGGTCGGAATTGGCAATTCCGGCAACGTTCGCAACGGTTTGGCCATAGAGCACGCCCTGCGCGGACGACCTGCGCATCGCCTCCTCCAATTCCCCGAGCAACACCGCGCGCGCCTTCGTCCTTGACAAGGCCGACCTCTTCTCTTACTCGATATATATCTTAGTCACTAAGAGATTTAGCGACCGTAATTTCTCCTAGCACCACGGAAACGTCGGGAGCAAGCCATGTCCACTCGTCCCCGCAAGGCCCTGATCATCGGCGCCGGCATCGCCGGCCCCGTGGCCGCGATCCTGCTGCGCCGCGCCGGCATCGAATCCGCGATCTACGAGGCCTGGCCCTATTCGAAGGGCATCGGCGGCGGCCTTCAGATCGCGCCGAACGGCATGCATGTGATGGACGAGATCGGCCTTGCAAACGAGCTGATCAGCCGCGGCTCGGTCGCGGAGGCCTTCGACTTCTATTCGCAAGGAGGCGCCAAGCTCGGCTCGATCAACCGCGACATGGCACGGCGCTTCGGCCAGCCGGCCGTCAATGTCTGCCGTGCCACGCTGAACGAGATGCTGATCGACAAGGCCTGGTGCGCCTGCGTCTCGCTCTATTTCGAGAAGCGGCTGATCAAGGTCGAGGACCGCGGCGACCAGCCTGTCATTGCCTATTTCGCCGACGGCACCACCGCCGAGGGCGATTTCTTGATCGGTGCCGACGGAGTCCACTCCGTGACGCGCCGTCAGGTGGTGCCGGACGGACCGCAACCTTTCGATACCGGACTGATCGGCTTCGGCGGCTTCGTGCCGCACGCCGTCCTCGAGGGCAGGTCGATCGGCCGGCACGTCGAGACCACGTTCGGCCAGAGCGGCTTCTTCGGATACGGCTATTGCAGCCCGGATCCGAACGACGGCGTGATGTGGTGGAGCACGCAGCCTGCGCACGGCATGGACGCGGCGATGTTTCGCGCGCTTGACCACGCGACACTGAAGCAGCATCTGCGCGGCTTCCACCGCGGCTGGCACGATCCGATCCCCGGCATCATCGAGGCCGCCGAGAATATCGTGGTCACCGACACGCTCGACGTCGCGACCCTGCCGGCCTGGTCGCGCAAGCGCTCGCTGCTAATCGGGGACGCCGCGCACGCGACGAGCCCCCATGCCGGCCAGGGCGCCTCGCTGGCACTCGAGGATGCGATGCGGCTCGCGCGCCTGATGCAGGAGGGCCAGGAGCTCGGCGCCACGTTCCAGGCCTTCGAGGCCGAGCGTCGCCCGCGCACGGAGAAGATCGTCGCCATCGCCCGCCGCAACGGCAACAGCAAGCGCGAATTCAGCGCCGGCGGCGCGTGGGTTCGCAATCAGATGATGAAGTGGCTGTTGCCGCTCGGCGCCAAGGGCATGGACTTCATGTACGCATATGACGCTCGGGCGGTGTAGCGGCGAGCTGCCGGGTGGGCAAAGGCGCAATGCGCCGTGCCCACCATGTTTCCAGGCATTCGACAGAAGACATGGGCACGCTTCGCTTTGCCCCCCTACGGGAGCTACGCCCGGGCTTCCACCTCGAACGTCAAGCCGGCGTGATCGACCAGCCGCTTGATCAGTCTGTGCTGCATCGCTGCGCCCGGCGTCCAGAGACCGGCCGGAACATCCGGCGTATCGCGCAGCAGGCAGATGGCGCATTCGGATATGATCTTCGCCGTTGACGCATAGCCCGGATCGAGATCGCCCTTCACCGCCGCGCGGACCTGACGGCCATCGGGCGCGATCGCGACATAGAGCAGGTCGTAACGACCATTGTCGCGCTCTTCCTTCGACGGACCGTCGCCCGGCTTGAGCGCCTCAGGGCCGGTCTTTTCGCTGTTGGCGGCCATGACGAGCTTCGCGTTGGCCTGCCCCTCATCGCCTGCGCCGGTCAGCACCATCTCGTCGTAGACGAACTCCCTGCCATACGGAAATCCCATCAGCATGTTGGAGCGATGGACGTTGCGCGTATTGAGGATCGCCATCGCGAACGGGGCGGCCCAGGATTGCAAATCCTCCTCGAAGACAGGCTTGTTGCCGCGCGGCTGTTTGGGCCCCTTGAAGCCGGGCGTGAACGCGAAGGGGTCCTTGAGGATCGGCACCAGGCTGAGGTCCCGCGCCACCGCTTCGAAAGTGACCCTTGCGCTTGCCGAGGTGCCGCCGGAGAACTTCCAGCTGAGATCGCGGACGCGTCCCTTGACGCGCGATGCCGGCGCGCCGAACACGCGCCTTGCCTCTTCCTGCACGAAGAACGCACCGAGCTCGAACGGCACGGAATCGAAACCGCAGGAGAACATGATGCGCGCGCCGCTCGCCTTGGCGGCCGCCTCGTGCCTGTCGATCATCTGCTTCAGCCAGATCGGCTCGCCGCAGAGATCCATATAGTCGGTGCCCGATGCGGCGCAGGCCGCAACCAGATCAGAGCCATAGATCTGGTATGGACCGACGGTGGTGATGACCAGCTTCGCCTGATCGACCATCGCCCGGAGCGACGCGGGATCGGCTGCGTCCGCAACGATGAGCGGCGTGTCCTTAGGCGCGCCGATCGCGTCGCGAACGGAGGCGAGCTTATCCTTGCTGCGCCCCGCCATCGCCCATGTCGGCGCGCCGTCGCCGACACGGTGCGCGGCGAGATATTCGGCGACGAGCTGGCCGGTATATCCGGTTGCGCCATAGAGGACGATGTCGAACGTCGCGGACACGGATCACGCCTCCTGCAGCACCGGAACTCCTATGCTTCCACCCTGAACGTCAGCCCCGCATTGTCCTGCAGCCGCTTGATCAGCTTGTGCTGCATCGCCGCGCCTGGTGTCCAGAAGCCGGCCGGAACATCCGTCGCGTCGCGCAGCAGGCACATGGCGCATTCGGAGATCATCTTCGAGGTCGAGCCGTAGCCGGGATCGCGGTCGCCGGTGACACCGGCGCGGACCGTGCGGCCATCGGGCGCAATCGCGACATAGAGCAGATTGAAGAGCCCCTTCTCGCGTTCCTCCTTCGACGGCCCCTCGCCCGGCTTCGGCGCGTTCGGACCGGTCTTCTCGGCGTTGGCCGCCATCACGCGCTTGGCGTTGGCCTCGCCCTTCTCGCCGGGGCCGGTCAAGACCATCTCGTCGTAGACGAAGTCCTGGCCATAGGGGAAACCCATCAGCATGTTGGAGCGATGGACGTTGCGCGTGTTGATCAGCGCCATCATGAACGGCGCGGCCCAGGAATTCAGGTCCTCCTCGAAGGCCGCCTTGTTGCCCTTTGGCTGCTTCGGGCCGGTGAAGCCCGGCGTCAACGCAAAATGATCGTTCAGAATGGCGACGAGGCTGAGATCCTTGGCGACCGCGTCGAACGTCGCTTTCGCACTCGCCGCGGTGCCGCCCGACAATGTGCCGCGCATGTCGCGCACGCGTCCCTTCACACGCGGAGCCGGCGCACCGAACACGCGCTTGGCCTCCTCCTGCACGAAGAACGTCCCGAGCTCGAACGGCACGGAATCATAGCCGCACGAGAACACGATGCGCGCGCCGCTCTCTTTTGCAGCCGCCTCGTACTTGTCGATCATCTGCCGCATCCAGACCGGCTCGCCGCAGAGATCCAGATAATCCGTGCCGGTGGCGACGCAGGCCGCGAGCAATTCCTCGCCATAGAGCTGGTACGGACCGACCGTCGTGATCACCGACATCGTCTGCTCCGCCATCGCCCTCAGCGAGGCCGCGTCCGACGCATCCGCAACGATCAGCGCCGTATTCCCGGGCGCGCCGATCGCATCGCGTACCGATTTCAGCTTGCCGAGGCTGCGGCCTGCCATCGCCCATTTGAGCGAATTGTCAGTCTTGTATTGCCTCGTCAGATATTCGGCGACGAGCTGGCCGGTGAAACCGGTTGCGCCGTAGACGACGATGTCGAATTTCGCAGAGCTCATGCTCGTCCCTTACTTTTTCGCGTAACTCACGCCCATGCCGGCACGAACGTCGCTTTGAATGCCATAGGGCGGGATCGGATAGCGCAGGCCGTTCTTGGCCAGCGCCTTCATGCCCTCGATTGCCTTGGCGAGATGCGCGGGCTTCAAGGCCATCAGCATCTCCTCGTCCGGCACGCCGCCATAGCGCCGTTCGGCATAGCATGGCAAGGACAGGCTGGGCTCCCCGGTCTTGAGCGCCCGCCCCCACGAATCCGCGCAAGCGGTCTCGCCGACCACGCCCCATTCGAACTTCTTGTAGCCGGTATATTGCAGCCCGTTGATCAGGATGATCATCTGCCCGGGCGTCGCATAGACGAGGCAGATATCGGGCGGATCGAGCCGGCCGCTCGCGAGCGGACTGACGGCGAGCGCCTGATACTGTCCGAATGGAACCACATCCAGCGCCTCCTGGCGCTTGCGCGCGTCCTCCGCCGTGCCGTGCCAGACCCCGACATAGTTTTCACCGGCGAGCCATTTGTCGTCCTGGGGGCTCAGCCCGATCACCGCGCGGCACTGCGCGCCGACGAGGTCATCCGCGGTGATGCCGACGGTCCAGCCGAGCCGCGAGGCCATGCTGACGATCTGATCGGTGGTGTGGATCGCATTCGGCCGCCGGATCTTCGGGATCGCTTCCATGTCCGCGGTACGCGCGAACAGCTTCATGCCGATCACATTCGTCTTCAGCCGCAGCAGGCTGTTGAGATCGGCGACGAGGCCGGCAAGATCGATGCTGTCTGCGCTGTGCTGTTGCATGACTTCCTCCGGACGCAGCGATCGTGCGCCGCGTATTCTTGTTTTGCGGCTCTCGTTCTAGTCCTTGCCGGGTCGGGGAAGCAACTCGCCGGTCCGGCCCATCAGGCGGTAAACCACGAGGCCGATCCACTCGCGCACCGCAACTTCGGTTCGGCCGAGGCCATCCATGCCCATGTTGGTGAAGGACAGGAGATCGTCACGTCCGCCCATCCGCCAGTCGACCGGATAGGCCTCGACGTCAAATCCGGCCTGGCGGAAGATTCCCATCGAGCGCGGCATGTGGAAGGCCGACGTCACCAGCAGCCAGCGCTCGCCCGGCTTCGGCGTCACCAGCTCTTTGGTGAAGATCGCGTTCTCCCAGGTGTTGCGCGAATTGCGCTCGAAGATCAGACGCTCCTTCGGGATGCCCAGACTTTCCAGGATCGGCGCAGAGTAGTCGGCTTCCCTGGCATCGTTGGAGACGATGTTGGCGCTGCCCCCGGTGAACACGATGCGCGCATTCGGATAGCGGCGCGCGAGCTCGGCCGGCGCAAACAGGCGATCGGCGGCGTGCGCGACGACGGGCGTGCGATGCGCCGCCGACAGATCGGTGTCGACCGAACCGCCGAGGACGATGATGCCGTCGGGCGCGCCGCGCGCGGCGTCCCACGCCGGAAAGCGCGTTTCGAGCGGATAGATCAGCAGATTGCCGAGCGGCGAGAACGCCGCCAGCGCCAGCAGCACCAGCGTGGTGACGGCAAGCTTGCGGCCGAGCGCGGCAAAGCGCGTCGCCATCAGCACCAGCGAGACGATACCGAGCTCGACCAGAAGATTGATCGGCAGCAGCGCGGCGCCAAGGGTCTTGGACAGAACGAAATACAGGGGAGCCTCGCGGGGATGATCTTGCCAGTCTGCGCGGGGCTTGACCTGCCCGGCGATCTTCAGACAGCTTCTTGAAAGATGATCGATCGCCGGGTCAAGCCCGGCCTGATGAAAGCGACCGGACGCGGCAAATGACCCATCACCACCTGCATTCCAGCCCCAAAACCTGCCATTGGGGCTTCTTCGAAGCCGCGCTGAAGCCCGTCCTCACCATCGCCAGCGGTGATGAGGTGACGGTCGACACCATCAGCGGCGGGCCGGACATGCTGCCCGACCGCGACAAGTTTCACATTCCGCCGGAGATGCACGAGGTTCACGCCAGGAACGAGCGCATGCTGCCCGGCCACATCCTCACCGGCCCGATCGCGGTCGAGGGCGCCGAGCCCGGGGACGTGCTCGCGGTCGAGATCCTCGACGTTCAGCTCCGGCAGGATTGGGGCTGGAACATGATCAAGCCGCTGGCCGGCACCCTGCCCGACGATTTCCACGAGACGCGCATCCTGAACATCCCGCTCGACCGGACACGGATGACCGGCCGCATGCCGTGGGGCCTCGACCTGCCGCTCAAGCCGTTCTTCGGCGTGATGGGCGTATCGCCGCCGCCAGCCTGGGGCCGCATCTCCTCGCTGGTCCCGCGCGCGATGGGCGGCAATCTCGACAACAAGGAGCTGGGCGCGGGCGCGACGCTCTATTTGCCGGTGTTCGTGCCGGGCGCGATGTTCTCCTGCGGCGACGGCCACGGCGTGCAGGGCGACGGCGAGGTCTGCGTCACCGCGATCGAGACCGCGCTGCAGGGCCGCTTCCGCCTGACGCTGCGCAAGGACCTCAAGTTCGACTATCCCCGCGCCGAGACAGCGACCCACTACATGACCATGGCGATGGATCCCGACCTCGACCAATGCGTGGTGCGCGCGCTGCGCGACATGATCGCGCTGCTCGGCGAGACGCGAAACCTGTCGCGCGAGGACGCCTACACGCTGTGCAGCCTGGCCGCCGATCTCAGGGTGACCCAGACCGTCAACGGCTCCAAAGGCATCCATTGCATGATCGAAAAGGCCATCGTGCACGGCTGAGCCGGACCGCCCTTCCCGACCTGCTGACGCCACGCCGCCGCCCGTATCCCCGCGCGGTGCGCTGAGTCGTGTCTGATTTCCCGTGCGATTCCAACATGCTGAGCGTCAAGCGCAGCCTGCATTTGACTTCCGGCCCCGAACCTAAATAGAGTCTTAATCGTTACTTTTATGTACCCGAGTAAGAGGCTAGCGTTCGGGCCATGGCCACCGAAAAAGCCGAGACTGACCGTATTCCCGTAACCTTGGCGCTCTCGACCATCACCTATTTGGAGAAGCTGGTGAGACAGGGCACCCACGGCACCAGCGTTCCCGGCGTCGCACGTACCTTGATCGAGGAAGGCATCCGTCTCGCCATCAAGGACGGGCTTTTGTCGATCCGCGACAATGGCAGGACGTGAGCGCGCGCCGAACGTGAGGCGGACGGATCTCGAGGCGGATGGCCGACATCTGCAACCTGGGACCGTTGACAAATGCCTGTTCTCTCACCGACCTGGACCGACGAACGAATTGAGCTCCTGAAGCGGCACTTCGAGGCCGGCCTTTCCTGCCGCGAGATCGCCGCCGACATCGGCGTCAGCCGCAACGCCGTGATCGGCAAGCTGTCCCGCCTCAACCTGACGCGTGGCCGCACCGGCGATGAGCGCAAGATTCAGGACAGAGGCCCGGCGCGCGCGAAGGCGGTACCGCGGCTGCAATTCGAGATGCTCGCCACGATCTATGGCGACACCGACGCCCCCGTGGTGACAGGTCCGATCGACGAGGCCAATCGCTGCTCGCTGCTGGAGCTCTCGGAGAACCGCTGCCGCTGGCCGATCTCGACGCCCGGCGCCGAGGACTTCTGCTTCTGCGGCAATTCCGCGCCCGACGGTCAGCCCTATTGCGCCGGCCACAGCCGCCTCGCCTACCGGCCGACCGCCCGCGTTCGCGTGATGCGGGGCTGAACTCTACTTGCGGACATAAAAAACCTCCGGCGGGGCATCGCCGGAGGCTTCTGGAGGCTTAGCGTGAAGCTAAGAGCCGCAACTTTCGTATCTGGCTTTCAGCTATATAGCTTAGTAGCTCATGTAAGTAAATTAATCTGGGACGCTTGGATCGCATGGCTCGTCTTCGTCCGCCGCACGGCGATGAGACGCGCGAGCGCTGCAAAGAAAAAGCCCCGGCGGTTGTCCGCCGGGGCTGTGTCGGATGGAAGCACCTAGAAGCTTACCAGTTGCGCTGGGCGCGCAGCAGCAGGCTGTAGGTGTCCTGGTCCTTCAGCTCGTAGGTCGCCGCCGGCTTGGCGACGCCCGTCAGCGCGGCGGTCGTGATCGCGCCCGAATACTTCTGATCGAGGTGGCTGTAGGTGAAGTCAGCCGAGAAGGTCAGGTTCTTCACCGGCGTCCAGCGGGTGATGACACCGACCTGGCCGATGTTGAAGTCCGGGTTGCAGGTGCCGGTCAGGGTGGCGAACGCGGCGCTGCCGCAGATCAGGCCCTTCGCGGTGCCGTTGTAGTTGACCGCGGCCCACGCGCCGTAGAGCGCCGTGTTCCAGTACGGGCTCCAGTTGTGGGTGAAGGCACCCCGGAAGCCGTAGGTCTTGGTCAGCTCGAGCTGACCGCCCGGGGCGAACACCGCGTCAGACACGCCGGCGAAGCCGATGCTCTGATAGGCGGCGTTCGAGCTGCCGAACATCGAGTAGCTGGTCGCGGCCAGCTCCTGGAAGTTGTAGCGGCTCGCGCCCTCGGTGTAGACGCCCGAGATGTTGATCACGTCGCCGGCGCCGGTCGGGATGTTCTTGATGCCCAATGCGAGCTGAACGGCCCAGCCCCATTTGTCTTCGGGATGACCGGTGGCTTCGTTGGCGCCGTAATAGGCGACATGGTTGTCGTGAGCTGCGACCGACGCCTGGAAGATGCCCCAGGCCTGATCGACGCGAACCATCGCGACGAGATCGGGCGAGCGGCTGCCGCCGATGTCGTTCGAGCCGTACGCACCGCCGAGCACGCCGGTGGTCGACATGCCCGCGGTGTTCCAGAGGCTGGTCTGGTAGACCTGCGTCTGGTCCTGCGCCGAGAACGCAGCCGTGATGCCCTGGCCGAAATCGGCCGTGTAGGTGAACTGCGCCACGCCGTTGGTGGTGCCGCTGCCGCCGACGAGCTGATCGAAGTTGTTGCCGGGATAGTTGATCCAGGGCGCGTCGAACTGCGACACCGCCTTACCCATGGTGAAGCCGGCGAACTGGATGAAGGCGTAGTACACGCCGAGCGCGCCGCCCGAGGTGTTGCCGTCGGTGCCGTTGATGACGCCGCCGCTCGAACCGGTGAGCCCGGTGCCGGCCGCGTTGAGGCCGATCGTGCCGCTGTACTGGGTCGCGCCCGTGGCCGACCCCGTGCCGCCGTAACTGCCGGTCGTCCAGGTGAAGACCGCGTCGAAATAGGTGCGGACGACGCCGTACTCAGTCGCGGTGCGCGTGTCGATGTTGAGGTCTTCACGAGCGCGCATCGAGTAGTAATTGGTCAGGCGGTTGTTGGCCGCGAACACGCCGTTGTACTGGGCGCTGTAATTGCCGCCGGCGTTCAGCGCCACTTCGGCACGCACATAGCCGCCGAGCTTGATGCAGGTGTCGGTGCCCGGGATGTAGTAGTAGCCCGCACCGTACAGCGAGCAGATCTTGACATACTCGACCGCCTTGGCCTTGACGGGAAGATCGGCCGCCTGGGCTCCACCGACGGCGATCAGACCCGCCGCAGTGCCGAGCAAAAGGCTCTTCACCACTTTCATTTAAAACCTCCAAGTTGCTCATTTTGCGGAGACGGACCGTGAGGCCCCCCAAGATCCCCGCCTCTCAAATCCGCTCGGCCGCTTTCGGACACCCCCGCATCGCGACGCGAGGAACGTGAGCGAACCACCTGCAACGGGACGATCGAGTACCCCCACCGTCGGGGAACAATATGCAGCGCGTCGTTCGCTAATCAAAATAGTTTATTAGATCAGCTTTATGGTTTCGCCCGACCTGTGCTCCGCGCGCAACACCGGAAGTCAACGGGCTAATGCTGAGCTGATCATCTTTGTAATTTTAGTGACGAAATTACCCTGCTCTGCACTTGCGTCAGAGCAGGCTTGCGTGGACTATGGCCCTCCACGAACACCGGCCTGAACGATCGTTCACTGGAGTGACGCTGTGTCCGCGACGAGGAAAGAAGGAGCGCGTATGCGCTCGGTCGGCAATCTGGATATCATCAGGCGCTTCACCTGGGAGATATCGTCGATCAACATGCATCTGGAGGAATTGCGTCAGTTGTGGGCGAAGACGCTCGGCATCAGCGGCCCGCAATGGCTGATCCTGATGGCCATCTCCGACCTCGACAAGGACGAGGGCATCCCGGTCAACGTCGTCTCCAAGCTGCTCCACGTGGATCCGTCCTTCATCACCACTCAGTCCAAGCTGCTGGAGAAGAAGGCCCTGTTGCGCCGTCGCCCCTCGCCGACCGACGCCCGCGTGGTGCGGCTGTCGCTGACCGACAAGACGCAGAAGCACATCGCGAGCCTCAACGAGCAGTACAAGACGATTCGCGAATTCGTCTTCCAGGAGTTCGACGAGGACGAACTGGCGGAATTCACCACCAAGCTCGCGACGCTGAAGACTCGCCTCGAGAAGGCCTGCGTCCGGATCTCGCTCGACTTCTAGGGCATGATCCGGAAAAGCGTGCCGCGGTTTTCCGACAAGATCATGCCCAAACGATAAAGCCGGGTTCAGATCCGGCGGGCGGCGGCGCCGAGCCGCGATTCGAGCCAGTCGAAGATATATTCGTTGGCAAGGCTCGGATTGTCCGCGTGGGCCTGCGCCGCGCCGGTCTCGGCGGCCGTGAAGACCTTCAACATGACATCCGAGCTGCCGAGCCGGGAGCTCTGGACGATCTGACGGGCCCGGTCGGCCTTGAGCCAGCCGTCCTCGCCGAGCGTGATCAGCACCGGACAGTCGGCGCTGGAGGCCATCAGCGGCGCATGCGGCACCGGCACGATGCCGACGTCGCTCAGCGCGAATCGGCTGGCGAAGAAGGCGCGCTCGTGCAGGTCCCACAGGCCGCCGTCGCAGACGGCGGCGGCAAGCCGCGGCTCCTGCAACACCGCCCGCGCCACGAAGGAAGAGCCCCAGCCATCGGCAATGATTCCGACGCGAGCGAAATCGACCTCGCCGCGCGGCTCCAGATAGTCCATGACGGAAGGAATCGCGCTCTCGAGATCGCGGCGCCGCAACAGCGCATCGATGAAATCGTCGCGCTGGTCGCCGAACAGATCCAGCGCCAGCAGCGAGAAGCCGCGCTCGCGCGCATGCGGCGCGAGCTTGAACAAGAACTCTTCCTTGCGGTGGCCGGGCTCGCCGATGCAGATCACGGTCGGCGCCCGCACGCTGCCCGACGAAGCCGGGAGGAAGTAGCCCTGCAGCGCATGTCCGTCGAGCCAGGGGATGGTCACGACCTCGCCTGCCGGACTGCGCGTCGAAAGGTAGCGGCGCGCGCATTCCTGCATCGCCAGCACCGCGACCCAGCGGCGCTCGTCGTCCTGCTCGAGCGGCATGGCCGCCGCACCATAATAGTTCATGGCGCGCAGCCAGTTGCGCTGTGCGCTCGCCATATGGCCTTCCGCGAAGGCGGCCTCGGCGCGCTGCCGGTTGGCTTGCGCCAGCCGCTTCCATTCGCGATGCCAGGAGCGATCGTCGCCGCGCTTCAGCTGTCGCGCGATCATCAGGCATTCGGCGATCGTGGCGCCGCCCTCCTGGGCCGCGGTGAGCAGCCGCGTGAATTCAGCGGAGATGTCCTCTCGCTCCGGGCAGAGGATCCAGTCGTCGGAGAGGCATGCGGGTATCATCGGAGCTGCGCTCTATCATCGCGTTACCCCTGATTGACTAAACCATTTCAGGTGTCCGACCAAGACGCCGCGCGCGGCATTACAGGCGTTCGAGATCACCTTCGCTTGAGCGACGATCCGTGACGCATGCATGACATTCCGATCCGACATGGAGAGCCGGCGATTGGCAAGAGGTGGCACGCAATATCACGCGCACCCCCCTTGTCATGATGACTATCATACCTATATCGGCGCGCGCCCGCCGGCGGTCTCAACCGAGCTTCCAGCCGACCTCCTGCGTAAAGCTTTCGTAGAAGGCGCGGTCATAGGCCTGCTCGGGCGTGGCGCGCACGCGTTCGTCCAATCGCCTGGCGTCCTCGCCGACGAGGATGCGCCAGCGCTCCGCCTTGACCCCGTCGAGAATGATCTTGGCCGCTTGCGCGGCCGTCGTCGGCGCATCCTCCAGGAAGCTGCGGGCGCGCTCGGCGAACGCCGCCTGAATGTCCTCGTCCGACATCCTGTCGGCATCCGGCACGCCCGCCGCGACCATGCGCTTTCGGGTCAGCGCGACCTCGTCGGCATTGAGTCGCTCCGAGCCGTCGGCGCTCTGCACCTTGCGCGAATTGGAGACGATCGAGGTGCCGATATGGCCGGGCATCACCACCGAGCATTTGACGTGCGGCGCGTGCAGGCGGAGGTCGTTGATCAGGGCTTCGGTGAATCCCTTCACCGCGAACTTCGCCGAGCTGTAGGCAGTGTGCGCCTGGTTCATGCCGATCGAGGCCCAGAAGCCGTTGACGCTCGCGGTGTTGACGATGTGGGCCTCGTCCGCCGCGACCAGCATCGGCAGGAAGGTGCGCACGCCGAGATAGACGCCGCCCCAGCAGATGTTGAAGGTGCGTTCCCACTGCTCGCGCGTGTTGGTGAACAGGCTGCCGCCGCCGCCGATGCCGGCATTGTTGAACAACAGATTGACGCGATCGGTCTTCTGCTGCTCGGCGAGCTCGTCGCGAAACCGTTTCAGATGATCCTCGATCGAAACGTCGGCGACATGCGTGGTGACGCGCAAGCCTTGCGGCAGCTTCTCGGTCTCGCACAGCCGCTTGGTCTCGGCCATGGCCGCTTCCGAGACGTCGCACATCGCGACGTTGCAGCCCTCGGCCACCAGCTGCCGCGCGAGCTCGCGCCCCATACCCGTGCCGCCGCCGGTGATGACCGCGATCTTTCCAGCAAAATCCTTCATGGGACTGGAGTCCCTCCCTTGTCGGTATGTTTCTTCGTCGCCGCGCCGTTCGCCGACGCGCGCGCAAAATGTAGCAGCGCTGCACCGGCAGGTAAAAGCGGGGCGCCGCGGTGTCCGACATCGCTTATTTCGGCGGATGGACTATTCCGACGCTTCGTCGCGCCGCTGCCCCTCCGAGCCACACCCGCAATCGGACATAACCGTCCGGTTCCCGTATTTGTCCGGCTTCGGTTTATGGGCAAATTTTTTACAATCCGAATCATCAAATGGACACCGGACGCTGGGTCGAGTCGGCCAGGCCAGCGTGTTGTTTGCGTGTCACAGGCTCTGGCACTCCGCTTGCATTCTCTTCGTGGTCCAAAACTACCGATGAGGTGACAGGAATGTTCGTGACCGTCGTAGCCGTGCTCTGCCGGCTTAGCGCAGCTAGCTCAGGCAGTTGCGTCGAGGAAATCGTGACCGACAGCAACATGACGCCCGAGATTTCGATGATGCAGTGCGCGGTCGGCGCACAGGCACCCCTTGCGAAATGGATGGGCGAGCATCCGATCTATCACGCCAATTGGCGCCTCGAGCGCTTCAAATGCGTGCCGGGTCACTACGAGATCAAGGGCCACGCCTGAAGATCCCGCAAAACTACTGACGCGAAGATAGAAGACGACGAGGAAACGCCCCGGAGGCCGCCTCCAATGGGCCCCGCGCCAGTCGACACGACGGCGCATCCCTGTGACAACGGTCACACGCCTCTCACGCCACCGCCCGCAAAATCATCGCCCGCGCGCGCCGGCCCTCCGGCGTCGGCATCAGCGCATAATTGTGCGGCTGGTCGCGGAGCAGATGCAGATCCACCGGCACGCCCACCGCCCTCGCCCGCTCCGCCAGATCGACGCTGTCGGGATAGAGCAGATCACGCGTGCCTGAGAAGATCGTCATGGGCGCGAGGAAGCGGAACGCGCCGTTGAGCGGACTGACGAAGGGGTGGCCGACATCGAGCTCGCCGGCATAGAGCCTGGCAGCCTCGACGATGCCGGGAATGTCCTGGACCGGATCGCGCGCGGCGATCTCAATCTGCTCGGGACGGCTGACCGAGGCGTCGGCCGCCGGCGAGATCAACATCAGCCGCGCCGGCTGTCGGTGCCCGCGATCGCGCAGCCATTGGCAGGCGGCGAGCGCAAGGCCCGCGCCGGCGGAATTGCCGACCACCGTCACCTTTGCGGACCCGGCATCCTCCAGCAGCATCCGCAGCAGCTCGGCAGTCCTTGGGACAAGGTCCTTCGCGGTGGCGCGCGGCGCCAGCGGATAGATCGGCACGACGCAGACGACGTTCGCCTTGCGCGTCATCTCGCCGACAAAGCGCCAATGCGCCGGCACGATCTCGTTGATGTAGCCGCCGCCATGCAGGAACATGACGAAGTTGCAGCCCTCATGGCCCGACGCCGGCGCGGTGTAATAGACCGGCCAGCCGCCCATCCTGGTCAGGATCGCCTCGACGCCGCGGCCAAGCCCGGTCGGCTCGAACGAGGCCGGCTGCAAGGCAAGCTTCTGCACGTGCGCCTGCACGGCTTCGGCGGAGGCGAGCTGCTGCTTGTAGGGGAGCTGCCGCAGCACCGCGTTGAACAGACGGCTCTGCAGGCTCGGCGCGGGATCGTGGTTGCGCGGCGCGCACATCGCAGGACAAAACTGCAGGGACGACACAAGTCTTGCGACGCTCATGGTCCGTTCTCCGCCTGGCTTTCGCATCCATATGGCGACGAAGATGGTTGCGAGAAGGCCGCCATAGGCGGATATAATGCGAGCATTCGCTCGCTTTTCCTACTCGCATTCGGATCGCAATGCCATGGCCCGCACGCCGCCGACAAATCCGCGCAAAAACGCCTCACAGGCGCGCTCACGCGCCACCGTCGACGCACTGGTCGAGGCGACCGCTCGCATTCTGGTCCGCGACGGTTTCGAGAAGGCGAGCACCAACCGCATCGCGGAGATCGCCGGCGTCAGCGTCGGCTCGCTCTACCAGTACTTTCCAAGCAAAGAAGCCCTCGTCGCCGCTGTGATCGAGCGCCACAACGAGGAGATCATGGGCATCGTCCGCGCCGCCCTCGTGGAAGTCGCCGACCTCCCGATCGACAAAGCCGTGCGAAAGCTCGTCACCGTCGCGATCGAGGCCCACCGCATCAACCCGAAACTGCACCGCGTGCTCGCCGAGCAGATCCCCCGCACCGGCCAGCTCAAAGACGTCGAAGCCTTCAACCGCGAGGTCCAAACCCTCGTGCGCAGCTATCTCGAAAGCCGCCGGAAGGAGATGCGCAAGATCGATTTGGATGTAGCGACCTTCATCTGCGTCAGCGCGATCGAGTCGGTCGCGCACAACACGGTGCTGCACGGAGCCGAGATGCCGTCGGAGAAGATGGTGAAGGTGTTGGTGGACGAGACGACGCGGCTGGTGGTGGGATATTTGAGGTAGGTGGCATTTCTGCTTGGCAGCGAGCTTCTAGGGAACCCCGCGCGCTCTGAGCTGACGTATCTGCCGGCCGATCGCAATCGCCCTGTCCTGTGCCCAGAGTTGGTCATATTGCGCGACTTCATGCCTGACGAGATCTTCCGTCGTGGCCCCTCGGACGATCTGTTCTCTATTCTTCTGGCTGCAGAAATAGGCGACGAGTCCAGAAATCTTCTGCTGCTCGTCCAACGTTTGATCAGACAATCGCGTCAGACTCTCGCGCCACAGACAATCCTCACGTGCGATCTCGTCGCGAAAGATTTCCATCAGCTGATCAGTTTCTCGATCTGCCGGTCCCTCGCCCGCCAACGTGGGCGAGCCGGCTAGTGCGAACATGCAGAGCAGGGCAATCCGAGACATGACCGGGCAAGCTGCCATCATCACATTGCTCCTGTTTTACCGCGGACACAAACCGCTTCGGAAAAACAACACAAGATCAATGGCGTTGCTACTGTGCATGGGGTTGTTTTCGGCTTTTTGTTATGCGGGGCACCGAACCAGCCACCCCCCATCGACCGGCGCGCATCCGACACCGCGCCAGGAGCCAGGTCCAGGCTCTGTTCATCCACCCCAACAAATGCTTTGAAAAAATGGTCGGAGCGAGAGGATTTGAACCTCCGACCCCTAGTCTCCCAGACTAGTGCGCTAACCGGGCTGCGCCACGCTCCGAACGTCGTTCCATTAGCTAGGATCGGCGCGATGCGCAAGGCGAGGTCGCAGCATTTTGGTGCCTCTCCTTGACCGGCTCTGAGCCCGAAGCGCCCCGGGGAACTGGCCGCGCGGTCCGAATACCGCCCCTACCCGTCCTTCAGCGCCTGATCCAGCATCTCCCTGATGGCAACGAGGTCGGCGAGCGCCTTCCCGAGGCGCTCCCGGTCCAGCGCTTGCCCAGAGGGCGCGGCGGGGGTGCCGCCCTTGCGGAAAGTGGTGAGGATCTCCTCGTCGTCGATCTCGCTGAAGCGGAAGTCGATGCCTTCCTCTTCGTCGCCCTGGTAGTCGTCATCGTCGGTGTCGGTGACGCCCTTGATCGGCGCCTCCTCGTCCTCGGGCTCCATCAGGCTTGCGCCGATGGCGTCCTCGATGGCGCCGAACGAGACCGCGGCCGCGCTGTCGGCGAGGCCCTGCACCGATTTGACGCCGTGCTCCTTCAGGATCCGCTGCACGCCGCGGATGGTGTAGCCCTCGCCGTAGAGCAAGCGGCGGATGCCCTTGAGCAGGTCGACGTCATCGGGGCGGTAATAGCGGCGGCCGCCGCTGCGCTTCATCGGCTTGATCTGGGAGAAGCGGGTCTCCCAGAACCGCAGCACGTGCTGCGGGATGTCGAGCTCCTGCGCTACTTCGCTGATGGTTCGGAACGCATCCGGCGCCTTGTCCAAATGCCAAATCCTTCGCGGAAGGCGTTACGCCTCGGGTTGAGCCTTGCTGGCATCACCATTGGTGCGGTGCTGGGCATTGATCCGCTGCTTCAGGATCGCCGACGGCTTGAACACCATGACGCGGCGCGGCGAGATCGGTACCTCGGTGCCGGTCTTCGGGTTGCGTCCGATGCGCTGACCCTTCTTGCGCACCATGAAGGACCCGAACGAGGACAGCTTCACCGTCTCGCCCTTTTCCAGGCAATCGGTGATCTCCTTCAGCACGAGTTCCACGAAAGCGGACGATTCCGTGCGCGACAGGCCCACCTTCTGGTAGACGGCTTCGCACAGATCGACACGCGTTACGGTTTTACTTTGATCGGTCATCGCCCTGCCCCACATCACGGCGAACAATTGTTGTCTGAAATTATGAGCTTACGATACGGCGGTCAACAGCGCTCATCAATGCAGGCGCATCGATAATCCAGCTGATTCCGGCAAAATTTTATCGACTGTGGCTCTACCAGCGCACCAGCGCGGAGCCCCAGGTGAAGCCGCCGCCCATGGCTTCCAGCAGCACCATATCGCCCTTCTTGATGCGGCCGTCCTTGCGCGCCACCGTCAGCGCCAGCGGGATCGAGGCGGCCGAGGTGTTGCCGTGACGGTCCACCGTCAGCACCACCTTCTCCGGCGCGATGTGCAGCTTGTGCGCAGAAGCGTCGATGATTCGCTTGTTGGCCTGGTGCGGCACGAACCAGTCGATGGTCTCGGCATTGAGCCCGGTCGCCTGGAAGGCGTCGACGATGACGTCGGTGATCATGCCGACCGCATGCTTGAAGACCTCGCGGCCTTCCATGCGCAGATGACCGACGGTCTGGGTCGAGGATGGCCCGCCGTCGACGAACAGCTTCGCCTTGTGGCGGCCGTCGGAGCGCAGATGCGTGGTGACGACGCCGCGGTCGGTTGCGGCGTTGCCCGGCTGCTCCTGCGCCTCCAGCACAACCGCGCCGGCGCCGTCGCCGAACAGCACGCAGGTACCGCGGTCGTTCCAGTCGAGAATGCGCGAGAAAGTCTCGGCGCCGATCACCAGCGCGCGCTTGAAGGCGCCGGTGCGCAGGAAATTGTCGGCCGTGGCGAGCGCGAACACGAAGCCCGAGCACACCGCTTGCAGGTCGAAGGCCGCGCCGTGATTGATGCCGAGCGCGTTCTGCACGGCCACGGCGGTCGCGGGAAAGGTGTTGTCCGGCGTCGAGGTCGCCAACACGATGAGGTCGATCGACTGCGCGTCCACGCCGGCATCGCCGAGCGCGGCCTGCGCCGCCCTGATCGCCAAATGCGAGGTGAACTCGCCCTCGGCCGCGACGTGCCGCTCGCGAATGCCGGTGCGCTGCACGATCCACTCGTCGGAGGTGTCGATACGCGCCGCCAATTGGGCGTTGGTCACCACCTGCTCCGGCAGATAGGAGCCGCAGCCGAGCACGACCGAACGAATTTGAGTCACGAAACAGCCTCCTGCGCGGCCTGCACGGAATTGAGTGCACCACCCTCGCGGTTGAGCATCTGATTGATCTTGTTCAGGAGATCGTAGTGAGCCATCTCATAGCCAACATCGATCGCATAGGCAAAGCCTTCGGCGCTGGTTCCGCCGTGGCTCTTGACCACCAGTCCATTCAAACCCAGGAACACGCCGCCATTGGACTTGTTCGGGTCCATCTTGTCCCGCAGGGCCTGGAAGGCGCTGCTGGCAAAGAGATAACCGAGCTTGGACAGCCAGCTCCGTTTCATCTCGTTGCGGAGTAATTCGGCCATCTGCCGGGCGGTTCCCTCGGCGGCCTTGAGCGCGATGTTGCCGGCATAGCCTTCGGTCACGATCACGTCGGCGACGCCCTTGCCGATGCCGTCGCCCTCGACGAAGCCGATATAATCGAGCTCCGGCAGGTTCCGCGCCCGCAGGATTTCCCCGGCCTCGCGAATCTCCTCGTGGCCCTTGATCTCCTCGGTCCCGATGTTGAGCAGGCCAACCGTGGGCCGCTTCTTGTCGAACAGCACGCTGGCCGTCGCCGCCCCCATGAGCGCGAGCGACACCAGATGGTGCGCGTCGCCGCCGATGGTGGCCCCGAGGTCCAGCACGACGGATTCGCCGCGCTTTGTCGGCCATATCCCCGTGATCGCCGGGCGGTCGATCCCCTTCAGCGTGCGCAAGTGGAAGCGCGACATCGCCATCAACGCGCCGGTATTGCCGGCGGAGACTGCGACATCCGCCTCGCCCTTCTTCACCGCGTCGATGGCAAGCCACATCGAGGACGTCTTACGGCCGCGCCGCAGCGCCTGGCTCGGCTTGTCCGAACCGCTGACGGCGACGTCGGTATGGATGATCTTCGAGGCGGCCTTGAGCTCGGGATGCTTCTCGAGCTCGGGCTCGATCTTGGCGCGGTCCCCGACCAGCAGGTACTCGGTGTCGCGATGCCTGCCAAGCGATATGGCCGCGCCCGGAATGACCACGGCGGCGCCGGCGTCGCCCCCCATGGCGTCAAGCGCAATACGAACCTTGCTTGGCATAAAAGTCCTGGAAAACCTGATCTGGTGCGGTCTTGCGCGAGCGGGCCGCAGAATGAGTTCGCCATGGACATGGCGACCGGTCAGGCGCCACGCCGCGCCCGGACCGGGGCGCGACAATAGCGTTTTGTTATCCCGAAACAACCTCTTGCCCCCAGCCTTTTGCATCCGGGGCGATCCGCGGGCGAACCCCGGAATTTGCAAGAAATACATTGAAATCAGCTAGATAAGGAGCCTTTTGAAACCATCCAGGCAGATGCCTCGTGCACCGTTGCAAGGCTATCCCAAGGGCAAGGGCCGGCTATTCGCCCTTCTTGTTGTCCTGCAGCGCCTTCAACGCGGCGAAGGGATGGTCCTCCGGATCGGGCGCGGTGACCTCCGCCTCGAACACGGCGCCCTCCTTGCGCGGATAGGGGTCGACCGCCAGGAACAGCGCGTCGGTGGCGATCCGGCCAAGATCGATCATGCCATTGACGATCGGTTCCGGCGGATCAATCACCTCCTGCGGCTCCTCGTCGTCCTGCCCCTCCTCGATCAGGTCGGCCATGCGGCGCACCTCGGCCTCGGGGGCGAACATCAGGTCTACGTCCTCCTCGATCTCGCTCTCCATCGGATCCAGCGTGACCACGCAGGTCTGGCCGACCCTGGCCCTGATGGTGCCGGTCACCTGAACCCGGCCGCCGCTCCTGGGCACGACGTCGAGGTCGGCGTGGGCGGACAGGACCTCCCGCAGGCCGCCGACCTCGGCGATGGCCTGCCGCTCGGCGGCCGAGGCCTCGAGCTTGCGATGCAGGCCGGTGTCGGGGATCTGCGCGACGATGACCGGGGAGCGCCAGGGATCAGGCCTGGATTCGGCATTCGATCGACTCATGGCGTGAGATCCTCCCTGGGCGCCGGGGGAAACTTGAAGGATGCGGCCAGCAGCGCGGCCTCGCCGGTCCGGCCGAGATCGGCCTCGCTGGCCCGGGCATAAGCCGCGAGCCGCTTGGCCTGATCCAGGCCGGTCCCATTCAAGATATTCTTGCAGATCGCCTCCGCCAGTGCCTCGCCGCCGGCCTCGATGGCCTGGTCATAGGCCTGAACCCGGCCGTAAAAGGCCTCGCCGAAGGCCCGCATCCGCTTCGGCACGGTCTGGTCGCCGATCCCCATCTCGCGCAGATTGTCGTCCATGTCCTCGCAGAAGCGGTCGAACAGCGCCTGCGACAGCTCGGTGGCGCTTTGGACCGTGCGCAGGCGCCGCAGCAGCAGCCACAGATGCAGCAGCAACAGATCGAAACGCCCGTTAACCGTGTCGGGCACGCCCAAGTCCCGGTAAAATATGGGTTCTCGCGCCTGCGTCACGATCATGCCATAGATGGCTTCAATGGTGCCCCTCGGGGTTACCAGGGGTTTCCTGAAGTGATTGAACGGCCAAAGCATTGTGGTTTCCGCAAGCGGGCGCGCGCGTGTTGCATTCAGACGCCCTGCCCGGTACTTCAGCGCCTCGCGCGACGCAAGGGGACGGAATCAGTTCCGCTATGACGATAACGATCGAGACCAGCCAGCGCGCGGTTAAGCGGCGCGGCCTTCATGCACGCTGGCGCGGCGCTCATTTGCGCTGGCGCGGCGTTTATTTGCGTTGGCGCGGCCTGCGCCTGCTCGCCGCTGCGGCCCTGGTCGGCGCCACGCTCGCGGGCTGCACCGGCGAGCAATTCCAGAAGGGTTACATCCTGCCGCCCGGCGCGCTGGAGCAGATTCCGATCGGCGCGAGCCAGGATCAGGTGCTGATCGTGATGGGCACGCCCTCCACCGTCGCAACCCTCGACGGCGAAGTGTTCTACTACATCTCGCAGCGCTCGGAGCGCATGGTCGCCTTCATGAACCAGAGGGTGGTGGACCAGCGCGTCATCGCGATCTATTTCGACAAGAACCGGCGCGTGCGCCGGCTTGCGAATTACGGCCTGCAGGACGGCAAGATCTTCGACTTCATCAGCCGTACGACGCCGACCTCGGGCCAGGAGATGAGCTACCTCACGCCGCTGTTCAAGCTGCTCAGCTTCAACTGAGGTCTCGACAAGCGTTTTCGCGCGACGCCAATTCCGCCGCAAGGTAAATGGGCTCGCGCCTGCGGCGTCGTGCCACCCTTCGCGCACCCTTTGCCGTCGCGCGCGACTTGCCGTCGCACCCGCGGTTTCCTACGCTCCCTGCAAAGCAAAAAGCTGGGAGCGGATTCGTGTCCAAGAAACTTCAGAACACTCAATTTCAGAACACTTTGCTGTCCCGCCGCCGCGTGCTCACCGCGGCTGCCGGCATTTCGGCCGCAGCCATCCTGCCGCGATCGAGCCTTGCGGACTGGAAGCCGACCGAAAACGTCCGTCTCGTGGTGCCGGCCGCGGCCGGCGGCTCGACCGACGTGATGGGCCGGCTCCTGGCCGCGCATCTGCAAACCGCATGGGGCCAGTCGGCCGTCGTGGAAAACCGCTCCGGCGGCGGCGGCACCATCGGCACGGCCGAAGTGGTCCGCGCCAAGCCTGACGGCCATACCATCCTGATCGGCAATCCCGGTCCGAACGCGATCGCCTACAGCATCTTCAAGAACCTAACCTACAAGCCGGACCAGCTTCAGCCCGTCAGCAACATCATCCGGATCCCGAACATCGTGTCGGCGCATCCGAAGACCGGCATCAAGTCGATCGCCGAGCTGATCGCCTATCTCAAGGCCAATCCGGACAAGCTCAGCTACGCCTCCTCGGGCGTCGGCCAGAGCCCTCACCTCACCGGCGCCTGGTTCCTCCAGCTCACCGGGCTGAAGATGACGCACATCCCGTTCCGCGGCGCCGGCCCCGCGCTGCAGGCCGCACTCGCCGGCGACATCCAGATCCTGTTCGACAATCTCTATCCAAGCCTGCCGCAGGTGCAGAACGGCACGCTCAACGGTCTCTGCGTCACCACCACCGAGCGCAGCGACCTCGCGAAAGACCTGCCGACCATGCGCGAGAGCGCGCCGGAATTGGCGAATTTCGACGTCTCGTCGTGGTTCTCGGTGTTCCTGCCGAAGGGCGTCTCACCAGAGGTGCTGAACGCGCTCAATCTCCAGGTCAAGGCGATGCTGGAGCGCGACGACATCAAGAAGCAGATCCTCGCCATGGGCGCCCGCGCCGACTACGGCACGCCCGAGCAATTCGCCGCCTTCGTGGACGCCGAGACGAAGAAGTTCGCCGGCATCATCCAGAAGGAAGGACTGCAGATGGACGTGCAGTGACGCTGCGACGAACCGGCATCCCGCCTTGCGCGAGAGCGTGCTAAAGCGCGATGAGATTTGGATGAATCGTCATCGCGCTTTAGGCTCTTGTTTGCGCATGATCTTTTCGGAAAACCGCTTCGCACTTTTCCGGATCATGCTTTAGGCGGGCTCGGCCGACGGCTGTCCGACCAGATCGGCGATGGCCGAAATCGAGTCCAGGCGCGTCAGGTCGAAACCGATGTCGGCAAAGTTGATCCCGTAGTCGGTCTCGATGCTCATCACCAGTTCGACTGCGTCGAGTGAATCGAGACGTCCGCTGGTGAACAGCAAATCCTCGTCATGAAGCGGCGCGCCGTCGCCCTTCGTGAGCAGGCGCTGCTCGATATAGCGCCGCATTTGCGATCTGATTTCGGGGCCGGCTTTCGCGGTCATGTCGTCACTCCCAGGAGATAGAACAGGAATTCGGCGCGTTGCCAGAGCGTGTGCTCGCGGTCCAACGGCGCGTCGAAGACGTGGATGAGACAGAAGAAGGTCAAGACCCACAGGCAAGGCAGCACGCGGCGACGCAGCCAGCCACGCGAGGCCGGCTGCGGCGCGCGGCGCATTTGCGACAGCCCGACGCTGACGGCGAGCACAAACGTGTAGAACGCATGCGACTGCTCAGCGACCACGGCCCGCCACAGGCCCATGTCGCCGACGAAATGAATGTCGCGGATGAAATGGAACAGCAGGTTGCCGACGCACGCCGCCATGAAGGTGGCGAAGAACATGCGCAGCCGGCGATGACCGCGGAAATAGCGAACGAAGGTCGGGTAGAAGAAGTGATCGACCAGCAGCTCCTTGTAATAGAAGTAATAGCGATTCCAGAACTCGGCGATCGTCGTCGATTCCAGCGGCCGCCAAGTGTTGCGCAGCAGGCGAAAACCGGCCAGCCGCGCCGTCGCGATGATGACGCCGCCGAACACCGTCATGCCCAGGACGTCCTGCACGAAGAAGCTGACGAGGCTGGCCCACCCGACAAGACGCGGCAAGGGAGAGCCTGCGAGATAGTGCAGCAGGCTGTCGTCGAACAAGGGCAGCTGCAAATGACCGTGGACGAGCACGCCGAGACAGAGCCTGACGTTCGCCAGCAGCAGGCTCCAGGCCGCGAGCTTGATCCCCTTCAATTGCGTAACTGCGAGCTCCTCGGGCGTCTTGGCCTCGAAGCGTTCGAGGTAGGACAGTCCCTTCCCGACCGGCGTCAGCGACGATCCCCAGAACGGATGAAAGACGCTCAAGCGTTGCCATATCGGAGACGGCGTCCTGCCGGCATCGGCCAGACCGTAAGCGAGGAACCAGAGATAAGGCTGTGATGTCATCAGAAACGACCAAAGCAGCACGCGCGGCATGCCGGCTGTCATCTCCGCTTGCGTCAGCGCGACGAGCCCCAGGAATGCGAGCACCAGGCTGAGCGTCGGACGGCGAAGCGCCGTGCCGGCTGAACCCTGCATGGCCAGCAGTCCCGCAAACAGCGCGAACACCGCTAGCAGCGTGACCGCCTCCAGCAGCGGCTGATGGATTCGGTCCGCAACGCCTTCGTTGACGGCCACCCGCTCGAGAAACGCGCGGTCGATCAGGAACCCGCTCCGGTAAAGCAGCAGCACCGTTGCGAAGAGGATCAGGACGCGCCGGTACCGCCCGGCATAGGCGCACGCCAGCGCGAGACCTGCCGCCGAGAAATCCATATGGATCTGCCAGAACAGCACGGCGAGCAGCGCGACCGTGCAGCACAAGAGCACGCGGCCGCGACCCCGCTGCAGGCCTGCCACGAGATTCGGGTCCCGATCGATCTGGGGGATCAACCGCCACGACGGCTTCGCGAGAAAGCCCGTGGCCGCGTCGTAGGACTGGCTCTCGACGCTCATTGGAATGCGCGCATGAGTGCTGCGGGCGATGGCATCTACGATGCCCTCGCGGCGGCCTCGCCAAGCAGCGCGGCGACCGAGCGCCGGTCCGCCTTGCCATTGGCGTTGACGGGAATGTCCTCCAGCCAGATGAAGCGGCTCGGCACCATGTAGGCCGGAAGGCGCGCGGCGCAGTGCTGGCGCAAATCGCTGTCCGCCGTTCGCGCGCCCGAATAGGCGGCCAGGAGCCGGCTTGCGCCGCCGGCATCGTGAAGCACCACGGCGAGGGCGCGGGTGATGCCCTTGCATGCCGCCAGAGCATGGTCGATCTCTTCCAGCTCGACCCGATACCCCCGGAGCTTGACTTGATTGTCCGCACGACCGCGAAAACGGAGCACACCCGTTTCGGCATGGGCCTCCACGAGGTCGCCGGTCCGGTAGAGGATCGATCGATAGCCGTCGACCAGAGGGTCCTGACGGAAGCGGCGGGCCGTCTCCTGCGGATTGTTGATGTAGCCGAGCCCGACGCACGGGCCTCCCAGCCACAGCTCGCCGGCGATGCCCGCGGCGACCGGCTGCATGTCCTCGTCCAGAATGCGGTAGCTGAAATTGGGATTGAGCCGTCCCAACGGCGCCAACCCGTCGTTGGTGTCAAACACGGACTCGATGATCTCGAAGCCGCTGCAGATGCAGCTCGTCTCGGTCGGGCCGTAACAGTTGATCAGCCTCGCTCTGCCGGCAAACGCGTCGTGGAAACGGCGCAGCCGCGCCAGCGGAAATCCTTCGCCACCGAACATGAAGCGGCTGACGCTCGGCAGCCATTCGGGACTCAACAGGTGCATGGAGTCCAGGAACATGAAGAGTGTCGGCACGGCAAAGAAGAACGTGCACTGATGCCTCGTGATCTCCGCCACCAGCTCCGCGGGCGGCCTTCCCTTCAGCGCATCGAGCGCCACAATGGCCGCGCCGTTCAGCAGTCCGGCATAGATGTCGAAGACCGAATTGTCGAAGTAGATCGGGTTGACGTTGGTCAGCCGGTCTTGCGGTCCAATTCCAAGGTCGCTCCTCGCCCACGCGATCAAGTGAAGCACGCCCTGATGGGGAATGACCACGCCCTTCGGCTCACCCGTCGATCCCGAGGTGAACATGACATAGGCCGGATCGGTCCCGGTGATCAGAGACGTCAGTTGCAGATTGTCGTCGTCAAGCTTCGACAACTCATGATGCAAGGCCGCTCGGGCGCCTGCATTGCCGATCACCGTCCGCGGTCCAATCCCCTCGCGCACGCTGACGATCTCGGCGGGCCGGCATCGCTCCAGCATCAACCGGGCCCGTTCCGCCGGGGCCGCGGGATCCAGGAACGCATAGGGAGCACCGATCTTGATGCAGGCCAGCGCAAGAGCATAAGCCTCGGCAATCTTCGGCAGCTCAAGACACACGACGGCGCCCTTGCCCACGCCCCGCGACGTCAGCCATCGCGCCAACCGGTTCGCCGACTTGTTCAGCTCTGAAAACGTGCAGCTGCCGCCTTCGCAGAACAGCGCGACAGCGTCCGGCGCGCCCGCCACGACCTCCTCGAAGCGCAGCCCCAAATTACAGGCGGTCATATCGCGGCCTCGTCCGCTTCATGGACGCCGGGATGGTCCGGCGCGGGCGACAACGAAGATGCGATCTCGGCAAAATCGCGCTGGTTGAGCGCAATCACGGCCGCTTTCAATTCCAGTTCCGGAAACCTCGTCCGCAACATGGTCCCGAACTCAATGCCAAGATGCTGAAGAAACGCGGCGGCCATCGAGTCGGTCACCAACGGCCTGTCCTGACCAGCCAGAACGCGATCTTGAACCGGCGCCCGTCGGGGGGTTGCTCGATGCTGACGACGGCGTTCGTCACGCCCGGATGCGCCATCAGAGCGCGCTCAATCTGGCTCATCGGCAGCGCACCCAACGGACCCTCCTGTGGCAGCCGGCAAGCAACAATTACCTGACCATGTCGCGACCGCGCACGATGTGAATGGACTCCCAGGCCCGCGAAGGGGCTGGCCAGGACGCCGGCGGCAATCTCCCGTATTCTTAGAGTGCGGCCGGTTAAACAACCTTAAATGTGATGCACGCTCAGGATGCGGAGCTCCGGCATCCTCCAGTCCAGGTTCCACCTTCGACGCGGCGCGGACCGCGCCCGAGACATGGCCCGACCGGACCTGCCGAGCGCCGGCGGCGCGACGCTCGCACGGTCCGGGCCAGAATGTCCCTTGACTTAGAGCGCGCTCGAACTCGTAGTTTGCCTGCGTCGTGATGAGAGACAGACAACATGAAGATCGGCGAACTTGCGAAGCGGTCCGGACTGACGGCTCATACGATCCGCTACTACGAGCGGATCGGACTGTTGCCTTACGCCGACCGGGATCGATCCAGCCGACGTGACTACGACGCCTCGATCCTTGCCTGGATCGAGTTTCTCGGCCGCCTGAAGACAACAGGCATGCCGATCCGGGACATGCTGCTTTACGCGGACCTCCGGGATCAGGGCAGCGGCACCGAAGCCGAGCGGCGGGCGCTGCTGGAGCGCCACCGCGAAAGCGTGCGTGCCCACGTCGACGAGCTCAATGCCTGTCTTCTCGTCCTCGACACCAAGATCGGCGGTTATGCCGAAACGGAACAGAGGATGAAGGATTATGACGCAACACTTTCCGAACGCCGGCGAAAGCCGGTTGGAGCGCGGTCGGCGCGCACTCGCTGAAATCGACGGAGAGGCCGGCCACAAGGTCGTGGCGGCGCTTGGCGAGATCGCCCCGGACTTCGCCACCTATATATTCGAGTTTCCATTTGGCGACATCTACTCGCGGCCCGGGCTCGACGTCCGTTCGCGCGAAATCGCGACGATTGCAGCGCTCGCGGCCCTGGGGAACGCCGCACCTCAGCTCAAAGTGCATATCGAGGCGGGCCTGAATGTCGGGCTCGGCCGAGAGGAGATTGTCGAGATCCTGATGCAGATGGCCGTCTATGCCGGCTTCCCGGCTGCCCTCAACGGCCTGTTCGCAGCGAAGGAGGTCTTCGCGCAAAGAGCCGAGGACGGATCGGAGCCGAAAGCCTGAGGCTCGCCCCTCGATATGTTTCGTCGTGCAGCCGCGCCGCCCCCAACGAAAAACCCCGCGGCTTGCGCCGCGGGGTTTGTCTTGAACCTCTACCCGCCGCTCAGTGCGCCAGGATCGCCAGCAGCAGCAAGGCCACGATGTTCGTGATCTTGATCATCGGGTTCACGGCGGGGCCCGCCGTATCCTTGTAGGGATCGCCGACGGTGTCGCCGGTGACGGCCGACTTGTGGGCATCAGAGCCCTTGCCGCCGAAATGGCCGTCCTCGATGTACTTCTTGGCGTTATCCCAGGCGCCGCCGCCCGAGGTCATGGAGATCGCGACGAACAGACCCGTCACGATGACGCCGAGCAGCATGGCGCCGACCGCGGAAAACGCGGCCGACTTGCCGGCCACGCCGCCACCCGCGATCGCGTAGATTAGGAAGTAGACGACGATCGGCGACAGCACCGGCAGCAGCGAGGGGATGATCATCTCCTTGATCGCCGCCTTCGTCAGCAGGTCGACCGCCTTGCCGTAATCAGGCTTGTCGGTGCCCTGCATGATGCCGGGCTTCTCGCGGAACTGACGCCGCACCTCCTCGACGATGGCGCCGGCCGCCCGCCCGACGGCGGTCATGCCCATCGCGCCGAACAGGTAGGGCAAGAGGCCGCCGAACAGCAGGCCGACAACCACGTAGGGATTGTTCAGCGAGAAGTCCGGATTGACGCCGGCGAAGTAGGGATACTTCGCGGAGCCGGCAACGAAGTACTTGAGGTCCTCGTTGTAGGCCGCAAACAGCACGAGAGCGCCGAGACCGGCCGAGCCGATCGCGTATCCCTTGGTCACCGCCTTGGTGGTGTTGCCGACCGCATCGAGCGCGTCGGTCGATTTGCGCACCTCCTTGGGCAGTCCCGCCATCTCGGCGATGCCGCCGGCATTGTCGGTGACGGGGCCGAAGGCGTCGAGGGCGACGATCATGCCGGCCAGTGCCAGCATGGTGGCGGTCGCGATCGCGATGCCGAACAGGCCGGCGAGGCTGTAGGTGACCAGGATGCCCGCGATGATCACGATCGCAGGCAGCGCGGTCGCTTCCATCGAGATGGCAAGGCCCTGGATCACGTTGGTGCCGTGGCCGGTCACCGAGGCCTGGGCGATCGACTTCACCGGACGATAGTCGGTGCCCGTGTAGTATTCGGTGATCCAGATGATCAGCGCGGTGACGACGAGGCCGACCACGCCGCATTCGAACAGCGCCATGCCGGTGTAGTTGACGCCCTCGAGCTTGCCGAAGCCGATCAGATAGTAGATCACCAGCGCAATGCCGATCAGCGACAGGACGCCGGTTGCGATCAGGCCCTTATAGAGCGCGCCCATGATCGACTGGCTCGGCCCGAGCTTGACGAAGAAGGTGCCGATGATCGAGGTGATGATGCAGATGCCGCCGATCGCGAGCGGCAGCGTCATCATGTTGGCGAGGATCGGCGTCTTGGCGAAGAAGATCGCCGCCAGGACCATGGTGGCGACCGCGGTCACCGCGTAGGTCTCGAACAGGTCGGCAGCCATGCCGGCGCAGTCGCCCACGTTGTCACCGACGTTGTCGGCGATGGTGGCGGGATTGCGCGGATCGTCCTCGGGGATGCCGGCCTCGACCTTGCCGACGAGATCGCCGCCGACGTCCGCACCCTTGGTGAAGATGCCGCCGCCGAGACGGGCGAAGATCGAGATCAGCGAGGCGCCGAAGCCGAGTGCCACCATGGCGTCGATCACGGTACGGCTGTCAGGCGCAAGCTTCAAGGAATGGACCAGGAAGGCAAAGTAGAGGGTCACCCCTAGCAGTGCGAGACCTGCGACCAGAAGGCCGGTGATCGCGCCCGCCTTGAAAGCGAGTTCGAGGCCGCCGGCAAGCGAGGTCGTCGCAGCCTGGGCCGTCCGCACATTGGCCCGGACGGAGACGTTCATGCCGATGAAGCCGGCCGCCCCCGACAGGACGGCGCCGATCAAAAATCCGATCGCGACATAGAGACCGAGGAAATAGGCAAGCAGCACGAAGATGACGATGCCGACGATGCCGATCGTGGTGTACTGGCGCCGCAGATACGCCTGTGCGCCTTCAGCGACCGCTCCTGCGATCTCCTGCATGCGCGGCGACCCCGCATCCGCGCTCAACACCGAAGACGTCGCCCAAATCGCGTAGACGACGGAAAGCACTCCGCAGAGCACTATCAACCATAATGCTGTCATGTGATGTTTGCCTCAGATCCTTGATGTACCCCCGGCGCCTTTTATTGTCCGTTGTGCAGTGCGGCGCCTTGATTTCGAACAAAGCCGCCCCTTGCCCAAAAGGGGCGGCTTCAGTCAGCCGCAAGCTTGCCAAAATCAAATTGAGGGTGCAACGCCGGATAAGGCCGAAAACGCCGATCTCGGCAGGTATTTAGAACCAAGTGCTGAGAACCAAGATGCCGGTTTGGAGCGATTCCTAGAAGTGGCTGTAGGACAGCCGCGTCAAAGCCAGTTCCTGGCCCTGTCCGTCCAGGAATCGCGGCTTCTGCGTCCCTGCGACGATCGTGCCGATCGCCGTGACGGCAAGGCCGGCCGCCCGCCCCGCGGCAATCAGCGCATCGGCTTGCGCCGGCGGGACCGTGCACAGCACCTCGTAATCGTCGCCCGCCGCGAGCAGCGTCTCGACGCCAACGATGTTGCGGGCGACCAGGCCTGCTGCCGCGGCCGAGAGCGGCACGCTTGCCACATCGACCGTGGCCGAGACGGCGGACGCCGCGCAGAGCTTCACCAGATCGCCGGCGAGCCCGTCGGAGACGTCCATCGCCGCGGTCGCATGATCGCGCACGGCCCGCGCCAGCACATTGCGCGGCTGCGGCACGCGATAGCGCGAGACCAGGGCGTCCTTTGCGGCGGGACTGTTTGCGAGCGCTGCCGCGGCAGCGCCGCCGGTGAGCACGTCGAGGCCGAGCGCAGCGTCGCCGATCGTGCCCGTCACCAGGATGCGATCGCCTGGCCTTGCGCCGGTACGGCCGACCATACGCCCCTGCGGCACGCGGCCGAAGGCCGTGATCGAGATCATCTGCGGACCCGGCGTCGAGACCGTGTCGCCGCCGAGCAGAGGACAAGCGAATTCCCTTGCGTCTTCGCCCAGCGCGTCCGCAAAGGGCCGCAGCCAGGCATCCTCCTTGCTGCGCAACGCCAGCGTCAGCACGAAGCCCGCCGGCACCGCGCCCTTGGCGGCGAGATCGGACAGGTTCACCCGCAGCGCCTTGCGCGCGATGGTGCCGGCCGGATCGCTGGCAAGATAGTGCACGCCCTCGACGACGGCATCTGTGGTGACGACGATGTCGTCGCCGGACGACGACAGCACCGCGGCGTCATCGACCAGACCGAACGCACCGGGATCGGTCGCCAGCGGCTTGAAATAGCGCGCGATGAGGCTGTCTTCGGCGGAGGGATTTTGTGGGTTTGCCACTGGCTTATCCCCACAAACAGGTGTCATCGCCCGGCTCGACCGGGCGATCCAGTATTCCAGAGACGCTCGTGTCAAATCGATAGGCCGCGGCGTACTGGATCACCCGCCTTCGCGGGTGATGACAGCGGAGAATGGGGCTCGCGTATTGCTTCAATGCAACGCCCCCCAGCACGACTATCGCCCGAACTCGTCGCCGCGAAATTGGCGGCCGATCTGGTCGAGCACCGCGTTGACCATGCCGGTCTCCTCGCGGTCGACGAAGGCATTGGCGACGTCGACATATTCGGAAATGACGACGCGGCCCGGCACGTCCCTGCGATGCTCCAGTTCGTAGGCCCCCGCCCGCAGCACTGCGCGCAGGATCGCCTCGATCCGCTTCAACGGCCAGCCCTTCGACAGCGCCTCGTCGATCAGGGGATCGAGCTTCTTCTGGTCGCGCACGACGCCGGACACGACGTCGCGGAAGAAGGCGGCTTCCGCCGGCAAATAAGTGTCGCCCTCGACCTCGTTGCCGAGCCAATGGCTCTCGAACTCGGCGAAGATGTCGTTGATGCCGGCGCCGGCGATGTCCATCTGGTACAGCGCCTGCACGGCCGCGAGCCGCGCCGCACCGCGCCGGTTCGCTTTCTTCTCGTTAGGCCCCGCCGGCTTTTTGGTGTTGTCGGCCATGGCTCTAGGCCCGCGCCAGACGGCGTTTGATGCGCAGCATCGCGAGCGCCGCGCGCGCGGCATCACCGCCCTTGTTGAGCTCGCTGGCGCGCGCCCGCGCCCAGGCCTGGTCCTCGTTGTTGACGGTGAGGATGCCATTGCCGAGCGGAAGCTTGCGCGCAACCGCGAGATCCATCAGCGCGCGCGAGGATTCCTGCGAGACGATCTCGAAATGAATGGTGTCGCCACGGATCACGCAGCCGAGCGCGATCACCGCGTCATAAGGCTTGCCGTTCCCCTCAGCCGCATCGATCGCGATGGCCACGGCGGCCGGAATTTCCAGCGCGCCCGGAACCGTAATGACGTCATGGCTCAGGCCGGCCGCCTTCAGCTCGGCAATTGCGCCGTCCAGAAGTGCGTCCTGGAGATCGTCATAGAACCGCGCCTCGACAATCAGCGCGCGCGCGCCGGAAATGTCGGTCTGGTCCTTCAGGGGTGCGCGCCGCGCGTCTGCCATGGTCTACCTATTCTGTCATTGCCGGGCTTGACCCGGCAATCCATCGGGCAAGCCCCTCATAAGAGGATGGATGCGCGGGTCAAGCCCGCGCATGACGAACTTTATGCGCCGTCACTTCATTTCCGTCAGCCGCGCCGCATAGCGGGCCATCAGATCGACCTCGATATTGACCTCACTGCCCGCCTTCCAGCCACCGATCGTGGTCACCGTCAGCGTATGCGGGATGATCAGCACCGAAAAGGTCACGTCCTTCACCGTATTGACCGTCAGCGAGACGCCGTCGAGCGTGATCGAGCCCTTGGTGGCGATGAACCGGGCCAGCTCCCGCGTGGTCGAGAGCTCGAACCGGGCCATGTCAGGCAGGTCCTCGCGGCTGACGACGGTCGCAATGCCATCGGCGTGGCCGGCGACGATGTGGCCGCCGAGCTCGTCGCCGATCTTCAGCGCACGCTCGAGGTTGAGCTTCGTGCCCTGCTTCCAGTGCTTCGCTGTCGTCAGCGCCAGCGTTTCCGCCGCCGCATCGACGTCATACCAGGTTTTGTCGCCTGCGACGCCGGAAGCAACCACCGTCAGGCAGACGCCGTTGCTGGCGATCGAGGCGCCGTCGGCGATTGTGGTCTGATCGTAGCTGCAGGCGATGCGCAGCCGGTGCAGCTGGCCCTGTGCCACGGGCGTGAAGCTGACGATCTCGCCGATATCGGTGACAATGCCGGTGAACATTACGCGCGCTCGTAGACGGTGAGAGTATCCTTGTCGAATGTCTCGCTAGCATGAACCTTGTAGGCCTGCGACTGCGTGATTTTCGACAGGGGCAATGCATCGAGCGCATCGACGCCGTCACTGCCGACCGCTTCCGTGCCGCGGAACAGCCAGATCTCGTCGACTAGATCGGCCGCGACGAATGAGGACGCCACCCGGCTGCCGCCCTCGACCATCAGGCGGGTGATGCCCTTCCCGGCCAGCGCCCGCAGCACCGCCGGCAGATCGAGCCCGGAGGCATTTGCCGCCGGGACACGGATCACTTGCGCGCCGGTCGCACCCAGCCGCGTCGCCGCGGCGGCTTCCGCGAGCTCAGACCCCACCACCCAGAGCGGCGTCTCGCGCGCGGAGCCTATCAGTCTGCTTGCGCCGGGAAGCCGCAGGCTCTGATCGAGCACCACGCGCACCGGCGAGCGCGCCGCCATGCCCGGCAGGCGGCAGGTGAGAAGCGGATCGTCCGCCAGCACCGTTCCGATGCCGACCAGGATGGCATCGCTCTGCGCACGCAGCAGATGCACGCGATTGCGCGCCGCTTCCCCGGTGATCGCGACCGGCTTGACGCCGGCCGCGCCGATCTTGCCGTCGGGCGACACCGCGAGCTTCAGGATTACATGCGCGCGCTTGTCGCGGATGCGGCGGAAATGCCCGGCATGGTCGAAGGCGGCTTCCGCCGCGCACAGGCCCACATCCACAGTAACGCCGGCGGCGCGCAGGCGCGCATGGCCCTGCCCCGCAACTTCCGGATTGGGATCCTCGATCGCCGCCACCACGCGCTTGATGCCGGCCGCGATCACTGCATCGGCGCAAGGCGGCGACTTGCCGAAATGCGAGCACGGCTCCAGCGTGACATAGAGCGTGGCGCCGCGTGCCGCTTCACCTGCCCGCCGCAACGCCTCGGGCTCGCCATGCGGCCGCCCGCCCGGTTGCGTCCAGCCGCGGCCGACGATGACCCCGTTCTTGACGATGACCGCACCGACGGCCGGATTGGGCCAGGTGCGCCCCTGCCCGCGCCTGCCCAGCGCCAGCGCCAGCCGCATGAAGCGAAGATCGGCGTCCTTGGCCTCGCGGGCCTTCTGCGCGTACTGGTCTTCCAGGATACGGAAGATCATTTGCGGATCGCGGCGAGCCGCGCTTCCTCCTCACCGGAGAGCTCGCCGAGCACATCGGCGAAATCCTTGGCCTCGCGGAAATTGCGATAGACCGAGGCGAAGCGGACATAGGCGACGTCGTCGAGCGTGCGCAGATGCTCCATCACGGTCTCGCCGATCACCTCGGACGAGATCTCGGCCTCGCCCCCGGTCTCGAGCTCGCGCACGATGGTGGAGACCATCTTCTCCACGCGCTCCGGCTCGACCTGACGCTTGCGCAAGCTGATCTGCACCGAGCGCATCAGCTTGTCGCGATCGAACGGCACGCGGCGGCCGTTGCGCTTGATCACCGTGAGCTCGCGCAGCTGCACGCGCTCGAAGGTGGTGAAGCGGAAGTTGCAGGCGACGCATACGCGCCGCCTGCGGATCACGGACGAGTCCTCGGTCGGACGCGAGTCCTTCACCTGCGTATCGAGACTGTTGCAGTTTGGACAGCGCATCCGCTTGACCCAACCTTACTGATAGATCGGGAACCGATCGGTGAGCGCCTTGACCCGTTCCTTGATCGCAGCTTCCACCAGCGGCGCCTTGCCGTCGGCGGACTGCGCGATCGCGTTGAGGACCTCGGCGATCATGCCGCCGACCTGCTGGAATTCGGCGACGCCAAAGCCGCGCGTGGTCGCCGCCGGCGTGCCCAGACGAATGCCGGAGGTGACGAACGGCGACTCGGGGTCGAACGGAATGCCGTTCTTGTTGCAGGTGATGGCGGCGCGAACCAGCGCCTTCTCCGAGGCGTTGCCCTTCAGGCCCTTCGGCCTGAGGTCGACCAGCATCAGGTGGTTGTCGGTGCCGCCGGAGACGATGTCGAAGCCGTGGCCCTTCATCGCTTCCGCCAGCGCCTTGGCGTTCTCGACGACGTTCTTGGCATAGACCTTGAAGTCCGGACGCAGCGCCTCGCCGAAAGCGACCGCCTTCGCCGCGATCACGTGCATCAGGGGGCCGCCCTGCAGGCCCGGGAAGATCGCCGAGTTGAACTTCTTGGTCAGCGTCTCGTCATTCCACAGCATCAGGCCGCCGCGCGGGCCGCGCAGCGATTTGTGCGTCGTGGTGGTAGTGATGTGCGCGTACGGCACGGGCGAGGCATGGACGCCACCGGCAACGAGGCCGGCGAAGTGCGCCATGTCGACCAGGAGATAGGCGCCGACGCTGTCGGCGATCTCGCGAAAGCGCTTGAAATCCCAGGCGCGCGAATAGGCCGAGCCGCCGGCGACGATCAGCTTCGGCTTGACCTGCTCGGCCTGCTTGGCGACCGCATCCATGTCGATGATCTGGTCCTCGCGGCGCACGGTGTAGTGCGCGGCCTTGAACCACTTGCCGCTCATGTTGACGGGCGAACCGTGGGTGAGATGGCCGCCGGCCGCGAGATCGAGACCCATGAAGGTGTCGCCGGGCTGCAGCAGGGCCAGAAACACCGCCTGGTTCATCTGGCTGCCGGAGTTCGGCTGCACGTTGGCGAAGTTCGCGCCGAACAGCTTCTTGGCACGATCGATCGCGAGGTTCTCGGCGACGTCGACCCACTCACAACCGCCGTAATAGCGCGCGCCCGGATAACCTTCCGCATATTTGTTGGTCATCACCGAACCCTGCGCTTCCAGCACGGCCCGGCTGACGATGTTCTCGGAGGCGATCAGCTCGACCTCATGGCGCTGCCGGCCGAGTTCGCCCTTGATGGCGGCGGCGATTTCCGGGTCGGCCTGCTCGAGCGAGGCGGTGAAAAACGAATCGGGCGCGGAGGCGGTCTTGGCTGACGTCATCTTGAGAATATCTCCACCGCCGCAGCCTTGTGGCGGGCTACGGGCGGTCTGGTGTGGCGATCGGAAGCGGCGCGCGCGATCTACCACATCGCCCGCAACAGGCCAAGGGTTTGCGGGTCGAGCACCGGATTTATGCCAGATATGGTGGAGAACGGAGTTTTCGGGGATCGGGCCGGTTCGAGAGAACCGCCCGTCCGCCTCATCCGGAATGGGGCCGCTTCGGCCCTAGCTGCTCATGCCTGGAGGCGCGGACTTCGGCAGGCGTCGCCTTACAGCCCCGTATACCCCGCCTTCACCGGGTCCACGCTGCCGTCGAGCTGGCGCAGATAGGTCAAACCGCACACCGTCAACCTGTGCGGGTCCTTCTCGCCGGCTTCCATCAACGTCGTGAGATAGCTCGTGACCTTGGCCCGTGCCTCCTCGCTGGCCGCGGCGGTGCGGTTGGCGAGCAGGTCATAGGTCTGCATGATGCGGTCGATCGCGGCTTCCATGGCACCCTCTGGTTCTCTTGGATTTTCGGAGTCTTGATCAGGCAACCGCGCGAGCCTCGGACTGCGTCTCGAACCAATTGATCGCCTTGTTGGCGAGCCTGATCTTGTTGAATTCGCCGCGCTGGATCAGCTTGATGATGACCTCGAGCAGGCGTTCGTCGGTGACGAGCGTATCGGGGATGGCGCCGGAGCGGCGAAGGTAGTTCGCCGCGATCGCGTAGGCCTCGCTCACGAGTTCCACGTTCATCGCCTGAAGCCCGCGCTCGACCAGCATCGTCCTGTCTCCGATCCGAAGGAAATAAGCGCCGGACCCGGAACTGGTTCCTCGCATCCGAGATTTTTTTCGCAGTGCAAAAATGTAAACGCACCGGTCCGGGGCAACTCCGGACCAGTGCGCTTGGGGAAGTCAGGCACGTCCAGGGCAGGCTTGCCGGTCTTGTTGCGGGCCGGCTTGGCCTTGGTCCCTTCTGAAAACTCAGAGACGATAGAGGATCTGGTCGGTCCAGAACCGCTCGAGGCGGTGCAGCGACTTGTTGAGGGTCGAGAATTCCTCACCCGAGATGCCGCCGACCTGCTCCACCGTCTTGACGTGCTTCTGGTAGAGCGCATCGACGATGCGGCGGACTTCCTGGCCCTGCGGGGTCAGGCGAATGCGCACCGAGCGGCGATCGACGCGCGAGCGCTGATGATCGAGGAAGCCGAGCTCGACGAGCTTCTTCAGATTGTAGGAGACGTTGGAGCCGAGATAGTAGCCGCGCGTGCGCAGCTCGCCCGCGGTCAGCTCCTTGTCGCCGATGTTGTAGAGCAGGAGCGCCTGCACCGAGTTGATGTCCGCACGGCCGCGGCGATCGAATTCGTCCTTGATCACGTCGAGGAGCCGGCGATGCAGCCGCTCCACCAGAGTCAAAGCTTCCAGATAGAGCGACTGCACCGAACCCTGCTGGCCGGAGACGCGCTCTGCGGTATCTGCCGCAGTTGCGACGGCTTTCATCATGACACTTCCCCTGTTGTCGTTTTTATCGACACTTATTCGACGAAACTTGTGTCCCGTCTGATAGGTGCAACTTAAGGGGCTCGTTTGAAGATCGGCTTAAATAAGAGAATAAAGAGATCATGAATTTAAGACAGTGAATTGCGGATTAAGCCTGTGCCACAAGCACTTTTCGCAACCCTCTGTTGACCTTCGCAAGGTCCTGTTCACCCTCCGTCCGCCCCTGTTGTCGCATTCCAGAACAGCCCCGGTTCGTTTCGAAACGGGCGCGTAAGAGCTGTGGCGGAACCGCCCTGGTCAACGAAAACTTACCGCAAATTTTAGGCAACCAGCGGTCAACCAAACACAACACTCTCGTGTCCCGGACAAGCGCCGCAAAGCGGCGCGCAGAGCCGGGACCCGGATGTTTCAAAGCGAGAACGCGGAGAGATGGCCCGGACGCCCGCAATTTTTGCGGCGACGTCGTCGCCTATGGCGGCCGTTCGCGCGCGGCCATCCAGGCCAGCGCGAGATAGGCGGCGAGCATGAAGGCCTCGACGCCGACGACGATCAGGCTGCCGCCGTAGATGCCCGGGAACATCAGCTCGATCACTGCCATGGACACCACGGTCGTCAGCCACACCACCGCGCCCCACGGCGTTGCCAGCCAAAGGCCGACCGCGGCGACGAGCTCGATCACGGCGAAGTAAACCGTCGCGGCCTGCCAGGCCATCGCCTGGTTCTCGAACGCCTCGTCCTCGCCGCCGACAAAGCCCGTGACCTGCGCCCAGTGATAGAGACCTTTCAGGATCGAGAGCAGCGCCATCACCCGCAGGAACAGCACCAGGCGGCGCGTCCAGACATTGTCGTCGGACTCGGCCCGCTCCGACGAGATCGCAGCGACGGACATCGCATTGTCTCTGGCAGTGTCCCTGGCGCCGTCGCGGGCGCCATCGCGGGTGGAAATCTCGGACATGAGCCCCTTCTGGCTGCTTCGCCCTGCAAAATCAATCGGCTACCCATCCCTTGCGGCAGGTCAAGCCGCGGTGACGGGAACCGTGCGAGCTGGTATAAGAATAATTCCAGCCGGAGGAAGAGTGATGGCGATCAAATACGGACGTCCGATCGAATTGCGCGAGGTTTCGCGCAGCGAGGGCACCGCGGTGCCCCATGCCCTCGATCTGACCGTCCGGCCGCGCCGCAACCGCAAGGCCGAATGGGCCCGGCGCATGGTGCGGGAGAACGTGCTCACCACCGACGATTTGATCTGGCCGCTGTTCCTCATCGACGGCAACAACAAGCGCGAGCAGGTCGCCTCGATGCCCGGCGTCGAGCGCCTCAGCGTCGACCAGGCGGTGCGCGAGGCCGAGCGCGCCATGAAGCTCACCATCCCCTGCATCGCGCTGTTTCCCTACACCGAGCCGTCCTTGCGCGACGAGGAAGGCTCCGAGGCGACCAACCCGAACAATCTGGTCTGCCAGGCCGTGCGCGCGATCAAGAAGGAGTTTCCGGAGATCGGCCTGCTCTGCGACGTCGCGCTCGATCCCTTCACCAGCCACGGCCATGACGGCCTGATCTCCGACGGCAGGATCTTGAACGACGAGACGGTCGCCGTGCTGGTGCGCCAAGCCCTGGTGCAGGCCGAAGCCGGCTGCGACATCATCGCGCCCTCGGACATGATGGACGGCCGCGTCGCCGCCATCCGCGAGGGGCTGGATCGCGCAGGCCAGTCCGACGTGCAGATCATGGCCTACGCGGCCAAATACGCCTCCGCCTTCTACGGCCCGTTCCGCGATGCCATCGGCTCGGCCAAGACGCTGACCGGCGACAAGCGCACCTACCAGATGGACAGCGCCAATTCCGACGAGGCCCTGCGCGAGGTCGAGCTCGACATCGCCGAGGGCGCAGACATGGTGATGGTGAAGCCCGGCATGCCCTATCTCGACGTGGTCCGCCGCGTGAAGGACACCTTTGCGATGCCGACCTTCGCCTACCAGGTCTCGGGCGAATACGCGATGATCGCGGCCGCCGCGAACAACGGCTGGCTCGACGGCGAGCGCGCGATGATGGAGAGCCTTTTGGCGTTCAAGCGCGCCGGCGCCGACGGGGTGCTGAGCTATTTTGCGCCGAAGGCGGCGGAGAAGCTGCGGACGCAGGGGTAAGCCTCACGACATTATCGGCGCTCAACCGCCAGGCTCTCCCGCCCCCGAATCGCCGGAATATTTCGGCTTGTTAATCCCAGCGCACCCTTGGCACGCGGACGGCCTGTTCCCATGTCCTGCCACGGGAGCTTCCCCCTTGAGCTTCCCCTTGGGAGAACGGACATGTCGTATTCGGACTCGGGCAATGCCTGGCGCAATGACGGCGGGGTGCAACCGCACGCCTACGACCCCTATTTGCACCCGGAACTGTTCCGCGGCGTTGCGACGCGCCGGGCTTTCGCGTTCCTGATCGACATGGTCGTGATCTCGGTGCCGGTGATCCTCGGCTACCTCTTCATCGCGTTGTTCGGCGTGGTCACGCTCGGCCTCGGCTGGGCGCTATTCTGGCTGGCCTGGCCGGCCTCGGTGATCTGGGCCATCGTCTATTACGGCGCCTGCATCGGCGGTCCTTCGTCGGCGACGATCGGCATGCGGCTGATGGATCTGGAGCTGCGCACCTGGTACGGCGCGCCCGGCTATTTCGTGCTCGGGGCCACCCATGCCGTGCTGTTCTGGGTGACCGTCTCGTTCCTGACGCCCTTCGTGGTGCTGGTCGGCCCGTTCAATAGCCGCCGGCGCCTGCTGCACGATTTCGTGCTGGGAACGGTCGTGGTCAACAATTCCGTCCGCGCGCCGGTGCCGCAGGCTTCGAGGACCTGGTGATCAACCGCCTACTAACCGGGATCCATTAAGCTGACTGCCGATCTGCCTTGCCGAGCAGACCAATTGACCGGGGGCTTCCGTAGCGCGATGCTGACATTCACTTCGGAGGCCCACGACGTCCCTTGACCCAGCACTCGCGCGACACCCCCCAATTTTACCTGACGGCGCCCTCCCCGTGCCCCTATCTGCCGGGCCGGCATGAGCGCAAGGTGTTTACGCACCTCGTGGGTGAGCGCGCCGGCGACCTCAATGACCTCCTGACCCATGGCGGCTTCCGCCGCAGCCAGTCGATCGCCTACCGGCCGGCCTGCGACCAGTGCCGCGCCTGCGTTTCGGTCCGGGTCGTCGCCAACGAGTTCCGCCCCTCCCGCAACTTCCGCAAGGTGATGGCGCGCAATGCCGACATCATCGGCGAGCAGCGCAGCGCGGTGCCGACCTCCGAGCAGTATTCCGTGTTCCGTGCCTATCTCGACGCCCGCCACCGCCACGGCGGCATGGCCGACATGACGGTGCTCGACTACGCCATGATGGTCGAGGACAGCCACGTCGAGACCCGCATCATCGAGTATCGCAAGCGCGGCCCCGACAGCAGCATCACCGGCCGCGGCGAGGAGCTGATCGCGGTGGCGCTCACGGACGTCCTCAGCGACGGCCTGTCGATGGTCTATTCGTTCTTCGAGCCGGGCCAGGTCTCACGCTCGATGGGCACCTTCATGATCCTCGACCACATCGCCCGCGCCCGCAGGCAGGGCCTGCCTTACGTCTATCTCGGCTACTGGATCGAAGGCTCCAAGAAGATGGACTACAAGGCCCGCTTCCTGCCGCAGCAGCGCCTCGCCCCCTCGGGCTGGCTGCGCATCGACGCCCAGGGCGATGCGGCATCCGAGCCGCAGGATTGACACCTTCCGGGATCGTGCCTGTCAGGAGGCGGCCGCTTCAAGGCGGTGCGTCGAGCGGAGCTTCGCGCCGGCGATGAATTTCAGCGCTGCGATCCCGGGCAGGAAGAAGTAGCCGCCTCCGCGCGCGCCCGTGAACGAAGCCAGCGTGACCTCGCCGCCGCTCGGCGATCCCGGAATGGTGAAGCTCTTGTCGCCGGCCAGCGACCCCACGATCGGATCGTCCTGCTTCTCGAGCGTGCCGAAACGCGGATTTTGCAGCCAGCGCTGGTGGATGAATTCGAACTGACGCTCGAGATCGGCATTGCACGCAATGAAGAAGATGCCTTCGCGATGTCCGGTCTCGGTCTTCTCGCGATAGGGCCGCCCGCGGCGGAGCAGCCGGTGCAGCTTCGATGATTTGATGCTCGACGGCACGTCGATCCCGAGGGAATCGCGCGGGTTGGACCGGCGGATATGCGCGCCCTTCGGACAGACGAAGCCATTGGCGTCCTCGACGCGATAGCGGAAGGCGTCGGCCGCCGAATTCGACCCTGGAGGCCCCTGCCAGCCGAGCGGCATGCCGTCCTTTCGACGTCCCATCAGTTTTTCGCAGGTCGGTTGGCCATTGGCTGCTTCGAACTGCTTGAACGCATCGACATACTGCTCGATCTGCCGGACCGCCAGATAACTCCCGTTCAGCGTGAAGCGGTCTTTCGTTTGCGGCCATTCATTCACGTTGGGGCAGTAGGTGAGCTCGTCGTACTCGTTGCGATAGCCCAGAATGAATTCGCCGGGCTCGACGACACGATCCTCATAAAGCTTGCCGGCGTCCTTTCGGGCCTGCTGCGGGGTCGCTCCCTCTTCGTCCCGGAGATCGCGGATCACGGGTTGGGCGAGGCCGTCGCGGAAGCCGAACGGCTCACGCAATTGGCCATCCGCAAACGAGCAAGGATTGTTCTCGACGGTCTCGACCATGAACACAGCCGGGTCCGGCTCCTCCATGCGCGCGGTTGCGTCGAGCACCCACCATTGCGCAACGAGAATGTGAACGGTTTGGCGGCCGCTGGCGCCCTCGACATCCGACCAGCGCCAGTCATCACGCGGAGCGTCTCTCAACAGATCCTGGCGCAACGCGCTGCCCATGCCGGAGCTGAAAGGCGTCGGAAACGGATGCGTCTCGGCCTCCGTACAGCCGAGCTTCTTCAGCCCCGCGAAGCTGAAGGCGACCGACACCGCCTCCCCGATCGACGCTTCCGGCTCCGTCTTGCCCTCGGTCTTGCTCTTAGTCTTGCCCTTGGCGACGCATTTGGCGCTGACGACAAGCTTGCTGTCGACGAGACGCGCGAGCCAGGCCCGCGCTTGATCCTCGCGGCCGTCGCGGATCGTCAGCAGCCAGAAGCGGCTGGATTTGAGCCAGCCGAAGCCGCTCTTCAGCATGCCCTGGATGTCGTGGCTTTGCTCGGAGAGGCGCGGAGCGTGCTTCATGTCTCGATGGCCCTCATGATCAGGTCGTCGTTCTTCTCGTTGCGCTCGCCGAACAAGGCGTCGCGCAGCCCCGTGGCGAGGTTGATCTGGTCGACCGTCCGGTTGCAGGCGTCGAAATGGTAGAGATGCGGCAGCATGCTGTCGCGCGCATAGGACTTGAATCTCAGCTCGCACTTCACGCCGCGAAACACCACGAAGCGCGTCGGCGGAAAGCTGCGCGCCTTGGCGATGCCGGGCTGCCCCTCCAGCGCCGGGGCGCGTGGATTCAGCTCGGTCCAGCGCCAGGCCAGCGTGGTGCCGACGGCCGCGCCGTTAATGAAATCGTCGAGATAGCCGCCGAAATTGCCGTCATAGTTCGAGCAGAACAGAAAGCGGCGGCCGTTGTCGATGATGTGCCAATGGCCGAAATGGATGCCCGGCGCATTGCCGAGCCAGCCTTGCGTGAAGAACACCCGTCCGGCAAACGTCACGATGCGCAGCGCCAGCCGGATGCACCACGCGCTCCACCATTGCGGACCGCGCAGCTCCGTGAGGCTGAACATGTGCTGGGTGCCACCGACCAGATCGGCCTCGCATCGCTCGACCGACGGATGGATCTGCTGGGCCCGCGGAACGTCCTCTTCGAGCGGATGAAAGAACTTTCTGCTCAGCTCGGTGAAATAGCGATTGAGCCAGTAGAACAGCGCGCCGATGCAAAGCACCGCGGCGATCGCGAAGATTGCGATGCCGGTGATCTGCAATCCGGTCAGCTTTGGCAGCTTCGGTTCGATGACGTCATGCATATAGGCCGGAGCTACCTCATAGGCCAACGGTGCAAACGTGTAGGCGATGGCGCAGGCGGCGACGGCCAGCAGCAGCGGCACGCCGATCAGCCAGCCGCCCACATAGGTTGCGAGCGACGAGAGCGTCTGGGTCGGCCGATCGAGCTCCTGCTGAACGCTGTTCAGCCAGCGCCGCCAGGACACGAATTGCGCGGGCAGCGGCACCAGGAACAGCCAGACGAGGAATGCGATCACCCCGAGCGCCACCAGCCCGTGCCAGCTCATCGCATGCAGGCATGCGCTCGTCTTGATGACGGCGTCTTCGACCGCCCGCAGCCCGGGACCGGGCTCGCCGAAGAACCAATTATAGGCGCGCGGAAGGGCCCGCAGCAGCCAGAGCACGGCGAACCACAGAACGATCGCCGCCACGGGATAAGCGAGCTTGGCACCGATGCTCGCCCCCGTCCCGCGCCAATAGGATCGCGGCGCAGGCTTGGCCGCCCACTCGAAACGTGGGTTGGCGTAGGCCCACCGGGCCAGCGCCAGGGCGAATGCGGTGCGATCGTTGCCGTATTTTTGCTTCAGCTTCCGCGCTTCGATGCGCGTCTGATCCAGCAGGTCGCTCTCCATCTTGATCTGGCGGACCGAGCGGTCGCGGGCGCCGACGAAGCCGCCGTCGGCGATGCTGTGCCAGCCCATCAGCTGGTTCAGCAATTGCTCTTTGTCCTTGGCCGTGGGTACGGCGACGTTGGGAGCGACCATGCCGCCGAACAGCATCCACATCGCGCCGTCGGGATGATAGACGAGGCGGTACAGCAGGTCGTAAGGGCGCAAGCCCTCCTCCACGGCAAGCTCGAGCAAGAGCACCGGCTGCTGGTTCGGGGCCCCGGCCAAGGCCGGCAGCAGCCCGATCGAAACGAAGTGCACCACCGCGACGTCGTCCAGCAGGGCATCCAATGCACCGTGAAGTTGCCTTGGAATTTCAGCGCCGCCGGCCCAGCCTGGCGCAACGATGCAGATCATCTGCTGCCGGACGATCTCGAGCATGGCCGTGTTCTCCGCTCACTCAGGTCGTACACATCCGCATGCACAGCATCAGCGGCCCGTCATAGGCGATGGCCTTGCCTTCACCGCGCGCCAGTTGCAGCCGCGGCAAGGTGAGCAGGCCAATCAGCGCGCTGGTCAGGATCTCCACCGCGTGATCCCGCGCGGGACATTGGCGGTAGCCGTATCCGAACATGAGATAGCGCAAGGCATCGTTCTTGCCCCAATCGCGCTCCGGGCAGAAGCGACCGCTCTGGGGAACGGCGTTGGGATCGAACAGCGCTGCGATCGACAGCAGCGAGACCTTCCCACCACCCGGACATCCGGCGTTGTGCCGCGCCCCGGTTTTCATTTCCGTGTCGCGCGGCACGTCGCGGGCCAGCAGCGGAAAGATCGGCCGGAAGCGCATCAGCTCGAGCACATGGTTGCGCACGATCTTGCGGAACTCGGGATCGGTCCAGACGGCGGGCCCGCCGAGCTTGGCAGCTTTCGATCGCAGCTCTTCGTAGACCTTCGTTCGTCCCAGCAGCTCCTGGACGACGAGAGCCCCGGACTGGACGGTGACAGGGTGCGAGATCCAGGCAAGACCGACCGCGTTTCGTTCAATGTCGGCGGAGGAGCTCTTGACGCCCCAGGCGGCGCCGATGAGGCCGGTCACGCGATCGATCCGCGTCTGCAGCGCATCCCCGCAGGCTTCCGCCCGTCGCCGAAGATCGAGCGTCGCCAAGCTGCCGGCCAGCAGTTGCCCCGCAACATAGCGGATCTCGAGCATGTATTGTCGCTGCAAGCCCTCGTCGACATCGCCCTGCGCAGCGTCGGCCGCCGACCCCGCCACCACCGCGCCCGTTGCCGCGCCGAACAGCGGCCGCATGGCGTGGAACACGACCCACATCAGGTACTCGTCGATCAGGTCGAAGCCGCCCGCGCCGCGCACGCTCAGAGCCTTGATGCGCCGCTGCGCCTCGGCATCGGAATCGGCGGGGACGTTTAGAGCGGCCAACCGCGCATGGACCAGGTCCCGATCGTCCGAATAGGTCGGCCCGGGATCCATCCCGATGAGGTAGTCGCCAGAGACCATGTTGGCCGCATGGGCCGTATTGGCGAAGCTGCCCGTGCGCGTCAGCACGTCCTTGACCGCACTGGCGCGTGCCGCCAGGCCGAACCAGCCGCCAATGGCTGGCCAGTGCCGAAGCACTGCACCGACCGCACGCAAGACCGTAATGTGGCGATTGAGCCAGCAGAACAGACCATAGGAGAGGCTGCGTGCTCCCGGCGGCAACGCGTCGGGTTCATAGGTCGAGAGTTTCATGCTGCATACCCGTCCTTCCGCCAATCCGCGAGGGCCGCTGCGGCCTGTCTTTGATAGTGGGGCATGCCCAGACGCTCCGCGGCATCGGCAGCCCGCTTGAAATGCGCTTCGGCGCCGGCGAGATCGCCGGCCTGCCGCAAGGTCTCAGCAAGCTCGTACAAGGCTTCGGTCTGGTGGCCGTATTCTTCGGCGGCCTCCTCGACCGCCTTGCGGCCGACCGCGATCGCATCATCCAACCGGCCGAGCTTGCGATAGGCGACGCCCAGGCTCACGCGCATGAACGTCCTGCCGTAGGGTCCTGCCGCAGCGTAGATGCGATCGGCGAACCCCTTCTCCAGCATCGTCGCCGCCTCGGCGGCTTTGTCGTTGCGCGCAAGCGCACTGCCGAGAACGCCCGTACAAACCGAAAGCATGGTCGGAACGTTGTGCGTCATGCATTGCTGCACGCCCGCGCGCATCAAGGGCTCGGCCCTGTCGAGCTCCCGGCTCTCGATCCAGATCTGCGACTGGACGGTGTCGATCAGCAGCCGGGAATAGGGATGGTCGATGTTCGACAGGATCTCGTAGGCCTTGGCACAGAACGCGTGGGCGGTTGCACTGTCTCCCAGCCGCCAGAGCGTGCTGGCATGAAACGCATAGAGATTGATGATGGGGATCGCGGCCCATCCGGGTTGAACGACATGCGCCGACAGCTCCCGTCCGTAGTCGGAGAGCAGAACTTGGCCTTCCGTGGCCGCCTCTGCATATCGACCGAGCGCGTGGAGGTTCATCAGGCGGGTCTGATGCGCCGCCATCATCATATGGCGGCGCTGCGCGAGGCGGGCCGCCTCAAGCCCCCGTGAGGCATAGCGCAGACCTTGCTCAAAGCGTCCGCGCATCCACAAGAATACCGCCGTCTCGGTCGACACCGCCGCTCGTGCGCGCTGATCGTTCAGCTGCACCGCGATGGCTTCCGCACGCTCCATGTTGCTGAAGATGTCGTCGATCTGCCCGAGGGCCAGCATCGCCCCGATGGCTTCCAGGCGAAGCGCGAGTTCCAGGGTCTGGGCAATCGAGGCGTCGTCGACGCGGCGCGCTGCCTGAAGACCCTTCTCGAACAGTTGAAGGGCTTCCTGATTGGCCGAGCGCGAGATGGCGCGGGCCATCGACTTGACGGTGAATCTCGCCGCCTGCTCCCACTCCTCCCCTTTGAAGGCATGGTGCGCCAGCGCCGGCGCGACATCCGCCTCAGCCGCCCCCGGCCGCGCATGCAGCGCCAGGAAGGCCTGTCGATGCAGCGCCTTGAGCCGCGCGCGCGTGAGCGCTCCGAGCACGACATCGCGCACCAATGCGTGGCGAAACGCGAATGCGTGCTGCTCGAGCTGACCGCGCGCCTGATCCGACCCCGCCAACAATCCGGATGCAACGCACAGGCCCAGCAATTCTTCGGCACGCCCAAGGTCCACGGCCTGCATCGCGGCGATCAGCTCGCGCGTGATGGGGTCGCCGAGGATCGCAGCAGCCTCGAGCGCGGACTTGGCGGCTTCAGGCAGCCTGTCGACGCGCGCGCCGATCACCGCGGCGATCGAGCCCGGCACGCGCAGCTCCCCGGGCGGCCGCTGCAGGCGGTATGCGCCCGGCGTTCCCTCGAGCGATCCGTCGTCGATCAGCGTGATGACCAGTTGCTCCAGGAAGAAGGGATTGCCGTCGGCGCGCGCCACCAATTCGTTCATGGCGCCGAGCACGGACAGATCATCCCCCAGCAGGGCGCGCGCGAGCCTGAACATCTCGCCATCGCGGAGCGGCTCGATCATGCGCTCGGCAAACCAGGGGGCCTGGCGCCACTGATGGTCGAAATCAGGTCGATAGCTGACGCAGACAAGGATCGGCAGTCCCTGTAGCTTTGGCAGCAGAGCCTCGAACAACCGCCGGCTCTCGCGGTCAGCCAGGAAAACGTCTTCGAGCACGAGCACGAAGGGGCCCGCTTGGGCGCGCCTGCGCACGAGCCACAGCAACGCGTCGCCAATCCGGCGCCGCCGCTGGACCGGATTGAGCCCCAGCCAAGCCTGGTCCGGCGCCGCCAGACCCAGCAGGTCGTTGATCGCGGCGAGATGCGCGGCGCCCTCGGTGGCCCATTCGGCGGCCAGGCTCTGCCTGACGGATTGTGCATCGGTCAGGCTTGTTTGCGGCAACCCGGCGAGGCTTGCGATCAGGTCCGCGGCGGTGCTGTAGGCGCGAGCGCTCGCGTAGCCTCGTGCCTGCGAAAGGCAGACCTCCATGCCCTGGCTTGCAAGCGCGGCGATCCAGTCGGCGATTAGGCGGGACTTCCCGATCCCCGCATCGCCGCACAGCCCGATCGTTCGCATCGCGCCGGTTCGAACGATGTCGAGATCTCCGGCCAGGACCCGCAAGGAATCTTCGCGGCCGACCAGGGGCGCCCAGCGCTGCTTGCGCGTCAGCGGCGCGGCCGCCGAACTTTCGGTGGCGACCACGACCTCATGGAGGTCGACCGGATCGTCCAGCCCTCGGACCGACCGCGTCCCCACCGGCTGCGTGTCGATCTGCTGCGCGACGAGGCGCTGCGTCGCGGCACTGATCAGAATGCCGCCGGGAGCCGCCATCTTTTCGAGCCGCGATGCAAGGTGAATCGTCTTGCCGTCCGCCCCGTAATGCGACCAGCCGTATTGTCCGACGACGCCGACCAGGACTTCGCCCGAATTGATGCCGATGCGCAGCATCGGGCTGGCCACGCCCTGAACCGCGTGGCCGGGAATGTTGGCTCTCTGCATCTTGAGAGCCGCAAGGCACGCCCGCAGGGCGTGATCCTCCTGCGCCACGGGCGCGCCGAACAAAGCGACTAGCCCGTCGCCGAGTAACTGGCTCACCGTGCCGCCATAGGTCGCGACCGCTTCGGCCAGATGGTTCAGCGTCTTGCCGAGATAGTTGCGGGATTCCTCGGGGTCGGAGTGCTGGAGCAGTGATGTGGAGTCGCAGACGTCGACAAAGAGAACGCTGACCTGCTTGTTCTCGGTCAGCATCTGTGACCGAACCGTCGCATGATCGTGCAGCGGAACAACCCGCGCCTCGCGGTCGACGATGCTGGCAAGTGATGGACCGGAGGACTGCTCCACGGCGTGATCGAGGCGCGCGCCGCATTGAGAGCAGAAGCGATGCTCGCGAGTAACACGGGCTGAACATGCGGGACACTTGGTCACGGCAGTACACGCTCATCAATGATATCAACGCAGCAATCAACGCATTCTGGCTTGATCATCGTCCCCTAGGACGTGAACCCGCGCAGTCAAAATCAATCCATCAAGCCAGTGGTCTCACCACCGGCTCCGCGCGCCGACGTCGCGCACAACTCATAGACGTAACCGGAGAAAATGCGGATCGGCGCACTTACTCCGGCGCGGGACCGCCGATTATCCCGCCGGGAGAAAAAACAATCCTGAAAAACGCAATGTCATAATACGGCCTATCAATAACACGCGGCCCCGCAGCAATTGAAGGTAGTATACCCTCTTCGCACCAATTGAAAAGCGGTAGTTCGCCCCCTCGCGACCAGAGCCGTCGGCCCCACATGGCGCGGTTTTTCCGAAATTGCCGGACTGAGCTCGCGCGAGGGCCGCGGCTCGTCACGGGCCGCTCCGGACAGACGGAGCGATAGCCCCCGCCCTCAGCCGAACAATGTGTCGGACAACAGCTTCAGGTTCAGGATCACGATCACGCCCGCGACGATCCACGCGATCGCGGCGACGTAGGTGGGTATCGCGAACTTGCCCATCTTGCGGCGGTCGGAGACGAAGCGGACGAGCGGGATGACGGCGAAGGGCAATTGCATCGACAGCACGACCTGGCTGAACACCAGCAGATCCGCCGTGCCGCGCTCGCCATAGATCGCGGTGACGACGATCACAGGGACGATGGCGATGCCGCGCGTGAGCAGGCGGCGCGCCCAGCTCGGCAGGCGCAGATCGAGGAAGCCCTCCATCACGATCTGGCCGGCGAGCGTCGCCGTCACCGTCGAGTTCAGGCCCGAGGCGAGCAGCGCCACCGCGAACAGCGTCGAGGCGATGCCGAGACCCAGCAGCGGCGACAACAGCTCGAAGGCTTGTCCGATCTCGGCGACATCCGAATGGCCGCTTTTGTGGAAGGTCGCAGCTGCGACGACGAGGATGGCGGCGTTGATGAACAGCGCCAGCATCAGGGCGATGGTCGAATCCGTCGTCGCCCATTTGATCGCCTCGCGGCGGCCTTCGTCGTTGCGCTCATAGGCGCGCGTCTGCACGATCGAGGAGTGCAGATAGAGATTGTGCGGCATCACGGTCGCGCCGATGATGCCGATCGCGATGTAGAGCATCTCGGGGTTGGTGAAGATCTCGCTCTTCGGCATGAAGCCGTGCAGCACCTCTGCTACCGGCGGCGCGGCGGCGGCGACCTGGACCGCGAAGCAGACCGCGATCACCGCCAGCAGCGCGATGACGAAGGCTTCGAGGAAGCGGAAGCCGCGGTTCATCAGGAGCAGCAGCAGGAAGGCATCGAGCGCCGCGAGCAGTGCGCCGCCGATCAGGGGAATGCCGAACAAGAGCTTGAGCGCGATCGCGGTGCCGATGACCTCGGCGAGATCGCAGGCGATGATCGCCGCCTCGCAGGCCAGCCAGAGCAGGAAGTTCGTCGCCGGCGAATAGGTGGCGCGGCAGGCCTGCGCGAGGTCGCGGTCGGTGACGATGCCGAGCCGTGCCGCCAGCGACTGCAGCAGGATCGCCATCAAATTCGAGAGCAGGATGACAGAGAGCAGCGTGTAGCCGAACTTCGAGCCACCGGCGAGGTCGGTCGCCCAATTGCCGGGGTCCATGTAGCCGACGGAGACCAGATAGCCCGGGCCGACGAAAGCGAGCAGCCGGCGCCACCAGCGGCCCGCGGCCGGAATGGCAACCGTGGCGTTGACCTCGGCGAGGCTCTTGGTGGCGGGCGCGTCAGTGCGCCAGCCGGCGGTGTCGCGGGTCAAATCAGGCGATCGGGCATCCATGGGGCGAGAATACCGAAGTCGAGGCTTATTGCAACTCATTTGCAACTGCATCTAGTGGCATGGGTTCCTGTTCCGGGCCGTTATTCGCCGCCCTGTCGGGAAGCGGGTGGGTTTGGCGGCCCCCGGGGCCGGATACTGGCGCCAACCCGACTTTGCAGGGAATGAGCCATGTCAAACCCGCCCCGCCTCCCCGATACCTTTGCCCGGCTCGCCTGGTCCAACCTCGCCGCGCAGTCGGCCGAGCAGATCGCCTTGGCCGCCGCCCCCATCGTCGCGGTGCTCACGCTCGGGGTCGCCGAAGGCCAGACCGGCCTGTTGCAGACCGCTTTGACCCTGCCCTTCGTGCTGTTTGCAATTCCCGCCGGCCTGCTCGCCGACCGGATCTCACGCCGCTCGCTGATGGCGGGAGCCGAGGCGCTGCGGGCCGTGGCGCTCGCGACCATCGTGCTGCTGCTCGCGCTCGGCGCGCTCAATCTGCCGCTGCTGGCGCTGCTCGGCTTCGCCGCGGTGTGCGGCACTGTGGTCTACAGCGTGGCCGCACCGGCGCTGGTGCCCTCACTGGTAAGCGCCGAGCTGTTGCCGGCGGCGAATGCGCGGATCGAGCTGGCGCGCACCATCGCCTTTGCCAGCGGCCCTGCGCTCGGCGGCGCGCTGGTGGGCTGGTGGGGCGCGAGCCCGGCCTTCGGCTTCGCCGCAGCGCTCTCGGCCATCGCCGTGGTGCTGCTCTCCGGCATCTTCGAACCCGCCCGCGCGCCGGCGCCGCGCCGCCATCCGTTCCAGGACATCCGCGAAGGCGCGGCCTTCGTGTTTCACCATCCGCTGCTGCGTCCGGTGTTCATCACCCAGTTCATCTTCAACACCGGCTGGTTCCTGCAGATCGCCGTGTTCGTGCCCTACGCCGTGCGCCATCTCGGCCTCACCGCCGCGGGCGTCGGCACGGTGCTGACAATGTACGGCGTCGGCATGGTGATCGGCGCGCTGCTCGCCACCCGCGTGATGCAGCGTATCAGCTTCGGCACAGTGGTCGGCCTCGGCCCCGTCACCGGCTTCATTGCCGCTGTCGTGATGGCGCTGACGGTGCTGGTCCCCTCGCCCTGGCTGGCGGGTTTGAGCTTCTTCCTGCTTGGCGTCGGGCCGATCCTGTGGGTGATCTCGACCACGACGCTGCGCCAATCGGTGACGCCGCCGCGCCTTCTGGGCCGCGTCTCCGCCATCAACATCATGAGCTACGGCGCGCGCCCGCTCGGTTCGGGACTGGGCGCGATCGTCGGCGGGCTCTGGAGCGCGGAAGCTTGCCTCTACTTGGCGGCGGCCGTGTTCGGCGTGCAGGCGCTGGTGATCTGGCTGTCGCCGGCCGTGGCGCTGGACCGGCAGCCGGAGATGGTGGGGGATGAGGTGGCGGCGCGGTGCTAGTTCGCCAGATACCGCTCGTAGCTCCCCGTCACCGGCTCGCTCGCGTCGACATCGGGGTCGAGCGTGTAGAGATCCTGCGCACGGCCGATGCCGCGCAACGCGTAGCGGCCGGTGGAGACGAGATAGCGCCGCCCGGCGGCGTCGAGGCCCTTGTAGAACTCCGATGACGCCAGCAGCTCGCGGTCGACCGAGCGGCTCATCGAGGCGATGCGGCTGACCTCGTTCACGGTCGGACCGACCACGGTGAAATCGAGCCGGTCCTCGCTGCCGATATTGCCGTAGAAGACCTGCCCGACATGCAGGCCGATATAGGCCGACGTGGTCGGACGCCCCTCGGCCGCCCGGCGGGCATTGAGCGCCGCGATATTCTTGCGGAACAGGTGCTCGGCGCGCAGCGCGGCACGGCGCGCATCCGCCATGTCCTCGCCCCAGAACATCGCGAGCACGCCGTCGCCGATCAGCTTGAGCACATCGCCGCCGGCCTCGTGGATCGGGTCGATCACGGCCTGAGCGTAGTCGTTGAGGAACGGGATGATCTCGTCGGGGCCGATGCTTTCGCTGATCCCGGTCGAGCCGCGCAGGTCCGAGTACCAGAGCACGGCATTGATGCGCTCGGTGACGCCGCGCGAGATGCGCCCGCGCAGCACCTGCTCGGAGGCGTCGCGGCCGAGATAGACGCGCCCCAAAGTGCGCACGATGTCGACCTGCTGCGCCGACTTGATCGCGAGCCCGAGCACCGGCACGAGATCGCGTAGCGCGGCCAGTTCGGCTTCGGTGAAGCCGTCGTCCCGCCGCGTCGTCCAATAGGAATAGAGGCAGTCCATCTGCCCGAGCGCTCCGCTCTCGCCGAAGCGGTGCACGAAAGCCAGGAAGTGCCGGTGGCCGTTTTCGGCGAGGTCGCCGATCTGCGAGAAATCGAGCGACGGCGCCTCGGCGAGATCGATCACCATCTCGTCGTTGCCGTGCTCGAGCAAATGATAGAACACCGAGCGGCGCCAGTTCGTAGCGGCGTCGCCCTCCGCCGTCGAGCCGTACTCGATGACGTCGCTCTCGTTGCTCGGCGTATCGCTCCAGCGGAAGGCGCGGCCCTCGTAGATCGGATGCAGCGTGTCGATGATCACGAGCCCGCGCGACAGGTCCAGCCCTTCGTCGCAGCAGCGCTCGCAAAAGCCGCGGAGCAGTTCCTGCTCGGGCAGGCCCGTGAGCCCCTGGCTGGCGATCCAGTTCATCAATGAAAGGCGCGAAGCTGTTTGCATGCGCCATTATGGCGTGCATTCGTGACGAGCGAAAGGCGCAAGCCGGGCACGCGCGCAAGGCTCCCCGTCCCGTGCAGATCGAATATGCCGAGGTTGCGGTTGACGCCCTTGCCGCACGGACGGCAAATGCCGGCAATGATGATTTCGTCGGCCAGAATCGAAAGTACGCGCGAATGAGCCAGCGCCAGCTTCCGATCATCCTGGCGCTCGGCACCACGCAGACGCTGGCCTGGGCCTCGAGCTATTATCTGCCGGCGCTGCTCGCCGACCCCATGGCGCGGGACCTCGGCGTCTCCTCCAACTGGATCTTCGGCGCGTTCTCGGCTTCGCTGGTGATCTCCGCGATGCTCGGCCCGCGCATCGGGCGGCAGATCGATCTCGTCGGCGGGCGGCAGGTGCTGTCGGTCTCGAACCTCACCATCGCGGCCGGCCTCGTGCTGCTCGGCGTCTCGCAGTCCGTCGCGGTGATGGCGATCGCCTGGCTCGTGCTCGGCGTCGGCATGGCGATGGGCCTCTACGACGCCGCCTTCGCCGCGCTGGGGCGGATCTACGGCACCGAGGCGCGCCGGCCCATCACCGGCATCACGCTGATGGCGGGCTTTGCCTCCACCGTCGGCTGGCCGCTCACCGCCTGGGGCCTTGCCCATATCGGCTGGCGCGAGACCTGCTTTGCCTGGGCGGCCGCCAATATCCTGATCGGCCTGCCGCTCAACTTCTTCGTGCTGCCGGCGATCAAGGGCGCCAGGCAGGCGGCGGCGACCGCCGAGAAGCCGCATCTGCCGCTCGACCGCACCATGCTGCTGCTCGCCTTCATCTTCGCTGCGGTCTGGACCGTCACCGGGGCCATGGCCGCGCATTTCCCGCGAATCCTGGAGACGACAGGCGCGACGCCCGCCGAGGCCATCGCCGCCGGCGCGCTGATCGGCCCGGCGCAAGTCGGTGCACGCATGCTGGAGGCCGGCTTCCTCAGCCGCTTCCATCCGCTGTGGTCGACGCGGCTTGCCTGCCTCACCCACCCGATCGGCGCGGTGATCGTGGCGATCTTCGGCGGCGCCGCGGCGAGCGCGTTCGCGCTGTTCCACGGCTCGGGCAACGGCATCCTGACGATCGCGCGCGGCACGCTGCCGCTGTCGATCTTCGGTCCGAAGGACTTTGGCTACCGTCTCGGCATCATCGGCGCTCCCGCACGCATGGCGCAGGCGGTGGCACCGCTGGCCTTCGGCCTCTTGATCGACCTCATGGGCGCCAAGGTGCTGATCGTCTCCTCCGCGCTCAGCCTCTCGGCGCTGGCCGCACTGTTCCTGATCCGCACCAGGCCGCGGCCTGATTGACGGCGCCCGAGCTTTCCCGCACAAGCGGGCCATGAGCAACGACAACGATCCGCCCCGCACTTTCAAAGGCCTGTTGCGCTGGGCAACCACGCCACCGCAGGCCTGGGGTGTCTATCTCCTCGCCGTCCTCCTGGTCTGGCTGGTCTCGTTCTACGCCGGCACGCTGAAGCCGAAGAAGACGCCGGAAGCGAGCCCGCCCGGCGTGACCGCGCCGAAAGGCTGATCCACCGCTAATCGTAAAACTCCGGCGCCATCTTCTGGCTGTCGCGCTGGGCCTTGTCGTGGTTGATCCAGAGCTGCGCCTTCTCCTTGGCCAGAGTGTCGGCGATCTTCTGCATCGAAGCCGTGGTCTGATCCTTGTCGACGTTCATGCCGGGCACGCGGCGATTGTCCCAATTATCCCTGAAGTGCACGGCGTCACCGGACAGCACCACTGCGCCGGTCTTCGGCAGTTTCACCAGCAGCGACTGGTGCCCGGGCGTATGGCCGGGCGTCGACAGGATGGTCACGCTGCCATCGCCGAAGACGTCCTTGTCGCCGGTGAGCAGCTCGACGGGGTGCGAGGGCTTGAAGCGCGGCGAATTGTTGGCGCCGGGCCAGTCATATTCGGCCTTCTGCACGTAGAGCATCGATTGCGGAAACAGCTCGACATTGCCGGTATGGTCCGGATGGGTGTGCGAGACCGCCATGGCCTTGACGTCGTCGGGCTTGACGCCGAGCTGCTCGAGCTGGGCGGCAAGCGTCTTCGGCCGGCGCCAGGTGACGGCCTTGGGATCGGCGGGCGCAAGACCATTCGGCATCGCAGCGACGGCATCGGCGATGCCGGTGTCCCACAGGAACCAGCCCTTGGCGTGCTTGATCAGATAGCAGCTGTCGACGAAGTCCATCGTCTTGCCTTCGTTCAGCCCGGGCGTCCAGCGCGAGATGTCGCCCGCGGTGCCCTCCCCGCAATTGAGCACGTAGAGCTTTTCGACGCCGGCCGATTGCGCGAGCGCCGCCGGGCCTGATAGCGCCAGCGCGGCAATGGCGAAAGCGAGCTTGGTCCTGCGCATCCTTGGTCCTCCCTGGCGGCCACGAGGCCGCGACTTGGCATCAACGTCGGATCAACCCCGGTCCGCCGGCAGAATTCCCGCAAAGACCAGCGTCAATGCAGGCAGGTCTCGACCTCCACCGTGACATGGCTGAGGCCCTTCAGCCCGGCGAGCCGCCGCTTGTAGACTGCAGGCGCTTTCGGCTTGTCCGACACCACCGAGAGCAGCACGGCGCAATGGCCGGGGCCGACCTGCCACAGATGCAGATCGGTGACGCGGTCGTCGCCGACCTCCATGCGCGCGCGGATCACCCGCTCCAGCTTCTCGTCGGCACGCACGTCGAGCAGCACCGCGCCCGACGACTTGACGAGGCCGAACGCCCAAGCCCCGATCACCACGCTGCCGATCAGGCCGACGGCCGGATCGGCCCAGACCCATCCCGAATACATGGCGACCGCAAGCGCGGCGATTGCCAGCACCGAGGTCGCGGCATCGGTCATGACATGGACATAGGCCGCGCGCAGATTGTTGTCGTGATGATGGTGGTGATGGCCGTGATGATCGTGGTCATGATCGTCATGCTCATGGCCGTGCGCGTGCCCGTGATGGTGATGATCATGGCTGCCGCGCAGCAGCCACGCGCTGGCGAGGTTGACGCCGAGGCCGAGGGCGGCCACCGCCATGGCCTCGCCATAGACGATCGGCACCGGATTGATCAGCCGCAGCACACTCTCATAGGCGATCTCGACCGCGATCAGGCCGAGGATGATTGCGCTGGCGAAGGCCGCGAGATCGCCGAACTTGCCGGTGCCGAAGGTGAAATGCGCATTGCCCAGATGCCGGCGCGCGAAGCGATAGGCAAAGGCGGCGATGCCCAGCGCGGCGGCATGCGTGCCCATGTGCCAGCCGTCGGCGAGCAGCGCCATCGAGCCGAACAGCGAGCCGGCAACGATCTCGGCAACCATCATGACCAGCGTCAGCACCACCACGAGCCAGGTGCGTCGCTCGTTCTCGTCGTGCTTCTCGCCCAGAAACGCGTGGTCGTGGGTCCATTGTTCGATGGAATGCGAATGCATCGAATTCTCCAGGAGATTCAGCTCTGTTGAGCCTAGTATAGACCGGCGGGCCGGACTTTTCGAAGGTCCGATCGCTCCCTCGGATTGACAGTGCTTCTTAGTTTCGATGTAATCTGCGCCATGGGGATTTGAGCGATCTCCCCACGAGGCGACATGCCCAAGTATCGCGTCCCGTCTGATTTATGCGAGGACGCATCATGGCTACGTTCACGACCATATCATCCGATAAATTGGCGCGCCTGATCGGCACGGCCAACGCGCCTGTGCTGATCGATGTCCGCACCGAGGAGGATTTTGCCGCCGACCGGCGGCTGATTCCCGGCTCGATCAAGCTCAGCCACGAGACCGTCGCCGAATGGGGCGGCGAATTTGCCGGCCGCTCCGCGATCGTCTCCTGCCTGCGCGGCGCCAAGCTGGCGCAGGGCACGGCCGCCTGGCTGAGGCAGCTCGGCGCCGAAGCCGAAACCCTGGAAGATGGCTTCGAGGGCTGGAAGGCGGCCAAGCTGCCGCTGGTCGACGCCCGCAAGCTGCCGCCACGCGATGCCAAGGGACGCACAATCTGGGTCACGCGGGCGCGGCCGAAGGTCGACCGCATCGCCTGCCCCTGGCTGATCCGGCGCTTCGTCGACCCCAACGCGGTGTTCCTCTATGTGGCGCCGTCCGAGGTGGTCGCGGTCGGGGAACGCTTCAACGCGGCGCCCTTCGACATCGAGAACGTGTTCTGGAGCCACCGCGGCGAGCTCTGCACCTTTGACGTCATGATCGAGGAGTTCGGCATCGCCACGCCGGCTCTGCTCCGGCTCGCCACGCTGGTGCGCGGCGCCGACACCGCTCGGCCAGACCTCGCGCCGGAGGCGCCGGGCCTGCTCGCGGCCTCGCTCGGGCTATCGCGGATGTATGACGACGACCTCGAACAGCTCGAGGCCGGCATGTTGCTCTACGATGCCTTCTACCGTTGGTGCCGCGATGCTACGGCCGAGACCCACAACTGGCCGACCAACAAGGTGAAGGCGTAATGGACATTCGTAACGTTCAAGCAGGAGCTGATGCCGGTCACGGCATCAGCTTTGGCGATGCCTTTCGCGTCTGGCTTCGCGTCGCCTGTCTGAGCTTCGGCGGGCCCGCGGGCCAGATCGCGGTGATGCATCGCATCCTGGTCGAGGAGAAGAAGTGGATCTCCGAAGGCCGCTTTCTGCATGCGCTGAACTATTGCATGCTATTGCCGGGCCCGGAGGCGCAGCAGCTCGCCACCTATGTCGGCTGGCTGATGCACCGCACCGCCGGCGGGCTGATGGCGGGCGGGCTGTTCATCCTGCCCGGCATCATCGCCATCATGGGCCTCAGCTACATCTATGCGGCCTTCGGCAATGTCAGCTTCGTCGAGGCATTGTTCTTCGGCCTCAAGGCCGCCGTGCTCGCCATCGTCGTCGAGGCGGTGGTGCGCGTCGGCAAGCGCGCGCTGAAGAATCGCATCATGATCGCGCTGGCGGCGATCGCCTTCGTCGCGATCTTCTTCTTCGCGGTGCCCTTCCCGATCATCATCATCGCCGCCGGCCTGATCGGCTATGCCGGCGCGCGCAGCGGCCGGCCGGAGTTCGCCCCGGCCGGTCACGGCCATGGCAGCGGCGGCGCCGCGATCGACAGCATGCTCGGCGAAGCCGTGCCCGAACACGTCAAGCCCAACACCGCGCGCGAGATCCGAACCGGCGCGTTGTGGTTGGCGCTCTGGCTGGTGCCTGTCATCGTGTTGTTGCTTGCCCTCGGACAAGGCAACGTCTTCAGCCAGATCGCGCTGTTCTTCTCCAAGATGGCGCTAGTCACCTTCGGCGGCGCCTATGCCGTGTTGGCCTATGTCGCCCAACAGGCGGTCGAGCATTATCATTGGCTGAAGCCGCACGAGATGCTGGATGGCCTCGGCATGGCCGAGACCACGCCGGGCCCGCTGATCATGGTGCTGCAATTCGTGGGCTTCATGGCGGCCTATCGCGACCCCAGCGGCCTGTCGCCGATGCTCGCGGCCACGCTCGGCGGATTGCTCGCGACCTGGGTCACCTTCACGCCCTGCTTCCTGTGGATCTTCGTCGGCGCGCCCTATATCGAGCGCTTGCGCGGCAACACGGGCCTTGCCGGCGCGCTCAGCGCGATCACCGCCGCCGTGGTCGGTGTGATCCTGAACCTCTCGATCTGGTTCGCCCTGCACACGCTGTTCCGAGAAACAGTGCCGGTGCATGCGTTTCCGCTGAACTTCGACATGCCGGTGCTCAGGAGCGCCGACGTGCCGGCACTGGTGCTGTCGATCGCGGCGGCGACCGCGATCTTCAGGTTCAAGCTGGGAATGCTGACGGTGCTGGCGGGGAGCTGCGCGGCGGGCGTGGCGCTGAGGTTGTTAGGGGTGATTTAGGGCCTTGGCGCGAAGGATGAGTCGAGCCCTCGCGAAACCCACCCTGCCTCGTCGTCGGCGGAGGGGTTGATGGGTTTCGCTTACGCTCCACCCATCCTACGAGCTAGACCGCCGACCCGGAGGCGCGGCCAGGGGACCGCTCGCCCTCCAACAGACAGCGCGGCGGTCCCACAGGTTCAACGTTAATTTGCGAAGCGCTCTCAGCGGCTCTTCTTTTTCGCTAACCGATCTACGCATACCCGCATATCGTAGTTTCTAGCCTCCTGCGCCGCTCCAGTCAGCGAACCAAATGGGCCATGCTTTGCGTACGACTGTTTGCAGCATGCCAGCGGAAAGCTTGCGGTGCATTGGGATAAATCTTGCGCCGAAGCCTCCGACAGCAATAGTTGAGAGCAGATCGAAGCGACGGCAAGCGAAATAAACCCGCGTAACATTCAGCGGCCTCCTTACTCAAAAAGTTTAGTGATCAACTCGCTCAGTTAACTCGTGGGCAGGCCCTTCCTAGCGAGACAGGCACGCACCTTTTTGGCGGGCCCCTCTGGCACCCTGTAGGCACTCCAGTCCGCGCGAGTATAGCCGGCGGCGGTCACGCAGTCGGTTACGCCCTGTTCTCGCTTTCTGGCCTGATCCACGCTGGTGCCGTCACGCTGAGCTTGGCACACAGGATCGTGGTGACAGACGACGCGGGCGTGAGCAGACGTCAGCCCGGCCGACACGACGAAAAACGCGGAAGCGACAATCATTGATTTCATAATACACCCCCAAGTTGACAACGGCGACCGTAGCCTCCGAGAATGGAACCTTCAACCCCAGGGCGCAGGGGTCAGCCAGATTTTAAGCGTTCGCTCCCTTCAGGGGGATTGATGGGTTTCGCTTACGCTCGACCCATCCTACGAGCTACCCATCCTTCGAGCTAATGTAGCCTCGCTTTTGCTGCGACGATCGAGCGCGTCGTTAGGGTGGATCAGTTTCGTATTTTCAGTGAATTCCCGCATCCTTCCCGCACGTGCCTGTCGGACTCCCACAGCGTGGGAGAGGCAGCAAGGAGCACACATGCGGCCATGTGTTCATTTGGACGGCTTGCGCGCCTCGTCTCGCGCCAACCGCTCCGCTCTCAGACGCTTGTGGTTTTCATGAAACTGGGGATCGGCTTGGCTATCCGCGATCGACTGCCGCGCTGCGTTCGGGTTTTGCGCCCTGCGGTCGGCTTCATCGGCGATCTGCTGCTCGGCTGAGCGTTTCGATTTGGTCATGACTGGATCCTTGCACCCGTAGATTTGACGCGGCGGGAGGTATGGCGTGGGCCACAAGTGTTGATCACCCCGTTTGCCGTGAGAGCTTCGGCCGCCAGCGAGAGTCGCGGCTTCGGTCGAGGGAGCTCGGATCGCAAAAGGACGGGCAGACGTTCACCGCAGCCGTAGGTCAGACGGACGCGATGGCCGGACGGATTTCATCTCACTTGGCGTAGCCCTGTGACCGGAGCCAAGAAATCCGACGCTCTCCGTTCATCCAATCGTCGATTTCGGCCTTGCTCGCAAAGCCGGTTATTTCTCGGGGTTCTGAGCCTGGATACTCGGCGACGATGACCCAGTCGCCCTCAGATTTACGAAGCGGTTTGAAGCTCACTCTTATTTTTGCCATGCCGAACTATGGAGGAAAGTGGGCAAAAAGGAAACCTCGTCGACCCGTTTTGAGCAACTTGCTGCCGGCGGCCGGAACGCGACTCCAGCGTGAAATGCTTAAAGCGGGGCCTTTTCGCCAGGGTTAGCTTCCATCGCCAGGAACAACTTACCTTGGATGAGTGCATGACTGTCCATCGATGCGCGGCTCTCCTCGGCGGCGGGCTCGGCCTGACGCTTTATCGGGTTATGCTCGGAGGGGCGCAGGGCTCCGCGCGCAAATGGTCATGCTGTCGCTTGCAACGGCGCTGTTCTTCCCCGTGCTGGCGCAAGCTGCCGTCGGGCAAAACAGTTCCCGACGAGGCCGCCTGCCAACCCTTTCCTGCAAAAAATATTCCACTTTACCGAAACTCGGAGTTGTCGCACAAGCAAACACCCTGGCCCGAGACAAGGGGCGGATCGCTATCGTCACGAACGGCGGACAGGTCGCTACGCTCGCAATGACGCGGAGGGAACCGCGAACACCGCGAACACCGTCGTTGGCGCGCTACCGCATCATCATCCGCGCGATCGCCTCCCCGATCACAACCGTCGTGAAATGCGTGTTGGCGCGGCAGTCGGACGGCATGATCGAGGCGTCGGCGACGCGCAGACCCGAGATGCCCTTCACCGTGCCATCAGGGTTGACCACGCCGTCGGCATCATTGATGCCGCTCATCCGGCAGCTGCCGGCAGCGTGCTGGATGTCACCGGTCTCACGGCGCAGCACCGCGTCGAGTTCGTGATCCGGCAGGGCGGCTGCCTGCGGCAGCGTCAGGTCGGTATCGGCGAGCCGGATCCAGTCGGCGATGCCCGAAAGCGCCGGCTGCGAGGTGATCACCGCGAGCCGCCTCACCGCGTCGATCATGCGCAGCATGTCGCGGGGATCGGCGAGCATGTTCTCCTCGACGACAGGATCGATCACGGGATCGGTCGAGGCCAGCTTGAGCGTGCCTCGGGAATACGCGTTGAACAGCCCGGCGCCGATCGCGCCGGGCATGCCGATGCCGCGGTGATTGAACGCGATCAGGATCATGTCGCGCTTGCCGCCGTCCGCAAGGCCCGAGGAATAGGTCACACAGCAATTGGTGTGGCGCGTATCAGGATCGGTGGGCCGCAGATTCTCGTGGAGCTGGATGGTTGCGCGAAACAGCGGGTGATCGAAGTAATGCTTGCCGACCGGCAGGTCGCGCACCACCGCAACGCCCATCGCCTTCAACTCCTCGGCCGGCCCAATGCCCGAGCGCAGCAGGATCGCCGGGCTATGGATCGCGCCGGCACACAGCACGATCTGCCGCGCGCTGATCTCCTGGGTGCCCTGCCCCTCCACGTGGACGCGGACGCCGGTGGCGCGGCCGTCGCTGATCAGCACGCGATCGACCAGCGCATGGCCGCGGATCTCGAGATTAGGCCGGCCGCGGGCCGGCTCGACATAAGCCTCATTGGTGCTGATGCGGCGCAAGTCTCGGCTGTTGATGGGATAGCAGGCGACGCCCTCACCGTCGGGACCATTGAGGTCCGCGCACCAGGGATAACCGCTCGCCAGCGCCGCATCGCGCAAGCCCCGGTCGATCGGGCCCCATTTTTCCGGCGGCGCGCGATAGACCGGCAGCGGACCGCCGCGACCGTGGCCCTCGGCATCGCCGAATTCAAAATCGTCCTCGATCACGGAGAACAGCGGCATCACGTCCTTCGCCGACCAGCCGGTGCAGCCATGGGCGGCCCATTCGTCGAAGGCATCGGCAACACCGCGGATCGCGATCTGGCCGTTCATCATCGAGGAGCCGCCGAGCCCCTTGCCGCGCCAGTAGAAGCGCGGCTGCTGCCCCGCCACCCGGCGCGACAGCAGATCAGGCCACTGCCATTTCTCCTGGTACTCGCGCTTGTGGATGATCGGGATCGGATTCGGCGTCCGCACCTCCCACGGCGCCTCATCGGCACGCCAGTCGAGCCCGGCTTCGAGCAGCAGCACGCGCCGCGCGGGATCCTCGGAAAGCCTTGCGGCCACAGCAGCGCCGGCGGAGCCGCCGCCGACAACAATGACATCGTACATCGCGCTCATTCTCGACATTCCAGACCACCGGCGTCGTGGACGGTATCAGACGGTGCGAAGCGGTGGAATGCGAATTGGAGAGCGGCGCTGTCGCAGCCCGTGCGCGCAGGTGCGCGTGCCCCGGATTCAGCGCAGCGCCACTTCAGCGGTGCGCTGCAGAGCCGCAGCCCATGTCTCCCAGCCAACCCGTGCAGCGTGGGTCCCGACTCTGCGCAGCAGCGTTGCACGCTGCAGCGCGTCCGGGACACTAAACAACCTACCCGATCCCCTTGCCGAACTTGTTCGACTTCGGGAAACCCTTCGGCGGCAGGCGGCCGGCGTCGGCGCGGGTGCCCTTCCACTCGGCGAGCTCCTTCATGGTCGCGGAGAATTCGCGGCCCGCGGAGTCCTTCCAGGTCAGGCCGGCCTTGGCCTCGAACACGGCGACGTCCGAAAGCCCGCCGTCCTTGTACTTCTGCAAGCGCACGCCGCGGCCGCGCGCCATTTCCGGCACCTGGTCGAGCGGGAAGACCAGCATCTTGCGGTTCTCGCCGATCACGGCGACGGTGTCGCCGATCACTTCCGTGATCGCGCGCGCCTCGTTCGGCATGTCGACGTTGAGGACCTGCTTGCCCTTCTTGGTGGTACCGACGCAATCGTCCTCGCTCACCACAAAACCCTGGCCCTCGTGGCTTGCGACCAAGAATTTTCGTCCGCCCTTGTTGACGAACAGCGCGACGGGTGCCGCCTCCTGCTCGAGGTCGATGAACAGGCGGATCGGCTCGCCATGGCCGCGACCGCCCGGAAGCTTGGCGACATCGAGCGTGTAGAACTTGCCGTTGGTGGCGAACAGCAGCAGTTTCGAGGTGGTCTCCGCGAAGAAGGCGAAGCCGAGCTTGTCGTCCTGCTTGAAGGCGAGGCCCGAGAGATCCTCGACATGGCCCTTCATGGTGCGGATCCAGCCCTTGTCGGACACGACGACGGTCACCGGCTCGCGCTCGACCAGGGCTTCCTCCATCGCGGCGAGATCGTGCTCGGGCGCGTCGGCGAAGGTGGTGCGGCGCTTGCCAAGCGGCGTCTTCGGCCCGAACATGTCGCGGACCTTGCCGACCTGCTCGCCGACCTTCTTCCACTGCTCGGCCTCGGAGGCGAGCACCGCGTTGATGCCCTTGAGCTCGGCACGGAGGTTCTTGTCCTCGGTGCGGATCTCCATCTCCTCGAGCTTGCGCAAGGAGCGCAGGCGCATGTTGAGGATGGCCTCGGCCTGCACCTCGGTGAGCTTGAACTCCTTCATCAAGGCCGGCTTCGGCTCATCCTCGGTGCGGATGATCTTGATCACCTTGTCGATGTTCAGATAGGCGATCAGGAAGCCGCCGAGCACTTCGAGCCGGTGCTCGATCTGCGCCTTGCGATAATTGCTGCGGCGGATCAGGACATCGCGCAGATGGTCGAGCCATTCGCGCAGGCACTCCGCAAGTCCCACCACCTTGGGGACTCGGCCCTTGATCAGCACGTTGAGGTTCAGCGGAATCTTGTTTTCGAGCTCGGTGAGCCGGAACAGCGATTCCATCATCAGCGCGGGATCGACGTTCTTCGACTTCGGCTCGATCACGATGCGGACGTCTTCGGCCGACTCGTCCCTGATGTCGCCGACCAGCGGCAGCTTCTTCTGATCGAGCAGCTCGGCGACCTTCTCGATCAGCCGCGACTTCTGCACCAGGAACGGGATCTCGGTGACGACGACGACCCAGGTGCCGCGTGCGCCCTCTTCCTGCGACCAGCGCGCGCGAACGCGGAACGAGCCACGGCCGGTGGTGTAGGCCTCGGCGATGGCCTGCTTGGAGTCGACGCAGATGCCGCCGGTCGGGAAGTCCGGGCCCTTCACCCACTTCATCAGGGCCCTGGATTTCGCGTCGGGCTTCTCGATCAGATGCAGCGCGGCCTCGCAGAGCTCGGCGGCGTTGTGCGGCGGGATCGAGGTCGCCATGCCGACCGCGATGCCCTGCGCGCCGTTGGCGAGCAGGTTCGGGAAGCCGCCGGGGAGCACGACCGGCTCCTTCGACTGGCCGTCGTAATTGGCGCGGAACTCGACGCCGTCCTCGTCGATGCCCTCGAGCAGAAGCCGCGCGACGTCGGTCATGCGCGCTTCGGTGTAGCGGTAGGCGGCGGGGTTATCGCCGTCGATATTGCCGAAATTGCCCTGGCCGTCGACCAGCGGGTAGCGCGAGGAGAAATCCTGCGCGAGGCGCACCATGGCGTCGTAGATCGCCTGGTCGCCGTGCGGATGGAACGAGCCCATCACGTCGCCGACGATCTTGGCGGACTTCTTGAAGGCGGTGCCGGGGTCGAGCCTGAGCAGGCGCATGCCGTAGAGGATGCGGCGGTGGACCGGCTTCAGGCCGTCGCGCGCGTCGGGCAGCGCGCGGTGCATGATGGTGGAGAGCGCATAGGCGAGATAGCGCTCTTCCAGCGCTTCCTGCAGCCGGACCTCGTGAATTTCGGCCGGTTCTTCCGGCGGAACGATTCGTTTTCCCATGCCGCCCGGTTAAACCGTGGAAGGGAATCGGGCAAGGATGGATTGGTTCCCCGGGCCCGCCTAGTGGCCGGCCCAGCCGGCTGTCACGGTCTGCGTCTTGTCCGGGACAGGGGCCGGCATATTGGTCAGGCAACGCCGGGCGGCCTCGATTTCGGCCTCCGTGGCCCCCTTCGACCGCGCCCATGTCTCTGCAGCGGCAGCGGAATATTTGGCCACATAGTACCGGACGACGGTGCAGGATGCCCGGCGAAACACGCCGGGTTGCGGCTCGCCGGCCATGGCATCAGGCGCGAACGCGAGCAGCGCCGCGGACAAGGCGAATCCCTTGATCAACATTTAGGCTGTCCCCGTTGTGGAACCCAAAGGCCAAGTCCGCTCGGCGGGATTTCGTTCCCGGGAACTCCATGTTTGACGGAGATTGCAGAGTCCCGTTTCACTCATGGCGCAGGAATCGCGGCCGTCGCCTGTTGCCGGGTCAGCGCATTGATGAAGCCGGCGCGCGCATCGGAATGGCCCTGCCCGCGCGGCTCAAGCACATGGCGGAGCAGGAACAGGCCGGTGAGCCGGAAGCCGTCCTGGAGATCCTGGTCGGTCAGGTCGCTGGCGGTTTCGCCATGGCGCAGGAACGGCGGCAGCCGCAACAGCCGATCCCGCCACGGCTCGCCCGCCCCGCGCGACACCGCCCCGCCGGACTTCGGCGAGACATAGATCAGGTCCGTGGTCTCGCCGGTCACCGCGCAATTCTCCAGCGCCAGTCCGAAGCCGAGCTCGGCGAGCATCGCCAGCTCGAAATGGATCAGGTGCACGGCGGCACCGCCGATGTCGTCGAAATCATCCAGCGAATGCTCGAGCAGCGCAAAGATCTCCTCGTGCGGATCGCGCTCCGGCAGCAGCCGCGCAATCGAGGCCAGATGCGTGACGCCGTAGACACCGTGGGAGGATCCCAGCAACGTCGCCGCGCGCAGCTTCAGTCCCTCGATCGCGTAAGTGCCGAGATGCTCGTCGAGCCGCGCCCGCCACACCGCGCTGACGCTGTTCCCCGGCTGCAACAGCGGCCGCATCCGCGAGCCGGCACCGCCCCGCACCAGACCGAGATGCCGGCCATGCGCGCGCGTGAGCAGCTCCACGATGGCGCTGGATTCGCCATGCCGCCGCACGCCCAAGACGATGCCTTCGTCGGTCCATTCCATGGGATCGAGTGTAGCGGATTTCGCCCGTCGATCGTAGGGCGGATTGGCCGAAGGCGTAATCCGCCAATAGCTCGTGCACATCAAAACGGCGGATTACGCTCCGCCAATCCACCCTACGGCACCGCGCAAGATCTCACGCGTTGAACCAGCCCTGGGCGTCGCCGCTGAAGGAGAAATACAGGCCCATCGTCGTCAGCACGCAGGACACGATCTCGATGGCGCTGTCGAGTTCCAGGCCCTTCTCGCCGATGATCTGGCCGAGCGAGATCACCGACAGCACCAGCGCCGCCGCCAGCACAAAGCGCGGCCAGTTCTTGCGATGATGCGCCGCCAGCCTGACGAAATAGACGAGGAGTAGGATCATGCCACCGGCGAGCAAGGTCTGCGTGGTGATCATCTGCTCGGTCATCTCGGCGTTCGGCGTGCGGTCCTGCACCGCCACCGACAGGGCGTCCAGCATCAACGATGCATAGAGCAGCGCCTCGAAGCGCCTGATGTTGCTGGGCACGCTCATCGGATACCGATCGTTTCTTGGTTATTCTCTCGGGAAGTCCAGGCCCATCTCGCGGTAGCGATCGGGATCGTCGCCCCAGTTCTCGCGCACCTTGACGAACAGGAACAGATGCACCGGTACGTCCAGGATCTGCATCAGCTCTTTCCGCGAGTCCGCGCCGATCGACTTGATGGTGGCGCCGCCCTTGCCGAGCACGATCTTGCGTTGGCTTTCGCGCTCCACGAAGATCGTTTGCTCGATCCGCACCGACTTGTCCTTGCGCTCCTCCCACTTGTCGGTCTCGACCGTGGACTGGTAGGGCAGTTCCTGGTGCAGCTTCTGATAGATCTTTTCGCGCGTGATCTCGGCCGCCAGCTGCCGCATCGGCGCGTCCGACATCTGGTCCTCGGGATAGAGATACGGCCCCGGCGGCACCATTTCCGCGAGCGTCTTGCGGATGTCGTCGACGCCGTCGCCCGAGATCGCCGCGATCATGAAGGTCCGCGCGAACTTCATGCGCTCGTTGGCGGCCTGCGCCAGCGCCAGCAGCTTCTCGCGCTGGACCAGGTCGACCTTGTTGATGACCAGAATCTTCTCGTGATTGACGCTGGCCGCCTTGGTGAGGATTGCCTCGGCCTCCTCGTCGATCCCGGTCTTGGCGTCGAGCAGCACGCAGACGAGATCGGCATCATGCGCCCCGCTCCAGGCGGTCGAGACCATGGCGCGGTCGAGCCGGCGCTTGGGCAGGAAGATGCCGGGCGTGTCGACCAGGATGATCTGCGCGTTGTTCTCGATCACGATGCCGCGGATCAGCGCGCGCGTGGTCTGCACCTTGCGCGAGACGATCGTGACCTTGGCGCCGACCAGCGCATTGACCAGCGTGGACTTGCCGACATTGGGCGCGCCGATCAGCGCAACGAAGCCGCAGCGCGTTGCCGTCGGCGTCTCGCCGCTTGCTTCAACCGTCATTGCCGCCGCCAACACCTTCACGCGCGATCATCACTGAAGCTGCCACCTTCTCCGCTGCGCGCTTGCTGCCGCCGATGCCCTCCGCCGGCGCGAGCCCCGGCAGATCCACCGCGACGCGGAATTGCGGATCGTGATGCGGGCCGGTGCGCTCGACCTCGCGGTAAACCGGCGTCGGCAGCCCCTTGCCTTGCGCCCATTCCTGCAGCACGGTCTTGGGATCGCGCAACGGACGGCGCGGCTTGTGCATGCGCTCGGTCCAGTTGCGTTTGACGAATTCGGACGCCGCTGCATAGCCCCCGTCGAGGAAGACGGCGCCGATCACGGCCTCGCAGATGTCGCCGAGGATGGATTTGCGCAGGCGCGCATCGGCGCTGGAGCCGACCGAGCCGAGCTTGATGTCGTCGAGCAGGCCGAGCGACTTGGCGACGTCGGCGCAGCTTTCCTTGCGCACCAGCTCGGCAAGGCGCTTGGAGAGCTCGCCCTCGTCGGCGTTCGGGAAGGCATGATAGAGCATGTCGGAGACGACGAGCCCGAGCACGTGGTCGCCGAGGAATTCCAGCCGCTGGTAGCTGTCGCCACGCTTGCGCCCCGACTTCAGCGCCGAGACGTGCGTGATCGCCTGCATCAGCATGTTCGGATCGCTGAAGCTGTGGCCGATGCGGGCCTCGAGCGCCGCGTTCGCATCGGTGGCCTTGGCCTTGCTGCTTCGCGCGCGCTTCTTCTTGGCAGGCGTCTTCGGTGCAGCTTCGCTCTCAGGAGCGGCTTGCGCCTCGGTCGGTTGGATCGGGATGTCCTTGGCTTCGTCTTTCATCGGACGATTTTGAAGAAGCGATTCCAGCGTACTGCCCACGGCCAGCGCCAGAACATCCAGGCATGCTCGCCTTCGGCGATGGAGAAGAAGATCATCTGGGCGCGACCGATCAGATTCTCCTGCGGCACATAGCCGACCTGGCCGAGGAAGCGGCTATCGGTGGAGTTGTCGCGGTTGTCGCCCATCATGAAGAAATGGCCCGACGGCACGGTGTAGACGTTGGTGTTGTCGACGTAGCCGTTGTCGGCGCAGTCGAGCGTCTCATAGGACACGCCGTTCGGCAGCGTTTCCTTCCAGCGCTTCACCCGAGAGATGCCGCCGCCTTCCGAGCCGCAGGGCTCCTCGCCGACATATTCGCTCATCCGCTGCCGCTCGACCGGCGTGTCGTTGATGTAGAGCAGCCCGTCCCGCATCTGGATGCGGTCGCCGGGAAGGCCGATCACGCGCTTGATGTAATCGGTGGAATCGTCCTTCGGCAGGCGAAACACGACGATGTCGCCGCGCTGCGGGTCCGAGCCCCAGATCCGCCCGGAGAACAGGTTCGGCGAAAGCGGGATCGAATAGTGGCTATAGCCGTAGGAATATTTCGAGACGAACAGATAGTCGCCGACCAGCAGCGTCGCCTTCATCGAGCCGGACGGGATGTTGAAGGGCTGGAACAGGAAGGTGCGGATCACCAGCGCGATCAGGAGAGCGTGGATCACGACCCGGATCGTTTCGCCGACGCCGCTTTCAGTTTTCGTTCCCGAAGTCACGCTCATTGCTCTCTCAATTCCGGCCGGCGATCACAGAGCGCCCTCCTCCCGCGAACGGCCCACCGGTTCGCGGCGCAAGGAGATTGTCCTGATTCTGATAGTGAGGGCCAATTCCGGCGTAAAGCCGAATTCGCCCAGGCTGATTTGCGTCCGCGGACTTTTAGACGGTTGTCGGAGGTCACGCAATCAAGGATCGCATCAAAATTGGATAAGGCATTGATTCGTAACGAAAATCGCAGAATTCCCGGCGCCCCGTCAGGGTTTCGGCAGCGGCACGGCGGAAATGATGACGAAGGCCTGCGCCAGCGGCCAGTCATCGGTGATCGACACGTCGATCCGCGCCTCGAAGCCATCCGGTGTCAGGGCCTGGAGCCGGGCCAGGGCGCCGCCGGTCAGTTGCATGGTCGGCCGTCCGCCCGGCAGGTTGACCACCCCCATATCGCGCCACCACACCCCGCGCCGGATCCCGGTGCCGAGCGCCTTGGAGCAGGCCTCCTTGGCGGCGAAGCGCTTGGCGTAGGTCGCCACCACCATCTTCTCGTTCTTGGCGCGGCGCTCCGCCTTGGCCCGCTCCGCCGCGGTGAAGATGCGGTCGAGGAAGCGCTCGCCATGCCGCTCCATCACCTTCGCGACGCGGGTGATGTCGATGAGATCGGAGCCGATGCCGATGATCACGCCCGGCTCCGTCCGCGGTCCATCGCCGCGCGCATGCTGCGGACGGTCTCGGCAAGACCGACGAACAGCGCCTCGCCGATCATGTAATAGCCGATGTTGAGCTCCATGATCTCAGGCAAGCCTGCGATCGTCTCCGCCGTCGCATTGTCGAGCCCGTGCCCGGCATGGACCTCGAGGCCGGCGGCCTTCGCCAGCTTCACGCCCGCCACGATCCGCTGCCATTCGGTCTCGGCCTTGGCGGTGTGGCCGTCGGTCACGGCGTCGCACCAGGCGCCGGTATGGATCTCGATCACGGGCGCACGCAGCTTCGCCGCCATCTCGATCTGGGCGGGATCGGCGGCGATGAACAGCGAGACGCGAATGCCGGCATCGTTCAGCCGCGCGATATAGGGCGCGAGCGCGTTGTGCTGGCCGACCACGTCCAGCCCGCCTTCGGTGGTCACCTCCTGCCGGCGCTCCGGCACCAGGCAGACCGCGTGCGGCCTGGTGGCGAGCGAGATGCGCATCATGTCGTCGGTCGCCGCCATCTCGAAATTGAGCGGCTTGGAGATCTCGGCCTTCAACCGCGCCATGTCCTCGTCGCGGATGTGCCGGCGATCCTCGCGTAAATGGGCGGTGATGCCGTCGGCGCCGGCCTCGATCGCCAGCAGCGCGGCCCGCACCGGATCGGGATGGCGGCCGCCGCGCGCGTTACGCACGGTTGCGACGTGATCGATATTGACGCCGAGGCGAAGCTTCGATGCGGGCATTTCAGAACTCACGAAATCAGAGAGACCGGCGCATGCGATATGCGCCTATCCATTAACACGTTCGACTTTGGCGACGACCGCCTTCGCGCGCAGCTGGGCCAGGATCGCGCTCAAATGCTTGAGATCGTAGACTTCGAGATCGATCGTCGTCTCCGTGAAATCAGGCGAGCGGCGCTGCATGCTGATATTGTCGATGTTGCCGTCGTGCTCGGCGATCACGGTCGCGATCTGCGCCAGCGCGCCGGGCTCGTTGACGTTCTCGACCCTGATGCGGGCCGGGAAGCGCTGCGGCGCGGAGTCCTCGATGTCCCAGCGGACGTCGAGCCAACGCTCCGGCTCCTCCTCGAAATCCTTCAGGGCCGGCGCCTGGATCGGGTAGATCGTGATGCCCTCGCCCGGCGTGACGATGCCGACGATGCGATCGCCCGGCACGGCGCCGCCGTTCGGCGCGAACTTGATCGGCAGGTCGGAGTTGATGCCGCGGATCGGAATCGCGACCGGGCTGCGCGGCGACTCAGACGACTTCTCCTTGAGCTTGGCGGCAAGCCCCTTCTTGACGCCGTAGCGCGCGATGCGCTCCTCCTTGTAGTCGGGATACATCGCACGTGCGACGTGGGAGGCCTTGATCTCGCCGCGCCCCACGGCCGCCATCACGTCCTCGATCGAGGTCCGCGCCAGCCGCGGCAGCGCGCCCTTGAGCTTGTCGTCGGCATATTCGATCTTGGCGCGCTCGAACAGGCGCTCCACGATGCGGCGGCCGAGACCGGCATATTGATCGCGCACTGCGGTTCGCGTGGCGCGGCGGATCGCGGCACGCGCCTTGCCGGTGACGGCAAGCGTCTCCCAGGCCGAGGGCGGCGCCGATTGCGCTTCCGACGTCAGCACCTCGACCTCGTCGCCGTTCTGCAGCTCCGAGGACAGCGGCGCGAACTGGCCGTTGATCTTGCAGCCGACCGCGCTGTTGCCGACATCGGTGTGCACGGCATAGGCGAAGTCGATCACGTTGGCATGGCGCGGCAGCGCGATCAGCTTGCCCTTCGGCGTGAAGCAGAAGACCTGGTCGTGGAACAGCTCGAGCTTGGTGTGCTCGAGGAATTCCTCGGGATTGGCGCTTTCCGAGAGGATGCCGATGGTGTGGCGCAGCCAGGCGAACGCATTGGACTCGCGCTTGAGGAATTCGGTCGGCGATCCCACGCCCTCCTTGTAGAAGACGTGCGCGGCGATGCCGCGCTCGGCGATCTGGTCCATCGCCTCGGTCCGGATCTGCAGCTCGACGCGCTGGTTGCCGGGGCCGATCACCGTGGTGTGGATCGAGCGGTAGTCGTTCTGCTTCGGCGTCGAGATGTAGTCCTTGAAGCGACCCGGCACGACCGGCCAGGTGGTGTGGACGATGCCCAGCGCGCGATAGCAGGCCTCGATGTCGTTGACGACGAGGCGAAAGCCGAAGATGTCGGACAATTGCTCGAAGCCGACCGATTTGCGCTCCATCTTGGTCCAGATCGAGAATGGCTTCTTGCGGCGGCCGTAGACCCGCGCCCCCAGGCCCCTGTGGCGCAGATTGTTGGAGAGCTGGTCCTCGATCTCGCCGATCAGATTGCGGTTGCGTTCGGCGAGCGCGTCGAGGCGCTGCATCACCACCGAATAGGCTTCGGGATCGAGGGTGCGGAAGGACAGATCCTCCAGCTCCTCGCGCATTTCCTGCATGCCCATGCGCCCTGCCAGCGGCGCGTAGATGTCGAGCGTCTCCTCGGCGATGCGCCGGCGCGATTCCGTCGGCACGAAGTCCAGCGTGCGCATGTTGTGCAGGCGGTCGGCGAGCTTGACCAGGAGCACGCGGACATCATCGGCAATGGCCAGCAACAATTTGCGCAGATTCTCGGCCTGCTTGGCCTCCCGCGAGACCAGCTCCAGCCGCTTCAGCTTGGTCAGGCCCTCGACCAGCGCACCGATCTCCGGCCCGAAGATCTGGTCGATCTCAGCCCGCGTCGCCTCGGTGTCCTCGATCGTATCGTGCAGCAGCGCGGCCACGATGGTGGCGTCGTCGAGCTTCAGGTCGGTGAGAATCGCCGCCACTTCGAGCGGGTGCGAGAAATACGGATCGCCTGAGGCACGGGTTTGCGAACCATGCGCCTTCATCGCGTAGACATAGGCGCGGTTCAGCAGGTCTTCGTTGGTGTTGGGGTTGTAGGACCTGACGCGCTCAACGAGGTCATATTGACGCATCATGCGCGCGCGGGGCTTGGCCGGGCGTGCGACCGGCGCAGTCGGGGCCACGGCAACCGATTCGGTTGCGGCCTGCATCTGCGTGGATCTGCGGCGCCGATATACCATGCCGTCCTGCCTTCAAACGAGCCTGGGCCGACCCGTTGCATACATCTTAGCTCCGATCGCGCGTGTGTCCGATCAATTCGGTGACAGGACGCATCGCCAACCACAACGCTATGGTAACCACGAAAACGTCAACAAAAGCAAAGGCCCGAACAATGGTTCGGGCCTTTGATAAAATCACAGGACATCGAGGATCGCGACGGACGATTTACTCGTCTTCCTCGGGCTGCTCCTCGGGTGGCGCAAGGCCTTCGAGACCCTTCAGGAGCTCCTCTTCGGTCATGCGCTCGACGGCGACTTCGGTATCGTCGGCATCGACGCTCGCGCCCGCGGAACCGATCAGCGGCACCGTATCCGGCTCGGGCTCGTCGACCTCGACGAACTTCTGGAGCGAGTGCACCAGCTCCTCGCGGAGGTCTTCCGGCGAAATGGTCGTGTCGGCAATTTCGCGCAAAGACACAACAGGGTTCTTGTCGTTATCGCGGTCAACCGTTAGTTGTGAACCGGACGAAATCATGCGGGCACGGTGGGCGGCCAGCAGGACCAGGTCAAACCGGTTGTCGACCTTGTCGATACAATCTTCTACGGTGACGCGAGCCATGGACTGTCGCTCCGTTGTGGGTGGGACGAAATATGTGGATGATTGGGGCTAGTTATAGGGGCCGGGCCGGTTTCGCAAGGCCAATTTGTGATTTGGCCTCGCCAAACGGCTCTGCTACCCCCACATTGGGGCTGGGATGGGTGGTTTCCCGGGCTGCCATCGAGGGCGGCGCCGGGTGTATGCAAGTCCGCCATAACTATACCTTGATTGCCCCGACTTCTCCGGATTTGCGGTTTCGACGGGTCTGAGCGGCACTCTAGAAATGCGCGGCCTGCTGTCGCCGCGCCAACAATACAACGATCAATCACGAACACTACGCGAGCAACTGAATGTCACCTTCTCCTACCAACAAGATCGCGCTCTTCATCGATGGGGCCAATCTCTACGCGACAGCCAAGACTCTCGGCTTCGACATCGATTACAAGCGCCTTCTGAAGGAGTTTCAGGGCCGCGGGACGCTGCTCCGGGCGTTCTACTACACCGCCATCATCGAGGATCAGGAATACTCCTCGATCCGCCCGTTGATCGACTGGCTGGACTACAACGGCTACACCGTCGTCACCAAGGCGACGAAGGAATTCATCGACGCCTCCGGCCGCCGCAAGGTCAAGGGCAACATGGATATCGAGCTCGCCGTGGACGCCATGGAGCTCGCCGAGCACATCGACCAGATGGTGCTGTTCTCCGGCGACGGCGACTTCCGCTCTTTGGTCGAGGCCGTGCAGCGCCGCGGCGTACGGGTCACGGTGATCTCCACCATCGCCAGCCAGCCGCCGATGATCGCCGACGAGCTGCGCCGCCAGGCCGACGTCTTCACCGACCTCGTCGAGCTGCAGTCCAAGCTCGGCCGTGATCCGTCCGAACGCCCCGCCCCGCGCGACCGCGGTGAGCGCGAGGCCCGCCACCACGCCCCGCAATTCCTCCAGCGCGCAACCACGATGGCGCCGAGGGGCGATGACGACTTCGAGGAGTGAGGCGGCCCGGCCAGGCCGCCAGCCTCCCACCGTCGTTCCCGACCGTGATTGTCCGCTCTGTCCGCGCCTGGTGGCCTTTCGCGAGGCCAACCGCGCTCGCGAGCCCTTGTGGCACAATGCGCCGGTTGCGCCCTTCGGCGACATCAAGGCGCGCCTTTTGATCGTCGGCCTCGCGCCGGGGATGCAGGGCGCCAACCGCACGGGACGGCCGTTCACCGGCGATTATGCCGGCGACCTGCTCTACGCCACGCTGCTCGAATACGGGTTCGCCGAGGGGACCTATCAGGCGCGTCCCGATGATGGCCTGAAGCTGGTCGACTGCCGGATCGCCAACGCCGTGCATTGCGTGCCGCCGCAGAACAAGCCGCTGCCGGTCGAGATCAACACCTGCCGGCAATTTCTGGTCGCCAACCTCGAGGCAATGCCGAAGCTGCGCGCGATCATCGCGCTCGGGCGAATTGCGCACGACAGCGTGCTCAAGCCGCTGAAACTGAAGGCCTCCCAAGCCCCCTTCGGCCATGGCGCCGTGCATCAGGCCGGCGCCTTCAAGCTCTACGACAGCTATCACTGCTCGCGCTACAACACGAACACCGGCGTGCTGACGCCGGACATGTTCCGGTCGGTGTTCGCGAAGGTGAAGGCGGACCTCGACTAGCGCCTTGATTCAGGCCTCGGCCGGGTTGGCCTTCAGCCAGTCCAGCACGTCGCCGGCGTTCCGGTCGGGCGGAAACACGGGATAGAACACGTGCGTGATTCTGGCGTCGTCGATAACGAGCGCGAGGCGCTTGATCAGCGTCAGGCCCGCGACCTCCATGGTCGGCAGCTTCAGCGCGTGCGTGAGCGCCAGCTTCTCGTCGGACAGCACAGGGAACGGCAGATGCAGCCGTGAGGCCATCTCGGTCTGGTATTCGTTGCTCTGGGTGGAGAGGCCGAACACGTGGGCGGCACCGGCGGCCTTCAGCTCGGCGTACAGATCGCGAAACGCACAGGTCTGCGGCGTGCAACCGCGCGCACCGGGGATCATGTCCCAATCGTCCACCAGCGCGATCTTGCCGGGCTCGCCGGTACGCGGATAGGCGAACACCACGGTCCGGCCGCGCAGTGCCGACAGGGTGACCGAGGTGTCGTTGGTCGCGAGCAGGCTGATTGGAGGCAACACCAAGCCTGTGAGATGCGCGGTCGCGCCGTCATCGACGGGTGGGGGAATCTGGCTCCAATCGACCTCGAGCAGGTTTCGCTGAGTCATCTCGTCAACCCCTCGCCCGCATCAGGCGCCCCTTCTCCCGGCTCCAGTCACGCTTCTTCTCGGTCTCGCGCTTGTCGTGAAGCTTCTTGCCCTTTGCAACTGCCAGCTGCAATTTGGCGCGACCACGCTCGTTGAAATAGAGCTTGAGCGGGATCAGCGTCATGCCCTCGCGGTCGACGGCGCCCATCAGCTTGTTGATCTGCCGGCGGTGCAGCAGCAGTTTTCGCGGCCGCTTCGGCTCGTGATTGAAGCGGTTTCCTTGCAGATATTCCGGAATGGTGGCGTTGATCAGCCAGATCTCGCCGTCCTTGGAATCGGCGTAGGATTCCGCGATCGTGCTCTTGCCGTTGCGGATCGACTTGACCTCGGTGCCGGTCAGCGCAATCCCCGCCTCGACCGTATCCTCGATCGCATAGTTGAAGCGGGCCTTGCGATTCTCCGCCATGACCTTGATTGGACGTTCGTTTTTATCGGCCATGAGAGAACAAACCCGGTCGAGATGCGCAGCAAAGCTAACAGTTCGGATGAAGCGCGCGCGTCACTTCTTGAGGAGGTCGCGAATCTCGGTCAGCAGCTCGACCTCGGCCGACGGCTTCGCCGGCGCGGCGGGTGCCGCCTCCTCCTTTCGCTTCAGCGTGTTCATGGCACGGATCACCAGGAACAACACGAAAGCGACGATGATGAAGTTGATCGTGAGCGTCAAGAAGCTGCCGTAAGCAAGGACGGCGCCTTGCTTTTTCGCATCCGCCAAGTTGGTGGCGGTGACCGTCTTCGACAAGGGGACGAAGTAGTTCGAGAAGTCGAGGCCGCCGGTCGCGGCGCCGATGATCGGCATGATGATGTCGCCGACCAGCGACGTGACGATGGCGCCGAAGGCCGCACCGATGATGACGCCGACCGCGAGATCGACGACGTTGCCCTTCATGGCGAATTCGCGGAACTCCGTGAGCATCCGCCTGCCCTTTTCGTCAACGCTCATGGACGGGCTCCCCGATATGCTGGCGCGTCAGTTGATCAGGCCAGCGTGCACCATGGCGCTGCGCACCGCAACGCGGGTCGGCTCGGTTACCGGCACCATCGGCAACCGCAGCGTCTCGTCCAGCTTGCCGAGCAGCGACATCGCGTACTTGATCGGCGCCGGGTTGCTCTCGATGAAGAGGTTGTTGTGCAGCGGCATCAGCTTGTCGTGCAGCTTCAGCGCGGTGGCGTGGTCGCCCCTCGCCCAGGCGGCCTGGAACTCCGAGCACAGGCGCGGCGCGACGTTCGAGGTCACCGAGATGCAGCCGTGGCCGCCATGGGCCATGTATCCGAGGATGGTCGCATCCTCGCCCGAGAGCTGGTTGAAGTCCTCGCCCATCGCAGCGCGCTGCTGCGACACCCGAACCATGCTGGCGGTGGCGTCCTTGACGCCAGCGATGTTCTTCAGCTCCCACAGCCGCTTCATGGTGTCGACCGACATGTCGATCACCGAGCGCGGCGGGATGTTGTAGATGATGATCGGAATTCCGATCGCGTCGTTGATCGCCTTGAAGTGCTGATACATGCCTTCCTGGGTCGGCTTGTTGTAGTAGGGCGTCACCACCAGCACGGCGTCCGCGCCCGCCTTCTCGGCGTGCTGGGAGAGCTCGATCGCCTCCTTGGTCGAGTTGGAGCCCGCACCCGCGATCACGGGCACGCGGCCCTTGGCTTCAGCGATGCACCATTCGACGACCTTCTTGTGCTCGTCATGGCTGAGCGTCGGGCTCTCGCCGGTGGTGCCGACCGGGACCAGGCCGTGGGTGCCTTCGGAAATCTGCCAGTTGACCAGCGAGCGGAACGCCGCCTCGTCCAGCGACCCGTTCTTGAACGGCGTGACCAAGGCGGTGAACGATCCCCGGAATTTCGTCTTGGCTGCCATGGACTTCCTCCGTACGCGGCTATCTCTCGAGCAAGCGCCATTCATATCGGGTCTATCCCGCCGGTAAAAGGCCCGCTTCCGTGTGACGCACCGTTTAGGCCGCGATTTTGCCGCGGTGGTGGTGCAAATCGGCCCGAGGTAAGCGGCTGTTGGTATTTTGTCCGCATATTCAATCAAATACAGCTAGATCTTGAGCCACTTGACTGATTCGGGGCGATAATACCCGTGACCTCATTCCCTCGTGCCGCTTGGCGGTCCACCGGCCTGGTCGTGTCCCTGATGGCAGGGCTGTCTGTCGGCTGCGCTGCCCTCGCCAAGTCTAATGACAAGTCCAATGAGACGCCTGCGGAGGCCGCCAAGCCTGCGGCCACGGATGCCGCGAAGGGTTCGTCCAAGGGAACCAGCAAAGGCCCCGGCAAGGACATAGCGAAGGATACCGCCAAGGGTGCGAGCAAGGGTGCGGCCGCCCCCCCGGCCAAGGACGCAGCGAAGAAACCGGCCAAGGATGCCGGCAAGGGCGCTGGCAAGGATACTGGCAAGGATACTGGCAAGAGCGCCGGAAAAGACGCCGCGAAAGACAAGCCCAAACCTGCCGCCGCGGCACCTGCGCCGAAATCACACCCGGCCGCCACCGCTGCGCATCCGAAAGCGGCCCCCGCGCCGGCCGTGACGGCCACGGTCAGACCGTCAGCCCCTGCGCCGAAACCCGCCGCAGCTCCCGTGCTGGCTCCTGCGACGCGCCAGCATGCCGCGCCGCGCAAGCCGGTCGTCCCGGCCGCGGTCGCAGCGACGTCGTCGACGTCGCAGGGCGACAAGGAGACGCTGGAGAGCGTCATCGAGCTGGTGCGCAAGCGCAAGGCGGGTGACGCCACCAATGCCGCGGCGTCGATCTCGGATCCCGTCGCGCGAAAGCTCGCTGAATGGATCATCCTGCGCAGCGAGGACAACGGCGCGACCGTGGAGCGCTACCGCGCCTTCCTCTCCGCCAATCCGAGCTGGCCGTCGCAGACCTTCCTGCGCCGGCGCCTTGAAGCTGCGATGTGGGACGACAGGCGCGACGATTCCGTGGCGTGGTCGTGGTTCGAGACCGAGTCTCCGATCTCCGCCAAGGGCCGCTTCACGCTCGCCAAGGCGATGCTGGCGCGCGGCGACCGCGCCAACGCCGAGCGGCTGGTGCGCGAGGCCTGGCGCAGCGATCCGATGTCAGAGGACACCGAGAACAACGCGCTCGACCAGTTCGGCGCCCTGCTGACGCCGGGCGACCAGAAGGCGCGGATGGACACCCTGCTCTACGGCAGCGAGAACGAGGCCGCGATGCGCGCTGCAAAGCGCCTCGGCGCCGGCTATGTCGCGCTCGCCAAGGCGCGCATCGCCGCCGTCAAGAAAGCCCCCAACGCACGCGCGCTGCTCGACGCGGTGCCGCGCGAGCTGCACAGCGATCCCGGCTTCATCTTCAGCAAGATCCAGCTCCTGCGCCGCGAGGAGAAGTTTGCGGAAGCGGCCCAGCTCATGCTGTCCGCGCCGAAGGATCCGGGCCGGCTCCACAATCTCGACGAATGGTGGATCGAGCGGCGCCTCCTGGCGCGCAAGATGATCGACACCGAGGAATTCCGCAGCGCCTACCTGATCGCGCGCGATGCCGCGCTGCCCTCGCGCGACATCTACAAGACCGAGCAGGAGTTCACCGCCGGGTGGATCGCGCTGCGTTTCCTCAACGACCCCACGGCGGCCACCCAGCATTTCGCCCGCATCGGCGTTGGCAGCGTCAATCCGACCGCGCTGGCGCGTGCCGGCTACTGGCAGGGCCGCGCCGCGGAGGCGGCCGGACGCCAGCAGGAGGCGCGCAACGCCTATGCGCGCGCCGCCGAACAATCGACCAGCTATTACGGCCAGCTCGCCCGGGCCAAGCTCGGCCTGCCGCAGATCGAGCTCAACAGCCAGCCGCGCGGGCGCGGCGCCGAACGTCTGGAGATCGTGCGCGCTGCACACCTGCTCTACGAGCTCGACGAGCGCGAACTCGCGGTGCCCTTGCTCGCCGACATGGGCGAGAACGGCGATCCCGAGGCGCTTGCCGGCCTTGGCGAGCTCGCCCAGCGCTACAACGACGCACGCGGCATGCTGCTGGTCGGCAAGGCCGCGCTCAATCGCGGCCTGCCGTTCGACTTCTACGCGTACCCCGTCAACGGCATTCCGCAATTCACGCCGATCGGCCCCGAGGTCGAGCGCAGCATCGTCTATGCGATCGCGCGGCAGGAAAGCGCGTTCAACCCTCGCGTGGTCTCGCCGGCGCAGGCCTACGGGCTGATGCAGGTGACGCCGGACGCCGCGCGCTATGTCTGCAAGCGGCATGGCGCGACCTACGATCTCGGCCGGCTGAAGAACGATTCGGTCTACAACGCCACGCTCGGCTCGGCCGAGCTCGGCGGACTGCTCGAGGATTACCGCGGCTCCTACATCATGACCTTTGCCGCCTACAATGCCGGCCGCGGCAGCGTGAAGAAATGGATCGACCGCTACGGCGATCCTCGCGACCCCAAGGTGGACGCGGTGGATTGGGTCGAGCTGATTCCGTTCTCCGAGACGCGCAACTACGTGCAGCGGATCATGGAGAACCTTCAGGTCTACCGCGCTCGCTTCGGCGGCGGCACGCGCTTGCAGATCGAAGCCGATTTGCGCCGCGGCGCCGGCAGCGTCGAGTAGCGAGCCGCACTCTTCGATTTGCTGCCGCGAGCCTGGGTGCGCTCGCTGCCCTGGCAGAACCTCAGTCGCCGAACCATACCCAGCGATCGAAGGCGCTCCTTGATGCGGGCCTTGCTCGACGCGCTGCTTGAGCGCTGCGCCAGCCGCCGTCAGAGCGGCAAGCTCGCCATCGCCCCGCCTGCGCCAAGATGAAGACGCGGCCGCTGCAAAGGCCAGATCAGGCCGTTGCGGTTTGCAATGCCCCCCGTTCCCTCATCGGCTCAGCGCTCCCTCTTTCGGCGGCGAGGCGGTGGCACGGTCCGGCTGGCCAACGGCCGTTCTCCCTTGCGCGCCTCGGTCGGGAGCACGCGTGGAGATCCCCTCTCCCGCAACGACTTCCGTCAGATCGCAACGAAGCCCGATCAACGGAAAACGACGCACCAACCTGGCCCATTGCGCGAAGTACGAGAGCAAGCGCCGCGGCAAAAGAAAAACCCCGGCGGTTTCCCGCCGGGGCTTCTGTCAGGTCGTTAGACCGAACTTACCAGTTGCGCTGAGCGCGGAGGAGCAGGGTGATGGTGTCCTGATCCTTCAGCTCGTACACAGCGGCCGGCTTGGCCGTCGTGCCGGCACCAGCGTAACCAACCGTACCGGAGTACTTCTGGTCGAGGTGGGTCCAGTTCAGGTCAGCCGAGAACGTGAGGTTCTTGACCGGGGTCCAGCGGGTGATCACACCGACCTGCGCCACAGCGAAGTCAGGGTTACAACCGGTGACACCGGCGAGGCCACCGAACACGCCGCCTGCACCGCCAGCGCCGCAAAGCGTGGTCTTGGCGAGCGAGCCGAACTGCGCCTGAGCGTAGGCACCGTACAGCGCGGTGTTCCAGTAGGGATCCCAGTTGTGGGTGTAGGCACCACGGAAGCCCCAGGTCTTCACAGTCTCCTGCGAGGAGCCGGTGACGAACACGGTGTCCGGAGCGATGGCGAAGCCGACGCTCTGGTAGGCAACGCCCGAGTTGCCGAACATCGAGTAGCTGCCGCCCGCCAGGTTCTGGAAGTTGTAGCGGGACGCGCCGTCGGTGTAGACGCCCGAAATGTTGATCACGTCACCCGCACCAGTCGGGATGTTCTTGATCGACAGAGCGAGCTGAACTGCCCAGCCCCACTTGTCATCGGGGTGACCGGTGACTTCGTTGGCGCCGTAGTAGGCAACGTGGTTGTCATGCGCAGCAACCGACGCCTGGAACAGACCCCAAGCCTGGTCGACGCGGACCATACCGACGAGGTTCGGCGAACGCGAGCCGCCGATGGCGTTGGAGCCATACGAGCCGCCGATCATGCCAGCAGCCGAAGCGCCGGTCATGTTCAGGTTGCCGGCCTGATAGTAGGCCGTCGCGTCTTCAGCCGAGAACGACGCCGTCACGCCCTGACCGAAGTCAGCGGTGTAGGTGAACTGGTTGACACCAGTGACCGTGCCGGAACCGCCGACGAGGCTGTCGAAGTTGTTGCCGGGATAGTTGGTCCAGGGCGCGTCGAACTGCGACACGGCCTTACCCATGGTGAAGCCGGCGAACTGGATGAAGGCGTAGTACACGCCGAGCGAACCGCCCGAGGTGTTGCCGTCGGTGCCGTTGATCGACGAACCAACGAGCGCCGGGGTGGCGCCGGAGGTGTTGAGCGCCAGCGTGCCGCTGTAGGCGGTGGCACCGGTCGCGCTGCCCGTGCCGGCGTAGTTGCCGGTGGTCCAGGAGAACACGCCGTCGAAGAAGGTACGGACGACGCCGTACTCGGTCGCGGTGCGCGTGTCGATGTTGAGATCTTCACGAGCGCGCATGGTGTAGTAGTTCGTCAGACGGTTGCGCGCGCCGTTGTTCGACGTCAGCTGACCGCTGAAGTCCGAGTTGGTGTTCAGCGCGACTTCAGCGCGCAGATAACCACCCAGCTTGATGCAGGTGTCGGTGCCCGGGATGTAGTAGAAACCCGCGCCGTACAGCGAGCAGATCTTCACGTATTCGACCGCCTTGGCCTTCACGGGGAGATCGGCTGCCTGCGCTCCGCCCACGGCGATCAGACCCGCCGCTGAGCCGAGCAAAAGGCTCTTAACCAACTTCATGTTAAACCTCCAAGTTGCTCTTCAGGGAAGGTCACTGACCGGACGGCCAATTCCCCAACCCCCTCTAAATCACCGCCTTGGCCCCCTTCGCGCCTTCGGACACACCCGCATGAACGCGAGGGACTTAAGCGAATGACCTAAACGGGACGACCTCGGGATGCCCCCCTCCGTCGCTCAGTCACAATTACCGAACGTCCTTGCACACACAACAAGAGAACGCTTCGAAACGGGCCCACGAAGCTTGTTTTCCGGCGGGTGTTGCACAAATAACACGCAGATGTGATCGCATCGCCCTCGCAACATATTGTTTTTGCTTGTGTTTTTGAAGCGGTTCCATTCGCCGTCAAAACTCCTCACCTGAGGCAGCGGAGGCCGGGCACCGCGCTGTCGCGGCTGTGGCCGAACTCGAATCGCAGAATCGGACCGAGACTCACGGCTGAGACTCACAGGCGAAACACGAACCGGAGCGACTGGCCGTCCGCTCGCGACGCTCACAGCAATCCGAGGGCACCCGAGCTGCGGCGCCTCTATATGCAGCGGCTCTCTATATGTGTGGCTCGCTGGGGATGGCGCAGCGACATCGGGATCAGGGCCAGTTCGGGGCAGCGAAGACCGAGGGATTCGGCACTCGACAGGCCTTCCCTGCCCCGCCTCTCCAATTGCTTTAATCAATTCAATATCTTACGCGCTCACTGACATTCTGATGCGCGGAATCGTCTTTCGGAATGCGGCCGAGGCGCCAGCTCTGCACCGATTCTCGCAACGTGACGCTGCCGCCCCGGGCGCAAACCCGTCTTGTTTCGAAATTCGCTGGGAATATTCGAGCGAAAACACACGCTTCCAAATTGACCGGCCCAAGTAATTAGATGCATAAGGCTCGCACCGGAGAGGTGGCCGAGTGGCTGAAGGCAACGCTTTGCTAAAGCGTCATACGGTCTCAAGCTGTATCGAGGGTTCGAATCCCTCCCTCTCCGCCACCCAGCGGCAGAATCGATCAAGATCTGGGCGTTCTTTCACCTGAAAGCGATTGCGAGGCCGGAGCGAAAGCCTGGCGAAGGAATCACCCCGCAAGAATCACCCGCAAGAATCGGCGCGGCTGCGCGCAGAGCCGATTCGCACTGACCTTAATATGTGTGAGTCCGAATCTAGCGGTGGAACCGCCAGATCCGCCAATGCGAGGGCGAGATCAGCACGGCCTCGTTGGCCCAGACGTTGAACCAGACGCCGGACCTGCGCCGGCACGGAAACGACCAGGGCAGAATTCCCGTCTTGTGCAGGCGGCCGAGTTCCAGCTCGCACTCATCGGGAGCGATCTGAATCGGCAGCCATCGTCCATTGGTGTCGGGGTCGTTCATGCCGCCCGGGTCTTATGTGGCGGCACGACGGAAAAACTTGATTCAGCGCAACCAGGCCCACCCGTGCGAACACGGGTGTGGATGCGATTCTGGATTCAGTGGGTGGAAACCCACGCCCTCGCCTCGCGCTGCGCGACCGAGATCTCGGCTTCCGACATCTGCCCGGCAACCTCCTGGCGCAGCGCCACGGCGTCCTTGCGGCCCTTCAGCGCGGCGAGGTTGAACCATTTATGCGCGGCGACGAGATCGACGAGGCCGGAGCGGCCGCTCGCCCAATAGATGCCGCGCTCGAACAGCACGTCCGACAGCGCGCTCGTGTCGATCGGCGTTGCCGTCTCCAGATCGAAAGTACCCTGAAACATAACGCATCCCCTTTGTTCTTATGCCGCCTCGTTCCCCCGAGCGCGGCTCCCGTCCAACTCTGATGTGCATGACCCTTCCCGGGATCTTGCACTGTTCAACTCATCCCCAAGGCTGGTTGCCCAAGTCTGGTTGCCCAAGTCTGGTTGCCCAAGTCTGGTTGTCCAAATCTTGTTGCCGTTCGCCGGCTTGTTGGAGGCGATGATGGCGGGCAAATTTGAATGGCAGTTTAAGTATCGCGATGAAGCAGACGTAAACGCGCCCGCGCGGCGCCGACGCGGGGATTTCAAGAAATCCCTGATTTGCAGGCACTTCTGCGATTCGTCAGATTCTGTTTACCGCAGGATTTTGGGACATCGATAACCATCGCGCGCTGTCGTGCGCGTGATGTGGCGTCCATCCTCGCTGTCGTCACCGGCGACGCAGGCCCGCCAAGGCTTCGCCGCGGTCTTGGGACGCCGACGCTTCAGCGAAGGCGGCGGCCGGGGCGACCGGGTACTCCAGAGACAGCAATGTCCCAGGAGAGAGTGCGGCGGACCGGATCGCGGTCGGAGCCGGGTGACGATACAGGCATTAGAGGAGACGCGGCACGCAAGCAGCGCGCGATCGATCGGCGGCCCGCGCCTGCCTCAAGGCGGCGCAGCCATGTACAGCGCGATCGCGCCGTGGTCAGGTCAGCAATGTCTGGGAAAGGATTGCCGGCAATACCCCGGCCTCAAGAGAACGAGGGCGTCGGCGAACACGTCAGGACCAGATTCCACGATGGCCCGAAGGCCGCTTGTGAAATTGCGGGGCTCCTTGCGGAGAGCCGCACCGAACGAAGAAAACTCGTTTCTTCTGCCGGACCGCAAAGAGAACGGTCCGACCGTTGACCTGATGTCTCGCCGACACCCTCTATCGTCGATCAGATCCTCCAGGAGGCGCTGATGACGTGCCGGCTGCTAGAGCCGGCAAATTCAGAAGTCGAAGTTACTTCTTCTTCTTGGCGACCTTGCGGGTCTTCTTCGCAGTCTTCTTCACTGCGCTCTTCGCCTTCTTCGCCTTCTTCGCTTTCTTGGCCATGTTGCCCTCCGATGTGTGAGATGGCTTTAATCGCTGCGTGCAGTCGGGGATCGAATGCACTCATCCCGAATACACCAACACGACGAAAAAAACAGCGTCTCGCTTAAAGAAGTGTTGACGACGCAACGCGCGTGCGCTTGGCGAGCGCGATGCAAGCGCACTGCACGACGCGCGCGATCGACTGCAGAGAGTGCTCGCAACATCGATGTTCGCGGCATATGCGATTGCAGAAAAACACTATGCAGCAAGTATTTTTCTGTAGGCGCGCATCGCGCACGATCATCGCGATGACATGCATCGCCAATCGCGCGATCACCTCGCGAAGGCGCTTCGCGGACTCTGAGTCGCGACTTTTGGCAACGAAAATATTTTCATGATTAACGGCGCGAGCGCCCGTCGAAGCGCGTGCGAGGCGCCGTTTTGCGCGAATCGCGTGACGGCGATTCGGTCGTCACATCGCAGCTGACCGGGATGAAGTTTGCCGCCGAGGATGCGCGCGAGCATCGCATCGAGAGCGGAAGCGAGGTGACGAAGCGCGTCCGCCACCTCGCTCGAGCGCGTGAGATCAGACGCCGAGCTTGGACTTGAGCAGGTCGTTGACGCTTTGCGGGTTGGCTTTGCCGCCCGAAGCTTTCATCACCTGGCCGACGAACCAGCCGAGCGACTGCGGCTTGTCCTTGACCTGCGCGGCCTTGTCGGGATTGGCCGCGATGATGTCGTCGACAACCTTTTCGATCGCCGAAAGGTCCGTGACCTGCTTCATGCCGCGACTTTCGACCAGCGCGCGGGGATCGCCGCCTTCCTGCCAGACGATCTCGAAAAGATCCTTGGCGATCTTTCCGGAGATCGTGCCCTCGCCGATCAGGTCGATGATCGCAGCCAGTTGCTCGGCGCTCACCGGAGAGCCCGTAATATCCCGGCCTTCCTTGTTGAGACGGCCGAACAGCTCGTTGATCACCCAGTTCGCCGCCATCTTGCCGTCGCGCGCGCGGTTGCCGAGCCTGTCCAGCACGGTCTCGTAGAACACCGCGCTCTCACGCTCGGCGACCAGCACGCTCGCATCATAGGCCGACAGGCCGAGATCGGCGACGAAGCGCGTCTTCTTCTGGTCCGGCAGCTCGGGCAGCTCGGCCTTCAGCTCATCGACGTAGCTTTGCGAGAACTCCAGCGGCAACAGATCGGGATCGGGGAAGTAGCGGTAGTCATGCGCCTCTTCCTTCGACCGCATCGAGCGCGTCTCGCCCTTGTTGGGGTCGAACCGGCGCGTCTCCTGCTCGATCTGCCCACCATCCTCCAGGATCTCGATCTGGCGGCGCGCTTCATACTCGATCGCCTGGCCGATGAAGGTGATCGAGTTCATGTTCTTGATCTCGCAGCGGGTGCCGAGCGGCGCGCCGGGCTTGCGCACGGACACATTGACGTCGGCGCGCAAGGATCCCTTCTCCATGTCGCCGTCGCAGGTGCCGAGGTAGCGCATGATCGAGCGCAGCTTGGTCACATAGGCCTTGGCCTGCTCGGCGTCGCGGATGTCCGGTTTCGAGACAATCTCCATCAGCGCCACGCCGCAGCGGTTGAAATCGATGTAGGAGAGCGACGGCGACCGGTCGTGCAGCATCTTGCCGGGATCCTGCTCCAGATGCAGCCGCTCGATACCGATGGTGGCGGTCTTGCCGCCGTCGAGATCGACGATCACCTCGCCCTCACCCACGATCGGCGAGGCGTATTGGCTGATCTGGTAGCCCTGCGGCAGGTCGGGATAGAAATAGTTCTTTCGGTCGAACACCGAACGCAGATTGATCTTCGCGTTGAGGCCGAGCCCGCTCCGGACAGCCTGTCTGACACATTCCTCGTTGATGACGGGCAGCATGCCCGGCATCGCGACATCCACCAGCGACACCTGGCTATTCGGCTCGCCGCCGAACGCGGTCGACGCGCCCGAGAACAATTTTGCGTTCGAGGTCACCTGGGCGTGGATCTCTATGCCGATGACCATCTCCCAGTCGCCGGTTGCGCCTTTGAGAAGTTTGTGCGTGGCCGTACTCATGTTGTGCTCCCGAGCAGCGTGGTGGCGATCCGCTCCCACTCCGCTTCCAATGAATCCTTTGCCGCTGGCCGGCCGGCCTGACGGTACCAATAGCCGGCATTGCCGAGATCGCCTTCGACGCGGTGCAAGTAAGCGTGCACCCAGGCGGCGTCGCGCCCCTGGTCGTCCTGAACGATCTTGTGGGCCTGGTCCCAGTCGCCCTTGGCGGCCCACCAGAGACCTCTGAGCGGCGCGTTCAGATCCGGCGCAGGCGCCGCGCCGTCGAGGCTCGCGATGAAGCCAGCGGCATTCACCACCACCTCGTCGGTGTGAAGCGGCCGGCGGCCTGCTCGATCACCTCGCCGAGCGAGAACAGCGTCTCCTCGTCGAAGGGACGGCCGATCAGCTGCAGGCCGAGCGGCAGGCCTTGCGCGTCCTTGCCGGCGGGAACGGCGATGCCGGGCAGGCCCGCCATGTTCACGGTCACCGTGAAGATGTCGTTGAGATACATCTCGACCGGATCGGCGCCGCCCTTCTCGCCGATGCCGAAGGCGGCCGACGGCGTTGCGGGGGTGAGGATCGCGTCGACGCCCTTGGCGAAGCAATCCTCGAAGTCCTTCTTGATCAGCGTGCGTACCTTCTGGGCGCGCAGATAATAGGCGTCGTAATAGCCTGCCGAGAGCACATAGGTGCCGATCATGACGCGGCGGCGCACTTCCGCGCCAAACCCTTCCGCGCGGGTGTTCTCGTAGAGCTCGATGATGTTCTTGCCCTGCTCGCGCAGGCCGTAACGGACGCCGTCGTAGCGCGCGAGGTTGGAGGACGCCTCCGCCGGCGCCACGATGTAATAGGCCGGCAGTGCGTATTTGGTGTGCGGCAGCGACACCTCGACGAGTTCCGCGCCGGCGGCCTTCAGCCACGCCGCGCCCTCGGTCCAGAGCTTCTCGATCTCGGCCGGCATGCCGTCGAGGCGATATTCCTTGGGAATGCCGATCTTCATGCCCTTCACGGACTTACCGATCGCGGCCTCGTAATCCGGCACGGCAATATCGACCGAGGTCGTGTCCTTCGGATCGTGGCCGGCCATCGAGCGGAGCAGCATCGCAGCATCGCGCACGCTGCGCGCGATGGGACCCGCCTGGTCGAGCGAGGAGGCAAAGGCGACGATGCCCCAGCGCGAGCAGCGGCCATAGGTCGGCTTGATGCCGACGGTCGCGGTGAATGCCGCCGGCTGACGGATCGAGCCGCCGGTGTCGGTCGCGGTCGCGCCCATGCACAAGAGCGCCGCCACGGCCGAGGCCGAGCCGCCGGACGAGCCGCCCGGCACCAGCGTGGTGTTGCTGCCCTCGCGCCGCCAGGGATTGCCGACGGGACCGAAGCACGAGGTCTCGTTGGCCGAGCCCATCGCGAACTCGTCATTGTTGAGCTTGCCGAGCATCACGGCGCCGTCGCGCCAGAGCTGCGAGGTCACCGTGGACTCATAGGTCGGCACGAAATTGCCGAGAATCTTCGAGCACGCCGTGGTGCGCACGCCCTTGGTCGCGAACAGATCCTTGATGCCGAGCGGGATGCCGGCGAGCGGGCCGACGTCGCCCTTGGCGATCTTCTGGTCTGCGGCCTTCGCCATGCTGCGCGCCTGGTCCGGCGTCTCCATCACGAAGGCGTTGAGCACGCGCGCGGCTTCGATCGCGTTCAGATGCGCGTCGGTCAGCTCGAGGGACGTGAAAGTCTTGTCGGCGAGACCCTTGCGGGCCTCGGCGAGCGTCAGTGATGTCAAATCGGTCATTTATTGATCGGGCTGCAGAAGAACGGAGACAGGGTCTTGTCGTTGGCCGGGTCGTCTTTCTTGGCGGCGGCGTTCGCGGCCGCCTCGATCTCGTCGAGCACGGCATTGACGGCGACATTGGGGTCGGCAGCCTTGCCCTGCCGCTCCATCTTGTCGAGGTAATTCATATAGGCCTGATAGGCCTTCTCGTCGTCGCAAAGCAGACACATCGGACTTGGTCCTGAGAATTATTCAACCACCTTCGGCACCAAGAAGAAGTGCCCCTCGGTCGCGGGCGCGTTGGCAACGATATCGTCGGCAATCCCGCCGTCATCGACCACGTCCTGCCGCTTCTTCATCTGCATCGGGGTCACCGAGGTCATGGGATCCACGCCCTCGACATTGACCTCCGAGAGCTGCTCGACGAAGGCGAGCATGGCGTTGAGCTCGCCCTGCAGATGCGGAACCTCGTCCTCGGAAACCGCAATGCGCGCCAGATGCGCGATGCGGCGGACGGTAGCGGCGTCGACGGACATCATATAAGGCCTCTCACGGCAAAACCTATGTGCCGTATAGCAGAGGCCGCTTTTGCGCCGCAACCGGCCGGCGGGCTTAGCCGGCCAGCGCTTTCATGCGGGCCAGCGCCGATTTGGCGAGATCCCGGGTCAATTCGGCCGCGGGAAGCTCCCGGCCCATGGCGATCGCCTGTCCAGCCCAGAGATTGGTGAAATCCGGGCGGCCCTGCTTTTCCGCTGCCGCCTTGAGCGGCGCCAGGGCCGTCGCGGCGTGGGGGAACGGCGGCGCATCCGCCGAGATCGGGCCGACTTCGCGCATCAGCCGATTCTGGACGCCGCGCGCCGGCCGCCCCGTCATGACATTGGTGATGACGGTGGAATCGTCGCGTCCTTCGGCGAGCGCGGCGCGCCCCGCCGCGGTCACCTTGGATTCCGGACAGCGCAGGTACGCGCTGCCGATCTGCACGCCGGAGGCGCCGAGCGCGAAGGCCGCGGCGATGCCGCGTCCGTCCGCGATGCCGCCGGCGGCAATGACGGGCACCTTCACGGCGTCGACGATCTGCGGCACCAACGCAAGATTGCCGGGTTGCTCCGCGATCTTGTCGGTCAGGAACATGCCGCGATGGCCGCCGGCCTCCGCGCCTTGCGCGATCACGGCATCGACACCGCGTTGATCGAGCCAGACGGCCTCCTTCACCGTGGTGGCCGACGCAATCACGAGACATCCGGCCGCTCTGACCCGGTCGAGCAGCGCCTTCTCCGGCAGACCAAAATGGAAGCTGACGACCTCCGGCTTCAGCTCTTCCACGACCGCGCACATCGCCTCATCGAACGGTGCCCGGTTGGCCGCGTTGACCGGCGCTGCCGGGTCGAGGCCATGTTGCCGGTAGTAGTCTGCAAGACGCTGCTTCCAGCGCGCCTCCGCCTCTTGCGTGAGTTCGACCGGCGTGTGGCAGAAGAAGTTCAGATTGACAGGCGCCGTCACGCCCTTGCGAATGGTGGCGACCTGCTCCCGGATCTTCTCCGGCGACAGCATCGCGCACGGCAAAGAGCCCAGCGCGCCGCCCTGCGCCGCCGCAATCACGAGCTCCGCATCCATCACACCGGCCATCGGCGCCAGCACGATCGGAAATTCGGTCTTGAAGAGGTCGATCAGTCGACGGTCAGGCCACATGGGTTTGCTCTCTCGTTCTGACCCTCTCCCCTTGTGGGAGAGGGTGGCTCGCCGCATAGCGGCGAGACGGGTGAGGGGTTTGCATCCGCGGAAGCAAACTTCTCGGATTTGACTTTATTCTCCGCGGATAGAACCCCTCATCCGGCGCTGCGCGCCACCTTCTCCCACAAGGGGAGAAGGAAGGGCACTCGAATTGCGTCTTCCTTCCAGCAGTTGCTCCGCTTCGGTCGCAATGCGTTCGACGATCTCGGCGGTAGGCGGGATATCATGGATCAGCCCGACTGCCTCGCCGGCAAAGACTGCGGCAACCTCGAAATTACCCGCGGCTTTTGCCGCAGCATATTCCACAGCGACCTCACCTGCGCGCTGCATCAGCTCGACCTCGCGGCCGGTCCAGCGCCTGATGTGATCGTTGACCAGCGTTCGTGCCGTGAACGGGGCTGGCCAGAACAGGCTTCGCGACCAGTCAACGACGACGCCGCGCACCGTGTCGTTACCGGTCGCCATGCGAATGCGTTCCTTGGCCTCCTGCGCACCATTGGCCTCCACGCTCGCATAGAAACGCGTGCCGATCAGCACGCCGGATGCGCCCAGCATCATCATGGCGGCGAGGCCCCTTCCGTCGGCGATCCCGCCGGCCGCGACGACGGGCACCCGTCCGGCCGCGAGATCGACGATCGCAGGCACGATGTCGACCGTGGTACGCGATGCGCCATGGCCGCCCGCCTCCGTCCCCTGTGCGATCAGGATATCCGCGCCGGCATCGAGCGCCTGCCTGGCCATGTCCTCGCTCTGCACCTGGCAGATCAGCCGGGCACCGCTCGCCGCAACGCGCGGCGCGAACGGCGCGGGATCGCCGAATGACAGCATGATGGCCTGAGGACCAGCGTCGAGCGCGATGTCGAGCAGCTCGGGCTGCTTGGCCAGGCTCCAGGTGATGAAGCCGATCCCGAACGGCGCAAAGCCCTTCAGCTCTGCGGCTTCCGTCCGAAGCCGGACGGGGTCGCCGTATCCACCACCCAGGATGCCGAAGCCGCCAGCCTCGCTGACGGCGCGGGTCAGCCGACTGCCCGCGATCGTATCCATGGGAGCCGACAGGATCGGATGCCTGATCCCGAGAAGCTCCGTCAGCGGCGTGGCAATCGGCATGGGTCCTCCCACTCTGGACAGGAAGACTAGGCGCAAATAACATTCTTCAAAATTGAATTCTACAGAACGCTGCCATCTCAAAAGAGAAACGGACCATGGAACTCAGCGATCTCCAGACCTTCGCGATTGTGGCCCGCACCGGCGGTATCACCCGCGCCGCGCAGGAGCTGAATACCGTGCAATCCAACGTCACCCAGCGCGTCAAGGCACTGGAGGCGGAGATCGGCACGGCGCTGTTCGAACGCCATAGCCGGGGCATGACGCTGACCGGCGCCGGCAAGCGCCTCCTGCCCTATGCAGAGCGGATGGCTGCGCTGTCGCACGAGGCCGTGCTTGCCGCGCGCGACGATGGCGAACCCAAGGGACCACTTGCAATCGGCTCGATGGAAACGACGGCAGCGGTGCGGCTGCCGCCCCTGCTCGCCGATTTTCATCGCCGCTTTCCCGCCGTGCGGCTCTCCTTGCGCACCGCCCCCACGGCCGATTTGGTCGCAGCCGTGCTCGAAGGCGCGCTCGACGGCGCTTTTGTCGCGGGCCCCATCGCGCATGCCGACCTCACCGCAACGAGCGCTTTTCGCGAGGAGCTGGTGCTGGTCAGCGCGCGGCGCTGGGCTTCGCTCGCCGAGCTGCGCGCCGGCACGCCGGAATCCGGCCCGACCGCATTGGTGTTCCGCACCGGCTGCACCTATCGCCAACGGCTCGAGCAGATCTTCGTCGATTACGGTTGGCCTTCGGCCGCGCGCTTCGAGCTCGGCACGCTCGACGGAATGATCGGATGCGTCGCCGCCGACATGGGCGTGACATTGCTGCCGCGTGCGGTGGTCGAACGCAGCGCCATGAACGGCAACGTCTCGATCCACACGCTCAGCGCCGCGCATGCGCGCGTCGAGACGCTCTTCATCCAGCGGAGCGCCGGACATCAAGCCAGCGCGCTGAGCGGCTTTGCCGCTTGCCTGAAGACCGACGAGGAGGTCATCGCGGCCTGAGGTGCCATCGCCGCAGCGCCACGATGGACCAGATCGCTTCGACGAGACCGAACGGCCAGGCGCCCTGGAGAAAGCCGTAGGCCGAGCCGAGCGCGCAGGACGCGGCGAACAGCAGCACGAACCAATGGCTGCGGTCTTCCATGGCGTAAGTGACCAGCATCGCCGTGACGGCGAACAGGCCGAATAATGTCAGCGCATCCATTGTTCCGGGTTCACTCCGCGGCGCAACGCGTGATATGCGCTACACATGCCGGCTCTTATCCTGCCTCTCGTCGACGCTGCAACCCACTGGCCCGCGCGCGGCGCGCTGGTCGGGCTCGATCTGGGCACCAAGACCATCGGCGTTGCCGTGTCCGACCCGGACCGGCGGCTTGCGACCGGCGTCGAGACGATCCAGCGCAAGCAATTCAAGCAGGACGCCGCCCGGCTGCTGTCGATTGCGGCGGAGCGCAGGGTGGTTGGTTTTGTGCTCGGCCTTCCCATCAACATGGACGGCAGCGAGGGCCCGCGCGCGCAATCCACCCGCGCCTTCGCCCGCAATCTTGCCGGTCTGACCGCCCTCCCCATCGGCCTGTGGGACGAGCGCCTCTCGACCGCTGCGGTCGAGCGTGAGCTGATCGGCATGGACGTCAGCCGCGCCAAGCGTGCCGAGGTGATCGACGAACACGCCGCAATCTTCATCCTGCAAGGTGCGCTCGACCGTCTCGTCAATCTCGGTCCAAGGACCGCCTGACCGATGGCCGTCGTCATCGCGGCGCTGCTGCCGGTCTTCATCCTCATCGTACTCGGCGTCGTGCTGAAGCGCAGCCTGATGCGGCTCGACACGCAATGGCACGGGCTGGAGCGGCTGACCTATTTCGTGCTGTTTCCGATGCTGCTGATCCAGACGCTGGTGAAGGCCGATCTCTCCAAAGTGCCGGTCGCCGGCGTCGGCGGCGCGCTGCTGCTGTCGGCGCTGGCCATGTCGCTGCTCTGCCTCGCGCTCCGCCCTGCCCTGGCGCGGCTCGAGATCGACGGCCCCGCCTTCACCTCGATCTTCCAGGGTGCGACCCGCTGGCAGACCTTCGTGGGACTGTCCGTCTGCGCCAACATGTTCGGCGATGTCGGGCTGGCGCTCGCTTCGGTCGCCATCGTCGCCATCATCCCGCTCGTCAACGTGTTCAGCGTCGCCGTGCTCGCCCATTACGCAGCGCCCGAAAAGCAATCCGGCCGCACCATCGTCATGACGGTGGTTCGCAATCCCCTGATCTGGGCCTGCGCGATCGGGCTCTTCATCAATGTCACCCATTTGCCGCTGCCAAAGCTCTGGCATGAGGTGGCCGACGCGCTCAGCCGCTCCTCGCTCGCGATCGGCCTGCTCGTCACCGGCGCCGGCCTGCATCTCGAAGGCCTCCTGCGGCCGAGCGTCGGCGCTGCGCTCGGCGTCGTCTTCAAGCTGGTGCTGATGCCGGCAATCGCCCTCGTTCTCGCCGTCTGGTTCGGACTGTCGGGCGAAAGCCTGGCGATCGTCGCGATCTGCTCGGCGGTGCCGACCTCGTCGAGCGCCTATGTCCTGGCACGCCAGATGGGCGGCGACGCGCCGCTGCTGGCGCAGATCATCACGCTGCAGACGATCTTGGCCGCGATCACGATGCCGATCGCGATCGCGCTGGCGGCCTAACTCCCCAGCCACATCGTCAGCACCACCGCGGTCAGATTGTTCAGCGCGTGCAGCACGATGGTGAGCCAGAGCGAATTCGCGCGATAGCGCATGTAGCCGAACCACAGACCGATGGTGAAGACTTCGGCGAGGAAGTACATGTCGTATTGCAGGTGAACGATGGTCCACACCAGGGACGACAGCAGGATCGCGCCCGGCACCCGCAGGAAGCTCGCCGACCAGCCGCGATAGAGGAAGCCGCGCGCCAGGATCTCCTCCGACATCGGGGCGGCCACGCTGAAGGCGAACAGAAGCAACAGCGCCGCGCCCTTGTCGCGGCCGGATTTCAGCAGATCGGTCATGAAGCCCGGCGTCGCCTCGCGGCCGAGCGCGCGCGACATCGTCTCCCAGACCACGACGATCAGGATGAGGCCGACCGCACCGAACAACAGCTGCTTCCAGGACGGCCAGTGCAGGGCGAGATAATCGATGAAGGAAGCTTTCTTGATGGCAATGGCGAGCCACACCGCCAGAAGCGTCGCCGGCAGCCCCATGATGACCGAGAGCGCGAGCGCCTGAGGATCGCGGCCGACGAGCTGGAGCGAGGCGAAGTCCATGGGAAGACCACGCTGCGCCACCAACAGGACGACGGCGCCGATCTGTCCGACGAACATCGCGGCGAAGATGAAAAGGCCCCACAGGGCGGTGCCCCAGAACTTCCAGACGCGTGGCGTCGCTGGCGCCACGGTCAGCGGGGGACGATCGGGATCGAGGGAGTCCATCAAGACGCTTTCGTTTGGAAGACTCACGGCAGCGCCCGCTCCAGCAGCGCGCGCACCTCGGCGCTCTCCAGTTCGACCGCGCCGTACATGCTGGCGTGGTTAGTGGCGAGCCGCGTCGCCGCGAACAGTTCGGCATGGCGCGGCGATACGCCGTTCAGCGCCGCAGCCGCGGCCAGCAGCGCCAGCTTCTCGACGGCAAGCCGCGCCATGCGTTCGCCATCGGCGCGGCGGAAGGTCTTGCCGATGAAGGCGGCAGTCTCCCCGGCCCCCGGCAAGCTTTTGGTCTCGGCCGCCAACGATTGCAGCACGGCCGTCGCCGCCTCCGGCTCGCGCGAGAGTGCGCGGAGCACGTCGAGGCACATCACGTTGCCCGAGCCTTCCCAGATCGCATTGACCGGCGACTCCCTGTAGTGCCGCGCCAGAATGCCGTCCTCGACATAGCCATTGCCGCCGAGGCACTCCATGGCCTCATAGAGGAACGGCGGCGCGCTCTTGCAAGTCCAGTATTTGATCGCCGGGGTGAGCAGCCGCATATAGGCCGCCTCCGCCGCATCGTGCGGCGTGCGGTCGAAGGCGCGGCAGAGTCGCATGATCAGCGCCGTGCTCGCCTCGACATGCAGCGCCATGTCCGACAGCACGGCCTGCATCAGGGGCTGATCGGCCAGATGCTTCTGGAACACTCTGCGGTGACGGGCGTGATGCAGCGCATGCGCCAGCCCCGAGCGCATCAGGCCGACGGAGGCGATCGCGCAATCCTGCCGCGTCAGCTGCACCATCTGGATGATGGTCCGGATGCCCTTGCCCTCCTCGCCAACCGCTTGCGCATAGGCGCCGACGAATTCGACTTCGGATGACGCATTGGAGCGGTTGCCGAGCTTCTCCTTCAGCCGCTGGAACTGGATCGCATTCACGGAGCCATCGGGTGCAAAGCGCGGCATGAAGAAGCAGGTCAGCCCCTGCTCGGCCTGCGCCAGCACCAGGAAGGCATCGCACATCGGCGCCGACATGAACCATTTATGGCCGGTGATGCGATAGGCATCGCCCTCGCGCACCGCGCGCGTCATGTTAGAGCGCACGTCGGTGCCGCCCTGCTTCTCGGTCATGCCCATGCCGAGCGTCATGCCGCGCTTCTGCCACCACGGTGCAAAGCTCGGGTCGTAGCTCCTGGTCGACAGCACCGGCATCACGCGCGCCAGCAGATCCGGCTGCATCGCCAGCGCACCGACCGAAGCGCGCGTCATCGTGATCGGGCAGAGATGGCCGGTCTCGACCTGCGCGGCCATGTAGAATTTGGCCGCACGAATGACTTCAGCGGCATCGCCGGCGGGCTTTCCGTCCGCCGTCCATGTCGAATTGTGCACGCCGGCATGCGCGCCGTGCGCCATCAGCTCATGATAGGCCGGATGAAACTCGACCTGGTCGCGGCGATTGCCTTTCGCGTCGAAGGTGCGCAGCTTCGGCGTGTTCTCGTTTGCGAGGCGCCCGCGATCGGCCATCGCCGCCGAGCCCCATTGCTTGCCGAATGCAGAGAGCTCGCGTTCCGCCGCCGCACCGCCATTGGCCTTCACCGCATCGACCAGCGGCCGGTCCACCGTGAACAGGTCGATTTCCTCGAACGGCGGTGACTGATTGAAGACCTCGTGGGTCGCAAAGCTCGGCTGCGTCATCAGGTTCCTCGGCGCGGAATCAGTTCCGCCGCGGCTGGATCGGGAAATCATAGGCCGCTCCACCGGCCCCCGGCAGGGAAAAATGCCACCACTCCTTCGAATAGTTCACAAAGCCTTGCCTGGCCATCGCAGCCACCAGCCGCTTGCGCCAGCTGCGCTGCTCCGGCGTGATCGATGGTGCCGCAGTATGGCCCTTCGTGTCGGTACAGTCGTAGCCGGTCCCCATGTCGAGACTGCCTTCGGGGGCGCGCGCTTCGACCGGCGCGGTGCAATCGGCATAGGTCCTTGATGGGTCGTATTTGGCGGAGTTGTCGGCTTTCAGATCGACCAAGGTCAAATCGAGCGCCGCACCGGTGGAATGCTGCGAGCGGCTGGCGATGTAGCCGAGGCGGAACAGCTCGGTCTTCGGGATCTTCGGATTGTAGCGCCGCTCGGCGGCGGTCTCGTGACCGTTCTGCGACCACTTGACCATGTCGAGCGAGGCCCGCGCCGGCCGGTAGCAGTCGAACATCTTGAGCGAGAGATTTTGCGCGGCGAGCTCCTGCTGCACCGCCTTCAGCCGCAGCCCGACTTCGCGCTTCACCACGCATTCACCCGCATTGTAGCCGGCGAGCGGACGGCCGACGAAATTGTTGGATGTAGCGTAGCGGATGTCCTGGATGATGCTGGGGTCGATGTCGCGCAAATAAACGAAATCGCCGGGGAGCGATTGGGCGTGGGCGGATGAGGCAGCAAAGACAACGACGATCGCAATTCGAACTGATTTCACAATATCCATCCACACGTCATGGCCGGGCTTGTCCCGGCCATCCACGACCTTTCTGCGGCCACAGTGCAAGAACGTGGATGCCCGGGACAAGCCCGGGCATGACGGAGAGGACAAACCGACAGATCAGGGGATAACTCCCCGCCCCGGCATTGGCCCTTGCCCACCCCGCCGTCCACGCCTATAGCTCTCGTTTTAATGACATCGAAATCGACCTTCGTCCTCGGCCACCGGCATTTGCTGGGCATCGAGGGCCTTTCCGCGGCCGACATCACCGGCCTACTCGACCTGTCCGAAGAATATGTCGAGCTCAACCGCCAGGTTGACAAGAAGCGCACCGTCCTGCGGGGACGGACGCAGGTGAACCTCTTCTTCGAGGCCTCCACCCGGACCCAATCCTCGTTCGAGCTCGCGGGAAAGCGGCTCGGCGCGGACGTCATGAACATGTCGGTCGCCTCCTCGTCCATCAAGAAGGGCGAGACGCTGATCGACACCGCCATGACGCTGAACGCCATGCACCCGGACATCCTGGTGATGCGCCATCACGCCTCCGGCGCGGTGGAACTGCTGGCGCGCAAGGTTGACGGTTCCGTGATCAATGCCGGCGATGGCGCGCATGAGCATCCGACCCAGGCGCTGCTCGACGCGCTCACCATCCGCCGCAACAAGGGCCGCATCGAGGGGCTCGTGGTCGCGATCTGCGGCGACGTGCTGCATTCGCGCGTCGCCCGCTCCAACATCATCCTGCTCAACACCATGGGCGCCCGCGTCCGCGTCGTCGGTCCCTCCACGCTGCTGCCGCCCGGCATCGAGCGGATGGGCGTCGAGGTCGCGCGCGACATGCGCGAGGGTCTCAACGGCGCCGACATCGTCATGATGCTGCGGCTGCAGCGCGAGCGCATGAACGGCTCCTTCGTGCCGTCGTCGTCCGAATATTTCCATTATTTCGGGCTCGACCAGAAGAAGCTCGCCTACGCCAAGCCGGACGCCCTCGTGATGCATCCCGGCCCCATGAACCGCGGCGTCGAGATCGACTCGATCGTGGCCGACGGCGCGCAGTCCCTGATCCGCGAACAGGTGGAGATGGGCGTCGCCGTGCGCATGGCGGTGCTGGAAGCGCTCGCCCGTAACCTGCCGAACGCGTGATGCCGATGCTGACCGATCGCCGCCCCATCCTGCTTGCCAACGCCCGCGTCGTCGATCCCTCCAGGGATTACGACGGTGTCGGCGACGTCCTGATCGCCGACGGCACCATCCGCGAGACCCGCCGCGGCATTGGCGCGGCCGGCGTCCCCGAGGGCACCGACATCGTCAACTGCTCCGGCAAGATCGTCACGCCCGGCCTGGTCGACATGCGCGCCTTCGTCGGCGAACCTGGCTTCAGCCATCGCGAGACCTTTGCCACCGCGAGCCAGGCCGCCGCGACCGGCGGCATCACCACCATCATCTGCCAGCCCGACACCTCGCCGGTGATCGACAATTCGGCGACCGTCGACTTCGTGATGCGCCGCGCCCGCGACACCGCGATCGTCAACATCCAGCCGATGGCCGCCCTCACCAAGGGCATGCACGGCCAGGAGATGACCGAGTTCGGCCTGCTCAAGGCCGCAGGCGCGATCGCCTTCAGCGATGGCACGAGAAGCGTGACCAATGCGCAGGTGATGCGCCGCGCGCTGACCTACGCGCGCGATTTCGACGCGCTGATCGTGCACTTCACCGAGGACCCCGATCTCGTCGGCGAAGGCGTGATGAACGAAGGCGAGTTCGCCTCGCGCCTCGGCCTGATGGGCATCCCGAGTGCGGCCGAGGCCGTCATCCTCGAACGCGACATGCGCCTCGTCGCCCTGACCGGCGGCCGCTATCACGCGGCCTCGCTGAGTTGCATCGACTCCCTCGACATCCTGCAGCGCGCCCGCGATGCCGGGCTTGCCGTCAGCGCCTCGGTCTCGATCAACCATCTGGCGCTGAACGAGAACGACATCGGCCCCTACCGTTCCTTCCTGAAGCTGTCGCCCCCGCTGCGCAGCGAGGACCACCGCCGCGCGCTGGTGGCCGCGGTGGCCTCCGGCCTCCTCGACGTCATCATGTCCGACCACAATCCGCAGGACGTCGAGGTCAAGCGCCTGCCGTTCGCCGAAGCGGCCCCCGGCGCCGTTGGCCTGGAGACCATGCTGCCGGCGGGCCTGCGCCTCGTGCACAATGGCGAGATGGACCTGAAGACGCTGATCCGCGCGATGTCGACCCGCCCGGCCGAGCTGCTGGGCCTGCCTGGCGGAACCCTGCGCGCCGGCAGCCCGGCCGACGTCATCGTGATCGACCCCGATGTGCCCTGGGTGGTCGATCCCGCCGACCTCAAATCGCCCTGCAAGAACACCCCGTTCGACGAGGCCCGCTTTACAGGCCGCGTGGTGCGCACCATTGTCGGCGGCCGCACGGTGTACGAGCATGTCTGACCTGAAATCCAGCCTTTGGAGCTTCCGCCATGGGGCTTGAAGCCTTCCTGCCGGTGGCCTTCGTCATCGGCTATCTGCTCGGCTCGATTCCGTTCGGCCTCGTCCTGACCCGGCTCGCCGGCACGCAGGATATCCGCTCGATCGGCTCCGGCAGCATCGGCGCCACCAATGTGCTGCGCACCGGGAGCAAGGGCCTTGCCGCCGGCACCCTGTTGCTCGATGCGCTCAAGGGCACCGCCGCCGTGGTGATCGCCGGCTACCTCGCAGGGCCCAATGCCGCCATGGTGGCCGGGCTCGGTGCCTTCCTCGGCCATCTCTTCCCGGTCTGGCTCAAGTTCAAGGGCGGCAAGGGCGTCGCGACCTATATCGGCGTCCTGCTCGGCCTGTTCTGGCCCGGCATGGTGGTGTTCTGCCTGCTCTGGCTCGCGACCGCCTTCACCACCCGCTACTCGTCGCTGTCGGCACTGGTGGCGGCGTTCATCACGCCGGTCTTCCTGTGGTGGTTCGGGCACCTCGCACTCGCAGCATTGTTCGCGGTGCTGACGCTGCTGATGTTCTACGCGCATCGCGAGAACATCAAGCGGCTGCAAGCGGGCAAGGAAAGCCGGATCGGCGAGAAGGCGTAGTCGCACCGACGACGGCCAGGGCATCTACGGATACCGAAGCCCCTCTCTGCATTATATGTCAAATCCTGTTCGCAACTCGCCGCTGACTCGCGGCGCGCAGTGGCGTACAGGTTCCACGCCTGTCATCCTGACAGGACAAATGGCGTTACGCGGTTGCTCAGAATGAGCGAGAAGATTGACGGCACGCGAGATGACGGTGGTTCGCAGGGCACTGCGGCAAGCCGGCTGCTGTCGGCGACCTCCATCTGGTCCGATGCGCCCGCGCCGCCTCCAGCGCCAAAGCCCGCTTCCGTTTCGGCGCCCGCTCCCGTTGTGCCGGCGCCTGCGCCTGTGGAGGTCGTAACGACCGCTGCGCGAGTTGAGCAGACGCGCCCCGATCAATGGCCACCGCGAAAACTCTCGCTCGCCCTGCAGGGCGGCGGCACCTTTGCCGCCTTCACCTGGGGCGTGCTGGAGCGGCTGCTGGAAGAGCCGATCGAGATCGACACGATCAGCGGCGCCAGCGCCGGCGCCATCAATGCGCTCCTCCTCGCCTCCGGTCTTGCCGAAGGCGGCCGCGAAGCCGCGCGCAGCCGGCTGAGCCGGTTCTGGCTCCGCTTGATGCACGAGGCCTCGTTCCGCTCGCTGATGCTGGTCGGCGGTTTCTCGCCGGCGGGAAGCTCGGTCGCGTTCGGTCCGACGCTGCGCTCCGGCCAGTTCGATCCGGTCGATCTCGATCCGCTCAGGCAGGCGCTGTCGCGCGACATCAATTTCGCGGCGCTGAGCGATCCGAACGCACCAAGACTCCTGATCGCGGCGACGCGGATTCGCGACGGACAGCAGCAGATCTTCCGCAACGACGCTGTGACCGCCGACGTCGCGCTGGCCTCGACCTGTCCGCCGCTGGTTCACTGCGCCGTCGAGATCGACGGCGAGGCCTATTGGGACGGCGGCTTCGGCGGCAATCCGCCCCTGCTGCGCCTCGCGCAGGAGACGACGACGTCCGACGTCCTGCTCGTCCAGGTCACGCCGGCGCGCGACAGCTATGTGCCGATCACCCTCGCCGCGATCGACCGCCGGCTCGACCAGATCGCGGCGAACGCCGCGCTCAATGCCGAGATCGCGGCGATCGCATGGGCGCAATCGCACGCGGCATCGTCGCTGCGGCTCACCCGCATCGCGGCCGAAGACTCCATTGACGGCCTGGCGCAGCGCTCGTCGACCGATCTCGGCCGCGGCTTCATCCGGCTGCTGTACCGGAGCGGCCGCGCAGCCGCCGAGCGCTGGCTCGGGCAAGACGCAAGAGCCGGCGCGTCGCCATCCGCGTCTGCACAGGCCCTCGCCGCTCCCGAGCCCGCGCTAACCTGACTTCGCTAGCGCATCCTCCAGGAACCACGCCGTCGCGAGAGCGCGCGCGTCGTTGCCGAAGCGTGCGATCACCTGCACACCAACAGGCAGGCCACCCGCCTTCAGCACCGGCACGTTGACGCAAGGATTGCCCATCAAGGTCCAGAGCCGGTTGTAGCGGGGATCGCCTGTGGTCGCGAGCGCCTTGGCCGGCGCGGTGCCCGGCGCCGAATAGGTCAGGAGCACGTCGATGCCCTCGAACAATTCGCCGAGCTCGCGGCGGCCGCGACGGCTGATCCGGCGCGCCTCGTCATATTCCTTCGGCGTCAGATGGGCCGTCGCATCGAGGCTTGCCCGCAGCATCGGCGCGATCTCGTCATGACGCTCGGAAAACTCCCAGGCCAGCGCGCGATGTGCCTCGAAATCCTGCACGATGGGGTGGATGCGCCAGGCCTCCTGCACCGCCTCCGGCAGGTCGATGGCCTGCACGCTGGCACCGGCGCGCTCCGCCGCCTTGACCGCGGCCTGCAAGCCCTCTTCGGCCGCCGGCTCGACGCTGCCTGCAAACTCCTGCCTGACCACGCCGATGCGCGGCGCCTTCGCCGGAACGATGCCGGAGAATTCGGTGCGGCCCGTCATCGCCAGAAGGCCGCCCGCAAGATCCTCCGCACGCGCGCCGAACAGGCCGACCGTGTCGAGTGCCCACGAATAGCACTTCACGCCGACCGTCGGCAGCATGCGGAACGAGGGCTTGATCGCGGCGGTACCGCAATAGGCCGCGGGCCGGATCACCGAGCCGCCGGTCTGGGTGCCCAGCGCCAGCGGAATCATGCCGGCGCCGACCGCTGCCGCCGAGCCCGAGGACGAGCCGCCCGGCGAATGGCCGGGATTGTGCGGATTGAGCGTCGGGGTTGGATCGCGCGAGGCAAATGCCGTGGTCGTGGTCTTGCCGATGATGGTGGCCCCCGCCCGCTTCAGCATCATCACGACGGCCGCATCGGCGCGCGGCTGCCAGCCGCGATAGATCTCCGAGCCCATCTCGGTCGGCATGTCGGCGGTGTCGATGATGTCCTTGATGCCAACGGCGATGCCGCGCAGCGGGCCCGAGCCTTGCGCCTTCGCAGCCTTGTCGTGACGGACGAAGGCGCGGACGTCCTTCTCCTTGGCCTCGATCGCCGCATGCGATTGGGCGATGGCGGCATCGGGCGACAACTCGCCGGCTTCAATACGGCGCTGCAGGTCGGCGAGTGAGATCATGGCAAAACCCTTCTTATTGGCATCGCTTTTAGCATCGCGATGAGGCCGCGCAAGCACACGTCGCTGTTGCGTAACGCCCTCAGGTTGTTCCATGCTGCCCCCACAAGGAGACGCCGTGGACGCCATCAATCCGAGCGTAGAGCTGACCGACGCCGAGCGGATCGACCGCCTGCGGCTGATCCGCTCCGACAATGTGGGTCCGCGTACCTTCCGTTCGCTGGTCGATCATTTCGGCACGGCGCGCGCGGCATTGGAGCGGCTGCCTGATCTGGCGCGCCGCGGCGGCGCGCAGCGGTCTGGGCGCATCTGCAGCGCAGATGAAGCCAGGGCCGAGCTTGCCGCAAGCCGCAAATTCGGCATCGCCTGGCTTGCGCCTGGCGAGGACGGTTATCCCTCACGGCTGGCGATGATCGAAGATGCACCGCCGCTGCTCGCGGTGCGCGGCGACAGCAAGAGCCTGATGCGTCCCATGATCGCGATCGTCGGTTCGCGCAACGCCTCCGGCGCCGGGTTGAAATTCGCAGGTCTCCTGGCGCGTGAGCTCGGCGAGGCCGGCTTCGTCGTCATCTCGGGACTCGCGCGGGGCGTCGACCAGGCCGCGCATCGCGCCAGCGTCGAAAGCGGCACAGTCGCCGTGCTCGCCGGCGGCCATGATTGCATCTATCCGCCCGAGCATGGCGACCTGCTCACGGCGATCCTCGATCACGCGGGCGCTGCGATCTCCGAGATGCCGCTCGGCCATGAGCCGCGCGCCCGTGATTTCCCTCGCCGCAACCGGCTGATCTCGGGCGCTTCGCTCGGCGTGGTCGTGGTGGAGGCGGCGCACCGCTCGGGCTCGCTGATCACCGCGCGCATGGCCGCCGAACAGGGCCGCGAGGTGTTCGCGGTACCGGGCTCGCCGCTCGATCCGCGCGCTGCCGGCGCCAACGATCTGATCAAGCAGGGCGCGACGCTGGTCACCGAAGCTGCCGACATCATCAATGCAGTGCAGCCGATCATGGAGCGGCCGCTGATGATCCCTGCGGGCGAGCCGGACAGCGAGCCGTTCGAGAGCGATCCGCAAGGCCACGACCGCGACCAGATCACAGGCCTGCTCGGCCCGGCGCCAATCTCGATCGACGATCTCGTGCGGATGTCCGGCGCCTCGCCCGCGATCGTGCGCACGGTACTGCTGGAGCTCGAGCTCGCCGGAAAGCTCGAACGCCACGGCGGCGGATTGGTGTCCCTGCTCTAGCTGTCGTTGCGCTTATCGAACCGCGTCCGTGCAGCCTCGATCTGCATCAGATGGTCCATGGCCCACTGTCCGAGCGCCTTCACCGGCTGCTGCAGGCCGCGACCGAGATCGGTCAGCTCGTAGTCCACGCGCGGCGGAATGGTCGGGAAGATCGTGCGCGTGACGAGGCCGTCGCGCTCCAGCCCGCGGAGCGTCAGGGTCAGCATCCGCTGCGAGATGCCGCTGATCATGCGCTTGAGCTCGTTGAAGCGCTTCGGCCCGTCGCTCAAGTTCATGATGACGAACACACTCCATTTGTCCCCGACGCGCGCGAGCACCGAGGCCACGCCGCGGCAGTCGGCATGATCCGGATGAGGTGCCGGCGAGGCAGGCAATTCCGTGTGTGTCGGTTCCAAAGATGTGCCCATGGCTCAAAAAAGTGCGTTCTTGCGGGGATTTTGACGGTCACTCATGTAGCTCTGGTTACAAACTTATACCAGGGTGATCCCAAATGAAACTCCTCCATCTCGACTCCAGCGTCCTCGGCCCCCACTCGGTCTCCCGGCAGGTCTCCGCCGCCATCGTCGACCGGCTGCGCCAGGCGACGCCCTCGCTGGAAGTGGTCTATCGCGACCTGACCCAGACCCCGCTCGCTCACCTCTCCGGCTCGCATTTGGCGGCCGCGCAGGGCGCACCCGCGCCGGCGGAACTCGGCCCCGACCTCGCCGCGAGCGCGGCAGCGCTGGACGAGTTCCTGGCGGCCGACATCGTCGTGATCGGCGCGCCCATGTACAATTTTACGATCCCCAGCCAGCTCAAGGCCTGGATCGACCGCGTTCTCGTTGCGGGGAAGACGTTTAAATATGACGCGAACGGGCCGCAGGGCCTCGCCGGCGCCAAGCGCGTGATCGTCGCGATCTCGAGGGGCGGCTATTACGGCGCGGGCTCGCCCGCTGCGGCGCCGGAGCACCTTGAAACCTACTTGCGCGGCGTCTTCGGCTTCATGGGCATCCAGACTCCCGAATTCATCATCGCGGACGGCATCCAGGTCGGGCCGGAGCATCGCGAGAAGTCGCTCGCCAGCGCGCTTCAGGCGGCCACCAGCCTGCGCGCCGCGTAAGATTCACATCGACACCAGCCGCTGCCGGACTCCGGCGGCGGCTGACTTGTTGGCGAAGCTAAAACCAGGCGCCCTGAATACCCAGGATGACGGCGACGAGCGATATGAACAGGCCGATGCCGGCGAAAAGAGCCACTCCGATCAACTCGGAAGCGCCGGAACGACCGGCGGAAACGGTGGAATCTTCGGTGTAAATACGCGGTGTTGAAATCGACGGAAAAATGCGAGCTGCCTTTGGCATCACGGGCTCCCTGAAAATGAGTCTTGTGACCCCTGCCCGTAAAAATGTCTTGGCAGACCACGCGAAGGTTCAACGCCTCACGCAAGGTTCACGAAAATACAGCTATGGAGATGCAGGCACCGGTCGGCGCAACCGCGGCGGTCGCGCCGACCGATTCAATTTTCACTTCACTTGATCAGCCTCGATAGATCGGCGCGCCGCTCGGCGATGCCACCGCGCCGCCGTCGACGAAAATCTCCTGGCCCTGCACATGCGCAGAATCATCCGAGGCGAGGAACAGCACCGTCTTCGCGACGTGATCCGTTTCACCAATGCGCCCGAGCGGCGTCGTCAGCGCAATCCGCTTCTCGAACGCCTTCTCGGCTTCCGGCGTCGCGGTCGCAGGTCCCCAGATCGGGGTGCGAATTGCACCAGGCGCGACCACGTTGACGCGAATGCCGCGCGGCGACAGCTCCGACGCCATGATCCGCGCCATCGCCCGCACGCCAGCCTTGGCGGCGCCATAGGCCGAGTAGCCGGGAATGCCGAGCACCGAGATCACCGAGCCGTTGAGGATGATCGAGGCGTTGTCGTTGAGATAGGGCAGCGCCGACTGCACCGTGAAGAACACGCCGGTCAAGTTGGTGCTAATGACCTTCTCGAAGACGTCGAGCGTGGCCGAGCCCAGCGGCGTGCCACCGGCGATGCCGGCATTGGCGAACGCGATGTCGAACTTGCCGAACTTTTCGGCGCCCTGCTTGATCGCAGCTTCGGTCGCGGCGATGTTGGTGGCATCGGCGGCGAGTGCGAGCGCGTTCGGCCCGAGCTCCTTCGCAGCGACCTCCAGCGTCTCCGTGTTGCGCCCGGTGATCACCACCTTGGCGCCCTCGGCCACGAACAGTTTTGCGGTCGCAAGGCCGATGCCGCTATTGCCGCCGGTGATCAGGGCCGTCTTGTTCGTCAGTCTCACATTCGCCTCCAGTGGTTGCATCATAAAACCAGATTGCCATCTAGGCCCTATGGTTTTATGATGCAACCACACAAGCGCGTGATCGGCGTTCGGATCGTGCGAACGCGACAGGACCGGGAACGATGGTGAAACGAACGAGCTTCGAGGGCGATGCCTGCCCGATCGCGCGCTCGCTGGAGGCGATCGGCGATTGGTGGTCGCTGCTGATCATCCGCGAGGCGCTGTTCGGCCTGCGCCGCTTCGGCGAGTTTCAGAACAAGCTCGGCATGGCCAAGAACATCTTGTCGGTGCGGCTGCGTTCGCTGGTCGACCACGGCATTCTGGCCACCGCCCCCGCCTCCGACGGCAGCGCGTATCAGGAATATGTGCTGACGCCGAAGGGCCGCGGCACCTTCCCGATCCTGGTGGCGCTGCGGCAATGGAGCGAAGAGTTCGACGACCACCCCGAGGAGATCGCGACCATTTTGGTGGATCGCGAGAAAGGGCGCCCGGTGAAGAAGCTGGAGCTGCGGTCGGAGGACGGGCGGCTGCTCAGCCCGGCGGAGACCACGATGAAGCCGCGACCCGCGCCGCGGCGGCGGTCAGCGTGATAGCACACGACTACCGCCACGCCGTGGTGGGACTTGTGCAAAATCTCGACGGCGTCAAAAATGGCCAGACATCCCAAGCGGCGCCCCCATGCCCCTGCTCGCCATCGTCTATTTTTCCATCTCCGGCACCACCGAGAAACTCGCGCATGCGGTGGCGCGCGGCGCGGCCGGGATGGCGGAGATCGCACTTTGTCGGATCGCCGGCGACGATATCGTGTCAGGCCGCTTCCGGAATGATGGCTTGTTGCAGACGATCGACCGGGCCGACGCGGTTGCCTTTGGCAGCCCGACCTACATGGGCGGAGCAGCGGCGCAATTCAAAGCCTTCGCAGACGCTTCAAGCGACCGCTGGACCCAGCAGCGATGGGCCAACAAATTCGCAGCCGGCTTCACCACGGGCGCTCTCGCCGGGGGCGATCAACTCCACACGTTGACTTACTTCTCCATTCTGGCTGCTCAGCACGGCATGCTCTGGTGCGGGTTGGATATTCCGGGCGGAGAGGATCCGGCCGGTCGCAATCGCCTGGGCAGCCAGCTTGGACTGGCGGCCCACATGATCGACGGCGCCTTGCCGCAAAGCGACCTCGGCACCGCCGAATATCTCGGCGGGCGACTGGCCAAGATGGCGAGCCGCAACGGCTGACCACGCCGGTCATTGCGAGCGCAGTGACGCAATCAGTGTGTTCTCACGACAGCTTGCGCTTGCTCCGCAGCCTCAAATGCTCGTCGGCTTCGAGCTTGGTCATGCCCAACAGATAATGGAGCACGTCCAGCTTGTGACGCTCGGCGAGCTTGCGCAACGCGCCGACCTGCTCGGCGATAAAGGCGACGGCCTCGTCCACGCCGCCTTCCCCCGGTTCCTCGTGACGCGAGCCTCCCGGCGCACCGATAGAGGTGCGCGCCCGTTTCTTTCCCGGCCTAGTCACCAGCCCACCCCGAATCCATGCCCCGCAGAAACATTACGCCGATAGCGACCGCAACTCCAAGGTGGTATTTTACAACTTTCTCGATATGAAACTTTTCCCATTCCGCTGGCTTTCAACAGCCCTCGATTTGACAGCGGAGGCCTCACCACCCATGTTCGGGGCGAAACGGCCGACCCGAGTCTTTTCGTTTTCGGCCCCAAATTTTCCCGTAAGTTACTGGAACTACATGAATATCGTCATTGTGGAGTCGCCGGCGAAAGCCAAGACGATCAACAAGTATTTGGGCTCGTCCTATGAGGTTCTGGCCTCGTTCGGCCATGTCCGCGACCTGCCGGCGAAGAACGGTTCCGTCGATCCCGATGCCAATTTCAAGATGATCTGGGAGGTCGACCCGAAGGCGGCCGGCCGGCTCAACGATATCGCAAAGTCCCTGAAGGGCGCCGACCGTCTGATTCTAGCGACCGACCCTGATCGCGAGGGCGAGGCCATCTCCTGGCACGTGCTGGAGGTGATGAAGGAGAAGCGCGCGCTGAAGGATCAGAAGATCGAGCGCGTGGTGTTCAACGCCATCACCAAGCAGGCCGTCACGGACGCGATGAAGCATCCGCGCGAGATCGACGGCGCGCTGGTCGACGCCTACATGGCGCGCCGAGCGCTGGACTATCTGGTCGGCTTCACCCTCTCCCCCGTACTGTGGCGCAAGCTGCCGGGCGCCCGCTCCGCCGGCCGCGTGCAGTCGGTGGCGCTGCGCCTCGTCTGCGACCGCGAGCTCGAGATCGAGAAGTTCGTCGCACGTGAATATTGGTCGCTGATCGCGACCCTGCTCACCCCGCGCGGCGATGCCTTCGAGGCCCGCCTCGTCGGCGCCGACGGCAAGAAGATCCAGCGCCTCGACATCGGCACCGGCGCGGAAGCCGAAGACTTCAAGAAGGCGCTGGAAGCGGCCAGCTACGCAGTCACCGCGGTCGATGCGAAGCCCGCCCGGCGCAATCCGCAGGCGCCGTTCACCACCTCGACGCTGCAGCAGGAGGCCAGCCGCAAATACGGCTTTGCGCCGGCGCACACCATGCGCATCGCCCAACGTCTCTATGAAGGCATCGACATCGGCGGCGAGACCACCGGACTCATTACTTATATGCGTACCGACGGCGTGCAGATCGCCCCCGAGGCGATCACCCAGGCGCGCAAGGTGATCGGCGAGGATTACGGCAACGCCTACGTGCCGGACGCCCCCCGGCAGTACCAGGCCAAGGCCAAGAACGCCCAGGAAGCGCACGAAGCGATCCGCCCGACCGACATGTCGCGCCGCCCCGACAGCATGAGCCGCAAGCTCGATGCCGACCAGGCGAGGCTCTATGAACTGATCTGGAAGCGCACCATTGCGAGCCAGATGGAATCGGCCGAGCTCGAGCGCACCACCGTCGACATCACCGCGAAGGCCGGCTCCCGCACGCTGGAGCTGCGCGCCACCGGCCAGGTCGTCAAGTTCGACGGTTTCCTCGCGCTCTACCAGGAAGGCCGCGACGACGAGGAGGACGAGGACTCCCGCCGCCTGCCCGCCATGAGCCCGAACGACGCCTTGAAGCGGCAGTCGCTCTCCGTCACCCAGCACTTCACCGAGCCGCCGCCGCGCTTCTCCGAGGCCTCGCTGGTCAAGCGCATGGAAGAGCTCGGCATCGGCCGGCCCTCGACCTACGCCTCGATCCTCCAGGTCCTGAAGGACCGCGGCTACGTCAAGCTGGAGAAGAAGCGCCTGCACGGCGAGGACAAGGGCCGCGTCGTGGTCGCGTTCCTCGAGAGCTTCTTTGCGCGCTACGTCGAATACGACTTCACGGCCTCGCTCGAAGAGCAGCTCGATCGCATCTCCAACAACGAGATCTCCTGGCAGCAGGTTCTGAAGGATTTCTGGACCGGCTTCATCGGTGCCGTCGACGACATCAAGGAGCTGCGCGTCGCGCAGGTGCTGGACGTGCTCGACGACATGCTGGGCCAGCACATCTATCCCCCGCGCGCGGATGGCGGCGACATCAGGCAGTGCCCGAGCTGCGGCAGCGGACGGCTCAACCTGAAGGCCGGCAAGTTCGGCGCCTTCGTCGGCTGCTCGAACTACCCGGAGTGCCGCTACACCCGCCAGCTCGCCGCCGACAGCGAGGCGACCGCCGACCGTTCGCTCGGCCAGGATCCCGATACGGGGCGCGATGTCTGGGTGAAGGCCGGTCGGTTCGGGCCCTACATCCAGCTCGGCGAGCAGAAGGATTACGAGGAAGGCGAGAAGCCGAAGCGCGCCGGCATCCCGAAAGGCACCTCGCCCGGCGATGTCGACCTCGAGCTTGCGCTGAAGCTCTTGTCGCTGCCGCGCGAAATCGGAAAACATCCGGAGACAGGTCAACCGATCACAGCGGGCCTCGGCCGCTTCGGGCCGTTCGTGAAGCACGAGAAGACCTATGCCAGCCTCGAGAGCGGCGACGAGGTGTTCGACATCGGCCTCAACCGCGCGGTCACACTCATCGCAGAGAAGGTCGCCAAGGGCCCGAGCCGGCGCTTCGGCGCCGATCCCGGCAAGGCGATCGGCGATCATCCGAGCCTCGGCACCGTCACCGTGAAGAGCGGCCGTTACGGCGCCTATGTCACCGCGGGCGGCGTCAACGCGACGATCCCGGCCGAGTTCGAAAAGGACACCGTTACGCTCGCCCAGGCGATCGCACTGATCGACGAGCGCGCGGCCAAGGGCGGCGGAAAAGCGAAGGCCAAGAAGGCCGCCAAGCCGGCCAAGACCAAGAAGACCGCAGCGAAGGCTGCGGATGGCGAGGACACCCCGCCCAAGCCGAAGAAACCGGCCGCGAAGAAGGCGGCCAAATCGAAAACCGAATCCACCAGCAAGGCGCGCGCCGCCGTGTCGTCGACCGCAAAGACGTCGCCGACCAAGGCCGCTGCCAAGGCTCCGGCCAAGAAGAGTGCCGGCACCAATTAGAGGTTAAGTGAAACGCAAGAATGACCATGGCTTTCCCGACAGGGCAGCCATCGTCGCCTTCATCAAGGCAAATCAAGGAAACGTCGGCACCCGCGACATTGCACGCGAGTTCGGCCTGAAGAACGCCGATCGCATCGCGCTCAAGCGCATGCTGCGCGAGCTCGCCGACGACGGCACCATCAAGAAGAAGCGCCACAAGGTGTCCGAGCCGGACACGCTGCCGCCGACGCTGGTCGCCGACATCACCGGCCGTGACAGTGACGGCGAGCTGATCGCCTCCCCCACCGAATGGGACGAGGTCGAGAGCGGCGAGCCGCCAAAGATCCTCATCGAGATGCCACGCCGGCCCAAGCCCGGCACCGCAGCCGGCGTCCGCGACCGCGTGCTGCTGCGGGTCGAGCGCTCGGACGAGACCGAAGGCCCAGCCTATCGCGGCCACATCATCAAGGTCTTCGACAAGACCAAGTCCCGCATCCTCGGCGTCTTCCGCAGCCTGCCCGAAGGCGGCGGGCGGCTCGTCCCCGTCGACAAGAAGGCCGTCGACCGCGAGCTGAACATCGCCGCAGCCGATACCCACGGCGCGCAGGATGGCGACCTCGTCAGCGTCGACATCGTGCGCACCCGCAGCTTCGGCCTCGCCTCCGGCCGGGTCAAAGAAAAGCTCGGCTCGGTCAAATCCGAGAAGGCGATCAGCCTGATCGCGATCTACGCCCACGACATTCCCTTGCAATTCTCCTCCGCCGCGGAGCGCGAAGCGGAAGCCGCGGAGCCCGCGAACCTGAAGGGACGCGAGGACTGGCGCGACGTGCCGCTCGTCACCATCGATCCCCCGGATGCGAAGGATCATGACGACGCGGTGCACGCGCAAGCAGACGACGACCCCAACAACAAAGGCGGCTTCATCGTCAACGTCGCCATTGCCGATGTCAGTTTCTACGTCCGGCCGGGCTCGGCGCTCGACCGCGACGCGCTCGACCGCGGCAACTCGGTCTATTTCCCCGACCGCGTCGTGCCGATGCTGCCCGAGCGGATCTCGAACAATCTCTGCTCGCTGGTGCCGGGCGAGCCACGCGGCGCGCTCGCGGTGCGCATGGTGCTCGGGCCCGACGGCCGCAAGCGCTCGCATAGCTTCCACCGCATCCTGATGCGCTCGGCGGCGAAGCTGAGCTACGCACAGGCGCAGGCCGCGATCGACGGACGGCCCGACGACACCACCGGCCCCCTGCTCGATCCGATATTGAGGCCGCTCTACGCCGCCTATGCCTGCGCCAAGCGCGCGCGCGACGAGCGCGATCCGCTCAATCTCGATCTGCCCGAGCGCAAGATCCTGCTGAAAAGCGACGGCACGGTCGACCGCGTCGTGGTGCCGGAGCGTCTCGATGCGCACAAGCTGATCGAGGAGTTCATGATCCTCGCCAACGTCGCGGCAGCCGAGATGCTGGAGAAGAAGTCGCTGCCGCTGATCTACCGCGTGCATGACGAGCCGACGCTGGAGAAGGTCCACGCCCTCGCGGAATTCCTGGAGACACTGGACGTTCCCTTCGCCAAAGCGGGCGCGCTGCGTCCCACCACGTTCAACCGCGTGCTGGCCCAGCTCGAAGGCCACGACTATTACCCGCTGGTCAGCGAGGTGGTGCTGCGCGCCCAGGCGCAGGCCGAATATTCTTCCGAGAACTACGGGCACTTCGGCCTGAATTTGCGCCGCTACGCGCATTTCACCTCGCCGATCCGCCGCTATGCCGACCTCGTGGTGCACCGCGCGCTGGTCCGCGCGCTCGGCCTCGGCGAAGGCGCCCTGCCCGACAGCGAAACGCCGGAAACCCTGAGCGAGGTCGCGGCCCACATCTCGGTGACCGAGCGCCGCGCGATGAAGGCGGAGCGCGAGACCGTCGACCGCCTGATCGCCCATCACCTCGCCGACCGCATCGGCGCCAGCTTCCAGGGCCGCGTCTCCGGCGTCACCCGCGCCGGCCTGTTCGTCAAGCTCGCCGAGACCGGCGCCGACGGATTGATCCCGATCCGATCCCTCGGCACGGAATATTTCAACTATGATGAGAGCCGCCATGCGCTGATCGGCACGCGCAGCGGCACCATGTATCAGCTGGGCGACGTCGTCGATGTCCGTCTGATCGAAGCCGCCCCCATTGCGGGCGCGCTGCGCTTCGAGCTGCTGTCATCCTCCAGTGAGACGAACCCGCGCGACCGCAGGCGACCTGGTCCACAACGCCGCCCCTCGTTCAAGGCCCATCCCGGACGCAGCCCGGATAAAAAACGCAAGCCGGCGAACCCAAAATCCGGCAAGGGGAAGAAGAACAAGGGGAAACCCAAGGGAAAACCCAAGGGCAAGAAGGGCAAAGCATGGTGACGATGAGCACGGTCCCAAAAATCTGGACGCGCGAGAGCGGCCTCGTCGAGAAGCGCGATGTCTTTGCGGCTATGAAGCGCGGCTTTCGCGGCCGCTGCCCGCGCTGCGGCGAAGGCAAGCTGTTCCGCGCCTTTCTGAAGACGGCAGACAATTGCGCCAAATGCGACCTCGATTTCACGCCGCACCGCGCCGATGACCTGCCCGCCTATCTCGTCATCGTCATCGTCGGCCACATCGTGGTGCCGGCCGTTTTGTGGATCGAGACCAATTACACCACGCCGGTCTGGATCAGCTTCGCGGCCTATCTGCCCTTCACCTTCGTCGCCTCGCTCGCGCTGCTGCAGCCGGTGAAGGGAGCTGTGGTCGGCTTGCAATGGGCTCTGCGTATGCACGGGTTTGACGAGAGCCCTCCCGATGGTATTCCGCCGGTATAGGCCAATAAGCAAGAAGAGTTCGGGTGAGGACATGACGGATATTGCGCAAGTCGCGGACAAGGCAAAGGTCCACGAGGAAAAGGAAGCGGACCATCATCCCTATTTCCGCCCCCGGGATGCGGCGACGCTGATCCTGGTCGATCGCAGCGGCGCCATTCCGAAGGTGCTGGTCGGCAAACGCCACGACAAGGTGGTGTTCATGCCCGGGAAATTCGTCTTCCCGGGTGGACGCGTCGACAAGGCCGATTATCGCGTGCCCTGCGCCGCGCCGATCACCGCCGAGCTGGAAGCCAATCTCGCCAAGGGCAGCCCGAAGACGCCGGCCTCGCGCGCGAAGTCGCTGGCGATTGCCGCGATCCGCGAAGCTTGCGAGGAGACCGGTCTCTGCCTCGGCCGCAAGACCGAGGCCAAGCTGACGAAGCTCGACGGTCCCTGGAAGCCATTCGCCGATGCCGGCCTGCTGCCCGATCCCTCCAGCCTGTTCCTGATCGCCCGTGCGATTACCCCGCCCGGCCGCGTCAAGCGCTTCGACACGCGGTTCTTCACCGCGGACGCCTCCGCGATCACCCATCGCGTCGACGGCGTCATCCACGCCGATGCCGAGCTGGTCGAGCTGGTCTGGGTCGAGCTCGGCTCGAAGCCGCTGGCCGATCTGCATCCGATGACGCGCAACGTGCTCAACGAGCTCGACACCCGTCTTGCCACCGGCCCGCTCCGCCACGACGCGCCGGTGCCGTTCTTCCATTTCTACGGCGGCAAGATGCAGAAGGATATTTTGGGCTGAGGCTGTATTACGGGGCGCGGCTCTCTCCTCTCGTCATTCCGGAGCGCGCGTAGCGCGAGCCCGGAATCCATCCATCCATCGTCTCCGCGACCCGATGGGTGCGCAATCGCGCGCCCTAGTCCGCGCCAAGCGGCGCGTCCCGGAATGACGTGCTGAGAGAGCTGCAAAAAACAAAATAATCTTCCCGCTCCCGCCAATGGCGGAGTTCCGCCGCGTGCCTATGTCTTTCCGAACGACAATGAAGAAGGACACCGGGCGATGGCACAACGGCAACTCAAGCTTGGCGCGTTCATGCGCCCGATCAGCATTCACACGGGCGCCTGGCGCTATCCCGGGGCCTGGCCCGACGCCAATTTCAATTTCGGCCACATCAAGACGCTGATCCAGAAGCTCGAGGCCGGCAAGTTCGACGCCTTCTTCATGGCCGATCACCTCGCCGTGTTGAACATGCCGGTCAATGCGCTCAAGCGCAGCCACACCGTGACCTCGTTCGAGCCGTTCACGCTGCTGTCGGCGCTCTCCGCGGTCACCGAGCGGATCGGCCTGATCGCGACGGGTTCGACCACCTTCGACGAGCCCTATCACGTCGCGCGCCGCTTTGCCTCGCTCGACCATCTCAGCGGCGGTCGCGCCGGCTGGAATATCGTCACGACGTCGAACCCGGACGCCGCGCTGAATTTCGGCCTCGACGATCACATGGAGCACGCCGAGCGCTACAAGCGCGCCCGCGAGTTCTACGACGTGGTCACGGGCCTGTGGGATTCCTTCGCCGACGATGCCTTCGTGCGCGACGTCGAGAGCGGCCTGTTCTTCGATCCCGCCAAGATGCACACGCTCGACCACCACGGCAAATATCTGAAGGTGCGCGGTCCCCTCAACATCGCCCGCCCCGTGCAGGGCTGGCCCGTGATCGTTCAGGCTGGCGCCTCCGAAGACGGCAAGCAGCTCGCGGCCGAAACGGCGGAAGCTGTCTTCACCGGCGGCGGCAGTCTCGCCGACGGGCAAAAGCTTTATGCCGACATCAAGGGCCGCATGGAGAAGATCGGCCGCGACCCCGAGCATCTCAAGATCCTGCCCGGCGCTTTCGTCGTGGTCGGCGACAGCGTCGATGAGGCCAAGGAGAAGCGCGCCTTGCTCGACAGCCGCGTGCATTACGACAGCGCCATCGCCTCGCTCTCCGTCATCCTCGGCACCGATGCCTCCGGCTTCGATCCGGACGGACAGCTGCCGGAGATTCCGGAGACCAATGCCAGCAAGAGCGGCCGCCAGCGCATGGTGGACCTCGCCAGGCGCGACAAGCTCACCGTGCGCCAGCTTGCCCAGCGCGTCGGCGGCTATGGCGGGCTGTCCTTTGTCGGTACCGCCAAAACCATCGCCGACCAGATGGAGGAATGGCTGGTCGGGCGCGGCTCCGACGGCTTCAACATCATGTTCCCGTTCCTGCCCGCCGGCCTCGACGATTTCGTCGACAAGGTGGTCCCGGAGCTGCAGCGGCGCGGGATTTTCCGGAAAGAGTATGAAGGGCCCACTTTGAGGGAGAATCTCGGCCTGCCCAGGCCGAAAAACCGGTTCTTCTAGGGGTAAAGGGCCCGTTTCGGGCAGTTTTCGACCCCTAAAACCTTGACATCAGGCGGTTTCTGGCTAGGTTGCCGGCCAACGCGGGCCGTTTGGCCGGCTCCAGATTCCCTTCATTCCTGAGGTTCTGAACATGGCCAAAGCGGTCACCATCAAGGTCAAGCTCGTGTCCTCGGCCGACACCGGCTTCTACTACGTCGCCAAGAAGAATTCGCGCACCATGACCGACAAGCTGGTCAAGAAGAAGTACGACCCGGTCGCGCGCAAGCACGTCGAATTCCGCGAAGCCAAGATCAAGTAAGATCGGCTTAAGCGTCGAGGAGTTTTGCGGGGCCCTTTCGGGCCCCGTTTTATTTTGTGCCATCTCGTGTCCCGGACGCGCTGCAGCTTGCAACGCTGCTGCGCAGAGCCGAGACCCAGAAGCCAACACGGCACAATGGAGGCATGGGCCCCGGCTCTGCAGCGCTTCGTTGGAAGTGACGCTGCGCTGCGTCCGGGACTCGAGAGCTGAGGACACCTACTCCCACACTGAGATCTGCACAGTCGGCGCGCTGGAGCATGTGTGACCCACCTCGCAGAGCACCCTGACCGGATTCACTATCTCCTGCGTCATCGTCGCATGAATCCGGTCCATTGCCGTGAAGAGCCATTTGCCCCTGCTGGATCCGCTGCGCTTCGCCGCCGCGCTCGGCGTTGCCATTTTCCACCAGATGTTCTGGTCCTGGGCCTGGACGTCGATCGGTGTCCCCGGCTTCGAGCGCACCGTCGCCGCCGACGTGATCTACCCCTCCGCCGCGGCCTTCACGTGGTTCGGCTGGGTCGGCGTCGAGATCTTTTTCGTGATCTCCGGTTTCGTCATTGCGAATTCCGCGAGCACATCTTCACCGGGCGCGTTTCTGCTCGGCCGCGCGCTCAGGCTCTATCCGGCGGTCTGGGTTTGCGCCACCGCGAGCTTCCTCGTCCTGCTGCTGTTCGGCACTGGTCCGGCATCCGAGCTCATCCTGCCCTATATCCACGCCATACTGATGGTGCCCAAGGGCGTCACGGGCCAGTGGCTGGACGAGGTCTATTGGACGCTGGCCGCCGAGACGGCGTTCTATGGGCTCGTGTTCTGCGCGATGCTCACGAGGAAGATCACGCTGCGGCATCTGGCCTTCGGCCTCACCATCTACAGCGCGATCTTCAATGCGGTCGCGCTATTGATCGCGTCCTGCACGACGCCGTCCGACCTGCCTTATCTGGTCATCCTGATGTTTCGGGTGCCATGCGCGGCCTTCCTGCTGAGCCATGGCTGTTTCTTTGCGCTGGGAATCTGGCTGTTCATTTCCGCGAACAGACAATTGACGGCACTTGAACAAGTCGCCGTTGGCGTCACCTGTCTCTCGGGTGCGGCCGAAATCTATTTCTTCGCTTCTTTCTTCCTGACCTCGATCCCCGCCATCGCCGATCAATCGGCTCTCGTGCCGATCATGGTCTGGGCGCTTGCCGTGCTCCTCATTGCCCTTGCCGCGAGGAGAAACAGGCGCTCTGCGGGCGCCGCAGCACCCGAAGCACCGGCCTATTTGCGAACGCTGGGACTGATCACCTACCCGCTCTATCTCACCCACAACGTCATCGGCGCGGCGATCATTCGTGCCCTGATCGACGCAGGCTTCGATGCCACCTCGGCACTCTGGATCGCGCTCGGCCTGCTTGGGCTGGTCTGCTGGTTCATCTGCGCGAAGATCGAGCCGGCCATCCGGGCTGCGCTGATGCAAGCCCTCGCGCATTTCGGCAAGCTGCCGCAGAAGCGGCCGGCATCGCGTCGCCCGGCTTGGGCACGGGGGCTGCGCTTTCCGCTGCCCGTCTCGGTGAAGGTGAAGGCCGCAACACCCTAGGGGGTACCTCGCTACGCCCAGAGCACGAGAACGAATATCTCCTGGAACTGTCGCGTCCGCTTTACGCGCGGAAGACGACGTCAACGGAGTGCCACTTGATGCCAGCGATGGGCCAACACCAGACTTGGCAACGCAGCATTTACTCGATCACCTCGTCGGCGCGGGCGAGAAGGCCGGTCGGTACGGTCACGCCGAGCGTCTTTGCTGTCTTGAGATTGGCTGCCAACCAAAATTCGGTTGGAAATTCGATGGGAAGGTCACCGGGTCGAACACCCCTGAGAATCTTGTCTACAAAATAACCGATGCGACGATAACACCAGCGCAAGTCAACTCCATAGCTGACGAGGCCGCCGTGGATAACGTGCTCGCGATATCCGAAGACGGTCGGCAGCCGCTTTTCAAGGGCAATGGCGGCGATCTGCTCGCATCGGACAAGCAACAGATTAGTCTGAATGACAACGACGACATCGACCTTCTCGTTCGCCAGCGCAGCGAGCGCACCCGGAATGTCGTTCGCCGTACTGGCATCGGTTTCGACCACGCTGAAGCCCAAACTTTGGCAAGCTGCCCTCAAGTCCCCAACTTGAGGCGGGCCCTTGGGGTCGTTCATGTTGGTAAGCAGTCCAACACGCCGCGCCATCGGCGCGATTTCCCGCACGAGTTCAATTTGCTTCGTCGGCAATCCCGCAATGTAGGGCTCAATGCCCGTTACGTTTCCTCCAGGGCGAGCTTCGCTGGCAATCAAGCCCAGATGAACCGCGTCCGCGAGAGCGCCACAGACAATCGGTATCGTCGATGTCGCCTTTCGGGCCTCGACGGCTTGCAACGTCGCAGGCGCGACGATGATATCTGGTTTGACCAGAGCCACCATCTCTTCCATGGTTGCTACTCGGTCAGCAAACATGTCAAATCGCTTTATGACGTCAATGTTTCGACCTTTCTCGTAACCGAACTCCAAAAGACCTTTAACAAAATTGCCAAATACTAGGTCCAGTATGAATTGAGGCACGTTTGCGCCTGCGGGCGCACCTGCGGGCGGAGCTCCCGCCCACGCGATGATCGGACGTTTCGGCGCAGACTGCGCGCTTGAGCCTTGACCAAACAGTATTGATGCGGCTGAGCCAATAAGGCCGAAACGTCCGATGAACTCCCGCCGTCGCATAAGTCCCTCCTCAAGGACCGCGCTCATGGGAGGCATAGACTACCACGTTGGCGCCGTTCTGTGACAGACCATTGAAGAGCATACGCGACGGTGTGTCGGGTCGCATGGGGTCAAAAGGCGGCGGTCGGCCGACCGCACCGAATGGTCGTCGATGGGCCAGAAGCTGACCTTTAGGCCAACTGTTGTGCACCCTGTTTCAGCCCGCAGCGTCAGGATTGACAACCGTATAGCCGCGCAATGATCGCGGGTGCATCCTCATGACGTGGCCGCCTGAGTTGGCGTCAAAGGCCATTCAAATGTCGCCTCCGAGATGCTGTTCTAAAACGAACACGTGCCCGCGTCGCGCCGCGACCATTCTGGGCGCGGGCGAGGTACGCGGAAAGCGTAGCCAGTTGGCTGCGAGGTTTAGGTCAGGCACCACACGACCAAACACTCGCAGCGCCGCGCCACAACCGCAAAACGAAGAAGGGCTGCCGGTCGGCCGACCGGCGACAATCCGGTTGTGAGCACCAGCAGGCAATGCCCTTATGCTCTCGGCCGTGGCTAAAGTTGTTTTGGGCGATACGCCTGCAGTGGGTGGGGTGCAATTCGTTCACCGCGCGTCTGCGTGGACGACAAGTCACATGGCATGATGACATTGCATTCGGGCGCTTGGCTGATGCTGTAAGGTCCCGCTTCCGAGCAGATTGGGCTGATGACAACAAGGAGATACGCAAAAAATACTTGCTTTAACATTGCAGGACTCCAAACTGAGATCCTGCCCCGGGCACAAAGAAACGAACAACAATTTGGCTGAAAAGCGACGGAAACAACTGCAATCGCGCTCCACTCTCGACATCAGGAGAAGCTCGTGAGTCGAATAGTAACGCGTCGCGCGGTGCTTACGACGGCCTGTTCGATCACCATCGCGGCTGTTGCAGATGCCGATTCATTGCGACCGCGGCGCATCGGGTTGGTTACCTCTGGCTCAGGCGAGCGAATTATCGGATGGTTCAGAGAAGCCTTCAAGTTGATGGGATACCGGGAAGGAAGCGACCTAATCATTGATCTGCGCGAGGCGAAAGGTCACTACTCTCTGCTGCCCGGTCTAGTCTCGGAGCTCATCGCACTGAAGCCAGACGTTATCATCGCTGAAGCGACACCTGCGATTGCGGCGGCACAAAGGGCGACTTCGACGATTCCGATTGTTATGTCGCCAGCCACCGATCCTGTCGGTTCAGGCTTCGTCAAGAGTTTCACGAGGCCCGGAGGCAACATAACCGGCACAGCGAATATGTTCGCAGATCTCACGACCAAGACGCTGGACATTATTCGCCTGCTCTTTCCCAAGGTTCAGAAAATCGGCGTACTCACCTCAAATAACCCGGTGCACCCGGCGATGGCACAAAGTGCAACGAAGGCAGCAGTGGTCATCGGCATTTCGGTGCAACGCTTCGTTGCGCCGAACCCGGAAGACCTTGAAAAGGCGTTCGCAGACATGAAAGCGGCGGATTGCGATGTGGTTTATGTACTTGCTGACCCACCGCGCGATGCCTTGCCATCAATTGCTCTGAAGTATCGGCTGCCCACGGTATTTCAGGTCAACACTTACCCGGATCGGGGCGGATTGATGGCTTATGGGCCGGACCTTAAGGCTCTCTTCCTACTTGCGGCCGGCTACGTGGACCGCATTCTAAAGGGCGCGAATCCAGCGGACTTGCCGGTTGAGCAGCCGACCAAATTTGAGTTCGTGATCAATCTCCGGACGGCAAAAGCATTGGGATTGACTGTCCCTGAGCAAGTGCTTCTGATGGCGGACCGAGTGATTGAGTAGGGGTCCCGCTTCCGAGATATGGACATGACCTAAGTCCGATCCGGGTCACAAGCGGCCCATCACGGCCAAGCAACGCGACGTCCGTTCAAAGCTCGCAAGCTGACAATGGCGTTTTCACGCCGCTACCTACGCCGTCCGCAACACCGGCGCCGGCGGTTGCGACGGCCTGACCAGCGCGAACGCCACCTGCACGATGCCGCCGGCAAGGCCGAGCGCGACGCCGATGCGCCAGGCCATGGTGTAGGAGCCGAGCGCATCGTAGAGCACGCCGCCGCCATAAGCGCCGAGGAAGCTGCCGATCTGGTGACTCATGAAGGCAAGACCCTGGATCATCGCCTGCCAGCGCAGGCCGAACATCTCCGCGACCGCGCCTGCGACCAGCGGGCCGACGCCCATCCAGAGGAAGCCCATGATGGCGCCGAACAGCAGCGTCGAGAACGGGGTCGCCGGCAGCATGAAGTACCAGGCGAGCGCCAGCGAGCGCAGGATGTAGATGCCGCCCAGCAGCGCGAGCTTGTTCCAGCGCTGGCCGGCCCAGCCGAAGAACAGCGAGCCCAGCACGTTGAAGCCGCCGATCATGCCGAGCGTCTGCGCGCTCAGCATCGGATCGAGGCCGCAGATGGCGAGATATGACGGCAGATGCGTGGTGAGGAACACAAGCTGCATGCCGCAGACGAGATAGGCGCAGGTCATCACCACGAAAGAGGCATTGCCGAATGCCGCCTTTGTTACCGCCGCCGCACTGGCATCGCCGATGTCATCGGCGGCGGGCTTGGGCAGCGGGACCTGGTCGACGCGGCCGGCATACCAGGCCGCGGGGATCATCAGCACCGACATGACGACGAAACCGGCGAGCCCGGCGCGCCAGCCAAAACCCTCGTTGAGCATCTGCCCGATCGGCGCCGACAAGAGCGCGCCGAGCGAGCCCGCGCCGGAGACGATGCCGAGCACGGTGGAGCGCACCGTTGCGGGCACCGCGCGTGCCGCCACCGACATCGCGATCGCGGCCGCAGTGCAGGCCAGCGACGTCCCGATCAGCACGCCGGCGCCGATCATGATGCTGACCAGCCCGTTCGCGGTCGCCATCAGTATGAGGCCCACGATGTACATCAGCGAGCCCACGATCATGATCGGGCGGAAGCCGTAGCGCACCGTCATCGCGCCGGCGAGCGGCTGAAGAAAGCCCCAGGCGAGGTTCTGCACCGCCAGCGCCAGCGTGAAGTCCGAGATCGAGATGTGGATGTCATGCGTCAGCGGCTGCATGAAGATGCCGAGCGACTGCCGCAGTCCCATGCTCAGCGTCAGCATGATCGAGGCCCCGATCAGGATGGGCAATGTCGGACGCAGGACCTGCAGCAGGGGCATTTTGTTCTCCCTTTTGGGCACGGCGCAATCGCCGCCGTCTGCTTTTGCCGTTGATTTTGGTTACACAGACCTGTGTACTTAGGCTATGGATAGCAGGTGCTGTCAAGCGAACAGGACCTTTTCTGCTGCATGGCTCCCCCGCCCGCCCCACAGACGATGAAAGAGCGGATCCTTCAGACCGCCGACAAGCTGTTCTATCTGCAAGGTATTCGCGCGATCGGCGTCGACACCATCGCGGCGGAGATCGGCATCTCCAAGCGCACGCTCTACAACCACTTCCCCTCCAAGGACGCGCTGATCGCAGCCTATCTGCAGCGCCGCTTCGTGCACGCCTCCCCTTCGGACAAGCCGCCGGCCGAGCAGATCCTCGCCACCTTCGATTCGCTGGAGCGGCGTTTTGCGGCCAGGGATTTTCGCGGCTGTCCGTTCGTGAACGCGGTCGCCGAGCTCGGGCCTGCGGACCGCGCGGTAAAGAAGATCGCGGTGGCCTTCAAGGAAAGCCGCCGCCTCTGGTTTCGCGACCGGCTGAACGAACTCGGTGTGACGGAAGCGGAAGCCCTCGCAACCCAGCTCGTGCTCCTGGTCGACGGCTCCATTGCCCAGGACCTCGTGCGTGACGATCCGGCGATGGCGCGCGCGGCAAAGGAAGCGGCGAAGGTGCTGCTGCGGAATGCCGGGGTGGATGTGGAAGGCGATGCGAAGCCGGCGAAGGGTCGCTGACGCGCAGGCGCTCTTTCGCGTCTTCGACTTGTTCGCGGCCCTGTCGGGTTGTGCTCCCGCGCAGCTTTGCGGCGGGAAATTTCGTCCTGGCGCATCGAACTTTAGCTGCGGCGTATTCATTGGGCGCGCGCCCGGAATTTCTTGTCCTCAAACCGAAATTGCCGCGCTAAACAGGCGATGTCACTCTGCTTGGGCATGCGGCCCTGCCATCTGGGCAACCGAACCGCGCGAGGTCAGATGAACCGGATCAGTTTCACCTCGGACCAGCTTCCTGCGCGCCTCGGCGACGCGGCGCGGTTCGCGCAATGGCATGAGCAATTCGAGGCGCTGACTTGCTGCGTCGACTATTCGCGTTTCGAGGACTGCGCCTTCCGGGCTCAATTTCAGTTTGCGCAATTTTCCGATGTGCGGGTCGCGTTGTTCGATGGAACGCTGAAACGGTTTGCCCGGTCGGCAAGCGCCATCGCGCGTGGCCCTGACGATGATTTTTGCCTGCTCCTCAATCGCGGGACGGCACGAGTACAATTGTCACAGTTCGGCCGGGATGCTGCGGCCGGCCCCGGCGGCGCGTTCCTCGGGACCAACGGCGCGGCCGCCGAGATGATGGTCGAGGCGCCGGGCGAATGGGCGACCGTGACGATCGCCCGAGACCGTCTGCTGCAGCTCGTTCCTCGTGCCGACGATCTCATGGCAATGCCGCTCGATCCCGGCCAGCCGGCACTGCGTCATCTCAAGCGCTACCTGGAGAGCGTCCTTGATCCCGACGAGGTCGGGTGCGATCCGGATCTCGACCGCCACATCGGCACGACCGTGCTCGATATCCTCGCGCTCACCCTGGGCGCGAGCCGCGATGCTGCCGAGGTCGCCACCCTGCGGGGCTTGCGCGCGGCGCGGCTGCGCGAGATTCTGGCCGAGATCAGGGCGAGCTTCACCAATCCGGCGCTCTCGCCGCGCAGCCTGGCGCAGAAGATCGGATTGTCGCCCCGGTACATCCAGGTTCTCCTGCAGGAGACCGGTGCGAGCTTCACCGAGCGCGTGCTGGAATTGCGCCTCCAAAGCGCAAGGGCCGCGCTCGCCTCGCGCCAGCACGGCCGGCTCAAGGTGAGCGAGATCGCCTACGCCTGCGGCTTCAACGACATCTCGTATTTCAACCAGGCCTTCCGTCGCCGCTTTGGCGCCTCACCGACCCAGTTGCGCGGGTCGCCGTAGTCGACGTCAGCTGTCCGCGCAAGCCATTGATTTAGCTAGAGCCGTCTACTGTGCATGGGGTTGTTTTCGCAAATTTTGTGCGGACGGTCCTCACGCCGCCTGCGACACCACGCGGTTGCGGCCGTCGTGCTTGGCCCGATACAGCGCGGTATCGGCGCGCTTGAGAACGTCGGCGACCGCCTCGCCCTTCTGCTCCAGCGTGGTGAGGCCGATCGAGATCGTGACCTCGATGCGCTTCGCGCCCTTGTGGATCGCGAACGGCTCGCCCGCGATCGAGCGGCGCAGGCGCTCGGCGACCATGCCGGCGACGTGGAGATCGGTCTCCGGCATCACGATGACGAATTCCTCGCCGCCGTAGCGGCAGGCGAGATCGATGCCCCTGATCGACTTGCGCACCCGCACCGCGAATTCACGCAGCACGTCGTCACCGGCGTCGTGGCCGTAATTGTCGTTGATGGACTTGAAGAAGTCGATGTCCAGGATCATCAGCGCCAGCGGCTTGCCGCGCGTTGCGGCCTGCTCGGCCAGCGTTGCCAGATGGCTCTCCATGTAGCGGCGATTATGCAGGCCGGTGAGCGCGTCGGTGATCGCCATCTCGATAGAGTTCTGCACGTTGTCGCGCAGATGATCAGTGTAGCGGCGGCGGCGGATCTGGGTGCGGGCGCGCGCCAGCAGCTCGGTCTTGTCGATGGGACGCAGCAGATAGTCGTTGACGCCGATCTCGAGGCCGCGGAGCAGCCGCGTCGAGTTCTCGGGGTCCGCGATGGCCAGGATCGGCACATGCCGCGTGCGCTCCAGGGAGCGCGCCTGGCTGCACAGCCTGAGGCCGTCGAAATTGTTGAGGTCGAGCGAGACGATCAGGAGATCGTAATTGCCCTCGGCGGCGTGGAACAGCGCCTCCGTCGGGTTGGGCTCGACATCGATGGTGTGCTCGGCCGCGAGGATCGCCGCCAGCCGCTCGTAGGAGGACTCGCGGTCGTCGACCAGCAGGATGCGGCCGCCCTTGCCGGTGTCGGCCACGGCACTGCGCTCGGGTGCCTGCATGCCGATCTCGAGCGAGGTGATGGCGCGCATGCGCAGCTCATCGGTCATCATCTTCAGCCGCGTCAGCGAACGCACGCGCGCGATCAGCACGACGTCGGAGACGGGTTTTGTGAGGAAATCATCGGCGCCGGCCTCGAGCCCGCGGTTGCGGTCGGACGGACTGTCGAGCGCCGTCACCATGACGACGGGAATGTGATGCGTGGCCGGATCGGTCTTGAGGCGGCGACAGACTTCGAAGCCGTCCATGTCAGGCATCATCACGTCGAGCAGGATGATGTCGCATTCGGCACGGGCGCAGATCGCCAGCGCCTCGGTGCCGTTCGCGGCGGTCATCACGTCGAAATATTCGGCGGAAAGGCGGGCCTCGAGCAGCTTGACGTTGGCAGGGACGTCATCGACGACCAGGATACGCGCAGACACTGTGAACTCACTTCCTATCCGATAAAACGCCGGACCGTCTCGATGAATTTGCCGACCGAGATCGGCTTGGACAAATAGGCCTCGCAGCCGCCCTCGCGGATGCGTTCTTCGTCGCCCTTCATCGCGAACGCCGTGACCGCGACGACGGGAATGGAACGCAGCTCCGGATCGTCCTTGATCCAGCGCGTCACCTCGAGGCCGGAGACCTGCGGCAACTGAATGTCCATCAGCACGAGGTCGGGCCGCATCTTGCGAACGAGGTCGAGCGCCTCGTAGCCGTTGCTGGTGCCGGAGGTCTGATAGCCGTGCGCCTCCAACAGGTCGCGGAAGAGCTTCATGTTGAGCTCGTTGTCTTCCACGATCAGGACGGTCTTAGCCATCCCGCCCTCCTGATTGGTCCGAAGGACCGATGCATGTGACGCCTCAGACGCCGCTCGCCGGCGTTTCGAAAACTGGATTCAAACTAGCCTCAGATTCGCTTGAGTTTCGTTAAACCCGAGGATCGACTTTCTGCGATGTGGTTTCCAGTTGCTTGTCTGGGGGTCGGAAGACTCAGAGGCGAGACTCGGGCATGATGCAAAGTAGACACCGAAAGTTAACGGAAAGGCAAACCGTCCCCTTGAAAAAGCCTGTTCACAACCCCCGCGAAGTCGCTGAAATCGTTGCGATTCAGGCGCTGTCCTTCGTTGCCAGCGAGCCCGAGCGGCTGGGCCTGTTCCTGGCCGAGACAGGAGTCGGACCGGAGACCCTGCGCAATGCCGCCGCCGACCCCAATTTCCTGCTCAGCGTGCTCGATTTCGTGATGCGGGACGATGCCACAGTGAAGGCTTTTGCCAGCTCCGCGGAACTGCACCCGACCAACGTTGCCGCAGCGCGGCAGGTCCTGGGCGATGCGCTCGGCGACCCCTCCTGGGAGCGCGACGTGCCGTGAGCACCCCCGTCCCGGCCGGGCCCCGCTGCTTCTGCCGGGATTGTCTGGCCGACCTGGATATCGGGGTGCGGCGCTGCGCGGCCTGCGGTTCCCCTCGCCTCGTCCGCCACCGGACGCTGTCCACGCTGACCATCGCGCATATCGACTGCGACGCCTTCTACGCCACGGTCGAGAAGCGGGATAACCCCGATATTGCCGACAAGCCCGTCATCATCGGCGGTGGCAAGCGCGGCGTGGTCTCGGCCGCCTGCTACATCGCGCGCACCTATGGCGTGCGCTCGGCGATGCCGATGTTTAAGGCCTTGGAAGCCTGCCCGCATGCGATCGTTATCCCGCCCGACATGGCGAAATATGTCCGCGTCGGCCGCGAGGTGCGCCAGGCCATGCAGGCCCTGACGCCGCTGGTCGAACCGCTCTCGATCGACGAGGCCTTCCTCGACCTCTCCGGTACCGAGCGCGTGCACGGCATGCTCCCGGCAAAGGTGCTGGCGCGCTTTGCCCGCGACGTCGAGCGCGACATCGGCATCTCCGTCTCGGTCGGCCTGTCCTGCAACAAATTCCTGGCCAAGATCGCCTCCGACCTCGACAAGCCGCGCGGCTTTGCCGCGCTCGATCAGGAGGAAGCGCGGCTGATGCTGGCGGACAAGCCGGTCGGCTTCATCTTCGGCGTCGGGCCCGCCACGCAGGAGCGCCTGGTCCAGCGCGGATTTCGCGTCATCGCCGATTTGCAGAAGGCCGACGAGATCGAGATGATGCGGCAGTTTCCGAGCGAAGGCCGCAGGCTGTGGCGGCTCGCGCGCGGCATCGACGACCGCCGTGTCGAGCCTGACCGCGGCGCCAAGACCATCTCGAGCGAAACCACCTTCGAGACCGACATCCGCGATTTCGCGACGCTGGAGAAGATCCTGTGGCGACTGTGCGAAAAGACCTCGTCGCGGCTCAAGAGCAGCGAGCTCGCCGGCTCGACCGTGACGCTGAAGCTGAAGACCGCCGATTTCCGCCAGCGCACGCGCTCGCAGTCGATCGCCGCCCCGACGCAGCTCGCCGCGAAGATCTTTGCGATCTGCCGCGAGATGCTGGCGAAAGAGATCGACGGCACCGCCTTCCGTCTGATGGGGGCCGGCGTCAGCGCGCTGCGCGACGGCTCGCCCGCCGACGACACCGACATGCTCGACCGCCGGGCCGCCCACGCCGAGCGCGCGGTGGACAGCCTGCGCAAGAAATTCGGCAGCGCCGCGGTGATCCGTGGCATCGCCTATGAGGGCCCGGAGAAGGCGCAGGAGTGATGGCCGGTGAACGCGATATCCAGGTGCTGCTGCGGGACATGAGGCCGCAGCTGCGGCCGGGTATCTTCGTGTTCTGCACGATTCCGCTCGACGAGCGCATCCCCGCCGAGGTCAACCCGCTACTCACCTTTCGCGAGCAGGAAGGCACCACGCTGGTCATCTCTCGCGAGGACGCCGAGCGCGCAGGACTGCGCTACGCCTTCGTCTCGCGCCTGATCACTCTGGCGGCTCACTCCGCGCTCGATGCGGTGGGATTCCTCGCGGCCATCACGGCGCGCCTCGCCGAAGCCGGCATCAGCGTCAATGCCGTGTCGGCGTTTCATCATGACCATCTCCTTGTGCTCGTTGACAGAGCAGACGAAGCGATGGCTGTCCTGCGGGACCTGTCCAAAGTGCAGCGTTCGTAGCCCGGATGGAAATCAATCCGCGACCGCAATCGCCTCGATCTCGATCAGCCATTCCGGCGCGGCGAGCGCGGTGACGCCGAGAAGCGTGGACGCCGGCGGCTCCATGCCTTCGAAGAAGGCCGAGCGGGCCTTGCCGATGATCGGGCGCAGCTCCGGCTTGTAGTTCACGACGAAGGTCGTGATCTTGACGATGTTGGAATAGCTCGCGCCGGCTGCCTTCAGCGCATGGCCGAGATTCTGCATCACCTGCGTCGTCTGCGCGGCGATATCCCCCTCGCCGACGATCCGCCCCTCCTCGTCCACCGAGACCTGCCCCGAGATGTAGATGGTGCGCGCGCCCGAGGCGGTGACGACGTGGGAGTAAGCGGGATTGTGATGCAGGCCGCTGGGGCGGAGATGGACGAGCTTGGGCATGAGGTTGCCTCCCTGAGGTTTGTGCTTGGGAGGGAGCGTAGCGGGAGAGTATGACGAGAGCTAGTCTGCCACTGCGAAGATTGGTCTCGTACGGACAGAGCGAAGCGTGCCCACGATTTTGCCCACTGCTGAAAAGCGGTGGGCACGGCCCGCGAAGCGCGCGCCTCTGCCCCCTACGGCTTGCCCGCCCTTCGGCACCGCTCGCGCGGAGAGCCCGTCAATTGCAGGGCTTGCTGTCCTTGACGTCGAACTTGCCCATCGCGCCGGAGATGACGAAGTCGTTGTAGTCGAGCACGAGTTGGCGGGAGACGCCGTTCTCGTAGAGCTCGAACGCCATCGCATAGACCGGCGTCTGCTCGCCCTCTTTCTGCTGGGCGTCGCGGTCGAAATAGCTGACGGTGACGGGCCAGCGCTGCAGCGACTTCATGTGCTCGTCCGACGTCGAGGGATCGGCGGAGGTGGCGCGGTCGGCAGGGATCGGCTGGCCGATCACGGTCAGCGTGTTGTAGACCTTCTGGCCATCGTCGGAGCCGTCATAGACGGACAGCTCGAGCAGCGATTTGCCGTCCTTGGCGGCGGCGATGATGCGCTGGATCTGCTCGGTCGGAAACACGATCTTGCCGTCGAGGGTAAAGCTCTTCGGCGCCGGCAGCTTCAGCTTGACGTTGATATGGTCGCCGTCGCGCTCGGCCGAGCCGTCGACGCGGCCGGCGTCCGCCTCGTTCATCCGCGTCTCGATCTTGAAGCGATAGCTCTTGCCCGCGGCGTCCTCCCAGGAATTGGAGCGGAGGTCGCTCAGCGTGACCTTGCCCTCGCCGCTGTCGAGCTCGGAGACCTGGCGGAATTCGGAGGTGTAGCCCTCGCATGAGCTTCCGGTGAAATTGTAGAGGATGCGGCCACGGGCGCTGTTGACCGAATTGGAGCGCGATTTCACCAGGCTCAGATCATAGAGGGCCTGATGCGCCAGGAACGGACCGTTGGCGGCCTGCGCGCGGTCGCCAAGGCCAAAACTGGCCGCCGCGAGCGCCATCACACCGAGCGAAGTCCGGAAAAGGTGCACCATGTCTATTCCTTGGGGACGCGTCCTGGGAAGCGCAGATTCGACATTTTAATGACCGTTCCATTGCGTCGCAACTGAGGCCGTTTCACGTAAAGTTGCTGCCCTGGCGTTGAACCTGCCGCCTCGCCGCGGGCCAAAGCATCTTCTTGCGGGTTGCTTGCATGTAGCGGCCCAATGGGCGAAACAGGGCGCGCCCGGCCGCCTTGCGGACGCGCCGGGGCAAATGATTTTGGACAACGAGGTCGGACATGGCGGGCACGGTCGAGCAGAAGCTGGCGGAACAGGGCATCAAGTTGCACGAAGCCCCCACCCCCGTCGCCAATTACGTCCCGTTCGTGCGCACCGGCAATCTGCTGTTCGTCTCCGGCCAGGTCTGTTTCGATCCCGCCGGCAAGCTGATCGCAAAGGGCAAGCTGGGTGCCGGCGTCTCCATCGAGGACGGCGCGGCGGCCGCACGCGGCTGTGCGGTGAACCTGCTGGCCCAGGTCAAGGCGGCGCTCGGCGATCTCGACAAGGTGGTGCGCGTGGTGCGTCTCGGCGGCTTCATCAACTCGGCGCCGGACTTCCTGGACGGGCCGAAGGTGCTCAACGGCGCCTCCGACCTGATGGTCGCGGCCTTCGGTGACAAGGGCCGCCATGCCCGCACCACCGTCGGCGTCGCCTCGCTGCCCGCCGATGCGGCGGTCGAGGTCGATGGCGTGTTCGAGGTCGCCTGACGGAACATGCGCGCTCCTGATTGGCTGACGGCCCGGCCGGTCGCCCATCGCGGCCTGCACGACATCTCCCGCGGCATCGTCGAGAATATGCCGGGCGCGGTGCAAGCTGCGATCGCGGGCAATTTCTCGATCGAGGTCGATATCCAGCTCTCAGCCGACGGCGAGGCCATGGTGCATCACGACCATGCGCTCGGCCGCCTCACCGAGGCCACCGGCGAGGTCGTGTCGAAGACCGCCGCGGAGCTGAAGGCCGTCAAGTTCAGGGATACGGACGAGCGCATGATGTCGCTGTCCGACCTCTGCGCCCTCGTCGCCGGCCGCGTGCCGCTGGTGATCGAGGTGAAGAGCCATTTTGGCGGCGACCGCAAGCTAGTGAAGCGGATGGCCGAGGTGCTGGTGTCCTATGACGGGCCAGCCGTCGGCATGTCCTTCGATCCCGACCAGGTGCAGGCGCTGCGCGAGCTGCTGCCCTCCCGCCCGCGCGGCATCGTCGCGCAGCGGACCTATGAGGACGACTACTGGGCCAAGCTGACCCAGGAGCAGCGCGACAGCATGCTCTATCTGCGCCACGGCTTTCGGACCCAGCCCCATTTCGTGGCCTTCCGGGTCGATGACCTCCCGGCCCCCGCCCCCTGGATCGCCCGCAACGTCTTCGGCTGCGCCCTGTTGGGATGGACGGTGCGGACCGGCGAGCAACGGACCCGGGTCGGGCAGTATGCGGACCAGATGATTTTCGAGGGGTTCGTGCCGTAGACCTTGCGCGTGTCCCGGACAAGCGGCGACGCGTAGCGTTGCTGCGCAGAGCCGGGATCCAGGGGCAGCATGCGAGCGGGGAGAAATGTGCACCGGCTCTGCAGCGAGAGCGTGCCTCCCCACCCCCTTGAAGTCGCTGCTGCAATGCACGATCTTGGGGGTCGATGGCATCATCCGAAATCACGCTCGAGGCAGTACCGTCGATTGACCACGTGTCACCGGAGGATTGGGACGCCTGCGCCAATCCCGCCGGACGGTGCCATGGGGCTGGCAACGGAACCTCATCCGCTCTCCCAGGCGATTCCCTCGATCTCTTAAAACCCGCCTATAACCCCTTCGTCTCCCACGCATTTCTCTCCGCCGTCGAGAAATCAGGTTCGGCGACGATCCGCACCGGCTGGGGCCCGCGGCATCTCGTGGCCAAGATCGATGGCCGCGTCGCCGGTGTTGTGCCCTGCTATCTGAAATCGCATTCCCAAGGCGAGTACGTCTTCGACCGCGGCTGGGCCGACGCCTATGAGCGCGCCGGCGGACGCTATTATCCGAAGCTCCAGGTCTCGGTTCCCTTCACCCCGGCGACGGGCCCGCGGCTGCTGGTCCGCGACGGCGTCGACCGCGAGCGCATCATGGACGCGCTGGCGAGTGGCCTCATAGCGCTGTGCGGCGTCAGCAAGGCCTCCTCCGTCCATGTCACCTTCGCGCGCGAGGCCGAGTGGAAGCTGCTCGCCGAGCACGGCTTCCTGCAGCGGACCGACCAGCAGTTCCACTGGCACAATGAGGGCTTTGCGGACTTCGACGCTTTCCTGGCGACGCTGAATTCGCGGCACCGCAAGTCGATCAAGCGCGAGCGGCGCGATGCGCTCGCCCCGGGCGTCACGATCCACTGGCTCACGGGCAAAGACATCACCGAGGATGCCTGGGACGCGTTTTTCATGTTCTACATGGAGACCGGCTCGCGCAAATGGGGCCGGCCTTATCTCACGCGGGAATTCTTCTCGTTGATCGGCGAGACCATGGCAAAGGACGTGCTGCTGGTGATGGCCCGCCGCAACGATCGCTGGATCGCCGGCGCGATCAACTTCATCGGCTCGGACACGCTGTTCGGCCGCAACTGGGGCGCGGTCGAGCATCATCCGTTCCTGCATTTCGAGGTCTGCTATTACCAGGCGATCGACTTCGCCATCCAACGCGGCCTCACGCATGTCGAGGCCGGCGCGCAAGGCGAGCACAAGATCGCGCGCGGCTACCTGCCGCGCACCACCCACTCCGCCCACTTCATCGCCGATCCCGGCCTCCGCCGCGCGATCGACGATTACCTCAAGCGCGAGCGCGCCTACGTCGCCGAGGCCGGCCGCGAGCTTGCCGAGCTCGGCCCGTTCCGCAAGGGCATCGACGAGGCGCCTTGACGGTTCACCTTGGCTGGTGACAGTAAGCGCAAATTGTTCGAGGAGCCGCCGCCATGACCACCTACGACACCAACAATATCTTCGCAAAGATCCTGCGCGGCGAGCTGCCCTGCTACAAGGTGTACGAGGACGAGCACGTCATCGCCTTCCTCGACATCATGCCGCGCGTCCCCGGCCATACGCTGGTGATCCCGAAGGCCCCTGCCCGCAACATCCTCGACATCAAGCCGGACGATTACGCCCATGTCGCCCGCGGCGCGCATAGGATCGCAGCGGCGGCGATGAAGGCCTTCAACGCCGACGGCATCACCGTGCAGCAATTCAACGAACCCGCCGGCGGCCAGGTGGTGTTTCACCTCCACATGCACGTGATGCCGCGCCATGACGGCGTCGCGATGCTGCCGCCCGCCAGCCGCAAGGAAGAGAACAAGGTGCTGGAAGAGCACGCCGCCAAGCTGATCGCGGCGTTGAAGGGCTGATCGTCATTGCTGGGCGCGACGAAGTCGCGAGCCCGGAATGACAGCCTACTCCGTCTCGAAATCACCCTTCTGCGGCGCCGCCAGCGGCGTGAACTCGCACCGATCCGGCTTGATGTCGATCAGCGGCGTGTTGTCGATGCAGTCGAGCCCGCGCACCAGGATCGCATTGCCCTCGATCCCGACCAGCTTCACGATCGACGTGCCGATCGGATTCGGCCGCACCGGTGAGCGCAGCGAAAAGGTGCCGCGGGTCTTCTCGTTGTTCTTCGGGCTCTGCAGGATGATGTCGCGGCGCGACTGGTCGAGCCAGTAGAGCACTTCGAGGTTGCTGTAGAAATCGACGCCCTTGATGGCCGGCACGAACGGCTCGAAGATCTCGAGGCGGCAGATCGGCCCGTCCTGACGCCCCTGCCGCGGCGTCTCCAGCCGCGACGTCCAGGGCGTGCGGATACGGCCGATGAAGACGAGACCGGCATCCTGCGTCGGTGGCAGCTCGATGGCGACCTCGCCCTCGCGGAGCTCCTGTTCGCGAACCATATTTCCTGTTCCTTGGCTGTTCGCCGGCAGTTTTAGCCCAACCACCACGTGCCGGCCAGCATGAAGGCTTCGCCGGTCACGACGCCCGCGAAGATCGAGCGGCGGGTCAACAGGAACACGACGAGGCCGGCGCCGACCGCGCCGTAGCGCAAGGCATCAGGCACACCGGCGAGCGCGCCCGGCGGTTCGACCACGATCTGCGCGATGACGCCGGCGAGGATCGCGGTGGCGACCGCCCGCACCCAGACCAGCAGCTCGGAGCCCTCGTCGATGCCGCCGCCGAACCACAGGCCCAGCATGCGCCAGATCTGGTTGGGAACGACGCCTGCGACGAACAGCACGACCAGCGCCTGCCAGTCGCCGATGAGCTGCGCGTAGCTCATGCGCGCACCTCCCGCCACCAATGCACGCCGTAGGCGATGGTGCCGGCCACAAGCCCGCTGACGAGAATGTCGAGGCCGGAGTTCATCTTCGCGGCCAGCGGATAGAGCAGAACCCCGAGCGTCAGCGCGACGACATCGGCGGCCTCGCGACTGTTGCGCGCGGTCGAGAACAGGAACGACAGAGGTGTCAGCAACAGGATCGCCGCGCCAAGCGTCTGCGTCAGGTTTGCAGCGAGGAAATAGCCGACCGTGTTGGCGGTGAGGCACACCGAGACTAGACCGAAGCCAAGTCCGTTGACGAAGGCGATCCGCCGCTCGCGCGGCACAAGCGGCAGGAAACGATGGCATTCGACCCACAGCGTCACAGCCGTGAGATGTGCGGCAAACACCAGCTCGCGCCGCTTGGTGGTCGGCGTGCGCATCAGCGGCAGCACCGAGACGACCATTGGGAACAAGCGGATCGCGCTGACGGTCACCGCGATCGCCGACTGAATGATGGTGGCGCCCGAGCCGAGCGTGGTGATCAGGATGATCTGCGCCGGCCCCGCCCAGACGAACAGCGTCGAGCACAGCGCCCAGAGCAGGCTGAAATGGGTGTCATGGGCCAGCGCGCCGATGCCCAGATAGGTCGCGAACAGCACGAGGGTGAGGATCGTCTGCGTGATCGAGCGCAGGCCCCAGCCGAAGGCGAGCCAGGGGCTATTCCATTGCGGTGAATCGAGCGGAGGGAGCGCCACGGAAGTCTGGCCGGGTTGCGGAATCGAGCCTGCATAACGGGCAAGACGACGGCTCGCGTCAAGGAAGGGCACGGCGGGGCTGGCATGCGCTGTTCCGACACCCACCGCCGTCGCTCCGGGGCGCGCCTCGGAATGACGAGCGGAGTTACCCCGCGACACCCTTGTTCTTCAGCACGAAGCAGGCCCCGCCCGCCTTGCGGATCCGGCTACACAGATCATCCGCCTCACTGCGCGTATCCGCACCGATCCGCACCTGATAGAACGCGCGCGTGCCGCGGCTGCGCATCACCGACGACAACAGGCTTGGATCGCGCTCGCCGATCACCGAACTGAGACGCGTGACGGCGCGGGAATACATCGCCAGCGCCCTGTTGCGGTCGAAGCCGGCGGCGAGCTGGACGCCCCAGGCCTTCGCGGCCGCAAGCTCGACATGCTGCTCGAGCTCGGCGACGAAGGCATTCGGCGCACGCTTGAGCAGCGCCATCAGATCGCGGCAGCTCGTCGGCGGTGAGCTCGGCGGCCCCTTGCCGGTCGCCCCTGCCTTGGCCCAGGCATCGACGCTCGTGCCCGTGATGGCGTAGACGTAGTTGCGGGTCTGCTCCGGCATCGCGCCGGTACCGGCGAGCCATTCCTGCACCCGGCGCGGGCCGGCATTGTAGGCCGCAGCGGCAAGGCCGAGATTGCCGAACTGATTGCGCAGCTCGCTCAAGAACTCCGCCGACTTCGGCAGCGCCTGCACCGGATTGAACGGATTGAGCAGCCCGCGCTCGCTCGCGGTGCCCGGCATGAACTGCGCGATGCCCTGGGCGTGCTCGCCACTGCGCGTTGTGGGACCGACCGCGTCGGCCTGGAAACGGCTCTCCTGCCAGATCACCCGGGCGAAGAATTCCAGCGGCAGATTGGCGTCGCGCGCCGCCGCCTCCACGATCAGGCAGATCGACTCCCGCGTATCGCTCTCGCGCGCGTCGGACTTCTCCGCCGGCTTCGCGGGCTCTTCGACGCCGGGAACGGCAGCGTCAGACTTTTCGGGTGAGCTATCCGACGCCGCAACCTGTGACGCTGCGACGAGCAGCATGGTGACGATCCCCCCTGCAATCTGCACCCATTGCGAGCAGGCATGGCGGTGGCGCGCGCGGGCGCGGCATGCGACAAGATGATCTGCCATGCTGTGGCATGGTGCCATGGTTCGACGAGTTGCCAATCGATGCTGCCTGACCTGCCTCTTCCAATGCACTCCCCCGCCAAACGGATCCGCTGCATTGTCGTCTTCGCCTGGATCGCGCTGGTCCTGAATGTCGCGCCGGCCCTCGCCGAGGTGGCCGCCAAAGTCACCTGGCAAATGACCACGGAATACCCTGAGAATAACATCTCCGGGATTGGGCTTGCGACCTTTGCCAGCCGCGTTTTCGAACGCACCCACGGTTTCGTGACCGTGGCCAACAACTTCGACAACAAGCTCAAGATCAATTCGGGCGAGATGCCGCGCGCCGCGCTCGATGGCCGGATCGCCGGCGGCGATGCGTTCGCGGGCGCGCTCTCCGGCATCGACCCGGTGCTCGGATTGTCCACCCTGCCCTTCCTCGTGCAGTCGGTCGAGCTTGCCCGCGCCACCAATCTGCGGGCACGTCCGCTCTACGAGAAGGCGCTGGCGGCGCGCGGCCTCAAATTGCTCTATCTGACGATCTGGCCCGCCACAGGCCTGTGGTCGGAGCGCGCGCTCCAGGGCGCCGACGACCTGCCGACGCTCAATTTGCGGGCCTATGACGCCAATTCCAGCGCGGTCATGCGCGCGGCCGGCGCCAATGCACAGTTCCTGCCGATGGACGCCGCTCTCGCGGGGCTGAAGGAGCATCGCCTGAACGCGTTCCTCACCTCCGGCGACGGCGGCGCGGGACGCAAGCTCTGGGACTTCCTGCCGCACTTCACGGCCATCAATTACGCGATGCCGGTCTCGATCGCGTTCGTCCGCGGCGACGCCTTTGCCGAACTGTCCGAACCGATGCAGCGCGAGGTGCTGGCCGCAGCCGCCGAGACCGAGCAAAGCCAGTTCGCGCTATTGGCCGACCGCACCTCCAAGAACTATGCACGCATGCGCGACAACGGCGTCACCATCGCCGAACCGGCGCCGCAATCCCTCCTCGCCGCGCTCCGGAAGGCGGCAACGGCCACGGTCGCCGACTGGGAGGCGAAGACCGGCGCGGACGCCGCCGCGATCGCCCAATGGGCCCGGCAGCAATGACGCATCCGCTCTTGACTTGAAAGCCGATCCCACTAGCAACGGCGCAGCATCAACCATGGACCCCGGCGGCATGGCGACAATCTTCTTCGATCTCGACGGCACGCTCACGAACCCGAAGCCCGGGATTACCCGCTCGATCCAGTACGCGCTGGAACGGCTGGACGTCGCGGTGCCGAGCGAGGACGAGCTGACCTGGTGCATCGGGCCGCCGCTGCATGCCAGCCTGAAGAAGCTGACCGGAACCGACGAGCTCGCTGACCGCGCTCTGCTGCTCTATCGCGAGCGCTTTTCCGATATCGGCCTGTTCGAGAACGAAGCCTATGCCGGCATCGTGGATACCTTGACGACGATCGCCGCGACCAACCAGCGCATGTTTGTCGCCACCAGCAAGCCCGCAGTCTACGCCAGGCGCATCGTCGATCATTTCGGCCTGAAGCCCTACTTCGAGTACGTGTTCGGCTCCGAGCTCGACGGCACGCGCGTCGACAAGCGCGACCTGCTCCGTTATGCGCTGGACGAGACCAGGATCGATCCCGCCAACGCCATCATGATCGGCGACCGCAGCCACGACGTCATTGGCGCCCGCACCAACGGCATGACCGCGATCGGCGTGCTCTATGGTTATGGCAGCGAGGCCGAGCTCAAGGACGCCGGCGCGCATCACATCTGCGCCGCGCATCCCGAACTGCTCGGCCATTGCGTCGCCTAGGCGACGACGGTCTCGACCGCCGCCAGCATACCGGTCTTCGCGTGGCAGTTCAGATATTCGAAGAACTGCTCGTCCGCAGCCGCTACCGTGACCTCGTGATAGAGCCGCAATTTTGCTGACGGCCCGAGCGTCGACAGATACTTCATTGCCGCGCCGAAGATCTTCACGTGAGTCGGATGCGACTCCGCCCAGCGTTCGAGCGCCGCCAGACTCTTCCACCAGCTCTGGCCGTAGGACTTTTCGCTCATGCTTCCTTCGGCCGAGAGCACGCGCATGTAGCGGTTGGCATAGCAGCCGATGGCAATTCCATCGTCGCGCAGGAAATCCATGCCCTCGCGCAGTACCGGTTCGACGTCGTCAAGGTAGAGCTTGCGTTCCGACGCTTCGGTATCGCTCCAGTCCTGTCCCGAACGGATCAGGCAGAGATTGTCGTGCGCCTTTACGCGTAGCCGCCCGCCGTCGCGGATCAGCTCGGGAAGGCCGCCCGGCGACATCGGGTCGACCTGCGAGAGCGGAATGCGATCACGCATGCCGCCCCAATAGGCGTGCTCCTGCACCTCGCCGCTCATGGCCTCGGCAACCACCGCGACGCCCTCGGGCCGGTCGGGCGAGGAGAACAGCGTCTCGTGCCGCTCGACCGAGGGGCGCACCACCTCGATGAATGTGCCGATGCCTTCACGCCGCCGTCCGGTCCAGGCCTCGCGCGCCGGTTCGAACCAGGCGTCGAAGCGCGCGAGGTCATCCCAATAGCCCACCGAGACGATGGTCTCATACCCGGCCTGATCGACATAGTGCGCGCGGTCCCAATGCGAGGGCCCGTCTTCCGCCGCAAACCGCCTCGCTATGTCTGCAAGCGCCTCCGTCGCGGCCACGGGCGCCGTGCCGCGAGACTGCACGCCGAAATAAGCCATCACGACGCGGCTCACGGCCGGCTTGTAGCGTGCCGCGAAGGACGGATAAGGCGGCTGGTAATCGTCAGGCACGCGCTTGTGGCGCGTGCGCGTGGTTTCGAGATGTGCGGGAATTGCGGATTCCATCATCGTGCCCTCCCCTCGATCACCGTGATCAGCTCGCCGCCGCGGCAATGTCCGCGGGCTCAACGGTATCGGCCGGCAACGCGAACTGCTCGACGCGCTGATATCGCTTCCTGTTGAGCAGCAGCCGCGTCACGTCGGGGCGCGAGTAATGCCCGGCCGGATCCGCCGCGTTCTTGGCGATGCCGATGGCGCCGAGATCGATCTCGGCAATCAGCAGCCCCTCCTGGTCCGGCGCCAGCTTGTCGCCGATCTGGCTGCCGTCAGGGCCGTAGATCGCGGCAAAGCCGCCGCCGGCATGGAGCAGCGCATGCTTGTCCGGCCGGTCGCAGAGCTCGTCGATCATCGCCTGCGAGACCGTGGCGCAGGGCGCCAGCACGAAGCAGGAGCCCTCCACCGCGTAGACGCGCGAGGCGGCGTTGTTGACCTCGGCCCCCAGCGCCGGCGCAAAGGGATCGTAGAGCGAGAAGCTGGGCCAGGCCGCAACATGCACCTGCTCGTTCTGGGCATACATCGCGTATTTCGACAGCGGCTGCAGATGCTCCCAGCAGCACAGCGCACCGAGACGGCCGATGTCGGCCCGCGCATGGACCGCGAGATCGCTGCCGTCGCCCTCGCCATAGACGGTACGCTCGGCGTGGGTCGGCCGCAGCTTGCGGCGCTTGGCGATGGTCTCGCCATCGGGCCCGATCAGCCATTGCGCCAGATAGAGGCTGCCGCCGTCGCGCTCGGACAGGCCGATCACGGCGGTGAGCTTTGCCCTGCGCACGGCATCGCGCAGCCGTTCGGCCTGCGGGCTGTCATAGGCCAGTGAATTGTCGAAATAGCGCTGCACGAAGCCGCGGCCGATCGCCCAGGCCGGCGAGTCCATCCAGATATGCCAGGGGTAACCGGGGATGAAAGCCTCGGGAAAGGCGATCAGCTTGGCGCCCTTCTCGGCGGCCTCCCTGATCAGGGCGACCGATTTGTCGATGGAGGCGTCGAGATCGAGCCAGGCCGGCGCCGCCTGCACCACCGCGACCTTGTATTTCGGATGTTCGATGCCCATTGCCGCCTCCCTTGCCGGTTGATCGGAAACCGTCTCCGATGCAGTCTATTGGGCCAAGCTTGGCGACCGGGCGCTCGACCACGGCGGAACAAAAACTCGACTGGGAAGGGACCGCCGGCCGGTACGGGATTTGCCTCCGGGCAGGCTGGAGCCCCGCGATCTTGCTGGATGCGAAAGGGAGGCTGTCCAGATGGCAATCCAGTTCACGACGGACGGCAGCCCGGGCTATCGGCGGCTCGCCCTCTGGCAGGACATCGTCTGCGACGTGTTCGTCGGGCTCGACTGCAAGTCCGATCTCGGCAGCGCCTTTCGCGGCTCGGTCACGCAGGCGTCGCTGGGCAAGGCGGTGTGCTCAGAGGTCCGCTCCGATCGCCAGCATGTGTTCCGCACGCCCTCCCGCATTGCGCGCTCGGATCAGGACTTCGTCCTGATGGCGCTCGGCCATCGCGGCGACGGCGGCGTGGTGCAGGACGGTCGCGAAACCGTGATTCATCCCGGCGAGTTTGCACTCTACGACACCACGCGCCCCTATGAGCTGAAATTCAACGATCCCTTCACGCAGACCATCTTCAAGGTGCCGCGCGAGATGCTGCAGCGCCGGATCAGTGGCACCGAAACGCTGACCGCGATGACGTTCGGCACCGAGGCACCGCTCGAGCGGCTCGCCTATGATTTCATCTTCCGGCTTTGCCAGAACGCCGACCGCCTCGCGTCCGACAACGCCGCCGCGTTGTCGGAGCAGGCCGTCGATCTGCTAGCGATGGCGCTGAGCGAGCGGCTTGGCAGGACGTCGCTGCCGTCCTCGACCCACCGCTCCGCGCTGATCTACCGGCTCAAGGCGCATGTCCGCGCCCATCTCGCCGACCCCGACCTTTCGTTGTCGGAGACCGCGGCCGCGCTCGGCATGTCGCCGCGCTACGTGAACGACCTTCTCGCCGACGAAGACACCTCGTTCCAACGCTTCGTCCTCGCCGAGCGGCTCGCCCAATGCCGGCGCGACCTCGCCTCGCCCATGCTCGTCCATCGCCATATCAGCGAGATCGCCTTCGCCTGGGGCTTCAACGACCTTTCGCATTTCGGCCGCGTCTTCCGCGAGCACTTTGGCATGTCGCCGCGCGACTTCCGGCAAAGCCAGTTGCGGCATTGAGCTGCCATCTTCGCGAGCCTTCGCCTTGAGCGAAGGCAGCGCTCGCCAAATCCAGATTGTCTTGTCAGCCTGAGTGGCTCAGGCTGTCCGTATGAGGATTCACGCCACGATAAGCGGATCGGAGCTGCTGCTGAGCGTGATCGCGATCCGGCTCGCGGTGCTGGTCGTGGTGGCCTTCGGCTTGACGCTGCTGCCGCGGCAGGCGCGCAACGACGCCCTCGCCTGCAATGCGACTGTCGCAGCGGCAAGCGAGGCGCGGCCACCGGCCGGGATCACCGGCCCACGCATCGTCGATGCCGCATTCGCCGACATGCTTCAGCACGACTAGGCCGCTCCCGAGCAAGGCCGCCATGTGCGTCCGTGATAGGACAAGCCGCCCGCTTGCGCTAACCTCGGTGCAAGGCCGCATCGATCAATCAGCAGCCAGCCGAGGAGCATATCGATGGAATACCGACGCTTGGGCCGATCAGGCCTCATGGTGCCCGCCTTGAGCCTTGGCACCGGCACCTTCGGCGGCGTCGGCCGCCTCGCTGCGTGGGGGACGACGGACGCGACCGAAGCGCGGCGCCTGCTCGACATCTGCCTCGAGGCCGGCGTGTCGATGTTCGACACTGCGAATGTCTATTCGCTCGGCGAATCCGAGCGCGTGCTCGGCGAAGCCATCAAGGGCCGCCGCGACAAGGTGCTGATCTCGACCAAGGCCACTTTCCGCTTCGGCGATGGTCCCAACGACATCGGCTCGTCACGGCAGCATCTGCTCACCGCCATCGACGCTTCGCTGCGCCGGCTCGGCACAGACTACATCGATCTCTTTCAGCTTCACGGCTTCGACGCCTTCACGCCGCCCGAGGAGGTGCTCTCGACGCTCGACGTGCTCGTGCGCGCCGGCAAGATCCGCTATGTCGGCGTTTCCAACTTCTCGGGCTGGCACCTGATGAAGTCGCTCGCACTTGCCGACAAGCACGGCTTTCCGCGCTACGTTGCCAACCAGACCTATTATTCACTGATCGGGCGCGACTATGAATGGGAGCTGATGCCGCTCGGCCTCGACCAGGGGCTCGGCGCCGTGGTCTGGTCGCCGCTCGGGTGGGGCCGCCTCACCGGCAAGATCCGCCGGGGCCAGCCTAAGCCCGAAGTGAGCCGCCTGCCCAAGACCGCCGAGTTCGGCCCGCCGGTGCCTGACGAGCACGTTTATCGTGTCGTCGACGCCATCGACGAGGTCGCGAAGGAAACGGGCAAGAGCGTGTCGCAGATCGCGCTGAACTGGCTGCTGCAGCGCCCAACCGTCTCGACGCTGATCATCGGCGCGCGCAACGATACGCAGCTCCGCGAAAATCTCGGCGCGGTCGGCTGGTCCCTGACCAAGGACCAGATCGCAAAGCTCGATGCGGCGAGCAAGGTGACGCTGCCCTATCCCTACTGGCACCAGCGCACGACCTTCACCGACCGCAATCCGCCGGCCGTGTAGGACGCTTGAGCTGCATCAAGCCCGCTTGCGTCGGCCGTGACATTCTGCGGCCCTCGCGAGGCCGCCGATGCGCCGATTTGCCATGAAGGCCCTGTTCATGATCCTCAATTTCAACCGCGCCGAGCGGCAGCGGATCGACTGGGATCGCGCCGTGCTCGTTGTCTCGACGGCCGTCACGTTCGGCCTCGTCGCGCTCTATATCTTCGGAAAATCGACCGCTCGTTGGTAAGGCCGCGGAGGCCGTCCAGAGCCATGTTTGCCGCGCCGTTACGGGAACTGGCGGTATCCTGACGGGTTGCCGTCGATCCGGCAATTTCCTATTCGGAGATGAATCACGGCTCGAATCAACCGCGCCTCCATCATGTCGTCCGCCCCCATCGAGCACGCCGACGGCCTGCCGCAGCCGCAGCGCAATCAGGCGGTGCTGACGATCGCGCTCGGCATCATCATGGCCGTCGTCGACAGCGCCATCGCCAATGTCGCGCTGCCGACGATCGCGGCCGACCTCGACGCCAGTCCGGCCTTCTCGATCTGGATCGTCAACGGCTACCAGCTCGCGATCACGATCTCGCTGCTGCCGCTGGCCTCGCTCGGCGAGATCGTCGGCTATCGCCGCGTCTATCTGGTCGGGCTGGTGCTGTTCACGCTGGCGTCCGCCTTGTGCGCGCTGGCGCATACGCTGCCGCTGCTGACGGTCGCGCGCATCATCCAGGGCTTTGGCGCCGCCGGCATCATGAGCGTCAATTCGGCGCTGGTGCGCTTCACCTATCCACGCAGCCAGCTCGGCCGCGGCATCGGGCTCAACGCGCTTGTCGTCGCTTTTTCGGCTGCAATCGGCCCGACGCTCGCCGCGGGCATCCTGGCGGTCGGAAGCTGGCCTTGGCTGTTCGCCATCAACGTGCCGCTCGGCGCGGTGACGCTGCTGCTGGGCCTGCGCAGCCTGCCGCACACCAAGCCGGCCAATCGCTCCTTCGACTGGCAGAGCGCGGGGCTGTCCGCGATCACCTTTGGTGTCGGCATCGCCGCGGTCGACAGCGTCGGTCATGGCGAGGCAGCAATCACCTGCCTCATCCAGTTCGCCATCGCTCTTCTCGCCGGCGCGCTGCTGGTCTGGCGGGAAACCCACATGACCTCGCCGCTGCTGCCGATCGATCTGCTGCGCATCCCGGTGTTCGCGCTGTCGATTGCGACCTCGATCGCCTCGTTCTGCGGGCAGATGCTCGCCTTCGTCGCGATCCCCTTCTACCTCCAGAGCCGCTTCGGCTATTCGGCCGTGCATATGGGCCTCCTGATCACGCCATGGCCGATCGCGGTGGCGTTCGCGGCGCCGCTCGCCGGCCGCCTGGTCGAGCGCTATCCGGCCGGCCTGCTCGGCGGCATCGGGCTCACGCTGTTCGCCTGCGGCCTGGGCGCGCTCGCGCTCCTGCCGGCGGCCCCGACGCCGTTCGACGTGATCTGGCGCATGGCGCTGGCGGGCGCCGGCTTCGGCCTGTTCCAGACCCCCAACAACCGCACCATGATCGCCGCCGCCCCGCGCGAGCGCGCCGGCGGGGCCAGCGGCATGCTCGGCACGGCGCGCCTGCTCGGCCAGACCACCGGCGCGGCGCTGGTGGCGCTGCTGCTCGGACGGTATCCGGTCGAGGGCACCAGGCTGGCGCTGCTTGCCGGCGTCGGCTTTGCACTCTGCGGCGCGGTTCTGAGCATGCTGCGGCTGTCGCCGGCCGGCGCGCGCGGCGCCGAACACGTCCGCGTGCAGGACGATCAGCGCTTGCGGGGCGATTGACGGCGTCCACCCTCCGGTGCCTGCCATTCCCGTCCACAACCCCTGCGTGGCTTAACTATCCGGACCAATGACCTCTTGCCCTCGCGCTCCGGTTGCGCTTGATAGGCGCCGGGGAAATTAGGGGCATTTCATGCGTGTAGTGGGAATAATGGCGCTCAGCGTCATGCTGGGCGGCTGCGCGTCCGTCACGCGCGGCACGACCGAGAACATCAGCATTTCATCGACACCGTCAGGCGTGGAAGCCGTGGTCACCGGGCTTGAGGTGCCGACAACCTGCACAACACCTTGCGCCATCGTCGCCAAGCGTAGCGCCGACATTACGATCACCTTCGAAAAGGAAGGCTATCAATCCCAGACGGTGCAACTCACCAAGGAGGTGTCGGGCACGGGCGCCGCCGGCTTCGCCGGCAATCTCCTCGCCGGTGGTGTCATCGGCATGGGCGTCGATGCCGCGACCGGGGCAGCCACCGATCACAAGCCCAATCCGGTCATCGTGACGATGCAGCCGTCGGCCCCTCCCCGTAGCGCGCGACCAGCCTCGCCGAAGAAGCCGCGTCCGCCAGCGGCCGCGCCAGAGGCCGGAACCTGAGCCTACGCTCCGCCTTGGAAACAAAAAGGCCGGCTTCGCAGCCGGCCTCTCGATTCATATTGCTCGTGATCAAGCCTTGACCAGCGGGCCCTTGGAGGTCGGCCCCTTCGAGCCGCCGGGGCCACCCGGCTTGGACTTGCCGGGCGGGCGCTTGCGGGTGCCGGGCAGCTTCTCCTGCTTCGGCGTGACCGGGCCCTCGACGAATTCGAAGCCGATCTTTTCCTTGGTCTCGTCGGCCTCGTCCTTGACCAGAACGACGCGGACGTGACCGCCGCCCTTCAGCTTGCCGAACAGCACCTCGTCGGCCAGCGGCTTCTTGATGTGCTCCTGGATCACGCGGGCCATGGGACGCGCGCCCATCTGCTCGTCGTAACCGTGCTGGACCAGCCAGGCCTTGGCCGGTTCCGACAGCTCGATGGTGACGTCGCGGTCGCCGAGCTGCGCTTCGAGCTGAAGCACGAACTTCTCGACCACGGTGCCGATCACCTCGACGCTGAGATGACCGAACGAGACGATGGCATCGAGGCGGTTGCGGAATTCCGGCGCGAACTGCCGGTTGATCGCCTCATGGTCGTCGCCTTCCCGCTTCGAGCGCGTGAAGCCGAACGCCTGCTTGGCCAGATCGGACGCACCCGCGTTCGTGGTCATGATCAGGATCACGTTGCGGAAGTTGACCTGCTTGCCGTTGTGGTCAGTGAGCCGGCCGTGATCCATGATCTGGAGCAGCACGTTGTACAGGTCGGGATGCGCTTTCTCGATTTCGTCGAGCAGCACCACGCAGTGCGGATGTTGGTCGACGCCGTCGGTGAGCAGGCCGCCCTGGTCGAAGCCGACATAGCCGGGAGGCGCGCCGATCAGGCGCGACACGGTGTGCCGCTCCATGTACTCGGACATGTCGAAGCGCAACAGCTCGACGCCGAGCGACGCCGCGAGCTGCTTGGCGACCTCGGTCTTGCCGACGCCGGTCGGACCTGAGAACAAATAGCAGCCGATCGGCTTCTCCGGCTCGCGCAGGCCGGCGCGCGCCAGCTTGATCGAGGCGGCGAGCGACTCGATCGCCTTGTCCTGGCCGAACACGGTGCGCTTCAGCGTCGTCTCGAGATGCTTGAGAACCTCGGCATCGTCCTTCGACACGCTCTTCGGCGGGATCCGCGCCATCGAGGCGATCGTGGTCTCGATCTCCTTGATGCCGATGGTCTTCTTGCGCTTGTTCTCGGCCAGCAGCATCTGCGCCGCGCCCGACTCGTCGATCACGTCGATCGCCTTGTCCGGCAGCTTGCGGTCGTGGATGTAGCGCGAGGAGAGCTGCACCGCGGCCTCGATCGCCTCGTTGGTGTACTTCAGCCGGTGATAGTCCTCGAAATAGGGCTTGAGGCCCTTGAGGATCGCGATGGCGTCCTCGACCGTCGGCTCGTTGATGTCGATCTTCTGGAAGCGCCGCACCAGCGCGCGGTCCTTCTCGAAGTGCTGGCGATATTCCTTGTAGGTGGTCGAGCCCATGCAGCGGATGGTGCCGGAGGCGAGCGCGGGCTTCAGCAGGTTAGAGGCATCCATCGCCCCGCCCGACGTCGCACCCGCACCGATCACGGTGTGGATTTCGTCGATGAACAGGATGGCGTTGGGATGCGCCTCGAGCTCCTTCAGCACCTGCTTCAGGCGCTCCTCGAAGTCGCCGCGATAGCGCGTGCCCGCGAGCAGCGTGCCCATGTCGAGCGAGAACACCGTGGCGGCAGCCAGCACTTCCGGCACTTCGCTGTCGACGATGCGCTTGGCGAGGCCCTCCGCGATCGCGGTCTTGCCGACGCCGGCTTCACCGACAAACAACGGGTTGTTCTTCTGCCGGCGGCACAGCACCTGGATCGCACGGTTGATTTCGGAATTGCGTCCGATCACCGGATCGATCTTGCCGTCGCGCGCCTTCTTGTTGAGGTTGACGCAATAGGTCTCGAGCGCCTCGCCCTTCTTCTTGGCGTCCTCGTTGCCCTTGGCCTCGGTCTCCTCGTCGACGCCGCGAACGGGGCGCGCCTCGGAGACGCCCGGCCGCTTCGCGATGCCGTGGCTGATGTAGTTGACGGCGTCATAGCGCGTCATGTCCTGCTCCTGCAGGAAATACGCGGCGTGGCTCTCGCGCTCTGCGAAGATCGCGATCAGCACGTTGGCGCCGGTCACCTCTTCACGACCGGAGGATTGCACGTGGATCACCGCGCGCTGGATCACGCGCTGGAAACCGGCGGTCGGCTTGGCGTCGTCGGCGCCATCGGTCACCAGGTTCTCGAATTCGGTCTCAAGGTAATTGACGAGGCTCGTGCGGAGCTTGTCGAGATCGACGCTGCAGGCGCGCATGACGGCGGCAGCATCGGAGTCGTCGATCAGGGAGAGCAAGAGATGCTCGAGCGTCGCGTATTGGTGATGACGCTCGTTTGCGATCGCCAGCGCACGATGCAGGGATTGTTCAAGGCTTTGGGAAAAAGTCGGCATTCGCGTCCTCTATGGCCCCCATCATCATGGTCGTGATCGCCCGGTCAGGCAACAACAACCTTTGTCACATATAGTTATACAAGACCGCGGCGAAAGACCGGTTCCGCGACTCGGCGGCGACACGCCCACGGTATTTTCGATGCAAAACCCGTTCCGATTTGGGCAGAACTACCCATTTGGGCAGGATTGACGCCGGTGCCGATGTTCACCGGATCATGCAGCAAGACGTGCTGCCAGCACACACACCACGCGAACAGAACCGCGCTCGAGAACGCGAACGGCGTTTACTTCTTTTCCATCACGCATTGCAGCGGATGCTGGTGCTTGCGGGCGAAATCCATCACCTGCGTCACCTTGGTCTCGGCGATCTCGTAGGTGAACACGCCGCACTCCCCGATGCCGTGGTGATGGACGTGCAGCATGATCTTGGTGGCCGCCTCGATGTCCTTGTTGAAGAACTTCTCCAGCACGTGGACGACGAACTCCATCGGCGTGTAGTCGTCGTTGAGGATCAGCACGCGGTAGAGGTTCGGTCGCTTGGTCTTGGGCTTGACCTTGGTGATGACCGATGTGTTCGGACCGGAGGGGTTACCCGAACGGTTCTCGTCATTGCTCATGCGAGGAGCGTAGGCAGCGGCTGGCGCGGACGGGTCGAGTCTGGAAGTCAATTGCGGCATGGCTCAGGCGTTCAAAATCCCCACGGAAGCGAATGGCGGTCGCCGCGCGACCCCGCCCTTCGGAGCCTGGCGCAGGCGCGCCGCCGTGTTGGATCGCCGCTCCCGACAAATCCGGTCCAAGCCGGATCGTTCGCCAGCAATATGGGCCTGCCTCCGGCCCGCCGCAAGCGCGCTGGAAGTCCGGCCACGGCAGTCCCGATTCCCGGTCCGGGCGATCCTGCCAAGGTTAATCAATCCGGACCGATTTGACAAAAATTTATGCCCCTCCTGCTTAGAACATGTTGACCAGGAACCAGGACATTTAACACGATTGCGACGTTTCGCCCGGGATACCCCCGGTCTTCTACGGTGCGATTTACCAAGTCTTCAATGGCGTGGCGCCAAATCGGGCAAAACCACCGATTTCGGGGCTCGCCATGTTTCGCTCGCCGCTCGTCAGCCTGATTGGTCGACAGTTCGCCCGCTTCGCAGCGGCCGAGCAAGGCAATATCGCCATGATCTTCGCGATCGCGCTGGTCCCGGTGCTCAGCTTCATCGGTGCCGCAATCGACTATAGCCGCGCCGTCCAGGCCCGCACGTCCATGCAGGCGGCCCTCGACTCCGCCGCTTTGATGCTTTCCAAGGATCTGTCGTCCGGCACCATCACCACCTCGCAGCTCAGCACGAAGGCGCAAGCCTATTTCAACGCGCTGTTTACCGCGACGTCCGCCCTACCCTCGGTCAGCGTGGCCGCCACCTATACGGCGAGCACCAGCATGGGCTCAACGATCCAGCTCAGCGGAACCGGCACCTACACGACCACCTTCATGAAGATCGCCGGCTTTCCGACGCTCGACGTCGGCACCACGTCCACCAGCGCCTGGGGCAACGTCCGCATGCGCGTAGCCCTGGTGCTCGACAACACCGGCTCGATGGCCAACGACGGCAAGATGGAGGCGATGCAGACGGCCGCGAAGAATCTGGTCGATCAACTCAGCGCGCTCGCCAAGAATACCGGCGACGTCTACATCTCGATCGTTCCCTTCGCCAAGGACGTCAACGTCGGCGCCAGCAACTACAACAAGAGCTGGATCGATTTCAGCGATTGGGATGCCGCCAACGGCAGCTGGAGCTGCGCGTCGGGCAACTCCAACAACTGCAACAATTGGAAGTGGACGCCGGCCAACCACAACACCTGGACCGGTTGCGTGGCCGATCGCGATCAGGACTACGACACCAAGAACACCACGCCGACGAACGGCAATGTGGGGACGCTCTTCCCGGCCGAGCAGTACTCCTACTGCAACACGAGCAGCTGGTCCTACCTGCAGCCGATCATGCCGTTGAGCTACGACTGGTCCGCGCTCAAGAGCCGCATCGACGCCATGAAGCCCACGGGCAACACCAACCAGGGCATTGGCCTGGCCTGGGGATGGATGACGCTGTCGACCGGCGACCCCATGAACGCGCCGGCCAAGGACACCAACTACACCTACAAGGACGCGATCGTGCTGCTGTCCGACGGTCTCAACACGCAGAACCGCTGGTACAACAACGCCGCGCAGATCGACGCACGGCAGAAGAAGCTGTGCGACAATGCCAAGGCCCAGCCCAACAACATCACGATCTACACGGTGCAGGTGAACACCGGCAGCGATCCGACCTCGAGCGTGCTGCAATATTGCGCCAGCAGCACCGACAAGTTCTATCTGGTCACCTCGGCCAGCCAGACAGTATCGGTGTTCAAGGACATCGGCACCTCGCTGTCCAAGCTGCGCGTGGCACGCTGATCCGACCGGTCGACTACGCGCAAAAAAGCCCGGCTGGATCAGCCGGGCTTTTCGATTCCAGGATGTCCTGAAAAACGTTTACTGGGCGGCCGGGGTGAACTTCGACACGATGGTCTCGACCGGCTTGAACGCCTGCTTGGCGAGGTCGCTGTAGAGGCCGGCGATCTTCTGCGATTCCGCAACGAAGGTCTCGTAGGCGGAACGGGCGAAATCGGTCTGCGCTTCGACGGCCTTGTCCAGCGACTTCACGCCGGAAAGCTTCTCGACGAAGGACTTGGTGTCTTCGAACGACTTCTTCGTATAGTCGCCATAGGCACTGGCGATCGCCTGAAGGCCGTGCTGCACCGAGGTCGCGGAGGCGACGTACTGCTCGAAGTGCTCTTTCCCGTAGTTCTGAAAGTCTTCAACCTTGAACATTTCGGAATCCTTTTCCCTGGCTTTGGTCGGAAGCCCCGGCTCCCTGACTGTGCCCATTATTAGTGCAATGCACAAATAAGTCAAGAATCTTTGTGCGACGCACAAAAACCAATGCAAATCGCGGAAATTCCCGGGGTTTCCCGCAAGGCTTTCTTAAGCTTTTGGAAACCGCGGCCCCCTACCTTGATTCCCGGACGTGTTCAGCTTCTGCAAGCGGTCTAAAACCGTTTGAGAACATCACCTTAGCCAGAATAGCGGCTCAGGCCGAACGTCCCCCGCGGCGAACACCAGCGGAGGGGCAGCCTGAGCAGGTAATGATCCCGGGTCCATTGGGCACAATTTCGCCTCACGAGCCGGTGATCAGTTGAGAAACGGGGACGGGGTTCCATGCTTCGTAAAAACTTGTCTTCCTCGCGCTTGGCGCGGGTTGGCGTTTTCGGGCTTCTTACGGTCACGACCGCGGTCATCTTCACCACCGATGCCGCCGAGGCACGGCGCCACCGCCGCCACTACGCGCACCATCGGGTGCAGCGCGATGTGTCCGAGAGCTCGAGCCCGAAATTCGCGTCCATCATCGTCGACGGCAATTCCGGCTCGGTGCTGCAAGCAACGAGCCCCGACGGGATCCGTCACCCCGCTTCGCTGACCAAGATCATGACGCTCTATCTGCTGTTCGAGCGCCTCGAGTCCGGCAAGATGAAGCTCGACACCGAGATGCCGGTGTCCCAGCACGCCGCCGACCAGGATCCGACCAAGCTGAACCTGCGAGCCGGCCAGACCATCCGCGTCGAGGACGCGATCAAGGGTCTCGTCACCCGCTCCGCGAACGACGCCGCAGTGGTGATCGCGGAAGCGATCGCCGGCGACGAGGACGACTTTGCCCAGATGATGACGCGCAAGGCGCGCGCGCTCGGCATGTCCAGGACGGTGTACCGCAACGCCAACGGCCTTCCCAACGACGAGCAGGTCACGACCGCGCGTGACCAGGCCACGCTCGGCCGGGCCATCCAGGAGCGCTTTCCGCGCTATTATCGGTATTTCGCGACCTCCACCTTCAACTGGCGTGGACAGTCGATCCGCAATCACAATCACCTGCTCGGCAGCGTCGAGGGCGTGGACGGCATCAAGACCGGCTACACCCGCGCCTCCGGCTTCAACCTCGTCACCTCGATGCGCCGCGGCAACCGCCATCTGATCGGCGTCGTGCTCGGCGGCCGCAGCGGCGGCTCGCGCGATGCCATCATGCGCAACCTGCTCGCGGAAAACCTCGAGAAGGGCGCGACCACTCACACCGTCGTCGCGGTCACCGAGCGCAACGCTGCCGACACCGCGACCGATGTTGCTGACGCCTCGGATACTGCACCGGTCCGGCCCGCTGCACCGGTCCAGGCTGCGGCCCCTGCTCCCGAGTCGGCCCCGTCCCGTCTCGCTGCCCGCCTGTCGACGCTTGCCGCCGCGACGGCCGCGGTGCCGCCCGCACCGCACAAGCCGGAAGCCAGTAAGCCCGAGGTTCGGCCGACGGAATCCAAGATCGAGCCCGCGCCGCTCACCAATGGCGTGATCTCGAGCCAGCCGCTCTCCCTCATCCCCGGCTCGTCCGAGCCGATGAAGCCGGTCCGGGTCAAGACGGTTCAGGTCAAGGCCGGCGCCGTGAAGGTCGCCTCTGCCGCGCCCGCCTCGGTCCAGGTCGCCCCGCCGGTCACCAACGCCATTTCGTCCCGTTCCGAGGTCGCGGAAACCTCAGGCGCCGTCGTCGCCCGGGCCGATCTCATCAACAAGCCCGAGATCGTCAGCCATCCGGAAGCGCCGAAGGCAGACATGGCCCGCACCGAGCTGCCGCGGCAGCCGGCCGGCTTCGGCACCGGCAACGGGATCCTCGGCGTGCTGCCGGCCGCAACGGCCGCCGCGCCCGCCCATACCCCTGCCCCTGCCGCTCCGAAGCTCGCCTCCGCCGATCCGATGCCGGTCCAGATGAGCGCCACCACCAAGCCCGCCGTCACCCACAGCGGCTGGATCGTCCAGGTCGGCGCGCTCGAGAGCGAGAACGAAGCCCAGCAGCGTATCGACGCCGCGCGCAGCTCGGCCCGCGGCCTGCTCAGCAAGGCCGATCCGTTCACCGAGGTCGTCGCCAAGGACAATCGCAAGCTCTACCGCGCCCGCTTCGCCGGCCTCGAGCGCGACCAGGCCGAAGCGGTCTGCCGCACCCTGAAGCGCGCCGAGATCTCCTGCATCACCGTCCGCAACTGATCTTCTCCCCCCGTTCCAGACGAAATGCCCGCGCCTTGCGCGGGCATTTTCGTTTTGGCGATGTGTCGATGCGGGCACAGTCTCGACAAGGCTGTTCCGCGACAACCTCTCGTCAAGAATTTACGGTTAAAACTTTGCTCAAGGGATCGACCACGCCGAAATGGCGGGCATCGGGGCGACGGCAAACGGAGCAAGCGGAGCTCACACGGTACGGGCGTTTGTGGCGTGGTGCCGGAGTTAGCCGTTATGCGTACGAAGCAGAGTATCCTTGGCCTCGTTTACCCGGGCAGCGAGATAGTTCGAGCCCCCCTGGTCGGGATGGAGTTTCTTCATCAGGGACTTGTGCGCCCGGCTGATGTCGTCACGCCCCGCTCCCGGCTGAAGGCCAAGGATCTGGTAGGCCTCCTCCGCCGTCATTTTGCCGCTCGCCGCCGGGCGGCGCTGCCCCCCTGCCGCATCGCCCTGCGCGTTCTGACGCCAAGCGGGAAACCGGCGGTCCAGATAGCTTTCAAGTAAGGCCACGCTCTCGGCGTCGAAGGTCGGGACCATGGCCAGCAGGCCCGGAAGATCGAACTCGCCGAGATCGCGCCCGGCGTGAGGCCCGGCGACGATCTGCCCGCCAAGCTGGCCGGTATCGTGGTCGAGCCGCATATCCAGGAATTGCGAGCGCACGCGTGAGGCCTGCCCTGACGCGCGCGCAGCGCCACCGCCGCCGAACAACCCACCGATATTGCCGAAGCCGGCGTTTGCCAGCGGCGTCCAGCCCAGCAGCCCGGCACCGAAAAACCCGAGCGGGATCGCCACCACCAGCTCGCCCCGCAAGCCCGTGAAGGCTGCGATCGCCAGCGCCAGGACGCCGCCACCGAACCTGATGGCACGCGCCAGCACTGCCGGGTTGGCGGCGCGGAACGTCTGGAGCAGCAGATAGAGCGTGATAACGGCGACAGCGCCGGCGATCAGAGTCATCTCGGGAATATAGTCGGCCTCGCGGCAAAATGCATGGCATACGCCGCCGCGAGCCAGGCGGCGTGAGCGCTATTTCATCTGGCCGATCAGCCTGGCCGCGCCGCTTGCGGTCTTCGCCAATCTCAACAAGGCCTCGCGACCGCCGGCAGCATAGGCCGCGGCTGCCTGCAGCAGCTCGCGCAACTGCGCGGCCGCGCCGGGATCGAACCGGCACCAGGCACCGCCGGTCAGGCGCGCGATCTCGCGAAAGGCCTGCTCGGCGACCACGTCATGACCTTCCTGAAACACGAACACGGGCACCTTGAGCATGCCGAGCTCGCCGGCCTTGACACAGAGCTCGTCGACCTTCTCCTCCATGGCATCGCCGACGAAGACGACGGCGCGCACGCCCGATGCGACCGCTTCGCGTCGCGCCTCCGTCAGCACCTTGCCGATCTGGGTATCGCCGCCACGGCAATCGATCTTGCTCATCAAGGCCGCGAGCCTGGTGCTGTCTGAGATCCATCCCGTGGCGCGGCACTCGTTCAGGCCGCGGTAGTAGACGAGCCGGATATCGAGACTGCCGAGTGCCGCGGTCTCGCGAAACATGTCGGCCTGAAGCGCGCAGGCCATGTCCCAGGTAGGCTGCCGGCTCATCGTCGCATCCAATGCGAAGATCAGCCGCCCCTTCGCGCCCGGCGCGTGGGGTGACAGCGCCCGCGCCTTGGCAACGAACGCGGCGATGTCCTCCGCGGTCGACGTTCCCGCCTGCGGTACCGCACCGCCCGCTTGCGCCGAGACATCGCCGCGGTGCGGCTTGATGGGTTCGCCCGACATCCCTTGACCCCTGCTTGGACAGCTAATGTGGTCAGCGCGAGCGGTCGGGTCAATGTGCAAAGCCCCCGCAGGCGGAGGCCAGCGGGGGCTTTGAAAACGTGGCGGATGATTGAGGCGTCAGCCCTTAAGGCATCAGCTCTTAACGCTTCAGCTCTTGGCAGGCGTCATCAACGCGACCGGGCCGGGCTCGAGGATGTTGGGCGGCGACGATTGCGTGTCGACGGGCCGGATCTCGCTGTCGGTCGCGCTCAGGAATTTGTCGAGCATGCTCTGGATCGAGCTCTTGGCGACATCCGGGCCAGTGTCGCGCATGTCATTATGCTGGAATTCGGTCTTCACGACCTGGATGCCCGCCTTCTCGCATTCCTCGTCGGTCGGCAGAACACCCGCATCGGTCTTGAACTGCGGATCCTGAGAGCGGAACGACAGGATCTTAAACTTGCCGGCGGTGACGAAGGGCACGCGCAGATTGTCGAGCGTGACGACCTTCTTGACCTCGTCCGGATATTGCTTGGCGAAATACATCGTGATGTCGCCGCCCATGGAGTGGCCGACCATCGTCACCTGGGCGTAGTCGGCATTGGGCTGAACCTTCTTCATCTCCTGCATGGCGAGATGGATGTTGGCAACGCCGCGCAGGATCTGCGGCAGCCGGCCGACATAGAGCTCGCCGGGCTTGGTGACCATCGGAGGATCGGTCGGCAGATCGTGCTGCGGGCTCACGACCATGTAGCCGCGCGCAGCGAAGATGTTGGCGAGGAATCCGTATTCGGTGTTCTTGACGGTGTTGCCGTGATTGATAACTGCGACCGGCAGCGTGATCATGCCGGCATTGGCCTGCATTTCCTTGTCGCGGCGCACCGCGATCTGGACGGGCACGGGACGGTTGTCGCGCGAGGCGTCGTAGAAGGTGATGGTCTCGTGCTTGATCGCCCACTTGCTCGCCGTGAAATAGGCGATGCCGCAGAGGGCACTGACCGAAACCAGAACGGCAATTCCACGCTTCATTTTCGTCCTCAGCCTCAGGCTCTTGCGGCCTGAATCCCTGTTGAAAATCGTGTTCTTCCGAGGCTCTTCGGCCCCTGGTCGCCTATTCGCTAATATATGTCACAGGCGCGTGACAGGAAGGCCAAATATTGTGAACCGGCAGCCCTTTCGTTGTGCGCCGCACACGTTTTCTGTGCATCGCCTTCTTCCACGGCTACGCCAGGATGCATGTCACCATCCGACGCAACCGGTCTCGATCGGGTTCAATTTCGCGGTAAACGCAGGATGAAAACGGCCGAACGCGGCCCGGGTTCCCGGAGGAATCGCCCGGTCAGATCGACCGGAAGTAGCGCTATACCGTCTCAGGCGCCTAGGATGTCGTGGACTTCGAGCGGCTTGTCGACCTGGTTGAACCACTCGGCGCGATTTGCCGCACGGCGGCGGCCGCGCTCGTCGAGCGGTAGCTTGAGCTGGCGCAGCAGGCTCGTCACCTCTTCCCGTGCGGTGAGATGGCCGAGATTGGGCCGCATGCCGAGCGTGGCCTCGTCGATCTCGTCGAGGGCGGTCAGGCCGCGCGGGAAAAATTCGCGGTAGACGACGCGTTCGGCGAAGCCGTCGACGTAGCGGAAGCCGAGCCGCAGCGACAGATCCTTCAGCCCCTCGGCGACCAGCTGCTTGTTGCGGGAGCCGAGCATCGACAGGCGGTTGCGCACCACGATCCAGTCGGTGGTCGAACCATCGAGCTGGCGGCGCTTGCGGCGGACGTCGCGCACCATCTCGGCGTAATGGCTCTCGCCCGTCACCGCGTAGCTCGCGGGATCGACGGTGCCGAGCACGTCGAAGTCGAGGAAGCTGTCGTTGATCGGCGTGACCAGCGTGTCGGCCATCGAATGCGCAAGCCGCATCAAATAGCTGTCGGTGCCCGGCGTATCGATGACGATGAAGTCGAAGCTGCTCTCGACCGCCGAGACCGCCTCCATGAACTGCTGGAACTCGGAATTCTCGTTATCGGCGATCTGCATGGTCTCGCCGAGCTTGATGCAGCGATGCACCGGCAGTTCCAGGTCGAGCTTGGTGCGGCGGGCCCAGGCGGAACGGTTGTTGATGTAGTGGGTGAAGCTCTGCTGACGGCAGTCGAGGTCGATGGTGGCGACGCGCTGGCCGGCCTTCAGGAGCGCAACAGCGATGTGCAGGGCGGTGGTCGACTTGCCGGAGCCGCCCTTCTCGTTGCCGAGCACGACCACATGCGCCGCGCCGGATTGGCCTTGGCTAGCCTGCACAAGCATGGCGATCCTCAACACCCCTGATGAATATCTTCGAGTTGGCCGCGTCTGCGGTCAAGTGAAATGCGTGACAGGTCATACAAATCGTACTGCGCCGTTCTTCATCATGAATAGCAGCGCCAATCTTCGTCTGTGATCCAGCCCATAATGTCGCGATGTCGCGCGCGGTCTTGCGCGGGATGCTGTGCCGCATCCGGATGCATGGCGTCCATGATCGCTGCTTGTTAAGGTTAGTCGCCCCAGGCGCAGGTCACGTCGCGCCGATTCCCAACACTGCCGAGTCCTGATGTCATCAAGCCCCCTGATCGCCCGCACGGTCCCGACCCTGCGCCGCGCCGTCGACAATCTTCGCAAGCGAAAGGCCACGATTGCGCTGGTCCCGACCATGGGAGCCCTCCATGACGGGCATGTGTCTCTCGTCCGCCTCGCCAAGCGGCGTGCCAGCCGCGTCGTGGTGTCGATCTTCGTCAACCCGACCCAGTTCGCCCCGACCGAGGATTTCGGCGCCTATCCGCGCACCTGGAAGGCCGACATCGCCAAGCTCGCGGCCGAGGACGTCGACATCGTCTGGCATCCGGACGTCAAGGCGATGTATCCGGAAGGCTTCGTCACCCGAATCGTACCGGAAGGGCCGGCGCTCGCGGGCCTCGAGGATCGCTTCCGCCCGCATTTCTTCGGCGGCGTTGCCACCGTGGTCGGCAAGCTGTTCACGCAGGTCCGGCCGGACTTCGCGATCTTCGGCGAAAAGGACTTTCAGCAGTTGCGGGTGGTGACGCAGATGGCGCGCGACCTCGACCTCGGCGTCAAGGTGATCGGCTCGCGCACCGTGCGCGAGCGCGACGGGCTCGCGATGTCCTCACGCAACGTCTACCTCTCGCCCGAGGAGCGGCAGACTGCCACCGTGCTCTACCGCGCCATGAAAGACAGCGCCGGACGGATCAAGGCGGGCGAAGCCATCGCGCCGGCGATGGCGCGCGGCGCGGAGACGATCAAGGCGGCGGGCTTTGCGCTCGACTATTACGAGGTCCGCCATGCCGAGACGCTGGCGCCGGTCACCTCGCGCAAGGACGGCGCGCTGCGGATCCTGGTCGCAGCCAAGCTCGGCACGACGCGACTGATCGACAACATCGCGGTTTAGAGCAGCCCCAGATCGCGCAATTCGCGCCGCATCGGCTCCGGCATCGCCGCGATCGAGCCGGCGGCGGACTTGCCGAGGTCGGGTGGCACGGAATCCTCGGTGAGATAGCGCCAGCCCTGGAACGGGCGCATCGGCCGCGGCGAGACCGAGACCACCTTCGGCTGCATCACGATGCGGCAGCGCCCGATACCGTCCTTGTCGCGGAACGGCTCGATGCCGATGATCTTTTCCCGCGCGGCGATCTCGCCCTTGATCACCCAATAGAGCGACCCGCCCGCGAGGATCTCGGCGTCGCGCTTGGGGACCATGCGGGTGATGTGGATGTGGTGTTGCGGCAGACCCTTCTTCTTGGCGGTCTGCATCCGTTCGGCGATCCACTCCTTCAATTCCTTGACGGAGTCGCAGCCGACGGCGAGCTTGATCAGATGTAGCGGCATGCCCAAGCATTAGCCGGGCAACGCCGCATTTGGAATGCCGATCTACTCGTTATCCGCAGCCGCAGGAGCCGCCGCGGTCGCCGGCGGGGGCGCGAGCGGAACCGGTGCTGCGGGGGCACGCGCAGCTTTCGGGGCCGGCGGCTTCTTCGCAGCAGGAGCCGAGGCCTGTGCCGAGGTCGGGGCCGGTGCGCGCGAAGCGGCCGGCGCTGCTGCTGCGTTCGCGGCTGGCGCCGCCTGCCGCGTCGTCGCCGTGGGCTCCGGATTCATGATGCTCACCGGCGGCGTCGAGTTGGCGCTCGGGAACTCCGCATTGGTCGGCCTGCCCGTCGGCGCCGAAGGCGGCAGACCCGCGAGCGCCGCAGTCGGTGGCAGCGCCGCCGTCCCCGTCGCCGTCGCGGGCGCGTTCCAGGTCGGCGCATGGCGCGCGACCAGTGCATCGTAGAGATGGGAATCCATGTTGGCCGCGACCTGCTGCTGGTCGGTCAGCGCGCGGAAAGCGGCACAGTCGAACTGGGTGCAGCCGTCGCGCACGACCAGCACCTGTGCCACGAGGCCGTAGCGATCGCGCTCCAGAGACTTGCGCAGCGCTTTCATGTCGGCCGTCAGGCTCTTCTCGGCGGTCGCGGCATCGCCGAGCGCCATCAGCCGGTCGATCCGGACTGCTGTGTAGGACACCGACGCAGCCACCGCATCCGGCGAGCCGAACAGCGCCTTCTCGCAGCCGATGGCCACGGCATCGCCGGCGAGATCGTCAAGGCAGGACAGCGCCGGCAGGTTGGCGACGACCGCACCTTGTGTGCGCGCCTCGATCGGCCCGTCCGACCCCGCCGGTCCATAGACGCGCACGGTGGCAGCACCTGCGATCGCGATGGAGAGCAGCGTAATGACGGTCAGCGCGCCATTGGCGACCGACCTGTCGGCGCGCAGCAGCGTGATCAGCAGGATCAATCCGAAGAATCCTGCCGCGGCCAGCGTCATCCACATCGGAAAGGCCGGCGAGCGCCAGATTTGGTCGAGCGAAGTGGCCCATGCCCAGTTCATGCGCGACGTCCCCTCACGCGAGCAGAGAGCGAATGGTCAAGCGAGTACCGCGAGTCGGCAATTGCCCCCCGCCACCTTGTGAAGGTGAAGCGGGCCTTTTGACGGCGGCAGAACACTATTCCCTGATGGCACCAATGCGCGAAACGCGTCGGCCTTCAGGAACGCGATCGGACTTCAGGACAGCGCGAGCTGGCTTTCCTTGGCGACGCGTTCGAAGGCTTCGGTCGAGCTCTTGATCCGATACTGACAGTCGTCGCCTTCGGTCGGCAGCAGACGGATGACCTCGTACGAGCCGCTGGCAGCAGGACGCGCGACGTTGCTGGCCGTGAACAATACGCGCGTTCCAATCGGGAATTTGTGCTTCAACACCCTCTCCATCACTCAAACAACGCCTGCCTCGCCCATGGTCCCACTACGACGGCCGGCCGGAAACCCAGGCGCTGTATAGCACGCGAGTTGTGGTTTTGGCCAGTGCCATGCCAGCATAGCAAACGCCCATATTTGGTAGTCTTTTCAGAGTGATAGAGATGGAACCGATGGGCCGACGATACCGTTGGGCCGCGCGTTCAGGCGGCATGTCGCAGCCGGTGTCGCAGCCCGTGCGATCCAGGGGCCCAGGTCAATTTCCGGACCATGAGCGCCGCCGGCCGGCAAGCGGCCAGCGGCCTCGGACAGACCCGGCGATCAGGCGTCCTCGAACTTGGCAATTACGAGCGTTTCGGCGAGCCCCTCGCGGGTCCATTCCTGGAACGCCGGCAGCGCCATCATCGTCTCCATATAGGCCTTGGTGTCCGGCGCGACGTCGATCGCGTAGGTGCGCAGGCGGTGCACGACCGGCGCGTACATCGCGTCCGCCGCGCCGAAACGGCCGAACAGGAACGGACCTTTCGCGCCGTAACGCGCACGGCACTCGCGCCAGATCTCCTCGACGCGCGCGACGTTGGCTTTTGCGTCGGCCGACAATGCGATCGCACGCACCGGCCGATGCAGGTTCATGCCGCATTCGCTGCGCAGCGCCACGAAGCCGGAATGCATCTCGGCGCACACCGACCGGGCATGGGCGCGCGCGGCGACATCGTCGGGCCACAACTTCACTTCCGGATAGCGCTCGGCGACGTATTCGATGATGGCGAGCGAATCCCACACCGTGACGTCGCCGTCGACCAGCACCGGCACCTTGCCGGCGCGGCTGAAGGACAGGATCTGCTCCTTGTCCGCGGGATTGTCGGTGTAGAGCGGAATCAGCGTCTCCACGAACGGGATGTCGTTGGCGCGCAGCGCGAGCCAGGGCCGCATCGACCATGACGAGTAGTTCTTGTTGCCGATCGCGAGTTTCAGCGCAGCCATGCCATCAGTCCTTCCCGAGACGCTTTGAAGCGAGCCGCTTTTAACGCCATCGCCTGCCGCCAATCAATCGTTGCCGCCTCCTGCCATGCGTGGCAATCGTGGCGGCTTCCGAGGAGAGACAGATGAGCAGGCATTGGGTCGACGTCACCGCGGTCGGCTTCTTCATCGTCGAATGGCTGGTCTATGCCCTGACGCTGGAACATTCGGCTTACGGCCGGGACAGCCTGTCGGCGCGCATGAACCGCTACCGCGAGGTCTGGGTCCGCCGCCTGCTCGACCGCGACACCCGCATGGTCGACATGCAGATCATGGCCTCGTTGCAGAACGGCACCGCCTTCTTCGCCTCGACCAGCCTGTTCGCGCTTGGGGGCGCGCTGGCGCTGCTGCATGCCACCAACGACGCCATCACGATCCTGAGCAAGCTGCCGATCGACCTCAGCACCTCGCCGGCCATGTGGGAGCTGAAATGCGTCGGCCTCGTGCTGATCTGCGTCTACGCCTTCTTCAAGTTCGCCTGGGCCTATCGCCTGTTCAACTATGTCGCGATCCTGTTCGGCGGCATGCCGCCGGCGGAGCGGCGCGACACGCCGGAGGCGGAAGCCCACGTCATCCGCACCTCGCGCCTGTTCGAATCCGCCGGCCGCCATTTCAACCGCGGCCAGCGCGCCTTCTTCTTCGCGCTCGGCTATCTCGGCTGGTTTGTCAGCCCCTGGGTGCTGTTCGTCACCACCGCCGCCGTGGTGGTCGTGACTTGGCGACGGCAATTCGCCTCCAGCGCCTGGGCCGCGATGGCGCCGGAGGCGGACGGTGATGAGGGGATCAGGCGCGGTCATTGAGAGCGGCTGTGCGACGCGGCGCGGTGCCGTAAGTTGGGCAAAGGCGCAAAGCGCCCTGCCCACGTGTCCGACGACGATACGCAAAGTCGTGGGCACGCTTCGCTTTGCACACCTACGAGATCGAGCTTGTGGCAGGCAGCTTGAATCGCGGACATGGCTTCTCGTCCTCGCGGCTTGTTCGCCCGAGCTTTGCTTCGTCTCGCCGCCCTCAAATCCAGGAGGGCGCAGGGAAGGCCGGGTGCCGACATCGCACCCGCGGTCCGCTGCGCGAAATGCACGCGCACGCAGAAAACCGCACAGCAGCATACAGGTGGTGCCGATCACTCGGCCTTCCCTGCGCGATGGTCGGACGGGTTATGCCGCGCTCTCCCGGGAGCCGAACTTTCCTTTGGCCTCCCTCGCCGTTCGAATTGGATCATGCCGTCCACCCGGTTGGGCTCGCGCGCATCTTCAAACCGGCTTGACCGTAGCAACGACGGCCAGGACCACACGGTTTTGCCGTACGCACGGCCCGCCATGCCGCCGCAGTATTTCCAGCCCTGTCGACGGAGCTGAAAACTTACAGGCGAGACGAAGCCTAGCAGCGCCGTTCGTCTGCACGCGGCCGCGAGCTCACAGGGACACCCCGCCCTGCCCGCACCTCTCGTGCCTACGCTGCCGCGTCCACCGCAAACCCGGCTCGCGATCAAGACGACCTCGAGATCGCCCCTCCTGGATGAGCCGGGATGGCCGACACATACGCCAAAACCGAATTTCGGCAAAGTGGAATATTTTCGCAGCAACGGATTGACAGAGGCCGACACAGGCGCGGTCGCGCAGCCCGGATGGAGCGCAGCGCGATCCGGGGCCGCTCGCCCAGCATTTTGCACCGTCCCGGATTACGCGGAGCCTGTCATCGGGCGGCGCTTCGCGCCGACCCGTTGGCTCCATCCGGGCTACGAGAGCTACCCTCCGAGATCCCGTGGGCTGAACGGCAGGTCCAGCACCTTCCATTCCTCGTAGAGATTGGCAGGCAGCATCTTGTAGGGCTGGCAGTTCTGCAGAGCGCTCATCGCGGACTTCACGAGGGCCACGCCTTTCGCGGACGGCGGGGCTTCGAGCAGGATCGGCTCGCGGGCCAGCGTGCCGTCGGTCGCGAACACCGTGCGCAGCTTGATGTGAATGTTGTCAGTCGAGCTAAGTCCGGCCGGCATTTTCGCACAGCTGCGCAAATGGCTGCGAAGCGCGGCGACGATTTCGGCCGGCAGCTTGGCTGCGATCGAATCCTTGGCGTCGCCGCCATCGTCCTTGGGGGCGTCTTTCGGCAGCGACAGCGGCAATTCAGGCGGCAGTCCCAGCATGACGCCATACTTGACGGTGACGTCGGGCTGCGGCGCCTGATAGGCCGGCGGCGGCGCGGCTTGCTGCTGCGGCATCGCCTCGGGCTGCGGCGGCGGTTGAGGCTGGGGTTGCTGCGGCGGCTGCTGTTGGGGTGGAGGCTGTTGTTGCGGCTGCGCGTTGGCCTCGCGCGGCTTCGGCGAAGGCTGCTGCTGCGGTTGTTGCTGCTGCGGCTGTTGCTGCGCGGGCCGTTGCGGTTCAGGCGACGGTGATGGCGATGGCGCTGCGGCCGGCTGCTGAGCCGCAGGCTTCGACGCCGCGGGCGCCTTTTCCTTGTCGGTGATATCCAGCTTCGGCAGCTTCAGATCGGGGAGCGGCTCCGGGGGCTTCTCCTTGACCTCTTCCTTGACCTTCTCCTCCGCTTTGGCCTCCTCCTCTTTCACCTGCTCCGGCGTGACGATGTCCACCGTGACCGTTTCGGGCGACTGGCTGCGAAACGGATGGACTTCGCTGATCACGATGATCAGCGCCACCAGCGTCAGATGCGCGATCGCCGACGCTGCAACGTCCGTCCGTATGATTGTCCGCAGTTCCATTGCCCGATCTTGGATTGCCGCCCTGCTGTTAGCATACCGCGGTCTCCCCTCAATCCCATTTCGGGGCGAAGCCGAAGTCGGTCAGGCGGCCCTTCGGATTGGCGAGCGAGGCGATCTGGCTCATCTCCTCGTCCGACAGCTCGAAATCGAAGATCTCGATGTTTTCAGAGAGGCGCTCGATGCGCGAGGTGCGCGGGATCGCAGCGACATTCTGTTGCACCAGCCAGCGCAGGCAGACCTGCGCCGGCGACTTGTGGTGGCTGCGCCCGATCTCGGCCAGCGTCTGGTCGGTCTTGATGCGCCCCTTGGCGATCGGGCTGTAGGCGACGAGGGCGAGGCCATGATGGTCGCAGGTCGCCCTCACCTTCGCCTGGTCGAGATAGGGATGGTACTCGACCTGGTTGCAGACGAGCGGCTCCGGCGATAGCGCCACCGCCTGTTCGACCAGCGCCACCGTGAAATTGGAGACGCCGATGTGGCGGGTCAGGCCCATCGTCTTGGCATGCGACAGCGCGCCAAGCGTCTCCGCCAGCGGCACGTGCGAATTGGGCCAGTGCAGCAGCAGCAGGTCGACGCTCGGAAGCCGCATTCGCGCCAGGCTCTCCTTGACCGAGCGCTCGAGATCGTGGGGCGCGAAATGGTTGGTCCAGACCTTGGTGGTGAGGAAGACGTCGTCGCGCCGCACGCCCGAAGCGCGCAAGCCGTCGCCGACCTCGCGTTCATTGTCGTAGGCCTGGGCGGTGTCGATGTGGCGATAGCCGAGCCGCAGCGCCTGCTCGACCACGCGCGCGGCAGGCCTTCCGCTCAGCTCCCAGGTCCCGAGCCCGATCGCCGGGATTCTCGCGCCATTGGCCTCGACGAACAGCATGAGGACTCCTCTTCCGTTGCGTCAGCCCCAAACCTCATCAGGCGGCATTATGGACCCCGCCCATGACGCTGCCAACGGAGGCCGCAACAGTTCGGCGGGTTATTTGGCGCAATGCTAACGGGAGGTTCGCGTCGAAGCCGGTTGGTCCGTCAGGCCTTGGCGAGCGCCTGGAACACCGTATCCGGGGCGTGCGCGATCACTGCGAGCAGCGCGCGGGCCGGTCCCCGTGGAGCACGTTTGCCCTGCTCCCAATTGCGGATCGTCTCGACGGGAACGCCGAGCTTGGCGGCGAACTCCATCTGGGTCAGGCAAGCGCGGCGGCGCAAATCACGCACCGCGAGCGAGGATGCCTCGGCGGGCGCGGCATTGGCCGTAGGCTCGACCGCAGACGGTTGGACCGGAAACTCCTGCCCGTCCCGCACTTCGACGATCCGTCCGTCCGCCTTCAATCGCACACGCATGCTTATTCCCCCAAGCGCGGGCGATGATGCGGCAGGTCGCTTAAGTTCGGATTAAAAGGTCGTGCATGGGGTCTCGTACCCCGGACGCGGCGCAGCGCGCCCGGGACGACACGCCCTACCTCAGCCCGAACCAGAGCGTCGCGATGCCGAGGAAGGAGAAGAAGCCGACGACGTCGGTGACGGTGGTGACGAACGTTCCCGACGCCACCGCCGGATCGGCCCTGACGCGCTCCAGCGCCATCGGGATCAGGATGCCGCCGAGCGCGCCGGCGATGAGGTTGCAGACCATCGCAAGCCCGATGACGATGCCGAGGCCCGGGATCTTGAACCAGGCGACCGCCGCGATGCCCGTGATCACCGCGAAGGCGAGACCATTGATCAGGCCGACCAGGCCCTCGCGCATCACCACGCGCCAGGCGTTGGAGGCGCCGAGCTCGCGCGTTGCCAGCGCCCGCACCGCCACCGTCATGGTCTGGGTCGCGGCGTTGCCGCCCTGGCTCGCCACGATCGGGGCGAGCACGGCGAGCGCGACCATCTTCTCGAGCTGGCCCTCGAACAGGCCGAGCACGGAGGATGCGAGGAAGGCGGTGGCGAGATTGACCAGCAGCCAGTTGAAGCGGCCGCGCGCGATGGTCAGGAAGGTATCCGACAGCTCTTCGTCGCTGGTGACGCCGCCGAGCGCCTTGAGGTCCTCGTCCGCCTCCTCCTCGATGACGTCGACGACGTCGTCGACGGTGATGACGCCGACCAGGCGATCCTGGGTGTCGAGCACGGGGGCTGCGACGAGATTGTACTTGCCGAACATGCGCGCCACCTCCTCCTGGTCCTCCAGGACGGAGACGCGGCGGCGGTCCTCGTCGGTCAGCTCGGTCAGCGCGATCGGCCGGCGCGCGCGCAGCAGCACGTCGAGGGGGACCGCGCCCTGCCAGTGCTGGTCCTTGTCGACGACATAGATCTCGTAGAAGCGGTCGGGCAGATCCGGCGTCTCGCGCATGTAGTCGATAGCCTGGCCCACGGTGAAATCCTGGGGCACCGCGATGAACTCGGTCTGCATGCGGCGGCCCGCGGAATTCTCCGGGTACAGCAGGCTGCGCTCGAGCGCGACGCGCTCCTTCAGCGGCAGCTTCTCGAGGATCTCCTCCTGCTCGGCCTGGTCGAGGGTCTCCAGCAGCTCGACCGCATCGTCGGATTCGAGCTCGCGGACACCCTCGGCGACCGTCTCCGGCGGCAGTTCCTCCAGGATCTCCTCGCGGACGGCCTCGTCGACCTCGTTCAGCGCGGAGAAGTCGAAGTCGGCCCCGGTGAGTTCGACCAGGCGGACGCGGTCGTCGGGCTCCAGAGCGCCGATGAGATCGCCGAGATCGGCCTCGTGCAGCTCGGCGACGCAGGCACGCAGCGAGGCGCTGTCGCCGGCCTCGATCGCACGCGCGATCTCCTCGACGAATTCGTGCCTGATGTCGCCGTCTTCATTGCGCATCGGCACGTGGTCGAGTACCGAATCCGCAACGGGTGCGGCCACGTCCATATGTTCATCCATGGCGTGCCTCGCCGTTTGACAGGTTGGAACGGGTGATCTGGGCTGACGGTTCAGGCAATACCCACAAGGCAACTCCGAGCGCAATGACAAAGATGCTTCGACTGAGGTGGATCTCGATGGCGGTGGCAGCGGCCCTCGCCGCGCTCGCCGGCATCGCCGCGACGGAGGCCGCCGAGTGCCCGCGCAAGGATGCGCTCGGCACCTCGCGCGTGCTGAGTGTCGATGCCAAGACATATCCGCGCGTCGGCCTGAAGAGCTTTCCGCAGACGCTGCCGCTGGCCGATCGTGAGGTCGTGCTGACCTTCGACGACGGACCGAACCCGCCGACGACATCGAAGGTGCTGGCGGCGCTGGCGCAGGAATGCGTGCGCGCGACCTTCTTCCTGATCGGCCTGCACGCCTCCCAGCAGCCTGACATGGTCAAGCGCATCGCGCGCGAGGGCCACACCATCGGCCATCACACCTACTCGCATCCGTTCATGGCGCGGATCCCGTTCGACAAGGCCAGGAGCGAGATCGACCGCGGCATCGCGGCCGTCGAGACGGCGCTGCACGGGGCCGCGACGACGACGCCCTCGACGCCGTTCTTCCGCTTTCCCTATTTCGAGGGCACGCCGGCCCAGCTCGACCTGCTGCAATCGCGCGGCATCGTGGTGTTCGGGGCCGACCTCTGGGCCAGCGACTGGAACGAGATGACGCCGGAGCAGGAATTGAAGCTCGTCACGGAGCGCCTCGCCGCGAGCGGCAAGGGCATCGTCCTCTTCCACGACCCCAAGGCCCGCACCGCCGCGATCATGCCGGCCTTCCTCCGCTATCTGCGCGAGAACGGCTACCGAATCGTCCACATCGTACCGTCAGCCCCGCCGCAGAAGAATGCCGATGCGCGCTGATGCCGGAATGTCACGCCCACGCAAAATGGGGTGATTTGGGGCCTATTAACACTCTGTTCATGCTACGCCCTGCAAATGGACGGGGATCTTGTGGCGGAAAGGGCCTCTGGCGCCTGAACCGTTTCCTGATGTCTCCGACCTACTATGGCGGCAATCGCTTATGAGGGCAGACCGGGTTCATGATCGGAAGTAGCGTTGTATTGCGGACGCGATCGTGGATCGTCCTTTGCCTCGGATTGCTGACCGTCGGATCGCCGGCGGCGCTCGCGGCCGACTGTCCGGGCCATCCCGACGCGCTCGGAACCTCCCGCACCCTCGTGGTCGATCCGCGCGAGCACCCGCGCATCGGCACCATGCAGTACCGCGAGACGCTGCCGCTGAAGGACCACGAAGTCGTTTTGACCTTCGATGACGGTCCGCTGCCGAAATATTCCAACCAGGTCCTCAAGATGCTCGACGACGAGTGCATCAAGGCGACCTTCTTCATCATCGGCAGCCAAGCCAAGGCGAACCCGGAAGGCGTGCGCAAGCTGGTGGCGGCGGGGCACACCGTCGGCACCCACAGCATGAACCATCCGCTGACCTTCGACCGGATGCCGCTCGAGAAGTTCGAGCCCGAGATCAACGGCGGCATCGAGTGGACCTCGGCCGCGATGACGGACCCGTCCAAGCTCGCCCCGTTCTTCCGCATTCCCGGCCTGATGCGCGCCGAGGGTGTCGAGAATTACTTGATCTCACGCGGCATCCAGGTCTGGAGCGCCGACTTCCCGGCCGACGACTGGCGCCATGTCTCGTCCGACCGCGTCTACCAGCTCGCGATCCAGCGGCTGGAGGCCAAGGGCAAGGGCATTCTGCTGCTGCACGACATCCAGGCCCGCACGGTGGCGGCGCTGCCGAAAATCATCCGCGACCTCAAGGCGCGCGGCTATCGCATCGTGCATGTGGTGCCGGCGACCGCCGACCGGCCGGCAACGCCGACCACCCCGGTGGAATGGCTGCTGCATCCGCCGACCGAGACGGTGCCGATCGCGCGTTGGCCGGCCGTGCCGCACTTCGTGTTCACCGAGACGCGGACGCTCCCGGCGCCCTCGCTCGCCGACCTCAATGCGGAAGCCGCGCATCAATCGCTGCTGCCGCGCCGGACCAAAGGGCAGATGGATCTCGCATCCACCCTGCCCGTGCCCGGCCGCGCGCTGTTTGCGATTCCGGAAGGCTCGGTCGAGGTGCTGCTGTCGACGACCTTGTCGCGGCGTGCCGCGACGCGGCTGGCGATGGCGGCCGAGAGGCCGGCCGGAGGCAAGGTCGCAAAGGGCAAGACGGCCAGCAAGACAGCCAAGCCCCAGGCCCGGCACGCCGCGCATGCGGCACCGGTCGCACCCAAGCACGCCGCGCAGGTCAAGAACGGTACGCCGCGCCCGACCCGCGTCGCCAGTCTGAAGAAGCGCGCCTAGTTCACTGCCGCATGATGGCGGCGACGCAGAGCAGCACGATCAGCGCCAGGAAGAACAGGTCCATATAGGACTTGAGCTCGCCGTCGCGCCGCAGCCGGGCAACGTCAGCCACGACCTGCTTGCGCGCGTTCGTCCCGCCGGAGCCATCGTTGATCGGCCCCTGAAGGCGCCGCGTCTCGGCCTCCAGCTTCTCGATCTTCTGGTAAAAGTAGAACGCGCGCAGCGTCGAGACGGCGCGCATGGCGGCATAGACCAGCACCAGGATCGCCAGGATCGCCCGGTTCGGATATTTCTCCATGAAGTTCAGGCTGAAATACACCATCGCCATGAACGCGAAATTGGTGAGAAAGCGGTAGACGAAGCTGAGAAAAACCATGCTGGCTCAAGCCTTGAAGGAGGCAACCGGGATCGTGCTGCCCAATGCAGGATCAAGGGCCCAGACCGGAACCGCCAGCCGACCCCTGCAGGCGTCCGTCTACGCCAACATTATTTCAACAAAGATACCACGGCCCCACAACTTGCCGCCTTTTAGCCACGCGCTGCCATAATGCAAGGGCGCGGCCTCCCGCAACGGCTCAATGGCGGTTTGGCGGAAGTCGCGATAGACTATCGCGTTGCCGCCACATCCGGGGTCTGCCGATGCCGAAGAAGGGAATCACCGGCCACGACGAGTGGGTTCTGACCGAGGCCCTCGCGACCGCCCTGGTCGCGCTGGAGCAGCTCGAACCCAAGCACCAGCCGAACGCGCATATGGACGACATCCGCAAGATGCTCTCGAGCGGCAAGGAGCCGGCGGCGGTGAGCCTGCACCTCGCCCAGGCCAAATGCCGCCTGTTTCCCGACCTCGATCCGCTGGAGATCTACCGGGAATACGGGATCGGCGAGGAATACGGCTGAAGAGCCAGCTTAAGGCCCGCCCGCCACCGATCCCGCGATCACCATGACCAGTGCGCCGAGATCGATCCTGCCGTTGACGGTCAGCTCGTCCGAGCCTTGCGCATCCTTGGCGCCATCGATCTGCAACGCTTGCGGCCGGTTATCGGCCTGACGTTGCAGCTCGCCGATGATGGCGTCCTTCAGTTTCTCTTCCAGCATGGGATTGGGTCCTTCGCGCATTCCTCTCACTCAAGGCCAAGCCGCGCCCTTCGTTCCGTCATGCCAGACGCCGCGGCAGGCTGTGGTGGATGTTGCACGCGGCAACGGCGGCGTGGCCGAAGGCGACGGAGATCTGATGCAGATCGGTAATGACATCGCCGATGCCGTAGAGGCCGTGGACCGACGTGCGCTGGTGCGCGTCGACCTTCAGATAGCCCTCGGTGTCGTGCTCGGCCCCCAGCGACACCGCGAGTTGCGAACGCACCTCGGCCCCCATCGCTGGATAGACCATGTCGAATGGCATCGTCCGGCCGTCGGCGAATACGGCCTCGATGCCCTCGCCCCTCCGCCGCAAATGCAGATCGGGCGCGAACAGGAGCTCGACACCGGTATCGCGCAGCTCCGGGGTTGCGCCCTTCTGGTCATCCTGCCCGGTTGCGAGCAGCGTCACGTCGCGCGAATAGCCACGCAGGAACAGCGCCTTGCTGGCGGCGCGGTGCAACGGGCCGATGACGCCAATGCGACGGCCCCTCGCCTCGAAGGCGTCGCAGACGGGACAATAGCGCAGCACCCCGTCCGCGACCGCGCCGCGCCACTCCGCGAACGGCGGATGGGTGTCGACGATGCCGCTGGCCAGGATGACGGTGGAAGCGGCATGCGCGTCGCCGTTCCAGCTCGCTTCAAAACCGTCCCCGTGCCGCCGCAACGCGGTGACCTCGGCCTGCACGCGCGCGACGGCGAGCTCGTCCAGTTGCGCCGACATCCGCTCGATCAGCTCGGTGCCTGAGAGGCCGTGAACGAAGCCGGGAACGTTGTGGCTGCGCGGGATCAGCGCGGCGCGGCTTGTGCCCGCGTCCACGACACAGACGCTGCGGCGGAAGCGCGCCAGATAGATCGCGGCCATCAGTCCGGCAGGGCCGCCGCCGACTATCAGGCAATCAAAGGGCGCACCGGTCATTTCGGGTTCGGGTCCTGGAGACCGGCTCCGGGCTCCTGCAGGCGCCCGCTCCTTGCCAAATGGACGGCGTTGCCGAGCGCGCGCGCCGCGTTCCGCACCTCCTGCTGGAATTCGCCGTCTTCATCGAGCGCGTGATGCGAGGTCGCATACGGCTCCATGTAGCCGACATAACCGTCGAGCTCGGCGAAGCGCCCCGCCGAGATCAGCTGCATGTCGGTCAGCCAGTCCGACAAGGCACGGCGCACGCCCTCGGCACCGACGGCATCGCCGTGAACGACGATGCCGAAATGACGGCCGGCGAGATGGCGCGGATAGGGCCAGCCCTTCAGCTCCATGGCCTTGGCTTCATCCGCCTTCTTGCCGTGCGTCGAGGTCGGATCGGGATTGCCGCCGTCGGCGCAGACCATGCGGTCCATCATCGCCTTGAGGCCCGAGGGCACGTGATACCAGTTCACCGGCGTCACGATCAGGATGCCGTGAGCGGCCACCCACAACGGATAGATCTCATTCATCCAGTCGCCAGTCTGCGACAGCGAATAATTCGGATAGCAACTGCACGGCCAGTGACAGAGCGGCATGGCGGTGCTGACGCAGGATTTGCAAGGATGGATCGTCTTGCCGAATTCCGAGGCGAGGCGCGACAGATCGAGGATGTCGACGGTAAACCCCATCTCGACGAAAACAGGCTCGGCCAGCTCGACCAGCCGCCAGGTCTTGGACATCTCGCCGGGACAGGTGTGCTCGCTGCGGGCCGAGCCGTTGACGAGAAGGATGCGCGGCGTCTCGTTCGCATCATCGTGCCGCCGCTGGGCTTCGAGAATTCTTGCGCGCGCATCCAGCCAGTCGACGGCGATGTCGTAGTCGGGATCGGAAAAGCCTTCGCCTGCTTTCCGCGTCAAGGGCGCCTTGCGCGAATGGCTGTAGGCGTCCCAGGCCGCAGCGACGATGGCATCGAGCTCGCGCTGCAGCGGGGCAAAGGCGGGATCGACAAAGCGAGCCCTGTAGCGCCGCTCGAACTCCTGGCGCGTCAGCTTGACGGGCGGCATCCCCTGGCGAATTTCGGCGTCCGTCATACTGGCTCCGGCGAAGTCGGTCTCCGACCAACCCGGGGCGCTGGACACGGTTCCTTCCGGTTACTGGCGGGCCACTTCCTGCGGCGCATCGAATTTCGCGATGCGCCGGTCCAGCCGCCACAGCTCGATGCGGTGGGCCAGCACGAGCGCGGCGGCTTCGCGCTTGGCCTCCTCGTCATGGTCGCAGACGAGGTTGATGCATCCGAACACCTGCCCGTCCGGATCGATCTGGAACGCGCGGTAATGCTTGATGCCGCCCATTATGATGTCCCTCGTCTGGGCAAGACGGGTGCGCTCAGCCAGTCCGTGAGGTTCGAGGTCAATTCGTTCTGCCTGGCGCGTTGCAGCAGCATCTCCCGCTCCCTGCCGGGCGGCAGGTTGCGCGCGCGCTCGCGGGCGCTTTCGGCGAAAGCGGCCAATCGCTCCTGAAGCGATTGGGTCTGTTTCCTGCGGTTGCGTTTGGCGGTCATGGGACTTTCACAGCGGGTTTCGGATGGAAAGAACTGGTAGCTTCCGCCCCAATTCGCGGTTCCGGCATTTCCATAAGTTAACGCTGCGTGATTTTGCGCAAGCGACCGGCGCGCGGCGCCAGATTGCGGCGGAACCGAAATGCTGATTCGTATGTTCAAGAACGAGCCTGAAGGAGGATCATCATGGCAAAAGCAGCATGGAAGCGGCCGGGCTCACCGATCGGCCGCAAGGGACCGCGCAAGGCGAACCCGGCCTACAAGCGCCGGGCGCGGCAGCCCTGGACGCCCGCGGATGTCAGCAAGCTGAAGCAGCTCGCGAAAGGTAACACGCCGACCGGCGTGATGAGCATCAAGCTGCAGCGCCCGGTCGCGGCCATCCGCAGCAAGGCGCAGCGCGAAGGGATTTCGCTGCGGCCCGTCAACCGCTCGCCTTACAACCGGCGAACCAAAGCGGCGAAGCGGCGTTGACGACGCGCACCGCCGGGTGACAACCGGACACAACGGGGACGATGGACGTGGCGCTCATTTTTCCGGTTTCTGCCCACGACATCAGCGCATCGGTACGCGCCGACATCTAACCCGTTCCCGGCGCGTGCAGCCTTGGCAGGCTGCGCGCTTGCTAGCAACTTACCTAGCGGCCACTTAAACGGGTGGCTGCAGGCCCGGTGACCTCAGCCATTCGCTCATCTGGGAGCCTGTCTCAGCCTGGCGGGCCTTGCGCAGCATCTCGTCCCGCGCTGCACCGGGCGGCAGCAATTTGGCCTCCTCACGGAGCCGCTTGGCCTCGGCCGCCAGCCGCGCCTCCAACGTATCCTCGTGTTTCGTCCGACGCCGCATCATCGTCATGGGCGTTATCCCCTGTCAGTCAGCGGAGCGCGCCGTTGCGTTCACATGTTGATGACGCCAGATGCAATTGCATTTGGCGCCCACTTAACGTTCCGGAAGCGGAACGGTTCTCCTTCGCCCGAAACTTTCTCAGCACGGGTGCATCAGTTACTCAATGTACTCAACGGCGTAGCTCACTCAAACCACGTCGCCGCCGCCGCACTGTTCACCCGGGAGCCGCTGAACCGTCAGCGCGGGCTCGCGCGGCCAGGCCCAATTCGTGCAACGATTGCCGATGACGGAAGCTGACGAGGATCGGCCGACGATCAAAACAGATGCGCGAATGCGAGCCAGGCTGTCACCGCCAGACAAAGAAGGACTGCCGCATAAGGCAGAGCGACCCGCATCACCGCCTCGTGCCCCATCAGCTCATCATCATCCATTCAATCGCGCCCGTCATCACGGCATAACCGTAATGGGTCGCCGCATTTGCATGCGGTCCACCGTCAACGCAGCACCGTCCTGCCGGAAGCAGTCTGACCAATCGGCGAACTCAGCGCATCGGGCTATGAATCGGCCGCGACGCCTTGTCCAGCGTTTATTAGCTGGCCGATTGTCGCGGGGGCTGAGGCGTCCTCCAGCTCACGATTTCGCCGTCCCAGGCTCAGCCATCTTGCGATGCTGCTTGGCCAGCATCTCGTTCGGCGTAACATTGGCGACCGTGCTCTGGATCTTGTTCTTCAGCCCGGTGACGATGTCGGCCTCCCCGCGCAGCATGGCATCGAAACCAGCCTTGGCGACGTCGTAGGCGCCGTCCTTCTGCTCGGTGCCGACCTTGGTGTCCATCATACCGGCGCGGCGAAAGAATTCTGTGTCGGTGGCGCCCGGCATCAGGCAGGTCACGGTGACATCGCTGTCCCGCAACTCTTCGCGGAGCGCGAACGAGAACGAGTCGAGGAACGCCTTGCTGGCGTTATAGGCCGCCTGGAAGCTGCCGGGCGTGAAGCCGGCGATCGATCCCGTGATCAGGATGCGGCCGGCATTGCGGCGAAGCATCTCGTTGCCGACGCGGTGGAGCAGATAAAGCGTCCCCGTGATGTTGGTGTCGATTAGGTGTTTCACCTGGGCGAAGTCCTGATCGAGGAACGCCTTGCCGAGGCCGACGCCGGCATTGGCGAGCAGCGCATCGATCGGCCGGTCGCCGACCGCGGTGCAGAGCTTGTCGACGCCTTCGGTGGTGGACAGATCGGCCTCGACCGGCTCCACGCTGCCGCCCAGCCGGCGCAGATCGACCGCGACCCGCGCGATCTCTGATTCATCCGCCGCGATGACGAGATTGAAACCTGCCTGGGCACAGCACCTGGCGAGCTCCAGGCCGATGCCGGTGGAGGCGCCGGTGACGACGGCGAGCTGATTGGCGGGCATGGCACATGTCCTTGCGATGAGATGATGACGCCCAATCACTCCGCCGGCATCTCGTTCCTATCCTTCGCGGTGCGAAGAATTGGGCGCCGCTTAGCAACCATCGTTCATTTCTGGACTTGAGTGGCAATTGGGTTCAGCCGAGAGGACGAAAGATGAAGGCGCTGGTTTGGCACGGCAAGGAGGACATCCGCTGCGATACCGTCACCGACCCTGAGATCCAGGACCCGCGCGACGCCATCATCAAGGTCACGAGCTGCGCCATCTGCGGCTCCGATCTGCATCTGTTCCACAATTTCATTCCGGGCATGCTGCCCGGCGACATCATGGGCCACGAGACCATGGGTGAAGTGGTCGAGGTCGGCTCGGGGGTCGACGGCAAGCTGAAGAAGGGCGACCGCATCGTCGTGCCCTTCACGATCATCTGCGGCGAATGCGAGCAGTGCAAGCGCGGCAATTTTTCCGTCTGTGAGACCACCAACCGCAAGCGCCATCTCGCCGACAAGGTATTCGGGCACGCCACCGCCGGTCTGTTCGGCTACACGCATTTGACCGGCGGCTATCCCGGCGGCCAGGCCGAATATCTGCGCGTGCCCTATGCCGACGCCACCCATATCAAGGTGCCCGCAGGCATCCCCGACGAGCAACTCTTGTTCCTCAGCGATATCTTCCCAACCGGCTGGCAGGCTGCCGCGCAATGCGACATCGAGCCGACCGACACGGTCGCGATCTGGGGCTGTGGTCCGGTCGGCCAAATGGCGATCCGCAGCGCCATCCTGCTCGGCGCCAATCAGGTGATCGCGATCGACTGCCTGCCCGAACGCCTCAGCATGGCGGAAGCCGGCGGCGCCACCACCATCAACTTCGAGACCGAGAGCGTGCTGGAGCGGCTGCAGGACCTGACCGACGGCAAGGGCCCGGAGAAATGCATCGATTGCGTCGGCATGGAATCGCATGTGATGGCCTCGCTGCCCGACACCCTGCTCGACCGCGCCAAGCAGATGGTGATGGCGGAGAGCGACCGGCCCCACGTGCTGCGCGAGATGATCTATGTCTGCCGTCCCGGCGGCATCATCTCGGTGCCGGGCGTCTACAGCGGAATGTCCGACATGCTGCCAATGGGCGCTTTCATGAACAAGGGCCTGACGATGCGCACCGGGCAGACCCACGTCAACCGCTGGACCGACGATCTGCTTCGCCGCATCGAGGACGGCGAGATCGATCCGTCCTTCGTCATCACCCACACCGTCCCGCTCGAACAGGGACCGGAGATGTACCAGGTGTTTCGCGACAAGCGCGATTCCTGCGTCAAGGTCGTGCTGAAACCCTAAGGGAGCAAGCCCATGTTTCATTTCTCCAACATCGTGCGCACCAAGGGCGATCCGAAGATCGTCGAAGGCGGCCCGAGCCTCAAGCAGCCGGTGGACCAGCTCGCCCGGGCGCTCGGCTGGTTCAGCATCGGCCTCGGAGTCGTCGAATTGTTCGCGCCGCGGCGCGTCACGGAAACGCTGGGCATGGAAGGCCATGAGACGCTGGTGCGGTCCTTCGGCATCCGCGAGATCATGGCCGGGATCATGACTCTGTCGGTCGAGAAGAATGCCGGCCTGTGGGCCCGCGTCGGCGGCGACGGCCTCGATGCCGCGGCGCTGCTGTCGGGGCTGACGCCGGACAATCCCAAGAAGGGCAATATTGCACTGGCGCTGCTGATGGTCGGCGGCATCGCCATGCTCGACTACCGGACCGCGCAGGCGACCAAGCCGCGGCGCCCGGCGCGCGATGCACGCCGCAAGCTCTATCCGAACCGCAGCGGTTTCCCCAAGGGCATCGAGAGCGTCCGGACCGCGGCGAGGCAGATCGCGGCTCACGCCCGGCAGAACGAGGTCAAGCAAGGTGATGAGCGTCGAGTCCCCTGACAAAGCCAAGTGGTGGGAATCCGCCGTCATCTACGAGATCGCACTGATCTCCTTCCAGGACTCCAACGGCGACGGCAAGGGCGACCTCGCCGGACTGATGTCGCGCATCGACTATCTGAAATGGCTCGGCGTCGACGCGGTCTGGCTGACGCCTATCTACAAGAGCCCGTTCCGCGACCTCGGCTACGACATTTCCGATTATTGCTCGGTCGATCCTGCTTTCGGCAGCCTGGAGGAGTTCGACCAGTTGCTCAAGGCGCTGCACGGCGAAAACATCCGCCTCATCCTCGACCTCGTCCCCAATCACACCGCCAATGATCATTCCTGGTTCGTCGAGAGTTCGAGCTCGCGCCATGGCACCAAGGCCGATTGGTATATCTGGGCCGATGCGGCCGATAATGGCGGGCCGCCCAACAACTGGCTCAGTCGTTTCGGCGGCAGCGGCTGGGAATGGTGCGAGGCGCGGCGGCAATATTACTATCACTCCTTCCTGGTCGAGCAGCCCGACCTGAACTGGCGCAACCCGCAGCTGCGCGATGCGATCGCCGACGTCATGCGGTTCTGGCTCGACCGCGGCGTGGACGGCTTTCGCGTCGATGCCAGCGCGGTCCTGATCAAGGACGCGCTCATGCGCGACAATCCGCCGAACCCCCAGGCCGAGGGCAAGCCGCCGCCGCAGCGTCAGACACCCGTCTTCACCGACGACCGGCCGGAGACGATGGATTGCATCGAGTTCATCCGCGAGGTGATCGACACCTATCCGGGGCGCATGCTCTGCGGCGAGGTCCAGGGCAAGACCGACCGCATCGGCCATTTCTATGGCAACGGCAAGCCGCGCCTGCATCTGCCACTCAATTTCGCGCTGCTCGATACGCCCTGGAACGCGCTATCGCTGCAAGCAGCGATCGATGCTTACTTCAACGCGATCCCGGACCATGGCTGGCCGGTCTGGGTGATCGGCGGCCACGACAAGCAGCGGATCGCGAGCAAGATCGGCGAGGCGCAGATGCGCGTGCTGGCGATGCTGTTGATGACACTACGGGGCACGCCGTTCTTTTTCATGGGCGACGAGATCGGCCGCAAGCGCGTTCCGATACCGTCCGACCGCGTGCGCGATCCCTTCGAGAAGCTCGTGCCCGGGTTCGGCCTGTGCCGCGATCCCGAGCGCGCGCCGATGCGCTGGGACGAAAATCCCGACGGCGGCTTCACCAATGGCGAGCCGTGGCTGCCGCTGGAGAGTCCGGATGGCGCCGCCAACGTCGCCGCGCAGCAGCGCGACGAGCGTTCGATGTTGGCGCTGTTTCGCGCGCTGATGGCGCTGCGGCGCGAGCACGCGTGCCTGCGCCGGGGCGGTTACGAGCCGCTGCGTTCGCAGAACGACGTGCTCGCCTTTGGACGGACCGACGGTGCCGACGGATTCCTGATCGCGCTCAACATCGCTGCCGAACCGCGGAAATACCACTGGCAAGGAAGGGGCCGTCTGATGATGTCGACGCACCTGGACCGACCGCCCGAGCCATTGCCGGATGCATCCATCCTGCTCCGCGGCAATGAAGGCGTGATCATCGCGATTGAAGTGCGGTAACGGCAGGAACCATCCGCGCATCAGCGCGTCTGATCAACGCCTCCGTCATCCCCCCTGCCGGAGGCGGACTGCGAAACCGCACCGCCCCGGCGCTCGCCCCCTTCAGGCGCCGGGGTTGGCGGCGCAAGTTTGGAGGCAGGCCATGACCAGGACGAAGGGCCTTCGGCAGCGCATCGTCGGCAAGACCAGGCAGGCTGTCGGCGAGATCATCGGCGACCAGGATCTCCACGATGACGGCAAGGCGGAAGCCGAGCGTGGCCGCGACGACCAGGACAAGCCGAGTGAACTCAATCCCCTGAAGAAGCTCAAGCAGCTGACGTGAACGCGGAGCCGCGACCGTTGCGGTTCAGGGAGCAGCAGCGACGTTCGCGCTGGCTCGCCGCCGCCGAGCTCGGCCTGATCAGCAGCACGTTCTCGACCCTGGTCAGCCAGCTGTTCGCCGCCCGCATCGGCCGCGATGCCGCGGTCGACTGGATGACGGTCGCCGCCATCCCGCTGCGCGACGGGGCGCTCAGCGCGGAGCCGTCATGGAGCGCGATCCTTGCCGGCATCGCCTTCCACCAATGGGCGGATTTTTCCTGGGCGCTGGTGTTCTTTGGCGTGCTCGGGCGGTGGACCGCGGACCTACGGCCGCTCACGATCCTGCTGCTGGCGCTGCCGTGGGCGGCGTTCACCTCAGCCACGGAATGGTTCGGGCTGGTGCCGCTGTTTCCGTTCTGGCAGCCGCTGTTCACGCTGCAGCAGCCCTACTGGATCGGACTGCTGGTCCATGGCTGCTCGGCTTTGATGTACCCGCTGTTCGCCCGGCTGCGCTGGCGGCGCGGCCAGGTGCCGGCGCGCGACATTCGCTTCACCAATGCCTGGACCATGGGCGCGCTCGCCATGGTCGCGCTGCTCGGCGCGACCGAGTTGTTCGGCAGCCACGGCTACGAAGTCCCGTGGATGGGCCGCGACAGGGACGCGGACCAGAGCTACATCAGGCACATGACGGCGCATCACGCCCAAGGCATCGAGCTGGCGCGGATCGCCGCCGAACAGGCTCAGGACCCGCATCTGCGCAAGCTCGCGATTCTGATGGTCGCGAGCCAGGCCGGCGAGAGCAGGATCTTCGAGAATTGGTGGCTGAGCTGGTTCGACATGGAGATGCCCGATTGCAGCACGGAAGAACGCGCCACGATGCCCGGCTACTTGACGCCGGCCGAGATGCGCGCGGTGAAGGCCGCACCGCCCGGCCAGTTCGACACGGTCTTCGTCGATGCCATGAGCAGGCATCATGCCGGTGCGGTCAGGATGGCCGACCGGATGTGGCGGAGCCGCGGCGATCCGCGCCTGCGCATCATGGCCCACGCCATTCGCCACGCGCAGCAGGGCGAGATCGCGTTGATGCATGGCGTGGACGGCGCTGCGGCCGTCGCCACCGCCTTCCGCAACATGTTCGGCGACAATTTCAATTGAGCCGATGGCACCCCACTCCCGCCAGAACTCGGCCAGCTCCTCCGCGGTCACGAGGTCGACCTGGCCGTGGAAGCGGGTGCGGTACATGGTCATGAGCGCATCGTGCCCGACGTCCGACGATGAGCACAGCGCGTCCTCGACGATGACGACCCGGAAGCCGAGATCGACCGCACTCAGCACCGTCGAGAGCACGCAGACGTCGGTCTCTGCGCCCGAGATCACGACCGTGCCGACGTTCTTGTCGACCAGCAAAGTCGCAAGCGCGGGATTGCTGAACGCGGAATAGGCCGGCTTGTCGATGATCGCGGCCGGCGGAACGAACCTGGTGAGGGCCGGCACGAGATCGAGGGCGGACGGCGGGAGATTCCTGCGCGTTGCCTGGTGCCATCGATGAAAATAGCGCTGCCACTGCCCGCGACGATCCGCGGGATCTTCCGGGGTGATGAAGCGCGTGAAGACGGTTCTGGCCTGATAACGAGCAACGATCGAAGCGATCGTCGGCAGGACCCGCTCCATCCACGGCGTCGCCCACAAACCGCCGGGAGCGAAAATGTTCTGCATGTCGATGCAGAGGTGAACGGCGTCCCTGATCTCGGCGACGTCCGACGCGCTGTTTCTCATTGTCCTCCACCGGCGAACGCATGCCGCGGCACGTCCGCGGCGGCTTACCTGCAAATGCGATCCCGACGGCCCTCGTTCCGTATTCATGCAGCCGATGATCGAGCAGACCGAGCCCGGGTATGCCACGGCCCCGCCGAATCGAGGCCGGGATGAGCTGACGCCGGGGATGAGCGGCGGACGAGAGCAGCGCGGCACGAGGTCGTGCGCGCCCGATCGAGCTTTGAAAAAAGCTTAGCTATTTCAGTGACAAACGAGGATTTGGTGCGCTCGGAGGGACTCGAACCCCCACGATTTTACTCACTGCCACCTCAAGGCAGCGCGTCTACCAGTTCCGCCACGAGCGCTTTGGGGATGCCGGCTTGAGGCTTGAAGGCCGGCCGGATCAACGGCGCCGATCTAACAAATCCATCAGAGGGGTACAAGCCTGCAAAGGCCCTGAATTCCACAAGCTTTGCAGGAAAGTTCAGGCTCCTTGCCCAAATCGGCCCTGACCCGATGTAGGGGCCGCTACCGCGTGCCCAGGCGGGCTACCGCGTGCCCGGCGAGCGCGGCAGCATCTGCTTGACCTCGACCGCGATTCGGTTGCGATCCACCAGCACGACCCCGGAGGCGACCGGCAGGTTGTTGGCGAGGACCTTGACCTCGTCGGCCTCGGTTGCGTCCAGCTCGATGATGGCGCCGCGGGAAAGACGTAATACCTGATGGATCGGCATGGTGGTCGTCCCGAGGACGACCATGAGATCCACGGTGACTTTATCGAGAGTGGGCACTGTTAGGACCGCCGCAACTAGGGACTTGGCATTTGCACCTGCGATCATCACCACGTTATGGTTAGCCAATGGTTAATTCACCTCAAAACCCCCGCGAACAGCTCGATTTGACGTCGTTTTCCGCTGCCGGCGGCGAGCCCGTCGAATGGCGAATCTCGGACGCGCCGGTGGCCTATCCGGAGGCGGTCGCCGCCATGGAGGCGCGGGTCGCCGCGATCGCGGCCGGCGAGGCGCCGGAGCTGGTCTGGCTGTTGGAGCATCCCCCGCTCTACACCTCGGGGACCTCGGGCAAGGAAACCGACCTGCTCGATGCCCGATTCCCGACCTTCGCCACCGGCCGCGGCGGCCAGCTCACCTATCACGGGCCCGGCCAGCGCGTGGCCTATGTCATGCTCGACCTCAAGCGCCGCCGGCCGGACGTCCGGGCCTATGTCGCGAGCCTGGAGGAATTGATCCTGAAGACGCTGGCCGCCTTCAACGTCCGCGGCGAACGGCGCGAGGACCGGGTCGGCGTCTGGGTGAAGCGGCCCGACAAGGGGCCTGAGCACGAGGACAAGATCGCGGCGATCGGCGTGCGCTTGAAGCGCTGGGTCTCGTTCCACGGCATCGCCATCAATGTCGAGCCGGAGCTGTCGCATTTCGCCGGCATCGTGCCGTGCGGGGTCGTCGATCCCCGTTACGGCGTCACCTCGCTGGTCGACCTCGGCCAGCTCGTGACCATGGCTGACGTCGATATCGCGCTGCGCCAGGCGTTCGAGCAGTTGTTCGGGCCGACCCGCGCGCCAGTGGCGGAAGCGGCCGCCTGATCTAGTCCTGTTGAAGACGCACTGTCTCGCGTTCTCCGCCGCCGCAGAATCGGCCATTCTCAAGTCCGGTGCCGCCCACGCCTCCCCCCTCCGCCGGGAAAGCAGACCTCATGCAGGGCGATGAGATCATCGGACCGACTGTTCGAGCGCTGGGCATAAGGAGGGATTGCGTTACCTGCTCGCAATGGGAGGTTTTGACGATGAGACTCTCTGCGCCGATCTATCATCTCAAGCGAAAAGCAAAGCGCCTGTCCCGCGACGAAAACATTCCGCTGCACGACGCGCTCGACCGCGTCGCCGCGACGGAGGGCTTTTCCGCCTGGAGCATGCTCGCGGCGAAAGCCGCCGCGATGACGCCGGCGAACAGGCTATTCCCGCAATTCCACCCCGGCGACCTCGTGCTCGTCGGCGCGCGGCCCGGTCAGGGCAAGACCTTGATGAGCCTCGAGCTTGCCGTGGAGGCCATGAAGTCGGGCCACCGCGCCGCGTTCTTCTCGCTCGAATATACCGAGCAGGATGTTTTCGATCGCTTGCGTGCGATCGGCGTCGAGCCCGCGCAATTCGATGACCTCTTCGAGGTCGACTGCTCCGACGCCATCAGCGCCGATTACGTCGTCAAGCAGATGGCAGCAGCGCCCCGTGGCACGGTCGTGGTGATCGACTATCTGCAGCTGCTCGACCAGAGGCGGGAAAACCCCGACCTCGCCGTTCAGGTGGGCGCACTGAAGTCCTTCGCGCGCGACCGGGGACTGATCGTCGTCTTCATCTCGCAGATCGACCGATCCTATGATCCCCAGGTCAAGCCCTGCCCTGATCTCGGCGACATCAGGCTGCCCAACCCGCTGGACCTGACGCTGTTCGACAAGGCATGCTTTTTGAACAATTCCGAAGTCCAGTTCAGCACCGCGAGCTGACGATCAGGCCGCGGGTGAGACTCCTCACCCGCGGCCTGCAGCCTCACGCCGTCTGCAGCGGCACCTCGAGCTTGCCGGCGATGTAGCGCCGCTCCTGGGTCAGGCCGCCAAAGCCGTAGGCGTCACTCTTGACCTCGTCGACATGCGCATAGGTCTCGGGATGCAGCGGCCCGAGAATCTCGGCCATGCGCTTAAACATGGCGGCGAGATAGGCCGCCTTCTCGTCCTTGGTGTTGGTGCCTTCGCTGACGTGGATGTCGAGCCAGTAGCTCGCGAGCTTCTGCTCGGCCAGCGACTTGCCACCGGCAAACCAGTCATCGGCATCCACCGACTTGACGATGATGGCGGTGACTTTGGGATCCTTGTGCAGGATTTTTGCGGTGAGCTCGGACACGGCGCTCGCGATGTCGGCCTTCAGCGACGGCGCCTGGCGGGAGGTGGTGTAGGACACGGTGATCAGGGGCATTGTGGCTCTCCTCGAGATGCGGCGCTGTTTGCGCGGCGTTGGTGAGAAGCTAGACCCGCGGCCTTCATTTTGGTATCTTATCTCTGTTGATACCAGTGATAAGACTTCATAATGACAGCCACACTCGACATCGCCACCATCAAGGCTTTCCTGCTGGTCGCCGATCTCCAGAGCTTTACGCGGACCGCCGAAGCGCTCGGCACGACGCAGGCCGCGGTCAGCCTCAAGCTGCAACGGCTGGAGACGTTGCTGGGAAAGCGCCTCGTCGAGCGGTCGCCGCGCGCGGTCCGGCTCACTGCCGACGGCGCCGGCTTCCTCGATCGCGCCCGCGCGTTGATGGCGGCGCATGACCGGGCACTGTCAGGCGAGGCACCTGCCGCTCAATCGCTCTCGCTCGGCATCTCCGATCATGCGACCGGCCCCGAACTGGTGCCGCTGCTCGAACGCCTGCACGCGATGTCAGCAAATCTCACCCTCGCCGTCACCATCGGCTTCTCGCGCGAGATGCAGGATGCTTACGATTCAGGCGAACTCGATGCGGTGATCGTCCGCCAGGAAGGCAGCCGCCGCGGCGGCGAGACGCTGACCGAGGACGAGTTCGGCTGGTTCGCCGCACGGCGCCTCTCCCTGCCGAAAGGTGAGCCGCTGCCGCTTGCGACGCTCGCCCCGCCCTGCGGTGTTCGCGCCATTGCCGTACGCGCGCTCGACAAGGCGGGTCTTGCCTGGCGCGAGCGCTTCGTCGGCGGCGGCGTGACGGCGGTGGTCGCAGCGGCGCTCGCAGGACTTGCCGTCGCACCGCTGGCGCGCCGGATCGCACCTGCCGGGCTGGTCGACATCGGGCCCGCGCACAAGCTGCCGAAGCTCGGCAGCTCGAAGGTGATGCTGCATTCGAAAGTCAGCGATCCCGCGAAGCTTGCTGCGCTGCGTGCGGTGGCGGCGACCTTTAGAAGTGTCGCCGCCAACTGAGGTTTCACAAAATCGCCTCGAACGCGCTGCGCAGCGTTTCGTGCTTGAACACAAAACCGCGGCTCAGCGCTTTGTTCGGCAGCACGCGCTGACCGCCCAGCAAAAGCTCGTCGGCGAAGCCACCGCCGATCCGCCGCAGCAGGCTGCCGGGAATGCGGAACACCGCGGGCCGATGCAGGCGCCGCCCGAGCTCTTCGGTGAACTTCGCGTTGGTGACCGGAATCGGCGCAGTGGCGTTGACGGGCCCGGCGAGATCCGGCGTTGCCATCACATAGGCGATCAGGCGAATCAGATCGTCGCGCTCGATCCACGACATCCACTGCCGCCCGGTGCCGAGCGGGCCGCCGAGACCGAACTCGAACGGCGTCAGCATGCGCGTGATGAATCCGCCCTCGGTGCCGAGCACGAGGCCGATGCGCAAATAGACCACGCGCACGCCGAGCTCCTCCGCCGGACGCGCCGCCTGCTCCCAGGCCGCGCACAGCTCGTGGCTGAAGCTGGCGTGCGACTTCGCCGACTCCGTCAGCACCTGGTCGGCCCATAGACCGTACCAGCCGATCGCGGAGCCGCTGACGAGAACCTCGGGCTTGTGGTCGAGCCGCGCGATCAGCTTGACCACCTCGCCGGTCATGTCGACACGCGAGCTGATGATCTTGGCGCGCTTCGCCTCGGTCCAAAGACCATTGCCGATCGGCTCTCCCGCGAGATTGACGATGGCATCGATCCTTGTTTCCGAGGAGAGCTGATCGAGGCTGGTGATCAGCGTCACCGGCGGCGGCAACATCTCGGCCTTGGCAGGGTTGCGGATCAGCGCAATGACATCATGCCCTGCCCCGCCGAGGCTCGCGGCAAGCCTACCGCCGATGAGGCCGGTGGCGCCCGTGATGAGCACGGTCTTGCGACCGGGCAGTTTCTCGACGAGCCCGGCAGCGGGCACGCTTCGCATCCGGCCGAGCCGGCGCATCGCCGCAAAATCCCTGACGCCGCACAGCGCCGCGCCAATCGCGCAGGCGGTGGCGGCGATGCTGAGCAGGCCCTGGTACACGACCCTCACGCCGAACGGCTGCATCGCCCATTCGATCAGGACCGGCAGCAGCAGCACGAGAATGGCGCCGTAATTGATCGCGAGCAGCGTGTGATTGATGCGCTCGCTCGGCGGCAGTTTCCGGCTGAGATCCTCCTCGACGAAATCCATCAGCGTGATGACGATCTCGGCGACCAGCACCACGACGATCAAGAGCGCCAAAACGCCGTAGACCTCCAACCAGCCGAGCACGAGGAACAGCAGCGCATAAAACATGTTGCGGATGCCGTGCAGCTTCAGCTCGAAGCGCTGTGACGGCCGCCAGGCCAGGCGCTCGGTGAATTCGTGATGATAGAAGGTGTCGAACACGCCCATCACGATCTGGATGGCGATGAGCGCCCACAACAGCGGCGTCATGATACGGCCTCCCTGAAGATGGCGGACTGATGGATCAGCGCGCCGCAACGCGGGTGGGTGACATCGAGAGTGAAACGGAAGGCGCCCTCGCCGAGATCGCGATGAGTCACCGTGAGGTCGCCCGGCGTGAGCCATTGCGGCAGCGGGATCCAGAGCGAGCCGAGCTGGAGGCCGTAACCGGCGCTGCGAAAGGTCAGCGTCTCGCCCTCGACCGCGATCCGGAGCGCCATCGAGACGCCGAAGCCGACATATTCCTCGAGCCCGGTCGGTCCGGCGAAACGCTTGGCGGAATGGATCACTTGCGGAAAGCCGCGCTTGCGCGCGCAGATGCGGGTCCAGGTCTGGCCGCCGGTCGCGCTGTCCTCGGTGACGGTCACGATCATCGGCACGCCGGTGTCACGGCCGGTCGGCAGCGGCCCGCCGATCAGCCTTGCTGCCTGCGCGAACCACCAGCCGATGTCGCTGAAAGAGATTTCGTCGACCACGCCGACATAGACCACGCTGTCGCCATCGGCGACACGTTTGGAAAAGCGCCGCCAGGTTGCGAGCGGCAGGCGGCCCCAATCCTCGTCCGACAACAGCGAACGGAAACGGCGATCGTCGAACAGTTTGGTGTGAACGGAGAAAGGTGCGCTGGAGCCTGATAATCGAGCCGACGTCATCGCACCCTCCCGACACTATTTGACCTTGCCCAGCGGCAGCAGGCTCACGATCTTCTCGCCAAGGCGCATCAAGGCGACCAGCCGCGGCCGCGGCACCTTCAGCATCTGCATGAACCAGTGGTCGGCGAGCTCGGTGAAGGCGAGCATCTCCTTCAGCCGCTTGCTGGCGACCGGATTGATGGTGGGATCGTCGGTGGCGTCGGACACGCAGGCCCTGAGCGCCGCGATCGCCGGATCGAGCTCCCGCTCCTTGCGCCGCGCCGCAATTCTGGCGGCGACCTCCCAGATGTCGGTCTCGGCCTCGTAATGGTCGCGGCGGTCGCCCAGGATCGGCACCCGGCGGATCAGGTTCCAGGCGAGCAATTCCTTGATCGAGTTGGAAACGTTGGAGCGCGCCATGCCGAGCGTGTCGGCGATATCCTCGGCAGTCATCGGTGCTTCGGAAAGGTAGAGCAGCCCGTGGATCTGGCTGACCGAGCGATTGACGCCCCACTCGTCCCCCATGTCGCCCCAATGCAGGATGAAGCGCTCGACGGCGGCGGGGAGTTTCTTCTTTCCGGTTATTTCTGTCATTACAGAAATATCTGATAAGACCGATCCGCTGTCAAGAGCAACGCCGTCGGCATACGAGGCGGGGAATCTGCTTAAAAATGTTCCAGGCCCAGGGAACCATCCGGCGCTTGTGGCGTTTGCTCCAGTCGAGGCGGGGTCCCGGAATGGTTGAAAAAGTCAGTCAACAGAGAGACTTGTTCGAGAGCGAACGCAGTTTCCGGCTGTTGGTTGAGGGAGTTGCGGACTACGCCCTCTACATGCTCGATCCCAAGGGGATCATCACCAGCTGGAACATCGGCGGCGAACGCATCAAGGGCTATTCACCCGAAGAGATCCTCGGCCAGCATTTCTCCCGCTTCTACACCGAAACCGACCGCGCCAACGGCAAGCCGGCCCGTGCGCTCGGCATTGCCAGGGAGAAGGGCCGCTACGAGGAGGAAGGCTGGCGCGTCCGCAAGGACGGCACGTTCTTCTGGGCCAGCGTCGTGATCGATCCGATCTACGAGGACGGCAAACTGGTCGGATTCGCCAAGATCACGCGCGACATCACCGAACGCCGCAATACCCAGATCAAGCTCGAGGCGATGCAGAAGCAGCTCGCCGAGTCCCAGAAGTTCGACGCGCTGGGACAGCTCACCGGCGGGGTCGCCCACGACTTCAACAACCTGCTGATGATCATCAGCGGCAGCCTCCACATGCTGAAGCGAGGGGCCGACGACCCGGCCAAGCTTCAGCGCGCGATCTCCGCGATCGAGACCGCCACCAGGCGCGGCGCGGCGCTGACCAACCAGCTGCTCACCTTCGCGCGGCGGCAGAGCGTCAACCCGCAGGCGATCAATTTCGCCGAACGCATCGCGGCGATCCGCGAGGTGCTCGATGCCGGCGTCGGCAGCTCCGTGCGGCTGGCCTTCGACATCGGCGGCGACGTCTGGCCGGTCAAGACCGACGCTTCCGAACTCGAGACCGCGCTGCTCAACCTCGTCATCAATGCCCGCGACGCGATGCCCGACGGAGGCACGGTGACGATCCGCGCGCGCAATGTCGCGCTAGACGAAGCGCCCCTCGCCGGCGATTTCGTCGCAGTCGACGTCACGGATACCGGGCTCGGCATCCCCTCCGACGTGCTCGACAAGATCTTCGAGCCGTTCTTCACGACCAAGCCGATCGGAAAAGGCACGGGCCTCGGCCTTTCTCAGGTGCACGGCTTCGCGCATCAGGCCGGCGGCACCGTGAAGGTCGCAAGCGAGCTCGGCAAGGGCACGACGTTCACCATCGTCCTGCCGCGCGGAGAAGACGCGCCGTCACAGGACACGGTTGGGGAGCCGGCGTTCCAGGGCAGCGGCACGGTGTTGCTGGTGGAGGACAATCCGGACGTCGCCATCGTCAGCATTGGCCTCTTGGAGCAGCTCGGCTACCACGTGCGCCGCGTCGCCGACGCCGAAGCCGCCTTGCGCGAGATCGAGACCAACGGCGTCGATTTCGTGTTCTCGGACATCGTCATGCCCGGCAAGATGGATGGCCTCTCGCTCGCCCATCATCTGCGCCAGATCCATCCCAACCTGCCGATCCTGCTCGCCACCGGCTACAGCGAGGTCGCCGCCGGCGTGCGCGGGGATTTCCCGATCCTGCGCAAGCCATATGAGATCCACGAGCTCAGCGAGGCCATCGCCAAGCTGCCAAGGTGAGCTCCTCGAGAGGTGAACACCTCGGGTGGGCAAAGGCGCGCTTCGCTTTGCCCACCGGCTTACGATTTCCGCAGCACCGAGACGAAAAACCCGTCCGTTCCGGTTCGCCGCGGCGTCATCAGCCAGCCTTCGTCCGAGCGCAGCGCGGCCTCGCCAAAACCCTCCGCCTTGTCCCAGAGCACGCTGGCGGTCTGCTCGGGCGGTACGACCGAAAACTCGCCATGGCGCGCGACGAACGCCCTCACCTGATCGCCGTTCTCCTCTGAAAGCACCGAGCAGGTGATGTAGGCGATGCGGCCGCCCGGCTTCACCAGCGGAGCCGCTCGCGCGAGCGCCTCGGCCTGGTCGCGCAGGCGAATCTCCAGCGCGCCCGGCCGCATGCGCCATTTGGCGTCGGGGTTGCGGCGCCAGGTCCCGGTTCCCGTACAGGGCGCGTCGATCACGACCAGATCAGCCGAGGCGCGAATGTCGGCCAGTGGATCGGCCTCGCCCTTGGGCGTGCGGACATCGGCATTGTGGACGCCGGCGCGCGACAGCCGCTCGTGGATCGGCGCGAGCTGGCGCTTGTCGCGGTCGGTCGCGATCAGCCGGCCCTTGCCCTGCATCAGGGCGGCGAGCGCCAATGTCTTGCCGCCTGCACCGGCGCAGAGGTCGATCACCTGCTCGCCGGGCTTTGCCGCGGTGAACTGGGCCGCAAGCTGCGATCCCTCGTCCTGCACTTCAACGGCGCCCTTGATGAAATCCTCTTCCGCCTGGATGCCGGGGTTGCGCGCATCGGCCGAAAGCTCGATGCGCAAGCCCGTTACCGACCATTGCGTCGGTTTCGCATGAAGATGAGCAAGTGCCTTCAGCACCTTGTCGCGGTTGGATTTTAGCGTGTTGACGCGCAGGTCGAGCGGCGCCCGGCTCGCCATCGCGGCCGCCTCCGCCACACGGTCCTCGCCGAACACTTTTGCAAGGTGCGGATCCAGCCATTCCGGATAGTCGCCGGCGATCGCGGCCGGCGCATCTTTCAGAGACCGCGAGGCGAGCGCGGCCTGCTCGGCCTCCGTCAGCGGCGCCGGCGCGAAGCGGCTGCCGTCGAACAAGGCGCCCATCGTCGCCGTGTCCATGTCGCGTTCGAGCCGGAGCATGCCGATCAGCCGCGCGCGGGCGGTATCGGAATCCATCAGGAACGCGCTCGAGGCGTAGCGGCGCAGCACGTCCCAGACGAGGCCGGCGATGGCGGCGCGGTCGCCGGAACCGGCGAAGCGGTGCGCGGTGCCCCACTCCTTCAGCGCCTTGGCCGCGGGCACGCGATCCCTCTCGATGGTGTCGATCAGTTCGATGGCTGCGGACAGCCGGGCAGCGGGGGTCATTCTTTATCTTTCGTTGGCGGGCGAGCGCCTAGATCAGCAACAAGAGCTTCAGCGCGAAGTAAATCCACATGGCGAGCAGCACCAGCACGCCGGCGATCCAGACCGTGGAGCGCCGGCCGAGATCGTTCGAGGAGACGAAGACCCCGGCATGGGCAAAGCGCGTCACCACGAACACCCAGGACATCAGCACGATGAAGAGATCGGCGCGGCGCAAGGGCAAGGCCAGCGCGATCAGAACGTAGAACAGTACCGGCAGTTCGAACTGGTTGCGGTAGCAATTGGCGATCTGGGTGGCGCCCTTCGGCCAGTTCGGCTCGCCGAGCGCAATGTCGCGGATCTTGGTCTCGCCCGAGACCAGCGTCTTGCGGCGCGCGAAAACCATGCCGATCAGCAGGGCGAAGGTGAGCCCGATCTGGACGAAGACCGGCAGCAAGACCATTTGAACGGACATCGGAACTTTCCCGCAAGGCGAAACGTCGCTGCCCGTCATTAGCGGCGACTTCTGACGCTGACAATCAGCGAGTTGAACCGGCGTTCCCGCTCTTGCGACCAACCACCGATCGTTAAAGCGATTTCGGCCCTGGTCGGGGCCCAAGGCGAGATAGAGGCGAGATGGCGCCATGACCACCCTGTCCAGCCTATGGACCGAATCCGCCGGCGGCCAGCTCGGCATCCTGATGTCGGCGCTGTCGGGTATCGCGGTGGCGCTCGCGGTCGCGCTGGCAATGAAGGTGTACTTCCGCCTGAGCTACCGGAGCTGGCGCGACGTCGTCAGGCATGGCCTGGCCGGGCTCGCGGCGATCGCCTTGTTCGCCTTTGCCGCCTACGACATGCGCCACGCCGCGCTTGCCTATCTCGGCCTCAATCCCTCCAAGCCCGCCGTCGAGTTCGAGATCCGCATGCCCCGGGAGATGCTGACCGCGGCGACCGACAGCCAGATCGAGCTGCACACCGACCGCAACCAGACGCTGGCGCTGGTCGATGGCGTGCGCGATCTCGATGACGGCCGCGCGCTGCTGCGCGGCGCGGTTGCGCTCAACCACCGCACCGCGGACCGCATGCTCGTCGTCAACCTGCCGGGCAAGGGCACGTTCGAGTTCCGCCTCCGCCTTCCCGCCGAGCCGCATCGCACCGGCGAGTTCGGCCCCTGGCATCTCGCCGACCGCATCGCCTCTCCGCTGGCAGGAGCCATCGCACCGCAGGACGGCTACACGATCCGCTACCGCGTGCTTTAAACTTTGTTCGCTGCGATCCGGACCTGCGCCGTCATCGTTCCGACGCGCGAGGGCGGGTAAGCTGATCGCATGTCCGAATTTCGCCTGACCCAGATCTCCGACACCCATCTCGGCCGGCGCTTCCCCGGCCTCGTCGCCAACTTCCATCGCGTTTGCGAGCACATCGACGCTGATCGGCCCGATCTCGTCGTCAACACCGGCGACGTCTCCTTCGACGGACCGACCGGCCGCGACGATGTGGTCTTCGCAAAAGGCCTCCACGACGCCCTGCCCGTCCCGTGCCGCTATCTCCCCGGCAATCACGACATCGGCGATAATCCGACCGCGATCGGGCCGGCGCCGAAGCCGCCGGTCAGCGAAGCACACCGCCGGCAGTTCTGCGACATCATCGGCGAAGACCATTGGGCGTTCGAAGCCGCAGGCTGGCGCTTCATCGGCCTCAATTCGCTGGTGATGACTTCAGGGCTCGCCTTCGAGGCCGAGCAGTTTGACTGGCTGGCATCCGAGATCGCGCAGACGAACCGCAAGCCGGTGGCGCTGTTCCTGCACAAGCCGCTGTTTCTCAACCGGCCCGACGATCCGGAGACGCCGGAGACCTCGATCCGCTACGTGCCGCAGCCGGCGCGGGCCCGATTGATCGAGATGTTCGCGCATGTCGACCTGCGCCTCATCGCATGCGGCCACGTGCACCAGCGGCGCGATTTCACTTGGCACCGCACCCGCCATGTCTGGGCGCCGTCGGCCGGCTTCGTCATCAACGATGCGCGGCAGGACCGGATCGCACTCAAGGAAGTCGGCCTGGTCGAGTATCGCTTCCGACCCGACAGTTTCGAGGTCCGCCACGTCAGGGTCGCAGGCCAGGTCGATGTCGACATCGAGGAGCTGCTCGCCCAGATGGGCGGCGAGCATTAAGGCCTGCCATCGGCTCAGGCGACGCTCTTGAGATCCTGCTGGATCGCGGCGAGCAGCGATTGCAGCGCTTCGCTGTTCACCGGCTTGGCCGCGAGATCATTGGCGGATGGCGACCTGGCAGGCTGGGCGGCCTTGACCGGGCGCTTCGGGAATGGCGGCGGCGGCGCCGGCATCGCGGGACGGGTCAAATCGCCCTCCTCGTCGACATGGACGAACTTGCCATGGATGACGTCGTCGCGGCGGCCCATGACGAACATGGTCGTCCAATAGCCGGCCGCCAGCAGGATAACGCAGAAAACACTGATCTCTAACATCGCAACACCCAAAATATGCGCGATGATTCAACGTCTTCGTCGTGGGGTCAATGAACCGGCGGTCACACCTGCGGCTTTTGCGGAACAGGTGTGGCCGATCGGTCACTCTTTATTAACCATGTTCGCCCCCCCCTCGGAGGCGGGAGCGGCAGGTCAGGCCTTGTCCGGCCCGACCCGGACCAGTTGCTTGCCGAAATTGGCGCCCTTCAGGAGGCCCATGAAGGCGCCGGGTGCGCTTTCCAGGCCCTCGGTGACGAACTCCTTGTACTTGACCTTGCCGTCACGAACCCAGGCGGACATGTCGCGCAGGAAATCGCCATGGCGGGCGGCGAAGTCGGAGACGATGAAGCCGCGGAAGGTGAGCCGCTTGGTCAGCGTCGCGCGCATCATGCTGGCGGCCCATTTCGGCGGCCTTGCCTCGGTGTCGTTGTAGTGCGCGATCAGGCCGCAGACCGGCACGCGGGCAAACGGGTTGAGCAACGGGAAGACCGCCTCGAACACAGCGCCGCCGACATTCTCGAAATAGACGTCGATGCCTTTCGGGCAGGCGTCCTTCAGCTTCGCGGCGAGATCAGGGTCGCGGTGATCGATGCAGGCATCGAAGCCGAGCTCCCTCACGACGTAGTCGCACTTGTCCTTGCCGCCGGCGATGCCGACCGCGCGTGCGCCCTTGATCTTGGCGATCTGGCCGACCGCCGAGCCGACCGCACCGGAGGCGCCGGCAACGACGACGGTCTCGCCAGCTTGCGGCTTGCCGATGTCGAGCAGCCCCGTATACGCGGTCATGCCGGGCATGCCGAGCACGCCGATCGACGTCGAGATCGGCCCGAGCTTGGGATCGACCTTGATCAGGCCCTTGCCGTTCGAGATCGCATGGGTCTGCCAGCCGGAACGAATGCGCACGATGTCGCCTTTGGCGAAGTCGGGATTGTTGGACGCCGCGACCTCGCTGACCGCCTCGCCTTCCATCACGCCGCCGACCGGCACCGGCGCGGCATAGGACGGCCCCTCGCTCATCCGCCCGCGCATATAGGGATCGAGCGACAGCCAGATCGTGCGCAGCAGAACTTCGCCTGCGCCCGGCGTCGGCACCGCGAATTCCTCCAAGCGGAAATCAGATGGCTTGGGCTCGCCGACGGGACGCGCGGCGAGAACGATGCGTTTGGCTTGGGACATGGCTTCCTCCTGATTGTCTTTCGACGTGGACGGAAGCGGAGGCAGTTAGCTGCGTCAATACAAAAGGAGTGGAGCGATAAGACGCAGAGGCGCGCACATCTCTCGTGTCCCGGACGCGCTGCAACGCGCAACGTTGCTGCGCAGACCCGGGGCACGAGAGCGGAGTAACTAACCCCCGCCCGGATAGTTCGGGCTCTCGCGCGTGATGGTGACGTCGTGGACGTGGCTCTCGCGCAGGCCCGCGCCGGTGATGCGGACGAACTGCGCCTTGTCGTGCAGCTCCTTCATGTCGCGTGCACCGACATAGCCCATCGCGGCGCGCAAGCCGCCGGCGAGCTGGTGCATGACATTGCCGACCGGACCCTTGTAGGGCACCTGGCCCTCGATGCCCTCGGGCACGAGCTTGAGCGTGTCCTTGATGTCCTGCTGGAAGTAGCGATCAGCCGAGCCGCGCGCCATCGCGCCGACCGAGCCCATGCCGCGATAGGCCTTGTAGGACCGGCCCTGCCACAAGAACACTTCGCCGGGGGTCTCGTCAGTGCCGGCGAGCAGCGAACCGACCATGGCAATGTCGGCGCCGGCGGCGAGCGCCTTGGCGAGGTCGCCGGAGAACTTGATGCCGCCGTCGGCGATGACGGGGATGTCGGCCTTCTTCGCGGCTTCGACCGCGTCCATGATCGCGGTGAGCTGGGGCACGCCGACGCCGGCGACGATGCGCGTGGTGCAGATCGAGCCCGGCCCGATGCCGACCTTGATGCAGTCCGCACCCGCGTCGATCAGCGCCTGCGTGCCTTCCGTGGTGGCGACGTTGCCGGCGACGACCTGCACCGAATTGGACAGACGCTTGATGCGGTTCACCGCATGCAGCACGTGGCGGGAATGGCCGTGCGCGGTGTCGACGACGACGAGATCGACGCCGGCATCGATCAACCGCTCAGTGCGCTCGAAGCCGGTGTCGCCGACGGTGGTGGCGGCGGCGACGCGCAGGCGCCCCTGCGCATCCTTGCAGGCGAGCGGATGGGCGACCGCCTTCTCCATGTCCTTCACGGTGATCAGGCCGACGCAGCGATATTGCTCGTCGACCACCAGCAGCTTCTCGATGCGATGCTGGTGCAGCATCCGCCGCGCTTCGTCCTGGCTGACATTCTCGCGCACCGTGACGAGGCCTTCATGCGTCATCAGCTCGGAGACTTTTTGCCGGCGGTCGGTGGCAAAGCGGACGTCGCGGTTGGTGAGGATGCCGACCAGCTTGCCGGGCGTGTTCTTGCCCGCGCCGGTGACGACGGGAATGCCGGAGATACCGTGATCGCTCATCAGCTTGAGCGCGTCGTCGAGCGAGGCCTCGGGGCTGATGGTGAGCGGGTTCACCACCATGCCAGACTCGAAGCGCTTGACCTGCCGCACCTGCGCGGCCTGCCCCTCGGGATCGAAATTGCGGTGGATGACGCCGAGCCCGCCGGCCTGCGCCATCGCGATCGCCATGCGCGCCTCGGTGACGGTGTCCATGGCCGAGGCCATGATCGGGATGTTGAGCGGAATGGCGCGAGTGACGCGGGAGCGGATGTCGACCTCGCCCGGCATGACGTCCGACAGGCCCGGCTTCAGCAGCACGTCGTCGAACGTAAAGGCTTCGCGGATGCCCTGAAGTTGCACCGTGGCCATTTGCCAACTCCTTCCTGCGGCCGTGCCGCAAATGCTAATGGATGAGCGCCGCCCTCGGCGTACCTTGCGGTTGGCCGGGAGAATCGGAGCCCATCGGTGGGGTTGACGCGGGTCGATAGCACGGTCGCGTGACGAATCAAAGCAAATCGGACCGCCGACCAGCCATGCACAGGCTTTTTACGCAAATTCGGCGGGGATAGCCCATGCCCCCTCCCACCCGCTGACATTCCGGGCCGCGACAAAGTCGCGAACTATGGTGCGCAATTGCGCACCTGAGATTTCATCCCACAGAGGTCCCGCGGCCCAATGGATTCCGGGCTCGCGCCAAGTGGCGCGCCCCGGAATGACGGACACGGAGGGTCATCCCGTCGTCACGCAGGATTTAGGTGCCATGCGTCGATCCGCAATGGTCGCAGGCCGGCGGCGGTGATAAGCCGCAAGCACACCTTCCTTCCGATTTCCCTTACCAATCCGTCATGGTCGACAAGCAACGCATCATTCCGCTGATCGTGGCCACTGCTCTCTTCATGGAGAACATGGACTCGACGGTGATCGCCACCTCGCTGCCGGCGATTGCGGCCGACATCGGTACCAGTCCGCTGACGCTGAAGCTCGCGATCACCTCCTATCTGCTGTCTCTCGCGGTGTTCATCCCCGCGAGCGGCTGGACCGCCGACCGGTTTGGCGCACGGATGGTGTTCGCAATTGCGGTCGGCGTGTTCATGGTGGGCTCGGTCGGCTGCGCGCTCTCCTCCTCGGTCACCGATTTCGTGTTCGCCCGCATCCTGCAAGGCATGGGCGGGGCGATGATGACGCCGGTCGGGCGCCTCGTGCTGCTGCGCTCGGTCGACAAGAGCGCATTGGTCAACGCCATGGCGTGGGTGACGGTGCCGGCCCTGATCGGCCCCGTGATCGGACCGCCGCTCGGCGGCTTCATCACGACCTATGCGTCCTGGCACTGGATCTTCCTGATCAACATCCCGATCGGGCTGCTCGGCATCTTCATGGCGCTGCGCTTCATCGATCCCATCAAGAGCGAGACCCGGGAGCCGTTCGATCTCTACGGCATGGTGCTCGCCGGCATCGGGCTTGCCGGCATCGCGTTCGGGCTCTCGGTTGCCGGACTGAACCTCCTGCCATGGAGCACGGTGGCCGCGCTGGTCGTCGGCGGTGCGATCTCGATGACGCTGTATGTCCTGCACGCCCGGCGCACGGGCTCGCCGGTGCTCGATTTCTCGCTGCTGAAGCTGCCGACCCTACGCGCGGCCGTGCTCGGCGGCTTCCTGTTCCGGCTCGGCATCGGCGCGCTGCCGTTCCTGCTGCCGCTCCTGATGCAGATCGGTTTCGGGCTGTCACCGTTCCATTCGGGTCTCGTCACCTTCGCCTCCTCGCTCGGGGCCATGGGCATGAAGACCCTGGCGGCGCGCCTGATCCGCACCTTCGGCTTCCGCAATCTGATGACGGTGAACGCGATCGTCAGCGCATTCTTCCTCGCGGTGTGCGCGCTGTTCACGGTGACGACGCCGCTGCTCATCATCATGGTGATCCTGGTGGTCGGCGGCTTCTTCCGCTCGCTGGAGTTCACCGCGATCAACACGGTCGCCTATGCCGACGTCGAGACCGCGCAGATGAGCCGCGCCACCACGCTCGTCAGCGTCAACCAGCAGCTCGCGGTGTCCGCCGGCGTCGCCGTCGGCGCCGCATGCGTGGAAACGACGATGTGGTTCAACCATGTCAGCGAGATCGATGCCACCGTGTTTGCACCGGCCTTCGTCGTGATCGCGCTGACCTCGGCGGCGTCGAGCTGGTTCTTCTGGCAGATGCCGGCAGATGCCGGCCACGAGATCTCGGGCCGCAAGGCCGTGGAGATCGCGAGCCGCAAGGGCGCCGGCAAAGGCATAGAAAAGGCGGCGGTCAAGGCGGCGAGCGAGGATACGCAGGACGTGCGGGACCAGCGGCTGGGGTGACGACCTCCTCGGTCATTCCGGGGCGATGCGAAGCATCGAAACCGGAATGGCGGAGTTTGCGGCTACCCTGTTCCCTCGCCGCGAAACCCGGTCGCCAGCACGTAACGTTCCGAAGAATCCTGTCGGCTCGCCGCCGGCTTGACGTGGCGCACGGCGGCGAAGTCGCGCTTGAGCTGGGCGAGCAGGTCGGCGTCGGCGCCGCTCTGGAAGGTCTTGGCCAGGAAGGTGCCGCCGGGCTTGAGCACGTCGCAGGCAAAGGCCGCCGCCGTCTCGACCAGGCCGACGATGCGGAGCTGGTCGGTCTTGCGGTGGCCGGTGGTGTTGGCGGCCATGTCGGACATCACGACATCGGCGCCACCGCCCAGCATCGCGGTGAGCTTCTCGGGCGCATCGTTGTCCATGAAGTCGAGCTGCGCGAAGTCGACGCCGGGAATCTCGGGCATCTCCAGCAGATCGATCGCGACGACCTTGCCCTTGCCCTCCGTCGATCCGACGCGCTTGGCGGCGATCTGGCTCCAGCCGCCGGGCGCAGCGCCGAGATCGACCACGGCCATGCCGGGCTTGAGGAACCGGAACTTGTCGTCGATCTCGAGCAGTTTGAACGCCGCGCGGGAGCGATATCCGGCCGCCTTGGCTTTGACGACATAGGGATCGTTGAGCTGCCGCTCCAGCCAGAGTTTCGACGACAATTTGCGCTTGCCGCCGGTCTTGACCTTGGTCTTGACTTGGACGTGCAAGCGGCCGGTGGTGTCCTTGGCCATCTCACCAGCTCCTGAGCGCGCCGTCCTCGCGCATCATCTCGACCAGCATGCCCTCGCGCAAGCCGCGGTCGGCGACGCGCAGGCGCGGCAGCGGAAAGGCGCGGCGGATGGCGTCGAGGATGGCGCAGCCCGCCAGCACCAGATCGGCGCGCTCGACGCTGATGCAGTTGTTGGCCGCGCGTTCCTCGTAGCTCATGCCGAGCAGCTTGTTGATGGTCGCGGTGATGTCGGAATCATTCATCCAGATGCTGTCGATGCGGCGGCGGTCGTAGCGCGCGAGGTTAAGATGGATGCCGGCGAGCGTCGTCACGGTGCCCGACGTGCCGAGCAGGTGCATGTCGGCGAGATCGCCGCCATGCTCTTCTGCGAACGGGGTGACGTGGTTCGCGACCTCCTGCTCCATCGCGGCATAGATCTCCGGCGTCACATCGCGTCCGCCGAACTGCTCGGCGAGCGTGACGACGCCATAAGGGATCGACATCCAGGCCTTGATGCGCGGCTCCGGATTGTCCGCGTCGCGTTCGATCCGCACGAGCTCGGTCGAGCCGCCGCCGATGTCGAACAGGATTGCGCCCCGCCCCCTCGGGTCGACCAGCGGCGAGCAGCCGAGCACCGCGAGCGAAGCCTCGGTCTCGCGGTCGATCACCTCCAGCTCGATGCCGGTCTCGGCCGCGACCCGGCTGCGGAACCCCTCCGCGTTCGAGGCCGCGCGGCAGGCCTCGGTTGCGATCAGCCGCAACCGGCGCGCCCTCCGCAAATTGATCTTGTCGCGGCAGATGCTGAGCGCGGCGATGGCGCGCTCGATCGCGGCATCGCTGATGCAACCGGTCGCCGAGACGCCCTCCCCGAGCCGGATGATGCGCGAGAAGGAATCGACGACACGAAAGCCGTCCTGGGTCGGACAGGCGATCAGCAGCCTGCAATTGTTGGTGCCGAGGTCCAGCGCCGCATAGACGCCGGTTCCCGGCGCCTGCGCGCCGACGGCCGGTTCGGTGGCCAACGCCACCGCCGCCATCGACCCCTCCAGCTCACCGTGCGGCCCATGTTGGCTGACATGGCCGTCGCGGAGCCGCGTGTGGTCATTCATACAAACTGTCTTTCCGAGGCCGGTCGGGCCGGTCAGGAATTGCTTTTTCGCCTGAAACATTAGCAGCGCGGCAGGCCTGCGCAACATCGCATCACATGGGACCATGCCCATTCGTGCGTTGTCGTGAACGGAGCCGTGGGCTATTTTTAAAGGGTCCGGTCCCCCAGGCGCCCTCCCAAACGCGCAATTGCCGGCTTTTCAGGTCAATTCCATGCAAGAACACACCAAATCGTCCACGCTCGAAAACGCTATTGCACTGCAAAAATATGGCGTCGGGCAGCCCGTCCGCCGCAAGGAGGACGACACGCTGGTGCGCGGCAAGGGCCGCTACACCGACGATTTCAACCTGCCCGGCCAGGCCTATGCCGTGGTCGTCCGTTCCACCCATGCCCATGGCACCATCCGTGGCATCGGCATTGACGCCGCCAAGGCGATGCCGGGCGTGCTCGGCGTGTGGACCGGCAAGGACCTCGATGCCGCCGGATACGGCCCCTTCACCTGCGGCCTGCCGCTGAAGAGCCGCGACGGCTCGCCCTTGCTCCAGACCAACCGCCAGCCGCTGGCGACCGACAAGGTCCGCTTCGTCGGCGATCCCGTCGCCTTCGTGGTGGCGGAGACGCTGGCGCAGGCCCGCGATGCCGCCGAGGCCGTCGAGCTCGACGTCGCGCCGCTGCCAGCCGTGACGGACCCCGAGGAAGCTTCCAAGCCCAGCGCGCCGCAGCTCTATGAGCACATCCCGAACAATGTCGCGCTCGACTATCACTATGGCGACGTGGACAAGGTCAACGCCGCCTTCGCCAGCGCGGCCCATGTCACCAGGATCGACATCGAGAACACCCGTGTCGCCGTGGTCTCGATGGAGCCGCGCGTTGGGCTAGCCTCCTACGACAAGAAGACCGAGCGCTACACGCTGCAGGTGCCGACGCAGGGCGTCGCGGGCAACCGGGCCAATCTCGCCAAGAACCTGAAAGTGCCGAACGAGAAGGTGCGCATCCTCACCGCCAATGTCGGCGGCTCCTTCGGCATGAAGAACATCAACTACCCCGAATACATGTGCATCCTGTACGCGGCGAAGGTGCTCGGCCGCCCGGTGAAATGGCTCGACGAACGCTCGACCGCCTTCCTCTCGGACAGCCACGGCCGCGCGCAGAAGATCCATGCCGAGCTCGCGCTCGACGCCGAAGGGCATTTCCTCGCAGCCAGGCTGTCCGGTTACGGCAATCTCGGCGCCTACATCACGGGTGTCGCGCCGGGGCCGCTCTCGCTCAACACCGGCAAGAATTTTTCCAGCGTCTACCGAACGCCGCTGATGGCCGTCGACATCAAGGTGGTGCTGACCAACACCACGCTGATGGGCGCCTATCGCGGCGCCGGCCGGCCGGAGGCGAACTATTACATGGAGCGGCTGATCGACCGCGCCGCCGACGAGATGGGCATCAACCGCCTGACGCTGCGCAAGCGCAACTTCATCAAGCCGAACCAGATCCCGTTCGCGGCCTCCTCCGGCGTCACCTATGACAGCGGCGACTTCCAGGCCGTCTTCAACAAGGCGCTCGAAATCTCCGATCACGAGAATTTCGCCAAGCGCAAGAAGGAGAGCAAGAAAGCCGGCAAGCTGCGCGGCATCGCCGTCGGCTCCTATCTCGAGGTCACCGCGCCGCCGAGCCCCGAGCTCGGCAAGATCGTGTTCGAGCCTGACGGCAGCGTGCAGCTGATCACCGGCACGCTCGACTACGGCCAGGGCCATGCCACGCCGTTCGCGCAGGTGCTGAGCGCGCAGCTCGGCGTCCCCTTCGAGAGCATCAAGCTGGTGCAGGGCGACAGCGACATCGTCCACACCGGCAACGGCACCGGCGGCTCGCGCTCGATCACGGCGAGCGGCCAGGCCATCGTGGGGGCAGCCAAGCTCGTCATCGAGAAAGGCAAGCGTGCAGCCGCGCACATGCTCGAAGCCTCCGAAGCCGACATCGAATTCGAAGGCGGCAGCTTCACGATCGCCGGCACCGATCGCAGCATCGACATCATGGAGCTCGCCAAGCGCTTGCATGACGGCAAGATGCCGGAAGGCGTGCCTGATTCACTCGACGTCGATCACACCAGTGAACCTATCGCCTCGGCCTTCCCCAACGGCTGTCACGTCGCCGAAGTCGAGATCGATCCGGAAACGGGCGTGGTGCAGATCGTGCGCTACAGCGCGGTCAACGATTTCGGCACCGTGATCAACCCGCTGCTGGTCGCAGGCCAGCTCCATGGCGGCGTGGTCCAGGGCATCGGCCAGGCGCTGATGGAGCACATCCGCTACGACGAGAGCGGCCAGCCGATCACGGGCTCGCTGATGGACTACGCTTTGCCGCGCGCCGAGGACGTCCCCAACATGACGGTCGGCGACCACCCGGTGCCCGCCACCACCAATCCGCTCGGCAGCAAGGGCTGCGGCGAAGCCGGCTGCGCCGGCAGCCTGTCGACCGTGGTCAACGCCGTGCTCGACGCGCTCTCGGATCTCGGCATCAAGCACATCGACATGCCGCTGACGCCGGAGCGTGTCTGGCGCGCGATCCAGGACGCGAAGAGCAAGGCGGCGTAGGGCTGTTTGTCGTTCCGGGGCGATGCGAAGCATCGAACCCAGAACCTCGAGATTCCGGGGTCGGTCCTGCGGACCGCCCCGGAATGACGTTCTAGAATATTACGCCGCCGCCTGCTCGCGCGGCTGGTAGATCGCGGTGTGCTGGCAATGCGCCAATGGCGTCGTGCCGTTGCCGACGACCAGCGCGTCGAGCTCGACGAAGCGGTGGCCCTTCTTCTCGTAATTCGCGGTAACCTTTGCCCGCGCGGTGATCTCGTCGCCGGCGCGCGCGGCGGACAGCAATTGCATGCGGCTGCCGACATGGATCCACGGACCCAGGATCGTGTTGTCCACCAGCACGCGGTTCATCACGCGCTGGATCAGGCCGGGATGGCCGAGGCCCTCGCGCGCAAAGATCAGATCCTTCTCCCTGACGTCAGTGAGATAGTCCGCCGCATCCTGCCCGGCCCAGCGGCGCGGCGCCGTGCCCAGCCATTTGCCCGCCTCGAACGTCGCGGGACTGACCGGCTTGCGCTCGCCCGCCACGGGCACCGCGAGATAGTCGCTGAGGGACACCGCCGGCGCGGCCGCCGGCAACGAGGCCGTGCCCGTGGCGCATAGTGTGGTGCGGCTGAAGACCTCGATGGTCAAGAGGCCGTTGTGCTCGGTCGCATCGACATCGGCGGTCTCACCGTCATAGACCGGCTTGATGAAGCGGGCCTCGACCAGGCCACGGCTCAGGAAGTCGCGCCCCCAGCGCGCGATCGGCACATGCATCATGTAGGCGAAGACGTCGACGCCCGGGACCAGCCCGCCTTCAAAGCCGAAGCGGCGCGCTACACTGTCGTCGTGCATCTTGTTTTCGGATTGTTTGGCGGTGTTGTAGGCCTCGACGCGGTAGGTTTCGAGCCGGTTCGGCATGGCTGGCGTTCCCAATATTCTTGTTGTTTCGGGCCGATCGTAGGCCCCCGGGAACAGCGGTCAATCCCCTCGCCTTTGGGCCCTGAATGCGGTACCACGCGGCGAATGACCGACACCCCCACCCGCATCTATGTCGACGCCGACGCCTGTCCGGTGAAGGACGAGATCTACCGCGTGGCGCTCCGGCACGGCGTGCCCGTCAGCGTCGTCGCCGGCAATTTCATCCGCGTGCCACAGGACCCGCTGATCGAGCGCATCGCCGCGGGCAGCGGCATGGACGCGGCCGACGACTGGATCGCCGAGCGTGCCAAGCACGGCGATGTCGTCGTGACATCCGACATCCCGCTGGCCAGCCGCTGCGTGAAGGCGGGCGCCGATGTGATCGCGCCGAACGGAAAACCGTTCACGGAGGAATCGATCGGCATGACGCTGGCGGTGCGCAATCTGATGACGGATCTGCGCTCGGCCGGCGAAGTCACCGGCGGCCCGCGATCGTTCTCCCCGCGCGACCGCTCCACCTTCCTCTCGGCGCTCGACCAGACGCTGCGCCGCATTCAGCGCCGCCGCGCGGATACAGCCGCAACCAGCCAGAGCTGACCATGGCGCCCCCGCTGATCCAACTCAAAGACATCAAGCTGACCTTTGGCGGCACGCCGCTGCTGTCGGGCGTCGAGCTCAATGTCGCACCATCTGAACGCGTCTGCCTGATCGGCCGCAACGGCTCCGGCAAGTCCACGCTGCTGAAGATCGCGGCCGGCATCGTCGAGCCCGACGGCGGCACGCGCTTCGTGCAGCCCGGCGCCACCGTGCGCTATCTGCCGCAGGAGCCTGACTTCGGCGAGCACAAGACCACGCTTGCCTATGTCGAGTCCGGCCTCGCGCCCGGCGACGACCAGCATCAGGCGCGCTATCTCCTCGAGCAGCTCGGGCTCACCGGCGATGAGAATCCGCACAATCTCTCCGGCGGCGAGGCGCGCCGCGCGGCGCTGGCCTATGTGCTGGCGCCCTCGCCCGACATTTTGCTGCTGGACGAGCCGACCAACCATCTCGATCTCGCCACCATCGAATGGCTGGAACAGGAGCTCGACTCCAGGCGCAGCGCGCTCGTCATCATCAGCCACGACCGCCGCTTCCTCACCAATCTGTCGCGCTCGACCGCCTGGCTCGATCGCGGCAGAATCAAGCAGATCGACCGCGGCTTTGCCTCCTTCGAGGCCTGGCGCGACGAGGTGCTGGCGGAAGAAGAGCGCGACCAGCACAAGCTCGACCGCAAGATCGTCGACGAAGAGCACTGGCTGCGCCACGGTGTCTCCGGCCGGCGCAAGCGGAACGTCAAGCGCCTCGCCAATCTGCACACGTTGCGCGACCAGCGCCGCAATTATCGCGGCACGGCCGGCACCGCCAGCCTCGCGGCTTCCGAAGCTGAACAATCAGGCAAGCTGGTGATCGAGGCCAAGGGCGTCACCAAGGCCTATGGCGAGCGCAAGATCGTCGATAATTTTTCGACCCGCATCCAGCGCGGCGACCGCCTCGGCATCATCGGCCCGAACGGCGCCGGCAAGACCACCCTGGTCAACCTTCTCACCGGCGGCATGGAGCCTGATTCCGGCACCGTGCGGCTTGGCGCCAATCTGGAGACGGCCACGCTCGACCAGCACCGCGAAAGCCTCGATCCCAAGTCGACGCTCGCGGAGGCCCTGACCGGCGGCCGCGGCGACCAGATCATGGTCGGCGGCAAGCCGAAGCACGTCGTCGGCTACATGAAGGACTTCCTGTTTGCGCAGGAGCAGCGTGGCACGCCGGTGGAGGTGCTCTCCGGTGGTGAGCGCGGCCGCCTGATGCTGGCGCGCGCCCTGGCAAAACCCTCGAACCTCCTGGTGCTGGACGAGCCGACCAACGATCTCGATCTCGAAACGCTCGACGTGCTCGAGGAGATGCTCGGCGACTACGACGGCACGGTGATCCTGATCAGCCACGACCGCGACTTCCTCGACCGCGTCGTCACCTCCGTGATCGCGCCGGAGGGTAACGGCAAGTGGACCGAATATGCCGGCGGCTACAGCGACATGCTGACCCAGCGCGGCGCGGATCTGAAGCGCGAGACAGCCAAAGCAACTCCGGCTGCCGAGAAGAAAGAGGGGCGCTCAGCTGCCCCCGCCTCCGCGCCGAAGCGCAAGCTGAGCTTCAACGACAAGCATGCGCTGGAGACGCTGCCGAAGAAGATGGAGGCGCTGCAAGCCGATATTGCAAAACTGCAGCGCGTGCTTGACGATCCAAACCTCTACGCCAAGGATCGCAAGAAGTTCGACGACACATCAGCTGCGATCGCCAAGGCACATGAAGAATTATCCGCCGCCGAGGAGCGCTGGCTCGAACTTGAAATGCTCCGCGAAGAGATTGAACAGGCATAGCGCGCATTCCGCAAAAGTGGGCACCGGTTTTGCGATCAGAATGTACGCCAACCAAGAGACTCCCATGACAACTCCCCTCGCCGCCAAGATCGCCCGTGAATACGGCACGCCCTGTGCCGTCATCGACATGGACAGGGTCGAGCGCAACATCGCGCGCATTCAAAAGGCCTGCGACGAGGCCGGAATCGCCAACCGGCCGCATATCAAGACGCACAAGAACCCGACCATTGCGAAGATGCAGGTCGCGGCCGGCGCCAAGGGCATCACCTGCCAGAAGATCGGCGAGGCCGAGATCATGGCCAATGCCGGCATCGACGATATCCTGATCAGCTACAATCTTCTCGGCGAGGAAAAGATGGCGCGTCTCGGCGCGCTGAACGCCAAGACCAACATGACGGTCGCCGCCGACAATTCGACCGTCGTCGCCGGCCTGCCCAAGGCCGCCGCGGCGTCGGGCCGCCCGCTCTCTGTCGTGGTCGAGTGCGATACCGGTCGCAAGCGCGCAGGCGTCGAGACGCCGGCGGAGGCGATTGCGCTGGCGCGCGAGATCGCGGGATCGAAGGGTCTCGAGTTCGCGGGCTTCATGCTCTACCCGACCGAGACCGGCTGGGGCGATGCGCAGAAATTCTTCGACGAGGCGCTGGCCGGCGTGCGCGCGCACGGGCTCGATGCTAAGATCGTCTCGACCGGCGGCACGCCGAACCTCGTCAACATCGGCAAGCTCAAGGGCGGCACCGAGCACCGCTTCGGCACCTACATTTACAACGACCGCATGCAGGTCGCGGCCGGCTCTGCCACGTGGGACGACTGCGCGCTGCACATCTACTCGACGGTGGTGAGCCGCGCCGCGCCCGAGCGCGGCATCCTCGATGCCGGCTCGAAGACGCTGACGACCGACACCGGCGGCCTCGACGGCCATGGCCTGATCCTGGAGCATCCCGAGGCCAAGATCGCGAAGTTCGCCGAGGAGCACGGCTTCCTCGACCTCTCCCGCAGCAACACCCGCCCCAATGTCGGCGACGTCGTCCGCATCGTGCCGAACCACGTCTGCGTCGTCGTCAACATGATGGACGAGGTGGTGATGGTGCGCGGCGATGAGATCATCGGCACGCTGCCGGTCGCAGCACGCGGCAAGCTGCGGTAGCTAGCCCTCAATCAGCGCCCGGAGTTCCCGGACCAGACCCTCACGGAAGAGTCTGATCGGCCGCTCCAGCCGACCGGCTGGGGCACGATGTACCACCCATGCGCGCACGGCAGGCTTGAAGTCGCGCGCGGCAATGGGCTTGAGCTTCTCGCGAAACGCGCTGTGCTTCAGCGCAATCGGGGTGACCAGCCCGACGCCGAGGCCGCGCGACACCAGCGACAGCCGGAGCTCACTGTCCAGCGCCTCGACGGCGATACTGAACGGCAGATGCTCGGCATCGAACTTTCGCTTCAGCGTGTCGCGAAACCCGCAACCGTCCGGATTGATTACCCACGATAGCTGCGACAGCTGTTCAAGGTCGACAGTGCGCGGGATCTTCATGTCGCGCGCGACGACGAAGACGACGGGCTGCGCGCCGAGATCGTCGGCGACAAGATCGGCAGGCGGCACTGCGCCGTCAGGCAGACAAATCGCAGCCACGTCCAGCTCGTTACGGCAAACACGCTCGAGCTGGTTCGGCGACCAACCGGAGACCACCCGCACGGCCAGCCCCGGAAATTCGGCGCGCACCGCATCGAGCGGTCCGGTCAATCCTGCCTCCGAGAGAAACGGCGTCAGACCGAGCCTGAACTCGCCGCGCACGATGCCGTCGTTAGCCACGCCCGACTTGAGATCGTCCAGCATCCTGAGCAGGCGCCGGCCCTGCTCATAGGCCTCATGGCCCGCCGCCGTTGGCTTCAGAGGTTTCGAGAGCCGGTCCAACAGCTGCGCCCCCAGCATCTCCTCGAGATTCTGGATACGTCGGGTCACGCCGGGCTGCGTGAGATTGAGACGGGCCGAAGCCGCGACGATCGATCCGGTCTCGACCACGGCGACGAAGGCCACGAGGTCATGGGTGTTCATAAGAAACTCGCATAATCTTTATAGACTTATTTGAATTGTAGCATATTGATAGTGCCGCTTAAAGGTCTCCGCACCACGACCGCGAGGGCCCATGACCGCTTCCGAAACGACAACGCCTGAGTCTCGAAACCAGCTTGCCGAGCGGCCCCTGATCTGGCTCGGCGCGATCACCGCTGGCGTCGTCGTCACCAATCTGTTCGCGCCGCAGATCCTGCTCGGCCTGATCGGCCAGTCCTTGTTGATGCCTGCCTGGCAGGCGGGCCTGATCAGCACGCTGACCCTGTTCGGCTATGCCCTCGGCCTGCTGCTGCTCGTGCCATTGGTCGATCTTGTCGAGAACCGGCTTGTCATCCTGCGGACGCTGGGCTGCGCCATCCTTGCAGCGCTTGCGACGGCATTCGCGCCAACGCCGATACTCCTACTGCTCGCGACTTTCATCCTCGGCGCCTCCTGCGCTGCAATCCAGATGATGGTTCCGTTGGTCGCATCCATGGTGGCGCCGGATCGTCGTGGCGGGGCCATTGGCGAGGTCATGGGCGGATTGATGATCGGTATTCTGTTGTCACGGCCTGCGGCGAGCCTGATCGCTGATCTCTGGAGCTGGCGGGCTTATTACGTCGTCTCGGCTGCTCTGATGGCGCTGCTTGCCGGCGCGCTCGCCCGTTACCTTCCCACCCTTCAACCCCCGGCACGCGCGAGCTACGCCGAATTGCTCCTTTCCTTTCCACGGCTGCTGCGCGAAGAGCCCGTGCTGCGCGTACGCGCCTGGACGGCCTCCCTCGTCATGGCCTCCTTCACGGCCTTCTGGTCGGCGGTCGCGCTGCGGCTGCCGGAGGCACCGTTCAACCTCGACGCCCGGGGAATTGCGGCGTTCGCGCTGATCGGCGTCGCGGGCGCCGCGGCGACACCGATGGCCGGCCGATGGGGCGACAAGGGCCGGGCACGTCCGATGTTCTTCGCGGCACATCTGCTCATCATCGGCTCGCTCGCACTTTGCGCATGGGCGGGCATGCTGGAATCCCGCATCGCCGGCCTGCTCGTGCTGAGCCTCGGCACCATCCTGCTTGACGTCGGCATCACCACAGACCAGACGCTGGGCCGCCGCGCCATCAACCTTTTGCGTCCGGAAGCCCGCGGCCGCATGAACGGCCTGTTCGTCGCGCTGTTTTTCATTGGCGGTGGTATCGGCGGGGCGGCGGCATCGCTGGGCCGGAGCTACGGCGGGTGGACGATGGTCTGCGCGGTGGCGGCAAGCTTCGGCGTGCTGGCACTCCTCACCAGCCTCATTACCCGAACCGGCACGTCATAACCGGGAAGGTCACGGCGATAATTGGCTGAGCCAACCCAATACACCCCTGCCCGCCGCAGCCCCGGTCGCAAACGAGGCCTGCAGCAGATAGCCGCCGGTTGGCGCCTCCCAGTCCAGCATCTCGCCGGCGGTGAACACGCCCGGCAATTTGCGCAGCATGAAGTGGTCGTCGAGTTCTTCGAACGTGATCCCGCCCGCGGTCGAGATCGCACGCTCGATCGGTGCGACGCCAGTGAGCTGAACCGGAATGGCATTGATCAGATCTGCAAGCTCGGCCGGCGAGAACGCGGCCAGCGGCCGCCCCGAGGCGATGGCGGCCTCCTGCATCAGGCCGATGCCGACAGGCGGCACTTGCGCCGCCTTGCGCAGGAAGTTCGCCAGCGATTGCTTGCCGCGCACGCCTGAGAGTCGCGTCGTCAGCGCAGCCGTGTCGAGGTCGGGCCGCAACGCGATCATCAGCGTTGCCTGCCCCAGCCCAAGCACCGCCTCGCGCAGCTCCGCCGACAGCGCATAGATGGCGCCGCCCTCGATACCGCTGCGCGTGATCGTGGCTTCTCCGCGCACCGTATGCGCACCGACTGTCAACGCCACGCCCTTGAGCGGCTGTCCCTCGAAACGATCGCGGAACACATCTGACCAGGCCACCGTGAAGCCGGAATTGGCGGGCCGCAGCTTTGAGATGGCGACGCCCTTGGCACCAAGGAGCTCGACCCAGCCGCCATCCGAGCCGAGCCGCGGCCAGCTCGCGCCGCCGAGCGCGAGGACCGTGGCGTCGGCAACGACAGCCGCCTCACCATCCGGCGTTCGAAACAGCAGACGCCCCTCGCCGTCCCAGCCCGTCCAGCGATGACGGAACGCAAACGATACGCCGCTCGCTGCAAGTCTCCGCAGCCAGGCGCGCAACAGGGGGGAGGCCTTGAACGCTTTTGGAAACACCCGGCCGCTGGTGCCGACAAAGGTCGGCTCGCCCAAGGCTTCGCTCCACGCCCGCAACGCCTCGGGCGAAAACGCCTCGATCGCGGCTTGCAGCTTCGGCGCTGCCTCGCGATAGCGCGCCATGAACTGCGGCAGTGGCTCGCTGTGGGTGAGATTGAGCCCGCCCCGGCCCGCCATCAGGAATTTCCGACCCGCCGACGGCATCGCGTCGTACACGGTGACGCGGGCGCCGCCCTGCGCCAGCACTTCCGCCGCCATCAAGCCGGCAGGGCCGGCGCCGATGATTGCGATGCGGGAGTCGGTTGAGGTCATGGCTGGAGTTTAAGGCAGATTCTCGCGCCTAGCTCGTCATTCCGGGGCGCGCCACTTGGCGCGAACCCGGAATGACAACTCAGAGCTTGATCCCCGCCCGTGCCGCGGCCTGCGCCACATATTTCTGCGTCTGCTCGAATGCGCCCGTGAGCGCCTTGGCCTTCGACATGTCGCTGATCTCCGCGAAATGCGCGGCGACCGCGTCCGGGGTCCAATCGGATTCCGGCAAGTTGATGCCTTCGCTCTCCATGATCTTGATCACGGCGAACGAGCCGGCGCCGGCGCCCATGATGGTGCGGGTCGGCGCGTCCTCGCTGAGCATGTACTCGACCGCCGGCGTGATCGCGTTCGGCTTCATCAGTTGCAGCGCCTGCGGCGGCAGCAGCTCTTCGGTCATGCGGGTTGCCGCCGTCGGCGAGATGATGTTGACGCGGATGTCGTTCTTGCGGCCTTCCTCGGCGAGCACGTTCATCAGGCCGACCATGCCGGATTTCGCCGCGCCGTAATTGGCCTGGCCGAAATTGCCGTAGAGTCCGGAGGACGAGGTCGTCAGCACGATGCGGCCGTAGCTGCGGTCGCGCATGCCGGCCCAGGCCGCCTTGCAGCAATAGAAGGTGCCGACGAGATGCACGTCCAGCACTTTCTGGAAATCGGCCGCTTCCATCTTGCCGAACGACTTGTCGCGCAAGATGCCGGCATTGGCGCACAAAAGGTCGACGCTGCCCCATTCCTTGGTGGCGCGCTCGACCATGGCGGTGACCTGCTCGAAATTCGAGACGTCGGCGCCGTCGGCCATCGCGGTGCCGCCGGCCTTGCGGATCTCCTCGACCACGGCCTCCGCCGGTGACAGCGAGCCGCCAGTGCCATCGCGCGCGCCGCCGAAATCGTTGACCACGACCTTGGCGCCGCGGCTGGCCAGCCCAAGCGCATGCGCCTTGCCGAGACCATTGCCCGCGCCGGTGACGATGGCGACGCGTCCGTCGAACCTGATTGCCATTGTGCTTCCTTTCTTCCTTCTCCCCTTGTGGGAGAAGGTGGCGCGCAAGGCGCGCCGGATGAGGGGTCTTTCTCGGCAGATGAGCGTGTGGAGAGATACCCCTCACCCGGCTTCATCTCGCTCCGCTCGATTTCGCCACCCTCTCCCACAAGGGGAGAGGGTGCACCGAGCGCAGATTTGGCCAGCTTTTGAGCAGCGATGGGTTGCCGGGTCAAGCCCGGCAACGACGTGCCGCCCTACGCGAAATAGATCAACCCCAGCCAGTCCGCGACCAGCGCCGGCTTGTCCTCACCTTCGATCTCGACCGTGACATTGGTGCGGGACTGCAGCTCGTTCGGCTTGCGCAGCTTGGCCTCGGCCAGGACGAAGCGGCCGCGGATGCGCTTGCCCGAACGCACCGGCGAGATGAAGCGCAGCTTGTCGAAGCCGTAATTGACGCCCATCGTGGTGCCCGCAATCGCCGGCATCACTTCATAGGACATCACCGACAACATCGACATCGTCAGGAAGCCGTGCGCGATGGTGGTGCCGAACGCCGTTTCCTTCTTGGCGCGCTCGGGATCGACGTGGATGAACTGGTGATCCTCGGTCACGTCGGCATAGGTGTCGATGCGGGGCTGGCCGATCAGATGCCACGACGACACGCCGATCTCTTTGCCGACCAGGGCCTGATAGGCCTCGAGCGTGATCGGCGGCGACTTCCAGATTTGGTTCACTTAGCTCTCACTCCGTGTTTTCGACAACTCCGGAAAATCCTCCTCGCGGAATTCCCGGCCACGCAGGGGATCCTCGCGATCGTCGTCGCGTTCGAGCCGTCGTAGCTGCACCCGGCGGATTTTTCCAGAGATCGTCTTTGGCAGCTCGGTGACGATTTCGAGGCGGCGAATGCGTTTGAACGGGGCAAGCCGCGTGTGCAGATGCCGGAAGATCGAGAGCGCCGTCTCCGACGTCCGGTCTGCGCCGGAGGTCAGCAGCACGAACGCCTTGGGGACGGCAAGGCGGATCGGATCGGGGCTCGGCACGACAGCGGCTTCCGCAACGAGCTCGTGCTCCAGCAGCACGCTCTCGAGCTCGAACGGGCTGATGCGATAGTCCGACGATTTGAAGACGTCGTCCGAACGGCCGACGAAGGTGAGATAGCCCTCGTCGTCCTCGAACACGACGTCGCCGCTGCGGTAGAGCTCACCCTCGGCGCCCGACAGTTGGCCATCGTCGCCCTGGTAACCCTGCATCAGGCCGGCGGGACGGTCAGCGCCGAGCACCAGCGCGACCTCGCCTTCTCTGGCAGGCTGGCCGTCGGCATCGCTGATCTGCACGCGATAACCCGGCAGCGGCCGGCCCATCGAGCCGACCTTGATCTTTTGCCCCGGCGAGTTGCCGGCCAGCGCAGTGGTTTCGGTCTGGCCATATCCGTCGCGGATGGTGAGACCCCAGGCCGCCCGCACCTGGTCGATCACTTCCGGGTTAAGCGGCTCGCCGGCGCCGCAGACCTCGCGAAGCGCGACCTTGAACGAGGCAAGGTTCTCCTGAATGAACAAGCGCCACACCGTCGGCGGCGCGCATAGCGTGGTGACGCCGCAGCGGCCGATGGTGGCGAGCAGGCCTTTCGCGTCGAAGCGCGGCTGGTTGACCACGAACACGGTGGCGCCCGCGTTCCACGGCGCAAAGAAGCAGCTCCAGGCATGCTTGGCCCAGCCGGGCGAGGAAATGTTGAGATGGACGTCACCGGGCTTCAGCCCGATCCAGTACATGGTCGACAGATGCCCGACGGGATAGCTGCGCTGGCTGTGCCGGACGAGCTTTGGTTTTGCCGTCGTGCCCGAGGTGAAATAGAGCAGCATCGGGTCGTCGGCGTTGGTGGGGCCGTTCGCCGCAAAACTTTCGGAGGCCTTCGCGGCTTCGTCGTAAGCGAGCCATCCGTCGGAGGCGCCGCCGACCATGATGCGAACGATGTTCTCCGCGCCAAGGCCTGCGAATTTCGCGACCTGATCCTCGGCGGCCACCACGGCCCTCGCCTTGCCGCGATCGAGACGATCGCGCAGCTCGTCCGCGGTGAGCAGCGTCGTTGCGGGAATCACGACGACGCCGAGCTTCATCGCCGCCAGCATCGTCTCCCACAGCGGAACCACGTTGCCGAGCAGCAACAGGAGATGATCGCCACGTTTCAGGCCCTGCGCACGGAGGAAGTTCGCGACCTGGTTCGAGCGCTTGGAAAGCGCCGCAAACGACAGCTTGGTCTGCTTGTCCTGCGCGGCATCGACGATCCAGAGCGCGGGGCGGTCCCTGCTCTCCGCATTCGCCGCCAGCTCGGCGTCGAACCAGTCGAGCGCCCAGTTGAAGGGAACCGGATCCGGCCAGCGGAAGCCCTTGACCGCGGCCTCGTAATCCGTGCGGTGGTCCAGCAGAAACGCGCGTGCGTCCAAAAATGTCGTCATGATCCGGGCCCGTCGAATGAGCGTTCGAGCGTAGCCCGGATGGAGCGAAGCGCAATCCGGGGCCGGTCGCGCCAGTCGAGGGAATTGTCCCGGATTTCGCTTCGCTCCATCCGGGCTACGAAGCTTCGCTATTTTCCAGCGAGGCTGCGAACGTGCTTGATAATTCCAGAAAAATCCACCCCACCCTGGCCGGTTGCGTCGAAAGACTGATAGATCTCCTGCGCGTGCTTGCCGAGCGGCGTGGCGGCACCCGCGGCCTTGGCGGCGTCCTGCGCCAGCGTCAGATCCTTCACCATCAGCGCCGAGGCAAAGCCCGGCTTGTAGTCGTTGTTCGCGGGCGAGGTCGGCACCGGGCCGGGCACCGGGCAATAGGTCGTCAGCGACCAGCACTGGCCTGAGGAAGTCGATGCGACGTCGAACAGCGCCTGATGCGAGAGCCCGAGCTTCTCAGCCAACGCAAAGGCCTCGCTGACCGCGATCATGGAAATGCCGAGGATCATGTTGTTGCAGATTTTGGCCGCCTGCCCTGCACCGGCCCCGCCGCAATGCACGATCTTCTTGCCCATGTTTTCCAGCACCGGCTTGGCCGCGGCGAATGCCTTGTCCTCGCCTCCGCACATGAAGGTGAGCGTCGCGCCCTTGGCGCCGCCGGTGCCGCCGGAGACCGGCGCATCGACCGACAGCACGCCGTGCCTGGCAGCGAGCACATGCGCGGCCCGCGCGCTCTCGACGTCGATGGTGGAGCTGTCGATGATCAGCGCGCCCTTGGCCATCGCGGGCACGACCTCGTTCCAGACGCCGAGCACGTGCTTGCCGGCGGGGAGCATGGTGACGACGACATCGGCGCCCTTCACCGCGGCGGGCGCGCTGTCGGCGATGCCCGCACCGTCGGCCTTGGCTTGAGCACGCGAGGCCTCGACGAGATCGAACGCCACCACCTTATGGCCGGCCTTCACGAGGTTAGCCGCCATCGGGCCGCCCATGTTGCCCAGACCAATGAATGCGATCGTGGCCATTGTCGTTTCCTCCGCTGTCGCGTTTTAAGTAAACTTCAGCTCATCCGCGCCGATCTCGGCAAGATACGGCGCCAGCATCTGCGGCGTCACATCCTCGATTGCTCGCGGCGACCACGTCGGATTGCGATCCTTGTCGATCACCGCCGCACGCACGCCCTCGCGAAAATCATCGCTGCGGAAGACTTCCAGGGCAGCGCGGTATTCGCGCACCAGACACTCCTCCAGGCTCGATGAAGCGCGCGCGAGCCGCAACAGCTTCAGCGTCACCACCATGCCGCGCGGCGATTTCTCGCTCAGCGTCTTCAGCGTGGCCAGCGCAAAGTCGGAGCCGTCGCGCTTCAGCGCCGCAAAGATGTCCTCCATGCGGTCGAAGCCGAACAAGGCATCGATAACAGGCTCCTTTGCGGCCACCGGCCCCGTGCTCTCGCCGGTCGCAAAGCCGTCGATGAGCTTGCTGACGTCCGCAGCGGTCGCACCGGAGCGGACTTTCGTCAGCGCCTCGCGCAGCTCCGGCAATCTCGAAGCCGGCACGACCCAATCGGCGAACTTCGCATGGATCGCGTCCGGCCCGTTCATGGTCTGGCCGGTTAGTCCGAAATAGGTGCCGATCTCGCCCGGCGAATGCGACAAGAGATAGGTGCCGCCGACATCGGGGAAGAAGCCGAGACCGACTTCGGGCATCGCCAGCTTGGTGCGATCCGTGACGACGCGATGGCTGGCATGGGCCGACAGGCCGACGCCGCCGCCCATCACGATGCCGTCCATGAAGGCGACATACGGCTTCGGAAACTTCTTGATCCGGGCGTTGAGGATGTACTCCTCGCGCCACAGGATCTTGCCGAGGTCGCCATTGACCTTCGAGCTTTCCCAGAGCGTGCGGATGTCGCCGCCCGCGCAGAGGCCGCGCTCGCCGGCACCTTCCAGCACGATCACGGCAACGGCGGGATCAGCCTCGAAGCGGTCGAGCGCCTTGTCGACGTCGCGAAACATCTCCAGCGTCACGGCATTGATGGCCTTCGGACGGTTCAGCCTGATGATGCCGGCCGCACCCTCGACGCGGGCGACGAGATCGCCCTCTTCCACTCCGCTCATCGCGCGCCCTCGATCAGCTTGCGCGCCACGATCAGCCGCATGATTTCGTTGGTGCCTTCGAGGATCTGGTGCACACGAAGATCGCGCACGATCTTCTCGATGCCGTACTCGCTGAGGTAACCATAGCCACCGTGAAGCTGCAGCGCGTGGTTGGCGACCTCGAAGCCGACGTCGGTGCCGAAGCGCTTTGCCATCGCGCACAGCATGGTGGCATCGGGGTCCTTGCGGTCGAGCGCCGCGGCGGCGCGCCACAGGAAGGTACGCGCGGCCTCGAGCTCGATTGCCATGTCGGCTAGGCGGAATTGCAGCGCCTGGAATTCGTCGAGGCGCTTTCCGAACGCCTTGCGCTCCTTCATGTAGGCGCGCGCATTGTCGAGCGCGGTCTGCGCGCCGCCGAGGGAGCACGCCGTGATGTTGAGGCGGCCGCCGTCAAGGCCGGCCATCGCGATCTTGAAGCCGATGCCCTCCTCGCTCAGCCGGTTGGCGACGGGCACGCGGGCGTTCTCGAACATCACGGCCCGGGTCGGCTGCGCGTTCCAGCCCATCTTGCGCTCATTGGCGCCGAAGGAGACGCCCGGCGTCTTGCCGTCGATCACGAGGGTCGAGATGCCGCCGGGACCTTCCCCGCCGGTGCGCACCATCGCAACCAGCAGATCGGTACCGCCGGCGCCGGAGATGAACTGCTTCTGGCCGTTGAGCACGTAATGATCGCCGTCGCGCACGGCGCGGGTGCGCAGAGCTGCCGCGTCGGAGCCGGCGCCCGGCTCAGTCAGGCAGTAGCTCGCGATCAGCTCCATGGTGCAGAGCTTCGGCAGCCATTGATGGCGCTGGGTGTCGCTGCCATAGGCATCGATCATCCAGGACGCCATGTTGTGGATGGAGATAAAGGCGGACGTGGTCGGGCAGCCCGTCGCCAGCGCCTCGAAGATCAGCGCCGCATCGAACCGCGTCATCGCGGATCCCCCGACATCGTCGCGAATGTAGATGCCGCCCATGCCGAGCGTTGCCGCCTCGCGCATGACCTCGACGGGGAAATGCTTTTCCTCGTCCCAGCGCAGCGCGTGCGGCGCGATTTTCTCCGCCGCAAACGCCAGCGCCATGTCGCGAATTGCGATCTGATCCTCGTTCAGAGCGAACTGCATCCCCGGCCTCGCTCCTGAAAGGATTACTTCATCAGCGGGATCGAGAACTCCGCGCCTTCCTTGACGCCGGACGGCCAGCGCGACGTTACCGTCTTGGTCTTGGTGTAGAAGCGAATGGAGTCCGGGCCGTGCTGGTTGAGATCGCCGAAGCCCGACTTCTTCCAGCCGCCGAAGGTGTAATAAGCGATCGGCACCGGGATCGGCACGTTGATGCCGACCATGCCGACATTGACCTTGGCCGCGAAGTCGCGCGCGGCATCGCCGTCGCGGGTGAAGATGGCAACGCCGTTGCCGTAGTCATGGTCCGACGGCAGCGCCAGCGCTTCCTTGTAGTCATGCGCGCGCACGACCGAGAGCACGGGGCCAAAGATCTCTTCCTTGTAGATCCGCATGTCCTTGGTGACGTTGTCGAACAGCGAACCGCCGAGATAGAAGCCCTTCTCGTAGCCCTGCATCTTGAAGCCGCGGCCGTCGACGGCGAGCGTCGCGCCTTCCTTGATGCCGATGTCGATATAGCCTTTGACCTTCTCGACCGCCTCGCGCGTGACCAGCGGGCCGTAATCGGCCGACGGATCGATCGAGGTGCCGATCTTGAGACTTTCGACGCGCGGGATCAGCTTTTCCATCAGCCGGTCGGCAGTGGACTTGCCGACGGGCACGGCAACCGAGACGGCCATGCAGCGCTCGCCGGCCGAGCCGTAGCCGGCACCGATCAGCGCGTCGACCGCCTGGTCCATGTCGGCGTCGGGCATGATGATAGCGTGGTTCTTGGCGCCGCCGAAGCACTGGCAGCGTTTGCCGGTTTGCGCCGCGCGCTCATAGATGTACTGCGCGATCGGCGTCGAGCCGACGAAGCCGACGGCCTTGATATCGGGATCGTCAAGGATGGCGTCGACCGCCTCCTTGTCGCCGTTGACGACGTTGAGGATGCCGGCCGGCAGGCCCGCCTCGATCATGAGTTCAGCGAGCAGCATCGGCACGCCGGGATCGCGCTCCGAAGGCTTGAGGATGAAGGCGTTGCCGCAGGCGATCGCGGGCGCGAACTTCCACATCGGAATCATCGCCGGGAAGTTGAACGGCGTGATGCCGGCGACGACACCGAGCGGCTGGCGCATCGAATAGATGTCGATGCCAGGGCCTGCGCCTTCGGTGTACTCGCCCTTCATCAGATGCGGGATGCCGCAGGCGAACTCGGCGACTTCGAGGCCACGCTGGATGTCGCCCTTGGCGTCGGGCACGGTCTTGCCGTGCTCGCGCGCCAGCAGCTCGGCGAGCTTGTCGTAGTCGCGCTGCACCAGCTCGACGAATTTCGACATGACGCGGGCACGGCGCTGCGGGTTGGTCGCGGCCCATTCGGGCTGCGCCGCGCGCGCGTTCTCGACGGCGGCGCGGACCTCGGCCTTGGACGCCAGCGCCACCTTGGCCTGAACGTCGCCGGTCATCGGCTCGAAGACGTCGGCGGTGCGGTTTGAGGTGCCCTTGACCTCCTTGCCACCGATGAAATGTCCGATTGAGCGCATGGAATGATCTCCTGAGGTCCGAGCTTGAACGCTTTGACAAATCCTATTGACCTGCATTTTATAGGATTCAAGTCTGAGATAATGCACCATAGATGTGCGAAAATGCTGGATCAAGGCGCTATCGATTGGGACGACTTTCGCTTCGTGCTGGCCATCGTACGGGGCGGCTCGGTCTCGGCTGCGGCAAAACAGCTCGGCGTCGACCATGCCACGGTGATCCGTCGTGTCGACCGGCTGGAAAAGCACCTGTCGGCGAAATTATTTGACCGGCGCAAGACCGGCTACCTCCTCACCGAGGCCGGCCAGCGCGTCGCCGACAGCGCGGAAGCCATGGAATCGACCATCGTCGCCAACCAGGAGCAGGTCGGCGGCTCGGTGGCACGGCTGACCGGCACGGTGCGGATCGGCGCGCCCGATGGCTTCGGCACCGCGTTCCTGGCGCCGCGGCTGGCACCCTTCGCCGACCGGTATCCCGATCTCGACCTGCAACTTGTGGCCACCGCGCGGCTGTTCAGTCTCTCCAAGCGCGAGGCCGATATCGCCATCAGTCTGACCATGCCGAAAGAAGGCCGCATCGTCGGCCGCAAGCTGCTCGACTACCGCCTCGGCCTCTATGCGGCCCCCGCCTATCTCGACCGCTTCCCGAAAATCACCTCGCGCGAGGTGCTGCCGCAGCATCGCTTCGTCGGTTACATCGAGGAGCTGCTGTTCACGCCGGAGCTCGATTATCTGCCGCAGGTGTCGCCGCGGATCTCCGCGCGCTTTCGCAGTGCTAATCTGATCGCCCAGCTCAATGCCACGCTCTCAGGTTTCGGTATCGCCGTGCTGCCGCACTTCATGGCGAGCGACTACCCGCAGCTCGTCCCAGTGCTGCCCGATGAGATCGCGATCACGCGGACGTTCTGGATGCTGATGCACGCCGACAGCAAGGATCTGGCGCGCATCCGTGCGGTGGCGGATTACGTCAGTGAGATCGTGGAGCGCGAGCGGGCGCTGTTTGCGGGGCGGTAGCACCGGTCTCGCAGGATGCGCAACGCGCCTAGTTCTTTGCCTTCTTCGCCGCCACTTTCGGCTCGCGCTTCGCGCCCTCGAGCGTACTGTCCCTGCCCGCTTTCAACACCTCGTCCGACAGCTCGCTTGACCCCGCAATGCGGGCCAGCAGCATGGTGCCGGCCATCGTCGCCAGCGTTGCGATCGCCTGCTTTCGCGCCGCCTTGCGCGGCATGTTCGGGATGTAGTCCGTCAGTTGCTCGATCATCTCGTCGAGCTTGCCGGCGAACGCCTTGCGCGCCTTGGGGCTCTCGCGGGCAATCTCGGCGCCCAAAGCGGGAATCGAGCAGCCATGGCCGGGATTGTCGCGATGCAGCGTGGAGAGGTAGGCCTCTGCGACCAGCGCCAGCCGCTTGTCCGGCGAGACCTCGTCGGTGATCTGGCGCCAGTGCTCCATCGAGCGGTCCATCGCATAACCGAACGCCTCGATCACCAGCGCCTCGCGGGAATCGAAATGCGCGTAGAAGCCGCCATGGGTCAGGCCGGCCTCCTTCATGAGGTCGGCGACGCCAATGCCGTGGGCGCCCTTTTCGCGCAACCGCGTGGAGGCCTTCCTCACGATGCGGTCGTGGGTTTCCTGCTTGTGTTCCGGGGAATAGCGCATGCTGGTCTCATTGGATGTCGAAGGTCATCTCATAACACGCAAATGACGAATTAGGTGCATTAATTCATGTTAAGTTGCCGCCGATCATCGAAAACGTTGCAGTTGCGTGCACCGCAAGGGCGCCCTTGCCGTCCCGGACAAAGCCTTCGGTGTAGCTGGTCTGCCGCCCCAGCTTGATCACTTTACCTTCGGCCGAAATCAGCCCGGAACGGACCGAGAGCGGACGCAGGAAGGCCAGCTTCAACTCCAAGGTCACCGAACCCTGCCCGGCCGCGAGCCGGGTCGAAATGGCACAGCCCATCGCGGTATCGAGCAGCGCCGCGGCGGTCGCGCCGTGGAGAAGGCCGATGGTGTTTTCGAGATCCTCGCGCGGCTCCAGTTCCATGACGATCCTGCCCGGCTCGACCACCGCCATGGTGAAGCCGATCAGTTTTGCGAAAGGCGGCGGCGGCAGCCGACCGTCGCGAATCCCCAGCATGGCATCCATGCCGGACAACCCCATGGCCGCTCTCGCGACCGGGGCGGGCATCTGCCAGTCCACCACGCGCTCACGCCGCTGTGCCGGCGAAAACAGGTCGAGTTGTTCGATGTCGGTCATGGCCGCCTCTTTGAATGATATACGTCATACTATGTCGCGGACTTCGCGCTGGCAACTCTACCTCGCCTGCCCGCTTGACAAGCAGGACGTTTCGGCCCGGAAGTAATCTCCGACCAGCGCGCCTTGCGCGCCCACGAAAGCCAATCGAGATCCCACGATGGAAATGCTCAACCACCATTGCGGCGTGACGCGCGATGCGCGCGGCGTCGTCCATGTCGCGATCTGCAACGCCGGCCCGCTCAACATTCTCGGCTCAGCGGTGACCAATGCCGTGCGCGAAGGCTTGCAGCAGCTCGCGCCCGACCGCAGCATTCGCGTCGTGGTGCTGCGCGGCCAGAGCGAGAAGAGCATGATCGGCGGTGCCGACATCAAGGAGATGGCCAAGCTCGACCAGGCATCGGCCGAAGCCTTCATCAGCCGCCTGCGCGATCTCTGCGAGGCCGTGCGCCAATTCCCGGCGCCCGTGATCGCACGGATGCCCGGCTGGTGCCTCGGCGGCGGCCTCGAGGTCGCCGCGGCCTGCGACTTCCGCATCGCCGCGCATGATGCCCATTTCGGCATGCCCGAGGTGCGTGTCGGCATTCCGTCGGTGATCCATGCGGCGCTGCTGCCGCGCCTGATCGGCTGGGCCCGCGCGCGCTGGCTGGTCATGACGGCGGAGAACATCGATGCGCCGACCGCGCTCGCCTGGGGACTGGTCGACAAGGTCGCGCCGGAGGGCGGGCTGGATGCGGAGATCGAGCACCTGGTGAAGGCTTTGCTGGAATGCGGCCCCGAGGCGCTGCGCTCGCAGAAGGCACTGCTGCGGCAATGGGAGGAGCTGCCGCTCACCGAGTCCGTCAATTTGAGCGTGAAGGTGTTCGGCGAGTCGTTCCTGACGGACGAGCCGACGCGCTTGATGGGCGCGTTTGTGAACCGGAAGCGGTAGGATGTAGGCCTCCCTGCCCCGGACGCAGCGCAGCGCCCCTTTGCGGTGCGCTGCTGTGCCGGGGCCCATGCACCAATGAGGTCGGCGCGAATCTATGTCCCGGCTCTGCGCCGCGACGTTGCACGTCGCGCCGCGTCCGGGACACCGACGAAGCAGCAGCCGCCGCAATAAATCTCATCTCACCACGACAATTTCTCATCCTCGCCGCGGTTGCATTTTTTGCACTGCATCATATGATGATCATAATCTTACCCGCCATCGCCAGGGAGTTCCATCATGACCGAAGCTGCCGATCCCGTCGTCATCGTCTCCGCCGCCCGCAGCCCGCTCGGCCGCTTCATGGGCGAATTGTCGCCGCTCCCCGCGCACAAGCTCGGCTCGCACGTGATCGGCGCAGCGCTGGAGCGCGCAAAACTCTCGCCCGACAAGATCGACGAGGTCTTCATGGGCTGCGTGCTGCCGGCCGGCCAAGGCCAGGCGCCGGCACGCCAGGCTGCACGTGCCGCGGGTCTTCCCGATGCCACCGGCGCCACCACCGTCAACAAGGTGTGCGGCTCCGGCATGAAGGCGACCATGCTGGCGCACGACATCATCCGCGCCGGCTCGGCCCAGATCGTCGTCTCCGGCGGCATGGAGAGCATGAGCAATGCGCCGTACCTGCTGGCCAAGGCCCGCGGCGGCTATCGCGTCGGCCATGACCGCATCATCGACCACATGATGATGGACGGGCTGGAGGACGCCTACGAGTCCGGCCGTTCCATGGGCGATTTCGGCGAAGCAACGGCGGAGGCCTATCAGTTCACGCGCAAGGACCAGGACGCTTACGCCATGGAGACTCTCAGCCGCGCCCGCAAGGCGGTCGAGGGCGGCGCGTTCCAGGCCGAGATTGCGCCGATCACGCTCGCCGAAAAGGCAGGTCCCCGCATCGTTGCCAATGACGAGCATCCACTGAAGGTCGATCCGGCCAAGATCCCGGGCCTGAAGCTGGCGTTCCGCGCCAACGGCACGATCACGCCGGCAGCCTCTTCCGCCAATGCCGACGGCGCGGCGGCGCTGGTGCTGACGAAGCGCTCGCTCGCCGACCGGAGCGGCCTTCCCGTTCTAGCCGAGATCAAGGGCCACGCCACGCACAGCCAGGAGCCGCAATGGTTCACCACGGCGCCGATCCCGGCGATCCGCAAGCTGCTCGACAAGGTCGGCTGGGCTGCGTCCGACGTCGACCTGTTCGAGATCAACGAGGCCTTCGCCGTGGTGGCGATGGCGGCGCAGCGCGATCTCGGCATTCCCCGCGAGAAGCTCAACGTCAATGGCGGTGCTTGTGCGCTCGGCCACCCGATCGGCGCCACCGGCGCACGGCTGATCGTGACGCTGCTGCATGCGCTCGAGGCGCAGAACCTCAAGCGCGGCATCGCCGCGCTGTGCATCGGCGGCGGTGAAGCCACGGCCATCGCCGTCGAGCGGTCGGCCCGCTGATCACTGATGTCCGAATTTGAGGGAAGTCTGTCATTTTAGACTCCCCTTTCTTCTGCCAGATTGCAACGATGATGCGGGTCCCGTGGGGCTCGCCAACACGATTGAGGCCCAATGATCTCGAACTGGCTCGCGGCAGCATTGTCCCGCCGCAACATCCATTACGGCTGGGTGATGGTCGGCGTGACCTTCCTCGCCGCGCTGATCAGCGCCGGCACGGTCGGCGCGCCCGGCGTCTTCATCGTTCCCCTGCAAAAGGAGTTCGGCTGGAGCACGGCGGAGATTTCCTCCGCGCTGTCGATCCGCTTCATCCTGTTCGGGCTGATGGCGCCATTCGCGGCCGCCCTGCTCAACCGCTATGGCCTGCGCAACGTCACGCTGACCGCACAGCTGATCGTCGTCTCGGCACTCGTGCTCTCGCTCGGCATGACCGAGGTCTGGCAGCTCATCGCGCTCTGGGGCGTGGTGATCGGCATCGGCACCGGCATGACCGCCCTGGTGCTGGGTGCGACCATCGCCACGCGCTGGTTCGCAGCAAGGCGCGGCCTCGTCGTCGGCATCATGACCGCGAGCGTCGCCACCGGCCAGCTCGTGTTCCTGCCGCTGTTGGCAAGCCTCACCGAACGCTACGGCTGGCGGCTCGCGCTCGGCTTCGTCTGCATCATGCTGGGCGTCTCCGCGCTGGCCGTGCTGCTCGCGATGCGCGATCGGCCGAGCGATGTCGGCCAGCGTCCGTTCGGCGACGAAGGCACCACACCTCTGCCGGCACCGCCCGTCAGCCACCGCTCGATCACCGGCGTGGCGCTCGGCACGCTGCGCGACGCCTCGAAGTCGACCGCGTTCTGGATCCTGTTCGCGACCTTCTTCGTCTGCGGCGCCTCGACCAACGGCCTCGTCCAGGTACACCTGATCCCGATGTGCCTCGATTTCGGCATCCCGCAGGTGCAGGCCGCGAGCCTGCTCGCGGCGATGGGCATCTTCGATTTCTTCGGCACCATCATGTCGGGCTGGCTGTCGGACCGTTACGACAACCGCTATCTGCTGTTCTGGTACTACGGGCTACGCGGGCTCTCGCTGATCTTCCTGCCGTTCAGCGATTTCTCGTTCTATGGCCTCTCGATCTTCGCGATGTTCTACGGTCTCGACTGGATCGCGACGGTGCCGCCGACAGTGCGGCTCACCGCGCAGAAATTCGGACCCGAGCGCGCCAATCTGGTGTTTGGCTGGATTTTTGCCGGCCATCAGCTCGGCGCCGGCGCGGCGGCTTTCGGGGCAGGCTTCTCGCGGACGGTCTATCAGAGCTACCTGCCCGCGTTCTTCATCGCCGGCGCACTCTGCGTGTTTGCCGCGTTGATCGTGCTGGCGCTGTCGCGGCAGCCGAAGCCACAAGCCGCGATGGCGCAAGCGGCGTAGGCAGACGGAGGACGCAACTCTTCCCTCCTCGTCAAGTTGCGTCGATTCTCGCGACTCTTTTCAAGTGACGCCGGAACGACCGCCCTTCCCTGCGCGGATGGTTTGACGGCTTATGTCGCGCTTTCCCCCGGGGAGCGTTGCGCACTATTGCCCCATCGCCTTGCGGATGGAGAGCGGGATGCGCGACACATACGGCATATCCGAATTCTTTCAAAACGAATTCATGGCCGTGGCAGGCCAGGGGAGATGGTGCGCGCGCTGGACTGGTCAAACAAAAGCAAAAAACAACCCCATGCACAGTAGCCGACACACGAACGATCAATGACTTAGGCGGTGTACTTATCAAGCAGCCGGCCGCCTTACGACCGCTCAACCCCTAACAACGGCGGGAAAGCGGACGTCTGCCGACGTCGCTGAAGGGCCAGCAGCGGTTATTGAGATTAGGCTGTCCGCAGGGGCGCCAGGACGGACGAGTGCAGCGGCACGCAGACTTTCCGATCATCATTTCGCCGATTTGAGCAATCGCTTCGGCGTGAAGTCGGCCGGCGCGCATGGATTTGCAAACGCATCTTTCAGCGGCATGCGCTCACCGCAACGCTTCAGCCTGATCCCGTTGTAAGGAATAGCATTCGCAAGACAATTTCTCCAATGCGGTTGCGTCCAGAATATTGATCACCCCGCGAGAATAGTGAACGACCCCGGCCGCTTGCAACTTGGTGGCGACCTCGGTGATGGAGGTACGGCGCACTCCCATCAATTCAGCCACGAGCTCTTGCGTCAAATTGACCGTCTTCGTGCCTGCGCGGTTCGCCGTTTGCAGAAGCCAACGGCAAAATCGAGCTTCAATGAGATGCACTGCGTTACAGGCGGCCGAAATCCGCGCTTGAGAGAAAAGAACTTCGTTGTAGCGAAGACAAAGACCTCGCATGGCATCGGAGCGCGTGGTCGCCCTTCGAAAGCGGTTCGCCGGTATCTTGGTTGCCTCAAGCGGGAGCTGTACGACTACACGGACAAACGATGTGAGAAAGCCGAGGCCTGTCATCGCGCCGATGACGCCGTCTTGTCCGACTGTCGCGATTTCAACGGCACGACCGTCCTTCAAAACCGACAGCAGGGACACCACGCCTTTATAAGGAAAGTAGACAAAATCGATCTCATCGCCAGCCTCGACCAGAACGACGCCTTGCTCGAATGTCTCCCGTGTCATGTAAGGCGAGAGCAGCTCGAATTGATCATGCGGGAACGAGGATAGTATCGCGTTGGTCGGGGCCAACGATCGGCCGACATTGTTCTTCTGCACGGTGGCATCCCGCCTGATCGGACAGGCCGCCTACCGCTGGGGGGTGGTCACGCTCCGAGGGCACGTTCCGGCGGGAGGAATCATTATTGAAAAATTCATCGCGCTTGTCGGTCCGGTAGCCGTCATACGGCCAGAAGCGGCCCCGAGGAGCCGGCAAGCTGGCAAGGCTTGGTGATCGACCTGTTTGTCAGCGGAGTGAGGTGCTTAAAAAGCGATTACGGCGAGACAATTCTTATGTTCGAAATCGGACATTGAGTTATAGTGACCGCATCACCGCCCCTCACTAGGCCCCTTTCGGTGACAGAGAGTGTGTGCTCCCGCCTGACCGCAGGACTGGCACATGCCTAAAAGCCCCGATCTGCATCCCAATCGCATCGATCATCCACGCTGACCGAAGTGCCAAGATTTGGCCAGCCTGGTTGGAATTACAACCGGTCCGAAAGGGCTCAACGTTCGTTCGTTTGAATGCAACAAGTGCGATCAAGTGATCACTATCTCGTCGGAGATTTCCCGATTAAGCGGCCCGCACTCCCGCAGGTCGGTCCGGCTTTGAAGGTGCCGAGCTGCCCGACCATGACTAAGCAAAAAGTTACGTTGAGCCAGTTGCTGTCGAGTATTGGTCAGCGAGCAAGTTAGGGTCGCGCACCGGTCGCCACGCGCGCCGTTTGCCGTGCGATGTAAGACCGCGCCAATATCAAACCGTGCTCTTTCTGCCGCGTATAGCAATCGCAAGACATCGCTTCGAGTGCCTGTCGATCCCGTATTTTTATCGTTCCTCGCGAATAAACGATTGCTCCCGATCGTTGTACCTTCCCGGCAACTTCCGTTACCGACGTTCGACGTACACCGAGCATCTCGGCAAGAAACTCATGCGTCAGCTCCGCGACATCGCCGCGAGCGTGATCAACGGTTTGCAATATCCAACGGCAGAAGCGCGCCTCGACTTCGTGCACTGCGTTACAGGCGGCAGTAACCCTAGCTTTAGACAAGAGAACATCGTTTTGATGGATACAGAGCGCCTGAATAGCTTCGCTGTTACCCGCAAGTTGCCGAAAGCGCCTGGCAGGTATTTTGCCGGTCTCAATACGCATCTGGACGACTACTCGCACCAGCGAAATAGGCGAACCCAAGCCCGCCATGACGCCCAATGCGCCCTCCCGTCCTACAGTTTCGGTTTCAATGGCGCGGCCATCCGCGAGAACATCGAGTAAAGAGACCATGCCGCTGTGGGGGAAGTAAACAAAGTCGACTTCGTCGCCCGCCTCGATCAGCACCGTACCCCGTGAGATGGATTCCGGCGTCATGTAGGGCATGAGCAGAGCGAGTTGGTCGGTTGGCAAAGAGGACAGCAGCTCGTTGGGATGAGCGAACCCAGATTGAAACATGACAGCATCCTGCCCGATCGGTCGGGCCGACTTCCGCGAGGGGATTACGTCTACGTTCCGAGAGCACGCTCCTCGCGGTAAGGACCTCATAACGTGCACGAGGTTTCGCAACGTTGGGTCAAAATTCTGTATTGTATCTGCATCGGCTTATGCTTTCAGAGTGGCCAAATGCTAATGATCGGAGAACCAAGGGAGCCGCCTCGGTTAACGGCCTCTCGCCTCGACTGAGTCGCGGCGCCTAACTTTGTTCTTTGATAGTGCGGTCGCGCTTGGGTTGAGCCTGCTCCAAAAGTGGCTCAGGACGCTGGCGCTGTCGCTCCTATTTGTCCAGTTCTTCGGTAATCGCCCATCCTCCGTACGATAATGCGCGCACGTTCCATCATGTCAGCATTCGCACGCCCGGTGACCGCAGCCACTCGGTATGGATGGCGGTATCAGCTTGTCGGGCTTGGCGGATCGCGCGTCCCCTCTGAATGCCTGGCGAAAGCGATTTAGCTTTTGCGCGGAGGCGAGTGGCCTCTTCTGCGAGACGATGTTCAAGGGGTGCGGTTTGTTTGGTGCCTCGTCGCAGATGCATGGCGCTAGCTCCTGTCCAGAGGAAGGAGGCGGGAGCGCGTGATCGCGTCCTCATCACCGATAAGTGCCGGGGGCCGTGCGGTGGTGACCTGAGTGTGCACCTCCTGACAAGGGAAAGCCAGTACGAATCCAGAGAGCGCCAAGTGGCGGGCGTCAATTCTTACGACATGCCGAATCATGAGGTTGGCACCAAAGCGTCAACGGCAATAGCCCCGGCATGGTAAGTCGATGGGTCATCCGACCAATCGGTAGGGTTGCACCGGATACCGCACGTGGTCGCAAAGTGGGCGAGCCAAATAGCGGCGGTGAAAAGCGCTTCCTTGGCGATGCCTGCGCTGTTCGGCCGACCTCGTTGGTTCCGAGGCGACTACGCTGCTTGATAGTCTCAATAAACCCGTAGGCAGGAGACATGGCTCGCGGAGAGATCGATGTGGAACGCATCCGCCCGACCTTTGATGAAGGCGATTCCTCCTAAGCAACAGCGCCGATTGAAAACGCGGGATTTAGAATGAAAATCCTTATGTTCGAAATCGGACATTGCTGATATAAGCAGATTATCACCGACCCGACCTGGGCTTACATCGGTGACTGAGAGCCCTTTGCGCTCCCGCCTAATGCGAGCGGCGAGGTCGGGCTATGTCCGATAAAGACGATACGAACGCCTCCTGGGCTGACGTTCCGAAGTGCCCTTCATGTCTCCGGGTACTCACTTACCGGGTCCTTAAATTGTTTGACCCGCACTCGAATCGGACTGTGCAGCTATTTCAGTGCGACAGTTGCCGCAAGCACGTTTGGGAAGATGAAGTCGTTTAAGGCACCCAGTTGGCGGCATCGCGAGGCGAACCGCGACCGTTCAGCGGGTTCTCTGTCACGCTCCTAGAGGCCTGCAACATCGCCGTGCTTGGAAGGTTGGCGAGACATCGAGCTTGGCTTCGATAGCGTTGCGCAGGTAGATCGGAGAGCAAGCAATGTCTGACGCGACGAATGTCGACGTTCCTACTGATCCGCTAGCAGATGTCGACGACCGAACCACAACTGAAGATGCATTGAGGCTCATCACTGCCTTTCTGCGCATCAAGGATGCGCAGGTGCGTGCGGAGGTGTTAGCGATCGCGGAGCGGCTCGTCGCCAACGGAGCTTGAATCATGGGGCAACCGACCGAACCGCTCCTGACTCGGCCCCGGTTCGGCGCTTGTGGCAGAAGCGGACATCGACCAGCCGACAGTCCCCGATGCGTCCGTCGAAAATGGACCCGGGGCGGACAATGCCAACGGCGCAATTCACTTCAATGGCGCAGATAGCGCCATCCGACGACGACACCGCTCACCGAGACGATGGTGCCAAGGATCGATAGCAGCCAAACCACGAGATCCCAGGCCGGGCGATACATCAGCAGCAACCGGAAATCGAAACTGTGCAGCGCGTTGAACAGCCAGCGATAGGTCCGCCGGCTGCCGTCCGCGCGGCCGATGATGTCGCCGGTAACGGAGCTGATGTGAAACCATGTTCTGGCGTCGTCATCGAAGACAGCGCGCAGCACCGGCAGTTCGCGCTGGTGATGATGCGCATACCAATGGGAATCGTAGTCGTCGAGGACGAGCCGTTCCGCGAGGCGCGCTTGCGGCAGCAATTTCGCTGCGGCCGTCCAAAGCCGATCCTGCGGGAGTGTCGCGATTCGACCCGACGTGATATCCAGCGGCCTCTGCGTGCCGTCACGCGATGCGGCGATCATCATCGGGCCGCCATCGAGCCAGACGAAGCGCGCTTCGACCGCGGCGGATTGCGGCGTCGGCAGCTTTGTCGCAATGGTCGGCGCATCATGGCCGGCGTAACGTTGCAGCGTCTCCCGCGTGGTGTTACGGCCTGCAAAAATTTCGCCGGGATTGAGTGACAGCCAACCGGAGAACATCCAGGTCAGCACGAAGGCGCCCGCGATCAGTCCAGTGACGTGGTGCCAAGCCATCCAGCCGCGGTACGGGGAGATCCCGCCGCTCGTGTACCGCCGCTTCAGCCGCAGGCGCAGGATGCCGATCCAGATGCCGGTGACGCCGACGATGAGGCAGATGCCGGAGATCCAGAGCACCACCAGCCGCCACAACGGCCCATCCTTGCGCAAAACGGTCGGATAGATCCAATGCGGAATGGAGCCGAGCCAGTTCCAGACGCGCTCGGTGTGGTTGGTATCGAGCACGATCTCGCCGGAGCGCGAGGAAACATAGAGCTTGGTGCCGGCGTTATCGCCGAGCCCGATAAGGTAGAGCGGTCGCAACGGATCGTAACGGGCGGTGACGCTCCATTGATCGCGATCGACGATGTCTTCCAGTTGCGGCGATTTGCTCGCGGGATGATGTTGCGCGACCGCAAGAGCTTCCCGTTCGGAGACCCCGGTCACGACGCGGCCATCGGCCGCGGAGATCGCCTGCCGCTGACCGTCCCAGCCAATCATCCGATACACCGGCTCGTCGGCCAGCATGGCGAGCCGGAGATCGCGCGGGTAGCGCGTCGCGCCTGCGACCCTCATCGCATCGTCCGGCGATAGCTTCACCTTCTCCCATTGAATGTCGGGAAGCGCTGCCAGCCTTTCCTTGTCGGCAAGACCGGGAAACGCGACATACATCATCACCACGCCTGACATGAACCACATGGCGAAGAACAGGCAGGTGACGATGCCGAGCCAGCGGTGGCCGATATACAGCCACCGCCGGAGCGTGCGTTTCAGGGTGCGTGACACGCTCAGAACTTCACGTTGACGGCGAGTTGGGCCGTGCGAGGCATTCCGAGCAGCCACTGCGTGGTGCCGCCGGACGTCGTGTAAATCTCATCGAAGAGATGGTAGACGCGGAACGACACGGTGGTGTTGAGATCGGGCTTCCACTGCGCGCCGGCATTGACGATGTTGTAGGCCGGGCGCGTCATCGTGTTGGCATTGTCCGCGTAGGTCTTGCCGACGATCTGCACGCCCGCATTGGCCGACCAGTTGGGTGCAAAGGCCCAGGTCGCCCAGATGTTGGAAACGGTCTGCGGTACGTTGACCGGCACGTTGCCGGCATAGTTCACGGCTGCGCCACCAACCGATTGCACGAAGTCGTCGTACTTCGCGCGCAGGAAGGCGGTGTTTGCATCTATTCGCCAGCCATAGTCGAGCAGGAATCCGACTGATGCTTCGATCCCACGCGATGATTGCTGGCCGACCTGGACGGTGAGCGAAGGAACGTTGGGATCGCGGGCCAGCAGGTTGTTCTTCACGATTTCGTAGCCGGCCAGTGTCCATTCACCCCGGCCGCCCCAGAACGATTGCTTGACGCCGATCTCGATCTGTCTGCCGGTGGCCAGATCGAAATTCTTGTTGGCGGACGACAGCGAGATGATCCCCCCGACCGGATCGACCGCGGTGGAATATTGGCCATAGAAAGCGAGGTCCTTGACGGGCGTATAGACCGCGCCGGCGCGCCAGGTCGTCGAGGAGAACGACTTTTCGAAGCTGTTGGCGGGCGTGACATAGTCGGTGCGCGTGACCGTCGGCTCATCCTGGCGGATGCCGGCAATCAGGGACAATTGCTCGGTGACCGACAGCCGGTTCTCGGCGAACAGCGCGTATTGGTTGGTTACGCTGCCGAAACTGGGGACCGTGGCGTTCGGACTGTTGAACACGCCTGGAACGAAGCTGTAGGGGTTGACGGACGACGAGCCGCCATAGGGCGAGTTGTTGGTATGGGTAAAGTTGATGCTGTTGACGTCAAAGCCTGCCAGGAACTCGTTGGCCATGCCGAAGACATGCCCACGAAACTTCGCATCCATGCGATTGCCGACCTGCTGCTGGTCGTGAAAAATCTCGATATAGCTGCTTCGATTGATCAGGCCGGTGCCGGGATTGTAAGCGTAGCTTTCGACGTCCTTCCAGTGCCTCTTGGAGTTCAGGTAGTAGAGCGTGTTCTGGATCGAGATGCCATCAGCGACCTGCCATTCCGTCTTCGCCTGGCTCCAGCTATCCTGGTATCGGATGTGGCTGTCGCTGACGTTGTAGTTCTTGAACCGAAGAGATTCATTGAGCATGCCGTTGATCAGCGGCGTGCCGAAGTAACGTGAGGGGTTGCGGTCGCCATAGTCCGTGGACAGTGTCCAGGTGACGTCTTCGTTCTGCCTGATCTGGACCACGGCATGGAGCGCGACATTCGAAGTCTTGTCACGATCAACCCAGCCGTCCGACATGTTGCCGGTGGCGGTGATGCGATAGGCGACGTCCCTGCTCACTGGACCTCCGCTATCCACGGCAATTCGCCGCGTCATGTTGCTGTCCAGCGACATCTCGGCCTGGTTGCGAGGGACCCACGATGGCAGTTTCGAGACGACGTTGATGGCGCCGCCGACCGCACCCGCGCCGTACATCACCGAAGCAGGGCCGCGCAATACCTCGATGCGCTCGGTCGACCATGTGTCGAACGGAAAGGTCACGGTGCCGGCGCCGATATAAAGCTGGGTGCCGTCATAGAGCGTCATGACAGACCCAAGGCCCGTGAAGCCGCGGGTGTTGAACGAGACGCCGCCGTTGCCTGGTGCCGGGCTTGCAGTGAAGCCGGTGGCGTTCTGCGTCACCGCGTCGAGGATGTTCTGCTGGCCGCGTTCAGAAATGGTCTTGGCCGAGATCACCTCCACGCTGGCCGGCGTCTGCAGTCGCGTCAGGCCTAGTCGGCTGCCGGCCGTGCTAGCGCCGGTGAGGTTGAGCGTCGGTGCGGCGAATACGGGACCCGCTGGGTTGGTCGTCGGAGCCCGCGTTTCGGCGGTAGCTGCGTTTCGCTGCTGGCGTGGGCGCGCGAGGCGCGTGGCATTGCTGCGTCGGGCGCTCCGGGCATTCGGTGGCTTCGCCGACGGCTCCACTACGACAGGATCGAGCGTCTGCGCTGGTCTTGCGGATTGTGCCCAGCCATTGCTCGACACCACGAGGCAGGAAAATGCAACTGAACGGAGCAACGCGCAGCGTGGCGCGAAGATCTTACGGGAGGTCATCAATAGTCTCGCGATAACGTGGCACGTCACCGCGAACGCAGCTTGGCCGCTGCCTCAAGAGGAAGGCAGCTCAACACTCATCAGGACACCCCGCCCAATGTGCTCGCGTGTGACCACGACTGACGGCAGGTCTCCTGGCTCGCGGGTCGTTGCCTGTCGCCGCCTTCCCAGGCCCGCAGGCCCAGTGGCTTTTGACGAAGGCTCGCCGCTTACAGTTGCGGGGGCAGCCACGGCGTTGGGGGACACCCGCACCGTATTCCCTATTGATCTCCCGAAAGAGAACCGTCGCAGGCAACCTAGTTTTAGTTGCAAAGGACTGTCAACTGGCCATCGGGCGAATTGGCATCCACCCGGGGGCGGCGTTTCGCCCCTCGGTCCAAATCAGGTGTGGCCCTTCGCGACATCTGCCGCAATTGCATGAGGACGGCAGTATCGAAGCGAGGCAGATATCGACGAATGTTCATGAGTACGCGCCCTAACCCGACCGCAGAGTGCAGACGCGATCCCCTACCCCGGACCCGGCATGTTGCCCGCGAACTGCGGATAGCATTCGCGCAGCTCCTCGCGGATCCGTCCCCGGATCAAGGCCAGCGTCGCGTCGTCCGGCGACGGCGTCGTGACCTCGCATTGCTCGTTGTCGTAGGCAAAGCCCGTCGTGCCGCGAATGTCGCGCCAACCATAGCCGGGATGCGTGCTCTCGAGGCGAAAGCGCCCCGCCTCCCGGTCGAAGGAGAATAGCGCCGCGTTGGTCAGCAGCGCATGCGGGCCGCCGCGCCGATAGACCGTCTCGTCGGTGACCCCAGGCGCAGACACGAAGTCCACGCGCTCTACCAGGGACCGCAGGCTGTGCTCCTCGCGGAATAGAATGACCCGCGGAACGAGGAAGTACAGATAGGCGGAGCCGAACGAGCCGGGCCACCTAACCGGATTGTTCGGGTAGTCGCCGGTGCCGACGAGATTGACATTGCCCCGGCCGTCGATCTGGCCACCGCCGAGAAAGAAGGCATCCAGGCGCCCCTGCGCGGCGCAATCGAACAGCTCCTCGGCTCCTCCGGTGAAGGAATTGTGCTTGACCGATCCGAGGATCGAGACCTGCACGCGCTCCGCTCCGTCACGCTCGTTGAGCGCACGCAACAGCATCGCACCGGCCGCCGGCATCGGCGAGGATTGACCGACCGCAACATGCCGCACGCCCTTCAGCAGCCGCGAGATCGTATAGATCATCAGCTCGCGGCTGGTGCACGCCTCGCTCATGCCGCGCTCCTCGAACCCCGGATATAGGCCTGGAAACCCTCCGGCGAGCGCGCCGCGCGCGCGTATTTCTCGACTTCCTGTCCATCCCTGGGGTACTCGGCGTAAAGCCCCGTGGGCCATCCGCCGTTCTTCAACTGCGCCACCGCACTCACATAGATTGCAGGCAGGACGCCCGCGGCCATTTTCTCGTCCTCGAGCAGTGACGTCTCGGAGATGCGCTCGACGGTCACAAACGCCTTCTTCGAGGCGTGCGCCAGCAGCATCGTTTCGCGCCGGCGCCCCAGCCGAACGTTGCCGAACCGGTCTGCTTCGGGCGCATGAAACAAGGCAATGTCAGGTTGGATCGCCGAGACCACGACGATCTTCTCGCCGTCATCGAACGGATTCGACGTCACCTTCCAGTCGTCCCGCTTCTTGAGGACGTCACTGCCGATGATGCCGCGGATCGGCATGAACGGCACGCCCTTCTCGGCGGCCGTCAGGCCTGCGAACACCGCGGGACGGGTCGCATCGCGCAGGCGAATGGCCCCGTCGCGGACGGCCCGGCTGAAACAGGGGGCGCCGCCGGCTTCGCCGAGACTGACGGCGCTGGTCTCCAGCGTCGTCACGGCGCCGGCGCCGATCAGCATGTCGACCTGCATGCCGCCGATCGGCGCACACACCACATGCAGACCGCGAACGCCGCGATCGATCAGCAGCCGAATCATTCCAGGGGACGCAGCGTAATCGTCAGGCGCCAGACCGAGCTTGCACCCCGAGGGTATCATCTCCGCCATCTCTTGCGGCGTTACGAAGTCTGTCATCTCTTCACCTCTCCCAATCAAGACGCCGATCGAGCAAGACCAACTTCCGGATTTGTCGAAACGCCTAAGTCGCACGAGCCGCCCGATCGTGAATGAGCGAAACTCCGTCAGCCGCGTCCCATGCTGTAGAACTCCGCGTTCGGACGCATGCTGGTGACGTTGGCAAGCCGGTTGGAGAGGCCGAAAAAGGCCGTGATCGCGGCAATGTCCCAGACGTCCTCCTCCGTGAAGCCGTGCGATTTCAGCGCGGCGAAATCGGACTCGGAAACCTCGTAGGCCTCGGTCGAGACGCGGACGGCGAAATCGAGCATCGCCTTCTGGCGGTCCGTGATGTCGGCCTTGCGGTAGTTGACCGCAACCTGGTCCGCGATCAGCGGATCCTTGGCGCGGATGCGCAGGATCGCGCCATGCGCGATGACGCAATACTGGCATTGATTGAGGTTGCTGGTCGCGACCACGATCATTTCCCGCTCGGCCTTGGTGAGATTGCCGGGCTTGTCCATCAGCGCATCGTGGTAGGCAAAGAATGCGCGAAACTCGTCCGGCCGGTGCGCGAGCACGAGAAAGACGTTCGGAATGAAGCCGGACTTCTCCTGGACGGCCAGGATGCGGGTCCGGATGTCGTCCGGCATGTCGGCGAGATCAGGGACGGGGAAGCGACTGATGGCAGATGCCTGGGTCATGGCCTGGATATCCTCGGGCTGGTCGATGGGAATCTCTACCCATCGCGTTCCTCATGTTCTTGGCCCGGGTGATTGCAGGACATCCTCGGGCGGTTGCGTCGAGCGCGTCAGGGGGAGGTTCCGCGGTCGCCCGTAGCGCCCGCCTCCCAGCGCGGCTATCGCCATCAATGCCTGCTTCGACGTCGTAAAGCAATGCAGGCTACCGTAGCCCAGCCCCCCGCGCCCAGCGCGCCGGGGCGATCGCAGGCGCGCTTGTACCCAGACGCCCCGCCTGCAAGCCCCTGCTCTGGCGTGATGAACTTCTCGAAGAGACCGACGTGCCGCCCTGCACCATCCCCGATCGATCAACCTCGCTCCTGCGAGGCTAACAGGTCTTCTGCTGCAAATGCTGGACGCAGGTGCAGGTGGTCGACGTCGGAGAAGTCGTTTTATACTTCACGTCGTAATATGGAAAGCTCGAGGCGTTGGTCGAGCAGCGCGGGAACAGATAGTAGCTGTCGGACAGCTTGACCGTGCCTGCGATGGTGAAGCCGAGGTTGGGCGTGTAATCGTAGGAGACCTCGCTCAGGATGAGCGAGATTTTAGCGTTGGTGGTCCCGCCCGGCGCGGTAAAGGACGACAAAGTCATGGCGGTCCCCGGCGTTCTCGCCCCCGACCCGCTGGTCGACTTGCTCCATTGCACCGTTGCGTTGCCGCTGCTGTCGGTCGAGACTTCCGAGACCGTGATCGTCATCAAGGAGTTGCTACCATTCTTGATGGGATATGGAGCCATGATGGCGGTCGCAGCCGCGAGGATACCGTCCATTTGGCTCGGGCTAACGGACGTGTTCTGCGTGATCATGTCGGCGACAGCATGCGCGGTCGCACTGACCTTGACGTTCATGGAGAGCGCGGTGCCGAGCTCGACGCCGCCGATATAGAGTAGCAGCATGAACGGCGTCACGATCGCGAACTCCGTCGCTGCCACGGCGCGGACATCGGATACCAAGTGCCGGACGCGAGATGACAGGGCCGAGATCATCAGGTAGCTCCTGGCTCGTTCTGGAACGCGGCGGACGACATGATCAGCCTGTTGCCGTTGCTGAGGTTCGACAGGTTGAAACCGAGCGGACCGAGGACGACCGGCCACTCGTACATGATGCGGAGCACGACGATATCGCCAGCCTGGCCCGGATCGTACTGCCAGACATTGGAGACCTTGCCCGTGCCGTCATAGGTCAGGGTCGGCATCGCCGTGTTCGCTGCTGTCCACGTGGTCGCCACCTGCATGTCGACCATCAGGCCACTGCAGTTGAAGAGGATCACGATCTGATCGCAGACCTTCTGCTTGAAGACGGCCTGCGACATGTTCGCAGACTGAACCTGTCCGGTCATCACGAGACGCGCCGACTGGCGGACGATAGATTCGAGCGTCTGCTGGGCAAAGAAAACGAGAAAGGTCTGGATCAGTGCGATGACAAGCGCGAGAAACGGCGCGGCGACGAGCGCGAACTCGACGGCCGTGGCTCCGCTGTCATTCGCGGCAAAAGCGGCGCAACGGTTGCGGCGTCTCTTCATTGTCGAAGCTGATCCAAGCATGGCCTCTTTTCCCTACTGCACGAGGCTGGCCGTGCTGGACGCGACCTTGATGAACAGATCCGTCAGTGCCTGGTTGATGTCGCCGCCATTCTGAACGTTTGCGTACAGGCCCGGCGACGCGCAGGATTTCAACCGTTGCGCGATCGTGCCGGTCGACGAGGACGGGTTGTTGAATTGCGAGATACGGCTGGTGTACCAGCTGTCGCTCGGCAGTTGCAGATACTCGGTGTAGAGAATCGCGATGCGGATGTTCCGAGTCTTGATGGTATCGCAGATCGCCGTGTTGAGCGGTTGCTGGCATCGCAAAGTCGTCGAGTTGGCCGCCGGCAGCGCATAGGTGGCATTTGGATCGCAGCTGCCACCCGTCTTCGGAATCAGCTTGTCCTCGACGCCGTCGGTGACGAGGAAGACCACTTCCTGCGGCGTCCCGGCCGCGGTACCGTCGCCGGGATTGGGCATAATCGCATTGAGGTCCGTCAGCCCCTTCGAGATGTCGGTGCCGTAGTCGGTGGTGTAGACGCAGGCGCCCTTGCTGTCGAGAACCGGGCAGTTCTGGTGGTCGACCGTCAGGAGCTGAATGTTGCCGATCTGCGTGCCGGCCGTGGTCGGGGTGGTCAGCGTCTGGATCGTGTTCAGGGCGTAGTCGAAGGTGTAGATGGCGGCCTTGTAGGTCGTGTTGTTGAGCGCCGACATGCACTGCATGACGCCGCCCGAGGTGCCCGACTGCGGGCAGGACCAGGGCCCGACCATCAATTGCTTGACGGCATTCGTCACGAGATCGATCCGCAGCGTGATGTTGTTCGCACGCGCGACCGTGAGATTGTCCTTGTTCGTCGCGCTCGGAGCTGCGTTGTTGGGATGCGCCTCGTGGCAGGCGAAGGCGCAATTTTTCGCGTAGTTGGGCTGGTTTTTCGTGGCGAGAACCATCGCGTCGATGTCGCTCTGGGTGGCCGCCAACGCCATCGACGGGGAATCATCCAGCAGCAAATAGAAATTCATGTTGGGGGCGCTGGACGCCTTCGCCGTTGCCGAACCGGCCACCTGCCAGGTCGACTTGCCGAGGACGCCGGGGAAATTGTTGACGGACTCTGCGGTGTAGGAGACCGTGATGGTCCGCGAGAGACCGGAATCGGTGACGGTGATCGTCGGCGTGGGCACGGCCGCCAACCCGGGCAGGTTCGCCTTCGCGGCAAAGACGGCAGCCGCCGTGTTCTCGATGACGGACTTGGTGGTCTGCGTCAGCATCGCGGGCCGCACGGCCGCGATCGCGGCCGCGTCGGCGGCTGCGTTCAATTGCTCACGCTTCCGCAAGGCCAGCGTGTAGTCGAGCGTCATCCCCAGAAGAAAGATGATGGGAACCATCGTCAGCGCGAAGATGATGGCGACGTTGGCCTTCCGGTCTGTCGCGAAACAGAGCATTGCGCGGCGGAGCATGAGGTTCATCCTGGCTGCCGTCGTTGCGGCAACGGTCCTTTCCCTGTGAAATCGACGGAAGAGGCTGTCGGGTTCGATCCCGGCACTCGCCCATCACGGGCGGAATATGGCGATCGGTCTCTTAATCAACACTTACGGGCACTCCGCAAACCGGAACCTCACCGGAGGCAGATGTCTCATATCGAGAAGGCATCATTAATGTCGCTTAAATGCGATCGCAGCGATTGACGCTAAACCCTAGGGAACACCGTAAAATTCCGGATGACCCATGCGCCTGCCGACAGAACGCGCCTCAGGCGTCCGGCCTCTCAAGCGGAAAACCCGAAACACCCCCACACACGATCGTCGGCGCGAGCCGCGCCTGCCCGCCCGGCGCTCCGGGGAAGAGACATATTGCCGTTAGACTCCACGGCGCAAACGTGGACAACGCCCTGACGCACGCCAGCGTGCGCAGTGCACATCAAGATGCGCCAGGGGAAACAAGAAGGGAAACAAATGCCGGCTGCCGGCCCGTCGTCCGAACCCACCATTCCAACCATTCCGCTCACCGCCCAGATCCGCGATTCACTGCGCGCGATCGTGGGCGAGAAGGGCCTGATCGAGGACGAACACGGCAAGCAGCCCTTCGTGACGGATTGGCGCGGATTGCTGGTTGGAGGTGCCGGCGCCGTCGTCCGCCCCGGCAGCACCGAGGAAGTCGCGCAGGTGGTCAGGCTCTGCCATGAGCGTGGGATCGCGATCGTGCCGCAGGGTGGCAACACCAGCCTGATGGGCGGCGCAACGCCCTGGCCCGCGCACACCGGCATCGTGTTGTCGCTCGGCCGCATGAACCGCGTGCTGGAGGTCGATGCCACCGGCTACACCATGACGGTCGAGGCCGGCTGCGTGCTGCAGACCCTGCAGGAGGCAGCAAGCCGGCACGACAGGTTCCTGCCCCTCAGCCTCGGCGCCCAGGGCTCATGCATGATCGGCGGCAATCTGTCGACAAATGCCGGCGGCGTGCAGGTGCTCCGCTACGGCAATGCCCGCAATCTCGTCCTGGGACTCGAAGTCGTCTTGGCCAATGGCGAGGTCTGGAACGGATTGCGTGCGCTGAAGAAGGACAATACCGGCTACGACCTCAAGCACCTCTTCATGGGCGCGGAGGGAACGCTCGGCATCATCACCAAGGCCGTGCTCAAGCTCTGGCCCGCGCCGAAGGACGTCTGCACGGCGTGGCTGGCGATCCGCGATCCGCGCGCGGCGCTGGAGATTCTGTCGGAAGCCCATAGCGCATCCGAGGACAATGTCGGCTCCTGCGAGCTGATGAGCCGCAGCGCGATCGACATGGTGCTCCGTCACATACCCGGCGTGCAGGATCCGCTGAGGGCGGAGACGCCATGGTATCTCCTGATGGAATGGTCGTCGGCGCGCGCACGCCGGGATGGCGCCGAGGGCATGTCCGAGAAGCTGGAGCAATTTCTTAGCCAGCAGCTCGAGGCCGGACGCGTGCTCGACGCGGTGATCGCCCAGACCGGAAACCAGTCGCGCAACATGTGGCGGATCCGGGAAAGCGTCGCGGAGGCCTCGCGCGCCGAGGGGCCGGGGCTCAGCTACGACATCTCGGTGGCCATCTCCAGGATTCCCGATTTCATCGACCTCGGGCTCAAGGCGGCGCTCGAGATTCTCCCGACCATCCGGCCCTATCCGCTGGGGCATATCGGCGACGGCAATCTGCACTTTTCGTTCATGGCGCCCGCCGGCATGGATCAGCAGACGCTGACGCAATACAAGGCCGCCATCACGCGGGCGGTGAACGATCTCGTCACATCCATGGACGGCTCGATCTCGGCGGAGCACGGCATCGGCATCGACAAGCTCGACGAGCTCAGCCATTACCGTTCCAAGACCGAGCTCGACATCATGCGCACCATCAAGCGCGCGCTCGATCCGCAGAACATCATGAATCCCGGCAAAGTGCTGCGGGTGTAGGGGTTTTATTGCATGATCGCGGCCGCGATCTTCTCCGCCGACATCAGCACCGGAAAATTGGTGTTGGCGCACGGCACCACCGGGAAGATCGAGGCGTCGACGACGCGCAGGCCCTGGATGCCCTTGACGCGGCCCTGGTTGTCGACCACCGCCATCGGATCGTCCGCGCGGCCCATCCGGCATGAACAGGAGGCGTGCCACACGCCGATGGTGGCCTTGCGCACGAAGGCCTCCAGCGCATCGTCGTCGTTCATGACCTGATCGAAGGTAAAACCTTCGACCACGAAATTGTCGATCATGTAATGGCGCAGCGCGGCCGGCCCGTCCATCAAGGCCGCGGCGATCTTGGTCAGGATCTTGTTCCTGGTGTTGACCACGCCGATCTTGCGGACCTTGTCGGTATAGGCGGCCGGGAACGGCTTGTCAGTCACTGTCCTGACGATGTCGCTCATCTGGACCGCAGCCATCTTGCGGAAGCCGCTCATCAGCCGATCGAGATCGCGCCGGTCGGACAACAAATTGAACTCGACGATCGGCTCCGCGGACGGATCGCGCGAGGCAAGCTTGACCTGCCCGGTCTCGGAATAGGTCTTGTTGACGAAGGTCAGCAGCGAGCCGATCTGCTCGCCGACCGCATGCCAGGCCGACTTGGAGAGCAGCACGACGAACATGTCGCCCTTCGGCACGTCAGGCAGCCCCGACGAGTAGCGCAGCCCCAGCTGCATGTGGCGCCTGGTGTGCTCGTTCATGCGCGCGCCGCGGCGGACGAAGGACGACAGCGAGATCGAGGGATGGTCCATCAGGCGCTGGCCGACGCCCGGCAGACCCATCAGCACGGGAATGCCGAGATCCTTGAGGTGGCCGACCGGCCCGATGCCGGCGCGGAGCAGATGCGCGGGCGAATGGATGGCGCCGCTGGAGAGGATGATCTCGCGTCCCCGGAAGTCCTGCTCGCGTCCGCCGACAACGGCCTTCACGCCCACGCATCGCGTACCTTCGAACAGCAGCTCCTTCACCTGCGTATTGGTGGAGATGGTGAGATTGGCGCGTTTGCGGGTGTCGCGGTCGAGATAACCCATGGCGGCCGAGACGCGCTGCTCGGCCTGGTTGGAGTGCGTCACCGGGAAGAAGCCGTCGACGAACTCGCCGTTCTGGTCGGGCAGGAATCGGTGGCCGGCCTGCTGGAACGCCTCGGCGAAGGCCTGCGAGTGCTTCGTCCAGTGCTCCCTCGGAATCCGGCGAACCGGAATCTTGCCGTCCTTGCCGTGATAGGGACCGTCGAAATCGAGGTCGCGCTCGACCTTCTTGAAGAAGGGCAGCACGTCATTCCACGTCCACCCCTCCGCGCCGCGCGCGTCCCATTCGTCGTAGTCGGTCGGCGCGCCGCGGTTGGCCATCTGGCCGTTGATCGAAGAGCCGCCACCAAGCACGCGGGCCTGCTCGTATTTGCGCAGCGGCGGACGCGCCTCGTTCGGATTGTTGTGGCTGACGACCTGGGTCGTGACCTTCAGCTCCGTCCAGTGGAAGCGCGGATCGAAATAGGCTGTGCCGGGATAGCTGTCTCGAATTTCAGCCGGCTCGTTGCCGGGCGGCGTATCCTGTCCGGCTTCGCACAGCAGGACCTTGTTGGCACTCTTCGCCGAGAGCCGGTGGGCCAGCACGGACCCCGCCGAGCCGCCGCCCACGATAATGAAGTCGTACACGATTGGCGCTTCCTCTTGTTCTTGCCCGGGGAACGTAGCGCGTTCTTATTTGGAGGTCACGATGCAAGCTGCCCGGCAAGATGCCGCGCAGCCGCACCAGCAGCCGAACCTCACGGCCTGATCGTCATCTTCTCCGGCGGCCCCGCTTTTCGCAGCGGCTCCGCCAGCCGCGCGAACTCGCACAGCAGCGAGCGGGTCTTGCGGGGATCGATAATCTCCTCGACCCAGAATTTCTCGGCCGAGCGGAACGGCGAGCGCAGCTTGTTGAGGCGCTCCTGGATTTCCTCCAGCTTGCCCGCCTTGTCCTCGGCCGCGTCGATGTCGGCGCGATAGGCGGCCTCGATGCCGCCCTCGAGCGGCAGCGAGCCCCAATAGGCCGAGGGCCAGGCATAGCGGATCGAGAAGCGGTCGGCCGGCTGGTGCACGACGCCGGCAACACCGAACGCGTTGCGCAGGATCACGGTGCACCAGGGCACGGTGGTCTGGTTCACCGCCGCCATGGCGCGCACGCCGTGGCGGATGGTCGCCGCCTTCTCGGCATCAAGGCCGATCATGAAACCGGGGCAGTCCATGAGATAGACGATCGGCAGGTGGAAGGTCTCGGCGAAATCGACCCAGCGCACCACCTTCTGGCAGGCATCCGCCGTCCAGGAGCCGCCATAGTGAAAACTGTCGCTGGCCAGCACCATCACCGCCCTGCCCTCGAGCCGCGCCAGGCCGACGATGATGGGCTTGCCGAAATTCTTCGCGACCTCGAAGAACGAGCCCTTGTCCACGACAGACTCGACGATCGGCCGTATCTTGTAGACCTGCTTGCGGTTGCGCGGCACCGCCTTCATCAGCGCGTCTTCGCTGCGCTCGGGATCGTCGGCGCAGGGCAAGGTCGGCGGCAGCTCATAGACCGACGACGGCAGATAAGACAGGAAACGCCGCGCGCAGGCGAACGCTTCTTCTTCGGTATCGACGGCATGATCGACCGCGCCGGCGCGGGTCTGGATGTCGGCGCCGCCGAGTTCCTCCTTCGAGAGATCCTGCCCCAGCGCCTTCACGACAGGCGGCCCCGCGACGAACATCGCGGACTTCCGGGTCATGATCGAATAGTGGCTGGCGGCAAGGCGCGCCGCCCCCAGGCCCGCCACCGAGCCGAGGCCAAGTGCGACCACCGGCACACGCGACAGGTTCTCCGTCGTGAAGCGGTACCAGCGCGTGCCGCCGATGCCTCCCGGCAAATTGGCTGCTCCCTTGGTCTCGATGGTCTTGACCGAGCCGCCGCCGCCGGAGCCTTCGATGATGCGGACGATGGGCAGGCGGAAGTCGTGCGCCATCTCCTCCGCCATCAACGGCTTTGCCGAGATCGACGCATCAGCCGAACCACCGCGGACGGTGAAATCGTCGCCGACGACCACCACGGTGCGGCCGTCGACGCGCGCCCGGCCGAACACGCAGTTCGCCGGCGTCAATTTCTGCAACTCGCCGCTGCTATCGTATTCGCCGATGCCGGAGACGGCACCGATCTCGTGAAAGCTGCCTTTGTCGATCAGCTTGTCGATACGCTCCCGAACAGTCAGCCGGCCCTGGTCATGCTGTCGCTTGACCTTGTCAACGCCGCCCATCTCCCGCGCGAAGGCTTCGCGCCGGGCGAGCTCGTCGAGTTCCGGCTTCCAGTTCATTCACTCCCTCCGAATGGATCGGCTTGTTATTGTTGTGCACGGCCATTGCGACCGGTTTACGCGGGATGCGGTTGTTGAAGACGTCGCCTTGCGCGCCTTCCACCAGACTGCCGAGCGAGCGACCGAGTTCGAGCATCAATGGCGCGACTTCGGCGTGCAGCCGCTCCTCGTCATACATCGACGAGAGAAGACCGATCGTGATGACCACGAAGGTCTGGTACTGCGGCGACCAGATCGGCACCGCGAGTCCGTTGATGTGCGGGCTCCACAGGCCGCAGGCCGTGACATAGCCGCGCTCACGCAGCGACTGCCTGTTCGCCTCGATGCGGGGCTTGAGGATCTTCGCAGCCTCGGGCGCTTCGCGCTCCATCTCCGCGATGAAGGCATCGCCGACTTCCGGCGACAAGGCCGCGGTGTAGGCCGCGCCCGCGGCGGTCGAGGCCATCGAGATGCGACTGCCGGTGCCCTCGTGCAGACCGAGTGCGGTCGCCGAGCGCGCGAACAGGAGATAGACGAGATGGAAGCGATCCGGAACGACGAAGCCGACCGTTCCCGGCAATTGCTCGGCGACGTCCTGCAGTCGCTGCCGGATCATGCTGCGCAGCTGCGCGCCCTTCATCATCGTCGCGCTCATCGCGACCGCGCTCGGGCCGATGCGATATTTCTGATCACGCGGCAGGTAAACCAGTTGCCCCATCCGCGTCAGCGTGTGCGTGAGCCGCGACACCGTCGAGCGCGGCAGGCCGCAGCGATTTGAAATCTCGAGATTGCCGAGTCTCGCCTCGTGGCCCTCGAAGCATCGCAACACGTCGAACGCGCGCGAGACCACCTGGATGACATCTCCCTCACCGGCATCGCCAGCGAGCACGCTTTGCCTACTCAACCGCTCGGATCGTCGTCCCATGTTCCCTACCGTCTGTTCCGCTCTGCGGAATTAAATTCCACTTGCAGACGACGCTACCTCAGGCATTTTGCGACGACAACAAAAAGGCGATGGCATGCCAGAAATTAAGATCGTCACCGAGGTCGCGGGACGTGTCTGCGCAACTCCCGTGCAAGTTGGAGGAACCGTTGCGGATGGCGATGAAATTGTGGTGGTCGAAGCGATGAAGATGGAGATACCGGTGCCCTCGCCCGCGAACGGTACGATCACGTCACTTCTGGTGAAACTCGACGACATCGTTGCGGAGGGACAGGCGATCGCGATCGTCGCGTGCTGAGCATTCTCTCTGTCAATTGCGCGACAATCTGTCAGCTTCATCCCCGCATGCGCGGTACGGCGTTGCCATCGTTTGATGGCGGTGACATGATCTGTTGCAAACAAAACGTTGTTTCAAACAAAGAAAGAAAATCTTCGCAACAAAGCGAGGATCATTGGAGGGAAACATGCTTCGTGGGCTGCTCATACTCGCGCCTGCCTTGGTGGCAGGCATTTCTTTTGCGTCTACACGCTACGCGTTCGCCGAAGACGTCAAGCTGCCGGCGACATTGACCTTCACCGCCTACGACACCGGAACAGCCGGCTTCAACATCGCGGTCGGCGTCGGCAAGATGATGAAGGACAAATACGGCACCGACGTGCGCGTGCTCCCCGCAGGCAACGACGTCGCGCGCCTTGCGCCGTTGCGCGCCAAGCGCGCGGCGTCCGCGGCGATGGGATCGGGCACGTACTTCGCGCAAGAGGGCGTGTTCGAGTTCGGCGCGAAGGAATGGGGCCCGCAGCCGCTGCAGATCCTGCTCTCGACCGTCGACTGCAATTGCGGCTCGCTCGGTGTCGCCGCCGACACCGGCGTGAAGGAGCTGAAAGACCTCAAAGGCAAGCGTGTCGGCTTCGTGGTCGGCTCGCCGGCGTTGAACCAGAACTCGCTTGCCGTGCTCGCCTTCGCCGGCCTGACGCAGAAGGACGTGAAGGCTGTCGAGTTCGCGAGCTACGGCGCGATGTGGAAAGGCCTGATCAACAACGACGTCGATGCCGCCTTCGGCACCACCATCACCGGCCCCGCCAAGGAGGCTGAGACCTCGCCGCGCGGCCTGATCTGGCCGCCGCTGCCCGCGAAGGACAAGGAGGGCTGGGCGCGGATGCAGAAGGTCGGCTCGTTCTTCTTCCCGCAGGTCGCGACCTGCGGCGCCGGCATCTCGCCGGAGAAACCCGTCGAGCTCGGCAACTACCCCTACCCGATCTTCGTAACCTACGCATCGCAGCCGGCCGATCAGGTCTATGCGATGACCAAGGCCATGATCGTGAATTACGACGCCTACAAGGATTCCGCACCGGGCGCCGGCGGCCTCGCCGCCGATCGCCAGACCAAGAACTGGGTGGTACCGGTGCATCCCGGCTCGGTGAAGGCACTGAAGGAAGCCGGGCAATGGAGCGATGCGCAGGAGGCGCACAACAACAAGCTGATCAAGCGGCAGGAGGTACTCGGCGCGGCGTGGGCTGATTACGGCAAGTCCAATCCGCCGTCGGACGACAAGGCGTTTCTCGCGGGCTGGATGAAGGCGCGCGCGGCTGCGCTTGCGAAGGCTGACATGACGAACGGGTTCGAGGAATAGAACGCGATGTTGTTGCGCCCGATCGCGGCTCCGCGAGAAGTGCGCTCCCTCTCCCGCTTGCGGGAGAGGGTTTCTCCGCATTGCGATTCCCCAAGGGGCAAGAGCCCTCACCCGGCGCTGCGCGCCGACCTCTCCCGCAAGCGGGAGAGGTTAAGGAGCCCGCGGCCCGACCGATTCAAACAACGGCCGTTCGCTTAATCTGCATTCAACTGCCCACGCGCGGGATCGATGATGCCTTCTGCTTCCACCTCCACCGCCCCGCAAGACGCGCCCAAGCGGATTGTGTTCGACGATCCGCACGGTGCCGCCGCTAACATGCAGGAAGCGGAGGTCACGCGCGTGCGCGCGCTTCGCGGCGCCTGGCGCTGGATGCTGGTGGCCGCGACCGCGGCGACCATCCTCCTCTGCATCAACCAGCAATTCTCGCTGCGATTCTTCATCGGCTATACCCAGCTCAACACGGAGTATTTCTATCTCCTGATCGCGCTGATGCTGCCGTTCACGTTCCTGATCTTCCCCGGTACCGAGCGCGCGTCGCTCGACCGCATTCCCTGGTATGATCTCGTCCTGTTCGTCGTGACCTTCGCCGCGGCGCTGCTGTTGATGTCGAACGTGCGCAAGGCGGCGGAAGCCGGCTGGGAATTCGGCGGTGCGCCGAACAATGTGATCGCCGCCGGGCTCGTGATGTGGGTGATGCTGATGGAGGCGCTGCGCCGCACCGGCGGCTGGAGCCTGCTCTTGAGCGTTCTCCCCTTCACCATCTACCCGTTGTTTGCGGAGTCCGGCTGGCTCGGACCGTTCCGCGGCACGCAATCGACGATCGAACAGGCGACCGCCTATCACGTGCTGTCGGGCGAGAGCCTGCTTGGGATTCCCATCCAGGCCTTTGCCGACACCGTGATCGGCTTCCTCGTGTTCGGCACCGCGCTGATGATGACCGGCGCCGGAAAGTTCTTCATCAACCTCGCCTTCGCGCTGTGCGGCACCTTCCGCGGCGGCGCGGCAAAAGTCTGCATCTTCGCCAGCGGCCTGCTCGGCATGATGTCCGGCTCGATCATCTCCAACGTGCTGACCGCCGGCACCATGACCATCCCCGTCATGAAGAAGAGCGGCTTTCGCGCCTCCTATGCCGGCGCGATCGAGGCCTGCGCCTCGACCGGCGCGGTGCTGGCGCCTCCGGTGATGGGCGCCACCGCCTTCGTGATCGCGCAGTTCCTCAATGTCAGCTACGCCGACGTCGCGCTCGCCGCGATCATTCCGGCGGTGCTTTATTACGTCGGCCTGTTCATGCAGGTCGACGCCTACGCCGCCCGCCACAAGCTGAAGGGCATTCCGCGCGCCGAGCTGCCGCGCATCATGGATACGATCAAGGACGGCTGGTACTACGTCTTTGTCATCGCGCTGTTGATCGTGATGCTGCTCTATTTCAAGCGTGAGAGCCACGCGCCGTTCTATGCCACCGCGCTGCTGCTGGTGCTCAACCAGTTCTTTTCCAAGGATACCCGCTGGACGCCCGCGACCATCGGCAAATTCCTCGAGGTCAACGGCCGCACCTTCGTCGAGCTCGTCGGTATCCTCGCCGGCTGCGGCCTCCTGATCGGCGCGTTCTCGATGACGGGCGTGGTGTCGAGCCTCGCCAACGACTTGCTGCATATTGCAGGCGACAATCCCTTCCTGCTGCTGGCGATGTGCGCCCTCACCAGCCTGATCCTCGGCCTCGGGCTGACGACGACGGCCTGCTACATCTTCCTCGCCATCCTGGTCGCGCCCGCGCTGGAGAAGCTCGGGCTGAACAGGATGGCAGTGCACATGTTCATCTTCTATTGGGGCATGCTGTCGTCGATCACCCCGCCGGTCGCGATCGCGTCCTTCGCCGCCGCAGGCATCGCCGGCTCCCCGGCGATGAAGACGGGCTGGGAATCGATGTGGGTCGGCAGCATCATCTATTTCCTACCGTTCTTCTTCGTGCTCAATCCGGCGCTGGTGCTGCAGGGGCCGAGCCCGTATCTAGCCGGGTTCGGCCTGATGGGGCTCGCGGCATTCGGGACGCTGTTCATCTGCGGTGGCATTCAGGGCTACCAGCCCTTCGTCGGTGACTTGCGCGGGACGGGCAGCCTGGAATGGCCGATCCGCGTTCTGCTGGTGATCGGCGGCTTCGTGGTGGCGACGCCCGGCGGCGGGATCATGCCGCTGTCGCAGCTGCAAGTGACGCTGCTGGGACTTGCGATCCTGGCGCCGACGGCTCTGCTCGCCCTGCTGCTGGTCCGGCGGCAGACCATGGTGCCGCACGGGTTGCGCGCTCCCTGATTGCGTTGCACAAGTGAGGCGATGACACCGCTCTCGCCTCTTGCCACCGCCTGGACCCGCTCGAAGCCGCCTTTGCTGCGGTTTCTGGACAATTGCCTCAACGAATTCTCTGCCGAAACCTCGGGCAGTGTCGCCGATTACATTCCCGAGCTGAGCAAGGCCGACCCTGCCTATTTTGGCATCAGCCTGGCGACGCTGGACGGCCATGTCTATGAGGTCGGCGATTCCAGGGTGCCCTTCACCATCCAATCGATGTCAAAACCGTTCGTGTTCGCGCTGGCGCTGGACCTGCTCGGCGCCGGCAAGGTTGAGAGCGCGATCGGTGTCGAGCCCTCCGGCGATCCCTTCAACTCGATCCGGCTCAATGCGGAGAACCATCCGTTCAACCCGATGGTCAATGCCGGCGCGATCGCCTGCACCGGGCTGATCTACGACAGCAAGGGCGCGGAGGCCTTCGAGCAGATCCGGCTCGCCCTCGGCCGCTTTGCCGGACGCGACCTGGATGTGGACGAAGCCGTCTACGCCTCCGAAAGCCAGACCGGCGACCGCAACCGCGCGATCGCGTATCTGCTCAAGACCAACGCGGTGATTTCCGACAACGTCGCCGCCGTGCTCGATGTCTATTTCCGGCAATGCGCCGTGCTCGTAACCGCACGCGACATCGCGGTGATGGCGGCAACGCTGGCCAATCGCGGCGTCAATCCTGTCACGGGCGAGCAGGTGCTGACGCCATACGCGATCTCGCGCACGCTCTCGGTGATGACCTCGTCGGGCATGTACGACTATGCCGGCGAATGGATCTACCGGATCGGCATTCCCGCCAAGAGCGGCGTCGGCGGCGGCATCCTGGCGGCGCTCCCTGCCCGCCTCGGCCTCGGCAGCTATTCGCCAAAGCTCGACAAGCACGGCAACAGCGTGCGCGGCATCAAGGTCTGCGAGGCGCTGTCGGCGCATTACGACCTGCACATGCTCAACCGCAGCGACGATGCCCGCAACGCCGTCATCGCCGATTACGATATCGGCAAGAGCCCGTCGCGCCGCGTGCGCCGGGCGCAGGAGCGCGAGATCCTGGCCGCGCACGACCAGGCAGTACGCGTGATCGAGCTGGTCGGCGTGCTGTCCTTGTCCGCGGTCGACTACGTGACGCGCAGGCTGGCGGGGCAACCGCGGCCGCAGATCGTCGTGTTCGACCTGCATCGCGTCACCTCGACCACCCGCGCCGGCGCGCGGCTCGTTGCCGAAGCGTTCGAGGAGCTTGCCGCACTGAATGTCACGGTCGTGCTGTCCGGCGTCAGGCGCGCGTCCAGGGAATGGGACTCTTTGCGCGAATGGACCGCCGAACTGAAGAACGTCCGCGACTTCTACCTGCTAGATACCGCGATCGAATGGGCGGAAGACCAGATTGTCTACCGCTATGGCGGCTCGATCGATTTCCACGAGACCACCGAGCTTGCCGAGCAGCCGCTGCTCGAAGGCCTCAACGAAGAAGAGCTGACGGATCTCGCCTCGATCTGCACGATCCGGACCTTTCAGGCCGGCACGAAGATCATCACCACGGGCGATCCTGCCTCCTCCCTGTTCTTCCTGCGCAGCGGCGCGGTGCATGTCACACTGCCCGACGGCGTGCGGCTGGCGACGCTGACCGCCGGCATGGCCTTCGGCGAGATGGCGCTACTGGAGACGACGCGCTCGGCCGACGTCTTCGCCGACATGGCGGCGACCGCGTTCGAGGTCCCGCTGAAGGATTTTGAGCGTTTCCGCAAGCAGCACCCGCACGCCAGCGAGCGCGTCATGCGCAACCTCGCGCAGCTGCTTGCCGACCGCCTGATCGTCGCCAATGCGAAGGTGGATATTCTGACGTCGACGTGAGCGGCCTCATTCGCCAGAGGTCGTCATGCCCGGGCCTGTCCCGGGCATGTCCCTGCGGAGGGACTGTCGCCCGCGAACGTACACGTTTGCTCAGCGGCTCGCCGCCTCGCTCAGCCGCCGCTTGATCTTCCTTGCGCTGGCTTCCAGCAGCTCGGATGGCTGCTGGCCGGTGGCCGCGCACAGGCAGGCCCAGTAGTAGATGACATCGCCGAGCTCATCGACCAGACCCGCCTTGTCGAGCCAGTCGTCGCGCAGCAGCTTCTTGATGTGGTCGGCGACCTCGCCGGATTCACCGGCGAGGCCGAGACCGAGATAGGACAACCGCTCGTTGGACGGATGCTCATCGACCTTCGCGATGGTCGCAGCCCAGGCCGCATATTCGTCGATCGTCATCGGCATCCCTCGCCGTTTCTGTCGGCTCAGCCCACCACTTCGGTAACAGGCTGGAGATCGATCTCGAAAGTCTCCAGGAATTTCGAGGTCATGATGTAGAAGCCGACCGAGAGCTGCAGCTCGACCAGCGCGGCCGGCGTCAGCTTCGACGCGATCGCCTTGAAGGTCGCATCGGTCGGCTTCTTCAGCTTAACGATCTCGTCGGTGAAGGCGAGTGCGGCGCGCTGCACCTCGTTGAAGCAGGTCGCGGCCTGCCAATTCTCGAGCGCCTCGTTCTGCTCGTCGGTGACGCCGACATTCTTGCCGATGCGCTTGTGCGCGACGATCTCGTACGGCGCCTCGCACAAGATGCCGGTGCGGGTGATCGCGAGCTCGCGGACGACAGGATCGAGCTCGCCCTTGTGGCGGATCGCGCCCCCGAGCCGGCAGTACTGCTCGAAATAGCTCGGCGAGTGCGACATCATGCGGAAGATGTTGGCATTGCGGTTCTTGTCGAGGATCTCGCGGGTGCGGTCTGATGCCTTGGAGGGGTCGCTGTACGGAATGCGGGCCATGATTTTCCTGAAGTTTTCCCTGAGTTTTTGATGCTTTTTGTAGGTACCGGCGAGAGTTCCCTGAAACTCTATTCTTGCACCGACGCGGGAGCAACATCATCGAGTCAAAATGCCGCCGCATTGCTGATCGACCTTGAGACAGTCGATATTCGCCGTGTGGGGACACATCGCGGTGAGTACTCGAGAAGTGGGGTGTTCCGAGTAAAACAATTGGCCGTCGGGTGCGCTTGCCGCACAACGATGAGTCACGCCCAAGTCTAGGGAGAAAACGGCATGAAGGAAGCCACCAAGGGGGCGGCCTCGGGAGCGCTCGCGCATATGCTGGCGGTGACGGCGATGCTGGTCATCGCCAGCATCTTGTTCTACGGGCGTTAGTCAGCGTTGTGTGAGAGTTTTCGTCATTCCGGGGTGGCTCTCGCACAGGCCAGGCCCAGAATTCCCGTTCCAGGCTCGGTCTCTCAGGACCGCCCCCGAATGACGAATCCCACCGTTGCTCCGTAGCCCGGATGAAGCGAAGCGCAATCCGGCAAAGTCCAACAGCGAGGTAAGAACCCCGGATTACGCTTCGCTACGGCAATCCCAATCTCACTATTTCTGTTTGGCGAAGAAGGGCACGAGCTTTCCGGCGAACGGCTTGAAGCTCGCAATGACCGAATCGCCGATGGCGAGGTCATTCTCGCCATGCGCCATCATGCGAAATCCCTCGGCGCAATCGACCAGCAGGATGTTGTAGGGCACGTGCGCCCGCGTCTCGGGCGTAGCGGCGCGACAGACCAGCGAGGTGGCGTAAACTCTGCCCTTGCCGCTGGCGCGCAGCTCGCGCGGATTCGATTCGCCGCACGCCGCGCAGAAGGCGCGGTGAAAATATTGCACATGCCCGCATGAAGTGCAGGCCTGGTAGGTGATGGCCTCCTCGCCCTCGGTCCAGTCTGCCACAGGCTCACTCATCGCACGCGCTCCAGGAACATGCTGACGTGCGACGACAGCACACCGCCGTCGCCATGCAGCAGGGCGATCGAGGCATCGCGCACCTGGCGATTCGCCGCCCGCCCCGTCATCTGCAAATGCGCCTCGACCAGATGCGCCATCGCGCCGCCGACACCGCAATGGCCATAGCTGAGCAGCCCGCCATGGGTGTTCAACGGCATCGCACCGTCGCGGCCGAAATGACCCGCACGCACCTGAGCCGCCGCCTCGCCCCGAACGGCAAGGCCGAGGTCTTCCAGCAGCATCGCGAGCGTGATGGTGAAACTGTCGTAGATCGCGGCGTAGCGGACATCGGAGATCGCTAGGCCGGTGGCCTGCTTGGCGCGCGCGATCGAAATCTCGGCACCGAATTCACTCAGCGCCGGCGCGGCCGTGACATGCTGATGCGTATGCGCCTGGGCGCAACCGCGGATGCGCACGCCCGCCTCCCCGGTCCGCTCGCCGCTGATGACGAAGGCCGCGCCCCCGTCGGACACCGGGCAGCAGTCGAGCAGCTTGAGCGGCATCGCCACCGGCTTGGAGGCCATGACGTCGGCAATCGTGATGGGATCGTGGAATTGCGCGCCGGGATGGGTGCAGGCGTGCGCGCGCATCAGCACGGCGAATTCGGCGAGATCTTCTTCGGTCACGCCGTATTCGTGCATGTAGCGGTTTGCGACGAGGCCGTAATAGGCGGGAATGGTCGGCCCGAGCGGCACCTCGTAGTCGGGATGGCCGACCTGCGCCAGCGCCTGGATCGAGGCGTCGCGGCTCTGCCCGGTGAGACGGTTCTCGCCAGCGACGACGAGTACGTGGCGCGCGACGCCGGCTTCCACGAGATGATGCGCCAGCATCGTCATCGCGAGCCCGGTGGCGCCGCCGACCTGCACGGCGTGGGCGTAAGACGGGCGGATGCCGAAATGCTCGGCGAAGACGGTGGCGAGCATGATGTGCGGCGAGACCGTGGAATAGCCGCAGAGGATGCCGTCGATCTCGCTGCGCTTCCGCCCGGCATCGTCGAGCGCGGCTTGCGCGGCCTTGCTCATCAGGTCGAGCGAGGATGCGCCTTCGTGTCTGCCGAAGGGCGTGAGGCCGACGCCGGTGATGAAGCTCATGCTCTCTCTCCGCTGTCATTCCGGGGCGGCCCGAAGGGCCGAACCCGGAATCCATCGCGCCGCGTGTACGGAGGACAGATGGATTCCGGGCTCGCGCCAAGGTGGGCGCGCCCTGGAATGACGGATGAGAGATTTATCGTCATTCCCTACTCCGGTGCCGCTCGTGTGACGCCGTCGCGCACCATGGCGGCGATCTCATCGGCCGAGTAGCCGATCTCGCGAAGGACCTCCGCGCCGTGCTCATTCAGTCGCGGTGCCAGCCGCACCGGCTCGGCCTCGGTCTCCGACCAGCTTGCCGTCACCTTCATGCTGCGGATTGCCCCCTCCGTCGGGTGGGTCACGACCGGGAAGAAATTCGTCGCCTCCAGATGCGGATCGTGCAGGATCGAGCCGAGGTCGTGCATCGGCATGACGGGGACGTCGGCCTTGGTCAGCAGGTCGATCCATTCGGCCGTGGGGCGCGTCTCGAAGATGCGGGCAAGCTCGGCATAGACGACGTCGATGTTGGCGGCGCGGCCGGCGAAGGTCGCGAATTTCGGATCGGCGCGCAGGTCGTCGCGTCCCGTCGCCTTGAAGAAATTCTCCCACTGCTTGTCGTTGTAGACGATGACGCTGAGATAGCCGTCCGAGGTCTTGTAAGGGCGGCGGTCGCGCGAGAGGTGGCGGGCATAGCCGCCCTTGTCGAGCGGCGGCTCGTAAGTGAGGCCGCCCATATGGTCGCCCATGACGAAGCCGGCCATGGTCTCGAACATCGGAATGTCCAGACGCTGGCCGCGCCCGGTGCGATCGCGATGGACGAGGCTGGCGCAGATCGCGCCGACGGCGGTGAGGCCGACGATGCGGTCGACCAGCGCATTCGGCACGTAGCGCGGCACGCCGTCGCCGGTCTGCGCCATCAGCGCCGGGAGAGCCGTGGCACCCTGGATCAGATCGTCATAGGCGGGTTTTGCCGCGTACGGCCCGTCCTGGCCGAAGCCGAACACGCCGGCATAGACGAGGCGCGGGTTGATGGCGGAGACGACGTCGTAGCCCAGCTGCAACCGCGCCATCGCCTGCGGGCGGACGTTGTAGACGAGGACGTCGGCGTCCTTCAGCAGCCGCAGCACGACCTCGCGTCCTACGGGCTTCTTCAGGTCGAGACAGATCGAGCGCTTGCTGCGATTGGTGTTGAGAAACACCGGGCCCATGCCGGCATGGCGCATCGGGCCGATCAGCCGGGTGACGTCGCCGTCGAGCGATTCCACCTTGATGATTTCGGCGCCATAGTCGCCGAGCATCTGGGTCGCATAGGGCCCCATCAGCACGGTGGTCATGTCGACGACCTTGACGCCCTTCAGCGGCCCCATCGTTCGCTCCCGATTGCGCGGGAGCCAAGGCGCGGCCCCGCGATTGGGTCCAGCTAAAGGCAGCGAGGCCGCGCGCACAAGGGCGGCCGGCGTATGGCCGCATGCGCCGCGCGGCGTTACCGGACGCTATTTCTTCTGGCGGGATTCGCGGATCTTGAGCAGCCGGTCGAGCTCGTCGTTCTGCTGGCTGATCCGGTCGGCGATACGCGACTCGTTCTGCTCGCCCGAGGCGGCCGCGGCCTGCTCGATGAGCTGGCGGATATTGTCCTCGAGGATCGCGATGCGATCGTTGAGTGCGTCGAGGGAGAGAGAGTCTTCGTAGTCATTGCTCATGATGCATTCCCTGCAAATCAATCAGGAGCTTTAAGGGCCGCTGGCCGGCCCACCATGATCTAGCGCAAAGGTCGTAGGGTGGATTTAGCCGCAGGCGTGATCCACCAACTCTGTCTCCGCGGAGACAAAAGAGGTGGGTTACGCCAGCACCTGCGCTTGGCGCAGCCGCAGGCTAACCCACCCTACGAGAGCCTATTTCAGCGGCTCCAGGATGGAGACGTAGTTGGCGACCGCGGCCCCGCCCATGTTGAAGATGCCGCCGAGCTTGGCGTTGTTGAGCTGCATGCCCTCGGGCGCTTGCCCTGCGAGCTGCATCGCGGTCATCACATGCATGGAGACGCCGGTGGCGCCGATCGGATGGCCCTTGGCCTTCAGGCCGCCGGACGGGTTGACCGGCAGCTTGCCGCCCTTGAGCGTCCAGCCTTCCTTGATGGCGCGGGCGCCCTGCCCCTTCGGCGTCAGGCCCATCGCTTCGTATTCGATCAGCTCGGCGACCGTGAAGCAGTCATGGGTCTCGACAAAGGAGAGATCGGACAGCGTCACGCCGGCCTTCTCCAGAGCGCGCTGCCAGGCGACGGTGCAGCCCTCGAACTGGAGGATGTCGCGCTTGGACATCGGCAGGAAATCCTGGGCGTGCGCGGTGGCGCGGAAGCCGATCGACTTGCTCATGCTCTTGGCGGTCTCGGCGTCGGCCAGAACCAGCGCCGCGGCGCCGTCGGAAACCAGCGAGCAGTCGGTGCGCTTCAGGGGACCTGCGACGTAAGGGTTCTTCTCGCTCTCGGCGCGACAGAAGTCGAAGCCGAAATCCTTGCGCATCTGGGCGAAGGGATTGGCGACGCCGTTCTTGTGGTTCTTGGCCGCGATCAGCGCCAGCGCGTCGGACTGGTCGCCGTATTTCTGGAAGTAGGAGCTGGCGATCTTGCCGAACACGCCGGCAAAGCCGCCGACGGTGTCGCCGTCCTCGGGCAGATATGACGCTTTCAGCAGGTTCTTGCCGATCTCCGGCCCCGGGGTGCGGGTCATCTGCTCGACGCCGACGACGAGCACGATCTTGGCCGCCCCTGCGGCGATCGCGCGCAGGCCCTGATGCACGGCGGCCGAGCCGGTAGCGCAGGCGTTCTCGACGCGGGTGGCCGGCTTGAAGCGCAGCTTCGGGTCGGCCTGGAGCACCAGCGAGGCGGTAAAATCCTGCGCCGAGAAGCCGGCGTTGAAATGGCCGAGCACGATCTCGTCGACATCGCCGGCCGAAATGCCGGCATCGGCCATCGCCTCATTGGCGACGCGGGTGACGAGGCTTTCGACGGTTTCGGTGTCGAACTTGCCGAACGGCGTATGCGCCCATCCGACGATGCTGGCGGTCATGGTCTTTTCTCCCTGGCGGTCTCTTGCTGACCTAAGTCTTAGCGCAGGGATGGCAAGACTTCACGCAGGTTTAAGCGCCCCGAGGGTGCGCTGGCAGATGGCAGTTATGCCGGCCCAGTTCCCGGCCCTGACCTCGGCCGCCGGGCACAGCCAGGAACCGCCGACGCAGACCACGTTCGGCTCGGCCAGCCAGCTCGCCGCATTGGCCTCACCGACCCCGCCGGTCGGGCAGAACCGCACGTTCGGGAACGGACCGCCGAGGGAGCGCAGGCCCTTGATGCCGCCGGCCTGCTCGGCCGGAAAGAATTTTGCAACGTCGAAGCCGTGGGACAGCGCCATCATCAGCTCGGACGCCGTGGCAATGCCCGGCGCGAACGGCAAGGAGCTATGGGCGGCGGCCTTGAGGAGGTCGGGGGTCAGGCCCGGGCTGATGGCGAACGCGACGCCGAGCTTCTCGACACGGGTGAAGTCGGCCGGATTGAGGACCGTGCCGATGCCGACGACAGCCTCGGGCACTTCGGCCATCATCGCCCGCGCCGCCTCGATCGCAACGGGGGTGCGCAGCGTCACCTCCAGCGTGCGGACGCCACCGGCGACCAGCGCACGCGCCAGCGGCACGGCGTCCTGGATGCGCTCGATGGTGAGAACGGGAATGACGGTCGCCGCCTTGAACAGCGCGACGAGGTGATTCTGTTGGGCAGCAGTGGGCATCTCGTGGATCTTTTCGCTCTACTTGGTCGCTTGGCGCGTGGCCGCCGGCCGGTGCCGCTTCTTCGGCGGCATGGCATAGCCTGGAATAATGGCGCCGGGATAGCAGATCACGAGGCTGGCGAGGCGATGCCCGGCCTGGGCGGCCTCGACCGGATCGGAACCCGCGAGCCTGGCGGCAATGTAGGCGGCGGCAAAGCTATCGCCGGCCGCCGTGGTGTCGACGACGGGCTTGGTCATGGGCTCGGCGCGGACCTCGTGCGTAGCCCCGGGAAAGCGCAGCAGGCTGACCGGCTCGGCGAGGCGGAACACCAGTTCGGGCGTCGGGATGCGCGCCATCAGTTGGTCATTGCTCTCGCCGGGATAGAGCGCAAGCAGATCCTCGGTCGAGGTCAGCACGATGTCGGCGGCCGCGAAGGCCGCGCCAAAAACCTCGCGCGCGACGTCGCGGTCCGGCCAGCCCCGCGCGCGGAAATTGGTGTCGAACACGAAGCGGGTGCCGAGCAGGCGCGCGCGCTTGATCGCCGCGAACAGGCGATCGCGCCCCGAAGCGTCGTAGATCGAGAGCGTGATCGCGGAGAGATAGACGATGTCGTAGCTCATCAGCGAATTGAGCAGCTCGTCGGTCTCCGGCAGGCTCATCAGCTGCCGAGCCGCCGCGCTGTCGCGCCAGTGAAAGAACTGACGCTCGCCCTTCGCATCCGTCTGGATCATGTAGAGGCCGGGCAGCTTGCCCGGGATCCGCACGACGCGCCTGGTGCCGACATTCTCCGCGTTCCAGGCGGCGATCATCTCATCGCTGAGGGCATCGTCGCCGAGCGCGGTGAGATAGTCGACCTTGACCTCGAGCCGCGCCAGATAGACGGCGGTGTTGAGGGTATCGCCGCCGAAGCCGCGTGAGTAAAGGCCGCCCCCCTGCCCGGCAGACGCGCCGCCTTGCGCCTGCCTGAGCTCCACCATGCATTCGCCGATGCAAGCAACGCTCGCCATCACCAGGGCCCGCTCTGTCGGAGATCAGGCGACGAAATTGCCGCCGAGCTCGTCTTCGATGTGAATGCGGATGATGTCGTCGAAATTCTTCTCGGCCGTGGTGAAGCCGAGCTCGAGCGACCGCTTGGCGTTGAAATTGCGCGGCCAGCCGCCGACGATGCCGACGATGAAGGGATCGGGCTCGCGCTTGATGCGCGCGGCGACCTTGTCGCCCGCAACCCGCTTCAACGCCGCGATCTGCTCGCCGACCGTGGCTGACAGGCCCGGCATGGTCAAATTGCGGCGCGGGCCGACGGCAGCGAGATCCATGGTGCCGGCGTGGAGCAGGAAGCCGACCGCGGAGCGCGGCGTGGCGTGCCAGTGACGAACGTCCTCGGACACCGGGAGCACCGCTTCCTTGCCGGCCAGCGGCTCGCGCAGGATGTTGGAGAAGAAGCCCGACGCCGCCTTGTTGGGCAGGCCGGGCCGGATGCAGATGGTCGGCAGGCGGATGCCGATGCCATCGAGGAAGCCGCGGCGCGAATAGTCGGCCAGCAGCAATTCGCCGATCGCTTTCTGCGTGCCGTAGCTCAGCAGCGGGGTGTGGAAGAACTCGTCGCCGATCGCATCCGGGAACGGCGCGCCGAACACCGCGATCGAGGACGTGAAGACCACACGCGGCTTGTAGCCGCCGCCGACGAGCCTGATGGCGTCGAGCAGCATCCGCGTGCCGTCGAGATTGATGCGGTAGCCCTTGTCAAAATCGAGCTCGGCTTCGCCGGAGACGATGGCGGCGAGATGGAAGATCACATCCGGGCGGCCGGCGATCAGCTTTTCGGCCGCGCCGGAGACTGCGAAATCGCCCGACACCGTCTCGACCGGGAAACCAGCCTTCTCCGGCTTCTTCGGCTCGACCACGTCATGCATGGTCAGTTTCGTGATGTCGCTCTTGCCGAGCCGGCCGTCGCGCAGCAGCCGTTCACAGAGCTTGCGGCCGACCATGCCGGCGGCGCCGAGAACCAGAATGTGCAAGAGCTCAACTCCTTCTTATTGGCCCGGAGCGCACCGCTCCTGGCGCGCTCTTAAGGCAGCCCCGCGATCATTCCTTCACGGCGCCGGTCATCGCGGACACATAATGCTCCACGAAGAAGGCGTAAAGGATGACGAGCGGCAGCGAGCCGGCCAGGGCTCCCGCCATCAGCGAACCCCAGCGGTAGATGTCACCGTCCACGAACTCGTTGACGATCGCGACCGGCACCGTCTTGTTGCTGGTCGACTGCAGGAACGTCAACGCGTAGATGAACTCGTTCCAGCACAGCGTGAAGCAGAAGATGAAGGCCGATATCAGGCCGGGGATGGCGAGCGGCAGGACGATCTTGATCAGGATCTGCCAGCGGCTCGCCCCGTCGATCAGCGCGCATTCCTCGAGCTCGAACGGGATGGTCTTGAAATAGCCCATCAAGAGCCAGGTCGAGAACGGGATCAGGATGGTCGGATAGGTCAGGATCAGCGCCAGCGGCGAGTCGAACAGGCCGTACTGGAATACGACGGTGGCCAGCGGGATGAACAGGATCGACGGCGGCACCAGATAGGCGAGGAAAATCAGCCCGCCGACGAGATTGGCACCCTTGTAGCGCAGGCGGACGATGGCGTAGGCCGCGAGCACCGATGCGACGATCGAGAGAATCGTGGCGCAGATCGCCACGTACATCGTGTTCCAGAGCCAGTGCGGATAGTAGCTCTCGAACAACAGCTTGTGGAAATGCTTGAAGGTCGGATTCCAGGTCCAGAACGGGTTGAACCTGTCGAGATCGAGCAGCTGATCGTCGGGCTTCACCGAGGTCAGCGCCATCCAGTAGAACGGAAACAACAGCACCACGACGATGATCGTGAGCGGCAGGTACAGCGTCACCATGCGGCGCGGCACCGACTGCAGATAGCTCATGCCCTCGCTGTTATCGACGCGCGCCGACGTCGCCAGGACGGTCTTGAGATCCACTTTCGAGGCAGGAAGATCAGTCATTGTTCTCTCCCTGTTGCCAGTTGCGGCAGCGCGCGCGGGGCTTGCCGCGTTCGCGCAAAAAATACGGGCACAATGCGGAGATCAGTCATTGTTCTCCCCCTGCTGCCACTTGCGACGCTGCAGGCCGAACCATGACACCATGATCGCAGCGAGCAGGAACGGAATCATGGCGCTGGAGATCGCCGCGCCCTCGCCGAGCTGTCCGGCGATGATCGCGCGCTGGTAGGACAACGTCGCCATCAGATGGGTGGCGTTGACGGGGCCGCCGCGGGTCATCGCCCAGATCAGCTGGAAGTCGGTGAAGGTGAACAGCACCGAGAAGGTCATCACGACGGCGATGATCGGCGTCAGCAGCGGATAGGTGATGAACCGGAAATTCTGCCAGCGCGTGGCGCCGTCGAGCGTTGCGGCCTCGTAGAGCGACGGCGACACCGTCTGCAGGCCAGCGAGCAGCGTGATCGCCACGAACGGCACGCCGCGCCAGATATTGGCGAAGATCACGCAAATGCGCGCCCAGGTCGTGTCGCCGAGGAAGTTGATGTTTTGATCGATCAGACCAAGATGCCTCAGCGACCAGGAGATGATCGAGAATTGCGAGTCGAAGATCCACCAGAATGCTAATGCCGAAAGCACCGTCGGCACGATGAAGGGGATCAGCACCATCGCGCGCAGCATCGCCTTGAACGGCATGTTCTCGTTCAGCAGCAGCGCGAGATAGAGCCCGATCGCGAATTTCAGGGCGCTGGCGACGAAGGTGTAGAGCAGCGTGTTGAACACCGACAGCCAGAAGATGGAGTCGTCCCACAGCCATTCATAGTTTTCGGTGGCGACGAAGTGACCGACCCTGCCGATGCGGGTGTCGGTGAAGGACAGCCAGATGCCAAGCCCCAGCGGATAGGCCAGGAAGAAGATCAGGAAAGCCATGGCCGGCACCATGAACCAGAAGCCGAGCCAGTTGCGGTTGTGTTTGAGCTGGGTCCAGGCGCTGTCCTCGCTCATCTGAGGCTTGGCCCGGGGAATTGCGACATCAGCCATGCCCGATATCCCTGATCGAAATGTTGACGAGCGGGCGGCGCGACTGCCGCCCGCTCCGTGATCTTCAGCGATAGATGCGCTTCAGCTGGCGCTCGGCTTCCGCCATCGCGCCCTTCGCATCCTTGGTGCCGGTGCAGTAATTGGCGAACATATCGACGACGATGAAGTCGGCGATTGCCGTTGCCGCCTTTTCGCCGACCGTGCCGATGCCGGACGCCGGCAACGTGCGCTTGGACGCCTGCGAGAACACCTCGTTCTTGGGATCGGCCTTCCAGATCGGTGCCGATTCATAGCCGTTCAGGGTCTGCGTCAGATAACCCTGCGCGCCATCCAGCCACTTCTCGTAGTTCTCCTTCTCCAGCATGAAGGCGACGAAGGCCTTCGCCGCGTTCGGATATTTGGTGAAGTTGAACGCGAGGATCGGCAGCGCAAGCTGCAGCTCGGTCGGCTTGCCGACCGGTCCGACCGGCCAGAGCGCGTGATAGGTGTCCTCGGCGAGCTCCTTCTTGCTCGCATCGGTCTTGGCGGCGACGTAGATCGAGATGCCGTTCGCCGTGCAATAGAGCTCGCCGGCGAGGAACGCCTTGTTGTTGGAGGAATCGTTCCAGGACGCCGTGCCGGGAATGAAGCTGTCGTACAGCGCCTTGCAATATTCCAGCGCCTTCGCCGTCTCCGGCGAATTGATGATGATCTTGTCGTTCTGGTCGACCGTGTAGGCGCCGTGACCCCACAGCACCCAATGCAGCCACGAATTGCCGTCGCCCGAGGCATGGCCGAGAGCGAAGCCGGCCGGCGTGTTGTTCTTCTTCAGTGCCTTGCACATCTCGAGGAAGCCGGGGAAGTCCTTCGGGAATTCCTTGAAGCCCGCCTTCTCGAGCGCCGACTTGCGGTACGTCATGTAACCGCCGTTGGTTGCGACGGGAATGCCGAGCCAGTCGTTGCCCTGCTTGCAGGTCTTGGCCGCCGCATCGGTCCAGCCGCCGTACTTCTTGCCGAGGTAATCGGCGACGTCGTTCATCTTCAGGACTTTGGTCGGGAACAGCTGCGGCAGCGTGTGCAAGCCCCAGGCAAGATCGAGCCCCGAGCCGGTATTGGCCGCAACCGAGGCCTTCGGCTGCACGTCCTCGAACGACTCGCTGAACACGTTCATCTCGGTGCCGGTCGCGGCCTTGAAGGCCGCCACCATCGCGTTGAACGCATCGTCCTCAGCCGGCACGAAGCGCTTCCAGCGCATCACGGTCAGCTTTGCACCGGGCTCCGCCTTCCAGGGCGAGCTCTGCGCCCAGGCCTTTGCGAACTCGAAGAGTGCCGGCCCGGTGAGCATGCCGGTTGCAGCCAGTGCCGTTCCGCCCTGAAGCAGAGTCCGGCGGGTAAAGTCTTGCATGTCGTCCTCCCTGTGATGCTTTTTTATTGTCTTAAGTAAAACTCACGCTACGCGTTCAGGCGTTTTCCTGTCGCCTCGTCGAACAAGTGCACCAGTGACGGGTCGGGCTTCAGCCGGATCTTGTCACCCGGATTGAACTGGTGACGCTCGCGGAACACCGCGACGACCTGCTCGCCGCCGATCTTGGCGAACACCTGCGTTTCCGAGCCGGTCGGCTCGACCACGATGATCTCGGCTTCGGCGCCGTCGTCGGCGATGGTGAAATGCTCGGGCCGCACGCCGTAGACCGCGGGACGGCCGTCGGACGCCGCGGGCGCGGTCTTGAGCGGCAGCTTGACGCCGTTCGGTCCCTCGAAGGTCGCAACGCCGTTGGTGCGCACATGTCCCTTCAGGAAGTTCATCGCGGGCGAACCGATGAAGCCGGCGACGAACTGATTGTCGGGCCTGTCGTAAAGCTCGAGCGGCGTGCCCATCTGCTCGACGATGCCGTCATGCATGACGACGATCTTGTCGGCCATGGTCATGGCTTCGATCTGATCGTGGGTGACGTAGACGGTCGTCGTCTTCAGCCGCTGGTGCAGCTCCTTGATCTCGGTGCGCATGGCGACGCGCAGCTTGGCGTCGAGGTTGGACAAGGGCTCGTCGAACAGGAAGACCTGGGGGTCGCGCACGATGGCGCGACCCATCGCGACGCGCTGGCGCTGACCGCCCGAGAGCTGGCGCGGATAGCGATCGAGCAGCGGCGTCAGTGCGAGAATTTCGGCAGCCCGCTTGACGCGCTTGTTGATCTCGTCGGAGCCGGCGTTCCGCAGCTTCAGCGAGAAGCCCATGTTGTCGGCAACGGTCATGTGCGGATAGAGCGCGTAGTTCTGGAAGACCATGGCAATGTCCCGCTCCTTGGGCTGGACATTGTTGACGACGCGGTCGCCGATCGAGATCGTGCCGGAGGTGATGTTCTCGAGACCGGCGAGCATGCGCAGGAGCGTCGACTTGCCGCAGCCGGAGGGGCCGACCAGAACGACGAATTGGCCATCCTCAATCGGTACAGTCACGCCGTGCAGGACTTCAAAATTGCCGAACGATTTCCGCACGTCGCGGATTTGCACAGACGACATCTAGCTCCCTCCTCGAAAGTCCACGGCGCCTCTCGCGCCGCGACCGTCTTGTTTTTTCAGACTTCGCCAAACGAAGCCCGACCGTAGCGGGCAACATTGTCGGCAGTTTGTGCGGTTTTGGCAATTTGTCTTTGGTTAGTCGTTGCTGGTAGCGCTGTCAACGTTCCTTTGTTTGCGGGACTGACTGTGTTAAGAGCAGCAAATGGGTCGAAAACGCACCAAGTCAGGCAAAATCCGGCTGGCGGAAGTCGCCGAGCTTGCCGGCGTCAGCCCGATTACGGCGTCCCGTTTCTTTCGTAATCCGGAGGCCCTGTCGGTCGCCAAGCGGACGCGGGTCGAGAGCGCGGCCAAGGAGCTCGGCTATGTGCCGAACCTTGCGGCGCGCGCGCTGGCCTCGCAACGCACCGAGGTCATCGGTGTCTTGATTCCCTCTCTCACCAACAACGTGTTCTCGGACGTGCTGCGCGGCATCTACGACGCGTCCGAAGGCAGCCGTTACTCGATCCAATTGTCCAACACGCGCTACAGCATTCTCCAGGAAGAGAAACTGCTGCGCCTGTTTCTCGCGCAGAAGCCGGCCGGGCTGATCGTCACCGGCATCGACCAGACCGCGGAATCGCGTGCGATGCTGGATGCCGCCGATTGCCCGATCGTGCAGATCATGGAGATCGGCCCCGATCCGGTCGACATGATGATCGGCTTTTCACACTATGATGCAGCCCGCGCAGCGGTTGCGCACCTGTTCGAACAGGGCCGCCGCAAGATCGGCTTCGTCGGTGCGCGCATGGATCCGCGGGTGCAGCGACGACTGGACGGATACGTCTCGGCCATGAAGGACGCGGCCTTGTTCGAGCAGCGACTCGTCGTCACCACCGCGACGCCGACCTCGGTGACGCTCGGCGGCGCCCTGTTCACCGATCTGCTGGCGCGGGAGCCCGACCTCGACGCGGTGTTCTGCGCCAATGACGACCTCGCGCTTGGCGTGCTGTTCGAATGCCGCCGCCGCGAGATCACGGTCCCCGACCAGATCGCGATCGTCGGCTTCAACGATCTCGAATTCATGGCCTCCGCGGTGCCCACCCTCACCAGCGTGCGCACCAACCGCTACGAGATGGGCAACACGGCCGCCACCATGCTGATCGAGGCGATCGACGGACGGCGTCCGGAGCAGCCGGTGCTCGATCTCGGCTTCAAGGTGATCGAGCGGCAAAGCTCGGCGTCGCGCCATTCGGACAGCAGGCCAGCCGGCCCGGGCGCGGGTGCGGCGAACAAAATGGTAGCGTTACCAAGTAGCCATGACTAGTATCGGAATTGTGAGGAAACGACCCGCCAGCGGGCCAGCGATCCATCATTCGCGCCGTTGGGCATCGCACAAGCCGACAGCCGAAGGACGGAAGCCAGTGCGTTCGCATTGCAGGAGAAACCAATGACAAAAAAGCCAACCAATGGGCATGCCCCCGCCGGCAACGGCTCTCGCCGCCACCTTCGCTCGCAGGAATGGTTCAACAACCCGCATAATCCGGGCATGACCGCGCTTTATATGGAGCGCTACCTCAACTACGGCCTCACCCGCGCCGAGCTGCAGTCCGGCAAGCCGATCATCGGCATTGCCCAGACCGGCAACGACCTCTCTCCCTGCAACCGTCACCATCTCGAGCTGGCCCACCGCGTCCGCGAAGGCATCCGCGAGGCCGGCGGCATTGCGATGGAATTCCCGACCCATCCGATCCAGGAGACCGGCAAACGCCCGACCGCGGCGCTCGACCGCAACCTCGCCTATCTCGGCCTGGTCGAGATCCTCTACGGCTATCCGCTGGACGGCGTCGTGCTCACCACCGGCTGCGACAAGACCACGCCCGCCTGCATGATGGCGGCGGCAACCGTGAACCTGCCCGCGATCGTGCTGTCGGGCGGCCCGATGCTGAACGGCTGGCACAATGGCGAGCGCACCGGCTCCGGCACCATCGTCTGGAAGTCGCGCGAGCGGCTCGCCGCGGGCGAGATCGACTATGAAGAGTTCATGGAGATCGTGGCCTCCTCCGCGCCCTCGGTCGGCCATTGCAACACCATGGGCACGGCGTCGACCATGAATGGCCTCGCCGAAGCGCTCGGCTTCTCGCTGCCGGGCTGCGCGGCGATCCCCGCCCCCTATCGCGAGCGCGGCCAGATCGCCTACGAGACGGGAAAACGCATCGTCGAGATGGTTTGGGAAGACCTCAAGCCTTCGGACATCCTGACACGCAAGGCGTTCGAGAACTGCATCGTGATCAATTCGGCGATCGGCGGCTCGACCAACGCGCCGATCCACATCAACGCGCTGGCCCGCCACATCGGCGTCGAGCTCACGATCGAGGACTGGCAGAAAGTCGGCCACGACGTGCCGCTGCTGGTCAACATGCAGCCGGCCGGCTTCTATCTCGGCGAGGAATTCCACCGCGCCGGCGGCGTGCCCGCCGTGGTGCGCGAATTGATGAAGCACAAGCGCATCCATGAGGACGCCGTCACCGTCAACGGCCGCGGCATCGGCGAGAACTGCAAGGATGCACCAAAACCCGACAACGACGTGATCTGGACCTATGACAAGCCGCTGGTGAAGGACGCCGGCTTCCTGGTGCTGAAGGGCAATCTGTTCGATTCCGCGATCATGAAGACCTCCGTGATCTCCAAGGAGTTCCGCGACCGCTATCTCAGCAACCCCAAGGACCTCAACGCCTTCGAAGGCCGCGCCGTCGTGTTCGAGGGGCCTGAGGATTATCACGAGCGGATCGACGATCCCGCGCTCGAGATCGACGAGCGCTGCGTGCTGTTCATCCGCGGCACCGGCCCGATCGGCTATCCCGGCGGCGCCGAGGTCGTGAACATGCAGCCGCCGGCGGCCCTGATCAAACGCGGCATCCTGTCCCTGCCCTGCATCGGCGACGGCCGCCAGTCCGGCACCTCGGGCTCGCCCTCGATCCTGAACGCCTCGCCGGAAGCCGCGGCCAATGGCGGCCTTGCGATCCTCAGGACCGGCGACAAGGTGCGCATCGACCTCAACAAGGGCAGCGCCAACATCCTGATCTCGGACGACGAGGTGAAGAAGCGCCACGCCGAGCTGATGGCCGATGGCGGCTTCAAGCATCCGGCGAACCAGACGCCGTGGCAGGAGATCTATCGCAACACCGTCGGCCAGCAATCGACCGGCGCCTGCATGGAGCTCGCCACGCGCTACCAGAACGTCGCCGGCACGTTCGGCGTGGCGCGGGATAATCACTGACGACGTCTGTCATTCCGGGGCGCGACGCAGTCGCGAGCCCGGAATTGATCGAACCTCATAACACGCTGCACAATGGATTCCGGGCTTGCGCCGAGAGGCGCGCCCCGGAATGACGAACCCACAAGGAGAAGAACAACATGGCAAACCGCCTCAAGGGCAAACGCGCCGTCGTCACGGCTGCAGCGGCCGGCATCGGCCGCGCCTGCGCCATCGCATTCGCGCGTGAAGGCGCAACCGTCATCGCCACCGACATCAACGAGGCCGGCATCGCTGGCCTCACCAAGGAAGGCATCGCCGAGATCGCAAAGCTCGACGTTCGCAACACCGCCGACGTCAACGCCTTTGCCAAGCGCGTCGGCAAGATCGACATCCTTCTCAACGCGGCCGGCTTCGTGCATCACGGCACCATCCTGGAATGCTCGGAGGAAGACTTCGATTTCTCGTTCGACCTCAACGTCAAGTCGATGCACCGGACCATCCGGGCGTTCCTGCCCGGCATGCTCGCGGGCGGCGGCGGCAGCATCGTCAACATCTCGTCCTGCGCCGCGCTGCGGCCGCCGGCCAATCGCTATGTCTACAGCTCGTCGAAGGCGGCGGTGTCGCTGCTGACGCGTGCGGTCGCGCTCGACTTCATCACCAAGGGCATTCGCTGCAACTCGATCTGCCCCGGCACCGTCGAGACGCCCTCGATGCTGGACCGCGCCGCCGCGCAGGGACCGCAAGGCAAGGAGATGTTCATCTCCCGCCAGAAGATGGGCCGGCTCGGCACGGCCGACGAGATCGCCTCCATGGCGGTCTATCTCGGCGGCGACGAAAGCGCCTTCACCACCGGCGTCGACCTCGTCGTCGACGGCGGCTACATGCTCTGACGGCGCGGGGATCAGTCTCATGAACAAGATCGATCTCAACGGCCGCATCGCTGTCGTCACCGGCGGCGCGCAGGGCTTTGGCCGCGCCATCACCGAGCGCTTCGTCGCCTCCGGTGCCAAGGTCGCGATCTGGGATTTCGATGCGGCGCTGGCCGAGAAAACCGCGAAAGAGATCGGCGATAGCGTCCGCGTGTTCAAGGTCGACGTCACCGACACCGTAGGTGTCGAGCAGGCGCGCGACGCGACGCTTGCCGCCTTCGGCAAGATCGACATCCTCGTCAACAATGCCGGCATCGCCGGTGTCAACAAGCCGGTCTGGGAGACCGATCTCGAGGAATGGCGCAAGGTGCTGCGCATCAACCTCGACGGTCCCTTCATCGTCTGCAAGGCGATCGTGCCCGCGATGCTCAAGCAGAAGTACGGACGCATCGTCAACATCGCCTCCATCGCCGGCAAGGAAGGTAATCCGAACGCCGCGCATTATTCGGCGTCCAAGGCCGGCCTGATCGCGCTGACGAAGTCGCTCGGCAAGGAGCTCGCGGCGCACGACATTCTCGTCAACGCGGTGACCCCGGCGGCCGCCAAGACCGCGATCTTCGACCAGATGACGCAGCAGCATATCGACTTCATGCTGTCGAAGATCCCGAAGGCGCGTTTCGTTCTGGTGGAAGAGCTCGCCGCGATGGTGAGCTGGCTCGCCTCGGAGGACTGCGCATTCTCGACCGGCGCCGTGTTCGACATCTCCGGCGGGCGCGCAACCTATTGAGGACAGCATGATCCACGAGGGCGGATGCCTGTGCGGCGCGGTGCGGTTCAAGGCGGAGGGCGAGCCGCTCAACGTTCGCGTCTGCCATTGCCGCACCTGCCAGAAGGCGATGGGCTCGCCGTTCTTCGCCCGCGCTCAGTTCGACCAGCGCGCGCTGACCGTCGAGGGCGAGACCGAGCGCTACGCGTCCTCGGAGAACATCGACCGCGTGTTCTGCAAGCGCTGCGGCACGCGGCTGTTCGCTTGGCGGCGTAACGGCACGCTCGCGGGCGCCGCGCTTGCGACATTCGACGACCGCAATGCCTTTGCGCCGACGGAGCACATCTGGGTGTCGGAAAAGCTCGCATGGCTGAAGCTCGACGACGGCCTGACCCAATACCAGACGACGATCCCGGCGTGACGTCAGGCAACGGTCGGCCGTTGCGCGGCATTATTCGCGGGTCATCTGCAGCGTGGCATTTCGGAACCGGCGCCCCTATCTTGAGCCTAAGCGTTGCTGCACCGCCGGTTGGCTGGGACGGCTGCAAGGCCGCAAGCAAACCGGGATCAACGAGCCGTGAACATTTCCATTTATGACTTCTCGGTCTGGGTGCTGCCGCTAGTGCTCGCCATTACCTTCCATGAGGCCGCGCATGCCTTCGTCGCGGACCGGCTCGGGGACAACACGGCCGCGCAGCTCGGCCGTGTCAGCTTCAATCCGATCAGGCACATCGACCCCTTCGGCACGCTGATCCTGCCGGCGATGCTGCTGTTCGCGCATTCGCCGTTCCTGTTCGGCTATGCCAAGCCGGTGCCGGTCAACTTCCGCAAGCTGAACAACCCCAGGCTCGACATGGTCTGGGTGGCGCTGGCCGGGCCCGTCACCAACATCCTGCTGGCGCTGGCCGCCGCCCTCGCCTTCCATGCCCTGCCCTTGGTGCCGGCGAGCTCGGCGAAATGGGTGGCCGACAACCTCAAGAATGCCCTCATCATCAACGCGATCCTGGCCGTCTTCAACATGATGCCGGTCCCACCGCTCGACGGCGGGCGCGTGGCGGTCGGGCTATTGCCGCGGCCGCTCGCCTTGCCGCTGGCCCGGCTCGAGCCGTTCGGGATGCTGATCCTGATCGGCCTCCTGATCCTGCTACCGCTCGCGGGCTCGCAGTTCGGTCTAAATCTTGATGTTATTTCAGCAATACTGCGGACGTTGACCGGTTATGTGATTCAGGCTGTTCTCTTCCTGACCGGCAATGCCTAGTTGAACAGCGACATTCGAACACAAGCCGAAGGGCCAGAGGCCGACTTGGTCAAAGCTGCCGATATGCTCATCGCGCGACGCGCCGATACCCGCGCCCGCGCCGATTTCGCCACCTGGAAGATGATGGCCAAGCTCAACGGATCGTCCGCGCTGCCGCCGGAGGCCCAGGAGTTCCTCGCAAGCTACCAGAACCTGCTGGCGCAGATGAGCGAGGGCGAGGCCACCGAGGCCACCATCGGCGCGATCTACAAGGCCTATTATGCGGAGATGGGCGGCGCGGGAACCCCGCCCGACGTCCGCCCACGCGCGGCCGAGCCGGCTGCGGACAATGTTACCGCCTTCCGCCGTCCGGCTCCGGCGCCGAAGAAGTCGGCGTCCTTCGGGGCGGCTGCATTCGCCGGCCCCCAGAAGCGACCGCTCCCGGTGGCGCTGATCTTCGCGTGCCTGGTCATGGTCTATGTCGGAATCCGGCTCTACTGGCGCTGAGCGGTCTTCTTCTTTTTCGCGTCCGGCGGCGTGAAGATGATATCGACGGTGCGCTCGAACCGGTCCTCGGTCAGGCCGGCAGGCGGCTGCGGGATGGGATCAGACTTGCGGACGATCGAGACCGCGGCCGCGTCATAGGCTGCATCCCCGGACGATTCCACGATATCCACTGACAGCACGTTGCCCTTGCGATTGATCGCGAAGCTCACCTTGACTTTCTGGTTGCTCGGCTGCTTGCCCTCCGGATTGACCTTGTGAGTCGCAAGGTGCGCGCTGATCTTGCGGTTCCAGTCGGCCGTGATCTTCAGGATGTCCTTGCCGAGCCCGATGACGGGCGCCAGTGCCTTCTCGGCCTCGCGCGCATCCTCGTCGAGCGTCTGCCGTGCCGTCGCCACCGATTTCGGCGAAGCCTCGGCGGCCGGCGTTTCGACCGCCTGAATCTTCGGATCCTCTTCCGTCGGCTTCTTCGCGTTGTTCTCGGTCACGACGCGATCGGGATCCTCGACCCGCTGCGGCTGATCCTTTGGCAGCTCCGTCTCCTTGGTCTCGGCCTTTTGCTCGGGAAGCGCCTGCTGCTCCTGCATCGCTTCGCTGTCGGGCCCGGGCGGCAGGTCGGCTTCGGGCGCCTTGGGCGATGCCATCTCGACCGCGAACTCCGCGCCGGCGGCCCCCAGACCGTCGCCGTCATCATCGGCGCGCAAATGCGCCAGCGCGAGTGCAGCACCACCCAGATGGAGCACCAGCGCCGCTACCGCCGCCAGGATCCAGAGTTTTCGGGATGGTCTGAGTTCGTCTGACATAACAGGTCTTCTTAAGGCTGAGCGGCGCCGGCCGCAGGCGCCCCCGGAGCGCCTTCCAGCGCCACCAGCTTCACCCGGGTATAGCCGCCTGAGCGCAGGAGCTCCATGACGCCCATCAACTCCCCATACGGTACCGACTTGTCGGCACGCAGGAACACGTATTTGTCCTTGCTCATGTCGGACAGGCCGTCGAGGGTCCCGATCAACTCGGCCCGCTGGACCGGATTTTCTCCGATCGCAAGCGTCAGGTCGGGCTTGATGCTGAGATAGGTCGGCTTGTCCGGCTTCTTCTGCGGCGTCGCGCTCGACGTCGGCAGGTCGATCGGCAGATCGACCGTGGAGAGCGGAGCTGCGACCATGAAGATGATCAGCAGAACCAGGATGACGTCGATGAACGGCGTGACGTTGATGTCATGCGTTTCCGAGAAATCGTCGTCGTCATCATTGTCTGCGAGCGAAACGGCCATGGTTCACTCCGCTGCGCGCGAATGCACGCTGCCGTGGCTGCGATCGAGATCGCGCGAGAGCAGCCGTCCTGCGGCGCCCGAGGCGCGGCTGACGAGCTCGAGATACCCCTTCGTCACGCGCGAGAAGTGGTTGTAGATGATGACCGCGGGGATCGCGGCGACGAGGCCGATCGCGGTGGCGAGCAGCGCCTCGGCGATACCGGGCGCGACGACGGCGAGGTTCGTGGTCTGCGACTTCGAGATGCCGATGAAGCTGTTCATGATGCCCCAGACCGTGCCGAACAGGCCGACGAAGGGCGACGTCGAGCCGATGGTCGCAAGCACGCCCATGCCGATGCGGATGCGCCGCGCCTCGGCGCGTACGATCTCCTGGAAGCTGGAGGCCGCACGCTCCTTGATGCCAGCATCGCTGGACAGGCCGGCCGACATCCGCGCCTCGCGCAGTGCCGCCGCCAGGAAGGACGGCAGGATGCCCTCCTTGGCGCCGAGCGCCATCTGCGCCTCGGCAAGCGAGCGCGTCTCGGCAACCTTCTTCAAGGCCGAGCGAAGCTTGGTGGAGGCGACCGACAGCTCGATCGACTTGGCGATGAAGACGGTCCAGGTCATCAGCGATGCGAAGGCGAGCCCGATCATCACCGCCTTCACGATGACGTCGGCCGACATGAACATGACCCAGGGCGACAATTCCTTCATCGCCGGCGCGATACCGGATGCCGGCTCGGACTTGGCAGGCGCTGGAGCTGCGACCACGGACGGGGTTGCCGGGGCCGTCGAAGCCGCAGGTGCCGCTGCCGAAGGCGCAGCCGCCGGAGCCGGGCTGGCTACGGGCGGCGGAGCCGCCTGCTGCGCGGCCGCCGAGGGAGGGGTTTGTGTCTGGGCGGAAACGGGAGACGCGAGCCAGGCGGCCGTCAGCATGACGGCTGCGGCAAGGCTTGCTTGGAGGGACATGATCTTCATACTTCGGCCCAGTAGCGAATGAGGTTGTGATAGATACCCGTCAATTTGACCGTTTCGGGATCGTCACGCCCGAGCCGTTCCACCAGCGCCTGAATCGCGGTGTCGAGGTCAAAGATCATGCTCCGGGCTTGATCGTCCCGTATCATGCTCTGAAGCCAGAAGAAAGACGCAACCCGCGTTCCATTCGTCACCGGCGTGACCAGATGCAGGCTGGTCGAAGGATAGAGCACGCAGTCGCCGGCCGGCAATTTGACCTCGTGCGAGCCGTAGGTGTCCTCGATCACAAGTTCGCCACCATCGTACTCTTCCGGCTCGGCGAGGAACAGCGTGACCGACAGGTCTGTGCGGATGCGAAGGCCGGTCAGGCGGTCGCCGCGGATCGCATTGTCGACATGCAGGCCGAAATGGTGGCCGCTATCGGCCGCATAGCGGTTGAACAGCGGCGGGAAGATCTGCAGCGGGATCGCGGCCGCGATGAAGCGCGGATTCGACGTCAACGCCGAGATGATGCGGTTGCCGAGTTTTCGCGCGACCTCGCTATCAGGCGGTAGTTGCTCGTTGCGTTTGACCATCGCCGACTGTGCGCCGGCGGTGGAACGGCCGTCTTCCCATGTGCAGGCGTCCATGATGCGGCGGAAATCCGCCACATCATCCTTGCTGAGAACGCCAGGCAGGCATGTCAACATGATCAGAACTTCGCCGTCGTCACGAGGTAGAACGCCCGCCCCGGCGCGACCGCAACGAACGGGACGTTGCTGCGATAGAACGAGTCGTAATAGAGCTTGTTGGTCAGGTTCTGCGCGTAGAACTTCATGGTCCAGTTCTTGTCGATCTTCTTCTCGACGAACGCGTCGAAGCGCCAATAGCTCGGCAGCTCGTTGGTGTTGGCCGCAAACGTGCCGCCATAGACCTTCGAGCGGTACACCGCCTGCCCGCCGAGCTCCCAGCCGTCGTCGAACTTGTACTTGGTCAGCATGCTGAACGACTGATGGGCCACGTTGGCAAGCTGCAGGCCGAGATTGGAGGCGACGCCGCTCTGCGTGACCTTGGACTGCATCAGCACCAGGCCGCCGAAGATGCTCCAGCGATCGGTGATCTTGCCCTCGGCTTCGATGTCGATGCCCTGGATCCTGTAGGCAGCACCCGACGTCAGCAGGCCGTTGACGGTCTCGCGCGCGTTGTCCTTGGTGGTCTGGAACAGCGCACCGGTCACGAGCAGGTGGCGATCCGCAAGCTCCCATTTGGTGCCGACCTCAATCGCCTTGTTGCGCTCGGGCCCAAGCAAGATGGTCGAGTTGGCGGGAACGCCGCCGTAGTCGGTGCCGGTCGCGTCGAGCTCCGAACCGAACGGATTGGCCGAGGTGGCGTAGGCTGCATAGACGCTGCCGATCGACATCGGCTTGTAGACCAAACCGACGTTGTAGTTCACCAGATCGGAGTTCTGCTTCACATAATTGGTATTGTTCGACGCGCTCTGGCTATAACCGTCGTAGCGAACGCCGCCGTTCACGATGATCGTGTCTTGCCAGTTCGCGGTGTCCATCACGTACACGCTGCTGGTGTTGACGCCGTAGCGCGTCGGATTTCCGACGAGTGACGGAATGCCGAAGCCGGAGAGATAGGTGTACTGGGGCGCATAGAGATTGACACCCGAGATGGCGCCGGTGCTCGTGAACGGCGAGCCGGCCAGCTCAGCCGCAAGGCCGGAGTAACGGTCGATCGAGATGTTCTCGTTCGCATATTCGACGCCGAACACCGCGGTGTGCTTGACCCCGCCGGTGTCGAGCTTGAACGTAGCCTCGTTCTGGTTGGCCCACACGTCCACGGTCTGGTAGCGGCTCTGCGCGCTCGCCGTCGTGGTCCAGAGCAGCGGGTTGGGGCTGGTCGTAATCGGGTTCTGCGGCAGCGTGCCGATGTAGTTGAGCAGCGAGTGCTCGCCACGCACCTTGCTGGTCAGCGTGATGGCGTCGTTGACCTTGTACTCGACCGTGCCGGTGCCGAAATCCTGCCGCGCCGTCTGGAAGTCGCGGTTGAGGAAGCCGTACCAGTTGCCGCGCGGAATGCCGGCCGAGGTCACCGGCACGTTGCCCTGCTTGTAATAGGGCACGCCGAAATCGGGGTAGCCGCTGAGGTCGGTGTGGACGTAGTTGGTCGTGATCTTGAGGTCGCTGGTCGGGGTGTACTTGGTCGAGATGAAGGTGCCCCAGCGATTGTCGGTCACGTAGTCGCGGCCGGCGACGTTGGCGTCCTGGAACAGGCCACCGGTGCGCACCGAGAAGGTCGGGTCGATGACCTGGTTGACGTCGAGCGTGACGCGCTTTGTCCGGTCGGTGCCGAACTCGGTGTCCATGCGCTGGAAGTTGCGGTCACCGGCTTGCTTGGTGACGATGTTGATGGCACCGCCCGCGGTTCCGCGGCCGGCGTAGGACGATGCAGGGCCGCGCAGGATCTCGATCTGCTCGGTGAAGAAGTTCTCGCGGATGGAAACGGCGGGATCGCGGATGCCGTCGATGAACACGTCGTTGCGCGCATCGAAGCCGCGAATGAAGAAGCGGTCGCCGAACGCGTTGCCGCCCTCACCGGAGCCCAGCGTTACGCCCGCGGTCGAGCGCCCGATCTCCTTCAGGGTCGTCGCGTTCTTGTCCTCGAGAACTTCCTTGCTGAGCACCGTGATGCTCTTGGGCGTGTTCAGCATCTTCTCGGGAAACTTGCCCGAGGCCTGGACGTGATCGACCTTGTAGGGCGCGGCGGGATCGGCATAGGGATTGCCGTCGACAGCGCCTGACGGCGTGATCGGGGCTGCCTGCTGCGCCGCTTGCTCGCGTTGCGCGGCACGACGAATCGCGTTGCGGGCGCGGACCTGCTCCGGCGAGGGTTTCGATGCCGTCGGACGCGGCCGCTCGACGGGCGCGTCGACCGTCACCGGCGGCAGGTTCGACTGCTGCGCCTGCGCGCCGCTCGATACCGACGCCACCGCGATCAAGCTCGCAACCGCGGAGGCCTTCTTGCCAGAAACGCCCGCGAATTTCTCATCCACCAGATCGAATGCTGCGACCGAACGCAACGATTTCGGTGCGACCACCTGCCCCATTACCAAACGCCCCATCTTCCTGTTCGCTCATTCACTTCGACGAACGATGAGTTGTTGGTATCGGCGGCAAAATAGCGGGTCAATGCGAGCGGCTCGCAAGAACCCTTGAATCGATCCAGATCAAAACAATTCTAAACTGCAGTTTGAAACCGTTCTAAACCAAGACTGGACTCATTCTAAAAAGCTGCGCCATTTGCCGGCATAAGCGCAGCCTCCTTCACATCATCAATCTCCCGCACGACATCAATCGCTGCTCGGCGGCTTCATCAGCGAAAACAACTCGTCGACGGTCTTCTGCGCGACGGCGCGCACGCGATCGGTTGAGTCCATGCCGGCGATGTTGACGCCGTTCACGACGGCTTTGATCTCGTCGCGGAAGTCGGTGAGGAAGCGCAAGGGATCGCGCTGCTCGTTGGCCACCCGCGCGATCAATCCCGTGATCAGAATCTGACACGCGATCAGCTTGCCGTTCAATTCATCCATTCTGCACTCCATAGGTGGCGGCGCCGGATATGGCCGATGCACGAACTGCTGACTACCAAAACGGCTGCCACACGATTTAGAACCATTCTTGCGAGCAGCGCCAAGCGGCGCCCCGGCGCGGTGCCATTCGGATCGAGCACACTGTCTGCGGGTGCCGCACAAGACTTGCCCGCCGCTCGAGCCGGCCAAGCAAATGCAGCCCTGCACACCGCCGCGCCAGAGCACTGCCCAGACGGTGCAAAGCTTTCCAATTGTTTAGGATTCTCAACCGATAGTGCTGTTTACACTGGAACTTGGCGTGTATTATACAAACCCGCTGGAACCCTGCGATTGCCCTGTCATTCGTTAGCTGAGGGCATACGAGCCGACACGAGACGACATGAAAAAGTCCCGGCCGATCCTCTGGCTTCTGATCATCGCGGCCGTGGCCTCCGCGGGTTACTATGGTTGGCAGAAATTCGGATCTGGAGCCGGAAAAACCCAGACCGCCCAGAAGGGTCCACCCCGCCCGCCCGCCGTCCCTGTGAGCGTTGCTCCGGTCCAGAAAGTCGACTTCCCGGTCTACTTGACCGGTCTCGGCACGGTTCAGGGCTTCAACACCGTCCAGGTCCGCAGCCGGGTGGATGGCCAGATCGACAAACTCACCTTTAGGGAAGGCCAGATCGTCCAGGAGGGCGAGCTTCTGGTCTCGATCGACCCCCGTCCCTATCAGGCCACGCTCGACCAGGCCAAGGCCAAGAAGGCGCAGGACGAGGCCAGCCTCGCCAACGCCAATCTCGAACTTCAACGCGCCATGAAGCTCGGCGAATTCGCGACCGCGCAGCGGGTCGACACCCAGCGCTCGACCGTCGCCCAGCTCACTGCCCAGATCGCCGCCGACGAAGCCGCGATCGCCAACGCCCAGACCCAGCTCGACTACACCCAGGTCAAGGCGCCGATCACCGGCGTCGCAGGCCTGCGCCAGGTCGACATCGGCAACATCGTCAACGCCTCGACGCAGACGGGCATCGTCACGATCTCGCAGGTCGAGCCGATTTCCGTGATCTTCACCGCGCCGGAAGACCAGCTTCCCTATATCAGCGAGGGCCAGAAGAGCGGCGCGCTCAAGGTCATCGCTTTCAGCACCGACGGCAAGAAGACGCTGGCCGAGGGCAAGCTTGCGGTCATCAACAACCAGGTCGACACGACCAGCGGGACGATCCGGCTCAAGGCGGTGTTCGACAACAAGGACCACGCGCTGTGGCCGGGCCAATCGGTCTCGACGCGGCTTCTGGTGCGGACGCTGAAGGATGCCACGGTGGTTCCGGATGACGCGGTCCAGCATTCCACCAACGGCCTCTATGCCTATACGGTCAATCAGGACAACAAGGCCGAGGTGCACAAGGTCAAGGTCAGCTATGCCATCGACGGCCATTCGGTCATCGAAGAAGGCTTGAGCCCCGGTCAGCAGGTGATTGTCGGCGGTCAGTTCAAGGTCCAGCCCGGGAGCCTCGTCTCGACGGCGGTGGCGAGCTCGGATCCGGCCCAGAGTAAGGTACGACGGGAATGACCGAGGGCGGGATTTCGGCACCTTTCATCCGTTATCCCATCGGCACCTCGCTGCTGATGGCCGGTATTCTCTTCATAGGTCTCGTCGCCTATCCCCTGCTTCCGGTCGCACCGCTGCCGCAGGTCGACTTCCCGACCATCCAGATCACTGCCAACCTGCCGGGCGGCAGCCCCGAGACGATGGCCTCGTCCGTGGCCCAGCCGCTGGAGCGCCAGTTCGCCCAGATCCCCGGCATCGCGCAGATGACCTCGACGAGTTATCTGGGCACCGCGTCGGTCACCATTCAGTTCGACCTCAATCGCAGCATCGACGGTGCCGCCAACGACGTTCAGGCAGCCATCAACGCGGCCTCCGGCCAGTTGCCGAAGAACCTGCCGTCGCCACCGACCTACCGCAAGGTCAATCCGGCGGACTCGCCGATCCTCATCATGTCCGCCACGTCGGACACCCTGCCGCTGACCACAGTGAGCGACTCCGTCGATGCGCAGCTGGCGCAGCAGATCAGCCAGATTTCCGGCGTCGCGCAAGTCATCATCGGCGGCCAGCAGAAACCGGCGATCCGTATCCAGATCGATCCGGCCAAGCTCGTCGCCAAGGGCCTGTCGCTGGAGGACGTGCGCAGCCAAATCGCGATCACGACGGTCGACAGCCCCAAGGGCAACATTGACGGCCCCAACCGCGCCTACACGATCTACGCCAACGATCAGCTCACTCATTCCAAGGATTGGAACGACGTCATCATCGCCTACCGCAACGGCGGGCCGCTGCGCATCCGCGACATCGGGCAGGCCGTCACCGGCCCGGAAGATGCTAAGCAGGCGGCCTGGGCGAACGGCAAACGCGGCGTGTTCCTCGTCGTGTTCAAGCAGCCCGGTGCCAACGTCATCGAGACCGTAGACAAGATCAAGGCGGCCCTGCCACGCCTCGTTGCGGCGATCCCGCCGGCGATCAAGATCGAGCTGATGAGCGACCGAACCCAGACGATCCGGGCCGCGGTCGAAGACGTCCAGTTCACCCTGCTCCTGACCATCTTCCTCGTGGTCATGGTCATCTTCATCTTCCTGCGCAGCTTCTGGGCGACGGTCATTCCCACGATTACCGTCCCTCTGGCGCTGCTTGGCGCCTGCTCGCTGATGTGGGTGGCCGGCTATACCCTGGACAACCTCTCCCTGATGGCGCTGACGATCGCGGTCGGCTTCGTGGTCGATGACGCCATCGTCATGCTCGAAAACATCTCCCGCTACGTCGAGGAAGGCGAAGCGCCGATGGCCGCCGCCTACAGGGGCGCGAAGGAAATCGGTTTCACCATCGTTTCAATCAGCATTTCGCTGGTCGCCGTGCTGATCCCGCTGCTGCTGATGGGCGGCATCATCGGCCGCCTGTTCCGCGAGTTCGCCGTCGTGCTGGCGATGACCATCTTCGTCTCGATGGTCGTCTCCCTGACGCTGACCCCGATGATGGCCTCGCGCTTCCTGCGCGCCCATGGCGAAGTCAAGCACGGCCGCTTCTATCAGTGGAGCGAAGGCGCCTTCGACGCGATGCTGCGCGGCTATGAGCATGTTCTCGACATCGCCCTGAGCTGGAGGCGCACCACGCTCGCCATCTTCTTTGCGACTCTCGCCCTGTCGGTCTATCTCTTCGTGCTGATCCCCAAGGGCTTCTTCCCACAGCAGGACAACGGCCTGATCACCTCGACCTCCGAAGCCTCGCAGGACATTTCCTTCGCGGCCATGAAGGAGCGGCAAGAGGCGCTCGCCAAGGTCGTGCAGGCGGATCCAGGCGTCGCCAGCGTCGCCATGGCGATCGGCGGCAGCGGCAGGGCCGGCAACAACGGCGGCCTGTTCATCACGTTGAAACCGCGCAATCAGCGCGACGCTTCGGCGCAGGAGATCATCGCACGCCTCCGTCCCCAGCTCGACAAGGTGCCCGGCGCCCGCCTCTACATGCAGGCGTCCCAGGACGTCCGGCTCGGCGGCCGGCCGACGCGTACGCAGTTCGAATTCACGCTGCAGGACGCCAATCTGGAGGAGCTCAACGAATGGGCGCCCAAGATCCTCGCCAAGATGCAGACGCTGCCGGAGCTGCGCGACGTCGCGACCGACCAGCAGACGCAGGGCACCACCGTCCAGCTCAAGATCAACCGCGATACCGCCTCACGCTACGGCATCCAGCCGCAGCTGATCGACGACACGCTGTATGACGCCTTCGGACAGCGTCAGGTCACGCAATATTTCACCCAGCTCAACACCTACAAGGTGATCCTGGAGATCCTGCCGGAGATGCAGGGCAATCTCGACAGCCTCAACAAGCTCTATCTCAAATCGCCGCTGACGGGCGATCAGGTCCCGCTGTCGACATTCGCGACCTGGACCACCGATCCGGTCCGCCCGCTCTCGATCAGCCATCAGGGCCAGTTCCCGGCGATCACGATCAGCTTCAACCTCGCGCAAGGCGTCGCGCTCGGCCAGGCAACCGAAGCCGTCCAGAAGGCGATGGCCGATCTCGGCGCGCCGCCGACGCTCAACTCGAGCTTCCAGGGCACCGCGCAGGCGTTCCAGCAATCGCTCGGCACCGTGCCGCTGCTGATTCTCGCCGCGCTCGTCGTCGTCTACCTGATCCTCGGCATTCTCTACGAGAGCTACATCCATCCGATCACGATCCTGTCGACGCTTCCCTCGGCCGGCGTCGGCGCGCTGGCGATCCTGATGGCGGCCGGCTTCGACTTCAGCCTGATTGCGCTGATCGGCATCATCCTTCTGATCGGCATCGTGAAGAAGAACGGCATCATGATGGTCGACTTTGCGATCGCCGCCGAACGCGACGAGCACAAGACGCCGGAGGAATCGATCCGCCAGGCCGCGTTGCTGCGCTTTCGCCCGATCATGATGACGACGATGGCCGCGCTGCTCGGCGGCGTGCCCTTGATGCTCGGTCACGGCACCGGCGCCGAGATCCGCCAGCCGCTCGGCTACGCCATGGTCGGCGGCCTCATCGTCAGCCAGGCGCTGACGCTGTTCACGACGCCCGTCGTCTATCTCTATCTCGACAAGCTCAACAACTGGTTCTCCACCTGGGGCCGTTCGGACGACGACGAAGGCGACGAGGCGACCGCGCACGGCACCGTCAAGCAAGCGGCCGAGTAAGCTTGCGCCGCGCCTCCCGCGACGCTACAGCGAGGCCCTCGGTTCACGCCAACGCGGTTTCGTCATGCTCATGCAATCCAGACTTGTCGCCCTCGCCGCATTTATCCTGTTGTCCTTGGGCGCCGCGCATGCCCAGCAGGGCGCGAAGAAGAACGCAGCACCTGCCCCGGCCGCACACCCCTCGCCCGCGCCGACACAAGCACAGGCTGACGGTGCGCCCGGGCAGCCTGGCTGGATCGTCCGCTGCACCAGCGCCAGCCGCGATGCGCCGCTCGAATGCGCGATGGAGCAGAACGCGGTGCTGACCAAGACCGGCCAGACCGTCGTCCTGATCAACATCCGCATCGCGCCCGACACCCGCACGCCGGTGGCGCTGCTGCAATTGCCGCTCGGCCTCAACCTCCCCGTCGGCGCCAAGCTCCAGGTCGATGAAGGCAAGACGTTCGACCTGCAGATCCAGACCTGCGAAAACCGCGGCTGCTACGCCTCGACGCCGGTCGCGGCGGACCTCCTCGCCGCCTTGCGGTCGGGCAAGCAATTGAAGGTCTCGTTCCAGAACATGGCCAAGGAGACGATCGCGATCCCGATGCCGCTGGGCGATTTCGCGGCCGCCTACGACAAGATCAAGTAAGGGGTTTCTCCGTCACTGCCGCGCCATCTGCGCGTTGCCGACGGCTTCGCCGTCGAGCTTCTGGTCGTCATGCATGGTGACAGTGACGCGCAGCAGCTTTCCCCCGTACTCGAACGGCGCCGCGTAATGCGAGACCGCGCTGCCGCGGTCGCGGCCGATGTCGAGGCCTGACCACGAGATCAGCGTGTGGAAGCCGAGCTGGGTCTGCAGCGCCCCTGCTTGCTCGCCGTCGATCAGCAGCGTGTACGCGCTGACGCCGGTGCGCGCGCCCTTCGCCGGCGGCTCCTTGCGCACCAGACGCTCGACATGCACGCCGAGCCGCCGCGCGCCTGACGGTACCTTGCGGTCCGACCGCACGATCTGGTGGCTCCCGCCGATGTTGAGATCGTGCACGAGATGGCCGTCGCTGACATAGAGGCTGTAGCCCGACGTCGCATCGCCGTGCGAGATCAGCACGCCGTCAGCGCCCTGCTCGTCGGTCTCGACATGCGCCTCGATCGTGTAGCTGCGGCTGCGCACGTCGGGCGCGACGTCGGTCGGCACGTGGCCCATGCCGGCGTGAAAGACGAAGTGGTGGCGCGCACCGTGGAAGCGCCTGGCATTCTCCGCAAAGCGCGGCCCGAAGCGGTCGTCGAGCGGCAGCACGTTGTGCTTCTCGGCCTCGTCCCACCACATCGCGATCATCCGGCCGAGACGCTCCGGCTCGGTTGCCGCAAGGTCGTTGGTCTCGGAGAAATCCGCATCCAGATGGAACAGCTCCCATCTGTCGTTCTCGAACGGCGTGCCCGACGGATGAAAGGCGACCGCCTTCCACCCGGCGTGCCAGAGACCGCGATGGCCGAACATCTCGAAATATTGCGGCGAGCTCTTCGACGGCGCGGATGCATCCGCGATCGACCGCGCAAAGCTCTCGCCTTCGAGCGGCATCTGTCGGCAGCCTGCGATATCCGCGGGAGCGTCGATACCGATCAGCTCCAGCAGCGTCGGCGTGAGGTCGCAGGCGTGGACGAACTGGTGACGCAGCTCGCCTTTGGCCACAATCCTCTTCGGCCAGTTGAAGACGAAGGGATCGCGGATGCCGCCGCCATGGGTGTTCTGCTTGTAACGGCGCAGCGGCGTGTTGGATGCCATCGCCCAGCCATGCGGGAAGTTGCTGTGGGTGTCGGGCCCGCCGATATCGTCGATGCGGGCGAGCTTTTCGGCGATCGGCTCCGGCTTGAAGTTGAACGGCCCCATCGCATTGACGAATCCGAGCGGCCCGCCCTCCTGGCTCGCGCCATTGTCGGACATCACGATGATCACGGTGTTGTCGCGGATGCCGGCCGTGTCGAGGAATGCGACCAGCCGCGCCAGATGGCGGTCGGAATGGTCGAGCATGCCGGCGAAGGCCGCCTGCAGTCTGGTGAAGACGCGCCGCTCGTCGGCCGAATGCTCCTCCCAGGCCTTCACGCCGTCATTGCGCGCGGGCATCTTCGTAGCCGCGGGCACCAGGCCCATCGCCTTCTGGCGCGCGAGACGCTGCTCGCGCTCGACGTCCCAGCCATGGGCGAAGGCGGCGTCATAGCTCTTGATGATCTCGGCCGGCGCCTGATGCGGCGCATGGCAGGCTCCGAGCGCGACCCAGGTCAGCCAGGGCACGTCAGGCCGATCGGCGAGGTGATCGCCGATGAAGCGGATCGACTGGTCCATCAGGTCTTCGGTCAGATGATAGCCGTCGGCGTAGCTGCCCGGCGGATCGATATGCGTGTTGTCGGAGACGAGCTCCGGCGCGTACTGGTCAGTCTCGGCGTCGAGGAAGCCATAGAAGCGATCGAAGCCGCGCCCGAGCGGCCAGCCGTCGAACGGGCCGGTGGCCCCGCTCTCGGTCAGCGGCGTGACGTGCCATTTGCCGACCATGTAGTTGCGATAGCCGTGCCCGCGCAGCATCTCGGCCAGCGTCCCCGCCTCGCGCGCGATCTTGCCGCGATAGCCGGGATAGCCGGAATCGAAATTGGCGAGGCACCCGACCCCGACCGAATGATGGTTGCGCCCGGTGAGCAGCGCGGCGCGCGTCGTCGAGCACATTGCGGTGGTGTGGAAACCGCTGTAGCGCAGGCCTTCCGCGGCGAGCCTGTCGATGGTCGGCGTCCTGATCGCCGAACCGTAGCAGCCGAAATCGGAGAAGCCGACGTCGTCGAACAGCACCACGAGGATGTTCGGCGCGCCCTCGGGCGGCTTCACAGCGTCCGGCCACCAGGGTTTTGACTCCGCAACCGTCTTGCCGACGCTGCCGCGGAACGGCGTACCGCTGCCTGCACTCATCTGATCCTCCCTGCTGGACCGTATTTCGTTGTCTTGAGCCCCGTTGTCTGTGGCGCGCCCGCGGTTGACCCGCGGCTCGTATCGGGCTAAAGTATAATCCGAATTATGATTATGATTTTTGGCGGATGCAAGCCCGGATGCGCCCACGGTCAGACCAGCCTGAGCTTCCCGATTTCGACCTGCCGGGGGTGGCTCCGTCGCGGCAGAAGCGCAGCCGGGAAACGACGCTGGCGCTGCTGCGCGCCGGCGCCGCGATGCTGAGGACGCGCAGCCTTGGAGAGCTCTCGATCGAGGCGCTGTGCACCGAAGTCGGAGCCACCGTCGGCGCCTTTTACAGTCGTTTCGAAAGCAAGGAGAGCTATTTCAACGCGCTGATGGCACTGGCCACACGCGACGCGGAGCAGCGGCTCGGCGACATCCGCCCGCCCTCCCCCGGCATGGGCCTCGACGAGCTCTGCCATGTCGTCGTCAGCGGCATCATCGTCTGGATGCGCAGCCACGAGGGCGTGCTGCGCGCCGCACTTCAGCACGACGACACTCGCCCGGACCAATGGACGCCGTTCAAGGCCCTCGCCCGGGCGACCACCACGCGCGCGACCCCTCTCCTGCTGCCGGCCATGGGCAAGGGCCGCAAGGCGGCGAAGACCCGCGCCATCGCCTTCGGCTTCCAGATCGTGCTGGGCACTCTGGTGAACGCGATCCTCAACGATCCCGGACCGCTGTCGCTCTCGTCGAAGGAGATGGAGACGCGGCTCGCCGACTGCCTGTTGCTGCTGCTCCAGGCCGAATACGGCCGCGCGTCCCCGAGATAGGTCTTCTCTGTCAGCCGACGACGTCGCTCGCCTGCATCAGCGTCGTGAAGCCGCCGTAGATCATGCGCTTGCCGTCGAACGGCATACCCTCCATCTTCAGCCGCGGGTCCGCCATCACCTTCTTGTTGACGGCATCGCGGGTCTCCCGGTCGCGGTAGACGATCCAGGAGAACACCACGACTTCGTCTTCTTTCGCCATCACGGCGCGCGGGAACGAGGTCAGCTCGCCATAGGGGACGTCGTCACCGATGCATTCTACGTAATCGAGTGCACCGTGCTCCATCCAGAGCGCGCAGGCGGTCGCCGTCAGCGTCTTGTAAGCCTCTCGATCTTGTCCTTCGGCACGGCCAGAACGAAACCATCGACATAGGGCATCACGGATCTCCCAAGGGTTGTATGGCCCAAGGACGATGCAGAGCGCAGCGATCCGACGGCGAGATGCGATTTTCAGCTGAGGCAAACCGTCGCGAGCGGCGCGGCTATCCGAACGAAACCTTGATCGTGGAGAACGCCCGGGACTGGCTGGGGAACCTGGATTCGAACCAAGACAAACAGAGTCAGAGTCTGTTGTGCTACCGTTACACCATTCCCCAACGGAATAGTCGAACAAATTCAAACACTTGCTGATTTGTTCGACTGTCACCGGAAGCGCGTTTGGCGCAAATCACGGCTCGGGCGTGGCAGGGTTCTACCCGCTCGTTTCCGGGCTGGCAAGCGCCGCGGTGGATGGATCGCCGCCTAAAGCATGACCCGGAAAAGTGCGCAGCGGTTTTCCGAAAAGATCACGCTTTAAACAATAACCTCGAGCGCGATGGCGATTCCATCCTCATCGCATCGCGCTTTAGTCCAGCTTGATGTTCGCGGCCTCGATCACCTTCTTCCAGCGCGCCGTCTCGGCGGCGATGTAGGCCGCGAACGGTTCGGAATCCACGGCGACCGCGGTGGCGCCGAGCTCAGCCAATTTCTGCACCGTCTCCGGCTGCTGCATGAAGGCACGGATCTCGGCCGAGAGCTTTTCGACGATCGGCTTCGGCGTCCCGGCAGGAACGAAGAAGCCGTGCCAGGCCACCGCCTCGAAGCCGGGCAGGAACTCGGCGACGGCCGGCGCCTGCGGATCGAAGTCTGCGCGCTTGGGCGTTGCGGTCGCGAGCAGCGCGAGCTGTCCGGTCTTCACCTGCGGCAGCAGCAGCGGCACGTTATCGAACGCGAGATCGATCTGTCCGCTCAGCAGATCCGTCAGCATCTGGCTCGAGCCCTTGTAGGGCACGTGCACCATCTTGGTGCCGGTCATCTGCTGGAACAGCTCGCCGGCAAGGTGCTGCGAGGTGCCGACACCGGCCGAGCCGAACGAGACCTTGTCCGGATTCGCCTTCAGATAGGCGATCAGCTCGGGCACGGTGCGCGCCTTGATCTTGTTGGGGTTGACGACGAGCACGTTGGGCACGACGCTGATCTGGGCGACCGGCATCAGGTCCTTGTCCGGCTGGTAGCTGAGCTTCGGCCCGTAGAGCGATGGGTTGATCGCAAGCGCGGACGTGCTGGCAACGCCGAGCGTGATGCCGTCAGGCGCGGATTTCGCGAGCCGCGTCACGCCGAGGATCGAGCCGGCGCCGCCCACATTCTCGACCACGAAGGGCTTGCCGAACTTCACCTGCAGATGGTTGGAGACCATGCGCGCGAAAATGTCCGCGGTGCCGCCGGCGGCAAAGGGAACGATCACCGTCACCTGCTTGGACGGATAGGCATCCTGCGCCTTCGCCGGTGACGTCGCCAGCAGCATGACTGAGGCAAGAGCAGCCCACATCGATCTCATCAAAGTTTTCCTCCGTTGTCCGTGTTGTTGATTGGCCGCCGCGCGGAGCGGCGGAGAGAGCTAGAACGCGGCCTCGTACATGCTCAGGATCGAGTCCCGGCCGAGGTCGCGCGGATTGTTGTCGAGCAGGCGGCGAATGGCGTGCGCCTCGTCCGCCATCACGCCGAGATCGTTTCTGGGCACGCCGAGAGCGGCGAGCCGCATCTCGATGCCGAGCTCCTTGCAGAACCCATAGGTCGCGTCGAATGCGAGCTTCGGATCGTTGCGTTCCTGCAAGCCCAGTGCGCCCAGCACCGCGACCGTCTTCGTCTCCACCGCCGGCATGTTGAAGGCGAGCGTGTGCGGGAAGATCACCGCACAGGCCAGCCCATGCGCCACGTGGTGACGCGTGCCGAGCGGATAGGCCACCGCATGACCGGCGGTCGTGTTCACCGGCCCGAGGCAATAGCCGCCATAGAGCGAGGCCAGCGACAGACCCGCGCGCGCCTCGCGATCACCGCCATCGGCCACCGCGCGCTTGAGATAGCGTCCGACCAGCCGCGCGCCTTCGAGCGCGTAGAGATCGATCGTCGGATGCGCCTTGCGGCTGGTATAGGCCTCGACGCAATGCGCCAGCGCATCGACGCCGGTCGCCGCGGTGACCTCCTTCGGCACGGTCATCGTCAGGTCCGGATCGACGATGGCGATGTCGGCCAGCATGAAGCGGCTTTGCACCGCCTGCTTGTTCTGGCTGACGGGATCCGTGACGAGCGCGCGCGTGCCAGCCTCGCTGCCGGTGCCCGACGTCGTCGGGATCTGCATCAGGGCCACGCTACGGCCGGCCACCTTTTCCGGCCCGACGATGTCGGCGAAGGGCACGTCACTCGTGCACATTACCGCAACCAGCTTGGCGAGATCCATCGCGCTGCCGCCACCGAAACCGACGACGAGATCGGGCCTGACGTCCTTCGCCATCGCCACGGCCTTCTCGAGATTGGGCAGGTCCGGCTCCGGCTTGACGTCGCCGAACACCTTCACCGCCCCAGGCAGCGCCAGCATGTCGGCACGGGCAGCGTTGAACAGATCGGAGATCACCAGCGGCCGCTTGGCGCCGATCCGCGCGGCGAAGCGCGCCGCGGCGGTGATGGTGCCGTTGCCGAACTCCAGGATGGTGGGGCGCTGGATCTCGATAGGCGTGAAGGAGTTGGTCATCTTGCGTTCGATCTCATGATTTGGATGCGGAGGCGCCGGCGGACAGCCGTTCGGCATAGTCGATGGCCTCGATCAGGCTGTGCTCATTGGCGATGCCCTTGCCGGCGATGTCGAAGGCGGTGCCGTGATCGACGGAGGTGCGGATGATCGGCAGCCCCAGCGTGATGTTAACGCCCGAGAGCTCCTGCCAGCGGCCGGTCGCGGGATCGACCTGGAAGCCGAGCAGCTTAACCGGAATGTGCCCCTGGTCATGGTACATCGCGACCGCCGCATCGTACTGGCCGGCGCGCAGCTTGACGAAGATGGTGTCGCCGGGCACGGGGCCGACGACGTCGAGACCATCCGCAACCGCTTTCGCAATCGTCGGCGCGGAGACGTCGATATCCTGCCGGCCGAACAGGCCGCCCTCGCCGGCATGCGGATTGAGCGCGGCGATCGCGATCTTCGGCTTGGCGATGCCGAGCCGCAGCAAGGCATCATTGGTGAGGTCGATCACCATGCGCAGGCGCTCCGGCGTCAGACGCTTCGGCACGTCCTCCAGCGCCACATGGGTCGAGACGTGGCTGACACGCATGTTGCCGTGGGCGAGCAGCATCACCGAGCCGCGCACGCCGGTGAGATGCGCCAGCATCTCGGTATGACCGGGAAAATGATAACCGGCCTTGTTGAGCGCTTCCTTGTTGAGCGGCGCGGTGACGATGGCCCCGGTCCGTCCCGCCTGCGTCAAACGCACGCCCTGCTCGATCGCCTTGTAGGCAAAGCGCCCGCCATCGGCGCTGAGCACGCCGGGCTTGATCGGGTCTCCCTCAGCATCCGCCTGCAGGTAGCAGAGGTTCGGCCACTCACGATCCTCCGCGGAGACTTGGGGGATCGCAACATTGGCCCCGAGAGCCGCCTTCGCGCCATCGAGCGCCGCGCCGCTGCCGATGATCAGCAGGCGCAGATCGCCGGTCGCGATACGGTCCTTCAGCCCGACGCAGGCCTTGACGATGATCTCCGGGCCGATCCCGGCCGGATCGCCCATGGTGATGGCAAGATGACGAGAGGTCATGTCGGACTCTCCATTCTGAGTAGGTGATTGTCCCGCAGCAGATCGCGCCACAGCTCGCTGGGACCGAATGCACCGGATTTCGAGATGATTTCGACGCCGGCCCAGCGGCCGCCCTGCAGGATCGAGCGCGGCAGTCCCGGAACAACGCGCCCTGTCACCTCGAGCGCATGCGCGCCGAGGGCGACGCATGCGGCTCTCAGGGTTTCTCCACCGGCAACGATCAGCGTGCCCGGCGGTTCGAGTGCCGCAATCAGTGCTGCCATTTCGCGCGCGATCCGCTGCGCCGCCTCGACGCGCGACAGATCGTCGGCAAGCGAGAACTTGACCAGCGCCACGGCCTCGTCGGCCAGCTTGCGTCGAACGCCCGCGCCGCCCTCGCCCTCCGTCACCGCGATGGTGGCTTCGCCACATGCCGCGAGTTGGGCTGCGGTTGCAGCGTGGTCGGAGCCAAACAGGCCCAGCACCGGACGCTTCAATTGGCTCGGCGCATCGGCACGATGGCTGCGGGCCAGCGCACCGGCCAGGCCGCCGCTGCCGCACCACAGCACGGGCCCCGGCATGCGCCGCGCCATGTCGACGACACGATCGAGGTCGAGGTCGTTCTCGGCATCGAACACCTGAACGCCGCCTTGCGAGAGCGTGTCGGGTGTGCCCGGCCGTGCATCGATGCCGTCTTGCCTCAATTGATCCAGCAGATTGTCGCCGACCCGATGCCAATCGCCATGCACGGTGCGCGCGAACTGCTGGCCGCCGACGGTGCGGCGCCCCTGATAGTCAAAGGCGGGCGCGACCACGCAGGAGGCCCAATGGCCAGTGCGCAGGCAGGCGCCAAGCTCGGCCGCCCACGCGCCCCGAAGAAGGCTGTCAACTTTCTTGTAGGCGATCGTCCCACCCTGAAGGTGCGGCGCCAGTCGGCCGACGATCCCGACGCTCTCCGCCTTCGACCGCTCACGGGTGCCGCTGTCGATTGCCAGGCTACCGGAGCCCCGCGGCGCAAACGTTTCCGACCAGATGACGTCGAACGGCCCGCACAGGCCGACGAACTCCGCCGCGGTGTCGAGCGCACCGGTGAGATCGTCGGCGAGCAGGCGGACGCTGGTCATCGCTGCACGCCTCCCGCGACGAAAATCTTGCCCGGATTCATCAGGCCGTTCGGGTCGAGAAGCCGTTTGATGTCGCGCATCAGCTCGATGTCGAAGGGATCGGCGAGGCGGGCGAGACGGCCACGATTGGTGATGCCGATGCCATGCTCGGCGCTGATCGCCCCGCCCTGCGCCGCGGTCTCGTCATCGACAATCTCGTTGATCTCGGCGACCAGCTTGGCAGTAGCATCCGGGTCCTGGCAATGCACCCGGTCGATCAGGGCCACGACGTGGATGTTGCCGTCGCCGATATGGCCGTGCATCACCACGTTCGCATGCGAGACGGCCGCCTTGATCCGTGCTTCGACATTGGTCACGAAGGCCGCCTGACGCTCTAGCGGAACCACGCTGTCATGCGACACGACATAGCCGCTGCGCTTGTTGCCTTCGGACACACTGTGCCTGACGGCCCAGATCGCCTTGGCCTGCGCAAGGTTGGACGCGAGGATCACGTCTTCAGCCAGACCGACCTCCATCGCGTCCGCCAGCACCGTGGCCAGCGGCTCGTCGAGATCGACGCCGGGAAGCGTGTCGGTCAGCTCGACGATCAGATACCATGGCGTCGTCAGCTCGAAGGGAATGGTGACATGCGGCACGGTCCTCGCGATCGCCTCGATCTGCGACCGCGACATGATCTCGAGGCTGCCGAGCCGGTCCCCGACCGTGCCGCGCAGGCGCTGCATGATCTCGAGTGCCTGCTCGACGCCCTGCAACTTCAACAGCGCCAGCGCCGAGCTGCGCGGCGGCGCGAACAGTTTCAGCACCGCCGCGGTGACGATGCCGAGCGTCCCCTCTGCCCCGATGAAGAGCTGCTTGAGGGCGTAGCCGGTGTTGTCCTTGCGCAAGGCGCGCAGGCCATTGAAGACGCGTCCGTCAGGAAGCACGACCTCCAGGCCGAGCACGAGATCGCGCGTCGGACCGTAGCGCAGCACGGCGGTGCCGCCCGCATTGGTCGAGATGTTGCCGCCGATCTGGCAGGAGCCCTCGGCGCCGAGGCTCAAGGGAAAATAGCGATCGACGTCCCGCGCCGCGTTCTGCACCTCCGCGAGAATGCAACCGGCCTCGACCGTGATGGTGTTGGCAAGCGGGCTGACGTCGCGCACGGCCCGCATCCGGTCGAGCCGGATCACGACATTGCCCGCGTGATCGTCGGGCGTCGCCGCCCCGCACATGCCGGTGTTGCCACCCTGCGGCACGATCGCGAGCCGCCTTGCCGCGCAGAACTTCACGATTGCGGCGACCTCGGCCGTCGAGCCGGGCTTCACGACTGCGACGGCGCGACCGTGATAGCGCCCGCGCCAGTCCACCACATAGGGCTCCTGGTCGGTCCGGGACGCAATGACGTGCTTGTCGCCGACGATCGCGGCGAGCCCGGTCAACGCATCCTGGAATGAGCAGGACATGGCGCTAGACGGCCGCGGCGAACGCCGCCGCATTCGCGAGCAGCTCTTTCACCTGAGCTGGCGGCAAGGATTCCAGCGGCGGCCGCAGGCGCTGCCATCCGGTATGCCCGGTGCGCTCGGCCACCAGCGCCTTCAGTGAGGCCATCTGCGGAAAGCGCGAGACCAGCTCGCGCGCCTTCACGATGCGCGCCTGCGCCGCCTTGAGGGGTGCGTCGTCGTCGCTGTCGCGAAAGTGCTTGTAGACATAGGCCAGGTCGCGCGCGACGAGGTTGGAGGTCGCGGTGATGCAGCCGGCGCCGCCCTTGCGCAGCAGCGGCAGGAGCAAGGGATCAGCCCCGACCAGAACCGAGAAGCCCGGGAAGCGCTCGACCATGGCGGTCATGTTGGCGAAGTCGCCCGAGGAATCCTTGATTCCGGTGAAGGTCGTCGGATAGGCCTTGCGCATCCGCTCGATCAGCGCATGCGAGATCGGCTGCGCCGACATCTGCGGAATGTGATAGAGCACGACCTTCAGCCTGGCATCGCCGATGCGCTGCACGACCTCGCTGTAGGAGGCGAAGATGCCGTCGTCGCTGACGCCCTTGTAATAGAACGGCGGCAGCATCACCACGGTCTCGACGCCGACCGAGAGCGCATGACGCGTCAGCGCAATGGTCTCGGTGAGCGCGGCGACGCCCGTTCCCGGAAGAAGCCGCTGCGGCGCGATGCCCGCGGCCACCGCCGCTTCGAGCAGTGCCATGCGCTCGGCCGCCGAGAAGGAGTTCGCCTCGCCGGTGGTGCCGAGCAGCGCAATGCCGTCGCAGCCCTCCTCCAGCAAATAGCGGCAATGCGCGACGAAGCGCGCATGATCGGGGGCAAGTTCGGCGTCGAGCGGCGTCAGCGCGGCGGAGAACACGCCATGAGGGTGTAGCGATGATGTCGACAAACTTCCTCCGATCGTCAAATCGATATTGTTCGGAATGCGAACATTTGTTATTGTGTTGACCTGTCGTAAAATCAGCCGGCCGCCACGTCAAGGGCGGTGCGTCATGGCAAGGCATTCGGGCATGGCCAAGGTCGAGAAAAAGGCCACGAAGCGCAAAGCGGAATCGCTCCCGAAAAATCCAAAGAACTACGTTGCTTCCGTCGGCAAGGCCTTTGCCGTGCTCCAGAGCTTCAGCAGCGAGGCTTTCGAGCTGACCCTGAGTGAGATTGCCGCACGGGCCGATCTCGATCGCGGAACGGCGTTTCGCCTGATCCAGACCCTGGTCGAGCTCGGCTATCTCCAGGCCGTTCCACCGAGCCGCCGGTTCCGCCTCGGGATTGCGTGTCTCGACCTCGGCTACACCGTGCTCTCGCATGGATCGTTGCGGCCGATGGTCGAGCCGCTGCTGCGCGGCCTCGTGCCTGATGTTGGCGACGCGGTTTCCCTCGGCATCCTCGACGGCGGCGACGTCGTCTATCTCGCGCGCGTCGGCGCCGGCCTCGACCGCCACAAGATGGACCGCCGGCCCGGCACGCGCATTCCCGCCTACAGCGCCGCGCTCGGCCATGTCATGCTGGCGCATCTGGCGCGCGAGGAACAGATTGCGCGGCTGGAAGCGCGCCCACGCGTCAAGCTGTCGGAGCGGACGCTGACCGATCTCGATGCCCTGCTCGCCCGGCTCGACCAGGTGAAGAAAAAGGGCCACGCCGTCTCCGACGGCGAGAACGCCTACGGCCTGCGCACGCTGGCAACGCCGATCTTCGACGCGCAGGACCAGGTGATCGGAGGATTAAGTGTCACGGTCGATGCGATGCGCATGGACATGGCAGCCTTCCGCGACCAGGCGCTGCCCAAGCTGATGCAGCTGACGGCCCAGGTGCAGGATCTTGCGATCAAGTCGGGACTGACGAGCTGATCACGGGCCGGGGTAACTAGATCTCGATATGATCGAAATCGGCGGCGATCCCGGTATTGGGAAAGATCCTCGCCGCCTCGGCCAAGATCTCATCGTCCTCGTACCGTCCCGACATGTGGGTCAGCACGAGCCGGCGGACGTTGCTGGCGGCCGCAAAGGCGGCCGCTTCCGCCGCGGTCAGATGGCCGTAATCCCGCGCGGTCGCGGCGTCGCGATCGAGGAAGGTCGCCTCGATCACCAGCAGATCGGCGTCAGCGACGTAGCCGGACAGCCCGTCGGTGGTCTCGGTGTCGCCGATCACCACGAGCTTCTTGCCGCCGCTGGGCGGGCCCAGAACCTCTTCCGGATCAATCGTTCGACCGTCGATCACGACCGGCCGTCCTGCAGCCAGTTCGCCGCGCATGGGACCATCCGGGACGCCAAGCGCCGCGAGGCGATCGGGCCGAAGGTGGCGACGCGATGGACTCTGGAACACGAAACCAAAACTGTCGGTGTCGCGGTGACGGACCGGAAAGCAGGCGATGGTGAAATCACCGGCGTCGAGGAATTGGCCCGCGGCCAAGGCTGCGAACTCCACTGGAAGCGGCGCCCTGCCCGCGCCCCAGATCCCTGCCAACATCTGGATGACGATCTCGAGCGTGGCTGGGCCACCATGAACGGTCATCACCTCGGCGCTCTGCCGCAAGCGCAGCGTCGAGAACAGGCCGGGGATGCCGAGCACGTGATCCAGATGCGCGTGCGTGAGCAGGATGCGTTCGAGCCGCCGGAAGCCGGCGCCACTGCGCAGCAGCTGGCGCTGCGTGCCCTCGCCGCAATCGACCAGCATGCGCTGACCGGCCGCCTCGACCAGCAAGGCCGGATGGTTGCGTTCCGCCGAGGGAACGCTCGCCGAAGTGCCGAGGAATGTCAGGGCAAACATGGTCGTCGCGTGCCAGCTGTGGACGGTCTCACCGCCCCCAATGCCACGCGAGCAGCAGCGCGTACAGACCCATCGACGCCGCATAGAGCGCGGCAAGCAGTGTGTAACCTGCGATCTGTCGACTGATAGCCGCCTTCGGCGCCACCCACCAGTCGAGTGCCCTGAAGGCGGCGGGCACCAGCCACCAGCCGAGCAACTGGGTGCTGACGAGATTTCCGACGAACAGCGACAGCCAGACCGGCACGCCGTGGCTGTCGATCAGCGGTGCGCTGATGAACGTGCCCCAGAGGTAGACCACGGGGTAAAGCACGAGAAGGACGATGAGGTTGCTCTTCCAGATGAAGCCCGGCCCTTGCTCCGGCGCCCGCTCCTTGCCGGCCGGGAACCAGAAATTGAAGCCGTAGCTCGCACGCTTGACGTTCAAGCCGGCGTTGAAGCGCTCGCCTTCCTTCAGCAGCGTCTGCCGCACGGGCGAGCCGAGCCATGCATCGAGGTTGGCATCAGAGTCGAACGACAGGATGACGATCCATTCCTCGTGCAGTCCCGGAATCGGCCGCTCGATCTTGTGGCGCAAAAATCCCTTGAACTCGGCCTCCGCGGCCTGGATGCGCTGCTGCCATTTGAGGAACGAATCTTCCAGCTCGGCCGGGACCCTGAAGGAGATCACCGCGGACACCGCGCTGTCGCGCTGAACGCCGGTATCGGGCAGGATGTGAACGTCCTCCGAGCCGACGAAATAGCGCTGCACCTCCGCAATCAGCTTCGCCCGCACCTCGCTCTGAAGCCAGGCGCGCGCCGCGGCGGGACTGGCAAAACGCAGGATCGTCACCCAATCGACGTGGGCCGGCGGCCGCGGCGGCACCACCTCCTGCCCCAGGAATCCGGGCCAGGCCTTGAGCGCCTCGCCGACCTCGCCGTTCCACCGCGCAAACGCGGCGAAGCCATCATCGGCGATGCGGCGCTGGATGACGAGGGCGACCGGCTGACCGGTGGTGTCTGACGATGCGCTCATGAGCTTGCCGCCGCTCAGCTCTTCTTGTAGAGGCGCTTGCCCATCACCCAGGTTTCGTCGACGCAGCGGTCGTCGCCGACCATCATGACGGCGAACAGCATGCTCGCGGCCTCGTCCATCGTGCGCGGGCCGGCGCCGTCGGCAATCAGCGACTGGTGCCAGGCTTGCGCGGCCTGCCCGCCGTTCGGATCGAGCGCGACGAAATCGGCTTCCTTGCCGGGCTCGAAATTACCAAGCTTGTCGTCGATGTAGAGGCCTTCGGCGCCGCCGAGCGTGATCGACCAGAAGCCGCGATAAGGCGAGAGCTTGTTGCGCTCGGCCTCGGCAAGATCCTTGCGCGTTGGATCGATGCTGCCGTCGAGCAGCGTGTTGTTGCACATGCCGACCTTGTAGGCGTCGTCGAGCACGGAAATCATCGAGAAGCGGTTGCCGCCGCCGACGTCGGTGCCGAACGACATCTTCACGCGGTGCTCCGGATCCGTGGCGCGGCCGAGGCGGAACAGGCCGCTGCCGAGGAACAGGTTCGAGCACGGGCAGAACACCACCGCGGCGCCCTTCTTCGACATGCGGCGGAATTCGTTGTTGGAGAGATAGACGCCATGGCCGCCGGAGAATTTCGGCCCGACCAGGTCGAACTTCTCGTAGACGCCGAGATAATCCTGGCAGTCCGGGTGCTCGACCAGCACGCCACTGCACTCGGCCGGATTCTCGGAGATGTGGGTGTTGACCCAGCAATCGGGATGCTCGTGCTTGAGCCGCTGGCACGCCTTGAGCAATTCCGGCGAGGCGCCGAAGGCAAAGCGCGGTGTGATGGCGTAGAGGTTGCGGCCCTTGTTGTGATATTCCGCGATCAGCCGCTTGCTGTCGCGATAGAAATTCTCAGGCGTATCGATGAAATCGGCCGGCGCGTTGCGATCGATGCCGGTGAGCCCCGCGATGACGCGCATGTTGCGGCGGGCGGCCTCCTCGAACAATTCCTCGGTCGAAACCGGCGAGGAGCTCGTGAAAGCCTGGCAGGTGGTGGTGCCGGACGCCAGCAGCGCGTCGAGGAAACGCTTCACGCCCTCGCGCGCATAGTTACGATCGCGGTATTTAAGCTCTTCCGGATAGACCCATTTCTGCAGCCAGGGCAGCAGCTGCTCGCCATAGGCCCCGAGCACGCGGGTCTGCGGCAGATGGATGTGACCGTCGATGAAGCCAGGGACGATGATGCGGTCCTTGATATGAGTGACCTGCACGCCCGGATGCGCAGCAGAGATCTTGTCATAAGGACCGAACGCCTTGATCACGCCATCCGTGACGATCATCAGGCCGTCCTGGTGAAAGCGCGCGGCGGCCTGCTCGTTGCCGACGTGCTTCCAGGGATCATCGACGAAATCAAAGAACGTGCCGCGAATACCGATGCTGGTCATGAATGGGTTCCTCCCTTAGGTCTGTGTGGCGTGGCGCACTGACGGCAGCGAGATCGCAAGCAGCGCGCCCGCAATTGCGCAGAGGCCGAGATAGAGCCATCCGATCGGCGCCTGCGTGGCTTCAGGCAACACCGCCGCGATCGCCATGGCGCCGCTGACGGCGAGGTAGCAGAGCGCGCTGATCAGGCCGCCGATCAGGCCGTGGTCGCGTTCGAACAGGCCGAGCGCCATGCCGTACATCATCGGGCACAGCACGCCGCAGCCGCCGAGCACCAGCGCGCCGCCGATCGTGATCGACACGAAGTCGAGACCGACCGTCATGCCTGTCGCGCTCAGCACCGCCGAACCGGCAAGAAACAGCGCGAAGGCGCCGAAGCCGAGGACGCGCGCCGGCATGAAGCGCGCGAAATGCGCGCAGCCGAGCTCGCCGGCGAGATTGACGCCGCCGAGGCCGAGCGCGACGAGGCCGTAGATCGCCGCCGAGTAGCCGAGACCGGTCTGATAGAAGAACGGCGCGACGACGCCGAAGGCGAGCTGCGCGCTGGCCGCCGCGGCAAAGACAAGGACGAAAGCCAGGAAGCCCGGACGCAGCAGCGCATCGCGCAGGATGCCGGCCGTGCGGCGCGGATCGAACGGTGCCCGCCGGTCAGCGGGCAGCGTCTCTGGGAGAAAGAATGCGACGATCCCGGCTACGATCGCCGCGGCGATGGCGATGATGACGAAGACGCCGCGCCATGAGGTCAGCTCGACGATGAAGCCGCCGGCCGCGGGCGCCAGCACAGGCGCAAGCCCCCAGGCCGCGCCAAGCAGACCGGAGATCGCCGTGAGCTCACGGCCGCGAAAGCAGTCGGCCGCGACGGCATAGGCGACGACGAGGCAGGTGCAGCCGCCGATGCCTTGCAGGAAGCGCAAGCCAAGCAGCAGCGAGGCGCTGGTGGCGAGCGCGCAGGCGATGCTCATCGCGACGAGTACCGACAGACCCGCGAGCAGAACTTTGCGGCGACCGAGCGTGTCGCAGGCGATGCCGACCGGCACCAGCGCGAGAGACATGCCGAGCATGTAGGCGGTGACGGTGTTCTGCATCGAGGCCGCGTCGGTGGCGAGATCCACCACCATCTGCGGCAGGCCGGGCGTATAGGCATCGAGCGGGATCTGGCTGAACGGCACGACGCACAGCAGGATCGGCACGATCCCGCTCCTGGCGCGACCGGCGTCCGAAGCGAGTGCAGTCATGAATTACGCCCCCTCGATTCCCGCGGGCCCGTCTTTTCGTGCGCGCAATGAGAGGCGACGATGCGGGTTGCGGACATTGACGCGCGCAACGTGCCAGAACTGTGTGTAGAAATTCTTAGGACGTACCGGCTGATGCACTGGCCGTCGCCCTCCAAAGTGAAAGTGCGAAAACAACCCCATGCAAAGTACAAATCGTTGGAGAATCTCGCTCGCGGGTAGCCCTCACTTTGCCAGCGCGCAGATTTGACACGTCGGGCAAAACAGGCGCACGGTTACATCATCAGCTCAGGATCAACTCGCCATTGAGCCGACCCATTAACCTGTCGGAAGGCATGAGCAACGGCGACCAACTCGCGGCCCATCCGCGTCGAAGTGCGCTCGATTCGGATGACAGAGCCCAAGCTGCGATACAACGGAGTTCATGATGCAGGAGGAATTGAACGCAGATGCCGGCGACTTGAGCTTTGGCTCGATCAATACATTGCTGAGCGCCCTGCACGCCGGCAAAATATCTGCGTCGGAACTGCTCGAACATACGATCACGCGCATCGAGGCGCTGGACGGACAGATCAATGCGATCATCGTTCGCGATTTCGATCGCGCGAGATCGGCTGCGCGCGCCGCCGATGCTGCGCTTGGCCGCGGCGAGCGGCTGCCGTTGCTCGGCATTCCCGTGACCTTGAAGGAGCCGTTCAACGTCGCCAGCCTGCCGACGACATGGGGCTTTCCGCATTTCAGGGATTTCAAGCCGGCGGAAGATGCTCTCATCGTCTCGCGCCTGAAGGCGGCGGGCGCCATCATCATCGGCAAGACCAACATCCCGATCGGCCTCAGGGATTTCCAGAGCTACAACGAGATTTACGGGACGACCAACAATCCGTGGGACCTCGGCCGCTCACCCGGCGGCTCCTCAGGCGGATGCGGAGCCGCCCTCGCGGCGGGCTTCGGTCCGCTCTCGATCGGCTCGGATATCGGCGGCTCGATCCGGGTGCCCGCGCATTTCTGCGGCGTGTTCGGACACAAGCCGAGCCTCGGCCTGGTGCCGCTGCGCGGCTACAGCCTGCCGCCGGCCCCGCCCGTTCCCGGTCAAGGCGATCTCGCCGTCGTCGGGCCGATGGCGCGCACCGCCTCCGACCTCGCGCTGTCGCTCGACGTGATTGCCGGTCCCGATGAGACGCGCGACGGGGTCGGCTATCGGCTTGCACTGCCTCCCGCGCGCCACGATCAGCTCGAGGATTTCAGGATTCTCGTGGTCGATACCCATCCACTGATGCCGACGAGCAATGCGGTGCGTTCTGCCATCGGGCGATTGGCCGAGCGGCTCGAACGAACCGGCGCGCGCGTTGCTCGTTCAAGCGCGGCCCTGCCCGATCTCGCCGAGTCCGCGCGGCTCTACATGAGGCTGTTGAACGGAGCGAGAAGTCCGCGCCTGACGGCGGCCGCGCTCGCCGAAGCGCAAGCAGCTGCCGCGACACTTTCGCCAGACGACCGCAGCCTGCAGGCCGAGCGCGCCCGCGGCTGGGGCATGAGCCACCGCGACTGGCTGGCGGCCGACGCGGCGCGGTTACAGCTGCAACAGAAGTGGTATCAGTTCTTCCGCGAGTTCGACGCGGTAATCTATCCGGCCGCGGCCGTGCCGGCCTTTCCGCAAGACCAGTCCGAGCCGTTCGACGCGCGGCAGCTCGACATCGACGGCAAGCTCTACAACTACGCCGATGCCTGCTTCATCTGGGCCGACCCGGCTTCGACCTGCGGACTGCCTGCAACCGCCATCCCGATCGAGCGCGCGCCGTCGGGCCTGCCGATCGGCGTCCAGATCATCGGGCCGTATCTGGAGGACCGCACGACGATCGCGCTCGCCGGTCTGATCGAACGCGAATTCGGCGGGTTCGTGGCGCCGCCGGGGCTGGCTGCAAGTAATCTGCGCGATGATCGAGGCCGGCAGCGTTGACAGCGGCGACCATGTCGTGCGGTCGCGACATGTCACGACGCGCCATCGACATTCAGCTCCGCCGGACTCAAGGCTGATGACCTAACCTCACGATCATGATGGGGTGACGTTCACTCAAAGGCTTTCAGTTGGAGCAGACTCTTTCGTTCGCTTTCCCGTTCGAAGGTGAAGCTTCCGGGCTCGACACCATGCTCCCACCCCAGCGGGTATAGCAAGCATCGCCGGTAAACAGCACCGGCCCCGTTGGGGTGCGGGCGAGATAGGAGAGATGGCCGGCCGTATGTCCGGGGGTCAGGATCGCAAACAGTGAACCATCGCCAAAGACATCGATCACGCCTTCCAGTTTCCCATCGGGGTCCTTCGTGAACTGAAACTCCTGGATTGCGGGTCTACCTTCAAAGAAGCGATCCTCCATCCCCTGAACGACGACGTTTTCGAACTTCTTCTCCTCAGCCTCACCAGGGCCTGTGTAGAACGGAACGTCTTTCGGAACGTCTGGCATTCCGGAGATATGATCGAAATGGAGATGGGTCATGAGGACGCCTTTGAGCGGGATCCCCTCCGATCTGATGGCGGACAATGCATCTTCCCGAACTTGAAGCTTATCCATTTTCGCAAAACTTCTCAGCACCCATGGCACACCGACGCTCTTGGGGTCCTCGGCAAACTGCTTTGAAACACCCGTATCGATCATGAAGAAGCCCTGCGTTGGGTGCCGCACGAGATGCGCATAGATCTGGATAGGTTCCTCGTGATCTGTGAGGCCCGCCTGAACGGCTTTCGGATCTTTCAAATTGATCAGTCCCGATAGATCGGCTTTCCAATCCGAACTCGCGACAGTCCTGACCGCGATCGGTCCCGGTTGATTGATCAGGGCCTCCATGGCCGACGAACTGATCGGTTTGCCGAGGCCGGCTGCGGCAGTTTGATGGGTGGTCTGCGACCAGCCGGGAAATGCAAAAAGAGCAGCACCGGATAGAGCAATGATGATAATTCCAGCAACAGCAAGGGATCGTGATCGACGGAGCATGATCGGTTTTCCTCATTTTCTGATCCCGCTTTTGCCCTGGACCGGGAGAATAGCAATCGTCTAACTTCCTATGCCGCCATACATAAATGGATGGCGCCCAGACCGAGCTGAGGAGTGAACGTGGACCTCCAATGGGATGATCTCCGGATCTTTCTCGCCGTTGCGGATGCCGGCAGCCTCAGCGGCGCCGCGCGACGCCTGAAGGTTAGCCAGCCCACTTTGAGCCGGAGGATCGCGGAGATGGAGTACGGGCTGGGCGAGCCGCTCTTCGTCCGCAAGAACCAGGGCATCTCCCTGACCAAGACTGGAAGAAGACTGCTGCCCGCCGCCGAGGGCATGGCGCAATGGGCGACGGAAGCCAATCGCTCACTCGACGCGAAGGACTCGCCCGTAAGCGGCCGCGTGCGGATCACGGCGGCACCGTCGTTTGCCTTTGATTTCCTGGCCCCGATCTCGGAGAGGCTCAAGAATAAGCATCCGAAGATCGCTCTCGAGGTCTTGGCCACCACCGAACGCCTGAATCTCTCGCGCGGCGAGGCGGATATCGCTCTCAGGAGATATCCGTCCGACGATTCTGACTTGGTCACAATTGATGAAGTTGTCGTGCCGATCGGGGTCTACGCGAGCAAGGATTACGCACGGAGGCTGCCCGCAAGGTACGATTTCCCAGACCTCGACTGGATCGCGTGGGCGGGAGAGCGCGAGATGCTGAGCCCAAATCCGGAGCTCGCGGCCAGGATCCCCGACTTTCGTCCCGCTTTCACATCCGACGACTACAGTGTCCAGGTCGCGGCCTGCCAGGCAGGTGTCGGCGCGATGATCCTTCTGAAGACCTCCCACCGGCTCAAGCGGCCGGGCGAGCTCGTGGAGCTCAAGCTCGAGCTTCCATCTTCGCTCCGCGCAGAACTCACGATCATCTGCCACAAGCGTATGGCAGATCTCCCGAAGGTCAGAATCGTCCTGGACCTGCTTAGGCAAGAGTTTGCCGAGCTGAGGAAAAACAAGGTCACGAAAAATTCTCGAACCGAGTCCACCGCAATCGCAAAGCGGGCCAAGGATTAAGAGGAAGGCTCGCCCAAACGCGCCGCTTGCCGCAAGTATTCTCGTCGAGACACGGCCATGACCTATCTGTTCCCCGACTGCGCCTCGACCGCCTGCACCGCGACATCAGCGACCTGTCGCAGCGCTTCACGATCGGCGCCGGAGGACGCCATCACGCCCATGCCGACCGACACCGCCGAAACATAGCGCGCGAGCGCCGCGGGATCGGCGCTGTCCTTGAGATCGCCTTCCGCCTTGGCGCGGACGAAGCGATCGCGGAGTTGGTCTTCATTCTGGGCGCGGCGGGCGGCGAGCTCGAAGGGGACGTTCTCGGACCCGGTGCCGCAGGCGATGCCGCCTTGCACGAGCAGGCAGCCGGGCGGATTGGCGGGATCGGTCTGCTTGTCGGCGATGCCCATCAGCATCCGCTCGGCGACGGCGCGCGCGGTGGGGGCCGCGACCACCTCGTCCATCCACGCGCCGCGCAATTTGCTGTAGCGATCGAGGGCGGCCTTGAGCAGGCCTTCCTTGTTGCCGAAGCAGGCATAGAGACTCGGGGGGTTGATGCCCATGGCCTCGGTGAGCTGGGCGATCGTGGCGCCCTCATAGCCATGGCGCCAAAACACTTCCATCGCCTGGTCCAACGCCGTTTCGGCGTCGAATTCGCGGGGGCGTCCCATGCGCATGTGCCTGTCTCCTCGGAATCGGCGGGCCTCGTGAGCCTAACGCCAGTCCCTATCTATTTGTTCTGACTTTCTTTTTCTTGTGTCTTCCAATCGTCGCGGTATCGGCGTACAATTTTCTTAGCGACTGATACATAAGTATCTTGCGCTGCGGTATCCAGCTCCACATCTGTAGTGAACACTACATATCTGGAGCGCGCAAATGCCCCCCTCCCAAGAAACATCTTCCGCCGGCCGTTTTCGCCGTCTTCTCGGCGGTGTCGCTATCGTCGGCGCCCTCGCCGCCGCCGGCTCGATTGCGACCGGTCACTACTTCCACGCCGCCCAAGCGACGGCAACGGCCGCCGCGGCCGAACAAGCCGTCCCCGTCACGGTCGCACTGATCGAACCCAAGCAGACCGCGCTGTGGGACGATTTTTCCGGTCGGCTTGAGGCAATCCAGCGGGTCGAGCTGCGCCCGCGGGTCGCCGGTGCGATCTTGTCGGCGAATTTCACCGAGGGCGCGCTGGTGAAGGCCGGCGACGTCCTGTTCAAGATCGACCCGGCGCCCTACGCGGCCGAGGTCGACAAGGCCAATGCCCAGCTCGAGGCGGCCAAGGCGCGCGTGGTGTTCACCACCAGCGAGGTCGAGCGCGGCGCGCAGCTCGTCGGCAACGCCGTCGTGACGCGGCGCGATTTCGATCAGCGCGAGAACGCCAACCGCGAAGCGATCGCCAACGTGAAGGCGGCCGAGGCAACGCTGCAGACCGCAAAGCTCAATCTCGACTACACCGAGGTGCGCGCGCCCGTGGACGGCCGCGTCGGCAAGATCGAGGTCACCGTCGGCAACCTCGTCGCCGCGGGCACCGCCTCCCCGGTGCTGACCTCGCTGGTCTCGGTCAATCCGATCTACGCCTCGTTCGATGCGGATGAAGAGATCGTGTTGCGCGCGCTGAATTCGATTGCGGACAGCTCCGGCCAGCGCGGCAAGCTCGACCAGATTCCGGTGGAGATGACGACCTCCGGCGGTCTGGCGGCGAAAGGCCATATCCAGCTCATCGACAACCAGGTCAACGGCCAGAGCGGCACGATCCGTGTCCGCGCGGTGTTCCAGAACGACGACGGGCGTCTCATCCCCGGCCAGTTCGCCCGCGTGCGCATGGGCCAGCCGAAGCAGCAGACGCTGGTGATGATCGACGAGCGCGCGATCGGCACCGACCAGGACAAGAAGTTCGTGATGGCGGTCGGCGACGACAGCCGCGCGGTGTACCGGCCGATCACGCTAGGTGGCGCCGTCGACGGATTGCGCGTCGTCACCGAGGGCCTGAAGCCCGGTGATCGCATCGTCGTCAACGGCCTGCAGCGCGTGCGGCCCGGTGCGCTGCTCAAGACCGAGGTGGCGGCAATGGGTGCGCGGGGGCAGCAAGCTTCCAATCACAGCAACCAGGACGTGGTGCAACGCTGACGTCATCCGGGCGCACGCAAGCGCGAACTACGGTGCGCAATTGCGCACCTGAGAATCTAGAAATTACAAAGCTCCGATCACCTCACCTCTTGATTCCGGGTTCGCGCGTGCTACGCGCCCCGGAATGAAGGGGGAGTTGCCGGAGAACCGCACGATATTGCCCAGGGGCAAGGCCATGAATCTCTCAAAATTCTTCATCGATCGTCCGATCTTCGCCGGCGTGCTGTCGGTCGTGATCTTCCTTGCCGGCCTGATTTCGCTGTTCGCGATGCCGATCTCGGAATATCCCGATGTCGTGCCGCCCTCCGTCGTGGTGCGCGCGACCTATCCCGGCGCCAACCCCAAGGTGATCGCGGAAACGGTGGCGACGCCGATCGAGGAGCAGATCAACGGCGTCGAGAACATGCTGTACATGTCGAGCCAAGCGACCACCGACGGCGCGATGACGCTGACGGTGACGTTCCGCCTCGGCACCGACCCCGACAAGGCGACGCAGCTGGTGCAGAACCGCGTGCAGCAGGCCGAGCCGCGCCTGCCGGCCGTGGTGCGCCAGCTCGGCATCATCACCAAGAAGTCCTCGCCCGACCTCACCATGGTGGTGCACCTGTTGTCGCCGAACGGCCGCTACGACATGACGTATTTGCGCAACTACGCCGTGCTCAACGTCAAGGACCGGCTGGCGCGGATCGACGGCGTCGGCGACGTCCAGCTCTATGGCGCCGGCGACTATTCGATGCGGGTCTGGGTCGATCCGCAAAAGGCCGCCGAGCACGGGCTGACCGCGAGCGATATCGTGAGGGCGATCCAGGCGCAGAACGTCGAGGCCGCCGCCGGCGTGGTGGGCTCCTCCCCGAACGTGAAGGGCATCGATCTCCAGCTCTCGGTCAACGCGGAAGGCCGGCTCGCCAACGAGGACCAGTTCGGGGACATCGTGGTCAAGACAGGCACACGCGGCGAAGTCGTACGGCTGCGAGATGTCGCGCGCATCGAGCTCGGGGCCTCCGAATACGGGCTGCGCTCGCTGCTCGACAACAAGCAGGCAGTGGCAATCCCGATCTTCCAGGCGCCCGGCTCCAACGCGCTGCAGATCTCCGACAACGTCCGCGCCACCATGGCCGAGATCAAGAAGAACATGCCCGAGGGCGTGTCCTACCAGATCGTCTACGACCCCACGCAGTTCGTGCGCTCGTCGATCGAAGCGGTGATCCACACGCTGCTGGAAGCGATCGCGCTGGTGGTGCTGGTCGTGATCCTGTTCCTGCAGACCTGGCGCGCCTCGATCATCCCGCTGCTGGCTGTGCCGGTGTCGATCGTCGGCACATTTGCCGTGATGCATGTGTTCGGCTTCTCCATCAACGCGCTCAGCCTGTTCGGCCTCGTGCTCGCGATCGGCATCGTCGTCGACGACGCCATCGTCGTGGTCGAGAATGTCGAGCGTAACATCGAAGCCGGGCTGTCGCCGCGCGATGCCACGTATCAGGCGATGCGCGAGGTCTCGGGGCCGATCATCGCCATCGCCATGGTGCTGATCGCAGTGTTCGTGCCGCTCGCCTTCATCTCCGGCCTCACCGGGCAGTTCTACAAGCAGTTCGCGTTGACGATCGCGATCTCGACCGTGATCTCCGCCGTCAATTCGCTGACGCTGTCGCCGGCGCTGTCGGCGCTGCTGCTCAAGGGCCACAACGAGCCGAAGGACCGGCTGACGTTGATCATGGAGAAGGGCCTCGGCTGGTTCTTCCGCGGCTTCAACAAGGCCTTCACACGCTCCTCGGGGAATTACAGCGGCACCGTCACCAAGGTGATCTCGGGCAAAGCCGCCGTGATGGGCCTCTATGTCCTGCTGGTCGGAATGACAGCTCTGTTGTTCCAGCAGGTGCCGAGCGGCTTCGTGCCCGGCCAGGACAAGCAATATCTCGTCGGCTTCGCCCGCCTGCCCGACGGCGCGACCCTCGACCGCAGCGAAGAGGTGATCCGCAAGATGAGCGACATCGCGCTGACCCAGCCCGGTGTCGAGAGCTCGGTGGCCTTCCCCGGCCTGTCGATCTCCGGCTTCACCAACTCGTCCAATGCCGGCATCGTGTTCTCGACGCTCAAACCGTTCGACGAGCGCAAGGATGCGGCCCTGAGCGGCAATGCGATCGCGGCCGAACTGAACAAGAAATATGCCGGTATCCAGGAAGCCTTCATCGCCATGTTCCCGCCGCCGCCGGTCAACGGCCTCGGCACCATCGGCGGCTTCAAGCTGCAGATCGAGGACCGCGCCGGCCTCGGCTATGACGCGCTGAACGAAGCGACCAAGGCGTTCATGACGGCGATGCAGAAGGCGCCGGAGATCGCCGGCGTGTTCTCGAGCTTCCAGGTCAACGTGCCCCAGCTGTTCGCCGACATCGACCGCACCAAGGCACTGCAGCTCGGCGTGCCCGTGACGGAGGTCTTCAACACGCTGCAGATCTACCTCGGCTCTTACTACGTCAACGACTTCAACAAATTCGGACGCACCTATTCCGTCCGCGTGCAGGCTGACGCGCCGTTCCGCGCGCGTGCCGACGACATCAGGCAGTTGAAGGTGCGCTCGTCCTCGGGAGACATGGTGCCGTTGTCGGCCCTGCTCAAGATCCGCCAGAGCGCGGGGCCGGAGCGCGCGATCCGCTACAACGGATTCCTGTCGTCCGACATCAACGCGGCGGCTGCGCCCGGCTTCTCCTCGGGCCAGGCGCAGGAAGCCGCGACGCGGATCGCGGCGGAAGTGCTGCCGCAGGGCTTTGCCTTCGAATGGACCGACCTGACCTATCAGGAGTTCATCGCTGGCAATTCCGGCCTCTGGGTGTTCCCGCTGGCGATCCTCTTGGTGTTCCTGGTGCTGGCCGCGCTCTATGAGAGCCTGACGCTGCCGCTCTCGATCATCATGATCGTGCCGATGGGTCTTCTGGCTGCCATGTTCGGCGTGTGGATCTCCAAGGGCGACAACAACGTCTTCACCCAGATCGGCTTGATCGTGCTCGTGGGCCTCTCGGCCAAGAATGCGATCCTGATCGTCGAATTCGCGCGCGAGCTCGAATTCGCCGGGCGGACGCCGATCCGGGCCGCGATCGAGGCGAGCCGCTTGCGGCTTCGCCCGATCCTGATGACGTCGATGGCCTTCATCATGGGCGTGCTGCCCTTGGTGCTCTCGACCGGCGCCGGCTCGGAGATGCGGCGGGCCATGGGCGTTGCCGTGTTCTCCGGCATGATCGGCGTCACCGTGTTCGGCTTGTTCCTGACGCCGGTGTTCTATGTGCTGCTGCGGACCATCACCGGCAACAAGCCGCTGGTGCATCACGGCAGCGACATCAGCGCTGCGCCGGTTCAGACGGCGGGTCACTAAACCAGCGAAACTCCTGATATCAGCAACAGAACGAGCACGGTCTTGCGAAAGACCGTCTCGTTGACGCGATGGAAGGCGATCACGCCGAGCGCCGAGCCGGCAAACAGCGCCGGCAGACTGATGGCGAGATCGACGAAGACCTTTGACGACAGGTCCTGGTGCCCGACCAGCAGTGCGATGGCAAAGACCTGCATCGCCGCAATGAACGGCTGCACCAGGCCGCGTTGCTCGCTCTTGGGCATGCCGCGCATGTCGCACCATATCGTCGGGATCGCACCGGGCATCGCCGTGAGGCCACCGACCAGCCCTCCCCCGAAGCCGATCAGCGCGACCCAGTGCCGACCGACGGCCTCACCGGCCGTCACCAGCGTCGGCCGCAGCAGCATGTAGGCGGCATAGAGCGAAACGATGACGCCGAATCCGCGCCTGAGCAGATGCGTGTCCGTGCTCTGCAGCAGCGACACTGCTATGGGAACGCCAATCAATCCGCCGACGATCAGCATCAGGCTGCCCTCCCAGCGGATGTTGCGCCGGAGCGCCCACAGATTGGTCGCCTGCACGCCGATGCTGCACGCCATCATCAGCGGCACGGCTTCGAGCGGCTGAAACACCCGCAGCAGGATCGCGCCGGCGACCGCCGAGAACGCGAAGCCGGAGAGTCCCGAAACGAAGGCCCCCGCGAATACGGCAACGCTCAACAGAATCAGAGTCGTGACATCAGGCACGGACCGTCCTCCGGTCAGTCGGTTGGAATCTGCGAAGCCTCGGCATCCAGCCCCTCGGAGCAGACGGCCGTCTCGTGCGGAAACGGCGTTTGCATTGCGTGGGCGCGGGACCGCTCCAGGATTGCGAGACCGATCAGTTGAAGAGCGACGAGCGCCGCGGTCAGAACGACCGCGACGATGTTGAAATTACGCGCGCTCGAAGGCCGGCTGGCCGGCGGGGCGCCCGCGCGCATCAGATCCGTGGGCATTTCCTGAAATATCCTCTTCCCTGCTGACCGGAATGACGTCGTTCAAGAGCAATGGTTGGTCCGGCTGAGCCAGCAAATGGTGATAGCGCTGCAACGCGCGCCGCGCGTCGATCTTGCGCTGCTCGTGAAATACAGCACCGACGCGAGCTAAGATGTCTCGGAACTTGTCGGCCATAACAAGTGACGTCCTTCGCATGACGATCTCCTCTCAACCTGCGCGAGAGAATGACGGGATTCACTCCAGCCTGCTGTGAGTTGCTTCACAGAAGCATCCGATGGGTCGAACAAGAACTCGTGTGATGCCTCTCTAGAAGAGGACAAAAAAAATCGCGTCATTCGATCGTATGACGCGCGATAACTTTCTAATGATGTTGCTGTTTGAACCCAGCGCGAGCTGCAGCGATCAGTCAGCGGCGCGGCTGCGCGTCAGTGCAGAAGCGGATTGGAAAATCCGGCCGCAAGCTTGACGAGATCGGCCTGGCGGGACACGCCGGTCTTGGCGAAGACCCGATGCAGGTGTGTCTTCACCGTCGTCTCGGCAATTCCCAGCGCCGCCGCGGTCTCCGGCACACCGCCGACCTCGACGATCGACTGCAGAACTCTCAGTTCCGCAGGCGTCAACTCGAACGTGCGGTCGATCAGGCCGGCACATGAGCGGCTGTCGAGTTCCGCTTTCCAGACGAGCAAGGCTCCGACCGCCGACGTCCGCTCCGTCGCGCCATCGCGCAGCAGCGACGGCAGCGCGATCACATGAGCGACGTAGTACGACCCGTCATGCGACGTCAGGGGGATTTTTCGGCCCTCGGCCGCCGCCACCGCAACCTCTCCCGGATCGCGGAAGATATTGCGCAGGGCCCGGTTTGCATCGGGCGATCTCGTCACCAGCCGGCCGGATATGGAGCGCAGGACATCGTCGGTCGCCAGGATCGTCTCCGCGGCCGGATTGCTGTGGACGATCCGACAGGCCGCATCGAGCAGGACGACGCCGGCATTCAGGCGATCCACGACGTCGGCCAGCGCGGTCGCGCGTTGCTGTTTCCGCTCGATCGCGCGGTTGATCAGCAGCGCCCGGCTCGCATGCGGGACCAGCGACTGCATGCGCGCGCGTTGCCCGGCGTCGAGCATCTCCCGGCCCGGGATGACGGTCATCAACATCGGACACGGCGACTTCGATTGCTCGAGCACCACGTTGGCGACGTCGACGCAGCCCTGGGGGCGCAGCCATTCCTGATAGAAGCGCCCGCGGCGGTACTCGTCGAAATTCACGAGGTCCGGAATGTTGCGCACCTCGCCGTACTGGGGCAGCCGGGCGAGCGGATCGTATTGCGAATAGGTTTCGGAATAGAGCTGGATGTAGTGCGGATCGACCCCGCAATAATAATGGGTCGCACCTGATTTGCTGACCGTATCCTTCGAGATCAGGCCGCAGGCCTGGCTGCCGACGAACGCATTGAGCATGACGACGACCTCGCCCCACAACTCAGGGTGGAGCCCTGCATCATAGATGCTCTCGATCAGCTCGGCGTGATTGGGAACTCGGGACATCCGAACAGCCATGGTCAAACGCGATTGCGGAAATGTTCTACACGCCCGGAGGCTATGGTGAGTCTGTCCCGGCGACAAAAGGTTCAACGCCCATTCCGGTCGTGCCGGTCAATTGACGAGCGGATTGGCAAACCCTGCCGCGAGCTTGACGAGATCGGCCTGCCTGTTGACGCCGGTCTTGGCGAAGACGCGGTGCAGATGCGTCTTCACCGTGCTTTCCGCGATGCCAGCGCGGTCGCCGTCTCCGGAACGCCGCCGATGTCGACGATCGACAGCAGCACGCGGAGCTCTGTCGGCGTCAGGTCGAAGGTCCGTCCGATCAATTCGCCCCAGGATTGTCCGTCGAGCGACACCTTGCGCAGCAGCAGCGCGCCGGCGGCATCGACGACGCGCTCGCTGCCGTTGCGCAGCACGGAGGACAACGGCAGCACATGAGCGACATAGCGCTCGCCCGTAGACGATAGCAGCGGCATGGCATGGCCGCGAGCGGCAAGCAGCGTGGCATTGCGGCCCGAAAATGTCTCGCGGAACTTCTGATTGGCTTCGGTGCTGCTGGTCACGAGCTGTCCGGCGATGGTGCGCACCACGTCGTCGGCTGCAAGCAAGGCGTGACCGGCCGAATTCGCGTGCACCACGCGGCAGAAGGCGTCGAGCAGGAAGATCCCGGCCGTCAGATTGTCGAGGACATCAGCCAGTGCCGTCGCCAGCGTGAGTTGCGCGGTCATGGTGCGGTTGATCAGGAGCGCGCGGCTGGCGTGCGGCACGAGGAGCGAGAGGCGATGCTTCATGCCGGGATCGACCATGCGGCGGCCCGACAGCACGGTCATCATCACGGGGCAGCTCGCATTCGACATCTCGAGCACGACGTTGGCCGCATCGCTGCAGCCCTGCGGCTGCATCCATTCCTGGTAAAAACGCCCCTTGCGATATTCTTCGAATTCGACGAGGTCCGGAACACTCACAACCTTGCCTTGTGGCGGCAAGACCGTGAGCGGATCGAACTTCGCATGCGTGTCGGCATAGAGCTGGATGAAATGCGGGTCCGCCCCGCAATAATAGTGAGTGACGCCGGATTTGCTGATCGAATCCTTCGAAAACAATCCACAGGCCTGGCCGCCGACGAAATCGCGCACGCCGGCGACGACGTTGTTCCAGAGCGTGGGATCGAGCCCGGCATCGTAGATGGATTCGACGAGGTCTGGCAGCTTCTGCGGTCCGGGCATGGCTCGAAATGGCACTGGAATGATCAATGCGGCGAGATTAACACAGCTGACGCATGCGACATCCTCCGATCGGAGGAGGCGCCGGCCGGGCGGATGGCACCCGGCCGGCGGCATCGTGTTCGAGCCGCCAGGGCTGATGTCGGCTCAGAACGCGACGCGAACGCCGCCTTTCGCCGTTCCGGTCCGGCTCTGGTCGGACATCATCACGCCCTCGACCGCGCCGAACACGGACACGTTGGGCCCCGTGCGGTAGTCGAAGCCGAGGCCGGCCACCGCGCCGACCGTGCTGCGGCTGCCTGGCGTCACGAACGACAGGTTCTGCCCGAGCAGCACCGCGTTGATGCCGGTGTCGCCGGCACGCTGGAGCGCGATCACGCCGCCATGGATGTTGGCCTTGAGCTCGCCGCCGGCAAAGGCGGTGACGCGCGAGAGATCGACCTCGCCGCGCTCCTCGAAATCCTGCAGCGTGCGGCCACCGATTGACAGCGACTGTGCCGACCCCGTCTCGCTGTAGCCGTCGAACCGGCCCGCGACATAGCGCAGCCGCGCTGTCGGCGTCAGTACATAGCCATTGCCGATGTTGAGCCTATAGCCGTAGGCGACTTCCGGGCTGACGTACCAGCCGCTGTAATTCGCCCTCGCCGTCTCCAAGCCGCCGACCGCAGCATTGTTCAGCACGAGGCGGCGCGATCTGTTGTCGGCGTTGCCGCCCTGCAGCGAGAAATCAAAGAACTGCGAGGCCCATTCGAACCGGCTATAGGCGCCGGCGAAGACGTAATTGGTGTCGACCGACTGCGAGTTCAGATCGACCGAGAGGCCGCCCTGCCCGCCGCCGAGGAAGGCGCCGACCAGCCAGTCCGGCCGCACCTTGCGATCGATACCGATCGCTCCGCCCCACGCCGTCGAGGTCGCACGCAGCGTCGATGCCGTCTCGTCCTGGATGCGCTGGCCGCCAAAGCTGTTGGCCCAGACCGTGATCGGCGCGGGATCGGTCCACAGGCTGCGCGGCGCCTTAGTGAAGGGCCCGGCCTGCGCGGTCTCCGGCGCATAAGCCATCGCCATCATGTTGCTCCCGGCCGGCCCGGCGCCGCCGCTGAGGCGGCCCTGCACCAGCGAGGACACCCCGCCGGTAAAGTCCATCAGCGTGCGATCGGTCTGCGCCAGCGCGGTGGGATCGAGCGTGGCAAGCGTCAGGCCGGAGACAACCGAGGGGCCGTTGAAGTTGCCGTTCGAGACGTTCGTCTTGATGGTTCCCTCGAAATTGATGAAGGTCGGCAGATTGACCGTCGTCAACGAGGATACCTTGCTGCTGATCGGCGACAGATTGACGTTGACGACGTCGGCCCCGAAGCCGAAATCGACCACGCCGTTGATCTTCGAGCTTGGCAGCAGCGTCAGCGTGTCGGCCGCGTTCGACAGCAGGATCGCGGTGCCGCCGGTTCCGATGATCGTACCCGAGTTCGTGATGTTCGCGGCACCGCCCGAGCTGATACCGGTCCCGCCGGAGATGATGCCGGAGTTGAACAGGGTCGCGGTAGTAGCCGCTCCGACCGCCCCGCCCGCAGCTCCCGAGATTGAACCCGCATTGTTGACGACAAGAGGCCCCTGCGAAAGGACGCCGTGGACATTGCCCGAGACGACACCGCCCGCAGCGTTCGTCAAATTGAGGCCATCGAAGGCCTGGATGCCGTAGCGCCCTGAGATAGCACCGGCATTGGTGATTTTCGCTTGCCCCGAGGCGTAGACCGCTGGAGCTGTCGGCGCACCCTGGATGGTGCCCGAGTTGCTCAAGGTGAGATCACCGAAGACTTGAACCGCACTTCCAGCCACCGACCTAAGGATGCCGGAGTTGCTGATATAGGCGGACTGCGCGTCGATGGCGGCTCCGCCTAGGGTGGACTCCATGATGCCAGCATTGCTGACCTTGACGTCGATGCCCCTGACAGCAAACTGACCGGCGGAAATCAAACCACCTGCCGCGTTCTCGACGGTTACCGTGCCGGCGGAGAGGACTCCAATTCCGCCGCCAACCCCGCCCTTGATCGTCCCTGCATTGAAGACGCTGGCGTTGGTGCCCGCAGAAGCTGCGACAGCACCAAAGCTCGTGCCCTGGATCGTGCCGCCGGCATTGTTCTTCACAACAGCATCTATTGATGAGCGGATCGCGTAGCTTTCACCCGAGATCAGACCGGTGTTGGCCGTTACATTCACTGTATCGGCGTCGATGCCGATGCCTCCGGTCGCCAGTGCGGATATTTGTCCGGCATTGGCGATCGTCGCGGTGGTCGCCCGGATGGCCTTGCCGTTGGCGTCGAGCGCCGAGATCGTGCCGCCCACACCGTTGGAAATTGTTGCCGTGTTTGCCAAAATACCACGTGTGCCGCCGGAGATGAGGCCAGTATTTGCTGACACCACCACCGCATCCGCTTCGATAGCCGCACCGTTGGTAACCTTTGCGGAGATTTCACCGGCATTGGTCACCGTCGCGGTACCGCTGACAACAAAGACGGCAATGCCGCTTGGGCCGGTGGCCTCGATCAGCCCGCCTGCGTTATTGTTGATGGTAGACGACGTGATGGCAGAGATCGCGGCGCGAGAACCTGCAATACGACCAGTATTGCTTGCAATCGTCACGACGTTGCCGGATATCCCCGTTTCGGCGGTGCCAGGCGCGGAAATGATGCCGGCATTGTTGATCAAGACGTTGTTGGTGGCAACGATCGCGAAACCGTTCGATCCGCCGACGAAGATACTACCCCCGCTATTGTTCGTGACCGTGATATCGGTCGCGTTGATCCCGAACCGATCGCCGAAGATGGAGCCCGAGTTGGTGACGTTGACCGTCTTCGCCGAGATCGCGGTGGCGTCCGTGCCGAATGCCACGATCGTGCCGGCATTCTCAAGGTTGACTGTCCCAGCGAGAGCGCTGATTGCGACACTGTTCGCACCGCGCGCATCGACGAGGCCGGTGCTCGCGTTGTTCAGATCCACGCCGTTGAGCGCGGCTATCCCGATTTGACCGTTCGTTACATCGGTGCGAATCGAGCCGGCATTGTTGACCGTACCCATGCTCTGCTCGATACCGATATGGGTGCCGATGACGCTGCTCCCCACAGAGATGTTGATCGTATTGCCGCTGTCCGTGGCGGTCCCGTAGCCGGTCGTCCCGTTCGCGTCGGTCGTCGTTCCCGCGCAAGTCACGATGGCGCCGCTAACCGGAGACGGAGGCGTACAGGCCGCCTCGGCGCGGCCGCCGAGGACTGATGGCATCAGCGCAAGCGTAAGCGCGGTGGTCGATCCCCAGCGCAGGAGCCGGCTGCGTTGCGCGGCGGACCAATTCCTTCCCAGCATCTCTATATCCCCAGACGATTTCACAAGCCGGATGCGCCATCCCTCGCTGTCCGCGGCAAGGGCGGGACGGAGATCGAAACGCATGATTCTTCGATCGGCAGCGTAGGCACGCGGGTTCCTGCCGGCTTGGAGAGAAACGTCCGCGGCTTTGCCGGAAACGAACTGGCGCACAATCCGGAAAACCTGTTTGCATGAACGCCATAGAACAGCACGCACTCGCGTTCAGAACGCGACGCGAACGCCGCCTTTCGCCGCGCCGGTGCGGCTCTGGTCGGACATCATCACGCCCTCGACCGCGCCGAACACGGACACGTTGCGGCTGGTGCGATAATCGAAGCCGAGGCCGGCCACCGCACCGACGGTGCTGCGGCTGCCCGGCGTCACGAACGACAGGTTCTGTCCGAGCAGCACCGCGTTGATGTTGGTGTCACCGGCACGCTGGAGCGCGATCACGCCACCATGGATGTTGGCCTTGAGCTCACCGCCGGCAAAGGCGGTGACGCGCGAGAGATCGACCTCGCCGCGCTCCTCGAAATCCTGCAGCGTGCGGCCACCGACGGATAGTCCTTGCGCCGAACCCGTTTCGCTGTAGCCGTCGAACCGGCCCGCGACATAACGCAGCCGCGCCGTCGGCGTCAGCACATAGCCGTTGCCGATGTTGAGCCTGTAGCCGTAGGCGATCTCCGGGCTGATATACCAGCCGCTGTAATTCGCCCTCGCCGTCTCCAGGCCGCCGACCGCAGCATTGTTCAGCACCAGCCGGCGCGATTTGTTGTCGGCATTGCCGCCCTGCAGCGAGAAGTCAAAAAACTGCGAGGCCCATTCGAAGCGGCTATAGGCGCCGGCGAACACGTAATTGGTGTCGACCGACTGCGAGTTCAGATCGACCGAGAGGCCGCCCTGCCCGCCACCGAGGAAGGCGCCGACCAGCCAGTCCGGCCGCACCTTGCGGTCGAGGCCGATCGCCCCGCCCCACGCCGTCGAGGTCGCACGCAGCGTCGATGCCGTCTCGTCCTGGATGCGCTGGCCGCCAAAGCTGTTGGCCCAGACCGTGATCGGCGCCGGGTCGGTCCACAGGCTGCGCGACGCCTTGGTGAAGGGCCCGGCCTGCGCCGTCTCGGGCGCATAGGCCATCGCCATCATGTTGCTCCCGGCCGGCCCGGCGCCGCCGCTGAGGCGGCCCTGCACCAGCGAGGACACCCCGCCGGTGAAATCCATCAGCGTGCGATCGGTCTGCGCCAGCGCGGTCGGGTCGAGCGTTGCGACGGAAGTACCGGACACGACCGAGGGGCCGTTGAAGTTGCCCTTCGAGATGTTCGTCTTGATGGTGCCCTCGAAATTGACGAAGGTCGGGAGCTGAATCGTGGTCAACGACGACACCCGCGTCGTCGGCGCAGTGAGGTTGACATTGACGACGTCGGCCCCGAAGCCGAAATCGACCACGCCGTTGATCTTGGAGCCTGGCAGCAACGTCAACGTATCAGCCGCGTTCGACAGCTTGATCGCGGTGCCCCCGGTGCCGGTGACAGCGCCGGAGTTCGTGACGTTGGCAGCGCCAAGCGAGAGGATACCGACGATGCCAGCAATGGAGCCGCTGTTATTCACGTTGACGACGTTGGCGAGCAGCGCAGTTCCGTCGATCGAATTTGTCCCGCGAATCGTCCCGGCGTTCACGAGGTTCACCGTGCCCGCCGACAATATTCCGTCCGCGCCGATAATAGTGCCAGAAGCCGCATTCGTTATCGTCAAAGGCACATCCGGGTTGGCAAAATGGAGGATAGCCGCCCGGTCTGCGACTACGCTTCCCGTGTTGACGATCGTTCCGCCACCTCCGATATGAAGGGCCTCTGCTGCGCCGCTGCCCCTGATCACTCCGGAATTATCCAGATCGATCGATCGCACCGTTCCTATCGCGTACCCGGCATTCGCTCCCGAGATCAAACCGGAGTTCCTGATCTTGGCATCGGCCGCAGAAATTCCGAGAACGTCTCCGGCGATTGTGCCCGAGTTCGAAACCGAGACATTGGTACCTAAGACACCCCACGATCCCGAGATGGAGCCGGTGTTGACGATCGTTGTCTGGAGACCCTGAATTGCAATGCTGTTTGCGGCGAAGGACGCGATCTTTCCCTCGTTTGTAACCGTCACGGTCCGGCCCTTGACGCCTCCCAGGTCCGCCTGAATCAGTCCGGTATTGGTCAGGTTGACGATGTCGGCATCGATCGCACGGCTGTTGCTGGCAAGTCCGACGATCTGTCCGGCATTCGAACCAGTGAGCGCCCTGACGGATATCACGCTGCCGTTCGGATCAATTTGATTGATCCGCCCTGTTCGGTCGTTCACCAGATTGATTATGTCGGCCGTGATCGCAAAGCGACCACCGGTAATTATGCCCGTGTTGCTCAGGAGGTTCACATTGGTGCTGCCGAAGATCGCCGTTCCGCCCGGAGCGGCTTCTATCCTTCCGGAATTCGTCACGGCGATCGTTCCGACACTGCGGATGCCAGCTGCGGTTCCTTCTATGGCGCCTGAGTTGAAGACCTCGTTCTGCTCGGTGTTTCCCGCATCGACCGCAATTCCGTTGGTCCCTGATGCCGTAATGGAGCCATCATTCCGGACATGCAGCTCAGATCCCAAGACGGCACTGGCATTGTTTCCGGTGGCAGAGATGATCGAGGACGTCCCGATGTTATTGATGATGGCATTGCGATTGGCTTCGACCGCAAAGGATCCACCCGTGACGGCGCCGGAATTGTTGACTGTACCGGTCTCGAATACCAGACCGACGTCCGTTCCGGTCAGCGTCGCGCCGGGTCCGATCACGTAGGTGTTGCCGACGTCGATAAGCGTGCCATAGCCGTTGGTGCCATTTGAATCCGTCGTCGTCCCAGTGCAGCTCACTGTCGCGTTGTTGACGGGGGAAGCCGGCGAACAGGCGGCTTCCACCCGCTTGATCACGAAGCAGGGCGCCAGCAGCAGCGCCGCTGCTGAAATTCGCAAAAGCCGATCATTGACGGTCGTAAGACGCTTACGTTGCATAGCAATTCCCCGGTCGATGCCTTCACCGCCGGGGGCGTGCAGGCGTTCGCCACCGACCTCCTCCGCTCGGATGAGGCCGGTCGCCGCGAACTGGATTCGCGGCCCCTAAGGTAGAACTCCCAGAAAAGTTCGACTTGGACGAACACGACCGCCGCTCGGCTCAAAACGAACCGAATGCGCTTCGCGCCGCACTGGTGCAGAGTTGCTACACCGCTGCGCCGCTCACGCTTGGTCCCAGCCATGCTTCTCAGCACATTCCGACCAGACCGCGGCGCGATAGATCTCGGTCCCGCCGGCATCCCTGACGCGGATGAAGGCGTCGCGATCGCGCAAATCGTCTCGCCAGACGAACAGATGCCTCGCCATCTCGTCGGCAACGACGAACGTCGCGTCGGCCTGCTCGAAGACCATGCCGCCCGGATCGATCTTGACGATGTTGCCGACCAGAAGGTCGAAAAAGAAACGGCGCATTCGATACTCCGGCTGCCGATGCCGCACGCAATGCCTTGGTCACGTCTTGGCGATCACGGAACGGGGCAATCTCCGTCCGCCGATCGAAATTGCAGATGACTGAATTCAGTCGCGCCCGGTCAGGGCATCTCGCCGCTCCTGACGTCGCTCGGCGTCGCGTTATAGGTCCGCCGGAAGCAGCGGTTGAAATAAGAGAGATCGCCGAATCCGACGTCGTAGGCGATCGAGCTCACCGTTCGCTCGGCGAATCCGGGTTCTCGCAGCATGCGATGCGCGCGCTTGACACGCTGCTCGATCAGAAAGGAAGAGAACGTCTTGCCGTCCGCCTCGAACAGGCGCTGGAGATAGCGCGGCGTGACGCCGAGCTCCTGGGCGACCGAAGCGACCGACAGATCCTGCCGCCAGCAATTGTTGGCAATGGAGACTTTCGCCTTCTGGAGCCGGGCCGCCTTGACGCCGCGCCGTCCGGCCAGCTCACGCGTCTCCCCGGTCGCGCCGAGGACGAGCGCCAGAAGATCGTGCAGATGCCCGACCCCGAGCTGCCGGAGCTCGGGCGTCGCGAACGCTTTCTCCCGCACCAGCGTCACCGCGTAGTCGACCAGCAATCTGAGCCCGGCGGAACTTCCCGGCATGACGCGCATCACGGCATCATCGACGTCCACGATCATCGGCGCCAGAACGCGCCTCGGGACGCGCAGCGAGAAGCAGCTCCCCAGCGACAGACGCTCGAACGTCGTGACGTCCTCCGCGCTCGTCAGGACCGCCTCCCCGGCATGGAGCCTCAAATCGTGTCCCCGCTCGGATATCCCGAGAACGCCCGACCTGTTCACGATCAGGGCGAGGCTGTCGTCGCCATCGGCCACGAGCTGCTTGGTGCGAATGACCCGCGCTCCGTACAGTCCGCCGAACAACAACTGGGCTTCCGGCAGGACGTGCGACGTGAAGCTCGCCGCGGCCGGCTTTCCTTCTCTTGCCTCGACCTCCGCCTTCAACACTCCACGACAATAGAAATCGCGAAGCATCGAAATGCGCTCACCTTCTGGAACTTCGTTCGTTGAAACATTGAGAACGGAAAAATCAATCATGCTGCTCACTGCAATCTCTCCAACCGACGAGCAGGCCGGCCATTTGCTGTCGTCCCCCACACGCGCATTCGATGCCGTCGCGGCATGTCCGTGCGGCGCACGCTGCTCTTCTTCTCGGAAGCGCGATATACGAAAGTCTCGAATGACTCGCGTCCTGCGTTCGGAGGACCCGCGAGATCGACCCATCACAATGGATTGAGAGCGCGGCGCGTAACATCGAGGCGCGCGGAAACGTATTAGGTCGCCTTGTCGTCGCCGCTCGCTCGCCGCGCGAACGGCACGGCAAAGCCGGCAGCGATCTTCACCAGATCGGCCTGCCTGCCCGCGCCCGTTTTTTCGAACAGACGCCCAAGATGCGTTTTCACGGTCGTCTCCGCGACGCCGAGTTTTGCAGCGATGTCGGGAACGCCGCCGATCTCGATGATTGCCATCAGCACGCGCAATTCGGATGGCGTCAGCCTGAAGGCCGCCGCAATCGCGTCGGCGGCGAGCAAGGGCAGCATGGAAGCTCTTTGAACGAAGAGCATCGTGGCCGCAATATCGCGCGGCAGGTTGCGTTCCCGCTTCAACGGAAAGGCATGAAGCAGATAATGCTGCCCATCGGCCGACGTCGCAAGCTCGATCTGACGAGGAGCTGCAGAATGTACGCCTGAATCGATTTCGCACAGCCCGCGGAATATTTTGTCGGTCTGGGTGTTGCGGGCCACGATCCGGTCGCCAACCAGCGCAAGCAGATTGGCATCGACGAACAATTGCCGGCATGCCGCGTTGGCGTGGACGACCCGGCCATCCGCATCGAGCAGGCAGATCGCAATGTTCAATCCGTCGAGCACGTCGGCAAGATCGTCCACCGTGTGAGAGCGAGCGCGGATCTGCCGGCCCATGGTCTGCGATCGCTGGATGTGCGGAGCGAGCAACCGCATGCGCTCGCGCATGGCGTCGTCGACGGTTCCGCGGGAGCGATGGCGCAACACCTGCAGAATCGTGGTGCGGGCGACGGTCTTCTCGAGTTCGACAGTCGCAAGGTCGATCGCCCCTTGCGGTTCCACCCACTCGCGATAGAAGCTGGTCTCACGAAACTCCGCATGGGGCATGATGTCGGTCACGCCGACCGCCTGTTCGGACCCGAGGGTGAGATGACGATCGAGCAGAGGATCGAGCTCCACGTAGCGGTCCCGATAGAGCTGACGGAAACGGGCGTCGGTGCCAAAATGCTGGTGAATCTCGATCGAAAGCCGCGCTGAATCCCTGGACACGATCATCGCGGCACAACCGCCGACGAAATGCGAAACCTGCTCCAGTGCGCGGCTACGTAGCGCTGGATCGACCGCCGCATCGTAGATCTCGCCGATGAGGGACGAGAACCGATTTGCCTGGTGGGTCGTCATCGGGCGGACAACGCAATCGGCGCGCGGCCCGCGCGAGACGGAGAGTTCGCGATCGGGAAACTGACGGAGAAGACGGGCCGGTCAATTGCCGCCTTCGACGAGGAAAATACGTTGCAGCCGGATGCTGGAATATCGAACATCGTCCTTGCGTAACGTCAACCGCAGGGTGCGGCTTGGACTGTTTCGCCAAAGACTAGGATAAATGCGAACACCGCGCGGACTGTGTGCGATGAGTCACGCGCCTGCTCGCTGCCGACGACTTCAGGGCTGCGTTCAGCCAGTTTTCACGGCCCGCATCGGCAATCTATTTCCGGTTCTCCTCACAGAACTTCAACGCGGCCAGCGCTTCGCCGGCGCGCGGTATCTGCATCTCGATACTGTCGTCGTCATCGTCCTCGAAGTCGAGCGTGAGGCGCCTCGCCTTCGACAGGCGGTCCATCATCGACTGGTCGTATTCGAAGATGCCGCGCACGGTGGTCTTGTCCATGACCTCCCACTTCGCCCTCTTCATGATGTCCGCATCGTCCGTGCCGACATCGGCCCGCAGGATCTCGCCGACCGTCTCCCATTCCCAGCCGTCGTAGATCATCACGATCACGATCGCCTTTTCGGAATAGGTGATCACGATGACATAGTCGCGGTTCTCGTCATCCTTGTCCTTGTAACCACGGCTCGCATTGCAATGCGTGTCCTGCGTCCGCTTTTCGATGGTCCAGTCGCCGACCTTGGATTGTTGCGCAAGCGCCGGCGCGCTGTCCAAGACGCCCGCGGTCAGCAAAGCGGCGAGAAGGAATCGTTTCATGTCAGCCTCCAGCGCGTTCCCCGGGCCGAGATGACCACCTCCGCGGGAGAGCCGCAAGGGGAGAGCCATAAGGGCGCGCCAGCCGCAAGCGTGCTTGAATCCCCTGTCCGGCCCCGACATTCGCGCGGCCGCAGCGCACAAACCCACCTCCGGGTTCCCCCGCGAAACCCCTTTCCTGATGCGACGAAACACGCCTGAAACAGAAGGCCGTCTAAGTGGTTGTCAAAATAAATACAGGGACGGCCACCATGCAATTCCTTCTCGACCTGATCTACGACTATGCCTGCTGTCAAAACCTCGTCGCCCAGCCGCCACAGGAGGACGAGCTATGATCGAGCTGATCTCCGCCCTTCTCGCCCTTTGCAGCGTCGGCGTTTTTGCGGCGCATGCGGTGGATGCCTACCGCACCACGCACTACTGACCGCTTCGCTGCTCCGGCGCTAGAACGGCCGCCGGTAGAAATGCTCCGAATGCGTTGCCGGCGGAAACCGATTGGCAAGCGCCAACGCTCCCTTCTCGTCCGTTTCGAGCGCGATCTTCTGCGCCAGCATCACGTCGCCCGGCACCAGAAAGCCTGACGGGACGAAGCACCATCCCATCGTCGGATGCCCGGCCTCGTCGATCTCGTGGACATTGGCAGCCGTGCCGTAGTGAATGCGATAGGTCTTGCCGGTATCGCAACCGACGACGTCGAAATACCGGTACTGCTCGAACTGGGCGCGCTGCGCCGGCGACAGCCATTCGGCCAGAAGCCGGCGGCCACGCGCATCCGGCGTGTTCTCGCCGAAGAACCGCCGATAGAGTTCACGCAGCGCATGCAGACGCGCACGCGCCGGCGCGCGGAGCCAAACTGCCGCAATCATGTGCAGCTCAGATCAACCGCCGACCAGGCGGGGATAGAACAACGTTTCCTGCGCGGTCGGGTCGAACGATCTGATGCGGGTGACTTCTCCGGGTCCGTTGCGAAGGGCGGCGGTGAAGCCGGCGCCGGTCAGCTCCCGAAAGCGTCGTTCGGCTCGCGCAAGCGCTTCGGCATTGCCAGGATCAAACTCGTGGCGCGTGTCGCCAGTCTGGTCCATCACGATCTGGGTTGCCATGTTGAGTCTCCTCATGCCCACCCCTGAATCTGATCAAAGCAAACCTCGTGCCGTCGGTTCCCGATAGCAACAACTTTCTCGTGCCCGCGCATCACGCCTTGCTGAACATGACCGTTATCGAGCCAAGTCGTCAGCGGGAGGCCGCCGCCCCTCCACCTTCGTCGATTTGACGGCCCATCAAGGCGATCGCCTTCTGATAGACGCCGGCGGCATTCCAGGCCTCGATGGCGGCGAAATTCGGCTCGCCAGGCTGATAGCCGGCGCCGGCGCGCCAGCCATGCGCTTTCAGGAAATTTGCCGTCGAGTTCAGCGCGTTGGCGGCCACCTCGAGATTGCCGGTGCCATAGGCCAGGATGTTCTTGGGCATGAACTGGGTCTGGCCGACCTCCCCGTGCATGGAGCCGCGGGTCGCCCCCGACAGCGTGCCGCGGTCGATCAGCTTCAAGGCGGCGTAGAGCTGGTCGGTGAAGAATTCGGGGCGGCGGCAGTCATAGGCAAGAGTTGCGATCGACGACAGCATATTCTGGTTGCCGCGCTGGCTGCCGAAACCGGTCTCCATGCCCCAGATCGCGATCAGGGGACCGGGCGGGACGCCGTAGCGCTGCTGGATGGAGGCGAACAAGGCCGCCTGCGACTGCTTGAGCTGGCGCCCCTTGGCGACGATGGTGGTGGCGCCGCGCTTGGCGAGGAACTGGTCGAGCGTGAGCTGGAAGCTGCGCTGGCCGCGGTCGGCCGCGATGGTGGCACTGGCATAGTTGGTCTGCATCAGGGCCGAGAGCGCAGTCTGGCCGATGCCTTTGCCTTGCGCCTCCGCGCCGAACTCGCGCTTCCAGGCCTCGAAGCCGCCGGGCCCGTTGCCGCAAGTGGCGGCCTCAGCCATGGGCAGAGCGAGCAGCAGCGCGGTCGCGCCAATCACCGCCGTTGCGACTAACCTGCCCTTCATCATTGCGCGTTCCTTTTGCTGCTGCGCGACCGGCTCGCGCGAGCGCATGATCCTACGTCAGTGGCAATCGCTCAAGTCCCGACGGCACCAATCGATCCAGTGAAAGCCCTTGACACCAACAGTCACGCCTCATCCGTTCCCAGCAGGAAATCCACCATGATGCCCTGGTGCTGCTGGTACATGTCCGTGCCGGTGGCCGTGACACAGCCGAGCTCTCGGGCCGCTGCGATGAACGGCGAGACCTCGGGCCTGGTGATGACGCAGCCGCAATAGGCCGATGGCGCGAGCCGCGTGACATCGACCGGGAGCGGGTCGCCTTGTTTCATCCCAGCGGGCGTCGCATTGGCGACAAAATCGAAGCCTTGGGCATCCCTGGTGCCGGCCTGCACCGGCGCCTTGCCGAGAGCGTTGAGCCGGCCGATCAAGACGTCGCGGCGCTCAGTTGAGCTGTCATGAACGGCAAGCTCGCTGACGCCGGCCTCGACCAGTTCGCGTGCAATCGCCGAACCGGCACCGCCGGCGCCGACAAGCAGCGCCCGCATTCCCTGCGGATCGATCCCCTTCGCCCGCGCCGCACCGACGAAGCCGAGACCATCCACCATGTCGCCATGCCACGCACCATCGGCGCGCCGGCGCATCAGATTGACGGCGCCCAGGAAATGCGCACGGTCGGTCGCACTTGCGCAAGCCAGATAGCAGGCGAATTTGTGAGGGATGGTCACGACGATGCCGTCGAGGTTCTTCAGCCGCGCCGCGACCGCAAGGAAATCGGGCAAATCCACCGGCGCGACCTGAACGGGCATGAGAATGCCGTCGTGCCCCCGCGCGGCGAAGGCGGCACTCACGCCTGCCGGAGAGCGCACTTGGGCGATGGGATCGCCGACGATGACGTAGAGCCGGGTCGCGCCTGTCGGGGCCGGGATCATGCCGTTCGGGCCGGAACCGCGAAGCCGTCCTCCGAGGTCAGTTCGAGTCCCTCCAGATTGCCTTCCTTGCGCCATTTGTCGAGCAAGCGCAGGAATGCCACCGGCCCGCGCCAATACTGGCTGTTTCTCGCCGCGATCGGATCGAACACGCCTTCGTTGTTGTAGTAGCCGGGCGTGCATTCCGCGAGATAGGTCTGCCGGCCGATCGCGGCCTTGACGACCTCCTCGACCCAGGCGTTCTCGGCGGCGAGCGTCGGCTCCAGCGTTCTGGCGCCGCGCTTGCGCGCCTGATCGATGACATAGGCAATGTGTCGCGACTGCTCGTCGATGATGTGCGGGAAGTTGGCGCTCTGACCGGCCTGCACCGTGACGATCAGGAAGCAGTTCGGGAAGCCGCGGCTGTAGAAGCCATGCATGGTCTTGACTCCGTCCCGCCAGCGCTCGGACAGGCTCATGCCATCGCGGCCATAGACCTCGAAGCCCATGCGGCGGGCGTAGTCGGTGCCGACCTCGAAACCGCTGGCATAGATCAGGCAGTCGAGCTCGTAGGCCTTGCCGTCGACGATCACCGCATTCTCGGTGATGCGTTCGACACCCTGCCCGTTGGTGTCGACAAGATGCACGTTCGGGCGATTGAAGATGTCGAGATATTCGTCGTGGAAGCATGGCCGCTTGCAGAACGCCTTGTACCAGGGCTTGAGCGCGTCCGCCGTCGCCTTGTCCTTGACGACGGCGTCGACGCGGGCGCGGATCTCCTCCATCTTGCGGTAGTCGGCCTGCTCGATCACCTTCAGCGCCTCCTCCATCGAGGTCACCGGCTGCGGCTGACGACGCGGCGCCAGCAGGATCTCGCCGAGCAGGCCGGTCCAGCCGTCCTGCACCAGGTCCCGCTCGAACGGCTCGCCCGAGATCACGGCGGTGAAATTGTCCATGCGCTCGCGCTGCCAGCCCGCCGTCAGGCTATCCGCCCAGCCTTGATCGGTCGCGCGATCATCGCGCACGCCAATCGCCGACGGCGTGCGCTGGAAGACATAGAGCTCCTTTGCCGAACGGCCGAGATGCGGCACGCATTGCACGGCGGTGGCACCGGTGCCGATGATGCCGACGCGCTTGTCGGCAAGTCCGGTCAGGCCGCCATCGGCGTTGCCGCCGGTGTAGCCGTAGTCCCACCGGCTGGTATGAAAGCTGTGACCTTTGAAGGTCTCGATGCCGGGAATGCCCGGCAGCTTCGGCCGGCTGAGCGGACCTCCCGCGAGAATGACGAAGCGGGCAAGGATCCGGTCGCCCCGATCGGTCTCGACCAGCCAGCGCGCCTTCCGCTCCTGCCACACCATCCGCGAGATGACGGTCTGAAACAGCGCGCGCTCGTAAAGCTTGAAATGACGGCCGATGCGGCGCGAGTGCTCGTAGATCTCCGGCGCCCTCGCGTATTTGCGCACCGGCATGTAGCCGGTCTCTTCCAGCAGCGGCAGATAGATATAGCTCTCGGTATCGCAGGCAGCGCCGGGATAACGATTCCAATACCAGGTGCCGCCGAAATCGGCAGCCTTTTCCACGATGCGGAAATCATCGATGCCGGCCTCGCGCAAACGCGCGCCGCAAAGCAGCCCGCCGAAGCCGCCGCCGACGACAAGCACCTCGGTCTCTTCACTGACAGGTGCGCGCGCAAATCCGGGATCGGCCCAGGGGTCGTCGAGGTAGCGACCGAAATCGCCCGCTGCCTCGACATACTGGGCCTTGCCCTCGGCACGCAAGCGGCGGTCACGCTCGTCGCGATAGCGCGCACGGAGACCTGCGATATCGACGGTAGGTTCGCCGGCTGCACCGGTCTTGTGTCTTTCCGCTGACATGCATTCCTCCAAGACGAGCGCTGCTTCGCCGGCAGCTCATCTCACGTTAGCCCTGAAAAAGTGACGCATGCAATCGCGTCCGCTGTTTTTTGCGTGAACGCTGCCGGACGTTCCGCTAACCTCGCGCGCAAATCACACGCGTGCGCCACGCAACGACGTGGCTTCCGGAGGAGACCATGCAGGGATTGATGATGGACATGCCGCTTCTGATCAGTGGCCTGATCCAGTATGCCGCGGACTATCACGGCGAAGCCGAGATCGTCGCGCGCGAGATCGAGGGCGACATTCATCGCTATACCTATGCGGACGCCCACCCGCGCATCAAGCGGATGGCGTTGGCATTGAAGCGGCTCGGCATGAAGCAAGGCGACCGCGTCGGGACGCTGGCCTGGAACACGCACCGTCATTTCGAGATGTTCTATGCCGCGCCGGGCATGGGCTATGTGCTGCACACCATCAACCCGCGGCTGTTTCCCGAGCAACTCGTCTACATCATCAACCACGCCGAAGACCGCCTGCTGTTCATCGACCGCGCCACGCTGCCGCTAGTCGAGGCGATTGCGCCGCAGCTGACGACGATCGAGGCTTTCGTCGTGATGTCCTCGCGCGAGAGGATGCCCGAGACCAAGCTTGCCAACGTGCATTGTTATGAGGACCTGCTCGACAAGGAGAACGAGGCCGGCTTCGCCTGGCCGGAGTTCGACGAGAAATCGGCATCCACGATCTGCTACACATCGGGCACGACGGGCAATCCGAAGGGCGTGATCTATTCGCATCGCGCCGCAATCCTGCAGACCATGACTTGCTGCAATTTCGACTTCCTGCCGGGCCATGTCGAAGGCGTGCGCGAAGTGATGATGCCGATGGCGCCGCTGTTCCACGGCAATGGCTGGAACATGCCGTTCACCGCGCCCTACACCGGTTCGAAGCTGGTGCTGCCCGGCCGCAACTACGAGCCCGATAAACTCTATGAACTGCTCGAAGGCGAGAAGGTGACGCTCTCGGCCGGCGTGCCGAGCTTCTGGCTGATCCTGCTCGACTGGCTCGGTCGCACCGGCAATAGGTTCTCCACCCTGCGCGCAACGCTGTCGTCGGGCTCGGCCCCGCCTCGCGCGATGGTCGAGAAGCTCAAGCGCGATTATGGCATCGACTACATCCAGGCCTGGGGCATGACCGAGGCCCTGGGCTGCTCCATGCCGGGCCTGCGGCCCGGCTCCGAGCACCTCGGCGAGAAGGAGAAATTCGATCGGCGCCAGGTGTCGGGCCGCGCCTGTTTCGGCACCGCCTTGCGCATCGTCGACGATGCCGGCAACGAGCTGCCGCGCGACGGCAAGACCGTCGGCCATCTCCGAGCCCGCGGCCCCTGGGTCGCCTCCGGCTATATGAAGCTGGACGAAGGTCTCGACCGCGACGGCTGGCTGATCACCGGCGACATGGCCGTGATCGATCCTCAAGGCCACGTCACACTGACCGACCGCTCCAAGGACGTGATCAAGTCCGGCGGCGAGTGGATCTCCTCGATCCAGCTCGAGGACGTCGCACTGTCGCATCCCGATGTGCTGCAGGCTGCCGTCGTCGCGATCCACCATGAGAAATGGCAGGAACGCCCCCTCCTCCTCGTCGTCCGCAAGAAGGGCGCGACGGTTGACGGCAAGACGCTGCTCGACCATATGCGCCCGAAAATCGCGAACTGGTGGATGCCGGACGCCGTCGAATTCCTCGACGAGTTTCCGATGACCGGGACCGGCAAGGTGCTGAAGTCGGCGCTGCGCGAGAAATTTAAAGAGTATCGCGTCGCTTAAGCCGGTGCGCCCAAGAAGATTCCGTCCATCGATTGAGGAACGAAAGATGCTTTACCCGATGTCGCCGAAGGTCGTCGAGCTCAAGCGCAAACTCGAGAGCTTCATGGACCGGCACATCTACCCGAACGAGGAGCGCTTCTATCGCGAGGCGGAGGAGCTCGGACCCTGGAAGGTCTATCCTGTCGTCGAGGAGCTGAAGCCGCTGGCACGCGCGGAAGGTCTTTGGAATCTGTTCCTGCCCGAGAGCAGCCATGGCGCGGGTCTCACCAATCTCGAATATGCCCCGCTCTGCGAGGTGATGGGCCGCTCGCATCTCGCGCCCGAGGTGTTCAACTGCTCGGCGCCCGACACCGGCAACATGGAGGTGCTGGAGCGCTACGGCACCGAGAAGGACAAGGAACGCTGGCTGAAGCCATTGCTCGCCGGCGAAATCCGCTCCTGCTTCGCCATGACCGAGCCCGCGGTCGCATCATCCGATGCGACCAACATCGAGAGCTCGATCGTGCGGGACGGCGACCATTACGCCATCAACGGGCGCAAATGGTACACGACCAACGCAACCGATCCCCGCTGCAAGATCTGCATCTTCATGGGCAAGACCGACCCTGACAATCCCGACCGCTACAAGCAGCAATCCATGATCCTGGTGCCGATGGAGACGCCTGGCATCGAGGTGAAACGCCCGCTGCCGGTGTTCGGGTTCTACGGCGTGCCTGACCGGGCCTCCGAGGTCGTCTTCACCAATGTCCGCGTCCCGAAGGAAAACATGCTGCTCGGCGAAGGCCGCGGTTTCGAGATCGCGCAGGGCCGCCTCGGGCCCGGCCGCATCCACCACTGCATGCGGCTGATCGGCCTTGCCGAGCGCACGCTGGAGAAGATGTGCCGGCGGGTGCGCAGCCGCGTCGCCTTCGGCAAGCCAGTCTCCGAGCAGACGGTGACTCAGGAGCGTATTGCGGAAGCCCGCATCATGATCGAGCAGGCCCGGCTGCTGACGCTCAACGCCGCCTCTGCCATGGACACAGTCGGCAACAAGGTCGCGAAAGCCGAGATCGCCATGATCAAGGTCGCCGTGCCCAACATGGCTTGCCAGATCATCGATTGGGCGATCCAGGCCCATGGCGGCGGTGGCACCTCGAACGATTTCGGCCTGACCCAGGCCTACGCCACCGCGCGGCTGCTGCGTCTCGCCGACGGTCCGGATGAAGTGCATCGGAACCAGATCGCGCGGTTCGAGCTGAAGAAGTATTCGAACGGGTGAAGCAAGGGCGCGTATCTTGCCGCGATAAGGCGGAGATGCCCCCTCCCACAAGGGGAGAGGGCGCAGTAGCTCCCCGCCCTCGCCTCAGTTCACCGTATACACATCCGGATCTGCGCTGGAGCTCGGTTTCTTGAAGGCGTTGCGCAAGGCGGACGACATCGGGACGTTGTAGTTGAGGCCGTTCGGCGGCGTCGGCGATTGCAGCCATTTCTTGTAGAGCACCTCGATCTCGGGGCTGGCGTAGAGCTCCGCCGTGGCGCGGTCGGCGAGCGCCTTGAACGGCGCATCCTCCCGCCGCAGCATGATGCCGTAAGGCTCCGGCTTGGAGAACGCTTCCTCGCTGATCATGAAGGCTTGCGGCTCCTTGGAGCGCGCGATCGCGACCGCGAGCTGCACGTCATCGAGTGCGTAGGCCTGGGCCCGGTCGGTTTCCAGCAACAGGAAAGCCTCGGCCTGGTCCTTCGCGGGCATCAGATTGATGCCGAGATTGCGTTCGGTATTGACCTTGGCGAGCTGCGTCAGGTTGACCGAGCCGGCGACGGCCGTGACCGCCTTGCCCTTGAGATCGTCGATAGTGTTGATCTTCGCGGCCTTCTTGGCGGCGAACCGCGTCGCACTGAGGAAATGCGTGTTGGTGAAGGCGACCTGCTTCTGGCGATCGGCGTTGTTGGTGGTCGCCGAGCAGTGCAGATCGAGCGTGCCGTTGACCATCAACGGGATCCGGTTCGACGAGGTCACGGCGAGCGTGTCGACGGCGATGTCGGGCATGCCCAACTGCTTCTTCACGGCGTCGACGATCTTAAGGCAGATATCGATGGCAAAACCGACCGGCCTCTGGTTGCCGTCCAGATAGCTGAACGGGACCGAGGCCTCCTGATAGCCGAGGGTGATCTTCTTGGTCTCCTTGATCTTCTGGAGCGTGCCCGACAGATCTTCGGCCGAGGCCGCACCGGCAAGACATGTCAGGGCCAGGATAACGATAGGTAGACGCATCGGCTGCTCCTCAAGGGGTCTCGCGCCTCCATGCCGGGCGCAAGCGGGATTTGATAGCGCAGCATCGCTCAAGTCGCCAGACGTGCCCGTGCCTAGCAGCTATCGCAGCTTTCGATACGACGAGACGCGCTTACGCGTCGATGCCGCGCTGGACCAGGATGCGCTCGGCGCTGTCGTTCCAGACATCCATCTTGGTGATCTCGCCATTACGGACCACGAAGCGGTCGACATAACGGTTGCCCTCGAACGGGGTGCCGTCCTTCCACTCGCCGTAGAGCGTGCCGATGCTGTAGACCACGGTCTCGCCGTCGCCGGGGCAGACGTCGAACCGGTCCATCTTCTTCTTGACCCAGCGGTAGCGCTTGGCGTTGAAGGCGGTCGGGCCGCGTGGATGATCGAACGTGTTTCCGCCGGTGAAGGTGATCACCGTGCCCGGTGCCATATAGGCTGCGGCAGCGTCCGGATCGGGGATCATCGATGCCGTGAGATAGGCCTCCACGATCGCGGCGTCGGACAAATGAGCAGCTTCGGTTCTGACGGCAACGGACATGGCTGGTTCTCCCGGGATTGATGGAATACTACCGCCACCTGCGCAAGATCCATGCATATATTTTGAACATTTGCCTCGCTACACTGCCGACAATCTGGAGCCGCCGATCCCGGCTGATTGCTCTAAACTCCGTCCGCAAGAGCCCATGATCACCAAGCCTGCCTTCGACCTGATCTTCCGTAACGCACTGCTGCGATCATCCGCCGCGCCCGTCGACATCGGCGTGAAGGACGGCCGGATCGCCGCGATCGAGCCACGGCTCGCCTGCGAAGCGGTCGAGGTCGATCTCGGCGGGCATCTCGCCCTGCCCGGCTTCGTCGATACCCATATCCACCTCGACAAGGCCTGCCTGCTCGACCGCTGCGGGCATGATCACGGCAGCCTCGGTGATGCCATCCGGGCGGTGTCGGCGATGAAGCGCGACTTCACCGTCGAGGACGTCTACTCCCGCGGTGCCAAGGTGCTGGAGCGCGCGATCGTGCACGGCACGACGCGCATGCGCACGCATGTGGAGATCGATCCACGGATCGGCCTGCGCAGTTTCGAGGCCGTGAAGGCGCTGAGGCGCGATTACGCTTGGGCGATCGACCTGTCGCTCTGCGTCTTCCCGCAGGAAGGCCTGACCAACGACCCCGGGGCTGAGGACTTGCTGATCCGGGCGTTGCGCGACGGCGGCGAGGTGATCGGCGGCTGTCCTTATACCGACACCGATCCGGACGCGCATCTGGAGCGCATCTTCGATCTCGCGCAGGAATTCGACGTCGACGTCGACCTTCACCTGGATTTCGACCTCGATCCCTCCTGGTGCCACCTCGACGAAGTCTGCCGGCAGACCGAGCGCCGCAACTATCACGGGCGGGTCACGATCGGCCACGCGACAAAACTCTCGGCCCTACCGCCGGAGCGGATGAAGGCTGCCACCGCGCAACTGGCAAGAGCCGGCGTCGCCGTCACCGTGCTGCCCGCGACCGATCTCTATCTGATGGGGCGCGAGGCCACCCACAACGCGCCGCGCGGGCTGACACTCGTCCACAAGCTCGCGGGCGATGGCGTCGTGTGCTCGGTCGCGACCAACAATGTGCTCAATCCCTTCACGCCGTTCGGCGACGCCTCGTTGCTGCGGATGGCGAACTTCTACGCCAATGTCGCGCACGCCTCGGTGAACGATTTCGACACCTGCCTCGATCTCGTGACCGAACAGCCGGCACGGCTGATGAACCTCGACGACTACGGCATCGGGATCGGAAATCCCGCCGATCTCATCGTGCTCGATACCAGGGATAGCCGCTTTGCCGTGGCCGAGCTACCTGATGTCCTGATGGGCTTCAAGCGCGGCCGACAGACATTTCAGCGGCAGCGGCCTGCCCTGTTCCGCCCCGGGCGCTGAACCCGTTTTCCGGTCGAAGTCTTAGCGGTAAAATGGTCGGGAACGCAGCCGATTGTCCAATCCTGCGCTCTGATTTCACAACCGATTTTGTCCAAAATGTGAGTCCGGTAGAATCCCGGACCGTAGCCCTGCGCATTGCGCAAGAGCCGCCCGGATCATACGAAAGGGGCGCTCTGAACCAGGTGGGTTCAGTGGGAAAGTCTGTACATGTTCAGCGCATTCAGTAGCATCGATTATCGCTCCATTCGGGCCAACACGCCTGCCGAAACGGCCGTCAAGCGACTGAATGGAATCGGCGAAGTTCTATCTGACCTCGATATCTCGGCGATCCACACGCAGGACGACATGACCCGCGCACTCTGGACGCTTGATACCGCCGACAAGTGCATCCGCATGATCCTCGCCGAGTTCCGCACGGCGCCCGCCAAGGAGCAGGTCGTGCGCAAGGCCAAGAGCCTGGTCGATCTGATCGAGCTCGCCCGCGACGAAATCTCGAACTATCGCGACGACGGCAGGGTCTTGAGCCGAACGCATGGGTTCGGCGTCAGCGTTTGATCTTCGCCAATATCCGGTCTGCCTCGGTCCGCCAATCCGCGCTGCGGGCGAACTCCTTGGTGCCCCTGGCGCCGAACAGCCCTTCATCGGCGAGATCGGCCACCCAGGCCTGACGCTCGGCCGTGCCTTGTGCGGACCATGGTGTCAGGCCCGCCTCGCGCACGGTCTCGGCGACCTCCCGCATCTCCTCGGCACGGCGGCGGCCGTGCTCGATCACGCGCTGGAAGAAATAGGCGCCCTGCTTCTCCCAATTGATGGCGGGAAACGTCTCCGCGAGCGAGGCCAGCACGGCATCCTCGACGCCATAGGCGCGCGCGGTGGTGAAGCTTTCAATGACCATGGCCTCGAGACCCTTGATCATGATGCTGCGGCACATCTTCACCGCTGAGGACACGCCGAGCTTGTCGCTGGCGACCTTCGCCGCAAAACCGATCGCATTCAGCAGCGGCTCCAGCTCCTTCGCGCCGGGCCCGCCGAGCAGCAGCGGCACCTTGATGCGATAAGGCGGCACCGAGGTCATCACCGCGCCCTCGACATAGCGACCACCCCCGCCATCGATCAGGTCCGCCGCGCGCTGCTTGGCACCGGGAGAGGCCGAATTGAAATCGAGGAACCAGGTGCCCTGGTTGAGCGCGGCGGCGCAGGCCTTTGCCACCGGAACAGCCTGACTGGCGGTGACGGCGGAGATGATGAAGTCGCATTTCGCCGTCAGTTCGGCGTGCGAAGTCGCGAGCGTCACGCCGAATTTCGTCGCATGCTCTTTCAGCGGTGCACCTTGCTCGCCACCGAGCTTGATGTCGTAGGCGGAGACCTTGATGTCCTGCTGGCGCAGATCCTCAGCCAGGATCCGGCCGACCTCGCCATATCCGACCAGCCCGATCTGCCAGCGCTTCGGATCCGCCATCAGTTCAATCCTCCTGTCGTCGCGTCGAACAGCTCCTCGACCGCATAGCGGCGCGGGATCAACGCCTGCTGGAAGGCGTAGTCGACGATCAGCTCGAGCGGCTTCCTGTTGGCCGCGATCCCGAATGGAAGGAGATCGGGTGCTGCCGCAGGCCCCATCTGCTCCTTGTTGCGCTTGAGCAGATCATAGACATCAGCGACCACATCGGGGCGCGATTTCGCGAGCTGCTCGGTCACGACGACGAGATGATTGACCGGCACCACGCCGCGCCGGGCGTACCATCTGGCGGCTTCCGCGACCGGATCAGGGAAGAGAGACTTGAGCTTGGGGTTATCAGAGGTTTCGCCAAGCACGGCATCGAGCTCGCCGTCGAGCAGCATCTGCAGGATCTTCTTGTCCTTCGGGGCGCGCTCGGTGGTGTCGACATATTCGGCGACGTGCGGATCCTCGAAGGTGACCCAATTGATCCTGTCGAGGTTGACGCCATAGTCGTTGGCGAGGATGCCCCTGATCCAGGCGCCGGTCGTGGTCGTGAACGAGCGGATGCCGACGCGCTTGCCTTCGAGACCGGATGGGCTGAGCGGTCCCTTCGCAGGATTATAAAGCGCGTAGGAGTGCTGGAAGCGGCCGAGCATGGTCGCCGGCAGCAGCACCAGCGGCTTGCCATGCGCCTTCGCCATCAGATAGGTGACGATCGCCATCTCGCAGACATCAAACGCCTGCTCGCGCACCATCGGCTTGAATGCTGTGTTGGTCGGCGTGTAGTCGATGAAGTCGAGATCGAAGAGGTCGGAGCGGAGCTCGCCGCTCTTCACCGCCTTGACATGGGGGTGACTGCCGAGCACGGCCTTCAGCTTGAGACGATCCATCCGCCCGCTCCGCTAACCTTCAGACATCCTCGGGATTGTCGACATAGACGAGGCCCGCCTTCGCCAGCGCCTCGCGCATGCTGTACATGTCGAGGCCGAGTTCGCCGGAGCCGAGCCGCTTGCGCTTGCCGCCCTCGTCCGCGCTACGCTTCTTCGCCTTCTCGGCGACCTCGGCCGCATAGCGATTCGGCACCACGACGACGCCATCGTCATCAGCGACGACGATGTCGCCGGGATCGACGTTGACGCCGGCGCAGACAACGGGGACGTTGACCGAGCCGAGTGTGGCCTTGACCGTGCCCTTGGCCGAGACGGCACGCGACCACACCGGAAATTTCATCTCGTGCAGCGCTTTGACGTCGCGGCAGCCGGCATCGATGATCAACCCTTGCACGCCGCGCGCCTGCAGCGAGGTCGCCAGCAGCTCGCCGAACATGCCGTCGGTATTGTCGGTGGTGCAGCCGACGACGAGAATGTCGCCCTTCCTGCACTGCTCCACGGCGACATGGATCATCCAGTTGTCGCCAGGCTGCGCCAGCACGGTGACGGCGGGACCGGCAATCGCAGCACCCGGCCAGACGGGCCGCAAATAGGGCTTCATCAGACCGATGCGGCCATAGGCTTCGTGCACGGTCGAGACGCCGTATTCCGCCATGCCGGCGGGATCGGCACGCTTGATGTTGCGAACGACGACCGGCTTCATGCCAGCTCCTCCGCAACCGTCGGGAACAGGCGCTGATAGGCCTCGCCATAGGTCATGGGCACGCCGGTGTTGCGGCTGCCCTGGATGCCGCGGTTGAGCGCGACACGCTCGTAATAGCCCCAGAGGTGCTTTTGCGCGGCGAGGATCTGGAACGCTTCGTATTTCTCCTTCCAGACCTCGTCGATCTTGAGGATCGTGTCCGGCTTGTAATTGCATTGCTCCGGCTGGTGCGGCTCGAACAGAAACACCGGCGGCGCGGAGTATTTGTATTGCGCGCCGGGCTTGTGGCCCATCGCCTGCGCGACCACACGCGTCTCCTGCGCGAAATGCGCCGCATTGGGATGATCGAAATTATAGGGATCTTCCAGCGCGTGCGTCAGCACGAAGCTGGGGTTGAGCTCGCGGTAGATGTCGACCATGCGGTCGAAATGCGCTTCCGTGAGCTTCAGTGGATAGTCGCCGCAGTCGAAGAACTCGATCTCGGCGCCCAAAAGCTTGGCCGCCCGCTCCGCCTCGTCCTTGCGGCCGGCCTTGACCGATTCCAGCGTCGCGCCCTTCTCCTTCCAGGCGAACTGGCTCTCGCCTCGTTCGCCGAAGGACATGCAAACGATCTTCATGCGATAGCCCTTCTTCGCATGCAGCGCGATGGCGCCGCCGGCGCGCCAGACGAAATCGCCGGGATGGGCGGTGACCACGAGACCTGTCTTCATGGGACGAACTCCCCTATTTCATTCGTAAGCATAGGCTCCCTGCTTCATGCGGGGAGCAAGTTCCTCAAGCTGCGACGGCCGCCTGTTCCTCACCGTCGAGCACGCGCCTCAGGCGCTCGCCATCGAGCGCGCCCTCCCATTTGGCAATCGCGATGGTCGCAACCGCGTTCCCGATCAGATTGGTCGGGGTCAGCCCTTGCGACATCAGGCGATGGATGCCGAGCACCAGCGCGACGCTCGTGACAGGAATCGTGCCGGTGGCCGAGAGCGTCGCCGCCAGCACGACGAAGGCCGCCCCGGCGATTCCCGCCGCACCCTTGGAGGTCACCAGCAGGATCAGCAGCAACTCGATCTGCTCGGCGAGCCCGAACGGCGTGTTGGTCGCCTGCGCCAGGAACACCGAGGCCGCGGCGAGATAAAGACACGTGCCGTCCAGATTGAAGGAATAGCCGGTCGGGATCACCAGCCCCACCACGCTCTTCTCGCAGCCGGCTTTCTCCAGCTTGATCAGCATCCGCGGCAACACCGTCTCGGACGAGGTCGTGGCGACGCAGATCAGCAGTTCCTCCCAGATATAGCGGATCAGCTTGAGCAGCGAAAAGCCGCAGAGCCGCGCGACGGGGCCGAGCGCCACGACGATGAACACCAGGCACGTCAGATAGAAGCCGCCCAGGAGCTTTCCGAGCGAGGCCAGCGAGCCGACGCCGAACTTGCCGACCGTGAACGCGATGGCGCCGAACGCGCCGATCGGCGCCGCCCACATCACGATGCCGACCACCGCGAACACCATCTTGGCGGCGACGTCGATCAGATGAACCAGCGGCGCGCCGCGCTCGCCGAGCTGCACCAGTGCAAAGCCGCACAACACGGAAATGAACAGAACCTGCAGAATGTTGCCCTCGGCGAAGGCGCCGATGAAGGTCGCAGGCACGATGTTCATCAGGAACGGCACGAAGCCGATCGCACCGGTCTGCTTGACGTATGGCTCGATCGCGCTGGCATTGATGCTGGCAGGATCGATGTTCATGCCGACGCCGGGCTTGAGCAGATTGACCGCGACGAGGCCGATGATCAGCGCAATCGTGGTCATGATCTCGAAATAGACGATCGCCTTGACCGCGACGCGCCCGACGCGCGCCATGTCGGCCATATGGGCGATGCCGTGCACGACGGTGCAGAAGATGATCGGCGCGATCAGCATCCGGATCGCCTTGATGAAGGCGTCCCCAAGCGGCTGCATCTTGGCGCCAGCCTCGGGGCTGACGATCCCAAGCGCGATGCCGGCCGCCATGGCGATGAGCACCTGGATCCAGAGCTCCTTCCACCAGGCGCGGCCGCGCGGCTTGTCGATCGAGAGCGCCGTCATCGGTCGAACTCGAACAGGCGCGCAGGATTGTCGACGAGGATCTTCTGCTGAAGCTCCGGCTCCGGTGCGAACAGCGGAATGAGATCGACGAGGTCGCCGTCATTCGGCATCGCCTTGACGTTGGGGTGCGGCCAGTCGGTGCCCCAGATGATGCGGTCCGGCGCGGTCTCGACGATTTTTCGCGCAAAAGGCACCGCGTCGGTGAATGGCGGGCCGGCCGACGACACCCGTTCCGAGCCACAGATCTTGACCCAGCATTTCTCGTCGCGCTGCATCAGCTCGATCAGGATCTTGAACGGCAGCTGGTCGAGCCCTTCGGAGCCCTTCACGCGCCCCATGTGGTCGATGGTGTAACTCAGCGGCAGCTTCGTCAGCATGTCGGCATAGTCAGGCAGGTCGATCGCGTCGAAATGCAGGTCGATGTGCCAGCCGAGCGGGGTGACCATCGCGACAATGCGGTCGAACGCGCGCTTGTCGGGAACACCGCCGAGATGCCGGACGAAATTGAACCGGCAGCCGCGGAAGCCGCCCTCGTGCAGCACGCGAAGCCCGCTTTCGGTGATGGTGTCGTCGATATTGGCGACCGCGCGGTAGGCGCCGTTGCTCTGCGCGATGGCATCGAGCGCGACCGTGTTGTCGGTGCCGTGCACGCTGGCATTGACGATGACCGCGCGCTCGACACCAAGCTTGGCGTGCAATGCCTTGAAATCCTCGAGCGGCGCATCCGGCGGCGTGTAGGAACGGTCGGGCGCGTAGGGGTATTTCGCGCCAGGTCCGAAGATGTGACAATGCGCGTCGCAAGACAGCCTCGGCAGCTTGAACTTCGGCGTGCGCGTGTTCGGATCGGGCGGCGGAATGGTCGGCGTGTACATCATATTCATCAGCTGAATTTGAACAGGCGCGCGGGATTGTCGACCAGCAGCTTGTGCTGGATCTTTGCGTCGGGCGCGTAGAGCGGGATCAGGTCGACGAGGTCGCCGTCATTCGGCATGACCTTGACATTGGGATGCGGCCAGTCGGTACCCCAGAGGACACGGTCGGGCGCATTGTCGATCAGCGCCTTCGCGAACGGCACGGCGTCGTGGAACGGCTTGCCGGCGCTCGAGGCCCGTTCGAGGCCGGTGATCTTCACCCAGCACTTTTCGTCCTTCTTCTGAAGGTCGAGCAGCGCCGTGAAGCCGGGATCGTCGAGCCCCTTCGCGGCCTGCACCGTGCCCATGTGGTCGATCACGTAGGGCGTCGGCAGCGCGGTCAGGATCGGCGCAAATTCGGCGATCGTGCCCGGCTCGAAATAGACGTCGATATGCCAGCCGAACTCGGCGACGCGGTGCACGATGCGCTGGAACTTGCTCATGTCGCCGACGCCGCCGAGGCGCTTGAGGAAAGCGAAACGGCAACCGCAGATGCCGGCCTTGTCGAGCGCCGCCAGCTCCTTCTCGCTCATCTCGTCATTGACGTTGGCAATGCCCTTATAGGCGCCCTCGCTCTGGGCGATGGCATCGGTGACGACGCGATTGTCGATGCCGTGCACGGTCGCATTCACGATGACGCAGCGCTCGACGCCGATCGTCTCATGCACGCTACGGAACGCCTCCAGCGGCGCATCGGCCGTGTTGTAGGGACGCTTCTCCGCGAAGGGATAACGGGACGCCGGGCCGAAGATGTGGGTGTGGCTATCGCAGGATTTTGCCGGCAGCTTGAACGACGGAATCTTGGGATTTGGATCCGGTGGCGTGATCGTCGGCATAACTTTCGGCTCCACGCCTTGCGCGCGCGCTTCGTTCGCGAGCGCGGCGCCTGCCAGCCCGGTCAAAAGATGCAAGCACTCCCGCCTGTTCATGTCTCCAACACCCCGTCACATCGTCCGCTTGCGAGCGGAAGCGCTACGCGCCTCCCCGCGGTGGCTTCTTTCAGGTCTTGCTGCTGACGACCGGCCGGCGCCGTGCCGGCGCGGCCTGATCGAGCGGCGGCGCCTGGAACGAGGCAACCGTCGCCTGCACCAGCTGCTCGATCGCCCCTGCGGGATCGCCGCCGTCGGCTTCGCCGCGCGACAGGCGCGAAACGCGGTCCGGCGTCACCAGCGAATAATAGAGCGCGCCGAGCAGGAAGTGGCTGCGCCAGACGATGTCGGTGCGCGGAATGTGCGGCAGGCTCTCGTGGATCGCATCGATGAAGGCGTGGCTGGTGTCGTCGAATGTCTGCGCGATGATCTTTCGCGCGACCTCGTTGCCTTCCGCAGACATCACCGCGCGCAGCCGCGTGAACCGCGCCCCGCCGCCGGCGAGATCGCTGCCCGAGGTGAAGGCCGGCACCACATAGGCCCGCACGATCGCTTCCAGCCGGTCCTGGAGATCGCGCACGCGCCTCGCCGCCGCGAGCAGCTCGGAACGGCGCAGGTTCATCGGCCCGCAATGCCGCCGATAGATCTCCAGCAGCAGGCCGTCCTTGGTCTTGAAATGATAGGTCACGCTGCCGGGATTGGCCCCGGCGGCCTGGGCGATGTCGCGCACCGATACGGCATTGAAGCCGTTGGTGGCGAAGAGCTCCTCGGCCGCGGCGAGGATTGCCTCGCGCATATTCGGCTTCCGGGCCGTTTCCTTGCTGGTGGGCTTGCGTACCATGTGATTTGTACTATCGTACAAAAGATCAGGTCTCGTCAACAAAAACCATGGGCAGCGTGCGATCGTGCGCGAATGCCCTCAGGAGTGCTGGGAAATGCTGGGTTTGAACAAGAAGATCGGCCGTCTGATGCTCGGGGCCGGTCTGTTGCTGGCAGGCAACGCCGCGCAGGCAGACAATTATCCGAGCAAGCCGGTCCACATCCTGGTGCCTTACGCGGCCGGCGGCGCGGTCGACGTGCTCGCGCGCACGCTCGCCCAGGCGCTGGCCAAGACCTGGGGCCAGCAGCCGGTGGTCGACAATCGGCCCGGCGCCGGCGGCATCGTCGCCTCGCAGGCGCTGACGCAGGCCGCGCCCGACGGCTACACGCTGATCCTGGTGGCGAGCGGCCATCCGCTCAACCAGTTTATCTATCCGAGCGTGCCTTACGACACCTTCAAGGACTTTACGGCCATCACGGAAGTCGCCTCCTCGCCGCTCGCGATCGTCGTGGCCAAGGACAGTCCCTACAAGACGCTCGGCGATCTGCTCGCTGCGGCGAAGAAAGAGCCGGACAAGCTCTCCTACGGCATGTCCGGCAACGGCACCTCGGCGCATCTCGCCGGCGAGCTGCTCAAGCACATGTCCGGCACCAAGATGGTCGCGATTCCCTACAAGGGCGGCGCGCCGGCGCTGACGGCCGTGATCGCGGGCGAGATCCCGCTCAGCATCAACCCGCTCGCCGAAGCGATCGGCCAGCTCGAAGGCGGCCCGGTGCGGGCGCTCGCCGTGACCTCGGCCGAACGCTCCAAGGCGCTGCCTGATGTGCCGACCGTCGCGGAATCCGGCGTCCCCGGCTATGACGTCTCGGTCTGGTGAGGCGTGCTTGGTCCGGCCAAGATGCCGCCCGAGATCGTCGCGAAGCTCGAGACCGATCTCAAGGCTGCGCTGCAGGATGCAAACGTCCTGTCGACGCTCGGCAAGATCGGCGCGACTCCAGTCGGCTCCTCCGCCAAGGAGTTCGACGCCTATATGCACGCCGAGGCGACCAAATGGGAGCCGGTGCTGAAGGCTGCCAACATCCGCGCGCAGTGAGGCTGCGCGCGACCGAAATATGCATCAGCGAACTTTAATTCCGTTGCTGCAAATCAACGCAACAACATGGACAAAGCGTCATTTGTGTTTTGCACGGCTCTGCGCGAGCACGGTCTTGAGAACACCGAGGACGACGAATGAGCAAACCATTATTGTTGCGACTCCATCGCTGGATCACTCTGGTCTTTGCTCTTCCCCTGTTCGCGATCATCGTCACCGGCCTCATCCTGTCCATCGAGCCGCTCGTGCAAACGAGTGGCATTGGCGGTCCCGCGATCGAGGCCGGCCGTGTCATCGAGCTGGTGAAGAAGTACGATCCCGACGGCAAGGCGCGCGGGCTCGCCATCGACGCGGGCAGCCGGCACATGACGCTGCAGGGTACCAATCTTCCCGCAATCGATCTTGCAACCGGGGAAGCCGCCGCGGCGGGTTCAACCCTGTCGAATGTCTTCCTCTGGGCGCGCTTCACGCATGAACGTCTCATGGGGCAGGCCTGGCTGGTGACGGCATCCACGCTGGCGATGGTGATCATCCTGCTGCTCGGTCTCGTCATGGGACTGCCGCGGCTGCGCAACACGCTTTCCGGATGGCACAAGGGAACAGCGTGGTTCACGTTGCCGCTGATCCTGCTCAGTCCGCTGACCGGCCTTTTCATGGCGTTCGGCCTGACGTTTCAGACTTCGCCTGCGCCCGCCGCGGCTGGCCGCCCGCTCGCCCTGCCAGATGCGATACGCATGATCGCAGGCTCGCATGAGCTGTCGCACGTGATCTCGATCCGCATCCGCGGGGGCAGCATGATGGCGAGACTCTATGATGGCGGAGAGCTGCGCGCCTACGCCGTCACATCGTCTGAGGTCACACCGCTGCCGCGCAACTGGCCGCGCCTGATCCATGAAGGAAACTGGTCGGCCCTGATCGCCTCGCCGCTCAATGTCGTGACGTCAATCGCGCTGTTGACGCTTCTGTCGACCGGCCTCCTGATCTGGGCGCGACGGACATTGCGCAAGCGGCGACCGCGCGCACAGGGGCCGGCCGACGCCGCCGTGGTCGGCGCCGGCTGATCGCGCGGAGGGTCAATTGCGCGCGCTCGCCCGCATTTTCTGCGGTGCGACGCGCTGGAGGAGATCGCCATCGTCGTCGGCCGACGGGATCAGGATCGCGCGATCGCGCGGCAGCGCTTCAGGCATCTCGTCGCGAATGAAGGCCACGAGCTTTTCCCTGATCTCGCAGCGCAGGTCCCAGGATTGCGGCGCGTTCCGCGCGCTGACCAGCGCCCGCAGCTCGATGGTGCGCGAGTCCGCGTCGATCACCTGGAGATTGACCACCGCCCCGTCCCAGAGCTTGGACTGCTTCACCGCATCCTCCAGCCAGCGCCGGATGCGCGGAACGTCGGCGCGATAATCGACATGGAGCGCGATCACGCCGATCAGGGACGCGGTGTCGCGGGTCCAGTTCTGGAACGGTTTTTCGATGAAATAAGACAGCGGCACCACCATGCGGCGCCAGTCCCACAGCCGGATCACGACATAGGTCGAGGCGATGTCCTCGACCCAGCCCCACTCGTTCTCGATGATCACCGCATCCTCGATGCGGATCGGCTGGGTGATCGCGATCTGCAAGCCGGCGATCAGGTTGCTCAAGAGCGGCCGCGCGGCAAGACCGACGATGATACCGGCGGCACCGGCCGATGCGAACAGGCTGACGCCGTATTGCCTTACGGAGTCGAACGTCATCAGCGCGGTTGACACGGTGATGACGACGATGATGGTGTCGGTGACGCGCTTGAACACGCGGACCTGCGTGACGTGCTTGCGCGCGACGAAATTCTCAGTGACATCGCGAAAATTCTGCAGGTAGCGCGCCGCGCTCATGTCGACGACCCTGATCGAGATCCAGCCGATCAGGGCGATGACGGCGACGACGAACAGCCGCATCAAGGGCGTACGGATGTTGTCGTCGAGCGGCGCGAGCGGCAGAACCAATGCCACGGCGGCCAGGCATAGCGCCAGCTGGGCCGGACCGGACGTGCGTTCGATGAACACGCCGAGAAGCGGAAGGCGGGTGCCAAAGGCGCGGTTCAGCAGCCATGTGGCGATCCGGTACAGCGACAGCGCCAGGAGCATTGCTCCCACAACGAGGCCGAGGCCGATGAACCACGACGGTATCCAGCCGAACATCCTGTCGATGTCGGCCATGAGAGCCTGCCAATTCATTGCTGTCCCCGTCCTTGTCTTCGCGTAGCCAGCTCAACGCATCTCGGCCGGCTTCGCTCCCCCGCCCTGTGCAACGCAGCATTCCCCAGGTGCAAGCGTTGCCGAACTGGGCTAATTTGCGACACCCATGACTCGACGTAGCGGCAGCGCCGATCTTCCCTTGCACACCGGACGGGTTCCACCCTGGCTGGCGAGCCGCATGGCTTCGCTCGGGTCGATCGTCACACAGGCCATCGTGCATCATTACGGTCGTGATGCATTTCTGCAGCGGCTGTCCCATCCGTTCTGGTTCCAGTCGTTCGGCGCCGTGATGGGAATGGACTGGCACTCCTCGGGGATCACGACCTCGGTGATCGGCGCGTTGAAGCGCGGGCTGGGGCCGCTTCAGGAAGAGCTCGGGATTTATGTCTGCGGCGGCCGCGGCCAGCATTCGCGCAAGACACCGGACGAGCTGATGCAACTCGGCGAGCGCGTCGGATTCGACGGCGCGAAGCTGACCCGCGCCAGCCGGCTGGTGGCGAAGGTCGACAGCGCGGCCGTGCAGGACGGCTTCGACCTCTATCTCCACGGCTTCTTCGTCACCGCCGACGGCAAATGGACCGTGGTGCAGCAGGGCATGAACGGCGACAAGCGCCAGGCTCGCCGCTATCACTGGCATTCCGAGGCGCTCAAGAGCTTCGTCGATACGCCGCATAGCGCGATCGACGGGCCGCAACAGGGCGAGATCGTCAATCTCACCGACCATCGCGCCGACATCTCGCGCAGCGCGCAGCTCGATCTCTTGGGAGATCTCGGCCCCGATCGCATCGTCTCCGAATTCGAACGGCTGGTCGGGACCGCGCCCGAGCCGGCGCAGGCCATGCTGCCGCATCTGATCATGCCCGCGCATCACGATGTCAGGCCCAAGGACGTGTTCGCGCGCCGCCTGCACGGCACGCTCGCCGCCGCAGCCGAGCGCGGCCCGGTCGACTTCCCGGAATTGCTGCTGACGCCCGGCGTCGGCGCGCGCACCGTTCGCTCACTCGCGATGGTCGCGGAGGTCGTGCACGGCGCGCCCTATCGCTTCAAGGACCCCGCGCGCTTCTCGCTCGCCCATGGCGGCAAGGACCGGCATCCCTATCCCGTCCCGATCAAGGTCTATGACGAGACCATTCGCGTGCTGAAGGGCGCGATCCAGAACGCCAAGCTCGGACGCGACGAGGAGATGCAGGCGATGAAACGGCTCGACGATCAGGCACGGCGGCTGGAGCGCTCCGCGCGCGGGCCTTCCGTTGAGGCCTACATCGCCGGCGAGCGCGCGGCTTCGCCCGATCTCGACGGCCGCTCCGTGTTCGGCTGGGAGCGCGATCTCGCGCCGACAAAAAAGCGGACCGGCTGAACCCGATCCGCGAGTTGGTCGGGGAGGAACGCTCTCAGGTCTCGTCAGCCTCCGGCTTCCCGTCGAGCCGGTTGGCTGAATGATCCTGATATTGTTCGGTCTGGATCGTCTTGCCGTCCATGCCGCGGATGTCCGAATGCTGCTTCTTGTCGCGGTTGGACAGGACCATGTTGTCGCCGATCATCTCCTTGGGGATTTCGGTCATGCCGCCGGTGCCGTCGCCCTTGCCATGCATGCCGGATCTGAAATGCGTCTTGCTGCCGTGCCCAGATGGCATCGGTCTCTCCTCTTGCCGTGATCCTCGTTAGAGCTTCCGTTGCAGGCCTCGCATCGGATTCAATCTTTATCTGCCGCCGCCCTTGCCCGCCTCGTCGTGCGCGTGATGCGAGTCCTGCTCGCCTCCGCCACCCGAGACGCGGCTATGGCTGCGCTGCGCATTGTCAGCCGGCGGCTTCTTGACCTCCAGCGGCGCCTTCGCGTTCTCGTGCGAAGCGCCGGGGGCCACCCTGGCGAATGCTGCCTGGTGTCTTGGTGGATGTCGACATGGAATGTCGCCTCCTCAGCGATCTTGCTGATATCCCTGATTGGTCGTGTTCTGCTTGATGTTGCCCTGCTGTCCCTGCTGGTCCGGATTTTCCGCGCGCTGCTGGCCGCGCGGCGTCTGATCAGCGGACATTTGCTTGCTGTCGCCGGTTCCCTTGCGGCTCTGATTTTCCGGCGGAATAGGTGGCATCTTGCTGGTCATGATTTGACCTCCGGGAGATGTGGAAACCTCGGATGCGGAGCCTGTTCCATGGCGTGCCCGCAGTCCCGATGACAACAGCAAGCGCTGGGGACCGTTCCTGGCAGATCATAACCAGCGACGATTTGCCGAATCCAGAACGTCTCAGTCCGCCCGCGCGAGGGAGCGATCAACGATCGCGCCCTCAGACGCCGCGGCATGTGTTCCGCGCCCCTCTGGCGTGACAGGAAGCTCTGCGATGGCACGAAGCCCTGGCCGCTTGCGCCAGTGGACATCGACGGGGTCGACGGCCAAGCCAAGCTGGGGCCATCGCACGAACAGCGCTTCCAGCGCGCAAGCCGCCTCGATGCGCGCGAGCTGGTGGCCGAGGCAGAAATGGATTCCAGTCCCGAACGACAAATGACGGTTCGGCTTGCGTTCGAGATCGAGGCTTTCCGGGCGGTCGTGCATCGCCGGATCCATGTTCGCGGCGGCGAGCATCACCATGACGCGATCACCCTTCTTCAGACGGACGCCTTCGACCTCGACATCCCGCCGCACATAGCGCGGCTTGGAGAACTGCACTGGCGAGACGAAGCGCAGGAACTCCTCCACCGCAAGCCCGATACGGCTCCAGTCCTGCTCCAGCCAATCGCGCAAGCCCGGACTTCTGAGGAGCTCATAGGCGGAACCGCTGATGAGGTGCGTGGTCGTTTCGGAACCCGCCGCGAGCAGCAGGAACACCATCGAGACCATCTCGTCCGGCGAGATCTCGCCGCCTTCGCGCTCGACCTGGATCAGTTCGGCAATCAGGCCTTCGCCGCCCTGCACACGGGCGATCTGCAATTGCCGTTCGAGATAGGCGCGCATCTTGCGGAACGCCCACAACAGGCGGAAAAAGCTGACGACATTGGTCAGCGAGGACATCTCGTTGGCCCAGGCGATGAATCTCGGCCGGTCCGCCGGCGGCAAGCCCAGGAGTTCGGAGATCACCGCGAGCGGAAGGATGCGGGCGTAGCGCTGGACGAGATCGGCCGGACGTCCCGCCGAGAACAGCTCGTCGGCGAGACCGTCGGCGATGGCACGGATGCGCGGCTCCATGGCGACGATCGCGCGGCGGCGAAAGGCTTCATCCACGATGCTGCGCAGCCTGGTATGGTCAGGCTCGTCCATCGTCAGCATGTTGTTGGCGATGGTCCTGACGTATCGCGGCATCCACCAGCGCAGACCAGCGACGTCGCCGTCTTCCTTGCGTAGCGTGAAGGTCGCGCCGTCCTTCAGGACCTGCGCGGTCGCGTCATGGGTCGTGGTGATCCAGACGTCGCCGATGAGAGGGAATCGTGTCGCGACCACGGGCCCGGACATGCGCAAGCTCGCAATGACCTTGGGCGGATCGCGAAAGAAGGCCTCGCTGGTGAAATCGAGGCGCACTGTCATGGGATCACCGGACTGATTGCTGGCGTGTCACCCAGATGGTGCGCGGCGCGGCCGGTGCAAGGGGGCTGCGAACGAGGTGCGACTATCCGCGGCCCGGCGAGCGCTGGCCGGTCTTGCGCTGCTGCTGGTTGGTATAGGAGTCCCAGTGGCTCCAGCTGCCATTGCTGAGGCTCTGCATGTCGGTGCCGAGCGGACGGCGCGTGCGCTTGTCATGGTCGGCGATCACGCGTTCCGACTGCGCGATCTTCCGCTTGAGTTCCGCGATGGTCTTCTGGGTCTGACCGTTGCGCTTCGATGAGGCGATCTCGCCCATCGTGAAGCGCGCGGTCTCCACCGCCTTCAACTCGGCGCGGTTCTTCTTCAACTGGACCCGGTGCCAGGCGATGTTGCTGTCGCTGTCCGCAACCATGTGGGAACTCCGCTGATTCGCTCCCACAGTGTATCAAGCGCCGAATCGGCGCCGCAACGCCTGCCCGACGGCGAAAATACGGTCTTATTGCGGGCTTAGCGCTCGGCGAAGGCCTTTTCGACCACGAATTGGGCCGGTTCGCCATGATTGCCCTCGGCGAAGCCGCGCTCGCCCAAGAGCACGCGGGTATCAGTCACGAGTGCCGGGCTGCCGCAGATCATGACGCGATCGTGGGCGGCTTCCAGGGCCGGCAGGCCGATATCGGTGAACAGCTTGCCCGAGGTGATGAGATCGGTGATGCGGCCGCGGTTGCGGAAGGGATCGCGGGTCACGGTCGGGTAGTAGATCAGCTGCTCGCGAATGTACTCGCCGATCAGCTCGTCCTTCGGCAGCGTCTGCGTGATCATCTCGCCATAGGCGAGCTCCTTCACGTGCCGGCAGCCGTGCAGCAGCACCACCTTCTCGAACCGCTCGTAGGTCTCGGGGTCCTTGATCACGCTCAGGAACGGCGCAAGGCCGGTGCCGGTACCGATGAGGTAGAGGTTCCGCCCCTCCTCCAGATTGTCGATGACGAGCGTGCCGGTGGCCTTGCGGCTGACGATGATCTCGTCGCCTTCCTTCAGGTGCTGGAGGCGCGAGGTCAGCGGTCCATCCGGCACCTTGATCGAGAAGAACTCCAGCGTGTCCTCGTAGTTGGCGCTGGCGACGCTGTAGGCCCGCAGCAAGGGCTTCTCGCCGACCTTGAGCCCGATCATGGTGAACTCGCCGTTACGGAAGCGGAAGGTCGGGCTGCGGGTGGTCTTGAAGGAGAACAGCGTGTCGGTCCAATGGTGGACGCTCAAAACGCTTTCCTGATTGAAATTGCTCATCTCACCTTCCCTGTCGCGTCAATTGCGGGTGTCGAGGCGGTCCAGCTATGCGTCGTTTGTACACGATCATTCGTATACTAATGAATAATCCTGCTTGATCCCGCGGTCAAGGCTGCCCAAGATCGAAAGCGTTGCAGTTAGGAATAAGGAGCCCCTTCCATGGCGCATGACGCACCCCAGGCCACCGGACCCTCGAAGCTTGTGATCCGCAATATCGGCCTGATCCTGTCCGGCGCCCTGGAAAAGCCGATCCTGGACGGCGACACCATCGTCGCAGAGAACGGCAAGATCACCGCGATCGGCCGCTTCAAGGACGTCGACATCGAAGGCGCGACCACCATCGTCGACGCCCAGGGCACCACGGTGGCGCCGGGCCTGATCGACAGCCACGTCCACCCCGTCGCCGGCGACTGGACGCCGCGGCAGAACCAGATCAACTGGATCGACAGCTACCTCCACGGCGGCGTCACCACCATGATCTCCGCCGGCGAGGTGCACATGCCCGGCCGCCCGCGCGATGTCGTCGGCTTGAAGGCCATGGCCGTGTTCGCCCAGCGCGCGTTCTGGACCTTGCGCCCCGGCGGCGTGAAGGTTCACGCCGGCGCACCTGTCATCGAATGCGAGATGGTGGAAGAAGACTTCAAGGAGATGGCCGCCAACGGCGTCAAGCTGCTCGGCGAGGTCGGCCTCGGCGGCGTCAAGGACGGCCCGACCGCACGAAAGATGGTGGGCTGGGCGCGCAAATACGGCATTCAGAGCACGATCCACACCGGCGGCCCCTCGATCCCCGGCTCCGGCCTGATCGACAAGGATGTGGTGCTGGAGGCCGACACCGACGTGGTCGGCCACATCAATGGCGGCCACACTGCGTTGCCCGACGACCAGATCCGCTGCATCTGCGAGGGCTGCAAGCGCGGGCTCGAGCTCGTGCACAACGGCAATGAACGCTCGGCGCTGTTCACGCTGCGCACCGCGCGCGAGATGGGCGATCTGCACCGCGTCATCCTCGGCACCGACGCGCCCGCCGGCTCCGGCGTGCAGCCGCTCGGCATCCTGCGCATGGTCTCGATGCTGTCCTCGCTCGGGGAGCTGCCGGCCGAACTCGCCTTCTGCCTCGCCACAGGCAACACCGCCCGGATGCGCGAACTCGATTGCGGCCTGATCGAGGTCGGCCGCTCCGCTGACTTCGTCATCATGGACAAGGCGCAGCACTCGCCGGGCAAGAACATCCTGGAGAGCGTGCAGCTCGGCGACCTCCCCGGCATCGGCATGACCATCATCGACGGCATCGTGCGCACCCAGCGCAGCCGCAACACCCCGCCGGCGGGCAAAGTGCCGGAGGTGGTGGCGAAGTGACGCAGCCGGGGCGGCGCACCGCTGAGCATCGTCTCTCGAAGGCGTTGAACAAGTCTGCGGCCTACTGCGTCTAACGCAGGCAGCCCTCGGCGGCGGCAGTTCATTGCTGGACCCATCGAGGAGACATGAAGAGCTCATCACGCATAGCTATCGGCGTGGTCGCCGCAATGGCGGGCTATGTTGCGACTTTCGTGCTGCTCTCCCTGGTCGATTTCGGCAACCGGGCAGACCCGATCACATCGGGGCTGCTGGGACTGCTCGTTTACTCCCCCATGGGAGCGATCGCAGGCGCCGTGCTCGCCAACTGGCTGATGGGAAGTGCGGGCAAGCAAACCAGCAATGGCAGCATTGCCAGCAATAGCTTGAAGTCGCTCGGCGTCCTCGCCCTGCTCTGCATCACCGGGATCGGCATCTACATTGCCTATGCGTATGCGACGGCGACGCCCTGGCTCAACCGGAACGGCGCCAATCCCCTGCTTGTGTTCGAAGTCCGTTTCCCTGCAGGGGCAAAGGTCCCGACATCAGCGCAGGGCATAGCCATCGAACTGCAGACCGACCTCAACACCATGCCGGGCAAAGTGAACCAGGCCGCGTTTTATCGCGATGGCGACCAGGCTGTCATCGCGGGCGAGGTCGAGCTCGCGTTTCGAACCTCGCATCGGCAACTCGCAGTCGACATCCAGGGCCAACCGAGCCGGATCTATCCGATCGACTTGAGCGCCCGCGCGCCGCATACGCCGGAGTTCGGAACCTGGCGCCGGCTCGCGGATGGCAGCGAAATCAGGTACCGCGCAAAGTGGCCGGGCAAGACATGAACGTTCAAATCACCGTCGCTACCGCAGCTTGTTCAACAGCGCCATCAGCGTCTCGCGCTCTTTGGCGTCCAGCGGCGCCAGCGTTTCGCGGGTGATGGCAAGCGCATTCGGCGCAACCTTCTCCGCAAGCTGCTGACCGGCCCGCGTCAGGCTCACCAGCAGGCGCCGGCCGTCCTCGGGATCCTGACTGGTCTCGGTCAGGCCGCGTGCCGTCAGTCGGTCGATCACACCCTTGATGGTCGCGACATCCATGGCCGTGAGACGGCCGAGCTGGTTCTGCGAGCACGCACCGGTCTCGGCGAGCTTCGATAGCGCCGCCCATTGCGTCGGGGTCAGATTGGTGCCGATGTCGCGAGAGAAGATCGCACTGTGACGCTGCCAGACCTGGCGCAGGATGAAGCCGACCTGCTCGTCGAGCACGTAAGGCGGTTTTGCCGGTTTGATGCTCTTCTTCGCCGCAACGCTTCTGGCCATCCGTCCGCTGCCTCTTCCCTTTGCCTTCACAACGACAGATGCGCGTCGCGGATGTCCGGACGCGCGTCGAGCTCGGCCATGGTGCCGCCGAAGCAGATGCGACCGCGCTCGATAATGTAGGCGCGATCGGAGATGAGCCGCGCGAAATGCAGGTTCTGCTCGGAGACGACGATGCTGACGCCCTCCTTCTTCATGGTCAGGATGGCATCGACCATCTGCTCCACGATCTTCGGCGACAGGCCTTCCGAGGGCTCGTCGAGCAGCACCAGCGACGGATTGCCCATCAGCGTGCGCGCAATGGTGAGCATCTGCTGCTCGCCGCCGCTCATGCGGCCGCCCGGACGGTTCTTCATCTCGCCGAGATTGGGAAACAGCGCAAACAGCTTTTCGCAGGTCCAGTGCGGAGCGTTCGGACGCTTCGGCTGGCGGCCGACTTCGAGATTTTCCTCTACTGTCAGATCGGTGAAGATACGCCGCTCCTCCGGCACATAGCCGAGCCCCTCGCGCACGATCTCGTGGGTCGGCTTTGACGAGACGTCCTTGCCCTCGAACGTGATGCGACCGGAGCGCTGCGCGACGAGGCCGACGATCGAGCGAAACGTCGTCGACTTGCCGGCGCCGTTCCGTCCCAGCAGCGCCACCACCTCGCCCTCCCCGACCTCGAAGCCGATGTCGAACAGGATATGCGCCGGGCCGTAATGGCTGTTGAGATCCTGCACCGTGAGCTTCATGCCGAGGCCCCCTCGCGATGGCGGGCATCGTAGACGAGGCCCTCGCCGAGATAGACCGCCTGCACCTGCGGATTGCCGCGCACCTCGGCCGGCGACCCCTCGGCGATCAGCGTGCCGCGGTTGAGCACGATGATGCGGTCGGCATGCTCGAACACCACGTCCATGTCGTGCTCGGTGAAGAGCACGCCGATGGATTTTTCGCGCGCGATTTGCGCCGTGAGCCGCATCAGATCGACGCGCTCGCGCGGCGCCATGCCGGCGGTCGGCTCGTCCATCAACAGGAGCTTCGGCTGGTTGGCGAGCGCCACCGCCAGCTCGAGCCGCTTGAGATCGCCATAGGCAAGCTCGCCGCAGGGGCGATCTGCGTAACCGCCCATGCCGACCAGCTCGAGCAGACGGCCGGCCTCGGCGCGATCGAACTTCGGTGCCGAGCCGAACGGATTGAACAGCTGCTTGCCGTGCGAGATCAGCGCGACCTGCACGTTCTCGCGCACGGTCATGGTGGCGAAGGTCGCCGTGATCTGGAAGGTGCGCCCGACGCCGAGCCGCCAGACCTCACGCGGCTTCCTGCCCGTGATCTCCTCGCCGAGCAGGCGGACGTGGCCGGTATCGGGCTTGTTCTGGCCGTTGAGCATGTCGAAGCAGGTGCTTTTTCCCGCACCGTTCGGCCCGATCAGCGCCAGGATCTCGCCGGCGCGCAGCGAGAACGAGACGCCGCGCACGGCGTGGATGCCGCCATAGGATTTGGTCAGGCCTTCGACCGCAAGAAGTGTGGGTGCAACGCTCATTCGGCGGACTCGATCGGCTTGGCGAGCAGGGGCGATCCCGGCGGCGAGGACTTCCGGCGGCGCTGCGCCAGCATCTCCAGCATGCCGACGATGCCCTTGGGGAAGACGACGACGATCAGCACAATGAAGCCGCCCAGCACCAGCTTCGACAGATCGGTCTGGCTGACCAGCCAGATGTTGAGCGCCTTGTAGACGATGGCGCCGATCACCGCGCCCGACACCGTCTCGACGCCGCCGAGCAGCACCATGACGAGCGCATCGACCGAGAGCGAGATGCCGAGATTGTCGGGGAAGACGCTGCCCTTGAGATACGCGAACAGCGCGCCGCCGATGCCGGCGGTGGTGCCCGCGATCACGAAGGCCGTCCATTGAATGCGTTTGGCGTTGATGCCGACCGCTTCGCTGCGCAGAAGCGAGTCGCGCGTGGCGCGAAGCGCGTAGCCGAACGGCGAGAACACCATGGCCCGCAGCGCGATGGTGACGAGCGCGGCGACGCCAAGCGAAAGCCAATAGAAATGCGACGGGCTCGCGGCCCAGCTCGAGGGCCAGACGCCCAATATGCCGTTGTCACCGCCGGTGACGCTGACCCACTGGAACGCGATCGACCAGACGATCTGTGCGAAGGCCAGCGTCAGCATCGCGAAATAGACACCGGAAAGCTGCACGGCGAAGAAGCCGAACACGGCCGCGCCCATGCAGCCGAGCAGCGGCCCGAGCAGCAGGCAGACGATCATCGGCAGCCCCGCCATCTTGGCGAGGAAGGCGATTCCATAGGCGCCGAGGCCGAAATAAGCGGCATGACCGAACGACGCGAGCCCGCCGACCGACATCAGGAAGTGCAAGGAGACGGCAAAGATGACGAAGATCGCGATCTCCGAGCCGACGGTCAGCGCATAATTGCCGGCGAAGAGCGGCAACATCGCCGCGACGACGAGAGCTGCCAGCGCCGCGAGCCGCTCATTCGACGTCAACGGCCTCCACGGATTGACGGTGAGGCCCGGCGTCTTGCGCGCGGCAGCCTCCGGCTTGCCGAACAGTCCCCAGGGCCGCACGATCAACACCACCGCCATCACCAGGAAGACCAGGATGATGGAGATCTTCGGAAAGATCAGGATGCCGAAAGCGTTGAGCTCGGAGACCAGCACCGCTGCGACGAAAGCCCCGATAATGCTGCCGAGGCCGCCGATCACGACAACGACGAAGACCTCGACGATGATACGCAGATCCATGGCGTGATGGACGGCATCGCGCGGGATCTGCAACGCACCGCCGAGCGCGGCGAGGAAGACGCCGACCGCAAACACCGACGTGAACAGCCATTTCTGGTTGACGCCGAGCGCCGCGACCATGTCGCGGTCCTGCGTCGCGGCGCGCACCAGCACGCCCCAGCGCGTGCGCTGGAACAAGAGCCAGAGGATGCCGAGCACGACCGGTCCGAGCACGATGAGGAACAGGTCGTAGCTCGGGATGTTCTGGCCGAAGAAATCCACCGCGCCTTTGAAGCCCGGTGCGCGGCGGCCGACGAGATCGTCCGGCCCCCAGATCAGGACGACGAGGTCCTCGACCATCAAGGTCAGGCCGAAGGTCGCGAGCAGCTGGAACAGTTCGGGGGCATGATAGATGCGGCGCAGCAGCACCATCTCGACCAGCACGCCGATCAGCGCCACGGCCAGCGCGGCCAGCACGATGCTGCCCCAGAAGCCGAAGGCGCCCGATAGGCGCTCGGTCAGCGTGAAGGCGATGTAGGCGCCGATCATGTAAAAGGCGCCATGCGCGAAATTCACGATCCGCGTCACGCCGAAGATGATCGACAGACCCGAGGCCACCAGGAACAGCGACGCCGCGCTGGCGAGACCGGTCAGAAACTGTACGACGTAAAAGGCCATCGGCGGTCCGGGTTGGTTCGTGCGATGCCGCGACAAGCGCGGACCTTGTAGGGCGGGTAAGCGACGCGTAACCCGCCCTCTTTTCTCGTGTGGCGCCGAAGGCGGTGGGTTAGCCTTTGGCTAACCCACCCTACGGCAGCGGAGCTCGAAACGACTTCTCAGTCCTTCGGGCGCAGCTTCGCGACTTCGGCATCGCCAGGCAGGTAGTCCGCGCCCTTCTTGTAGGAGGAGTCCACCATCACGCCCTTGCCGTCCTTCAGCGCGGTCTTGCCGACATAGGCGCCGAGCGTCGACTGATGGTCGATCTTGCGGAAGGTGATCTCGCCGAACGGCGACGGCACGGAGAGGCCTTCCGCCGCGGCAATCAGCTTCTCCGGATCGCTCGAGCCGGCCTTGGCGAGGATCGCAGCCGCCGACTTAATGGTCTGGTAGCCGACGATCGAGCCGAGGCGCGGATAGTCGTTGTACTTGGCCTGGTACGCCTTCAGGAACGCATCATGCTCGGGGGTCTTGATCGAGTACCAGGGATAGCCGGTAACGATCCAGCCCTCCGGCGTCTCGTCCTTGAGCGGGTCGAGATATTCGGGCTCGCCGGTCAGGAACGAGACGACCTCGCGCCCCTTGAACAGACCACGGGTGTTGCCTTCACGCACGAGCTTGACGAGGTCGGCACCGAAGGTGACGTTGAGGATCGCCTCGGGATTGGCGGCGGCAACGGCCTGCACCACCGGGCCCGCATCGATCTTGCCCTGCGGCGGCCACTGCTCGTCGACCCACTGGATATCGGGGCGCTTCTCCGACATCAGCTTCTTGAACACCGCGACCGCCGACTGGCCATATTCATAGTTCGGCGCGATCGTCGCCCAGCGCTTGGCGGGCAGCTTGGCGGCGGCCTCGACCAGCATCGCCGCCTGCATGTAGTTGGATGGGCGCAGGCGGAAGGTGTATTTGTTGCCCTTCGACCATGTGATGGCGTCAGTCAGCGGCTCGGCCGCCAGGAAGAACACCTTCTTCTGGTTCGCGAAGTCGCTGACGGCAAGACCAATGTTCGACAGGAACGTGCCGGCGAGCATCGCGACACCCTCGCTCGACACCAGCTCGTTCGCCGCAGTCTGCGCATCCGCGGGCTTGCCGCCGTCGTCCTTGGAGATGACGACGAGCTTCTTGCCGTTGATGCCGCCGGCCGCGTTGACCTCCTCGACCGCGAGCTGCCATCCCTTGCGATAGGGCTCGGTGAAGGCCGGCAGCAGCGAATAGCTGTTGATCTCGCCGATCTTGATGTCCTGCGCCATGGCCGAATGGGCCACGCCTGCAGCCAGAAGCGCGAAGGCCGCGCCTACAAAAGTGTTTCTCGCTCGCATCCCAAACTCCAGTTTTGAACTCTACGTCTTCAGCGTGTCTTGTCGGGAAAGCTGTGCCACCTCCCCGGTTCAAATCCTATCTCAGACCGTCCTCGCCCTTCACTTCCGCAACCGTGAGCCCACCGACGCGCGGCAATGGACGCCCGCTGTCGGTGACGGCAACGGCGACCATGATCTCGTTGGCGCGCGGCGCGTCGTTGATCTGAACTTCCATGCCATCGAAATGGCTGCGCACGAAGGCAGCATCCTTGTGCCCGAGCGGAATGTCGAGCGTCGTACCGGGCCCGCTGCGCTTCTTCGACGAGGGGATCAGCGCCGCGCCCTTGCTCAGAACCTTGCGCACTGGCGCACCCATTTTCGGATGAAGGATCGCGGCGGCGTGCTCAAGCTCGCCGTTCTCGCCGACGGCGGCCGCCTTGCCATAGCTCTGCGCTTTCGCGCCATCGATGCCGAGCGCAGCCACCGCGCGCTTCGACAGCAGTTCCCCCAACTCCTCGCCGATCGCGATCAGCGGCGAGAGATCCTCGACATATCGTCCGGCGAAGGGATTTTCGATCACGGCGATCGCCGCGGCCCGCCGGGTCGGCGGTGAGACCTGGCGGCCCATCTCCATCTGCGTCTCTTCGACGACGGTGACGATCTTGCGGATGATCGCGCTCATGTTTCGCTTCCCTGCTCAGGCACAGACCGCGTTCTCCAGCACCAGCGGGCGCGATCGTCGCTGTTCTATATCCTTAGGTCCGATGACAAGCATATCACCACAAAGCTGCAACACGGCACCCTCGATCAATCCGCGATCGAACAATTGCCGTGCACATTCCGCGCCAGAGTCGAGGGCAGCGGCGATCTCATTCTGTGACAGTTCACCGACATCTCGGGTGACGAGGCGAGCACCGAGATCACTGTCGGGCTGAAGCTCGCAGGCCGGTTGCCTGACAATGGCAGGATGTCCCGGCAGATCCACGGCATTGGCGATGACGGTCGCCGCCGCATCGGCTTGCGATGCCGTCGCCGCCAGCACCGTCACCGCGTCGGCAATCCCGAGCGAAAAACTGCGGCCGTGGCGCCCGCTGGTCGCAACGCCTCGAACCGGGTCGTCCGCATCCACCCTCATGGCCCGCATCACGCCATCACGATCGGGACGATCCATCAGGCCAATCGAAAAATGCTCGCCGACGCCCAGGTGAAGGGCGATATCGCCGCCATTGTTGACATAGGCCTGATCGAGCGTTGCCGAGCCCAGCATGGCGCGGAGGATCTCCTCCGCCACACTGCCGGCAACGGCGGCCATCGGCGTGATGAAGCCATCGGCGGCAAACGGCGCGACCGCGGCATGCATCCGGCGCGCCACCACGCCCCTCAGCGAGGTCCGCGCCGCGGCCGCAGCACGCAGCTGCGGCAGCTCCGCGCAGAGCTCGTCAAGCAGTCCCGTGAATCGCTGCGCCGCCGCCTCGTAAGCCGCGCGCACCGCATCCGCACGCCCCCTCGCCTCGATGATCAGGTCGATCGGTCCATCCTGCAAATGCAGCCGCCGGCCATCAGACAGCAATGCGATTTGCGGGACCCGCGTCATGCGCGCGGCCCCGGAATCGGGTTCTGCCAAGGCAGCTGGCGGACGTCGTCGCCGTTCTGCACCTCGGACAGCGGCTTCACGTAATCCATGTGACCGCCGAGCGCGGCATAGTCGGACAGCTTCATCGTGAACTCGATCGGCGCGACCAGCGCCGGCGTCGGCACGTAGCCGAATGCGCCGGCGGGCATCTGCGTCACGTCGACCATGTAGGTGATGCCGCCGCCGGGCCAGACATAAACAGGCGCGCCGCCGCTGGTGACGCGGGTCAGCGCGTCCTTCACCGAGCGCGTCAGCCGCACCGGGTTGTCGGTGACGCCGGCGCGCAAGGATCCACCGGCGCCCGCCATGAACAGCACCGTGCACAACGCCGGTTCACAATTCTCCTGGATGCGCTCGACCGAGAACTTCAGATCATCAGGCATTTCGGTTTCGACCGGCTTCAAGGTCTCGTCGAGCACGTAATAGGACGAGTGCTCGCCGGTGGTGGAGACCATCAGCATGGAGAGGCCGGGTTTTGCCTCCTTGGCATCGAAAGGCCCGAGGATCGCCAGCGGATCGGAAATGTTGGTGCCGCCCCAGCCCGTGCCGGGATCGGCGACCTGGAAATAGCGGCCGGGCGTCGAGCGGCGGCCCTTCATCTTGATGCCGGTATCGGCGATATCGAGCAGCTTGCCGGCCTGGTGCTCGCTCAGCACGCCCGTGATGTGGTCGTCGACCACGACGACCTCGTCGACCTTGCCGTGCCATTGTTTTGCGAACATGCCGATCGTCGCCGAGCCGCATCCGACGCGCATGCGCTCTTCCTTCACGCCGTTGACGATCGGCGCCTGGCCGGCCTGCACCACCACGCTCGCGCCGCCGTCGATGGTAAGCTCCACCGCCTTGCAATTGGCGAGGTCCATCAGCGTGTCGCAGGTGACGCGGCCCTCCTTCTTGGAGCCGCCGGTGAGGTGATGCACGCCCCCCAGCGACAGCATCTGCGAGCCGTATTCGCTGGTGGTGACGTGACCGACCGCTTCGCCCTGCGCGCGCACCGTCGCGGCTTCCGGACCGAGATAGCGGTCGGTGTCGATCTTCACCTTGATGCCGCAATAGGAGAAGATGCCCTCGGTGACGACGGTCACCATGTCGACGCCGTCGACCTCCGCAGAGACGATGAACGGCGCCGGCTTGTAGTCGGGATAGGTCGTGCCTGCCCCGATCGCCGTCACAAAGGTTGAAGGTTCGTGGACGATCTTGCCGTCCCAATCTTCCGTGCGGCTGAACGGGACCAGCTTGCCGCCATGCGAGACGGTGCGCTCCAGGATCACGTGCGGATCCACCCGGACGAGCTTGCCCTCGTGATTGGCATAGCGGTCGCAGGCACCCGCCGCGCCCGGCTTGATGTAGCACATCACCGGACACGCATCGCAGCGGATCTTGTCGGCAACAACGCTCGTCGGTTCAGTCAGCATGTGCGAGCCAGCGGATCGAGGCGGTTATCATTCGTATACGAACAATGTTGCGCGCGGTCCCCCGGAGCTGTCAAGCGGCGGTGCAGTGCAAAAGATACGGCTGCCGCATAAAACCTCATTTGCCTATCCGACCTGTCCACAAAGAAGGCAGCGCGCTGCAGTGCGGCATGCACGGCTTGCACGTTTGTGTACAAACGGTATCGTCGCGGTCGAGATTTGGCAGCAATTTGCCGCGAGCCTGAGAATGAGGATGACGCAGACACCGATCCGCCTCACCGTGAACGGTGGGATCCACGAGATCGCCGCGGCGCCGGAGACGCCGCTGCTCTACGTGCTGCGCAACGATCTCGCACTCAACGGCCCGAAATACGGATGCGGGCTCGGCGAATGCGGCACCTGCACCGTCCTGATCGACGGCGCGGCGGCGCGCTCCTGCGTGATTCCCGTCAGCGGCTGCGCGGGCCGCGACATCGTGACGCTCGAAGGGCTGGGCACGCGCGACAAGCCCGACGTCGTGCAGCAGGCCTTCATCGACGAGCAGGCCGCGCAATGCGGCTACTGTCTCAACGGCATGATCATGACCACCAAGGCGTTGCTCGCGGTCAACCCGCGGCCGACCGAACAGGAGGCGCTGGCCGCGTTGCGCTACAATCTCTGCCGCTGCGGCACCCATGTCGAAATCCTGCGCGCCGTGATGCGCGCATCGGGCGAGCTCACCGAGGCCGCGGATTGATGGCCTCCCCTGTCTCGAACGGGACTGAGCAGTCCCCCGGTTCGCTTGTCGTCGTCCGCACCGTGGACGAGGTCACCTCCGAGACCTTCGTCCGCATCACCGCGGACGGATCGGTCACGGCCTACAACGGTCATGTCGATCTCGGCACCGGCATACGCACCGCGCTCGGCCAGATCGTCGCCGAAGAGCTCGACGTCTCCTTTGCGCGCGTCGTCGTGGTGCTCGGCGACACCGCGCTGGTGCCGAACCAGGGCGCGACGATCGCGAGCGAGACCATCCAGATCACCGCCGTGCCCCTGCGCAAGGCCGCAGCGCAGGCGCGTCAGTTTTTGATCGCGCGCGCGGCCGAGCGGCTCGAACTTCCCGCGACTGACCTCAGGATCGAAGACGGCCTCGTGCGCGGGCACGACAACCGCAGCGTCAGCTATGGCGAGCTGATCGGTGGCGAAGAGATCAGGCTCGAGCTTGCCGACGACGTCACGGTCAAACCCGTCGGCGACTACACGATCGTCGGGCAGTCGACGCCGCGCGTCGATCTGCCGGCCAAGGCCACAGGCGAGTTGACCTTCGTGCACGACATCCGCGTGCCGGGCATGCTGCACGGCCGCGTGGTGCGACCGCCGTATTCCGGCGTCGATGCCGGGCCGTTCGTCGGCACCAGCCTGATCGCGGTCGACGAAGCATCGGTCCGCGACATCCCCGGCATCGTCGCCGTGGTGAGCATCGGCGATTTCGTCGGCGTCGTCGCCGAGCGCGAGGAGAATGCGATCCGCGCGGCGGAGCAGCTCAAAGTGAGCTGGAAGCCGACGCCCGCCCTCACCGATCTGTCCGACGTCGAGACCGCGCTGCGCGCCAATCCATCGACGCCGCGCACGCTGATCGACAAGGGCGATGTCGATGCCGCGATCTCGGGTGCGGCCAAGCCGATGCAGCGCACCTATGTCTGGCCATACCAGATGCACGCCTCGATCGGCCCGTCCTGCGCGGTCGCCGATTTCAGGGATGGCAATATCCGGGTCTGGTCGGGCACGCAGAATCCGCACGTGCTGCGCAGCGACCTTGCGCTGCTGATCGAGCGGCCCGAGAGCGAGATCGACGTCATCCGCCTGGAGGCCGCCGGCTGCTACGGCCGCAACTGTGCCGACGACGTCACGGCGGACGCACTGCTGCTGTCTCGTGCGGTGGGACGTCCCGTGCGCGTGCAGCTGACGCGCGAGCAGGAACATGCCTGGGAGCCCAAGGGCACCGCCCAGCTCATCGACGTCAATGGCGGGCTGAATGCGGACGGCAGCATTGCCGGCTACGACCTCGCCACGCGCTATCCTTCGAACGCCGCGCCGACGCTGGCATTGCTGCTGACGGGACGGATCTCTCCGGATCCCGCGGTGCTGCAGATGGGCGACCGCACCGCGATCCCGCCTTATGATTACGACCACATGCGCGTCGTCGCCCACGACATGGCGCCGATCGTACGCGCGTCCTGGTTTCGCGGCGTCTCGGCGCTGCCGAACACCTTTGCGCACGAATCCTACATCGACGAGGCCGCCACCGAGGCTGGCGTTGACCCGATCGAATATCGCCTGCGCTATCTGAAGGACTCGCGCGCTGTCGATCTCGTCAACGCGGTCGCCGAGCGCGCCGGCTGGAAACCACGGCCGGTGCGCGAGGAAAAGGACAGCGAAATCGTGCACGGGCGCGGCTTTGCCTATGCGCTCTATGTCCACAGCAAATTTCCCGGCTATGGCGCGGCGTGGTCGGCCTGGGTCACCGACGTTGCCGTGAACAAGACGACTGGCGACGTGAGCGTCACCCGCGTTGTCGCGGGACAGGATTCCGGCCTGATGATCAACCCGGACGGCGTGCGCCACCAGATCCACGGCAACGTCATCCAGTCCACCAGCCGCGCGCTGATGGAAGAGGTCTCGTTCGAGCGCGGCGCCGTGGCAGCGCGGGAATGGGGCGCTTATCCGATCATCCCCTTCCCCGACGTGCCCAAGATCGACGTCTTGATGCTGCCGCGTCAGGACCAGCCGCCGCTCGGCGTCGGCGAGTCCGCCTCGGTGCCGAGTGCGGCGGCGATTGCGAACGCGATCTTCGATGCCACCGGCGTGCGCTTTCGCGAGCCACCGTTCACGCCGGAACGCATCTTGCAGGGGTTGTACGGTGAGGCAGCGCCGGTGGCGCAGGCCCTGCCCGCACCCGCCGCGGCAAAACCGTCGCGGATCTGGGAGAATCCCGTCGCCAGACGCGCCGGCGTCTTCGCGACGATCGCGGCCGTCTGCACCGCCGCGATCGGCATCGGCGCAGCCCTGCTGCCCGGCCGCGCCATCGCGCCGATCACACGGCCGGATGCCTCAGTCTATTCCACAGCGACGATGGCCCGCGGCGAGCAGCTTGCCGCGCTCGGCAATTGCGCGGAGTGCCACACCAGCCTCAAGGGCGTGCTCAACGCCGGCGGCCGCGCCCTGGAGACGCCGTTTGGCACGATCTACAGCACCAACATCACGCCCGACCTCGAGACCGGCATCGGCGCATGGTCCTATCCCGCCTTCGAGCGCGCGATGCGCGATGGCTTGCATCGCGACGGACGACAGCTCTATCCCGCCTTTCCCTACACGCATTTCGCCAAGACTGCCGATGCCGACATGCAGGCGCTCTACGCCTATCTGATGGCACAGCCTGCGGTGCGCGCGACGCCGCCGGCGAATGAGCTCGCCTTCCCGTTCAATCTCCGCCCGCTACTCGCGGGGTGGAATGCGCTCTTCCATCAGAGCAAAGTTTTTGAACCCGACCCTACCAAATCGGAGGCTTGGAACCGCGGCGCGTATCTGGTCGAGAGCCTCGGACATTGCAGTGGCTGCCATTCGCCGCGCAATGCGCTCGGCGCCGAGCAGCGCAATGCCTATCTCGCCGGCGGCTTTGCCGAAGGCTGGGAGGCGCCGCCGCTGACCGCGCTGTCCCACGCGCCGATCCCATGGAGCGAGGACGACCTCTTCGCCTATCTGCGGACCGGCCATTCGCGCTATCACGGCGTCGCCGCCGGCCCGATGGCGCCTGTGGTCAGGGACCTCAAGGCCCTGCCGGATCAGGACATCCGTGCGATGGCGGTCTATCTCAACTCGTTCAACGACACCGGGACGCAGGCACCGGATACGCTCGCCGCGAAGCTGGAGCGCGCGACGCAAGTCACCGTCGCCTCGACCGCCGGCGCGCGCCTCTATCAGGGCGCCTGCGCCGTCTGCCACGAGGTCGGCGGCCTACCGCTGTTCGGCAGCCGCCCGTCGCTCGCACTCAACAGCAACATTCACAGCACGAAGGCGGACAACCTCGTGCAGGTGATCCTGCACGGCATCACCGAGCCAGTCTCCAGCGATCTCGGCTACATGCCGGCCTTCAGGAACAGCATGAGCGACGCGCAGATCGAGGAGCTCGCCACCTTCCTGCGCAAGCAGTTTGCGCCAGACAAGCCGGCGTGGACCGGTATCCGCGAAACGATCGCACGGGCGCGATCGTCAGTGCGTTAGACGAGCCTGCAATCAAGCGTGCTTCTTCGGCTCCACCGGCGGCGTGCCGTGGGTGTGGAAGGACTCGATCGTCTTCAATCCCCACGCCTGCCCCTTCTTGCGCTCCTCTTCCGTCCACACGATCGGCTTCCAATCCGGCGCGAGAATGAGGCGGGCGCCGGCATTGGCGACTTCGACGCGGTTGCCGCCGGGCTCGTAAACGTAGAGGAAGAAGGTCTGCTGGATCGCGTGCTTGTGCGGTCCGGTCTCAATGTGCACGCCGTTCTCGAGAAAAATATCGGCCGCACGAAGGATCTCCTCGCGGCTGTCGAGCGCGTAAGTGACGTGATGGAAGCGGCCCGGCACGCCGGAATGGTCGAGCGAATAGGCGAAGTCGTAGCTCTTGTTCGACATCGTCAGCCACATCGCAGCTTCCCGCCCATCATTGAGCACGATCTGCTCCGTGAGGCGCAAGCCGAGATAGTTTTCGAAGAACTCGCGATTGGCCTTGATGTCGACGGCGAGGCAGTTGAGGTGATCGAGCCGGCGGACATTGACGCCGCGCGCCGGAAAGCGCTGCGCCTGGTTCTTCAGCGCGGGCTTCAGCTCCGGTGGCGCCTGGTACCATTCGGTCTCGTAATACAGCTCGACGATGTGACCATCGGGATCTCGGCAACGGAAGGTCGGGCCCTGCCCCATGTCGCCGTCGATCCAGCCGATGTCGAAGCCGGATCCTTTCAGCGCGGCGACGCGCCGCTCCAGCGCTTGCTGGCTGCGCGCGCGCAGCGCCATGTGCTCCATGCCCGAAGTCTTCGACGCGGTGAGCTTGAGCGAATACCGCTCGTAATCGTCCCAGCCGCGCAAGTACACGGACTCGCCCTTCCGGCCGCTGATCGTCATGCCCATGACGTCGACGAAGAATTTCAGGCTCTCATCGGGCTTCGGCGTCAGCAGTTCCATATGGCCGAGATGCGCGAGATCGAGGATCGGTTCGGGCTGCATGTTGTTCTCCAGCACAACTAGCGATCCGCCGGACCGGATCGCGCAATCGGGCGCAGGGCTGCAACACGCTCGCCCGCCCGAAGGCCGCATCCGAAAGCCGCCGGTTTATTTGTACTAATGTACAAATGATTAGGTCTCGTCAACAAAGCAAGCGACACTCCCTGGCCCGGACGAAGTTCGCTGCTCGAAGGCACCCTCCAAACGGCGGACCCGACTGACCGGATGGTAAAATATTCCTTAATTGCTTCTGGCCTTCAACGGCCTGGAATTGCAGCATTTTCCCGCCGTTTCCGCCCGTAAAAGGGCAATCGGAACAAACCTCGCTGCCGAATTGTCGCGGATTTAACGAAGCGGCCGCGCCTGCCGCTTAACCGTTTGTGCAGCGACGGCCGCGCATAGTCCGGTGCAAATCGCTTGCTCTTGCCAGGTTCATCGATCGTGACATCCTTTGGACGCGTGATTTCGGTTCGCGGATCGCTCGCCCGGGTCGGGCTGCTGGCGGAAAGCCAGATGCCCATCTCGGAAGTTCGGGCAACCGTCGGCCGCTTCGTCAGCATTCGCAGCGCCAGCTCGGTCATCGTCGCGATGATCACCGAGGTGTCCTGCGAGAATTTGTCGAGCAGCGACAATTACATCGCGGTCGCCTCGGTCGACCTGCTCGGCGAGATCCTCAACGCCAGCGACAAGCCGAAATTCCAGCGTGGCGTCACCAACTATCCGACCATCGGTGATTCCGTCGATCTGATCACCAGCCAGGAGCTGCGCACGATCTACGCGCCGACCGGCTCGGACCAGATCAATGTCGGTTTCCTCCAGCAGGACCGCTCGGTCGTCGCCTATGTCGACGTCGAGGAAATGCTGTCCAAGCATTTTGCCGTGCTGGGATCGACCGGCGTCGGCAAATCGACCGGCGTGTCGCTGCTGCTCAACGAGATCCTGAAGGCGCGTCCGAACCTGCGCATCTTCCTGCTCGACGTGCACAACGAATATGGCCGCTGCTTCGGCGACCGCGCGCTGGTGCTCAACCCGCGAAACCTGAAGCTGCCGTTCTGGCTGTTCAATTTCGAGGAAATCGTCGACGTGCTGTTCGGCGGCCGCGCCGGCGTGCCCGAGGAGCTCGACATCCTCGCCGAGGTGATCCCGCTCGCCAAGGGCGTCTACACGCAGTACCAGAACGCCGACCGCATCGGTCTCAAGCGCATCGATCCCAAGCAGATCGGCTACACTGTCGACACGCCTGTGCCCTATCGCCTGGTCGATTTGATGTCGCTGATCGACGAGCGCATGGGCAAGCTCGAGAACCGCTCCTCGCGCATCATCTATCACAAGCTGATCTCGCGCATCGAGGCGGTGCGCAATGACCCGCGCTACGCCTTCATGTTCGACAACGCCAATGTCGGCGGCGACACCATGGCCGAGGTCATCAGCCATCTGTTCCGCCTGCCGGCGAACGGCAAGCCGATGACGGTGATGCAGCTCGCCGGCTTCCCGGCCGAGGTCATCGATTCCGTCGTCTCGGTGCTGTGCCGCATGGCCTTCGATTTCGGCCTGTGGAGCGACGGCGTCTCGCCGCTGCTATTCGTGTGCGAGGAAGCGCATCGATACGCCTCCGCCGACCGCAACATCGGTTTCGGGCCGACCCGCAAGGCGGTGTCGCGCATTGCCAAGGAAGGCCGCAAATACGGCGTCTATCTCGGTCTCATCACCCAGCGTCCGGCCGAGCTCGACGCCACCATCATCTCCCAGTGCAACACGCTGTTCACGATGCGTCTTGCCAACGAGCGCGACCAGGCGTTGCTGCGTGCCGCCGTGTCGGACGCCGCCGCGAACCTGTTGTCCTTCGTGCCCTCCCTCGGCACGCGTGAAGTGCTGGCCTTCGGCGAGGGCGTTGCGCTGCCCACGCGGCTGCGCTTCAAGGAGGTGCCGCCGCATCAATTGCCGCGCGGCGAAGCCACCATCTCGAGCGTCCCGTCCGTCACCTCCGGCCATGACATGCATTTCGTCGGCGCCGTGCTCGAGCGCTGGCGCGGTGCCACCTCGCAGCGCGACGTGCCGAACGATCCGGTGTTCTCGGCCCCGCCCGCCAAGACGCTCTCCAACGTCGAGGCCCCGATGCTGCAGCCCTCGATGGGGCTCGATCCCGACCGCTTCTCGCTCCTGAAGAAGCCGCTGCGGTAGAGACTCTCGTGTCCCGGACGCGCTGCAGCGTGAGACGCTGCTGCGCAGAGCCGGGATCCAAACCGCAACACCGCACATGTCAGTGAGATGGGCCCCGGCTCTGCAGCGAAGCGCTGAACCGGACGATGCTGCGCATCGCCCGGGGGAGCGCTGCACTGCGTCCGGGGCACGAGACGTTCCGACGCCTCTGGAGCGTCGCGCCCGCGTGGACTATGGTTTGTCCCCTCGAAGCCGGCTTTCCTGACCGTGGCAAGCCTGCGCGCGCATGCCGACGACGTGACGGAAAAGACATGACCGAACTGGACTGGCCCGAAATTCTGCTGCGCCTCGGAGCTGCGACGCTCGCCGGCAGCGCGATCGGCCTGAACCGTGACCTGCACGGCAAGCCGATCGGGCTGAAGACGCTCGGCATCGTCGGGCTCTCGACCGCGACAGTCGTGCTGCTCGCGGTCCAATTCGGCGAGCCCGGCAAGATTACCGACGCGGCGAGCCGGGTGATCCAGGGCATCCTGACCGGCATCGGTTTCCTCGGAGCCGGCGTCATCGTCCACGAGAGCGAACGGTTTCGCGTGCGCGGCCTGACCAGCGCGGCCTGCACCTTCCTCGCCGCCTGTCTCGGCATTGCCTGCGGCGCCGGGCAGTGGAGAATCGTCCTGGTCGCGCTGGCCTTTGCCTTCGTGCTGCTCACGATCGGCCGCCGCGGCGAGCGCTGGCTGCATCGCGCACTGGGCGGTAAAGACGATCCACACCACGCTGAGACCGCGGCATCTCGCGATCATGTCGAGAGTCGCTAGAACCGCAACCGCCGCCCCCAGATCGGCTTCAGCAATTCGAGCACCGTGAGCACCAATAGTCCTGCGCCGAGCGTGAACATCAGATCGTCCGGGTGCAGCGGACCGAAACGAAACAGGCTGGACGCCGGCGGCCAGAACAAGGCCGCGGCGAGAACGAGCGCGATCGACAGGAAGATCCAGAGCAATGCCAGGTTCGGACGGAAGAAGGCGGACAGGAACGACGCGCTGAAGGACCGGTTGACCAGCACCAGCGCGACGATACAGACGACCAGCGCAACGAAAGCCAGTGCGCGCGCCTCGTCGGGCGGCATGCCGGAACGAAGCGCGACGACGAAGATCGCGGCGATCAACGCGAATGCCACCACGCCCTGCAGAATGCTCCAGCCGACCAAGGCCCACGAAAACAACTCCGCATCGGCGCGCCGCGGCGGGCGCGTCATGACATCGCGCTCCTCCCGTTCGGCTTCGAACACCAGCGAGCAGACGGGGTCGATGATCAGTTCCAGAAACGCAATGTGCACGGGACCGAGAATCAGGGGCAGCCCGAACACCAGGGGAAGCAGGGCAAGCCCTGCGATCGGAACGTGAACGGCGAAGATGAAGGCCATCGCCTTGCGGAGATTGTCGTAGATCCGCCGCCCGAGGCGGATGGATGCAACGATGGATGCGAAATCGTCGTCGAACAGGACGATCGAGGAAGCCTCGCGAGCGACATCCGTGCCGCGGCCGCCCATCGCGATCCCGATATGGGCAGCCTTCAGGGACGGCGCGTCGTTGACGCCGTCGCCGGTCATCGCGACGATCTCGCCGTTGCGCTTCATCGCCTGAACGATCCGCAGCTTCTGCTCCGGCAGGACCCGCGCGAAGACGTTCACGTTGCCAACGAGAGCCTCCAGCTCGTTGTCGTCCGCAAGCTTGATCTGCTCGCCGGTCACGACCTCGTTGACGTCGAGTCCGGCCTGCCCGGCGATCGCCATGGCGGTCGCGGGATAGTCGCCCGTGATCATGACGACGCGGATGCCAGCCGAGCGACATTCGGCCACCGCTTCGGAGACGTGCGGACGAAGCGGATCGGCCAGTCCGACGAGACCGAGGAAGCGAAATGAAAAGCCGTCCTGCGAAGCCGGCAGCGACTCACTGTGGCAGGTCGCAGCGGCAATGCCCAGCACGCGAAGACCATTTTTCGCCATGTCCGCGACCGACTCGCGCATCGCCGCCTGCTCCGCGGCATCCAGCTTGCAGAGACGCGCAATCGCTTCGGGGGCGCCTTTCGCCGAGACGAAGAGCTCCTCGTGATGCGGCAAGCGCCAGACTTGGGTCATCGCCAGCATTTCGGGCCGCAGGCCGTAGGTGCGTATCAAGGTCCGGGCGCCCTCGGTGTCCTCATCCCTCGGCAGGCTCGCCTGCACGAACGTATGCAGGGCCTTCTCCATCGGGTCGAACGGCTCCGGCGAGCTCGCCAGAACGCTGCAACGCGCCAGCTCGAAGAACTCCGCGCCTACAGCTGCAGCCTGCGACGCGGCAAGGCGCAGGCTCGTCCCGCCAGGCAGCCTCAGCTCCGCGACCGACATCCTGTTCTGCGTCAGCGTGCCGGTCTTGTCGGTACACAGCACCGTGGCCGAGCCAAGCACCTCGATTGCGGCGGCGCGCCGCGTCAGCACGCGCGCCTTCGAGATGCGCCAGGCGCCCATGGCCATGAACACAGTGAGGACGACGGCAAACTCCTCGGGCAACATGGACATGCCGATGGCGATGCCCCCGAGCAGCGCCTGCAGCCAATCCCCGCGCAATGTTCCGTAAAGCAGGACTGCGGCCAGGCTGATCACCGCGCCGCCGAGAAAGCAAAGCCGCACGAGCCGTGCGGTCTGTTGCTGCAGCCGCGGCGGCTCTGTCTGCAAGCCATGCAGCGACAATCCGATCTTCCCGATCTCGCTGCGGGGGCCGGTGGCCTCGACCTCGGCAAGGCCCTCGCCTCGCACGACCAGCGAGGCCGAATACACGAAGGGCTGATCATCGCCGCCCGGACGATGCTCGGCCAAAGCGCCGTCAGGGGCCGGCGTCTTGATGGCCTGCTTGCGCACCGGGACCGACTCTCCAGTCAGCAGCGACTCGTCGACCGCCAGATCGCGCGCGCTGACCAGCATAGCGTCCGCCGGAATACGGTCGCCTTCGGCCAGAACGAGAAGATCCCCACGGACGACGTCCCGGCCCGCGATCCGCCGCCGCTGCCCATCCCTGACCACGAGCGCCCGCGGACTGGTCAGCTCGCGCAACGCCTCCAGCACGCGTTCGGTGCGGGTCTCCTGCACGATGGTGATGACGACGGAGATGGCGCCGAAGGCCAGCAGCAGCAGCGCCTCGCGGAGGTCGCCGAGCAGGAGGTAGACCAGCCCGCCGCAAAGCAGGAGTGCGAGCATCGGCTCGCGCACGACCTCGAGCACGATGCGCAGCGGCGTGCGCCGTTCCGGCCGAGGCAGTTCGTTGTAACCGTCCTGTTGCAGTCGCAGCCGGGCCTCGGCTTCGCTCAGCCCCGCTGAACCTGCGCGTTCTTCCTTGCTCACGTCTTCCGCCGCACGCTCCAGAGACTTCCGGCTCCGACGATGGCCGTCGCAAGCAACACGGCGACGAAGGTCTGGAAGATGGTGAAGTTCAGGGCGTCGCGCGCGACGAACAGCGCGGTGATCGCGCCGGCGATGACAAAGAGGATGCGAAAGATGATGCTCATGGCCATGTCTCCGATCAGCATGACCTGGAGCCCACCTCGCCCTCGACATCGGGGCGCAATGCTCGTCGGCATTCATGCACGCGGACAGTACTGGTCAGCACCGAGGGACATTTGCGGCATGTCAAGCCGCACCTGGGACGCGATGCCGCTGGTCCGGTGAACCGCTTGCTTTATGACATGTCCACGACCAGCACGGCCGGATGATCGGCGTGTGACTCGCATGCGAAATGACGCCGCCAGCGGGAACTAAAATTCGCGCCCGACGGGAACCACAACGATTTCACAATCGAAAACGTTTTATTAAGAGTCTCGCCCGTTACTAGCGCAAACACTTCGGCACAACCTGCGCAGTTTCCGTCACCACCGCGGACGGAGACGCCGACGAGTCGTGCCTGCAAAACGAAAAGGGCGCCCTCTCATGAACCTGCGAGCATCGATCATCGCGACATGCGTTGGCGCGGCATTCCTCGGGGTTGGCTACGTCTGGAACTACCAGCCCGACATCGTCAATCCCGATGAAATATGGAGCATGTTTCAATCCGAGCATCGCATGGCCCGAGCGGCGGTCTCTCGCATGCTCATCGAGCCGCATTCAGCTCACTTCAGCGGTCTGCGAACGGTCGAGGCAGACACTGCGAGATACGTATGCGGCGCCGTGAACGCGAAGAACAAGGCGGGCCACGCGATCGATGCCGCGTTCGTCTACACCGTGGCCAGCGACTTCGCCCGGGTCGACGACGAAGGCCGGATCACCTCCCAACACTTTCCATACAAATCGTGCCCAGCGGCAACCGACGTCAGGACTGCCGAACAGCAAATGCCGATATCCCCCGGCGCGCTGGCGGCGGCCAAGGTCATCGGGAAGGTCATTCCCCAATCCAGCGGCGGGACGATGGAGCAACAGCTTGGCCAACTGGCCGCGCAGACAACAGCCGTCGCACCGGCTGCGGGAGGCTCGTCGGGTCCGGCGGGGACAAGACCGGCCGCAACGGGACTGACGGGGATGGGACTGACCGGGACGGGAATGGCTGGGACGGGACTGGCGCCGGCAGGACAGCCTTCAACTTCGCCGAAGGCTGTCCCGGACACCGAACTCACCTGGCAGGCCGATCGGCCGCCGGTCGCATGGCCGGCGCTCCCCACAGGCCAATGCCCGGCGAAATCGATGCAACCGCGGACGGCCGCTGAAGCCCTGGCTCTTGCAAAGGAGATCGAGGCCCGCTGGGAGCAGTCGAGAACATTGCAGCCCCCGACGAAACGTGTGTCGTCGGAAGAGATCAGAACAGCACGCTGTGCGCTTCTTGCGATCGATCCCGCGGACAAGGACTATCCGCAGGCCTGGGCAGCCTTCGTGCGGCTGCGCAACATCGATCGCGCACTGGCCGGTTAAAGCCATACGCTTGCCCGCGCAAGGCGCGATGCCGCTATTGCTTCGCCATCAACTCGAGCGCCGGAGCAAAGCGCTCGGCGAACGTCAATGTCTTGGCGTGATGAACTGCGGCAAAGGATGCCGAGATTCCTGCCGAAGCAACCGCGAGCAAGGCAACTACGAAAACCAGACGGCGCATGTTCGCCTCCTGTGTGAGCTCGACTCCTCCAAAGGATGGGACGGCTCTGTTTCAGGACGGTTTCGTGGGTGAGGAAATTGATTTCGCTCAAGCGGCTGTGATGAGATTCGGCTTATCTGGGCGCGTGCCGCAACTACCTAATAATGGTCGACGTGTTTTTGTAGCGGAGCGCGAGCATTGTCGGGAATTCCACACCCGCGGCCACGATCCTAAGCACTGCAGCGACAAGCAGCATTCGCTGGAATGGGAGTTATCGAGGACTATTCAAATGAAGATCGTGATCCAGAAGCTCAATGGCCTGTGGCACCTCATCGTCGGGTCGTGCCAGATCCGAACGCCCTTCCTGGACACCCAGGACCGCGCCCTGGTGATCACCTACGCCCGCCGCGCCTACCCAGGCGCCAGGATATTCCAGCGCGACTGACGAACGGTCGCCTCTAATCATCGTCCTCCGGACCGCACCAGCCGGGCAGATAGATCGCATCCTTGCTCTTGGCTGCCGACATCGCCTTCTCGAGGGCCTTGTCGAAATCGCCCTCCACCACCTTGCGCGAGACTTTTCGGCGCAGGAAGTCGGCCCACAGGAACTCTGAGAACGGCGTCGTGTCCTTGGCAAAGCCGCCCATGCGGCGCAATTCGCCGGCAAGGCTGCGGAACGGATCGTCCTTGAGATCGGCGATCGATTTCGGCAGGTCGCGGAAGCGCTGCCGCTCCCCCTTGGCGTCGTAAGGATAGACCCAGCGCTTGTTGTCCATCACGCCCCAGAACGCCTCGCGCTCGACCATGCGGAGGTCGCCGACGATGGTCACCAGCACCTCCTTGACGCCTTCGTCGTGCAGCGCGCGGCCGAGATGATGGTGGTCGATCACGTAGTAGCGCGCGTCGGGGCCGTAGACGACGGGGATCATGTGCTTGCCGAGCAGATCGGCCTGCTTCTTCTTGTCATGCTCGCGCCAGCGCTTGCGCTTCTCCTTGACCTCCCGCATGCCGACCGTCATCTGCGTCGGCCGGAGCGACAGGATCGGAACCGGATGCACTCTCGGCTCGCGCGCGTTGGTCGTGGTCATGGTCGAAGCCCCTCGCATGGATGCAACTGACGTTCAGGTTCCCAACTATGCCATGGGCCCTGCAGCGGCAAAACGTGCTCGGAAGGACGACGGGATCACAAGCCGATGTAGACGGACACGAAGGCACGAAGTCCCTGGCTGTCGCTGTGCCCGTTGTTGCAACGCAACCCTCGCGTCGCGCGGGGGACGTGACCGCGAACGCTCCGCGCCGCTCCATGCACAAATAGTGCTAGCGCTCGATTACACGCCGGAATTGAGAAGATTTTCTGCAACGCGTTCATCCCGTGTGCTATCAAAAACCGCTGCTTCGGAGTGACCCCCGCCCCATGACGACCCAGCGGCCCATAAGCTCTGACGACGAGCACCGGGTGCTCCAGTTCAGGCCGCGCACCTCGCCTTCCCCGTCGGTCCGCCACGGTAGCGGTACCGTACAGCCGTTGCGCGTCGCGCCCGAACCGCTCGACCTTTCACGCTACGAGCAGCCCCGCGCCGAGCCGGACGATTTCCGTCATCGCATGCTCGCCAATATCGCAGCGCTAGCCTTCACCATCGCGCTGACCGCCATCGGAATCTGGCTCGCGGTCAGCATTGCGGACCTGCGCCGGACCCAGGATTGCGTGCTGATGGGCCGTCGCGACTGCGTCAAGATCACAACCCCGCATATCTAGGCCCGATCCGCCGGCCAGCCCGGCCGAAGGGGGCTCCGGCGGGCATCCCCAACCCCGTCTCCTCGCCTGCCCGGCTCCATTGAACTCAGGGCGGCGCTCCGATATACGGGCTTTCGACCCGGCCAGAGGGGGGTTTGAGGGCGTCATCAGGGGCGCGATGCCCACCCACCGTGCCACTCTGGACAATCTGACAAATATCCGCAATATATCAAAGGCTTAGTGATGTCTTCCACATTCGATCAGGTCGCCACGATCATCGCTGAAACCTGCGACATCCCGCGCGACACGATCACGCCGGATAGCCATGCCATCGACGATCTCGGCATCGACAGCCTCGATTTCCTCGACATCGCGTTCGCGATCGACAAACAGTTCGGCATCAAGCTGCCACTGGAAAAGTGGACCCAGGAGGTCAACGACGGCAAGGCGACCACCGAGCAGTATTTCGTGCTGAAGAACCTGTGCGCCCGCATCGACGAACTGGTTGCGGCCAAGGGCGCGAGCGCGTAAGCGCGCGGCCATGCAACTCGAATACTTCCACATGATCGATCGCATCGTCGACCTCAAGGTCGACGAGAAGACGATCGTCGTCGAAGCCCAGGTCCCGAAGGAGAGCACCATCTTCGAGGGGCACTTCCCGGGTTACCCCTTGATGCCCGGCGTGCTCCTGATCGAATCGATGGCGCAGGCTTCGGGCTGGCTTCAGCTCGGCGTGTTCAAGTTCGAGCGCATGCCGATCCTTGCCGCCGTGAAGGAGGCCAAGGTCCGCGGCTCGGTCTTCCCCGGCGATCTCATGAGCATCGAGGCGAGCCTCACCTATGAAGGCTCCGGCTATGCCATGACCGAGGCCAAGATCAAGGTCGGCGGCAAGCTGCGCGCGAATTCGGCGCTGACCTTCACGCTGATCCCCTTCCCCAATGCGGATATGCGCGGATACATGGCGAAAGTCGCCGAGCGTGTCGGCTTTCCGCAACAGGCCGTATCGCCATGACTGACACTGCTTCGAAGCCCGGCCAGACGGAAGTCTGGATCACCGGCATTGGACTCGCAACCTCGCTCGGCGAGGGCCTCGACGCCAACTGGGCTGCGCTGTCCGAGAAGCGCATCAACGTCGACGAGAAGGGTTTTGCGCCCTACATCGTGCATCCCTTGATGCCCGTGACCTTCGACAGCCAGATCCCGAAGAAGGGCGACCAGCGCCAGATGGAAGCCTGGCAGCGCATCGGCACCTATGCCGCCGGCCTTGCGCTCGACTCCGCCGGGATCAAGGGCAACAAGGATATTCTGTCGAAGATCGACATGGTGGTGGCCGCGGGCGGCGGCGAGCGCGACCTCAATGTCGACACCGGCGTCCTGACGGCCGAGGCCAAGGGCGCGAACGCGCCCGGCTTTCTCAACGAACGGCTGATGAGCGATTTGCGCCCCACCTTGTTCCTGGCGCAGCTTTCCAACCTGCTCGCGGGCAACATCGCCATCGTGCACGGCCTCGGCGGCACCTCGCGCACCTTCATGGGCGAAGAGGTTGCGGGCGCGGATGCCGCCCGCATTGCGCTCGCGCGCATCGCCTCGGGCGAGAGCGACATTGCCCTCGTCGGCGGCTCGCACAACGGCGAGCGCAAGGACCTCATGGTCCTCTACGAATTCGGCGACTTCAACCTGAAGGACAAGTTTGCGCCGGTGTGGGCGCGCAAGGACCATCCCGGCTTCGCGCTCGGCTCGGCCGGCGCGTTCCTGGTGCTGGAATCGAAAGCGCATGCAGAGGCGCGCGGCGCCAAGCCGTTCGCAAGGCTGTCGAGCGTCGTTGCCGATCTCGCCCGGCGCAAGCAGCCCGGCGACATGGCCGCGACGCTGGAGCAGTTGTGGGCCAAGCTGCCCAGGCGCGAAGGCAAGGGCGCGATCATATCAGGCGCGACCGGCGCGGAGCCCGCGACGAGCGAAGAGCGCGGCTTCCTGAAAGCTCACGCCGACTTCCCGGTGCGTTCGACCGGTACCATGTTCGGCCACACCATGGAGACGCAATTCCCGCTCGGCATCGCGCTCGCTGCGCTGTCGATCTCGCGTGGTGCGCTGTTCCCGCCGAACGATTCCACGGGCACCGAGATTGAAATGCAGGGAGCGCCCACCCAGATTGTGGTGGTGGGAGCCGGACACTGGCGCGGCGAAGGCATGGCGCTGGTCGAGGCAGTTGGCTAGCTCACCCGGGGGATCGACATGACTGCACCACGCGACAAACTCGGGCGTCCCGTCGTCGTCGTCACCGGCATGGGCATCATGACCTCGCTCGGTGCCGGCAAGGCCGACAATTGGGCCAAGCTCGTCGCCGGCGAATCCGGCATCCGCACCATCACCCGCTTCCCGGTCGACGGCCTGAAGACCACGATGGCCGGCACGGTCGATTTCGTCAGCGTCGATCCGTTCTCCTCCACCGGTCTTTCCGAGCGGATGGCTGAATTGGTAACGGAGGAAGCGCTCGAGCAGGCCGGCATCGGCGCCAAGGCCGATTTCCCGGGTCCCCTGTTCCTGGCGGTCGCGCCGGTCGAGGTGGAATGGCCGCAGCGCCGCGAGCTCGGCCGCGCGGTCGGTGCGCCCGACTTCACCTATGACGATCTCTTGCGCATCTCCGGCGGCGGCAAGTACAGCGCCTATCATCACCGTTTCATGTTCGGCTCGGTCGCCGCCCACCTCGCCGAGACCTTCGGCACCAAGGGCTCGCCGATCTCGCTGTCGACCGCCTGCGCGTCCGGAGCCACCTCGATCCAACTCGGCGTCGAAGCGATCCGCCGCGGCGAGACCGATGCGGCGCTGTGCGTCGCGACCGACGGCACGGTGAATCCGGAGGCGCTGGTGCGCTTCTCGCTGCTCTCGGCGCTGTCGACCCAGAACGATCCGCCGCAGGCGGCCTCCCGCCCATTCTCCAAGAACCGCGACGGCTTCGTCATGGCCGAAGGCGCCGGCGCGCTCGTGCTGGAAAGCTATGAAGCGGCCACCGCGCGCGGCGCAAAGATCCTCGGCGTGATCGCCGGCTGCGGCGAGCTCACCGATTCCTTCCATCGCACCCGCTCCTCGCCCGACGGCAAGCCGATCATCGGCTGCATGAACAAGACGCTGGCCGATGCCGGCATGACGCCGGACCAGATCGACCACATCAACGCGCACGGCACCGCGACGCCCGAGAACGACAAGATGGAGTTCAACACGACATCGGCCGTGTTCGGCGAGCTCGCGCAGAAGATTCCGGTCACCTCCAACAAGTCGATGGTCGGCCACACCATCTCCGCGGCCGGCGCGGTCGAGGCGATCTTCTCGCTGCTCACGCTCGAGCATCAGCGTATCCCGCCGACGATCAATTACGAGACCCCGGATCCCACGATCCTGTTCAACGTGGTCGGCAACAAGGCGCGTGACGCCCGTGTCACCGCCGTCATGTCGAACTCGTTCGGCTTCGGCGGCCAGAACGCCTCGCTGATCCTGACCCGCGAACCGGCCTGACCGGACGTAGCATGGCGCTGATTCCTATCAGCACGAAGATTCGCGCGCGGAATGCAGCCAAATCGCTCAGCGGCAGCCTGATCGGAGCTGCCACGGTCGGCATGCTGCGCACCACGCGCTATTTCGATCCGGTCAAGACCTCGGACTTTTTCGCACGCGTCGTGAAAACGATCGGCCCGCGCCTGCGCGAGCACCGCATCGGCCGTGCCAACCTCACTGCCGCCTTTCCCGAGAAATCGCCGGAGGAGATCGAACAGATCCTGATGGGCGTGTGGGACAATCTCGGCCGCGTCGGCGCCGAATTCGCTCACATGGACCACGTCTGGGATTACGACCGCGCCCATCCGGAAAACAGCCGGATCGAGCTGCCCCAGCCCAGCATCGAACGGTTCGACCGCATCCGCGACGACGGCAAGCCGGCGCTGATCTTCGCCGCGCACCTCGCCAATTGGGAACTGCCGGCGCTCGCCGCGGTCGCGCATGGGCTGGACACTGCAATCCTCTACCGCCGCCCCAACATCGCCTCCGCCGACCGCATCATCCAGGAGATGCGCCAGGTCAACATGGGCACCCTGATCCCCGCAGGCCGCGACGCGCCATTGCGGCTCGCGCAGGCGCTGAGGGACGGCAAGCACGTCGCGATGCTGATCGACCAGTATCTGACCGGCGGCGTCGAGGTTACCTTCTTCGGCCGCAAGACCCGCGCCAATCCGATGCTGGCGCGCCTGCTGCGCCAGGTCGAATGCCCGATCCACGGCGTGCGCATCATCCGCAAGCCCGGCGGCCGCTTCGCCGCAGAGCTGACCGAAGAAGTGCAGCCGGTGCGCGATGCCGAGGGCAAGATCGACATCCAGGGCACGACCCAGGCCGTCACGAACGTGGTGGAAAGCTGGGTGCGCGAGCATCCTGAGCAGTGGTTGTGGCTGCATCGCAGGTGGCGGTAGCTGCCGTCACGGCAGGAGCCCGTGGCAGCCCTCTACCTTCCCGTCTTCACCCTGGTCCAGAGCCGGTTGATGATCCGCTGGGTCGCGGGCTCGCGCGCGGTGATGACGAACAGTTTTGAAAGCGTCGCCTCATCCGGATAGATGTTCCTGTCGTTCAGGATCTTCGGATCGACCAGCTTCTGGCTGGCGAGGTTGCCGTTGGCATATGACAAAAAGTCCGAGTTCTTGGCGGCAACATCCGGGCGGTAGAGATAGTTGATCAGCTCATAGGCTTCGCTGACGTTCTTGGCGTCCGCGGGGATCGCGAGATTGTCGAAGAACATCTGCGCCCCCTCCTTCGGGATGGCATAACCGATCTCGATCCCGCTGCTGTCGTCTTTCTTGGCCTCGGCCGCACGCGCGCGGGCCTGCATGATGTCGCCGGACCAGCCGACCACGAAGCAGATTTCGCCGGTGGCAAGCGCGCTGAGATATTCGGACGAGTGAAACTTGCGCACCGACGGGCGGACCTTGGCGACGACATCGGCAGCCTTCTCGAGGTCCGCCTGCTTGGTCGAGTTCGGATCGAGCCCGAGATAGTTCAGCGCCGCCGGGAAGATGTCATCGGCGGAGTCGAGCATGTGGACGCCGCAATCCTTGAACTTGGCGAGGTTCTCCGGCTTGAAGACGATGTCCCAGCTGTCGATCTTGGCATCGGCCCCAAGGATCTGCTTCACCTTGGCGACGTTGTAGCCGATGCCCGTGGTGCCCCACATGTAGTTCGCGGCGTAGACGTTGCCGGGGTCGTAGGTCGCAAGGTTCTTGGTCACCATGGGCCAGGCGTTGGCAAGGTTCGGCAGCTTGGCCTTGTCGAGCTTCTGGAAGATGTTGGCCTTGATCTGGCGTTGCAGGAAGTAGGCGGTGGGCACCACGACGTCGTAGCCGGACTTGCCGGCCATCAGGCGCGTCTCCAGCGTCTCGTTGGCATCGAAGGTGTCGTAGACCACCTTGATGCCGGTCTCCTTGGTGAAGGCCTCCAGGACATCCGGGGCCATGTAGTTGGACCAGTTGTAGAAGTTGACGACACGCTCCTCGGCGCGAACGGGGGCAGAGAGCAACGTCAACGCAGCGGCGAACGCGAGACCAAGGCGAAACCCCGGGCGGCTGGCATTCGTCATTGCTGTCTTACCTCTTGCGTCCGCGCACCGCGTCCGACAGCCGCTCCAGCGCGGTGTCCAGCGTCTGGTCCTTCTTGGCGAAGCAGAAACGCACCACTGAGGTCACCGGGTCTTGCTCGTAAAACGCCGAGACCGGGATCGCCGCAACCTTGTAGTCTTTCACGATCCGCCAGCAGAACTCGGTGTCGCTCTCGTTGAGCCCGAGCGGCGACAGGTCGACGGTGAGGAAGTAGGTGCCTTGCGACTTCAGCACGGGGAAGCCGAGGCTCTCCAGCCCCTTGGTCAGGCGGTCCCTGCTCCGCGTCAGGTCCTTGCGCATGGTCAGGAAGTAGTCGTCGGACTTGCCGAGGCCGTAAGCGACGGCGGCCTGCAGGTTCGGCGCGGTGGTGAAGGTCAGGAACTGGTGCACCTTGGCTGCGACGCGCAGCAGCGGCGGCGCGGCGCAGACGAAGCCGATCTTCCACCCCGTCAGTGAGAAGATCTTGCCCGCCGAGCCGACCTTGATGGTGCGCTCGCGCATGCCCGGGAGGGTGATCAGCGGAATGTGCTTGTGCTCGTCGAAGGTGACGTGCTCCCAGACCTCGTCGCAGATCGCGATGACGTCGAACTCCTGGCAATAGCGCGCCAGCAGCTCGAGGTCTTCGCGCGGATAGACCACCGCGGACGGATTCAAGGGATTGTTGAACAACACCGCCTTGGTCTTTGAATTGAAGACGCTTTTCAGCATGTCCTCATTCAGCCGCCAATGCGGCGGCTCGAGCCGGACCAGGCGCGGGATGCCGCCGGCCTGGCGGATGATCGGCAAGTAGGAATCATAGACCGGCTGGAAGCAGACCACCTCGTCGCCGGGCTGGACCACCGCGAGGATGGCCGAGGTCAGCGCCTCGGTGCCGCCCGATGTCACCATCACCTCGCTCATCGGATCGAGCTTGAGCCCGTGCCAATGGCCGTAATGGGTCGCGATCGCCTGGCGCAGCTCGGGCAGGCCCATCATCGAGGGGTACTGGTTGTAGCCGTTCAGCGAGGCCTCGGCCGCGGCGCGGCGGATGTCCTCGGGGCCGGGATCGTCAGGAAAACCCTGGCCGAGATTGATCGCATTGTTGTCGCGCGCGGCCTGCGACATCGCCTCGAAGATGGTGACGGGAAGGTCGGCGAAGACCTTGTTCAGCGAGGAGCTCTTTGACATCGAGTTGGACATTGGGCCCGATCAGCCGCCGACCTTGCTGGGGAGACCCGCCGCCTTCCAGCCGAGCATGCCGCCGGCCAAATGCTTGTCGTAAGGCAGGCCCGCCTCCTGGGCAGCGAGCGAAGCTGTCACCGAGCGCTTGCCCGAGCGGCAGGCGAACACGACCTCTTTGCCTTGGGGATCGGGGATCGCCTTGGGATCGAAGGTCGAGAGCGGCACGACGACGCCGTAAGGATAGGCCTCGGCTTGGACCTCGTTCGGCTCGCGCACGTCGACCAGCAGATAGCGCCCTTCCGCGACACCTTTGGAGACCTCGTCCGGGGTCAGATCCTGTACCTGGTTTGCCACATCATCCTCCAACGTCGCGGGGTCGCATGCCGGGGCGTCCCCGGCCGGCGGCAACCTCGCCTCTCGGGCGACGAAAATCAAGCGCTACAAAGGCTTGAGCCGCGCGGCGCAAGTTAAAGCTAAATCGCAGCGACTTGAAGTGCGGCGTTGGTCGCCTGCCTAGATCGCGACCTGGGTACCGACCTCGACCACGCGACCGCTCGGGATCTGGAAATAGTCCGTGGCGTCGTTGGCGGAGCGGCTGAGCGAGATGAACAACCGGTCCTGCCAGCGCGGCATGCCCGAATGCGCGGCAGGCTTCAGCGCCCGCCGCGACAGGAAGAACGAAGTCGACATGATGTCGAACTGCCAGCCGAGCTTGCGGGCGATCGCCAGGGCCTTCGGCACGTTGGGCGATTCCATGAAGCCGAACTTGAGCGTCACCTTGGAGAAGGTCGGCGAGATCTGCTCCAGCCTGACGCGCTCGGCCGGATCGATCCGCGGGGTCTGCGCCGTCTCGATGGTGAGAATGACGTTCTTCTCGTGCAGCACCTTGTAGTGTTTCAGACTATGCATCAGCGCGGTCGGCGCGCTGAGCGGGTCCGAGGTCAGGAACACGGCCGTGCCGGGCACGCGCTGCGGCGGCCGCTTCTCCAGCATCGCCACGAGGTCGGCGAGCGGGAACTCGAGCTTGCGGGACTTCTCGAACAGCAGGCGGCTGCCGCGCCGCCACGTGTACATCAGGATGATCATGAGCGCGCCGAGCGCCAGCGGCACCCAGCCGCCCTCGAACACCTTGAGCAGGTTCGCTGTGAGGAAGGTCAGGTCGAGGCACAGGAACGGGGCGATCAGTGCCGCGGCCGCAAGCGGCTTCCACTGCCAGCCCTTCCAGATCACGACAAAACCCATCATCGCCGTGACCACCATGGTCCCGGTGACGGAGATGCCGTAGGCCGAGGCCAGCGCGCTGGAAGAGCGGAACAACAGCACCAGCAACACCACCGCGACCAGCAGCAGCTGGTTGATACGGGGGATGAAGATCTGGCCGGAATGGGCTTCAGACGTATGGCGAATTTCGAAGCGCGGCAGCAGGCCGAGCTGGATCGCCTGGCGCGTCAGCGAATAGGCGCCGGTGATCACCGCCTGGCTGGCAATGACCGTCGCCATGGTGGCGAGCACGACCATGCAGCCCCGGAAGAAGCCTTGCGGGAAGAGCTGGAAGAACGGGCTCACGATCGCGCCGGGATCGCTGAGCACGAGCGCGCCCTGCCCCAGATAGTTGAGCGCCAGCGAGGGCAGCACGATCGAAAGCCAGGCGATCTGGATCGGCCGTTTGCCGAAATGGCCGAGATCGGCATAGAGCGCCTCCGCACCCGTGACCGCCAGGAACACGGCGCCCAGCGTCACGAAGCCGATGATGCCGTGGTGGAGCATGAAGGACACGGCGTAGAGCGGGTTCAGGGCCAGCAGCACCTGGGGCTGCTGGATGATCGGATGGATGGCCGCCGCCGCGATGACTGCGAACCAGACGCACATGATCGGACCGAAGAAGGCGGCGACGCGGGCGGTGCCGCGCGACTGCACGGCAAACAGGCAGACCAGGATCACCACCGTCAGCGGCACGATATAGGGCTCGAACCGCAGCGTGACGTCCTTCATGCCCTCGATCGCCGACAGCACCGAGAGCGCCGGCGTGATCACGGCATCGCCGTAGAACAGCGCGCCGGAGATAATGCCGAGCAGGACGATGGTGGCGCCCCCAGTGCCGACCGCACGCTGGGCCAGCGCCATCAGCGCCAGCGTGCCGCCCTCGCCATTGTTGTCGGCCCGGAGCAGGATCACGACGTATTTGAGCGTCACCACGACGATCAGCGCCCACAGGATCAGCGAGAGCACGCCGAGCACCGCGGCCGGCGTCGGCAGCCCCTCGGCGCCCGAGGCAGCCATCACCGCCTCGCGGAAGGCGTAGAGCGGGCTGGTGCCGATATCGCCATAGACGACCCCGATGCTGCCGAGGGTCAGCGCACCGAAACCAGCGGTCGTGTGGGCATCGCCATGCCCATTGGCCGCCGCCGTTTCCGGGGCGGAAATCGCTACGTCACTTGTCATGGGAGAGCCCAGTGGCCTCTAAAATGCTTCACTGCACAATGGCGGAAGAGCGCGCGGCTTATAGTCCTGCGCCGCCGGCATAGCCTAGCCTGATTCCGGGCCTTAGCCATGCAAATTTGCATAGATGCAGCAGTTGCGTTCTAGATGGTGACTTGGGTTCCGACTTCAACCACGCGCCCGGTGGGAATCTGGAAATAGTCCGTGGCATCGTTCGCCGACCGGCTGAGGGCAATGAACAAATGATCCTGCCACAGCGGCATGCCCGACTGCGCCGAGGCCTTCAGCGACCGTCGTGACACGAAGAATGACGTGGACATGATGTCGAACTGCCAGCCCTGCTTGCGCGCGATCGCGAGCGCCTTGGGCACGTTCGGCTGCTCCATGAAGCCGAAGCGCAGGCGGACCTTGGAGAACTTGTCGCTCACCTTTTCCATGCGGAAGCGCTCCGCCAAATCGACCCGCGGCGTGTGGGCGGTCTCGATGGTCAGGATCACGTTGTGCTCGTGCAGCACCTTGTTGTGCTTGAGATTGTGCAGCAGCGCGGTGGGGACGAACGAGGGATCGCTGGTCAGGAACACCGCGGTTCCCTTGACGATGTGCGGCGGCCGCTTCTCGAGGCTCCGGATCAGGTCGTCGAGCGGCACCTCAATCCGGCGCGTCTTCTGGATCAGAATCCCGGATCCCTTCCGCCAGGTCCAGATCGTTCCCGCCATGGCCACGCCGAACAGCAGCGGCACCCAGGCGCCTTCCAGCAGCTTCAGGAGATTGGCGCTAAAAAAGCTGATGTCGACCACGACGAAGGGCACGATCACGGCAGCAGCGGTGGCGGCGCGCCAGTTCCACAGCTTCCAGATCACGACGAAGCCCATGATGCCGTCGGCAACCATGGTGGTGGAGACTGCGATGCCGTAGGCCGAGGCCAGGTTGCTCGGGGTGTGAAACAGCAGCACCAGCAGCATCACACCGATCAGCAGCAGCCGGTTCACGCGCGGCAGATAGATCTGGCCGGCATGGGTCTCGGAGGTATAGCGGACCTCGAAGCGCGGCAGGAGACCAAGCTGCACCGCTTGATAGACCAGCGAATAGGCCCCAGTGATGACCGCCTGGCTCGCGATGACTGTCGCCGCGGTCGCAAGCCCGACGAGCGGCAGCACCAGACTCTCGGGCACCATGCGATAGAACGAGTGCTCGATCGCGCTGGGGTCGGACAGCACCAGCGCACCTTGCCCGAAATAGTTGATCAAGAGCGCGGGCAGCACGAAGAACATCCAGGCGAGCTGGATCGGCTTCCGCCCGAAATGGCCGAGATCGGCGTAAAGCGCCTCACCTCCGGTGACCGCCAGGAACACGGCACCGAGCGTCACGAGGCCGATCGTGCCGTGCGACAGCACGAACTGCACCGCGTAATAGGGATTGATCGCCGCCAGCACGGAGGGATCATCGACGATGTGGACGGCCCCCATCACGGCGATGACGGTGAACCAGATCACCATCACCGGTCCGAAGGCCGAGGCGACCAGCGCGGTCCCCTTGCTCTGGACCGCGAACAGCAACGCCAGAATGAGGACCGTGAGCGGCACGACATAGTGCTCGAACGCAGGAGTTGCGAGCTTGAGGCCTTCCACTGCCGATAGCACCGAGATCGCCGGCGTGATCATGGAATCGCCGATGAACATCGAAGCGCCGACCACGCCGAGGGCGAGCAGAACCCAGCTTCGCCGCCCGAGCGCACGCTGGCCGAGCGCCATCAGCGAGAGCGTGCCACCCTCCCCGTTATTGTCCGCGCGGAGCAGCAGCAGAACGTATTTGGCGGTGACGACGATTAAAAGCGCCCACAGGATCAGCGAGAGCACGCCGAGCACGATGACCCGCGAGACCGGCTCGCCATGGGCCGCGCCCTTGACCGCCTCGTGGAATGCGTAGAGCGGCGAGGTGCCGATATCGCCGAAGACGACGCCGATGCTCCCGAGCGTAAGGGCCCAAAAACCTGATGTGACCGGCCCTTCCTGGGTCTCGGCCTGTGTGATGCTCGCCGTCATGAAGGTGGAAAACGCTTCTTCCCTGGAATTGATCCGGCGCCTTTTGACGCTTCCGGCGCGCGTGTCAATCGGCGCGCCACCATAGCAGGCGCCGAGCCGGAAGCTGTGACACCGCAGCCACGCTTATCGTCAGCGCGACGACATGCCTCAGGTAAGATGGTAGCGCAAGGGAGCCTATTGGAAAACCGGTGCTCACCGTCTCCGGATCGTGCTCACGGCTTCAGATTCGGCGGCAGCGGCGGATCCTCGCGCATCAGGGTGATGGTCACCCGCCGGTTGGCCGCGAGCGAAGGATCGTCCGGAAACAGCGGCTGGGTGTCCGCCTTGCCGGAGACGGCGAAGATGTGCGACGGCGGCAGGCCCTCGCGTTCGAGGATCTGGCGCACGGCATTGGCGCGGTCCGCCGACAGGTCGAAGGCACCGTATTCGCTGCGGGTCGGCACGAAGCCGGCCGCGGTATGGCCGGCGATCGAGACGCGGAGCGGCGTGGCCTTGAGCGGGATAGCGAGCTTCTCGACCAGGCGGCGGGTGCGGTCATAGGGCACCTTGGAGCCGTCGGCGAACATCGAGCGGCCGTCCTGGTCGACGATCTCCAGGTTGAGCCCCTGCTTGGTCTCCTCGAACATGATGTGCTTGGACATCTCGGTCAGCTCCGGCATGTCCTGCAGCGCCTGGCGCAGCGAGGCTGCGGCGAGCGCGAAATTGCGGTCGACCTTGATCTTCGCGCCGGACGTCTTGTCGCGGTCTTCCTGGTCCGGCGTCGGCGTGTTGGAGGCATCCTCGGGCTGGATGTGGTCGACGTTCTTCAGCCGCGGGCGGGTCGGCAGACCGTCGGACTCGACGATGCCGGCATAGCGCGCTTCGCTCTGCACGCCGAAGGCATCGCGCATCGAGCCGGCGACGATCTTCAGCTTGTTGGCGTCCTGCGTCGAGAACGCGACGAGCATCACGAAGAAGCTCATCATCAGGCCCATGAGGTCGGCGAAGGTCACGAACCAGCCGTGACCGCCTCCATGCGCATCCCCGCGTTTCTTCTTGGCCATGGCTGAAAATCCCGGCGGGCGGTCTTACGCCGGCACCGGCTCGCCCTCGGCGTGACGATGCTTCTCCGGCAGGTAGGCCAGCAGCATTTCGCGCACGAGCGTCGGGCTCTTGGAGTCGCGGATCATCAGGATGCCGTCGATGATCAGCGTGCGATTGGTCTCTTCATCCAGCAGCTTGCCGTGCAGCTTGTCGGCGATCGGCAGACAGAACAGGTTCGCGACCAGCGCGCCGTAGAGCGTGGCGAGCAGCGCAGTCGCCATGAACGGGCCGAGCTTGGAGGGGTCGGTCATGTTGGCGAACATCTGCACCATGCCGATCAGGGTGCCGATCATGCCGAACGCCGGGGCGCAGTCGCCGATGGCGCGGTAGATCTTGCTGCCTTCGTCGAGGTGCATGAGGAAGTTGTCGCGGTCGCGCTCGAGATTGTCGCGGATGAAGTCGAGGTCGTACCCGTCGGCGACGTAGCGAATGCCCTTGGCGAGGAACGGCTCGTCGGTCTCGACCTTTTCGAGGCCGACGGGGCCCTGCTTGCGGGCGATCTCGGCGATGCGGGCGAGCTCGTCGACGAGGTCGTGGGCGGACAGGCGGCTCATGGTGAAGGCGAACTTGGCGCCGAGCGGAAGGCCGTGCAGGAGTGCCGAGAGCGGAAAGCGGATCATGGTGGCGGAGATCGAGCCGCCGAAGATGATGATCATCGCATGTTCGGAGATGAACATGTGCAGGTCGCCGCCCATGAAGATCATCGCGGTGATGACGATGATGCCCGCCGTGAGCCCGACGCTCGTCATGATATCCATGGGATACTCCAACGCGTACGCAACAACGGCCGTCCTGGCCGCTGGCGCGGCCCAACCCCGAACCGCATCGGAAACCCTAGAGCGCCGCCCTTAAAGCCGCGTAAAGGTTAAGTCCGGACAGCGCAGTAGGCGCCGCTGGAGGCGTGCCGATTGCCGTCCTGCGATAGGAATTTCAACACTTCGCTAACCATACCGGCGGCAACCGGACGCCCTGCCGCTGCGGCCCTGCGCCACATCGAGGCCATGGAGCCTTTGGTGTCATGTAGCAGCACCGCATACCGATCGCGGGAGCCATCGCCATGTTGACGCTGTTCAGTCTTCTCACCGCGCTGCCTGCGGTGTTGGCGCTCCACCTGCTCGAGCCGGAGCTCGTGCTGCCCGCCTTCAGCCTTGCGCTGTTTGCCGAGGCCGCCTTCGCGGTGATCGCAGCGCGCCTCATTCATCTCCCCGACAATGCGGACGGTCTCACGCTGTGGGACCTCGCCGGCGGCTTCACCCTGATCGGATGCGCCGCCGCGGTGTTTGGCGAGCCGGATCAGGCCGCGCTGTTTCTGACGGAACAAGGCAGCCTACGGCCGGCGTCGCGGCCGTAGGCCGTTCAGTCGCGTCAGTGAATTTCCGCCGAGCGCTTCAGCGCCGCCTTCAGCTTCTCCAGCGAGAAGTCTGGGCTGCGGGCGATCTCCAGGATCGGGGTCTCGCGGCGGCCGCAGAGTTCGGCGGCCTCGGGCAGCTTTGCGGCGATGTCGAGCGGGATGACGATGGCGCCGTGCTGATCGGCATGGATCAAGTCGTCCGACCTCACGGTCATGCCGGCAACGCGCACCTCGCCGCCAAAGCTTTCCGCATGCACCCAGGCATGGGACGGGCCGATCGAGCCGGCCAGGGCCTGGAAGCCCGGCGCCCATTGCGGAATGTCGCGGATCGAGCCGTCGGTGATGACGCCGAGGCAGCCGAGCGCCTTGTGCACGTTGCTCTGCACCTCGCCCCAGAACGCGCCGTAGCCGACGTCGGGGCCGTCGATGTCCTGGATCACCGAGATGCGCGGCCCATGGCCGGTGCCGACATATTCGTAATATTCGATGCGGCGCTTGGACTGCTCTTCGGGCGGAAGCGACGACTTCAGCACCGAGCGAATTGCGACCGTGCGGGCATAGCCGACGATCGGGGGCAGATCGGGAAACGGGCAGACCAGTTGCTTGGTGGTGTAGCCGATCAGCCGGCGCTCGGGCGCGACGATCTCCATGGCGTTGCAGATCGTCGGCGTGTCGTAGCGGCCCAGCGCTTCGAGCACGGAAGCGGGCAGCGGCCCGGTCGCTTTATCAGTCACGGCGTTCTCTCCCAGATTGGCGGCGGTTGATTGCGCGATGCCGCCGGCATCAGGGCGATATAGCCGAGATCGGGCCTCAACCCAACTCAGCACGCCTTCATGGCAGATATCCCCGAGAACCGCTCAGTGCAGCCGTCCGGGCCGGTCGTCGTCCTCGTGGGGCGGCTCCGACAAATTCGCCAGCGTCGGCGCCGAAGGCGGTGACGAGACCTCGCCGTCCGCCGGCCCGGCCGATTCCAACGCACGCGCCTGGTCGCGATAGGATTTGTAGCCGAGCGGCAAGGCGAGAAGATACAGAACCGTGCCGATCGACAGCACATGCCAGGGATAGGCGATCAAGAGCGCGATGAAGACGATCACCGCGACGAACGCCGGCAGCACCAGCTCGGGCGGCACGCGCATGCGCTTGGTCTTGCCGGAGAACACCGGCAGGCGCGACACCATCAGGAAGGCGATCAGCAGCGTGTAGGCGGCGGTCAACCCTGCGGGCCAGCGCCCGAGATCGAGGAAGGCGACATAGATGGGGAGCAGCACGGTGATCGCACCGGCGGGCGCCGGCACGCCGGTGAAGAAATTGGCGGCGAAAGCCGGCTTGTTCGGGTCGTCCATCGTGGCGTTGAAGCGCGCAAGGCGCAGGCCGCCGGAAATCGCGAACACCATGGCGGCGATCCAGCCGGCATTGCCGAGCTCGTGCAGCTGCCAGAAATACAGCATCAGGCCGGGGGCGACGCCGAAATTGACGAAGTCGGCGAGGCTGTCGAGCTCGGCGCCGAACTTGGACTGGCCCTTGATCATGCGCGCGATGCGCCCGTCGATACCGTCGAGCGCGGCTGCGAACACGATGGCGTAGACGGCGAGCGACATCCGCCCTTCGATCGACAGGCGGATCGAGGTCAGGCCGGCGCAGATCGCCAGCAGCGTGATGACGTTCGGCACCAGCATCCGCACCGGAATCGGACGGAACCGCCGCCGGCGCGTATCGGGATATTTGAAGTCATAGGGCGTCATGGCTCGTCCTCACCTTGAGGCGAGATATAGCAAGCCGCGTCCCCCTCCGCCATTGCGGCGGAAGGCCCTCGTGGACCGACTATTGGTTAATTGGCGCGGAAGGCGCGGTTGGGGTCCTCGCCCGCGAGATCGGCCAAGATCGTCTCGCCGGCGATGGCGGTCTGCCCTTCCGAGACCAGCGCCCTGGTCCCCACGGGCAGATAGACGTCAAGCCGCGAGCCGAAGCGGATCAGACCGAAGCGCTCGCCGGCGCCGATCGCCTGGCCTTCCCTGACGAAGCAGACGATGCGCTTGGCGACGAGACCTGCGATCTGCACCACGCCGATCCGCGCCGTCGGCGTCGAGATGACCAGCGAGTTGCGCTCGTTGTCCTCGCTGGCCTTGTCGAGCTCGGCATTGATGAAGAGGCCGGGCCGGTAAGCGATGCGGTCCACCCTGCCCGCGACGGGCGCGCGGTTCACGTGGCAATTGAATACGCTCATGAACACCGAGATGCGCGGCAGCGGCCGGTCGCCGAGGCCCAGCTCGGCCGGCGGCAGCGCCATGGTGATCATCGAGACGCGGCCGTCGGCCGGCGACACCACCAGCCCCTCGCGCACCGGCGTCACGCGCACGGGATCGCGGAAGAACAGCGCGCACCACACGGTCAGGATCGTGCCGATCCAGCCCAGAGGCGACCACAGCCAGAACAGGATCAGGCTTGCCAGCGCAAAGCCGCCGATGAAGGGATAGCCCTCCTTGTGGATCGGCGGGATCTGACGCTGGATCGAATCGAGAATGGACATCGTTATCTGCCGCTCGGGGTTAATGGCGCGGATCGTCGCGCGGGCCTGTTTAGGCCAGAGTTGGGACCGGAGACAAGCTCACTCCGCCGCCGCGGGCGCCGTCAGGGCGTCGTTGACCGGCGGCGGCTCTCGGTTGGGCGCCTCGCCGGTATCCGCCATCTTGGCCAGTTTCTCGCGTGCCTCCTCGGCCTCGCGCTGCCTGTTCCACATGCTGGCATAGAGGCCGCCATGCGCGAGCAGCTTGGCGTGGGTGCCCCGCTCGGCGATGCGGCCCTGATCCAGCACGATGATCTCGTCGGCCCCGACGATGGTCGAGAGCCGGTGCGCGATCACCAGCGAGGTGCGGTTCTTCGCCACGCGCTCGAGCGCGCCCTGGATCTCGTGCTCGGTGTGGGTGTCGAGCGCCGAGGTCGCCTCGTCCAGCACCAGGATCGGCGGTGCCTTCAAGACGGTGCGCGCGATCGCGACACGCTGCTTCTCGCCGCCGGACAGTTTGAGCCCGCGCTCGCCGACCTGGGTCTCGTAGCCCTTCGGCGACATGCGTATGAAGTGGTCGATCTGCGCGAGGCTCGCGGCCTCCTCGACTTCGGCATCGCTGGCGTCCCAACGGCCGTAGCGGATGTTGTAGCGGATGGTGTCGTTGAACAGCACGGTGTCCTGCGGCACCATGCCGATCGAGGCGCGCAGCGAATCCTGCGTCACGCTGCGGATGTCCTGCCCGTCGATCAGGATCTTGCCGCCGGAGACGTCATAGAGGCGGAACAGCAGGCGCGAGATGGTCGACTTGCCTGCACCCGACGGGCCGACGATGGCGACCGTCTTGCCGGCCGGCACCTCGAAGCTGAGACCCTTCAGGATCGGACGCGTCGGCTCATAGGCAAAGCGCACGTCCTCGAAGCGCACGGTGCCGGCGGAGATGACCAGCGGCCTGGCATCAGGCGCGTCCTTGATCTCGGCCTCGCGGCCGAGCACGCCGAACATCTTCTCGATGTCGATGATCGCCTGCTTGATCTCGCGATAGACCATGCCCATGAAGTTCAGCGGCTGGTAGAGCTGGATCATCATGGCGTTGACCAGCACGAAATCGCCGACCGTGTTGGTGCCGTTGCGCACGCCGATCGCGCACATCAGCATGGTCGCGGTCAGGCCCAGCGTGAAGATCACGGCCTGTCCCGTGTTGAGCACCGCGAGCGAGGTGTACGTCTGGATGCTCGCTTCCTCGTAGCGCGCGACCGATTTGTCGTAGCGTTGCGCCTCGCGGGCCTCGGCGCCGAAATATTTCACGGTCTCGTAGTTGAGCAGCGAGTCGATCGCCTTGGTGTTCGCCTCGGTGTCGGAATCGTTCATTTTGCGGCGGATGCCGATGCGCCACTCGGTCGCAATGTAGGTGTAGTACATGTAGAGCGTGACCGTGATCAGCGTTGCGACCACGTAGCGCCAGTCGAACTGCCAGAGCAGCACGGCCATCAGCAGCGAGACCTCGACGATGGTCGGGATCAGCTGCAGGATCACCATGCGGACGATGACCTCGATGCCCTCGCGGCCGCGCTCGAGCACGCGCGTCAGGCCGCCGGTCTTGCGTTCGAGATGAAAGCGCAACGACAGCTCGTGCATATGAACAAAAGTGATGGTGGCGAGCTTGCGCACCGCGTGCATGGCGACGCGGGCGAAGATGCCGTCACGCCATTGCGTCAGCAGCGCCATCAGGATGCGCATCACCCCGTAGCTCGCCGTCAGCAACAACGGCGAGGCGAGCACCCAAAGCTGCCAATTGTCGGCCTGCACCGGCGCCGAATTGGCCCCGGTCAGCGCGTCCGTCGCCCATTTGAAGCTGAAGGGCACCGAGAGCGTGATCAGCTTGGCGGCGAGCAGCAGCACCAGCGACCACACCACGCGCATTTTCAGGTCGAAGCGGTCGCCCGGCCAGATATAGGGCCACAGATGGGCCAACGTTCCCATCAGCGTGGCCCGCTCAGGCGGGCCGCCGACAGGATTGGGAACGTCGGCGCCGTCGAACGATTGAGGTTGGTCCATCAAGAAGCCTGAAAGCCCGCCGGATGCGGGCGTCACCACGATTTACGATTTTCGCCTGTCATATAGAGCCTTCCCCGTGTCAGCGCACCCCGCCAGATGGCGAATCTTCGATTGTTTGTCGCCATTTACCGGTAGATTTCCGGGCGATCCGAATCACCTGAAGGGCTTGACGTCTCTTCGCTGCAATGCATCATGGCATCAATGAGCACGATCAAAACCGTCTGTGTCTACTGCGGCTCCGGCCCTGGAACCAATCCCAACTTCATCGAGGCGGCGAAGGCGCTCGGCAAATCGTTGGCGGACAACAAGATCCGCCTCGTTTATGGCGGCGGCTCGCTCGGACTGATGGGGGCGGTCGCAACCTCAGTGCTCGATCACGGCGGCATGGTCACCGGCATCATCCCTGACTTCCTGCGGATGCGCGAGAACGCGCTGACTCGCGTGCAGGAGATGGTCGTCACACCAGACATGCACGAACGCAAGCGGCTGATGTTCGAGCGCTCTGATGCCTTCGTCGCCCTGCCCGGTGGGCTCGGCACGCTGGAGGAGCTGGTCGAGCAGCTGACCTGGCAGCAGCTCGGCCGTCACGCCAAGCCGGTGCTGCTCGCCAATATCGACAATTTCTGGGAGCCGCTGTTCTCCCTGGTGTCCCACATGCGCCAAACCGAGTTCATCCGCGCCGGTCTTTCGGTCGATATCCTGAAGGCGGACAAGGTCGAGGAAATCGTCCCACGGCTACGCGCCGCGGCCGCGCAGATTCCCGACAGCCAGCGCGATCTCGCGCCGGAAGTGGCGCGCAAGCTCTAGAGAGCTGCGCCCCTATCGATCCGGACCGGTCTGGACGATGCCCGCGACGTGGCTCACGCCGACGTCGCGGTCCATCACGCGCGGCCCGGGCTTTGGCGTGTCATGCCGCCTTGGCGGCAATACCGGCTTTCGCCTGCTCGACCTGCCGGGCAAGGTCGGCAGGATCGCCCGTCGTGGCCTCGACACCGATCTGCTGGATCTCGGCGACGCCCAGGAAGCCCAGCACGAACTTCAGATAGTTGAAGCAGAAGTCCGCGCCGCCCAACGGCCCGCCCGCGAGATAGCCGCCGGCACCGTAAGCGCTGGCCACGGTCGCACGGCGCGCGATCAGCAGTCCCTTGAAGTTCGTGCCGTCGTAGGAGAACGTCTGGTTGATGCGGACGATCTGGTCGATCCAGGCCTTCAGCGCCGCCGGAATCGTGAAATTGTACATCGGCGCGGTGATCAGGATCTCATCGGCCGATTTGAGCTCGGCAATCAGCATGTCCGACAGAGCGGTCGCGGCGCGCAGCTCGGCGGTCATCTCCGGTGCGGCGGTGTAGAAACCGGCGATCGTGGTCTGCGTGATCTGCGGGACCGGATCGGCGGCGAGATCGCGCCGCGTCACCCGAAAGTCCGACCCACGTGCGCGCCATGCCGCCTCGAATCCGTCGCCGAGGTCGCGGGAAACGGAGCCCTGAAGGCGGGCGCTGGAATCGATACGAAGCAAAACAGGCATTGGGCTCTCCGGAATGTCGAATTGATACCCGGACGCTATTCGCGGTGCCGCACGGCAAAAACGGCTGGCGTCGCACCACGCTCATGCTTATTTTGCACGAATGGACATCGATTCAATTCGATTGGTGATCGAGGTCGCTCGCCAGGCGAGCTTTGCCGGCGCCGCGCGGCAACGCGACGTCGACCCCTCCTCGGTCTCAAGGATGATCGCCCAGGTCGAAGCGGAGCTTGGCTTTCGCATCTTCCAGCGCACCACACGCAGCATGTCGCTGACCGAGGCTGGCGAACGCTATGTGCGCAGGGCCGAGCTCGTTCTGCAGGAGCTCGATGCCGCCGCCGAGGAGGCGACCGCCCTTGGCACCATTCCCCGCGGCCGGCTTCGCGCGACCGCTTCAGTCGCATTCGGCAATCGCTGCCTGGTGCCGCTGCTGCCCGAATTCAGGGCGGAATTTCCCCAGCTCCAGCTCGAACTCATCCTGACGGACAGCAATCTCGATCTGGTCAGCGAGGGAATCGACCTCGCGATCCGTCTCGGTCCCGGATTCAGCGGCGACCTCGTCGGCGCCAAGCTGTTCGATACCCGTTACCGGGTCTGTGCAAGCTCGGCTTTTCTGCGCGGGAAACCCCGGCCAAGACGGCCCGCCGATCTGTCCGCGATGTCTTGCCTTCTGTTCACGTTTCCCGATTTCCGATCCCGCTGGCTGTTCCGCGACCGACGCGGCGAAATCACCGAGGTCGCCGTCCAGGGAGACCTTCTGCTTTCGAACGCGCTCGCAATGCGCGATTGCGCGCGGGCGGGGCTCGGTCCGGCGCTCCTGCCGGACTGGCTGATCGACGAGGATCTCGTCGGCAAGCGGCTCGTCGATCTGTTTCCCGATTGGCAGGTGACGGCGACGACGTTCGATACCGCGGCCTACGTGCTCTACCCAAACCGGGCATTCCTGCCAGTCAAGGTGCGTCGAACGATTGATTTTCTGCGCCGGCATTTGGTGAAGCAGGCAAAGCGCGCGCGACGGTGAGCTTCGCTACGCGCTCGGAAACGTCACCGCCTCGATCCGATTGCCGTCGGGATCGGTGACGAAGGCTGCGTAATAGCGCACGCGATCGTGCGGGCGGATGCCGGGCGCGCCGTCGGAGGCCCCGCCCGCCGCGAGAGCTGCGGCATGAAACGCATCGACCTCGTCCGTCGTCTTCGCCCGCAGGCAGATGTGTACGCCGCTTTCCCGGACTACTGGCGGCATGGTCTCGCGCAGATTGATCCAGAACTCCGGATAGGCCTTGCCGAAGCCCACCGTCCGCGGCCGCGTGACGAGGCGCGTGAGGCCGAGCGCTGCGAGCGTCGCCTCGTAAAATCTTGCGGCGCGGTCGAGATCGCTGACGCCGACGGAAATGTGGTCGATCATTGGTTACTCTCCCCTCCGCTGTCATCCCGGGGCGAAGCAAAGTCCTACGCCGGCGCCCCCGACTTCACGAGCTTGTAGATCACCGAATCCATCAGCGCCTGGAACGAGGCGTCGATGATGTTCGGGGACACGCCGACCGTGGTCCAGCTGTCGCCGTTCTCGTCCTCGCTCTCGATCAGGACGCGCGTGACCGCGCCGGTGCCGCCGTTGAGGATACGGACCCGGTAGTCGATCAGCTTCAAGCCCTCGATGTATTTCTGGTATTTGCCAAGGTCCTTGCGCATGGCGACGTCGAGCGCGTTGACGGGGCCGTTGCCTTCGGCGGCCGAGATCAGGTGCTCGCCGGCGACGTCGACCTTCACCACCGCGAGCGCCACGGTGACGCGCTCGCCGAGCGCGTTGTAGCGCTGCTCGACATTGACGTCGAACTGCTCGACCTCGAAATAATGCGGCACCTTGCCGAGCGTGCGGCGCGCCAGCAGTTCGAACGAGGCGTTGGCGGATTCGTAGGCGTAGCCTTGCGCCTCGCGCTCCTTCAGCTCCTCGACCAGGCGCGTCAGCTTCGGATCGCTCTTCTCGTAGGGAATGCCGGCGCGGTCGAGTTCGGCGATGACGTTGGACCGGCCGGCCTGATCGGACACCAGCACCTTGCGGTGATTGCCGACCAGCTCAGGCAGCACATGCTCATAGGTCTGCGGATCCTTGAGCACCGCGGACGCATGGATGCCGGTCTTGGTGACGAAAGCGCTCTCGCCCACATAAGCCGCGTGCCGGTTCGGCACGCGGTTGAGCATGTCGTCGAGCGTACGCGAGACTTTGACAAGGGTCGCCAGCTTCTCCCTCGTGACGCCAATCTCGAAAGCATCGGCGAACCCCTGCTTCAACTTCAGCGTCGGGACCAGCGAACAGAGATTGGCGTTGCCGCAGCGTTCCCCAAGGCCGTTCAAAGTGCCCTGGACCTGGCGAGCGCCGGCCCGCACGGCGGCGAGCGAATTGGCCACCGCCTGCTCGGTGTCGTTATGGGCGTGGATGCCGACGTGATCACCGGGGATGTGCTTTGTCACCTCGGTGACGATGGCCTCGACCTCGTCAGGCATGGTGCCGCCATTGGTGTCGCACAGCACCACCCAGCGCGCGCCGGCATCGTAGGCAGCCTTGGCGCAGGCGAGCGCGAAGCCCGAATCTTCCTTGTAGCCGTCGAAGAAATGCTCGCAGTCGAGCATGACCTCGCGACCGGCGGCCTTCGCGGCCGCGACGCTGTCGCGGATGGACGCAAGGTTTTCTTCCTTTGTCGTCTCCAGCGCCACGCGCACCTGATAGGCCGACGCTTTCGCCACGAAGCAGATCGCATCCGCCTTCGCTTCCAACAGCCCGGCAACGCCTGGGTCGTTCGAGACCGAGCGCCCTGCCCGGCGCGTCATGCCGAAGGCGGTAAAGCGCGCGTGTTTGAACTCCGGCTTTGTGCCGAAAAATTCGGTATCGGTCGGATTGGCGCCGGGATAGCCGCCTTCCACATAGTCGATGCCGAGGTCGTCGAGCATCGCGGCGATGACCTGCTTGTCTTGAAGCGTGAAATCGACGCCATTGGTCTGCGCGCCATCGCGCAGCGTGGTGTCGAACAGAAAAAGGCGCTCCTTGCTCATGCCGCGGCTCCGAGCGTCTTCTTCATGGTGGTGTTGGCGAGCCATTCGTCGTTGATGGTGACGCTGTTGCGCTGCTGGGCGATGTAGCCGCGCTTGGCGAAGAAGCCCTGCGCGGTGTCGCTGGCATCGACGGTGAGGCTTTGCGCGCCGCGGCCGCCGGCAAGCTTCTCCAGCGCATCGACCAGCATGGCAGCGATGCCCTGCCCGCTGACGGCCGGATGCACATAGAGCATGCGGATGTGGTCGGCACCGCGCAGCGAGGCAAAACCAACCGGCGAGCCCTCCAGCGTCGCGATCAGCGTCAGGTCAGCCGCAAGCCGCTTGCCGAACTCTTCGGTTTCCGCCGCCTCCATCCAGGCCTGCTGCTGCGCCTCGCTATAATCGTCACCGGTCAGTTCTTCGATGCTGGCGGTGAAGATCGCGGCGAGCACGGGAACGTCATCCGGCAGGAACGGCCGCAATCCGGGCTTTGGCAAAGTCTGTCCCATCGTCCTCACCACATCCCATACAGCTTGAGCACAATCGCTACGGCGCCCACGAGCAGCGCGATCTTCAGCGCGATGTAATAGAGCCAGTGCCGCGGGAAAGGCGTGTCGGGCCGCTTCATCGCGCGACCTCCCACGTCGTTCCTTCCTTGGAATCCTTGATCGCGACGCCCATCGCGGCGAGCAGATCACGGATGCGGTCGGACTCTTTGAAGTCCTTGCGAGCGCGCGCGGCCGTCCGCTCCGCGATCAGGCGCTCGACCTCCCCGGCATCGACGCCGCTCGCCTGTTGCTTGCGGCCTTCCCACTGCGTAGCGCTCTCGGCCAGGAAGCCGAGCAGCCGCAACGACCCCGCCAGGGCGGGCACATCGCTGCCGCGCAGGCTGTGCAGCGCCGCGATCGCCAGCGACGTGTTGAGATCGTCGAGCAGCGGCTCGACGACGGACGCGGCCGGCTTGCCGGGTTCGACGTCCGCCGCGACACGATACCAGTCGTCGAGCGTCCTGGCGCTCTCCTCCAGCGACTTCATGGTCCAGTCGATGGGCGAACGGTAATGCGTCTTGAGCATGTTCAGACGCAGCACCTCGCCCGGCCAATCCTTCAGCAGCTCATGGATCGTGATGAAGTTGCCGAGGCTCTTCGACATCTTCTCGCTCTCGACCTGCAGGAAGCCGTTGTGCATCCAGTAGTTCGCCATGCGCTCCTGATGGAAGGCGCAGCAGGTCTGTGCGACCTCGTTCTCGTGATGCGGAAACACGAGATCGATGCCGCCGCCATGGATGTCGAAATGCTCGCCGAGATGCTTCCAGGCCATGGCCGAGCACTCGATGTGCCAGCCCGGCCGCCCCTCGGCCTTGATGCCCGCCGGTGACGGCCATGACGGCTCGCCGGGCTTGGACGGCTTCCACAGCACGAAATCGGTGTTGCCCTTCTTGTAGGGCGCGACGTCGACGCGGGCACCGGCAACCATCTCGTCGAGCGAGCGGTTGGAGAGTGCGCCGTAGCGCGGCAGCCCGTCATTGGCCGCGTTCATCGCCTGCGGCGAGAACAGCACGTGGTCCTCGGCGACATAGGCAAAGCCGCCCTTGACCAGCCGCTCGATGATCTCGCGCATCTCGGCGATGTGCTCGGTCGCGCGCGGCTCGACGCTCGGCCGCAGCGCGCCGAGTGCATCGACGTCGGCATGAAACTGCTTGCCGGTCTGCTCGGTCACCTTGCGAATGGCTTCGTTCAGCGGCAGGCCGGGGAAATCGCGCGCGGCGCGGTCGTTGATCTTGTCGTCGACGTCGGTGATGTTGCGGACATATTTGACATGCGCCTCGCCATAGAGATGGCGCAGCAGCCTAAACAGCACGTCGAACACGATTACAGGCCGCGCATTGCCGATATGGGCGAAGTCATAGACGGTCGGTCCGCAGACATACATGCGGACATTGTTGGGATCGAGCGGCACGAAGGGGCGCTTTTCCCGGGTCAGCGTATCGTGAAGACGCAATTCCATGACAACCCATCCCTTGCGGCCGGGCGTCCGAGGCTCTCAATGTTTGAGAAAAGACGGCTCCAGCCAGCGAATCGCTAGCTCGTAATCTCGCGGCAAATGGCGCAAATGGCGAGGAGACCGTTCATGCGGAACATATGGGCTATCAGGCGCCCCGGCGTCAAGAGAGCCGCCAAACGCCGTTTTATCTCCGCAAGGCGCGCTGCCCGCCACGATGGTTCATAATCCCCTAACCATTTGAGCCCATTTTGGAACCGGCGGTTCCTCTGTTTGCCCCCGGTGCTTTTTCATGCGATTTTTGCCCGCGCTCATTTCCAGCGCCTTCGTCTTTGCGGCCTCCAGCGCCCTCGCCGAGAGCCGCGTCTTCATCATCGCCAACCAGGCCAACGGCTATGACCAGTGCCTGGCCAAAGGCGACAAATGCGGCGCCTCCGCCGCCCGCACCTACTGCCAGTCACGAGATTTTGCCCAGGCCTCGGCCTATCGGCGGGTCGATCCCGACGAAATTACCGGCTCCGTCCCCAAATCCGGCACAAATTGCTCCCATGGCCATTGCGACGAATATGTCGCAATCACCTGCCAGCGCTGAATTCGCTCGGAGCTGGCGTAGCTTAGGCCCGGTGCTTCGGCCCCGAAACGACGTGACGATGCCGCAGGAAGCGGCTATGGGAGGGCGCGCTTCGGCCCTTCAGAGTCATGCCGGGCCGTGACCTCGCTAGAATGGCGGATATGCCTGAATTTTTGCTCCTGTCCCGTGCCCGCTTCCTCCTTGCCTGCACCGTGCTTCTGAGCACGGTCGTGCTCGCCACCGGCGCTTTTGCGCAGGCGGGTCCCCCGGGACCGCCGCCTCAAGCGGGCCAGAACGGTCTCGGCCCCAATCCGATGTGCGTGCGACTGGAGGGACAGCTCGCGGCACTGGACCGCGGCGGCGGCGGTGATGCCGCGCGCGAGGAGCAGATCCGCCGCTACCAGGAGTCCCAGAGCCGCCAGCAGGCCGAGCTCGACCGCGTCACCATGCAGGCCAAGCGCATGGGCTGCGATTCCTCCGGCTTCTTCTCGCTGTTCAACGGCCAGTCGGCGCAATGCGGCCCGGTGAACACCCAGATCCAGCAGATGCGCGCCAATCTGGACCAGATCACCGGCAATCTCGAGCGCCTGCGCGGCGGCGGCCAAGGCGGCTTCAGCCCGGAGCGCGACAACCAGCGCCGCTCGGTGCTGGCGGCGCTGGCGCAGAACAATTGCGGCCCGCAATACGCGGCGGCGGCGGCGCAGCAGCAGGGCGGCGGCAACTTCCTGAGCAATCTGTTCGGCGGCAACAACGCCGGCAATCCGCAAGGCGTGCCGCCCTCCGATCTCGGACCGCAATCGCAATCCGGCACCTACCGCACCGTGTGCGTGCGCACCTGCGACGGCGCCTATTTCCCGGTCTCGTTTGCGACCGTGCCAGCGCGCTTCCCCGACGACGAGAGGACCTGCAAGGCGCTCTGCCCGGCAGCCGAAGCCGTGCTCTACACCCATCGCAATCCCGGCGAAGACATGAACTCCGCGGTTTCGATCAGCGGCCAGCCCTACACGGCACTGCCGACCGCCTTCAAATTCCGCAGCGAGTTCAACCCGTCCTGCTCCTGCAAGGCCGCGGGCCAGACCTGGGCGGACGCGCTGAAATCGGCCGACGACAAGGCAACAGCCGAGCAGCAGGGCGACATCATCGTCACCGAGGAAAGCGCCAAGAAAATGCAGCAGCAGCGGCTCAATAAGGGCACGCCTGCGAATGCCAGGAAAGGCGCAGCTCCGGCGCCGACGACGGCAACTGCACCGGCCGCAACGCCGCCCGCGGATACGGGCACCGCTGCAGGCTCCGAGAACAAGCCGATCCGCTCGGTCGGGCCGACCTTCCTGCCGCAGCAGCAGAAATAGGTGCAGCGGCGAGCCGCCGCCTCCCACCCTGCTCCGATCAACTCACCCCTCGAACGCGTCGATCGAGGCCTTACTGCCGCGTGACACCAGCGTCTCGTCCGCCGCCGGCAGCTTCTCGCCCTTGTCGCGAAAGCGGTTGGTGATGGGATAGCGACGATCGCGGCCGAAATTCCTGGGTGTGACCTTCACGCCGGGCGCGGCCTGGCGGCGCTTGTATTCGGCGACGTTGAGCAGATGGTCGATCCGGGTGACGATCTCGCGATCGAAGCCGGCGGCGATGATCTGATCCAGCGGCTCTTCGCGCTCGACAAGACGCTCCAGGATGGCATCGAGCACCTCGTAAGGCGGCAGAGAATCCTGATCGGTCTGGTTCTCGCGCAGCTCGGCGCTCGGCGGGCGCGTGATGATGTCGGGCGGGATCACCTCGCCTGAAGGCCCGAGCGCGTCGTCCGGCTTCCAGCTATTGCGCAACCTTGCCAGCCGGAACACCTGCGTCTTGTAGATGTCCTTGATCGGATTGAAGCCGCCGTTCATGTCGCCATAGAGCGTGGCGTAGCCGACCGACATCTCGGACTTGTTGCCTGTCGTCACCACCATCAGGCCGGTCTTGTTGGAGATCGCCATCAAGAGCGTGCCGCGGGTGCGGGCCTGGAGATTCTCCTCGGTGATGTCTGGCGGGAGATTCTTGAAGAGGCCCGAGAGGATCGTCTCGAACCCGCCCACGGCTTCCGCGATCGGCAAGACCTCGTAGCGGATGCCGAGATGGCCGGCGAGCTCGCCGGCATCCGCAATCGAGTGTGCCGCCGTGTAGCGATACGGCAGCATCACGCCGTGCACCTGATCGGCACCGAGCGCGTCGACCGCGATCGCGGCGCACAGCGCTGAATCGATGCCGCCGGAGATGCCGAGCAGCACGCCGGGAAAACCGTTCTTGCCGACATAGTCGCGCAGACCGAGCACGCATGCGGCGTAATCGGCCTTGTCGCCCTCGAGCAGCGTAGCGATCGGCCCTGCGCAGCGCCAGTCGTCGCCGTTGCGGGTGAAGCGCAGCGTGACGACGCCTTCTTCAAATGCCGGCAGTTGCGCCGCGAGCGACAGATCACCGTTGAGCGCAAAGGACGCGCCGTCGAACACCAGCTCGTCCTGGCCGCCGACCTGGTTGAGATAGACCAGCGGCAGCCCGCTCTCGGTGACGCGCGCCACCGCGACCGACAGGCGCACGTCGTTCTTGTCGCGGGCGTAAGGCGAACCGTTCGGCACCAGGATGATCTCGGCGCCGGTCTCGGCCAGCGTCTCGACCACGTTCTCGTAGTCCTCGGACTCTTCCAGCCAGATGTCCTCGCAGATCGGCACGCCGATGCGTACGCCGCGCACCGTCACCGGGCCCGCGGCGGGCCCGCGCGAAAACAGCCGCTTCTCGTCGAACACGCCGTAATTCGGCAGATTGCATTTGAAGCGCAGGCTCGCGATGCGGCCGCCGTCGAGCAGCGCACAGGCATTGTACAGCTTGCCCTCCTCGACCCAGGGCGTGCCGACCAGCATGGCGGGCCCGCCATCGGCGGTGTCGCGGGCGAGAGCTTCGACCGCGGCGCGGCAGGCTGCCTGGAAAGACGGCTTCTGCACGAGGTCTTCCGGCGGATAGCCGGCGATGAACAATTCCGGAAACAGCACGAAATCGGCGCCGTCGCCGATCGCGCGCGCGCGTGCCGAACGTGCCTTGGCGGCATTGCCCTCGATGTCGCCCATGGTCGGATTGAGCTGGGCGAGCGTGACCGCGAATGCGTTGAGACGTTCGGTCATCGGGCGCCCTTATTCGATCCGCGTTAGACGAAACCCAACCGCTCGACGACGGCGAAGATCCAGAACGCGCCGGCCATCAGCAGCGCGACGCCAACCGCGGCCGAGCCCATGTCCTTGACCCGGCCGATCTGCTTGTCGTGGTCCATGGTCAGGCGGTCGGCGAGCTTTTCGATCGCGGTGTTAAGCAGCTCGACGACCAGCACGAAGGCAACGGCACAGACCAGTTCGACGGCCCGCATCGCGGTCGCGCCGATCAACCAGGCGAGCGGCACCGACAGCAGGAGCGCAAAGATCTCCTCGCGGACGGCCTGCTCCGATCCAATCGCAAAGGCCAGACCGTTACGGGAATTGATCGTGGCCTTCCAGATCCGCAACAAGGTTTTAGAGCCCCGCTGCGACCGGCATCGGCTGAGCCTTGCCGGCGCGCTCCTGCTTGAGGAGCTCTGCGACCAGGAAGGCCATGTCGATGGATTGCTCGGCGTTGAGGCGGGGATCGCAGACCGTGTGATAGCGGTCGTTGAGGTCCTCGTCCGTGATCGCGCGGGCGCCGCCGAGGCACTCGGTGACGTCCTGGCCCGTCATCTCCAGATGCACGCCGCCAGCATGGGTGCCTTCGGCGGCATGGATGGCGAAGAACGACTTCACCTCGGACAGGATGCGGTCGAACGGGCGCGTCTTATAGCCCGACGTCGAGGTGATCGTGTTGCCGTGCATGGGATCGCAGGACCAGACCACCACCTTGCCCTCGCGCTTCACGGCGCGGATCATGTTCGGCAGGTGCTCGCCGACCTTGTCCGAGCCAAAGCGGCCGATCAGCGTCAACCGGCCGGGCTCGTTGTCGGGATTGAGCACGTCGATCAACTTCAGGAGCTCGTCGGGCTTCAGCGACGGGCCGCATTTCAGCCCGATCGGATTCTTGATGCCGCGGAAATATTCGATATGGCCGTGATCGAGCTGGCGGGTGCGGTCGCCGATCCAGATCATGTGGCCCGAGGTCGCGTACCAGTCGCCGGTGGTGGAATCGACGCGGGTCATGGCCTGCTCGTAGCCGAGCAGCAGGGCCTCGTGGCTGGTGTAGAAATCGGTGGCACGCAGCTCCGGATGAGCCTCGAGATCGAGGCCGCAGGCGCGCATGAAATTCAGCGCGTCCGAGATGCGGTCGGCCAATTCCTTGTAGCGGCGCGACTGCGGAGAGTCCTTTAGGAAGCCGAGCATCCATTGATGCACGCTGCCGAGATTGGCATAGCCGCCGGTCGCGAACGCGCGGAGCAGGTTCAGCGTCGCGGCCGACTGGCGATAGGCCATCAGCTGGCGCTGCGGATCGGGAACGCGCGCTTCCTTGGTGAAGGCGATGTCGTTGACGATGTCGCCGCGATAGCTCGGCAGCTCGACGCCATCAATCTTCTCGGTCGGCGATGACCGCGGCTTGGCGAACTGGCCGGCGACGCGGCCGACCTTCACCACAGGCACCGCGCCGGCATAAGTCAGCACGACCGCCATCTGGAGCAGCACGCGGAAGAAATCGCGGATGTTGTTGGCGCCGTGCTCGGCAAAGCTCTCGGCGCAGTCGCCGCCCTGCAGCAGGAAGGCCTCGCCGGCCGCGACCCGGCCCAAGGCCTTCTTCAGATTGCGCGCCTCGCCCGCGAACACCAGCGGCGGAAAGGTCGCAAGCTGCGCCTCGACGTCGGCCAGGGCCTTGGCGTCGGGATAGTCGGGCACCTGTAGCACCGGCTTGCTGCGCCAGGACTCGGGCGTCCACCGCTCGGACATCACAATCTCTCCGTGAAGCAAAAAAGTGCAACCTGATCTAGGGGTTGCGAGGGCCGCCTTATACACAGGCTGGCTCCACCCCGCCAGTTGTAAATCCGTTTCGACGTTTTCATCGACGAGATCAGCTTCCCGGCGACCGACGGGTATGGGCTGACCGGCACCCTGTTCCTGCCGCGGGGCGCCAAGCGCCATGCCGTGCTGATCAACTCCGCGACCGCCGTCCCGCGCAAGATCTATCGCGGCTTTGCGTCCTACCTCGCCCATCGCGGCTGCGCAGTGCTGACTTACGACTACCGCGGCATCGGCGATTCCCGCCTGCCGGCGATGGTCGGCTACAACCAGCCGAAATCGCTGGTCGGCTTCAAGGCCTCGATGTCGGACTGGGCCGCGCTCGACGTCACTGCCGCGGTGCGCTGGATGCGCGAGCGCTACAACACGCTGCCGCTCGCCTATATCGGTCATTCCTTCGGCGGCCAGGCGCTCGGGCTGATCGCGAACAACACGGACATATCACGCGCCGCCTTCGTGGCCTCGCAGGCCGCGACCTGGCGGCTGATGACCTCGCCGGAAAAATACCGCGTCTTCGCCTTCATGAATTTTGTCGGTGTGCCGCTGACCTACGCGCTCGGCTATGCGCCGGGCTGGGCCGGCGTCGGCGAGGATCTGCCCAAGGGCGTCTTCCTGCAATGGGCCGAGTGGGTTTCGAACCCGCGCTATCTCTTCGATTCCAAGCTGCCGGCGCTGGACAACTTTGCAAAGTTCAAGGGCGAGCTGCGCGCGCTGTGCTTCTCCGACGATCCCTGGGCGACGCGGCCGGCGGTCGAACTGCTCGCGAGCGGATTCACTGCGATCAAGCCCGAGGTGCTGACAGTGACGCCGTCAGATGTCGGCGCCAAGGGAATAGGCCATTTCGGCTTCTTCCGCCCCGACCACCGCGACACGCTGTGGCGCGGGTTGGCGGAATGGGTCCAGGGCGAGTGAGACCGCGTCAGCGAATGATGGTCGTCAGCGACGAGTAGCGCCGGGTCGGCTTGGCCTCGCCTGCCGAGAATAGAGCGAACGCTTCGCTGACGCGGACCGCCGGCGGCGTGTCTGTCGCAAACCGAAACTCCTTCGGCCGCGGCGCATAGAAGCTCGCGCGGTAATAATTGTCGTCGAAGCGCACCTCGCCGACCCCGAACAATGCGTCGCAGACGAGCAGGAGTGCGTAGACTCCAGCAACCGCTGCGACGATCTCCCTGAGAATTGACATGCCGATAGCCCTGCCCTTTTCCGAGCAGGATGCAGATCGGTTCCAAAGACCTGGTTTAAGGCACCACACTTCTTGTCCGCACGGTTTGCCGCCGCTGAGTGGATTGCAGACAATTTTATTTATCTCGAAAAAGAGCCCGCCGGATCTGAGGATCAGGCGGGCTCAGGATTGGCCGCTCGGGAGGTAATTGAGACGGCCAGGTTGCTCAGTCGTGGGCGGCCTTCTCGCGATGGGCGCTCTCGCTGAGGCGGTCGACCCAGGCGATGCCGACCGCCGAGATGATGAAGGTCAGGTGGATCAGCACCTGCCACATCACGCCGGTCTCGGTGAAATTGCTGCGCGTGGTGCCGAGATTGCCGGCTTCGATGAAGGTCCTGAGCAACGAGATCGAGGAAATGCCGATGATCGCCATCGCAAGCTTGATCTTCAGCACGCTGGCATTGACGTGACTGAGCCATTCGGGCTCGTCGGGATGGCCGGTCAGATTCAGCCGGGAGACGAAAGTCTCGTAGCCGCCGACGATCACCATGATCAGGAGGTTCGAGATCATGACGACGTCGATCAACCCGAGCACGACCAGCATGATCTGCTGCTCGCTGGCGTCGAACGAGTGCGCAACCAGATGCCAGAGCTCTTTCAGGAACAGCAGCACATAGACGGCCTGCGCGACGATGAGACCGATATAGAGCGGGAACTGCAGCCAGCGCGAGCCGAAGATGAGCTGGGCGAACAGGCCGAGGCGCGGCGGCACGGCCTGCGCCGAAGGTGCTTTGGGTTCAAACGTCATTGATCACTCCGGAATGCAGACAGGAAGCCTCGCCTCAGAGACTCGCGATGACGGGGGCGAGCTCGAGCGAGCCCCGATAGATCATCTCGAACGCGACGTAAATGATGATCGCGAGGCCGACATAGGCGACCCAGCGATGCTTCTGGAGCACGCGGCCAAGCAGATCGGCGGCGACGCCCATCATCGCGACCGACAGCAACAGGCCGAAGGCGAGGATGTAGGGATGCTCGCGCGCGGCCCCCGCAACAGCGAGCACGTTGTCGAGCGACATCGAGACGTCGGCGGCAACGATCTGGACCGCGGCCTGGCCGAAGGTCTTCCGCTGCGCCGGGGCGGCATCCGCGCCGCCGCCATGGCTGAACGCGAGTCGTCCCGTATGCGACTGCTCGCGCAGCTCGCGCCACATCTTCCAGCACACCCAGAGCAGCAGCACGCCGCCGGCAAGCAGCAGGCCGATGACCTGCAACAGCTGGGTCGCGACGCCGGCAAATACGATGCGCAGCACAGTGGCGGCCGCAATGCCGACGATGATGGCGCGGCGGCGCTGCTCGGCCGGCAGGCCCGCCGCAGCGAGGCCGATGACGACGGCATTGTCGCCGGCGAGCACGAGGTCGATCAGGACGACTTGAAGGAGCGCAGTCAGCGCATCGGGCGTGATGAATTCAATCATGTCTGGTCATTTTTCGGTGCAGACGGCTCGAGCCAATGCGGCTTCTTCCGCTCGACCCAATCCAGGACCTTCGAACGTGAGGAGCGCAGCGCAGGCACGTCCTCGGCGAGCAGCGCGAGACCGAGGGGCAGCATCCAGACGCCGAGAATCGGCAGGAAGGACAGCACGCCGCCGACAATGAGCAGCGCGCCGGAGGGGATTCTGACCCAACGGCTCGACGGTTTGAGCAGATAGGTGACCGTGTCACCCATGCGCGGCGGCAGGCGATCGACGAGCCTCTCAAAGCGCGGGTCACCGCCCGCCAGTTTGCTGGCGGGGCCTGCGGCCTCGTTGGTACGCTCGTTCGATGCTGCGCTCATGCTTACTCCTTTGTGTCCATCTGCTGCTTGATGCGCCCCTCACCCGAGTTGACCGGCTTGGCGCGCGGCAGCGCCAGCGTCAGCAAGCGCAGCAATTTGATCGCCTGCACTTCGTGGGGATGGACGTCTTCGTCGGCGGCCGCGACTCGCTCCGACAGTTCCATCAGATGTGACGACAACGGCATGTTCGAGACCGGCCGCAGCGTGTCGATCACGACATTGGCAAAATCCGGTTCCTCCAGCCGTTCGGCGAGTGCGTCGAACATCGCAAACAGCCGCTCGTCGTCGATATGCGGCGCCAATCCGCGATCCCTGATGAACCGGATCACCTCGTCGCGCTCGACCGGCGAAACCTGCCGGTCGGCCACGGCGACGAGCGCGCCGGCAATCACCAGCGCGGCTGCAGCCTGCTCGTTCAGGCTGGACGGCTCCGCGATCTCGATCTCGACAGGATTTGAATGCTTGGCGTCAGTCATCGTTGCTCCCTTATCTTGCGAAATGACCGCACGGAGCTGCGATGGGGACGAATGGTCGGAGAGAACGTCCAAGGCCCGACGATCGGCCAATCCATCGCATTCGCGCGGGACAGGTCATCCGACATCACGAGGTTTGCCGACATCGTCGGCGTCCTCGCCAGAGGGGCCCGGATTCTTGTTCGTGTCAGAGATAAAGGTGGGCCTGTCGGAATCAAGGCGAGATGACTGCGACCAGCCGCCGCATCGGGTTCCGCGTGGCGGGTTTGGTCAAACGTTCGTGCGACGCTCGACTAGATGTGCCCGCGACGGCGCAGGATCGAAGCGATCGCCGAAATATTGCGTCTCGTGCGCCACCAAGCCGTCGCGAAATTCCATGATGCTCACGACATACGACGGCACCCCGTCATAGCTCAGCACGAATTCGCTCACCCAAAGATTGCCACCGCCAACGATCCGTCGAACCGTGAAGCGTTTCCGGTTCGGCTGTACGAACCGGCTCTCCTGAATGTTCCCGCGACCGCTGATGCGCTCGCCCGACTGCGGATAGTCGAGCACAGCGTCGTCGCGATAGATGTCGTGCTCGGCATCGAAATCATTGGCGTCCGAAGCCTCCCAATGGCGCTGAAGCGCCGCCAATATGGCTTGATCGTTCATCTCGGTCTCCGATCTCGACACCTGCATCCTAACACCGAAGGCTTTCGGTCGGGATAACCGCTTCGCGCCGGGAACCACCGTGCGGCACTTCGGTTAGTGCAACTCACGACCCATCCGCCGCCGATAGGGACTTCCATGTGCCGCTGGATCGCATACCGGGGCGAGACGACGTCTTTCGAGCCCTATGTCACCGAACCCGAGCATTCGCTGATCGCGCAGAGCATCCGCTCGCTGCAATCGACGGCGGGCTCGAATGGCGACGGCTTTGGTCTCGGCTGGTACGGCGAGCATCCGGAACCCGGCCTGTATCGCGAGACGCGGCCGGCCTGGTCGGACGAAAATTTGCGCTACCTCTGCCGGCATCTGCGCTCGCATCTGTTCTTTGCCCATGTGCGCGCCGCTACCGGCACGGCGGTGACGCGGCAGAATTGCCATCCTTTCGCCTGCGGCCACTGGATGTTCATGCACAACGGATTCGTCGGAAGCTGGAATCGGCTGCGGCGCAAGGTCGAGGCGCTGATTCCCGATGCCTATTATCCGTCGCGACTGGGCACGACCGACTCGGAAGCCGTGTTCCTGGCGATGATGGGCGCCGGTCTCGACAGCGATCCGCTTCAGGCGACGCAGCGCGTGCTGCAGGCCCTCGTCGGCCTCGTCAACGAAGGCCACTTGCGCGAACGGCTGCGCTTCACCAGTGCGATCGCCAACGGCAAGGATCTCTACGCCTTCCGCGTCGCGGTCAACGACGCCGCGAACACACTCTATTTCCGCGAGGACGGCGGCCAGGTCATCGTCGTGTCCGAGCCGTTCGATAAGGAAGAGAATTGGACCGAAGTGCCGCCCAATCACGCGTTGATCGCGCGCGAGTCAGAAAGCGTGAAGATTGTTCCCTTCGACGTGACAATTTGCAGTGGCAACGGGCGGGAACCCGTCCCTGTTAGAAGGATTAGTGCCGGCAGGTGACCTTTGCCGGGTGGGACATGACTTTTGCTTCAGACGTTTTGAAACTCCTTCGGCTGGATCCTTCTGACGACAAGCAGCATCTGGTGATTCGCTCGGCGGGTGGCGGCGGCAAGGCGGCCGAATACTCGTTCGGAATCGAGGAGGAATACTTCCTCGCCGATCGCCGCAGCTTCGAGGTCGCGATCGAAACGCCCAATGCGCTGTTCGAATCGGCGAACTGGTCGACCGGCGGCCAGGCCATGCGCGAGATGCTGCAATCCCAGCTCGAGGTCGCCACCAACGTTCACGTCGACGTCAACGACGCCCGCGAAGAGCTCCGCTTCCTGCGGCGCGAAGTCGCGAACGTCGCCGCGCAATATGGCTTCGTGATCATGGCCTGCGGCACGCATCCGACGGCGGTCTGGCGCATGTCGCAGCCGAGCCCGAAGCCGCGCTATGAGGAGATGATCGAGGATCTGCGCAGCATCGGCCATCGCAACATGATGTGCGGCATGCATGTGCACGTCCAGTTGCCGGATCCCGAGAAGCGCATGGCGGTGATGCGGGCGATGCTGCCGCATCTGCCGCTGTTCATCGCGCTGTCGGCCTCCTCCCCGTTCTGGAATTCGCACAAGACCGGACTGAAGGGCTACCGGCTCGCCGCCTATTCCGAGCTGCCGCGCACCGGCCTCCCCGAGCTGTTCGAGACCAGGCGGGATTACGACGAATATGTCGGCGCCCTGCAGCGCTCCGGCGTGATACCCGACGAGAGCCACATCTGGTGGGCGATGCGTCCTTCGATGCGGCACCCGACGCTGGAGCTTCGTGCGCCCGACACCTGCACCTTCGTCGACGATGCCGTTGCCATCGCCTCGCTGTATCGCTGCCTGACGCGCCACCTCTATCTGCGGCCTCATTTGTCGCGGGAGGTCACGGTGGTCGAGCGCGCGATCGCGGTGGAGAACAAATGGCGCGCCCAGCGCTACGGAACCGATTGCATCTTCGCCTCCCGAGACGGACCGGTCACGATCTCGGAGATGCTGTCGCGAATCATCGACGACACCGCCGGGGACGCGGACGCATTGGGCTGCGCCGCCGAGATCGAGCATTGCCGCGTCATTGTGGACCGCGGCAGCTCGGCCGAATTCCAGCTTCGCGCCTATCGCGAGAACGGCGAGGACATCGCAGCCGTGTCACGATGGATCGCTACATCGACGATCTCAGGGACGAGCGCGCCCATCGGACGCTCTACGCCGGCGCCGTCATAGCGCCCGCGCAAGCTTCGCGAACGAGAACGTCATTTCTGAATTTGTACGCCTTGGGGGAACGCATGACTGACATCGCCTGCTGCGCCGGTTGCGGCCACAGCCTGGTTCCGATCCTGTCAGAGAACGGCCGCGCGCGGCCGAGCTGTTTCTGGTGCGAGGGCGTCGACGCCCAGGCCATGGAGATGGCGAAGTGGGCCGACAGCCCGGCCGGCAAGCCGGATCGGGCCGCGCCTCGCGCTTTTGAGTGAGCGTCCTGCCGCGTCAAACCCGCGCCACCACGCGCGGACGGAATACGGACTCGGCGGTGAGGGACAACGCCGCGACCGGCTTTCGCGTCGGCCGGCGCCGCGGGATGAAGAAATTGTTCACGAGGATGGGGTCGTGATCGCCGAGCGCGATCCGTTCCTTCGCGAGCAGGCCCATGACCTGGCGCATCTTGATGACCTCATGCGCCACGAAGCTGCAGTCCTCGTCGCGGTTGATCTGCTCGTGCATGATCGCCTCAGCTTCGCGCATGCTGACGCGGAGTGCTCTGATGGTCTTTCGAATCTCGCTGATGCGGTTGTCCATGGCTGCCTCCATCTCGGTCTCAGCATAAGAACAAAACATGAACAATCTGTCAATCGCCGCCCTGGCGGTCGCGATGTTATCGCCGATCGCAAGGGCGGCATCGCGCCGATCTCCGGCAACACCGCTGCACGCGTCCTGATGAGGCTTGCTGACAAATTAGACAGGTCCCGCCGCTGCCCCGAAAGCGGGCGCGGCTCGCACGGCATCGAACGATCAGAGCAGGTCATCGTCTAACGTCCCGTGCAACCACCGGATTTTATCCCGAACGGCACGCGCGCATCACGGCGTAGGCGCGCTCGCCGCTCCGCAAATCAACTGGCCCGGAATTCGCAATGACGTCGTCAGCGAAGCAACGGCGCGGAGCGGAGAACGTCATGAACGTGCATGCCGTGGTTGATCTCGAGACGACCGGCCTCACCCGTCCGAATGGCGCGCCGCTCCGCCTCAACATGCAGGACTTCGTCGCGATCGACCGCGACCGGAATGCGACGTTCGAGGCGACTTATCGCCCGCAAGCGCTCTACAATCGCGCCAATGAAGGCTTTCACGCCAACAATGAGACCTTCCTGCTGCACGAAGTCGCGACCAACCTGCCGATCTACCGTCCCGACACCGGCCCCACCGACTTTCATCTGCATCTTCCACCCGGCGGCTTCCAGCTCGTGCTGGTCACCTCGGGCGCTTTCACATTCGACTATGACGGGCGCTTCTACAATGTCGGCCCTGGCGCGGTGATGCTGCAAAGCGCGATCGTGCATCGCCAACTGTTCTACACCTGGTCGGGCTTGCCAACCGAACAGAATTTGAAGACGCCCCAGACGGTCGTGCCCGACCCGATCTCGATGGGCTATTCCGGCAAGTTCCTCGAAGCCTTCATCACCGATCCCACCAGCTTTCCGAATCCGACCATCGTCGGTCCCGACCAGATCGACGAGGCCGAGACACCGCGCGTGGCTTGGAGCCACAAGCTGCACAACCGGCCGGCCGATGCCGGCTTCTGGCTGCAGGATCCCCTGGCGCTGGATGCGCTGTTCAAGCCGCTCGCGGACGGCGCGATCAAATCGGCGCTGCCGGTTTACATACGCGATATCGGCATCGAGGTGCCGAGCGGTCATCTCGTCACCGGCCACATCATCGCAACCGACCCGCGCGGCCAGTCGCTGCTGCCGAAGAGCACGTCGGCCGCTGCGGACGCCGCCTCGCTCGCCAAGGGCGAGGTCGTGATCTATCGCGTCATTCGCGGCACGGCGGAATTCAAGAAGGCGTCTGGCGAGAGCCTTGAACTCTCAGCCGGGGATGTCGTGACGGCGGGCAAGGCTTCGATCAGCCTTGTCGGCGTCGGCGAGAACACGCAGGTGCTCCGGCTCGGCCTGCTCAAGGGCATGAACGAGCTGCGCAGCTGGACGCCGACGCAGCGCGACGAGATCGACGGCCTCGCCGGCCGGATCATCACGCAAAGGGACGTTCGTCCGCTGCGCACGGAAGGCAAGCCGGTCGGATATCTCTACGGCTGAGCGCCGGGGCTACTCCGCCGCCTGTCGCACGTGGCGCGCGCTCGGCGTGCGCATGGTGACGAGTTCCTCGGCCGCGGTCGGATGCAGTGCGATCGTCGCGTCGAAATCGGCCTTGGTCGCCTTCATCTTCACCGCGATCGCGACGGCCTGCGTGATCTCGGCGGCGGCATCGCCGACGATGTGGCAGCCGAGCACGCGATCGGTCGCACCGTCGACCACGAGCTTCATCAGCACGCGGGTATCGCGGCCCGACATCGTCGCCTTGATCGGGCGGAACGTCGTCTTGTAGATGTCGACGTGACTGAACTGCGCGCGCGCCTCGGTCTCCGTCAGGCCGACAGTGCCGACTTCCGGCTGCGAGAATACCGCGGTCGGGATGTTGGCGTGGTCCACCTGCACCTCGCGCTTGCCGAACACGGTGTCGGCGAAGGCATGGCCCTCGCGGATCGCGACGGGGGTCAGGTTGAAGCGATGGGTGACGTCGCCGATCGCGTAGATGCTGTCGACCGAGCTCTTCGAGAAATGGTCGACCGCGATGCCGCCATTGGCAGGATTGATGGCAACGCCGGCCTTCTCCAGGCCGAGATTGGCCACCGCCGGATGGCGGCCGATCGCGAACATCACCTGGTCGGAAGCAAGGCTCGATCCGTTCGACAGATGCGTGGTGAACTCCTCGCCGTGGCGATCGACCTTGGCGACCGTGCAGCCGGTGAGGATGGTGATGCCCTGCTTCTCCATTTCGCTCCGGACATGGGCGCGAACGTCTTCGTCGAAGCCGCGCAGGATGTTGTCGCCGCGATAGATCACGGTGACGTCGGAGCCGAAGCCGGCGAAGATGCCGGCGAATTCCAATGCGATATAGCCGCCGCCCTGGATCACGATCCGCTTCGGCAGCTTCTTGAGATGAAACGCCTCGTTGGAGGAGATCACGTGCTCGATGCCGGGAATGGAGGCGCCATGGTTGGGCGCGCCGCCGGTGGCGATCAGGATGTATCTTGCGGTGATCTTGCGGTCGTTTTCGAGCAGGCGGACGGTGTGCTTGTCCTCGATCACCGCGCGGCTCTTGACGATCTGCGCGCCCGACTTCTCGACATTGGCGGTGTAGGCCGCCTCCAGCCGCGCGATCTCCTTGTCCTTGTTGGCGATCAGCGTCGCCCAGTCGAAGGTGGCGGGCGGAACGGTCCAGCCGAAGCCCGCGGCGTCCTCGAGCTCGTGACGGAAATGCGAGCCGATCACGAACAGCTTCTTCGGCACGCAGCCGCGGATCACGCAAGTCCCGCCCATGCGGTACTCTTCCGCGATCATCACGCGCGCACCGTAACCGGCCGCGATGCGGGCGGCACGCACGCCGCCCGAACCGCCACCGATGACGAAGAGGTCGACGTCGAATTCAGCCATTGTCCACTCCGACCTCTTTCAGCAATCACCCTTCACATAGGTGCGCTCAGATCTCCTTGCCACGCTTGCGCATCTCGGCGCGGAAGGCGCCCATCACGGTCTCGGAGAAGTTCTGGGCCCAGGAATTCATGAAGGCCATGCTGAGCCCGATGGCGCGCGGTTCGGCGTCGATCAGCTTCTTGCCGAGCGGCGACTTGTAGAAGGTGACGAGATCCTTCAGCTCCTGCTCGGTGAACTCGCTGGCATAGATCTGCGCCATGCCCTCGCCGATCTCGTTCTGGCGGCCCTGGAGCTGCTGCGCCACGATCGGAGCGACCTCGTTGAGGTCCTTCTGATAGTTCAGATTCTGCTGGGTCAGCGCGATCTTGGTCTTCTCGACGAGGCCGGGTACGGCGCCGGCATACATCGCATTGGCGTTCTTGATCTGCAAAATCTCCTTGGCCGCCGCAATCGCCGCGGGCGAGGCCTTCGGCTGGGCAGGTGCGGCGCCAGCCTTCGGCTGGGCGGGCTGCTGCGCCACGGCCGGGGCGGCCGTAAGGGCCAATCCCACGACGAGCGTCGCGGCCGGCAAGAATTTCAAAACGCTCTTCATTCCTGGTCTCCTTTCGGCTTGCGCCGTTCAATCACGCGAATTCCCTCGCCACCCGCCAGAACGGCAGAGCTGGCCAAGCCGATGAACAATCCATGCTCGACCACGCCGGGGATCGTGCTCAACGCCCTGGCGAGGCCGGGTGGATCCACAATACGTCCGAGCTGGGCATCGACGATCCAGTGGCCGCCGTCGGTGACGAAAACGTGGCCGTCCTTGCCCTTGCGGACCGCCATTTGCCCGGAAACGCCGCATTGCGCAAATGCCTTCTCGATCGCCCGCCGTGTCGCCCCGAGGCCGAACGGGATGACTTCGACCGGCAGCGGAAATTTGCCGAGCGTCGGCACCCATTTGGTGTCATCGGCAATCACGATCATACGATCCGAAGCGGCCGCCACGATCTTCTCGCGCAGCAGCGCGCCGCCGCCGCCCTTGATCAGGTTGAGCTCGGCATCGATCTCGTCGGCGCCGTCGACCGTGATGTCGAGATGGTCGATCTCGTCGAGCGTGGTCAGCGGCACGCCGCAGCGCGTCGCGTCGAGGCGCGTCGCCTCGGAGGTCGGCACGCCGATCACTTTCAGCCCGGCGGCGACGCGCTCGCCGAGCAGCTCAACGAAATGCTTGGCGGTCGAGCCGGTGCCGAGCCCCAGCTGCATGCCGTCCCGCACCTCTTCGAGCGCGCGGGCAGCAGCCTGTCGCTTCAACTGGTCCATGTTCACGTCTGGGCCCGCCTTCTGAAATCTGGGAGATCTGCCGCCGATCATGGCCGCTTTCGGCGGCCTATGTAGCCTCGTTTTCCCCCGGAGAACAGGGTCTGGGAACACGCCTATAAGGTGATCTTATGGGCCCGCCCCTTGCGCGGACACGGGGGGGCCGGTAGCGCTGGGGTCATGACCCCTCACACCATCGTCTTCGATCTCGACGGCACGCTTGTGGATACGGCGCCCGACCTGATCACCGCGCTGAACCACGTGCTCGACCGCGAAGGCCTGCCGCCGGTGCCGATGGCCTCGGCGCGCAACATGATCGGCGCCGGCGCCCGCAAGCTGATCGAGCGGGGGCTGGAAGCGGAGGGCCGCAGCGTCACCCCGGCCGACATGGACCGGATGACCGCGGATTTCATCGCCTATTACGCCGACCATATCGCGGTCGAATCCCGCCCCTTCGAGGGGCTCGAGGCCGCGCTCGATCATTTTGCGGCCCAGGGCCATCGCCTCGCGGTCTGCACCAACAAGCTGGAATGGCTGTCGAAGCGGCTGCTGGACCAGCTCGACCTCAGCCGCCGCTTTGCCGCGATCTGCGGCGCGGACACCTTTGGCGTCCAGAAGCCCGACCCGACCATCTTCCGGGAAACGGTGGCGCGCGCCGGCGGCGCGGTCAAAGCCAGCCTCATGGTCGGCGATGCCGGAACCGATGTCGGGGTGGCCCGCCGGGCCGGAGTGCCGGTCATCGGGGTCAGCTTCGGCTATACGGACGTGCCGATCGCCGAGCTGAAGCCGGACCGGCTGATCCATCACATGCGCGACCTGCCGGAAGCAGCCAGCAGCCTGATGACCGCTTAGCGCCGTCAAGCTACTGAAATCGCATTGTTATTCTGCGAGATCCGGCATTAACCATTCATCAACCATGCGCCGCCCGCCGGTTGCCTGCCCCAAACGACGCTCCTAAGGTCCGCGCGGGGTTATGTGGCGGTTTGTCGCAGTTGAAGTGGATGGGTCATGCGTCGTGTCATCGCGGTTGCGTTAGCGGGAGCGGGTCTGTTGGGAGCGGCGGGTCTCGGCGGCTGCTCCTCGATGTCCTGGGACCCGCCGACCGTCCAGGTCCGGCTCGAATCCAATCCCCCGGGAGCGGACGCCACGACCTCGCTCGGTCCGGGCTGCAAGACGCCCTGCTCCGTCTCGGTTCCCGCGCCCGACGCCCCCTTCACGGTGGCTTTCGCGCTTGCAAAGCACCAACCGGCAAGCGTGCCGGTGAACGTGATCAGGAATCCGGGGGATTTCACCACGCCCGCTTCGGTGACCACGGACCCGAATCCGGTCTTTGCGGAACTCCAGCCCGCCACCCCGCCGAAACCGGTTCGCAAGCCTCACCGGCCCAGGAAGCCCAAATCCGCCGCAGCGGCGCCGGCTGCAGCACCCGCCGAAGCGGCTCCGGCCGCCGCCTCGCCGTTCCCTGATCCGAACGCCGGCAGGCGCTGATCTACGTATACCACCCGATTGTCCTCGTCGCGTCCGATGCTTAGATTGCATCCAGAGCACCGCTGAAGCAAAGGTGCACCCGTCGCCGTAAGTGACAAGGCCTTTTCAATGAACGGACCTGCCGCGCTGTCGACCCCGATGACCGATCCGTTCGGGCGGACCATCAGCTATTTGCGCGTGTCCGTCACCGACCGCTGCGACCTGCGCTGCTTCTACTGCATGTCCGAAGACATGACGTTCCTGCCCAAGGCGAACCTGCTGACGCTGGAGGAACTCGACCGGCTCTGCTCGGCCTTCATCGCCAAGGGCGTCAAGAAGCTGCGGCTCACCGGCGGCGAGCCGCTGGTCCGGCGCAACGTGATGACGCTGGTGCGCTCGCTATCGCGGCATCTTTCCAGCGGCGCCCTGAACGAGCTGACGCTGACCACCAACGGCACCCAGCTGGCGAAACACGCAAGCGAGCTCGCCGATTGCGGCGTCCGCCGTATCAACGTCTCGCTCGACACGCTCGATTCCAAGAAGTTTCGAGAGATCACCCGCTGGGGCGAGATCGACAAGGTGCTGGAAGGCATCGAGGCCGCGCGCGCCGCAGGCCTTGCCATCAAGATCAACGCGGTGGCGCTGAAGAACCTCAACGAGGACGAGCTTCCCGAGCTGATGCGCTGGGCCCACGGCAAGGGCATGGGCCTGACGCTGATCGAGGTGATGCCGATGGGTGAAATCGGCTCCGGCCGCATCGACCAATATCTGCCGCTCTCGCTGGTGCGCGCACGCCTCGCCCAGCAATTCACGCTAACGGACCTCGCCGAGAGCACTGGAGGGCCGGCCCGCTATGTCAGCGTCGCCGAGACCGGCGGCAAGCTCGGCTTCATCACGCCGATGACGCACAATTTCTGCGAATCCTGCAACCGGGTTCGGATTACCTGCACGGGAACGCTGCACACCTGCCTCGGCCACGAGGATGCCTCGGATCTGCGCAAACCCTTGCGTGCATCTGACGACGACGTGCTGCTTGCGGATGCAATCGACCGCGCCATCGGCCTCAAGCCCAAGGGGCATGATTTCATTATCGACCGCCGCCACGACCGTCCCAGCGTCTCCAGGCACATGAGCGTCACCGGCGGCTGACACCGTCGGACTACGGCCTTATTCCCCTTAACTTTCAACAAACTTCCAATTGACTGACGGCACGCCCGCTGGTTTGGTGCGGCGGCCTCATGCCTGCGCGGCGAGACAAGCCACGCGCCCGTTCGGCGCAGTCAAGACGGCCGGGGCATACCATCGGGGGAGGACCTATCGTTGCAAGCGCTCCTAAAGCTGAGCCAGGGGATCGACGCGTTCACACGCTGGACGGGCAAACGCCTGGCGTGGCTGATCGTCGCCGCCGTCATCATCTCGGCGGTCAATGCGATCATCCGCAAGACCTTCGACACATCCTCCAATTCGTGGCTCGAGCTGCAATGGGTGCTGTTCAGCATCGTATTCCTGCTGTGCTCGCCCTGGACGCTGCTCGACAACGAGCACATCCGCATCGACATCGTGAACAACGCGCTGCCGAAGACGCTCCGCAACGTCATCGACGTGATCGGTCACCTGTTCTTCCTCATTCCGCTGTGCATCGTCATGATCGTCACCGGCGTGCCGTTCTTCCAGCGCTCGTTCCACATCAACGAGCAATCCGGCAATGCCGGCGGCCTGCCGCAATGGCCCGCCAAAGCCCTGATCATGATCGGGTTCGCTTTCCTGCTCGTTCAAGGCATCTCCGAGCTGATCAAGCGGATTGCGGTGATGCGCGGAATGATTCCGGACCCGCATGAATCCCAGGTGTCCGCGCTGGAAGCGGAAGTCGAGCATCTCGTCGAAGCGATCGAGAAGAAGTAGCCGTTGGCGACGGTTTAGGGGAAATCATGACCGCTTTTATTATCGCCAATATGGCGCCCATCATGTTCGCGTCGCTGGTCGTCGTGCTGCTGCTCGGCTATCCCGCGGCATTCTCGCTCGGCGCCGTTGGCCTGTTCTACGCCATCATCGGCGTCGAGCTCGGCCAATTCCACCCGGACTTCCTCCAGGCGCTGCCGGAGCGGGTCTACGGCGTGATGAACAACGACACGCTGCTGGCCATTCCGTTCTTCACCTTCATGGGACTGGTGCTGGAACGGTCCGGCATGGCCGAGGACCTGCTCGACACCATCGGCCAATTGTTCGGCACCATCCGCGGCGGCCTTGCCTATGCCGTGATCTTCGTCGGCGCGCTGCTCGCGGCGACGACGGGCGTGGTCGCCGCGTCCGTGATCTCGATGGGTCTGATCTCGCTCCCGATCATGCTGCGCTACGGCTACGACCGCCGCGTTGCCGCCGGCGTCATCGCCGCGTCCGGTACGCTCGCACAGATCATTCCGCCCTCGCTCGTCCTGATCGTGATGGCCGACCAGCTCGGCAAGTCCGTCGGCGACATGTACGAGGGCGCCTTCATTCCCGGCCTCGTGCTCGCCGGCCTCTACGCCGGCTACGCCTTCCTCGTCAGCATGATCTTCCCGAAGGCGACGCCCGGCCTGCCGAAGGAAGCGATCGGCTTTCGCGAGGACAATGGCGACCGCGGCCTCCTCTCTCTCGGCATGCTGTTCCTGGCGAGCTGCGTCTTCGGCTGGTTCATGATGCGCAATTCGAGCGTACATGGCGCCGACTACGTCGTGCTCAGCATGTTCTACGGCATCATCTTCGCCTTCGTCGTCGCCGTGGTGAACTGGGTCATCGACAAGCTCACCGGCTTCCGGTTCCTGTCTAAGATGGCGCAGCAGACCACCTTCGTCATGGTGCCGCCGCTGTTCCTGATCTTCCTCGTGCTCGGCACGATCTTCATCGGCATCGCCACCCCGACCGAAGGCGGCGCGATGGGCGCCGCCGGCGCCCTCATCCTCGGTGCCGCGAAGCGGCGGCTGAGCTGGGACCTGATCCGGCAGGCCACGGAATCGACCGCGAAGCTGTCGGCTTTCGTGGTGTTCATCCTGGTCGGCGCGCGCGTGTTCTCGCTCACCTTCTACGGCGTCAACGGCCACGTCTGGGTCGAGCACCTGCTCACCTCCCTGCCCGGCGGACAGATCGGCTTCCTGATCTTCGTCAACGCGTTCGTGTTCGTGCTGGCCTTCTTCCTCGACTTCTTCGAGCTGGCCTTCATCGTGATTCCGTTGCTCGGACCTGCGGCTGAGCACCTCGGCATCGACCTGATCTGGTTCGGCGTCATTCTCGGCGTCAACATGCAGACCTCGTTCATGCATCCGCCGTTCGGCTTCGCCTTGTTCTATCTCCGCTCGGTCGCGCCGAAGGATCGCTACACCGATCGCGTCACCGGCAAGCGAATGGAGCCGGTCACCACGGGCCAGATCTATTGGGGTGCGGTGCCGTTCGTCGTCATCCAGATGATCATGGTCGGTCTGGTGATCGCATTCCCCTCGATGGTCATGCATTACAAGGGCGTGCAGTCGAATATCGATCCCTCTACGATCAAGATCGAGGTGCCGCAGATCGAGCTGCCGCCGCTGGATCTCGGACCGCCGTCGAAGTAGTGGGAACCACGCCCGCCGTCGTGTTCCGCGCAAGCGGAGCATGACGCGCGACGGCGCGCGTGACAAGCACGGGAAACGCGGGCATACCGGGCCATCCTCAGCCCTAGGGATGGCCGCTCATGCCCCGCTCGCACCCTGCTCCCTCCGCCCTCGGCCTGTTGCTCACCTCACTCTGGCTGACATGTGCCGCAGCGACGGTGCACGCCGAGCCGGCCGCCGACCTCCACGTGCTGGCGCAAAAGGAGCAGCAGCCGCTGCTCGACACGCTGCGCGATCTCGTCAACATCGAATCCGGCAGCAAGGACATCGAGGGTCTGAACCAGATCGCCGAGCGCGTTGCCGGTCAGCTCAAGCAGCTCGGCGGCACGGTGGAAATCCTGCAACCCACCGACATCCATCGCCTTGACGACAGCCCTGAGAAGATCGGGCCGGCCGTGCACGCCGTGTTCAAGGGCACGGGAACCAGGAAGATCATGCTGATCGCCCATATGGACACCGTGTACCTGAAGGGCATGCTGAAGGACCAGCCATTCCGCATCGACGGCGACAAGGCCTACGGCCTCGGCATCGCCGACGACAAGCAGGGCGTTGCACTCATTCTCCATACCGTGGCGTTGCTGCAGAAGTTGAATTTCAGGGATTACGGCACGCTCACGGTTCTCACGAACGGCGACGAGGAGATCTCCTCGCCCGGCTGGCGCAGCACCATCACCAAATTCGCTGCGGATCAGGACGCGGTGTTCTCGTTCGAGGGCGGCGGCACCGACGGCACGCTGCGCCTCGCCACCAGCGGCATCGGCTCGGCCTATCTCACCGTGCAGGGCAAGTCGTCACATGCGGGCGCACGGCCCGAGGGCGGCGTCAATGCGCTGTACGAGCTCTCGCACCAGCTGCTGCAGATGAAGGACCTGTCCAAGCCCGAGCAGGGTCTGAAGCTGAACTGGACGGTCGCCCAATCCGGCACCAACCGCAACGTGATCCCCGCGAACGCCACGGCGCAGGCCGATGCGCGTGCGCTCAAAGTGTCGGATTTCGACGCGTTGCAGAAGGAGCTGCAGGACAAGATCAAGAATCGCCTGCTGCCCGATTCCAAGGTCGACCTGAAGTTCGAGGTGCGTCGCCCGCCGCTCGAGGCCAACGAGGCCTCGCGCCGCGTGGCGGCCCACGGCAAGACGATCTATGGCGAGATCGGACTATCCCTCAAGGTCGATGAGAAGGCGACCGGCGGCGGCACCGACGCCGCGTTCGCCGCGTTGAAGACCAGCGGAGCCGTGGTCGAAGGCATGGGCCTGTCAGGCTTCGGTGCACACTCCAACGATGCCGAATATGTGCAGCTCGGCAGCATCGTGCCGCGGCTGTATCTGGCGACGCGGATGATCATGGATTTGTCGAGCGGCAAGCTGAAATAGCTGCGGCGCTTCTTCCTTCTCCCCTTGTCGGAGAAGTTGGCGCGAGCGCAGTCCGCGCCGCATGAGGAGTTGCTTCAGCAAACTCCATGGGAGAGAGCTCATACGCTGAGAGAGCCCCCTCACCCGTCTCGCCGCTGTCGCGGCGAGCCACCCTCTCCCACAAGGGGAGAGGGAAAAGAAGCTTCCTCCTCCGCCAGCCGAAACCGCAGCGTGAACTCGGCCCCGCCTCCCGGAAGATTCTCCACCGCGACCGTGGCCGCGTGATCGTCCGCCACCGCGCGCACGATCGAGAGTCCGAGGCCTGCACCGTCACTGCGCCGGCGGTCGGCGCGCCAGAAGCGCTGGAAGATCAGCTCGCGCTCGGCCTCCGCGATCCCCGGGCCGGAATCGCGCACGCGCACCGAACCGTCCTCGGCCACCTCGACGTCGACGGTGGTGTCCTTTGCCGTGAACTTGATGGCGTTTTCGGCGAGGTTGAAGATCGCACGCTGCAGCATCGCCGCGTTGCCGTGGATCAGCACCGGCGCGTCGGCGCCCTTCAGCGCGATGTCCTTGTGCTGCGCGATCGCGAACGGAGCGATCGAGGCAACCACCTCGGCGCTGACGGCGCGCAGATCCGCGGTCTCTGCGGGATCGAGCACCAGTGTGTCGAGCTCGGCGATCTCCAGGAGCTGGGCAACGAGGCGGCTCATGGTTTCGATGTCGGCATGCAGCGCCTGCCGCGCCGCGCGATCGTCGAGCGTCTCGATCCGCGTGCGCAGGATCGCGAGCGGCGTGCGCAATTGATGCGCGGCGTCCGCCGTGAACTGCCGTTGCACCCGAAAGCCGCCTTCGAGCCGGTCGAGCGCTTGGTTGACGGCGGTGACCAGCGGCAGGATCTCGCGCGGGATCTGCTCCGTCGGCAGGCGAATGTCGGTGCGCGCCGGACCGATATTGCTGGCCTTCTCGGACGCCTTCCACAGCGGCGCGATCGCCCGGCGAAAGATGATGATGTCGGTGGCGAGCAGGATCAGGAGGATCGGGATGGTGATCCATCCCACGCGCCGGAAGAAGTTCGAGACGATGTCGTCGATGATGACGTCGCGGTGCGCGAGGTCCTCGGCGACCTGGATGCGCACCGTCTTGCCGTCGATATCGCGGGTGACCGTGGCGCCGGAAATGCTCTCCGACGAGCGCACTGCGGCGGCACGCCGGTGCGAGGAGAACAGCAAGCGACCCTCGGCATCGCGAATGTCGTACTGATAGCGGCCATACGCTTCCGAATAGAGGCCTTTGAGACTGTCGGGCAGATTGAACGTCAACGAGCCGCCCGGCTGGGCAACGATGCGCTCCGCCAGCACTTCGGCCTGGGCGCGCATGGCATCGCGATGCAGCTGGTCGATCTCCGAATTGAGCAGCCAGAACAGCACCAGCGGCAGGAAGACCGCGACCACCGCGACCGCCAGGATGTGCAGGAAGACGATGCGCCAGATCAGCGATTTGAACGTCGGCGACCTGCCATAGGAGCCGGCAAGGGAGCCGGAATGGGACCCGATCCGGGCCACGCTATTTCTCCACGTCCATGAGATAGCCGACGCCGCGGATGGTGTGGATCACGACCTTGGCGCCGTGTTCGGCGAGCTGCTTGCGCAGCCGCGAGACATAGACCTCGACCGCGTTGGAGGCGACCTCGCCGTCCAGCCCGAAAATATGGTCCTCGACGTTCTTCTTCGGCACCACCCGCCCTTGCCGGCGCAGCAGGATCTCGAGCACCGAGGTCTCGCGCGCAGAGATGATCCGCGGCTGGTCGTCGACGAAGATCTGGCGGCTCTCGGTGTCGTAGACGAGGTTGGCGAGACTGAGCGAGCGGCCGAGCAGTTGGCCGGGCCGGCGCAGGATCGCCTCCAGCCGCGCCACCAGCTCCTCCATCGCGAACGGCTTTGCGAGATAATCGTCGGCGCCGCTGCGCAGGCCGCTGACGCGGTCCTGCAGGCCGCCTCGTGCAGTCAGCACCAGCACGGGGAGCGGTTCCATCTTGAGGCGCAGCTCGCGCAGCACCGACAGACCGTCGCCATCGGGCAGCCCGAGGTCGAGGATCATCGCGGCATAGCTGACGCTGCTCACCGCCTCGCGTGCCTCGGCCGCGCTGCCCACGATGTCGCTCTGGTAGCCGGCCGCCGCCAGCCCGCCCGCGACGAGCCGCGACAACTCGGCATTGTCCTCGACGATCAGAAGACGCATCGCATGTCCGCAAGATACTCAAAGTCGCCGCACGGCCCGCGCGCGGCATCTTTGCTCTCTTCCACCATTCCGGCCGCCTGGGCCAGCGAAAAAGTGACCGGAAGGCAGCTCAGCCTGTCGTCAGGTTCGCGTCAGCAACCCTCGGCAGCGCCGGCTCCGGCCCCGTTGCGGGCCTCGGCCCGATGCCGCATCATCGACATCATGAGCCTCTCACCTGTACTCATTGTGTTCGGCGGCCTTCCCGGCACCGGCAAGACGACGATTGCTCGCGAGCTGACCGTTCGGCTCTCGGCCACATATCTTCGTATCGATTCGATCGAGCAGGCGTTGCGCGACGCTGGCTTTGCCGCCGGCGCAGAGGGGTATGCGATCGCCAATGCGTTGGCTGCCGAAAATCTCAAGCTCGGGCGCATCGTTATCGCCGACTGCGTCAATCCGGTACTGGCAAGCCGCGCTGCCTGGCGGCGATGTGCCGTGAAGACCTCGGCACGCCTGGTTGAGATCGAGACGGTCTGCAGCGAGCCGGCGCTGCACCGGCAACGCGTGGAAAGCCGCACCCCCGACATTGAAGGTTTTCGACTCCCACCCTGGAGTGATGTCGTGAACAGAGCTTATGAACCGTGGGATCGTGAACGCCTCGTGCTCGACACCGCCGATGGTTCGCTTGACGATCTGCTGGAGCGGGCGGAGACCTACATTCGTGACAGGATTAGCCGGCTCGCAGGGCCGTCGTCATAGTCGTTCCATTGACGAGGCTGCGACCAGACGGCTAAATTGGCCATGTCGGAAAAGGCAGACTTGGTCTGGTAAGCCCAAGTCCTTTCGGTAACGAAAGCTCTGGTCTTTGGCCTCGTGCCTGAGATCCCCGCGACGAACACGATCGCTGTTTGGGCGATCAAGGGTTCGTCCGTGAGGTCTCAGGTCTGGGAAACGCTCCGGTCGAACATCGACAACGGAGCAGTTTATGCAGATTCCCGACACTCCCCTGTATGACGTCATCATTGCGGGCGCCGGTCCCGTCGGCCTGTTCCTGGCTTGCGAGTTGCGGATGGCCGGCTGTTCGGTGCTGGTCCTGGAAAAGACAGAAGATCCGCACGCGCCGCTCAAGAGCCTGCCTTTCGGGTTGCGTGGTCTTTCGGTGCCGACGATCGAGAGCTTCGAGCGCCGTGGCCTGCTGGAGCATCTGACAGCTCGCACGGCGAGCCGGGAAACACCAGCGGGTGCGCACTGGATGCAGCAGCAGCGTCGCCCTGCCGGTCATTTCGCCGGCATCCAATTCTTCCACGATCAGATCGACGCAACGCAATGGCCATACCGCCTGCCCGGCCCGATCGGAGCCATCGCGGCCGACATGGCGAGCATCGAGGCCGTGCTTGCGATCCGCGCCGAGACGCTGGGTGCGGAGATCCGGCGCGGCTGCGCCGTCGAGGCTCTCAGGCAATCCACGGATGGTGTGACGGTGGTGTCGGCCGGCGGAGCCGTCCACGGCCGCTGGCTCGTTGGTTGCGACGGCGGGCGCAGCAACGTGCGAAAGGCGGCCGGCATCGGCTTCACCGGGACCGATCCGGAATTCACCGGCTATTCCGTGCAGGTCGAGCTGGCCGATCCGGCCGCGCTCGCACCGGGTCGCCATTACACACCTTTCGGGATGTACACCTATGCGGCGCCGGGGACGATCGCGATGGTCGATTTCGACGGCGGCGCCGCGCACCGCGGCGAACTTGAGCGCGACCATGTCGAGGCGGTGTTGCGCAAGGTTTCGGGCGTCGACCTGACAGTCACCGCCCTGCTGCTCGCCACCACCTGGACCGACCGCGCATATCAGGCAACGAACTATCGCGCCGGCCGCGTGTTGCTGGCCGGTGATGCCGCGCACATCCATTCGCCGCTGGGCGGCCAAGGCCTGAACCTCGGCCTCGGCGATGCCATGAACCTCGGATGGAAGCTCGCGGCAACCATTCGTGGCGATGCGCCCGCCGGGCTGCTGGACAGCTATTCAACCGAGCGACATCCGGTGGGAGCACAGATCCTCGACTGGTCGCGCGCCCAGGTCGGGCTGATGCGCCCGAGCAGAAGCTCGCGCGCGCTCGAAGCCATTATCCGTGATCTCATCGACACGCGCGACGGCGCGGCCTACTTCGCCGCGCGCGTATGGGGCCTATCCCTCCGCTATGACCTCGGCGAGGACCATCCGCTGGTGGGGCGCAGTGTGCCCGACTTCGAGCTCAGCGATGGGACAAGACTCCGCGAGCTGCTCAGAACAGGGAAAGGGCTGTTGCTGGATTTCGGCGCGCAGCCATCGCTTCAAGCGCTCGCGAGCCGCTGGCGCGGCCGGATCGCCTATGTTGCAAGCGAAGCAAAGGATCGACTGGGCCTGATCGCATTGCTCGTGCGCCCCGACGGCGTCGTGGCCTGGGCCAGCGAACAGGCTGCCGACAACGAGGACGTATCTCGGGCCGCGGCGCGATGGTTCGGTGAGCCCAATGCGAGCTGAAGCCGTTCGCGTCGTCGCCGGCGGCGTTTCGATCTAGCGTGACTTCGGACAATGCAGCCGAAAAGCGCTCTTGAGGTCGGCTAATTGAGGCCCCGTCGCGCCCCGCTCAGCGTCGGCCCGACTCGCGGGCAAGTCCAGATAATCGATCGACGCGTCGAACTGGCTTGCCGTGAAGTCGTACCTTTTGCCTTCGATCCTGTTGTAGAAATGATCGCCGGCCGGCAGCGGCGTCTTCAAAAGCTCGCCGCCGAACATGTCGTGAATGAGCAGCGAGGTGACATTGCACTGTCCGGCCGCCGGATTGCTCGCAGTCCATTGGCTCGCTGCCGATGGTGACCATGCCTTTCGCAGCGCTCTGTGAACGTCGTCGGGATCGAAGCTCATCGTCGTCTCCGGCTTGGCGTCGACGAATCAAATTTCGGATTATTCGATATTTGTCTTGTACGATTGTTTTGCCCGACAAATCAAGTGCAGCACTGCTCCGACTCCGCGAGTGCCGCTCGAACGGCCAATTATTTCCGATGACTTAGCAAGCCCTTGGCTACTGTGCATGGGGTTGTTTTTCGTCTTTTGAGTCTAGCCCTCCAGACACGACAACGCCCCGGAGCTTTCACGCCGGGGCGTTGCCTGCAACAGGTGGCGTGATCAGCTCTGCGAGCGCCGCGCCATGAAGATGTCGTAGCCGACCTCGGCGACCTGGAACCAGGCGTAGCCGTCGCTCGTGAACTTGGCGAGCGAGTCGTGCACCTTCTTGAAGTTGGGGTTGGTCGCAGCGACCTCGGCGTGCAGCTCCTTGGCGGCCTTGTGGCAGGCATCCATGATGGACGGCGAGAACGGGTGCAGCTTGGTGCCGCCGGCCAGCAGCTTCTTCAGTGCCAGCGGGTTGGCGGTGTCGTAGCGCGCCATCATGTAGTTGTTGGCGTAGTGGCCGGCCTGCTCCAGCACGCTCTGGTAATATTTCGGCAGCGCGTTCCACTTGTCGAGGTTGACGAAGGCCAGCAGCATCGGCCCGCCCTCCCACCAGCCGGGATAGTAGTAGTGCGGCGCGATCTTGTAGAAGCCGAGCTTCTCGTCGTCATAGGGGCCGACCCATTCGGCGGCGTCGATGGTGCCCTTCTCCAGCGCCGGATAGATGTCGCCGCCGGCGAGCTGCTGCGGCACCACGCCGAGCTTCTGGAGCACACGGCCGGCAAAGCCGCCGACGCGGAATTTCATGCCCTTGAGATCGTCGGGCGTATTGACCTCTTTCCTAAACCAGCCGCCCATCTGGCAGCCGGTGTTGCCCGCGAGCAGCGAGACGACGTTGTAGCTCTTGTAGAACTCGTTGAGTATGTCGCGGCCGCCGCCCAGCATGTACCAGGCCTGGTTGATGCGCATGTTGGGGCCGAACGGCACGGCCGAACCGAAGGTGAAGGTCGGATCCTTGCCGAAATAATAGTAGGACGCGGTGTGGCCGATTTCGCAGGTGCCGTTCTGCACGGCGTCGAGCACCTGGAGGCCCGGCACGATCTCGCCAGCCGCGAAGATCTGGATCTGGAATTTGTTGTCGGTCGCCTCCGCGACCATCTTGCACATCATCTCGGCGCCGCCAAACAGCGTGTCGAGCGACTTCGGCCAGCTCGTCGGCATACGCCATTTGATTTCCGGCATCGACTGCGCGATCGCGGGAGCCGCGAGCGTGGCGGCGCCGGCCGCGCCAAGACCTGTGACCTTGATGAAGTCTCTTCTCTTCATGATTTCCTGCCCTGATGTATCAGTGATTGTGGGCCTTCTTGCCGAGGCTTGGAACCAGCATGACGCAAGCCGGGACCGAATGCCATCCCGATCGCACTGCGGCAAAGAAAAAGCCCGGCCTCCACGGAGGCCGGGCTTTTAGTCTTGCGACTTTAGATCTAGGCGATCAGCCGCGCGTGCGCGAGCGGATCATGAAGCTGTCGTAGGTATATTCGGCAACCTGCCACCACAGATATTCGTCGGAGCGGTAGGCCTGCATGGCGTCGATCGCCTTCTTGAAGTCGGCGTTCTTGGCCGAGACCTCGCCCCACAGCTCGTTGGTCGCCTTGAGGCAGGCTTCCAGCACCTCGTTGGTGAAGGGACGAAGCTGAGTGCCGCCGGCAACCAGGCGCTTCAGAGCCGTCGGGTTCTGCATGTCGTAGCGCGCCGCCATCCAGGTGTTGGCATTGGCCGTCGCGTTGGTGAGGATCGCCTGGTAGTTCTTGGGCAGCGCATTGAACTTTTCCAGGTTGGCGAAGGCGTGGACGGTGGGACCGCCTTCCCAGAAGCCCGGATAATAGTAGTACTTCGCGACCTTGGCGAAGCCGAGCTTCTCGTCGTCGTAAGGCCCGACCCACTCGGCCGCGTCGATGGTACCCTTCTCCAGCGCCGGATAGATGTCGCCGCCGGCGAGCTGCTGCGGCACCACGCCGACCTTCTGGAGCACCTGGCCGGCGATGCCGCCGATGCGCATCTTGAGGCCGGAGAGGTCGGCAACGGTCTTGATCTCCTTGCGGAACCAGCCGCCCATCTGGGTGCCGGTGTTGCCGCACGGGAATCCGACCACATTCGACTTCTTGAAGAACTCGTTGGCGAGCTCGTTGCCACCGCCCTGATAGAGCCACGAATTCTGTTGGCGCGCGTTCAGGCCGAACGGCACCGAAGCGAAGATTGCGAAGGTCGGATCCTTGCCGACATAATAGTAGGACACCGTGTGGCACATCTCGACCGTGCCGCTGGAGGTCGCGTCGAGCGCCTGCAGGCCGGGAACGAGTTCACCGGCGGCGAACACCTGGATCTGGAATTTGTTGTCGGTCATCTCGGCGACGTACTTCGCCACCTGCTCGGCACCGCCATAGATGGTATCGAGCGATTTCGGGAAGCTCGAAGTCAAGCGCCACTTCACCTCGGGCGAGGACTGCGCGATCGCCGGCGAGGCCACCGCGGTCGCTGCCGCGCCTGCCGCCGACACTTTCAGAAAATCACGACGCTTCATCTTCAGGTCTCTCCTTGCTGGGGCGTTTCCCCTTAACTTCTCTTTTGCCACCGCTCATTCCGGCGACGCGCCAGGGACGCGTCGAACCGAAGGGGCTTGACTGCGGTGGGCCTTTAACACGGACGGCCCGGTTTCGGAACGCGACAATGGCATGACGGGGCTCTACGAAAGTCGCATGTCCCCAGAAGTCATGAGGGCGCGCGCCACGGGCGGCCAATTCAGGCCGCTGCGATGACACCCTTGAGCTGGTCCCGGACCTGCCCCGCAATGGCGCGGTAGATCGCCGCATGGGGACCGTCCGGCTCGCTGTCGACGACGGGATTGCCGGCGTCCGACGTGGCGCGAATCGCCATGTGCAGCGGGATCTCGCCGAGGAACGGGACCTTGAGCTTCTCGGCCTCGTGCCGCGCCCCGCCATGGCCGAAAATGTCGGACTTGGTGCCGCAATGCGGGCACTGGAAATAGCTCATGTTCTCGACGATGCCGAGCACGGGCACGTTGACCTTCTTGAACATGGCAAGCCCCCGCCGCGCATCGATCAGGGACAGGTCCTGCGGGGTCGAGACGATCACCGCGCCCTTGAGCGGCACGTTCTGCGCCAAGGTGAGCTGGGCATCGCCGGTGCCCGGCGGCATGTCGACGACCAGCACGTCGAGCTTGCCCCATTCGACGTCGCGCAGCATCTGCGTCACCGCCGACATCACCATGGGACCGCGCCAGATCATCGCGGTCTCTTCCTCGACCAGGAAACCGATCGACATGATGGCGAGGCCGAAACGCCGGAGCGGAATCATCTTGCGCTCGTCGTTCAGCTCCGGCTTGTCGTGCAGGCCCGTCAGCCGCGGCACCGAGGGACCGTAAATGTCGGCATCGAGCAGCCCGACCTTGAGGCCGAGGTCGCGCAGGCCGAGCGCCAGGTTCAGCGCGGTGGTCGACTTGCCGACGCCGCCCTTGCCGGAGGCGACTGCGATCACGGCGGCGACGCCGGGGATCTCCGACTGCCGCGCCATGGGCGATTGGGCGCCGCCCTGCGGCGGCGGCTTGTGGGCATGCACCGGCTGCACGCCCGGCGCGCCGCGGCTGGGTTGCGGAGGCGGCGGTGGTGCGGAGCCCGGCTTGCGCTCGGCGGTCAGCGCCACCATCACGGTGGTGACGCCGGGGATGGCGCGTACGGCGGCCTCGGCCTCGGCCCGGATGGATTCCCAGGCCCTGGCTTCGGCGGCGTCGACATTGATCGAGAAGAACACCTTGCCGTCGGACGCGCTGATCGCGCTCAGCACATTGGCATTGGTGAGCGCGACCCCGCGGGGCGACTTGATCCTGGCGAGGCTGTCGAGAACCTGTTGCTGCGTCACGCTCAAAGTACATCTCCTGGACGGAGCCTGATCCGGACCCGGAGGGCCGCAGCAGCGCAAAGCGTGGAGCGGCTTTCCGGCAAGGTCATGCTCGAGACTCTGGGATGCCCCATTAGAGCGGAAACGCCCAAAAGGCTACTGCCTGCCGATATCGTCAGCCATCTCGGCGGGCGCCGCTCCCTGCTCCCTGGCGGCCTCGTAATTCAGCTCGATCATGACCCCGTTGGGGTCGTTGACGAATATCTGCCAGAGTTCGCCGCCGGGCACCTGGCGGGAGTCGAATTTCATGCCCTTGGTGGTCAGGCGCTGCTTCATGCCGTCGAAGCCGCGGCTGGCGAAGGCGACGTGATGGACGACGCCGGAATCCGGCTTTTGCGGCTCCGCCGTCGCCGAGATATCGACGAGGTGCACCACCGGCTTGCCCTCGCTGTACATCCAGGCGCCTGGGAAGGCGAAATTCGGCCGGGGGCCTTTTTCCAGTCCCAGCACGTCCTTGTAGAAACCGACGGTCTCGGCCAGATTCCGGGTCCGGATGTTGAAATGATCGAGGACGCCAACGCTCACGCCGCCCAAGCCCGATGCCATGTTTCGCTCCCTTTTTCGAAGTCCTTAGGTCCGCCATCCTAGCACAGGAGGCCGCCAAACGAAGCCGTTGCCCTCCGCCCTTAACGGTTTATGGTGCGCCTCCGATCCGCCCTCGCGGCGGAACTTCGAGGGTGCCGCCCGGCGCCCTCGCCCGGCTACAACCGTAAAACTCAAAACTACGGACAAGGTACCACACATGGCTAAAGTCGCTTTCCTCGGTCTCGGCGTGATGGGCTTCCCCATGGCCGGACACCTCGTGAAAAAAGGGGGCCATGAGGTCACCGTCTACAACCGCACCGCGGCCAAGGCGAAGGAATGGGCGGACAAGTTCGGCGGCAAGACCGCGGCGACCCCGAAGGCGGCCGCCGAAGGTCAGGATTTCGTGATGTGCTGCGTCGGCAACGACAACGACCTGCGCGCAGTCACGATCGGCGCCGACGGCGCCTTCGCCGGCATGAAGAAGGGTGCGACCTTCGTCGATCATACCACCGCCTCGGCCGAGGTCGCGCGTGAGCTGGACGCAGCCGCCACCAAGGCAGGCTTCAAATTCGTCGATGCCCCGGTCTCCGGCGGCCAGGCCGGCGCTGAGAACGGCGTGCTGACGGTGATGTGCGGCGGTGCGCCCGATGCCTATGCCGGCGCCGAGCCGATCATCACGGCCTCCTATGCGCGGATGTGCAAGCTGCTCGGGCCCGCCGGAAGCGGCCAGCTGACCAAGATGGTCAACCAGATCTGCATTGCCGGTCTGGTGCAGGGTCTCTCCGAGGGCATCCACTTCGCCAAGAAGAGCGGCCTCGACGTCGCCGCCGTGATCGAGACCATCTCGAAGGGGGCCGCGCAGTCCTGGCAGATGGAGAATCGCTACAAGACCATGAACGAGGACAAGTACGATTTCGGCTTCGCGGTCGAATGGATGCGCAAGGACCTCTCGATCTCGCTGGCTGAAGCCCGTCGCAACGGCGCCAACCTGCCTGTCACCGCGCTGGTCGATCAGTTCTATTCCGAGGTCGAGAAGATGGGCGGCAAGCGCTGGGACACCTCCAGCCTGCTCGCGCGCCTGCAGCGCTGAGGAACGCCTCGGCGGTCGCGGCCGGGCAGCCGCGACCGTCACGGGTCTCGAGGCGGCACCTGCGCCGCGACGCGGCCCGCATTGAATTGAAGAACGAATACCGGGGGGACTGACTTGCTGAGCGTGATAGCCGTCGTTTTCATCGTTGCGTACGCTGCCATCGCGCTCGAACATCCGCTTGGCGTCAACAAGAGCGCGTCGGCTCTCTTGGGAGCGGGCCTGCTCTGGACCATCTACGCGGTGTCCGTCGGCGATGCCTCGCTCGTCAACCACCAGCTCGACGAATCCGTGGCCTCGACCGCGCAGATCGTCTTCTTCCTGATCGGCGCCATGACGATCGTCGAGGTGATCGACGCCCACAACGGCTTCGAAGTCATCACCTCCGTCATCCGCACTACGAAGCAGACCACGCTGATGTGGATCATCGGCTTCGTGACGTTCTTCCTGAGCGCGATCCTCGACAATCTGACGACCACCATCGTGATGATCTCGCTGATCCAGAAGCTGATCGGCCACAAGGGCGATCGCCTGCTGTTCGCCTCCATCATCGTGATCGCCGCCAACGCCGGCGGCGCCTGGACCGTGATCGGCGACGTCACGACGACGATGCTCTGGATCGGGGGCCAGATCACTCCCGTCAACATCATGAAGTCGGTGTTCCTGCCGTCACTGCTCAACCTTCTGATTCCGTTGTTCATCATCGGCTATTCGCTAAGGGGCAAGGAGATCGTCCCTCCGCTGCAGGGGCGGGAGCAGGCCCTCAGGGTCGAGGTGTTCGAGCGCAATCTGATGTTCTATCTCGGCCTCGGCACCCTGGTGGCCGTACCGGTTTTCAAGGCCGTAACGCACCTTGCGCCGTTCATGGGTATCCTTTTCGGGCTGGGCATCCTCTGGCTGGTCGGCGAGGTCGTGCATCGTCACAAGGACGAGGATGCGCGCCGTCCCCTCACCCTCGTCCATGCGCTGACGCGCATCGACATGAGCTCGATCGTGTTCTTCGTCGGCATCCTCATGGCCGTCGCCTGCCTGGAGCACGCCCGTGTCCTCGAATTGTTGGCGAAATGGCTCGACGCCACGGTCGGCCGTCTCGACATCATCGTCATCCTGCTCGGTCTGTTGAGCGCGATCATCGACAACGTGCCGCTCGTCGCGGCGACGATGGGCATGTACAATCTGGTGCAATATCCGCCGGACAGCTTCCTCTGGGAGTTCATCGCCTATTGCGCTGGAACCGGCGGCTCGATCCTGATCATCGGTTCGGCCGCGGGCGTTGCCGCCATGGGGCTCGAGAAGATCGAGTTCTTCTGGTACGCCCGCCGCATCGCGGGCCCCGCGCTCGTGGGCTATCTGGCGGGTGCGATGGTCTACATCGTGCAGTACGCGGCGCTGCACTGAACGGCGCAGGCGGGATCCAAATTAACGCCGGGTTAACGTAATTCTTTAGCTCCTTAAGTCACCTCTTAAGGATTTCTTGCCAGAGATAGACAATGCAGAAGGCCCGCGTCCGGCGTGGGCAGGAATCGTTGTTGCTTGATGAGTAACCCCGCTGAAAAGCCAGAGGTAGTGCAGCTTCCGGCCGAGCCGGTGAGCGCTCCATCGGCGAGCAGCCGCCGGGCTGCGGCGCAGCGGGTGCGCGAGGCGCGCGATAAGTTAACGTCGACCAGTGGAACCCGACCGGCGTTCGACGCCGAGATGCTGCGCCAATATGCCCAGACGCGGCTGTCGGCTTCCTATGTCGTGATGCTGCTGGTGGTCGCGACGGGCGTGCTGTTCGGCCTGTGGATGCAGCCAATCCCCGCCGCCGCCTGGACCGCCGGCATGCTCTGCATCCACGCGGCGATGATCCGCAGTTGCCGGCGCTTCCTGACCGAGCCCTCTTCCCCTGCGGCGACGCGTGCATGGCGGACGCGCTTCGTCGTGCTCGATCTGCTCTATGGCCTGTGCTGGATGGCGATCCTGATCCATCCCGTGCTCGACATGGTCACGGAAACGCTGATGATGTTCCTGATGCTGCTGGTGATCGCAGTATCGAGCATGGTCGCCGCGAACTTGCCGATCGCGGCCCTTGCCGCCACCGCGCCGGTCGCGGTCGCCATGGCGCTGAGCTTCGCGATGACCGGCTCGCTGGACAATTACATCCTGGCCGCGCTCGCGCTCGCCGCCGAAGGCTATTTCGTGCTGCTGGCGCATCGCCTGCACTCCTCCACCTTTGCCGCGCTGGAAGCGCGCGCCGAGAAGGACGCCCTGATCGGCGAGCTCGAACAAGCCAAGGCGATCTCGGATGAAGCCCGCCACCGCGCCGAATCCGCCAACGTCGCCAAGTCGCGCTTCCTCGCCCAGATGAGCCACGAGCTGCGCACGCCGCTGAACGCGATCCTCGGCTTCTCCGAGGTGATGAAGAGCGAGATCTTCGGCGCGCATGCGGTGCCGGTCTACAAGGAATACTCGGCAGACATCCATAATTCGGGCGTGCACCTGCTCAACCTCATCAACGAGATCCTCGACCTGTCGCGGATCGAGGCCGGCCGCTACGAGCTGAATGAGGAAGCAGTGTCGCTGGTCGGCATCGTCGCCGACTGCCATCATTTGATGAAGCTGCGTGCCTCGAGCCGCGGCATCACCATCCACGAAGTGTTCGAGCAGGCCATGCCGCGGCTCTGGGCCGACGAGCGCGCGATCCGCCAGGTCGTGCTCAACCTGATTTCCAACTCGATCAAGTTCACCCCGCAGGGCGGCGAGATCTGGCTCAAGGCCGGCTGGACCGCCTCGGGCGGGCAATATCTCTCGGTGAAGGATACCGGCTCCGGAATCCCCGAGGACGAGATCCCGGTCGTGCTCGCCTCGTTCGGCCAGGGCTCCAACTCGATCAAATCGGCCGAACAGGGCGCGGGCCTCGGCTTGCCGATCGCCAAGAATCTGATCGACCTGCATGGCGGCACGTTCACGCTGAAATCGAAACTGCGCATCGGCACCGAGGTGATCGTCACCTTCCCGCCGGAGCGGGTGATGAGCGCGCTTGCGCCGCTATCGGATGATTCGCCGCCGCTCCAGCCGGAGAGTTCCGTACTGCCCGACGAGAAGCGTCGGCCGCGCCACAAGCCGATCATGAGCGCCGGCACCGGCTCTTAACCAGAAGCTTGCAGAGATGCCCGACCATCCCCCACTATGTCCGAATGAGCAAAGAAACGCCGTGCGTCGCCGTCTGCATGATCGATCCCAGGACCAAGCTGTGCTTCGGCTGCGGCCGGACCTTGCCCGAGATCGCGCGCTGGCACGCCATGGAAAGTGCCGAACGGCTCGCGGTCATGGCTCGGTTGCCGGCGCGTATGACGGAAGCCGGACTAACTCCGATCGCGCCATCGCCGCAACGCGGCTGACCGGCCTGCGCGCCTGCGGAGGCGCACGATGATCCGCTTCCTGCTCGTTCTCGTCATGCTCGCCTGCACGGCAGGCGCGGTCGTCGCCTATGGCGATCCCGACCAGATCGCGCGCGCCAGCCACAAGGTCTCGCACATCTTTCGCACGCAGCCGGTGGCGCTTGCCCCTGCGGTGCAGATCCCGCGCGGCCAGGGCGGCGAATTTGCACTCAAGGCCAAGATCAACGGCGTTGCGGCGCCAATGGTGATCGATACCGGTGCGACGTCGGTGGTGCTGACCTGGGAGACCGCGAAAGCCATCGGGCTCCCCCTCGAGATGCTCGAATACGATGTCGATCTCGAAACCGCGGGCGGCCATACCAAGGCGGCCCGCCTCACGCTCGACCGTCTCTCCGTCGGCCATCTCGTCGAAAAATCAGTGCCGGCGCTCGTCGTTCAGCGTGGGCAAATGAAGACCAATTTGCTCGGCATGAGCTTCCTCGACCGTCTGGAGAGCTGGGGCGTCCGCGCCGACAAGCTGATGCTGACCGGCTATCCCGAGCTTCAGAGCAGCCACCGCCGCTCGCGCACCGCGATCGACTAGATCGCAGCGGGACGCAGCGCCACGGCCCGGGCTAGATCAGCGGAGCTCCCTGCCGCAGATTCATGTGGCGGTTGACGTCCTTGTAGAGAAGGTAGCGAAACCGGCCAGGGCCTCCTGCGTAGCACGCCTGCGGGCAGAAGGCGCGCAGCCACATGTAGTCGCCGGCCTCGACCTCCACCCAATCCTGGTTGAGACGGTAAACCGCCTTGCCTTCGAGCACGTACAAGCCGTGCTCCATGACATGCGTCTCCGCGAACGGGATCGTCCCGCCTGGCTCGAACGTCACGATGGTGATGTGCATGTCGTGGCGCATGTCGGCGGGGTCGACGAAGCGCGTCGTCGCCCACCTGCCCTCCGTGCCCGGCATTGCGACCGGTTCGAGCGTGTCCTCGTTGACAACGATCGCTTCGGGCGCCGCCAACCCCGGCACGCGCTGATACAGCTTGCGGATCCAGTGAACCTGCGCAGGACCCTCGCCGCGATTGCGAACGCTCCAGGCGCAGCGCGGCGGCAGATAGGCGAAGCTGCCAGGCCTCAGCTCAAATTCTCGCTCGGACAATTTGAGGGTCAGCTGGCCGCCCGCGACGAACAGCGCTCCCTCCGCATCATCGTCCGGTTCCGGCATGTCGCTGCCTCCGCCAGCTGCGATCTCCATGAGATAGTGGGAGAATGTCTCGGCGAAGCCGGAGAGCGGTCGCGCCAACACCCAGACGCGCGTGTCGTCCCAGTGCGGCAAATAGCTGACGACGATGTCGCGTTGCACGCCGCTCGGGATGACCGCATAGGCGTTGGTGAAGACCGCGCGGCCGCTCAGGAGATCCGTCTGCGGCGGCAGGCCACCCTGCGGTATGTGGTAAGTGCGCGACGACATGATCAAGCCTCGAGTTATCGACAGGATATATCAGCTTGCAGCTGGGTTGAAACCGAGCTGTATCGTCTCACCCAGCCACACTTCTTCGAGATTGTCGCCGTCACCCTTGCGGTCGACGACGAGGAACGGGCTTCTGTCCTTGAGCACCAACAGCGGGTGGTGCCAGCAATTTCGGGCATAATTTACGCCCTGATGGCCTTTTGCTGCGAACGCCCGGTAGCTCGACGAGATGTGCGGATCCGCGCAGACAACGACCAGCCAGTCCGCCCCGTTCAAAGGCATGAACATCTGGCTTCCCAGCGGATGGCGCTCCATCAGGCTGATCGCGATCGGCGCCGGCCGCACCGAGGCGACAAACCAGCTGATGTTGACCTGTCCGCCTTCCGCGGCAACGTCGATATTGGCGAGCCCGTTGAAGCGCTGAGCGTAGCCCTGGTTGATCGAGAGGGGCGTCTTCCCATCCGTCTCAACGACGTCTCCGAACAGGGCGAACGCCTGCTTTGTCAAAGGCTCGATCGCGAGTGTCACCATTGGGGGCCTCAAGCGCTACCGTGCTCAAAGGGTCTGCAGGCCCGCGACGGGAGCATCGGCATTAGCCGGATCGACCCGCAGATTGTCAACCGAAGGATCAATCTCGCCGTTCAGAATGCGACGCGCCTTGGCGTGATCGAGGTCGCCCTCCCACGAGGCGACGACGACGGTCGCGACGCAGTTTCCGACATAGTTGCCGAGCGCGCGCGCGATGCCGATGAACCAATCCACCGACAGGATCAGCACCAGTCCAATCGCCGGGATGGCCGGAATGGCGGCGAGCGTCGCAGCGAGGACGACGATGGCCGAGCCCGGCACACCATGAGCGCCCTTGGAGGTGAGCAAGGCGACGCCGAGGATGGCCAGGAGATCGCCCGTGGCAAGCGGCGTATTCGTCGCCTGGGCAATGAAGATTGCCGCCAGGGTCAGGTAGATTGAGAACGCATCCAGATTGAACGAGTAGCCGGTCGGGATCACGAGACCAACGGTCGATCGCTTGATCCCGAGCAGCTCGAGCTTGCGCATGGTCTGCGGCAGCACGCTGTCGCCCGCGGCCGTCCCGAGCACGATCAACAGCTCTTCGCGCAGATAGGCCAGCAACTTGAACAGGCTGAACCCGGAGAGCCGCATGATCGCTCCGAGAACGACGACCACGAACAGAACCACCGCCAGGTAGAACAGGGCAACGAGGCCCCCGAGCTGCTTGAGCGAACCGATGCCGTACTTCCCCACGGTGAAGGCGATTGCACCGAAGACGCCGATCGGCGCGAGCCGGACCACGAAGTTCATCATCTTGAAGATGATCTCGTTCACCCGCTCGACGAACTCGACCACGGGTTTCGCGCGCTCGCCACACAGCGACACGGCGCAACCGAACATGATCGAGACGATCAGGACCTGCAGAACGTCGCCGGAGCTGAAAGCGCCTACAAGCGTCGAAGGAATGAGCTTCATCAGGAATTCGGAGACACCCCCGCCGGCGACCTGGGCGGCGGTCTGGCTGAACCCGCTGAGCGCCTTGGCGTCCAACGCCTTCGGATCGATGTTCATGCCGGCGCCCGGCTGGAAATAATAGGCGAGCGCAATGCCGAACACCAAGGCGACCGTGGTGACGACCTCGAAATAGACGAGCGAACGAATGCCGACCCTTCCAACCTTGGAAAGATCACCGGCCGCCGAAATACCCTGCACGACGACGCAGAACACGATCACCGGCACCAGCATCTTGATCAGCTTGATGAAGCCGTCACCCAGAGGCTTCAGCTGCACCGCGGTGTCCGGATAGGCGACGCCGAGCGCAATGCCGGCGGCGAGCGCGACGACGACCTGGAAGAAGAGTGACTTGAAGATCTTGGGCATGAAGATTTCCTCGCTCGCTGCACGTCGATCTGGCTTGGTCGGCCGAAGCCTTCGCCATTCTTGTCATTGGCAGCGACGCGAGGTCGCCGCGGAGGGAGCGTTTCGCCGCGACGGCACGCGTGGAAGGCTCCATCGGTCATTCGTTGACCAGGTGCGACATTAAGTCCAATATATAGAACGACAGGATTGATAGGTTTTCACTATGGATCTCCGCCAGCTTCGGTACTTCATCGCCGTCGCCGAAGAGCGCAGCTTCACCCTCGCCGCCCGGCGCCTGAACCTGTCGCAGCCGCCGCTCAGCCAACATATCCAGGCCCTCGAGGCAGAGCTCGGGACCCGGCTGCTCTACAGAACCAGCCGCAAGGTGGAGTTGACGCAGGCGGGAGAAGCCATGCTGGTGCGGGGCCGCGCCATCCTGCAACAGGTCAAGGCCGCGGAGGACGAGGCACGGTCGATCGGCGCCGGCTTGATCGGAACGCTGGATGTCGGAGCGACCGGCTCGATCCTGCGCGGCCGTCTCGCAGAGCTGCTCGCCGCGTATCGGAAGGTCGCTCCGCAGGTGAGGATGACCGTGCATGAGCAGGCCCCGGCCCTGCAGATCGCGGCGCTGCTCAGCCGCACGACCAACATCTGTCTCATCCGTGGAATTCCCACCGAGCGCGACCTGACCAGCAAGCTTGCATGGCGGGAAGAGGTCGTCATCGCAATGCCCCGCACCCATCAGCTGGCGCGCCGCAAGCGCATCGCCCTCGGTGAACTGGCGTCCGAGGATCACGTCATCCTGGATCCCAATAGCTCCGATTTCGCACGATACGTGCAGACGTGCTGCGTCGATGCCGGCTTCCTGCCAAAGGTGTCCCAGCAGGTCGTCGACGCCCAGTCGATCCCGAGCCTGATCGCCGCGGGTTTCGGTGTCGCGCTCGTGCCGCAGTCGATTGCCCGCTTCACCACCGCCGACATCGCATTCCGTCCGGTCAGACCCTCGCCGCCCACGGCCGACGTGTTCCTGGTCTTTAGGGCGGACGAGACGTCGATGGTGGTGCACAACTTCATCAAGCTCGCGCTTCGATACCTGAATCCTCGGAAGGGGCTGGGGTAATGCCCCGCGATGTTGAAGCGCACATCCCAGCCGCAGTACCGCAGCGTGGGCAAAGCGACTTGTCCGCCGTAGCTCGAAGAGCGAAGGCGGAAGCGTGCCCACGCATCTTTCGCGACGGAGAGAGAGCTCGTGGGCACGGCGCAAGTGCGCCTTTGCCTACCCTACGAGACTGACGGCGCCCGCACCGTCAGCTCGTAGGTCACGCCGTCGGGCAGAAAGCCGCCGAGCCAGTTGTAGCCCCTCTTCTCCAGCTGCGGGAACAGGAACATCGGCTCGCGGCTGAGGAACGCGGTCAGCGTTTCTCCGGGCCCCAGCGTCTCGGCCGCGGCGAGGATTTTGGTCATCGGCTCCGGCGGATCGAGCTGTCTGGTGTCGAGCCGGATCTTCGACTCCGGCCATTGGATGCTGGGCCGCGCTTGCGGCGCCAGCGCTTCGGCAGGTGCCCCGGTCGGGGTGAACAGCACCTGCCAATCGCCTCCGCCGATCTCCGTAGCGGAATGGGCAAAGCCCTTGCCGGCCATCACGTCAAACAAGGGCACGGGCTTGAAGGGCGCGTACAGCCGGATGCCCTGGCCCGGTTTTGCACTTTCAACAGCGGCCATGATCGTCGAAAAAGGCTCGCCCCCGGCGCGCAGGATCGGACGAACATCGACGTCAAGATACTCCGTCATCTCTCGTCCCTTTCCTGCAACGCCGCGCCATCAATCGACTGAAACCGCCCAGCCTCCCGGCGCCGGCGCAAGCGACGACGGCTCCGCGACCTGCACCGCGCCTGCGTCTTGCAGGGCCGCGATCACCGCCCGTGCGACGAGGTCCTCGATCCCAGGCCCGCTGCCCATGATGCCCGCGAACACGATGTCGCGGCGGCCGAGCCGCGCAACCAGCTTCGGCGCATCCTTGGCGCCATGCAGGCCTTCGCCGGAGAACAGGCCAAGGACGATCGCGGGCCCGCTGATCGATGCCGCGGCCTCTTCGAGCGACGGCTGCTCTTCCAGGAACGAGACGACGACCTTTCGGCAGACCGCGTGCGTCTCGATCTCGCGCGCGACCTGCTCGGTGGCCTGGCGCGAGGCCGGATTGCGCTTCGAGCCGTGCGCCAGCAGGACGAAGGTGCAGTTCTCCGGCGCGAAACCATGGTCGCCCGCGCAAGCCACGGCCTGATCGCACAGCAAATCCGGCAGGCCTGGATCGAGCCCGAGCGGCGGCAGCATGTCGATCCTGCGGCCATCGCCTCCGGCTTCGTCGAGAAGCTGGACCAGACGGTCCCGGGTGAAATAGCCGCTGGAGGCAAATAGCGGATAGACCAGGATTCGACCGGCCGTCAGCGTCTCCAGGGCTTCCCGGATGCCTGGTGTGCCCGAGATGAAGCCGACGGCGACCTCGGCCACCAGACCGCGCGCAGCCAGCGCGTGCGCAAGCTGGAACGCGCCCGTGTTGCCGGCACCAGGCCGCCGCTCGCCATGGGCTGCCAACAGCAATGCGATCGACGGGACGCTGCCCGGCTGCTCAATGACTGGTGCCATCGGAAAACGTGATCTTGTTCCAGACGTTGTATTTGCCCGAAGGACGCGACATCGGAATACGCTTCACCTCGGTAAAGGTTGCCGCATCATAGACCACCAGCGCGCCCTGGTCTTCCCAGATCGACACCAGGGCGTAGCGCCCGTATCTGTCGAATTCGACATGCGCAGCGGTCTTGCCGGGTTCCGGCGTAACGCGACGGACCACTTCCAGCGAGCGCTTGTCGATGATTGAGAGCGTGTCCTTGCCGGCGCCCATCATGCTGTCGGTCCAGGCATAGGGCGTGTTCTCGTGGCTCCGCATGAAGAAGCCGGGGCCAGGCGTCTCGATCACCTTGATCTGCGACCAGTCCTGCATGTCCAGCACGCTGATCTTGCCGGCTTTCAAGAGCGGCGTCGCCATCACCAGCCGGCCGTTCCACGTCCAGGAGATCCCCGAGCCGAGATGGGGCAGCCCCGGCAGATCGAGCTGCTTGATATCGCGCCCGACCGTCAGGTTGACCACGATCGCCCTGCCCTCGCGCGCCGAGCCGATCAAATTGCGATAGGGCGGATCGAAGAAGAAGTCGTCGAGCGGCTCCGGGGTCTCGATCCGGCGCAGCGCGAAGAGCCCCTGCGAGGACGGCAGCGCCTCGATCATGCCCTTCTCGTGGCTGTGCACGAAGCCGGCATAGACCGGGCCGGCGTTCGGATCGGTCGCGATCTCCCAGATCTCCGGAACATCCTTCAGCGCCGCGATGAAGCTGTTGCGCGAGGGCGCCTGGTACACCGCCGAGACCCGCGAGGACGTCCCCAGGCGGTCCTTCACGTCGAAGATCTTCTCGACCGACAGATCGTCCGCCGAGAGCATCACCAGCGTGTGGGGCAGATAATTGGCGACCGCGATGTGCTTGCCGTCGCGCGAGATCGCGATGTTGCGCGAATTGATTCCGGCGCGCACCTCGGTGAGCATGGTCAGCGTCCAGAGATCGTATTTGCTGACCCAGCCGTCGCGCGACATGAAGAACACGTAGCGCCCGTCGGGGGTGAATTTCGGACCGCCATGCAGCGCAAAACGCGTCTGAAAGCGCGCCAGCGGCTCGATGCGGTCGCCGTCCAGGATCGTCGCGTGGTGATCGCCGGCCTCGACCACGACGAAAAGGTTCATCGGGTCAGCTTCGAAGCGCGGCCGCTCCAGTGGCGGCGCCTTGGCATGCACGACGCGGCTGGCGTCGATCTCGGCCGCGCCCCAGGCCGGCACCGTGGGCAATGGCGATGAGACATAGGCCACGAGCGCCGCGATCTCGTCCTTGGAGAGCTTATTGGAAAAGCCCGGCATCTGGGTGGCGGTCCGTCCGTCGGCAATCACCGCGGCGGCCCGCGCGCCCATCATGCGGCCGAGATTTTCCGGGAGCAGCGCCGGTCCGAGACGGCCAAGCCGGTCCGCGCCGTGGCATTCGGCGCAATTGTCCGCGAACAGCTTTGCCGCATCCGGCTCGGCGCGCGCAGGACCTGCCAGCACGAGGAGCGCGAGAGCGAGGAGAATGCGATCAAACAGAGAGCGGCGCTTCATGACGTGTTCCGCGATAGATGCTGGTCTTGACCCGGTCGCTTGGCCCCGCAAGGCCGATCTCGGCATCGCTGAGATAACAGCCGGGATCCTCCGCCCAGGCGTCGCCGGTGATCCGTTGGGCGCGCACGCGGGTGTTGCCGTTACAGATGTCGAAATAGGCACAGCCGCCGCACCGTCCGGAGACGTGACGCGGCTTCTGCTTCAGGCCCGCCATGATCGGATCGGAGGTGTCCGGCCAGATCTCGGAGAAGGCCCGCGTCTTCACGTTGCCCAGCGTATGGTGCCACCACATCGTGTCCGGGTGCACATTGCCGAGATTGTCGATATTGGCGACGTTGACGCCGGAGGAATTGCCGCCCCAGCGCACGAGTTTTGCGCGCAAGCTCGCCGCGCGATCGGGAACGGTTCGCTCGGCCCAATGCAGCAGGTAGACAGCGTCGGCATCGTTGTTGCCGGTCACGATCTCCATCTCGCTGCCCGACTGCGCCCAGCGCCAGGCACGTGCGATCACCATGTCCATGCGATCGCGCGTCGTCTGCCACATGGCGTCGTCGCCGCGGTTCTTGTTGCCGCGGCCGGCATAGACGAGGTGCGAGAGGTAGAATTTTGGAAAGTTCTCCTGCTCGACCAGATCGAGCAGGCGCGGCAGCTCGGCCGCGTTGTCCTCCGTCATGGTGAAGCGGACGCCGACCTTGATGCCGCGGTCGCGCAGCAGCCGTAGGCCGTTCAGCGCCTCCTGATAGGCGCCCTGCTTGCGGCGGAAGCGGTCGTGGGTCTCGCCGATGCCGTCGAGGGAGATGCCGACATAGTCGTAGCCGATGTCGCGGATGCGGTCGGCCATGGCGGCGTCGACCAGGGTGCCGTTCGACGACAGGCCGACATAGAACCGCATCGCCTTGGCGCGCGCCGAGATCTCGAAGATGTCGCGCCGCATCAAGGGCTCGCCGCCCGACAGGATCAGCACCGGCACGCGGAACGCCTTGAGGTCGTCCATCACGCCGAACACTTGCGCGGTGGACAGCTCGCCGGGAAAGTCGACGTCGCCCGAGATCGAGTAGCAGTGCTTGCAGGTGAGATTGCAGCGGCGGATCAGGTTCCAGATCACGACGGGTCCTGGTGGCTGCCGAACCGGCCCACTCGGGGCCGGCCGGTCCAGCTCGCGTAAGTATTGGCTGAGGCGAAACATGACCGGCTCCCGTCGTCAGGCGGCAATGCGAAGGCCGGTCTTCTTCAAGATCCGGGTCGAGAACAGAACCTCGTGGGCCCGCGCGCCGGTACCGACCAGCACGGCGATCTCGGCGACCTTCGCCCGAACCTCGTCGCGGGTCCGGCCATGGACCATGGCAAAGAGGTTGTAGGGCCAGAGCGGCAGATGACGCGGCCGCTCATAGCAATGCGTGACGAAATCGAGCGCGCCGACCCCGGCGCCGATATCGGCAACGGCCTCATTGGCGATGTCCCATACGGACATGCCGTTGGCGGTGGTGCCGAGCGCATAGTGATTGGGGATCGCCCCGATGCGGCGGATCGCCCCGTCGTCGAGCAGACGCGCGAGGCGGCGGACGATTTCGGCCTCGTCGAGGCCGAGCTCGTCGGCGAGCGCGCGGTACGGTTCGGCGACGAGCGGTAGACCTGCCTGCGTGGCGGCGATCAGCTTGCGATCGATGGCATCGAGCATGTCTAGACCTCCACGCGGAAACCGACGAAGAACTCGCGCGTCTTGGGCATCGCGCGCACGGCAAGGCCCGTCTCCCGCTCGATCTCCGCAATCACCTGATCGATGCGTTCGGGAGCATCGGTCGACACGACGAACCACATGTTGAGCTCGTGATCGCGCTGGTAATTGTGCGCGATCTCGGGATGGGCGTTGACGAGCCCGGCGACCTCGTCGAACCGTTCGGGCGGAACGGCGATGGCGGCAAGACAAACGGCGCCGCCGAGGGCTTCGGCATTCCAGAGCGGCCCGAAGCGGCTGAGCTGCCCGCCGGCGAGCAGATTGCCGATCTCCTCGATCATTTCGCCTTCGCTCAATCCCAGCTGCGCGCCGGCATCGCGGTACGGCTGGTGCGTCAGGGGGAAGCCGCCCTGCAGGCCGTTGATGATTGCCCTTTCGGTCGGGTCCAGCGCGCGCATCAATTCGTGTCCTTGGGCCGCGAGAAGACCGCGCCGCGCTGCTTGAAGCAGCGCTTCGAGAACAGCACGGCCTGTTGCATCAGGCCGGTATCGGCGAGCAGATTCACTTCGTCGAGCGCGGCATAGGCTTCGTCGCGCGATCGCGCATGCACCATGCAGAACAGGTTGTACGGCCAGACCGTCGGCCGGCGCGGACGCTGGTAGCACAGCGTCACGCTGGGATGTCGGGCGAAAATCGCGGCGACATCGTCGATGATCTCGTCCGGAATATTCCAGACCGCCATCGCGTTCGACCGGAAGCCGAGCTTGTCATGGCGCACCACGCAGCCGAAACGCGTCACCACGCCGGCGGCGACCAGGTGCTCCAGCCGCGCGATGACCTCGTCCTGGCCGAGCGCGAGCTGATCGGCGACCGCGCGATAAGGATGCTCGACCAGCGGCAGTCCGTTCTCGATCGCGGCGAGGATGCGCTGGTCGCGCGGATCGGGGCGATAGTCCCCGGCGGCCGGCGCCGTGCGCTTCTGCGCGCGCGGCTCGCGCAACGAAAAGCCGAGGCCGAGATGATAGGCCTGCACCATCGGCAGATCCACGACGGGCAGCCCCGTCTGCGCCTCGATCCTGTCGATGGTCTCGGTGATCGCCTCGGCATCGCCGCCGGCGACCACGAACCACAGGCTCAGATCGTGCTCGCGCTCGTAATTGTGCGTGACCAGCGGCTCGCGGCTGACGATCTCGGCGACCTGGTCGAGACGATCCGGCGGGACATGCAGCGCGGCGAGCGTGCTCGCGCCCACCGTGTTGGGGCGGACCACGGCCCCGACGCGGGAGATCAGATCGTGCGCCCGCATGCGGCGGAACACGCCGATCGTCGCCTGCTCGTCGAGCGCGGCGGAACGGCCGACGATCTCGAACGGTTTTGCGACAAGCGGAAAATCGTGCTGCCAGCGATCGATCAGGGCGAGTTCGACGGAGCTTGGCGTCATTGTCCGATCCTCGTCGCGCGTGCGGTGAAGAAGATTCCCGACGGCTTCTGCGCCAGGATCTCCGTCTTCTTCACGAAAGAAGTGGCGTCATAGACATCGATGCGATCGGCATCGCGCACCGAGACCCAGACCTCGTTGCCGCGCGGGGTGAACTCCATGTGGAGCACCGCAGGCCCGGGCGTCAGGCGATGGATCACCTTCAGCGTCTCGGTGTCGACGATCTCGACCGTGTCGTTGAAGGGGTGCGCGTAGTTCACCCAGACATGGCGCCCGTCCGGCCGCGCCACGGCAAACACCGGCTGTCCGTGGGTGGCGGTGCGTCCGACCTCCGCAAAGCTGCGTAGATCGACCGCGATCAATTCGTGATGACCGACGGCGGGAAGCAGCAGCTTGTCGCCCACCGCGCCCCAGCCTTCCAGATGCGGCATCTTGTAGACCGGCAGCGCCTCCTGGCCGCGGCCATAGCCGTTGAGGATGCGCTCGGCCTTCAGGGGCGCGCGCCAGGTATCGACGTGCACGACGCCGTCCTCGCCGAACAGACCCGCGAGATAATGGCGGCCGTCTGGCGTGACGTTGCCGTCATAAGGCAACTTGCCGACATTGGTCAGCCTGGTGATTGCAGGCGTTTCGACATTGGTGAGATCGCCGATCCAGATCTCGCCGGCGTCGTAGAGCGCCCAGGCAAAACGCCGTCCGGGCAAGTCGACCAGCCCGACCGTCTTCGAGGCCTTGCCGCCCTCACCTATGGCCGGAATGTTGGCGACGGGATCGAGCGTCCTGGCGTCGAACACCTTCACTCCGCCCGGCTCGTAGTTCGAGACCGCGATCAGCGCACCATCGTCGGAGATGGCGCCGCCGATCGAATTGCCGGCCTGCACGATGCGCTTGGCGATCGTGCTCGTGAGCATATCGACTTTGGTGAGGCCGCCGTCACGTCCGAAGACATAGGCGTAGCGCTGATCCGGCGAAAACACCGCGGAGGCATGCGAGAGATCGCCGAGCCCCTCGACACGGCCGATCGAATTGCGCTCGGTGGCGTCGACGATCAGCACCGAGCCGGTGGCGCGCTCCACCACAAGGCCGAGATTACCCGTGCCACGCAGCTCGGCTGCACTCGCGAGCATCGGCATCAGCAGCAACAACGCCAGACACCATCGCGCCATAACTCTCATGGCAGATCTCCCTGCTGCAGGCGCTCTACGATCCACCGCACGTCCGCTTCGCTCAGCAGCGGGCGCCAGGGCGGCATCGGCGTGCCCGGCACGCCGTCGAGGACGATGCTGACGAGCTGGTCGCGATTCCAGGCGCGCAGATGATCCGGCGTCAGCGGCTTGCCGAGCCCGCCTTTCAGCGTCAGCCCGTGGCAGGAGCCGCAGTCCTGCCGCACCAGGCTGGCGAGCCTTGCGGCATTGGCATTTGCTTCGCCCGCAGCGGCCTGCCCGATCGCAACGACTGACGCCAAGGCGACGCTAGGCCACAACTGAGATCGCCTCGCAAGTTGCCGCATCGCTCCGCGCGCTCCGTTCTGACGCGAGCCCTGCGACCTTTCCGATGATGAAAAGGACGGGACCGCTGAAGGAGACGTCTTTCAGAGCGACCGGAAGCGCCTCCAAGGGAGCACATATTCTGCTTTCCTGCGGCGTCGTACCTTGACACACCGCAAGCACCGGAGTGGTTCCCGGCAATCCCTGCGCGATCAGGTTGCGGACGATCTCGGGAATATTGGCCAGGCCCATATAGACGACGAGCGTCGTGTCGGGATCGGCGAGGCTCTTCCAGTCGAGATCGAGCGGCTCGTTCGCCTTGCGATGGCCGGTCACATAGCGCACGCCGGAGGCCGTGCCGCGATGCGTCAACGGCATCCGCGCGGCCGCGGCGCAGCCCTGTGCCGCAGTAATGCCCGGCACCACCTCATAGGCAATGCCTGCCAGCTCGAGCTCGGCTGCTTCCTCCGAGCCGCGCCCGAAAATGAAGGGGTCGCCGCCCTTGAGCCGGACGACCGTGCGGCCGGCGCGCGCCAGCCGGACCAGCATCTCGTTGATCTCGTCCTGCGGCACCGGGTGATGGGCCGCCTGCTTGCCGACATTGATCTGCAGCACCCCGTCCGCGATGGTCGACAGGATCTCCGGCGGCACCAGACGGTCATAGACGACGACGTCGGCCTCACGAATCGCGCGGACCGCCTTCAGCGTGAGCAGCTCCGGGTCACCGGGACCGGCGCCGACGAGATAGACCTTTCCAACAGCCATGATGCGCTCCGCCGAAAACCATCTGCGAAAAGGCAGGCTGGTGCGGCGATCGCTCGCCGCACCAGCCCATGCTTGTCAGTAGACGTCGTTACGGGTGTTGAAGACGTTGAACTTGCCGGTCGGGGTGACCAGTCGCCGGTCACGAATGACCGTCTTCAGGGTCAGCGTCTTGTCGTCGACGACCACGATGGCGGAGTCCTGCGCCTTGTTGTTCCAGACCGAGAACCAGATCTCGGTGCCGTCCTTGTTGTACTCGCCCTGCACCACGCGGCGCGCGCCTTCCGAGATGCCGGACCACTGACCGATCGGCAGCACCTTGTAGGTCGGCTTCTCCTTGGCGAGATCCTTGATCTTGAACACCGCAACCGACGAGGAAATCTCGGCGTCCGTGTTCAAGGGCGTGTCGACATAGAGGTTCTCCGACTTCGGATGCGTCTTGATGAAGAGCGATCCGCCGCCCTGCCCGTCGACCGTCTGCACGACCTTCCAGGCGAACTGCTTGTGCTTCTCGGGATCGGTGCCGATGAAGGAGATATGCTCGCTGCCGAGATGGCTCGTCGCCCACACCGGCCCGAACTTGGGATGCTCGAGGTTGGCGCCGCGTCCGGGATGCGGGGTCTGGCCGCCGGTTTCGACGACGCCGACCAGCTTGTCTTCCTTGGTGTCGACGATCGCGACCTTGTGGCGAGCGTTCGCAGCGACCAGGAAGTAGCGGCCGGTCTTGTCGAAGCCGCCGTCATGCAGGAAGCGCTCGGCCTCGATCGACGTCACCTTCAGGTTCTTGAGGTCCTGATAGTTGACGAGCAGGACCTGGCCGGTTTCCTTCACGTTGACGACGAATTCCGGCTTGAAGTGCGAGGCCACGATGGAGGCCACGCGCGGCTCCGGGTGATACTCCTGCGTATCTTCCGTCATGCCGCGGGTCGAGACCACCTTGATCGGCTCGAGCGTCGCGCCGTCCATCAGCACGTATTGCGGCGGCCAGTAGGCTCCGGCGATCGCAAACTTGTCCTCATAGCCTTTGAACTTCGAGGTTTCGACCGAGCGCGCCTCTGTGCCGATCTTGAGCTCGGCCACCGTCTGCGGCGGGTCCATCCAGAGGTCGATCAGGTTGAGCTTGGAATCGCGGCCGATGATGTAGAGATAGCGGCCCGACGCCGACATGCGCGAGATGTGCACGGCATAGCCGGACTTGATGATGTGCTCGATCTTCTTGGTGGTGCCATCGATCAAGGCGATTTCACCGGCATCACGCAGCGTCACCGAGAAGAGATTGTCGATGTCGAGCTTGTTCATCTTCTTGGTCGGACGCTGCGCGACCGGAACCAGAACCTTCCAGCTGTCCTTCATCTCCTTCATGCCGAACTCCGGCGGCTGCGCCGGGGTGTTCAGGAGGTAGCGCGCCATCAGGTCGATGTCGGCCGCCTCGAGCTGGCCCGAGGTGCCCCAGTTCGGCATGCCGCCGGGCGAGCCATAGGTGATGAAGTCACGCAGATAGTCGAAGCCGAGCTTCTTGGTGAGATCCGGCGTCAGCGGCTTGCCGGTCGCGCCCTTGCGCAGCACGCCATGGCATCCGGCACAACGTTCGAAATAGATCTGGTTGGCCTTGTCGAACTCGGCCTTGGTGAGGTTGGGATCGCCCGGCTTGGTGCCGGGCTGCTCGGTCGTGCCCTTGCCGAGAACGTCCAGGCTCGGCTGGTACTGGCCGCCCGGCGTCGTCTTGTGCTGCTCGACGTCGGCAGGTTTCGGCGCCGGGGCCTGCTGCTGCGCGTAGCCGGCCGTCGTCGCACTCAGAAGCAAAAGGCCCGCTGCGGCTACGCCGCCCGCAAGCTTTGGAAACAGGGAAGCTCGGCCTCGCATTACATTCCTCCAGCATGAGAATCCGATGGGAGCCTTATGCAGGGAATTCGACGAACTCTCCTTGACCGCGGTTAATCGCAACATTGATCCACCTCAATGCGCGCGGCCAACAACGCTGCCTGATCCCAGCATGCGATCGCCTGGAATCATCTCCGCCGCCGCACGGCATGTCCTGTCCGCGCTGGCGGCGCTCGCGTCGATGGTGTGCGCTGCAAACGCAGCCGATCTCAGCGTCGCCGCGAAGTTCTTCTCCGAGCCCGTCGTGATCGATCGTGCCGACGGCAAGCCGCCGGCGGCGATCGTACGTGCCGCAGACGGGCGCTTGCTCGGCTACGCCTTTTCAAGCCTCGATGTCTCCGGCTCTGTCGGCTACGCAGGCCGGCCGCTCGACATCGTCGCGGCCGTGACGCCCGATGGCATCGTCGCCGGCGCGGAGATCGTCGCGCATGAAGAACCGATCCTCGTGATCGGGATTCCCCGCGATGCGCTCGCGGCCTATGTCGCCAATTTCCGCGGCTTCGACGTGCGCGGCGGCACCTCGCTCAAACCCGCCGGCGAGTCTGCGCGCGGGCCGCACGCCGTCGCCGGCGCGACCATCACGAGCACCGTGATCCGCGATGCGATCGTGCGCTCGGCACGCGCCGTGCTGCGCAGCCGCACCAATGCGCCGGAGCGGGCTGCGCGGCTCGACCGCGAGACCCTGCGCCGGTTATCCTGGTCCTCGCTGCTCGCCGAGGGCGCGGTGGAGCGACGGCTCGTGAGCCGCGGCGAAGCGGCAAAGCTGCTCGGGACGCGGGACAATGAACCCGACAAGGCCTTCATCGATCTCTGGATGGCGCTCGCCACGCCGCCGCCGATCGGCGAGAGCCTGCTCGGCCAGCGGACTTACGAAAGCGAGACGGCGAAGATCGGCCCCGATGACGACCTGCTCCTGATCGGCGCATCCGGGCTCTATTCATTCAAGGGCACGGAATGGCGCCAATCCGGGACCTTCACCCGGATCGAGATCGTCCAGGGTTCGCGGACCCTGCGTCTCAAGCCGGCCGATCATACGGCGGTGGAGTCGCTGCACGCCGCCGGCGCGCCGGAGCTGCGTGAGATCGCGGTGTTCCGCATTCCGCAGGCGAGCGGCTTCGATTCGACCAAGCCGTTCCGGCTCGACGTCGATCTCGGCGCCGGCGCCGCAGCGAGCGGCGCCACCCTGGTCTCGCTCGATTATCGCATTCCCGATCGCTATTTGATCGCCGCACCTAGCGAGCCGCCCGCGGCATCGACGACGGCCGCGCCCGCTCCGGTCCAGACGGTGTGGCAGGAGATCTGGTGGGCGCGACGCTACGAGATCGGCGTGCTCGGCGCGATGCTGACGGTGCTGGCGGGCATCCTGATCTTCCAGGACGCGGTGACGGCACACGGCGTGTTTTACCACCGGCTCCGGACCTTCTATCTGCTCACGACACTGGTGTTCCTCGGCTTCATCGCCAACGCGCAGCTCTCGGTCGTCAACGTCCTGACCTTCATCCACGCCCTGCTCTCCGGCTTCCGCTGGGAGCTGTTCCTGCTCGATCCCCTGGTGTTCCTGCTCTGGAGCTTCGTCGCATTCAGCATGCTGTTCTGGGGGCGCGGCGTGTTCTGCGGCTGGCTCTGCCCGTTCGGCACATTGCAGGAGCTCACCAATCAGCTCGCGCGCCGGCTCGGCATCAAGCAGATCGAGATCCCGTTCGGGCTGCACGAGCGGCTGTGGATGATCAAATATGTTCTGTTCGTCGCCATCCTCGCGATCTCGCTGCGCTCGATCCTGACGGCCTTCCAGCTCGCCGAGGTCGAGCCGTTCAAGACGGCGATCACCATGAAGTTCCTGCGGGAGTGGCCGTTCGGCGTTTACGCCGGATTGCTGCTGCTGGCCGGCCTGTTCGTCGAGCGCTTCTACTGCCGCTATCTCTGCCCGCTCGGCGCGGCGCTGGCGATCCCGGCGCGGATGCGGATGTTCGAATGGCTCAAGCGCTACCGGGAATGCGGTTCGGAATGTCACGTCTGCGCACGGCGATGCACTGTGCAGGCAATTCATCCGCTCGGCCAGATCAACCCCAACGAATGCATCTACTGCCTGAAGTGCCAGGCCAATTATTTCGACCAGGACGTCTGCCTGCATCTGAAGAAGCGCGCACAGCGGCGCCAACCATTGCCGCAAGCCCCTTCCCCGCCGTCATGAGGAGACACGATGCTCCCTGATCATCCGACACGACGCCGCGCCATCACGATCCTCGCATCGGCCGCCGCAGTCGCCATCGCGGGTCCTGCAAGCCCTGCCCGAGCCGATTTCGAATGGCGGGGCACCGCCATGGGCGCGGATGCGCGGATCCTGTTTAGCGACATCGAGCCCGAGAGTGCAAGGGGCATCGCCGCGCTGGTCGAGGCAGAGATCGATCGCCTGGAACAAGCGCTGAGCCTGTTCCAATCCGGATCGGAGCTGTGCAGGCTCAATCGTGCCGGCGCACTCGCCGAGCCGGGCGGCGATCTGCGTCGCGCCGTGGCGCTGGCGCTGGAGATCGCGGATGTCACGGGCGGCCTGTTCGATCCGACCGTGCAGGCGCTATGGGAAGCCCATGTCGATTGGTTCGCGGACAAGACCCACACCGGCCTGCCGCCGCAAGCCGTCCTTGCCGACGCGCGGCGGGCGGTGGACTGGCGGCGCGTCCGGCTCGAACCGGCTTCGATTCGTTTGGGCGAAAACCAGCGCCTGACGCTCAATGGTCTCGGCCAGGGTTACGTCACCGACCGCGTGGCGGAGCTGCTGGCGGCCAAGGGGTTCAGCAACCTCCTGGTCGATCTCGGCGAGATGCGGGCGCTTGCCCCTCAGCGCGACGGATCGCCATGGCTGATCGCGCGCAGCGGCGCCGCCCCGCTGCATCTGGGGGAAGGCGCCCTCGCCACCTCCGAAGCCTCGGGCTGCGTGCTCGGTGCCGAAGGCACGGCGCATCATCTGTTTGATCCACGCAGCGGCCGCAGCGCCGCGCATTGGCGTACCATCACCGTGCACCATCGCTCGGCCGCAATGGCCGACGCGTTGTCGACGGCGCTTTCCATCGCGTCCGCTGAGGAGATCGAGGCCTTGCTGCCACGGTTGAGCGGCACCGCGATCTGGGCCACCGATCCGGCCGGGCGTCACTCAACCTGGGCCGTCGGCCAACACGACGGCATCGTCGGCTGAGCGACGATGCGCGCCGGTCTCCAGTTGGTCTTGGATTACTTCGTCTTGCCGTCGGCGTCGTATTGCTTGAGAAACGCCCAGAGATTCTTGGCTTCGGCCTCGTTCTTGATGCCGGCGAACGCCATCTTGGTGTTGGGCACCTTGGCCTTGGGATCCTTGATATAATCGAGGAAGCTCGCCTCATCCCAGGTGATGCCGGAACTCTTGTTCGCGTCGGAATAATTGTAGCCGGCAATCGATCCCGATTTGCGGCCGTCGAGACCATTGAGCACAGGGCCGACTTTGTTCTTCGCGGTCGCGCCGACGTCGTGACAACTGGCGCATTTCTTGAACGCGGTGGCGCCCGCCGTCACATCCTGCGCGTAAGCAGCACTGCCCGAAGCCGCAGCGACTGCAATTGCGATCAAAACACGCCTCATTTCGTCGTCTCCTGTTTGAGTGGTTCACGCCGGCACGGATTTCGCCTCGGGCCGCATCGCGCGTGGGGCGGACGGCTCGGGGCACATCATCCTCGGCTTCACGGGGCAGCGCGCGCTGATCCGGTCGCAGGCCACGAGCTTGCAGAGCTGCGCCATGTCGCGCACCACCACGTTCGAGGCGCGCACATCGACACCCACCATGCGCAGCTTGGCAAACACCCGCGAGAGCGACTCCGGCTTCAGGCCGAGCCTGCCGGCGATCAGCGATTTGTCGTATGGCAGCGTGATGGTGCATGGCCCCCTGGTACGCGGCGCGAGCGAGGCGAGAAACTCGGCCACCCTCTGCGTGGCGCTCTGCGCCATCAATTGCTCGATCTGCTGAACCATTCGATGCAGATGTTGCGACGTCGACGCGATCATCGCGATCGCGACGTCAGGCATCTGGCGAATGCAGGCGATGACGTGGTCGGCCGGAATGACCATCACACGGGCCGCAGTGACGGCGCTGGCGGTAGCTGGATAGCGGCCGGCCGTGAATGTGACCGCCTCGGCCAAGCTCTCGCCCCTGGTGAGTACGTTGAGGACGGCCTCGTCGCCGGCGGGGGTGACCCGGTACAGCTTGATCCAGCCATCCATGACGACAAAGAAGGCTTGGGCCGGCTCGCCCTGGCGAAACAGCGTATGACCCGGACGGAGGTTGAAGATGTTGGCGGGCCCCAGCAAGACCGCGAGCTCTTGCGGCTCGAGCCCGCTGAAGACGGGTATTTCCGCGGCGATCTCAAGATCAACCGGAGTGGGCGCCATCATCGTCTCATCCCTGATGCTTGATCTTGCTGCCTGACTATTGATCATTCATCGCGTCATATTTTGAGCTGGATCAATTCACCGAAGGGTCGTCTCGCCCGGCGCTCCATCAAGAGAACGGTCGGCGCGTCGGAACAGCCGCGATGCGACAATCGACCTATTTCCCTCCAAAGCTCTTTGTGGAAGCGCAAACTCCGGCGCGTTCGCAGCGTCGGGTCCTGCAGTCCCACACAGGAGAAACGAGGTCCGGCACGCTATGCATGATCGCCGATGAGCCGCCGCGACGTCCTCGAAAAGACATGCAGCAGCAGTGCGACAACAGATGCCGCCGCAAGAACGACCGTAAGTCCCCAAACCGGATCGCTGGAGAGGATTGCCGCAAGCGAGGCACCACAAGCTGCGCCCGCCATTTGCGAACAGCCGAATAACGCCGCCGCCTGGCCGGCCCTGTCGCCGAATGGCGACAGGGCCGCTGCGCTCGAAAGCGGGCTCGCAATGCCGACCCCGAACAAGAAAACCGGAACGATCATCAGAAATGAACCCAGCGCGACCTCGTCGACCAGCATCAGCCCGAGCAGCGCAACCGCTGCAACGGCGGCCAGAGCAAGACCGGCCGACGTCGCAGCTTGGCGGCCGAACCGGGCCGACAGCCTTGGTGCCAGCAGGCCGGCGCCGAACACGATGAAGACGACGCCCGCAAACAACCAGCCGAGAGCGATCGGCGACAGACCGAATCCCTCGAGAAGCACCCGCGGCGCGCTCGACAGGACTGCGTACAAGGCGGCCATGAGAAGGCCGGCGGTCCTTGCGGGCACGCTGAAGCGTGGGTCTCGAAGCAAGCCGAGATAGCAGCGGATGATCTCGAGCGGATGGCGCGGGCCGCCGACCACCTCCAGGGTTTCCCCGACGAAGGTCACATACGCCGCTCCTGCGCCGACGGCGATGGCCGCGACAAGGACGAACGCAAAGCGCCAGCCGAGGAGAAGATCGATCGCGCCGCCGAGGAGCGGTGAAAAACCCGGGGCCGCCGCGGTGGCGATCGTGATCGACGCCATCACCCTGGTCAGCGCCTGGCCGTCGAACAGGTCCCGGGCGATCGCACGCGACAAGACGGCAACAGCGCAGACTCCGGCCGCCTGAACCGATCGGCCGACCAGCAGGTTCAGGAAATCCCCCGCCAACGCGCACCATGCCGTCCCGAGCACGAAGATGCAGAGCCCGACAACGATCGGACCCTTTCGCCCGAGCCTGTCCGACAACGGACCGACGATGAGCTGCCCTCCGGCAAAGACGATCAGAAACACTGTTATGCTCGACGTCACGGCCGCGCTGGACACGCCGAGATCGACCGCGATCGCCGGCAGGGAGGGGAGGAAGATATTGGTCGACAGGAGCCCCATCGCCGCAAAGGCACAGATCACTGCTCTTGCAGCGATCCCAGTCCGTTGCTCGGGCTTTTCGGCAGCAGCCTTGCCCGTAACGACGTCGCTGCTCATTGCTGTGCCCTCGCTGTCTGACATGCGGGATTGCCGGCCTGACCGTCAGCAGCGCCGACCGGACGCCGGCAATTCTGAGCCGTTGCTCGGGGGCGTGTCGTCCTAGGAATGCACGAGAATTTGGCTGGAGAGGCCTTCAACCCGCCAGCGGCGTGGCATACTCTGCCACGAGCCTGACGAGATCGGCCTGCCGCGCCGCGCCGGTCTTTTCGAACAGGCTGCTGACATGCGTCCTGATCGTCGTGTCGGCAACACCAAACGCGTTGGCGATCTCCGGGACCCCACCGATCTCGACGACCGCAAGCAAAACGCGGAGCTCGGTCGGCGTCAGCTTGAAGGCGTTGCCGATCGTCTGCGACGCAAAGGGCATCGCCAGCAACGCCTTTCGAACGAACAGTGCGGCAACGGCGGTATGGACGATGCCGGCGCGCCGACGCGCACCCGATGTCAGGGGCAGCGCATGGGCAACATAGCGTTCGCCGTCGCTGCCGGTCAGCGGCATGGCGATGCCCCTGGTCCCGAGCGCGGCGTCGCCCTGCCCTGCGCCCGCGAAGACCTCTCGCAAGGCCCGGTCGACCTGCGTGTCACGTGCAACGAGCCGCCCGCCGACGGAATTCAGAACTGCGCATGTGGCGAGAATCGCGTTGCCGGCAGCATTCGCGTGAATGAGGCGCCCCGCCATATCGACCAGAAACATGCCGGCATCGAGCCCGTCGAGCGTATCGACGAACGTCGCGACCTCCGCCGCCCTGAACTCGAACATCCTGCCGATCAATACCGAACGCCGGATATGCGGCGCGATCAGCTTCATCTGCCGCCGCGCATGCTCGTCGGCGATGCCGTGTGCCTGATGACGAAAGACGCCGAATATCGCCGCGCTGATCGTGGTTCTGTCGACGACTGCGCTGAGAAAGTCGACCAGGCCCTGAGGTTCGGCCCACTGACGATAGAAGCCGGTCCGGGTGAGTTCATCGAGCGGGATCATATCTGCGGTCGCAACCGGCTCCTCGAGGTCACCTTGAAAATGCGCAGCGGCAGCCGGATAGATTTCGCGAAACAGCTCCACCGGCAGCGGCCTTTGAAATCCGAAGCTATGGGGGATGGTCGCGTGCTGGACGCCGACATCCTTGCAGAACAACCCACCGCCGGTACCACCGACAAACCGGGCGGTTCTTGCAATGGCCTCCTCCCACCGGGAAGGATCGATCGCGGCGTCGTAGACGATGCCGATCAGATCGCCGAACTCTCGCGGATCACCGGAATTGACTGGCACGGACAATGTCTGGACCGATCGCAGGTTTCGCGCACGTTTCAGGGGAGCCGGCGCATCTTTGGAGCCTTCCAACCCGATCATCGTCCGCTTCTTTCATGTCAAACCGCCCGCTCACACTCACTTGGCGCAGGCGCCCAGTCATCCTCCGTTCGGAGGATGACCGTCGCGAGGAGGCCGCGAGCAGGCCGTCAACGAGCGACGGTCTCCGCAACTATCACCGCCGGAGCCACTCCGCCTCCTGCAAACCTAGGAGGTCGCAGCCGTGCACCTCGCGCTCAAGCAGATGTGAGGGCTCATCGCGCGGCGCATCGTCGAAGGCCTGGAGGGCGTCACCGCCGGCCTCTGGGCGATGACGGAACCGTTTCAGAACGACACGCGAAGGCCACCTCTTGCGGTGCCGATCCGGCTCTGGTCCGACATTGCGACGCCTTCCACGGCGCCGAACAGCGTGACGTTCCTGGTCGTGCGATAATCGAAGCCGGCGCCGAACACCGCGCCCACCGTGCTGGCCTGGCCGGGTGTTGCGAACGACAGGCCCTGCCCGATCAGCACCGTGTTGAGCGTGGTGCCGCCGACACGCTGCTGCGCGATGACGCCGCCGTGCACGCTGGTCTTCAGGGTGTGGTCGCCGCCGAAGAAGCTCGTCGTACGCGACAGTTCGAACTCGCCGCGCTCCTCGAAGTTCTGCAGCGTGCGGCTGCCGACCGCAAGGTTCTGGGCCGAGCCCGCTTCGGCATAACCGTCGAAGAAGCCCGCGACGTAGCGCACGCGCGCCGTCGGCGTCAGCAGGTAGCCGTCGCCGATCTGATAGCGCCGGCCATAGGCGAGTTCCGGACTGATGTACCAGCCGTCATACGTCGCCCGCGCCGTCTCCACGGCGCCGTTGTTCAGCACCAGCCGGCTGGACCTGTTGGAGGAGCCGCCGCCCTGCACGGCGAAATCGAAGAACTGCGCGGCCCATTCGAAGCGGCTGTAGACGCCCGCGAATACATAATCCGTGTCGACGCGCTGCGAGCCGAGATCGACCGACAGCGCTCCCGAGCCGCCGCCGAGGAAGGCGCCGACCAGCCAGTCCGGCCGTATCCTGCGGTCGAGCCCGACCGCGGCGCTCCAGGCCGTGTTGGTGGCGCGCAACGTGGCCGCCGTCTCGTCCTGGGTGCGCCGGCCGCCGAAACTGTTGGCCCATACCGTGATCGGCGCCGCATCGCTCCAGCCGCCGGCGCCGGGCGCCTTGACGAAGCCGCCGGCATGGCTGCTGTCAGGCGCATAGGCCATCGCCATCATCGCGCCGTTCGCAGAGGGCTGCACGCCGCCAAGACGGCCCTGCACCAGCGACGACACGCCGCCGCTGAAATCCATCAACGCGCGATCGGCGAGCGCCAGCGCGGTCGGATCGAGCGTGGCGAGCGTTGTTCCGACTGAGGCCGCGGGATTGCTGTTGGCGTTGGAAAAGCTGGTGTTGAGCACACCGGTGAAGTTGACGAAGGACGGCAGCTCCACCGATGTCAGCGACGAGACCCGTGTCTTGGGCGCGGCGACGAGGACGTTGACGACGTCGTTGCCGAGCCCCATGTCGACCACGCCGACGATGTGCGAGCCCGGCCGCAGCGTCAGCGTGTCGGCGGTCGAGCTCAACTTGATGGCTGTGCCGCCGGTGCCGATGACGGTGCCGGAATTGTCGATGCTCGTGCCGTTGGCCGGATTGCCCGCCTCGACGCCGATATTGCCCGAGATCGTGCCGGAATTCGCGAGGTTCAGCGTTCCCGCCGCTATGCCCCACTGGCCTCCCAGGATCGACCCGGTATTCACGATCCTTGCATTGGCGCCTGAAATGACCGCTTCGCCGCTCGACATCGTGCCCGAATTGAATAGGTCGACATTGATTGCGCTGATCGCCCGGTTTCTCCCCGATATGGTTCCTGACGTGCTCACGCTGACATCGTTTGCCGAGAGTGTGATGTCACCGGACTCGATGGTCCCGGAATTCGTGACGTCGAGCCTCCCGGTTAGGACGCCAGCGCCGTCGAAGACGGCAAGTCCGAAGACGCCGCCAGAGATGAGGCCGCTGTTCTGGACGGTTGCACTTGTCGAAGCGCGAATAGCGATAAGCACGCCAGTGATGCTGCCCGTGTTCGCGACGTCGACGACGCCGCCAGAAATCCCATCCTGTTGACCTGAGATCCTCCCTGCGTTGAAGAGGGTGACGGTATCGGCGAAAATGCCGGTTCCGCCAGAGAGGGTTCCATCCGCCGTGTTGTTGACCGTGGCGGCGACGGCGGCAATGCCGGCACCGATGCTACCTCCAGCGATGGCGCCCGCATTATCGACGCTGACGTTTCCGGCCTGAATTCCGACCAAACTCGATATGCGACCGAAGTTGTGTATGATCGCGGTGCCAGTGTTGCCTGCCTTGATTCCAAAGAAGCCGCCGGTGATGACCCCATCGGCCCCGTTGGTCACGTCGACGAACGCATTGGCTTCGATTGCGGCACCGCTCGGGTCCAGCACCGAGATGGTGCCGGAGTTGTCCAACCTGACAATGTCCTGGAATTGCAGACCAGCGAGAACTCCTGTCACGGAAGCGCCTGACACGATGTTGATGGTGTTGCCGGTATCGGTGGCGGAGCCATAGCCGACAGTCCCGTTCTGGTTGTTCGTCACGCCGGTACAGGTGACGATCGCATGGTCGACCGGCGAGACCGGGTCGCAGGCCGCGGCGGCGCGGTCCGTAGATGCGGCTATCGCGATCAGGGGCAGCAGGCGGACAAGGCGGCGGCGCAGCAGATCATGACGTTGGACCAAACGTGGCATTTCCAGCTCCAGAGTGACTCGATTCCGTGTTGCCCATTCACGTACCGGTCGCGCACGACGTCCGCGTCCTGCAAACCTAGGAGACTGCTACCCGCGATCCCTCCATTCTCGCGTGGTGAGATATTTTCGCCACGTCGGCTGGTCGCATCGCGATCGCTTCAATTCCTCTCGCGCACGAAGACGTAAGTGGCGGAGTACGGAGCAACGAGCGAGGTGCCCGTTGCTTCGCAGGGGCCTTGCACGGCACCACCATGGGTGTCGATCCGCTGCACGGTCGTCACTTTCGAAAACACGCCCTCGCCGCGCGTGCTGACGACGCTGAGCTTGAGCCAGGCGATGTCATTCGGCGTCGCGCCCGGAACGCTGGCGACGACCTTGCCGGTGATCGCGCTGCCGTCCACGTTCTCCCAGACCGGGCCCGCATAGTGACGACCGACCGTGGTGCCGTCCGAAATCAACGTCGCGATCGGCTCGCGGAATGTCCAGACCAGCTTGCCGTCGCTGCCGGCCTTGCAGTCGTAGGTCTGCGCGCCCTCGGCCAGCAGGCTCGCAACCACCGTTCCGTCGGCGGCAATTTCCTTCGGCACCACGGACTTCGTCGCTCCGCTGCCGAACGTGACGACCGTGAGGATCAGCGACAATGTCGGGACGACGCTCTGCATGCCTGTCTCCTGCCTGGCGTTCAGCCGACCGTTCAGGTAGCAGTCGCGCGCGAGATCTGCCTCCTGCAAACCTAGGAGGCCATCGCCGGCAATCCCGGGATGACGGACGCTGTCAATCGGCAAGTCAATCGACCCGCGCTCCCCAAAAAAACTAGAACGCCCCGGCGATGGTGAGGCGGAACGTCAACGGCTCCACGGGATGCAGCACGTAATCCATCACGCCATTCTGGCAGATCGACATTGGCGCGGCGCCCGATGTGCAGAGGTTATAGAGCGTGTCGGTCTTGAGCAGCGACCCATAGGCATAGGTGATCTGGCTGGCCTTCGTGTTGAACAGGTTGAGTACATCGAGCTGAAGACGCCAGCCATTGTCGATGCGATAGCCGAGGCGGCCGTTGAAGATGCTGGTCGCAGCGGAGCGGAATGCGTTGTCCTCCGTCAGAGGACTCGACGCCAGATAGCGCCAGCGCAAGGCGCCGAACCAGCCGGTCTTCTCGCCCAGCGTGACGCCGGCCGACGCCACCATCGCAGGCGCGTTCGGAACGGAGTTGCCGGGTGCATTGCCGATCTGCGCCTCGGGATAGCCGGCGAGCGAGGCGTAGACCTCCGCCTGCTCGCTGTCATAGCCACGGAAGCGCGCATGGGTCATGGCGAGATCGGCGTCGATGTCGATCCAGGAGCTGGGCCGGTAGTGGTTGGCCCACTCAAAGCCGTAGCGGCGGCTGGCGCGGGTCGCCGAGGTGTCGCCGGCATCGCCGGAGAACAGGATCTCGGAATCCTGATCCAGAATGAAGAGGCTGAGCGAGGTGTCGAGGCCGGGAACGATCCTGCTGCGCACGCCAACCTCTGCTCCCTTGGTCCGAACCAGGAGCGGCGACGGTGTCAGCCTCGTTGCGGGATCGCTGGGGTCTTCCGTCGTGGTCGCGCCGCGGGCGTCGTTGGAGTGCATGCCGTAGCCGGCACCGAGGAAGAACTCGGTCTGATGGAACGGGCCGAGCACCATCCTGAATTTCGGGCTGCCGAGCGCCGCGTCCGCGCGGCCGGAATTGTTGGCATTGAACCGCGAGGTGACGTCGGCGGCATAATAGTCGCCGCGCCAGCCGACGCTGGTCCGCAGCCAATCGGTCCAGCGCAAGGTATTCTCGGCATAGACGCCGACGCTGCCCTCGCCAGCCTTGTCGCTGCGGATGTCGGCAAGGAAGCCGCGCCGGAAGGTGTTGCTGAGTGCGAGGTCGATCGCATCATAGCGCGATTGCAGGCCGAAGATCGTTTGCATCGGCAGACCGGCCAGCGAGCCGTTCAGCGTGCGCGAGACGTTGGCACCCAGCATCAGGCGATCGTCATGCTGATGAAACTGGTCGCCGAGCACGGGATCGCTGAGGAAATAGGTGAAGTTGTTGAAGAGATCGAGCTGGCTCTTCACCACATAGGCGTTGGCCTTCCAGGAGCCGAGATCGTCGCTCTGCGCGATGCGGCCCGAGAGCGCAAAGCGGTTGGTGTTGCCGCCGTCGCTCGGATCTTCCGAGCCGAAGCGGTTGAGGAAGCCGGCCGCGATCGCGCGCTGCGGCACCTGATCGGTCGAATTCCATGCATTGGTGTAAGCCATGCCGGTGACGGAGACGCCGTCGGTCGCGGTGCCCTGGCTGTAGCGAACGAGGCCATTGAGCTTGCGCGCATTGTCCGGAATATCCCACGGCCCGTTATAGCTGCCGATCTCGCCGGCCACGAGCAGCGCGCCGTCCCCGAGCCTCGCCGAATCCATGCCGAGCAGGCGGCGATAACCGAAGCTGCCGACGCTCAGCTGCGCCAGTCCCTTGGTGCGGTCGATCAGGCCGACATGGACGCTGCCGACCGAGGCGAAATCACCTTCATCGGCGAAGTACGGCCCCTTGCGCACATCGACGGCGGCGATGGTTTCCGGGATCAGCCAGTTGAGATCGGCATAGCCTTGGCCGTGCGCATGGGTCCGCATGTTGACGGGGACGCCGTCGACGTTGATCGCAAGGTCGGTGCCATGGTCGAGATTATAGCCGCGCAAGAAATACTGGTTGGCTTTGCCCTCGCCGGAATGCTGCGTCACCATCAGACCCGGCACGGCTTCGAGCACCTCGCCCGGCCGCGTGAAGGGGCGGGCGTTGAGCTCTTCACCAGAGATGGTGATTTCGCTGGCCATGCCGGGCTGGCTCTTTGCGCTGGAGGCAACGCTGCGCCTATCGGGGGTCTGCGCCGTCGCTGAATTCACGAAGACGCGGCGGCCCGCCGAAGGCGGCTTGGCGGTGCGGCGGGGTGCGACCAGCTTCCTGCGCGCCAAATCTTGGCCGCCACCGACCTCGATCGGCGGCAGCTCGCGTGAGGCGTTGCTGCTTTGCGCGAAGGCGCGGCCGTCATCCGCGAGCAGCACCAGGGCCGAGAGCGCCGTCAGCGCGCCGCCACGACAGGGCTCACACCGCTTCGGTCGCATCGGCGCAGGCCAGAGCTTTCGTTGCGGCCTGCTGCCGACCGCCCTCGAAGATGCGACGATAGAGTAGGACCGAGGCCAGCCACGCGATCGCAAACAGCGCGATCACGGCGAAGCCGACATTGGCGAGCGACTCGTTGAGGCCGTCGACCAGCGTCCACAGGCCCCCGGACAGGCCGAGCCGGTCCGCGGCCAGGCCGAGCGCCTCGATGCCGCCGATGAACAGCGCCACCGCCACGGAGGCGCCGGTGATCGTGAGGTTGTACCAGAGCTTGCGCAGGGGATCGACGAACGCCCATCGATAGGCGCTCACCATCAGCGCGGAATCGGCGGTGTCGACCAGCGCCATGCCCGCGGCGAACAGCGCCGGGAAGACCAGGACATCCGCCATCGACGCCCCGCGCGCGGCTTCGGTGGCGGAGATGCTGAGCAGGCCGATCTCGGTTGCCGTGTCGAAGCCGAGCCCGAACAGGAAGCCGAGCGGATACATGTGCCAGGGTTTCGTGACCAGGCGGAACAGCGGCCCGAGCAGCCGCGCGAGGAAACCGCGATTGGCGAGCAGAGTCTCGAGCCCTTCGGCGTCGTGAACGCCCTGCTCCCGCGCCGCGCGAAACGTCCGCCACAGGCCGATGAAGATGACGAGATTGATGGCCGCGATCACCAGCAGGAACAGCGCCGACGCCGACGTGCCGATCAGGCCGCCGATCTCCTTGAGCAGGCTGTCGCCGCCAAGGCTCACCACGCCGAGCGCGAGCAATATGGTCGCAACCACCACCACGGTGGAATGACCGAGCGCAAAATAGAGGCCGACGCTCTGCGGCGCGTCGCCCGTCTGCATCAACTTGCGCACGACATTGTCGATGGCGGCGATGTGGTCGGCGTCGACGGCGTGGCGCAGGCCGAACACCCAGGCCAGCAGCGCCGTTGCCAGCACCGTCGGCCGGTCGCCAAACAGCGCGAAGGCCCAGGCCCAGGCGGCGATGTTGACGGCGATCAGCCCTCCGAACAGCACCAGCGTGCCGGGTTCGATCGCCCGCAAAGTCCGCCTCAAAGCCTGCTCCATCCACCCGATCCCGCAGTATGAGGTTTATCAAGAACCCTCATACTGGCAAGAGCAAGGGCCGCGCGACTTTTCGGCAGGCAGGCCGAAAAGCAGGCAGCGGAGGAAGTCACCCCGTTGATTCCATGGAGACTTTTTCAGTCCGGCGCGTCACGGCGCCGGAACGGAATGCTGGGCTGCGTTTGACGCAAGCGCGTGCGCGACGATCACATGTCCACGGTCATCGACAGCAGATAGGTGCGCGGCGCTCCCAGAAAGAACGTACCGAACGAGGCCACGCTCGACCAGTAGCTCTCACCGGTCACGTTCTGGATGTTGGCGCGGAACACCGTCTTCCTGCCGTTGATCGCCGTGGTGTAGCGGGCCCCGAGATCGAGCCGCGTCCACTCCGGAATCGGCTGCTTGTTCGCGGAGTCCGCGAACTGCCTGCCCGTGTAGATGACGGCTCCGTTCAACGTGAGGTCTCGCATCCACGGTAGATCCCACTCCGCGCCGATATTGGCCTGGACGTTCGGAACACCGATCGGCGTGTTGCCGACATTCGTCGCGACCGCGGTCTTCGTCAGGGTACCGTCCAGCAACGAGATGCCTCCGAGGACGCGGAAGCCCTGCATGAGCTCGCCGTAGACGTTGAACTCGAGCCCACGGACTCGCTGTTCGGCGGTCGCCGCGAAGCGACCGGCGGACAGCTCGCCGCTCGCCTTCGAAATCTCGAAGGCGCTGAAGGTTGTTGCGATCCGGCCGAAATCCACCTTGACGCCGGCTTCGTACTGCTTGGCGACGTAGGGCTGCAGCACTTCGCCGAAATTGGACGCGGTCTGCGGCGCCACGTCGCCACGCGCGAGGCCTTCGACATAGTTCGCGTACAGGGAGATATTCTCCACGGGCCTGACGACGAGGCCGACCACCGGCGTAACGGCGCTCCTGTCATACGACGACGTCAGCGTGCCGACATTGGAGGCATAGTTGTTCGCCTCGATGCCCTGGCGACGGACGCCGAGGGTCAACAGGATGCGCTCGTCGAGCACGGACATGGTGTCGGCAATCGAAAGCCCCGTGAGCTGGCTGTCCGAAAGCCGGGGCCGATCGCTGATCTCGTTGGCGAACTGGGTTGGCGCGACGGTGGGATTGTAGATGTTCGACGCGACCAGAGTGCCATTGATCAGCCGCCGGTACAGCGCGTCATGATAGACCGAGGCCTGGAATGCGAGAGCATGATGGACGAAGCCGGTGTCGAAGCGGGCGCGAAGGCCGCCATCATAGGTGGTTCGATCGATGCTGAGGCCGAAGTACTGAGGCGTCGAGGTCGTATTGCCGCTCGCGCTGACAATGGTTGGGAGACCGAAGAACCGCTCGACATTCGTCCTGGAGCCGCCGACATCCGCAAACAGCGTGACCTGGTCGCTAACGTCGTACTCGGTTCGCAGCAGGGCCGATTGATCGTTGATGCGCGACCATTCCCAGGGCTGGGTCACGTTCAACCGGCCATCCGGCGCCTTCGGCACCTGCAGGCCGGAGGCCATCAGAAAGGGCCGCGACGGCGCATCGAACCGGTCGGTCTGCGCGATCAGATAGAGCCAGGACCTGAACCGCTCCCCCCGGTAGTCGAGGGCGAGTGATCCGACACCTGTCGTCTCGGATTGGCGGTTGATGGGCGTATCACCATCGCGGACACTTCCACTAGCTCGTACGCCCCACTCCTTGCCGTCGCCATAACGACGCGCAACATCCCAGTGCCCGCCGAAGCGGGCCGTCGAGCCGTAGCTTGCGGTCAAGCGGGTCAAGTCCTCGTCCGCGCGCTTGGGCACGACATTGATGACGCCGCCAACGCCGCCATTGGGCGCCATGCCGGAGAGCGCAGCGGAAGGACCTTTCAGCACCTCGATGCGCTCGACGTAGTCCGTGAAGATGCGATAGGTCGGCGCAATTCCGTAAAGACCCTCGAAGGCGAATTCACCGTTGTTGCCTTCGTTGATCGGAAACCCGCGAATGTTGAAGGAGTCCACCACGCCGCCCGTGGGATGAGAACTTCGCACCGACGGATCGAGGATGAGGGCGTCCGCACCCGTTGCCGCCTGCTGATCCCGAATGAACTTGTCAGTGTAGCTCGTCACGCTGAACGGCGACTTCATGGTGCCGGTGTTTCCGAGCAGTCCCAGCCGCGCGCCTTGCGCGACCTGACCGCCGGCGAAGGCGGGAACGACACCGGGCTGCGATGGCACTGCGACCGTTGGGGCTTGCGGGGCGCGCCGCGACGTCGATCGGACCGGAGCGTTGTTTCGCCTGGTCGGCGCGCGGCGGGCCGATTGTTTGGCCGGGGCCTCGACAGTCACGGGTGGAAGGGAGCTGCCGCCTTGCGCTGTCTGGGATCGAGCAGGCAATTCAAACCACGTGAGCAACGCCACTCCACCCAGCAGCGTCGCGCCGAAGCGCGCTACCGTCTCAACTCCACCCGCACGCTGCATTTCCAGAAAGCCCCTCATCGATAGCCCTCTCTAGAAAGCGGCCATGATCACGGCAACGAAAATGCGTGCGCGGCGACTTAGAATGTCTCGATCATCAATAACTGCAGTGGACAGCGCATCTGGAACGATTCCAAAGGACGCTTCTCAGTCGCGCAGAATGACGCAGCGCGCTTGGATCTGCGACAGCACGTCACTTGCAAATGCCGCGCTAAGTTTTGGAGCGTGATCTCAGTCGCGCTTCAGCCCGATCGCCTTGACGATGGGAGCAAGGCGAGCCAGCTCGTCTTCGACCAGGCGCTGAAACCTGTCGGGACCTGAATCGACGTCCGGCTCAAGACCCTGTGAGCGATAGCTTTCCTGCAATTTTGGATCGGCCATCGCCGTGCGCGTCGCCGCAGCGATCCGCTCCACGATCGTATCCGGCGTTGCTTTTGGAGCGAACAAGCCAAACCAGCCGGCATATCTGAGATCCGGCATGCCCTGCTCGATCACCGTCGGAATATCAGGCGCGCCGTTCAACCGCCGATCGCTCGTCACGGCGATCAGCCGCAGCTTGCCAGCAAAGTGCAATTGCAGGATCTGGCTGGAGACCACCGCGATCACCGAAGATATCTGGCCGCTCACCAGGTCGTTGGTCGCAGGCCCCATGCCGCGATAGGGGACGTGGATGAAATCCGCTGCGAGGCCGGACTGCATCCTCAACATCTCCCCGACGAGGTGATTGCCGGTGCCGACGCCCGGAGTGCCATAGGACAGCTTGCCCGGATTGGCCCTGGCAAAGATGATCAGCTCCCGCAGGTCCTTGACCGGCAAGGCAGGATGAACCGCGAATGCGAGCGTGCTGGTGATCAGGCGGTAGATGGCACGGAAATCACGAATCCCGTCATAGGCCGGCTGCGCCGAGGACAAGGGAATCATCACCTGCGTGCTGCCATTGCCGAGCAGCAGCGAATATCCGTCCGGCGCGCTCTGCGCCACCGCGGCTGATCCGATCGCGCCGCCGGCGCCGCCGATATTTTCGACATAGACCGGCCCCAGCAGCGGAGCAATCCTGTCGGCCCAGGGACGGCCGATCTGATCGCCCGCGGCGCCGGCCGTATAGGGAATGACCAGCCTGATGGGCCGCGAGGGGTAATCGTCAGCGGCTGCGGCGCCGGGCCAGGCGGCCAGCGTTGCGATCTGTGCCGCCGTATTGAGCAATTCTCGTCGTGAGAGGGACATCGTCGACGTGTTCTGGACCGTACGAGACCATCTTGCACGATCGAGGAGATCGCGATCGGTGGATTAAGGGTTTGGTAACGATACGAACGCGGTTGAACACATTAATGCAAATCGCAGGCCGCTGGTGTCTAGCCCGTAACGAGCCTGCTATAAAGCCCAGCTACGGCTCGATCGATGGTCGCGAATTGTCCGGTTTCCCTGATTGCACATGAACAAGCCCAGCAACGATTTCGACATTGTCATCGAGCAGTCGTTCGACTTTTTGTCCGAGGACTACGCCGAGCTGTTCGATCGCTCGGCGGCGACCGCGTTCCAGCATCCAATCTGGCTGCACAGCCTTTATGTCCGGCTTGCTGCGAATGCCGGTGCAACACCTCTGGTCGTCGTGGTCCGTGACCGCGCGACGGGAACGCTTGCGATGGTGCTGCCCCTGCTCCGGATGCGGCGCGGTCCGATCCGAACCGTCGAGTTCGCCGACCTGCGCGTCTCCGACTATCTGGCCCCGGTCTGCAGCCCGGACGTGTTTGCGCGGCTACTCGACGACGCCGATGCATGCGCGGAGATCAGGCGCCTCGTTCGTCCGTTCGATCTGCTTCGCATGACCAAGCTGCCCGACGGGCGGCTTCCGATCGAAAATCTCCTCGGGGCCTCCCGCCGCGTCTCGATGGACACCAATGCCTACGCGACGGTTCTCGTCGCGCCGTTCGAGCAATGGCGTGCCAGCGCAATCGACCGCTCCTATCAGAAGGAGCTCGCAAAGAAATCTCGCCAGCTCCAGAAGAAGGGCGCGCTGAGCTTTGCTTGCTGCGACGACAACGCTTCCGTGCTCGAGGCACTGGAGGTGATGAAGAAGTTTCGCGGCCCGCGCTTTCAGGCGCAGGGCGACGGCGACCTGCTGCAGCGTCCCGAATATTTCGGCTTCTACTCCGACGTGGCCCTGCGTGGTCTCGGCGGCTTCGTGCGCCTCTACGCCATGAAGATGGACGGCGAAGTGATTGCGGCCGTGCTCGGACTATGCCATCGCGACAGCTTCCTCATCATCATGAGCGCCTTCGACATCGCCGGATACAAGAGCCAGTCCCTGGGCGCGCTGATGTTCGAGCAGGTGGCACGCGACTGTATCGAGCGCGGCGATCAGATGCTCGATTTCACCATTGGTGACGAGCCCTACAAGAAATTGTTCGGCGGACAGCCGTCGCCGATGTGGGCGGTCACGCAGGCCGGGAGCGCAATGGGCGCCGTCGCCCTGTTCGCGCTGAACCAGGCGCCCTGGCTCAAGCTCGCGGCCAAGCGATTATCGGATTTGCGGCTCCTGCCCGCCCGCACGCCGACACCGACGCGCTGACCGACGGCAGGCGAAAGAAGCGCAGGCCTCAGGCGCGCAGCGCGCCGCGAACGCGTCCAATCCAGCCCGGATGCATCTGATCGACACGGTGCGCCAGGCTGCGCCGCAGGAAATGCAAGCGGCGCCGGACGTCCCAGCCGATATCGTCGCGGGACGTCAGCGCCTGGCGGAAGCGCGCCATCTTCAGGGACTGCTGATCCGCCGCGATCTTGTCGCGATCGGAATAGAATTGCGCGATCTTCTCCTGGCCCATGCCTGATGTCGCGAGCCATCGCGGCGCATATTCGGTGCAGAGACGATCGACGTCCACCAAGAGGCGCGCGACACCGGTGCCGGCGGCGGGGCAATTGGTCTGGAACGCATCGCCGATGAGCACGATTCCGGGCTGCAGATGTCCTTCGACGACGGTCAAATCCATCACCCAGTTCTGGACCCGGTCGATGACGCGGAAATCGCCGAGATAGGACCGCAAGCCCGGCAGCAGGCGCAAAACGGTCGCCTCCGGCTCGCGACGCAGCTCGCGCATGATCGGATCGGTCGGGTCGCGGAACATGAAGAGATTGGCCCGCATCCCGGCGCGGACGGGAAACAGGCTGAGATAGTCGATGCCATCCCCCGTGCGCTCGCCATAGCAGGTCAGCGCCTCGAAATCGAACGGGTGGCCGTCCTGGCGGGCAATCGTGAAGCCGAACGAGACCGAGTGGCGCTCGGCCAGCACGCGCCGCTTGATGCCGAGCTTGTAGCCGAGCGCTCCCGCCATGCCCGTGGCGAGAACGACGAGGCGCGCGGTCACGCGCCGTCCGGAGGCCAGTTCGAGATGCTGGACGTCGTCGCTGCAGTTGATCGCGGCGACCTCGTCGACGATCAGGCTGGACGGATCGGGCATCTGGCTGCGCGCCATCGCCACGAGATCGGCATAGGGAAACCCGTAGGCCCGACCGACACTGACGTCGACCACCTTGCCTTCCCGGATATTGAGCACCTGATCATATCGACTGGCGACACTCTCGAGCGCATCGAGAAAGCCCAGCTTGCGCAGCATCGCCAATTGATGGCCGCCGATCTTTTCGACCCGGAATTCGTCCGGATAGACCGCCCGCTTGTCGATCAGGACGATGCGATGCCCTGCCCGCGCCAGCACGGCCGCCGCGAGCGATCCCGCAAGGCCGCCGCCGACGATCGCGATGTCCGCAACGATCGGCTCGTTCACGGTTTTGTCCGCCGTCATGATCTAGGCTCCCACGGTCAACTAAAGTCGCACGTGCAATTCTCCGGCCTGATGTCGCATCACGCGGCCAAACGCGATCATTTCTCGATATCGAGGTTAACAGGCGGGAGGGCCGCTCATCGCGACGACAAGCCGGCACGCCTCTTGCTAGGAATTCCCGTCAATTGCGGTTTCTGGTGGCCGATCCCGCGAGTCATTCGCCATCCGACCGCTGATCTCGGCCTTCTCGGCCATCGTTGCGGCGATACGCCGTCAGACGGTCCGAGCCGGCCTTGCTTGATTTGGGACAACGGGAACGACGATGTTCCACAGTGAAGCAACCGACGTCACCGCGATATCGTCGCCGACGGCAGGATCCTGCATGTCGCCCATTAACACTCGTCTTTTTTCGGCATGCTAGCTTGTCGCCGGCGCCGTCTTCAGGAGAAAGCAGCTCCCTAAACTTCCATGATCGAATCCATCCTCCAGCTTCTGCGGCGTGACGTCACGCGCGGTGTCGTCGGGACCATCCTCCTCAAGGTTGGCAGCGGCGCGCTTGCGTTTGCGTTGTTCTCGCTGGCGGCACGAACGATGTCGCCCGATGGCTTCGGCATCTTTGCGACCTGGCTTTCGGTTGCCCAGATCGCCGCCGTCGTGGGACTGGTCGGCCAGGAATCCTTGCTGGTGCGCTTCCTGAACGAGTATCAGGTCGGCGACAGGCCGGATCTCACCAAAGGCGTCCTGCTGTCGAGCTTCAAGATCACCTCGATCGCCATGCTGATCGTGATCGCAGGGATTGCCATCGCGGCGAACATGAGAGGCGACTGGTGGGTGCTGATCCTCGCGGTGTCCGCGTACACGGCCGTGAACGCCGGCGTGATGCTTGGCAGCCAGATCGCACGCTCGCTGGTCAGCATTCTCATGGGCGAAGGAAACCGCGAGTTCTTCTGGCGGGTCATCGTCGTCCTGTTCCTGCTCGTCATGCTGGTCGGTCATCGGCAGCTCGATCCCGCCGAGCTGATCGCCGTGATGACGATTGCCATGTCGGTCGGGCTGGCTGCGCAGATCATCTCGATTGCGCGCGTTCTGCCGAATTTGCGCGGCACCGCTGCGGGTTCCGAGACATCCCGCTGGCGATCGAGCGCCCTGCACTTCTGGCTCGCGTCCATCCTCGAGGTCGCAAACCAGTATTTCGACGTCATCTTGGTCTACTGGATGCTGGATCCGGCGACGGCCGGCATCTACTTCGCCGCCTCGCGCCTCGCCAACATCTTCGCCATGGTGTCCGCGGCGCTGTACACATTCGGCGCGCGCCGGCTTCCCTCGCTGTATTTCAGCAAGAACCATCGGGAGTTCGAGCGAACCTTGCGGTTGATGGCGGAGGTGACCGCGCTTTGCGTGGCCGCCGGGCTCGCCACGATCTGGATCGGCGGCCCCTATCTCCTCAACCTGTTCGGACCTCATTTCACCGAACAGCATTCGGTCCTGATCGTCCTCGCCATCGGAACGGCCATCCAGGCTGCAGGCGGCCCGGCGGCTGCCATCCTGCAGCTGACCGGCCATGAACGAATCTATGTTCCCGTCGTTGCGGCCAACGTCGCGCTGCGCCTTGCGGGATTTCTCGTTCTCATCCCCTGGCTCGGCGTGCTTGGTGCGGCGATTTCCGCAACGGTGTCGCTGGCGCTCGCGACCATTGCTTTGAACGTGCTCTGTCGCCGCCGGACGGGAGTGGATCCTTCAATCCTCGTGCTTCTGCGCTTCAGCGCGTTGAAGCGCGACAATTATGCGGTCCGCGGCGCCGACTCCGGTGAGTAGGTCGAGTTCACGCGCTGGCGACGTGCAAGATCGATTGGTTAACAGGCTTGCTGCGCAGTGTCCGGGAACCTGTGAAATGGCTGCGCCAACGATGGCGATGGCAGGGCCTTGCATTAACTCCGTTTGTTTCTAGTCGGTGTCCACGCGATGCCCGCATGATAGGTACGGAGTTAAGAAGGTGAAGATTTCGTTTCTCTAGCGGGTCGGGATCCGTGCTGCACTATCAGCCAAACAAGGAATTGGGCGAGACGACCGCGGCAGCACCCGCGCAGTCGAACGGCAGCGGACGAAAGCTGCACGTGCTTCTCGCGCAAACCCAGGCCGAGAACGCCGGCGCGCAGGAGATCTCCAGGCTGCTCGGCGCCGGGCTGACCGCGCGCGGCTACCGCGTCACCAATCTCTTCTTCTTCCGCAAATCGGATTCCTTCGATGAGCCGCCCGATACGCTCTATTGCGCGCCGAGCCGGCCGGGCAATCCATTGGCGCTGCTGCGGATGCTGTGGACGCTCGCCCGCCATATCAGGACGGTCAGGCCCGACGCCGTTCTGACGTTCCAGCATTTCGGCAACGTCATTGGCGCCGGCATCGCGCACCTCGTCAGCCGAGCACCTGTCGTCGCCAATCAGGTTTCATCCGCGCTGGCGATGAGCCGGCCGGTCCGCACCGCCGACATCGTCATGGGCAGCCTCGGCTTCTTCGACCGCATCACGCTCAATTCGAAGGACATGGAACGCGAATATTCGCGCTACCCCGCGGCCTACCGTTCGCGCATGGTGCATGTGCCGCACGGCTTCGACGACAAGGCGCTCACGCTGGCGAAGGACGCGGCCCGACAGAGATTCAATCTGCCGACCGATCGCGTCCTGCTCGGCTGCGCAGCGCGGCTGCATCCGCACAAGCGGCTCGACATGGCGATACGTCTGCTGCCGGATCAACCGTCCTGGCATCTCGCGCTCGCCGGCCAGGGCGCCGACGAGACGCGGCTGAGGCGGCTGGCTGACGAATTGAAGGTGTCGGACAGGCTGCATCTGCTCGGAGAAATTCCCCCGAGCCGGATGGCGGAGTTTCTCGCCTGCCTGGACGTGTTCGTGTTCCCGACGCAGGCCGAGACTTTCGGCCTGGCTGCGGTCGAGGCCGCGAACGCCGGGGTTCCCTCCGTCGTGACCGATCTTCCCGTCCTGCGCGAAGTGCTGTCCTACGAAGGCAGGCCGACCGCGCTCTTCGTCGATGCCTCCGATCATGCGAAGCTCTCGGCAGCCGTCTCGACGCTGCTGACGGACCAGCATTTGAGCGACGAGCTGCGACAAAACGCCAAAGGCCTGAGGTTGCGCTATTCGGTAGATGCCATGGTGGAGGAATACGTTCGAATTCTCGACCAGGTCATTTGACCGGACGATTGGAAGTGATGGGCTCGACATGATCATCGAGTTTCGCTGTGAACGTGAATACGCGCGGCGATGGATGGGCCGCGCGACGCTGTCGGTCGACGGCCGGGATGTTCCGGTTCAAATCGCCTGGGCGGCAACGACCGAGCCGCGGCCCGCAGGTCTCGACGCCCTGTTCGAGCTCGAACGTGTGGTGTTGCACAAGGGCAAGCCCAGCGGCGCCAACAGGCTGGACGCCATTCCGGAGCGGACGCTGGCTCATGCCGGGAGCGCCGACGTGGTCGTCGATTTCACCGGCGGCGCGCGCGATCCGAACAGCTCCGCCCCGCTGTATCTCCGTCCGATGTTCAATGGCGTTGCCGGCGAGAACGCCGCGCTCGCCGCCATTCTGGCCGGCGACCTGCCGGTGATCGACATCGTCAACGAGATCGACGGCTCGGTCCTCGATCGCGGCCATCCATCCGGTGAAATTGCCGCAGGGCTCAGCGGCGCGCTCGAAACCGTCATGGCGCGAACCCTGACCATGGTGGCGGCGATCCTGTCGGGAAGGCCGCGGATTGTTCCGGAGCTGGCGCGCCGCGCTGGACATGGTTCGGGCCGTGGCCCCGCTGGCTACGTCATACGTGGCCTTGCCGTCTCAATTGCCAAGGAGATCTATCGCCTATGCTGCTATGCCCCGCATTGGCATGTCGGCTGGCGCTTCAATGACGGTGCCGGTGTCTGGCAGACCGGCGATCTGTCCGGACCGGGCTGGAACGTCCTTCCCGATCCAGGGCATCGCTTCTATGCGGACCCGTTTCCGATCAATTGGCAGGGGCGAACATTCGTCTTCTTCGAAGATCTCGACCACCGCGTCGGAAAAGGCATCATCTCGGCGATCGAGTTCAACGACGCCGGCCCGGTGGGAGAAGCCGTGCCGGTGCTGGAGGAGCCCTGGCATCTCTCCTATCCGTTTCTGATCGAAGACGGTGGCGCATTGTGGATGATTCCGGAGAGCTCGACCAACGGAGACGTCGCCCTCTACAAATGCATCCGGTTCCCGGACAAATGGGAGCGGCACGCGACGCTGCTGTCAGGCCTCGAGTTGGCCGACGTCACGATCACGCGGTATAACGGCCGGCATTACCTGTTCGGCGCCTGGCGCGATGGAGCCGGCGGCTACTCGGATTCGCTGGCGATCTATCATGCCGATCACCTCCTGGGGCCCTGGTTGCCGCACGCCAGCAATCCGGTGCTGATCGACCGCGCGAGCACGCGGCCGGCGGGGAATTTCGTCACGATCAACGGCACATTGTGGCGCCCGGTGCAGAACTGCACCGACGGCTACGGCGCGGCGCTCGCGCTGGCGGAAGTGGTCGAATTGTCGCCGACCGCCTTCAGGCAGGTCGTGCGCCATTCGCTGAAGCCCGGACCGGCATGGCCTGGCAGGAAGCTCCACACCCTGAACCGTTGCGGCCGGCTCGAGGTGATCGACGGATCGCACGTCCAGCCCAAGACGAACGCTTTTGCCAGCAAGTCTCCGTCGAGTGTGTTGCCCGCGCGAACCAATCCTTCCGCCGCGCGCTGACGCGGATTAGATCAGGGCGTGTACTCATGAACGTTCGCTTCCAACGCAAAGCGGAAGTCCGCCACTCGAGGGGGATCGGCGGCTTGTGAGCCGTTGCGGACATATCGAAATCAAACCAGACCGAAGCGGCTGAGACGAGAAGCACTCCGGCTCGGCTAGGGGAGTCCTTTTGTCATCGTAAAGGGATTGAACCCACGTTCCGCGAGGGCTGCCCACGAAGCTGCGCCAAGATGTGACAATCGGAAATAGTTTCGCGGCTTGGTCGGGTCGGTGTCCAACACGAACCCCGTCGGTAACGCGCGGACACTCGTGGCATAGAACCCACCATCGGGCGACCTCTGGGATTCGATGACAGAGATCAACGATTCCGCCCTCTCGGTCTTGCCGAGCAATTTCATCAAGAGAGCCATTTGGCCCGTCCCTTCGGTCCACACACCATCCCGGTCTTCACCGTAAGAAAAGCCTCCGTCGACACTCATCCGCTGTTCAGCGGTCGTCATTGCCGTTGCAAATTTCCCGGCCGCTCCGTGAAGCGCCGTTAAAGGCCAGATCTGGGCATCCAGGGCCAAAATCGGATTATGCGTGACTCCGTCTTCAGCGGTTCCCGCGGCAAAACAGGCGCACCCCGGATCCCACATCGAATTTACGAAGTACTCGGCAACCGTTGCCATATCGCGCCAGCGCGAGTCGCCTGTACGGATCGCAAGAAGGCCAAACGCGGCGGCGAGGTCAGTATTATGTTCAGTCGATTTCCACGTCCGCACTTCCGGCGTCGGTTCGTGCCCAAACGTACCACCCGTGAAACCGCCAGTACCGCGCGTATCGGCCCATTGTGCGACCCAGGCGCCAAGCCGAGCTGCGCCATCGCGGAACCGAGAGCCGGTGTTCACATCATCAAGCGACAGCAACGCCAACATGGCCCATGCCACGTTACCAACATCGCTGCCCACCTGATATCGATCCTCCAACCATTTGTTTTGAGCATTGTCCCACCACCCCGGAAGTTTGGCGGGGCCGTTCACCACCACACCCGCCGCGTAAGCGTTCCTGAGGCGGCCATCATGCCAGGTGCGGTCGTTGTCGAGGGCCCAGAGAATTGCCGAGCCGATTCGAGACGCTTTGTCTCGCTCACCGCAACCGACCAACGCGATGGCGGCCACCGCATTGTCATAAAGGTAAGCGGCGCCATGGAGAGGCCCCGATTCCACGGTCGGATAGCTGCGCAAGAACAACGGCCCTGGCGGTGCCTCATCGATTAGACCAGCGAGGTACCCGCATGCAGACGTTTCTGGTGTTGCTAAAGCCCGCATGGAAGTGGCGGCCAAAAGGATTATGAAACTCGCTACGATCCATACGCAGGTTTCTATTCGGGCCACTTGCTGTTCTCCCGGGTGGAGGATGATTCCATATACCCATCGGCGACGTCTGGAGGTGGCCCTCAGCGGCCTGGCTAGGGCGCATTGGCCATGTCCGGTGTTGAAAAACTAACGGACACGGCCCCCGCGCGGGCCGGCCGGATTTATGGGTATACGCCTTAGCGCGAGCCTGCGGCCATGACGCCACGGGCGGCGTGAATCAAACACACCGCCCGCAATTCGTGGTTTGCCGCCTCAGCAAGGGAGGCTTACTGCGAACGATCGGAGGTCCAGCCCTTGTACTCGGCGACGTTGTCCCTGGTCACGAGTTTGGACGGCAGCAGCTCGACGGTCGAGGCCGGCTTCTGGCCGTTGAGGATACCAACACCGACCTGCACGGCGCGGCGCGCCATGAAGAACGGATCCTGCGAAGCCGAAGCCTGGATCTGCGGCGACTGCGGATCCTTCAGCGCGGCCTCGATATCGGGCGCACCATCGACCGCGGTGATGACGATGCCGGTGCGGTTCTGCTGGCGCGCCGCAAGGTCGGTGCCGATGGCCTGGGGATCGTTGATGGCGAAGATGGCGTCGATCTTGGGGAAGCGGGTTAGATAGCCCTGAGCAACGGTGAGACCGCCTTCGCGGGAGCCTTTGCCGTCCTGGTCGTTGGACAACACCTTGATGCCGGGATTCTTCGAGAAGACGTTCTTGCAGCCAACGACGCGGTCGATCACGGCGGAGACCTGCGGTCCGTTCTCGATGATGACCTCGCCCTTGCCGCCCAGCTTGTCGACGATGTACTGGCAGGAGATCTCGCCGGCCTGCACGTTGTTCGTGGTCACGGTGGCATCGGCGCCTTCGGCCGCGGTATCGACCGCGACGACGACGATGCCGGCGGCCTGCGCCTTCTTGATCGCCGGCCCGATCGCCTTGGGATCGCCGGGGTTGAGCAGGATCAGATCGACGCCGGCGGCGATGAAATTGTCGATCTGGGTGACCTGCTTACCGAGATCGTATTCGAAGCCGACCGCCGTGATCTTCACGTTGGGATTGGTCTTCCTGGCCTCGAACTCGGCGCCCTTCGCCAGTGCGACAAAGAACGGGTTGCCCATCGACCCCAGCGAGACGCCGATCGACTTGAGCTCCTTCGCCGAGGACGGCACGGTGCTAAGAACAAGCGCCGTCGCGGCGCCGGCGAGCATGATCGTCTTCAACATGGACTTCCTCCCTGGTCTGTGTTGGTCCCCGGCGCGGCAGACCAGTTGCCGCAACGGAAGCTTTCATGTTCTGGCCGAGCCTTTAAGTTCTGGCGGAGCCTTTAAGTTCTGGCGGAGCCTTTATGTTCTGGCGGAGCCTTGCAGCCGGTACCGATCCAGCGCCACGGCGCCAATGATGACGAGGCCCTTGATGACATATTGCCAGATGTCGGAGACACCGACGAGGATGAGGCCGTTCGACAGCACCGCGATGATCAGCGCGCCGACCAGTGTCCCCCAGATCGAGCCGATGCCGCCGACGAACGAGGTGCCGCCGAGGATCACGGCGGTGATCGCGTCGAGCTCGTAGGACTGGCCAAGCTGCAGACCATTGGCGGCATAGAGCCGCGCCGCCTGCATGGCGCCGCCGAGCCCGGCGAAAAGCCCGGAAACACCGTAGACGAAGATCAGTACGGCCCAGACCTTGATGCCCGCAAGCCGCGCCGCGCTCTCGTTGCCGCCCACCGCGTAGATGTGCACGCCGAGCACGGTCCGGCGCAGCACCAGCCACGAGACCAGGATGACGAGCAAGGCGATCACCGAGAGCCACGGGATCGATGCGACGCCGGGAACGAGCGTCAGCGAGCCGTTACCGATGAAGGCATAGGGGATGGCGGGATTGAACACGGTGGTGTCGGCCCCGAGCAGTCGCGCAAGGCCGCGCACCGCGGTGAGAGAGCCGAGCGTGACGATGAAAGGCGGCAGGCGGAGCAGCGCGATCAGCGCGCCGTTGACGACGCCGAAGCCAAGGCCCGTGAGCAGCGAGGCCGGCAGCCACAGCATGCCAAGCTCCGGCAGCTTGGACAGCGTCAACCCGGCCATCGCGGAGGCCGCCAGGATCGAACCGACCGAGAGGTCGATGCCGCCGGTGAGGATAACGAAGGTCATGCCCGCGGCGAGCACGGTGTTCACCGCGGCCTGCTGCAACACGATGCCGAGATTCTGTCCGGTGAAGAAGCGTCCCTCGGACAGAAAATGAAAGCCGATACAGAGGATCAACAGCACCGGCAGCATGCCGAGCGCGCTGATCAGCATCCTCACCCGCTGGCGCTTTGTCTCGGCGGCAGCACCGTTGGTCGTCGTCGGGGCGGACTGGACCTCCGCAGCACCGTTGTCAGGCATCGAGATGCTCCATCCCCGTGGCAAGCGCCATGATGTCTTCTTGTGTCAGCGGCGAACTGGGTCCGCGGCTCACCTCGCCGGCGATGTGCCCGGCCCGCATGACGGCGACGCGGTCGCAGATGCCGATGATCTCGGGCAGGTCGGACGAGATGACCAGGATCGCAGTGCCGGCCTTGGCCAGATTGTCGATGATCGAATAGATCTCGGACTTGGCGCCGACATCGACGCCACGCGTCGGCTCGTCGAGGATCAGCACCTTCGGCGCGATGGCGAGAAGCCGCGACAGCAGCAGCTTCTGCTGATTGCCGCCGGACAGGCCACCGGCGGGGACGCCGACATTGGCGGCGCGGATGCTGAGGCCAGCGAAGGCCCGGTCGGCGCGCTCGCGCGCCTTGTCACGGTCCAAGAACCAGCCGAGCTTGGCATCGCGGCCGAGCACCGCGAGGTTGATGTTGTCCAGACAGGACATATCCAGGAACAGGCCGAGTGCCTTGCGGTCCTCGGTCAGATAGGCGATGCCGGCCTCGAGCGCCTCACCGGGGGTGCGGATCTCGACCGGCTGTCCTTCCAGCTCGAGCCGGCCGGAGGTCTTTGGCAGTGCGCCGATGATGAGATGCGCAAGCTCGGTGCGGCCGGCGCCGATCAGGCCGGCGAGCCCGACCACCTCGCCTGAGTGCACGGTGAGCGAGCAGCCCTTGACGCGCTGGCCATCGGCCATGTCGATCGCTGCGAGCACGGGGTGTCCGCGCCCCGCGTCCGGATCGTGGTCCTTCTTGTAGAACGAGGAGACGTCGCGCCCGACCATCAGCCGCACGATGGTGTCGGCACGGATCTCGGGCTTGTCGAGCGAGCCGACCAGCCGGCCGTCGCGCAGCACGGTGACGCGGTCGCCGAGCGCGTAGACCTCGTCCATGCGATGCGAGATGTAGATGATGGCGAGCCCCTCCGCCCTGAGCTGGCGGATCAGCGCGAACAGCCGCGCGCTCTCGCCCGCCGACAGTGCGGTGGTCGGCTCGTCCATGATCAGGATCTTTGACCTCGCATGCAGCGCACGGGCGATCTCGACCAGTTGCCGCTGGCCCATGGACAAATGGGCGACCAGCGTCGAGGGCAGGAAGTCTGCGCCAAGCCGCTTCAAAATGGGACCGACGCCCTCACGCATCTCCCCGCGCGCCAGCAGTCCTGAACGCGAGATCTCGCGGCCGAGATAGATATTCTCGGCGACGCTGAGATTGGGAGCGAGCGACAGCTCCTGATAGATGATGGAGATGCCCGCCGCGCGGCCGCCGAGCGGACCTTCAATCCGGACCGGATGCCCTTCGATGCGGATCTCGCCGCCGGGATCAGGCTTGTAGGCGCCGGACAGGATCTTCATCAGCGTCGACTTGCCGGCGCCGTTCTCACCCATCAAGGCATGAATCTCGCCGGCATAGACGGTGAGATCGACGGCACGCAGCGCCTTGATGCCGAAGAAGGATTTGGAGACACCGCGCATCTCGAGGATCGGAGCGTTCATCGTGCCTCCCGGCGCACAATGCGTTTCCCACCCGCGTCTCGATCTTCTTGTCAGCGCGGCTCACGCATTAAACAAAAGGCCGCGGCACAGGGCAATACCGAACACAGCGAAATGCGATATCACGGCGATGCTAGTGGCACGGCCGATACAGTTCGCGCCAGGCGGGAAGCCGTTCGGCGTAAGCATCGGTCAGCCCGGTGTCAGGTTCGAACGTCTCGACGCGTTGCGGTCGCGTGCACACGGTTGCGATTGCCTCACCCGTGACAGCAAGCCGCCCCAATCTTGCCGCACCGAACGCCGCGCCGGTCTCGCCGCGGGCAAAGCGGTGGATGGGAACATTCAGCACGTTTGCGAGGACCGAGAGCCAGAACGATGACCGCGAACCACCGCCGATGACGTCGGCTTCCGCGATCGCGATGCCGGCATCCGCGAGCGCGTCGCGGCAATCGACCAGCGCGAAGGCGACGCCTTCGAGCACCGCCTGCACGATCGCATTGCGATCGGTGCCATGGCTCAAACCATCGAGCATGCCGCGCACGGCGGGATCGTCATGCGGTGTCCGCTCCCCTGCGAGATAAGGCAGGAAGCTCACCGGCGACGGCGCCCGCGGGCGCGGTCCTAGCGGCGCCAACAACTCGGTCTCAGTGACGCCGAACAGGCGCGCGGCCCAGGCCAGACAGGAGGCGGCCGACAGGATCGCGCCGGCCTGTATCCACATGCCCGGGATGGCATGGCAGAACGTGTGCACCGCGCGGTCCGGATTGGCGGCGATCGTGGCGGTCGGTGCCAACAGGGCACCCGATGTTCCCAAGGATATGAATGCGGTTCCCGGCTGGATCGCGCCGATGCCGATGGCCCCCGACGGATTGTCGCCGGCACCGCCCGCGATCACCGGCCGCCCGGTCATGCCCCAGCGCCGCGCCAGCTCGCTCCGCAGTCTTGCTGCGGGCGCGCATCCCTCGACCAGACGCGGCATGTGCTCGCGCGTCAGGCCGGTTGCGGCCAATGCGGCGTCCGACCAGTCCCGGCGCGCAGCGTCGAGCCACAGGGATCCCGATGCATCCGAGACATCCTCGACGGCCTCGCCCGAAAGCACCAGGCGCAGATAGGCCTTCGGCTGCAGCACGAGCTTCGTCGCGGCAAAGATGTCGGGCTCATGCGTCGCGATCCAGAGCAGTTTTGGCGCGGTGAATCCCGGCATCGCCTTGTTGCCCGTCACCGCGCGCAAGGCGGGCCAACGTTGCTCCAGGACACGACATTCCGCGGCGGCGCGTCCGTCGTTCCAGAGGATGCAGGGCCGCAAGGGTCTCAAGCCCGCATCGAGCAGCGTGGCGCCATGCATCTGGCCGGACAGCCCAATGCCCTTGACCGCCGCCAGCTCTTGTCCATGCGAAGCCTTCAGCGCATCGAGCGTGGCGAAGGCCGCATCGATCCATTGCGCGGGGTCCTGCTCGGAATGACCCGGCTGCAGCGAGGCGATCGTCAGCGGCCGGCTCGCGCTTGCGATCACGCGCTGAGTGTCGTCGACGAGAACCGTCTTGACTGCGGAGGTGCCGAGATCGATGCCGAGATACATGGATGCTTCCCGCTCACTTCGCCGCGTCGATCCAGATCCCCGGCTCTGAATGCTCACGGATGTGGCTGACCAGGAAGTCCGAGAACACCCTGATCTTAGCCGGCAGCCTGACGCGGTTCTGGTAGGCGATGTTCATGGTGAGCAGCGGCAGCTGCCAGTCGCTCAGGACAGGCACCAGCCGGCCGGCTGCGATATCGCCCTGCACGATGTAGAGCGGCTGGATCAGGATGCCGAGCCCCGCACGCGCGGCACCACAAATGATCTGGCCGTCATTGCTGTCGAGCGTCGGCGCGATCCGCACCGTCTGCGTCGTGCTGCCCTGGCTCAGCCGCAGCGAATAGGGATCGTTGGCTAGATTGTAGATCAGCATATCGTGGCGGGCGAGATCGGCGGGATGCTCGGGCCGGCCGTGCTTTTCCAGATAGGAAGGAGCCGCCGCGAGCACACGGTGCATCTGGCCGATGCGGCGGACGACTATGTTGGAATCCGGCTCGTGCTCGCGCGTGCGGATCGCGACGTCGATGCCGGCCTCGATGAAATCCAGATAGCGGTTGGCGCTGATGATCTGCACACTGAGATCGGGATAGAGCGCGCGGAAGGCGGGCAGCATCGGCGCGAGATAGATCATCGCAAAGGACAACGAGGACGTGACGCGTAGCATGCCCTTCGGTGACAGCGCACGGTCGGAGACCGCGTCCTCGGCTTCGGCGAGTTCGTTCAAGAGCGTGCTGCAGCGTTGCAACAGCTCCTGCCCTGCCTCGGTCAGCCATTGCCGGCGCGTGTTGCGCTCGATCAGCCGGACCGCAAGCCGCTCCTCCAGGGCGCTGAGATGGCGGCTCGCGGCCGCGTTCGACATCCGCAAGGTCTCGGCAGCTTTGGAAAGGCTGCCGAGCTCGGCCGTTTTGGAGAAGACCTCGAGTTGAAGCAGCCGGTCCATTTTTGCGCATATCGGAAAAGAGACTTACAAATTTTGGCCTTTATTTCCGATTTCTGCAAGGCAAAATAGCTCTCAACAAAGCACTGCGACAGGCGAGGAAATCAGGAAATGTCGGGGCCGATCAGGCACATCGTGATGTGGCGGCTGCGCGGGGAGACCCCCGAGGAGCGCTCCGCCGCCCGGGTCAAGGTCAAGACGCTGTTCGAGGGCCTCAAGGGCCGGATCGACGGCCTCACCCATATCGAAGTCGGCATGGATGTCAGCGCGGTCGATTACGCCTGCGACGTCGTTCTGTTCTCCGAATTCACCGACCAGGCGGCGCTCAGCGCCTATGCCAGCCATCCGGAACATCTGCGGGTGCGCGAGGCCTTGGGCGACTTGCGGATCGGGCGCTTCCAGGTCGATTATCCCATCAAAGAGACCGGCGCATGATCGGTTCGTTCACCTTTGAAAACCTGCCCTGCCGCGTCGTGTTCGGCAGCGGAACGCTGGCTGAAGCCAAGGCCGAGGTCGAGCGCCTCGGTGGCAAGCGCGCGCTGGTGCTGACGACGCCGCAGCAGGAGGCGCAGGGCAAGAGCCTCGGCGCGGCGCTCGGCCCGCTCTATGCCGGCATCTTTCCCGGCGCGACCATGCACACGCCGGTCGAGGTCACGGAGCGCGCGCTCGCCGCGATGCAGGCGTGCGAGGCCGACTGCGTCGTCTCGCTCGGCGGCGGCTCGACCACGGGCCTCGGCAAGGCGTTGGCCTTGCGCACCGGAATCAACCAGCTCTGCATTCCCACCACCTATGCCGGCTCGGAGATGACGCCGATCGTCGGGCAGACCGAGAACGGCCTGAAAACCACGGTGCGCGACGCGGCGATCCTGCCCGAGACCGTGATCTACGATGTCGATCTCACCTTGACGCTGCCGGCGAGCCTCGCGGCAACATCCGGCATCAACGCGATCGCGCATGCGGTGGAGGCGCTGTACGCACGCGACGCCAACCCCGTGACATCGCTGATGGCCGAAGAAGGCATTCGCGCCCTGGCGAGGGCACTGCCCGCCATCGCCGCGAAAAGCGACGACCGCGAGGCCCGCACCGAAGCGCTCTATGGCGCCTGGCTGTGCGGCGTTTGTCTGGGCACTGTCGGCATGGCGCTGCATCACAAGCTCTGCCATACGCTCGGCGGCACGTTTGATCTGCCGCATGCCGAAACCCACACCATCGTGCTGCCGCATGCGCTCGCTTACAACGCCCCGGCCGTGCCCGATGCGATTTCACGCATCTCGCGCGCGATCGGCGCGGCTGACGCACCGCTAGGTCTTCACGATCTCGCCAAGCGGCTCGGCGCGAAGCTGGCGCTGCGCGACGTCGGCATGCCCGAAGCCGGCATCGACAAGGCAGCCGATCTCGCGGTGACGAATCCCTACTGGAATCCGCGGCCGCTCGACCGCAACATTATTCGCGACGTGATTGCACGCGCCTGGGCCGGCGAGCCGCCCGTCACCGTCAAAGCGGCGGCGTGAGGCGATGCGGCGCACGCTGATCAAATCCGCTATTGTCATCACCATGGATGACGCGATCGGCGATCTCGCAACCGGCGATGTGCTGGTCGAGGGCAGCCGCATCATCGACGTGCGGCCATCGATCGACGTCGCGACAGACGTCGAGATCATTGACGGCAAGGACCGCATCGTCATTCCCGGCCTGATCAACGCGCATATGCACACCTGGCAGACCGGCTTGCGCGGCTTCGCCGCGAACTGGACGCTGCTGGAATATTTCCGCCGCATGCATGCCGGCCTTGCGACCGTGTTCCGGCCCGAAGATATCCACATTGCAACCCTCGTCGGCGCACTGAACCAGATCAATTGCGGCACCACCACGCTGGTCGACTGGTGCCACAACAATCCGACGCCAGATCACACCGACGCTGCCGTGCACGGCTTGATCGAGAGCGGGATCCGCGCCGCCTTCTTCCACGGTTCGCCCAAGCCGGAGCCGAAGCCGGGCGAGCCGCATTTCTCGGAAGTGCCACACCCGCGCCGCGAGGTCGAGCGGCTGCTGGCGGGCCCCCTTGCCGACCGCGACGGCCTCGTCACGCTCGGGCTCGCCATTCTCGGTCCGCATTATTCGACACTCGACGTTGCGGTGCAGGACTTCCGTCTGGCGCGCGAACTGAACCTGATCGCCTCCATGCACCAGGGCGGCGGCCCGGCCAAGACGCCCGGCGGCTGGGAGAAGCTGATCGAGTCCGGCCTCGTCGGGGCCGGCACCAACATCGTCCATGGCAACGACCTGCCGGACGCGTTGCTGGACCGGATGGTGGATCTCAGCGTGTCGTTCTCGGTGACGCCGGAGAACGAGATGATCCAGGGCCATGGTTTTCCGATCACCGGGCGTTTGCTCAAGCGCGGAGTGCGGCCGACGATCGGCATCGACCTCGAATCCATCCTGGCCGGCGATCTCTTCTCCGCCGCCCGCATCGCGCTGTCGATGCAGCGGGCACTCGACAATGCCGAGTCGCGCAAGACCAGCGGCAGCATTCCGGCGACGACCACAGTTCCCGTGCGCGAGGCGCTGCGATGGATCACGACGGAAGGTGCCCGCATGCTCGGCCGCGAAAACCAGATCGGATCGCTGACACCGGGCAAGCTCGCCGACCTCGTCATCATCAACGCCTCCGACCTCAATCTCCACCCGGTTCATGATCCCGTCGCGACCGTGGTGATGCAGACAAGCCTTGCCAACATCGAGGCCGTCATGATCGGCGGCGCCTGGAAGAAGCGGAATGGCCGACTGCTGGTCGAAGGATTGGAGGCCAAGAAAGAGCTGCTGGCGCAATCGGGCCGGCGGCTGGTGCAGGACATCGAACGACAGGGACGCGCCGCCTGAAGGCGCCAACGGACGATAACAATGACAGACGCTTCGAAGAACATCGCTTTCATCGGGATCGGCAAGATGGGCCTGCCGATGTCGGCGCTCGTGGCCCAGGCCGGTTACGCCGTCACCGCGTTCGATCAGAGCGCGGCACGGATCAACGAGGCGCGCACGCAACGCATTGCGACTGCGGCATCGCCGGCCGATGCCGTCAGCGGCAAGGCCGCTGTCGTCACCTCCCTGCCCGACGATGCAGCCTTGCGCGGGGCGCTGCTCGGCTCCGCCGGCCTGGTCGCCGCCATGGCGCCCGGAGCGGTTCTCATCGAGACCAGTACCGTCAGCGTCGAGGCCTCGACCGAAGTCGCAGCCGCCGCGCAGGCGCGCGGCATTGCCTATCTGCGTTCGCCGGTCTCCGGCAATGCCAGCATCGTTCACACGGGCGCGCTGACCTGCTTCGTCTCGGGCCCCAAGGACGCGTTCGAGAAACTCAAGCCGCTGTTCGCGGCCTTCACCCGTGCCCAGACCTATCTCGGGCCTGCCGAAGAAGCGCGCTACGCAAAGCTCTCGGTCAATCTGATGATCGCGGTGTCGGCCGCGATGATGGCGGAAAGCCTCGCGCTGGCGCGCAAGGGCGGCATTGCCTGGCAGGACATCCTGAAGGTGCTCGACGACAGCGCGGTCGCCTCCCCCATGGTGAAGTACAAGACCGCGCCGCTGCGCAGGCGCGACTTCGAGTCAACCTTCTCCTGCAAGCAGATGGCCAAGGACCTCGACCTCATTCTCGGTGCCGGCCACGCCGTCGGCGTGCCGCTTCAGCTCGCCGCGCAAGTGCGCGAGACCTATGGCTCGCTGGTCGCCCAGGGCGATGGCGACACCGACTTCATCGCCACCGTCAAGCATCTCGAGCGGCTGTCCGGCCTTGGCGAACCCGAACTCTGATCCTCGGAGGCCCCATGCGTAACTTCAACGAGACCACGATCACGGAAGCAGTGCTGGAGCGGATCGCGGGCGCGACCGATCCGCGGATCAAAGAGATCAGCGAAGCGCTGGTGCGTCATCTTCACGCCTTCGTCCGCGAGGTGCGTCCGACCCAGAAGGAGTGGGAGTTCGGCATCGACTTCCTGACCCGCACCGGCCACATGTGCAACGACAAGCGCCAGGAGTTCATCCTGCTGTCGGACACGCTCGGTGTCTCCATGCTGGTCGATGCCATCAATCACCCGGTGCCGGAGGGCGCGACCGAGACCACCGTGCTCGGCCCGTTCTTCGTGCAGGCCGCGCCGGAGAAGGACAGCGGCGCCGACATCTCCGGCCCGATGGAAGGCGATCCGATGCTCGTCACCGGATCGGTTTCGACCGTCGACGGCAAGCCGCTGGCAGGCGCCGTCGTGGACGTCTGGCACTCCGACGATGACGGCTATTACGACGTGCAGCAACTCGACAGCATCGGCGATCTCGCCATGCGCGCCCGCTTCCACACCGATGCCAACGGCCGCTTCCATTTCTGGTCGATCAAGCCGGCCGCCTACCCCATTCCGCATGACGGTCCGGTCGGCGACATGCTGGAGGCACAGGGACGCCATCCCTGGCGCCCGGCACATGTGCACTTCATGATCTCGGCGCCCGGTTTCGAGCAGCTCGTGACGCACGTGTTCGTTGCCGGCGACCAATATCTCGACAGCGACGTGGTGTTCGGCGTCAAGGACAGCCTGATCCGGGAGTTCGTCCGTCACCCCGCCGGCCGTGCGCCGGATGGTCGCATGGTGGACGGTGAGTATTTTCACCTCAATTACGATTTCGGCCTGAAGCAGGTCGCGAGCAACGCAAGAGCCGCCTAAGCTTGGCGGCGACGGACCGAACAAGAGTCCGGCAACAGGGAGCAGACAGGGAACAAGGATGGGACCGCGAGTCAGCACGAGCATATTGGCCGATCGCCTCACCGGCCTGATCGGCCCGCGCGCGAGCGTTGCGCGCGGCGTGCTCGATCAGCACGGGCAGAGCGAGTCGCACTACCGAAGCCTGCCGCCCGACATCGTCGTCTTTCCCGAGACGACGCAGGAGGTCGCCGAGATCGTCAAGCTGTGCGCTGGTGCGAATATGCCGATCGTGCCGTTCGGCGCCGGCACCTCGCTCGAAGGCAATGCGGCCGCGGTCGCGGGCGGCGTCTGCTTCGACTTCGCGCGCATGAACAAGGTGCTGGCCGTGCACGACAGCGACATGGATGTCGTGGTGCAGCCCGGCATCACCCGCAAGCAGCTCAATGCGGAGCTGCGCAATACCGGCCTGTTCTTCCCGATCGATCCCGGCGCCGACGCCTCGATCGGCGGCATGACCTCGACCCGGGCGTCCGGCACCATGGCAGTGCGTTACGGCACCATGAAGGACAATGTCATGGCGCTGGAGGTGGTGCTGGCCGACGGCCGCATCATCCGCACCGCCAGGCGCGCGCGGAAATCAGCCGCGGGCTACGATTTGACCCGCATGTTCGTCGGCGCGGAAGGCACGCTCGGCGTCATCACCGAGATCACGCTGAAGGTACATCCGGTGCCGCAGGCGATCTCGGCCGCTGTCTGCAGCTTCGACACCCTGCACGACGCCGTGGATACCGCGATCTCGGTGATCCAGTCCGCGATCCCCGTGGCCCGGATAGAGCTGCTCGACGACGTCATGATGCGCGGCATCAATGCCTACGCCAAGCTCGGCTATCGCGAGGCACCGACCCTGTTCTTCGAATTCCATGGCTCCGAGAGCTCCGTTGCCGAGCAGGCCGAAGCCGCACAGGCGATCGCCGCCGACCATGGCGGCCATGGCTTTGCCTGGGCCAAGGCACCGGAAGACCGCAGCCGGCTCTGGCACGCGCGCGACAACACGCTTTATGCGGGCCTGGGTCTGCGGCCCGGCGCGCGCGCCGTCATCACCGATGTCTGCGTGCCGATCTCGCGGCTGGCGGAATGCCTGACCGAGACGCGGCGGGACGCGGACGAGCACGGCTTTGTCGCGCCGATCGTCGGCCATGTCGGCGACGGCAATTTCCACATGCTGATCCTGATCGACCCGGCCAAGCCCGAGGAGGCCGACGGCGCCAAGGCGCTGCAGGCCCGCATGGTCGCCCGCGCCATTGCCATGGACGGCACCTGCACCGGCGAGCACGGCATCGGGCTCGGCAAGATCGACTATCTCACGGACGAACTCGGCGAGGCCGTGGACGTGATGCGATCGATCAAGCGGGCGCTCGATCCGAACGGGCTGATGAATCCCGGAAAGATCTTTGCGAGCGGAGCCAACATATGAGCGACGCGCTTCCGATCGAGGGCACCTCGCCCACGCCGCTCTTGGAGCTGCGCGGCACCAGCAAGGAGTTTCCCGGCGTCAAGGCGCTGGATGACGTGTCCTTTGCGGTGTATCCCGGCGAAGTCCACATGCTGCTCGGCGAAAACGGCGCCGGCAAGTCGAGCCTGATGAAGGTGCTGTGCGGCGCCTATCGCGCCGACGCCGGCGAATTCTATTACAACGGCGAGAAGGTCGCGATCTCCTCGACTGCGGATGCGCAGAAGCTCGGCATTGCCGTGATCTTCCAGGAATTCTCGCTGGTCCCCTATCTGGACATCGCCCAGAACATCTTCCTTGGGCGCGAGCCGAAGGGCCGTATCCCCGGCACCATCGACCGCCGCAGGATCCTGGCCGACGCCAGGCGCGTGCTCGACACGATCGGCTTCGACATCGATCCCTCCACCACCGTCGACAAGCTCGGCGTCGCGCAGCAGCAGATGGTCGAGATCGCCAAGGCGATCAGCCAGAACGCGCGGATCCTCGTGATGGACGAGCCGACCGCGGCGCTGTCCGACCGCGAGACAGAGCTCTTGTTCGCTTTGATCGCACGGCTCAAGGCAGACGGCGTGTCCATCGTCTACATCTCGCATCGCATGGCCGAAGTGTTCGCGCTCGGCGACCGCATCACGGTGCTGCGCGACGGCCGCCGCATCGACGGCGTCAAGCCCGCCGACGTCACGCCGGACCAGCTCGTGCGCATGATGGTCGGCCGTAACGTCGACATGACCTATCCGCGCAATTTTTCCGAGAAGCCCGGCGAGCTGCTGCTCGAGGTCAAGGGCCTGACGGCCGCGACCGGCATCTCCGACATCAACATCGAGGTGCGCCGGGGCGAGATCGTCGGCCTGTGCGGCCTCGTCGGCTCCGGCCGCAGCGAGGTCGCGCGCGCCATCTTCGGCGCCGATCCCGTGACATCTGGCGAAATCATCTTCGACGGCAAGACCATTTCGGGCGAACCTGATCTGGCCGCCCGTCGCGGCATCGCGCTGATCCCGGAAAGCCGCAAGAGCGAAGGCCTCGCGCTGTTGCGTTCTGTCAGCGACAATCTCGTGGTGTCGGCGCTGCGCAAACTGTTTCCGAGCGGCCTGTTCGACCAGCGCGGCGCGCAACGCACCGCCGACGGCCTGATCCGGCAGCTGCGCATCGCAACGCCGAGCGCGCGGCAGACCGTCGGGCTACTCTCCGGCGGCAACCAGCAGAAAGTCGTGATCGGCAAATGGCTGGCGGCCGGCTCAAAGCTCTTCATCTTCGACGAGCCGACGCGCGGCATCGACATCGGCGCCAAGTCGGAGATCTTTGCGCTGATCGACCGTCTTGTGGCCGACGGCGCGGCGGCGCTGATGATCTCGTCCGAACAGGTCGAGATCTGCCACGTCTGCGACCGCGCCTATGTGATGCGCGAGGGCCGCATCGCTGGGCATCTGACGCGCAACGAACTCACGGAGGAAAACATCGTGCGCCTGGGGATGCATCATGCGTGAAGCCGCGGTCGTCTCACAGCCCAATCCACTGCAGCGCATTCCCGGCGTTGCCATCGTGCTGGTGCTGCTCATCGCCCTGTTCGGCGCGATCGCACCCGGCTTCCTGTCGGTCGCCAACCTCTCTAACGTGCTGGTGCAATCGACCATCCTCACCATGCTCGCTTTGCCGATGACGCTGATCATCATGACCGAGGGGCTGGACCTGTCGATGGGCGCGGTGCTGACGCTGACCTCGCTGTGCGTTGCCATCGTGTCGCTCGCGACCAAGTCGATGCTGCTGGGCCTCGGCGCCGGCCTCCTCGTCGGCGCAGCCTTCGGTGTCGCCAATGGCTGGCTGGTGGCGATCCTTGGCATTCCGCCCTTCGTCGCGACGCTGGGCACGCTCGGCATGGCGCAAGGTCTGTCGCTGATCGTCAGCGACGGCCAGAGCGTGGTCGGCATTCCCCACAGCGTGCGAGACATCTATTCGGCGACGCTGCTCGGCATTCCCGTGCCGATCGTCATGGCGCTGGTGACCTACGCGGCGTTCCACGGCTTGCTCTATCACACCCGCTTCGGCACCTACATTTTCGCGCTCGGCGGCAACCGCGAGGCGCTGCGCTATGCCGGCCTGTCGCCGAACAAGCTGCTGATCGCGGTCTATGCGATCGGCGGCGCCATGGCCGGCATCGCCGGCCTGTTGATGACCGCGCGGATGAATTCCGGTCACCCGACCGCAGGCCTCGGCCTCGAATTCGATGCCATCGCGGCGGTCGCCGTCGGCGGCACCTCCTTCGAGCGCGGCAATGGCTGGCTGCTCGGCACCCTGCTCGGCGTCCTCTCCGTCGGCGTATTGCGCAACGGGCTGAACCTGATCTCGCTGCCGTCCTCGGTGCAGGTCGCAAGCGTCGGCGTGCTCGTCATCGTCGCGCTGTTCCTCGATGGTCTCAGGAGCCGCGCATGACCGACATCACCAAAGAGGCGATCATGCCGCCCCGCTCCTTCCTGTCGCAGGACGCGATCCAGGTGTTCTACCGCCTGCTCGCGGCGCTGCTGATCTGCGCGGTGCTCGCCGTGCTCAGCGATTCCTTCCTCAGCCTCGGCAACATCCTCAACGTGCTGCGCCAGGCCAGCCTGACCTTCTTCATCGCCTCAGGCCTGACACTGGTGGTGCTGACCGCCGGCCTCGACCTGTCCGTCGGCGCCAATGTCGCGCTGTCGGCCTGCATCGCCGGCACCGTGATCCACAAGACCGGCTCGCCGGCGCTCGGCATCCTCACCGGGCTCGCCTGCGGCGGCATCGTCGGCCTCCTCAACGGCGTCATGGTCACCGCGCTGCGCATCCCCTCCTTCATCGCCACCTATGGCATGCTCTGGGTGCTGAACGGGCTCACCTATTGGTACATGGCGGGCGAGACCCTGCACGGCTTCCCCGCGGGCTTCCGCCAGATCGGCAGCGGCTATCTGTTCGGTCTTCCCATCCCGGTCTATCTGCTGCTGGTGTTCCTCGGGATCGGAACGTTCTTCGCGCAACGCACGATCTGGGGCCAGGAGATCTATGCGATCGGCGCCAATCCGGTCGCGGCCCGCCTCTCCGGCATTCCGGTCGCGCGGCGCCTGCTGCTGGTCTACACGGTCTCAGGCATCATGGCGGGGCTCGCCTCGATCATCTTCCTGTCGCGGCTCAATTCGGCCGAAGCCGACATCGGCGAAAGCCTGACCCTGCCCGCGATCGCGGCGGTGCTGATCGGCGGCACCTCGCTGTTCGGCGGCGTCGGCACCGTGTTCGGTACCTTCATCGGCGCACTGATCCTGACCTTGGTGCTGAACGGCATGAACCTGCTCTCGGTCAGCGCCAATTGGCAGCCGCTCGTCACCGGCATCATCGTCATTCTCGCGGTCTGGCTCGACATGAAGACGCGCCGCCGCGCGCAATGAGTTCTTAGAGTTCCAACAAGCAAAATGAGGGATGGAGGCAACATGAAACGGACACTGGGCTATCTGACGCTGCCGCTGCTGATGGCGGCGGCATTCACCACGCAAGCGCGGGCCGACGGCGAGACCATCGCCGTCTTCACCAAGAACCAGACCAACCCGTTCTTCCAGACGGTGCGGGTCGGCGCCGACAACATGGCGAAGACGCTGAATGCGAAGACGCTGCAATACATCCCGACCAAGCCGGACTCGATCCCCGAACAACTCAGCCAGATCGAAGACGTCGTGGTGAAGAAGCCGAGCGCGATCGTGTTCACGCCGGTCGACTACAAGGCCATGGTGCCTGGCGTCGAGAAGATCAACGAGGCCAAAATCCCCGTCGTCAACATCACCGACCGCTCCGCGGGCGGCAAGTTCCTGTCCTTCATCGGCGCCGACGATTACAGCCTGGGCCTCGAGACCGCACGCTTCCTGCTGAAGACACTCGGCGGCAAGGGCAACATAGTCATCATCGAGGGTGTCAAGGGCTCGCTGACCAATGTCGACCGCGTCCGCGGCTTCAACGACGCGCTGAAGGAAGCGTCGGGCGCCAAGCTGCTGGCCTCGCAGCCAGGCAACTATCAGCGGCTGCAGGCGCTCCAGGTCATGGAGAACCTGATGCAGTCGAATTCGCAGATCGACGGCGTGCTCGCCGCCAACGACGCCATGGCGGTCGGCGCGATCGAGGCGCTCGACGGCGCCAACCGCAAGGCGCAGGTGATCGGCATCAACGGCACCAAGGAAGCGATCGACGCGATCAAGTCAGGCAAGCTGCTCGCGAGCGGCGACTACAACGGATTTGCCCAAGGATGCCTCGGCACCATGATGGCGATCCGCGCCCTGCGCAACCAGCCCGTCATCGCCGAGATCGTGCTGAAGCCGACCGTCATCACCAAGGACAATTACCAGCCGTTCGACGTGCCGCTGGAGCAGCGGACATGCCCGACCTTCGAGGACGCCAGCAAGCTCGGCACGAAGTAACTTCCTCCATCACGTCCGGACGGCCGCCATGGCGGCCGTCCCAACACTGAAGCAAGACACGGAGACACCATGCTGTTCGCCATTCACGCCGTCGACCGCGCCGGCGCGCTGCCGACCCGGCTCGCCAATTACGATGCCCACAAGGCGTTCCTGAGCGATACTTCGCGCTTCGGGGTCAAGATCGTGATGTCGGGGCCGCTCGTCTCCGACGATGGCCAGACGATGATCGGCAGCCTGTTCCTGATCGAGGCGCCCGGCCGCAGCGAGGTCGAGGCTTTCAACCGCGCCGATCCTTTTGCCGCGGCCGGGATCTGGGAAAAGGTCACCATCACTGGCTTCCTGCGCCGGCAGGGTTGAGGCCGGCCAAATCGAAAACGCGAAAACAACCCCATGCACAGTAGAATGCGGTTGTTTTTGTTGACGAATTTCCGACGAAAATCCCAGTCCTCAGCTGCTCGTCGCGGCGGCACCGTCTTCGAGATGACAGGCCACCCACTGCTCGGCTCCGGCCGCGCGCAGCACCGGCTCCTCGGTCCGGCAGCGATCGAAGACGAACGGGCAGCGGGTGTGGAAGCGGCAGCCCTTCGGCGGATTGATCGGGCTCGGGACGTCGCCCTTCAGGATGATTGGATTGCGCTGGGCGCCCGGCTCGGGCAGCGGCACCGCTGAGAGCAGCGCCTTGGTATAGGGGTGTCTCGGCGCGGCAAAGATCTCGCGGCGCGGGGCGACCTCGACGATCTTGCCGAGATACATCACCGCGACGCGGTGCGTCATGTGCTCGACGATCGCGAGGTCGTGGCTGATGAACAAGAGCGCTAGGCCGAACTCGCTCTGCAGATCCTGCAAGAGATTGACGATCTGCGCCTTGACCGAGACGTCGAGGGCCGAGACCGCCTCGTCGCACACGATCAGCTCGGGCTCCGCCGCGAGCGCCCGCGCGATGCCGATGCGCTGACGCTGGCCACCGGAGAATTCGTGCGGCCTGCGATGGAGCGCCTCGCGCGGCAGGCGCACGGTGTCCATCAGCGCCGTGAGGCGGACCTCGAGATCCTCTGCCGACTTGGCGAGGCCGAAATTGCGGATCGGCTCGGCGAGAATGTCGCGCACCCGCATGCGCGGGTTGAGGCTCGAGAACGGATCCTGGAACACCACCTGCACGCGGCGGCGCATCTGGCGTATCGTGCTGGGTGCGGCGTCATCGATGCGCTGGCCGTCGAGAATGACTTGCCCCGCGGTGATGTCGAACAGCCGCAGGATGGCGCGGCCGACCGTCGACTTGCCGCAGCCGGACTCGCCGACCAGCGACAGTGTCTCGCCGCGCGCGATCTCGAAGGAGACGCCGTCGACCGCATAGACGAACTCACGCTTGCGGCTGAACAGACGGGCCCTGACCGGAAAATGCTTCTTGAGGTCGTTGACCTGGAGCAACGGAGGGCTCATGCCGCGACCGCTCCCTTGGCCGCGTAGTGACAGGCGGCGATGTGGCGCGGCCCCTTCTCTTCGAGGCCCGGCGCGTATTGCCGGCACAGATCGGTCGCGAGCGCGCAGCGGCCGGCGAAGACGCAGCCGGTGATCGGCTTGCGCAGGTCGGGCACCTGGCCGGGGATTTCGGCAAGCCGTCGTGCCGTGCCCGTCAGGGAGGAGCCGAGCCGCGGCACCGCACCCAGCAGGCCTTGCGTGTAGGGATGGCGGGGGGAACGGAACAACTCGGCGACCGGCGCCTCCTCGACCTTGCGGCCGGCATACATCACCATGACGCGCTCGGCGATCTCGGCGACGACGCCAAGGTCGTGCGTGATGAGAATGATGGCCGCGCCGACCCGGCGCTTGAGATCCAGCATCAGCTTGAGGATCTGCGCTTGGATCGTCACGTCGAGCGCGGTGGTCGGCTCATCCGCAATCAGGAGCTTCGGATTGCAGGCGAGCGCGATGGCGATCATGACGCGCTGGCGCATGCCGCCGGAGAGCTGGTGAGGATATTCGCGCACGCGGCGCTTCGGCTCGGGTATGCCGACCAGCGTCAGCATCTCGATCGCGTGTGCCTCGGCGGCCTGCTTGTCCAGGCCCTGATGGATCATCAAGGTCTCGCGGATCTGGCGGCCGACGGTGAGAACCGGGTTGAGGCTCGTCATCGGCTCCTGGAAGATCATCGAGATGTCGTTGCCACGGATCGCGCGCATCTCGCGGTCGGAGAGCTCGAGGAGATCTTTCCCCGCAAAGCGGATGCTGCCTGCGATCCTGCCCGGCGGCTCCGGGATCAGCCGCATCAGCGACATCGAGGTCACCGACTTGCCGCAGCCGGATTCACCGACGATGGCGAGCGTCTCGCCCTCATTGACGTGGAAGGATACGCCATCCACGGCGCGGTTGATGCCGCCGGGGGTGCGGAAATGGGTCTGGAGGTTTTCGACTTCGAGCAGGGCCATTGCAGTCAGCCCCTCACAGGCTCTTGGCCATGCGCGGGTCGAGCGCATCGCGAAGGCCGTCGCCGAGCAGGTTTACCGCAAGCACCGTGACGGACAGGAACGCCGCCGGGAAGAACACGATGTAGGGCTTGACCTGCCACAGCGCGCGGCCCTCGGCCATGATGTTGCCCCAGGATGGAATGGTCGGCGGCGTGCCGGCGCCGATGAAGGACAGGATCGCCTCGGTGATCATGGCGCTGGCGCAGATATAGGTCGCCTGCACCAGCATCGGCGCCACCGTGTTGGGCAGGATGTGGCGCAGGATGATCATCGGCGTGCGCGTGCCGCAGGCGACCGCCGCATCCACATAGGGCTGCTCGCGGAGCGACAACACCACGCTGCGGACGAGTCGCGAGACGCGCGGGATCTCGGCCACGGTGATGGCGAGGATGACGTTGCCGACGCTGCCGCGCGTCAGCGCCATCAACGCGATGGCGAGCAGGATCGGCGGGATTGACATCAGCCCATCCATGAAGCGCATCAGGATGCCGTCGGCCCAGCGGATGAAGCCCGAGACCATGCCGATGGCAAGCCCCGCCGCGGAGGCGAAAATCGCCACCGACAGGCCGACCGTGAGCGAAACCCGTGCGCCGAACAGCACACGCGAATAGATGTCGCGGCCGAGAACGTCGGTGCCGAACCAGAAATCAGCCGACGGTGCCCGCGTGCGTTTGGCCGGCGCGAGCGCGGTCGGATCGACCGTCCAAAGATAGGGCGCAAAAATCGCGATCAGCACCAATGTCAGCAGCAATGCGCCGCCGATCGCGACCGTGGGGTGGCCGCGCAACAGGCCGACGAAGCCGCGTCGAATCCTGACCGGCCGGATGATCTCCGGCAATTGCGGCGCGAGGACGAGGCCGGTCGGAAGCGATTGCGGATTGACGGTGGTATCGGTCAATAGCGGATCCTCGGGTCAACGAGCGTATAGATGACGTCGATCATCAGATTGACGAGGACGTAGACGAAGCTGAACAGCAGCACGATGCCCTGGATGACGGGATAGTCCCGGCGCAGGATCGCATCGATCGTGAGGCGGCCGAGGCCGGGAATCGCGAACACGCTCTCGGTCACCACCGCACCGCCGATCAGCAGCGCAATGCCGATCCCGATCACGGTCACGATCGGCACGGCCGCGTTCTTCAAGGCGTGAATGAACAGGATGCCGCCCTGCCCGAGGCCCTTGGCCTTGGCCGTGCGGATATAGTCCTGCTGCAGCACTTCGAGCATGGCGGCGCGGGTGATGCGTGCGACCAGGGCGATGTAGACGCAGCCGAGCGCGATCGCAGGCAGGATCAAATTCTCCAGCCACGGCCAGAAGCCTTGATTGAGCGGCGTATAGCCCTGCACCGGCAGCCATTCGAGCTCGAGGGCGAAGATGTAGGCGAGCATGTAGCCGACCACGAAGACGGGCAGCGAGAAGCCGAACACGGCAAAGCCCATGATGACGCGGTCGATCAGGCTGCCGGCCTTCCAGGCCGCCACGACGCCGAGCGGCACCGCCACCACGATCGTGAGCAGCAGCGTGACGATCATCAGCGACAGCGTCGGTCCGAGCCGCTGCCCGATCATCGCCGAGACCGGCAAATTGGTGAAGATCGACGTGCCAAGATCGCCGTGCAGGATGCGCCAGACCCAGCTTCCGAACTGCACCAGGAACGGACGATCGAGGCCGAGGCTCTGGCGGATGCGCTCCACATCCTCCGGGCTCGCCTGATCGCCCGCGATCACCACGGCGGGATCACCCGGCGCGATGTAGAGCAGGCTGAACACGAACAGCGCGACGATCGCCATCACCGGCAAGGTCGCGACGACGCGACGGAGGATGTAGGAGAGCATCTGGCTTCAGCACACCATCATGCGGACTTCGACACGCCCCAGAAGAACGGCAGCGGCCCCTTGGCGATGCCGGAGACGTTCTTGCGCCACGCCGTGTAGGTCAGGAAGAAGCCGGTCGGCGCATAGACGACATCCTCGATCGCCGCCTTGTTGACCCGCCCGATCGCCGCCTTCTCTTCCTCGACACTCTTGGCGTCGAACCAGCCTGCGATCTCCTTCTCGGTGTTCGGGCTGTTGGGCCAGCCGAACCAGGCCTTGTCGCCGTTGGCGCGGATGGCGGTATAGGCCGCGGGCGTGATGCAGTCGGCGCCGGCATGCCAGCTGTGGAACATGTTCCAGCCGCCCTGCCCGGGCGGCGTCTTCGCCGCACGGCGAGAGCCGACCGTGCCCCAATCGGTCGCGACGAAGTCGACATTCATGCCGAGCCGCTTCAACAGATCCGCAGTGACGTCGCCCTGCGCCTTGGTGATCGGCTGGTCCTGCGCGACGAGACACGTCACCGGCTGACCGGAATAGCCGCTTTCGGCCAGCAGCTTCTTGGCGGCATCGAAGTCGCGCTTGCCCTTCAGTATCTCGCCGCCCAGCTCGTTGTAAACCGGTGTATCCGGCGTGAAGAAGCCAGGCAGTGGCTTCCACAATGCGTTGTCGTCGCCGACGATCGCGCGCATGTAGTCTTCCTGGCTGAGCGCCATCAGCACCGCGCGCCGCGCCCGCACATCATTAAACGGCGCGAACAAATGGTTCATGCGGAACGAGCCGATATTGCCGAGGGGATCGCCGATGTCGACGCTGATGTTCTTGTTCTTCTTCAGGACGGGCACGAGATCGGCGATCGGGTTCTCCCACCAGTCGACCTCGCCGTTCTGCAAGGCAGCCGCCGCGGTCGCGGGGTCCGGCATCACGATCCATTCCACGCGATCGACCAGGATCTGCTTGCCGCCGGCGAGCCAGGAGGCCTTCTCCTGCCGCGGCACGTAATCGGTGAACTTCTCGAACACCGACTTGGCGCCTGGGACCCACTCGCTCTTGGCGAACTTCATTGGACCCGAGCCGACATATTCGGTGATCTGCTTGAAGGGATCGGTCTTGGCGATCCGTTCCGGCATGATGAAGGAGCACGGCGCGTTGTTCTTGGCGAGCGCATAGAGCATTTTCGGGAAGGGCTGCTTCAAGACCCATTTGAAGGTGCGATCGTCGACGGCCGTCAGTTCCTCCTGGATCGCGATGATCATGAGCCCCATCGGATCGCGCGCAGCCCAGCGTGACAGGCTGGCAACGGCGTCCTTGGCCAGCACCGGCTCGCCATCGTGGAACTTGAGACCGGGGCGCAAGCGGAACGTCCAGGTCTTGCCGTCGTCCGAGGTCTCCTCGGACTCGATCATCTGGCGCTGCGGCTGCAGCTGCGCGTCGATGCCGTAAAGCGTGTCCCAGACCAGCGCCGCGGCATTGCGCACGACATATTGCGTGCCCCAGATCGGATCGAAATTGGCGAGATTGGCCTGCGGCACGAAGCGGAGGGTACGGGCTGATGCGCCTTGCGCGATCGCCGGGGCCGAGAGGCCGGTCAATGCCAGACCGCCCGCGCCGGCAAGTCCCTTCAATACGGTCCTGCGATCCATGAGGTCCTCCCAGTAATGCCGTGATGCCGGCCGTCGTTGGCCAAGGGCAGGTGAAACCAGAACCCATTGGCGTGCAAATGGTATGCCACTAACCGGACCTTCGCCAGCGGGATCTCACCGCCATTCGGGCCGGCTGGTTCGCCTGGAGTCAGACCGTCAGAGAAAGCCGCAGGCGCCGCCAGCCGATGACGACGCCGGTCATGGAAAACACGAATCCGAGCACACAGAGCCCCACGATCACGATATCGCGCACAAGCGGATGCGCCATGAGGATCGGAAAATCCAGCGTGTGCAGCGCGGCGTAGAACCAGCGATAGGCGCGCCGCGAGGCATCCAGCCTTTGCAGCACATTGCCGTCGGCGCCGTCGATATCGAACCAGAGCTCGCCGCAATGCGCCCGGTAGACCGGCGCACTTGGTACGGCGGATCGTGTGGGATAATCATCATTGCCGGCCAAAACGCCTGGGATGCCGCAATCTTTGGCAAGGCGGGACGTCAAGCCCCGAACCTCGCCCGCGCTCAGGACACCGGCTTGTCCCGCATCGGATGTATCTTTGGCCCTGATCAATTTCTGCGAAGCCAGCGCGAGCCGATCGCGACGATAGACCTCGCCATCGAAGCCGAACCATTCGGCTTCCCAGACCGATGACGGCAGCGGCGTTCGCTCCAGCGACAGTGCCTCCATCCAGCCGGGCACGGCGTACGCGGCGCCAGCTTCCGGGCCCGTCAGCTGTCCGCGCGAGAACAGCCGGCCATGGTCCATCGAGAGCCAGCCGCTGAAGATCCAGCTGAGCACGAACAGCGTCACGGCAAGGCCGAGGACGTGATGCCATGCGTGCCACCCGCGATAAGGCGTTGCGGGGCGGCCACCCCGCATCGTGATCCGCACGATTCCGAGCGCCGCACCCAGCACGGCTGCGATCAGGGCCAGCAACGACAATGTCCAGACGACGCCGTCCCACAGCGCCCAGTCGCGTCTCAGCACCGTCGGATAGATCCAGTGCAGCACGCTGCCGGCCCAATTCCAGCCGCGCTCGCCTCGCGTCGTATCCAGGACGACCTCGCCGGTGCGCGAGGAGACATAGAGCTCCGTTCCGGCGGCATCGCCGAGGGCGATGCGAAACAACGGCCGGTGACGATCGAAGCCGTTCGGCACGGTCCACTGATCGTAATCCGCTTTCGCGAGCAACGTTGCGTGCGCGGCATCGAGCCCGCGGTTGCGGGCGTGATCCCGCCCGATGGCGAGCGCCACATCGGAGGACACCACTTCTGCGTCGCTCCCGTCGGAGCCGCGCACGGCGCGCAGGCGCGATGGTCCCGTAATGACATAAGCGAGCCCATCGCTTCGCCGGATCAGCCTGACACGCGTGGCGTCCGTGATTCCGCTCGCGACGACGGCATCGGCAACCGCGATCCGCGCATCCGTCCGGTCCAGCGGCGCAAGGCCGGCAAAGCGCTCCGCTTCCGTCAGCGACGGAAACGGAACGAAGTGCATCACGATTCCCGTCGCGAACCACATCGCGAACAGCAGGCAGAACGCGATCCCGAGCCAGCGATGCAGCAGGACGATCGCGGCCATCATGCGGTCAGCGCCCTACCATTTGAACGCCGCCGAGAGTTCATAGGTGCGCGGCGCACCGAGCAGGATCTGATCGGGATAGAACGGATCGCCCCAGATCGCGTAGCGCTTGTCGGTGATGTTGCGGACGCGGAAGGTCAGGCGGGCCTGGTCGACCGCACCAAACACGGTCTTGGGAATGTCGACGAAGGCGTAGACGTCCGCGACGGTGTAGGCCTTCATCGTCACCGTGTTGGCGTCGGTGTTGTAGCGGTCGCCGACATGGCGGCCGGTGATTCCGAGCTCCACCGGCCAGGGCGTGAAGAACCGATACGATGCGCCGGCATTGGCGACGATGCGCGGTACGTTCGGCGGCGTGTTGCCGGAAAACGATCCGCCGACGAAATTGTAATCGGCATAGCGCGCATCGACATAGGCAATGTTGCCCCACAGCCGCAACGGATCGATCGGACGCACCGAGGCGGCAAGCTCCACGCCCTTGGATTCCTGCCGCCCCGCGATGTTGAGCGCCTGCCCGCCGGCCGCGGCATAGACGTTCTTGCGCAGGATGTCGTAGGCCGAGAACGACCATTCCGCCCTGTTGTCCCAGAACAGGTGCTTGACGCCGGTCTCGTAGGTGCGCGCGGTGGTGAGATCGAGCGGCTGGGTCGGTGACAGCAAAAAGATGTTGTTGGCCGAGACGTCTGCGCCGGTGGCGTATTGACTGAAGAAGGTCAGGCCCGGCACGGCCTCCCAAGTGTAGCCGATGCGTCCCGTCACCGGCGCCCAGTCCTTGGTGTAAGGGAAACCCGCGTTCACAACCCCTACCGCGTCGGTCGAATTGCGGTCGAGCCCGATATGCTCGACGCGCAGGCCGCCGATCAGCGAGAACGTCCGCGTCAGCTTCAGCCGGTCCTCGAACGACAGCGCCTCGTTGTCGATCCGGGCGGTCTGCTGCTTGGTCGTAAGCGTGCCGTAGAAGCCGCGGTTGGGATCGACGAGGGACACGGAATCGCCGGGGAAATTGGCGGCGCCCGGCCTGACGAAATAGAGATAGCTCGAGGACAACGTCGTGACCAACCGGTTGCCGAAACCGGCGATGTCTGTGTCCCAGATCAGGTCTGTGACATTGCCGACGAGACGCTGGCTATGGGCGACGTAAAAGCGCTCGCGATCGACCAGGTTCGTTCCGGAATTGAACGCCTCAACCTCATTGTTGAACCACGTGCGCTCGGCGCCGTAGCCATAGGCTTGGCTCTTCAGCATGAGGTCAGGCGCCAGCTTCAGCTCGAAGCCACCGCGGAGCCACACTTCCTGCGCCACGTTGCGATTGTCGAGAACGTTGTAATTGGTGTTGAAGGTGCGGTCGTCGATGGTGACGGCGCCGAGGTTGGTCTTGTTGTAGTTCGAGACGTAATTGCCGGACACGATCCCGCTCGTCGCATGCGCGCCGCTGAAGGCGACCGGCACCAGCGGCGCGCCCCAATAGGCCTTGCCGCGATCCTCGCGATATTCGATCGCGCCCCAGACCTTGAGGCTGTCGGAGATGCGGTAGTTGAGCTGACCCGACACATCCAGCATCTTGGTATTGGTGTCGTCGACAAAACCGTTGAGCGAGGAACGGCTGATGTCGAAGCGGTAGTCGAGGCCTTGCACGTTGGTGCTGCCGCCCGAGCCGTAATGCGCGCGGAACGAGTTCAGCGAATCCCAGGCGAAGTCAGCCTCGTTCCGGATCGGTCCCGTATGCGGCTGCTTGGTGACGAAATTGATCGCACCGCCGGCAGCGCCCTCGCCTGACATCAGCGAGGCCGGACCCTTGAGGAATTCGACGGCTTCCAGATTGGCGGTGTCCATGATCCGCGAGGTCATGTTCTGCGGGCCGATCTTGATGCCGTTGTAGAGCGTGTTGATCTGGCTGTTGGTGAAGCCGCGCATCGAGAAACCTGCCGGCTCCCCCGGCGCATCCCCGGAGGTGACGCCGACCGCGCCCTGCGCGACCTCGGACACGGTGCGATAGCCCTGCTCGCGCATGGTCTCGGCCGAGATCACCTCGACGGTCGCCGGCGTCTCGCGCACCGTCAGGCCGAGCCGCGAGGCGCTTTCGGCCACCGCATTGCTGTTGAGCGGTGTCGCCGCCTGCGTCTGTACGGCATCGCCCGGCACCGCAGGCTTTGGCGCTGCCGTCACAGCGGATCTGCGCGACGACGCGCGGCGGGCGCTTTGCCCCTCCCGGCTAGCAGGCTTCGCCTGCTTGCGGGATTGGGCCGGCGAGATTTCGACCGCCGGCAGCCGTTCGCGAGCCTGCTGCGCCATCGCGGCGGGCAGATCGGCCACTGCCAACGTGAGCGCTGCGGAGGCGATCAGGAAGCGGCGCGGTCGTAGGATGCGGATGGAAGACACGGCACAAAACCTCGGTATGACGTCAGTGGCACGTCACAGCGAACGAGGTCTCACCTTGGGCCTTGCAGCCGTCCGATGAAGCCGAATGTCTGTACTCCCCGACCGACATCTTCGCGTGTGACCACGGCTGACGGCAGGTCTCCTGGCTCGCGGGTCAGTACCTTGCGTCGCCTTCCCGGGACCGAGATGCCCAGTGGCTCGTGATGCAAGATTCGCCGCTTACAGTTGCGGGGGCAGCCACGGCATTGGGGACAATTTCCCCGCACCGCATTCCCTTTTCATCCCCTCTCGGGGAAACCGTCGCGAGCATCTAGGATTACCATCGCGACGGAGTCAATGTATCCCATGCGCTGTTATTGCCACAGCGACCAACTTCCTTGGAGATGAGCATGGAAGGCGAGACCTTCCTCTGGCTGATCCGGCATGCGCCGGTCGACGGCATCAAAGGCACCATCCACGCCGCCGACGCACCGGCCGACCTCGGCGATCGCGCGCAATTGGAGGCGCTGCAGCGCCATCTGCCGCGGAATGCCGCAAGCTATGCCAGCCCGTCGCGGCGTACGGTCGAGACGGCGCGCGCGCTGGGGCTCGAACCGGAGCTGGTCAGCGAATTCCGCGAGCAGGATTTCGGCGACTGGACCGGCCATCGGCACGACGAACTCGCTGCCACCGGCGGCGAGACTTACGCCCAGTTCTGGAATGATCCGGCAGGCGGGCGGCCACCGGGCGGCGAAAGCTTTGCGGATCAGGTCGCGCGTGTCCGGCTGGGCCTGTCGCGGATCGGAGCCGGACCGGCCACGCTCGTCGTGCATTCCGGCACCATCCGCGCAGCGCTCTGCATCGCGCTGGATCTCACGCCGCAGGCCGCCTTGCGCTTCGTGATCGATCCGCTGTCGCTGACCCGGATCGATCGCCTCGCGACCGGATGGCGCGTCGTCTCGGTCAATCAGCGGGTCAGCTAGGCCTGTCCGGCACATTGGCTTCGGCAAAGGTCGCCATGCCGTTGTGGAGTGCGCAGGCGCTGCGCACCAAGGGCAGCGCGATGGCGGCGCCCGATCCCTCGCCGAGCCTGAGATCGAGGCTGATCAGCGGCTGCACGTTCAGCGCGCGCAGCACCAGCCGGTGCCCCTGCTCGGCCGATTGATGCGACGGCAGCAGGAACGGCTGGCACAACGGGTTCAGCCGCACTGTTGCGAGCGCTGCGACCGACACGATGAAGCCGTCGATCAATACGGGAATGCGGCGCTGCGCGGCCGCGATGATCGCGCCCGAGATCGCCGCGATTTCGAGACCGCCGACGGCGCACAGGATTTTTTCGGGCGAAACGCCGGCAACGCCATGATGCGCGATCGCCGCGTCGATCACCCGCGCCTTGTGCGCCCGGCCAGCGGCATCGACGCCGGTCCCGCTGCCTGCGATCTCCTCGGCGCTGATGCCGAGCAGGCTCGCGGCAATCGCTGCCGATGTGGTGGTGTTGCCGATCCCCATCTCGCCGAAGATCAGGAGATCAGGCGGGTTGGCCGCCGCACGCGCGACCGCGCGCTGGCCGGCCTCGAAGGCGAACGCCAGTTCCGCAGGTGTGAGCGCGGCTTCGACGCTGAAATCGCGCGTGCCATAGCGCGGCTTGTCGGTGACGATTCCCGTCATCTCCTCCTGCGCAAGCGTGCCGGCGTCGACCACTTCCAGGCTGCAGCCAAGCTCGCGCGCCAGCACCGAGATCGCGGCACCGCCCGCGGCAAAATTCGCCATCATCGCGATGGTCACCGCTTGCGGATAGGCCGACACGCCCTGGGCGACGATGCCGTGGTCGCCGGCGAAGACGACGATCGGCACGCGCGCCGCGCGCGGCTGCTCGGTGGCCTGCAAGCCCGCGAGCTCGATCGCGAGCTGCTCGAGCCGGCCGAGCGCACCGGTCGGCTTCGTCAGTTGCGCCTGACGCGCGATCGCCGCGTCGCGATGGACCGCGGAGATTTCGGGGCATTTCTGGGTGACCCAGTCGGGGAGCATGCTGCCTCGCTTAACGCGTACGCTTGAGAATGTAGCTGTCCATGATCCAGCCGTGGCGCGCGCGCGCCTCCTGCCGCACGGCCACGATGCGCGGGCCGGCCTCGGCGAGCGCGCCGGATAGGATGATCTGATCTTGCATGCCGAGATAGGCGCCCCAGTAAATGTGGAGGCTATCAGGATCGATCGACTGGAACGCCGTGCCGCCGTCGAGCATCACCACCACGGTGTCGACGCCTTGCGGCCAGCCGCCTTCGCGCAGGCGCCGTCCCGTCGTGACCAGAAATGGCTCGCCGATGTCGTTGAGCGGCAGCGCATGGGCCGCGCACAGCGCCTGGATCGAGGTGATGCCGGGCACCACTTCGATTTTAGGCAAGGGATCGAGCCGCCGCGCAATGCGCAGCGAGGAATCATACAGCGAGGGATCGCCCCAGATCAGCAGCGCAACCTTGCCCTCACCCTTGAGATGATCTGCGACCGCATGCTGCCAGGTCGCGGCAACCGCATCGTGCCAGTCGTCCACGCCCTTGCGGTAATCCGCTTCCTCGGTGTCGCGCACCGGAAGGTCGAACTCGGCGATACGCGTCGTTTGATTGGTCAGGACATCCGCGCAGATCGTCCGCCTGAGATCGGCGAGATCGGACTTCGCCGTTCCCTTGCGCGGGATCAGGACGAGGTCGGCGGCGTTGATGGCTTCAACGGCGGCGCGCGTGAGCTGGCCAGGATCGCCGCAACCGATGCCGATCAGGGAAAGCGTGAGCATCGCGGGCGCCGGGGGCGGCCATGACGGCCGCCCCTTGTCTCTTTAGGCCGCGTTGTGCAGGCGCGGGGTGACGAAGCCCGGCGCGGTGACGCCGCGCAGCGACTTCGCCAGCGCCAGCACGGCCAGATCAGCCAGCGGCTCGATCACGATGACCAGCGCGTAAGAGGCGGCGAACGTCGCGATGCTGGCGAGGTTGCTCATCGCAAAGCCCGAGCCGTAGAGCGCCCAGAACGCCACCCAGCCGATCACGCCGGCCTGATAGGTCGTCGACAGCGCCAGCGCCTGGCGATACTTCAAATCGACATAGGCGGTGTTGCGCGGGATGATCCGCGTTGCGATGGCCTGGATCGCGAACAGCGGCACCAGGAGCGTCGTGACATTCATGCCGTATTGCGGGATGTCGGCCGGCTCGAAGAACACGCCCTGAAGCAGCAGGCCGAACGCGAGGCCAAAGGCGGCGGGCGCCGCACCGAACAGCAGGAACAAGGTCGAGCCGAGAATGAAGTGGACCTCGGAGACGCCGACCGGGAAGTGCGGCAGGATCTCGAAGAAGACGAAGACGAGAACCGTCGTGGCCAAGGTGCGCGCGGCGAACGACGTCATGCCCTGCTCGCGTACGGTCTTGGCCGCGAGCTTCAGGGCAACGCCGCCTGCGGCGATGCCGGTTGCGTAACTCAACACGAGCTTGGCGCCCGTCACGATCCCGGGTTCGATATGCATGGCTCAGATCCTTCCTGCCGTCACACCCGACGGCCTTGGCCTCAAAACGTGCAGGGCCGGTCTCCTGGCTCGCGGTTCACTGGGTTCTCCGGCCTTCCCGGGCCTTGCGGCCCAGTGGCTGATCGGAGCCCCTCACCGCTTACAGTCGCGGGGGCGGCTGGGGTTTTGAGCGCCGCAACTTGGTCCGCCCATCCCCATTCCCGATTATGCTCCGGCGCTTTGCGCCGCGTTGAGCACCATGCCCCTCCTGTGTGCTCCTTTCGGCGCGCCTGCGTCAAGAGGCGAAGGGCGGCCGCGGCCGTCACGACGGATAATCCCCCGCCAGCGCGCCGAACAGGATCACGGCGGCGGTGGAAGCGGCGCCGCCGCGGGCAAGCTGCTCGGCAAGCTCGGCAATGGTGGTGCGGACCAGCCGCTCGTCGGAACGGCCGAGGGATTCGGCGACCAGCGCCGGCGTATCCGCGGCAAGCCCATGCGCGATCAATTTTGCGGCAAGCGCCGGAAAGGTGCGTCGGCCCATATAGACCACGGTCGTCGCTTCAGGATCGGCCAGCGCCGCCCAATTCAGGTTGGGCGGCAGCTCGCCGGTGACGTCCGCGCCGGTGATGAACTGCACCCGGCGCGAGGTGTGGCGCCTTGTCAGGGGAATGCCGGCCTGGGCCGCGGCGGCGCAAGCCGAGGTGACGCCGGGAACGATCTCATAGCCGATGCCGGCTTCGCGCAGCGTCTCGATCTCCTCCTCGAGGCGGCCGAATATCCCGGCATCGCCGGACTTCAGCCGCACCACGCGCGCGCCCGTTACGGCATAGTCGACCAGCAGACGGTTGACGTGATGCTGCTTGGTCGAGGGCCGCCCTGCCCGCTTACCGACCGCGACGAGATTGGCTTCGGGCCGGGCGAGATCGAGGATCGCGCCCGAGGCGAGATCGTCATAGAGCACGACGTCGGCCTCGCGCAGCCGCGCGGCGCCCTTGAGCGTGAGCAATTCAGGGTCGCCGGGTCCGGCGGAGATGAAGGAAACGAACCCGCTCACCGGTCCTCCGCGATCAGATGAAAGAACGTGCCGCTGACATGGCCGCGCCGCGAGCCGGTCTCGGCGATGATTGCACCCGTCGCATCATGCACGACCGCGAGCGGCGTGTCAGGCTGGGCGAGAATGGTCGAATAGTGAAACTCATGGCCGCGCAGGCGCGCCCCGGCGCGATGTCCCGGCATCGGCGCGGCGAGCGTCGCGAGGCGATAGCCCAGATGCATGCGGCGTTTGGCAAAGCTGGTCTCGAGGCCAAGCAGGTCTGTCATCTCATGGCGGATCCCGTCCGCGTCGGTCAAAGCGGCTCCCAGCACCATATAGCCCCCGCATTCGCCATGCACGGGCCGCGTTTCGGCGAAGGCGCGCAGGCCCTCGCGAAACCGCGCATTGGCCGCGATCCTGCCGGCATGGAGCTCGGGATAGCCGCCCGGCAGCCAGCACACATCGGCGCTCGCATCAGGCGCTTCATCGGCCAGCGGCGAGAACGGCACGATCTCGGCGCCCGCCGCGCGCCAGGCTTCAAGCATATGCGGATAGACGAAGGAGAACGCGGCATCACGCGCCAACGCAATGCGCTGGCCGGGCGGCACCACGTTCAGGCCATCCGCGGTCGGCCGCGGCGACCATCCGGCTGCGGATCGCAGCACCGCATCGAGATCGACACGCTCGGCGACGAAGCGCGCGGCCTCGTCGATCAGCTTGCCGATCTCGGCCTGCTCTTCGGCCTGCACCAGGCCGAGATGCCGCTTCGGCAGGCTGATCTCGGCATGACGCGGCAGCGCGCCGAACACGGCGATGCCGGCATCATTGAGCGCACGCCGCACCAGATCTTCATGGCGCGGACTGGCGACACGATTGAGCACGACGCCCGCGAGGCGCACACCGGCGCGGTAATCACGCAGGCCTGCGGCGATCGCCGCCGCTGTCTGCGCCTGTCCAGAGGGGTCGATCACCAGCAGCACCGGCCAGCCCAGCATCTCCGCAATGTCGGCGGTAGCACCGGTGCCGCAGACGCCGCGCGCGGCGACGCCGTCGAACAGGCCCATCGAGCCCTCGGCGAGCACGACATCGGCATCCGCGCCGCGGCTGACGAGATGGGCGATCGTTCCGCGGTCCATCGCCCAGCTATCGACATTGACGGAGGCGCGGCCCGTCGCAGCCGCGTGGAAGGCGGGATCGATGTAGTCGGGGCCACTCTTGAAGCACTGCACATTCAGGCCGCGATGGCGCCAGGCGCGTGCGAGCGCCAGCGTCAGCGTGGTCTTGCCGACGCCGGAGGCCGGCGCGGAGATGACAAGGCCCACCGCCATCACGACGCCTCCGGAAAGCGCGGCTCGGCGCCGACGGGCCGATAGCGACGGTCGTAGTCGGCGGCGTAGAGGCGGCTCTCGTCAAAATCCGCAGCGCCAAGCGTCTTGCCGACCAGGATCAGCGCAGTACGCTCCATCTCCGCGCCGACTGCTGCATCGAGCGTGCCGAGCGTCGCGCGCACGATACGCTGGTCCGGCCAGCTCGCGCGCCAGACGATCGCGACCGGACAAATTTCGCCGTAATGCGGCGTGAGCTCGGCGATGACTTGGTCGAGCAGGTGTATCGACAGATGAATCGCGAGCACCGCGCCGGTCGCGGCGAACGCGGCCAGCTTCTCGCCGTCAGGCATTGCACTGGCGCGACCCGGCGTGCGCGTCAGGACGACCGTCTGGGCAAGCCCCGGTAGGGTCAGCTCAGCCTCGAGCGCTGCCGCAGCGGCGGAGAAGGACGGCACGCCCGGCGTGACCGAAAAGGGAATGCCCAGCGCGCGCAGGCGGCGGAGCTGCTCGCCCATCGCCGACCAGATCGAGAGATCGCCGGAATGCAGCCGTGCGACATCCTTGCCCTCGGCATGCGCCGTGGCGATCTCCGCGATGATCTCATCGAGCGACAGCGGCGCGGTGTTGACGATGCGCGCGCCGGGAGGGCAATGCGCAAGCACCCCCTCAGGGATCAGTGAGCCCGCATAGAGACAGACCGGACAGGCCGCGATCAGGTCGCGGCCGCGCAGGGTCAGCAGATCTGGCGCGCCCGGCCCGGCGCCGATGAAATGCACCGTCATGCGCCGTCTCCTTCCGCGATTGCGGCGGTTGCGGCGCGATCCTGCGAGACCGCCCGCGTCGCAATCAGCCGCGCGCGAGGTCCAGCCGCCGCGAGGGCCGCGGCTTCTGCGACCGATCCGGTCCTGAACTTCTCCATCACGAGATCCGACTGGCTCGGCGTTGCGATCCCGGCCAACATCTCAGCCGGAACAGCCTTGATCGGCACACCGCACTCACGCGCGAGCTGCTTTAGCGGCTCCGCGTCGGCCTTGTCGCTGACAGTTGCCATCGCTGCGAGACCTTCGGGACCGCCCGCCGCCCGCAGCGCATCGCGCAGCGAGGCCAGCGTGACATCTCTCCTGAACCCGAAGCCAGCCACTTTCATCGGGTCACACTCCACTGCACCACAGGCCGTGCAGCTTCCCAGGAACGATAGCGGCCGAGCGGCGCGGAATGCGCGATCTCGACCCGCATCAGCTCGCCGCCATGGCCCTGCTGTAGCTCGCCGAGCAGCGCTTCGGTTTCCAGCGTGACCGAATGTGCGACCAGCCGCATTCCAGGCGCGAGGCGCGACCAGACGGCATCGAACATCGCGCGATCGAGACCGCCGCCAATGAAGACGGCATCCGGCGCTTCCAGCTTAGCGAGCGCATCGGGCGCTTTTCCCGTGACGACGCTGATCCGGTGCGCCAGCCCGAACGCGGCGGCATTCTTGCTGATATTCGCGACGCGATCCTCGCGTGCCTCGATGGCGGTCGCCGTCCCGCCGCACAGCGCCCACTCGACCGAGATCGACCCCGATCCCGCGCCAATATCCCACAGCCCTTCGCCCGGACGCGGCGCCAGCGCCGAGAGCGCGAGCGCGCGCACGGGGCGCTTGGTGATCTGGCCGTCGTGGACGAACAGATCGTCCGGTAACCCTGAGCTGCGGGGAATGCCTTGCGTGCCCCTCGCCCACAAGGCCACCGCGACCAGATTTGAGGTCACCTCCTCGGCAAAGAGGTCGACGCGATGCTGGTCCGTATATTCCTGTGGCCCGCCAAGCGCCTCGAGTGTCCACATCAGCGAGGCACCCCATCCGCGATCGGTCAGCCATTTCGCGAGAGCATCAACCGCCGTTGCATCACGCATCAGGCAGATGATGCGCGCGTCTCGCGCCAGATGCGGCACGAGACGCTCGAACGGCGCGGCATGGAGGCCAATGCATATCGTGGTCTCCAGCCGCCAGCCTAAGCGCGCAGCCGCGAGCGAAAACGTCGACGGTCCCGGATGCGCGATCCACTCGTCGCTACCGAGTCTCTCGGCGAGAACAGCGCCTGCGCCATGCCAGAACGGATCGCCGGAAGCGAGCACCACTGTCGGCCGATCGCGGCAGCTCAGCACGACACCGGCATCGAAGGGCGCTGGCCACGCACGGCCGCGACTGCCCACGCCGGCGAGCGCGAGGTGCCGTTCCCCGCCAAAGACGGTTTCGGCATCGGCAAGCGCCTTTCGGCTTGCTTCCGACAGCCCGGCAAGGCCATCTTCGCCGATACCGATGATGGTCAGCCAGGGATCAGCCATGATGCGCGCCCTCATACTGGGCGGGACGGCCGATGCGAGCTCGCTCGCAGCCGAGGTCGCGCGCGCGCGCATCGATGCCGTCTATTCGTACGCCGGTCGCACTCACGTGCCGGCCGATCAGCCGCTGCCGACCCGCATCGGCGGTTTTGGCGGCGTCAGCGGGCTTGCGGGTTACATCCGCGACGAGCGCATCACGCATGTGATCGACGCGACGCATCCATTCGCTGCCGAGATGAGCCGCAACGCGCTCGAAGCTTGCGCGGACACCGGGACGCCGCTGCTCGCGCTGGAGCGCGCGCCCTGGGGCAGCATGTCCGGGGACAATTGGATCGAGGTTGCAGATATCAGTGCCGCCGCCGCCGCGCTGCCCGAGGCGCCCGCGAACGTGTTCCTCGCCATCGGCCGCCAGCATATCGCGCCGTTCGCGATGAAGCCGCAGCATGCCTACACGCTGCGCTTCGTCGATCCGCCGGACGCGGCCCTGCCCTTCGCCGCTGACGTGATCGTGTCGCGCGGACCGTTCACGCTTCACAGCGAGCTCGAGATGCTGCGCGCCCGCGAGATCGCGTGGATCGTCGCCCGCAATTCCGGCGGCGACGGCGCGCGTGCCAAGGTCGACGCGGCCCGCATGCTGGGCCTTCCCGTGGTCATGATCTCGCGGCCGACGCTGCCCGAGCGCCGACGGGTCGAGAGCGTCGCTGAGGTGATGCAGTGGCTCGGTCATTCGACCCGCCTCGGTGCATAGACCCAGCGGCCGACACGGCGAGTCTGCGAATTGCCGACGATCACCAGCGTGCGCATGTCGGCCATCTCCGGCGCCGCTTCGTTCAGCGTCACGGTCACGATCTTCTCGTCGGCCGCGCTGACCGCGCGCGCAAAGATCACGAGGCGCTCGCCGCAGCCGGCCTCCTTCAGCGCCGCCAGCGCGCGGCCAAAGCCCTCGGGCCGGCTCGCCGATCGCGGATTGTACATCGCAATCGAAAAATCGGCTTCCGCTGCGAGGCGCAGGCGCTTTTCGATCACAGGCCAAGGCTTGAGATTATCCGAGAGGTTGATCGCGCAGAAATCATGGCCGAGCGGCGCGCCGGCTCGCGCAGCCGCCGCCAGCATGGCGGTGATCCCCGGCAGCACGCGGATCGGCAGCGCCTGATATTGCGGCGCCTGCTGCAGGGCCTCGAACACGGCCGAGGCCATCGCGAACACGCCGGGATCGCCGGATGACACAACGACGACCTGCCCACCCTCGGACGCAAGCCGCAACGCTTCGCTCGCGCGCTGCAGCTCCTCGCGGTTGTCGGAGGGATGCAGCTTCAGCCCAGCACGCGGCGGCACGCGCGCGACATAGGGCGCGTAGCCGAGAATGTCGGTCGCGGCGGCAAGCGCGGCCGTGACCTCGGGCGTCACCAGGGCATCGCTGCCCGGCCCGAGGCCCGCGATGGTCAGCGTGCCCGTCATTCGGCGGCTTCCAGATGCCGGCCCTTGCCGTGCACCAGCACGATCGCAAAATAAGGACAGTCGGCGGCATCGATCTCCGCCAGCCGCACCACACGCTCGCCCGGCATGGTGCCGCGCTCGACCAGCCAGGCGTCGTCCAGCCGGCCGGCAGATGCGAGCGCGCGGCGCACCTTTGCCAGATTGCGGCCGGTCTTCATCACGACGAGCGCATCGGAATCCCGCATGCGCCGCTCGAGCTCACCTTCGGGAAGCGTGCCCATCAGCACGGTCGTCACATCATCGCCAAGCGCGATCGGCTGTCCGACGCCGTTCCAGCAGCCGACCATGCCGGGAATGCCGGCGATCACCTCGATCTCGACACGCCCCTGCAGGCGCGTGTGCAGATGCATGAAGGAGCCGTAGAAGTAAGGATCGCCCTCGCAGAGCACGACGACGTCGACCGCACGCGAAAGCCGCGCCAGGCGCTCCGCCCATTCGTCGTAGAAACCGGCGAGCAGCTGGACGTATTCCGCACTGTCGAAGGCGATCTCGGTCGTGACAGGGTATTCCATGGGGTATTCGGTGACTTCAGTCGTCAGCATGCCCTCGACGATGCGCCGCGCCTGGCCCGGCCTGCCCTTCTTGCGAAAGTATGCGACGTGCTTCGCAGCCCGCACCGTGCGGTCGGAGCGCACGCTCATCAGATCGGGATCACCGGGGCCGAGACCGCAGCAGATGATGCGTCCCATCGCTATTCGCTCCGGCTCGCCAGCGCGTTGACGGCCGCGACCGTGATCGCGGAGCCGCCGAGGCGGCCTTCGACGGTCAGCGCCGGCGCTGGCGGAGCGGCCATCAGCGCCGCCTTGGACTCGGCTGCACCGACGAAGCCGACCGGGCAGCCGATGATCGCCGCCGGCCGCGGGCAGTCTGTATCCTCCAGCATGTTGAGCAGATGAAACAGCGCCGTCGGCGCATTGCCGATCGCGACGATCGCGCCGTCCAGATGCGGCCGCCACAGCTCGAGTGCCGCGGCCGAGCGGGTGTTGCGCATGGATTGCGCGAGTGCGGGCACGGTCTCATCGCCGAGCGTGCAGATGACGGCATTGGCCGCGGGCAGCCTTGCGCGCGTGATCCCTTCCGAAACCATGCGCGCGTCGCACAGAATCGGCGCGCCTCTCAGCAAGGCGGCGCGCGCGGTCGTCGCCATGCCCGGCGTGAAGCGGATATGCGCTTCCAGGCCGACCATGCCGGCGGCGTGGATCATCCGCACCACGACCTGCTCCTCGTCCGGGGTGAAGCGGGTAAGATCGGCCTCCGCCCGGATGGTGGCGAAGGACTGCCTGTAGATCGCCGCGCCATCGGTCTCGTAAATGTGCGGCATCAGTTCCCTCCGACGAGGATGGAGGGATCGCTGACGATGTCGGCGCCGTTCAGGCCGCGCAGGGCCGGCTCATCGCGGATCGAGCCGTCGCGGACGAGATCGAAGCCGGCGCGCGTCGCAACCAGCGTGACGGCGGCCGTGCCGGAATGGGCGCAGCCCTTGCCGCAGCCGGAGACGTGCAGCCGCGCGTCGGCGGCGATGCGCGGCGCGAGCGCCGCAGCCAGCGCGCGGGTATCGGCATGGGCTTCACGGCAGCGCGGCGCGCCGCTGCAGGCGATGACGCGCAGCGCGGGATCAAAGGGCTCGGTGATGAGGCCTGCCCCGCTCGGCATCTCGCGCTTGCCTTCGCTGAGCACCATCCGCCAGGGCGTCATGCGTAGCGCATGGCCGCAACCGGCGAACTGATGCAGCGTCGTGTGCAGCAGCTGCCCGAACGCGACGCCGACCATCGCGCCTTGCGGATAGTGCCCGGGCCGCGACGCCGCCATCACGGGCGCTGGCTCTGTCTCGCCGCGCAGCGATGGCGGCAACGCCGCGCCGGAGGCGATGTGGGCTGCCATCCGGCCGCGCCCGTCCTTCGCGCCGCCGGAGACCAGGAACCAGCTTGCGAGCGCCAGCGCCGTGCTCACGGCCTCGCCGCGCGCGACGGAGCGGCCGAGCCGCGCGCCGTCGGCCCGCACCAGGAGGCGGCCCGCGCGATCGCGCTCGATGCGGACGTCGGCGGAATCGCCGGCGAGCACCCGCGACCGTCCGTCATCGATGGCGAAGCCGAACTTGGTGGGCAGCGCGAGGCCGCGATCGGCCAGCGCCTCCTCCAGCCCAGCGGCGAGCGACTGGGTTTCGTCACCGCCGCTCCAGAACGGCGTCACCAGAATATTGCGCCGGGCTTCGATCTCGGCGTCGGGGTCGAGCAGCGCGAGTTGCGAAAGGCCGTCGAGTAGCGGCCGGTGGCTTTGCTCGCTGACGCCGCGGATCTGGAGATTGGCGCGGCTCGTCGCATCGATCAGGCCGTTGCCGTGTTGCCCGGCGAGTTCGGCAAGCCCGGTGATCTGTGGCGCTTCAAGCCGCCCCCCGAACGGCCGCACCCGCACCACGAGCCCGTCGCCCGACAGCATCGGGCGCAGCGCGCCGGGACACCAGCCCTTGACCGCAGACGCGCTCATGATGCCTCCCGCAGCGCCGCCGCGATCGAGTTGCGGCGCGTTTGCCACAGCGCCGCATCGTGCAGGCGCGCAAAACAGGTTTCCATCGCGGCAAGCGCCGTAGGATTCTCGCGCGCCATGAAGGCACGGACGTCGTCATGACCAAGCGTCGCGTCGTAATAGAGATCGAACAGATGCGGGGGCACGGCGCCGGCAAGATGCGCGAAGGCGGCCATGTGCTCCAGCGTTGCGGTAATCTCGGCGGCCCCGCGAAAGCCGTGACGCATCATGCCGGCGATCCAGGCCGGATTGGCGGCGCGGGCGCGGACGACGCGCGATATCTCTTCCGTCAGCGTGCGCGCGTGCGGCTGTTCGGGACGCGTCGTGTCGAGATGATAGAGCGATGGCGCTGCCGCGCCGAGATGCACGGCTGCCGCCGCAACCCCGGCTTCATGCGCGGCGTAATCGGCGGCAAGCAGCAGGTCGGTTTCCGGCAGATCCTGAACATGGACAAACGCGTCGGCGGCCGCGAGGCGCTGCTCGATGCCGGCGCGGTCATGCTGCATCTCGCCATCCGCCGAGAACGCCCATGACGAGGCCGACAGCCAGGCTTCGCCGGCAGCCTCGCGCGTCTCCGGCGTGAAGGCATCGGGGATCGCCGACAGGCCGACGCCATATTGTCCGGGCCGCGGCGCGAACACGCGCGAGGCGCGGTGGCGGTATGGATTCTCCTCGCCCTCGTCTTCGCGCGCCGCAAGCGCCGCGGAAGCGGCCTCGAACAATTGCGCAAGGCCTGCGAAGACATCGCGGAACAGGCCCGACACCCGCAGCGTGACGTCGATGCGCGGACGGCCGAGCTCGGCGGGCGCGATGATGTCGTAGCCGGTGACGCGGCCGGAGGCGTGATCCCAGCGCGGCGCGAGGCCGGCCAGATGCAGCGCCATGGCGAACTCCTCGCCCGCAGTGCGCATCGTCGCCGAGCCCCAGAGATCGACGACGAGGCCTTTCGGCCAGTCGCCGTGATCCTGCAAATGGCGCCGCAGCAGCTCCTCGGCGAGTTTGATCCCCTGCGCATGCGCCGACGGCGTCGGCACGGCGCGCGGGTCGACGGCAAAGAGATTGCGCCCGGTCGGCAGCACGTCGGCGCGGCCGCGATAGGGCGAGCCCGACGGCCCCGGCGCGACACGCTGCCCTGCAAGCGCGGCACGTAGCGCATCGCGCTCCGCCTCGCCACAGGCGCCGCGGCCGAACACGTGCAGGCCGTCGCCGAACTGACTTTCCTTGAGATCGCAGACGAAGCGATCGATCCGCGGAATGGCTTCGGCCGGCGCGGTCGAGGCCTCGAGGCCGAGATCGTCCTCGAGGCCCGCCGCACGCGCCTCGTCGCGGATCGCCGCGATCAGCCGCTGGCGGCGCGCGGGATCGAGACCATCGGCGGTCGAATACTCGTCGAGCAGACGTTCGAGCCGGCGCAAGCCTTCCGGCACGGCCGACGTTTCCAGCGGCGGCGGCAGATGGCCGATGGTGACGGCACCGATGCGCCGCTTGGCCTGCGCGGCTTCGCCGGGATCGTTGACGATGAAGGGGTAGATGATCGGGAGATCGCCGATCAGCGCCTCAGGCCAGCACGCAGACGACAGCGCGACGGATTTTCCGGGCAGCCATTCCAGCGTGCCATGCGCGCCCATGTGCACGACGGCATCACAGCCCCGCAGCCGAAGCCAGAGATAGAACGCGACATAGGCATGGCGCGGCGTGCGGGCGAGATCGTGATAGTCGGCATCACGCGCGGCAGCATCGCCACGCTCCGGCTGGACCGCGATGATGGAGCGGCCGCATTGGACCGCGGCGAAGTGGAATGCGCCATTGCGACAACCTGGATCGTTCTCCGGCGCGCCCCAGGCCTGCGCGAGATCGTCCTGCAAGGATTGCGGCAGGCCCGAGAGCGCCGTGCGGTAGTCGGCAACGCTCCACGTCAAAATTTGCGTCAGCAGCGTCTCACCGCGAGCTTGAACCGGCGCGACGTCGAAGCCAGCCTCGGCGAGATCGGACGTCAGGGCCTCGACCGAAGCCAGCGCATCGAGTCCGACCGCATGCGCGATCTGATGCGGCCGCCCCGGATAGTTCGAGAGCACGATCGCCAGCCGCTTCTCGGCGGTTGTCCTCTCCGCGAGGCGCCGCCACGCCGCAACGCGCGCGGCGACGGCCTTCACGCGCTCGTCATCCGGTCGATGCGCCAGATGCGAAAACTGCAAATCCGGATCACGGTCGGCGGCGGATTTGAAGCTCACCACGCCCGCGAACAGCCGGCCGTCGACCTCGGGCAGCACCACATGCATCGCGAGATCGCCGGGCGACAGGCCGCGCAGCGAAGTGGCCCAGTCCTCGCGCCGCGCCGTGGACAGCGCGACCTGGAACACGGGGCACGATGCGGCATCGAACGGCGTCGTGCCGTCGTTGCCGATCGCGGAGAACGCCGTTGCGTTGACGATCGCCGCCGGAGGATTCGTCGCAAGATACGCGCGCAACCAGCCCGCGACACCCGGAGCCTTCAGCGAGGTGACGAACGCGCCGAACGCGTCAAAACCCTTCTCGCGCAGCGCCGCGATCAGCGCATCGACCGGGCCGGTGTCGGCGGCCGTGAGATAGGAGCGATAGAAGGTCACCAGCGCGAGGGGCTTCCCCCCGCCGCCCGCCGGCGCAGCAATGACACCGCGCGCGGGATCGTAGAATCCCATCTCGGGCACGGTCATGTCGCCGACTACAGGCCCGGCATAAAGTCCCGAGGCCAGCGCCAGCTGCGCAATCGCCGCTTGCGCCGCGACCGGGCCGCCGGTGTCGCAGAGCACCTTGAGGCGCCGCAGCGTCGAGACCGGCAAGGTCGAATAGGCATCGAGCCTGACGTCGTCGCGGCCATCGGCCGGCAGCACGGCGAGCACGATGCCGCGATCCTTCGCCAGTTGCTGGAGCGCCGCGAGGCCGTATGGCCAATAGGATTCGCCGCCGATCAGCCGCACCAGAATGCCGCGCGCCTGCGACAGCGTGCGCTCGACATAGGTATCGACCGACAGCGGATGACGCAGCTCGGCGAGGTTGGCGAGCCGCAGCGACGGCAGGCTGCTCCGGCCACGGCGCCAGCCGGCTGCGAAGGCAGCAAGGTCAGAATCCGAATACGAGAGCACCACGAGATCGGCCGGGTCCTGGCCGATGTCTCTTGGCGTCGCGGTCTCCTCGAGACCGCGGCTCTCGCGGAAGACGACGTGCATCAGATGCCAAGCCTTGAAATACCAAGTCCTGCCTTGATGGCGGCCTCATCGATATCGCCATGCTCGCCGATCACGACGAGCTTTGATTGCCGGAGACCCGCGCCCCAGGGCTTATCGAACTGATGGCGCACGCGCTCGCCCACGGCCTGCAGCAACAGGCGCATGGGCTTGCCCGCGACCGCGATGTAGCCCTTGGCGCGCAGCACGTTCTGCTCGCGCGCCAGCTTCTGCACCGAGGCGACCAGCGCGTCGATGTCGGCGACCTCAGGGAGATCGATCACGACGGAGGCAAAATCATCGTGCTCGTGCTCCTCCTCGCCGTCGTGATGCGAGGGACGTGCGGCGAGATCGTTCTCGGCGGCAGCGCCGAGGCCGAGGATCACGCGCGCGTCGATCGCGCCGTCAGTGACGGGCAGCATCGGCACGCGGCGCGGCATCTCGGCGGTGATCACAGCCTTGGCGGCTTCGATCCCGGCGGCGCCCGCAAGGTCGGCCTTGGTCAGCAGCACGATGTCGGCGCAGGCGATCTGGTCCTCGAACACTTCCGACAGCGGCGTCTCGTGGTCGAGATTTTCGTCCGCCGCGCGCTGCGCTTCGACCGCATCAGGATCGGGCGCGAAGCGGCCGGCCGCGACGGCCTCGGCATCGGCCAGCGCGATCACGCCGTCGACCGTGATGCGCGAGCGGATCTCGGGCCAGTCGAACGCCTTCAAAAGTGGCTTCGGCAACGCCAGGCCCGAGGTCTCGATCAGGATGTGATCGGGCCGCACCGGGCGCGCCAAGAGCTGCTCCATGGTCGGAATGAAATCATCAGCGACGGTGCAGCAGATGCAGCCATTGGCGAGTTCGACGATGTTCTCTTCGGGGCAATTGGCGTCGGCGCAGGACTTCAGGATCTCGCCGTCGACGCCCTCGCTGCCGAACTCGTTGACGAGCACGGCGAGCTTCTTGCCATTGGGGTTTGCGAGCAGATGCTGGATCAGCGTCGTCTTGCCGGAGCCGAGGAAACCGGTGACCACCGTCACAGGGACTTTTGCGAGCGAGCTCATTCGGCGGCCTCCGGCACGACGGCGACAGGGGGAATGCGGGCAAGCGACTGCTTGCGGAAGATTTCGGGACGACTGCGCCAGGGCACGAGGCCATCGGGCGCGGCCGCATAGGCCGCAGCGCCTGCGACCACGTCCTGCGCATTCGTCTCGGACAAGCGGCCATAGACATAGGACCAGCGGCCGGGCGCGCTGAGCGCGACCGAGCAGCCCTGGCTGCATGCAGAGAGGCATTCGACGGGAACCACATTGACGCCGTCGGGCACGCCGGCCTCGAGGATCGCACCATGCAGGCGCTTGCCGGGCGTCGTCTCGCCCTCGCCGAGCGTCTCGCCGGCACGGCAGGTGATGCAGACATGAAGTGTGACGGTCATCGCCTCTTCCAGATATCAGCGGGAGGCGATGAGGCACACGGACCATTCTTCAGAAGGGTCCGTTTCCCCGTCGCGGAACACCCCGTCCGCCGGTCCAAAACTCGTCGCGCTGGCAGGTCTCCCGGCTTGCGGAGCAGGGTTTTGCCCTTCGATCCCCGCCTTCCCGATTCCCGTGGGAATCAGTGGCTTCGGGCATCTCTCCGGTCACGGTCGCGGGGGCGGCTGCATTTTGGACCCTAATCTTGCCGATTCGGACCCTATCGCATTCCCTCTTCGCCTGTCATAGGACAGGAACCAACGCCGGGCCACCATTTGCCGGTGGCCGCCTCTTGTCAAGCCGAAGGACCGGGACCCATGACGCCTGAACCGGATACCCAAACAACCGAGGACACCGACGTCAGGCACGCCCAGAAAATGGCGAAGAAGAAGGCCGCCCGCGACAAGATCATGGCGACCAAGAGCGGCGAAAAGGGCCTCATCATCGTCCACACCGGCGCCGGCAAGGGCAAGTCCTCCTCGGCTTTCGGCATGATCGTGCGCTGCGTCGCTCACGGCTTCCCCTGCGCCGTCGTGCAGTTCATCAAGGGCGCCTGGGACACCGGCGAGCGGCGCCTGCTCACCGGCCATTTCGGCGAGCTCTGTCAGTTCCACGCGATGGGCGAAGGCTTCACCTGGGAGACACAGGACCGCGCCCGCGACATCGCCGCCGCGCGCGCCGGCTGGGAGAAGGCCAAGGAGCTGATCCTTGACGAGAGCTTGCGCATGGTCGTGCTCGACGAGATCAACATCGCGCTGCGCTACGACTACCTCGACATCGCCGAGGTGGTGGAGTTCCTGACGACCTCGAAGCCGCCGACGACTCACGTCGTGCTCACCGGGCGCAACGCCAAGGACGAGCTGATCGAGATCGCCGATCTCGTCACCGAGATGACGCTGGTCAAGCACCCCTTCCGCTCCGGCATCAAGGCGCAGGCCGGCGTCGAGTTCTGAAGTCGATGGCACGGGCGCTGATGATTCAGGGGGCCGGCTCGGACGTGGGCAAGTCGCTCATCGTCGCCGGTCTCGCGCGCGCCTTCACGCGGCGGGGCTTGCGTGTGCTCCCCTTCAAGCCGCAGAACATGTCGAACAACGCGGCCGTCACCGTCGATGGCGGCGAGATCGGCCGCGCGCAGGCGCTGCAGGCGCTCGCGGCCGGCGTCGAGCCGCACACCGACATGAACCCGGTGCTGCTCAAGCCCGAGACCGATGTCGGCGCGCAGGTCATCGTGCATGGCAAGCGCATCGCGACGGCGCGTGCGCGCGACTACGCGGCCATGAAACCCTCGCTGATGGGCGCGGTGCTGGAGAGCTTTGAGCGGCTGAAGGCGCGCGCCGATCTGGTGCTGGTCGAAGGCGCCGGCAGTCCGGCCGAAGTGAATCTGCGCAAGGCCGACATCGCCAATATGGGCTTTGCGCGCAAGGCCGACGTGCCCGTCGTGCTGATCGGCGACATCGATCGCGGCGGCGTCATCGCGCAGCTCGTCGGCATCAAGACGGTGATCGATCCTGACGATGCCGCGATGATCCAAGGTTTTGTCATCAACAAGTTCCGCGGCGATCCCACGCTGTTCGACGACGGCTACAGGCTGATCGAAGAAAAAAACGCCTGGCGCGGTTTCGGCGTGCTGCCCTGGTTTGCCCGCGCCGGCGAGCTGCCGGCCGAGGATGCGCTAGGGCTCAGCGACGCGCGCAAGCCGGGCCAGTGCAAGATCGCGTGCCTCGCGCTGTCGCGGATCGCCAATTTCGACGATCTCGATCCGCTCAAGCTCGAGCCTTCAGTCGATCTCGTGATGGTGCGCCCCGGCGAAGCAATCCCCGGCGACGTCAGGCTCGTCATCATCCCCGGCTCGAAGTCCACCCGCGGCGATCTCGACTTCCTGCGTGCGCAGGGCTGGGACATCGACCTGCTCGCGCATCATCGCCGGGGCGGCCACGTCCTCGGCCTCTGCGGAGGCTACCAGATGCTCGGGCGCAGCGTCGCCGATCCCGACGGCATTGAAGGGCCCGCGGGCGACACGCCGGGGCTCGGGCTGCTGGATGTGGAGACGGTGATGAGCCCGCAGAAGACGCTGACGCGTGTCGCGGCGGTGCATGCCGCCACGCAGCAGCCGATCGAAGCGTACGAAATCCACATCGGCCGCACCGACGGGCCGGATCGCACACGTCCCTTCGCGAAGCTGAACGACGAGCGCGAAGGCGCGGTCTCGCGCGACGGCCGCGTGCAGGGCAGCTATCTGCACGGCCTGTTCACCTCGGATGATTTCCGCAAGGCGTACCTGGCGAAGCTCGACATTCCCGCCGGTGACGAGCCGTATACGGCCCGGGTCGAGAGCGCGCTCGAGGCGCTGGCCGATCACATCGAAAAGCATCTCGACGTCGAAGGCCTGCTCGCGCTAGCGCGCTAGCGCCTCGCCGAGCCGCGTCCATTCGCTCTCGCCGCCGGGAAGCCCGAGCCGCAGCCATGCCGGATTGTGCGCGAACACGCGCGACCAGATATGGCGATGTGCCAGCTTCTCCTGCGCCGCACGTGCGTCGGGCGTCTCGTAGAGACGAAACAGCGACGCGCCGCCGACGAGCCGCCATCCCTGCGCGCGTGCCATCTCGTCGAGACGAACGCAATCGCGCGCAAGGCGCGCGATCGTGGCCTCGGCCCAGGCATCGTCGTGCAGCGCGCGACAACCGATCGCGATCGCTGCACCTGAGACCGGCCATGGCCCCGAAGCCGCCGCGAGCTTGGCCACATCCGCCGCACTGCCAAGTGCAAAACCCAGCCGCAGGCCGGCCAGGCCAAAAAACTTTCCGAACGAGCGCAGGACCAGCAGTCCAGGCCGATCCGCTTCGGGTGCAAGCGACAATGCGGGAACGGCATCGGCAAAGCTCTCGTCGATCACGAGACGGCCGACGCCCGGCAGCAGTGCGAGCAGATCCTTTGGCGCATGATTCCGGCCGTCGGGATTGTTGGGATTGACGACGATGGCGAGGTCTGCGCCTTCAAGCGCATCGAGCTCGCCGACCTCCTGCACATCCCAGCCCGCGGCCGACAGCACGCCCGCATACTCATTATAGGTCGGAGCCAAGATGCCCGCGCGGCCGGGCGACATGAGCTGCGGCAGCAATTGAATGGCGGCCTGCGCGCCGCCCAGTGCGACGATCGGCGCGCGTGTGCGGTAGGCGTGCCGCGCGGCCTGATGCAGAGCGTCGGTTTCGGCTCGCGACGGCAGCGCCGTCCACGCGCGCGCCGTCACCTCGCCCACGGGATAAGGCAGCCGGTTGATCCCGGTCGACAGGTCGATCCAGTCCTCAGCGCGTCCGCCAAAACGCTGCTGGGCCAGATCGAGATTTCCACCGTGCTCGCGCATGCCCCGTTCTTTCATGCGAAGGCCAGGATCGCAAGCACGCCGGCCAGCAGCAACATGGCGCGGCGGTAAACCGTTAGTCCCTCGCCGATATCCGCGGCCAGCGGATCGCGCGCGCCTTCGTTCAACCAGGGCTCGTTCGTGATGCTGCCGTGATAGATGCGGGGGCCGCTGAGCCGTACACCGAGTGCGCCGGCCATGGCCGCTTCCGGCCAGCCCGCGTTGGGCGAGCGGTGACGGCACGCATCCCGCGTTATGCACGCCAGCGCCTCGGATCGTCGCGGCGCCAGCAGCACGAACAGGAATCCGGTCAGGCGCGCCGGAATGAAATTGACGATATCGTCGATGCGCGCGGCGGCCCAACCGAAGGCTTCGTGGCGCTCGCTGCGATGGCCGATCATGGAGTCCAGCGTGTTGATCGCCTTGTAGCCCAAAATGCCGGGCAATCCGACCAGCGCGCCCCAGAACACCGGCGCCACGATGCCGTCGGACGCGTTCTCCGCAAGGCTCTCGATCGCCGCACGCGCGATTCCGGCCTCATCGAGCGCCGCGGGATCGCGACCGACGATACGCGAAACCGCCTCGCGCGCGGACGCAATGTCCCCGGCCAGCAACGGAGCCGCGACCGCCGCGACGTGATCGTGCAACGAGCGCAGCGCGGCCAGGGGCCAAGAGAGGACGCCGACCAGCACGATCTGGATCCAACCCGCGGGCAGCAAGACCTGAATCATCCAACCGATCGCAACGGCGGCTGCGATCACCAAGAGCGCTCCGGCGAGACCGGCCGCGCGGCGGAGCGCCGGCGGATCGGAGGCGCGATTCCAGCTGCGATCGATGGCGCCGATCAGCCGCCCCAGCCAGGTCACGGGATGACCGATCCGCGCGAACAGCCATGACGGCCAGCCCAGGAGGGCATCCACCGCCATCGCCACCACCATCGCGCCCGCAAAGCCCAATCCCGCCTCCTGTCCCGCCCCTGTTGCGCAAAGCGAGGGCCAAGCGCAACCCCCTCCGCATCTGATTTCGGCTTTGTCTTTGGCGGCGATTGATGGTTAGTCAGGCCCTCGAGGAGAGTTTCATGGCCGTCATCTTGATCACGGGCGGAGCCCGATCGGGCAAGAGCAAGCGCGCGGAAATGCGCACGCGCGCCTTTGCCGGCCAGCCGGTCTATGTCGCGACGGCCGAGGCGCTCGATACCGAGATGGACGCGCGCATCGCGAAGCATCGCTCGCGGCGCGGAACCGACTGGCTCGAACGCGAGGTGCCGCTCGATCTCGTGTCCGCACTGGCCGAGACGGACGGCGGCGGCGCACGACTCGTGGACTGCCTGACGCTGTGGCTTTCCAATCTGATGCATGCGACGCGCGACTGGGAGCATGAAGTGACCGAACTCGCCGCCGTCCTCCCCCGCTTGAAAAGCCCCGTCGTGTTCGTCACCAATGAAGTCGGCCTCGGCATTGTCCCCGACAACGCACTGGCGCGCAGTTTTCGCGACGCCGCCGGCATCATGAACCAGATGATCGCTGCGGCCGCTGACGAGGTCGAGTTCGTCGTCGCCGGCCTGCCGATGAAACTGAAATGATGCCGCGCGCCGAACTCCTCAAAGACATTGTCGCCGATCTCAGGATGGCGGCGTCGTTCGTCACGATCCTCCCGGTGGCATCGGCGAAGCCGGCGGCTGACGGCGCCATCGCGCGGGCGACCTGGGCACTTCCCTTCGCGGGACTGCTGGTCGGCCTTGCCGGCGCCTTCGTCTACAAGGTCGCCCTCCGTTGCGGGCTGACACCGAACCTTGCTGCCCTGCTCGCCCTGGCGACCACCGCCCTCATCACCGGCGCGCTGCACGAGGACGGTCTCGCAGATACCGCCGACGGACTTGGCGGCGGACGCACGCGCGAGCGCAAGCTGGAGATCATGCGTGACAGCCGGATCGGAACGTACGGAGCTTGCGCGCTGATCCTGTCGTTCGGCCTGCGCTGGAGCGCGCTCGCGACGATCGCCGATCCCTTCGCCGCCGCGCTGGCGCTGTGCGCCGCGCATGCGGCGGCGCGCGCGGGCGTGCCGGCCTTCATGTCGCTGGTGCCGCCCGCGCGGCCGGACGGGCTGTCAGCGAGCGCCGGTGTGCCGCCGGGCCGCAGCGTCGCCATCGCCTTCGCGGTTGGAACGCTCGCGCTCGCCCTGGCGTTGGGGCCAGGCAAGGCGCTGGTCGGCCTGGTCCTGCTGTCGCTCGCCGGATGGACGTTGGCACGGCTGGCCATCCGCCAGATCGGCGGGCAGACCGGCGACATTCTCGGAGCGTTCGAGCAGATCGGCGAAATCCTGATCCTGCTGGTCGCCGCAACCTTTCAGATCGGACGTTGACCCCATGGTCGAGTTCGACGACAGCTTCCGCCGGCAATTGCACGAGCTGTTCGTGTGGCGCCGCGACGTCCGCCGCTTTCGCAGCGATCCGCTGCCGGAGGGCGGCATCGCAGGGCTGATCGAGACCGCCTGCCTGTCACCTTCGGTCGGCCTCAGCCAGCCCTGGCGCTTCGTCATCGTCGACGATGCCGCACGGCGCCGGGCCGTGATCGAAGACTTCAGGGCGTGCAATGCCGATGCGCTCAGTTGCTATTCCGGCGAGCGTGCCGCGCGTTATGCCACGCTGAAACTGTCGGGCCTCGAACAGGCCCCCGGCCATCTCGCCGTGTTCGCCGACAAGGCCAGCGACACCGGTCATGGTCTCGGCCGCGCCACCATGCCGGAGACCACGGAATATTCCGTCGTCGCCGCGATCACCGCGATGTGGCTCGCCGCGCGCGCGGAGGGCATCGGCCTCGGCTGGGTGTCGATCCTCAACCCGGATCGCATCCACACCATTCTCGACGTGCCGGATACCTGGAAATTCATCGCCTATCTCTGCATCGGCTATCCCGAGGTCGAATGCGACCAACCCGAGCTGGAACAGGCGAAATGGGAGCATCGGCGGGGCGCCGACGAGTTTACCTTGCGGCGTTGAGACGAACGGGATATCCGCTACGGCAGCTCGACGATCTTGCGCTGCATGAGCATTTTCAGGGCCGCGCCCACCCCGCATCGCACGTCCTTCAAATTGGGATCAAAGGTGGCGTCACGTCCGAACTTTCCGGACACGTACAAATTGGTGCAGCCCCAGACATACGGCGACCTGGCATTGTGGTTTCGATAGCCGAGCCCGTTGAAGCTTTCCAGCCGGTACAACACCGTTCCGATGCCGGACCAATCGAGACCCTGCCAACCAAGGAGGGTGAGATAGTCGATCGTGCTATCCTCCCAAGAGAACGGCGGATCGCCTGAGGGTCGTCCCTTTGGGACGTTCACGGTTTTGGCCGACAGCGGATCGCCGTTCAGGTGACGCGAAAAATCGAAATTGGTATCCGCGTGAATCAAGCCCACGACGTACCAGGGCACACTCGTCCGGGTTTCGATGGACTGATATCGCTCCTTGTTGGCCTGGATGCGCCCAACGAACTTGTCCAGATCGGACAGGCGTTGGGGATCGAGGGTGGCTTGGTCAAAGAGTTGCTCAGCCTCCGACTGGATCGCTTTCCGATCGAACCTCGGGGCAACAGTCGGTTGGCTCGGCACGGTGATGTTGCTATCCTGTCTCGCGTATCCGACCTCCGCATAGTTCCAATCGAGCTCCCTGCGCAGGGCCGCAAGCTTGATCTGGTCGGCTTCGCTCGGTCGAGGATGCGCGCCCAGATGCGCAGCATCCATCTCCTTGTCGTTGATGCTCTGTCTGATCGCGTCGCGCCGCTTCTCCAAGCCGTCGTGATAGAGCCTCCATTGCTCCCTGCTGTCCTTGTCCGAGACATACGAGAAGTATTCGGAGAAGCGCAGGCGCAGCTCGATGTCCTGGTTGAGGGCCGTGTCGATGAATTTCGAGATGTAGGTCTGGTGGAGATCCTGAGCCTTGCTCTCGATCTCCTTCTGCTTGAGGGCGACCTCCTGCTCCGCTTTCCTGAGATCGAGACGCGCCTTGTAGGCATCGACCGCGGCCGGAATGGCGACGGCGACACCGCCGCTGATCAACGTGCCCCAGATCGCCTGCCAGAAGCCGAGGCGCAAGCGATAGCGCTCGAGACTCACCGGGGCCTGCTCGGCATTCGGATCTGCTGCGGCCATTTTTCCCCGCCAACCAGTTATGGAACGAGCCGGCGCCGCGGGATGACATGCTCTCCCTGGCGCAGCCCCGAAAAATGGGCCGGCTCCGTCCCGAGTAGATTGCAATGTCATATGCAACCGCATGGCGCGGGTTTAAGCAACCGTCAAATCTCTCCCGACGGGGTCATTTGCGGTCCGGCCCGGCAGGCGGAACGGCTATGACTTTCGCGCGACTGCAGCGGCTGGCCACACGCTGTCCTGCTTCTGGAACATCAACAGCGGCCGGAAGACGACGCGGCCATAGGCCTCGTAATGGTGCTGGGTGGACACCGCCATCTTCAGCGGCGTGGCGTAATTCGCCTCGAACGTCATGAATTGCGCGTAGGTCCAGGAGAAGCCGACGCCGACAGAGGCCATCTCGGTGACGCCCGGGAAGGTCGAATAGACCGCGCCCCAGTCGGTGAAGATGTAGGTGTCGAAACCCCTCAGCCATTGCGACCAGTTGTAGTGCAGCTCGGCGTTGAAATAATAGCCGCTGTCGCCGGACGCCGCGTTGGAGGGATAGCCGCGCACGGTGGTGGGGCCGCCGATCGAGAAGATCTGGTCGCCCGGCAGCAGCTTCTCCTGCGTGTACTGCCAGCTCGCCAGCACATTGGCGCTGAAATTCTGAGGTCCCGCGGCGCTGGTTGCGATCAGCGAGCCGGTAAAGGTGTTGAACGCGCGGTTGTTGCCGAGCACGTAATCATGCCACGCGACGTAGTTCACCGCCGGCGACACCGTGATCGAATAGGTATTGCCGGACTTGGTCACCGAGAGTCCCGCGGTGGTCTTGTCGTAGTGATCGTCGGTGACGCCAACAGTTGCGAAGCGGCTGACCGTCTTGCCTTCGGTCAAGGCCGCATTGAGCAGCACCAGCCAGTCCTGCGTCACCCAGACCGGTTGGCTGAAATTGACCGCGGCCTGGCTCGAGCGACCGGTGACGTCGAGCGCGACGAACGGTCCCTGGACGATCTTGATCTTGCCTTCGGTATAGCTGACGCCGGCGCGGCCGCCCCAGGGATTGACCGGGATGCTGTAGGCGACATTGCCGTTGAGATTGCCGTCGGAGCGGACGCCGTAGAAGGTCAGGCGGTCGTCGACGCCAAACAGGCCGTGGCGCTTGTAGAAGGCTCCGCCCTCCCAGCGCCCGGTGTTCTCGGCCCCCTGGTTGTCGGTGAAGAGCTGCAAGGTGTCGACCGGCGGCTCGATCACGGCGAACTGCAGGTCGGTGAGACCAAAACTCGTGCCGGGCTGCAGCAACGCCTTGATCTGCACGTCATTGGTCCGGTTGAACCAGATCACGTCGCGGTTGAGCTTGGGAACGTCGAGCACCTCGCCTTCGGGCTCCTTCACGCGCTGAAGGATGTGGTCGGTGCGGGTCTGCTTGTTGCCTTCGACGGTCGTCTTCTGGAGCCGGCCTTCGGTCAGCTTGATCCTGACGACGCCGCCCTTTGCGTCCTGCTCGGGCAGCGTCGCGATGCCCGTGACGATGCCGCGCGCGGCATAGACGGCGTTGATGTCGGCCACGAGCTGCAACAGCGAGGCGATGTCGACGTCCTTGCCGACATATTTCTTCGCGATCTCGTCGAGCTCTGCCGGCGTGATGAACTTGGATTCGTCGAACGTGACCTTGCGCAGGCGGAATTTCGGCCCGCCCGGCTTGAGGAGCTGGGACTTCTCGCGCTCGCCACCGATCACCGCCGGCCCTGTGAGCTTGGGCGGCGCGCTCTGCTGCTCGAGTTGCCGGCGCTGGCGGTCGACGTCGTTCTGGATCACGCCGGGATTGATCGACTGCGCGCGCGCGGATGCAATGCAGGACCCTGCAAGCCCGATCACCAGAGCTGCCCTCAGAACCCGCATTCTCTACCACGCCTCCGCGAGACGGCTCACGGCCGGCTTTGCCGTCTGCACGCTTGCGTCCTTCCAGCCCGCGCGGCCCGCACGCTGCCCCTTCTGGCGCAGCTTGCGCATGTCGCTGAGGCCGTCGATGTTGACGGCGGGACCGGAGCCGATCGTCTCGACCGGCCGCGGCGTCAGCAGCGCGTCGAGACGCGCCTGGCCCGAGAGGCCGAGCAGGTAGAACGTTCCGCTGTCCTTCTTCGCGAGCCAGCTCTCGATGTTCTCCTTGCCCTCGCCGTCGACCGAAATGTTGCGCATCATGCTGGCGCCGGTGAAATCGTTGCAGCAGGTATGGGTCGGACCGTAATTGGTGACGGTCGCCGAGATGTCGCCGGTATAGAACACCACATAGGCATTGCTGACATTGGCGTTGCCGACCTGGCTCATCGTGAACACGCCGCCGGGCTGGTAGAGCTGCAGCGTCGGCCAATTGGACGGCGCCGGCGTGCGGTTGTTCAGCAGCACCTGCTGGGTCGCCGTGGTGAGCATGAGCTGGCCCGGCACATAGCCGTTCAGGATCGAAACCGCCGGCGCATCCGTCCAGAAGGTCGCGTCGACCACCTTGAACTGGTTGATGATGATGCTGTCGGGATCGATCGAGATGTTGGCATATTTGGCGACGCCGCCGTTGTAGCCGGTGATGTTCAGGATCAACGGGACGGCCGGGTTGGAGCGGATCTGCTCGCCCTTGACGTTGATCGTATCAGCCGCGAGGTCGAGCTCCCTCACGACGCTGACCCAGGCGATCGTCAGGTCACCCGACGATGTCATCTTGACGACGTCGCCGCTGATCCGGTCGAACGAGACAGATCCGGCCACGTCGAAACGCGTGGCGCCGTTCGCGGAGATCGATCCGCCGCGGAGCGAGCCCGTGTCGGATTTGACCTCGAGGTCGCCGGCATCGCCCGGGATGCCCGTCGTGGTGAGCTGGCTGAAGACGATGTCGTTCACCGCGTGCAGGGTCTGCGTGCCGCCGCTGATGGCGGTGCCGACGGTGATCCCTCCCGTCGTCGCGGTGACGTCGAGGGTGCCGCCGACGTTGAGATTGTCCCAATGAACGACCGTTCCGCTGAGCACCGCGTTGCCGGTCGCGGCCGTGAGGTTACGACCGGTGTTGGTCCCCGCGGCGATCAGCTTCGCCGAGCCGTTGGCCGAGACCGAGCCGAGCGTCGGCACGCCGCCTGAGGTCACCGTCTGCGCGAGGATGAAGCCGCTGTCGGCGGTGACGTTGATGCTGCCGGCATCGCCATTGACGCCCATCGTGGTCAGCGCGTTGAAGGTGACGTCGTCCCGGGCGTGGATGGTCTGCGTGCCGCCGCTCTGCGCGGTCTGGACAATGATGCTGCCCTGCCCCGCCGTCATGCCCAGCGTGGCTCCGACGTTGAGCGTGTTCCAGTTGATCGGGCCGCCGCCCGCCGTCAGTAGGCCCGAGCCGGTCGCGGCGGCGAGCGTGTTGCCGGTGATAGTCGTGGCGGCAACCAGGCTCGCCGAGCCATGGGCCGCGACCGAGCCCAGCGTGGTCGCCCCGCCCGACGTCACCGTCTGCGCCAGGATGAAGCCGGTGTCGGCCGTGACGTCGATGCTGCCGGCATCGCCATTGACGCCCATCGTGGTCAGCGCGTTGAAGGTGACGTCGTCGCGTGCGTGGATGGTCTGCGTCCCGCCGCTCTGCGCGGTCTGGACCATGATGCTGCCCTGCCCCGCGGTCACGTCCAGCGTGGTTCCGGCGTTGAGCGTGTTCCAGTTGATCGGGCCGCCGCCCGCCGTCAGCAGGCCCGAGCCGGTCGCGGCGGCGAGCGTGTTGCCGGTGATGGTCGTGGCGGCAACCAGGCTCGCCGAGCCATGGGCCGAGACCGAGCCCAGCGTGGTCAGGCCGCCCGACGTCACCGTCTGCGCCAGGATGAAGCCGGTGTCGGCCGTGACGTTGATGTTGCCGACGTCGCCGGCAGCTCCACTGGCCGCGAGCGACTTGAACGTCACGTTCTGCGTTGCGTGGACCGTCTGCGAGCCGCTGCTGTCGGCGGTGCCGATCACGATGCTGCCGTTGTTCGCGACGGCACTGAAGCTGCCGCTCGCGCCGGTCGCGGTACCTGCCAACACCTGATCGAGCGTCAGGCCGGCGGTGCCGACGATGTCCACGCTGCCTTTCACTGCGGCCAGCAGGCTCACCTCGGCGTCGGTCAGCGCCATCAGGTAAATGCTGCCGGCGCTCGCGCTGGCGGACAGCCGCGCGGCGTCGGCGGTGAACCGGCCCGTCGCGCTGCCGATGCCGCTCGATGCGCTCAGCGATACTTCGGCGCCCGCGCCGGACGCGATGAACTTGGTCTGGCCGTCGCCATTGTCGATGATCGCTCCGAGCGAGGCGACGCCGCCGGCGGTGACGACGATCGACGGGGTGTTCGAGGCGGCCGCGTAGGACAGCGACGAATTCAGTTGGCCAAGCGTCGCATCGCCCGTGGTCGTCACGGAGATCAATCCGGGCGCGTTGATGGCGGAATAGGCTCCCATCGACAGCGTCGCGGCCACCAGCGTCACGCCATCAGTGTTGCTGGTCGCAACCATCGGCGCCGCGCTGGTGCCGGCCGCGAAGGTCATGCCGCGATTGGCGAGCAGCTGCATCAGGCCGTCGCTGGTGATGCTGGTATTGAGGGTGAGCGCGCCGCGCGCCACGTTCAGCGTCAGCGCGCCGCCGGCCGTCAGCGTGCCCGAGGTGCCGCTGGTGCCGACCGCGAGATCGCCGGTGACCGCGAGGAGGCTGAGGTCGCCCACCGCCGAGCCGGTCACCGCGCCGGAGATGTTCACCTGCAGCGGCTGGAAGGCACTGCCATTGAAGCCGATGCTGGCGCCCGCGCGCAGATCGAGGTCGGTGCCGAGGATATGGATCGCGCTGCGGTCCGTGAAATCGGCCTCGGCATAGATGCTGCCGGTCGCAGCCAGCTGGATCGCATTGCCGGCGGAGATGTTGCCGAGGATGAGATCGCCGGTGGTCTGCTTCACATAGATGCCCTGCGCCGACGAGACCTGGTCGAGCTGGTCGTGGCTCGGATCGGCAAAGGCGATCTGAAGCGCGTTGGAATTGTTGGCGGGATTGCTTCCGGCGGTTCCCGAGGCAGCCCCGACATTGCCGCGCTCGGCGATCAGGGTCAGGTTGGCGATGTCGCCCGAGATCACGGCGCCGCCCACATTGGCGGAGATGCTGGTGACGGCATCGAGCTTGACGTCGCCGCGACCGGTCACCTGGATGCCGTTGGCCTGCGCGGCCGTGATCGGGCCGTAATTCGCGGTGACGCCGCCGAGCGCGAGGCTGTTCTTGCTGCCGAGATAGATGTTGGTCAGCGCCTTGGCCGAGATCGCGATCGGATTGTCGACGACGACCAGGTTCTGCTGCGACAGGCTGACCGTATAGGTTGTGACATGGGTCGTCGGGTCCGTGACCGCGCCGACGGTGAGCTGGCCTGGACCGGCCGTCGCCAGCAATGCCCTCTGCTCCGGCGTCAGCGACGAGGAATCGACGCTGGTGAAGGTGAACGTCTGGGGCACGGCCAATTGCCGACCGAGCCACGCGGCGCGTAGAGCATGATCTGGTTCGCGCTGACATTGGCGATGACGTTGTCGTCGATCGGCGGCGGCGCCGCGCCGACGGCCGACGACGACACCGTGTAGGCGAGCTGGCTCTGCGTCCACTGCGAACCCGCGGTGATGATGCTGTAGACCCGCTCGGTCGACGCCAGCGCATAGCTGTAGCTCGCGTCATAGGTGTTCAGCGCCGTCTGCAGCGCCGTGTTGCTCGGCAAGCGCTGGTTGGCCGTCGAAACGCCGTCGAACAGCTTGGTGAACAGCGTCGTCGAGAGCGAGCTGCCGAACAGCGTCGCCAGCGGATCAGCCGGGGCGGTTCCGAGCAAGGTCGTCAGCGAGCTCTTGAGCTCGTCGGTGGTGATCTTGCCGAGCAGGAACTGATCCCGCAGGAACCGCGTCGTGGCCTCGGTCTTCATCTGGGTCGCCGTGACGTTGGCAGGATCGATGCCGAGCTTGGCGGCGACCTGCGCCCGCAGCACGGTCAGCCCCACCGAGGTCGGGGCGTAGGTGCTGCCGTTGGGGAACGCGATGTTCTTGAGCTGGAAATAGTCGTTGTAGGCCGACGTCACCATCGACTGGTAGCTGTTGACGGCGTTGGTGGCCGCGTTGCCGCTGAGCAAATCGAGGCTCGCCCAGACGTCCTGCAGGTGCTGGCTCTGCGCCGGGGTGAGACCGACCGCCGCCCGCCCGTTCAGGATGCTGGCCTGGTTGCCATCGGCGCCCGCCGCTTCCAGGAAGACCGGACCGCCGGTCGACTGGATCGTGCCGAGGCGCAAATCGCCCTTGGATTGGATGATGTAGGTGCCGGTGGCAGAAGTGCTGTCGAGCACGCCGCCATCGACGGCACCGCCGGCCTGAACCGTTCCCGTCGCCTGGATCACCAGCGGATTGATGTTGGTCAGCGTGCTCGCGCCGTTGACGACGGCGCTCGTCGCGCCGATCGCACCGGAGGTGGAGTTGATCTCGATATTCTTGCCGGTCACGACGGGATTGGCGGGGTTGTAGGCAGAGGCCGAGTTGATGTCGCCGGTCGCCGAGAGGAAGACGTTGCCCTGCGGCGTGGCGCCTGCCGAATTCACCTTCACCTGGTTGATCGACAGCGCGCCGATGGCCGAGATCGCGATGTCGCGGTCGATCGAGCTGGCAGTCAGGCTGCCGCCATAGAGCTGCACCTGGACGGGAGTCCCGTTGGCACCGAGCGTGCCGATGCCGCCGTCACCCCGGAGCGTCACGCTCGTGCCCGAGATCACCGGGTTGTTGGCATTGGCGCCGACCGTGATGGACGAGTTCGTGCCGGTGGCGTTGAGCGTCGTCGTGCCCTGAAGGTTGTTGATCGACCCGTTTATGACGATGCCGGAGGTCGAATTGACCAGGACGTCGCTATTGCCGCCGCCGGTGAACTTGATGTTGATCGGATTCGACGCCTTGACCGTGTTGGTCAGCGTCAGCGTCAAATGATCGTAGATCTGCTGGTACCAATTGAATTGAGCGTCCGCACCGCAGCACTTGTCCGGATGCGTGCCGAGCGGATTGGGATTGCCCTGCGAGTCGACGCCGTCAGCCCAGTGATAGCTGCCGGTCGCAGTGGTGACCTTTTGGTAATTGCTGCCCTGCACGCCGGAAACCAGGCTGGTCGTGGTGGTCCAGTTCGCCCCGGTGGCCTGATTGGGCGTGAAGTGCCAGCCGTAGTCGAACTGCGTGCTGTTGGTCGGGCGATCCAGTGTCGCGGTGTCGACCCACTGATAGAGCATGTTCGCCTGCGTCGCGTACTGGATGCCTGCAGTACCAGTCCTGGATGTAATCATCGACGGGTCGACCGCGGCCGCAGTGACGCTGTTGGTCTCGTATTTCGTTACCTGCTGGTTGCTCGCCGCCTTGGGATCGTAGACATACCACGTCGTCTTCCCCTGGAGCTGGTCGACGATCTCGACCACGCTTTGCGCGGTGGCGCCGGTATTGATGGTGTTGGTGACGAGTGCAAGTCCGCTGGTGTTGTTGACCGTGATCGTGCCGGCGCCGCCCTTGATCTCGATGTTGCCCTGGGTCTGGGTGCTGTCCGTCGAGGTCGAGATGATCTTGCCGTTCAGATAGACGTAGCCGCCCGCGCCCTGCACCACGCCGTTCAGCATGAACTGGTCGGTCAGAGCGTTGTACCTGACCCCGATCTTGACGTCGCCGGTGCCCGACGTCGTCAGGTTGGCCCCTGAGATGTCGACATAGCTGCCGTTCCGCGCGTTGGCCTGGGCCTGAGCGAAGGCGGCGCTGTTGTTCTTGAGACTGGCGACCTGCTGCGCCGCATCGGCGCCGATGTTGACCGAGTAATTGCTGCTCGAGCCGGCCTGGATGGTGCCGTTGATGTTGATCACCGACGCCGAAATGATCACCGCCTGGGCGCTGATGGTCCGGGTATCCGTCACGGTGGTCGGTGTCTCAGCGGTCTTCGGCGTGATCGCATCCGGCTGGATATTGATGACCTGGAAGAAGGCCGAGCAGCCCGCGCAGTTGAACGGCGTCTTGTACGGACCGCTATCCGCGTAGACGTTGCGGCCGTCGTAGGTCGTCTTCTCCCACGGCGCAGTCGAGATGACTTGACTGGTCGGCCCCTCGATCTGCTGGAGCGTGCTGACGCTCGGCACGCTGCCGGCGTTGGGATTGCCGTTGCCGGGCGCGCCCTGGCCCATCGGCAGGAATATCGCGGAGTAGAGCGAGGTGCCGTCGTAAAACGTCATCAGCATGCGCGCGGTGAAGATCGTGCTGGCGTCGGCGTTGCCGACGGGTTGATAAATGCCGTGGCTGCCGTCGGCGCAGCAGTAGTAGAAGTAAGGGTGATCGCTTCCAGAACCGATATGCGGAGCGGTATAGTAGTCGCCATAGGCGCCGAGATAGGTCGCCGCCGTCATCACCGCCGTCAGCGCGTCTTCCGGCCTGTTTTCGGTACTGGCCCATTGCGAGGTGACGGCGCTGCTGCTGTCGTAGAAGCTCCCGATGCCGCCGAGGAAGGTGAACGTGCCCTTGGGCACCACGATCTGCACGGTCGCGGCGCTGAGCGACTGCGATGCGACGACACTGCCGAGATTGTTGACGACCTTGAGCAGGCCGTTCGGATTGTTGACGGCACCGTTGAAATAGATATCGGGCGTGCGGGTCAGCACATTGCCGTTCTGGTCGATGCCCTGGCCGCTGTCGGGATCGAGGCGGTTGTAGGTCGCCGAGATGTCGATGACCGGCGAGGCGCTCGGCATCGCGGTGAAGGTCACGTTGGAGTGCGAATCCGGGTCGACATGGTCGATCTGGCGATAGGTGATGTTGCCTCCGCTCACATCGGTGACCGTGAGGTTGCCGAGGCTCATGAAGTCGAGGCCCTTGTTCTCGATCTTGATCAAGGGCGAACTGCGCGCGATGACCGCCGGCGCAGCGGGATTTGAGCCGCTGTTGCCGGTCAGCTTCTGCGCCAGGATGGAGACGTTGCCGGCGGAGACCAGGATGTTGCCGAACGCAAAGGCGTTGCCGGACGCGTCGGAGGTGAACGGCGCCTGCTTGATCAACGTGTCGATCTGGCGCTGGATGTCGCCGGTCGGATCGGTACCGGAGGGCGACATCGTGGCCGGGTTTGTCGCCGTCGCCGCCGCAAGCTGGGAGCGGACCTGCGCCTCGGAGAGGCCGGTCAGCGTCGCCAACTGGTTGACCACCAGCTGGTAGGGATTGAAGTTGCCGATGGTGGTGTACTGGACCGTCTGGTGGTTCCAGCTCATCACCGGGTTGAAGTGATTGACGTCGGCAACGGATTCGAGCGTCAGCGCCGAGTACGGGCTGGTCGTGCTCAGGGCCGGCGTGCTCGCACCGAGATCGATCGTGATGGTCACATCGTTGTTGATGCCCGCGACCACGAGGCCGTTGAGCGCGACATCGCCGGTGCCGCTGGTGTGGCTGTGGTTGTCGCTGTTCTTGGCGCTGAAGATATCGAGATAGGGATTGTAGTTGCTGCCGTTGCCGACGGCCGTGACCTGCCCCTGCGTGGCGCCCAGATAGATATTTCGGGCGCCCAGCACGCTCGAGGTGGGCGCGAGCGTCAGGCTCGTGGTGTCGTCGGCATTGGCGGTTCCGCGGTACAGCGTCGAGATCGGAATGGCGGTGTTGTTGTAGACCACCGTCGTCGCCGTCGCCTGCACGCTGCTGAAGACCGAGCCGTCGCCGGCCAGGCCGGCATAGATGGCGATGTCGCGCCAGGCCACGATCTTCGTGCCCGCGCCGACATTGACGGACTGGTTGGCGTGAACCCAGCTGTTGGTGCTGGCGCCGACGCCCGCGATCGCGCCGTAGAGGCTGGCATTCGCATTGTTGGACGCCGCCATCTTCGCCGCCGTGCCGACATAGATCTTGCCGGCACTGAACAGCTGGCGGGCGTTGATGTTGACCGCGAGCGTGGCATTCGCCGTCATGTTGGATTCCGCGCCGCCGCCGGCGAAGAAGCTGGCGGTGGCGAGGCTCGCGGTGTCGTTGGTGTTCAGCGTGTTGTAGGCCTCGATGTTGATCACCGCGGTCGAGGTCCTGGGATCGTCGTTGAGGCTCAACACCGTGCCGGCGCCGATATTGGTGGTGACGGTCTGCGTCACATAGGACTCGCTGAGCGCGGCTGCCCCCGAGAACGAGCCGCCGGAACCCGAACGCGCACCGCCGCCGGCCTGGTTGACGATGTCGTTGGCGATGACGACCATGTCGCCGCCCGCCGAGTTGATGATCAGATGCGGTCCGACCTCAGCCGTGGTGGTGGAGTCGACGTCGTTCCGCGCCTTGCCGGCGGACACGCCGGCCGTGGACGCCTGGTAGGCGTCGCCGCTCGCGAGGTAATTCGTGGTATGCTTGGCGTCGATGCGGAAACCGCCGAAATAGAGCGTGTCGTCCGTCGAACCGCCGTCGAACCGCGCATTGGTCACCGCGGTCGAGCTGGTGGTGGCGACCGCCGCCGCGCCGGCATAGGTGCCGCCCGCGCCGACCTTCGCGTTGGACAGGTTGGCATCCGTGCCGGTGGCTTTGATCCAGAGGACGCCCGTGTAATTGCCGTGGTTGAGGCCATCCATGTCCGCAGGCGCGCCCAGATAGGCATAGGTGTGCGCGCTGGATGACGTCTGCGCGACGGTGGCGCCGAGCGCCAGGAACCCGGTCGAAAGGCCGGTCGCCTCGGCGTATTGCGCGCTGTCGTTTTCAGCCTCGATGGTCACGTTGGCGTTGGGCAGCCTGATCCCCACCCCGCCATAGGCACTCACGGTCGCGTTCTGCGACGCCTTGGCGTAGCTGCCCTGCGCGCCGATCAGCGAGCCGCCGCCGCCGGCGAGCGCCTTGGCCCAGGTCGTCGTACCACTGGTCGGAACCAGCGCCTTGGCGCTCACGTCGAGCGCACCGCCCGAGAAGCTGACGGCGTCGCCGACATCGGCCGTCACCGTGGCGCCGACCGTGGACTGTGCGATGGCGACGCCGACGGCACCGCCGCCGACCGAAACGCCGATCGCCTCGCTCGACAGATTCGGCGCGATCGCTGCCGACACCAGCGTGCCGATCCCGCTCGCGGACGTCGTGATCGAGGCGCTGGCGCCGATCTCCGCGAGCACCGAGGAGTTCTCCGTCGCCTCCGCGTCCGCACCCGAGCCGGCGACGATGCCGCCGCCAAGTGCGGTTGCCGTCGTGCTCAGGGTGCCTGCCCCGGCAGCGCCAACCAACAATTGCGAGGTGCTGATGCTGGCACCGTTCAAGACCCGCGCCGCGACCGAGCTGGTCCGGCTAGCCGTCGCGACCGAAGCGCCGACGGCGACAGCACCGGCGGAGACGCCGCCCGTGAAGACCACCTGGGTCGTAGTATCCTGCGCCATGACGGCAGCGCCGGTCCCGCCCGTGCCCGTGATCTGACCGCCGAGCAGCGCCGCCACGGTATTGGTGACATTGCCGACCGCCACGGCGGCCTGGGCGCCGAAGTAAAGCGCCGCACCACCGGCGATCGCCTCGGTGTCGATGGTCTTGCCGCTGTAAGGTCCGGTATCGGCGTCCTTGACCGCCGCCGCGACGCTGACGGAAGGCGCCGAGACGACCAAGGGCGTATCGGCCGCCTCCAGCACGCCGGAGCGATTGCGACCGTAGTCACTCAGATTGGCCACCACGGTGCTGTTGACGCTGGTATAGCCGATGCCGGCACCGATGCCGACATTCTTCGCAAAGCCGGCGCCGAGCAGATACATCTTGGCCGCGTTGGCGCTGGTCGCAACGACGTTGACCTGCGTCGTGCTCGTGACGTGGCCGCCTGCGATCTGCGCGACGACGACATCGCTGCCTCCGCTCAGCACACCACTGACATCATAGGTCGAGCTGACATTGGCGCTGTTCGGATTGCCGGCCGTGCCGCTCGCGACGGCGTTGCTGCCATGCGTGCTGCTGGTGCCGCTGTTGACGGACGCTATGGTGCCGTTGCCGTTCTGATTGAGCTGGCCGGTCTGCTGGCCCTGGGTGTCGGCATCGGCGGTATTGGTGCCGATGATGATGACGCCGACGGTCGCGCCGATGCCGACGCTGCCGCCGATGCCGGCGGTGACCGCGTAGGACAGCACCTCCTTGGTGCTGAGCGCGGTGACGTTGATCGCCCCGGACGAATTCAGGTTGCTGTTCCAGCTCTCCGCAACAGTCCGGCTCTTGAACACGATGACGTTGGCCGCGGCGCCGACGCCGACCCCTGCCCCGCTGGCGCCCACAGCAAGCGCGCCGGCGATCTCCTTGATCGCCACGTCTTCGTTGGCGTTGATCGTCACCGCACCGGCCGCGCCGCCCGTCACCCCCTGCAGCGTGGTGTCGTACACACCGGCGATGGTGGTGTTGTTGGCGACCTCGATGTTCGCCATGCCGGCGATCGCCGCCGTGCCGGTCGAGAGCGCGCCGCCGATCGCATAGGCCTCGAAACGATTCTTGGTCTTGGCCTCGACGTCGAGCGCGCCGCTCAAATTGAGCGCGGTCGTGTGCGGCGCGGTGCCGCCCTCATAGCGGAACTCGTCGCCGACATAGGCCAGGGTCCGGTTCGAGGAGACCTGCACGAGGAACGCCGCGCCGATCGCGGCCTGGCTGCCATAGGCTCCGGAGCCGTTCGCGGAGAAGATGCCGGTGTTGTTGTTGGCGTTCACGGTCAGAGACGAGGCCGTCAGCGCGCCGCCGTCAACATAGGCTTCCGTGGTTGCCTGGAAGACGTTGAGGCCGACCGAGCCGGTGTTGAAGCCGATCGCGATCGAGGACGCATCCTGCTCCGCGTTGGCCTTGACGGTGACGGCGCCGACCGTCTCGCTCGACGACTGCACGCCGCCGATCGTGGCATTGGTGATAGTGGCGAAGGTCTCGCGCGACATCGTCGTCGAGACAATCGTCGCGCCACCGCCGCCACTGCTGCCGTAGGCGATGCCGGCGCCGAACGCGCCGGAATAGGAGAAGCTCGACGCCGCCACTTCGATCTGCGGCTTGAGCGTCGTGGAGGTCAGGCGCGTGTCGATGGCCGCGCTGTCGATATAGGCCCGCGTCGCCCCGCTCATCACGTTGGTGATCGGATTGATCATGATCGAGATGCCGCCGCTCGCGGCGACCGAAGCGACGTTGGTCACGACCGCCTGATGCGAGCTCGCCACCACGGCAAGGCCGCGCACGCTGTCCTGGTTCTCGGAGAGATCGGGCGTCGTGTCGGTCGGCGCATGGGCGGTGCCGAGGTCGAAGGCGTGGACGAGCGTGCCGTTGTTGACCGACAGCGTATCGGTGGTGCTGGTGCCGAGTGCGTCGACCCTGGTGTTCGCTCCGGAGATATAGGCCGCAGTCGTTCCGGTGATCTGATTGGTCACCAGCGAGCCCGCGCCGCCGGCCGCGCCCTTGCTGATCGAGAGGGCGCCGGCGAACACGGCCGCCTTGTCGTTGTTGCCGGCGATCACGCCGACATTGTTGGTGGCGGTGACATCGGCCCCGTTGATACCATTGGTACCGGCGGCGGTGATGCTCGCCGTGACGTTGGTCCCCATCAGATTGGTCGCGACCGAGCCGGCGAGGCCAACCTGCGAGGACATCGCGATACCGACTGCCACCGTCGAGATATTGGCATTCGAGTTCGCATTGATCCCGACATTGCCCGAGGCGGTCAGCTTGGAGCCGGTGACGCCGGCGCTGACGTTGTTGGCGATGCTGCTGTAGACCAGCGCCAGGCCCGCGGCGCTGCCTTGCGTCGAGGCGCCCGCAATGGCGGCGGTGCCGGTGATGCTGGAATTGTCCGTCGCGTTGACGGAAATGTTGCGGCCGGTGACGGAGGATTGCGACGCGCTGGACTGGCCGTTGCCGATCGCCGCGGAAACGGTGTTGGCGATCGAGCTGATCGTGGTGCCGCCGACGCCGGCGAACTGTCCGGTCGCGAGCCCGAAGCCGATCGTGACCGCCTGGATCTTCGAGGAATCGACCGCACTGACGCGGACATTGCCCGGGGCCGATATCAGCACGTTGGCGATATAGGCCGAATGCGTGGTTGCGATGGTGTCGTAGACGATCGAGGCGCCGACGTTGTTCTTGCCGGCCTGGATCAGGCCCGCAACGGAGATGATGCTGGCGCCCGGACCATTACCCGTGCCGTCGTTGAGCGCGGCCGCGCTGAAGTCGATGCAGTTCTGCCCACCGGTGCCGCCGGCGACCGTGCAAGTGTCCGAGGCGAGATGATTGTTGTTCGACTTCTTGACGAGGTTGCCGAGCGCAGTATCCAGCGCCGACACGGCGCCGCTGTCCGCCAGCACCGTCACGCCACCGACATTGATGTTCACCGTCGCGCCGCTATCGATGTAAGCGGTCGTGGTGGGCGTCACCTCGCTGACGACGATCGCACCGGAAAGTCCGTTGGAGCCCGCCCCGCCCGAGGCCGCACCCGCCGCGATCACGCCGGCGCTGTCAGCCATCACCAGCAGCGTGTCGTAGTTCGAGATCGAGGTGCTGCGGATGTGCGCGTCGGTCGCGTTGCCGCCGGTGGGGTCGGCGATCGAGGCATAGGTGAGCCCGATACCGATGCCGACCTGGCCACCCGCGACATAGAGCGAGCCGCCGCCGATCGCGATGTTCGTGACCTGGTAGGCATCGACCTCGAGCGCGCGACTGACGCCGGACGACTGGCCCGTGATCGTCGAGCTCTCGATATAGGCGTTGGCACTATCCGTGACGATGCCGACGGAGGCCGACAGCGCAACCGCATTCGCTGACGACGAGCCCGCAACCCCGAGCGCGACGACAGTCTCCGAGCCGCCATTGAGCGCCTGGACCGTCACCGAGCTCTGATTGTTGATGGTCGAGCTGGAGATATAGGCGCGCGTGGCGTTGCTGGACATTGCCGACGCGATGGCACCGCCGATTGCGGCGCTGGCCGGCGAGCTGTTACCGGCCAGATTGGCCGCAGCGGCCCCCGCGCCGTTGTTGAGGATCGTGTCGTTCAGCGCCTGGACGATTGTGTTCGTCGTCACCGCGCTCGCGGTGGTGTACTTGTCCACCCGTCCATTCGAGATGTAAGCGCTGGTGCCGAGCGAGACGTCGCTCACCGACGAGCTGCCGGCGAGGTCGATGCTGAAACCGCTGGTGCTCGATCCCGAACTCGAGCTGACCTTGGACGCACCGGCAGCGACGCCGGCGACACCGCCCGTCCCGACGGAGCCCAGGGCCCCTGCCTTGGTCGCGAAGCTGGAGACGGCCGGATCCGAAATTGCAGCCGCGACGGAGGCCGCCGTGATGCGCCCCGACGTCGTCGCCGAGATGGTCAGATTATCGGCGTGGACCAAGCTGGTTCCACCGCCGTTGCCCGAGAACGGGTCATTCGAGCTGAAGGGACCGGACCGGATGTCGTCGCGATTCTCGCCGATATAGGCCGCCGTGTCGGCGTTCGCGCCGAGATAGGCGACCGCGAGGCCGACCGCGGAATTGCCGCCGGCCGACACCGCGCCCGCCACCGACAGCATCGAGAGGTCTTGCGCAGCGTAGAGATTGATCGTCGGCGCCCACGCGGTCGCGGTCGATCCGATCGAGGCATGAGTGACGTTGTCCACCAGCGCGATCGAGGTGATGCCGTTCAGCGCCAGCGAGCCCGCCGCCTTGCCGGACGTCGGCGCAACACCGAAGAACTGGTCGGTCGTGACTGCGTTGACAGCGATGTTGTCGACCGATTTGACGCTCGCGCCGTCGGCGACGCCCGCGATCGTCGTGCTGCCGAACCGGATCAGATTGAGCGCGCCGCCCAGCGACGACCCGCCGGCGGTATTGCCCGGCAAGACGCCGAGCGTGCCGACATTGCCTGCGGCATTGATCGACGCCGACGATGTGTTGGCGATGATCGCAAGAGTAGCGTTGAAGTCCTGCCTCGCACCGCTGTCCAACGGCGCCGACCAAGCCCCTGTTCCGCAGGTCGCGATGGTGCATGTCGCGGTGAGATCCGCATCGGTCGCAACCCAGGCCGTGGTATTGTTATGGACGGAGAAGTAGTTCACCGACCCGGCGACACCGAGCGTATCGCCCGCGTCGGCAGTTGCATTGGCGTAGCTGGTCAGGATGTTGCTGCCGATGCCCAGATTGCCGTTGAGATGGCTGAGCACCTCGCCGAGTCCTGCCCATCTGGTCCAGGTGTTGGTGATCGGCATGTAGGTATTTGCGGAAACGCCGATCTCGGGGGCGTTGATCACAGTTCCCGCGCCGACATAGGCGTTCGAATTGTGCGTGAAGTCTCCCCAGGCCACCGCCGCGCCGATGGTGACGGACTGGCCGTCGACCGGGCTGGAGGTGATCGCCGAAGCGGTCGCGATGCTGCGCACGCCGACGTCGATGACGTTGCTGACCACGGCAACGTTGCCGGTGGTGTAGATCGCGGGCGCGCCGCCGCCGTTCGCGGTCTGCGCGATCGATGCCGCCGCGCTCTCGGTGTTGTTGGCCAGCGACAACGCTGCGGATGCCTTGAGGTTGAGGTTGGCCTGGAACAGCGTGCTGAACTGCTGCGAAAACAGATCAGGCCTCATGGTGCCGACGACCGCCGCACCCTGCAGGCCGGCGATCAGCGCCGGCGTGCCGGTGATGGTCGAGGAGGAGGTCGCATTCGAAATGGTGTTCGAAAGGGCCTCGACGGTCACCGTGCCGTTCATCTTGTCGGTGCTGGTGCCGAGCGATGAACCCAAATTGGCCTTCGCGGACGTGTTGATGTTGCTGATCGCAACGGCGCCGCCGACGTTGCCATTCAGCTGGGGATTGTCGAGTGCGACCGCGGTCGCGGACGTCACGAAACTGTTGTTGTTGATCGCCCGGACCGCGAGATCGCCCGATGTTCCGCCTGGCGTTCCGGCAGAGAGGCGCGCGCCGGTTTCGACATTCGCGACGGTGTTCACCGACGCCGTCGAATAGGCGACCGTCGCCACGAGAACCGCGCTCGAGGTCATCGACACGGCGGCGACGTTCATCGTGGCATCGTTTGTGGCCTTGATGTTAAGGTGCCCCCCGGCGCTGATGGCGGCATTGCTCGCGACGTTGGTCGATACGTTTCCGGCGATGTTGCCGACGACGACCGCGGCCCCCACCGGCGATCCTCCCAGCAGCGTGGCGGCAATGACGGGATCCTCGGCGCGCTCCGAGCCATGCGCGTGAATGCTCACGTCGCCGCTGCCGGAGATGCTGGCGTGGCCATTGATGTTCACGGCTGCCGTCGCCGTCGCCGCGACGTAGCCGCCGTTGAGGCCCAGGATCATACCGGGCACGGACTCGCCGACCAGCGCGAAGGTCGACGCGAGCGAGCTGACGAAGCTTGCCGTGGCCGTCGATGTCGCGCCGATGCTGATTGCACCGCCGGTGATCGTGCCGTCGACCGTGATGCCCGTCGTGGCGTGGGCATGGCCCGACGTCAGGGTCTCGCTCGCCGTCGCTCTCAGCGTGACGTTGCCGTCGGTGAAATTGCTTCCGCCGAAATTGACGGACTGCGCCAGGATCTGCGCGCCGTTCCTGATATCGATGTTCGGCGCATCGATGATGACGTTGTTGGCGTTGCCGGTGGAATGGCCGGAGCCATCGAGGCGGCGGGCATCGATCACCGCATGCGCGGCGAGCGTGATGGAGTTGTCCGCTTGAATGAGGTAGTCGGCGCCGGCGCTGAGCCCCGCGAGCGCATTCGCGACCGAGCTGTTCGACAAGGTCACGCCGGTGTCGCCCTGACCGGCATCGCCGACCACCACGTCGGTCGGATCGAACAGCAGCGTGCCCGCCTTGCCGTTCGGCGCGGCGAGGTTGATTGCAACGCCCCCGCCGACGTCGATGACCCCGTTCGCGCTGAAGTCCACGACACCGGCGTTGCCCGTCTTCGAACTCGCATTGAACCTGGCGCCGCCCGCCACCGTCAGGTTCTGCGTCGCCTTCAGGCGGATCTCGCCGGCATCGCCGGTCTTGCTCGCGATGTTCAGCCTGGCGTTCTTGCCGACATCGATATTGTTGCCGGCCTGAACGGTGATGTTGCTCGGCGTCGCGGTCTTGCTGTGCGCGGTCAGGCGCCCGTTGACGCGAGCGTTGTTGACGGCGCCGATATGGATCGAGCCGTTGCTGACGGTGATCGCGCTGGCGCTGCGCAGGCCCTTGGAATTGACCGAGGCTGCGAACTTCGCGGCATGGTCGAGATTGGCGATGTCGCGCTGGCTGGCGCCGCCGACATAGACGTTCTGCCCGGTCAGGCGTACGATTGCCGTCCGGCGAGACCGGGAACGAGCCCGCCATGAGGTTGCCGACCGCCGATTGGTTGACCTGCCCGCCCGCGCCGATCAGGCTGTCCGTGAACTCGCGCGTCGGCGTCGAGACGTTGAGGCTGCCGACATTGACCACGCCGCTGCGGCCGACCACGAAGCCCTTGGGATCGGCGAAGTAGACGTTGCCGCCGATCGCACCGTTCATGTAGGAGTTCAGCGTGCCGTTGACGTAGACCGGCGCGTCGCGAACGATGTTGACGAGATTTTGCGTGCCCGTCGGCAGTTGCAGGTTGACGGTGTTGCCCTGCCCGACGCTGAACTGCGAGAACGAGTTGAAGGCGTTGTTGCCCGAGACCGTCGACGTCGTGACATTGGTGACGCTGCCGGACGTCTGAAGGCTGGTCCCGGTGCGCCCATCCGGGAGGATGACGTTCGCCGTCTGCGCCCGGACGCGAACGCTGTATACCGGCAGGAAGACCATCTGCATCGCGCAGAGCAGCGACATCGAACGGAAGCGGGAAAGCTTCCGCAGCGTCGTCAGCTCGTCATTGCCTCGCGTCGCAGCTGGCCCGCGCATGTCAGATCCTCATCATCGGCATTGGCGCCGATCCACAACCAGGTGGGAGAATGTCGGCGCCCGGCATCAGAACTGGCCGGGCGGCAGCTTGAAGATGTCGGGGCTCTTGGCGTCGGCCACGTAGAACAGCAGCAGGCTGGTCGGCGTCAGCATGCGTTGGTTGTTCTCCTTGTTCTCGAACGTGCCCTGGAGCAACAGGATCACCGAGCGATCCTTGGCGTCGCTGCCGCGGAACATCACGATGCCGCCGGCGACGGGCATGTTGACCGCGATGGAGTCGGGCTTGAAGCCTTCGCCCATGAAGTGGGCGCGCAGGATGTTGGCGTTGGAGAACAGCTTCTCCGGCGTCATCGCCGTGTCGGTCCCCTTCGACCAGACCGCGCCGACCTGGATCAGCGATTTGGACTTGTAGCCGAACACGTAGGAGAGTTCGGCAGTCCCGCCGTTCGGCAGCAACTCGGGAACCGACAGCAGGATGCTGTGCGTCAACTCGGACGCATTGTCCTGAGCCTTGATGGCCTCGGGCTTGACGCTGAAGTCCTTCGCCATCGCCGCGCGGACGTCGGCCTCGTTCATGCCGAACTTCGCCGAGCGGAAGCCGTCGATCGCCTTGATCTTGTCGTCCGCACCTGGTGCCTCCGCCGAATTCGTCCCGGCGGCGACGGCCGTGCCGGCTGCGGAAGGAGCCCCGGCGGCAGCGGCTTTGGGTGCCGGTGCAGCCTTCTGCTTCGGCACGGCGCCCTGGGCCGCGAGAGGCCCGGCAGCAAACGAGGTGAGCAGGCCGACGACGGCCGGAACGAGATAGATTTTGCGCATCGAAAACCTTCGAAACAACTTGAAAGAACGCTTCAAAAATCGGTAGCTGCGAAATCGACTTCCCCGAACCTTCACCGCAACAGAGGCGGAAAATGTTGCAACGCCATAAGGCGCTACAAGACGCCACCGAGGAGACCAAGTTCGAAACAGCGACTCTTTGGCGGCGTAGGAATACGGTATCGGGCTGCCAAACGCTGCGAATGAACATTCACAAGCGCATTTTTTGATCAATTGTGGACGCCGGCCGATCGCGCTAAGCATCCGAACTGGGGCGAGCCATCATGCAAAGAACTCCATGACCGAACGGCCTTCCGCTTTCGCGGTCGATCGCCGCGGCCTCATTCGTCTTGCGGGAGCCACCGCCGCAGGATGGATCGCGCTCGGCGCAGCGTCAGATCGCATGCGGATCGTCGCATCGTTGACTGCATTGCCGCTCGACGACGAGCTGACAAAGCGGGCCATGATCGACAGCGCGACCTCGCGCCTCGGCGGTCTCATCGTCGGCTTGAGGCAGCGCGGCTGGGTCGAAGGCGTCAACTTCCGCCTCGAGCTCCGTTCGAGCTTCGGCGCACCGGACAGGCTGAAGGCGGCCATTCAGGAGTTGCTCGACCTCAAGCCGGATGTGATCCTGACGGGATCCACCGTCGAAACCGCGGCGGTCCTTGCCGCCACCAAGACCATTCCGGTCGTCTTTGCCACCGCCAATGATCCCGTCGGCAACGGCTTTGTCGAAAGCCTCGCCCATCCCGGCGGCAACGTGACCGGCTTCACCAACAGCACCGCCGAGATGGGCGGCAAATGGCTGCAACTGATCCGGGAGGCGGTGCCCGACCTAGCGCGCGTCGGTGTCCTGTTCAATCCGGCGACCACACCTCGGGCGGGACGCTTCTTCCTGGACTCGATCGAGCAGGAGGCGGCGGAGTCCGGAGTATCGGTCCTCGCCGCCCCCGTGAGCGCGCCGGCGGAAATCGAAGATGCCGTCAGGCGCTTCTCCGAACCGCCCAAGGCGGCGATGATTGCGCTGGTCGACAGCTTCCTCGTCGTCAACCGCCAGGCGGTCGTCGCCGCGGCGGACAAGTATCGCGTGCCCACGATCTATCCGTTCCATTACTTCATGGATGCCGGCGGATTGATGAGCTACGGACCGACGCTGGAAGTGCGCTCGGCCGATTACGTCGATCTCATCCTGCGCGGAACCAAGGCCGGTGATCTTCCGGTGCAATCGCCTCGGAAATTCGAGCTCCTGATCAACCGCACGGTTGCTCGCACGCTCGGATTGACCATTCCGTTCACGCTGCTCGCGCGTGCCGACGAGATCCGCGAGTGAACGAGACGATCGACCAGGGACATTTGCGGACGCCTCCCGGCCGGCTGTTCCGCAAATATCTCTACTCGATCCTCGCCCTCGCCTTTGCCGCGCTCGCCATCAACACCGGCTTCGACGTCTGGTTCTCCTATCGCGAGCAGAAGCAGCTTCTGGCGGCAACCCAGCGCGAGCAGGCAGCATCCGCGGCGATCCAGATCGGCCAGTTCGTCGGCCAGATCGAGAACCAGATCAGATGGCTCTCCCGCCTGCCGCCGGAGCTGTCGAGCAACGAAGACGAGCGGCTGAACGCCATCCGTCTCCTGCGCCTGTCGCCGGCCATCGCGGAGATCGCCGAGCTGGACTCGCGCGGGCTCGAGCAGGTCCGGGTGTCCCGCCGCGTGGCGGACAGGATCGGCAGCAAGGCCGATCTGTCCGCCTCGCCCGCCTTCCGCGGCGCCAACGAAAGCCGTGCTTATTACGGGCCGGTCTACTTCTTCGCCGACACCGAGCCGTTCATGACGCTCGCCACGCGCGGCACCGGCCGCAATCCGAACGTGATCGTCGCCGAGGTCAATCTGCGTTTCATCTGGGACCTCGTCACCGGGATCAGGGTCGGCAACACCGGCAAGGCCTACGTGGTCGATCGCATGGGGGTGTTGATCGCACATCCGGATTTGTGGCGGGCCCTGCAGCGCAGCGACCTCTCCGGCCATGCCGACGTCCACTCTGCGCTCGATGGCGTGGGGCCGCCCTCCGGCGGATTGGTCAAGGAGGATCTGACCGGCCAGCGCGTGCTGTCGACCTATGCGACGGTCCCCTCGCTCGGCTGGCTGGTGTTCGTCGAGCTGCCGCTCAGCGAAGCCTATGCGCCGATCTATGCATCGATCGGCCGTTCGACCTTCCTCCTCGTCGTCCTCCTGGTCGGTGCGGTGCTGGTCTCGCTCTTTCTCAGCCGGCGCATGACGGGGCCGATCCAGCTCCTGACGCAGGGCGCACGGCGGATCGGGAGCGGCGATCTCGGCCTCCGGCTCGCGATCAAGACCGGCGACGAGTTGGAAGCGCTCGGCGACCAGTTCAACCGCATGGCCGCGCACTTACGCGAATCCTATGCGACGCTCGAGCGCAAGGTGATCGAGCGCACCTCCGAGCTGGAGAAAGCGCGCGATCAGGCCCTGGCCGAGCACGACGCCGCCGAGCGCGCGCGCAGCCTCGCCGTGCAGGCCAACGAAACCAAATCGCGCTTCCTCGCCGTCGTCAGCCATGAGCTGCGCACGCCGCTGAACGGTGTGATGGGCGTGCTGCAATTGCTCGACGACGGCAGCATCAGTGAAGCGCAGCGCCGCCACCTCGCGACGGCAGCCGCATCGGGCGAAACGCTGATCGCGCTGGTCGACGCCGTCCTGGAATATGCCCGCCTGGAGGCCGCCACCGAAACGCTGGAGCCGCGCAATTTCCGCCTCGACCAGCTGATCGAGACGGCCGCCGAGCTGATGCGTCCGCAAGCCCTGGGCAAGGGGCTGACTTTCGACCTGGCCTGCGATGCGTCGGTCCATGCCTCGGTGCATGGCGACCCCGTCAGGCTCAATCGCATCCTGCTCAACCTCATCGGCAACGCCATCAAGTTCACGCCGTCAGGCGGAATCGCCGTGAACGCGGCCGCCGGGCGGCACGACGATCATGTCCTGCTGCGCGTCACCGTTCGCGATACCGGCATCGGCATCGCCCCCGACATGCACGAGCGGATCTTCGAGGATTTCGTGCAGGCCGACGACAGCATCGCGCGGCGGTTCGGCGGCACGGGCCTCGGCCTTGCGATCGCGCGGCGCCTCAGCCGCCTGATGCGCGGCGAGTTGACGGTCGCGAGCACGCCGGGCGCGGGCAGCACGTTCACCTTCGAAGTGCCGCTGGACCTGGCAGCAAGCGGCGTCGCGCAAGGCGCGCTTCCGCCACCGTCGCGGCCGCTCAACGTGCTGCTGGTCGACGACGATCCCGTAAATTGCGAGGTCGGAGAGGCGATCCTGAAACGGCTCGGCCATCACCCCATGATCGCCAGGAACGGTGCATCGGCTGTCGCGCTCGCCCGCGATCATTCATTCGACGTCATCCTGATGGATCTGCACATGCCCGACATGGACGGCGTGGAGGCCGCGTCGCGGATCGCCAAGCTCGGCCTGCCGAGCACGCCGCGCATCATCGCCGTCACGGCAGACGTGTCGACCAGCGCGCGCGAACGGCTCGCGGACGCCGGCATCGTCCAGATCGTCAGCAAGCCGATCCTGGTCAACGCGCTGCGCGAGGCGCTCGAGGACGATCCGCACGTCGCGCCGGCCACGGCACGGCTTGCCGTGGGCGCCTTGATCGACCGGGACTTCCTCGACGACCAGAGGGAACTGCTGGGCCCGACCCAGATCGCAAAGCTGCATCATCTGCTGCAGGAAACCAGCGACAGACTGATCGAGGACATCACCAGGGCCGCAGCGACCGGCGACCACAAGCAGCTCGCGCGCTTCAGCCACCAGCTCGGCAGCGCCGCCGGCGCGCTCGGCCTCGTCAGCCTGTTCGAGCACTGCCGCGAGATCGAGGACGCCGCCCCCTCGCTGTCCGCGTCTGAATGCAAAGAAGCCGCGGGAAAGCTCGCAGCGCTCCAGAAGGCCTCGATGAGTGCGCTGGACGAATTGCTCGCACCGGCCGAACAGCGGTCGGTCGGCTAGACAAATCACTTGGTATGCCATGCACGACATAGAACTCGATGCAAGGAGTTGGAAAAACCGCTCAGGATTTTCGACTAGCGCTCAAGGCTGGAATGGGAGCGCCAGAATGGCATGGCGATATTGTGGGAGCATTTCTCGACTCGATTTTTGGCGGAGGGATAAACGCTCTCAAACCGCCCTATGTGATCAAAATCGTGAACACGGGCGAGTTGGCGCCCGAAGTGATACAGATGGTTCACGATTTCTCATCAGCGATCGCGGAGACACGAGCGCGCAGGCTTGCCCGCATTGGTGAGGATGTGGAAGTTCGGCTCGAAATCGAGGCCTGACAGAGGCGCGATCATGAGTTGTCCTCAGCGCGACCGCATGCCTTCCTCCTCGCGGCCAAACCGCTCGACGAGGAAGTCGATGAACAGCCGCACCTTCACCGAGAGATGCCGCGTCGGCGGATACACCGCATAGAGCGCGAGCGGCGGCGCGGCATAGTCGTCGAGCACCGTCCGTAGCTCGCCCTTCTTCAAAGCATCAGTCGCGATGAACTCCGGAAGCAGCGCAAGTCCCCTGCCCTTGATCGCGACGTCGCGCAGCACCTCGGCGTTGTTGACGCAGAGCGACCAGGCCGGCTGGATCCAGTGATCGCCGTCGCCGCCTGTGAGCTTCCACTGGTTGCCGGTGAGCAGGAAGCCGTAGGTCAGCGAAGCATGGTCGCGCAAATCCTGCGGATGCTTCGGCGTGCCATGCCGCGCCAGATAATCCGGCGAAGCGCAGATCATGCGCGTCACCGGCATGATTTTTCGCGCGATAAGGCTGGAGGATTCCAGTTCCGCGATCCGCAAGGTCACGTCAAACCCGTCCTGGACCGGATCGAGCAGGTCGTCGCTGAGCACGATCTGGAGCTGCAGGTCGGGAAAGCGCGCCATGAAATCGGCGAGTACCGGCCCGAGCCGCATCGTGCCGAACGACATCGGCGCGTTGACGCGGAGCAGCCCGCGCGGCGCCGACTGGGCCTGCGTCACCGCCTGGTCGGCGGCCTCGACCTCCGAGAGGATGACGAGCGCGCGTTCGAAATAGCGCTGGCCGTTCTCGGTCGGACTGGCGTGCCGCGTGGTCCGGTTCAGGAGCTGGACGCCGAGGCTTTCCTCGAGGTCGGCGATGTATTTGCTGATCGCCGAGCGCGACAGCCGCAGCTGCCGACCGGCCTCGGCAAAGCTGCCGCTTTCCACCACCTTCACGAAGGCCCGGAGGCTGCCGAGCTTATCCAAAGGCTGCTTCCGCCGATTGTTTCCAAATCGTAGACATAGCCGTCATATTTTCATGGATTGTCTCCAATCCAAAGCGGAACAATATTTCCACCCAGAGAGCGACACCGCTCCTGGAGTTCTGGAGGACGACAATGTCTGGACTGCACCATGTCACCGCGATCGCCGGCGACCCGATCCGCAATTTCGGCTTCTACACACGGGATCTGGGCCTGCGCTTCGTCAAGAAGACGGTCAATTTCGACGATCCCGGCACCTATCACTTCTATTATGGAGACGAGACCGGCCGCCCCGGCACCATCCTGACCTTCTTCCCCTGGGCCGGCGTGTCACCCGGACGCCGCGGCGTCGGTGAGACCCATCAGACCGCCTTCCGCGTGCCGCAGCGCTCGCTCGGCTATTGGACCCAGCGCTTCACCGAGAAGGGCATCGCCTACGAGGCACTTGAAAAGCGTTTCGGCGAGTCCGTGCTGCCGTTCACCGATCCTGACGGCATGGCGCTCGCCCTCGTCGGCATTCCCGGCGCCGAGAATGAGCCCGGCTGGAGCAATGGCGACGTGCCGGCCGAGCATGCCATCCGCGGCTTCCACGGCGTGACGCTGCTGCTCGACAGCGCCGCGAAGACCGCCGCCGTTCTCACCGACGTGTTCGGCTTCAAGGAGACCGGCCGCGAAGGCTCGGTGATCCGCTTCAAGGCCCCGGGCGATGCCGAGGGCAGCGTGGTCGACATCTACGAGGCCAAGGGCTTTCTGCGCGGGCATCAGGGCGGCGGCTCGGTGCATCATATCGCGTTCCGCGCGGCTGACGATGCCGAGCAGGGCCGGATGGCGCAGAAGCTCGTGAGCAATCACGGCCTGCATCCGACCGAGCAGCGAGACCGCAACTACTTCCGCTCGATCTACTTCCGCGAGCCCGGCGGCGTGCTGTTCGAGATCGCGACCGACATCCCGGGCTTCGCCGTCGATGAGCCCGTCGCGACGCTGGGACGCGACCTCAAGCTGCCTGTTTTCCTCGAGCATCAGCGCAAGCAGATCGAGGGTGTGCTGCCGAGCCTGGAAGAGACCGCGTCATGACCGAGAACGCCTTCATCCATCGCTTCGAGCCCGCGACCCGCGCGGGCTCCCCTCCGCTGCTGCTGCTGCACGGCACCGGCGGCGACGAGAACGACCTGCTCGGGCTCGGCAGCATGATCTCAGCAGGCTCCGCCCTGCTTTCGCCGCGCGGCCCCGTGCTCGAGCACGGCATGCCGCGCTTCTTCCGTCGTCTCACTGAGGGCGTGTTTGACGAGGACGATGTGCGCCGCCGCGCGCAAGAGCTCGGCGACTTCGTGAGTGAGGCGCGGCAGCGCTACGGCATCGCCGCGCCTGTCGCGGTCGGCTTCTCCAACGGCGCCAACATCGCAGCCGCGCTGTTGCTGCTGAAGCCGGACGTGCTGGCCGGCGCGGTCCTGCTGCGCGCGATGGTGCCGCTGTCGGATCCGCCGAGGGCCGATCTTGCAGGCAAGCCGGTCCTGCTGTTGTCCGGGCAAGGCGATCCGATCGTGCCGGCCGGCAATTCGGCCAGGCTTGCGGCCCTGCTCTCGCAAGCAGGTGCGAGCGTGACTCACAGGGTGCTGCCGGCGGGCCATCAATTGTCGCAAGCCGACGTGACGCTCGCCCGCGACTGGATCGGCAATATCGACGCGGAAGCCGCATGAGAGCGGCGCATCGTTTCCGAACGGTGCGCCGCCGCCTTGCCTCGGTTGCGGACCGATGACTGAATTACTTGACCTCGGCGACCTTCGGTCCGGATGACAGCATCTGCGCGTTGGCCGCCAAGGGCCGGTTCGACGGCGATGCAGGGTCAGGCAACCGGAAAGCGGCGTCGGGCGGCGTTCCCTGGGATGGTCGACGGGCAACACTCGCGGGAAGCACGATCACTTTCGCTCCGACCTTCACCCGCTCGTAGAGGTCCATGACATCTTCATTGGTCAGCCGGATACAACCAGACGAAACTCGCTTCCCGATCGTATCGGGCTTGTTGGTGCCGTGAATTCTATATTCGGTCTCGCCCAGATACATTGCGCGCGCGCCGAGCGGATTGCCGGGACCGCCCGCCATGAACCGCGGCAGATAAGGCTGACGCCCAATCATCTCTGCGGGCGGATGCCAATCCGGCCATTCCGCTTTGCGAGCCACGGTCTGTTCACCGGACCATGTGAAACCCTCGCGGCCGACACCGATGCCGTAGCGCAATGCCTGCGTGTCGCTCAGGACGAAATAGAGGAACGTGTTTTTGGTATCGATGATTACGGTGCCAGGCGCCTGGCGGCTGGCATAGTCAACCACTTGGCGGACAAGAGCGCCGGGACCCTCAGCGGCTTTCGGTGGTTCGACCAGGGGCGCCGGGGCCGGGGCCGGCACTGGAGCCGGAGGCGGCGCCGAGGCATGAACCGGAGGTGCCACGTAAACCGGAGTTGACGAGGCCTGGGCCTGGGGTGCGGATGGTTTCCGTGCCGGTGCCACGCTCGCCGGGCGAGAGAGCAAGCCGTACCCCAATGCGGCGACGGCCATGGCGCCGATTGCAACCCTCGCGGCCATGGGTATTGCGAGCGTTTCCGCTTTCCTGCGCTTGGCCCGCTTGCTCATATCCGTCCCCAGGTCACCATGCCCGAAGTGGTAACCCGGCAAAATTTAAGAAACTTCGAAGCGACTGCGTTCAGGTTGAAACCGTCGATGATGGTTAACGCAGAACCAGTGGAGCACACCCGCTCCGCCTGGCGGCTGCGGGGCACGTCCAGGCGGGAAGGCGGTGGTCCTGTCGGGCGTCGAAGGCGGAACCCACCTCTCGCCCCGCTGTCGGCGGGGCGAGGTCGTTGCGCCCGAAGCAACTCGCTCAGATCAGGAAGTCGGCCGCATGCAGGTTCGCTGCCTGGACGCCGTCGAGCGTGATGTTATCGCTTGCCGACAGATGAATCACGGCATCGCCGGCGTCGTTGTCGCTGATCAGTTTCGACAGCGCCGTCCAGTCCGCAAACCCGTAGTTCTGCACGTTGATCAGATCGTGCTCGGTCACGGTACTGCCGAGCGCCTTGTTGCCTTGATCGAAATCGGTGATCAGGTCGTTGCCGGAGCCGGTGTTGAAGACGAAGGTATCGCTGTTTCCTCCGCCCGAAAGCTGATCATCGCCGGCGCCGCCGTTGAGGATATCCCTGCCGCCGGTGATCGAGCCCGGCGTTGCAGGGGCATAGCTCGCGGCATCTCCATAGAGGTGATCGTTGGTCCCCCCGCCGGTGAGAATATCGTTACCGCCTTGGGCATTGCCGGACATGGTCCGTGCATCGCCGAAGAGCTCCGGGTGCGCAAACTGGACGGTGTCGATGCCATCGAACGCAAGTGTGAGAATGTCATCGCCCCCTTTGGCATTGTCGGTCAGCGAGGTCACCGAATCTCCGTAGCCAAATCCGCCTGTCATGGCGACGTCAGTGCCGAAACTGAAGGTGATGTTGTCGTTACCGCCATGCGCATCGCCGCCGATGGAGCCGATGGCATCGCCACTGGCCGTCGCAAAGCCCTGCAGAGTGTCCACGTCGATGTCGATCGTGTCATTGCCGCCCTTGGCCGTGCCACTCATGGAACCACCGGCATCGCCGGCATACAGATGGTCGTAGCTTCGCCAGCCCACCGCCCCCGTGATGGTGTCACTGCCGCCCTGGGAGTTGCCCGACATGTCGCCGGCAACATCGCCGAAAACATGGACGTCGGTGTACAGCCCCCTGGCCTGGACATCGATCGTATCGTTGCCGCCCTCGGCGTCGTCGGTCATCGCCTGGGCATCGCCGACCACGAGGAACGAGTTCCAGCCGTAGTTCAGATTAACAGTCAGAGTGTCGTTGCCGCCGTGGGACTGGCCATGCAACGTCGTATTGTCGTCGCCGAAGATCGTGACATCGGCTTCGGGCTGGGTGACGGTTGCCGTCACGGTGTCGTTGCCGCCCCAAGCGTCCGTGGTGGTCGGAAAGTTCGGATCGCCGTAGACGGTTTCGATTTGACCAAACTGGTCGAGCAGGACGTCGATGGTGTCGTTCGGCAGATGCTGCATGGCGTAACTCCCATTTCATTGTCGGAAGCGGGCCTGACGTCGCTGGAATTTCTTTGCGACGTGCGGTGACACGCTTCGCGGAGACGAATCTAGTTTTGTTGGATGGCGGAGGTTTGCTGGAATTCGGGACAGAGTTTGATAGCGACGAGTTTCGCTGCGTCGTGCAGCGAAACTCGTCATGGCGCGGTCGCGATCGTGATGCCGCCCTTGCTCTGCTCCCTCAGATGATGAAGTCGGCTGGATGCAAGTCCGCCGCGTGAACCCCGTCCAGCGTGATCGATGCGCTGGCGGAAAGATGGATCACGGCATCGCCGGCGGTATTGTCGCTGATCAGTTTCGACAGCGCCGTCCAGTCTGCGAAGCCGTAGTCCTGCACGTCGATCAGGTCGTGTTCCGCTGCGGTGCTGCCGACGACCTTGTTGCCCTGGTTGAAGTCGTTGACGGTGTCGTTGCCCGAGCCCGTGTCGAAGGCGAAAAGGTCGCTGTTTCCACCGCCCCACAGCTGATCGTCGCCAGCTCCGCCGTTCAGCGTATCCATGCCGCCGGTGATCGACCCGGGCGATGCGGACTCATAGCTCCACGCATCCCCATACATGAAGTCCCGGCCGGCGCCGCCGTTGAGGATATCGTTGCCGCCATGAGAATGACCCGACATGATTGGCGCGTCGCCATACACGAACGAGATCGCATCCGCATACTGGCCGTCGATCTTGACGTTGAGGACATCGTCGCCCCCCTGGGCAAGATCCATCAGGGACGTCGACGAATCGCCCGACAACCGTCCGCCGGATATGGCGCTGTCGCCGTTCAGCGTCACGGTCAAATTGTCGTTGCCGCCTTGTGCGAGACCTCGCAGGGCACCGATGGCGTCGCCGCTGATGGTCGCCCCTCCGTCGGTGGTGAGCACGCTCACATCGATCGTGTCGTTGCCGCCGTGCGAAGTGTCGATCATGGAACCGCCGGCATCGCCGGCGAACTGGTTCTCGCCACCACGCCACCCGATCGAGCCGGTCATGTCGTCATGGCCGCCCTGCGCGTTGCCTGACATATCCCCCGCGACGTCGCCAAAGACCGAAACCGTGGTGTAGACCGTGCCGCCGGCATCCGCGACGATGGTGTCATTGCCGCCCTTGGCGTCGTCGATCATCGACTGGCTATCACCCACTACGACGGCGGTGTCCCAGCCGCCGTCGATGTCGGCGATCAACGTGTCGTTTCCGCCTTGGGAATGACCAAGCAACATCGTGTGGTCGTCGCCGAAGATCGTGATTTTGGCATTGAGCGCGGCGACGGTGGCCGTCACGGTGTCGTTGCCGCCCACGACGTCGGTGGATGCCGGAAAGCCGGGATCTCCGTAGACCGTCGCGATTTGGCCAAATTGGTCAAGCGTGACGTCGTAGCTGTCGTTCGGCAGATGCTGCATGGCCTAACTCCCATTTCATTGTCGGAAGCGGGCCGGACGCCTGCAGAATGCTTTTCTTTTGCAAGACGCGTTGTTGACCACGCTTCACCGGGAGCGAATCTACCTTTGGTAGATGGCAGAGATTTGCAGGAATTCGGGAGAGAGTTTGATTGGCGCAGGGAACCGCGCTGCGTTCCCGCTGCACGGCGACGGCCGACGCGCCGATGCTGGATTGCCGGTGTTTTGCCCGACGGATCAATGCCCCGGCGCATCGCCTCGAGCATTGAATGCGCAAGACGCAAGCCATTGAAATGACTACGCCCGGCTACTGTGCATGGGGTTGTTTTTCAGATTCTTGTTTGGACACGCCAAAAAGATTGGCCCCTCCCGATGGGGAGAGGCCAGAATTGAAGCGACAGGGTCGGCTTGATCGGGCGTTCCCTACTCCCAGGACCAGGTCGAGAAATCGTTCTCGTATTGCGGGACGTCCTTCCAGACGCCCTTCAGCTTTTTGGCCGTGATGGTGATCAGCTGCGGCTGGTAGAGATAGGCGGAGACGGCGTCGGTGGCCAGCATGCGCTGGGCGTCGCCGAGCAGCTTGGCGCGGGCGGCCTCCTCCGGCGTCGACACGATCTGCTTGTAGAGCGCGTTGAACTTCTCGTTGTTGTAGCCGAGATAGTAGTCAGGCTCGGTGATCTTGACGAGGTCGAACGGCTCGACGTGGCTGACGATGGTGAGGTCGAAATTGTGCGGCCCGTTGCCGGCGAACACCTGCGACAGCCATTGCGCCCATTCGACGTTCTCGATCTTGGCGATGATGCCGACCTTGGCGAGCTGGGCCGCGGCGATCTCGCCGCCCTGCCGCGCATAGGACGGCGGCGGCAGCTTGAGCGACAGTTCCAGCGGCGTGGTGACGCCGGCTTCAGCGAGCAGCTTCTTGGCCTTCTCGGGGTCATAGGGGTTGACGCCAGTGGTGTCGACAAAGCCGAGCGCACCAGGCACGTAGAAGCTGCCGATCGGCGTACCGAAACCGTCGACGGCGCCGTCGATCATCGCCTTGCGGTCGATCGCAGCGAGGATGGCGCGGCGCACGCGGACGTCGTCGAGCGGCTTCTTGCGGTGGTTGATCGCGACGATGGTCTTGGCCCTGGAGCCGCCGACCAGAACGGTGAAGCGCGGATCGGCCTTGAACTGCGCCAGGGCACGCGCCGCGGCGACGCGCGGGAACGCATCGACGTCGCCCGAGAGCAGCGCCGCGACCTGCGCCGCCGGATCGGAGATGAAGCGGATCGTCACCTTGGAAAGCTTGATGGCCGAGGCATTGCGATAGTCTGCCCATTTGGTCAGCGTGATCGAGGACCCCTTGGCCCAGGCCCCTAGCTGATAAGGTCCGGTCCCGACCGGCTGCGTGACGTTGGTCGCCGCGCTCTTCGGCTCGACGATCGAGCCGCCCGCCTGCCCGAGCAGAAACGGCAGGTTCGGCTCGGAATATTTCACCGTGATCACGACCGTGTCGGCGTCGGGCGTCTCGACCTTCTCGAAAGCCTGGTACAGGCTCTTGTCCTTGTTGGTGCTGTTTGGCGCGGCGTTGCGCTCGAACGAGAACTTCACCGCGGCGGAATTGAACGGCTCGCCATTGTGGAATTTGACGCCCTTGCGCAGCTTGAACGTATAGGTCTTCAGGTCGGGCGATGTGGTCCAGCTCTCGGCCAGCAGCGGCGAGGTGGAACCGTCCTCGTTGATCTTGGTCAGGGTCTCGTAGATGTTGTAGAGCGTCACCTCGGCGATCGCGGCAGCCGCGGCGTTGGTCGGATCGAGCCCCGGCGGCTCCAGCGCCATCGCCATGACGACGCTGTCCTTCTTGCTTTGCGCCAGCACCGGCAAGGGCGCTGCCAGCAACGCGGCGGCAAAGGCGACGATCGATAGTTTCCTGAACATGCGTAACTCCCCGGCCTGCTTTTGTCTTAAGCCTACGCCAATCCTGCTCGGGACGCTAACCTTCCATGGCCGTCCGCGGCAACGCCATCACGGCCTCCGCCCTGTGGCAGGCGGCAAGGTGCCCCTCGCCGACCTTGCGTAACGCAGGCAAGGCTTCTCGGCAATGCTGCTCGGCGAGCGGGCAGCGCGCGACATAGGGGCATCCGGCGGTCGCCGCCGATTGCGAGGCGATCGCCTGGCCGCCGCGCCGCCGCCGGCCGCCGACGGCACGCGCCCGCGGCACGGCCTCCAGCAGCGCCCGCGTATAGGGATGGGCGCAATGCTCGAACAGATCTTCGGGGCGGCCCTGCTCGACGATGCGGCCGAGATACATCACCGCGACCTCGTCGCAGAGATAGTCGACGACGGCGAGGTCATGGCTGATCAGGATATAGCTCAGGCCGAACTGCTCCTGCAGATCCTGCATCAGGTTCAGCACCTGGGCCTGCACCGAGACGTCGAGTGCGGAGACCGGCTCGTCTGCGACGATCAGCTTGGGCTGGGTGATCAGCGCGCGCGCAATGGCGATGCGCTGGCGCTGGCCGCCGGAGAATTCGTGCGGATATTTCTCCATGTCCGCATCGCGCAAGCCGACCTGGCGCAGCACGGCGGCGACGCGGTCGCGGAAGGTGGTGCGATCGGCGCCTTCCAGCACGGTCAAGGGCTCGGCCACGATGCGCGCGATGGTCTGGCGCGGGTCGAGCGAGCCGTAGGGATCCTGGAACACCATCTGGAAATCGCGCCGGGCGCGGCGCAGCTCATCCGCGGGAATGCGGTTGAGATCGCGCCCGAGCAGCGCGACCTGCCCCGACGTCGGCCGCTCCAGCGCCATCACCAGCCGCGCGAAGGTCGACTTGCCCGACCCGGATTCGCCGACGACGCCGAGGCTCTTGCCCGCGGCAACCTGCATGCTCACGCCATTGAGCGCACGCACCTGCCCCGGCGGACGAAACAGGCTCTCCCGCGGCAGCGCGTAGCGCTGTTCGAGATCCCTCACGTCGAGAAGCGGTGCGGCGGTCATGCGGTCAGCGCTCCAACACGTTCTGCCATCGAGACGTCCGTTCGGACGCAGCGCACGCCATGGCGAGGCCCGACCTCCACCATCGGCGGCAGCGCGGCGCGGCACGCATCGATCACCAGCGGACATCGCGCGGAGAAGGTGCACCCAGCCGGCAGATCAGCCAGCTCCGGCACAGTGCCCGAGATCGTCATCAGCCGCGTCCCCTTGCGCGCGCCGAGCTTCGGCCGGGCGCGGAACAGGCCCTGCGTGTAGGGATGGCCCATGCGGCGGAAGACTTCGTCGGTCGGTCCGCTCTCGACGACGGTGCCGCCATACATCACCATCATGCGCTGCACGTTCTCGGCGATGACGCCGAGATCGTGCGAGATCAGGATCATCGACATGCCGCGTTCCTCGACGAGGTCGGCAATGAGGTCGAGGATCTGGCCCTGGATGGTGACGTCGAGCGCGGTGGTCGGCTCGTCCGCGATCAAGAGATCCGGCTCGCAGGCGAGCGCCATCGCGATGGTGATGCGCTGACGCTGGCCGCCGGAAAACTGATGCGGATAGGCATCGACCCGCCTCGCCGGATCGGGCAATCCGACGCGATCGAGCAAGGCAATGGCTTCCTGGCGTGCCTGTGCCGCCGAATGCTTCTTGTGACGTCGCAGCGGCTCGGCAACCTGATGCCCGATCGTGTGCATCGGATTGAGCGCGGTCATCGGCTCCTGGAAGATCATGCTGATGCGGTTGCCGCGCAGGCGGCAATAATCCGCATCCGGCAGCCCGGCGAGCTCGTTGCCGTCGAGCCTGATGCTGCCCGAGACCACGGCGCTATCAGGCAACAAACCCATCAGCGACATCGCGGTGACCGACTTGCCGCAACCGGACTCGCCGACCAGCCCGAGCGTCTCGCCGCGCTTGAGCGAGAAACTGACGCCGCGCACGGCCTGCGCCGGCCCGCGGCTGGTGTTGAGGCGGACGCCGAGATTGTTGACCTCGATCAGCGGCATATCGGAGCGCTCAACCATCGTCATCGCTCCCGCGCCAGTCTGGGATCAAGCAGATCGCGCAAGCCGTCGCCGAGCAGATTGAGGCCGAGCACCGCGATTGCGATGGCAGCGCCCGGATAGACCGCGAGCATCGGCGACTGGAACAGCAGCGTCTGTGCATCGTTCAGCATCCGCCCCCAGGACGGTTGCGGCGGCTGCGTGCCGAGGCCGAGATAGGACAGCGCCGCTTCGGCGAGAATGGCGAGCGCGAACTGAATGGTGACCTGCACGATCAGGATCGACAGGATGTTCGGCAGCACGTGCTCGACGGTGATGCGGAATTTCCCCTTGCCCGCCGCACGCGCGGCCAGCACGAATTCGCGTGCCCAGATCGCGTTGGCCGAGCCGCGCGTCAGCCGGGTCAACGTCGGGATCTGGAAGATGCCGATCGCGACGATCGAGGTGACCATGCCCGGCCCCACCACCGCGGCGAGCATGATCGCGGACAGAACGGCCGGAAAGGCGAAGGTGAAATCGGAGAACCGCATGATGACCTCTTCGGTCCAGCCGCGCCGCGCCGAAGCGATCAGGCCGAGCGTGACGCCGAAGGTGAGACCGATGCTGACGGCGATGATCCCGACCATGATGGTGGAGCGGGCGCCGGCGAGCAGCAGCGAGACGATGTCGCGGCCGAAGGAATCGGTGCCGAGCCAATGCGCTGCCGACGGCGGCCGCAGCTTCGAGGCGATGTCAATCTCGTAAGGTGACCACGGCGTCCACACCAGCGACAGCAACGCGGAGAGAAGCACCAGAAGGCTCAGCGCGCCGCCGAGCACGAAGCTGCGATGGCGCAGCGCACGCCGCCAGAACGTGCGCGCCGGCAGCGGGCGCGTCGCGAGCGGCGCATCGATGATCAGGGGCTCGCTCACAGGTCGTGAACCTTGATGCGGGGGTCGATGAAGGCATAGAGCACGTCGACCACAAAATTGACGATGACGACCATGGTCGCGAGCAGCATCACGCAGTTGCGCACCACGATCAGGTCGCGGTTGGCGATCGACTGGAAGATCAGGCGGCCGAGGCCCGGCAGGTAGAACACGTTCTCGATCACGATGGTGCCGGCCAGCAGATTGGCGAATTGCAACCCCATCACCGTCATCACGGGGATCATGGCGTTGCGCAGCACGTGGCTCCACAGCACCTCGCGCTTGCCGAGCCCTTTGGCGCGCGCAGTCCGAACGAAATCCTCCCGCAGCACTTCCAGCACGGCGGAACGCGTGACCCGCGCGAGGATCGCGGCCTGCACCACCGCGAGCGAGACGGCGGGGAGCAGCAGCGACTTGATACCGAGCCAGATGCCGTCCGCCCAGCCGGCAAAGCCGCCCGCCGAGAGCCATTGCAGCCGCACCGAGAACAAGAGGACCAGCAGGATCGCAAACCAGAAATTCGGCAACGCGATGCCGATTTGCGTCAACGACATCACGCCGACGTCGCCGAGCTTGTTGTGGTTGGCGGCGGTGTAGATGCCGGCCGAGAGCGCCAGCGTCACCGTGATCGTCATGGCCATGATGGCGAGCGGAACGGTCAGCAGCAGCCGCTCCGCGATCAGGCTCGCAACCGGCGTGCCGTAGACATAGGAGTTGCCGAGATCGCCGACGAAGAGGCCCTTAATCCACTGCAGATAGCGAACCGCCAGGGGCTGGTCGAGCCCGAGCTTGACGGTGAGCGCGCGCACCGCATCCGGCGAGGCATCCGCGCCCATCAGCATCTGCGCTGCATTGCCGGGAAGCGCGTCGAGCACCAGGAAGATGATCAGCGAGGCGCCGACCAGCGTCGCCAGCAAGGTCACCAGACGTCGGAGGACAAATACGCTCATGCGCGCTCGGGCTCGAAGCTCACTTGCGGCACGATCAACATGTCCGGCCGCCGGAGGCAAGTCCTTTGACAACGGCCCTTTTGCTGCGTGGGCATGTCGTCACTCCGGCCAGCGCGACAGAAGGCCGCTCGAGGCCTCGAACAGCGCGCTCACGCGCAGCAATTCCGCGTCGGCCCGGAAGCGGCCGACCAGTTGAAGGCCGATCGGCAAGCCGTCGCGGGCAAAGCCTGAGAGCAGGCTGATCGCGGGATGGCCGGTCATGTTGAACGGCATGGTCCAGGGGAACCAGTGTGGCCGGACGCTGTCGAAATGCCGGCCATCGATTTCGATGCTGCCGAACAGGTCCTGGCTGATCGGAAGTGCGGTCCGCGTCAGGGTGGGCATCGCCAGCAGATGCCCGCGCGCAAGCAGAGATTGCACACGGCGGAACAGCGCGGTGCGCGCGAACATCGCCTCCTGGTAGTCGACGCCGCTGACCTCGGTCGCGAGCGCGAGCTGCTTGAGGAAGGCCTCGCTCAGCTCGTCCTTGTGCTCGGCGGCGAGCTTGGCGAAGCGCGTGCGCCAGACCGTGTGGTTGATGGCACGCCAGATCGGCTCGATGTCGAAATCCTCGCCGGAGAATTCCTCGAGCTCCGCCCCTAACCCCGCCAGCCGATCGAGGCTCGCCCTGAAATTGGCGGCGACCTCAGCGGACACTGGACGGCCCGGCGGCGTCAGGCAGCACATGATCCTGAGCCCGCGCAGGTCACCGCCCGCCGCGCTCGTGCCGATGAAGTCAGGCACGGGCACGCCGATCGACCAGGGATCGCAGGCATCCTCTCCGGCCATCGCCTGCATCATCAATGCGGTGTCGGCAACGGTGCGGGTGGTCGGCGTGACATAGGTCTGGTTGCCGAAAACATCCAGCGCCTGGCTGTGCGGGATCACTCCGTTGCTCTGCTTCAAACCCACCACGCCATTGCAGGCGGCGGGAATCCGCGTCGAGCCGCCGCCATCGGTCGCAATCGCAAGCGGCGCGATGCCGCTGGCGACCGCCACCGCCGCGCCGCCGCTGGAGCCGCCGGAGGAGCGGCAGGCGTCCCACGCGTTGCGGGTCCGGCCGAACAGCGGCGAATCCGTCAGGCACTTGCTGCCGAATTCCGGCGTCGTGGTCTTGCCGATCAAGATCGCACCTTCGCGGCGCAGTCGCGCCACCGCCACGGCGTCCTCGGCCGGCACATTGTCCTTGTAGGGAACGGCGCCGAAGGTGGTCTTGACGCCCCTGGTGTTGACGATGTCCTTGACCGTGACGGGGATGCCGTGCAGCAGGCCGAGCTCTTCGCCGGACATCACCTTGCGCTCGGCCGCGCGGGCCTGCGCCATCGCCTCGTCGCCGCAGATCGTGATGAAGCAGTTCAATTTGCCCTGCAGCGCCTCGGCGCGGGCGAGCACGGCGCGGGTGATCTCGACCGGAGAAATGCGTTTGGCGGCGATGAGGCCGCGCAGCTCGGTTGCAGACAGGAGACAGGGATCGCCGTTCATCGTCACACCACGCTCCGAAGCTGGCCCTCGTTGGCCAAAGCATTGACAGCGAGAATGACAGTTTTGTTAACTGGCCGTCCAATACGATTTTGGTCGCCAACCCATACGTTTTCGGTATGCCAATGGATCTTCGCCGGCTCCGCTATTTCGTCGCCGTCGCCGAGGCGCGCAGCATCGGCAAGGCCGCCGAGCGGCTGCGGATGGCACAGCCGCCGCTCTCGGTGCAGATCCGCAAGCTCGAGGCCGAGATCGGCGCGCCGCTGTTCCGCCGGGGCACCCGCGGCATGGACCTGACCGAGGCAGGCCAGGCGCTGCTGTCGCGGGCGAGCGAGGCGCTGGCGCTGGCCGCCGACGGCGCCGAAGCCGCGCGCGCGGTCGCCGCTGGCAAGCGCGGGCGGCTCTCGGTCGGCTACATGTTCGTGCTGGCGAATGCGATGCTGCCGCGGCTGATCCCCGAGCTGCGGCGCTCGGTGCCCGGTGTCGACCTCGAGTTTGCCGAGCTCAGCGCATCGACGCGCGAGGCCCGGCTGCTCGATCGCAGCGTCACGGTTGCGCTGTGCATGCCGGCCATCAACCATCCCGAGATCCAGGTGGCTCGGATCGGTGCCCAGCCCTTCATGCTGGCCATGCCGATCCGCTCGCCGCTGGCGCGTCTCGGCACCGTGCCGATTGAACGGTTGCAGGGCCGCCCGCTGATCGCATTGCCGCCGCCGGAGCAGGATCCCGCCTCCTCCGCGGTCGCGGCCCTGCTGCGCCGGCATCAGATCGTGATGCCGATTGCGAGCCGGGTGGAGACGGTGCATTCGGCGCTGAGCCTGGTGCTCGCCGGCGAGGGTTTTGCGATCGTGCCGGCCTGCGCCAAGCTCGGCGCGCCAAGCGGCATCGTGTTCAGGCCGCTGCGCGATGCCGGCGATTCCATCGACATCGCGGTGTGCTGGCGACGGGATTCCCAGAGCCCGCTGATCTCCAGGTTTCTCAAATGCGCCGAGAAGGCCGTCGCGCGGATGTGAGTCGGGCTACCAGCGCCAATTGATCTCATGGCTCCAGGGCGGATCGGCGCCCGGGCGCGTGCAGGTGAGGCCGGCGCAATTGGCGGCAAAGGACAGGGCGCGACGGAGCTCGTCGGCACTGATGTCCTTCAATGCTTGCCGGGCAATGCGTCCTTGCTTGTGCAGGGCAAAGAGCAGCGCCGCCTGAAAGCTGTCGCCCGCGCCGATCGTGTCGGCAACCTCGACCTTGGGCGCGGCGACCTCGATCTGCCCTGCCCCCGCGTGCCACGCGATCGCGCCATGATTGCCGCGGGTGATGACGACGAGACTGGTGCACTGCCCGAGCAGCATGCGCGCGCGCTGCGGATAAGGCTCGTCGCCATGGAGATAGGCGAAGTCGACGTCCGACATCTTGATGAGATCGGCCCTCCCCGCAAATTCGCCGATGCGCGCGAGATAGGCCGGCTTGTCCTTGACAAGATTGGGCCGGCAGTTCGGATCGAACGAGATCGTCGAGGACGTGCGCGCATCCGCGATCAGCGCTTCGGTCTCGGCTGCGCTCCGGTCGTTGACAAGCGTGGTTGAGCCGACATGGACGGCCTCGACCGCGTCGAACGGAATGGACCCACGCCGATAGGTCCAGTTTCGTGTCGCGGTCTCGGCATCATAGAAGGCGTAATGCGACTCGCCCGCGACGATGCGGACGAAAGCGAGCGTGGTCTGATGATCGCTGCGGGTCGCAAGATTGAGACCGACGTGAGAAGCCGCGGCATGATCTGCGATCATCCGCCCGAACAAGTCTGTCGAGATGCCGCCGACGAAGCCGGCCGGCGCGCCCAGCCGCGCCATCCCGATCGCGACGTTGAGGCAGGAACCACCGACCGCCGGCATCACCGCCTCGCGCCCCTCGGCGTTTCGCGTCGGCACGAAATCGATCAGCGCGTCGCCGCAGGCAATCAGCATGTCTTTCAACCTCTCGCGATGTCGCCCATCGCCGCGCGGCTGCCGCGGTCGACCTCGCGCAACAGCTTGTAGACCGCGCGCTTGCGCCTGTGAAACGCCGCCATGTCAGGCGCGGTCGGCTCGCTCTTGCGGCCCAGCGCCGACATCCTGGCCATGGTTTCGCCGATCGAGGCGTAGGCTCCGCCGGCCACCGCCCCCAGCATCGCAGCACCGAGCAGCACCGGCTCCTTCGTCTGCGGCAGCGCGACGGTGAGCCCCGTCGTGTCGGCCATGATCTGCCGTACCAGCGGACTGCGGCTGGCGCCGCCGCCCATGATCATGATGCTGGAGCGCACGCCATGCGCAGCAAAGGCTTCGATCACTTCGGCGAGGCCATAGGCGAGCCCGCACAGGCCGGCGACGAACAGCCGCTCCATCGAGGCGATGTCGGTATCGAGATCGAGGCCCGCGATCACCGCGCGCGTATCGGGATCGGCGTAGGGCGAGCGGTTGCCGATGAACTCGGGAAGCACATGGATATCGCGGGCAAGCAGCGCAGCATGGCTGGCGCTGCCGGTACGCGCGATGATGCGGCGCTCGAGGAAGTCGATGAGGTCGAGACCCTCGCCGCGCGCCGCGGCGCTGGCCTCGGCATGGCCGGGATGCGACTTGAGGAGATGGTCGATCGCCGCACCCGCGGCAGACTGACCGCCCTCGTTGAGCCAGAAGTCCGGGACCATGCCGGAGTAATAAGGTCCCCACACCCCCGGCACGAAACACGGTTCTTTCGTCGTCGCCATGATGCAGGCCGACGTTCCCATGATATAGGCGAGCCGGTCGCAGGCATCGCTGGCCCCGCCCGCGCCGTCGCGGCCGCCGATCGCGCCGATGCCGCCGGCATGGGCGTCGATCAGCGAGGCGCCGACCGGTATGCCCGCTGGCAGGTCGAGTTCGGCCGCGGCCGTGCGGGTGAGTCCGGCGCCAAGCCGCGTGCCGGGGGCGACGATCTCGGTGCCGATGCGGGCGTATTTCTCGGTGACGAAGTCCGACAGGCCGATGCGCTTGAAGAATTGCGCGCTCCAGCCCCCGCCGTCATGGGCGAGATAGTTCCACTTGCAGGTCACGGTGCAGGTCGAGCGCTGCAGCGAGCCGGTCGCGCGCCAGGTCAGATAATCCGCGAGATCGAAGAAGTGGCCGGCGGCGTCGAAGCTCCCACGAAGGTGCCGCTTCATCCATAGCAGCTTCGGCATTTCCATTTCTGGCGAGATCGAGCCGCCGACATAGCGCAGCACGGCGTCCTCGGTCTCGTTGATCAGCCGCGCCTCGGCAACGGCACGATGATCCATCCAGACGATGACATTGCGCTCGGCCTCGCCGGATGCGCTGACGGTGAGCGGCTCGCCCTGTCTATCGAGGACGACCAGCGAACACGTGGCGTCAAAGCCGATGCCGCCGATGCTGTCGGGCGCGATCGACGCTTCGGCCATCGCGGCCCGCACCGATCTGACGCAGGCTTCCCAGATGTCCTGCGAGGACTGCTCGACAACGTCGCCGGGCTCGTGCCAGATCCGGATTGGATGCCGGGCGGTTGCAAGCAGCGTTCCAGACTCGTCAAACACCCCGGCCCGCGTGCTGGTGGTCCCCACGTCGACGCCGATATACGCTCGCGGCATTGTCGCTCCCGGTCGCATTCCGTCAGTTTTGACGGTGAGCCTACCAGCAAGTGTAGCCGCCATCCACCAGCACGATGCTGCCGGTCATCAGGCTCGCGGCCTCCGAGGAGAGGAACAGCACGACGGAGGCGATCTCCTCGACCTGCCCCATCCGCGCCATCGGAGTTCCACCGATCCAGGCGTCGTACATCTTGGCGTTGCTCTTCACGAAGGCGTTGAGCGGCGTTTCGATATAGGTCGGCGCCACCGCATTGACGCGGATGCCGCGCGCGCCCCATTCGGCGGCCAGCGATTTGGTCAGGTGATGAACCGCAGCCTTGGAGGCGTTGTAGAAGCATTGCTCCTGCGGCTTGTTGACAATGAAGCCGGACATCGAGCCGACATTGACGATGGCGCCACTCTTCGCCTTCAGCATATGCTTGCCGAATTCGCGGCAGCACCAGAAGGTGCCGTTGAGATTGACGTCGATGACGTTGAGCCAGTGCTCGTCGGTGACGGTTTCGGCCGGAGTTTCGCTGCGGGCAATGCCGGCATTGTTGACGAGAATGTCGACCTTGCCGTGGCGGGCGACGAGGTCGTTGGCGACCTCCGCCACGCGCTTGGTGTCGGTCACGTCCATGATCGCGGTCTCGATGTCAAAGCCCTTCGCCTTCAGGCTGGCCTTGGCGCTGTCGGCGATCTTGCTGTCGCGGTCGCCGATGATCACCTTGGCGCCGGCTTCAGCCAGCGCTTCCGCGCAGCCAAGGCCGATGCCCTGCCCGCCGCCGGTGATGAACGCGGTCTTGCCGTTCAGCTTGAATTTTTCCAGGTACATGGTCGTCTTTCCGTTTCTTGTCAGTTCCGAAGCGCGTTGCCGCTCGTATCGAAGCGGTGAATGCGGGCGGGGTCCGGCACCAGTGAGACCCGGTCGCCAGCGTGCAGGCTCAATTCCCCGATATAGCGCGCCGTCAGCATGCCGAGCGCGCCGGCATCGACATAGAGAAAGGTGTCGCTGCCGAGATGCTCGGCGACCGCGATCGTGCCCTGCCAGCCGTCCGCTCCGTCGCGCTCGATCTTGAGATGCTCCGGCCGCACGCCGATGGTCGCCGCCCCCTGCTGCTGGGCGAGCTCGCCGGTGACGAAATTCATCTTGGGTGAGCCGATGAAGCCGGCGACGAAAAGATTGGCGGGCCGCTCGTAGAGCTCCAGGGGCGAGCCGTACTGCTCGATCTTGCCGCCGTTGAGCACGACAATCTTATCGGCCATCGTCATGGCCTCGACCTGGTCGTGGGTGACGTAGATCGCGGTGGTGCCGAGCTGCTTCTGCAGCCGCGTCACCTCGATGCGCATCTGCACGCGCAACGCGGCATCGAGGTTGGACAGCGGCTCGTCGAACAGGAACGCCTTGGGCTCGCGCACGATGGCCCGGCCGATCGCAACGCGCTGGCGCTGGCCACCGGAAAGCTCGCGCGGCTTGCGATCGAGATAGGGCGTGAGATTCAGCGTCGCGGCGGCGGCCTCGACCTTGCGGTTGATCTCGTCTTTCGCCAGCCCCGCCATCTTCAGGCCGAAGCCGATATTGCCGCGCACGCTCATATGCGGATAGAGCGCGTAGGACTGAAACACCATCGACAGTCCGCGCTTGGCGGGCGGCGTGTCCACCACGTTCCTGCCGTCGATCAGGATGTTGCCGCCGGTGACGTCCTCGAGCCCGGCGATCAGCCGCAGCAAGGTGGTCTTGCCGCAGCCGGACGGACCGACGAACACCACGAAGGAACCGTCGGCGATGTCCAAGTCAGCGCCCTTGATGATGTGCACGGGGCCGAACGATTTCTGCACGCCTTGAAGTGTGATCTGACCCATGATCCCGCAGCCCCTCTACTTCACCGCGCCAAAGGTGAGCCCGCGCACGAGCTGCTTCTGGCTGAACCAACCGAGGACGAGAATGGGCGCGATCGCCAGCGTCGAGGCAGCCGACAGCTTTGCCCAGAACAGCCCTTCCGGGCTGGAATAGGAGGCAATGAAGGTGGTGAGCGGCGCCGCATTCGAGGTCGACAAATTGAGCGTCCAGAACGCCTCGTTCCAGGCGAGGATCAGGTTCAACAGCATCGTGGACGCCAGCCCCGGGATCGCCATCGGCGTCAGCACATAGACCAGCTCACGGCCGATGGTGGCACCGTCCATGCGCGCAGCTTCAAGAATGTCGCGCGGGATCTCCTTGAAATAGGTGAAGAGCATCCAGATGACGATCGGCAGGTTTCCGAGGCACAGGATGAAGACGAGGCCGATGCGAGAATCCAAAAGACCGAAGGACTTGTAGATCAGGTAGATCGGCACCAGCACGCCGACCGGCGGCATCATCTTGGTCGAGAGCATCCAGAGCAGAATATCCTTGGTGCGCTTGGTCGGCGAGAACGCCATCGACCAGGCCGCGGGAACGGCAATCAAGAGAGCGATGAGCGTCGAGCCGCCGGCGATGATGATCGAGTTCATCGCGTGATGAAGATAGTCGCTGCGCTCCTGCACCGTCGCGTAATTCTCGGTGGTCCAGTGGAAGAACAGGAAGGACGGCGGGATGGCAAAGGCTTCCAGCTCGGTCTTGAAGCTCGCCAGTACCATCCAGAGGATCGGGAAGAAGATCAGGAAGCCGAAGAACCAGGCCCCGATCGTCGAGACCACCACCTGCTGCGTCGTCGCCCTCCGTGCCATGATCTCACGCCTCCAGATTGCGGCCGACGATGCGGACCAGGAAGAAGGCGACGATGTTCGCGATCGCGACCGCGACGAGGCCGCCCGCCGAGGCCGTGCCGACATCGTATTGAATCAGCGCCTGCGAATAGATCAGGAAGGCGATGTTGGTGGTGGACAGGCCAGGGCCGCCACCCGTGGTGACATAGATCTCTGCGAAGACCGTGAGCAGGAAAATGGTCTCGATCAGGATCACCACCGTGATGGGGCGCGCCAGATGCGGCAGCGTGATGTAGATGAAGGTCGAGACCGCGCTGGCGCCGTCCATCTCGGCAGCCTCCTTCTGCTCTTCGTCGAGCGATTGCAGCGCGGTGAGCAGGATCAGCGTCGCGAACGGCAGCCATTGCCACGTCACGATCAGGATCACCGCAAAGAGCGGCACGTCGTTGAACCAGTCGACCGGCGTCAATCCGAACAGCGAGACGAGCCAGGCGAACAGGCCGGACACCGGATGCATCAACAGATTCTTCCAGACCAGCGCGCTGACCGTCGGCATCACGAAGAACGGCGCGATCACCATCAGCCGCACGAAATTGCGCCCGATCACCGGCTGGTCCATCAGCAGCGCGAGCGGGATGCCGAGCATGATCGTCAGGGCCAGCACCGAGCCGACCAGCACCAACGTGTTCTGAAGCGAGGCCAGGAAGGCGGGATCGGTGAGGAAGTAGCGGAAGTTCTCCAGGCCCACGAACGACTCGGAGCCGGGATCGAGCAGGCTGTAATGCAGCGTCGAGAAGTAGATCGTCAGCGCCAGCGGGACGATCATCCAGATGAATGAGCAGCCCGACCGCAGGCGTCAGGAGCGAGCGCGCAAGGAACTGCGTCTGCCGGGTTGCCATCCCTGACTTCTCCTTCAGAGCGTTTTCGAGCGAAGGTGCGACGGGTTCGCGGGAAGAAAACGCGTCAAAATGAAACCTCGGGAAGAAGGCGGCCATCCATCCGGGGATGGGCGGATGGCCGCAAGTTGAGCTCAGGAGGTCGAGCCCGGGTTCACTTGATGTAGCCGGCGCGCTTCATCTCGCGCTCGGTCGCCGATTGCGCCGCGGTCAGCGCGGCATCGACCGTCATCGAGCCCGCAAGCGCAGCCGAGAACTGCTGGCCGACCTGGGTGCCGATGCCCTGGAATTCGGGAATGGCGGCGTATTGCACCCCGACGTAAGGCACCGGCTTCACCGTCGGCTTGTTCGGATCGGCCGCGTCGATCGAGGCCAGCGTCAGCTTCGCGAACGGGGCGACCTTCAGATAATCGGGGTTCTGGTAGAGCGAGGTGCGCGTGCCCGGCGGCACGTTGGCCCAGCCTTCCTTCGATGCGACGAGCTTGGTGTAGTCCTTGCTGGTTGCCCAGGCGATGAACTTCTCGGCAGCTTCCGTCTTCTTGGAGCCGGCGGGGATCGCGAGGTTCCAGGCCCACAGCCAGTTGGCGTTCTTGCCGAGGCCGGTGTTGGGCGCCAGCGCGAAACCGACCTTGTCGGCGACCTTGGAATCCTTCGGGTTGGTGACGAAGGATGCCGCCACCGTGGCGTCGATCCACATCGCGCACTTGCCGGCGTTGAACAGCGCCAGATTCTCGTTGAAGCCGTTGGAGCTCGCACCGGGAGGACCGGCTTCCTTCATCAGATTGACATAGGTCGTCAGCGTCGCCTTCCATTCCGGCGTGTTGAACTGCGGCTGCCACTTCTCGTCGAACCAGCGCGCGCCGTAGGAATTGGCCATGGCCGAGAGGAACGCCATGTTCTCGCCCCAGCCGGCCTTGCCGCGGAGGCAAATGCCGTAGGTGCCGGCGGTCTTGTCGGTGAGCTTCTTGGCGGCATCCACCACGAAATCCCAGGTCGGCTTTTCCGGCATCTTCAGGCCGGCCTTCTCGAACAGGTCGGTGCGATACATCACCATCGAGCTCTCGCCATAGAACGGCGCGGCGTAGAGCTTGCCGTCGACTGAGACCGCGTCCTTGATCTTGGGCAGGAGGTCGGCAACGTCGTAATCGGCCCCTAAATTGGCCAGCGGCACCAGCCAGCCCTTCTTGGCCCAGATCGGCACCTCATAGGTGCCGATGGTCAGCACGTCGAACTGACCGCCCTTGGTGGCGATGTCGGTGGTGACGCGCTGGCGCAGCACGTTCTCCTCGAGCGTCACCCATTTCACTGCGATGTCGGGGTTTTTCTTGGTGAATTCGGCCGTCAGCCCCTGCATGCGGATCATGTCGCCATTGTTGACGGTGGCGATCGTCAGGGTGGTTTCGGCCATCGCGGGGACGGCCAGCAAAAGTGCAGACGCGCCGCAGACGGCGCCCAGGACGTGTTTCACGGTGACCTCCCCTCAACTCGCGTTTTGAGCATATGCCCACGCGTTGGGCGTATGTTCAACCGAGAGGGCGACGGTTGTCAAGCAGGCGCACACGCATTTGCGCAACTTATGAGTGCTGCGGTGCGACAGGGATGAGAGTGACAGCGCGGAGCGGCGGCAGTGGCTCGGGCGGACGCGCGGCTTGCTCCACCCTCTCCTGCTTGCGGGGAGAGGGAGCGCAGCGCGACTGCCGCGCTAACTTCGCCTACCGCTCCAGGATCGCCCGCGCCGTCGTCTCGTCGGTGATGAGCCCGTTGACCAGGCCGCCGTTCAGCGCCGCCGCGATGGCCGGCACCTTGGCTGCGCCGACCGCGGCACCGATCGTCGTGGTCTTCGCCGGCACTTCCGGCGGAATGCTGGTGAGGCGCTTGTTGGTCCCGGCCTTGAGCAGGCGCCCCTTGGAATCGTAGGCCCAGCCGGTGATCTCGCCGATGGCGCCCAGCCGCATCATCTCGAACAACTCGTCGCGGGTGACGAAGCCGTCGATGTGAACCTGCGCCTTCTGGTCCATCTGGCCGATGCCGACGAGGCGCAAATCCGCCTTGGCCGCCACCGCCTTCACCTTGGCGATCGGCTCGATGCGGACCATCTTGTTGCGCTCGTCCTCGGACGACATCAGGAACGGCAGCGGCATCGGATAGTGCCGCGCGCCCGTGCGGTCCGCGAGCCGGCCGACGGTGTCGTAAAAGCTCGCCGAACCGTCGGCGGAGATGTTGCCGACCAGCGAGACGATCTGGTGATTGGGCCGGTCGATCGGCGTGACGCGCTCGACCGCGGCGCGCACGGCACGGCCGGTGCCGAGCGCGACGATCACGGGCGTCTCCGACCGCAGCGTCGCGTCGAGCAGATTGGCGCAGCGCTCCGCGATGCCTGCGGTGGCCTGCGGCGCCGCCGGATCGGCCGGCACCACCTCACAATGGGCAAGGTCGAAACGCTCCCTTAGGCGCGCTGCGAGTTCCATGCAGGCGGCGATGGGATGCTCCAGCCGAAAGGTGATGAGGCGCTCGGCGAGGCACAACGAGACCAGCCGCTGCGCCGAGGCGCGCGAGACCTGGAGCATCTTTGCGATCTCGTCCTGGGTGTGACCGGCGATGAAATAGAGCCAGCCGGCACGCGCGGCATCGTCGAGTCGCGATCTGTCGTTCTCGGCGGCCATGCGGGCCTCACGCCTCCCAGAAATCGCTCATGCGCGCGAAGACCCGGTCGGCCCCCGCGCCGGACAATATAGCCCGCCCGTCGCGGCCGCGGTAATGGCTGCCGCCGACAAATCCCCAGACGGTCATGCCGGCCGCCTTGCCCGCCGCAACGCCGCTGACGCTGTCTTCGATCACCAGCGTGCGCGCAGGTTGCACCGCCATCTTCTCCGCCGCGAGGAGAAAGAGATCCGGCGCCGGCTTGCCGTGCCTGACCATTTGCGCGGTGTAGAGCCGGTCGCCGAAATGCGCCCGCAGGCCGGTGACATCGAGGGAGAGCGCAACGCGATCGAGGTCGCTGGACGATGCCACGCAAAACGGCACGGGGAGCTCGGAGATCACGCCGGCAATGCCGGGGATCGGCTGCAGCGATGCTGCGAATGTCGACAGCACTTGCGACTTCAGGCGCGGCAGAAAGCCGTCCGGCACGGTCTGCCCGAGATCACGATAATGCTGCTCGATCGCCCTGGTGCTGCGCCCGAGAAAGAGTTCGAGCGCCTGCTGCGGGCTGAGCGCGATGTCGAACTCGGCCAGCACCTCGGACAGGCACCGGCAGCTCAGCAGCTCACTGTCGACGAGCACGCCATCGCAATCGAAGATGATCAGATCGGGTCTTGGCCGGCCGGGGTCCATCCGGCTATACGATCATATACTCAACATATGAGCAATAGCTCACGCGGGAGCGGAACGACGCGGCTTTTCCCCGCTTAATGCGCGACCTGCCGGTAGATCGCCGGCAGCGCCGCGGGCAGCCGCTTGATGTTGCCGACGATCGCGTAGCCGCCACGGCCGAACAGGGTCGGGAAGTAGGATTGCGCGGTTGCGTCCACCGTCACGCCGAAGGCGGCGATGCCGAGCCGGCGTGCCTCCTGCACCGACTTGCGAGTGTCCTCGACCGCAAAGCGCCCTTCGTAATGGTCGACGTCGTTCGGCTTGCCGTCGGTGAGCACAATCAGCAGCTTCTTGCGCTGCGGCTGGCGGGCGAGCTCGGCCGCGGCATGGCGCACGGCCGTGCCGATCCGCGTGTAATAGCCGGGCTTCAGCGCGCCGATCCGGCGTTCCACCGTCCCGCTCATCGGCTCGCCGAAGGCCTTCACGGTTTCGAGCCGCACCCAGGACCGCCGGCGCGAGGTGAAGGTCAGGATGCTGTGGTGATCGCCGCAGGCCGAAAGCCCGTGGGCAAGCACCAGCAGCGCCTCCTTCTCGACGTCGAGCACGCGGTAGCCGTCGACCCAGGCGTCCGTGGACAGCGAGACGTCGACGAGCAGCGTGACGGCAAGATCGTGTCCTTGCGGGCGCATGGCGACATGGATGCGATCGAGACCGCTGCCGCCGCTGCCGGCGCGCAGGTCGCACTGCGCGCGCACGAGCGCGTCGAGATCGAGGTCGTGGCCGTCGGCCTGGGCGCGCATCAGCTCGTGGCGCGGCCGCAGCACCTCGAAGCGGCGGCGCACCTGGCGGATATGCCGGCGCGTGGCGTCGTCAGGCATCCAGCTCTCGCCCTGCTCGGAGGCCGCAGCTGCGAGCACGCGGCAATGATCGGGCAGATAGGAGCCGCTGCGGTAGTCCCATTCGGGATAAGTGAGGTCCGCATTCAGCTTCGAGGCGTCGAGCGCTTCCGGCGGCAGGTCGAGATCGAACTTGAACCGGCTCGCCGGCTTGCCGGTGCGGCGGCTGAGCGTGATCTCCTCGAGATCGTCGGCGGCCTTCTGCGCATCCTCGTCCTCGCTGTCATCGGCCGGACGGTCGACATTGACCATCTCGGCCATCGCGAGGATCTTCTCGAAGCGATTGAGCACGAAGGGATCGCGGCGGTTGGCATTGTCCTCGCGCTCGCGGACGGCAAAGCGCTTGCGATCGTTCTCGGCCGCCGCTTCCGCGCCCGGTGCGCATTCATCCTCGCCGGCATGCGCGGGCGAGAGCTCGCGCGTCCAGCAATCCCCCCAAAGCGGGCACGGCAGGATCGAATGATAGCCCGGCGGCGCCTTGTCCGGCAGCGGGCCCGTCCCCATCATCGCCGGCCACAGTCTGCCCGCGGGCGCCTTGCCGGTTCCGAGCAGAGCCAGCACGATCTGCTCGACCTCCTGCTCGATGCGCGGCAGGGGGCGACGCGGCCGGGCCTCGGCAGTTGCCGCCGCGAGCTGCGCATAATCGGCGACAAGCCCGGGAAATTGCGTGAGCACCCAGACCGCCGTCTCGCTGGCCCGGCGCAACACCAGAAGATCCCGCCGCAGCGGATCGGCTTCGGTGATCGTTTCAATCGGCGCGGCCGCGAACCACGCCGCAAGCCAGCGATAGAGCGCCGCGTTCAACGCGCTGTCGGGAAAAATCGAGATGCGATCGGGAAGAAAGATGGTCGCGGCGTCACGGCCCGGCTGCTCGAGCCGCTCGTCGCCGAGGCCGATACGCTGCCGCCAGCCGAGACGATGCCCCGATTTTCGCGCGCCTGCGCTTGCGATCTGCACCCCGGTCTCGCCGCCGAGCGCACGGAACATCACCGCGAGCCGGCCCCTCACCTCGGTCAGTGCGACGGCGTGATCGTCGTGAACCGGATAGCTCGCGGTGCCGCCAACCATCCTGTGCCAGGCGCGGCCGACCGTCTCCTCCAGTTCGAGGAAGTCGAGCATCGGCGCGGCCTCACCCGATGACGGCGCGTGCGACGTCGAGCAGCGCCGCCTTCACGTCGGAATCGTCGGTGAGCGGCTCGATCATGCCCGCCAGCACGGCATCGGCGATCGGCGTGCCCGCGGCGATCAGGGTCGCGCAATAGACCACGAGCCGGGTCGAGACGCCCTCCTCCAAATCGTGGCCTTTGAGCGCGCGCAGCCGCCCAGCCAGCCCCACCAGCGGCCGCACGCGCTCCGGCGACAGCCCGCTTTCGGCGGACACGACGCCGATCTCCTGCTCTGGCGGGAGGAAATCGAATTCGATGGCGACGAAGCGCTGACGCGTCGAGGGCTTCAGGGCCTTCAGCAGCGTCTGGTAGCCGGGATTGTAGGAGACGACGAGCATGAAGCTGTTCGGCGCGACCAGCTCCTCGCCGGTACGCTCCAGCGGCAGGATACGGCGATCGTCGGTCAGAGGATGCAGCACGACGGTGACGTCCTTGCGGGCCTCAACGACCTCGTCAAGATAGCAGATGCCGCCTTCGCGCACGGCGCGCGTCAGCGGACCATCGGTCCAGACGGTGTCGCCGCCCCTGAGCAGATAGCGGCCAGTGAGATCGGCGGCGGTCAGATCGTCATGACAGGCGACGGTGTGAAGCGGCAATCCCAGCCGCGCCGCCATGTGCGCGACGAAGCGGGTCTTGCCGCAACCGGTCGGTCCCTTGAGCAGAACCGGCAGACGCCGCCGCCAGGCATGCTCGAACAGCTCGCATTCCTTTCCGGACGGAACATAGGCCGGCAATTCGGGTGCCGAGGTGACCGTGTGAAGGGCAGCTTTCATGATGTCTCTCCGGAATTTCCAAGGAAGCTGGCGGCCGCGGCGAACCGCGGCCGCCCTTTGCGGTTTACTCGGCCGGCTGCAGCGCGGCGGGGATGACCGCCTGCTTCTCGCGGCCCGGCACCAGCACGGCCCAGACGAACATCAGCGCGGAGATCGCCACGAACACACCGGAGCCGAGCCGGACCCAGTAGAACATCGCGAGCTGGTCCTGCACGTCCATGTAGCCCTGGCCGAGCACGCGCTGCAGATGGACCTGGACCACGCCGGCGAAGGTCAGCGCGAAGGTCATGGTCATCATCGCCGTGCACATGATCCAGAAGCTGGTCATGGAGAGCCACTGGTTATAGGGCGCCCGTCCCTTGAGCTGCGGGATCGCGTAGGCCATCACCGACAGGTTCAGCATCACATAGGCGCCGAAGAAGGCGAGATGGCCGTGCGCCGCGGTGACCTGGGTGCCGTGGGTGTAGTAGTTCACCGAGGACAGCGTGTGCAGGAAGCCCCACACGCCGGCGCCGAGGAACGCCATCACCGAGCAGCCGACCGACCACAACAGCGCGGCGCGGTTCGGATGCTTGCGGCCGGCCTTCCAGGTCATCTGCACCGTGAAGATCACCATGGTGAAGAACGGAGCGACCTCGAGCGTGGAGAACAGCGAACCGATCCACTGCCAATAGCCGGGCGCGCCGATCCAGTAGAAATGGTGGCCGGTGCCGAGGATGCCGGAGAACAGGGCAAGGCCGATGATGACGTAGAGCCACTTCTCGACGACCTCGCGATCGATGCCGTTGAGCTTGATCATGAGATAGGCGAGCACGGAGGCCATGATCAGCTCCCAGACGCCCTCGACCCAGAGATGGACGACGTACCACCAGTACATCTTGTCGACGGCAAGGTTCGCCGGGTTGTAGAAGGCGAACAGGAAGAAGATCGCGACGCCCCACAGGCCGAACAGCAGGATGTTGGTGATCGTGGTCTTGCGGCCCTTCAGCGCCGTCATCGTGACGTTGAACAGGAACATCAGGCAGACGACGACGATGCCGACCTTGATGATGAAGGGCTGTTCGAGGAATTCGCGGCCCTCGTGATAGTGGAAGAGATAGCCGACCACGGCGACGCCGGCAGCGCCGAAGAACATCCAGAACTGGATCTTCGCCAGCAGCGGACTGTAGAGCTCGGTCTCGGTCTCTTCCGGAAGCAGGTAGTAGGTCGCTCCCATGAAACCGATCAGCGACCATACGATCAGCGCGTTGGTGTGGATCATCCTGACGATGTTGAACGGCAGGATGACCGACAGGGTATTGGGCAGGACGTAGATCGTTCCGGCAAGCAGGCCAAACAGGACCTGGGCCAGGAACAAGGTCAGCGCGCCGTAGAAATACAGCATCGCGACTTTCTGGGTTTGATATTTCATCTCGGGTTCTCTCTGTCTTAAGAAGAAAGCAGGATGCTCAGCCCGCCTTGTTCGGCGGCCAGCTCTGGCGCTTGATCGTGCTGGCCCATTGCAGGAAGTCAGCGAGATCATTGAGCTCCTGGTCGGTCAGGTTGAACTGCGGCATCTGCCGCCGCCCCTCTGCGCCCGAGGGCTGCGACTGCATCCAGGCTTTCAGCGTCTCGCGTGCAGCGGCCGGATCCTCCTTGCCGCCCCAGCGATCCCAGACATTGCCGACCTCGGGGGCGAAATAGGCGCCCTCGCCCAGCAGCGTGTGGCAGTTGATGCAGGAGTTCTTCTCCCAGACATGCTTGCCGCGAGCGACCGACGACGTCAGCGTCGTCGCGTCCGTGGACGTCGTGGCCATGTAGTAATGGCTATGCGCCGTCAGCCCTATGAAGATGGCGAAGAAAAAGGCCGAACCGCCGTAAAACACATTTCGCGCGGCCGACTTGGTCAGGCGTTCAGCCATTGCCAATCCTTTCCGGTTTGAGTCGAGAAAATCTGTGATGCTATTTATTGCCGATCGGTAGGGAGCGCTCTTTGACGAAGCGCAACGATGGCGACGATACGCAAACCGCCGGTCAGATCAGGGCGACGATGGCGGATGCGAGCCAGGCGAACAGCACCACGATGACAACCCAGGCGCTGACGAGGCCGCGCCAAAGCGCCGGCGCCGAGCGAAGATCGAGGAAATCGAGCACGATACGGCGGCCTTTGAGCGCAGCGAAAGTCAGCAGCAAAGCATTGGCGAACAAGGGGCGCGACACCAGCGTCGGAACCAGAAGGGTCGCGAGCGCAAGGCCGATCAACGTCATCCAGGCGATGTCGAGACGATCGGGAATCACGGGTGCACCAGATAGATGATGGGAAACATGACGATCCAGAGCAGATCGACCATGTGCCAGAAAGCGGTTCCGGTCTCGACGCCCGCCGGCTGGGCACCCCGCAAGACTACGGCCAGGATGACGATGCCGAGGCCGACATGCAGGAGATGGAAGCCGGTAAGGAGAAAGTAGAGCGTGAAGAACGAGCTGGTCTCCAGGCCGTTTCCTTGCGCGATCTCGCCGGCATATTCGGTCAGCTTGACCGCGATAAAGACGCCGCCAAGGGCCATGGCGCCGAACAGCCAACCGCGCGCACGCCCTCTTTCCCCCGCCCGTGCAGCAGCCGTTGCCCGCGCGGCGGCCCAGCCACTGGTCACGAGCACGATGGTGTTGAGTCCCGCCAGGTGTGCGTCAAGCGTGGCCTGTCCGGCGGCAAAGAGCGCCGGGTGAAGCGCGCGGGCGATGACGAAAGCGCCGAGGAACAGGCCGAAGGCGGCGAGCTCGCTGAAGATGAGCACCCAGATCATGGGATCGCCGGGAAGATCTTCCAGGATTCCCCAGCCGGTTCCCTCTTGTTCGCAATCCGTCGCCGACATCTGATTTCCAAATCAAGTCGCCGAACAGATAGTCCACCGGCGCGATTCCGACTTTGTCGCCGGACAAATAGTGCAACCGGGCAGGGGCGCGTTTGCGCTATCGCAACGTTCCGGCCGCCCCGCCGTCATAGGGTGGATATATAGAGCGGTTCTGCAAAACAGTGAGCGATGCGATGAGCGATGCACAAATCGGGCTGCTGACCGCGACCCCCATCATCATCGTGTTCGCCATCGCGCTTCGGCGCATGGGCGTGCTGTCCACCGTAGCGACGGTTTCGGCGGTGACCCTCTCTGTCGCGATCGCGACGGTGCTGTTCACGACGCAGTCACCGGTGCAGTAATGTCGGAGGGTGGGCAAAGCGGAGCGTGCCCACCATTTCTCTTGATCGGAGACAGCTGGTGGGCACGGCGCAAGTGCGCCTTTGACCTACGCGACCGTCAATGCGGCTACCGCCGCTGGTTATACACGTCGATACACACCGCCCCGAGCAGCACCAGGCCCTTGATGACCTGCTGATAGTCGATGCCGATGCCGAGGATCGACATGCCGTTGTTCATCACGCCCATGATCATGGCGCCGACCACGGCGCCGCCGACGCGCCCTACCCCGCCATAGGCCGAGGCCCCGCCGATGAAGCAGGCGGCGATGACGTCGAGCTCGAAGCCGAGCCCGGCCTTCGGAGTCGCCGTGTTGAGGCGCGCGGCAAAGACAAGGCCGGCGAGCGCGGCGAGCACGCCCATGTTGACGAAGGTGAGGAAGGTCAGCCGCTCGGTCTTGATGCCCGACAGTTTTGCCGCCTTCGCGTTGCCGCCGACTGCATAGACCTGGCGCCCGATCACGGTGCGCCGGGTGACGAAGCCGTACAAAGCGATCAACGCGGTCATGATCACCAGCACGTTCGGCAGTCCGCGATGCGAGGCGATCAGATAGGTGAAATAGAGCACGGCGCAGGCGAGCAGGACGCTCTTGCCCAGGAAGAGCGCATAAGGCTCGACCTCGATGCCATGCGATTGCTCGCGCGAGCGGCCCTTGGCGCTGGCATAGACGAGGCCGAGCGCAAGCACGGCGCCGATCAGCATCGAGGTCGGATGCAGCGTGCCGGCTTCGGGCAGAAGCTCCGGAATGAAGCCGGAGGACAGCTTCTGGAAGGTCGCCGGGAACGGGCCGAGTGACTGGCCCTGCAGCACCGCAAGCGCGAGCCCCTTGAACACCAGCATGCCCGCCAGCGTCACGATAAAGGACGGAATGCCGAAAAAGGCCACCCAATAGCCCTGCGCCGCGCCGATCGCCGCGCCCAGCAACAGGCAGGCGATGAAGGCGAGCGTGTAGTCGACCTTGTAGGTCACCATCAGCACGGCGGCGACCGCGCCGACGAAGCCGGCGACCGAGCCGACCGAGAGATCGATATGGCCGGTGACGATCACCAGCAGCATGCCGAGCGCCATGATGACGATGTAGCTGTTCTGCAGCACGAGGTTCGTCAGGTTGAGCGGCTGCAGCAGCGTGCCGCCCGTCATGACCTGGAAGAACAGCATGATCGCGACCAGCGACATCAGCATGCCGTAGTTGCGCAGATTGTTCTTGATGAAGCTGCCGTGCCGGCGCTCCTCGGGCAGCGATACCGTCTTGTCGGTCATGGCTGCATTCCTCCCATTTCCGCGGCCGCGGGCGCGGCGTTCCCAATGTTTCGCTCGTTGCGCATGATGGCGCGCATGATCTTTTCTTGCGTCGCATCGGCGCCTGCGAACTCCCCGACGAAGGCGCCGTCATTCATGACGCAAATGCGGTCGCAGATGCCGAGCAGTTCGGGCATCTCCGAGGAGATCACCACGACACCGCGGCCGGCTTCCGCCAGCTCGTTGATGATACAGTAAATCTCGTATTTGGCACCGACGTCGATGCCCCGCGTCGGCTCGTCCAGGATCAGAACTTTCGGGTCGGTCATCAGCCATTTCGACAGCACCACCTTTTGCTGGTTGCCGCCGGAGAGCTGGCCGGTCTCCTGGTAGACGTCGGAGCAACGGATGCGCATGCGGGTGCGATAATCGCTGGCGATCTTCAGCTCTGCGATGTCGTCGATCACCCGTTTAGGCGCGACCTGGTCAAGGCTTGCGAGCGTGATATTCTTGCGAACGTCGTCGGCCAGGATCAGCCCGAGCTGCTTGCGGTCTTCCGTGACATAGGCAAGGCCGGCGTCGATCGCCGCCGCGACGCTCGGCAACACCATCTCTCTGCCCTCGAGCCGGAGAGAGCCGCTGATCGCAGTGCCCCAGGAGCGGCCAAACAGGCTCATGGCGAATTCGGTGCGCCCGGCGCCCATCAATCCGGCAATGCCGACGACCTCGCCGCGCCTGACGCCGAAATTGACGTTCTTGATCACCTGCCGCTCGGGATGGATCGGGTGATAGACCGACCAGTTCGCGACGTCGAGCACGGGTTCACCGATCTTCGCGCTGCGCTCCGGGAAACGGTGCGCCATATCGCGATTGACCATGCTGCGGATGATGCGGTCTTCCTGGATCGGCTCGCTGCGGCAATCGATGCTGTCGACGGTGCGGCCATCGCGCAGCACGGTGATGTGGTCGGCGACCTTGGCGACCTCGTTGAGCTTGTGCGAGATCAGGATCGAGCCGATGCCCTGCTCGCGGAAGACCATCAGTCGTTCGAGCAGCGCGGCGCTATCGGCCTCGTTGAGGCTGGCGGTCGGCTCGTCCAGAATGAGCATCCGCACCCGCTTGGACAGCGCCTTGGCGATCTCGACCAGCTGCTGCTTGCCGACGCCGAGATCGGTGATCAGCGTATCCGGGGATTCCTTCAGGCCGACCTGCGCCAGCAGTTCGCGCGTGCGCCGATAGACCTCGTCGCGGTCGATCACCCCGAGCTTCGAGGGCGGATGCGACAGGAAGATGTTTTCCGCGATCGACATCAACGGAATCAGCGCCAGCTCCTGATGAATGATGATGATGCCGAGCGCCTCGGAATCGTTGATGTCGCGGAAGCGCCGCTCCTCACCCTCGAAGACGATGGTTCCCTCGTAACTGCCGGCGGGATAGACCCCGCTCAACACCTTCATCAGCGTCGACTTGCCGGCGCCGTTCTCGCCGACGAGCGCGTGGATCTGCCCGGCGTGAACCGAGAAGTTGACGTCGCGCAGCGCCTGCACACCGGCAAAGCTCTTGCTGACGTTGCGCATCTCCAGCATGGCGGTCATCGTGTCATATACCATCCGTTACCTCACCTCTCCCCGCTTGCGGGGAGAGGTCGAAATGCGCGCGTCGCGCGGATTTCGGATGAGGGGGAGTCTCCGCAGGAGCAATGTCCACCGTCCCCGTGGAGGCTCCCCCTCACCCTACCCTCTTCCCGCAAGCGGGGAGAGGGGAAGAAAACGTCTTACTGGAATTGCGACTTCTTGTAGTAGCCGCTCTCGACCAGGACCTTCTCCCAATTGTCCTTGTAGACCACGACCGGCTTGAGCAGGTAGGAGGGCACGGTCTTGACGCCGTTCTCGTAGGTCTTGGTGTCGTTGACCGTGACCTGCTTGCCGGCGAGCGCGGCGTCGACCATGTCGGCGGTCACCTTGGCGAGGTCGCGGGTGTCCTTGAAGATGGTCGAATATTGGTCGCCGCGCAGCATCGCCTTGATCGAGGGCACCTCGGCGTCCTGGCCCGAAATGATCGGCATCGGCTGATCGGCGCTACCATAGCCGACGCCCTTCAGCGAGGAGATGATGCCGATCGAGATGCCGTCATAGGGCGACAGCACGGCGTTGATCTTCTTGTTGCCGTAATAGGCGCTGAGCAGATTGTCCATGCGGGCCTGGGCGGTGGCACCGTCCCAACGCAAGGTCGCGACCTTGTCCATGCCCATCTGGCCCGAGGCGACGACGAGCTTGCCGCTGTCGATGTAGGGCTTCAGCACGCTCATCGCGCCGTTGTAGAAGAAGTAGGCGTTGTTGTCGTCGGGCGAGCCGCCGAACAGCTCGATGTTGAACGGACCCTTGCCGTCCTTCAGGCCGAGCCCCTGTTCGATCGATTGCGCCTGCAAGACGCCGACCTGGAAATTGTCGAAGGTCGCGTAATAATCGACGTTCGGCGTGCCGCGGATCAGGCGGTCATAGGCGATCACGGTGATGCCTTTTGCCTTGGCCTGCTTGAGCACGTCGGACAGCGTGGTGCCGTCGATTGCGGCGATCACCAGTGCCTTCGCGCCCTTGGTCACCATATTCTCGACTTGCGAGAGCTGGTTCGGAATGTCGTCCTCGGCATATTGCAAATCGGTGTTGTAGCCGCGCTCCTTCAGCACCTTGACCATGTTGTTGCCGTCGTCGATCCAGCGCGCCGAGGATTTGGTCGGCATGGCGATGCCGACGGTCGCCTTGTCCTGGGCGGAGGCGGCGAGACCTGTCGCCATCGTCGCAGCGCCCGCCAGCGCCAGCGCGAGGAATGTGGTCTTCAGTTTCAGCATGTTTCACTCCCTTGGGTGTCAGATTATTTCTTCGTGTCGTCGCGAACGTGGTCGTGGGCTGCTTTGTCGTCTCCTATGCGAGCTTGACGTCGGGCTCCGCACGACCGCGCGCGGAGGCCTCCAGTAGAAAAGTGCAGCCGGCCTGCGGATCGGCGGCGCGTGCGGCTGCGTCCATATCCTGCCATGCGGACGTGACGAGAAGGCGCGACAGGTCGGGGCCGACGAAGGCCGGGCAGCTCGCCTGCTTGGCCGGCACGTTGAGCGAGCGCTGGCGTTCGCCTTGCGGGGAATAGACATCGATCCGGCTCGCGCCCCAGCAGGCGTTCCAGATCTGCCCGTCGGCATCGCACACCGAGCCGTCGAGACCGCCAACGCCGGTATGGCGCAGCAGCACCTCCGGCTCGCCGCGCGGCAGGCCGGTCGCGGGATTGAGCGGCACGGCATAGAGCACGGCGCGCGGGGTGTCGGTGAAGTAGCCGGTGGCGCCATCCGGCGAGAAGCAGATCGAATTTGGAATGCTGATGCCGGGAAACAGCGTGGAGATCTTGCCGCGATGGAGCGCGTAGATCGCGCCTGCCTTCGGCTCGGCCTTCTTGCCCATGGTGCCGATCCAGAACGTGCCGGATTGATGCACACGGCAATCATTGGAGCGCGTGACGGGATTGTCCGCCTCGAGCGGAAGGAACAGCGTCATCTCGCCGTCGGCGAGCTTGCGGATGTAAAGCCCGTCCTCGGCGACGATCAGCTGCCGTTCGGCATCGATGCGCCCGAGCGCGCTCGCCATCCGGCCGAGCGCATGAATGCGGATGCTGCCACTGCCAAGCTGCGCCTCGAACAGCCGTCCCTCGCGGATATCGAACCACCAGGCGGTATCGGTGGTCACGTCATAGGTCGGACCCTCGCCGAGATGGCAGGGATCGCTAGAGAGAACGGAGGTGACGACCTGCTCCATCATGGCGTCCTCACTGCAAAGCGATAGACCGTGTGATGACGATAGACCTGGCCGGGATCGAGGCGCGGGCTCGGAAAATCCGGCCGGTTCGGCGCATCAGGCCAGATGTGCGGCTCCAGGCACATGGCATCCGACTGCCGGATGAGCTTGCCGCCCTTCCCCGAAATCGTGCCGTCCAGATAATTGCCGGAATAGACCTGAAGGCCGGGCTGGTCGGTGAAAAGCTCCATGATCCGCCCCGAGCGCGGCGCCTCCAGCCGCGCGGCGAGCGCGAGCTTGCCATCACGTCCGAGGCAATAGGTGTGGTCGTAGCCCCTGCCGTTCTGCAATTGCTGATCGCCCTGCCGGATGCGCTCGCCGACCGGTCGAGATTCGCGGAAGTCGAACGGCGTGCCAGCGACGGGACGCGGCGGCTCCGGCAAGGGAATGGCGGTGGGATCGATGGCGAGAAAATGCTCGGCGGCCACCGTCAAGCGGTGGTCGAGAATGGGAATGCCTGACGTCGCGCCTTCGAGATTGAAGAAGCTGTGGTTGGTCAGGTTGACGATGGTCGGCCGGTCGCTCCGCGCCTCCATGCTCAGCGACAGCTCGGTCGGCCCGGTGATGCGATAGGTCAGGCGGACGTCGAGCTTGCCGGGATAGTTCTCCTCCCCGTGCGGGCTGACATAGGTCAGCGTCACCGCAGGCGCGGCGCCCTCGTCGATCTCCCCGATCTCCCAGAGCTTGCGGTCGAATCCATCGAGGCCGCCATGCAGCGCATTCGGCCCGTTGTTGACGGCAAGCTGCACCGTCTCACCATCGAGGGAAAACTGTCCCTTGGCGATGCGGTTGGCGTAGCGGCCGACGGTGGCGCCGAAGAACTTTCGTTCCGCGAGATAGCCGGCGAACGCGTCATGGCCGAGCACGACGTCGTCATGGCCGCCCTTCGCGTCCGGCGCGATCAGCGCCTGGAGCACCGCACCATGGGTGATGATGCGCGCCTCGAACCCGCCTGCCCCGCGCAGCACGATGCGCTCGACGTCGCGGCCATCAGGCAGTCTTCCGAAGACATCTCTTTCGATTTTTGAGCCAGCCATGTCTAATCCACGAACGGTTCGACAATTGTGCGCTTGCCGAGCAGGAAGGCGTCGGCGACGAGGCGAAGCGGCGTCAGATCGACGTCGCTCGCGCCGGTCGCCGCGAGCTCGACGAAGCGCCGGTAGAGTCCGCGATATTCCTCATCGGGAGCTTCGGCAAGCACCTTGCCGTCAACGGCCATGCGCGCGCCACCGCTGGACAGGGTCATCCGGCCGCGATCGGTGTCGACGACGATATCCCAGCTTTGCGGCCCGGTCTGGCGGAAATCGAACTCGGCGGTTGCAGGCAGGCCGTCGATGTCGGTCATTGTCAGGTTCGCGGCGATCGGCGCCTGGCAATTGGTGGGAAAGGAAAGTTCAGCCGCGGTGACGAACACCGGCTTCGGCAGGATCCTGGTCAGGATCGACAGTGCATTGATGCCGGGATCGAACACGCCGAGGCCACCCGGTTCCCAGATCCAGCCCTGACCGGGATGCCAGACGCGGACGTCCTCTTTCCAGCTGATGTGCACGGAGGCAATGCGGCGCGCGGCAAGCCATTGCCGGGCCGGCTCGACCGCCGGCGCGTAGCGCGAATGCCAGGTCGCAAACAGCGTTCGCTTTGCCGCCGCCGCCATCGCGATCAGCGGGTCGAGCTCGACGACGCCGGCACCCGGCGGCTTCTCCAGCATGACATGCTTGCCGGCCGCGAGCGCCGCCGCGGCCTGCGCGCGCCTTACCTGCGGCGGCGTGCAGAGCGAGACCGCGTCGATCGGCGGTCCCTTCTCCAGCAATTCCTCGATGGTCGCAAAATGCGGCAATCCCGGCAACGAGGCGTTGCGGCTGGCGATTGCCGCCAGCGTCACGCCGGGCACCGCGGCAATCGCGCCGACATGCTGGTCGCGCGCGATCTTGCCGAAACCGACGATGGCGATGCGAAGTTCGGTCACGCTTGCTCTCCCGTATTCGCAGATGACGGCGGGTCCGCCGGGGCTGTTTCGATCACCGTTCCCTCGTGACGCCTCATGCCGTTGTGAATGACATAGACCATCGCCTCCGACGCAGCCTCGGCATCGCCCGCTGCGATGGCATCGACGATCTTCTGGTGCCAGAGCAGCACGGTGTCGCGGTCCTCCGGCTCGACCGGCGCGCTCAGCAGGAATGAAGCGCGCAGAGCGGCCTCGATGACGTGTCCGATCGAGCGCATGAAGAGGTTGCCCGAGGCGCGCGCCACGGCGACATGCAGTGCGAGATCGGCGTCGGCAAAGCCGACCGAATCCGACGCCTCAAGCCGCATATGGTCCATGCACCGGCGAAGCTCGACGAGATCTTCCTCCGACCGCTGCGTGGCCGCCAGCATCGCCGCGCGCGGCTCGACCGCGAGACGGATCTCGGCGAGATCGTTGAGGAAACGCTTGTCGATGCCGGCGTCCAGATGCCAGGCCAGCACGTCGGCGTCGAACATGTTCCAGGCCGCGCGTTCGCGCACGACGGTGCCGACCCGCGCCTTGGTCGTGAGCAAGCCCTTGGCCACGAGAGTCTTCACGCTCTCGCGCAGCACCGGCCGCGACACGCCGAACATCGCGATCATCTCGGCATCGCCCGGCAGGCGCGTCCCTTCCGCATAGCGCCCGGCGATGATGTCGACGCCGATCGAGCGGGCCACCTCCGCATGGTTGGAATGGGCTCGCCGCGTCGGGATGATGACGATGCGCGAGGTCATATGGCAGCTCCCGCGCGTTTCGCCGCCGGCCGCCGCGCGAGCGCGACCAGGGCCTGCTGCAAAGCGATGAACGCGAACAGCAGCACGCCGGTCGCGATCTTGGTCCACCAGCTCGACAGCGTGCCGTCGAAATTGATGTAGGTCTGGATCAGCCCCTGGATCAGGACGCCGAGGAAGGTTCCGATCACCGAGCCCTGCCCGCCCGTGAGCAGCGTGCCGCCGATCACGACCGCGGCGATGGTGTCGAGCTCGACACCGACGGCGGAGAGCGAATAGCCGGCGCTGGTGTAGAACGAGAAGACGATGCCGGCGATGCCCGCGAGCAGGCTCGACAGCATGTAGATCTTCACCGTCATCTTGCCGACGGCAACGCCCATCAGGCTCGCGGTCGCCCGGCTGCCGCCGAGTGCATAGACGTTGGCGCCAAACCGCGTGAGATGCAGCAGCAAGGCGCCGCCGATGACGATCACCAGCATGATGATCGCGACCGCGGTCAATCGCCCGCCGCCGGGCATGCGCAGTGCGAAGTCGGATACAGTGGAATAGACAGGTGCCGTGATCGGCACCGATTCCGTCGAGAGCAGGAAGCTGGCACCACGGGCCAGGAACATGCCGGCGAGCGTCACGATGAACGGCGGCAGGTCGAAGACATGGATGACGGCGCCCATCGCCGCGCCGAAGGCCGCCGAGAGCGCGAAGATGGCGACGAAGGCGACCAGCGGCGGCACGCCCCAACGCTCGATCGCCAGCGCCACGAAGACCGTGGTGAAGCCGATCACCGAGCCGACCGACAGATCGATGCCGCCGGAGATGATCACGAACGTCATGCCGGTTGCCACGATGCCGAGGAAGGCATTGTCAGTCAGGAGATTGCCGACCACGCGGGTCGAGGCGATGTTGGGGAACTGCACGGCGCAGAGCGCAAAGCCTGCCACGAGCACGATCGCGGTGATGAGGACGGGCGGCAGGCCTCTCATGCTTTCGTCCTCCGCAGCCGTGCGGCGATGCCGGCAAAGCCGGACAGCTTCGGCGATTGCAACAGCAGCACCGCGAGCACTACCACCGCCTTGACCAGCAGGTTGAACTCCGGCGGATAGCCGGACAGGAGGATGCCGGTGTTCATCGTCTGAATGATCAGCGCACCCAACACCGCGAGCACGAGGCTGAAGCGGCCGCCGAACAGCGAGGTACCGCCGATAACCACGGCCAGGATCGCATCGAGCTCGAGCCACAAGCCGGCGTTGTTGGCGTCAGCGCCCATGATGTCGGCCGCTGCGATCACGCCCGCGAGCGCGGCGCAGACTCCGCACCAGACATAGACCGACAGGATCATCGCACGGGTGCCGACGCCGGAAAGCTCGCTCGCGCGCGCGTTGCCCCCGGTCGCCTCGATCAGCAGCCCGAGCGCCGAGCCGCGCACCACAGCGCCAGTGAGAATGAGCATACCGAGGGCAATGACGACCGGCACCGGAAGGCCGAGCACCGAACCATTCCCGAGCCAAACCAGATCCGGCGAGGAGAACGTCACGATGCGTCCTTCGGTGATGAGCTGGGCGATGCCGCGGCCCGCGACCATCAGGATCAACGTCGCCACGATTGGCTGCATGCCGAGCACGGCTACGAGAAATCCGTTCCAGAGGCCGCAGACAAGGCCCGCCCCCAGCGCGGCCGCCAGTACCACCGGAAGGCTGTGACTGTCGGCGAGACTTGCGGCGATCGCGCCGCAGATGGCCATCACCGCGCCGACCGAGAGATCAATGCCGCGCGTCGCGATCACCAGCACCATGCCGAGCGAGAGCAGCGCCACCGGCGTGCCGCGGTTGAGGACGTCGATCAGGCTGCCGAACAGACGACCGTCCTGGAGGCGCAGGTCGAAGAATTGCGGCGACACCACGCGGTCGACCGCGAGGATGACGATCAGCGCGAGGATCTGGGCGAGGCCGCGGCGCGGCAGCAGCGCTGTCATGTGTGGGCCTCAAGCGCAACAGTGACGCTATCGGCGGCGATGGCGGCGAGGATGTTGCCGACGTCGACCGCCTCGCCCGCGAGCTCCTCGACATGGGCGCGGTCGCGCAGCACCACGACGCGGTCCGAATAAGTCACGATCTCGTCGAGCTCGGAGGAGATCACGAGCAGCGAGAGGCCATCGTCACAGAGCTCGCGGATCAGCCGGATGATCTCGGCATGGGCGCCGACGTCGATGCCGCGGGTCGGCTCGTCCAGTACGAGGAGCCGCGGCGAGGTCGCGAGCCAGCGCGCCAGCAGCACCTTCTGCTGATTGCCGCCGGACAACAGCCCGACGGGACGCTCGGGATCGGCCGGACGGATGTCGAGCATCTTGACGTAACGCCGCGCGATCTCGTCCTGCTCGCGGCGGGACAGCGGGCGATGCAGGCCGCGTTTGGCCTGGAGCGCCAGCACGATGTTCTCGCGCACGGTGAGCTCGGCGACGATGCCGTCGGTCTTGCGCTCTTCCGGGCAATAGCCGAAGCCATGGCGGACGCCGTCGCGCGGCGACTGAAGGCGGACGGTCGCGCCTTCCACCCTCGCCTGCCCACGATCGGCGCGCTCGGCACCGAACACCAGCCGTGCGGTTTCGGTGCGGCCCGAGCCGAGCAGTCCGGCAAGGCCGACGACCTCGCCATGACGCAGCTCGAGATTGAACGGCGCAACGTAACCGGCCTTGCCAAAATTCTCAAAACTCGCGCAGACGTCGCGCACTTCATGTTCGCTCGCCGCCGCCCGCGCACTGGTGGTCTCCGCCAACTCGCGGCCGAGCATCATCCGGATCAGCTCGAGCCGCGCCAGGGACGCGGTCTCGCGCTCGCCGACAAGGCGGCCGTTGCGCAGCACCGTGATGCGGTCGGAAATCTCGTAGACCTGATCGAGGAAATGGCTGACGAAGACGATACCGATACCGCGCCCCGCGAGCTGGCGCATGATGCCGAAGAGAATCTCGACCTCGTGGCGGTCGAGGCTCGCGGTCGGCTCGTCCAGGATCAGCACGCGCGCGGAGAGATCGACAGCGCGGGCAATCGCGGTGACGTGCTGGATGGCCACGGAATAGCTGCCAAGCGGCGCGGCGACGTCGATGTCGAGGCCAAAATCTGCAAGCAGCGCCTTGGCGCGACGGCGCATCTCGCCTTCGCGCACGATGCCAAAGCGCATCGGCTGGCGGTCAAGGAAGAGATTTTGCGCCACCGAGAGGTTCGGCAGCAAATTGACCTCCTGGTAGACGGTGGCGATGCCCGCTGCGAGCGCCGCCTTGGCCGAGCGAGGCGCGATCTCTTCTCCGCCGATCCTGACGATGCCGGAGTCGCGCGGGAACACGCCGGTGACGACCTTGATCAGCGTGGACTTGCCAGCGCCGTTCTCGCCCAGCAGCGCATGGATCTCGCCGGCGCGCAGTGTGAAGTCGACATCCTGCAACGCGTGCACGGCGCCGAAGCTCTTGCTGATCCCGCGCACCTCCAGTAGGGGGGCAGCAGGATCACGGCTGTTCTGCATGGCGAAAATCACTCCCACGGGTGCCCGCCAATGATGCGGACATCCAGCCTATGCGTTCGCGCGGCGGTTTCGAAGCGGGTTGCCGGACCACCGGACGACGGCGGTCCGGCAATGCGCCGCCTCAGTAACCGAGCCCCTTCTTGCTGTCGTATTCCTTCTGCGGATTGTCAGAGGCGGTGAGCAGCCTGGATTCAGTCTGGATCCATTTCGGCGGAACGGTGCCCTTCTCCTTGAAGGCCGCGACGGCATCGAAGGCCGGACCGGCCATGTTGGGCGTCAGCTCGACCGTCGCGTTGGCTTCGCCGGCGACCATCGCCTTGAAGATATCGGGGACCGCGTCGATCGAGACGGTGAGGATGTCCTTGCCGGGCTTGAGACCGGCTTCCTTCATCGCCTGGATCGCGCCGACCATCATGTCGTCATTGTGGGCGTAAACGGCACAGATGTTCTTGCCGCCACCTTCGGCCTTGATGAAGCTCTCCATCACCTCCTTGCCCTTGGCGCGGGTGAAGTCGCCGGTCTGGCTGCGTACCACCTTCAGGTTGGCGTGCTTGGCAATCGCCGTGTCAAAACCCTTCTTGCGGTTTGCGGCGACGCTGGCGCCGACCGTGCCCTGCAATTCGACGATGTTGCAGGCCTTCGTCCCGACGGTCTTGGCCAGCCAGTCGCCCGCGACCGCGCCTTCGTGCACGCTGTCGGAGGTGACGGCGGTGAGATAGAGTTCCTTGCCGGAGGGATCGATATCGCGGTCGAGCAGCACCACCGGGATCTTGGCCTCCTTGGCTTCCTTCAGCACCGAGTCCCATCCGGTCGAAACGACCGGCGCGAGGAAGATCGCATCGACGTTCTGCGCGATGAAGGAGCGGATCGCCTTGATCTGGTTCTCCTGCTTCTGCTGCGCGTCGGCGATCTTCAGATTGACCTGGCGCTTGGTGGCCTCCTGCTTGGAGACCGAAGTTTCGGCTGCGCGCCAGCCGGATTCCGATCCGATCTGCGAGAAGCCGATGGTGAGCTGGCCGGCATTGGCAGGCAGCGCGAGCAGCAAGGCGGCCGTGGCGCTGGCCGCAAAGAGGGCTTTGAGGGTCATCAGGCGTGTCTCCCAAGATGTTATCCGGGGCGCCGATTGGTAGCATGGCACCCGCAGGCTGGCCTTTGAGGCGGCGGGAGGCACTATTTCACAGGAGACGAGTTCCGACTAGTCATATTATTTGACTATTTGGAGGAAAACGCGCGGAAGGGCGAGCGCGCGGTTTTATGACACGCTCAGCGCGACTTTGTTCCAGAGATGCAACGGGGAGATGAAGGGAATTTTGCGCGGTGGGTGCAGGCGCCCATCCGCAGCGACGGAGATAAACGGCCGTGCGAGCTCTCTGCCCGTCATAGCGAGCGCAGCGAAGCAATCCCAGAATCCCTCCGCGGAAACATTCTGGATTGCTTCGCTGCGCTCGCAAGGACGGGGATGGAGGTTCGGCCGTTATCGGGCCAAACGACTCGTGGAAAGCGCCCTCACCCGCCACGCTTCGCGTGTCGGCCTCTCGCCGCAGGCGGAAGAGGCGAAGAACTAGATCAGCTTCCGCTGCGCCAGGTTCTTCATCAGCGCGCCGATGCCGAAGGTCCAGGGCTCGCACTCGTCGCTGGTGCGCATGCGGTTCACCAGCTTGCCGAGCTCCGGCGCAGCGATGGTGACGATGTCGTCGCGCTTGTGCGTGAAGCCCTGCCCCGGCGCATCGCGATCCTTGACCGGCGCGAACATGGTGCCGAGGAAAAGCACAAAACCGTCGGGATATTGATGGATCTTGCCGATAGTCTGCGCGACGAGGTCGGTTGGATCGCGGCTGATCTTGCTGATCGAGGAATGACCGTCGAGGACGAAGCCGTCCGTACCCTTCACGTTCAGGCTGATGTCCAGCTTGCGCGCGTCGTCGAGCGTAAAAGTGTTGTCGAACAGGCGCAGCAGCGGGCCGATCGAGCAGGACGCGTTGTTGTCCTTGGCCTTCGACAGCAGCAGCGCCGAACGGCCCTCGAAGTCGCGCAAGTTCACGTCGTTGCCGAGCGCGCCGCCGACGATCTTGCCGCGGCTGGAGACGAACAGCACCAACTCCGGCTCCGGATTGTTCCAGGTCGATTTCGGATGCAGGCCCGCATCCATGCCGGTGCCGACGGACGACATCGTCGGGGCCTTGGTGAAGACCTCGGCATCTGGGCCGATGCCGACCTCGAGATACTGGCTCCAGGCGTTCTGGTCGATCAGCACCTGCTTCAGGTGCATGGCCTGATCCGAGCCCGGCTTGAGTTTTGACAGATCATCGCCGATCAGCCGCGTCACTTCTTTGCGGATGGCTTCGGCGGAGGCGGGATTGCCCTTGGCCCGTTCCTCGATGACGCGCTCCAGCATCGAGATCGCGAAGGTGACGCCGGCCGCCTTCAATGTCTGGAGATCGACAGGCGCGAGCAGCCAGGGCTTGTTCGGATCACGCCCGTCGGGAGCGGTGTTGGCAACGATCGCCTCGAGTTCGCCGATGCGCTCGCCCTTGGTCGAGCCAAGCGCCTTGGCCGGATTGTCTTCCTCACACAGCGCGCTGACGGTCGGAAACCTTGCCGTGACGTCAAAGACGCCATCACCGCGCACGGCGACGACGGCCGGACCGTTCACCTGTGGCAACCAGACGCGGCCGACCAGCGTCCCCTTCGTTCCATCCTCGGGGAGAAGGTCCTTCACCGTCAATGTCGTCATGGCCGCGCCCTCGCTGTTTCTAAGGACCAGCCGCGTTTGCAGCCGCTGATCCCATTGGCGAAGACCAATAAACGTCTGGCGGGGGAAGTCCAGAGCGGCCGCGAAAGGCCCGCTATGTCCCGGCCCTCCCCTTTACGCGCCTGCTCGCGCCTTGCGCGCCGCGATCTGCTGCAGCGCCCAACGCGCATTCTTGCGGACTTCGGGATCGGGATCGTCAGCGATCACGGCGAGGAACGCCTCACCGTCGGGATGGGCGATCTCGCCGAGCGCGGCGGCCGCTTCTTTACGCAGGTTGGCTTGGTCGTGATTGACGCAATAGCCAATCGGCCGCACTGCACGCTCGATCTTCATCCGGCCAAGGCTGCGGATCGCTTTCAGCCGCACCTGCCAGAATTCATCAGCGAGCGAGCCGATGAGTTGGTCGGCCGCGATCGCGCCATTGGCGTTCAAGCCCAGCGTTTCCGCGGCCATCTCGCGGACCATCCAGTCGCTATCCTTCAACGCACGGGTGATGGTCTCGGCCGCGGGTTTCATCTGCGAGAACGCCAGCGCGCTCACGGCGGCACGGCGGACATGCGCGTCGGGATCGTTGATCAGCGCGGTCAGCGCGGGAATCGATTCTTCCAGCTTGAGGAAACCGATCACGCCGATTGCCTGCACGCGCACGGCGGCGTCCGTGTCTTGGAGCGCTTCCAGCGCCGGCTTCAATGTGTCCTTGCTTCGCAATTCCTTGAGCGCACGCAGCGCGCCCATGCGGACAAAGGCGTGGGGGTGCTTCACCAGCGGCAGGATCACGCCCGCGCAAGCAGGATCCTTGAACTCGGCCATGCTGTCGGCGGCGGCCGCCGCGACGATCCTCTCGGGGTCGACCAGCAGTCTCACCAGCGCGCTTGCCGCCTCCGGACCGTCGAACTCGCCGAGCGCCATCGCGACCTGCTGGCGCACGCCTGCATCGGGGTCGGCGACCATGTTGGCGAGATGTCCGACCGCGGCCGGATCGCCGGAATGGCCCAGCGCAATGATGGCGACGCGGCGTTCGGCGGGATCGGCAGCCTGCAGCCGCTCGTCCGCGTCTTCGAGGTCGTCGTAGGACTCGAACGGGCTCGACATGTTCACCTCAACAGATAGGGAATATTGACGGTGACGGCGCCGGTCGGACAATCGGCTTCGCAAGGCATGCAGTACCAGCACTCGTCATAGGCCATGTAGGCCTTGTTGGTCATGTCGCTGATGCGCAAGACGTCGAGCGGGCAGACGTCAACGCAGACGGTGCAGCCCTTGTCGGCGATGCACTTGGCGTCGTCGACGACCACCGGAACCGATGTCTGATAGGACGCGAGAGGCATGTGATGTCTCCTGTTGCTGTGGCGCGGTGGGTCAGGCGGAGGCGCGGATGCGCTGCTTGTCGTAGAGATCCTTCTCGTCGTCGGCGATCGGCACGACATAGGGCTCCACGGCGCGCTTCTCGCTGGTCATCTTGCCGTCCTGCTTCGACAGCAGCGTGTGGCAGAACCAGTTCTCGTTGTCCTTCTCCGGGAAATCGGTGCGCCAGTGATAGAGACCCCAGCGGCTCTCCTCGCGGTAGAGCGAGGCGTGCGCCGCCATGTCGGCGCAGTCCATGATCGACTGTACTTCGAGGGCGCGGAGCAATTCGTGCGCGTTGCGCGCGATCATGCGCTCCTGCATGTCCTCACGCGCCTCGGCGAGGCGGCGCATGCCGAGCTCGTATTTGCGCGTGACTTTCGGCGGCTGGAGATAGTCGTTGACGAGGCGGCGGGTCTTGTATTCGACCTGGTTCGGCGGAATGCCGTCCTCGCGCTTGGTCGGCGCCATCACGCGATCGCGCTCCATCGCGATGTCGGCGGCGTCGAACTCCGCAAAATCGTGGTTGTCGGCGTACTCCATCGCGTCAGTGCCGGCGACCGATCCGTTGGTGAAGGCGCCAAGCATGTAATTATGCGGCACGCTCGCCATGTCGCCGGCGGCGTAGAGGCCCGGCACAGTGGTGCGGGCGTTGTCGTCCACGAACACGCCGGAGGCGCTGTGGCCGGAGCAGAAGCCGATCTCGGAGATGTGCATCTCGATCGACTCGCTGCGATAGTCGACCCCGCGTCCCTGCTGGAACAGACCGCGCGTCGGACGCTCCACCTTGTGCAGCGTGGATTCGATCTCGGAGATGGTGTCGGGATGCAGATGCTTGAGCTGGAGGAACACCGGGCCCTTACCGGACAGGAGCTCGTTGTAGAATTCCAGCATCATCTGGCCGGACCAGTAGTCGCATTCGATGAAGCGCGAGCCTTCGTTGTTCGCCGTATAGGCACCGAAGGGGCCGGCGACATAGGCGCAGGCCGGACCATTATAGTCCTTGATCAGCGGGTTGATCTGGAAGCATTCAAGGTTCGCGAGCGCGGCACCGGCGTGATAGGCCATGGCGTAGCCGTCGCCTGAATTGGCGGCGTTTTCATACGTGCCGAACATGTAACCGGAGGTCGGCAGGCCGAGGCGACCGGCAGCGCCCATGCAAAGGATGACGGCCTTGGCCTTGATCACCAGCATCTCGGCAGTGCGGGTGTTGACGCTGACCGCGCCGGCGATGCGGCCGTCGGCGGACTTGAGCAGCCGCGTCGCCATATAGCGGTTGGAGATCAAAATACGGGCGCGGCGGAGCTGGCGGTACAGCGCCTTCTTCACGGTCTCGCCGTTCGGCATCGGCAGGACGTAAGTGCCAATGTGGTGCACCTTCTTGACGGCGTAGTCGCCATTTTCATTCTTCAGGAAACGGATGCCGAAACTGTCGAGCTCCTCGATGATCGAGTAGCAATTCTGCGCGTATTTATAGACCGCCTTCTGGTCGACGATGCCGTCGTTCGCGATGGTGATTTCCTTGGTATACTGCTCCGGCGTCGCATAGCCGGGGATGACGGCGTTGTTCAGGCCGTCCATGCCCATCGAAATCGCGCCGGAGCGCTTCACGTTGGCCTTTTCGAGCAGGACGACATTGGCCTTCGGATTCTTCAGCTTTGCCTTCAGCGCCGCCATCGGGCCGGCCGTGCCGCCGCCGATCACCAGCACATCGCAGGAAACCTCCGAAAGTCCGTCGACGATCTGATCTAGTGACATCACTTGCTCCTGGTTCGCCGGCAGGTCCGGCGCCTTTGCATCAGATTTGTTCAGCAGACGTTCCGGCGATAGCAATTAGTTGTCGCCGGGGTGCGATTTGCGCGTCAGCGCTCGACAAAGGCCTTTTCGATCACGAAATGGCCGGGACGGCTGTGATTGCCCTCGACAAAACCGCGCGCGGAAAACATCGCGGGAAGTTCCTCCAGCATCGCCGGGCTGCCGCACAGCATGATGCGGTCGGTCTCGATATCGAGGCCTGACAGGCCGATGTCGTCGAACAGCTGGTTCGATGCGATCAAGTCGGTGATGCGGCCGCGATTCCTGAATGGCTCGCGGGTGACGGTGGGATAGTAGACGAGCTTGTCGCGGATCAGCGGCCCGAAGAACTCATGATTGCGCAGGCCTTCGACCAGGTGCTCGCCATAAGAGAGCTCGGAGACCTGCCGGCAGCCATGGGCGAGCACGATGGTCTCGTAATTCTCGTAGACGTCGGGGTCCTTGATCAGGCTGGCGAACGGCGCGAGCCCCGTTCCGGTCGAGAGCAGCAAGAGGCGCTTGCCGGGAATGAGATTGCCGGTGATCAGCGTGCCCGTCGCCTTGCGGCCGACGAGAATGATGTCGCCCTCCCTGATCTTCTGCAGGTGCGAGGTCAGCGGGCCATCCTGCACCTTGATCGAGAAGAACTCGAGCGCTTCCTCGTGATTGGCGCTGGCCATGCTGTAGGCCCGCATCAACGGTTTGCCTTCGACTTCGAGCCCAATCATCGCGAACTGACCGTTCTGGAATCGAAAGCCGGGATCGCGCGTCGCGGTAAAGCTGAACAGGGATTCAGTCCAGTGCCTGACCGACAAAACCGTTTCCCTCTGAAAGGCGCTCATGATCTCTCCTTCTCGATGGCGTCAAGGTCACGGAGAGAAGAGAGTCCGGCAATTCGGAAGTGAGATTCCCGGTCGATTAGTTTCACATTTCGCGGACGATGATCGAGCGGAAGGCCCTGAAGAGGGCACCACGCATCCGCTTCGGCAATTAGTTGCTATCCGTCCGGCTCCGCGTCGACGTAGGAAGAAGCCGGAGGTTTGTCATGACCATGACCCTGGTGGCACCGACCGTTGCCGACTACGAAACAAGTGCCGATCTGGCATCGCTGCTCGTCCGAACTGCGCAGGACGACGCACTGGCCGTGCCCGCCGAAACGCTCCGCCTCTCCTGCAAATGCGCCCATTGCACCCGCGCCCGCTTCGACGGTCGATTCCCGGAAACGTTCCCGGGCATTGCGATCACCGAGATCGGCGATCTCGGTTATGGGCTGAACATCGCGTTCTCGGATGGGCACAACCGGGGGATTTACCCGAAGCCGTATTTGCTGAGCCTGGCTGCAGCAGACAACCCTGCATCCTAAGCGTTCGGTTGCTCAAACCAGCGTCACGGCCGGGCTGTCCCGGCTATCCCTGAATTTCCTGCTGCTCCAAGAACGTGGATGCCCGGGACAGGCCCCCGGGCATGACGGCAGAGGAAACCTCGCCCCCCATCTGGCACGGACATTGCTCCTCTTTAGAACGATTTGAACGTTCCGGAGGCAGATGATGTTGCAGGCGGCAAACGTGGTTCGCGGGACCGTGCCCCCCGCAGTCCGGCCTGCGGGCAGTTCCTCGCTGCTGCTCACCGAGAACCAGCAATGGATCGGCGGCCCACCGCCGCTGATGGACAAGCTCACGCCGCGCGAGCGGGAGCTGGTGCTCAAGCAGGGAAGACGAAAGGTACTGAACCGCGGCCAGACGCTGTTCAGCCAGGGTGGCAAGCATGACGGCATCTGGCTGATCGAGAGCGGCCGCATACGCGTGTTCTACACCTCGCCGCTCGGGCGCGAGATTACGCTCGCCTACTGGCATGTCGGCAATTTCGTCGGCGGGCCTGAGGTTTTCGAAGGCACCGTGCATCAATGGTCCGGCGTTGCGTCCAGCAATTGCAGCGTCGTGCACCTCCCCGGAAAGGAACTTCGGTCCCTCGCCGCCGAGATCCCGAACCTCGCGATCGGCCTGATCGAAGGCCTTACCTTCAAGGGCAAATGCTATTCCGCCCTGGCGCAGATGCTGGGGACCCGCTCGATCACCCAGCGCCTCGCGCATCTCTTGCTCCATCTCGTCGAGCTTTACGGCGTCGAGGATGCCGACGGTCGCGTGATCGCGGCCGCCTTCACCCATGCCGACATCGCCCACATGGTCGGCGCCACCAGGCAATGGGTTACGATCAGCCTGAAGCGCATGCAGGAAAAGGGAATCGTGCAGACCAAGCGGTCACAGATCGTGGTCTGCCGGACCGACATATTGGAGGAGATGCGTGGTCACGCATCTGACTAGGCGAATTTGCGGCCAAGGCCGGTGCACAGGCAAGCGGCTTTATAGTGCAGGACTGCCCAAGGAGTATGCAATCACCTTTTCCCGGCAACTAATCGACTGCGGTCACCATTCCGGATTTGCCCTGCCCCCTCCCTCACCCAATCATGGCCACCACAGCACATCCAACCGAATGAGGATGAGAATGGTCCGCCATCTTCCCACGCTCTCAATCGCGATGTCGGTGACGTCGCTGGCGCTTCTAACTGCGCCGCCAGCCTCCGCGGAAACCGTCACGCTCGGCATCGGAACGCAGGACACCACGACCAACACGGTGACTGCGGGCGTCGTCATCCGACAGCTGCACCTCCTCGAAAAGTACCTGCCGAAGGACGGCAAGTACGCCAACATCAAGTTCGAGCTGGAGTGGCAGAACTTCACCTCCGGTCCGCCCGTCACCAATGCGATGATGGCGAACAAGCTGCAGATCGGCATGATGGGCGACTATCCGCTGATCGTGAACGGCTTCACCTTCGAAAGTAACCCCGAGAGCAAGAGCCGCTTGATCGGCATCGCCGCCTACAGCCTCGAAGGCTCCGGCAATGGCCTCGTCGTCCACAAGGACTCCTCCTACTACGATCTTGCCGATCTCAAGGGCAAGCTGGTCAGCGTTCCCTTCGGCTCCGCCGCACACGGCATGGTGCTGAAAGCAATGCAGGATCGCGGCTACGCATCGGACTTCTTCCAGCTCGTCAGTCAGAGCCCCGAGGTCGGCTCGACCAATCTTCAGGAGAAGAAGATCGACGCGCATGCCGACTTCGTCCCCTTTGCCGAGCTGCTGCCGTTCCGCGGCTTCGCACGAAAGATCTTCGACGGCGTCGAGACGAACTTGCCGACGTTCCACGGCATCGTGGTCCGCACCGACTTTGCCGAAAAGTATCCGGAGGTCGTCGTTGCCTATTTCAAGGCGCTGATCGCCGCCAATCAGTGGCTGCGCGACGATCCCAAGCTCGCCGCCGGAAAAATCCAGGAATGGACCGGCATCAACAAGGAAGTCGTCTACATTTTCCTGGGGCCGAGCGGCAACATGACCACCGATCCGACGGTGAAGCCCGCTCTGATTGATGCGGCCACGGCTGACGTGAAGGTTCTCCAGAACCTCGGCCGCATGAAGGAATTCGATCCAAAGAAATGGGTCGACGACAGCTACATCCGCAAGGCCTATGCCGAAATGAAGCTCGACTACGACACACAGCTTGCGAGCACCAAGAATTACGAGATTTCCGGCGAAGATTCCTTCTGCAAGAAACCGATCACCGAGCCCCGCAAGGCCGGCGAGGTCTGGGTGGATGATGCCGGCATCATGCCCTTCTCGTCCGCCGCCTGCACACTTGGCGCCTACGCTGACTACAAGGCCAAGGGCAAGAAGATCAACGTGGCCTACGTCTTCGATACGACCCGCGGCATCAAGCTATTCGCCGATCAGGCCTTCTTCGCGGTCGGCAATGGCGAGGTCGCCCCGTTCCTTCTCAAGAAGGATGCCGAAGCCTACGCCGCCAAGATCAGCGGCAAGGTGCTCGGCTTCGATGACGCAGTGAAGATCGCCGTCGGCGGAGGCAAGACTTGAGCAGTCCCGCCCTCCTCAGACATTCCGAGGACAGCATGCCGGCACCGGCCATTGCAGAGGCGGGCCTCGCGCCCGCCGTCACACCTCCCGCAACACCGCCCTCTTTCGGCACGCTCGCGCTGCGATGGTACCGGCTGAACCAGGGCCGGCTGCGCGCGACTGCCATCGGCGTCATCTCGCTGCTCGCATTCCTGCTGGTCTGGCACCTGCTCACGACCTATCGCGTCGTGTTCTTCGTACGCTTCACCAACGTACCCTCGCCGCTCGCGGTCTATGCAAGCTTCACCAAGGCGATCCACGACCCCAAATTCCTGATGCACATTTTGCTCAGCTGCCGGCGCATCTTCATCGGCTTCTCGCTGGCTGCGATCGTCGGCGTACCGCTCGGTCTGATCATGGGCCGCTTCAAGCTGGTGCACGAGGTGATCTTCCCGGTGGCGGAGGTGCTGCGGCCGATTCCCGCGATCGCCTGGGTGCCGATGGCGATCATGCTGTGGCCGACCAACGAGCAGAGCATCGTCTTCATCACCTTCCTCGGTTCGTTCTTTCCGATCCTCGTCAATACGCTGCACGGCATGTCGCTGGTCGATCCGGTGCTGGTCCGCGCCGCGCAATGTCTCGGCGCGCGCGAGCGTTCGATCTTCCGTGAGGTTTATTTCCCCGCGTCGATGCCGCACATCTTCACCGGCCTCACCGTCGGCATGGGCGTCGCCTGGGTATCGCTGATCGCCGCCGAGATGATCTCCGGGCAATACGGCATCGGCTACTTCACCTGGGAAGCCTATTCGCTGGTCCAGTACGCCGACATCGCGCTCGGCATGATCGCGATCGGCGTGCTCGGGCTCGGATCGAGCATGTTGATCCGGGGGGCCGGACGTTTGGTGATGCCATGGAGGACGACGTGAACGAGATCATTGCGGCCACGCCGAAGGGCCATATCGAGGTCAAGAACTTCTCCCTCGCCTATGAGTCCATCGAGGGACCGGTACAGGCGGTCACCGATACGCAAATCCATGTGAAGCCCGGCGAGTTCGTCTCGATCGTCGGCCCCTCCGGTTGCGGAAAGTCGACGCTGCTCAACGCAGTCGCCGGCTTCCTCAAGCCCACCACCGGCATCGTCACCGTCGACGGCGAGCGCGTGAACGGCCCCAGCGCCGAGCGCGGCATGGTGTTCCAGCAATATTCGCTGTTTCCCTGGAAGACGGTGCGCGAGAACGTCGAGTTCGGCCTGAAGATGCGCGGCATGCCGCGCTCGCAGCGCGAGCGGGCGGCACGCACGCTGCTCGGCCTCGCCGGGCTCGAGGCATTCGAGAAGCATTATCCGGAAAAACTCTCCGGCGGCATGAAGCAGCGCGTCGGCATCGTCCGCGCGCTCGCCACCGGTCCGAAAGTGCTACTGCTGGACGAGCCGTTCGGCGCGCTCGACGCGCAAACTCGTGTCATCATGCAGCAGATCCTCACCAATATGTGGCAGCGGCTGAAGATCTCGGTACTGTTCGTCACCCACGACATCGACGAGGCGATCTTCCTGTCCGACCGCGTTTACTGCATGACCGCGCGCCCCGGCTCGATCAAGGCGGAGATCCCGATCCCGCTGGAGCGGCCCCGCCAGCAATCCATGATGATGTCGTCGGAGTTTCTGGCGCTCCGCCGTGGCCTCATGTCGCTGATCCGCGAGGAAAGCCTCAAGGCGATGGGCGGTGAGATCAACGACATGGGCATGCAGGGGCTCAACATCGAGCTGCACGGGCACTCGCTGGCGGATGTGCTCTGATTTAGCTCTCCCGCGTACGACGATGACAGTCTCTTAGGGCAGGCAGAGCAAAGCCTGCCCACCACCCGTCGCGATACCAGAGAGATCGTGGGCACGGCGCTTTCGCACCATTGCCCATCCTACGGCAGCTTCCCGTCTATCACTTGAACCAGTGGACCAGCGCGATGCTGATGCCGAGCAGCAGCATCAGCGACAGCGTCACGGCGGCCGTCACCCTGCCCCCGACATTGGCGAGCACGCGGACGTCGACGCCCAATCCGAGCGCGGCCATCGACACCACGGTGAGAAAGCTGGTGATCTTCGTGATCGGCGCCACCACTGTGCTCGGCACAATCTCCAGCGAGCGCAGCGTCGCCAGCGCGAGGAAGCCGAGGATGAACCAGGGGACCAGGCGGAAGAACCCCACATTGGCCTTCTTGGCGTCGGCCTGCCAGCGCGAGGCGACGAGCGACAGGCCGACGACCACGGGTCCGAGCATCAGGACGCGCATCAGCTTCACGAGCGTGCCGATCTGGGTCGAGACGAGCCCGGCCGGCACCGTCGCTGCGAGCACTTGCGGGACCGCATAAACCGTGAGGCCCGCAAGGATGCCGTATTGTGTGGCGGACAAATGCAGCAGCGGGATCAGCAGCGGCAGGCCCAGCACCATCATCACGCCGAGGATCGCGGTGAAGGAGATCGAGGACGCGATCTCGTCGTTGTTGGCGCCGATGATCGGCGCCACCGCCGCGATCGCGGAATTGCCGCAGATCGAGTTGCCGCAGGCGATCAGGATCGACAAACGTGTCGACAGGCCAAGCATGCGGCTGAGGCCGAAGGAGACGCAGAGCGCGATCACGACGACCGCGGCGATCGAGGCCAAAAGCGCGATACCCGAGGCGGCGATGGCCGCGAAGCTGATCGACGCCCCCAGCAGCATCACAGCGACTTCGAGGAGTTGTTTGGCGCTGAAGGCGATCCCGGCCTGCCAGCGCGGCGCGGGCTTCCAGAAGCTGCGAAGCGCCATGCCGAGCAGGATCGCCATCACCAGCGCTTCGACATAGGGATGCTCGAAGAAGCCCAGTTCCAGGTGCTCGAGCAGGGCCGAGACACCAGCGACGGCAACGCAGAGGAGGATGCCGGGAATCAGCGCGACGACGCGGCTAATGGCAGTGGTCGGCTTGGCGTCGGCCGGGCTGGATGCTTGATTCTGCGACACAAATCTCTCCCAGAGGAGAAAGATTTATACGCACGGCGATCAGATTGGGGAATAAGTTTTCGGCATATCAGGGCCGAGGGAAGTTCTGTCGTCAGCTCGGAATAAGCGGCTGAGAAGCTCAGGCGGCCTTAGAAGATCAGGCTCTTGGCCAGCGAAGCGACCCGGCTGAAGCCGTCATAGACGCCCGGCTCGAAGAAAGCCGCCCGCGCCAGCACGATGCCGGCGACCAGCGACCAGAACACCGTCGTGCCGGCCCGCAGCAGGAGCTTGGAGGCACGCGACTTCGGCTGAGTGTCCGTTGCGGACACCAGCTGCTCGCCGAAGGGCTCAAATCCGGTGCGTTCCATGACCGTCAATCCATCAAATCGTGATGAGAATGTCGTCGTTTCGGCCGAAAACGGCAATGGAAGCGATTGGCGTTTTTGCCTCCCGGAGGGGAAACTCCTTCCGCCGGAGGCCCCTGAGACAATAGTTTTCTTCTGATGCCCTATTTGGGCACCGGTCCGCCCGTTACAGCGCCAGATAACGCCGCCGGATGGTATCGTTGGCCTTGAGCTCGTCGATTCCGGCGGCATAGACGATCTGGCCCTTGTCGATGACCGTGGCGTGGCTCGCAAGGCCCAAGCAGAAATGCATGTTCTGCTCGGCAATCAGCACGGTCGATCCCAGTGAACGGAGCTGCCGCAGCAGCTCGCCGATCCGCTGCACGATGATCGGCGCGAGCCCCTCGCTCGGCTCGTCCAGCAGCAGCAGCGCCGGATTGCCCATCAGCGTGCGCGCGATCGCCAGCATCTGCTGCTCGCCGCCCGAGAGGCGCCCGGCGATGCGATGGCGCAGCGGCTCCAGCAGCGGGAAGACGTCGTAGATGCGCTTGATCGGCCATTCGTCCTGGCCCTCGGGCCCGCGCTTCTTCCCGATGACCAGATTGTCCTCGACGCTGTGCTCCGGGAAGATCTGACGATCCTCCGGCACGAAGCCGAGCCCGGCACGTGCGATGTGGTGCGGCTTGCGGCCGGAAATCACCGCGCCGTGCAGGCTCACCCGGCCGCGCCGTGGTGGCGCCAGCCCCATGATCGCCTTCATCGTCGTCGACTTGCCGGCGCCGTTGCGGCCGAGCAGCGCCATGGTCTCGCCCTGCCGCACCGTCAGGCCGACACCGAACAGGATCTGGCTGGTGCCGTAATAGACGTCGAGATCGGCGACTTCGATGACGACAGCACTCATGCGGCCGCTCCCGCATGCTCGGTGCCGAGATAAGCGTCGATCACGGCGCTGTTGTTGCGAATCTCGTCGGGCGTGCCCGTTGCCAGGATGCGGCCGTAGCAGAGCACGACGATTTTGGGCGCGATCTTGAACACGATGTCCATGTCGTGCTCGATGAAGACGACCGCGATCTTCTGGATCTCCCAGAGCTCCCGCACCTTGTCGATCATGCGCCAGCGCTCTTCCGGTCCCATGCCGGCCGTCGGCTCGTCCAGCAGCAGCACTTTCGGCTCGAGCACCAGCGCAAGGGCAATGTCGAGGAGCTTCTGGTCGCCGTGCGACAGCGTCGCCGCGGTGCGATTGCGTTTGCTTGCGAGCCCCAGCAGCTCCATGACATGCTCGGCGCGGTCCCGCGTCTCCGGCAACGGAAAGCGTTTATGCAGCACCGCGGATGAACGCTGGTCCGCGCTGACAGCAGCGAGCATGGTCTCCTGCACCGTCAGCGATTTGAAGATGCTGGCGACCTGGAAGGCACGACCGATGCCGTGCCGCACGATCTCCGGCGGCGAGCGGCCGGCGAGATCGACGCCGTCGAGCAGCACTTGTCCGGTGTCAGGCTTGAGCGCGCCGGTGATCAGGTTGAAGAACGTGCTCTTGCCGGCGCCGTTCGGGCCGATCACCGCCGTCAGCGAGCCGTCAGGGAAGTCGAGCGAGACGTTGTTGGTCGCCTTCACGCCGCCGAAGGACTTTGCGAGGTTGCGGATCTCGAGCATGGCTAGCGCCCCTCGCCCGTCTCGCGCCGGCGCGCCACCCATTCGGCGACGAAATCGAGCAGGCCCTTGCGCAGGCCCAGCGCGAAGAACAGGATGACCACGCCGAGCACGATGCCGTGATACTCGGTGACGCGCGTGACGGTGTCGTTGAGCAGCAGAAGCAGCACGGTGCCGACCATCGGGCCGAGGAAGGTCGAGACGCCACCGAGCATGTTGATGAAAATGCCTTCGCCCGAGATGGTCCAGTAGGCAAACTCGGGATAGGCACCCGAGACGAACAGCGCCATCACCATGCCACCCATGGACGCGAACAGCGCCGCCAGCACGAAGACGGTGAGCTTGGCGCGCCAGACGTCGATGCCGAGGAAGCTCGCGCGCGCGGCATTGTCGCGGATCATGCGCAAGGTGTATCCGAACGGCGATTGCGCGATCTGCCGCATCGCCAGCAGGCCGAGGATCAAAAGCGCGCAGCTCGTGACATACAGATGGACGTGGTTGGACAGGTCGATGCCGAGAAACGCAGGCCTCGGAATGCCGCCACGCAGGCCCTGATCGCCGCCGGTGAAGGACGCCCAGGACAGGATGGTCGAGTGGATCAGCATCTGGAAGGCGAGCGTGACGAAGGCGAAATAGATCTCCTTCAGCCGCACGCAGATCGCGCCGATCACAGCGGCGACCATCGCCGTGATCGCGAGCGTCGCGACGAAAGCGACCGGAATGGGCACGGCGAGCTTCTGCATGATCAGGCCGAAGCCGTAGGCGCCAAGGCCGAAGAACATGCCGTGGCCGAACGAGGTCAACCCGGTGTAGCCGACCAGGAGATTGAGCGACGTCGCGAACAGGCCGTAAGCCGAGCAGCGGATCACGAAATCGAGCAGCGCCTTGCTGCCCGTCAACAGCGGAAGGCTCGCCAGCACCGTGAAGGCGAGCAGCGCAATCAGGACGTCGCGATAGCGCTGCAGCAAGGCACCGTTGCGGGCCGACACCAAAGCTTGCACACGCCCGGCCTCGAGCTCGGTCATGCCGCCTCCTTGCCGAACAGGCCGGTGGGCTTTGAGACCAGCACGATCACCATGAACAGATACATCAGCCCTTCCGTGAACAAGGGAAAGCCGAGCGAGCCGAACGAGCGGATGAGGCCCAGCAGTAGCGCGCCGATCAGCGCGCCCAGGATCGAGCCCATGCCGCCGATCACGGTGACGATGAAGGATTCGATCAGCACCGAAAAACCCATCCCCGGCGTCAGCGAGCGCACCGGTGCTGCGAGCGCGCCGGCAAGGCCCGCCAGCATGCCGCCAAGCGCGAACACGCCGCCATAGATCAGACCGGTGTTGATGCCGAGCGCGGAGACCATGCCGGGATTATGCGCGGCGGCGCGGATCACCTTGCCGATGCGGCTGCGCGAGAGCCCGATGCCGAGCACGATCGCCGCGACGAGCGCGACGCCGATCAGCAGCAGATAATAGGGCGGCACCACGCCGCCGGCGATGAACAGCGGCATCACCTGGAACGCCGAGGGCATGCCCATCGACTTGAATTCGGGTCCCCAGATGATGCGCACGATATCGTCGAAGATCAGCACGAAGGCATAGCAGACGAGGAGCTGCATCAACACGTCGGCGCCATAGACCCGGCTCATGAACACGCGCTCGAAGATCAGGCCGAGGATCGCCGTGCCGGCTGCGCCGGCCAGCATCGCAAGCGCAAAGCTCCCCGTGAGCTGATAGGCGGTCATCGCGAAATAGGCGCCGAACATGTAGAAGGCGCCGTGGCTGAAATTGACCACCTTGAGCACGCCGAAAATCAGGGTCAGCCCGACCGCGACCAGGAACAGCAGCATGCCGATGATGAGGCCGCTGGTGGTCTGCGTCACCAGGCAGGCGGAGCTGGCAAGGCAGCCGGCGAGCGCGTCGATGTCCACGGAAGCACTTTCATTGTCGCGCGCCCAAGACGGCGCGGAGGACCAAACGAAAACGGCGGAGACGGTCACCCGCCCCCGCCGCGCATCGGATCAGGTGTAGCCCTTGCTCTTCTTCCACTCGGCCTCGAGCTCGAAAATCGTCTTCCAGTCGCCGGCCTTGACCTCGGGCACATAGGGCTCCTGCGGGATCGTGGTGCCCCAACCGATGGCGTAGCCGACCAAGGTGTGGTCGTCGCCGCGCATCGTCACGGTGCCGTCCGCGCCGAACGGGCACTTGATGGTAAGGCCCTTCAGCACCTCCGCGAGCTTCTTGCCGTCCGCCGAGTTTGCCTTCTTGGCGGCTTCGGCCAGGAACATCACCGCGGTCGCGTTCTGCCACGACCAATTGGTCGGGTATTCGTTGTACTTGGCCTTGTAGGCATCGCCCCAGGCGGCGTTCTCCGGCGTGGTCGGGAACGTCTTGATGTAGCGATTGCCGGAATGGATGCCCTTGGGCAGGTTCTTCACCACCGTGAGCGCGGTGTAATCGGCCATGTTGACCGCGAACACCTCCATTTGATTGAACATCGCGTAGATGTTGGCCTGGTCGATGTAGGAGGTGAGATCGCCGCCCCACAGGCAGGAGTACAGCGCCTGCGGCTTGGCCTGCAAAATCTTCGTCACCACCTCGGTGTAGTCGGGCTGGAACAGCTTCGGCCAGGACTCGCTGATGATCTCGACGTCAGGCGCAAAGCGCTTCAGGTACAGCGTGAACTCGCCGGTGGTGTCGCGGCCATAGGCGTAGTCGGGGGAGCAGGTCGCCCATTTCTTCAAGCCCTTGGTTTTGGCGATCGAGGCGGCGTAGCTGCCGCCCACGATGGAATCGTGAATGCCCTGACGGACGCAGCGGAACGCGTTGGGGATGTGCTGCTTTGGATCAGCCGTGAGCGAGGATGCTTCCGAGCAGGTGTGGATGCAGAGCACGCCGAGATCGCGCGCGACCTCGTGCACCGCGAACGATCCGGACGACGCCTCGCCGTCGAGCAGCAATTCGCAGCCGTCGGTGTTGACGAGCTCCCGCGCAACGCGCGCGGCTTCCTGCGGCTGGCCCTTGGAGTCGCGGATCACCATCTCGATCTGCCGGCCGGCAAGGCCGCCGGCGGCGTTGACCTTCTCGACCTCGAGCATCACCGCATTGCGCGAGGACGTGCCGAGCTGCGCCACGCGGCCCGACAGGATCGTCGGCATTCCGATCTTGACGGTCTTGGCTTGGGCGCGCGCCACCCAGGGCGCGGCAAACGTCATCGCTCCGGCGCCCATCAGCGCCAGTGTTGAACGGCGGCTGATTCCCGGTCTGCGGGTTCTCGTCATTTTCCCCTCCCTCTTTCGGGTCGGCGTTTTCCTGGTCCCTTGCCGGAGATCGTCTCGTCTCCGTGCTCTCAAGGATTTCAGAGGGCGGGGGGTGACGTCAAGCCAAAGATGAATTACGAGTCAGAATTCATCGAGGGAGGAATCGAGGCCGGCAACCGGCCCAACATCCGCAAAATGATCAATCTTTCGAGCTTCATCGCCTTTCATGCCCGGCGCACGCCGGACCGGCCCGCGCTGAAATATCGCGGCGAGGAGATTTCCTACGCGGCGTTCGATGCGCGCGTCCGAACAGTGGCAGGCTGGCTCGCTGCGCGAGGCATCGGCGCCGGCGACGTCGTCGCCGTGCTCATGAAGAACAGCGCAGCGTTCCTGGAGTTCGTCTTCGCCACCAGCCATCTCGGCGCGGTGCTTCTACCGATCAACTTCCGCCTCTCCCGCGACGAGGTCGGCTACATCACCAGCCATGCTGGCGCGAGGCTTCTGATCGTCGACAAGGAACTGGCCGCGAACGCCGCGGGCACGAGGACGGTCGTGCTCGACGAGACCGCGCAGCAGAGCATCACGCATCTCGCAGGCGATGTGCCGCCCGCGCCGATGCATCGCTGCGTGCCATCCGACCTGATGAGGCTGATGTACACCTCGGGCACCACCGACCGCCCCAAGGGCGTGATGCTCTCTTACGACAATTTCTACTGGAAGTGCGCGGACCAGACGATCGCGCTCGGCCTTGGCGCCGAGACGCGGCTGCTCGTCGTGGGTCCGCTCTATCATGTCGGCGCGCTCGATTTGCCCGGCATCGCCGTGCTCTGGCATGGCGGCTTCATTCGCATCGAGCGCAATTTCGAGCCGGAGAGCGCACTTGCGGCGATCGCCGAGGACAAGCTCAACGCCGCCTGGTTCGCCCCCGTGATGACCACGGCGATGCTGACCTGCCCGAGGCGTGACTGTTATGACGTCTCCAGCCTGAAATGGGCGATCGGCGGCGGCGAGAAGACGCCGGAGATGCGCATCCGCGCCTTCTCCGAATATTTCCGGAACGCGCGCTATATCGATGCCTATGGCCTCACCGAAACGGTTGGCGGAGACACCTTCATGGAGGCCGGCCGCGAGATCGAGAAGATCGGCTCGACCGGGCGCGCCATCGCCCATGTCGAGATCGAAATCCGCGACGAGGACGGCAAGACGTTGCCGCCGAACGTCACCGGCGAGATCTGCCTGCGCGGTCCCAAGATCACGCGCGGCTATTGGAAGGATCCGGAGAAGACGGCGTCCGCCTTCTTCGGCGACTGGTTCCGCAGCGGCGACGTCGGCTATCTCGACGGGGACGGCTTCCTCTACCTGACCGACCGCAAGAAGGACATGATCATCTCCGGCGGCGAGAACATCGCCTCCTCCGAGGTCGAGCGCGTCATCTATGAATTGCCGGGGGTGCGCGAAGTCGCAGTGATTGGCCTCCGCGACACACGCTGGGGCGAGCGGCCGGTCGCCGTGGTCGTTTTGGCGGAAGGCGCCGCACTGGAGCTCCCTGCTCTCACCGAGCACTGCCGGGCGCGGCTGGCGAGCTTCAAGGTGCCGAAGCAGCTAGTGATCCGCGACGGCCTTCCGCGCAATCCCAGTGGCAAGATCCTCAAGCGCGTGCTGCGCGCCGAGCTGGAGACGTCTGAATGAGGCAAGCGACCGCCAAGGTGACCAAGCTGAACCGCGTCGAGCGCAACGCCTGGACCAAGCAGAAGATCTTTGAGGCCGCCACCAAGGTCGTCGGCAAGCATGGCTATGCCGAAGCCTCCGTCGCCCGCATCACGGAACAGGCCGGCGTCGCACAAGGCACCTTCTATAATCATTTCGAGAACCGCCAGGAGCTGCTCGACCAGCTGCTGCCGAAGATCGGCCTCGACATGGTCCAGTTCATCCGCGCCCGCACCGGCACGGCGGATGCGGCACGCCAGGAGATCGAGCGCTTCTCAGCTTTCTTCGACTTCATCCGCGAGGTGCCGGAATTCCTGCGCATCCTCAACGAGGCCGAGTTCTTCGCACCCATCGGCTATCAGAAGCATCTCGACAACATTTCGGTCGCCTATGTCCGAATCCTGCGCCGGGCGCGCGCGTCAGGCGCGATTCACGATTATAGCGATGAGGAGTTCGAGGCAATCGTCCACATGCTGATGGGCGCGCGCGGCTATCTCAGCCGCCGCTATTCCTATTCGCAAGACGGCGTCACCGCCGTGCCCGAGCACGTCATCTCCGCCTATCGCAAGCTGATGACGCGCGGCCTCTTCACCGGATCCGGAGACACGCCATGAACATCGAATCTCCGCACAGGCTCGACCTTGCCTCGACGATCGCGGAAGGCGACATCCGCTGTCTCCTGATGGTGCTGGTGCACATGACCGGGGACGAGAAATGGCTCGCACCGCCGTACTTGCCGAAGCGCGATATCCGCCTGATCCCCGATCCCGAGGCCGGGGTACCCCGGGAGATCCAGGACGAAATCCGCGCCGCAGTGGTCAAGCTGTTCGTCAATGGCACGCCAAAACCCGTCATCGCCGACCCCGGCGAGGAGCTGCTGCTGAAGATGATGCGCGCCTGTCTCGGCGAAAACGTCGCGCCGGAATATGCGCCGCTGATGCGCGAGGAGATGGGCTTTGTCTCGCGTGAGCCGCGCTGGACCAAGCAGCCGTCGAGCGACAAGCTCGCCGGGCAGCATGTACTGATCGTCGGCGCCGGCGTCTGCGCCATCGCGCTGGGCGTGGCGCTCGGCCACCTCGGCATCCCCTACACCATCGTCGAGAAGAACGCCGAGCTTGGCGGCACCTGGTGGATCAACCGCTATCCAGGCTGCGGCGTCGACACGCCAAACCATTCCTATTCCTACTCGTTCGGCTCGGGCAATGCATGGACCCGTTACTTCTGCCAGCGCGAGGAACTGCTCGGTTATCTGCTGAAGGTCGCTGACGAATACGGCATCCGAAAACATCTACGCGTCAACACCGAACTGACCTCGTCGCGCTGGGACGAGGGCAGGAAGCGCTGGATCTCGACGCTCAAGACGGGCAACGGCGAAGAGACCTTTGAATCCACCGCGCTGGTCAGTGCGATTGGCCAGCTCAACGATCCTTCTCGCGCGCATTTCAAGGGCGAGGAGCATTTCAAGGGAACGATCCTGCATTCGGCGCTGTGGTCCGACGACATCACGCTCGACGGCAAGCATGTCGCGGTGATCGGCACCGGCGCGACATCGATGCAACTGGTGCCGTCGATCGCCGGCCGCGTCGCCTCGATCGCGGTCTATCAGCGCAGCGCGCAATGGGCGCGGCCGGTGAAGGGCTATGCCGATCCGATCAGCGAAGGCGCGCGCTGGCTGCTGGCGCATCTGCCGTTCTATGTGCAGTGGTACCGCTTCAACATGTTCTGGCGCTACGGCGACGGCCTCTTGCCTTTCCTGCGCAAGGATCCGGCCTGGCCGCATCCCGAGCGCGCCGTCAACAAGGGCAACGATCGGCACCGCCAGGAGCTGACGGACTTTATCCTGTCGGAGCTACAAGGCCGTCCCGACCTGATTGAGAAATGCGTGCCGACCTATCCGCCCTACGGCAAGCGTATCCTGCTCGACAACAACTGGTTCAAGACGCTCACGCGCGACAATGTCGAGCTCGTCACCGACACGATCGACCATTTCGACGAGACCGGCATCGTCACCGCCGACGGCAAGCATCGTCCCGCGGACATCATCGTGGTCGCGACCGGCTTCAGGGTGACGGAAATGGCGGCCCGCCTCAACATCAGCGGCCGCGACGGCAAGGATTTGCGCGAGGCTTGGGCCAACGACAATCCGACCGCGTTTCTCGGCCTCACCGTGCCCGGCTTTCCGAACTTCTTCTGCATGCTCGGGCCGAACTCCGGCCCGGCCCATGGCGGCAGCGTCATCTTCCAGTCCGAATGCCAGAGCCGCTACATCGCCACTTGTCTCGCCAGCATGATCGAGCAAGACGTCGCCGCGATCGACGTCCGCCAGGACGTGCTCGACGACTATGTCCGCAAGGTCGACGCCGAGCACGAGGCGATGATCTGGACGCATCCGGGCATGAGCACCTATTACCGCAACTCGAGCGGCCGTGTGTTCTCGGCGATGCCGTGGCGCTTCGTGGACTATTGGCGCATGACGCACGATCCGGATCTGCGGCAGTACAGGGTGACGAAGAGGTAGGACGCCGGCTCCGCGGAGCTACAGCTGTACTCTTATGCCGCCAGCCCGCTCTCCACCGGCGCGAAATCCAGCCCGAGACTCTCCGCCACCGCCCTGTTGGTAATGCGGCCGCGATGTACGTTCAGACCGTCGCGCAAATGCGGTTTTTCCAGCACCGCAGCAAAGCCCCTGTTCGCCAGCGTCAGGCCGAACGGCAACGTCGCGTTGTTCAGGGCCTGGCTCGAGGTCACCGGCACGGCGCCCGGCATGTTGGCGACGCAATAGTGCACGATGCCGTCCACCTCATAGGTCGGATCGGCATGCGTGGTCGGATGCGAGGTCTCGAAACAGCCGCCCTGGTCGATCGCGACGTCGACCAGCACGGCACCGGGCCGCATCGACTTCAGCATGTCGCGCGTCACCAGCTTGGGTGCGCTGGCGCCCGGCACCAGAACCGCGCCGATCACGACGTCGGCGGCGAACACTTCCTCCTCGACCGATTCGATGGTCGAGAAGCGGGTGCGCACGCGTCCGGCAAAGAGATCGTCCAATTCGCGCAAGCGTGGAATCGAGCGGTCGATCACGGTGACTTCGGCACCGAGGCCTGCGGCCATGCGGGCCGCCTGCGTTCCGACCACGCCACCACCAAGCACGACGACGCGCGCCGGCTGCACGCCGGGCACGCCGCCCAGCAGCAGGCCACGGCCGCCGGCCGAGCGCCTGAGCGCGGCGCCGGCGGCCTCGATGGCGAGGCGGCCGGCGACTTCGCTCATCGGGGCGAGCAGCGGGAGGTGGCCGTTCGCGTCCGTGACGGTTTCATAGGCGACCGCGGTGCAGCCGGAGGCAAGCAGCCCCTTGGCCTGCTCAGGATCCGGCGCAAGATGAAGATAGGTAAACAGAATCTGGCCTTCTCGGAGCTGGGCCCACTCGCTTTTCTGCGGCTCCTTCACCTTCACGATCATGTCGGACCTGGTAAAGATGTCGCGGGCGCTGTCGGCAATGCTGGCCCCCGCCCGCCGATACACCTCGTCGGACGCGCCGATGCCGGCGCCAGCGCCGGTCTCGACCTCTACCTGATGACCAGCCGCGACATATTCACGGACGGCGCCCGGGGTGAGCCCGACGCGATATTCCTGCACCTTGATCTCCTTGGGAACACCGACGCGCATCTTGCTCTCCCTGGCCAACGCATTGATTCCGCTCTTCATCGTAGCGACGGGGCAGGTTTGGTTTCGTGCAAATATCCGCTAGTTTCATCGAGCCCGCGCCGGTTTCCGGCGCCGAAATGTCCTTTCACGCTGGAAACCAAACCTTGGCCCTCGACCGGAAAGACCTCGCGATCCTCGCGGAACTCACGACCAATGCGCGCGCCAGTCATACCGAGCTCGCCAACAAGATCGGCTTGTCCAGCACGGCGCTGGCGCGGCGGCAGAAGACGCTCGAGGACGACGGCTACATCCAGGCCTACCAGGCCGCGCTCGACCTCACCCGGTTCGGCCTCACCACCACGGTGCTGGTCAGGATCGCGTTGGAGAGCCAGAGCGACGACGCGCTGAAGGCCTTCGAGGCGGAGGTGGTGAAATGCCCTTCCGTCGTGCGCTGCTTCCTGATGTCGGGCACCGACGATTACATCCTCATCGTGCTGGCCCGCGACATCCAGGATTTCGAGCGTATCCACCGCACCGAGCTATCCCGACTGCCGCGCGTCGCGCGGGTGCAGTCGAGCTTCGCGTTGCGCGAAATCGTCAACCGCGCGGTGCCGATCGTGGTGTTCGGCGAAGCCAAGCGCTAGCTGCGTCGACCGCGGCTCAAATCACTTGAGGGTGCGCCCTGCTTGCTCGAACAACGAGCCTCACGACGGATAATCGGCCGGTCTCACATGGATGCGGTCGGCATGCAGCGACCAGTGATGCAGCGCCTGGTCCTTGCAGAATCTCGCTTTCGCCCGCTCCTTGGCCTCGTCCTCGTCGGCGGCGTCGATCTCCAGTGTACCCTGGCAAATCTCGCTCTGCCGGCCGTACTCGCCGAGCACATTCTTCATGAACTTGACGACATAGGTTGACATGGGACCTCCCTGCTGCCCCGGCGACACTCTAGTCCCATTTAGGCCGGATGGGGAAAGGAGATTTTGACGCGGATCAAGGCCAGGCAAAGTTCCCGCCGCCCATTCGGGCAGCAATCCGCCCTCATGTGGTGATGTCGAGCAGCGACTTTTCCGTTTCCGCGTAGGCCTGAATGACCTTTGCGTTGGCAATGAAGCTGTACTTTGCGGCCGCCAGTTGGACGAATTCGCTGGCGATATCGACATTCGGCGCGGCGACCAGGCCATCCTGGTTGGCGAAGGGAGCGCTTGGGTCGGATTGTGCGGTGTAGCTCGGTGATACCGTCGACACCGTCGCGACCGTGCCGCCCGGCGCCGAGCCGCTCGATTGGTCGACCTGGTCGACGCGCAATGGCACGTAAGCTGCGGGATACGTCGGAGCGATGCCCGAACCGCCCGTGGCCGCCTGCCTTTCCGTCGCGGTAACCAATGATCGGAGCGCGTCGACCCTTCGCGCTCCTATCCCGGCGTCACGCCGAACGCCTGCTTGAAGCGCTCCGCATAGCGCGGCCAGACCTCGGGATTGATGATGCGCGGCGGGCGCTTGCCGTCGAGCGTGTCCAGCACCTGCTCGGCCGCGATCCGGCCCATGTTCTGGCGCGCCTCGATGGTGACGCCGGCGGTGTGCGGGCTCGCCAGAACGTTGTCGAACTGGAGCAGCGGATGCTCCGGCGGCGGGGGCTCCTTGGACCAGACGTCGAGGCCGGCACCGGCGATGCGCTTGTCGCGCAGCGCCTGGAACAACGCATCCTCGTCGTGAATGAAGCCGCGCGCTGTGGTGATGAAGTAGGCATGCGGCTGCATCAGCGCAAACTCGCGCGTGCTGATCATGTTGCGGCTGCCCTTGTCGAGCGGACAGGAGATCGAGACGAAGTCAGACCGGCGCAAGAGCTCGTCGAGCTCGACCTTCTCCCCGCCACGCTCGGCCATCACCTCGGCCGACAGATACGGGTCATAGGCCAGCACCTTCATGCCGAGCAGGCCCTTGCACAAAGCGGCGATGCGGCGGCCGACATTGCCGAGGCCGATGATGCCGACGGTCTTGTGCTCGACCTCGTTGCCGACCAGCTCGTTGCGGTTGACGTTGGCTTCCCGGCGCAGCTTGCGATCGGACTGGATGATGCGCTTGGACAGCGTCAGCATCATCGCCAGCGCGTGCTCGGCCACCGAATGGGCGTTGCCGCCGGACTGGTTGACGACCAGGACGCCCGCCTCCGTGCAGGCCTCGACGTCGACGGGATCGAAGCCGGCGCCATTGCTGGAGACAAGCAGCAGGTTCGGCGTGCGCTTCAGCAAGGCGGCATCGACGTGGAAATGCGGGGCGAGTTCGTCGCGGGCCGCGCCGATCTGGTAGACATGCGCCGCGCTCATGATCGGCGCGTAGAAATCTTCAGGGCTCTCGTTCTCGATCCGATCGAGCCGGACGTCAGGCCGCGCCTTCAGGATGTCGACATAGATCGGATTGGCCAGGTATTTGACGTAGAAGACGCGCTTGCTGTTGACAGACATCAGGACCCTTCCGGCTCTCTTGAGGGGCCGCAAGGTCAGCGCGATCCGCGCCCGTCCGTGCCTCCCTCCCATTTTGTAATTGTCGCCGCTTATGACACGGCGGTGCCGGCCATGGCAGGCCGTCTGGCGCAGATCACGGTGCCGGCTCGGACATGTTGACAATCCCGCCCGCTCCGTCAAGTTCGGCTGACAGCCGCGGCGGCCAAGGAAGAAGCATGCGCGGCGCAAGGGAGAACGCAAATGGCGATTGCGGAACGGCAGACTTCGCCCGAGGCGACCCAAGGGTCCAGCGACCGAAGTTGGCACGGCATCGTCCTGCAAACCCTGAAGCGGAACGAGATCAGCCTCGTCCCCTACGTGCCCGACCGCGTGCTGACCCCGCTGATCAAGAATCTGCATGCCGATCCCTTCTTCACCACCTTCGCCACGGCTCGCGAGGAGGAGGCGGTCGGCATCGTCTCGGGCGCCTGGATGGGCGGTCGGCGCGGCGCGGTGCTGATGCAGACCTCGGGCTTTGCGACGCTCGCCAACGTGCTCGCCTCGCTCGCAGTGCCCTACCAGATTCCCCTGATCATGTTCGTCTCCGAACGAGGCACGCTCGGCGAGTTCAACTACGGGCAGTCGCTGGTCTGCCGCACCATGCGCCCGGTGCTGGATTCGCTCGCGCTGGAGCACCACACCATCACCCGGCTCGACGAGCTCGAATTCATCTCCGACCGCTCGATCAAGCAGGCCGTCACGACGCAGGCGCCGGTGGCCCTGATCCTCAACCCGCTGCTCACCGGCGGCAAGACCTTCGACAAATGAGTTTGGCGATGGATACCCGCAACACCAAAGTCATGAACCGCTTCGACGTCACCTCGCGGCTGATCGCAAAGCTCAAGCACGAGGAAGCGGTGATCGGCGGCATCGGCAACACCAATTTCGACCTCTGGGCCGCCGGCCACCGCCCGCAGAATTTCTACATGCTGGGCAGCATGGGGCTCGCCTTCCCGATCGCGCTCGGCGTGGCCCTGGCGCAGCCCGACCGCCGCGTCTTCGCGCTCGAAGGCGACGGCTCGCTGCTGATGCAGCTCGGCGCGCTCTCGACCATTGCGGCGTTGAAGCCCAAGAACCTCATCATGATCGTGATGGACAACGGCATCTACCAGATTACCGGCGCACAGCCGACACCTGCGGCGGGCGTCGCGGACATCGTTGCCATCGCGATCGGCTCCGGCCTTGCCAATAGCGCGTGGGCTGCGGACGAGGAGGATTTCGAACGGCTGGTTGATGCAGCCATGTCCGCCGCCGAGCCACACCTGATCGCGGTCCGGATCGACGACAAGCCCGGCGTCGGCGCCACGAGGCGTGATCCCGTGCAGATCCGGGAGCGGTTCATGCATGGGCTCGGCGTGCGCGAGCCACTTTAACGTTTCGTCATTAACTACACAGCGATCTGATGGAGGGACTGTACCGGCCCGCCGCAGATCTGTGCTAAGCGAAACGGATGTCCATTTTGATACGTTCCTTCGCCTGGCTGCTCGCGGCCGCCGTGACCTTCGCGACTCTCGGTCCCCCCGGCCTACGGCCTCATTCCGACCTCGGCCAGGACGGCGAACATGCAGTCGCATTCATCCTGGTGGGGCTGGCCTTCGGCCTCGCCTATCCGCGCCGGCGCCTGCTCAGTACAGCGGCCGCGATCGTCCTGATCGGGGTGCTCGAGCTGATGCAGTTTTGGGCACCCGGACGCCATGCCCGGCTGGAGGATTTTCTGGTCGACGCGCTCACCGCCTGCCTCGGCTTTGCGCTCGCGGCCGTGGCCGATTGGCTGCTGACGCGCTTTCGCGGTGGCCCCGCCGTCACAAGCGAAGGCCCCGCGGAGTGATACTCCGCAGGGCCCAGCTTTCAGCATATGGAATTGCCGATCAGTCGATGATCTTGACGACGCGGCGCGTGCGTGGCTCCACAATCACGCGGCGATCGTTCACGACCGCATAGCGATACTCGGTGTAGTTCGGCACGGGCCGCAGCACGACGGTGGGTGGCAGCGGCTCACCGACCACGACGCGCTCCTCGACCACGACGGAGTCGCTGCGAGGAATTCCGCCGAGGACCGCATTCGGAATTTCAAGACCGGCGCCGACGGCCGCGCCGACGGTGCCGCCGACCATCGCTCCGATCGGACCGCCGATGTCGCCGCCCGCACGCGCGCCATCCCTGGCGCCCTGCTCGGTCGTCGACTGGGCAAAGGCTGCGCTCGACGCCAGCAGCGACGCGACAGCCAACGTAATCGCAAGACGGGTTTTCATGTTGTTTTGTCTCCGGTGATTGTCCTGCGCCTTCAACCGCGGGGCCGAAGCATTGTTCCGGTTCCCCGTGGCGAAAGACGCAGCAAACACGAAGACTGTTACCGCGTAACAGTTCAGGCTGCGGCGATCTCGTGGCTCGCCATCAGTTCCAGCGCCCGCACCATCGCCGAATGATCCCAGCCCTTGCCGCCATGCGCGGCGCAGGCCGAGAACAATTGCTGCGCCACCGCCGTGCTCGGCAGCGACAGGCCGAGCGCACGAGCGCCTTCCAGCGCGAGGTTGAGATCCTTCTGGTGCAGCTCGATGCGGAAGCCGGGATCGAAATTGCGCTTCACCATGCGCTCGCCGTGCACTTCGAGGATCCGCGAGGAGGCGAATCCGCCCATCAGCGCTTGCCGCACCAGCGCCGGATCGGCCCCGGCCTTCGATGCAAACAGCAGTGCCTCGCTCACCGCCTCGATCGTCAGCGCGACGATGATCTGGTTGGCGACCTTGGTCGTCTGCCCGTCGCCATTGGCGCCGACGCGGGTGACGTTCTTCCCCATCTTGTCGAAAGCCGGCTTCATGGTGTTGAAGGCCCGTTCCGGCCCGCCGACCATGATGGTGAGGCTCGCCGCCTTGGCGCCGACCTCTCCGCCCGAGACCGGCGCGTCGAGATAGTCCGCGCCGAGCGCCTCGATCTTCTTCGCGAACTCTTTCGTCGCCAACGGCGAGATCGAGCTCATGTCGACGACGATCTTGCCCTTGGAGATGCCGCTCGCAACCCCGTCCTTGCCGAACAGCACCGCCTCAACATGCGGCGTATCAGGCACCATGATGATGACGGCATCCGCCCCTTCCGCGACCTCCTTGGCCGACTTGCACGCAACGCCGCCCGCGGCAATCAGCTCCGGCGAAACCGGCGCGACGTCGTGCAGGAGAACGCGATGGCCTGCGCTCAGGAGGTGGCCGGCCATCGGCCGTCCCATGGTGCCAAGTCCGATGAAGCCGATGTCGATCATGTCTGGGTTTCCTCTCGATTTGGGCGAAGTCGTATCCACTGGCTCGGTACACCTCCCCCGCTTGCGGGCGCGGGAGCGCACCGTCATCGCAGCTGCATCTGAGCCCGAGCTCCTACGTCTCAAACGTCTGCGCGGCGTGCCACGAAAGCCCTTCCAGCGTCGTAGTGCGCGGCTTGTATTCGCAGCCGATCCAGCCGCGATAGCCGATCGTGTCGAGATGGCGGAACAGGAAGGGATAGTTGATCTCGCCGGTGCCGGGCTCGTGCCGGCCGGGATTGTCGGCGAGCTGGATATGGGCGATTTGCGGCAGATATTCCTGCATGGTGCGGGCGAGATCGCCCTCCATGATCTGCATGTGATAGATGTCGTACTGGGCGAACAGATTGTTCGACCGCACCTCCGAGATCAGCTGTATCGCCTGCTCGGTGCCGTTGAGGAAGAAGCCGGGAATGTCGAGCGTATTGATCGGCTCGACCAGCAGCTTGATGTTTTCCCTTGCCAGCGTCGAGGCGGCAAAGCGCAGGTTTCCGACCAGCGTCTCGTTCAGCTCGCGCGGATCGGCGTCGGCAGGCGCAATACCCACGAGGCAGTTGAGCTGCTCGCAATCGAGCGCCTTGGCATAGTCGATGGCACGAAATACGCCGTCACGGAATTCAGCAGTGCGATCGGGCAGGATCGCAATGCCGCGCTCGCCGCCTGCCCAGTTACCCGCCGGCAGATTGTGCAGCACCTGCGTCAACTCGTGGGCCTCGAGCTGCTCGCGCAGCTGCGCCTTGTCGAAATCATAGGGGAAGAGATATTCGACCCCCGAGAAGCCCGCCGCCTTCGCCGCTGCGAAGCGGTCGAGGAACGGCATCTCGTTGAAGAGCATGGTGAGGTTGGCGGCAAACTTCGGCATGATGCTTCTCCCCTTATTCAGCCGGCTGCAACACGCCGGGCCTGACGGTCCCGACCTCGTCGAGCGGTAGATCCAGCACCTCCTCGAACTCGACGATGTTGTCGATCTCGGTGCCCATCGCGATGTTGGTGACGCGTTCGAGGATGAACTCGACCACGACAGGCACGCGGTGCTTGGCCATCAATTCGCGCGCGGTCGTAAATGCCGCCTGTGCGTCCTTCGGATCGGTGACGCGGATCGCCTTGCAGCCGAGGCCCTCGGCGACCGCGACATGGTCGACGCCGTAGCCGTTGAGCTCCGGCGCATTGACGTTCTCGAAGGAGAGCTGGACGTGATAGTCCATGTCGAAGCCGCGCTGGGCCTGACGGATCAGGCCGAGATAGGAGTTGTTCACGACGACGTGGATGTAGGGCAGATTGAACTGCGCCCCGACCGCGAGCTCCTCGATCAGGAATTGGAAGTCGTAGTCGCCCGATAGCGCGACGATGTCGCGATCCGGGCACGCGGCACGCACGCCGAGGGCGGCGGGCAAGGTCCAGCCGAGCGGCCCCGCCTGCCCGGCATTGATCCAGTTACGTGGGCGATAGACGCCGAGGAACTGGGCGCCAGCGATCTGCGACAGGCCGATCACGGTGACGTAGCAGGTGTCGCGACCAAAGGCCTTGGTCATCTCCTCATAGACGCGCTGCGGCTTGATCGGGACATTGTCGAAATGACTCTTGCGCAGCATGGTCTTCTTGCGGTCGCGGCAGGCAGCGGGCCACGCCTGGCGCTCGCGAAGCCTGCCTACCCGGCGCCACTCCCTGGCGACGGTGACGAACAGCTCGAGCGCGGCCTTCGCGTCCGAGACGATGCCGAGATCGGGATTGAACACGCGCCCGATCTGCGTCGGCTCGATGTCGACATGCACGAAGGTGCGGCCTTTGGTGTAGGTTTCGACCGAGCCGGTGTGGCGGTTGGCCCAGCGGTTGCCGATGCCGAGCACGAAATCGGACTCCAGCATCGTGGCATTGCCGTAGCGATGGCTGGTCTGAAGCCCCACCATGCCGGCCATCAGCACGTGATCGTCGGGGATCGCGCCCCACCCCATCAGGGTCGGAACCACAGGCACGTTGGCGATCTCGGCGAATTCGACCAGGAGATCCGACGCGTCGGCATTGATGATGCCGCCGCCCGCGACGATCAACGGCCGCTCGGCGGCGTTGAGCATCTCCAGTGCCTTCTCGACCTGCTTGCGGGTCGCGGTGGGCTTGTAGACCGGCAGCGGCTCATAGGTCTCATCGTCGAACTCGATTTCGGCGAGTTGCACGTCGAGCGGCATGTCGATCAGCACCGGCCCCGGCCGGCCCGAGCGCATCACATGAAACGCCTGGCTGAACACCCGCGGCACCAGCGCCGGCTCGCGCACGGTCACCGCCCATTTGGTCACGGGCTTGGCGATCGACTCGATGTCGACGGCCTGGAAATCCTCTTTGTAGAGCCGCGCGCGCGGTGCCTGCCCGGTGATGCAGAGGATCGGGATGGAATCGGCGATCGCGGAATAAAGCCCGGTGATCATGTCGGTGCCCGCCGGGCCCGAGGTTCCGATGCAGACCCCGATATTGCCGGCCTTGGCGCGCGTGTAGCCCTCGGCCATGTGCGAGGCACCCTCGACATGCCGCGCCAGGATGTGGCGGATCGAGCCGCGCTTCTTCAGCGCCGAGTAAAGCGGATTGATCGCAGCCCCGGGAACTCCGAAGGCGGTGGAGACACCCTCCTTTTCCAGAATTCGCACGGCAGCATCGATAGCTCGCATCTTCGCCATATCGGACCTCGCTCGAGTTGCGTCAGCGAGCGAGATCATCGGGCGCGCAGCATACGATCTCAACGAGATCGATTTTATTTTCCACGATGCGGCAGCCGTGGAAAAAACGCGGCAGCTTCAGTCAGTTAGGCTGAGGCACGCGTGAAAGCCATCACTCGAACAGCGGCGCCAGCTCCATTTGCGGCACCAGCACGAGGCCCTTGTCGGTGATGCGAATTTCCGGAATGACCGATAGCGGAATCAAATTGAAGCCCATGTAGGGGATGGTGCAGCCGGCCTTGGCCCACTCTTTCTTCAGGGCCTTAACGTCTTCGGCCACTTCCGTGACGCGCTTGTCGGACAGGAGGCCCGCGATCGGCAGCGCGACCAGCGCCCTCACCTCGCCGTCGGCGACGACGCAGACGCCGCCCTGCTGCGCCTTGATGGCGGCGATCGCCGCCTGCATATCCGGCTCGTTGGTGCCGGCGACGATGATGTTGTGGCTGTCGTGGCCGACGCTGGAGGCCACCGCGCCGCGCTTCAGGCCAAAATCCTTCAAGAGGCCGTGCGCGACGTTGCCAGCCGACTTGCCGTGGCGCTCGACCACCGCGACGAAGCAGAGGCCATGGCGCTCAAACAGCGCCGGCCAGTCCTTGGCCGGCTCGATCTTGACCTTCTCGTGGATCAGCGTGATGCCGGGCAGCGCGGTCTTGATCGCGTTGACCGTACAGGCCTTCGCCGGCAGCTCCGGCGTCAGCTTCAGCTTCTCCGGCAGCTTCACCGTCGCGTAAGCCGCTTTGGGATATTGATAGCGCTGCGACAGCGCCCGATCGAGGCTATCGGTGATCTTGCCATGCTCGACCACGAGCTCGCCGCCATACCAGGTGCATTGCGGCTTGAGCTGATCGTCCATCAGCACGAGATCGGCGCGGCGCCCGCCACCGAGCCCTCCGATGTCGCCATCCATGGCGAAGCGCGTCGCGCCATGCAGCGAGCCCATCGACCAGGCCTGCTCCGGCGACATCCCCGCCTTCACCGCTTCGCGCACCACCCAGTCGAGACCGAACAGCAGGAGATCGTCGGCGTCGCGGTCGTCGGTGCACACCGCCGTGCGCTTGTGCGAGGCTCCGAGCTCGGTGATGGTGCGGATCGCCTGCGGCAGCGAATGCCAGGGCGTCGTCGGCGGGCCGCCGCGTAAAAATACCCAGACGCCGGCGTCGAGCAGATCGTCCGCGATGTCGCGGTCGATCGCTTCGTGGGTGTCGGTGACGCCTGACGCCGCATAGGCCGCGACGAATTCGCGGCCGTAGACGTGGCCAGAGACGGGACGGCCACGCTTCAAGGCGGCCGCGAGGATGGCGTGGCTGCGCTCGTCGCCCATCGCAACAGGCACAAAATCCATCTTCTCGCCGAGCGCCACGGCCTCCGGCCAGCGATCGAACAGGCCGGCGATCTTGTCCGGTGTGAGATCGCCGCCAGCGGTCTCCAGCTCGGCCGAGGTCGCAGGGACCGTCGAAGGCACCGTCAGGAAGATCGAGAGCGGCGCCTGCCGCGCGTCCTCCAGCATCGCCTCGACGCCGGCAACATCCATGACGTTGCCGATCTCGTGGCTGTCGCAGAAGATCGTGGTGGTGCCGTTCAGCAGCGCCGCTTCCGCGTAGGCACAGGCCGTCACCATCGACGATTCGATGTGGATGTGCGGATCGACCAGACCCGGCGCGACGATGCCGCCGGCGGCGTCGTAAGTCGCAGCGCCGCTCCAGATCTTCTTCGCCACGCCGGCCAGCTTCACCGCCGCAATGCGGCCGCCTGATATCCAGACCTCGCGGTTCCCATGGATGCGCTCCGAATAAGTCGAGAGCACCTGCGCACCGGTGATGACGAGATCAGGCGCGACGCGCGCCGAGGCCACATCGGCCAGACGCTGGGTCATGCTGTGCAGCGGCGCGACGGAAAAGCGCGTGAGTTTGGTCATGGGAACCCTCGCTTGGCGTTACGGCCGAACGATAGTTACGCCCTACGCCAAACCGGGCAAACTCAAATATAGCGGCACGCTCTGCTTACGCCTTAGGCGTCGAACCGCCTGCCGCCCTCGACCTTGGACGCCTGCGCGACTTCTGTACTGTCGGCGCTGGCGCGGCAACCTTGACCCTGATCCGCACCGACCGCCCGTTTGTCTCATCGATCTCGAACGAATTGGTCTTTCGGACGAGGTCGCTCAGCTTGCGAAAACCGAACGTTCTCGGATCGAAATCGGAAGCCAGGTTGGCAAGCCGCTGCCCGAGTTCACGGAGCGCGACCCAGCCGTCCTCGCTTTCCATCTGGGTGATGACCTTCTTGATGATGGGCGTGGCCGCATCGGGCGGCAGAAGCGGCGCAGACTTCGAGGCTGCGTCCTGGGTGGTCGCGGTGCCGGCAAGGAGGTTCTCGGTGTAGACGAACCTTCGGCAGGCCTGTCTGAAGCTCTCCGGTGTCTTCTGTTCGCCGAACCCAAAGACATCGACGCCCTGCTCCCGGATGCGGGCCGCGAGGCGGGTAAAGTCGCTATCGGATGACACCAGGCAGAAGCCGTCGAACCGGCCGCTGTGAAGCAGGTCCATCGCGTCGATGACCAGCGTGATGTCTGACGCATTCTTCCCGGTGGTATAGGCGAACTGCTGCTGTGGGATGATGGCGTGCTTCGACAGGATGTCGGCCCAGCCCCTGGATCGCGCGTTGGAGAAGTCGCCGTAGATACGGCGAACGCTGGCCTCGCCGATCTTGGCAATCTCCTCGAACAGTCCGTCCGCAATCTTCGCGGAGGCATTGTCGGCGTCGATCAAAACCGCAAGACGCGGCGAGCGGAGCTCGGAAGGCATGACAGTTCTCCACGAATGGCCGCGACACGAGACGACAAGTGCGCCAGGACGGTCAGTCCTCGTTCGCCTTGAACCGCCCCAGCCCCTTCAGCACGAATGGGGCCAGCAGCGCAACCAGCGCGAGGCCGAGCAGCGTCGCCGAGATCGGGCTCTGCAGCAGCGTCATGGGATCGCCGAGGCTGATCGCGAGCGCGCGACGCAGCTGGCTCTCGGCGATCGGGCCGAGGATCAGGCCGACCACGACGGGAGCGATCGGAAAATCGAACCGGCGCATCAAGAAGCCGAGCACGCCGAAGCCTGATAGCATCGACAATTCCACCACCGACGGCTTTGCCGCGATGGTGCCCATGGTCGCGAACACGAGGATGCCGGCATAAAGCCAGGGCTGCGGGATTGCGAGCAACCGCACCCAGAGCCCGACCAGCGGCAGATTCAGCACCAGCAGCATCAGGTTGGCGATGAACAGGCTGGCGATCAGGCCCCACACGAGGTCCGGCCGCTCGGCGAACAGCAGCGGGCCCGGGTTGAGGCCGTATTGCTGGAAGCCCGCCAGCATCATCGCGGCCGTCGCCGAGGTCGGCAGCCCCAACGTCAAGAGCGGAACCAGCGTGCCGGCCGCGGAGGCGTTGTTGGCGGCTTCCGGCCCCGCGACGCCTTCGATCGCCCCCTTGCCGAATTCTTCGGGGTACTTCGTGAGGCGCTTCTCGGTCGAATAAGACAGGAAGGTCGGGATTTCCGCGCCGCCCGCGGGCAGCGCGCCGATCGGGAAGCCGAACATGGTGCCGCGCAGCCAGGGCTTCCACGAGCGCTTCCAATCTTCCTTTGTCATCCACAGCGAGCCACGCACCGCCTCCAGCTTCTCCTCGCTGTGGTGGCGGCGCGACGCGACATAGAGCGCCTCGCCGACTGCGAACAGCCCGACCGCCAGCGTCGTCACCTCGACGCCGTCGAGCAATTCAGGAACGCCGAATGCAAGCCGCGCCTGTCCCGTCAGCTTGTCGATGCCGACGAGGCCGAGCGTCAGACCGATGAACAGGCTGGTCAGGCCGCGGATCGGGGAATCGCCGAAGGTCGCCGACACCGTGACGAAAGCGACGCACATCAGCGCGAAATAGTCCTCGGGGCCGAAGCGCACGGCGAAATCGACCAGCCACGGCGCGAGGAAGGCAAGACCGATGGTGGCAATGGTTCCGGCTACAAAGGAGCCGATCGCGGAGGTCGCAAGCGCCGGCCCGCCGCGGCCGGCCTTGGCCATCTTGTTGCCCTCGAGCGCGGTCGCCATGGAAGCGCTCTCGCCGGGCGTGTTGATCAGGATCGCGGTGGTCGAGCCGCCATACATGCCGCCGTAATAGATGCCCGCGAACATGATCAGCGAGCCGCCGGGATCGAGCTTGTAGGTCACCGGCAGCAACAGCGCGACCGTCAGCGCGGGGCCGATGCCGGGCAGCACGCCGACGGCCGTGCCGAGGAACACGCCGATCAGCGCATAGAGCAGGTTGATCGGCTGAATGGCGACGACCATGCCGTGCCCCAGCGCCGCAAAAGTGTCCATCACAGCAGTCGCTCCAGCGGGCCGGTCGGAAGGCTCAACGTCAACAATCGGTCGAATGCGAGATAGATGAGGGTCGACATCACAACGGCGATGATGCTGTCGACGAGGATGGCACGGCGTCCGAAGGCCGCCGACGTCGTCACGAACAGCGCCGAGGTCGCAAGGATGAAGCCGCCGCCGAAGCCGATGATGGCGATCAACAGCGCCAGGCCGACGAGGATCAGAAACACCGGAACCGGATCGGTGCTCTCGCGCGCCGGCAGATTGCCGCGCACCGCGTCGATGAAATTGCCGATCGCGAGCAGCGCAAGGCCGCAGGCGATCACGACCGGCGTCGCCTCCGGCCCCATGCCGTACATCGCGGTGGATGACAGGCCGCGCGCGTCCCAGACCAGCACCGCGGCGAGCACGGCGAGCAGCGCAGCGATGACGATACCGGCGCGATCGACGCGCCGCGGCGGCTGGGTGGGACCGCCCGAGGTCATGACTTGACCAGGCCGACCGATTTCAGCACGTCGGTGACCCGCACGGTTTCCTTCTTCAGGAAGTCGGCGAAGGCGTCGCCGCCGAGATAGGCATCCTCCCAGCCCTTCTGCTTGAGGATCTCCTTCCAGGCATCCGACTTCACCATCTTCTCGACTGCGTCGCTCAAGGTCTTCTTCTGCTCCGGCGTGATGCCGGGAGGCGCGACCACCGAGCGCCAATTGGCAATCACGAGGTCGATGCCCTGCTCCTTGAAGGTCGGGATGTCGCTGCCCGGGATGCGCTTCTCCGAGGTCACGCCGATCGCGCGCAACTTGCCGGACTTGATCTGCCCTTCATATTCGCTGAGGCCCGAAATGCCCGCGGTGACCTTGCCGCCGAGGATCGCAGCGAGCGACTCGCCGCCGCCGGAGAACGGGATGTAGTTGATCTTCTTGGCGTCGGCGCCGACGGCCCCGGCGAACAGTGCCGCCATCACATGATCGACGCCGCCGGCAGAGCCGCCGGCGAAGGTCACCTTGGCGATATCGGCCTTCACCGCGGCAGCGAGATCCTGCGCGGTCTTGATTGGCGAATTCGCGGGCACCACGATCACCTGGATTTCTTCGGTGAGACGCGCGATCGGCGTCACCTGTTCCAGCGTCACCGGCGACTTGTTCATGGCGAGCGCGCCCACCATGACGAAGCCGTTGACCATCATCTGGTTGCCGTCGCCCTTGGCGCCATTGACGAACTGGGCGATGCCGACGCTGCCGCCCGCACCGGGAACATTGGTGACCTGCACACTGCGCGCAACGCCCGAAGCCACCAGCGCCTGCTGCATCGAGCGCGCGGTCTGGTCCCAGCCGCCGCCCGGGGCCGCCGGCGCCATCAGCTTGAGTTCGAGCTGCTGGGCAAGAGAAGGCGTCGCTGCCGCAAGGGTCAGCGCGACGGCTGCGCCGGCAAGGCGCGTGGAAAATCGAAACATTGGGCATCTCCAGGCTCATGCGGACGTTTGCCGCATTGTGTCGTTTGGTCGCATATCAGCCAAAACGACCGATGCTGTCCAGCGACAGTGCCCGGATTTTCCAATTAGCGGGGCGTCGGCATCACCCCGCCGAGCGCAAGGGTCAGCTCGCCGGCGACGTCGCGCACGATTTGGCCCACTTCCGGCAATCTGTCGTCGGTCAGGCGGCTGGTCATGCCTGAGACCGAAATCGCCGCCAGCGGCTCGGCGCAGTCGTTGTATACCACCGCAGCAATGCAGCGCAGGCCCATGCAGGCCTCTTCATCGTCGAGCGCAAACCCCTGCTTGCGGATCTTTTCGAGCTCCTTGAACAGGTCACTCGGGCGCACGATCGATTTCTCGGTCAGGCGGGGCATGCCGTGATGGCGGATGACGGCGCCGACGTCCTCGTCCGAATAGGTCGCGAGCACCGCCTTGCCGACACCTGATGTCACCATGGCGACGCGGCCGCCGACCTGGGTCAGCGAGCGCATGATCTCGCGGCTCTCCATCCGGGTCAGCACGATGATGAATTCGTCGTCGACGACGGCGAGATTGGCGGTCTCGCGGGTGAGATCGCGCAGCTTGCGCAAGTAGGGAATTGCCTGCGTGGAGAAATTGCGCCGCCGCGCAAAGCTTGCGCCGACCGTGAAGGCGCGCGAGCCGACGTGCCATTTGGATGCTGCACGGTCGAACTGGACGAAGCGGCGGCTTTCCAGTGTCGCCAGCAAGCGGTGCACGGTCGAGGCCGACAGGCCGGTGCGGATGGCGAGATCGCTGAGGCGGTAGCCTTCGTCGTCCTCGGCCAGTGTTTCCAGGATCGACAGTGCGCGGTCGACCGACTGCACGCCGCCGTCGCGTGCGTCATGGTCAGCCTCCGATGACGATCGAGGCTCAAGTGATTTGCGCCGGATCACGTTCTTGCTCATCGCGACCTGCATCTCTTCTTTCCCCTCTTCCCGCTTGTGGGGCCGAGACGAGCTTCGCTCGCTCAGAGAGGGTCAGGGTGAGGGAGTCTCCGCAAGGACAGTGGCAGATAAACTCGCGGAGAGTACCCCTCACCTGGAATTTGCTGCGCAAATTCCGGCCTCTCCCCGCAAGCGGGGAGAGGCGAAGATCGTCAGAGCAGCCCTGCCCCGCGCGCCCACTTGTACTTGGCGCCGAGGACCTCGACCGGCAGCTCGGTCGAATAGGCATAGGCCGGGATGCCGTTCTGGTAGAGATATTCGGCGGCTTCCTCGACCTCGACGTCGCCCGCGAGCGAGGCGACGATTGGCTTCACGAAGCCCTTGGCCTCCATCTCCTTCTTCACCTCGACCATATTGCGGGCGAACACCATCGGCGGGGTGACGATAGTGTGCCAGTAGCCGAGGATCAGCGAGTGGATGCGCTCATCGGAGAGGCCGAGCTTGACCGTGTTGACGTAGGTGATCGGCGGCTCGCCGCCGGTGATATCCACAGGATTTCCGGCCGCGCCGAACGGCGGGATGAACTTGCGGAAGGCCGCATCGAGATCCGGCGGCATCGACATCAGCGACAGGCCGTTGTCGACGCAGGAGTCCGACAGCAGCACGCCCGAGCCGCCGGCACCGGTGATGATCAGCACGTTCTCGCCCTTCGGCGTCGGCAGCACCGGCACGCCGCGGGCGAATTCGAGCAATTGCCGCAAGCTGCGGGCCCGGATCACGCCCGACTGCGCCAGCACGTCCTCGTAGATCTTGTCGTTGCCGGCAAGCGCGCCGGTGTGCGACGAGGCCGCCTTGGCGCCGGCCGACGTGCGGCCGGCCTTGAGCACGACGACCGGCTTCTTCTTGGAGACGCGCTTTGCCGCTTCCGCAAAGGCGCGACCGTCCTTGAGGTCTTCGCAGTGCTGCGCGATCAGGTTCGTGTTCGGATCCTGCTCGAAGAAGGCGAGCAGATCGTCCTCGTCGATATCGGACTTGTTGCCGAGGCCGACGATGGCCGAAACGCCCATCTTCGCCGAACGCGAGAAGCCGATGATGGCCATGCCGATGCCGCCCGACTGCGACGACAGCGCCGCGTGGCCCTTGACGTCGTAGGCCGTGCAGAAAGTCGCGCAGAGATTGGCCGGCGTATAATAGAAGCCGTAGATGTTCGGCCCCATCAGGCGGATGTCGTACTTCTTGCCGACCTCGACGATCTCGGCCTGCAGCTCCGGCGCGCCGGCTTCCGCGAAGCCCGACGGGATCAGCACCGCGCCCGGGATTTTCTTCTCGCCGCATTCGGTCAGCGCCGCCGCGACGAACTTGGCAGGGATCGCGAACACGGCGGTGTCGATCACGCCGGGCACGTCCTTGACGCTCTTGTAGGCCTTGTAGCCGAGGATCTCGGCGGCCTTGGGGTGGATCGGATAGATGTCGCCCTTGTAGCCGCCGTTGATGAGGTTCTTCATCACGGAGTTGCCGATCTTGCCGTCCTCGGCGGAGGCGCCGACCACGGCGACGGCCTTCGGCTGCATGATGCGGCTCATCGCCGCGACGATCTCTTCGGTCGGGCGCGGCTTCGGCTTCGGAACATAGGCGAAGTCGACAACGATACGGACGTCGGCCGCGATCGCGCTCTTCGCCGTCGCGAACACCGGGTTGAGGTCGAGCTCGACGATCTCTGGGAAATCGGTGACGAGCTGCGAAACCTTGACGATGACATCGGCCAGCGCCGTACGGTTCACCGCTTCGCCACCGCGCACACCCTTCAAAATCTCGTGGGCCTGGATGCCGTCGAGCATCGAGAGCGCGTCTTCCTTGGTCGCGGGCGCGAGGCGGAAGGTGATGTCCTTGAGCACCTCGACCAACACGCCGCCGAGGCCGAAGGCGACCAGCTTGCCGAACGAGCCGTCGGTGATCGAGCCGACGATGACTTCGGTGCCGCCGGCCAGCATCTGCTGCACCTGGACGCCCTCGATCTTGGCATCAGCCTTGTACTTCCTGGCGTTGGACAGAATGGTCTCGTAGGCCTTTTCGGCGTCCTCAGCCGTCTTGAGGCCGACGATGACGCCGCCGGCTTCGGTCTTGTGGAGAATGTCCGGCGAGACGATCTTCATCACGACCGGGAAGCCCATCGAGGAGGCCATCTTGCCGGCCTCGCCCGCCGACTTGGCCACGCCCTCCTTCGGAACCGAAATGCCGTAGGCGTCGCAGACCAGCTTGCCTTCCGGGGCCGTCAGGCTGGTGCGGTTGTCCGCCTTGACCTGGTCAAGCACCTTGCGGACGGCTTCTTTGGAATTGGACATGTGGCTTCTCCCTTGACCTCAGTTCGTTCTTTTCAAAGCGCGCGCGTATTTGCGGCTGCCCGTGATGCTTGCCATTCGCCGCGCTCTGTTCCATGTCGCGGGCCGGAGCGGCATAAAGCCCAAGACTACTCCGCCGCTTTGGATCAAAAATGGCTGGCGATGGCATTTGGTATGCCAGAAGCCAACTTGTCAAGCTGCAGCATGGCCTAGAACGCCGCAAAAAATAGCCGCCTTGACATTCTGGCATGTGGTATGCCAAAAACTTTCCCGTTAATATTCCTGTAAAAGACGACTCCCACTGGAGGAGATTCGTCGTGTCACTACGGAAACCAACCAAGGCGTTGCCGAACATGGCCGAGGCAGACATCGCAATCGTTCGTATTGCCCCGGAGAGTAGCTTCAAGAACAAGGCGTATGACGCCTTGAAGGAAGCCATCCTCAAGATGGACATCTATTCGACGCCCGAGCCGGTGATGCTGGACGAGCGCGCGCTGTCCGAACGCCTGGGTGTCAGCCGCACCCCGATCCGCGAAGCCATCGCGATGCTCGAGCAGGACGGTTTCGTGAAGACGGTTCCGCGCCGCGGCATCATGGTGGTGCGCCGGACCAAGAGCGAGATCGTCGACATGATCCGCGCCTGGGCGGCGCTGGAGAGCATGGCCGCGCGCCTCATCACCACCACCGCGCGCAAGAAGGACATCACGGCGCTGCGCGACTATTTCAAGGACTTCGGCAAGGACCGCCTGCCCGAGGATCATGTCGAGGAATATTCGCGCGCCAACATCGCCTTCCACCAGGCGCTGATCTCGCTGTCGGAATCGCCGGTGCTGGTCGATCTCACGAATGACCTGCTGCTGCACGTGCGCGGCTATCGCCAGCTGACCATCGGACGCAAGGACCGCACCGCGACCTCGCTCCCCGAGCATCTCGCGATGATCGAAGCACTCGAAGCGCGCGATACCGAACTTGCGGAGAAGCGCGCCCGCGACCACACCCTCGGCCTTGCCGCTTACGTCGAAGCGCATGGCCAGGAATTGTTCACGTAACTGTTCACCTAGCAAGGTTCACCAGAAGGGCGAACAATTCGCCCCGCTACTTGAGACCAGGGAGAGAAGGCCCATGCTGAATACCGCGACCAAGTCCGAGGCACCGGGCACCGAGCAGGAACTGACGGATGGCTTCCATCTCGTCATCGACGCGCTCAAGCTGAACGGCATCAACACTATCTATAATGTGCCGGGCATCCCGATCACGGATTTGGGCCGCATGGCGCAAGCCGAAGGCATTCGCGTGATTTCCTTCCGCCACGAGCAGAACGCCGGTTACGCCGCAGGCATCGCCGGCTATCTCACCAAGAAGCCCGGCGTCTGCCTCACGGTCTCCGCGCCCGGCTTCCTCAACGGTCTGACTGCGCTCGCGCACGCCACCACCAACTGCTACCCGATGATCCTGGTCTCGGGCTCCTCCGAGCGCGAGATCGTCGACCTGCAGCAGGGCGACTACGAGGAAATGGACCAGCTCGCGATCGCCAAGCCGTTGTGCAAGGCGGCCTATCGCGTGCTGCACGCCCAGGACATCGGCATCGGTTTCGCCCGCGCGATCCGCGCTGCGGTCTCGGGCCGTCCGGGCGGCGTCTATCTCGACCTCCCCGCAAAACTGTTCGGCCAGGTCATGAGCGCCGATGCCGGCCAGAAGTCGCTGGTCAAGGTGATCGACGCGGCGCCCGCGCAGATCCCCTCGCCCGCTTCGGTCAAGCGTGCGCTCGACGTGCTCAAGAGCGCCAAGCGTCCGCTCATCATCCTCGGCAAGGGTGCGGCCTACGCGCAGGCCGACGAAGAGATCAAGAATTTCGTCGAGAAGAGCGGCGTGCCGTTCCTCCCCATGAGCATGGCCAAGGGCCTGCTCCCAGACACCCATCCGCAGTGCGCCGGCGCGGCCCGCTCGACGGTGCTGAAGGAATCCGACGTCGTCATGCTGATCGGCGCGCGGCTGAACTGGCTGCTCTCGCACGGCAAGGGCAAGAGCTGGGGCGAATCCCCGAAGAAGTTCATCCAGGTCGACATCGAGCCGCGTGAGATGGACTCCAATGTCGAGATCGTCGCGCCCGTGGTCGGCGACATCGGCTCGGTCGTCTCCGCCTTCAACCAGGCGATGGGAACTGGCTGGACCGCACCGCCCGCCGATTGGACCAAGGCGATCTCGTCCAAGCGCGAAGAGAACGTCGCCAAGATGGCGCCGAAGCTCATGAACAACAAATCGCCGATGGACTATCACGGCGCGCTCGGCGTGCTGAAGAACGTCATCAAGGAGCACCCCGAGGCGATCCTCGTCAACGAGGGCGCCAACACGCTCGATCTCGCCCGCGGCGTCATCGACATGTACCGGCCGCGCAAGCGTCTCGACGTCGGCACCTGGGGCGTGATGGGCATCGGCATGGGCCAGGCGATCGCGGCCGCGCTCGAGACCGGCCATCCCGTGCTGGCCGTGGAAGGCGACTCGGCCTTCGGCTTCTCCGGCATGGAGGTCGAGACCATCTGCCGCTACAACCTGCCGATCTGCGTCGTCATCTTCAACAATGACGGCATCTATCGCGGCACCGACGTCAACGGCGCCAATTCCGATCCGGCGACCACAGTGTTCGTCAAGGGCGCGCGCTACGACAAGATGATGGAAGCCTTTGGCGGCGTCGGCGTCAACGCGACCTCGCCCGACGAGCTGAAGCGCGCCGTCAACGAGGCCATGAAGTCCGGCAAGCCGACGCTCATCAACGCGGTGATCGATCCGGCCGCCGGCTCGGAAAGCGGCCGCATCGGCAACCTCAATCCGCAGAGCGTTCTGCAGAAGAAGAAGTAAGTCCACCCCTCAACCCTTTATTCCCTGCCGGGTGCAGGGGCAGACACAGAGTACGGAGCAACAAGATGACCAAAGCGCTCACGGGCGTTCGCATTCTCGATTTCACTCACGTCCAGTCCGGGCCGACCTGCACGCAGCTCCTGGCGTGGTTCGGCGCCGACGTGATCAAAGTGGAACGTCCGGGCGTGGGTGACATCACCCGCGGCCAGCTGCAGGACATCCCGAACGTGGACAGCCTGTATTTCACCATGCTCAACCACAACAAGCGCTCGATCACGCTCGACACCAAGAACCCCAAGGGCAAGGAAGTCCTCACCGAGTTGATCAAGAAGTGCGACGTGCTGGTCGAGAATTTCGGCCCCGGCGTGCTCGACCGCATGGGCTTTCCCTGGGAGAAGATCCAGGCGATCAACCCGAAGATGATCGTCGCCTCGATCAAGGGTTTTGGCCCCGGACCGTACGAAGACTGCAAGGTCTATGAGAACGTCGCGCAGTGCACCGGTGGCGCCGCCTCGACCACGGGCTTCCGCGACGGCCTGCCGCTCGTCACCGGCGCGCAGATCGGCGATTCCGGCACCGGCCTGCACCTGGCGCTGGGCATCGTCACCGCGCTCTATCAGCGCACGCATTCGGGCAAGGGCCAGCGCGTCACCGCCGCGATGCAGGACGGCGTGCTCAACCTCGCCCGCGTCAAGCTGCGCGACCAGCAGCGCCTTGCCCACGGCCCGCTCAAGGAATACAGCCAGTTCGGCGAAGGCATTCCGTTCGGCGATGCCGTGCCGCGCGCCGGCAACGACTCGGGCGGTGGCCAGCCCGGCCGCATCCTGAAGTGCAAGGGCTGGGAGACCGATCCCAACGCCTACATCTACTTCATCACCCAGGCTCCGGTCTGGGAGAAGATCTGCGACGTGATCGGCGAGCCCACCTGGAAGACCGATCCGAACTACGCGAAGCCTGCGGCCCGCCTGCCGCGCCTCAACGAGATCTTCGCCCGCATCGAGCAGTGGACGATGACCAAGACCAAGTTCGAGGCGATGGAAATCCTCAACAAGGACGACATCCCCTGCGGCCCGATCCTGTCGATGAAGGAAATCGCCGAAGACCAGTCGCTGCGCGCGACCGGGACCGTGGTCGAGGTCGATCACCCCACCCGCGGCAAGTACATCTCGGTCGGCAACCCGATCAAGCTGTCGGATTCACCGAGCGAGGTGGAGCGCTCCCCGCTGCTCGGCGAGCACACCGACGAGATCCTGCGCTCGGTGCTCGGCTTCAGCGACCACCAGGTCGCCGAGATCCACAAGTCCGGCGCGCTCGACCCGCCGCAGAAGCAGGCCGCGGAGTAAGCGGACACAACAGCGAATGACGAAGGCCGCCGGATTCGGCGGCCTTTTTGTTCGATCCCGATTTCGAGCTTAGTGCTCTCCGAGCTGATCGCGAAAATACTTCACCACCGCTGCATTGAACTCGCGGTGAAAGCCCACCCGGTCGAACCCGGCCGGCGTGTCGGTACAGATGCGGGGGACGGCTGCCGCGAGCTCGGCCGAACACGGCGCGAGGAACGCAAAATGGCCGGCCGGCACGACATGAATCTCCGGCTTGCCCGGCAATCCCTGCGCGACGCGCTCCGTGCCCGAGCCGTCGCCGACACCGGGGCCACCGAACTGCGAGCGCCAGAACTGGAACGGCACCTTGACGACGGCGAGATTCTCCCGCGTCAGGGTGCCTGGCGCGGGATCAACGATGACAGCGGTGCGGATGCGCGCATCCTGGATCGGCTCGGGCGGCGTCTCGCCATTGTGAAGCTGCGCGCAAGCGCCGCTCGTCTCCTTGCAGAAGCTGGCGATCCTCGCGAAATCCGGCTTGGTCCCCATCAGCACGAAGCCGGTCGCACCGCCACTCGAGAAACCAAAGAACCCAACCTGGGCGGGATCGATCACCGCCCGGTCCTTCCAGTTCTTCAGCATGAAATCGAGCAAACGAACGATATCCGCCGGACGCGAGCCCCAGAGGGACAGCGTATCGCGCCGCGAGGAATCGTTTGCGGTGTCACCGGGATGGTTGATGGCCGCAACGACGAAGCCCGCATCAGCCAGCGCCTCCGCGGTGTCGTGATGCTGGCCGAACCAGCCGCCCCGACCGTGCGAAAAGATGATGAGCGGGAGTTTCGCGCCGGTGACAGGACAATCCCTCGCCCCCTTCAGGTCGAAATCGGCGCCGACCGCAAGGCTGCCCAACGCCACATGCGCCGGCTCGGCCGCGCACGGATACCAGATCGCGCCCGACAGCGCCGGGCCGGATTCAAGGAGCTGAATGCCCGCAGCCTCCGCGGTCGACGTGAAACAGCAGAAGATGACGGCAAAAGCCCAAAGCATCCTGCGCAACGGAAGTCCCCTGGTTTCGCGCTAGAGTTGAACGAAGAAGGACAGCGGAATTGTGGCTTCGGTTTTGAAGCGGATGCAGATTGCCGGCGGCCGGTCACCCGCCAAAAAACTCGAGACCTCGTGTCGGATCGGCGGTGTCCCGTTCGTCCTCGTGACATGAAGGGGCCATAGACGCCAATCTCGGGCCCATCAATCAATGAGGATGCCAACCATGCCCAGCACGATCCGCCTGCACCGCGTTCTCGCCACCAGCCCGCAGAAGGTCTATCGCGCCTTCCTGGAAGCGGACGCGTTGGCGAAATGGCTGCCGCCGAACGGCTTCACCTGCACCGTGCATCATTTCGAGCCCAAGGTGGGCGGCACGTTCAAGATGTCGTTCCGGAACTTCACGACGGGCAACAGCCACTCGTTCGGCGGCGAATATCTCGAGCTCGTGCCCGGCGAGCGCCTGCGCTACACGGACAAGTTCGACGATCCCAACCTGCCCGGCGAAATCCAGGTCACCGTGATCCTGAAGAAAGTTTCGGTCGGCACCGAGATCGACATCACGCAGGCCGGCATTCCCGACGTCATCCCGCCGGAGGCCTGCTATCTCGGCTGGCAGGAATCGCTGCGCAATCTGGCGAAGCTCGTCGAGCCCGAGATCAATCAGTAGCGGCGACATCAGTATGGTAGGGTGGGCAAGGCGCACTGGCGCCGCGCCCGCCATTCGTCTTTGGTCGCGTACAGGACGTGGGCACGCTTCGCATTGCCCACCCTACGGCGCTGCGCCCGCAATGGCGGAGAATGGGAGCGAGCGCTATGCGCCCGCCTTCTTCCCGATCCCGCCATCGGCGGTCCAGCGATCCGGCTCGGGACTGTGCCCGATCAGCGCGAGCCCGTAGGCGATCGACTCGAACTGGTCGCCCGACATCAGCCGTTCGTTGCCGAAGCGTTCGGCGAACAATTTTCGCACCGCCGGCACGAACGAGGTGCCGCCGGTCAGGAACACCTTCTCGGCCTCGCGCGCGGTGATGCCGGCTTCGCCCAGCACCTTGTCGACGGTGGCGCCGAGGCGAGCGATGTCGTCGGCGATCCAGGATTCGAAATTCTTTCGCGTGACGGTCGATCCGATATCGACGCCGCCGCCTCTGAAACGGAAATCCACCTCGTCCTGCACTGAGAGCGCAACCTTGGCGTCGGACACTGCGCGGTACAGCGCAAAGCCGAGGTCGAGATCGACGATGGTGATGAAATCCTCGAGCAGTTCAGGCTTCAGCGCGGTGCGCGCAAGCTCCCGGAGCTCGCGCAGATCGCCATTGCTCTTCATCATCGCCAGCTGGTGCCAGCGGGCCAGGTTGGTGTAATGACCGCTGGGGATCGGCAGCACCTTGTCGAAGGAGCGGAAGCTGGAGCCCTTGCCCAGGCGCGGCGAGACCACGTGATCGACGATGCGGTAGTCGAACGTGTCGCCGGCAATCCCGATGCCGGCATGGCCGAGCGGCTCGGCGCGAAGGGCACCGCCTTTGCGCGAAAAGCGCATCACGGAGAAATCGCTGGTGCCGCCGCCGAAATCCGCAACCAGCACGGTGGCATCGCGCTCGAGCTTTCGGGCGAAGGAGAACGCGGCGCCTACCGGCTCGTAAACATAGCGCGCGTGGCCGGCGCCGAGGCGCTCGAAGGCGGCACGGTAGCGCTGCATTGCCAGCGCCTCGTCCGGATTGCCGCCGGCAAAGCGCACGGGCCGGCCAACCGTGATGTTGGACGCCTCGAAGCCGAACTTCTCACCGCCATGGCGCGCCAGCGTGCGCAGGAATGCCGCCAGGATGTCCTCGAACTTGAAGCGCTGCCGGAACACTTGCGTGGTCTGGAAGCTGCTGCTGGCGGCAAAAGTCTTGAACGACTGGAGGAACCGGTAGACGTGGCGGCCTTCGAGGAACGTCTCGATCGCCCACGGGCCGCCCTCGGCCTGGGCCCCGGCGCCCGGCCGGTCCTCCCAGAAGCACAGCGCCGAGACATAGGTGCTGTGGCGCTGGCCGCCATGGTCGAACCGGATGGCCTCGACCCGGCGGTCGTCCGCCGCGAGCGCGACGACCGTATTGCTGGTCCCAAAATCGATGCCGATCGAGACGGCGGGCGAGGCGCTCGACATGAACCACTCTGACGGTTGATTGGATAAGGGGGCGGACCACTAGCCGCTTTGACTTGTCCTGCCAAGCCCGTCCGCTGCAGTGCGGCCGGAGCCTGGCGCCCACCGCGACGAGATTCCAGGATTCCGCCCAGGCTTTCGCGCCTTTCGGCAATGATAGGGCCCGCTCAACGGCTCAAGATGGGCAATTTTATGCTCGAACCGGCCGCATTAACCTGGCATTATGCTGCAATGCGGCGCATTACATGCTGCCATGCAAACAAACGCATGGACAGTGGCATCTGGTATACATAGATTGTTCCCAGACATGAGACGCAAGACTGCCGTCTCGAGAAAGGGAATCCAATGTCCAAGACCGCTTCCGTTGCTTTCGCCCCCTCCGCCTCGCTGTTCGCCCGTCTGATGGCCGCGATCGACAGCTTCCTGATGGCGAGCGCCGAGATCTCGAACCACAACGGCGACCTGCCGCGCTTCGGCCTGTAAGCCGTTACTTCCCGCGCTGCCATGCAGCGCGACGGTTTCAGAACGATCCACATGCTACTTTTGATGAATGGCCCCGCACGACGGGGCCATTTCTACTTGTGCTGTTCCGAGTCACAGTTGCCGCTGAACAAGGCTGCGACATTTGCGCACGGTGGCCGGACCAGCGCTTGAAGCTTGGCATAATGCATACAAGAATGCCTCTCCAGCGCTCGCAGAAAAATTAGAGGCGCCACGGGAGGCTTTATGACGGACATGGTGCAGGCAACCGCCCCTACTACCGCGCGCGTTAGCGACACGTATCGCTGGGCGCAACTGGCGATCGGTGTAGGCGCGATGGTGATGATCGCCAACTATCAATACGGCTGGACGTTCTTCGTCCCCGACATCCAGAAGAAGTTCGGCTGGGATCGCGCGTCGATCCAATGGGCCTTTACCCTCTTCGTGCTGTTCGAGACCTGGCTGGTGCCGATCGAAGGATGGTTCGTCGATAAATACGGTCCGCGAATCGTCGTGCTGGTCGGCGGCGTGCTCTGCGCCATCGGCTGGGCGATCAACGCACAGGCCACCACGCTCAACGGCTATTACCTCGGCATGATCGTCGCGGGCATCGGGGCCGGCGGCGTCTACGGCACCTGCGTCGGCAACGCGCTGAAGTGGTTTCCGGACAAGCGCGGCCTCGCCGCGGGCATCACAGCGGCAGGTTTCGGTGCAGGCTCTGCGCTGACGGTCGCGCCGATCCAGGCCATGATCAAGGACAGTGGCTTCCAGACCACCTTCCTCTATTTCGGCCTCGGCCAAGGCATCATCATCTGCATCCTCGCCTTCTTCCTGCTGTCGCCGAAGGCGGGCCAGGTGCCGAACGTGGTGGCGAACGCCAATCTGCTGCAGACCCGCCGCAACTACCAGCCGACCGAAGTTCTGCGTCAGCCGATCTTCTGGCTGATGTACTTCATGTTCGTGATCGTCGGCGCCGGCGGCCTGATGGTGACGGCCAACCTGAAGCCGATCGCGGCCGACTGGAAGGTCGACAACGTGCCGGTCACGCTGATGGCGGTGACGATGACGGCAGTGACCTTCGCGGCCACGATCGACCGCGTGCTCAACGGCCTGACGCGTCCGTTCTTCGGCTGGATCTCCGACATGATCGGCCGCGAGAACACGATGTTCATCGCCTTCGGCATGGAAGGCTTCGGCATCTGGATGCTCTACCTCTGGGGTCACGATCCGATCTGGTTCGTGCTGCTCTCGGGCTTCGTGTTCTTCGCCTGGGGTGAGATCTACTCGCTGTTCCCCTCGACCTGCACCGACACATTCGGCGCCAAGTTCGCGACCACCAACGCCGGCCTGCTCTACACCGCCAAGGGCACTGCCGCGCTGCTGGTACCGATCGCAAACTACATGCAGCAATCGTCGGGCACCTGGGACAGCGTGTTCATCATCGCAGCCGGCGCCAACATCCTGGCCTCGCTGCTGGCGATCGCGGTGCTCAAGCCCTGGCGCAAGGTCGTCGTCGCAAAATCGACGGTCGCCTGACGCCCCACCACAGCTTCATCGAGCAGACGCCCGGCCTTGCGGCCGGGCGTTTTCGTTTGGGGAAAGCTTGCGGCGCCCGCTCCCCGCTGGAACCGAATATTTGTGACAATCCGCCGCAGTTAGCACTTGCTTTCTGGAATATGGTATACCAAGCTCTCCCCCGCGCTTGCGACGATAAGCCACAACATTTGCGACACTGGGTCATCTTGCAATCCACAGTCGCAATCAATCAGGCGCGTTGGGAGGTTCTTGATGATTTCCAGCACGGATGGCGCCGTCACGGCCGCGCCTCTTCGCACCGGTTTCCGTTGGTTCCAGCTCGCCATGGGCATCGTCTGCATGGCGATGATCGCCAATCTGCAATATGGCTGGACGCTGTTCGTCGATCCGATCGATGCCGCCCATCATTGGGGACGCGCCGCGATCCAGCTTGCTTTCACCATCTTCGTCGTCACCGAGACCTGGCTGGTGCCGGTCGAGGCATGGTTCGTCGACAAATACGGCCCGCGCATCGTCATCATGTTCGGCGGCGTGATGATCGCGCTGTCCTGGATCCTCAACTCCTATGCCGACTCGCTCACGCTGCTCTACGCGGCTGCGGTCATCGGCGGCATGGGCGCTGGCGCGGTGTACGGCACCTGCGTCGGCAACGCGCTGAAATGGTTTCCCGATCGCCGCGGCCTTGCCGCCGGCGCGACCGCCGCGGGCTTCGGTGCGGGCGCTGCGCTCACCGTGGTGCCGATCGCAGCCATGATCGCATCCAGCGGCTATCAGCACGCCTTCCTCACCTTCGGCATCGGCCAAGGCGTGATCGTGTTCGTGCTCGCCTTCTTCATCCAGCCGCCGCGGCTCTCGATCCCGCCGAAGAAGAAGCAGCTCAATTTGCCGCAGACCAAGATCGACTTCACCCCGCCGCAAGTGCTGCGGACGCCTATTTTCTGGGTGATGTATCTCGTCTTCGTCATGGTCGCCTCGGGCGGGTTGATGACCGCGGCGCAGATCGCCCCGATCGCGCACGACTTCAAGATCGCGAGCACGCCAGTCACGCTCGCGGGCTTCCAGATGGCGGCACTGACCTTCGCGATCTCGCTCGACCGCATCTTCGACGGTTTCGGCCGCCCGTTCTTCGGCTTCGTCTCCGATACGATCGGCCGCGAGCACACCATGTTCATCGCGTTCGGCACCGCCGCCTTGATGCTGCTGACGCTATCGGCCTACGGTCATATCCCGCTCGTCTTCGTGCTGGCGACCGCGGTTTACTTCGGCGTGTTCGGCGAGATTTACTCGCTGTTCCCCGCGACCTGCGGCGACACCTTCGGCTCGAAATTCGCAACCACCAATAACGGCATGCTCTACACCGCGAAGGGCACCGCCTCCCTGCTCGTTCCGCTCGCAAGCGTGATCTCGGCGGCCTATGGCTGGAAGGCCGTGTTCGTGGTCGCAGTGGCCTTGAATGCGACGGCAGCGCTGATGGCGCTGTTCGTGATCAAGCCGCTGCGCCGCTCCTTCATCCTCGGCAAGGAAGCCGAGAGCACCGAGACCGCGACCGGCAGTGCCAAGACAAGTGCAAAGACCGAGACGGCGTAGCCGCCGCATATTCGCAACAACGAGAAGGGGCGCAGCGATGCGCCCCTTCTCTTTTTGTCCCGACGGCAAACGTCAGTATCGCTGTCGCAAGATTTTTCGGATCGGCCAAATCCAGCGCTTGACGATTGGCATTATGTATACCACACTTCTCCCAACATTCACCCAGGGAGGTTGCAATGCTGGTCGGAGACATTCTGCGCAAGAAGACGCCGCGCGTTGTCACGGTGCGAATGAACGAAACGGTGGGTATCGCCGCCAAGCTGATGCGCGCCAACAACATCAGCGCACTGGTGGTCAAGGACGTGGTCCGCTCCGAGGGTAACACCGCGGTCGGCATGTTCACCGAGCGCGACGTGGTGCGCGCCGTCGCCGAGCACGGCGCGAACGCCGTCAACGTCAAGGTCTCGCAGCTCGTCTCGGTGCAGCAGCTGGTGTCCTGCACCTCGAGCGACACGATCGATGACGTCCGCCACCTGATGAACCGGCACCACATCCGCCACCTGCCGGTGATCGACGATTACAGCCTCGTCTCCGTCATCAGCATGCGCGACATCGCAGCTGCCATCGACGAGGCCCTCAACGGCACGCCGCAAGCGGCCGCCTAAACGATACGACCCTTCCCCTGCGACTACCGGCCCCGGCTCGGATCCTTCCGAGCCGGACCGGATCTTTCGTCCCAAAAATCGGACTTCGGCTCCCTCCGCGAGGATTTCATGAAGATCTGTATCTACGGCGCCGGCGCGATCGGCGGATATCTCGGGGTTCAGCTCGCACGCGCAGGCGCCGATGTCAGCCTCATCGCACGCGGCGCACACCTCGCCGCCATGCGCGAGCACGGCCTGACGCTGCTCGCGGGCGAAGAGAAGTACACCGTGCATCCGCGCTGCACCGACGACCCCAATGAGCTCGGCGTGCAGGACTACATCATCATCACGCTGAAGGCGCATTCGATCACGGGCGTGATCGAGAAGATGCAGCCGCTGCTCGGGCCGCACACCCGCATCGTCACCGCCGTCAACGGCATTCCCTATTGGTACTTCCACAAGCACGGCGGCCGATACGAGAACTCGACGCTGGAGAGCATCGATCCCGGCGGGCGGCAGTGGCGCGAGCTGGGCGCCGAGCGCGCCATCGGCTGCATCGTCTATCCCGCCACCGAGATCGAGGCGCCCGGCGTGATCCGTCACGTCTACGGCAACAATTTCCCGCTCGGCGAGCCCTCCGGCGAGATCACACCAGACGTGCAGCGCCTTGCCGATCTGTTCGTCGCCGCCGGGCTGAAGGCCCCGGTGCTCGATCGCATCCGCGACGAGATCTGGCTGAAGCTCTGGGGCAATGTCTGCTTCAACCCGATCAGCGCGCTCACGCACGCAACGCTCGACGTGATCTGCACCGATCCGTCCACGCGTGCGCTGTCGCGCGCGATCATGGTGGAGACGCAGGCGATCGCCGAGACGTTCGGGGTCAAGTTCCGCGTCGACGTCGAGCGCCGCATCGAGGGCGCCCGCAAGGTCGGCGCCCACAAGACCTCGATGCTCCAGGATCTCGAGCGCGGCCGCCCGATGGAGATCGACCCGCTCGTCACCGTCGTGCAGGAGATGGGCCGCCTCACCGGCATCCCGACGCCCGCACTCGACTCGGTGCTGGCGATGGTGACCCAGCGCGCCCGCATCGCCGGGCTCTATGACGGCGTCTCGACGCCGGCAGATCCCCGCGCACTGGCGGTGGCATGATGGCTGGCGAGATCAAGAAGTGGCTGCGCTTCCGGAATAATGGCACGACCGGTTTCGGCACCCTGACCTCATCGGGCATCAGCGTGCATGAGGGCGAGATGTTCGGCCGCAACGCCGCCACGGCCAGGACGCTGGCGCTGTCGGAGGTCGAGCTGCTCGCGCCCTGCGCGCCCAGCAAGATCGTCGCGCTCTGGAATAATTTCCACGCGCTCGCCGCCAAGCTGAACCAGCCAGAGCCGCCGGAGCCGCTCTATCTCCTCAAGGCAACCACGAGCATCACGACGCCGGGCGCCGTGATCCGCCGTCCCTCTTATTACGACGGCAAGACCACCTACGAGGGCGAGCTCGGCATCGTCATCGGCAAGACCTGCGCGCGCGTCTCGCCGGCAGAAGCCGACAGCTTCATCTTCGGCTATACCTGCGTCAACGACATCACCGCCAACGACATCCTGACCAGCGACCCTACCTTCCCGCAATGGGCCCGCGCCAAGGGCATCGACGATTACGGCCCGTTCGGCCCCGTGATCGCAACCGGCCTCGATCCGGCGAAGCTCACGGTCCGTACCATCCTCAATGGCGCGGAGCGGCAGAACTACCCGATCTCCGACATGATCTTCTCGGCGCAGGATCTGGTCAGCAAAATCTCCCATGACATGACCCTGCTCCCCGGCGACCTCGTCGCCGTCGGCACCTCGGTCGGCGTCGGCGTGATGAAGGAAGAGATGAACATTGTGACCGTCGCGATCGACGGCATCGGCGAGCTCACCAACGAGTTTCGGCTGTAGCTGCGATGCCGTAGCCCGGATGGAGTAGCCCGGATGGAGCGAAGCGTAATCCGGCAGTCCATCGTCATGCACAGGTCCCGGATTGCGCTTCGCTCCATCCGGGCTACAGGCTATCGCCATCGTCGCCGCAGCGCGGCAAAATTGATCCTGCGCAAATCGCGCCGTCCCGGCCGCCACTATCCTTTCCGGCAAGAGATCGATGTCTCATGCCAGGGAGGACGCCATGACAAATGCCAATAATGCACTTTTGTGGACGGCTCTGTACTTTGCGCTCGCATTCGGCGCGATCTTCGTCGTCTGGTTCGCCGACAAGATACGCGCGAGCTTCCTCGGCAAATGAGCGCTCCGCGTCGCGTCGGCGGCTGAGGCGAGTGACGAAGTCTGCGTGGAATGGAGCGTAGTCCGGCTCCGCGCGCGATGCTCCCGCATGCGCCCATACGGGCTACAGAAATGCTCGCTCCGTCATTCCGGGGCGGAGCCCCCACGGCTGCGGGAAAACCCGGCACCCGCCGTGCCGTCTTTCCCTCAATCAGCAGTGGATCGCGCGTCCTGAGGCATCATGCACCTCCGACAGCCCCTTGCGCGGTGTTCGGCTCTCCAATAGCAATCATGGCGAAAATGTGTGCCGGCGTGAGGAATTCACGATGTGGCTGTTTTTCCTGATTGCCTGGTTGGTGCTGCTGGCCGTCATCGCGTTTCTCGCCCAGCAGACGTTTGGTTACGACTTTGCCTATCTGCCCGCCTGGTTCGCGGGGCTTCCCATGCCGCAACGCATCACTGTCGGCGCGATCCTGGCGGGGACGCTGACCCTGATCGGCGCGTCTGCCTGGCGGCTGTCACGCCAGGACCGCAGGCTGAAGACGCTACGTGACCGTCTCAAGAAGACCCGCGAGGACGTCGTCGTCGCCCACGCCCTGCAGAACCATCTCGACGCCACCGTCCAGCATTTGATCGAGAACGATCCCCGGGAAGCGGTCTCCGCCCTCCACGACAAGCTCGGCGAGACCGAGCAGCGCGCGCTGCTGCAGCAGGGCCGCAACGAATCCACCGACATGCACGACCAGCTCGCCGAGATCCGCCGCCGCCAGCAGGCACTGCGCGAGATGGTCGGCAAGGTCGCCGATCAGCGCCGCGCGGTCGAGCCCGTCTTCACCAAGATCCGTGACCGCCAGAACCAGCTCGAACGCTCGCTGCACGACCTCGAGACCGACGACCGCAAGAACAACCTCGCCGACCGGCAGCGGGATATCGCGCGCGACGTGTCGGCGCTTCTGGGGCGGGTGAACGCGGTCCAGGACACATTCGCGACCCTCAACCGGCACAAGGAGGATCTGGCGAAATCCCACGCCGAGCTGGCGCCGCTGCGGTCCTCGGATGCCGGCATCAACGCCTTGATCGGCGAGCTCAGCCTCAGCCACGACCGTCTCGCCAAGACCATCGACGAGCTCGAGACCGGCGGCGAGACGCCGCTCGCGACGCGCGTCGAAACACTCTCGAAGAACAAGATCGAGATCGAGCAGCGCCTCGCCCGCATCGACGACAGCTTCGACATCCTGAAAAGCATCCGGCTCGATTTCGAGGAGCTCGGCCAGCGCCAGGCCCAGCTCGAACGCGCGCTCGCCGACGTCGAAACCGATTCCGACGGCAAGACCCTCGCAGACCGCCAGAACGCGCTGAACGAATTCGTCCTCCAGTCACGCCAGCGTCTGGCTGCCTTGCAGGAGACACTGGCGACGCTGAACGCCTTCAAGACGGAGCTGTCGAAGTCGCAGGCCGACCTCGTCCCGCTCAAGGCGCCGGTGTTCGGCATCGAGGCCATGATCGCGGAGGTCGGCGCCACCCGCGATCTCCTCGCCAAGACCGTCAGCGAGATCGAGGCCAACGGCGATGTGACGCTGGCCTCGCGCGTCGAGACCCTGACCCGGAGCAAGCGCGAGGTCGAAGACCGCCTCGCCCGCATCTTCGACAATTTCAACGCGCTCGACGCCCTGCGCAAGGACATCGGCGGCATCTTCGCGACGATCAGGAATGGCCTCAATCGGATCGGGTGAGGCGCTTCACGCCGTCCCGAAACATCCAGACACATCACATCTTTGCGCGTCAGACATATGCCGCTGACATGCCCCGCGCGCGCCGCAACTTGGTCGCATTCGGACGCCCTTTTGTGAGGCGTGTCTGGGGGCACGGCATGGCCGTGTTTGTGCCAAACCTTCGAGGGGTATCACTGTGAAGAAGATTGTAATTGCTCTGGGTGCCACGCTTGCTCTGGTGACGGCCGCGAACGCTGCGGATCTGCCGCGCCGCCAGCCCGTGCCGGTCTATTCCGAGCAGGCGCCGATCGGCAAGATGCCGATTGGCAAGAGCCCGGTTGGAAAGGCCCCGATCGGCAAGGCACCGGGCCCGGTTGCGGCGCGCTACTGACGCTTTAGCGCGCAAGACCAGCGTTAGCGGCCGACAGTCGAGGGGCACAGCGTGACGAACAAACCTGATCGATCGGGATCCTGCATTCTTGCCGGGCTCGCTCTCGCGGCGATGATCGCCTGCCTGATGCCCTCGGCTTCGGCCCACGAAGCCAACAAGCGCGCTGCAGATGCCAATGCGCTTGCCACGACCGACTCCACGTCACGGCCGGCGCCGCCATCGACGCGGCGCTCGCTCGCGCGCGCGGAGAAAGGTCCCTATTACGTCGACTTCCGCGCCCGCACGGCCGCGAGCTGGGGCCATGCCTTCGTCTGGTACGGCAAGACCAGCGAGAAGGCCGTCGAGGTCGCAGGGCTGACGCCCGCCGGCGACACGCTCGCTTACGTGCTCGGCCACATCACCTTCGTGCCGTCGGAAACCGGCGCGAGCTATGGCGACCTCGATCCGGAATATCTGACCGCCAGCTACCGCGTCTATCTGAACGAGGCCGACGCCAAGCGCGTGTTCGCCTATATCAAGAAATTGCAGACGAACTCGCCGGTCTGGAACGCCGAGACCGCCAACTGCACCGGCTTCATCGGCGACATCGCCGAGTTCATGGGCCTCGAGGTCCCCAACCGCTGGCAGCGCCCGGAAAACTTCGTCAACCGCCTCAAGGAAATGAACGGTGGCCGCCAGATGGTGCGGCTGTCGGCGGAGTAGCTTTCCCCTCCTTGCGAGGAGCGTAGCGACGAATCAATCCAGAAAGCAGCCTCAGCGTCGCCTTGGCGGACGCTCCTGCAAAGGCGGCACACCCCAATTATCCGCCTCGCGGAATCTCCTCGTCCCCCGCATGCCGCCCCGCCTCCACCGCACGCTCGGCTGATAGACTTTTCCCACCCCCGGCGGCATCCTTGCGGCATCAACCGACAACAGAGCCTGCGGGCCATCGCTGGGGGAAACTTATCATGCTGCAGACACGGTTCACTGAACTCGTCGGGGTCGAGCACCCGATCGTCCAGGGCGGCATGCAGTGGGTCGGGCGTGCCGAGCTGGTCGCCGCCGTTGCCAATGCCGGCGCGCTCGGCTTCATCACGGCGCTGACCCAACCGACGCCGGAGGATCTCAGGAAGGAGATCGCGCGCTGCCGCGACCTCACCGACAAGCCGTTCGGCGTCAACCTCACCATCCTGCCGGCGATCAAGCCGCCGCCCTATGCCGAATACCGCGCCGCCATCATCGAGAGCGGCATCAAGGTGGTCGAGACTGCCGGCAACAAGCCGCAGGAGCATGTCGACGAGTTCAGGAAGCACGGCGTCAAGGTCGTGCACAAATGCACCAGCGTGCGTCACGCGCTCTCAGCCGAACGCATGGGCGTCGATGCCATCTCGATCGACGGTTTCGAATGCGCCGGCCATCCCGGCGAGGACGACACGCCCGGCCTGATCCTGATCCCGGCCGCCGCCAACAAGATCAAGATCCCGATGATCGCCTCCGGCGGCTTTGCCGATGCCCGCGGCCTCGTCGCCGCGCTGGCGCTGGGCGCCGACGGCATCAACATGGGCACGCGTTTCATGGCCACCAAGGAAAGCCCGATCCACCAGCTCATCAAGGAGAAGATCGTCGCCAATGACGAGCGCGAGACCGAGCTGATCTTCCGCACCATGCGCAACACCTCGCGCGTCGCCAAGAACGAGATCTCGACCAGGGTGGTCGCGATGGAGAAGGAAGGCGCAAAATTCGAGGACATCCGCGAGCTCGTCGCCGGTGCCCGCGGCAAGATGGTCTATGCGACGGGCAATTCCGATGAAGGCATCTGGTCGGCCGGCCAGGTTCAGGGCCTGATCCAGGACATCCCGAGCTGCGCCGAGCTGATCTCCCGCATCGTGCGCGAGGCGGAGGCGATCATTCGCAGCCGGCTCGAAGGCATGATCGTTCAGCCGCAACGCGAAGCAGCGGAATAATCACTTCAGGAGGCGAGAGGATTTCATGAAAGCCTATGTCTACGGCCCTGAAGGCGCTCGGATTTCCGACGTCGCTCAACCCAAGCCGAAAGGCACGCAGGTTCTCGTCAAGGTCCGCGCCTGCGGCCTCAACCGCGCCGACACCGGCATGCGCAAGGGCCACGCCCATGGCGCGGCCGGCGGCGTCGGCACCGTGCTCGGGATGGAATGGGCGGGCGAGGTCGCCGAGCTCGGGCCGGATGCGAAGGGCGTCAAGATCGGCGACCGCGTCATGGGCTCGGGCGGCGCGGCCTTCGCCGAATACACGCTGGCCGATCACGGCCGGCTGTTCCACGCGCCCTCGAACATGAATTTCGAGGAGGCGGCCACCCTGCCCGTCGCGCTCGCGACCATGCACAACGCCGTGGTCACTGTCGGTGGGGTCAAGCCAGGCCAGAGCGTGCTGATCCAGGGCGCCAGCTCCGGCGTCGGCCTGATGGCGATGCAGATCGCCAGGCTCAAGGGCGCAAAGCTCGTGATCGGCTCCTCCACCGATGCCACCCGGCGCGGCCGGCTGAAGGACTATGGCGCCGACCTCGCGGTCGACTCATCCGATCCCAAATGGGTCGACGAAGTGCTGAAGGCGACGAACGGCGAAGGCGTCGATCTCATCATCGACCAGGTCTCGGGCAAGGTCGCCAACCAGAACCTCGCCGCGACCAGGGTGAAGGGCCGCATCGTCAATGTCGGCCGGCTCGGCGGCACCCATGCCGATTTCAACTTCGACCTGCATGCAGCGCGCCGCATCGACTATGTCGGCGTCACCTTCCGCACCCGCACCATCGAGGAGGTCCGCGAGATCTTCGCGGAGGTCCGCAAGGACATCTGGGGCGCGGTGGAGTCGCGAAAGCTGCAGCTGCCGATCGACAAGGTATTTTCCTTCGACGACATCGACCGGGCGTTCGAGCACATGGAGGCGAACAGGCATCTGGGGAAGATCGTGGTGACGGTGTGAGGAAAGTCATTCCGGGGCGGTCCGCGGGACCGAACCCGGAATGACATCGCCCCGCTCCTGCAACTCACTCGCGACTACTCCTGTGGATCGCCGCTTGATGTTCGGCCCCGGGCTGCTAAATCCCCCGCCATGACCTCCCAGCACGACAAGACCTCGGTCGCGGCGATCTCGATCTTTGCCAGCGGCGCCATGGCGGCGGCCAAGTTCGTGGTCGGAATCGCGATCGGCTCGCTCGCGCTGATCTCCGAGGCCCTGCATTCCTCGATCGACCTGGTCGCGACCATCATCACCTGGGCGGTGGTGCGGGTGTCCGACAAGCCGGCGGACGATGAGCACCATTACGGCCATGGCAAGCTGGAGAGCATCTCCGCGCTCGGCGTCACCGCCCTGCTCTACGTGCTCGCCGGCGGCATCCTGGTCGAGGCGTATAGCCGGCTCCGCGAGGGGGCGCCGCCGCCAACCATTTCGGCCGTGCCGTTCGTCGTGCTGGTGATCGACATCATCGTCAATCTCTGGCGCGCCCGAGCCCTGCACCGCGCCGCGCGCGCGACGCGGAGCCAGGCGCTCGCGGCCGACGCGCTGCACTTTGCTTCCGACGTGATGGGCTCGTTCGCCGTGATCGCGGGCCTGATCCTCGCCGCCCTCGGCTTCTGGTGGGGCGATGCCGCGGCGGCGGCGGCGGTCGCCGTGATGATCGCGGCTCTCGGCCTGCGCATGGCCGGCTCGACCGTGCAGACGCTGGTCGACCGCGCTCCCGAGGGTGCGCAGGAAAAGGCCACGGCCGCGATCTGCGGCGTGCCCGGGGTGATCGCCGTCGAGCGCCTGCGCGTACGCATGGTCGGGGCGACGACCTTCATCGACACCATCGCCAAGGTGCCGCGGACCTATCCGATCGACCGTGTCGAGGACATCAAGCGCAACGCGCAGGCCGCCGTCACCAAGACCTTCGGTGATGCCGACCTCACTTTCGCTGCGGTGCCCGTGGCGCGCGACAACGAGACCGTGCGCGACCGCATCATGGTCATCGCGCGCAATTCGGGGCTCGCCATCCACCACGTCACGGTGCACGATCTCGGCGGCAAGCTGATCGTCAGCATCGACCTCGAGGTCGATGGCGGCATGCAGCTCGACGCCGCCCACGACATCGCCAACACGCTGGAGCGCAACATCCAGGTGGAGTTCGGCGAGGACGTCGAGGTCGACGTCCATATCGAGCCGCTGGAACCGGAACTTCCGTTCGGCATCGATGCCGCGCCGGAGCGGGTGCGGACGATCGCCACCGCGCTGGCGGACTATGCCGCCGGCGGCGAGATCCACGACATCCACAATGTCCGTGTCCGCAACACCGATGCCGGCGAGATCGTCAACTTCCACTGCCGCGCGACACCCTCGATGAGCGTGATCAAGGTGCACGAGCAGGTCGATGCGATCGAGCGCGCGTTGCGGCGCGCGTTCCCGAGCGTCAAGCGCGTCATCAGTCACGCCGAACCGCCGCGCGCGTGACAAGGCGCACGACACGAAGAATGCGCGAGGAGTCACACGTTCCCGTTTCGGACTCCTCCCGCCCGTGAGTTTGCGGACGCGCGATGCACAAATCTCGCGTTGGATAAGAATAATTTCGCGTTAACGATTCGTTGACTCTCGACAGCCCGCGAAAACTGGATTCAAATCGCTGTGATTCGGAAGCGATGTGGGGCTGCTTCCGGACTTCAGTTGCAAGCTGGTTTTCAGGGGGCCGAAGGCATGTCGCGTGCAGACGCCGCGAACGCGTGCGTCCAATCCGATTCGATCAAAGGATTGGCGCAATCGATCGCGAAACCTGCCTATCATCGGCTCTTGATCGCGGAGCCGGCGCTTCGTCGCGCCGTGCCGACGCTGATCATCGCTTTCCTGATCACGATCTGTCTCGGCGCGTTCGTTCAGGTCGTCGACCAGACGCGTCAGAAGCGGCTGGTGATCCGCCACGACATCTCGGCGCTCGCCGATCTGCTGGCCGAGCGCATCGACCGCCTCACCTCCGTGCGGCAGGAGCGGCTGAAGAACATCGAGAGCCTGCCGACGCTGCTGCCGGACCTGATCCCGTCCTGGGGCACGGCCTCGGGCCGCCACGTCATCGTCACGTCGGCCGGCATCGACCGACGCGTCCTCGCCCGCGTTCCGGTCGACAGCGCCCCCTCGGGCAACGACCGTCTGCTCGATGCCATCACGACGGCACAATTGCTCGCGGCGCCGACACGCGACGGCAATATCTCCGACATGACGCTGCCGAACGGCAACGCCGCGATGGCGACCTCTCGGCAGATCAAGTCGATGCCCGGTTTCGTCACCGTGATCCAGGAGCGCAACGAGCCGATCTGGGGCTCGGACGCCGCGCTCTCGGTGACGCTGTCGGCGACGACCGGATTCGTCGTCCTGATCCTCGGCTTCGCCTTCCACTGGCAGTCCACCCGCGCCCGCGAGGGCGACCTCATCAACGACGCCGTGCGCGGACGCATTGACACCGCGCTCAACCGCGGCCGCTGCGGGCTGTGGGACTGGGACCTGTCGCGCGGCCGGATCTTCTGGTCGCAGTCGATGTTCTCGATGCTCGGCCTCGACGGCCGCAACGAGCTGCTCACCTTCGGCGAGGTCAATGCGCTGGTGAAGTCCGACGACATCGACCTGTTCGCGATCGCCGACCAGCTCATCTCCGAGAAGATCGACCACATCGACCAGACCTTTCGCATGCAGCACGTCGACGGCCACTGGATCTGGCTGCGCGTCCGCTGCGAGAAGACCCGCGGCGCCACCGATTCCAGCGTGCACCTGATCGGGATCGCCGTCGACATCACCGAGCAGAAGAGCCTCGCCGAGAAGACGGTGGAAGCCGACCTTCGCCTGCGCGACGCCATCGAGACGATCCCGGAAGCCTTCGTGCTTTGGGACGCGAGCGACCGCCTCGTGCTCTGCAATTCGCACTTCCAGCGCCTGCACAAGCTGCCCGAGACCGCCGTCATTCCCGGCACCTCCTACGAGACCGTGCTGGAGGTCGGCCGCATGCCGGAGGTGCGCACCCGCCACAACGAGACCGCCGCCCAAGGGCCCGGCGCGCGCACCTTCGAGGCGCAGCTCGACGACGGCAGCTGGCTGCACATCAGCGAGCGCCGCACCAAGGACGGCGGCTACGTCTCGGTCGGCACCGACATCACCCGCATCAAGGAACACGAGCAGAAGCTGGTCGACAACGACCTGCGCCTGCGCGCCACCGTCATCGACCTGAAGCGTTCGCAGGCCGCGCTGGAGCGCCAGGCGGTCGAGCTCGCCGACCTCGCCGAGAAATACCAGCGCGAAAAGACCCGCGCCGAGGAAGCCAACCAGACCAAGTCGAAATTCCTCGCCAATATGAGCCACGAGCTGCGCACGCCGCTCAACGCCATCATCGGCTTCTCCGAGATCATGGGCTCGGGCATGTTCGGCGAGCTCGGCAGCGAGAAGTACCAGGAATATTGCCAGGACATCCTGACCAGCGGCCACTATCTGCTCGAGGTCATCAACGACATCCTCGACATGTCGAAGATCGAGGCCGGCCGCATGAAGCTCGACATGGAACAGCTCGACCTGTCGCGGACGCTGGCGGAATCCCTGCGGGTGGTTACCGGCCGGGCCCAGGACAAGCACATCACCCTCGACGCCGACATCGCCAAATCCATCGCCGTCGTCGCCGACCGCCGCGCCACCAAGCAGATCATCGTCAACCTGCTCTCCAATGCGGTGAAGTTCACGCCCGACGGCGGGCGCGTCGTGGTGCGCAGCCGGCAGCTCGACGACCGGATCGTGCTGATGATCGCCGACACCGGCATCGGCATCGCGCCACATTCGCTGGCACGGCTCGGCCGCCCGTTCGAGCAGGTGGAGAGCCAGCTCACCAAGACCTATCACGGCTCGGGCCTCGGCCTTGCGATCGCCCGCTCGCTGGCCCAGCTCCACGGCGGCTCGATGCGGCTGCGCTCCAAGCTCGAGGTCGGCACCGTCGTGCGCGTGACCCTGCCGCGCGACGCGATCAAGGCGGCGTCCGGGATATCGGCCGCGGCCTGAGGCCCTACAGCTGCAACGAGGGAAGTGCGCTCCCTCCCCCGCTTGCGGGGGAGGGTTGGGGAGAGGGTATCTCCGCAATCGAGAACCCCCAAGAGGAGAGAACCCTCACCCGGCGCGTTGCGCCTACCTCTCCCGCAAGCGGGAGAGGTGCACCGAGCGCGCGGCCGCTTAATTCAACTCAACTGCACTCTGCTCTACAATTGCAGCGACGGCGCCACTTCCCGTGCGACATTGACGAGCGCCGCGATCAGCGGCGTCATCGGATCGCGCTGCGGGATGACCATGCCGATGCTGTAATTGACGTCGGGATCGACGATCGGGATCGAGCGCACCGTGTCGGACAGACCGAGCGTCTCGGCGAGCTTGGCCGGCATCACGCTCGCCCAGCGCCCCGTCTTGACATGCGTGAACAGCACCAGCAGCGAGTTCGAGGTCAGCGTCGGCGTCGCCTCCGCGCCGACGGAACGTAGCGCGCGGTCGATGATGCGGCGGTTCTGCATGTCGGGCGTCAGCAGGCAGAGCGGCACCTGCCCGACCTCGGTCCAGGTCACCGTCTCGCGGTCGCCGAACATCGCATCCGGCGCGGTCAGAAGACGATAGCTCTCGTTGTAGAGCGGAATGGTCCGCACCTTTCCGATCGGCTCGTTCTCGATATAGGTCAGCCCTGCATCGACCTCGAGATTTTCCAGCAGCCCGAGCACCTCGGACGAGGTGGTGGACTGGATGCGGAAGCGCACTTCCGGATGCTTGGCACGGAACGGCGTCGTCAGCGCGGCCACCATGCCGAGCACGGTCGGGATCGCCGCGATGCGGATCTCGCCGGAGAGCTGGTGCTTCAGCCCGTTGATCTCCTCGCGCATCGCGCGGGCATCGCCCACGATCCGCCGCGCCCAGTCGAGCGCCCGCTCGCCTTCCGGCGTAAAGCCCTGGAAGCGCGACCCGCGCTGGACCAGCATCACGCCGAGGATCTCCTCGAGCTGTTTCAGCCCGGTCGACATCGTCGGCTGCGTCACGCCGCAAACCTCCGCTGCGCGTCCGAAATGCCGCTCCTTCGCCAGCGCCAGCAATAGTTCAAGCTTGTCGATCAACCGCCAGTCCCCTCGGATCCATCGTGGCATGCAAGCTAGCACGCCTGGCCTGCACCAACACGCGAAAACCGGCAGCCGATCCAGTTTTCATTACCAATTCGTATCGATCGATTGCGGTTGCAAATCGATCTGAATTCGCAATCGCAGCACGGGACGGCTTTATTGATCTTCGAATGATTCCAACTAGTTTGCGCTGAGGAAACGCTCAGGTTGAGAACGAAGAATGACAGCGCTTTTTGAGCCTTGGAACGAGACGCGCGGCGGCGAGATCATCGCCGAACATGCCAACCAAGAGGGCGCGACGCTCGTCATCCTGCATGCGTTGCAGGAAGCCTTCGGCTATGTGCCGGAGGCCGCTATCCCGATGGTGGCGCAGGCGCTCAATCTGTCGCGCGCCGAAGTGCATGGCGTGTTCACGTTCTACCACGACTTCCGCCACAAGCCGGCCGGCCGCCGCGTGCTGAAGCTGTGCCGCGCGGAGGCCTGCCAGGCCGCGGGCGGCGATGCGCTGGCCGCGCGCGCAGAAGCAAAGCTCGGCGTGTCGCTTGGCAACACCACGGCCGACGATCGCGTCACGCTGGAGCCGATCTACTGCCTCGGCCTGTGCGCGACCGCTCCGTCCGCGATGCTCGACGGCCGCCTGATCGGCCGGCTCGATCAAAAGCGCCTCGATGCCCTCGTTGCGGAGGCCCAGCGATGAGCTTGCGTCTGTTCGTCTCACGTGACGCCGGCGCAGTCGCCGTCGGCGCCGACGAAGTTGCCCTGGCGCTGAAGCAGGCAGCAAGCAAGCGCGGCGTAGGAATCGAGATCGTCAGGACCGGCTCGCGCGGGATGTATTGGCTCGAGCCGCTGGTCGAGGTGGCGACCCCGCAGGGCCGGATCGCCTTCGGTTCGGTCACGGAAGCCGACGTGCCCTCGCTGCTCGACGCGCTCGCCAGCAACACGCCGCATGTGTTGCGGCTGGGGGCAACCGACGAGATTCCCTGGCTGAAGCGCCAGACCCGCCTCACCTTCGCCCGCTGCGGCGTGATCGATCCGCGCTCGCTCGACGACTACCGCGCCCATGGCGGCTACAAGGGCTTTGAGCGCGCCCTCTCGCTCGGACCCGATGCGATCCTGAGCGAAGTCACGGCATCGGGCCTGCGCGGCCGCGGCGGCGCGGGCTTCCCGACCGGCATCAAGTGGAAGACCGTCGCGCAGGCCAAGGCCGACCGCAAGTTCATCGTCTGCAACGCCGATGAAGGCGACAGCGGCACCTTCGCCGACCGCATGATCATGGAAGGCGATCCTTTGCTGGTGATCGAGGGCATGACCATCGCCGGCCTCACCGTCGGCGCGACCAAGGGCTACATCTATATCCGCAGCGAATACCCGCACGCGGTCGAGGCGATGAATGCGGCTATCGCAGCCGCCAAGCGAGGCGGCTATCTCGGCGACAGGATAAGCGGTTCCACCTCCAGCTTCGATCTCGAAGTCCGCGTCGGCGCCGGCGCTTACGTTTGCGGCGAGGAAACCTCGCTGCTGGAAAGCCTCGAAGGCCGGCGCGGCATCGTGCGCGCCAAGCCGCCGCTGCCGGCGCATCACGGCCTGTTCGGCAAGCCGACCGTCATCAACAACGTGCTGTCGTTCGCGGCTATCCCCTTCGTCCTCGCCGAAGGCGCCAAGGCCTATGCGGATTACGGCATGGGCCGTTCGCGCGGCACCATGCCGATCCAGCTTGCCGGCAACATCCGCCATGGCGGGCTGTTCGAGACGGCGTTCGGCGTGACGCTCGGCGAGCTCGTCGACGATATCGGCGGCGGCACCTTCACCGGCCGCCCGGTTCGCGCCGTGCAGGTCGGCGGGCCCTTAGGCGCCTATTTCCCCCGCGCGCTGTTCGACACGCCGTTCGACTACGAGGCGTTTGCCGCCCGCGACGGCCTGATCGGCCATGGCGGCATCGTCGTGTTCGACGACAGCGTCGACATGCGCAGGCAGGCGCGCTTCGCCATGGAGTTCTGCGCCGTCGAATCCTGCGGCAAGTGCACGCCCTGCCGGATCGGCTCGACCCGCGGCGTCGAGACCATCGAGAAGATCATCAACGGCGAGCGCGTCCATGAAAACCTCGCGCTGGTCGAAGACCTCTGCAACACCATGAAATTCGGCTCGCTCTGCGCACTCGGCGGTTTCACGCCGTACCCCGTGCTGAGCGCATTGAAGCACTTCCGGGAGGACTTCATCCCGGCACCGACCACGCTTCAGGCCGCGGAATAGGAGAACGACGATGTCTCTGATCGAAGAAATCGACTACGGCACGCCGCGCTCGAAGTCGGAAACGATGGTGACGCTGACCATCGACGGCAATGAGGTCACGGTGCCCGAGGGCACCTCGATCATGCGCGCCGCGATGGATGCCGGTCACCAGATCCCGAAACTCTGCGCGACCGATATGGTCGACGCGTTCGGCTCCTGCCGTCTCTGCCTCGTCGAAATCGAGGGCCGCGCCGGAACGCCGGCGTCCTGCACCACGCCGGTGATGAACGGCCTCGTCGTGCACACCCAGACCGAGCGGCTGAAGAAGCTGCGCAAGGGCGTGATGGAGCTCTACATCTCCGACCACCCGCTCGACTGCCTGACCTGCGGCGCCAACGGCGACTGCGAATTGCAGGACATGGCCGGCGCGGTGGGTTTGCGCGACGTGCGCTACGGCTATGAGGGCGAGAACCATGTTTTCGCCAAATCCCATGGCTGCGACAACGACCATTGGATGCCGAAGGACGAGTCCAACCCGTACTTCACTTATGATCCCTCCAAGTGCATCGTCTGCTCGCGCTGCGTCCGCGCCTGCGAGGAGGTGCAAGGCACCTTCGCGCTGACCATCTCCGGCCGTGGTTTCGACAGCCGCGTCTCGCCTGGCATGAGCGAGAGCTTCCTCGGCTCGGAATGCGTCTCCTGCGGCGCCTGCGTGCAGGCCTGCCCGACCGCGACGCTGACCGAAAAATCCGTGATCGAGATCGGCCAACCCGAGCACTCCGTCGTCACCACCTGCGCCTATTGCGGCGTCGGCTGCACTTTCAAGGCCGAGATGCGCGGCGAGGAAGTCGTGCGCATGGTGCCCTACAAGGACGGCAAGGCCAATCGCGGTCATTCCTGCGTCAAGGGCCGCTTCGCCTGGGGCTACACCAACCACGGGGAACGCATTCTCAAGCCGATGATCCGCAACCGGATCGAGGATCCCTGGAAGGAAGTGTCCTGGGACGAGGCGTTCTCGTTCGCCGCGACCAGGATGCGCGGCATCCAGACGAAGTACGGCCGCGATGCCATCGGCGGCATCACCTCGTCCCGCTGCACCAACGAAGAGACCTATCTGGTGCAGAAGCTGATCCGCGCCGGCTTCGGCAACAACAATGTCGACACCTGCGCCCGCGTTTGCCACTCCCCGACCGGCTATGGCCTTGCCACCACCTTCGGCACTTCCGCAGGCACGCAGGATTTCGACTCGGTCGAGGACACCGATGTCGTCGTGGTCATCGGCGCCAATCCGGCGTCTGCTCACCCGGTGTTCGCTTCGCGGCTGAAGAAGCGGCTGCGCCAGGGCGCCAAGCTGATCGTGATCGATCCGCGCCGCACCGAGATGGTGGAATCGCCGCATGTGAAGGCGCTGCACTTGCCCCTGATGCCCGGCACCAACGTCGCGGTTATAACAGCGCTGGCGCATGTCATCGTCACCGAAGGCCTCGTCAACGAAACCTTCGTGCGCGAGCGCTGCGACTGGAGCGAGTTCGAGGAATGGGCGGCCTTCGTCGCGCAGCCCAAGAACAGCCCCGAAGCCACCGCCATCCTCACCGGCGTCGATCCGAAGGACCTGCGCGAAGCCGCCCGCACCTACGCCACCGGCGGCAACGGTGCGATCTATTACGGTCTCGGCGTCACCGAGCACAGCCAGGGCTCGACCACCGTGATCGCGATCGCGAACCTCGCGATGGTCACCGGCAATATCGGCCGCCCCGGCGTCGGGGTGAACCCGCTGCGCGGCCAGAACAACGTGCAGGGTTCGTGCGACATGGGCTCGTTCCCGCACGAGCTGCCCGGCTATCGCCACATCTCCGGCGATGCCGTGCGCGACCAGTTCGAGGCGCTGTGGAACGTCAAACTCAACCCCGAGCCGGGCTTGCGCATTCCCAACATGTTCGACGCCGCGGTCGAAGGCACGTTCATGGGGATCTACGTGCAGGGCGAGGACATCCTCCAGTCCGACCCCAACACCAGCCACGTGGTCGCGGCGCTGTCGGCGATGGAATGCGTCATCGTTCACGACCTCTTCCTCAACGAGACCGCGAACTACGCCCACGTCTTCCTGCCCGGCTCGAGCTTCCTCGAGAAGGACGGCACTTTCACCAACGCCGAGCGCCGCATCCAGCGCGTGCGCAAGGTGATGACACCGAAGAACGGCATGGCCGACTGGGAGGTCACGATCGGCCTCGCCAAGGCGATGGGTTTCGAGATGAACTATAGCCACCCCTCCGAGATCATGGACGAGATCGCGGCGCTGACGCCGACCTTCGCCGGCGTCTCCTACGCCAAGCTCGACGAGCTCGGCTCGGTGCAGTGGCCCTGCAACGAGAAGGCGCCCGAAGGCACGCCGGTGATGCATATCGACGGCTTCGTTCGCGGCAAGGGCAAGTTCGTCGTCACCGAATATGTCGCGACCGACGAGCGCACCGGCCCGCGTTATCCGCTGCTGCTCACGACGGGCCGCATCCTCAGCCAGTACAATGTCGGCGCGCAGACGAGGCGTACCGAGAACGTGGTCTGGCATGCCGAGGATCGCCTCGAGATCCATCCGCACGACGCCGAGCAGCGCGGCGTGCGCGACGGCGATTGGGTGCGGCTCAAGAGCCGTGCCGGCGAGACCACGCTACGCGCGGAGATCACCGACCGCGTCGCGCCCGGCGTCGTCTACACCACTTTCCACCACCCGGACACGCAGGCCAACGTCATCACGACCGACTATTCGGACTGGGCGACCAATTGTCCCGAATACAAGGTCACGGCGGTCGAGGTCTCGCCCTCGAACGGCCCGTCGGACTGGCAGAAAGCCTATGACGCGCAGGCGCGGCAGTCGCGTCGCATCGCGCCGGCCGAGGCCGCGGAGTAACGGCATGCACGTCGCGGTTCAGGCGATCGATCGCGGAATCTGGCGCAACGGCGTGGCGTCCGAAGGAACGCGTTTCATTCCGGAGGAGACGCCGCTGGCGCTGACCTACAATGGCGGCACCTACGCCGTCATGATGGGGACGCCGCAGAACCTGGAAGACTTCGCGGTCGGCTTCAGCCTCAGCGAGGGCATCGTCAAGTCGGTCGACGATATCCGCTCGCTCGAAGTGGTTCGCCTGGACGACGGCATCGAGCTCAGGATGTGGCTGGCGCCCGAGGATGCCGCGCTCATCAGCGAGCGCCGTCGCCACGTTGCCGGGCCGACCGGCTGCGGCATCTGCGGCATCGAGTCCATTGCCGAAGCCGTGCGGCCTGCGGCGGTCGTGTCGCAGGGCCAGCGCTTCACGCCGGAAGAGATCATGGCGGCAATGCAGGCCATCGCGCCCTTGCAGTCGATCAACCTGCAAACCCGCGCGGTGCACGCCGCCGCATTCTGGTCTCCCGCCGGCAACATCGTCGCGTTGCGCGAGGACGTCGGCCGCCACAACGCGCTGGACAAGCTCGCCGGCTCGCTGGCGCGCAGCCGCACCGACGCCGCCGGCGGCATGGTGCTGCTGACGAGCCGCGTCTCGGTCGAGATGGTGCAGAAGGCCGCCGCGATCGGCGCACCGGTGATGATCGCGGTCTCCGCGCCGACCGCGCTCGCGGCGCGCACCGCGGAAACCGCCGGCATCACGCTGGTCGCGATCGCCCGGCAGGACGGATTCGAAATTTTCACGCACGGCAGCCGGGTCGCGGCTCGCCATGCCACGGAGGTTGCCGATGTCGCCTGACCGCCTGATCTACATGGCCAACCAGATCGGCACGTTCTTCCGCAGCCAGGGCCACGGCAAGGCCGTGCCGGGGATCGCCGAGCACATCAAGAAGTTCTGGGATCCCCGGATGAAGCGCGCGATCTTCGCCCATCTCGACGCCGGCGGCGCGGGCCTGGAGCCCGACGTGCGCGAGGCGCTCGCCTCGCTGAAGCAGGCTACGCCCCTTCCAGCAGCGCCCTGAACACCCGCCGCACCTCGCTCTGCGTCTCCTTCACGCGCGCCTCCAGCGACGAGAAATCCGGCGCGTCGCCGGCCCGCGCCATCACGCGCTGCAGATCGTTGCCGGCGGTTTCGGGCTTGAAGCGGTCGCTGACGCACAGCCGCAGGATCTGCGTCAGGTCGTGATAGAGCCGCGCGGCGGCACGCAATATCCCGGTCTCCGATTGCGGGAGCACGCCGAGCCTGCAGGCATTGTCGAGCACCTGCATGGTGCTGACGTCGAGGATCTCCGGCTTGTCGTGCGCGTGCACGAGCTGGAGAAATTGCGCGATGAAATCGATGTCGACCATGCCGCCGGCGGCATGCTTGAGATCCCAGCAATCGGCCTCGCCCTTCTCCTGGGCGATGGCGCGCCGCATGTCGGCGACGTCGTTGGCGGTGATGACGGGATCGCGGTGGCGGGTCAGGACGTCGCGGATGACGCGCTCGATCCGTTGCCGGAATTCCGGCGAAGCCGACACCACGCGGGCGCGCGTCAGCGCCATATGCTCCCAGGTCCAGGCCTCGTTGGCCTGGTAATCGGCGAATGAGACGAGGCTCGAGGCCACGGGGCCGGCGCGTCCCGAGGGTCGCAGCCGCATGTCGATCTCGTAGAGCACGCCGTAATTGGTGCGCGTCGTGAAGGCGCTGATCAGGCGCTGGGTCAGCCGTGCGAAATAATGCGCACCCTGCAGCGATTTCGGCCCATCGGAGTCCGGATTGTCGGCGTCGAAATCGTAGAGCAGGATCAGGTCGAGATCGGAGGACGCGGTCATCTCGCGGCTGCCGAGCCGGCCCATCGCGATGATCGCGGTCTCCTGCCCCTTGATGCGGCCGTGCTGGGCGGCGAAGCGGTCGGCCACGAGGCCATGCACGGTGTGGACGATGCCTTCGGCGACGTCGGCAAAGGCGGTGCTCGCCTGCTGCGCCGAGACGGTGCCGGAGAGAATCCGCGTGCCGATCAGGAACAGGCTCTCCTGCCCGAACAGGCGCAGGCGATCGAGAAACTCTTCGTAGGAGCCGGCATCCTGCACGGTCGCAGCCAGCCGTCCCGACAATTCCTGCCGGTCCGGCATGGCGCCGAAGAAGCGCGGATCGATCAGGCCATCCATCAGCTGCGGTTGCCGCGCCAGCATCTCGCCTAACCGCGGCGCCGCGCCCAGCACCAGCGCCACCAGCGCGACGAGCTCGCGGTTCTGGCCAAGCAGCGTGAACAGCCGGCCGCCGCGCTGCAGTGCGCCCAGGAATTGATCGAACGCCACGACGGCGCGATCCGGCTCCTCGGCATGGGCAAGCCCGTCGATCAACGCCGGCACGAATTCGACGAAGGCATTCCGCGTGGCGTCATTGCGGAACACGCGATAGTCGCCGGTGACCCAGTCGCGCACGGTTTGCGCCACTGCGGCAGGCTTCTTGAAGCCGAGCGCTGCGAGGTGCTGCAGCATGCGCGGATCGTCGGGACCGGCGCTGTAGTCGAGCGCCGGCAGCTTGGCCGTGCCGGTCGGATCGTCGCCCTCGAACAGCTTTTCGTAGTGCCCCTGCACGATCTTGAGCTGCCCCAGCAGGTCGCCCGCAAAGGCTTCGCGATCCCGATAGCCGAAGAAGCGCGCAAAGCGCTCGACCGCGTCCTTGTCTTCGGGCAGCGCATGGGTCTGCTCGTCGGCGATCATCTGGAGGCGATGCTCGACCCGGCGCAGGAATTCGTAGGCCGTCGTCAGCTCGTCGCGCGCAGCAGAGGTGATCCAGTTGCTCGACGCGAGAATGTCGAGCGCCCTCAGCGTCGGCCGCACCCGCAATTCCGGATGGCGGCCGCCGGCGATCAATTGCTGGGTCTGTGCGAAGAACTCGATCTCGCGGATGCCGCCGCGGCCGACCTTGACGTTGTGCCCCTCGACCGCGACCTCGCTCTGGCCGCGATAGGTCTGCATCTGCCGCTTCATGTCGTGGACGTCGGCGAGCGCGGCGAAGTCGAGATGCTTGCGCCAGACGAACGGCGCGATCTCGGCCAGCAGCGCCTCGCCCGCCTTGGCATCGCCGGCGCAGGCACGCGCCTTGATCATGGCAGCGCGCTCCCAGGTGCGCCCTTCCCGCTCATAATAATTCAGCGCGGCATCGCGCGAGATCGCGACCTGCGTCGAGGACGGATCGGGCCGCAGGCGCAGATCGACGCGGAACACATAGCCGTCATAGGTGCGCTGCTGCAGGATGCGCGCCATGCCTTGCGTGACGCGGACGAAGAACGGCTGCGGCTCGATGTCCGCGACCAGCGTCGTCGCATCGGGATCGAAGAACACGATGAGATCGATGTCGCTGGAATAGTTCAGCTCGCCCGCGCCCATCTTGCCCATGGCGAGCACGATCAGCCCGCAGCCCTCCTCGGGCGCCTCGGGATTGGGTGGCGCGATCTTGCCACGTGCGGCTTCCTGCCGCAGCAGGTATTGGAGCGCCGCCTGCACCGAGGACACCGCGACATCGGTCAGCGCCGCCGTCACCCGCATCACCGGCCAGACCCCGCCGATGTCGCACAGGGCCGTCAGCAGCGCGGCTTCCGCTTTCATGCGGCGAAGCAGCCGCATCACCTCGGCCTCATCCGCCGCCGCGAGCACCGCCTCCCTGGCGTCCGCGATGAGTTCCGTCAGATGCGCATCCGGATCGCATTCGAGCAGCCGGATCAGGCGCAAGGCATCGGCGCGCACCAGATCGAACAGATAAGGCGAGAATTCCGCGATACCGGCCAGGATGTCCCGGGCAAAGGGATGAGCCAGCAGCGTTTCGAGACGGGCCGATTGGGCCGGCTCGAGCTCGCTCAGCCAGCTTTCGAAACGTCGTTCGTCGGTTGTGGAAGCGGCAATATGGGGAGCCTCCGCGAAGCGCGCGGCCAGCTTCTCACCATGCTTGTCCGCGTTTCCCGGCGCGGAGTGGTTCATGCCACCTTCTGTGGCACATCCGGTATTGGCGGAGCAACCCTGTCGCCAGCACCGAGGCGCGCCGGCAGCACCAGCGTGGCGACGAGGCCGGGCTGGGCGTCGTCCAATCTCAACTCGCCGCCATGCAATGTCGCGACCGCCGCAGCGAGGCTGAGACCGAGGCCGGAGCCCGGCAGCGTGCGGCTCGCTTCCAGGCGGACGAATCGTTCGACGGCATGCGCGCGGTCGGCCTCGGGTATCCCGGGACCGCGATCGGTGACGCTGAGCAGCACCTTGTCGCCGTCGCGCCTCGCCTCGATCAGGATCGGCCGGGCCTCCATGCTGACCACGGTTCCGCCGGCCTGCGCGACCGGCTTGCCGTATTTGATCGCGTTCTCGACCAGATTGGCGAGCGCCTGGCTGATCAATTCGCGGTTGGCATGAACAGGCGTCGGGTCGGCCTTGACCTTCAAGGTCATGCCGTCGTCCTCGGCGAGCGGCTCATAGAGCTCGTGGATGCCACCCGCGACCTCGGCCGCGTCGAAATCATCCATGTTGCCGCGCGCCTGTCCGGACTCGGCGCGCGCGATCATCAGCAGCGCGTTGAAGGTGCGGATCAGACCGTCGGATTCCTCGATGGTGCGCTCCAGCGCCGCCCGGTAATCGGCCTCGCAGCCCGATTTCGCGAGCGCCTCCTCGGCCCGGTTGCGCAGGCGCGTCAGCGGCGTCTTGAGGTCGTGGGCGATGTTGTCGGAGACCTCCTTCAGTCCCGCCATCAGCGCCTCGATCCGCTCCAGCATGGCATTGAGGTTCTCGGCGAGGCGATCGAGCTCGTCGCCGCTGCGCCCGACCGGCAGGCGCTCGCTGAGATCGCCGGTCATGATGCGTTGCGCGGTCCCGGTCATCGCGTCGATGCGCCGGAGCACGCGGCGCGCCACGAAAACGCCGCCGCCGAGGCCGAGCACCACGACGATCAGGACGGACCATTGCGCGGCCTTGGCGACGATGCCGAACAGCCGCCGCCGCTCGGCAAGGTCGCGGCCGATCAGGAGGCGGAAGCCGTTCTCGAGTTCGGTGACACGCACCAGCGCACGATGGTCGCGGTCGTCGGCGTCCTCGATCCGCCGGTAGGCGGTCTCCGACCAGCCGCGCGTCGCCATCACGCCGGGCGCCAGGGAGCCGACATTGCCGGCGATCGCCTGCCCGGTCGGCGTGGTCACGAGATAAAGGTTGGCGCCCGGCCGCAGCGCCCGGTATTCGATCGCCAGCACGAGAGCCCGCAGGCCCCGGCGGCCGTAGATCTCGGAGATCTCCGAGGTCTCGGCATTGACCGTCTGCGTGATCTCCTCGGTGATCAGCCGCCGCGTATTCCAGGCGAAATAAGCCAGCAGCGAGGCCGCGAACATCGCGAACAGCAGCAGATAGACCAGCGTCAGCCGGAATGCCGTGGTGCGGACGAGTTTACCGAATGCCGTCACGGATCATGTACCCGGCGCCGCGGATCGTGTGCAGCAGCGGCCGCTCGAATCCCTTGTCGATCTTGGAGCGCAGCCGCGAAATGTGCACGTCGATCACGTTGGTCTGCGGATCGAAATGATAGTCCCAGACGTTCTCCAGGAGCATGGTCCGCGTCACCACCTGGCCGGCATGCTTCATGAGATATTCGAGCAGGCGGAATTCGCGCGGCTGCAGCGTCAGCTCATCCTTGCCGCGGGCGACGCGATGCGAGAGCCGGTCGAGTTCGAGATCGCCGACGCGGTAGAGCGTGTCCTCGGCCGGCCCGCCGCGGCGGCGCGACAGCACCTCGACCCGGGCCAGCAGCTCGGCGAAGGAATAGGGCTTTGGCAGATAATCGTCGCCGCCGGCGCGCAGGCCCTTGATGCGGTCGTCGACCTGCCCGAGCGCGGAGAGAATCAGTACCGGCGTGGTGTTGCCTTTGTCGCGCAGCGCGCCGATGACAGACAGGCCGTCGCGCTTGGGCAGCATGCGGTCGACCACCAGCACGTCATAATCGCCGCTCTCGGCCATGGCGAGGCCCTCCTCGCCGTCGGCGGCGTGGTCGGCAATATGGCCGACTTCGCGAAACGCCTTCACGAGGTAGTCGGCGGATTCGCGGTCGTCTTCGATGATGAGGAGGCGCATCGTGCGTTCGGCGGCGGTCAAGGAGGTCAACCTTCTCTAAACATGGCGCGAGCGGCAATCGCATGCAAGCCGAGTGGGAGACTCTGGCATCGGGAAAAAGGCGGGCGGTGAAGCTGGGGGGACTCCACCGCCCTAGGCCTTCCGACGGAGGGGGGCGTTTTTCCACCGGAAGGTAGCAAGGGGAAGCTGACGTTACGCTGCTTCCCCGAAGGGCGCCGACGGCGGGGGCGACTGATGCCGGCGACACCCTTCATCTCAAAAGCTCCTGAAGGCTTACCCCTTGGCGAGGGGCACCGCGACGAAGCGCGACTGGCCGCCGCTCTTCACGCGCATCAGGACGCTGTTCTTGTTGTCGGCCCGCGCCGCGGTGATGGCATCGCGGACTTCGCCGGCGGTGGCGACGCTCTTGCCGCCGACTTCGAGAATCACGTCGCCTTCCTTGAAGCCGCGTTCGGCCGCGGCGCTCTTCGGATCGACCTCGGTGACCACGACGCCTTCCTTGCCCGCGCCGGCCACGGAATTGGCGGGCGCAACGGTCATGCCGAGCTTGGGCACATCGGTGCCCTTGCTCGCACCCTTGCCGCTGTCGTTGTCATTGTCGGCCTTGGCCTCGACCGTGTTCGGCAACTGGCCGAGGGTGAGGTTGATGACCTTGTCCTGGCCCTTGTGCAGCACGTTGAGCTTCACGGTCGCGCCGGGCGCCATGCCGCCGATTGTGCGGGCGAGCTCGCGGGCGTCCTTGACGGTCTCGCCGTTGACCGACGTGATCACGTCGCCGGATTCGATGCCGGCCTTCGCGGCCGGACCGTTCGCCTGCGGCTCCGCCACCAGCGCGCCTTCGGCCTTCTTCATACCGAGGCTGTCGGCGATGTCAGACGTGACGGGCTGAATCTGCACGCCGATCCAGCCGCGGCTGACCGAGCCCTTGTCCTTGAGCTGGGCGACCACGCTCTTCACGGTGCTCGCCGGAATGGAGAACGCGATGCCGACGCTGCCGCCGGACGGCGAGTAGATCGCGGTGTTGACGCCCATCACCTCGCCATTGGTGTCGAAGGCCGGACCGCCGGAATTGCCCTTGTTCACGGGCGCGTCGATCTGGATGAAATCGTCATAGGGACCATTGCCGATGTCGCGGCCGCTCGCCGAAACGATGCCGGCGGTCACGGTGCCGCCGAGACCGAAGGGATTGCCGACTGCGAGCACCCAGTCGCCGATCCGCGGTTTGCTGTCGGCGAGCTTGGCGAACGGGAAGTTCGAGCTGCCCTCGACCTTGATCAAGGCGAGGTCCGTGCGCTGGTCGGTACCGATCACCTTGGCGGTGTAGGTCTTCCCGTCGTCGGTGGTGACCTCGACCTTGTCGGCGCCGTCGACCACGTGGTTGTTGGTCACGGCAAAGCCGTCAGCCGAGATGAAGAAGCCGGAGCCCTGGCCCTGCACCACGCGACCACGGCCACCCCCTTTGAGGCCCGGGGGGAAACCGTCCGGACCGCCGAAGCGGCGGAAGAATCGCTCCATCGGCGAGCCCGGCTGGAACGGCGAGGAAGAATCGTCGCCATCGTCGTTGCTCGCGGTCTTCTCCTTGATGTTGACCTTCACCGAGATCACCGACGGCTTCACGCGCTCGACGATGTCGGCAAAGCCGATGGGACGTTCGACCTTGCGGACCTCGTTGTTGACCTGCGCATGCGCCGGGCTCGAGAACAGATCGGCCGGCGACGTCGACGGGCTGAAGCCGTAGACCGCCGCGCCGAGACCGGCGACGACCGAGGCCATCAGCGCGAATTTGCGCGCGGAGAACACCGACCGGCGCGGCTGCCGATAGGACGGAAGGTTCGAGAGGTCGATACGGTCGGTCATGCAGAGATCTCCAGGGCCTTGAAATCCATGTGATGCCTGAGGGCGGCACCTTACGGACCTGAAGATGGGGGCTCCCGCCTTACCGTGCGCTGGCGGCGGGGTTAAACTTTTGTAATGAACGGGGAACGGGGATGCGGCAGTTCGGCGCAGACGAAAAATTATGAATCACCAGGAACTTAACCAAGTTCCCGTGATGGCGCGAAAGGCTCCTTTTTGTTTGCGCGCTTAGCTTGCCCTGACGCTGACGATGAACTCGTCGACTTCGCGCTTCAGGGTCTCGGCCTGCTGCGACAGATCGACCGCCGAATCCCTGGCCTCGGAGGCCATTCGGCCGGTTTCCGCGGAAGTCGAGGTAATCTGGACGATATGGTTGGAAACGTCGAGGGTCCCGCGCGCGGCGTCCTGGGCGCTGCGCGTGATCTCCTGGGTCGCGTTACGCTGCTGGGCGGTGTCAATCTCGATGCCGGACATGATCGACGAGATCTCAGACAGCGTCTTGGAGATGGCGTCGATCGCGCCGCGGGTCTCGGCTGTGATGCCCTGAATGCTGGCGACATGGGAGGTGATCTCCTCCGTCGCCTTGCTGGTCTGATGCGCCAGATTCTTCACCTCGGAGGCGACCACCGCAAATCCCTTGCCGGCCTCCCCTGCCCGCGCCGCCTCGATGGTGGCGTTCAGCGCCAGGAGATTGGTCTGCGACGCGATCGCCTGCACGAGCTGGACGACCTCGCCGATCTTGTCGGCGGCATCGGACAGCGTGTGGATAGTGTCACGGCTCTTCTCCGCCTGCGACGCCGCACCTTCGGCGCGCTGGGTCGCGTCCGTGACGCGGCGGCTGATCGTGCCGATCGAATTCGTCATCTCCCCGGCAGAGCCTGCCACCGTCTGCACGCTGGCGCTGGCCTGGCTCGCGGCGCTCGCCACCGCATTGGCCTTGGTGCTGGTGTCGTTGGCCGTTCGCGACAGCGTCTCGGCGTTGCTCTTCAGATGCACCGCCGACGACGCCACGCTGTCGACGACGCTGGCAACGAGATCATTGAAGCGCTTGATCCGGTCGTCCAGGAATTGCGATCGCTCGGCCTGGTGCTGCGCTTCGTGCAGCTGCCGTTCGGTGAGATGGCGCCGCTCGATGCCGTTGGTCTTGAAGACCTCCAGCGCGCCGGCCAGCAGGCCGATCTCGTTGGTGCGGCCGAGCCCCGGGACTGATGTCTCGAACTTCTGGTCGGCGACCTCGCGCATCGCATGGACGATCGCCGCCAGGGGATTGAGGATGCCGTTGCGGACGGCGAACCAGGTGGTGAGGCAGATCGCGAAGGCGACGATTGCGATCACGCCGCAGGCGGCCAGGAAAAACGAGAACGCGGTCTGCGCCTGCTGATAGATCTGCATGGCGTGATCGCGCGCAGGACCGCTCAGCGCCGCGAAGTCCGCGGACAGGCTGGTGATCTCGTTGTTGAGATAGAGCACCGCGATGAAGCCGGTGCCGCCACCGATGCCCAGCAGAAACAATAATGCAGCGACGACGGCGCCGACCAGGAAGCGGATCGTCAGATTGCTGTTCGCGAACATCGGGGACTCGGAGTCTGGAATCAAAGCTCGCGACAAGCTTCCAGACAAAGGTCAAAATACCATGAACCGCGCGGCGGCGGGCCGCCCGTCTACGTAGCATTACGTAACCAGGGCGCGCGAGTTGCTAGGGAGATTTGGCTTCGTCGGACATCAAGGCCGCGACCCGTGCCTGTTCATCGGGCGTGAGCGGCGGCGCTGGTAAATCGGCACCATCACGCGCGCGACGTCGGATTTGCAGCCACAGTGCCACGCCGCCCCCCATCAGCAGCAGCGGCCCGAGCAGCCACAGCACCAGGGTCTGACGCTCGAAGCGCGGCTTCAGCAGCACGAACTCGCCGTAGCGCGCGACCAGGAAGTCGAGCACCTGCGAATTGCTGTCGCCGGCGCCGATGCGCTCGCGCACCAGGAGCCGCAGGTCGCGCGCCAGCGGCGCATCGGAATCGTCGATCGACTGGTTCTGGCAGACCATGCAGCGCAGTTCGCGCGACAGCTCGCGCGCACGGGCTTCCTTGGCGGGATCCGCCATGATCTCGTCGGGCTGCACCGCGTGGGCCGCAGGCAAAGCCAGCAGCATCAGCACGGCGAACGCAGCCATCATCCGGCGCATCGGATCACTCCGCCGGCTGGAGGCGCTGCTTGGCCCGCGCCGGCTTCGGCGCGCCGACCCGCAGGCGCCGGTCGGACAGCGACAGCACGCCGCCGAACGCCATCAGCACCGGCCCCCACCAGATCATGAGCACCATCGGCTTGTAGTAGATGCGTACGGCGATGGCGCCCTCGGCATTGGCGTCGCCGAGCGAAATGTAGAGCTGGCTGGCGCCCCGCGTCAGCAGCGCGGCCTCGGTGGTCGAGGAGCCGCGGGTGGTGAAGCTGCGCTTGGACGGCGTCATGACGCTGAGCGGGGCGCCGTCGCGGCTGACGTTGAACTGCGCGATCATCTCGCGAAAGTTCGGACCCTGACGCTGCAGGAGACCGTCGAGCTTGACGTCGAAGCCGGCGATGTGAGCGACGTCGTTCTGTTTCATCGTCGCGATGTGTTCGCTGTTCCAGGTGGTCTCGCAGACGATCCCGATCAGTGCGACACCGAGGCCGGCATGCGCAAACGCCGTGCCCCAGGCCGAGCGCGGCAGGCCGCGGGCCCGGTGCAGCACCGTTGCGAACGGCAGCCGCACGAGGCCGGTTCGCTCGACGATGTCGGTGATGGCGCCGGCGATGACGAAGATGCCAAGCCCGATCGCGAGCGGCGCCAGCGTGCTGCCGCCCGTTGCCCAGCCCCAGGCGACGGCGACCGCAACGAGCCCGGCAACGCCTGCAGCCAGCAGACGCTGCGTCACGCCGAGCAGGTCGCCGCGCTTCCAAGCCAGCATCGGCCCGAACGGCACGGCAAGCAGCAACAGGGCGAACAGCGGCGCGAAGGTCAGGTTGTAGAACGGCGCACCGACCGACATCTTGAAGTCGGCGAGCATCTCCATCGCCAGCGGATAGAGCGTGCCGAACAGCACGACGGCGCAGGCGACCGTAAGCAGCAAATTGTTCAGGACCAGCGCGCCCTCGCGCGAGATCGGCGCGAACAGGCCGCCCTGCTTCAACGAGGTGGCACGGCCCGCGAACAGCGACAGACTGCCGCCGATGAACAGGCAGAGGATCAGCAGGATGAACACGCCGCGGGTGGGGTCGGTGGCGAAGGCGTGCACCGAGGTGATGACGCCCGAACGCACCAGGAAGGTGCCGAGCAGCGACAGCGAGAAGGTCAGGATCGAGAGCAGGATGGTCCAGACCTTCAGCGCGTTGCGCTTCTCCATCACCAGCGCCGAATGGAGCAGCGCCGTGCCGGAGAGCCACGGCATCAGCGAGGCGTTCTCGACCGGATCCCAGAACCACCAGCCGCCCCAGCCGAGCTCGTAATAGGCCCAGTACGAGCCCATGGCGATGCCGAGCGTCAGGAAGATCCACGCGACCAGCGTCCACGGCCGCACCCAGCGCGCCCAGGCCGCGTCGATCCGCCCCTCCATCAGCGCCGCGATGGCGAAGGAGAACGAGATCGAGAAGCCGACATAGCCGAGATAGAGCATCGGCGGATGAACGGCGAGCCCGATGTCCTGGAGCACCGGATTGAGATCGCGTCCCTCGATCGGCGGGCTCGCGATGCGCAGGAAGGGGTTCGAGGTTACGAGGATGAAGAGATAGAAGGCGCTGGCGACCCAGGCCTGGACGGCGAGCACATGTGCGCGCAGCGACAGCGGCAGATTGTTGCCGAAGGCGGCGACGAGCCCGCCGAACAAGGCCAGGATCGACACCCACAGGAGCATCGAGCCTTCATGGTTTCCCCACACGCCGGTGATCTTGTAGAGCAGCGGCTTCATCGAGTGGGAATTCTCGTAGACGTTGGCAACGGAGAAATCCGAGTTCACGTGCAGCATCACGAGCGCTGTGAACGAGGCGCCGACGAACAGCAGTTGCGCCAGCGCCGCGGAGCGCGCCACGTTCATGAGCGCGACGTCGTGCAGGCGCGCGCCGATCAGGGGCACGACGGATTGGATCAGTGCGAGCCCAAGCGCCAGCACCAGCGCGTAATGTCCGGATTCTGCGATCACCGCACTGCTCCCTGCGGATTGCGTTGCGCGGTCGTCGCCGCGGGCTTGCCTGCATCAGACGTCTTGCCGCCATCGGAAGGCTTGCCGCCGTAATCGTCCTTCCAGTGCCCCTGCTTCTTCAGGGCATCGGCAACATCCTTGGGCATGTAGGTCTCGTCGTGCTTGGCAAGCACGGTATCGGCCTTGAACACGCCATTGGCGTCGAGCGCGCCTTCGGCGACGACGCCCTGCCCCTCGCGGAACAAGTCGGGCAGGATGCCCTTGTAGGCCACCGGCAGCTTGGCGTTGCCGTCGGCGACCTCGAAACTCACCGCGAGATTGTCCCCGCGCTGCAGCGAGCCGGGCTGCACCAGCCCGCCGAGACGAAACCGCTTGCCCGGCTCGACGTGCTTCTCGGCGACCATGGTTGGCGTCGAGAAGAACACGATGGAGTCGCGAAGGGCGTTGAGCACCAGCGCGGCCGCGAGCGCGAGCACGGCGAGCGAGCCGCCGATGATGGTCATACGTCGCTGCTTGCGCGTCATGGCGTATCCGTTCTCCGCTGCTCTCGTCCCGACATCGTCATCCGCCGAGCCCGAGCGTCTTGAGGCCTTCGTTGAGCTGGCGAAGCCGCTCGGCATCGCTGGCGACCGCCTGCCGGGCATCGACTGATGCCCCCATCGCCTTGTCCCGCTCGCCCATCACGAGATAGGCGCGCACCAGGCGCAGCCAGCTCTCGACGTCGTCGCCGTTCTGCTTCAACCGGGTGGCGAGGCGCTCGACCATGCCGCGCACCATCGCGTTGCGATCGCCTTCGGCCATGTCCTTGGAAGCGGCAATCGTCTCGTCGGGCAGCGTGGGCATCGTGCCGCCGCCGCCGACCCGCGCCAGCGAGGTCTGCACCAGGGCACGCCACGGCGCATCCGCGGGCGCTTTCGCGAGCAGCGCGCGCCAGATATTGGCAGCATCGTCCTTGCGGCCGTCCTGCTCGGCGGCAAGGCCCAGGAAGTAGTTCGCCTTGGGATCGTCGGCGTCCAGAGCGTGGGCACGGTCGAATTCGGACTTGGCCTCGGCGGTCACCACGCCGCCGGCGGCGGCCGAGAGCGCCTCGCCGAGATCGGCCCGGCGCTCCGCGCTCTCGCCATTGTAGGTGAGCGAGCTGCGATAGGCGCGCACTGCATCGTCGAAACGGCCGAGCCGCTGCAGCACCGGCGCCAGCACGTTCCAGCCGCGCCCGTCGGTGGGATTCTTCTCCAGATGCTGCTGGACCTGCTCGACGAGATTCTCGAGCGACTGCGCCTTGCCCGGCGCGCGCTCGCGTTGTGCCAGCGGGAAGTCCTGGAGCCTGGGCGAGCCGAGCGGCATGTAGACGGCGATCGCAACGAGCGGCAGGCCGGCGAGCGCCGCTACGGCCGCGGCGCGGCGCCATTTCAGATTCGACGTCGGTGCCACCGCGGGCTCGCTGGCGGCCGCGGCAAGCAGCCTGCGGCTGATCTCGACGCGCGCAGCCTCGGCGTCCGGGGCCGGAATCAAGCCTGCGGCGAGATCACGCTCGACCTCGGCCAGCTGGTCCTTGTAGACCGCGACCTCGCTACCTTGATCTTGCGCGCGTCCCTTGCGGCCAAGCGGCCAAAGCACGGCGAAAATCGCCGCGACCGTCATCAGCGCGAACACGAACCATAGCGTCATCTGGCAAGCTTCCGGCAGCGCACGAACCGCGCCCATAGGTGGCTTTACACCACGGCCGGACGATGCGGCAATTGACAATTGTCAATTCGGCGCGACCGCGCACGGTCTCGAAACGGTGGAAGACCAACGGCTTAGCTGATCTCGAAATCCGCACTTTGCGCGGCGTCCTCACCGTGCCCGTTGAAGGCCTTCAGGAAGTATGTTCCCGGCTTGACGGCCTCCGGCAGTCTGATGCGCAGCGCGCCGACCGGAACCGGAGATGCAACCCTGGTGATGGTCTCGGACAATTGCCGACCGCTTGCCTTCTCGACCAGCACCACCTTGGCGCCGACCATCAGTCTTTGATACTTGGCAACAATGATGCGGTTCTCAATTTCGATCGAGCTGATAACGGGTTTCATGCGCCCACAAATAGAAGTTCCCCAGAGTTGCACGGGGACCGTACGGCGCGCCACCGGCACCGTCAACCACAAATTGTGATCACAATAAGATGCGCTTGAATCAGCTTGCGCGCGACGATTTGCGCTCGCCCGTCGCGGCATTCTGCGCGGCCCGACTCATCAGCGAGGCGTAGTCGTCGCCAAACAGCACCTGGCAGAAGCGAATCGCGGCGTCGACCTGCTGTTGCCTGTAGGTGCGGACCTTGTGATCGGCGGCGCGCAACGACTGCACCAGTTGCTCGGTCGAGCGTTCGACGTATTGCTGGAGATCGGAATAGGTGCGCAACGTCACCTCGTTGATCGCAAGCTCGCTCGCATAATTGCGGCAGGTCGCGACGAAATCGATCAGCGCCACGGTTTCTTCAACCTCGGTGCTGTCGATGCGCGCCCCCGGCGGAATGTCCTTCTCGGGGCGCTGGCGCAGGATGCGGCGGACGCGACCGGGAACGCTGTCGATCTCGGATTGCAGCGCGTTGGAGATGTCGGCCCGGATCGAGGTCAGCTGCTTGCCCCAGGCGGAATCGTTGCGCAGGTCGAGCTCGGTGCGCAGGCCCCGCACGCCATCGTGCAACGTCTTGAGGTTGCCGGCCACATTGTCGAAATGGCCGCGCTTGATGTCCATGCGCAGGGTGGCGGCGACACAGGACAGATCGTGCAGCGCGATCGTGACCGCGACGCCGTAAGGCGTCGCCGCAACGCGGATCTCGTCGTCGGAGGCGGCAATCTTGATGGCGAGGCGGATGATCTGCCACGGCGCGGTCATCCTCTGCACCACGATCGACAGCGCGAAGGGCAGCATCTGCGGCGTCTGGAGCACCGGAATGTTGAGCGCCGACGTCACCGAGGCGATCTGGGAATCGCCGAAGGCGCGCAAGGTCCGCGGCAGCTTCTCGTTCAGGCCGGCGATGGCCTCCCGGACCTGCAGCACCGCGCCGATCGAGTAGAGGTCCTCGATCACGTTGGGCGGGCCGACCCGGGCCAGCGCGCGCGATTTGTCGCCGCCGCCGGGACCCGTCAGCTCGAAAATGGCGTCCGCAGCCACCGCTTGGAGCTTCTGCGCCAAGGCCTCGACCTGCCCCGCACTGTCGGCGGGCATACGCGCCAGCGCGGCCTCGAATTCGTTGACCTTGTCCGGCGCGCCGTCGCGGCCGAGCCATTGCCAGATCGGCTGCAGCGAGGAGCGGCGGATCTGACCGACCCGGATCGGGGTGCCGGCTTCGACCAGGAAGGGTTCCAGCACCTGGAACAGCAGCCGCGACAGATCATCCGTGCGCGGCGGCGGGGCTTCTTCGGCTTCGGTCTTGCGGACGATCTTGCGCAACTGCTCGAGCACGAGGGTCGCCACCGCGGTGTCCTGGCCGCGATCGAGCGCACGCTCGAACTCCCGCATCAGCAGCGCCTGCGACTGCGGCGGGAGCTGCGCGAGATATTCCCTCAGCCGCTCGATCGATGTCTGGCTCATGCGCCCGGGTAATGCACGGTAAAATGGCGGACATGGGATGCGTCCGGGCGCGATCATAGGAGGCCCCACTTAAGAAGCCGTTTAGGAAGTCGGCTCGAATCCCCTCGGTTGGCGTCCGCAGGCCTTGGGCGGGGACGAAAAGCCACGTCAGAACAAGGGATTATATTCCCGGAAGGACCAGTTCGGCCCGCAGGCCGCCGGTCGGGGCGCCACCGAGCGAGAGGCTGCCGCCATAGAGCGCGGCAAGGTCGGTCACGATCGACAGCCCCAGCCCCGATCCGGGCTTGGACTCGTCGAGCCGCTGGCCGCGCCGGGAGACCTGGGCGCGCTCGGCCTCCGACAGCCCGCGGCCGTCGTCATCGACGATGATCCGCAGCCGCGGGCCCACCCCCGCCTGGTGCGGCGCCTCCACGCGGACCTCGACGAAGACGCGCGAGGCCGCCCATTTGCAGGCGTTGTCGACGAGATTGCCGACCATCTCCTCCAGATCCTGGCGCTCGCCGCGAAATTTCGCCGAATGATCCGCCTTGGCCTCGACCACGATGCCGCGATCACGATGGATCTTCTCCATGGTCCGCCGCAGCGCCTCGATGGCAGGCGCCACCTCCGTCACGGTCGCGACCACGGAGACCCGCGCCGCGATGCGCGCGCGCTCTAGATGATGGGCGACCTGGTCGCGCATCACGTCCGCCTGCTCCATCACCTTGGCCGCGAACGGATCGGCAATGTGGGCGCCGGCCTCGTTGACGATGACCGAGAGCGGCGTCTTGATGGCGTGGGCGAGATTGCCGACATGGGTGCGCGCGCGCTCGACGATCTCGCGGTTGGCATCGATCAGCGCGTTGGTCTCGCGCGCCAATGGCGCGATCTCGACCGGGAATTCGCCTTCGAGCCGCTCCGCCCGCCCGGAGCGGATGTCCGCAATCGATTCCGAGATGCGCTTAAGCGGTGCGAGGCCGAAGCGGACCTGGAACACGGTCGTCAGCAGCAGCACGATGCCAAGCGCGGTGAAGGTGCCGCCGAGATAATAGTCGAAGCTGCGCGTCTCGTCGAAAATCTCGGTGTCGTCGCCGGCGACGCTGACGAGAAATTTGCCGTCGGCGCCGAGATCGACGGGACGTTCGACCATGCGCAAATTCTGCCCCTCGGGCCCGTCGACATAGGCGAGGCGGATGCCGGCGGCGGTGAGCTCGGTGCCCTGCTCCTCCAGCTTCGGCAGCTTCTTGTCCCAGAGCGAGCGCGAGGAGCGCACTTCCGGCTTTTCGGTGTCGGTCCGCGTGATCTGCCAGTACCAGCCCGACAGCGGCAGCTCGAAAAGGGGCTCGCCCAGCGACTGGAACTGGCGGTCCGGCGGCTCGTCGGGGGTCGCGACCTCGGCGATGAGGGTGCGCAGATAGAGGTTGAGCCGGCGGTCGAAGGCGCGCTCGGTGGCGTTCTTGTAGACCGACGACAGCACCACGCCGGTGATGGCCAGGATCACCACGAGCCAGGCGGTCGCCGACAGGAACAGTCGGTTGGCAAGTGAGCTAGCGGCCATCGGAACGATCCCGGGAGGCGCAGGATGGCAGGGCGTCGGAGGTCATGACCGGACCAAGGCCCGTGCCGGGCGGCCCGTCAAGCCCCGGAACGCCTCAAGCGGCCGGCGGGGTCAGGAGATAGCCGAGGCCGCGGACGGTCTGGATGATGTCGACGTCGAGCTTCTTGCGGATGCGGCCGACGAACACCTCGATCGTGTTGGAGTCGCGGTCGAAGTCCTGGTCGTAGAGGTGCTCGACCAGCTCGGTGCGGGACACCACACGCCCGGAATGGTGCATCAGGTAGGCCAGAAGCCGATATTCGTGCGAGGTCATCTTGACGGGATTGCCGGAGACGCTGACCCGGCCGGTGCGGGTGTCGAGGGTCACGGGGCCGCAACTGAGCTCGCTCTGGGCATGGCCGGTGGAGCGGCGCAGCAGCGCACGGATGCGCGCCAGCACTTCCTCCAGATGGAACGGTTTTGCGACATAGTCGTCGGCGCCGGCATCGAAGCCCTGCACCTTGTCGCTCCAGCGGTCGCGCGCTGTCAGGATCAGGACCGGCATGGTGCGGCCGTTGCGGCGCCAGGCCTCCAGCACCGAGATGCCGTCCTTCTTCGGCAGACCGATGTCGAGCACGACGGCATCATACGGCTCGTTGTCGCCGAGATAATGCCCCTCCTCCCCGTCGAAGGCCCGATCGACGACATAGCCGGCGTCGGTCAGCGCCTTGGTGAGCTGGCGATTGAGATCGGGGTCGTCCTCAACAACGAGCAGGCGCACGTTTCTCTCCAGAGATAGGCCGCATCAACACTGCGCCAGATGAGCAATTCCGGCGTGAACTGAATATGAACGCCGGGAACCTGCCGCGTTACTTTTTGGTCATATACGCCGTGTTCGCAGCCAACGCGACTGCGCCCGCCGTGCGGCCGGACGAGCCGGCAGCAGGACGGGCGCAGATGGGCCGCGGACTGCGGCAAGTGGAAGGTCCGCCTTTCCCGTGAATTCGGCCGTCAGGTCCGGAAGAACACGAACCAGATGACGGCGAGGATCAGGATCGCAAGCCCGGTCGAGATGGCGAGCAGGGCGGCAACGGACGGCCCAGGTTCACCCTGCCGCGCCTCGGTTGCCGTTTCGACGATCTGATGCTGCTCTCGCGTGGTTGCCATGATGCCCTCAATCTCTGGATGTCGCTCCCGATAGCCGCGACCTCCTCGCAGCTGATGTCCAGAGCCAACGCGTGATGGGATACGATGTTCCGGCTTTTGCGGCCGGATCGGGCGGCACAGCATGGCCCAGCGGCCAGTTAACGCAGTTGCAAGATTCAGCGACCGACCTTGCTTTGATTCGTTGTTCCCCGATGGTATCCTAGTCGTCTGTCCCCGTTGCGTTTGGAGTAGCCCATGGCCCCCCGCGCCAATTGGAAGGGTTTTCTGCGTCTGTCGCTCGTGACCTGCCCGGTCGCGCTCTATCCGGCCACTTCGGATACCGAGAAGGTCTCCTTCAACCAGATCAACCGCAAGACCGGGCACCGGATCAAGTACCTCAAGGTCGACGCCGAGACCGGCGACGAGGTCACCTCCGAGGACATCGTCAAGGGCTACAAGGTCGACACCGACACCTATATCGAGGTCACCAAGGACGAGCTCGACGACATCGCGCTGGACTCCACGCACACGATCGAGATCGACGAGTTCGTGCCGAAGTCCGACATCGACAACCGCTATCTGATCCGCCCCTATTATCTCGTGCCGGACGGCAAGGTCGGTCACGACGCCTATGCCGTGATCCGCGAGACCATCCGCAGCATGGACAAGGTCGCGATCGGCCGCGTGGTGCTGACCAACCGCGAGCACATCATCGCGCTCGAGCCGCTCGAGAGCGGGCTGATGGGCACGCTGCTGCGCTATCCCTACGAGGTCCGCAGCGAGAGCGAATATTTCGACGACATCCAGGACGTGAAGCTCACCAGGGACATGCTCGACCTCGCCAAGCACATCGTCGAGAAGAAGTCCGGCGCGTTCGAGCCCGAGCTTTTCGAGGATCATTACGAGACCGCCCTGATCGATCTCATCAACAAGAAGCGCTCGGGCATGCCGATCGCGGCCAAGGCCGCGCCGAAGACCGGCGGCAACGTCATCAACCTGATGGACGCGCTGAAGAAGAGCATCGCGAACGAGAAGGATACAGTGCCCGCGGCGAAGGTTGCCAAGGAGACCAAGGCCAAGAAGCCGAAGAAGCGCGTCGAGGGCCAGCGCGAGATGCTGCTGCCCATCGCCGGCAAGGGCGGCAAGGAGGCCGCGGCGAAGGCCGCAACCGCACCGAAGAAGGCCGACAAGCCGGTGCGCGCGCCGGCGCGAACGAAGAAGGCCGGTTAGCCGCATCAGCCCCGCGATCACGCCGTGATGTCACCTCTCGCGGATCGGGCGGCCTGACATGCCCTGGTCGACGGCGTTCGACGATCCCGTTCGCGTGAGCAGCAAGCGCGCGCTGCTCACGCTCCAGGACGCCGCCGACTACATCATGCAGCTGCCCGCGGAAGCCCAGCACGAGGCACATTGGCAGACCGCCGTCGAGACCTTGATCAATGCGGCCGAGACGGGCGGCGGCTGGGTGATGTTCGCCCGTATCGCGATGTTGCGGGCCCTGAACGCGCCTGGCGGGCGCCGATGACCGCGATGGCCCGGCAAACAGCCTCAACAATTCGTTAAGCGCCACCCCTCTCTCGATGCGGGTATCGTGGCAAGCGCCTCCCGAGGCTTGACCAGCCACACGGGCCCCGCGATTTGAATCCATTTGGACAGGCCGGCGGAACCTTAATTTAATGACTGCCGTCGTATCAGCGGAGGCGCGATCGCCCGGTCTTAATTCTTTTGGCGCGCATAAAGACTTATTCGATCTATTGACGAATTCGATGACGACGCAGTCATACGTTGGATCGGACGAACAGGAGTTGGCAATGCCTTTGCTTAGGTCTTTCCTTGCCGATGAAAACGGTGCGACCGCGATCGAGTACGGCCTCATCGCCGCCGGCATCGCTCTGGCAATCATAACGGCCGTGAACACCATGGGCACCACCCTCCTCAACAGCAAGTTCGTCGCAATCAGCACGGCGATGAAGTAGCCCCGATCCCCGATCTGGCCGGCCGATATCGGCGATATCGCCGCCGCATTCGGCTCCTCCTCTTTTCCGGACCGACGCGCCTGCAGCAGCACGGCTGCGTGACGGCACGCCGCAGCCCGCCGTACTGTAGCCGCGCGCGGGCCATGATCTGGGTCAACAGCATAAGGACCTCGACGTTTAAGCATGGAGGCCGAGTTTCCTCCTGCCGGCCCGTCCATGCATCCAGACCTTCCGCACGCCCAACTGAAGATCCGCCGCGTCCGGCTCGATACCGGACGCGAAAACGTCGTCGTGCTCTCCCGGCAGTCGAAGGCGCTGCGCGCCGAGATCTTCCGCGGCTTCAGCCGCGTCGAGCTGCGCCAGGGCGGCAAGGTCCTGCTGGCGACGTTGCTGATCACCGACGACGATACGCTGGTGGCCCGGGACGAGATCGGCCTCTCCGAGCCGGCGTTCCACCGCTTCGCGCAAGGCGTGGGCACCCAGGTCACCGTCAGGCCGGCCTCGCCTCCGGAGAGCCTGGAAGCGGTGCGCGCGAAGATCCGCGGCCGAACCTTGAGCCAGGCCGAGATCGGCGCGATCATCAACGACCTCGCCCATTATCGCTACTCGGACATGGAGATCGCCGCCTTCCTGATCGGCTCGGCGAGCTTCATCACCAGCGACGAGCTGCTCGCCCTCACCGGCGCGATGGCCCAGGCCGGCACGCAATTGGTGTGGCCGACGCCTGTTGTCGTCGACAAGCATTGCATCGGAGGCATCCCCGGCAATCGCACCTCGATGGTCGTGGTGCCGATCGTCGCCGCGCATGGCCTGCCGATCCCCAAGACCTCCTCGCGCGCCATCACCTCGCCCGCCGGCACCGCCGACACGATGGAGGTGCTGGCGCGGGTCAATGTCGGCGTCGAGGAGATGAAGGCGATCGTCTCGGCCTGCAACGGCTGCCTGATCTGGGGCGGACATGTGAACCTGTCGCCGGCCGACGACGTCCTGATCTCCGTCGAGCGCCCGCTCAGCCTCGACACCCGCGAGCAGATGGTCGCCTCCATCATGTCCAAGAAGATCGCGGCCGGCTCGACGCATCTGTTGATCGACATCCCGGTCGGGCCGACCGCGAAGGTCACCAGCGGCGTCGAGGCGATGCGGCTGCGCAAGCTGTTCGAATTCGTCGGCGACCGCTTCGGCCGCACGGTCGAGGTGATCATGACCGACGGCAGCCAGCCGATCGGCAACGGCATCGGCCCGGTGCTCGAGGCCAATGACGTCATGGCCGTGCTCGGCAACGATCCGGATGCGCCGCGCGATCTGCGCGAGAAGTCGCTGCGGCTGGCCGCGCATCTGCTGGAATACGATCCGAAGCTGCGCGGCGGCGCCGGCTATGCACGGGCGCGCGAGCTGCTCGACAGCGGCGCGGCGCTGAGGCAGATGCAGAAGATCATCGACGCCCAGGGCCCGTCGACATGCAGCAACGAGCTGGGATCGCTCAGCTTCGACGTCAAGGCGGCGCATGACGGCACCGTGTCCGCCATCGACTGCCTGCGACTGAACCGCCTCGCCCGCACCGCCGGCGCGCCGCTCGACAAGGGTGCCGGCATCCGCCTGTTCAAGAAGATCGGCGATCGCGTCGAGCAGGGCGAGCCGCTCTATCGCGTCTACACGTTCGGCCGCCCCGAGCATGACCTGGCCACCGATGCCGCCACCGAGGAGAGCGGTTACGTCGTCAACGGTCATGAGCCCCCGCAGGGCAAGACCGCGCCATGAGCACGATCGCGCTGCAGACATTGTCCCGCGGCAACGATGCGGCGAAACGCCTTGCGGCGCGGCTTGGGCTGTCCTGCGCGGAGATCGCCGTGCATCGCTTTCCGGACGGCGAGCTGCGCGTCACCGTCGCGCCGGCGACCGACACCACCCTCCTCTATGCCCCGCTCGATCAACCCAATGACAAGCTGATCGCCCTGCTGTTCGCTGCGGAGGCCTTGCGACGTGGCGGCGCGAAGCGGCTGGTGCTGGTCGCGCCCTATCTCTGCTACATGCGGCAGGATGCTGCATTTCATGCGGGCGAGGCCATCAGCCAGCGTGCCATGGGTGATCTGCTCGCAAGGACCGTCGACCGAATCGTCACCGTGGATGCGCATTTGCATCGCACCTCCGACATCCGCTTGGTCTTTCCAGGCATTGAAGCGGAGAATCTGTCCGCCATGCCTGCTATCGCGACCGCACTGGCAAGCGGCGGCATCGACCCCGCGACCATCGTGATCGGACCCGACATGGAGTCCGAGCCCTGGGTCAGCGACATCGCGCGCCGGCTGCGATTGCAGCACACGGTGGCGAACAAGACGCGACACGGCGATCGTTCCGTGGCGATCAGTTTTGCCGATCCCGGGCTGCTGTCGGGACGGCCGGCGCTGCTGGTGGACGATATCGTCTCCTCAGGGACGACGCTCATCGAAGCGGCCAAGGCTCTGACGGCGATGGGCGCGACCGCCGTCGATGCGGTCATCACGCACGCGCTGTTTCCGCCCGCGATGACCGTCGCATTCTCCAGCGCCGGTATCCGGTCGATCCGCTCGACCGACAGCGTGCCACATCCGACCAACGCGATTGCGCTCGACGAGGTTCTCGCGACCGCGTTGCGATCCGAACTGCCGACGGCACATCTTGCGGAGACGATTCCATGAGCATCACCGTTCGATTTTGCGGCGCCGCCCGCACCGTGACGGGCTCGAGCTATCTGTTCCAGACCGCAGGCGGCCGCTTCCTGGTCGATTGCGGCCTGTTCCAGGGCCAGAAGACGCTGAAGGAGCTCAACTACGGCGCCTTTCCGTTTCGTGCCGCCGATATCGATGCCGTGCTGCTCACGCATGCCCATATCGACCACAGCGGCCTGTTGCCGAAACTCGTGCGCGCGGGATTCGAGGGACCGATCCTGGCGACGCGTGGCACGATCGACCTCTGCTCCTACATGCTGCCCGACGCCGGCAGCATCCAGGAATCGGAAGTCACCCAGCTCAACCGGCGCAATGCCTCGCGAGGCCGCAAGGAAGTTTACCCGATCTACACGCAGGCCGATGCGATCGCATCGCTGCAATCGTTTCGCGCAGTCGACTACGAACGCTGGACCGACGTGATCCCGGGCGTCCGCGCGCGCTACTGGAACGCGGGCCATCTGCTCGGTTCGGCCTCGATCGAGCTCGAGATCGCCGAGCAGGGCGCGCCACGTCCGCTGCGCGTGCTGCTCTCAGGCGACGTCGGGCCGGAGGCTAAGCTGCTGCAACCCGATCCCGAAGCGCCAAGCGATCTCGACTACGTCATCTCGGAATCGACCTATGGCGACCGGGTGCGCGAGGCGACGACCCCTGCCCTTCGCCGCAAGCACCTCGCGGCCGAGGTGCGCGATGCGGCGGCGGCCGGCGGCGCGCTGCTGCTGCCCGCCTTCGCGGTCGAGCGCACCCAGGAGCTGATCGTCGATCTCGTCGACTTGATGGAGCACGGCGAGATTCCGACCGCACCGATCTTCCTCGATTCTCCGCTCGCAATCCGCGCCACCGAAGTGTTTCGCCGCCATGCCGAGAGCCTCGACCCCTCGGTCGATGCCGAGCGCCTGCTCAACTCGCCGCATCTCAAATTCACCGAGACGGCGGACGAGAGCAAGGCGATCATGCGCCTGTCCGGATTCCACATCATCATCGCCGCAAGCGGCATGTGCGACGCCGGCCGCATCCGCCATCATCTGAAGCGCTGGCTGTGGAACGAGCGCGCGACCGTGTTGCTCGCCGGCTTCCAGGCCAACGGCACGCTCGGCCGCTTCCTGCAGAACGGGGCCAAGGCGGTGCGGATCCAGGGCGAGGAGATCAAGGTCGCGGCCCGCATCCGCATGATCGACGAATATTCGGGCCACGCCGACGGCGCCGGCATGGCCGGCTGGATCGCGGCGCGCCGGCCGATCGCCCGCGGGCTGTTCCTGGTCCACGGCGAGGAAGGCGCCATCGCAGGCCTCGCCGAACGCGTTGCCGAGCGCATCATTCCGGCGGCGAAGGTCTATCAGCCGACACTGGACGACATCTACGAGCTCGCCGCGCCCGAACCGCGCGTGCTCGACGTCGATCACCGCCGCCGCCTCGCGCCGGAGGCCGTGACCCGCCTCGACTGGCACAACGAGATGTCCGAGCTCATGCTCGACATCAACGACCGGATTGGAGTCGCCGCCGACGACCGCGCCCGCGGCGTGATCATCCGACGGCTGCGCCGCGCGCTGGAGGAGACGACGTAGCGGCGCGTTGGCGCCTCTCCAACCGACGTCATTGGCCATGTCGCGCCGCTCTCGTGTCCCGGACGCGCTGCAGTGCTCTTGCGCTGCTGCGCAGAGCCGGGACCCATGCTTCCGATCGTCGCGCTGTGAGATATGGGCCCCGGCTCTGCGCCGCATCACTTCGTGCTGCGGCGCGTCCGGGGCACGGGACTGATCTCTGGCGATGGACATAGCTTCCCATCCTCGCGGCGAATCTCGCCCGAGCTTTGCTGTCTCTTCTGCCCTCTTCGAAAGCAAGGGCGCAGGGAAGGCCGGGCGCCGGCTGGCACCCGAGGTCCCGCGTGGGCTAGAGAACGCGCACGGGGTGGACGACAGGTGATGCCGGTCGCCCGGCCTTCCCTGCGCGATGGTTTTCACGGTGTCCTTCGTGCTCTCCTCGGGGAGCGTTGCACTATTGCCCCCGTCGCCTTGCGGATGTGTGATGCGCGCACCGGTTGGCCGCTGCATCTCCGCTAAGACTTGACGCCAGAACCGCGGGCGTCGGGACCACACGACTTCTCCGTCCGCGCACGTCCTCGCTGGGCTCTCCACGGCTGGCGTGCGCTCACCGTCGAGACCATGCGAAAGACGCTGTCAGCGCCGTGTCGTATCGCGCCTGGCGCTGCTCACGGTTTCCCGCCCTGCAAGCCATCATCGCGCCGACGCCGTCGCGGCCACCGCATCCCGGCCCGCGTCTCGTGACGATCGCGAAACGCCCCTTGTGGCGGGCGGGATGGCGCGGGTTGTACGGCAAAACCGAACTTCTGTAAATTCGAATATTTTCGCCAGAGTATATGGACCCAGCGCTGGCGTGTTTTGCCCGTCGGGCAACACAACGGATGGTGGGTAGCATCGGCCGGGTTGCCGCGAACACGGCTGCGTGAACTGCCGCTCCACCCCGCCCTTCCCGAAAATCAAGCTGTTCTCAAGGAAAACAGGAGCCCATCGGAAGACTTCAGCCAAGCCGGAACCTGCATCCCGGCCTACAGACGAGATTGTTCGCCGTTCGCCTCGGCATCGCGAAAAGCGTCACGATACCGCCGCACGGCCTATTTCGATCACGCAGAGCGAGAAGTGCACATGGCTGTCACAGCAAATTTTTCCGCCGGAATTCTTACCGTCCTTGGCAACGGCCACAACAATACGGTCACGTTGGGCCGCAACGCAGCCGGGACGATCGTCGTCAACCACGGCGCAGTCGCGATCAAGGGCGGCCCCGCGACGGTCGCCAACACCAAATTGATCCAGGCCTTCGGCTTGGACGGCAACGACATCATCGCGATCGACGAGAGCAACGGCGGGATGCCCGCGGCGAACCTGTTCGGCGGCGCCGGCAACGATGTGCTGACCGGAGGATCCGCCGGCGACATGCTGTTCGGCCAGTCCGGCGACGACACGCTGTTCGGCAAGGGCGGCAACGACCTGCTGTTCGGCGGTTCCGGCAATGATGTGCTGGTCGGCGGCGACGGCAACGACCAGATGTTCGGTGAAGCCGGCAACGACCGCATGATCTGGAATCCCGGCGACGACAGCGACCTGATGGAGGGCGGCGAAGGCATCGATACCGCCGAGGTAAACGGCGGCAACGGCAGCGAAACCTTTGCCATCACGGCGAACGGCACGCGCGTGCGCTTCGACCGGGTCGACCCGGCCCCCTTCTCGCTCGACATCGGCACCACCGAGAACCTCGTGGTCCATGCCGGCGGCGGCGACGACATGATCTCGGCCTCAGGCAATCTCGCCGCGCTCATCGCGCTGACGCTCGACGGCGGGGCCGGCAACGACACGATCCTCGGCGGCAACGGCGCGGATCTGCTGCTCGGCGGCGACGGCAACGATTTCATCGACGGCAACCAGGGCAACGACACCGCCCTCCTGGGCGCGGGCAACGACACCTTCCAGTGGGATCCCGGCGACGGCAGCGACAAGGTCGACGGACAGGCCGGCACCGACACCCTGCTGTTCAACGGCTCGAACATTGCCGAGCACATCACCCTGTCCGCCGCCAATGGCGGACGCACGCTGCTTACGCGCGACGTCGCCAACATCGCGATGGACCTCGACGGCATCGAGACCGTCACCATCAACGCCCGCGGCGGCAGCGACGATATCGTCGTCAACAACCTGGCTGGAACCGACGTCAAGCAGGTCAATATCGATCTCGGGTCGAACGGCACTGGTGACGGCGCGGCCGACGCCGTGACGCTCGTCGGCACGAACGGCGCCAATGCGATCGAAGTGTCCGGCACGGGCACCTCGGTTGCGGTCACGGGACTGCCGGCCGCACTCGCCATCACCAATGCGGAAGGCGCGAACGATGCGCTTCTCATCGAGGGCCTCGGCGGCAACGACACGATCTCGGCCGCCGCGCTGGCCGCCGGAATCGTGCACCTGACGATCGACGGCGACGCCGGCAACGATACGATCCTCGGCAGCGCCGGCAGCGACACGCTGATCGGCGGCGACGGCAATGATTTCATCGACGGCAACCAGGGCAACGACGTCGCCCTGCTTGGCGCCGGCAACGATATCTTCCAGTGGAATCCGGGCGACGGCAACGACACCGTCGAGGGCGGTGCCGGCGTCGACACGCTGCGGTTCTTCGGCGCCAACATTGCCGAGACCATGTCCATCGTGGCGAACGGCGACCGCGCCCTGCTGACGCGCGACGTCGCCAATATCACGATGGACCTGCACGGGGTCGAGCACGTCGATCTCCATACGCTGGGCGGCGCCGACCATATCGCGGTGGGCGATCTGACCGGGACCGAATTGACGCAGGTGAACATCGACCTCGGCGGCTCGACCGGTACGCCCGACGGCGCCGTCGATACCGTCTCGGTCGATGCCAGCCAGGCTGCCGACACGTTCGGCGTGCGCGGCAATGCCGGCGGCGTGACGGTGTTCGGCCTGCATGCGGCGACGCACGTGACCGGAATGGACGGAACCGATCAGCTGACGCTCAATGGCCTCAGCGGCGACGACGTCATCGACGCGAGCGGGCTCGCTGCCGGCGCGCTGCAGCTGACGATCAACGGCGGCATCGGCAACGACACCATCCGCGGCAGTCAGGGCGACGACATCATCAACGGCGGCGACGGCAATGACGTCGCGCTGATGGGCGCCGGCAACGACACCTTCGTCTGGAATCCCGGTGACGACAACGACACGGTCGAGGGCCAAGCGGGCAGCGACTCCCTGCTGTTCAACGGCGCCAACATCGCCGAAACCATCAACATCTTCGCGAACGGCTCCCGTGCCGAGCTGACGCGGGACGTCGCCAATATCACGATGGACACGGGCGGCGTCGAGACGATCGCGTTCAACGCCCGCGGCGGCGCCGACAAGATCACTGTCGGCGACATGACCGGCACCGACGTGACGCAGGTGCAGATCGACCTCGGCGCCGTTCCCGGCACCCCCGGCGGCGACGGCACGGTCGACAACATCGTGATCAACGGCACCGGCGGGGACGACGTCATCACGCTGTCGCTCAACAGCAATGGCGCGCTGGTGATCGACGGTCTGGCCAGCCAGGTCGTGATCGAGAATTTCGACTTCAACGACACCATCACCATCAACGGCCTCGGCGGCGACGACGTGATCACGGCGTCGGGCGTCGGCCCGGGCGGGCCGCACCTTGTGTTCGACGGCGGCGCCGGCAACGACGTACTCATCGGCAGCGCCGGCAACGACACGCTGCTTGGCGGGCTCGGTGACGACGTGCTGATCGGCGGCGGCGGCCTCGACGTGCTGGACGGAGGCCCCGGCGACAACGTCGTGATCCAGTCGCTGCTCGCGCATGCGAGCGCGGGCACGCTGATCTGAGCCTTCGGATCATGTCACCGATACGATCGCGCGCGACCCTGGCGCGCGGTCGTCAATTCGGGCAGGGTTGCCCGGCGGCGCCCCACAGGACCATGTCCTTGACGTGATCCTCGAAGGTGCCCGGCGGGGTCGTACGTCCCGCTCCCGGCGCCCAGCCCCGCGGGATGAAGCCGCTCAGCGACGCATCGTGCCGCAAGTGCTCGACGAGACCGGCGGCGTCGCGACCGCCATTGCGCTTGGGATCTTTCATCTGCGCGCAAATCTCGGCACCACTCTTGCCGAACCAGATGAACTCGACCGGAGCGAGCTGCCAGTCGATGCCGGCGCGCGGCGGCGCAGGCGCCGGTTCGTTCGCCTGGGTTGAGGTCATGTGACAGGTCGAGCACGGAATCGCTTCCGCGCCGATACGGCTCTCGCCGCCGTGGATGTTCATGCCATGCACGCGCGGCTTGGTTTCGCCGGCCGGGGTCCAGATCGGGATGGCCTTGGCATCGACATGGCAATTGGCGCAACGCGGATGCGTCACCACCGCCTCGATCCGCTTCCAGGCTTCCAGTCCCGCCGCCTGGCTGACGCTGCCCGGCGGCAAGACGTCCTTGCTGGCTTCGTCCTTGGCAGCGACCAGTCCTGTGAGGGCTGCAATCGACGAGACGGCGAGGACCGCCGCGATCAGGAATCCCTTCATCATCCGCCTCACACGAAATCGATGAACTTGTTGAAAGGCATCTCGCGGATGCGCTGCCCGGTCGCCGCGAAGATCGCATTGGCGAGCGCAGGCGCAGCGGGAGGCACCGGCGGCTCACCGACGCCCCTCACCTTCGGATCGTGCTCGAGCCCGCGAACCTCGATGACCGGGCATTGATAGATCCGCATGGCTTCGTGGTGATTGTAATTGGTCTGCTGCACCGCGCCCCTAGCGTAAGTGAGCTCGCAATTGATGGCGTGACCGAGCCCCCAGATCACGCCGCCCTGTACCTGGTTCTCGAAATTGACGGGATCGACGACCTTGCCGACGTCGACCGCGACCCAGACCTTGTCGATCCTGATGCCTTGCGGCGTTGCGGTCACCTCGACGACTTCGGCGGTCGGCGTCCCGAACGACTCGACGAACGCGACGCCGCGTCCGCGGCCGTTGCCGAGCGGTCCCTTCCATTCCGACATCTGCCCGACCGTCTCCAGCACCTTGCGATAGTGCGGCACGGTACACATCGCGATACGCGCTTGCAGCGGATCGAGGCCAGCTGCATGAATCAGCTCGTCGATGAAGCTTTCGGTGAAGAAGCCCGATGTCGAGGCCCGACCGCCACGTGGTGCTGGGCGACAGCCCTTGCGCCTCGTAGCTGGTGGCCCGGAAATTGGGAATGTCGTAGTAGACGTTCCACAGGCCCGCGGCCAATTGCCCGTCGGGATCCTTCGAGGGCGTGCCCGAACGCTCGAGCAATCCCTTGAGCGGCGGCGTCGAAGCCAGCTGCAGATCGGCCGCGACGATCTTGCCCTTGTCGACGCTGCCGCGATGCCGGGCGATTGCAATCTGCCGCGGAATATCCTGGAGAAAATCCTCCTCGCGCGAGAACACCAGCTTGATCGGCGTGCCCTTCATCTGATTGGCGATCTCGGCGAGGACGCGGACGTTCTCATATTCGAGACGATGGCCGAAACTTCCGCCGCTCCACTGATTGTGGAAGGTGACCTGTTCCGGCTTGAGGCCGATCGCCGTCGCCGCGACCCATTGCACGAAGCGGGGGCTCTGATGGCCGACCCAGATCTCCATTCCCTGATCCGTGACGATGCCGATCCCGTTCAGCGGCTCGAGCGGCTGATGCGCCACGTAAGGAGCGCGATATTCGGCCTCGACGCGCGTCCCTGTCTTGAGGCCAGTTTCGATGTCGCCGATCTTCCGCCACTGCTTGCCCAGGAATTCGGGCTTGAACGACGACTCCAGAACCTTCCAATGATCGGCTTGCTCCGCGGGATACGCCGAAGGCGCCCACTCGCAAACGATGGCGTCGACCGCCTTCATCGCGTACCAGCTGTTCGTGGCGATCACCGCGACGCCATTCTTGATCTCGAGGATCTTCTTGACCCCCGGCATCGCAAGCGCCTTGCCTGCATCGTATGATTTCAGCGGCTGTCCCTTGGCGGGGTTCAGCTTGACGGAGGCGTAGAGCATGCCTTCCATTTTCAGGTCGATGCCGAACTTCAGCTCGCCCATCACCTTGTCGCGGATGTCGAGCCGCGTCATCGGCTTGCCCAGCATGCGCCACTTGGACGGGTCGCGCGGCTTGGCATCGAGCACCGGCGGAATCCTGGCGGCGTCCGCGGACAGATCGACATAGGCGATCTTGGTGCCGCCCGGCAGGATCACATGGCCCGATTGGGTGCGCAGGTCGGCCACGGCGACGCCCGACCGCTTGGCGGCGGCGGCCTTCAGCGTCTCGCGCGCGACCGCGCCGGCGACACGCAGCTTCTCATAGGTGTCCGGCAGCGTGCTCGATCCGCCGGTCATCTGCAGGCCGGCCTCTCTCAGCCATTCGAGCGTCTTGGCTCGTGCTTCCTCCGCGGCCGGGCTCTGGTCCGCCGCCACAAACGGCGCGAACTCGTCGGCGAAGCCGGTGTTGAAATAGGCGGGGCTTGGACCGGCGAAGCGGATCTCGAACTGGCCGGGATCGAGGTCCATCTCTTCTGCGATCATGATCGGCTGCACCGAGCCGACGCCTTGCCCGATATCGGCGTGCTGTGCGATCAGCGTGATCCTGTCCGGGCTGATCTCGACCCAGGGATTGAAGGTCACCGAGTTCGGCGGAAGGCCGACGGCGAGTGGATTGCCATCGGCGCTCTGTGCGGCCGCTTCGGCGCGATCAAAGGCACCGAAGGCAATGCCGCCGGTGATGGCAGCGGAGCCTATGACGAAGGCCCGGCGCGAAAGGCTCTGCATGTGACCCATCTCACTTCTCCGCCATCTTCTTCGCGGCCGCCGCGTGGATCGCCGCCCGGATGCGCGGATAGGTGCCACAGCGGCAGAGATTGCCGGACATCACCTGGTTGATTTCGTCGTCGGTCGGATTTGAAATCAGATCGAGCAGCGAGATGGCCTGCATGATCTGTCCGGTCTGGCAGTAGCCGCATTGCGGCACCTGATGCTCGAGCCAGGCCTGCAAGACCGGATGTTGCTCCTTCTTGTCGAGGCCTTCGAGCGTGACGACCGACTTGCCTGCGACCTCGCCGATATGCGCCTGACAGGATCGGACCGCCATTCCGTCGATATGGACAGTGCAGGCGCCACATTGCGCTACGCCACAGCCGTATTTGGGACTGGTGATGCCGAGCTCGTCGCGCAGCACCCAAAGCAGAGGCATCTCGGGAACCACGTCGACGCGGTGACTGGTGCCATTGACGGTGAGCTCGATCATGTCGATGCTTCCCTTGCAAAGTAGATGTCAGCGTGCCTTCGCGCCCGCGCGACTGTCAAACCGAATCCCCATCACAACAGCGCACAGTTTCAAATTCGCACGGCAACGATTGCAATGTGAATTCGGAACCGCCTCTGATGCGGCGAACTGCCTAATGCGACAGCAGCGCAGCGCCTGGGTGCGCCGTCTCGTCGCGCGACATTTTGATCGGCGCCGGGAGGCAAGTGCGGAGACGAGAATGCAGGAGTGCCGGCGGATGCTGCGACGGTCAGGTCGGCTCGCTCAGGTCAGCTCTCTTGCTCCGGCAGGCGTTTCGATCCGGGCGCGGTAGCGCAGCTTCGGTCCCTTCACGATTTCGGGCGGACGATCGATCGTCAGCGCACGATACAGCGTCTCCAGCGCGGCGGGTTCCGGATGTTCGAGCGTGAAGGAGTTGAGCCGCGCGCCGAGATCCGCGATCGCAGCCATCGAGCGGGGCTTGCCACGCCTGTCGATGATCGAGGGAGCGGCGCCGTCGAGCGGGAGTGAGCCGTCGTTCGGAATGGCGAAGTCGAACGACGGATCATTTGCGGGAAGCGGAACCTTGGCGCCGAAGATATCTTCTCGGCCCGCGAGGACCGCGTCGATCACATCGGTTCGCGCGACCCAGCCGCGCAGGCGGCGGCCCTCGTCCCAATCGGACCTGACCTGATCCTGGTCGTCCAGGCCGAACCAGCGCGAGCGGCCCGTCGCAACGGCCTCGGGATCGAGCGCCACGATTTCCAGGTAGACGGAGTCACCGAGCTGAAGCAGGTGATTGTGGGTGCCCATATAGGCATGGCGCTGCCCGAACGGGACATCGAGATCGAGGCAGTTTCGAACATGGAGGACGCCTTCGGCCAGGCTCGGAGCGATGACCGTGATATGATCGAGCTGCAACATCTTCCGGGATTCCGCGGCGAGGTTGCCTCATCATGCAATCGTCATCTCCGGCTTGCAACGTCGTCACTCGGCTCCACTTTGGCCTGGTGACACCCCTCCTGCATGGCTGACCTACCGCATCCGCGCCGCGCTTCGCTTTACCCTGCAGTCGATTCCTGATCCTCTCTGCCCAACCGGCCGGATCAACCGGCCAAAGCCTCAAAGGGAGAGACGCCATGAAGCTCGGCACCGCCATTGCGGAAATCATGCGGCGCGAGGGAATCGAGATCCTCTGCGGCTATCCCGTCAACCATCTGATCGAGCACGCCGCGAAAGTAGAGATCCGCCCGGTGATGGTGCGGCAGGAGCGCGTCGGCATCCACATGGCGGATGCAATCTCGCGGGTGACCTCGGGACGCAGCGTCGGCGCGTTCTGCATGCAACATGGGCCCGGCGCGGAGAATGCGATGGGCGGTGTCGCGCAATGCTTCGGCGAATCCGTGCCCGTGCTGGTGCTGCCGATGGGCTATCAGCGCCGGCTTGCGCATATCGAGCCGAACTTCAATTCCAGCGAAGCGATGAAGCCGTTCGCGAAATCGTCGGAGCCGATCATCCTCGCGGCGGAGGTCGCCAACATCTTCCGCCGCGCCTTCACCAAACTGAAGAACGGCCGCGGCGGCCCCGTGATCGTCGAGATCCCCTCCGACATGTGGAACGAGGAGGTACCGGAGCCGCTCGACTACACGCCGGTGCTGCGCACGCGCTACGGCGCCGATCCCGTTCATGTGAAGGAAGCCGCGCAACTGCTCGTCAACGCCAAGCGCGCGGTGATCTATGCCGGCCAGGGCGTGCATTACGCGCAGGCCTGGCCGCAGTTGAAGCGGCTCGCGGAGCGGCTGGCGATCCCCGTCACCACCAGCTTAGGCGGCAAATCGTCATTCCCCGAAACGCATCCGCTCTCGCTCGGCTCCGGCGGCCTTGCGGTGCCGCGCGCGGTGCCGAAATTCCTCGGCGAAGCCGACGTCATCTTCGGCATCGGCTGCTCGTTCACGGAAACCAATTTCGGCATCGCGATGCCGAAGGGCAAGACCATCATCCATTCCACGCTCGATCCCAATCATCTCAACAAGGATGTGGAGGCAAAAATCGGCCTCGTCGGCGACGCCGGCCTCGTGCTCGATGCGCTGCTGGAGGAGATCGCCAAGACCGTCACCGCGGATCGTGACGCATCGGCGGTGGCGGCCGAGATCGCGGCCTCGCACCAGGAGTGGCTGGCGAAATGGATGCCGAAGCTCACCAGCAACGATGCGCCGCTCAGCCCCTATCGCGTACTGTGGGATTTGCAGCACACGGTCGACATCGACAACACCATCATCACGCACGATGCCGGCAGCCCGCGCGACCAGCTCTCGCCGTTCTGGAAATCGACAAAACCCCTCACCTATCTCGGCTGGGGCAAGACGACGCAGCTGGGCTACGGCCTCGGGCTCGCGATGGGCGCCAAGCTCGCAAGGCCCGACAAGCTCTGCGTCAATGTCTGGGGCGATGCGGCGATCGGCTTCACCGGCATGGATTTCGAGACCGCAGTGCGCGAGCGCATCCCGATCATGTCGATCCTACTCAACAATTTCTCGATGGCGATCGAACTGAAGGTGATGCCGATCTCGACCGAAAAATATCGCTCGACCGACATTTCCGGCGATTACGCCGCCATGGCGCGCGCTTTCGGCGGCTATGGCGAGCGGGTGACGCGGCCGGAAGACATCATCCCCGCGATCAAGCGCGGCATCCAGAAGACGCAGGAGGGCATCCCGGTGCTGCTGGAATTCATCACCAGCAAGGAGACCGAGGTGTCGCGGCCGGGCACGTGAGGCAAGCCGGGCGCTGGCTCCGGCCGCAGGGGATGTGATAATCCGGCCCGGTGCCGCGCCTGCCGCGGCACCAAGCCGGATTGCGAATGATCAATTCTTCCCATGATGTCGCCGTGGAGCTTGCAGCCGAGAATGCGCGGTTGCGCAGCGAGCTTGCCATTGCGCGCGACCGCCAGAACGCCAGCGCCGAGATCCTGCGCAACATCGCGGCCTCGCCCTCCGATGCCCGCCCGGTGTTCGCCGCGATTGCGTCGAGCTCCAAGCGCCTGCTCGACGGCTTCTCAGCCACCGTGCTCCAGTTCATCGGCGACGAGCTGCATCTCGTCGCCTACACGCCGACCAGCCCGGAGGCCGACGAAGGGCTGAAGGCCTCGTTCCCGCGCAAGATCGCGGAGTTTCCGACCTTTGCGCTGGTGCGCGGCGGCGAGACGATCCAGTTTCCCGACAGCGAGGCCGCTGACGTCCCCGAGCTGAACCGCGAGCTGGCGCGGCTGCGCGGCTTCCGCAGCGTGCTGTTCATGCCGCTGATGAACCGCGGCACGCCGGTCGGCATGATCAGCGTCACGCGCGCCGAGCCGGGCGCGTTCGCGCCTGACCTCGTGCAGCTCTTGCAAACCTTCGCCGACCAGGCCGTGATCGCGATCGAGAATGCACGCCTGTTCAACGCGACACAGGAGGCGCTGGAGCGCCAGACCGCGACCGCCGACATTTTGAAGGTGATGGCGGCCTCGCCGTCCGACGTGCAGCCCGTGTTCGAGGCCATCGCCGCCAACGCCAACCGGCTGATCGGCGGCTTCTCGACGGCGGTGCTGCGCTATGTCGACGGCGCCGCGCACCTTGCGGCGTTCACGCCGACCGATCCGGCCGGCGATCGCGTGCTGCAGGCCTCGTTCCCGGTGCCGTTCGCGCGATTCCCGCCCTATCAGCTCGTGGCCAAGGGGACCGCCGCGCAATTGCCCGACACCGAGCTCGAGCCGGCGGCGCGCGACATCGCGCGCGCCCGCGGCTATCGCAGCATGCTGTTCGCGCCGCTGATGAGCGAGGGCGAAGCGATCGGCATCATCATCGCGACGCGCCGTGCGACGGGCCCGTTCGCCGAGCATCACGTGCACCTGCTGCAGACCTTCGCCGACCAGGCGGTGATCGCGATCAAGAATGTCAGCCTGTTCAATGAAGTCGCGAGCCGCACGCGGGAGCTTGCCAGGTCGCTCGACGATTTGCGCGCGGCGCAGGACCGGCTGGTCCAGACCGAGAAGCTCGCTTCGCTCGGCCAGCTCACCGCCGGCATCGCGCATGAGATCAAGAACCCGCTCAACTTCGTCAACAATTTCGCCTCGCTCTCCGCCGAATTGACCGACGAGTTGAACGAGGTGCTCGCACCTGTCGACCTCGCCGACGACGTTCGCGCCGAGGTCGACGAGCTCACGGGGCTGCTGAAGGACAATCTCGGCAAGGTCGTGCAGCACGGACGGCGCGCCGATTCCATCGTCAAGAACATGCTGCTGCATTCGCGCGAGGGCGGCGGCGAGCACCGGCTGAGCGACATCAACGCGGTGGTCGAGGAGAGCCTCAACCTCGCCTATCACGGCGCGCGGGCCGAGAAGCCGCAGTTCGACGTGACGCTCGAACGCGACCTCGATCCGGCCGCCGGCTCGGCCGACGTATTCCCGCAGGAGATCACGCGGGTGCTGCTGAACCTGATCGGAAACGGATTCCATGCGGTCGCCAAGCGCAAGGCGGAGACCGCAGCGGGCGCTTACGAGCCGGTCGTGACCGCCGCGACCCGCGACCGCGGCGACAGCATCGAGATCCGCATCCGCGACAACGGCACGGGCATCCCGGATGAGGTGAAGGAGAAGATGTTCAACCCGTTCTTCACCACCAAGCCGGCCGGCGAAGGCACCGGCCTCGGACTGTCGATGAGCCACGACATCGTGGTGAAGCAGCATGGCGGCACGATCGAGGTCGCGACGGAGCCGGGCAAGTTCACCGAATTCACGATCCTGCTGCCGCGCAAGAGCAGCTTCCCGGATCGCGCGGACTGAGCCCTACTCCGCCATCTCGACGGGTTGCTTCGCCGAAGGGCCGGCCAGCGGCCGCTCCTCCATCGCGATCAGGCACAGCGCGGCAATGGTCATCAGCGCGGTGGCGGCGCCGAACACGTAGCGGAAGGCGTGCCGCATGTCCTCGGTGGGAATGGCGACGCTGCCCGCGGCGTGATGTTCGCCGGCGAGCGGAACGTCGATGCCGAGCGCGATCAGCAGGATCGCCGCGAAGGCGGCGACCGTGAACGAGGACATCAGCGAGCGGAAGAAGTTCATCGCGCCGGTGATGGTGCCGACCTGCGGGCGGGCGACCGAGTTCTGCAGCGAGACCACGCAGACCGGGAACGTGGTTCCGAGCCCGAGCGCGAACGCCGCCATCAGCGTGAGCAGGCCCCACAGCGGCAAGGTGGTGAGCGTGAGGCCGAGGCCGCACAGCGCGGCCCAGGAGGTGCCGATGATGGCGACGCGCTTGTAGTGTTTTGCACGGGCCATGGTGCGGCCTGCGATCGCCGCGCCGCAGGTCGAGACCGCCGCCAGCGGAATCAGCGCGAGACCCGCCTCGCTGGCGGTGAGATGGTAGACCGACTCGTAATAAAGCGGCAGCTGCACCGTGAGGCCGGTGATCGCGCCGAGCCCGCAGCCGCCGGCCGTCAACGCGAACGGCGCCACCGATCCGGTCAGCAGCTTCAGCGGCAGGAACGGCTCGTCGGCCCGCCGGGCGTGCCAGACGAAGGTCACCGCCAGCGCGATGGCGCTGCCCACCATCGCCAGCACGGTCGGCGACAGCCAGGGATAGCGCGAGCCGCCCCAGGTCAGCACCAGCATGAAGACGACCGCAGACGCCATCAGCAGCACGCCGCCGAGCCAGTCGACCTTGCGCTTGCGGTGGAACACCGGGATCTTCTTCATGTTCGGCAGCAGCAGCCCAAGCGCCGCGGCGGTGAGCGGCAGATTGATCCAGAAGATCATCGACCAATGCAGATGCTCGGCGAACACGCCGCCGATGACCGGACCCAAAATGCCGCCGACCATCCAGACGCTGGAGAAATAGGCCTGGTACTGGCCGCGCTCGCGCGGCGAGACGACGTCGGAGATCACGGTCTGAACGACAGGCATGATGCCGCCGCCGCCAAGCCCCTGAAGGCCGCGCGCCAGGATCAGCATCGGCATGTTCGGTGCCACCGCGCACAGCACCGAGCCCGCCACGAACAGGCTGAGCGAGATGATGATCATGACGCGGCGGCCGTAGATGTCGCTGAGCGTGCCGAACACCGGCGCGACCGCGGTCGAGGCGAGCAGATAGGCGGTGATGACCCAGGAGAGATTGGAGACGTCCTGGAACTGGCGCCCGATGGTCGGCAGCGCGGTCGCCACGATGGTCTGGTCGAGCGCCGCCAGGAACATCGTCAGCATCAGGCTGATGACGATGGTGCGGACCTCGTCCTGCGACAGCGGCGCCGGCGGCGTGATGGACGGCGCGTCATCGACACTGATGACCTCGCTCGGAAGCCGGGACAGCTCCTCGGCGATGTCGTCGGGCAAAGTCTGGATGTCGGCAGAACTGCTCTGCCGGTCGAACTTGTTCATCTCGCTCGGACGTCATGGGGCGGCGCAACGCCGCAAAGGATTCGTTCTATGCAGCCCAATCTAGACAGCAAAGTTTGTCCCGGGCAGGCACCCCGGCGCATGGGAGCATCCCACCCCCGGGTCATCCCGAACAAGTGATCGGAGCCGTGCGGCGGCTCAGTCCTTCGGACGTCGCTTCAGGCGCGCCCGCTTCGGCAGCAGCGCGGGCCATTGCACGATGTGGTCCTCGAGCTCCTCGTCCGGGATCTCCTCCTCGCTGCCCTCGACCCGGCCGCGCACGGAGACGCCGGCTTCGTGCACCGTGTTGGGATCACCGGAGACCAGCGGATGCCACCAATAGAGGTCACGGCCCTCGGCGACGAGCTTGTAGCCGCAGCTCGGCGGCAGCCAGTTCAGGGTGCGGACATTGGCCGGCGTTAGGCGGACGCAATCCGGAACCTTGTCGGACCGATTCGGATAGTCCTTGCAGGCGCAGCTCGCACCATCGAGCAGCTTGCAGCCGATATGGGTGAAATAGATCTCGCCGGTGTCTTCGTCCTCGAGCTTGTTCAGGCAGCAGCGGCCGCAGCCGTCGCACAGGCTTTCCCACTCGCCCGCCGACATCTCTTCCAACGTCTTGGTTTTCCAGAAGAATCCTTCCTGGCCTGAAGGTCGTTTGGGAGCTGCGGTCATGCGCCTCAACAAAGGTTCGAAAGAGCAACGAGCCATGCCATCTAGGGCGTGCGGCCGCCATGGTGCAAGCAACGCGCCTTTGAGGCCCGTAATGACCCGGGGTCAATTAGGCCTGTTGTTCAAAATCGCGAGCCTGACCATTGGTTTATGGCCCCCGCTCGGCTAGAAGGAACAGCAAGTCCCTCGGATGCTGGCCGGGCGCCTTGGGTTTGCCGCAACATTCCCCCAAGACGTCTCGACGCCGCCCCGGCCGGGTGCTTGGACGCTTTCGAAGCGAGCCTCAAGGGTTCTAGGTGCGCCAGATCATACCACCGCATTGGAAGCAGAAGATCCGGAATTTCTTCCTGGATCTCGATGCGCGCATCGACTCCTCGCTGTTCTCCTCGGCCAAGGGCATCCGCGAGCTCTACGAGCGCTATTCGACCTTCATGGACCGCTTCTATGTCGGGCGCTGGAAGCGCTGGGTGTTCATCGAGCCACTGTCGGAAGCCGCGACGCTGGGCCTCGGTGGCCTGGTCGTGATGCTCACCCTCGCCATTCCCGCCTTCCGCGAGACCGCGGACGAGGACTGGCTGAAGAAGTCCGATCTCGCGGTGACCTTCCTCGACCGCTACGGCAACCCGATCGGCAGCCGCGGCATCAAGCACAACGACTCGATCCCGCTGGAAGATTTTCCTGACGTGCTGATCAAGGCGACGCTGGCGACCGAAGACCGCCGCTTCTACGAGCATTTCGGCATCGACATCGCCGGCACCGCGCGCGCGCTCGTGACCAACGCGCAAGCGGGCGGCGTCCGCCAGGGCGGCTCCTCGATCACCCAGCAGCTCGCCAAGAACCTGTTCCTGAGCAACGAGCGCACCATCGAGCGCAAGGTCAACGAGGCCTTCCTCGCGGTCTGGCTGGAATGGCGCCTGACCAAGAACGAGATCCTCAAGCTGTATCTGGACCGCGCCTATATGGGCGGCGGCACCTTCGGCGTCGACGGCGCGGCGCATTTCTACTTCAACAAATCCGCGCGCGACGTGACCTTGGCGGAAGCCGCGATGCTCGCCGGCCTGTTCAAGGCGCCGACCAAATACGCCCCCCACATCAACCTGCCCGCCGCCCGCGCCCGCGCCAACGTCGTGCTCGATAACCTCGTCGATGCCGGCTTCATGACCGAGGGCCAGGTGTTCGGCGCCCGCCGCAACCCGGCCTTCGCGGTCGACCGCCGCGACGAGGCCTCGCCGAACTACTATCTCGACTACGCCTTCGACGAGATGCGCAAGCTGGTCGACACCTTCCCGAAGTCGTACACCGAGCGCGTCTTCGTGGTCCGGCTCGCCATCGACACCAACGTGCAGAAGGCCGCGGAGGACGCGGTCGAGAACCAGTTGCGCCAGTTCGGCCGCGACTATCACGCGACGCAGGCCGCGACCGTGGTGTCCGATCTCGACGGCGGCATCCGCGCCATGGTCGGCGGCCGCGACTACGGCGCCAGCCAGTTCAACCGCGCCACCGACGCCTATCGCCAGCCCGGCTCCTCGTTCAAGCCCTATGTCTACACCACCGCCCTGCTGAACGGTTACACGCCGAACTCGGTCGTGGTCGACGGCCCGGTCTGCATCGGCAATTGGTGCCCGCAGAATTATGGTCATTCCTATTCCGGCTCGGTGACGCTGACACAGGCGATCACGCGCTCGATCAACGTGGTGCCGGTGAAGCTCTCGATCGAGATCGGCCGGAGGAACGAGCCCAAAGCGCAGAACCCGGCCAAGGTCGGCCGCGCCAAGATCGTCGAGGTCGCGCGCCGCTTCGGCCTCAAGGCGCCGCTGCCCGACACGCCGTCGCTGCCGATCGGCTCGGACGAAGTCACCGTGCTCGAGCACGCCGTCGCCTACGCGACCTTCCCCAACCGCGGCAAGGCGGTGACGCCGCATTCGGTGCTCGAAGTGCGCACCGGCGCCGGCGACCTCGTCTGGCGCTGGGACCGCGACGGCCCGAAGCCGCGGCAGGCGATCCCGGCCTCCGTTGCCGCCGACATGGCCGGCATGATGAGCCACGTCGTCAGCGAAGGCACCGCGCGCCGCGCCGCGCTCGACGGCATTCCGACCGCTGGCAAGACCGGCACCACAAACGCGTATCGCGACGCCTGGTTCGTCGGCTACACCGGCAATTTCACCTGCGCGGTGTGGTACGGCAACGACGATTACTCGCCGACCAACCGCATGACCGGCGGCTCGCTGCCGGCGCAGACCTGGCACGACATCATGCTCGCGGCGCATCAGGGCGTCGAGGTGCGGGAGATCCCCGGCATCGGCATGGGCCAGAAGCTGCCGCCGCAGCACGTGAGCAACGCGCAGGCCAACGCGGCGCCGAAGATCCTGGAGACCAAGCCCGGTCCGCCGCCGGTGCTGACCAAGCGCGGCGCCGACATCCTGGTGCGCGTCGAGAAGCTGCTGGATGACGCGGCCAAGACGGCCAGGAAATCGGCGGATGCCGACGCCAAGGCGGCCAAGCCGGCCTCGGCGACGAGCGCGCTCGCCTTCCCGCAGAACTATGCGGAAGAGAATGCCAACGCCACCGCCCCGCGCAAGAACTGATCGAAACCCGTGCGGCTGATCCTGATCACATTGACGGCCCTTCTGCTCGCGACGGTGGTCGGCGTCGGCGCGACCTGGATGACGACGACGCGCGGCACCGAGATCGGTGCGCTGACCATCGGCGCCTGGACCGCGCGCCCGCGCACCGGCACCGCCGACGTCGATCCCTATTCGCGCGCCACCATCGTGCGCAACGGCGAGCTGCCGATCGGCACCGGCGACGGCGTCGCCTTCACCGCCACCACCGACGACAAGAAGAAGGCGCTCGACGGCCGCTGCGACGTGATCGTCTCCGGCGTGACGCCGCCCGCGCGGTTCTGGACGCTGACGCTCTACGACCGCAAGGGCCATCTCGTCGCGAATTCGCTCCAGCGTTACGGCTTCACCAGCCAGGAGATCGTGCGGCAGTCCGACGGCTCGTTCGAGATCCGCATCGCCTCGCGCTCGCGCGCCGGCAACTGGCTGCCGACCGGCGGCATCGAGCGCTACGCCCTGATGCTGCGCCTCTACGACACCCCGGTCGGCGTTGCGACGCGTACCCAACGCGATGCGCCTATGCCCTCCATCTCGACGGTGGGCTGCTCATGATCCGCCTGCTGTTCACCATCGTTGCCGGCATCGTGCTGGGCCTCGTCGTCCATCTCGTCAGCGTGCTGGCGCTGCCGCGGATCGCGACGCAGGACGCCTATTCCAGGCTGACGCCGATGACGAAGCTGAACGCCGTCAGCCAGCTTCCCCTCGCCGATCCCCAGACTTCGCCGATGCCGTTCATGGACCCGGCCTTTGCGCTGGCGATCTGCCGCTACGACCTTTCGGGTGGACCGATCAAGCTCACGGTGCCCGTCAGCCAGGCCTACACCTCGGTGTCGTTCTACACCCGCAACGAGATCGCCTATTACGCCATCAACGACCGCTCGGCGGGCCGCAAGGTGATCGAGCTCGATTTGATGACGGAAGCGCAGCACAACGATCTGCCCGAGGACGAAGAGGTCACCGCGGCCGACCGCCTCATCATCGATTCCCCCAGCACCACCGGCCTGATCGTGATGAAGGCGCTCGCCCCCGAGCCCGGCCTGATGCAGCAGGCGCAGGCCACGTTGCAAGCCGCGACCTGCGCGCCACAGACCGAGCCGCCCGCCAAGGCCGAAGCGCCGCGCGGCCGGCGCTGAGCGCGGCTGGTTCGGCGGCCCTCAAGAGCAAGATCTGAAAAACAACCCCATGCACAGTAGCAGGGGCATTGAAATCGTTGGGTTTAAACCGCGGACCACTCAAGCGGCCGCTGACCTGATGTCGGCCTGTTCGGATCTTGAAAGCCATTGTCGGCGCGCATAGCCTTGCAGCCAATGTCGCCGGCTCGCACCATCGATATCGACGACCTCTGGCGCGCCGCCGCGCGAAAGCTCGGCGGTTGGAGCAAACCACCAGACGATGTCCATCTCGATGGATTGCGCTGCCTCGCCTCGGCGCTGGCGAGACCCGGTCGGTACACCGAAGGGGAGTTGCGTCTCCTCCAGCGCGAATTATTCGTCCGCATCCTGGCCGACCTCAGCGTATCCCGGGATATCGCTGATCATCCCGAGATCGCAGACATTCCGGTCAGGCGCCCGCTCTTGATCACCGGATACGGCCGCACCGGAAGCACTCTCCTCCATAATCTGATCGCGCTCGATCCTCACATGCGCGCGCCTCGGCTGTGGGAATTATGGAGCCCGTCGCCGCCTCCGCGTCCCGAGACGGCCGCGTCCGATCCGCGCATCGCGTTCGCGCGGCGACGGCTGAAGGCGTTTACTGCCGCCGATCCGTCGATCCTGAAGATACATCCGATGGCAGCCCTTGCGCCGGACGAGTGTCACTGGATGATGCGGCATAACACGCTGACGCCAATGTTCTATCAGGCGCCTGAATATTGGGAATGGTTAAAGCAGCTCAGCAAGGCAGACCTCCACCAGCTCTACTCGCATTATCGGCTGCAGGTACAGCATTTGCAGTTATATGTCCGCGGCGATGTCTGGGTGAGCAAATCCCCTACGACCCACCTGCATTTCTTGCCAGTGTTGTTCGACGTCTTTCCCGACGCCAACGTGGTGCGGCTGCACCGCCATCCCTCCGACGCGGTGCCATCCCTGTGCAGCCTCGTGGCCGGTTACCGGCGGCTGTTCGCGCAAAGAGTGGACTATGCCGAAATCGGCTCCACTCTTCTGGACATGTTCGTGGATAACATGGACCGGTCCATGGCGGCGCCGGCGGACAAGGCGGGCCAGATCACCGACATCCGATTTGAGGATCTCGTCGCGGATCCCGTGGCGACGGTACGCAGCATTTACCGGCGCTTCGGCTATCCCTACGGCGGCGCGAGTTTTGAAGGGACGATGGCGCGCCATCTCGAGAGCGAGCAGGCCGCAAAAGCGCGGCACACTTATGCGCTCGACCAGTTCGGCCTTTCCCCAAGCGAGGTGATCGATCGTTGCGGGAATTATCTCCGCTGGCTGGGGACGCACGGCAGCGGGTCCGTCGGCGGCACACCGTCGTGACGAACCCGAACCCGCCTTGAGCCCGCAGATTCAGCTGCCGTACGGCGGCTCGTTCGCCAACGGATGGCTGTCGGAGGGATAGCGACTCTTGATCAGGATGGTGATACCGCCGCGCGAAGTCCGTGTGTCCGGTGCCTGCCAAATCAAGACCTCGAAATCGTACCCAGGTGCCCAGGCAAATGTGATGGGCGTCGCCGGGTCAGTCCCGAGTGCGGCGAAAATGACGGCGCGGATCGCTTCCTGCTGCGCGATCGGTATCTGCCCCAGGAACTTCCTCCATTCGCCCTTGATCGCCATCTTGTCGTCGATGACGACGCCGCTCTGCCCAAGAGGCTGGCCTTCCTTGAAGGCGTCCCTGTGCGGCACCAACTTGGCAATCCTTTCCTTCGAGAACGCGATGTTGAGCTTACCGAGCGCTGTTTGAAGATGAGGCATCCGCAATCTCCGATCAAATGGCTGAAGAAAACTCAATGCAGCTTAAGATTGACACCGCTCCATAGCCGGCGCAACGGCGATTATCTGCCCTGACCGTTTACCGCATCGCGTGCAGACGTCGGACCTTCATCGAACCTTGCGGCGACCTCATCCATCAAAGGCGCGTATAGCTTCGCGCAGGTTTCCTGCATCAGGCTTCGGGCGCGCGCCAAATCCGAGAGCGCAAGCTCGACCCGGCCCGCCTGTCGCTGTACATCCGTCCGGACGAGACGGGCGAGACATTCGGCAACGCGCGCCGTCCGTGCCGTCGCCACCTCGATCGCCTCTGCTGCCACGAGTAGAGCCGCCTCCAGCTCATTGTTCAGCCGGTGTGCATTGGCAAGATCGGCCAGAATCCGCGCCTCCGATTCAAGCCCGGCCTTGCGCACTCGCGCAACCGACAGCGCCTTGTCGAGGCTTTCCACCGCTTGGGCAAACCGGCCGCCAACCAGATGCGCCAGGCCAAGACAGGCGAGCGCATTGACGAGGATATAGGGGCTGCCGGTTTCGGTGGCCATCGCCATGGCACGCGCGGCGTGAAGATCGGCGAGCGCCTTATCCTCAAGCGCCCACGCCATGTCGACAAAGGCAACGTTGACGAGATGGAGCGTGATGTCGTTGGAATCGGCTTCGGTCTGCAGCATACGGTCGAGCCAGGGCCTCGCCTCGTCGAAGCGGCCGAGCTGGACCAGGACCTGCCCGCGCATTGCGGTCAGCCAGCGCGCGACGTCGAAGTTGAAGAGCTGACGGTCGAATTCGCTGATGGCGTCAACGCGGTCGGTCGCGTCGATGATGGCCTGCAGCGCCTCGTCGAGCCGTCCCGACAACCGCGTTGCTTGTGACAGCACGGCGGTCAGCATCGCCTCGCCGCTACGGTCCTGCCCACTCGTCAACGCGAGCGCCTCGCGCGTCCGCGCGACGTAGTCGTCCGCTGATCCGCTCACCGCGAGGTTCCGGCCATATGCGGCATGAATCCAGGCATGGGCCCGCGCATTGCCCGAGACGAGCGCCAGTTGCCGTGCTTCCTCGAACCAACGCCGCGCCTCCTCGGCCGAAATACCTTCGCGCCACCCGAAGGTCAGGACCTGGATGCAACAGGTCAGCCGCAGATAACCGATAGACTCGGATAACGGCTGGCCTTCCAGCAACTGATGGACCTTCCGCCAGCTTCGCAAGGCCTGGCTTGAATCGTGCGTACCGATCCATAGTGCGGCCCGGATATGGGCCTGCGCCGCTTCCATCGGCTGGCCGGCTTCTTCGAGATGATAGGCCAGCAGGCTGGCCCGCTCCTCCTTCCGGTCCGTGAAGTGCTGCTTCATGATGCGCGCGACGTCGCCATGGATGCCGCGACGGCGCTCGCGCAGGAGAACGCCATAGCAGGTCTCCTGAACGAGTGGATGCGAGAAGGCATGGACGCCGGGATCAAGCGCCAGTTCGCGCAGCAGCTCCGAGCGGCGCAGCCGGTCGAGCGCATCGTCGAGCTCCGGAGACGACAGCCCCGTCAGCGCTTCGAGAATATCGCGCGGCGCTTCGCGGCCGATCACCGCGGCATACTGCAACACGCGGCGCGCTGGTTCGTCGAGGTGATCGATCCGGGCAGCGAGCAGGGCTCGGATCGTGGGCGGCAAGGGAATCGCCTCGATGCCGCCCGCAAGCCGGTAATTGCCGCGTTCCCCCTCTAAATCGCCGCGGTCGACAAGGCAACGCACCAGCTCCTCGAGAAAGAACGGGTTGCCCTGTGCGCGATGGGCGATATTGCGCGAAACCAGCGCCAGCGAGGAATCGGAGCCGAGAAGCAGGCGCAATAGTCCTTCGGACTCGGTATCGGCCAGCGAGGAGAGGTTGATTTGCCGGTAATGGCTTCGCTGCATCCAAGGCGCGCTGTAGCCATGCCGGAAGTTCAGCAGCAGCATGGTCTTGGTGCCGGTGATGGCATCGGCGATCACGTCGATGAATTCCTCGCTCGCGGCGTCGATCCAGTGCAAGTCCTCGAGGAGAATGAGCGCGGGCTGCAGCTGCGGTCCCGATCGCACGAACAGACGCACCAGTTCGACGAGCCGCTTCTTGCGCATCGCGGGATCGGTCTGGGCCGTCGGCTGATCCGGGTCGACGAGGCCAAGAAAGCCGAGCAACAGTGCCAGCGTCTCGTCGTCCACCCCGTATGCCGACATGACGCTTTCCACCCGCTCCTGCGCCTCGGAGGCCAGCATGCCGGGCTTGATGCCAAGAAAGTCGCGAGCCAGTTCGACGATGGGCTGATAGGGCGTCGCGTGGCCGTGCGCTGTCACACGAGCTTCGAAAACCCGATAGCCTCGATCGCGACAGCGCTCGGCGAATTCGAAGCAAAGCCGGCTCTTCCCCGAGCCGGCTTCTCCGACGACGCCGACAGCCCGCGGCTCGCCGGCGGCTGCGCTGGCGAGTTCTGCCTCAAGCAGGTCGATCTGAGCGGAGCGACCGATCAGCGGGGTTAGCGCAGGCTGACTGCGAAATATGACGCTAGCCGGCGCATGAAGCAGGCGCTCCAGCCTGAAAACCTCCATTGGTTCGGTCACTCCGCGAACCACACGCAGTCCAAGCGGCGTCGCTTCGACGTAGTTGCGGGCCGCGGCGGCCGTGGCGCCGGTGATCAGGATTTCGCCCGGCTCGGCCATCTGCTCCATGCGCGCCGCCACATGCGCGGTGGACCCGGACACATCGTATGTGTGATAGAGGCTGTTGACGACCGCCTGCAAAATCACCTCGCCGCTGTGGACGCCGACCCGGATCCTCAGATCGCGATCACCGAGTTCCGCCAGGGCGGCCTGAAGCGCCAGGGCCGCGCCGCAAGCGCGCACCGCGTGGTCCTCACGGGGCACCGGTGCGCCGAACAACGCCATCACGCCGTCGCCCTGCACCTTGTTGACGATGCCGTCGTAGCGCTCAACGCCCCGCCGCATGGCGTTGATCGCCGGCTGGATCCGGCGCATTGCGTCCTCGGGGTCGGCGTTTTGGATCAGCCACGTCGAGTTGCTGATATCGGCGAAGAGGATGCTGAGCTGCTTGCGTTCGCCGCCGGTCGCGCTCAGCGCGCGCAACCATTCTTCCGCCGACCGGCTCGAGGAAATGGTGAGCGGCGCGCTGCATTTGCCGCAGAAGCGGCTGATCGGGCCGTTGATGTGGCCGCACGCGATGCAGACCGTGCGCATCGGCTTTCCGCAGGTCTCGCAGAATGCATTCGTCGCGCTGTTGTCGCTATTGCAGTATCGGCAAAGCATACGCAGGACCTTGCATCCGATCGCCACGGATCAGGATAACGCGGGAAATGCGTTGTTGCCATAGTCATGGTCCCGCCGCGCATTCGACCCCCAACCTTCCGAGGTCCTAACGCTTTGCGAACGGGATCATCATCAGGAGCGGTCGCTGGACAAGCTGGGCGGAAAGTCCCGCAATGGCACCGTCGTTATCCCTATAATATTCGACCAGCACGGGGAAAAAGGTCCCGAACGCCCCCACTGTGAACAGGAAGGTCGTGTCGCCAAACTGATCCAGCTGCCAGCTCGACCCGTAATAGCTGATCGACAGAATGGTGCCATTCAGGCTCACCACGAGATCGCCATATCCGGGATTGCTGAACATTCCCGTGAATTTCGCGATTGCGGGCGGCGCCAGGGCCATGGCCACGCCCTTGGCCACCGGCGATGGCGGCTCGGCGGACAAGCTCAGGGCTCCCATCGGAGCACAGCTGGGAAGCTCGACGGTATTGGAAAGCGAGTTGGTTAGCAAATAATCGTAAACGGCGGTCGCGATCTTGTCGGGCCATTTGTTGCGCAGCATTTGGTTGGTGCAGTGCTGGTTGGTGAGGACGACCACCCCCATCCCGTCGTCCGGCATGAACGACACGTATGCCGAACCGCCCTGGGGATCGCCGGTATGGAAAACCAATCTCTTCTGCCGAGGACCGTTGGGTGTCTTGATGGTCAGCTTCCCGACGTTCCACCCCAGTCCATACATGGTACCGTCGCCGGGATCGCTGAACGGGTGATAGGTGAGTCCCAGCGCTCCCTCGCCGATCACGACCTTGCCGTTCCCCGTCATCCCCCTTCTGAGCAACAGCTCGACCCACTTCGCCATGTCGAGTGCCGATGAGTTGATCTCGCCCGCGGGACCAATGTTGGTGAAGTCCTTCAGGGCTAGGGGTGCCTCGCCGATATAGCCGAGCACGCGATTCGAACTTTGCAGATAGTCCGCAAACGACAGCGTCGTCTCAGTCATTCCGAGAGGACCGAGGATGCGGCTCCGTATGATATCCTCGTAGCTCTCGCCGGTCAGTATCTCGAGGAGATGGCCGGCAACCATGTACAACAAGTTGTTGTAGATGAACTTCGCCCGGAACGGCACCGCAAACGGCAGATCGCGCAGGCGGTAGAACAACTCCGCGCGCGCGAAAGGACCGAGGTACCAGAGGCAATCATGCGGGGCGAGCCCGGTGCGATGACAGAGGAGGTCGATCAACGTTGCCTCGCCCGAGGCGAGCGGGTCCGACATCTTGAAGGATGGAACAAACTGGCAGATCGGCCGGTCAAGCGATAACACCTTGTCCTCCGCGAAGATCGAGAGCAACGTGCTGGTGAACGCCTTGGTGGCCGAGCCGATTGGAAAGAGCGTGTGCTCATTGACAAGCGTCCCGGTCGCGCGGTTGCGGAAGCCGAAGCCACCGGCATAGACCATCCGGCCATTCTGCAGGATCGCGACGCCAACCCCTGTATTTGCGACGGGCGGGTCGGCAGCCTCGATTGCGTCCTCGACGATGCGTGCGAAATCCGGAGTATTCATTGGTTTGTCCTCAAATGCCGCCCACGTAAAAGAACACTCTTCCAAGATCACAGAACGGAAAACCTGACAGGCAGAGTCCGAGGGCCGCCGATAAAAATCGACGCCAGCCGGCGCGGCGTACCCGAAAGCTCGATGAACGTCAGCCGGCGCAGCAATTCCTCGAAAAAGACCTGCATTTCCAGCCTTGCCAGATGTTGACCAAGGCAAATATGCGCACCATGACCAAAGGCAACGTTGCGGCCACGATCATGGCCGATACGGAAATGGTCCGGCGAGTCGAAGGCCTGCTCGTCCCGGTTTCCCGAGAGATAGCACAACATCAACCAGTCGCCGGCGGCGATCTGGCGCCCGTCCAACACGACATTCTCCCTCGCGGTCCGCATCACGTGCTGCACTGGCGCGGTCCAGCGCACCGCTTCCTCGACCAGATCAGGCACGAGACGGAGGTCGGATTTGACCTTGCGGAATTCGCCGGGATTTTCGCACATTGCCCAGATTGCGCCCGATATGGCGGAGCCAACGGGGTGATGACCGGCCGTCAGGAGCACCATCAGATAGCTGACGGCTTCGAACCGATCGATCGGCTCGCCGTCCACCGTGGCATTTGCGATCACGCTGATGAGGCCATCGCGCGGGGATCGACGAGCCTGTTCGATCAGCGGCGCAAAATAGCTGTCAAAGTCGGCAACGGCGTCTCTCAAACGCCTGGCGTGCCGTGCCGGATCACGGCTGGCCCAGCGCGCGCGCGCCGGTGGGTCGTCCTGACTACGGAACAGTCCCTGGATGAGAGCGAGCAGATGCGCCTCGTCCTCCGCCGGTAGCCCGAGCATCGTCATCGTGACGCGCAACGGGTAGAGCTGGGCCACGTCGTGCACGAATTCGCAGGTCTCGCCCCGCTTGATCGTTTCGTCGACGAGGTCACGCGCGATCGCTCGAACGCGGTCTTCAAGCATCGCAACGCTTTGCCGCGCGAACCATCGTTGCGTGACTTGGCGATATTGTGAATGGTCCGGGGCGTCCATTTGCAAAAGTGTCCGCATGAGATGCGGACTGCCGCCGGTCAGGCTACGCGCCAGCCGGTCGGCGGCCTTGGGCACGAGTGTGCTGGCCCGATCGCCATTGCGGAAGAGATCGTGGCGGCGGCTGACCTCGACGATATCGGCATATCGAGTGACCGCCCAAAACGGGTCGAAGCCGTCCATCTCGAGCCAGCCAAGCGGCTTATTCGATCGCAACCAGCGAAAGCCAGCCATCAATGCATTCTGGGTGGCGTAGGCCCTGGGGGACACCAAGAGCGCACTTAACTCGGCGGGTATAGCGGAGGCATGACACATGGCCAAAACTAAACTGGCGGACTGAACTGCACCAATGCTAGCGCTCGAAATTGGCCCGGCCCCACATCAGAGCGGAGGGGCAAGCACCATCGCAATCAATGATCAGACTGGCAGGGCGCGAGCCTGCGAGGCTTGATCCGAAGGTAGATTGCAACCAAAAATTGGTGAGAACAATGTATTTTCCGGATCCCCGTCGTTCGGGGGGCTCGGCTGGCTGTTTTGATTTGATTTCAGCGCATTGCACTGAAATCCAACGCGATGAAAACCCCATCGTCTCAGGCACCTATGCGTTGCCTTGTCATCGTGAGCACGCGCGCCTCGTCACGTCTTGCCCAGATGCGATTGCCCCTACAGCGTGGCCGGCCTAAATCTTCACTGCTCTTGCCGCCTGCTCCAGACTGGCCGGCACGATCACGCGATGAAACGGTGCTATCGTCGCCAGATAGATGCGCCCGAGCCGGTTATGGCAATGCACCACTGTGCCCGCGACCAGTTCGCGCCGATTGGCTGCGTCGGCGCGAAGCTGGATCGTGAGGCGGAAGTCGAGATGCCGGTCGTCCGCGCCGAGGATCAATTCCGTCGCGCTCTTTGACAGCACCGGGAAGAAGCCGATCACCGGCCCACGCGCCGCGCCGGCGAGACCGACGGCGCGCGACGATTTGACGCCGACCATCGACATCACCACATCGCGGAGGCGCGTGAGTGCACGAATCCACCACGCCTGTCGCTCAAGCGCGGCGCGTGCCAGCACCTCGACATCGTCGCTAGCGCCCGCCGGCAGTTGAATTGCAAAGGCGTCCAGAAGGTCCGCGCCCTCATAAAGCGGCGTGAGCACGCTGTTGCTGGGCATGGGCACGGCGCGCGCTTTGGTCATGAGATGAGGTCCCGGAAGCTGGGGCGCTGGACGTAGCGTAGTTAGTGGTGCGGACGATTTCGCCGTCGTCCATTTCTATATCCAGGCGCTCTGCATCGCAACAATTCTGCGGCACGCACGTCTCAGTTGGGTCACAAGCCGTCGATGACGTCTGCCTGGGTCGATGACCAGTCATCCGCCCGTCCTACTGTTCCGCTCTAACTCCTCGGACAAAACACCGGCAGGGTCGAACTCTTACGCCGCAGCCGTCGGTGGGCTCTTCTGCCCGAGGGCCTCACCCGCCGGCTCAGTCCAGCCCGTTGCCTCGATGCACAGCCTGACGGCCTCGCCGATGCTCGTCGCAACAAGGTCGGCTTTGGCGCCCTCCCGCAGCGATTCCAGCGCAGCCGCATCAATGTCTTTGACCCAGCAGCCCAGAATGATGGTCGCCTTCGGCAATTTTCGCCTCAGGCGCCGGACTGAATACCGCATGTGTGCCGCACCGCGGGCATCGAGATAGACCAGGCAGACGATTGCGACTCCCGTGGTATCAAGGCGGAAGACATTCGTCGTGGAAAGCGATTCCGGCCCTTCGACTCGTGCCGCGAGACCATGCTCCGTCGACAGCTGAGCCAGCATGATTGCGGCCGCCTCGTCAATGAGGCTGCGTCCGGCCACGCACAAGACAGGGTGCTCGCCCTGCCAATCCAGCGGGAGAGTTTCCTTGCGAACGTAAGGCAAGCGTTCATTGACAGCATTTTCTGCAACGCCCTCCACCGCTGACCATGCTTCGACATCGCTGGTTGAGCTGCTCTTCGCCGGCGGCCGGTCGTCCTGATCGGAAAGATCGCTGGTAAATTCGCTAACGGCGTCCCGGATTTTCGCAAGACGCTCCTGGTCAAGCGCATCGCGTTCGGCGTCGGCTTGCGCCAGTTGCAAACCCTTCAGGGCGACCTCGTCATAGTACGACGCTAGCGAACGCTCTTTCAGAAACTCTTCGGCCTTTTCGGCCGCTTCGGTCGGATCGCCGGCCAGCATCCGCTGATAGAAGATCTCCGGAGGAGAAAGCGCTGGCCGGTCGCCGAACATGACGTCGAGAAATTCCAAGCGCTCCACGTGCCGCCCGAGAACCACGAGGCAAACGGTCAAGGGAGTCGCGAGGACGAGCCCGATCGGGCCCCAAAGCGCCGTCCAGAACGTCGCCGAGGCAACCACGGCAATGGGCGACAGCCCCGTGCTGTGACCGTAAACCATCGGCTCGACGACATGGCCTACCAACGGTTCCACAACAAAAAACAGGGCGAGAGTCCAAAGCAGCATCGACCAACCGGGATCGATGGCAACCGCCAGCGCCAACGGGAACGCGGCCGCGATAACGGCCCCGACATAGGGGACGAAGCGAAGCGCAGCCGCGAGGATACCCCAGAGAATGGCGCTTGGTATTCCGATGAAGTATAGGCCGGCGCCGATCACCACGCCGAATCCGCCATTTAGGATGAGCTGGGTCAGAAACAGCCTGCTCAGGCGGCTCGCGGCATCGTCCAGTGCAGCCGTCGTACGCTGCAAATCCGACGAACCGGCCAGTCGAATAAAGCGATTACGAAGGTCCTCGCGCTGAATGAGAATGAATATGACGAAAATAATGATGATGCCGGTGGTCGCCAGCGGATGAATGAGGGGAGAAATCAAGGTTCGAAGACTTTCCAACGCCCCGGGATCCGGTTGGCGTACTTCAACGGGCACCGGGGGCGCGGAAGCATTCGATCCAGCAGCGATCGTGCCGATCTTGGGCACAGATGGGGCGTCTTTCGGCTTATCGAGCTCCTTGCTGAGATCCTTCAGCATGTCGGAGGCCCGCTCCAGCGTGCCCCGACCGGCTTTGGTATCTCGGAATGATTGGATCTTTTCGCTGATCGTCGACTGGTAGCGGGGAAGGTCACCGGCGAGCTGCGTCAATTGCGCGGCGAGAAGGCTTCCTATTGCGAAGATAAGCGCAAAGGCAACGCCAACCACGCTCACGACGGCCAATCCCCGCGGGACCCGCACGCGTTGTAATATTTCGACCAGTGGCGCCAACACGAAGCTGAGGAGAATAGCCAGCGCCACTGGCACGAAGATATCCCGGCCGAAATAGAGCATCGCGATGATGATGACGGTGAGAATCGCTGTCGCTACTGCACCAAGCAGCGCCATCAGTTCCTCAGTGGTGCGTGGTTTGAAGGGCTGTCTTGCTACAGGCCTCATTTGCCGTCCCTGTCCCCGTCGTCCGCTGAGCGCGCAATGATTTCAGCTGCAGGGGTGCAGGACGACACTGCATAGGACAGCCGCTCAGGCACTCATCCATACGGTCTTCATGAGCGGGCCTCGTATTTGCGGCCGCGCCGTGGCACGCCAACAGGTCTGCCCAGAAAAGGTTCCTGGCTGCGGTCATGATGCATGCTGCCGGAGGAGCTTTTTCCATAGCCGCACTGACGATCCGCAGCATAGCACCGCGAATGGTTCGCTCCGCGAGAACTGGTCAGCACTAGCGCTCCTCGGTCGGATGCACCCATTTGTAGGGTGTGATGCTTTGCGTTGCGGTCAGCTTGATCATGTGGACTGGCGGCGCGGAACGTCCCTTTCGGCACGACCGGCATTTGAGCGAGGCTTCCAGCTTCCAGATCGGCGTATCGCGTGGCCGGCGGATGGCGTCGAGGGGCAGGCTCGCACGCGTCTTGCACCTGTTGCACTCGACCTCGAGCCATCCCATGCCGCCGTTGAGGCATTGCGCGATCGTCGGCGAGGGCTGCGAGGGGCCACCATAGCCTTCCATTCGGACCGACCAGGCTTCGGCCTCGGCGCGGTCGGCCGTGCGGACCGCCTTCCTGGCCTCCTCGCGCGCGTGCTTGGCGGAGATTTCCGCCCCCATGATCCGGCCGCTCCAGATGACCTCGCGCGATTTCGTGCTCATGCCGCAACCAAAGCGAGCCCGGCGAGCGTTGGCAAATTATCGATCGCTAGTACGTCGAGCGTGCAGTTCGATACTGCGTGTCGTGGGTGTGGACAATCGGGGCGCAGAATCTCTGGCGAAGCCGTGGCGCCGACGGTGGCAGAGCGCCACCATTAGAAGTCGTGACGCCTGCGCGGGACCATCCCGCGCGGGTCTACGGGTTCAAAAGCCGCTGGCGGGATTTCAACGGCATGCTAGCATTGGGTTTTTCAAGTTTCATGAGCAACGTGTTTCATGAGCAACGTCATGCATCGCACAGTCTCTCGTCGCGTGGCGCTCATCGGTTGCCTGGGTTTGGTAACGCGGAATGCGGTGGCGCAACGATCCCGGACCTGGCGCGTCGCCTATCTGGTGTCTGGAAGAGCCGCGGCCACGACTCCCGTCATCAAGGATACGCTCCGCTCCCTGGGCTACGAGGAAGGCAAAAATCTCGTTTTCGAAGTTCGCGAAGCGAATGGCCATTACTCAGAGCTTCCGGATCTGATGCAGCAACTTCTCCAATTGAAGCCGGACGTCATCATCGCCGAGGCCACTCCGGCGATAGCCGCTGCCCAGAAGGCCACATCGACCATCCCCATCGTCATGTCGCCATCGACGGATCCGATCGGCTCCGGCTTCGTGAAGAGTTTTGCCAGACCCGGCGGCAACATCACCGGTGTCGCCAACATGTTCGGCGACCTCACCGCCAAAACGCTCGACATCGTCCAGCTCGTATTCCCGAACGTGGCAAAACTCGGCGTCCTGACGTCCAACAATCCGACCCACCCCGCGCTCTATGAGGTTGCCCGCGACGCCGCAGCAAAGATCGGGATTTCGGCGGAACGCTATATCGCAGCGAATCCGGAAGACCTGAAGAAGGCCTATCAGGACATGAAGGCCCGAGGCTGCGACGTCGTGTACGTGCTCGCCGATCCCATCAGACCTTCGCTTCCGCCCATCGCGTTGGAGCACCGCTTGCCTTCGGTTTTTCAGGTCAACAGCTACACGGAACTGGGCGGGCTCATGAGCTACGGGCCGGACATTTTGCCGCTGTTCGTCAAGGCTGCGCACTATGTCGATCGCATCTTGAAGGGTGGAAATCCTGCCGAGCTCCCCGTTGAACAGCCAACCCAATTCGTATTTGCCATCAATCTGCAAACCGCAAAGGCGCTCGGCCTTTCAATTCCGGAAAAGGTATTGATCATGGCCGACAAGGTGATCGAGTAACCCTGCCTCCTGGCCGGTTACGACGGCGGCTTGCCCGAGTGATCATTCCGGGCCCACAATAGCGCCAGCGGACCCAGCGCGATTCCGGCCGCGAGCACGATGAACACCAGCAGCCAGCCGCTTGCGCTCTGCGGTCCGCCGGCGATGTCGAGTGCCACGCCGGTGCCCCAGGCGCCGAGCGCCGACAAGCCAAAGCCGACCGTCGAGTGCAGGGCCAGTGTCGCGCCGCGATGCTCGGAGACAGCCGCAGCCGACATGCCCGCGGTGAGCGCGCCTGAATCCGCCGGCACCGTCAGGCCGTAGAGCATCAGCAGCAGCGCGAGCACCCATGCCGGAGCCGTGGCGTTGAGTCCGATCACCAGCGCAACGCAGGCCGACGCGATCATCACGACCGTGATCGCACGATGACGTCCGAATTTCAGGGCGGCCTCGTTGCCGAGGATGCTGGCGGGCATCGAGATCACCGCGAAGCAGAAGCTCATCAGCACGGGCGTCATCCAGGACGGCCCGCCTTGATGCGCAACGACGAAGATCCAGAACCCGACCAGCCAGGTGCGGATGCCGTAGAGCTCGAAGCAGTGGGCGCCGTAACCGAGGATGTAGCCGAGCGCTTCGCGATTGGTGAAGACGGGTGCGAAATTCAGCAGCCGTCCGGCCTTCGGCGCCGGCCGCCGTTGCTCGATCAGCAGGCACGCGGTCACCATCGCGATCGGGCCGACGGCGGTGACGTAGAACGCGGTCCGCCAGCCCCAGCGATCGGCGAGGACTTGCGCAACCAGGAACGACAGGCCGACGCCCACCGAGAAGCTCGACGTGTACAGCGTCACCGCCCGCGACGTGTCGCCGGCAGGCAATCGGTCGGTCAGCGCCTTCAGCCCCGGCATGTAGGCGCCGGCAAAGCCCAACCCCGCGAGCGACCAGATGATGGTGCCCGACCAGAACCCGTCGGCGAAGACGCCGAACGCCAGGGTCGCGAGTCCGCTGACGATGGAGCCGCACAGCAGCACGACCCGCGCATCGATGCGATCGGTCAGCGTCGTCAGGACCGGAACGGCCAGCATGTATCCGAACGCGTAGCCGCTCGCCATCAGCCCGCCTTCGGCAGCAGACAGCCCCCACGCCGGCATCAGATGCTGCGCCAGGTTCGCGGACAGCGTCACATGCGGCAGCAGATTGCCGAGCTGGCCGAGACACATCACCGCAATCAGCGGCGCCCCGCTCAAGCTCCGAATGCTCTCCTCCTGTCTGATCGCGTCATGAGCAGCCACACCCGGCGCGGCCTGCCTTCTTGGCCGATTCATCGGCCGCGCAGCAAGCCGAGAGATCCTGCTTCGCCGGGCCGCCGCAGCATCCCGCATCCGCCGTCTCCACCCCACCGCGCGTGCAGACGCCGGTCTCCGGCAGCACGAGCTCGACCCGAGCAGCGGCCTTCTTGTCACCTGAGATGTCGGCCGCGATGGAGCGGACCTGCTCGTATCCGGTCATCATCAGGAAGGTCGGCGCACGGCCGTAGGACTTCATGCCGGCAAGATAGAAGCCCGGCTCGTCGTGCGCGAGCTCGCGCGCGCCGTGGGGACGGACCGTGCCGCAGCTGTGCTCGTTGGGATCGATCAGCGGCGCGAGCGCCACAGGCGCCTCGATGGCCGGATCGAGCCGCAGCCGCAATTCGGACAGGAACGATAGATCGGGACGGAAGCCGGTGGAGACGACGAGTTGATCAGCCACCACACTTCGCGCACCGCAGCCGCTGTTAGCCGAAATCTTCAGGCGACCTTCGGCCTCCCCGAGATGCGTGACTCCAAATTCGCTCTCCACCTTGACCTTGCCGGTGGCGACGAGTGCGGCAAAGGCCGAGCCCAGTTCGCCGCGCGCGGCCAGCTTGTCATTGCGGCCGCCGCCGAAGGCCTTGGCGGGATCGGCACCGCGCAACAACCAGATCGCTTGCGTGCCCGGTGCCTCGCCCGCGAGCTGCGCGAGATCGATCAGCGTACCGACCGCCGAATGGCCGGCACCGAGCACGGCAACGGTCTTGCCGGCATATCTGGCGCGACCTGTGCCCCGCACATCCGGCATGCCATAGGAGATGCAGTCGGCCCGCTCGCGCTCGCCAATCGCGGGCAAACCGTTGCTGCCGGCGGGGTTGGGGGAGAACCAATTGCCTGACGCGTCGATGACGGCATCGGCACGCAGCACCTCGGGACCCCTGCCGTTCTGATAACGGATCTCGAAGGGAGCCTGCTCCCTCCCCTTCGTCTTCGCCTTGTCGAAGCCGGCGCGGCTGATCGCCGTAACGCGGCTCGAAGTCCGGATCGTCTCCCGCAGCTTCGTGCGCGTGGCGAGCGGCGTCAGATATCGGTCGATCAGCTCGCCGCCCGTCGGATAGGACTGAGGGTCCGGCGAATTCCACCCCGTCGGCGCGAGCAGGCGCGCCGCCGCCTTGTCGATATTGTACTCCCACGGCGAGAACAGCTGGACATGCTGCCACTGGCGGACCGCGTGCGCGGCTTCAGGCCCGGCCTCGAGCACGATAGGAGACATGCCGCGTTCGAGCACATGTGCGGCGGCAGCGAGGCCCACCGGCCCGGCTCCGATGATGGCGACCGTCTTGGCGTTCATTTTGGTGCTCACTCCGACTTCTCCCATATTTCTAGAATCATCGAACAAGTTCGCAAAAGAATCACGCCGCCGTTTGCGCCCCCTTGCATCCGACTTCGTCGGCGCAGCATTCCGCCGCCAGGAAGGCCACCAGGCCTCGCATCGCGTCAAAATTGGCGTGGCAGATCAGCGTGGTCGATTCCCTGACCTGGCTGACGAGCCCGACCGCAACCAGGGTCTTGATGTGATGCGACAGCGTCGACGCAGGGATCTTCAGCTTGTCCTGCAGGCGGCCGACGGGCATGCCCGCGTGCCCGGCCCGGACCAGGGCCCGGTAGATCTGGAGCCGGGTCTGATTGCCCAGGGCCTCCAAACGTGCTGCTGCGTCGGCGATCTTCATGATGCCCACGCTGCGCCTGTCCACGCTTTCTGTCAAACTGTATTTCTAGAATATTCGAATTACGGAGGATCCCTCGGCACAGGATTCAATTGACGACCTCCTGATAATTCCATAAATCTGGATATATGGAAAATGAAGAAGCCGTCCTCGCCCTCGCCGCGCTGGCGCAGCCGACGCGCCTGGAAGCCTTCCGGACGCTGGTCAGGCACGAGCCTGACGGCTTGGCCGCCGGCGACCTCGCCCGCCTGCTGGAGGTGCCGCAGAACACGCTCTCCGCGCATCTGGCGATCTTGACGCGCGCCCGCCTCGTCTCCTCGGAGCGGCACAGCCGCTCGATCGTCTACCGCGCCAATCTCGGCGAATTCCGCGATGTCGCGGTTTTCCTGTTGCGCGATTGCTGCGGCGGACGCCCCGAAGTCTGCAACCCCGTCGTCGAGACGCTGCAAGCCTGCTGCACGCCGAAACGAAAGATGCGAGCGCGCTGATGGAAGCATTCGATCTTTCGCGGCGACTTGCAGCCGAGGCGCTCGGCACCGGTCTTCTCGTCGCCACCGTGGTCGGATCCGGCATCATGGCGGAGACGCTGACCAGGGATGTCGCGCTTGCTCTGCTTTGCAACACATTGCCGACCGGCGCCATTCTGGTCGTCCTCATTACCGTGCTCGGTCCGATCTCAGGTGCGCATTTCAATCCGGCAGTCACGCTGGTGTTCACCGGCAAGCGCGAGCTGCCGGTCAATGAGGCGGCGCTCTATGTCGTCGCGCAAATCCTCGGCGGCATCGCCGGAACGATAGCCGCGCATCTGATGTTCGGCCTGCCCGTGCTCGACGTCTCGACAAAGGTTCGAACTGGCGGGCCGCAATGGTTCGCCGAAGCCGTGGCGGCCTTTGGGCTGGTCGCGACCATCCTCGCCGGCGCCCGGTTTCAGCGCAATGCGGTGCCCTGGCTGGTCGGCCTTTACATCACGGCGGCCTATTGGTTCACGGCCTCGACCTCGTTCGCCAATCCGGCAGTCGCGATCGCGCGTTCACTGACGAACACTTTCGCCGGCATCCGTCCCGCCGACCTGCCCGGCTTCATCCTGGCCGAGCTTTGTGGAGCGTTTGCCGGCATGCTGCTAATGAACTGGCTGCTCGGCCCCTCGCACGCGCGCGGCCCGGTTCCAACCGCGGAGACATCTCGATGAGCGTCACGATCTACCACAACCCCGCCTGCGGCACGTCGCGCAACACCCTGGCCATGATCCGGCAGAGCGGCGTCGAGCCCATCGTCATCGAATATCTGAAGACGCCGCCCACGCGCGAGAAACTCAAGGAGCTGATCGAGACGATGGGCGTTTCCGTGCGCGCGCTGCTGCGCGAGAAGGGAACACCCTACAAGGAGCTCGGCCTCGACGATCCCAAATGGTCCGACGACGAGTTGATCGATCAGATGCTCGCACACCCCATTCTCATCAACCGTCCGATCGTCGTGACCCCAAAGGGCACGCGGTTGTGCCGCCCATCGGAAGCCGTCATCGACCTGCTGGACAATCCCGTCGGCCGCTTCGTCAAGGAGGACGGTGAAGTGGTGGAAACGCGATAGACGGTGTCGATGGCAGCAGCTGTCACGCGACAGTAGGACGCAAGCGCAAACCGATTGCGCCGTTGATGCTGCAAATCGCGAGCGCTATCGATCGGCGAAGAAATATCCGATCGGGAGAGACGCATGAACACCATCACCGGCGGCTGTCACTGCGGCGCGATCCGTTATGAGGTCGAGGGCGAGGCGATCGTGCATGCGCTGTGCCATTGCCGCGATTGCCGGCTCCATGCCGGCGCACCTGTCGTTGGCTGGACGATGTATGCGGATGGCGCCGTCAAACTGACCAGGGGCGAGCCCAGGATCTACAGCTCGTCGGAACACGGCCGGCGGCACTTCTGCGGCGATTGCGGCACCGGCCTGTTTTACGTCAATGCCAGCCTGATGCCGGGGTGATCGACATCCAGAGCGCGACTTACGACGATCCCGAGGCCGTGCCGCCCACGATGCAGATCCAGGTCGCCGAGCGCCTGCGCTGGATGGAGCACGCGCACGAATTGCCGGCGTTCGAGCGCTTTCCGCCGCAGCAATAGTGGCGTGAGGCGACCGCCAGTCCAAGCAGACAAGGACGTTCGTGCTTCTCCTTTCAGCCATGACCCGGACCGGAATCGCAAGACAAGCGGCGACCAGGCGCAGGGCGCCCATGAGCGCCCCACGTCGCGCGGCGGCCTGATCAGATCAAGCAACCCTGGCGAGAGGCAGTTCGGTAACCCCCGGCACCACCGCTTTGATGCGAATGTTCCGGAATTGCACCTTCGAACCATCGTGATGGCTTTGCAGCGCGATGTGGCCGCGAAGAGACCTGGGCCTGGGATCGGTGAAGTCATTCACGACCACATCGTTCAGCGTCACCTTGATGCGGCTCCCGACAGCCTCGATGACGAACGTGTTCCACTGCCAAGGGCCTTTCGCAACATCGGTGCGGATCGGCGCATTGACGTTGTAGATCGCGCCCGTGCTGCGCAAGGGATCGTTCTCCATGGCCTTTTCGGCGTTGTACCCGCGCGGATCGATCTGGATTTCGTAGCTTTGGTCGATTGCGGCGGTCCAGTCGTTTGGATTCGAGCTGTTCAAGTTGGGGACGCGGATGAACACACCGGAATTGTCGGTGCGGTTTGCGTATTGCCACTCGAGTTCGAGCACGAAGTCGGAGAAGCTCTCGCGCGTGTACCAGAGCAAGCCGGGCCCACCGACGGATTCGAGGATGTCGTACACCTGGAGGAAGCTTCCTGCTCCCGACATCTGCCAGTCGGCCAGACTTCCGGCATAGAGCTGCTTGAAACGTGCCGAAGGCGCCGGCGTCAAGGCCGCAACGACCGCCGCGCTCGTCAGGCGCGCGAGCGCAAGGCCCGTCAAGGACGGGTTCGCGGAGCCGACGGTGGGAAACAAGGCAGGGCCAGCAACGTAGGCGTTCGAGATATGATGGAATCGCCCTGTCGGGTCTGTGATTGACGTGGTTGGGTCGTCGCCTATCCACAGCGTGCCCGCTTCGTGATGGGTGTTGCCGAGCTGGTCCTTGGTGGTAGCAAACGGATCGGGCGGCGGAGCGCTTTGCCAGCCACCGTTGTAGAGGTACTGGACGTCGCCGGCAGTTTTGCCGAGACGTTCGGCCAGCTTGACGGCTGCGGCGGCGAGTTTGGCCCATGCCGCGTAGTCATTCGATGTCGGCGTGAAATTGACCCACGCACGCGCGCTCATTCCGTCATTTTGCAGCGGATCGGCCGCATTGGTGAGATTGACGAAACTGGTGGCGCCGCCGGGGCCGGCCGTCCTGTCGCCGTCCATCTCTCCGAGGCCGCGGAAGACGATCGCCACCCAATCGGGATCCTCGTTGGAAAGCAGGTTTCGCAAGAGGTCGATGTCGGGCACCATCGTCCACATCGTCGCTTCCGGATTCTGTCCTTTCTCGGCCGACGCCAGCACCTGGATGTGATAGCGCCGCCTGCTTCCGTCCGGGTTCGTGATCTCGCCGCGCACGATCGCGCCGCCCTGCTCGAGGGTCGCGGCCGCGGCCAGCCCGAGCGCGCTACGTTTGACGCGCACCGTGAGATTCGTGCGCAGATGCGCCATGAAATTGGCACCCATGCTGTATGCGCCGCGCGTGACCGGAAACGATTCGATGGCCAGTCGCGTCGTCTCGATCGTTCCCGCCGCGACCACGATCTGACAATCCGGACTGAGATTGGGAGCGGAAAGCGACCGGAACTGACCATTGTAGGCGACATCGATCCCGGTGACCCTGCCTCCGCTGTTGCGAAGTCGGATCACATGGCAGCGCGGAACGAGGAAGAAGCGCCGCCGCGAGTTATCGTTCAAGGTCCAGCGTCTGGCGATATCGTCTCGGATGCTTTCGAGCAGCACGGGTCCGCTGCTGAACTTGTCGAACGAAAACAGCCCGGGACCGGGCGAGCTCGCCTGCACAGCGATCGGAGCTTCTTCGACGAGGTCCAATGTCACGTCAGGCATGATCGCGCTCGTGCTTGAGGCGACGGCCTGCAACTGTCCGTTGAGCGCCGTGTTGAGCGGGCCCGATAGATAGTCTGCTTTGTCCTGCACGCCTATCTCGCGCTCCACGTCCGGGTAGGTCGCCATCAGAAACGTGCGCACGTCATTGGGCCATGCCGCGAGGTCGGCCGGCATGAGTCGCGGCGCCCAGCCGCCCCAGAACAGAGAACGTCCTCCGGGGCAGTAAGCGAGGCCGGTGAACGGCTCGTTGCTGTGCCAGGGAATGCCCCAGACGCCGTTGCGCGCACGCGGATCCTGATCATTGCGAGTCACCAGGGCGGTATCGGGCGCATTGAGGCCCAGGTGCGGCATGTTCTGCACATGCGTCGGGGCAAGATAGCCTCCCGCATCGAGCAAGAGCACCCGAAGGTTCTGATCGGCACCTCTGCGGTAGATCCTGTTGGCCGCATACGCGCCAAACATGCCGGCGCCGATCACCACGACATCGAACGGCCTGCCGCCGTTGTTCACCGCCTCGTCGAACGTGCTGCACACGTATCTGCCGAGCAGATCGCGCGTGAACTCCGTGTCCTGGATGTCGATGGGGATGGAAGGGTCACGTTGAAGAAAGGTCAGCATCGGAGGGCTCCTTTCGAGACGCTACTGCCGCAGGGGACGAGACGTTCGGTTTGGCCGTGTCGCGTTCTCGTGGGGGCGACGGGCCGGAGGACATTCCTCAAAGGCAAGCGGAGCGTGACAAAAAACGCTCCGTGGTCGCGGCCAAAGAATAGGAGCAATCTGTGCTCGATTGTATGAGCCGGTTCACATGCCGGCGCGATATTCAGCGCAGTTGCTGCTGGGACCAAGCGTCGCCAGGCATTGCTTGCCGAGGAGGCGCGTGATAGCGATGGGTTTCGGGCCACATACAACCGCCCGACCAGCTCTTGAGCCAAGCGTTGTTTCGCTCCCTTTCGGAGAAGAAACATGTCTTGCGACAGCACCACTGCCTCATCCGGCATATCCCGCGCAGCCTTCGGCCCTGCTCCAAATCTTGCATGGGTCTGGAGATTGCCGCTCACGCTCCTGAACGCGATAACGCGGCGCCGCGAATATAACGAGCTTCTCGAACTGGATGACCGGTTGCTCGCGGACGTTGGTTTGTCGAGACCGATCGTTGCGGCAGCTCGAAAATCTCCCATCGCCGACTGGGGACCACTGGCTGATTGCTCCTTTTCCCTCAACCAAACGCGCCGCGCCTCGCCCTGCGAGAGCAACGCGTCTGCTCATCTCCGCAGCTAGGTACTGCCGACTCAGTTGTTCGTGCTGGCGATCTTGTCGAGCGCGGCACGCAGGCCGCTCGCGAGCTTGACCGCGTCGTCATTGGCCCAGAAGTGCATGAAGAAGAGCCGCGGCTGTTCATCCAGCATGTGGCTGTGCAGCGCCGTCACCTCGATGCCGTGCGACCGCAGCGCCACGACGACCGGATTCACCTCGTCGCTGGTCAGCACGAAATCCCCGGTGATGGCGGCCTTGCCTGCCCCGGTCGGTTGGAAATTGATGGCGGTGGCGACGCCCATCGGACCGACGGGGGTCAGCAGCATGCCATCCTCCGTGATCGGGTCGCGCCGCTTGACGTTGAACTGGTAGACGCCGCCGTTGCCCTGCCCCTTCACCCCGATGACCTGATCGAGCTTTGCGGTGTCGAGATCGATGGCAGGCGGCGGGCCCGCCGGCGCAACGACCGTCAAGGGGGTTTTGCTTTCGGCGAGCGCATCATGAATGGCCGCGGCCAGCTTGACGGGATCGCCGTGTCCGGCGACGTGCATGTAGAACGTCGCCGGGTTCGCGCGCAGCAGGTGATTGTGCACGGCGGTGATCGCAAGACCGCTCGCGATCATCTTCGCCATCACGGGATTGATCTCGGTCTCTAGCAGCACGAGATCGCCCATGACCATGGCGCCGCCATGCGCAGGCTTGAACGCGAGCCAGCCCCCGAGCGCCAGCGCCGGCTTGATTGTGACCCCATCCAAGGTCACGGAGAGATCGGTGCGGGGAAAGCCATAGCGGTGAACATCGTCCGCAACGACGGGCTTGCGCCCCAAAATCTCGTCGACTTTCTTCCAGTCGGCATCTTGGGCATATGCCGGAACGAAGGGGCCAACGCGAAATGCAAGAAGGCAGACGCCAATGGCCGCCACGGACCAGACGATTCTCTTCATCGTTCTACTCCTCCGGGTTAGTTTCGCTCTTTGACCTGGCCGCTGCTGTCGACGACGAGCGTCACCGTCTTGCCGTTCTTCACCGCCTTGGCAGTGATGCCCTCGGCAGTCGACTTGATGTCGCTGACCTGGGCGTAGCCGGCCGCCTGGATCCTCGCGACGAGTTCCTCTTGTGTCAGGGCTTGGGCACTCGACAGCCCGCCTGCGATCGCAAGCAATAGAACGGTGCGGAAGGTTGTTCGTGGTCGCATGATCGTTCTCCTGGTTGGGTCCCTGCCCCAGGCGAAGTCCGTCGCGATCCTGTCCCCTACATCCCGACTTGGTGCTCCAAAGAGCGAAACGACGCGCGCGCAGCGATGCGATCGGCGCGGGCGCCGTGCCGAGGCCGGGATAATCTGTCGGATATATCGGGGGTGTATGATGGCATGCTGCGCCCTTGGTGATCAGGACGCGATGCTTGGGCTTGTCGCCTCACGGGGAGATCGCACGTCCCCGATCCGGGGATAGAACCCCGAGGCCCGGAAGCTGTCAACCGGCATGTGCTGGAGCAAGCCCACCGACCGCGAGCGAATATCGCCAAGAGCTGCCGATTGGAACGGAACGCGCGGACCGCCGTCTTGCAACTCGCGAACGACCCGACTATTGTTCCTCAAGTGGGGACAAAGCAGACTCCCCGTGAGGCCTCGGTCCAAGTTCTGCGCAGCACGCCATTCGTGGAGCTTGCGCATGAATACCGAACGACAGCCCCCTTCCCGACCTTCCGTGGCCATTCTTTCGCGAGGCGACGCTGCGGCGCGCCAGGATGCAAACCCGCGGAACAGCCGCTTCCTGCACCTCTTCGAAGCCCTCGCCGCTCTGGGGATCGAAGCGCGCCCGGCGATCTACGATGAGAGTTTCGCCGAGCAGGTGCGGCATCAGTTGCTCGCGGCGGACGGCGTGCTGGTCTGGGTCAATCCGATTCAGGACGGTCGAAATCGCGCCGATCTCGACGCGCTGTTACGGGACGTCGCCGCACGGGGCGTGTGGGTCAGCGCTCATCCGGACGTCATTCTCAAGATGGGTACCAAGGAGGTGCTCTATCGGACCCGCTCGATGGGGTGGGGATGCGACACGGCTTTATATCAAACCGCCGCGGCGATGCGCGCCGAGTTGCCGATACGTCTCGCCACCGGTCCGCGGGTGATCAAGCGCAACCGGGGCAACGGCGGTCAAGGCGTCTGGAAAGTCGAGAGACTGCCGGATTCCCCGATGATAAAGGTGCTCGACGCGACCAGGGATGGGTCCGAGCAACTGACGCTGGATGATTTTGTCCGCCGTTGCGCGGAGTATTTCGAAAACGGCAGCGTGGTCGATCAGCCGTTCCAGCCTCGCTTGAGCGAAGGTGTGGTGCGCTGCTATATGGCCGGTGATCGCTGCGCCGGCTTCGGTCATCACAAAGTCAAGGCCCTGGTTGACTCGCCGGCTGCACGTTCCGGGGCCGGGCCACGGCTCTACACGTCGAACGCAGACCCCCGCTTCCAGCGGCTGCGTCGCTTGATGGAAGAGGAGTGGACGCCGCAGCTGACCTCGTTGCTGGATATCGCGCGAGCTGACTTGCCAATGATCTGGGACGCCGACTTCATGCTTGGTCCGGTCCTTCCCGACGGGAGCGACACCTATGTCCTCGGCGAGATCAATGTCAGCTCGGTGCATCCTTACCCGGACGAGGCGCCGGCGGAAATCGCCAAGCGGGTTGCCGATCGGCTGCAGCGCAAGCTCTGACAGATGCTGACGGTCCGCGCACTCAAGCGTTTGCATGTCTCTGTCTCATTCGACTTGCAGGACGGCGAATGCGTCGCCCTGCAGGGCCCCTCTGGCGCCGGTAAGACACTGTTGCTGCGCTCCCTCGCAGATCTCGATCCCAACGAGGGAACAGTCACATTGGACGGAACGCTCAGGGAGGCGATGCCGGCTCCTGCCTGGCGAAAGCGGGTAACCTACCTCGCTGCCGAGCCGGGGTGGTGGTCAGACACGGTGCAGGATCACTTCAGCAGATGGGACGATGCCCTGCCTCTGGTCACGAGATTGGGATTGCCGTGCAATTGCGGTCCTTGGCCGGTCCAGAGGCTTTCGACCGGAGAGAGACAACGATTGGGGCTTGTGCGGGCGCTGATGCTGCGGTCGCGGGTTCTTCTCCTGGACGAGCCCACTTCGGCGCTCGATTCAGCATCGACTGCGGCCGTGGAATCCCTGATCGCCGAGCGCGTTTCGAATGGGACGAGTGTGGTTTGGAGCACCCACGACGGCGCCCAGGCCAGCCGTGTTGCGTCAAGGCTCATCGTGATGGGCGCCGATGGACGGATCGGGGAAAGCCTGATGTGACTTACATCCAACTGACATATGGTGATCTGGTTCTGCCCGCACTTCTTGTTGTCATGGACGGCGCTCTCTCGCTTGCTCTCCGCCTCAAGCTCGAAAAGCAACTGGCCATTGCAACCGTGCGGATGGTGCTTCAGCTGGTGCTGGTCGGATACGTGTTGACGTTCCTGTTTGCCGCGGTCTCGCTGCTCTGGACGGCCCTCGCGGCCTTCACCATGGTTCTCTTCGCGTCACGAGAGATCGTCGCGCGGCAAAAGCGGCGGCTGCCAGGTATCTGGAGCTACGGCTTGGGGGCCGGATGCACGCTGCTCGCGGCCGGCACCGTCACGATTTTCTCGCTGCTGACGGAGCTCCGCCCGGATCCTTGGTATCATCCGCGCTATGCGCTGCCATTGCTGGGTATGATCCTGGGCAACACCATGACGGGAATAAGCCTGGGCCTGGACGTGCTGACAAATGGCTTGGTGCGCGAAAGGGCGGCCGTTGAAGCCTGCCTTGCTCTAGGCGCGACCCGATATCAGGCGCTGCTGCCTGTCCTGCGGGATGCGATGCGGAGCGGGCTGATGCCGACCATCAATGCGATGGCCGCGATCGGCCTTGTCTCATTGCCAGGAATGATGACCGGTCAAATCCTCGCAGGCGTCGAACCAATCGACGCCGTCAAATATCAGCTTTTGATCATGTTCTTAATCGCCGGCGGCACAGGATTGGGAACTCTCGCTGCGGTGCTGGGAGGCGCTCGCCTTCTCACCGATCATCGGCATCGATTACGGCTGGATCGCGTTCTCGGTGAAAGGCTCACTTAAAGCGCGATGCGATTAGGATGAATCGCCATCGCGCTTCAGGTTGTCGCATTAAGCATGATCCTTTCGGAAAACCGCTGCGCATTTTTTCGGATCATGCTTTAGATACGTCGGTCTCTGCGTCGGGCATGTCGCCTACTCGGCGGCTTCCGGTGCACGCATGCCGCGCTCTCTTTCGACGGCGACCTCGTCGGCCAGCGCCGGCTGCTCGCCATCAGGCAGTCCCCGCCCCTTCACCAGGCCGAAGATCGCGGGGATCACGATCAGCGTCAGCAGGGTCGACGAGATCATGCCGCCGATCATCGGTAGCGCGATGCGCTGCATGATCTCGGATCCGGTTCCGGTGCTCCACATGATCGGCAGCAGGCCCGCCATGATGGCGACCACGGTCATCATCTTGGGCCGGACGCGCTCGACCGCGCCAACCATGATGGCGTCGTGAAGATCGGCACGGGTGAAGACCCTGCCCACGGTGCCGCACCTTGCCTTCATCTCGGCCAGTGCGTGATCGAGGTAGATCAGCATGACGACCCCGGTCTCGGCGGCGACGCCCGCGAGCGCGATGAAGCCGACGGCGACCGCGACCGACAGGTTGAAGCCGAACCACCACATCATCCAGATGCCGCCGACCAGCGCGAACGGCAGCGACAGCATCACGATCAGGGTCTCGGTCAACGCCTTGAAATTCAGGTACAGCAGCAGGAAGATGTTCGTGAGCGTCACGGGCACCACGATCTTGAGGCGCGCGGCGGCGCGCTGCAGATATTCGTACTGTCCGCTCCAGACCACATAGGTGCCGGCGGGAAACTGGATGCTCTCCGTCACCGCGCGTTGCGCATCCGCGACGTAGCTGCCGATGTCGCGATCGCGGATGTCGACATAGATGTAGGTCGCGAGCTGGCCGTTCTCGGTGCGGATCGAGGTCGGTCCGCGCGCCGGCTCGACCTTGGCGACCTCGCCGAGCGGCACGGCGCCGCCCGCCGGCATCGGCACCAGGATTTCGCTGGCGATCGCCTTGGGATTGTCGCGGAGGTCGCGCGGATAGCGCATGTTCACCGTGAAGCGCTGCCGGCCCTCCACGGTCGTCGTCACCGTCTGGCCGCCGAGCGCAGCAGCGATGGTGTCCTGAACGTCCTGGATCAGGATGCCATAGCGGGCGAGCGCCTCGCGGTCCGGCACGATCTCGAGATAATAGCCGCCGATGCCGCGCTCGGCATAGGCCGATGACGTGCCCGGAACCGTCTTGATCACGCGTTCGACCTGCCGCGCCAGGCGGTCGATCTCGACGAGATCGGTGCCCATGACCTTGACGCCGACAGGCGTGCGGATGCCGGTGGACAGCATGTCGATGCGCGCCTTGATCGGCATGGTCCAGGCGTTGGAGACACCAGGGAATTGCAGCGCCTTGTCCATCTCGGCGATCAGGCTGTCGACGGTGACGCCGGGGCGCCAAGCCTCCTTCGGCTTCAGATTGACCACCGTCTCGAACATCTCGGTCGGCGCCGGGTCGGTCGCGGTCGCCGCCCGTCCAGCCTTGCCGTAGACCGAGGCGACCTCGGGGAATGATTTGATGATGCGGTCCTGGGTCTGCATCAGCTCGGCCGCCTTGGTGACGGAGATGCCGGGCAGCGTGGTCGGCATGTAGAGCAGCGTGCCCTCGTTCAGCGTCGGCATGAACTCGGTGCCGAGCCGGCCTGCCGGCCAAGCGGTGACCGCGAGCACTGCGACGGCGGCGAGGATCACCAGCGTCTTGGCGCGAAGCACGCCCTTGATGACCGGCCGGTAGATCCAGATCAGGAAGCGATTGATGACATTCCTGCCCTCCGGCACGATCCGGCCGCGGACGAAGATCACCATCAGCGCCGGCACCAGCGTGACGGACAAGAGGGCCGCAGCGGCCATCGAGAACGTCTTGGTGAAGGCGAGCGGACTGAACAGCCGCCCCTCCTGCGATTCCAGCGTGAAGATCGGCATGAACGACACGGTGATGATCAGCAGGCTGAAGAACAGCGCAGGACCGACTTCCGAGGCGGCATCGATCAGGATCTGCACGCGCGACCGATCGGGCTTGGCGCGTTCGAGATGCTTGTGCGCGTTCTCGATCATGACGATCGCGGCATCGACCATGGCGCCGATTGCGATCGCGATGCCCCCTAGGCTCATGATGTTCGAGCCGAGGCCGAGCAGCTTCATGGCGCCGAACGCCATCAGCACGCCAACCGGCAGCATCAGGATCGCGACCAGCGCGCTGCGGACGTGCAGCAGGAACACGATGCAGACCAGCGCGACGACGATGCTCTCCTCGAACAGCGTGTGCTTGAGCGTGTCGATCGCCGCGTAGATCAGGCTGGAGCGGTCGTAGACCGGGACGATCTCGACCGATGCCGGCAGGCTGCTCGCGATCTCCTTGAAGCGTCGCTTGACGTTCTCGATGACGTCGAGGGCGTTGACGCCGAAGCGCTGCAGCACGATGCCGCTTGCGACCTCGCCCTCGCCGTTCAGCTCGGTGATGCCCCTGCGCTCGTCCGGTCCGAGCTCGACATGGGCAACGTCGCGGAGCAGCACCGGCGTGCCATTGCTCGTCTTCAGCACGATGTTGCCGAGATCGTTGATGCTCTTGATGTAGCCCTTGCCGCGGATGACGTATTCGAACTCGGCGAGCTCGACGGTGCGCCCACCGACATCGGCGTTGCTGGCGCGGATGGCGTCACGTATCTTCTGCATGCTGATGCCGCGGTCGCGCATCCGCTGCGGATCGAGCACCACGTTGTACTGCTTGACGAAGCCGCCGATGCCGGCGATTTCGGCGACGCCTTCGGCCTTGGCCAGCGCGAACTTCAGATTCCAGTCCTGGATCGTCCTGAGGTCGGCGAGATTCAACTCTTTCGACATCACCGCGTACTGATAGACCCAGCCGACGCCGGTGGCATCGGGCCCGATGGTCGGGCTGACGCCGGCGGGCAACCGCGACGCCGCGCCGTTCAAAAACTCCAGCACGCGCGAACGCGCCCAGTAGATGTCGGTGCCGTCCTCGAAGATCACGTAGACGAACGACACGCCGAAGAAGGAGAAGCCGCGCACGACCTTCGATTTCGGCACGGTCAGCATCGCCGTGGTCAGGGGATAGGTCACCTGGTCCTCGATCACCTGCGGCGCCTGGCCGGGATATTCGGTGTAGACGATGACCTGGGTGTCGGAGAGGTCCGGGATCGCATCCAGCGGCAGATGGATCAGCGCGTAGAGACCGGCGGCGGCCGCAAAGCCGGTACCAAACAGCACCAGCAGCAGATTGCGCGCCGACCAGGCGATGATGCGGGCGATCATTTGTGCTCTCCCGCGGCGTGGCCGGGTTCGGACGCCTGCGGCGCGGCTTCGGCAAAGCCTTTGAGCGCGGCCTTCAGATTGCTTTCCGCATCGATCAGGAAGTTGGCGGAGGTGACCACCACCTCGCCATCCGCGAGTCCGTCGCGCACCTCGATATAGCCGCCGCCGCGCCGGCCAAGCTTCACCTCGCGCGGCTCGAAGCGGCCCTCGCCCTTGTCGACCAGGACGGCCTGACGCGCGCCGGTGTCGAGCACCGCGCTGTCCTGGATCGCCAGCACGGGCGCGCCATCGGCCGTGTCGATGTCGGCATCGACATACATGTCCGGCAGCAGCGCAGCATCGGGATTGGCGAGCTCGATGCGGACGCGCACCGTCCTGGTGTCGCGGTTCACCTGCGGATAAACCACGGCGATCTTGCCGCTGAAGATGCGGCCGGGAAAGCTCCGCGCGCGCACCGCCACGGGCTGCCCCACCGCGATCGTGCCGAGATCGCGCTCGGCGACGTCGACCAGCGCCCAGACCAGCGAGATATCCGCGATCCGGAACAACACGTCGCCGGGATTGGCGCGCATGCCTTCGATCGCGCTGCGTTCGAGCACGATGCCGTCGCGCGGCGCCGACCAATGCACGGTGACGGGCGCGACGCGCGTCCGCTCCATCTCGGCGATGATTTGTTCGGGCACGTTGAGGTTCATTAGCCGCTGCCGCGAGCCGCGGCCGTACATCTCGACGCCGCCCACCGTCTTCGAGGTAATCGTCGCGAGATATTCCGCCGCGGCGGAGGCGACCGCCGAACTGTAGATCTCCATCAGCGGCTGGCCTGCCCTCACGCGCGTGCCGGTGGTGACGTCGGCAACCTCTTGCACGAAGCTTTCGGCGCGCATCGCGATCACCGAGATGCGGCGCTCGTCGAGCTGGATCGTGCCGGGCGCCTTGACCGAGACGCGGATCGCGCGCCGTTCGACGGGCTCGGATTTGACGCCGGTACGTTGAATCTTGCCCGGCGAGAGCTTTACCGTGCCGTCGTCGACCTCGTCGCCTTCGTAGACAGGGATGTAATTCATCCCCATCGGGTCCTTCTTCGGCACCGGCGAGGTGTCGGGCAGGCCCATGGGATTGCGGTAGTAGAGGATCCTTCGCGATGACGCCGCCTGCGGCGGCTTCGGTGCCGCAGCGGCGGCTTGGCCGTCCTCGTAGACCGGCAGATAGTCGCGGCCGCGGTCATCCTTCTTCGGAGCGGCGGACCAGAACAGCGCGCCGCTGGGATCGCGGTAATAGAGCGGAGCCCGGTTCGCCTCGGCCGCAGCCGGCGTTGCCTCGGCGTGAACGGACCAATGCCCGTCGAACAAGGCCCAGGTCGCGCCCAGCGCGAGGCCACCGCCCAGCGCGAGAACAGTCAGGAGACGCAGCGTTGTCATGATGTGATCGTGTCCATGTGAAAGGGACAGAGAAGTCCGGACGCCGCGGGGCGCGTCCGGACGCTCACTTGGTCGCCGTGACGATCACCTTGCCGGTGACGGTCTCAGCCTCGCCCTGCACCTTGGCCGACAGCGTGACCTGGTAACGGCCCGCCATCGGCAGGTCGGTCCTGAAGGCGTAGACGCCCGGCTCCTGCGACGGCAACGGCGCCACGGCCGATTCCATCTCAGCCATGCCGTCCGGAGCCATGTCGACGCGGGTCTTGAAGATGACGGCGTCCGCCACCGGCTTGCCGGTCTGCTTGTTGGTCAGGCGCACCGAGAGCGTGACGTCGTCGCCCTTCTTCATTTGCGCCGTGACGGGCTCGAAGGCGTAGTCACCGGCGCCCGCCATCGCGGCGGAAGCGGCAAGCGAAAGGGTGGCGGCGAGTGCCGCTGTGCTGAATCTGGCAAGCATTGTCTTGTCCTCATGATCTGATCTTCGCCGTGGCGCAGGAAGCGCGCACGTCAGTCCTCGCGCGCGGGCATGCCGCACGCGTCTTTGGGCTTGGCGAGGTCAGATTCGAGGAGGTCGGAAGGGAGGAGGGCCGCCGCGGACGGAGACGACCTGGTCCTCAGGGATGGGAAGCGTGCTCGCCGCGACGGCGAAATGCCCGAAGACGACGGGCCTGACGTCATCGAGCGCAACGAGCCCGCCGACGCAGCAGAAGCCCATCCCGCATTTGTAGCCGCCCGTGGTGGAGGCCGGTCCCTTCATGTCGGGGCAGCAATCGTCCATCGCCATCTCGGCGTCGCCGCCCATCTGCATGGTCGCGTGCATGTCGTCCGACGACGTGGCAAGGCTTGATGCGGACACGCCAACCGGCAGCATCGCCAAGGAGATGGCGATGGCAAATGCCAGGATGGTACGGACGAACCACATCTAGATGAATTTACCTTTCGGGCCGCAATGCCTTCTTCCTAACATATCCCAGAGCCGGCGGCGCTTGTTGATCCGGATCAAGCATTCGTGAGCAGAGGGCCCGGCCGGCATCGCGCGGTCCCCCTGCCCGGCTCAGATCTTCGGGATCTTTGCCCGCTCCACCACGCCGGTCCATTTGGCGATCTCGGTCTCGATCAGCTTCTTCATCTCCTCCGGCGAACTGCCGCGGACCTCGCCGCCGACGGCCGTCTCCAGCCGCTGCTTGAGCTCGGGATCCCTCAGCGAGTCCAGCGTTGCGGCATTGAGCGCGGCGATGATGGCGGGCGGCGTTCCCTTGGGGGCCAGCAGGCCGGCCCAGGTGCGCACGTCGTAACCCTTGATGCCGGCTTCCTGAACCGTCGGGACATCGGGCAGCAACGCGGTGCGCGCCGGCGAGGTCACGGCAAGGCCGCGGATCGCGCCGTTCTGGATTTGCGGGGCGAGCAAAACGGGCGTTCCGACGACGACGGGAACGTCGCCGCCGAGCAGCGCGGTGGTGGATTGGGAATCGCCGCGATACGGCACGTGCACCATCTCGATTCCCGCGGTGGCGTTGAGCAATTCTCCCGCGAGGTGATGGGTCGAGCCGAAACCCACCGCTCCGAAGCTGAGCGAGCCGGGCTTCGCCTTGGCGATCGCAATGAGCTCGCCCAGCGATTTCGCGGGATAGTCGTTGCGCACGGCGATGACGAGCGCGTAGTAGACCAGCGTCGAGATCATCTCGAAGCTGTCGGCCGGCTGATAGGCGAGGCTCTTGTAGGTCGCCGCGGAAATCGCGTGGGCGCCGGTGACGAGCCCGAGCGTATAACCGTCAGGCGCCGCCTTGGCGACCGCATCCGCCGCGATGTTGCCGCCGGCGCCCGGCTTGGCCTCAACGATAACCGGCTGGCCCAGCTTCTTCGACAGTCCGTCGGCGATGATGCGCGAGAGCGTGTCGGCCGCACCGCCGGCGGCAAAGCCATGCAGCAGGCGGATCGGACGCGACGGATAATTCTCCGCCGATGCCGGACCGGCCAGACAACTGGCAAGAAAAACGCCGAGCAGAAAAATGGCCGCAGCAAGCCGCTTCATCCCTTGCATGGATGCTTCTCCCCTTGATTGTTCTATCGTTGGCCGCAGCGCGTGCGGCCTCTTCAAGTCGTGATCGCGCTAGCGCGCGAACTCGGTGCACTCAGGCGATGGCGGCATGCCCCAGACGTCGCGCGGCAGCCCGACCCAGACCTTCGGCCGCTGCGGGCGATCGCGGTGCCAGGGGCGCGGCTCGAAATAGCCGAGCTCCTCGTCCACCATCCGGTCGAGATCATGGAACAGCTCGACCAGGTGGCCATCGGGATTGCGGTGATAGATCGCGGTGTTGTGGCCGGGGCCGTGACGCACCGGCCCCCAGAGCACGGGCAGCTTGTGCCGCGCGAGATGATCGCAGGCGCGATGCATGTGGTCGGGGCCCCGCAGCTCGAAGGCGAAGTGATGAAGACTGCGGACGGGCGCGCGGGCAAAATTGAGCGTGTGATGCTCGAAGCCGCTGCGCATGAAGACGAAGCGGTCCTCGATCCAGTCGGAGACGCGCAGGCCCATCACGTTCGCGTAAAACTCCGAGGCGGCTTTCGGGTCAGGCGTGCGCAGCGCGACATGGCCGAGCTTGGCGACCGCGAACCCGCCGATCCGCTCCTGCGCGGGCGTCGGCGTCCAGCCCTGGATCAGCTCGAAGCGCGTGCCTTCCGGATCGGTAAAGGACAGCAGTCTGGAAACACCGGGCAACGGATCGCTCCGCAGCTCGGGCCGCAGATCCGCCTGCTTCAGCGCGGCGCCCAGTGCGTCGATCTCGACCTCCGGGGAGATTTCAAAGGCGATGCTGCCGAGCGCGGCATCACCAGGCTCGATCACGAGCGAGAGCTGCTCGGACTCGCTGGCAAGGAACAGGCGGTCGCCATCGCGGGCAACGAGGCCAAGGCCGATCACGCCGCGATAATAGTCGAGCAGCCGCTCCGGATCCGGCGAGGTGAAGGTCACGTGCCGCAGCCGGGTGAAGCGTGCAATGGGTGCTTGTGTGCTCATCGTGCAATCCACCCCCTCATGGAATCATGATGATCTTGCCGAGCGCCGAGCCCTGCTCCAGCAGCGTATGCGCTTTCCTGACCTCGTCGAGCCTCAGCACGGCCGAGATCGCCGGCTTGATCGCGTTGCGGCCGAGCGCCTCGATCACGCTGCGCATCAGGGCGCGGCGGCCGTCGCGATCGTGGTCGTAGATGTGGAAGGAGAAGCATCGTATCGCCGGACAAATGTCGAGATGGTTGCGCATCGCCGCCATCAGGTTTTCTTCCGGAAGTCCCGCGAAGGCGTTGTAGGACAGCAGCGTGCCCCATTTGCCGAGTGCGCCAAGATAGCCGGTAAACTCGGGACCGCAGACATGATCGAGCACGAGGCCGACGCCCTCGCCCCCCGTCAGCTCGCGGGTGCGCGCCACCACTTCCTCGCTGCGGTAGAAGATAATGTGATCGGCGCCGTTCGCTTTCGCGAAGGCAGCCTTCTCCTCGGTGGAGACCGTGCCGATCACAGTCATCCCGGCGAGCTTGGCCAGCTGCACCAGCGCGGTGCCGACGCCGCCGGCGGCGCCAATCACCAGCACGCTGGCCGGCGCGCGCGGATGGCGGCACTCGTGCAGCAGGGCATAGGCCACCTGGTAGTTCGACAGGCACACCGCGGCTTGCAGATCGACATTGTCGGGCAGCGCGTGAACGGCATCCGCGGGTGCGACGACGTAGTCGGCATAACAGCCGCCGCGCTGGGCAAGATCGCGCGCGCTCAGCAGCACCTTCTGGCCGATCGCAAGTCCCGCAACGCCGGATCCGAGAGCGGCGATGCGCCCCGCGACGTCATTGCCGGGATTGGCCGGCAGCGGCGGCATCCATTTGTAGACGCCGCGCCGGATCAGCACGTCGGGCTGACCGACCCCGAATGCTTCGGCCCGGATCTGCACCTGGCCAGCACCGGGCGCAGGCATCGGAAGCTCGACCATTTCGAGTGCATCCGGCCCACCCGGCTGACGCACCAGCACCGCTCTCATGACGTCCTCAGCCTCCCAAGCCATATTTTCGAAAATCATACTCATTACGAAAATTATTGCAAGACGGTCGTTGGCACGGCATCTTGGGGCATCGATTCAATGGCAGACCCCATGGCTGACAGCGCCGTTCGCCCGCGCAAGGAATTCGGCAAGACCATCGCCGCCGACATCACGCATCGGCTGCGCGAGGAGATCATCGCCTGCGCGCTTGCGCCGGGCGAGCCGCTGCGCTTCGACGTGCTGCGCGAGCGGTTCGGCGCGAGTTTTACGACGCTGCGTGAGGCGCTGACCGCGCTCGCCGCCGAAGGCCTGGTCGACGCGCAGGAGCAGCGCGGCTTTCGCGTCGCGCCGGTCAGCCGCCAGGATCTGATTGAAGTGACCGATGCGCGGGTGCTGATCGAGGTGGAATTGATCCGCCGGTCGATCGAGCGCGGCGACGACGACTGGGAAATCGCTGTCATCTCCACGCTGCACCGCCTGAAGCGGATCGAGCAGCGCGATCCCGAGCATCCCTTGCGCGACCCCGAATGGAAGATCGCGCATCGGCAATTCCACCAAGCACTGGTGTCTGCTTGCGGCTCGGCGACGTTGCTCGCCATTCGCGCCGAGCTGTTCGACCGTGCCGAGCGCTACCGGCACCTGTCGGCCAATTTCCGGCCGCGCCCGCGCGACAAGGCCGGCGAGCACCAGGCCATCATGCAGGCCGCAATCTCGCGCAACGCCGATCTCGCCGTGCAGCTGATCGAGACCCATATCCGCACCACCGCTGATAATGTCGCAAAATACGCCGCCCACCTGCTCGACAGCGAATAGGCGGCGGCATTTTCACAGGGCGGGCTTGCGCCCCGCCTGATTTTCGAAAATAATATGCCAGATCGAAAATTAGAACCCTTGGGGCGAAACCATGAAGCTACTGTCGTTCTTGGATGGAAATCGGGAAAGCTGGGGTGCCGTTGTCGAAAGCGGCGTGGTGGATCTCGGCCGTGCCCTGCCCCAATACCCCACGCTCGCGGACTTCCTCGGCAGCGATGACTACGCCAAGCGCGACGCCATCGTCGCCCAGCACAAGCCGACGCTGGCGTTGAGCGACGTCAAATACCTGCCGGTGATCCCGCGCCCCGAGAAGATCGTCTGCGCCGTGCGCAACTATCTCGACCACCACAACGAAGCCGTGGCGTTCGGCATGAAGCGCGAGATCACGGAGTTTCCGCCGATCTTCCTGCGGGTCTGGCGCTCCCAGGTCGGCCACAACGCGCCGGTGATCCGGCCCAAAGTCTCGGACAATTTCGACTGGGAGGGTGAGCTCGCCGTGGTGATCGGCAAGGGCGGCCGTCACATCAGCCAGGCCGACGCCTGGACTCACGTTGCGGGCTACTCGATCTACAACGACGTCAGCGTGCGCGACTGGCAGCGCCATGCGCAGCAGATCGCCTCCGGCAAGAATTTTGTCGGCACCGGCCCGTTCGGTCCGTGGCTGGTCACGCCGGACGAGATCGGCGACCCGACGAAACTCAAGCTGGAGACGCGCGTCAACGGGGCGACCGTGCAGTCTTCCGACACCTCGATGCTGATCTTCTCGATCCCGCGGCTGATCGAATATTGCTCGACCATCTTCGACCTCGTGCCCGGCGACGTCATCGCGACAGGCACGCCGGCCGGCGTCGGCTTCACCCGCAAGCCGCCAGTCTTCCTCAAGCCGGGCGATGTGGTCGAGGTCGAGATCGAGAATATCGGCGTGCTCCGCAATCCCGTCGTGGACGAGGCGTAAGACGCCGCATGTCCTACGACATTCGCAAGACCGCGCTCGGCGTCGAGACCGTCTGGCATGAGCGCGGCCCCCGGCTGGAGAAGCCGCTGCTGGTCGGCACCGCGATTGCCGTGATCCGCAATCCCTTCGCCGGCCGCTATGAGCCGGATCTGATGCCGTTCCAGGCGTCCCTGCGCGGCCTGGGCCGCGAGCTCGCTGGCGCACTGATCGCGCAGCTCGGCGGCGCCGAGCGCATCGAGGCCTATGGCAAGGGCATCATCGTCGGCGAAGACGGCGAGCTTGAGCATGGCGCGGTCTGGCATGAAGCCGGCGGCCAGGGCATGCGCGAGGTGTTGGGACAACCGAAGGCGATCGTGCCGGCGGCAAAGACCATCGGCGGTCCCGGCACGCGGCTGATGGTGCCGCTCGGCCACATCCACGCGTGTTATGTGCGCAGCCATTTCGGCACCGCCGAGATGACGCTGTGGGACGCACCAAGACGTGACGAGATCGCCTTCGGCCTCGTGATGGCAACCGGCGGCCGCCCCCACGCGCGCATCGGGGGCCTGAAGGCATCCGAGATCTCCGTGCACGACGGGCAGCGCTGAGGCGCTGCCGCGCTCAATGCGCGCCGCAGCGGCAGCGCTCGTAATCGGCGGGATCGTGGCTGTTGACGATCGTCACGCGATCGCCGTGATCGCGCTTCAGCGCGCGCAGCCGGGCTTGGTTGGCGATCCGCATCGCGCGGTCCATGTCGCCGCGGCGCTGGAAGTAGCCGAGCATCAGGGGCACGCGCGGCGATGGGTCGAGCTGAGCATGATGGAAGTAGCTGTCGCCGGCATGCAGCAGCCATTTGTCGCCCGAGCGCACCGCGATGCCGCAATGGCCGAGCGTGTGCCCGGCAAGCGGGATCATCAGGATATCGGCTTCCGTGTCGCCGAGCGCACGCACGCCTTTGAAGCCGAACCAGTCCTCGCCGGCTTCGCCATAGAATTGCCAGCGCGGTCCGTGGCTCCACTGCCCCGTGACATAGCGCCCTTCGGGCGGCGCCGGCTTGCGCTCTACCGCCATGTCGTATTCGGCGCGATGGACGTGAATCGCGGCGTGGGGAAAATCGGGTACGCCGCCGGCGTGGTCTCGGTCGAGATGCGTCAACAGCAGGTGACGCACGTCGTTGGGTGAATAGCCGAGCGCCCTCACCTGTTCGACCGCCGTCTCCGCGGGATCGAGCTTTGGCGCGGTCTGCCGGACCCACCGCCGCCCCAGCCGCTCGGGCGTCGCGATGTCGCCGAGGCCGATGCCGGTATCGACCAGAGCGAGTCCGTCCCCGGTCTCCATCAGCAGGCAATGGCAGACCAGGCGGGCGCGCTGGAACAGGCCGCCAGAGCCGTTCACCAAGCGGCGGCCGAGCGGGCACATCGTGCCGGTGTTGAGGTGGTGGATTTTCATGGATGACCCTCGCCTGTCCTGAGCAGCCGTTCTTGTCATCGCTCTCGTCATAGGTAAAATATCGATTATTGATGCTATCTCTAGGCTTATCCTATGGACATCCGCGAGCTTCGCTATTTCGCCGCCGTCTACCGCGAACGCAATCTGACTTCCGCCGCACGGGCCTGCTTCGTGTCGCAGCCGTCGATTTCGACCGCGATCACCAGTCTCGAGGCCGAGCTCGGCACCACGCTGTTCATCCGGCACAAGAAGGGCGTGGCGCCGACCGCCTCGGCCGAGCAGTTTCACATTCTGGCGCGCCGCATCATCGACGAGACCGACGCGGCGCGCAGCCTGTTCAGGAAGCCGAGCACGAAGACCAATGTCACGCTCGGCCTGATGCGCACGCTCGACGTGCCTCGCACGATCGCGCTCTTGAAGCCGCTGACAGCGCGCAGCGACGTCGCGCTCCGCCTCGTCGGCAGCGACGAGCAGGCGGATGCGCGCATCATCTCGAAGAGCATGCTGCGCAAGGACGAGCAGTTCGTCGCGCTGTGGAGCGAGCGCTACGTCGCCGCGCTGCCGCCGTCGCATCCGCTGACGCTGAAGGACAAGCTTCGCACCGCCGATCTCGCCGGCGTCCCGCGGATCGACCGCTGCCATTGTGAACAAAGCGCGTTCTTCGGCCGCAATGCGCAGCGGCGCCAGACCGCTGCGATCGCACAATCCGAGGATTGGGCCATCGCGCTGGTCGCGGCCGGTGTCGGCATTGCCATCGTCCCCGAGGGCGTGGCGCGCGGCAATCCCGACATCGCGGTGCGCGAGATCGAGGTCAAGGTGACGCGCGAGGTCGGCCTCGCCTACCACGCCTCGGTCCCGCTGGCGGATGCGCTGAAGGAGTTTGTGGGGAAGCTGCAGAAGCAGCGGCCGGCCGGACCGCGCGCTGGGGCTAAAGACCGAGCTAACCCAACAAGCCCTTCAAGCCGGCATAGATAGAGCCGATACCGGTCGCGGCCACGCCGGCCAGCGGCCCGACGGTCTGCATGAGATCCTGAATTAGGCGGGCGCGGCGGCGCAGTTGCTCTTCGCCGACGTGCTGGCCGAGCAAGCGCGCCACGCGGAAGGCAAACGCATTCGGCTTGCCGCCCTGGGTCAAAACCCGCGGCAGCACTTGGAAGATCACCACGCTCAAGATGTTTCCGGAGACGAAGGCAAGCAGGATGCTAGCGCCATATTCGAACACCTCGCGCCATTCGATCCAGGCTTCCGGCAAGATCGGGACATGATCGTGAACTCCGGTTACCGTCAGCATCGACAGGATGCTGACACCTGCCGTCAGGAACGCCAGCACGAAGGCGGGCAAGGTAGAGACGCGGTGCAACGGATAGGCCACGAAGCCGAACAGAAGTGGTATCGCGATCGACGCGATCCGAAGCGGGAGCGCGGATACGTTGAAGGTGATGGTCACGAGCACATGCGCGACCACCAGCAGGAGGGATGGAATGGCAACGTAGAGCACGGCGTGCGTGCCGTAATAACGCAGCGGATTGTTGTAGCGCTCCAGCCGGACATTGATGCGGTCGAGATCGCGCCTGAGCTTGTCCAGATCGGCGACAATGTCGTCGATCTCGCGCAGCATCGGCTGCACGACGCGTAAGTCCCGCGAGCAATGCTTGCACGCGATCGCTTCATCCTTGATGGTTTCGGCGCAGAACGGACATTCCATCGCTAGCGCGACTTCCTTCGCCTTGTGACGGCTTCGATTTCGGCTCTGGCGCGCCTCAGTTCATCGCGCAGCTCCTCCCGTTTGCGCAGGAGATCGTCTCTCTCGGCGATCAACGTGGCGGGCACGGCGATGTCGCGCCCGCAGGCAGCGCAGACCAGCGCCCCCTCGGCGCTGTCAGCCCGGCAGTAAGGACACGTCACTTGGGTGCAACCTTCAAGGTGAAGATGGTCGTGCCGGGCCGACCATCGCTGTCCTTGACGTCGACCCGCACGGTGTATTCCCCCGGTGGCAGCTCCGCGTCGAGCATGTTGATGCCTTCCGCTTTCACGAATGGCTTGACCCGCGGAGTGAGGTCCACGTTGGGCGTGCGGAGGAAGATCACCTTGACCGATTCCGGGTCGATCTTAGCCCCGCCGAACGACTCGAACTTCAACACCAGCGGCATCGGTGAGCTGACGGCACCGCCGGGCGAGATGAATTCGACCTTGGGACCGCGCAGAATGCCGCGCCGGTCGGCCGCGACCGCTCCCTTCGGCGGCGGCAGCTTGGCTTCTTCCTCGGTGATCAATTGCGTGGCGTGCGCAGGTGCCGAAAGCAACAAAGCTGCCGCCACAATGCCCAACAAGACATTCCGCGTCATCGTCCGTTCACCCCTTCCCTCATTTGTTTGTCAGCGCACGCCGCCATCGCCGATGATCGTGTACGGCGCCCAGAACAGCGGATGCGCATAGGCAAACTCGGTTTTTCCTTCGCTGTTGAGATAGCCCGGACCATCGACGAGAGCCATCGCCGCCTGACGCAGCGCTTCGCTGCGCGACAGCTTGGGATCGTCGGCCTGCCGTTTGAACAAGTCCGTCACCAATTGCCGCGCCGACTGCGAATGCACCGACCAGTTCGTCACAAGGAGCGCACGCGTTCCAGCGTAGAAGAATGCGCGCCCAAGCCCGGACGCCGCCTCGGCCCCTGCGCCAGCGCCCGCACCGGTGTTGCAGGCCGACAGGATCACCCAGTCAGCATCGAGCTTGAGACCCAATATCTCCTCCATGGTCAGGAGGCCGTCGCCGCCCTCTCCCGTCACCGCCGGAGAGGACAAGGCGAGTGCTGGCTGCGTGAGCCCGTTCAGCTCGCCCGGGACGAGGCCGTGGGTGGCAAAGGCCAGGATCCTGAAGCCGGACAGATTCATGGTCTTTACCGCACTCTCGGTGGCGTCCTTGCCTAGGAACAGGACTTTCGAGGGATCGGCCTGCAGCGCCAGCGCGATCGATTTCAGCTCGTCCGCGGTGTCGGGTAGCCGCGGCAGCAAACCAAGCTCGGCGCTGTCGACGCCATCGAGCTTCGGACTGTTGCGCCGCTTGAGCGGGCCGCCGCGCGTGACATTGCCGCCCGCGTCGGCGACCTGAACTTTCTCCCCGGCGCCGTCCGCCTCAACCTGCTGATCCCTGTTGAAGTAAGGATCGCCGAAGGCGACGAGGTCGCCGCGTCCCGGCTTGCCCGGCGGCAGTTGCCGCAGCGTGCGCAACGCCGCCGCGGATGGGACCGTCGACACGGCATGGGTTCGCGCCAGCCACGCCACGTTGCGGTAACCGATGAACAGCGGATCCTCGTCGGCGGCGACCTCCGCCGGCGCCGTCGGCAACAATGACAGTGGCAACAGGCCGAGCGCGCCATTGGTCACGACGATTAGGTTCCTGGACGGCTTCCATCCGCTCTCAACGGGCTTGAGCAACAGCTCGTAGAGTTCATAGCCGAGCTTGAGGTCGAACGGCGGGATATCCGAGATCATCGCGGCCTGCGGTTCGAGCGCTTCGCGCAGCTTGCGGATCTTGCTTTCGATATCGCCGATCTTCGCCTGCACGGCGGCGAATGCGACAGGCCCCGACTTCGGCACGGCCCAGACGAAGCTGCCGTTCTGGCCGAAATAGAACGACAGCATGGCCTCGTTGTCGGCCAGCGTGGCGCGGATTTCCGCGACACTCGGCGGCCGGGGTGAGACAAGATCGGCGTAGATTGGGAATTTCTGCTTGATCTCCTGGCGCGCCTTGTCGCGCTGTCCGCGCAGTGCCGCGATCGAGGCCTGGATTTGCGCAACGCCCTTGTCGTCCCGTTCCGCGGCGGGGAGCGCAAGCACGTTGTTGAGCGTACCGAGCTGGGCGTTGACCCGCTTGGTCAAGTCCTGCTCCTTGCGCACGAGGTCGGCGAGCGCGGGATCCTTTGCCGCCGCGCGCGCACTCGAAGCCGCCAGCGCCTGCTGGACCGAACGGCCGCGGACAGCGTCGGCGAGGCCGAACGTCTCTTCCCCGACGTCCTTGCCGGTCCCTTCGGCCCTGGCGAGCAGCATCAAGTAACTTTCGACGATGGTTTGCAGCCGCTGGCTGCGCGCGGCCACCACCGTGGTGTTCTCGTCATCGGCGTTCTCATTGGCGCTCGCCATCATGACCGGAATGGCCGCCTTGAACTCCCTGATCGCATCGGAGTCGCGCCGAGCGCGCATCAGTCCGACGGCCAACGTGCCGCGCGCCGAAGCGGCATCGAAATGGTTCTCGCCGACCCGGGCGATCTGCTTCTTCACGAGCTGCTCGGCGGCGGCAATGCCTGCGTCCAACTGTCCGGAACCATAGAGCGACAGGATACGAGACGGATTGAGTTCGAACACCTGACGGCGCTGTGAATCCCAGCCGGCGACGGCCTTGTCGATCCTGGCAAACATCTTGCTCGCCTCGGCGGTCTGGCGGCGCAGCGTCAGGATGCCTGCAAGCTGCGACAGCAACTGCACCGTCGCCTGCGACTCCTCCGGCACGCCGACCTTCTTGTTGATCTCGAGGGCGACACGGCCGAGCTTCTCGGCCTCCTCGTAACGACCCTGGTCGACCAGAATGCCCGCCAGCCCCATCACGAAGCGCGGCGTGACGGAATTGTACTTGCCGGTATCCTTCAGGCGCGAGAGCAGCGCGCGGCGCGCATCCACCTCAGCCTCGGCGAGCCTGCCCTGCCTGGCCTTCATGCGGGCTTGATTCAGCACGATGCCGTCGATCGCCTGCAGCAGGATGGTCTCCGCCGGCGGATTGTCGGATTCCATGACTGCCTTCGTACTTGCGCGCTTGCGCAGCTCGGCCTTGCGATATGCGGCCTCGGCGTCGGCAAACTGCCCGCGCGCCTCGAAGATCAGGGCGCGCGAGAGCTCCAACTCGCCTTCCCAGCTCTGGCCGAACTTCGCGTAAGCCGACCGCCAATTGGGATGACCGCTGGTGCGGGCCTCCTGGATCGCGATCTGGCTGCGGCGGACATAGGCTTCGGCCTGGGCGACATCGCCCATCTGGATGAGGACGGACGCGACGGCGCGGTTGGTGTTGAACTGCAATCCCTTGGCGCCCGGCATGCTGGCCGATTCGCGCAGAAGCCTCTGCATGATCTCGAGCGAGCGCTTCGGATCGCCGGCGAGAGCATATTGCAGCGACTGGAGTTGAAGAATCCGTCCTAGCAATTGCGGACCGACCGCGCCGCGCCCCACCTCCACGGCCTTGTCGGAATCGGAGATCGCTTCGGCCAGCCGACCGAGCTGAGCGCGTGCGTTGGCGCGATCGAAATAGAGCTGAGCGAGATCCTGGCGGGATTCCTTACCGCTGGGCGCGGCGTCGGCGTCCGATTTCAATTCCGCGATCATCTTCTCGTCGGGCTTGTCGCCGTCGAGGACCGCCGTGATGTCGGCAATGCTGCGCGGCGGCGCAACGAAATCGTTCGGGAGCGCGGCACCTACCTCGAGCTTGGGCGCCGTTTCCTTGGGAAGCTCGACCGCGATATTGGCACGACCATTGGCAGCATTCAGCGCCGCCATCACGCAAGCCTTGACCTGAGGCGAGGCCTTGGCGCGGCAGGCTTCGAGATTGGCGCCCCCGGCGGGTCCGCCGCCAGCGCGCATGCAGGCCTGCACGATCGGTTTGCCGACGCTCATCCGGCAATTCTCGATCGCTGCCTCCTTGGTCAACGCGGCCGCGGAGCCGGTCGACCCGAGGAAAATGGCAAGCGCGAGCAGGTGATGGCGCGGGGTAACGTCCGGACAGCTCTTGAACGGACGCAGGGCGTCTAAGCTCATCGCGAAAGACCTTCAGGGTAAAATGACTTTGAAGAAACGGGACAATCCTATCCGGCCGGTCCGGAAGGACAAGAGCCATGAATCCGGTTCCCTGAGGCCTCAACAGAGTTGAGCGGTCCAGGGACGGCACAGGTCCTCGGGATTTCGAACTGACGCGTGGCCTCGGGCTGAGCGCGCTGATTGGCCGCGGGGGCAGGATCGCCTGGCGCGCCTCGGTCCCGCTGGCGGATGCGCTGAAGGAGTTTGTGGACAAGCTGCAGAAGCAGCGGCGAAGACCGACCTCGGGCGCGCGCGGCGGCTCAACCAGGACCGGCCGCGAGCGCCGCGCTGCCGTCACCGCCGGGCGTGCATGAGCACGCGCCCGAACGGTCGGTCCTCGATCAGGAAGCGGACGGCCTCCGCCGCCTCGGACATGGGAAACACCTTGCCGATGGTGGGATGCAACGTTCCCTCCTTAAGGTAATTCAGAAGCGTGGCGCCGGCCGCAGCGACCGTTTCCGGCGTGAAGAGCCGGAACGTGAAGCCGCGGATCGTCGCGGCCCTCCAGATGATGTCGGTCACGTTGACATTCGACTGGCGCCCTCCGGCGTAGCCGACGACGACGACCGTGCCGCCGAAGGCGAGCGAGGCAAGCACTTCGGCCGTGAGGTTGCCGCTTACCCCATCCACCACGACGTCCACGCCCTTGCCCTCCGTGATGCGGCGCACGCCGTCCTTGAGGCTCTCCCTGGAGAGATCGATGACATGCTCGTAACCGGCCGCACGCGCCTGCTCGGCCTTTTGCGTATTGCCTGCGGTCGAGATCGTCAGCGCGGCACCGAGGCGGCGCGCGACTTGCACCGTTTCCATGCCGACGGCACCGCCGATGGCCGGTGCGAGAACCGTTTGTCCCGGCCTGAATTTTGCGAGTTCAGTCAGAGCCAGGTAGCCCGTCAGATATCCCGCGCCTGCCAGATAGGCTGCGGCGTGATCGTCATCGACAGTCTCGGGGACGTGTGACAGGCCAGAGGCTGGTGCGGCCACGAATTCGCGCCAGGTGCCGTCGGCCGTGAGGCCGAAACCCGCTCCTCTGACGAATACGCGATCGCCGGCCTTGAAGTCTTCGCTCTGGCTCTCGACGACCGCTCCGACGCCGGTCTGGCCGCCGACGCGCGGCAGGTTTTCCGGCGTCGCGGCGTAGTGGTGGCCTGATCGGAACGTGTTGTCCAAGGGATTGATACCGACCGTTCGCATCTGGACGATGACCTCGCCGGCGCGCGCCTCCGGCCTCGCTAGCTCGACCAGGCGGTTTTGACTGTAATCTCCGTACTGCTGGTACTGGATCGCCTTCATGGCTTCGCTCACCTCACGTGTTAGGCTCCGAAGTCGATCTAATGCCTTCCAGATTTGAGCGATATCTGTCAAAATGAGAACGATGCTTTCAATTTTGGAAGGACGATGGACCGCCTCGAAGCCATGACCATCCTGGTGACGGCGGCCGACAGCGGCAGCCTGTCGGCCGCGAGCCGCCAATTGCGCATCCCGCTGGCGACGGTGAGCCGCCGTGTGTCCGATCTCGAGGAACACCTCAACGTCCGCCTTCTCCACCGCGGCGGCCGCAAGCTCGTGCTCACCGATATCGGGCGCAGCTATGTCGCCTCATGCCGTCGGATCGTGGAAGAGATCGCGGAAGTCGAGCGTACGGCAGCCGGTGAATACCGCGCGCCGCAGGGCGAGTTGATCGTCACCGCGCCTGCGGTCATGGGCCGCAGCCATCTCTTGCCCATCGTCGTGGAGTTTCAGCGCGCCTTCCCCGACGTCCGGGTTCGGGTGCAGTTCACCGATCGATACGTCAACCTGATCGAGGAGCACGTCGATCTCGCCATGCGCATCGGGGAGTTACCGGACAGCAACACGATCGGCACGCGCGTCGGCGCCGTCGGCCTCGTCGCTTGCGCCAGCCCCGCCTACCTGAAGACACGCGGCACGCCCAAGCGGCCGGCCGACCTCGCGGACCATGATTGCATCACCCAGCAGGCCCATACCGCGACGTCCGACTGGAAGTTCTCGACCGGAAGAAACGAACAGACGGTCGAGGTCCGGTGCCGGCTTGCAGTTTCCCTCGCCGAAGCTGCGGTCGCAGCCGCTGTTTCAGGTGCCGGGATCGCCCGCGTCCTGTCGTATCTCATCGCTGACGAATTGAAGAAGCGAACGCTGGTGAAGTTGCTCGGCGCTTACGAATCCACGCCACTTCCGGTCAGCCTGATCTATCCGAGCCAGCGCCAGGTTCCGTTGAAGCTGCGCGCCTTCCTGGACTTTGCCACCCCACGGCTGCGAAAGCGGCTCGGCTATCGAAACGCGTAGGTGAAGTCACCTCTGCCGCCTGCGTGTTCGCGGTCGGCCTCCCTGTGAATGGAAGGCGATCGCCTCAGCCCTTCGAGACCACCGCGCGGCCGTAGGGCGGTTGCGCCTGGACCGGCGGGTTGGCGGTCTGGGCGGCGAGCTCGCCGATCAGGCGGTCGGCGTCGGCGGCCATTCCGTCGGGCGCCTGGATCACCAGGCGCTCCAGCGCCCAGCGGTAGGACGAGACGCGCTGCTCCAGGCATTGCTGCACCCACTGCACGATCAGCGAGTTCTCCTGCATGCGTGCGACCGCGTCGTCCTTCTCCTTCGGCGAGAGCGCTGAGACGCGCGCCATACTGGCATCGCGCTTCCTGTCGAGATCGATGACGCGGATGGCGCTGCCGAAGAACGGCTCGAAGCGGGTGATGTCGTTGCGCACGTCCTCGATCAGCTGCGCATAGCGCGAGGAGTGCGAGCGGTGCGGCTCGTCGATCAGCGTGCGCCCGTACATGGTGCGGTCGAACACGACCTTCTGCCGCCAGGGCGAGGGCATCGCCTTGTAGTCGCCGAACACGCTCTTCCAGGCGGGGCGCGACAATGGCGGCTCGATCATGGGATAGGCGAGGTCGCGCAGCTGGCGCTCCTCGTCGGTGAGCTGGAATTGCGAAGGCTTCAGGCCGACGCTGGAAGTGACCTCCGCACCCAGCCAGCGATGCATGTCGTCGCTGCGCATGTCGGCGCGCGTACGGCCGAAATCGCCACCGCTGCACGCACCGAGCGTGGCTGCGAGCAGGACGGCCGATATGACGGGCCGGATCTGGCGGATGGTGTCCGGCATTGCACGCAGCCGGATGTCAGCGGCGGCGACGACGGCGTCCCGGCGCTGTGCCCTGCTCAGGGCCGCGATCGCCGCTGGTTTCATCTGCCTCGCGCTCGATACGGATGACGGGAAGGATCAGGATCGTTCCCATGTCCGCGCGCGGAGCGACATCCCCCGACGAGCCCACCCGGCGACCGGCCGGAAATTCAATGATGGTCCCCATGTCAGCTCTCTTCAATTGCCGCGCGACCGAACGCGCCCCTGCAACATGCAATTCATTAAGATCAGTTCATGGTTAACGGGGTGTAAACGCGGCGTTCCGACCGTAGCCGCACGGGCCGGCCGCGACGTCCCGTCAAGGCACGGAATTGCTACAAGTCGAGCGTTCGGCTTCACGCCTCGTTTTCCTTAACGAGCCTTTAAAGGAGCCTGCGCTAGGCTGGCGGCGAGCATGTTTTTCAGGTCGCGTATCCCTCCATGACCAAGTCGCTGTTTCCCGGATTCGACGGGCTGATGTCGCTGTCCCGTCGCGAAGGCGTCGATGTTCGGCCGACGCTGCTGCGCGTGCTGACCGACCTCTATGTCCAGACGCGCGTCCACAGCGAGGACGAGCAGCGGCAATTCACCGAGCTTGCAACACGGCTGATCGACCAGGTCGACGATGCGACGCGCGCGGCCATCAAGGCCAAGCTCGCGGTCTATCCGCAGACGCCCGTGGCGGTGCTGCAGAAGCTCGGGCTGGTCGCAGCCCAGGAAGGCCGCAGGATTCCGCTTGCCCGCGAGATTCCCGTTCCCGCCCCCGCCCCCGCGCCGGTCCGCACGCCCTCCGACGCCGAGCTGCGCATGGCCGCCAGCATGGCGATGCAGCCGAAGGACGCCGCCGAGATCCACGACATGTTCTTTGGCGCCGGCCCGTCCGAGCGCGCGCTGATCCTGCACAATCTGGCGCAGACCCCGCTGAAGGCCGCCCCTCGCATTCCGACCGTGCGCGCCAAGCGTGCGATTCAGATCCTGGAGATGGCTGCGATCGCGGGCGATGTCGAGAACTTCGCCCTGGAGCTCGGCGACAGCCTGATCCTACCCTCGCGCGTCGCAGCCCAGATCGTCGACGATGCCGGCGGCGAGGCCCTCGCGGTCGCCGCGCGCGCGCTCGACATGCCGAGCCCGAACTTCCAGCGCATCCTCTTGTTCTTCAAGCCGGAGATCGGCACCTCCGTGAACGAGGTGTACCGGTTGTCGCGGCTCTACGACCGAATCAGCGAACGCGCGGCGCTGGTGATGCTGGCGGCCTGGCGCGGCTCGACGCTCGCCGTCACCCGCGCGAAGTACCAGCCGTCACTGCACGACGGCGAACGCCAGCGCGCCCGTGCCGGCGCGAGCCAGACGCGGCCAAGCGTGCAGCCGGGCGCGATGCCGCCGCGCCGCACCGGCACCGACGGGTCGTCGGAGCGCTAGAGCCGGCCCTGAGGCTTCTTCAGCTCGTGCCCCGGACGCAGCGCGCTAGCGATACGCTACAGAGCCAGGGTCCATCTCACCGCGTTACGCCGTGCAGCCCACTGGGTCCCGGCTCTGCACGGCGACGCTGACGCGTCGCCGTGCAGAGCCGGGATACGATCGAAGCAGCCGTTACGTCTTCGCCAGCTCCAGAAAATGCCGCCCGGCGCGGTCCTCTGTCTCGACGATCCAGGCGTCCGGGTCGAAGCGGACTTCCTTAGTGAGACGTTCCTCGATGGTATGCTCCGGCAGAGGCTGCGGCGCGACCGGCACGAAGAAGCGATCGACGGGGCGGCCGTCATCGTAAGAGGTCTGCGGGGCCGGCGCATACAGCATCGCATGGCCGTCGAGCAGCGACACCTTCACGAACACCGCGCCCGCCTCCTCGGCGCCGCGACGGCGGACCGCTCCGAACACGCCCTCGGTCTGGCACCGGCGCAGGTAAGCCGCGACCCATATGTTGGATTTCAAACGCATGAGTCGAACGATAGGCCAGCGTGACGCGCGCCGCCAGTCTCAGCGTCCGATTATCACGCCTTGCTGACGCCCCTCCCGCCGCGGATCTGAAGCGCAACGAGGTATGACAGCGGCACCGCAAGCGCAAATCCCACGGCGACCGCATAGGGGATGTTCCTGATCGCATCGGCGGCGAAACTCGGCACCATCAGCACGACGATCAGACTGACACCCGCCAGCACCGTACCCAGCATGATCCAGACCAAGACCGAGACCTTGAACATGACACCCTCTCTTCCTCGTTGAAGATGGGCGATCATGGTCCACGTAACTCTCGGCCGTCATTGATCCCAAGCAAATCGCGCCTGCCGAAGACGCCATGATGTGCCGGTGCGGCATGCCCGACAATTGATCGGCGTCAATGACAGCGAGCGGCGTGGCTATTCGACGGGATGACCGATCGCGGCACCGAGCTCGCGCAGCAGCCGGTCGGACAGCTGGCCGGTGACCTGCATCTTGTGCTCGCGCTCGAACTTCTGGATCGCGAACTGGGTCTCGCCGCTCATCGTGCCCGTGATCTTCAGATTGCCGTAGCCATATTCGGACAGCGCGCGCTGCACGCCGGCGATACGCCGTGCGGCCGGGTTGTGGGTTACGGGAATCGGGGCCGGCGGACGCATCGCGGAGGACGGCGTCGAGGTCGTCTGCTTGACCAGATTGGTCATGGGATCGTTCGCGCGCGTCGATGCGGTCGCTTCGACGGGTTTCTCCGGCGGCTTCTCGGCGGCGCGCTCGGCGGGTTTGGGCTCAGCGCGGAACTCGGTCGCGCGCGGCTCGAGTGGCGAGCTGTCGGCGCCGACGGGGCGCGGCCGCGGCAAGGGATTCGACAGCGCCACGGAGGACGGCGCGGGCAGATTGATCACGGTGCCGAACATCGGCGCCGGATGCCGGCCGGTCTGCAGGAACAGCGCATTGGCAACGATCGCGCCGATCGCGGCGACGGCGATGAGACCAGCCAACGTGTCCTTGGGGCTGTGCAGCAGCACGCGCATCACGAGGTTGCGCTCGGTCTCGATATCGACAACCGCTGCTTTGGCACCACGGCGGCGCGGAGCGACTTCGTTCTTGGCAGATTTCTTAGGCACTTTTCTTCACCAGAGCGGATTGGTCCTGAGAGGGGGCGTGAGCCTGGTCTTGAATCTCCCGGCCTTGAAGTTCCTGACCTTGAATTTCCTGGCGCAGCACCGGCGTCAGCGTCGCGATCTTGCTCTCGGCCGGCTTGGCTTGCGACGGCGTGTAGACGAGCGGCAGCCTGACGGTGACGGCGGTGCCCTCGCCCAACCTGCTTTGTACCGTCAATTCGCCGAGATGCAACGCCACGAGGCTCTTCACGATCGACAATCCGAGGCCGGTGCCTTCGTGACGGCGCTGATAGGTCTTGCCCGCCTGGAAGAACGGCGCGCCGATGCGCTTGAGATCGTCGGGCGAGATGCCGACGCCGGTGTCGCTGATGCGCAGCGTCAGCTGCGAGCCGGTCACCGCTGCGGACACGGACACCTGGCCGCCGCGCTCGGTGAACTTGATGGCGTTGGCGACCAGATTGAGCACGATCTGCTTGAAGGCCCTGGGATCGCCGGTCATGACGGGCAGGTCCTGCGGCGCGTCGGTGATGAGGTCGATGCCGTTCTCCCGCGCCTTCAGCGCCAGGAGATTGCAGCAATGCAAGAGCGAGGCGCGCGGCGCGAACGGCTCGGACGCGATCTCGAAATTGCCCGACTCCATCTTCGACATGTCCAGGATGCCGTTGACGACCGACAACAGATGCTGGCCGGAATCGTTGATGAGCTGGGCATATTCCCGGCGCTGGGCCGCACCCAGCATCAGGGTCTGCTCCTGCGCGATCATCTCGGAGAAGCCGATGATGGCGTTCAGCGGCGTCCGCAGCTCATGGCTCATGGTGGCAAGGAAGCGCGTCTTGGCGGCATCGGCAGCTTCAGCGGCGCTGCGCGCCTGCTCGAGCGCCTGCTCGGACAGCTTGTGACCGGTGACGTCGCGCATCACGGCGACGACTTCGGCCTCGCGCGTGGCGTCACGTCCCAGATCCTGGTCGAGCGGGCGGCAGCGCATCTCGACCCAGAGAAAATCGATCTGGCCGCGCTCGGTCCCATCCGGCTCACGCCGCAGCCGGAACTCGACGCTGCGCACCTCGCCGCGCGCGGCATCGGACAGCGCGGTGAGATAGGCCGGGCGATCGGCGACATGGACGCGGTCGAACAGACCATGACCGAGCAGTTGCGCCATCGGCAGGCCGAGCATGGCCTCCGCCGCCGGCGAGATGAACTGCACGGCACCGTTGCGCTGATGCCGCGAGACGATGTCGCTCATGTTGCGGGCGAGCAGGCGGTAACGCTCCTCTTCGCGAGACAGCAGCGCAACGCTGGTGCGCGCGAGCGATTCCGCACCGAAGGCGAGGCCCGCGGCATAGACCGTCGCCGAGACGACACCGCACGCCATCAGCACGCCGCGTTCTGCGGCGCTGGTGTCTGCTGACGGCAGCCAGCCGAGCTGACTGAGAAGGGTCAGCAGTCCCGCACAGGACAGTGCGAGCAATGCAGCGAAGACGGTGACGCGGCGCGAGGCCGACAGCGCGGCTTCGAGCGGAACCACGACCAGCCAGACCGCGGCGAACGATTCGATGCCGCCCGTTGAGCCCGCGACCGCCATGATCAGGCCGGCGAGCGCCAGCGAGGACAGCACATGCGCGCCTTCATAGCGGCCGGTGCGCGACAGGAACCAGGACAGCATGATCGGCGCGACCAGCCATGCAAAGGCGGCGACCTCGATCGCGCTCGGCGCGCCGCGCAGGACGAGATAGATCGGGAATGCGGCAAAGGCGGCCAGGCTGCCCAGCAGCCGCGGCGCCATGAAGGCACGATGGCGCGCGCGCATCAGCGCATCGTAACGCGCGGAGGGATGCAGCAGCGCATCGAGACAATCGCGGATGATACTCAAAACTGTCACGGGTCTCGCGCTTCGGCTCAATCGTCTTAGAAGACGCGCCGGAACGCCTCCTTGTCGTTGAACCCACCGTGTCAGAGCGACCTTAAACGAGTGCTAAGGCGGCGCGACACGCGGCCGGACGCCGGGACATCGCGGGGCTTTTTAGACGATTTGGCGACGTCTTCAGTGAGGATGGTGAACACAGGGTTTCACCGTCCCGCTCATGGTTTCGAATTGGTGGATAGGCCCGCCAGCAGTATCACGGGCCGCGGCGTCAATCGAAAATTTACGACACCTTCGATCGCGAAGAATTTTGCGCCAATTTTCCGCGAATTAAGCTCAAGGCAATCACTTGCGATTTATCGAGAGTTGCTAGGTCCGACATCCCCGGAGTTCGCCGCGGACGGGATCTACCATACAGGTCGATAGAGATGCGCTTTCTGCTCCGCATCACATTCTGGCTCGGGCTGGTGCTGGTGCTCCTGCCGCGGGACAAGACGCCCGAATCGGACAAGCTGCCGCAGATCGGCGCTGCCGACGCGGTTCAGGCTGCGACCGCGGCCGTCTCCGACATGACCCAGTTCTGCAAGCGCCAGCCGGCGGCCTGCGAGGTCGGCGGGCAGGCCGCGACCATCATCGGCCAGCGCGCCCAGGACGGCGCGAAGAAGATCTACCAGATCATCAACGACAAGAAAGATCAGATCACCAACGACAAGAACGAGAAAAACGACAAGAACGACAAGAAGGCGCCCGACCATACCGGCTCGATCGCCATGGCCGGCGAAGGCGATGCCGTCTCGAGCGAAGCGCCGCACGACACCCTGAGTCAGGACGATCTCGCGCTGGAATGGCGCGGCCCTCAAGCAGCGAATTAGGCCCCAACCCTATCGATTTCGCCGCTTCGCATCCCTATATTGGCGGGAAGCGGGAACACGGGCCAGCATGACGACAATCGACGAAATCAGGGACAATTTCGAGCTTCTGGACGAGTGGGACGACCGCTACCGGTACGTCATCGAGCTTGGCCGCACCCTGGAACCGATGCCGGAGGCGGAACACTCCGCCGCGAACAAGGTGAACGGCTGCGTCAGCCAGGTCTGGCTGCAGAAGCTGGTCGACCGCAGCCATGGCGCGCCGATCCTGAAGTATCGCGGCGACAGCGACGCCCATATCGTGCGCGGACTGGTCGCGATCGTGCTGTCGCTCTATTCGGGCCGCACGCCGCAGGAGATTCTCGATACCGACGCGATCGCGGTGTTCAACGAGTTCGGCTTTCGCGATCATCTGACGCCGCAGCGCTCCAACGGCCTTCGCTCGATGGTCGAGCGCATCAAGACCGATGCGAAGGAAGCGCTGGCGGAAGCGTCGTAAGTAGCTTCGCAAAGCGAAGCGTGCCCACGTCCTGAGCGTGATCGGAAAAACTCGTGGCCACGGCGCGCAAGAGCGCACCTTGCCCGCCCTGCGACACCTCCAGAGCAGCGGCGTGTCACGCTACCCGCGCTACTTCCCCTTCTTCCGCTGCTGCTGCCCGAGGCCCATCTGCTTGGCCAACTGCGAGCGCGCCACTGCGTAGTTCGGCGCGACCATGGGATAGTCGGCCGGCAGGCCCCATTTCTCGCGATATTGCTCCGGCGTCATGTTGTACTGCGTGCGCAGATGGCGCTTCAGCGATTTGAAGCGCTTGCCGTCTTCGAGGCAAACCAGATAATCCGGCGCGATCGACTTCTTCAGCGAGACCGCGGGCTTCGCCGGTTCGAGCGGTGCGCTCTCAGTGCGGCCGGACGACACCCGCACCAGCGCGCCATGCACCTGGCTGATCAGGTTCGGAATATCGGCGGCCGGCGTCGGGTTGTTGCCGACATAGGCCGACACGATGCTCGCCGTCAGCTCGATGAAATTCTTCGCCCCAGCGTCCGACATCGGCCCGCCCTCTCTCCACCTTGCGCCTCACGGGATAGACGACGCCGAACTATCCGTGTCAACCAGCCGTTCGGCCGAAATGCGACAACTGGCGAGGATGAGCTGACGACGGGTGGAGAGAGCTTTATCTCGCTCAGCCGCGCTGGTCGAGATGCGAGCGCAGTTCGTCGATCGAGGCAAAGCGCATCATGCCCTCCGGCATCTGCGCTTCGATCGAGCCGTCGGAATAGAGCGAATAGGCCATGCCGTCGACGATGCCGGATTTGAGCACGGTGACGGACGGCTGCTCGACAGGTGGTGGAGGCGCCGGCTCCGGCGCAGGCGGGGCGGCCTCCGCGAAGGTCGATGGCGAGCGCGGCGGCGGGCGGCGCAAGGCAGGCGGCGGCTCCGGCGGACGCATGCGGTCCGGCTTCGGCCAGGCATCGTCAAAGCTTGCAGACGGAGTCTCCAGGGCCTCACTGGGCTCGGCAGGCAGTTGCGGCGGCGCGCCGTCGGTGGCCTTCGCCTCGGCACGCTCCCGCTCCTTGCGCGAGGTCGATGCGAACAACAGATTGCGCCGGCGCGGCGTTTCCGGAGCCGCGAGCGGCGTTGCAGCCTCAGGCTCCGGCGGAGCCTCGACACGCGGACGCTCCCGCGCGGCAGCTTCGCTCTGCCAAGGCGGCGGCCCTGCAGCCGGTGGCGGCGGTGGCGGCGCCGAGTCGTTTCTTGCCTCGCTCCTTGCCGCCGATGCAGGCATCGGCTCGGGCGCAGCGGCGCCCGGCCCGGATGCACCGAGGCCCGGCAGCACGGGCCTGACCCGCACCTCGGACGGCGCACCGGCCAGCCGGCGCGCGATGCCCCGCAGTTCCGCGACCACGACATAGAGGCCGGCCAGTAACAATCCGGAGCAGACGGCGATGGTGCCCGAGATTATGAGGGGGCTGCCGAGGCTGAACTCCCTGACTGAGAAGCCGAACAGGATCGAAAGGAGGCCCGCCACGACGGCGAAAATCCCCACGATCAACAATGCCAAGGTCATCGAACTCACCCCCGGTCGCACGTCCACACGCGACCCGTCACGCCACGATACCGTCATACGGTGTTCCACGCCAACGACCAAATACAAGCAGCGTTCCTAATGGGAAGGAAATCAGAGACTTATTCACATTCCCTTCAGCTAGGGCTCGCTACTGCTGGGTGACTGCCGCTGATCCGGAATTGCTGCGTCGCATCAGGAATTTAGCCATAATGCCCAATTACTTGGTAATGGAACTGCGCTATAGGGAGTCCGGGGTTGAGGCCCGCGCGCACCAGCAGGGCCAAGAGGGGATTCCGGGGCACCGATAGCCATGACATCCATCACGACTTCGGCGATCGACACGCCGCAGCGGCGCTCGGTCGAACGAACTTGCGACGATCTTGCCATGCTGGTGCTGGCTGCGGTCGCCGTCATTGCCGGCTTGACCTTCCGCGACTACGGCCTCGGCTGGGACGACTACACCCACGCTGAATATGCCGACCTGCTGCTGCGCATGTTCGGTTCCGGCTTCAAGGACACCGCGGCGCTCTCCTTCGCCAATCTCTACATGTATGGCGGCGGCTTCGACATGGTCGCGGCCCTCCTGCACAAGATCATTCCGCTCGAACTGTTCGAGACGCGACGCCTGGTCGGCGCCATCGTCGGCGTGATCGGACTTGCGGTGACCTGGCGCCTCGCCCGCCGCATCGGCGGCCCCCTGGCCGGCCTGGCCGCACTCCTGCTGCTCGCGCTCTGCCCGATCTTCTACGGCCACATGTTCATGAACCCGAAGGACGCGCCCTTCGCGGTGGCCATGATCATCCTGATGCTCGGCCTCGTCCGGCTCGCCGAGGAATATCCACAGCCGTCGCCGCGCACGATCCTGATCGTCGGGCTCGGCGCGGGCCTCTCGCTCGGCTGCCGCATTCTCGGCGGGCTTGCGCTGGTCTATGCCATGCTCGGCTTCGTGCCGCTGTTCCTGGAGGAACTGCGCGGCGAGGGTCTGCGCGAGGCTATCAGGCGCTTCGCCCATGTCGTCTATGTGCTGCTGCCCGGCCTCGCGTTTGGCTATCTCGTGATGGGCCTGATCTGGCCGTGGTCGATCCTGGAGCCCGGCAATCCCTTCGAGGCGCTGACCTATTTCTCGCACTTCTTCGAGAAGCCGTGGAAGGAGATGTTCGACGGCGCGATCGTGTCGGTGCCCGACATGCCGTGGTCCTATCTGCCGACGCTGTTCGCGCTCCAGTTGCCCGAGGTGATGCTGGTGCTGACGGCCGGCGCCGTGGTCAGCACCTTCGCCATGCTGCCGCGAGGCCACGTGCCGGCGCGGCGCAAGACCATCATGCTGATGCTGACGCTGGCGGCGACCCTGCCGCTCGCGATCGCGATGGTGAAGCGGCCGGCGCTGTACAACGGCATCCGCCATTTCGTGTTCGTGATTCCGCCGATGGCGGTGCTGGGCGGCGTCGCATTCGCGAGGGGAATGGAGCGCCTGCGCGCCAATCACCGCACCTGGCAGCCGGTCGTGCTCGCGACCTTCTGCTTCGGCCTCGCGCTGTCGCTCGCCGAGATGATCCGGCTGCATCCCTATCAATACACGCATTTCAACCACATCGCCGGCACCGTACGCGGCGCCGACGACCGCTTCATGCTGGACTATTGGGGTCTGGCGCTGAAGCAGGCCTCCGACGAGTTGCGCGAGCAGATCGTCGAGCGCCAGGAAGTGCCGCCGGCTGGCCGCAAATGGAAGGTCGCGGTGTGCGGTCCGCAGCGCCCGGCGCAGGTCGCCCTCGGGCCCGACTTCACCATCGGCTGGGATTCCAACGCGGCCGATTTCGCGATGACGCTCGGCGAGTTCTACTGCAAGGGCCTCACCGCGCCCGTGATGGTCGAGATCAAGCGCGACGACGTGGTGTTCGCCCGCGTCTACGACATCCGCGGCCGCAGCATTTCCAGCCTGCTGTCGATCCCCGCGCCGTAATGATCTTCGTGGCCCGCTCCATGCGGGCTACGCTGGACTGCCGCGCTCTGTGTGCCTTGCTGCCAACCTGGAGCGGTACTACGCTCCCTCCCCGCAACAACGATGTTCGGAGAGACCAGCCATGTCGCCAGCGGAAGCGCGCCTGAAGGAAGTGCCCTCCAACATGACGGAGGCCGAGTGGCAGCAACGGGTCAATCTCGCCGCCTGCTATCGCCTGGTCGCGCTGTACGGCTGGGACGATCTGGTCGACACCCACATCTCCGCCCGCGTGCCCGGTCCCGACCATCACTTCCTCATCAACCCCTATGGGCTGATGTTCGACGAGATCACGGCCTCGAGCCTCGTCAAGGTCGACCTGCACGGCAACCAGCTCTCCGAGAGCGAATACAGCATCAACCCGGCCGGCTTCACCATTCATTCTGCGATCCACGAGGTGCGCGAGGACGCGATCTGCGTGCTGCATCTCCACACCCTCGACGGCACCGCGGTGTCGAGCAGCGCGGAGGGTCTCTTGCCGCTGAACCAGACCGCCCAGCTCGTCACCCACGACCTCGCCTATCACGACTATGAAGGCATCGCGCTCGACCACGACGAGCGGCCGCGGCTGCAGAAGGATCTCGGCGACCACAACCACATGCTGCTGCGCAATCACGGCACGCTGACGGTCGGCCGCTCGGTCGCCTCCGCCTTCGAGCGCATGTACCACCTCGAGCGCGCCTGCTCGATGCAGGTGCGCACGCGCGCGCTCGGTACGCCGGTCTATCCGGTCGAGGAAATCGCGATCGAGAAGAACACCGAGCTGCTCGCCAACCGCGATCGCGCCGAGCTGCGCGCGACGAACCTCGTCTGGCCGCCCTTGCTGCGCAAGCTCGACCGCGAGCTTCCGGGCTACCGGTCTTGAGATTTTCGGGATTTGGTGTAGAGTAGCTCTCAACGAACCTCTACGCCTTTTGGAATGAAACGCCGCCCAATTCCGGGCGGCGTTTTTATTTTGGGCCACTCGTCATTGCGAGAAGCGAAGTGACGAAGCAATCCGCGGCGGGATTTCTGGATTGCTTCGCTGCGCTCGCGATGACGGGGACAGAGTGCCCTTATTTCACTTCCGCGAGCGCGGCGAGGATCCTTGCCCAGGAGCGGATGCCCTTTTGGAAGCTGCGCAGGTCGTATTTCTCGTTCGGCGAGTGGATGTTGTCGTCATCGAGGCCGAAGCCGACCAGCAGCGAGTCGAGGCCGAGCGTGCGTTTGAAGTCGGCGACGATCGGGATCGAGGCGCCCGAGCCCATCAGCACGGTCTCCTTGCCCCATTCCTCCGTGAGCGCCTTGCTGGCCGCCGCAAGCGGCTTCATGTTCCAGTCGAGCGCGACGGCGGGCGCGGCGGAATGGTCGCCGAACTCGACCTTGCAGTCGCCCGGCAGCCGCGCCGTGACGTAGTCGCGGAAGGCTTTGCGGATCTTTTGCGGGTCCTGCCCTTCGACCAGGCGGAACGAGACCTTGGCCGAGGCGTGCGAGGGGATCACCGTCTTGGAGCCCTCGCCGATATAGCCGCCCCAGATGCCGTTGACATCGCAGGTCGGGCGCGACGATGCCTGCTCGATCAGCAGCCGGCCCTTTTCGCCCGCCGGGATCGACAGGCCGATCGGCTTGAGGAACATCTCCGGCGTGAGGTTGAGCTTCTTCCATTGCGCGAGGATGTCCGGCGGCAGATCCTTCACCCCGTCATAGAAGCCGGGAATGGTGATGCGGTTGTCGTCGTCGAACAGGCCGCCGAGAATTTTCGTGAGCACCCGGATCGGGTTCATCGCGCTGCCGCCGAACACGCCGGAATGCAGGTCGCGATTGGCGGCGGTGATCTTCAGCTCTTCATAGAGCAGGCCGCGCAGCGAGGTCGTGATCGCTGGCGTGTTGCGATCCCACATGCCGGTGTCGCAGACGAGCACGTAGTCGGCCTTGAACTCGTCCTTGTTGGCCTCGATGAAGGGCACGAAATTCTTCGAGCCGACCTCCTCCTCGCCTTCGATCAGGAAGGTGACGTCGATCGGCAGCGAACCGGTCACTTTCTTCCAGGCACGGCAGGCTTCGACGAAGGTCATCACCTGGCCCTTGTCGTCCTCGGCGCCGCGCGCGACGATGATCTTGCGGCCGTCGGCGTGGTCGGTCACGACGGGCTCGAACGGCGGACGGTGCCAGAGATCGAGGGGATCGACAGGCTGCACATCGTAATGGCCGTAGAAGATCACATGCGGCCGCCCGCCGGACTTGCCGTCTCCCTGGGTCTTGCCGACGATCGCGGGATGGCCCGCGGTCGGCCTCACCTCGGTGGCGACGCCGAGGCTCGCGATGTCCTTGGCGAGATGGTCCGCCGCCGCCTTGCAATCCCCGGCAAAGGCCGGATCCGCGGAAATCGACTTGATCCGGAGCAGTGCGAACAGACGCTCCAGGCTGTTGTCGAAGTCCTTGTCGATGTGATCGAGCACGGATTGAAGCTGCGCATGGGCCATGGTCATGTTCCTGATTTCCGGTGTCGAGATATCTGCGCTTTTAGCGCCGCCGCCGCGCCGGTGCCAGCCACGACACGACGTAGCAAGCCTGCGCATGGCGGGCGTCTCGAAGGTCGCTACGGGAGAGCTGCCTACCTTCGCAGCAATCCGCCGAGCGCGCCGCGAACCAGCGTGCGGCCGATCGAGCCGCCGAGCTGGCCGCCGAGCGATTTGCCGATATTGGCCGCCATCCCGCCGATCACCTGGTTGGTGACCGATCGCGTCACATCCCGCGCGATGACCTGGCCGGTCGACATGCGGCCGCGCTTGACGTTGGTGCCGAACACCGTGCCGACGATCGAGCCGATCTGGCCAAGAATGCCGCCGCCGCTTCCGCCAGCCGATCCGTCGGCCGTCGCCGCCGTGCCGGCGATGCGCTTCTGGATCATCTCGTAGGCGGACTCTTCATCGACCGCGGTGTCGTATTTACCCTTCACCGGGCTTGCAGCCATGATCGCCTTGCGCTCGTCCGGCGTAATCGGTCCGATGCGGGCCGACGGCGGACGGATCATCACCCGCTCGACCATGGTCGGCGTGCCGTTACCTTCGAGGAAGGACACCAGCGCCTCGCCCTTGCCGAGCTCCATGATCACCTTGGCGGTATCGAGCTTGGGGTTGGGCCGGAAGGTCTGGGCCGCGGCCGCGACCGCCTTCTGGTCGCGCGGGGTGAAGGCGCGCAGCGCGTGCTGCACCCGGTTACCCAACTGTCCGAGCACACGGTCGGGCACGTCGATCGGGTTCTGCGTCACGAAGTAGATGCCGACACCCTTGGAGCGGATCAGGCGGACCACCTGCTCGATCTTGTCCATCAGCGCCTTGGGCGCGTCGTTGAACAGCAGATGCGCCTCGTCGAAGAAGAACACCAGCTTCGGCTTGGGCAGATCGCCGGCCTCGGGCAACTCCTCGAACAGCTCCGACAGCATCCACAGCAGGAATGTCGCGTAAAGCCTGGGGTTCTGCAGCAGCTTGTCGGCGACCAGGATGTTGACCATGCCGCGGCCGTCGCGGTCGGTCTTCATGAAGTCCTTCAGCGTCAGCGCCGGCTCGCCGAAGAATTTGGTGCCGCCCTGGTTCTCCAGCACCAGCAGCTGGCGCTGGATGGTGCCGACGGTGGCCTTGGTGACGTTGCCGAACCCCTGAGCCGCCTTTTTGACGTCGGCCAGCGGGCTCTCTTCGGCATCCGCCCCCTTCTTTCCGCTATCGGGCACGATGGCGTCGAGCAGTGCGCGCAGATCCTTCATGTCGATCAGGGTCAGCCCGGCGTCGTCGGCGACGCGGAAGGCGACGTTGAGCACGCCTTCCTGCACGTCGTTCAGATCGAGCATGCGCGCGAGCAGAAGCGGCCCCATTTCCGTGACGGTCGCCCGCACCGGGTGGCCCTGCTCGCCGAACACGTCCCAGAACACCGTCGAGAACTGGTCGGGCTGGAATGTCAGCCCCATCTCGGAGGCGCGCTTGAGGATGAAGTCCTTGGCTTCGCCGACCTCGGAGATGCCGGAGAGGTCGCCCTTGATGTCGGCGGCGAAGACCGGAACGCCGGCACGCGCAAATCCTTCGGCCATGACCTGCAGCGTCACGGTCTTGCCGGTTCCGGTTGCACCGGTAACGAGGCCGTGGCGATTGGCGAGCGCCAGCGCCAGCCATGCCTGCTCGTCTCCCTTGCCGACGAAGATCTTGTCGTCGGTATCGCCGAGCTTGCTGTCCTGTGCGGTCATACTTCTCTCTGATCTCTTCTGCCGGGTTTCGCGTATTGAAACTCGAATGCACCAGTTCCGTAGTTTAACGCATGTCGCGCGCCGATTAAAACCATTCAACGCGCTCCGCGCATGCGACATTGTCGGAAACCGACGAATGCTATCAGCCAAAAGTAGGAACGAGCCGTTCGCAACGCGGCATTTTTTCGCCGATTCCATCTCCGCTCTTGCAACGCTGCAACACCTTTTGCGCGTTCGAAGGTGAATCGCGGCGAGGCCCGCGTTCATCGCTTGTATTTCACATCACACCGGCTCAAGATCATTTTCGAAAGCAATACTCCGGCATACAACCGGCTGAGGGGCGGGCCTTATGGACGAGCTGATCGGGCGGCTGGCGACAAACGCCAGCATAGATGGTGCTGTCGCTGAAAAGACCGTCGGCATCATCCTGGGCTTCCTCCGCAGCGAGGGTCCTCCCGATAGCGTGCAGGCCCTGATCGATCAGATCCCCGGAGCGGAAGCCGCGATCGAGGCATCCAGGAGCGGCGGCGGACTGTCGCGGCTGATGGGCGGCGGCCTGATGGCGGTCGGCACGCGCCTGATGGGCCTGGGGCTCGGCATGTCGGAGATTCAAAAAGTCGCCCGTGAACTTTTCCGCTTCGGCCGAGACAAAATCGGAGCGGATCAGATGGGCAAGATCGTTGCGGGGACGCCGGGCCTCAGCCAATTCGCCTGAGCCTTATTTCGCCTGAGCCTTGGCATTTCATATCGAGTATCATGACATATCCGATCTCCGAGATTGAGGGCCTGTCGGTCTTTGCCGCCAACAAGTTGAAGGCGGAAGGTATCCGCACCACCGACGCGCTGCTCGAGGCGGCCGGCACGGTGAAGGGCCGCAAGGCGCTGTCCGCCAAGACCGGCATCAGCGAGCAGTTGCTGCTGGAATGGGCCAACGTCTCCGACTACATGCGCATCCCCGGCATGGGCCGGGCCAAGGTCGGCCTCGTCCGCGCCGCCGGCGTCACCACCGTGCGCGAACTCGCCTATCGCAATCCGGCAAGGCTCGCCCAGAGCATGCGCGACGCCAACGAGAAGAAGAAGCTGCTCCGTATCCTGCCCTCCGAGAAGTCGGTCGGCGACATCATCGCCAAGGCGAAGAAGCTGCAGCCGAAGATCACGTATTAGCTGTGGCGTATTGGTCCGCCCTCTCCCCGTCATGCTGAGGTGCGAAGCACGGGACGCAGCGCGTCCCGTGGAGAGCCTCGAAGGATGAGCGGCCACACCTCGACAGCCGGGCCGTCGCCCTTCGAGGGCCGCTGAAGGAACGGCCACCTCAGGGTGACGGGAAAGCGAGGCTGGTAGCCCTCGGCATCCCGACCCCGCTTGACTCCCCCTCCCCGACCGCTAAAGCCACCCGCATGAATGCCTCGCCCTCCCCAACCGTCTCCCCGGCCGGCTCGGCCGGGCCAGATGCGCTGCGGACGCTGCTGGAACGGCCTGTCCCGGCGGTGATGGGCGTGCTCAACGTCACCCCGGACTCCTTCTCCGACGGCGGCGAGTTCATCACGCCCGACAAGGCGCTCGCGCGCGCGCGGGCGATGATCGCGGACGGCGTCGACATCATCGATATCGGGGCCGAGTCCACCCGGCCCTACAAGGGCGCGAAGCCGGTCACGGCGGACGACGAGCTCGCCCGGCTGAAGCCGGTGCTGGCTGGCGTCGCGGCCCTCGGCGTGCCGGTCTCGATCGACAGCATGAAGGCGGAGGTTGTGGCCTTCGCGCTCGACCAGGGCGCGTCGATCGCCAACGACGTCTGGGGCCTGCAGCGCGACCCCGCCATGGCGCCGCTGGTGGCGGCAAGAGGCGTGCCCATCATCGTCATGCACAACCGCGACGACGCCGATCCCGCAATCGACATCGTCACGGACATGAAGACGTTCTTCCTGCGCTCTCTGGATATCGCCGCCAAGGCCGGCATCGCCCGCGACAAGATCGTGCTCGATCCCGGCATCGGCTTCGGCAAGACCGCCGAGCAGAGCATGACCGCGCTGGCGCGGTTACGCGAATTCGAGATGTTCGGCCTGCCGATCCTGGTCGGCGCCTCGCGAAAACGCTTCATCGCCTCGGTGTCGCCGTCCGAGCCATCGGGGCGTCTCGCCGGCTCGATCGCCGCGCATCTGATCGCCGCGCAGCGCGGCGCCAAGATCATCCGGACCCATGACGTCGCCGAGACCCTGCAGGCCCTGCGGGTCGCGCACGCGATCGAGGGCAAGCCAGAGGGCAAGTAATGACCGACACGATCTTCGTCACCGGCCTGTCGATCCATGCCCGCCACGGCGTGATGGATCACGAAACCGAAGTCGGCCAGCGCTTCGTCATCGACCTCGAGCTCTATACCGACCTGTCGGAGCCCTCGCGCAGCGACCGGCTCGCCGACACCGTGTCCTATGCCGACGTGGTGGCGACCACGACCGCGGCGTTCAAGAACACCAATTACAAGCTTCTGGAGCGCGCCGCCGGCGCGGTGGCCGATGCCATCCTGTCGCACTTCCCGCGCATCCGCGCCGTGAAGATCACCGTGCACAAGCCGCATGCGCCGATCGCCGCGATCTTCGACGATGTCGGCATCATGCTGACGCGCTCGCGGCATCCCTGACATGGCGAGCGTACTGATCGCACTCGGCGGCAATGTCGGCGATGTCCGCGCGACGTTCCGCAAAGCGATCGCGCACATCTGCGGCATGGCGCAAGGCGCATTGATCGCACGCTCTTCGGACTATGCGACCCCGCCCTGGGGCGACCAGGACCAGGCCCCATTCACCAATGCCTGCATCGAGATCGAGACCCGCCTCGATCCGCACGCGCTGCTGTTCGTGCTGCAGAAGGTCGAGCAGAAGTTCGGCCGCACGCGCGACAAGGATCGGCGCTGGGGCCCGCGCACGCTCGATCTCGACATGATCGCCTATGACGATGTGTCCTTGCAGAAGCCCGACCTGACCTTGCCGCATCCGCGCCTGTTCGAGCGCGCCTTCGTGCTGGTGCCGCTGGCCGAGATCGCGCCGGACCGCGTGATCTCGGGCATTCGTGTGCGCGACGGGCTTGCCAGCGTCTCGACGCAAGGCATTGAGCGGCTTCCGGATACCGGTTAACCAAAAACGACCGTTTGCAGGGACGGTCCGCCGTGGCAAATTCGCCCCGCGAATAACAAGACGTTTGGGAGCCCTTCGCCGCATGACCTCCGTGACTGACGACCTGCCGCTGGCGGCGGATTTTCCCAAGGCGACCGTCGAGGACTGGCGCAAGCTGGTCGATGGCGTGCTGAAGGGCGCGCCGTTCGAGAAACTGGTCGGCAAGACCTATGACGGACTCAAGATCGATCCCCTCTATCCGCGCGCCAAGGGTGTCGCGCCCGTGGCGGGACGGGCTGCGGCCGCGCCCTGGCAAATCATCCAGCGGATCGACCATCCCGATGCGGCGCTTGCCAATGCGCAGGCCTTGCAGGATCTGGAGAACGGCGCGACCGGGCTCGCGCTGGTGTTCGCCGGCGCAAACGGCGCTTACGGTTTCGGGCTGGAACCTTCGGCCGACGCGGTCGCAAAGGTCCTGAAGGACATTCATCTCGATGCCGGCATCGGCCTAGAGCTTCAGATCGGTCCGCAGTCGCGGATGGCGGCGATCCATGTCGCGGAATATGTGAAGACCCAGGGCCTCGATCCCGCGGCCTGCAACATTCGCTTCGGGCTCGACCCGCTCGCGGCCGGCGCGGTGTGGGGCCACAGCCCTTACACGTGGGAAGAGATCGCTCCCGCGATCACGGGTGCCATCAAGGGCCTCGCCGGGCTCGGCTTCAAGGGACCGTTCGCCTCCGCCGACGGACGCGTGATCCACGATGCCGGCGGCTCCGAGGTCCAGGAGCTCGCCTTCGTGCTCGCTTGCGGCATCGCTTATCTGCGCGCGATCGAAGGCGCCGGTATTCCGCTGGAAGCCGCGCAAGGCATGGTCTACGCGCGGCTCTCCGCCGACGCGGACCAGTTCCTGACCATGGCCAAATTCCGCGCGCTGCGGCTGCTCTGGGCGCGCATCGAGCAGGCCTGCGGGCTGACGCCGAAGCCGCTGTTCATCGCTGCCGATACGGCCTGGCGCATGCTGACGCAGCGCGATCCCTACGTGAACATGCTGCGCGCGACCATCGCGACGTTTGCCGCCGGGCTCGCCGGCGCCAACGCGATCACCGTGCTGCCGCATACGCTGGCGCTCGGGCTGCCCGATCCGTTCGCGCGCCGCGTGGCGCGCAACACGCAGCTTTTGCTGCTGGAAGAAAGCAATCTCGCCAAGGTCAGCGATCCCGCAGCGGGCGCCGGCGGCATCGAGACGCTGACCGCGCAGCTTTGCGAAGCCGCCTGGGCCCTGTTCCAGGAGAGCGAGAAGGCCGGCGGCGCTTTTGCCGCGCTTCAGCAAGGCCTGTTCCAGAGCAAGGTCGTGGCCGCGCGCAAGGCGCGCGACACCAACATCGCAAAACGCCGCGACGTGCTCACCGGCGCCAGCGAGTTTCCAAACCTGCATGAAAGCGAAGCCACCGTCCTGAAGGCCACGCCGGTCGCGCTCGCCCCCTATGGCGAGCAGAAGTATAAATTCGATCCGCTGCCGCCGATCCGGCTCGCGGAACCGTTTGAGGCACTGCGCGACAAATCCGATGCGATGCTGAAGGCGCGCGGGACGCGGCCAAAAGTATTTTTGGCCAACCTCGGCACGCCCGCCGATTTCACGGCGCGCGCGACCTTTGCCAAAAGCTTCTTCGAGGCCGGCGGCATCGAGGCCACGGGCAGCGAAGGCTTTGTCGATCCAGCGAAGCTTACCGCCGCCTTCAAGGCTTCCGGCGCCGAGCTGGCCTGCCTGTGTTCCAGCGACAAGGTCTATGCGGAACACGCCGAAGCCGCGGCCAAGGCCCTGCAAACCACGGGCGCGCGACATATCTATCTGGCGGGTCGCCCTGCTGATGCCGAGGCGACGCTGCGGGCCGCCGGCGTCACGGGCTTTGTCTTCGCCGGAGGCGATGCGCTTGCCACGCTGCAAGACGCCTATCGACGGATGGAGCAGCCATGACCGACACCTCTAAACCCGTTCTCACCGGCGGCTGCCAATGCGGGGCGGTGCGCTTCGGCGTCACGACGGCGCCGAACCGGGTCTCGATCTGCCACTGCCGCATGTGCCAGAAGGCGGCCGGCGCGCCGTTCGCCTCCTTTGCCGACATCAACAAGACCGATTTCACCTGGACCAAGGGGCAGCCGTCCTTCTTCCGCTCCTCCACCATTGCCGAACGCGGCTTCTGCGCCGCCTGCGGCACCCCGCTGAGTTTCGGCCGGATCGACGGCGACCGCATCGAGATCATGACCGGCGCCTTCGACCGCCCCGACCGGGTGATCCCGACCCGGCAGTTCGGCACCGAATCCCGCCTCGGCTGGGTGGTCGGCATCGCCAATCTGCCGAGCCAGACCACGCAACAGAATTACGGACCGGAGAAGATGGCGACCATCGTCAGCCATCAGCATCCGGATCATGATTGATGATATGGTTGAAGCCATGAGCCGCATTCCGAATTTTGCCGACATCGCCTTCGAAAGGGCTACCACCGCCGCGCCCGCGGGGAGCGCCGAGCCGTGGCTGACGCCCGAGGGAATCCTGGTGAAGCCCGCTTATGGCGAAGCCGATCTTGCGGGCCTCGACTTCCTCGAGACCTATCCGGGCATCGCGCCCTATCTGCGCGGTCCCTATCCGACCATGTATGTCAACCAGCCCTGGACGGTCAGGCAATATGCCGGCTTCTCCACGGCGGAAGATTCCAACGCGTTCTACCGCCGCAACCTCGCTGCCGGACAGAAGGGCCTCTCGGTCGCCTTCGACCTCGCGACCCATCGCGGCTATGACTCCGACCATCCGCGCGTCGGCGGCGACGTCGGCATGGCTGGTGTCGCCATCGATTCCATCTACGACATGCGCACGCTGTTTGCGGGCATTCCGCTCGACCAGATGAGCGTGTCCATGACCATGAACGGCGCGGTGCTGCCGATCCTCGCGCTGTATGTCGCGGCGGCCGAAGAACAGGGCGTGCCGCCGGAGAAGCTGTCGGGCACCATTCAGAACGACATTCTGAAAGAGTTCATGGTACGCAACACCTACATCTATCCGCCCGCGCCCTCGATGCGGATCATCTCGGACATCTTTGCGTACACCTCGCAGAAGATGCCGAAGTACAATTCGATCTCGATCTCCGGCTATCACATGCAGGAGGCCGGTGCGACGCAGGACCTCGAGCTCGCCTATACGCTCGCGGACGGCGTCGAATATCTGCGCGCCGGACTTGCCGCTGGCTTGGATGTCGACCGCTTCGCGCCGCGCCTGTCGTTCTTCTGGGCCATCGGCATGAACTTCTTCATGGAAGTGGCAAAACTGCGCGCCGCGCGGCTGCTCTGGGCGAAGCTCCTGAAACCCTTCAACCCGAAGGATCCGCGCTCGCTGTCGCTGCGCACGCATAGCCAGACCTCGGGCTGGTCGCTGACCGCGCAGGATGTCTTCAACAACGTGATGCGCACCACCGTCGAGGCGATGGCGGCGACGCAAGGCCACACCCAGTCGCTGCACACCAACGCGCTCGACGAAGCGCTGGCGCTGCCGACCGATTTCTCGGCGCGCATCGCCCGCAACACCCAGCTGTTCCTGCAGCAGGAGAGCGGCACGACGCGGATCATCGATCCCTGGGGCGGCTCTTATTATGTCGAGCGTCTCACCCGCGACCTCGCGGCCAAGGCCTGGAGCCATATCCAGGAGGTCGAGGAGCTCGGCGGCATGGCAAAGGCGATCGAGGCCGGTCTGCCGAAGCTGCGCATCGAGGAAGCCTCCGCCAAGACCCAGGCCCGCATCGACGCCGGCAAGCAGGCGGTGATCGGCGTCAACAAGTACAAGCCGACCGACGAGGACAAGATCGAGATCCTGAAGGTCGACAATTCCAACGTCCGGCGCCTGCAGATCGACAAGCTGACGCGGCTGAAATCCGAGCGCAACCAGAAGGACGTCGATGCCGCGCTCGCCGCGATCACGCGTTCGGCCGGCGAGGGCAACGGCAATCTGCTGGCGCTCGCGATTGATGCTGCGCGGGCCAAGGCGACCGTCGGCGAAATTTCCGACGCGATGGAGAAGGTGTTCGGCCGGCACCGCGCCGAGATCAAATCCATCACCGGCGTCTACAAGCGGGAGGCGTCCAGCATGGGCAACCAGGTCGAGAAGGTACAGGCGCTGATCGACGCCTTCGAGGAGGCCGAAGGCCGCCGCCCGCGCATCCTGGTCGCCAAGATCGGCCAGGACGGCCACGACCGCGGCCAGAAGGTGATTGCGTCCGCGTTTGCCGATATCGGCTTCGACGTCGACATCGGGCCGCTGTTTGCCACCGCGGACGAGGCCGCCCGGCAGGCGGTCGAGAACGACGTGCACATCCTCGGCGTCTCCTCGCTCGCCGCCGCCCATCTGACCGCCGTGCCGGAGCTGAAGGCCGCGCTGAAGAAGCAGGGCCGCGACGACATCATGATCATCGTCGGCGGCGTGGTGCCGCCGCAGGATTACGATGCGCTCTATGCCGCAGGCGCGGAAGCCATCTTCCCGCCGGGCACGGTGATCGCGGAGGCCGCCGAGGAACTGATCCGCAAGCTGAACGCCCGGCTCGGCCATAGCGAGGCGGCGGAGTAGCTTCGCCGTCTATTTTCCGGCAAGAAAGGTTTGCGTGATGTTTCTCGCGCCAGGTTTCATGCGCGCGCTCGCTGTTGCCGCGGTTTGCAGCGCGCTGTTCGATCCCACCCACGCCGCCGACCCCAAGCCCGACACCGTCATCAAGACCAAGAGCATCGAGGCGCGCCTCTTCCTCGACGACAAGATCAAGGCGGATGCGGCACTGGCGGCGGACTGCCTCGCCGAAGGCAAAAAGTGGCTCGACAAGAACGCGGCCGAAGCTGCCGCCACGCGCAAGGCCGATCCGCAGTTCTTTAAAGACGGCGGCTGGGATTTCGAGCGCAAATACTCAATCCGCTCCGTCGTCGCCGATCGCTATGTCAGCATCCTGCGCGACGACTACATGAACACTCGCGGCGCGCATCCCAATTCGGACGTGAACACGATCCTGTGGGACAAGGTGGACAACAAGCGCATCTCGATCCGCCCCTTCTTCACCGAGACCGCCGACAACGGCGCGACCATGAAGGCGATGGTGAAGGCCATCATCACCTCGCTGAAGGCCGAGAAGAAGAAGCGCGACGCCGGCGAGACCGCAACCGACGAATGGTTCAAGGAGCTGAAACCGAGCCTGCTCAAGATCGGTGCGGTGACGCTCGCGCCCTCGACCGTGGCGGGCAAGAGCTCCGGCCTCACCTTCCACTATCCGCCCTACGCCGTCGGCCCCTATGCCGAAGGCGAGTATGTCGCCTTCGTGCCGTGGGAGACGCTGAAGCCTTACCTGGCGGCGGAAGGCACCCGCATCTTCGGCGGCGCGCGGCCGAAGGGCGATGCGGACGAGCCGTGAGCGATCGCTAACCGGATCGCGGTTGGGTCCGCGCCAACGTCCGCGCAAGTGAATCCGTCCAATCCGGAATCCAGGACGCAAACAGGGCCTGCCAGCGATCGGCGTCCGCGGGCTCGGTCTCGAGGGCGACCGACCATTCGATGAGGGTGCGGTCGCCCTCGGTGATCGGGCGCAGATGCATGGTGCCTTGATAGCGTGTCGGTGCCGGCGCCTGACGTCCGTCATCTTGCGGATAGGGCAGCGCTTCGAGGCCCGCATAGGTCAGGGTGTGCTTGCGGTCCGAATGATCGACCAGGCGCTGGCGGATCCAGTTTCCGAGATAGCAGAAGCGCCTGACGGCGCCGACTTCATCGCCGCGCTTGTCGTCTTCGATCACACTCTCGCTGACGCCATCGATATAGGCGGGATAATTGTTGAAATCGCGGATCAGCGACCAGACTTGGTCCAGCGGGCGGTCCAGCACGGCGCTGTAATAGGCTTGGGTCATCGTTACTTGCCTTCGGCTTTCGTTACGCGCTCAGGTTGGTGGAGCGCGCAGACAAAACCCACCCGATTTCCGATTGCACATCCGATGGGCATGCGGTTTTCACACAACATGTCGATCTCGTTGGTAGCGCTACCTTGCGGCGGCGCTGCAAAGCCGACTAGAATGTCGTCATTGACAAGAGCGCCCGACGTCACGGGCGCCGCTGGGAGGCATTCAATGTCCAAGATTTCGCGCCGCACCTTTGCGGCTTCGACCGCCGCCGTCGCGGCATCCGCCGCTTTCGGGTTCAAGCCGGCACTCGCACAAGCCTATCCGGCCCGTCCGGTCACCGTGATCGTGCCCTGGGGCGCCGGCGGCGGCACCGATGCCACCGCGCGCATCGTCGCTGCGCTGCTGGAAAAGGACCTCGGCCAGCCCTTCAACGTGGTCAACCGCACCGGCGGCTCCGGCGTGGTCGGCCATAGCGCGATCGCGACCGCGCAGCCCGATGGCTACACCATCGGCATGCTCACCGTCGAAATCTCGATGATGCACTGGCAGGGCCTCACCGAGCTGACGCCGAAGAGCTACACGCCGCTGGCCCTGATGAACGAGGATCCCCCGGGCATCCAGGTCTCGTCCTCCTCGCCCTACAAGACGGTCAAGGAGCTCGCCGAGGCGATCAAGGCCGCCCCTCCCGGCAAGTTCAAGGCTTCGGGCACCGGCCAGGGCGGCATCTGGCATCTGGCGCTGGTCGGCTGGATGCAGGCGATGGGCCTGCCCGCCAACCAGGTTGCCTGGGTGCCGTCGAACGGCGCCGCGCCCGCGATGCAGGATCTCGCCGCCGGCGGCCTCGATCTCACCACCTGCTCGGTTCCGGAGGCGCGCGCCATCATCGAGGCCGGCAAGGCCAGGAGCCTCGCCATCATGGCGCCCGCACGCAATCCGGTCTTCAAGGACGTGCCGACGCTGAAGGAGGCGATGGGCATCGACTACGCTACCGGCGCCTGGCGCGGCATCGGCGCACCGAAGGGCCTGCCGCCGGAGATCGCAACCAAGCTCACCGCGGCGCTGAAGAAGGTCTACGAGTCCGCCGAATTCAAGGACTTCATGAGCAACCGCGGCTTCGGCACCGTATGGGGCGATGCAACCCAGTTCGCGGGCTTCATGGACAAGGGCGACGCCCAGATGGGCGAGGCGATGAAGGCGGCGGGCCTCAGCAAGGCTTGATTTTTTCACCTCGCCCCGCTTGCGGGGAGAGGTCGAACTCGAGCTTCGCTCGAATGCGGGTGAGGGGGAGCTTCCACGAGTCCAACTCTCACCGTTGTCGCGGAGACTCCCCTCACCCCACTCTCTCCCCGCATACGGGGAGAGAGAGAACTTCTCTCACAGGACTTCTCTCCATGCGTCTTCCCGACTCCATCACGGGATCGTTTCTCGTCGCACTCGGCGCTGCGGCCGCCTATGGCGGCTATATCCTGCCGCCGGTGCCGGGCCAGCCGGTCGGCCCCAACGTGTTTCCGCTGGTGATCGGCAGCGGGCTCGCACTGTGCGGGCTCGCGATCGTGTTCGGGATCGGCCACTCCTTCGAGGAAGAGGAAGAGCTGATCCCGCTGGAGGACGGCCAGGCCGCAGCTCCGCCGCCGCAGAGCAAGCTATACGGCCTGCGCGCGTTGCTGCCGCCGGCGCTGCTGCTGTTCTACGTATTTGCCGCCGACCGGCTCGGCTTCATCATCACCGCGGCGATCATGGTCTATGTCACCTCGACCGCGCTCGGGGCCAAGTGGAAGCTGGCGCTGCCGCTCGCCGCGCTCTCGCCATTCGCCATCCACCTCATCTTCGGCAAGTTGCTGCGTGTGCCGCTTCCTGCCGGCCTGCTGCCGACGCCCTGGTAATTCTCCATGCTCAAGACCCTGATTGAAGCGTTCGCCTTGATCTCCACCTGGGAGGTCATCATCGCGATGGTCGCAGCCTCCGTGTACGGCCTCGTGATCGGCTCGCTGCCAGGCCTGTCGGCGACGATGGCGACCGCCCTGCTCGTCCCCGTCACCTTCTACCTGTCGCCGATCGCGGCGATCGCGACCATCGTCGCGGCCTCCTCGATGGCGATCTTCTCGGGCGACATTCCCGGCGCGCTCTTGCGTATTCCCGGCACGCCAGCCTCCGCTGCCTATGCCGATGAAGCCTACGCCATGACGCGCAAGGGCCAGGCCGAGCTCGCGCTCGGCGCCGGCGTGTGGTTCTCCGCCGTCGGCGGCATCGCCGGCGTACTGTCGCTGATGATCCTGGCGCCACCGCTCGCCGAGATCGCGCTGTCGTTCTCGACCTTCGAATATTTCTGGCTGGCGCTGCTCGGCCTGATGTGCGCCACGCTGGTGGCCCGCTCCTCGCCGGTGAAGGCGATCGCCGGCATGTTCATCGGCCTGCTCGTCTCCTGCGTCGGCATCGAGAATCCCGGCGGCGTCCCACGCTTCACTTTCGGCCTCACCGATCTGTTCGGCGGCATCGAGCCGATCCCGGCGCTGGTCGGCGTGTTCGCGGTGGCGCAGGTGATGCGCGCGATGCTGACGCCGGAACCGCCGCCCCTGCCACGACGAAAATTCGGAAGCATCATGGCGGGACAGTGGAAGCTGACCAAGCAGTATCACTGGCAGATGACGCGCGGGAACATCGTCGGCATCATCATCGGCGTGCTGCCGGGCGCCGGCGCCGACATGGCCGCCTGGGTGTCCTACGCAATGTCGAAGCGCTTCTCCAAGGAGCCGGAAAAGTTCGGCACCGGCCATGTCGAAGGCCTGGTCGAGGCCGGTGCCAGCAACAATGCCAGCATTGCCTCCGGCTGGGTGCCCTCGCTGCTGTTCGGCATCCCCGGCGACACCATCGCCGCGATCGCGATCGGCGTCCTCTACATGAAGGGTCTCAATCCCGGCCCGACGCTGTTCACCGAGAAAGCGTCGAGCATGTACGCGATCTATCTGATGTTCATCATCGCGAACATCCTGATGATCCCGCTCGGCATCGCCATGATCCGGGTCGCCGCCTACATCCTGCTGGCGCCGCGCGCGGCCATCATGCCGATCATCATGCTGTGCTGTGCGGTCGGCTCGTTCGCGATCGGCAACAACATGTTCGGCGTCGTCACCGTCGCCGCCTTCGGCGTGATCGGCTATGTCATGGAAGCGAACGGCTATCCCGTGGCCGCCATGGTGCTCGGCATCGTCATGGGCACCATGGTCGAGCAGGCCTTTGTCACGTCGCTGATCAAGTCCGACGGCAGTATCCTGCCGTTCTTCGAGCGGCCCGTCGCGGCCATCCTCGCGTCGATGGCGATCGGCGCCCTGCTCTGGCCGGTGATGGTCTGGGCCTGGCGCAAGGTGAAACCGGCGCAAGCCGCCGCAGCAACAAGCAGGTGATTTGAGGCGGGCGGCCCTCGCCTGCCCCGAATCGGCGTTGTAAAGCAGGGCATGACTGAGAAGAAGGCCTCGCTCGACATCAAATCCCTCGCCAAGGAGCTCCGCGCCGGCAGCCGCGCGGCCCTTGCCCGCGCCATCACGCTGGTGGAGAGCCGGCGCGGCGACCATCAGGCGCTGGCGCGCGAGCTGGTGCAGATGCTGCTGCCGGACACCGGCAAGGCATTCCGCGTCGGCATCACGGGATCGCCCGGCGTCGGAAAATCCACCACCATCGATGCGCTCGGCACGTATCTCATCGAACAGGGCCACAAGGTCGCAGTGCTCGCGGTCGATCCGTCCTCGGCGCGCAGCGGCGGCTCGATCCTCGGTGACAAGACGCGGATGGCGCAGCTGTCGGCCTCGAATGATGCTTTCATCCGACCCTCGCCGTCCTCGGGCACGCTCGGCGGCGTCGCGGCCAAGACGCGCGAGGCGATGCTGCTGTGCGAGGCGGCCGGCTTTGGCGTCGTGCTGGTCGAGACCGTCGGCATCGGCCAGTCCGAGACCGCGGTCTGTGACATGACGGACTTCTTCCTTGCGCTGATGCTGCCGGGCGGCGGCGACGAATTGCAGGGCATCAAGAAGGGCCTGGTCGAGCTCGCCGACATGATCGCGATCAACAAGGCCGACGGCGACAATCTCAAGCGCGCCAAGGTCACGGCCGCCGACTATCGCGGCGCGCTGCACATTCTCAGCCCCCGCTCCGAACATTGGCATCCTCCGGTCGAGACCTATTCGGCGCTGACCGGCGACGGCATCGCAAAGCTCTGGCAGAAGGTCCTCGACCACCGCAAGGCGATGAATGCCTCCGGCGAGTTCGCCGCGCGGCGTCGCGAGCAGCAGGTGAAATGGATGTGGTCGATGCTGGAGCAACGCATGCTGGCGCGGCTGCGCAGCGAGGCATCGGTTCGCACCAAGGTGAAGAAGATCGAGACTGAAGTCGCCGAAGGCCTCCTCACCCCGGCCCTCGCCGCCGAGCAGATTTTGGAGTTGCTGCAATGAGCGACAGGCTCCGCGTTCTCCTCACCGGCTTCGGGCCGTTTCCCGGCGCGCCCTACAACCCGACCCAGCCGCTGGTGGCGCGGCTCGCGCAATTGCGTCGGCCAGCGCTCGACGATGTCGAGCTGTTCAGCCACATCTTCCCGGTCACCTACGCCGCGGTCGACCGGCAATTGCCTGACGCGCTCGCGAAGGTGAGGCCGGATGCGCTGTTGATGTTCGGCCTCGCCGCACGCACGCCTTACCTGCGCATCGAGACCCGCGCGCGCAACGCCGTCACCATGCTCTGGCCCGATGCCGCCAACACCCGTTCGAGCAAGCGCGGCATCACAGGCACCGCGGACGCCATGGCGTTCGGCCCGCACACGGCAAGGCTGCTGCGCGCCGCGCGCCTTACCGGCATCGACGCACGGTCCTCGCGCGATGCCGGCGCCTATCTCTGCAACTATTTGAGCTGGCGCGCGATCGAGAACGTCAAGGCCGGTGGTCCGCAGCTTGCGGCGTTCATCCACATCCCCCTGCTTGGGCGCAGCGGCGCGGTGCGACGGAAGGGCGCAGCCCGGATTACGCTGGAGGAACTCGTTGATGCCGGCGAGGCCATGCTGATGGAAATGGTGGGGTTGGCAAGGAAGCGACGGAACACGCTGGCGCCTCCGCCGCGGTAAACGTTTAACCCTACCGCGAACAATCCCCGCGCCCGCGTCCGCCCTGCGCTACCTAATCCGCGCGGAGGACGCGTCATGGACCTCAATCGCCGCCACCTCATCGGAGCTTCCACTGCCGGCATCGCCGGTGCGCTGGCCATGCCGGCCGACGCCGCGCGCGCGGCGCCGCTGGCGTCCCTGCTCGGCCGCGATGCCACGCAATACGGCGTGCGGCCCGGCAGCAGCGAAGATCAGACCCGCGCGCTGCAGCGTGCGATTGACGAGGCGGCGCGAGCGCAGATGCCGCTGGCGCTGCCGCCCGGCATTTATCGCAGCGGGCTGCTGCGGTTGCCGAACGGCGCACAATTGATCGGCGTGCGCGGCGCAACGAAACTCATCTTCACCGGTGGAGCTTCGGCGATCCAGAGCGACGGCTCCGATGCGATCGGCCTCACCGGCCTCACCTTCGACGGCGCCGGCATCCCGCTGCCGACGCGGCGCGGGCTGATCCATGTTCTGGGCGGCCGCGACGTCCGCATCACCGATTGCGAGGTCACGAGATCGGGCGGCAGCGGCATCTGGCTCGAGCAGGTGTCCGGCGAGATCGCCGGCAATATCTTCACCGACATCGCGGTGACGGCGGTGGTGTCGTTCGATGCCAAGGGCCTCAACGTCTCCCGCAACACGATTCTCGGCACCAATGACAACGGCATCGAGATCCTGCGCACCGCGATCGGCGATGACGGCACGCTGGTCACCGATAACCGCATCGAGAACATCAAGGCGGGCCCCGGCGGCTCCGGCCAGTACGGCAACGCCATCAATGCTTTCCGCGCCGGCAACGTGATCGTGCGCGGCAATCGCATCAAAAACTGTGATTACTCCGCCGTGCGCGGCAACTCCGCCTCGAACATCCAAATATCAGGCAACAGCGTCAGCGACGTGCGCGAGGTCGCGCTTTATTCCGAGTTCGCGTTCGAAGCCGCGGTGATCGCCAACAACATTGTGGATGGCGCGGCCGTCGGCGTCTCCGTCTGCAATTTCAACGAGGGCGGCCGCATCGCGGTGGTCCAGGGCAACATCATCCGCAATCTGATTCCGAAGCGGCCGATCGGCACCGCGCCGGATGACGATGCCGGCGTCGGCATCTATATCGAGGCGGATTCGTCCGTGACCGGGAACGTGATCGAGAACGCGCCGTCCTACGGCATCGTCGCCGGCTGGGGCAAATATCTGCGCGACGTCGCGATCACAGGCAACGTGATCCGCAAGGCCCTGGCCGGAATCGGCGTCTCCATCGTGCCGGGCGCCGGCATTGCGCTCGTCAACAACAACATGATCTCGGAGACTCCGCGCGGCGCCGTCGTCGGCCTCGATCACGCGCGTGCCGTGACCTCGGATCTGTCGGCAGAGGGCGCGCAGCGATTTGCGCAGGTGGTGCTCGGTGGAAATGCGGTCCGAAGGTAGGCGCGGCTGACAGCCGGCCGTTCATCCTTCGAGCCTCCCCATGGGACGCGTTGCGTCCATGCCTCGCACCCTCCAGCGACAACCGCTTCGCGGTTGCGCGGGGATGACGGATGCAATCCCTTGCTGAGCGTCTCTTAGAACGCGTTCCGCAGCAGCGGGTACTTGGCTTCCAGGCCGTCGAGGCTGAAGGTGAATTCGACGACGCGCTCGGGGGCTGCGACGATTTCCTCGGCCGGCGGGGTGAATTGCGGCAAGAGCGCCGCCATCGCGGCAGGCGCGGCCCTGGGCGGCTTCGCGGCAGGTACCGCCAGCGGCGGCTTCACGTCCGGCGCGGTGAACTGAGCCATTGCGGCGGGCGTGTCGAGCGGTGACCTCACGGCGGGTGCGGTGAGCGGGGCCCTCGCAGCGGGAGCCCTGAGCGGTGGCACCTCGGCCGGCGCGGTAAATGACGCCAACGCTGCGGGCGCGGCGAGCGGCGCGAGCGGGGCTTCGGTGATTTCGGCAAGAACGTTCGGCTTGGGATCAAGCCTGACCGGCACGGCGGTCTCGGAGGCGATATGGACGGCCTTTGGCTGCAGGGTCTTGGGCTGCAGGGTCTTGGGCTGCACGGCCTGCGCCTGCTGCTCACGCGGAAATACGCGGGGCATGGTCGCCGGCGACCAACCGAATGCCGGCGTCACGCTCGCGGCCGCCTCCGCGACGTCCCCGCCGGTTGCGAGCGCGCGCCAGGTCTGGACAGCGCGCTTGGCTTCCTGGATGTTTTCGAGGAATGCGATCTCGGAATGATAACGGCGCCAGCGGCCGGTCTCGATCATTTCGGAGAGATGCTGCAGCCGCTGCTCGGCGAGAGCGCACCAGCGCGCCGCGACGTCGCGGCCGCCGGCCACGGCGCGAATAGACGCGCCGTTAGATTCTTGGCGAAGTGTCATAGACCAGCCCGTCAGGAGAGAACACGGACGCGGGGACGCAACGCACACGAATCAATTTAGAAGCGACATGAATATTTTGTGGAAAAGTTTTGACTTGTCCAGCAACGACACCCCGCGCGTCGCCAAACTCCGTAGTCGTGCGGAGATTTACTGCGTTTTCGAGTCAAGCTTCGCACAAGCATAGCGGGCTTGCGGCGTGTTGCTCGAGCGGCGGCCGGAATGCCGACGCGACCTTTCAACCGAAAGCTGAACGCATACCGAGTTTCACAAAATCGGACGCCCAAAAAGAAAAGACCCGTCCGGGGGGACAACCGGACGGGTCGAGCCATATGGGCGCTTGGGGTGGATGGGCGCTCGCGCCTGATATGACTGATGGGGAGGGATGACCGCTCCCACATAATTTGGTCGTGGCAGCGGGCTGAACGTTCAACGCGGGGTTCGCTTTTTTGAGCTTCGCTCTGCCGCGCAGCTTTGCCGCAGCCGCTAGCGCGTCGCCGGCCTATCCGCCTGAGAAACCGTGGCTTTATCATCCGCGCTCGACAGCGAGGGTTGTTCGATCGCGCGGCTATTAGGCTCGTCGCGACGCTTGCCGGCATCTTCACGTTTTGTTGTACCGGACGCAGCCGCGACCGGCGTCGCGTTGTCGGCGGGGACGGCCATGACCGCGGCAAAGGCATCGGCCTGCCCGTCGCCGAACAGCTCGTCACGCCCGGGCGAGCCGAGGTCGCGCGCAGTCTTCGAAAGCGTCATGCGCAACGCTTCCGGCTTCAGGGCGTAGTTGCGCTCGAGCAGCAACGCCGCGACGCCGGAGACATAGGCGGCCGAGAACGAGGTTCCCGAGGTCATCTGGTATTTGCCGTCCGGCGCCGGCAGGAAGATGTCGACCCCGGGCGCTGCGACGGCGATGTAATTGCCACGGTTGGACGCGGTGAACAGCCTGTCCTGCTGGTCGGTCGCGCTGACCGCGATCACGTTGGGATTGGCCGCCGGATAGAGCGGCGGCGATTTCGCGCCGGCATTGCCGGCGGCCGCAATCAGCACGAGGCCGCGCGCGGCGGTCGCCGCGATGGCGCGCTCGATCACCGCGTCCTTTGGACCGGCAAAGCTCATATTGACGATCTGCGCGCCGTGCTCGGCGGCGTAATTCAGCGAGCGCAGGATGATGTAGGACGAGCTTTCGGCGCCGCCATTGGCACCGCCAAAGGCACGGATCGCGATGATGCGCGCCTCGGGCGCGCTGCCCATCAGGCGGGCATGCGCCACGATCGCGCCGGCGATGCCGGTGCCGTGGACGTGCGGCCCCTCGGCGCTGCCGAGCGCATCGAAATTGTCGGAGACGGAATCGGCAAGCTCGGGATGCTTGGCGTCGATGCCGGAGTCGATCACGGCCACCGTGACGTTGGCGCCGTGCGCCAGCGTATGCGCCTGCGGTAGGCGGAGCTTGGCCAGGGCATATTGCGCCGGGTCGCCCTCGCTCTGCGTCGTCGATTTCTGGTCCTGAAGCACGTACCGGAAGTTCGGCTGGACCGAGCGGACACTGCCGTCGGCCGCGAATTCGCGTTTCACGGTCTCGTACGGTCGGCCGTCCGTGATGCGGAACAGGCCGAACGTCGCCCCGATCAGCGGGAAATTCTCCGAGGAGACGCGCGTCAGGCCGTGCCGGCGGGCAAGCGCGTCGGTGTCGCCAGGCGACAGCGTGCCGTCGATCTCCGCCACGAATTCGTTGGCGAAGCTGCGCAGATTGGCGGCGCTTGGCGTGGCATCGCCCCGGCCCTTGCCGGCGCTCTTCTTGCCGGATTTGGCTGAGCCACCGCCGCCTGCATTCGGCTGCGCCAGGCATTCGCCATCGGCATCGCGATAAGGCGCGGTGCAGGCCGGGTACAGGTTCGGCGAGTAGTGCGCATAGGGCAGCACCGTCGTCGTCGGCCGGATGCGGGACGTCGTGGTGTGGGGAATGGTGGCCATCGTCCGCGGGCCGCGGCCGACGCTGACCGCGCGCGCGGCGATATTGGGACTGACCCGCGGGGTGATGTTCGTGGAGATGGTCGGCGTTCGGGAGGGCACGCTGATCGTGGGCGTGCGCATGATCGCCTGCGCCTGTGCAACCTCGACGCCGAGACAGGCGGCGATCAGAAGCGCAGCGCCGACCGATGAAGCGTAGGCCCCGGCGCGCACCCTGCTCTCGGATTTGCCCGTCATCGGTTCAGCGGCGCGCCTAGGGCGCCGCGACGGCAAGGTTGACGAACTTCTCGCGCTGCATCCTGCCGAGCAGCGAAGCGAGCTCGTCCCGGTTCATGGCCTTGTCGAACTGGAGGCGGAACATGCCGCCCTTGGCATCTCCGATGATCGAGGCCTGGTAGCTGTCGAGCAGCCCGGTGATGTCGGAGACGCGCGCCTCGGGCGTGAAGCGCACCAGCGCGCGGGCCGGCGCGGTGGCGCTGCCAAGCTCGCGCGTGATCGGCGCGCTGGTCGAGAGCGAGGCGGTCTGGAAGGTCGCGGGCTGGTTCTTCATCAGCACGGCGCCGATGATGCCGGCCTGCAGCACGAGCGCGACGGCGCCAAGGCTTGCCGACCACGCCAGCGTGCGCGGCGACAGGCTCGCGAAGAAGGTCGAGATGCGCGCCGACAGCGGCAGCGAGCCGATCGCCCGCGCCGGCTCGGCGTCGATGGCGGCGAACAGCTTCTGCATCGCGCGTGCCGACGGAGCGCCCAAGCTCTCGTTCAAATGAATGGTCTCTTCGTATTCGCCGCGGATCACGGCATATTGCTTGGCGAGCTCGGGATCGCGCGCCAGCGCTTCCTCGACACGGCGCGCATCGCGCGCGTTCAGCGTGCCGGCAGCGTGCCAGGGCAGCAGCAGTTCAATTTCACTGGGCTCTTGCTCCAGCATCTTCTTGCTCAAAGCCATCATGGCCAGCCTCGCTCAACGCCGGCTGCCTTCAGCAGTTCGGCCAATTTCTTGCGCGCATAGAACAAGCGCGTCTTAACAGTGTTCTCGGGTATCCCGACGATTTCGGCCACCTCTTCCACGGACTTCTCGTGGTAGTAGACGAGATCGACGATTTCCCTGTGTTCCGGCGAGAGGCCCGTCAGACACCCTCGCAACGCTTCACTGGTATCCTTCTTCTGAACCACCGTTTCCGGATTGTCGGACGTGTCCTCAATCGCGTTCGCGGCGTCTTCGTCCAGTTCGAAATCCTTCCTGCGCCGGAGCGCAGACAGGGCCTTGAACCGGGTAATTGCCAGCAGCCAGGTGGAAACGGCGGATCGGCCCTCGAACTTGCCGGCTTGACGCCAGACGTCGAGAAACACCTCGCTGATGAGGTCTTCCGCCGCCTGCTCGTCTCGCACGAGCCTCAGCCCGAAACGATACACCCTGACATGATGCCGCCCGTACAGCACCTGCATGGCGAGCCGGTCACCTTGAGCGATCCTGGCGATCAGGACCTCGTCCGAAGCCGCCTGTGTCACGCTCAATTGCCGTCTCGCAAAGTTGGTCGGGTCGATACGGCGGACGGTTCGACGGGGGGTGCAAAATTGTTCAACATACCGCAGTCATACGGGCGCCTGTGTGATCCACCCCACATACGCGCGTTTTTCTCGTCCCACCCGCGGCGGTCGGCCGCTACAATCCAGATCGGTAACATAATACTGAGATACTTCCCTGCGGAATGCCTGTCCGGCACAGGCGGCCCGGCCTCATCCGGTTCCCATAGCAGTTTTGCCCGACAGCAGTCCTGCCCGACATATGTCGCGCCAAGCGCGACTTTGGCTCGACCGCATCGCAGCGGATGCCTGATCCCCGTAAAATTTCCTCCGCCGGCCCATCACCTTGTTCCGTGCTGCACGGTTCGGATTCGGTTTCAAAAGGATACCAAACCTAAAGGCTTGCCACGTAGATTTTTACGCTGACATCCACCATTGGCGGGACCATGAGCACGGCCGCGACGTCCTTTCCCGAGAGGAATGCCGCTGAGGTCGCGGATCTCGTCCTCGCGCCCGAGGCTGCGGCCTCCGAGGTCCAGGCGCGCCGGACCCGGCAGCGCCGCCAGATGTATATCGGCCAGGTGGCAAGCTATTCGCTGGGCGCCTCGGTCCTGCTGCTCTACGCCTTTGGCGGCGCGGTCGACATGGCCGTTCCGTCGCTGTTCTGGCTCGGCGGCCTCCTGATCATCGGCACGTTCACCGTGCTGTCGGAAGCCGGCTTCGGCGACCGGTTCGAGGATCATTACCTCACCGTGTTCCAGATCTCGGCGCATATGGCGCTGCAGCTGGTGTTCCTGCTCGCCGTGCCGACGGTCGGGGTCGCGTTCCTCGCCGTGCTGTTCCTGATCTTCGCGTTTGGCACGCTGCGCATGACCTCGCGCCAGGCGATGGTCACCTGGGGCCTTGCCACCTGCGGGCTCGCCCTGGTCTTCCTGGGCTCGGACCTGCCGATCGGACTGCCGGTCGGGACCCGCCTGGAGCGAACTGCCTCGATGCTCTGCTTCGTGCTGGTGATCGGCCAATGTGCCTTTCTCGGCCTGTTCGGCGCCACCCTGCGCAAGATCCTGTACCGGCGCAGCATCGAGCTGAAGGCCGCCTATCAGCGCATCGAGGAACTGGCCGAGCTCGACGAGCTCACCGGCTCCTACAACCGCCGCTGCATCATGCGCCTCCTCGACGTCGCGATCGAAAAGTCGCGACAGGCCTCGACGCCTTGCGCGATCGCGCTGATCGATCTCGACTGGTTCAAGCGCATCAACGACGCCCACGGCCATCCCATCGGCGACGAGGTGCTGCGCACCTTCGCGATCACCATTTTCGCCAACATCCGCCCGGCCGACAGCTTCGGCCGCTACGGCGGCGAGGAATTCCTGCTGCTTTTGCCGGACACCCCGGGCGACGCCGCCCAGCGCATGCTCGATCGCCTGCGCAGCATCGTCGCCGATCTCGACTGGAGCGCATTCTCTCCGGGCATGCACGTGACCATTTCCGCGGGCGTCGTCACGCTGCGCGACAATGATACCGCCGACACGTTTCTCGCGCGCGCCGACCGCGCGCTCTATTCCGCCAAGGCGCAAGGGCGCAACCGCATTGCAACGAGCTGACCAATCCATTTTTCTCCGGTGCGGCAGAAGCCGCCGCCGGACCGAGCGCTCCAGGACAGGGCAATGAGATCCAAATCCGCAAAATCATCCGAGAATCTGCTGGAAGAATTACAGACCGCGCTCTCGCACGGCACCGTGGCGCGCCGGGTCGAGACGTTGCGCCGCGTCACCGATCTCTTCGTGGGCAACGCGGTGGATTATTCCGACGACCACATCCGCGTGTTCGACGACGTATTCCAGTGCCTGGCCGAGCAGATCGAGACGTCGGCCAGGGCGCTGCTCGCCGACCGCCTCGCACCGATCGCGGCCGCGCCGCCGAAAATCATGCGCACGCTCGCGCTCGACGAGGTCATCGAGGTCTCCGGGCCCGTGCTGTCGAAATCGGAGCGGCTGGACGAGACGACCCTGATCGAGATCGCGCGCACGAGGGGCCAGGCGCATCTCAAGGCGATCTCGCTGCGGCGCGTGCTGTCGGAAGCGCTGACCGACGTGCTGGTGACGCGCGGCGACGCGGACGTGGTGCAGTCGACCGTCAAGAATCCGGGCGCGCGGCTCTCCGAGGGAAGCCTCACCGACCTCGTCACCCGCGCCGAACGGGACGACGACCTCGCCACCTGCATCGGCCTGCGGCCCGACCTGCCGCGTCATCATTACCTGAGGCTGGTCGCCAAGGCCTCCTTGAGCGTGCGCAGGAAGCTCGAGGCCGCGCATCCCGATCTCGCGGACGAGGTGTCGAGCGTGGTCCAGGAAGTGGCCCAGAGGGTCCGCGCCGCCGCCATGACCAAGCAGACCGAGATGGCGCGCGCGCTGGTGAAATCGCTGCACGAGGACGGCCGTCTCAACGAATTCCAGGTCACCAATTTCGCCGAGCAGGGCAAGTTCGACGAAACCAATGCGGGGCTCGCCGCGCTCGCGGGCATCCCGGTCGAGACCGCCGAGACCATGATGATCGAAAGCCGCACCGAGGGCGTGATGATCCTCGCCAAGGTCGCGGGCATGACCTGGCCGAGCGTGCGCGCCATCATCGCCATGCGCGAGAAGCTCTCGGGCGGCTCGCAGACCGACATGCTGACGCTGCGCGATACTTACGAGGCGCTGCGCTCGTCGACCGCGCAGCAGGTGCTGCGCTTCCACCGCATGCAGCAGGGCACGACTCCGGCGTGAGACTGGCTCGTCAGTAGCGCAGGACCCTGGATCCGACCGCCGCGCCGATCGCCGCCACCAGCGCGGCGGCAAGCGTGTACCAGGTCGCGACGAACAGGGGCGAGTCATCGGTGCAGTGCGAGGCGTAGAGCGTCGCGGCCAAGCCGGCCGACACCAGGCCGGCGAGCGCGCCGGCCAGCGCGGGTTGCGAGGGTGCACCATGTCGCAGGCCGAATAGCGCACCCGCGAGCAACGGCAGCGACATCGCGGGGATCGCGAGCAGGCACACCCTGGAATTCTTGCCCACCAGCCGCATCGTCATCGGCATCGCCGGCGCCATCATCGCCTCGCTGCCGATCGCGACCGCAAGCAGCCCTACGGGGAGCAACAGCAGCCAGCCCCAGCCGCGCATCAGGGCTTCGGGACGCGACAGATGCAGGCTGACGATGATCGCCGGGATCGCGAGCGACAGCGTGACCGCGAACTTCATGTCGAAGAACGGGTTGCGCATGGCCGTCATCACGTCGGCGCGCACGCCGAGGAAGGTCGCGAAAATCAGGATCGACAAGGGCGCGGCCACCAGCAGCGCCATGGTCAGCACGGCGCCGACGCGCGGGGCGCGGTGGGCGTTGTCGGCTGCGAGCGAGCGGATCAGTTGGTCGGTATCCATGACTAGTGGTCCCGCAATTTGGCAGTTAGTGCCGCAAGTCCGCGATGCAGTGCGACCCGCACCGCGCCTTCGCTCATCGAAAACTTCGAAGCCGTGTCCTTGATCGAGGCGCTCTCGACCGCGATCGACTGCAGCACGTCGCGCTGGCGCTGCGGCAGCGTGCCCAGTTGCGCTGCGACCTCGCCCGCAGAGACTGTTTCCTGCGCAGTCTCGCCCGGCAGCGTCTCGGCGAAATCGTCGATGTTGACGAAGACGCGCCTGCCACGTCGCCTCAGCGCATCGATCAGCTTGTTGCGGGCGATCGCGAACAGCCAGGGGGCGAAGGGGGCCTCGCTGTCCCAGGTGTGCCGCTTCAGGTGCACCGCCAACAGTATCTCCTGCACGATATCCTCGGCCTGATCAGGGGGTTGCCCGGCCCGCGCCAGGCCACGCCTCGCCGCGGCGCGCAGCACCGGCGAGATCGCCTTCAACAGGCGATGATATGCCGCATCATCGCCTGCCATGGCCGACCGCATCAGGCCGGTCCATTCGTCCTCACGTCCGCGCACGCGCGCCCCTCACCATGCAATTCGGCCGTTCGTTCAATTTGTTACGCGGGCCGAACGAGATCACGAATTCGTGATCAACGCCCGGACCTCGCGACCGATAAGGCCGTCAACCTCTGCGACGGCTCATAACACCGATCGGCCCGTCCCGCACCCGGCGGCCGGTGGCAGCGGGCGGGTTTGCCCCGTTTTTGCCCGGTCTAGCCCGAAGATTCCCATTTTCTGCCCCGCTGTCGTCACGCCCCGGGGTCTCTGTTCGCTCCCGGGACGGGCGGAATTGGGGAGATCATCACCATGATGAAAGCCAGCGGGCGCGCGGCATTGATCCTTCTTGCCGGCCTTTTCGTGCTGTTCGGAGGCGTTGCACAGGCGGCGCCGGACCAAGCCACCGGCGGAAAATCGGACAGCGCAGGCAAACAGGCTGACGCGGCCAAGCCGAGCAAGCACCGGCGCCATGAGTCGCGCCGCACCAGCAGCAGCAAGACCGCACAGAAATCCGACGACAAGACCGACGCCCCGGCAAAGACCGAGGAGCCGAAGGCCGACACCAAGGCCGAGAATGACACGCCGGCCTCGAGCCAGATGCCGCCGGCGGTCGCCAATGCCAATGCCCAGCTCGCCGCCGCCGATACGCCGACCGCGGCTGCGGCCTCCGCGATGACGGACCGCGCCAACGACAATGTCCAGGCCGCGGCCGACAATCCCGGCGCCCCGAACGCCGAGAGCCAGGTCGTCGCACCCGATCAGCTCAACGACATCGACCGTGCCGTGCAACAGGACAGCCCGCCGGCGCAGAAGACGGTGATTGCCGCAACCGAGGCCCAGCCACGGCCGGCGCCGGTGATGGCAAGCAGCCAGCAGAGCTCGGCCTGGGACCAGAGCTCCCTGATCGGGAAGATCTTCATCGGCGTCGGCACGCTGCTGACGCTGGCATCCGCCGCACGCATGTTCATGGCGTGATTGCGAGCCCGGCCCGGCCCGAATTCTTCGTCTGAAACACCTCTTCCGGAACGCGCGCTCGCCGCGTGTTCCGGGGCCTTGAGCCCCCTTGAAGGCATCCGCGCCAGCGGGCACATTGCCCGCCCAATCAAACGCGTGGGTGGAGCATGAGCACGTTCGAACACATCATCGTCGAAAGCAAAGGCGCGGTCGGCATCATCAAGCTGAACCGGCCGAAAATGCTCAACGCGCTCTCCTTCGGAGTCTTTCGCGAGATCGCAGCTGCCGTCGATGATCTCGAAGCCGACGACGCCATCGGCTGCATCGTCGTGACCGGCAGCGAGAAAGCCTTTGCCGCCGGCGCCGACATCAAGGAGATGCAGCCGAAGGGCTTCATCGACATGTTCTCCGAGGACTTTGCCGCGATCGGCGGCGACCGCGTCGCGCGTTGCCGCAAGCCGACGATTGCGGCAGTTGCCGGTTATGCCCTCGGCGGCGGCTGCGAGCTCGCCATGATGTGCGACATCATCATCGCCGCCGACACCGCAAAGTTTGGCCAGCCCGAGATCACGCTCAGCACCATTCCCGGCATCGGCGGTACCCAGCGCCTGACGCGCGCGATCGGCAAGTCCAAGGCCATGGATTTGTGCCTCACCGGTCGCATGATGGATGCGGCGGAAGCCGAGCGCTCAGGCCTCGTCAGCCGGATCGTCCCCGCCGACAAGCTGATGGACGAGGTGATGGCCGCGGCTGAAAAGATCGCCGCGATGTCGCGCCCTGCCGTCGCGATGGCCAAGGAAGCGGTGAACCGCGCCTTCGAGACCACGCTCGCCGAAGGCATGAGCGTCGAGCGAAACCTGTTCCACGCGACCTTCGCGCTCGAGGACCGCTCCGAGGGCATGGCGGCGTTCATCGAGAAGCGCAAGCCGGTGAACAAGAACCGGTAATTTCGGCGAGCGGTCAGGCTGGTGTAAGGCTCTGCCGCGCTCCCTTAAGCCCCCTGTGACGAAGCTGCAACAAGCACGGATTTCATGGGGGTTTCCCCCGCGGCAGTTTGCCTGCGGGACCTCGGCTGGTTAAACAGTTAAGAGGCCACCGTCGGCGGGGGCGGACAGCCGGGTTAAGCGGGATTACATGATTGGACGTACCGCCAGAGCTGGTCGCGTGATGACGCGGCATCGATCGGGCGTGGGTCCTGCGCTTGCGACATGGACCACGCTGGCGTTCTGTTGCGCCCTGCCCTCCAGCGCCTGGGCCGAAGCCCTGCCGGAGGCGCTGGCCAAGGCCTACCAGACCAACCCGCAGCTCAATGCCGAACGCGCGCGACAACGCGCCACGGACGAGAACGTGCCGCAGGCCCTCGCCGGTTACCGGCCTCAGATCGTGGCGAGCCTCAGCGCCGGCCTGCAAACGGTGCGCAATCTCTTGCCCGACAACACGATCCAGACCGGCAATTTGAAGCCATGGATCATCGGCGTCACCGTGACGCAGACCCTGTTCAACGGGTTCCGTACCGCCAACAATGTGCGGGCCGCCGAACTCCAGGTGCAGTCGGGCCGCGAGGCGCTGCGCAATGTCGGCCAGGGCGTCCTGCTCGACGCGGTCACCGCCTACACCAACGTGCTCGCCAACCAGTCGCTGGTCGAGGCGCAGCGTTCCAACGTCGCCTTCCTGCGCGAGACGCTCGCGGTCACCCAGCGCCGCCTCAACGCCGGCGATGTCACGCCGACCGACAGCGCGCAGGCCGAGGCGCGCCTCAATCGCGGCCTTGCCGATCTCAACGCCGCCGAAGTCGCGCTTGCCATCAGCCAGGCGACCTATGCGCAAGTGATCGGCAATTCGCCCTCGCAGCTTCGGCCCGCCGAAGTCGTCGACCGCTATCTGCCGAAGAGCCGCGAAGACGCCATGACGATGGCGATCCGCCAGCATCCGGCAGTGATGGCCGCCAGCTTCGACGTCGACGTTGCCTCCACCAACATCCGCATCGCCGAAGGCGCGCTGCTGCCGAGCGCCACCATCCAGGGCAGCGCCAGCAAGAGCCGCAACAACGACCCGACGCTCGGTACCTTCGCCGAAGACCAGGCTTCGATCGTCGCCAACGTCACCGCGCCGATCTATGACGGCGGCCAGGCCGCCGCGCAGACCCGGCAGGCCAAGGAGATCACGGCGCAGAGCCGGCTCGTGCTCGACCAGGTGCGCAACCAGGCGCGCACGGCGGCGGTCAGCGCCTGGGTTGCCAATGAGGGCGCCAAGGTCGCGGTCTCCGCGTCGGAGTCCGAGGTGAAGGCCGCGACCGTCGCGCTGCAAGGCGTGCAGCGCGAGGCCGCCGGCGGACAGCGCACGACGGTGGACGTGCTCAACTCGCAGGCCGACCTGATCCAGGCCAAGGCCCGCCTGATCGGCGCGCAGCGCGATCGCGTCATCGCCTCCTACACGCTGCTCAGCGCGAGCGGCCATCTCGACGTCAAGACGCTGAGCCTGAACACGCCGGACTACCTGCCCGAGGTGCACTACCACCAGGTCCGCGACGCCTGGCACGGCCTGCGCACGCCGTCGGGACAGTAAGTTTCAAATCATCTGGGGCGGAGCAGATGAAAAGCCGCCGCATCCATCTGACGGGAGCCTCTGGCGCCGGCGTGACGACGCTCGGTCGCGCGCTTGCCGGCCGGCTTGCACTGCCACATCACGATAGCGACGATTACTTCTGGCTTCCGACCGTGCCGCCCTACCAGACCACGCGCCCGGCCGCTGATCGGCTGCGTCTGATGCGCGAGATGTTCCTGCCGCGGCACGACTGGGTCTTGAGCGGAACCGCCACCGGCTGGGGCGACGAACTCGTCGCGTATTTCGACCTCGTCGTCTTCGTGGTCACGCCGCGCGAACTACGGTTGAAGCGATTGCGCGCCCGCGAGGCCGCGCATTTCGGTGCTGATGCCGTCGCGCCCGGCGGCTGGCGTCATGAGGAGACCGAAGCCTTCATCGAATGGGCGTCCCATTACGAAATCGGAGATCGCGAGGGCCGCAGCCTCGCAAAGCATGAAGCGTGGCTCGCTGGCCTGTCCTGCCCGGTCGTGCGTGTTGACGGCGCACGCCCGCTTGCGGACCTCGTTGAGCAGCTATGCAGTGACGTGCAACGGTTGCCGGGCTGATGTGATACTGTCCCGGCATCGTCTTCAAGAACGATGCAGGGAGAGACCATGCTCAGCCGACGCGGCGTCCTCTTCGCCTCCCTTGCCGCCGGAGTAGCCATGACCAGCAAAGCCCACGCCCGTGCGGCGCAGCCTGCAACGCCGGTGAATTTCGACGTCCCGGCGCATGCCTGCGACTGCCACACCCACATCCATGGCGATGTCGAAAAATTTCCGTTCTTCGCAGGGCGCGTCTACACGCCCGAGCCCGCCAGCCCCGAAGAAATGGCCGCACTGCACAAGGCGCTGCATATCGAGCGCGTGGTGATCGTCACCCCGAGCGTCTACGGCACCGACAACTCGTCGACCCTGTTCGGCATGAAGGCGCGCGGCGCGACCGCGCGCGGCGTCGCCGTGATCGACGACAAGACCACCGAGGCGCAGCTCGACACGATGCATCAGGACGGCTTCCGCGGCATCCGCCTCAACCTGGCGACCGGCGGCGTCAACGACCCCAATGTCGGCCGGCCGCGCTTCACCGCGGCCGTCGAGCGCATGAAGGCGCGCGGCTGGCACGTGCAGCTCTACACCACGCTGGCCATGATCTCGGCGATCAAGGACCTGGTCGAGACGGCTCCGGTACCCGTCGTGTTCGACCATTTCGGCGGCCTCGAAGCCGAGCGCGGCCTGGAGCAGCCCGGCTTCTCCGATCTCGTCGCGCTGGTGAAGTCCGGCAAGGCCTATGTGAAGATCTCCGGCGCCTATCGCTCGTCGAAGCTCGCGCCCGACTATCAGGACATGGTGCCTTATGCGCAGGCGCTGATCGCGGCCAATGCGGACCGCATCGTCTGGGGCACGGACTGGCCGCATCCGGATTCAAGCCGGGTCGAGGGACGCAAGGCCACCGACATCGCGCCGCTCTACCAGATCGACGACGGATGTCTGCTCAACCAGCTTCCGGTCTGGGCGCCGGATGCCGGCGTGCGCAAGAAGATCCTGGTCGACAATCCGGCGCGGCTCTACGGCTTCTGACGCTCAGCGCGCGCGGCGCGAGAAGAACGAGATCAGGACCGGCAAGGTCACGAGGATCACGACCGGCGCCAGCATCATGCCGGTGACGACGACGACCGCGAGCGGCTTCTGCACCTGCGAGCCGATCCCCTCCGACAGCGCCGCCGGCAGAAGGCCGACGCCGGCGACGACGCATGTCATCAGCACCGGCCGGAGCTGTAGCTCTCCGGTGCGCACCACCGCCGTCATGCGGTCCATGCCCTCTTCGATGAGCTGGTTGAACTGCGACAGGATGATGATGCCGTCCATCACGGCGATGCCGAACAGCGCGATGAAGCCGATCGCCGCGGAGACGCTGAATGCCGTGCCTGATATCAAGAGGCCGAGCACGCCGCCGAAGATCGCCATCGGGATCACGCTCATCGCGAGCAGCGTGTCGGTCATCGAGCCGAAATTGAACCAGAGCAGCACGCCGATCAGGGCCAGCGAGATCGGCACCACGATCGACAGCCGCCGGATCGCATCCTGGAGATTGCCGAACTCGCCGACCCAGTCCATGTGCGCGCCGGGCGGCAGCTGCACCTGATCCGCGATCTTCTGCTGGGCCTCGCTGATCGCGCTGCCGAGGTCGCGCTCGCGCACCGAGAACTTGATCGGCAGATAGCGTTCCTGCTGCTCGCGATAGATGTAGGCCGCGCCCGAGACGAGGCTGATATTGGCGACCTCGCTGAGGGGAATCTGGGTGACGGTGCCGTTCGGCCCGGGCGCGCCGATCCGCAAATTCTGGATGGCCTCCGCGCTCCTGCGATATTCCGGGGCGAGGCGGACGATGATCGGGAAGTGACGATCGCTGCCGGGCTCGTAGAGGTCACCGGCCGTGTCGCCGCCGATCGCGACCTTGATCGTGGCATTGATGTCGCCCGGCGCAAGGCCATAACGCGCGGCCTTGGCGCGGTCGATGTCTATCTGGACGGTCGGCTGGCCAAGCGAGGTGAACACCGCAAGGTCGGTGACGCCCTGCACGGTCGACAGCACCTGCTTGATCTTGTTGGCGGTGTCGGTCAGCGCCTGGAGGTCGCTGCCGAACAGCTTGATCGAGTTCTCGCCCTTCACGCCGGAGACGGCTTCGGAGACGTTGTCCTGGAGATATTGCGAGAAGTTGAACTCGACGCCGGGGAAGCGATCGTCGAGCTGCTTGAGCAATTGCGCGGTCAGCTCTTCCTTGTCGCGGGTCCCGGGCCATTGGCTGATCGGCTTCAGCGGCGCGAAGAACTCGGCGTTGAAGAAGCCGGCGGCATCGGTCCCGTCGTCGGGACGGCCGTGCTGCGATACGACGGACTCGACCTCGGGCCGGGCGCGGATCACCTTGCGCATCTCGTTGACGTAGGAGTTACCCTCCTGGAGCGAGATGGTCGGCGGCAGCGTGGCGCGAATCCAGAGATTGCCCTCTTCCAGCTTCGGCAGGAATTCGAGGCCGAGCAGCCGGGCGAGCGCCACCGTCATCAGCACGAGGCCGACCGCACCGCCAAGCACGATGCTGCGATTGGCGACCGCCCATCGCAGCAGCGGCGAGTACAGCCGGTGCAGGATCAGCATGACCCTGGTCTCGGTTTCCTCGACATGCGCGGGCAGGATGATCGCGGACAACGCCGGCGTGACGGTGAAGGTCGCAAGCAGCCCGCCGGCCAGCGCATAGGCATAGGTGCGGGCCATCGGTCCGAAGATGTTGCCCTCGACGCCCGACAGCGTGAACAGCGGCAGGAAGGCCGCGATGATGATCGCCGCCGCGAAGAAGATCGAGCGCGAGACGTCGGCGGCCGCGCTGAGGATGGCGTGGCTCTTCATGCCGAACAACGTCTCATTGGACATGTGCTCGGATTCCGACATCGGCGTCGTCTGCGTCAGACGACGGAAGATCGCCTCCACCATGATGACGGTGGCATCGACGATCAGGCCGAAATCGATCGCGCCGACCGACAGCAAATTGGCCGATTCCCCGCGCAGCACCAGGATGATGACGGCGAAGAACAGCGCGAACGGAATGGTGGCGCCGACGATCAGCGCGCTGCGCAGATCGCCGAGGAAGATCCACTGCAGCAGCACGATCAAGAGAATGCCGACCACCATGTTGTGCAGCACCGTATGGGTGGTGAGCTCGATCAGATCGCCGCGGTCGTAGATGCGCTCGATGCGCACGCCGGGCGGCAGGATGCTGGAATTGTTGATGGTCTGGACGAGCTGATGGACCCGCTTGATGGTCGGCGAGCTCTGCTCGCCGCGCCGCATCAGGACGATGCCCTGCACGATGTCGTCGGCCTCGTCGAGGCCGGCAATGCCGAGGCGCGGCTTCTGGCCGACGGTGACGGTTGCGACGTCCTTCACCAGCACCGGATTGCCGCCGCTCTGTGCCACCATGGTATTGGCGAGATCGTCGATCGACCGGATCAGGCCGACGCCGCGCACCACGGCCGACTGCTGGCCGATATTGACGGTGTTGCCGCCGACATTGACGTTGGAATTGCCGACCGCCTGGAGCAATTGCGGCAGCGTCAGCCCGTTGGCGACCAGCTTGTTGAAGTCGACCTGGATCTCATAGGTCTTGCTTCTGCCACCCCAGCCGGTGACGTCGATGACCCCTGGCACGGCGCGGAAGCGGCGCTGCAGGATCCAGTCCTGAATGGTCTTGAGATCGAGCACGCTGTAGTTCGGCGGCCCCACGAGGCGGTAGCGGAAGATCTCGCCGATCGGGCTCAGCGGCGAAATCTGCGGCTGCACGTTGCCCGGCAGCGGCGCGAGCTGCGCCAGGCGGTTCAACACCTGCTGCAACGCCTCGTCATAGGTGTAGGCGAAGGAGAACTGAATCTTGACGTCGGAGAGACCGTAGAGCGAGATGGTGCGGATGGTCGTGACGTTCTTCAGGCCTGCGACCTGGGTCTCGATCGGGATCGTGATGTAGCGCTCGATCTCCTCCGCCGACAGTCCGGGGCTCTGCGTCACGATGTCGACCATCGGCGGGGTCGGATCGGGATAGGCCTCGATGTTGAGCTGGTTGAACGCGATCACGCCGCCGATCAAGACAGCGACGAACATGCCGACCATCAGGAAGCGCCGGTTGACGGCAAGGGCGACGAGACGATCCATTCAGGTCTTCAATTTTCTTGGGTCGTCGATCAGCTGCCGGACGCCGCGCGGTCGATGAACAGGCTGCCCTTGGTGACGATCTGCTCGCCGGGTTTCAGATTGCTGGTGACTTCGACGAGGTTGCCGTTGATGAGGCCGATCTTGATCTGGCGCAGCTCGACCGATTTGTCCTCACGCGCGACCCAGATACGGACCTTGTCGGCTTCATAGATCAGGGCCTGTTTCGGCACGGCCGGTGCGGCGCGGTCGCCGGCCGAATAGATCGTGACGTTTGCGAACATCTCCGGCTTGAGCAGGCCGTCCTTGTTGTCGATGGTGGCGCGGACCAGCAGGCGGCGGGTGTTGGGATCGATGGCGGCGGCGACGTAATTGATCTTGGCGGTCAGCGGCCGGCCCGGCAGCGCCATCACGTTGACGGTGATGTCCTGCCCGATGCACACGGCGGCCGCGTCGCTCTCGCGCACGAAGGCGGTGAGCCAGACCGTGGAGAGGTCACCGATCACGAAGACCGGATCGCTGGCACCGGAATTGACGTACTGGCCGGGGCCGATCTTGCGCTGCACCACCGTGCCGGCGATCGGCGAATAGATCGTGACTTCCGGATTGATGGCGCCCTTGTCCTGGAACGCCTTGATGGTCTCGTCGGTGAAGCCGAGGATGCGGAGCTTGTTGCGCGCGGCCTCGAGCGCGGTCTGCGAGGAGCGCATGTCGTTGCGCGCCTGAACCTGCGTCGCTTCCGCCTGCTGATAGTCCTTCAGCGGAATGGCATGGCCCTCATAGAGGTCCTTGGCGCGCTTGTACTGGATATCGGAAAGTTCGAGCGCCGACTTCGCCTTGTTCTGCGAGGTCATCGCCGCGATGAAATCGTTCTGGGCCTGCACCGTGTCGGCGGCCTCGATTGTGAACAACGGTTGACCTTGCTTCAGCGTCTCACCCGGCTTGGCCAGCAGCTTGGTGACGCGGCCGGCATAGGGCGAGAACACCGGCGTCGAACGGTCCTCGTCGACGGCGACCTTGCCTTCGGTGACGTATTCGGCGCGGAAGGCCCTGGCCTTGACCGGCTCGATCGTCAGCGTCGCCCATTCGGACGGCGTCGGCGTGAAGTTCTGCGCATTCCTGCGCGACTGGCTGGAGATCTCGGAGTGCTTCTTTTCCTTGGGGCTCAAGGACAGGAAACCGTAGGCACCGGCGCCGGCAAGAGCTAGTAGAACTACGGATGTGATCACCCGTTGTTTTGTAAACACCTGCAATAGCTTGGTATTTTGAACTACCATGGAGCCCGGTCGTGTCTGCGACGATCTCGGCAGGTACCTGCCTTATCGGTTGCGCTAATAGTGCCGAATTAGGATTTCAGACAACCTAAAAAACGCTGCGCACCTTTCGGTTTGCGTTAAATTTTTGCGACGTGTCAGCTTCACGTCAGCTTCGCTCCGGCCACCGTGCCGGATGAGAGCCGAGCGGCATCGCCGGACGAGACCATTGTGCCGGTGTCGTCGACAGCAGCGCTGAATGGCGCACCGCCTTCAACATGCCGAAGCCAGATGGCATGCTCTCGATGAACGCAGCATGTACGGCCTCGCCCGTAAGATCCGGGGTGTTCAGTCCGCCGTCGAGCCGCCCGAGATTCCAGAGCCAGCGCCCGGTCTGCGCCAGCGACACGCGTACGTGCCAGCTGCCGCCCTCGCTGGCCTGACGCGCCTTGGCCATCATCGCACCGAACGCCATCAGATAGCCGGTGGCGTGGTCGAGCATCTGCGCCGGCAATTCCTTGGGACCATCGAGGCCGGCCGCGCGCCCTTCGGCGTGGTTGAATCCGGTCGTGGTCTGCACGAGCGAATCGAAGCCGCGGCGCTCGGCCCAAGGACCGGCATGGCCATAGGCCGACAGCGTGACATAGACGATGCCGGGATTGATCTTAGCTGCATCCTCCGGCGCGAATCCGATCGCGGCAAGCGCATGCGGACGATAGCCTTGCGAGAAGATGTCGGCATCCGCCAGCAATTCGCTCAACTGCGCCCTGCCCACCTCGCTCTTCAGTTCGATGAAGGTGGTGAGCTTGCCGCGGCCGGTGTCGATGGTGAGCCAGTCGATGGCGGGCAGCTCCGGACCCGACACCAGCAGCACATCAGCACCGTGCGCGGCGAGCGTGCGGCCGGCGACGGGACCTGCGATGACACGGGAGAGATCGAGCACGCGAAGGGCCGAAAGCGGACGATCGTTGCTCGATGATCCTTGTGGCCACGGCTTCGGCGCGGCTTCGCCGATCTTTTCGATCGAGATCAGCGGCAATTGCGCAAGCGCGCGCGCCTGCGGCAGCGCGGACCATTCGTCGTAGCTGCGCATCAGGGCAACGACGCCGCCCGCGGCGTAAGCCGCAGTCTCGAAATCCTCGCCCTTCCAATGCATGAGCGCCGCCTGCACCTTGTCGCGCTCCGGCTCGCAAGCAAGCACCTTGCAGACGGCGTCACGATGGTGCGGGAAGTTGGTGTGGCAGCGAACGAAGCGGCCATCGCCGGTCCTGTAGACGCCGGCGATGGCGTCCCAGGCCGGCGGCGGCGGTTTGTCGTCGAGACGGAGATAGCGCTCGGAGCGGCATTCGGCGACGGCGTGGCGCATGTCGACGGAAACTTGCTGCGTCTCGCCGCTGCGCAGCCGCCAGATTTCAGCAGCAGCAAGGCCGGCGGCAGCTATCGTCGTCTGCCCGGCGACCGCGACGCGAAACGAGGACGGGATTTGAGGCTCCTCGCCGGTCAGCCGCACGCGATCGAGGGCGGCCGCGTCACCACCTGCAGAGGTCCAGATGTCCTTGAGAATGTCGGCGGGGCTTTGCATGGCCGCTTCTCTCCCTTTAGTTTTCCCGACCATGTCACGTTCACAGAAAGGTTTGCAATGGCCGCCATCGATCCCCTCATCGCAGGTGCCGTATTCATCGCGACGGCGGCCACCGATGCCGTCTATGTCATGTTCACCTCGGCCGTGATCGCGCGCAAGCGCATTCCGGCGGCGAACTGGAGCGCGATCTGGTACCTGCTCTCCTCCTATGCCGTGATCAGCTACACCGAAAACGCGTTCTACGTCGCTTTCGCGGCCATCGGCTCCTGGGCCGGCGCCTATGCCTCGCTGACCTTCCTGCACCGCCCGCCCGGCGGTCCGCCGGTGGGAGCGGCGCCGGAGTGAGGGTCTCTCCCCGTCATTGCGAGGAGCTCTTGCGACGAAGCAATCCAGACTGTTTCCGCGGACGCATTTCTGGATTGCTTCGCGGAGCCTGTCATCGGGCCGCGCTTCGCGCGGACCGTTAGCTCCAATGACGATGTGGAGGCTTATGCGGATCTCCTGAAACAGCTACACTCGCGGCACCAACAAAAAGGAGCCAACAATGGATCTCGGTCTCAAAGGCAAGAACGCCATCGTCCTCGGCGGCACGCGCGGCATCGGGCGGGCGATCGCGGCGACGCTCGCCGGTGAAGGCGCCAATGTCGCGGTGTGCGCGCGCAACGCCGATCAGGTCGCGGCCACTGTCGCGGAACTGAAGGCGAGCGGCATCAAGGCGACCGGCGGCGCGGTCGACGTCACCGACGGCGCGGCGCTGAAATCCTGGATCGAGGGCGCGGCCAAGGAGCTTGGCGGCGTAGACCTTTTGTTCGCCAATGCCGGCGCGATGGCGCAGGGCCACGATCCTGCATCGTGGGAGCAGAATTTCCGGCTCGACGTGCTCGGTGCCGTGCACGCGTTCGACGCCGCGCGGCCGCTTCTCGAGGCCAGTGGGACGAGCAGCGGCGACGCCGCCTTCGTCATCATTTCCTCGATCTCGGCAGCGCAGGCCGACACGGCCAGCTCCTACGGCCCGATCAAGGCGGCGCTGATCCACATGGCCAAGGGACTGGCGCGGCAATACGCCAGGAAGAAGATCCGCGTGAATGTCGTGTCGCCCGGCACGGTCTATTTCAAAGGCGGCGTCTGGGAGATGATCGAGAAGAACATGCCCGAGCGTTACAACGACGCGATGAAGCGCAATCCGACCGGCCGCATGGCAACGCCGCAGGACATCGCGAACGCCGCGGTGTTTCTGGCGAGCCCGGTGTCGGGATTCACCACGGGATCGAATCTCGTCGTGGATGGGGCGATCTCGAACCGGGTGAATTTTTGAGGATGCGGCTTGCCGGGCTCTCTCTTCCGTCATGGCCGGGCTTGTCCCGGCCATCCACGCGTTGCCGCGCTCGCTGAACAACGTGGATGCCCGGGTCAAGCCCGGGCATGACGACCGAGAGTGTGGCGCACCGTCGTCGCAATGACGGTGTAGAGGCATCCCGCGCCATCCCTCAATGGAAATCCCGCGACGGCGGCAGGATGCGCACGTTCCGGGGGTGGCGGATCTTTTGCGCGGGCATGTCCGCGAGCGCGCGGGGGTCTTCATTGAGCGGCTCGACCAGTGTGGCGCCTGCCGGCGCCGAATGCTTGCGGCTCAGCGCATCGTTGGCAAGACCGACCAGATCGTGCGAGCGGTCGATCATGCGCTGGGCGATCAGATGCGTCACCTTTTCGGGGCTGCTCTGGATATAGCCGTGAACCTCGATGAGGCGCGCGCCCATCACTTCTTTCCGGTACTGCTCCATGATCTTGGGCCACACCACGACATTGGCGATGCCGGTTTCGTCCTCCAGCGTCATGAACACGACGCCGCTGGCGCTGCCCGGCCGCTGCCGGACCAGCACCACACCCGCGCAGCGGACGCGGCGCCGCTCGTTCTCGTGGATGATCTCCCTGCAGGCGACGATCCGCTCGCGCGAAAACATCTCGCGCAGGAATTCCATCGGATGGCCCTTCAGCGACAGCCGGATGGTCTGGTAATCCGCGACAACCTGCTCGGGGAGCGGCATCTCAGGCAGCGGCTTGGCATGCTCGTCCGGTTGCTCGCGGGCGGTCGCCGCCTCGAACAGCGGCAGCGGTACATCGTCAGGCAGCCGCCGCACCTGCCACAGCGCTTCGCGGCGGTCGAGCCCGAGCGAGCGGAAGGCGTCGGCATCCGCCAGCAGGATCAGCGCGCGCTTGGGCAGACCGGTGTCGCGGGCAAAGTCTTCCAGCGAGGTGAAGGGCCGGCGCTTGCGGGCGGCGACGATGCGGTCGGCCCAGTCTTCCTTCCTATCATTCCGGGACGCGTCAGCGTCGAGCTCTGATGCGCAATTGCGCATCTGAGAATCCATTCCTCCAGGCGTATGCGGCCCGATGGATTCCGGGCTCGCGCCACGTGGTGCGCCCCGGAATGACAGCTGAGAGCGCTTCAGCCGCTCCTCATCCTCGTCCAGCCAGTGGAATCCGTCGATCTGACGGAAGCCGAGACGCACCGCGCAATATTTGCCGTTCCCCTCCTCCAGCGTGTTTTGCGCAAAGCTATAGGATACGTCGATGTCACGAATCTCGACGCCGTTCTTGCGGGCATCGCCGACGATCTGCGCCGGGGCGTAAAAGCCCATGGGCTGCGAGTTCAGCAGGCCGCAGCAGAACGCGTCAGGGTGATGGTATTTCAGCCATGACGAGATGTAGACGAGCTGCGCGAAGCTCGCCGCATGACTCTCGGGAAAGCCGTAGGAACCAAAGCCTTTGATCTGGTCGAAGCAGTTTCGCGCGAATTGAGGATCGTACCCTCGACGGATCATATTGCCGATCATTTTCTCTTCGAAATTGCCGATGGTCCCGACGTTGCGGAACGTTGCCATGGCACGCCGCAATCCGTTGGCCTCTTCCGAGGTGAACTCTGCGGCCACGATCGCAATCCGCATGGCCTGCTCCTGGAACAGGGGCACACCGAGTGTTTTGTGCAGGACCTCACGGAGCTCGTTCTTGTTGCCACCCTTCGGATAAGGATACTCGATATCCTCCGGCTTCATTTTCCGACGCCTTAAGTAAGGGTGCACCATGTCGCCCTGGATCGGCCCGGGCCGCACGATCGCGACTTCGATGACGAGGTCGTAAAACGTCCGCGGCTTCAGGCGCGGCAGCATGTTCATCTGGGCGCGACTCTCGACCTGGAACACCCCAAGCGACTCTCCCCGCTGCAGCATTTGATAGACTTCGTCGTCATCTTCTCCCTTGATATCCGCGAGCGCGTAGCGCTCGCCCTTGTGCTGGTCGATCAGATCAAAGCACTTGCGGATGCAGGTCAGCATGCCCAGCGCGAGCACGTCGACCTTCATCATGCTGAGAGCGTCGACGTCGTCCTTGTCCCATTCGATGAAGGTGCGATCGTCCATCGCGGCGTTGCCGATCGGCACATAGGTGTCGAGCCGGTCTTGCGTCAGCACATAGCCGCCGACATGCTGGGAAAGGTGGCGCGGGAATTCGATCAGCTCGGTCGCAAGCTCGACCGCGAGGTTGATCATGGGGTTTTTGGGATCGAGCCCGGCCTGCCGGACCTGCATGTCGTTGAGGCCCTTGCCCCAGCTGCCCCAGACGGTGTCGGCGAGCGCGGCGGTGACGTCCTCGGTCAGGCCCAGTGCCTTGCCGACGTCGCGAATGGCACTGCGCGGGCGATAATGGATGACGGTGGCGATGATCGCGGCGCGGTGACGGCCGTAGCGGCGATAGACATATTGCATCACCTCCTCGCGGCGCGAATGCTCGAAATCGACGTCGATATCGGGCGGCTCCAGCCGCTCCTTGGAGATGAAGCGCTCGAACAGCAGATCGACCTTGGTCGGATCGACCGAGGTAATGCCGAGCACGTAGCACACGGCCGAATTCGCCGCCGATCCCCGCCCCTGACACAGAATGTTCTGGCTGCGCGCGTAGTGCACGATGTCATGCACGGTGAGGAAGTAATGCGCGTATTTCAGCTCGGCGATCAGCGCGAGCTCCTTCTTCAGCGTGGCGCTCAGCTTTGCGTCAATATTATCGATACCGCCGAAATATTTGTCGACGCCTGCCCAGGTCAAATCTTCCAGATGCCCCTGCGCGGTCTTCCCGGGCGGCACCGGCTCGTCAGGATATTGGTATTTGAGCTGGTCGAGCGAGAAGTCGATTGCGTCCGCAAAGCGCATGGTCTCCGCGATCGCCTCGGGGAAATCTCGGAACAGCCGCGCCATCTCGCGCGGCGTCTTCAAGAACCGTTCGGCATTGGCCTCGAGCTTCCGCCCCACAGCTTCGATCGTGGTCTTTTCCCGGATACAGGTCAGCACGTCCTGCAGAGGACGGCGTGCGGGATCGTGATAGAGCACCTCGTTGGTCGCGAGCAGCGGCACCTTTGCCTTCGAGGCGAGATCATCGAGCCGCGCGAGGCGGCGGCGGTCGTCACCGCGATAGACCAGGCTCGCCGCCAGCCACACGCCTTCGGCGCGGCTCGCTTTCAGCTTTGCGAGAACATCCAGCGCCTGCACCGGCTCGAAGCGATGCGGCAGCGTCAGAACCAGGAGCTGTCCTTCCGAAAACTCCAGGAGATCGGCAAAGGCGAGACGGCACTCGCCCTTCTCGATCCGCGTGATGTCGTCGCCACGCTTGCCCCGGGTCAGGAGCTGGCACAGCCGGCCATAGGCGGCGCGGTCGCGCGGGTAGACCAGAATGTCGGGCGTGCCGTCGCTGAAGACGATGCGCGCGCCGATCAGCAGTTTCGGCTTGTGCACCACCTTATCGTTGTCGAGCTCACTCCACGCCCGCACCACGCCGGCTAGCGTGTTGTGGTCGGCGATCCCGATCGCGGGAAGGCCGAGCTCGCTCGCCTGACGCACATAGGCGCGCGGATCCGAGCCGCCGCGCAGGAAAGAGAAGTTCGTGGTGATGCCGATCTCGGCATAGGCGGGGGACGTCATGCGAAGAGACCGTGCACATACCAGCCGGGAGAAGCGGGCTTGCCATCGCCATCGAACACTTCCCCCTCGTAAAGACCGTCGCGAAAGATCCAGAAGCGCAGGCCCTCGGCATCCTCGATGCGGAAATAATCCCGCGTCAGCTGCTTGCCGTCCTGCCGCCACCATTCCATCGCGATGCGTTCCGGCCCCTCCACCCGCACCACGGCATGGAGCGCGCGGCGCCAGGTGAATTGATGCGGCGGACCATCCGGCACGGCCGCGAACGGCACCTTGATCGGCTCCGGCTTGTCGAACAACCTCAGGGGACGCAGCGGCGGCTCGCTCTCGACACGCGCGGGCCATTCGGCCTGCATGGAGGCTGCGAGATGATGCTGCGCCGGCGCGGCCATCACCGCACATTCAGGAATATGGGTATCCTCCGGCAGGTGCACGACGACGCGTTTCCCCCCGATGCGCGCGGCGATGCGGTCGATCAGCGCGGCGAGCTCGTCATTGTCATGAACATGGGCGTCGAGATCGCGCTGCTCCTGCACCACGATCTCGGTGCGGCTCGCCGACAGGCGCACCATGTCGAAGCCGAAACCGGGATCGAGCGGATCGGCAAGCGCATCGAGCCGCTCGCGGAACAGGCGGTCGATCACCGCGCTTCGCGTCACGGGACGTCCGGTCTCGACCATGATGGCGCGCACCACGCCGTCGGTGCGGAAGAAGGCGGCCTCCAGCCGCCGCGCACCTTTGCCCTGTTTCTCCATCGATGCGATCAAGGTCTCGGCGAGCCGCGACAGCGTCATCGCGATCATGGTGTCGGTCGCGATCGGTTCGGCAAAGCGCTTCTCGACGATGTAATCGGGCAGCGGCTTGCGCGGGCTGATCGGCGCATCGCCCTGCCCCAGCGCATGCGCGAGCAGCGTGGAGAACCGGGCGCCGAACCGCGCCGTGATCTCGGAGGCGCTGCGCGATGCGACGTCGCCGATGGTCTTGAGGCCGGCGCGGCGCAAGCCGGTGGTGATGGCCTCGTCCGCACCGAGCGCGGACACCGGAAACCGCTCGATCGCCGCCGCCTCGTTGCCATCGGCAACGATGCTGCCAGATGCCTGCCGCGTCAGCGTACGCGCGCAGATCGACGTGCCGGCGATCGCCGCACCGACGGCAAAGCCCTGGCGGGCGAGCGCCCGGACCAGCGTCTTGAGCAGCGCAGCCTCGCCGCCGAACAGATGCGCGCAGCCGGTGATATCGAGGAACAGCCCGTGCGGCGGATCGAGCGCCACCAGCGGCGTGAAGCGATCGCACCAATCGGCGATGTCGCTGAGCGTCTTCGCATCGGCCACGACATCGGCGTCGAACACACGCAAATCCGGACACATCGCCCGCGCATTCGCCAGCGGCTGACCGATATACAGGCCGAGGCGCTCGGCGGCCTCGTCCAGCGCATGGATCACCAGCGCATTGTTGTCCTTGATGACGACGATGCCGGGTTCATCCTGCGCGCCGCCGCTCCCCTGCAAGAACCGCTGGATCCGGTCGATGGGCAGGCGCGGCAGCCACAGGCTGAGAATACGCCTTCGGCTCACTGAACTGGCACTCATCACAATTCCATTCCATGATCCACCGGCCGCAGGGGCCATGACGATTGCGCAAGAGCTCGGCATCGAAGCGCGGCGTGCCCCAGGCACTCCACACAGCTCCCGGCGGCGAATGCGCCGCGCGCAACATCCACCTGGTCTCTGCGGTCGAGGGCAGCGGCTGCGCCGCCATGCGCAGCAAGAGACCCGTGACGCCGGAGCCTTGCGCGGCCAGTGTCAGCTTGCGGCTCGCCACGAGATCGAACTGCCTGGTCTCGCCCCAGAGCTCGAGCACGACGGCCCCCAGCGCGTCGCAGGCAAGCGCATCGGCCGAGGTGCGCAGCGCGCTCTCGACATCGGCGGCGCGCACCATCACCACGCGGCGCGGGTCGAGGCCGAGCTCTTTGAGCCCGCTCATCGACAGCGCGCCGGCTTCCAGCTCCGAAAAATCCTGCCGCACCCACAACAGCGGCCGCTGCGCGCTCACGCGTCCCGCAAGCCCCATGACGAATCCTGTGGCGGTCGTACCCTGCCGCCCCTCGCAAAACACCTCGTGGATCGCCGCGCGCGCGAGCCCGCCCTTCAGCACGGCATCGACCTCGTTATGGCCGAGCGCGACGCGGTCGTGCTGATGCACGATCTCCGCGGTCTCGATGCGTTCGATCTGGCCGCGCAAGGTCGCAAGCGCGCTTAGACGTGCGCCGCTCATGCTCGCCGCTCCTTCAGAGGTGATTGCCGGTGGCTCCCAAAGAGAACCAATGGCTAGCTCATTTGTTCATGATATGTTCTAATATAAAGCTAACGGCGCGCGGAGAGTCAATCGAATTGGCGCGCTTGCGGATTCATCAGTGGAATCAACGGGATTCAAACATGGACGTACAACGCAAGCTGGAAATCCTGGCCGACGCCGCCAAGTACGACGCGTCCTGTGCCTCCAGCGGTACTGAAAAGCGGGATTCCAGCGACCGCAAGGGCATGGGCTCGACCGCGCCCGGCATGGGCATCTGCCATTCCTACGCACCGGACGGACGCTGCATCTCCCTGCTCAAGGTGCTGCTGACCAACGCCTGCAATTACGATTGCCTCTATTGCGTCAACCGCGCCTCCTCGAACGTGCCGCGCGCCCGCTTCACCATCGAGGAAGTGGTCAAGCTGACGCTCGACTTCTACCGGCGCAATTACATCGAGGGCCTGTTCCTTTCCTCCGGCATCATCCGCAGCCCCGATTACACCATGGAGCAAGTCGTTAGCGTCGCGCGAAAACTGCGCGAGGAGCATCACTTCCGCGGCTATATCCATCTCAAGACCATTCCCGAGGCCGACGACGCGCTGATCGCGGAGGCCGGCAAATATGCCGACCGCCTCTCCATCAATATCGAGATGCCCGAGGAGACCAGCCTGCAGCAATTCGCGCCCGAGAAGGACGTGCGCGCGATCCGCCGCACCATGGGCCGGCTGCGGCTGAAGCTGGACGAAGCCGAGGAGAACCGCGCCGCGAAGACGAAGGCGAGGCCGCAGCGCTTCGCGCCGGCGGGCCAGAGCACGCAGATGATCGTGGGCGCCGACAGCGCCTCCGATCACACCATTCTCCACACCAGCTCCAATCTCTACGGCTCGTACAAGCTGCGGCGCGTCTATTATTCCGCCTTCAGCCCGATCCCCGATGCGAGCCGCGCCTTGCCTCTGGTGCAGCCGCCGCTGCTGCGCGAGCACCGGCTCTACCAGGCCGACTGGCTGATGCGGTTCTACGGCTTCGACGTTGCGGAGATCGTCGACGACAGCGCGATGCTGCCGCTCGACATCGATCCAAAGCTCGCCTGGGCGCTGCGCCACCGCGACCGCTTTCCGCTCGACGTCAATCGCGCCAGCCGCGAGGAGCTGCTGCGTGTGCCCGGCTTCGGCACCAAGGCGGTCGAGCGCATCATCGCGACACGACGCACCACCACGATCCGCTTCGCCGATCTCGCACGGCTGCATGTGCCCAAGCACAAGGCGCTGCCGTTCATCGTCCTCAGCGATCACCGCCCTTCGCCGCACCGTCTCGACGACGCGCGGCTGATCGAACGGTTCAAGCCGAAGGCAACGCAACTGGGATTTGGCTTCTGATGCAGTACATCACCCTCGACACCGAAACCGATTTCGACGGCTGGCGCACAGCCGCCCGCAGCCTCGTGCTTCACCACGTGAGGCCCGCCGATGTCACCTTTGCCGTGCAAGGCGGCGAAGCCGAGCTGTTCGCCCCGCCCGCGCCGTCACCAATCCTCGAGGTGAACGACGGCACCTTCAACGTATCAGGCAAGTTCATCGAGCTCGCGAAAGCAGCGATCCTGCACCGCGATCCCGAGCGCTTTGCCATCCTCTATCGGCTGCTGTTTCGGCTGAAGGACAATCACGATCTCATCGAGGTCGCGACCGACCCTGACGTCGCGCAAGTCACCGCCATGGCGAGAGCGGTCCATCGCGACGAGCACAAGATGCATGCCTTCGTGCGCTTCCGCGAGATCGGCAGGGAACGCGCAGCGCATTACGTCGCCTGGTTCGAGCCGGAGCATCACATCGTCGAGCTCGCAGCGCCGTTCTTCGCCAAACGCTTCGCCGACATGCCCTGGTCGATCCTGACGCCGGACCTCTGCGCGCATTGGGATGGCCATGCGCTCGCGTTCACACCGGGCGTCAGCAAGAGCGAAGCGCCGGGCGAGGACCGGCTGGAGGAAACCTGGCGGCGCTACTACGCCAGCATCTTCAATCCGGCCCGGCTCAAGGTGAAGGCGATGCAGGCCGAGATGCCGAAGAAATACTGGAGGAACCTGCCCGAGGCCTCGATCATTAAGCCCTTGATCGAGGACGCCGAGCGCATGACCGGCGCCATGATCGCCAACGCCGCAACCGATCCGCACAAGCCTCAGAAGCGGCCGGAGGCTCCGATGCCACGCAAGACCGCCGCCGACGATCTCGAAACCCTCCGCGAGGAGGCCGCGCATTGCCGCGCCTGTCCTCTCTACAAGGACGCGACACAGACCGTGTTCGGCGAAGGCCCGAGATCGGCCAACATCATGCTGGTCGGCGAGCAGCCCGGCGACAAGGAAGACCTCGCGGGCCACCCCTTCGTCGGCCCGGCCGGGCAGATGCTCGACCGTGCGCTTGCGGAAGCCGGGGTCGACCGCAAGAAGGTTTACGTCACCAACGCGGTCAAGCACTTCAAATTCGTGCCGCGTGGAAAGATCCGCCTGCACCAGAAGCCGAATACGCCGGAGATCCGCGCGTGCCGGCAATGGTTCGAGCGGGAAGTCTCAGTAATCCAACCCGATCTGATCGTAGCGATGGGTGCCACCGCGGCGCAGAGCGTGTTCGGCAAGATCACCCCGATCGGCAAGACCCGCGGCCGCCTCATAGACCTTCCCGACGGGCGCAAGGCTCTGGTGACGGTGCACCCGTCCTATCTGCTGCGACTGCCCGATCCGGAGGCCAAAGTGCTGGAATATCGGCGCTTTGTCGAAGATCTGAAGATTGCAGCGGGCCTGCAGAGGAAAGCCGCGCACGCCGCCTGAATAGTGGTGGGAAAGCGGCCTTCAACCGCCGCTTGTCATCCAGCCTTCAAATCCATCGCGGACAATGCCCCTCAACTGCAAGGTAAGGGGCGTCCAGACATGACCGATGTTGCATTCGACCGCGCGGTAGCCGATCCCGCGCCCGTTCAGCCGGCCTCGCGGCCGAATCTCGACAAGGGCTTCAATCCGCTGACGATGATTTTGTTCTTCGGCATCCTCGCCGCGGGCCTGCTGTTCGTCGCCTACAGCATCTATGCCGACGTCAACGCCACCGGCACGAAGGTGACGACCTATCTGCCCTACATCCTCCTGCTCGTCGCGCTGCTGATCGCGCTCGGCTTCGAATTCGTCAACGGCTTCCACGACACCGCCAATGCGGTGGCGACCGTGATCTACACCCATTCACTGCCGGCCGAAGTCGCGGTGATGTGGTCGGGCTTCTTCAACTTTCTCGGCGTGCTGCTCTCCTCCGGCGCGGTCGCCTTCGGCATCGTCTCGCTGCTGCCGGTCGAACTGATCCTCCAGGTCGGCTCCAGCGCCGGCTTCGCGATGGTGTTCGCGCTGCTGATCGCCGCGATCCTGTGGAATCTCGGCACCTGGTTCTTCGGCCTGCCCGCCTCCTCCTCGCACACGCTGATCGGCTCGATCATCGGCGTCGGCGTCGCCAACGCCGTCATGCGCGGCCGCGACGGCACTTCGGGCGTGGATTGGACCAAGGCGACCGAGATCGGCTACGCACTGCTGCTGTCGCCGCTGTTCGGCTTCATCTGCGCCGCCGTTCTGCTGCTGCTGCTCAAGTTCATCGTGCGCAACCCGGCGCTCTACGCCGCGCCCGAGGGCAACAAGGCGCCGCCGCTCTGGATCCGCGGCCTCTTGATCGCAACCTGCACCGGCGTCAGCTTCGCGCACGGCTCCAATGACGGCCAGAAGGGCATGGGCCTGATCATGCTGATCCTGATCGGCACCGTGCCGACGGCTTACGCCCTCAACCGCGCGCTGCCGGAATCCCAGGTCGCCCAGTTCCAGAAGACCTCGGAGGCCGCGTCCAGGGTGATCGCGGCGAAGGGCGCCGGCCACAGCATCATCGGCGATCCCCGCCCCGCCGTGACGCAATACATCGCGCTACGTCAGCTCAACGAAGGCACCTATCCCTCGCTCGCCGTGCTGGTGAAGGACGTCGGCAATCAGGTTGCCCAATACGGCTCGCTGAGCAAAGTGCCGGCGGAGGCCGTCGGCAACACCCGCAACGACATGTACATGACCTCGGAAGCGATCCGCTTCCTGATGAAGGACAAGGAGAACGATCTTAGCAAGGACGAGATCGCGACCCTGAACGCCTACAAGGGCTCGCTCGATGCTGCCACCAAGTTCATCCCGAATTGGGTGAAGATCGCGGTTGCCATCGCGCTCGGCCTCGGCACCATGATCGGCTGGAAGCGCATCGTTGTCACCGTCGGTGAGAAGATCGGCAAGACCCATCTCACCTACGCGCAGGGCGCCTCGGCCGAGCTCGTGGCGGCCGCCACGATCGGTGCCGCCGACGTGTTCGGCCTGCCGGTCTCGACCACCCACGTGCTGTCGTCAGGCGTCGCCGGCACCATGGCGGCGAACGGCTCGGGCCTGCAATGGTCGACCATCCGCAACCTGCTGATGGCCTGGGTGCTGACGCTGCCCTGCGCGATCATGCTGTCGGCCACGCTCTACGTGATCTTCTCGCGAATCTTCTAAAGCTCTTGCCTCTCAAGACTGCACAGACGTCGTCATGCCCGGGCTTGTCCCGGGCATCCACGTTCTCAGCGCGTGGACAAGCGTGGATGGCCGGGACAAGCCCGGCCGTGACGCTGTGGTTGGTGTCAATGCCCCAGCCCAAACCTCATTCGCGATGCCCGACCGCAAGCGGGGCTAGGTGAAGAAAAAGCCTTACGACGCCGCCAGCGATTCCTCGACCAGCTTCACCCAGTACGACGTGCCATACACGATCGCCTCGTCGTTGAAATTGTAGGCGGGGTGATGCAGGCCGGCGCTGTCGCCGTTGCCGCAAAAGATGAAGGCGCCGGGCCGCGCTTCCAGCATATACGCGAAATCCTCGCCGCCCATCAGCGGTGGCATCTCGTGCACATTCGCATCGCCCGCGACCTGCCTGGCGATGCGCCGCGCCACCTCGGTCTCCGCGGCATGGTTGTTCACCACGGGATAATTGCGCTGATAGCGCAGGTCGATCTTGGCGCCGGTGATCTGGGCGACGCCCGCGACCACCTCGTGCACGCGCTTCTCGACGAGCTTGCGCACCTCGGGCGAGAGCGTGCGGATGGTGCCCTTCAACGTCGCGGTCTGCGGAATGACGTTGCGGGCGTTGCCGGCGTGGAATTCGCAGATCGAGATCACGGCCGATTCCAGGGGATCGACGCTGCGTGCGACGATCGACTGCAAGGCGGTGATCACCTGCGCCCCGACCAGCACGGAATCGATGCATTTGTGCGGACGCGCGGCGTGACCGCCGACGCCTTCGATATTGATATCGACCTCGTCGGTCGCCGCCATGATCGGACCGGGCCGGATCGCGAACGAGCCGATCGGGATGCCCGGGCCGTTGTGCATGCCGTAGACCTGCTCGATGCCGAAGCGTTCCATCAGGCCGTCCTTGACCATGGCCGCGCCGCCGGCGCCGCCCTCCTCGGCAGGCTGGAAGATCACGATCGCATCGCCGGCGAAATTGCGGGTCTCGGCGAGGTAGCGGGCTGCCCCGAGCAGCATCGCGGTGTGACCGTCATGACCGCAGGCGTGCATCTTGCCCGGGGTCTTGGAGGCGTAAGGCAGGTTGGTCTGCTCGTCGACCGGCAGCGCATCCATGTCGGCACGCATGCCGATCACCTTGAGCCCCTCGCCGGCCGGCTTGCTGCCCTTGATCACGCCGACGACGCCGGTCTGGCCGAGGCCGGTCACGACTTCATCGCAGCCGAACTCGCGCAGCCGGTCCGCCACGAATGCTGCAGTGCGATGAACATCGTACAGCAGCTCGGGATGCTCATGGATGTCCCGGCGCCAGGCCTGAATATCGGGTTGGAGGTCGGCGACGCGGTTCACGATGGGCATGGAGGGTCTCGAGCTTTGTTGAAAATGCAGGACTGTCTACCATGCAAGCGGCAGTCCACCTAACTCCCGCAGATTGAGGGTAGCTCTGTCCTGTCGTCATGGCCGGGCTTGTCCCGGCCCGCGGCGTCTGCCTATTAGGACGAAACGTTGAGTGACCATCCGGGTGGAAGCAGAATGCCAAGACGGCTCGAAGGTGAGTTTGACTACATTGTCGTTGGGGCCGGCACGGCCGGCTGCATCGTCGCCAACCGGCTCTCGGCCGAGCCCAGGAACCGCGTCCTCATCCTCGAAGCCGGCGGCGACGACAACTGGATCTGGTTCCACATCCCCGTCGGCTATCTCTTCGCGATCGGCAACCCGCGCTCGGACTGGATGTTCAAGACCGAGGCCGAGCCGGGGCTGAACGGCCGCTCGCTCGCCTATCCCAGAGGCAAGGTGATCGGCGGCTGCTCGGCGATCAACGCCATGATCTCGATGCGCGGACAGGCTGCCGATTACGATCACTGGCGCCAGCTCGGCATGACCGGCTGGGGCTACGACGACGTGCTGCCGCTGTTTCGAAAGCTCGAAGACCACTTCCTCGGCGCGAGCGAGCATCACGGCGCCGGCGGCGGCTGGCGCATCGAAGCGCCGCGGCTGTCATGGGACGTGCTCGACGCGGTCGGCGACGCCGCCGAGGAGATGGGCATCAAGCGCATTCCGGATTTCAACACCGGCGACAATGAAGGTACCAGCTATTTCCACGTCAACCAGAAGCGCGGCCGGCGCTGGTCCTCGGCGCGCGGCTTCCTCAAGCCGGCGCTGAATCGTCCGAACCTGCGGCTCGAGAAGCATGTGCTGGTCGATCGCCTGATCATCGAGCAGGGCCATGCCGTCGGCGTGCGCTTCATCCAGAACGGCGAGATCATCGAGGCACGCGCGAAACGCGAGGTGATCCTCTCGGCCGGCTCCATCGGCTCGGTGCAAGTGCTGCATCGTTCGGGCATTGGCCCTGCCGACTGGCTGTCGCCGCTCGGCATCGACATCGTGATGGACAAGCCCGGCATCGGCCGCAATCTGCAGGACCATCTGCAGCAGCGCGCGATCTACAAGGTCGAAGGCGTGCGCACGCTGAACGAGACCTATTACAATCTGTTCCGCCGCGGCCTGATGGGCCTCGACTACGCCTTCCGCCGCCGTGGTCCGCTGACCATGGCGCCCTCGCAGCTCGGCATCTTCACCCGCTCGGATGCGACGCGCGCGCGCGCCAACATCCAGTTCCACGTGCAGCCGCTGTCGCTCGACAAGTTCGGCGATCCGCTGCACCGCTTTCCCGCCATCACCGTCAGCGCCTGCAATCTGCAGCCGACCTCGCGCGGCACCGTGCGGCTGCGCTCGGCGAGCCCGGACGAGAAGCCGATCATCGCGCCGAATTATCTGTCGACCGACGACGACCGCCAGGTCGGCGCCGACGCCATCCGCACCACCCGCCGCCTGATGCAGCAGAAGGCGCTCGCCAAATATCGCCCGAGCGAATACCTGCCCGGTCCGACCGTCGGCGACGACGACGCCTCGCTGGCGAAAGCCGCCGGCGACATCGGCACCACCATCTTCCATCCCGTCGGCACGGCGAAGATGGGCGCGGTGAGCGATCCCATGGCCGTGGTCGACGAGCGCCTGCGCTTCTACGGCCTCGAAGGCCTGCGCATCGTCGACGCCTCGATCATGCCGACCATCACTTCGGGCAACACCAACACCCCGACCGCGATGATCGCGGAGAAGGGCGCGACCATGATCCTGGAGGATGCGAAGTAGCGTCCCGCCATCATGAACCCCCACCGCTTTTCAATCGGCCCGGCCGGCGCTGAGATCGCGATGTTGCAATGGGGCGAGAGCGGCAGGCCGCCCGCCCTGCTCGTGCACGGCACCGGCTTCGTCGCCGCCGTCTGGGACGAGGTCGCGCGCGAGCTCGCCTCGACCTACACCGTCTATGGGCTCGACCGCCGCGGCCACGGCGCCAGCCACAAGCCCGGCGCCTATCATTTCCTGGATTATGCCGATGACATTTGCCGGGTGATCGACGCGCTCGAGCTGCGCGATGTCTACGGCATCGGCCATAGCGCGGGCGCGACCGATCTTCTGCTCGCGGCAAAGCTCCTGCCCGGACGTTTCACCCGCCTGTTCGTGATGGAGCCGACCGTGATGGACCCGCGCGCGGCCCGTTCCGGAGGACTGAACGACGAATCCCTCGCTCGCGTGCAGGGCACGCTGCGCCGGCGCGCCGAGTTCGACAGCGCGGATGCCGTCTTCGAGCGCTACCGCACGGCGCCAGCGTTTGCGGATTGGACCGAGACCTCGCTCCGCGCCTATGTGCGTCACGGCTTCGTGTCGCTCGACGATGGGCGAGTGCGGCTCTGCTGCACGCCCGAGATCGAGACCGCGATCCTGCGCCCGATCTACGAGGCAATGGAGCAGGTTTACGTCGGCGATGCCCGCGGCAATCCGTTCGGCTCTCTCACCGAGATCGACTGCCCGGTGCGCGTCACGACCGCAGCGAAGTCGGGGCCGATCTACAAGGAGATGGCAGCGCGCGCGGTCTCGCTGATTCCCCGCGTCAGCACGATGGTGTTCGAGGGTGCCGGGCATTGCGTGGCGCAGGAAATGCCGGCGGCTGTGGTGGATGCGGTAAGGGAATTCACAAGATAGGTCTCGTGCCCCAGACGCGACGCAGCACGCAGTGATGCGCTGCTGAGCCGGGGCCCATAGTGCAGCTTGCTGGGCCCGGCTCTGCGCAGCAACGCTCCGCATTGCAGCGCGTCCGGAACACGAAATCGTTCTGCTCACGAAAACGTCATCCCACCCGGGAATAAGTTTCCCTCTCCCGCAATCACCTCCCCGAAGCCCAATTCAGGGCGAGCGGAGATGCGCGATGAGCGGACACGATCACGGGAACGACGGCGTCAACCGCCGCAAGGTGCTGGAATGCATGACATGGGCCGGCACCGGGGTGCTCTGGACCGTCACGGGCGGCGTGCCGCGCTCGCTCGGCATCATCGATTCCGCACAAGCTGCGACCGCGGCCGCCCCCGGCATGACCTTCCTGCAGATCAGCGACAGCCATGTCGGCTTCGACAAGCCGGCCAATCCCAACGCGCTCGGCACGCTGGAGGAGGCCGTGAACAAGATCAACGCAATGCCGGTCAAGCCGTCTTTCATGATCCACACCGGCGACATCACCCATCTGTCCAAGGCCGCCGAGTTCGACAACGCCGAGCGCATTATCTCGCAGACCAAGCTCGACGTGCATTACGTGCCCGGCGAGCACGACTTCATCGATGAGGAGGTGAAGCTCTATCGCGAGCGCTACGGCCGCGGCACCAAGGGCCACGGCTGGTATTCGTTCGACGCCGGCGGTGTGCACTTCATCGGCCTCGTCAACGTGGTCGATCTCAAGGCCGGCGGTCTCGGCAATCTCGGCGCCGAGCAGCTCGCATGGCTCGAGGACGACCTGCGCGGCAAGTCGAAATCGACGCCTATCGTCTTGTTTGCGCACATTCCGCTCTGGACCGTCTATCCCGAGTGGGGCTGGGGCACCGAGGACGGCGGCCGCGCGCTCGAATACGTCAAGGGCTTCGGCTCGGTCACCGTGCTCAACGGCCACATCCACCAGGTGATGCAGAAGGTCGAGGGCAACGTCACCTTCCACACCGCGCGCTCCACCGCTTTCCCGCAGCCGGCGCCGGGCGCCGCTCCCTCGCCCGGCCCGATGAAGGTCGAGGACGCCAGGCTCCGAAGCATGCTCGGCGTTGCCAGCGTCAACTTCAAGCAAAACGAGCAGCGGCTCGCGATCATCGACACGCCGCTCCAGGGCTAGAGTGGAAGCTGACAATGAAGACACTCAACCGCCGCGACTTCGGCGTCGATCTCGGTCTCGCCTTGGCCGCTTCCATCCTGTTGCCCGCAACAAGCGCCCGCGCCGACGACATGGAGATTCATATCGACAATTTCGTCTTCCAGCCGCCCGAGCTCACAATCAAAGTCGGCACCACCGTGACCTGGACCAACCGGGACGACATCCCCCACACTGTGGTGTCGGCCGGCAAGTTCAGGTCCAAGACCCTGGACACCGACGACAAGTTCACGTTCACCTTCACCAATGCGGGCGACTACAAATATTTTTGTTCGTTGCACCCGCATATGACGGGGATGATCAAGGTTGAGTAACCTCTCCAACCAAGGCATCAACGTCTTGCCCGGCCGGTGGTCCCACGCCGGCCGGGCGCGTGCGCCTTCGATCGCGACAACAGAAGAAGCAGAGGCAAAGCGAGGAGCGATGCCCGCCACCGACGATTTGCAGAAGGCGCAACGCTTCCGCGAAGCAGCGCTGCCCTATCTCGACGACGTCTACACGCTCGCGCGCTATCTGCTGCGCGATGCCTCCGACGCCGAGGATGCGGTGCAGGAATGTTATCTGCGCGCGCTGAAGCACTTCGACAGCTATCGCGGGCCGGCCATGAAGCCCTGGCTGTTCGCGATTCTGCGCAATGTCTGCAACGCCGAATATGCGCGGCGCGCGTCGAGGCCCAGCCCGATCGAGGATACGCCCGGTGCCGCCGAGCAGACGCCGATCTGGCAGGAGAACGAGGCAAGCCCGGAAACCGAGATGCTGCGCAGCCGCGATGCCGGCGCGATCCGCAAGCTGATCGACGCGCTCGCCGAGCCGTTCAAGGAAACCTTCGTGCTGCGCGAGATCAACAACCTGTCCTATCGTGAAATCGCCGACGCCGTCGGCGCCCCCGTCGGCACCGTGATGTCCCGCCTCGCCCGCGCCCGCGCCATGCTGCGCGCGGCCTGGACGGCGGAAGAGGAGCAAGCGAAATGACCTGCGACGAAGCAAGGATCCTGCTTCACGCGCTGCTCGACAACGAGCTCGATGCCGGCCATGCGCGCGAGGTCGAAGCCCATATCGCAACCTGCCCGGACTGCGCCGCGGAGCTCGCCTCGCAGCGCGAGATGCAGCGCGTGCTTGCCGACGCCGATCTGCGCTACACGGCGCCGGCGAGCCTGCGCAACCGGATCGAAGCCTCGCTGCCGCAGGCACCGCGTCGGCAGCCGTCACGCCGCTCCGTGCTGCGCGGCTTTGCGATGGGCTCGGCCGTCTCCGCGCTCGCCGCCTCCGGCGTCGTCGCATTTGTGCTGCGCCAGGACGACCAGCAGCGCATCCTGTCGGAGGTCGTCTCCGCGCATCTGCGCTCGCTCCAGGCGGGCCACCTCACAGACGTGGTCTCGACCGACCAGCACACGGTCAAGCCGTGGTTCAACGGCAAGCTCGACGTCGCCCCGCCCGTGATCGATCTCACCGCGCAAGGCTTCACGCTGGTCGGCGGCCGGCTCGACTATATCGACGCCCGCGCCATCGGCGCCGTCGTCTACCGGCGCCGGCAGCATGTGATCAACCTGTTCGTGTCGCAGACCTCGAACGCCGAGTATCGCGCGCCGAAGACCGAGACGATGCAGGGCTTCAACTGCCGCCGCTGGGGCAATCGCGGCCTGAACTTCTGGGCCGTCAGCGACATCGGCGCCGACGAGCTCGCCGAGTTCGTCGACAAGTTCGAGGCGGCGATGAAGGCGAATGTGGAGGGTTAATTGCCGGCAGCGGGCGAAGCGCCGCACCATGGTTCGGAGAAGTGACGCCTCTCACAGTCCTCGCGAGCGCAATTCGACAGATTGCAGCTCCATTGGGAGGACAGACATCATTCCGTCACTGATTATCTGCACCACGCTTCCGTCGATGTTCGCGGCGGGCTGCGCTGCATTGCTGGCCCTCAAGGAGCGCAAGCAATGGATTTGGTTCGCGCTCCTCGCCGCCATTGTCGGCTTTGCCGGCCTGTTCACGCTGAACATGCTTCATATCTGGGACTACGCCGGGCGCTGCTGATCGGCGCGGTCGGCCGAAGATCAGGCCGACCTTCTCACCGCGTTGTCCACCAGCGTCTTGCCGAGCGACCAGATCGCGCCGGGGACCTTGTGGCTGCCGGCGATGACGTCGTCGAACGCCTTCTCGATCCAGGTGCAGTCTTCCTCGGTGATGGTGAGCGGCGGCAGCAGCTTGATGGTGTGGCTGCCGTGGCCGGCGACCTGCGTCAGGATCTTGTGGTCCTTGAACAGCGGCACGGTGATGAGCTGGCAGAACAGGCCCTTGTTGGCGGTCTCCAGCACGTTCCAGGAGGCGCGCAGACGCAGCGATTTCGGCGGGCCGAACTCGACGCCGATCATCAGGCCCTTGCCGCGCACTTCCTTCATCAGCTCGTAGCCGGGCACCATGCGCGTCAGCGCGAGGCGCAGCTCGGCGCCGCGCTTGGCGGCGGAGTCGATCAGCTTCTCGGACTCCATGACGTCGAGCGTCGCAATGCCCGCGGCCATCGCCAGATCGTTCTTGGAGAACGTGGAGCCGTGCACCACGGCGCGGTCCATCTGGTTGAAGATCTTGTCGAAGATGGCCTTGCGCGTCAGCACCGCGCCGACCGGCACGTGGCCGCCCGAGAGCGACTTCGACAACAGCACCATGTCGGGCTCGACGTTCCAGTGCTCGACCGCGAGGAAGCGGCCGGTGCGGCCCATGCCGGTCTGGATCTCGTCGGCGACGAACAGCGTGCCGTACTTCTTGCAGAGCGCAGCCGCGCCGGGCAGGAACTCGTCGGTGGGCATGTTGACGCCCTTGCCCTGAATCGGCTCGACGACGAAGGCCGCGACCTCGCGCGAGGCCAGCGCCTTTTCCAGCGCCGCCAGATCGTTGAACGGGATCGAGGTGCAGCCCGGCAGCAACGGCTCGAAGCCGGTGCGGAAATTCGAATCACCGGTCAGCGACAGCGCGCCATAGGTCAGGCCATGATAGCCATGGGCGCAATAGACGATGCCGGGGCGCCCCGTGGCGCCGCGCGCGAATTTGATCGCGGCCTCGACGCATTCGGCGCCAGAATTGGCGAAGAACGCCTTGTCGAGATAGGGGACGTATTTCAGGAGCCGCTCGGCGAGCACGCCGGCGAGCACCGAGACGTCGAACTGCACGAGGTTGGGCAGGTCGGCATCGAGCACGCTCTTGAGCGCATCGCGCATGACCGGATGATTGCGCCCGATCGCAAACACGCCGAAGCCGGACAGCAGGTCGAGATAGCGCGCGCCGTCGCGATCGTAGAGATACTGCCCCTGCCCCTTCTGGAAGCCGACATCGTAGCCGATGGTCTTGAGGACCCGAACGAACTGCTCGTTCAGATACCGATTATGCAGGGTGCTGCGCTGGGCCTGACGGTCCGCGAATAGCTGAGACATGTCTGGATTTGGGCTGTGCATCCGTTACATACTTCGGTTGAGGGTCGTCTCGTCAACTGAAAAGGGACCGTGACTGAAAACGGTCTGTGCGGCCTTTTGCCCTTTTTCGGACCATCTTCGCAAGCACAGCTTTAAACCATGTTGCACTGCCGAGGAACTATCATGCGTTTAGCCCTTTACACCGGACTAATACTGGCTGGCGGTTACACCTGCCTGACCCCGGCGCTCGCCGCCGACCCGACCGGCGACTGGCGGGTCGCTGACGGCGTCGCCAACATCCGCGTCGCCCAATGCAATGGCAGCATGTGGGGCGCTGTTGCCTGGGAAAAGAAGCCCGGCGGGCGCGACGAGAACAATCCGGATGTCTCGAAAAAGAACAGGCCGACGCTCGGCATGGTGACGCTGATCGACATGAAGAAGAAGGCGGGCGCCGATCAGTGGGAGGGACAGGTCTACAACGCCCAGGACGGCCAGATCTACAGCGCGACCATCACGCCTGTCAGCACCGACCAGCTCGAAATCAAGGGCTGCGTGATGGGCTTCCTCTGCGGCGGCGAGACCTGGACCCGGGTCGGCCCGCCGATCCCCTTGAGCCCTGCCAACGCCATGGCCAAGGGCGGGCCGAAGCCCGCCGGCGCGGCGCCGAAAGCCGCAGGCACGACGGTTGCCGCCGCGCCCGCGCCTGCTCCCGCAGCCCCGAAGGCGGCCGGCGCCGCCAAACCCGCTCAGAAGGGCGCCGCCGATCCGGTCGGCGACATCTGCCTACTCCCTGAGATTGCGGGGTTTGCCCATTAGGGCCGGCTGGAACAGCAACACGGCTGCGAGCGTCGTCACCAGCGAGAGCGCCAGCAGCTTGCCCATGCTGGACGTACCGGGATGGCTTGACAGCCACAGGCTGCCGAACGCCGTCGCGGTCGTCAGCGCGCTGAAGAAGATCGCGCGTGTCAGGCTGGTCTGGAGCAGGTTTGTCCTGCCTGAGCGCCAGGCCACGACATAATAGATCTTGAAGGCGACGCCGACGCCGAGCAGCAGCGGGAACGCGACGATGTTGGCGAAGTTGAGCGGCAGGCCGATCAACACGCAGATCTCGAGCGTCACCGCGCCTGCAACCAGGAGCGGCACCAGGGTCATCAGCACGTCGACGAACCGGCGCAGCGTGATCCACAGCAAGAGGCTGATCACCAGCAACGCATAGATGCCGGCGTGGATGAACGCCCGCACCACGGTGTCGCCGGATTTCAGGATCGAGACCGGCCCGCCGATCGCGGTCGGCTCGGCAACGAGCACCGCCGCCGCAAATTTGCGCAGCGTGTCGTTGTCGTTGGGATCACCCTTGGGCAGCGCCTCGACACGGATGATGCCGTCCTTGCTCTTCCAGGCACTCGCGAGGTCGGGCGGCAGCGAGTTCAGGGTAACGGGCCCCGCCTGCATCGCGTTCCTGAGCTGGTCGAACACGACCTTCAACGGCGCGACGAACACATCCTGCGCCTTGTTGCGTGTCGCCTCGTCGCCATTGGCGAGCTTTTCGAGCGCGTCGGCGAGACGGCGCGAGGCGGCCGCGCCCGGGCCTTTCGCGTCGCCCGCCGTTCGGCGGAGATTGTCGACCGAGGATTTCAGGGCCTCGACGTTCTCCTGGTCGGACGGCGCCGCATCGATCTGATCGGGGTTGAGCGCGGGGTTCAGCACCTTGGCGCCCTGCGCGAGCAGCTTCAGCTTCGGCGGCTGGTCCTGCGGCACGAAGCTGTTGAGCGACATCACCCGCAGCACTTCGGGCACCTTCTCCAGCTTCGCCTCGATCTGCCTTGCCTGCTCCTCGGACGTCGCCATCACGTTGATGGCGTTGGCGCCGGTGTTGGGGTCCTTGCGCAGATCGAGGAAGGTCGCGATCGATTCGGCACGCGGGTTACGCAAGTTCATCGGGTTGAAGTCGAACTTCATGAAATAGAGCAGCGGCAGGCCGGCGAGCGCCAGCAACAGCGTGCCGCCGACGACCAGCACGCGGTGCTTCTCCAGGAAATTGTCGAGCGGCGCGAGGAAGGCATAGCCGACCGGCTCCTTCTCGCCGGGCGGGTTCAGCAGCTTCAGCATGGCCGGCAGAACGGTGATCGATGAGAGGAACGCCACCAGCATGCCGACGCCGGCGATCTGGCCGAGCTCTGCGATGCCCTTGTAGTCGGTCGGCATGAAGCAGAGGAAACCGGCGGCCGTCGCCATCGCCGCGAGCGACAGCGGCACCGCCGAGCGCTTGGCCGCCAGCACCAGCGCGCCCGAAAGGTCGTTGTGCTTGTAGCGCTCCGAGCGGTAGCGGACGCTGTACTGGATGCCGAAATCGACGCCGAGGCCGACGAACAGCACCGCGAACGCGATCGACAGCAGATTGAACGATCCGACCATCATCAGTCCGGCCGCGGTCGTGATCGCAAGGCCGACGAAGAGATTGATGAACACTGCGAAGATGATCTTCGACGAGTGCAGCGCCAGCCACAGGATGACCAGCACGACGAGAACGGTGCCGACGCCGTTGACGACGGCGCCTTCCTGCACGGTGGCGTATTCCTCGTTGGCGATCGGAATCGGTCCGGTCAGCCGCACGCGGGCCTGGTACTTGGTCGAAAAATCCAGATCCGTGGCGGCCTTGCGGATCGCGTCGGTGGCATCCTTGCCGGGCTCCAGCGCGTTGTAGTCGAGGATCGGCTTGAACTCGATGAAAGCGCGCTTGTCGGAATCCTTCAGCGGCTCGTCGCTGACGAGTTCGCGCCAGGAGAAGCTCGCATTGCCCTTGTTGAGCACGGTCTCGACCGTCTGCGCTATCAGGTTGAAGGGCCGCTCGGTGTTGTCGAGCTTGACCTGGCCGCGCTTGACGCCCGCAAGTCCGGTCTCCAGCGCGCCGGTCAGGCCGCGGATCGAGGGATCTCCGGCCATGATCTCGATCAGGGGCGCGGCGGATTCGAACTGGCCGGTGATCTTGCCGACCTCTTCCGTAGGCAGGAACAGCAGGCCATTCTTCTCGAAGAACTCGCCGCTGCCGAGCTGCTGCATCGACTGGAAGTTGGTCTTGTCGCCCTTCAGCTTGGCATAGAGCGCGTCTGCCGCAGCGCTCGCCATCTCCGGCGTTCGGGCTTCGACCACCGCGAGGATCAGTTCATTCTGATCAAACGCCTTGTCGAATTGCTGGTCACGCTTGCGCCAATCGAGGTTCTGAGAAATCAGCGAATTGATGTCGGTGTTGATGGCGAAGTGCTGGGACGCGTAATAGCCCGCGCCCACCGCCAGCAGGAGCCCGAGAACGACGACGAGGGTGGCAAGCCGGGTGCAGGCCCTGACGATGGCAACGACTACGCTTTGCAGCACTTCTTTTCTTTCTGCGGTTAACAGCTTGCCGGAAACGCCCGCTGTTTATCGGAGTTCCCGGGCGAAACCTATTGCTGTTTTGGGTGGTTCTCGCCGCAACAAGGTTCGAAGTAAACGGCGGGAGACCGGGCAAAATCATGCGGGGCGGTCCCGGTATAGCCGGCGAGTTGAGGCGGGAAAGTGGCCAAGGGTGAGCGCAAACGTCGCCATTTCGCATGAGATGAAATCCATACTATGATACCTTCAAGCCGGTGGCAGGGTATCCCAGGGTTTCATTCGACCTTTCCTTGCTGCCGATTTTTTGACACAAAGTATTGCGCCTCCATGCGCCGGAGCCCCAACGGGGGTGGGTGGCTACCGCGTGCGCGAACCAATGGTGCGGATATTGCAACTCATTGGTCAGTATCGGGGTGCCGCCGGGGACTTGCGGAAAGCGGATTGGTGCAACTTACGTGATGGGCGTCCTATGGAAGTTTATCTGGCGCAACCGCGTGGCTTCTGCGCGGGCGTGGTGCGTGCAATCGAGATCGTGGAACGGGCGCTGGAGAAGTACGGCCCGCCCGTCTACGTGCGCCACGAGATCGTGCACAACAAATACGTCGTCGAGAGCCTGAAGAACAAAGGCGCCATCTTCGTCGAGGAACTGTCCGAGGTTCCGCCGGGATCGGTAACGGTCTTCAGCGCCCATGGCGTCGCCCGCAGCGTCGAGGAAGAGGCCGCCGCGCGCGACCTTCCGGTGCTCAACGCCACCTGCCCCCTGGTCACGAAAGTTCACAATCAGGGGAAGCGCTACATCACCAGGGGCCGCACGCTGATACTGATCGGCCATGCCGGCCACCCCGAGGTCGAGGGCACCATGGGCCAGGTTCCCGCCCCCGTGCTGCTTGTTCAAAGCATTCAAGAGGTTAAGGCGCTCACCCTGCCGGCGGATACGCCAGTGGCCTACATCACCCAGACCACCCTGTCGGTCGACGACACCAAGGACATCATCGCGGCCCTCCAGGCCCGCTTTACAGACATTCAAGGTCCGGATATCCGGGATATCTGCTATGCGACACAGAACCGCCAATCTGCGGTAAGGGACTTGAGCAAGCTGGTCGACGTGATCTTGGTGGTGGGCGCTGCCAACAGCTCGAATTCGAACCGGCTTCGCGAAATCGGCACAGAGGCCGGCGTCGCGAGTTATTTGATTGCCGACGGCAGCGAGCTCAATCCGGAGTGGTTGAAAAATGCCAGGACCGTCGGCATCACGGCCGGCGCTTCGGCGCCTGAGGTACTCGTGGATGACGTGATCGAAGCGATGCGGCGGATCGGACCGGTGAAGGTCCAGGTGTTGCCGGGCCGCGAGGAAAACATCGAATTCCGGCTTCCGGCCCAACTGGCTGCGAGCTGACCCACCCGAATTGAAAAGCCCAGAAAGAAACTTGTAATGGCAATCCCCTTCTTCAAGGAAATGCGTATCGGCGGCTATTTGCTCAAGCAGAAACTGCTTGGCCGCAAGCGCTACCCGCTCGTGCTGATGCTGGAGCCGCTGTTTCGCTGCAACCTCGCCTGCGTCGGCTGCGGCAAGATCGATTATCCCGATGCGATCCTCAACCGCCGCATGACCGCGCAGGAGTGCTGGGACGCGGCCGACGAGTGCGGCGCGCCGATGGTGGCGATTCCCGGGGGCGAGCCGCTGATCCACAAGGAGATCGGCGAGATCGTGCGCGGCCTGGTCGCGCGCAAGAAGTTCGTCTCGCTCTGCACCAACGCGCTGCTGCTCGAGAAGAAGCTCGACCTGTTCGAGCCCTCCCCGTATCTGTTCTTCTCCGTGCATCTCGACGGCCTGCGTGACCATCACGACAAGGCCGTCTCGCAGAAGGGCGTGTTCGACCGCGCCGTGTCCGCGATCAAGGCGGCCAAGGCGCGCGGCTTCACCGTCAACGTGAACGCCACCATCTTCGACGGCCATCCGGCCGAGGAGATCGCAAAGTTCCTGGACCTCACCGTCGAGCTCGGCGTCGGCGTCTCGATGTCGCCGGGCTACGCCTATGAGCGTGCGCCGGACCAGGAGCACTTCCTCAACCGCACCAAGACCAAGAAGCTGTTCCGCGACGTCTTCGCGATGGGCAAGGGCAAGAAGTGGAACTTCATGCATTCCGGCCTGTTCCTGGACTTCCTCGCCGGCAACCAGGAATACGAGTGCACCCCCTGGGGCATGCCCGCGCGCAACATCTTCGGCTGGCAGAAGCCCTGCTACCTGCTCGGTGAAGGCTACGCAAAAACCTTCAAGGAGCTGATGGACACCACCGACTGGGAAACCTACGGCACCGGCAAGTACGAGAAGTGCGCCGACTGTATGGCCCATTGCGGCTACGAGCCGACGGCTGCGACTGCCGCGCTCAACAACCCGCTGAAGGCGATGTGGGTGTCGCTGCGCGGCATCAGGACCTCGGGCCCGATGGCGCCGGAGATCGACATGAGCAAGCAGCGCCCGGCGCAATACATCTTCTCGGCCGAAGTGCAGAAGCGCCTGTCGGAGATCCGCAAGGACGAGGCCGAAGCCGCGCAGGCGAAGGCCGCGCAGAAGGCTTCGACCGCCGCGTAAGCGGACGCAATCAAATCTCACGACGAAGGCCCGGCCGCGATCGCGACCGGGCCTTTTTGATTCGCGCTTGAGCCACGCTATTCGCGACATCGTCATTGCGAGCTCAGCGAAGCAATCCAGTCTGCGTCCGCGGAGGCATTCTGGATTGCTTCGTCGCTTCGCTCCTCGCAATGACGGCGTATGTGCACCGGCTTGCGTTTTCATCAGCGCGCTCTTCCGCGGACACACCTTCGCAGTCCCGCGGCGTATCCGCCCGGGCTTATGCGTTTAGTTCGCGCCCCATAGAAGCCAAAGGGCGCAGGGAAGGCCGGGCGCCGGCGGTACCCGCGGTCCGTGCGCAATGAAAATGCACACGGGGTGGATCACAGGTGTTGCCGGTCGCCCGGCCTTCCCTGCGCGGATGGTTCCGTCCGCGGACGGTTTCGACCTGATCGCCGGGAGCTCGCGTGTGCTCACCTCCGACGACGACCGAAGCCGCTGTGACCGCGCCGTGTCGTAGCGCGCCGCGCATGACTCAACGGTCGCCCGCCCCTGTCATCGCCTGCCGCGCCGGCGCTACCGCGTCCACCGCACCCCGACCCGCATTTCGTGACGATCGCGAAGCGCCCCTCTGGCAGGGCCGGGATGAACGCTCTATGCCACAAATCCGAAATTCGGGAAAGTGGAATATTTTGTACGAAGGCGTTGACGGGGTTTGCGGTGTTTTGCCCGACGGCTCTCGCTGGCACCGGTCCAGTACTGTCAGCGAGTTACATCCGGATCAGGGACACCAAACAAAAGGCCCGGTCGCGCGACCGGGCCTTTCCTTATTCTAGGGATCGACGTCCCGCTCAGGCCGCCTTCGACACCATTGCCTCGCTCTCGATCAGCTCCGTCCCGATCAGATAATCGCGGCAGCCGCGCAAGGATCGCAGCGCGCGGTTGAAGTCGATGCCGGTCGAGACCAGTGCATGCAGCGTCGCCGGATTGCGGACGATGCCGCGCAGCACGGCGGCGAGATCGATCTGGCCGTTCGGCTTGATCGCGGCACGGGCGAGCGCCGGCAGCGCGCGGTGGGCGGGATCGCTGATGACGCGGACCGCGGCGAAGGGCAGCCCGGCTTCCGTGGCGTAGGCGGCGGCGATGTGGCTTTCCATGTCGACGGCGGCAGCACCCGTCTCCGAATGCAGCGCCGCCTTGCAGGAGCTCTTCGTGACCACTTCCTCGGCCCCGGCGAGGCTGCCGCGCACCACGCGGCGGCGTCCCGAGGTCAGGCGGTCGATCAGATCGTCGCCGAGCGAGAGGCCTGCGGCCCAGCGGGTATCGCCGGAGAGCACCTCGGTCGCCAGCACGACGTCGCCGGAGCGCAGCGTCGGGTCCAGCCCGCCGGCCACGCCGAACGAGATCACGCCGCGAATCGTCTCAGGATCCACCACGGTCAGCAGCGCCCGCAACTGGGTCGGGCTGCTGGATGAGCAGATGACCGCCATTCCGGGCCCGGCCGCGATGCGGGCCTCCTGCACCAATCCAGTCACGATCAGTATCGGCCGCGGGTCGATGGCATTACCCGCGGTAAAATAGTCCCCCGTCCCCAAAGTCACATTCCGACCCCTACCACCCTGCTGTTGGTGTTCCGCAAGTTCCGATACCGCGACAACGCCCACAGCGGAAAGAACTTTGGGTAACCATGATACCGCAGATAGAACACGCGGGGGAAGCCTGTGGCGGTGTACCGCTGCTCGTCCCACAGTCCTTTTTCGTTCTGTGTTGCAATCAGGTACTCCACCCCGCGGGCGACGGCCGGGTGATCAACCTCGCCTGCCGCCATCAGGGCAAGCAAGGCCCATGCCGTTTGCGAGGCGGTCGAGGGGGCGGCTTCCCAGCCCCGGTAGTCCAGCCGGTAGCTGACGGCATCCTCGCCCCAGCCGCCGTCCTCGTTCTGGATCGAGGCCAGCCAGTCGGCGGCCTTGCGAATCATGGGATCCCCGTGGTCGACGCCGGCCATGTTGAGGGCACAGAGCACCGACCAGGTTCCATAGATGAAATTCATGCCCCAGCGGCCGTACCAGGACCCCTCGGGGTGCTGGGTCTTCCGGAGGTAAGCGACCCCGTCGGCCACATGCTTGCTGGTCTTCGCGGTCTCGCCGAGCTGGGCCAGCATCGAGATGCAGCGCGCCGTGACGTCCTCGGTCGGCGGATCGAGCAGCGCGCCGTGGTCCGAGAACGGGATGTTGTTGAGATAATATTCGAGGTTGTTGACGTCGAAGGCGGCCCAGCCGCCGTCGTCGCTCTGCATGCCCTCGATCCACTCACGGCCGCGCGCGATCGCGGCGTCATAGCCGGTGGCGCCGTGCTCCCGCCGCATGCGGTCCATCGACATCACCACCACCGCGGTGTCGTCGAGGTCGGGGTAATGCGCGTTGTTGTACTGGAAGGCCCAGCCGCCCGGGCGCACGTCGGGCCGCTTCACCGCCCAGTCGCCCTTCACCTCGAGCTCCTGCCGCGGGATCAGCCAGTCGAGGCCCTGCTTGGCCGCGGGCACCGCCTTGTCGCCGCCAGCTTCGAGCAACGCGTGTGCGGTCAGCGTCGTGTCCCAGACCGGCGAGACGCAGGGCTGGCAATAGGCCTCGCTGTCGTGGATCACCAGCAGCTTGTCGATGCCACGGCGCGTGATCGCGCGCGGCGGGAAATTCTCGTCCTTGCCGAGCGCGTCGTACATCATGACGATGTTGGCCATGGGCGGATAGATCGCGCCCATGCCGTCCTCGCCGTTGAGCCGCTCCTCGGTGAAGGCAAGCGCGGCGTCGATCGCGCGCTTGCGCAGGCTCTTCGGAAACATCGGCTCGACCACGCGCAGAATGCCGTCGAGCGCGCGGAACAGCACGAACCAGGCCATGCTCTGGTGCGGCGCCTTGGCGGTCATGCCGATCGAGCGCGGATCCTGCAGGAACAGTTCGTCGATGCCGACGCCCTTCGGGTTCTTCGCGCGCGGCTTCAGCGCTGCGAGCACCATGAGCGGCACCATGGTGGTGCGCGCCCAGTAGGAGATCTTGTTGAGGTGGAACGGCGACCAGAACGGCAGCAGCACGATCTCGATCGGCAGCACCGGCACCGCGCGCCAGGTCACCACGCCGTACATCGCAAGCAGAAAGCGGGTGAAGACGTTGCTGTTGATCGCCCCGCCGCGGGCGTGGATCGCCTCGCGCGCACGCACCATGTGCGGCGCATCCACGGAATCGCCGATCATCTTCAGCGCGAAATAGGCCTTCACGCTGGCGCTCATGTCGAACTCGCCGTCATGCACCAGCGGCCAGCCGCCATGGGCGCCCTGGATGCGGCGCAGATAATTGGCGATCTTGGCTTCGAGCGCGACATCGACGGGCTCGGCGAGATAGTGGCGCAACAGGACGTATTCGGCGGGAATCGTGCAGTCGGCCTCGAGCTCGAACACCCAATGGCCGTCGGATTGCTGGACGTCGAGGACGCCCTGCGTCGCCGATGCAATGCTCGATTCCAAAGCTTCGCGGCTGGTCGCGGTCACGGAATCCATGTCGCTCGATTGCTCCGATAGTCGATTGAAATAGGCCGGGACATTTGCCCGTCAGGGCCGCCTATCCTTTGGCGGCCAGAACCAGATCGGCGGCGCGATCACCGGACCGGACTGATCCCTCGATGGTTGCAGGCAATCCCGTAGCAGTCCAATCCCCCGCAAGGAACAGGTTTTTCAGCGCTGTGACCGGCCCCGGGCGCAGGGCATTCTGCGCCGGCGTCGCCGCAAATGTGGCACGGCGCTCGCGCACGATCTGCCACGGAGGCAGCTCCCCCGACACCCCGCCCGCCTTGCAGACGTCGTTCCAGATGCTCTGCGCGAGTTCCTCGCGCGGCATGTCGACCAGACGGTCGCCATTGCTGATGGTGACGGACAGCCGGTTCGGAAACGCGAACAGCCATTCCACGACGCCGCCGATCACGCCGAGGATCGGCGCCGAGCCCGCCGGCGGCGTGATGCGGAAATGCGCATTCACGATGGCGCGGAATTCGGTCGGCGTCTTCAGCCCCGGCAGCAGGCCGGCGGCGGCGCGCGGCGGCACCGCCATCACGACGACATCGCCCTCAGCGAGTTGGATGACGTCCTCGCCGCCGAAGTGCAGCGCACTGGCCTTGCCGTCGCCGCTCGCAAACGAACGCAGCTCATGGCCGAGCTGAACGGTGTGTCCACGATCCTGCAGAAACTTCACAGCGGGCTCGATCAGCACGGCGCTGAGGCCGTCGCGCGCGATCAGCGGACGGCAGGCCTGCCCGCCCGCAAGCAGCGTCTCGCGCACGATCGCGCCGGCGAGCCCGGCCGAGCCCTCGGGCGGATCGACGTTGAGCGCCGCCAGCAGCAGCGGCTGCACCAGGCGCTGATAGAGGATGCCTTCGGTCGGAATGGACTTGCCGACCAGCGTCTCTTCCGACGCCCAGATCAGCGGCGCCAGCTTCAGATAATCGGTGAGACCCGTATCGGGAACGCGACGGCCCTCGTCGAGCACCCAGGTCGGCAGCCGGCCGGTGCCGAGATCGATCTGCCAGCGCTGCCCGGTCTTGAGGTCGACGAACGGAAACTGCGCGCTCTCCGGGCCGACGAGGCCGGCCTCGGTGCCGATCGCGCGCGCATAGGCGCGGGCGTGGCTGTTGCCCGACAGCAGCAGATGATTGCCGTTGTCGATGGTGAGGTTGGTGGCGCCGTCGAAATAGGAACGGCAGCGGCCGCCGACCTGCTGCGTCGCCTCGTGCACGGCGACCTTGAAGCCGGCATTGGCGAGCCGCACGGCGGCGGAGAGGCCGGAAATTCCAGCACCGATGATGTGAGCTGTCTTTTGCATCAGATGAAAGCGTAGCGGAGCAGGATCAGGATGCGTGTGATCTTCGACACACGCACCGGCTGGCGCGGCGCATTGAAACCGCGCGCAATCAGGAGATCCAGAATGGAATGATAGTATTTCGACATGATCCGCGGCGCGCGCACGGTGCGGCGCTTGTTGCGGTTCATGATCTCGTCCGACTTCTCGAAATGCGCTTTCGCACGCTGCGTCAGCGGCAGGCAGACCTTCGGCAGCGCGCGCTCGGCGATCACGCGGTTCGGATCGTCGGAGGTGATGCCGGCATGCAGCAGCGCCTCCCGCGGCAGATAGAGCCGGCCGAGACCCGCGTCCTCGTCGATGTCGCGCAGGATGTTGGTGAGCTGAAGCGCGCGGCCTAGATGATAGGCGAGCTGGATGCCGTCATCTTCGGGCAGGCCGAACACCCGCACCGACAGCCGTCCCACGGCGCTGGCGACGCGATCGCAGTACAGATCCAGCGTCGCCATGTCGGGCGCGCGGATGTCCTGCGGCACGTCCATCTCCATGCCGTCGACGATCGCCAGGAAATCCTCGCGCTTGAGGCCGAAGGTCTTCACCGAGGCGACATAGTCCTTCAGCCGCGGCGGCGGATTGCCCTGGTAGAGCGCGTCGATGTCGTTGCGCCATTCCTGCAGCGCGGCGAGCCGCTCTTCGCGCGGGCCATGGGAATCGGCGATGTCGTCGACCTGGCGGCAGAAGCTGTAGATCTGGAACATCGCTTCGCGCTGGTCGCGCGGCAGGATGCGCATCGCGGCGTAGAAGGAGCTGCCGGATGCGGTCGAGCCATAATTGGCGCCGGGCGCTGTCGCCTCAAGCGTCATGTGCGGTCCCCGGTCTGGAAATGGCCTTGCGTCCCATCGCGCGGCGGCCGGCCTCACCGAGCATTCCGGCAAGGCTGAAGACGAGCAGCTCGAACTTGTTCAGATGCACCCGCTCGCGCAGCGGATCGCGCACCTTCAAGAGGCGCACGATGCGGTCGGCATAGGCCTGGATCACCGCGACGTCGATGCCGAGACGGAAATCCCGGATCTCCGCAGCCAGCGACCTGCCCTCGTCGAGCAGTGCTTCGTTGCGCGCGGCGAGCGCCTGCAGGCAGGCCAGCATCGCCGGCGGCGACTGTGAAAGCCCGAGCTGCTCGACCGAGGCGCCGTGTGCTGCCAGCGCATCGCGCGGCAGATAGACGCGGTTGAGCTCGCGGAAATCCTTGCCGCAATCCTGCAAATGGTTGTTGATCTGCAGGCCCGCGCAGAGCGCATCCGATGCCGCCCAGGTCGAGGTGCTCTCGCCATGGACGTCGAGCATGAAGCGGCCGACCGGCATCGCCGAATAGCGGCAATAGTGAATGACCTCGTCCCAGGTCTCATAGCGCAGCTTGGTCACGTCCATGCGGAACGCGATCAGCACGTCGAGCGCATGGCGCGGCGCCATGCCGCGCTCGGCGAGCGCACGGCGCAAGCTGACGGCCTCTGCCTGGGTGTCGCCCTTGCCGAGCAGCTCCGCCTCGAGCAGGTCGAGATAGGCCAGCTTCTGGTCGGGCGGCAGCGTCGCGTGGTCGGCGATGTCGTCGGCGGTGCGGACGAAATTGTAATACGCCAGGATCAGGGCGCGATGACGCGGATGAATGATCCAGGACGCGACGGGAAAATTCTCGTCGCGGTCTCCCTTGCCGGATCGCAATTCGCTCGCAGAGGTCATCGAGGGCTGGCTACAATCGTTTGGATAGAAAGGCTTCTTCTCGCGGGCTCATGCCGGCGATCCGCCGCGGCCCCCATATAGGGGAATACGGCCGCAAAACCAATCCTGTCTGGCGATGGCTGCCCTTCCGCGAATCGGGCCCGAAAAGGCGGCACTCGAGGCCGCCTTTTGTGGGCCAGTGGCCGATCTTACTGGTTGTGGTTCTTCAGGACCTGGTCGCAGGCCTGCGAGATCTTGGACCGGTTCTCCTTGAGGCAGGCCAGGATGGTGAAATCGCCCTGGTCGATGACCGGACGGCAGAACTTCTGCACGTCGCGCGTGCAGGCCTTCTGCTCGGACTCGGTGCCACGCCCCTGCTGGGCGAACGCCACCGTCGAAACAGATGCCGACAGCAGGGTGAGAGCGACGAGAAGCTTACGCATTGTATTCCTTCATTCTGACGGCAGAATCGCACCGAACCCGGACTGCACAGGGCGGACGACCGGAACGGATTGTTCTGATGGCAAGTCGCCGCGCGGTAGCGGCCTCGGAGAAGGCACAAGCACTGGCAAATGCGGCCAAATTGGCGCCGCGCCCACCAAATCAGGTCTTCCCTCAACCTTCATTGGCAGATGTAAGAGGTTGATACTACGTCATAATTCAGGACCGCTGCGTTTTACTGCATACCTGTTGCAGAGCTGCATCTCTCCGCGCGGCCTTTTCCGCCGGAAACATACCGAAACAGAGCAAATCGGCGGATCCAGGCCTGGCGCGAGGCGTTGTGAACCGCCATCTCTGGCAGCCTGGCTTTGAACCTGACACCGGCTCGGAGCACTAAACTTTCGATGTGGCGAGACGTTCTCGAGCGTGAGCGGGCGTCGTTCTAAAAACGGGATATTTGAGATGAAATTCTTTGGGCGATCTGGACTGGCAATCAAGGCGGCCGGCATCGGGGCGGCACTGCTCTTCTCGGTTTCGGCAAGCCATGCTCAGTCCTCCGGCCCGTTTGCCGGCTTCGACGGCGCCTGGACCGGCACCGGCACGGTGTCGCTGTCCGACGGCTCCACCGAGCGCATTCGCTGCAAGGCCGACTACAAGGTCGCCGGCAGCGGCCTCAATTTGAAGCAGGCTCTGCACTGCGCGTCCGACAGCTACAAATTCGACCTCACCAGCGATGTGACGAGCCAGGGCGAGCGCATCTCCGGCAATTGGAGCGAGTCCAGCCGCAACATCTTCGGCAATCTGCAGGGCACCGCCGGCGGCGGCCAGATCGACGTGTTCGTCGAGGCCAACGGCTTTGCCGCCAACCTCTCGCTGCGCACCAACGGCACCAAGCAAACGGTGCAGATCTCGTCCAAGGGCGAGATCCGCGGCGTCAACATCACCATGACGAAGAGCTGATCTCATCTCGCGTCGATGAGTATCAAGCCCCCGGTTCTCGCGAGCCGGGGGCTTTTTGCTGACATGGACTCACCGAGACGACTTGCCGAGATGGACCGATCCGCAGACATCTGCTCAAGGCCGCCGGGCTCTTCGTGGCCACGCGCCTTCGCCGATGACCCGCCTGGAGCGAGCATGCAGCCTTCGTCCGTGAAGCCGCGTCACGTGCTCTGCTTCCTCGGCATGAATGAAAACCTGCTGCAGCCGCCGAAGGCGGTGGCCAAGACCATCGCCGATTTCGGCTTCGAGATCGACCGCACCCATTCGCAAGCAAGGCCCGATGCGAACATGACGCGTTCGTTCGGCGTGTGCTGGGACCGTGTCTTCCCGAAAGCGTGGTCTGCATTGCTGATGGATGAGATCGCCGACGCCATGGCCGAGCAAGGCATCGATGAGACCTTGCGCAATCGCAGGCTCACGCTGTCGCGCGAACGGGACTACGCCGAGGCCGACTTCAAGTTCAATCCGTACGGGATCGTTCGGATCGAGGCGTGAGCGCTGGGCGACGTCCGCCGTCCCAGTTTCAGATCGCCGGCTTGTCGGTGCCCTGCAGCTTGCCGTGCAAATTGATCAGCCACATCGCCGTCGGCCTGAGGATGAAGAGGTCGGCGACGAGGGCCATCACCATCGAGAAGGCGCTGAGCCAGCCGAACAGCCGCAGCGACGGCAGGTCGGAGAACACGGTGACGACGAGGCCGCAGGCCAGCACCACCGTGGTCAGGATCAGCGCAGGTCCGACCAGCACGGTCGCCCGCTCCACCGCGAGCGCCGAGCCGACGCCCGGTTTGCTCTCCAGGCGCAGGCGGTTGAGGAAGTGGATGGTGGCGCTCAGGCCCAGGCCGAACGAGACGGTGAGCGCGACCACGCTGGCGAATTGCAGGCCCTCGCCCATGGCCCAAAGCACCGTTCCCGACATCACCACCGGGAAGATGCCCGGCAGGATGCAGGCGAACATCACCACCCAGGAGCGGAAGGCAAGGCCGATGAAGATCGCGACCAGCGCGAATTCGACGGTGAGCCCGCGGTTCAGCTTCTCGATCATGCTGGCCGAATTGCGTGCCGCGATCGCAGCAAGACCGGTCACCGCGACCTCATAGCCGGGATGCTTCTTGCGGACGGCGTCGAGCTCGGCATCGAGCTTGTCGACGATCGGCAACAGCTGGCTGGAATCCTTGTCCGGCACGCGGCCGGCGACCACGACGGCGTCCTGCTCGGCGTCGATGAACCGACGCACCAGATGCTCGGGAATGACGCTGACATATTCCTTCAGCGTCGCGACGTCGGCGCTGCCGGCCTTTTCCGCCAGCCAGCGGCGCAGGGTCTCGACCGACCAGACATTGCCGACGCCGGCCGCCTTCTCCACGGTCGCATGCACGTCCGCGATAGTCTGGAGCGTCTCCGGCGAATAGAGCGATTCACCCTTCGGGAACTGGATCAGCACGTTGACCGGATTGGCGCCGGTGAGCTTGGCATCGAGCCGGTCGCTGGCGGCGACCGCCTGCCGCTTGTCCGGCACCTGGTCGGCGAGCCGGTAGCGCGGCTCCAGATTGGCGTAGATGACGCCGAGGCCGCCGACGAACAGCACCGCGATCAGGCTGAACAGGCCGGGCCGGCCGACCATGCGCACCGCGATCCAGTAGCAGAAATTGCGCAGCGCCTGGACGCCGGCATCCGCACCCTGGAACTTGACCGCGAACGTCTTCTCGTTGCGCACGAGCAGCACGCCGAACACCGGCACCAGCGACAGCACCGCGACCAGCGCGATGATGGTGGCGGCCAGACCCGCCTCGCCGAACTTGCGGATCAGGTCGGAGTTGGAGAACTGCAGCGCGATGAAGGAAATGCCGGCGGTGCCATGCGTCAGCACGCAGGCTGGTCCCACCACCAGCACGGCGTTCTTGAACGCGGTGAACTTGTCCTGGCCCGCGATCAGCCGGTCACGCGCGGCAAAGGTGAGCTGCATCGAGTCCGAGAAACTGATGACCATGATGAGCGGCGTCATCACGTTCAGGAACATGTTGAGATTGAAATTGGCCCAGCCGAGCGCGCCGAGCGCCAGCAGGATCGCGATCATCGGCGGGAACGCCGCGGCGACCATGAAGGAGATCTTGCGGAAGAAGATGATGGCGATGATGCAGCCGGCGAGAATGCCGAGGATGTTGTAGGTGAGGCCGTCGCGCTCGACGGCGTTGCGGATCTCGAGCTGCATCACGGGCACGCCGGAAAGCTGCACGTTGAGCCCGGTATCGCTGAGATCCTCCTTCATCAGCGCGCGGATGTCGGCGACGGTCTTGGTCAGCCTGCTGGACGCCACCACCTCCGGATCGAGCGACAGCACGATCAGCGCCAGCGTGCCGTCTTCCGACAACAGCTTGCCCCGGATGATCTCGTTGTTTTTGACCGTCTCGATGAACTTGTCGTAGTCGGCGCCCTGAGGCAGCTCGGCCGGGAACAGGGCCGCCGGCAGCTTGCCCGGTGCAGGCGCCTGGCGCGCGGAGAACAGCGAGACCAGCCCGCGCGTGCCTTCGACCAATTGCATGTCGGTGACGAAGTCGCGCAGCTTCTCGAGGTTATTCCGCGCCAGGAGGTTCTTGCCTTCGACCACGACGAGGACGTCGAATTCCTCGGCCGGGAACTTCTTCGTCACCTCTTCATACTGGTGGAATTCGCGGCTGTCGGAGCGGAAGAGCTGCGACAGCGAATCGTCGATCTTGATCCGGTGGATGCCGAACACGGCGCCGACGATCAGGACGAGCAGGACGATGCAGGAGACGATCGGCGCCCGGACGGCGATCAGCCCGAGACGCTCCAGCCCGAAGGCGATCGAGGACGTAGGTCCCTGCTCGACCTTGTCGACATGAACCTCATTCTCGCTGTGCTTTTCGAGCATGCCTTATCCAGTTCCTAAATCGGCTCGGTCTTGAGAGCTTGTTGCGCCCCGCGAACGGCTTGAAAATGCCATACCAATGGGAGGCTTGCCCTTTGAAAATGCGCGGAAAATCGCCGCGAGGGGTTTAGCAGGTCAACTGGTCTTTTCGCAAGCAGGCGAAGTGTGGGCGAATCGATCAAGATGCGGCGATTTTGGGTCCTGCGCGGGTCATCCGGCCGAGAATGTGCCAATTCGACGCGGCGCGCGGTCCGCGCTTTCGTCCTTCAGCGCCACGCCGCTGACCTGGCGCGCCAGCCCCTCGCGGACCAGCCAGGCGATCTTGCAGGCAGCCTCGTCATAGCTCAGTCCGGCGTGTTGGATTGCGCTCGGCATCGGTGCGGCCGGGCTTGGGCGCGAAGGTCAGATAGGCACCGAGACTGTCGGGCGCCGACAGGCCGGGCCGCTCGCCGATCAGCGTCACCACCATGTGCGCGCCGAGAAGGGCGCCGATCTCGTCGCCGAGCGCAACGCGCGCGCCTGAGGCGACGACGACAGGGCCGAGCGCGACAGCATCGCCTTCGGCGAGCAACGGCAGCAGCCGCCTCACCAGGGCCACCGCATGGGCGTGGACCGCCGCCGCGGAGAGGCCGTCGCCGATCACCAGCGCGAGCTGGCATGGCGCGGAAGCCGCTCGCGCCAGAACATCGGCCGAGCCGGGCTCGAGCCGTCGCCCCAGATCCGGCCGCCGCAGATAATCCCCGCGGTCGACCGCCTGGCTCCTCGCCTCGGTGACGTCGAGGCCGAGGCCTGCGAGATCGGCGACCAGACGCGGCGCATCGAAGGCGGCATGCACGGCATCGCGGGCGCGGGCATGATCGAGCGTGAAATCGAGCAGCGCCTTGGTCGGCACGCTTGCCCCGCTGCGCCCGAGCGCAACGCGCGCGGGCGTGAACGACCTGAGGTCGATGATCGGGCGAGCCGGAACGGACGGATCACTCATTCGGCGGGAACGGCGGCCTCGCGCAGCCGGATCGAGTAGTTCGAGGCGTTCTGCCTGCCGCTGGAGGCCGCGCGCGCAAAGGTGATGAGATGATGCGCGATGAGGGTGCAGCCGATCAGACCTTCGAGATCGCCGCGCTTGATGCGCCCCAGCGCGAACTTCCAGAACACGCGCTTGTAGTCGCCGAGCACGCCGACCTTCCAAAAGATGTTGCGCAGCATGACGAGGCCGCGCCGGATATTGGGCCAGGTCTTCATCTCGTCCGGTGTCGGCATCTTCAGGCGGTGCACATAGACGTGGTCGCATTGGTACTGGAAGCGCGCGTAGACCCTCTCGGGCTCATAGGCGACGCCCATGGCGTGCTTCCAGGACGCGACGACCTCGTCATAGGGCAATAGGAAGTCGACGTTGGAATCGCGGCCATCGTCGTGGACAAGACGACCCTCGCGCTCCAGCCGGTCCCACAGCGGCGTCTTCGGCAGCGCCTGGAGCAGGTTGATCGTGAGCAGCGGAATGCGCGATTCCTCGACGAAGCCAAGCAGCGCCTCCGACGTATTCGGCTTGTCGGTGTCGAGCCCCATGATGATGCCCGAAACCACCTCCATGCCGTAGGAGTTGATGGTGCGCACGCCCTCCAGGATCGGGACCATCATGTTGTGGTCCTTCTGCATCGCCTTCAGCGCGTCGGGATCGGGCGTCTCGATCCCGCAGAAGATGGTGATGAAGTAGGCCTCGCGCATCTTCTCGAGGATCTCCGGCCGCTTGGCGATGTTGAGCGTCGCCTCGCAGGCGAGCCGCACGACGTAGCCGGTCCGCTTCTGCCATTCGATCAGGTGCGGCAACAAATCCATCGCCGCCTTGCGGTTGCCGATGAAATTGTCGTCGACGAAATAGACCGTGTCGGTCATGCCGCATTCACGCAGACGATCCAGCTCGGCGATGATCTGCTGCGGCGACTTGATGCGCGGGTTGCGGCCGTAGAGACCGGGGATGTCGCAGAACTCGCACTGATAGGGACAGCCGCTGGAATACTGGATGCTGCCGAGGAAGTACTTCTTCACGTCGGCAAGCTCGTAGGCCGGGATCGGAAACTCCGTCATCGGCACGCGGTCCTTGGTGGTGAGGACCACCTGTTCGTCTGGACGCGCCGTGTCGCGCGACAGGATCTCGATCAGCTGGTTGGTGGCATCGCCGAGCTCGCCGACATGGAGATAGTCGAACGACGGGTAATAGTCGGGACAGGCACTGACGGAGGGGCCGCCGAGCGCGACCGGCAGATCGAACTCATGGGCGCGACGGCAGATGTCGTTCATCTGCTGGCGCTGGATGTGCATGCCGCTGACGAAGACCGCCTCGGCCCATTCGAACTCTTCCCTGGTGGTACGACGCAGGTTCTCGTCGACGAATTTGACCTGCCAATCCCCAGGTAGATAGGCCGAGATCAGCAACAGCCCCTGCGGCGGCATGAAGGCACGGACACCGTCGGTCAGCGGATAGGAATGCTCGAACGTGCCGAACGAGGAGGTGTAGCGCGGAAACACACAGAGGATCCGCCGGGACGTTCCGTTACTTTCAGCTCGCATCTAAGCTCCCCCGCCACGCTCGACTGATGTTGCGGAAATTGCCAGCCAGACACATAGCGTAATGCTGCCGCCGGAATTTCTCAATATTGTGGCACAAGCATAATTCCGGGAGGCGCAGATAGTTTCCTCGAGGGGAGTTTGGCGCTGCGCACCGCCTCACGCGATCAGCCGCGAGGCAAAATCGGGCAGCAGGCCTGCATCGCCGGCAAGCCGGAAATCGGCGCCTGTAATGCCCGACCGAGCCAGCCAATCGTCGAATTCCGGCGCGCGGCGCAAGCCGAAGACGTCACGGACATAGAGCGCATCGTGAAAAGACGTCGATTGGTAGTTCAGCATGACGTCGTCGGCGCCGGGGACGCCCATGATGAAGGTGACGCCGGCGGCGGCGAGCAGCGTCAGCAGATTGTCCATGTCGTCCTGGTCCGCTTCCGCATGGTTGGTGTAGCAGATGTCGATCCCGAGCGGCAGGCCGAGCAGCTTGCCGCAGAAATGATCCTCCAGCCCCGCCCGGATGATTTCCTTGCCGTCATAGAGATATTCCGGGCCGATGAAGCCGACCACGCTGTTGACCAGGAGAGGCGCAAAGGCGCGGGCCACCGCATAGGCGCGCGCCTCGCAGGTCTGCTGGTCGACGCCGTGATGGGCGCCGGCCGACAGCGCCGAGCCCTGGCCGGTCTCGAAATACATCACGTTCTGCCCGATGGTGCCCCGCCGCAGCGACAGCCCGGCCTCCTGCGCCTCCTTGAGAAGCGCAAGGTCGATGCCGAAACTGCGGTTGGCGGCCTCGGTGCCGGCAACCGACTGGAAGACGAGATCGACCGGCACGCCCTGCCCGATCAGCGACAGCGTCGTCGTGACATGGGTCAGCACGCAGCCTTGCGTCGGGATCTGCAGCCGCGAGATGATCTCGTCGAGCAGCCGCAGCAATTGCGCGATCACGGCCGGATCGTCGCTCGCCGGATTGATGCCGATGCAGGCATCGCCGGCCCCGAGCAGGATGCCGTCGAGGACCGAGGCGGTGATGCCCCTGGCATCGTCGAACGGATGGTTGGGCTGCAGCCGCGTGCTCATCCGGCCTTTGAGGCCGATGGTGTTGCGGAAGGCGGTGGTGACCTCGCATTTCCGTGCCGCCAGGATCAGATCCTGGTTGCGCATCAGTTTTGAGACCGCTGCCGCCATCTCCGGGGTGATGCCGCGGGCCAGCGTCTTCAGGACCTCCGGCGTGGCGGCGTCCGACAGCAGCCAGTCGCGGAAGGCCCCAACCGTCAGGGATGCCACCGGGGCAAAGGCCTTGGCGTCGTGGCTGTCGATGACGAGGCGGGTAACCTCGTCGGCCTCATAGGGGATGACGGCTTCCTGCAGGAATTTTGCGAGCGGGACGTCGGCGAGCGCCATCCGCGCCGCGATCATCTGCTCGGCCGTGTCGGCGGCAATCCCGGCCAGCCGGTCGCCGGAGCGCGGCGGCGTCGCCTTGGCCAGGAGATCGCGCAGGTCCGGGAAAATGTGGGTCGTGGCGTCGATGGTGTGGCGGTAGACCAAGGGCCTCTCCGAGGGTGGTCGGCCAACGGCCGACGCAGGGACTATCCTGAAACTCTACCTTCTGATCAAGACGCTGAAATAACTTGCCTTTCCTTCGACCAAGGACGGAGGCGGCGGAGCGGCGCGTTAACGCCGCATCCATCTTCGTTCTGCATAGTTTTGCATCAATTTTGCAGAATCCCGCTCACCGGCCGCTTCAGGCCAATCCGGGCCCCTGAATGACCATGACATCAGACCGATCTGGGACTGCCGCCGGTCTCGCCGGCCGCTTCACGCTCGCCACCAGGCTCTATGCGATCTTCGCGCTGTTCGCGCTGCTCACGGCGGCGATCGCCGGGCTGTCCGACTACAACAGCCGCCGCGGCGCCGAGTTGACGAGCGCGATCGAGACGGCGAACGCCGCCGCGCTGAACGTCGAGCGCGTCAACTCGCTGGTCTATGCGGTCGTGATGGAATCCCGCGGCGTCTACATGTCGACCGAGCCGAAGGTCGTGAAGAAATACGGCGACGGCCTGCTCAAGTTCAACGAGCAGATCCTCGATGTCGTGAAGCGCTGGCAAACCATCGTGAAAGCCGACGATGCCGAGCAGTTCGCCACCTTCAAGAAGCGCATCGAGCAATTTGTCGAGTTCCGCAAGGAGCTGGTGCGCCGGGGCGTCGAGATCAATGCGGCCGCGGGCCGCGAATGGGGCGACAACGACGCCAACCGCGCCGTGCGTTCGGCGCTCAACAAGGATCTCGAGGCACTGTCCAAGGTCTATGCCGAGCGCGCCAAGCAGATCGCGCACGAGACGGAGACCAACCGCACCCTGTCCTTCGTGCTGACCTGCCTCGGCGGCGTGGCGCTGGCCCTGGTCGTGATCGGCATCGTCATCATCGCCCGCTCGATCGCAAGGCCGCTGGCCGCCATCACCGACACCATCAAGCAGGTCGCCGAAGGCACCGAGGACGTCGTGGTGCCGCACTCCGGCCGCGCCGACGAGATCGGCGCGCTCGCCCGCGCGATCCAGGTTTTCCAGGAGGCCATGGGCCGCAACCGCAACCTCGCCTCGCAGGTCTCGCAGGACTCCGCCGCGCGCGAGGAGCGCGCCCGCCATATCGAGCGGTCCGTCGAGCAATTCCGCGAGGTGATCGGTGCGATCATGCGCGGCCTCAGCGACAACGCCTCCACCATGCGCGAGACCGCGCAGACCATCACCCGCGTCACCGCGGATGCGAACAGCCGCGCCGGCACGGCGGCCAACGCCACCGAGCAGGCCTCGCACAACGTCACGGCGGTGGCGGGCGCGGCCGAGGAGCTGTCGGCGTCGGTGGTGGAGATCGGCCGCCAGGTGCGGCAGAGCGCCGGCGCGGTCGAGCAGACCGGCCAGCGCACCGAGAAGTCGATCTCCGAGATCGAGAGCCTTGCCGCGGCCACGCAGCGCATCGACGGCGTGCTCAACCTGATCCAGGCGATCGCCGAGCAGACCAACCTGCTCGCGCTCAACGCCACAATCGAAGCCGCCCGCGCCGGCGATGCCGGCCGGGGCTTTGCCGTGGTCGCTCATGAGGTGAAGGCGCTGGCGGGCCAGACCGCCAAGGCCACCGCCGAGATCAGCGAGAACGTCGCGATGATCCAGGCCTCGACCCGTAACGCGGTCGACGCCGTGCGCGAGATCGGCGGTGCCGTGCGCGAGATCAACGAGGTCACCTCGGCGATCGCCGGCGCCATCGGCCAGCAGGACGCCGCCACGCGCGAAATCTCGTCCAACGCGCAAAGCGCCGCGCAAGGCAACGAGACGCTGGTCGCCAACATCACCTCGCTGCGCGACGCCATCGGCAAGACCGATACGGCAGCAGCCTCGGTGCTGACGGCGGCGGGCAGCGTGGCCGAGACCGCGGACACGCTGTCCCGCGAGGTCGAGACGTTCTTCCAGAACCTGCGCGCGGACAGCCGCATCGCCAAGGCGGGGTGACCGCGCCAACGCCATCGCCGGGCGGCGGTGGGGGCCTCCAAACAAAAATCTGGAAAACAACCCCATGCACAGTAGCCGGGGTCAGGTTTTTCAATGGCTTGGCGGCCCGCGCGAAACCTGCAGCTCTTGCGCAATTGATTTTGACTCGTCGGGCAAAACAGGGGCACGATGCGGTCATGCAGTGCCGAGCAGGAGACGGCGCGTGTCGGCGCGGCTGACTTGTGAGATTGCATAAGAAAAAAACAAAGGAATCCCATGAGCCAGACGCGGCGCGTTCTCTCGGCGCAGATCGCCCACGAGACCAACACTTTCTCGGTCATCCCGACCACGCTCGAGGACTACCGCAAGCGGCTGTTTCTGCGTGACGGCGAGATCGCCGCGGCGCTGGCCGACACAAGAATGGAGATAGCCGCGCACCTGGCCGCAGCCAAACGTTACGGCTGGACCCTGGTGCAGCCGCTCGCCGCCGCAGCCACCCCGTCCGGCAAGGTAACGGCGGCGTGCTGGGCCGAACTGCAGCGCCTGGTCTACGCGGCCTGCGAGAGCGGGCCGCTCGACGGCGTCATCCTGGCCCTGCACGGCGCGATGGTGACCGAGACCGACGACGACGCCGAAGGTGCACTGCTCGAAGGCCTGCGCCAGCGTCTCGGTGAGGCGATTCCGATTGCGGTGACGCTCGATCTGCATGCCAACGTCACCGAACGCATGGGCCGGCTGGCCAACATCATGCTGCCCTACCGCACCTATCCGCACATCGACCAATACGAGACGGCGTTCCGGGCCGCCGAGCTGCTGCAGGCGGCGATGGACGGCACGACCCGCCCGAAGGTCTTCCGCTCGCAGCCAGCTCTGCTCGACGGATGCAATCACGGACGGACCCAGGGCGGCGTGATGAGCGACCTCTTGGCGCGTGCCGCGGACATGGAGGCGCAGACGCCGGGCCTGTTGTCCATCGATGTCTGCGCGGGCTTCAGCCGCTCGGACATTGCCGAGGTCGGCCCCAGCATTCAGATCACCTACGATGCCTCCCACAACGCCGCCGAAGCGGCCGCGCGGCAGGCCGCGGCGGCGCTCGAGGACGAGATGGTCCGCCGGCGCGCCGAGGTCACGGTCACGGCGCTCGACTTGCCTGATGCAATGAAGCTTGCCGCCGCAGCCGCGACTGACGTCGCTGACACCCGCCCCTTCGTCATCGCCGACTTCAGCGACAATCCCGGTTCGGGCGCCTACGGCGATGGCATCCGCCTGCTGGAGGCGCTGCTGCAGGCCGAAATCCGCAGCGTGCTGTTCGGCGTCCTCGGCGATCCCGAAGCCGCGACCCGCTGCCACGCTGCGGGCCTCGGGGCCAGCGTGGATGTCGTTCTCGGGGCCAAGCGCCATCCCGAAAGCTACGGACCGCCGCTCATGCTGACCGGGCGGGTGACCGGCCTGTCGGACGGCGCCTTCGTCTGCGAGGGACCGATGAATGCCGGTCAGCCCATGACGCTCGGGCCCAGCGCCCTGCTCGAGGTCGACGGCATCTCCATCGCGATTTCGACCAACACGCTGCAGACCTATGATCGGGAAATGTTCCGGATCCTCGGGGCAGAGCCGGCTCAATTCCGGGTCGTCGCCGTCAAGTCGGCGCACCACTTCCGGGCGGCCTTCGCGCCCATGGCCAAGGAGGTGATCCTGGCCGACAGCGGCGGCCTTGCCACCTTCGATCACAGCAAGCTCACGTACCGAAACGTCCGCCGTCCGATCTGGCCGCTCGACGAGATCGTGCCGGGTTGAATCTTGCCCACTCGGGCTTCGCCAGCGTGCGCGGAGAGCTAGGACGCAAACTTAATATTCACTTAACCGTCTATCCCACTCGATCTTTAACGGATTTGCGCTTTCCTGGAGCGAAACCGGGAAGAAGCGGCAATGGCGGAAACTGCAATTAGCGGAGCTGGCGGTGCGGCGCGGGCTGGCGCGCATCGGCCCGAATCCTCCAAGCGCGGCCAATTGCGCCGCCAGATGTACCTCGCGCAATTCTGCAGCTATCTGGTCGATGCGGCGGTTCTTCTTCTGTATTACTTCGCCGGTACGACATCATTCTCGACCGCTGCGGGATACCTCGCGGCTGGATCGCTATGGACGGGCATCGTGCTGGCCTTGTCGGAAGCGCATTTCAATGATCGCTTTCGGGACCACTACCTCACTGTGCCTCAAAGCATGAGCAGCATCACCATCCAGCTGGGCGCAATTTACCTGGCACCCGAGGTCGGCTTCTATTTCGCTTGCATCATCTTCATCGTGCTCGGTTTTGGGGCACTCCGCATGTCAGCGCAACAGACCGGAATCGTATGGGCGTATGCCGCTTTTGGGCTGACCGTCATATTTGCGCTGACGGATAAGCCGATCGCCATGCCAATGGGCACGTTCGCTGAACGCCAGCTGGCGTTGCTTTGCTTCGTAACGGCATTGGGCCGCTGTGCCTTCACCGGCTTGTATGGGACATCTCTCCGCGAAGCGCTGTACAAGCGAAGCAACGAGCTCAAGGCAGCGCAGGCCAGAATCGAAGCTCTGGCTCAGATCGACGAGCTTACCGGGCTCAACAACCGCCGGTCCATCATGCGCATGCTGAACGATGAAATAGCGCGCGCGCAACGATCTGGCGCGCCATGCTCGGTCGCCATCATCGACCTCGACCACTTCAAGCGCATCAATGACGGATTCGGCCACCTTGTCGGCGACGAAGCGTTGCGACGCTTTGCGCAAGCGCTCACCGCAAACCTGAGAGCGGTGGACAAGCTCGGCAGATACGGCGGCGAAGAGTTCTTATTGATTCTTCCGAGTAGCGGCAAGGACCAGGCCCTGCTTGCCCTGGACCGTCTGCGCCAGGCGGTCGCCGATCTGGATTGGAGTTCTGTTTCGAAGAACTTGCGGGTCACCATGTCGGCCGGCGTTACCCAGCTCCGCCTTCACGAGACACCTGAAGAGGCCTTGTCACGCGCGGACGCGGCGCTCTATCGCGCCAAGGACGGCGGCCGCAATTGCGTGGTGCTGGCCTAGCTTCAACGTCTTATCCCGGCGCCGATTGGTGCACACCCCCGGCGCGACCGCACCGGGCGCCGCCCCACCCCATCGCCCTCCTCGTCACTTCCGATCGAGAAACGCGCGCACCTTGCTCACGGTCTGCGCCGGCTGCTCTTCCATGATCCAATGTCCGGAGCCGGTGATGATGCCGCCCTCGACCTTGGTGCCGACCTCGCGCATGATCGCGGCCTGCTGATTGCCAAAGGACTTTTCGGCGCCAAGGGCGAGGATCGGCATATTCAGCTTGGTCGCGGCAAAGGCCTTGTTGTCCGTGGCGTCCTTCCCGAACGCGGCAAACTGCTCGAAGGCGTAATGCATGTTGCCGGGCCGAGCGTACAGTTTCGCATAATGATTGCGCGTGGCTTCGTCGATGGCCTTGGGATCGGCCGATAGCTCGTTGTAGAAGCGGTCGAGATAGATGCGCTCGCGGCCCTTGACCAGGCGATCGACATCGGGACCGCGGAAATTGAAATGCCACAGCATGGGGCTCTTGAGGATTTCGTCCCAGGGCCCGATGCCGGGCAGCGGCGCGTCGATGACGACCCATTTGGTGATGCGATCAGGGTATTGCGCCGCGAGCGCGTAGCCCACCATGTTGCCGATGTCGTGTGTGACCAGATCGGCTTTCTGTACGTTGAGCTTGTCCATGACCATGGCGATGTCGACGCCCTGGGTCTTCTTGTCGTAACCAGCTGGGGCCTGCGACGACAGCCCCATGCCGCGCAGGTCCGGAACGATCACCGTGTGGTTCTTGTAGAGCGCCTTGGCGAGCGGCGCCCACATGTCGCCGGTGTTGCCGAAGCCGTGCAGGAGGACGACGGCCGGCCCTTGTCCGCCTACGCGGACATGCAGCGTGACGCCGTTGACCGAGATGCGCTGGATTTTGAAATCCGAAGGAAAGGGCTCGATCGCCGCAAATGCGGATCGGCCGCTCACGAGGATCAGGATGGAGACGAGAACGGCCGCGATGACTCGCACGCCGGACGTCCGGCTGCTCGAGACGAAACTGTACATTGTTGACCTGCTCGCTCAAGTGCCGAGCGCAACAACGTCGGCAGTGACGCACCAATCATCTGGTTCATCAAAGCATACCGTGCTACCGCCTGACCAGATGTCAGCACCAATTTTTGCGCGAGCGCCCGAAAATCTGTCTGCCTACCCCATCACCCCGCCCCGCCTGATCAGTTCCTTGCCGACCGCAGCGAGGTGCACCTGGTCCGGGCCGTCGCCGATGCGGATGAAGCGGGCGTAGACGTAGGCGCGGGCGAGGAAGGTGTCCTGCGAGACGCCGGCGGCGCCGTGGATCTGGATGGCGCGGTCGATGACGCGGGCGGCCATGCCGGGCACGACGATCTTGGCGGCGGCGATCAGGTCGCGCGCGGCCTTGTTGCCTTCGCGGTCCATCTTGTCGGCGGCCTGCAGCGTCAGCAGGCGCGCCTGCGCGATCTCGCAGAAGGAGTGTGCGATGTCCTCGCGCACCGAGCCCTGCTCGGCCAGCGGCTTGCCGAAGGCGACACGCGACACCGCGCGCTGGCACATCAATTCCAGCGCGCGCTGGGCACAGCCGATCAGCCGCATGCAATGGTGGATGCGGCCGGGACCGAGCCGGCCCTGCGCGATCTCGAAGCCGCGGCCCTCGCCGAGCAGGATGTTTTCGGCGGGCACGCGGACGTTGTCGTAAGAAATCTCGGGGTGGCCGCTGGGGGCATCGTCATAGCCGTAGGTCAGCATGTCGCGGACGACGCGCACGCCCGGCGTGTTCCGGGGCACCAGGATCATGGATTGCTGGCGGTGGCGGTCGGGGTCATCAGGGGCGGTCTTGCCCATCACGATCAGGATCTCGCAATCCTCGTTCATCGCGCCTGACGTGAACCACTTCCGGCCGTTGATGACGTAGTCGTCGCCGTCGCGCGTGATGGCGCACTGGATGTTGGTGGCGTCGCTGGATGCGACCTGCGGCTCCGTCATCGAGAAGCCGGAGCGGATGCGCCCTTCCAGCAGCGGCTTCAGCCAGCGCTCCTGCTGCGCTTTGGTGCCGTAGCTTGCCAGCACCTCCATGTTGCCGACGTCGGGCGCCGAGCAGTTGAAGATTTCGGGCGCCCAGAGGATGCGGCCCATGATCTCCTTCACGGGCGCGTATTCGAGATTGGTCAGGCCCGGTCCGTGCTCACCTGACAGGAACAGGTTCCAGAGCCCCTGCTCGCGCGCCATCTTCTTCAGATCCTGCAGCACCGGCGGCGTCCTGTAGCGCGCAGCTTCCGGCTTCACCTGCTCGTAATAGAGCTCCTCGACCGGCTCGACATGCGTCCGCATGAACTGCCGAACGCGCTCCTGCAGCTCCAGCGAACGGGCGGAGTGTTGAAAGTCCATGGTGGTCTCCTCTTTCCTTCTCTTGCGGGAGAAGGTGGCGCGATGCGCCGGATGAGGGATTCTCTCCGCTAGCGATACCGTTCGTGAGGATAGATACCCCTCACCCGGCTCGGATCTTCGATGCGATCCACCCTCTCCCGCAAGGGGAGAGGGTACAGCGCCCGTGGGCCGCTATCTCGACCCTCACGTCCCCTTCAAGAGCTCGCTCGCCACCACCCAGTCGTTGCCGTCGAACTGCAGCATGTAACCGTCCTTGATCGGGCGGAAATCCTGCGGCGTGGTGTTCAGCGTAATGCCGGGCATCAGCAGCGACAGCGGCACGTTCTTCAAATTCGCGGCCTGCGCCATGATGTTCTCGCGCGTCAGATTGTCCTTGCATTGTTTCAGCAGCACCACGAGGGCCTCGGCGACGGTGTAGCCGTAAAGACCGGCGACGTTGTTGACGTCGGCATTGGGCAGGCGCTTCTTCATGAAGTCGATATAGGCCGTCATCGCCGGATCGTCCTTCGGCTGCTCGACGAAGGGCTTGAGCGAACCGAGCGACAGCACGCCCTTGCCGGCATCGAGCCCCGCAGGCACCATCACGGTCGCCTTGTTGGCGCAGCCGCTGGCGAGGAAGCGCGTCGGCTGCCAGCCGACCTCGTGCGCTTTCCGGATCGCCTGCGCGCAGGCGCGCGGCGTCACCGAATAGATCATGAAGACGTCCGCCTTGGTGTTCGCCAGCGTCAGCACCTGGGAATCGACGGTGGGGTCGGTGACCTCGAAGCTCGAGGCCATCGCGATCGCCTTGTCGGCATCGGCGCCGAGCGCCTCCTTGACGCCGCGCAGATATTCCTTGCCGGCATCATCGTTCTGATAGAGCACAGCGAAGCGCGCATTCGGGTTCTTGGCGCGGGCATAGGCGACGTCGATCGCGGCCTCGCTGGTGTAGTTCGGGGCCCAGGGCAGCGCCATCGACCACGGCATGTTGGCGGGATCGTTCCACTTCGAGGCCGAGCTGATCAAGAACAGCTGCGGCACCTTGTTGCTGTTGAGATATTTTGCGATCGCCGAGCTCGGCGCCGTGCCCATGGTCGCGAAGATGAAGGCGACGCCGTCGCCCTCGACGAGGCGACGCGCCGCCTCCATGGTCTTGGGCGGCGAGAATGCGTCGTCCAGCGAGATCAGATTGAGCTTGCGGCCATTGACCCCGCCCTTCTCGTTGACCTCGTCGAAATAGGCCGCAATGACCCTGCCCGTGATGCTGAGCGGCGAAGCCGGCCCGCTATAGGGCATGGTGTTGCCGATCTTGATCTCGGTGTCGCTGACACCGGGACCATAGGATTTTTGCGCGGAGACAGGCGTCGACAGGCAGGCGGCAGCCAATGCTGCGGCCAGGACCAAGGCAGCTTTCATGGTTTCTCCCCGATGATCATCGTCCGCGCGAAGAGGCGCGCGGCGTGCTGCTTTATAGTCAGCACGTCAGATCAGCGGAGTTCCGCCAGACGGTCTTGCGTCGAGTTGCTGATGATGCGTTCGCACCATGAGGCGGCGCTTCACCTCTCCCATCGGTGAGAGACAAACCAAACTCTTGGCCGCGTAGCGATTCAGTTTGCTCTCATTTCGCCTAGCGGCGCTGCTTCAGGCTGAGGCCAAGGCTGACCCAGCCGGCACCCGCCATGATCAGGTCGATGCCGAGAAACAGGCCGAGAACGTAGACGCTGTTCACCGGCCAGCGCGCCAGGATCAGCAGCCCGAGCAGCAGGGTGACGACCGCCGACAGCGCCACCCAGACCCACGGGCTTTCCCGCTTCATGCTGAAGGCGAGGAACAGCCTGACTGCCCCGGAGGCCAGCAGCGAGGCGCCGAGGAACAGCGTCAGCAGAACCGCGGCAAAGAGCGGGTTCTCGAAGGTGAGGAAGCCGGCGATGATGTAGAGCACGCCCAGCAAGGCCCAGATCAGAAACTTGCCCCAGGTCTTCATCTGGAAGGCGCCTATGACCTCGGTCACGCCGGCGACGATCATCATCGCGCCGACAACGATCACGCTCGCCACCGTCGCCATCACCATGCTGCCGAGCGCGACGAAGCCGGCGATGAGGTACACGACGCCAAGCGCAACGATCCAGCCCCATTTGCCATGGAGCGCCGAGATACCCGAGCCGAGACTGGAAGGATGAGATGCATCTGAAGCACTGGTCATGGGCCACTCCTGCATGCGAAGCCCGGGGCACACGCCAGGATAGCACGCGCCGCACCGGGACCACAGCGACCAGAGCAGCCCTCACCTGCTGCAACGTTGACACAAATCAAGATCGAGCGGGCAGCTTCAGCCCTGCGAGCGCTCCATCTCCAGTTCGGCCTTGAGATTGTCGAGATCGCGATAAATTGAAGCGACCGCGAGCACGCGGCCGTCCTTGCGGTACTTCAGCAGGCAGTCCTTTCCGGAAATGCTGCCGTCGATGGCGATGTCGTCGAAGCTCTCGGCGTGGCCGACATAGTTGATCGGCACGTCGTAGTGCTGGCTCCAGAAGAACGGCACGGCGTCGAAGCGCTCGCGCCTGCCGAGCATGTTGCGCGCCGCGGTCTGGCCTTGCCGCTCCGCCACCACCCAATGCTCGACGCGGACGGTCTGCCGGGAATGCGGATCGGGCCAGCGCGCGATGTCGCCGGCCGCGAAGATGCCCGCGACGCTGGTCTCCAGATATTCGCTGACGCTGACGCCACGATCGGCCGCCAGTCCCGCCTGCTCGGCAAGCGCGAGACGCGGCTTGACGCCGATGCCGACGACAACGAGGTCAGCCTCGATGACCGCGCCGCTCTTCAGCGTCGCACGCATGCCGTCGAGCTTCTCCACCGTGTCCTTCAGGTGAAAGATGACACCGTTCTCCTCATGCAGGGAGCGGACGAAATCGCCCATCTCGGCGCCCAGCACCTTCTGCATCGGCCGCTCGTCAGGCGCGACGACATGCACCTCGATCTTGCGCGCCCGCAAGGAGGCCGCGACCTCGAGGCCGATGAAGCTGGCGCCGATCACCAGCGCACGCCTGGCACTGCCTGCAGCCTTGATGATGGCGCGGCTGTCTGCGAGGGAGCGCAAGGTGTGAACATGCGGCTGGTCCGCGCCCGGAATCCGTAGCTTGACCGGCTCGGCGCCGGTCGCGAGCAGCAGCCGGTCGAACGGCAGCTTGTCGCCATTGCCGAGCGTGACGCTGCGCGACTTGACATCGATGGCGGCGACCTCGGTGTTGAGCCTGAGATCGATGCCTGCATCTCCATAATAGTCCTCGCCGCGCAGCGGCAGCCAATCCTCCGGCGCGTTACCCGCAAGGTAATCCTTGGAGAGGTTCGGCCGGTCGACCGGCATCGCGCCGTCATTGCTGAGCATGGTGATGGCGCCGGCAAAGCCCTCGCGCCGGAGCGTCTCGGCGGCGGTGAAGCCGGCGGCACCGCCGCCGACAATGACGAATTTTTCCCGAGCGGGCGCACTGCGATGTGCGGCCGACGGCTTCGGGGCCTCGCGCTTGCGCCGGACGATGATGTTGTCGCGATCGCGCTCGACCTCCCAGACCGCCAGCGCGTTCAAAGCCGGCGGACGGCTGGCTTCACCCGTGCGCAAGGAGAAGCAGGCATGATGCCAGGGGCAGCGGATGGTATCGCCCACCACGAGGCCCTCGGCGAGCGGGCCGTGATAATGGCTGCAGGCCGGCTCGATCGCAAAGATCTCGCCGCCGGCCTGCACCAGCAGGACGTCGTCCTCCCCGACATGACCGAGCAATTTGCCGTCCTTGAACGCGGTCAGCGGCACGCCCTTGCTCAGGTCCGGTCCGCTCGGCTTTTTGTCCTCGGCCATGGCAACGCCTCCTTCATGCGCGCGGATCAATCGTTCGAATTGGCGAGCCCCAGCAATTCCTGGCGCGTCAGCGCATTGTCGCGGAACACGCCCAGCATGCGGCTGGTGACGAGATCGGTGCCGGGCTTGTGCGCGCCGCGCGTGGTCATGCAATGATGCGTCGCCTTGATGATGACGCCGACACCTTCGGGCTTGAGCACGTCGTTGATGGTGTTGGCGATCTGCGCGGTCATCTTCTCCTGGATCTGGAGCCGCTTGGCGTAGACGTCGACCACGCGCGCGAGCTTGGAGATGCCGACGACGCGCCCCTGCGGGATATAGGCCACCCAGGCGCGGCCGACGATCGGCGCCATGTGGTGCTCGCAATGGCTCTCGAAGCGAACGCCGCGCAGCACGATCATCTCGTCATAGCCTTCGATCTCCTCGAAGGTCTTTTGCAGGATTTCGGTCGGGTCCTGCGCGTATCCGGAAAAATACTCCTCGAAAGCCCGCGCAACGCGATCAGGGGTCTCGCGCAGACCATCGCGCGCGGGATCATCGCCGGCCCAGCGGATCATGGTCCGGATCGCCTGCTCGACTTCCGCCCTGTCGGGCCGTTCGACCGGCGCCTGCGCCACCGCGACCCGTTCCAGCTTACGCACGTGCGACTTCATCGAGATCCTCCCCTGCAGCGAGCCCGGATCCAGAAGCGGGCCCACAGCTTGGACGGCTGCGATCGGAAAAGGTTCCCGCAGATCAGGGAAATTTGGGAAGGGGACGGCGGTCAGGCGGATTGCGAGGTGGACGCCTTCCGCACGTCGACCACGGCCTGCGCCCATTCGGCCGGGCGCTCCTGCGGCAGATTATGGCCGGCGCCAGCGAACACGCGCCGCTCGAAGAAGGCCTCGAACTTGCGGGCGTGATGGGCCGTGCCGGGATTGACGCCGTCGCTGTCGCCGTCGATCGCAATCGTGGGGACGCGGATTGCCGGCTGCGCGGCGAGCTTCGCCTCGATGTCCGCATAGGCGGGATCGCCCGCGACCAGCGCGTAACGGTGGCGATAGGAATGGATCACGACGTCGACGAAATCAGGATTGTCGAACGACGCCGCGCTGGTCTCGAACGTGGCATCGTCGAAGCTCCATGTCGGCGACCACATGGCCCAGAGCTGACGCGCAAAGCCGCGCCGGTTGCGCTCCAGCGCGCGGTGACCGCGCTCATTGTGGAAGAGATATTGATACCACAGCGCCGCTTCTTCCGGCGGCGAGGCCGGCTCCATGGCGCGGGCGATGTTCTGGATGTTGTAGGAATTGCCGGAGACCAACCCGATCACGCGCTCGGGATGGAGCGCCGAGACCACGCAGGCCGCGCGCCCGCCCCAATCGTAGCCGCCGACAACCGCGCGTTCGATACCAAGCGCATCCATGAAGGCCAGGAGATCGGCGCCGAGCGCCGCCTGCTCGCCGGAGCGCAGCGTGTCGGGAGAGCGAAACCGCGTCGGCCCGTAGCCGCGCAGCCAGGGCACCAGCACCCGCGCGCCGGCCTCGGCGATGACAGGCGCCGTCTCGGCATAGGCGTTCACATCGTAGGGAAAGCCGTGGCCCATGATGCAGGGCCAGCCGTCGGGCGCACCGTATTCGCGATAGGCGATGTCGAGGATGTCCGTGGTGACGGTTTTTTGTTGCATGGTTTGCTCACGGAGCTTGCGGGGGCGTAGCCCGGATGAAGCACCCCTACTTCTGCGGTCCCGACAGCGAGATGTCGCGCTCGGCACGGAACACGTTGCTGTAGAGATTGGCGATCCACTGCCGGCCGATCTCGGTCTTGTTGAGATAGCCGATCTCGGTCTGGATGTACGGTGCGACGCTGTTCCAATAGAACTGTGGATAGCGGTTCACGATATCGGCGGGCGAATCGTAGCCGAGTTGGCGGTTGATGCCGACCTCCTCGAACTCGTAGTAGAGCGCGTTGGCCTTGCGCAGATAGTTGGGATCGCCGAGCTGGCCGATGAAGTCGGCGGCGCGCAGGATCGAGGCTTCGTCGTCATATTCCTGCCCTTCGCGCGCCGGGAAGCGTGTGCCCTCGATGGCGCGGGCAACGCGCTCCGGATCGACTCCGGGAATATGCCGCAACCGCCGAGTCACATACAGCTTCGAACGATCGACGTGATACATCATCAGGCTGGCATCCGATGCACCGCGCGGCAGCGAGATCTTGGTGTCGGCCGCGTCGATCACGAAGCCCTCGGCATCGTCCTCCTCGAACAGTCCGCGCACATAACCGATGTCGTGGGCGAGGCAGGCGATCAGCACGTGGACGTAATCCTCGGCCGACAGATGGGCATGAAGGCTTCGGCCGCCGAGGATCGCCTGGGCCGCCAGCGTCACCAGCATCGTATGCTCGATATTGTGATAGAGCGCATCGCTGTTGCCGATACATTCCATCGCGGTGCGGGTCGCGCTCTCGACGATATTGGCAGAAGTCTCATCGTACCGGCGACGCATGAACTTACCGAGAAAGTTCTCGAGGGATTCAGCCGCTAGTCTCGGTAAGGTTATCATGGATGCAGCCCCGTCCGCCGCTGGTGTCCCATGCCATCTCCCGAAGTCTCTATTGTTCTCGACGCGACGCCAGCATAGCCCATCTTGGGCCGAGTAACCAAATGCTGGAACGAGAACACGAAAAAATGTTGCAGTTGTGCTGTGCGACATCACGGTTGCGCTAACGTCTCGCTACACCCCGGGAGCGGGCTGCGGGACGGTGATCGCGGTCATTCCACCAGCAACACGTCGACGGCGACGCCGAGCTTCTGCTTGGGCGAGCCGACGATGATGCCGTCGATCGGCGAGACGTCGGAGAAGTCGCGCCCGACGGCGAGCACGATATGGTCGTTGCCGATCAAGAGGTCGTTGGTCGGGTCGAAATCCACCCAGCCCAGCACCGCACCGCACCACAGCGAGACCCAGGCGTGGGTGGCGTCGGCGCCCTGCAGGCGCGGCTGGCCCGGCGGCGGAATGGTGCGCAGATAGCCGCTGACATAGGCCGCCGGCAGACCGAGCCCGCGCAGCCCTGCGATCATCACATGGGCAAAATCCTGACAGACGCCGTGGCGCTTGTCGAAGACCTCGGTCAGCGGCGTCGAGATCACCGTCGCCTTCGGGTCGTAACGAAATTCGCCGCGGATGCGGTGCATCAGATCGACGGCACATTCGAGGATGGCCGCGCCGGGCGGAAAGCTTTCCGCCGCATAAGCGCTGACTGGACGGAGCACCGGCACCAGCGGGCTCGCAAAGACATAACCGATCGGAGAGGACGGCCCGAGGCTGGTCGCCTCGAAGGCAATGTCGCGAATGCTCTCCCAGGCGGGGCTCGCTGCATCGCGCGCCGGCGGCTGCCGCGAGACAGAGACACGCGACCGTGAATCGATCCGCAGATTGCGATGCGCGGCTTCGATCACCACGCTCTCGGTCAGCGTGCCGAAGAAATCGCGCCGCACATTGCGCTCGGCAGGACGCGGACGGATCTCGACACTGTGGGAGATCAGCTCCTGGCCGGCGCCGCTTCTGGGCTCGAGCCGCAGCGTGCAGCGGGCGAAGCTGACCGGACTCTCGTATTCGTAGGTGGTGACGTGACGAATGTCGTAGATCACGCCAGCCCCGTCAGCTTTTCCGGCCGGGCGGCATTGGGGCCATGCGGGAAGTAGTGCTGTCCGATCGCATCCGCAAGGCTGAGCAGGTCCTGCTCCAGCGCGAACAGCGTCTTGACCTCGAGCTTCTCGGCCTCCGCCGTCGCAAGCATCGCCTGCATCGCCACCGCCAGCCGCTCCGGCTTCTCGATCAGGCCGTGCTCCCTCAGGCTCGGCAGCGCGGCGATGTGCTCGTTCAGCGTCGTCACCTGGAACGCCACCGACCGCGGATTGTAGCCGTCGAGCACGGCGAGGTCGCGCACCGGCGCCAGGATCGGCGCCAGCAGATAACGCGAGCGGTAGGTGATCTGGCAATCCACCAGGGTGAGCAGGATGTCGAGGTCCTCGTCGCCGGCCTCGTCATAGGCGAATTGGCGCGTGAAGCGCGTGGTGTTGATGGCGCGCTCGGTGCGGCGGCCGATGTCGAGGAAGCGCCAGCCGGCGGCGCGGTTCATGTTCTCCTGCGCGAGGCCAGCGAAGCTCGCGAGCTCCTGCAAGGTCAGCTCGGCCGCGCTCAGCACGCTGTCGTCGTCCTCGACTTCGTACGCCAGACGCTCGGCCATCTCGGTGATGACCTGCCAGGCATCGGGCGACAGCCGCTCGCGCAGGGAGGTCGCCGTGCGCTGCGCCGCGCGGACCAGTGACAGGGCCGAGCCGAAACGATCAGGGCTCTGCAGCGCTTCCGCCACGATGCGCCCGGACGCGGTGCGCGATGTCTGCGAGACCGCGCCCCAGGCCACCAGCAGGCGCTGGATGCGCTCGGCCGATTGCAGCGAGGCCGCGGTGCCCTTGTTGGGTCCGCTCGGCGAGCCCAAAGCGCGCACCAGGCGCAGCGTCGCCTCGGCGCGTTCGAGATAACGGCCGAGCCAGAACAGATTGTCGGCGGCCCGGCTCGGCAGCACGCCGGCGATGCGGCGGATGCGAACCTTGTCGGTCGCCGGCAGCAAGGTCGCGGTCGAGACCTGCTTGTCGGAGACGATCCAGACGTCGGCGGCGCGCGCACCGTCGCCCATCGACACCGCGCGCGCATCCGGCTGTTCGGCGATGCGGCAGAAGCCGCCGGGCATGATGGCCCAGCCGTCGGGCGTTGCGGCGGCGAACACGCGCAGCACGAAAGGACGCGGCGTGATCTGGCCCTGCTCCCACACCGGCATGGTCGAAAGCCGCACCACCTCCTGGCCGACATAGTCCATGCCGCGCGTGGTGATGGCGTCGACCAGGCGCTGGCGATCGCTTGCATCGAGCTCGCTCGCGAGCACCGGCCCTGCGCGGTCGAAACCGGGTACGCCACGCCGATAGGCGCCTTCGATCGCGACCTCGTCGAGCCGCGCCAGCACCTCCTCGCGCGCGCTGCGCTGGCCGCACCACCAGGTCGCGATATGCGGCATCTTCAGCTCTTCGCCGAGCAGGCGCCGGCTCAGCGCCGGCAGGAAGCCGAGCAGCGCCCGCGCCTCCAGGACGCCCGAACCCGGCATGTTGGCGACGACGACGCCGTCCTTGCGCAGCACGTCGATCAGGCCGGGCACGCCGAGATGCGAGGACGCATCGAGCTCGAGCGGATCGAGCGAATTGGAATCGACGCGGCGTAAGAGCACGTCGAGCCGCTTGAGGCCGGCAACGGTGCGGATGTGGATGCGGTTGTCGCTGACGGCGAGATCGTCGCCCTCGACCAGGAGGAAGCCGAGATAGCGCGCCAGCGTGGCGTGCTCGAAATAGGTCTCGCTGAAGCTGCCGGGGGTGAGCACGCCGATGCGCGGCTCGTCGCGGTCGGCGCGTGCGCGAAGAGAGTCGCGAAAGGCCTCGAAGAACGGCGCGACGCGCGGCACGTTCATCGACTTGTAGAGGTCGGAGAAGGCGCGCGACAGCACCAGGCGGTTCTCCAGCGCGTAGCCCGCGCCTGATGGGGCCTGGGTGCGATCGCCGAGCACCCACCAGCGGCCGTCGGGACCGCGGCCGACATCGGCGGCATAGAGCGAGAGATAGCGCCCACCCGGCGGCGGCACGCCACAGACGGGGCGGAGGTATTCCGGGCTGCCGGCGATCGCGGCCGCGGGCAGCGCCCCCTCGGCGACCAGCCGGCCCTCGCCATAGATATCGGCCAGCACGCGCTCGAGCAGCTCGGCGCGCTGGGTGATGCCGGCGCAAAGCTGCCGCCAGTCGGTCTCGTCGATCAGGAGCGGCAGATGGCTGATCGCCCAGGGCCGGTCGGCGCTGTCGCCGGGGGCGCGGTAGGTGACGCCGGCCTCGCGGAGGTGGCGGTCGGCCATGCCGAATCGCCGCTCGATCTCGTCGGGCGCGAGCGCGCCGAAGGCGTCGAAGAAGCGGCTCCAGACCCCGCGCGGGGCGCCGTCCGACCCCAAGAACTCGTCGGGAATGCCGGGCAGCCGGCGATAGTCGCGGACCCATTGCGCGAGGCGGCGCTGGCTCTCACGTTGGCCATCACGTTGACTTGGCGCCCTACCCGCCTTGTCGTTCTCTTCGGCTGCGCCCTCGGCCATGCGCCTCTCCCTGCCCCACCATCATACTCATTGCAGGAGCGGAGTCCGCAAGTCGAGGGTCAGCGGGAACTCATTTGTGCGTTCCTCGGGCGGCGGCTGGACCGGTCCCGGGGTATGGCCGTGGTCCTGGAAGCGCGCCAGCCGCCGCGCCTCGGCCTCATAGGTGTTGACCGGCTTGGTATCGTAGCTTCGCCCGCCCGGATGGGCGACGTGGTAGACGCAGCCGCCGAGCGAGCGGCCGTTCCAGGTATCAATAAGGTCAAACGTCAGCGGTGCGTGGACCGGGATGGTCGGGTGCAGGCCGGAGGCCGGCTGCCAGGCCTTGAAGCGGACGCCGGCGACGGCCTCGGCCGAGCGGCCGGTCGAGGTCATGGGCAGGCGGCGGCCGTTGCAGGTGACGATGTGGCGGCCCTCGACGAAGCCCTCCGCCTTGACCTGAAGCCGCTCGACCGAGCTATCGACATAGCGCACGGTGCCGCCGGCCGAACCCTCCTCGCCCAGCACGTGCCAGGGCTCCAGCGCCTGGCGCAATTCCAGCGTGACGCCGCCGTGATGGACGCGGCCGAAGGCGGGAAAGCGGAATTCGAGCTGGGCCAGATACCATTCCGGCTCGAAGGGGTAGCCGAACTGCTTGAGCTCGCCGAGCACGTCGAGGAAATCTTCCCAGATGAAATGCGGCAGCATGAAGCGGTCATGCAGCGCGGTGCCCCAGCGCACGAACTTGCCAGCTTGCGGCTCGCGCCACATCTTCGCGATCAGCGCGCGGATCAATAGCTGCTGCGCCAGCGACATGCGCGGATCGGGCGGCATTTCGAGCGCGCGGAATTCGACGAGGCCGAGCCGGCCCGTCGGCCCCTCCGGCGAATAGAGCTTGTCGATGCAGATCTCGGCGCGGTGGGTGTTGCCGGTGATGTCGACCAGCAGGTGGCGGAACAGGCGGTCCACCAGCCACAGCGGCGTCTGGTACCCCGGCGGCGGCACGTGCGAGAGCGCGATTTCGAGCTCGTAGATGCTGTCGTGGCGGGCTTCGTCGATGCGCGGCGCCTGGCTGGTCGGGCCGATGAACAGGCCGGAGAAGAAATAGGACAACGAGGGATGCCGCTGCCAATACAGCACGAGACTCCTCAGCAGATCCGGCCGGCGCAGGAACGGCGAGTCCTGCGGGCTTGAGCCGCCGATCACGACATGGTTGCCGCCGCCGGTGCCGGTGTGGCGGCCGTCGACCAGGAAACGGTTGGCGCCGAGACGCACCTTGCCGGCGTCTTCATAGAGACCGGAGGTGATCTCGACCGCTTCGCGCCAATTCTTCGCCGGCTGGATGTTGATCTCGATCACGCCGGGATCGGGCGTCACCTTGATCACCTCGATGCGCGGATCGAACGGCGGCGGATAGCCTTCGACGTGAACCGGGAGCTGCATCTCCTCGGCGGTGGCTTCGAGCACGGCGACCAGTTCGAGATAATCCTCGATGCGCTCGACCGGCGGCATGAACGCGCAGATGACGCCATCGCGGACTTCCACCGACATCGCGGTGCGCACCGGGACGGCCGTGTTGAGGTTTTCAGGGGCGGCCCGCGGTGGTGATTCCGGACGCGCCGCAAGCGTGAACACCGGCAGCTTGCCGCGGGCCTCCATCGGGTCCTGCTCGACGATGTAGGGATATTGGTTCGGCGGGACGTAGCCGAGCGAGCCGATCGGCAGGCGCAAGCCCAACGGTGAATCGCCCGGCATCAGGAACAGATGATTGCGCCGCAATTGCCAGCGCTCGCTGCGCCAGCGCGGCGGCGCGTTCCAGCGCTGCACCGGCAGCACGAAGCCGCGCGGCGTGTTGAGGCCCTCGTCGAACACGCGCGCCATCCGTGCGCGCGCTTCCGGATCGGACAATTTGGAGTCGGAGGGATCGACATTGAAAGGAAGCTCGGCCTCCTTCTGCAGCCAGTAGGCGGTGTCCTCATAGGCCGGCATGATGTAGCCGGGATCGAGGCCGAGCCGGGCCGCGGTGCCTTCCATGAAGGCCTCGGCGTCTTTCACCTCCGCGCGGCGCGGATGTTCGATCCTGGCGATCAGGTCCGCATTCTTCCAGATCGGCACGCCGTCCTTGCGCCAGTACAGGCCGAAGGCCCAGCGCGGCAGGCTCTCGCCCGGATACCATTTGCCCTGGCCGTAATGCAGCAGACCGCCGGGCGCGAAGCGCGTGCGCAAGCGGCGGATCAGATCATCGCCGAGCGCGCGCTTGGTCGGGCCGACGGCTTCCGTATTCCACTCCGCAGCTTCGAGATCGTCGACCGAGACGAAGGTCGGCTCGCCGCCCATGGTGAGCCGCACATCGGCGCTCGCGAGATCACCGTCGACCTGCTCGCCGAGATCGTTGAGCCGCGCCCAGGATTCGTCGGAGAACGGCTTTGTGATGCGCGGCGCCTCGCGGATGCGCTTCACGCTCATGTCGAAGGCGAACTCGACCTCGGCAAAGCCGGCGCCGCCCGAAATCGGCGCGGCGGAGCGATAATGCGGCGTGGCGGCAACCGGGATGTGGCCCTCGCCCGCCAGCATGCCGGAGGTCGCATCGAAGCCGATCCAGCCGGCGCCGGGCAGATAGACCTCGACCCAGGCGTGAAGGTCGGTGAAGTCGTTCTCCACCTCCGGCGGGCCCTCGATCGGGTCGATGTCGGGGCGGATCTGGATCAGATAGCCGGAGACGAAGCGCGCGGCGAGCCCGAGATGACGGAAGATCTGGATCAGCAGCCAGGCGGAGTCGCGGCATGATCCCGCACCCGAGGCAAGCGTCTCCTCCGGCGTCTGCACGCCCGGCTCCATCCGGATGATGTAGCGGATCTTCTTCTGCAGCTCGCGATTGAGCTCGACCAGGAAGTTGACGGTGTTCGGAGCGTCCTGCGGGATCGTATCCAGATATTTCGCAAACAGGCGATCGGGCTTGATGGTCTCGAGATAGGGTGCGAGCTCGGTCTTGAGATCCCTGGGATATTCGAACGGAAAGCTGTCGGCATAGGGCTCGACGAAGAAGTCGAACGGGTTGACCGTAGTCATCTGCGCCGTGAAATCGACCTCGATCTTCAATTCGGTCGTCTTCTCCGGGAAGACGTAACGCGCGATCCAATTGCCCAGCGGATCCTGCTGCCAGTTCACGAAATGGTTGGATGGCGTGACCTTGAGCGAATAGCTCAGGATCGGCGTACGCGTATGCGGCGCCGGGCGCAGGCGGATCGTCTGCGGACCAAGGTCAATCGGGCGGTCGTATTTGTAGTGCGTGACATGATGCAAAGCGACGTAGATCGACACGGGGTGCGGTGCTCCAGCAGCTTTTTTGAGCAGAACACCTGATGTGGGTGCGATCAAGCACTAACAACGGGCAGCGGGTGCCTAGGTAAGATGCGGCTGGGTGCTTTCTTCCTTCTTCCCTTGCGGGAGAAGGTGGCATAGGCGGCCTTCAGCCGCCGTTCCTAAGAACGCCGAAGCGAAGCTTCCGCTATGGCGCCGGATGAGGGGACTGTCTCTGCAAACTCGGTGCAGGATCACTTGCGGAGAGAACCCCTCACCTGCCTCGCCGCTACGCGGCGAGCCACCCTCTCCCACAAGGAGGAGGGAAAGACGGCGCCGTCCTCTCCGCGAAAGCCTCACGCCGCCGAGGTCAGCCTTTGCAAAAACTGCGTCACCTCGCGGCGGAGCGTCTCGACTTCGCCGTGGACGCGCTCGGAGGCGCTGTTGACGCGGCTGGCGACGCGGCCGGTATCGGCGGCGGCTTCGCTGATGCCTGTCACGTTGGAGGAGACCTGTGAGGTGCCGGCGGAGGCCTCCTGGACGTTGCGGGCGATCTCGCGGGTCGCGGAGCCCTGCTGCTCGATCGAGGCCGCAATGCTCGCGGTGATGCCGTCGATCTCGGCGATGGTCTGTGCGATCGCCTCGACGGCTGCGACCGAATTGGTCGTCGATTGCTGCATCTCGCCGACCTTGGCGCTGATCTCCTCGGTCGCCTTCGCGGTCTGGTTGGCGAGGCTCTTGACCTCGGAGGCGACGACCGCGAAGCCGCGGCCGGCCTCGCCCGCCCGCGCCGCCTCGATCGTGGCGTTGAGCGCCAGCAGGTTGGTCTGCTCGGCGATCTCGCTGATCAGCTTGACGACGTCGCCGATCCGCAGCGCGGCATCCGCAAGGATGCGGATCTCGCTGCCGGCACGATTGGCCTCATCGACGGCGCGGCCGGTGCTGGTGGTCGAGCCCTCCACCTGGCGGCTGATCTCCGCGATCGAGGATGTGAGTTGCTCCGCGGCGCTCGCCACCGTCGCGACGTTGCTCGAGGCCTGATCGGATGCGTTGCGCATGCCGGAGGTCTGGCGGCTCGTCATCTCCGCCGCGGCCGCCATCTGGCCGGCGTCGGATTCGAGATCTGTCGCGGCGCTCATGAGGCTGCCTGCGACGTCGTCGAGATGCGTGCCGAACTGCTGGGCGAGGCCCGCGATCTCGACCACGCGGCGGCCGAGGCTGTCGGTGCCGGCATTGATCACACTGGCCGAGCGGCGGAACGAGCCGGGCAATCCGCGCGCCAGGATCTTGCGGAAATACTTGCCGCGGCTGGCATAGTCCATCGACGCCGAAGCCTCGCGCACGAAGGCGTCGGTGATGTCGAGCATGTCGTTGACGGATTTCTGGATGGCGCCGATCCGCCCGGCCTGGCGCTCGCTCAGGACCCGCGCTTCGAGATCGCCGCGCGCCGCCTTGCGGCAGACATCTGCAACTTCGTCGACGGCCAGTGCCGCGCGATGCTGGCACCAGAGCCCATAGCCGAGCAGCGCGATCGTCGCGCCGAGCAATGCGGCGCTGGCCACTCCGGTCACACCGATAACAGAGAGAACAAAAGCAACGACGGCAACAACACACGCGAGCGCGGTCGCTCCCTGCGCCTTAGAGAGAGAGCACGAATTCATCGTAACCGACACCGTTTTGCTTGAGCAGTCCGACCATCACGTCGAAGCTCGCACGCATGCCGTCCTTGGCATTGGCGTGGCGCGCCTCTTCGGCGCAGAGCGCCTTGTAGATCGGCTTGATTTTCTCGACCGGCGCCGGATCGGGCCTGCGCCGGTTGGAATGATAGCCGATGATGTTGCCGCGATCGTCAAGCGTCGGGGTGACATGGGCGAACACCCAATAATGGCTGCCATCCCCGGCGAGATTGACGACGTAGGCGAAGATTTCCTGCTTGGCCTGGAGCGTATCCCACAGCAGCTTGAAGACGCAGCGCGGCATGTCGGGATGGCGGATCAGGCTGTGGGGCGCGCCCATCAGCTGCTTCCAGGGATATTTCGCCATGCGCAGAAAGACGTCATTGGCGTAGGTGATGCGTCCCTTGAGATCGGTCTTCGATACGATCAGCTCCTCCTCACCGAGGAGATTCTCCACCCCAGTAGGACGTATCGCTTGCATCGTCTGATCCCTAAACAAAGGCCGGCCCCACCACGCTGTGGAGCCGCATCACGCCCTGTCTACGGCAACAGTGTTAATCAGGTGTAAGCTTGGGAACTTGCGGGCGCGATACGCGCCTCCGTATCATTACTTAGCGAGCGATCGTTGCGTCTGGCGCAATTGCACACGCCGGCGTTATCACTTGATTCAATTGCGACTGCATCGCGATTGCATCCGTGCGTAGCGCGACTACATCGTCGCGCCGAGCACCCAGGGCGCGAACTCGGCGCCGCCGAAATCAAAACTCTCGCTCTTGGTCGGCTGGCCCGAGGCCGTCTTCAGGATGAGGTCGAAGATGCGCTGGCCGCATTCCTGAACGCTCTCCTCTCCTTCGAGGATGGTGCCGCAATTGACATCCATGTCCTCTTCCATGCGCGTGTACATTGGCGTGTTGGTGGCGAGCTTGATCGAGGGCGCCGGCTTGCAGCCGAACACGCTGCCGCGACCGGTCGTGAAGCAGACGAGGTTGGCACCGCCGGCAACCTGGCCGGTCGCCGCGACCGGGTCGTAACCGGGCGTGTCCATGAACACAAAGCCCTTCTTGGTGATGGGCTCGGCATAGCGCAGCACCTCGACGAGATTGGTGGTGCCGGCCTTCGCCATCGCGCCGAGCGACTTCTCCAAAATGGTGGTGAGGCCGCCGGCCTTGTTGCCGGGACTCGGATTGGCGTTCATCTCGGCGCCTTCGCGCGCGGTGTAGTCGTCCCACCAGCGCATGAGATCGACCAGCTTCTCGCCGACCTCGCGGCTGACGGCGCGGCGCGTCAAGAGATGCTCGGCACCGTAGGTTTCCGGCGTCTCCGACAGGATCACGGTGCCGCCGTGGCGCACGATGAGATCGCTGGCCGCACCCAGCGCCGGATTGGCCGACACGCCGGAATAGCCATCTGAACCTCCGCATTGCAGAGCCACGGTGAGTTCGCTTGCCGGCACGGTTTCGCGCCTGACCTTGTTGGAATCCGCCAGCGCCTCGCGCACGAAGGCGATGCCCGCCTCCACCGTCTTGCGGGTACCGCCGACCTCCTGGATGTCCATCGCGCGCAGGCGGCCGGCGAGCTTCTGCTCTTCCATGAGTCCGCCGATCTGGTTCACCTCGCAGCCGAGGCCGAGCACGATGACGTGGGAGAAATTGACGTGCCGCGCATAGCCGCCGAGCGTGCGGCGGAGCAGCGCGAGCGGCTCGTTCTGGGTCATGCCGCAGCCGGTCTTGTGGGTCAGCGCGACCACGCCGTCGACATTAGGGAAATCGGCCAGCGGATTGTCGCCGGTGAAGGGATTCTTCTTGAAGACGTCGGCGACGAGGCTTGCGACATGCGCGCTGCAATTCACCGAGGTGAGGATGCCGATATAGTTGCGGGTGGCGACGCGGCCGTCCGGACGGCGGATGCCTTCGAACGTTGCCGGCAGGTCGAAATTCGGTGTCGGCTTGACGTCGGCGCAGTAGGCATAGTCCTTGGCGAAATCGCCCATGCCGATGTTCTGCACGTGCACGTGCTGGCCCGGTGCGATGGCCTGGGTCGCAAAGCCGATGATCTGGCCGTAGCGGATCACGGGTTCGCCCACAGCGAACGGCTTGATCGCGACCTTGTGGCCGGAGGGAATGCGCTCGACCGTAGTCACGCCGTCGGCCACCAATGTCCCCGGCGGCAGGCTGGCGCGCGCGATCAGCACGCCATCATCTGGATGCAGGCGGATGACGGGGCTGATGGTCATGGGAGGTCTCCTTGGGTCTTCAAGTATCGTGCCCCGGACGCTGCGCAGCGCGACAGCGGTGCGCTGCAGATCCGGGGCCCAGTGTTACGTCATGTGCTTGACAACGACTGGGTCCCGGCTCTGCGGAGCAGCGCTTTGCGCTGCACCGCGTCCGGGACACCCGACGTTAGCTCAGGCCTTGCCGCCGGAATCCTTGCGGGTCGCATTGACCTGCATCTTGGCGTAGGTTGTCATCAGGCCGACCTCATTCGACAGCGTCACCAGCTTGAAGCCCATGTTGATGGCGCGCGCTGCGCCTTCGGCGCCGCTGCAATGGATGCCCGGATTGAGGCCGCGCTTGCCGCACTCCTTGATGATCTTCTCGTAGATCGCGAGGATCTCGGGCTCCGAGCGGTCGAGCTTGGGCTCGAGGCCGTAGGAGAAGCCGAGATCGGACGGGCCGATATAGACGCCGTCGATGCCCTCGACGTCGAGGATCGCTTCCATGTTCTCGACCGCGGTCTTGGTTTCCATCATCGGCAGCAGGATGGTGTCGGCGTTGGCGGTCTTCTGGTAGGAGCCCGCGGTGCCGTACATGCCGGCGCGGATCGGGCCGTTGGAGCGGACGCCCTGCGGCGGATATTTCGAATAGGAGACGAGGTTCCTGGCTTCCTGCGGCGTGTTGACCATCGGGCAGATCACGCCATAGGCGCCGCCGTCGAGCACCTTGCCGATGATGCCGGGCTCGTTCCAGGGCACGCGGACCATCGGGGTGACCGGATGCTTGTCCATCGCCTGGAAGCATTGCACCATCGACAGATAGTCTTGCACGCCATGCTGCATATCGACGGTGACGCTGTCGAAGCCGCATTGCGCGATCATCTCGGCCGAGAAGCCGGAGGGAATAGCCAGCCACGCGTTGACCACGGCCTTGCCCGACTTCCAGATGTCCTTGACCTTATTGCCCACGTTGCTTTCCTTCCCTGTTGCTTTCACTCGCCGCGGATCGGGTTCGGCCGCACTTTGAGCGAAAAAAAGCGTGAATGTCCATGGCTCTCGCCGCGCACGCGCGCATATCTGGGTTCACCCCTCCGCGAGGGTGTCATCCGCGCTTCCGAGCCCGGCAAGACTGTGTTCGAGTTCGCTCAGCATGTCCTGCAATTCGGCGAGCTTGCGTGCGCCAAAGCGTCGCGTGATCTCGGCATAGATCGCCTCGGAATTCGGCGCCACGGCGGCCATCAGCTTCACCCCCTCTTTGGAGATCGAGACCATGCTGCGGCGTTGGTCGGCTTTCGCGATTCTGCGCTCGATCAGATTGCGCGCCTCGAGATCGCGCAGGATGCGTGACAGGCTCGGTCCGAGCAGGAACGCCGTGCGCGCGAGTTCCGTGACCTCGACCGCTTCGATCGCCGCCAGCGCGCGCAGGATACGCCATTGCTGCTCGGTCAAGCCGTGCTCGCGCAGCGAGGGACGAAACTGCCGCATCACCGCCTCGCGGGCCCGCAGCAGCGACATCGGCAGCGAGCGCGAGAAATCACGCATCGGCACCTGGCGTGTGGCGGACACGCTTCCGTTCGCTGGATCAGCCGGTTTCTTCACCATGATGCCCTTTCAAACCGCAGCAAGTTTGCGGTGCAGCAAGCCGAAATGGGGTTTGACGCATTCATTTAACATGTTAAGCATCTCGCGGCACCTCAATTTGTAAGATCACAAATGGCGCTTTCCGACGACGATATCCAAGCCTGCGCGAGGCGTCTGCACCAGGCGGAGAAGACCCGTACGCAGATCCGGCAGCTCTCGCAGGATTTCCCCGGCATTACCATCACTGACGCCTACGCGATTCAAAAGGCCTGGGTCGACGTCAAGATCGCGGAGGGGCGCACCGTCAAGGGCCACAAGATCGGCCTGACCTCGAAGGCGATGCAGAGCGCACTCAACATCGACGAGCCGGATTCGGGCGTGCTGCTCGACGACATGTTCTTTGCCGATGGCGGCTTGGTGCCGACCGAGCGTTTCATCGCGACGCGGGTCGAAGCCGAGCTCGCCTTCGTCATGAGCAAGCGCCTCTCAGGCCCCGACTGCACGCTGTTCGACGTGCTCAACGCCACCGACTTCGTCGTGCCGGCGCTGGAAATCCTCGACACCCGGATCGAGCGCGTCGATCCCACCACGAAAGCGACGCGGAAGATTTTCGACACCATCGCCGACAATGCGGCGAATGCCGGCATCGTGCTCGGCGGCCGGCCGATCCGCCCGCTCGACGCGGACCTGCGCTGGATCGGTGCGCTGTGTTTCAAGAACGGCCAGCTCGAGGAGACCGGCCTTGCCGCCGGCGTGCTCAATCATCCGGCGACCGCCGTGGCGTGGCTCGCCAACAAGATCGCGCCGCTTGGGCTCGCGCTCGAACCGGGCCAAATCGTGCTCGCGGGCTCCTTCATCCGTCCGATCGAGACCCGCAAGGGCGACACAATTCAGGCCGATTATGGCGCCTATGGCTCGGTGAGCTGCTACTTCGCGTAAGGCAACAAGACGACAGGGAGTGAAAACGCGATGCCGCATTTCACGATCGAATATTCGGCCAATCTCGATGGCCGTCTCGACATGAAGCTGGTGTGCGAAGTCGTGCGCAAGGCGGCGGTCGAGACCGGCATCTTCCCGCTCGGCGGCATCCGCGTCCGCGCCATCCGCTGCGAGCATTATGCGATCGCCGACGCCAGGCAGGACTACGGCTTTCTCGACATGGTGCTCCGCATCGGCGAGGGCCGCGACCTCAAGACGCGACAGCAGGCCGGCGAGCACGTCTTCCAGGCGCTCTCGCGCCATCTCGATCCCGTCTTCGCCGCCAGCAAGTTCGCTTTGTCATTCGACATGCAGATCAACGACAAGGACACCAGCTGGAAGCGCAACAACATCCACGACGCCCTGAAAGCGGATGCACAAGCGGGTTGATGTTTTTCGAAGCCGCGGGCGTCCGAGTTCTGTCAAAATGCCAGTGTCGAGAATACCCGACCGCAATTGAATGGGATTTAGCGCAATGACCACCCTCACCGGCGGCGAAGCAATCGTAAGCGGCCTGGTCGCCCACGGCGTCGACACCGTGTTCGGCCTGCCCGGCGCCCAGGTCTACGGCCTGTTCGACGCCTTTCACCAGGCCCAGCTCAAGGTGATCGGCGCGCGGCACGAACAGGCCTGCGGCTACATGGCGTTCGGCTATGCGCGCTCCAGCGGCAGGCCCGGCGTGTTCAGCGTGGTGCCCGGCCCCGGCGTGCTCAATGCCAGTGCGGCGCTGCTCACCGCGTTCGGCTGCAACGAGCCGGTGCTGTGCGTCACCGGCCAGGTGCCGACGCCATTCCTGGGCAAGGGCCGCGGCCATCTGCACGAGATGCCGGACCAGCTCGCGACCTTGCGCACCTATGTGAAATGGGCCGACCGGATCGAATATCCAGCCAACGCACCGACAATCGTGGCGCGCGCCTTCCAGGAGATGAATTCGGGTCGGCGCGGCCCCGCCTCGGTCGAGATGCCCTGGGACGTCTTCACGCAGCGCGCCGCAACTTCGGCGGCCCGGGTGCTGGAGCCGCTGCCCTCCCCGCAACCCGATCCCGATCTGGTCAAGCAGGCGGCGGCGCTGATCAAGGCCAGCAAGGCGCCGATGATCTTCGTCGGCAGCGGCGCGATCGAGGCCGGCGAGGAGATCCTCGAACTCGCCGAGATGATCGATGCGCCCGTCGTCGCCTTCCGCAGCGGGCGCGGCATCGTCTCCAACGCGCATGAGCTCGGCCTGACCATGGCCGCGGCCTACAAGCTGTGGCCCACGACCGATTTGATGATCGCGATCGGCACGCGCGCCGAGCTGCCGGCGTCCGGTTTCCGCTGGCCCTATCAGCCGAGCGGCCTCAAATCCATTCGCATCGACATCGACCCGGCAGAGATGCGCCGTCTCGCCGTCAATACCGCCATCGTCGCCGATGCCAAAGCCGGCACGGCCGACCTGGTCACGGCGGTGAAGAAAGCCGGCTTTGCGCGGACGCGTGGGCGGCGGGAGGAGATCCGCGAGGCCACCGCGGCCGCGCAGGCCGAGATCCAGCGCATCCAGCCGCAGATGGCCTATCTCAACATTTTGCGCGAGGTGCTGCCGGCGAATGCGATCGTGACCGATGAATTGTCGCAGTTCGGCTTCGCCTCCTGGTACGGTTTTCCGATCTACCAGCCGCGCACCTTCATCACGTCGGGCTACCAGGGCACGCTCGGCTCGGGCTTCCCGACCGCGCTTGGCGCCAAGGTCGCCAATCCCGATAAGCCGGTGGTCGCCATCACCGGCGACGGCGGCTTCATGTTCGGCGTGCAGGAGCTTGCCACCGCGGTGCAGTTCAACATCGGCGTGGTGACCTTGGTGTTCAACAACAACGCCTACGGCAATGTCCGCCGCGACCAGCGCGAACGCTTCGACGGCCGCGTGGTGGCATCGGATCTGGTCAATCCGGATTTCGTCAAGCTCGCGGAGTCCTTTGGCGTCGCGGCGGCGCGCGTCACCGCGCCGGACCAGTTCAAGGCGGCGATGGAGAAGGCGCTTAGCCATGGCGGGCCGTATCTGATTTCGGTGGAGGTGACGAGGGATTCCGAAGTCAGCCCGTGGGCGTTCATCCACCCGCCGAAGCCTTGATCTGAGCACCGCCGCCCTGTAGCCGCGCCGCCGCGATCACCAGCACGCCCGCGCCTGCGACCGACCAGCAGGCGACCGGCGCCCAGTGCAGCAGCGGCGCGTATTCGGGCATCTTCTGCAGGCCGCCAGCGACGGCCGCCATGCGCGCGAACGTGCCGAGCGCGAGCGCGGAGAAGACCAGGCCCGTGACCTTGCCCTCGGCGCCGGTCGACCCGATCGCGAGCGCAGCCGAGATCGCGCTCATCAGCATGCAGCCCCATGCGGCGCCGGCGAGAAACTGCGCCGCGATCAGCGTGTTGAGGCTGCCCGCGAGTTCCGCCGCCGCGATCGCGACCGCGCCGAGCAGTCCTGCGGCGCCCATCACGATCAGGCCGCCGCGATGCTTGACGACGAGACTCGCCGGAAACATCGCGATGTTGAAGCCGATCCAGAACACCGGCATGAGCCATTGCAGTTCGCCGGATGCCGCGAACCGCAGATAGGCCGGCGCGCTGTTCATGGCAAAGTGCAACTGGTAACCGAGCGCGAGCGCGACCATCGCGACGATGAAGGCGATCGGCACGAGACCGAGCGGCTTTGCCGCCTCGTCGGGCCTCGGCGGGATGGTGTCGCGCGCCACGTCGTGCTCGATCCGCGACAGCCCGAGTGCCGTGAGCAGCAGCACCACGCTGGAGATGACGAAGGGCAGCCGCGCGTCGTGCTCGCGCAGCACCACGCCGAGATAGGGCGAGACCGCACCGGCGATGCCGTAGCCGAGCATCGCCAGCGCCGCGAGGAACGGCATCTGTGGCTTGGCGCGGTGCTTGCCGAGCAAGGTCAGCGGCGGCGCGCGCAGCGCCGAGGAGGTCGCCGACCAGACCACGATCAGGGCGATGAACCAGCCCTGCGCCGCAGCACCGGCCCCGGCGACGAAGGGCAGCGCCACGAACGCGGCGCAGGAGATCGCGGTGACGATCCCGACGAACAGGCCGAGCCGGCCGACGTAAGGCGAGAGCTTGTCGGCGGCGATTCCCATCGCGGTGTCGGCAATGGTGAAGATGGCCTGATCCAGCATCAAGATGAGGATGACTGCCGACGGCGCGATGCCGACCTCTGCGGCGAGCTTCGGCAGGTAGATGACGTAAGTTGTCCAGCCCAGCGTGAACACCAATTGCAGCGCGGCCAGATAAAGGCCGGTGCGATTAGCCGTCCCGGCACCCGCCGTGTGCTCGATGGTCGTCATGTCAGCCGCCTCCCCCCGGTCCCGAGCTTAGACGAGCCAAACGGGCGAGGAAACGCCTCAGCGCGTTCGGCGGAAGGTCAGATTGATCCGCTTCCGCCCGAGCAACGCATGCTCGCCGTCGGCGAGCGGCGCGACGCCGTGATAGGCGAGCCTGGACGGGCCGCCCCAGACCACGACATCGCCGTGGACCAGCCGGAAACGGCGCGGCCTGTCGGCGCGGGCGAGGCCGCCGAACAGGAAGGTCGCGGGCAGCCCGAGCGAGACCGAGACGATTGGCGCCGAATAATCCAGCTCGTCCTTGTCCTGATGCAGCGACAGCCGCGTGCCGGGCTCGTAGCGGTTGACGAGGCAGGCATCGGGCGCGAAGCCCGTAAAACCGCCCTGCTCCGCCGCGCGGCGAGCGAGATCGCGCAGCACCGGCGGCATCGCCGGCCAGGGCGCGCCGGTTCTGGGATCGATGGGATCGTAGCGATAGCCGGTGTGATCGGTGATCCAGCCACGCTCGCCACAATTGGTCATGGCCACCGACATCAGGTGGCCGCCGGGCGTGGTCATGCGGCGGAACGGCGATTGCGCCACGATGGCGCGCACGGCGTCGATCAGCTCGCTCTCGATCGGCGTGACGAAGCCGCGCAACAGCACGGCGCCGTCCGCGATCTCCTCGCGCGACGGCTGCGCCTCGGCAACGCTGTCGAACAAATCAGCCGTCAATGGCTCCGCTCATTTCGCGTCGTGAAAGATCACACCCAGCGTGTGGCGCTGACCGGACCTGATCCGGCTGACGCCATGGCGCAGATTAACGCGATAGGCGCCGCGTGTCCCCTGCACCGGGCGGTGATGCACAGCGAAGGCGACCGCGTCGCCCTGCGCGAGCGGCACCACCTCTGCGCGCGATTGCATGCGCGGGCGCTGCTCGGTCAGCACGAACTCGCCGCCGGTGAAATCGCGGCCCGGCTCGGACAGCAGGATCGCGACCTGCAGCGGGAACACGTGCTCGCCGTAGAGGTCCTGGTGCAGGCAGTTGAAGTCGCCGGCCTCATATTGCAGCAGCAGCGGCGTCGGCCGCGCTTGCCCCGCCTCGTGGCAACGCTTGAGGAAAGCGGCATGCACGGCGGGATAGCGGATGTCGATCCCCATCGCTTCGTTCCAGCGATTGGCAACGGGTTCCAGATGCGCGTACAGCGCCGGCCGCAATTGCGCGATCAGGTCGGGCAGCGGATAGGAGAAATATTTGTATTCGCCGCGGCCAAAGCCATGGCGGCCCATCACGATGCGGCTGCGGAAATGCGTGTCGTCAGGATAGAGCGCGGCAACGGCGCGGCACTGCTCCGGCGTCAGCAGGTTCTTCAGGACGGCGCAGCCCTGGGAGTCGAGCTCGGCGGTGATTTGAGCCCAGTCGAGGGCATCGACGTGCGATGCAAGATCGGGCGCAGCATCGACATCGGTAATACGTTTCGCGATTGCCATGGCGATGATCCTGTCTCTCCGTCATTCCGGGGCGCGACGAAATCGCGAGCCCGGAATCCATTCCTCCACCGATTTGCTCCACGATGGATTCCGGGTTCGCGCCAAGAGGCGCGCCCCGGAATGACGAAGAGTGTTTGGCAGAACGCAACGGCTACGACCACCCGATTCCCGTAGGGAACCTAGCCCCGCACCGGCAGCGTCGTCACGTCGTAGCCGTGCCTGATCGTGCGCTTCAGCACGGGGTCCTCGAGCTCGAAATCGAACCGCTCGGCCGGGCGAATGCCGCCTTTGGCGGCGAAGGTGCCGCCGAACATGGCGCAGCCGTCGGGGAACTTCTTGCCGTCGAAGCCGCGCGCGATGAGATCCTTGACCGGCAGCATCGCATCCAGCGTGCCCTCCTGGTAGAGCACGCGTTCGCCCTTGATGGTGGCCCAGGAGCGCAGGATCATCTTGTCCCAATGGCCGATGACGTCCTCGAGCTCCCACAGCGTGGAGGCGATCGGCTTGTCGCACATCTGCTTGGACACCGTGACGTTGTAGGCCTCGACCTTGCGGTCGGTGTGGTCGGAGCCGCAGCCGACGAAGATGCGGCCCTGCCAGCCGATCAGCACGAACTCGACCTCGCCGGAGGAATCGCCGCCCGTGCATTCGATGCTGTTGTCCTGGGTCAGCCGCCGCGCCGAGGCGCGGTAGTAGATCGGCGTCGAGGCCGGTGGGGCGATGCCCATCTCCTGCAGCTCTTTGATGTGCTTGTCGCGCGCGACGGGATCGCGGCCGGTCCAGCCGGCGATGACCATCTGGTCGATCGCCAGCGTCAGCGGCGTGGTGGTATCCTGGGCGTCGACGGTGAAAGTGAGGTCAAACACGAATGACGGCCTCCATGCCGGCAGCAAGTTCGAAGATGCGGCGGTCCGAACCACCGCTACCAGCCAGCATCAGGCCGACGGGAACGTCGCCCTGGCGATGCGCAGGGAGCGAAATGGCGCAGCCGTCGATCATGTTGATCAGGGTGCAGTTGCGCAGCGCGCGCAAATTCTGCGTGGTGAACGCCTTGTCGTCGGCCAAATCCGAAATCTTCGGCGGCGTGTTGGCCGTGGTCGGCAGCACCAGCGCGTCATAGGGCGCGATGCGTGCATTGACGCGGGCGATCAGCGAGCGGCGCTCGTTGAGCAGATCAATGTAGTCGGCCGCGCTCTGCGCCTCGCCGCGCATGATACGAACGGAGACGCGGGGATCGTAGACGTCGCCCTTCGACGTTAGGAGATAGCGATGCCAGGCATAGCTCTCGGACGCGGCAAAGCCGCCCTTGGCGTTCATCGGTCCGATGTCGTGGAATTCGGCCATCTCGATGCGCTCGATGATGGCGCCGTGGTCGGCCAGCGTCTTCAGCGCGCGCTCGAAGGTCTCGGAGACCTCTGCGTCGAGGTCGTCGAGCGCGATGGTGGTCGGCACCGCGAACCGCATGCCCTTCACCTGGCGCGGCTTGAGCGCAGTGATCGGCTCGTTCGCGAGCACGGCATCGAGAATGGCACAGCAGCTGACCGATCGTGCCAAGGGCCCGATGCTGTCGAGCGAGAACGACAGCGGCACCGAGCCGTCGAGCGGCACGCGCCGCTGCGTCGGCTTGTAGCCGACGATACCGTTATAGGCCGCGGGAATCCGGCAGGAGCCGCCGGTGTCGGTGCCGAGGGCGCCATGTGCCATGCCGTCGAGCACGGACACCGCCGCGCCCGAGGACGAGCCGCCCGGCACATGGCCGGCAGCCCGGTTCCAGGCGCCTTTCGGCGTGCCGTAATGCGGATTGATGCCGATGCCGGAATAGGCGAACTCGGTCATGTTGGTGCGGCCGATCACGACGAAGCCGGCCTTGCGCAGCCGCGCCACCGTCGCAGCATCCTGCTCGGCCGGCGGCGAATCGTCGAGCGCGCGAGAGCCGGCGCGCGTCACCTGGCCCTTGATGTCGAAGAGATCCTTGATCGAGACCGGAATGCCGGCATAGCGCGACGGCGCCGCCTTCACCTTGCGCAAGCCGTCCATCGCATCCGCCGCGGCAAGCGCAGCGTCCTTGTCGACATGGAGGAAGGTGCGCCGGCCCTCGCCCGAGGGATCGGCGATCCTGGCGATGCACGCCTCGACCAGCTGTCGGGAGGTGGTGCGGCCGCTTTCGAGGTCTTCGGCGAGTTTTGCCAGTGTCGGAAAATCGGGCATGTCTGTCTCACGGAATATTGTCGCGCGCAATCTATAGCGCTGGCTGAGTTCGACACAAGCATTGTGCGCATGATGGCATGCATGCGTATTGCTGGACCGTTGACGCACGATAGCCGATTGTCGCATCAAGATCGAAACAGGCGGGCGCCAAGCCTGTCTCTTGGAGGAGCCGCCGAGATGGCCGAACCGCAGCGCGCGCGACCGAAACCGACGCCGGAGACCCAGCATTTCTGGGACGGCACGAAGGCCGGCGAACTGCGCCTGCAGCGCTGCGACGCCTGCGCGCATGTCTACTTCCCGCCGCGCCCGTTCTGCCCGTCCTGCGCCTCGCGCAAGGTCAGCATCTTCAAGGCGAGCGGCAAGGGCTTCCTCTACAGCTACGTGATCAACCACCGGCCCGCCGCGCCCGGCTTCACGCCGCCCTACGCGATCGCCGTGGTCGAGCTTGCCGAGGGGCCGCGGATGATGAGCAACATCATCGACTGCCCGCAGACGCCGGAGGCGCTCGAGCTCGACATGATGCTCGAAGTCGCCTTCGAGGCGCTCGACGACAAGATCACCCTTCCCGTCTTCCGTCCGGCGAAGGGGTAAGCCATGCGCAAGAACCAGGTTGCCGTCGTCGGTGCGGCCGAGACCACCGAGCTCGGTGTTATCCCGAATATGTCGCAGCTCCAGCTTCACGCGGATGCGGCGCTAAATGCCATCGCGGATGCCGGGCTGAAGCTGTCCGACATCGACGGCTTCGCCACCGCGGTCGAGACGCCGCAGCAGGTCTGCCACTATCTCGGCATCAAACCGACCTGGGTGGACGGCACCTCGGTCGGCGGCTGCTCGTTCATGCTGCACGTTCGTCACGCCGCGGCAGCAATCGAGGCCGGGCTGTGCAAGACCGTGCTGATCACCCATGCCGAGAGCGGCAAGTCAATGATCGGCAAGGCGCCGCGCTCGATCCCCGCCGATAGCCTGCAAGGCCAGTTCGAGGCGCCCTACGGCGTCTACGGTCCGCCCAGCATGTTCCCGATCCCCGTGCTGCGCTTCATGAAGACCTACGGCATCACCCACGAGCAGCTGGCTTCGGTCGCGGTGGTGCAGCGCGAATGGGCGGCGAAGAATCCGCGCGCGATGATGAAGGACCCGATCACCGTCGCCGACGTTCTCAACTCGCGCATGATCGCTTATCCGTTCCGCCTGCTGCAGTGCTGCCTCGTCACCGATGGCGGCGGCGCGCTGATCCTGACCTCGGCCGACCGCGCCAAGGACTTTCCGCGCAAGCCGGTCTACATCATGGGCACCGGCGAGAGCGTCGAGACGCCGATGGTCAGCCAGATGGAGACGTTCAACTCCTCGCGGGCGTTCAAGACCGCAGGTCCCCTCGCTTTCAAGGAAGCTGGCATTACGCACGCAGATGTCGATCATCTCATGATCTACGATGCGTTTGCGCATCTGCCGCTGTTCGGCCTCGGCGATCTCGGCTTCATGCCCCATGAGGAGACCGGAAAATTCATCGCGGACGGCAATACGCGGCCCGGCGGGAAACTGCCGCTCAACACCAATGGCGGCGGATTGAGCTATATGCATTCGGGCATGTACGGCATGTACGCGCTGCAGGAGAGCGTGCGACAGATGCGCGGCATCGCGCCGGCGCAGGTGCCGAACGCGACAATTTCGGTGTGTCATGGCGTCGGCGGCATGTTCGCCGCGTCGGGCACGATCGTGTTTACGAACGAGAGGTAATCCCCATGAGCAAATCACTGCAGGACAAGGTCATCATCGTCACCGGCGCAGGCCGCGGCATCGGGCGCGAGATTGCGCTCTTGTGCGCGGGCGAAGGCGCCAAGGTCGTCGTCAACGATCCCGGTGGCGCCTCCGACGGCGCGGGCTCGAACGCGGCACCGGCCGAGGAAGTGGTCGAGGAGATCAAGAAGCGCGGCGGCACGGCGGTCGCCAATTTCGAGAGCGTCGCGGAAGCCATTCCCGCCAGCAAGATCGTGAAGACCGCGACCGATCATTTCGGCCGGCTCGACGGCGTCGTCAACAATGCCGGCATTTTGCGCGACATGATCTTCCACAAGATGAGCGTCGAGGCGTTCGAGGCCGTCATCAAGGTGCATTTGATGGGCTCGTTCTATGTCAGCCACGCCGCGGCGCGGATCTTCCGCGAGCAGGAGAGCGGCTCCTTCGTGCACTTCACCTCGACCTCGGGCCTGATCGGCAATTTCGGACAAGCCAACTACGCCGCCGCCAAGCTCGGCATCGTCGGCCTCTCCAAGTCCATCGCGCTCGACATGGGCCGCTTCAACGTCCGCTCCAACTGCGTCTCGCCGTTCGCCTGGACGCGCATGATCGGCACCATCCCGACGGAGACTGAAGCGGAGAAGGCGCGGGTCGAAAAGATCAAGCAGATGGGGCCCGAAAAGATCGCCCCGCTGTGCGGCTATCTGCTCGGCGATTCCGCCAAGGACGTCACGGGGCAGATTTTCGGCGTGCGCATGAACGAGATCTTCCTGTTCAGCCAGAACCGCCCCATTCGCTCGGTGCAGCGGAGCGAGGGCTGGACGCCGCAGTCGATCGCGGAACACGGCATGCCGGCGCTGAAGGGCTCGTTCTACAAGCTCGACCGCTCCGCCGACATCTTCACCTGGGATCCCGTCTAGCCGGATCCCCTTCTATTGCTGCATTGCGATCTCCGGTTGTTCGGCCGGAGATCGCCCGCTTTACGCCCGAATGCGGGCGGATGGTCTCCTCCCAACAAAAAAATCGGGAGGCGACCATGACGATACCCCAGCCTATCATCACCGATTCCGGCGAACCCGTTCTCGCCCGCCGCACCCTGCTGAAGGGCGCCGCGGCAGTCGCGGCAACGGGCATGAGCATCGGCGCGGCCGGCGCTGCTTCCGTGGCGCCCCTGGGCCAGACCGGCGCGCCGACGATGTCGACGGCGCCATTGCCGCTCGGACCGTTGCCCGGCAGCCGCTACCCGGATGCCCGCCTGGAATCCGCCAAGAAAGGGCCGCCGACGTTCGGCCCATCCAGTTTTCCCGCCTTCGCAGGCACCATGGCGGTCGAGCGCGTCGCGACCGGCTTCCGCTGGGCGGAGGGGCCGGTCTATTTCGCGGCAGGCCGTTATGTGCTGTTCAGCGACATCCCGAACAACCGCATCATGCGCTTCTCGGAGGATGACGGTCACCTCAGCGTCTATCGTCAGCCCTCGATGAACTCGAACGGCAACACCATCGATCGCGAAGGACGCCTCATCACCTGCGAGCACAGCGGCCGGCGCGTGACGCGAACCGAGCTCGACGGCTCGATCACCGTGATCGCCGACAAGTTCAACGGCAAGCGGCTGAACTCGCCGAACGATGCAGTCGTCACCGCCGACGGCGCGATCTGGTTCACCGATCCCGCCTACGGCATCGGCGGGTTCTACGAGGGGATCAAGGCCGAGCCCGAGCAGGAGAAGAAGAATGTCTACCGGGTCGATCCGAAATCCGGCGAGGTCAAGGTCGTCGTCGACGACTTCGTCGAGCCGAACGGGCTCGCCATCTCGTCGGACGAGAAGAAGCTCTACATCTGCGACACCGGCTTCACGGACGGGCCGGACAATCCATCCCATATCCGCGTGTTCGACCTGGACGTCGCCGCGGGCAAGGTCTCGAACAGCAAGGTCTTCGCCGAGATGCCGAAGCCTGGCATCACCGACGGCGTCCGCTGCGACACCGAAGGGCGGGTCTGGTGCTCGGTCGGCTGGGGCGATCCGAACGAGGACGGCGTGCGGTGCTATACGGCATCGGGCGAATTGCTCGGCAAGATCCACATTCCGGAGACCGTGGCCAACCTCTGCTTCGGCGGCCAGCAGCGCAACAGGCTCTATATTTGCGGCTCGACCTCGCTCTATGCGGTCTACACCAGCGTGCAGGGCGCGATGAAGCCGTAAGGTAGCGCGAGTGGCGAGTGGTGAGCTGCGAATAGTTAGGGAATATGCCTCCCTTTCGCTACTCGCCGTTCGCTATTCGCCACTCGCTCCTATCCCGTATTCCGCAGCCCCGCCGAGATCCCGTTGATCGTCAGCTGAATCCCGCGCAGCACCTGCTCGTCGGGGTTCTGCGCGCGGTGCTCTCTCAGGAGTTCGACCTGCACGTGGTTGAGCGGATCGAGATAGGGGAAGCGGTGGCGCACGGAGCGCTCCAGCAACGGATTACCCTGCAGCAACCGGTCCTGCCCCATGATGTCGAGCAGGCTCTCGATCGAGGCGTGCCATTCGCGGCGGATGCGACCGAAGATTTTTTCACGCAACGCTTCGTCGGGCACGAGTTCGGCATATCGCGAGGCGATCGCGATCGAGCTTTTCGCGAGCACCATGTCCATGTTCGACAGCAGCATGCGGAAGAACGGCCATTCCTTGTAGAGCTCCTTGAGGAACGGCATGCCCTTGTCGGGATGCTCCGCGATCCACTGCTCGACCGCGCTGCCAAAGCCGTACCAGCCCGGCAGCATCAAGCGGCATTGCGCCCAGGAGAACACCCAGGGGATGGCGCGCAGGTCCTCGATGGCGCGAGTCTTCTTGCGCGAGGCCGGGCGGCTGCCGATGTTCAGCGTCGCGATCTCGTTGATCACGGTCGATGACCAGAAATAATCGACGAAGCCCTCGGTCTCGTAGACGAGGCCGCGATAGGCTTTGAAGGCGAGGTTCGACAATTCGTCCATCGCGGTCAGATATTCGCGGCGCGGCGCGCTCTGGCGCGGATGCAAGAGACTCGCCTCGAGCGTCGCGGCCGCCAGAATCTCCAGATTGTTGCGGCCGACCTCGGCGTTGGAATATTTCGACGAGATGATCTCGCCCTGCTCGGTGATGCGGATCTGGCCGTTCACCGCGCCGCCGGGCTGCGCGATGATGGCGTCATAGCTCGGTCCGCCGCCGCGCCCCACGGAGCCGCCGCGGCCGTGGAACAGGCGCAAGCGCACGTGATGCCGCTCGAACACCTCGACGAGATTGATCTCGGCCTTGTAGAGCTCCCAGCCCGAGGTGACGAACCCGCCATCCTTGTTGCTGTCGGAATAGCCGAGCATGACCTCCTGCACGCTGCCGCGGCTGTCGACGAGGCGCCGGTAATCGTGCAGCGACAGCATGCGGTCCATGATGCCGGAGGAGGCCTGCAGATCCTCGATGGTCTCGAACAGCGGCACGATGTTGATGGCGCTGCGGCCGGAGGGATGGACGAGGCCGACCTCCTTGAGGAGCACCGCGACCTCGAGCATGTCGGACATGCCCTTGCACATCGAGATGATGCATTGGGGAATGGCGTCCGAGCCGAACTTGGCATGCGCCTCCGCGGCGGCATGGAAGACGTTGAGCTCGCCCATGGTCTCGTCGCTGTATTTGACGAAGGGCGAGACCAGCGCGCGCGTCGAGCGCAGCTCGTTGGTCAGCAGCGAGATGCGCGCGTCCTCGCCGAGCGCGAGATAGGACATGCCGGGGTTGGCGGCATCCATCAGCTCGGCGATGGTGCGTTCGTGCACCGCCGAGTTCTGGCGAATGTCGAGCCGCGCCAGATGGAAGCCGAAGCAATCCACCGCGCGCCGGAGCAGCCGCAGCCGGCCGCGCGCGATGACGCGGGCGTTGTTGGAGATCAGTGAACGGTGCAGCACGTCGAGATCGGCCTGCAGCTCCTTGACGCTGGTATAAGGCGCCCCCTTGCCGACCGGCCGGCGCGTGATCTCGACCTCGAGCTTTTCGGCCGTCGCGGTCAGGCGCGCATAGATGCCGGAGACCGCCAGCCGATAAGGCTCGCCGCTCCGGTGCGGCGAGGTGTCCGGCGAGCGCTCGGCGAGGTTACGCAGCTCCTCGGAGACATCGGCGAGATGCGCTGCGATCGACAATTCCGAGCCCAGCACGTGCAGCTCGTTCAGATAGAACTGCATCACGCGGCTCGACTGCAGCCGCAGCGTGCCACGCATCACGTCGGCGGTGACGAAGGGATTGCCGTCGCGGTCGCCGCCGATCCAGCTCCCCATGCGCAGGAACGAGGCAAGCTCGCCGGCCGCCTGCTCGCCGACCTCCTCCAGACGGTCTTCCAGCGCGTTGACGAGGCGCGGCACCTCGCGCAGGAAGGTATAATCATAGAACGACAGGCCGTTGGCGACCTCATCGAGCACGGTGAGCTTGGTGCGGCGAAGTAGATTGGTCTGCCATAGTGTCAGCACCTCGCGGCGGAGCTGCTCGTCGCTGGCATCCGCCTCCTCCGCGGTCAGCGCGACGCGCTCGCGGCGGTCGAGCAGGCCTGCGACCTCCATCTCGCGGTCCATGGTGCTCTTGCGGCGCACTTCGGTGGGGTGCGCGGTCAAGACCGGGCTGACCAGCGCGGACTTGAAGAAGCTGCGCAGCGCGTCGGGGTCGATGCCCGCCGCCTTGGCGTGGGCCAGCGTTTCCGCCAGCACGCCTGAGTTCTTGCCTGCGCCGCGAGCCCGCATCTGGCGGATGTTGTTCTGGTCCTCGGCGATGTTGGCGAGGTGGGAGAAATAGCTGAAGGCGCGGACGATCCGCACCGTCTCGGAGGTCGACATGCTGTCGAGGATCTGCTCGAGCTCGCGGCGGGCGAGCCGGTCCTCGTCGCGATGGAACCGGATCGAAGTCTGCCGGATGCGCTCGACCAGGTCGAACACGTCGGCGCCCTCCTGGTCGCGCACGGTGTCGCCGAGGATGCGCCCGAGCAGGCGGATGTCGTCCCGCAGCCGCGCCTCCGCTTCCGTGGCCTGGGCGTCCTCGGGCCGGTTGGCGCGATGCTCAGTGGCGTCGGATGAAATGGTCTGGAGGGACATGGCTCGCTCCTCTTGCAGAGCTCCCTGTGGCTCCCCGGCGCGAATGAGTGTGCGATATTTTTCTACCGCAGCGCAAGATGAACTTGGGAGCGGTGCACACGGTGGCCTTCGTCTCCCGGAAAGGCAGCAACGCCGTTCGTGCGTCGAAGACGCGCGTAAACGCGCTGGCGGCGTTGCTGCGGAGCCGGCAACTGTTATGTTGGTCTAGTGTACAGGTACGGCTTTCGATCGCGCATGATGGCGTTGAGGACCGTCAACAGCTTCCTGGCAACGGCAATGAGAGCGAGCTTGGCAGGTTTACCGGCCTGTCGCAGTCGAGCGTAGAAGGCCTTGAATGGATCGGCCCGGCGGACCGCATTGAGAGCGGCCATGTAGAGGGCATCGCGGACGCGCTTTCGGCCCCCGACGATCTTCCGCTTGCCGCGGTAAGCGCCGCTGTCGACGTTGAAGGGAGCCAGGCCGGCGAGCGCGGCCACCTGCTTCGGTCCCACTTTTCCGAGTTCCGGCATCTGCGCGATCAGCTGCATGCAGGTTACGGGGCCCACGCCGGGAAGTGACCGCATCAACTGCGCATCATCGGAGACCTCCGGCTCAGTCTTGATCAGCGCGCTAATATCGGCCTCGATTTCGGCGATCTCATTGTCGAGGACTTCAATGAGCCGACCGATGCGATCGGCCATGGCGCGGTCCTCGGCCTCGCTGCGCCTGTTCTTCTCCTGGGCACGCATGAGAACCAGTTGATCCCGCCGTTTTGCAAGCCCCGCCAGGGCATTGCGGGCAGGATTGGCAGCCTGCTCAGCGGCAGGCTGCATGGCCCGGGCAAAGCTCGCCAGCATCCGGGCATCGATCGGGTCGGTCTTGGCGAGCTGGCCGCTGGCGCGCGCAAAGTCCCGGGCCCGGGCCGGGTTGATCCGGGCAAAGCGGATGCCGGCCTGGCTGAGCGCCTCACGAAGCTCAAGGTCATAGACGCCCGTGGCTTCAAAGACGACCAGCACATCGCATCGCCAACGCGCCGCGATCTGTGTGATGGCCTGCGGCGCGTTGGCGATGCGCTCCGGCACGCCCAGGCTCTCATCGAAGATATCGAGATATCGTTTGGAGACGTCGATTCCGACGTAACGAGGGCGTATGATCATGGTGCCTGTCCCTGTGATGCGTGGTCTGTTGGCGCAGCCTCGTGCAACTGTTCAGGTTGATAGATGGAACGGGCGGGAGACCGAGCCGGCTCACGGCGTCAAGCGCCAAGGACCCAACGGCTTCCCGCCCACTCCACCATGACAGGATTTCGATACACAGGGACCCAGGAGCCACACGGTCCACGTGGAGAGATGGGCCCCGGCTCTGCAGCGCACCGCTGAAGGAGCGCTGCGCTGCGTCCGGGGCACGAGAGCTTCGACTGGCACGAGAGCTGCCTGGTTTATCTCTGTAAACACGCCTTCGCGATCTCGCGGCGCGTTCCGCCCGAGCTTGGCTGTCCGTTTCGCCCCATCGAAGAGAAAGGGCGCAGGGAAGGCCGGGCGCCGGCTGGCACCCCGAAAGGTCCGCACGCGACAAGAACGCACGCGGGGTTGACCACAGGTGATGCCGAGCTCCCGGCCTTCCCTGCGCAATGGTGTTACGGCTTATGGCGCGCTCTCCCCGGGGAGCGATGCACTATTGCCCCCGTCGCCTTGCGGCTGATCGATGCACGCGCCCGGTCGGGCCGCCACATCACCGCAAGCCTTGACGCCAGAACCCCGGGCGTCAGGACCACACGCTTTTGCCGTCCGCGGACGTCCCTCCCCGGACATTCGAGAGCTCGCGCGTGCTCGCCCCCGACGCCGAAAACAAACGCTGTGACCGCGCCGTGTCGTATCGCGGATCGTGATGGCTCACGAGGGTTGCCCGCCCTGCCATCACCTCACGCGCCGGCGCTGCCGCGTCCATCGCCTCCCGGCTCACGTATCGTGACGATCGCGAAACGCCCCTTTGGCGGGCCGGGATGGAATGCGGTTTAGCCGAAACAGTAATTTCGGTCAATCAGAATATTTTGCGGCACCGCCTCTTGACCTGCATCTGGCGTGTTTTGCCCGTCGGGCGACGCGAGGAATTGGGGCAAAAGGCACGGCGCACGCGGCGCATCGTCACCACGGAGCTCGAGCGGGCCGGAGCACCCACCTGGGTTACTCCAGAACCTGTGCGCGCTGGACAATGGCGGCTTCTTCGACATCATAATCAAATAGCCACCTGCGGAACGCGGCGAAGTCCGCGACTTCGCGATCGCGTTGTCCGAGGTCCTCATATTTGGAATCATAACGCAGGCCATTGTTCCGTGCCTCCGCCTGAATGACGTCGGTGCGAACGCGGCGCATCTTTTCGTATTGCGGCAGGATCGCCGACACGTCGGCCGGTTTCCGCCCTTCGAGAAGGACCGCCAATGCAACGCCGTCTTCGATCGCCTGGTTGGCGCCCTGCCCCAGATGCGGAAGCATGGCGTGAGCTGCATCGCCCAGCAGCGCAAGCCGCCCATTGGTCCACGATTGCAGCGGTTTGCGGTCATACAAACCCCACCAAAAGCAGCTCTCGATGGCTTCGAGCAGTCTCACGACGGGCGCATCCCATCCGACGAAGGCCGATGCGAGCTCGTCACGGTCTCCGACTGCGGACCAAGACTCGGCCTTGGCGTCCTTGCTGGGGACAAAGCCGACATAATTCAGCAGCCGGCCGGCGCGCACAGGAAATACGATGAAGTGCTTGCCCTCTCCCATCCAGACCTGGTGGGCTGCCTCTCGCCATCCGGGAAGCTTGTCGCTGGCAATCAAGCCGCGATAGGAGCGCACACCGGAATATTCGGGCGGCTTCGGCTCGACCACATATTTCTGCAAGGCAGAATGTATGCCGTCGGCGGCGATCACGACGTCGGCCTCGGCGGTTTCCCCGTTCGCGAATGTCAATCTCGCCGCAGCCGCGCTCTGCTCGAGTCCGACGCAGCGATGGCCGGTGCGCACGAACTCACCTGGAAGATTCGCCGCGAGCACGTTCAGCAGATCAGCCCTGTGCATGCCATACAACCCGTTCCAGCCGCTCGAGTCGGTCGTGATGACAGTGCCGACCTTGGTGCCGTCGGAGCGGCAATATTGTGATGCCTCGCCGATCCTGGCGCCGACTTTGGCCAGAGCCGGCCCCATCCCCATTCGCTCGAGTTGCCGCAAAGCGTTCGGAAAGATCGACACGCCGGCACCTATTTCGCCAAGCACTTCCGCCTGCTCGAAAACCGTGACCTCGACACCCCTTCGAGACAGCGCGCATGCCGCTGAAAGACCGCCTATTCCTCCACCGACGACGGCTGCCCGAAGTCTCATTCGCATCCCCTCGCTTGCCAAGGATCGTACTACTTCGCCGCACTCTTCAAATTGACGAGGCGGTTGATTTGCTCGATGCGCGCTCGCTGCCGCTCGATGGCCGCAGAAAACTCAACCGGCGTGCTGCCGAGGACTTGTGCGCCACTTGCCTCTATTCGGGAGCGGAGAATGGGGTCGGCCGCCACCGCCTGCACGTCCGCGGAAATCCTGTCGCGCAGCGCCGGAGGCATGTCGCGCCAGCCAAAAAGACCGGCAAGACCCTCGATTTCCATTTCAGCAAAGCCGGCCTCGGCGACCGTCGGCACGTCGGGCAAGCTGGGTTGGCGTGCGGGACTCGTGACGGCAAGTATCCGCGCCTTGCCGGCAGCGACCGGAGCCCTGACCGCCAGCAGGGCATGGGACAGGATCTGGACACGCCCCTCGCCGAAGTCTGCCTGCTGGGCCGTTGCATCCCGGTACGGAACATAGACCTGCTCGAGCGCGTGCCGTACCAGCATCGCCGCGTACACGAAATGCGGCAGGCTCGGTCCCGAACTCCACGACAGCTCGCCCGGTTTCGACCGGGCCAGTTGCATCAGCTCCTGCAGTGAGCGCACCGGCAGACGGTCCTGAACCGCGATGACCAGGATGGAGCTAGCCGTCGAAGCGATCGGCACCATGTCCCGGGACGGGTCGTAGGGAAGCGAGTCTTGCAAGAGTGGGTTCACGGTGAGCATCGAGGCGGTCCCGTAGAGAAGGGTATGGTCGTCCCTGGCGTTTGCAAACGCACCGCCACCGACGACGGCATCGGCGCCGGGCCGGTTCTCGACGACGACGGGCTTGCCCCAACGCTTGGCCAATCCGTCGGCATAGAAGCGCGCGCTCACATCATTGGCGGAGCCTGCGGCGAACGGCACGATGATCTTCACGGTGTGCACCGGCCAGGCGTCGTCACCCCGACAGGCCGGCGCGGTCGCCACAACGGTTCCGCCCAGAAGCATCGTTAAGGCAATGACATTTCGAAGGTTTCGCAACCGCATCAGCTTTCTCCCTGAGAGAGCCTGGCAGAGGGCAAGCATGGACAAATTCCAGCAAACCATGAAAGGGGGCTCGCCGTCCTGAAACTGTCATGAAATTAGCCTGAAACTTGCCGCTCCGGACGGAGCGTCGTTCGGGTAAGATCAGGACATGAAGCTGATTTTCGGCTCTTGGACGCTCGACCTGGAGCGGCTGTGCCTGCTTGGGCCGGCCGGCGAGATCAAGCTGCGGCCCAAGAGCTTCGAAGTGCTGCGCTATCTCGTCGAGCGCGCCGGACAGACCATCACCAAGGACGAATTAATCGCGGCCATTTGGCCAAACGTCACCGTCACCGATGAGTCGCTGACCCGCTGCATCAGCGATATCAGGCTGGCGATCGGCGACCAGGCGCAGCGCGTGATCAAGACCCTGCCGAAGCGCGGCTACCTGCTCGAAGGACCGGTGTCGCACGATGACAAAGCCGGTAGCCCGTCACGCCGACCCTCTGGCGACTTTCCCTCGATCGCGGTTCTGGCCTTCGTCAATCTCTCGGGCGATCCAAATCAGGATTATTTCTGCGAAGGCATCACCGAAGACATCATCACCGAACTCTCGCGGTTTTCCGAGCTGCTGGTGATCGCCAGGAATTCGTCGTTTCAGTACAAGGGCCGAAGCATCGACGTCCGGCAGATCGGTAGCGAACTCGGGGCGCGCTACATCCTCGAGGGAAGCATTCAAAGGAGCGACGGTACCGTTCGGATCACGGCGCAATTGATCGACGCCGCAACGGGTACGCACCTGTGGGCGGATCGATTCGACCGGACGCTGGGTGACACCTTCTCGATCCAGGACGAAATCGCACGGATCATTTCCGTCAAACTGGCCGTCCATATCAACGATGCGGAGGCGCATCGGCCGCTGGGCAAGCCCACGGCGAACTGGGACGCATATGACTACTTCCTGCGCGGCAACCACATGATGAAACGATTGCTGACAGGAGAACCGGTCGACGAGCTCTACAAGGCTCGAAAGCTCCTCGAACGTTCCATTGAACTGGATTCCGCGTTCGCTCGTCCGTGTGCGGTGCTCGCCCGCAGCTACACTGTAACGTGGATCAATCCCGTCAATGAGGAACACCAGAGGACCGAAACCTTGCTGCAGGCGTTTGAACTCGCCCGACGAGCCATCGAACTCGGTCCGAACGAACCGTTCGGGCACGATGTCCTGGCCACTGTCGCCCTATTCCAGCGCGATCGCGCGGCGTGCCTGGCGGCCTGGGACAGGGTGTTTGCTCTCAATCCCAACTTTTTCGACTGGCGGTACGGCCAATGCCTGGTGCTGTTTGGCGAACCGGAAGAGGGTCTGGCCGCCCTTCGCCGCTATATGCGGCTCGATCCCTTCTTTCCGCCACAGGCATTGATGACCGAGGGGCTCGCACATTTCATCCAGCGGCGATACGAGGACGCACTTCCTCCGTTTCGAGAAATGGTCGCTCGCGCGCCGAACTTCCGCAACGGCCGCATGTTGTTGGCCGCGACCTACGGGCACCTCGGAAAGACACGCGAGGCAGCCCCCCACATCGAAGCCCTGCTCAGGCTGGAGCCTGACTGCTCGCTGATGAAACTATCCGGGCAGCGTTATCTTCAGTCTGCCGAGGATGTCGTTCACTACCTCGATGGACTGCGCAAGGCAGGCGTGCCTGAACGATGATGGGGATGTCGCATCAGTCAGCGCCGGCAAGTTGGCTCAACGAGAAGCACTCACTTACTCGCAGCGATGCAGCCCCAAAGTGTCCCGTCCGGAAGCGACGACGACGCCCTACTTCGCCGGGGCCCTCTCCCCATCCTACGAGCCGGCCTTACGCCGGCACGATCACCTTGCCGATCGGCCAGAGCGCGATGCCGGCGAGCTTGAGGTGAGCCCAGGCGAAGGGGATGCCGATGATGGTGATTGCGAGCACCAGCGCCGTCAGGAGATGGCCGAGCGCGAGCCACCAGCCGGCGAGCACGAACCAGATGATGTTGCCGATCACCCCGAGCGGGCCGGTGCCGATATCCTCGATACCGGTGACGTCGTAGCGGTTGACCGCGCGCGAGCCGAACGGCAGCAGCGTGTAGACGGCGATGTTGAATGCCGCCCGCGCCCAGGGCAGGCCGACGATGGTGATGGCCATGATGACCGCGGCGATCAACCAGCCGAACGCCATCCAGGCGCCGCCGATGAGGATCCAGAGGATGTTGAGGAGGATGGAAACGGGGGTCATGGGATGATCCGTTGGACGATGACGCCCTCTATATAGGATCGAAATCTGTCTCTGCTAAGACGGCAAGGTAGCCCGGATGAACGAAGCGAAATCCGGGACTTAACTCTCACCGTCCCGGGTATCGCTGCGCTCACCCGGGCTACCGCCCTTCAAATTTCGGCTCCCGCTTTTCCATGAACGCCTTCATGCCCTCGGCCATGTCCTGGGTTTTGAACAGCGGCAGCAGCTGGAGATAGACGTGGTGGACGTGGTCGTGGAAGGTCTCGTTGAGGCCCATCCGCATCATCCGCTTGGAGGCCTGCACCGCAAGCGGCGCGTTGGCGGCGATCTCGCGGGCGATCGCGGTGGCACGGGTCATCAGCTCCGCGTCCGGTACGACCTCGTTGGCGAGGCCCCATTCGAGGCATTCGCGGGCGCTGAGGGTGCGGCCGGTGAAGATCAGCTCGGACGCCTTGGCCCAGCCGAGCATGCGCGGCAGCAGCCAGGTGCCGCCGGATTCCGGCACCACGCCGCGCTTGACGAAGGCAGCGGCTAGTTTCGAGGACTCCGCCATGATGCGGATGTCGCAGCCGAGCGCGGTGTCCATGCCATAGCCGGCCGCGCCGCCGTTGACGGCGCAGATGGTCGGCTTGTCCATCGCCTGCAGGACTGTCGGCGGCGTGTTGCGGAGGTTGATCGTGGTTGGCGACGACGCGGCGCTGAGGCCGTTGCCGTCCCGCTCTTTGCGCAGATCGAGCCCGGCGCAGAACGCCCTGCCCTTGCCGGTGAGGATCACGACGCGGACGTCCTTGTCCTCGTTGGCTTCGGTGAGCAGCCGCGCCAGATCGTTCAGCATCGGCCCGGAGATGGTGTTCATGCGTTCCGGCGCGTTCAGCGTGATGGTCGCGATGTGATCGGCGATCTCGTAGAGGACTTCGTGGGTCGCAGCTGCCGCGTCGTTCATGGAGGTCCCTTCCCTGATCGGTTCTGTAACCCGGATCAACGAAGCGACATCCGGGGGCTCTACTCTCATATCGTCCCGGCTATCGCTGTCGCTCATCCGGGCAACGGACTGTCAGATCTTCCGACCCGCCTGCTCCCAATAGGGATCGCGCAGGCGGCGCTTGAAGATCTTTCCGGAATCCTCGCGCGGCAGGCCGCTGCGGATCTCGATGTGCTTGGGCACCTTGTAGTCGGCGAGGTGCGCCTTCAGCGCGGCACGAACGCCGGCGGCCTCGAGCGTGACGCCAGCTTGCGGCTCCACCACGGCCATCAGCGCCTCGCCGAATTCGGCGTCGGGGATGCCGAACACGGCGCAATCATGCACGCCGGGAACGGCATGCAGCACGGACTCGATCTCGGCCGGGTAGATGTTGACGCCGCCCGAGATCACCATGTCGCGCTTGCGGTCGCAGATGAAGACGTAGCCGTCCTCGTCAATATAGCCGACATCGCCGGAGGTGATGAAGCCGTCGCGGTCGATCTCGGTGCGCTTCTCCGGCTTGTTGTGGTAGGTGAAATCGGCAAGCTCAGTCATGCGGGAATAGATCTCGCCGATCTCGCCTGTGCCGAGCACACGGCCGTCCTCACCGAGGAAGCGCAACTCGGCACCGGGCGAGATCTTGCCCACCGTGCCGGGCTTCTTCAGCGCGTCCTCGGAGGTCGCGAAGGTGACGGCGCTGGATTCGGTCGAGCCATAGAATTCGTAGATCACCGGTCCCCACCATTCGATCATGGCGCGCTTGACGTCGGCCGGACAGGGCGCGGCGGCATGGATGACGTGGCGCAGCGAGGAGACGTCGTACTTCCTGCGTACCTGCTCCGGCAGCTTCATCAGGCGGATGAACATGGTGGGCACCATGAAGATGGTGTCGATCTTGTACCGTTCGATCGCTTCGAGAAATTCTTCCGCTTCGAAGCGCGGCATCAGCACCAAGGCGCCGCCGAGCTTGCCGGCGCGGATGCCGAACGAGTTCGGCGCGGAATGATAGAGCGGGCCCGGCAGCAGCGCGCGGGCGCCGGGCTTTAGCCCGTAGATCATCGCGCGCATTCGCTCGCCGGCGGCCTGCTGCTCCGGCGTCGGGGCGTTGCGCCGCACCCCTTTGGGGTGACCTGTGGTGCCTGACGTGTAGATCATGTTCATGGGCTGCGGCACGACTGGCCCGGCATAGGGCTGATGCTGCGCGAGCCAGGATTCGAAATCGATCGCGAAGTCGGGCGTCGTCAGATGACCCGGATCCATCTTGTAATTGGACAGGATCTCCGGCGGTGTCGGCACGCTGAGCACCGTGACGCCCTCAGGAATCGCATCGCGCAGGCCGTGCAGCATGTCGGCATGCCCGATCAGCACGGACGTGCCGGTGTCGCCAAGGATGTAGTTGATCTCCTCCGGCTTGAAGTGCCAGTTGATCGGCACGCCATAGGCCCCGAGGCGCATCGCGGCATAGGCCGCCTCCAGGAACGCGATGTCGTTGCGCATCAGCATGCAGACGCAATCGCCTGGCTTCACCCCGATCCTGGCGAGTCCGGAGGCGATGCGGTCGGCACGGGCTGCCACTTCGGTGTGGGTGCGGCGGCGGTCGCCGGAGACGATACCGAGGAAGTCGGAGGTTTCGCTCATTGTTGTTTTCCGATCTTTCGTCGGGTTGAGAAATGGGTACCAGTCAGATCGTCATTCCGGGGCGATGCGAAGCATCGAACCCGGAATCCATTTGGCGACAGAGCGTGCGGCTCGATGGATTCCGGGCCTGCGCCTCCGGCGCATCCCGGAATGACAGGAGGGGCTAATCCACATACTTCGCCGCGCGCTTCTCCAGATTGGAGCGCACCGCCTCGGTCTGGTTCGGGCTGCCGATCAGCTTCTGCTGCTCGACGGATTCCGCCAGCAGCGCCGGCCCCGGATCGACCGAGAGATTGTTGAGCAGCCGCTTGGCAGCGCGGATCGCATCCGGACTCTTGCCGGCGATCTCGCGCGCGACCTCCAGCGCCGCCGCGCGCGGGTCGTCGCAGATGCGGGTGGCGAGGCCGTAGGTCATCGCTTCCTGCGCCGAGAAGATGCGGCCGGTGTAGGTGAGATCGCGCAGGATATCGTCGCGCACGAGGCTTGCCAGGATCGGCGTGCCGGCCATGTCGGGCACGAGGCCCCATTTGATCTCCATGATCGACATCCGCGCATCCGCCGAGAGGAAGCGCATGTCGGCGCCGAGCGAGAGCTGGAAGCCGCCGCCGAAGGCGACGCCATGCACCGCTGCGATGACGGGCACAGGAAGCTGGCGCCAGCCCCACACCGCCTGTTGCGGGAAGTTGGCCTGGCCATGCGTGCGTTTGGTGAGATCACGATTTTCGCCACCCGGAATTCCGTTGCCGCCCTTCTCCTTCATGGCGGCAAAACGCCCCATGTCGAGCCCGGCGCAGAAGGCGCGGCCCTCGCCTGAAAGCACGACGGCGCGCACGCTCTTATCCCTTGAAAGCCGGTCGGTGGCGGCGACTAGCGCCTCGAACATGGCCTGATCCAGCGCATTCATCTTGTCCGCACGCACCAGGCGCACGTCGGCGACACCTTCCGAGATCGAGATCGAGACGCGCTCTTCCATGGACGAATTCTCCCCTAGTTCTTGCCTGTTCTTGTTCAGTGCCGCTTTACAGGACGCTGGCGGCCGGATTTAGTCAATCGACCAATTAACTGACAATCCGTACGGGAGAAACAGCCATGTTCAAGGAAAATCTTCTGGCTGGACGGCGCATCCTCGTGACCGGCGGCGGCACGGGCCTCGGCAAGTCGATGGCGGCGCGCTTCCTCCAGCTCGGCGCCGAAGTGCACATCTGCGGCCGGCGCAAGATCGTGTGCGACGAGACCGCGACCGAGCTGATGGATCTCCATGGCGGCCGCGTCACCAGTCACGGCGTCGACATCCGCAACGCGCTCGCGGTCGAGGAGATGGTGGAGACCATCTTTCGCGACGGCGGCCTCACCGACCTCATCAACAACGCCGCCGGCAATTTCATCTCGCGCACCGAGGAGCTGTCGCCGCGCGGCTTCGACGCCGTCGCCAACATCGTCATGCACGGCACGTTCTACGTGACCCAGGCGGTCGGCAAGCGCTGGATCGCGGCCAAGCAACCCGGCAACGTCGTCTCGATCACCACGACCTGGGTGCGCAACGGCTCGCCTTACGTGGTGCCGTCGGCGATGAGCAAGTCGGCGATCCACGCCATGACGATGTCGCTTGCGGCCGAATGGGGCCGCTACGGCATCCGCCTCAACACCATCGCGCCCGGCGAAATTCCGACCGAGGGCATGAGCAAGCGCATCAAGCCCGGCGACGAAGCCGGCGCGCGCACCAAGGCGATGAACCCGATGGGCCGCGTCGGCACCATGGAGGAGCTGCAGAACGTCGCGGTGTTCCTGATCTCCGGCGGCTGCGACTGGATCAGCGGCGAGACGATCGCGATGGACGGCGCGCAGGCGCTCGCGATGGGCGGCAATTTCTACCAGCTCCGCGACTGGAGCGACGACGACTGGAAGACCGCGCGCGAGAGCATCAAGGCGCAGAACGAGAAGGACCGGGCGAAGCGGGGGTAGTGCTCTCTCGTGCCCCGGACGCAGCGCAGCGCATCACTCTGTGGTGCGCAGCGTCCCGGACACGAAACCGCGGCATCCCCCTCCGTCTTGTCTTCCTCCGCGATTGACTTCACACTCCCCCGCACAAAAACAAGACGCCACGGGAGAAACATGTCCACACAGAAATTGGCAACTCTCGTCGACATCGTGCGCGAGCGCGCCGGGAGCCGCGGCGATGCCATCGCCTACGAGTTTGAGGGCCGCCTCACCAGCTTCGCCGAATTCGACGTCAGGACCAACAAGGTCGCCAACGCATTGATCGCGATGGGCGTCAGACATGGCGACCGCATCGCCTATCTCGGCAAGAACAGCGACATCTATTTCGAGCTGCTGATGGGCGCGATGAAGGCCGGCGTCGTGATGGCGCCGGTCAACTGGCGGCTCGCCGGGCCCGAGGTCGCCTTCATCGTCGAAGACTGCAAGGCGCCGGTGCTGTTCGTCGGGCCGGAATTCATCACGCAGGTCCACCAGATCAGGGATCAGATCCCGGGCGTGCGCACTGTCATCACCACCGAAGGCGGTGCGCCGGAATGGCAGGAGTTTACGGCCTGGCGCGATGCGCAGAGCGGCGATGATCCGAAGGTGGCGATCGACACCAAGGACATCGCGATCCAGCTCTACACCTCGGGCACCACGGGCAAGCCGAAGGGCGCGATGCTCTCGCACGCCAACTTTCTCAACCTGGTGCAATCAGGCAATGCCGAGGACAAGCCGGAGTGGAACCGGTGGTCGACCGACGACGTCTCGCTGGTCGCGATGCCGGTGTTCCACATCGGCGGCTCGGGCTGGGGCGTGATGGGCCTCTATCACGGCGCCCGCGGCGTGATCGCGCGCGAGTTCGATCCGACCAAAGTGCTGGACTTCTTCGAGCACAGCGGCATCACAAAACTGTTCATGGTGCCTGCGGCGATGCAATTCGTGGTGCGGCAGCCGCGCGCCAAGACGGTGGACTTTTCACGATTGAAATACATGCTGTATGGCGCCTCGCCGATCCCGGCGGCGCTGCTGAAGGAGTGCATCGAGGTCTTCAAATGCGGCTTCGTGCAGCTGTACGGGATGACGGAGACCACCGGCACCATCGTCGCGCTGCCGCCTGAAGATCACGTCGAGGGGCTGGAGCGGATGCGCTCGGCCGGCAAGGCGCTGCCGGGGGTCGAGATCGCGATCCTGGACGCCGACGGCAAGCCGTTGCCACCACGTGAGGTCGGCGAGATCGCGACGCGGTCGGGCTCGAACATGGCGGGGTACTGGAACCTGCCGGAGGCGACCGCTTCGACATTGCGCAGCGACGGCTGGCTGCGTACCGGCGATGCCGGCTACATGGACGAGGATGGCTATCTCTACATCCACGACCGCATCAAGGACATGATCATCTCCGGCGGCGAGAACATCTATCCCGCCGAGGTCGAGAGCGCGCTGTGCGATCACCCTGACGTCGCGGAGGCCGCCGTGATCGGCGTGCCCGACGACAAATGGGGCGAGGCGGTGAAGGCCGTGGTGGTGATGAAGCCGGGCAAGGAGGCGACCGCCACCGACATCATCAATTTCACCCGGACGCGCATCGCCGGCTTCAAGACGCCGAAGAGCGTGGAGTTCCTGCCGGCGCTGCCGCGGAACCCGTCGGGAAAGATTTTGCGGCGGCAGCTGCGCGAGCCGCACTGGGCGGGGAAGGATCGGCGGGTGAATTAGGACGAGGTGCCGTAGGGTGGGTTAGCCGCAGGCGTAACCCACCTCTTTATTTTCCGGGGTGACGGAAGTGGTGGATTACGCCTGCGGCTAATCCACCCTACGAGACCTGTGTAAGCCTCAATGCTTCCCCGGCCCCATATATCCGAACAAGAACCCTGCGACTTTCCGCATCTGGATCTCCTCGCTGCCCTCGGTAATGCGGTAGCGGCGATGGTGGCGGTAGATGTGCTCGAACGGCTTGTGGCGTGAATAGCCCATGCCGCCATGGACCTGCATGGCGCGGTCGGCGGATTCGCAGCAGAGGCGGTTTGCCCAGTAGTTGCACATCGAGACGCGGTCGGAGAGCGTGCGCTCGATCTGCTCCTCGGTGAGCTGGTCCATCTCCCAGGCGGTCTTGCGGATCAGCAGGCGCAGCATCTCGGCCTGCGTCGCAAGCTCGACCAGCGGGAACTGGATCGCCTGGTTCTCGGCGAGCGCCCTGCCGAACGGCTTGCGCTCGCGCGCGTATTTGACGCTCTCGTTGATGCAGTAGACGGCAGCGCCGAGCGAGCTTGCGGCCTGCCGGATGCGGTTCTGATGCACGAAGCACTGTGCCAGCGACAGGCCGCGACCGACCTCGCCGAACAGCGCATCTTCCGGGACGAACACGTCCGTAAAACTGACGCGCGGATGATCCGTCGGCATGTTGAAGGTCCACATGTATTCCTCGACCTTGACGCCGTGGCTCTTGGCCGGCACGAGGAAGCACGTGATGCCGCGCGCGTCGCCGTCATTGCCACTGGTACGCGCGAACAGCGCGCAATGCGTGGCAACATGCATGCCGGTGGTCCACATCTTCTCGCCGTTGATGATCCAGCCCTTGACGTTATCGCGGGTCGCGGGCACCGCGCGCGTCTCCATGTGGGTGGCATCCGAGCCGTGATGCGGCTCGGTGAGGCCGAACGTGATGCGATACTTGCCCTTGATCGAGCCGTCGATCATCGCCTTCTGGTCGTCGCGACCGTAGCGGTCGAGCATGGTGACGACGGGGAAATTTCCGACGACGGAGTGCTCGTTCTGGAGATCGTTGTGCAGGCCGAGGCCTTTTGCGGCGAAGTGCTCGCGGATCACGGCCATCCAGAGGTTGGAGCCATCCTTGCCGCCATATTGCTTCGGCACCGGAAAGCGCAGATGCCCCGCGGCATCCGCGAGGTCCTTGGCCTTGCGCAGCAGCGCCTCCCATTCGTGGCGCGGCAGGCCGCCGTTCTCGAAATCGGTGCGCGCCCATTCGCGGCGATGATCGAAGAAGCGGATGTTGTCGTCGGCCTCTTCCAGCGGCTTGATCTCGCGTTCGATGAAACGGTCGAGCTCTCCGAGATAGGCGACGAGATCGGCTGGCAATGAAAAATCCACAGGTTCTCTCCCGGATTGATTTTATCGTTTTGCGTTAAGGCGCTAGGCGCGCTTTTGCTTCGCACGATTAAGGTGAGAAGAGCGCTGCCGAGTCAAGCAATGCGAGGCGTGCCGGATGCGCAAGGCGCACCCACGCAATTCGATGGTGCTTGAGCGCGGGCGCGCGGTAGTATGGCGCCAATATTCCTTCGAAAGAAAATCCGGGAGCGCGCGATGGAGCTGAAATTTTCCAAGGTGGAACGCAAGGGGCCGATCACGATCGTGACGCTGTCGCGGCCGGAGGTCTACAACGCCCTGCACACCGATGCGCATTTCGAGCTGCAGAAGGTGTTCGACGATTTCTCCGGAGATCCCGAGCAATGGATCGCGATCGTCACAGGCAGCGGCGACAAGGCGTTCTGCGCTGGCAACGACCTGAAGTGGCAGGCGGCGGGCGGCAAGCGCGGCTGGGACAAGGGCGGCTTTGCCGGCCTCACCGCGCGCTTCGACTGCGACAAGCCTGTTATCGCGGCGGTGAACGGCGTCGCGATGGGCGGCGGCTTCGAGATCGCGCTCGCCTGCGACCTCATCATCGCCTCGGAGAACGCGACCTTCGCACTGCCTGAGCCGCGCGTCGGCCTCGCCGCGCTCGCTGGCGGCCTGCACCGCTTGCCGCGGCAGATCGGCCTCAAGCGCGCCATGGGCATGATCCTCACCGCGCGCCATGTCAGCGCCAAGGAAGGCCTCGAGCTCGGCTTCGTCAACGAAGTGGTGCCGCAGGGCGAGGCACTCACCGCCGCGCTGCGCTGGGCCGAGACGATCGCCAAGAACTCGCCGATGTCGATCCGGGCCTCGAAGCAGGCGATCCAGAAGGGGCTTGGCGTCTCGCTGGAGCAGGCGATCGCGGAGCAGCGCGAGTACCCGGCGGTGCAGGCGATGGTGGCCTCGCAGGATTACATCGAGGGCCCGAAGGCGTTCTCGGAGAAGCGGCCGCCGAAATGGGTGGGGAAGTAACCGGGCTTCTCGCCGCTCGTCATTCCGGGGCGCGCCGACAGGCGCGAGCCCGGAATCCATCGAGCGCCAAAGCGAGCCGATGAATGGATTCCGGGTTCGTCGCTGTGCGACGCCTCGGAATGACGGCGGATGGAGCGTCGTTTACCCGCCCCGCCCCAGTTCCCGCTTGTAGGACGCGTAGTTCGGCTGATCGACGGCGAGCTTGTCCATCGTGGTCGCCCACAGATGCTCGGCGAGGCCGGGGGTTGCGAGATCGATCTCGCCTTTGGCGATGCGATCCGCGAGCGCGCGGTTGAGATCCGTCACTGATCCGTCGATTCCGAGCAGCGCGCGCAGCCGCGCCACTTCCGCAGCATCACTTCCCTCTTCCCGCGTCAATTGCCTTGTCACGAGGTCGAGGATGTTGATGGCGACGCGGAGCTTGAAGGCCTGGTGGCCGGAGATCAGCGGGGTGATGTCGCTCCGCAGAAAATCGGCGACTGATTTGGTCAGCTCGATCGGGGTCGGCTCGTCCTGCATGGCTCAGCTCCCGCGCGGCGATAGCAGCCGCAACAGATCGATCTCGGTCTCGCTGGCGCGGCGGCCGATCATGGCGCGCTCCATCGAATGGTCGGGGCCCTCGCGAAACCGCTGCATCATGCCGCCGCACATGATGCCCCAACGCAGCGTGCCCATGACTTCCCAGAATTCGACGCGCGTGGGATCGACCTTGCGGCCTCCCGCCTCATAGCCGGCGAACAATTCCTCGCGCGAGCCAAAACCGCCGACGGGTTTGTCGATCTCGCCGAAGCGCCACGAATTGACGCAGACCCAGCCGAGATCTTCCATGGGATCGCCGAGATGGGCGAGCTCCCAATCGAGCACGGCGCGCACGCCGTCGGCACCGATGATGAGATTGCCATTGCGGAAATCGCCGTGCACCAAGGTCGCCTCGACCGAGGGGCCAGGATCGTGGTCGCGCAGCCAGCGCAGCGCCAGCTCGAACACGGGCTTGGGCCAGTTCAGGCTGCGATAGTCACGCTCGAACTCGGAAATCTCCTGCGTCGCCGACCTGCTGCGCAGTTCTGGCAGCTTGTCCTGCGGCAGCCGATGCAGGCCGGCGAGAATGCCGCCGATCTGGCGCGCCAGATGCGGCCGCGCCGCCGCGAACTCATCGTCGCGCAGAATCTTGCGCGCGATGGTCTCGCCTTCGACCCGCTGCATGATGAAGCCGGTGCCGAGATCATCCTCCGGCACGAGCACATGCATCACGCGTGGCGACGGCACACCGGCCTCATAAGCGAGCTGCATCAGCTGCGCTTCAGCCCCCAGACCCGCCGCGCGCGTCGGCGCAGCGCCGTAGCCTTTCGGCGAGCGGCGCAGGATCGCACCGATCGCACCGTCGGGATGGGTGATGTCGAAGCGCCAGGTTTCCTGGCTGGCGCCGCCCGACAGCTTGGCGGCGCCGGTCACGCCGGTCGCGCCCTTGCACCAGCGCTGGACGCTGCGGGAAAGCTCGGCCTCAATCATTTGCCGTTGAATTTGGCGGGCCGCTTCTCCAGGAATGCGCCGACGCCCTCGCGGAAATCCTGGGTGTCGCCCGCACGAAGCTGGCATTGGAATTCGAGATTGAGCTGATCCTCGAAGGAATTTTCCGGGCTGTCCCAGTAGAGCTTGCGGATCAGCGACAGCGCCACCGTCGGACCGCTGGCGAGGTCGCGCGCGAGCTTCATCGCCTCCTCCATCAGCACGCCATCGTCATAGACGCGGTTGACGAGGCCCCATTCCAGCGCCTTCTCGGCCGGCAGCCGCTCGCCCATCAGCGACAATTCGATGGAGCGCGCGCGGCCGACCAGCCGCGGCAACAGCCAGGTCGAGCCGCAATCCGGCACGAGGCCGATGCGGCGGAAGGCTTGCAGGAAATAGGACGAGCGCGCGCACAAGATCATGTCGCCGAGCAGCGCGAAGCTCATGCCGGCGCCGGCGGCCGGGCCATTGACTGCGGTGATGATGGGACAGTGCAGATTGCGGATACGGCGGAGGAAGGGATGGAAACCGGTCTCCAGCGTCAGGCCGGCCTTGGTCTTCTTCGACTGGTTGTTGCGGCCTTGCAGATTGGCGCCGGTGCAGAAGGCGCGGCCCGCGCCGGTCAGCACCACACAGCGCACCTCGTCCTTCTTCTCCTCGATCGTATCGAGCGCTTCGGAAAGACCGCCCAGCATGTCCACGGAGACCGCGTTCATCACCTCCTGATGGTCGAGCCTGAGGATTGCGACCGAACCATCGAAATCGAGCGTGACGTGTTTGAACTGCATGGTTTCCTCGTGATTTGCGGCCTGCGCCAGTTTCGCAGACCGGAATTCGTTTTGCCGGAGCGCATATTTGATTTTTGACGCGGTCTTGTCCATGGTGATCAGAGCATAGCAAGCAATCTTGCGCGCAGCGGCTGATGCGCATCTGTGCCAAAAAACGGGAAACGCCATGAACCTCTTCGACCTCACCGGCCGCGTCGCCGTGATCACTGGCGGCAATGGCGGCATCGGGCTCGGCATCGCGCAGGCGCTCGCGGGCCAGGGCTGCAACGTCTCGATCTGGGGCCGCAATGCCGAGAAGAACAAGGCCGCCGCCGCGAGCCTGTCGGGGCTCTCCGGCAAGGTCGACAGCCGCGTCTGCGACGTCACCGATCCGGCCTCGGTCAATGCCGCGATGAAGGCGACGCTCGACACTTTCGGCCGGGTCGACGGCTGCTTCGCCAATGCCGGCATCGGCGGCGGCGGCCGGCGCTCCTTCATCGAGCGCACCGAGGAGGAATGGCGCACGATGTTTGCCACCAATCTCGACGGCGTGTTCCATGCCTTCCAGGCTGCCGCGCGGCACATGACCGAGCGCGCCAATGCCGGCGATCCCTTCGGCCGACTGGTCGCGACCTCGAGCCTCGCCTCGATCTTCGGCACCGCGCGCAACGAGCATTATGCCGCAACCAAGGCCGCGATCAACGCGCTGGTGCGCGCGCTCGGCGTCGAGCTCGCCCGCCACGGCGTCACCGCGAACGCGATCCTGCCGGGCTGGATCAAGAGCGACATGACCGCAGGCATCATGGCGAACGAGAAATTCGTCGCCAACGTGATGCCGCGGATTCCGGTGCGGCGCTTCGGCGAACCATCCGATTTCGGCGGCATCGCGGTGTATCTGATGAGCAAGGCGTCGTCGTATCATACGGCCGATACGTTCGTGATCGACGGCGGCTATACGGCGTTTTGATTTTGTAGCCCGGATGGAGCGAAGCGCAATCCGGGACCGCACAAGCAAACAAGACCCGGATTCGCTTCGCTCCATCCGGGCTACAACACTGAGGGAACGGGCAAATGTTCTCGCATATCATGATCGGCACCAACGATCTCGACAAGGCCAAGACGTTCTACGACAATTTGCTGAGCACGCTCGAGGTCCGGCCCGCCAGGGTCGACGGCCACCGCATCTTCTACATCACCAAGACCGGCGTGTTCTCGGTGTCGAAGCCGATCAACGGCGAGCCCGCGACCTGCGCGAACGGCGGCACGATCGGCTTTGCCGCCAATTCGCCGGAGCAGGTCGATGCCTGGCATGCGGCGGGCGTTGCCGCCGGCGCAAAACCGATCGAGGATCCGCCCGGCATCCGCCAGGGCCCCGGCGGCAAGCTCTATCTCGCCTATTTGCGCGATCTCGACGGCAACAAGATCTGCGCGATGCATCGGCTGCCAAACTAAACCTCACGCTCGGTGGATTCCCCGCGAAAGCGGGGAATCCAATACGCCGCGACCTCTCGATCCAATCGTCGCTGTCTCTGGAATACTGGATCGCCCGGTCTTCGCCGGGCGATGACAGCGGCGTGTGAGGCGCGGACTTGCCGCCTCTCCACTCCATTCAAACAACATTTCAAACGAGCTCGCCAAATTCCATCGCGTGGCATGGCTCCGCGTGAAAAATGCGCGCTCGCACTTTGGCCGCGCTGGCACTATTCTGCCGCCAGAACGATCTCAGCGTCCCCGGGAGGAACAATGACAAAACACACTTATATTCCCCGCACCACCAACTACACCCTCAATCCCGGCGACGAGCTCAACGACCTCCGGATGTCGGACCAGGTCCGGCCGCTCTACGATCACGTCAAGAAGTTCATCCGCGACACCGTCGAGCCGATGTCGATCGAGTTCGCCAAGGCCGGCGAAGGCAAGGAAGACCGCTGGAGCTTTACGCCGAAGCAGCTCGAGGTGCTGGAGAAAGCCAAGAACAAGGCCAAGCAGGAAGGCCTCTGGAACTTCTTCCTGCCCGACGACGAGACCGGCCAGGGCCTGAAGAACCTCGACTACGCCTATATCGCCTCCGAGCTCGGCAAGAGCCCGCTGGCGTCGGAGAGCATGAACTGCTCGGCGCCCGACACCGGCAACATGGAGGTGCTGGAGCGCGTCGGCACCAAGGAGCAGAAGGAGAAGTGGCTGAAGCCGCTGCTCAACGGCGAGATCCGTTCGGCCTATGTCATGACGGAGCCGAACGTCGCCTCCTCCGACGCCAAGAACATCTCGACGACCGCAAAACTGGTCGGTGACGAATGGGTCATCAACGGCGAGAAGTACTACATCTCCGGCGTCGGCGATCCCCGCTGCAAGATCCTCATCGTGATGGTGAAGACCAATCCGGACGCGGCGCCGAGCAAGCAGCAGTCGCAGATCCTGGTGCCGCGCGACACGCCCGGCGTCGAGGTGCTCGGGCCGATGTACGTGTTCGGCCAGGACCATGCGCCGCGCGGCCACATGCACATGCGCTTCAACAATGTGCGCGTGCCCAAGGAGAACATGCTGCTCGGCGAAGGCCGCGGCTTCGAGATCTCGCAGCTTCGCCTCGGCCCCGGCCGCATCCATCACTGCATGCGCACCATCGGCAAGGCCGAGAAGGCGCTCGACCTGATGGTGCAGCGTGGCCTCACCCGCGAAGCCTTCGGCAAGAAGATCGCCCATCTCGGCGGCAACATGCAAATCATCGCGCAGGCGCGCTGCGAGATCGAGGCGATGCGACTGATGGTGCTTAAGGCCGCGAAGGCGATGGACGTGCTCGGCAACAAGGAGGCCCGCGTCTGGGTCTCCATGGTCAAGGCCATGGTGCCGGAGCGCGCCTGCAAGATCATCGACCAGGCCATCCAGATGCACGGCGCCACCGGCATCTCGCACTGGACTCCCCTCGCCGAGATGTACCAGGACGTACGTCACCTGCGCTTTGCGGATGGTCCGGACGAGGTGCACTGGATGGTGGTCGGGCGCCACGAGCTGAGCATGGCGTGATCCCAACTCCTCATGCGCGGGCTTGACCCGCGCATCCATCGTGAGGAGCATGTCTTCAGGATTGACGGATTGCCGGGTCAAGCCCGGCAATGACGACTTGCCCAGGAGCCACCATGGACTACGCCGCCAGCGAGCTGACGCCGCGCGAGCGCTACAAGGTGCTGACGTCCTTCATCCTGCCGCGGCCGATCGCGTGGGTCACGACGCTCGGGCCGACCGGCGTCGTCAACGCAGCGCCATTCAGCTTCTTCAACGCCTTCTGCGAGGATCCGCCACTCTGCATGTTCGCGGCCAACCGCAAGCCTGATGGTGAGGACAAGGACACCTTCCTCAACATCCAGCGCACCGGCGAATTCGTGGTCAATATCGCTGATGAGCCGCTGGCGCGAGCGATGCACGAGAGCAGCGGCGACTTTCCGCCTGAGATCGGTGAGCCAGATTATCTCGGCCTCAAGCTTGCGGCCTCGACGACAATCGCGGTGCCGCGGCTCGCCGACACGCCCTGGGCGATGGAGTGCAAGCTCTGGAAGCTGATCGACGTCAACGACGATCGCAAACTGATCATGGGCGAAGGTCTCCACTTCCACATTCGCGACGAACTGTGGGATGACGAGACGATGCGAGTGCATATGGACCGCTATCACCCGATCGGCCGCATGTTCGCCGACCGCTACTGCCGCACCGACGACCGCGTGGTGTTTCCGGCGGCGGAAGGCGCAAAGACCAAATAGTCGAACCCAGGAGCGAGACGATGCCGGAAGCCTTTCGCGACAATGAAGAACGCGAGCGGTTCGAGCTCGACGTCGACGGGCCGGTCGCCTTCGTCACCTACCGCAAGACCGACGGCGCGATCACGCTGGTGCACACCGAGGTGCCGCCGGAGCTCGGCGGCCGCGGCATCGGCTCGAAACTCGGCCGCGCCACGCTGGATGCGGTGCGGGCGCAGGGCCGCAAGCTCTTGGTCGAGTGCGATTTCATTCGCAATTTCATGCGGAAGAGTCCTGAATACAACGATCTCCTCGCCGAGGGAAAGAATGCGCATGCCGAGCCACAGGCGAGCTATCGCGCCGGCTGTTTCTGTGGCGCGGTCGAGGTCGAGGTCACCGGCAAACCGATGTTTGCTGGCTATTGCCATTGCGCCGATTGCCAAGCCTGGTCGGCGGCGCCGATCAACGCCTTCAGCCTGTGGAAGTCGGACGCTGTGCGCATCATTAAGGGCGAGACAGAGCTCGGGACGTTCAACAAGACCGAGCATTCCTATCGAAAGTTCTGCAAGCGCTGCGGCGGCCACGTCATGACCGAGCATCCGCGGATGCGGCTGATCGACGTCTACGCCAATCTGCTGAAGGGATACCGACACCAGCCGACCCTGCACGCGAACTACGCGAGCAAGATGGTCTCGGTTAGGGATGGCCTGCCGAAATATGCCGACCTGCCCGCGGATCTTGGCGGCTCCGGGGAAATTTTGCCGGATTGATCGCGTAGGGCGGATTAGCTCCCGGCTGCGCGAAGCGCAGTCCGAGAGCATAATCCGCCGAACGCCTACGTGACGAAGAGTGGCGGATTACGCCTTCGGCTAATCCGCCCTACGCACCTACGTCGCAGGCTCGATCTTGTCCTGCGTCTTGGTCTCGAAATCGCCGGCGTCGTGCCGCTCGTGCAGCTGGCTGGCGGGATCGCCGGAGACGCGGTTGACCATGCGGCCGCGCTTCACGGCGGGGCGCTGCGCGATCTGGTCGGTCCAGCGCTGCACGTTCTTGTAGTCCTGCACCGACAAAAACTCGCCGGCGCCATAGACCAGCCCCTTGGCGAGCGCGCCGTACCACGGCCACACCGCCATGTCGGCGATCGTGTACTCCTTGCCCGCGAGATATTCGTTGTCGGCGAGGCGCCGGTCGAGCACGTCGAGCTGGCGTTTGGTCTCCATCGCAAAGCGGTCGATGGCGTATTCGATCTTGGTCGGCGCGTAGGCGTAGAAATGGCCGAAGCCGCCGCCGAGATAGGGCGCGCTGCCCATCTGCCAGAACAGCCAGGACATCGCCTCGGTGCGGGCCTTGACGTCCTTCGGCAGGAAGGCGCCGAACTTCTCGGCGAGGTAGAACAGGATCGAGCCGGATTCGAACACCCGGATCGGCTCCGGACCCGAGCGGTCCATCAGCGCCGGGATTTTCGAGTTCGGGTTGATGGCGACGAAGCCGCTGCCGAACTGGTCGCCATTGCCGATCTTGATCAGCCAGGCGTCGTATTCGGCACCCTTGTGGCCGAGGGCCAGCAGCTCCTCCAGCATCACCGTGACCTTGACCCCGTTCGGGGTGGCCAGCGAATAGAGCTGCAGCGGGTGCTTGCCGACCGGAAGCTCCTTGTCATGGGTGGGGCCGGCGATCGGGCGATTGATGCTGGCGAACTGCCCGCCATTCTCCTTGTTCCAGGTCCAGACTTTGGGCGGCACGTAGGCGGGGGTGTCGGTCATGCGGGGGCTCCGGCGGAAAGATGCGTCTGCATTAATTAGCCCTGGAATGGCCGATGACAAGGGCACGGCAACGCATTGCCGGCCGGGACAACTTCACGTTTTGTCATGGCAGGCGGCCCTCCCCGTCATTCGGGGCGCCCACAGGGCGAGCCCCGGAATGACGGGCGGTCGGCGTGTGGGAAGCGCGCGACGCCTACACACAAGATGCCTCGCCGAATCCGGCATGTCATCGATTGGCTCGCGTCACTTTGCTTCGCCAGCGAAAACAACGAAAATGCGAAGGCCGCCGGGAGAGAGAGCCATGAAATCGCCGATCTGCGACATGCTGGGAATCGAGTTCCCGCTGCTGGCCTTCAGCCATTGCCGCGACGTCGTCGCCGCCGTCAGCCGCGCAGGCGGCTTCGGCGTGCTGGGGGCGACCGTGCACACGCCCGATACGCTCGAACGCGAGTTGAAGTGGATCGACGATCACGTCGACGGCAAGCCCTACGGCATCGACGTGCTGATCCCCGAGAACATCTCGACGTCGGGCGAGAAGGACGTCACCTGGAAGAGCCTGGAAGCGCGCGTGCCGCAAGAGCACCGCGCCTACACGCGCGAGCTCCTGAAGAAATACGACATCGAACTGGCGAGCACGGAGGTCGCAGCCGATCAGCCGCAGCCGTTCGACGGAAAAACCGCGCTGCAGCTGCTCGAGGTCTCCTTCAATCATCCGATCCGCCTGATTGCCAACGCACTCGGCGTGCCGCCCAAGGCGATGATCGAGATGGGCAAGAAACACGGCGTGCCGGTCGCAGCGCTGGTCGGCGCCAAGGAGCATGCGCTGCGCCAGGTCGCGGCCGGCGTCGATATCCTCGTGGTGCAGGGCACCGAAGCCGGCGGCCACTGCGGCGAGGTCTCGACCATGGTGCTGGTGCCGGAGGTGATCAAGGCGATCAAGCCCATTCGCGACGTGCCGGTGCTGGCGGCCGGCGGCATCATGACCGGACGGCAGATGGCGGCCTGCATGGCAATGGGCGCGGCCGGCGCCTGGACCGGCTCGGTGTGGCTTGCGACGGTGGAAGCCGAAACCACGGAGATCTTCCGCGAGAAGATGATCGCGGCGTCCTCGCGCGACGCCGTGCGCTCAAAGGGACGCACCGGCAAGCCGGCGCGGCAGCTCCGTTCGGTCTGGACCGACGCCTGGGACCGCGCGCCGGACAGCCCGGGCGCATTGCCGATGCCGCTGCAGAGCATCATCAGCCGCGACGCGTTTCATTCGATCGATCGCGCGGCCGCGAGCGGCAACGCCAGGGCGCGCGATCTCGTCAGCTATTTCGTCGGCCAGGGCGTCGGGCTGATCGACAGCGTGAAGTCGGCGGGTGCCGTGGTGCAGGAGTTCAAGGTAGATTTCGCCGAAGCCGTCGAGCACATGAATGCGCTGGTGGCGGAATGATAGACCCTCATGGTGAGGAGGCGCGCAAGCGCCGTCTCGAACCATGAGAGCCCGCGGCCCATCCTTCGAGACGCCTGCTTCGCGGGCTCCTCAGGATGAGGTCGGAGATTTCTGAGAGAGTGAAGAAGCAAGAAAAATGACGACTGTTTCCCCCGAACGCATCCCCGTCATCGTCGGCATCGGCGAGATCGTCGACCGCCCGAAGGAGATCACCGAAGGCCTCGAGCCGCTCGACCTGCTCGAACAGGCGCTGCGGCGCGCCGAGGCGGATGCCGGTGCAAAGCTGCTCGGCGAGGTGCAGTCGCTCGACGTCGTCAACTTCCTGAGCTGGCGCTATCGCGATCCGGAAAAGCTTTTGGCGCAACGCCTCGGCATTTCGCCAGCGCATTGCTATTACGGCCCGGTCGGCGGCGAGAGCCCGATCCGCTACATCCACGAGGCGGCCAAGCGTATCGCCCGCGGCGAATGCACAGCGGCCGCAATCTGCGGCGCCGAGGCGCAATCGACCGCGACCAAGGCGGAGCGTGCCGGCGCAAAACTGCCATGGACGCCGTTCGCCCATGACGTCGAGGAGCCCAAGCGCGGCGCGGCCTTCCAGAAGCCGCTGGCGGTGAAGCTAGGGGTGTTCCGGCCCGTCACGGTCTATCCATTCTACGAGGCCGCCTCCTCCGCGCATTGGGGCCAGACGCCGCGCGAGGCGATGGCGGAATCGGGCACGCTGTGGTCGCGCTATTCGGAGGCAGCCGCGCAAAATCCCAATGCGTGGCTGACGCGGCGCTATGCGCCGGAGGAGATCACGACGCCGAGCGCGGACAACCGCCTGATCGCGTGGCCCTACAACAAGCTGATGGTCGCCAATCCCAGCGTCAACATGGGCGGCGCACTGCTGCTCACCAGCCTCGCCAAGGCGCGCGCGCTCGGCATCGCGGAGGACAAACTGGTCTATCCGCTCGGCGGCGCCTCGGCGGAAGAGCCGCGCGACTATCTGCTGCGCGACCAGTTCTACGAGAGCCATCCGCAGAACGCGGTGCTCAAAGCGGTGGTGGACCTCGCGGGCGGCGACGGGAAAAAGTTCGACGCGATCGAGCTCTATAGCTGCTTCCCCTGCGTGCCCAAGATGGCACGGCGCACGCTCGGCCTTGGTGCCGACGTGCAGCCGACCGTGACCGGCGGCCTCACCTTCTTCGGCGCACCGCTCAATACCTACATGACGCATGCGGCCTGCGCGATGGTGCGGCGCCTGCGCGACGGCGCCAGGCTCGGTCTGCTCTATGGCCAGGGCGGCTTCGTCACCAAGCATCACGCGCTGGTGGTGGCGAAGGCGCCGCCGCGCGAGGCGCTGGCGCAGGAGACCAGCGTGCAAGCCGAAGCCGACCGCAACAAGCGCGCGGTGCCGGAGTTCGCTAGCGAGGCCTCGGGCCAGGGCAAGGTCGAGAGCTTTACGGTACTCTACGGCCGTGGCGGCGACGTCGAGCATGGCGTGGTGATGCTGCGGACGGCGGATAATCGTCGCACATTGGCGCGGATACCGGCGAGCGATGAAGCGACGCTGGCGCATCTGCTGGATATGGACCGGACGCCGGTGGGATCGCTGGGCGAGATCACGATGGCCGCGGATGGTGTGCCCGAGTGGCGCGTCGCCTAGCTTGTTCTCGTGTCCCGGACGCGGCGCGGCGCGAAGGGCCGCTCCGCAGAGCCGGGACCTAGAAAGCGACATGCTACGGCGCGAAGAGATGGGCCCCGGCTCTGCAGCGCACCACTTGCTGCGCTGCGTCCGGGGAACGGGACTGCCCTACCCCTTCGGCGCCTGCTTCTCCGACGCCGTCGCCGGCTTGCCCCTGGCGCCAACCACGCGCACCGGATCGCCGTCGGAGAGGCCGTCCGGCGGGGCCGTGATGACGCGGTCGTCCGCGGCGATCCCCGAGGCGAGCTCGATCTCGCGGCCGAGGTCGCGGGCGATGGTCACGGGCTTGAACAGCACCTTGTCGTCCGCGCCGACGGTGGCAACGCGCAAGCCGCTGCCGTTGAAGATCAGGGCGCTGGCGGGGATGCTGAGCGGTGCGGAGTCGCGCTGCAGGTTGAGCTTCACGCCGGCATAGCCGCCGGGCATCAGCTCTCCGCTCGAATTGTCGAGCCCGAGCTGCATGCGCGTCGTGCCGGAGGCGACGTCGACGGCCTGCGAGGACGCCTCCACCGTCGCCTGGAAATTCCGGTTCGGATATTCCGGCAGCGCGATGGTCGCCTTGGCGCCGATCTTGATCGCCGGCACGTAATTCTGGGGGACGTTGACGTAGACGCGCAGCTTGGTGATGTCCGAGACCACGAACATCGCCGGACCGGAGCCGCCGCCGGCATTGATCAGGGCGCCGACGTCGGTGTCGCGCGCGGTGACGATGCCGTCGAACGGCGCGGTGATCTTCTTGTAGCCGGCCAGCGCCTCCAGCCGTTCGACATTGGCCTTGCCCGAATTGACGGCGGCGTTCTTGTTGGAGAGGTCGGCAGTGCGCTCGTCGATCTCCTGCGCCGAGACGAAGTTGGAGGCGACCAGCGTCTTGCGCCGGTTCAGCGTTGCCTCCGACAGCCTCGCGCTGGCCTGCTGGCTGGCGAGGTCAGCTCTGGCTTGCAAGAGCTGCTGATCGAGATCGGGCGCCTCGATCTCGGCGATCACCTGCCCCGCCTTGACGCGCGCGCCGATGTCGGCGCTCCAGCTCTTCAGATAACCCGACACGCGGGCGAAGATCGGCGCGCGGTAATAGGCTTCCAGCCGGCCCGGTAGGTCGATGGTGGCGCTCTGCGCCTTGGCGCTCGGCTGTATCACCGCCACGCTCGGAATGGCCTGGTCATCGGTCCATTCCCTCAGCTTGGAGCCCTGCTCCTCGCGGGCACGGATGCCCGTGCCGACGACGAGGCCAGCCGCGATCAGCGCCACCACGCCGAAGATGCCCAGTTTCCGGCGCGACACCGGGGAGCCGGATTCAGTGGGCGACATGCGAGGTCTCCAAAGGGGCGGCGACTTTGGCGCCTTGTTTCTTGTGTACCATACTGAACACCACGGGAACAAACATCAGCGTGGCGAAGGTCGCAAAGATCAGGCCGCCGATCACCGCGCGGCCGAGCGGCGCATTCTGCTCGCCGCCCTCGCCCAGCCCCAGCGCCATCGGCGCCATTCCGATGATCATGGCGAGCGCGGTCATCAGCACCGGGCGGAACCGGACGAAGCCGGCTTCGAGCGCGGCGGCAATGGGATCGCCGAGCGCCTCGTAGCGCTCGCGCGCAAACGAAATCACGAGCACGCTGTTGGCGGTGGCAACGCCCATGCACATGATGGCGCCAGTCAGCGCGGGGACCGACAGCGTGGTCCCGGTCGTGAACAGCATCCAGACGATGCCGGCGAGCGCGGCCGGCAGCGCCGTGATGATCACGAAAGGATCGGACCACGACTGGAAGTTCACGACGATCAGGAAATAGATCAGCACGACGGCACCGAGCAGCCCGAACAACAGGCCGGTGAAGGCGCTGTTCATGGTCTGCACCTGTCCGAGCAGCACCACGGAGGATCCTTTTGGCACCTCTTTGGCCGTATCCGCAATCACCTGGCGGATGTCGGCGGCGACTGCGCCGAGGTCGCGGCCCGAGGTCGTCGCAAAAATCTGCACCATCGACTGGATGTCGTATTGCGAGACCACCGCGCTCGAGGCCGAGCGCCTGATGTCGGCGATGCCGCCGAGGATCGGCGACTGCGCATTGCCGGCCGCGGTGATCGGCAGCGTCTGCAGCGCGCTGAGCGAGTCGATCTGGTATTGCGGCGTCTGCATCACGATCGAATAGGACACGCCGTTGTCGGGATTGAGGTAATAGGTCGGCGCGACCTGTGAGGATCCCGCGAGATTGACCACGAGGCTGTTGGTGACGTCGCGCTCGGTCAGGCCGACATATTGCGCGCGGGTGCGATCGACGTCGATGTTGAAGGTCGGCGCGTTCGGCGATTGCTGGATCCGCGCATCGGCCACGCCCGGGATCCTGCGGACCTTTGCCAGCAGGGTGTTGGCGTAAGCGAAGTTGGCGGCGAGATTGGCGCCGCGAATCTGCAGGTCGATCGGCGCCGGCGCGCCGAAATTCAGGATCTGGCTAACGATGTCGGCGGGCAGGAAGGCGAAGCTGACGCCGGGGAACAGCCGCGGCAATTGCTCACGCAGCACGCGCACATGCTCTTCGGTCGGCTTATGGCCCTCCTTCAGCTTGATCTGGATGTCGCCGTCCTGCGGGCCGATCACGCCGGTGTTGTTGTAGGTCATGTTGATGCCGGAGATCGGCATGCCGATGTTGTCGGTCATGGTCTCGATCTCGCCCGGGATCAGCTTGCGCACCGCCTTCTGCACGTCGGCGAGCTGGTTGGCGTTCTCCTCGACGCGGGTGCCGACCTGGGTGCGGACATGCATCAGGATGTTGCCGGCATCGACCGCGGGAAAGAAGTTGCGCCCCAGGAACGGCACCAGCGCGAAGGACGCGCCGACCACGCAGAGGAAGCCGATCACGAACACCGCACGGTGGGCCAGCGCAAGGCCGAGGAAATCATGGTAGCCGCCGCGGATGCGCTCGAACCGCGCCTCGAACCCGCGCTGGAACCAGACCAGCGGATTGCGCGATTTCGGCGGGGCGCCGTCGTGGTGGACATGCGCCTGCAATAGATAGTTCGCCATGGTCGGCACCAGCGTACGCGACAGGATGAACGACCAGATCATCGCGAACATCACGGCTTCCGCCATCGGCACGAACAGGAAGCGCGCGACGCCGCTGAGGAAGAACATCGGGACGAACACGATGCAGATGCAGAGCAGCGAGACGAAGGCCGGCGTCACGATCTGGTTGGCGCCGTCGAGGATCGACTGCTCGACCGGCTTGCCCTGCTCCAAATGGTAGTTGATGTTCTCGATGGTCACGGTGGCGTCGTCGACGAGGATGCCGACCGCGAGCGCGAGGCCGCCAAGCGTCATGATGTTCAGCGTCTCGCCGATCGCCGACAGCATGATGATGGCGCCCAGCACCGAGAGCGGGATCGAGACCGCGATGATGATGGTCGAACGCCAGCTGCCGAGGAACAACAGGATCATGACGCTGGTCAGCAGCGCCGCGATCACGCCCTCGACCGCGACGCCTTGAATCGCGCCGCGGACGAACACCGACTGGTCGCCGATGAAGCCGATCTTCAGCGCGTCGGGGAGCTGGTCCTTGACGTCGATCACCTTCTGCTTGATGCCGGCGATGATGTCGAGCGTCGAGGTCGCGCCTGCCTTCAGCACCATCATCAGCACCGAGCGGTTGCCGTCGACATGAACGATGTTGGTCTGCGGCGGATTGCCGTCGCGTACGCTCGCAACGTCCCGCACATAGACCATGGCGCCGTTGACGGTCTTGATTGGAAGGTTGCCGAGCTCGTCGATCTTCAGCGGCGAATTGTTGAGCTGGATGTTGTATTCGAACTGGCCGATCTTCTGGGTGCCGACCGGCGTGATCAGGTTTTGCGCGGCCAGCGCGTTGGCGACGTCCTGGCCGGATAGCCCGCGGGCCTGGAGCGCAGTGGGATCGAGATCGATCTGGACCTGGCGCTGCTTGCCGCCGAACGGATAGGGGATCGCCGCGCCGGGCACGGTGACCAGCGGCGTGCGCAGCTGGTTGATGCCGATATCGGCGAGGTTCTGCTCGGTCAGGCCATCGCCCGACAGCGCCACCTGGATGATCGGCACGGTGGAGGCCGAGTAGTTCAGGATCAAGGGTGGCGTCGCGCCTGGCGGCATCTGCTTGAGCAGCGTCTGCGAGATCGCGGTGACCTGCGCATTGGCGGTGCGGATGTCGACGTTGGGCTGGAAGAAGATCTTGATGATGCCAAAGCCGTTGTAGGAGTTGGCGGTGATGTGCTCGATGTCGTTGACGGTCGTCGTCAGCGCGCGCTGGAACGGCGTGGTGATGCGGCCGGACATCTGGTCGGGCGGCAGGCCGGTGTACTGCCAGACCACGCCGATCACGGGAATGCGGATGTCAGGGAAGATGTCGGTCGGCGTCCGCAGCGCCGCCAGCGGTCCGATGATCAGCAGCAGAAGCGCGAGCACGACGAACGTATACGGCCGGTTCAGGGCAATACGGACCAGAGCAATCATGCGCCAGGCAATTCCAGGTCAAATGAGACTGCGGAAGCCGCCCCCACGGCGATCCCCATTTCCCTTTACCGGAGCACCGCCGGAAACGCTAATAGCCAGAACTATCCTGCCTTCACTTCCCTGCTACCGCACTGCAAAATCGACATCACAGCCATGCGGTGGCCCGGCTCAAGCGGCGCGTACCGTATCAAGGAACTTTCCGACCTCGAGCTTGAGGCGATTGGAATCGCGTGACAGCATTTGAGCGGCCGATAGCACCTGAGCCGAAGCCGAACCGGTCTCAGTGGCCCCGTGCTCGACATTCCCGACATTGGCCGACACCTGTTGCGTTCCCTGGGCTGCCTTCTGCACGTTGCGCGCGATCTCCTGAGTGGCCGCGCCCTGCTCTTCGACGGCTGCCGCAATGGCGGAGGCGATCTCTGAAAGGTGCCCGATCGAACCGCCTATCTCCCGGATCGCACCGACGGAGTCCTGAGTGGCCGCCTGCATTCCTGCGATGTGCTGGGAAATCTCGCCGGTGGCTCTGGCTGTCTGCTCGGCAAGGGCCTTCACCTCGGATGCAACCACCGCAAAACCCCGGCCGGCCTCGCCGGCACGCGCGGCCTCGATCGTGGCGTTGAGGGCCAGGAGATTGGTCTGTCCGGCGATCTGGTCGATGAGTTCGATGACGTCGCCAATCCTAGAGGCCGCTCGCGACAACTCGCCGATTTTGTCGTTGGTCCTTCCGGCCTGGCCGACGGCCTCGTTGGCCATGCGAGCCTGGTCCTGTACGCGTCGACTGATCTCGGTGACAGAGGAGGAGAGCTGCTCGGTCGCCGACGCGACCGATTCGACGTTGGAGGAAGCTTCGTCCGACGCCGCTGCGACCACGACTGCCAATTGCTGTGCGCGCTCGGCAGTCGTATTCAGCGTGCCCGCCGAAGCTTCGAGTTCGGTAGATGCCGAGGATACCGTGTCGATAATCTCGCCGACGGCGGTTTCAAATGCGCCAGCGAGCCTGTGCATGTCGGCCCTGCGCTGTTCGGCGGCAATCTTATCCTGCGTGATTTTGGCCTCGGCCTCCAAGCGCGCCTTCTCTTCGGCCTTAACCTTAAAGATTTCGACCGCATGCGCCATGTCGCCGATTTCGTCCTCGCGGCCGAGACCGGGCAGAACGACGGAGAAATTGCCGGCGGCAAGTTCGCCCATCGTGCCCGTCAAAGCCGAGAGCGGACGCACGATCCGCGAAATCGCAACCCAGAAGCTCAGCAATGCGAGCCCGATGCTCGCTAGAAGGATCGCAACGCTGACGATCAGATTCGAGGCACCCGCCTTCGCCTGCTCGGCGGCCTCCATATCGGCCGCTGCGCCGATGGCGTCGGCCAGAGCGAGAATGGAATTGATCGCCGTTGTCGCGCGGGTGACGTAGTCATGGCCGCTAATCTTATAGTCGCCGCCCGGGCCAGCCGCGAGGACCTCCGCCCGCAGCGCTCCGTAGGTCTGGAAGTAGTCTTCCTTCACCAGCTTGATGGCTCGTGCGAGCGCCGTCGGCACGTCGCTGCGGTCGGCGATCGGAGCGACTGTCGCCCAAGCGAGTTCTACGTGGCCGCGGAAGGTCGCGATCCGACCGATCCCATCTGCGGCGAGCTTCGCGCGCGAACTGATCAACCCGCCGAGGAACGCACGTTCGCGGCCGGCGTTCTCGGCCATTTCCGCGGTCAGATGCCGAAGACCGACAAGGCGCGCCATCACTGCCGAAGGCGAATTGGTCAGGGTCTCCAAGGTCAGGCGCGGCTTGCTGGCGGCGATCTCGATCAGGTCGGTGATCGCCGGGGCAAAAGCTTTGACCACCTCGCTGTCCCGTTCCGATCCGGACTTTGCTAGATTTGCATCCACCTTGCGGCGCAGGTCCTCAAAGTTCGTGAATGCCCGCTCCGCTTCCGAGATGCGCTGTTCGACGCCCTTCATGGCCGGAACGTCGCGCAGCCGTTGGACGGCATCGCGGAAGGCTTGGTCGGACGTCGCGCGCACACCGTCGATCTCCGAACGACGATCGGTCGGAATTACCTCTGGCGAGTTCAGGGCTGCATTGGTCATGCCGCGCTCCTTGGCCCATTGCCCGGCGCTGTGCAGCAGTGATTGGGAAATGCCGTTGAGACCGACGAAGGCCGCGGCCTCCTCGCGATCATGGTAGGCGTGAATGGCTGTGTAGCCGGTTGCCGCGATCCCCATCAAGGCAAGCACCGAGATGATGGCCGGCAGGACCCTGCCTATTCTGAGATGCACCGCTTGCTTCCTTCTTCCGAGCGCCACTTCCGATAACGGAATCGGTCGGTCTCACGAGAACTACCCCACGTTCGCAACGTGATGTTGTCTCACGTCAAAGTGCAGTCGTATGGCTCTGGGGCTTCACGGCTTATGCTTATCAAAACGTTGCGCACGCGAATGCACGGCGCAACGCAAATGGAATGTGTCTCTTCACACCGCCATGGTCAGCAACTGCCGACGTCGCTCGTCAGCCGCTCCGAGTCGCTGGACCGCATTTGAGCGGCCGTGAGCGATACAGGTGACCGCGAGGCAAACGCCGGCGATCGGGGCGATCTTCAATTGAATGGAGCAAATGGCAGAAAATGAAGGCAGTCTCACGAGGCCGTCTCCGAAACACTGCAAGGACCAATAGAGCTTTCCGAGTTCGGAACCCATAAAGATTTGGAACCGTACGACCCACGTGAAAAATATGTCAGTGCGTGCAGGCTCTCTCCAAAGGCAAAGAGCGGCGCCGAGGGGCGCCGCTCTTGTGTCATCTGATACCTGACGGAGGGATCAGGCCGCGCGGACGTTGGTCAGGAACTTGCTGACCTCGTTCTTCAATCGGCCGGAGTCGTTGGACAGCATCTGCGCTGCCGACAGCACCTGCGAGGACGCCGTGCCGGTCTCGGTCGCGCCGCGCTGCACGTCGGTGATGTTGGAGGAAACCTGCTGCGTACCCTGTGCGGCCTGCTGCACGTTGCGGGCGATCTCCTGCGTCGCCGCGCCCTGCTCTTCCACCGCGGCCGCGATCGCCGAGGAAATCTCGGAGAGACGCTCGATGGTGGAGGAGATCTCCTTGATGGCGCCGACCGAATCGTTGGTCGCGGCCTGAATGCCGGAGATCTGCTGGCCGATCTCGCCGGTGGCCTTCGCGGTCTGCTCGGCGAGCGCCTTCACCTCGGAGGCCACCACGGCGAAACCGCGACCGGCTTCACCGGCACGCGCGGCTTCGATGGTCGCGTTCAGCGCGAGCAGATTGGTCTGGCCCGCGATGGTGTTGATCAGCTCGACGACGTCGCCGATGCGCGCGGCGGCCTTGGACAGCTCGCTGACGCGCTCGGTGGTGGCGCGCGCCTGGCCGACGGCATCGCCTGCCATCCGCGCCGATTCCTGCACCTGACGGCTGATCTCGCCGACCGACGAGGCCATCTCCTCGGTGGCAGAGGCCACCGACTGCACGTTGGTCGAAGCCTCCTCCGAAGCGCCGGCAACCGTGGTCGCCAGCCGCTGGGAGCGGTCGGCAGTCGAGGTCAGCGTCGAAGCGGAGGCTTCGAGCTGCGTCGAAGCCGACGACACGGTCTGAACGATCTCGCCGATCATGGTTTCGAATTCGCGGGTGATGTTGTCGACGCGGCGGCCGCGCTCGATCTTGGCTTCAGCATCCGCGGCCGCAGCTTCGTCCGCGGCCTTCTTGGCGATCAACGCCTCCTTGAAGATCTGGAGCACGTCGGCCATGGCGCCGATCTCGGTCTTCTCGCCGCGATGCGGGACCTCGGCGGCCAGATCTCCCCGGCCCAGCGCCTGCATCGGCTCGGTGATGGAATTGATGCCGTTCGAGACGTCGCGGACCAGATAGAAGCTGAGGCCGATCCCGATCACCACAGCGGCGCCGAGAATGACCGACACCAGCATGAAGGCGTAGGAATAGTTGTCGGCGGCATCCTGAGCGGCCTGTTCGCCGCCCTTGGTGTTGAGCTCGATGTCCTTGTTCAGGACCTCATCCGCCTGGAGTCCGATCTTGTTGACCGTCTTGGAGTTGAGCTCCTGTGCCTCGCGCGGGATCTTGCCCGCCTCCTTGCGCGACAAGGCCATGACCTCGTCGGTGCCTTTCTTGTAATCGTCCCAGAGTTTTGACCACTGGTTGTAGAGCGCGCGCTCTTCCGGGGAACTGATCATGGCTTCATACTTGCTGCGCGTCTTGGCGAGTGCCTCGGTCACGGTGACAGCAGTCTTCTCCACCACGAGCTTATCTTCCAGGGCTTCGGCCAGCATGTGCTGGCGTACCACGTTGCGGTACGTGATGACCGCGGCCCGCAGGTCGCCGATCACCCTGACGCTCGGCATCCAGTTCGTGGTGATATCGACGGTGCTGGCATTCATCGACCGCATCTTCGACACGGCGAGCAGGCCCATGCCGGTCATCGCGACCAGCAGGAACGCCACGACACTGATGATCTTGGCGCGGATGGAAAGCTTGGCGAACATAATCGGGTCTCGTTGTGGTGGCGCGGCAGCGCGTGCGGAGATTTTATCGAATCAACCAAAAGGAGCAGCGCCGACATCCAACCTCAGAGCACCTGAGCAGACGTTAACTACGGCTCCGTACGAGTACGGAAGCCAGAAAGAAATGAAGGGGCAGCTAAGAATGCCCTGCGCTCAGCGCATGAGCCCAAGCGCGTCGGAGAAGAACGCGGGGCCGCCGAAATTGCCGGATTTCAGGGCAAGCAGCATCTCGCCTGCAGCCGCACCGACCGCGCGCAACACGGGGACCCCCGCCGCGATTTCTACCCCCACGAGAAATCCGGGGATCTTCAACCGATCGACCACTGCGCCGGACGTCTCGCCGCCGGCAACGACGAGGCGCCTGACGCCGGCCTGCACCACCCCTTCGGCGATATCGGCCATGGCCTGTTCGATGGCGTGGCCGGCGGCGTCGCGGCCGTGGCGCGCCTGGACAGCGGTAACGGCCTCCGGCGTCGCGCTCGAAGCAATCAGAACGGGACCTTCCGCCAGAAGTGGCCGGGCCCAGGCGAGCGCGCGCTGCGCTTCGCCTTGGCCTGAGACAATCTGCTCGGGATCGAGGTGCAACACCGGCATGACACGTTCGGCATTGGCGATCTGCTGAAGCGTCGCCTGCGAGCAGCTTCCGGCAAGGCAGGCCGCCGGTCCGCCGACCGCCGCACCGGCGTCGCTGCTCGCATCGGTCGATTTGACCTTGCCCGTCGAGACCAGCGCGCGCGCAAGCCCGAGGCCCATGCCGGAGGCACCGACCGACAAGCGATGTTCGCCGGCCACGAGGCCGATGGTCTCGAGGTCGCGGTCGAACACGGCGTCGATGATCGCAGCGCCGATCCCCTTGCCGGCGAGCTCGGCCAGTCGCGCCCGCACGGCATCGGCGCCGCGCGTGACGGTCGCGAGGTCGACGAGACCGATCTGCGTCCTGCTCTGACGCGCGAGCACGCGCACCAGGTTGGAATCGTGCATCGGGTTGAGCGGATGGTCTTTCAGCGGGCTCTCGTTGAGCGGCACGGCGCCGACGAAGAGGTTGCCCTGGTAGACGGTGCGACCGGTCTCCGGGAAGGCCGGCGTCACCAGCACGATCGCCTCGCCGCACTCGGCGCGGAGCGCGTCCATGACAGGGCCGATATTGCCGGCGTCGGTGGAATCAAAGGTCGAGCAGATCTTGAACAGCACATGGCTTGCGCCACGGCTGCGCAGCCATGTCTCCGCCGCGCGCGAACGCGACACGGCAAGGCCCGCCTCGATCGAGCGGCTCTTCAGCGACACCACGACGGCATCGACCTCGGGCAGTGCCAGATCGTCCGCGGGCACGCCGATGGTCTGCACGGTACGCAGGCCCGCGCGCGTCAGCGTGTTGGCGAGATCGGACGCGCCGGTGTAGTCGTCGGCGATGCAGCCAAGAGCAATGTTCGCTGCAAGTGTCACGGCTTCACTCCAGCGTAGGGCTTGAACCAGGCAAGGCCGTCGGTGGTCTTGCCGCGCGGATTGTACTCGCAGCCGACGAAGCCGGTATAGCCGAGGCGGTCGAGCTCCTCGAACAGGAACGGATAGTTGAGTTCCTCGCCGTCGGGCTCGTTGCGCGAAGGGATGCTGGCGATCTGAATGTGACCGATGATCGGCATCATCTCACGCAACCGCATGGTGACGTCGCCATGGATGATCTGGCAGTGATAGATGTCGAACTGGAGCTTGAGGTTCGCAAGCCTCAGCTCCTGGATCAGGTCGCGCGCGAAGCCGAAATCGTTGAGGAAGTAGCCGGGCACGTTGCGCGTGTTGATCGGCTCGATCACGACGTCGATGCCGTGGGGTGCGAAGAACTCCGCGGCCCATGCCACCGATTTGTAGAAGGCCTCGATCGCGACGCGCTCGCCGCGGTTGGCGATGCCGGCCATCAGGTGCAGGCGCTTCACGCCGGTCGCCTTGGCGTAAGGCAGCGCCGTCTCGAGGCTCGCCTTGAGATCGTTGAACCGCGCCGGCAACGCCGCAAAGCCCTTCTCGCCGGCATTCCAGTCGCCCGGCGGCAGATTGAACAGCGCCTGCGTCAGGCCGTTGCGCTTGAGCCGCTCGCCGACCGCTTCGGCGGGATGATCGTACGGAAAGAGAAACTCGACCGCGGTGAAGCCGGCTGAAGCGGCGGCATCGAAGCGATCGAGGAACGGCACCTCGGTGAACATCATCGAGAGATTGGCGGCAAAACGCGGCATGGGAGTCCTCTTGCTTACTTGTCGCCGGGCAGCTTCACGCCCGTGACCTGCGCATACATCCGCGCCACCGACGCGTCGTCGTCGCGGCCCATGCCGGCGGCTGATGTCATCAGGAACATCTGGAGCGCGGCGGCGGAGACCGGCACGGGGAATCGGGCGCTGCGCGCCATGTCCTGGATGATGCCGAGATCCTTGACGAAGATCTCGACGGCGCTGCGCGGCGTGTAATCGCCGTCCAGCACGTGCGGCATGCGGTTCTCGAACATCCATGAATTGCCGGCGGACGCGGTGATCACCTCGTAGACCTTGCGGATGTCGAGGCCCTGCTTGGCGGCAAACGCCATCGCCTCCGACGCGGCGGCGATATGCACGCCGGCGAGCAGCTGGTTGATCATCTTGAAGGCGGCGCCCTGCCCTGCGGCATCGCCGAGCTCGTAGAGCTTGGCGGCCATGGCATCGAGCGCCGGCCGCGCTTTCGCAAAGGCGGCGGCACTGCCGGAGGCCAGGATCGTCAGCTCGCCTTGCGCAGCACGCTGCGCGCCGCCTGAGATCGGCGCATCGAGATAATGCCGGCCGGTCGCCTCGAGCTGCTTGGCGAGACGTCGCGCCACATCGGGATCCATGGTGGCGGAGGAGACGAACACGCTGCCCTTCGGCATGGTCTCGGCGGCGCCATCCTTGCCGAACAGGATCGTCTCGGTCTGCGCGGCATTGACGACGACACTGACGGCGATATCGGCGCCCTTGGCGGCCTCTGCCGGCGTGCTGGCACCCGCACCGCCATCCTTGACGAAACGCGCCACGGCGTCAGCCGAAACGTCGCAACCGGTGACCGCGTGGCCGGCGCGCTTCAGCGAGGTCGCCATGCCGTACCCCATCGAGCCGAGCCCGATGACGGCTATGCGCTGATTTTGAGACGTGGAGGCGGACATATGCAACTGACCCTTGCGAACGTTTCCTGGACGGCCGGCCTTTGCGGCGGGCTCGACGAACCGATAACACGGCTTGGTCGCGCTGCCAAAGCGTGAGACAAAGGGGCATGACGGCCATGAGGACTGAAAGCAGCAACGAGACCCGGCTGCGCGAGGACATCTGCCGCTTCGGACGGTCCCTGTTCGAGCGCGGGCTGACGCCGGGCTCCTCCGGCAATATCAGCGTCAGGCTGGACGGCGGCGGCTGGCTGGTGACGCCGACCAATGCCTCGCTCGGCTTCCTCGATCCGGCAAAGCTGTCGCGGCTGGACGAAACCGGCCGGCTGCTCTCGGGCGATGCGCCGACCAAGGAAGTTCCGCTGCACACCGCGCTTTACGACACACGCGGCAGCGCGAAGGCGATCGTGCATCTGCACTCCACCCATTCGGTCGCGCTGTCGATGCTGCCCGAGATCGACCCGCGCGCCGCGCTGCCGCCGATGACGGCCTATTATTTGATGAAATGCGGCGCCACCGCGCTCGTGCCGTATTATCGGCCCGGCGATCCCGCTGTCGCGGACGCGATCAAGGGACTGGCGGGAAAATATTCATCCGTGCTGCTCGCCAATCACGGCCCGGTGGTTGCCGGTGACACGCTGGAAGCGGCGGTGTTCGCGACCGAGGAGTTGGAGGAGACCGCGAAGCTGTACCTGCTGCTGCGCGGGATGAACCCGCGGTATCTGTCGCCGGAGCAGGTGGCGGACCTGGTGAAGGTGTTCGGGGTGACGCTGCCGGAGCATGGGCACGGACATTGAACTCGTCCACCACTGTCATTCCCCGCGAGGCGGGGAATCCAGTACGCCGCGGCTTATCCGTATCTCGTTGGCATCTCTGAGCACTGAATCGCCCGCCTTCGCGGGCGATGACAGCGAGTATGTTGCGCGAGCGGGCCTAACACTCTACCGCTACAGCCCCAGATACGCCTTGCGCACATCCGGATTGCCCTTGATCTCCGCGGCCGGGCCCTGCATCAGCACGCGGCCGGTTTGCAGGATGTAGGCGCGGTCGGCGATCTCCAGGCACTCGGCCATGCGCTGCTCGACGATCAGCACGGTCATGCCGGCGTCGCGGATGCGCAGCACCGCCTGGAAGATCTCGTCGACCAGTTTCGGCATGATGCCTTGCGAGGGCTCGTCCAGCATCAGAAGCCGCGGACGGGTCATCAGGGCGCGGCCAATCGCGAGCATCTGCTGCTCGCCGCCGGAGAGCGTTTCGGCGCGCTGATCGAGGCGCTCGGCGAGGCGCGGGAACAGCTGGAAGACGAGATCGAGCGGTCCCTCGCGGTCGGCTTCGCCGCGATAGAGATAGCTGCCGAGGCGCAGATTGTCGCGCACAGACAGGCGCGGAAACAGGCGGCGGTTCTCCGGCACATAGGCGATGCCGGCCGCCGTGATGTGATGCTGCGCCATGCCGTTGAGCGGCCTGCCGTCGAAGGTCACGTTGCCCGAGCGCGGACGCTCGGCACCGGCGATGGATTTCAGCAGCGTCGACTTGCCCGCGCCGTTGGCGCCGGCGACGCAGACGATCTCGCCCTTCTGGACTTCGATCGAGACCGCGGAGATCGCGACCAGACCCTGATAGGCGGTCGTGACTTCACGCACCGACAGCATGACGATCTCCCAGATATGCCTTGATCACCTTGGGATCGCGGACGACATCGTTTGGCTTGCCCTCGACCAGCACCTTGCCGAGGTCGAGCACGATGGCGCGGTCGACCAGCGGCATCACGATCTCCATGACGTGCTCGACCATCAGCACGGTGATGCCGGCATCGCGCACCTTGCGCACCAGCGCGACGCCGGTCTGCGCCTCGGTCGGGGTAAGGCCAGTGAGGACTTCGTCGAGCAGCAGCAGCTTCGGCTCGGTCGCGAGCGCACGGGCGACTTCGAGGCGGCGCTTCTCGGCCGGCACGAGGTCGCTCGCCAGCACGTCGGCGCGCGCGGCAAGGCCGGTGAACTCCAGCACCTCGTGCGCCTTGCGGCGCGCTTCGCGCATCACGGTGTTGCGGACGAGCGCACCGACGATGACGTTGTCGATGACCGTCATGGTCTCGAAGCTCTTGACCACCTGGAAGGTGCGCCCGACGCCGCGCTGGCAGCGCTGGGCCGCCGGCATGCGGGTGACGTCCTCGCCATCGAACAGGATCGAGCCTTGCGTCGGCGGCAGCACGCCCGCGATGAGATTGAACAGCGTCGACTTGCCGGCGCCGTTGGGGCCGATCAGGCCGACGATCTCACCGCGGCCGACGGAGATCGAAACGTCGCTGTTGGCGACGAGGCCGCCGAAGCGTTGCCAGACCCCGCGGGTTTCGAGAAGCGGCGTCATCGTGCGGCTCCCGTCTTCTTCGGGCGTGAAAACAGGCTCAGCAGGCCTCGTGGCAGGGCCAGCGAGATCAGGACGATCAGCGTGCCGTAGACGATGAGGTCGACACCGCGCCCCGAGCCGCCGAACTTGAAGCGCGTCAGCTCCGTCAGCGGGATCAGAATGGCGGCCCCTAACACCGGTCCCCACAGGGTGCCGATGCCGCCGAGCACGGCGGGCAGCGCCATCAGCAGCGAGAACTGGAAGCCCATGACGCTCTCAGGGTCGATGTAGGAGACGAACTGCGCGTAGAAGCTGCCGCCGACGGCGACCAGGAAGGCGGAGACCGCGGCCGCACCCATCTTGGAGTTGAACACGTCGACACCGAGGCTCTCGGCCGCGTCCGGATTGTCCTTCACCGCGCGCCACCAGAAGCCCCATTTGGAGTCTTCCAGCCACCAGGTGACGAACCAGGCGAGGCAGCACAGCGCCAGCGCGAAATAAAAGTAAGGCAGCTTGGTGCGCAGGAACTGGAATTTCAGCCAGCTGTCGCCCCGGATCGGAATGGTGATGCCCATCGCGGCGCCCGCCCATTCCCAATTGTGGAACAGCAGCAGGCCGATCTCGGCGATGACGATGGTGGCGATCACGAAGTAATGGCCACGCAGGCGGAAGAAGGGATAACCGAGCCCCATCGCGATCAGCGCCGACACCACGCCGCCGGCCAGCATGCCGAACCAGGGCAGCACGCCGAACTTGGTGAACAGCAGCTCGGTGGTGTAGGCCCCGAGGCCGAAATACAGCGCGTGGCCGAGCGAGATCTGCCCGCAATAGCCGGACAGGATGTTCCAGCTCTGCGACAGCCCCGCATACATTAGCGTCAGGATCAGGATGTTCTGAACGACGACGTCCTTCACGAACAAGGGCGCCGCTGCGGCAATCGCGGCGAGCACCGCGGCGATGATGAGGTCGCGGCGGCGCCGCGCTGCAAATTCCTTGTCCATCAGATCGATCCGAACAGGCCGCGCGGCCGGATGAAGACGACCAGCAGATAAACCGCGTAGATGCCGACCGATTTCAGCGACGGCGGGAGCACCAGGGCGGTGGTGGCTTCGACGAGGCCGACGATGATGCCACCGGCGAAGGCGCCGAACACGCTGCCGAAGCCGCCGAGCGCCACCGTGACGTAGGCGATCAGGGCAAAGGACGCGCCGACGTCGGGATAGATGTAGAAGAAGCTCGCCATGATCGCGCCGGCGAGGCCGACCAGCGCGGCGCCAAGGCCCCAGCCGAACGCGAACACGCGGTTCTTGTCGATGCCGACGAGCGCGACTGCACCGGGATCTTCGCGGGTGGCTTCCAGCGCACGGCCGAAATCAGTACGGTGGATGAAGAAATAGAGACCGGCGAAGGCGAGAATCGAGACCAGCGCGCCGACCAGCTGCGGCTCCGGCAGGAAGATGCCGGCAATCGAGATGGTCTTTCCGCCGAGCCAGGACTGCGGAATACTGCGATAGTCCGGCGTGAAGAAGAACTGCGCGAGGCCGCGCATGACGATGGCAAGGCCGAAGGTGGTGAAGATCTGCACCATGCCGGCGTTGGCCTTGGCCCGCATGGCGAAGCGTACAATCAAGAGATAGATCACCGCCCCGAACACGAAGAGTGCCGCGGCGACCAATGGCGCCGACAGCAAGGGGTCGATGGCGAAGAACGCGAACAGGAAGAAGGACAGGTACATCGCGATCATCAGGAACTCGCCATGGGCGAAGTTCGTGACGTCCATCAGGCCGAAGATCAGCGCGAGGCCGACCGCGATCAGTCCGTAGAGCAGGCCCATGAGCAGGCCGCTCGCGAGACTCTGGATAATGGCTTGGGCTGTCAAAAGTCTGTCCCCCGAAATAGATCCTCATCCTGAGGAGCGCGCACAAGCGCGCGTCTCGAAGGATGGCCCAGCCCCCGTCCTTCGAGACGCGGGCTACGCCCGCTCCTCAGGATGAGGGCGGGAGCTACGTCTGAGCTCCCGCTTTCCCAATCTTACTTCATCGGCCAGATCGCCTCGGCGATCGCGGCCTGCGGCGGGAAGATGGTGACGAACTTGCCGCCGACATATTGCAGCAGCACCGGATCGGCGTCGTTGTTCTGGCCCATCTCGTCGAACTTGACCCGCTTCCAGGGCATGATGGTCTGCTCGCCCGGGATGTCGGTCGCCGCCAGCGCATCGCGGATTTTCTCGCCGTCGGTCGACTTGGCGCGGCTGATGGCGTCGGCGAGGATGATCAGGCCCATGAACTGGCGCGAGGTCAGGTCGTTGAAGTCCTTGCCCGAGCGCGTCTTGAACATCTCGTTGATCTTGCCGACCATCGGGCGCTTCTGCGCGAGGTCGAGCGAGAAGGTGCCGCGCGAAATCACGCCTTCGAGCTTGTCGCCGACGGCGTCATAGAGCGCCTTCTCGGAGAAGCCGGCATCCTGCGCCACGATCGCGTTCGGCTTGTAGCCGAGCTCGGCCATGGTCTTGACCAGGAGGATGCCGTCGGTGGTGTAGCTCGAAGGCATCAGCACGTCGGCGTTCGCAGACTTGAGCTGCTGCACCTCGGCCGAGAGCGAGGGCGAGTTGGCGCGATACTTGATGTCGGTGACGATCTTGTAGCCGCGCTCGCCGGCGATCTTGGTCTGGGCGTTGCCGGAATCGGTGCCGAAGATGGTGTCCTCGTGAAACAGCGAGAGCGTCTCGATCTTGGTGCCCTTCTTCTTCATGGCGTCGAAGAAGTCGAACATGGCGGCCGAGTACATCTCGTCATGCGGCGCGGCGCGGAAATAGTACTTCAGGCCGCGGCGATGCAGGCTCGGCGAGGAATTGTCGGCGGACACGAACGGGACCTGATAGCGCTCGCAGATCTGGCTGACGGTGACGGCGACGGCGCTCTGATAGGTGCCGATGATGGCGCAGACCTTCTCCTGCGTGATCAGGCGCTCGGCCTCGGCGCGGCCCTTCTGCGGATCGGCCTGGTGATCGGCGAAGACGAGGCGGATCTTCGCGCCGCCGAGGCCCGGCAAGCCCTCGCCCTTGGCCAGCGGCAGATCGAAATCGGTGTTCTTGTTGATGACTTCGAGCGCGGTCTCATAGGCCTTCTGCGCGTCGACGCCCTGCTGTGCGCTGCCGCCGGAGAACGGATAGATCACACCGATCACGACTTCCGAGGTCTGCGCGCGCGCTGCCAGCGGCACGAGAGCGGCAGTGGCGGTGGCTCCCAACAACACGTCGCGGCGAGTGATCGTCATGGCAAAGTCCCCTGTACTGAATTTCGGTTGATCGAATGAAGCGATTGATGGATGCGGTAAAGCCCGAAGAAGCAGCAAACGCTGCCCACTAAATCACGGCCATGGTCCTGTTCTTGAGATCCGTCACCAGCATCAGGCCGGGCGAATGCGTGATCGCGAACGGAAGCTTCGCGGCGTTGATGACCGATTGCGGCGTCACGCCGCAGGCCCAGAACACCGGGATCTCGTCCTCGGCGACCGGCACGGGATCGCCGTAATCGGGCTTGGCGATATCCTTGATGCCGATCAGATGCGGATGGCCGAGATGCACGGGCGCGCCGTGCACGGCGGGATAGCGCGAGGTGATCTGCACCGCTCGGATCGCGTCCGCCGGCTTGAACGGCCGCATCGACACCACCATGGGGCCGGCGAACGGACCGGCCTCGCCGCAGGCGATGTTGGTGCGGTACATCGGCACGCGCACGTTCTCTTCGATGTGGCGGATCGGCATGCCCTCGTCGAGCAACGCCTCTTCGAACGAGAACGAGCAGCCGAGCACGAAGGTGACGAGATCATCGCGCCAATGCTTGGTCACGTCGGTCGGCTCGTCGACGACTTCGCCGTCGCGCCAGACGCGGTAGCGCGGCACGTCGGTGCGAATGTCGAGATCGGCGCCGAGCGCGGGAATGTGGGGGCTGCCGACATCGGACATGCCGATGATCGGGCACGGTTTCGGATTGAGCTGGCAGAAGCGATGGAAGGCGCCGGCGTATTCCGCCGGCAGGATCGCCAGATTGCCCTGGACGAAGCCCGGAGCGACGCCGGCGGTGGAAGCGACCAGTCCCTGACGATAGGCAAGCCGCGCCTTGCGGCTCGGGAGCGTGTCGGGCGTTTCAGTTTGCTGCGCTGCCACCAAAACAGTCATGAGATCGACCTGCCTATAAACTCGACAAGGACAAGCCAACACCAAGCGTGCTATAAAGTCTAATCGTCGTTTCTAATCAATCTCGATAAATCTGATTTATCGATTGGGAAAATCCTTCCAATGCTGGACTTCAGGTCGATCGAGACGTTCCTCTGGGTTGTGAAGCTCGGCAGCTTCCGGGGCGCCGCCCAGCGGCTCAACACGACCCAGCCGGCGATCTCCCAGCGCATCGCCCAGCTCGAGCGCGAGATGGGCGTGAAGCTGCTCAACCGCGATCATCGCGTGGCCTCCCCGACGCCGAGCGGCCGCCAGATGATGGTCTATGCGGAGAAGCTGATCGGCCTGCGCGCCCAGATGATGGCGGAGATCGGCGATCGGTCGGCGATGCGCGGCGTGATGCGGCTCGGCGTCGCCGAGACCATCGTGCACACTTGGCTGCCGCGCCTCGTGAAGAGCGTGAACCAGGTCTATCCGAACCTGTCGCTGGAGATCGAAGTCGACATCACGCCAAACCTCACCGCGCGCCTGCTCGCGCAGGAGATCGAGCTTGCGTTCGTCGTCGGGCCGCTGTCCGCCTCCGGCGTGCACAACCGCGTGCTCGCCGATTATCCGATCGGCTTTCTCGCAAGCCCCTCGCTCGGCCTCGGCAAGGGCCCGGTGACGCCGGCGGATCTCGCGCGATTTCCGATCATCACCTTCCCGCGCAAGACCAAGCCTTACGAGGTCGTGCGCGAGGTGTTCGACCGGCCGGACCTGCCGCCGATCCGCCTGCACGCGTCGGCTTCACTGGCCACCGTCATCCACATGGCGGTCGAGGGGCTCGGCGTTGCCGTGATCCCCGACGCCATCGTCGAGAACGAGCTTGCCGACGGGCGGCTGCAGCTGCTCGACACCGATCTTGCCATCGCGCCGCTGACCTTCACCGCGAGCTGGCTTGCCTCGCCCGACGTCGTCGCCGTAGAGCGCGTCGCCGAGCTTGCACGGCAAATTGCGCAGAGCAGCCTCGCGGTTGACGCGCCCGCGCTGGCGGGTCATTGAAAAAGGCGCCGGACAATCGAGAGACCGAACGCATGAGCCGAGCCGTCACCAATTTGCAAATCGATTCCGCCCGCCTCTGGGGCTCCATCCACGAGACCGCGCAATTCGGCGCGACGGCCAAAGGCGGCGTGCGGCGGCTGACACTGAGTGCCGAAGACAAGCAGGTACGCGACTGGTTCCGCAAAGCCTGCGAGGAAGCCGGGCTCGAGGTGCACACCGATGCGCTCGGCTCACAATTCGGCCTGCGCAAGGGACGCGACATGTCGAAGCCGCCCGTCGGCATCGGCTCGCATCTCGACACCCAGCCGACCGGCGGCAAGTATGACGGCATCCTGGGCACGCTCGGCGCGCTCGAAGTCATCCGCACGCTGAACGATGCCGGCATCGAGACCGAGGCGCCGATCTGCGTCGTCAACTGGACGAACGAGGAAGGCTCGCGCTTCGCGCCGGCGATGATGGCCTCCGCAGCCTATGTCGGCGACTTCACCACCGACGACATTTTGTCGCGCAAGGATATCGACGGCACGACCGTCGGCCAGGCGCTCGACAGCATCGGCTATCGCGGCGACAAGCCGGTGGGCTTCCAGAAGCTCGGCTGCTTCGTCGAATTGCACATCGAGCAGGGCCCGATCCTGGAGGCCGAAGGCAAGACCATCGGCGTGGTCGATTCCGGCCAGGGCGTCTTGTGGTATGACGGCAAGATTTCCGGCTTCGAGAGCCATGCCGGCTCGACCCCGATGCCGCTGCGACGCGATGCGCTGGCGACGCTGTCGGAGATCGTGCTGGCGATGGAGGCGATTGCGAGGAAGCACGGGCCCAAGGCGGTCGGCACCATCGGCGAGGCCGTGATCGCCAATCCCTCGCGCAACGTCATTCCCGGCGAGATCGCCTTCACCGTGGATTGCCGCAGCGCGGATGGCGCGATCATGGACGCGCTCGACCGCGATCTGCGCGCGGCGATTGCCGAAATCTCCGCGCGTCGCAAGGTCGAGGTGAAGCTCGATCTGGTCTGGCGCAAGCCCCCGACGCATTTCGATCCCAAGCTCATTGCAGCGGTCGAGAGCGCGGCGAATACGCTCGGTTACTCCTCGCGCCGTATCACCTCGGGCGCCGGCCACGACGCGTGCAACCTCAACACCAAAATGCCGGCGGCGATGGTGTTCGTGCCCTGCAAGGACGGGATCAGCCACAACGAGCTGGAAGACGCCACGCAGGGCGATTGCGCCGCGGGAACCAACGTCCTCATGCATACCGTGCTGGCAATCGCCGGCGTCGCGTCCTGACCGGAGAGAGCCATGCGCGGAGTTTTCGTCGACGCCAACGAAGCCCTCGCCGTGATCATGGAGCGGCTGGAAAAGCCCGGTGATCCCAAGGTGCGGATCCACCGGAATCCCGACATCAAGCCGGAGCAATATCCGGAAGTTCTCGACGGCGCCGAGATCGCGATCGTCGACCACACCGCACTGCCGACCGAGGTCGCCAAGAAGTGCACAGGGCTCAAGCACGTCGTGTTCCTCGGAACCGGCGCACGCAGCTACATGAATCCGGAGGAACTCGCCGAGCTCGGCATCTCCGTGCATCTGATCAAGGGCTATGGCGACACCGCGGTCGCCGAATCCGCGATCGCGCTGATGTGGGCGTCGGCCCGGGTCATCGCGAAGATGGATCGCGAGATGCGCGTCGGCAATTGGCTGCGCGAGGACGGCATGCAGCTCACGGGCAAAACGCTCGGACTGATCGGCTTTGGCGGCATCGCAGCTGAAGTGGCGCGCATTGCGTCCGGCAGCGGCATGAAGGTGATCGCCTGGAACCGCTCGCCGAAGAGCAATCCGGGCGTCGAGTTCACCGATCTCGACACCTTGCTGGCGCGCAGCGACGTGGTGTCGCTGCATCTGCTGCTCAACGACGAGACGCGCGGCATGATCACGCGCGAGAAGATCGCTCAAATGAAACCGGGCGTCATCTTCGTCAACACCGCGCGCGCCGCGATCGTCGACGAAGCCGCCATGATCGACGCGCTGAAGTCCGGCCACATCCGCCATGCCGGCCTCGATGTCTTCAACACCGAGCCCCTGCCCGGCGATCATCCGCTGACGAAGATTCCAAACGTGACGCTGTCGGCACATTCGGCATTCCGGACGCCGGAGGCCAGCGAGAACCTGATTGGCGCGGCGTGGGAGCACTGCCGCCGGATCGTGAAGGGATAAGAGCAACGACAATGGCCGACTATCGCATCATCAAGGCTGAGCCGCTCACCAAGGCCATCCGCGCCATCGTCAAGGCCGGCGGCTCCTCGGACCGAGAGGCCGAGCTCGTGTCCAGCAATCTCGTCGAGGCCAATCTGAAGGGACACGATTCCCACGGCGTCGGCATGATCCCGCGCTACGTCCAGAGCGTCACCAATGGCGGCCTCGCCGTGAACGCGCACGTCAAGATCGTGCTCGACACCGGTCCGCTCCTCACCCTCGACGGCCTCACCGGCTACGGCCAGGTGATCGGCCATGAAGCGATGGAGCTTGCGGCCGAGCGCGCCAAGCAGAACGGCGTATGCCTGGTCGGCCTCTCCAACTCGCACCACATCGGCCGCATCGGCCACTGGGCCGAGCAATGCATCGACCACGGCCTGGTCTCGATCCACTTCGTCAACGTGATCTCGCGGCCGATCGTGGCGCCCTGGGGTGGCAGCGATCCGCGCCACGGCACCAACCCGTTCTGCGTCGGCATCCCGCGCCGGGGCAAGGATCCCATCGTGCTCGACTTCGCCACCAGCAGAATTGCGCAAGGCAAGACCCGCGTCGCCCACAACAAGGGCGTCGCGCTGGAGCCCGGCACCATCATCGACAATGAAGGCAAGCCCACGGTCAATCCGCGCTACACGGTGATCCCGCCCTACGGCGCCATCCTTCCGTTCGGCGAGCACAAGGGCTCGGGGCTTGCGCTGGTGTGCGAAATCCTCGGCGGCGCGCTCTCCGGCGGGCAAGTGGTCAAGGGCCCGTCCGACGGCAAATACAACGTCCTCAACGGCATGCTCTCGATCGTCATCGATCCCGCCAAGCTCGGCACCGGCGAGAACCTCGCGCGTGAAGTCGAGAGCTTTGTGGCCTGGCACACCGGCTCGCCGCCCGCTTCCGGGGTCGACAAGGTCAAGATCGCCGGCGAGCCCGAACGCGAGACCAAGACAAAGCGCCTCGCCGAAGGCATTCCGGTCGATCCGACCACCTGGCAGGAGATCCTGGAGGCCGGGAAGAAATTCGGGTTGGACCAGGCGGCGATCGAGAAGATCGTGAGCTAGTCGCGCGACATCGCTCGGCACGAGCCCGGGCTTCTGGACAATTGCGCAAGGAAATCTGGACTAGGGCGAAGCTTGCGGAGCGGAGATGAACCGGCCCCCATTGTGTTGCGACAACGGGGATATCCCGGCCCACATCCGCTCGAGGTTCACATGCTCTCCCGTCTCGCAAAGCTCATGTCCGGCTCCAGCGAGCCGTCATCTGCGATCGACCTCTACCGGCATCGGCTCGACGTCTATGAAAGCGAGCTAGGCGAGCCCGAGCACAGCTTCACGGACGACGCCGAACGTCGCATCGACATCCATGCGTTTGGCCGCGATTTCGTGCCTGAATGCCGGGAAGGCTCCGATGAAGGCTATGTGCTCTTGACCAACGGCATGAGCCAGCAGCGGATGCACGGCGTGCAGGGCGACGCGAAGCCGCGCGCCGAGCTGATGTGGTATGTTCGCGAGCCGACACCGGATGTCCGCGACAATCTGCGCTGGCTGGCCAATCTGCCGTTCGTCGACACGACCTGGTTTGGATTCGGTCACCGCGTCGCGTTGCCGTGGCCACCGGTTGCAGGAACGGACTTTCAGACTTTTTTGTTCCTCACGCCGATCATCGGCCCCGACAAGCAGATCGCCGAAGCGCTGGAAATCGCGGGCGATCCGGTCGAGATTTTGACCGTGAACCTGATCTCGGATCGGGAGCTCGCGTTGATCAAGGCCGGCGGGCTCGATGAGTTTCTCGACCTGCTCGACGACAACGAATATCCGCCGATCTTCGATCCGGCGCGGACGTCGTATGTGTAGCACGTCGTCGCTGCGCGGCGAGCCACCCTCTCCCCACAAGGGGAGAGGGGAAGCCCCGCCTCAATCCACCATATCTGCAACCGCCTTGCCGCAGGCCGTGGTGTCGGCGTTGCCGCCAAGGTCCTTGGTCCGCAGCGTACGCTCCGCCAGCGTACGCTCGATCGCCTCGACGATCGAACGGCCGGCTTCCTTTTGGCCGAGATGCTCCAGCATCATCGCCCCCGACCAGATCATGCCGATCGGGTTGGCAATGCCCTGTCCCGCAATGTCGGGCGCCGAGCCGTGCACCGGCTCGAACACCGAGGGGAAGTCGCCTTCGGGATTGATGTTGCCCGACGGCGCGATGCCGATCGTGCCGGTGCAGGCCGGGCCGAGGTCGGACAGGATGTCGCCGAACAGGTTGGAGCCGACCACGACGTCGAACCAATCAGGATGCAGCACGAAGTTCGCAGTCAGGATGTCGATGTGGTACTTGTCCCACTTCACGCCGGGAAACTTCTTCGCCATCGCCTCCACGCGCTCGTCCCAATAGGGCATGGTGATGGAGATGCCGTTCGACTTCGTCGCGGAGGTCAGGTGCTTCTTCGGCCGCGACTGCGCGAGCTCGAAGGCGAACTTCAGGATGCGGTCAACGCCGGTGCGGGTCATCACCGTCTGCTGCGTCACGAACTCGCGGTCGGTGTCGGGGAACATGCGGCCGCCGACGGAGGAATATTCGCCTTCGGTGTTCTCGCGCACCACCCAGAAATCGATGTCACCGGGCTTGCGGCCCGCCAGCGGCGACGGCACGCCGGGCATCAGCCGCACCGGGCGCAAATTCACGTATTGGTCGAACTCCCTGCGGAATTTGATCAGTGAGCCCCAGAGGGAGACGTGGTCCGGAATCTTGGCCGGCCAGCCGACCGCGCCGAAATAGATCGCGTCGTGCTTGCCGATCTTCTCCTTCCAGTCATCCGGCATCATCTGGCCGTGCTTCTCGTAATAGTCCCAGGACGAGAAATCGAAATGGTCGAAATGCAGGGTGACGCCGTGCTTCTTCGCCGCCGCCTCCATGACGCGCAGGCCCTCGGGCATGACTTCCTTGCCGATGCCGTCGCCGGGAATGACCGCGATCCGGTATTGTTTCTTGCTCATCGAGAACGTCCCTTTTTGGTCCGGCAGCCGCCGCCTTTTTGACCGCACTGCAATGGACCAAACGCGGCGGCAGTGCAACGCTGCACTGCAATGTTGACCGTGGCGCGGCCGAGCGCCTACTGGTTTGATCCTGTTCCAATTCCGAGAGTACCCCCAATGGATCTGCATCTGCGTGGCAAGCGCGTCCTGATCACGGGCGCGTCGAAGGGCATCGGCGCTGCCGCGGCCGAGGCATTTGCCGAGGAAGGCGCGCATCTCCTGCTCGCCGCCCGCAGCGGCGATCAGCTCAAGGCGCTGGCCGAGCGCTTACGCTCGGCGCATCAGATCGATGCCGCAACAAGCATCGTCGATCTGCGCAAGGCGGAGGACGTGGCACGGCTGGCGAAAGAAGCCGCCGAGATCGACGTGCTCGTCAACAATGCCGGCGACATTCCCGGCGGCTCGATCGACAAGATCGACGAAGCGACCTGGCGCCACGCCTGGGAATTGAAGGTGTTCGGCTATATCAACCTCACGCGGCAGATCTACGCGCAGATGAAAGCCAAAGGCGGCGGCGTCATCGTCAACGACATCGGGGCGGCCGGCGAGAAGTTCGACGCCAACTACATCTGCGGCAGCGCCGGCAATGCCGCGCTGATGGCCTTCACCCGCGCGCTCGGCGGCAAAAGCCTCGCCGACAACATCCGCGTGGTCGGCATCAATCCGGGCCCCGTCGGCACCGATCGTCACGTCACGCTGCTGAAGACGCGGGCCAAGCACCAGTTCGGCGACGAGAGCCGTTACAAGGAATTCCAGAAGAGTCTGCCGCTCGGCCGCCCTGCGCATGCGCGCGAGATCGGCGACCTCATGGCGTTCCTGGCCTCGGACCGCGCGGGCTATACGTCGGGTGTGATTTACACCGTGGACGGCGGCATCAGCGCAGGCTGGGGTTAGCTGCCTCGTCCTTTTTGACACCGTCGTTCCGGGGCGATGCAAAGCATCGAACTACAGTGCACAATTGGGCCTGAGAACTTCGAGATTCCGGGTTCGCCCTCCGGGCGTCCCGGAATGACAATCTAGGTAGGAGTAAAATAATTGTCTCAAGACCTGATCCAACAAACCGCCTGCGCCGTCGTCGAGAAGCTGCGCTCCGGCGATGTCTCACCGCTCGAACTGCTGGATGTGGTGGAGAAGCGTGTCAAGGAGGTCGACGGCAAGGTCAATGCGCTGCCGACGCTCTGCTTCGATCGCGCGCGGGACAGCGCCAAGGCCTTGATGCGCAAACCCGCCGGCGCGCGGGGGCTGCTCGCGGGCCTGCCGGTGCCGATCAAGGATCTGACTGACGTTGCGGGCGTGCTGAACACGCAGGGCTCGCCGATCTTCAAGGACAACATTCCCGCCAAGTCCGACCTCATGGTCGAGAACCTCGAGGCCAACGGCGCGCTCGTCTACGCCAAGTCCAACACGCCGGAGTTCGGCGCCGGCGCCAACACCTTCAACGAGGTTTTCGCCGCGACGCTCAATCCCTGGGATATGACGAAGTCCGCGGCCGGCTCCTCCGGCGGCGCCGCGGTGGCGCTGGCCACCGGCATGGCCTGGCTCGCGCAGGGCTCGGACATGGGCGGATCCTTGCGCAGCCCGGCAGCCTTCTGCGGCATCGTCGGCATGCGGCCGAGCATCGGCCGCGTCGCGCATACGCCGAAAGTGGCGATCGATCGCAATCTCGGCGTGCAGGGCCCGATGGCACGCAATGTCGAGGATCTCGCGCTGCTGCTCGATGCCATGAGCGGCGATTATGCCGACGATCCGCTGTCGCTGCCGGCGCCGGCGACCTCGTTCCTGACATCCGCGCGGTCCGGCAAGAAGCCGAAGCGCATCGCCTATTCAGCTGACCTCGGCATCACCCCTGTCGATCCCGAGGTGAAGGCGATCACGCGGAAGGCTGCGGAACGTTTTGCCGAGGCCGGTGTCATCGTCGAGGAAGCGCATCCGGACTGGCGCGAGGCGCATGAGTGCTTCCACGTGCTGCGCGCCTTCGATTTCGCGATCAGCAAGGCGGAGCTGCTGCGCACCAAGCGCGACCTGCTCAAGCCCGAGGTGATCTGGAACATCGAGGAAGGCCTCAAGCTCACCGTGGAGCAGCTCGCGCGTGCCGAGGCCCAGCGCGTCGGCATGACCGCGCGGGCGGTCGAGTTCTTCAAGACCTATGATCTGCTGCTGACACCCACCACGATCGTGCCGCCCTTCCCGATCGAGCACCGCTACGTCGCCGAATGTGCCGGCAAGAGATTCGAGAACTACGTCGAGTGGCTCGGCATCGTCTACGCCATCACGCTGGCCTGCTGCCCCTCGCTCTCGCTGCCCTGCGGCTTCACGGCCTCGGGCCTGCCGGTCGGCGTGCAGGTGGTCGGGGCGCCCAGGGGCGACGCGGAGGTGCTCGCGGGCGCCAAGGTGCTTGAGGATATTTTGGGCCTGCGCGGAACGACGCCGATCGATCCGAAGGGTTAAGACGTAACGCTTCTTCGCACGACGAACTCCGCAGTACCCTCTCCCCTTGCGGGAGAGGGTGGCTCGCCGCAAAGCGGCGAGACGGGTGAGGGGTTCTCTCCACGAGGGACTCTCTCACCGTCTGAATACGGCGACAGAACCCCTCATCCGGCGCTTCGCGCCACCTTCTCCCACAAGGGGAGAAGGAAGATCATCTCCTGCTCGTCGCCTCCAAGCCGCGGCTGTAGCGCGACATCGCAAAGCAAAAGACAAAATAGATTGCGGCGACGAAGATGTAGACCTCGACCGAGAACTGCTGCCAGGCCGGATCGATGATCGCGGTCTTCGCCGTCGTCAGCAGGTCGAAGATGCCGATGATGAGGACGAGGCTGGTGTCCTTGAAGAAGGCGATGAAGGTGTTGACCAGCGGTGGGATGACGTGGCGGATCGCCTGCGGCAGGATGATCAGCCGGTTCTTGCGCCAGTAGGACAGCCCGAGCGCATCGGCCGCCTCGTATTGTCCGCGCGGCACGGCCTGGAGGCCGCCGCGGATCACCTCGGCGAGATAGGCGCCCGCGAACAGGATGATGGCGATCTGCGCGCGCAGCAGCTTGTCGATGTTGAACCCGCTTGGCATGAACAGCGGGAACATCACGCTCGCCATAAACAACAGGCTGACCAGCGGCACGCCGCGGATCAGCTCGACATAGAGCACGCTGAGCGAGCGGATCGCCGGCAGCTTCGAGCGCCGGCCGAGCGCGACGAGGATGCCGAGCGGAAAGCCGAATGCGAGCCCAAAGGTCGCGAGGATCAGCGTGACCGGCAATCCGCCCCAGCGGTCCTGCGAGACGAAGGAGAGCCCGAGCACCCCGCCCCACATCAGCACGCTGATCAGCGCCAATACGCCGATCCAGAGATAGACCAATTCGCGCCGCCACAGGGCGCGGCGGCTCGAGAGATAGAACAGCGCGATGAACAGCAGCACCGACAGCGCCGGCCGCCACTGCTCGTCGAACGGATAGGTGCCGAACAGGATGAAGCGGTACTTTTCGGGAATGATGGCCCAGCAGGCACCGACGCCTCGCACCGCGCGGCAGGCGCTGGAATCATTGGCGGGCGTCAGCCACACGGCGTTCGCGACACCCCACTGCACGAAGCTGAAAACGCCCTTGGCAAGAATCGCCAGCAGCACGACAGATAAGATGCCGTTCGGGATCGACGAGAACAGATTGGCGCGCAGCCAGCGCAGCACGGGATTTCCAATCTGCGGACGGCGGGCGCGGCGCGGCGCATCGGGGATATCGGCGATCACCATCATGATCAGCGCTCCACCAGCGCAATGCGCGCATTGTACCAGTTCATGAAGAAGCTGATGGAAAGGCTGATGGTCAGGAACACCGCCATGATCAGCGCGATCGCCTCGATCGCCTGGCCGGTCTGATTCAGCGTGGTGTTGGCGATCGAGACCAGGTCCTGATAGCCGATCGCGACCGCGAGCGAGGAATTTTTGGTCAGGTTGAGATACTGGCTCGTCATCGGCGGCACGATGACGCGGAGCGCCTGCGGCAAGATGATCTGCCGCAGCATGAAGCTGCGGCGCAGGCCGAGCGCGTTGGCGGCGTCCCATTGCCCGCGCGGCACGGACTGGATGCCGCTGCGGACGATCTCGGCAATGAAGGCCGAGGTGTAGGTCACGAGCGCGATCAGCAGCGCGAAATATTCCGGAGCGAGCGTCAACCCGCCGACGAAATTGAAGCCGCGCAATTGGGGCCACTCGATCGTCCAGGGCACGCCAAGCACCAATGAGACAGCCGCCGGCGGCACGATGATGAGGCCAAGCGCAACCGGCCAGGCCGGGCGCGGCTTGCCGTCGCGCATCTGCTGCGCGATCAGCCGCCGCCTGACGAGATAGAATACGGCAGCTCCGAGCACGGCGGCGCCGAGCACCCAAAGCTGCAGCGGGCCAATCGGAATGGCCGGCAGGATCAGGCCGCGATTGGAAAGGAACACGCCCTCGATCGGCCGCCATGCCGCACGTGCGGCCGGCAGCGCCTGCATCAGCACGTACCAGAACAGCAGCTGGAGCAGCAGCGGGATATCGCGGAGCGTCTCGACATAGACCGCGGCAAGCCGCGACAGCAGCCAGTTGGCCGATAACCGCGAGATACCGATCAGCGTGCCGAGGACGGTCGCGAGCACGATCCCGATGACGGCAACGCGCAGCGTGTTGCCGACACCGACGACGAAGGCCCAGAGATAGGTGTCTCTCGGATTATAGGCCAGCAAACTATCGGCAATGGGCATGCCGGCCTCGCGGCCGAGGAAGGCAAAGCCGGTCGTGATGCGGCGAGCCGAGAGGTTGGTGACGGTGTTGGACCAGAGGAAGCCGATCACCGCGAGCGCGATCCCGACCACCAGCACCTGCCAGAACAGGCCTTGCAGCTCGCGGCGTCCCCATGCGCCGAACAGGCGGCGCGGCGGCGGTCTTCGAGCATCGGTGGTCACAGCGCAAAAATCCTTCTCGACAGGGACGATTTCCGGCAGCGCACGTCAACTGTTGCACTGATATAAAATTCATGCAACAAATGTTTCATGGCCGAGCCCGCGAAATCCTCGCCGTTGAGCGAACTGCGCATTGCATTGCCATCGCTCCCGATGCGGCTACAGGAGGTTGGACGCTTCGTCGCCGCCAACGATTACGACGCCACCACCCGTTCGATGCGCGACCTCGCGGCGGAAGCCGGCGCCGATCCCGCCGCGTTCACGCGCCTCGCCAAGGCGATCGGCTATTCGGGCTGGGACGAATTGCGCGCGGCGCTGACCGAGGCGCGGCGACCGTCGCAGACCTCGCCGTTCTCCGGCCGCGCCAGAAGCCGCAGGCCTGGCCCGAACGCCGATGTCGCGCTCGTCACCGACAAGCTCGAGGCGGAGGCCGCCGGCCTGCCACGGATCCCGGCCCAGCCCATTGCGGAGGCGGCCCGCGCGCTGCACGAGGCCAAGCGCATCTGGATCGCTGGCTATCGCAGCTGCCGCAGCGTTGCAGAGCTCTTGAACTACGAGCTGCGGCTGTTCCGCCCGGAGCAGGTGCAGCTCGTTGGCGTCTCGGGCCCCGACGATCTAGACCTCGGTGCGTTGAGGCCCGGCGAGGCCGTCATCGTCATCGGCTTCCTGCCCTATACCCATGCGAGCGTCGGTGTCGCACAGGCCGCCTATCGCAGCGGTACAACGCTGATCGCGATCGCGGACAGCCTCTCGGCGCCGATGGCCGAGGGCGCCGACCACGTGCTGCTGTTCGAGGCGGCCTCCTCTCCCGGCTTCTTCCCCAGCCTCACCGGCGCGATCGCGATCGCGCAGTCGCTTGCGGCGGTCACATTCTCGCTCGGCGGTGTCGCCGCGAAGAAGCGTCTGGAAAATACCGAGGCGCGTCTCACTGCTGCCGCCACCTACGTCTCGGAGAAAGGTTGATCCATGAGCACTCGCACCAGCCGCGTGCTGCACCGTTCGCTCCGCGAAACGCCGCCCAAGGCGGTCGGCGGCGAAGGCGTCTATCTCTTTGCCGAGGACGGACGACGCGTGATCGACGCCTCCGGCGGCGCAGCGGTCTCATGCCTCGGCCACCAGCATCCCCGCGTGATCGCGGCGATGGCCAAGCAGGCCTCGACGCTGGCCTATGCGCACACCGCCTTCTTCTCGTCCGAGCCCGCCGAAGCCCTCGCCGAGGCGCTGGTCGGATACGAGCCCGGCGGTCTCGCTTATGCGTATTTCGTCAGCGGCGGATCCGAGGCGATCGAAGCCAGCATCAAGCTGGCGCGACAATATTTCATCGAGCGCGGCGAGCCACAGCGGCAGCATTTCATCGCACGGCGACAGAGCTACCACGGCAACACGCTCGGCGCGCTCGCCGCCGGCGGCAATGCCTGGCGCCGCGCGCCCTACGCACCCCTGCTCTCCGGAGCCTTCAGCCACGTGACACCGGCCTTCGCCTATCACGAGAAGCACGACGGCGAGTCGGATGCGCAGTTCGTGGCGCGGCTGGCGGCCGAGCTGGAAGCCGAGTTCCAGCGGCTTGGCCCTGAGACCGTGGCGGCGTTCCTGGCGGAGCCGGTGGTCGGCGCCACCGCCGGCGCCGTGGCGGCACCAGACGGCTATTTCAGGGCGGTGCGCGAGATCTGCGACCGCCACGGCGCGCTGCTCATCCTCGACGAGGTCATGTGCGGCATGGGCCGTACCGGCACCACGCACGCCTGGGAGCAGGAAGGCATCGCGCCCGATATCCAGGCGATCGCAAAGGGGCTCGGCGGCGGCTACCAGCCGATCGGGGCCATGCTCGCCAGCGGCAAGATCATCGACACCATCCGCGCAGGCTCAGGCGCTTTTCAGCACGGCCACACCTATCTCGCACATCCCCTCGCCTGCGCGGCCGCACTCGCGGTGCAGGATGTGATCCGCGAGGATCGCCTACTCGACCGCGTCAGGGAGCGCGGCAAGCAACTCGAGCAGCGGCTGACCGAGCGCTTTGGCAATCACCGCCATGTCGGCGATATCAGGGGCCGCGGCCTGTTCTGGGCGATCGAGCTGGTCGCTGATCGCGCCAGCCGCACCCCGTTCGACCCCGCGCTCAAGCTCAATCAGAAGATCAAGGCGGAAGCTTTCGCTGGTGGGCTCGGCTGCTATCCGGGCGGCGGCACCGTGGACGGCGTGCGCGGCGACCACGTGTTGCTGGCGCCGCCCTATATCGCTTCCGCCGACGAGATCGACCTGATCGTCGACAAGCTCGGCACGGCTGTCGACAAAGTGTTGCGTAGTGTCAATCACTGAGGGGAGTAGCATGATGAGGAAAGTGGTTATCGCGGCGGGCGTGCTCGCTGCATCGACAATTGTCGCATCCGCCGCAACGTTGGACACGGTGAAGAGCCGCGGCACGCTGGTGTGCGGCGTCAGCGCCGGCTTTGCCGGCTTCTCGGCGCCGGACTCGCAAGGCAATTACCGGGGTCTCGACGTCGACTATTGCCGCGCGCTCGCAGCCGGCGTGCTCGGCGATGCCAGCAAGGTGCGCTACGTTTCGCTGACCGCGCAGAACCGCTTCACCGCCCTGCAATCGGGCGAGATCGACGTGCTCTACCGCAACTCGACGCAGACGTACTTGCGCGGCGTCACGCTCGGCCTGCGACAGGGACCGATCAACTTCTACGATGGCCAGGGTTTTGTCGTGAAGAAGGACCTCGGCGTCAAGGAGATCAAGGACCTCAAGGGCGCCACCGTTTGCGTCGCCCAGGGCACCACGCACGAAGTCACGCTGGGCGATTACGGCCGTGCCAACGGCATCGACTGGAAGCCGCTGGTGTTCGACCGCGTCGACACCATGTATCAGACCTTCTTCGGCGGCCGCTGCGATGCGATGACCCAGGACGCCTCCGCGCTCGCCGGCGCCGTGACCACCGCCGCGCCGAACCCCGCCGATTACGTCGTGCTGCCGCAGACCATCAGCAAGGAGCCGCTCGGCCCCTTCACCCGCAACGGCGACGAGGTCTGGAGCGACATCATCACCTGGCTGCATTACGGCCTGATCGAGGCCGAAGAGCTCGGCGTCACCCAAGGCAATGTCGAGGAGATGACGAAGTCGCAGACGCCCGCGATCCAGCGTCTGTTAGGTGCCTCCGGCGATCTCGGCTCCCGGCTTGGGCTCGACAACAAATGGCTGGTCACCGCGATCAAGGCCACCGGCAATTACGGCGAGATCTACGAGCGCAATGTCGGCAAGGCGAGCCCGCTCAAGCTCGATCGCGGCCTCAACGGCCTCTGGAGCAAGGGCGGCTTGATGTACGCAGTGCCGTTCAAGTAAATGTCTCCCGCGTCCCGGACGCGCTGCAGCGTGCAACGCTGCTGCGCAGAGCCGGGACAGGAAGCCACGACTTTTAACGCCAAAAAGGATGGGCCCCGGCTCTGCGGCGCAATACTTCGCATTGCGCCGCGTCCGGGGCACAAGATCACCCAGGTAGCCGCCTTCAATGACGACGCCCCCACGCATCGCCCTGATCCATGCCCTCAAGCACTCCATCGCTCCGATCGAAGCGGCGTTCGCAAAGGCGTGGCCGGCGGTGCGGCTGATGAACCTGCTGGACGACAGCCTGTCGGCGGATCTGGCCCGCGACGGCAAGCTCGACGATGCCATGACCGAGCGCTTCCTCGCGCTCGGCGACTATGCCGCGGCGACCGGGGCGAATGGGATCCTGTTCACCTGCTCTGCCTTCGGCCCCTGTATCGAGGCGGTCGCGCGCGCACAGTCGCCGATGCCGGTGCTCAAGCCGAACGAAGCGATGATCGAGCGTGCGGTGACGATGGGCAGGCGCATCGGCCTGCTCTCGACCTTCCCGCCGACCCTGGTCTCGATGCCGCCGGAGTTTCCGGCCTCGGTCCAGGTCGTTCCGAAACTCGCCGAGGGCGCGCTGGCGGCGCTCGACCGCGGCGATCGCGCCACGCACGATCGGCTGATCGTCGAAGCGTCAAGGGACCTGCGCGATTGCGACGTCATCGCGCTGGCGCAATTCAGCATCGCCGCCACTGCTCCGGGGGTCGCGGAAGCCACCGGCCGTCCCGTCGTGACCACGCCCGACAGCGCGGTCGACAAATTGATGAACATGCTGAAGGCGAAAGCCTAAGCGCCGGTCTTCTTCCGACGCCGCGCGTCCTTGATCGCCACGGCGAGGGCCGCCTTCGTCTCGTTGACGAAATCCTCGACGAGTTCCTCGCGCGTGGTCTGTGCAGCCTCGCCGGTGAACAGGCCCTGCTCGGCCAGCATCACCACGCCGTGCAGCGCCGCCCAGATCTTGAGAGCCTGCCGTTCGCGCAAATAGCCGACGGCAGGTACCTCCAGGGCCTCGATCACGAGCGCAAACGTTTCGCGCGTGGCCTCGTGCAACTCGCTGCCCTTGGCCGCACACGACACGGTACGAGACGCGAACATCAGGCGATAGATGCCGTTGCGGCGCAATCCGAAATCCAGCATGGCCTGCGCCAGCCGCGACAGCTTCGACTGCTTCGACGGTTTCGCCATCGCCGTCCGAAAGGTTGCGCTGAGCTGCCGGAACGCCTCCGCCGTCACCGCCGCAAGCAGCGCCTCGCGATCGGCAAAATGCCGGTACGGCGCCGGCTGCGAGACCCCGAGCTGCTTTGCCAGCGCCTTGATGCTGATCGCCTCGGCGCCGCCCTGCTCCGCCTCGCGTAGCGCGGCCTTGATCAGGGCGTCGCGGAGATCCCCATGATGATAAGTGTTTTCGGGCTTGCGGGCGAGTTGAGAGCGCATGTTGTGGCCAAGCCTACAAGTTTGCGCTTGACAGGGAAAGCCGGTCGCGAATGTAATAGCATATAACTTAAAGCCCGCGGCAGATGCCGCGGATAAAATCGACACGAGGAACGCGCCGCCCTCCCGGGCCACGCGCATACGACCAAGGATGCCGCCATGACAGAGCGATTGAGGGTTCACGTCGACCCCGACAAATGCCAGGGCCACGCACGCTGCAAGGCACTCGCGCCGGAACTTTTCGAGCTCGACGAATTCGGCAACGCGCATGAAGCCGGCGACGGCACGGTCCCGCCCGGGCTCGAAGACAAGGCCTGGCTCGCCAAATCCAATTGCCCGGAAATCGCAATCGATGTGATCGAGGAGTAGCGCGGCCTCGCCGCTTGCGTCCTGTCAGCGACCACGAGCCAAGGATTTCCTGCCATGTCCGACGTCAGCCAGCCTGTCGCCCATCCGCCCGTCATCGACTGGGTCAACGATTTCGACCACACCGATCCGCAGTGGACGGAAGACCCGTTCCCGATCTGGGATGAGCTGCGTGCCGCAAGTCCGGTCGTGCACACCGAGCGCTTCCTCGGCTGCTACATGCCGACGACCTATGAGGCCGTGCGCGAGATCGCCAACGACACCGAGCATTTCTCCTCACGCCGTATCATCGTCCGCGACGTGCGGCCGGAGATCGCCAGGAACGCAGCCCCTCCGATCACCTCGGATCCGCCCGTGCACAAGCCGGCCAAGCAATTGCTGCTGCCGCCCTTCACGCCGGATGCGATGAAGAAGCTGGAACCGCGGATGCGCGCGATCTGCAACGAGCTGATCGACGGGTTCATCGCCGACGGCAAGGTCGACGCCGCCGCACGCTACAGCAAATACATCCCGGTTCGGGCGATCGCGCACATGCTGGGCATCCCCGAGAGCGACAGCGACCTCTTCATCAACTGGATCCACATGATCCTCGAGCTCGGCATCAGGGACGAGACCAAGCTGCTCCAGGCCGTGCAGGAGATGAGCGCCTATTTCAGGACGCATATCGAAGACCGCAAATCGAGGCCGACCGACGACCTCATCTCCTACCTGATGAACGCCAAGGACAAGGAAGGCCAGCCGCTGGAAGAGTCCCACGTGCTGGGCTCGCTGCGCCTGCTTCTGATCGCCGGCATCGACACCACCTGGAGTGCGATCGGATCTTCGCTGTGGCATTTGGCGAGGGTGCCGGCCGATCGCGAGCGGCTGATCGCCAAACCCGCATTGATCCCGACCGCGGTGGAGGAACTGCTGCGTGCCTATTCCCCGGTGACGATGGCCCGCGAGGTCGTCAAGGACACCACCATTTCGGGCTGCCCGGTCAAGGCGGGCAACATGGTGCTGCTGTCCTTCCCGGCCGCCAATCGCGATCCCAAGATGTTCCCGGATGCTGACAAAGTCGTGATCGATCGCCGCGAAAATCGCCACGCCGCCTTCGGCCTCGGCATCCACCGCTGCGTCGGTTCCAATCTCGCCCGCATGGAGATGCAGGTTGCGCTGGAGGAGTGGCTGAAGCGCATTCCGGATTTCGCCCTCGATCCGGCTGGCACGGTGACCTGGTCGCAAGGCACGGTGCGTGGGCCTCGCCAGTTGCCATTTTTGCTCGGAAAGGCGATGTAAAGCCTTTCCAGACAGCGGAGAGGCCGGACGTGACAGAGCAAGCAACCCAACCGGCCTCTGACCACATCGACCTCGCCGATGCCAGGCGGCGGATCAAGGCGATCTTCATCGGTTCGATCGGCAATCTCGTCGAGTGGTACGATTTCTACGCTTACACGGCGTTCGCGCTCTATTTCGCGCCGGCCTTCTTTCCCGGCAACGACCCTGTCGTGCAGCAATTGAACGTCGCCGTCGTGTTCGCGGCGACCTTCCTGATGCGCCCCCTCGGCGGCTGGTTCTTCGGCTATCTTGCCGACCATTTCGGCCGGCGCATCTCGCTGACCCTGTCGGTCGTCTTCATGTGCTTCGGCTCGCTGATCATCGCGCTGACACCGACCTATGCCACGATCGGCTTCGCCGCGCCGGTGATCCTGGCGCTCGCCCGCGTGATCGAGGGCCTCAGCCTCGGCGGCGAATATGGCGCCAGCGCCACCTATCTCAGCGAGGTCGCCGATCCCAGGCATCGCGGCTTCTATTCCAGCTTTCAGTACGTGACGCTGATCGGCGGCCAGCTCACCGCGATCATCGTGCTGCTGCTCCTGCAAAAGGTCTTCCTCACGCCGGAGGAGCTGAAAGCCTGGGGCTGGCGCATCCCGTTCGCGATCGGTGCGGCGCTCGCGATCTTTGCCGCGGTGATGCGGCGCGGCCTGCATGAAACCGAGGCGTTCGAGGAAGCCAAGAAGGTGGTGAAGCCCACCGGCTCGATCACCAATCTCCTGCGCTATCCGCGCGAGCTCCTGCTGGTCGTCGGCCTCACCGCGGGCGGCACCGCGGCGTTCTACACCTTCACCACCTACATGCAGACTTTCGTCAAGCTGTCGGTCGGCTTGACCGAGGACCAGACCACGCTGGTGATCTTCGGCACCCTGATCTTCGCGACCATCCTGCAGCCGATCTATGGCGCGATCTCCGACAGGATCGGGCGCAAGCCGCTTCTGATCTTCTTCGGCGTCGCCGGCACGCTTGCGACCGTTCCGCTGTTGATGACGCTGAAGGAGACTAAGTCACCCTTCGTCGCCTTCATCCTGATCTGCTGCGCCTGGCTGTTCGTCGCCGGCTACACATCGATCAATGCGGTGGTGAAGGCCGAGCTGTTCCCGACCAATGTCCGCGCGCTCGGCGTCGGCCTGCCCTATGCGATCACGGTCTCGATCTTCGGTGGCACGGCGCCGGCGATCGCGCTCTACTTCAAGAGCATCGGGCACGAAGACTGGTTCTACTTCTATCTCAGCGCCATCATTTGCGTGTCGCTGATCATCTATTCCACCATGCGCGACACCAAGCACGCCTCCGCAATGCACCGCCACGAGTAGCCCATGTCCGACGACAACGAGCCGCCCGACAGCAAGCTGACCCGCACCAAGGAGAAATGGGCGCGCGAGGGCCGCTTCCTCACCGGCAAGATCACGCGTCCGGAGGAGCAGCGCCTGCCGCCGGGCCAGCACCTCACCAAGGATTGGCCGGTGCTCGACCTCGGCGTCGTGCCGCCGGTGTCGCGCGAGCGCTGGCGCCTCGACGTCTACGGCGCGGTCGAAACGCCGGTGTTCTGGACCTTTGCGGAGTTCGCGACGCAGAAGCAGGCCCGCTTCACCTCCGACATCCATTGCGTCACCACCTGGTCGCGCTATGACAACGAGTGGGAAGGGCTTGCCACGCGCGAGCTGCTGGCCGCCTGCCAGCCGCGCGAGGACGCGCGCTTCGTGACGCTGCATTCCTACGACGGCTATACCACCAACCTCGCGCTGGAAGACTTCGCCGCGGAGGACGCGCTGCTCGCCCATAGCTGGTCCGGCCAGCCGCTGACGAAGGAGCATGGCGGGCCGGTGCGGCTGGTCGTGCCGCATCTCTATTTCTGGAAGAGCGCGAAATGGCTCCAGGCCATCGAATTCCTGACCGGGGACGCGCCGGGCTTCTGGGAAGTCCGCGGCTATCATAACCGCGGCGATCCCTGGGCCGAGCAGCGCTATTCGAACGATTAGCATTCAAGCAAGAATCGGGGAAAGCCCATGCCGACGGAACGTTTTCAATTCACCGGCGAAGGCGGCCATCAGCTTGCGGCCGCGCTGGAATTGCCGGAAGGTGAGCCCGCGGCCTACGCGCTGTTCGCGCATTGCTTCACCTGCGGCAAGGATACACTTGCCGCCAAGCGCATCGCCGTCGCGCTCGCGGCCAAGGGCATCGCGGTGCTGCGCTTCGACTTCACCGGGCTCGGCTCCAGCGAGGGCGATTTTGCCAATTCGACATTTTCGTCCAACGTCGCCGATCTCGTCCGCGCTGCCGATCATCTGCGCAGCGTCCGCAAGGCGCCGTCGATCCTGATCGGGCACAGCCTCGGCGGCGCCGCGATCCTTGCGGCCGCTGGAAATATTTCGGAAGCCAGGGCGGTCGTGACCATCGCGGCCCCCTCCGATCCCGCGCATGTGACCGGCCTGTTCAAAGAGCATCTCGACGACATCCGCGCGCAAGGCGAGGTCGAGGTCTCGCTTGCGGGACGCCCGTTCCGGATCAAGCGCGAATTCCTCGAGGACATCGCCGAGCACGAACTGATGAGGGATATCACCGGCCTGCACAAGGCGCTGCTGGTGATGCACTCGCCGGTCGACGACACCGTCGGGATCGACAATGCGACCAAAATCTTTGTGGCAGCGAAGCACCCCAAGAGTTTCGTCTCGCTCGACCACGCCGATCACCTGCTGAGCAGGCCGGCTGACGCGCTTTACGCGGCCGACGTGATCGCCGCCTGGGCCAGCCGCTACGTCGACACGACAAAACCCGCGAGAGCGATGGATCTCCCGGAGGAACCACGGAAGGTCGTGGTGCAGGAGACCCGCAAAAGCAAGTTCAACCAGGCCATCACCGTCGGTCCGCATCATCTGGTGGCGGACGAGCCCGTTGCGGCCGGCGGCGCAGATGCCGGGCCCGGCCCGTATGACTTCCTGCTCGCTGGCCTCGGGGCCTGCACGTCCATGACCATGCGCCTCTATGCCGACCGCAAGTCGCTGCCGCTCGACCGCGTCACAGTCACTTTGAAGCACTCCAAGATCTACGCCAAGGATTGCGCGGAGTGCGACACGCGCGAGGGCATGCTGGACCAGATCGAGCGCGACATCACCATCGACGGCGCGCTCGATGCCGAGCAGCGCAAGAAGCTGATGGAGATTGCAGACAAGTGTCCGGTGCACCGCACGCTGACGTCGGAGATTCGTATCGTGACGAAGGCGGTGGGTTAACGCGCCAGGCCATTGTTTGAGTATGATCTTGTCGGAAAACCGCTGCGCACTTTTCCGGATCATGCTCTAGAAGCACGAGGCCATCGTCCGCACGGCGGCGCTGATCTCGCTCTCGCGCCACGCCGCAAAGCCGAGCAGCAGGCCGTGATCTCGCGGCCGTCCGAGCGTCAGGCTCGACAAGGCGCGCGTTTCGACCCCTGCCTCGACCAGTCGTTTGACTGCTGCCTGATCGGCGCGGCCGCGCTTGAGGCGCGCCACGAGCTGGATGCCGCCCGAGGGCACCTCGACCGTGAGCACCTCGCCGAGATAGCGCTGCAGCCCCTCGACGAGATGATCGCGCCGCGCGTGATAGAGCCGGCGCATCCGCCGCAGATGTGCGAGGAAATGCCCGTCCGCAATGAACTCGGCCAGCGCGTCCTGGACGGCGCTGGCGGCGATCAGCCCGATATGCCGCTGCACGATCTCCAGCGTAGAGACCAGCGCCGGCGGCGCGACGAGATAGCCGAGCCGGATGTCCGACGTCATCGCCTTGGAGAAGGTGCCGACATAGAACACGCGGCCGTGGGCGTCCAACCCCTGCAACGCCGGTACCGGCCGGCTGTCGTAGTGGAATTCGCCGTCATAGTCGTCCTCCACGATCCAGGTCTTGCCGGGCCTGCTCAGCTTCAGAAACTCGGTGCGGCGGGCCAGTGACATCAGCCGCCCGGTCGGATGCTGGTGCGACGGCGTCATGAAGATCAGTGTTGGAGGCGCCAGGCCCGCCATCCGCTGCATCCCCTGTTCGTCCAGACCGATGCCAGTCACGCGCGCGCCGGAGGCACGAAAGGCGGCCGCAGCACCGGGATAGCCGGGATCCTCGACCCAGACCTCGTCGCCGGGCGTGATGACGGCAGCCGCAATCAGGGTGAGCGCAGCCTGCGCGCTCGGCAGGATCAGGATCTGCTCCGCGTCGGCGCGAACACCTCTACCGGTCGCGAGGTAATGCGCCAGCGCCGCGCGCAAGCGCGGCCGGTTGACCGGACCGGGCTCACGCCTGGTTGCCCCACGGCACTCCGGCGCAGGCAGCGCCCCCAGATTTCGTTCGGAAACTCTCTGGCGTCGCCATGCCCCGGACGCAAGGGCTTTAGCGGCGCCAGATAAGACATCGGCCAGTCCGTCTGCTCGAGCTTTGAGGCCCAAGGGGAGAGCCGCGGCTTACCGGAGCGCGGGCGCGATGCCGCTGCCCCTGCCGCATCCAACCGCCCAGCACCGTCCACGGTCACGACCGCGCGCCGCCCTTGCGACGCAGCCAGATAACCCTCCGCGGCGAGCTGCTCGAACGCGTAGGTGACGGTGTTGCGGGACACGCCAGATCGCTCGCGAGCCGGCGGCTCGACGGCAGCTCATGGCCCTTACCAAGTCGACCACTCGCAATCAGGCTTCGGAGCTGCCCCGTCAGCCGCGCCGTCAACCCCTCGTCGTCGGCGCGATCGAGGTCGATCAGGCCCGCGATCATGGCCTCGGACACTGGCACCTCATTCTTCTCCAATCTGGCACTTTTTCAGGTGCCAAGCAGAATGCTATCCGCCGCACTGGACTGTTTCAAGGACCATCGAAATGAACGCCCTGTCCCCGCGCACCGCCGTCGGCCTGTTCCTCATCGTCGTGCTGGCATGGGGCGTAAATTGGTCGGTGACGAAACAGCTCGTCCAGTTCCTTCCGCCGCTGTGGACATCGGCGATCCGGAGCTGGATTGCGCTGGCTGGCTTGTTCGTGATCCTGGGGCTCAGCAACAATCTGGTGATTCCGGAGCGGCGCGACATTCCGGTGGTCCTCAGCGTCGCACTGCTGCACATGACGATCTTCTCAGTCCTGGTCGCGGCCGGCGTGCGCTTCCTGCCCGCGAGCAAGGCCATCGTGCTCGGCTACACCACGCCGCTCTGGGTCGCGATCGCCGCGCCCTTGCTCGGAAAGGACACGCTGACTGCGCCAAAAGTCGCCGGCGCCTTGCTCGGACTGGCCGGCCTTGCCGTGATCCTGAATCCCACCTCGATCGACTGGACCAATAGCAACGTCGTGCTCGGCGCCGGCATGGTCATCCTGGCCGCGATTTCCTGGGCCGCGAACATCATCTACATCCGTGCGCACCGCTGGATCGCCTCACCGCTCCAGCTCCTGATCTGGCAAGTGCTCGTGGCGACGATCGTGTTGACGGGATCGGCGGTGGTCACGGACGGCCTGCCGCACGCCGAATGGTCGTGGCGGCTCGTCCTGCTATTTCTGTACGCCGGCCTGATCGGGACGGCGCTGGCCTATTGGGCGATGTCGATGGTCAACAAGAGCATCTCGGCCCTGACGACGGCGCTCGGCACCACGGGAACGCCGCTCGTCGGCATTGCCAGCGCCGCCATCCTGCTCGGTGAGCCCGTCGATGTGAGTCTCGCCGTCGCGGCCGGGCTGATCGTCAGCGGCATCGGTCTTGCGACGCTAGGCGACCGGTTCCTGCGAAGTCAGGCTGCAGCGAGAGGCTGAACCCGCAGCCCGCCGCGCAGGCCTGCCGCAGTCCCGAGCAGGATGCCGGCGATCGCGACGAACGAGCCCAGCGCGAGGGTCGAGACGCCCGTGAGGCCCTGCCCGATCGAGCAGCCGAACGCCATCACGCCGCCGATCCCCATCAGCGCAGCGCCGGTGCCCGAGCGCAGCATGTGGCGTGGCGATGAATAGCCTTCGAGCTTGAAGCGGCCGGTGGCGAGCGCCGTCGCCAGGCTGCCGACGAAGACGCCGGCAACCGTCGCGATGCCGAAGTTGAGCGTCAGGCCGGTCGAGAGCATGGCGTATTGCAGGCTGTCGGCGATCGGCACGATGAAGGTGAGCGAGGTCACCGGGATGGGATTGAAGTCGTCGGCACCGAGCCAGCCGGTCACGTACCAGCCGCCGGCAACGAGGAGGCCCACGATGATGCCCGCGACGATCTGGCCGGGCGAACGGCGGAACGCCGGATGCGCGAAAGCAAACAGCATCAACGCGACGACGATCGTGACGGTTGCGAGCGCGCGCGAAAGCGCCTCCGTGAGACCGAGCGTCGCCAGCAAGGACGGCAGCGAATTCGCGTTGACCGTGGTTTGCGAAGCCTGGACCAGCGCGATGCGCGCCGGCGCGATCAGGCCCTTGAGCGTCATCTGCGCGGCGATGGCCAACACGACCACGACGACGAAGGAGCGGAGATTGCCGCGGCCGAGCAGCACCAGCGCGCGCGAGCCGCAGCCGTTCGACAGCACCATGCCGTAACCGAACAGCAGGCCGCCGATGAACAGCACCGGCACCGAGAACGACGGTTGCAGGTAGATCGTCTTGCCGAGATCGACCATGCCGTTGCCGGCGAGGAATTGGCTCGCGGCGATCGCGACCGCGATCGCCAGCGCATAGGTCCGCACCAGCCGCCCGTCGCCCTCGGCCAGCCAGCCGCGCATGCTGCTCATCAGGCAGAACCCGCTGAGCAGGCCGACGGCGCCGTAGACGAGACCGATGCCGAGGCCGGCGAGGATGACGAGCAGGGAGGACGATTCCATGATTACGGCTTCAAAATCACGCGGTCGCGCGAGGAGCCGGCGACGGCAACATAGGCCTCCTTGGCGCGATCGAGCGGATAGACGGCGCTCGCTTTGATCGGGAACGGCTTCAGTTGGCCGCCGGCAAAGCCCGGGCCGAGATCGCGCAGCACCGCGCCGGTCGCGGCCGAAGACAGGCCGAGCGTGTCGATGCCAACATAGGTGTGCTGGCCCCGATAGAATTCGAGGATGTTGAACTGCACGATGCGGTCGATCGCGGCAATCAGGATCTGGCGACCGCGCAAGGCGAGCGACTTGTGTGCCGCCTGGAAATAGGGATCGCCCACCGTATTGAAGACGATGTCGGCGCCTTTGCCGTCGGTCAATTCGCGCACGCGCGCGGCAACGTCGGTCGTGGAGGCATCGACCACCTCGATCGGGGCGTTGCTGTGGCCTTCATAGGCTTCCGCCTTGCGCACCACGCCGATGACGCGCGCGCCCTGCCAGGTCGCGATCTGCACCGCAGCCTGACCGACCTTGCCATTGACGCCGAACACCAGCACGGTCTCGCCGCTCTTCGGCACGCCGGCGCGGCGAAAACCTTCCATCGCGGTGACGAAGGGCACGCCGATGCCGGCGGCCTCCTCCCACGACACCGTCTTCGGCTTCTCGACGACCGCCTCGGCCTCGACCACGAGATGGCTGGCATGGGTGCCGTCGCGGCGGATCCCGAGATCGCCGGAAGAGCCGAACACCTCGCGGCCGGCGGTGCCTGCCGGCCCGTCGATGACGATGCCGGCATAATCGCGGCCCGGCGTGCGTGGGAACACGGCATAGGGCATCAGCCCGGTCGCGGCCTTGACGTCGGACGGATTGACGGCGGCGGCCTTCACCTCGATCAGGAGATCGTTCGGACCGCGCGTCAGCATTTGATGCTCGACCACCGGCGCAAGCGCGGCGGCGTTCTCGGCTTTGGCATTGAGGCGCACGCAGCGCGCTTCGACGGTTTTGGCATCGGCTGGCGACATGAAAAGACCCGCGATTTCTCGCGGGCCTTGTCGCCTCTGGGACCGGTCAAGTCAATCCGCCAAGTCGGTCCTTCCAATCAGTCCTTGGGCCGCTTGTCGTAGAGCCGCTTGGCCTTGCCGAGCGAGCGTTCCAGCGTATCCGGCGCGACCACCCTCACCCTGGAGCTGATCCCGATCGTGTTCTTGATGTGGGTCGAGATCCGGTCGGCGTGGTCGACGAGGCCTCGTCCGTCCCAGCTTTCGGACCGCGCCTCGGCGATGATGGTGAGCTCGTCCATGCGGCCTTCGCGGGTCAGCTCCAGGATGAAATGGCCGCCGCACCAATCGGTCGCGAGCAGCACCTCCTCGATCTGGGTCGGGAACAGATTGACACCGCGCAGGATGATCATGTCGTCCGAGCGTCCCGTGACCTTCTCCATGCGCCGCATGCCGGGGCGAGCGGTGCCGGGGAGAAGCCGCGTCAAATCGCGGGTGCGATAGCGGATCACCGGGAACGCTTCCTTGGTGAGCGAGGTGAAGACCAGTTCGCCCTTCTCACCGTCGGGCAGCACCGCGCCGGTCTCGGGATCGATCACCTCGGGGTAGAAATGATCCTCCCAGATGTGCAGGCCGTCCTTGGTCTCGATGCATTCCTGCGCGACGCCTGGGCCGATCACTTCGGAGAGGCCATAGATGTCGGTCGCGTCCATGTCGAAGGCGTCCTCGATCTCGCCGCGCATCGCATTGGTCCAGGGCTCGGCACCGAAGATGCCGACCTTGAGCGAGCATTGGCGCGGATCGAGCCTCTGGCGCTTGAACTCGTCGAGGATCGCCAGCATGTAGCTCGGCGTCACCGTGATGATATCAGGGCGGAAATCATTGATGAGCTGCACCTGCCGCTCGGTCATGCCGCCGGAGATCGGCACCACGGTGCAGCCGAGCTTTTCCGCACCGTAGTGGACACCGAGCCCACCGGTGAAGAGACCGTAGCCATAGGCATTGTGAATGATCATGCCGGTCCGGCCGCCGGCGGCGCGGATCGATCGCGCCATCACGTCCGACCATGTGTCGATATCGGCCTGCGTATAGCCGACCACGATCGGCTTGCCGGTCGTGCCGGAGGAGGCATGCACGCGCACCAGCTTTTCGCGCGGCACGGCGAACATGTTGAACGGATAATTGTCGCGTAGATCCGTCTTCACCGTGAACGGATATTTCGCAAGGTCGGACAGCTCGCGAAAGTCGGACGGATGCACGCCGGCTTCATCGAACGCCTTGCGATAATGTGCGACGTTGTCATAGGAGTGCTTGAGCGACCAGGCGAGCCGCTGCTTCTGCAGCGCCATGATCTCGTCGCGCGAAGCGCGCTCATGCGCGTCCATCTCGGCGCTATAGCCGCCGCTTTCTTTCACCCTCGTCAAAGCCATCCTCGCTTCCCCACAACATTGATTTGTTCTTTTCTTGGTTGGTTATTGCTCTTGTGTCGGCAGCCACGTGCCGGGAATGACGCGCGAGTGTCCGCGGAATTCCGCGATCACGGTGTCGCCCGCAGTGACGCGCACGTCATAGATGCCGGAGCGCCCGCCGCGCGTGATCTCGCGCGCCCTGGCAACGAGGCGATCGCCGAGCTTGCCGGGCTTGATGAAGGTGATCTGGCCCTGCGCGGCAACGACGCGGTCGTTGTGCGAGTTGCACGCAAAGGCGAAGGCGGAATCGGCGAGCGTGAAGATGAAGCCGCCATGGGCGATGCGCTGGCCGTTGACCATGTCCGGCCGCACCGTCATCGCCAGCGTCGCGAAGCCCGGACCGATCTCCATGATCTCCATGCCGAGTCCCTTGGAGGCATCGTCCTCCGCCCACATTGCGTCGGCGCAGGCGCGGGCAACATCGTCAGGCGACACAGCGGCTTTGAGGTTCACGCGCCTCTCCCGGTCAAATGCTTGCATATAATGTTCTGCTGGTTGGCCAGGACTGTCAAATAATGCGACGCATTTGCAACGTCAGGCACTGATACGCCCGCTCAGACATGGTCATAATCGACCACGACGCGCTCCGACGATGGCTTGGCCTGGCAGGTCAGGATGAAGCCCGCCTTCAGCTCCCACGGCTCCAGCGAATAGTTGATGTCCATCGGCGCTTCGCCTTCGACCAGCTTGGCGCGGCAGGTCGAGCACATGCCGCCCTTGCAGGCGAAGGGCAGATCGACGCCGGCGCGCAGCGCGGCATCGAGGATCGCCTCGTCCTCGGCCACCGGCACGTCGCGCCGCTTGCCGTCGATGATCAGCGATGCGATCGCCTTCGGCGGCGCGTCGGGCGCAACCAGCTTCTTTGGCCTGGGCTTGCCGCCGAATTCGGAGACGAAGCGCTCGACGTGGATACGGTCCTGCACGATGCCGAGCTCGCGGCACGTTGCCTCGATATCCTCGCTCATGCCAAGGGGACCGCAGACATAGGCGTGATCGACGCTTCCCGCCGGCACCAGCGAGCGCAGCAGCACCCTCACCTTGTCGCCGTCGAGCCGGCCATGCAGGATCGGGATGTCCTGCTCCTCGCCGGAGATGACGTGGAAGATCGAGAGGCGATCGATGAAGCGGTCCTTCAGCTCCTCGAGCGCTTCGAGGAACATGATGTTGTCGGTGCTGCGGTTGCCGTAGAACAGGAAGAAGCGGCTGCCCGGCTCGCGCGCGAGCACGCCCTTCACGATCGACAGGATCGGCGTGATGCCGGAGCCAGCAGCGAAGCCGACATGAACACGCGCGCTTTCTGCCGGCGGGACCACGCCGAAGCGGCCCGTCGGTGTCATCACGTCGAGCTCGTCGCCGCATTTGAGATCTTCGGCTGCCCAATTCGAAAACGCGCCGCCGTCGACCTTCTTCACGGCGATGCGGATCTCACCGTCGTCAGGGCCGGAACAGATCGAATAGGAGCGGCGCACCTCTTCTCCATCCAGCGTGGTGCGGAGCGTCAGGTACTGTCCGGGCGTGAAGGCGTAGTCGCCGGCGAGTTCGCCCGGGATGGCGAAGGTCATGGAGATGGCGTCGGAAGCCTCGCGGCGGAGATCGTTGACGGCCAGGCGATGAAAGCGCGGTGCGGCTGCTGCTGACATGGTCAATGACACTTGAAGTAATCGAACGGTTCGCGGCAGGACTTGCAGCGCCACAGCGCCTTGCAGGAGGTCGAGCCGAATTCGGATAAAAGCTCGGTCTTGTCCGAGCCGCATTGCGGGCACGTGATGGTCTGCTCGCCGAACAGCGCGCGGCGCGAGTTCGAGGCTTGCGGCGGCGCAATACCATAGGCGCGCAGCTTCTCGCGTCCCTCCTCGCTCATCCAGTCGGTGGTCCAGGCGGGCGACAGCACCGTGTGCACCTTCGGACGGTGGAAGCCGGCGCGCTCCAGCGCCAGCTCGATCTCCAGCGCGATCATGTTCATCGCCGGACAGCCAGAATAGGTCGGCGTGATCGCGACCTCGACATGATCGCCGGCCACGGCAACCTCGCGGAGCACACCGAGATCGGCGATGGTCAAGACCGGGATCTCCGGGTCGACCACGCTTGCCGCAGCGTCCCAGGCGCGCTGGCGCAGTTCGCTATCGCGCTCCAGCACGCTCACCATGTCTGCCCCGGGAAGGTGCGCTGCATCGATTGCAGCTCGGACAGGAGATGGCCGAGATGTTCGCTGTGCCGGCCCGTGCGGCCGCCCTGCTGCATCCAGTCGTTCTGCGGCAGGACCAAGGTGGCCTCGCTGACGACATCGGAAAGCGTCTGCAGCCAGCGACCGCGCAAGGTGACGGGATCGGCGGCGAGACCGGCATGGATCAAAGCGCGTTCGGCCTCGTCGACGGCAAACATCTCGCCGGTGAAGGCCCAGAGGTGATCGATCGCGGCCTGCGCGCGCGTGTGGCTCTCGTCGGTGCCGTCGCCGAGCCGGATGATCCACTCCGAGGCGTGGCGCAGATGATAGGCACTCTCCTTCTCCGACTTGGCGGCAATCGCAGCCAGCGTCGCATCACGCGAGGTCATCATCGCGCGCCAGTAGAGGTCGGCGAAGGCGGAATAGAAGAACTGCCGCACCAGGGTCTGCGCAAAATCGCCGTTGGGCTGCTCGACCAGCAGCAAATTGCGGTACTGCCTGACGTCGCGCAAATAGGCGAGCTTGTCCTCGTCGTTATCCCTGCCTTCGACCTTGGCGGCGTAGCTGTAGAGCTCTCGCGCCTGGCCGATCAGGTCGAGCGCGATGTTGGAGAGCGCCATGTCCTCTTCCAGCATCGGCGCATGCCCGCACCATTCCGACAACCGATGGCCGAGGATCAGCGCATCGTCGGCGCGGCGCAGCGCGTAGAGCACCAAAGGCGTTTCGGAGACCTCGATGTTGGCGGTCGCCATCACATGTGCCCCACTTCCTCGGGCACCTCGTAGAACGTCGGATGCCGGTAGATCTTCGATTCCGCCGGCTCGAACATCATGCCCTTCTCGGCGGGATCGCTCGCGGTGATCGCGGTCGACGGCACCACCCAGATCGACAGGCCCTCGCCACGCCTTGTGTAGATGTCGCGGGCGGCCTGCAGGGCCATGGTGGCATCGCTCGCGTGCAGCGATCCCACATGCTTGTGCGCGAGGCCGTTGCGGCTGCGAATGAAGACTTCCCACAGCGGCGTGTTCGGCGTGGCCATATCGATCTCCCTATTCCGCGGCTTGCGCGGTCTGGCGCTGTGCGCGCTTGGCGGCATAGGCTGCGGCCGCCTCGCGCACCCAGGCGCCCTCTTCGTGGGCCTTGCGGCGCGCGGCCATGCGGTCGCGATTGCAAGGGCCGTTGCCGGCGAGCACCTGCTTGAACTCGGTCCAGTCGATCTCGCTGTAGCGCCAGTGCCCGTCGGCATCCTGAATCATGCCGGGATCGGGAATGGTGAGGCCGAGATATTGCGCCTGCGGCACGGTGGCATCGACGAATTTCTGGCGCAGCTCGTCATTGGAGAAGCGCTTGATCTTCCATTTCGTCGAAGTGTCGCTGTGCTGGCTGGTCGCATCCGGCGGACCGAACATCATCAGCACCGGCCACCACCATCTGTTCAGCGCGTCCTGCGCCATCGCCTTCTGCTCGTCCGAGCCGCGGCACAGCGTCAGCATGATCTCGTAGCCCTGGCGCTGGTGGAACGATTCCTCCTTGCAGACCCGGATCATCGCGCGCGCATAGGGGCCGTAGGAGCAGCGGCACAGCGGGATCTGGTTCATGATCGCGGCGCCATCGACCAGCCAGCCGATGGTGCCGATGTCGGCCCATGTCAGCGTCGGATAGTTGAAGATCGAGGAATACTTGGCTTTGCCGGCGAGCATGGCGTCGACCAGCTCCTCGCGTGAGGTGCCGAGCGTCTCGGCAGCGGCGTAGAGATAGAGGCCGTGGCCGCACTCATCCTGCACCTTGGCAAGCAGCGCGGCCTTGCGGCGCAGCGTCGGCGCGCGCGTGATCCAGTTGCCTTCGGGCAGCATGCCGACGATTTCGGAATGGGCGTGCTGGGAAATCTGGCGGGTGAGCGTCTTGCGATAGGCCGCCGGCATCCAGTCGTTCGGCTCGATGCGCTCCTCGGCATCGATACGGGCCTGGAACTGCGCAGCCCTGCCGGCGTCCTCCAGACCGCGGTCGTCGGTCTCGGCCGTGTTCAGCGCCTGGGTATACATGCGCATCCTCCCGATTGATTGGGAGAGAATATATAACAAGAATTACTTCATGCAAGATATTTCTGTAACATAAATCTCAGGCGCCAAACCTCCGTTCCAGCAGCTTTCGCGCCGGCGGCAATGGCCCCTTTTCGTTGGTTCCATGATCATCGAGCCATTGCTCGGAGGGAGCGAGCAGCGCGCGATAGATATCGCCGCAGAGGTCACGGGCCGCCCTGCCCGGCCAGTCCGCCGGCAGCAATTCGCCCGGCAGCAAGGGATCACGCAGCACGACACGGCGATAATGGTGGATCAAGAGGATGCGCGCGGCGAAGGCGTCGGCCTCGGACAGATCCGTGCCGCGCGCGATTGCGGCGCGGAGCGGCTCGAACGTTTTCATGAATTTCAGATAAGCGTCCGCGGTGCGCTGCAGCGGCCAGCTCGCGCTGAGCAGACGGCGGCCGCTATCGTCTTCGGCGGAGACTTCCAGACGGATAGCGCCCGCGGCTTCGTCCGGCACCGGCACACCCGACGGCGCGACCCAGACGCCCGGCAGCGGACTGCCGAAGCCGGCGTTGCGAAGCGCCTCGCGGGAGACGTCACGGTCCTCGCCGTTGCCGATCAGGAGCAACTCGAAGCGTCCGGTCCAGTCCGACGGCGGCGGATCGTAGATGTGGCGCGTGGCAGCTTCAAACGTCTGGCGTCCCTTGTCGGCAAGCCGGTAGAAACTGTTGCGGCCGACCTTTTCGCGCGTCAGCCAGCCATCGGCGGCAAGGCGCGACATTGCGGTGCGGACGACGCCGCTGTCGATATCCAGGCGTTGGAAGAATTCCAGCAGCGTGCCCAGCCACACGGATCCGCCGCGCGGCACGATGGCATCGCCGAACACGGTGATGACGATGGAGCCGGTGCGCGACGGTTCACGCTTGAGCTGGTCGATGATGCGGGAAAGCGGATGCGCCATGCGGCAGGCTTAGCGCGTTTGGTGCGGGCGCGACAATGGATGGAAGCGACAATGCCTCTACTCCTTCTCCATGCTTGCGGGGCCGCGACGAGCTTCGCTCAGGCTGAGAAGGTCGGGATGAGGGGGAGTCTCCGCGGAGTCGGCGAGAATTGGACTCGTGGAGAGTCTCCCTCACCCGGAATTTGCTTTTCGCAAATTGCGGCCTCTCCCCGCGAGCGGGGAGAGGCGAAGAAATCACCTGTGCGGATCGGGATACACCACGCTGCGCCAGCCGCTGCGGTCGAACGGACGCCACTGGCCTTCCTTCTGTGCGAGGCGGTCGGCCACCGCATAGACCGCGGCCGGATGATGACCCATGCCGCAATGGCTGCTCTCGATCTCGATGCTCTCGGTCTGCGCGCCCGATTTCTCCATGCAGCCTTGCCAGGCGCAGACGCCGTCGGTGCGGCTGAAGATGGCGGTGGTCGGCACCGGCGGCGGGACGGCAAGCTCGCCTCCGAACTGCGGATCGACCTCGTCGGACTTCCGTCCGCTCGCCCATTCATAGACGCGCCAGGCGTTGGTGGAGCGGGGATTGCCGGCGAAGGGGCTGCCGAGCGTAATCACCTGACGCACACGCTCCGGCATCATCTTGGCGAGCTGGCGTGCATAGAGACCACCGAGGCTCCAGCCCACAAGACTGATCTTGCGGCCATGATTGTCGCTGAGCTCCTGGACCAGATCGACCATCGCGTGCTGCACGCCATCGCGCAGGCCGTAATTGCGGCCCTGGCGCCAGCCGCTCACCGCATAGCCCTTGCCGGTCAGGAAGGTGCGCAGCGCGCGCGTGGACGCGTCGGAGGCCACAAGGCCCGGCAGCACCAGCACCGGATGCCCATCGCCGCGCGGCGCGAGGCTCAGCAGCGGCAGCGCGCCGAGGAATGCGCCGAACTCGTGGATCGCGCGCCCTTCCAGAAACATCAGAGTACGGGGCGGCGGACGCAGCGTCTGGGCAGTAGCGGTCATCAATGGTCCCCTGGAAGAATTGCTGAAAAGGTGGCCGGACGAGGCCGGCAAACGCATAGAGATTCCAACTCGCCGGCTTCTTGATCGTTCCGCAGCGCAACATGAATCAGCTAGGCGGCCGGTTCCCGACATTCAAGCGGGAGAGATGCGGGGCGACAATAGGCCCGCGTGTGAATGCCACCGGCCGTGACGCAAAAGTCACAGCCATCGGAGCAGGGATTCTACGGAGTAAAGCGCGAGCCCGGCGAGGCCGCCGATCAGCGAGCCGTTAAAGCGGATGTATTGCAGGTCGCGCCCGATGTTGATTTCGATCAGCGAAATCAGCTGCGCCATATCCCACGCCTTGACCTGGTCGGAGATGAAGATCGAAACGCCGCTCTTCTGGTCGGCGACGAAGCTGCGCAACACCGTCACCAAGCCCTTGTTGATCTCGCCGCGTAGCTCGGCATCGCCCGCGAGCGCTTCGCCGGCCGCGACGAACATGCCGGCGAGATGATGCTGCAGCACCTGCGTCTCGCCGCTCGCGCTACGCTCGATGAAGGAGCGCGTATTGGACCAGACGGTGCGGGCAAGATCCGCGAGCTCGGGCCGCGCCAAGAGATCGCGCTTCAAGCCGGCGATGCGGTCGATATAGGCCTGATCGGTGCCGAGCCGGTCGACGAAGCTCAGCACCATGCGGTCGAACTCGCCGCGGAACGGATGCTTGGGATCATTGCGCACCTCGTTGAAGAACGCGGTGGCGGACGCCACGATCTTGTTCACCAGAAACTTGTCGGCGCGATAGAGCCGCAGCAGGGTCGGCAACTCCGCGCGCACCTTCTCGCGGATCATCCCCATCGTCTCCTTCTGGTTCAGCGTCTCATGCATCACGCGCAGGAGATCGTCGAACAGGATCTGGTGGCGCCCTTCCGCCACGAAGCCGCGCAGCGTGCCGGCGGCGAGCGGCGCAAGGTCGATCGCCTGGAGCTGCGACGACATGCGGCGGATGATGAAGGTCATCAGGCCCGAGCTCTCCGTCGCAGAGACGGCCTCGGGCAACAGGCGTAGCGCAAAGCGCGCCAGATCGTCGCTGCGCTTGCGATCACGCAGCCAGTCGGCGACGAAGGAGCCGAAATCGATCTCCTTCAGCTTGGCCTCGACCGGGCCGGCCTCGAGGAAATGCACCTGGATGAACTCGCCGAGCTTGTCGGCGATGCGGGCCTGATTGCTCTGGATGATCGCGGTGTGCGGGATCGGCAGGCCGAGCGGCCGCTTGAACAGGGCAACCACGGCATACCAGTCGGCGAGCCCGCCGATGGTCGCGGCTTCCGCGAAGGCGGCGATGAAGCCGAAGACGGGATGCACGTTCAAGAAGATCTTGGCGACTATGAAGAGCCCAAGCGTGGACGCCAGCACCAGCGTCGCCAGCGCCTTGACGCGGCGCAGCTCGGCCGCACGTTCGGCATCGCCGGGAGTGTCGAAGGAGAAGGTGATAGGCGGAGTCATGAGGGATACTTAGCGCGTCGGTCTCTTCGTGTCCCGGACAAGGCGCAACGCGCAGCGCTGCGAGGCAGAGCCGGGACCCAGCATGGACCCAGGGATCAGCAGTGCGCCACGCCACCTGGACGATGCATCGCATCGCCAGGGGCGCGCTGCGCTGCATCCGGGGAACGCAGCAGACAAAAACAAAAGGCCCGCCGAAGCGGGCCTCAAATTTCAGTTTGCACTCAGGGCGCCGGATCAGGCGGTCTTGTTGTAGACCTTGGCGAAATTGTCCTGAGCGGACTTCGCACCGTTGGCGGCGAGCTTGCCGAAATAGTCGGCGGTCGCCTTGGCACGCGAGACGAACACTTCGCCGCGCGAACGGAGCAGGCCCGACTGGATCTCGACGGCCTCGCTGAACGACTTGGCGGAAGCGAGCTTGTCGATGCTGGAGAAGAACGCCTCAGCGTCCTCGTAGATCGCCTGCTGGATGTTGCGGCTGATCTTGCCGGCTTCAGTGACGGATTCGGTCACCGCGTTCTCGACGGCGGCGGTCACGCGCTCGGAACCGGCGAAAGCCTCGGCAGCACGGTCCTTGGCGGTGTTGGCGGTCTTCTTGACGAACTCGCGGGCGGCCTCGGGAACTTCCAGGTTCTGGATGTTCTTGAAAGCGTCCTTGAAGCCCTCGAAAGCGGTGTTGGTTTCAGTGGTCATGGGGTTCTCTCCATCCTCATTGGGTTGAGCTATGGGCTCACCCCGTCCGTATCGGCCCGGGGCACGTCCTATATGGCATAGTTAATTGTGCGATGCAATATTCATATTGCAGTGCGATATCACGAATTCGTGAACAGCCTTAATGGGAGGCACTTCGATGCCTCCCTGGCCAACGGGTTCTCAGCGGAGCTTCCGGCGCCGGCTGCCCGGCCCTTAGTGCTGCACCGCCCCCGGCAGCCCATAGGCCTCCATTTGGGCCTGAACCTGCGCGATGTTGTGGCCGAGCACCACGATATCATGGGTCTTGCCCTCGACGTCCCGGACGTGGTCGCGCAGCAACGCTTCGGCCTTGAAGCCGAGGCTCTCGAACAGGGCGATGGCGGCCTGCTGGTCGACCGTCATCTGGACCGAGAGCTTTTCCAGGCCCGCCCCAAGTGCGAGCGCAAAGGTCTCCTGCGACAGCGCCCGCCCCACTCCCTTGCCCCGCACATCGAGCGAGACCACCATCCGGATCTCGCCGACATGGGGCGACCATGAATGAGGATCGCGCACCAGCGTGCCGCAGCCGACGACCTTGCCGTCCCTGACCGCGAGCAGGCTTGTGATCGCGCCGCGCTCGATCTCCTTGACCCAGGCCGACAGCACCTTCGGCTCGCTGATGTTGCGCGGCAGGAACAGCAAATCGTGCGTCGGCAGGCCCTTGCCGAAGGCGAGCACCGCGGCTTCGTCTGAAGATGCCATCAGGCGAATCTCGATATCGCCGGCGTCGGTCTTGACGTGACGCGGATAGGAACGCTGCTCGCTCATATCGATCTCTTTCCCAGCCAGGAATCCAGTTTCGGCCATAGCCGCTTCACGGCGTTGGCACCCGCGACCAGCGAGACGTGACCGCCTTTCAGCATCACCTCTTCCTTGTCCGCAGATCCAATCTTCGTAATCAGGTGCTTGGCGGCCTCATACGGCACGATGTGGTCGTGCTCCGCCACCGCATGCAGGATCGGCACCTTGATATTCTCGAGCTTCGCCGCGCGGCCACCGACCGACATGGTGTCGTTGAACAGCTTGTTGTCCCACATCAGGTCCTTGGTGATGGTGCGGAAATACTCGCCGGCCAATGGCAGCGTATCGGTCGCCCAGCGGTCGAACATCCGGTAGGATTTGACGAACTCGTCGTTCCAGATGTTCTCCCAGAGCTGGATCTGGCTCACGGTGCGCGAGGCCGGGCGCAGCATCTCGAACGAGGACAGGATCATCTCCGGCGGCACGTTGCCGACACTGTCGACGAGATGGTCGACGTCGAAATAGCGACGGTCGGAGAAGTTCGAGAACAGCTTCATCTCGCGGAAGTCGATCGGCGTGGTGAAGCAGATCAGGTTCTTCATCGGCCCGTCCGCGTGGATCGAGCCATAGAGGAGCGACAACACGCCGCCGAAGCAATAGCCGATGACGGAGACGTCCTGCTCGCCGGAGTCCGCCTGCACGCGGCGAACGCAATCCGGGATGAAGTCGAGGACATAGTCCTCCATCCGCAGGCTCTTCTCCTCCGGCCGCGGCGCGCTCCAGTCGAGCATATAGACGTCGTAGCCGCGCTTGAGCAGGAACTCGATGAAGCTCTGGCCGGGGACGAGATCGAGAATGTAGCCGCGGTTGGTGGTGGCCATCACGATCAGCACCGGTACGCGGTAGATCTCGTCCGACATCGGCCGGTAGTGATAGAGGCTCATCGTGCCGCGCGAATGCAGCACGTCCTTCGGTGTCGAGCCGAGCGAAGGGCCCGAGGTCGAGAAATATTCAACGCCCTTGATGCTGCGCTGGATGGCGCGCTGCACCTCGGACTGGATGCGCTCCGGGATGGATGCGAAATCGAGTCCCGTCGGCGCGTTCATGTCGGCTCTCCGTTCTCGGAGGGCGGGCGCTTGGTGCGCGGCGGCCGCGGCGTGCCATCCAAGCCTTGCGCGATGCCGGAACTCGCCGCCATCTGGCTCAGCATCGACTTCATCTCGCCGATCTGGGCCTCGATCGACTGCAACCGCTCCGCAAGACCCGTGATCTGCTCCCGGCTCGGCAGGTTCATCGTGACGAGGTATTTCTCCATGAGTTCGCCGAGCTGCTTCTGAGCACCTGCAGCAACTCCGCCCGCACGGTTCATCGCCTGCGAAAATTCCGGCGACGACATGGCCTGATTGGCAAAAGAGTTGAACCCTTTCTCCATCTCACCAACCATCTTCTGCCACATGGCAACGGGGTCGTTGGTCTTGTCGGTCATCGGCGTCCTCCTGAAATCGAGAGCTGCGATGCCCTTCTTTTCTCGCCATACCACACCGTTGCGCGATGCCGGTCAACCGGCAAGCACGCCCGCCACTTGGCACGCCGCTTCTTTGAGACGGGAAACCGTGCGATACAGCATCGATCAGCAGGAGGGACCCGTGACCAGCCATCAGCCGCCCCAGACCGTCCGCGCCAACGGCATCGACATCTGCTACGAGATCTTTGGCAACGACAATTCCGAGCCGCTGCTGCTGATCATGGGGCTCGGAGCGCAGATGATCCACTGGGACGATGCGTTCTGCGAGCAGCTTGCCGCGCGCGGTTTCCGCGTGATCCGCTTCGACAACCGCGATATCGGCAAGTCCAGCCATCTCACCGGCGGCAAGCGCCTGACGCCGCTCGAGCTATTGAAGCTGCGGTTCCTCAGGATTCCCGTCGCCGCGACCTACAGACTGATCGACATGGCGAAGGACACGGTCGGGCTGATGGATGCGCTCGGCATCAAGTCGGCGCATCTGGTCGGGGCATCCATGGGCGGCATGATCGCGCAGGAGGTGACTTTGTCGTTTCCGCACCGCGTCCGTTCGCTGACATCGATCATGTCGACGACAGGCAATCCGCGCATCCCGCCGCCGTCGCGCGAGGCTGCCGCGATGCTGATGGCGCCACCGCCGCGCAGCAAGGAAGAATTCATGGTCCGCTACGGCCAGACCTGGAAAGTGCTGAGAGCTGGACAGTTTCCGGAGGAGGAAGCGCTGGACCCGGGTCGCGCCGAGCGCGTGTTCGCCCGCGGGCTCAATCCGGCCGGCGTCGGCCGTCAGCTCCGCGCCGTGCTGGCATCCGGCAGTCGCAAGGAAAGGCTGCACGCCGTTCAGACGCCGACACTCGTCATTCACGGCACCGTCGATCCGCTGGTGCGACCCGAAGGCGGCAAGGACACGGCGGCGTCGATCCCGAATGCAAAGCTGCTGATGATCGAAGGCATGGGCCACGCGCTGCCGATGCGGTTCTGGCCGGAGATCATCGGCGCCATCGACAAGCACGCGCATGGCGCGGCGGTACAGGCCGCTTAACTCTTCCTCGCGATCCAGATCACGTGGCGCGCGCCGCCGCCTCTGCCGGTGGCGCGGACAGCGACTTCGTTGACGTCCAAGCCGACGCGCTTGAGACGCTTGGTGAACGCGGGGTTGGGCCCGGACGACCACACCGCCAGCACGCCGCCCGGCCGCAGCGCCGTCTTCGCCGCCGTTAGCCCGCTCGCATTGTAGAGCGCGTCGTTGCCCTTTCGGGTCAACCCCTCGGGCCCGTTGTCGACGTCCAGGAGAATGGCGTCGTAGGCTGCGCTCTTCGCACGGATGATCTCGCCGACGTCGATTTCCCTTATATCCACCCTGGGATCATCGAGGCTGTCGCCGAAGACCTCCGCCATCGGGCCTTTCGCCCAGCTCACCACCGCCGGCACGAGCTCGGAGACCACGATCTTCGCCTTGGGGCCGAGCACGGTAAGCGCCGCGCGCAAGGTAAAACCCATGCCGAGGCCGCCGATCAGAACGACGGGTTTTGCGACTTTCTCGATCTGCTTCGCCGCAAGCGTCGCGAGCGCGGCTTCCGACCCGGACAGGCGATTGTTCATCAGCTCGTTGGTGCCGAGCTTGATGGAGAACTCCTTGCCCCGTCGCATCAGGCGGAGCTCTTCGTCGGAGCCGGGGATCTTGGCGGTGTCGATTTTTTCCCAGGGAATCATGGGCGACGTTTAGCACGATCGGACGAACAATCACCCGCCCGCCCAGACGTCGAGCACATAGCGGTTCTGCGTCCCCATCTCCTCGATCCAGCGCGCACTGGCGGCGGCATCGCTGCCGCTCCTCTCGCGATGGATCGCAACCAGCGCCGCCTTCACGTCCGGCTCCATCTTGCTGCCGTCGCCGCAGACATAGATGATCGCGCCCTGCTCGATCAGCGGCCAGACCTTGTCCTTCTGCGCGGCCAGCACGTGCTGCACATAGGTCTTCGGTCCATCGGCACGCGAGAACGCCGTGAACAGCTCGGTGATGCCGCTGGCCGCCAGCGCCTTCAGCTCCTCCGCGTAGAGAAAATCCTGATCCGGATGGCGGCAGCCGAAAAACAGCATGGATGGCCCGAGGCTGGCCCCCTTCGCCTTGCGCGCGGCGCGCTCCTGCAGGAAGCCGCGGAACGGCGCAAGGCCGGTGCCCGGGCCGATCATGATGATCGGCACGGATGGATCGTCCGGCAGGCGGAAGCCAGCCTTGGTCTCACGCACGGTGGCATAGACCGTATCGCCCACGCGGCGATTGGCCAGATAGTTCGAGCAGATTCCCTTGTAGACCCCGCGCCCCGAAGCCGCCGGCCCCTCGACCACGCCGACCGTGACGCTGCAGCGCGCCGGGTCCACCGACGGCGAGGACGAGATCGAGTAATAGCGCGGCGCCAGCAGCGAGAGCATTTCCAGATAGACGTGGAACGGCAATTCGCAGGCGGGATATTCGAGCAACAGATCGAACACCGATTTGCGCTTGGCCAGGATCTCGGCGCGATAGCGCTCGAGCGGCTCCGTCTCCTCGCCGACGAAGGCCAGCAGCTTCGGCTTGGTGACGGGACAGCGGGTGTGCTCCGCCATGATCTGGATCTGCTTGCGCGTCGCGACCTGCTGCAGCTCGACGAACTCGCTGAGCAGGCGCCCGACCGACACGGCATCTCCCACCGGCAATTGCGCGCGGCGGCCTTCTGCGACCTGGAGCCTGATCTGGTCCGCCGGCAGGAAGCCGAAGCGACGCGCCACCGAATCCACCAGGGTTGGATCGTTGCGCGGGACGACGCTGAGGTGATCGCCGACGCGGTAGCTGACATTGGACGGCAGCTGCACCTCGATATGGCGCGTCGAGCGCTCCGACGGATTGGCCCCGCTCTTGTTCTGAAGCTCGTCGTTGGCGAGCACCTTCATCGCCACAGCGCCGCCCTGGGCGACGATGGTGTTGACGGCGGTCACCGCCACAGGCTCGATCGCATAGAGCGGATCGTCCTCGGCGGTGCGGGTGAAATTCCAGTCGATGCCGAATTCCTTGGTCGCGACCTGGGCGGCGGCCGGGAACCACTTCTGGAACTGGCCGTCGAGATCGCTGCGCGCATCGCCCTCGCCACGCGGATAAACCGCACGTGCGCCGTGCTTCGACAATTGCTCGTCGATCAGGCGCGGCACCGATTGATAGGTCGCAGCCCAGTCGCTGTTGCCGCAGCCGAACACGGCATAGCGCACACCTGCAAAGGCATCCTTCGGCAGATCGTCGCCGAGCCATTTGACGAACTGCGTCGCGTTGTCGGGTGGCGCACCATTATAGGAGGCGCAGATGATGAGCACGCCACCCTCCCGCGGCAGCTTGCCGACATAATCGTCGAGCGGGCCGAGATGCACGGCAAAGCCGTTGATCTCGGCAAGATCGGCCATGCGCGTCGCGAGCTCCTCGGCGGTGCCGAGGTTGGATCCGTACAGCACCAGCATCGGCGTGTTATGGCCGGGCCGGGCCGTGGGCTGACGCGGCGCCTTCGGCGCTGAACCGGTAGCCGCAACGGGCCCTCCATAGGCCCCCCGCTCGCGATCGGCGCGCGGACGTACCTTGATCTTGAAGCCTTCCGGCTTCATCGTCAGCGTTTCCTTCAGATGCATCTGGTAGCGCTGGTGGTCGATCAGCTTGAAGCGCTGCAGGATCATGCCGAGCGCCAGCGCGGCCTCGTGCATCGCAAAGCCGCGGCCGATGCAGGCGCGCTGGCCGTTTCCGAACGGCTTCCAGGCATTGATCGGCCGCTTCGCCTCCGCCTCGCGGCTGAAATTCTCGGGATCGAAGGCATCGGGATTCGGCCCCCAGACGGAGGGATCGCGATGCAGCGCGGTCACCAGGATCGTGGTGAAGGTGCCTTTCCGAAGCTTGTACTTGCCGTCTCCGATGGTCTCGTCGTTCAGCGGGGAGATGCCGTAGGCCGGCGCCGGCGGCCACAGTCGCAGCGCTTCTTTCAGGATCTGCGTGATGTAGGTGAGCTGCGTCACCTGCTGATAGGTCGGCTTCGCGTTGACGTCGGGACCGAAGACGCGGTCGACCTCGTCATAGGCCTTCTTGAGGATGTCCGGATGCTTGAGCAGCGCATAGAGCGTGTAGGACAACAGCCCGCTGGTGGTCTCGTGGCCCGCGATCAGGAACGTGTTGATCTGGTAGCGGATGTTGACGTCGTCGAGCTGCTCGCCGGTCGAACGATCGACGCCGGTCATCATCGCGGCCAGCATGTCCTTCTTGTCGTCGATCCCCTCCGCGCTCTTGCGCCGCTCGGCGATGATCTCGTCGACCATCTTGTTCATGAAGGCGACGTCTTCGGCCAGCGTCTTGCGCCGCTTCTGCATCCAGATCTGCTCGAACGGCAGACCGCGCGTCATCATGATGGTTTCGAGCGAGCGCACCAGCGACTCGACGAAGGGATGGTAGTCCCGCCGGTAGAACGAATTGAAGCGATAGTCGAAGCCGCACAGGCCGATCGTATCAAGCGTCAGCGCGGTCATGTCGTGGACGACATCGATCTCGTCGTCGGCGTTGAGCCGTTCCCATTTCTGGACGAGCTGCTCCGCGATGTCGACCATACTCGAATGATAGGACTGCATGGCGCGGTTGCCGAAGGGCTGGAGCAGAATGTTGTGCGCCTTGCTCCAGTTCGGCTCCTTGGTGTCGGCCGTGAACAGCCCGTCGCCGCCGACCGCGCGCACGCGCCGCAGCGCGCCGCGCACTGTCTTGTCGAACCGCTTCTCGTCGGAGAGCTCGTCGACGAGGTCGTGGCCTGACACGACGACGATCGGCGAGCCCATCATGTCGAGCCAGAAGATCGGGCCGAGCTCCTTGGCGAGCCGCGTCAGGTGCTGCACGGGAGCGGCCGAATCCAGCGACAGCATGTTGCCGACCACGGGCTTGGTCGGCGGATGCGGGATCGGGTCCAGACGGTTCTTGGATGACATTTAACTTCGCTTCCCCCTCTTGCCGTCATTCCGGGCGATGCGCAGCATCGAACCCGGAATCTCGAGGTTCCGGGTCTGGTCCTCTGGGTCGCCTCGCGATCCCTTCGGACCATCCCGGAACGACGGTGCACTTACCTGGACGACCGCGTCGTCAACCAAACCGCCTTCTACGCCATTCGATCAGCTTGGCACTGACCTCTTCCGGCTTCTCCTGCTGCGTCCAATGGCCGCTATCCTTCACCAGATATTTCTCGAGATCGCCGATCAGCTTCTCCATGCCGTCGGCCGCGGACGGCGGCAGCACGGCATCGTTCTCCGCCATGATCATCAGCGAGGGCACATGGACGTTGTGATCCAGGCCCTTCGACCGCTCCCAGTTACGGGAGAAGTTGCGATACCAGTTGATACCGCCGGTGAAACCAGTTTTCGTGAAGGTGTCGACGAACACCTTCTTCTCGTCGGCCGACAGGATCGGTGCGCGCGGATCGACTTTGGCATCGTAGGCTGCGATCATTTGCGGAAACGCCAGATTGGTCTTCGACGAGGCGCCGACACCCGCGATGGGCGGCTCATCAGGCTTTGCCGGCGGGCGCGCCAGCGGTTTGCGCATGAAGGCGTCGAACGTCTGCTCGACGCGGCTGCCGAAGATCCTGTCCGGCCCGCGCGCGGGATCCTGGAACTGGACGATATACATTTGATCGCCGAAGCGCTGGCGAAACAGGGCGATGGGGTCGATCGGCGTGCGGTCCCAATGCGGGGTATTGACGCCAACCACACCGGCGACGCGCGAAGGGTGCCGCAACGGCATCTGCCAGACGACGAAGCCGCCCCAATCGTGACCGACGAAGATCGCCTTGTCGATATTGAGATGGTCGAGCAGACCGACCAGATCGCCGGTCAGATGCTCCATGTCATAATCCTCGACCGGCTCGGGCCGGTCGGTTGCGCCGTAGCCGCGCTGGTCCGGGGCGATCACCCGGATGCCGGCCTCGCTCAGCGCCTTGATCTGGTGACGCCAGGAGAAGGCGAGCTCGGGCCAGCCGTGGCACAGCACGATCGGCGGCTTGTCGTCGGCCGGGCCCGCCTCGTAATAGCCCATGCGAATTCCGTTCGTCTGCGCGAACTGGAGCGGCGGCATTTCAATCATCACAAACGTCCTATTCCGCGGCGCCCTTGATCTCGGCCGCCGGTGGCGCGTAGGCCGCCTCCAGCGCGGCGAACTCCTCCAGCAGCATGTCGCACATCACCTGCACATGCGGAATGATGTTGGCGCCGACGATGAAGCCGAAATCGAGCTGGTCGCGGTAGCTCTGCACGGTGATGTTGAGTGCCTGTCCGTGCGTCGAGATCGACACCGGGAAGATGTGCAGCAGCTCGGCGCCCGCGGCATAGAGCGTCTGCCGCGGCCCCGGCACGTTGGACACCGTGATGTTGGCTGCCGGCGGCAGAACGTCCGAGAGGTTCGAACGGCTGTAGAGCAGCGCCAGGATCTGCACCATGATCGGTGCGCCCAGCATCGAGATGTTGGAGACCTGCGGCATCAAGGCACGCAGCGGATGCGACATCTCCTTGGATTTGGTCGACTGCGCGATGATGGCCTCGAGCCTCGCCTTGGGATCGTCGATATTGGTCGCAATCGCGCAGATCATGCCGAACACCTGGTTGTTGGCCTCGGTGTTTCCCTCCTCACGTAGCGAGATCGGCACGGCCGCCGTCAGCGATTTCGCAGGCAGCGTGCCATATTGCTGCAGATAGCGGCGGACCACGCCGGAGGCGAGCGCCAGCACGACGTCGTTGAGCTTGCCGCCCGCCCGCTTGGCCAGCGCCTTGGAGCGCGACAGCGAGATCGACACGCCGGCAAAGCTGCGCTCCGAGGAGATGGTCTTGTTCAGCATGGTCGGCGGCGACACCATGCTGGCAAGGCTCTCGCGCGATTTCGGATCGGAGACCTTGCCCAGCACCTCGGAGACGCTCTTGACCATGGTCGGGATATTGCCCGCGAAGCGCACTGCGCTCTCGATCTGGTACATCGCGTTGTCGAACAGGATCGAGCCGATGTCGCTCTTGCCGGTGCGCGGCAGTTGCAGGTTCTGGGCGGCCTTGCCGGCATCGAGGGGCTGGTTGAACAGCTGCTGGTAGGAATCCAGCAGGTTCGCCGCGATGTCGCGCGGCTCCTGCCCAGGCTTGCTTCCGGCCGTCGGCGGCTCGACCTGCCGCGGGATCGGCGAGATATCGTAGATCATGTTGGTCAGCGCCGCGCCGGCGCCGCCGTCGATCGCGGCATGGTGCATCTTGGAATAGAGCCCGACCTCGTTGTCCTTCATGCCCTCGAACACGTAGAACTCCCAGAGCGGGCGGGCACGGTTCAAGAGCTTGGCATGCATCCAGCCGACGATGCGCTCGAGCGTGGCGCGGTCGCGTGGTTGCGGCAGGCTGGCGCGGAAGATGTGACGATCGATGTCGAACTGATCGTCCTCGACCCAGGAGGGATGGTCGATGTCGAGCGGCGCCTTCTCCAGTCGCGCCTTCAGGATCGGCGCGATGTGCAGGCGCGAGACGATCATCGCCTTGAAGTCTTCGAAGAAGTCGCCCTTGTAGTCGTCGGGCAGGCGAAAGATCGCCATGCTCCCGACATGCATCGGCATCTCAGGCGTTTCCAGATAGAGAAACGACGCGTCCAGCGACGACAGCTTCTTACCGTCAGCCATAGTTCCCTCCCGCAAGATTTGACGGGCGCCTTTGGCCGGCGCTTCTCGTCAGGCCGATATTGCCTGTTCCGGCGGGGCATATGCAATGGCAAACGGCCCTGCCCGGTCAAATGGCGAGAATTCCCCCTCCGGCTGGGCCAGACGATCGGCCACGGCCCACAGCGCCGCGGGATTGACCCCGAGGCCGATATGGCTCGCCAGGTGCACCTCGATGTTCTCGGCACGGTCGGAGGGACGCAGCAAGCAGGTCCGCCAGTTCACCACACCGTCGGCACGCGAATAGATCGAGGTTGTCGGCACGGGCAGATCGCCGGCGATCGCCTCGCGCGCTTCCGCAAGATCCTCGACCCGCTCACCGGATAGCGCTTCGTAGAGCCGCGTGGCGTTGGTCGCCCGCACGTCATTGGCAAAGGGGCTGCCGAGCGTGACGACGTAGCGGACCATGTCGGGTGCCCACAGCGCGAGATCGCGGGCATAGACGCCGCCGAGACTCCATCCGACCAGGCTGACCTTGCGTCCGCTCGCAGCATGAATCTCGGTGAGACGGGCACGCAAAGCGTCCCGCATCCGGCCGAGACCGCCGAGATTGCGGCCCATCCGCCAGGCCTGTGCCTCATAGCCGAGCTCGCTGAGATAGCGCCGCATCGGCACCATCGAGAGGTCGCTGGCCAGAAAGCCCGGCAGTGCAAGCACCGGATGGCCGTCGCCCCTCGGCGCCCGCATCAGGATCGGCGACAGCAGCAGGCTCGCATTGAGCTCGAACAGGCCGCGGGCTTCGGCGAGCAACAGACCGAGACCCGGCGGACGAAGCCGGCCTCTCTCCTGCCCCTCCTCCTGCTCGGGCGACACTATTTCTTCTTGTCGCTGCTGCGCGTGCCGCCGAGGCCCGCCATCGTGACGAACATGTCCTGAAACCGCTCGGCGATCTTCGGATCGAACGTGAACCAGCTCTGGATCAGCGATTCCGGCGAGACCTTCTCGATGTTGCTGAGCACCTGCTGCTGCAACTTGTCCATCACCGCCGTTTGCATCGGCCCGACGTCGGGCAGACCGAAGAACTGGCGGGCCTCGAGGGGGGTGCAGTCGATTTCGATGTTAACTTTCATGTCCCCTCCAGATGAGATTCGAGCGGCTTGGCGGGAGTATCGCCGCGACACGGTGTGCAACGCAAGCGACCTGAGGCGGACGGCAAGGCGCCGGCTTCCGCAATCCAGGGGTATGGTCAATCAACCCCCTTGGCGCCGTCCCGCGGCAGAGGCGTCACCGCACTGCCCCGGGGAATGCACAGGTCGAAAGTCGAATATCTCCCACGGGCCTCCACCCCAAATTGCTGGTCAGCATTGCTGCACAGCGGTGCAACTTGGCGCGTTCCTTGCTGGAATGGCGCTTGCACCGGTCGAGAACTCTGGGCAACATGGATTAATCGGCCGGCCGAACAATCAAAAACCACCGGCACGGCGGCGTGGAGAGGGTCAAGAATGTCTGTATGTCGAAGTCTGTTTGCGGCGACGCTCGCCGGTGCATTTGCGTTGACGGTCTCGCCGGCAACCAGCCAGACGCTACGCTATGCCAACCAGGGCGACCTGAAGTCCCTTGATCCCTACACGCTCAACGAGAGCACGACACACGCCCATCTCGGTCACGTCTATCAAGGCCTCACCGCGCGCGACAAGGAGCTCAAGATCGTTCCGGCGCTGGCGGAGAGCTGGGAAACCCCCGAGCCGACCCGCTGGCGCTTTCATTTGCGCAAGGGCGTGAAATTCCACAACGGCGACCCCTTCACCGCCGACGACGTCGTGTTCTCCGCCGATCGCGTCCGCAAGAAGGGGTCCAATATGCAGACCCGCCTTGCGCCCGACGTCAAGGTCGTCAAGGTCGACGATTACACCGTCGATTTCGTCCTGCCTTCGCCCAATCCCATCCTGCATAATTCGTGGGATGTCTGGTACATCATGGACAAGAAATGGGCCGAGGAGAACAACGTCGTCGATCCGACGCCGGTGGCGGCGACCACGCCGAGCTACGCCTCGCTGCACGAGAACGGCACTGGCCCCTTTATCATCGAAAGCCATCAGCCCGGCGTGAAGACGGTCTTCAAGGCCAACCCCAATTACTGGGGCAAGATGGAAGGTAATCTGAAGGAGATCATCTTCACCCCGATCTCCTCCGACGCCACCCGTGTCGCCGCGCTGCTCTCCGGCGAGGTCGACGTCATCGAGCCGGTGCCGATCCAGGACATCTCCCGCGTCGATTCCAGCCCGAACGCCCAAGTACTGAAGGGGCCGGAGCTGCGCACGATCTTCATCGGCTTCGACCAGACGCGCGATGAGCTGCTCTACTCCAACATCAAGGGCAAGAACCCGTTCAAGGACGCTCGTGTTCGCGAAGCCTTCTACAAGGCGATCGACATCGAGCTGATCAAGACGCGCGTGATGCGCGGGTTGTCGACGCCGTCAGCCCTGATGATCGCGCCCGAGCTGTTCGTGCTGTCCAAGGAGTTCACGCGGCCGAAATTCGATCCTGACGGCGCCAAGAAGCTTCTGACCGAGGCCGGTTACCCCGATGGCTTCGAGGTCACGATGGATTGCCCGAACGATCGCTACGTCAACGACGCCGCAATCTGCCAGGCCGTTGTCGGCATGCTCGCCCGCATTGGCGTCAAGATCAATCTTTTGGCGCAGCCGAAGGCGCAGTACTTCGCCAAGGTGCTCAAGCAGGGCGGCTATCAGACCTCGTTCTACCTGCTGGGCTGGACGCCGAGCACGATGGACTCGCACAACGTGCTCTACGACATCATGGGCTGCCGCGACGATGCGAAATCCTCGCGCGGCGAGGCCAACCTCGGCGGCTATTGCAACAAGGAGTTCGACGCCATCACCGACAAGGTGCTGGTCGAAACCGACACCGCCAAGCGCAACCAGCTGATCAAGCAGGCCTACGAAATCAGCATCAAGGACTGGGCCTACATTCCGCTGCACCAGCAGGCGCTGGCCTGGGGCGTATCGAAAAAGGTCAACCTGCCGCAGCGCGCCGACAATCTGGTGATGTTCCACTGGGCGACCAAGAAGGAATAGAAGTCGATTGATCACAAGGTCCCGGCAGCGCGAGGCTTCCGGGACCTTTCCTTTTTCCGGCTGACAAAGTCGTCGGCCGCAGGCTCACAAGGACAGTGGAAGGCATGCTCGCTTTCACTCTTCGCCGCGCCCTTCAGGCCATCGGCGTCATGTTCGCCGTCGGCATCATCGCCTTCTCGATGTTCCGTTTCGCCGGCGATCCCGTCAACCAGATCGTCTCGATCGACACGTCGGCGGCCGAACGCGAAATCGTGCGCAAATCGCTCGGCCTCGACGACCCCGTGCCGGTGCAGTTCGTACGCTATTTCGCCGATGCCGCGCAGTTCAAGTTCGGCGTCTCCTATCAGTTCCGCCAGCCGGTCTCGACGCTGTTGATGGAGCGTATGCCCGCCACGCTGGAACTTGCGATCTGCGCCACCGTCTTTGCCATGGTGTTCGGCATTCTGATGGGCGTCTATTCGGCGCTCAGGCGCGATACCATGTTGGCCAAACTATTGCAGGCGGTTTCGTTGATAGGCATCTCGTTGCCGACTTTCCTCATCGGCATTCTGCTGATCTATCTGTTTGCGGTGACGTTGGGCTGGTTGCCCTCGTTCGGCCGCGGCGAGGTGGTCAAGCTCGGTTGGTGGAGCACGGGCCTGCTCACGCTGTCGGGACTGAAGGCCTTGATCATGCCCTCGATCACCCTCGGCCTGTTCCAGATGACCTTGATCATGCGGCTGGTGCGCGCGGAGATGCTGGAAGTGCTGCGGACCGACTACATCCGCTTTGCCCGCGCCCGGGGCCTCACCACCCGCGCCATCCATTTCGGCCACGCGCTGAAGAACACGCTGATTCCCGTGATCACGGTGGCCGGGCTCCAGTTTGGCTCGGTTATTGCATTTTCCATCATCACCGAGACCGTGTTCCAATGGCCGGGCATGGGGCTGCTCTTCGTGCAAGCCGTGCAAAACGTCGACATCCCGATCATGGCCGCCTATCTGCTGATGGTTTCGCTGATATTCGTCACCATCAATCTGGTGGTCGACATCCTCTACACCGTGGTCGACCCGCGCCTGCGCGCGACGGTCGGCCGCGCCACATAAGGCAATCCTGCATGTCCGACGCAGTCGCCTCCAGTCCCGACAAGCCGAGCGCACCGCCTGCGCATGCCGGCCGCAGCTGGCTGAGCCGCGCGCTCGACAGCGACATCTTCTATTCGTTCCGCCGCTCCAAGCTGACCATGGTGGCGGCGGCCATCACCGTGCTGTTCTTCCTGCTCGCGATCTTTGCATCCGCGCTCGCGGTTCAGAATCCGTTCGATCCGGCGCAGCTCCAGTTGATGAACTCGCGCATCTCGCCGCTCTGGACCGCCGACGGCCAGAGCCCGTTCCTGCTCGGCACCGACGAGCAGGGCCGCGACGTGTTCTCGGCCATCCTCTACGGGATGCGCATCTCGCTTGCCGTCGGCGTCGCCGGCGTGATCTTCGCGGGTGCGCTCGGCATCGCACTCGGCCTGATCGCCGGCTATTTCGGCGGTGCGGTCGATGGCGTGATCATGCGGATCGCGGACGTGCAGCTCACCTTCCCCGCCATTCTGATCGCGCTGCTCGTCAACGGCATCGCCAAATCGATCTTCGGCAACCGGCTGGATGCCACCAGCATGCTGGTGGTGCTGGTGATCTCGATCGGCCTGAGTTTCTGGGTGGGGTATGCCCGGACGGTGCGCGGCTCCGTGATGGTCGAGAAGAACAAGGACTACGTGGCGGCCGCGCAGCTGATCGGCCTGCCGGCGCCGAAGATCATGCTGCGGCACGTGCTGCCCAACACGATGGGTCCGATCCTGGTCATCGCCACCATCAACCTGGCGCTCGCCATCATCACCGAGGCGACATTGTCCTTCCTCGGCGTCGGCCTGCCCGACACGATGCCCTCGCTCGGCACGCTGATCCGCATCGGCAATAACTACCTGTTCGCCGGCGAATGGTGGATCGTCGCCTTCCCGGGCCTCGCGCTGGCCGGGCTGATCCTGTCGATCAATCTGCTCGGCGACTGGTTGCGCGACGCGCTCAATCCGAAACTCCGATGAGCAACACTTTGATGAGCAATCCTTCGATGAGTACGCCTCGCTCATGACCGACCCCATCCTCTCCGTGCGTAACCTTCAGGTGGAGTTCGCCTCCCGCCGCGGCACGCTGCGCGCCATCGACGGCGTCTCCTTCGACATCGCCAAGGGCGAGGTGCTGGGCGTGGTCGGCGAATCCGGCGCCGGCAAGTCCGTCACGGGCCTTGCCGTGATCGGCCTGATCGATCCGCCCGGCCGCATCGCCGGCGGCGAGATTCGCCTTGCCGGCCAGCGCATCGACAATCTGCCGCCGGAGGAGATGCGGCGCATCCGTGGCAAGCGGATCGGCATGATCTTCCAGGATCCCCTCACCTCGCTCAATCCGCTCTACCGGGTCGGCGACCAGATCGTCGAGACGATCAGGACCCACCTCAACCTGTCAGAATCCGCCGCGCGCCGCCGCGCCATCGACCTGCTCGCCGAGGTCGGTATTCCCGCGCCGGACAAGCGCATCGACGGCTATCCGCACGAATTCTCCGGCGGCATGCGCCAGCGCGTCGTGATCGCGCTCGCGATCTGCGCCGAGCCCGAACTGATCGTCGCCGACGAACCGACCACCGCGCTCGACGTCTCCGTGCAGGCGCAGATCATTTCGCTGATCAAGCGGCTCGGCCGCGACCACGGCACCGCCGTGATGCTGGTGACGCACGACATGGGCGTGATCGCGGAGACCTCGGACCGCGTCGCGGTGATGTATGCCGGCCGTGTCGCCGAGATCGGTCCGGTCCAGGATGTCGTGCGAAATCCGCTGCACCCTTACGCCAAGGGCCTGATGGGCGCGATCCCGACGCTGGCCGGCGACGACAAGCGCCTGCAGCAGATTCCCGGATCTATGCCGCGCCTCTCGGCGATCCCGCGCGGCTGCTCCTTCAATCCGCGCTGCGCCTTCGCGTTCGACCGCTGCCGGGTCGAGCGGCCGGAGCCGTTGCCGCGGGGCGCGCAATCGGTCGCCTGCCATCTCTATGACAGCGTGCCGGCGGAGAGCGCGGCATGAGCACTCCCTTCGTCCAGGCGACAAATTTGCGCCGGGTGTTCGACGTCTCAAAACCCTGGCTCAACCGCGTGCTCGAAGGCGGCCACCTCGAATTTCTGAAGGCGGTCGATCACGTCACCTTCGACATCAGGAAGGGCGAGACGTTTGCGCTGGTCGGCGAGTCCGGCTCGGGCAAGACAACGGTCGCTCGGATGGTCGTCGGCCTCTTGCCGCCGAGCGCGGGCGACGTGCTGATCGACGGCGTCTCGATGACCGATCCGCGGCAGGCGCCTGCGCGCCGCAAGCTGCGCCGCCGCATCCAGATGATCTTCCAGGATCCCTATGCCAGCCTGAACCCGCGCTTCCGCGTCGACGCCATCATCTCCGAGCCGATCCGCGCGTTCGACCTGATCCAGGGCGAGCGCGACATCCAGGCCCGCGTCGGCGAATTGCTCACCCTGGTCGGCCTGCATCCCGACGACCGGCTGAAATTTCCACACGAATTCTCCGGCGGCCAGCGCCAGCGCATCGCGATTGCCAGGGCGCTCGCCTCGGATGCCGAGTTCATCGTCTGCGACGAGCCGACCTCGGCGCTCGACGTCTCGGTGCAGGCGCAGATCCTCAACCTGATGCGCGACCTCCAGGACAAGTTCGGCCTGACCTACATGTTCATCAGCCACAACCTCGCCGTGGTCCGCCACATGGCGAGCCGCGTCGGCGTGATGTATCTCGGCCGCATCGTCGAGATCGCGGAGGGACGCGAGCTGTTCGCCAATCCTCGCATGCCCTACACCAAGATGCTGCTGGGCGCCGTGCCTGACCTTGCCATGAGCGGCCGCCAGCGAATTCCGGTGAAAGGCGAGATCCCGAACCCGATCAATCCGCCCCCCGGCTGCGCCTTCAATCCGCGCTGCCCGCTGGCGTTCGATCTCTGCCGCAAGGAAACGCCGGAACTGATCAACGGCGTCGCCTGCCACGCTGTTAACACCGCGCCGGTCCCAGCGTGACGCGCGCGTGCCATGCGGCCTGCGCATTTGGCATCCCAGCATCGGCTGTGATCAATTGCGCGCGCCGCAAATGAGGTAGCCCATGGCCAGCAACGTCAATCCCGATCCGTTCACGACACGCCCCGAAATCGAGGGCACCTTCGGGGTCGTCGCCACCACGCACTGGATCGCGACAGCCGTCGGCATGGCCATCCTGGAAAAGGGCGGCAACGCCTTCGACGCCGGCGTCGCCACCGCCTTCACACTGCAGGTGGTCGAGCCGCATCTGAACGGCCCCGGCGGCGACGTGCCCATCATCGTGCACGACGTGAAGCGCGGCCGCACCGAGGTGATCTGCGGCCAGGGCCCGGCCCCGGCGCGTGCCACGATCGCGCATTACAAGAGCGAGGGCCTCGACATGGTGCCGGGCACCGGCCTGCTCGCCGCCTGCGTCCCCGGCACCTTCGAATCCTGGATGATGCTGCTGCGCGACTACGGCACGATGCGCGTGCGCGACGTGCTGGAGCCCGCGATCTCCTACGCCCGCGATGGCTATCCGCTCGTGGAGCGCGCCTGCGCCACCATCCAGACCGTCGAACAATTGTTCCGCAAGCACTGGCCGACCTCCGCGGCTGTCTATCTTCCGAACGGCGAGGTGCCGAAGCCCGGCACGCTCTTCACCAACAAGACGCTAGCCGCGACCTACGCGCGGATCCTGAGCGAAGCCGAAAGCGGCGGCGGTGGCCGCGATGCCGAGATCGAGCGCGCGCGCAAGGCCTGGTCGCAGGGTTTCGTCGCGGAAGCGATCGACAAGTTCTGCCGCACGCAAGAAGTAATGGACGTCAGCGGCTCGCCGCATCGCGGCGTGTTGACCGCCGACGACATGGCGCGCTGGCAGCCGACGATCGAAGCGCCGCTCACCTACGATTATGGCCGCTACACCGTCTGCAAGGCCGGCGTCTGGAGCCAGGGTCCGGTCACCCTGCAGCAGCTCGCACTGCTGAAAGGCTTTGCGCTCGACGGCCTGGATCCGACCGGGCCCGAGTTCATCCATCTCCAGATCGAATGCGCAAAACTCGCCTTTGCCGATCGCGAAAAATTCTACGGCGATCCGAAATTCAGCGAGATCCCGATCGCGACGCTGCTATCGGATGCCTATAATGACGAACGCCGCAAGCTCGTCACCGAGAAGGCTTCGCTCGATCTGCGGCCCGGGGCGGTCGAGGGCCTTGGCGGCGTGGTCAAGCTGCGCCGCGCTGAAGGCCAACGCGAAGCCGTTGGTGCTTTAGGCGCCGGTGAACCGACCGTGGGGCGCTTCGGCGAGGTGCGCGGCGACACCGTGCATTTCGACATCATCGACAAGGCCGGCAACATGGTGTCCTCGACGCCTTCAGGGGGCTGGCTGCAATCCTCGCCTGTCATTCCCGAACTCGGTTTCTGCCTCGGCAGCCGCGCACAAATGTTCGATCTGGAGGAGAACCAACCTAGTTCGCTCGCGCCAGGCAAGCGCCCGCGCACCACGCTGTCGCCGAGCATGGCGCTGCGGGATGGCGAGCCCTATCTCGCCTGGGGCTCGCCCGGCGGCGACCAACAGGATCAGTGGATCACCCAATTCTTCCTGCGCCACGTCCATTGCAATCTCAATCTGCAGGAAGCCATCGACGCGCCGGCCTGGCATTCCGAGCATTTCCCGATCTCGTTCTGGCCGCGCACCGCGCGTCCCGGCGTGCTCGTGGTCGAGAACCGTGTGCCGAAGGCGACGATCGAAAACCTTCGCGAGCGCGGGCATATCGTCGAGGTCGGCCCCGACTGGTCCGAAGGCCGCCTCACCGCGGCCTCGCGTGTCGGCGTCCGCCGGCGCGCCGCCGCCAATCCGCGCGGCATGCAGGGTTACGCCGCGGGACGCTGATAGGCAGCACATGACCTGGTCGATCATCGCGAAAGATCCTGCCACCGGCCAGTTCGGCATCGCAGTCGCGACCCGGTTCTTCGCCGTCGGCGCGCGCGTGCCGTATATTGAGGCCGGCCTCGGCGCCATCGCGACGCAGGCCTTCGTCAATCCCTATTACGGCATCGACGGCGTCAAGCTCCTGCGCGAGGGCCTCAACGCCCACGACGTGCTCGCCGCCCTGCTCGCGGCGGACGACGGCCGCGAGAGCCGGCAGGTCCACATCATGGATGCGAGCGGCGAGGTCGCTGCACATACCGGGCGCGACTGCGTCGACTGGTGCGGTCACACCGCGGGCAGCGGCTTCTCGATCGCCGGCAACATGCTCGCGGGCGCCGACGTGCTTGCCGAGACGGCAAAGACCTACCTCGCCAACGACAGCCTGCCCTTCCCGCGCCGCCTGCTCGCGGCGATGCGCGCAGGAGAAGCTGCCGGCGGCGACAAACGCGGCAAGCAGTCCGCGGCGCTGCTGATCCACGGCGAGGAGGAATGGCCGGCGCTGGACATACGCGCCGACGACCATCCCGATCCACTCGGCGAGCTCGAACGGCTCGAAGCGGTCAGCCATGAGCTGTGGGTGCACTTTCGGCCCTCGATGCCGACGCGGCAGAACCCGGCCGGCAACACCGATCGCAGCGTCATCGACGCCAGCATCCAAGCAGCGCGCGCAAGACGATCATGAGCGCGAGCCCCCTCATCGAGATCACCGAGCTGCGCATCCGCTTCCATGGCGACGACGGCCGCGTCACCCATGCCGTCGACAGCGTCGATCTCAGCGTCGCCAACGGCGCGACGCTGGGCCTCGTCGGCGAATCCGGCTGCGGCAAGAGCGTGACCTCGCTGGCCATCATGGGGCTGTTGCCGAAACAAAGCACGGAAATATCGGGCGCGATCCGCTTCGACGGCATCGACCTCCTGCGGACGCCGGACCAGACCCTGCGCGACCTGCGCGGCAACCGGCTCGCGATGATCTTCCAGGAGCCGATGACCTCGCTCAATCCGAGCTTCACCATCGGCGACCAGATCATCGAGACCATTTTGCGTCACCGCGGCGGTTCGCGGAAGAGCGCGCGCGAGCGGGCCATCGAGCTGTTGCGCCGCGTCCACATCCCCTCGCCGGAGCGGCGGATCGACGAATATCCGCACAAGCTCTCCGGCGGCATGCGCCAGCGCGTGATGATCGCGATGGCGCTCGCCTGCGATCCGCGCCTCCTGATCGCCGACGAGCCGACCACCGCGCTCGACGTCACCCTGCAGGCCCAGATCCTGGAACTGATGCGCGAGCTGAAGGCCGCAAGCGGCGCCGCCATCATCCTGATCACCCACGATCTCGGCGTCGTCGCCGAAGTCTGCGACGAGGTCGCGGTGATGTATGCCGGCGAGATCGTCGAGCGCGCCGCCGTCGATGAGCTGTTCTCCGCGCCGCAGCACCCCTACACCGTCGGCCTGCTCGGCTCGATCCCACGGCTCGACCATCGCGCCGAGCAGCTCGCCACGATCCAAGGCATGGTGCCGAACATGGCGCAGCCGCCGGCCGGCTGCCGCTTCGCCGCGCGCTGCCCGTTCGTGCTGGAGGCCTGCACCAAGGCGCCGCCGCCCTTGATCGAAGTCAGTCCCGGCCACCTCTCGCGCTGCATCCGCGCGCCGCTCGAACGCCTGGTGTCGTGATGGCGCTGCTCGAGGTGACCGGCCTGGTCAAGCATTTCGTCGCCCAGCGCTCGCTGTTCGGCCGGCCGCTGGCGCACGTCAAGGCGGTCGATGGCGTGTCCTTCTCGCTCGATGCCGGAAAGACGCTGGCCCTGGTCGGCGAATCCGGTTGCGGCAAATCCACCGTTAGCCGCCTCGTGCTGCGGCTGATCGAGCCGGATGCAGGTACGGTGCGCTTCAATGGCCGCGACCTGCTCGCGCTGGATGCCGACGGCTTGCGAAAATTCCGTCGCGAGGCGCAGATCATCTTTCAGGATCCCTACGCCTCGCTCAATCCGCGCATGACCGTCGGCCAGATCCTGACCGAGCCGCTGGCGCTGCACGATCTCGTGCCGCCGGCGCAGCGGCGCGCGCGCGTCGCGGAGATCCTGCGGCTGGTCGGGCTGGAGCCGCGGCTGGCGCGGCGCTATCCGCACGAATTCTCAGGCGGCCAGCGCCAGCGCATCGCCATTGCCCGCGCGCTCGCGGTCGAGCCGAAGCTGATCATCTGCGACGAGCCGGTCTCGGCGCTCGACGTCTCGATCCGCTCGCAGATCCTCAACCTGTTACGCGAGCTGCAGGACCGGCTCGGTCTCGCCTACATCTTCGTCTCGCACGACCTCGCCGTGGTCAAGCACATCGCCGACCACGTGGCGGTGATGAATCTCGGCCAGATCGTCGAGACAGCCGAAGCCGACGCGCTGTTCGCATCGCCGCGCCATCCCTATAGCCGGGCGCTGCTGTCCGCGATCCCGCTGCCGCAACCGAAGGCGAAACGAGCGACGGTCCTGCTGCAGGGCGAGATCCCGAGCGCGCTCAATCCGCCCGCGGGCTGCCGCTTTCACACCCGCTGCCCGTTCGTGATCGAGCGCTGCCGCAGCGAAGCGCCAAAGCTCTTGGCCGACGGCGCCGGCCATGCCACCGCATGCCACCGCATCGCGGAGCTGCCGCCCGCCGACGCCATCCTGCCGGCCGCCGGCGGGTTTTCGCCCACTCTTGCAAAATTGGTCGCGGCCTTCAGCCAAAAGATGGAAGGCGGAAGCCTCGCCGGGGTTGGTATACAAGGCGCCGCGTCCACAACGACATAGCCGAAGCAATGGGGATTGACCGATGAAGATGTTTCGCCTGGCCGCAACGGCCGCCGCCATCCTGTTGTCGATCGGAGCCGCGCAGGCCCAGAGTACGTTGCGCATCGGCCTCGCGGAGGACCCGGATATCCTCGATCCCACGATGGCGCGAACCTATGTCGGCCGCATCGTGTTCTCCGCCTTCTGCGACAAGCTGTTCGACATCGACGAGAAGCTCAACATCGTGCCGCAGCTCGCGCTATCGAGCGAGACCGCCGACGACGGCAAGGCGCTCGTCATCAAGCTCCGGCCCGGCGTGAAATTCCACGACGGCGAGCCATTCGACGCGGAAGCCGCAAAGTTCTCGCTGGAGCGGCATCTGACCTTCCCCGGCTCGTTCCGCAAACCGGAGCTGGCCTCGGTCGATCATATCGAGGTCGTCGATCCCCTCTCAATCAAGCTGGTGCTGAAATCGCCGTTCTCGCCGCTCTTAGCTCAGCTCACCGACCGCGCCGGGATGATGGTGTCGCCGAAGGCGGCGAAGGAAGCCGGCGACAAGTTCGGCCTGCGCCCGGTCTGCGCCGGCCCCTACAAATTCATCGAGCGGGTGCAGCAGGACCGCATCGTGTTCGAGAAATTCGCGGACTATTGGAACAAGGACAATATCTTCATCGACAAGATCGTGTTTCAGCCGATCGTCGATGCCACCGTGCGGCTCGCGAACCTGAAGTCCGGCGGGCTCGACCTGATCGAGCGCGTGCTCGCCACCGACCTGAAGGACGTGCGCGCGGATTCGCGGCTGAAGGTCGCGACCGCCATCGAGCTCGGCTATCAGGGCATCACGCTCAACATCGGCAAGGACAAGGCCAAGGGACCGCTCAGCCAGTCCGCCAAGGTGCGGCAGGCACTCGACCTGGCCATCGACCGCGAGGCGATCAACCAGGTCGTATTCAACGGCGAATTCAAACCGGGCAACCAATGGGTCAATCCAGATCACCCCTATTATCAGAGCGCGTTCCCGGTCCACGGCCGTGATGTCGCCAAGGCCAAGGCACTCCTGAAAGAGGCCGGCGTCACGGGACCCATCAGTGTCGACTTCCTGGTACCGAAGGGGGCCGAGACCGAAGCGGTGGCTCAAGTGGTGCAATCCATGGCAAGCGAAGCGGGCTTCGACATGAAGATCCGCGTCACCGAGTTTGCGACATCGCTAAAGCAGGCCGAGTCCGGCGAGTACCAAGCCTTCATGCTGGCCTGGAGCGGACGCATCGATCCCGATGGCAATTCCTATGTTTTCTTGCACAAGGATGCGCCGCAGAACTACAGCGCGTGGGTTAATGCCGATGCGGACAAGGCGCTCGACGATGCTCGCCGCACGTCGGATCTGGCTCAGCGCAAAGCAGCTTACGAGAGACTCGCGAAGCTGGAGCTGGAAGATCACGCCATTCTCTACCTCTACCACCGCCGCATCATCATCGCGCACACGACCAAACTCGAAGGCTACAAGCAGATGCCCGACGGCCTCGTGCGCGTGGTCGGCCTCAAGCTGAAGTGACGACGAGAGGATGCTGAACTTCCTCGCCCGCCGCCTTGCGCAGATCGTGCCGACGCTGTTCTTCGTCTCGGTGCTGATCTTCTCGCTGCAGCAATTGCTGCCGGGCGATCCCGCGCTGGTGATGGCGGGCGAAGAGCGCGACCCCGCGGTGATCGAGCAGATCCGCCGCCAGTACAAGCTCGATCAGCCCGTCCCGGTGCAGTATGCCTACTGGATCAAGGGCGTGCTGTCGGGCGATTTCGGCGAATCGCTGCGCAACAAGATGCCGGTGCGCGAGCTGATCGCACAGAAGCTGCCGGTGACGCTGCAGCTCGGCTCGATGGCGATCGTGATCGCGTTCCTGATCGGCATTCCCGCAGGCATCGTCGCGGCCGTGAAGAAAGGCTCGGCCTGGGACTATGGCGCAAACCTGTTTGCGCTGTGGGGCATCTCGACGCCGAACTTCTGGCTCGGGATCATGCTGATCTTCCTGTTCTCGATCGAGCTCGGCTGGCTACCGGCGTCCGGCTACGTGCCGCTCACCGAGAACTGGCGCGCCAGCCTGGCTGCCACCATCATGCCGGCTTTCGTGCTCGGCAATGCGATTGCCGCGGTGCTCATGCGGCATACGCGCAGCGCCATGCTTCAGGTGCTGGACAGCGACTACGTCCGCACCGCGCGCGCCAAGGGATTGTTGGAGCGCTCGGTGATCCTCAAGCACGCCATGCGCAATGCGCTGACGCCCGTCATCACGCTCGGCGCGCTGGAGCTCGGCACGCTGCTGTCCGGCGCCGTCCTGACCGAGCAGATCTTCTCCATTCCCGGCTTCGGCAAGCTGATCGTGGATGCCGTCTTCAACCGCGACTACGCCGTGGTGCAGGGCGTCGTGCTGGTGACGGCGACCGTCTACATCACGCTGAACCTCGTTGCCGATATCGCCTACATCCTCGTCAATCCGCGGCTTCGAGGCTAGATCCATGACCGACGCCGCGCTGCCGAGCCCTCTCACCCACGCCGACGAGCTGGATAGCCCGGCCCGCCGCGCGCGCCGGCGGCTGTTCAAGCGCAAGGCGGCGGTGTTCGGGCTCGTCGTGCTCGTGCTGGTCATCGTGCTCGCCGTGCTGGCCCCGCTCATCGTGCCCTACGATCCCATCGCGACGAGCTGGAGCCTGGTGCGCAAGCCGCCCACCGCGGCGCATTGGTTCGGCACCGACGAGCTCGGCCGCGACATCCTCAGCCGCGTCGTCTACGGCGCACGCGCCTCGCTGCTCGCGGGCCTCATCTCGGTCGCGATCGCGCTCGGCATCGGCGTTCCGCTCGGCCTCCTCGCCGGTTATCGCGGCGGCTTCCTCGATGCGCTGATCAGCCGGATCACGGACGCGATGCTGGCCTGTCCCTTCCTGATCCTGGCGATCGCGCTCGCCGCGTTCCTCGGGCCGAGCCTCGGCAATGCCATGATCGCGATCGGCATCTCGGCGACCCCGATCTTCATCCGCCTGACCCGCGGCCAGGTCCTCGTCGTCAAGGCCGAGGATTATGTCGAGGCTGCGCGCGCGCTCGGCAATCCGCCGTGGCGGATCGCGCTCTCGCATATCCTGCCGAACATCCTGCCCGCGCTGCTGGTGCAGGCGACGCTCTCGATTGCCGCCGCCATCATCGCCGAGGCCGCATTGTCGTTCCTCGGCCTCGGCCAGCAGCCACCGGCGCCGTCCTGGGGCAGCATGCTCAACGCGGCGCAGCGCTTCCTGACCCAGGCGCCGTGGATGGCGATCTGGCCGGGCTTCGCGATCTTCCTCGTGGTGCTGTCGCTGAACCTGCTCGGCGACGGCCTGCGCGATGCGCTGGATCCCAGGCAGCGCTAACGCTGAAGGAACGAGCCTCGCTTGGCGCCCCGACGAAAGGGCCTTCCCTCCTCAGCACAAGGGCCTCAAATCACCACCTCCCGCATCACGCGGCGGCAATCCATCTCGTATTCGAGATCGACCACAGGCGGCCGTGCGAAATGCCAGGTCAGGCCGGAGCGCAGCGCGCCGCGGCGGACCAGTTCATCGACGAGCGCGTGGTGGAAGTCGTGGACGGAATAGGCCTGCACGCCGGTCGTGTCCTTCCAGCCGAAACCGAACGCCGCCATCCGGCTCTCCATCTGCGACGTCGTGGTGAAGCGCACCTTTTCCCGCAGCCCCTCCGGGCTGAGGTCGCGATAGCGCACGGTGCGCTCAACATAGGTGCCGCTGCCCTCGCGCGCCTCGGCGCCGCCGGCGATCACGAAAGACGGTGCCTTGGAGCGCGTGGGGCGGGTGAAGGAGAACGCATAGAACGACGGCTCGGCCGGCGGATCGATCTCGGGGCAGACATTGCTGCGTGCCACCGGGTTGGTGGTGCCGTCGAAGATGCCCCATTCCGACAGCGTCTTCACATAATGCAGGTTGAACGCGCGAAAGCCTTCCTCGCTGAAGGCCGCCGGCGAACGCAGTTCGCAGGCGCAGAACGCCGTCAGGGGACGACCCGCCTCCTGGATGAACTTTGCCGCCATCGCAAAGCCTTCCGCGAGCGGCACCAGGCGATCGAAGCGGACGCGCTCGATCTCATAGCCCTCATCCGCGGCTGCGCCCGCAGAATATTGAAACACGGACGGAATGAAGCGGTAATTGCCGGCAGAGAAATCACGAACCATGACGCACTCCTATTCAAGCTGCATGCGAATGCCCTTGGCGCCGTTGAGCAGGCGCTTCAGGTGGAAGCCGGCCAGGGAATCGTCGGCATGCATGCCGACCAGCGCGGCAAAGGCCGGCATGGCCGCGGCATCGCCGGCTTCCATCTTGGCGAAAGCCTCAGAGTACAGCGCCGTTTCCGGCGCTTCGAATTTGCCCGGGGGCAGCGGCTCGAACGCGCGTAGCGGCTCGCTGCGCCCACGCAGCATCAGCTCGCCCACGGGGCGGCCTTGAAAATTCCCAGCCGCCTCGGCGACGCCAGCGCTGACGCAAATGCGGGTGCCCAGATGCTTGTTGGCGGCCTCCAGCCGCGCGGCGATGTTGATGGTATCGCCATAGGCGGTGTAGTCGAAGAAGCGGTTGCCGCCAAAATTGCCGACCAGCGCCGGGCCGGCGTGAATGCCGATGCGGGTGGCGCCAAAGGCAACGCCCATCGCACTCTGGCGCGCGCGAAACTCCTGCGCCCAGGCATCGAGCTCGTGGGCGCAGGCGACCGCGCGCGTGGCATAATCCGGCTGATCTCCGGGCGCGTTGAAGAGCACCTGGATCGCGTCGCCGATTATCTTTGCGACCGTGCCCTCATGGGCAAAGACGACCTCGGTCATGCCGCCGACATACTCGTTGAGCAGCTTGCCCAACGTCTCGGGCGGCGCGGTCTCGACCAACGAGGTGAAGCCGGTGATGTCGGTGAAGATGGTGGCGACGTCGCGCCACCGCACTTCGATGCCCTCGCCCTCACCGCTGGCGGCCAGACGCCTGGCGAGCTCAGGCGAGAAATGACGCGACAGCGCGGCGTGGGCGCGCTCGGCTTCCATCTGGCGGCGCTTCACCTCGCGCAGCATCTCGATATGACGGATGGTCTTCCCGATCGTGGCTTCCAGATCGGCAAAGTCGATCGGCTTGGTCAGGAAGTCGAACGCGCCGCGGTTCATCGCGGTCCGGATGTTGCTCATGTCGCCATAGGCGGAGACGATGATGGTCGACTTCTTGTCCTCGGCCTCCTGGAGCTTCGCCAGCAGCGACAGCCCGTCCATCCGGGGCATGTTGATGTCGGAGACCACCATGTCGACTTGCGGATTCTGCTCGAGCGAAGCCAGCGCCTCGATACCGTCGCGAGCGAACATGATCGTAACCTCTCCGCCGCGAATCTGCCTGCGGAACTTTTGCAGGACCAGCGCCTCGAGATCCGGCTCGTCATCGACGAAGAGGATGGTCGCGCTCATGCGGCTTGCTCGAGCCTCGTGTCGATCTCCTGCCGCAGCAGCGCGAAATCGATCGGCTTGGTGAGAAGCCCGACGGCGCCGCGCTCGATCGCCTTCCGCCGGGTCTCGGCGTCGCCATAGGCCGTGATCATGATCACGGGAACGTCCGGGTGTGCGGCGCGAACTTTCGGCAGCATGTCCAGCCCGCTCATGCCGGGCATATTGATGTCGGACAGGATCAGGATCAACGAGGGGTCGCGAACCTCCGCGGCGCGCTTGAGCGCATCGGGCGCTGAAGAGGCGAACTCCATCTGGAAGCGGCCGGCGCGCAGCTCGCGGCGGAATTGCTGCCGGAACAGCGCCTCGACGTCGGGCTCATCGTCGACGACCAGGATGTAAACGTTCAAGACTTGCCTCCGGAAGTGTCGCCTGCCGTCATCGTGCGCGGCAGGGTGATGATGAATTCGGTGAATACACCGGGTGTGGTGTTCACGTCGATGGTGCCGCCGTGCTGTTTCACGACGATATCATGGCTCATGGACAGGCCGAGGCCGGTGCCCTCGCCGGCCGGCTTGGTGGTGAAGAAGGGATTGAACATCTTCTCCATCACGTCGGACGGAATGCCGGTGCCGTTGTCACGGATCCGGATTTCGACCCTGGCGCCGAGGTCCTTGGTCGCGGCGCTCAAGGTGGGCTCGAACGCTTCGCCCGCGCTCTCCTTGCGCTTGGCGGCGGCATAGAATCCGTTGGAGATCAAATTGAGGAGGACGCGCGTGATCTCCTGCGGATAGATGTCGACCATGCCGGCGGCGGGATCGAGGGCGCGCTGAAGTGCGACGTTGAAGGACGGTCGTTCGGCGCGCGCGCCGTGATAGGCGAGGTTGAGGCTCTCCTCCACGACCGCATTGATATCGACGGCGCGATGCTCGCCGGAGCCCTCGCGCGAATGCAACAGCATGTTCCTGACGATGGAATCGGCTCGCTTGCCGTGCTGCACCACCTTCTCGAGGTTGCCCTTGAGCATGTGGGTGAGCTCGTCGACCTCTTGTTTGGTCTTGCCGTCGAGGCCTGCCGCTTCGAGCACCTCGTTGAGCTCGTCGATTAGCTCGGTCGAGAGAGCTGAGAAATTGTTGACGAAGTTGAGCGGGTTCTTGATCTCGTGCGCGATGCCGGCTGTGAGCTGGCCGAGGGACGCGAGCTTTTCGGTCTGGACAAGGCGGTCCTGCGCGGTCCGAAGCTCGTTGAGGGATTGCCGTAGTTCGGAGGTCCGCTGCTCGACCTTCTTTTCGAGGTCGGCATAGGACTCCTGCAAGCGCGCGCCCATGTCGTTGAACTGGTCGGCGAGCCCTTCGAGCTCGTCACCCGTCCGGATCGAGATGCGCTGCGAGAAATCGCCGCCGCCGATCCTTTCGGCGCCGCTGCGCAGCGCCTGGATCGGCCCGACCATGCGGCGCGCGAGGAATATCCCGGCAAGCACTGCGAAGATCGACGCCGCCAGCAGCACGATCGCGAGCCGCTGCAGCGAGGCGTAGAGCGAGGCATAGGCCTCCTCGACCGGCAGCTCGACGAACATGGTCCAGTGCAGCGGCTCGATGGGGGCCGATGCCGTCAAGACCTTCTGCCCCTGGATATTGCGCGCTCCCTCGAGCGCATTCGGCATCGTGCCGCCGGCAGCCTGCGCGGCGCGCACCTGTGCGAGGCCGGACATGTCGGTGTTGCGCAGCACGAGACTGATGTCGGGGTGGGCGATCAGGCGGCCTTCCGGGCCGACCACATAGGCGTGCCCGCGCTGGCCGACCTTGATCTGCGAAACCACGTCCCAGATCAGCTTGAGATTGACCTCGGCGATGCTGACACCGGCATCCTTGCGCGCGCCGGCCAGCGCCAGCGTCATGTAGGGCTCGGACTCCCGGCGGAAATAGACCGGCCCGTAATAGACCTTGTGGGCGACCGCCTCGATGAACTTGGGGTCACCGGACAGGTCGGTCCCGCTCTCGATCGCGTCCATCGCCAGCCGCGAGACCCGCAACCGTTCCTTGCCGGTCGAATCCACCTGGGCAAGCTCAGTGATGGCAGGTACCTGACGCAGCAGCCGCAGCGCGTCGAACCGGCGCTGCTCGATCGAGCTCGCCGACCACGGCAGTTGCGTGGTCCAGCCGAGCTGGCTCTCGATCTCCTTGACGAACTGGCCGATCTTGGCCGCGGCTGCTTCGGCCTGCTCATGCTGGACCTGGATCAGCGAGGCCTTGTGCTCACGATAATAGAAGAAGACCTCAAACAGGCCGTTGGCCAGCAGCGCGATGGCGACGACGGCCACGAACAGCGCAACGTATTTGGTGAACAGCCGCGCCCGGATCCCCCGTCCCGCGACCGCGCCGGAGGCGGCCCCAGCCGGAGCCGCGCTCGGCAGCGTCCTCGCTTGCGGGGTATCAGGATGGAGGGAAAGGCTCATCCCGCGAAACTAGCAAGAAGCGCGGACCTTGTCTCTTGCGAGCGCAGGAGGCCGCGCCCCAGGGCTGCGGCGCCGACTGCGGATGCGGTGGCGCAACGAAAAAGGGCGGCAGCGGATGGACCGCTGCCGCCCCCTGGTTCGCTTGCTGACAGCTTCAGGTCGGCCGCAGGGCCTTGGCGTCGAGATCGAGCTCGGCAACCTGCTTGTTCCGCTCGGAATCGGCCGCGGCGCGGTGGTCGGTCGCCAGCACCACATACACCGCCGGCAGCACGAACAGCGTGAACAGGGTGCCGATCGACATGCCGGCGACGACGACCAGACCGATCGAGAAGCGGCTGGCCGCGCCCGCGCCGGTCGCGGTCAGGAGCGGGATCAGGCCGGTGACCATCGCGGCCGTCGTCATCAGGATCGGCCGCAGGCGGATGCGAGCCGACATCTCGATGGCCGAGCGGCGGTCGAGCCGCTCGTTGACCTGGAGTTCGTTGGCGAACTCCACCATCAGGATACCGTGCTTGGTGATCAGGCCGACCAGGGTCAGCAGCCCGACCTGCGTGTAGATGTTCATGGTCGCCACGCCGAAGAACAGGGGAATCAGCGCGCCAACGATCGCCATCGGCACCGAGATCATGATCACCAGCGGGTCGCGCAGGCTCTCGAACTGCGCCGCGAGCACCAGGAAGATGATGATCAGCGCGAAGCCGAAGGTGATCGCGAGCTGGTTGCCTTCCTGAACATATTGCCGGGAATCCGCCAGATAGTCATGGCTGAAGCCCTGCGGCAGCTTCTTGGCCTCGCTTTCGAGGAAGTCGACCGCCGCGCCGACCGTCACGCCGGGCATCGGCACCGCCGAGAACGTCGCCGAATTGAGCTGATTGTAGTGGGTCAGCGAATTGGGATCGGTCTTGGTCTGGATCGACACCACCGTCGACAGCGGAAGCTGCTGGCCGGTATTGGTCGTCACGTAGTAACCGCCGAGCGATTCCGGCGACAGCCGCTTGGCGCGCGGCACCTGCGGGATCACCTGATAGGACCGCCCCTCGAGATTGAAACGGTTGACGTAGTTACCGCCGAGCAGCACGGCGAGCGTCGCACCGAGGTTCTGCATGTTGACGCCGAGATCCTGCGCCTTGCTGCGGTCGATCGTCACCTTCACGTTGGGCTGGTTGAAGTTGAGATCGCTATCGGAGACGATGAACATGCCGCTCTTGCGGGCTGCGTCCTTCAGCTTCTCCATCTGCTCATAGACCGTTTGGAACCCCGCGGTGGAGTTGATCACCATCTGAACCGGCAGGCCGCCGGGCCCGCCAGGCAGGGGCGGCAGGTTGAAGGCGAACGCTTGCACGCCCTCGATCTTGGAGAGTTCGGCCTGCACCAGCGGCTTCAGAGCGATCGACGAGCGCTTGCGCTCGTCCCAGGGCTTGAGCAGCATGCCGGCGATGCCGCCCTGCGGACCGTTGATACCGTTCAGCACGAAGCGCAGATCGGTCTCGGGGAATTGCTGGAATTTCTCGTCGAGTTTCTCGCCGTAGAAATCGACATAGTCGATATTGGCGTATTTCGGTGCCTTGGTGACCGCGAACACGATGCCCTGGTCTTCCTCCGGCGCCAGCTCCTTCGAGGTGTGCATGTAGAGGAAGCCGACGAGCCCGAGGATGGTGATCGCGAACAGGCCCGTGATCGCCTTGTAGTCGAGCGAGCGGTCGAGCTTGCGGCCATACCAGCGCGTCAGCGCGCCGAACACCCGGTTGACGAGCTTGGCGAAGCGGCCCTCTTCGGTGTTCTTCAGCAGCACCGAGCACATCATCGGCGACAAGGTCAGCGCGATCACGCCCGACACGATCACCGAACCCGCCAGCGTAAACGCAAACTCGCGGAACAGCGAACCGGTGAGGCCGCCGAGGAAGCCGATCGGCGCGTACACGGCGGCCAGCGTGATGGTCATCGAGATGACGGGACCGACGATCTCGCGCGCGCCTTGCAACGACGCCTGGACCGGCGTCTTGCCCTCCTCCAGATGGCGATGGATGTTCTCCACCACGACGATGGCGTCATCGACCACGAGACCGATCGCCAGCACCATCGCGAGCAGCGTCAGAAGGTTGAAGCTGAATCCCAGCGCCAGCATCAGGGTGCAGACGCCGATCATCGACAAGGGAATCGTGACGACCGGGATGATGACCGACCGCAGCGAGGCCAGAAACAGGAAGATGACCACGATCACGATGATCACGGCTTCGCCCAGCGTCTTCTCCACCTCGTCGATCGAGGACTGGATGAACTTGGTCGAGTCGTAGGCGACCTTCATCTTCATCGACGGCGGCAGATTGCGTTCGAGCTCGGGGAACAGCGCGCGCACGCCCTTGACCAGCGTCAAGGGGTTACCCTGTGGGGTGGCCTGCACACCGATGAAGATCGCGTGCTCGCCGTTGAAGGCGACGCTCGCATCGGTGCTTTGGGCGGCGAGCTCGACGGTGGCGATGTCCTCCATCCGCACGAAGCCGCCGTCCTTCGCCTTGACGATCATCTTCTTGAACTGGTCGACGTTGGTCAGGCCCGTATTCGTCGAGACGTTCGAGACGATCAGATAGCCCTTGGCCTGTCCGGCCGCGGACTGGAAGTTGTTGGCCTGGATGGCCGACGCCACGTCCGCAGGCGACACGTTGCGGCCGGCCATCTTCTCGGGGTCGAGCCACAGCCGCATCGCGAAGGTCTGCCCGCCGAGGATGTCGGCGGAAGCCACGCCGTCGACGGTCGACAGCACCGGCTGCACCACACGCGTCAGATAATCCGAGATCGCCGAACCCGAGAGCTCCTCGGACGAGAAGCCGAGATACATCACGGCCGTGGTCTGGCCCGTGGTCTTGGTGACGATCGGGTCGTTGGATTCCTTCGGGATCAGATATTTGACCGAATTCGTCTTCGCCAGCACCTCGGTGAGCGCCTGGTTCGGATCGAAGTTCAGCTTGATGTAGACCTGGATCGTCGAGGTGCCGAGCACCGAGGACGACGTGATGTAGTCGACGCCTTCGGCGGAGGCGACCGCCTGCTCGATAGGCGTCGTGATGAAGCCCTGGATCAGGTCAGCGGATGCGCCTGGATAGACGGTCGTGATGTTGATGACCGTGTTCGACAGCTTGGGATATTGCCGGATCGGCAGCACCATCGCCGCACGCAGGCCGATCAACAGAATCAGCAGGCTGACGACGACCGACAGAACCGGGCGCTTGATGAAAATATCGGTAATGGCCATCGCGGCGATCTCGATTTCTTTGTCTCAAGAGAAGTGATCCGGCGAGGCCGGATCACTCGAATGTCATGGATCAGTAGCGCGGCGGCTGCGCCGGGATCTGCGGAACCGGGTCGGTCGAAATCGACACCGCAGCGCCCGATTGCAGCTTGAGCTGGCCGACGGCGACGACCTTGTCGCCCGCCTTCAGACCCTTGATGATCTCGACGCGACCTTCGACCCGGCTGCCGGTCTGCACAAAGGTGCGCACCGCGGAAAGACTGGTCTTGCCATCCTCTCCTTTCTTCTCGGTGATCACGAACACGGAGTCGCCGTACAGCGTGTAGTCGACCGCCGTCTCCGGCACGGTGATCACGGCCGGCTTGTCCGGCAGCACCACCGTGGTGTTCACGAACATGCCGGGCTTAAGGATCTTCTCCGGATTGGCAACGGTCGCCTGCACGCGGATGTTGCGGGTGTCGGCCGAGATCTGCGGCTCGATCGTGGTGATCTTGCCCTCAAAGATCCGGCCCGGATAGGCATCGACCTTGAGGCGGACGGTCTGGCCGACCTTGAGGCTGCCGGAATCCTTTTCGGTCACCGTGAAGTTGGCCCACAGTTCGGAAAGGTCGGTCAGCGACACGATCGCCGTGCCTGCCGTCAGATATTGACCGACCTCGACCTTGCGGACGCCGAGATCACCGGCGAAGGGTGCGCGCACCAGCTTCTGCGAGATCAGCGCTTCAGTCTTGGCGATGCCGGCCTGCGCCTGGTCATAGGCAGCCTGCGCGGAATCGACGGTGGCCTGCGGCCCGAACTGGCGCGAGGCGAGCTGCTTGGCGCGATCGAGCGACAGCTGCGCGACGGTTGCCTGAGCCTTGTAGTTGGCGAGGTCGCCCTGCTCCGGCGCGTCGAACAGTTGCACAAGCGGCGTGCCAGCCTCGACACGCGTGCCCGGCTCGAACTTGATCTCGGTGACGCGGCCGTTGACGTCGGCGCTGACGTCGACCTGGTGCACGGCGACGAGGCCGCCGACCGCGGTGAGCAGGTTCGGCACCACCTCGGACTTTGCCTCCGCCGCGCTGACCGCGGTCGGCGGCGGCTTGTTGTTGGCGAAGAACTGCTTGATCATCTGGCCGCGGAAATAATTGAACCAGACGAGGCCGCCGACGAGCGCGGCCAGCAGCGTGCCGACGATGATGAACCAGAGCACCGGCCGGACCGGACGCTTGGGAGCCTTGTTGTCGATCGGTTCGCCCGAAATCTTGTGTTCGGTTACGATGTTCATGTCATGCACTTTCTGCAATCGCCGTCCTGCCGGCATCCGCGGCCTGATCGTGGCCCAGATGCGAAGCAATTGCGGCGTCGTTAAGTCCGATACCCCTCAGGAGAAACTCACACAGCTGCCGCTCGAGGTCGTCAGCCTTGCCGTAGACCAGGCAAGGCGTGGCCGAAAGTCTGGTCAGCGCCGTGGTCATCACCGTGTGATGCGCAAACCAGAACAGGTTGAGCGGATCGCCGCTGCATGGCCGCGCGTCCCCGGCGACAACGGCACGTTCGAGCGAGGCGACGAAGATCGCCCCGATCAGCGTCTCGATCTTGGCATACAGCAACCGGGCGAATTCGCCATCATCCAAATGGCTCGTGGCCATCAGTCGCAACCGCTGCGCCTCTTCTTGATCGGGACCATCGGCGATGTGGAGGAAATGCTGGACCATGCCGCGGATCACCTCGACCAGTGTGGCGGTCGAAGGCTCCCGTTCGAGAAGTTCGGTGAGCGCCGGATCGGCCTCGCATTCGTCGCTGAGGATTTCGGCGTAGAGCGCCGCCTTGGACGGGAAATGCTTGAACAGCAGCGCCTCGGAAATGGCAGCGGCGGCCGCCACGCTCTTCGTCGTGGTGCCGGTATAGCCATGTCGGGCAAAGCAGCGCTTCGCGGCACCGAGGATCAATTGACGCCTCAGGTCGCTCGTCATACGCAATGAGCTCATGCTGGGTGAGTAAGCACTCACCCACGCAGAAGTCAAGTATTATGTTGCATCGCAACCTAAGTGCGTTGTAAATTCAGTGGAAATTGATCCCGCCCGCTCGGGTCGCGTGCAGGCCCTAGGCGCCACCGGAAGGGACAGGCCCGCCCTAGATCGGCTGGAAGCCGAGGTCGCCGCGGATCCGGTTGAGAATGTAAGTCCCGTCCCGGCTTGGCAAAATCCGCTCCAGCTCGGCGCTGCCGATCTTGATATTGGCAAAGCGCGGCCCGGCCGAGACGTCATGGACGGCTTTGGCGAAGGCCTCGACCTCGGCCATGGTCGTGACAGAACGGCTGTCATTGATGCCGCAGGCGCGGGCGACGCCGACGAGATCGGCGGCCGCCGAAGTGTGGCTGGTCTGCCCGCCCGTCTCGCCATAGGCCTCGTTATCGAGCACCGCGATCGACAGGTTGGACGGCTTCTGCAGGCCGATGGTGGCAAAGCTGCCCAGGCCCATCAGCATCTCGCCGTCGCCGGTAATGACCAAGACCGGCAGCTTCGGCTGCGCCAGTGCGAGGCCGAGCCCGATCATCGCAGCGCCGCCCATGCCGCCCCAGAGGTAGAAGTTACGGGCGTGGTCGCCGGCCGCGCACATGTCGTTGGTGGAGGCCCCGAGGCCGCCGATCGCGACGACGTCCTTGCGGTTCGCAAGCAGCGTGGAGACCACCTGCCGGCGGTCGAGGAGATTGGCCTTGCTCATTTGGTGAAAACCTTGGCGCCGATCAGGCGCTGCGACAGGAGGACAGCGGTGGGCGTCAGCGCGTTGTAGGCCTGCGATGCAGCAGCCTCCAACACGGCCGGCACCTCGGCCGCGTGCGAGGCGCGTAGCACCTGGACGCCCGAGAGCTCGAACACGCCCTGGGTGGTCGATCCCATCGGCACCTGCCACGGATTGAACTCGCCCCACTCGCCGCGCATGGTGACGAGGGTGAGGAATGGAAAGCGCAGGATCGGGATCAGCGACAGCATGTTGATGCAATTGCCGACGCCGCTCGACTGCATCAGCAGCACGCCGCGCTGCCCGCCGGTCCAGGCGCCGGCGAGGAGCGCAACGCCCTCCTCCTCCGTCGTCAGGGGAATGCCGCGCATCGTCGGTGAGGCCAGCACGCGGTTGATCAGCTTCGAATGGCCTGCGTCAGGCACATAAGGCACCTGGCGGACGTCGAAGCGTTGCAGGGTTGCAAAGATATCATCGGGCCAAAGAACACTTGATTCTGGGGCCGTGTCGGGAGCGTCAGCGCGCGCGTGCATTTTCCTGTCCGGTCGGCTAGCAGTGTTCGAAGACTGTAGACGCATGCTCGCGTCGACCGAACAACAAAAACGGCATATCGGCTTTAACCGGCGAGTATAACGGGATGAACGCAGATGCGAAGGAGCTGGCGGCTAGCTTCGACCTCGAGAAGCTAACGCCCGAGTTCTACGACAACCCCTATCCGACCTATCGTGCACTGCGGGAGAACGAGCCGGTCAAGCGCCTGCCGAATGGCACCGTGTTCCTGACCCGCTACGACGATCTCGTCACGACCTACAAGAACACGAAGTCGTTCAGCTCGGACAAGAAGCGCGAGTTCGCCCCGAAATACGGCGACACCCCGCTCTACGAGCACCACACCACCAGCCTCGTCTTCAACGATCCGCCGGCGCACACGCGCGTGCGGCGCCTGATCATGGGGGCGCTGTCACCGCGTGCAATTGCTGGGATGGAGGGCGATCTCATCAAGCTGGTCGACGGCCTGCTCGACGCCATCGCAACCAAGGGCGCGTGCGAGCTGATCGAGGACTTCGCAGCCTCGATTCCGATCGAGGTGATCGGCAATCTGCTCGACGTGCCTCATGAGGAACGCGGGCCGCTGCGCGACTGGTCGCTGGCGATCCTCGGGGCGCTCGAACCCGTGGTCTCGCCTGAAGCCGCCGCGCGCGGCAACAAGGCGGTGACGGATTTCCTGGCCTATCTCGAAACGCTGGTGGCGCGCCGGCGTGCGAAGCCGGGCAATGCCGAGCGTGACGTGCTGACGCGGCTCATCCAGGGCGAGGAGAATGGCGAGCGGCTGACCGAGAAGGAGTTGCTGCACAATTGCATCTTCCTGCTCAATGCCGGCCACGAGACCACGACCAACCTGATCGGCAACGGCCTCGTCGCGCTGGACCGCAATCCGGACCAGAAGCAGCGCCTGATCAACCATCCGGACCTGATCAAGACGGCCGTCGAGGAGATGCTGCGCTACGAGAGCTCGAACCAGCTCGGCAACCGCATGACAACCGAGCGCGTCGAGCTCGGCGGCGTCATGCTCGAAGCCGGCACCTCGGTGACGCTGTGCATCGGCGCGGCCAACCGCGATCCCGCGCAGTTCCCCGATCCTGAGCGCTTCGACATCGCGCGCACGCCGAACCGGCACCTCGCCTTCGCCACCGGCGCGCATCAATGCGCAGGCATGGCGCTGGCGCGGCTGGAAGGCGCGATCGCGATCTCACGCTTCCTGGCGCGCTTCCCGAACTATGCCGTGAGCGGACAGCCGGTGCGAGGCGGCCGGGTGCGGTTTCGCGGCTTTTTGAGCGTGCCCTGCACGATCGGCTGAGGCGCCAAAACAAAAATTGCGAAAACAACCCCATGCACAGTAGCCAACCCTCTGATTCAACTCGTCAATCAGACGGGCAGGCGCACGGTGTCGAATTACCTACACCACCGTCTTGTGCCTGGTGATGCAGGTGCTGAGCACCTCGTCCATCGGCTTGCCCCACCAGTCGTTGGAGAAGATCTCGATCTCGGAATAGCCGGCAAAGCCCTGCGCCTCGACCGCAGCACGCACTGATTTGATGTCGATCACGCCGTCACCCATCATGCCGCGGTCGTTGAGGATGTCCCTGGTCGGCACCAGCCAGTCGCAGACATGGAAGGCCAGCAGGCGATCCCGGCCGGCGCGCGCGACCTGGCTCATCAGCTCGGGGTCCCACCAGATGTGATAGACGTCGAGCGCGACGCCGAGCATGCCGGTGCGGCCGGGGTCGAGCCGGTCGCAGATATCGAGCGCCTGCTTTGTCGTGTTCACGCAGGCACGGTCGGCCGCGTAGGCCGGATGCAGCGGCTCGATCGCCAGCGGCAGATTTGCCTGTTTGGCATAGTCGAGCATGTCGGCCAGCGCCTCCTCGACCTGCCCGCGCGCTGCCGCGATGTCCTTCGACGCCTCGCTGCCCGGCCGCGAATATTGCGGCAGGCCGCCGACAACGAGAACGATGCAGGACGCACCCAGCGCCTTGGCTTCGTCGACGCAGCGCCTGTTGTCGTCGCGCACTTCGCTCCGGCGCGATGCATCCGAGGTGAACATGCCGCCGCGGCAATAGCCTGACAATTCGAGACCGGCATCCCGCACCGCGCGCGCGGCACGCTCCAGACCGACGGACGCAACCTGGTCGCGCCAGGGATCGACGGCGCGGATGCCGTGCCTGGCACAGGCCTCGATGATCGCGACGAGATCACCCTGCTTGCGGACGGTCGCCGTATTCAGCGACAGCCAGCGATGGTCGGACGAGAAATCGCGCATCAGGATTCGATACCGTGGGTGGCGAGCACGGTCTTCATCCGCTGCGTCGCGAGTTCAGGATTGGCGAGCAGGCCGGCCTTGTCGGCGAGACGGAACAGCTCTGCGAGATGCAGCGTGGAGCGCGTGCTCTCCTGTCCCCCGACCATGGTGAAATGGTCCTGATGGCCATTAAGGTAGGCCATGAACACGACGCCGGTCTTGTAGAAGCGCGTCGGCGCCTTGAAGATATGACGCGACAGCGGCACCGTTGGTCCGAGCACGTCGTGGAAGCCGGCCTCGTCGCCGGCAGCTAACCGCGACAGCGCATAGGACGCCGCAGGCGCGATGGCGTCGAAGATGCCGAGCAGCGCGTGCGAGAAGCCTTCGCTGTCGCCGGCGATCAGCTCAGCATAGTTGAAGTCATCGCCGGTATACATCTTGATGCGCTTGTCGAGACGACGGCGCATGTCGATCTCGCGCTGCTTGTCGAGCAGCGAGACCTTGACGCCGTCAACCTTGGCGGCGTTGCCGTTGATGATGGCGACAGCCGTGTCCATCGCCTTGTCGAGGTCTTTGGTACCCCAATATCCTGACAGCGCGGGATCGAACATGTCGCCGAGCCAATGGATGATCACGGGCTCGCGGACTTGCGACAGCACGCGGTCATAGACCTTGGCGTAGTCGTCGGCGTTGCGGCCGAGCTTTGCCAGCGCGCGCGACGCCATCAGGATGATGCGGCCGCCGACCTTCTCGACGGCCGAAATCTGCTCCTCATAGGCGCGGATCACATCATCCAGGCTCCTGGCGTCCTCGACCGCGAGATGATCGGTGCCGGCGCCCGAGAACACCAGCGCGTTGCGCCGCTTGGCGGCGCCGACCGAGCGCGTGATCAGCTCCAGCGAGGTCGGCCAATCCAGCCCCATGCCGCGCTGCGCGGTGTCCATCGCTTCGGCGACGCCGAGGCCGAGGTCCCAGACGTGTTCGCGAAAGGCGATGGTCTTGTCCCAGTCGACGGCAACCGACAGCCAGGGATCATTGTCCGCGAAGGGATCGGCCACGGTATGCACCGCGGAGAACGCGATACGGTTCAGCGGCCCCTCGAGCTTTGCGGGAAACGTGCGCGAGGCAGCTAACCGGTAGGTCTCGATCGAGCGATCGGCCTTCGGCAGCTTGAGGGACAACGACGACATGGGTTGGACGGGCTTGTTCATGTGTCCCTCCTCAGGCCTTGATTGGCGCGACGTCAATCCAGCGCCGCTCCTTCCAGCTCTTCAGCGCGCATTCGGCGAGTTGCACGCCCTTGACGCCTTCGAGCAGCGTGAACTTGTAGGGCGCATCCTCGTAGACGTGGCGGATGAACATCTCCCACTGCTCCTTGAAGCCGTTGTCGTAAGCGACATTGTCGGGCAGCTTCTGCCAGTCGCCGTAGAAATCATGCAGCCGCTTCTCGTCGGGATTCCACACCGGCCTCGGGGTCGCCTGCCGCGCCTGGATCATGCAGTCGGAGAGGCCTGCGACCGCCGAGCCGAGCGTGCCGTCGACCTGGAAGGTGACGAGGTCGTCGCGATAGACGCGCGTCACCCAGGACATGTTGATGTGGGCGATGATGCCGCCTTCGAGCTGGAACGTCGCGTAGGCGGAATCGTCCGCGGTGGCCTTGTACTTCTTGCCCTGTTCGTCATAGCGCTCGAGAATGTCGGTATTGCCGATGCAGCTTACGCTCTGGACATTGCCGAACAGGTTGTCGAGCACATAGCGCCAGTGGCAGACCATGTCGAGAATGATGCCGCCGCCGTCCTCGTCGCGGTAGTTCCATGACGGCCGCTGCGCCTCCTGCCAGCCGCCTTCGAACACCCAATAGCCGAACTCGCCGCGCACCGAGAGGATGCGGCCAAAGAAGCCGGAGTCGCGCAGGAAGGCGATCTTCTTCAGGCCGGGCAGGAACAGCTTGTCCTGCACCGTGCCGTGCTTGACGCCCTTGGCATTGGCGAGCTTGACGACTTCGAGCGCCTCCTCGAAATTCGTCGCGATCGGCTTCTCACAATAGACGTGCTTGCCGGCATTGATGGCCTGGGTCAGCAGTCCCGGCCGCGCCTGCGTGGTCGCGGCGTCGAAGAACATGGTGTCGTTCTTGTCGGCGAGCGCCGCATCGAGGTCGGTGGTCCAGCGCGTGATGTTGTAACGCTTGGCGAGCGCCTCGACCTTCTCGGCGCTGCGGCCAACCAGGATCGGATCCGGCATGACGCGGTCGCCGTTCTTCAGCCGCACCCCGCCCTGCTCGCGGATCGCGACGATCGAGCGGATCAGATGCTGGTTGAGCCCCATGCGGCCGGTGACGCCGTTCATGATGAGACCGAGGCGTTGGGTGGTCATGCCAATTGCTCCCTAGGTGATTTTGGCTGTTCGAGCGGGCTGAGCGCCGACCAGTCCGGATGGACCGACGTCGCAAAGCCCGCAGCATGGAGCGATCCCGTCAGGAGATCGCCGTCGTGAATGGAGAGGCGGATGCCCTGCCCGGCATCGGCGTAGAGATCGGGATGCGCGGCTGCAAAGGCCCGCGCTTCGGCGAGAGGCGTTTCCCCGAAGCCATCGACATAATGATGGCCGTTGCGCTCGGCGTGGGTGACGCCGATAAACGCGCCGAGCGCGAGGTCCTGCTGCACGGCAAGGCCGGCCTGGCAGGTGAGATCCTCGCCGGAGACGAAGAACTGCTCGCCTTTCCCGCTCCACTTCGCTGCGCGGGTTGCATTGACGATGGATTTGTAGAGGCCCTTGCAGGACTTCGAGGAGATGCCGCGATAGCCGAGCGCCCGCGCCGCCGGGAAGGCATCGTAGGAATCGTCCGCTTCGTCGACGATGAAACCGCGGGCGGCTAGAGCGCCGAGCGGGGATTGCCGCGTGATATCGCGCGGCATCGGCTGCTCGACATAGAGCAGCCGCGATGCAATCGATCGAAGGTCGACGTCGTGATCGAGCCGGCCCATCAGCGCGCCCAGCGCGGCGAGATCGGCGTACTGCTCGTTCGCGTCGAGCGTCACCTTGCAGTCGCGCCCGAGCGTATCGAGCTCCTTGCCGATCCGCGCCAGCCGCACCGCATCCGCTGTGGGATCGCCCGACAGCTTCAGCTTGAAATAATTCGCACCGCCGTTCTCGCGGGCATCGGCAACGCCACCCTCGCCTTCGACGGTATCGTCGAGGCCGACGGTATGCCTGATGGCAACGCGCGGCAGCGGCTTGCGGCCGGTGAGAAAAGCCGTGAGATCCGCATCGTTCAGATCAGGCGAAAGCCGCGCGTCGATGGCTGCGATGTTGCCAGCCATCCCGTCGAAGAAGCTCGTTCCGACGGCGCGCAAGAGCGCATCGAGGATCGCCTTGTCGATTTCCGCGGGACCATAAGCCGCAGCGAGCGCTGGAATGTTCTTCTTCGCGCAGGTCGCGACCTGGGCACCGATGCATGAGGCATGCAGATCGAACGCGGTATGGAATCCGGTCCGCGCCAGATAGAGACCCCGCGCGATGTCCAGCGACCGCCGCAAGCCATCGACCGTCTGCGCCGGAGACAACTCCGGCCGCTTGTCGAACCATTTCGGCACCAGCAGCTCGGCGCTGGCGCCGACCTCAACGCCCCTGCCCTCGACCTCGATCTCGACCCTCACGAAGAGCTGCGGCGTTGCATTAATTGTAATCGCGCCAAAGCGGAATGGCCGCGCGAAATGCACGGGACGTTCGAAGAAGGCGATGTCTCGCAGCTTCAGGCGCGGCGCCATGGTGTTAGTTCTTTCCCGAGATGCAGCTCAGGCGGCAGTGCACCTCTCCCGCTTGCGGGAGAGGTCGGCGCAAAGCGCCGGGTGAGGGCTTTCTCTTCCGGGGGGGGTCTCGCGAGTGGAGACACCCTCTCCCCAACCCTCCCCCGCAGGCGGGGGAAGGAGCGCACCGCGCTTGAGGCGATCAATGAGACTCCGATGACCACTCTAATCCAACGCCCCTTGCGAGAAGAAATGCTTGCGGATGCGCTGCACGAGCTCGGTGAACACAGGGTCGGCCATCACGTCGAGCGAGCGCGGGCGCGGCAGCGGCACGTCGTAGATCGCGGCGATTGCGCCGGGGCGCTCGGTCATGACTAGCACGCGGTCGGCGAGGAACACGGCTTCCGGAATCGAATGCGTGATCAGCAGCACGGTCTTCTTCGTCTCGCGCTGGATTCGCATCAGCTCGACGTTCATGCGCTCGCGCGTCAGCGCATCGAGCGCGCCGAACGGTTCGTCCATCAGCATGATCCTGGGATCGTGCACCAGCGCTCGGCAGATCGAAGCGCGCTGCTGCATGCCGCCGGAGAGCTGCCAGGGCAGCTTCTTCTCGAAGCCTACGAGCCCGACCAGCTTCAACAGTGACTTGGCGCGATCGAGGTATTCCTGCCGCGGCAGTCGCTTCATGTCGATCGGCAACATCACGTTGCTCAGGATGTTGCGCCAGGGCAGCAGCAACGCGTTCTGGAAGACGATGCCGACGTTGCCGTGCGGCGTCGTCACCTTCTCGCCTTCGACCAGGATCTCGCCCGACGTCGGCGGCAGCAATCCCGAGATCAGCTTGAGCAGCGTGGACTTGCCGCAGCCGGAGGGGCCGACCACGACGAAGAACTCACCGTCATTGATGTGGAAGTCGAGCGGCCGCAGCGACGGCACGTCGCCGTCGCGCGTCCGGTAGGTCTTGGACACGCCTGATAGTTTGATGCCCGAGGCATCGCCCGCACGGTCTGACACCAGGCGCAGATGGGCGGACGGTTGCATATCGATTGGCTTGGTCGCTGGGTTCATCTCACCTCGCTCCAACCGTCGTCCCTGCGAACGCAGGGACGACAGCGGAAAATCATCGCTCACGAGCCGCTCTTCGGCAGGTAATCATTGGTGTAGAAGGCCTTCGGGTTGTCCTTGGCCTTGGCATCCAGCCCGCCATATTCAACCAGCAGATTGACCGTTTCCGTCATGTTCTGATCGGTGACCTGGAAAGGCCGCTTGGTCTTGGTCTCCGCGGTCCGGTAGAGCGGGATGGTCAGTTCGAAACCTTGCGTCAGCGTGTCGATCTTGCCGCCCTTGGGGTTGGCATCGAGGATCGATTGCGCTGCCGCCTTCGGCTCCTTCTCGGCGGCCTCGACAGCCTTGGTCGTCGCCGACATGAAGCGGCGGACGAGATCGGCATTGGCCTTTACGTAATCGGTGTTGGCGATGATTCCGGAGGAAACCATGTTGATGCCGTAGTCGGCGAACTTGATCGGATAAACGTCCTTGCCGGTGGCGTCCTTGATCTTCATGGACTGATCCATGACATAGCCGAGCAGCAGATCAGCCTGGCCGTTGATGACGGCATTGAGCTTGGTCTGGCCGTCGCCGGCAACCGTCTGGAAGTCGCTCTCCTTCAGGCCGGTCTTCTTCAGGAACAGCGGCCAGATCTGGGTCATGGAATCCGCGGGCGTGATCGCCACCGTCTTGCCCTTGATGTCCTCGGGCTTCCTGATGTTCTTGTCGACGAAGCCCATGGCGGACATCGGTGAGGTCTGCAGCAGCACGCCGGTCGCGACCACGGGCGCGCCCTTGATCGCCGCGCGCATCATGGTGGGCACGTCGACATAGCCGAAATCGGCGGTCTTCGCCGCGACGGCCTGCGTGGTCGCAGCCGAGCCGCGGCCTTCCTGGATCTCGAGGTCGATGCCCTCGGCGGCATAGATGCCCTTGGCCTTGCCGTAATAGAACGGCGCATGCTCGCCATAGACGTACCAGTTCAGCATCAGCACGACCTTGTCGGCTGCCTGCGCGGGCATGGCCGCGAATAGCATCAGCGCCGCTGACGCAGCCCCAATCAAACGCTTCATCGTCACTCTCCCTTGTCGTTATGTTTCGGCCGTTGACAGCCGTTGCTTAAGTTAAGAGGCGAAAATCACGTCCTCGCGCTGGCTGACATGCCAGGGAATCACCAGCTTCTCGATGCGGTCAACGATCCAGAACAGGACCACGCCGAGCAGAGCGAGGATCACGAGCGCTGCGAACATCGTCGGCAGGTCGAACGTGCCGATCGAGCGCTGCATGACGTAGCCGATGCCGGAATTGGAGCCGACGAACTCGCCGACGACGGCGCCGACCACGGCGAGCGTCACCGACACTTTCAGCCCTGAGAAGATCGCCGGCAGCGCGTGCGGCAGGTTCACCGCGCAAAACACCTGGAAGCGGCTGCCCTGCATGGCGCGGGCGAGATCGACCATGTCAGGGTCGACCGATTTGAAGCCTTGCACGGCGGAGACCACCACCGGGAAGAAGCCGAGCAGGAACGCCGAAATCACCTTGGGAATGATGCCGAAGCCGAACCAGACCACGAACAGCGGCGCGATCGCGATCTTCGGTACGGATTGCGAGAACACCAGCAGCGGATAGACGTAGCTCTCCACCGTCTTCGAGCCCGCGATCAGCATCGCGACGGGAATGCCGAACAGCGCCGACAGCAGGAAGCCGCATACGGTCGCATAGGTGGTCGGCCAGGACTGGCGCAGCAGCTCCGGCCATTCGGTCCGCAGCACGGCGACGACATCGAGCGGCGACGGGATCTGGTAGGCAGGGATCCTGAACAGACGGATCGCGAGATCCCAGGCAACGACGATGAAGACCAGGAACAAGAACGGCCGAACCCAGGCTGCATTCAGCATCTTGGAAACAGCGTTTTGCGGCTTCGGCTCGGCCAATTTTCACTCCCGGCAGTCTTCTTCGTTGTGGGGAGAAATTAACCCGTTGGATAAATACTGTCCAGAGCTTTCCCTGTGACGTTTTGCGGCGGGTTCCGTTGGGGTGGCGGGACGGTCGCGCCCATGTCCCGGACGCGCAACAGCGTGACACGCTGCTGCGCAGAGCCGGGACCCCAGCGGTCACGCTGGGTGGATGAATGGGCCCCGGCTCTGCAGCGCATCACTGGCGTGCTGCGCTGCGGGGCACGAGAGCGCCCACCCTCGGTGTCATTCCCCGCGAAGGCGGGGAATCCAGTACGCCGCGGCTTCTCGGCTCAATCACAACCGCCTTTGGAATACTGGATCGCCCGATCAAGTCGAGCGATGAGCGCGAAGAGAGTGGCAACGGAACGTCGCTAGACGGTCTGCGCCACCGCGGTGCGCGACTTCGGCGCCTTCGCGATCTCGAACAGGGCAACGGACTGTCCGGTCAGCGCGGCCAGCACCAGGCCCACCATGTGCGCCAGCCTCTCGTCCTTGGCCTTCTTGTCCAGGAGATCCCGGCCGAAGATCACGCTGAGCGTCGCCGAGTTGGAGAGATAGAAGAAACACAGCCCGGCGATCGAGATGTAGAGCTGCACCGGGTCGACCGCGACCTGGAAGTCGCCGCTGTCGACGCCGCGCCGCACCACGGTGCGGATCATCTCGACGAAGGGCGAGTGCATCGACTTGACCTTGGTCGACTTCTTCAGATGCTTGGCGCGCGCGAGGTTTTCGGTCTGGAGCAGCGACAGGAATTCGGGATTGCGCAGGAAATAATTCCAGGTGAACTCGATCAGGCGCCTGATCGCTTCGGGCGGATCGAGATGTTCGAGATCGAGCCCGCGCTCCTCGCTGCGGATCTTATCATAGGCGCCTTCGAGCACCGCGAGATAGAGTTCGTCCTTGTTGCCGACGTGATAGTACAGCATGCGCTTGTTGGCGCCGGCCTTGGCCGCAATGCGGTCGACCCGCGCACCGGCGAGACCATGGGCGGAGAACTCCTGCTTGGCGGCTTCGAGAATGCGCAGCCGCATCCCCTCGGGGTCACGCTGCCATTTCAGAGTTCGCTTTGCCTTCGCCAAACCGTGTGCTCGCTGGGTGGTCTCTCGTCAGCTGTAACACGCGGGCGAGCGTTTGAGAACGATCTCGTGCCCCGGACGCAGCGCAGCGCTTCTTCAGCGGTGCGCTGCAGAGCCGGGGCCCATGTTGCAGCGGATTCGTGGAGAGATGGGTCCCGGCTCTGCGCAGCAACGCCAAGAGCGTTGCAGCGCGTCCGGGACACGAGAGTGAGGTCCCTCACTCGACCGGCTTTGGCGAGCGCTCGAGCAGCACCGTCTGTATCCCGCAAGTGCCGTTCCGCACCGTCATGATCCGCGTCCCCGGCTTGCGGCCGTTGCGGACTTCGGTGACGTCGAGGCCGGCGGCGATCAGGCGGGCGCGGGTGGCGTCGATGTCGGTGACGCGCCAGCTCAGGCCCCAGAGACGGTCATGCGCGAGGTCGCTGCCGGCGACGGGCCGGCGAACCACCTCGACGATGAGGTCGCCGCAGCGGAAGAACATCAGCTGGCCCCAATCCTGGTGCGAGCGGTCGAGCGCCAGATCGAGGCCGAGCCGCGCGCCGTAGAGCGCGGCGGCACGTTCGGAATCCTCGGTGGTGACCACGACGTGGTCGAGCGCGTCGATCGGCGCGATGTCGGTCGCGAGGGAGAGCGGCCGCTCGTCGGCGAGCTCGAGGAAGAACATGCGCACACCGCGCGTGAGTTCCGTGGCGGCGCGTGTACGCTTCCAATGCAGGACATTGCCTGTTTCCGTATCGCTGCTTTCGACCTCGGCGACCGGATCCGGATTCAAGGCCACCCGCTCCAGCCGCCGGTGCATCCGGCTCATGTCCGCGACACGAAAGCACAGGCTGGCGAGCACGCCCTCCTGGTCGTCCAGCAGCGCGCGCATGCGATCCGCCGTCACGCTGAAGCCGCTGGGCGCCATCAACTCGATCGTCATGTTTGCGAGGGTGAACAGCACGCGGTCGGCGCCCTCACCCGAATTCTGCCAAGACGGCGCACGGGCCAGCAGCGTCTGGTAGGCCGCCTTTGCCGCCCCGATGTCCCTCACTAGAACGACGACATGATCGAGGCCGGTGATCATCTTTCCCCCTCTTGATCGCCCCGTTCAGGGCTCTGGAACCCCCGGGCAGAAACACGGCGTTTGTCCGGGCTTGGCATTGCCCGGTGATGGTCGTATTCCCTGACCATGCTGACCTCAAGCGCTTCGGGCGGCAGATTTGCGAATAATTTCAGCGTCCCGCCGGAGCGGAACCGGTGCTACAGTAGGCGTACCGGCCGGGACCACAAGCGCATGACGGACAAGCAATGCAGGCTCTCTTCATCGGACAGACCTATATCGACGTCGTCTTCATCACCGACCACATGCCGACCGGCGACGAGAAGCACGTAGCCTCGGACTACGCCGTCTCCTTCGGCGGCAATGCGGTGACGGCGGCGTTCTGCTGCGCCAAGCTCGGCATCGTCCCCGATCTCATCGCCACCGCGGCCAATGACTGGCTGGGACGCATGTTCCAGGACATGTGTGCGAAATACGCGATCTCGCTGCACGGGCGGAAGGTCAACCAGTCCTCGCTGTCCTTCATCATGCCCAAGGACGGCAAGCGCGCCATCGTGCGCTGCCGCGACGACGAGCACATCCATCCCTTCCCGATGCTCAATCTCGGCGGCTGCCGCGCGCTGCATGTCGACGGCCACCAGCCGGACGCCGCGATCCATTATGCCAAGGTGTGCCGCGAGGCCGGCATCCTGACCTCGCTCGACGGCGGCGGCCTGCGCACCAACACCCATGAGCTGCTGGAATTCATCGACGTCGCGATCGTCGCCGAGCGCCTGTGCGAACAGATGGACCTGACGCCGGAGAAAATGCTCGACTATCTCAAGAGCCGCGGTTGCAAGATCGGTGGCGTCACCATGGGCGAGAAGGGCCTGCTCTGGTTCGACGAAACCGGAACGGTGCAGGTGATGCCGGCGATGCCGATCCCGCGCGAGCGGGTGATCGACACCAACGGTGCTGGCGACGTCTTCCACGGCGCCTATGTCTATTCCTACCTCGCCCACCCCGGCAAAAGCTGGCGCGAGCATTTCGATTTCGCGCGTGCCGCCTCGACCTACAAGATCCAGCGCCTCGGCAACGAGGCCGGCCTGCCGACACTGGTCGACATCGCCAAGGTCAGGCACGAGTTCGAGGTCAGAGTCTAGCGTTCGCCGAGGTTTCCCATGGGGCGCGTCTTTGTCGCCGGCAGCATCAACATGGATGTGGTGGCGACGGCCGATCGCCATCCCCGCGTCGGCGAGACCGTCGCCGGCCGGCAGGTGCTGTATTTTCCGGGCGGCAAGGGCGCGAACCAGGCGGTGGCGGCGTCTCGGCTCGGCGCCGGGACCACGCTGATCGGCCGGCTGGGCAAGGATGCCTTCGGGGCCGAGCTGAAAGCCTTCCTCGGCGACCAGGGCATCGACCTCGGCTATCTCAAGGAGAATGCGGAGGCCCACAGCGGCACCGCGATCATCACGGTCGCCGAGGCCGACAACACGATCGTCGTCATTCCCGGCGCCAACGCGCTGGTGAGCGCTGAAGACGTCAGCGTCGTGCCGCTCCTGAAGGGCGATGTCGCGGTCAGCCAGTTCGAGATTCCGCTGCCGACGATCGCCGCGTTCTTCCACCGGGCGCGCGAGGCCGGCGTCGTCACCGTGCTCAACCCGGCGCCTGCGCAAAAAATGTCCGATGAGCTGCTCGCGCTGGTCGACATCCTCGTGCTGAACGAGACCGAGCTCGGCTTCCTCGCCGGCATGGAGCTGTCCGAAGACGATACTGCCAAACGGATCATCGACGTCGCACGACAACTTCAGGCGCGCGAGGACCAGACCATCTGCATCACGCTCGGCAAGCGCGGCGTGCTCGCGCTGGCCGGGCGCGAAGAGTTTTCGGTGCCCGGGCGCGTCGTGAAGGCGGTCGACACCACCGGCGCCGGCGACTGCTTTGTCGGCGCGCTGGCGGCGCAACTGGCTGACAGCGTGCCTCTGCGCGCCGCCCTCGCCTTCGCCAACGCAGCGGCGTCGATCAGCGTGCAGCGCATGGGCGCGGGGCCGTCGATGCCGACGGCCGCGGAGGTTGAAGCTGTTCTCGCCGCTGGTTGATCACGCCAGCGCGCTCTTCAGATCAAAACTTTCGTTCGCTGCCTGCTCCGGCGTGATCGAGCGGTCCATGGCCTGCAAGCGGCGGCCGAACATGTGATCGCCGGCGCGGTTGATCGATTCGATGCCGAGCAGCCTGTCGCCCTTGTAGCAGAACGCCGAGAACGCCTTGTTGGCAGGGCTGCCGCGCAGCACGACGCGGTCGTAGCCGGTGGTGAGGCCTGCGATCTGCAGCTTGTCGTCGCCCTGGTCGCTCCAGAACCAGGGATGGCCGTCATACGGTTTCTTGTCGCCGGTCAGCCGCGCGGCGAGACAGCGGGCGTGATCGGTAGCGTTCTGCACCGATTCCAGCCGCAGCGATCCGCCGAATCTGGGACTCGCGAACAGCGCGCAATCGCCGATCGCGGAGATGTCAGGATCGGCCGTTGCAAGATATTCGTCGACGATGATGCCGGCTGCGACCGGCAAGCCCGCCTCCGCCGCGAGCTCGATGTTCGGCAGCACGCCGACGCCGACCACGACGAGGTCGGCCGGCAGATGCCGTCCGTCGCTCAAGGACACGCCGGTGACCTTGCCGTTCTCGGCCTCAATCGAGGTCGCCTGCACGCCGAGATGGATGCGGATGCCTGCCGCGCGATGCCGCTCCTGGAAATACTCCGACACCTCCGGCGTCACCGCGCGCGCCATCACGCGCGGCGCGAGCTCGAGCACGTCGACCTCGAGGCCCTTGATCCGCGCGGTCGCCGCGAATTCGAGGCCGATGAAGCCGGCACCGATGATCACGGCGCGCGTCTTCGACGGCATGATCGCCCGCAACGCCTCGCTCTCGTCGAGGATGCGCAGATATTTCACGTCGGGCAGATTGGCATTGGGCAGATCGAGCAGCCGGTTGCGCGCGCCCGTCGCCAGCACGAGGTGGCCGTAACCAAGCGTCTCGCCCGAAGCGAGATGAACTTTCCGCGCCGCGCGGTCGATCGACCCCGCCCGGCCGGCGATCAGCTCGATCTTCTGGTCCTGGTAGAATTTTTCGGGCCGGAACATCAGGCTCTCGGGACCGGCCGAGCCCTTGATGTAGGCCTTGGACAAAGGCGGCCGCTGATAGGGCAGATGCGCCTCGTCGTTGATCACGCAGATGCGGCCTGCAAAGCCCGCCTGCCGCAGGGATGCCGCGACCTGGTAGCCGCCATGGCCGGCACCGACGATGATCACCGGACCGTCGCTCATCGGACAGCCCATTTCCGGAAGACACGAGCGTGACCCATGCCGTCTCCTCTCTCGCTGATTTTGGTTGCTGACCTTACGAGGAGCCGGCGCTCGTGTCCGTCCCTTGGAAAAGGCGGGTCCATTTGAGCCTATCGTTCCGCCCAGTGCAAGGGCGCAGCGCGGGGATTGTCTCCCCCGCCCATCTGCGATTTAGTCGCTACCAGCCACCTCATGCCGGGGATATCCAGATGCCAGCTCCCATCTCCCAGCCCGACGATCCCGCCTTGCTCAAGGTCGACGGCCCGATCGCGACCATCACGCTCAACCGCCCCGCCGCGTTCAACTCGATCAACCTTGCGATTGCGCAGAAGCTCGAGCAGCTCGCCGCCTATATCGAAGGCGACGACGCCATCAAGGTCCTGGTGATCGAAGGCGAAGGCCGCGCCTTCTCGGCCGGCGGCGATCTGCAGACGATCGGTAGGGCCGCCGAGGCCGGCACCGTGACACCGGTCGTCGGTGAGCTGTTGAAGCACTATCATGCCTTCATCGAGATCATCAGGCGCATGCCGAAAATCTCGGTGTCGAGCGTGCACGGCTCGGCCGCCGGTGCCGGCATGGGCCTCGCCTTCGTCACCGATCTCTGCATCGCCGCCGACGATGCCAAGTTCACGCCGGCCTATGCCAAGATCGGGGTGTCGCCGGACGGCGGCTCGACGGTCGGAATCGTCGGCACGGTCGGCTCGCGCCGGGCGCTGCAGATCTTCCTCGCCGAGGACAATTTTACCGCACGGCAGGCCCTCGAATGGGGCCTGGTGGCCAAGGTCGTTCCCGCCGGGGAATTGAAGGCGGCGACGCGGCAGCTCGCCGAGCGGCTCGCGCAGAACCCGCCGGCCGCGATATCAGGCACCAAGTCGCTGGTGTATCAGGCCGCCACCACACCGGTGAAACAGCAGCTCGATGCCGAGGAGCACAAGATCATCATGGCGATGAACACGGAAGACTTCCGCACCGCCGTGAAGAAGTTCACCAGCAAGGGCAAGTAGCGCCTATTGCGGACAAATATAGCCCGTCCCCGCCGGCGACTTGAAGCAGCCGACCGACTCCGGCAGCACGTGCCGCGGCAGCCACAACACCACGCTCGGGAAATAGATCGCGAACGCGATCGTCGCCAGGAACACGACATAGATCGGCAATGCCGCGCGCAGCGCCTTGGCGAAGCTGACGCCGACGAATTTCGAGCCCATCAGCAGCACCAGCCCGTAAGGCGGCGTGATCAGGCCGAAGGCGAGCGTCGCGATCAGCACTACGCCCATGTGCACGGCGTTGATGTCGCCCGCTTCCGTCAGCGCGTTGACCAGCGGCATGAAGATGATGATGGTGGGCACCGGCTCGATGAAGTCGCCGACGATGGTGAACAGCAGCACCATCAAAAGCATGATCAGATGCGGGTCGGTGCCGGCGATCGAGGTGATCCATTCGGCGATGTAGGTCGCCCCGCGCAGATAGGCGAGCATCCAGCCGAAGGCATTGGCGGCGCCAATGGTGATCAGCGGCAGCGAGAAGATCAGGCCGGCCAGGCAGAAATCGTAAGGGATCTTCTTGATGTGTCCGCGGTTGAGCGCGGGGATGACCACCAGAATGATCCAGACGACGGCAACGACGCCGGCCTCCGTCGGCGTGAACCAGCCCGTCAGGATGCCGCCGAGCAGGATCACCGGGATCATCAGCGGCAGCGCCGCATCGCCAGCCGCGAACACCACCTGGCGCAGCGGCGCGCGGGGCTTGCGCAGGCCCGAGGGGCCGAAGAAATAGCAATAGATCATCAGACCGAAGCCGATCATCAGGCCGGGCACGACGCCGGCCATGAACAGGCCGGCGATCGAGACATTGCCGACGGCGCCATAGACGACGGCGGTGATGCTCGGCGGCACCAAAGCGGCAATCGTCGAGGCCGAGGCAATGATGGCGGCGATGAAGGCGGGCTCATAGCCCTCGCGCTTCATCGGGCCGCCCAGCGCGCGGCTCATCACGGCGACGTCGGCGGTGGTCGAGCCCGACATCTCCGAGAAGAACATGCTGAAGACGACCACGACTTGCGACAGCCCGCCCCTGATATGGCCGACCAGCGATACCGAGAGATTGGCTATTCGCACAACGACGTTGGCGGAGCTCATGAGCTCGCCGACCAGCAGGAAGAACGGGATTGCCAGCAGCGCTTCGGAGTCCACGCCGTCGAAGATCTTCTGGATGATCGCGGCGAGCGAAACATCCGACAGCAGCGCGCCGACGAAGACACCCGCCATCAGCGAGAACGGCACGGGCACGCCCAGATAGCCGAAGAACAGGAAGCAGAACGTCATCAAGGTCAGGACAACAGGTGCGCTCATAGCTGAGCCCTCGCCTGCGCGTCGGTGACGATAGGCGTTCCGTCCTCCTCGGGCGGCTCGGGATGGTCAAAGCCGTTGCGCAGGCCGTTGACGAGCTGCTCGATGGTGAACAAGCCGATCAGCACGCCCGACAACGGAATGATCGCATAGAGCGAGGCGATCGGCGTGCCCGACGGCAGCCGAAAGCTGCCGAAGCCGCGCAGATAATTCTGATAGCCGTACCAGACGAGGCAGAAGGCGACGCCGAGCACCACGATGCGGATGATCACCTCGACGATCAGCCGCGAGGTACCGTGCATCGCCTCGGAGATCGCGGTGAGATAGAGATGGTCGTTGCGGCGCGTCGCCGCGGCCGCGCCGACGAAGATCGCATAGATGAACAGCGTCGAGGTCACCTCCTGCAGCCAAAGCCAGGGATGACCGATGGTGCGGGTGACGATGTCGGCGGTGACCGACAGCGAGAAGCCGAAGCACAGCACACCGCAGAGGATCATCAGCGCAAGCTCGAGCCAGTCGAGCGCGCGCCATTTGAGATGGCGTTGGCGTTGCACGAGCAGTTTGTCGGCGATGGCCATGATTGTTCCCGGCTGCGGCTTTCCATCATGGCCGGGCTTGTCCCGGCCATCCACGCACTCGGCGCGGACTCGAAGGAAGAACGTGGATGCCCGGGACACCTGGCGCGAAGACGCGCTTCGCGCTTCTGCCCGGGCATGACGACCTTCCTGGCGGTCAGTTGATCGACCGGATCAAATCCTTGATCTTCTCGGCGTGTGGGCCGAGCTCCTTGGCGAGCTTGTCGAGATAGGGATCGGCGATCGCCGTGAAGCTCTTCTTGTCGACGTTGTCGACGATCTTCACGCCCATCTTCTTCAGCTTCTCGGCCGCGCTGCGCTCGAGGTCGAACGCCTTCTGCGGCTCCTTGGTGCTGACCTCGTTGGCCGCGGCCTGCACCCAGCCCTTCTGCTCGGCAGACAGGCTCTGCCAGAGCTTGTCGGAGATGAACACCAGCGCGTTGTTGGCCTCGTGCTCGGTGAGGTTGAGGACCGGCGCAACTTCGTAGTGCTTGTTGACGAGATAGACGTTGATGCTGTTCTCGGCGACGTCGACGACACCGGTCTGCAAGCTGGTGTAGACGCTGCCGAACGGCATGTGCACGGTCTGGGCGCCATAGGCCGGGAACATGGTGTCCTCGGTTGCGGTCGCCTGCACGCGGATCTTCGCGCCCTTGATGTCGCCCACGTTGCGGATCTCTTTCCTGGCGTACATGTGGCGCACGCCCTGCGAGCCGGTCGCGATCACATGCAGGCCCTGCGTGGTCTCGTCGATCATGGTCTTGAGCGCTTCGAACACGCGGGGATCGGCTAGCCCCTTGACGACGTGGTTCTCGTCACGGAACAGATAATGCAGCGACATCACGCCAGCCTGCGGCGAGATCGTCGCCGTGTTGGCGGAGGAGATGATCGAGAATTCGACGTCGCCGGCTTTCACGAGCTGGAGCACTTGTGGCTCCTGCCCGAGCTGTGCACCGGGATATTGATCGATGATCATGGTGCCCCTGCTCAATTCCTTGAGCTTCTCGGCAAACAGGTCACCCGCGATGGAATAGCCGGTATTGCGCGGCTGGTCATAGGCGAAGCGATAATGCTTCACCTCCTGTGCCCCCGCTCCGGTGACGACAAGCATGGCGGCCGCGGCCGTCAACCCATGGAAGAATCTCGGCATGGATCGTGCAATCATCGTTTCCCCCTGTTGTATCGCCCGCCGCTTTAAGCGGTCTGAGCGTTCGTCGTTCGGTCAGCTCGTCTCCGTCTTCCCAGTCCTCTGCATGAAATCGAAATCGCAGCCCTCGTCGGCCTGCATGATGGTCTCGTTGAACAGCCAGGCGTAGCCGCGGCGTGCTTCCTCCGGCGCCGCAGCCGGTTTTAGCGCAGCACGGCGCCGCTCCAGCTCGGCCGGTTCGACCAGCAGCTCGATGCTGCGCTTGGCCACGTCCAGGCTGATCATGTCGCCGTTCTGCACCAGTGCAAGCGGCCCGCCTACGGCGGATTCCGGGGTGATGTGCAGCACGATGGTGCCGAACGCCGTGCCGCTCATGCGGGCATCGGAAATGCGCACCATGTCCTTGGTGCCGCCACGCGCGAGCTTCTTCGGGATCGGCAGATAGCCCGCCTCCGGCATGCCAGGCGCGCCCTTCGGGCCCGCATTGCGCAGCACCAGCACGTCGTCGGCGGTGACATCGAGATCGGGATCGTCGACGCGCAAGGTCATGTCCTCGACGGATTCGAACACCACCGCGCGGCCGGTATGCTTGAGCAGCTTGGGGCTCGCAGCCGATTGCTTGATGACGGCGCCGCGCGGCGCGAGGTTGCCGTGCAACACGGCGAGGCCGCCTTCCTTTTTGATCGGATTGTCGCGCGAGCGGATGGCGTCCTGTCCCGGCACGTCCTCGGCGTTGGCGACGACATCGCGCAGCGTCTGGCCCGAGATCGTCCTGGCGTCGAGATCGACGAGGTCGCCGAGCTGCGCCAGCAGTTTTGGTACGCCGCCGGCGTGATGGAAATGCTCCATGTAGTGCTCGCCCGACGGCTTGAGATCGACCAACACCGGCACCTCGCGGCCGATCTGGTCGAACACTCCGAGATCGAGCCGATGCGGCGAGCGATGCGCCATCGCCGTGAGATGAATCAGGCCGTTGGTCGAGCCGCCGATGGCCTGAAGCACCACCTGCGCGTTTTTGAAGGAAGCCGGCGTCAGCAGCTCGCTCGGCTTCGGCCCCTTGGTCTTGGCCATCTCGGCGGCAACCTTGCCGCTGGCCTCGGCGAGACGGAAGCGCTCGGCATGCGGCGCGGGAATCGTCGCGCTCATCGGCAGCGACAGGCCCATGGCTTCGATCATGCAGGCCATGGTCGAAGCGGTGCCCATCACCATGCAGGTGCCGACCGACGGCGCCAGACGCCCGTTCACCGCCTCGATCTCGGAATCGTCCATTTCGCCGGCGCGGTATTTGGCCCAGAGACGGCGGCAGTCGGTGCAGGCCCCCAGCACTTCGCCCTTGTGATGGCCGACCACCATGGGGCCGACCGGAATGACCACGGTCGGCAGGTCGGCGCTGATGGCGGCCATGACCTGCGCCGGCAGCGTCTTGTCGCAGCCGCCGATCACGATGACCGAATCCATCGGCTGGGCGCGGATCATCTCCTCGGTGTCCATCGCCATCAGATTGCGCAGGTACATCGAGGTCGGATGCGCAAAGCTCTCGGCGATCGAGATGGTCGGGAACACGAACGGCATCGCGCCCGACAGCATCACGCCGCGCTTGGCGGCTTCGATGATCTGCGGAACGTTGCCATGGCAGGGATTGTAGTCGCTATAGGTGTTGGTGATGCCGACGATGGGGCGCTCCAGCGCGTCGTCGGAATAGCCCATGGCCTTGATGAACGCCTTGCGCAGGAACAGCGAGAAGCCGGCGTCGCCATAGCTCGTCAGACCCTTGCGCAACCCACTCGTCATCATGCCACTCCTCAATTTGCTATTGTGGTACAGCCTGCGTCCTGATTGTCAATAAGATTGGTCCATAGTGTCGCTTTTTCGCGCCTGGGACACCGCCACGGGCATAGATTATTGACAATCTGCCTTGTCCCTGCTCCACAGGGCAGACCGGCCGCAGCCGGAGGCCGAGGGCATGTCCGACATTCATACCGCAGACAGCATGCCCGTCCGGCGCGACGACCCGGACAACGTCGTCGCGCGGCTGGAGGAGGACATCATCTTCGGCCGTCTCGCACCGGGCGCGCGCCTGACCGAGGACGCGCTGATGTCGCGTTATCGCACCTCACGCCATTTCGTGCGCCAGGCGCTGGTGGACGCGGAACGACGCGGCATCGTCCGTCGCGAGAAGAATGTCGGCGCCACCGTGCGGTTCTACTCCGCCGAGGAGGTCCGGCAGATCTACGAGGTCCGGGAGATGCTGACCCGGCAGGCCGCGCTGATGATCCCACTGCCCGCGCCGCAAGCCCTGATCGACGAGCTGACCGCGCTGCAACGGCAATATTGCGCCAAGGCGGATGCGCAGGACCTGCGCGGCATCCATGAAGCCAACGATGCCTTTCACCTCGCGCTGTTCACCGCCTGCGGCAATCCCTATCTGGTGCGCTCGCTGCAGGACTACATGAACCTGACACTACCGATGCGGGCGAAGAACCTCGCCGATCGCGACGGCCTCGCACAATCACGTCGTCAGCACGAGATGATGATCGAGCTCCTGCGGGGCCGCGACAGCTGGGCGCTGGCGCAGCTGTGCGTGGACCACATGCAGTTCAGCAAGAAGGATTATCTGGGGAGGATTGGAGGAGCTCGCGCGTAGATCGGTCGAGCTGTGGTTAGAATGACGCCGAAGACCCCTTCAATACCGCCTCAACAGCCCGCGATCCACGCCCGCCTCGCCATATTCGGCGCAGGCCCTTTTCGGGTTCCTGATCAAGTCCGTCCGAACATGCCTGAACGTTCTGCTGGCCGCATCGGACACCTCGGGACGGAATTTAGCGGGATCGTAGCTCTCGCCATCGCGGGCCTTGATGGCCGCGGCATAGGCGTCGATCATGGCCATCGCCGCATCCGGACTGCCGAGCAGCCGGGCGCCGAGCTGAACGCTGCCGCTGCCATCAACCTCGTAACCGTCACATCGCTGTTCCAGCACCACAGATGCGATGACCATCTGATCGAGGAACGCTGCCTCGGCGTCGGTGAGCGTCGCGGCTTGCGCCGGTCTGGAGACGATCATCGCGAGTATTGCAACTGACAATTTGAGTTTCATTGTCGTGACTTCGCTGCCGTCCTTGCGTCGTCATCAACGCAACCGTTTCTGAATTACGATTGCAGATCGAAAGCCAAAAGACAGGAGCACCATTGATCCACATCAAGGGATGGGACACCAAGGCAAGCGGCGGCGCGTGCTGACCTGAACGAAAAATCTATGCCGCTAACAAGGCTGGGCAAGTATCGCGACGGTCGCTAGGCAGCTCGTCCCGTCGCTCGCGTATCGGCCTCGCCTCGCAAAGCCGCACACGCAGCCTCGAACTTCCGCGAACCGAGTTCGCCAGCCGCGAGCTGGGCTGCGTGAATCTCCGCTGATGCGCCTCGCACATCATCATGAGCCAATTGCAGCTTCGCGATCCGCAATCTCAACCTGACGGCCTGCACTCGCCCGTCGATGCTCGACCACAATTGCCGGGCGAGATGCAGATGTCGCAGCGCTGCCTCATAGTCATCGCGCGCGTGCGCGAGCACCGACTGCGCTTCATTCGTCAATGCCCGGATCGACGGCATCGGCCATCGGTCGGGACTTCCGGAAAGCTCTTCGATCAACTCCCGGGCCTGCTCATGGCGGCCTGTATGCGCGGCGGCGAGCGCCAGATGCGCGAACAATATTCCTCGCCGCTGCAGGGTCCACCAGGATTTTCCGATCAAGCTACGCTCGAGACTGCTGTAGGCGGCTTCGGCTTCGCCACGTTCCAGCAAGAGCATGGCGCGGCCGGGCTCGGGACACCAACCGAGGGCATAGGCCTTTTCGTAGGCCTCGAGCGCGGCGTCGTCATTCCCGATCGCAGCCTGAATGTCAGCGAGCACGCGATTGGCATCGCCGGTCGCCCATGGTGCATCACTGGTCAGCCGTGCCAGCGAATCTTGAATGCGCGACAGGGCTTCGCCGAGCGAGCCCCTGACGCCAAGGACTTCTGACCGATGAAGCTGGCAGGAGCCGGTTAATTCCATCCCGCTCTCGGTGCAATATTTCTGATAGCCCAGCGTCCACTGGTCGGCCCTCGCCCAATCTCCGAACATCCGCGCCGCCCACAGGATGTTGCAGTAGAGGATGCCTCCAATGATTGGATCGATATCGCCGCTGGAGAGTGCCATCGCAGCGGCGAGGTCCTGATCCGCCAGTCCTGCGCGTGTATCGCCCAGACACAGCCGGTAGAACCCGCGATAAGCAAGACTCAGGGCCTCGATGCCAAGAGCGTTCTTGTGCCGGACCGTGCTGTACGCGACATCGGCAAGCGAAAGCGCCTGTTCGGGCTCGCCTTCGAACGCCGCGACCTTCGACTTCATCCAAAGAATAAGCGCAGTCGTGGCGGGATCCTCGACTTCACAGGCCCAATCCTCCGCCCGCGCCAGCCACCCCTTGGCAATCGCCGCCTGGCCGCGCTCGAAGTGCAAGCCGGAGAGTGTGACGGCATCGACGACAGCCAGCGGCACGTTGCCGGCTCTGGTATGGGCGGCAACCGCGCGAGCCAAGAGCGGAAGGGCTGCATCGGCCTTGCCGGTGCACTGCAGGGCCAGCGCCCATTGATGCAAGTCCGCGCCCTCGAGCGGTTGAACGGCATCGGCCGCCTCGAACAGTGCTGCGGCTTCGTCCCAGGCTTGCGCGGCAGCGGCACGCTGCGCTTGCGCCCGCATGTCCGGAGCTTGCTCATCCCTCGCCCCGGGAGCGGCAACCTGCAGCTCCGATACGCCTTCGATACAGAAACGATAACCCCTGCCCGGCATATTCCGGACGGCGCCATCCATGCCACCCTTGCGCAGCACGCCACGCAGCATGCTCACCGCACGTTGCAAGGAATTGTCGGTGACGGTGACGTCAGGCCACAGGGTATCAAGCAGCTCTGCCTTGGTGACGACCCGGTCGCGGTTGCGGGTCAGGTAGACCAGCAGATCGAACACACGCGGCTGCAACGGGACTTCCCGCTGCGCATGGATGAGCGCACGGCCCTCTTCATCGAGCTCGAAGGGTCCAAACCTGAGGGTCATATCGTTAAGTCCAGGCAAGGTCGAAAAGGTTCAGACAAGGATCAGGCAATGATCAGCCCGCGGTAAGGACGGTCAGCGCTAGCCGCGCCTATAGCTCCTCACGGCCTGGGTCGCTCTCAACCCGCAGGCGACAACCCCTGAGGAGATGTTTGATGGAACTCTATGTCATTCGCCGCCCGAGCGCCTGGGCGAACCTGAACGAACTGGAAGCCGCCGGCGCGAAGTCCGCGCGGATCGGCAACGAACAGATGTCCGACCGCGTCCGTTGGATCCGCAGCTACGTGGTCCATGAGGCCGACGGGCGCATCGGCACCTTCTGCATCTACGAAGCGCGCGACGGGGAGTCGATCCGCGAGCATGCGCGGCGCGTCGGCATGCCGGGCGAGGAATTCTACAAGGTCGCCACGACCGTGGTCATCCGCGACGATCCCACACCGCAGACGGCTGCCGCCGAATAGCAATCAGCGCGGGCGCCGTCATCGTCTCGTGAGTCCACGAAAGGATAAGGAAATGTCCGTTCAGTCTCAGGCGCCGCCCGCGCCAAGCCCTTTGCAGCGACATCTCGCCGCCATCCTGCTGCGGTTTCGCCGGCTCATCAATCGGTCTGTCGCCAGCATGCTGGCGAACCGCGAGAAGGCCGCAATGCAGTTCGCGAAGGGGTGCAGCACCACAGCCAACGACCACAGCACGGCTCGAGACACGCTGCAGAGCATTTGCATTCCCCACAACGATTTCATTTCGAGGACATAGTCATGAATTCCTTCAACCACCCCGAGGCCGGAGCCAGGACCTCCGATTTCAAGATTTCCATGCTCGGAAATTTCAAGTTGAGAACCGCCGCGCTGGCGATCGGGACAATCGGCGCCATCATGATGTCGCTGGTTCTGGCTTCGGCCGCAACGACGTCAGACGACCTTCGGCCCGAGGCGGCGAGTGCCGCAAACGCCCGGAAAAGCCCCGGCAAATGCAAGGCGCCCATGGTCCCGACAGTCCTTGCAATGTGACGAAGGCAACAGTGGCACGCCCCCAACTCAGCCATTCAATGTCCACCACAAGATCGGAACCTTATCATGTCCATCACCCTGCATAACGGACCAGCTCAGACCACAAGCTCGCTGGCGGCACGAAGCTTCGTGCTTGGCTACGGCGTGCTCGCTTATCTCATCTTCTTCGGGACTTTTCTTTACGCTGTCGGCTTCATTGCGCAGCTCGTCGTGCCCAAGACGATCAACAGCGGCGCGACAGCCTCGACCGGACAGGCCCTCTTGATCAACCTCGCGCTGATGTCCCTGTTTGCCGTTCAGCACAGCGGCATGGCGCGCCAGGGCTTCAAGAAGCTGTTCGCCGCCTTCGCCTCGCCCGCGCTCGAGCGCAGCACCTATGTGCTGCTGGCAAGCCTGAGCCTGGTCCTGCTGTTCTGGCAATGGCGGCCGATCACGGCCATCGTCTGGGAGATCGAGACGCCGATGGCAGCTTACGCCGCGGTCGCCGGCAGCTTCGCCGGCTGGCTGATCGTGCTGTACAGCACGTTCCTGATTAGCCATTTCGAATTGTTCGGGCTAACGCAAGTCGTCAGCCACTTTGCAGGCCGGCTTGCCGAGCCGATGAAATTCAGGACGCCGGGCCTCTACCGCCTGATCCGGCATCCGATCTATCTCGGCTTCATCATCGCGTTCTGGTCGACGCCCACCATGACCCTTGGGCACATGCTGTTCGCGACGGTGACGACGGCCTACATCTTCGTCGGCATCTGGCTGGAGGAGCGCGACCTGGTCACCCTGTTCGGAGATCAGTACCGGCACTACAGGCAGAAGGTGGCGATGTTGATCCCCTGCCTGTTCTGATCCCGCGCGAACGTCCGGTGAGAGCGGCCAGGCAGAGCTTTGGCCGCTCTCACCATGTCGAGCGCGCTGCCTACCGCTTCTTCCAATCGATGATCCGGCTCGGATCAGCATCGAACTCCATGCTGCAGAACGTGCCGCCCTGGAAATAATCGCCGACCGGATCCGGCTTCAGCTTGGCTTGCTCGGCCATGGCGTGCTCGCGGAAATCTTCGGCACGGCCCGTGGGGCGGTAGCCGAACTCGTAGGCGCGGTGGTTGTCCCACCAGGCGCGCTCGTTAAGGGAGGCGCCGTAGAACACTTCGAAATGGATGTCGGGATGCTCGAGCCCGATGCGGCAGAGCTGCACGAGGTCGTCTGGCTTGAGCCAGATCGAGAGCCGGCGCTGGTCGAGCGGCATGTCGCCGAAATTGCCGATGCGCAGGCACGTCACCTTCAGCCCATGCTTGTCGGCGTAGAGCGCACCGACGGCCTCGCCGAACACCTTGCTGACGCCGTAGCGCCCGTCGGGGCGCGGGGTCACGTCGGTGCCGATCTTGTGGTGGCGCGGATAGAAACCGACGGCGTGGTTCGACGAGGCGAACACCACGCGCTTGACGCCCTTGCGGTAGGCGGCCTCGAACAGGTTGTAGCCACCGATGATGTTGGCCTGGAGGATCTGATCCCAGGTGCCTTCGACCGAATAGCCACCGAAATGGATGATGCCGTCGACGCCCTCGCAGATCGCCTCGCATTGCGCGAGGTCGGCGAGGTCCGCCGCCTTGAATTTTTCATTCGCGCCGAGATCGGCCGGCGGCTTGATATCGGAGAGCAGGAGATCCGGATAGATCGGCGGCAGCAGTTTTCGCAGGCTCGTGCCGATTCCGCCCGAAGCTCCCGTCATCAAGATACGCGGCATTGTCGTCCCTCGCCGTTAGTGACCGATTTGCGGTCACGTGTCTCTAATGATAGCAGAATTGTCCAGAGGGAACGAAACGAGAGAACCGACATGAATGAGGCATCGTCCCACTCCCCGGATTTCGGCCAAGGCTGGCGGCCAGCGACCTATTACCCCGACCCCGCGATCAGGGCATTGGATCCCCGCTTCGAAAAATACTGGCTGAAGCTGTCGGCGGTGGAGCGGCTCGCGACCGGCCTGCGCTGGGCCGAGGGTCCCGTGTGGTTCGGCGACGGGCGCTATCTGCTCTGCAGCGACATTCCGAACCAGCGCATCATCAAATGGGAGGAGGAGACCGGCGCGGTCAGCGTGTTCCGCAAACCCTCCAATTTCGCCAACGGCAACACGCGCGACCGGCAGGGCCGGCTCGTCACCTGCGAGCATGGCGGTCGGCGCGTGGTGCGCACCGAATATGACGGCAGCATCACCGTGCTGATGGATCAATTCAACGGCAAGCGGTTGAACTCGCCGAACGATGTCGTTGTTAAATCGGACGGCTCGATCTGGTTCACCGATCCGACCTTCGGCCTGCTCGGCAATTACGAGGGCTACAAGGCCGAGCCGGAGATCGAGCCGAATGTCTACCGGTTCGATCCCGCGACGAATAAGGCAACCATCGTCGCCGAGGGCGTGCTCGGGCCGAACGGGCTGTGCTTCTCGCCGGACGAGAAGATCCTGTACGTCGTGGAATCCCGCGGTGTGCCCAATCGCAAGATCCTCGCTTACGACGTCTCGGCTGACGGCACGACGATCTCCAACAAGCGCGTTCATATCGACGCGGGCCCGGGCACGCCCGATGGCATGCGCTGCGACATCGACGGCAATCTCTGGTGCGGCTGGGGCATGGGCGATCCCGAGCTCGACGGCGTCGTGGTATTCGCGCCCGACGGCGTCATGATCGGCCGCATCGCGCTACCCGAGCGCTGCGCCAATCTCTGCTTCGGCGGCGTCAAGCGCAACCGCCTGTTCATGGCGGCGAGCCAGTCGATCTACGCGCTGTATGTGAACACGCAGGGAGCGTTGGGGGGATAAGCGCTTCTCTCCGGCGTCATTCCGGGGCGCGCCGTCTGCGGCACGAGCTATGGTGCGCAATTGCGCACCTGAGAATCCGTTGTGCAGCAGAGGCTGCGGACAAATGGATTCCGGGCTCGTCGCTACCCGACGCCCCGGAATGACGAGAGAGAGAGAGAGAGAGAGATCAACAAAAAACGCCGGAGCGGTTGCCCGCTCCGGCGTCATGTCAGTCAGTCGCGTGCGCTTAGGCCGCGTTGAAGCCGGCAACCGCCTTCACTTCGAGGAAGTCCTCGAGGCCGTACTTGCCCCACTCGCGGCCGTTGCCGGACTGCTTGTAGCCGCCGAACGGCGCGGTGCGGTCGTTAGGCACGCCCTGCAGGTTGACGTTGCCGGCGCGGATCTGGCGGCCGACGCGCTTGGCGTCCTCGACCGTCGCACCCGTGACATAGCCAGCAAGACCGTACGGCGTGTCGTTGGCGATCTGCACCGCCTCGGCTTCGTCCTTGGCACCGATGATGGTCAGCACCGGTCCGAAGATCTCTTCGCGGGCGATCGTCATGTCGGGCGTGACGTCCGCGAAGATGGTCGGGCGGACATAAAAGCCCTTGTTGACGCCTTCGGGCAGGCCCGGACCACCGGCGACGAGCGTTGCGCCCTCGTCGATGCCCTTCTTGATCAGGCCCTGGATCTTGTCCCACTGGCCGCGGTTGACGACGGGGCCGATGGTGGTGCCTTCGGCGCGGGGATCACCGGCCTTGGTCTTGTCGGCGACGGCCTTCGCGATCGCGGCGACTTCCTTCATCTTCGCGGCCGGCACGATCATGCGCGAGGGTGCGTTGCAGGACTGGCCGGAATTGTTGAACATGTGCATCACGCCGCCGGTCACCGCCTTGGTGAGGTCGGCACCTTCGAGGATGACGTTCGGCGACTTGCCGCCGAGCTCCTGGCTGACGCGCTTCACGGTGGGAGCAGCGCGCTTCGCCACATCGATTCCGGCGCGGGTCGAGCCGGTGAAGGAGATCATGTCGATGTCGGGGTGCTCGCTCATGGCGGCGCCGACCTCGGGGCCGAGGCCGTTGACGAGGTTGAACACGCCCTTGGGCACGCCGGCTTCATGGAGGATTTCCGCGAAGATCAGCGCCGAGGTCGGCGTGAATTCGGATGGCTTCAGGATCATGGTGCAGCCGGCGGCAAGCGCGGGCGCGACCTTGCAGGCGATCTGGTTCAGCGGCCAGTTCCAGGGCGTGATCATGCCGACCACACCGATCGGCTCGCGCAGCACCATGGCGGTGCCGACCGGCTCCTCGAAATGATAGTTCTTGAGCACGTCGAGCGTGGTCATGAGATGGCCGAGGCCGGCGCCGGCCTGCAGCTTCTCCGCCATCGGCAGCGGCGCGCCCATCTCGTCGGAAACGGCGGCGCCGATCTCCTTGAGACGGCCCTTGTAGACCTCGATGACTTTCGAAAGCAGCGCGACGCGCTCGTCACGGCTGGTCTGGGAGAAGGTCGCGAAGGCGCGCTTGGCGGCGGCAACCGCCTTGTCCACGTCGGCCTTGGAGCCTAGCGCAACCTCGTACATCGCCTCTTCCGTCGCGGGATTGACTACGGCGGTCGACTTCTTGACGGCGGGATCGACCCAGGCGCCGTCGATGTAGAATTGCATGCGATTGACCATCGTTAACCTCTTCTTGGGGGCATGGTGGGGGCGTTTCGGCAGGCATCCTTGCACGAAAGCGCCGGCAATTGAACCCGCCATATGCGGGGCCAGCGTTGCGGCGGACGGGCGGAATATGGGACTTGGTTTGAACCGAGGCAAGCGCAGCCATGGGTCCCGGTTCAGCACCGCGGCACCTCGCGCCGCAGTGCGCCCGGGACACGAAATTAGAACGCGTGCAAATACTCTCGTGCCTTGGACGCCATTAGCGCGTTTACGCGCGTCTTTGACGCGCTATGGCAGCACTTCTTCAGTGATGCGCCTGCTGAGCCGGGGCCCATGCAGCCGGGTACCTCGACTACACCGCCATCTTCCGATGCAGCACCGGGGCGCCGGTGGTGAGGCTTTCGGCCGCGTCGATGATGGCATTCGCATCGATGCCGTAGTGCCGATAAAGGTCGGCGATGCTGCCGGTCTGGCCGAACTGCTCGACGCCGAGCGCCTCGACGCGGTGGCCGCGGACGCTGCCGAGCCAGCCGAGCGCGGACGGGTGGCCGTCGATCACGGTCACGATGCCGCAGTCGCGCGGCAACGGCGCCAGCAACTTTTCGATATGGCTGAGATGCTGCACGCCGCGCCGGTCCCGCCGCAATTTTCGCGCGGCGGTCCAGCCCGCATGGAGACGATCGGCCGAGGTGATCGCGAGCAGGCCAATGTCGCGGCGGCTCTCGCCGATGAATCCGGTGGCCTCGATCGCTTCGGGCGCGACCGCGCCGGTATAGGCGATCACGAGTTCGGCATTCGGGCCAGGCCTGCGCAGCCAATAGGCGCCGTCGGTGATGCCCTGCTGCAATTCCGGTGTCATGATGCGCTGCGCCTGCTCGATGCTGCGCGTCGAGAGCCGCAAATAGACCGAGCCGCCCTCGCCCGGATCGCGCTGCATGTGCTCAAAGCCCCAACCCATGATCACGGCAAGCTCGTCGACGAAGGCCGGCTCGAACGAGGCGAGCCCGTCCTGTGCCATGCCGATCAGGGGCGTCGCGATCGACTGGTGCGCGCCGCCTTCGGGCGCGAGCGTGATGCCCGACGGCGTCGCCGCCACCATGAAACGCGCATCCTGATAGCAGGCGTAATTCAGCGCATCGAGGCCGCGCTCGATGAAGGGATCATAGAGCGTGCCGACCGGCAGCAGCCGCTCGCCGTTGATCTGGTGCGACAGGCCGAGCGCCGAGAGCATGATGAACAGGTTCATCTCGGCGATGCCGAGCTCGAGGTGCTGGCCTCTTGGCGAAGCGTCCCAATTGTAGGTGGATGGAATTTTCTCGCTGCGGAATAAGTCCGCCTTCTCGGCGCTGGCGAACAGGCCGCGCCGGTTCACCCAGGGGCCGAGATTGGTCGAGACGGTGACGTCGGGCGAGGTCGTGACGATGCGCCTCGCCAGCTCGCTGTCGCCGCGGGCGATCTCGTTCAGCACGAGGCCAAAGCCCTGCTGGGTCGACATCTGCGGCGTCGGCTTGAACGCAAGTTGCTGGGGGACCTCGATGACGGGCGCGGTCAGGCGGCGGCCGTCCTGGTTGAACGGCACGCGCGCGAGGAAGGCGTCAAACTCGGCCGCGGATTGTGCGAGGCCCTCGTACTTGTCCCATTCGTGGCCGGGCCGGATGTTCTGGCTGTCGCGATATTTCTCCATCTGCGCGACCGTCATCAGGCCGGCATGGTTGTCCTTGTGGCCCTGGAACGGCAGGCCGACGCCCTTGATGGTGTAGGCGATGAAGCAGACCGGGCGGTCGTGGTCGATCGACTCGAATGCCTCCAGCATGCTCGCCATGTCGTGGCCGCCAAGGTTCGACATCAGCGCCAGCAGTTCGTCGTCGCTGCGCCTGTCGATCAGCCTAGTGATCGGCCCCTGGTCGCCGATCTCATCATGAAGATGCTTGCGGAACGCAGCGCCGCCCTGGAAGCACAGCGCGGCGTAGAGCGCATTCGGGCAATTGTCGATCCAGCGCTTCAGCGCCTCGCCGCCCGCTTCCGCGAACGCCTCACGCATCAGACGGCCGTATTTGACGATGACGACGTCCCAGCCGAAATTGCGGAACATGGTCTCGAACTTTTCCCAAAGCCCCTCGCGCACGACGGCGTCGAGCGACTGGCGGTTATAGTCCACCACCCACCAGGTGTTGCGCAGGCCGTGCTTCCAGCCCTCGGCGAGCGCCTCGAAGATGTTGCCTTCGTCCATCTCGGCGTCGCCGACCAGCGCAATCATCCGCCCTTCGCGGCGGTCCTTCATCCAGCCATGCGCCTTCACGTAGTCCTGAACCAGCGAGGCGAACAGCGTCTGCGCCACGCCGAGGCCGACCGAGCCGGTGGAGAAATCGACGTCATCGACATCCTTGGTGCGCGAAGGATAGGACTGCGCGCCCTTGAACCCGCGAAAGTTCTCCAGCTTCTCGCGGCTCTGCCGGCCGAACAGATATTGGATGGCATGGAACACCGGGCTCGCATGCGGCTTCACCGCGACGCGATCCTCGGGGCGCAACACGCTAAAGTACAGCGCCGACATGATGGTGGCGAGCGAGGCCGAGGAGGCCTGATGGCCGCCGACCTTGAGTCCGTCCGCGCTGGGGCGGATGTGGTTGGCGTGGTGGATGGTCCAGGACGACAGCCAGAGCGCCTTGCGGGCCAGCGCTGTCAATGTGTCCAGACGGGCGGAATCAACGGGCATGGCAATGCTCCCGGAAAACAGGTGGCTCGATGATACGCCTGCGAGCGGCGCCAAACTTCTCAATTTTTCGCGCCATACCTGACGATATTGGGATATTTTACCAACCGAACGCCCCAATGACAGGTTTCATCCCAATGCCCGAGCTCGATGCCATCGACCGCAAGATCCTCAGCCATCTCCAGGCCGACAGCCGGCTGACCATGCAGGAGCTCGCCGACAAGGTCGGGCTATCGGTCTCGCCCTGCCATCGCCGGGTCAAGCTGCTGGAGGAGCGCGGCGTCATCTCGCGCTATGTCGCGACGGTCGACCAGAAGGCGCTCGGCCTGCATGTCAGCGTCTTCATCTCGATCAAGCTGGCGCGGCAGAAGGAAGAGGATCTCAACCGCTTCGCGCGCGCGATCTCGAAATGGGACGAGGTGCTGGAATGCTATCTGATGACCGGCAACCGCGACTATCTCTTGCGCGTCGTCGCGGCCGACCTCGCCTCCTACGAGACGTTCCTGAAGACCAAGCTGACCCGGCTCGACGGCATCGCCTCGATCGAATCGAGCTTCGCGCTCAGCCAGGTGAAGTATTCGATCGCGCTGCCGGTGTAGCCCCTCACCGCCACGGCTGCACGATGATCTTGGTGTGCGCCTCGGGATTGGCGAGATCCGCGAACGCCCTGGCGACGCCGTCCAGGCCCACCTCCGCCGTCACCATCGCAGCCGCGTCCACCTGCCCTTCCGCGATCAGGCGCAGCGAGGCAGCGAATTCCTCCGGCGTGTAGCCGAGCACGTATTGGACGTTGAGCTCCTTCATGATGCCGAGCATCGGCTCGTTTCTGTCGCTCTCCATGCAGACCCCGACAACGACGATACGCGCGTCACGCGGCGCGCCCTCGAACACCTGCTGCAGCAGGCCGGGCACGCCGACGCATTCGAAGATGATCGCAGGCTTCAGCGCCGGCAGCATGGCCTGGAACGGCGGCCGCGCCGCCTTCTCGGCCTCCGACATCTGGGCGTGCTCGGCCCAGGTCGCATAGGGCTGCGACACGTTGGGATCGACGACGATGTCGGCGCCGAGCTTGGCTGCCAGCGCGCGCCGTGCCGGTGAATAGTCGGCCGCAACGATTGGATGCAGTCCCCTCAGCTTCAGCGCGGCGATCACCGCAAGCCCGACCGGGCCGCAGCCGATCACGAGCGGCACCTCGCCGCCGCGGATATTGGCTTTCGCCACGGCATGGACCCCGACCGCGAGCGGCTCGGTCAGCGCCGCGTGTTCCGGCGCCAGACTGTTCGGCACCTCGAGCAGCAGCGCTTCGCTCAGCAGCATCGCCTCGGCATAGCCGCCGATATTGTCGTTGGAATAGCCGATGCCTTCGATACCACCGGGCGTGACCAGCGCCGGCAGCGAGCAGACGCGGGTGCCCGGTTTGAGCTTGCGCGCGGTGCCGGGGCCATGGCCGACGATCTCGCAGCAGAATTCGTGGCCGAACACGACGTCGCGGGTGAGGTCCATCGGCTTGCGCCCGGTCTTCCGCGCCATCTCCGCCATGCGATGGGCGTGCTGGCGCGCGTGCAGGTCGGAGCCGCAGATGCCGCAGGCGAGCGTCTTGACCAGCACCTGGCCGGGCCCGGGCTTGGGTTCGGCCATCTCGCCGACGACAATCTCACCGTTCCTGAAAATCGCAGCGCGCATCCGGCTCCTCCCCTTTTCGTTGGAGCCATTGATAGCACGAAGCAGGCGGGGCGACTTGCGTCAGGGATTCGGGGAACGCTCTTCGAGCACCAGCAATTGGGCCCGTCGGACCCGCTCGCGATGGGCGATGTAGAGGCCGCTGGCGACGATGAAGGCGGCGCCGACGACGGTCCAGACATCAGGCACCTCACCGAAGATGAAGAAGCCCAGAATACTGACCCAGAGCAGTTGCGTGTAGGAGAACGGCGCCAGCACCGAGGCATCGCCGTAGCGATAGGCCAGCACGATGATCCACTGGCCGACGGTGGAGGCAACGCCGATCACGATGCCGAGACCGATCGCGGTCCAGCTCGGCGTGACCCAGACGAACGGCACCATCACGGACAGGATCGCAACGCCGGTCAGCGCGGAATAGGCCATGGTGGTGAGCACGGCTTCGCGGCCGCTCATCATGCGCGTCAGGATCAGCGCGGCAGCCCAGCAGAATGCCGAGATGATCGGGAAGAATGCGGCGGCGTGAAACGCGCTCGTGCCCGGGCGCAGGATGATCAGCACGCCGGTCAGGCCGATCGCAGTGGCGATCCAGCGCCGCATGCCGACCTTCTCGCTGAGAAAGATGATCGACAGCGCAGTGACGAAAAGCGGCGAGACGAAACCGGTGGCGGAGGCTTCGGCAATGGGCAAGAAGCGCAAGCCCGTGATGAAGAACAGCGACGAGCCGAGCAGCGCGGCGCCGCGCATCAATTGCAGGCCGAGGCGATCGGTGCGCATCGCGTGGAGCGGCGAGCCCGGCAGCATTACCGGCGTAAACATCAGCGCGAAGGTGACGAAGCGGATCCAGGTGATCTCGATCGACGGCAGGCTGGTCGAGAGGTATTTTGCGGTGACGTCGGAGGTGCCGAGAAACACCGTCGACAGCAGCACCAGCGCAATGCCCTTGAAGGGATGATCGACGCGCGCGGGCGCACGGCGAGCCTCCTGCTTCTTCTCCGGGGCGGGCATGGGAATACTGTCGAGCCTTGCGGCTACGGCGGGCGGCGGTGTCACGGCTGGAACCCGGGCAAAATGCGAATCGAGAGCAGTTGTAAAAAACGACAAATGCGCCGAGTTCACAACTTCCGAAAACAGGATGCCGATATGCGCGAGCCGCCGCGCGTGTCAATGCTCCGTTAACAATGGGCGTTTGTGCGTTACAGCATGGGCAGGCTGCGTGGCTTCGGGCCGCGCGGAAACGCCGCATCGAGCGCCGCAATCTCGTCTTTCGTCAGCACGAGGTCGCCGGCCGCCGCATTCTCGGCGGCATGTTCCGCGGACGAGGCCTTCGGAATCGCGAACACCGTAGTTGCACGGGTCAGGAAGCTCAGCGCGACCTGACGCGGCGTCGCGCGACGCGCTTCCGCAATCTTTGCCAGCACCGCTCCGCCCTTGCTGCGCGCGTCCGGGAAGTCGTCGTGCCCGAACGGCGAATAGGCGACCACCGCGACGCCATGCTGCTCGCACCACGGGATCACCGCGTGCTCGATCGCGCGCTCCTTCAAATGATAGAGCACCTGATTGCAGGCGATGCGCCCCTTGCCGGCGACGGCGAGAATCTCGTCGAGATCGTCGGCGTCGAAATTGGAAACGCCCCAAGACCCGATCTTGCCAGCCTTCACCAGCTCCTCGAACGCGGCGACGGTATCCTCGAGCGGATAGGAACCGCGCCAATGCAGCAGATAGCAATCGAGACGGTCGGTCTTCAGCCGCTTCAGCGAGCGCTCGCAAGCCGTGACGGTTCCGCGGCGCGAGGCGTTGCTCGGCAACACCTTGGAGACCAGGAACACCTCATCGCGACGTCCCGCGATGGCATCGGCAATGACGAGCTCCGCATCGCCATACATCTCGGCGGTGTCGATATGCGTCATGCCGAGATCGAGCCCGCGCTGAAGCGCTGCAATCGCGCGGTTGCGGTCGCCGTGGTCGAGATACCAGGTGCCCTGCCCGATCACGGAAACATCGGCGCCGGTCTTGCCGAAGGATTTGGTGTTCATGTCAGAGCTCACAGTCCACTGATATCCGCCACCAGCACGCTGCCGGTCGACGACTCCGTTATATAGAGACGATCCTTGCCGGCGCCACCGATCGCGACGTTGGTGCAGTTCGGCCCCGCGCATGACTTGATCCGCGCGATCAGTTCACCGTTCGGCGCGAACACGAAGACGTGGCCGAGCGAGGCATGGCCGACGAACAGGCGGCCCTTGGCGTCCATGGTCAGCCCATCGGGACCGCTGGTGCCGAACAGCGAGCAGAAGCGGCCGACCTTGGACACGCTGCCATCCTTCATGAACGGCAACCGCCACACCGCATTGTCGCGCGTCATCGCGACGAACAGCACGGTTTCGGTTGCGTCGAGAACCAGGCCGTTCGGGCTGATGCCGGTGTTGATCAGGCAATCGAGCCGGCCGTTCGACGCCAACCGATAGACCCGGCCGCTTGGATCATGCAATCCGGTCTGGCCCTGATCGGTGAAATAGATGTCCCCGTTGGAGGCGAGATGCAGATCGTTGCAGCCGCGAAAGGATTCCGAGTTGCGCGCGGTCAGGACCGGCGTCATGCGGCCGGCTTTGACGTCGAGCTCCATGATGCCGTGCATGTAGTCGGCCACCAGGACGCGGCCGTCGGCCGCGATCTTCAGCCCGTTCGGCCATCCCTCATATTCAGCGATTTGCGACCATTCGCCGTCAGGCGCGATACGGAAGATGCGGCCGAAGGGAATGTCGACGACGTAAAGGTTGCCGTCCTTATCGAAGGATGGCCCTTCGATGAAGCTGTCCGTGGCAATGCCCGGCCGGTTGGCGTCAGCCCAATCGGTCCGCACGCCCTTGCGGCGGAATTGTTCGGGCATGGCGGAGAAGAGTTTCGGCTCGATCAGACGCGGCGGCGTTTCCAGGTACATCATTGTTGTTGTGATTGTTGAGGGGAGCGCGCGGCACCATAAGGCACAATCGAGCGCGCGTCGAATGGGGCGAAGGCGCGGCGGAATCGCCGCTCACTCTCCTGTCCCGGACGCGCTGCAACGCGTCAGCGTTGCGGCGCAGAGCCGGGACCCGGAAAAGCCCAGCACTCGAGGCAACATGGGCCCCGGCTCTGCAGCGCACCGTCAAGGGGACGCTGCGCTGCGTCCGGGGCACGAGACCGTCATTTCGGCAGAGGAAGAGCGGTGGGTTACGCTGCGCTAAACCGCCCTAGGAAACCGACCCCACGGCCCGCGCGAGCTTGGCCTCTTTCGCTGGCACGTCCGTCGTCGCGATCAGGCGCTTCAACTCGGGGATGCAGGAGCCGCAATTGGTGCCGGCCTTGAGCTTCGCACCGATCTCGGCCGCCGTGCGCGCGCCAGCGGCGATGGTGTCGCAGATGGTGCCGCGGCCGACGCCGAAGCAGGCGCAGACGATCGGTCCGGCAGAGGCTGCCCCCTCCGTCGACTTGCCCGACAGCAACATACGGCGCTGCTCGTCGGTGACGTGATCGGCCGCAAAGGCGGTTCTGACCACCTCCCAGTCACCGGCGTCATGCCCGGGGCCGACGAACAGACAAGCCTCGATCCGATCGCCGGTGAAAGAGGCCGCACGATAGATACCGCCGCCGAAATCGCGATATTCGGCGACATCCTCGCCGGCGACGCCGTCGAGCCAGGCCGGCCAGCGCGACAGGTCCGCATTGTCGGCGAACAGATAGCCGAAACCGCCGGCAACCGTGACACGTGTCCACATCAGGTTCGGCGGCAGATCGAGCTGCTGTCGCGACAGCGCAAAACCGCGGAAGACGTATTCATAGGGCGCGATCGCGGCCGGCGTCGCCTTCGATTCCGGCTGCCCCGAGAACGGATCGGTGAACGACTGCACCAGCGCCCCGACGCGGCCGTGCGAGGCATTCATCGCGCTCCAGTGGATCGGCACGAACAGAGCGCCGCGCTGCTGGCGATCGCTCACAACCGCTTTCAGGATACATTGGCCATAGTCGGTGGTGATGCGGGCGTAGCCGTCATGGACGATGCCATATTTGCTGGCGTCATCGGGATGGATCTCGACGAACGGCTCGGGCAGATGCGCACCGAGCCGCTGGCTGAGGCCCGTGCGCGTCATGGTGTGCCACTGGTCGCGGATGCGTCCGGTGTTCAGTCGCAGCGGACGCGATGGTCCGGTCTCGCTGCGCAGCGCCGGCACTTCCGGCGCGACGAAGCGACCCTTGCCGTCATTGGTGAAGAAGCCACCGCTCGCGAAGAAGCGTTCGCCAGGCGCCCCGCCTTCGCGCACCGGCCACTGCACCGGCTTCAACGCGTCGAAGGCTTCGTCGGAGAGCGAGGTCAGCGCGCCAATGTCGAAATCGCGGCCGCCCTCGTTCTCGAACGCCGAGAGCGCGGCATGCTCGCGGAAAATATCGGCGGCGGATTTGTAGTTGAAACTGTCGCCGAAGCCGAGACGCTTTGCGGTCTCGCTCAGGATCCACCAGTCGGGGCGCGCCTCGCCCGGCGCCGGCAGGAACGAGCGCTGTCGCGAGATACGGCGTTCGGAGTTGGTCACCGTGCCCGACTTCTCGCCCCAGGCCAGCGCCGGCAGCAGCACATGCGGACCGGCCTCGACCGTGTCGTTGGACAGCACGTTCTCGGAGACCACGAACAGCTCGAGCTTCTTCAACGCCTCGCGCACGAAGTCCGCATCCGGCAGCGAAACCGCGGGATTGGTGCCCATCACCCAGAGCGCCTTGACCTCGCCGCGATTGATGGCCTCGAACAATTGCACCGCCTTCAGCCCCTCATGGGTGGCGATGCGTGGCGCCTTCCAGAACCGCCTGACACGGTCGATGTCGGGCGGCGTGAAGCCCATATGCGCGGCCAGCATATTGGCGAGGCCGCCGACCTCGCGGCCGCCCATCGCATTGGGCTGACCGGTGAGCGAGAACGGCGAGGCGCCCGGCTTGCCGATGCGGCCGGTGGCGAGATGGCAGTTCAGAATCGCGTTGACCTTGTCGGTGCCCTGCGCCGACTGGTTGACGCCCTGCGAATAGAGCGTGACGACCTTCCCGGTGTCGCGGAACATCTTGAAGAAGGTCGCGACGTCCTGCTCGGAGAGGCCCGTGGCGAGCGCAGTCGCGGTGACGCTGCCGGCAATGCTCCGCGCGCGCGCCAGTGCGTCGTCAAAACCGCTCGTGTTCTGCGCGATATAGTCTTGATCGAGCGCGCCATTGTCGGCGAGATGGACGAACAGGCCGGAGAACAGCGCGGTGTCGGTGCCGGGCTTGAGCCCCAGGAACAGGTCGACGTCATCAGCCGTGTCGGTGCGGCGCGGATCGATCACGATCATGCGCGCGCCGCGCTCCCCGCGGTTCTTCAGCATGCGCTGGAACAGCACCGGGTGACACCAGGCCGCGTTCGAGCCGACGAAGACGAGCAGATCGGCCTGGTCGAGATCCTCGTAGCAGCCGGGCACGGTGTCAGCGCCGAAGGCGCGGCGATGGCCGGCAACCGACGACGACATGCAGAGCCGCGAATTGGTGTCGACATTCGCCGTGCCGACAAAACCCTTCATCAGCTTGTTGGCGACGTAATAGTCCTCGGTCAGCAGCTGGCCGGAGAGATAGAACGCGACCGCGTCGGCGCCGTCGCGGGCCACGATGTGCTGCATGCGATGGGCGACATGATCGAGCGCATCGCTCCAGGCGACGCGTTCCAATAGGCCCTTGCAGCGGATCATCGGATAGAGCAGACGGCCTTCCAGCCCGACGGTCTCGCCGAGCGCGGAGCCCTTGGAGCAGAGCCGGCCGAAATTGGCAGGATGATCGGGATCGCCGGCGATTGCCGCCCCGCCCCTGCCGTCGGGCGTCGCCAGCACGCCGCAACCGACGCCGCAATAGGGACAGGTCGTCTTGGTGGCGCGGAGCGTGGGATCGATCGCCGTCATATCAGGCCGCTTTCGAAGGTAGCGCGAGCGCACGGCCGAACATCATGTCGGTGCGGATGGCCGCGACCTTGTCGCGATTGCGGATCAGCTCGAGATACCAGAGCGCATCGACGGTATCGCCGATCAGCACCGCACCGGTGAGCCGGCCGTCCGCGATCACGAGCTTCTTGTAGGTGCCACGCCTGCGGTCGGTCAGCACGAGGCTCTCGCTGCCCTCCCCGCCCATGAAGTCGCCGGCGGAGAACACGCTGACTCCGGACACCTTCAGATTGGTCGAGACCACGCTGCCCTGATAGGCGGCGGGCCGGCCGGCCAGGTGCCGCGCCAGCACCCGTGCCTGCTCATAAGCGGGCTCGACAAGGCCGTAGCAGGTGCCGCGATGCTCGGCGCACTCGCCGAGTGCGAAAATGTCGGACGAGGAGGTCTGCATCACGTCGTTGACGACGACGCCGCGGTTGACGGCGATCCCCGCCTCTTTGGCCAGCGCGACGTTCGGCTTGATGCCGGCAGCGAAGATCACGGCGTCGGCCTCGATACGGCTGCCATCGGCAAGCTCGACGGCCTCGACATGTCCATCGCCATGGATCCGGGCGGTCGAAGCGTTGAGCAGGATGCGGATGCCCTTGCGCTCGACCAGCGTCTTGAGCAGATCGGCAGCCGGCCCGTCGAGCTGGCGCTCCATCAGCCGGTCCATCAGATGCAGCAGCGTCACCGGCGCGCCGGCCTTGGCAAGGCCATAGGCTGCTTCAAGCCCGAGCAGGCCGCCGCCGACGACGACGACGCGCTTCTTGGCCGCGGCCAGCGTCAGCAAAAGGTCGACGTCGCGCGTATCGCGAAACGTGTGCACGCCGGCGAGATCGGCGCCCGGCACGTTCAGCCGCAGCGGCGTCGAGCCGGTGGCGAGCACCAGCTTGGAATATTCCATGCTCTCTTCGCCGTCGATCTTCAACTCGCGGCGGCCGACGTCGATCTCGCTGACGCGATAGCCGTAGCGCACGGTGACGCCGCGATGGCGCCACCAGTCCGCCGGCCGGAGCTCGATCTCGTGCGAGCCGGTCTCGCCGGCCAGCACGGATGAGAGCAGCACGCGATTGTAAGCGAGCCGCGGCTCCTCGCCGATCACGGCGACCGCGTAGCGGCCGAGTGAGGTCTTGGCGAGCTCGTCGACCAGACGCGCGGCCGCCATACCGTTACCGACGATGACCAGCGGTTCACTCACGAGGCATCTCCTATTCAGCGGCCTGCGGCTGTGCGCCGTAGGCTTCGGACATCATGTAGCCGGACAGCACGTCGTAGGCGTCGGTCCAGGCCTTTGCCAGTTCGGGCGTCCAGGCTTCGCCAAGACCCTTCTCCAGGGTCCACAGCAAGGTCTCGCCGACCACGGGATAGTGCTCGGCCACCGCGCCGTAGGCGACGTGGCGCTTGGCCAGCGCGGAGGCCGCGGGAAGAATCGTCTCGAGGTTCGACAGGCCGCCGACGACGGCCGCGAGCATACCCATCAGCTTCTTGCGCTGCTCGGTCATGTCTTCGGGGAACATCGCGCGCACCGACGGCGCCACCTTGAAAAGACGATCGTAGAACAGCACCGCGGCCTGCTCCGATATCGGCGCGACCTTGGCGAAGCTCTGCTGGATGAGGGCGATCTGTTCTGGCGTCATGATGTTCTCCTGTCTGTTTCGGTCTGCCTTCGTCCGCGCCGTTGCGGAAAAAGTTCATGGGTCAAACGTCATCAGAGGGACTTCTCCCCGCGTACGGGGAGAAGCGAGATTCGTACCAAGTATCAGACCCTGGCTTGGGCGAGGCCTGAGGCGCCTTCGCCCTGCGGGCTGCGACGCAGGTAGAACCACCAGGTCAACGCGAGGCAGGTGGCGTAGAAGGCGAGATAGATCACGAGCGCGAGTTGCGGCCCACCGGTCATGGCGATCGACTTGCCGAAGCCGGTCGGGATCAGATAGCCACCGACCGCGCCGATGGCGCCGATGAAACCGACTGCTGCGCCGCTCTCGATGCTCGCCGTCTTGAGCGCCATCGCGCGCGCCGCATCGCCCTTGCCGCGCACCTTGAACAGGTTCTCCTCGCGGAAGATCGAGGGGATCATGCGGTAGGTCGAGCCGTTGCCGATGCCCGTCGTCACGAACAGGATCAGGAACATCGACAGGAAGCCGATGAAATCCTTCTGCCCGACGAAGTAGAGCACGCCGACCGTCGCGCCCGCCATCACGATGAAATTCCAGAACGTGATGATCGAGCCGCCGATCCTGTCGGCAAGCCAGCCGCCGAGCGGACGCGACAGCGAGCCGACCAGCGGCCCCAGGAACGCGATCGCAATCGTGACTTGCGGAAACTGAGTCTTGATCAGCAGCGGAAACGCGGCGGAGTAGCCGATGAAGGATCCGAACGTGCCGATATAGAGATACGCCATGATCCAGGTGTGCTTGCGCTTGACGATGGCAAGCTGGTTCTTCACCGACGATTTCGCCGTGGTGAGGTTGTTCATGAAGAACACCGCGCCGAACACCGCGATCGCGATCGGCAGCACCCACATCAGGCCGGCATTCTGCAGGAAGATGCCGTCGACGGGCGTTGCCTGGAACAGGTTGAAGACGGCGAGCGTCATCAGGATCGGGGTCAGCAGCTGCACGCTGGAGACGCCGATATTTCCGCCAGCCGCGTTCAGGCCGAGCGCCCAGCCCTTCATCCGGTCGGGGAAGAAGAAGGAGATATTGGTCATGCTGGAGGCGAAGTTGCCGCCGCCAAGGCCCGCGGTCGAGGCAACCAGCAGCATCAGCCAGAACGGCGTGTCGGGCTGGCTCACGAAATAGGCCAGCGACAAGGTCGGAATGAACAGGATCGCCGCACTGAAGATGGTCCAGTTGCGGCCACCGAACGTCGTCACTGCGAATGTATAGGGAAAGCGCATCAATGCGCCGATCAGGCCCGGCACCGCGACAAGCTGAAACAGCTGGTCGGTGGTGTAGTGGAAGCCGGCCTGCGGCAGCTTGGTGGTGACGATGCTCCAGATCAGCCAGACCGAGAAGCCGATATGCTCGGCCACGATCGACCAGATCAGGTTGCGTCGCGCGATAGTCTTGCCAGTCGCATTCCAGAACGCCTCATCTTCGGGGCGCCAGTCTGAAATCCAAGTCGGATTCTTCGTCATTGAGTATCCCTTCCAGGCTCACCGCTGCGTCGTTGCAGGCTCAGCCTCCGGCCACGGAGGCACGCTCCGAGGCTTCACCCCGGTGGCGAGTTACGATGCTGATTGATGATGTTGAGGGACGTCGTCGTTGGCGTCGCGCAAAGACGTTTCAATTTCCGTGCCAGTTGCGCGCACGCTGGAAATACAGGGAATTCAGAACGTTATTCGCGTTGCCCGAATTTTTCGCAGAGCATTTCCGCACGCTAAATTTGCGATTCGCTCAATCCTTGTGCGACGCACAAGGATTGAGCGTGATGTCGATTATTTGGGCGCACGCATCGTTCGCGTTAACTTCTGTTTTACGCGGCCTCGACGAAACGATGACGTTCGTAGAGGAATTCGAGCACGCGCTGGCGGCACTTCAAATAGGTGGTGTTGGTGGCCAGCTCGAGCCGCTTGCGCGGCCGTGCCAGCGGCACCTCCAGCACCTCGCCGATGCGCGCGCTCGGCCCGTTCGTCATCATCACGATGCGGTCGGACAGCAGCACGGCCTCGTCGACGTCGTGGGTGATCATCAGGATGGTGTTGCCGAGCTTCTGATGCAGCGCCATCACCGAGTCCTGCAAATGAGCCCGGGTCAGCGCGTCGAGCGCGCCGAAGGGCTCATCGAGCAGCAGCACTTTCGGCTCCATGGCCAGCGCCCGGGCGATGCCGACGCGCTGCTTCATGCCGCCGGAGATTTCGGACGGGCGCTTGTCCCTGGCATGGGCCATCTGCACGAGGTTGAGATTGTGCATGACCCAGGCGTCGCGCTCGGCGCGGGACTTGGTCCTGGCGAAGACCTTGTCGACGCCGAGCCTGACATTCTCGTAGACGGTGAGCCACGGCAACAGGCTGTGGTTCTGGAACACCACGGCGCGGTCGGGCCCCGGCGAGTTGACCTCGCGATTCTCCAGCAGCACGCCGCCCGTGGTGGCGCCGGTCAGACCTGCAATGATGTTGAGCAGGGTCGACTTGCCGCAGCCGGAATGGCCGATGATCGAGACGTATTCGCCCTTCTCGATCGTGAGATTGATTTCCTTCAGCACCTCCGTCGAGGTGGCGCCGCGGGTGAAGATCTTGTCGATGTGGTCGAGCTTCAGATAGGCGGTCATGGGCCCCTCTCCTCTCAGTTCAGCGCGGTGCCGCGGGTGACGACCTTGCCGAGACCCGCGATCAGGCGGTCCAGCACGAAGCCGACGACGCCGACATAGAACAGCGCCAGGATGATCTCGCTGATATGCGAGGAGTTCCAGGCGTCCCAGATGAAGAAGCCGATGCCGACGCCGCCGATCAGCATTTCCGCCGCGACGATCGCGAGCCACGACAAGCCGATGCCGATGCGCAGGCCCGTGAAGATGTAGGGCGCGGCCGCAGGGATCATGATCTTGGAGAAGAACTCGAGCGGGTTGAGCTGCACCACCGCGGCAACGTTGCGATAGTCCTGCGGGATATTGCGGATGCCGACCGCAGTGTTGATGATGATCGGCCAGATCGAAGTAATGAAGATGACGAAGATCGCCGAGGGCTGGCCGTCGCGGAACGCTGCGAGCGACAGCGGCAGCCAGGCCAGCGGCGGAATGGTGCGCAGCACCTGGAACAGCGGATCGAGCCCGCGCATGGCCCAAACCGACTGGCCGACCAGCACGCCGAGCGCAATGCCGGCGATCGCAGACAGCGAGTAGCCGAAGGCGACGCGCTGCAGGCTGGCGGAAAGATGCCAGAACAGGCCCTTGTCGATGCCGCCATGATCGAAGAACGGATCGAGGATCAGCTCCTTGGTGTCCTTGAACACTTTCGACGGTGGCGGCAGCGCAGAGCCGGCGCGGCGGCAAACCAGCTCCCACACCAGGGTCAAGAGAGCGATCACGACCAGCGGCGGAATCACGCGCACGGCGGTCTCCCTCGCCATGCGTGCATAGGCTTCCGTGCGCGGGGGACGTTTGGGCGTCAGCGCAACGACCGGCGCGGCACTTGCCGCGGGCGTCGCGGCCTCGATCTCGATTTTGGCGGCAGGCATATTCATCGCAATATTTCTCCGGCTGCAAAAGACGATGCGGCCGCCCGAGGGCGGCCGCTGGCTCCATCAGACTTCGACGCGCTTGATCGCGAGCGACTTCAGATAGGCAGCCGGATTTTCGGGATCGAATACCTTGCCGTCGAAGAAGGTCTCCTTGCCACGCGAGGTGGACGTTGGAATGTCGGCGGCGGCGACACCGAGCGTCTTGGCGGCCTCCTTCCAGAGGTCCTCGCGATTGACCTTGGCGATCAGCGCCTTGGTGTCGAAGCCAGGCTCGTACTTGCCCCAGCGGATGTCCTCGGTGAGGAACCAGAGGTCGTGGCTCTGGAACGGATAGGAGGCGTGATCGCGCCAGTACTTCATGATGTGCGGCGAGTTCTCGACCACCTTGCCGGGGATGCCGTAGTCGAACTTGCCTGCGCTGCGGTCGAGCACGTCCTCGACCGGGCAGTTCATCCACTGCCGCTTGCCCATGATGGCGGCAAGCTCCGCCTTGTTCTCGGCCTTGTCGGCCCATTGCTGGGCTTCCATCACCGCCATCAGCAGCGCCTTGGCGGCCTTCGGGTACTTGTCGACGAAGGCGGCGCGCATGCCGAAGGATTTTTCCGGATGTTTGTTCCAGAGCTCGCCGGTGGTGACGGCGGTGTAGCCGATCTTCTGGTTGATCAGCTGCAGGTTCCAAGGCTCGCCGACGCAGAAGCAGTCCATGGTGCCGACCTTCATGTTGGCCACCATCTGCGGCGGCGGCACCACGATGGTCTCGATGTCCTTGTCGGGATCGATGCCGCCGGCGGCGAGCCAATAGCGGATCCAGAGATCGTGGGTGCCGCCGGGGAAGGTCATCGCAGCTTTCACGGCCTTGCCGGAAGCCTTCTTCTTCTCCAGCGCTGCCTTAAAGGGTGATGCGTCGACGCCGAGCTTGAGGTCGGCATATTCATTGGCGACCGAGATACACTGGCTGTCGAGATTGAGCCGCGCCAGGATGTACATCGGCGTTGGCTGATTGTTCTGCGTCACCTTGCCGGCCGAGATCAGATACGGCATCGGCGTGAGGATATGCGCACCGTCGATGCCGTTGCCTTCCGAGCCGAGCACGAGATTGTCGCGCGTGGTGCCCCAGGAGGCCTGCTTCTGCACGTCGGTGTCGGGCATGCCATATTTGGCGAACAGGCCCTTGTCCTTGGCGACGAAGAGCGGCCCGGCATCGGAGAGTGCGATGAAGCCGAGCTTGGCGCCCTTGACCTCAGGGCCTGCATCCTGCGCGAAGGCGCCGGCGGGGAAATTCAGTTTTGCTGCGGCGAGAAGTGCGGCGGTGGAGCCGGCGGCTTTCAACAATCGACGGCGGCTGAGGCCCGTCTCCGAGGGCCGGCGGGTGCGCTTGGTCATAGGCAGTGTCGTCCTTTGCATCGTTGCAGAATTGATTGGCGTCAGTGCACACGAGCAGCCCGTCCGTCCGGCGGCGCCGTCTTTGGCGCATGCGAACGCGCGACGGGGGAGACCCCCGTCTGGTGGCGTCGGCAAGTCGGATGAGAAGTCTCGCGGGACGGCTTCAATGGCGTCGGCGTGGAACTATTCAAGCTTCATGCCAAGGCCGGCATCGGGGAAACTATCGAAAAATCAGAATGTTGACGAAGCTGCGCCAGGCTGCCGCAGGCATGTTCCGCTTGCGAAATTCGCTGCCTGCTTAATTCTTGTGCGCCGCACAAAGCTTGTGCAGCAGCTCATGCAAGAGGCCCCAAGGTTACCCCAGGATCCGGTCAGGCAAGACATATCGCATTGATATCACGCCGTCTTTTCGACGCCGTCACGCGGCACGCAACTTGCATTTCTCTTGGCGTCAACGAAGACTGCGGCCTCGCCGCATTGTTGCAGCCTCTGGCGGCTGCATTTCCGGAAGCTCAACTGCTTCGCGGCCCTCGCCGGCTAAGTCCTCGTGACGCGATTCCCAAGGCTTCCAGACACCCATAGCCCTCGTGCGGCACGCCAGCCCCGCACGACCAACGACGTTCAGCCGCGCTCTCCCAGAGGGTGTGTCGATCTCACTTACGAAGCAAAGGAACCATTGATGTCGTATCTCGCGCCTTCGGAATTCGTCACCAAGATGGTGGATGCGGGCGAGTCCAAGATCTTCATGTCCACCCGGGATACCATCATCCGCGCCTATATGGCCGGCGCCATCCTGGCCCTGGCGGCCTGGTTCGCCGTCACGATCAACGTCAACACCGGCCAGCCGATCATCGGCGCATTGCTGTTTCCGGTCGGCTTCGTGATGCTCTATCTGCTGGGCTTCGACCTCTTGACCGGCGTGTTCGTGCTCTCGCCGCTCGCCCTGATCGACAAGCGCCCGGGCGTCACCTTTGGCGGCGTGCTGCGCAACTGGGGTCTGGTCTTCGTCGGCAATTTCGCCGGCGCCTTTACCGTGGCCTTCATGATGGCCTTTGTCACCACCTTCGGCTTCACACAGGCGCCCGACAAGGTCGGCGCGGCGATCGGCAACATCGGCGAGGGCCGAACGCTCGGCTACGCCGCGCACGGCGCGGCCGGCATGGCGACGCTGTTCATGCGCGGCATGCTCTGCAACTGGATGGTCTCCACCGGCGTCGTCGGCGCCATGATCTCGACCTCGGTCCCCGGCAAGGTCATCGCGATGTGGATGCCGATCCTGGTGTTCTTCTACATGGTGTTCGAGCATTCCGTGGTGAACATGTTCCTGTTCCCGTCGGGCCTGATGCTCCATGCGAAGTTCTCGATCATGGACTATCTGATCTGGAACGAGATCCCGACCGTGCTCGGCAACCTCGTCGGCGGCCTCGCCTTCACCGGCATGACGCTCTACGCCACGCATGTCATGACCAAGCCGAAGCGCCAGGTCGACAAGGCTGCGAAGCCCCGCGTCGCCGCCTGATCGCATACGTCTCGACAAGGGAGCCTCGCCCACGCAGGGTGAGGCTCCCTTCCTCTGGTGATGACGATGTCCCGCGGACTCCTGATTTCGGTCGGCCAGCACTCCGACAAGGGTCGCAAGCCCGTCAACCAGGATTTCCACGGCGTCCTGATTCCCGAGGAGCCGCTGCTCGGCCTGAAAGGGATCGCCGCGGTCCTCGCCGACGGCATCTCGAGCAGCAGCGTGAGCCAGATCGCCAGCGAGTCGGCGGTCAAGAGCTTCCTGATGGACTATTACTGCACGTCGGAATCCTGGACGGTGAAGACGTCCGCGCGCCGCGTGCTCGATGCCACTAATTCCTGGCTGCACGCGCAGACGCGCAAGAGCCAATACGCCTATGACCGCGACAAGGGCTATGTCTGCACCCTCAGCGCCATGGTCATCAAGGCGACCACCGCGCACATCTTCCATGTCGGCGACTGCCGCATCTACCGCGTCGCCGGCAAGGTGCTGGAGCAGCTGACCGACGACCACCGCATCATCGTCTCGTCCGAGCAGACCTATCTCGGCCGCGCGCTCGGCATCAATCCGCAGCTCGAGATCGACTATCAGGCGTTCGAGGTCGAGGCCGGCGACACCTTCCTGCTGGCGACGGACGGCGCCTACGAATTCGTCGACGCGCGTTTCGTCACGAGCGCGCTGAATGAGCACGCCGCCGAGCTCGACGGAGCGGCCAAGGCCATCGTCGAGGAAGCCTACCGGCGCGGCAGCGACGACAACATCACCGTCCAGATCATTCGCATCGATGCGGTGCCGCAGCGCGAGCCGGCCGGCATCTTCAATCAGACCTCGCAACTGCCGCTTCCCGCGCTGCCGGAGCCGCGCGCGTTGTTCGACGGCTACCGGATCGTCCGCGAGATCCACGGCAGCAGCCGCAGCCATATCTACCTTGCCGTCGACGCCGAGACCGAGCAGCCGGTAGCGCTCAAGCTGCCGTCGGTCGATCTGCGCGACAACGCCGCCTATCTCAAGCGATTCCTGATGGAGGAATGGATCGCCCGCCGGATCGACAGCCCGCATGTGCTCAAGCCGCTGTCCCAGTCGCGGCGGCGCAGCTATCTCTACGTCGCGACCGAGTTCGTCGAGGGGCAGACGCTGAAGCAGTGGATGACCGACAATCCGCGCCCCGATCTCGAAACCGTGCGCGGCATCATTGAGCAGATCGCCGCGGGCTTGCGCGCCTTCCATCGCATGGAGATGCTGCACCAGGACCTCAGGCCCGACAACATCCTGATCGACAAGACCGGCACCGCGAAGATCATCGACTTCGGATCGGTCAGGGTCGCCGGCGTCGCCGAGGCCGCGCCGCCGGACGAAGCCGACGAAATCCTGGGCACGGTGCAGTACACCGCGCCGGAGTATTTTCTCGGGCAAGGCGGCTCACCGCGCTCCGACATGTTCTCGCTGGCCGTGATCTGCTACCAGATGCTCACGGGAAAGCTGCCTTATGGCACCCACGTCGCCAGGATCCGCCGCAAGGCGGACGTGCGAAAGCTCAAATATCGCTCGGCCGACGACGACCGCAACGTGCCGGCCTGGGTCGACGGCGCGCTCCGCCGCGCGCTGCATCCCGATCCCTACAAGCGGCACGAGGATCTGTCCGAGTTCGTCTTCGAGCTGCGCACCCCCAACCCGGCCTATCTCGACACGCGGATCACGCCGCTGCTCGAGCGCAGCCCGCTGATGTTCTGGAAACTGACCTCGGCCGCGCTTGCCTGCGCGGTGGTCGTGCTGCTGGCGCTCTTGCACGCGCGCTGATCCGGGCTACCCGCTCACCACATGATCAGTGGCGAGCGATGCAGCCAGGCGCCAGCGCGCACCTGCTCGAGCAAGCCCTCAGGCCGAGGCCGTGATCTCGGCGACAAAGTCGCGATAGGAGCGCAAGGGACGTCCCAGGATGTCGGTCAGACGCTTGACGTCACCGGCTTCGGGGATCATCCCCTCCGTGACGAAGCGCTCGCTCATCACCCGCATGTCGAACGCCATCCAGCCGGGCATGAACTGCCTGAGATTCTTTTCGAATGCCGCGGCGTCGTCGCCGCCATAGGCGATCGAGCGTCCGAGCACGTCCGACCAGATCGCGGCCGCCTTGGCGCCAGTGATCGTATCGGGGCCAACGAGATTGATGCGCTCGATCGGGAGCGTCGCGGCGGACGTCTCGCGGCGGATCAATTCGATCGCCGCGATCTCACCGATATCGCGCGCGTCGATCATCGCGAGCCCCTTGCTGCCGATCGGCATGGGGTAGACGCCATATCCGGTCACGGCGTCCTTGATCATGAGCTCGTTGTTCATGAAATAGGCGGGGCGCAGGATGGTCGCATTGAAGCCCATTTGCTCGATCATCCGCTCGACACCGAACTTGCCGGCGAAGTGCGGAACGTTCACGTAGCGGTCGCTGTGAATGACTGACAGATAGACGAACCGTTCGATGCCGGCTTCTCGGGCGAGGTTGAGCGCCGTCAGCGCCTGGGTGAATTCATCGGGCACCACGGCGTTGAGCAGAAACAGCGTCGAAACGCCGGAGAACGCCGCGCGCAGGGAATCGACGTCCAGCAAGTCGCCCTGCACCGCAACGACGCCTGCCGGTAAGTTGGCCTTCGCGGGATTTCGGACCAGCGCGCGCACATCGGCACCGCGCTTGACGAGCTGCTCGACGACGTGACGGCCGATCGTGCCGGTCGCGCCAGTAACGAGGATGGTCATGGGGATCACTCCGGTTTGGTTGAGACACCCGGAAATTAGTGATCCACATGTGAGCCGATAGACGCTATATCTGGACAGGCCGTCTCACTGGTGGAACAGATGGATTTGCTTGCGCTCGCCGACTTCAATCTCGTCGCCCGACACGGAGGGTTCGGAAAGGCCGCGCGCGCCGCGGGACGTCCGAAAGCGACCTTGTCCCGGCGCGTGTCCGAACTCGAGAGCAGCCTCGATTTGCGCCTTTTCGAGCGCGGCGGCCGCACGCTCAAGCTCACCCAGGAGGGACGCGCGCTGTACGAGCGGACGGGCGCGCTCCTCACCGAGCTCGACGAGGCGGCGGCAGCGATCGCCGCGGGCGGCGACAAGCCGAGAGGCAGATTGCGGATCAGCGCTCCCCTGCTCTTTTCGCAGACCGCGATGGGCCGGCTCGCGGCCGGCTTCGCGCTCAAGCATCCCGAAGTAAGGCTCGAGGTCACGACGGATGATCGCTACGTCGACATGATCGAGGAGGGTTTTGACCTCGCGATCAGGGTCAACCCCCATCCAGATGAAAGCCTGGTCGGCCGCATCTTCTTGCACGACCGCCTGGTGGTCGTGGCCAGTCCCAATCTCAAGCGACCGAAGGGCGATCTCGCCGTTCCTGTCGTCGTGCGCGGAGCGGACAACGAGGCTGCCGCCTGGAACATCAAGCGACCAAGCGGTACCTCGCGTCTCGCTGTCGACCCCGTTCTTCGACTGTCGTCGCTGATGATGGTTCGCGATGCTATTCGAGCCGGCGTCGGCGCTGCGCGGCTGCCCCTGTCACTGGTCAGCCACGACCTGGCCAGCGGCACGCTGCTACGCTGGGGCGACGTTGAGGGATCCGATATCGCCCTGTGGACGCTCTATCCCTCGCGGCGATTGCTGAGTGCTCGCGTCTCCGCTTTCCTCGATCATCTCAAGGAAGCATTTCCGAAGGGAACGCCCGACGAGTTGGCAGCCTACATCGGGGGATGAATCCGCGCCCTCACGCCGGCTCTCCGGCCTTCACGCCCAGCGGCTTCGGCGCCATGCCGCCACCGGGCTTGAGGTGGAATTCGTAAGACATCAAATGCCAGCGCCCGCTCGCCTTGGTACCGTCGGGCATCGTGGGGTCGGTGCGCGGCTCGACCTTGGCGACGAGATCGTCCTTCACGCCGAACACCACGTCGGAATCCAGATATTTGTCGCCGTCCATGAAGACGTGGGTGATCAGCGGCTCATAGCCTTTCGCATTCACCAGGAAATGCACATGCGCGGGGCGCATCGGATGGCGGCCCGTCTGCACGATCATCTCGCCGACCGGCCCGTCGGTCGGGATCGGGTAGCTGCATGGCAGGATGGTGCGGAAGACGAAGCGGCCGTCATCGTCGGTGATGAAGCGCGCCCGCGCCGAGGCGCCGACCTCGTCATAATTGGCCTTCTGGGAATCGTAGAAGCCGTCGTCATCGGCATGCCAGACGTCGACGGGCACGTTCGCGAGCGGCTTGCCCTTCAAATCCGTGACGCGGCTCTGCACGAACATCCGCTCGCCGGTCTGGTTGTTCGGCGAGATGTCGGTGCCGTGCGCCGTCACCTTGTGCTCGCCGACATAGAACGGGCCCAGCACGGTGGTCTGGGTGGCACCTTCGCGGTCGCGATGGTTGACCGCGTCGACCAGCATGGAGACGCCGAGCACGTCGGACAGGAGAATGAACTCCTGGCGGGTGTCGGTGCATTTCTGCCCGGTGCGGGTCAGGAAATCGATGGCGTAGTCCCATTCCTCGAACGTCAGGCCGGTCTTGCTCACGTAATCGTGCAGCGACTTCACCAATTCCTGGAGCAGGAATTTCGCGCGGGGATTGGGCGTGCTGTCGAAGCTCCTGACGACGGCTTCGGTGAGGTCAGTCTCGTTGAACTGGGTCATGATGGCTTGCCCTGTGTTTTTCTCGTTCGCCCCGGGGGCTCCTTGGAGGCGTTCCAGGGTCAGCCTACACCAGCCCGCCCCCCTGCGTTAAGCCAGAGCGGCTTGGAATGGGGCCGTCATTTGGCTATCAACGGAGCGACAAAACTGCCCGGAGGAACTGATGCTCGCGCCCACCCCCGCCTCGCCCGAATCCGTCGGCATGTCCAAGGCCGCGCTCGACCGCATCGATGGGCATCTCAAGAGCCGGTACATCGATGCCGGCCGCTTCCCGGGCACGCATCTTCTGGTCTATCGCCGCGGCAAGGTCGCGCACAGCTCGATCCAGGGCCTTGCCGATGTCGAGCGCAAGCTGCCGGTCAAGGACGACACCATCTACCGCATCTATTCCATGACCAAGCCGCTCACCAGCGTCGCCTTCATGATGCTGGTCGAGCAAGGCCTCGTCGCGATCGACGAACCCGTCGCCAAGTACATTCCGGAATGGAAGGATCTCGGCGTCTTCGTCGCCGGCACGTACCCGGCCTTCCTGACCCGGCCGCCGTCCCGGCCGATGCTGATCGTCGATCTCTTGCGCCATACCGCGGGCCTCACCTACGGCTTCCAGCAGCGCTCCAATGTCGACGCCGCCTACCGCACTGAAAAGATCGGCGAGGTCGAGAAATCGGGCACGCTGCAGACCATGATCGAGGGTCTGGCCAAGATCCCGCTGGAATTCTCGCCGGGCGAAGCCTGGAACTACTCGGTCGCGACCGACGTGCTCGGTTATCTCGTCGGCAAGATCTCGGGCATGCCGTTCGAGCAATTCCTGAAACAACGCATCCTCGATCCGCTCGGCATGACCGACACCGATTTCCATGTGCCCGCTTCGAAGGCTCACCGCTTTGCCGCGTGCTATTCTGCCGACCCCGGCGGCGGCATGACCTTCCATGCCGGCCAGCGGCGCGAGGGCCTGACGCTGCAGGACGATCCGTCGACGAGCTCGTTCCTCACCCCGCCGTCCTTCATCTCGGGTGGCGGCGGCTTGTGCTCGACGGTCGCCGACTATCTCACCTTCTGCCGCGCGCTGCTGAACGGCGGCGAGCTCGGCGGTGTCAGGCTGATCGGACCGAAGACGCTGGCGCTGATGACGAGCAATCACATTCCGGGCGGACGCGCGCTGCCGGAGGTCTCCCGCTCGCTGTTCTCCGAAGCCGCCTATAACGGCATCGGCTTCGGCCTCGGCTTTGCCGTGACGATGCGCCCGGCCGAGACGCTGATCGCCGGCAGCCCCGGCGAATACAATTGGGGCGGTGCGGCCACCACCTCGTTCTGGATCGATCCGGCCGAGGAGCTGATTGCGATCTTCATGACGCAGGTGTTGCCGTCGAGCGCCTACCCGATCCGGCGCGAGCTGCGCAGCATGGTCTACGCCGCGATCACCGAGAGCAACCTGTAGCCAATTGCCCCGATCCCGCGGCCCTCGTCCGCGGGATCGCACTTTCAGAAGCTTATTTGCAGAAGCTCACTTGCAGACGCTCATTTGAGCATTTGCGGCACGATCAGGCGCGGCAGGAACAGCGACACGCTGGGCCAGACGATGACGGCCGCCAGCACGAGCAGCATCGGGATCAGCATGATCACCGTGTCCTTCAGGGCATAGCGCAGCCGCACGCCCGCGATCGAACAGGCGATCATCAGACAAAGACCATAAGGCGGCGTCACCAGTCCGAAGGCCAGCGACACGATGGAAATGATCGCGAACTGGACCGGATGAAGATCGACCGATTTGGCGAGCGGCTCCAGCACGGTGCCGACGATGATGATGGCCGGGATGGCGTCGAGAAAGCAGCCCACCACCAGAAAGCAGAAGGAGATGAAGAAGCCGGCCGCAACGGCGCCCATGCCCCAGGTCGAAACATTGGCCAGGAGCTCCTGTGGGATCTTGTAGTAGGCGAGCAGCCAGCCGAACGCGCTGGCGGTGCCGACGCAGAACAGCGCCACGCCGGCAAGGCGCCCGGTGTCGAGCAGCGCCTTGTACAACTCGCGAATGCCAGTCTCGCGATAGAAGAATGCCGAGAGCGCCACGGAATAGAGCACGGCGACACAAGCCGACTCTGTCGCAGTGAACCAGCCGAGCAGAATGCCGCCCACGATGATGAACGGCGTCATCAGCGCAGGTATCGACTTCCAGATGGCGCAGCGCATCTCCACCCAGGTCGACTTTGGATAGGTCGGGTAGCCGCGTCGGACGGCGTAGACGTGCACCGTCGCCATCTGCGCGCCCGCGACCAGCAGACCCGGCACGATGCCGGCCAGATACATCGCCGCAATCGAGGTCGAGATCAGCCCGCCCCAGACGATCATGAGGATCGACGGCGGGATGATGACTGCCAGCACCGCGGAAACCGCGGTGATCGCGATCGAGAACGAAAGGTCGTAGCCCTCCTTGGTCTGGGCATCGATGAAGATTTTCGATTGGCTCGCCGCGTCTGCGGTCGACGAGCCCGAGATGCCTGCAAAGAACACCGACAGCACGACGTTGATCTGCGCGAGGGACCCCGGCCAATGCCCGACCATCGAGCGCGACAGCGTCACCAGACGGTCAGTGATGCCGCCGATGCTCATCAGGTTCGCCGTCAGCAGGAAGAACGGCACCGCCAGCAGGATGAAGGAATTGTAGGCATTGAAGGTCTCCTGCGCGAGCATCATCAGCGACAGGTGCGGCTCGATCAGCAGGATCGGCACGCAGGCGAGGCCAAGCGCGAAAGCGACCGGCACGCGCACGATGAGCAGGCCGACGAAGACCCCGAACAGCACCATCGCGGCCTGTCCGGCGGAGAGTACATTGCCGCTCATCGCCGTGCCCCGACCAGTACGCGCATTTCATCGACGATCTGTTCGCCCGCGAAGACAATCCACGTCACGCCGGCAACGGGCCATGCGACGTGAATCAGCCAGAGCGGCAGATCGGCCAGTTCCGACGTCCTGTTCCAGGCAAAGCGGGTGAACTCGATTCCGGCCGTTACGAACACCAGCGCCAGCGCCAGCACGCCGAGCCGCGCCAGGATCCGCACGGCAGCCTCCGATCGCCGCGACAGATCCGGCCACACGTCGACCTCGAAATGCTGCGCTTCGCGGACGCCGACCATGGCACCGATCATGATCGTCCAGATGAACAGGAAGCGCGCCATCTCCTCCGTCCAGATGTAGGACGGAATGAAGGGCGTGTAGCGCGAGATGATCTGCAGCGTGACCGGAACGACGAGGATGCCGACGCAGGCGGCCAACAGGAACTCCAGCAATTTCGCATAAGCCGCCGTAGCGCGGCGCCACAGCGACGGTGTGGACGGGACGGGCATTTCAGACATTGGGACTCCCAGCGGCAGCACATCCGCCACGTCCGGGCAAGAAGCGGGGCTTGCCCGGAGATGCTGTCGGCGGACGCAGAGATCTCAGACGACGTTGATCTTCTCGAAAATGCCTTCCGCGCCGATTTCCTTGGCGTAGGTGGCCATCACGGGGTCGGCGAGCTTCTTCATGGCGTCCCGCTCCTCGAAGGGAACGCGCTTGAGCTTGCCGGCCTTCTCGAGCGTGTCGAGCTTGACGACCTCTTCGCTCGACTCGAGCTGGCGGCCGTAATCGCCGGCCTCCTTGCCGGCCTTCATGATCGCGTCCTGCAGATCCTTCGGCAAGGTCTTCAGCGTCTTCACCGAGAAGCAGATCGGCCGGATCGACACGGCGTGCTGGGTCAGGCTGAGATGCGGAGCCACTTCGTAGAACTTCATCGCCTCGACGCCGGCCGCCTCGTTTTCGCCGGCGGCGATCACACCGTTCTGGATCGCGTTGTAGATCTCGTTATAGGCGATCACCGTCGGGCTCATGCCGACCGCCGCGAAGGTCTTCGACCAGATCGGCGCGCCCTGCACGCGAACCTTTAGCCCCTTGAGGTCGGCAAGGTTCTTGAGCGGCTTGTTGGCGAAGATGTTGCGGATGCCGCCGCCGGAATAGCCGATCAGGACCACCTCGGCCTTCGCCGCGACCTCGTCGGCGATCGGCGCCAGGATGTTGGCTTCGACCACCTTGTTCATGTGGTCGATGCCCTTGAACACGAAGGGCGCATCGATGAACGGGGCCGCCTTGGCGAAGGTCGACATATGGGCCGGCGAGACGATGCCGTAGTCGACCGCCTTTCCTTGCGACATGTACTCGAAATACTGCTTTTCGAGGCCGAGCGAGGAATTTCTGTGCAGGGTGAAATTGACGGGCTTGCCGTAATACTTCTTCACGAGCTCCTCGAACCGGAGCAGCGCCCGGTTGAAGGCGTGGTCGTCGTTGAACTGCACGGCTCCGTTGAGCGTGATCGGCGCTTGCGCCCTGAGGATCGACGGCATGCCGATCGTAGCCGCCGCAGTGGTCGCGCCGATACCAGCGAGAAATGATCTTCGCTTCATCGTCTCCCCTCCCTTTGATGCTCCGCCCCTGTCGCCGGGGCGTGAGCGCAGCCGGTATGCGGCTTGCGAGGGCAAGCGTATGAAAAACCCCGGCCGGACGGAAGTCATTTCGCCTGCGTAGGAGCGACTCCTTCGTCGCAGGGCCACTGCTGCAGTGCAATCGGCCTCCAGCCGGCCTGCACTTCTGTCCCTCTCTTCAATACGCAGAGGCTTGCGCTCGACGCGAAAATCGTGGCGCAGCGCCAGTCCCGCCCGTATGGTCTGGCCAAAATCATACTCCGGCGCCGCCGCGCCGGAACCGGGACACTCGCGTTTGTCAAAGCTTACCCTGCCGGTCCGCCTCGCTCTTCTGGTCACGGGAACGATGTTGCCGCTGATCGTCTTTGCGGTCGGCATTGCCGTCTACAATTACCAACAGGACCGCGGCGACGCCACGCGCCGCGTGCTGGAGAACGTGCGCAGCATGCGCCTCGTGCTGGATTCGGAGGTTCAGCGCATGACCGGCGGCCTGCAGGTGCTGGCGTTGACCAATTCGTTGCGCAACGGCGACTTCGAGAGCTTCCGCCGCATCGCGCTCGGTTTTGTCGAGCAGTATGGCAAAGGCGGTCTGGTGCTGGTCTCCGACCGCAAGGGCCGGTTGCTGTTTTCCTCCGCGACGGACGACACCGCGAGCCTGCCGGCGCGCGGCAATCTCGCGATCGTCGAAAGGGTCTTTGCGAACAAGTCGCCGCAATATTCCGATCTGTTCACCGGTGCGATCAACGGACGGAAGGTGCTCACCGTCGAGGTTCCGGTGTTTCGCGACGGAGAGGTGATCTACGATCTCTGCTTCAGCCCGCCGATCAGCATCTTTCAGGACCTTGTCGAAAAGCAGCGGCCCGACCAGCTCTGGACCGTGTCCCTGGTCGACACCAAAGCCATCGTTTTCGCCCGCGTACCGAACCCGAGCGCGACGATCGGCAAGCAGGCGTCTGGCGCGATTTACGACGCGATGTCGCGCAGCTCGGAGGAGACCTTGTCGACGGTGTCGCTCGACGGCGTGGCGCTGTCTTCCGCCTTCACCACCTCGCACCTGACCGGCTGGAGGGTCGTGGCCGGCGTCGCCGAGAGCTCGCTGATCGCGCCGCTCTGGCGCAACATCGCCATCACCAGCCTGATCGGGGGCATCCTGCTGCTGACCGGCCTGACCTTCGCGGTCAGAATGGCGACGACGATCGCGCGCGGCGAGATGCTGCACAATCTCCTGATCGACGAGCTCAACCATCGCGTCAAGAACACACTGGCCTTGATGCAGGCGATCGCGGTGCAGACCTTCCGCAGCGCCAGCCGGGACGAGCGGGCCAAGTTCGAGGGCCGGCTCGGCGCGCTGGCCGAAGCGCACAACCTGCTGAGCCAGGAGAAATGGGCCGGCTCCGAGCTCCGCGACGTGATCGCCCGCGCGCTTCAACCATTCCTGCTGAACAGTCCCGACCGCATCCGCATGGCCGGTCCCGACGTGCCGCTATCGCCGCGTCTTGCCGTGGTGCTGTCGATGATCGTGCACGAGATCGCCACCAACGCCGCGAAATACGGCGCGCTGTCCAACGAGACCGGCCGGGTGACGCTGAACTGGGAGGTCATCACCGATGCGCCGAAGCCGCGGCTCCGGCTGATCTGGACCGAGATCGGCGGACCGCCGGTGACGGCGCCGGTGCGACGCGGCTTCGGCTCGCGCCTGATCGAGCGCAGCGCCCGCGACCAGCTCGGCGGCGAAGCAACCGTCGACTTCCTGCCGCGCGGCGTGGTCTGCACGGTGGTCTGCACGCTGGACGAGGCGCGGTAAACGGGGCCGCTCTATCCGATGGTCTGCAGCGCCGGAAAGGTCTCCAGCAGCCAGATGCTCACATTGGAGACCGCGCCGGTGAGAAAGCCGATGCCGGTGATCACCATCAACACGCCCATGGCGCGCTCGACATTGACGAGGTGGCCCTTCATGCGCGCGAACAGCGCCGAGAACTGCTCGATCATCAGGGCGGCGATCAGGAAGGGAATGCCGAGGCCCGCGGAATAAACCGCGAGCAGGCCGGCGCCCTTCGTCACCGTGGCCTCGGCCGCGGCGATCGACAGGATGGCGGCCAGGATCGGGCCGATACAGGGGGTCCAGCCGAACGCGAAGGCAAGGCCCATGATATAGGCGCCCCAGAGGCCGACCGGCTTGGGAATGGGCAGCCGTCCTTCGCGCATCAACAGGCCGATGCGCGTCAGTCCGAGGAAGTGCAGCCCCATGACGATGATGACGATGCCGGCGAGGATCGACAGCTCCGCCGACCAGGCTCGGATCAGCCCGCCGACCAGCGAGGCGCTGGCACCGAGCGCGACGAAGACTGTGGAGAAGCCGAGCACGAACAGCAGCGCCGACATCATGATCGCGCGCTTGGAGGCCGAGGACGGCTCGTCGCTCTCGACATGCTCGATCGTGGCGCCCGTGAGGTAGATCAGATAGGGCGGGACCAGCGGCAGGACGCAAGGCGAGAGGAAGCTGACGAGGCCGGCAATCAGCGCCGCCGGGATCGAAACATTTTGCATGATGCCGTCTGAGCCATCTCAGGTGCCGGTACGGCGCGCGGGGAATGCGCCCGGCCCGGAGCCGAACCGGCTCAGGTGTAGCCGATGCCGGAGAATGCGCAACAGAAGCGCACGAAACCAGGGCTCCTCCCGATGCCGTCTGTGATCACAGGTGCGGCATCGGGACGCGCACAAATCTCGCCAAAAAGCGAGACTCGGCGGCGTGGCTATTTCACCACGCGGAGCAGCGGACGCCGGGGCTGGTCCTGCGTCTGCTTGGAAGGGTGCGGCGGCTCGCTCGCGGCGCTCCGCAGCATTTCGTCGCACAATGCCTTGAGATCGGCACTGTCGATTCCTTTGAGTTTCATCCTGACGTCGAGGATGACAATGGACAGCAGCTCGGCCGACTCACGGCTGTTGCACGCGTTGAGAACCTTGCGGCACTCCTCGAGCGTTTCCAGCACCGACTGCAACTGTTCGTCTGAATGCGACACCGGCGTTCTTTCCGTTAATTCGGCCTGCGAGACGTAATGGTGACGACCCCCTCGGCCCCCATGGAAGACCAAGGATAGCACGAGGCCGCTGTGCCTCTGAACCTGATTTCAGCGGGATTCCGCTGTGGAACCGCGGTTCCGGCTGCCATCGCCGCGTTGCGATGTCGCTCGGTTTCGAAATGATCGGCGAGGAAACGCTTGGAGCGCTGTGATTGATCCATCGAGGGAGACGGCGCTAGCTCTCGCGCAACGGCATTCATTGCGGACAGTGCCTGCAATCCCGCAGCCATTTCACGGCTCGCAACGGAACTCACGCCACACCCCTCATCCGGGCGAACAGTCCGCCCGATTCCCAGCCCTTGGCAGCATTCTGATACCACCCACGGGGTAGTAAGGATGACGTTCAAAACTCATCATCCCCCAACCCGCAGTGGTTGTGGTTTGCGCCAGATTCTGCCAGTTTAGCTGTCCGAAGGGACTTGTATGCACTCCTTGGCGGAAAGGGGCGTTCCTGTGGCGGAACGCCCAAAGACAAATCTCAGCGGCCTCTCTGATTGGGATGCGGCCCGCATATTCCTCGAAGTCGTCCGATGCGGAAGTTTCCGTTCGGCGGCCGAACGCCTGTCGCTGTCCATCAACGCCGTGCGCCGGCGGATCGACGATTTCGAACGCCAGACCGGCACCACGCTGTTCACTCGCGACGTCCACGGTACCCATCTGACCGATGAAGGCGCGCTCGTGGTGTCCGCCGTCGAGCGCATGGAGGCTGCCACCTTCGACGTGCTGCGCGCCAGTGATTCGATGGCCAACGCCCTGTCAGGCGAGGTCCGGGTCGCCGTCACCGAGGGGCTCGGCACGTTCTGGCTCGCCCCGCGCCTGGTCGAGTTCCAGCAGGCCTATCCGAAAATCCTGGTCGACCTGCATTGCGCGATGCGCTCGGCCGACGTCTCGCGCCATGAGGCCGACGTCGCCATCCATCTGTCGCGTCCCTCGGCGCTCGACATCAAGCTGGTGCGGCTCGGCCGCATGCACCTGATGTTCTGGGCCTCCGAGAAATACATCGAAAAGCATGGCGCGCCGCGTTCGGCGGCGGAATTGATCAAGCATCGCCTGGTGCTGCAATTCGCCGACCAGCTCGCCGCCAAGGAATCCTTCGAGAGCTTCTTCCCGGGCGTTTCGGAGCGTGACCTTCTGGTCATGAAGACCAACGTGTCGAGCGCCAATTATTGGGCGGTCGCGAATGGCGCCGGCATCGGCGTCTTCCCCAGCTACGCCATTGCGCTCGGCGGGAAATTGATTCCACTGGAGGTCGAGCTGAACCGGCCGCTGGATATCTGGTTGTCCTACCATCCCGGTAGCGGCCGTATTCCGCGCGTGCGGCACATGATCGACTGGCTGATCGAAGCTTTCAGTCCAGCTCGTTTCCCGTGGTTTAAGGAAGAATTCGTGCACCCGCATGAATTCAAGGACTCGTATATGGGCGAACCCCTGACCCAGCTCTTCGGGGGATTTTCAACCGAAGAACAAAGGTGAAAACGAAAATGAAAGCAGCGGCGAAGAGAATGAAGCAGCGTAGTGCCGGCAAGCCGGACATCGAGCTCGGCAAGCGGATTCGTCTGCGGCGCGTCGAGATGAAGATCTCGCAGGCCGAGCTCGGCGAAAAGCTCGGCGTCAGCTTCCAGCAGGTCCAGAAATACGAGAAAGGCGTCAATCGCGTCGGCGCGGCTCGGCTTCAGCAGATAGCCTCCGCCCTCGACGTGCCCGTGACTTTCTTCTACGACGGCGACAACAAGGCGCGCGAAGTCGAGAGCCTGCTGTTCCTCGATTCGGCCTTCAGCCTCCGCCTGCTGCGCGCCTACAGCAAGATCAAGGACCAGACGGTGCAACGCCAGCTCGTCTCGCTGATGGAATCGATCGCAGCGAACGAAAGCTGAGATCGACCGACGCTCCGGTCTTCAAGGCCGATCTTTCAATCCGCCGCGTCGCGGGGGCGCGGCCGGATTGAACGAGCATATTCCGGCCCGCGCACTCGCGCGTGGCCTTTCCGGGGCGGCTCGACCGCCCCTTTTTCTTTGCGCGCACGCCACTCCGGACGACGCGCCATGCAATCACCGCACAGGCGGATGCAAACAAGCCCGCCCGGCCCCGGTTGACCCCGCAAGGGCCGGCGCCCCACATTGCCCCCGGCCTACGACCAGCGAGCGCGCAATGCCCGACATCTCCCGTGAAATAGCCTACGCCGACGGCAAGATCCTCCAGCACGTCACCGACGGCGTCGGCGTGATCACCTTCAACAATCCCGACAAGCGCAACGCGATGTCGCTGGAGATGTGGGAGGGATTTGGCGAGGCGCTGACGGCCTTGCGCGACGACGATGCCGTGCGCGTCGTGATCCTGCGCGGTGCCGGCGGCAAGGCCTTCGTCTCCGGCGCCGACATCAGCCAGTTCGAGAAGACCCGCCATAACGCGGCGGCGTCCGAGGAATATGCCAAGCGCAGCGCCGCCCAGCGCGCACTGCTGGCCAACTATCCCAAGCCGACCATCGCCTGCATCCAGGGCTTCTGTCTCGGCGGCGGCATGCAGGTCGCGATGCTCGCCGATATCCGCCTCGCCGCACACGGCAGCCAGTTCGGCATTCCCGCCGCGAAACTCGGCATCGCCTATGGCTATGACGGCTTGAAGCATCTGGTGTCGCTGGTCGGCCCGTCCTGGGCACGGCTGCTGATGTACACGGGCATGCGCATCGAGTCCGCGGAGGCGCTGCGCATCGGCCTCGTCGAGCGCGTGTTCCCGGAGGGCGAGCTCTGGGGTGAGACGATGGCGATCGCGCAGACCATCTCCGAGAACGCCCCGCTGGCGATCAAGGCCGCAAAGATCACGATTGCAGAGGTGCTGAAGGACGAAAGCCGACGCGACATGGACGCGATCAAGTCGATCGGCACCGCCTGCATGGACAGCGCGGATTTCCGCGAGGGCCGGCAGGCCTTCATGGAAAAGCGCAAGCCGCAGTTCCAGGGCAAGTAGCTGAACCTTTGTTCAGGAAGATTAAATTCCTCGTGCGGCTCAGCGCGGTAGCAACCAGTTGATCCCGCGGTAGTTCTCCCGCCACCAACGAGGGAGATTGCGATGAAACTGAAATTTGCTGTGCTTGGTCTGGCTGCCCTTGGCGGCGCGGCGCTCGCATCAGGGCAAGCGCTTGCCGCGATGCCGAACGGCATTCCGCAGGCCGACCGAGTCGCGAGCGGGCCGGCCGCGAATGTCGATCAGGTGCGCTGGGTCTGTAACCCCTGGGGCCGCTGCTTCTGGCGCCCGAACTATTACGGCGCCTATGGCTATTATGGCGGCCCGCGCCGCTTCTACGGCCCGCGTCCGTGGGGCTGGGGTCACCGCCACCACTGGCGCCGCTGGTGAACGACAAAGGGGCCGTAAGGCCCCTTTTCTTTGAGATGAACTGGAGCCCTCGATTGCTTTTCAGAGCGCGCCCAGCACCGCTTTCGTGATGTCCGCGGTGCCGTTGCTGCCGCCGAACTCCATCGGCTTGATGCCGCCGGCATAGACCTGATCCACCGCACGCTCGATCGTCTCGCCCGCTTCCGCCGCGCTCTCGACGCCGTGCTTGTCGGCGAGCCAGTCGAGCATCATAGCCGCCGACAGGATCATGCCGGTCGGATTGGCCTTGCCCTGCCCCATGATATCGGGCGCCGTGCCATGGCAGGGCTGGAACACCGCGTATTTGTCGCCGATGTCGGCCGACGGCGCCATGCCGAGGCCGCCGATCAGGCTCGCGGTGATGTCGGAGACGATGTCGCCGAACATGTTCTCCATCACCATCACGTCGAAATCCCAGGGGCGCTTCACCAGCATCGCCGAACAGGCGTCGACATAGAGCCGGTCGGTCTTCACCCCAGGATGCTTCTTCTCGATCTCGTCGAAGATGCCGCGGAAGAATGCAAAGGCCTTGAACACGTTCGCCTTGTCGACGCAGGTGAGCATCCCCGGCTTGCCGCGCGCCTTGCGCCGCTCGGCCAGGCGAAACGAGAACTCGAACAGACGCTCGGAAGTCCTGCGCGTGATCACCATGGTCTCGCGCGCCTCCTCGTGGGTGACGACGCCCTTGCCCATCGAGGCGAACAGCCCTTCCGTGGATTCGCGGATCACGACGAGATCGATGCCGCGCTGGTCGGCACCGACGATCGGGCTCGGCACGCCAGGAATGAGGCGCGCGGGCCGCACGCCGGCATAGAGATCGAAGATGAAGCGCAGCTCGATCTGCGGCGCGATCTCGGTATTGTCGGGGTAGCGCACCGACGGCAGCCCGCAGGCGCCGAGCAGGATCGCGTCGGCCTCCTCGCAGAGCTTGATCGTCGAATCAGGCATCGATTTTCCGGTCGCCAGATAATTGGTGGCGCCAGCCGGCGCCTCGGTGAAGCGGAAGCTCAGGCCAGATTTGTCGCCGACCTTGCGCAGCACCTCGAGCGCGGGCGCCATGACTTCGGGACCGATGCCGTCACCGGCGAGCACGGCAATGTGGAAGGCGTTGTTTGCGGACATGGATATTCCTAAGACAAGGTGTCATTCCGGGGCGGTCCGCAGGACCGAACCCGGAATCTCGAGGTTCCGGGTTCGATGCTTCGCATCGCCCCGGAACGACAACTGAATTACGGCGTCAGCACCGTGCGCCCGACCACCGCGCCCTGCTGCAATTGCAACAGCGCATCGTTGGCTTTGGCGAGCGGCGCCGTCGTCACCGGGATCGGCGGCACCTTCTTGGTGCGAACGAGGTCGAGCAGCTCCTGCGTTTCGCGCAAGTTTCCGACATAGCTGCCCTGGATCGTGATCGCCTTGATCGGAATCAGCGGCAGCGCCCACGTCGCGCCGCCGCCGAACAGGCCGACGATGACGAGCTTGCCGCCCTTGGTGAGGCAATCAAACCCGAGCTGGGTCGTCGCAGCGTTGCCGACGAGGTCGATCACGGCGCGGATCGGCCCGCCCGCTTTCTTGGCAAGCTGCTCCAGCGCGTCGGGCGCCTTGGGGTCGACGGTGGCAAGCGCACCGGCCTTCTCGGCGGCTTCGCGTTTCCTGGCGTCGATATCGACCATGATCGCGCCCTTGCCGCCCATCGCCTTCAAGAGCGACAGCGCCATCAGGCCGAGGCCGCCGGCACCGAACATCACGATCGGCGTATCGAAGTACTGCTCGACCTTCTTCAGCGCACTGTAGGTGGTGACGCCCGAGCAGGCATAGGGCGCGGTGGTCGCCGGATCGAGCCCTCTCAGATTGAGCAGATAGCGCGGATGCGGCACCAGCATGTGATCGGAATAGCCGCCGTCGCAATAGACGCCGAGCGAACGCGGCGTCAGGCACATGTTTTCGTCGCCAGCCAGGCAGGTCGGACATTTGCCGCAGCCAATCCAGGGGTAGACGAGACCGACGTCGCCGAGCTTGAGATCGCCCTGGTCGGTCGGCTTCACATCGGGGCCGAAAGCCAGGACTTCGCCGACGGTCTCGTGTCCCATGGTCAGCGGCAGATTGATGCCGCGGTCCTTCAGCGAGAGCGGCTTGCGACCGTGACCGAGATCGTAGCCGCCTTCCCAGATGTGGAGATCGCTGTGGCAGACGCCGGCCGCCTTCACCTTGATCAGCACCTGCGTGCCCGACGGCTGCGGCGTCGCTTCGTCGAACTCCTGCAACGGCGCCTTGAAATCGGCAACCTTGAAACTCTTCATCGGCGTCCTCCCGCATGCTTCTTGTCGCCGCGCCACCATGCCATGGCCGGCAAGGCGAGACAAACCGGTCTTAGTTCAGGCCAGCGGATGATGGCAAGCCACGAACTGGCCGGGTGCGACTTCGCGCAACTCCGGTATCTCCGCGCTGCATCGCTGATCAGCCCGCGGGCAGCGGGTGCGGAAGCGACAGCCGGACGGCGGTGCAATCGGCGATGGCGGCTCGCCGCCCGCGACACTCTCGGCGGGACGAACGTCCGGATCGGGCACCGGGATCGCCTGCAACAGCAGTCCCGTATAGGGATGCGCGGGCCTCGCGAACAATTGCTCGGAAGGGCCGACCTCGCAGAGACGGCCGAGATACATCACCGCGACGCGGTCGCTGACCGCTTTGACCACTGCAAGATCATGCGCGATGAACAGCAATGTCAGGCCGAACCGCGCCTTCATCTCCTCCAGCAGGTTGAGGATCTGCGCGCGAATGGAGACGTCGAGCGCCGAGACCGGCTCGTCGCAGACGATGAACTCCGGATTGAGCACCAGAGACCGTGCGATACAGATGCGCTGGCACTGGCCACCGGAGAACTCATGCGGCAGGCGGTTCGCCACGAGATCAGGATCGAGCCCGACCGCGCCAAGCACCTCGTAAACCCTGCGCTTGCGCTCGGCCGCATCCCTGACGCCGGCGATGATCAGCGGTTCGGCCACGATGTCGCCAATGCGGCGGCGCGGGTTCAGGGAAGCGATCGGATCTTGGAAGATCAGCTGCACGCGGCGGCGCATCTTGCGCAACGCCTCGCCCTCCATCGCGGTGAGATCCTCGCCGTCGAACAGTACACGCCCGGATCTGGCGCGGCGCAATTGCAGCACGGCGCGGCCCAGCGTCGACTTGCCGCAGCCGGATTCGCCGACCAGCCCCAGCGTCTCGCCGCGCGCGACCTGAAAGCTGACGCCGGAAACGGCATGCACCGTCTTGTTGCCGAGACCGTATTCTACGACGAGATTGTCGACGTTCAGGAGCGGTTCGGCGCGCACGGCAGGCTGCATCATGCGCCAACTCCCTCCGTCATCTGGATCGGATGGAAGCAGGCATAGAGATGTCCGGGTATCTCCGCGCGCGTCAGCGCGGGCTTGGCGTGGTGACAATCGCTCGCCGCATAGCGGCAGCGCGGCGCGAAGGAGCAGCCGCGCAGCGGTCGCGTCGGATCGGGCGGGCGGCCGGAGATGGCCGGCAGCGGCGTATGCGGCGCGGCATCCAGCTTCGGGATCGCCGCCAGCAACGCCTCGGTGTAGGGCATATGCATGCGCTTGAACAAGGCCGAGGTCGGTGCGCGCTCCACCACCCTGCCGGCATACATCACTGCGACCTCGTCGGCACGGCCGGCGACGACGCCGAGATCGTGGGTGATGATGATCATGGCCATGTGGCGGCGGCGTTGTTCGCGCGCGAGCAGATCCAGGATCTGCGCCTGGATAGTGACGTCGAGCGCGGTCGTCGGCTCGTCCGCGATCAAGAGCTTCGGCTCGCAGGACAGCGCGATCGCAATCGCGATGCGCTGTCGCATGCCGCCGGAACATTGATGCGGATATTGCGCGAGCCGCTGCTCCGGCGCGGGAATGCCGACCGCCGCCAGCAGCTCGATGCTGCGCTTCCGTGCCTCGGGCGCATCGAGCTCGAGATGCTCCTGGATCGTCTCCATCAACTGTGTGCCGATGGTCAGGACCGGATTGAGCGAGGTCATGGGATCCTGGAACACGACGGCGAGGTCGCGCCCGCGCAGGCGTCGCAGGCGTTCCGGCGCGAGCCGCACCAGGTCCTGGCCGTCGAACATCACGCGACCCGTGAGCTTTGCCTTTTTCGGCAGCAGCTGCAGCACCGCGCGCGACAGCATGGTCTTGCCGCAACCGGATTCGCCGACGATGCCGAGCGTGCGGCCCGCCTCCAGCGACAGGTCGACATGATCGACGGCCCGCAGCGTTCCGCGCGGGGTCGGCAGCTCGACCGCGACGTTCGCGATGGTCAGAAGGGGGCCGCTCACAGCGCCCCCTGACGCGGGTCGGTCAGGGCCCGCAAGGTGTCGCCGACCAGATTGAAGGCCAGCACGGTCAGGAACAGTCCGGCCGCCGGCAGAAACGCCAGCCGCGGCGCGACGTCGAGGCTGTCGCGCCCCTCGCCGATCATGCTGCCCCAGCTCGCCATCGGCGGCGGCACGCCGAGACCGAGAAAGGACAGCGCACCCTCGACGACGATGGTGACGGCGACGCCGAGCAGGAAGAAGGCCAGCAGCGGCAGGATCACGTTTGGCAACAGCTCGCGCAGGAGGATGCGCGCATGGCTGGCACCGAGCGCCTCGGCCGCAATCACGAATTCCCGCCGCGCTAGCGTCAGCGTCGCCGCCCGCGCGACCCGCATGAAGGCGGGAATGCCGAGCACACCGAGGATCAGGGTGAGGTTGGGGACCGACTGGCCGAGATAAGCGGTCACCGCGAGCGCAAAAATCAGCGGCGGAAAGGCAAGCAGCACGTCCATGCCGCCGACCACCAGCGTCTCGAACCGGCCGCGGAAATAGCCGGCGAGCAGGCCAAACGCGCCGCCGATAGTCAGGCCGATCATCGGTGCGATCAACCCGACCGTCAGCGAGGCCCGCGCGCCGAAAATCAGGCGGGCAAGCTCGTCGCGGCCGAGTCCGTCGGTGCCGAACCAATGCGCGCTGGAGAACGCCGCACGTCGCTCCAGCATGTCCATGTCGACGGGATTTTGCAGTGGCAGCACCGGCGCGAGGATCGCGAGCGCAAGGATGATCGCGAGCCAGGTGCTCGCGAGCCAGAACAAGAGGCCGAGCTGGCGCTTGCGGCCAGCCGGCACGGGCACCGCCTCGTCCTGCATCGAGAGCTCAAGCGCGGGCATGGCGGATCCTGGGGTCGAGCACGGCGTAGAGCATGTCGACGATGAAGTTCACGATGACGAAGCCGCAGGCGACCAACAGCACCACGCCCTGGAGAATGACGAGGTCGCGGGTGTAGATCGCACCGACCAGGAGACGGCCGATGCCGGGCAGCGCAAAGATCGATTCCACGATCAACGTGCCGCCGAGCAGGCGGCCGATATTGATGCCGGTCACCGTCACCAGGGTCAGGGACGACGGCTTCAGCGCATGCACGAACAGGATACGCGCCGGCTTGAGGCCTTTTGCCTTGGCGAGCGCGATATAGTCCTCCTGCAGGGTCGCGATCATGTCGGAGCGCAGCACCCGCATGATGCCAGGCCATTCCGCCAGCGCCAGCGTCAGCGCCGGCAGCACGAAGAAGCGCAGATTGCCCAGCGGCTCCTCGGTGAACGGCACATAGCCAGTCGCCGGCAGCCAGTGCAGCTCGACCGCAAACAAATAGATCAGCAGGATCGCCATCAGGAAAGACGGCATCGACAGCATCGCGAACGCGCTGCCCGTCATGAAGCGGTCGAACGCGCCGCCGGCCCGCGCAGCACAGGCGATCGCGACGGGAACGCCGATCAAGAGGCCGATGAACTCGGCCATCAGCATCAGCTCGAGCGAGACCGGAATGCGCTCGGCGACCGCCTGCAACACCGTCTGCCCGGTGCGGAACGAGCGGCCGAGGTCGCCTTGCAGGACGTGACCGAGCCAGCTCAGATAACGCCACCACAGCGGCTGGTCGAGCCCCATGTCGCGGCGCAGCGCCGCTACGTTCTCCGGCGTCGCCTGATCGCCGAGGATGACCAAAGCAAGATCGCCCGGCAGCAGCGAGGCGATCAGAAAGGTCAGCAGCGAGACCGCGAGCAGCACCGGCAGCATGGCAAGCAGTCGCCGAACGACGAAGTTCAGCATCGCGCCGTCATTCCAGCCAGGTCGTCGAAACGTCGATCACACCGTTGTAGATCTTCGGGAAGCCCTTCAGCTTGGCGCTCGACAGCGCGTAATACGTGTTCTGGAACGTCCAGAACCAGATCGCCTCCTTGTTGATCAGGCGGCCGATGGCGCAGTAATCCTCGGTGCGCTGGCCGACATCGGCGGTGACGCGCGCGTGGTCCAGCAGCTTGTCGAGCTCGGGGTTCGAATACCCGGCGAGCGCCAGCGGGCTGCCGGTGCGGAAATTCGCGTACATTTGCGGATCTGGATCGGCGAGATCGACGATGCGCCACGGCGTCATCTGGAACTGGCGGGTGAAGGCACGCGAGGGAATGGTGGCCTGATCGACCTGCTCGATCTCCATGTTGGCGCCGACGCGCTTCCAGAACTGCTGCAGCACCTGGCCGACCATGCGGCCCCTAGGCGTCGCGGTCACCAGCGTCTTGAACTCGACCGGCTTGCCGTAATCCTTGATCAGCGCCTTGGCCTTCTCGACATCGAACGGCAGCGCGCCGTCGTCCTTGCACTTGACCCAGGAGCCGTCGCCATAGGGGTTGGTCGCGGGCCGGCTGAGGCCATTGGTGATCGCCTGCGACATCTTCGGGCGATCGATCGCCATCACGAGCGCCTGTCGCACACGAACGTCGTCGAATGGCGCCACCTTGGTGTTAAAGGCGTAAACCTGCGCACCCGAGCCCTTGTAGGTGTGAACGGTGAGCTTGGGGTCCTTCTGCGCCTTCATGATGTTGTCGGCGTCGTTCTCGTCGTCCCAGATGATGTCGGCCTCGCCCGATTGCAGCGAAGCGAAGCGCGACTGCGCATCGGGCAACGGCTTCAGGACAATGCGGTCGAGATAGGGCCGGCCCTTGTCCCAGTAATTGGGATTCTTCTCCAGCACCATGCGGTCGCCGGCGGTCCATGATTTCAGGATGTAGGGACCGGTGCCGACGGGGTTGCGGTTGTAGTCGTCGCCCTTGGTCTTCCAGGCCGTCGGCGAATGCACGACATTGTTTTGACTCTGGATGGTGATCGTTGCCGGCAGGTTCACGGAGGGATCGGTCAGATTGAAGACGACGGTGTGTTCGTCCGGCGCCAGCACCTCCTTCATGTTGGTGATGTAGAAGGCGCAGCGGCACTTGTTGGCGGGGTCCTTCTGCCGGTCGAAATTCTCCTTGAAGGCCTGCGCATTGAACGGCGTGCCGTCGTGGAATTTCACGCCCTCGCGCAGCTTGAAGGTCCAGCTCTTGTAATCGTCGGAATGGGTCCAGGACACCGCGAGCTTCGGTGCCGGCTCGCCCTTGTCGTCGAGCGTTGTCAGCGTGTCGAAGATCGCGGCGGCAGCGGTGTTGGTCGAGGTGTCGTAAACGCCGACCTTGAGCGGGTCGAAGCCGGGGATGTCGAGCTCCTGGCCGACGGTGATGCTGCCGCCGGACTTCTGCGCCTGCGCAGGCTCGGCCAGCGGAAGGATGCCAAATGCCGCAACAAGGAAAATCGGCGCGTGCTTGCGCGCCGCGGCAGCAATCTTCGTCATGGTTCCTCCCGGGATCCCTCGTCCGATGTTTCGGATCGCTGAATGACTGGAAGCGAGATTGACGACAAAAGCGCGTGGCGGCAAGAGGAACGCGCGCGAGATGACGCCGCATGTGCGACGCAATGCTGCTCAGAATGTCGCGGCGGTTTTGCCTGTCGGAATTGGCGCCTCGTCAGCGAGGCCGAGCTCCTCGCGCAGCGCATCCGTATGCTCGCCGAGCGCAGCCATCGTCTTGGCGGGCGTGGTGTCGGCGCCCGACATCCGGAACGGCAGGTTGAGCACCCGAAAGGTGCCGCCCTCGTCCTGCACGGACGTGAGCGCCTGCCGGTGTGCGAGCTGCGGATCGGCCAGCGCCTCGGACACGGTGCGATAGGCCGAAGCCGGCACGCCGGCCGCACTGAGCGCTGCGAGACACGCATCGGTCGTGAACTGCCGCGACCAGGCTTCGACGCCGTCCATCACCTCCGCCCAATTCTCGCGGCGCGGGGCATAGGTGGCAAAGCGCGCATCGGTGATCCATTCGGGACGGCCGATCACACCCATCAGCGCCTGAAATGTCTTCTCGCTGGCGACCGTGATCATGACATAGCCGCTTGCCGTCTCGGTCGGCCCGAACATCGGGCGTGGCGGCGGCTTCACGGCGAATTGCGCACTCTGCAATTCGGTCAGCGTCAGTGACAGCATCGATTCCAGCATGGACACGTCGATGTGTTGGCCGAGCCCGGTCACGGTCCGCTGATAGAGCGCGGACGCGATCGCGCCGAAACCATAGGTGCCGGTGACGACGTCGGCGTGATAGATGCCGCAATAATCGGGGCGATTGCGGCCGGGCTGGTAGGCGAGATGCGCCATGTCGTAGCCGGAGGCGGCATGGATCACCGGCGCGTAGGCCGGTAGCTCGGCCGAAGGGCCGCTCTGCCCGTAGCCGGAGATCGAGCAATAGATCAGCCTCGGATTGACGGTGCGCAGCCTGTCGTAGTCGAGCCGCAGCCGGTGCATCACGCCGGGGCGGAAGTTCTCGACCAGGATATCCGATGTCGCGGCCAGCCGGCGGACCGCCTCCTTGCCGTCCTCGGATTTGAGGTCCAGCACCACGCTCTTCTTGCCTACATTGAGCTGGCCGAACGTGGTACTATGACCCTTGCGCAGAGGCGGCCGGGTTCGCATCGTCTCGCCGCCGTCGGTCTCGATCTTGATGACCTCGGCGCCCATGTCGGCAAGCATCCGCGCGCAGTGAGGACCGGCGATGGTGGTCGAAAAATCCAGGACCCTGAGGCCCGCGAAGGCCTTTGTCGTCATCCCCTCATGCTCATCTGCTAGCTGCATACTTGCTGCGTCCTCGGTCGCGTAGGAACAATCAATGTTCTCTCTTGTTGATGCGCCGACCCTAGAGGGCGGCGGCTGAGTAGGAAAGTCTTTACCGAACCGACGTGTCTCGTAGGCGGGCTTGGGAATTTCCGGGACAACTGGACCCGTTCTGGCATAACAGCAAACGGGATCGGAAGAGGGCAGCTGTTCTTGAGGGTCTTGTTCGTCACCACGGAGATGGACGACTTCGTCCGCGTCGGCGGACTCGGCGCCGTGTCCGCGGCCCTGCCCCGCGCCCTGCGCTCCTTCGCCGATATCCGGATCATGCTGCCCGGCTATCGCGACATCATCGAACAACTCACGCATATTCAGGTCGTTGGCCGTTGTCCGGCGTTCGCGGAAATGCCGGCCTGCTCGCTCGGCCGGGCCGCGACCAAGGACGGAATGCCGGTCTACGTGCTGCTCTGCTCGCAACTCTACGATCGGCCGGGCAACCCCTATGGCGACGAGTCCGGACGCGACTGGCCGGACAACGACATTCGCTTCGCGCGCTTTGCCTCGGCAGCCGCTGAGCTGGCCATGGGCAGGCTGGACAAGAATTGGGCAGCAGACCTGATCCATGCCAATGACTGGCAGGCCTCGCTCGTGCCGGCCTATCTCGCCTGGGGCGGCGCCAAGCTGCCGTCGATCCTGACGATTCACAACCTCGCCTATCAGGGCCTCTTCCCGAAGGAGGCGCTGCGGCGGATCGGCGCACCGGAGAGCTCCTTCCACATCGACGGCATCGAGTTCTACGACCAGCTCTCCTTCCTCAAGGCCGGCCTCGTCTACGCCTCGCACCTCACCACCGTCAGCGGCACCTATGCGCGGGAGATCACCACGGCCGAGTTCGGCTGCGGTCTGGAGGGCCTGCTCCGTCAGCGCTCGGACGCGGCCGAGCTCACCGGCATCCTCAACGGCATCGACGAGAGCTGGGACCCGCGCTCCTGTGCCCAGCTGGCCCAGCAGTTCGGCGCCGGTGACTGGGTCGGCAAGAGGGCCAACGCGGATTACGTCCGCAAGCAATTCGGCCTTGCGGTCTCGCGCGGCCCGATGTTCGGCATCGTCGCGCGCCTCGTGCACCAGAAGGGCATCGACCTCGTGCTGTCGGCAGCCGACGAGATCGTCGATGCCGGCGGGCAGATCGTGGTCACCGGTTCCGGCGAGCCGGCGCTCGAGCAGGCCCTGATCGACGCGCATCGCCGCCGCCCCGACGCCATCGGCGTGGTGATCGGCTTCAACGACGCCCAGGCTCGCCGCATCTTTGCGGGCAGCGATTTCACCCTGATGCCGTCGCGCTTCGAGCCCTGCGGCCTCAGCCAGATGTACGCCCAGCGCTTCGGCTCGCTGCCGATCGGGCACCAGACCGGCGGCCTCGCCGAGACCATCACCGACGGCGAGACCGGATTCCTGTTCTCGAAACCCTCGCGCGATTCCTTCCTCGGCGGCGTCCGCCGGGCCTTCTCGGCTTTCAGGGCGCAAGACCAGCTCGACACCATGCGCCGCAGCGCCATGGGACGTTCGTTCTCCTGGAGCATCTCGGCGGGAAGCTACAGCGCGCTGTATCGGAAGCTGGCGTCGGTGTGAGGTAGGCTCCTCGCAATGACGGCGTTGAGAGAGTCTGCGCTCCACTCCGGCTTCGTGCCCCGGACGCAGCGCAGCGTCTCTTCGACGGTGCGCTGCTGAGCCGGGGCCCATGATGCGCCGGAGTTCGTGGCCCCCTGGGTCCCGGCTCTGCGCCGCAACGCGCTTTGCGCGTTGTGGCTTGTCCGGGACACGAGAGGCTTTCACCCCTTCCCGCGCATGTCCATCTGCGGCCGACCGATCCAGGCGCGGTTGAGACAGCGGGTCATCCAGTCGGGCTGCGGCTCGCCGCGCAAGCGCGCCTGCGCTTCCTGATAGGGCCCGACGTAGCGCAGCCTGGCCGGCAATTTCGGATAGACGCGCCGGATCCAGCGCAGCGCATTGTCGGCCGCCTTCTCGTCGCGCGCGTCCAGCTCAAACCCAAAGCCTGCACGTATCGGCTCCGGCAACATCCGCGCCGTCAGCGCGCGATACCAGCGCGGCGGCCGCAGCCATGGTCGCGCGCCGCTGAAGATTTGCATCGCGATCTCGCGTGCCGCCGGGCTGACGGTCAGCGTCTCCGACTGCGCCATCGTCGCGGTGTAGGCGGTAAAGCCCGACCAGTCCGCCGGCAGATCGTCCGAGGTCAATCCGAACAAGGCACCGAACAGCCGGCTCTCCATCCAGTAACGCTCGCGCTCCTCCGCCGAGAATGACGGCAGCACCAAATCGTGCGCCATCAGCGCGGACTCCACCAGCGTCGCGTGAACCCAGCGCAGCGACGGAATGTCGTTGGCACAATAGCGCGAGCCTGCCGCGAACGGGCCGACGGTCTCGGGCATCTCTCCGACGATCATGCTGTGACGACGGTGCAATTGCCGGGCCGATAGCAAGGCCCGGTCGAGCGAGCCGAACACCATGGCAAAGACGATGTCGAAGGTGCGATGGAAGCGGCCGATCGGATCGGCAAACGTGCTGGAATGCTCGGCGATGGCGGCAGCGACCCAAGGGTGGGCCAGCTGCAGCAACAACGCGCGGCCGGCGCCGAGAAAGATGATGGCCTCGCGGTCGATCCGCCAGGTCAGCGTGTCAGGGCCGAACACTCCGGCGACCGGCCCCGCTGCGCAAGCGCGGACCTGATCGAGCGTTGCCTCGAGATCGTTCGCGGACACCATCTGCACGCCCTTCGACTGCGTGGGATGACCGACGATCGGCAAGCCCTGTGGCAATTCGATGAAGAGCGGCGCCGTCCCTATTCCGCCGCCATCGGCATCTCGTCCGTATGCTCGTGCAGCACCACACCGGCGAGCGGATCGAATTCGCCGATCCAGGGCTTGCGCGCCAGCACCGACTTCGTGTGAGCATAGCCGGCGTGCCAGCGCCGCGTGATCCCGGCCGGGCTGAAGTCGATATCCTTGGTATGGGTCTCGCGCTCGAGCTGCGGCGCCAGCAGCCGCACGACATGCATGCGGGTCGGACAGCCGTAGCTCGTCAGCTCCCTCACCGCAGGATCGTTGCGTTCGCTCTCGGGGAGCCGCGCCGCGAGCTGGTTGATGACATGGCGCAGGCGATGGGCCTGCTGCTGACGGACGATCTGGCTCGCGATCCGGCTGGAATATTGCACGTCCTTGTGCCGGTTCAGCACCTCCGCCATCGTGGTGGGTTCGGGCCCGACCGGGTTCCACAGATGAACGGAGAAGATCAGCGAGTCCCTGCGTGGGTTGTCGTCGAACACCGCTTCGGTCGGCGTGTTCGAGAGGATGCCGCCGTCCCAATAGAGCTCGCCATCGATCCGCACGGCGGGAAAAGCGGGCGGCAGTGCGCCCGAAGCCATGACATGCTTCACCGTCAGTTCGCCGTCTCGGCTGTCGAAATAGCGCATCTCGCTCGTGCCGACATGAGCTGCGCCGACCGTCAGGCGCGGCGTGCAGCGGTTGGCGAGATCGAAATCGACGAGCTCGCACAGCGTCTTCTCCAGCGGAGCGGTCGAGTAATAGCCCGCGTGATCGGCACCGAGTGGGTAGGAATCGCCGGCATGTGCCAGCGGATTCGGGCGGAAGAAACCTGGAATGCCGTGGGTCACGGTCGCCCAATAGGCCAGCTTCTCGTTGAAGCCCGGAAACGCGGTGCGCCAATCCCAGACCGGCTGCTGCTCCATCCGCTTCCAGAACTCCTTCAGGCGCGCAAGCCGGTGCTCGGGCGCGTTGCCCGCAATGAGGCTCGCATTGATCGCGCCGATCGAGGTGCCGATGATCCAGTCCGGCTCGATGCCGGCTTCGTGCAATGCCTGGTAGGCCCCGGCCTGATAGGAGCCGAGTGCGCCGCCGCCCTGGAGCACGAGAACCACCTGCCCCGGCAGGTCCTTGCGCTGGATGTTCGTCTGCGTACCATTCATGTGTCGCTCCTGATCAGCTTGCACTGCCGCTGCCGAAGGCGGCTTGTTACGCCGGCTCATGTTAGTGCGCGGTCCAGCCGCCGTCGACGGGAAGCGCGATGCCGGTGATCGAAGCCGCCGCGTCCGTCGACAGGAACACCGTCAGCGCGCCGAGCTCCTCGACCGTGGCAAAGCGCTTGTTCGGCTGCTGCGCGAGCAGCACGTCGCGGATCACCTGATCGCGCGAGATGCCGTGCGCCTTGGCCTGCCCGTCGATCTGCGCTTCGACCAGCGGCGTATAGACGTAGCCGGGACAGACCGCATTGCAGGTGATACCCGCCTCCGCGGTCTCCAGCGCCGTGACCTTCGTCAGACCGACGATGCCGTGCTTGGCGGCGACATAGGCCGCCTTGAACGGCGAGCCGACCAGGCCGTGCGCCGAGGCGACGTTGATGATCCGGCCAAAACCGTTCTGGCGCATCGCCGGCAGCGCGAGCCGCGTGGTGTGGAAGGCCGAGGTCAGGTTGATCGCGAGGATCTGGTCCCATTTCTCGACCGGAAACTGCTCGAGCGGCGCGACATGCTGGATGCCGGCGTTGTTGACGAGGATGTCGAGCCGGCCGGACTCGGCGATGGTCGCCGCGATCATCTCGGCAATCGATTTCGGTCTCGTCATGTCGGCCGGCGAGTAGCTCGCCTTGACGCCGAACTCGGCGGCGATCTGTTCCCGTGTCCGGCCGATCTCGGCGACGACACCGAGACCGTTCAGCACGACATCGGCGCCGGCTGCCGCCAGGGCACGTGCGATCCCAAGACCGATGCCGCTGGTCGAGCCCGTGACCAGCGCGACCCTGCCGGCGAGCGCGCGCGCAGGTTGGGATGTCTGCGGCTTCAGCGGTATGTTCATGACACGGTCTCCGTCGGCGATGACTGGGCTTCCAGCCTTCGCAAGACTTGAAGGATCGCCAGCCCAAACGGAAATACCGGCTGGCTTCCGACTCCATACGTCCGCGCTATTGCGGGCGGGATGTCATTTCCCGTTCCGATCGGCTAGATTCGAGCCCATCTTGCTGGGGAGCCGATCCATGGAAATGCACCAGGTCCGCTATTTCCTCGCGGTGGCGCAGCTTTTGAACTTCACGCGCGCGGCCGAGGAGTGCAACGTCACGCAGCCCTCGCTGACGCGCGCGATCAAGCAGCTCGAGGCCGAGCTCGGCGGCGACCTGTTTCGCCGCGAGCGGCCGGCGGCGCAACTGACCGAGCTCGGCCAGCGTATGCATCCGCTCCTGAAGCAGTGCTTCGACGCCGCCGCCGGCGCGCGCTCGCTCGCCTCCTCGTTCAGGAGCGGAGAGATCGGCGCGCTGCGCATCGCGCTGACGCATTCGATCGATCTGGCATTGCTGATCCCGCACCTCAACGAGATCAGGCGACAGTTCAACCGGCTCGAACTGCGCTTCCTGCGCGGGACGAGCCGCGAGGTCGGTGAATTCCTGAAGAAGGGCGAGGCCGAGCTCGGCATCGCCGCGGAGATCGACGAGGCCTGGGACCGGCTCGACGCCTGGCCGCTGTTCACCGAGAGCTTCGAGCTCGTCGTTGGCGACGGACATCGGCTGGCCGGACGCAGCAGCATCGAACTGGAGGATCTGCGCTCAGAGCAATTGCTGAGCCGGACGTTCTGCGAGCATTCGCGCCGCATCTCCGCCAGCCTGCGCGAGCACGGCATCGAGCATGGCCACGAGATTTCGAGCGAGCGCGACCTGATCGAGCTCGTCGAGGCCGATATCGGCGTCGCCATGATGCCGCACACTTCCCCCTTACCGGAAACGCTGACGCGCGCCACTGTCGCCGGACTGGACGCCCGTCGCACCGTCAGCCTTTACGGAGTGGCCGGCCGGCAGCGCACGGCGGTCGCCAATGCCGTGATGCGCATGCTGCGCGGCGCCGACTGGCGCGAGATCGCGGGATAATAGGGACGGCTTTTTCCCTTCTCCCCTTGCGGATGAAGGTGGCGCGAAGCGCCGGATGAGGGGTTCTGTCCGCGTATTCGACGCAAAAGATTCACGCGCGGAGAGAACCCTCACCCGTCTCGCCGCTTCGCGGCGAGCCGCCCTCCCCACAAGCAAGGAGGGGAAGAGTGTGCGCAGCCTCAACCCCTGCTCGCACTCTCCAGCGCCTCGAGCAGATCATCGATTTCCATGCGCTTGCGGAAATCGGGGTCGACGAAGCGGGCTTTGACGATCCCGTCGCGGCCGACCACGAACACGGCCGGGATCGGTAGCAACCAGCCGTCATTGCCGTGGAATTTCGCCATGTCCTGATACGACAACAGGCCCTGGATCTCGGCGCCGAGCCAGATCGCGAGATTGAGCGACAGCGCATAGCCGTTGTCCAGATCGGTCAGGATCGGAAACGGCGCGCCGGATTCGGCCTTGAGCTGCCGAGTGTATTCCTGCGTCTCCGGCATGACCGCGACGACCTGCGCCCCCATCGCCTTGATGCGATCGAGCGCCTGGACCACGGCGCGGACATTGAGCCGGCAATAGGGACACCAGTGGCCGCGGAAGAACATCACGGCGAGCGGACCGCGCTCCAGCAGCGCAGGCAGCGTGACGAGATGGCCGCCCTCGTCCGGCAGCATGAACGGCGGCATCGCATCGCCCGGACGCGGCGCGGTCTCGCCGCCGCCGTTACCGCCCAATCTCGCCACCAGGCGGTCGACGGCCTCGCCATAGGCCGGAAAGACCGCGCGGCTGGCATCAGCATAGGCGCGGAGCTGCTCGTTCAGCGTGCCGTCCATGTCGCGACAGCGCTGGAAGGCGAGCCTGAGCTGTTTGGCATCGGCTGGCGAGAGAGACGTCATCTTCTGCTCCGGCATTGCATTCGGTGAATATTAGTTTCCCGGTTCGGCCGCCCGCAAGGGGCGGCCGCGATGCCAGGACCCGTTCAGTTCACGTAGAAATTGCCGGTCGGATCGAGCCGCCCCGAAGTATAGTACATCGATCCGTTGCTCATGAAGAAGACGGTGTTGTCGGGCACCTTCTTGGCGTTCTTCATCATCGCCTCGTGGTTCTTCTCGGCCGGGGCCATGGCCATCGCCGACATCTTGCCCGGGCCGCCATAGACATAGGCCATGCCGGCCTTGAAGTCCCAGGCGGCCTCCGAGAAAGCCGAGGTGGCGATAATGGCAAACGCTGCGGTGGCGATCAGGGTCTTGGACAATTTCGGCATGGGGGTGCTCCTCCGGATTGACGTGAACGCCCGCCAATCGGGCGCCCTGTCATCGGACGCCGAATGACGCGAAAGCGGAAATGCAATTGCCCAATCGGATCGATAGCCGCCGCGCATCAACATAGCACCGCGCTATCGCATCGAGAGCGAGCCGGCATTTCAGGATGGAGGCGATCTCGATGAAGCTCCCGTCATAGCCGGCAACCAGCGAGGTTGCGGTCAACACAGGAGATTTCTCATGTCCAAGCATCCCGGATTGTCGCGCCTGGCCTGGTCCGGCCTTGCCCTCGTCGGCGTACTGACATTCGTGTCGCAGCCGGCCGCCGCGGGCGAATGCCCCGCCGACAAGGTCAAGCCAAACGCACAGCAGATGGTCGACTACAAGCCGGTCGGCGTCACCGACGTGACGCTGGGCGCCATCGACCTCGGCAAGCAGCCCGCCCATATCGAGGGCCGCGAGCTGCGTTTCCGCAAGCTGACCATCGCGCCTGGCGGCATCGTGCCCTGGCACAGCCATGACGACCGTCCCGCGTTGATCTTCGTGCAGCAGGGCGAGATCGTCGAATACGCCTCGAACTGCGTCGATCCGATCGTGCACAAGGCCGGCGACATCCGTCCCGAAGTCCACGGCACCTCGCATTGGTGGAAGAACCTCGGCAAGGACACCGTCATTCTCTATGTCGGCGACGTCCGCAAGGATCCCAACGACCACCACATGTAACGAGCGCCCCCAGCCCCAGCGCGCTCGCTACGAGATGTGGCGCCCGGGACTTCCCCACCCCGGGCGCCGCATCCCTACAGGACGACCGACATGACCGATCTTTCCGCACTGATCAAACCGGCCACGCCGACAATGGAGGCGCACGCGCCGGGTCTGGCGCTGCGCTCGCTCGTCATCGGCCTCACCGCGTTCCTGACCGTCGTCGACCTCTTCGCGACGCAGGCGATCCTGCCCTCGCTGACGCGGCACTACGGCGTCACGCCGGCGGCGATGGGCTTTGCCGTCAACGCCAGCACCTTCGGCATGGCCACGGCCAGCCTCGTGGTCGGCCTTTTCAGCCCGCACATCGACCGTCGCAGCGGCATCCTGCTCAGCCTGGCGCTGCTGGCGATCCCGACCAGCCTGCTGGCCTCGGCGCCAAATCTTGCCGTCTTCACCGCCCTGCGGGTCGCACAGGGCCTTTGCATGGCGTCAGCCTTCGCGCTCACCCTCGCCTATCTCGGCGAGCAATGCAGCGCGATGGACGCCGGCGGCGCTTTTGCTGCCTACATCACGGGGAACGTTGCGAGCAATCTCGTTGGGCGGCTGATTTCGGCGGCGGTTGCCGACAGTCTCGGCCTCGCCTGGAATTTCTATTTCTTCGCGGCCCTCAATCTTGCGGGCGCGGCGCTGGTCTACGTCACGATCAAGCACGTGCCGCCCATGCATGCGGCGGCGCCGCCGGAACCGCCGCTGGCCGCCATGATCGCGCATTGGCGCAATCCGCGGCTGCGCGCTGCCTTCGGCATCGGCTTCTGCATCCTGTTCGCCTTCATCGGCACCTTCACCTTCGTGAATTTCGTGCTGGTGCGGCCGCCGCTGGCGCTGGGGATGATGGATCTGGGCCTGGTCTATTTCGTCTTCCTGCCGTCGGTCGTCACGACGCTTCTGGCCGGCAGGGTGGCGTCAAAGCTCGGAACGCGTCCGACCATCTGGGGCGCGCTCGCCATTGCCGGGCTGGGCCTGCCCTTGATGCTGATGCCGCATCTGGGCGAAGTCCTCACCGGTATGGTGCTGGTCGGCGTCGGCACATTCTTCGCGCAGGCAGCAGCGACAGGGTTGGTCGGACAGGCGGCCGCCGACAACCGCGGCATCGCCAGCGGGACCTATCTTGCGTGTTATTTCAGCGGCGGGCTGATCGGTACGGCCGTGCTCGGACGCCTGTTCGACACCTTCGGCTGGCATGCATGTGTGGCCGGAATCGGCATGGCCCTGGGGGTCGCAGCCCTGCTCACCTTCGCCCTGAAGCGCTAGCGCTTGGCCGGGGCTTCCTGCGGCGGCTCGTCGTCGGCGATGGCGCGCCAAGCGGCCCCGTCGAGATCGTCGTACTGGCCGCTCCGGAGCGACCACAGGAAGGCGACGAGGCCGGCGCCGCCGAGCATCAAGGCCAGCGGGACCAGGATAACCAGGATCTCCATCACACGATCTCCCGCGAGGCGCTGCGGGCGCGCAGCGAATTCAGCATCACCAGGATCGAGGATCCGCTCATGGCCGCCGCCGCAATCAGGGGCGTCACGACACCGCTGACCGCAACCGGCACGGCGAGGACATTGTAGCCGATCGCAAGCCAGAGATTCTGCCGCATCAAATGCAGCGCCTTGCGCGAGGCATCGATCGCGGCGACCACCGGAGCCAGCGGCCGGCCGAGGAAGACGAGATCGGCGGTGGCCTGGCTCAGATGCGCGGCCGAAATCGGGGACATCGAGACATGGGCCGCCGCGAGCGAAGGCGCATCGTTCATGCCGTCGCCGACCATCAGCACCTTGGCGCCGCGCTGCTTCAATTCCTCGATCCGCGCGATCTTGTCTGCAGGCGTCACGCCGGCGCGCCATTCGGGGATTGCGAGCGCATGCGCCGCCGCCTTCACCGCCGGCTCGCGGTCGCCGGAGAGGATCTCGATGCCGATGTTGCGCGCCTTCAGCGCTGCAATCACGGCCTGCGCATCCGGGCGAAGGCCCTGGCGAACCGAGAGGATAAAGCTTTCGTTGCCCTTGCTGAACGCGACGATGGAGGCTTCGGGATCGACCATGGCGCTGCCAACCAGCGCTTCAGCGCCGCAGAAGGAGGGGCGGCCAAGCCGAAGCGCGATGCCGTCTACGGTCGCATGGACGCCCTGCCCGGCCTCTTCGACCGCACCGACCACAGGCGACTTGGCGCCGGCGGCCTGCGCCACGGCGGCGGCGACCGGATGATGGCTCGACAGCGCGAGCCGGCCAGCGAGTTCGAAGATGTCAGTGGGAATGTCGGCGGCATTCATCACTTCGAGATCGGGCAGAGTCAGCGTGCCGGTCTTGTCGAAGATGACGTGGTCGGCCTCGGCCAGCCGCTCGATCGCATCGCCGGAATTGAGCAGCACGCCGGACTTGAACATCGCGCCGGAGGCGATGGTCTGCACGGTCGGAATGGCAAGGCCCAGCGCACAGGGACAGGTGATGATCAGCACGGCAACGCCGGTCACGATCGCATCATGCCAGGACGCGCCTGCAACCACCCAGCCGAGGATGGTCAGAAGCGCGGTCGCATGCACCACCGGCGCGTACAGCCGCGAGGCGCGGTCGGCGAGCCGCATGTAGCGCGAGCGCGCCTGCAGCGCGTTGTCGAGCAGCCGCGTGATCTCGGCGAGCAGCGTCGCCTCGGACGCGGCCGAGACCCGTACCCGCAGCGTGCCGGAGATGTTCATCGATCCCGCATAGACAGGCGTGCCATGCTCGGCCGTGACATAGAGCGTCTCGCCGGTGATCAGGCTCTGGTCGATTTCGGAGCGGCCCTCGATCACGGTGCCGTCGACCGCGCAGCGCTCGCCGGGCCTGAGCAGCACGATGTCGCCGGGATGGATCGCAGCGACCGGCACCTGCGAGATCTCGTCGGGACCTATGAACTTCGCGGCCGTCTCCGCCTTCAGCGCCGCGAGATTGCCGGCGACCGCGCGGGTCCGCCGCCGCATGTTCTGGTCGAGGAAGCGGCCGACCAGGAGGAAGGTCAGCAGCATGATCGCCGCGTCGAAATAGGCGTGCTCGGCGTGGTGGATGGTCTCGACCACGGACATGCCGAGCGCCAGGATCACGCCGATCGAGATCGGCACGTCCATGTTGGTCGTCTTCGCCGACAGCGCGCGCCAGGCCGAACGGAAGAAAGGCTGGCCGGCATAGGCCGCCGCCGGCAGCGCGATCAGCGCCGAGAGCCAGTGGAAGAAGTCGCGCTGCTCGGGCAGCATGTCCGAGACGTTGCCCGACCACACCGGGATCGACAGCATCATCACGTTCATGGTGGCGAAGGCGGCGACGCCGAGGCAGCGCAGCAGGAAGCGCGATTCGGCGACCTCCGCCACCTCCGCGCTCTCGGTCTCGAACGGATAGGCCTTGTAGCCGAGCTCCTCGAGCCGGTCGATGAAGCGGCCGGGGTCGAGCGTGCCCGCCTTCCATTCCAGCGCGACGCGGCGGTCGGTGAGGTTGACGCGCGCCAGCGTGACGTCGGGGATGGCGGACAGGCCGCGCTCGATCTTGGCCATGCAGCCGGCGCAGTGAACGCCCTCGACCGCGAGATCGATATGCTGGACCCCCTCGCCCGCATCGCGAACATAATGAGAGAAATCGCGCGTGACCTGCATGACAAAATCCTTCAGTTCAGGATCACGCGATTGCGCGACATGAACACGCGCGTCCCTCGCGCCTCGCCCTCGATCACCAGGTCCCATTGGCCCGGCGCGACGGACGCGGCATCGCCGCGATAAAGGCCGATGCCGGCCTCGGTGAGCTCGACGGCGAGATCGGCGCGCTTGTCGGTCGGCCGTTCCAGGCGTCCGCCGAATTTCAGCCCGGAGATCGGCTGGCCGCCGGCATCGCGCGCCTCGACCTGGACCATTGCGCCGCCGTCGTGGCGGCGCTCGATATGGGCGTTGACCTTCCATTTGCGCGAAGCCTGGTCGTGCGCCGCCGAGATCTCGCGCTCGTAGGTCAGGCCGGCGGCATAGGGGCTGTCGACGTCGGTGCCGGGCAGCGTCGCGATCGCCAGCTTCATCATGGTGACGTTGACGCCGATCACGAGGCCGAAGAAAGCGACCAGCATCAGGAAGACCTTGGTTCCGGTCAGCGGCTTGGATGACATGACGGTCTCCTGAACTTACGGCGCGACGAAATTGTCGGTGGCGCTCGCGGCGACGCCGAGGCCGATATCCATGACGTGGAAGCGAACCGGTATTGACTTCTCCGGATTGTTTTCAGCCGGTGCGGTGACGAGCAGCCGCAGCTCGCTGGTGGAGTCGCGCGGGATCACGATGATCGGCCGATCCGGCGTCACCGAATCGACGCCGACGACGTGCATCGTGGGATTGACCGGCCCCTCGACGTCGATGGCGATCGCGCGATCGTAGCCGCTCTTGTTCAGGAGCCGCACCGTGTAGGCGTTACGGATCGAGCCGTCGCTGAGCTTGACCGCGACCGGATTGCGGTCGTGCAGCACGTTGACGTCGAGCAGGCTGCGGGTCGCCAGCGTATAGACCATGAAGCCGCCGATCGCCGCGATGATCGCGCTGTAGACGATGGTGCGGGCTCGGACGATCCGGTAGATCGGCGCCTTGCCTTCCTGGCGGCGATGGATGTTGATGTCGTTGTCGTAGCCGATCAGCCGCTTCGGCCGGCCGATCTTGGCCATCACGTTGTCGCAGGCATCGATGCACAGGCCGCACTGGATGCACTCCATCTGCGGTCCGTTGCGGATGTCGATGCCGGTCGGGCAGACCGCGACGCATTGGTAGCAATCGACGCAATCGCCGACCTGCTCGCCGAGCGCGCGCAGCTCGGCAGCCTTCTTGACCGAGGTGCGCTTCTCGCCACGGTCGTAGCGGTAGGTGACGTTGAGCGCCCATTCGTCGGTGAGCGCGGCCTGAATGCGCGGCCACGGGCACATATAGGTGCAGACCTGCTCGCGCATGTAGCCGGCGAGGATGTAGGTCGTCGCAGTGAGGATGCCGATCCAGATATAGGCGATCATCGGCCCCTGGAAGGTGACGAGCTCCTTCACCAGGGTCGGCGCGTCATTGAAGTAGAGCACCCAGGCGCCGCCGGTCCACCAGGCGATCATGAGCCAGATGGAATGCTTGAGCACGATCTCGGAGATGCGCTCGAGCTTCAGCGGATCGGACGATTTGTCCTTCTTCATCCGCTCGCGCCGGTCACCTTCGATCAGACGTTCGACCGCGTAGAACAGGTCGGTCCACACCGTCTGCGGACAGAGATAGCCGCACCAGATGCGGCCGCCGACCGAGTTCATCAGGAACAGCGCCACTGCGGCCACGATCAACAGGCCGGTGAAGTAGTAGACCTCCTGCGGCCACAGCTCGATGAAGAAGAAGTAGAAGCGGCTGTTGGGAAGATCGATCAGCACCGCCTGGCTGGGGGCGCCAAGGCCGCGGTTCCAGCGCACGAACGGCAGGAAATAATAGACGCCGAGGCAGACCGCCATCAGGCCCCATTTGATCCGGCGGAAGGTGCCGGAGACGCTCTGCGGATAGACCTTCTTGCGGGCCGCGTAGAGCGGTCCGTTGTCGTCCACAGGCTTGAGCTCGTTCGGGTTGACGGTCTTGTTCATCGCTTGGAACTTCTAAAAGAGGTGCGATTAAACCTAGACCCGACACCGCCGCATCAGTTGATCCAGCTCAAACGGGGGCACTTTTGTTCGCCCCCGCCTGAACCGTTCGAGCCGCGGATCCGCTATTTTCCACCGCCGAGCGAGTGGACGTAGACCGCCATCGCCTTGATGGTGGCGGGATCGAGCCGCCCTTCCCAGGCCGGCATCACGCCGGCACGGCCCTGGCCGATGGTCTCGATCAGGCTCGCCTCTTCGGAGCCGTAGAGCCAGATCTTGTCGGTCAGGTTCGGGGCGCCCATCTCCTGGTTGCCCTTGCCGCCGTCGCCGTGGCAGGCGACGCAGTTTTCCGCGAAGATCTTCTCACCCTTGGCTTTGTCGAAGCCCTGACGGGTCGACAGGCCCGACAGCGACCGCACGTAATTGGCGACCGTGACGATCTCGTCACCCTTCAGCACGCCGTCCTTGCCGAAGGCGAGCATCTGGCCCTCATGCGTCTTGGCGTGACCGGAACGTGCACCGAACTGGATGGTCTGCATGATCTGGTCGAGCGTGCCGCCCCACAGCCAGTCGTCGTCGTTCAGGTTCGGATAGCCCTTGGCGCCGGCGGCGCCGGAGCCGTGGCAGGGCGCGCAATTGTCGCCGAACACGGTCTTGCCCTTGGCGCGGGCGAGCGCCAGCAAGGCCGGGTCCTTCTCGATGTCGGCGAGCGAGGCCGCTCCCAGCGCCGTCATCTTGTCACCGCGGATCTTCTCGAGATTGGCGAGTTCGACCGCGACGTCGGCGCGCGAGGAGTAGCCGAACATGCCCGTGGTGTTGCTGGAGACGAGCGGCCAGGCCGGATAGACGACCCAGTAGCCGATCGACCAGACGATGGTGAGGTAGAAGCAGATCACCCACCAGCGCGGCAGCGGCGTGTTGAGCTCCTTGATGCCGTCCCACTCGTGCCCGGTCGTGGACTTGCCGGAGACGGAATCGATGTCGCTATGATGATCGGTCATGGTCTCTCACTCCTCCCGCAACGGCAGGTGTGCTGCTTCATCGAAAGCAGCCTTGTTACGGGGCCAAAATGCGTAGGCGATGATCGCGAGAAAGATCGCGACGAACACCGGCGTCCAGATCGTCGTCACGAGCTCGGACGCTAGATTGTGGACTGACAGGATAGCTTTCATCGTACGTGCCTTCTCAGCGTAGATTGGCTTTCTCGTTGTAGATCTTGAAGTCGACCAGCGTGCCGAGCATCTGCAGGTACGCGATCAGCGCATCCATCTCGGTCGGCGTGCCGGCCTTGCCGTCGAAATTGCGCACGACGGCCTTGGCGTAGCGCTTGTTGAAGGCGTCGGTGCCGGCGTTCTCCGGATCGGCCTGGGCCTTCATATCGGCGGCGGCATTGGCGATCTGCTCGTCGCTATAGGGCACGCCGACGACCCTCAGCGTGCGCATGTCGCCGGCGATCGCATCCGGGTCGACCTCGGTCTTGCTGAGGAACGGGTAGCCGGGCATCACCGACTGCGGCACGATCGCCCGCGGGTTGGTCAGATGGGTGACGTGCCAGTCGTCGGAGTATTTGGCGCCGACGCGGGCAAGATCCGGGCCGGTGCGCTTGGAGCCCCACTGGAACGGGTGGTCGTACATGCTCTCGGCGGCGAGCGAGAAGTGGCCGTAGCGCTCGACCTCGTCGCGCAGGGGGCGGACCATCTGCGAATGGCAGAGATAGCAGCCCTCGCGGACGTAGACGTTGCGCCCCGCCAGCTCCAGCGGCGTGTAGGGCCTGACCCCGTCGACCTTCTCGATCGTGCTCTTGAGGTAGAACAACGGGGTGATCTCGACGAGACCGCCGATCGCGATCACCAGCAGGATGCCGACGATCAGGACGATCGAGTTCTTTTCGAAGACTTGGTGGCGTGTCCAGAACGACATTGCTTTAGCTCCTCATTCCGCCGGCTGAAGAGCGACGGGCATCTGAACTTCCTGTTCGCCGACGCGAACCGTCATCCAGAGATTGTAGGCCATGATCAGCGCGCCGATCAGGAACAGCCCACCCCCGGCGGCGCGGATGATGTAGAAGGGATGCATCGCCTCGACGGTCTCGATGAAGGAATATTCGAGGAAGCCGAGCGAGGTGTAGGCGCGCCACATCAGGCCCTGGAGGATGCCGGACACCCACATCGCCGAGATGTAGAGGACGATGCCGAGGGTCGCGACCCAGAAGTGCCAGTTGACGAGCTTCAGGCTGTAGAGGCCCTTGCGATTCCACGCCCACGGCACCAGGCAGTACAGCGCGCCGAAGGAGACGAAGCCGACCCAGCCGAGCGCGCCGGAGTGCACGTGGCCGATGGTCCAGTCGGTGTAGTGGCTGAGCGAGTTGACCACCTTGATCGACATCATCGGGCCTTCGAAGGTCGACATGCCGTAGAAGGCGACAGAGACCACCAGCATGCGCAGCACGGGGTCGGTGCGCAGCTTGTCCCAGGCACCCGACAGCGTCATCAGGCCGTTGATCATGCCGCCCCAGGAGGGCATCCACAGCATGATCGAGAAGGTCATGCCCAGCGTCTGCGTCCAGTCCGGCAGCGCCGTGTAGTGCAGATGGTGGGGACCAGCCCAGATGTAGAGGAAGATCAGCGCCCAGAAATGGATGATCGACAGCCGATAGGAATAGATCGGCCGCTCGGCGCGCTTGGGGATGAAGTAGTACATGATGGCGAGGAAGCCGGCGGTCAGGAAGAAGCCGACCGCGTTGTGGCCGTACCACCACTGGAACATGGCGTCCTGGATGCCGCCCCAGGCGACGTAGGACTTCGAGCCGAACACCGAGACGGGAAGCGCCGGATTGTTGCCGAGATGCAGGACCGCGATCGTCACGATGAAGGCGAGATAGAACCAGTTCGCGACGAAGATGTGCGGCTCCTTGCGCTTGATGATGGTGGCAAGGAAGACGAGCAGATAGGTGACCCAGACGATGGTCAGCCACAGGTCGGCGTACCATTCCGGCTCGGCATATTCCTTCGACTGGGTGACGCCGAGCAGATAGCCGGTGCCGGCGATCAGAATGAAGAAATTGTAGCCCACCACGACGAACCACGGCGCGAGATCGCCGGCAAGGCGCGCGCGGCAGGACTTCTGCACCACGTAGAAGGACGTCGCGATCAGCACGTTGCCGCCGAACGCGAAGATCACGGCCGAGGTGTGCAGCGGCCGCAGGCGGCCGAAGCTGGTCCAGGGCAGATCGAAGTTCAGAGCGGGCCAGGCCAGCTGCGAGGCGATGATGAGGCCGACCAGGAAGCCGGCAATGCCCCAGAACATCGCCATGAAGGAGGAGAACTTGATCGGACCCATATTGTAGTTGGGGCGACCGTTGATCTCCTCCGGCGGCAGCGCTGCCGGGCGATCGAGGTAGCGGTTGACGATGACGAACACCGCGGCCAGGCTCGCCGCCGCGCTGAGCGCGGCATGGAAGGCGAAGGGCGCATCGAGCGCCTTGGCTGCGGCGATCACGCAGAGGAAGGCGGTGACTGCGAACACGACAGCCAGGCCGCTTTCACCGATGGTCATGGATTTGGACATGGAGGGCTGGCTCATGCGGATTCTCTCTGAAAGAACACAGCGCCAGAAACCACATCCGCCCTCACCGGGAATTGATTTCAATCAAGAGCAGCACTTAAGTTCTTTGGATCCGTCGACGATCTTGCCCGTTCCCTCGAAGATCGCGGCGCACGAGGACGCCGGCCCGGCGTGACACGCGAACGGAAGCCGCCTCCGTAAATTCCCGGAGGCGACGATGACTCTCGATCAGGGATGATCCGTCAGTCCTGCGCCGTCGCCTTGAGTGCTGCGATGACGTCCTCGCGGGCGATGATTCCGACCAGCTTCTGCGCGCTGTCGAGCACGATGATGCTCCGGATGCGGTGTTCGACCATGATCTGGAGCACGCGCGTCAGGCGCGTGTCGGGACTGACATAGATGAACTCGGGCGTCATGACATCGCCGACCTTGCGGCTCATCAGGTCGTGATAGCGCGGCAGCATCTGGCTCGGCGTGAAGGCGAAGCACTTCAGGATGTCGAATTTGGTGACGATCCCCACCACCTGGCCGTCGTCCACGACCGGATAGGAGTTGAAATCGTCGGTCTCGAACATCTCGCTGAGCTCGAGCAGATCACGGTCGCGCTGCACCGCCTTGACGTTGCGCGTCATGTAGCCGTCGACGGTCTGTTCAAGAAATCTGTACACGGCGCGTCTCCTCGATTCGATTCCGGCCGGCCGTCAGTGCGACAGCAGCACGCTGCGGGCGGTCTGCGTGACCAGATACTGGGTGACGCCTCCCAGGATCAGTTCGCGAAACCTCGAATGACCATAAGCGCCCGCAACGATCAGGCCGGCATCGACGTCGCCCGCGACTTGCTCCAGTTGCGCGGCGGCGGTCTCGTTCCGGGCGCCCTCGCAGATGCGCGCCGTCGCGGTGACGCCGTGACGGGCGAGCCAGGCGGCCACGTCGGTGACGCCAGCCGTCACGACCGAACGGTCGTCGTCGCGCTCCGGAATTGTGGCGATGGTGACGTCCCTCGCCTTGCGCAGCATCGGCAGCGCATCGGCCACCGCCCGCCGCGCCTCCGGCGTGTCCTTCCACGCCACCAGCACGCTGCGCAGGTCGAGCCAGTTGGCCCGATCGGGGACGACGAGAAGCGGGCGACCGGCCTGCATCACCAGATCCTTGGGACTTGCGAGCGCGAACGCGTCGGAGAAGGCCGGGCTCTGCCCGCCGCTGACGACGATGTCGGCGCAGCGCGCCTGCGCCAGGGCGAATCGCGCCGGAAAGTCCATGGCGCTGCGCCACTCCGCATGTCCGCCACGATTCCTGGTCGCCGCACGGAATTGCGCCTCGAGGCCGGCCAGCCGACCCTTGACCGAAGCTTCGCCGTCGTCGATCAGCGCTTGCGCCTCGGCGCCGTCGGTGAAATAGAGCGGCGGTGCAAACTGCGCCGCGGCGACCCCGACGATGGCAGCCTCGAATCGTTCAGCAAGCTCACCGGCGACCTGAAGACGCGCTTCGTTGGGCTGATCGAGCGCCAGGGTGACCATCACCGTCGCGTATGTCATCGGAATTCTCCAGTGCAAAGACTTGGGTGAAGCTTACGCCTGCCTCCGCACATGGAGATGAGATAGATCAAGGAGGCCGCCGACGCCCGGCTTGCCGTCAACGGGCGGGCAACAGAACTTGCCTCCGGCCCGGCCTTGGGCGACATTAGGCGAGCGGTAATCCCGTCCGGGACCGCCGCATCAGGACAGGAGCATCATTTGTCGCCGACCCGCGTAACGCACTCGCAGGACGACGGTCGGGGCGAACGCTTTCGCGTTCGGATCGAGGGCTTTGGCGTCGGCACCTGGGATCTTGACCTCGCGACACGGGAATTGGACTGGTCCGACACCGCCAGGGCCTTGCTCGGCATCGAGCGGGATCAACCGGCGACCTACGATCTCTTCCTGTCGCGGCTTCAACCCACGGACAGAGAGCGGGTCGAGAGCGCAATCAAGCGGGTTTCCGAGCGTGGCGGCAGCTTCGACGTGTCCTTCAGGGTCACGAACGCCTCCGGCAGCGGGCAGTGGATCCGCGCCCGGGCCGGGGTTATCAGGGACGACGCAGGGACCGCCCGGCATCTCACCGGCATCTTTCTCGACATCGACGAGGAAAAGCAGGTCGAGGAGGCGCTCCGCACGCGCGAGACCCACCTCCGCTCCATTCTCCATACCATTCCTGACGCCATGATCGTGATCGACGGCCATGGCATCATGCAGCTTTTCAGCACGGCCGCGGAGCGCCTGTTCGGCTGGTCCGAGCACGAGGCGATCGGCCAGAATGTCAACATCTTGATGCCGGAGCCCGATCGCACCCGGCACGACAGCTACATCGCCCGTTACCGCACCACGAGCGATCCGCACATCATCGGCATCGGCCGCATCGTGACCGGCAAGCGCCGCGACGGCACGACTTTTCCGATGCACCTGTCGATCGGCGAGATGGAATCCGGCGGCGAGCCCTATTTCACGGGCTTCGTTCGCGACCTCACCGAGCATCAGCAGACCCAGGCCCGGCTCCAGGAATTGCAATCCGAGCTCGTCCACGTCTCCCGGCTGACCGCGATGGGCGAAATGGCCTCTGCGCTCGCCCACGAGCTCAACCAGCCGCTGGCGGCGATCAGCAATTACATGAAGGGGTCGCGGCGCCTTCTGGCCGGTAGCAGCGATCCCAACACGCCGAAGGTCGAAAACGCGCTGGATCGCGCGGCGGAGCAGGCCCTGCGCGCCGGCCAGATCATTCGGCGCCTGCGCGACTTCGTGTCCCGCGGCGAATCGGAGAAGCGGGTCGAGAGCCTGTCAAAGCTGATCGAGGAGGCCGGTGCGCTCGGGCTCGCCGGCGCGCGCGAGCAGAACGTCCAGCTCCGCTTCAGCCTCGATCCCGACGCCGATCTCGTGCTCGCCGACCGGGTGCAGATCCAGCAGGTGCTGGTCAATTTGTTCCGCAACGCGCTGGAGGCGATGGCGCAGTCGCCGCGCCGCGAGCTCGTCGTCGCCAACACCCGCGTTGCCGACGACATGATCGAGGTGGAGGTCTCCGATACCGGCTCCGGCTTCCGGGACGACGTCATTCCAAATCTATTCCAGACCTTTTTCACCACCAAAGACACCGGCATGGGCGTGGGGCTCTCCATCAGCCGCTCGATCATCGAGGCTCACGGCGGCCGCATGTGGGCCGAGAGCAACGCAGCGGGCGGAGCGACATTCCGCTTCACCTTGCCGGCAACCGACGAAAGCTGATTCATGACGACCAAGGGACATGTCTACGTCATCGACGACGACGCGGCGATGCGCGATTCGCTGAATTTCCTGCTGGATTCCGCGGGTTTCGGCGTCACGCTGTTCGATGACGCACTCGCCTTTCTCGATGCCCTGCCCGGCCTCGGCTTCGGCTGCGTTGTCTCCGACGTGCGCATGCCCGGCCTCGACGGGATCGAGCTGCTCAAGCGGATGAAGGCGCAGCAAAGCGCGTTCCCGATCCTGATCATGACCGGTCATGGCGACGTGCCGCTCGCAGTCGAGGCGATGAAGCTCGGGGCGGTCGACTTCCTGGAAAAGCCGTTCGATGACGACCGCCTCACCGCCATGATCGAATCGGCGATCCGCCAGGCCGAGCCCGCCGCCAAGAACGAAGCGGTCGCGCAGGACATCGCCGCCCGCGTCGCGTCCTTGAGCCCCAGGGAACGCCAGGTCATGGAAGGTCTGATTGCGGGCCTTTCCAACAAGCTGATCGCCCGCGAATACGACATCAGCCCGCGCACCATCGAGGTCTACCGGGCCAATGTCATGACCAAGATGCAGGCCAACAGTCTCTCGGAACTGGTCCGGCTGGCGATGCGCGCGGGCATGCTCAACGATTGAGGCAGGTCAAGGCACCTTCCCGGCGCAATGCTAGCCAGACATCATGATCGAGGTCAGCTCACATCCTGCGCGGCCGTCATCCCCCGCACGACCCACCGTCTTTGTGGTCGACGATGACGCCGCCGTCCTGGGATCCCTACGGTTCCTGCTGGAGACCGACGGCTTTGCCGTGCGGACCTTCAGGAGTGGCACGGCGCTGCTCAACATCGGCAGCACGGCAGGACCGGACTGTTACGTCATCGACTACAAGATGCCGGACATCAACGGCATCGAGTTGGCCGGCCGCTTGCGCAAATCGGACCGCCATGTGCCCGTGATCCTGATCACCGGCTACCCCGACGAGAACATCTCGGCCCGGGCTGCGACGGCGGGCATCAAAGACGTGGTTTTGAAGCCGCTTCTCGACGAAAACCTGGTCAAGTGCATCCGCCACGCCATCCAGGACCATCCCCGCGCCTGACCTACGGGATTCTACGTAAGGCGCCCCCCTTAAGATATCGATCGAAATTTTCGAAGCGCCGGATACCGCGTACCAAAGCGCCATCACAACGGAGATGGCGAAGATGCTGACCCAGACGATCAACACCCCGGCGATCAACACCCAGATTATCGGCAAGGCTGCTCCCGCCCATCCCGTCACCGACCAGTTCGGCGCCATCACCGGCCATGTCGGTCTGGTCGCGACCGAATTCTCCTACCGCAAGGACGAGGAGATCTATGGCGAGGACGAGCCGGCCGAATATGTCTACCAGGTCGTCTCCGGCGCAGTGAGCAGCTACAAGCTGCTTTCCGACGGCCGCCGCCAGATCGGCGCCTTCCATCTTCCCGGCGACGTGTTCGGCCTCGAATCCGGTCCCGCGCACCGCCTTGCTGCCGAAGCCATCATCGACACCACCGTGCGCCTCGTGAAGCGCGCCAGCCTCGAGAAGGCTGCAGGCACCGACGTCCAGGTTGCCCGCAAGCTCTGGGCGATGACGGCTGGCGAGCTGCGCCATGCCGAGGACCACATGCTGCTGCTGGGCCGCAAGACCGCGATGGAGCGCGTTGCGACCTTCCTGCTCGAAATGGACCGCCGCCTCGCCGTTGCCGGCATGATGGCGCTGCCGATGTGCCGCCGCGACATCGGCGATTATCTCGGCCTCACCCTCGAAACCGTGTCGCGCGCGCTGTCACAGCTTCACACCCAGGGCATCCTGGGCTTCTCCGGCGCCCGCCAGATCGTGCTGCGCAACCGTCAGCGCCTGCAACATCTCGACGCCTGATCCTAGCTTTCCTCCTCCCTACAACTTGGCCGGCCGAACTCGTTTCGGCCGGCCATTTTCTTGAGGCGGCGATCATGCCGTGCGTCGCGTCTCCGGCATCACGAAGAGAATCAGCAACAGCCCCGTCGCGGCAACGCCGGACAACCCGATGAAGGCGGTCGCGTTGCCGAACTTGTCGCTGACATAGCCGCCGAGCACCGTGCTTAGCGACGCGCCGATGCCGGTCGCGGTGCCGACGATGCCCTGGGCCAGGTTGAAATGGCCGCTGCCGAAGGCGACGTCCGCCACGATCAGCGGAATCATCACCGCGAACACCGCCGCGGTGATGCCGTCGAACACCTGCACGGCGACCAGCAGATATGGATCGCGCACGGTCGCAAACAGCAGGCCGCGAATCATCAGCGCGCCGAAGCCGATCAGAAGCAGAGGCCGTCGGCCCCATGCCTGCGCCTTGCGGCCGACGGTTGGCGACAGCAGCGCCACGATCGCCTGCGGGACGACGATGCAAAAGGCGACAAGCACCGTCGCCCATTGCGCGGACCGCGCCGTCACGGCGCTTGCCATCAGCGGCATCATCGAGGCGTTGGCGAGTTGCAACAGCAGCACGCTGAGGGCGAAGATGATGAGCGGACGCTGCCGGATCAGGTGCCAGATGTTGGTGTCGCCGCGCACGGCTGCGTCAGCCGGCATCTCGCCATGACAGCGCCTGATGTCGACCTCATTCTCGCGGATGCGCGAAAGCGCGATCAGGGTCGGAATCGCGAGCAGGAAGGTCACCAGGAAGACCGAGCGGCTCGACAACAGATAGCCCGCTGTGCCCATCACGGCCGCCGCCACGCCGTTGCCGAGCGAGGCAAAGCGCGCATTGCGGCCGAGCCGCTCGCCGATCGCGAACGGGCCGACCAGGCCAAGGCTGATCGCCGCAATCGCCGGCCCCAGCACGCAGCTCGCCGCCGCGTGCAAGGTGGCCGCGGCCACCACGACGGGGAAGATCGGCATTGCGGCATAGGCCAGCGCGCAAGCGCCGATGGTCGCGATCGCAAGGGCGGCAACCAGTCGCTCCGATTTCGCGGCATCGATGATCGCCCCGCCCGGCATCTGCCCGATCAACGCGACGATGCCGCCGATCGATAGCACGAGACCGATCTCGACCTGGGTCCATTTCTGGGTGGTCAGATAGACCGCGATGAACGGACCGAATCCGGTCTGCACGTCAGCGAGGAAGAAGATGAACCAGTCGAGGCCACGCAGGCTCTGGCGCGACGGCGCCGGGATGCCAGCGACCGATGGCGCGGCGACGTCGTCCTGTTCAACGCGGCCCTCGCGATCTGCATGGTTCGGCTTCCTCGACAACAGCACAGGCGGTCAGCCCTCCCCGCACCTCACTGGATTGCTTGCAGCGGTTGAAGGCTGCCGGACGCACCGAGCACGACGATCGGCGTGTCTTCCTTGTATTCCGGCGCGGCCGCGACCTGCGCCTTGGTCAATTCCAGCGTGATGCTGTCCTTCTTGTTGGCGATCTTGCCGAAGCGTAGCGCGTTCCAGTCCACCACGATCTTGCGGCTACCGACGCCGAGAAACCCGCCGAAATCGATGGCCGCGGCGCGGACATGGCCGGTGCGATCGACGATGACGTCGACGATGCGGCCCATGTCCTCGCCGGCCGCACTGCGCACGTCGCGGCCGAGCACGCCATGGGCCTCGCTCGCGCCGATGATGGTCACCGACGGCGGCGGGGCGGCATCCTTCGGCGTGACCGGCACGGTCGAGGCTGGCGGCTGGGTCGCCGGCGCATTGGCCTCACTCGGGCTTGTGGGCGGCTCGTCCGCGGCGTGCGAGGTCGCGCCCGCCAGGCTCGCAACGATGGCTATGCCCAATATTCCGATCGCACGCATGACGCCCTCCATGCGCGCCGCTAGCGCGCCAGCACGATCGAGACCTGGATCTGGCCGCGCGTGCGCAACACCTCCAGCGCCACGTCGTCGCCATGGCGGCTGACGCGAAGATCGACGCTGGACTCGCCCAGACGCAGATCGCGCAGGATCACCTCGTTGAGGAACGCCGGCAAATGCGGGTTGCGCAGGCGAATCTCGCCGCGCGCCACGTCGAACTCGATGCCGAGCGCCGCTTCCAGCAGCGTGAACGGCGTCGCGCTGGCCCAGGCCTGCGGCGCGCAGGCGACCGGATAGAGCGTCGGGCCGCGCCGCTTCTCGCGCCGGAAGCCGCAGAACAATTCGGGCAACCGGCGCAGGTCCATGTAGGTCGCCGCGTCGAACAGCCCCTTGAAGACGTGCGCCACCGAGTGCTTGAGGCCGTAGCGTGCGAGCCCGAGCGCGATCAGCGCGTTGTCGTGCGGCCAGATCGACCCGTCATGGTAGGACATCGGGTTGTAGCGCACTTCGCCCCGCGCGACAGTGCGGATGCCCCAACCCGAGAAGAAATGCGGCCGCATCAGATCGGCGGCGACGAGGCGGGCGCGGTCCTCGCGGATCATGCCGCTGAACAGCACCTGACCGGCGTTCGAGGTCCGCACCTTGCAGGGCCGCTTCTTGCCGTCGAGGGCGAGCGCATAAGTGCCGAGTTCCTCGCACCAGAATGCCTTCTCGAAGCGTTCGGCCAGCGCCCTGGCGTCGGCCTCGAGCTTGCGCGCACGGTCCGGCTTGCCGAGCCGCAAGGCGCAACGCGCGGCGAGCTGCTTGGCGGCGTAGACGTAGCCCTGGACTTCGGCGAGCGCGATATTGCCTTCCGCGAGCTGGCCGTCGGCATGGAAGATCGCGTCATACGAATCCTTCCAGCCCTGGTTGGCCAGCCCCTTCTCGGTGGCGCGCTGGTACTCGACGAAGCCGTCCTTGTCAGGATCGCCCGGACCGTCGATCCAGGCCAGCCCCGCCTCGATCGCCGGCCATAGCTCGATCAAGGTCTTCTCGTCGCCGGTCCGTTCGAAATAGCTCCCGGCCAGCAGGACGAACAGCGCGGTCGAATCGACGCTGCCGTAATATTGCGCGAACGGCACCTCTCGCAGCGCCGCCATCTCTCCGCCGCGCATCTCATGTAGGATCTTGCCGGGCGCGGCATCGGCAAGCGGATCGACCGCCTTGGCCTGGAAATGCGCGAGCCGGCGCAGGACGCCCTTGGCGACGCGCGGATCGACCCACAGCATCTGCAGCGCGGTGATCAGGCCGTCGCGGCCGAACGTCGTGGAGTACCAGGGAATGCCGGCATAGGGATAACGCCCCTGCGGCGTCTCCGTCATCAGCATGTTGAGGTCGGCCATGGCCTGGCACAGCACCTCGTTGAAGATGTTGTTGGAGGTTTCGATGCTGGCGGCGCCCATCGTGGACTGGCGCATCTCGCGGCGGTGGGCGAGTAAGCCCCTGAAAAAGCGCGCGGGCTTCTCCGCGACCGGCCGGTTGCAGGATACGGCCACGAACAGCGATTTCGATTCGTGAGGGTCCAGTTCGAGCTGCCAGGTCGCCGCGTTCACCGACAGCCGCGTCGGACGCGGGTCGAAATGCAGCCCCGTGGTGCGCTCGGTGTCATCGAGACCGCGATACTCGAACAGCACGTCGGTCGGCCCGAGCAGTCTGCTCGTGCCGGTCCCGCGGCGCGGCCTGCGCTCGCCGCGCACCTCGAACAGGTCGGCAAAATCGTTGTCGAACAGCAGCGTCAGCTCGAAGCTGGCGCGCCGCTCGCCATGGTTCTGCACACCGATGCGCTGATAGGCGGTGTCGCGCCACAGGAAGATCGTGCGCACGATGTGCAGCAGATCCTTCTGCAAGACCAGGCTGTCTCCCCGGTAAATGTCCGGATTGGTCAGATCGATGGTCAATGCCGAATTGTCGTCGCGCAGGTTGGAGCCGAGCAGCAGCGGCTGGAGATCGTCGAGCACCAGCTCTAGCCGCGCCAGATGCCGAGTATCGTGATGGAACAGGCCATCCGGCCCGCCGGCCGACGCGCCGATGTCGCCATGGCTGTCGAGCACGATGAACATGTCGTCGTGCTTGAGGGACCGCCGCGGCCGTGCCGAGGGCCCCGTCATTGGAATATAGAAGGGTTGCTCCGCGACCTGTTCCGAGGTCCGCGTTACGGAGACGAGTTGGGTTACGGCTTCAGCCGACATGAGCAGCTCCCCTGCGCTTGTTTTGAAACGCGACCGACTCGATAACGCGACTGTTGGCTTTACGCGGCGGCTTGCGCGAGCCGGCTCATTTCCTGCGTGACCAGTTCACGATAGGGGCCATGACCCTGCATGAGGCGCTCGGGCGATCCGTCTTCGATGATCTTACCATTTCTCAGCACGACAACGCGATCGAAATTGCGCAGCGTCGCCAGCCGGTGCGCGATCGCGATCACGGTGCGGCCGCGCATCAGGCGCGACAGCGCCTCGCGGATGGCCTCCTCGGACTCGCTGTCGAGCGCCGCGGTGGCCTCGTCCAGCAGCAGGATCGGCGCGTCCTTCAGGAAGGCGCGCGCGATCGCGATGCGCTGGCGCTGGCCCCCGGACATCTTGACGCCGCGGTCGCCGACCATGGTGTCGAGGCCTTCGGGCAGGCTGTCGATGAAATCGCAGCGCGCTGCGATCGCCGCCCGCAGCACCTCGTCGTCGGTGGCGTTCGGCCGGCCGTAGCGGATGTTCTCGCGGATCGAGCGATGGAACAGCGAGATGTCCTGCGGCACGACGGAGATCGCCTCGCGCAGGCTCTGCTGCGTGACCTTGGAGATGTCCTGGCCGTCGATGGTGATACTGCCTTCGTCGGTATCGTAGAAGCGCTGCAGCAGCGTGAACAGCGTCGACTTGCCGCCGCCGGACTGGCCGACCAGGCCGACCCGCTGGCCGGGCTGGAGCCGCAGGCTGAAGCGCTCGAAAATCTTGTCGCCGCCGGGATAACCGAAGGTGACGTTATTGTATGCGATCGCGGCGCCGCTCTTGACGAGAGGTTCCGCCTCGGGGTGGTCGCGCAATTCGTGAGGCACCAGCAGCGTAGCGATCGCCTCGGTCAGCCGCGCGACGTGCTGGGTGACATCGACCAGCGCAACCGCGAGATCGCGCGTCGCGCTCAGGATGGAGATACCGAGCGTACAAACCAACACGACGTCACCGGTGGTCGCCTCGCTCTTCTGCCAGAGCGTGATGGCCCAGGCCATCAATGCGATCGTCAGAACCACAGTCACTGCGGCGTGCAGCAGCCGCAGTTTCTCGAGGTATCGCAGGCTGCGGCTCCGCGCCGTCAGTTCGCGGTTCACGGTCGCGTCGAACCGCTCATGCTCATGGCCGATGCCGCAGAAGGCGCGGACCAGCGGCATGTTGCTGATGACGTCGATCATCTCGCCGTCGACCGCGGCGGCCTTGTCGGCGAAGTCGTCATGCAGCGGTTTGCCGGCGGCGGCGAGGCGGAACATCGCGAGGACCATGCCGCCGGCGATCACGCTCAGGCCGAGCGCCATGTAAGGACTGACGGTTCCAATCAAGGCGATTGCCGCAACTGTGGCAATGCACGGCGGCAGCACGTTCCAGACGAACATGTTCTCGACCGTGAACACCGCGTTCGACGTCGCCGTGATGCGGCTCGTCAGCATGCCGGGCATGCGGTCGGAGAAGTAGCTCGGCGCGTGCCCGGTCAGATGACGAAATATGTCACGGCGTAAATCACCCGTGACTCGAACGAAGGTGAAGCTCGCCGTCCAGCTCGCAATCCGCCACAGGAAATTGTCGGCGGCGATCAGCGACATGAGTAAAATGAATGCCAGCCATACGCCACCGTTCTGCGACGGGCCAGCAGACAAGGCGTCGACCAGGGATTTGACCCCGTATTGCGTGCCTACGGAGCAGGCAACCGCTGCAACGACCGCGGTCAGGATCACCAGATGCGACGCCATTCGCATCCGAAGATAGCGCAAGACGAAGGCAAATGGTCTGCGCGCGTATCCAGAAAGATGATCCATGTGGCTATCGCCCCGTTATGCTTGGTTTTCGTTTGTTACTGATCGACTGAACATCGACCTCTTCGCCTCGGTTCCCGGGCCGGGCGATCACGACATGCGGATGCGGACGATCTGAGAAGATGTCGTGGCAGCATCGAGACGCTCCGCGGACGTGTCGAATAAGTAACGTTCGCAGGGAGGAACTTCGCAACTGCGGGAACGTTCCCTTCTCTGGCATGCCGGTGCCGTACTGGCGGGGGTTTCAACTTTCATGATCGCAGAGGAGATGGTGAGATGCGCATCGCGCAGGTAGCTCCGTTGACGGAGGCTGTTCCACCCAAGCTGTATGGCGGCACCGAGCGGGTGGTGCATTGGTTGACGGAGGAGTTGGTAGCGCTTGGTCACGACGTGACGCTGTTCGCCAGCGGCGATTCCCAGACCTCAGCCAAGCTGGATGCGCTGTGGCCGAAGGCCCTTCGTCTCGACGGTTCCGTGCGCGATCCCAATGCGTTGCACATGGTGCTGCTGGAGCGCGTGCGGCAGAAATGTGACGACGAGGAATTCGACTTCCTCCACTTCCATCTCGACTATTATCCCTGGTCGTTGTTCCACCGGCAGCCGACGCCGTTCCTGACCACGCTGCACGGCCGGCTCGATCTGCCGGAGCATCAGCCGGTCTTCAACACCTTCTCCAAGATGCCCGTCATCTCGATCTCCAACGCGCAGCGGCGGCCGGTGCCGCAGGCGAACTGGGTGACGACGATTCATCACGGCCTTCCGGAGAACCTGCTGACGCCGAAGCCGGCGAAACAGGAATATCTCGCCGTGCTCGGCCGCATCGCGCCCGAGAAGGGCGTCGACCGCGCCATCAAGATCGCGACTCATTGCGGCATTCCGCTGAAGATCGCGGCCAAGGTCGATCGCGCCGACCAGGATTACTACGACGAACTGATCCGGCCGATGATCGAGAACAACCCGCTGGTGGAGTTCATCGGCGAGATCAGCGATCACGAGAAGTCGGATTTCCTGAGCGGTGCGCTCGGGCTTCTGCTGCCGATCGACTGGCCGGAGCCGTTTGGTCTCGTGATGATCGAAGCCATGGCCTGCGGAACGCCGGTCATCGCCTTCAACCGCGGCTCGGTGCCTGAAATCATCGACGACGGGCTGACCGGCTTCATCGTCGAGGACGTGCTCAGCGCCGCCGGTGTCGTCAGCCGCCTCGCGCAACTCGACCGCGCCGCGATCCGCAAGCAGTTCGAGACGCGCTTCACCGCGCGGCGCATGGCGCTCGACTATCTCGCGGCCTACCGTAGCCTCGCCGAAAAACAGGCGCCGCGGATCAAGCTGGTGAGCAGCGCGGAGTAGCGCTGAGGCACTTGCTACTCTCGTGTCCCGGACGCGCTGCGCTGCGCCCGGGACACGAGCCCTCTACACCACCACCGTCCGCTTCGGCTCGACGATCTCGAACATCCTTGGAAACTCGTCCATCAGGCCCATCAGCTCGGCAAGCTTCATCGGATTGCCCGCGAGCTGGACCTTGCCGGCGGCGACGGCTTCCGGAAAGCTCGTCAGCTTGGCGATCACCTCGTCGAGCGTTGCGCGCGCCAGCGTGAAGCTGGCATCGGCGCCTTCCGCCTGCACGCCCTCGGTGTAAGTCAGCGCGCAATTCTCCAGATTCAGCACGAAGCTCTCGCCGGTGTCGGAAAAGCGCCAGTTCAAGACGATGTGCTTGCCCTCCGCCTTGGGGCCGTTGAGGCGGATACCCAGGACGTCCCAGAGCTGCGAGGTGCGCAGCGCGGCCAGCGTCTCGCGTGGCATCGGCGGACGCGCCGGCACCTTCGGCATGCCCTGCCGCAACTCCTGCGCGCCGAACAGATAGGCGTTGCGCCAGGTCGCGCTTTCGGCGGCGTAGCCGAGCTGCTCCAGCGTATCGGCAAGCAGATCGCGCGCCGCCGTGTTATCCGGTTCGGCAAAGACGAGATGGCCAAGCACCTGGGCGACGAAGCGGAATTCACCCTTGTCGAAATCGGTACGCGCCCGCGCCAGAATGGCCTCGGCGCCGCCCATATACGCGACATACTTCCTGCCTGACTCGACCGGCGGCAGCGGATCGAGATTGACCGGATTGGCGTCGTACCAGCCGAGATATTTCTGGTAGATCGCCTTCACATTGTGGCGGATGTGGCCGTAATAGCCGCGCCCGTGCCAGGCCCCCTCCAGGCTCTTCGGCAGGCGGATGGTCTCGGCGATCTCGGCGGCGTTGAGGCCGTGATTCATCAGGCGGATGGTCTGGTCATGCGCGAATTTGTAGAGGTCGCGCTGCTGCCGGATCATCGTGCCGATGCGCTCGCGTCCCCACACCGGCCAGTGATGCTGGCCGCACATCGCCTCCGCCTTGCCGTCCCACAGTTGCAGGGCCTCGCCCAGATATTTCGACCAGGCCAGCGCGTCGCGCACGTCGGCACCGCGGAACGGCAGCAGGTTGTGAAAATTGTGCGTGCAGTTCTCGGCGAGGTTCAGAACCTTGTAGCGCGGGATGAAGAAATGCATCTCCGCGGGCGCTTCGCTGTTCGGCGCCATCTGGAATTCGAACGCGACGCCATCGATCACACGCGTATCGCCGGTCGCCATGATCAGGTCGGTCGGCCGCAGCAGCGCGACCGATCCTGCCGCCATCGACTTGCCGAGCCCGCAATCGACCTGTCCCCGCGCGCCCTTGGCGAGCAGCGAGCCGAACTGATACTGCGCCCGGCGCAGCATCGCCGGCCCCGCAATGATGTTCTCGGAAACGGCATGTTCCATGAACAGATTCGGCGCGATGATCGGCACGCGGCCACTTGCCAGCGCATCCTCCTCCAGCACGCCGCGCGCGCCGCCCCAATGGTCGGTGTGCGTGTGCGTGAAGATGACGGCCGCAACAGGCTTCACCCCCCGATGCCTGAAATAGAGATCGAGCGCGGCGCGCGCGCCCTCGATCGAGGTCAGGGTGTCCACGACTATGACGCCGCTGTCGCCCTCGATCAGCGTCATGTTGGCGATGTCGAGCCCGCGCACCTGGTAGACGCCGGGCACGACCTCGAACAGGCCGTGCTGCATGTTGAGACGCGACTGCCGCCACAGGCTCGGATTGACCGTGGGCGGCGCCTCTTCATTGGACAGGAAGCCGTAAGGCTGCAGGCTCCAGACCGTCCGCCCTTGCGGGTTCGTGATCGCTGCGTTCTCGACCGTGCCGAGGAAGCCGCGCGCGGCATCGTCGAAATCCTGCGTGTCGGAAAACGGCAGCGCGTTCAGCATCGCGTTCTGCTGCGCGATGACGGAAGGTGTCGCGTCCTTCGGCTCGCCGCTGCGTTCAGTCATGCTGGCATCCTCCCGGCTTGTCGCGCGGCATCTAACCGCATCTCGCGGATGATTGCCATTGCCGGCGGAAGGATGCGTAGCCCGGATGAAGCGACGCACAGGCCCCCCTCCCACAAGGAGAAAGGGGGCACCGTGTGCGCTGTTACATCCCCAGCAGCCGCGGCAGCCACAGCGACAAGCCGGGCCAATACGTCACCACCACGAGGAATCCCAGCATCGTCAGCAGCCACGGCCACACCGCGACCGTGAGTTCGGTAATCCCCATCTTGGCGATGCCCGAGGCGACGTAGAGGTTGAGGCCGACAGGCGGATGGCACAGGCCGACCTCCATGTTGACCGTCATCAGGATCCCGAAATGAATGGGATCGATGCCAAGCTTGATCGCGACCGGGAACAGGATCGGCGCCATGATCAGGATGATCGAGGACGGCTCCATCACATTGCCCGCCACCAGCAGCAGCAGGTTGACGAGCAGCAGGAAGCCGATCCACCCCAGGCCCTGGTCGATCATCCATTGCGCGAGCGCCTGCGGCACGTTCTCGTAGGTCATCAGGAACGAGAACAGCACGGCGTTGGTGATGATGTAGAGCAACATCGCCGACAGGTTCGCCGATGACAGCAGCACCCGCGGCACGTCGCGCAGCTTCAAATCCTTGTAGATGAACACCGCGACGATGAAGGCATAGACCGCGCTGACGGCGGCGGCTTCGGTCGGCGTGAACAGGCCGCTGTAGATGCCGCCGATCACGATCACGATCAGCAGGATGCCCCAGATCGACTTGCGGAAGGCATCGAGGCGCTCGAGGAAGGTGGCCTTTCGCATCCGCGGATAGTCGTTGCGCCAAGCGCGATAGAACGTCGTCATGCCAAGCAGCGTGGCAAGCACAAGCCCCGGCACGATGCCGGCGATGAACAGCTTGCCCACCGAGCTGTTGGTGGAGACGGCGTAGAGCACCATCGGGATCGACGGCGGAATGAGGATTCCGAGCGAGCCCGACGTCGTGATCACGCCCGCGCCGAATCGCTTCGGGAAGCCCTGCGCGACCATCGCCGGCAGGATCACCGAGCCGATCGCCACCACGGTCGCCGGCGAGGAGCCGGAGATCGCCGCGAACAGCGCGCAGGCCACCACGCCCGACAAAGCGAGACCACCGTACCAATGGCCGACCAGCGAGGTCGCGAAGGTGATCATCCGCCGCGCCACGCCGCCATGGGTCAGGAAGTTGCCGGCGAGGATGAAGAACGGGATCGCCATGATCTCGAAATTCTCGATGCCGGTGAACAGCTTCAGCGCCACCGATTCCGTTCGCACATCGGTCAGCGTGAACATGAAGCTGAGCACGGTGAGACCCAGCGCGATCGAGATCGGCATGCCCGTGAGCATCAGGGAGAGCAGCAGCGCGAACACGATGGCGACGCGCAGGCCCTGCGGCAAGGTGATGAGATGGCCCGCATGCGCGAAGCAGATCGCGACGATCAGCACCGGCAGCAGCATCAGGATCCAGCCGAGCGGGCTGCGCTCGTCCCGGACCACTTGGGTGGGTGTGACCGGCGCCGGATGCACCGGGTCCACCTCGACGCCTTCGACGCCCGCCATGTCGTGATGCGGCAGCTCGCCGGTGTGGTAGAACGACCAGGCGACCTGCAGGAAGCGGAAGCACATCAGGCCGGAGCCGAGCGGGATGGTGAGATACACCATCCACATCGGCGCTTCCAGATCGTTGGACTGCTGTCCGGTCTGCCACATCTGGCCGACGAACGCGGCGCCGAAATAGGCGACGATGGCGGTGAAGAGCGCGCCGCACAACAGCCCGAAGGTAATGACGCGGCGGCGCGATCCGCCCGGAAGGATGTTGACGAGCACGTCGACGCCGACATGGATGCCGGTCCGCACGCCGTAAGCGGCGCCGAACTTCGCCATCCAGATGAACATGTAGATGCAGAGCTCCTGCGCCCAGGACAGATCGAGCGCGGCAAGCCAGACGAACGCCGCGCGCGCCGGGACGGACAGGAAAGCCAGGTTGCGGGCTTCCGCCCATTTGGCGATGTCGATCGACAGCCCGGCGCCGTAACGATGCAGCACGGCGACGAAGATCAGCGACGTCGCAGCCGCGATCATCGTCGCGATCAGCCACTCCTCGAGATGATCGAGAAAACGATTCAGCACACGCAGCAACTTGATCCCCCCAAGCATCGACTCGTCGTTCAAGAGCGAAACGGCCGGGAGTGCGATCACCCCCGACCGTTGGTGTTGTTCTTATTGGGCCGCGGCCGTCAGTTCATCTTGACGTCGAGTTCCTTGGCGACGAGATCGAGCACCTCCTGCCCGACCCTGCCCTTGGCCCATTTATAGGTCGGCTGCATTGCCTCCTGCCAGGCCTTGCGATCGGCGTCGGTGAGGTAGTGCAGATTGGTCTTGCCCGTCTTCTTGATCTCGGCCAGCGCGTCCTCGTTCTCCTGGCGCGCGATCGAGTTGGTGTAGTCGGACGCCTCGGCCATCGCCTTGTCGAGCTGGGTGCGGATATCGGGCGGCAGGCCCGACCAGAACTTCGAATTGACGATGACGGCGTATTGCAGATGGGCGTGATAGGACACGGTGATGTCCTTCTGCACCTCGTAGAACTTCTGCGTCAGATAGTTGGACGCGGTGTTCTCGCAGCCGTCGACCACCCCGGTCTGCAGGGCCTGGTAGACTTCCGAGAACGCCATGATCTGCGGGATCGAGCCCATGATACGCAGATATTGGTCGGCGATCTTCGATCCGGAGATGCGGAATTTTAGACCCTGGAAATCCGTCGGCTTCAGCAAGGGACGATTGGAGGACAGCATGTGGAAGCCGTTGTCCCAATAGGCAAGCCCGGTGATGCCCTTGGCCTCGAGCTTCTGGAACAGCCACTTGCCGAGCGTGCCCTTCATCGCGTTGGAATAGGTCTGGTCGTCCTTGAACAGCCACGGCAGGTCGAGTGCTTCGAACTCCTTGACGCCCAGCGGCGCGAATTTCGCGGTGGAGGGCGCGAGCATCTGCACCGAGCCGAGCTGCAGCGCCTCGATCTCCTCCTTGTCCTTGTAGAGCGTGGAGTTCGGATAGACTTCGACCTTGACCTTGCCGTCGGTGTATTTCTCGGCAAGCTCCTTGAATTTCAGCGCGCCCTTCCCCTTTGGGGTGTCGTTGGCGACGACGTGACTGAACTTGATGACGATCGGATTTTGGGCCTGCGCAACGGCAGGGGCCAGAACCAACGCGGCCGCAGCGACCGCGAGAAGCAGTTTGCGCATGAAGACCTCCCCAACAACCTCGAAGACCGGGTTCTTTTTGTTTTACAGGTCAGTAGTGGCAGCAATCCGCAAGCCGAACAACTAGACCTAAGCCCAATTTGCCGCAGCCAAGCTAGCTTGACGGGTGCGGTCGGCGCAACCCGGCACGCGCGCCCGGCCTTCCGAACGAGCGCTTATGTCGCATTGCGGCAATGCATCAGCCCTTGCGCTGGGCCACCATGAAGAGACGGCGGAACGGGAACAGGGTCTGCCCCGCCGCATTCTTCGGATAAGCCTTTGCAACGCGCATCCCATAGGCGGCCTCGAATGCGATCTTTTCATCGTCCGCCAGCACGTCGAGATAGCGCGTCAACCAGGTCCCCTTGGTCCATTCCTTGACGGGATTCTCGCCTTCGAGCACTTGCAGATATTCGGTCTCCCAGATGTCGATGTTATCGGACATCGGCGCCAGAAGATCGTGGTAGAAGGCCGGCCCCTCGACCGGCGGCGGGGTGACGAGATGCTCGACCTTGGACCGCCACGGACCATCCAGCGCCGTCTCGCCGATCAGCACGTGCGAGGGCGCCAGGAAGTTGCGCGGCATCTGCACCGCAAGCATGCCGCCAGGCTTCACCTTCTCCATCACCGACGGAAACAATGCCGCGTGATTGGGCAGCCAGTGCAGTGCGGCATTGGAATAGATCAAGTCGTATTGCCTGGCGGGACGCCAATGGCCGAGGTCCTCATGCGACCATTCCACGTCGGGTGCGGCCTTGCGGCCCGCGGCAACCATCTCGGCCGAGCCTTCGACCCCCGTCACCGCCGCGGCCGGCCAGCGCTCCTTGATGAGCTTGGTCACGTTGCCGGCGCCCGCGCCGAGATCGGCAATCTCGCGCGGGCCGAAATCCGGAATCCGCATCAGGAGGTCGACCGCGGGCCGGAGCCGGTGGCCGGAGAATTTCAGATATTGCTGCGGATCCCAGACCATCGCTCAGGTGCCTTTTCTTTTTCGTGTTTCCTTCAACGTCGCTCTTGGTTACCACTGCTCGTCCCGCGGAGGCAATTCAAGGCCCGCGGGATGGGCAGGAAACGGACGGCGCAAAAACCAACAAGAGAGCGTGTGACCATGGACCTCGGGCTCAAATCGAAAACCGCTGTTGTCACCGGCGCGAGCATCGGCATCGGCCGTGCCATCGCCAAGGGCCTCGCCGCTGAAGGCGTGCGCGTCGTCGGTGTGGCGCGGCGCACCGATCTGCTCGCCGAGCTGGTGCAGGAGGTCGGCGGCGGGCTGATCACGCCGTTCGAGCAGGACGTCATGGCCAAGGACGCGGCGGAGAAGATCGCGGCCTTCGCGTTGAAGGAGCTTGGCCATGTCGACATCCTCATCAACAACGCCGGTGGCAGCCGGCCGCTGCCGGTCGATGCACCCGACAGCAAATGGGACGAGGCGATCGCGCTGAATTTCACCAGCTACCGCCGCATCGCGCATGCGCTGCTGCCGCAGATGATCGAACGCAAATGGGGCCGCATCGTCAACATCACCGGCAAGTCCGAGCCGGAGGGCCTCAACGCCGCGTTCGCCGCCAAGGCCGCGGTGCACGCCTGGGCCAAGGGCCTGTCCCGCGAGATCGGCGAGCACGGCATCACCATCAACTGCATTCCGCCCGGCCGCATCATGAGCGAGCAGATCCGCCGCAACTATCCGCCGGATTATCGCGAGCGTTTTGCCGAGGAAGAGATCCCGGTCGGCTATTGGGGCGAGCCGGAAGACCTCGCCGCGCTCGCGGTGTTCCTGGCTTCACCCGTGGCGCGGTACATCACGGGCACGGTGATACCGGTGGACGGGGGACTGCGGCGGTATCAGTTCTAGGGACCACCGCGAAGTCAAAACAAGGCTACCGGAAGTTGAATGGCGAGAGTCTGGACGACGCCCGTAGGATGGCAGGGCGCCGTGAACCCGACGACGGCTTTCGACACGGAGCATCTCGGGTTTCGCAGGTGCTTCAGCCGTCCTTCGAGCCGCATTCAGAAAATTCGCGGATACAAATTAAACGAATCTTTTGCTTTTCATCCTCAGGTAGCAGCCGAACCTGCCCTGTTCGGAGAGAGCGAAATGGCATTCGGCAAGCGTCAGTCCGGAGTTGGTGCCGCAGCTCAAACGTTCGACGTCGGCCTAACCGCCGCGCCCGCAGCCAGCCAGGCCACTTCCGGGACTGCAGTGGCGACAGGCAGCCCGCTCCGCTGGCTGGTTGCGCTGCTGGCTTGCGGCGCCATGCTCTACGGGCTGGTCGCAAGCTACGGCGCGGACATTCTGCGCGACCATCGCCTTTCCGGCACCTGGCAACCTGCCTATGACCTGCGTGCCACCGAAGGGAAGTGCGAGCGAACGAACTTCGTGATCACCTTCTGCAGCACCAAGATCATTTCAGTCGCAAGGCCCGACCAGCCGGCCGTGACCCACAAGTTCATGATGCTCTTCAGCAGCGGCGGCGGGGAAACCCTGGTGCCGGCGCGTTCGACGACCGACCGCGCGGCGATCACGGTTCTCTATGCCGCGGAAACAAAGCTCTGGAACCGGACGGTATCGTTTGTTTCCGTGGCGGGCCTGGTGGCGTTGTTCACCTTCGGCTCGCTGCTCCTGTTCTGGCGATCGCTCAATTCGTGAACCTGGGCGAGTAGAGCATGTCACGGCTCGTAACCGTCCTCGGTGCGGGCGGCATCTTGCTGCTGTGGGGCATCTGTCAAATGCCGTCTGGTTCCAGGGAGGCAGCGTCACGCCAGACGCTGTCTATCAGCGAAGAGCCGGACCGCATCCTGCTCGGCTGGAGCGGCCCCGTCCAGGAGCCCATGAGCGAGCGGGTCGGCGCCGCCCTTGATCAATTCAAGTCCGATCAACGCCGGCTCGTGCTGGTCCTCAACTCGCCGGGCGGCTCGATCGAGCACGGCCGCAAGGTCGTCGCCGCGATCCGCGCCCGCAACCGTGCGATGGACACGTTCGTGCAGAAGGCCGGCGTCTGTGCCTCCATGTGCGTTCCGATCTTTCTCGCGGGCACGAAGCGCGTGGCCGATCCCGACGCCTACTTCATGTTTCACGAGGCCAGCCTGACCGGCAGCGCCAGGGACATGATGAAGCGACAGGAATTAGGCGAGGCCAACAGGGCCGTGGTCGCGGAGGTCGTGAAGACTCGAGACGCAAGCCACCGACGACCTGTTCCACAAGGACATGGGAATTCGCCGCGTCAACACCGCCTGGCTCGCGGGACTGCGCAAGAAGATTCCCGGCCGCGATATCTGGATGAGCGCTCAACAACTCGTCGACGAGGGCTCCGGCGTCGTCGACAGCCTGGGCGTCACACCGTCCCAATAGAGGCGGTGCTGGCTGACCCATTTCGGAATCGCGGCATGTCGGAAGGGTTCCTCGCGAATCCGCGCGGCTCTATGCCGGAACGGTCGATCCGCCAACGCGTTAGCTCTCATATATAGAAGGAGAACATCATGAGCGTTGAAGGCAAGATCAAGGAAGGCGCCGGTTACATCAAGGAAGAGATGAACGAGCACGGCAAGGATCCCGAGAGCCAGCGCAAGGCCCAGGAGGGGCGCGATCTTCGCAACGAGGGCCGCATGGAAGACGGCAAGCCGCCGAAGACCACCAAGCCCGGCACCGGCCACTGAGCCGATCTGATTCAACACCGCCTCCGGTCAAAGCCGGGGGCGGTTTTTGTTTGAGCGATACGAGAGCGAGGAACGTGAGGTTCATCCCGCCGTTGCTCCAGCCTCATCGGAGGAAAGTTCATGCCCAAGACGTCGCTTGCCGAAATCGCGAAGGACATGGCCGGGATCGACATCGCCATTCTTTCGACCCACACCGAGAACGGCGAGATCGCCAACCGTCCAATGAGCAACAACGGCGATGTCGCCTATGACGGCACGTCCTACTACTTTGCCTATGAGCAAACGCGGACCGTGTCGGACATCCAGCGCAATCCGAAAGTCGCGCTCGGGTTTTCGTCGGAAGCGGGCCTGTTTTCGAACGGGATCTACGTCGCCGTCGAAGGGACCGCCGAGCTGATCCGCGACAAGGCGGCTTTCCAACAGCATTGGACCAGCGATCTCGACGATTGGTTCGACGACGGCATCGATACGCCAGGCCTCGTCCTGATCAAGGTCAAAGCCAACCGCATCGCTTATTGGAAGGGCGGTGAAGAGGGTGAGGTTAAGCTCTGACCAGCGCGGGAACGTGCGGCGATTTCTTGAGTGGTTCTTCAGAAACCGTGAAACTGGTGCCATCACCATCGCGCAGTGGCCGACTCTCGTCCTCTGGATCGTGATCGTTGCGGGGGTTCTGCTTTGGATCTGGCCTGCCGCAGGCAAATCCAGCGTCGCTTTGACGATCGTCATGAAAGCCGGACTGATCATCTGGGGCGCCGACGAGATCTTTCGCGGCGTGAATCCGTGGCGACGCTGTCTCGGCGCCGCCATCGTCGTCTATGTGGTCACGACCGTTCTGCTGTGAAGCCTTGGACATGACCTGCCGGGGTGACCCTCAGGACGGACGAACGCCCTTCATCCCTGGCCCGCCGGCGGCACCACATAGAGCGTCAGCGCGAAAACCGCATAGATGAAGATCATCAGCGCGCCGACGAACCATGCCGAGCGGCCGCTGGCGGTGATGTAGGCCGACGTGACCGTCGCGATCATCACCATGGTGACGGCGCCCGGCCAGAACTGCAGGTCCATCGGCTTCGGCCCCACGACATAGCTGAGCAGCACCAGCGCGGGTGCGACGAACAGCGCGATCTGCGAGGCGCTGCCGAGCGCGATGCTGACGGCCATGTCGAGCCGGTCCTTGCGCGCCGCACCGAACGCCACCGCGAATTCGGCGGCGGCGCCGACCAGCGAGACGACGATGAAGCCGACAAAGGCCGGGCTCATTCCGAAGGTTTCCGCCGCCTTCTGCACTGATTCCACGAAGATCGCTGACCAGCGCGACCAGCACGGTGACGACCAGCAGCGTGCCCACGGCTAATCCAATCGGCCAGTGCGCCTCCTTGTCGTCGCCGTGATCGGCGCTGGCGAACAATTCCTTGTGGGTCACGAGCGAGAACCACAAACCGAGTGCGTAAGCGAGGATCAGGAGGATTGAAATGCCGAGGCTGAGCTTGTTCAGGACGCCCCCGTCCGGTGGCAGGTGCTCGAGATCGGCGACCGCCGAAGGCGCAAGCAACGCCACGGTTGCCATCAACAGCAGGCCCGACGAGAGCCGCGCGCCGGCGCGGTTGTACTCCTGCACGTGGTAGCGCAAGCCGCCGAGCAGCAGGCAGGCCCCCAGCATGAACACCGCGTTGGTGACGATCGCGCCCGCGATCGAGGCCTTCACCAGCATGTACTGGCCTGCGCGCAGCGCGGTGATGGCGATGATCAGTTCGGTGAGATTGCCGAGCGTGGCATTGAGCAGTCCGCCCACGGCATCGCCTGTCTTCGCGGCGACCGCCTCGGTGGCATGGCTGAGCAGGGCCGCGAGCGGCACGATGGCAAGCACGGCCAGCACGAACAGCAGCGTGTGGGAATGCGGGGCCGCCTTCTCGGCCACCAGCACGATGGGCACGAACACCAGCATCCAGAGCAAAGGAGTATTCCGGATTTCCCTGAGTAGGATCTGCATGTCGGCCGCTCTTTCCATCGATGCCTCATGGAAAGGTCCGCGAGCTTGCTGCGGGAGTGTTGATCTGGCTCAACGTCGGCCGACAGATGCGCGTCGCCATTGGCGACCGACCCGGGCAACTGAGGTGGGAGTGCACCGTGCCCCACTCCCCAGGGCCAGGCAGCGGCTCAGTGTTTTGCCCGACGGGTCAACTTGATCGCGGCTGCGGACGCCCCCTCGCGGAAACGTTTCGAAAATCCCTTATCAATCAAGGGACTTCTACTGTGCATGGGGTTGTTTTTCGACTTTTTGGTCTGGAGCCTCACCCCGCCTGCAGGATCTCCGCAATCGCCGCCCCCGCCGCGATGGTGCCGAGCTTGCCACCGACATCCCGCGTCGCCCTGCCATCGCCGATCGCTTTGGCCACCGCAGCCTCGATCGCACGCGCGGCCTCTTCATAGCGGACGGCGCCCGTCTTCTCGCCGTGCCAGGCGAGCAGCAGCGCGGTCGACAGGATCAGCGAGATCGGATTGGCGACATCCTGTCCGGCGATATCGGGCGCCGAGCCATGCGCGGCCTGCGCCATGGCGTAGCGCTCGCCGACATTGAGCGAGCCGCCGAGGCCGAGGCTGCCGGAGAGTTCGGCCGTAAGATCGGACAGGATGTCGCCGAACATGTTGGTGGACACGATGACGTCGAAACGGTCGGGACTGCGCACCACATGCGCCATCATGGCATCGACCAGGATGTCGTCGACCGCGAGGCCGGGATAGGCCTTCGCCGCCTCGCGGCAGATGTCGAGGAACATGCCGTCGCCGATCTTGAGCACATTGGCCTTGTGCACGATGGTGAGATGCCTGCGCCGCTTCATCGCCAGACGGCAGGCGGCATGGGCGATGCGTTCGCAGCACAGCCGCGTGATCCGGCGCAGCGAGATCACGACGTCAGGCGTGACCAGCATCTCGCCATTGCCCTGCTCCAGATTGCGGTCTGCATAGAAACCCTCGGTGTTCTCGCGGACCACGACGAGGTCGAAATCACTGATGCGGCCCGGCCTCCCCGCATAAGTGCGCGCGGGCCTGATATTGGCGTAGAGGTCGAGGTTCTTGCGAAAATGACGGGACGGATTGATCTCGCCACGCGCCTCGTCCTTGAAGTCGAATGTCGCGGTCGGGCCCAGGATCAGGCCGTCGGCGGCCCGGACGATGTCGAGCAGCTCTGGCCGCACCGTGGTGCCTGACAGCTTCAGGCTGGCATGCCCGACCGCATGCTCCTCGAGGCGCAGGTTGAGCTGGAAGCGCTCGGACGCTGCGCGCAGCACGCCCGTCGTCGCGGTCGTGATCTCAGGTCCGATGCCATCACCGGGCATAACGACGATTTGCATGGCGCTTCCCTCGTTGCAGCAGCTGGCGCGATCATACGCCCGCGCGAAGCACCATCGCCCAGCCTTCGCGCATACACATCATGCACGCATATGCCTGTGGAAGCAGCGCGGGCCGTAGTACATGCCAATGTCCCCTCAGCGAGGCCGCCGGAGCAACGCGCGAACGCAATGACAATCACGTTACCTGCCGCCGCGCGCGAGCCCGATCATCCCATCGCCGATGGCCTTCCGGCCGCCCAGCGCCGCTGGGCGATCGCGGCGATCTTCACCGCGCTGGCGATGGCCTCGCTCGACACTGCGATCGCCAACATCGCCTTGCCCGCCATCGCCGCCGACCTGCATGTCTCGCCGGAGCAGTCGGTCTGGGTGGTCAACGTCTACCAGATCGCACTGGTGGCGACGCTGCTGCCGCTCGGGGCGCTTGGCGAGATCGTCGGGCACCAGCGCATCTATCTCGGCGGCCTGATCCTGTTCACCATCGCCTCGCTGTTCTGCGCGGTGGCGTGGTCGCTGGAGAGCCTCCTGGTCGCGCGCACGCTGCAAGGCCTAGGTGCGAGCGGCATCATGAGCGTCAACACGGCACTGGTGCGTTTCGTTTATCCGGGCCGGATGCTCGGCCGCGGTTTTGGCCACAATGCGCTTGTTGTCGCGACCGCCTTCACGTTCGGGCCGTCGATCGCCTCCGCCATTCTCGCGCTCGGCCCGTGGCCCTGGCTGTTCGCCGTCAACATCCCGTTCGGCCTCGTCGCGATCGGCATCGGCTTTGCGATGCTGCCGAAGACGCCGCGCGCCGATCATGGCTTCGATTTCCTCGGCGCGGTGCTGGCGTCGGCCTGCCTCGGCCTGTTCATCACCGGCATCGGCAGCGCCGCGCACAATCTCTCGCCTGTCGTCGTCGGCATCGAGCTGGTCGCCGCGCTCGCGCTCGGCTTGATCCTGACGCGCCGGCATGCCGATCATCCGGCGCCGATGCTGCCGATCGACCTGTTCGCCCGGCCGATGTTCGCGCTGTCGGCGGCGACGGCCGTGTGCTCCTTCGCCGTGCAGGGCCTCGCCTTCGTCTCGCTGCCGTTCTATTTCGAGGACGTGCTCGGCCGCTCGCAGGTCGAGACCGGCGTCTTCATGACGCCATGGCCGCTCGTGGTCGGCATCATGGCGCCGATCGCCGGGCGCCTGTCCGACCGCCATGCGGTCGGCCTGCTCGGCGGCATCGGCCTCGTGCTGCTTGGCCTCGGCATGACGCTGCTCGCGACACTGCCGGCCAACCCCGCCATTGCCGACATCATCTGGCGGATGGTGATCTGCGGCATGGGTTTCGGGTTCTTCCAGGCGCCGAACATGAAGGCGGTGATGTCGAGCGCGCCGCCGCATCGCAGCGGCAGCGCCTCCGGCATCGTCGCCACCGCGCGGTTGACGGGACAGACGACGGGCGCCGCGCTTGCCGCGGCCTGCTTCGCGCTCGCCGGCCACGAGGGCGCAACGCTGGCGCTGGCGCTCGGTGCCGGCTTTGCCGCTCTCGGCAGCGTGATGAGCTTCCTGCGGCTGGCGGTGAAGTAATCCTCAGGCCAAATGGCGGGCCGCCGTCACGTCGACGGCCGCCGCCGGAACGATCGTCTCGTCGTCCAGCGCGGCCAGGCGTGCATCGATGGCATCGATGACCTTTCGCGAAAACGGCCCGAGATGCGCATAGGCCGCGATCATCTGCACCGCGATCCGCGCGGACGACGTGTCACGCTTGGCGCAATTCATGAAGGTCTGCCACAGCGGCCCGCGCGCCTCGGGAATGGCGGTGACGACTTTGTGCACGGTCTCCATCGCGCCGACCCTGGCGCGGATGTCGCCCTCGGCGAGCTCATGGCGCTGCCTGGAGCGGTCGAGCAGCGTCATCAGCTTGTCGACGCGGCCGGCGTAGGCCGCCGGGCTGTACACGCGCTCCAGCACGGTCTTGTAGTCCGTCAGAATGTCGCGCAGCGGCCGCACCGGATCGAAATTGATGCCGCCGGTGCACTGGTCGCCGCCCGTCGTCGAAGCCAGGTCATGATCCGGATGCAGCCGGCCCTCCTTGGCGAGCCGCCGCGTCAGCTGCGTGTTCGGCAACGCATACAGTAGCCCGACCATGGCGACCGGAATCGCGGCCTCCTCGATGAAGTCGATCATCGCTTCCGCCATCGAGACCTTCTCGTTGTCGAAGCCGACGATGAAGCCGGCGGTAACAAGCATGCCGGCCGCGTAGATCTTGTGGATGCTCTCCGCGATGTTGCGCCGCGTGTTCTGCTTCTTGCGCATCGCGACCAGCGTTGCGGGATCGGGGCTCTCGATGCCGACGAAGATGCCGAAGAAATTGGCGGCGCCCATCAGCTCCAGCAATTCAGGATCGTCGGCGAGATTGACCGACGCCTCGGTCGACAGCTCGAACGGATAGTTGTGGGCGCGCTGCCACTCGGCCAGCTGCGGCAGGAACTGGCGCAGCGACTTCTTGTTGCCGATGAAATTGTCGTCGACGAAGTCGAGATGGCCGCGGTAGCCCATGTTGTAGAGCGTCTCGAGCTCGACGAACATCTGCTCGGTCGTCTTGGTCCTGGGCACGCGGCCGTAGAGCTCGATGATGTCGCAGAACTCGCAGGTGAACGGGCAGCCGCGCGAATATTGCACACCGAGATAGAGATAGTCCTCGAACTTCAGGAGGTCGAAACGCGGCACCGGCGTCCTGGTGACGTCGGCCTGGAATTTCGGCGCGGTGAAGACGCCGGAGCGCGCCCCGCCCTCCCAGGCCGCGATGAATTCGTCGATGACGCTCTCGGCCTCGCCGAGCACGCGGAAGTCAGCGTTCTCATAGACGTGGGGGCTCGACGTGGGATCGGGACCGCCGACGACAACCGGCTTGCCCGCCGCACGGCATTTGTCGATCAGGCGCAGCGTATCCGCCTGCTGCGGCAACATGCCGCCGGTGAAGACGACGTCAGCCCAGGCGAGATCGTCGTCACCGAACGCCTGCGTGTTGCAGTCGATCAGCCGGACGGTCCAGCTCGACGGCAACATCGCGGCGACCGTGATCAGACCGAGAGGAGCGGCGGGACGCCGGACGCCCATCAGCTTGCAGGATTCGCCGAAGCTCCAGAACGATTCCGCCGTGAACAGCGGATAGAGCATCAGCACGTTGCAGGGGCTCGGCACGATCATGGAACTCCTCTGGCGTCGTTCGCAGTGTAGCAAAGCATCGCCGACTTGCATCCCGACATTGGTGGCAAATTACGCCGGGCGGAACACCGGAACGTCGTCTCAGGCCGCCTGTTGGCGGCGAGAGAGAAGCCTCCGCTCGGGCACGGGCGGGCTTCGGCCATGACCCCGCTTGGCCCATGATCTTCCCACGCCCGCGAAAATTTTCGGCAGCCACCCCGCGGACTGTTGATTTGAACAGTTCCAGTTTGCCGGACACATTGCGCGCCTGCGTTCAATCGGTGGATTGGGCCAATCAGGGGACTGCGATGGCAAACCTAATAATCAACGGAAAAACCTTCACTCTCGACGTCGAGCCGGATACGCCGCTGCTCTGGGCGATTCGCGAGAATGCCGGCCTGACCGGCACCAAATACGGTTGCGGCATTGCACAATGCGGCGCCTGCACGGTTCACATCGAAGGCGTCGCCACCCGCTCCTGCGGCGTCTCGGTCAGCGAGGCCGAGGGCAAGAAGATCACCACGATCGAGGGGCTCGCCTCGGGCGGCACCCTGCACAAGGTGCAGGAAGCCTGGATCGCCCAGGACGTGCCGCAATGCGGCTATTGCCAGGGCGGCATGATCATGGCGGTGGCGGCGCTGCTGACCGAGAAGCCGAAACCGACCGACGCCGACATCGACGAGGCCATCACCAATATCTGCCGCTGCGGCACCTTCCAGCAGGTGCGCGAAGCGATCCACACGATCGCCAGCGCCTAAAGGAGCCGCGCCATGAACAAGCATGTTTCTCCCAAGATGAACCGCCGTGCCTTCGTCATCGGCAGCGCCACGCTCGGCGCCGGTCTCGCCATCGGCCTCGACATCCCCTTCGGCGGGCCCGCCATTGTGCGCGCCGCCGACGGCTCGCCCGAGATCGGCGCCTGGGTCGTGGTCAGGCCCGACGACACCGTGGTGATCCGCATCGCCCGCTCCGAGATGGGCCAGGGCTCGCTGACGGGTCTCGCCCAGCTCGTCGCCGAAGAGCTTGAGTGCGACTGGACCAAGGTCACGACCGAATATCCGACACCGGGCCAGAGCGTCGCACGCAAGCGCGTATGGGGCGATTTCTCGACCGGCGGCAGCCGCGGCATCCGCTCCTCGCAGGACTATGTCCGCAAGGGCGGCGCCACCGCGCGCGTGATGCTGATCCAGGCCGCCGCCGACGCATGGAAGGTGCCGGCCTCCGAATGCACGGCTGAAAACAGCGTCATCACGCATAAGGCGTCGGGCCGGACCACGACCTACGGCAAGGTCGCCGAAGCCGCCGCGAAGCTGACGCCGCCGGCCGAGGTCAAGCTGAAGGACCCGAAGGACTGGAAGCTGATCGGCAAGGGCGTGAAGCGCCTCGACACCGTCGACAAAACCACCGGCGCCATGATCTACGGCGCCGACGTCAAGCTGCCGGGCATGCTGAATGCCGCGATCAAGGACTGCCCGGTGTTCGGCGGCAAGCTGAAGAGCTTTGACGAAGCCAAGATCGCCGGCATGAAAGGCGTCAAGAAGGTCGTCAAGGTCGGCGATACCGCGGTCGCTGTGGTCGCCGACACCTGGTGGCACGCCAAGACCGCGCTGGAGGCGCTGCCGATCGTCTGGGACGAGGGCGACAACGCCAAGGTCTCCAGCGAGTCGATTGCGAAGTGGCTCACCGAGGGCCTCGACGATTCTCAGCCGGCCTATGTCGGCAACAAGAACGGCGATGCCAAGGCCGCGATTACGAGTGCGGCGAAGAAGGTCGAAGCCGTCTACTCCTATCCCTACCAAAACCACGCCACGATGGAGCCGATGAACGCCACCGCGCTCTACACCGCGGACAAATGCGAGGTCTGGTGCGGCACGCAGAACGGCGAAGCCGCCTTCGCTGCAGTGCTGGAAGCGTCCGGCCTGCCCGCGGAGAAGTGCGACGTCCACAAGGTGATGCTGGGCGGTGGTTTCGGCCGGCGCGGCCAGACCGACTATGTCCGCCAGGCGGTCGTCATCGCCAAGCAGATGCCGGGCACGCCGATCAAGCTGTTGTGGTCGCGCGAAGAGGACATGGCGCATGGCCGGTATCACCCGATCACCCAGTGCAAGATGACCGGCGCGTTCGATGCCAACAACAATCTGGTCGCGCTGCACTACCGCCTGTCCGGACAATCGATCCTGTTCTCGCTGCGCCCCGAGGCGCTGCAGAACGGCATGGATCCGGCGGCGTTCCAGGGCGTCGCTCAATCGGGCGAAGCCGCGTTCGGCTATTCGGTGCCGAACCTTCTGGTCGAGCATGCGATGCGCAACCCGCACGTCCCGCCCGGCTTCTGGCGCGGCGTCAACGTCAATCACAACGCGATCTACATGGAATGCTTCATGGACGAGCTGGCCCAGGCCGCAGGCCAGGACCCGCTCGAATTCCGCCGCAAGCTGATGGGCAATCACCCCAAGCACCTCGCGGTGCTCAATGCGGTCGCGGAGAAGATCGGCTGGGACAAGCCGGCGCCGCAGGGCATCTATCGCGGCATCGCCCAGGTCATGGGCTATGGCAGCTATGTCGCCGGCGCCGCCGAGATCTCGGTGACCGACGGCAGCAAGATCAAGGTGCATCGCATCGTCGCCTCCACCGACCCCGGCTACGTCGTCAATCCGGCGCAGGTGGAGCGGCAGATCGCGGGCTCCTTCGTCTATGGCCTCTCCGCGCTGTTCTACGGCGGCTGCACCGTCAAGGACGGCAAGATCGAGCAAACCAACTTCGACACCTACAACTCGATGCGCATCAACGAGATGCCGAAGGTGGAATCGGTGATGGTGCCGAGCGGCGGGTTCTGGGGCGGCGTCGGCGAGCCGACCATCGGTGTTGCCGCGCCGGCGGTTCTGAACGCCTATTTCGCCGCGACCGGCAAGCGCATCCGCTCGGTGCCGCTGCGCGACCAGAACATCACCTTCGCCTGAGAAACGCCGCGGCGGTCACGATGGCCGCCGCGGCACACTTTTCCGGACAAGCCTCATGAATGTGCCGGTGACACGGCGGAATGCCGTCCTCGGCATCGCCGCCGCGGCCGCATCGCTCGCCACACCTTCGATCCTGCGCGCGCAATCGGCAGGCCGCATCGTCGTGGTCGGCGGCGGCTTCGGTGGCGCGGCCTGCGCGCGTGCGCTCAAGCGCGCCGATGCGAACCTGCAGGTCACCCTGATCGAGCCGAACAAGGTTTTCACGTCCTGCCCGTTCAGCAACGAGGTGATCGCCGGCCTGCGCAAGATGGAGACGCAGCAGTTCGGCTATGACAGGATCGCGGCCGAGGGCATCGCCGTGGTCGCTCAGGCCGCGACGGCCATCGACCCGCAAAAGCGTAGCGTGACCACAGCCGATGGCACCGCGTTTGCCTATGATCGTCTCGTGCTCTCCCCAGGCATCGACTTCCATGGCGAGGCCCTGCCCGGCTATGACGATGCCGCATCGGAGAAGATGCCGCATGCCTGGAAGGCCGGCGCGCAGACGCTGCTGCTGCGCAAGCAGCTGGAAGCGATGGCGGATGGCGGCACGGTCGCCATTGCAGTCCCGGCCAATCCGTCGCGCTGCCCCCCGGCGCCTTACGAGCGCGCCAGCCTGATCGCGCATTACCTGAAGACGAACAAGCGACGCTCGAAAGTCCTGATCCTCGACGCCAAGGACAATTTCTCCCAGCAGCGGCTGTTCGAGAGGGCGTGGAAGGAGCTCTACGGCGACATGATCGAGCGCGTCGGCCTGTCGCAAGGCGGCCGCGTCACCTCCGTCGATCCTGGGACCATGACCATCGTCACCGAGTTCGGCAATTACACCCCTGACGTCGCCAACGTCATCCCGCCGCAACGCGCGGGACGCATCGCCGAGATCGCGGGCGCTGCAGATGCGACCGGCTGGTGCCCGATCGATCCCGTGAGCTTCGAGTCGAAACTCGCCAAAGGCATCCATGTCATCGGCGATGCCTGCCTCGGCGGCGGCATTCCCAAATCGGCGTCGGCCGCAAGCGGGCAAGGCAAGGCTTGCGCCACCGCCATCGTCCGTCTCCTCGCCGGCCGCGCACCGGAAACGCCGCGGTTCACAGGCGTCTGCTACAATACCGTCGCACCCGGCTACGGCTTCTCCCTTGCCGGCAATTACCAGCCAAGAGGCGACATCTTCGCCGAGGTGGAAGGCGGCGCGACCAGTCCGGTCGATGCGCCACGCGAATTGCGGGCCCGCGAAGCGGCGGAGGCGGAGCGCTGGTTTCAAACCATCACGGCGGACACCTTTGGCTAGAGCAATGATGGACCAAGCCTGCCGCGAACGCCTCGGTGCGCTCCCTCCACCGCCTGCGGGGGGTGCCTCCACTCGCGAGAATTCCCAAGAAGCGAGAACCCTCACCCTCGCCTTCGGCTCGACCTCTCCCGCAAGCGGGAGAGGTAAGTGGAGTTCGCGGCGGTCGCAGCCGTCCTTCCCGACATTTGCGATTGCCGCATTCCTCGTAATGGGCCTCGCCTTTGCCAGCGTTGTGCGCGCGAACGAACTCGTCTCCTACAACATCGTCGGTGACGGAATTCCGGTCTCGCTCACCGGCTCGCACGGCGATGCCGCACGCGGACGAGCGCTTGTGCTCGCACGCAGCACGACCTGCATCCTCTGCCATTCCGGCCCCTTCCCGGAGACGCGGTTCCAGGGCGACCTCGCGCCTGACCTCACCGGGGCCGGGAACCGATGGACGGCGAGCCAGTTGCGGCTTCGACTGGTCGATGCCTCGCGACTCAACGCAGAGACCATCATGCCGTCCTATTATCGCAACGACGGCCTCGTGCGGGTCGGACGCAATTTTGCCGGCAAGCCGATATTGTCGGCCGCCGAGATCGAGGACATCGTGGCCTTTCTTGCAACGCTTCGCGACTAGGACTGTTCATGCCAACCACGCGACGACAATTCTTGAGCCTCGCCGGAAGCATCACCGCCGCCGGGACGCTCCCGATCGTCACCCTGCGTCCGCTTCAGGCGACGCCCGCGATGCTCAATGGCGCGATCCGCAACATCGTCGGCGAAGCATCCGTCCGCACCGGCAGGGTGAAGCTCGATATTCCTCCGCTGGTCGAGAACGGCAACACCGTGCCGATGACGGTGAGCGTCGCAAGCCCGATGACGGCTGACGATTACGTCAAGAGCATTCACGTCTTCAACGAGAAGAACCCGCAGCCGAACATCGGCAATTTCTATCTCGGCCCCTCCTCCGGCCGGGCCCAGGTCTCGACCCGCATCCGCCTTGCCGACACCCAGAAAGTGGTGGCGATCGCGCGTATGTCCGACGACACGTTCTGGCAGGTCGTCGCCGACGTGGTCGTGACGCTGGCGGCCTGCACCGAGGAGATGAACTGATGGCCGCGCTCATCAACGTTCCCGCGAAGGCCAAACGCGGCGACGTCATCGAGATCCGCACGCTGACCTCGCACATCATGGAAACAGGCTTCCGCCACACTGTGGACGGCAAGCTGGTACCGCGCGACATCATCACGAGCTTCATTTGCCGCTACAACGGCGCCGAGATCTTCCGCGCCGACCTGTTTCCGGCGATCGCGGCCAATCCCTATCTGTCGTTCTTCACCGTCGCCAGGGAGAGCGGCAAGTTCGAGTTCGAATGGATCGGCGACAACGGCTATTCGTCCACCGCATCGGCATCGATCACGGTCGAATGAGCGTTTGGCGCGCGATAGCCGCGGCGACCTTGCTCGCCGCAGCCCCTGCCTTGCTCGCCGGTGAAATTCCGCCCGATGCGCGCCGGTCCGGCTATTCGTTCATGGGACCCGACACCCGGGCGATGCAGGACGACGACACCTCCAATCCGGCCATGCTGTTCGTGCTCGATGGCGAACAGCTCTGGGCGAAGAAGACCGGCAGCGCGGCGAAGGCCTGCGCGGATTGCCATGGCGATGCGCGCGGCAGCATGAAGGGCGTCGCGGCGCGCTACCCTGCCTTCGACAAGGCGCTCGGCCGCCCCGTCACGCTCGACCAGCGTATCAATCTCTGCAGAGCCGATCATCAGCAAGCGACGCCGCTGCCCTACGAGAGCCGCGACCTCCTCGCGCTCTCAGCCTTCGTTGCCCATCAATCGCGTGGTGCCGCGATCACGGCCGGGGACGATCCGCAGGCAAAACCGTTCGTGGAGCAAGGCCGCGAGCTCTTCATGCGGCGCGAGGGTCAGCTCAATCTCGCCTGCGCCAATTGCCACGACGACAATTTCGACAAGCGCCTCGCGGGCGCGCCGATCACGCAGGGACAGCCGACCGGCTATCCGCTCTACCGCCTGGAATGGCAAACGCTGGGTTCTCTGGAACGGCGCCTGCGCAGCTGCATGAGCGGCGTGCGCGCCCAGGCTTATGAGTACGGCTCGCCCGAGCTGGTCGCGCTCGAGCTCTATCTGATGTCGCGGGCGCACGGCCTGCCGATGGAGACGCCGGCAGTGCGGCCCTGAAACGAAAGCGGCCGGCACAGGCCGGCCACTTCGCTGAAGGCCGCGCTGTTCTGCTATTCCGCCGGCGCGGCAGACATCTCCGGATGCGCGGCATAATGTTCGCCGGCGCCGAGCCTGCTGGCCGCGAACAGGCCAGCGGCCATCGCGGCATAGGCCAGCGCGACCGCGGGCGTGACGCCGAACCCGCCGCCGATGCCGACCGCCTCGCCATGCATGAAGCCGAAATAGGTCAGCACGGCACCGACCAGCGCAAACGCCGAGGCTTTCTCGAAATCGCGCTCGATGATGAAGACGCCGATCGCGCCCAGGATGAGGCCACCGAGGATGGAGCCGCCGCCCATCACCTCGAGGCCGTGGTAGAACACGCCCTGCTGCGGCAGCGCGGCGATCGCGGCAGCCTTCACCGCGTCGGCCTTGTCGGCGGCCATCCCGCCGACGGTTGCCGCCGCATTCATGGTCGAGCCGAGCATCGTGTCGATCTGCAGCTTGGCCCAGGCGGCCAGATGTGGCGTCAGCGCCAGCACGATCGCGGGCGCGTGCTTGACCGGCGTGGTCTGGAACGCCTGCGCGCCGATCAGCATGCCGATGTAGAGCAGGATCGGCGAGATCGCGACCACGGGCACGAGTGCCAGTAGCACCGAGATGATGCCGAACCAGGCCAGCACGATCACCATGATGCCGGTTGCCGCCGAATAGCCGATGCGGCCGCCCATCGCCTTCCAGCCGGGATGGCCGATATAGACGGCGTTGATGAAGGGATTGCCCATCAGGCAGCCGATCAGGCTGACGACGCCGTCGGCCGTGAGCACCCGCGTGGTCGGATATTCGTCGCCCGCCGCTTCCGCGCTCTCGACATTGTCCATGGCCTCGACGAGGTCGTAGATGCCGAACGGAATGGCGGTGACGAGGATGATGCCGAGAAATTCGAAGCCGGAGAAGACGTGGCCAATTGCCGGGATCGGCACCGAGAAGCCGAAGTTGGCGAAGGCATCGCCAACACCCTTGATGCTCAAGCCGCCGAGCCCAAGCCCGAACAGGTTCGAGCCCCAGGCGATGACCATGCCGACCGCGATGGCGACGAGGCCTGCGGGAATGCCGCGCGGATATTTCACGCCGCCGAACCAGCTCACCAGGATGATGGCGAAGCAGACCAGACCAATCTGCGGCGTCATGTACATTTCCAGCGCAGGCCGCATCGAGATGAAGGTGACGGAGACGCCGGCGAGCGTGCCGAGCAGTGCCGCGCGCGGCGTGATCTTGCGAATGAACGGCGCAATGAAGCCACCGATCATGAGAATGAAGCTCTGGAAGAACACCCAGACCAGGCCCGCGGACCAGCCCTTGAGCGGATCACCGGTCTTCAGTGTGATCGGCAGCATGATCACGAAGGTGACGATGAACATGTGCGGCACGCTGACGCCCGAGGGCAGCGCGCAGACATCGTTGCGTCCGGTCTTCTGCGCCAGACGGTAGGCAAGGTAGGCGTAGTAGAACGTCGAGAGGCACATCATCAGCCCGAGCGCGGGCAGGATGCGGCCGAACACCAGACTGTCCGGCATCTTCAGGACGAAGCGCAACAGACCCGTGAGCACCAGCATGTTGACGAGGATGTTGGTGCCGAAGCCGAAAAACGCGTTCCAGTCGCCAGATGTCCATAGTACCGGCTTGAAACCGGACGTATCGATCTCGGACTTGCCGGCCGTCCCCGTCAATGTGCTCATGATCGTCCCCCTGATGTGGTCGAAGTCTTCATTGCCTCCAGAACTGCGGCCGAGTCCGTGACCCAGCCGAAGATGCCGCCTTGGGCCTTGATCATCTTCAGGCCCATCTCGTGAAACTCGGGGAAGTAGGATGCGCAACCGTCCGACATGACGACGCAGCGGTAACCGCGGTCATTAGCCTCGCGCACCGTGGTGTTGACGCACACCTCAGTGGTGACGCCGCACACCAGCAGGTTTTCGATACCGTATCTCTCCAGGACGTCGCCGAGCTCAGTGGCGTAGAACGCGCCTTTGCCGGGCTTGTCGATCACGACCTCGCTGTCGAGCGGATAAAGTGCGGGAATGATGTCGTGGCCGGCCTCGCCGCGAATGAGGATGCGGCCCATCGGGCCGGGATCGCCGATGCGAAGACTCGGCGCGCCGCGCTCGATCTTCGCCGGCGGCGCATCGGAGAGATCGGGCAGATGGCCTTCGCGGGTGTGGATCACCAGCATGCCGGCGTCGCGCGCCGCCGCCAGCACCGCGCCGATCGGCTTCACCGCGCGCGCCAGCTGGCTGACGTCGTTGCCCAGCGTCTCGCCGAAGCCACCGGGCTCCATGAAGTCGCGCTGCATGTCGATGATCAGAAGCGCGGTGGCGGACCAGTCGAGTGCGATTGGCTCGGGCTCGGCGCTAATGACGCCCAATGTCGGCTTGCTCAAGTCCAGCATGACGCCCGCCCCTCGCGAGAACTGCGCCAGGAGTTCTGCAAGCGGCGTGCCATTGTGTACAATTGCGACGGCGTGCAGGCCGCGGAGGAATTTGAAGCACGCTCAGAAGGTTAGGAAGAATGCCTGTACCTGCTTATTCCCTGTGCGACGGCTTTGCGGCGTGCATTTGCCTAGAGGATGAGCGGCGCGACCTTGCCCTCCATCATTCCGAGGCAGATGGCACGCTGCGCCTCCGAGCTTCGGCGGCAACGACGTCTCCCCCGGCATGACAGCGCTAGATAAAGCCGAGGCCCGGCCGCGCACCCTGCCGCTTGGCGGGTGTCCCGTCCCCACCCGATCTTGCACCGGCCGACAAATCGGGTAGCATTCTCTCATTGCGCAACATTTGATTGTGGAGTTTTCCGATGGCCATTTCACTGGGCGACCTCGTCCCGGAATTCCGCTCGCTGGTCAGCGAGTTGCTTCAAGCCTGTGCGGCAAACGGCGTCACCATGGTGCCGACCGAAAGCGTCAGGACGCCGGCGCAGCAGGCGCGCTACTGGCGGCAATCTCGTTCGATCATCGAGATCAACAATGCGATCGCGACGCTTCGGCAAAACGGCGCGTCGTATCTTGCGGACGTGCTGCAGTCGGTCGGTCCCCAGAACGGAGACGAGGTGACCAAGGTCCTTCCGGGCAACAGCTGGCATCAATGGGGCGAGGCCGTCGACTGCTTCTGGGAGGTCGAGGGAAGAGCCGAATGGTCCACGACCAGGAAGATCAACGGGATCAACGGCTATCAGGTCTACGCCCAGGAGGCGAAGCGGCTCGGTCTGACCGCAGGCCTGCTCTGGCCGCGGTTCAAGGACGCGCCGCATGTTCAATTGCGCTCCGACGACAATCCGATCTCGTCCGGTCTAACATGGCCGCAGATCGATCAAACCATGCGCGAACGCTTCGGCGGCGCGCCTGCCGTCGCCAATTTTGGTGCCGAAATGCTGGGGGTCGCGCCGGCGCACGACCCCATCCGGCTCGCCTATAGCGCTCCCGAGGGCTGGCAGGTCTACGAGACGACCGATGTCTGCGCGGCCGTCTTCCGCGGCCGCTTCGCGGTCGACGCAGACGGGGCGCCGAAGGCCTATCACCAGAACAACGCCATCGCGCTCGATTTCCTCGCGAACGCCGGACGGCCCGGAAACTGGTGGGCGCTCGTGACCGATGCGCACGGCGTTCCCAGGGTTCAGGACAATGCGGATCCGGCGCCCGGCTATTATGTCGCAACGACATCGCTGACCAACCCCGGCTTCCCTGCCGATCGGCCCAGTCACTACATCGATGCAAGCACCATTCCGTTCGTCGTCCTGCCAGGTGGCCGCTTCCGGCACTTCACCTCGGCAAAAGTGCTGCGGCTCGGCGACCTTGGGGTCGCCTACAACAAGCTGAACGGCAAGCTCTGCTTCTGTCAGTTTGCCGAGACGGGCCCGGCCGACAAGATCGGCGAAGGCTCGATCGCGCTGGCTTCCAGCCTCGGCATCAATGCCGATCCCAAGCGGGGCGGCCTCGGAACGCGAGACGTGATCTGGACGGTGTTCGCCGGTTCGGGCGTGGGCCGAGGAATGTCGATTGCGGAGATCAATGCGACGGCACAGCCCATCTTCGAGCAATGGGGCGGGATGGCGCGCATGCGGTCATACGAACAGCTCTGACGTCGCCTGGCCTACGCGCCGTATAGCAGCCGATACTCTTCCTCGTACGGCGCGTAAGAATCCTTCAGCGTCGCCATGTTCAGCAGCATGGTCGCAACCAGCGTGTTCGTCTTGTCGAACACGCTGGTCCTGGCCCAGGCGCTTTCGGTGCGGCGGCTGCCGGAGAGCGCAACCACCTCGCGCTCGACCTGGTACTCCTCGCCCTCGAAGAGCGGGCCCTTCACCAGGCGGATCTGCTGGTCGGCGAACAGGCCGACGGCCGGTCCCTTGGCCGGCAATGGATCGTCCTTGGAGCGATACTGGAACAGCACGCTCAGCATCTCCATGGGGATGATGGCCCTGCCCCACGGATTGTCGGCGCCGGAATAATAAGGCGAACTCTCGGTGATGACCGCGAGCTTCTGCCTGAGGGAGAACGGATAGAGGTCGCCCATGATCTGGTCGAACGCCATCCGCACCGTTTGCCGCTTGCCGGTCACGCCGACCCGCACGTCGCGCAGGATCACGGGATCGGCCAGCGGTTTGAGCTCGGCAAGGCGGGCCTCCAGTGCCGTCGCTGCATGGGGTTCACCGACGGACGCCGTGCCGCGCAGCACCTCCGTGCCGTCGCGCTTGACCATCTGGACCTGGCACTGACTGTTGCCGGGCAACGGCTTCGACAGGATTGCCTGCACCTCCTCGCCCTCATAGCAGACGCTGCGATAATGCGCGGACAGACATCCGGTCTCGAACCAGGCGCGGCCCCACAGACGCGCGCCCAGCGGCGCAAACTGGCTGAAATGCGTGGGCCCCTCGATGGTGCCGCCCTTGAAGCCGAGCTTCTGCGCGGTGGCGTCGTCGTGGATCGAGGCATGCGCGTCGTAAGTTTGGGCCTGCAGCATCTGGCGTGGCTGGCGCCATGGTCCGACCAGGGCCTCGGTCGTCTCGGTGATTTCAGTGTCGAATGCGTTTGCAGCCATGATGTCCTCCGCCGGCAAGCCATGACGAGCAGGAGCGCCACGGATGCGGCCAGCGATATTGACTTCGCCGGCCCATGCTCTTGACTGGGTATCTTCCGCTTCGCAAAGCCGCAAGCCTCCCGCGGCGCAAAATCCCTCCCCGGACCATGACAACAAGGACCTTGAAATGACGCTGTTGCAGGTCGAGCTGGACGACAAATACCGGCTCGAATCGAAGCGGATCTTCCTGTCCGGCACACAGGCCCTGGTCCGCCTGCCCATGCTGCAGCGCGAACGCGACCGGCTCCAGGGGCTGAGCACTGGCGGCTTCATCTCCGGCTATCGCGGCTCCCCGCTCGGCATGTACGACCACGCGCTGTGGCGCGCGAAGTCGCATCTCCAGCAGCACGACATCGCCTTCGTCCCCGGACTGAACGAGGATCTGGCGGCAACCGCGGTCTGGGGCAGCCAGCAGGTCGGCCTGTTTCCCGGCGCCAAGGTCGATGGCGTGTTCGGCATCTGGTACGGCAAAGGCCCCGGCGTCGACCGCTCGGTCGATGCGCTCAAGCACGCCAATGCGGCCGGCACCGCGCTCAACGGCGGCGTGCTCGCGCTCGCCGGTGACGACCATGGTTGCCAGTCCTCGACGCTGGCGCATCAGAGCGAGCAGGTGTTCGCGGCGGCGCTGATCCCCGTGATCAATCCCGCGACGCTGCAGGATTATCTCGATCTCGGCCTCTACGGTTTTGCGCTGTCGCGCTTCTCCGGCTGCTGGGTCGGCTTCAAGGCGATCAGTGAGACCGTCGAGAGCTCTGCGTCGATCGACAGCGATCCCGAGCGTATCAAGATTGTCCTTCCTGATGATTTCGAGATGCCGCCCGGCGGCCTCAATATCCGCTGGCCCGACCCGCCGCTGGAAGCGGAGAAGCGCCTGTTCGGGCCGAAGATGGCGGCCGTGCAGGCCTTTGCCCGCGCCAACCAGCTCGACCGTATCGTGCTCGATTCCAAACCCGCGCGGCTCGGTATCGTCGCGACCGGCAAGGCCTATCTCGATCTGCGGCAGGCGCTGGCCGACTTGGGCATCACCGACAAGGACGCGCAGGATCTCGGCCTTCGCATCTACAAGGTCGCGCTGACCTGGCCCTTGGAGGAAAGCGGCGCCAAGCGCTTTGCGGAAGGCCTGCAGGACGTGCTCGTGGTCGAGGAGAAGCGCGGCTTCATCGAAGACCAGCTGATGCGCATCCTCTACAATATCGACGCCTCAAGGCGCCCGACCGTCACGGGCAAGCGCGACGAGCGCGGCGCGCCGCTGCTGCCGAGTGAGGGCGAGCTGACGCCGACCATCGTCGCGGGCGCATTGGTGGCGCGCCTGCGCAAGCTCGGTCATCACAGCCCGGTGCTGGAGCAGCGTCTTGCCCGGCTCGAGGCCTTCGACAATCCGGTCACCGCAAGCACGCAGATCAAACTCGCCCGCACGCCGTTCTTCTGCTCGGGCTGCCCGCACAACACCTCGACGCGCGTGCCCGAGGGCAGCCGCGCCATGGCCGGCATCGGCTGCCACGGCATGGCGCTGAGCATGCCGACCCGCCGCACCGATCTGATCTCGCATATGGGCGCCGAGGGCGTGAACTGGATCGGCCAGTCGCCCTTCACCAGCGAGACGCACATCTTCCAGAATCTGGGCGACGGCACCTACACCCATTCCGGTCTTCTCGCCCTTCGCGCGGCATCGGCCGCCGGCATCAACATCACCTACAAGATCCTCTACAACGACGCCGTTGCCATGACCGGCGGTCAGCCGGCGGAAGGCGCCTTCAACGTCGCGCAGATCGCACACCAGGTCTGGGCCGAAGGCGTCAAGCGGCTCGCGATCGTCTCCGACGATCCCGCCAAGTATCCGCAAGGCAATTACTTCCCGCAAGGCGCGACCATCCATCATCGCCGCGAGCTCGATGCAGTCCAGCGCGAGCTGCGCGACATCAAGGGCCTCACGGTCGTGATCTACGACCAGACCTGCGCCGCCGAAAAACGCCGCCGCCGCAAGCGCGGGCTCTATCCGGATCCTGCCAAACGCGCCTTCATCAACGAGCTGGTCTGCGAAGGCTGCGGCGATTGCTCGCAGGCTTCCAACTGCGTCTCGGTGCAACCGCTGGAAACCGAGTTCGGCCGCAAGCGCCAGATCGACCAGTCGAATTGCAACAAGGACTTCTCCTGCGTCGAAGGCTTTTGCCCCAGCTTCGTGACCGTGCATGGCGGCAGTCTGAAGCGCATGAAGACGTCGGCGGTGGATTCCGGCCAGCTGTTCGCCGATCTGCCGCTGCCGCCGGCGCGCGAGCTTGACGGCCCCTACAACATCCTCGTCACCGGCATCGGCGGCACCGGCGTCATCACCATCGGCGCCCTGCTCGGCATGGCCGCCCATGTCGATGGCCGCGGCTGCTCGGCGCTCGATTTCACGGGCCTGTCGCAGAAGAACGGCGCGGTGATGAGCCATGTTCGCATCGCCCCGAAGCCGGAAGATATTTCGGCAGTCCGCATCACCACCGGCGGTGCCGACGTCATCCTCGGCTGCGACATGATCGTCTCGGCAGGTCCCGCCGCGCTCAGCCGCGCCGAACGCGGCGTGACCAAGGCCTTTATCAACGCCGATCTGCAGCCGACCGCGAGCTTCGTGCAAAACCCCGACCTCGATTTCGAGATGGGCACGATGCAGACCGTGCTGCGTGACGCCGTCGGCGACACGAACCTCGACATTATCGACGCGACAGGCATTGCCGCGGCGCTGATGGGCGACAGCATCGCCACAAATCCCTTCATGCTCGGCTTCGCCTTCCAGAAAGGCGCGATCCCGCTGTCGCTGGAGGCCCTGCTGCGCGCCATCGAGATCAATGGCGCCGCGATCGAGATGAACAAGCTCGCCTTCACCTGGGGCCGTCTCGCCGCCCATGACATGTCGCGGGTGCGCAGCGTGCTGCAGTTCAAGAACCGCGCCGCCGCGCCGACCAAGTCGCTCGACGACATCATCGCGACGCGCGCCGAATTCCTGACCTCCTATCAGGACAAGGCCTATGCCGACCGCTATCTCGCTGAGGTCGCCAAGGTGCGCAAGGCTGAGAATGCCGTCTCGCCGGCGTCCACGGAGCTGACCGAGGCGGTCGCCAAGAACCTGTTCAAGCTGATGTCCTACAAGGACGAGTACGAGGTCGCGCGGCTCTACACCGACGGCAGCTTCGCGAAGAAGGTGTCGGAAAAGTTCGATGGCGATTTCACGCTGAAATACCATCTCGCGCCGCCGATCTTTGCGAAGCGCGACAAGGTCACGGGCCGGCTTCAGAAGCAGGAGTTCGGCGGCTGGATGCTCCACGCCTTCCGCGTTCTCGCCAGGCTGAAATTCCTGCGCGGCAGCGCGTTCGATCCGTTCGGCCGCACCGACGAGCGCCGGACCGAGCGCAAGCTGGTCGCGGATTATCTGGCGATGATCGATCAGCGGATCGTCGGGCTGAAGGCCGAGCAGATCCCGCTGCTGACGCGGCTTTCGCGCGTGCCCGAGACGATCCGCGGCTTTGGCCACGTCAAGGAAGCCAACGTCAAACTGGCGGCGGCCGAGACGGCGCGCCTGGAAGCGGAGCTGGAGAACAGTCGCTTTGCCGCGGCGGCCGAGTAGATTGGGGTCGGCTCACTCCACGTCATTGTAAGGGGCCCTTGCGACGATGCAATCCAGGCTGCTTCCGTGGAAACATCTCTGGATTGCTTTGCTTCGCTTCGCTCGCACTGACGGGGGATAGAGCGCGTTACAATCAGACGACCTTCTTCGCGGCGGTCGGCGCCACTGCCCCACTCTCCGCCAGATGTCTTCCCGCAATATATCCGAACGCCAGCGCCGGCCCGAGCGTGATCCCCGGCCCCGGACAATTCCCGCTCATGATCGAGCCCATGTCGTTGCCGCAGGCATAGAGCCCCGCGATCGGCGTGCCGTCCGCGCGCAGCACGCGGGCCTGCGCGTCTACCTTCAGGCCGATCGCCGTGCCGAGATCCGCCGGATAGATCCGCATCGCGAAGAACGGCCCCCGCGTGATTGGCGCGACGCAGGGATTGGGCTTGTGGCTGATGTCGCCGAGGTGGCGCTGATAGATGGTGCTGCCGCGGCCGAACTCGGGATCGCGCCCCTCTTTCGCGCCTTCGTTGTAGCTCGCCAGCGTCGCCGCGAGCACTGAGGGCTTGACGCCGATCTTGCCTGCGAGCTGTGCGATATCAGACGCCTCGATCAACTCGCCGCTCGCCACGTAGCGCCGATAGCTGCGCATGAACGGCTTGATGCGGCCAAGGCCATAGGTCCAGAGGAACGCGCGATCGCAGATCAAATGGAACGGCCGGTCCGGCTCGCCATTGCCATCGCGCAGCATGCCGAGCACGAACTCATGGTACGACAGCGCCTCGTTGACGAAGCGCCGGCCCGCGGCGTTGACGGCGATCACCCCCGGCTTGGCGCGATCGGTTACGGTGTGCGGGAACACGCCGCAGCTGCCGTCGGCGCGGCGAAACAGCGAGGCCGGCACCCAATGGGCCGGGCTGGTCGCGTCCGTATTGAGCGCGGCACCTGTCGCTGCCGCGAGCCGCAGCCCGTCGCCGGTGCTGGAGGTGTTGGCCGCCGAGACAAATCCAGCCGCCGCCGGAAAATAACGCTTGCGCAACACGGCGTCGTGCGAAAAGCCGCCGGTCGCCAGCACCACGCCGCGGCGCGCCGCGATCGGCCGGTCGCGGGAGCCATGGCGGATCACCACGCCGCTGAAGCGATCACCCTGCAGCGAGAGATCCTCGACGTCGGCGCTGAAGAGAACTTCAATCCGCCGCGCCAGTAGCGAGGCGTATAACTGGGCGGCAAGCGCGTTGCCGAGATGCAACGTCGTGCCACGCGGGCTTCGCAGCCGCTGCAATGCATAGGCGGAGACGAGCCGCGCCGCCCGCATGGTCGAGCGCAGCGATCTTCCAACCCTGTGCAAATGCGGACTATCGAGGCGATTGACCATCATGCCGCCGAACAGCGTGAACTCCGGCAGCGGTGGCCGCAATCGCGCAAAAGCTCTGCCCAGCCGCGTTCCGTCGAACGCAACCGGCTCCAGCACGCGGCCGCCTGATGTCGCGCCCAGGCGTTCCGGATAATAGTCCGGACAGGCCTTCACCGGCTGGAGACGAACTTCCGTGTTGGCTTCGAGCCAGGCAATCGCCTCGGACCCGCGCGTGAGGAAGGCGGCGCGCAGGCCGGCATTGGCGGTTTCAGGGACCGTGCTCGACAGATATTGGACGGCATCCGCGATACTGTCGGAGAGCCCTGCCTCCTTCATCTTCGCATTGGCGGGGATCCAGACCATGCCTTCGGACCAGGCCGTGGTGCCGCCGACGAACGCGGTCTTCTCGATCACCAGCACGCGCAGACCTTCGGCCGCGGCAACGGCCGCCGCCGTCATGCCACCGGCACCGGCGCCGATGACGATGACGTCGTAGGTCTCATGTGTCGGCATCATGCGGCGGGTGTCCGAAGGCGAGGCATGACAAAGTCATACCTCGCCTCGCCCGTCGGACGCTAGCGGGCGGGCTTCCTCTCTACGGGATCGATGTCGATCGCTCGTAATCGCCCGAGCCGCAGCACGTCCATGGCGAGCCGCCGGCCGATCCGGTCGCGGTCGAGCACGCGGATCAGATCGTCGACGCCGTTGATCTCGACGCCGTCGAGCCTGATCACGACGTCGCCGGGCAGCAGGCCCGCCTTTGCCGCAGGTCCATCCGGCTCGATCTGCATCAGAAGCGCGCCCATCTTGTTCTCGACGCCGGCCGCGACCGCGTGCCGCCGCGGCACCGGCGCGGTCTGCCCGGCGACGCCGATATAGGCGCGGCGGACATAGCCGTGGCGGATGATCTCCGACAGCACGAATTGCGCGGTGTTGCTGGCGACAGCGAAGCAGATGCCCTGCGCCCCGTTTATGATGGCGGTGTTGATGCCGATCACCTCGGCATGCGACGACACCAGCGGTCCGCCGGAATTGCCGGGATTGAGCGCGGCGTCGGTCTGGATCACGTCCTCGATGGTGCGGCCGCTCACCGAGCGGATCGAGCGGCCGAGCGCGGACACCACGCCGGCGGTGACGGTCGATTCGAACCCGAGCGGATTGCCGATGGCGATCACCAGCTGCCCGCGCCGCAAGCTCTTGGAATTGCCGAGCGAGGCATAGGGCAGATGGCGCGCGCCGTTGGCGCGCAGCAGCGCAAGGTCGGTGTCGGGATCGACACCGAGCACCTGGGCCTCGCCGACATGGCCCTCGACATCGCGCAGCCGGATCTCCTTGGACGTGCCGACCACGTGGCTGTTGGTGAGCACGAGGCCATCAGGCGAGATCACGATGCCCGAGCCGAGCCCGCCGCGCTCGCGTCTATTAGGCACCTTGGGCCCGGTCTCGACCCGTACGACCGCAGGGCCGACGCGGTCGGTCACGTCGATCACGGCATTGGAATAGGCGTCCAGCAGCGTTCCGTCATCGATCGGAGCAGCCGCCGCCGTTCGCGATGACGGTGCGTCATCGACGATATCTGAGGTGAAATCCAGCATGGCAAGAGTCCTTGAAGGCTCACACAGATGGTGGCCTGTTCCCTGCCGCGCAAGGTGCGCAGGGCTGGACTGCCCAGATGGCTAGGGCGCCCGCCTTAGCGAGCCGCCTCTTGCCTTGACCGGATCGAGCAGCGACCAGTCACCGTCAGGAAGCACATAGCCTTTGGGGAACGGCGCGCGCAGCTCGAGCCCGAGCGAGCGCAGCACGCGGTCGTCGCGGTAATAGCATTGCAGGACGACGCGGACGAGCGTCGCCGCAGCAGCGCCGCCGTGCTTACGGAACTCCTGCGCCACCGCATCGCGCGCGGCAGGCTCGAGGTCGGCAAACGGCATCCCCGCGAGCCGCGCCAAGTGATCGAGCGCTGCGGCCACCAGCCTGGTGTCACGGCCGAGCGTTGCCAGAATGTCGGCCTGGATTGCCGCATCGTCGGCGCCGGGCACCTTGTATTCGTCGCTGGCGGGAATGATCATCGCGGCGATGATACGGAGGTCATCGCGCTGCCGCGGCGTCAGTTGATTATCTGCGGACATGACGGCCTCAATCGAACAAATTGGCCAGGCGCTGCTTCATCTGGTCGGCGATGTACAGCGCGAGAGCCTGGATGGTGGAGGTCGGGTTCACCCCGCCCGATGTGACGAAGATGCTGCCGTCGACGATGAAGAGGTTCTTGACGTCGTGCGAGCGGCCCCATTCGTTGACGACGGAACGCTCCGGGTCGGTGCCCATCCGCGCGGTGCCGAGCAGATGCCATCCGCCCCACGGGATCGGCGAGTTGATGCAGATATCGATCGCACCAGCGGCCTCGAGAACCTCCCGCCCGCGGGCGAGTGCGTGCTCCATCATCTTCCGGCTGTTCTCGCTGATCGTGTAGTCGATCTTCGGCGCCGGGATGCCGTGGCTGTCCTTCAGGACCGGATCGAGCGTGACCTGGTTGTGCTCCTCCGGCAAATCCTCACAGATCGCGGAGAAACCGAGACGATGGCCGTTGAGCTTGCGGAAAACGCGGTGATGATCCTCGCCCCACGGCAAAATGCCCTTCTGCTCGCTGACGACCGCCTCGAACACCGGCCCCGCGCCGCGCACGAACTGCACGCCGTAGCCGCGCACGAAGCCGCGCGACAGGTCGGTGTCGTACCATTCCTTGCTCCAGAGGCAGGTCGGCGGCGCGCGGTTGCTATCGGTCGGCTCCTTCACATAGCCGTAGATCTGCGCGTAGGGGTGGAACATCAGATTCTTGCCGACGAGGCCGGACGAATTGGCAAGGCCGTTCGGGAAGCGGTTTGATTTCGAGTTGAGCAGCAGCCGCGGCGTGCCGACGCCGTTGCAGGCGATGATGACGACATGCGCGGGCTGGAACTGCTCGACGCCGTCCTCGTCGTAATAGACCACGCCCGAGGCCATGCCGTTCTCGTCGGTGGTGATCTCGCGCACCCGGCAATGGGTGCGCAACTCGACGCCGGCGCGGATCGCATGCGGCCAATAGGTGATGTCGGTGGACGACTTCGCGCCTTGCGCGCAGGCCGGCGTGCAATGGCCGAGATTGATGCAGCGCGCCCGCCCCTCATAGTCCATCGTCGCGACCGTCGTGTCCGACGGCCACCAGTGCCAGCCGAGCTGGTTCATGGTCTTGCCGATGATGGCGCCGGACAATCCCATCGGCTGTGGCGGCATCGGCGGATGCGTCAGCGGCGAGAGCGGATCGCCTGAGAGGCCTGATGTGCCCATCATGCGATCGTTCTCCTCGAAGAACGGGGTCAGGGCGTCGTAGTCGATCGGCCAGTCGTCGGCGACGCCGTCCAGCGTCTTCACTTTGAAATCGGAGGGATGCAGCCGCGGCCAATGTGCGGTGTACATCACGGTCGAGCCGCCAACCGCATTGTAGTTGACGACCTTGATGGGCGAATTGTCGTCGTTGACGGGATAGTCCTCGGGCCGGCCACGCACGTTCGGGCTCGACGACCATTCGCCGTAGAATTTGGCCTCCCAGTCCCGGCCCGTGCTCGGATATTCAGCCGGGTTCATCCAGCCGCCCTGCTCCAGGCAGAGAATGTGCATCTTGGTCTCGGCCAGCGACCACGCCACTGCCGCGCCCGAAGCGCCGGCGCCGATGATCAGGACGTCCACGGGGTCTTTCATCGCAACCTTGTCCTCCCGCCCTCGCCGCTTACCGGGCGATTCGGCCTGCACAGTTCGCAAGCTCCGCGAACGATAGGATCAGAGCGGCCGGGGAGTAAAGCCGCGAGGCCGGAATGTCGCACTTCGCAGGGCGCAGACCATTGGTATCGCCACATCCGGATGCTAGGAACAGGCGGTCCGAGCCATCGATAGCGAGACCTTATGTCCTTCCGAAATGTCTTTGCCGCCGCCCGCGCGTTTGCGCTTCTTTGTTTCTTCGCCTTGTCCGGATTCCTGGCGTCGTCCCAGCCGGCCTCCGCGCTGACCGCCGCCGCGACGGTACGCGACGGCAACTCGATCCAGCTCGGCGACGTCACCTACCGGCTCGACGGCGTCGACGCGCCCGAGCTGGACCAGGTCTGCATCGACGATCATGCCGATCCCTGGACCTGCGGCATCGATGCGCGGGACCAGCTGGCCAAGCTGATCAACAAGCGGCCCGTGCGCTGCGACGATGTCGGGCCGGAGAAAAGCTTCGGCAAGCGGCACCGGGCCATCTGCACGGCCGAGGGCGACAAGTCGACGCTGAACGAGCAGCTGATCAAGCTCGGCTTTGCCATCGCGCGGGAGCCGATCAAGGCGAACGTCAAGCCGGCGGCAGGCGAAGCCAGGACAGCCTCGGCCGGAATCTGGAAAGGCTGCTTTGCTGCACCGCAAGACTTCCGCGCCGGCAAGAAGGACGGCGCACTGCTGGGCGCGGCCTGCCGCCAGGACCGCGACAAGGAAATTCGCGCCGTGCTGTTCCCGGAGGAGCTGACCATGCCGCCGAGCTGCAGCATCAAGGGCAAGCTTGCGGTGCGCGCGCGCGTTACCGGCAATATCGGCATCTATCATTTGCGGGGTTGCCCGAGCTACCCGGCGACCACCAAACCGGACCGCTGGTTCTGCTCGGAGGACGACGCCCAGGCGGCCGGCTTCCGCAAGGCCTATAATTGCCGCCGGCCGAAGTGAACCAAGCCGCTCACGCATCCGTGAGTGGTAGTCCGGGACCGTATTGATCCGGAATTGAACTCCTTCGCGAGTTGCTGCACTTATGAACATACGCAAGCGTTTGCGCATGCGTTTCCTTGGCGGACGATCCTCATTGGATTGTCTTTGCTTGGGCGTTTCCTCCCTAGACTTGGGCCGCTTGTCACAACAAGCGGCTCTTCTTTTTTGGGGGCTCTGCAGCGTCCCGCTGCTACTGCCGCATCATGATCTGGTCCATCGGCGGCATGTTGGCGTTCAGATGCGCCATGATCCAGACCGTGCCGCCGACCACGAGGAAGACCACCAGCAATCCGAAGGCCAGCGCCAGCACGTTGTTGGTGTTGTCGGGGCCGGTCGTGATGTGCAGGAAGAACACCAGATGCACGCCCATCTGCGCGATCGCCAGCACGATCAGCGCAACGGGGATCGAGGGCTGCCAGACCAGATCGGTGCCCGCGATGAAGAACGATGTCGCCGTGAGCAGCAGCGCAAGCACGAGCCCGATGACGTAACCGAGGATTCGGGTCCCGACACTATGTTGCTCTTCCTCACCCGGCGCGAGATCGTGTCCGATGTGCGATTGATCGCTCATGCGCCACTCCCGAGCAAATAGACGACCGAGAACACCCCGACCCAGACGATATCGAGCGCGTGCCAGAACAATGCAAAGCATATCATCCGGCGCAGGACATCGGCGCGAAAGCCTTTTGCGAAGACCTGGGCCATCATGGTGAGCAGCCACAACACGCCGGCGGAGACGTGCAGGCCGTGGCAGCCGACCAGCGAGAAGAACGCGGTCAGGAACGCGCTGCGCGACGGACCGTAGCCGCGCGCGACGAGGTCGGCGAATTCGCGGAACTCGATGGCGAGGAAGATCAGCCCGAGCGCGCAGGTCACGGTCATGCCGAGATAGAACCAGAACCGGTTGCGCATATCGGCCGCGATGCTGGCCATGCCGCAGGTGAAGCTCGACAGCAGCAGGCAGACCGTCTCGATCGCGACGTTCCTCTGCTCGAAAATCTCCGAGCCCTTGGGGCCGCCGGCGGTCTGGCCAGCCAGCACCGCATAGGCCGCGAAGAAGCAGGAGAACATTACGATGTCCGAGAGCAGGAAGATCCAGAAGCCGTAGGCGGTCACGATCCGCTTCGGCGCGGGACCGGGATGCTCGATCACCACACCGATGTGATGGGGATCGGCCTGCGCGTGGCCGGCGGTCGCGGTCATCGCCATCAGACCGTCCCCGCCATGCTGACGAGGCTGCGCCGCTCCTCGAGATTGACGCGGTCGACCGCAGCGACTTCCTCGGCCGGAATGACGTATTCGTCATGGTCCCGCCAAGCGAACACCACGAAGGTCGCCCATGCGCCGAGGCCTCCCAGGATCACCATCCACCAGATGTGCCAGATCAGCGCAAACCCCATGATGGTTGCGAAGAACGCGCAGACGAAGCCAGTTGGGGAATTCCGGGGCATTTCGATGTCTTGATATTCCGGCCTGTCATGCTCGAGCGATTGCTGCTGCGCGCGGGCTTTCATGTCCCAATAGGCGTCTTCGCCGCGCACGTCGGGATTGAAGGCGAAATTGAACACCGGCGGCGGCGACGAGGTCCCCCATTCCAGCGAGCGGCCGTCCCAGGGATCGCCGGTCCGATCGCGCAAAGCCTCGCGATTGCGGATGCTGACCACGAGCTGCACGATCTGGCAGATCACGCCGATCGTCAGCACGGCCATGCCGAATGCGGCGACGATCATCCAAGGCCGCCACGCCGCGACGTCGTAATGCTGCATCCGCCTGGTCATGCCGAGCATGCCTACGATGTAAAGCGGCATGAACGTGACGAAGAAGCCGAGAAAGGTGAACCAGAACGCAGCCTTGCCCCAGCGCTCGTCGAGGCGGAAACCGAACGCCTTGGGAAACCAGTATTCGAAGCCGGCGAAGGCCCCGAACAGCACGCCACCGATGATGACGTTGTGGAAATGCGCCACCAGGAACATGCTGTTGTGAAGCACAAAATCGGCCGGGGGCACCGCGAGCAGGACGCCCGTCAATCCGCCGATGATGAAGGTGACCATGAAGCCGACCGACCACAGCATCGGTGTCGCGAAACGGATGCGGCCGCCATACATCGTGAACAGCCAATTGTAGATCTTCACTCCCGTCGGGATCGCGATGATCATGCTGGCAATGCCGAAGATGGCGTTGACGTCGGGGCCCGCCCCCATCGTGAAGAAATGGTGCAGCCACACCATGAAGGAGATGACGCAGATCGCCATGGTCGCGAGCACCATGGAACGATAGCCGAACAGCGCCTTGCCGGAGAAGGTCGAGACCACCTCGGAGAAGATGCCGAAGGCCGGCAGCACCAGGATGTAGACCTCGGGATGGCCCCAGGCCCAGATCAAATTCATGAACATCATGACGTTGCCGCCGGCCTCGTTGGTGAAGAAATGGAAGCCGAGATAACGGTCGAGCAGCAGCATCGCGAGCGTCGCCGTGAGGATCGGAAAGGCCGCGACGATGAGGAGGTTCGAGGCCAGTGTGGTCCAGCAGAACATCGGCATGCGCAGATAGTTCATGCCCTTGGTGCGCAGCTTCAGCACTGTCGTGACGAGATTGATGCCGGCGACCAGCGTGCCGACCCCCGAGATCTGCAGCGACCAGGCATAGTAATCGACGCCGACGCCGGGTGAATAGGACAATTCCGACAGCGGCGGAAAGGCGAGCCAGCCGGTGCGCGCGAACTCGCCGACCACGAGCGACATGTTGACCAGCAACGCGCCGGTCGCGGTCAGCCAGAAGCCGACCGAATTAAGCGTCGGGAACGCGACGTCGCGCACGCCGAGCTGGAGGGGCACGACGAGATTCATCAATCCGATCACGAACGGCATCGCCACGAAGAAGATCATGATGGTGCCGTGCGCCGAGAAGATCTGGTTGTAGTGCTCCGGCGGCAGGTAGCCTTGCGACTGATAGGCGACCGCCTGCTGGATCCGCATCATGATGGCATCGCTGCCGCCGCGCAGCAGCATCACCGAGGCCAGCAGAATGTACATCACGCCGATCCGCTTGTGATCGACGCTGGTGATCCATTCGTGCCAGAGGTATGGCAGATGCCCCTTCACCACGACCCAGGCCAGCACGCCGAGGATCGCGACCAGCACGATCGCGCCGGCGACGAGCGGAATCGGCTGATCGAACGGGATAGCGGACCAGTCGAGCTTACCGAGCATCAACGCCTCCACTGTGCGGACGGCCGGCCTCGGAGATCAGCTCCGGCCCCGGTCCCGGCGGAATGTGCTGGGTCGCGATCAGGTCGAACAGGCGCGGGTCTTCGAGGCGGTAGGCCGGCCTGCCCTTTTCGATGCCCTGCTGCATCAGCTTCCTGTAGCTGTCCTCGTTCAGCACCGCGTCGGTCTTCGCCGTGCCCGCCACCCACTCGGGAAAAGCCAGCGGCGATACCACGTTGACGTCGAACATCATGTCGGGAAAGCCGTCGCCGGAAAAATGCGCCGACAGCCCTTGCAGCTTGCCTTCGTTGTCGGCGCGCAGGTTCAGCTTCGTCACCATGCCGTTCATGGTGTAGATCATGCTGCCGAGCTGCGGGATGAAGAACGTGTTCATCACGCTCGACGAGGTCAGCTGGAAATTCAGCTCGGCGCCGGCCGGCACCGTCAGCGTGTTGACGGTGGCGATGCGCTGGTCCGGATAGATGAACAGCCATTTCCAGTCGAGCGAGACGGCCTGGATGCGAACCGGACTGCCCGTGCCAGGCACCGGTGCCGCGGGATCGAGCTGGTGCGAGCCGATCCAGGCGACGCCGCCGAGCAGGATCACTGTCAGCGCCGGGATCGACCACACCACCATCTCGACGCGGCCGGAATAGACGAAGTCGGGCTGGTAGCGCGCCTTGGTGTTGGAGGCGCGAAACCAGAACGCAAAGGCCAGGATCGCGACGATGGTCGGCACCACGATCACCAGCATGATGAAGACGGAATCGACCAGGATGGTTCTGTTGGCCGCAGCCACGGGCCCTTGCGGATCGAGCAGATTCATCGGCAAGCCACTGGCGGTTGGGAAGCCCCGGGACAGAGCCTAGCGCGGGACAGGCTCCGCAACAAACGCGATCGCGTGAGGTCGGTTCCCGCACGACGGAAAGCTGCTGGCCCGCATGCGCCTTCGCTGTCGCGATCAGCCATGCGCACCCGGCGGGACGGCGTGCGGCATGATCGGCCTTCTGCCGCGCATCGTCCGTGCTATCGTGATGAAAAAGCAGGGAGAAAGCGTCATGCGCCTCAAGGACAAGGTCGCCATCGTGGTTGGAGCCGGGCAAAGCCCCGGCGAAGGCATGGGCAACGGCCGCGCCACCGCGCTGACCTTTGCGCGGGAGGGCGCGAAGGTGCTGTGCGTCGACCATCATCTGGAGTCCGCGCAGGAAACCGTTGCGATGATCGCCGGGAAAGGCGGCACTGCCGCGGCCTTCAAGGCCGACGTGACGAAGTCGGCCGATATCAAGGCGATGGTCGAGGACGCGCAGTCGCGCTGGGGCCGGATCGACGTGCTGCACAACAATGTCGGCGTCAGCCTGTCGGGCGGCGATGCCGAATTGCTGCAACTGACCGAAGAGGCCTTCGACCGCGTCGTCGCCATCAATCTGAAGAGCTGCATTCTCGCCGCGAAAGAGGTGATACCGATCATGCGCGCGCAAGGCAGCGGCGCCATCATCAACATCTCCTCGATGGCGGCGATCACGACCTATCCTTACGTCGCCTACAAGGCGACGAAGTCGGCGATGATCGCCTTCACCGAACAGCTCGCCTACCAGAACGCCGAATACGGCATCCGCGCCAATGTCATCCTGCCCGGCCTGATGAACACACCCATGGCTGTCGATACCCGCGCCCGCGAATGGCACAAGACCCGCGCCGAGGTCGAAGCCGAACGCGACAGCAAGGTGCCGCTACGCAGGAAGATGGGCACGGGCTGGGACGTCGCCAACGCCGCGCTGTTCCTCGCGTCGGACGAAGCCAACTTCATTACCGGTGTGACGCTGCCGGTGGATGGCGGGGCCAGTGTGAGACGGGGGTAGAGACCGCGAGTGCAGTGCGCTTCCCTTCTTCCCTTGTGGGAGAAGGTGGCGCGAAGCGCCAAATGAGGGTTCTTTCCACGCGCCGAAATGAAAGTTGGACTCGCGGAGAGAACCCCTCACCCGTCTCGCGGCTTCGCGAGCCACCCTCTCCCACAAGGGGAGAGGGTGCACCGTCACTGCAGCGCGCTTGTCACCCGCCAGATCGTGCCGTTGCCGTCTTCCGACACCAATAGCGATCCATCCTTCGCCACCGTAACTCCCACCGGCCTTCCCCACACCTCGGTGTCGCTCACCACGAACCCCGTGACGAAATCCTCATACTCCCCCGTCGGCTTGCCGTCCTTCATGCGGATGCGGACCACCTTGTAGCCGGTGCGCTTCGACCTGTTCCACGAGCCGTGCTCGGCGGCAAAAGCATCGCCCTGATACTCGGACGGAAACTGCGTGCCCTGGTAGAATGTCATGCCGAGCGAAGCCGAATGCGGCTGGATCAGCACATCCGGCACCGTCACCTTGTCCTTGAGATCCGGCCGCGCGCCGGCATGGCGCGGATCTTCATTGTTGCCGATGTAGAACCACGGCCAGCCATAGAACGCACCCTCCTTCACGCTGGTGACGTAGTCGGGCACGAGATCGTCACCGAGGCCGTCGCGCTCGTTGGTCGAGCACCAGGGCAGCCCGGTCTGTGGCTGGATGGCAAGGCCCACGCAATTGCGGATGCCGGTGGCGTAGATCTTCCGCTCCTTGCCGTCGGGCGTGAAGGCCAGCACGGCGGCGCGCTCCGTCTCGCTGGCCCAGGCCGCGCCAAGCGGTTGCGCTTTCGTCCACGTCTCCAGTCCGCCCGGCGGCGTGCCCAAACCCTCCGCGACATTGCTGAGCGAGCCGACCGACACCAGCATGCGCTTGTTGTCGAGCGTGAAGACGATGTCGCGGGTGGAATGGCCGCCGTCATGCGGCAAGCTTGCCACGATCGTCTCCGCCTTGCCGCGCGCCTTGAGATCGCCGGCCTGATAGGGAAAGCGGACGACGCTGTCGGTATTGGCCACATAGACCCATTGCGGATTGTCGCTGTTCGGGAAGAAGGCGATGCCAAAAGGCTGCCGCAAGCCGCTGGCAAACATTTCGTTGGTCGCGGCCTTGCCGCCCTCCCCGGCCCGCAACACGCGAATGGCGCCGGCCCGCGTCTCCGCGACGAAGACATCGCCGTTCGGCGCGACCCTGATGATGCGCGGCGCGCGCAGGCCTTCGGCGAACAGTTCGATCTTGAATCCGGCCGGCACCTGAAGCGCGGCCTCCGGCGGTCGCGGCACCACCCGCGACGAGCTCGCAACCGACCGTGTCGCGCCGGGCTTGACCAGATCCTGCGGCCGGATCAGCCTGACCGTGCCGGGCTTGTCGGCCTGCCAATCTCCGTAGGCCTCCCTGCCCTGCAGCACCGGGTCGGCCCGCGCGCCAGTCGCAAACAGAAGCCCCGCGGATATCGCGACGGACAAAATTCTGCTCTTCAATTTGTCCTCCCGGCCTGCAATCCCGATGATCGACACCATCGCAGCATATCAAAGCTCTGCCGCATCACACGTCAGCTGGTGCATGCACGATGTGCATCAGCCGCCGGCCATCGTACTGGAAAACCCCGCGGATAGGTGCGACACATTGGTCAAGCGGGGGTTGCGGTCATCAAAGCTGCGGCATCGCTGTCGCAATCGACGGGATGATCATGTGCGGATCCATCATATCGGAATGGGCGAGCCTGCTGCTCCGCTGGCTGCACGTGGTCGCCGCGATCGCCTGGATCGGCAGTTCCTTCTATTTCATCGCCCTCGACCTCAGCCTCAGGCCCAAGCGCGACCTGCCACACGGCGTCCAGGGTGAGGCCTGGCAGGTCCACGGCGGCGGCTTCTACCGGATCATGAAATATCTGGTCGCGCCCAGCCAGATGCCGGACGAGCTGACCTGGTTCAAATGGGAGGCCTACACCACCTGGCTGTCCGGCTTCGCGCTGATGGTGGTGGTGTATTATCTCGAGGCCGATCTGTTCCTGGTCGACAAGTCGATCCTCGATCTCACGCCGTTCCAGGCCGGCCTGTTCAGCCTCTTCAGCCTCGCGCTGGCGTGGCTGCTCTATGAAGGTGCCTGTCGGAGCGGGCTTGCGCAGCGCGAATTGCCCTTCACAATCGGCGGCTATCTGTTCCTGGTCGCGCTGACCTACGCCTTCACCCATGTGCTGAGCGGCCGTGGTGCCTTCAACCAGATCGGCGCGATCATCGGCACCATCATGGTCGCCAACGTCTTCGCGCTGATCATCCCGAACCAGAGGAAGATCGTCGCCAGCCTGATCGCGGGACAGGCGCCCGATCCGAAGCTCGGCAAGGCCAGCAAGGAGCGCTCGCTCCACAACAATTATCTGACGCTCCCCGTCGTCGTGCTGATGATCAGCAACCACTATCCCCTGCTCTACGCCACCCGCTTCAACTGGATCATCGTCGCGATCATCCTGGCGCTCGGCCCAGTGATCCGTCATTTCTTCAACGAGCGGCATGCCGGTCGCCAATCGCCATGGTGGGTGTGGGGCGTGGCGGCCATCGGCGTGATTGCGATCCTCTTCCTCTCCGCGGCCGGCCCGCGCGAGGCGAAGACGGCCGCGCTGCCGGCGCAGCCGAGCCTCGCCGCTGTCGAGGAGATCGTGATGTCCCGGTGCAGCATGTGCCACGCGGCCGAGCCGGTCTGGGCCGGGATCGTGACCGCACCGAAGGGCATTGTGCTCGATACGCCCGCGCACATCCATCGCAACATCCGCCTGATCGGCCGTGTCGCGGCCTGGTCCAGCGCGATGCCGCCGGGCAACGTCACCGAAATGACCAGCCAGGAGCGCGCCGTCCTTGCTGCCTATCTCGAGCAGCGCCCTTGACGCCGTCGCGCCAATCATTTCGTGAAATGAAATTCCGCATCTCGCACTGAATTGAAAATGACTTGACGGCCTATCCGGCGTAGACAGAACTAGCGGCCGCCGGCGCGGCTCACTTCAGTTTGCAATCGAGGAAGAACAGTGGCCCTCAAGAACGTCATCGGTATCGACCACGCCGTCGTCATGGTGAAGGACCTCGACAAGGCCGCCGAGAATTACCGGCGGCTCGGCTTCACGATCTCCCCGCGCGGCACCCATAGCGCGCATATGGGCACCGGCAATTACACCATCATGTTCGACCCCGATTACATGGAGCTGCTCGGCGTGCTCGCGCCGACCGAGCACAATGCGCCCGCCCGCGCCTTCCTCGACAAGCGCGGCGAAGGCATCGAGCGCATCGCCTTCACCGCGGTCGATTCCGCCGCCGGCGCAGAGGAGATCCGCGCCCGCGGCCTGACGCCGATCGGTCCAACCGATTTCGAGCGGCCGGTGACGCTGCCTGACGGCACGATCTCGGCGGCAAAATTCCGCACCTTCATGTGGCCGACCGCGGAAGCGCCCGGCGGCGTGCGCATCTTCGCCTGCCAGCACAAGACGCGCGAGACCGTATGGATTCCCGAGTTGATGAAGCACGCCAACGCGGCGAAGCGCATCAAGCAGATTCTGATCGCAACGCCAGAGCCGACACAGGACGCGGCGCATCTCGGCCGGCTGATCGACCGCGAGCCGAAGGCCGAGACCGACGGCGCCGTGACAGTGCCCTCCGGCGGCGATCGCGCCGACTTCGTCTATCTGACGCTGGAGCAGCTCGGAAAGCGTTATCCCGGCGTGCCCCTCGCCGGCCTCGCCGAGCGCGGCGGCGCTGCGCTGGTGCTCGTCAGCGATGACCTCGCCGCGACGGAGAAGGCGCTGGGTTCGGCGGCCGTGCGCAGCGGGCCCGCGATCTGCGTGCCGCCAGCCAAGGCCAATGGCACCCTGCTCGCCTTCATTGCCGGCTGACTTGAACGAATTCTCTAACGCGTGTTGGCTGCGCGCTTGCCGACCGTCTTGCCCTGCTGCTTCGAGGAGGAGTCCGTCGGCGCATCGAGAAAGACGACGGGCGTGCCGCGTTTGACGTTCTCGCCGAGCGCGCGCGCGTCCCAATTGGTGAGCCTGACGCAGCCGTGAGAGGCGGACTTGCTGACCCTGTCAGGCTCCGCCGTCCCGTGGATGCCATAGCCCTGCGCCGACAGCCCGATCCAGTACGATCCGACCGGGTTGTTGGGGCCCGGCTTGATCTCGAAGGGCTTGTTGGATTTCACGCTCTTGAACTTGTACTCGGGATTGTAGTGATAGGTCGGCAACTCATTGGTGCCGGTGACCTTCAGCGTCCCCGTCGGCGTCGGCCGATCCGGACTGCCGATTGACGCCGGATAGAACGCGACCAGACGCCCAGAACCCTCGTAAGCCTTCAGCGTCGCGCCCGCCTTGTCGATCTCGATCCGGGCGATGCGCGGAAGCTCACGCCGCGCCGGTACGCTCGCCACGGCAATCGTCTCGCCGGCCTTGTCGAAGGACTTTCCCGGATTGAGTGCCTTCAACAGCTCTCCGCTCATGTGGAATTTCTCGGCGAGGCCTTCGAGCGGACTGGTGTAGCCCACCGCCTCCAGCGACTTCATGTCCTCGAGCTTGGCCGGCAGCCTTTTGAGGAACGGCCCTTTCACATCCGCGTCGGTGATCTTGTAGTCGACGACGACAGGCCCCTCGCTCGCTGCGTTCAGCTTGTCCCATAGTTCCGGGGCAACGATCTTGTCGAAGCCGAGACCGTTCTGCTCGGCGAACGCCTTCAGCGCTTTCTGCGCGTTCTCGCCCAGCTTGCCGTCGATCTGGCCGGGAGAGAATTGCGCGCGATCGAGCAATATCTGAAGCTTCGTCACCGGCGCGTTGACCTTGTCCGCAGCCGGCGGCTTTTCCGGACGCGCTGCATCGTTCACAGCCTTTGCGTCGAGATTGCCTGCGAGCGCCGGGCAGACGAGCCCCAGCAACATCGCCGCGCCAAGCATCCATCGCACCATGATCGCTCGTCCCTTTGAAAATAATGATCCGCAAAATCGCGGGCAGTTTCTCTTTGGGAACACCGTAGTAACACCGAAGGAACCGGCGAGACCGCAGCTTTGCCGCAATCGGAAGGTTAAGAACTTCCTATCGCCGGCGCATCGCTGGCCGTTCATCCCACAGTTCGAGGTTGTCTCAGCAAATGCGATTTGTCGTCGCGGCGTGCGCCGCGTTTCTGGTTCTGATGTGCGACCTCGATCCATCGGCGTCGCGGCAAACATCAACTTTCGACACCGCCATTCTTCAGAACAATCATGCCTCCCCACTGGTTCCGGTGGTCGAACTCTTCCTCGCCAGCGTGCAGGCCATTGAGCTCGCCAACGCGCGCGCAGCGCATGAGGAAACGATCGAGCCGCCGCGCGCGAGCGAACCGGTCGCCGAGGAGCCGGTTTCACCGACAGATCGGTTCTGCCATGCGCTTCGCGAGGCCGCCGAGGCCAGCGGCATTCCCGTGCCGTTCTTTGCCCGCCTGCTCTGGCAGGAGAGCCGCTTCAAGTCCAACGAGGTCAGCCAGGCCGGCGCCCAGGGCGTGGCGCAGTTCATGCCGGAGACGGCCGCCGAAGTCGGGCTCGACGATCCCTTCGATCCCATGAAGGCGCTGCCGGCATCGGCCAGGTTCCTGCGCAAGCTGCGTGATGATTTCGGCAATCTCGGCCTTGCCGCAGCCGCCTACAATGCAGGCCCGGGCCGCATTCAGAAATGGCTTGCCAAACAAAGTGAGCTGCCACGCGAGACGCGCGACTATGTCCGCATCATCACCGGCACCAAGGCCGAAGACTGGACCGAACGAACGGAGGCCCTTGCAATCCGGATCGACCTGCCGCGCGAAGCGCCTTGCGAAGGTGTCGGCAGTCTCTCGAAGGCCAAGGACGTGGCCTGGGTTCCGGTCAACCTGACACCTTCCGCCATCGCTTTCATTCGCAAGGCGGAACAGCTCGCCGCGCGGCTGTCGACGAGCCGGGCCCGCAAGCGGTTCGCAACCCTGCTGCGGAAAGGCGGTTCAGCCCATGGCAAGGCGCGCAGCATGATTGCAGCACGCGCGGCCGGAAAGAGCGCGAAAGCCCGCGCCATTCGCTTCGCATCACGCGAACGGCCTTCTGGCTAGTGTTCGGAGCCACTCGCACGAGTGGCTCCGGCATTGCTTGCTAGTCGATCTCCTCGATCACGCGCCGTTCGCGGGGCTCGATGACGTAGGTCCGGGTGTCGCGATGGATGTAGCGGTATTCCCGCAGATCCGGCGCATCCCGATAGACCGTGCTCGGGAATTCCTCCGCCTCAACACTCTCCGGCACGCGATCGCCGACACGGATCTCCGTGCGTGCCGTGCCGGTGGTCCGCGCCTCGCTCCGCCCTTCGGTGCGGGTCTTCGCATGCTTGCGGATCACCTCGCGATCGCGATCGGAGAACTTGCTGGCGCTGCGCTCGCGCGTGGTCGTCGTCGTTGTCGCGGTGGATTGCCCCGAATACGGCAGCACCGTCACGATCTTGTACGACGCCGGATCGACCACGACGATCTGATCCTTCACCAGCGCAAAGCTGTAGCCGCGATATTGCGGCACGATCTCCACGACATCGGGCGGCAGCGTCGACAGGTGCACGTCGCGCGGCACCACCGTGCCGACGTTCAGCGAGAAATTGACGCTGGTCACGGGCCGGACGTTCAGGCGCGAGATCGACGTGCTGATCTTGGTCTCTTGCTGCCGGTTGAGATTGACGTCGGTCTGGGCGGCCGCCTGCGAACCGGTTCCCGCCCCCTGCGCCTGATTAGTGGCTGGCGCATTCGGCGCCTGCTGAGCCTGATTGGTTCCGGACGCCGCGGGCGCCTGCTGCGCCTGATTGCTGTTGGCCGGCGGCGGATTGGCGCTCTGCTGGGACGCAGGCGGGTTGCCGGCCGTGTTCGAGCTCGCGGGGCCGCTCTGCGGCCGCGAGGTGTCCGTGCTGTTCGCGGTATTGTTGGGTGGGTTGGAATTGGCAGCCCCGGACGGCGCGGTGTTCTGCGTGTTCTGTGCCGACGTTCCCGTCGCCGGCGATTGCTGCGGCTGCGACGGGGTGCGCTGGGCGTCAGCGGTGCCGGATGGCGCGGTGGTGGACGGCGCTGTAGAATTCGATTGGGATTGCGGTGTCTGCTCGGACTTCGTGGTCGAGCCGGGCGATTGCGCAAAGGCGGCGTTCGCCAGCACCAGCCCCAAGGCGGTGGTTGCCAACAGGCGGATCATGGTTCACTCCCTTTTAACAAATAAACGTTGGCTACTAACCTGCGCTAAAACCACGTGTTCCACTTTTTCCCGAGAGAAAGCTGACCCTCCCTCTGCACGGAACCTGCGATGCCATCGAAGAGTGCCGGGATCATCGCCTATCGCAAGCGCCGGGCGCTCGAGGTGCTCTTGGTTCATCCCGGCGGGCCGTTCTGGCGCAACAAGGATCTCGGCGCATGGTCGATTCCCAAGGGAGAATATGCCGACGAGGAAGCTGCGGACGTCGCCGCGCGGCGGGAGTTCGCCGAAGAGCTCGGGCTTGAGCTGTCCGAGCCGCTGACCGCGCTTGGTCAGGTCAAGCAGCGCGGCGGCAAGCTCGTCACCGCCTTCGCGGTCGAGCTCGATCTCGACCCACGCAGCGTTCGCAGCAACAGCTTCGAGATGGAATGGCCGCCCCGGAGCGGCAAACGGCAAGTCTTCCCGGAGGTCGATCGTGCCGAATGGTTCACGCTCGAAGAAGCGCGGGAGAAGATCAATGCGGGACAACGCCCGCTGCTCGACCGCCTGGCGCAGCTGGCCGGCGGCGAGTAGAGATCGCCGCCATCAAGCGCCCCTACTCCGCCTTGATGTTCGCCGCTGCCACGACCTCGGCGAGGTCCTTGGTCTCCCTGGCGATCTTGGCGGCGTAGTCGGCGGGACTGAGCACGCTGACGACGCCCTGCGAGCCGAGCTTCTCCGCGACCGCCGGGTCCTTGGCCGCCGCGACGATCTCCCGGTGCAGCGTTTCGAGGATCGGCGCGGGCGTCGACTTCGGCATGAAGAAGCCGACCCAGAACGAGATGTCGAAGCCGGGATAGCCTGCTTCCGCGACGGTCGGCACATCAGGCAGCGACGGCAATCGTTCGGCCGACGAGACCGCGAGCGCGCGCAGCTTGCCGGCCTTGACCAGCGGCACGGCGGAGAGTGGATCGAACACAGCCAGCACCTCCTGCGCGAGGATGCCGACCTCCGCGGCCGAACCGCCGCGATAGGGCACATGGATCAGCTTGATGCCGGCCTTCTGGCTGAGCAACTCCATGGCGAGATGGGCAAGGTTGCCGTTGCCGCCCGAGCCGTAAGCCAGCGCGCCGGGCGCGGCCTTCGCCGCGGCGACGAGATCGGCCACGGTCTTGATATCGGCCGTCTTGGGATTCTCCGGATTGACCACCAGCACGAGCGGCGCCGACACGACGGTGGTGAGTGGTGCAAAATCCTTTTCCGGATCGTAGCGGATATCCTTGAACAGCGTCTTGTTGAGCGTGATGGTGGAGGAGTTGCAGGCGAGCATGGTGTAGCCATCGCCGTCCGCGCGCGCGACGCCTTCGGCGGCGATCATGCCGTTGGCGCCGGCGCGGTTCTCGACCACGAAGGGCTGCCCCAGCCTATTGCTCAAGCGATCGCCGATGATGCGCGCGGCGACGTCGACCGGACCGCCGGCGCTGAAGCCGACCATGACCTTGACCGGCCTCACCGGATATTTCTGCGCCAGGGCCTGCGTCGACAGCGCACAGGCGCACATTCCGGCAATGACGACCAGCAGGCGGATGGTTCGTTGCATTGGTTTCTCCCCAGACCTCACGGCGCCGCTTGTGCAGGCTTGTTGGTGCGACGCATCCGAAGATCATGAATAGCGGCCATCGCGGATTTCGCAATCGCGTTCGGGCACCGGCATTCCGTCGCACGGCACGTACGCACCCCCTGCAAACAAAAAATGCGAAAACAACCCCATGCACAGTAGACGGCCTCAGTCGAAACAAGGGCTTAGGCGGGGGCGCCAATCTTCGGATGTTGCGAAATCGATTTTGACTCGTCGGGCAAATCAGGGGCATATTGGCATCGTCGCGACAACCGTGAGCTCCAAGGCCCGCTTGGCCAGGGCTGCCTCGTGTGATCGCGCATAAGCCCTTCATCGACATCTGAAAATCGCACCCGCTGCGCGGCAGTTGCGCGGATTGGTCTCGCCCGGCGAGCCTCCGCGCGCCTGCCGTGGGCCTGAGGAGATATCGACATGACGACAGCCCTGACATGCAACAGCACGACGCCCGCCACCAAATATGACGGCAGCAGGCCGACCCCGCGGATCAAGCTCACCCGGCGAAGCATCGTGATCAAGCATCCCGACGCGCAGGCCGGCGAGCGGCTGATGGCCGAGGCGCTCGGCGCCGTCGACCGCGACGCGCTGCATGGCATCCTCAAGCAATTGATGAAGGCCAGCGTGATCCTGCAGAAGCCCGACGAGGCCAATCTCGCCTTCATGGTCTCGATGATGAAGGGCATCGCGCCCAGGGATTCGCTCGAGGCCATGCTGACGGCGCAGATGGTGTCCATTCACGTCGCCACGATGCGCTCGGCCTGCCGCCTCGCCTTCACCGAAGACCTCGCGCAGCAGGAAGGCATCACGCGCACATTGACCCGGCTCGCCCGCACCTTCGCGGCCCAGATGGAGGCGCTCAACCGCCATCGCGGCAATGGCGAGCGTCCGATCACGGTGCAGAATCTCTCGGTGCAGGACGGCGGCAGCGCGATCGTGGGGAATGTCGCCCAGCATGCACACCTGGCCGTCGGCGAGCCCGGTGCCTCGATCAACGCGGGACTGGTCCCGTCGCGCGAAGCCGGCAAGCGCGAACACGACCGGGCCGCAGCCATGCAAGGCGCCACCGCATGAGCGCCGGTCACATCCGCAACACGCGCGCGATGGCCGCAAGCCTGCGCTGCGGCGCCGCGACCCGCAGAGGTTTCGCCTGCCGCGCTCCAGCCGTGTGCGGCAAGCTCCGCTGCCGCATGCACGGCGGCGCGCCCGGATCGGGCGCGCCATGGGGAAACCACAACGCGCGCAAGCATGGCACTTTCACGCAAGCGCGGATCGCGGAGCGAAGGGCGATCCGGGAGCTGCTGGACGATGCAGGGAAGCTGCTGAGGGAGCTGGACTCGGACTCGTGTTCACAAAGCAACATCGAGGCCTAACCACGCCACCGGCTCGCCAGCCTAGTGCGGCGCGTTCGCTGGCTTGACGATGGCAATCTGCAGCCCTGCCTCATCGAGCGCTTGGGCAATCTGCTTTGCCAAAAGCTTCGCCTCTTCGGTCCCGATTTGCACGTCGGGATGTCCTTTGAAGAACTCGCAAATGGTGGTGGCGATGATGGTATTGACCTGGTGCAAATCGTCCATTTGATGCACCCGAACTTGCCGACTGCTTCACCCCGGATGGGGTGACGCGGCGGCCCGGCAGAGAAGAACCGTCAACGCAAGCCAAAGAATGACAGAATGGCCGCGATCACGACGACTAGTCCTACGAGGTAAATCAAGCCGTTCATGGAAGTGCTCCTTTCCGATTGGTGACTGGATCTATCAGGGGGCCGTGAGCCCGCCTTTGTTGCTGGTCTGCTCATCGAGCGCGAGCTTTTCGAGCTGCACTTCCTTCTCTATGTCGTGGAGAGAGTTTCCGATCTTGTCGACGATCCTGATCAGATCGGCATCGGAGATCTTGAGGCGCCTTCTCACGGACTTGACCTGCCTTGCGTTTGCAAGATCAAGCGTTGTGCGAATGACGCGTGATGGTTTTGAGCACAGCATGAGCAGGTTTCCTGACTGGGGTAAGAGCGATCACGTCCCTTTGTTCCGATTTTTCCCGAATCAACCGGCGATGAACGACGGTAAAAGCGAGTGGCGGCGAAAGCGTCGCGATCGACAGCAGGATGCGTGGCGGCACGCAGAAGGCTTCGTCCGCGTAGGAAGGCGGCGCGCACAAGCATAAGTTGATCCGCTGGGCTCTACCCTCAAGCCGTCGACATGCGGCCAATTGCGCCACGGTTCATCAGCCGCAGTTTCAGATCGCCTCAGCCTCGCGGTGCGGCCACGGCGCCCCGCACGGGTTCGAGGTTGGTCCGCTGCAGCGCGGTCCGTCTCTCCGCGATGGCATTGCTCAACAGACCGAGCACCAGACCAAATGCCGCGAGCTCATCTTCCTCGATGGCGCCGTCGTCGTAGCACGCGAGCGTTTCGCCGATGATGGCGTCGGCTTCGCGTTGCAAAGCCAGAAGCTCCTGGCTCGATTCCGCGGTTCGCGCGCTGGACACCATGGCCAGGATTCTGTTGCGGTGGCTGTTGGTTTCCTCTCTTTCGTCGCGATTCAGATAGCGACGCAGCCAGGCGGCGGCCGAACCGATCCCTGACAGAAGCAGCAGCCCGAACCAGAAGTAATCGCCGTACCGGTCGAGGAAGGTCCGCTCGTTGCCGTCGATGACAGCCGCCGCGCCCCGATGCACCGGCAGTTCGGTATCCTTGTCGACGTCCGGCTTGGTAATGTGCGCTGCACCCGGCACCTGCCGTGCAATCGCCTGGCGAACTGCGAAGAGCTGACGGAAAAAGGCGGCGACCGTCGTTTCCGGCAGTGACTTTCTCGCGACGATGAGGTGGCTGACGCTGACCGTTTCAACCTTGTCATCGGGCCAGGCCGGATCCGCGTTGAAGACGCTGGGTGGAATTTCCTCCGCTTCATACCGGGGGTGCTTCAGGGCGATGGCTTCCGACGTCTCGATGGCAAGAAACTTCGGCGCGCCACGCGTCCGCGCAGTCGCGGCCACGGCATCGGATGTGATCTTGCTGTCGAGCGGCCCGACCGCCATGAATGCATCGATGGCCGGATCGCGCGCCAGATCCTCGATCTGGTCGGTACCGAAGTGTGTCACGACGACCTTGTCTGCCTCCACGCCGGTGGCGCTCAGGATGACGCGCAGCAACGCCGCATTCGCAGGCGTCCGGCCGATCACGCCGACGCGGCGACCTGCGAGATCGGCGACCTCCTTGATTTTCGGCGAAGCCTTTTGTTTCGAGCCCTTGCTTTTCGAACCCTTGCTTTTCGAACCCTTGCCAGCAGGGCCGGACGGAGCCCACAGCACGACGAAGTTCTTACGGACGACTGCAACGGTCTGCGCCTCCGCAGGCATGTCCAGATCGCCGCGGCCGACGGCGAGGTCGGCCTTGCCGGCCCGAAGCAAAGCAAGAGCCTCCACCGCCCCGTCGGTCTTGATCGGGCGCAGCCGGAGAGCCCGGCTTTCGCCGCCAAAGACATCGGCCATCGCCTGAATGACTTTATGATCGTCGCTGCCGACTGGACCAACGGCGATCCGGAGGATATCGGGCCGCAACGCATAATAGAGTGCGCCGGCCGCGGCACTAAAAACGAGAAACCCGACCGCGAAAGCCGCCAGCAAGGAATTGCCTCTCCTCCGCTCCCGGCGGGCCGCCTCGCTGGTCGTCTGACCTGTACTCTCGGAGGAAGACATTGCCGCTGCCCAACCACAGATCAGGGCTTCCCGCTTTCCAGGATGCCACGTTTCCCGATCATAACGTCCGGGCGATCGCCCTGGTTCATCACGGTCCGAAGCCTGAACACCCGTTAAGCTTCTTCTCGACCGCCGGCAGGCACTCGCTGCCGGTAATGCGGAGAAGCTACATTCCGGAATAATGGGGTCCCGCTGCCGCCATTGGCGCCCGCCCCCCAATCATGTACGCCAATCCGAAATCTTTCCGGGACGGACGCTCATGACGACGGCTGCCACGAACGAGACGGGAGATGGCACCCGCGCGCTGGTCTTTGCGCTGCTCGCGCTCGCCTGCGGCCACATGCTCTCGACCTTGCTGCGCACCATTCCGGCCGTGAGCCTCGACCTGATGGCGGCGGATTTCCGCATCGAGCCGCAGGCCCTCGCCAGCCTCACCTCGGTCTATCATTTTGCCTTTGCGGCCTCACAGATCCCCGTCGGTGCGGCGATGGACCGCTTCGGCGTGCGGCCGGTGTCGCTGAGCCTGCTGGCCGGAACCGTGGTCGGTGCCATCGCGTCGGGCTTTGCGACGGGCCCTTCGAGCTTTGCTTTTGGCCAATTGCTGCTGGGCGTCGCCACCTCGGGCATGCTGATGTGCCCGATGACGCTGGCTGCCAAGCAATTGTCGGCAAGCCGCTTCGGGCTGTGGTCGGGCGCGATCCTCTCGATCGGCAATATCGGCATGCTGTTGTCATCGAGCCCACTTGCCTTCGTGGTCGACAATTGGGGCTGGCGCGCCGGGTTCTGGATCTCCGCAGCTGGCGGCGTTGCGGTCGCGCTCGCCGTGTTCGCGCTGGTGCCGCACCAGCCGGCCGAGCACAAGGACGAATCCTCTCCGCTGTCGCAGATGATCGAGGTGCTCAGGCTCGGCCTGTCGCGGCCGTTGCGCGGGCTGATCGCGCTCGCGATGGTGTCGCTGGCGACCTCGCTGGTCCTGCGCGGACTGTGGGGCGGACCATGGCTGATGGAGATCAAGGGCCTGTCGCGGGTCGAGGCCGGCAATCAGCTCGGCGCCTTCACCCTGGCGATGATCGCAGGCCCGCTGCTGATGGGCATGATTGACCGCAAGGTCGGCCGCCGGCGCGACCTCGTCGCCGGCACGCACGCGGCGGCGGCCGTGCTGGTTGCACTGATGGCGCTGGGCGCACCGCATTATGCGGTTGCATGGCTGTTCGGCGTACCGGTCATGCCGCCGCAATATGATCTCGCGCTGTTCGTGCTGATCGGGCTTGCGATCTCCGCACAGCCGCTGCTGTTCGGCATGTGCCGGCAATTGGTGGACGCACAGACCGCCGGCAAGGCGCTGGCCGCGGTGAACCTCGCCTTCTTCCTCGGCACCGCTTTGATGCAGTCGATCACCGGCGCAGTGGCCGCCTTCGCAGGGCTGCCGGCGGTGCTGCTGTTCATGGCGGTGGCGCTGATCGTGGGCGTGCTGATCTTTTTGACTTACACCTCACAGCATTCGTAGGATGGCGGGCCGGTTGCCAAAGGAAAGAATCATGCCTGTCGACACCAAAGCCGCCACCGACCGCCTCATGCGTTTCCTCGCGATCGAGGGCGTCACCGGACAGGAGGCGGCGATCGGGCGTGAGCTCATGGCCGCGCTGAAGGAGAGCGGCGTGCCGGCGAAGGCGATCCGGCTCGACGATGCCAACACGCGGATTCCCGTACCGACCGAGACCGGCAACCTCGTCGTCGACCTGCCCGGCCGCGGCGCGCTGCACAACCAGCCGCGCATCATGTTCATGACCCACATGGACACCGTGCCGCTCTGCGCCGGCGCCAAGCCGAAGAAATCGGGGCGCAAGATCATCAACGAGGCCAAGACCGCGCTTGGGGGCGACAACCGCTGCGGCTGCGGCGTGCTGGTGACGTTGGCCGCCGAGCTCGAAAAGCAGAAGCTGGATCATCCGCCGATCACGCTGCTGTTCTGCGTGCGCGAGGAGAGCGGGCTCTACGGTGCGCGCCACGTCAAGCTGGACGAGCTGGGATCTCCGGTGATGGCCTTCAACTATGACGGCGGCTCGGCTTCCAACGTCGTCATCGGCGCGGTCGGCGCCGACCGCTGGACCGTCGAGATCTTCGGCCGCGCCTCGCATGCCGGCGTCGCGCCGGAGCGTGGCATCTCCTCGACCATGATCATGGCGCTCGCACTTGCGGACGTGAAAGCCGGCGGCTGGTTCGGCAAGGTGGTGAAGGGCAAGGGCGCGAGCGCGCGGATGGGCACCAGCAATGTCGGCCCCGTCACCGGCGGCGAAGGGCGCCCGGCGGGCGATGCCACCAACGTCGTCACCGACTACGTGCATGTGCGCGGCGAATGCCGCAGCCATGACGGAAAGTTCTTCAAGGAGATCACGAAAGCCTACAAGGCCGCGTTCGAGAAGGCGGCCAAGAAGGTGACGAACGCGCAGGGCAAGTCCGGCAAGGTCAAGTTCAAGGCCGAGACCGACTATTATCCGTTCCGCATGAAGGACAGCCAGCCCGTCATCAAGCGCGCGGTCGAGGCCGTATCGGCGGTCGGCGGCACGCCGAACGTCCGCACCGCCAATGGCGGCCTGGACGCCAACTGGATGGTCCGCCACGGCATCCCGACCGTGACCTTCGGCGCCGGCCAGAACGAGGCGCACACGATCGACGAATGGATCAATCTCGACGAATACGACAGGGCGTGTGCACTGGCTGTGCAGCTTGCGACGATGCGGTGAGGCATGGGCGTAACCGACCGCTTCTGCCGCCGCGGAGATTAAAGTGGTGAGTTACGCCGAGCACATGCGCTTTGCGCATCTGCTCGGCTAACCCACCCGACGCAACAAGAAGAACAAAAAGGGAGGCGGCATGCCGCGCATCGCAAACATCGAGACCGGACTCTACCGAATTCCCCTTCCCGTCACGCTGTCCGACTCCACCCATGGCGAGATCGTCGCGTTCGAGCTGATCACCTGCCGCATCCGTGATGCCGATGGCGCCGAGGGAGTCGGCTACACCTACACCGTCGGCCGCAATGGCGGCGCTGTCGCGGACATCCTCAGGCGCGAGATCCCGCCGCTGATCGAGGGCCGCGAGGCCGACGACACCGAAGCGATCTGGCATCACGTCTGGTGGGCGCTGCATTATGGCGGGCGCGGCGGGCCGGTGGTGCTGGCGCTCTCCGCACTCGACATCGCACTGTGGGATTTGAAGGCGCGGCGCGCGAAGCTGCCGCTATATCAATTGCTTGGCGGGTTCGATGCGCGCGTGCCGTGTTATGCCGGCGGCATCGACCTCGATCTCTCCGTGGATGAGCTGCTCGCGCAGACCGACGGCAATCTCGCGAAAGGCTTTCGGGCCATCAAGATGAAGGTCGGCCGGCCCGACCTGAAATCCGACGTCGCAAAAGTCGCCGCGATGCGGCAGCATCTCGGCGACGGCTTTCCGCTGATGGTGGATGCCAACATGAAGTGGACCGTGGAGGAAGCGATCCGCGCGGCGCGCGCGTTCGTTCCTTATGACCTCACCTGGCTCGAGGAGCCGATCATTCCCGACGACGTCGCCGGGCACACCCGCATCATGCAGGAGGGCGGTGTCCCCATCGCGGCGGGCGAGAATTTACGCTCGCTGTGGGAATTCAAGAGCTACATCGCAAGCGGTGCTGTGTCTTATCCCGAGCCCGATGTCACCAATTGCGGCGGCGTTTCCGCCTTCATGAAGATCGCGCGGCTGGCGGAAGCGTTCAACCTGCCCGTCACCAGCCACGGCGCCCACGACATCACCGTGCATCTGCTCGCGGCGTGCCCGAACCGCTCGTTCCTGGAGGCGCACGGGTTTGGGCTCGACACATATATCGAGCATCCGCTGGTGCTTGAGGATGGGAAGGCGCTGGCGCCGGATCGGCCTGGGCATGGGATCAGCTTCGACTGGGCGGGGCTGGCGAAGCTGGCGTGATACCAATGACCGTCATTCCGAGGCGCGACGACGTCGCGAGCCCGCAAATCCATTTGGCTACAGAGAGAGTGGCGCGATGGATTCCGGGTTCGCGCCGAGAGGCGCGCTCCCGAATGACTTGGGCGCGGTGCGCTTTGCTGCACGCGAGCCATTCCAAGGCGCTTGATGCATGGCGCGGATAATCCGCTATTGTGCCGGCAACCTGCATCTTGCGAGAGACCCCTGCCTTGACACCTGAGCTGCATCAGAAACTGACCGAATGGCGTCGGCACCTTCATGCCCACCCCGAGCTGTCGCTCCAGGAGAAGGAGACCTCCGCCTTCGTGCAGGCGAGGCTCACCGAGCTCGGCATTCCGTTCGAGGCGGGCGTCGGCGGCCACGGCGTCGTCGCGACCTTGACCCGCGGGCATGCACAAAGGCGGGTCGGCCTGCGCGCCGACATGGACGCGCTGCCGATCACCGAGGACACCGGCCTGCCTTACGCCTCCAGGACATCGGGCGTGATGCATGCCTGCGGCCATGACGGACACACCGCCTCGCTGCTCGGCGCCGCCGCGCTGCTCGCCGCCGATCCCAGCTGGAGCGGCACGGTCGATTTCATCTTCCAGCCGGCGGAGGAAGGCTTTGGCGGCTCGCGCGCAATGGTCGCGGCCGGGCTGTTCGACCGCTTTCCGATGGAGCGCGTGTTCGGCTTTCACAATTGGCCGGGCCTCACCGCCGGCACCATCGCCGTACATGACGGCGTCGTCATGGCCTCCGGCGGGCGCATCACCATCACCATCGAGGGTCATGCGGGCCACGCCGGCATGCCCCATCTGACGCGCGATCCGGTGATGGCGGCCGGCCATCTCATCGTGGCGCTGCAATCGATCGTCTCCCGCGGCGTCGATCCGCTCGACACCGCCGTGCTCTCGCTCTGCACCATCGACGGCGGCACCGCGCCGAACCAGATCGCCGGACGCGTGACCATCCGCGGCACGCTGCGCTACCATCGCGAGGCGGTCAAGGACGTCATCCTCGCCGGCATCGAACGGACCTGCGCCGGCATTGCGACCAGCTTCGGCGTCAAGGTCACGCCCGACATCGTCTGGGGTGTGGGTGTGGTGGTCAACACGCCCGACGAGGCGGACCTCGCGCGCATCGCCGCGCAGAAGGTGAAGGCGCCCGTGCGGCGCGACCTCGCGCCCAGCATGGCCGGCGAGGATTTTGCCCATTACCTGCAGCAGCGGCCCGGCGCCTTCGTCTGGATCGGCAACGGCGAGTTGCGCGACGGCGCGGAGCTGCACGGCCCGCGCTACGATTTCAACGACGCGATCCTGCCGGTGGCGTCGAGCTGGATGGCGGAAGTGGCCAAGGCGGCGCTGGCGTCGAACTGATCCAGCCGCACGCCGCCACGCCGACAGCAACATATTTCGTGCACGAACGTTGCCCCGGACAAGGCGCGGCCTGCCGCCGCGTCCGAGGGATGACGGATCGATGGCGCGCGTACTGATCGGAACTTCGGGCTGGCACTACGATTCCTGGCGCGGCCCGTTCTTCCCTGAAGGCGTGACGCTGAAGCAGCAGCTCAGCTATTACGCCGGACAGTTCGACACGACCGAGCTGAACGGGGTGTTCTATCGCACGCCGACGCCCGAAGCCGTGACGGGCTGGCGCAAGCAGACCGGGCGCGATTTCGTCTTCGCCTGGAAGGCGTCGAAATTCATCACGCACTGGAAGCGGCTGTCGGAGCGCTCCGTCAACAGCCTCGCGCTGCTGGAGGACCGCATCTCCAGGCTCGGCGGCAAGGCCGGCCCGATCCTGTTCCAGCTGCCGCCGCAATTCGAGGCGAACGCCGACCGCCTCGCGTCCTTTTTCAAGCTGCTGTCGCGCAAGCGCCGTTACAGCTTCGAATTCCGTCATCCGAGCTGGTACCAGCCGCGCATCCTGCGCATGCTGGCGGACGAGAACATCTCGCTCTGCCTGTCCGACCATGCCGACGCCCCCGCGCCATGGAAGCGCACGGCGGATTTCGTCTATGTGCGCGGGCACGGACCGAGCGGGCGTTATCACGGGCACTATAGCAAGGCCGCGCTGGCGCAATGGGCCAAGCGCATCAAGTCCTGGAAGCGGCAGGGCTGCGACGTCTACGTCTATTTCGACAACGACCAGAAGAGCGCGGCGCCCGCCGACGCGCAGGCGTTGAAGCGGCTGCTGTAGCGCAAAGACGCCAGTTCGAGCGGCGCCTGGCCCTTGGCCACTCTGGACCGGTTGCTGTACCATGGATCTCGCTCGAGCAGGCGAGATCCAATGAACCGACGCGAGTTTGTTTCGGGAGTGACCCTCGCAACCGCGTTTGCGGGCCTGGTACCGACCGGCGCCGCGGCGGACGGCAAGCGTGTCGCGCTGGTGATCGGCAACGGCGCCTACCGGAACGTGCCCTCCCTGCTCAATCCGCCGAACGACGCCAGCGACATCGCCGCGGCGCTAAAGCGGCTCGGCTTCACGGCCTCCCTGATCACCAACGCAGGCTTCGATGACATGCGCCGCGCCCTGCTCGCATTCGGGCGTGAGGCCGCGGGCGCCGACATGGCGGCCGCGTATTTCGCTGGTCATGGCATGGAGATCAATGGCGAGAACTGGCTGATCCCGATCGACGCAGAGCTGAAGCGGGACACCGACGCGGCCAACGAAGCCATCAGCCTCAGAAGCGTGATGTTGCAGGTGTCCAACACCACGAGCCTTGGCCTCGTCATCCTCGACGCCTGCCGCAACAATCCGTTTGCCGCCAGGATGAACCGCTCGCTCGCGACGCGGGCAACCCCGAACGCCGGGCTCAGCCGCGTCGAGCCGGCCGGCAATGTTCTCGTGGCGTATGCCGCGAGAGACGGTACCACCGCGCTCGATGGCGACGCGCGCAACAGCCCGTTCGCAACGGCGCTACTGCGCAACATCGAGACTCCGGGTGTCGAGATCACATTCATGTTCCGCAACGTCCGCGACGACGTGATGGAGGCGACCCGCAACGAGCAGCAGCCCTTCGTCTACGGCTCGCTGTCGCGCAAGGCGATCTATCTCGCCGGTCGACCGCCTGACGGCGCGGGGGACACGGCGCCGGTCAGTCCGCTTCCGGCCGCCATCTCCCCGGTTCCAGCGCACGCGCCGACGTCATCGACGATCGATCCGGCGCTGGTCGGCACCTGGGAAATCATGGTGCCGAGCCGCCGCGGGCAATCCCGCTGGATCTGGCAGATCATGATCGACGGCACCTACAAGTTCCACGCCGAGCCTCCACGTTTTGCGCGTTCGCACGAGGGGAGGATCACCGCCGCGAATGGCCGCTGGACCCTGCAAGCACTCAGAGGCTTGTCAGGTTACAGCGATGGCGGCGCCTACGAGGTCCACGACGCGCTGGCGACGATCACGGGCAAGCTCGGCACCGGTGCCTGGAAGCGCAGCGCGGACTGACGGCGCGGCCTGGGGCGTCGAGCGCTAGATGATCCCGCCCTGCCGAAGCGCCGCGATCTCGGCGTCGTCGTAGCCGAGCTCTGCGAGGACGCGATCGGTGTGCTCGCCGAGCGTCGGTGGACGGTGCGCGATTTCGCCCGGCGTTTCCGAGAGCCGGACCGCAGCACGCGTCACCGGTGCGGGCTTCGGGAGGCCGGGATAGTCGACGTCCTGCATGAAGCCGGCGGCGCGGATGTGCGGATGATCCAGCGCCTGTTGCGGTGAGAGCACGGGTCCGGTCGGAATCATGGCCTCGCCCAGGGCATCGACGGCCTCCTGCGTGGTGCGCTCGGCGCACCAGCGCGCCATCCGCTCGCTGATGATTGCGCCGTTGTTGCCGCGGCCGATGTCGTCGGCAAAGCGCGGATCGTTCAGCCACAAATCCTCCTCGCCCATCAGCTGCGCCCAGCGCTTGAACAGCGGATGGCCCGTGACCTGGCACAGCACCCAGCCGTCCCTGGTGCGGTAGATGTCGGCGGGCGCGGCGGTCTGGCCGAGATTGCCTGTCGGCACGCGATTGACGTTGATGACGGCCTGCTCGATCAGCGTCGCATTGGTGAAGGACAAAGCGGTTGCGAGCAGCGCGCCCTCGACGATCTGCCCGCGCCCGGATTTGCCGCGCTCGATCAGCGCGGCCAGCGTGCCGAACGCGCAATGCAGCGCGGTGCCGAAATCGACCCAGTTCACCGCGGCGCGATAGGGCGGATCGCCTGCGCCCGTCATGTACACCGATCCCGACATGACCTGCCCGACGCCGTCGAAGCCGACGCGGTCGGACCAGGGCCCCGGCCCGCCGAACGCGGTTGCCGTGGTCAGGATGATGTCGGGCTTGATCGCCTTCAGCGAGTCGTAATCCAGCTTCATCGCGCGCAGGGTCTGCGGCGGCAGATTGGCGACGACGACGTCCGCGGTCGCGATCAGGCGGCGCATCACCTCCTGCCCTTCCGGCTTCATCGGATCGAGCGTGACGCACTTCTTGTTGCGGTTGACCTGGAGGAACAGCGCGCCCTCACCATGTTCGCCGACCGGCGCCACGAAGCGGTCCTCGCTGCCGTCGCGCTTCTCGACGCGGATGACCTCGGCACCGAACTCAGCGAGCAGCGTCGCGCAATAGGGCCCTGCGATATAGCGCCCGAAATCGAGCACCCGCACGCCCTCCAAGACTCCTCCCATGGATCCCTTCCCAGTTGTTTGGGAAACATTACAGGGAAAGGCTGCCAGGGCAAGTTGGGAAGCGGAATGCACATGCGGCTTTCATCATCGCATCACGAACAGCTCCTGATGAAACCGCAGTTCGACAGGAAAGCCGTGCGCACGGAAGTCTCGCCTGAGCGCCTCCCCGAAAGCCCCCGGACCGCAGAACCAGATGCTCGCCTCGCCCCATTGCGGTACGGCTTCGCGAATGCGGTCGCCGGTCAAGCGGCCATCACGGGCGTCGATGAGAACGTGGAGACGAACATCTGCCGAGCGTGCATCTGCTGCAAGCTTGCCGAGGGCTTCTTCATCCACATCAGCGGTGGTGTGAAAGAGGTCAACCGCCTGCGCGACAGAGCAGCCAGGAACATTCTTCATGGCCGCCTGTTTCATGCGGGCAACGAAGGGCGTGATGCCGATACCGCCGCCGATCCAGATCTGATGCGAGCAATCGTCGTCGAAGGTGAAGCAGCCATAGGGCCCTTCCACCTTCACTTCCTGCCCGACACGGAGCTTCTCCCGCAGCCGGCTGGTGTGGTCGCCGAGTTCCTTGGTGATGAAGATGATCCTGGGGTCTGCGGCGTTCCAGCCGGAGGCTATCGTGTAGGGATGCGCGCCCTCGGAGACGTCGGACGTGGCGAATGCGAACTGGCCCGGCCTATGCCCCGGCCAGCCATGGGGCACCTCGATTTCAGTCTCGATTGCCCTGACGCCGGGATAATATTTGAGCGAGGTGATCCTGCCTTGGACCTGCCGCCGGGCGGCAATGCGCCGCAACAGCGCAACGGCCGCCGCCCATGTTCCGAAGGCAAGCAGCGCACCAACGATCCAGCCGAGCAGCGACATCCAGTAGCTGAACTTGATCAGCGTGACCGCATGAAAGACCAGAACCAGATAAGCGACGGCGAGGAGCCGATGCGTCTTGTAGAAAAGCCGATAGGGAAACATTTGAATGAGTGCCAAAGCAATCAGCACCACGGCGCCGTAGAACGCCCACTCGCCTAGTCCCTCCGCCGGCCCATGAAGTCCGTCGAAGAAGGCCTCGATGGGATTTTCGATGGCGGGCCTTGCGCCCCGCTGTGGTCGGGTCAGCAAGCCCCAACCGACCGCCCATTTCGGACCATTGGCCCAGAGCCAATGGACAACGGCAGTGACAAGGGCTGCGATACCGAGCCATTTGTGCAAGCGGTACATCTTGTCGAGACCGCCCAGCCACGCCTCCGGCCAACGCGGCCGTAGCGCGAGGATCATCGCCATGCTCATGCAACCGATAGCAAGGACGCCGCTCAACTGGACCATCCTCTCGCGAAGTGGGAAGAAGGGGCCCGGGCCAAATGGCTGCGGCTCCGCAACCAGCCACAGCAGGGCGAGAACCGCCAAACTGCCCCAAAAGACCCGTTTGAGCTTCTGCATGACCTTGCCTCACAACATCTCGGCGCCAGCTTGAACTGATCGAGCCGCGTTGCATTGAGCTGACTCAAGCTGCTCGTGATGAGCTCAATCGAAGCAGGCGCTTGGACCATTCCAATTCAGCCAATCGCCCGACGCCGGTCTGATGGCTGAATCCCGACGCCTGCGTCGCGGCGCCGCAGCTCTTCCGCGCGAGACTTTGCTCCAGCGCAAACTCCTATCTGCCGCGATCTCCCACCTGAAGGCAAAGAAGCTCTTCGGAGGAAGTCCCGTGATCATCTCAACAAAATCGCTCCCGCTGGCAGCCCTCGCACTCTGTCTCGTCCTGGGGCAGCCTGCTCTCGCCGCCGGACCACACGCGCATGAAGGACCAACCGCGACGGGCCGGCCGGGGCTCGACCACGGCAAGAAGTGGCCGACCGATGATGTCCTGCGGCGCGGCATGAACGACATCGCTCTCGCGATGAGGCAATCGCTGGCACCCATTCACGGCAATGCGTTTACGCCCGCGCAATACGAGGCTCTGGCGGCGCGAATCCAGGCGCAAGTCGATGACGTGGTGGGGAACTGCAAGCTGCCCGAGCAGGCCGACCAGCAACTTCACCTGGTCCTCGAGCAGATCATCGATGGTGCGGCCAATATGAAGACCGGGGCCCGCCGCGATCAAGGAGCCATGAAGATTATGCGGGCGCTCGCTCAATACGGCGAGTATTTTGACCATGCCGGTTGGCAACCGCCGGATCATTGAAATCTCGTGGCAGCCGGCGGCGCCCGCCGCCTGTCCTGCCCGGATGGCGCCGCCATCGACGCGGGGCCGGGCTCCGCAGCATGCGGCACCGCGACCGCCTATGCTGCCACGGCCTCGTAGATATCCTCCTCCTGGGCGGTGTGCATGCGCACCAGCGTTTCGATCGCCTCGATCACGCGCTGAGCGTCTCGAACAAGGTAACGGTCGATCTTCTCTGACGGCAAATCGTCCGCGATCCGGGCGAGCAGCCGCGCGAGATGCAGTATCTCGCGATGCGCACGGCTCATGGCAGAGAGGCCGTGACGGTCGCGCAGCACCGCCGTGAGCTTCGGATAGACGCTGTCTTCATCCTCGCGTTCGTGCAGCACGACGCTGCCCTGGACTAGGCGGTGGGCCTCGCCGATCAAGGCAGCGGCGGATTCGGGCACCGCATCGTCCAGGGCATCGACGATGTGGCGCAAGCGGTCGAGATCCCTAAGCAGGGCCTGATGATCGTGATGCAATGTCAGCCCCTGCTCCGCGCTGAGGCGCGGACCAGTCCTGACCAGGGGCGGATTGAGCGCGCGCAGCGCGTTCAGAATGACGGCAACATCGATCACCTCCTGGACGATCGCGGCGGGTACAGGATCGAGCCAGCCAAGGCTGGCAGCGACCATTGCCGTCAACGACAATCCCATCCCGACGAAGATGCTTTGAAGGGCGATGCGCCGCGACCGCTGCGCGATGATGATCGCTTCGCCGACCCGATCCAGCCGATCCGTGAGAATCACCACATCTGCCGCCTCAGAGGAGGCGCTTGCACCGCGCGCGCCGAGCGCGACCCCGGTGTCAGCCACGGCCAGCGCCGGGGCGTCATTGATGCCGTCGCCGACCATGATGGTCGGATGCAGCCGCTGTTCGCTACGCACCGCCTCGACCTTGTCCGAGGGAACGCGATCGGCCAGCACGGCATCGAGGTCGAGCGCGGCCCCGATGGCCTGCGCCGCGGCGGCGCGATCACCCGTGACCATCACCATGCGCACGATGCCGGCATCGCGCAGCAGCCTGATCGCTCGTGGTGTATCGGCTCGCAATTCGTCGGCCAGCAGCAACGCGCCGATGGGACGGCCGCCCACCGCGACGAAGACGATCAGCGCCGAGCGCCACGAGGCACGACGAATTGCCCGCAACTCCCATGGCGAGAGCTCGGCCCGCGAGAGCAGCATCTCTCGCGAGCCCGCCATAACCTGGCGTCCGTCGATCTGGCCGCTAAGACCGGAACCCATGGTCTCCTTGACATGATCCGGCGGCTTCAGCTTGAGCCCTCGGGCGAGGGCCGCAGCAACGACGGCCTTCGCAAGCACGTGATGCGAAGCTTGCTCGAGCGACGCCCCGAGCGCGAGCACCTCATCCGGATCCTCGCCCGGCGCGACTTCGACGGACAATAACCGCGCCCCGCCGACGGTCAGGGTTCCGGTCTTGTCGAATAGCACCGTGTGCGCACGGGCCAACGCCTCCAGCGCCCTCCCGCCCTTGACCAGGATGCCGCGGCGGGCCGCCTGCGCCACCCCGGCGATAAAGGCCACGGGCGCGGCCAGAATCAAGGGGCAAGGCGTCGCCGCCACCAGCACGGCAAGGCTGCGGGTCACGTCGCCGGAGATGTGCCATGCCACAAAGGCGACGACGAGTGTTACCGGCAGAAAGATCAGCGCATACCGATCGGCCAACCGCACAAAGGGCGCTCTCGCCGTTTGCGCCGCAGTCACCATGCGCACGATGCCCGCGTAGGTACTCTCGCTGGCCGGCGCGGTCACGGTCAGCTGGAAGGTCTCGCCCGCATTCAGAGAGCCGGAGAGAACGGCGCTTCCGCGCGTCTTCTCCACCGGAATCGGTTCGCCGGTAACCGCGGACTCGTCGATCGTGGCAAAAGCCGACGCAACGACACCGTCGACCGGCACGATCTCGCCGGCCTGCACCAGAAGCTCTTCGCCGACCGCGACGTCCTCGATCGGAACATCCTCAATCCGGTCACAGGATTTGCGATGGACCTGCCGCGGCGCCCGATCAACCAGGGATCGCAGATCATGCTCCGCCCGCGCGATCGCGATCTCCTCCAGCACGTTGCCACCGGAGTACATCAGCGCGACCACAGCCCCTGCGAGCGGCTGCCCGAGCGCCAACGCCGCACTCATCGAGAGCAGAGCGATCGCGTCCACTCCGACGCGGCCTCTCAGCAGATCCTGGATGATCGAAACCGCCAATCCTGCAATCACGGGCGCGGTGCCGAGCGACCACGCGACCTCGGCCAGATCAGGTCGGCCCGCGGCCCGCGCGAGAATGCCGGCAGTCAACCCGGCGATTGCGATCGCAACCAGAGCCCATCGCAGGACCCGATCAAACGACATGGCCTGGCGCGCCTGCCCTTCGGTTCGGCTCACTGCTGTGGCGCGACGTGGCTCTTGTTCCTGTGCATGAACGCCATCATCTCCTCAAAGGTGAGCTTTCCGTCCTTGTCGCGATCCATTGCCTTGAAAATTCGCTCGTGAGCGACCTGAAACTCCGGCAACGAGACGTTTCCGTCGCCATCGGCATCCATCAGCGCGAAGATGATGCGGAAGACGACCGGCGACTGCACGGCATCACCGCCTGTCGCGCCATGCCCCTTCATTCCTTGTCCCATCATTCCCATCATATCTCCACCGCGCATCGAGCCTTGCCGCTCGGCGGACGGATTTGCAGGAGAACTCGACTGCGGCGACGCCGGCGCCTGGTCCTGTCCTGGATGATGGCTCTGATGGTCCGCTGGCGATTGAGCCAAAGCTGGCTGGCTCAGGACGGCGAACAGCAACGCTGCGGCAACGGTTCGGCCTACCATGGGGCTTCCTCCGACCTTGGTGTGGGCTGAGAGGATGGCGAACTTCGCCGAGCTCACCTTGAGCCAAGTCAAGAAGAGGTGCCCCCGTGGCTTTTCGACGCGAGCGACCTCGGCGCCGCATTCAGCCGGCGAGATCGCGTGACAGGAACCCGGCGCCGCCTGCGGCTTCATACGACCTCTTGCCTCGATGCGGCCGGCGTCCGCGACCTAGCCGCCGCCTCTGCGGGCGCAGCCAATCGCCTCCGTCAGCACCTTGCGGTCGCCGATGTGATTGGCGAGCAACAGGACCAGGCGGGCGTTCATGCGCAGGGCCTGCTCCTCGTCGAGATCGCGTTGGCTGTTGATCAGCTCGGTGTAGAAATCGTCGGGGTCGGCGATGTTCGGCGACAGATTCAGCGTCATGCGGCAAGCTCCGTCCGGTCGGCGGTGTCGTGGCCGGCGGCACGCAACAGCGCTTGGGTGATCTCCGCCTCGTCGAATCCGCTCCAGCGCGCGGCAACATATTGATCCGGGCGGAACAGATAAGTGGTCCCGGGCGAAGCGCCGTAGCGCTGCGCAAGGAGACCTGTGGGGTCCTCGATGTCACGGCCGACGAGAATGAGTTTTGCCGCGAACGGCCCCGCCGCAATCTCGGTCTTGTCGCTCACCTTGCCGAAGGCCACGACCGTGAAGCCATCGCCGAGACAATGCAGGAACCAGGCAGGCTTGCCGTCCACCGCAATCGGCGCATCCGCCGCATTGGTGCCGGGCCGCATGCCGCCCGGCACCGCGTCGTGGTCGGGAGTATTGAGCACTGATGTCACATAAGGGGTCGGCGTCGAAAGCCGGCCGCTGTTGACCAGCGGTCGCGCAAAACCGTGATGCCGGGCGAGCTCGAGCACGGCGTCGCGGAAATAGCGGCTCGATTTCGTCTTCGGGGTGATGAAGTCGGTGGCCCGCGTCGAGTTCAGGATGTTGTCGTCCGCGGCATAGGCACGCTCCTCGTGATAGCAGTCGAGGAGGACCTCCGAGGCTTCGCCGCGCAGCACCATCGCGAGCTTCCAGGCGAGATTGTCGACATCCTGGACGCCGGTATTGGCGCCGCGCGCGCCGAACGGCGAGACCTGATGCGCGGCGTCGCCGGCGAACAGCACTCTGCCCTGCCGGAAATTGTCGATGCGCCGGCAGGCGAACTGATAGATCGAGATCCATTCGAGCGTGAATTCGGTGTGCTCGCCGAGCATCGCGCGGATGCGCGGGATCACCCGCTCCGGCCGCTTTTCCTCATCGGGATCGGCCTCCCAGCCGAGCTGGAAGTCGATCCGCCAGATGTTGCCGGCCTGCCGATGCAGCAGCACGGACTGGCCAGGATGGAACGGCGGATCGAACCAGAACCAGCGCTCGGTCGGGAAATCCGCTTTCATCGCGACGTCGGCGATCAGGAAGCGATCCTGGAAGAACTGACCGGTGAACTCGGCGCCCACCATCTTGCGCACGTCGGAATTGGCCCCGTCACAGGCGATCACCCATTGCGCCTCCATGGTGAAGATGCCGTCGGGCGTTTCCACCGCCAAGGTCGCATGGTCGGCGGCCTGCTTGAGGCTGATGAGACGGTGCTTCCAGCGCAGCTCGATCAGCGGATTGGCCCTGCATTGGGCCACCAGCATCTCTTCCAGATGATATTGCTGCAGATTGATCATGGCCGGCCATTGATGGTCGGCCTCGGGCAGCAGATCGAACTGGTAGGACAGCTCGTCCCGGAAGAAGACCTTGCCGACATTCCAGCTGACGCCGCGCTCGACCATGGGCGCGGCGCAACCGAGACGGTCCCATATCTCGAGCGGACGCTTGGCGTAACAGACCGCGCGCGAGCCGATCGAGACGGTGTCGTTGTCATCGAGCACCACGACCGGCTGGCCGCGTGCCGCGCAGTCCAGCGCAGCGGTCAGGCCGATGGGACCTGCACCGATCACCACGATCGGATGCCGCTTCACAATCCCCTCGGCCTGCTCCTGGGAACGCCGATAGCCGAACTTCGGATAGATGTAGCTCGTCATGTTCGCTTCCTGATGCACGGCCGGAGATCAATGCGCGTCCGCGAATTCCTTCTCGTGCATCCAGGCGGTGTGGCGCGGCGGACGCTTGGTGCGCGACCATTCCTCGACCATCTCATGCGCGACCGACTTCATGCGGTCGATCTGATCGGGCGTGGCCGTCCAGGCCGCGATCTCCAGGCGATGGCCGCTGGGATCGCGGAAATAGATCGACTTGAAGATGGTGTGGTCGGTGACGCCGACGACGTCGAGGCCGGCGGCCTCCGCGCGCGCTTTGGCCTCTTCGAGCTCGGCGAGGTCCTTGACCTGGAAGGCGATGTGCTGGGTCCACTCCGGCGTATTGGGATCGCGGCCCATCGGCGGCGAGTTCGGCAGCTCGAAGAAGGCGAGGATGTTGCCGTTCCCGGCATCGAGGAAGATGTGCATGTAGGGATCGGGCGCCTTGGTCGAAGGCACGCGGTCCTCGGCTATGGCGCCGAGCAGATCCATGTTCATGACCTTCTTGTAGAACTCGACGGTGGCCTTGGCGTCGACGCAGCGATAGGCGACGTGATGGATCTTCTCGATCTTCATGATTTCGCTCCCTGGATTTGCGGTTGCGAAATTCGTATCAGATGTTACTATTTCCTGGATTTGATCTGGATCAATCGGCCCGGAAGAATCTGCCTGTGGACCTAAAGGCGCGGAAACGGCGTGATGGGACGTTCGGGTGAAGCACGAGGCCGGGCCGCAGCCGCCGACCGTGTCACGGCGCCGGATGGCGGCGAGCTCGATCTGCAGCGATATTTTCCGTACCGGCTGGCGCGCCTCGCCGAGCAGGTGTCGCTCGCCGTTGCCGAGGTCTATTCCGAGCGTTTTGCGCTGACGCGGCAGGAATGGCGCGTGCTTGCGATCCTCGGCGGACGGGCGGAGATTGCGACCAAGGAGATCGGTCCGCTGACGACGCTCGACAAGATGCAAGTCAGCCGCGCCGTGCAGGCCCTGGAAGCGCGCGGCATCGCCAGCCGCAAGCATCATCCGGACGATCGGCGTGAGCTAATCGTCTCACTGACCTCGGCCGGCCGCACGCTCTATCGCAAGATCGTGCCCTTCGCGCTGGCGCGGGAGACGGAATTGCTCGGGGTGCTCACCGCCGAAGAAGTGAAGGTGCTCGACCGGGTGATGCACAAGCTGTCGGCAGCGCTCAGCTAGCTGGACCGTCTAGATCGCTGTGATGAACCTTTCCTGCGCGACCTGGAGCCCTCCGCCGCACGCGTCTCGGCTGGGATCAGGTGCCCAAGCGGCAATTGGGAGGTTTGCTTCAAGCGATCGAGAACGATGGACGAGCGCACATGCGCGACGCTGTCGTGCGGCAGAAACACCTCGTTGAGCAGCCGCGAGAGCGCCTTCAGATCGGTGATCGTCGCCTTGACGAGGTAGTCCGCTTCGCCCGTGAGCGCATAGGCCTCCTGCACTTCCTCCAAGCTCTCGATCAGCTTGAGGAAACGCCGCGAATTGTCCGGCGAGTGGGTCGCAAGCGTCACCTGCACGAAGACCACGATGCCGAGTCCGAGCGCTTCGCGATCGAGATGGGCGTGGTAGCTCGCAATCGCGCCGGTATCTTCGAGCGCGGCGCGGCGGCGTGAGCATTGCGATGCCGATAAACCCACGATGTCGGCGAGCTCGAAATTCGACAGACGTCCATCGGATTGAAGCGCCTGCAGCAATTTGACGTCGAACTGATCCATGCGTGATCCTTGCGCGAAACTGCAGATATTCGCATGTTTCACGCATAGCTGGGCTTTGTCGAGCGGATTTTGCGGAGATCGTGCAGCCGGGCGGCAGTATATTTCGTGTCGGAGCAGATCCCATTCCAGGAGCGCGACATTGGGCCCCTTCCCTCACGATGCCCCACCCGCCACCATTTCGGCAATCAACCCGGCCGGCACCGATGGCTTCGAGTTCGTCGAGTTCGCCCATCCGGAGCCGCAGAAGCTCGCCAAGCTCTTCGAGCAGATGGGCTACACGGAAGTTGCCCGGCACAAGACCAAGGACATCTCCCTTTGGCGCCAGGGAAAGATCAATTACGTCCTGAACCGGGAACCGAACTCCCATGCCGCGCGCTTCGTCGCCCAGCACGGGCCCTGCGCGCCGGCGATGGCCTGGCGCGTCGTCGACGCCAAACATGCGCTGAAGCGCGTCCTCGAGCTCGGCGGCACCGAATATACCGGCAACGACAAGTCGCTCGACGTGCCGGCCGTCGTCGGCATCGGCGGATCCCTGCTGTACCTGGTCGAGACCTACGGCGCGAAGGGCTCGCCCTATTCCGCCGAGTATGACTGGACCGGTGAGGTCGATCCGGCTCCGAAGGGCGTTGGGTTCTACTATCTCGATCACCTCACGCACAACGTCATGCGCGGAAACATGGACACCTGGTACAAGTTCTACAGCCAGACGTTCAATTTCCGCGAGATCCGCTACTTCGACATTTCGGGCAAGCTGACCGGCCTGACCTCGCGCGCCCTGACGTCGCCCTGCGGCAAGATCCGAATCCCGATCAACGAAAGCGCCGACGACAAGAGCCAGATCGAAGAATATCTGCGCCAGTACAAGGGCGAAGGCATCCAGCACATCGCCGTCGGCACCGACGACATCTATGCGGCGACCGACGCTATCGCCGGCCGCGGGCTCGAATTCATGCCGGGCCCGCCCTCGATCTACTACGACAAATCGTTCGACCGCGTGAAGGGCCACACCGAGCCGCTCGATCGCATGCGCAAGCACGGAATCCTGATCGACGGCGAAGGTGTCGTCAATGGCGGGGCGACCCGCATCCTGCTTCAGATCTTCTCCAAGACCGTGATCGGCCCGATTTTCTTCGAGTTCATCCAGAGGAAGGGCGACGACGGTTTTGGCGAGGGCAATTTCAAGGCCCTGTTCGAGAGCATCGAGGCCGACCAAATTCAGCGCGGCGTGCTTAAGGCATCTTGAGGGAGGCCGCGATATCCGACGCATGGAAGAGCTATCGCGGCGCTCCAGCCGAAGGCGCGATCCTGTGCGAGGCCGATGACATCGGCGAAGGAAGCCTCAAATCCATCAAATTCGGCCCGGCTGATTTTCCGATCCTGATCGTGAGGTCGGCGGGCACCCTGGTGGCCTATGTCAACGCATGTCCCCACCAGTACCTGCCGCTCGATCATCGCGGCTCCAACGTGCTGAGCGCGGATGGCGCGGTGCTTCGGTGCACCAATCACAGCGCCGGATTCCGCGTTCGGGACGGCGTTGGCGTCGAAGGACTCGGCCAGGATTGCGTGCTCGATGCCATTCCGATCGTCGTGGACGACGAGGGCCGCATTCGCGTGCGTGCCGCCTCGCCGACGTAATAGGGATCACGCCTCATCCGCGACCGTGTTGCGGAGCACTCCGATGCCCTCCGCCTCCACCTCGACGACGTCGCCGGGCTTGAGCCAGATCGGCGGATCGAAACGCGCGCCCGCACCCGTCGGCGTGCCCGTCACGATGACATCGCCGGGAACCAGAGTCGTGAACGTCGAGATGTAGTTGATGATCTTGCGGAAGGAGAAGATCATCCGGCTGGTGCGGTCCTGCTGGCGGACTTCACCGTTGACCCGGGTTTCCAGCCTGATGTCGGCAAGCTGGCTCTCATCCGTATAAGGAATGAGCCAGGGTCCGATCGAACCGGTACCGTCAAAATTCTTGCCTTGCGTCACGTTGAACTTGGCGTGCCGGACCCAATCGCGGATCGTGCCTTCGTTGCATAGCGACAGCGCGGCGATATGGTCGAGCGCCGCGGCTTGCGCAATGCGGCGTCCGCCCTTGCCGATCACGATGACGATCTCGCCTTCGTAATCGAGCTGCGGGCTCTCGGGGGGACGCAGCAGGGCTTGTTCATGGCCCGTAAACGAGCGCGGAAAGCGGATGAAGAGCGAGGGATTCGAGGGAGCCGCCTGCCCGTCTTTGTATTCCTCGTTGCGGTCGGGAAAGTTGACGCCGACGCAAATGATCTTTTCCGGTGCCGGCACCGGAATTTCATAGCGGATGTCCTCGACCGGAAAATCCGCCGACAGCGCGGCGCTCTCTTCGGCCAGGGACTGCAACGCGCCGTCTTCGATCACTTCACGCAAAGAGGACCAGCGCTTGCCGTGACGCCGGGACAGATCGATGACACCGCGATCCACCAGCAAGCCATAGCCGAGCGAGCCGTTGCGGGTGAAGCTGATGAACCTCGGACGAGACATGCGTGCCCTTTCTTCTACTGTGTTCTCGCCTCGATCAGGGGGCGATGATCGGCTGGGCCGCCAGCTCGGCGTCGCGCGGCGCAACTCCGGCGAAGAGGCTGCCGTGCTCGAACCAGGATTTCGGCGCGGGCGCTCCCCACAGCGTCTGACGCTGCGGATCCTTCAGGTCCCATTTGATCGGCTCGAGATCGGGATCGACCGTCTGGTAGTCCGAGCAGTAGATTTCGATGCGGTGACCGTCGGGATCGAGGATGTAGAGGAAGAAGGCATTGGAGATGCCGTGGCGGCCGGGACCACGTTCGATGTTGGAGACCCACCCCGTCGTTGCCATGAGGTCGAGCAGATCGATGATGTTGAGCGGGGTCGGCACCCAGAATGCCGTGTGGTGCAGGCGCGGGCCGCGGCCATTGGTGAATGCCAAGTCGTGAACGCCGCCTTTGCGGTGGGTCCAGGCGGCCCATAAGCGTCCGGTCTCCTCATCCGCCGTGTACTCCGTCACGCGGAAGCCGATCTCGTTGTAGAAGGCGACGGATTCATCGACGTTCGGCGAGAAGCAATTGAAGTGGTCGATGCGGAGCGGCTTCACGCCCTTGTAGAGGGCGTATTTCTGATGGATGGGCGGCAGCCGGTCCATCTTGGAATAGAACTCGAGCGGAATGCCGTGGGGATCGCGGGTGCGGAACGTGCGCGATTGATAGGGACGCTCCACCCATTCGACCGGCAAACCCTTGCTCTTGAAGAAGTGGACGGCCTTGTCGAGATCTTCTTCGCCGAACAATTTGAAGCCGAGATCGCGGGCCTCGATCTTGTCGGACTTCCTCAGCACAATGCAATGGTGCCCGCGCTCTTCCATTGCGCGAAGGTAGATCGCATCGGAGCTTTCGTCGGTCACCTGCAAGCCGAGCGTGTCGACATAGAACGCGCGGGACTTGGCAAGATCGCTCACGCCAAATTCGACATGACTGAGACGTACGATATTGAACGGCGGATAAAGGTTAGGCGTCGGCAATGCCATGATGTCCTCCTTGATCTGCTGCGGACCGCTTAGCCGCCCAATTTCTGGATGTTATGCGCCTTGGTGGCAAACGCCACGTTCTTCGTCTCCATATAGAAATCGAACGACCAATCTCCACCGTCGCGTCCGACACCGGAGCTCTTCACGCCGCCGAACGGCGTCGGCAGGTGGCGCACATTCTCCGAATTGACCCAGATCATGCCGGCCTGCAGCCGGTCGGTGAAGCGGAAGGCGCGCGTGACGTCCGATGTCCAGAGATAGCCGGTGAGGCCATACTGGACGTCGTTGGCGAGCGCGAGCGCCTCGGCTTCGTCCTTGAATGGAATCGCGGTCAGGACGGGGCCGAAGATCTCCTCCTGCGCGATGCGCATCTGGTTGTTGGCGCCGGTAAAGAGCGTCGGGGCGACGTAGCAGCCGCCGCCGGGACCATCGACCTTGCGGCCGCCGGTAGCAATCGTCGCGCCCTCCGACCTGCCGATCTCGAAATAGCCGAGCACCTTCTTCTCGTGGACGGGATGGATCAACGGACCGATGACGGTCTCGGGATCGAGAGGATGTCCGACCTTGATCCGGCCGGCCTTCTCCGCAACCATCGCCGTGAACTTGTCATGGATGCTCGCCTCGACGAGCAGGCGCGAGGAAGAGGTGCAGCGCTCGCCATTGAGCGAGTAGATCATGAACACCGCCGCGTCCGCGGCACGATCGAGATCGGCATCGGCGAACACGATCACCGGGTTCTTGCCGCCGAGCTCGAAGTGAACACGCTTCAAGGTATCGGCGCCCTGCTTCATGATCATCGAGCCGGTGCGGCCCTCCCCGACGAAGCCGATCGCCTTGACGAGCGGGTGCTCGGTCAGCGCCTTGCCGGCGTCCTCGCCAAGACCGTTGACGAGATTCCAGACGCCCTTGGGCAGGCCGGCCTCTTCCGCGATCTCGACCAGGAGACGCGCGGTCAGCGGCGAAAATTCGGCCGGCTTGTGAACGATGGTGCAGCCGGCCGCAAGCGCCGGCGCGATCTTCCACGTCGAGAGCATGAATGGCGTATTCCAGGGCGTGATGATGCCCACCGGACCGATCGGCACGCGGGTGGTCATGTTGACCTGGCCGTCGGTGCGAAGCGTCTTGCCATCGCGCGCCTCGGGCGCGCGGTCGGCGTAGAAGCGGAAGTTCTCGGCGCCCCGCAGCGCGGCCTTGGCCATGAATTTCAGGGACTGCCCGGTATCCATGCATTCGACGAAGGCAATTTCCTCGGCGCGGGCGACGATGGCATCGGCAACTTTGTGCAACAGTACTTTCCGGGCCTCCCCGGATGTCTCGGCCCATTGCGGAAAGGCTGCGTGCGCGGCCTTCGCGGCCCGGTCGATATCCGCGGCCTTGCCATGCGCCACCTTGGCAAGCGGCTTCAGATCGACAGGAGAGATCGTTTCGAACGTCGCGCCGTCGGCAGCCGGGACGTCATCGCCGCCGATCCGGTTGAGCACGCCCTTCTCCTTGAAGCGAGCAAGGTGGCGCTCCGCCTTGTCGATGTTTTCCTGAAGCTTGGACACGACGGTTCACTCCCTTTCTGCCGGGCCGCATGGGCAGCGACCCGCTGTTTGTTTTCGCAAAGCCAGTGACGAATGGCATCGCCCCTGCCGACGCATCAAGCCGGGACGTCATTCGATATCTTTAACATGTTAAGTATTCCGACCCGTGTCAAGCGCTTTCGCGCCCCGAGCGCGAACCCGGCACGAGAGGTTCCACGACCGAACGCCCGGATCTTGCCGACATCGTCGGGAAGTCCCAATCGGATCAATTCTAGATGGAGGGATTGTTGCGCTTGCACCGAGCGAAGCGACGGGCGTCGACGCACTTGCAGGCGCGGTCCTGGCGCAGCCGCTCAGATCCAGGCCAGCTCCGTCGGCAATTCGGGGGTCAGCAGCTTGCCGGCTGGGCCGGAGCAGCGAACCTCCGAATGCCGGCATAAGAACAGTTTGATAGAAGGGGGAGTTTCTCGAACTCCCCCTCAAACGCCAATCTGCCTGGGCTGGCCGCGAACGACCTCCTCCCACAAGCCGTAAGGGGTTGGTCCGCCGTTCAATGCGGGTGACCTGAACCCGTCTGCGCCGGGACGGGCACGATGATGAGAGCAAAGGGCGAACCTTCGCCGGCAACGAAGGCCGCTCCGCCCTCCGCTTCGCCGCCCGAGCCGAGATCGGCGTTGGTCAGGTAGGGGGCGTAGAACATCACCCCTCCGAGATGATGAGGCCGACCGCTCCTTCGGCACGCCGACGATAATATTGCGCGACGTCCTCGGTCGGGATTCCGCCCGGAGAGAATGAGCGCGTCATCGGCGCCATCACGACCCGGTTCGGCAAGTTCAGCCCTTTCAGCTTGAAAGGCCGGAAAAGAACGCCGCTGGACATCCGTGCTCCATGATTCAGTTGATCGCGTTACGGGCTCAAATCACCTGCGCAGCGTGTTCAGCAGGTACAATTCACTTCCCGTCGGCGCTGAGTACACTACCAAATTGCTCCCACGTGGTCCCGTTCCAGCGCTGCAGCTGCAGCTGCGTATACGCCATACTGCTTTCGGGGCCCGTGTTGATGATGACACCTGGTATGACAGTGGGAAGCGACAGCCCGCGGATGCTGCGCGATTGCCTGACGATATTCTCCCGCGAGAGATCGTTGCCACATTGCTTGAGCACCTGCTCCAGGAGCTGTCCCTGCTGGGTCCCGAACAGGTAATTGTTGTCTCCGATATCTGCGCCCGGCAGGTATTTGGCGAAGAATTCGCGATACCATTTGATGCCGGGATCGTCGGCCCACTTCTTGTCATTCGGATCCTTGGTGATCGTCGCGGCGACTATGCCTACGGCCTTTTCCGGTCCTGCGGGGACGATGGTCGAAGACACCGAGCTCGAAACGAAGTTGATCAGGAACAGCGGCTTCCAGGCTATCTCATCGGCCTTCTTGATGGCCTGCGCTGCGAATTTTGGCGTGCCGGCCACCAAGAACGCCGATGCGCCAGACGATTTCAGCGAAACGACGTGGGAATCAATGGTCGGCTCCGTCACTTCGTAGGACGACGCGACGACTTTCTTGTCGAAATCGTCCTTCAAATAGCCCTTGAATGCATTGACGAAGTCCTTACCCAGATCGTCGTTCTGATACAGGATGGCAATCTTCGCGTCCGGCCGGGTCTGGGTGATGTATTTCGCGTAGATTCGTCCCTCGGTGTCGTAGCTCGGCAATCCCGTCGTGGTCATGGGGAATTCAGCGAAGTTCGTGAATTTCGTGACTCCGCTCACGACAAACAGATGCGGGACTTTCTTCGCGTTGACGTACTTGATAGTAGCGCTGATGCCGGGCGTACCCAGCGGGCCGAACAGGAACGCGACCTCGTCACTTTCCACGAGTTTCCTGGTCTGCTCCACCGTCTTGAGGGGACTGTAGGCATCGTCGTAGGTGACGAGGTTTATCTTCCGCCCGTTGATGCCGCCACGCTCGTTGATCGAATTGACGTAGGCGATCATGCCCTTTCCGGTATTGCTGAGCGGCGAAGCGGGGCCGCTGAAAGGGAACGTCGCTCCTATCTTTATCTCGGATTCAGTGACGCCCGGCGTCTGCGCATGCGCGCCGGCTATGGATGCCGCGAGCGCGGCTACAATCATGGCGCTTCTCAACATTGTCATCTCCCTTCGGCGACAGGTCCGTCGCTCACCGTTCTTTCCTGTGGGGCATATTCCGTTCAAAGCACTCCCGACATCCGTCAGCCAGCAGCTGCAGCGCGGGACGTCTTCGGGGCGGCCTGTTCGTTCGCCATCTCCCGTAGCTTGTGCTTCAATATCTTGCCGGTGGAGGCCGAGGGCAGAGCGTCAAGCACGATCAATTCGGTCGGACGCTTGTAGGACGTGAGCAATTGGGCCGTGTATGCCTTGAGGTCTTCCGCGCCGATGCTCGCGCCGGGGAGAAGCTGAACGAATGCGACGACCTCCTCGTTGCCCTCGACCTTTCGTCCGACGACGGCCGATTGAACGACTTGGTCGTGAGCGTTCAGGACCGCCTCCACCTCGGCGGGATAAACGTTGAAGCCGGAGCGGATGATAAGCTCCTTGGTGCGACCAGCGATGTAGAGATTCCCCTTGTCGTTCACCCGCGCGAGATCCCCCGTGTTGAACCATCCCTGCTCGTCGATCGCCGCCGCTGTCAGGTCGGGCGCACGATAGTAGCCGAGCATGATGTTCGGACCTCGAACGTGCAGTTCGCCCACCTCTCCGGTCGCCACCTCTTTTCCTCGCCCGTCCACGATCCGGCGCTCAATGCCAGGAAGAAACGGGCCGACCGACTCGTCCGGGACAGGCTGCTCCGAACGGACCCCCGTGAGTCCCGGTGAGCATTCCGTGATGCCGTAATTGTTCAGCAGCGGAATTCCGAACTCGTCCTCGATCCGCTTCTTGAGATCGAGGTCGAGCGGAGCGCCGGCGACGGCCATGATCCGCAGGCTGCCCCGTTCGAGCTGTTGGATGCCCTTGACCGCCTTGTGTTCGAGCAGACGCTGATATGTGGCAGGTACGCCAAACAGGCTCGTAATCCCTTCCTCGGCGATGGCGCGAGCCAGCGCAGCGGGATCGGCCTTGGCCACGACATGCAACGTGCCGCCGTGCATCAGCGTCGAGATCAGCAAGATCGAATACCCGACGATGTGCGACATCGGCAGCACGCCGTAAATGCGGTCGCCTGGACCGCTTCGGCGAAGGATCCCCGACGTCCTTGCGGTGAAGAGGAGGTTGCGGTGACTCAGCATGACGCCCTTCGGTGCACCGGTCGTGCCTGAGGTGTATAGAAGGCCCGCGACCTGGCGAGCGCCATCCTCCTCGACGGGCTCCGTTTCGGCATCCGCATTGAGAGGACCGATGCCGATTCCGCCGAACGGCCCCACGGCGCCGATTGTCGCACCGGCGCGGGTGGCATGATCGGCCGCTTCCTTCGACAGCGCCGAGTTGAACAGAACGCGTCTGGCGCCGCTGTGCGTCGCGATCAGGTCGATCTCTCGGGGCGAAAGGCGGGGATTGACCGGAATACCCCAGGCATCGAGCTTGCTCGCTGCGAAGAGCATCACGCCGAGGGCCACGCTGTTCTCGCTGGCAATGATCACGCGATCGCCGGGCCTGATGCCCAATTCGGCGAGATTCTCTGCCGCAGCGTCGACCGCATCCGAGAACTGCCGGTAGCTCCAGGCACGCCCGCCTTCCATGAAAGCCGGATGATCCGGAATATCCCGCACGAACGGTGCGTAGACCTCGTGCACCCTGGACGGCAGGCCGTCCAGCAGTTCGGCTGCTGTGAGCTCGTCCACGCTCCTCATGACATCCTCCCTCGCGCCTTGTTTTCGGCAACGTGCGCGGCCCCCTTCAACCGGGAGGTCCGCACCCATCATTCTTATCGGCCGGCGGAGTAAACCGTTCTAAAATAGAACTGTCAAGACGAACGAGCGTCGATAGACCGGTACGAGAGGGATTCTTGGCGCGAATGCAGAATTCCAAATTAGAATTATCTACATCCACGCAATTGTTAGGAGGGATCAGTTGAGCGCGATTACCATTTCTCGACCCACGGCCGCAGCACGACTTCAAAAGCCCAGGTCGACCGGTGCTGGCGGTGCAGCTGCAGATAGGTTTCCGCGATATGGACAGGGTCGGCCATGTTGTCGTCCACGGTCGTTCCCGCCAGCCGGTGCGCGCGGGTCCCGTCCTCCTGCGTCCAACCGATCGCGGCATCGATCGGCACATTCGCCACATGTATTCCCTGCGGCATCAATTCTCTCGCCATGCTTTGCGCGAGTCCGGACTTTGCATGGCACGCCATCGCAAATGCACCGCTTGATGGAAAGCCCTTGAGCGCCGCGCTGGCGTTCGTAAAGATGATCGTTCCTCTCGTACCATTGACGTCGGGTTCGTTTCCGAGCATGAGCCGAGCTGCCTGTTGACCTACCAGAAACGCGCTGAATGCCGAGTTTCGGATTGTTTCGAACGCCATCATTGGGTCGGCTTCGAGAATGCCCTTGCGGAAAATGCCGGGAACGCGGCCATCGATGTTATGCACGACAAGCCTCGGCGCTCCGATCTCTCGAGCGACGTTCGCGAACAGTTGAGCCACGGCCGCCGGTTCGCTTGCATCGCAGGCGTACCGACGCACGCCGTGCATCTTTTCGAGAGTCTCAAGGACGGCTTTTTCCGGATTCCTGGCTGCGACGGCGACACGCATCCCGTTTTCCGCGAACAGCCTGGCGCAGCTCGAGCTGATGCCCGGGCCACCACCCACTATGAGCGCAACCTCCTGTGTAGACGTCTGTGTGCCGGGGCTGGACGGGGTCATGTTGCTTCCTCCGATGCATTTGATGGCTTCAGGATCTGCTCTCCGATCGTACACGCGAGAAATGGGGCCGCGCCTGCGACAGGATTCTTAGCCATGATCCTGTTCTTTCTCGATGTGCTCTATGAGGCAGGATCGTAATTTCCCGTTGGTCCGCCGTGGATGCTAGTCTGCCACCCTGATCACGACCTTGCCCTTTGCGCGCCCGGTCTCGACATAGGCGAGCGCATCGCCGGTTTTTTCGAACGCGAAAACCTTGTCCACGAGCGGACGGATCACGCCGGATTCGATCAAGGACGTGATTTCGCGTAGCTGCTGTCCCTGCGCGCGCATGAACAGGAACGAGAAGCGCACACCAAGTTTTCTGGCTTTCTTCCGCACACCATGGCTCAGCAAGCGCATCACCAGTTTCAGGAAAAGGTTCATGCCCTGCTCCCTGGCGAACTCGGGGTCGGGCGGCCCGGAGATCGAGATGAGCAGGCCGCCCGGCTTGAGCACCCGCAGAGACTTATCAAGCGTCTTGGCGTCCTGGCTGTGCAGGACCAGATCGTAGCCCGACAAGACCTTCTCGAAATCCTGCGTCTTGTAGTCGATGACCAGGTCCGCGCCGAGGCTCTTGACCAGCTCGACATTCTTCGCGCTCGTCGTCGTCGCCACGACCGCGCCGAGATGCTTGGCGAGCTGGATCGCGAAAGTCCCCACCCCGCCGGAGCCGGCCTGGATGAAGACCTTCTGGCCAGGCTTCAGCTTGCCCACCTCGACCAGCGCCTGCCAGGCCGTCAGCCCCACCAGCGGGATCGACGCTGCCTCTTCCATGCTGATGTTCGCAGGCTTCGGTCGTGATGAGCGCGTTTTCCCTGCTGGCTCTTGGCCTTTACGCGCGGGGCCCGGGGTCTTGATGGGGATATGACTCCGCACAGGCTTTCCGTTCAGTCTCTCATCGGCTTTGCGAAGCCGGGCTGAGGCCTGTCGACCCAAGGCCTGGCGCCCGACAGTTGAGCCTGTTTCCGGCGCAATCAGGTGCCGTGGAATTCCGGTTTACTGCTGCCAGCCGGGCGCTTCATCTCGAACATGTTCTCGGTCCTGACCTCGAGGTAATCTCCACCCCGGCCGGCGCGCAATATCGGGCGCGCAAGTGCCGTGTTGTAGACACCGTCCTCGATCAATGCCTTGTCGATGTAGACTGCGACGACCTCGCCAAGCACGAACCAGCCTTCGACTTTTTCACCGCGTGCGTTGGCCAGCTGAGAGACCTCGACGACCTTGCATTCCATGGCGGCCCTGCTCTCGCCCACCCGCGGCACAGCAACGTGGCGTCCGGGTATCGGCGTCAGTCCGGCCGCTTCGAACTCGCTCACGCCGTGATCGAGCGGCGTCGCTGTCACGTTCATGCGCTCGCCGAGATCCATGGTGACAAGATTCCAGACGAACTCACGGGTTTCGCTGACGTTCTTGACGGTGTCCTTCCACGAAATCGACGAAAATCCGATGATGGGAGGATCGTAGAGGAACGCGTTGAAGAAACTGTACGGCGCCAAGTTCAATTGGCCGGCTGCGTTACGCGACGAAATCCACCCAATCGGACGCGGCGCGATTATCGCATTGAACGGATTATGCCGGAGTCCGTGCCCTTTCGACGGCTCATAGTAGTGGAAGTCGGCCTGGTCCATAAGCTACCCCCGAGGCTGCCGAAGGCCGTTGATCTGGCCCGTCGAGCTTCAACAAAGATCGACGCACGCATGACATGCGTGCGCATAGCCTCCGTCAGAACGTCCGGAAGCGGTACGTCCTTCCGCCTACGCGATCGCCCGAGCCGCAGCCGGCCGCTGCCCGGCGCCGTCGAGGAAGCCAGTCAGGCGCTGCCGGATGAGTCTTTCGGCATCCGCCATGATGCGATCAATCAGCTCCTTCACCGTTGGAATGTCGTGAATGAGCCCGACGACCATGCCGCAGCTCCACGCGCCCGCATCCATGTCGCCGTCGATCATCACCTTGGGATAGACGCCCGCCACCTGCTCATGGATGTCCTCGATCTTGAGGCTCTTGCCCTTCTCGCGCTCGATCTCGAGCAGCTGCTCGACACCCTTGTTGTTCAGGACCCGCTCTGTATTCCGGAGTGCGCGCATCACGAGCCTGGTGTCGAGCTCCGTCGCCGCGACCAGCGCCTTCTTGACGTTCTCGTGCACCGGCGCTTCCTTGGTGGCGATGAAGCGCGTGCCCATGTTCATGCCCGCAGCGCCCATCGCCAGTGCCGCAACCAGGCTGCGCGCGTCCGCCATGCCGCCGGAGGCAACGAACGGGATCTTCAGCTCCTCGGCCGCGCGCGGCAACAGAATCATGTTCGGCATGTCATCCTCGCCGGGATGGCCGCCGCACTCGAAGCCGTCGACGCTGACGGCATCGCAGCCGATCTGCTCGGCCTTCAGGGAGTGCCGGACGGAGGTGCATTTGTGGATCACCTTGATGCCGCCCGCCTTCAGGGCCGGCATGTACTGTTCGGGGCTGCGCCCGGCGGTTTCGACGATCCTGACACCACCCTCCCTGATGGCCGCGATGTATTCCGGATAGGGCGGCGCGCTGAACGTCGGCAGGAACGTGAGGTTCACGCCGAACGGCTTGTCCGTCATATCGCGGCAGCGCGCGATCTCCTTGGCCAGCAGTTCCGGTGTTCTCTGCGTCAGGCCCGTGATCAAGCCGAGCCCGCCCGCGTTGGAGACGGCCGACGCCATTTCCGCGAAGCCGACATAGTGCATTCCGCCCTGGATGATCGGGTGCTCGATGCCGAACAGTTCAGTGATCGCTGTCTTCACGAATGATCTCCCGCGTTACCGTTCAGTGGATGATTTCGAACAGTCCGGCCGCGCCCATGCCGCCACCAACGCACATCGTCACGACGCCGTACTTCGCCTTGCGCCGCCGGCCCTCGATCAGGAGATGGCCGGTGAGCCGCGCCCCGGTCATGCCGTAGGGATGGCCGATCGCGATCGAGCCGCCGTTGACGTTGAGCTTGTCCGGATCGATCCCGAGCTTGTCGCGGCAGTAGATCACCTGCACCGCATAGGCCTCGTTCAACTCCCAGAGGTCGATGTCGTCGATCTTCAGGTTATGGCGCCTGAGCAGCCGCGGGATCGCGGCGACCGGGCCGACGCCCATCTCGTCCGGCTCGACGCCGGCGGCGACGAAGCCGCGGAAGATGCCGAGCGGCTTGAGGCCCTTCTTCGCCGCAATCTTGTCGCTCATGATCACGCAGGCCGAAGCGCCGTCCGAAAGCTGGCTGGCATTGCCCGCGCTGATGGTCTTGCCCTCGAACACTGGCTTGATCTTGGCGAGGCCTTCTGCGGTGGTTTCCGGACGCGGGCCTTCGTCCTTTGTGAGCGTCACCTGCTCGTAGGTGACTTCCTTGGTGTCCTTGTTGAACAGCGCCATCCTGGTCGTGAACGGCACGATCTCGTCGTTGAAGCGGCCGGCCTGTAACGCAGCGCCGACGCGGCGTTGGCACTCGAGGCTGTATTCGTCCTGCTTGTCGCGGCCGATCTTGTAGCGCTCGGCGACGACCTCGGCCGTATCCAGCATCGACATGTACATTTCGGGCTTCATCGCCATCAGCTCGTCGTCGACGGCGTGGAATTTGTTCATGTGGTCGTTCTGCACGAGGCTGATCGACTCGATGCCTCCGCCGATCGCGACCTCGACGCCGTCAAGCATCACCGAGCGTGCGGCCACCGCGATGGCCTGCAAGCCGGAGGCGCATTGCCGGTCGATGGTCGTGCCGGCGACCGTCACCGGCAGGCCGGCGCGGATCGCGCCCTTGCGCGCCACGTTCATCACCATGGTGCCCTGCTGCATGGCGCAGCCCATGACCACGTCTTCGACTTCGCCCGGGGCGATGCCGGCGCGCTTTACCGCTTCGGCCATCACGTGCCCGGCCATGGTCGGACCATCCGTATTGTTGAGTGCGCCGCGGTAGGCCTTGCCGACGGCCGTCCTTGCGGTGGAAACGATGACTGCTTCAATCGTCATGCTGGCCTCTCTGCTTACGCGGCCGCGTCCAGCTGCGCGTAACGCAGCACGTGGAACGCGGGGTCGCCGAACTGAATGTTGATGGAGGAGAGTCGCTTGAAATAGTGCCCGACGTTGAGCTCGTCGGTCATTCCCATGCCGCCGTGAAGCTGCACCGCCTGGTCGGCGACGAACTTGCCCGCATAGCCGATCTTCGACTTGGCACCGGAGGCGAGCCGCGACAGGCCGGCATCGCCGTCGCTGAGGCTGAGGCTGAGATGCTGCATCAGGGAGAGCGCCTCCTGATGGGCGATGAACATGTCGACCATGCGATGCTGCAGCACCTGGAACGAGCCGATCGTGGTGCCGAACTGCTTGCGCGTCTTGGAATATTCCAGCGTCGCCGAGTTCAGCTCGCCGATGGCGCCGACGGCTTCCGCGCAGAGGGCGCCGATGGCGCGGTCCCGGCAGGCTTCCAGCGCGGCAACGCCCTCGCCTTCCACGCCCAGCAATTGGCCGCGGACATCGCGCAGGCTGACTTCGGCGGCCCGGCGGCCGTCGATGGTCTTGAAGCTCTGGAGATCGACGCCGGTCGCGCGCCGATCGACCACGAACAGGCTGACGCCGCTGCGTTCACGGTCATCGCCGGAGGTCCGGGCCGAGACGATCAGATAGTCCGCCCAAGGCGCTGCGATCACCGCGGTCTTTGCGCCTGTCAGGACGTAGTCGCTCCCTTCGCGCCGCGCTCTCGTGGCGACATGGGAAAGATCGAAACGCGATGCCTTCTCCGTCCAGGCCAGCGTCCAGATCTTCGAGCCGTCGATGATGTCCGGGATGAAGCTTTGCTGCTGCTCCTGCGAGCCCGCATGCTCGATCAATCCGCCGGCCAGCACCACCGTCTCGACGAATGGCTCGACCACGAGGTGACGGCCGAACTCATGCATGACGATCATGGTCGACAACGGACCGCCGCCGAGACCGCCGGCGCCCTCGGAGAACGGCGCAGCGAGAAGGCCTAGCTCGGCAAAAGCCGCCCACTGCTTCCGGCTGAAGCCTTCCTCGCTCGCCACGATCTTGCGCCGCGCCTCGAAGTCGTACTGGTCGCGCAGCAGCCGCTGGACGCTGGACCGCAGCAATTCCTGCTCTTCCGTGAACTGAATATCCATCCGATCCTCCCGATCCGCCGCGGCTAGAGCCCGAGCACGGCTTTGGCGATGATGTTGCGCTGGATCTCGTTGGATCCGCCGTAGATGCTGAGCTTGCGCGCGTTCAGAAATTTCTCCGACGCGGTATGGCCGTAGGCGGGACCGGGCATGAAGCGATTGGCGCTGACCGGATGCTCGCGGATGGCAAGGCCGTAATTGCCGATCGCGCGATGGGTGAGTTCGGTGATGGCCTGGAAAATTTCGGTGCCGCGGATCTTGAAAAGCGAGGCGGCCGGGCCAGGATCTATGCCGCGCGCCAGCTGGGCGACGACGCGCAGCTCGGTCGCCTCCAGCGCCAGCACGTCGAGCTCGACGCGGGCAATGTCCCGCAGAAATTCGAGATGCGCGGGATCCTCGGCCGGTATTTCGGCCTTCACGATCTGTTTCAGCTTGTTGATGTAGCGGGTGGAGCGGCCGATGCCGGCCATGCTGGTGCGCTCGTTGCCGAGCAGGAACTTGGCGTAGGTCCAGCCCTTGTTCTCCTCGCCGATCAGGTTCTCGGCGGGTACGCGGACGTTCTCGAGGAAGACGTCGTTGACCTCGTGGCTGCCATCGATCGTGATGATCGGCCGCACGGTGACACCGGGCGACTTCATGTCGATCAGCAGGAAGGAGATGCCGGATTGCGGCTTCGCGCTCGGATCGGTCCGCACGAGGCAGAAGATCCAGTCGGCATGCTGCGCCAGCGTGGTCCAGGTCTTGTGACCGTTGACGATGTAGTGGTCGCCCTCACGCACCGCCTTGGTTCTGACGGTTGCAAGGTCGGAGCCCGAGCCCGGCTCCGAATAACCCTGGCACCACCAATCCTCGCCGGACAGGATCCGCGGCAGAAATTTCTTCTTTTGCGCCTCGTTGCCGAACGTGTAGATCACCGGCCCGACCATGGTGACGCTGAAGGCGAGCGGCGGCAGCGTGCCGGCGCGAGAGGTCTCCTGCTCGAAGATGAAGCGCTGCGTGACGGACCAGCCCGGGCCGCCATATTCCTTGGGCCAGAGCGGGGCGATCCAACCCTTCTTCTGGAGGATCCGGTGCCACAGCAGCGACTGCTCCTTGGTCAGGTCGGTCTCCGGATTGGGAACGCGCATTTCCGGCGGATAGTTCTCCGCAATGAAACTGCGCACCTCGTCACGAAACGCGGCATCCTCGGGCGAAAGCTTGAGCTCCATCGCAGCAGGCCCGCTACCATTTCTCGCCGAAGGGACGGATCTCCAGCTCGAATGTCCATGCGCTTCTCGGCTGCTGGTAGAGCTGCCAATAGGAAGTTGCGACGGAGGACGGAGGCATCAAGGCGTCCGGATCATCCAGCGCGGTGGGCCCGAGAGCCTCCAGCCGGCGTTGCCGAACCCACTCGGTATCCACGCCGGAATCGATGATGAGATGCGCGACGTGAATATTCTTCGGGCCAAGCTCGCGGGCCATGGCTTGCGCGACCGCACGAAGGCCAAACTTGGCGCTTGCGAAAGCAGCATAGCCGCTGCCGCCTCGGAGCGAGGCGGTCGCCCCGGTAAAGAAGATGTTGCCACCCCCGCGCGGAAGCATGAGGCGGGCCGCCTCGCGACCGGCCAGAAAGCCGGAATAGCAAGCCATTTCCCAGACCTTGCGGAAAACGCGTTCTGTGGTTTCCAGAATTGGGAAATTGACGTTCGCTCCGATATTGAAGATGCAGACTTCCAGAGGCGCGTGCTTGTCCGCATCGTTGAGGAAGGAGATGATCTCGTCTTCCTTGCGAGCGTCGAGCGAACGGGCGTGAATCTCTCCGCCGGCAGCCTCGATATCCTTGACGAGCGGAGCCAGCTTGTCGCCGTTACGACGGCCGGCGAAGACCGTGAAGCCTTCTGCGGCGAACTTTTTGGCGATCTCGCCGCCGATGAAGTCTCCGGCGCCGATGACGGCCACGGTTGCGTTTCTCTTTTGCAAGATGTCCTCCCGGTAAAGTCAGCTATGTTGCCTGCGGAATTCGGGCGTCTGCACCGCGGGGGTTGCGCCACCTCCGCGCAAGGACTCCGCGAGCTTGTGCTTGAGTATCTTGCCGGTCGAGGTCGCCGGCAAGGCATCGAGTATGACGATTTCGGACGGCCGCTTGTAAGAAGTCAGCTGAGATCGGACGAAATCCATCAAGATCTCTGGTGTCGTGCGCGATCCTGGCAGCAATTGCACAAAGGCCACGATCTCCTCATTGCCGTCCGCGGCACGACCGACCACAGCGGATTGCACGACGTCCTCGTGTGAGCTGAGGACTGCTTCGACCTCCGCGGGATAGACGTTGAAACCGGAACGAATGATCATTTCCTTGGTGCGGCCGGCGATGTACAGACAATCGCCGTCGAAACGTGCGAGATCGCCGGTATTGAACCAGCCCTCGCTGTCAATCACCTTCGCGGTGAGCTCGGGGGCACGATAGTATCCCAGCATCACGTTGCGCCCGCGAACATGCAGCTCGCCGACTTCACCGGATACAGTCGGAAATCCTTCGATGGTTCGCACCCGCGCTTCCACACCAGGCAGCAGCGTTCCGACAGCCTGATCCGAGCGTGGCTTATCGAAACGTACGCCTGATATTCCCGGCGAGCATTCGGTGATCCCGTAGCCGTTGAGCAACGGAAGCCCGAGCTCTCCTTCCACGCGCAACTTCAGGTTCAGATCCAGCGGCGCGCCGGCGACGGCAATCAAGCGCAACGAGCCTCGGGACAGTTGTTCCACGCCTGATACGCTCTTGTACTCCAGCAGGCGCTGATAGGTGGCAGGCACGCCATTGAGGATGGTGACGCCCTCCTCCGCGATGGCCTTTGCGGTCGCCGCAGGATCGTATTTGCTGACCATCCGCACCGTGCCGCCGACCATCAGCGTCATGATCAGGAGCGAGATGCCGACGATATGCGAGATCGGCAACACAAGATAGATTTTGTCGTCCTCGTTCATCCTGCGGAAGTACGCAGTGGTCTTTGCGCTGATCAGAAGGTTGTGATGCGAGAGCATCACGCCCTTGGGAGTCCCCGTTGTCCCTGACGTGTAGATCAAAACCGCGACTTGCTTTGCTGGATCAACCTCCACCGGCTCGACTGTCGCGCTTTCGTTGAGCGGGCCAACGCCAATTTCCGGCAGCGGGCCGATTCGCCGGTTCTCGGCGCCGTAGCGAGAGGCGTGAGCTGCGGCCTCCTTCGAAATACCCGACGTGAACAACATCCGCCGGGCGCCGCTGTGATCGCGGATCTGGTCCAGTTCGCGCGCCGACAGTCGCGGGTTGGCGACGATTGCCCAGGCGTCGAGCCGGCTCGCCGCCAGCAGCAAAGCAGCAAGCGCAATACAGTTTTCGCTGACAATGATCATCCGATCACCGGCCCTGATCCCCAGCGATGAAAGCACGGTGGCGATCTCGCCAACGCGCTGCTCCAGGTCTCGATAGCTCCAGGAAGCCCCGTCCTCGACCAGCGCGATCCGGTCGGGCGCGCTGGCAACCGGCCCTGCCGTTACTTCATGGATTCGGTCCGGCAAGCCGACAGCAATCTCGTCGCCACTGATCGTCTCTGAAAGCTCCAGCACGACTGACCTCCCGACCGACCATGCCGACTTTGCAATGCGGCACACTTGGCTTCGAGTTATAGTTCTTTTTTAGAACTCGTCAATCGATAAATCATCGCCGGACTTTTCCCGGAGGCGAATGGACAATCCCTCCCCGATTACGGTTTTGCGTGACTCATAAAACCGCCGTTTACAACGCATCATCGGGCAGCTAGTCTATAGTATCAAATAAGAACTTAATGGGAGGATCGAGGATGGCTGCGAGCCGCGGTGTAGCGATACTTGTTGGCGCAGGCGATGCCATTGGCGCGGCGGTCGCCCGGCGTTTTGCCCGAGGCGGCTATACGGTTTGCATCTGCAGGCGCGATGCCTCCAAATCGCAGGAACTGGTGGCCGAGTTGAGGGCTGCGGGGCATGACATTCACGCATTCAGCGTGGATGCGCGCCAGGAAGCAGACGTCCAAGGCATTTTCGCGCGAGTCGAGAAAGAGCACGGGCCCGTCGAGGTTTGCCTCTACAATGCCGGCTCGAACGTCAACAAGCCTCTGCTCGACACGACGGAGAAGTTGTTCTTCAAAGCCTGGGAACTCGCCTGCTATGGTGGGTTCCTGGTTGGACGTGAGGCTGCCCGCGTGATGCTGTCGCGCGGACGCGGCACCATCTTCTTTACGGGTGCGACGGCAAGCGTGCGTGGCGGCTCGGGGTTTGCAGCATTTTCATCGGCGAAGTTCGGACTTCGAGCAGTGGCCCAGGCGATGGCGCGCGAGCTTGGACCGAAGAACATTCACGTCGTGCATCTCCTGATCGACGCTGGCGTGGATAGCGAGGCGATTCACCAACGCATGAAGGCAGCGAAGGGGATCGAAGCAAGCGATATTCCGCCGGATAGCCTGACCAAGACGTCTTCCATTGCCGAAGCCTATTGGTTCACCCACCAGCAAAGCAAAGATGGCTGGACCCACGAGCTCGATCTCCGTCCGTCCGTGGAGAAATGGTAATATGGATGCGGCACCAAACCTGACCCTGTGGGGCGTTGGAACGAGTCGCACGATTCGTCCGCATTGGGCCATGCACGAATTGGGCTTAGCCTATAAGACAAAGCCCATTGGCCCGCGAACCGGCGAAACCAAGACCGCAGAATACTCGAAGCTCAATCCGCGCCAGAAGATCCCGCTGCTTCAGGATGGCGACTTCTGCATCGGCGAGAGCGCAGCGATCGTTGCCTACCTGTCGCGCATGTATTCCACGCCGGAACGATCGCTGATTCCGGAAGCCCCGCGCGAGTATGCCGCGTGGCTGGAATGGTGCTTCTTTATCGTCGCGGAGCTGGATTCCACCAGCCTTTACGTGATGCGCCGCCATCGGGCCGACGCGCTCGGACCGATCTACGGCATCGCACCCGAGGTCGTTGCCCAGGCCGGCGAGTATTTCCGCCAGCAGTTGCGTCATGTCGAAGTCGCGCTCGCAGATGGCCGGCAATTTCTGATGGGCGACCGGTTTACGAGCGCAGACATCCTGCTCACGACCTGCCTGGAGTGGGCCATCGCCTATGGCGTCGGCATTTGCGACAACGCTCAGCCCTATCTCGAACGCATCAGGAAACGGGAAGCCTTTCAGCGAGCCGTTGCGGCGAATGTTCCGATGGCACCGATCACGCCGGCGCCGGCGAAGGTCTAGAATACGTCGCCTACAGGCTTCGCGGTTAGACCGCGACGCGCAGGCTGCGCTCGGCGACCATCTTGTCGATGGCGCCGTCGTCGTAGCCCAGCTCGTGCAACACGTCGCGGGAGTGCTCGCCCACCCGGGGCGCAGGCCCACCGATCGCGGCCTCGTTGATCGCAAAACGCGCCGCCGGCTTAGGTTGCCGCACCCGCCCCACTTTCGGTTGATCGAACTCCGCAATGATGTCGCGCGCGACCACCTGTTCATTGTGAATGATCTCGCTCCGCCGCAGGATCGGCGAACAGGGGACATCGGCGGCATCCAGACGCTCCAGCCATTCTGCGGTGGTGTGCTGGCTGATATATTCGGCCATCTTGTTGATGCGTGCCGTGGCGTTGACCGAGCGCGCCGATGGCGTCGCAAACCGGGGATCCTTGGCAAGCTCGGGGTCGCCGGTGGCGCGGCAAAAACCCTGCCATTCGGAGTCGGAAATAGTACCGGCGGTGATGTAGCCGTCGCTGGTCTTGAACACGAGATCCGGACGATCGTTGGGATCGGCAGCAGCGGCCTCGGCACCCACCACCGTGTATTGCATCATGCCTTCGGGCCACAAATACGAGATCATCGCATCCAGCATGGCGACCTGGATGTGATCACCCTGCCCTGTCTTCTCGCGAGCGTAGAGGGCTGCTGCGACCGCCTGGGCGGTGAACACGGCGGTGGTCTTGTCGCAGACGATAGTCCGGATCATCTGCGGACGGTTCGTGACCGGCTGCGACTGGATATCGGCAAAGCCCGAGAGGCCCTGAATGATCGGGTCGTAAACACGCTTCTTCACATAGGGTCCGGTGTCGCCGACACCGCTGATCGAGACATAGATCAGGCGCGGATGGCGCTGGCGCAACTCCTCGACGCCGAGACCGAGGCGCTCCATGGTGCCGGGCCGGAAATTCTGCACCAGCACATCCGCGTTCGCGACCAGTTTGGCCAGAACCTCACGGCCGGCCGCGCTTTTGACGTCAATCGACAGCGAGCGCTTGCCACGGTTTGAAGAAATGAATAGCGCGGAGAACTCGCCTTCCTTGTCAATCGTGGCACGGCTGCGCCGGGTAATGTCGCCGCCGATCGGCTCGATTTTCAGGACGTCCGCGCCCTGATCCGCCAGGAACATGGTCGCGAAGGGGCCCGACACCACGCCGGTCAGATCGAGGACACGGACGCCGTTGAGTGGACCGGGCATGACATTCTCCCTGAATTGGTTTTGTTATGACGTCGACTGAATTTTCGTCCACGCAGACGCCGGACATCTGCCGGCTCTGCAGGCTCAGGTTCTGCCCTAGGCCGTCTTCGAAACGGGCTGGCCGATCTGCTCGACGATCGACTCTTCGACATCGCGGAGTTGGTCCTTGCCGAAGAACATTTCCTTTCCAACGAAGAAGGTCGGCGAGCCGAATGCGCCGCGATTGACCGCGTCGGTGGTCCGATCGATCAGCCCCTTCTTGACGTCGTCCTGCTGTGCACGCGCAAGCAACCGATCGATATCGACGCCTGAGGAGATGAACGCTGTTCGGAAGGTTTCGAGGTCATCCATCTTCTTCGGCTCCTCCCACATGTGGTGGTAGGCCGCGCGGAAATACGGCTCGAACACGCCTTCGAGCTGCGCCGCGACGGCGCCGCGCATCAACATCAACGTATTCACCGGAAAGAACGGATTGGGACGAAACTTCGTCGCGTTATGGCGGCGAATGAAGCGCTGGGTCTCCAGAGCCTGGTATTCCGGCTTGTTCTTGATGCCACGAAGGGCATCGAACGGGGACATGTTGCCGGTCGCCTTGAAGATGCCGCCGAGCAGGATCGGGACATATTCGAATTTCACGCCGGTGCGCCGTTCGATTCCCGGAAGCGCCAGTTCCGCGAGGTAAGCATTCGGACTGCCGAAATCGAACAGGAATTCAACTTTGAGGGACATGTCAGCTCCTCCCGCAGAGCGCGATGTTAGTCAGATTTGGATGATCTTCCAGGCCGAACGCAGGCTGTCGCTCATTTCTATAGTTCTAAAATTGAACTGTCAAATCTGCTCTGAAATCACGAGGTTTCGGACGAGCGGCGGGGGTATTGTATCCACTTTAGTACCTATCTAGAATGGTGTGAGCGGCGCTGCCGCTTCCCCCTGATTCGAGCGGAACAGGCGCCGGCCGACCGGAGAGCAGAATGAAATGGGATGAACTTGAGGAAGAGCCGTGTTCGATGGCTCGTACCATCGGTGTGATTGGTGACCGCTGGACTCTCCTGATTCTCCGCGAATGCTTTCTGCGCACGCGCCGCTTCGAAGGTTTTCAGTCGGCGCTTGGAATCACACGGCACTTGCTCGCCGAGCGGTTGAAGAAGCTGGTCCGGCAAGGCGTCCTGCGCCGCATTCCCTATCAGGAATCGCCCAAGCGCCACGAATATATCCTGACGCAAAAGGGCCTCGACCTCTATCCGATCATGATGGCACTCGTGCATTGGGGCGACACCCACATGGTCGACGAACGCGGACGTCCCCTGCTGCATGAGCACCGCAAGTGCGGAAAGATGTTCGACCCCGTGATGGTGTGCTCGGAATGCGGCGAGCCGCTTTCAGCCAAAGAAGTTCATGTCCACCCTGGTCCAGGCGCGCGCCCGGCTCCAGAGCGGGTCTTGCTCGACAAGAAAGCAAAGCCGAAGCCTCGCAGGAAAGCGGCGTAACGGCGACGAGCCGCGTTTCCCCCGCAACGGCCGCAGCGTCACGGCGGCTAGCTCTGCGCCATCGGCTGGGTGAACTACAGCTTGATGCAGGACGTCGCTTGGTTCGATTCTGGACCGAGCATCAGAAGCTCAATTTCCAAACGCGCCGAACAATTTGGCAGGAATGGAGCTGCTTACCCAACGAACTCAACAGCTTGTATGCTGGCTGGGGCGGGAGGGATCGAACCTCCGAATGGCGGAATCAAAATCCGCTGCCTTACCGCTTGGCTACGCCCCAACAGGGGGGACCGACGGAAGACCGGGCTACCGCAGATTCCCTCAGGTGCTGCCGGTCTATAGGGAGAGAAGCAGCATTTCAACCGCTCGGAGAGGCAAAATACCACGGCCGTCGGGATCGGCCGCGCCGACACTTTATTATCGGTCCGTACGAGAGGGCCCCGCAAAATCCTGATGCGGTCCCGTATCGCGACCATTGAGACCTCCCCCGTTTCATGGGAATACGGCGCCAAGACCTGTCCACGGGAGTGAACCATGACCTACCGCGCGCCGATCAATGACATGCTGCTGTCGCTCAACCATGGCGCCGGCCTCAAGGCTGCCGTGGAAGCCGGTCATTACGGCGATTTCGACATGGATATCGCCGCCGCCGTGCTGGAGGAAGCCGGCAAGTTCGCGTCCGACGTGCTGGCGCCGCTCAACAAGGTCGGCGACGAGCACGGCATCAAGCTCGACGACGGCAAGGTCACGACCGCGCCGGGCTGGCCGGACGCCTACAAGCGCTGGACCGAAGGCGGCTGGAACGCGGTGGCCGGTCCCGAAGATTTCGGCGGTCAGGGGCTGCCGATCGCGATCAACGCAGCCTGCACCGAGATCTGGAGCGCGTCCAACGTCGCCTTCGGCCTCTGCCCGCTGCTGACGGCCTCGGCGATCGAGGCGCTGGACGCGCATGGCAATGACGAGTTGAAGAGAATCTATCTCGAAAAACTCGTCTCCGGCGAATGGACCGGCACGATGCAACTCACCGAGCCGCAGGCCGGCTCCGACGTCGGCGCGCTGCGCACCCGCGCCGAGAAGCAGGCCGACGGCACCTATCGCATCAAGGGGACGAAAATCTTCATCACCTATGGCGAACACGACATGACCGACAACATCGTGCATTTCGTGCTGGCCCGCCTGCCCGATGCGCCCGCCGGCACCAAGGGCATTTCGCTCTTCCTCGTGCCGAAGTTCATGGTCAATGCCGACGGATCGCTGGGGCAGCGCAACGATATCTTCGCCAGCGGCGTCGAGCACAAGCTCGGCATGCATGCCTCCCCCACCTGCACCATGACGATGGGCGATCATGGCGGCGCCATCGGCTTTCTGATTGGCGAAGAGAACCAGGGCATGCGCTGCATGTTCACGATGATGAACCAGGCCCGCCTCGGCGTCGGCCTGGAGGGCGTCGGCGTTGCCGACCGTGCCTATCAGCAGGCCTTGTCGTATGCCCAGGAGCGCAAGCAGGGCCGCGCCGTCGGCAGCAAGGGCGACGGCTCGGATGCGATCTTCGTCCACCCCGACGTCAAGCGCATGCTGATGCGGATGCGGGCGCAGACCGCCGCCGCGCGCACCATCTGCTATGCGACCGCGGTCGCGCTCGACGTCTCCACGCGCGCCAAGGATCCGAAGGTGCGCGCGGATGCCGCCGCGCGCGCGGCGCTGCTGACGCCGATGGCCAAGGCCTATTCCACCGACATCGGCAACGAGGTCGCCTATCTCGGCGTGCAGATCCATGGCGGCATGGGCTTCATCGAGGAGACCGGCGCGGCGCAGCACTACCGCGACGCGCGCATCACCGCGATCTACGAGGGCACCAACGGCATCCAGGCGATCGACCTCGTCACGCGCAAGCTCGCGGCCAATGGCGGCGCGTCGGTGTGGGCGCTGCTCGACGAGCTCGCGGCAACCGTCAAACAGGTCGAGGCCTCCAACGATCCCGCTTTCGGCACCACCGGAGCGAAGCTGCGCGAGGCGCTCGAGGCGCTCACGCGCACCAGCAAATGGCTGCTGGAGCGGGTTGCGTCCGCACCGAACGAGGCGCTTGCCGGTGCAACACCCTATCTGCAGCAATTCGGCGCCACGCTCGGCGGCTGTCTGCTCGCTTCCGAGGCGCTTGCCGCCAAGGCCGACGGCAACACGGACGCCGCGCGCTACGTCTCCCTCGCGCGCTTCTTCGCCGAGAACATCACCGTGCAGGCCGGCGCGCTGGAGCGCACCGTGACGGAGAGCGCGGAATCGGTCGCGGCGGCGGACGCGGTGCTGCTGGGGTAAGGAACGCTGGTGTCCCGGACGCGCTGCAACGCCATAGCGTGTCGAAGACGCGCGTAAACGCGCTTTTGGCGTTGCTGCGCAGAGCCGGGGCGCAGATGGCAACAACCGACACTGCTGAGAATGGGCGCCGGCTCGGCAGCGCACCGCTGAAGTCGCGCTGCGCTGCATCCGGGGCACGAGAGCGCCATCCGACCCGGGCTACGAAGCCGCGAGCTTGGCCCTTCTCCCCGGCCGCCACAGCACAATCCCCGCCGCCACGAGATCCAGCGCGACGCACATCGCAAACGCGATGGTATAATTTCCGGTGAAACTCCGCGCCAGGCCGACGATGCCGGGTCCGAAGGCGCTGACGACGCCGCTGATCGACGTGCCCAATCCCATTGCGGCGGCGAAGGCGTCGGCGCCGATCTCGCGCTGGATGATCAAGGGCGGGAAGGTGATCATGCTGCCGATCGAGAAGCCGTAGACGGCGCAGCACGCCAGCAGCATCGTCGGGTTCGTGCTCTGCAGAAGCACGAACAGGGCCGCCGCCTGGCTCGTCATCGACGCGGCGCAGGCCAGACGCGGATCGAGGCGGTCGACGAACAGGCCGAGCGACAGGCGGCCGACCACCGCCATCGCCGCCATGATGGTGACCGCGAGCCCTGCGGCGGAGCGGCCGATCAGCGGATCGAGAAAGCTCACCTGGTGGATGATGAATCCCATCTGCGCCAGAAGCGCGATCGCGATCGGCAGCACCATGGTCCAGAATGCCGCGTTGGCGAGCAGAGCCTTGCGCGAGTGGGCTGGCGTCGGCACGCCTTCACCGGAGCGGCGGCGGCCCGGCGCCTGCGCCGTCCCGGCGGGCCAGCCGATGAACATCATCACCACCGGCAGCACCAGCACCATCATCGCAAGCGTGGCCGCCAGCATGGCGGAGCGAAAGCCGATGCTGCCGGTCAGCGACAGCAGCAGCGGAACGAGGATGATGCCGCCGCAGGTCGCGCCGTTGAACGCGAGACTGAGCGCGAGCCCGCGCCGGCGTTCGAACCAGGAGTTCAGCACGGTCGCGATCACCACGGTACCCATGCCGGTCCAGCCGACCGACATCAGCGCATAGGCGAGATAAAGCTGCCAGGGCGTCTGCATCAGCGCCAGCAGCGCGGTCGAAGCGCCCAGCGCCACCAGGCCGCACAGGATCAGTGCGCGCAGCCCGATACGGTCGAGCAGATCGTCGGTGAAGATGACGAGCACGGACGTCAGGAGAAACGAGAAGGTGCTGGCCGCCGACACGAGCGAGCCCGGCCAGCCATGGGCACGCTGCAGCTCGGCGAGATAAACGCCCTGGCCGTACAGGCCGAAGCCGAACATGAAGAAGGCCATCAGAAAGCAGGCCAGCACGACGCGCCAGCCGCGGTAGTGCGGCGAGGATTCGTCGACGCGGGTCGCAGCAATCATCAATCGAGCAATCGGCTAAATGGAACCGGGTAATCGTGCACCACAACCACCGGTTTTTCAACTAAAACATTGTAGCTCATTGTTGCAGTGCGCGACAGCGGCGGCCGCCCTGTGCCGGCCTTGCGGAAATTGGCGCCGAAAAGGTTGAGCCAGCGCATTGGCAGGCTTGCGAGATGATGTAGGCTGATGCCTGACGAGACTCGCAAAGCAGCGGGCATCGCGGCGATTCGCAGGGGACCCTCATGCCGAATGGCAACATTGTCGTCACCGAAGAGCGTGGAACGCGTGTGATCACCCTGCGCCGTCCCGGCAAGAAGAACGCGATCACCCAGGACATGTACCGGGAGATGGGCCACGCGATCGACACCGCGCAGAACAACCCCGATATCCGCTGCATGATCATCACCGGCGGCTCCGGCGTGTTCACCGCCGGCGACGACATCGACGATTTCATGCACGCCGACACCTCGCGCCCCGAAACGCTGTCGGAAGGCGCAAAATTTCTCTATTCGCTCGCCCTCAACGTCAAACCGATCATCGCGGCCGTCGACGGAGCGTCGATCGGCATGGGCACCGTGATGCTGTTCCACTGCGACTACGTGCTCGCCTCGAATGCCGCGACCTTTTCCGCACCCTACATCCATCTCGGGCTGGTGCCGGTCGGCGCAGCCAGCCTCCTGGTGCCGAACACGATGGGATATCAGCGCGCCTTCGCGATGCTGGTGATGGGGCGGACGTTTTCCGCCGCGGAGGCGCATGCCGCCGGCCTCGTCAACACCGTTGTGTCGGCGGGACATACCGAGGTCGAGGCGCGCAAGGTGGCGCGCGATATCTGCCGGCTGCCGGCCGAAGCGGTCGCAACCTCGCGCAAGCTGCTGCGCGCGCCGGCCGAAGAGCTCACCCGCCGCATCGACCAGGAGAGCCACCTGTTCGGCGAACGGCTGAAGTCGGATGAGGCGGTGGCGGCGTTCACTGCGTTCGCGAACAGGAAGAAGCGGTAGGCGCTCGCGCGCTTCCTAGGCTCGCCAGTCATTCCGGGGCGCGGCGAAGTCGTGAGCCGAATCCATTTATCCACCGTCACTGCAGCCCAATGGATTTCCGGGTTCGCGCTACGCGCGCCCCGGAATGACGGTGAGAACCTTCGTGAAATCTTCGCGCGGGGTGGCTACTCTAGTTCCATGAGATACCGATCCGCCCTTGCCGCTCTCGCGCTGACCTTTGCCCTGCCCGCCACGGCTCAGACCGCGGCCCCGGTCGAGCTGCGCATCCTCGCGATCAACGATTTCCACGGCAATCTGCGCCCGCCGCCGGGTGGCATCCGTATCGGAGATCCCGAGGACAGGAGCAAGAAAGTGATGGTGGCGGCCGGCGGCGCTGAATACATGGCGACGCTGGTCAAGCAGCTGCGCGACGGACACAAGAACACGATCCTCGTCGCCGCCGGCGACCTGATCGGCGCGAGCCCGTTCCTGTCGGCGATGTTCCACGACGAGCCCTCGATCGAGTCGTTGTCGATGATGGGGCTCGCGATCAGCTCGGTCGGCAATCACGAATTCGACGAGGGCAAGACCGAGCTGCTGCGGATGCAGAACGGCGGCTGCCATCCGGTCGACGGCTGCCAGGGGCCGCATCCCTTCACGGGCGCCAAATTCCGTTATCTCGCAGCATCCACCATCGAGGCCGCGACGGGCAACAGCGTGCTGCCGCCCTATGAGATCAAGGAGTTCGAGGGCATCCCTGTCGCCTTCATCGGGCTGACCTTGAAGGAGACCGCGGGCATCGTCTCGCCATCAGGCATCCAGGGGCTCGAATTCCGCGACGAGGCCGAGACCGTGAATGCGCAGGTCGCCCAGTTGAAGGCGCGCGGCGTCGAGGCGATCGTGGTGCTGATCCACCAGGGCGGCGAGCCCGCCGGCGACTACAATGAATGCCCCGGCATCACCGGGCCGATCGTCGACATCGTGAAGAAGTTCGACCGCGCCGTCGACGTCGTCGTCAGCGGCCACACCCATCGCGCCTATGTCTGCGACATCGACGGGCGGCTCGTCACCAGCGGTGACAAATACGGCACGCTGGTCACCGCGATCGACCTGAAGCTCGATCCCGCCACGCGCGACATCGTCAGCGCCAGGGGCGAGAACGTCATCGTCGCCAATGCCTCGCTGGCGAAAGATCTGGAGCAGAGCGCGCTGATCGAGGCCTATGACAGGCTCTCGGCGCCGATCGCCAACCGGCCGGCCGGATCGGTGACGCAGACGCTGTCGCGCGTGCCGAACGAGGCCGGCGAAAGCGCGCTCGGCGACATCATTGCGGATGCGCAGCTCGCCGCGACCAAGGACGCCAGGGATGGCAGCGCTGTCATCGCGCTCACCAATCCCGGCGGCATCCGCACCGACATCGTCCCGAAGGAGAACGGCGCGATCACCTTCGGCGATGTCTTCGCCAGCCAGCCGTTCCGCAACCGCCTGGTCACGATGACGCTCACCGGCAGCCAGCTCAAGGACATGCTCGAGCAGCAATGGCTGGACCCGAAGCGGCCGCGGATCCTCCAGGTGTCGAACGGATTCAGCTATGCCTGGGATGCGTCGAAGCCATTCGGCGAGCGCGTGATCCCCGAGAAGATGACGCTGGGCGGCAGGCCGATCGAGCCTGGAAGCGGCTACCGTATCACCCTCAACGATTACCTTGCCGTCGGCGGCGACGGTTTTACCGTCGCCAAACAGGGCGCCTCGCCGCAATATGGCGGTTACGACGCGGACGCGCTGTTCGCGTTCTTCCGGGCGCACGGGCCGATCGGTCCGCTACCGCCGACCCGCATCCTGCGGGTGAATTGATCCGGATCAAACGGCAGCAGCCCGGGACGCCCCTTTGCCATTGCCGCCCAAGCGCATAGATTGTGTCAGGCATTGCGTTTTGGCGCCGGATGCGCCAAGCGACGACGAAAGCCCGTTTCTTGTGAGGCCGACCTGATGAGCACGCTTCTCCTTTCCCACAAGGCTTGCCTCGACCATGTCACGCCGCCGGGACACCCTGAAAGGCCCGATCGCCTGCGCGCCGTGGAGGAAGCGCTGTCGCATGAGCGCTTCCAGTTCCTGGCGCGCGACCAGGCGCCGGAGGGCGATCTCGATCTCGTCACGCTCTGCCACAACGAGCACTACGTCACCGAGCTGCGCCACATCGCGCCGAGCAGCGGGCAGGTCTATATCGACGGCGACACGTCGATGTCGCCGGGCACGTGGGAGGCGGTGATGCGCGGCGTCGGCGGCGCGGTCGCGGCGACTGAAGCGGTGATGAAGGGCGAACATCGCAACGCCTTCGTCGCGGTGCGCCCGCCCGGGCATCACGCCGAGATCGGCAAGCCGATGGGCTTCTGCTTTTTCGACAACGTCGCGATCGCCGCGCGCCATGCGCAGCGCAAATACGGCATCAAGCGCGCGGCCATCGTCGATTTCGACGTGCATCACGGCAACGGCACCCAGGACATCTTCTGGTCGGACCCCACCGTGATGTACTGCTCGACGCATCAGATGCCGCTGTTTCCGGGCACCGGCGCCAAGGGCGAGCGCGGCGACCACGACACTATCGTCAACGCGCCGCTCGCCTCCGAGGACGGCGGGCCGGAATTCCGCTCCGCGTTCGAGAATCTGATCCTGCCGCAGCTCGAAAAATTCAGCCCCGAGCTGCTCGTCATCTCCGCCGGCTTCGACGCGCATTACCGCGATCCCCTGGCCTCGCTGAATTTGCGCGCGGAGGATTATGCCTGGGTGACGCGCAAGCTGATGGATCTCGCCGACAAGACCGCCGGAGGGCGTGTTGTCTCGGTGCTCGAGGGCGGCTATGACCTGCAAGGACTGAAAGAATCTGTTACGGCGCATGTCGGCGCCCTGATGGGCGCGTAGAGACGCCCGCCACATTAAGCCCGCAAAACCCGCCTTCACTCCAGCGAAAGCGAATCGGGCAATCGGAAACGGATATGGCCGAAAATACCCAAGTCGACGTCTCCAAGCTCACCTTCGAGCGCGCGATCGAGGAACTCGAAACGATCGTGAAGCGGCTCGAGGACGGCAAGGTGCCGCTCGAGGAATCCGTGACGATCTACGAGCGCGGCGAGGCGCTCAAGCGTCGCTGCGAGGAGTTGCTGCGCCAGGCCGAGGCGCGCGTCGACAAGATCACCACCGATGCCAGCGGCCAGGCCACCGGCACGGCACCGCTCGACGTCCAGTAAGCGGAGCCGAGAATTTCCTGCCCGGTCGCCTGACAACCGGGCGAAGCAGCTTCACGGCAAGCGTGGCCGCCGCATTGTTTTCATGATCGCACGGCGTCGTTCCGAAGCTTCGCGGTTCCGTGCAGACGGATCGATTGCCCGTCCGGTCCGGAATCGGCCTGCTGAGGGCAAAAAGGGGTCATTCAGGTAAAATAGCCTGCATAGGGGCGGGCCTGGGCCGGAACCCATGGTCCCCGCCCACGGTTAACCACTCTGGCCCGCCGGTTGCATCTGCATACCCCTAATCGGTCCGGCGGGTTGGCTTTGGCCCAAGCTTTGGTGTAAAGCTGCGCGGAGTGTGGCTTTTTGCAAGCCTTGCGTGGGCACCGAATACCGACGACAAGCGCTTCAATCTGCTAATGAAATTGGCTGGGACGGACGAAGCCGATCTAAGTGACAGGGATCACAGAGACTGAACCGGAGCGCACTTAAGCTTACCTAAGCTTGAAGACGGGGCCTTGCCCCATGCAGGTGGCTCCGACGGTTTGAGGACTCGCGCTGCGCCGATATTGTGCAAACCCATCGCGCACCGGAATGACCTTCCGGCGCTGACAAATTGGAAATCGCCGTGAACGCATACAGTAAAACGCCGCTTCTCGACACCATCCGGACGCCGGAAGACCTGCGCAAGCTCAAGATCGAGCAGGTTCGCCAGGTCGCCGACGAGCTGCGGCAGGAGACCATCGATGCCGTCTCGGTGACCGGCGGTCACTTCGGCGCGGGCCTCGGCGTGGTCGAGCTCACCACCGCGATCCATTACGTCTTCGACACGCCGCGCGACCGGCTGATCTGGGACGTCGGCCACCAGGCCTATCCGCACAAGATTCTCACCGGACGCCGCGACCGCATCCGCACGCTGCGCACCGGCGGCGGCCTGTCCGGCTTCACCAAGCGCAGCGAGAGCGATTACGATCCGTTCGGCGCGGCACATTCCTCGACCTCGATCTCTGCCGGCCTCGGCATGGCGGTGGCGCGCGATCTCTCCGGCGGCAAGAACAACGTCATCGCCGTGATCGGTGACGGCGCGATGTCGGCGGGCATGGCCTATGAGGCCATGAACAATGCGGGCGCCATGAACTCGCGCCTGATCGTCATCCTCAACGACAACGACATGTCGATCGCGCCGCCGGTCGGCGCCATGAGCGCCTATCTGTCGCGGCTCTACTCCGGCAAGACCTATCGCACACTGCGCGATGCGGCCAAGCAGATCAACAAGCGCCTGCCCAAGATCATCGCCAGCCGCGCCAACCGCGTCGAGGAATATTCCCGCGGCTTCATGATGGACGGCGGCACGCTGTTCGAGGAGCTCGGCTTCTACTATGTCGGCCCGATCGACGGTCACAATCTCGACCATCTGCTGCCCGTGCTGAAGAACGTGCGCGACATGGAGACCGGTCCGATCCTGGTCCACGTCGTGACGCAGAAGGGCAAGGGCTACGGCCCCGCGGAAGCGTCCGCCGACAAGTACCACGCCGTCGTCAAGTTCGACGTCGCGACCGGCACCCAGGCCAAGGCCAAGCCGAATGCGCCGGCCTACCAGAACGTGTTCGGCCAGAGCCTCGTCAAGGAAGCCCAGAAGGACGACAAGATCGTCGCCATCACCGCGGCGATGCCGTCGGGCACCGGCGTCGACATCTTCAACAAGGCCTTCCCCGACCGCACGTTCGATGTCGGCATCGCCGAGCAGCACGCGGTGACGTTCGCCGCGGGACTCGCGACCGAAGGCTACAAGCCGTTCTGCGCGATCTACTCGACCTTCCTGCAGCGCGGCTACGACCAGATCGTGCATGACGTCGCGATCCAGAACCTGCCCGTCCGCTTCGCCATCGACCGCGCCGGCCTCGTCGGCGCCGACGGTGCGACGCATGCCGGCTCGTTCGACAACGCCTATCTCGGCTGTCTGCCGAACATGGTGATCATGGCGGCGGCCGATGAGGCCGAACTCGTGCACATGGTGGCGACCCAGGTCGCGATCAACGACCGTCCGAGTTCGCTGCGCTATCCGCGCGGCGAAGGCCGCGGCATCGAGATGCCCGAGGTTGGCATTCCGCTCGAGATCGGCAAGGGCCGCATGATCCGCCAGGGCAGCAAGATCGCCCTGCTCTCCTTCGGCACGCGCCTCGCCGAATGCGAGAAGGCCGCCGACGAGCTCGCCGCGCATGGCCTCTCCACCTCGATCGCGGATGCGCGCTTCATGAAGCCGCTCGATACCGAGCTGGTGCTCAAGCTCGCGCGCGACCACGATGTGCTGATCACGATCGAAGAAGGCTCGGTCGGCGGCTTCGGCTCGCATGTCGCGCAGTTCCTGACCGACCAGGGCGTGCTCGACACCGGCATGGTCAAGTTCCGCTCGATGGTGCTGCCCGACGTGTTCCAGGACCACGACACCCCCGCCGCGATGTACGGCCGCGCCGGTCTCGACGCCAAGGGCATCGTCGCCAAGGTGTTCGAGGCGCTCGGCAAGGACGTCAAGGCCGAGACGGTCAAGCTGGCTTGAGGCTGGTTTACCTCTCCCGCTTGCGGGAGAGGTCGACGCGAAGCGTCGGGTGAGGGCGTTCTCCTCTCCGGGGTTCTCGATTGAGGATACAACCCTCTCCCGTAGCCGATGCTTCGCATCGGCGTTCCCTAAGAACGGCAGCCAAAGGCCGCCTTTGCCTCCCCCGCACGCGGGGGAGGCAGCAAACCGCACGCTATGGCTTGCACCTCGACCCAAATTTTCCGGTACTAACGCCATGAAAATCTATCTGGCTGGTCCCGACGTGTTCCTGCCGGATGCCATGGAGATCGGCCGGCGCAAGGCCGCGATCTGCGCCGCTCACGGTCTCACCGGCCTCTATCCCCTCGACAACGCCATCGACCTTTCCGCATCCGACGCTTCGCGGCAGATCTTCTGCGGCAACGAGGCGATGATGGACGAGGCCGATGCCATCATCGCCAACCTCACCCCGTTCCGTGGCGCCGGTGCCGATCCCGGCACCGTCTACGAGCTCGGCTATATGGCCGGGCGCCGCAAGTTCTGCCTCGCCTATTCCAACGACGGCGCCACCTATGCCGACCGCCTCGGCCGCTTCATGGACGTCACGTCCGAGGACGGGCGGCTGGTCGACGCGCAGGGCCTGACCGTCGAGGATTTCGGCCTCGTTGACAATCTCATGATGATCCATGCGCTGGAGCTGCATGGCTGCGCGTTGGTGACGCCGGCCACGATGCCCACCGACGTCTGGCACGATCTGGCCGCGTTCGAGGCTTGCGTCCGGATGGCAGCCGCGCGATTGGTTGCACCATAAGCGCCAGCCTGATCCGGAGAGTCGATTGTCCCCTGCCCGCAAGCGCGCGGATGTTCTTTTGGTCGAGCGCGGCCTGTTCGAGAGCCGGGCGCGGGCCCGCGCGGCGATCGAGGCCGGCCTGGTCACGGCCGACGACAGGCAGGTTTCAAAGCCGTCGGAGACCATCGCCGAGGACGCCGTGATCCAGGCGGAGCCCGCGCACCCCTATGTCTCGCGCGGCGGCGTCAAGCTCGCCGGCGCGCTGGAGCGCTATCCCATCGAGATCGAGGACCATGTCTGTCTCGACGTCGGAGCGTCCACCGGCGGCTTCACGGAGGTGCTGCTGGCGAATGGCGCGAGCCTGGTGTTCGCGATCGACGTCGGCACCAGCCAGCTGCATCCCTCGCTGCGCGGTCATTCCAAGATCGTGTCGATGGAGGAGACCGATATCCGCAGCTATGACGGCAAACGGCTGCCGGCGCGGCCCGATGTCGTCGTCATCGACGTCAGCTTCATCTCGCTCAAGACGGTGCTGCCGGTGGCGCTCTCCCTCGCCGCCGCGCCGATGAGCCTGCTGGCGCTGATCAAGCCGCAATTCGAGGCTGACAGGAAGCACAACAAGAAGGGCATCGTCCGCGACGCCACCGTGCACCGGGAGATCTGCGACGACATCGCCGCCTTCGCCGCGTCGCTCGGCTGCACCGATATCGAGGTGTTTCCCTCCACGATCGCGGGCGGTGACGGCAATATCGAATTCTTCCTGGGCGCGCGCCGTGGTTGAGCGCCTGACCATCGATCACGTAGGCCATCGCGGCGACGGCGTCTGCCTCACGACGGGCGATGCGGTCTATGTGCCCTATACGCTGCGAGGCGAGACAGTCGAGGTCGATCACGTCGTCGGCCACCATCCCGATCGCCGCAAGCTGCTCGCGGTCGATGTCGCAAGCCCCGAGCGCATCGAGCCGTTCTGCCCGCATTTCGGCGTCTGCGGCGGCTGCGCGATCCAGCACTGGGCGGCAGAGCCCTATCACGCCTGGAAGCGCGGCATCGTGGTCGAGACGCTGGCGCAGGCCGGCATCGATTGCGAGGTGGCGCCGCTGGTGGATGCCCATGGCGCCGGCCGCCGCCGTGTCACGCTGCACGGCCGCTATGGAACGCACGACATCCTCAAGGTCGGCTTCTCCGCGACGAGTTCGCACGACGTCATCCCGATCCACCGCTGCCCCATCCTCGATCCCGCGCTGGAGGGCGCGCTCGATGCCGCCTGGGCGCTCGCCGAACCGCTGACGTCGAAGATGCCGGTGACCAAGCCGCTCGACATCCAGGTGACCGCCACCAGCAACGGCCTCGATGTCGACGTGCGCGGCTCCGGGCCGCTGCCGACGCCGCTGGTTACGGCGCTGTCGCGCGTCGCCGAGCAGCACCGCCTGGCGCGGCTGACGCGGCACGGCGAGCTGGTGCTGCAACGCCTGCCGCCGACGGTGAAGATGGGCCGCGCCGAGGTGACGCTGCCGCCGGGCTCGTTCCTGCAGGCAACCGTCGCAGGCGAAGAGACGCTGGCCGCGCTCGTCATCGAGCGCATCGGCAAGGCCAAAGAGGTCCTCGACCTCTTCTGCGGTGTCGGCCCGTTCGCGCTACGGCTCGCCGAGAAGGCGCGACTCACCGCCTATGACAACGACGCCGGGGCGGTCGCGGCGCTGGCGAAGGCCGCGCGCACACCCGGCCTGAAGCCGATCAAGGCCGAACCGCGCGACCTGTTCCGCCGCCCTCTGGTGCCGCCGGAGCTGCGCGACTTCGACGCCGTGGTGTTCGATCCGCCGCGCCAGGGAGCGCAGGCGCAGGCGCTAAAGCTCGCTGCGAGCAAAGTGCCGGTCGTGATCGCGGTGTCCTGCAACGCCGCGACCTTTGCCCGCGACGCGCGCCTGCTGATCGACGGCGGCTATCGGCTGGAGGCGGTGGTGCCGGTCGACCAGTTCCGGCACACGCCGCACGTGGAGCTGGTGGCGCGATTCAGCCGTTGATGGCTACGCCGACGGCTCGAATTGCGGCTGCCATCGCAAGAGGTAGGACTGCAACGAGCGCACCGCGACCGCGAGCAGGATGCCGACGAACATCATCACGAAGATGGCGACCATCATCTCGCTGGCATTGGCCCGCGCCTCGGCTTCGATGATGAGCTTGCCGAGGCCGCGCTCGGCGCCGATGAACTCGCCGACGATGACGCCGATCAGCGCAAAGGACACCGCCGGCAGGAGCGAAGCGAACACCCAGGCGAGCGCCGACGGGATCACAACGGTCCGCAGCACCGTGAATTCGCTGGCGCCGAGCAGGCGGGCGGCGGCGATCTGGTCGCGGTCGACCGCCCGCGTTCCCTCGAAGGTGTTGAAGAACACCACGAAGAACACGACGAGCCAGGCGGTCGCGATCTTGGAGAGGTCGCCGAGGCCGAAGATCAGGATCACGAGCGGCACCAGCGCGATGCGCGGGATCGAGTTGAGCGCGACGATGTAGGGCCCGAACACGCGCGCCAGGAACTCCGAACGGCCGAGAACGAGGCCAGCCGCGATGCCGCTTGCCGAGCCGAACAGGAAGCCCCACCAGGTGTTCTTCAAGGTGACGAGCGTTGCAAGCCACAGATTGTTGTCGTTGCTCTTGACGCAGGCGGCAAAACCGCCGGCGTCAGCAAAGCAGCCGAGCCGCAAAAAACTTTGCCAGATCAGCGACGGCTTGGCGACGAAATAGGGATCGAGGATTTTTGGCACAAAGGCTTTCGGCAGCAGCGCCTTGCTCCATTCGAAGCCCCACTGCCAGACGACGAGAATTGCTGCGAGAATGGCCAGTTGCCAGAACAGGATGACGATGCGGCTGTTGGACATGGTCAGTCGGCCCTGGTACGGCGGAACTCTTCGCCGAGCGAATGCCAGATGTGGGAATAGAGGCGGCCGAATTCGGCGGTCTCGCGTATGGCAACGGGATCGCGCGGACGCGGAATGGCGACGTCGAAATCTTCCTTGAGGCGTCCGGGCCGCGCCGAGAGCAGGATGATGCGGCTCGCCAAGGTCAAGGCTTCGCCGAGATCGTGCGTCACGAACAACACGGTCTGCCGTTCGCGTTCCCAGATCTCCAGCAGCGTCTTGTGCATCTCCAGCTTGGTGTGGGTGTCGAGCGCGCCGAACGGCTCGTCCATCAGCAGGATCTCGGGCTCGAGGATCAGCGTGCGCATCAAGGCGACGCGCTGGCGCATGCCGCCGGACAGCATGCGGGGAAAGCTCTGCGCAAAGCCCGTGAGCCCGGCCTTCTCGACGGCCGAAGCGACGCGCCCCGCACGCTCGACCTTCGGCAATCCCGCGATCTCCAGCCCATAGCCGATGTTCTGCTCGACGGTGCGCCAGGGAAACAGCGTATCGCGCTGGAAGACGTACCCGACCCCGGGGTTGACCTTGCCGGTCTCGACCGTGTTCTCGTCGATCAGGATGCGTCCGCCGGAGCGCGGCAGCAGCCCCGCGACCATGTTGAGAATGGTGCTCTTGCCGCAGCCGGACGGCCCGAGCAGCGCGACGAACTCACCCTGCTTGATCTCGAAGGAGACGTCGTCCACCGCCACGAACTCTCGCCCCGACGCGTTGAAGCGTTTGGTGAGCCCCTGCACCGTTATGCGGATGCGCGCCGCCGCTGCTTGATCTTCGTCGCACGCGAGCGCAAGGCCCTGGCCTGACGCGGCGATCATTTGTATTTCGCCCTGGCTGCCTGGAGGAAGCTCATGTCGACGACATCCTCGTACCTGGTCTCGGGGATATCCGTGCCCTTGCGGTACCAGGGCTTGGCGCCGCGTTCGAACGCAGCCTTGTCGATGACACCGTCATAGGCCCAGGTCGACTTGTCGAAGCCGAGCTCGGCGCTGATCGCATCGGGATCTATCCCTGAGAAATATTTCGGCGCAACGAGCGCCTGCACCTCCGCGAGCGGCGTCGCCTTCACGAAGGCCATCGCGCGATAGATCGCGTTGACATAGGCCTGCACCATCGCCTTGTCCTGCTCGACCGTGTCCTGCAGCGTGTAGATCACGAGCACCGGTAGCGTCCCGCCGAAATCCTTCTCGAACACACCGGGTTTGGAGGTGTCGTAGATCGTCTTGCCAAAGCCCTTCTTCTCGACCTCGACGATCCAGCTCGGCGGCGCCATGATGGCGTCGAACTGCTTGGTCTGGAGCGAAGGGAACATCGTGTTGGGCCCGCCGCCCGCGACCCAGTTCACCTTGCTGCCAAGCCCGCGCGCTTCGAACACATAAGTGCCGAATACCCAGGTGCCGGACCCGATCGCGGTGGCGGCAACGATCGGCTTGGCGCCATCGGGGCGCTTGAAGTCGGCGAGCTTCTCGACCGTAGTGATGCCGCTCTCGTAGAGGTCCTGCCGGACCATGATGCTGGCGTAGGAGCACACCATCTCGGTCGCGAGCAGGATCTTGCACGGCTTGCCGCGCGCACCGAGCTGGAGCGGGTGGCTGGCATCGCCATGGGCGAACAACGCCTGCCCTGCCGCCAGCGTCTGGCGCCCGAATGTGCCGGCGTTGCCGGTGATGAGCTTGGAATCGAGTCCTTCGTCTTTGAAGTACCCCTTCAGCTCCGCGATCATGCCGATGGCATAGACCGGCGAGACCGGCCCGAAGGCGAGCGAGACCTGCTTGGCCTCGGCGCGCGATTGTCCGGGCAGCAAAGATGCGCCGGCCCATGTGGAGCCGGCGATCAGCGCCTGGCGTCTGGTAATGCTCATGTGCTCCTCCTCCCTTTGCTTTTGTTCGATGGCGCCGATCGATCAAGACGGCGCGACCTTGATCGTCCCGGCCTGTCGGAGCGCCTCGATCTCATTCGGCGACATCCCGATCTCGTTCAGGATCTCGCCGCTGTGCTCGCCGATCCCAGGTGGATCGTAGCGATTGGGCAGGCGCCTTCCGTCCATGGAAATCGGCAGCAGCGGCGTCTTGGCCGCGCCGCCGCCGGGCAGCCGAATCTCGGTCAGGCCGCCCGACCGGTTGAGATGCGGATCATCGAAGAGGTCGCCGGGCTTGTTCACCGGGGCGTAGGGCAAATCGAGTTGTTCGAGACGCGCTGCGAGATCGGCCTTGTCCCATTGCTTGAAGATCTTCGCGATCTCGGGGATCAGCCAGCTGCGATGATCGACGCGATCGTTGCTCGTCGCAAAGCGCGGATCAACGAGCCAGGCCTCACGATCGAAGGCCCGACAGAACGCCTCCCATTGCTCTTCGCCGACGATGGTGACGAACAGCTTCGAGCCGTCCTTGGTGTCGAAAAGATCGTAAACCGGCCACGGACTGTCCTTGATCGAATATGGAATGGACGGCTGGCCGCTGACCACCTCGCACATCATGGCCTGCGCCATCAGGAACACGTTGTTCTCGTACAGCGCGCTCTGGATGTAGCGGCCCCGGCCGGTCCGCTGCCGCTCGGCGAGCGCAGCCTGGATCGCAATCACACCGAACATGCCGCCCATGACATCGTTGACCGAGGCGCCGGCGCGCATCGGTCGGTCGGGCAGACCGGTCATGTAAGCAAGGCCACCCATCATTTGCACGACCTCGTCGAGCGCGAGGCGGTTCTCGTAAGGTCCGGGCAAATAGCCCTTGAGCGAGCAATAGATCAGACGTGGCGCGAAGGCCGCGACGCTCTCGTAGTCGAGGCCGATCCGTTTCAAGAGGCCCGGCCGGAAATTCTCGATCAGGACGTCGCTGTTCTCGATGAGCCTGCGCGCGACGCCCTGGCCTTCCGCCGTCGACGTGTCGAGCGCGATGCTGCGCTTGTTGCGGCTGTAGGTGGCGAAGAAGCCGGCGGCGGGTCCCTTGAAAAACCGGGTGCGGTCGCCCTTGGGCGGCTCGACCTTGATCACGTCGGCGCCGAGATCGGCGAGGATCAAGCCGCAGCTCGGCCCCATCACCATCTGGCTGAACTCGACGACCCGAAGGCCGGCGAGCGGGCGAAGCCCCGATGCCGTCTCACGCGCAGCCGTGCTCATGCCGCGCTCCGCAGGACCTTCGGGATTCCGGCCTCGTGCAGATGCCCCGTCAAATGTGCTGCCGGGATATGGCGGGCGAGAATTTCGCGCGTTTGCATCAGGCGATCGAGGTCGATGCCGGTGGAGAGGCCCATGCGTTCCAGCATGAACACGAGGTCCTCGGTAACGATGTTGCCGCGCGCTCCCGGAGCAAAGGGACAGCCCCCGAGGCCGGACACCGCGGCATCGAACCGGCGGATGCCGGCTTCGAGGCCCGCGACGGCATTGGCGAGGCCGGCACCGAGCGTGTCATGCAGATGCAGCCGCAGCGTCATTTGCGATCCGACCTCGCGCCGGACCGCCGAGACGATCTGCCCGATCGATTTGGGCGTCGCATAACCGACGGTGTCGGCAAGCCCGATCTCGTCGGCGCGGGCCTCGGCGAAGGCGCGCGCCACCCGGCACACGGCCGCTTCGCTCACCTCACCCTCCAGCGAGCAGCCGAAGGAGGTGGAGATCGCGCCCATCAATTGCGGCCGCTGGCCCACAGGCCGGTCGTCGATCGCGGCGCGGACCGCGCGAAATGCTTCGATCTGCTCGTCGACCGAGCGGCGCACATTGGCCTGGTTGTGCGTCTCGCTCGCGGAGATGACGAAATAGACGGCGTCAACGCCTGCCGCGATGGCGCGCTCGGCGCCCTTCGGGTTCGGCACCAGTGCGCCGATGGTCGCCGACTTGTGTGTCAGCGCATGCGCCATCACCGCATCGACGTCAGCGAATTGCGGCACGACCTTCGGCGGCACGAACGATCCGGCATCGATCTCGCGAACGCCGGCAGCGGCGATCGTGTCGATCAGCGCACATTTGGCCTCGGTCGGAACGAAGATGTCCAGGTTCTGGAGACCATCGCGGGGGGCAACCTCGCATATGTGAACATCGGGCGCGCGCGCCATCGGGCTCTCTCCCTGGGTCGATTGTATATTGTTGCGGAAAAGAACAATCTGTGGGACAGTCTGTCAAGCCCTAAAACTTGCGTGCACTGCAATGAGCGCATCCGATAGTTCCCGACCGCGCAGCGACAAGAACGGTTCCGAACGCGCCGAGCACCTCGCCGGGCTGATCATGGCGCTCGCCCGGCGCGAAGGCATGAAGGCCGGCGACCGCCTGATCGAGCAAAGGCTTGCGGATGCGCTGGACCTTTCACGCGCGCCGATCCGGCTCGGCCTGAAGGCGCTGGAAGCGGCGGGATTGGCGCGCGGCGAGCCGCATCGCGGCTTCGTGCTGGCGAAGAATCCGACCAGCGGCGCAGCCCAGCCCGCGCTCGCGGCGGTCAGGCGCAACGAGCAGGTGTATGCGACCGTCGCGGGCGACGTGCTCGCGACACGGCTGCCGGTCGATGTCACCGAGGCGGAGCTGATGCGCCGCTATGACGTCACGCGCGCCGAGTTGCAGCGGCTGCTGGACCGGATCGCCGCCGAGGGCTGGATCGCACGCCTGCCGGGCTATGGCTGGCGTTTTGCGGAGACGGTCTCCAGTCCCGAAGCGCAAGCGCAGGCCAAGGCGTTTCGCGCGGTGATCGAGCCGGCGGCCATCGCGCAGCCCGGCTTTTCGCTACCGCAGGAGGTGATCGTGCGCCTGCGCGAACGTCAGCAACGCGTGTTCGAAGGCGAGATCGAGAAGATGACGATCGGCGAGATCTTTCAGTCGGGCTGCGAATTCCACGAAGAGATTATCCGCGGAGCCGGCAATCCCTTCTTTCTCGAAGCGCTGAAGCGCGTGAATTCGATCAGACGCCTGTTCGCCTATCGCAGCTTCGCCGACCGTGAGGGTATGCGGCGGCATGTGCGCGAGCATTTGCGCCTGCTCGACGTTCTGGAGACGCGGCGCTACACCGAGGCGGCCGAACTCATGGCCCGGCATCTGCAACGGCCGCTGGTGGCGGGCTTGTCGTGATGCGCAAACCCGGCTTGCGTGGAATTCGCTGTCCGATCTTGATTCCGGTCAATCGTTCCGGAGCCCGCCACTGCTAGACGCATCCTGCGCAACGGCAGGGAGCGGACGCTTGTGGTTGACCGGCGACAGTTCATCGCAACCGCGCTCGGGTTGTCCGCGACTGCGATCAGCGGTCTTCCCGCCGCAGGGGCGGCGACGACCTATGACGCGGCGGTGACGGCATCTCGGGCTCCGCTGCGGGCCGTGCCGCGGGATCGCGAACTCGTGCGCTTTGCCACTCTCGCAGCCAATAGCCACAACACCCAACCGTGGATCTTCTCCGCACGCGGCAACGACATCGCGATCGCGCCGGATTTTTCGCGCCGCTGCCCGGCCGTCGATCCGGACGATCATCACCTGTTCGTCAGTCTCGGCTGCGCAGCCGAAAACCTCATCCTCGCGGCGTCCACGCTGGGCTGGCGCGCCGACCCGGTCATCGACGGCGACCGGATCGTGATCGCGCTCGAGCAAGCGCCGCCCACCCCATCTGCGTTGGCGGCCGCGATTCCGATCAGGCAATGCACCCGCGCGGCGTTCGACGGCAGGCCCGTCGCGCCCGAGACCTTGCGTCGGCTCGAGGATGCCTGTCGTGAACCTGACGTCACAGCCATCCTGATGACCGAGCGCGCCGCGATCGCCGAGGTCGCCGACTACGTGCTCGAAGGCAATTCGGCGCAAATGCGCGACAAGGCCTTCATGCGCGAGCTCGTGAGCTGGATTCGCTTCAACGAGGCGGAAGCGCTCGCAACCATGGACGGGTTGTTCGCGCCTGCCTCGGGAAATCCCTCCCTGCCGTCATGGCTGGCGCGGCCGCTTCTGAAACTCTTCTTCACCGAAAGCGGGGAAAACAAGAAGTATCGCGAACAGCTCGCCGCCTCGGCGGGCGTCGTCGCGCTCGCTGCAGATCGCAACGACAAATCGCACTGGATCGCGGTCGGCCGCGCCTGCCAGCGCTTCGGCTTGCAGGCAACCGCGCTGGGACTGAAATATGCCTTCGTCAACCAGCCGGTCGAGGTGGCGGCGCTGAGGTCGCAATTTGCGGCCTCGCTTGGACTGGGCGAACGGCGATGCGATATCGTGATGCGCTTCGGAGCCGGTCCGGACCTGCCGAAATCGCCGCGGCGTCCGCCGGAGCTGGTGATGCGATCCTAACGCCGCAGACCGCTCAGCGCCGGCGACTCGCCGGGCAGCATGTTCGATCGGATATCGCTGTCCATGCGGCCCGAGTCCTGCTGGATGAAACCGGCGCCGAACGACAGGCTGAGATTGGAGGTCGGCTTGAATTCCACGCCCGCAAACGCGCTGTAGCCGGGTGCCGCGCCCGAGGTTAGCGGCGCAACCGAGCTGCCGATGCCATTGCCATATTTCAAAGTGTCGAAACCAGCGAAGAACGTCACGGGCAAGCCGCCCGCGGTCTTGGTGCTGTAGCCGAACTGCGTACTGTCATAAGAGAGCGCGTTGAAATTTCCGGCAAATCCGGCCTGACTGAGTCCGGTCTGACTGAGCCCGCTCCAATTGAGATTACCGCGCTGACTGCCGACGAAGAAGCCGTTCGCGAAATTGGTACGCCCGCCGGCGTCGCCGGCATTGAAGCTCGAAAAATTGCCGTAGATATCGGCGCTCTGGCCATCGCTGCCGCCAAAGCCAAAGGGTCCGCCCGGAATGACATACCTCAGCGGTGCAACTTGCGCATCAGCGGACGTTGCGCCGAGGCAGAGCACGGCGACGAGAGCTGCAAGACCGCATGAAGCTGCAAGGCGGGACATTCGGGTAACCTTCGAAAACCTCGCAAATCATACCCTCCAGCGAGGAGGAATGCCAGCGAGGCGACGCCGTGTCGTCTCACCCGGGTTCCGGGATACCCATGCCGAATGTGAGCTGATTGCCGTCGGCATCGACCACGTCGAAATCGCGCATGCCGTAGTCGCGGTCCTCCGGCCGGTTGATGGGCTTCGCGCCACGTCCTGTCGCCTCGGCATAGATCCGGTCGACGTCGGTGACGAAAATGCAGAGACCGCCTTGTCCAGGCAGCCGCTTGGTTGCGGCCGCCGCGAGCAGATGCAGAGCGACCTCGTCGCGGCACAGGCAGGCATAGGACGCCGGCTCGCCGTATTCGAAGGTGACCTCGAACCCGAGAACGTCGCGGTAATAGGCGAGGCTCGCCGCGATGTCCGAGACGACGAAGACGGTGGCGGAGCCGGCCATCCTGGGACGTTCCTCGGTCATCTGTCCTCTCCCTCGCGAGCGATCTCCCGCACGCAGCCTAGCATGCGCGCTCGGGTTCTTGCACGGGTCGCGCCGCAACGTAAGCTGGTCCCGAAGCGACTCTCTTGTCGCTGCCGATCCCGCACGGAGAGCCCGGTGACATCTGACAATCCCGTCGCGTACCAACGTCTCGGCGACGTCGCTCGCATCACGCTACGCCGCCCGCCCGTCAACGCGCTGAGCCTCGAGATGATCCGCAGCGTCGTCGCAGCCTTCCGCCGCGCGGCGGACGATGACGGCGCGCGCGTCGTCGTGCTGGCGAGCGCAATTGCAAAACGTTTTTCGGCGGGCCTCGATCTCGACATCCTGCTCGGCAAGTCCGGCGCCGAGATCCGCGAATTCCTCCAGGCGCTCTATATCGACCTCTACGATGCGCAGTACGGGCTGGGAAAGCCGTCGATCGCCGCGGTCGGTGGCGCGGCGCGCGGCGGCGGCATGACCATGGCGGTGTCCTGCGACGTGGTGCTTGCGGCGGAGAGCGCGACGTTCGGCTATCCCGAGATCGACGTCGGCGTCATTCCCGCGATCCATTATGCGCATCTGCCGCGCATCGTCGGACGTCATCGTGCCTTCGAGCTGCTGTTCACCGGCCGGGTCTTCAGCGCCATGGAAGCGCGCGAGCTCGGCGTGGTGAACCGCGTGGTCGGCGATGCCGAACTCGAGACGGAGGTGCTGAGGCTTGCGGCGCAATTCTCCGCCAAATCGGCCGCGGTGCTGCGGATGGGCCGCGCCGCCTTCATGCGCCAGATCGATCTCGACTACCGGCGCAGCATCGCGAGCGCCGTGGATGATTTCTGCAATGTCGCAACGACCGACGAGGCGCAGGAGCTTTTGAGAGCGTTCGTGGAGAAGCGGGCACCGAACCGGTGATGGAGAGACCGACGAAGGACAGCGCGCTCAGGCGGTCCTGTCCACGGAGGACGATGAATCGGCCGGCGGATATTTCGTCACCGGCACCATGAAGGATTTCGTGCCGACCTGGTAGATGACCTTGCCGTTCTGCCCGTCATCGGTCGCGATCTGCGTCTGCCCGAACATGATGACGTTCTTGTAGACGTAGCCGGTGCCCTGGCGGGTGACGCCGTCGGTGGTGACGCTGACCTGCGCTTCCTTGCCGTTGACGGCCAGCACCTTGAAGCTCGCGCTCTTGCCATTGGCGCTGGAATAGCCGCCCCAGCTTCCCATCAGACGGCTGTCGGAAGCGGGCGGGGCCTGCTTCTCGAGATTGGCGGTCTGCTTGCCGGCGCCTCCGAAGGAGAACAGCATCACCATGTTCTTGCCGTCCTTGGTGCCGACCGTGACCCCGCCGAAGGTGATGAGCGTGCCTTGAACCTCGGCAAAGCCGCGCTCGGTGTGGCCGTTATGGGTGTACTCGACCTGCGCCCGGGCGCCGCGGATGTTCACGACCTTGAAGCCGACGGGCTGGTTATTGCCGACCCAATTGCCCTTCCAGTCGCCGACCAGAGCACTCTGGTGATACAGCCGCTCGTTGGCGGGCGAAATCTGGTTGGTGCTCGATGAGACGATGGCCATTGGAGCGCTCGGAGACGGGCCGGATAAACCCGCTTTCATTCGCTTCGGCAATGTCAGGATGCCGACTGGAAACGAACGGAAACCGGCTGATTAGGGCCCTGCACCGGTTAACGAGCCGTTAAGCTCGGGCATGGGCCGGGCGGGCAAAAGGTCTCAGCCGGCCCTTCAGCGCCCCCAGCGGTCCGACCAGATCTTCTCGCCGATCAGGCAGTTGACGCGCGGCTCCTTGTCGGCGACCCGCATCACAGGACGCTCCGGCGTGCGGCCGGCGACCTCCATCAGCAGCTTGGTGCGGATCGCTTCCTTGAATTTGTCGCGGTCCTTGATCGTGATGACGAAGGAGCCAGGGCCGCCGATGACGCAGTCCTCGTAGTAGAAATCGAGATTGTCGATATCCATGGTCGAATAGGACGGCTCCTTGACCATGATCGGCAGGCCGTTGATGACGATGCCCTTCTCGAGCGCGGCATCGCGCGCCACCGTGACCGGGCCGCCATTGTTGTTGGGGCCGTCACCGGAAATGTCGATCACACGGCGCAGGCCCCGATAGGGATCCTCTTCGAACAGCGGCATCGCGAAGGTGATCGCGCCCGAGATCGAGGTGCGCGAGGCGCGCCGGATCGGCGTCTTCATGATCTCGGCGGCGACCGCATCCGCCGTTTCAGGACCATCGACCAGCCGCCAGGGGATGATGATCTTCTGGTCGCTGGAAGCGGCCCACTCGAAATAGGTCACCGCGATCCGTCCATTCGGGCCGAGCTTCAGGGCCTGGAGGAACTCCTTCGACTGGATCGCCTGCGCATAGCCCTCGCGCTGGATCGCGAGCTCGTCCATGTCCATGGAGTAGGACACGTCGACAGCGAGGATCAGCTCGACGTCAACCGTCTGCGCGTCTCTGTCGGCCGCCGAACGCTGCGGCTGACTTTTGGGCGGCTCGAATTTAGGTCCTGGCGCCGCGATGCCCGCGACGTCTCCTCCGGCAAACATGCCGGCCGCCAGCACAGCCCCGATCGAGAACAGCAAGCGCATCGCAGCCTCTCCCGTCGTATGACGCGATGGTGACATGCAATCGCCTTGCCGCAAAGCGCGAAGATCGCTTGCGCTTCACATTCAAGTTAGGAATCTGCGGGTTAGTACGCGCGCTTTGCGCAATGCTGCCGCCATGTTGCGCTTGCGCTGCCGGAACAGGCGCGATCATAAGCACTGTCATTCCGGGGCGACTCGAAGAGCCGAATCCCGAATGACGACGCCGGCCGAGACGCGCCCGCCACTTGTTCCAAGCGATTTCCATGCTAGGTTGGCCGCACAGATGGGGATGGAGTCCCCCGACAACCGCCCGGCGGCCTTGACCCGTCATCTTGGACCGTAGTGGGCTGATGACTCCTGCTTGAGGAGGGGCAATCTTTGAGCCTCTGCCTTCGGCGGGAGCATGGACAAACCCGCCGGTGGCGGGTTTTTTGTTGTCTGGTGCAAGGCCAGGAGAAGGCGAAGACGTGACGACGACATCGAATGCCGCACGTAGCGGGCTACCGAGAGGAATCTGGGTGCTCGGCTTCGTCTCGATGCTGATGGACATCTCCTCCGAGATGATCCACGCGCTGCTGCCGGTCTATCTCGTCACCGTGCTCGGCGCTTCGACACTGACCGTCGGCTTCATCGAGGGCATTGCGGAGGCGACCGCCTCGATCACCAAGATCTTCTCCGGCGCGCTGTCGGACTGGCTCGGCCGCCGCAAGCTGCTCGCCGCACTCGGCTATGGCCTCGCCGCATTGACCAAGCCGCTGTTCCCGCTTGCGCCCAGCGTCGGATGGCTGGTGGCGGCGCGGTTCAGCGACCGCGTCGGCAAGGGCATTCGCGGCGCGCCGCGCGATGCGCTGATCGCCGATATGGCTCCCGTCGGCCTGCGCGGCGCGAGCTTTGGCCTGCGGCAATCGCTCGACACCATCGGCGCCTTCGTCGGACCGCTGGTGGCGATCGGCCTGATGTGGTGGACGGCGGACAATTTCGCTCTCGTCTTCTGGGTCGCGGTGCTGCCGGCCTTCCTGTCCTTCGGCTTGATCGCGTTCGCGGTGAGCGAGCCGGAGCCGGACCCAAGCCGGGAGCCTGCAAAAAATCCGCTCAACTTCGCCGCGATGCGGCAGCTCGGAGCGGTCTATTGGCGCGTCGTCGCCGTCGGAATCATCTTCACGCTGGCGCGTTTCAGCGAGGCCTTCCTGATCCTGCGCGCACAGAACATCGGGCTGAATGCGATGTGGGTGCCAGCGGTGCTGGTGCTGATGAACATCGTCTACGCCCTGTCGGCCTATCCGGCCGGCGTGCTCTCGGACCGCATCAACCGGACCGGCCTGCTCGCGCTCGGCCTCGTCTTCCTCGCCGGGGCCGATCTGGCGCTTGCGCTGCTGCCTAATCTGGCAGGCCTCGCGCTCGGTGTCGTGCTGTGGGGACTGCATATGGGGCTGACGCAGGGCCTGCTCTCGGCCCTCGTTGCCGATGCCGCACCGCCGAACCTGCGCGGCACCGCGTTCGGCTATTTCAATCTGTTCACCGGCCTTGCCCTGCTGGCCGCGAGCGTGATCGCGGGCGCGCTGTGGGACGTCTATGGTCCGGCGGGAACGTTCCTTGCGGGACTGGGCTTCGCGCTGGTCGCGCTCATCGGTCTGCTCGCCGTCGGCAACGGTCTGGCGGCGGAAGGAAAATCGTGACGGGAGGCTGTTCATCGTGCTGAGCGGAGCAATCGCGATCGTGATCGGTAGTGCCCTGGGGGGCTGCGCACGCTATTTCGTCTCCGGTGCGATCGCGCGGCGGCTGGGCGAGACGTTTCCGTGGGGCACCATGACCATCAACGTCACCGGCGCCTTCCTGATCGGCATTTTCGGCGCGCTGGCGACCCATCCCGGCTCGGTGTTCGCGACGCCTGATCCGTGGCTGTTCGCGGTGACAGGATTTCTCGGCTGCTACACCACGGTGTCCTCGTTCAGCCTGCAGACGCTGACGCTCGCGCGAAGCGGCGAGCCGATGCACGCGCTCGGCAATATCGTGTTCTCCGTCGGACTGTGCCTTGCCGCCGTCAGTTGCGGCTTCCTCCTTGCCGATCGTCTGGGAGGCTAGCGGCTGATGAACTCCCCTTCCGCCGAGCGCTGGCGCACTGCGATGCTCTATGCCTGGGTTGCCACCGGCAGCATCGTCGGCGGCCTGACGCGTTATCTTGTCGGGCTTGCACTCGATACGGGACCGGGCTTTCCCTTCGCGACGCTGTTCATCAACGCGACGGGCTCGCTGATCATCGGCTTCTACGCGGCGCTGACCGGCCCGGACGGCCGGATGCTGGCGCGGCCGGAGCACCGGCAGTTCGTCATGACCGGGTTCTGCGGCGGCTACACCACCTTTTCGACTTTCAGCCTGGAGACCTTCCGCCTGCTCCATGGCGGCATGAAATACACGGCGCTCGCCTACATCGCCGCTTCCGTGATCTGCTGGCTGGTGTCGGTATGGATCGGCCATATCATGGCGAGCCGCTACAACCGCTTGACAAGGAGCTGACCATGCAAATTCCCAATCAGGCAGTTTCGCTCCGGATCTTCATCGGCGAGAGCGATCATTTCGAGGGCAAACCGCTCTATGAAGCGATCGTGATGACGGCGCGCGAGCGGCACCTTGCCGGCGCCACCGTGCTGCGCGGGCCCATGGGCTTCGGCAAATCGAGCCGGCTGCACACCTCGAAGATCCTGCGGCTTTCGGAAGATTTGCCGCTGCTGATCGAGATCGTCGACAGCGACGACAACATCAACGCATTCCTGCCCATCCTGGATGGCATGATGTCGAGCGGGCTGATCACCTTGGAGAAGGTGCAGGTCCTGCAATATGGTGAGAAGGCTGCGAGCTGATCGCCGCGGCTGGAACCGAGCCCGCCGATCCCAGGAGGCGGAATGAACGACACCGTTACCAAGCCGAAAACCAGGACGAAGACCAAGGTCGAGCGGCCGAAGCTGCACAAGGTCATCCTGATCAACGATGACTACACGCCGCGCGAATTCGTCACCATGGTGCTGAAGGCCGAATTCCGCATGACGGAGGATCAGGCCTTTAAGGTGATGATCACCGCCCACAAGCTGGGGGCTTGTGTCGTCGCCGTGTTCACCAAGGACGTCGCCGAGACCAAGGCGACCCGCGCCACCGACGCCGGCCGCGCCAAGGGCTATCCACTGCTGTTCACGACCGAGCCGGAGGAATAGCGGCTCAATCGACCAGCACCGGCGTCTCTTCCGCCAGCCCGTACACGCGCTGCGCCTTGGAGAACCCGGCAATCGGAAATTCGCCGAGCTGGTGCCAGTCGTGCCGGCAGACATTGGCAAAACCTTCCGAGGCGACGACGGTCCGACCCAGCCGACCCGTGATCTTCTCCAGCCTCGCGGCAAGGTTCACCGCGGGGCCGATGCAGGTGAAGTCGAGGCGGTTGCCGCCGCCGATATTGCCGTAGAGGATGTTGCCGACATGCAGCGCGACACCGAAGCGGAAGCGCTCGACGGCGTCGCCGACCGGAAAGGCCAGCGCCTCGACGCTGGCGCGGGATTCGCGCGCCGCTTCCAGCACGCGCGTACAGACATGGGCGGCGTCGCCGACATATTCGTCGATCGGAAACACCGCGAGCAGGCCGTCGCCCATGAACTTCAGCACCTCGCCGCCATGGCCACGGATCGCGGTGACCTGGCAATCGAAATAGTGGTTGAGGATCTCGACGACGGTCTCGGCGGGCAGCCGGTCCGAGAGCGCGGTGAAGCCGCGCAGGTCCGAGAGCCAGATCGCGGCCTGCATGGTGTCGTTGTGGCCGCGCCGGATCTGGCCGCCGAGGATGCGCGCGCCGGCGCGGTTGCCGACATAGGTGTCGAGCAGCATCTCGGCGGTGCGGCGCAGGCTGATGATCTCGCTGACGCGCGCGAGCGGTGCAATGATGGAGCGGATCGCCGCAATGTTGTCGTCGCTGAAGCCGCCGGGCTGCCGCGTCATCCAGCTTGTCGCGTTGTCGGAGCCGTCGAGGAACGGCAGCGGCACCGCGATATAATCGGTCACGCCTTCGGCGCGCATGTCGTTGATGATGGGAAATCGCTGGCTGGCGGGATCGTCGACACGCCCTCTGACCTCGAGCCCCTGCTCGAATACGATCCGAAGCGGACTCTGGGCGAACGCCGGCGAGTCCAGCACATCGAATTCGACAGTGCCGATTTCGACCTCTCCGCCCTGCCGCCAGATGAAGTTGCGGCCGAATATTTCGGGGTGGAGCGTGCGGATGAAAATGCCGAACCGCCACAGCGGTAGACCGGCTACGACCAGACGTTCGCAGAAATCCGCGATCATGGCGACTGGCTCCACCGTCGACCAGGCGCCGTCGATCAGCCAATTAGAGACGCGTTGGAGCTCGGAGCTTTGCATGCCCGCATTTGCGGACGAAGTTGCGGGATCGTCAAGCTGCGCGGTGGGCTAGTACCGCGGCACGACGCCCTACTCGGCGCTAGCGCCCCACCTGCCCGCGGTCGCGCAGAAAGTGGTCGGCCAGCACGCACGCCATCATGGCCTCGCCGACGGGAACGGCGCGGATGCCGACGCAGGGGTCGTGGCGGCCCTTCGTGAAGATTTCGGTGTCTGCGCCCTGGCGATCGACAGTCCGGCGGGGCTGCAGGATCGAGGAGGTCGGCTTCACCGCGAAACGCACCACCACCGGCTGCCCCGTGGAGATTCCGCCCAGCACGCCGCCGGCATGGTTGGACAGGAAGCGCGTACCGTCATTGCCGGTGCGCATCTCGTCGGCATTCTCCTCGCCGGTGAGTTCGGCCGCGCCAAAGCCGGCGCCGATCTCGACGCCTTTCACCGCGTTGATGGTCATCATCGCACCCGCCAGATCGGAATCGAGCTTGGCGTAGATCGGCGCGCCCAGTCCGGCGGGCACACCTTCGGCGACGATTTCGATCACCGCGCCGATCGAGGAGCCGCTCTTGCGGATGCCGTCGAGATAGGTCTCGAAAAACGCGGCCTTGTCCTTGTCCGGGCAGAAGAACGGATTCCTTGCGATCTCGTCCCAGTCCCATTTGGCGCGGTCGATCTTGTGCGGGCCCATCTGCACCAGAGCGCCCCGCACGCGGACGTCGGGCAGCACTTTTCGCGCGATCGCACCGGCCGCAACGCGCGTCGCGGTCTCGCGCGCGGAGGAGCGGCCGCCGCCGCGATAATCGCGCAGACCGTATTTGGCTTCATAGGTGAAGTCGGCGTGCCCGGGGCGAAACTTGTCCTTGATCTCGGAATAGTCCTTCGAGCGCTGGTCGGTGTTCTCGATCAGGAGCCCGATCGGCGTGCCCGTCGTCACCTGCACACCGGTCTCCGGATGCGCCATCACGCCGGAGAGGATTTTGACCTGGTCTGGCTCCTGGCGCTGGGTGGTGAAGCGCGATTGGCCGGGCCGGCGGCGATCGAGGTCGCCCTGGATGTCGGCCTCGGTGAGCGGGATCATGGGCGGACAGCCGTCGACCACGCAGCCGATGGCCACCCCATGGCTTTCGCCGAAGGTGGTGACGCGGAACATGTGGCCGAAGGTGTTGAAGGACATCGCTGCTCGGTGGTTCGTAAGTCAGTTCTGACTTGTGGTAGCGCCGCGGATCACGGCGTTCAACCCCGTTCCCGTCATTCCGGGATGGTCCGAAGGACCAGTTCCGGAATGACGATGGGTGGCCTAACTGAACTTTTCCAGCCGTCCCTCGCGGAACACGTAGACGGCGCCCTGCTGGATATAGAGCTCGGCGGCGCTGGCCGGTGTCTCCAGGCCAAGCGACACCATCAGGGCCCGGCAGGTGCCGCCATGGGCGACCGCGACGGTGTCGGCCTGCAGCTGATCGTACCAGGCGCGCACGCGGATTTGGACGTCGGCATAGGTCTCCCCGCCCGCCGGACCCACCGTCCATTTGTCGGCGAGGCGCCTTGCGTAAATGTCGGGATCTTTCGCCTCGCTCTCGGCCAGCGTCAGCCCTTCCCAGCCGCCGTAGCCGATCTCGCGCAGCCGATCATCGAGCGCATAGTCGGCAACCGGCAGTTCGAGCTTGCCGCGGGCGAGCTCCATGGTCTGGCGCGCACGGCCGAGCGGGCTCGACACGTAAGGCAGCGCCGCCTTGTCGCGCCCCTCGCGCTTGAACAAATCGGCGAGGATGCTGCCGGCCTGGATGGCTTGATCGCGCCCGCGCGCGTTCAGCGGGATGTCCTTGGTGCCCTGAAGCCTGCCGAGCGCATTCCACTCGGTCTCGCCGTGGCGAAGATAGTAGATCGTGGGCACGGCCATTCCGGATTTGAAACTAGTCCTTGCCGCCGAACGAAATGTCCGGGGCATCGGGCCGCTTCATGCCCAGCACGTGATAGCCGGAATCGACGTGATGCACCTCGCCGGTGACGCCGCGCGAGAGGTCGGAGAGGAAATACAGCGCGCTGCCGCCGACGTCTTCCGTCGAGACGTTGCGCCGCATCGGCGCGTTGGTCTCGTTCCACTTCAGGATATAGCGGAAGTCGCCGATGCCGGATGCCGCGAGAGTCTTGATGGGACCGGCCGAGATCGCGTTGACACGAATGTTCTTCTCGCCGAGATCGGCGGCGAGATAGCGCACGCTAGCCTCCAGCGCCGCCTTCGCCACGCCCATCACGTTATAATGCGGCATCCACTTCTCGGCACCGTAATAGGAGAGCGTGATCATCGAACCGCCATCCGTCATCAGCTTCTCGGCGCGCTGCGCCACGGCCGTGAACGAGTAGCAGGAGATCAGCATCGACTTGGAAAAATTCTCCGCCGTGGTGTCGACGTAGCGGCCCTCGAGCTGCTCGCCATAGGCGATCGCGTGCACCAGGAAGTCGATCTTGCCCCACTTCTCCTTCAGCACCGCGAACGCGGCATCGATGGTCGCAGCATCGGTGACATCGCAATGGCCGAGCACGAGACCACCGATCTCGGCGGCGAGCGGCTCGACGCGCTTCTTCAGCGCATCGCCCTGATAGGTGAAGGCGAGCTCGGCGCCGGCGGCGTGGCATGCCTTGGCGATGCCCCAGGCGATCGAGCGGTTGTTGGCAAGGCCGAGGATCACCCCGCGCTTTCCTTGCATCAGACCTGAATTCTGCGCCATTTTTGAACGTCCCGTCGAACTCTTGGTGAGGTCTGGAGGTACACCAGCCCTCCCCTGCGGTACAGCCCTAATACGCCGCGTTAACGCTGTTTCGAGCGGCGGAATAGCCGTTCCATTCGGGTGTTATGATCACTATGGGCGCTCGCGCCTGACACCAGGACGTCAAGACCGCAATGAGTGCGTTTCGCCAGAGTGTGGAAGCCATGATCCCGGCGTTGCGCCGCTACGCCCGCGCGCTCACGCGCGACGCGGACGCGGCCGACGATCTGGTGCAGGACACGCTGGTGCGGGCCCTGCGCTCGGAGCGATTGTTTCTCGGAGGCGACGTCAGGAGCTGGCTCTACACGATCCTGACCAACCTCAACAAGAATCGGCGGCGCTCGCTGGCAAGACGTCCGCAGTTCATGCAACTGACGGACAACAACCCGGATGCCAGCGGCACCGAAGCCGAAGGCCGCGACATCGAGAGGGCGCTGGCGACGCTCGTCGAGGAGCAACGCTCGGTGTTGCTGCTGGTCATGCTGGAAGGCATGAGCTACCGCGAGGTCGCCGACATCCAGGGCGTGCCGATCGGCACCGTGATGTCGCGCCTCGCCCGCGCGCGCGCCCACGTCAAGGCCTCGCTGGAAGGCGAGCGCCCGGCACTGCGGCGGGTGAAATGATGGCAGGATTGATGCACCGCGTATTGTCCGCCTGCAGCATGCCGATGAGCGACGCGAAGTTGAACTTTGAACGACATTCAGGGCCACAGAGCCAGAGACGATCGAAATGAACGAGCGCAAGATCCCAGTGACCGAGGACGAACTGCACGCCTATGTCGACGGCGAGCTGCCGGCCGAGCGCCGCGCCGACGTCGAGGCCTGGCTTGCCGCCCATCCTGAAGAGGCCGAGCGCGTGCAGTCCTGGCGCGCGATGGCGGAGATGCTGCACGCCCGCTACGATTCCATCGCCCAGGAGCCGGTGCCGGCGCGGCTGGAGCTCGAGCGGCTGGAACGCCGCCCGCGGCAATGGCTCTATGGTGCCGCCGCGGCTGTGCTGGTTGCTTTCGTCGCCGGCGGCACGGCCGGCTGGGTCGCGCATGGCGCCGCCAGCGCGCCCTCGACCTTCCAGAGCTTTACCGCGGACGCGCTCGACGCACACCGTCTCTATGTCGTCGAGGTCCGCCACCCCGTCGAGGTCGGCGGCAATGAGCGCGACCACCTCCAGGCCTGGCTGACCCGGCGCTGCGGCTGGACCGTGTTCGCGCCGAACCTGGAGGCCAGCGGGCTGAAGCTCGTCGGCGGCCGGCTTTTGCCGGGGCCAAGCGGTCCGGCCTCGTTCCTGATGTATGAAGGTGCCTCGGGCGAGCGCTACACCATCTACACGGCCAAGACCGAGAATGGTGCAACGCAAATGCGCTACGCCAAAACGGACAAGGACGGCGCGCTGTTCTGGGCCGAGCGCGGCGTCGGCTACGTCGTCAGCGGGGGCGGTGATCGCGACCGGCTGACCAAGGTGGCGCAGGCGGTCTATGATCAGGCCGAGAAAAACGGCACCTGAAAGACTGCTGCACCGCAGTGCCCAGATTCCGACATTGAAAATTTGGAATGAAGACATCGGTGCGTCTCATTATCGCACCGGATGATCACGCGAAAATGAGCAGCGTTCGATCCGCCGATCGACGCGGGCGGCCTCGATTGGGGTTTTTGGTACCGCGCTGGTCCCCCTCTCGAGGCCGCACTTTTTTATCGGCTGCCCCGCCGGACAGCCGACACGTCGAATTCGTGAAGCGCTACCACGCCTCAGGCATATGATGAGCATCATCTCCCGGACGATGCCCTAGGCCTTTAGGAGAACCCCTTCAGTTAGAATCGCCTAACCAAGCCCGCTACGTGGATTGTAGGGGTGTTGGTCCCGCCACTTCTCCATCAATGCTTCAAGCTCGGCGTCGTTCCCGTCCGGTAGCATAATCCTGACGGTGACGAAGAGATCTCCGGTTCCACCGGATTTTGGCAGGCCCTTGCCCTTGAGCCGGAAGGTCCGGCCGCTGGAGGTGTTTTTCGGGACCGAAAGCTCCACGGCATTGCCGAGGGTGGGCACGCGGACCTTGGCCCCGAGCACGGCCTCGTAGAGCGTGACCGGCAGGTCGATCCTGAGGTCGGCGCCCTCGACCTTGAAGAACGGGTGCGGGGCAATGTTGATGGTGATCAGGAGATCGCCGGGCGGATGGCCCTGCGCGGACTCGCCTTGCCCCCGGAGCCGGATCTGCTGGCCCTCGGTGACGCCGGCGGGAATCTTGACGTTGAGCTCCTTGCCCGTCGGCAGCCGGACGCGTTTCTCGCCGCCCTTGACCGACTCTTCCAGCGAGACGGACATGGCAACGTTGACGTCGAGATCGAGCCCGACGCCGCCGGTGTCGAATTCGAACTGGGCTCCACCGCCGGCCCCAGGACGGGCGCCGCGCATCCCGCCGCCGAACATGCTGTTGAGGATATCCTCGAAGGCGCCGCCGCCCTGGCCAGGGCCGCCGCCGGAGCGGAACGAATAGCTTTCGAAGCCGCCGGGACCGGCGCGGCCACGCGGCCCGCCACCGCCCGGAAACCCCTGGAAGCGCGGCTTGCCCTCGGCGTCGATCTCGCCACGGTCGAACTGCTTGCGCTTGTCCTCGTCGCCGATGATCTCGTTCGCCGAGTTGATTTCGGAGAAGCGCTCGGCGGCTTTGGGGTCGTCCTTGTTGCTGTCGGGATGGTGCTTCTTGGCAAGCTTGCGATAGGCGCTCTTGATCGCGGCAGCGCTAGCGCTCCGCGGCACCCCCAAGACCTCATAGGGGTCGCGCATCCGTCACGTCTCCTTCAAGAAATCGAATTGTTCAAAGGGCTCCCCGCCCCACCTGCGATCCATGTGGGGGCGGAGTGGCATTTTTGCAACTAGGCTTGCCGACCGAATCCTAGCTCCGCCACGGCTTTAGCGTATGAATCTCCCAACGGCCACGGGTGCTTTGGCAGCCGGCGCCCTGGAGCCAGCTTTCGGTCGCCCCGTTGACATAGCTCGCCAGGAAATCGCGGCATTTGCGGCCGTCCTCGGCGGCATAGGATTGCGCGATCGGGGTCACCGAGCCGCGCGCCCCGGTCTCCGGATTCTCCCAATGCTGACTGGAATCCTTGTCGCCCTTGCTGAGGACGTCGGAGGCGGCGTTGCGGGCGAAGGCGAGATCGGTCTCGGTCGGCGGGGCCTCCTTCGCCGGTCGCGCGATCGAGCCGGTGAGGTCGCTGTCGTCGGCCTTGGCGTAGGCGCTCTGGTCCTTGCGGGAAAAGCTGCATCCCCCGGTACCGAGCCCGATCAGAATGATCGTCATGACGAGGCCTGTGGGTCGGATCGCCGATAGGCCAACGCGTCCCCATGCCCTATATAGGGCGGTAGCGGACGACAACGCGTTTTGGGCCGCGGGACGCAACTCGGACTCCAGACATGACCGACACGACCTCGATGAAACACCAGACACCCTTAACATCCGGTGATTTCACCGCCGCCGACGAGCCATTTGCGCTGTTCGAGAGCTGGCTGAACGAGGCGATCAAGAGCGAGCCGAACGATCCGAACGCCATGGCGCTCGCAACCGTCGACCCCGACGGGCTGCCTGATGTGCGCATGGTGCTGATGAAAGGCTTCGATACCGAGGGTTTTGTCTTCTACAGCCACATCGCAAGCCAGAAGGGCCGCGAACTCGCCGCAAATCCTAAGGCCGCTTTACTTTTTCACTGGAAGTCGCTGCGCCGTCAGGTCCGCATCCGCGGCAACGTGACGCCGGTGACGGAGGCCGAGGCCGACGCCTATTTCGCCACCCGGCCCAAGCAGGCCCAGATCGGCGCCTGGGCGAGCAAGCAGTCGCAGGAGCTGGAGAGCCGCTTCGCCTTCGAACAAGCCATCGCGAAAGTCGCGGCCAGATACGTCATCGGCGAAGTGCCGCGGCCGCCGGGCTGGAGCGGCTGGCGCATCACGCCCGCGCGGATCGAGTTCTGGCACGACCGCCCATTCCGTCTGCACGACCGCATCGAATTTCGCCGTGACGCGGCCGGCCAACCGTGGTCCAAGACGCGGATGTACCCTTAAGACTTTGGGCCGACCTGAAAGATGTCCATGCCGCATTCGTCCAATGCGCCGCGCCGCACGCTGCTCCTGACCGGAGCAAGCCGCGGTATCGGCCACGCCACCGTGATCCGCTTTTCCTCGGCGGGGTGGCGCGTCATCACCTGCTCGCGACATCCGTTCCCGGAGGATTGTCCGTGGGATGCCGGCCCTGAGGATCACATCCAGGTCGATCTCAGCAGTCCCGCGGACACGACCCGCGCGATCTCCGATATCCGCGACCGGCTCGAAGGCGGCATGCTGCATGCGCTGGTCAACAACGCCGCGATCTCGCCGAAGGGCCCCGGCGGCTCCCGGCTCGGCTCGGTCGACACCGATCTCGATACCTGGACGCATGTCTTCCACGTCAACTTCTTCGCGCCGATCATGATCGCGCGCGGACTGATTGAGGAATTGAAGGCGGCCAAGGGATCGGTCGTGAACGTCACCTCGATCGCCGGCTCGCGCGTGCATCCGTTCGCGGGCGCCGCCTACGCCACCTCGAAGGCCGCGCTCGCCTCGCTGACGCGTGAGATGGCCTCCGACTTCGGCCGCGTCGGCGTGCGCGTCAACGCCATCGCACCGGGCGAGATCGACACCTCGATCCTGTCGCCTGGCACCGAGAAGATCGTCGAGCAGCAGATCCCGATGCACCGCCTCGGCACCCCCGACGAGGTCGCCAAGATCATCTACGTGCTGTGCACGGACACCAGCTCCTACGTCAACGGCGCGGAGATCCACATCAACGGCGGCCAGCACGTATAGGTTCTTCTCGTCATTGCGAGCACAGCAAAGCAATCCGGAATCTTTCCGCGGAAAGACTCCGGATTGCTTCGTCGCCTTGCAGGCATGCCTTCGCGTTCTCGCGGCTGAATTCGCCCGAGATTTGCTTCGTCGCTCCACCCTCAAGCCAAGAGGGCGCAGGGAAGGCCGGGTGCTGGCACGCACCCGCGGTCCGCTGCGCTAGAGCACACGCAGGAAGAACCGCACAGCAGCATACAGGTGTGGCCGAACACTCGACCTTCCCTGCGCGATGGTCGGACGGCTTATGCCGCGCTCTCCCGGGAGCCGAACTTTCCTCTGGCCTCCCTCGCCGTTCGAATTGACGATGCCGTCCACCCGGTTGGGCTCGCGCGCATCTTCGAACAGGCTTGACCGTAGCAACGACGGCCAGGACCACACGGTTTTGCCGTACGCGCATTCGCTGGTCACCACGTTATCTCCCGGCCTTGTCGACGTTGCCGAAAGAACGTGGCGAGACGAACTGAACAGCGCCGTCGTCTGCACGCGGCCACGGGCTCACAGGGACTACCCGCCCTGCCCGCACTTCTCATGCCGACGCTGCCGCGTCCACCGCAAGCCCGGCTCGCGATCAAGACGACCTCGAGATCGCCCCTCCTGGTGAGCCGGGATGGGCGACACATACGCGAAAACCGAATTTCGGTAAAGTGGAATATTTTTGCGCGAGCTGATTGACAGCAGCCGACACAGGCTCCGTTTCGGCTGAATGAGCGTTTCAGTCGGCCTCTAGCGCACCTGCCCATCAGGCGTCACAGCTGACAGACCTGACAGATGACGAAGGAAGGAAGCAAGGCGATCCAGACAACGCCGCCGCAAGACCTGGATCGCCCTTACCTTCCGTTCCTCAATCGATTCGAATCCGACGTGACCTGTCGCGCGGCCGCGGAGCGGCCGAGCTGAATGCGGTCGAGCAGTCGTCGTCATTCTCACCGTCGAGCAGCGGAGCACCACAGTGCCGGCACATGCGCACCGACATCGACGACGCCTTGCCGATCGTCATCGCCTGACGATAGTTCGCCAGATCGATGACGTTGCGGGGCGACGTTATGTGTTTCTCAACCATGGTTGTTCCTCGCGGCTACGCACTGCTTATCGCAGACAAGTTTCGCGCAAACGTTCAGCCCACCGCTCAAATTTTACCGGAGGAATTGCGGCACGGTGCAACCATCACCGCGACGCCTCAATCTCGATCTATTCTGCGACACGATGAGCCGTGTCTCTGCGTCCGGCGTAAGGTCTCGGTCACTATTTTCCGAGAGCGCGACGCGTTCAGAGCCACTTCTTGAACTTGAAGATCCAGTACGGGACGATCGCCGCGATCAGCATCATCACCAGCGCCATCGGATAGCCGTGCACCCATTCGAGTTCCGGCATCACCTTGAAGTTCATGCCGTAGATCGATGCGATCAGCGTCGGCGGCATCAGGACAACTGCCATGACCGAGAACAGCTTGATGATGTTGTTCTGCTCGAGATTGACGACGCCGAGCATGGCGTCGAGCACGAAGGTGATCTTGTTGGAGAGATAGGAGGCGTGGTCGGTCAGTGATGCCACGTCACGCTGCATGGTCTTGAGCTGCTCGCGCATGTCCTTTGACCATTTCACGCCCTCCACCACCGCGGACAGGAACGTCACGACGCGGCCGATCGAGACCAGGCTCTCGCGAACCTTCGAGGTCAAATCGCCCTTGCGGCCGATCGAGATCAGTATCTGGGAATATCTCTTGGCCTGCCCGTGGCGCTCGCTCTCGGGCTCGAAGATGTCGTGGCTGACCTGGTCGATCTCGGCGCCGCATCGCTCCAGGATGTCGGCGCAGCGGTCGATGACGGCGTCCAGCAGCTCCATCAGCACGGCCTCGCCGGTGATGGACGGCGCGCAGGAGCGGGCGAACTTGGCCTCGACCAGGGCAAACGGCTTGGGCTGGTCGTAGCGCACCGTGACCAGGCGATGATCGGCGAGGATGAAGGTCACCGCCGTGGTCCTGGGCATGTCGGTATCGGAGTGGCACATCAGCGTCGCGGTCATGTAGCGCGCGCCATTCTCGATATAGAGGCGGCTGGAGATCTCGATCTCCTGCATGTCCTCCCGGGTCGGAATGGCGACACCCGCGAGCCGCTCTACCGCCTTGTCCTCGGCCCCGGTTGGATTGACGAGATCGATCCAGACCGCGCTTTCGGGCAACGCGGCGAGATTCTCAACGACAACCTTCTTCAACGCGGACTCGGAGGGAACAAACACCGAAAACATGCACGACTCCGAAGATCTGCGACAGAATGACAGCCCTTAGCGCGATTCTGGCCAGTTCACGATGACAACTGCATTAAGGAAGCGTTTGCATTTGTGGCGGTGCCATGGCCCAACTGTGGCACGGAATCGACAGTCCGGCGTTCCCCGCCCCAAAACCTCCACGCGGCCGCAAAATTTGCGGCAGAAAAGCCACAGGTAGGCTCTCGCAGCGCGGGAAAAGGGCTTCAGTGCTGGAATTGTGGCAGATTTCAACGATAATGGGATTAAACGGAGTCGAGGAACTTGGGCGTTAAGCTCAGGCGTTCCGCACGGTATTGTTTTGATTGGAACCAAACCATGTCGTCGCTGAAAGTTAAATTTGCGATTTTGGCCGCTGGCCTGATGCTGTCGGGCTGTATGCAGGCCACGCGTTACGAGGCGACCGACACCAAGGCCTTCAAGCCGAAGGACAAGGAACTGCTCGCCAAGGTCCGGTACGAAAACACCGCGGTTGCCGAGCCGTTCCGCCGCGCCATCGTCGAATACCACCGCAAGGAAACGCCGGGCTCGATCGTGGTCGATTCCGACAACCATTATCTCTACTACGTGCTGGATGGCGGCAAGGCGATCCGCTACGGCATCACCGTCGGCGAAGAAGCCATGGCTTGGTCGGGCATTGCCAAGGTGGGCAGCAAGACCGAATGGCCGGCCTGGCATCCGACCCCCGGCGAGATCTCGCGCCTGGGCGTGCCGACCTATGTCGCGCCGGGTCCGGACAATCCGATGGGCTCCCGCGCGATGTACCTCTATTCGGGCGGCAAGGACACGCTGTTCCGCATTCACGGCACCAACCAGCCGGAATATATCGGCGCCTCGATCTCCTCGGGCTGCATCCGCCTGACCAACGAGGATGCGATCGATCTCTATGATCGCGTCAAGGTCGGTACCCTCGTCGTGGTGCTCGAGCCCAAGCATGGCGACTCGCCCTACAATTCCCGGCTTGCGCTCGGCAGCAGCCAGACCGGCCAAGCGGGCAGCTACTGATCGCCCCCTGATCTCCTGACATCAAAAGCGCCGGTTTCACCGGCGCTTTTTTGTTGCCGGCTTGTGCGGCCGGGACTTGCTGCCCTCGGCCGCCGGCTTGTCCGCAGGCGCGGGAGCCTTCTCGGCCGCCTCGTCGTCGGCTCCGTCCTTGACGTTCTCCTTGACCTCGGGCTTGGCGGCGACCTCGCGTGGCGGCGCCTCCTCGGGACGCTCCGCCGGCAGCAGCGGGGCGACCTGGGGCAATGGATCCCAGACATTCCATTGGCAGATCCGGTAGTCGTTGCGCCGCTGCGCCAAATCGAGATGGATGTGGTCCTCGTGGTACCAGTCCGAGCCCGGACCGAGCACGGTGGAAAACCGCGTGCAGACCGAGTGCAGCACGCGCTCGCGCACGTCGCGGGACATGGTGCGGTCGGTGAGGCCGATCGACTGCCCGTTGGCCAGCTTGATGGCGCGGACGTCGATGGCGTTGGCCTTGCCGTGCTCCGACAGCATCGCGCCGGCAACGCGGTTGCGGCCGCGGCACTCGAAGCTGTCGAAATTGTCGAGTTCGCCAATGGTCGTGCCGAGGCTGGTGGCCAGCGGCACCATGTCCTTGCGCAGCCAATCGGCGAGCGCGGAGGCCATGGTGCAGCGAAGAATCGCCGCCGGCTTGACCGCCACCTTGCGCTTGTCCGGCAGCACGACGGCCTCCAGCCGCACCAGATCCTCGCCGCCGCAGGCGCCGGGGCCGCGGATATCCGGAATGGAGGGCGCGATCGCGATCTCCTCGGTCAGCGCGAGACGGCAGGCCGAGACCGGTTTTGGGGGTGGCGTCGCGGCCTCGGCAGGCTTGTCGGTGCCGGGCTTGTCCGCAGAAGGCTTGTTATCCGCAGCGGGCTTGCCCTCGGCATCTGGCGGAGCCCCATCCGAGGCCTTGGGCGCCTCCTCGGGGCGCGGTCTCGGAAGCGGGATCTTGGCGGCATGGACCGCCGGGCGCGGCCGGGGTGCGGCGATACCGAAGATATCCAGCGGGGATGTCGATTTTCGTGCCTCCGCCCTCTCGGTGAGCACCAGTGACAATCCCAGCGCAGCGGTAACCATTGCCGCGCCAGCGGACATATAGCCGCGACAAGACCATTTGCGGCGAAAGTCCGGCAGGCTAAAACTCATGGCAATCTTTGGCCCAACGCTGAGAGCGATAACGCGCCCAGCGACTTCTCGGAGGAACGTCGGAATGCTTGGTTTGATGCAAGATTGGCCCCTGCTCTGCCACCGGATCATCGAACACGCCGCCAAAATTCATGGCAAGCAGGAGGTTGTCACACGCTCGGTCGAGGGACCGATCCATCGCACCACTTACGGCGAGATCCACAAGCGCGCGCTGAAGGTCTCGCAGATGCTGGAGCGCGACGGCATCAAGCTCGGCGACCGTGTCGCAACGATCGCCTGGAACACCTGGCGCCATCTCGAGGTGTGGTACGGCATCATGGGAATCGGCGCCATCTGCCATACCGTCAATCCCCGCCTTTTCCCCGAGCAGATTGCCTGGATCATCAACCATGCGCAGGACCGCATCGTGATGACCGACATCACCTTCGTTCCGATCCTGGAGAAGATCGCCGACAAGCTGCCGAGCGTGGAGCGCTACGTGGTGCTCACGGACAAGGCGCACATGCCGCAGACCACGCTGAAGAACGTGATCGCCTACGAGGACTGGATTGCGCAGGCGGACGGCAAATTCAAATGGAAGGACTTTGACGAGAACACGGCAGCCGCGATGTGTTACACCTCCGGCACGACCGGCGACCCCAAGGGTGTGCTGTATTCGCATCGCTCCAACGTGCTGCACGCGCTGATGGCCAACAATGTCGACGCCCTCGGCACGAGCGCGTCCGAGACAATGCTGCCGGTGGTTCCGCTGTTCCATGCCAACAGCTGGGGCATCGCCTTCTCGGCCCCTTCGCAGGGCACCAAGCTGGTCATGCCCGGCGCCAAGCTCGACGGCGCCTCGGTCTATGAGCTGCTCTCGACCGAGAAGGTGACGCACACCGCCGGCGTTCCGACGGTGTGGCTGATGCTGCTCCAGCACATGACCGCCAATAATCTCAAGCTGCCGGACCTGAAGATGGTGATCTGCGGCGGCTCGGCGATGCCGCGCTCGATGATCAAGGCCTTCCTCGACATGGGCTCGAACGTGCGTCACGCCTGGGGCATGACCGAGATGAGCCCGATCGGCAGCGTCGCGGCGCTGAAGCCGCCGTTCCAGAACGCCACCGGCGATGCACGGCTCGACGTGCTGCAGATGCAGGGCTATGCGCCCTTCGCGGTCGAGATGAAGATCACCGACGATGCCGGCAAGGAGCTGCCCTGGGACGGCAAGACCTTCGGCCGCCTCAAGGTCTCCGGCCCCGCCGTCGCCAAGGCCTATTACCGCGTCGATAGCAACATTCTCGACGAGGACGGCTTCTTCGACACCGGCGACGTCTCGACCATCGACGAGGACGGCTACATGCGGATCACCGACCGCTCCAAGGACGTGATCAAGTCCGGCGGCGAATGGATCTCCTCGATCGACCTCGAAAACCTCGCGGTCGGTCACCCCGCCGTGGCGGAAGCCGCCGTGATCGGCGTGTTCCACCCCAAATGGGACGAGCGGCCGCTTCTGATCGTGCAGCTCAAGCAGGGCCAGCAGGCCACGCGCGAGGAGATCCTGAAATACATGGACGGCAAGATCGCCAAATGGTGGATGCCCGACGACGTCGCCTTCGTCGAAGGTATTCCGCACACCGCCACCGGCAAGATCCTGAAGACGGCGCTACGCGACCAGTTCAAGGATTATCGCTTCCCGAACGCGGCGGCGTAAGGCCATCGTTCGAATGTCAATCCGGGGCGATGCGAAGCATCGAACCCGGAATGACGGTTCGTCCGGGCCGTAACAGTCCGGTCTCCCTTGAATTTGCCCCCGCGCCGTGGTCTCAACGGCGCATCGTCGCGCCGCACTGGCCGGCATCGCCAACCCCGGCAGAGCTCACTCGATGGCCCGCAGGTTTTCCGCTCCCTATCAGTCGGAGCCCGTGTCCAGCCTCGCGAGCTGGGCACGCAATCTGGCCGTGTTCGCGGTGGTGGCGGTGGTGGTGTCGGTCATCATCGTCCGCTTCGACTTCCTGGAGCCGAAGCCGGCGCTGGCGACCTTCTTCGGCGGACTCGCGATCGCGGGCCTCTCGATCCTGTTCGGGCTCTTAGGCTTTGCCGCGATCTGGCAGAACGGCTCGCGCGGCATGGCGCGCATCCTGCTCGCGTTCCTGATCGACGGAGCGATCCTCGCCTATCCCGCCTATCTGGCCTTGCAATATCGCAAGCTGCCGGCGATCTACGACATCACCACCGACCCGATCGACCCGCCGCGTTTCGAGGCCTTAGCGCGCCTGCGCACCGGCGAGGGTACCAACACCGCGGTCTATGCCGGCCTCTATTCGGCGGAGCAGCAGCGCCACTTCTATCCCGACATCGAGCCCGTCGAGCTCGAGATTTCCGTCGACCGCGCCTATGCGATCGCGCTCCAGCTCGTCAACAAGCGCAAATGGATCGTCATCGATGAGCGTGCACCCCAGCCGCCGCGCCGCATCGGCCGCATCGAGGCGGTGGCGCGGACGCCGATCATGGGTTTCCGCGAGGACATTTCGATCAGGTTCGTGGCGGACGGCGATGATTCCCGCGTCGATATCCGCTCGGCCTCGCGCAATTTCGACAGCGATCTCGGCAGCAACGCCGCGCGCGTCAAGAAATTCATCGACGATCTCAACACCGCCGCCGATGCCGACGCGCTCAAGCCGGTGAAGAAGACGCCGGTGACGCCGCCGAAGGCACCGGCAAAGACGGTGAAGAAGTAGCGAATGGGAAGTGGCGAATAGCGAGTGGACGCCACCTTATTCGCTACTCCCTATTCGCCATTCGCCCTCAAGCCATCCGATACGTTCCGCCGATCACGGGATCGCCATCCGTCGCCACTACGCCGCGGGCGACCAAATCTTCCAGATGCGCCAGCACGGAATAGCCGGCGGCCGTCGTCAGCCGGGGATCGATGCCGATATAGATTGCGCGGACCATGGTCGGGATGTCGGTCTCGCCCTTGGCGAGGCGGTGCAGGATCGAGGCCTCGCGCGCCTTGCGGTGGCGGATCAGGAAGCGCACGAAGCGCTGGCCGTCGGGAATTTCCGGGCCGTGGCCGGAGAAATAGAGGTCCTCCTCGCGCGCGGCGAGCCGGTCGAGCGAGTCCATGTAGTCGATCATCGAGCCGTCGGGCGGTGCCACGATCGAGGTGGACCACCCCATCACGTGATCGCCGACGAAGTTGAACTTTCGCTCCGGCCAGGCGAAAGCCAGATGATTGGCGGTGTGCCCCGGCGTCGCCACCGCCTCGAGCCGCCAGCCGTCGCCTTCGACGACGTCGCCATGTGCGATCCTGATGTCGGGCACGAAATCCCGATCGGAGCCGGATTCCGAATTGTGCTTCTCGCTCTCGAAACGCGGGCGCGAGGCGCGGTGCGGGCCTTCGGCATAGACCGGCGCGCCCGTCGCCTGCTTGATCCGCGCGGTGTTCGGCGAATGGTCGCGATGGGTGTGGGTGACGAAGATGTGGCTCACCGTCTCGCCGCTGATGGCATCGAGCAGCGCAGCCGCATGTGCCGCGTCGTCCGGGCCGGGATCGATGATCGCGACATTGCCCCGGCCGACGATGTAGCTGACCGTGCCGGTGAAGGTGAACGGGCTCGGATTGTTGCAGAGCACGCGGCGCACGCCGGGCCTGACTTCCTCGACGATGCCGGGCTTCAGCGGAAAATTGCGGTTGAACGGGACGTCGTCATTGTCGGACATGGCTTGCTCATACCTTGCTGACTTCGTCATGCCCGGCCTTGTGCCGGGCATCCGCGTTTCTTCGCGTGGCCCTGAGACGTGGATGGCCGGGACATCTAGCGCGAAGACGTGCTTCGCGCTTTGCCCGGCCATGACGTCAGAGTTTCCTACCTCGACTCTCGAGCTCAGAAAAACGCCTGAATGCCCGTGATCGCACGACCGAGGATCAGGGCGTGGACGTCGTGGGTGCCCTCATAGGTGTTGACCGTCTCGAGGTTATGGACGTGGCGCATCACGTGGTACTCGATCGAGATGCCGTTGCCGCCATGCATGTCGCGTGCGACGCGGGCGATGTCGAGGGCCTTGCCGCAATTGTTGCGCTTCATGATCGAGATCATCTCGGGAGCGAACTTGCCCTCGTCCATCAGGCGGCCGACGCGAAGCGAGCCCTGGAGGCCCAGCGCGATCTCGGTCTGCATGTCCGCGAGCTTCTTCTGCACCAGCTGGGTCGCGGCGAGCGGCTTGCCGAATTGCTTGCGGTCCAGGGTGTATTGCCGGGCGCGATGCATGCAGTCCTCGGCGGCGCCGAGCACGCCCCAGGAGATGCCGTAGCGGGCGCGGTTGAGGCAGCCGAACGGACCCTTCAGGCCGGAGACGTTGGGCAGCAGCGCGTCCTCGGGGACCACGACGCCGTCCATCACGACTTCGCCGGTGATGGAGGCGCGAAGCGACAGCTTGCCGCCGATCTTCGGGGCGGAGAGGCCCTTCATGCCCTTCTCCAGCACGAAGCCGCGGATCTGGTTGTCGTGCGCGGCCGACTTGGCCCAGACCACGAACACGTCGGCTATCGGCGCGTTCGAGATCCACATCTTGCTGCCGGTGAGGCGATAGCCGTCCGCGACCTTTTCGGCACGCGTCTTCATGCCGGCCGGATCGGAGCCCGCGTCCGGCTCGGTCAGGCCGAAGCAGCCGACCCACTCGCCGCTGGCGAGCTTCGGCAGGTACTTCTTGCGCTGGTTCTCGTCGCCATAGGCGTAGATCGGATACATCACCAGCGAGGACTGCACCGAGTTCATCGAGCGGTAGCCGGAATCGACCCGCTCGATCTCGCGCGCGACCAGGCCGTAAGCCACGTAGCTCGCATTGGCGCAGCCATATTCCTCAGGCAGCGTGATGCCGATCAGGCCGAGCTCGCCCATCTCGTTGAAGATCTCGCGGTCGGTCTTCTCTTCGAGATAGGCCTTGGAGACGCGCGGCAGCAGCTTGTCCTGGGCGTAGGCGCGGGCGGTGTCGCGCACCATGCGCTCGTCTTCGGTCAGTTGCTCGTCGAGCAGGAACGGATCGTCCCACTGGAATGAAGCCGCAGCCGGCTTGTCCTTGGCCTGAGGGCGCACGCTCATGAAACGTCCTTTCGTCTGGTTCCGTCAAAATTTGCCCGACAAAGTAAAGCGCCGCGGCAACAAGTGCAATTGCATCCTGGTTTCGTCATTCCGGGGCGCTTTCAGCGCCATCCCGGAACGACACGACGTGTCAGCTCTCGAGCTGCTCGTTGGCGACGATCTCGATGCCGAAGCCCGACAGGCCCTTGTAGTCGTGCACCGAGGAGGTGAGATGCCGGATCGAGGTGACGCCGAGATCGCGCAGGATCTGCGCGCCGACGCCGACCTCGCGCCACTGCCGGTTGCGGTCGGCCTCCGTTGCGGTCTCGTCCGGCAACGCCGACACCGGCACGCCGGCCGCGCCATCGCGCAAATAGACCAGCACGCCACGGCCCGATTTCTTGAAATGCTCGAGCACCGCCGCCATGCGCTTGTGGCCCGTAAAAATGTCCTTGACGATGTTCGGCTTGTGGAAGCGCGTCAGCACGTTCTTGCCGTCACCGACGCCGTTGTAGACGAACGCGACGTGGGCGATGGAATCGAACGGCGAGCGGTAGGCATAGCCCTGCAACGGTCCGATCGGGCTTTCGGTGATGAAGGTCGAGACCCGCTCGATCAGCTTCTCGCGCGCCTGGCGGTAGGCGATCATGTCCGCGATGGTGACGTGCTTGAGCTTGTGCTGGGCGGCGAAGCGGGCGACCTGCTCGCCCTTCATCACACTGCCGTCGTCGTTCATCAACTCGCTGATGACGCCGACCGGCGGCAGCCCTGAAAGCTTGCAGAGATCGACGGCGGCTTCCGTATGGCCGGAGCGCAAGAGCACGCCGCCGTCCTTGGCGATCAGCGGGAAGATGTGACCGGGCCGGGCGAAATCGTTGGCGCCGACGTTGGGATTGGCCAGCGCGCGGCAGCAGGAGGCGCGCTCCTCGGCGGAGATGCCGGTGCCGCCATCGGGCTTGTAGTCGATCGACACCGTGAACGCGGTGGTGTGCGCGGAATCGTTATGGGCCACCATCGGGTCGAGCCGCAGGCGGCGAGCGTCCTCGGTGGTCACGGGCGCGCAGACGATGCCGGAGGTGTGACGGATGATGAACGCCATCTTCTCGGCGGTGCAGAGCGAGGCGGCGACGATCAGATCGCCCTCGCCCTCGCGGTCCTCGTCGTCGGTGACGACCACGAGCTCACCCCGGGCAAAGGCTTGCAGAACTTCCTGAACGCTATCGGGCATGTCCCAATCTCTATCGGTTATGAGCGGGAGGCTTAGCCGGACTTGGGGCGGGGCGCTAGTGTCCTGGACGCAACCGCTTATTCCGGGCGGCGGACCATCCGGGGCCCGGCTTGCACCGAAGATACCAGGGATATGGGCGCAGACAGCCGGAGCGGAAGGCGGCCGGCCGCCCTCAGGGCAACACTTCGCGGCGCTCGCCGAGACGCTGATCGAGCTCGGCGCGCTTGTCGGCGAGAAGGCCTGCCTGGGCCGCCTCGATGACCGTGAACAGCTCGTGCGCATCGCTGAGCCGGGTCACGGTGACGTAGCTGGCGCCGGCCTCGTAGAGCGCGCCGACATCGGCCAGCAGGTCGGCGGTGGCGACGATCAGGGCGGTCGGATTGAGCGCGCGGACGTGGCGGACCAGTTTTTCGTTGGTGGCACCCTTCAGCAGCGAATCCGGCACGCTGAGGATGATCATCTCGGACTTGCCGATGCCGGCATGGAGCAGCGTATCGACATTGCTGATATCGCCGTAGATCACGTGCAGGCCGCGCGAAAGCAGGGTCTGGTACACATTGGGGTTGAAGTCGACCACCGTGATCTGCTCGAGCAGCACCGGCGCCTGCCGTTCAATCTCGGCCAGCAGCGCGCTCGCCGCACGGAAGAAGCCGAGGATGACGATACGGCGGGCCTCGCCGTGGCCGCCCTCGTGCCCCTCCTCGCCATGGCCGCTGCCATGGTCGAGATCCCTAAGGCCGATCCGCTTCAGGGGGCCGATCGCCCAGCGGGTGATCTCGTCGCTGCGGCTCATCGCGAAGGTCGAGAGCACCGCCAGCACCACGAAGGCGAAGGAAGCGGCGTTGGCTGTCTGCGCTGCGATATGGTGATCGTTGACGCCGGTCTGGATCACCACCAGCGAGAACTCGGAGATCTGCGCGAGATTCAGCGCCGGCAACAGGCTGGCGCGCAGGCCCTGCTTCATCAGATAGAGCGGCGTGAAGGTGGTGACGATGCGGCTCACCACCGTGAAAGCCGCGATCATCAGCGCCAGTCCGATCACGGAGAGGCCGGGGATGGGAATGGTCATGCCGAGCGCGACGAAGAACAGGGTGATGAAGAAGTCGCGGAGCGTGGTGACCTTGGCGGTGACGTCGAGCGCGTAGGGAAAGGTCGAGAGCGAGACGCCGGCGATCAGGGCGCCCATCTCGCGCGACAGCGACAGCCGTTCAGCGGTCTCGGCGACGAGAAAGCACCAGGCCAGCGCGCCGAGCAGGATCAGCTCGGGCCGCCGGGCGATCTGGTGGAACAGCCGCGGCAGCACGTAGCGGCTGACCAGGAGCGCAGCGGCGACCAGCACCGCGACGCGGCCGATCGAGAGCAGGATGACGCTGGCCTGCAGATTGGCAAGACTCGGCTGCACCGCCAGGAACAGGATGGCGAAGATGTCCTGAAGCACCAGCACGCCGAGCGTGATGCGCCCCGGCAGCGTGTCGAGCTCGCGCTTCTCGTAGAGCACCTTGACGATGATCACGGTGCTCGACAGCGCACAGGCGACGCAGAGATAGACCGCATCGAAGTGCCCGCCGCCGAGCGACAGGCCGATGCCGACGAAGAACAACACCCCGAGCAGGCAGCCGCCGAGCAGCTGGCCGCCCGCCGCGAACAGGATCACCTTTCCCGCCCGCACGATCTTCTTCAGGTCGATCTCCAGCCCGATCATGAACAGCATGAAGATCAGGCCGAGCTCGGAGATGACGCCGATCGATTCCTGCGAGTGGACCCAGCCGGTGCCGAATGGACCTATGCAGAAGCCGGCGATAAGATAGGCCAGGATCAGCGGCTGCCGGGAGAAATGGGCGAGCAGGCCCAGCATCCAGGCAAACAGAATACAGAGAGTGATGTCGCGAATGAGCTCGTGCATACCAAATTGGTCCGTTTTGCCGCACCCTAGAGGCGGGTTGCGGCGCGGCAAGCGAGCAATTCGTCACATGCGAGAAGCGTTGTTCGCAGCAATGCTGCTATGCTCTCTCGCCTTTGCCGTGCCCGCCGCCGCACAATCCAAGGTCAATATTGAACAGAACTTTGCCGATTCCCTTACCGCGATGCCGAACCAGGAACTCGCCGTCTCCGGCGGGTTCTACGTGCCCGCCTATTCCAGCGTGGCGATGAGCCAGGGCAAGCTGCGCGTCGACTTCTCGGTGACCTTGAGTGTTCACAACGCCTCCGAGACGCAAGCACTGGTAGTCAAACGCATCGCCTATTTCGACACCGCAGGCAAGCAGGTCGAGACCTACCTGAAGGGACAGGTCGCCCTGAAGCCTCTGGCGACGATCTCGATCTTCATTCCGACCGACGACGTGCGCGGCGGGACCGGGGCCAATTTCCTGGTCGACTGGGCCGCGACAGGCGAGATCGCCGAGCCCGTGGTCGAGGCGCTGATGGTTGGCGGCGTCGCCAATGCACATTACGCTTTCATCAGCCAGGGCCGTCCGACCCGGACGGCCGGCAAGAAGTAAGCGCGCCCGCCCCCCGGGGAGCGGACGGAAACAACAAGGCGCCCGGTGCAACGCCGGCTGCTCAACAAGAACAAAACGAGGAACGCCCCCATGACGTCCAGCTTCGACTTCGCCCCCCTGTTTCCGGCAGGGCTGCCGGCCCCTTCTGGTCGCTGGACGGGCCTTGCCAAATACAGCTTCGTCGGCGGCAACAACGATTCCGAACAGGTACCGCTCGACGAATTGGTCGAAGCGGCCAACACGGTGCTGCGGCGCGAGGGCCGGTCGCTCGCCACTTACGGGCTGGCGCATGGCCCGCAGGGTTACCTGCCCCTGCGCGAATTCCTTGTGACCAAGCTCAAGCGCGATGCCGGCATCACCTGCACCATCGACGATCTCCTGATCGTCTCCGGCTCACTGCAGGCGCTCGACCTCGTCAACGCGACGCTGCTGACCCGCGGCGACACCGTGATCTTCGAGCAGGACAGCTATCAGGGCTCCCTGACCCGCCTGGCGCGGCTCGGCGTCAACGTCGTCGGCGTTCCCCTCGACAAGGACGGCATGCGCATGGACCTGCTGGCCGCGACGCTAGCCGATCTGAAGAGCCGCGGCATCCGGCCCAAATACATCTACACCATTCCGACGGTGCAGAATCCGACCGGCAGCATCATGCCCGAGAGCCGCCGCGCCGAGCTGGTGCGGCTCGCGACCGAGTATGGTGTGCCAATCTTCGAGGACGATTGCTATGCCGACCTCGTCTGGTCGGGACAGCGTCCGCCGGCGATCCACGCGATGAGCGAGAGCGGCGGCGTCATCCATATCGGCTCGTTCTCCAAATCGATCGCGCCGGCACTGCGCGTCGGCTTCATCGTGGCGCCCTGGGAGGTGATGTCGCGGATGCTGGCGCTGAAGACGGATGCGGGCTCCGGCGCGCTGGAGCAGATGGTGCTGGCGACCTATTGCAAGCCGCATTTTTCGACCCACGTGCCGGCCTTGACCAAGGCGCTGCGCACCAAGCTCGACACGCTGATGGAAGCGCTGAACGAGCAGTTCGGCACAGCCGCCGAGTTCGAGGAGCCCAAGGGCGGCATCTTCCTCTGGGTCAAGCTGCCGGATCAGGTCGATACGTTGAAGCTCTATCAGGCCGCGCTCGCCGCCGGCGTTTCGATCAATCCGGGCCCGGAATGGTCGACCAACAAGAGCCATTCCAGCGCGCGGCTGCGGCTCTGCTTTGCAAGTCCCTCGCATCAGCAGATCCGCGAGGGCGTCGCCGTGCTGGCCGAGGTCTGCCGCAAGGAATTCGGCGTGCCCGCCCGCAGCGCCAATGTGGAGAAGCGGGCCTGAGGCCGCGGCCTCACGCCTCGATGTGAAACTCCACGTTGACCTGGCCGGAGCCGGACGAGGGAAAGTAGTCGCAGAGCTGTTCGGCGGCGCCGCGATAGTCGTACCAGCCGAGCGCGGCGAACAGCATGATGGTGTCGGCCATGCCGCCCTCGCCGTTGCACTTGGTGGCGTAGTCCGGGAGCATATCGAGGAATTCGTGGTAGCGACGGCTCTGCCACAGCTCGAGCACGCGCAGATCGACCTGGCGGTTGAACTCGCTGGCGACCGAGGTCCACGCCTCGGGGCCCAGCTTCTTGTTCGGCCAGAGCCGATGCGAGAGCGAGCCGCTGGCGAGGATCGCGACCCGCTCACCGGATTCGTCGATCGCGCGGCGGGTCGCTTCACCGAGGATCCGGCTCTCCTCGAACGAGGTGAAGAGCGGCGAGGCCACCGAGACGACCTTCGCAAAGCCGTCCGGGTTCAGGTAGTGCATCGGCACGACGGTGCCGTATTCGAGCCCGAGGCTCACCACCTCATGGGCGATCACGTTGAGGCCTGCGTCTCCAGCCCTCTCAGCGATGGCTTTCGCCAGGCCCGTGTCGCCCGGCAGATCGTAGCGCAGATCCTGGATCATCTGCGGCGCTTCGTGGCTCGTGAACGAGCCGCGATGCCGCGCATTGGCATTGATGTGGTAGCCGAAATTGGAGAGCCAGTGGGTGTCGAACACCACGAAGCAGGTGACGCCGCGCTCTTTCGCCCGGCGGCCCAGCTCGCGCAAGGAACTGACCGCCGGCTCGCGCGCGGCGCGGAGCGGGCTGCCTGATAGCTCCGACAGCATCAATGATGGAACGTGGGTGACCTTGGCGGCGAGTACGAGCTGCCCCATGGCGGTCCCCTCGAAGCGTCAGGCCGCCTGCGGCTGACTGCCGTGGATTGCGGAGGCCAGGCGCAGCAGCAGGACGATCGAGACATTGCCCTTGCCGGCCTCGATCTGGGCGATATAGCGCTCGGAAATCCCGGAACGGCGGGCCAGCTCGCGGCGCGACAGGTCGCAGCGCATGCGCGAGGACCGCAGGCGATCGCCCAGCTCGGTCAGAAACTCGGTCTCGGAATAAGGCGGCACGGCACAGCTCCCCGGCAGCACTTCGCCCGCAAAATCCATGACTTGATTCAGCATTGGTCTATCCAGGTTCGCCTTCGGGAAGCGTCATCCTACCCCGGAAAAGTCCGGCCTCATTGACGCGGATCAAATTCGCGAGCGATCGGCGGCCGCCATGGACGGCAGCCGACGGGATGCTACACTTTGGAATTCTTCGAGGCGGGGGTTCTTTCAGGACATGACGCGTGGTTTGGGCCGCTGGATCGCGGCTGCGATGCTGTGGGGGGCGGTCACCGCAACTGCAAGCGCCGAGACGCTGGCCGCGACGGTCGAGCAATGGGGCCTGCTCGGCTCATGGGCGGTCGACTGCGCGGCCCGGCCCGACCGCGACAAGCGCGCGCTCTTGACCTACGAGATCCGGAAGGACGGCCGGGTGATGTACCGGCGCAATTTCGGCGAGGCCAGGGACGAGAACGAGGTGGTGTCGGCCACGGTCAACGCCGAGGGCCTGCTCAATGTGATGGTGTACTTCCCCTCGCTGCACCAGGCCCGTGAATTCGGGCTGCTGCTCCTCAAGGACGGCAGCCTGCGCGCGATCTACAATCGCAGCGAGCGCGGCGAATATACGATCAAGGACGGCAAATACGTCGCCACCGGCGCGCCCACGCCGACGCAGCAGCGTTGCGACTAGCTACCTGAACAGCTGTTCAGAATTCTCCTGCGATTCTCCCGGAACGTTCGCATCAGTGCGCGGTTTAGATGTGCATTCGAATTTCGAGGAGGACATCATGAAGAAGCTTGGTTATGTGGTTGCGGCCCTGGGTGCACTCGTGATCGCGGCGCCGACGCTGGCAAGCGCGGAGACCGTGGTGATCAAGCGCGGCGGCTATCACCATCATCACGGCCCGTACGGCGCCCGCGCCGAATTCCGCGGCCATCGCGATTATGGCTGGCATCGCGGCCATCATCGCGACAAGGTCGTCGTGATCAAGCGCAGCCATCGCCACTGGGATTAATTGAGAGCGCATTTGGAAATGGCCCCTCGCGGGGCCATTTCTTTGCGCATCAAGGATCGTACTAATCCCACGCCGGTGCGAAGCCCGGATTGACGCAGCGGCGATCCTTCGGCAGCGCGGCGATCTTCTTGCGGTCGGCTTCGTCGAGCGTGATCTTCAGCGCATCGAGGTTGGCCTGCTGGCTCTCCCGGCGCGAGGCTTTCGGGATCGCGGCGACACCGTCCTGGTCGAGCAGCCATCTCAGCGCCACCTGCACGGCGGTCGCGTTGTGCCTGGCGCCGATCTCGGCCAGCACCGGCTCCGATGCAATGCGCCCCTGCGCCAGCGGACAATAAGCCACGAGCGGGATCGACTTCGCCGCGAGATAGGCGCGCACCTTCGATTGATCGAGCATCGCGTGATATTCGACCTGGTTGCAGGCGATCGGCGCCCTGACATCCTCGACCGCAATCTTGAGCAGCGCCGTGGTGAAATTGGCGACGCCGATGGCGCGGGTACGTCCCTCCTCCTTCAGCTTCATCAAGGTCTCGAACACCGCGCCCCAGTTCGCGGCCGTCGACGGCCAGTGCACGAGATAGAGATCGACATGGTCGAGCCGGAGCTTGTTCAGGCTCGCATCGAAGGCACGACGGATCGCGTCGGGGCTGAGATTCTCGTGCCAGACCTTCGTCGTGACGTGAAGCTCGCCGCGCGGCAGGCCGGACGCGGCGATGGCCGATCCGATCGGCTCCTCGTTGGCATACATCTCGGCAGTGTCGATATGGCGATAGCCGATCGACAGCGCGCTCTCGACCGCGGCGCGGCAGGCATCTCCCTGCATGCGAAAGGTGCCGAGGCCGAGCTTGGGCATGCTGATGCCCTGTGTCTTCAGATTGTCCATGAACAGGCTCCTGACATATTGCATCCCGCCGGCCACGCCGTGAGGGCGCTGGAATCAGACTCTTTGGTGATGGAAAAGAGGTGGCGGGAATGGCCAATCTAGCGCGGGAGCAGCCCTGCGGCCAATCAAGATCGGGTTAGAGCGGGGATGCGCGATGCGTCCTCGACGTCATGCCCGGGCTTGTCCCCGTCATGACGACGCGGAGAGGTTATCCGCCCCTCACGAATGCTGCGCAACCACCGCAGGTCGCGCCTGTGACTGCGGCGCGATGTCGACCGACCAGAGGCCGCGGTTGTCGACGTCCTTCAAGGTCACGGTCATCACGCCGGTCGGGCCGTCGATGTCGACGCGACCGAAGAACTGCAGGCCGAAGCACGGCGCCAGATTATCGCCCTGCGCCGCGCTGCAGCCGTTCTGGTACATCGCGACGGGCCCAAAGGTGTTGTCGAGCTCGGCGGGACCCCAGGTGCCGGCATGCAGCGGGCCCGAAACGAACTCCCAGAACGGCTCGAAATCCCTGAACTGCGCCTTGTTCGGATCGTAGTAGTGCCCGGCCGTGTAGTGCATGTCGGCGGTGAGCCAGACGATGTTGCGCACACCGGCGCGCTTGATGGAGCCGAGAAGATCGGCGATCTCGTGCTCGCGCCGATCGGGCGGCCCGTCGCCGAGCGCGACGGCGTCCAGGCTGATCAGGCCGATCGGCAAATCGGCCGCGATCACCTTCCAGGTCGCGCGCGAGGCGGCAAGCTCGCGCTTGAGCCAGGCGAGCTGTTCGGCACCAAGGATCCAGCCGCGATGGTCGCTGCCCTTGTTCCAACGGTCGTCGCGATAGCTGCGCATGTCGATCATGAAGATGTCGAGCAGCGGACCGTAAGCGATCTTCCGATAAACCCGGCCCTGCTGCACGCCGATGTCGCGGATCGGCATGAAGTCGAAGAAGGCACGGCGAGCGCGTGCGACGAGGCGCGGGGTGCCGTCATCCTCAAAGCCTGCGTCATCGTAGCTGCCGATCGGTGACCAATCGTTGGTGACTTCGTGGTCGTCCCATTGCGCGAACATCGGCACCTCCGCGTGGAAGGCGCGGAAGTGCTCATCGAGATGGTTGTATTTGTAATTGCCGCGAAACTGCGCCAGCGTGTGCGCGACCTCGGACTTCTCTTCGGTCACGAGGTTGCGCCAGGTCTCGCCGTTCGGCAGTTTCTGCTCGGCAGGAATCGTGCAGTCGGCGTAGATGTGATCGCCGGAATGGATGAAAAAGTCCGGACGATTGTCGAGCATGGTGCGATAGCTGCGATAGCCGCCGCGCGAGATGTCGATGCCCCAGCCCTGCCCTCCGACATCGCCGGACCACACGAACGAGATCGACCGGCCTGCTGCCGGCGCGGTGCGGAAATGGCCGATGCGGCTTTCGCCGCGAAGGCCGGTTGCGATGTCGTCGAAGCGGACGCGATAGAACATGTCCTGCCCGGGCGGCAGGTCGTCGAGCTGCAGCTTTGCGGTGAAATCCGCGTCCGGCAGCGCGTCGCGCGAAGCTGATGTAATGATGGTCTTGAAGCTCTCGACCGTCGAGCACTCCACGTGCATTCGCGCGGGACGGTCGGCACGCGCCCAGATGACGGCGGAGCCATCGCAGACGTCGCCCGACTGGATGCCGCCTGCGACTTGCGGACGATCAGCGGCGCGGCTGAGATAGGGTGTCGCGAGCGTGCCGAGCGAGGCAACCGCCAGGCTTGAAGTCGAACGGACCAGGAATTGTCGCCGGGTCCATGCGCGCGAGGCGCGGAGCGTTGCCATTCAGGAAACCTTCGTCGAATCGCGACGGAAGGTGCCTGCGCTCCTTAACTTCCAGCTTACGGTTTCTTGACTCACCGCCTACGGTTTTGCGACGCGGGGATGACGGGGTGCCCCCCGTTCAGTGCTTCCAGTTGCAGATGCCGCCGGAGCGGCAGGGCCAGGTCTGGATGCGGGTGTCCATCGCCTGCGCGTCGAGCGGGTTGCCGTGACGATGCGCCAGCTTGGTGCGGGCTGCGCCGCGCGGCTGCGCGGGCCTCGCATGCGCGACCTTCGGCTCGGCCGCACGGACCCGTTCGGCGGCCACCTTCTTCGGCACGTCGACGGGCTCCGCGCGCGCCTGCGCCTCGTTGCCGCCGCGCGCTTCGAGGGCGACCGGTGCAAATTGCGTCTCGGGCCCGAGACGTTTTGGAGACAGCACGGCCCTGGAGAGATCGAGACCGAGATATTCGTTTGGCTTGTAGTCGTCAGCGCGCGCGATGCCGCCCCATGCGAGCACGAGGGCAACGGCAATTGCAAAAGAACCGCTTTTCAGGACCACGGACGCCTCCTGAAATTGATTTTGAAAGGGTAATTTACCCTTATTTGGGAGGCGTCGCGTGGAATTCCAGTGGCCTAGTGCCGCCGTGGTTAAGAAGTTTGGCGGTGTCAGGCGACCTTTCGCGTCGCCGCCGTCCCATCCAGGAACCCCATCAGACGGCTGCGGATGATCTGTTCCGCCTCCCCCATGATCCGATCGATGAGTTCCTTGCAGGATGGGATGTCGTGGATCAACCCGGCGACCATGCCGCAGCTCCAGGCGCCGGCGTCCATCTGTCCTTCCAGCATGATCCTGGGGTAGACGCCCGCAACCTGGTCGTGGATGTCGTCGATCTTCAGCTTGTCGCCCTTCTCGCGCTCGATCTCGATCAGGCGATCGACATTGGCGTTCCTCAACACGCGCTCGGTGTTGCGCAAGGAACGCATGATCAGGCGGGTGTCGAGCTCGGTGGCCGCGACCAGCGCGTTCTTCACGTTCTGATGGACAGGGGCTTCCTTGGTGGCGATGAAGCGCGTGCCCATGTTCATGCCGGCCGCACCCAGCGACAAGGCCGCGACCAGGCTGCGCCCGTCCGCCATGCCGCCGGAGGCGACGAACGGAATCTTCAATTCCTCTGCCGCGCGCGGCAGCAGGATCATGTTGGGAATGTCGTCTTCGCCGGGGTGACCACCGCACTCGAAGCCATCGACGCTGACGGCGTCGCAGCCGATGCGCTCGGCCTTCAGCGAGTGGCGGACCGAGGTGCATTTGTGGATCACCTTGATGCCGGCGGCCTTCAGCGCCGGCATGTACTGCTCCGGACTGCGGCCTGCGGTCTCCACCGCCTTGATGCCGCCTTCGACGATGGCCGCGATATATTCCGGATAAGGCGGCGCCGCGAAGGTCGGCAGGAAGGTGAGGTTCACGCCGAACGGCTGGTCGGTCATGTCGCGGCAGCGCGCGATCTCCTTGGCGAGCAGCTCCGGCGTCTTCTGCGTGAGACCGGTGATGATGCCGAGCCCGCCGGCATTGGAGACGGCGGCGGCCAGCTCGGCGAAGCCGACGAAATGCATGCCGCCCTGGATGATGGGGTGCTCGATGCCGAACAGCTCGGTGATCGCGGTCTTCACGTAACTACCTCCCGGAATTGGCTTTGGATTGGGTGCAGTCTAGCCGGACTTTCGCGCCGCGGTCACCCTTTCTCTGAGATTGCACGCAAGGCTTCCTCAATGCCCCCGCGCCGGCCCACCCAGCTTGATCGGACGCAGCACGGCTGCCGTCGGGATCATCAGCACCGCGACGATCGCAAGCGTCCAGAACACGTCGATATAGGCGAGCAGATCGACCTGCTGCTGCAAGGTGCGACCGACCCAGGCCAGCGCCTGCGACGCCGCATCGCTCGCATTGGAGCCCTGCGCCTGGAAGTAGCGCGTCATCGCATCGATGGTCTGCTGATAGCCGAGATCGGAAGATGCGGCGTGCTCGATCAGGCGGCTCTGGTGAAATTGCTGGCGCTGCGCCAGCACCGTCTGGGCCAGCGCGACGCCCATGGATCCCCCGATGTTGCGGGCGACGTTGATCAGGGCCGAGGCCTGGTTGGTCTTGTCCGGTGGCACGCCGTCATAGGACGCGGTCGTCACCGGCAGGAACAGGAATGGCAGACCGAGCGCAAGGAAGATGCGGGACAGCGCCGCGTAGCCGTAGGTGATGTCGCCGGTCAGTCCCGTGAGATGCCACATCGAGAACGCGACGATCGCCGCGCCGAACATGATGAGGTATTTCGGTTGCACCGAGCTGACGAGGCGGCCGACCACGGGCATCAGCACCAGGGTCGCGATGCCGCCCGGCGACAGCGCGAGGCCGGCCAGCATCGCCGTGTAGTTCAGCTCGGTCTGGAGCAGTTGCGGCAGGAGCTGCGTGGTCGAGATCAGCACGGCACCGGTGGCGAGCATCACCAGGAAGCAGGCGGCGAACTGGCGGCGGCCGAGCAGGCGCAAATCGACGATGGGATCTTCGCGCGTCAGCTCCCACGGGATCAGCGCGAGCAGGCAGGCGGCGGCGAGCAGCGCGAACACGATGATCATGTTCGAGCCGAACCAGTCGTTGCGCTGGCCTTCATCGAGCACGAATTCGAGCGAGCCGAGCCCGATCGCGACGAGCAGGAAGCCGATATAGTCGACGCGCAGGCCCTTGCTGAGCAGCCTCTCCCTCTCCTCCTCCGCGCCTGAGGGCTCCCGGACCAGCGTCCCGACCAAAAACAACGACAATAGCCCCATCGGTACGTTGATCAGGAACACCCACTGCCAGGTGTACGTGTCGGTGATCCAGCCGCCGAGTGTCGGGCCGATCACCGGTGCGACCACGACGGCGACGCCGTAGATCGCGAAGGCCTGGCCGCGCTTGTGCGGCGGGAAGGAGTCGGCGAGGATCGCCTGCTCGCTGGTGGCCATGCCGCCGCCGCCGAGGCCCTGAAGAATGCGAAACAGCACCAGCGACTGCAGATTCCAGGCGAAGCCGCACAGCAACGAGGACAATGTGAACGTCGCGACGCAGATCATATAGAAGCGCTTGCGGCCGATCACCGTCGACAGCCAACCCGAGATCGACAGCACGATGGCGTTCGCGACCAGATAGCTGGTGATGACATAGGTGCTCTCGTCGATGCCGACCGCGAGGCTGCCCGCGATGTGACGCAGCGCGACATTGGCGATGGTGGTATCGAGCACCTCCATGAAGGTCGCGATCGAGACCACGAAGGCGATGAGATAGGGATTGTGCCCGCCGGCCGCCGAACGCTGCGGCGACCAGCCGCCCGCAGACGCGCCGCCTTGCGCGGCGTCCGTCATCGCACCCTGGTCCAGGGCACGACCGACATGCCGGGACCGACAGGCAGATCGGCCGGCCAGTTGTCGACGACGATCTTCACCGGCACGCGCTGCACCACCTTGACGTAGTTGCCGGTGGCGTTCTCGGCCGGCAGCAGACTGAACGCGGTGCCGGAGCCCGGCTGCACGGAATCGACATGGCCGGTGAGCTTGCGACCGGGATAGGCATCGATGCGAATCTCGACCGGCTGGCCCGGACGCATGTCGTTCAGCTGCGTCTCCTTGTAGTTCGCGACGATCCAGACCTCGTCGGGGACGAACATCATCAGGCTCTGGCCGGCGGTGACGAACGTGCCCTTGGCGCCCGAGAGCTTGACGACGCGGCCGGACTGCGCCGCGACGACGCTGGTGTATTGCAGGTTCAATTTCGCCTGGTCGAGCTGCGCCTGCGACTGCGCGAGCTGCGCCTTGGCGCCTTCAAGCTGGGCCTGCAGCGTCTTGATGCCGAGTTGCGCCGACGTCACCGCCGTCTTGGCGCGCTCGGTGTTGGCCTGCTGCGCCTGGAGATCAGAGCGGGTCTGTTGCTGGCGCTGCACGGTGCCGGCGCCCTTCTCGACCAGCTCTTCCGCGCGCTTGAACTCCTCCTGCGCGAATTGAAGCTGGGCCTGCGCCTGCTCGAGCTGCGCCTGGGCCTGCTTGATCTGCTCCTCTTGCGAAACAATCTGCGCCTCGACATTGTCAATGTTCGCCTTGGAGACGGCGACCTGCGCGCCCGCCTGTTCGATGGCGATGCGATAGTCGCGCTCGTCGATTTTGGCGAGAAGATCGCCGGCGCTGACATGCTGGTTGTCAGTGACGGGAATGTCGGTCACATAGCCGCCGACCTTCGAGGCCACCGAAAAGCTGCGCGCCGCGACGAACGCATCGTCGGTGGATTCGTAATGGCGCACCTCGAGCCAGTAGAGCAGACCGCCGACGATCGCGGCGATCAGCACGATGGCGCCGGCGGTTGCAAGCAGCCAATGCTCGCGAAGCCGGTCTCGCAGCGACGGCGCCGGCTTCTCCGGTTGATCCTTGGCGTCGCGCGGCGGATCGGGATTCGGTGGTGGAGCGTCCTTCGCCCTCTGCGGCTGCTCCGCGGACGGCCCACGCTCCCGTGTCTGAGCATCCACGGCCAACAACCTCTCTCGGGATTGAGCTGGCACCAAGCCGATTTGCACCGGTCGTGCGCGCCGCGGGCCTAACCACGGCGCCGCAACATGGTTCCGCACACCCAGCGTGCCGCCGTCATTCGTGATCGCGCTGCCAACAAAAATAGAGCGCAGCATTGTGCTTGCTGCGCTCCTATTTATTCCGCGAAATCGTTTGGTTCAGTGCGTCTTGGTCCGATGCCACTTTTCGAGGTCGGGCTTCACCTCGTCCGATCCCTGCTCCTTCTCCGGATTGCCTTTCCAGGGCTTGTCCGTTTGCCTGTGCGAACCCCAATCATTCTGATTACGGGGATCGTCGGTGGGCCGTTCCTTGCTCATTGGTTCATCCTTCTGCTACGCGAACGGGACGCCGTAATAGGAATTGATACCGCGCACGGCAGCGTCATCGCTCCAGTTCCATTCGGTCTGCTCGCTATATTTGGGAGCACCTTCCAGATCCTTGGCGGTGATCGCGGTAATGTAACCGCCAAGTTCGGTGTCGTATTTCAACGATTGCCAGGGCAACGGATAATGATCATTGCCGAGGCCGAGGAATCCCCCGAAGCCAAGCACCGCGTAGGAGACCTTGCCGCTGATCTTGTCGATCATCACCCGTTCGATCGAGCCGATCTTGTTTCGATCGGCCCCAAAGACCGATGTTCCCTCGACCTTGTCGCTTCCGATCAGCCGACCCATTTCGTCGCGGTCCAGTTCGCCCTGATTCAGCATCGTCATTCTCCACTCAGCCATTTCTGAATCAACCGCGAGGGGGCAGCGATCGTTCCGGTCCGTGTTCCCAGGCACGAGACAGGAACATCGCAGGGAAGCAGCCGTTCTGAGCTCATCCACTCAGCCAGGGTTCGCGCGATGTCCCAGACCGTCTCCGACTTCATCGTCCAGCGTCTGCATCAATGGGGCGTGCGCCACATCTTCGGTTACCCCGGCGACGGCATCAACGGCGTGTTCGGCGCGATGAACCGGGCCCAGGGGCAGGACGGCGAGATCGGCTTCGTGCAGGCCCGGCACGAGGAGATGGCGGCGTTCATGGCGACCGCTTACGCAAAATTCTCAGGCCAGCTCGGCGTCTGCATCGCGACCTCCGGACCCGGCGCCTCGCATCTCGTCACCGGGCTCTACGATGCGCTGCTCGATCACCAGCCGGTGCTGGCGATCGTGGGCCAGCAGGCCCGCAATGCCCTCGGCGGGCACTACCAGCAGGAGCTCGACCTTCTCTCGATGTTCAAGGACGTCGCGGGCGCCTATGTCATGCAGGCATCCTCGCCTGCGCAGGTGCGGCACCTGATCGACCGGGCGGTCCGGATCGCGCTGGCGCGGCGGACCCCGACCGTGATCATCCTGCCCAATGACCTGCAGGAGGAACCTTACGAAAGCCCGCCCCACGCCCACGGCACGCTGCATTCCGGCATCGGCTACAGCGCACCCAGCATCACGCCGCGCGAGGCCGATCTCGATCGCGCCGCGGAGGTGCTCAATGCCGGCAAGAAGGTTGCGATGCTCGTCGGCGCCGGCGCGCTTGGTGCCACCGACGAGGTGATCGCCGTCGCCGACCGGCTGTCGGCGGGCTGTGCCAAGGCGCTGCTCGGCAAGGCCGTATTGCCCGATGATTTGCCATGGGTCACCGGCTCGATCGGCCTGCTCGGCACCGAGCCCAGCTACAACATGATGATGGAGTGCGACACGCTGCTGATGGTCGGCTCCGCCTTCCCTTACGCCGAATTCCTGCCCAAGGAAGGCGCCGCGCGCGGCGTGCAGATCGACATCGACGCCAGCATGCTGTCGATCCGCTTTCCCATGGAGGTCGGCCTCGTCGGCGACGCCGCCGAGACGCTGCGCGCATTGCTGCCGCGATTGAAACCCAGCAGCGACGGCGCCTGGCGCCAGGGAATCGAAGATAACGTCGCGAAATGGTGGAAGACGCTGGACGGAAGGGCACATCAGCCCGCAGCCCCGGTCAATCCGCAGCTCGTTGCCTGGGAACTGTCCCCGCGCCTGCCCGAGCGCGCGATCGTCACCAGCGATTCCGGCTCGTGCGCCAACTGGTTCGCGCGCGACCTCAAGATGCGGCGCGGCATGACGGCCTCGCTCTCCGGCGGCCTCGCCTCGATGGGCGCCGCCGTGCCCTATGCGCTCGCCGCAAAGTATGCCCATCCGGATCGGCCGGTGATTGCCCTCGTCGGCGACGGCGCGATGCAGATGAACAACATGGCGGAATTGATCACCGCCGCGAAATACTGGCGCAGCTGGAAGGATCCGCGCCTCGTCGTCTGCGTCTTCAACAACGAGGACCTCAACCAGGTCACATGGGAGCAGCGCATCATCAACGGCGACCCGAAATTCGAGGCCTCGCAGCGCATTCCAGACGTCTCCTACTCCCGCTTCGCCGAGCTCATCGGCCTGCGCGGCATCTTCGTCGACAGCCCAGAGCTGCTCGGCTCGGCCTGGGAGCAGGCGCTTGGATGCGAGATGCCCGTCGTGTTCGAGGTGAAGACCGATCCCGAAGTGCCGCCGCTGCCGCCGCACATCACGCTGCAACAGGCCAAGAACTTCTCCCTCGCCCTGATGAAGGGCGACCCGAACGAAGGCGGGATGATCAAGGGAGCAGCACGGCAGGTGCTCGAAACGATCCTGCCCGGAAAGCAATGAGGTGAACCATGAGCGACTTCCGCGACATCCAGCACGGCGTCAACGATCCCGTCCACGGCCTCGATGTGAAGCGGCAGATCAACGACAATAAGACGGCGCATGAGCGCGCGCAGCGGCATGCCGACGTGCGGGCCGACGCCACGGCCGCCTCCGATGAGCCGTTTCTGCCCGAGCGGCTTCGACGCAAGCCGACCGATCCGATCAATCCGCGCACCGGGCGCAATCCCACGGATTGATCGTTAGGAACCACGGCCCCCGAGGCGTGTTGATCGGCGCAACATGGCGCGGCTAGCGGCCGCGCGTCCAATTGGAGGGACCACACATGAAACGTGCCGTCATCGCCCTTGCTTGCGTGCTCTTCGCAGGCCCCGCGCTCGCCCAGTCGCTGGGCGAGAAGACCGGCGTCAACTCGGCGCTCGGCGTCGCACCTTCGACCGCCGACTTCGTCAAGGAGGTCGCGATCAGCGACATGTTCGAGATCGAGTCGAGCAAGCTCGCCGAGCAGAAGGGCAACGCCCAGGAGAAGAGCTTCGCGCAGCAGATGATCACCGATCACACCAAGACCAGCACCGAACTCAAGGGCCTCGTCGGCGAAAAGAAGGTCGAGGCGACGCTTCCGACGGCGCTCGACAGCTCGCACCAGAGCAAGCTCGACAAGCTTAGGAATGCCTCGGGCAAGGATTTCAGCTCGGACTACAACTCCTACCAGGTCAGCGCCCATGAGGATGCGGTGTCGCTGTTCGAGCGCTATGCCAAGGGCGGTGACAATTCCGCGCTGAAGGACTGGGCCGGCAAGACGCTGCCGGCGCTCAAGCACCATCTCGACATGGCCAAGGAGCTCGGCAAGGCCCCGAGCGTCGGCCAGTCCACCAAGTAACACATTGCTGAAGGACGTCGGCATGCCCGGCGTCCTTCGCTTGGCAACATCGACCGTCTCCGCGCATTGAGCCCTGGCCACCGCGGAGAGCATCATGTCGAATCCCAGCAAAACCTCATTGTCCCGCCGCCACGTCATGCACGGCGCGAGCGCTACGCTCGCGGCGGCTTCGCTGGCGTCTGCAGCGAAAGGAGAGACGTCCATGGCCGAGCACGCCTTGATCGATCCCGTCAGCCGCTATCCGAAGCCGCCGTTCAAGAAGCAGTCGCAGCCTTGGCCAGGCCTCGCCGGCCAGATGGAGCCGCGGCCCGATCATGGCGAGACCAGCTACAAGGGCTCCGGCCGGCTCGCCGGCCGCAAGGCCCTGATCACCGGCGGCGATTCCGGCATGGGCCGCGCCGCCGCGATTGCCTACGCGCGCGAGGGCGCCGACGTCGCCATCAATTACTTGCCGGCGGAAGAACCCGACGCCCAGGAAGTGATCGCGCTGATCAAGAAGGAAGGACGCATCGGACTTGCGGTCCCCGGCGACCTCAAGGACGAAGCCTTCTGCGGCAGGCTGGTCGAGCAGGCGGTGCAAGGCCTCGGCGGCCTCGATATCGTCGTCAACAACGCGGCCCGGCAACAGACCCGCGCCTCCATCCTCGACGTCTCGTCGGAGGATTTCGACGCGACCATGAAGACCAACATCTACGCGCCGTTCTGGATCATCAAGGCGGCCTTGCCTCATCTCAAACCCGGCGCTTGCATCATCGGCACGACATCGGAGCAGGCTTACGATCCCTCGCCGGATCTCTACGACTATGCGCAGACCAAGGCGGCAACGATGAACTACGTAAAGTCACTGGCCAAGCAGCTCGCTTCCAGGGGCATCCGTGTCAACGGCGTCGCGCCGGGGCCGATCTGGACGCCGCTGCAGGTCTCCGGCGGAGCGACGATGGAGAAGCTGGAAAAATTCGGCGGCATGACACCGCTCGGCCGTCCGGGCCAGCCGGTCGAGCTCGCTTCGATCTATGTGCAGCTTGCCGCCGTCGACGCCAGCTATGCGACTGGCCAGGTATATGGCGCCGCCGGCGGATCCGGACAGCCGTAGTCAGGCCTCGCGGCGGAAGCTCCCGAAGCTCAGGAACCATCCTTGTCTCCCAGCTTTTACAAAACTGTCATGGAGGAAACATCGCCGGCTGACCGATGGCGCTCGTAACAGTCAAACCCACCCGGATCGATACGGCGATCGCGAACGGGATCGCAGACAACACGACCTCAAGCCTCGAGCACGCCGCGCAAGCACTGACTTGGGGCGCCGACGAGCATGTGCTCCTCGCGCTCGCGGCGGCCGGATGGCTTTACACCCGCCTCCGGCATCCGCAGCATCGCCCCGTTGCCAATCACATCCTGATGGTCTCCTTCGCAACGGCCGTACTGCCGCATGTTCTGAAATCGGTGTTCAATCAGACCAGGCCTGACCGGTTGACAGTCACAGGGCACCGGCATGGCGTCCCCTTCTCGGGACGGTCGCGAGACGCGTTTCCTTCCGGTCACGCCGTGCATATGGGCGCCCTCGCCTCGGCCGCCGGCCTGTTGCCGGCCATCTGGCGCCGCTTGGCACGCACGCTCGCCGTCACCTTGTCATTGACGCGCGTGGTGCTTCTCGCACATTGGGCGAGCGACGTGGTGGCGGGCTTTGTCCTTGGCGTCATCGTCGAGCGATCGTTCAGGCCGTTCACGCTGGCAAGGTCAAGGCAGCAGCGAGCGTCGGCTTCGCGAGGCTTGTCATGATGGAATATGTCATGCGTTTCGTCGCCGGCGGCTTGATCGTCTCGGCCTTCGCGATCGCAGGCGACATGCTCCGGCCGAAGAGTTTTGCGGGGCTCCTCGGTGCCGCACCATCCGTCGCCCTCGCCACGCTCGGCATCGCCGTCGTCCAGCACGGCCCGCAATATGTCGCCGCCGAAAGCTGGACGATGATCTACGGCGCGGTCGCCCTCGGCTGCTACAGCCTCGCCGTCTGCCATCTGCTGATGCGGTTTCGTCTCGGGGCGCTGCCGGCGACGATCCTCGCATTTGCGGTTTGGATCGTCGTCGCGTTCGGTTTGCTTGCCGGTTTCGGAGGCGCCGCGTGATGCCGGTGAAGCTGTCGACATCCTCGCTCAAGCAAACGCATTGGTACGAATACGCGGTGCGTTTCGCGCTTGGCGGCCTTGCAACGGTCGCAGCAGGCCTCCTCGGCAGCTATTTCGGCGTTTCCGTCGGCGGGCTCTTCCTCGCGCTCCCCGCCATCTTCTGCGCCAGCGCGACGTTGATCGAAAGCCATGAGCGCCGCGCCAAGGAAAAGGCCGGCCTCAGCGGAGACAGGCGCGGGCAACAGGCCGCAGCGCTCGACGCTGCAGGTGCCGGCCTCGGAAGCATCGGTCTCGCGGCATTCGCAAGCGTCTTTTATGTCGTGGTTTCGACGACCACGATTGGCGCGTTCGTCGCCGCCATTCTGGCATGGGCAGCCGTTTCGGTCTCGGCGTGGTGGCTGAGACGAAAGCTTCGCATCACCTCTCGCACCGTGCGGACCGGGTGCATCGGGCCATCAGCGAACGGCCGCGGCATCTCCCCGTAGCATCAGAAAGCCGTACATCTCGGCAGCGGTCTGAAGCTGGTCGATACGCGCAAGAACAATCTCGCGCTGGCGTCCATCCGGCAGACCCGACAGCTCGTGCTCGAGCCGCAGCTTCTGCGCCGTGAGACGTTGTTCGAATGTATGGGGCTCAGACCGTCTTCGCATCTTCCGTCCTCGGTGGTTGCAGTCCAGGGCTGTTGGCCCAGCGCTCGACTTGTTCGATGACCTTCTGGTGGCTCGGCCGCACCGGTTTGGCGGCCTCGGGCTCTTCGGAAAGCTTACGGGGCAACCTGACTTCATCCGTCATGGCTTTTCTCCCTCTCAAGGAGAATGCGCGACCGCTGCCATTGTTCAATACTAAACCATTGATTTTACTGCCTATTTCTACTCATTTAGGGACTCCGTCGCCTCTTGTGGAACTTTCCCCAAGTTGGGTCGTTGAGTAAACTACTCAATCTACTCATTTTGCGGGACGACCATGAACGATCTTCGCGCCGAGCGGCTTCAGGTCATGCTCTCGCCGGAAGAATTGGCCGCCGTTGACGATTTCCGGTTCAAGCATCGTATGCCGACGCGGGCTGCGGCGGTCCGCGAGCTTCTCAGATTTGGACTTGCTGCCGCAGACGTCGACGCAGCCGCCGGCGTGAAGTCGAGCAGCTTTGGCGTGTTCGGCCGCGGACCTGAAGGGCACACGCAGGGAGACCCCGAAAGCGGCGCCGGCGACTAGTCGGGGCGGCCTTCCACAAGGGAACGGCCCCGGCACGGCAAGTGCCGTCCTTGGAGATTGCTTCCGGCGCACCGGGGCATGACAACCGGAAGCAACCTGTCGACGCCTCGCGCGAAGATTAGTTCCTCGCGCGCAATCTGCCGTTCCTCGCGCAGCTCGACGTCTAGCCGCTCGGCGCGCCGCCGGAATCGTCCGGTGTCATGCCGGAGCCCGGAGTCTTGCTGTTGTCGTTCAGCTTGGGATCGCGCGTCGCCTCTCGCGATGGCGAGCCTTTCGCATCGGCGTTTTGCGGATCGGTCTTGTGCACGGATTGCGCGCGCTGCTTGTCACGTGGCTGCTCCTCCGCCCGCTTGTCCTTGACGATGCCGTGGTCGGAATGGGCCATAATGTGCCTTCGCCTCTTCTGATGTCTCGAAGCGGTTACGCGCTGCGGCCTCGAATGTTCCGGCGTTATGCTAGCTGTGCGCCGCGTGGATGGCGGGCGTCCTTTCCAGATGCACCTGACGCACCGTCGTCACCGTCGCAAACGCGACCGAGACGCCAAAGGCGACAATGAGTGAAAGCAGAGCCAGACGTGGAGCCATCGCAAAACCTCCTTCTGGAATCGAAACCAACGCGATTGACTATCCCTGATCATCCTGGATTGGTCGCCTGCATTCCGTGAGCGGTCTCACACGCGCCCTCACGAAAAGGCGAGCCCTCACGCGCTCCGATGTTGAGGGGGACGGGCCGCGACGGGCGGGATCTCGCCATCCAGCCAGTCCTGCTCGTGGGCGAGCGCCGTCCAGGCGTCCGCCATGCGCGAAAAGCGCTTGTGGGCGGGTTGTCCCTCGGCGCGCTCGGCGAGCTGAAGGCAATTGTCGGCGTTGTCCCTGAAGATGTCAGACTGTTTCATCGGGAAGACGTGGGGACGGAACTCCGAGGTCGCAATGCCCTTACCGCATCGTAACGTTCGGGGAACTTCGCCCGCCATCCGCGGTTGATATCGATGCGAGTTCTCGTCGCCATCATTTTGGCATTCATCAGCACTGTTGCGCTTGCCGACAGCACCGGCCAACGCAAGCCGCTCGACCGTCCGCCGAACGCAACGGACGTCATCGGCGGCCTGTACGATTTCAGCCGCTTTCAGCAGGGGCTACTCGAGAGCACCGATCTGAAGGGCAACACCGAGGTCAAGAACCTCGCCGCCTTGCGGGCCGAGGAAGCGGCCAAACGCGACAAGGCGCTGAAGCAGATTCAGGAGGCGATTGGCGCAGAGCCGCGCGTTGGCAAGACGACGTCCGTCAGCGCCAGCCTGGTCGAGCCCGACGCTTCGGACGGGCCGACCTACATCCGCAGCTTCTATGCCTCGCAGATTCCCGAATACGAATCGGCCATCAAGCTGCTCGAAAGCTACCTGAAGGCGCCCGACAACGCCGCGCTCGCAGCCTTCGCGCGCGAGCAGCTCCCGCTGCTGCGCGCGCAGGTCAAGGATGCCGAGCGCACCATGGCAGACAAGTAGCCCCCTTACTTGTCGTTCGGATGATGCTGCTGGCTGTGCGGCCGCACGGTGCGGTCGCTCTCCGGCATCTTGTCCCGGCCCGCGTCGCCATTGTCGTCCTTGCCGCCCGAAGACGAGGTGCCGCTTCCGCTCGGGTTCGATCTGGTTGCGGCCCCCGTGGTCGGCGTATCGGCCTTCGGGGTGGCGGAGCTTGCGGCCGGGTCGCCGGTCACTGCGCCACGGCCGCTGGGCGCACCGCCCTGCGCCAAGGCCGATCCGGCAAACAGCACGACGACGATCGCGGCTAGTCCTGCTTTCATGTCCGTTCTCCCTCTTTTCGGGCTAACCGCGAGACTTGGCGCTGCGTTCCGAAGGAGGCCGGGAATGGGGCCAAGGAGACGGCGGGGCCCCGGACCTCATTTCTTGCCGGCTGCGCATGGAACCAAATCGGGGGATCGCCGTTATTTTCGTTGGGCTGAGCAAGGCAGGTTCCATTCCTCGCGTCGCACCTTGGCGCTTGATTTCGAATTTGGCTGACGCTCTATTTTGACCAATGCGTCTGCCTTGGATTCGGCCAAGGCTTGCGGGGGAATCAGTATGAGCGACCTCGATCCCGGAGCTGCATCACGGTCCGGTCGTCGCGTCCCAAAGCCAAAAGCCAACGGTATGTCGGATCCGGATTCCCGGGCTGAACTGCTGCTCGCCTTGCAGGCGATGCGGAGCGGCGATTTCTCCGTGCGCATGAGCGGCGACTATCTCGGCATCGACGGCAAGATCGCCGACACTTTTAATGAAATCATCGCCGCCAACCAGCGCATGGCGCAACAGCTCGAGCTGGTCGGCCAGGTGGTCGGCCGCGAAGGCAAGACCCGGCAGCGTGTGAAATTCGGCCTCGCCTCGGGCTCCTGGGCCGACATGGAAGGCTCCGTCAACACGCTGATCGACGATTTGCTGTGGCCGACGCGCGAGGTCACGCGCGCGGTCGCCGCCGTCGCGCAAGGCGACCTGCTCCAGACCGTCAAGCTCGATGTCGACGGCCGTCCGCTCCGCGGCGAGTTCCTGCAGTCGGCGACCATCGTCAACACCATGATCAAGCAGCTCGGCGTGTTCACCTCCGAGGTGACGCGCGTGGCGCGCGAGGTCGGCACCGAAGGAAAGCTCGGCGGCCAGGCCCAGGTGCCCGAGGTGACCGGCGTCTGGAAGGACCTCACCGAGAGCGTCAACTCGATGGCGAACAACCTAACCAACCAGGTTCGCAACATCGCCGAGGTGACGATCGCGGTCGCCAACGGCGACCTGTCCAAGAAGATCACGGTGGACGTCCGCGGCGAGATCCTGCAGCTCAAGGAAGCCATCAACACGATGGTGGACCAGCTCCGCTCCTTCGCCTCCGAAGTGACGCGCGTGGCGCGCGAGGTCGGCACCGACGGCAAGCTCGGCGGTCAGGCCATCGTGCCCGGCGTCGCCGGCACCTGGAAGGACTTGACGGACTCGGTCAACGCGATGTGCGGCAACCTGACCGCCCAGGTGCGCAACATCGCCAACGTGACCACCGCCGTGGCGCGCGGCGACCTCTCGCGCAAGATCACGGTGGACGTGCGCGGCGAAATCCTGGAGCTGAAGGACACCATCAACACCATGGTGGACCAGCTCAACTCCTTCGCCTCGGAAGTGACGCGCGTGGCGCGCGAGGTCGGCACCGAAGGAAAGCTCGGCGGCCAGGCCCAGGTGCCCGGTGTGGCCGGCACCTGGAAGGACCTCACCGACAACGTCAACTTCATGGCCTCGAACCTGACCGCGCAGGTCCGCAACATCGCCGACGTCGCCACGGCCATCGCGAGCGGCGACCTCTCGAAGAAGATCACGGTGAACGTCTCGGGCGAAATCCTTCAGCTGAAGGAGACGCTCAACACCATGGTCGACCAGCTCAACGCCTTTGCCGGCGAAGTGACGCGCGTGGCACGCGAGGTCGGCACCGAGGGCCGGCTCGGCGGCCAGGCCAACGTGCTCGGCGTCGCCGGCACCTGGAAGGACTTGACGGAGAGCGTCAACTCGATGGCGTCGAACCTGACGGCCCAGGTCCGCAACATCGCCGAGGTGACGACCGCGGTCGCCGGCGGCGACTTGTCGAAGAAGATCACGGTGGACGTGCGCGGCGAGATCCTGGAGCTGAAGGACACCATCAACACCATGGTGGACCAGCTCAACGCCTTCGCCGGCGAAGTCACGCGCGTCGCGCGTGAGGTCGGCACCGAAGGCAAGCTCGGCGGCCAGGCCGTCGTGCGCGGCGTCGGCGGCACCTGGAAGGACCTCACCGACAGCGTCAACTCAATGGCCTCGAACCTGACCGGCCAGGTCCGCAACATCGCCGAGGTCGCGACCGCGGTCGCCAAGGGCGATTTGTCGAAGAAGATCACGGTGAACGTGTCGGGCGAAATCCTTCAGCTGAAGGAAACGCTGAACACAATGGTGGACCAGCTCAACGCTTTCGCCGGCGAAGTGACGCGCGTCGCCCGCGAGGTCGGCACCGACGGCAAGCTCGGCGGTCAGGCCGGCGTGCCCGGCGTCGCCGGCACCTGGAAGGACTTAACCGACTCCGTGAACTCGATGGCGGGCAACCTCACCGCCCAGGTCCGCAACATCGCGGAAGTCGCGACCGCGATCGCCGGCGGCGACCTGTCGCGCAAGATCACCGTGGACGTGCGCGGCGAGATCCTTCAGCTCAAGGACACGCTGAACACGATGGTCGACCAGCTCAACCGCTTCGCGGGCGAGGTGACGCGCGTGGCGCGCGAGGTCGGCACCGAAGGCCGCCTGGGCGGCCAGGCCAACGTGCCCGGCGTCGCCGGTACCTGGAAGGACCTCACCGACAGCGTGAACTCGATGGCGGGCAATCTCACCGCCCAGGTCCGCAACATCGCCGAAGTGACCACCGCAGTGGCGCGCGGCGACTTGTCGCGCAAGATCACCGTGGACGTGAAGGGCGAGATCCTCGAGCTCAAGAACACCATCAACACCATGGTGGACCAGCTCAACGGCTTTGCCGGCGAAGTGACGCGCGTGGCGCGCGAGGTCGGCACCGAAGGCAAGCTCGGCGGCCAGGCCGAGGTGCCCGGCGTCGCCGGCACCTGGAAGGACCTCACCGACAACGTCAACTTCATGGCCTCGAACCTCACGGCCCAGGTCCGCAACATCGCCGAGGTCGCGACCGCGATCGCCGGCGGCGATTTGTCGAAGAAGATCACGGTGGACGTGCGCGGCGAGATTTTGCTGCTCAAGGACACCTTGAACACCATGGTCGAGCAGCTCCGCTCCTTCGCCGCCGAAGTGACGCGCGTCGCGCGCGAGGTCGGCACCGAGGGCCGCCTCGGCGGTCAGGCCGTCGTGCCCGGCGTCGGCGGCACCTGGAAGGACCTCACCGACAACGTCAACCTCCTGGCCGCGAACCTCACCACACAGGTCCGCAACATCGCCGAAGTGACAACGGCGGTCGCGCGCGGCGACCTCTCGCGCAAGATCACCGTCGACGTGAAGGGCGAAATCCTCGAGCTGAAGAACACCATCAACACCATGGTGGACCAGCTCAACGCCTTCGCCGGCGAAGTGACGCGCGTGGCGCGCGAGGTCGGCACCGAAGGCAAGCTCGGCGGCCAGGCCCAGGTGCCCGGCGTCGCCGGCACCTGGAAGGACCTCACCGACACCGTGAATTTCATGGCGGCGAACCTGACCGAACAGGTGCGCGGCATCGTCAAGGTGGTGACCGCGGTTGCCGACGGCGACTTGAAGCAGCAGCTCACCGTGAAGTCGAAGGGCGAAGTCGCCGCGCTCGCCGACACGATCAACAACATGACCGAGACGCTCGCGACCTTTGCCGATCAGGTGACCAGCGTGGCGCGCGAGGTCGGCGTCGAAGGCCGGCTCGGCGGCCAAGCCAACGTGCCGAGCGCGGCCGGCACCTGGAAGGACCTCACTGGCAACGTCAACCTGCTCGCCGCCAACCTGACCTCGCAGGTGCGCGCCATTGCCGAGGTCGCGACCGCCGTGACCAAGGGCGACCTGACGCGCTCGATTCAGGTCGATGCGCGCGGCGAAATGGCCGAACTGAAGGACAACATCAACACGATGATCACGAATCTCCGTCTTACGACGGACGTGAACACCGAGCAGGACTGGCTGAAGACCAACCTCGCCAAATTCACCAACATGCTGCAGGGCCAGCGCGACCTCACCACGGTCGGCCGGCTGCTGCTGACCGAGCTGTCGCCGCTGGTGAATGCGCATACCGGCGTGATCTACCAGGTCGAGAACGAGGACAATCCGCAGCTCCTGCTGCTGGCCTCCTACGCCAGCGACGGCATCTACCCCTATCAGCGCGTGCTGCAGTTCGGCGACGGCCTGATCGGCCAATGCGCTCTCGACAAGCGGCCGCGCGTGGTCGCCGACATTCCGCCCGACGTGGTGCCGATCAACTCGGCGCTGTTCCGCGTCGCACCGAAGAACCTCGTCGTGCTGCCGGTGCTGTTCGAGGGCCAGGTCAAGGCCGTGATCGAGCTCGCCTCGCTCGTCTCCTTCACGACGTCGCAGATGACGTTCCTCGAGCAGCTCACCGACTCCATCGGCATCGTGCTCAATTCGATCGAAGCGACGATGCAGACCGAAGGCCTGCTCAAGCAATCGCAGCAGCTCGCCGGCGAGCTGCAGACCCAGCAGCGCGAATTGCAGCAGACCAACGACCAGCTCGAGCAGAAGGCGCAGCAGCTCGCCGAGCGCAACGTCGAGGTCGAACGCAAGAACCAGGAGATCGAGCAGGCCCGCCGCGCCCTGGAGGAAAAGGCGACCGAGCTTGCGCTGACCTCGAAGTACAAGTCCGAATTCCTCGCCAATATGAGCCACGAGCTGCGCACGCCGCTGAACTCGATCCTGATCCTGGGACAGCAGCTCACCGACAATCCGGACGGCAACCTCTCGGCCAAGCAGGTCGAGTTCGCCCGCACCATCCACGGCGCCGGCACCGACCTGCTCAATCTGATCAGCGACATTCTGGACCTGTCCAAGATCGAATCCGGCACGGTGACGGTCGACGCCGAGGAAATCCTGACCGCGAACCTGCTCGATACCGTCGGGCGGCCGTTCCGGCACGAGGCGGACAACCGCAATCTGTCGTTCAAGATCGACATCGATCCGAACCTGCCGCGCAGCATCGTCACCGACTCCAAGCGCCTGCAACAGGTTCTGAAGAACCTGCTCTCCAACGCTTTCAAGTTCACCGCCGAGGGCGAGGTTCGCCTCAAGGTCGCCGGTGCGCTCGGCGGCTGGGGAACGGATCACCCGGTGCTGAACTCCGCACCGGCCGTGATCGCGTTCGAGGTCTCCGATACCGGCATCGGCATTCCCCTGGAGAAGCAGAAGCTGATCTTCGAGGCGTTCCAGCAGGCCGACGCCGGCACCAGCCGGAAATACGGCGGCACCGGCCTTGGCCTCGCCATCAGCCGCGAGCTGGCGAGCCTGCTGGGCGGCGAGATCCATCTGCGCAGCTCGCCCGGCAAGGGGTCGTCCTTCATTCTTTACCTGCCGCTGAAATATTCCGGCCCGACGCTGGCGCCGCGCGCGGCGCCTGTGCCGCAGCAGCATAACCAGCCGCCGGCGCTCCAGACGGCCGCGCCGGAGCAGCGCGTCATCGAGCAGCTTCCCGACGACCGGCTCAACCTCGAGCCCGGCGACAGCATCCTCCTGATCGTCGAGGACGACCCGCATTACGCGCGTGTGCTGGTCGACCTCGCGCGCGACAAGGGTTTCAAGGTGCTCGTCGCCGCCCGCGGTGCGGAGGCGCTGGAGCTCGCCAAGCAATACCAGCCGAGAGCCGTCTCGCTCGACGTGTTCCTGCCCGACATGCTCGGCTGGACCGTGCTAAGCCAGCTCAAGCACAATCCGCTGACCCGCCACATCCCCGTGCAGATCATCACGCTGGACGAGGACCGCCAGCATGCGCTGGCGCGTGGCGCGTTCTCCTTCGTCAACAAGCCGACGACGACCGAAGGCGTTTCCGCCGCGCTGACGCAGATCAAGGAATATGCACGTCCCAGGCGCAAGCGGCTCCTGATCGTCGAGGACAACGAGGCCGAGCAGCTCTCGATCCGCGAGCTGCTGCATCACGACGACATCGAGATCGTGACGACAGACACCGGCGCCGGAGCGCTCTCGACGCTGCGCGAGGCGCCCTGCGACTGCGTGGTGCTCGACCTCCGGCTGCCCGACATGAGCGGCTTCGAGGTGCTGGACCAGATCCGCAACGACGAGGCGCTGTCGAACGTTCCGGTGGTCGTCTTCACCGGCCGCGAGCTTTCGGCGGAGGAGGACGCGGAACTCCACACCATGGCACGCAGCATCGTGGTCAAGGGCGTGGAATCGCCGGAGCGGCTGCTCGACGAGACCGCACTGTTCCTGCACCGCGTGATCACGGAACTTCCGGTCGAGAAGCAGCGCATGCTGGAGAAGCTGAACAGTTCCGACGAGGACCTGATCGGCAAGACCGCCCTGCTCGTCGACGACGACGCCCGCAACATCTTCGCGCTGTCGAGCGTGCTGGAACGGCGCGGCATGAAAGTGCTAACGGCCACGACCGGCAGCGAGGCGGTGACGCTGGTCGAATCCAATCCGGAAATCGCCATCGTGCTGATGGACATCATGATGCCGCAGATGGATGGCTATCAGACCATCGGCGTCATCCGCGAAAACCCGGCCTTCGCCCGCCTTCCGATCATCGCGCTGACCGCCAAGGCGATGAAGGGTGACCGCGAGAAGTGCCTGGAGGCCGGCGCGTCCGACTATCTCGCCAAACCCGTCAACACCGATCAATTGCTGCTTGCGATCCGCATGTGGCTGCACCGCTGAGTTGGACCCGAGAATGGACCACGAAAAGGTCAACATCCTCCTCGTCGACGACCAGCCGGCCAAGCTGCTCGCCTATGAGGTGATCTTGAAGGATCTCGGCGAGAACCTCGTGATCGCCTCGTCGGGGCGCGAGGCGCTGGAAGTGCTGCTCAAGACCGAGATCGCGGTGATCCTGGTCGACGTCTGCATGCCCGAGCTCGACGGCTTCGAGCTCGCCGCGATGATCCGCGAGCATCCGCGCTTCCAGAAGACCGCGATGATCTTCATCTCCGCCATCCAGGTCAGCGACATCGACCGGCTGCGCGGCTACGAAATGGGCGCGGTCGACTACGTGCCGGTCCCGGTCGTGCCGGAAGTCCTGCGCGCCAAGATCAAGGTGTTCGCCGAGCTCTACCGCAAGACCCGCGAGCTCGAACGGCTGAACCAGGAGCTGGAGGATCGCGTCCGCGCGCGCACGGCGGAGCTGGAGAACTCCACGGCGAAGCTGCGCGAGAGCGAGCAGCGGCGCAGCATGGCGATCGCCGCCGGCAAGATGGGATCCTGGGATTGGGACTGGATCAGCGGCGATTGGATGTGGGACGAAGGGCAATATCGCATCTTCGGCGTCAGCCCCGAGAGCTTCGAGGTCAACCCGGCCAACGTTCAGGCGCTGTTGCATCCCGATGACGTCGACCAGTTGCGCAAGGCGATCGCCGAGTTCAACCGGGGCACGCGGGCCTACGAGACCGAATTCCGGATCATGCGGCCCGACGGAGAAGTGCGCTGGTGCGTCGGCACGGCGGCAGCGACGGTGGACGATAGCGGTCGCGTCGTGCGCGTGAGTGGCGTCACCGTGGACATCACAGAACGCAAGCGTGCCGAGGAACGGCAGAATCTGCTGGCGCGGGAAGTCGATCATCGCGCCAAGAACGCGCTGGCGCTGGCGCAGTCGATCGTGCGCCTCACCCGGGCCGACGAGGTCAAGGCCTATGTCAACGCCGTTGAGGGACGCATCAACGCGCTGGCGCGCGTGCACACCATCCTGTCGCTGTCGAGCTGGCAGGGTGCCGAGCTCTCCAGGCTGATCGACGAGGAGCTGGCGCCCTATTCGCTCGGCGGCCAGATCATCCTGGCAGGTCCGGAGGTCCAGTTACTGCCGGCAACGGCCCAGACGCTGGCGCTCGCCCTCCACGAGCTCTTCACCAACTCGGCCAAGTACGGCGCCCTCTCGACCAGGTCGGGACGGCTCACGATCGGCTGGCAGGTCGAGGACCAATTGCTGACGCTGAACTGGGAGGAATCCGGCGGCCCACTCGTCATGACTCCGAAATCGCGCGGCTTCGGCACGCGGAGCCTGCTTGCGAGCGTGGAGTCCCAGCTTGGTGGACAGGCCAAGTTCGATTGGCGAGCCGAAGGCCTGTTGTGCCGGCTGGAGGTGCCGTTGACACGCAAGACGGCGGCGGCGCCCGCATCTGGCAAGTTCGAGGACGCCAGCTCCGCCGAATTGCAGCGCGCGTCTGGTTAGAGCGTTTTCCAGCGAAATCGCGACGGGCTCGCGTCGAGAGCCGGCGAGAACCGAGAGCTTCCGGTCCGATTGGGGCGGAGCGGAAAAGCATCAGCCGGACGCCGCGCTCATCATGCGTCGCATCGTCCGCGGTTCGCGCGCAACCCGCCCCTCGAGCCAGGCTTCCGTCTGGGCGAGATCGCGTAGCGCCCTGGCATAGCGGCGAGCCGCGCTTCGCTCTGCCCCGCGCGGCAGCTTGCGCGCCTTGCGCAGAATGTCCGCGGCCGCGTTGCGATAGGCCAGCGAGCGGTAAAGAAAGACTACCTTACCCATGTCGATGTTCCCGTTTTGCTGGTGCTCATCCTCGCAAGCCCGGCATGAACGTCGGATGAAGCCGTTGATGACAATTCCTTCATTCAAATGGAACCAGCGAATTATCGCCCGCGTTTGCATGCCAAATTGGGATGCTGTTCCCATGCGCGCAAAGAAGTCGTCGGACTTGATCTCTGCGACCGGCCTCATCAGGCTGATGACGCATACCTTGATGGGCGCAGCCCTCGGCCTCGCCTTCAGTCTCGCGCTGATCCTCTGCAATCCGGCCGTCGCGGGCCTGCTCAGTCACGGCGGAAACCAGGCCGCGATCATCTTCGCTCTCACATTGGTGACGACTTTCGCCATCGGCGCGACACTCACCGGCGTCGTGTTCATCCTCGCCGAGGACAAGCAATCTTGAAGCGGGCGCAAAGCGCACGAAGGCTTTGTCGGGAACTCCTGCGCTCAATGGCGGTTGGCTGCCTGCGTCAATTTAACCCAGGGAGTTCCCTCGCATGACAACGACCAAGCTCGTTCTCACCGCAATGCTGGCGACCGGTCTCGCCGCCGCGCCGCTCGCCGCACAGGCCAAGTCGCACAAGGCGAAACATGGATCGTCGATGTCGTCGTCGCAGACCACCGGCGCCAACACCAAGGCGTCCAAGGGCGCCGATCCCTCCGGCCAGGGCGGTTCGGGCCCCGGCTCCGACCAGGGCGGCACCATGACGAACAAGACCAGCAAGGGCATGACCAACACCAAGTGAGCCCAAGCCGGCACGACATCAAAAGCCCCGCGGCGACGCGGGGCCTTTTTCTTGGTGCTCAGTCTGCAATCGAGCACCAAATGGTCAGGGGTCAGCTCATGGCGGCCGGCGCGTTCCGAGATTGAGCCCGCGCCCCTCAGCACTCGTCTTCACGAGATGATCGAGCTGCGCCCGTTTGCGTCCGATCAGAAGTTGGGCCGCAGCATCATCAAGACCCGCGCGCTGCAACTGCCGGATGGCGGAGCCCAGTTCGAGAATCTCGGCGCGCAACCTCAAGATCCGGTAAGTGTCCGGGTCCTCATCCACGGCGCCCCCTCAAAGATTTCAGCGCCGTCTGCTCGCGCGCTGGGGAATACCGACTGTCTTCACGAGACGAAGGCGCACGCGGTCGCGGACGTCAGGCAGGACATCGGCACCGCCGGCGGCCTTCCATTCCCCGATCAGCAAGTTGACCTTTCGGCGCAGATCCATCTGCGCCAGGGCCTGTTCGGTGCAATCGCGATCGCCGTTGACGGAAGCGCGCACGGACGCCTCGACGTCGGCCATCTCCAGCCTCAAGGCGCTGATTTTACGTCGAATTTCATTAATTCTGTTGTCCATGGCTTGTTAGAACAAAATAAGAACATATAGTCAAGCCACGAATTCAGGACGGAGATGCCAGATGCAGGTTCAAGGTAAATACGACGCCAGGATCTTTCTCGCCGAGCAGATGACCCGGGCGCAGGGGCTGAGACTGAAACGGCTGAGCGAAGAGGCCTATCAGCCCGCACAATATGCGCGCGACCTGTCCTCCACCGAGGCCGCACGGCGCATCCAGGTGCTGGAAGCGGAGATCGAGCTGGCGAATTCCTTCTAGGCTTTCGCCTGGAAGGTGGCGCGCTCTTTCGGAACCATGCCCGTGTCGAATAGTTCTTCCGGCCAAGGGAGAACATGCATGGCACGCAAGGCAAAGAAGCGCCGCTACTCACGCAGCTCCGGCAGCGATGTCGAAAGCGAGATGCGCCGCTACAAGAAGGGCACGGCCAAGAGCGGCCGCAAAGGCCGTGGCGGTCGCGTGAAGAGTCGCAAGCAGGCGATCGCGATCGGGCTGTCGAAGGCGCGCAAGAAGGGCAAGAAGGTCCCGAAGAAGGCCAGCAAGAAGACGTCCAAGAAGACGACTAGGAAGCGGACGACGAAGAAGACAGCCAAGAAATCGTCGAAGCGCAAATCCAGCAAGCGTTGATGCTGATCTGTCTCAGATCATGCTGCCCGGCATGAAGCAGCGGATCGAGACTCCGAAAGCCGTCTTCACCGGCCATACCATGGTGCGGCCGGCGCGGTTCGGCTCGGTGATGACAGCTTCGTCGGGCACCTCGACCCACTCCCCGTCGAGCCGCACGCGATAGTGCCCGTTATGCGACTCCCAGTCGGGATCGGCGACGGCAAAACCGTCGGCGTCCGAGCAGCAAGGACCGAGGTGGCTGCGCAGACTGTCGAACCACGGCTTGAGGGGCGAGTCCGCGTAGCGGCCGTCATCGCGACCAAGCGCGTTTCCACCCCAGAGCACGAACGGCGCCGCAAGCAGCGCCCCCCTTAGCGAGAGCTTCAATCGATCCATGTCGGCACCGATCAAGTGCGAACCACCGGCCAGTTCCACAAGACGGCGGCGGGTTCGAAGTTCCACGCTTGCAACTCTCGACGGCCTCGTTGCCGCCGAGCATATCCACGACTCGGAACTGTGATGGCCGAACGCGGCTTTTTCGTATGAACCGGGTCACCATCGCTGCCGTTAACGAGAATGTTATCCGCGCTTGCCCACATCCTGGCGGCAAAGGAAAGGGCGGCCGGAGGGCCGCCCTTCGGCTTGTTGGGAAGACACGGGTCGCCTCAGGCGAGCGGCACCGCGACGAACCTCGTCGCCTCGGCGCTCCTGACCTGCAACAGCACGCTGCGCTTGCCGGATGATTTGGCCTGCGCCAGCTCCGAGCGGACGTCGCTGACATTGGCGACGGGCTTGCCGCCGACATTGAGGATGACGTCGCCGGTCTGGATGCCGCGCTGCGCCGCCGGTCCTTGCGGATCGACTTCGGTGACGACAACGCCCTTCTGGCCGGCACCCTGGACGTCACCGGCCGGAGCCAGACCGAGCCCGAGACGGGGCGTGCCGGCGCTCGGCTGCTCTATGCCCCCGTCGGCGCCGCCATTTGCCTTGGCCTGCCGCTCGTTCGGCAACTCGCCGAGGGCGAGCGTCAGTGTCTTGGTCCCGCCGTTGCGGAAGACGTCGAGCTTCACCGAACTGCCCGGCGCAATCGTGGCGATGGTGCGGGCGAGGTCGCGGGAGTCCTTGATCGCGGTGCCGTTGACGGCGGTGATGACGTCACCCGCCGCGATGCCGGCCTTCGCCGCCGGGCTGCCATCCTGCGGCGTGTCGACGATGGCGCCACGCGCTTCCTTCAGCCCGAGGCTGTCGGCGATCTCCGACGTCACCGGCTGGACCTGCACGCCGAGCCAGCCCCGGGTCACCGCGCCCTTGTCCTTCAGCTGCGCGACGACGAGCTTTGCGGTCGAGGCCGGAATGTCGAAGCCGATGCCGACCGAGCCGCCGGAGGGCGAGAAGATCGCGGTGTTCACGCCGATCACGTTGCCGCTCATGTCGAAGGCCGGTCCTCCGGAATTGCCCTTGTTGATGGGCGCGTCGATCTGGATGAAGTCGTCGTAGGGACCGTTGCCGATGTCGCGGCCGCTGGCCGAGACGATGCCGGCGGTTACCGTGCCGCCGAGACCGAAGGGATTGCCGACCGCGACCACCCAGTCGCCGATGCGCGGCTTCTGGTCGGAGAATCTGACGAACGGAAAGTCCGTCTTGCCGTCCACCTTGATCAGCGCGAGATCGGTCTTCGGATCGGTGCCGACGACCTTCGCGGTGTAGCTCGTGCCGTCGTCCAACGTCACCTGCACCGAGGTGGCGTGGTCGACGACGTGGTTGTTGGTCACGGCATAGCCGTCGGCGGAAATGAAGAAGCCGGAGCCTTCGCCTGTCATCGTCTGATGGCGCTGGCGCGGCATGCCGTTCGGGCCGCCGCGGAAACGGAAGCCGAACTGCCGCGAGAACTGGTCGAACGGCGAGCCCTCGTCGGAGTCCATCCGGTTCTGTTGCAGCATCGCGCTCTTGTCGCTGTCCTGGTCGATCCTGACCCGCACCGAGATGACGGCCGGCTTGACCCTGCTGACGAGATCACCGAAGCCCGGCGGCGTCGCGGCGGATTCCGCAGCCTCCGCCGGCGCAATGAAGGAGCTCGGGCCGAATTTCGAAGAGCCGGGAGAGGCCGCCAGCACGGCCACGCCGAGTGCGGCCACGGTGCCGAGCAGCGCGAGCCGGCGCGGCTTCAGGATCTTGCGGGACGTCGGGGTTTCGGAATTGACGCGATCGTTCATGTCGAAATGTCCATGTTGGAAGCTGTCGCCTTGCATCCAACATGGACATCGTCACCTTACGACGTCCCGTCCGTCCGATTAAATCTTGGCAAAGAACATGCGAGCGGACACCGGTCGGAAGATCGTTTCCGCACATTTGATGCAGCTCAACGCAAGTCCTTCGGGCAGTGAAAAACTGCGGCCACCGGATGATGTTCATCGGAGGCGCCCCATGTACAAAGATATTCTCGTTCACATCCCCACCGAACGCCCCATGCGCTCCGCGATCGATGGCTCGATTTCGCTGGCAGCGCAGTTCAACGCCCATCTCGACGCGGTCGCGGTCGGCTATGTCGCAACCAGTGCAGCCTATGTGATGGAAGGCGGTGCTGCGGTTGCCGCCGTGTTCGAACTGGAACGCGAGCGCGCCGTGGAGCGGGCCGAGGCGGCCCTCTCGGTGTTCGAGATCGAAGCGGCGAACGCCGGCATTTCCTACGCCTGCCGTCCGCTCGGCGCGATCCCGGTGGATGCAGCCGGCTCGCTCGGCGAGATGGCGCGGCTGCACGACCTCAGCGTCGTGCTTCAGCCCGAGCCTGCGCACGGCTCGTTCGACAACGACGTACCCGGCGAGATCCTGTTCCAATCCGGCGGCCCGGTGTTGTTCCTGCCCTACACCTTCCATGGCGCGTTCAAGGCAGGGCGGATCGGCATCTGCTGGGACGGCAGCCGCGTCGCGGCCCGTGCCGTGCACGACGCAGCCCCGTTCCTGGCGCGCGCCGAGGAGATCGTGATCATCACCATCAACGAAGCCAAGGCGGTCTCGGACGAAGCGTCAGCGAGCAATCTGGCAAGACATCTCGGCCGGCGTGGACTGTCGACGCGCACGGTCGGCCTGTCGGCGACGCGCGCCGACATCCAGCCGACCATCCTGTCGCTGGCGGCCGACGAGGGGCTCGATCTCCTGGTGATGGGCGGCTACGGCCATTCGCGCTTGCAGGAACGCGTTCTCGGCGGCGTCACCCGTGCCATGCTGGAAGCCATGACGGTCCCGACGCTGATGTCGCATTGAGACCGACAGGCACCGTCACGCCGCGACCGGAGTCTCCCAGGCCTCGGGCGCTGCGGCGCCCTCGTCGTGCTTCGCGTTGCAGGCGTCGAAATGCGCCTTGAGCTCGACCTCGGCGAGATACTCGAAATGTTCGGCCTGGCCGAGGAGTTCCCAGTTCTGAAGCGGCCGGTAAGCCGCCTGCTGACGACAGAGGGACGCCAGCGCCCGGTAGCGACGTACGTTCTCCATGAGACCCTCCCTCGCATTCGCAGAGCTTATTGCCCCTATTTACGTCAGGCCGATGGCGGTAGTGCAAAAGATTTGCTGCGCCCCCCGCGGCGCTTGGCCTCGGCTCGCTATTAGGAAATATATGTCCGGGTCAAAGTTCCAAATGGTGTCGGGCTGACGCCCGGAACCGCGCCGCTGGACTTGGGCTAGGCGTAGAGCCGGCGCTCCACGGTCACGCCGATTAGGTCGAGATAGCGTTCGATCAGGTCAGGCCGGCCGACCAGATAGCCCTGCATCTCCTCGCAGGCCTCGCGCGCCAGGAAGGCCCGCTGCGCTTCCGTCTCCACCCCTTCGGCGATGACCGGGATGTTCAGGGCGTGCGCGAGGCTCAGGACCGCGCGGACGATCTCGGCCGATTGCGGCGACGCCTCCAGGTTGGAGATGAAACCGCGGTCGATCTTGATCTTGTCGAACGGGAAGGACTGGAGATAGGACAGCGAGGAATAGCCGGTGCCGAAATCGTCCATCGCGATGCGGACGCCGAGCGCTTTCAGCCGCCGTAGCAGGTTGAGCGCGCGGGTGAAATCGCCGATCAGCACGCCCTCGGTGATCTCGACCTCGAGCCGCGTCGGCGAAAGCCCGGTCTCCAGCAGGATCTGGTGGATATAACGTTCGAGATCGCCGGCCTGGAACTGGACCGGGGACAGATTGACGGCGACCTGCAACGGACGCGGCCAGGATGCCGCCTCGCGGCACGCTTCGCGCAAGACCCATTCGCCGATCTCGACGATCAGCCCAATCTCCTCGGCAAGCGGAATGAACTGGTCCGGCGGCACGAAGCCGCGTGTCGGATGGTTCCAGCGCAGCAGAGCCTCGAAGCCGATGACTTCGCCATCCACCCGCGCCTGCGGCTGGAAGTAGACCAGGAACTGGTTCTGCTCCAGCGCCTGTCGCAGATCGTGCTGCAACAGCCTGCGGTCGCGCAGCTCCTGGTCCATCTCGGATTCGAAGACCCGGACCCGCCCCCTGCCCTCGCGCTTGGCGCGATAGAGCGCTGAATCGGCGTTGGCGAGCAGCGTGGCGGCATTGACGCCGTCATCAGGATAGAACGCAATGCCGATGCTGAGGCCGACATGGGGGAGATAGTCGTCGACCTCGAGCTCCTTGCCGATCGTGTCGACCAGGCGTTCGGCGAGCGCCAGAACGTCCTCTTGGTTGATGTCGTCGGGCATCAGGATCATGAACTCGTCGCCGCCGATCCGGGCGGCAAAGGCACCGTCGGCTTCCGCGGCAAGCCGGTCCGCCGCAGCCCGCATCAGCATGTCGCCGACGGGATGGCCGAATACGTCGTTGACCTCCTTGAAGCGGTCGAGATCGAGGCTGAGCACGGCAAAACTGGTCGCCGCCTCCTGCGCCCGCTCCAGCCGCTCGTCGAGCGCGGCGTTGAAGGCGCTACGGTTCGGCAGGTCGGTCAACGCATCATGATGCGCGAGATGGCTGATCCGCGCCTCGTTCGTGATCCTCTCGGTAATGTCCTCGATCACGCCGACCAGATATTGCGGCGCGCCCGCACCGTCCCTGATCAGCAGCTTGCGCGAGTTGACGAGACGATCGCGGCCCTTGACGCCGACTTCGAGCAGATGCCCCTCCAGGAACATCGGCGAGCCGCTGTCGACGACGCGGCGATCCTGCTCGTTGACGACGCGGGCGATACTGTCCGGAAAGATCTGCTCCGGAGTCTTGCCCAGCATCTCCTCGCGCGGCATTCCGTAATATTCTTCGCCGGCGCGGTTGAGCAGGACGTAGCGGGAGTCCTTCGCATCCTTGGCGAATACCGCGATCGGGATGTTCTCGATGATGCTGTCGAGGAATTCGCGCGCCCGCAGCAGATCCTGCTCGGCGCGCTTGTGCGTCTGTTCGAGCTCCTCGATCATCAGCTTGATCGCACGGTCGGTGCGGCGGCGATCCCGGTCGCTCTCCTCATAGGCCGCGCCGACGAGCTCACAGAGCTTGGTCACATCGACCTGTCCGGATTCGTCCGTCGCCTGGCGGATTTGTCTTGCGAGCAACCGATGCATGGTCAAGCCGCCGCCTCCGCGATGACAGTGACGGTCATGGTCTGGTTATGCAGCTCGCAGCGGCCGGACGCGGCCGGCGAGGCGATCTCGCCGTAGGAGTAGAATCCGATCCGCACGACGTCCTCGCCGAGTTCGGCGGCAACGGCATCCAGCTCGTCCTGCGTACGCTGCCCCATCACCCTGCGGCGGCCGGTACAGCTGACCAGGATCGCAAGCTTGTCGCCGGCGACCCCTTCCGCGAGAGCGTTGCGTGCCTGCCTGCCGGCCTCGCCGGCACCGGCGGCGAGACTGTCGAAATTGGCGCGCATCAATTGCGCGGTACATCCTTCCGGAATGTCGGCGGCGAATGTCAGGGTGCGGGCATTGCGATCCACCGCGAACACCGAGCGTACAATCTGCCGGTTCGGTTCCGCCTCGTCGTGAATGCGCAACGGGAATGCCAGGCCCGAACCCGGCATCGCCTCGGCCTCCTCCTCGCCGAGATAGCGGGTGTAGAGGTCCAGCGGCGGCTCGCCGTCGAGCTCCACGACCACCGATCCTTCCGCCTTCGTCACCTTGCGGCGGGGCCCGAACACATCCCAGCCGCCGGCGCAGCCATGCGCGAAACGGAACGAGGCACCGTAGAATGCGATTGCAGCGACACGGTTGGGCGACGGCTCCGCGTCGGCTCCGACGATCGTCTGTTCAAATCGGGTTCCATCGCCGGCAAGCCCGCCGGTGACGGGCAAATCCGGTCCGAGCACTTCAGTGATTCCGGCAAGCAGTTCGCCCCCGTTCACCGCCAACCCGTCCGACAGGACAAACAGGCCCGCCAAATCGGCCGCCATGACCTGACGGGCAAGACGCGCGCCACAGGCCCGCGACGCGTCGCGGCTCTCAATGAGCTCCTGCACCAGCCGCACCTGCGTGCGGGCAAAGCGCAAGGCGACCGCGACCACTTCGTCGTCGCAAATGTCGTCGCCATGGATTTGTCCGCCAGTGCTGCAACCGACGATATGGCTGTCGGGATAGAGCCCGCGCAGCTCGCCATAACGTTGGCCGTCCACCAGCTGCTCTCGGCTGCCGAAATAGAGCACGAGCTGGGGAGGCTCGCGCAGAGCATCCGCTCCGCGCCAGCCATGGGCAGCATTCCAGTGAAGATATTGAATCTGCATCCCACACTCTCTGCAGTCCTTGAACCACAGATTGTGAAGCGGCGCATTGCGTCGCCGTTAATCGCGTGCGTACTTCGGCACCGTTGGTTACCCCGGCATGAAGGCATTGCGGAGTCGCGTCAAATTCTCCGTAAGACTCCGGAAAAACTTCGATACCGCCGCGCAATAGCCTGGAGATGCCACCCGTAATCTACCGGGTGCGCGCGCCTTCGCCGACGCGCATCGGCTGCACGGCATTATCCTGCCGCTTCGGAACCCGGCCCGACTCGGCGGCGCTGCGAATGGCCCGGATGTTCGCGGCATAATCGGCAACGCTCTTGCCGCGGAAGACAGCGGAACCCGCCACCAGCGTATCGGCGCCGGCTGCCGCCACGGCAGCGGCATTGTCGCGCGTGATACCGCCGTCGACCTCGAGCCGGATCGGCCGGTCGCCGATCATGGCTCGAATGCGCCTGATCTTCTCGAGCTGGGATTCGAGGAAGGACTGGCCGCCGAAGCCGGGATTGACCGTCATCACCAGCACGAGATCGAGACGGTCGAGCACGTATTCGATCGCGCTCTCGGGCGTCGCGGGATTCAAGCTCACGCCGGCCTTCTTGCCGAGTGCGCGGATCGCCTGGAGCGAGCGGTCGAGATGGGCGCCCGCTTCGGCATGCACCGTGAGGACGTCGGCTCCGCACCTCGCGAACGCCTCGAGATAGGGATCGACAGGCGCGATCATGAGATGCACGTCGAAAATCCTCTTCGTCGTCGGCCGGATCGCCTTGATGATGTCGGCGCCGAAGCTGATGTTCGGCACGAAGTGCCCGTCCATGACGTCGCAATGGATCCAGTCGGCGCCGGCCGCGTCGATGGCCGCGACCTCCTCGCCGAGGCGCGCGAAATCCGCAGCCAGGATCGACGGCGCGATGATGATCTCTCTGCTCATGATTTTGCACTCCGCGCATCAGCGCCGCCGCTGAAGACGCGGCTCGCCAGGACGTCCATGGGATCGATGGTTTCGAGGTCGGCGACATCGAGCATGCGGTCGAGATCGGACACCAGGCGATCGGCCTGCCGCAGCCGGATGCGGTCGACGGCGTTGCGGATCGAGCGCGCATTGGAGAAGAAAGGCTGGGTCCGGCGCAGCGCGATGTATTTCTCGAACGCCTCGCGCGCCGCCGCCGAGAAGCGATAACCGCGCTCCTTCAGCATCAACTCGGCGATGACGAGCAGCTCGGCCTCCGCATAGTCGGGAAATTCGATGTGGTGGGCGATGCGTGAGCGGAAGCCGGGGTTAGAGGCAAAGAAGCTCGTCATGCGCTCGCCATAGCCGGCGAGGATCACGACGAGGTCCTCGCGCTGGTTTTCCATCACCTGGAGCAGGATCTCGATGGCCTCTTGGCCGTAGTCGCGCTCGTTGTCAGGGCGATGGAGATAGTAGGCCTCGTCGATAAACAGCACGCCGCCCATCGCCTTCTTCAGGATCTCCTTGGTCTTCGGCGCGGTGTGGCCGATATATTGGCCGACGAGATCGTCGCGCGTCACCGAGATCACCTGCCCGCGCCGCACGAAGCCGAGGCCGTGCAGGATCCTGGCCATGCGCAGCGCCACCGTCGTCTTGCCGGTGCCGGGATTGCCGGTGAACGACATGTGCAGCGTCGGCGGCGCGGAAGCCAGGCCCGCACGCTGCCGGATGCGCTCGATCAGCAGCAGCGAGGCAATCTGGCGCACGCGGCTCTTCACCGGCCTCAATCCGACCAGCTCCTGCTCGAGCTGCTGCAGCGTGTCGGTGATCCCGGCCGCTTCAGCTTCCTTGCGGAGATCGAAATGGGTCTCGCCGGCCTCGGCCGGGGTTGCGTGGGGAACATCCAGCATGGCTACCCTCGAAGAAAAGAGCTTCGCCGCGGGGGAGCGGCGAAGCAGTGGTCCGCCAAGGAAACGGAGCAGGGAGTGCTCCGCGCGGAGGAGAATGGTTATGGAGAGGCGTGCGCAGCCGGCTTCCGCACCGTGGTGTAACGGATCGCGCGACCGCCGACTTCCTGCCGCACCAGCTCGAACTCCGCCTCTTGCGGCGGCCGGTTGACGAGGAAGGAGATCCGCACCGATTCCCAGCCATGGCTGGAATCGAATCCGCTGATGCGGATGTAGCTGTTACCATACACCCTGCGGCATTCGGCGAGCTCCATCATCACGCCGGCGGCATCCTGAAGGTCGAACATCGGCAGGCCCCACATCTCCCAATAGGTGTTGCGGGGATGCGGATCGTCGGTGAACTCGATGTTCACCGCCCAGCCATTGGTGAGGCAATACTGCACCTGCTTGTAGATCTGGTCGTCGGTCAGATCCGGCAGGAACGAGAAGCAGCCTTGAGTCAGCTTCATGTCAAATCTCCCTAAACGGTTTCGAGCGCGGTCGGCACGAAGTCCGGCGTGTCGGTGGATTGATAGTTGAAGGTCACGTCCTTCCAGACCTCGAGCGCCGCCTTCAGCGGCGTGCAGGTCTCGGCCGCCCGAGCCAGGATTTCCGGACCCTCGTGGACGTAATCGCGGCCCTCGTTGCGGGCGAGGATCATCGCTTCCAGTGCGACGCGGTTGGCGATCGCGCCGGCCGCAATGCCCATGGGATGGCCGATGGTGCCGCCGCCAAACTGCAGCACGACATCTTCGCCCAGGAGATCGAGCAGCTGATGCATCTGGCCTGCATGGATGCCGCCGGAGGCAACCGGCATCATCTTGTTGAGGCTCGCCCAGGACTGGTCGAAGAACAGGCCATGCTCGAGCTTGGTCGGGTTGAAGTCCTCGCGGCAGACGTCATAGTAGCCGCGGGTGGTGTTGGGATCGCCTTCGAGCTTGCCGACCACCGTGCCGGCATGGATGTGGTCGACACCGGCGAGCCGCATCCACTTCGCGATGACGCGGAACGACACACCATGGCTCTTCTGCCGCGTATAGGTCGAGTGGCCGGCGCGATGCAGGTGCAGGATCATGTCGTTGCGCCGCGCCCATTTGGCCATCGACTGGATCGCGGTGTAGCCGATCACGAGGTCGATCATGACGATGCACGACCCCAGCTCCTTCGCGAACTCCGCGCGCTCGTACATGTCCTCCATCGTGCCCGCGGTGACGTTCAGGTAGGTGCCCTTCACTTCGCCGGAAGCCGCCTGTGCGCGGTTCACGGCTTCCATGCAATAGAGGAAACGATCGCGCCAGTGCATGAAGGGCTGCGAGTTGATGTTCTCGTCGTCCTTGGTGAAGTCGAGTCCGCCCTTCAGCGCCTCATAGACCACGCGGCCGTAGTTGCGGCCCGAAAGCCCGAGCTTCGGCTTCACCGTCGCGCCCAGCAGCGGCCGGCCGAACTTGTCGAGCCGCTCGCGCTCGACCACGATGCCAGTCGCGGGTCCCTGGAACGTCTTCACATAGGCGACGGGGAAGCGCATGTCTTCGAGACGCAGCGCCTTCAGCGGCTTGAAGCCGAACACGTTGCCGATGATCGAGGCCGACAGGTTTGCGATCGAGCCCGGCTCGAACAGGTCGAGATCATAGGCGATGTAGGCGAAATACGAGCCGGGCGAGCCCGGGACGGGATCGACGCGATAGCATTTTGCGCGATACTTCTCGGCGGCGGTCAGGCGATCGGTCCACACCACGGTCCAGGTCGCGGTCGAGGATTCACCGGCGACCGCGGCGGAAGCCTCGATCGGATCGACGCCCTCCTGCGGCGTCACGCGGAACAGCGCGATGACGTCGGTGTCCTTCGGCGTGTAGTCGGGCTCCCAATAGCCCATGCGCTTGTATTCCATCACGCCCGAACGATAGCGTTCCTTGCCGCGGACGGTGCCTGCGTGTGCATTCATGGCTCTCTCCTGCTCTTCTCTCTCTGAATGATTAGGCCGCAACAGGCTCGCGCGCGCCGATGCGCGGATCGAGCTCGCCGGCGCGGTAACGCCGCGCCATCTCGCTCAACGGAATGACCTTGATCTTGCTGGCGTGGCCCGCGGTGCCGAACTGCTCGAAACGATCGCGGCAGAGCTCGCGCATCGCGTCCATCGCCGGCTTGAGGAATTTGCGTGGATCGAACTCTGAGCGCGTCTGCGCCGCGACCTTGCGGAACACCGCGGTCATCGCCAGCCGGCAGTCGGTGTCGATATTGACCTTGCGCACGCCGCTCTTGATGCCGCGGACGATCTCTTCCACCGGCACGCCCCAGGTCTGCGGCATCTCACCGCCGAACTGGTTGAACATGTCCTGCAGCGGCTGCGGCACCGAGGAGGAGCCGTGCATGACGAGATGCGTATTCGGCAACCGGCGGTGGATCTCCTCGACCACCCGCATCGCCAGGATGTCGCCATCCGGTTTCCGGCTGAACTTGTAGGCGCCGTGCGAGGTGCCCATCGCGATCGCCAGCGCATCGACCTTGGTGGCGCGGACGAAGTCGACGGCCTGGTCGGGATCGGTCAGGAGCTGGTCGTGGCTGACCTTGCCCTCGACACCATGACCGTCTTCCTGCTCGCCGCCGCCGTGTTCCAGCGAGCCGAGCACGCCGAGCTCGCCTTCGACGGAGGCGCCGACCCAATGGGCGAGATCGACGACGCGGCGGGTGATCGCGACGTTATAGTCGTAATCGGCGGCAGTCTTGGCATCGGCCTTGAGCGAACCGTCCATCATCACCGAGGTAAAGCCATGGGCAATCGCGGACGCGCAGGTGGCTTCGTCGTTGCCGTGGTCCTGGTGCATGCAGAGCGGGATGTCCGGATAGGTCCGCTCCAGCGCATCGATCATGTGCGAGAGCATGAGATCGCCGGCATAGCTGCGCGCGCCGCGCGAGGCCTGGATGATCACGGGCGCATCGACCTCGGCCGCCGCCTGCATGATCGCGATGCCCTGCTCCATATTATTGATGTTGAATGCCGGCACCGCGTAGCCATGGCCGGCCGCGTGATCGAGCAATTGGCGAAGGGTGATACGAGCCACGATTGATCCTCCTTATCGGCGCTTGCGGGCGATTGCCCGGCGGGCGGCTTCCGCGATGCTCTGGGGCGTGATGCCGAATTCGCGATACAGCACCGGCGCTGGCGCCGAAGCGCCGAAACCGCGCATGCCGACGAATTCGCCGTCCGTGCCGATCCAGCGATGCCAGTCGCCGGCGACGGCGGCCTCGACACAGACGCGCGGCGCGGTGCCGAGCACGGTGGCGCGGTAATCGTCGGGCTGCTCCTCGAACAGGGCGAAGCACGGCGCGGACACCACGGCCGCACGGATATGCTCGGTCGCAAGCAGGCGAGCGGCTTCCAGCGCAATCGAGACTTCCGAGCCGGTCGCCATCAGCGTCACGTCGCGGCCGCCGTCCGGCGAGACCACGAGATAGGCGCCGCACGCGACGCGGTTTCTGCCGCGCGCGTCGCTGCGGAAGGTCGGCAGCGCCTGCCGCGACAGGCACAGGACGGACGGACGGTTCTCGGAGCTGAGTGCGCAGTCCCAGGCCTCCAGGGTCTCCACCGCGTCGGCGGGGCGGAACACCAGGAGGTTGGGAATCACCCGCAGCGCCGCGAGATGCTCGACCGGCTGGTGCGTCGGGCCGTCCTCGCCGAGGCCGATCGAGTCGTGCGTCATCACGTGGATGACGCGCAGCCGCATCAGCGCCGCAAGGCGGATCGCGGGCCGGCTGTAATCGGAGAACGCCAGGAACGTGCCGCCATAAGGAATGAAGCCGCCATGAAGCGCGAGGCCGTTCATCGCCGCGGCCATGCCGTGCTCGCGAATGCCGTAATGGATGTAGTCGCCGGCGAACGCGCCGCGCTTGACGGGCGCCTGCACCTTGGCATGCGTAAGGTTCGAATGCGTCAGGTCCGCGGAGCCGCCGACCAGGCCGGCAATCGTCCCGGCGATGCCATCGAGTACCTGTTGCGAGGCCTGCCGCGTCGCGAGCTTCGGACGTTCGGATGCGAAGCGTTCGCGCAATCTCGCGGCGGCCAGCGCATAGGCGGCAGGCAGAGCAACGGCCTTGCCTTCGACGAACATGTCGCGCTGCTCCGGCGTCGCTCGTTCATAGCGATCGAGCCAGGCGAGTCGATCGACCTGCCCGCGCTGCCCGATCATTCGCCACGCCTTGAGGATCGGCAGCGGCACCACGAAGGGCTGATAATCCCAGCCGAGGGTTCGCCGCGCCGCCGCGGCCTGCTCGGTACCCAGCGGCGCGCCATGCGCCTTCTCCGTGCCTTGCCTGTCGGGCGCGCCGTAGCCGATGATGGTGCGGCACGCGATCAGCGACGGCTTTGCGGTCTCCCGCTCCTCTGCAATCGCCTGCGCAATGGCATCGGGATCGTGCCCGTCGATGCTGCGCACCGACCAGCCGGAGGCGGCGAAACGCGCGAGCTGATCATCGGAGGTGGCCAGCGAGGTCGGTCCGTCGATCGAGATGCCGTTGTCGTCGAACAGCACGATCAGACGGCCGAGCCCGAGATGGCCGGCGAGCGAGATCGCTTCCTGGCTGAGGCCCTCCATCAGGCAGCCGTCGCCGGCGATCACATAGGTGAAGTGATCGACGAGGCCGTCGCCGTGCCGGGCATTGGCCATGCGCTCGGCGAGCGCCATGCCGACCGCGGTCGCGATCCCCTGCCCCAGTGGACCCGTGGTGGTCTCGACACCAGGGGTGTGCCCGTATTCCGGATGCCCGGGTGTCTTCGAACCCCACTGCCGGAAGGCCTTGATGTCGTCGAGGCTGACGTCTCCGCCGGTCAAATGCAGGAGCGCATAGAGCAGCATCGAGCCGTGGCCGGCCGAGAGGACAAAACGGTCGCGGTCCGGCCAATTGGGATGAGCCGAGTCGAATTTCAGGAAGCGCGAGAACAGCACGGTTGCGACATCGGCCATCCCCATGGGCAGGCCGGGATGGCCCGACTGCGACGTCTCGATGGCATCGACCGCGAGGAAGCGGACGGCGTTGGCGAGATCATTGTGCGTGACCGCCGAGAGGTCGGCTTCGGCGTGGACGGAGATGTTCATCGGTGTCTCTCCCTGTTCACTTCAGGCTGCGCTTGCGCTCGATCAGCTGCATGATCAGTGGCGTCAGGATCAGCTGCATCGCCAGATCGAGCTTCGCGCCGGGGCAGACGATGGAATTGGCGCGCGACATCCAGCTCTGCGGCAGCATCGACAGCAGATAGGGGAAGTCGATGCCGCGCGGATTCTTGAAGCGGATCACCACCATCGATTCGTCCGGCGTCGGGATCCAGCGCGCGATGAACGGATTGGAGGTATCCACCGTCGGCACGCGCTGGAAGTTGATGTCGGTCTCGGAGAATTGCGGGCAGATGTAGTGGATGTAATCCGGCATCCGCCGCAGGATGGTGTCGGTGACGGCCTCGGTCGAATATCCGCGCGCGCTGCGGTCGCGGTGCAGCTTCTGGATCCATTCGAGATTGATGACCGGCACGACGCCGATCTTGAGGTCGGCATAGCGCGCGACGTTGACCTTGTCGGTGACCACGGCGCCGTGCAGGCCCTCGTAGAACAACAGGTCCGAGTTCTCCGGCAGCTTCTCCCAATCGGTAAAGGTGCCGGGCGCCGCGCCGTGCAGCGCGGACTCTTCTGCGTCGTGCACATAGTGCCGCGTCACCGCCGTCCCGGTCTCGCCATAGTCGCGGAAGGCGCGCTCCAGCTCCTCGAACAGATTGGTCCCGGGGCTGAAATGGCTGAAATGCTTGTTGCCGCGATCGGCTTCCTTGGCCATCTGCGCGCGCATCTCGGCGCGGTCATAGCGGTGAAAGGCGTCACCCTCGATGTAGGCGGCGTTGACCTTCTCGCGGAAGAATATCTGCTCGAACGTCTTCTTCACCGAGGTGGTGCCGGCGCCGGAGGAGCCGGTGATGGAGATGATCGGATGCTTCCTGGACATGCGTCACCCTCCTCACAGCCGGAAGAAGCCACGCCGCGCGAACAGCGGCGCCGAGACGCTGGCAACCAGCAGCGGATCGCAATGCAGCTCCTCGACGCGGCGCACCTCGTTGCTCGAGCCCATGATCAGCGGCGCGCGCTGATGCAGGCTGTGCGCCGAGAGGTCGAGGATGCGCTCGCGCCCGGTGGTGGCGGAGCCGCCGGCCTGCTCGATGATCATGGCCATCGGATGCGCCTCGTAGACAAGGCGCAGGCGGCCGTCGCCATAGCCGGGGCGCGCGTCGGAGGGATAGAGGAACACGCCGCCGCGGGTGAGGATGCGATAGGCCTCGGCGACCAGCGAGCCGATCCAGCGCATGTTGAAATCATGGTTGGCGGGCCCTTCGACGCCGGCGAGACATTCGTCGATGAAGGCGCGCACCGGCGGATCCCAGTGCCGGCGGTTCGAGGCGTTGATCGCGAATTCCTCGCAGGCCTCGGCGATCTGCACGCCGCTGCGGGCGAGGCGGAAGCAGCCTGCCTTGCGGTCGAGCATGAAGATGTCGACGCCCTCGCCAAGCGTCAGCACCAGGGAAGTCTGCGGGCCGTAGGTGACGAAGCCCGCCGCAAGCTGCGCCGAGCCGCGCTGATGGAAGGCGAGCGTGAGGTCATCCGGGGCAGGCAGGATCGAGAAGATCGTGCCGACGGTCATGTTGATGTCGATGTTGGAGGAGCCGTCGAGCGGATCGATCGCGATACAGATCTTTGCCTCGCGATCGCCGATCTGGGCCTCGCGCATCTCCTCCGAGGCCAGCGCAGCGATCGGCAGCTTGCTGAGGCAGCGGCGCAGGATCACATCCGCCTGGACGTCGAGGTTGCGTTGGACGTCGCCGTCGCTGTTGCGCCCCGTCGTCAGGCCGGAGGCATCCGCGAGATCGCCTGACGCGATGAGGTCGGCGATCTCGATGGCTGCTGCCGCGATGGCATCGACCGCGGCGGCCACAGCCAGCGCATGCGGCGCGGTCTCGGAATACCGTTGAAGGTGATCGTCCAGCCTGAGTTGCCCGGTCATCTGCGTCCATCCCCTTTGCCGGCGCCGCATCCGTTCCCTCCCCTCTGGAGGTCGTTGCGGTCAGTCCCGGCATCAGGAGATTGACAGGGGCAACTTAATAAGGAAAATTTCTATTCATAATGACCGTCAAAGAATTTTCTTATAATGGTCCTAGCCATGCGGCGGCTCAGCTCCGGCATCTGACGATCCGGCAGCTGCGCTCGCTTGCCGCGCTCTCGGCCAAGGGCAGTGTGACGGCCGCGTCCGGCCATCTCGGCCTGACCCAGCCGGCCGTGACCCAGCAGCTCAGGCAGCTGCAGGACCTCGCAGGCTTGCCGCTGGTGCAGCGGACCGGCGACGGCATGCTGCTGACGGAGGCGGGCAAGGAGGTTTTGGCGCTGGCCGAGAGGGTCGAGGCCGCCATCACGGATTGCCAGGGCGCACTCGATCTGCTCGCGGGACGGACCGGCGGCACGGTACATCTCGGCGCGGTCTCGACCGCGAAATATTTCGTGCCGCATGCGATCGCGGCGTTCTCCAAGCGCTATCCCAAGATCGAGATCAAGCTCACCATCGGCAATCGCGAGGAGATCCGCGGGGCCATGCACGGCTACGACCTCGATTTCGCGGTGATGGGTCGGCCACCGGCCGACGTCACCGTCGACGTCCGCCAGCTCGGCCGCAATCCGCACATCATCGTCGCGCGCAAGGGACACTGGCTGGAGAAGGATTCCGGCCTCAACCTGACCGATCTCGTGCACGAGACCTTCCTCACCCGCGAGCCCGGCTCGGGCACGCGGACGCTGATGGAGGGCATGTTCCAGAAGTCGGACCTCGAGCCGATCATCGGCATGGAGATGAGCAGCAACGAGACCATCAAGCAGGCTGTGATCGCCGGGCTCGGCATCGCCTTCATCTCGGCCCACACCGTGGCGCACGAGCTCACCGAGGGCCGGCTCGTCGTGCTCGACGTCGCGGGCCTGCCGATCGTGCGGCAATGGTACGTGATCCGCCGCAGCGACAAGGTGCTGCTGCCGCCGGCGCAGGCGATGTTCGATTTTCTGGGCTCGGAAGGGTCGAACTATCTGCCCGACGTGCCCGAGTTCGGCGGGCGATAATGCGCCGGCGCTCAGCTCATCAGCTTCATCGCGACGGTGGCCGCCAGGATCACGATGATCTGGAGCAGGCGCTCCGTCGTGAAGATGCGGTTGAACGTGGTCATCGCTTGCCCCGGCCGGCGTGAAGGTGATTTGGATCGGCCCGTTGCTAGCATAGGCGGGCCGCGAGACAACTCCGTAATTGCCACGGGTGCAGCGGGGTAACTGCATCTCACGCCCTCCCCGACAGACGATCGATCCACCACGCAACGCCGCGTGCGGCCCCCTCTTCGAACCCGATGGACGGTATGCCTGCGATCACCTCGCGAAGGCGGCGGACGTCGGCGGCCATGATCGGCTCGGCGTCGACGCCCGTGGCGGTGACGGCGCCGAACCTGACCAGATGGCGCGCATCGAGGAGCCCAGCGACGTGCTCGATCACGCTGCGCAGGCTGCGCACGTCACCGCTGGCGAGATTGACCGCGCCGGTGAGATCGCTGTCGAGCACGGCGGCGATCATCTGTGCGAGGTCATTGACATAGACGAAGTCGCGCAGCTGCCCGCCATGCGAGCAGTCGAAGGGCCGTCCCGCGTGAAGGCTTCGGATCAGCGACGGAATGAGGCGCGCTTCGGGCTCGTGCGGGCCGAACGGGACAAACACGCGGCCCCAGGCGGCGCCCGCCGCGATATAGGCTTCGGCCGCGGCGAGCTTGGCTTGTCCGTACAATGTCGTGGGACGGCATTGGCTGGTGCGCTCCTCGCAAGGTCCGCCCTGCGGTCCGTATTCGAGGCAGCTTCCGATGCCGAGGATCCGCTCGGTGCCGCAGGCCCGGGCGCGCGCGAGCAGGTCGATGTTGGCCTCCGCCCAGAGCCGGTTGACGGGATCCTCGCGGTAGCGGCCCGGCCGAGCCTCCCAGGCGAGATGAGCGAGGTGCGTCGGCCGCACTGCGGCCAGTGCATCCTCGCGGCCGGCTTCGGTGAGGAGATCGGCCGCGTGCCACGTCATGCCTGACATCGCCGGTTGCGCCGCGCGCGCGATGCCATGGACCTCGAAGCCGCGAGCCGCCAGCACAGGCAGCAATGCGCGGCCGATGAAGCCTGATGCGCCCGTGACCAGCACCCGCCTCATGCGAGATAAGGCAGCGCGCGGTCGCGCGCGGACAGGATCGGATCAGGCAGCGGCCATGCGATCGCCAGCGACGGATCGTCCCAGCGAATGCCGGCTGCGCCTTGCGCATCATAGGGCACGTCGATGCAATACATCAGCTCGGTCCCGTCCACGAGCGTCTGGAAGCCGTGCGCGCATCCGGCGGGAATGAACACGGCATTGTGCCGATCGGCAGAGAGCTCGAGCGAACACCATTGTCCGTAGCTCGGCAGCGACCGGCGCAAATCGACGATCACGTCGAAGGCGCGGCCGGCAATGCAGCGCACCAGTTTGGCCTCCGGCCGGCTGGCCTGGTAATGCAAGCCCCGCAAGGAGCCGGCGCGTTCGTTGCGGGACAGGCTGTGTTGCGCGAAATGCGTGGGCAGTCCATGCGCCGCGAACGTCTCGGTGTCGAACAGCCGGGCGAAGAATCCGCGCGCATCAGGCTCCGGCTCGATCCCGATTTCAACCACGCCCGGCAGAGCCAATGCAGTGAACTTCATCTCAGGCCCCCGCACCGCGACACCGCCGTTGCGAACATCCGTTCACCCCGACGCCTTTGGGGTTGCATCATGCGCAACGTTGTCGGAGTTTCCATGGCTTGTGAAGAGCTAACAGCCGCCGCACGACGGCACAACGGGACGCCCCGTTCATGGACAGGCATCGATGCCGCTTCTGCGCGCGGGCGCTCGACGAGACCTTCGTCGATCTCGGCCTGTCGCCTTTGGCGAACTCCTTCGTGCCGACGGAGCGGGCCAATGCGGCCGAGCCGACCTATCCGCTGCATGCCCGCGCGTGCGGTGCCTGCGGACTGGTCCAGCTTCCGCAATTCGAGCCTGCGGCCAACATCTTCGACCGCTATCTCTACTATTCGTCCTATTCCGAGAGCTGGCTGCGTCACGCGGAGAGCTACGCTGCCGAGATGATCGCCCGCGCGAGGCTCGGTGCAGCGTCCGAGGTGATCGAGATCGCCAGCAATGACGGATATCTGCTGCAATATTTTCAACGCGCCGGCATCCGCGCGCTTGGGATCGAGCCGGCCAGCGGTCCGGCGGCAACGGCGATCGCAAAGGGGATTCCGACCCGGACCTGCTATTTCGGCCGCGATGCCGCCGCAGCGCTCCGCGCCGAAGGCCACGAGCCGGACCTGATCGTCGCCAACAACGTGCTGCCGCACGTCCCCGACATCAACGATTTCGTCGCGGGGCTGCGCATTCTCCTGCCCGAGACCGGCCGTGCGACGCTGGAGCTGCCGCATCTGCTGCATCTGATCGAACAGATCCAGTTCGACACGATCTATCACGAACACCTCTCGTACTTCTCGCTCGCGACGCTGGAGACGGTGTTTCGCGCGCATGGCTTGCGCGTCTTCGACGTGGACGAATTGCCGACCCATGGCGGCTCGCTGCGCCTGCATGTCTGCGCCGAAGCCGCGCCTCAGGGCGCTTCGCCCACGCTCGAAAGGTTGCGTCAACGCGAAAGGGACGCCGGACTCGACCAGCCTGCGACCTATCGTGATTTTCAGGCGAAGGTCGCGGCGAAGCGCGAGATGATCCGCGGCTTTCTCGCCGGCGCGCAGCGCGCGGGCAAGACGGTGGTGGCCTATGGCGCGCCCGCGAAAGGCAACACGCTGCTCAATTATTGCGGCGTCACGCCCGAGTTGATTTCGTTCACCGTGGACCGCAATCCGCACAAGCAGGGCCTGCTGCTGCCCGGAACGCATCTGCCGATCCGCGATCCCGCCGCCTTGATCGCAGCGAGGCCCGATTACGTCTTCATCCTGCCCTGGAATCTGAAGGACGAGATCATCGCGCAGCTGGCGGAGGCTCGCGCCTGGGGCGGACAATTCGTGGTGCCCGCGCCCGACCTTTCGATCGTATCCTGAGCGATGGTTAACGATCAGGCAGCGAGCGGAGCGGAATGGTCCGCGCGCAACGCGAAATAGGCTTCCAGCTCCGACAGAGCCCGCTCTTCCCAATCCTTCGCCTGCTCCAGCAGCGACCAGCTCTGGCCCGGGCGGAACGCAGCGGTCTGGCGATAGAGCGATGCGATGCCGCGATAGCGGCGCACATTCTCCAAGATGGCGTGACCGTTCATGTCCGAAAACTCCCTCGTCATTCCCGGGGGAGAAACTGCGGCCAAATCTTTTTCGAAAAGTTAGCGGCGCGCGGCAAGCTCGCGGATGGTTGCCGGACTGTTGCGCGCACGCAACGCGCGACGTGCCGCCAGGACGATTTCGAAGACGGTTTCAGAAGCGATTTATTGCGGATTCGTTGCCGCGCTCTCGCCCGGGGACTTCAGCCCGCCGCGGCTGATGATCCTCATCGTCTCGCGGCAGAGATCGGCAAGGCCGATCAGCAGCACCGCGAGCAGGCAGAACAGGTTGATGGAATCGGTATTTGCGCTGCTCAGCGCGTTGAACTCGAAGAAGGGCGGAATGAACGCCCACCACACCAGGGGAATGGTGAACAGCGCGGCAAATCCCGCCGCCGGCGTGCCCGCGACGAGGCCGAGCACGAACAGGCCAGGCAGGAACGCCGCAAAATAGAGCTTTGCGCCGAGCGAAACGCAGATGCCCTGAAACACAGCCGACACAGCGACAACGACGCATCCAAGCAAAAACGCCTGCCACGACCATGGCCGTACCCGCGGTACGCCAAACAGCCCCGCACGCCTCATCAGCCTCCCCCTGCCGCCCGTTGACCGAGCCCGCTTGAGACGAAAGTACTACAGGCGCAGGCAAACCGCGAGATGGAAATTGCAGCCGAATGGGATTGGTAAACGAGCCGCAAAGCACGGCCCGGGGAGGCCTGCAGGCTGGTTGGGGTGCGTGTCCCGGACAAGCTGCAACGCCGTTTGGCGTTGCGGCGCAGAGGCCGGATCCAGCAGCGGCACAGTACAATGCGGTGCGATGGTCCCCGGCTCTCCAACGCACCACCCCGGACGATGCTCCGCATCGCCGGGGGCGCGGCGGTGCGTCCGGGGCACGGGAGTGACGGCGGGCGAAACGGGCGACGGCCACGGCCTGTCCCCGGGTATCGCTGCGCTGATTCGGGCTACGACGAGGAGATCATGCCTTTGCCCACGGGCGATCCATCCGCCATCGTCGTCACGCCCTTCCGGTCCACGATCATGCCATAGGTCTGCGGCTGACGGTGGACGTCGAAATTGAAGGTGGTGCGCTTGTAGGAGTTGCAGAGGTCGAGATCGCAGCGGGCGAGCGCGAGCTCGTCGCCCTTGGTGGCGCAGCGCGCGATGATCTCGCCCGAGGGCGCGATGATGCAGCTGCCGCCGATGTGGTCGACGCCCTCCTCGACGCCGGCCTTGGCGACGCCGACCACGAAGGTGCCGTTCTGATAGGCGCCGGCCTGCATGACCAGGTGGTTGTGGAACAGCGAGAGATCGTCATGCTCGGGCGCGGGCGGATTGTGCACCGGCGTGTTGTACCCGATCATCACCATCTCGACGCCCTGTAGGCCCATCACCCGATAGGTCTCGCTCCAGCGGCGGTCATTGCAGATCGCCATGCCCATCACACCGCCGAACGCATTGGCGACGCCGAAGCCGCTGCCCGGCTCGAAATACCGCTTCTCCAGATGCTGAAATTTCCGCCAAGGCTCATGCTCGGCATGACCGGGCAGATGAACCTTGCGATACTTCAAGGTGATCGCGCCGCTCTTGTCCACGAGAATGGACGTGTTGTAGCGCCTGACGATTCCGGCCTCGACCGCCAGCTCGGCATAGCCGAGGCAAAAGCCGATGCCGCTCGCGCGCGCAAGATCGAACAGGGCTCGCGTCTCCGGGCCCGGCATCTCGCGCTCGAAGAAGCTGTCGATTTCGGCCTGATCCTCAAAATACCAGCGCGGAAAAAACGTCGTCAGCGCGAGCTCGGGATAGACGATGAGGTCGCAGCCACTGGCCTTCGCCTCGCGCATCAAGGCCATCAGCCGTGCCACGACTTGGGTCCGGCTCTCGCTCCTGGCGATCGGGCCAAGCTGGCCGGCTGCAACAGTCACAAATCTCGTCACGCGTCAGTCCCTCATATCCCGGAGTGCGTCGGGCCCAAGCCTAGCGAGCGGCGCACCGCACGCACAGGCCGCCTCGCCCTTCGTCATGACGGCACACAATCAAATTCCGTGCCTGCGGGTATCATCGTGCGGAGCCGCGCGAGCCTTCGCTGAGAATCGGGAACTTCGTTGCGGATATGCAACGGTTCCCCACGGTCTGAAGCCGGACAAAACAAACTCCCAATCCGGCCACGAACCGCTCTCACAAGGCCGTGAGACTATCAGGGGAACGACGATGCGTGCACAACGCGTTTGGAAAGTGAACGGGGACGCCAGCATCGGGCATCTCCAATCGAAACTGGACGATCTCAACAAGCGCCTGGGTCAGCTGGAAAGCCTGCATTCTTCGAGCGGGAAGCTCGAAGAGCTCAAAGCGAGCGCGCTCAGCCTGTCCCGCGAGATCGACGACATCCGCTGCGCCGAGGCGACGGCGGCCTTGAGCGAGTTGCTGCGGAAGTAATCAGCAGGGCGAGCTTGTCGATTCGGGGCGCTGAAGGAACCAACGTCACGTGCCGCCATTTCCATGAGAGCATGGAGCACGATCATGACCAGGCACCTGACGCGAGCCCATCTCGCACGCGGCGTGGCCGGCGCGGTGTCCACGCTGGTCCTGTGCGCGACGGCGGCCTTCGCCCTCGCGCGCCATTTTGCGCTGTGAGGGATTTGGCATGACCTCCGACCCCGAGGAGCAGGTACGGCTGCAAGGCTTTGGCGAGATGACGTTGCGCACCGCTGTCGCGACGCTGATGCAACTCGCGCCGCGCGAGCGATCGGAGGCTGCGATCTTCCGCGTGCGCGACGGCGTGCGCCTGGCGGAAAGCGAGGTCGCCGAGCTCGCCTCGAACTGGGGCATCGAATCCGCACCAAAGGTGCGATCGCCGCGACTGGTCCCCGAGCAGCACTGGCCGGACATCGTCCGCGGCATGGTGCGCGAGGCGCCGCTGCCGGCGCTGATGGTCGCGTTCCTCGCGGGCGTTGTGATAGCGCGGCGGTAGAGCCCCGCGCCAGACTGCCGACGACCTCGTCCCGCAAATGCCTGGCCGCCGCAGCGGCCAGGCGGTAGGGCAGTCGTCTCAATGGTGCATTTTCTTTGCGCGAGCCGGCGGCAGCAGAACGGTGTCGATGACGTGGATGACGCCGTTGGACGCTTCGATATCCGGCTGGATCACGTGCGCATCGTTGACGCGGACACCGAGACTTCCGTCGACGTTCACGGGCTGACCTTGAACGGTCGCCACCTTGAGCGACTTGCCAGCGACATCGGCAGCCTTCACGCGGCCTGGGATGACGTGATACTTCAGAATGGCCGCCAGCTTGGCCTTGTTCTTCAACAGCGACTCGACCGTTCCGGGCGGCAACTTGGCGAAGGCTGCATCATTGGGCGCGAACACGGTGTAGGGGCCTTTGCCCTTGAGCGTATTGACGAGGCCGGCCGCTTTCACGGCCGTCACCAGCGTGGTGAACGAGCCGGCAGACACCGCCGTGTCCACGATGTCGGCGGCGCGTGCCGCAGACGAACCAAGCAGGCCAGCGACCATGGCCGCTCCGGCCACGAACGAACGAATTGCGGGCGTCATCAAATTCTCCAGGTGTGATTGATCCATGCCGACGCGATGGGTGCGCGCGCTATCGCGCACCCATCGTCCGATCCGTTGCGATCGACCCCCTTGAAACGAAGCCTCGCGACGGCTGGATCACCGCCCTTTTTAGATTCGACAGACAGTGACGAGACGCCGCACCGACATCCCACCGGTCCGGGCCGGACATTCAGCTCAAGGTCTTGATCACGAAATCCTTCAGCCGCTGCGCCGGCAGCGGAAGACGGTCGCGTTCAAGGATCGCGATCTCCGTGTCCTTGAGATCGGGCATTGGCTTTCCGTCCACCACGTGGAGATCGGGAGGGACCATATCCTTCGGAAGCACCGTCACGCCAAGCCGCGCGCGGACCGCGGCAAGCGTCCCGGCCAGCGAACCGCAGGTGTAGGCGACACGCCATGATCGTCTGGCGCGGTCGAGCGCTTCGGTTGCGCGCTTCCGGTAGACGCAGGGTTTCGGCGAGACCGCGAGCGGAAGAACGCCTTGCCTGAGATCGACGCCGCCGGTGACCCAGACCAGCGGCTCACGCCACACGCGGGTGCCGGGGATTTCGATCGAACGCTCGCGCTTGATAAGAGCCAGATCGAAGGCACCTTTGCGAAAGCGCTCGATCAGGTTCATCGTCAGATCGCAGGTGACTTCGAGATCGACCTGGGGATAGGCGTGAGCGAACCGGGCGAGCACGTCGGGCAGATGGCGGGTCGCGAAATCCTCGGGCGCGCCGAGGCGAACGAGGCCCCGCATCGCCGGCTCCTGAATGCGCGCAACCATTTCGTCATTCAGGTCGAGCATGCGCCGGGCATCGTCGAAGAACGTCTCGCCTTCCGGGGTCAACGCGACCGCTTGCGGCGAGCGTTCGAGCAATTTGCCACCGACCATTTGCTCGAGCCGGCGGATCTGCAGGGAGATCGTCGACTGCTGCAAGCCCAGCGTCCGCGCGGCGCGCGTGAAGTTGCCGAGCGAGACGATGGTGACGAAGGACCTGATCAGGTCGATGTCGAGGTTTTGGCGGAAACGAGGCATCATCATTGCCTTTTTCAATGATGATTCTTGATACAATCAATTTTGACAAACACAAACGAAAAGCTATGCAGCCCTCCGTTCGCCCAACCCGCCAGGAGGTCCCTTGCTCGCGCTCGCCGTCCAGAATCTCGTCTCACCCTCGGTGCTGTTCTTCGGCATGGGCCTCGGCGCCTCGCTCGGCCGCTCTGACCTCTCCGTGCCGGAGGCGATCGCGCTTCCTTTCGCTCTATCTGCTGATCTCGATCGGCTTTCGCGGCGGCGCCGAGGTCGCCCATCAGGGCCTGACGCTGGCGCTGGCGTTGACGATCGGGGCCGGCGTGGTGCTGTCGGCCGGCCTGCCCTTCATTGCCTACGCCCTGCTGCGCTATGGCGCGGGCCTCGACCACATCAACGCCGCCGCCGTGGCCGGTCACTACGGATCCATCTCGGCCGTGACGTTCGTGGCCGTGACCGGCGCGCTCACCCAGCTCGCGCTGCCCTTTGATGGCTATATGATCGCGGTCGCGGCCGCGATGGAGACACCGGCGATCTTCTCGGCGCTGCTGATCGCGCGCAGCGGACAAGGGAAAGCGAAAGGCGAGTTCTCCGGCGACTTCCTGCGCGAGATCGCACTCAACGGCTCCATCGTGGCCTTGCTCGGCGCTTTTGCCGTCGGCTGCATCACCGGCGAGCGCGGCATGGCCTCCCTCAAGCCGTTCCTGCTCGATGCATTCCCCGGCTTCCTCTGCGTCTTCCTGCTTGACATGGGCCTGATCGCGGGACGCGGGCTGCGGGACGGCTGGAAATCGCTGTCTGCTGCGGTCGCAGGCTTTGCCTGGGTAATGCCGCTCATCGGCGCCGCGTTCGCTGCGGCCTTCGCCTGGCTGATCGGACTGTCGGCCGGCAGCACCGCGATCCTGATGACCTTGGGCGCATCCGCCTCCTACATCGCGGTCCCGGCCGCGATGCGGCTGGCCCTGCCCGCCGCGAACCCGGCGATTGCTCTCACGCTCTCGCTCGGCCTAACCTTTCCCTTCAATCTGATCGTCGGCATCCCGCTCTACATCGCCGCCGCCCAGATCATCGCACGATGAGGACAGCATGCAGATGTTTGCCAAGAAGCGGATCGAAATCCTGATCGAGCGGGCGCTGCTGAAGCGGCTGACCGACGAACTCGAGCGCACGGGCGTGCGCGGTTACTCCGTCGCGCCCCTCGCCGGCGGGCGTGGCCACGCCGGTCGGTGGGAAGCGGATGGCCAGATCGGCGATGCCGCCGGAATGTTCGCGCTGTGGTGTATCGTGGACGCAGCTCGCCTGGACGAGTTGCTTCAGGCCATCTTCGCCATCGTCGCCCGGCAGGTGGGCCTGGTCTCGGTCAGTGACGTGCAGGTGGTGCGTCCGGAGCGGTTTTGACGGCAAAAGGCGCGGCTGGTCGGGCCGGCGCCTGGACCGACGAACCTTGGCGGTGTGCAAAGCTTCATGCCGGGCCGCCGGAACAAGCGGCCCTGCCCCGCCAAATCGGCCGTGGACCCGATCCCGAAATCGTAGCAGAAAGGCGCTCCAAGGCGCTGACAGCCGGTCTGCCAAGCCTCTGGAAAACGTCAACTTTTGGAAGAATGGTCGGAGTGGCAGGATTCGAACCTGCGACCCCTGCGTCCCGAACGCAGTGCTCTACCGGGCTGAGCCACACTCCGACAAGAAGGCGGCTTATAGCGTCGGGTTTGACGCACCGCAAGCGGCCGAGATGAGGAATTTTGTCCCTGTGAAAACGGGCCTTGAAACGCTGATTTTACCGGCCGGTGGGGCCGGCGCGGAAGCTGCCGCCCGGACATTGGCGGCCGGCGGGCTGGTCGCGTTTCCGACCGAGACGGTTTACGGGCTCGGGGCCGACGCCGCCAATGCGACGGCGATCGCCCATCTCTACGCCGCCAAGGGGCGGCCGGCGTTCAATCCGCTGATCGCTCATGTGCCTGATATCGCCGCTGCGCGGCGGATCGGGCGGTTCGACGCGCGCGCGTTGCAGCTGGCCGAGGCGTTCTGGCCGGGGCCGCTGACTCTGGTGGTGCCGAAGACGGAGAACTGCCCGGTGGCGGATCTTGCCACGGCCGGCCTCGACACAGTCGCGATCCGCATTCCTGCCCACCCGGTCGCCCAGGCAATCCTGCGCGCCTTCGGCGGGGCGGTGGTGGCACCGTCCGCCAACATCTCCGGCCACGTCTCGCCGACGCTGGCGGCCCATGTCGAGAGCGACCTGGCGGGCCGGATCGACCTGATCGTCGACGGCGGCCCTGTCGCGGTCGGCGTCGAATCGACCATTGTCGGGTGCTTCGAGACGCCGATGCTGCTGCGGCCCGGCGGGCTGTCGCGCGAGCGGATCGAGGCGGTGCTGGGCGCGAGCCTGGCGCGGCCGCCTGTGGAGACAGATAGCGACGACAGCCAGCCGCTGGCGCCGGGCATGCTGGCCTCGCACTACGCGCCGCGCGCGCCTGTGCGGCTCAAAGCGCAGGACGTGGCGCCAGGCGAGGCGCTGCTGGCGTTCGGACCTGCGCGCCTGCCCGGCATGGAGGCCGCCGCCGCCGTCATGAATTTGTCGCTCACAGCTGATCTCGATGAAGCCGCCGCCAATCTGTTCGGCTATCTTCGCGAGCTCGATGCGAAGGGCCCGCGGGCGATTGCGGTGATGGCGATCCCCGAGGACGATCTGGGTGAAGCGATCAACGACCGGCTGCGCCGGGCGGCGGTTGCGCGATAAGAAGCTTGAGAAGAGACATCAGAATGAACGTCAAAACACCCGCCATCCCGCCGCTTGCGCCGGAGCTGATCGAACAATTCCGTGAGATCGTCGGCGAGCGCCACGCGATCACCGATGCCAACGATATCCAGCCCTACGTCACCGAGGAGCGCAATCTGTTCCACGGCCGCTCGCCGCTGGTGCTGCGCCCGGGCTCGACGGCCGAAGTCTCCGAAATCTGCAAGCTCGCCTCCGCGCACAACATCGCGCTGGTGCCGCAGGGCGGCAACACCGGGCTCGTCGGCGGGCAGACGCCGCACAATGGCGAGGTCGTGGTGTCGCTGCGCCGGCTCGACAAGGTTCGCGAGGTCGACACCGCCTCCAACACCATGACGTGTGAGGCCGGCGTGGTGCTGCAGGTCGCGCAAGCGAAAGCCTCCGAGGTGGACCGGCTGTTTCCGCTGTCGCTGGGCGCGGAAGGCAGTTGCACCATCGGCGGCAATCTCTCGACCAATGCCGGCGGCACGGCCGCGCTCGCCTATGGCGTGGCGCGCGAGATGGCGCTGGGATTAGAGGTCGTGCTCGCTGACGGGCGCGTCCTCAACACGCTCTCGAAGCTGAAGAAGGACAACACCGGCTACAATCTGCACAATCTCTTCATCGGCGCCGAAGGCACGCTCGGCATCATCACCGCGGCGACCCTGAAACTGTTTCCGAAGCCGCGAGCGGTCGAGACCGCCTATGTCGGGCTGAAGTCGCCGGCGGCGGCCTTGAAGCTGCTGACGATCGCGCAAGGCGAAGCCGCCAATGCGCTGACGAGCTTTGAGCTGCTGTCGGAGATGGCGGTGGACTTCTCGGTGCGGCACGGCATCGACGTGCGCGATCCGCTCGCAGAGAAACATCCCTGGTACGTGCTGATGGAATTGTCCTCCCCCGGCGACGACGCCCGCACGCCGCTGGAGACGATCCTGGCCCGCGCCATGGAAGAGGAGATCGTCGACGACGCCGTGATCGCGGCGAGCCTTGCCCAGCGCAACAATTTCTGGAAGCTGCGCGAGGAGATGTCGGCGGCGCAGAAGCCCGAGGGCGGCTCGATCAAGCACGACATCTCGGTGCCCGTCGCCGCCGTGCCCGCCTTCATCGCCGAGGCGGATGCCGCCGTGGTGAAGCTGATCCCGGGCGCGCGGCCGGTGCCGTTCGGTCATCTCGGCGACGGCAATTTGCATTACAATGTCAGCCAGCCGGTCGGCGCCAACACCGCCGATTATTTGGCGCGCTGGCACGATGTGAACGCCGTGGTGTTCGAGATCGTGCTGCGCATGGGCGGTTCGATCTCCGCCGAGCACGGCATCGGCGTGCTCAAGCGCGACGAGCTGCCCGAAGTCAAGGACAAGACCGCGATCGAGCTGATGCGCGCGATCAAGGCGATGCTCGATCCGCAGGGCATCATGAATCCGGGGAAGGTGCTGTGAGTGCGCTCGCGATCTCCGCGATCACCGATGCCGATGTCGAACCGGTGGTGGCGCTGTGGCAGCGCTGCGGCCTGACGCGGCCCTGGAACGATCCGCATGCCGACATCGCCCTGGCGCGGCGGCGCGACAATTCCACCGTGCTGATCGGCCGCGAGGGCGGGGAGATCGTCGCGACAATCATGGTCGGCCATGATGGCCATCGTGGCTGGGTCTATTACGTCGCGGTCGATCCAGACTGCCAGAAGCGCGGCTTCGGCCGCCTCATCATGGCGGCGGCCGAGGACTGGCTGCGCGCGGCCGGAATTTCGAAGCTGCAGCTCCTGGTCCGCCGCGAGAACGAAGCGGCCAATGCGTTCTACGGCTCGCTGGGCTTCGAGCTATCGACCTCCGTGATGTTCCAGAAGTGGCTCGACGGCCGCACTCCCACCTAGTTCCGGAAGAAGATCATGACCGTTTCCGACCGCGTCCGCATCAAGGACGTCCGCGTGCTCTCGAACAATTGGACCACGCTCAAGAACACCACGTTCGAGTACCGGCGCGCCAGCGGCGAATGGCAGACGCAGCATCGCGAGACCTATGAGCGCGACAACGCCGCCGCCGTGCTGCCGTATAATCTCGCGCGGCGCACCGTGATCCTGGTGAAGCAATTCCGCCTGCCGGCCTTCATCCGCGGCTACGACGACCTGTTGATCGAGGCGGCCGCCGGCGTTCTGGATAATGCCGAGCCCGAGGAGCGCATCCGCGCCGAGGCGGAGGAAGAGACCGGGTATCGCCTGCATCACGTCCACAAGGTGTTCGAGGCGTTCATGAGCCCGGGCGCCATCACCGAGAAGCTGCATTTCTTCGTCGCCGAATACGAGCCGGAGATGCGTGTCAGCGACGGCGGCGGCCTCGAGCACGAGGGCGAGGACATCGAGGTGCTGGAGCTCTCGATCGACGAGGCCCTGGCGATGATCACTGACGGCCGCATCATCGACGCCAAGGCCATCATGCTGCTGCAATACGCGGCGCTGCACGTGTTCAGGTGAGCTTCTTACCCTCCCCTGGAGGGGCCCCTCCAGGGGAGGGTAAGTGGCAGCACCGGTGCCGCAGCATCCTCACATGCAATTCAGCCCTGCGCTGCCCCGCTCCCCTGTTGAGCAACCCCAAAACTATCTCTAGTCTGGCTCCAACCAAGAACCAGGAGACGCGCCCATGACCGCGCCGCGCGACGACGAATTCGGCTTTGCGCCCGACTATGATTCTCCCATCCCCTACATGCAGCGCACGCGCGAATATTACGCGGCGATCGGCTACACCACGGCGTATCGCTGGGCGCATTACACCGCAGCGCCGTTCCAGCCGCTGAAGAAGCCGCTGGCGAAGTCGCGCGTGACCATCATCACCACCGCCGCGCCCTACGATCCCGCCAAGGGCGACCAGGGGCCGGGCGCGGCGTATAATGGCAGCGCGAAGTTCTACCAGGTCTATGACGGCGACACGTCGAGAGAGCACGACCTGCGCATCTCGCATATCGGCTACGACCGCAAACACACCAGCGCCACCGACAACGGCACCTGGTTTCCGCTGCCGCAGCTGTTGAAGGCGAGCGCGGCGGGCCGGATCGGCGAGGTTGCCCCGCGCTTCTTCGGCGCGCCGACCAACCGCAGCCACCGCGTCACGCTCGACACCGATGCACCGGAAATTCTGGCGCGCTGCCTTGCCGACAAGGTCGACGTCGCGGTGCTGGTGCCGAACTGCCCGGTCTGCCACCAGACCACGGCGCTTGTGGCGCGGCATCTCGAGGCCAACGGCATTCCGACCGTGATCATGGGCTGCGCCAAGGACATCATCGAGCACGCGGCCGCGCCCCGCTTCCTGTTCTCCGACTTCCCGCTCGGCAATTCCGCCGGCAAGCCGCACGACGTCGCCTCGCAGGCGCAAACGCTGGAGCTGGCGCTTCAGTTGCTGGAGACCTCGAGCGGCCCGCAAACGACGATGCAGTCGCCGCTGCGCTGGAGCGAGGACGCCTCCTGGAAGCTCGACTACAACAATGTCGCGCAGCTCTCGCCGGAAGAGCTGGCGCGCCGCCGCGCCGAATTCGACAAGCAGAAGGAGATCGCGCGCGGCAACCGCGCCGCCTGACGGCTCCAGGAACAATAATTATCGGGAGAGCGACGTGACGCGACCGTTCGAGGGCGTGAAGATCCTGGATTTCACGCAAGTGCTGGCCGGCCCGTATGCGAGCTACCAGCTCGCTTTGCTCGGGGCCGACGTCATCAAGGTCGAGCGGCGCGAGGGCGAGGACATGCGCCGCACGCCGCTCTCACGCGAATGGGCCGAGCGCGGGCTGGCACCGGCGTTCCAGGCCATCAACGGCAACAAGCGCAGCCTGACGCTCGATCTGCAGAAGCCGGAGGCGATCGCGATCGTGAAGAAGCTTGCCGCGACCGTCGACGTCGTGATGGAGAATTTTCGCCCGGGCGTGATGGACAAGCTCGGCATCGGCTATGAAGCGCTCTCGGCGATCAATCCAAAACTGATCTATTGCGCGGTGTCGGGTTTTGGCCAGACCGGCCCGGACCGCCTACGGCCCGGCTATGACGGCAAGATGCAGGCGCTGTCAGGCATCATGGCGATCACCGGCCACCCCGAGACCGGGCCGACGCGCGCGGGCTTTGCGGTGTGCGACGTGCTCTCGGGCGCGACCGCTGCCTTCGGCGTCTCGAGCGCGCTTTACCAGCGCGACCGCACCGGCAAGGGACAGCTCATCGACGTCTCCATGCTGGAGGCGACAATGGCGTTTCTGTCCGGGCAGATCGCGGACTGGTCGGTCGCCGGCCATCGCCAGCAACTGTCGGGTAACCAGGCGGTGAGCCGCCGGACTACGGCAAACCTGTTCAAATGCGGCGACGGCCATATCCTGCTCGCCGTCAACAACGAGAAGCAGTATCGCGCGCTGATGTCCGCGCTCGGCCGCGAGGACACGCTCAGCGACCCACGCTTTGCCGACTGGTTCTCGCGCAACGAGAACGAGCCGGCCTTGCGCGCCATCATCGAGGAGGCGCTTGCGGCGAGGCCTGCGCGCGAATGGGAGACCATTCTGGAAGACGCCGGCGCGCCTTGCGCCAGCATCTGGAAGGTCGAGGAAGTCATCGACCATCCGCAAATCAAGGCGCGCGGCGCGATCCAGGAACTCGACACGCCCTACGGCCGGCTGCGCTTTGCCGGCAGCGGCTTCAAGCTCGCCCATGGCGGCGGCCGGCTGGACCGGATGGCGCCGGAGCTGAGCGCCGATACGGATGCGGTGCTGGACGAGCTGGGATTCGATGCCGCCGAGATTGCGGCGTTGAGGGCGAGGGAGATCGTTTGAAACACCGCGGCCGCAGGGTGGCAGTGATTAGAACAACGAGCCCTGCCCGTCATCCGATGATGCAGCAGCAACCTTCCGCGCCGCCTTCTTCGGCTTGGCCGCTTCGGCTTCCGCCGCCATCTCCTCCGCGCTGATCGGCAAGAGCAACTGCTCGTCGTCATTGGCGACGCGGTTGACGCGGGTGGAGACGGGGTGCCAGGCGAATTCGCCGATGCGCGGGGCGGCGAGCAGCGGCAGGATCGAATCGACATCGTCGCCTTTGATGTCGAGCCAGCGTTCGACATCGCGCTCGCCGATGGTGACGGGCACGCGGTCATGCAGCGCGGCGAGATCCTCGCCCGCCGCGGCCGTGACGATCGCGACGGTGTCGAGCTCCTCGCCGTTCGGCCCGGCCCAGGTCTCGAACACCGCAGCGAAGCCCAGCGGCGCGCCGTCGGCGCGATGGATGAAGAAGGGCTGCTTGCGGCCGTCCTCCACCTTCCATTCGTAATAGCCGTCGGCCGGGATCAGGCCGCGCCGGCGGCGAATCGCCCGCTTGAACGCGGGCTTCTCGAGGATCGTCTCCGAGCGGGCATTGATCAGGAGGGTAAAGCTCTTGGGATCCTTCACCCAGCCGGGCAGCAATCCCCAGCGCATCAGCCGGAAATGCCGCGCGCCGTTCTCGACCAGCACGACCGGAATCGGTTGTGTCGGCGCGACATTGTACCGAGGCGGGAAATTCGGCTGCTCGACATAGCCGAACAGTTGCCGCAAAGCCGCGGGGGCCGAAGTTATGACGAAGCGTCCACACATCTCAGGGCGTCTATATAGGGTCCGTTCAGGTCCTTTTAACCCCGAACGTTAACACTGTGGCAGATGAGCTCAACGGCCTCCCAACCCGCGCGGACGCATGTACAGACGGGCCCCGAGGCCGCCGCCTGGGCCGAGCGGCTGCGCGTGGCCAATATCAACCCGCGAACCGGGCTTGCCACTGACTATCTCAACCATTTCAATGAAGCCGTGATGCTGCTGGAAATGGTTCCGGACATGCCGGAATGCGCCGAGGATTTTTTGACCTGGTCGCCCCTGTCCTATGCCGAGCATTTCACGGCGTCGAATTTCAAGGCGCGCGACCTCGCCATCGAAGCCTATGAGAAGGCCGATCCCAACGTGCGCGCCCAGTTCGACCACCTCACGGATACCATGACCTCGATCCTGACCGCGGTCGGCACGGCCATGCGCGAGGTCGAGAAGGACACGACGCGGATCCGCCTCGCCGAGCAGGCCGCGCTCTGGGTCAAGCCGCTGATCGCGGCCTGCGGCGGCATCATCCATGGCGGGGCCGAAGCCGACGTCGACACCATCATGGCGAACTGAGCCGATTCCTGTAAGAACCCGTCCTGTAAAACAGGTCTCGTAAGAAATGGCGTCGGTCGTACAGCCCACCCACCCCCAGCTCGCCGTGAGTGCCGCGATTTTCCGCGACGGCAAGGTGCTGCTGACCCGTCGCGCCCGTTCGCCGGCGAAGGGGTTCTATTCGCTGCCCGGCGGCCGGGTCGAGTTCGGCGAATCGCTGCACCAAGCGCTTAAGCGCGAGGTCGATGAGGAGACCGGGCTCGACATTGCCATCGCAGGCCTTGCCGGCTGGCGCGAGGTGCTGCCGGCCGCGCCCGGCGCCGGCCATTATCTGATCATGTCGTTTGCCGCCCGTTGGGTGGCCAGGGAGCCGTCCCTCAACGACGAGCTCGACGATTACCGCTGGATCTCCCCTAGCGCCCTGGCGAGCCTTACCGACCTCAAGCTGACCGGGGGGCTGGAAGAGGTGATCCAGTCCGCCGCGCGGCTGATTGGCCCCTGAGCGCCCCCGCCTTGCGTCCACCGCCTCGAGCGGGCATACACCCCGCCGATGTCCACGCGATTTCTGGCCATTTTTGTCCTGATTCTCGCCTGCGCCTCCGGACCCATTCGGGCCCAGGACGTGGCGGCGCCGTTCGACGCCGATTTGCAGCGGCTGGCCGAGATCCTCGGCGGGCTGCACTATCTGCGCGGCGTCTGCGGGTCCAACGAGGGCAACAAATGGCGCAACGAGATGCAGGCGCTGATCGATGCCGAAACCCCCTCCGGGGAGCGCCGCACCCGCATGATCGCCGGTTTCAACCGCGGCTATAACGGCTTCCAGCAGACCTACCGCAGCTGCACGCCGGCCGCGACGGTGGCGATCCGCCGCTATATCGAGGAAGGCTCGAAGATCTCGCGGGATCTGACGGCGCGTTACGCGAACTAGTTCTCTCCTCGTGTCATTCCGGGGCGAGCGCAGCGCGAGCCCGGAATCCATTCATCCACCGACTCTGTAGCGCGATGGATTCTCAGGTGCGCAATTACGCACCATAGCTCGCGACTTCGCCGCGCCCCGGAATGACAGCCGGGCCGGAACTCTGTCATCGACTTTGTACACAGCCGTTAACCGTTCCTAAAGATGTGGCCTAGCGGTCGTTAACGCCCGTGCTACACCTCTCGCACAGCGCATCGCCGTGGATCGCGCCCCAGCCCTGATCGAGTTTCATGAGCCAGCCGATTTCCTACGCCCCCGCCCGCGCGCCGCTGCCCGATCACGAGCAGAAACAGGCCGCACTGAGCTATCTCAACGAGGCTTGGGCCGAAGCGCGCCATGACGGCGTGGACGGCGACTGCCTGGCACAGGCGAGCCTGTTCGCGGCCTTTGCCGAGCTCGTCGGCACCTATGGCGAGGACGCGGTCGCCAAATTCGTCGAAGGCTTCCCCGGCCGTATCCGCAACGGCGAATTCTCGGTCGACATCTGCAGGCAGTAGGCTTCCGAAAATGACCCCGCCGCATGGGCGGGGCCAGTCAACGGATGAATGACCTTGCGAACAGATTTGGCCGAAAGGCTTCGCAAAGGTCTGCCGGCTTTATCGCACGGAAGCCGCTTGCCCCCGACAAGCATTAGTCTCGCAATGGCCGGGAGTTGTTCCTGACGGAGTCGGGAATGCGCTCCCTCCCCCTCACGGCTCGATCTTGAGCCTCGCTTTCATGTTGGGATGATAGCGGCAGTAATATTCGACCGTTCCCACCTTTTTCAGAACTGACGTCGCCGATGCCTTGGGCGGCAACTTCACGTCGAAATCACCGTTCTTCGCGGTGGCGGTATGGGCGAAGACGTCCTTGTTGATCCAGCTGACGGTATCGCCGACTTTGGCCGACACCTCAGCCGGCGAGATCACGAGGTTCTCCATCGTGATCTCGATCGTCGCGGCGTGCGCCGGGACGACCATCGCGGCGAAGACAAGCGCGATGGGAAACGAAGTCAGCCGCCCCGACATCATCGCACACTCCCTATTTCAGCTCGGCCGCGACATGTTCGGCGTGCTGCTGATGGCCCTGGAAGATCTTCAGGCCGGTCTGCAGCAGGCTCTTCAGCTCGGCGTTGCTCGCCGACGGAATCAGCTGCGTCTCCAGCGCGCCGTTGACCGCCTTGTGGTAGGCGACCTCGTTGGCGACATAGGCCTTGTCGAAGGCAGCACCGCTCAGCTTGTCGAGCTCGGCCAGCTTGTCGCTCGCCTGCTTGGACAGCGCCTTGCTGGTGTCGTTGTCTTCAGGGGTGACGTTCAGCTTCTTGACCAGCGCGAGTGCCTGCTTGTTGACGGCCTCGTGGTCACGCAGCATGTCCTCGGCGAACGCCTTCACGTCCTTGCTCTTGGCCTTCTTCTGCGCCTGCTTGGCCGCGTTGATGTCGATCACGCCAGCGGTGTAGGCGATATGGGCGATCTGCGGATCGGTGGGCTTGTCGGCGGCGCTGGCGCCTTGCAGCAGCGCGGGGCTCGACAACAGAATGGCCGCGGCGATCGCCGCGCTCCGTCGGGTGAACATGGCTTGATACTCCTGTGGTGCCGGCATTGCCCGGCGCGTTGCGTCACAGGGATTGGATGGGAGTTTCGCGCAAACGTTCCCGAAAAATGACGCGCCGGCGCCAATCAACAGATGCCAATCAGCCGATGCCAAGGCGCCTGAGCACGGCCTCGGTCAGGTGCTCGCAGCGCTGGCCGGCGAACGGGAATGCATCCATCACCACGGGGCCGATCTTTTTCTCGACGTTCTCGCGCAGCAGGGCGCGCGCACGATGCAAACGCGTCTTCACGGTCTCGGGCTTGATGCCGAGCAGCTCGGCCGTCTCCTCCATGCTCATCCCCTCCATCACCCGCGCGATGAAGACCATGCGGAAGGCGTCGGGCAATTCGTCGACCGCGTGTTCGACGACGCGCTGGATTTCGCGTTGAGCCATGGATCTTTCCGGATCGGTTGCGGCGGACGAAAGGGGGAACTTGATGATCTGTGCTTCTAGCGTTGCCTCCGGCACCGATCCCAGCTCGACCTGCGGCCTCCGGCTGCGCAGGCGCCCGAGCGCTTCGTTGATGGCAATGCGCGACAACCAGGTCGACAGCGCCGACGTACCAAGAAAGCCGTCGAGATGCGTGAAGGCGCGGACATAGGTTTCCTGCACCACGTCCTCGGCCTCACTGTCGCTGCGCAGGATGCCGCGGGCGAGGCGATAGAGCCTGCGGTTGTTGGCCTGCATGATCTCGCGCAATGCGGCTTCGTCCCGGCGCCGCGCGCGCTCGATCAGCTCGGTTTCCGATGTCCTGGCGCCGGCCGACAGGCCGGCTGCGGTCCCTTGCATAGTTGGTGCCTTGTCTCCATTGGTTCCGGACATTGGATGCAGGCCTAGGGAAAGGTTCCCGGATTTCTTACACTCGCCTGGAGAGCCCCTCCAGGGGTAGCCAAGCACACCTAATCCGTCTCGATCGGCAGTGCCGGGTCCCTCGCCCATTCGCCCATCGAGGCGTCGTAGAGCGTCAGCCTGTCGTAGCCGAGCTGCGTCAGCAGGAAGAGGTCGATCGTCGCCGAGATGCCGCCGCCGCAATAGAGGATCACGTTCTTGTCGCGCGTGACGCCGGCAGCTGTGAATTTGGCTTCGGCGTCGGCGAGCGTCGTCAAGGTCTTGTCGGCATTGACGAGCGTCGCGGCCGATACGTTGACGCTGCCGGGCACACGGCCGGGCCGGCCGTAGCGGCTCGGCTCGAGGCCGCGATGAAATTGCGGACCGAGCGCGTTGACGATCACCGTCGCGGGATCGCCGATCCGCGCCTTCACGGTGGTCTTGTCGACGAAGAAACCCGCGCGCGGCGTGGCCTTGAAGGTCGTCGCGGGATAGCCTTTCGGTGTGCCAGTCTCGATTGGGCGTCCCTCCTCCTTCCATTTGTCGAAGCCGCCGTCGAGCACATGCGCATCGACGCCGAGCGAGCGCAGCATCCACCAGAACCGCGTCGCCCACATCATGGTGCCGATGCTGTAGAGCACGACGGTCTTGCCTGCATCGAGGCCGTGGCGGCCGAAGGCGGCTTCGAGTTGGGCCAAATCGGGCATCATGAAGAATTGTTGCGACGAGGTGTCGGAGAACTCGCCCTGCAGGTCGAGGAAATCGGCGCCGGGAATGTGGCCGGCTGCAAACGTCTTGTCGCCGGGGACCGCGCGATACGGCACGTCGCTGCCCGGCGGGACGGGTTCGTTATAGGTCGTGCAGTCGTAGAGGCGGAGGTTGGGATCGCCGAGGATGGCGGCGAGCTGGTCGGTGGTGATGAGGGCGGCTGGCTCTGACATCGGAATGCACTCCCGTTCGAGAGGGAGTGTAGCTCTCTCCTCTCGTTATTGCGAGCCACCGGGTCCGCGCGAAGCGCGGCCCGATGACAGGACCCGCGAAGCAATCCGGAATCTTTCCGCGAAGGGGACGCTGGATTGCTTCGTCGCATCTGCGCAAAATTGCTCCGCAATTTTGTCGCTGAGCTCCTCGCAAGGACGGGGATGGTGCGTTCGTCCCCGACCGAAGCGTCCTACTGCGTCAGCGTCTCCAGAAACCGCACCGGCTCGCCCTGCGATGGCGTCACCAGCTCGCCCTGCCACATCACGCGGCGGCCGCGGACAAACGTGCCGACGGGCCAACCTGTGACACGCACGCCGTCATAGGGGGTCCAGCCTGCCTTCGACGCGACCCATTTGTTGGTGATGGTTTCGCTGCGCTTGAGGTCGACGACCGTGAAGTCGGCGTCGTAGCCGGCGGCGATGCGGCCCTTGCAGGCCATGTTGTAGAGACGCGCGGGGCCGGCGCTGGTGAGGTCGACGAAGCGCGCCAGGGAGAGCCGGCCCGCGTTGACGTGGTCGAGCATTAGCGGCACCAGCGTCTGCACGCCGGTCATGCCGGAGGGCGAGGCGGGATAGGTCTTCTGCTTCTCCTCCAGCGTATGCGGAGCGTGGTCGGAGCCGAGCACGTCGATGATGCCCTGCTCGATGCCGCGCCAGATGCCGGCACGGTGATCGGCGCCGCGCACCGGCGGGTTCATCTGCGCCAGCGTGCCGAGGCGCTCATAGCATTCCGGCGCGACCAGCGTGAGGTGATGCGGCGTCGCCTCGCAAGAGGCGACATCCTTGTGATCCCTGAGGAACTCGATCTCTTCCTTGGTCGAGATGTGCAGCACGTGGATGCGCTTGCCGGTCTCGTGCGCGAGCTTGACCAGGCGCTGCGTGGCCATCAGCGCCGCGGTTTCGTCGCGCCAGACCGGATGCGAGCGCGGATCGCCTTCGATACGCAGAGATTTGCGATCGTTGAGACGGTACTCGTCCTCGGCATGGAAGGCGGCGCGGCGGCGGATGACCTGAAAAATGCGGCGCAGGCTTTCGTCGTCCTCCACGAGGAGCGCACCGGTCGAGGAGCCGATGAACACTTTGACGCCGGCGCAGCCGGGCGCGCGCTCCAGCACCGGCAGGTCCTGCACGTTCTCGCGGGTGCCGCCGATGAAGAAGGCGAAATCGCAATGCATGCGGTGATGGGCGCGCTTCACCTTGTCGGTGAAGGTGGCCTCGGTCACGGTGAGCGGCGAGGTGTTCGGCATCTCGAACACGGCGGTGACACCGCCCATCACGGCGCTGCGCGAGCCTGTCTCGAGGTCTTCCTTCTGCTCCAGCCCGGGCTCGCGGAAATGCACCTGGGTGTCCATCACGCCGGGCAGGATGTGCAGGCCCTTGCAGTCGATCACCTCCGCGGCGGAGGCCTGCGACAGCGGACCCAGTTCGGCGATGCGGCCATTGGTGATGCCGATATCGCGAACACCCTCGCCGTCCTGGTTGACGACGGTGCCATTCTTGAGGATCACATCGAAGCGCTGGGTCATGGCTGAAGGCCTCTCTCGTCCCCAAGCGCAGGGCTCGAGGTCTTGTCGTTTATGCCTCGCGGGCTTACGTTCCGGAGCAACATGTCGCAAGAGATTTTCGCATGAAATCAGCGTTTCTTCCCGACCGGGGCGTGGTCAAGGTCGCGGGCGAGGATGCGCGCAACTTCCTCAACGGCCTGGTTACGACCGACGTCGACAGGTTGAAGCCGGGCCTGGGGCGATTCGGCGCGCTGCTGACGCCGCAGGGCAAGATCATCGTCGATTTCCTGATCGCCGAGGTGCCCGCAGGCCATGGCGGCGGGTTCCTGCTAGACTGCCCGAAAGCGCTGGCGGATAGCCTCGCCACCAAGCTGAAATTCTACAAGCTGCGCGCCAAGGTCACGGTGGAAAACCTCGATCTCGGCGTGCTCGCCGCCTGGGATGGCCAGCCAGCGGCCCAGCCCGATCTTGCGTTCGCCGATCCGCGCCAGGACGGGCTCGGCTATCGCATCCTGATCCCCGAGGATCTCAAGCAGAAGCTCTCCGACCTCATCGGGGCCGAGCTTGTCGATGCGACCGAATACGAGGCGCACCGCATCGCGCTCGGCGTGCCGCGCGGCGGGCTCGACTTCTCGTACAACGACGCCTTTCCGCACGAGACCAACATGGACCGCCTTGCCGGCGTCGATTTCGACAAGGGCTGCTATGTCGGCCAGGAGGTCGTCTCGCGCATGCAGCATCGCGGCACCGCACGCACCCGCAGCGTCAAGGTGCTGCTCGACGACTTCTCGCCGGAGGCCGGCGTCAGCGTCATGGCCGGCGACAAGCCGGTCGGCACCATGGGCTCGTCGGCGCAAGGCAAGGGCATTGCCCTGGTGCGCATTGACCGCGTCGCCGAGGCGCTCGATGCCGGCCAGCCGCTGACCGCTGGCGGGCTCGCGTTGAAGCTGGCAGACCCGGACGTCGTCCGCATCCCCGCAAAGCAGCCCACCGCATGAGCCGAGCCCCTCGCCAGCATCCCGACGGAAAGACGCGTTGCCCCTGGCCCGGCGAAGATCCGCTTTATGTCGCCTACCACGACACCGAATGGGGCGTGCCGGAATATGACGACCGCGCGCTCTACGAGAAGCTGATCCTCGACGGTTTCCAGGCCGGCCTGTCCTGGATCACCATCCTGCGCAAGCGCGACAATTTCCGCAAAGCCTTCGACGATTTCCAGCCGGAGAAGATCGCGCGCTACAACGAGAAGAAGGTCCACGCACTGATGAACGATGCCGGCATCGTGCGCAACAAGGCCAAGATCGACGGCGCGATCCTGAGCGCGAGATCGTATCTCGACATCATGGAGAAGGGCCCGGGCTTCTCGAAGCTGCTGTGGGACTTCATGGACGGCAAGCCCAAGGTCAACCATTTCAAGACCACGGCAAGCGTGCCCGCCTCGACGCCGCTGTCGACCCAGATCTCGAAAGAGCTGTCCTCGCGCGGCTTCAAATTCGTCGGCCCGACCATCGTCTATGCCTTCATGGAAGCGACCGGCATGGTCAACGACCATCTCGTCGACTGCCATTGTCACGCGACTTGCGGCAAGGCGCCGCGCAAGCCGCGTCTCAAGTCCAAATGACCGTGAAGAAGACCGCGCGCGACGCGCAGTCCCGCGCCTGGCAGCGCATGCTGTCGGGCCGGCGGCTCGATCTGCTCGATCCCTCCCCGCTCGACGTCGAGATCGCCGACATCGCGCACGGGCTGGCGCGCGTCGCGCGCTGGAATGGCCAGACCATCGGCGCGCATATCTTCTCGGTCGCGCAGCACACGCTGCTGGTGGAGATCGTGCTGCGGCACGAGATGCCGCGCGCCGATCAGCGCATGCGGCTCGCCGCGCTGCTTCACGATGCGCCGGAATACGTGATCGGCGACATGATCTCGCCGTTCAAGGCGGTGCTCGACGGCCATTACAAGGCCGTGGAGAAGCGCCTGCTCGGCGCCATCCATATCCGCTTCGGCCTGCCACCGGACTTGCCGGAGGAGATCACGTCAGCCATTAAGGCCGCCGATCGCGGCGCGGCCTATCTGGAAGCGACCGAGCTTGCCGGCTTCAGTGAAAGCGAGGCGCGGCGCCTGTTCGGCAAGGACCCCGGCCTCACCGACAGCGTCCGGCGCGACTATCTCACGCCCTGGACCGCGGCGCGGGCCGAGAAGCAGTTTCTGGAGCGGTTTGGCGCGGTGTCTGCGTAGCATCATCCCTTCGTAGGGTGGTCAAAGCGAAGCGTGCCCACGAAACCAGGCGAGATGCGCGCATTTGCGAGATGGTGGGCACTTTGCGCCTTTGCCCACCCTACGAGCGCTCGTTATAATCGCGGCAAAAAGGTCCGCCATGATCCACGTCTGTTCGCTCGCCGCGCTTCCCGAAACCGTCCGCCTCACCAAGGCCAGCCATGTGCTGACCGTGATGGCCAATGTCGAGCAAGTGGCCCGGCCGGTCTCCGTGCTGCCGGCCAATCATCTCAAGGTGTCGATGGACGACATCACCGAGGAGATGGACGGTTTCGTCGCGCCCTCCGAGGGGCACATCGACCAGGTGCTGAATTTCGTGCGCTCCTGGGACCGCGGCGCACCGCTGGTGGTGCATTGCTATGCCGGCATCAGCCGCTCCACCGCGAGCGCGTTCGCGGCGGTCTGCGCGCTCAATCCCAACCGCGACGAGCTCGAGATCGCCAGGAAGATCCGCGCGGCCTCGCCGATCGCCTCGCCGAACCGGCGCATCGTCGGCCTTGCCGACCGCGCCTTGGGGCGCAACGGCCGCATGCTGCGCGCGCTCGACGAGATCGGTCCGGGCGCGATGATGGTCGAAGGCCGCCCCTTCGTGATCGAGCTCGAATGACAGCTGTGATATCAGCCGCATGAGCGAGAAGCTGCTGACGCCGATCGAGATCGGCCTGACCGCGGCGATCGTGGCGATCGAGGGTCATGAGCCGCTGATCCTGACCGCGCGCGACAGTGAAGGGCTTGCCGGCCTGCCGTTCGGCCCGTTCGACGCGCTCGCGCACCGCACCTTCGAGATCGGCCTGCGCGCCTGGGTCGAGGAGCAGGCGGGCTTGCGGCTCGGCTATGTCGAGCAGCTCTACACCTTTGGCGATCGCGGCCGCCATGCCGAGGCCGGCGACACCGGGGCGCATATGGTGTCGATCGGTTATCTCGCATTGACGCGCGCGGTGGACGGCGAGCTTGCGGCGAACGCGGCGAGCTTCGCGCCATGGTATCGCTTCCTCCCCTGGGAAGACCGGCGCGAGGAGCCGCCGGCGATCATCGCCCGCGACATCATTCCCGCGCTGACCGAGTGGGCCGCGGAGGAGACGCCGGAGACGACCCGCGCTCTGCCGCGCAAGGATCGCGTGCGGTTCTATTTCGGCCTCGACGGGGCGGCCTGGGACGAGGAGCGCGTGCTCGACCGCTACGAGCTCTTGTACGAGGCCGGGCTGGTCGAGGAAGCTAGGCGCGACGGCCGCCCTGCGGCATTGGCGCGCACGGCGCTTCCCCCGCTCGGGACCTCGATGCGGTTCGACCACCGCCGGATTCTTGCCACGGCGATCGCGCGGCTGCGTGCGAAACTGAAGTATCGTCCTGTGGTGTTTGAACTTTTGCCGCCCGAATTCACACTTACGGAACTGCAGTATACGGTGGAGGCGATCTCCGGCCGGCACCTGCACAAGCAGAATTTCCGCCGCCTGGTCGAAATGGAAGCCCTGGTCGAACCGACCGGGGTGATGTCGACACAGACGGGCGGACGGCCGGCGGCGCTCTACCGCTTCCGCCGCGACGTGCTCCAGGAGCGGCCCGCACCGGGGTTGCGCGTACGCTCCCGGCGCTAACTCAAGATTTGCGCGATCGGCCCCTGCCCGCCGGTTGCCTGGAGGCTTCATGTTCGACGGCCCGTTTGACGTCTTTGCGCTGATCATCGCGATCATCGCCATCCTGATCGCAATCAAGGCGTCAAGCCAGGCGGCCGAGCTGCGTCGGCGCTTCAGCGCGCTCGAAGAGAGGGTTTACGCGCAGCAGCGACCGGTCCAACCGCCGCCACCGTTGCCGGCATACGTGCAGGCTGAAGCTCCCGCAACGGCGACCACCGAACCTCCGCCGCTCGCGCCGGAGGCCGAAACGGCGCCGCCTCCGCTCGTCACCGAAGAGCCCCGGCCGCTCGCAGCGAGTCAAGGGGCCGATGCCCCGCCGCCGCTCCCCGGGCGCGCGCCTGATAGTCGTGAACCCGGCTTCGAGGAGCAGCTCGGCACGCGCTGGGTGGTGTGGATCGGCGGCCTTGCGCTGGCGCTGGGCGGCTTCTTCATGGTGCGCTATTCGATCGAGGCCGGCCTGCTCGGCCCCGGCGTGCGCGTGTTCCTGGGCGGCCTGTTCGCAGCAGCGCTGCTCGGAGCCGGCGAATGGACGCGGCGCAAGGAGAGCATCTCGGCCATCGCCGCGCTGCCGATCGCCAACATCCCCGCGATCCTCACCGCGGCAGGTACAGCTGTGGCGTTCGCGACCATCTATGCGGCCTATGCGCTCTACGGCTTCCTCGTGCCCGCCACCGCCTTCGTGCTGCTCGGCATCGTCGCGATGTGCACGCTCGCGGCCGCGCTGCTGCACGGCCCCGCGCTCGCCGGCCTCGGCGTGGTCGGCGCCTTCGTGACGCCGGTGCTCGTCTCCAGCGGCAAGCCGGACTATTGGGCGCTCTACATCTATCTCGCCGTCGTCACCGCCGCGAGCTTCGGCCTCGCCCGCATCCGGCTGTGGCGCTGGCTCGCGGTCACGACGATTGCCTTTGCCGTGCTCTGGATCTTCCCGGGCCTCGACGCGAGCGAATTGCAGGTCGCGCCGCACGCCTTCCATGCCGTCGCGGGCTTCGTGCTGGCCGCGCTGCTCGTCGTCTGCGGCTTCATGTTCGGACCCAGCATCGAGGACGGCGAGATCGAACCCATCTCGTCGGGCTCGCTCGGCGCCTATTTGTTCGGCGCGATGCTGATCGTGCTGTCGAGCGCGCATGCCGACCTGGCGCTGATCGCGTTTACGCTGCTCGTCGGCGCAACCCTGCTCGTCGCCTGGCGTGCGCCGGCCGCCACCGGCGCGCTCGGCGCGGCCGCAGCGACCGTCTTCATCGTGTTCGCCGAATGGGCGGTGCGCGCCAATCCCGACATGCTGGTGCTGCCGGGCGGTGCGATGTCCGGCATCGAGCCCAGCGCCATCGACGGCTCCGTGACGCTGCATCTGGTGACGGCCGCGATCTTCGCCGCGGGCTTCGGCATTGCCGGCTTCCTCGCGCAAGGCCGGTCGAATTCGGCGATCATCCCGGTGGTGTGGTCGGCGACATCAGTCGCGACGCCGATCGCGATCCTCGTCGCGCTCTACGCGCGGATCGCCCATCTCGACCGCTCGATCCCGTTCGCGATCCTCGCAGTGCTGCTCGCGGCAGGCTTCGGTGCCGCGACCGAGGCTCTCTCGCGCCGTGAGACCCGGCCGGGCACCATGATCTCCACCGCTCTGTACGCGACCGGCACGCTCGGTGCGCTGGCGCTGGCGCTGACCTTCGCGCTGGAGAAGGGCTGGCTGACGATCGCGCTGGCGCTGATGTCGCTCGGCACCGCCTGGATCTCGCTGCAGCGGCCGATCCCGTTCCTGCGCTGGCTCGCCGCGATCTTCGCGGGGCTCGTCACCGCGCGCATCGCCTACGATCCCCGCATCGTCGGCGACGCCGTCGGCACCACGCCGATCTTCAACTGGCTGCTCTGGGGCTACGGCCTGCCGGCGGCCTCGTTCTGGGGCGCCAGCGTCATCCTGCGCCGCCGCGCCGACGATCCACCGCTGCGCATGGTCGAGACCGCCGCGATCCTGTTCACCGCGCTGCTCGCCTTCATGGAGATCCGGCATTTCGCGACCGGTGGCGACATGATCTCGCCGCCCTCGCTGCTCGAATTCGCACTCCAGGTCTGCATCACGCTTGCGATGGCGATCGGGCTGGAGCGCCTGCGGCTGCGCAGCCACAGCATCGTGCACGATATCGGCGCGATCGTGCTCACGGCGATCGGCGGGCTGATCAGCGTGTTCGGCCTCCTGATCCTGGAGAACCCGCTGATCTGGCGCATCGACGTCGGCGGCGCATTGTTCAACTTGCTGCTACTCGGCTATGCGCTGCCGGCGGTGCTGATGCTGCTGCTGTCCTATGCGGTGGTCGGGGCGCGCGGCAAGGCCTACGCCAACACGATCGCGGGCGGTGCGCTGGTGTTCGCGCTCGCCTACGTGACGCTGGAGATCCGCCGCTTCTATCACGGCCCGATCCTGTCCAGCGGACCGACCACGGGCGTCGAGCAATACACCTATTCGATCGGCTGGCTGACCTTCGGCGTCGTGTTGCTCGGCGTCGGCATTCTCGTCAACTCCGAGCGCGCGCGGCTGGCCTCGGCCGCCGTCATCGCGCTGACGATCCTAAAGGCCTTCGTCATCGACATGTCGACGCTGACAGGCGTCTACCGGGCGCTCTCGTTCATGTGCCTCGGCATCGTGCTGGTTGCGATCGGCTGGCTGTACCAGCGCATCCTGTTCCGGCGGCAGGTCGCACCGCCGCCGGCTCCGCAGACGGGCAGTTGATTATCAGGCCGCGCGGACCGATTCCAGGAACTGCGCGACCTCGACCTTGAGACGCGTGCTGTCGGATGCCAGCGATTTCGCGGCCGACAGCACCTCGACCGAGGCCTCGCCGGTCTCCATCGCACCGCGCTGCACGTCGGTGATGTTAGCCGAAACTTCCTGCGTGCCGACCGAGGCCTGCTGGACGTTGCGCGAGATCTCCTGCGTGGCCGCGCCCTGCTCCTCGACGGCAGCGGCAATCGCCGCCGACACCTCGGACAATCGCTCGATGGTGCCGCCGATCTCCTGGATGGCGCTGACGGATTCCTGCGTCGCGGCCTGGATGCCCGACACCTGCGCCCCGATCTCGCCGGTCGCCTTCGCCGTCTGCTCGGCCAGCGCCTTGACTTCGGAGGCGACGACGGCGAACCCGCGGCCGGCTTCGCCCGCACGCGCCGCCTCGATGGTGGCGTTCAGCGCCAGCAGATTGGTCTGGCCCGCGATGGTGTTGATGAGCTCGACCACGTCACCAATGCGGGAGGCGGCCTGCGACAGCGCGTTGACGCGCTCGTTGGTCCGCGCCGCCTGCTCGACGGCTTCCGCCGCCATCCGCGCCGAATCCTGCACGCGGCGGCTGATCTCGGTGATGGAGGACGACAGCTCCTCCGAGGCGGAGGCGACCGCCTGGACGTTGGTGGAGGCTTCCTCGGACGCCGCGGCAACCACGGTCGCGAGTTCCTGGCCGCGCTGCGCGGTGCCGGTCAGCGTCGAGGCCGAGGCCTCGAGCTCGGTCGAGGCCGAAGAGACGGTGCCGACCACCTCGCCGATCATCGCCTCGAACTTGCGGGTGATGGCATCGACGCGGCGGCCGCGCTCGATCTTGGCTTCGGCATCGGCGGCAGCGGCCTCGTCGGCGGCCTTCTTGGCGATCAGCGCCTCCTTGAAGATCTGCAGCGCATCCGCCATCGATCCGATTTCGGTCTTCTCGCCACGATGCGGCACCTCAGCCGAGAGGTCACCCTCGCCGAGCGACTGCATCGGGCGGATGATCGAGGCGATGCCGCGAGAAACGTCGCGTACCAGATAATAGGCGGCGCCGATCGCGATCAGGACGGCCGCGATGATAATGCCGACGAGCACGCGGAAGATCAGCGCATAGCTGTCGGCCGCTTGCTTGGTCTCCAGCTCGGCGCCGCTGTTGTTGAGCTCGATGCCTTTCTGAAGCAGCGGATCGGCGGCCTGCGCCATCTTGGCGACCTTGGTCTGCAACATCTCGTTGGCATCGGTCGGGAAGCGGCCGACGCTCTTGCGCGACAGCGCCATAGTCTCCTGCACGCCGTTCAGGTACTCGGCCCACGCCTTGCTCCATTGCTCGTAGAGCGAGCGCTCCTCGGGCACGTTGATCAGGCGCTCGTAAACCTTGCGGGTCTTCTCGATTCGTTCGCGCAAGCCTGCGAGTCGCTTCTCGGCGGCCTCCTTGCCCTCGGCACTGTCCTGCATCAGGTGCAGTCGGAGCGCGACGCGCAGCTCGTTGATGTCGGCCCGCATGGAGCCTAGCGCACGCACGCTCGGCAGCCAGCTCTCCGCGATCTCGACCGTGTGGGAATTGATGTTCTGCATCGTGCCGATCGCCATCACGCCGACACCGGCGAGCGAGAGCACAAGGACCGACAGCACGGTCAGAAGCTTGAAAACGATCGACAACTTCGACATCACACAAAATCCCGTTGAGGCCTACGACGCACAAATCACCTGCGCCGTGATCGTCGCGAGGGACAATAGGGCGGAGGGCATTCCAACGATGATGGCTGGTTCTTATCCCGTAAAATTGCGCCCATAGTTGCAAACAGGCGTTAACAGGAAGCTACGTTAAATTACGGAATTCGGCACCGCCGCCGTTATATGTTCCGCAGCCATCTGTTGCAGCGCAGCCGGCATCGCGCGGCACGCACCGCCTCCAGAAAGCGCGAGACCCCGGTCCTGAGCCGCATGCCCTCCCCTGCGAGAGCGACTGCGCGGCGGAATGCACCTGCGCCGAGGCGGCCCCGTCTCGCCGGCCCCCCGTCAGGCGGCGCGCACCGTCTCGAGGAACTTCCCGACCTCGAGCTTGAGGCGGTTGCTGTCGCCCGACAGCATCTGCGCAGCCGACAGCACTTGCGAGGACGCCGAGCCGGTCTCGCTCGCGCCGCGCTGCACGTCGGTGATGTTGGACGAGACCTGATGCGTGCCTGCCGCTGCCTGCTGCACGTTGCGGGAAATCTCCTGCGTCGCGGCGCCCTGCTCTTCCACGGCAGCTGCGATGGTCGAAGAAATCTCCGACAGCTTCTCGATGGTGGCGCTGATGTCCTTGATGGCACCGACCGAATGCTCGGTGGCAGACTGGATGCTGGCAATCTGCTGCCCGATCTCGCCGGTCGCCTTCGCGGTCTGCTCGGCAAGCGCCTTGACCTCGGAAGCGACGACGGCAAAGCCGCGTCCGGCCTCGCCGGCGCGAGCGGCCTCGATGGTTGCGTTCAGCGCGAGGAGATTGGTCTGACCCGCGATGGTGTTGATCAGCTCAACCACATCGCCGATCCGCGCCGCTGCCTTGGACAGTTCGCCGACGCGGTCGGTCGTGGTGCGGGCCTGGCTGACTGCCTCGCCGGCGACGCGCGCGGATTCCTGCACCTGGCGGCTGATCTCGGTGATCGAGGAGGACAGTTCCTCCGTTGCGGATGCCACCGACTGCACGTTGGTCGACGCTTCTTCCGATGCGGCCGCCACCACGGTGGTAAGCTGTTGCGTGCGCTCGGCGGTCGAGGTCAGCGTGGTAGCTGAGGCCTCAAGCTCGGTCGAGGCCGAGGAAACCGTGCCGACGATCTCTCCGACCGCAGACTCGAAACTGTCCGCGAGTTTGTACATTTCGGCCTTGCGCCGTTCGGCCGCGATCTGATCCTGCCGCACCTGGGCCTCCGCTTCTTCGCGCGCCTTCTGCTCGGACACGACCTTGAATTTTTCGACGGCACCAGCGACCTCGCCGACTTCGTCCTTGCGGCCCAGGCCCGGGAGCACCACCGAGAAGTCCCCGCCGGCGAGCTTCTCCATCGCCAGCGTCAGCGCGCGCATGGGCCGCGCGATGCTGAACACCGAAAAGATGCAGGCTCCAATCAACACCAGCGCAACCAACACGCCGGTCACGAGCGACGTCCGGGCGACCGAGGCGGCCTCGGATTCCGCTTCCGCGCGCGCCTCAACGGTTCTCTGCTTGGCGAAATCGGTAATCTGGTTGACCAGCTGGTTGATCTCTTCGTTGATCGGCGCCAGCGTTCCCTTGCGGAAGCGATCGACCTCGCTCACGAGCTTGGCGATCTGCGCCGCCCCTTCAGCGTCTTTCTTCTCCTCGAGCGCCAGCTCCTGCTTGCGGATGGCTTCGATCTGCTGCTGGCCCTTGCCGAACTCCCCGATCAGCACGGTCAGACGATCGATCCGCTTGCGGTTCTCCGGCGAGCGTGAAAGCTTCGCCATTTCGTTCGAGAATTTTGTGGCAGCGCTCTGACGGTCGTTGAAATAGGTGACCGCCTTCTGCATCTCGGCCGGCGATGCAGACGTCAGGATGTCGCGAATGCCGATCTGCATGCCCCGGACCGACGCCTTCGCTTCCGCGGCGTTTTGCGCGATCGCCTGCTGTCCTGACGCGGCATTGTTGAGCCTTTGGACATCGGCATCCCCTCTCATCTGCAGAAAGATCATCAGCGCGACCAGCCCTATGGTCAGCACAGAGGTGATGGCGAGTTTGGTGCCAATTCGCAGGTTCTGAATGAACATCATCGAAATTTCCCCGGACGTATGGCGACTGCCGCGACGAAGCACGTGCACAACCCGGGAACGTTAACAGCGACGTTCCTCATTAACGTTAAGCAGCACCGCGACAGCCTAAGTAGAAGTACTGAAATACCTGCTCAGCCTCGCGATTCTTCGCAGCTTCTACGTGCAACAGCCCGGACTTCGCGGATTTGCATGCACTGACATTCGTTAACGCCGGTCGCACGTCGGCGAACCGTCAGGGCACGTTCTCGCCGACGAGACTGATGCGAAAAACCGGCTTCTTGTTCTCGTCGAGCAGCTCCATGCACCATTCGGCGTTCGGCTTCAGGCCGCGCGCGATGCTCCCGAGCAAATTGGCGCAGACCTCGGTCATCTCGGTCCAGGCGGCTGCGCGATCCTCGAACTCGTACGGCTGGTCGGCGGCGCCGGAATAGCGACCGGTGCTGATGCGGAAGAAGTACAGCGACATCGTTGAACCCTTGTGTAGGGCCGCGCCCCCCGGCCGGACGTAAACTGGGACGCGAACAGCTACCAACGCATGAAAGCCGCCGTCCGTATGACTACGGCGCGGCGGCTTCATGTTTGATCAACGTCTTCAACGACTAAAGCGTGCAGCTAGTCCCCGCAGGGCCGCCTCACTGAGTCGAACGGCGCAACTCCAGCGGACCTTCGTTCTTGGCGGGCTCGGACCTGACTTCCGCCTTGACCGGCTCGAGCCGGCTGCTCTCGACGCGCGGCGTTTCCACGCGCGCGGCGACTTCGGTGTTGGTCGGGCCGACCGAACCGGTGTGCTCCGGCCTGTGCAGCGAGCGTGGCCGCGCCGCAGCGCGCGCCATCAGCATCTGGTTGCCGCCCTGGTGATGGAAGTCGCAATAGGCGAAGCCCATGCCCGACACCGAGCCGCGGAAGCTGCGATCGTCGGTCTTTTCCAGGTTGAAACAGGGCTCGAACGGAATGCCCTTGATCGAGGCGCAGACGTTCTGGCCGCGGATCTGGAGCGTATTTCCAGGCAGGCGGAGGTGCTTGACGGGCCCCGCGCCCGAGAACTGCACCGCACCGGCGGCGCCGAGATCGTCGAGGATACGGCCTGCGCCGCGGGTGCCGTCGAAACAGGTGAAGGCAAACACTTTGCCGGCCACGAAGCGACGCGCTTCGTCAGCGTTCATGCTTCCGGCAATGGCCGGCGCAAACGTTGCTGCCGCCGTGACAGCCCCCAACACAATACGCGCAAGCATGCTCAACTCCGAACCCAACCCCGCAGCGGGCGATGCCTTATCTCTTTACCCGCTGCTTACCATACTAACCATGGCGACATTGAAGCAGCTTGGTTGGTAAAGTCTAAACGCCGTTAAGCGATTTTTACCACGATGCGCCCGCGGACCTCGCCGGCGAGGATTTTCGCGCCCCATTGGGGAACGTCGTCCAGCGAAATTTCATGAGTAATTTCAGTTAGTTTTGCTCGATCGAGATCGGACGCCAGACGCTGCCAAGCAGCTTTCCTCGGCTCAATCGGGCACATCACGGAATCGATGCCGAGAAGGCACACCCCGCGCAAAATGAAGGGGGCGACAGAAGACGGCAGGTCCAGGCCGCCGGCGAGGCCACAGGCCGCGATCGCTCCGCCGTACTTGGTCATCGACAGCAGATTCGCCAGCGTGGTCGATCCGACGCTGTCCACGCCGCCCGCCCAGCGCTCTTTGGCGATCGGCTTGGCCGCGCCCGACAATTCGTTGCGATCGATGATTTCGGCGGCGCCGATGTGTTTCAGGTAGTCCGCTTCCGCGGCGCGGCCGGTCGAGGCGATGACGTGGTAGCCGAGCTTCGAGAGCACCGCGGTCGCAACCGATCCGACACCGCCGGCGGCACCGGTCACCACCACCGGGCCGCTCTTGGGCGACAGACCGTGCCTTTCCAGTGCCAGCACCGACAGCATCGCGGTGAAGCCGGCGGTGCCGATCGCCATGGCATCGCGCGCCGAGAGCCCTTGCGGCAGGGCGACCAGCCAGTCGCCCTTGACCCGCGCCTTCTCGGCATAGGCGCCGAGATGGGTCTCTCCCATGCCCCATCCGGTGCAGACCACCTTGTCGCCCGCCTTCCACTGCGGATGCGAGGATGCCTCGACCGTACCGGCAAAGTCGATGCCGGCGATCATCGGGAAGCGGCGCACCACCGGCGCCTTGCCGGTGAGCGCGAGGCCGTCCTTGTAGTTCAGCGTCGACCATTCCACGCGGACCGTGACGTCGCCGTCCATCAGCTCGGCTTCATCGAACTGCGTGAGCGCGGCGGTGGTGCCCTTGTCCGCCTTGTCGATCCGGATCGCCTTGAATGTGGCCACGACTGAACTCCCTGACTTGTTTGCCGGGGATGTTTAGCCGATCAGGCAGGCTGCGCAACCGCCCGTGCAACGGGTTTTTCCACGATCGGAAGATTGATCAGCGCGGAGAGCACGCCGAACAGGATCGAGAGCCACCAGATCGGCGTGTACGAACCGAATTTCTCGAACACGATGCCTCCGAGCCAGACGCCGAGGAAACCGCCGACCTGATGGCTGACGAAGGCGAAGCCGTAGAGCGTCGCAAGCCAGCGCGTGCCGAACATCAGCGCCACCAGCGCCGAAGTCGGCGGCACCGTGGAGAGCCAGGTCAGGCCGGAGACCGCACCGAAGGCAATCGCAGAAAACGGCGTGATCGGGAACGAGATGAAGGCCAGTGTCGCGAGCGCGCGCGTGAAGTAGATGGTCGAGAGGATGTAGCGCTTGGGCACCGAGTTCTGGAGATAGCCGACGCTGAGCGAGCCGATGATGTTGAACAGGCCGATGGCGGCGATCACCCAGCCGCCGGTTTGCGCGGAGATGCCGCGATCGACCAGGAACGCCGGCAGATGCACGGTAATGAAGGCGAGCTGGAAGCCGCAGGTGAAGAAGCCGAGCACCAGCAGCACGTAGGAGCGATGACCGAAGGCTTCCGCGAGCGCCTTGGTGATGGTCTGATCATCCGCGGGAGCTGCATTGGCCGTGGTCGTCACCGGCGGCGTCGAGAGCGCCAGCGCTAGCGGAATGATCAGCAGCATCAGGAAGCCGAACACGGAGAGCGCCTGCTGCCAGCCGAAATTGTCGATCAACGCGACGCCGATCGGCGCGAACAGGAACTGCCCGAACGAGCCCGCCGCCGTGCCTGCACCAAGCGCAAGGCCGCGCTTCTCCGCCGGCAGCAGCTTGGTGAACGCCGACAGCACCAGATTGAACGAGCAGCCGGCAAGACCAAAACCGACCATGACGCCGGCGCCGATGTTGAGCGACAACGGCGTCGAGGAGTAGCGCATCAGAAGAAGGCCGCCGGCATAGAGCAGAGCGCCGACGCACATCACCCGAAACAGTCCGAAGCGATCCGCGACCGCACCAGCGAAGGGCTGGCCCAGGCCCCACAACAGATTCTGCACGGCAATCGCGAGGCCGAACACGTCGCGGCCCCAGGAGAATTCGTGACTCATCGGCTGCACGAAGAAGCCGAGCGCCGAGCGCGGACCGAAGCCGAGCATGCCGATCGCACATCCACAGAGAATGATGACGGCCGGGGTGCGCCAATTGGAGGAACGTGAGCTGGGAAGTTCGCCCGCTGAAATCGACATGATGTTCCTCGTCTGTCATTGGCGGATTCGCAGGAGCGGCCGCGAACTGCCATTTAATGCACTTGCATGAAGATCCCAAGTCAAAAACGATTGCATTCCACGGGGAGCTGCCGCGGGAGCCTTGCGTTTCAATGTGGCCTCGCCAGAGGCGTCCGGCCCGGGCCTGACGAAAATGTGTGCGGGTGCATCTGGCAATTCCCGGCAGAGCATGATATCTGATTTGCTCACATTGAGTATATCATCCCTGACAAGGTCCATGCCCGCCCGCCGGCGGGATTCTTCAGGCTCCACATATACTCAATATGAGTATAATTGACTTGCAACGGAGGCTTCGATGCCGATCGCTGGAATTTACGGTCCCGACGACTTTGCCAACCGGCCGCAGGGCCAGCACCTAGGCCAAGCTACCGCCTCCCCCCGTGCCGCACCGGCACGAACGGGACCCACGCTGCCGACGCCCTCGCTGGCATGGACACCGGAGGTCGCGCGCGCCACCGCGCCGCTCTACGAGCGTGTGAAGCATGTGATCCCGCCGATCGAGTGGCCGCTGATGGCGCCGACGATCCTGGCGATCAACGAGCTGAAGCACGCGCGCGGCGCGGTGATCCTCGCGCACAATTACCAGGCGCCCGAGATCTTCCACTGTGTCGCAGATATCGGCGGCGACTCGCTCCAGCTCGCCGTCGAAGCCACCAAGGTGAAGGCCGGCATCATCGTCCAGTGCGGCGTGCACTTCATGGCGGAGACCTCGAAGCTGCTCAACCCGGACAAGACGGTGCTGATCCCGGACTCGCGCGCCGGCTGCTCGCTCGCCGCCAGCATCACGGGCGCCGACGTCCGCCTGCTCCGCGAAAAATTTCCGGGCGTACCTGTCGTTGCCTATGTCAACACCTCGGCCGAGGTGAAGGCCGAGGTCGACATCTGCTGTACCTCGTCGAATGCGGTGCAGGTGGTCGAGAGCTTGGGCACGCGAAGCGTGATCTTCCTGCCCGATCGCTATCTCGCCACTTACGTGGCCTCGAAGACCGACGTGAAGATCATCGCCTGGAAGGGCGCCTGCGAGGTGCACGAGCGGTTCAAGGGCGAAGAGCTGCGTGCCTTCCGCGAGGCCGATCCCTCGGTGCAGATCATCGCGCATCCGGAATGCCCGCCTGACGTGCTGGCGGAAGCCGACTTCACGGGGTCGACCGCGCACATGATCAACTGGGTGCGTGAGCGGCGGCCGCGGCGCCTGGTGATGATCACGGAATGCTCGATGGCCGACAATGTGCGGGCCGAGCTGCCTGACGTCGAGATGCTGCGACCCTGCAATCTCTGCCCGCACATGAAGCGCATCACGCTCGCCAACATTTTGGAGAGCCTGCTGACGCTCCGTGAGGAGGTGACGATCGATCCCGCGCTTGCGGATCGCGCAAGGCGCTCGGTCGAGCGGATGATCAATCTGAAGAACTGAAGGCAACCCGCAACAGCAAGCACCGCTGTCATCCCGGACAAGCCCGCGCAGATTCGGGCCCCCCCGCGCGAGCGCTCGCGCTCGTCGCGCTAACCACAGGAAGATGTTTGGCGAGTTGGCGCGAGAACCCCTCCCTGGGGTTATGGGTCCCTGCATTCGCAGGGACGACGGCGGAGTGAATGGAGAGAGCACAATGACCAACGACATCCACACCCTCACCCGCACCGACATCGTCATCGTCGGCGGCGGTCTTGCCGGATTGTTTTGCGCGCTGAAACTCGCGCCGCGGCCGGTGACCTTGATCTCGGCCGCGCCGCTCGGACAGGGCGCATCATCGGCGTGGGCGCAGGGCGGCATCGCCGCGGCCGTGGCCGAGGGCGACACGCCGGAGGCGCATGCGGCTGACACGATCGCGGTCGGTGGCGGCCTGGTCGACGCGGCGGTGGCGCTCGGCATCGCGCGCGAAGCGGCACCCCGCATCCATGACCTGCTCACTTATGGCGTCCCCTTCGATCGCGATCTCGAAGGCAGGCTCGCTGTCGGCCGTGAGGCGGCACATTCCGCCCGCCGCATCGTGCATGTCAGGGGCGACGGCGCGGGCGCCGCGATCATCGCGGCCTTGAGCGAGGCCGTGCGCCGCACGCCGTCGATCCGCGTCATCGAAGGTGTCGTCGCCGAAGCGCTCCTGACCGAGGATGGCGCCGTCACAGGACTTCAGTTGCGCGAAGCCGGTAATCTTTCGGCGCGGCCGCTCGTGCTCGCCGCCCGCGCGGTGGTGCTTGCCACCGGCGGCATCGGACATCTCTATGCCGTCACCACCAATCCGCGCGAGGCTGTCGGTTCCGGCCTTGCCATCGCCGCCCGTGCGGGTGCCGTGATCGCCGACCCCGAATTCGTCCAGTTCCACCCGACCGCCATCATGACCGGAGGCGATCCGGCGCCGCTCGCCACCGAAGCCCTGCGCGGCGAAGGCGCGACGCTGATCAACGGCAATGGCGAGCGCTTCATGGCGGCGCGTCATCCGCTCGCCGAGCTCGCGCCACGCGACATCGTGGCACGCGGCGTGTTCGCCGAGATCGCGGCCGGGCGCGGCGCCTTCCTCGATGCGCGGGCGGCGCTGGGCGCGCGTTTCGCCGACAGATTTCCGACCGTGCATGCGAGCTGCCTCGCCGCCGGCATCGATCCAGCGACGCAAGCCATCCCTATCGCGCCCGCTGCGCATTACCATATGGGCGGCATCGCGGTGGACGGGCGCGGCCGCAGCTCCATCGACGGGCTCTGGGCCGGCGGCGAGGTGTCGTCGACCGGCGCTCACGGCGCCAACCGGCTCGCCTCGAATTCGCTGCTCGAGGCCGTGGTCTACGCCGCGCGCATCGCCGAGGACATCGCCGGCCGCGTTCTCCCCTCGCCTGCCGGCGTCCCCGACGCACCGGTTGCTTCGAGTGGCAGCGCGCCGGATGCCGCGATGGTGAAGCGGCTGCGCGCGATGATGAGCGCGCATGTCGGCGTGGTCCGCGACGATCCCGGCCTTGCGGAAGCCGTGCGCCACATCGCCACGCTCGAGCGCGAGGCAACCAGCACCGCGCTGCGCAATATGGCGACATCCGCCCTGCTCGTCGCAGCCTCGGCGTTGAGCCGGCGCGAAAGCCGCGGCGCGCATTTCCGCATCGACCATCCGACGGATGTGCCTGCGCTGGCGCAGCGAACGATGACCGATCTCGCGGCGGCGCGCGAGATCGCCGAAAGCCTGAGCGAGCAGCCGCTGCCGCGCACCGTCCAGCCCATGATTGCCTGAAGGAGGCCTCTGATGAACCCGACCTCACTGCTCTATCCCGACGCCTTCCTCTCGCCGCTCGCCATCGACGCGGCCGTGCAGCGCGCGCTCGACGAGGACCTCGGCCGCGCCGGCGATATCACTTCGCTTGCGACGATTCCGGAAGCGACCAGGGCCCAGGCGATCCTGGTCGCGCGCCAGTCCGGCGTGATCGCAGGCCTGCCGCTCGCGCTCGTGACGCTGCAAAGGCTCTCGCCCGACATCGAGGTGCGCGCGCATGTCCGCGACGCCGCACGCGTTGCCGGTGGACAGCAGGTGCTGACGATCTCGGGCCCCGCGCGCGCCATCCTCACCGCGGAGCGAACCGCGCTGAACTTCGTCGGCCGCCTGTCGGGCGTTGCGACGCTCACGGCGGATTATGTCGCGCGCACCGAAGGCACGACAATGCGCATCTGCTGCACGCGCAAGACCACGCCGGGGTTGCGCGCGCTGGAGAAATACGCGGTGCGCTGCGGCGGCGGCTTCAACCACCGCTTCGGCCTCGACGACGCGATCCTGATCAAGGACAACCACATCGCGGTCGGCGGCGGTGTCCGACCGGTGCTGGAGCGCGCCCGCAGCCACGCCGGCCATCTGGTCAAGATCGAGATCGAGGTCGATACGCTGGCGCAACTGCGCGAGGTGCTCGACAGCGGGCTCGCCGACGCCGTGCTGCTCGACAACATGGATCTTGCGACGCTGCGTGAGGCGGTGCGGCTCAACGAAGGCCGCCTCGAGCTGGAGGCATCCGGCGGCGTCACACTGGATTCGATCGCCGCGATTGCCGCGACCGGCGTCGATTACGCGTCAGCGGGCGCGCTGACCCATTCGGCGCCGAATTTCGATTGCGCGCTGGATATCGAGATGTGAGCGGTCTTTCCGTCAGGGCCGGGCTTGTCCCGGCCATCCACGCCTTAGCCACGCGGGACGAAGAACGTGGATGCCCGGGACAAGCCCGGGCATGACGGTCTCTTTGTGATGACGACTACCTCCGCTCGCTCGCGCCCATCTCGGCGGAGCTCTTAGCTTCCTGCGCGAGCTCGGCGGAGAGCGCGGCGGTCTGGGCCGGCGTGCCCCAGCTCGGTTCCTCGCTGCCGTCGCCCCAGGCGCGGGGGCGGTAGAAGGTGTGCACGCCGGTCTTGTACATCTTCTTCATCTCGGCGACCCAGGACGGGCGCACCCAATAGGCATGATAATGCGTGGACTTGCCGACTTCGGGCAGCCAGATCTGGCCGTCGAGCATGGCCTTCGCGATCTTCTTGGCGCGCTCCCACATCTCGGGCTCGCGGATCACGTCGGCATTGTTGTCGCAGGCAAAAGTGAACTGGCAGGCGAGATGGCGGTGCTTGTTCTGATAGACCGCGCCGCACACCGTATCAGGGTACTTGCCGGAGAACACGCGGTTCATCACGACTTGCGCGACGGCCATCTGGCCGCGGACGGCCTCGCCGCGGGATTCGAAGTAGACCGCTTCCGCGAGGCACTTCTCGGATTTCGCGCGCGACTTGTCGTCGAGCGCGAGCCGTTCCGCCGGTGACCTGGTCCGCTGGTTGTCGGCGTTGACCTCGCCCTTCGGAGCAACGCTCTCGCCGCTCTCGATGTCCTTGGCGATCTCCACCGTGGGCGGCGTCAGCGAGGCCGTCACCTTCATGTCGGGGTCGGGCATCACGATCAGCGGTTCGGCGCCGGGCTTCCAGCTCTCTATGCTCTCGAGATTGCCGCCGAGCGAGGAGCTGCCGAAGAACAGGTTCGAGGTCTTGACGCTGAAGGGATCGCGCACAGGCGTCGTCGGCGCAGTCGCCCGCTTCAGCGCTTCGAGGGGCTGGACCGCGAACGCACGCGCGGCGTCGCTGGCTTGTGGCGGATTGGCATATTGCGGCAACGGCGGCGCGCGCAGCGCTTCCTGGAGCTCGGGATCGAGCGCGGCCGCGGATTCCGGCGACATCGCCTGCGGCAACGCGGCCGTCTTGGCCCCGAACACCGAGCTGTTCGACGTCGCGGGATCTTCCTGCGACGGTGCCGCCGCGGGCGCATTCGTCTCCGGAGCCTGGCCCGGTGTAATTGTTGCGAGGCGATCACCCTTCATCGAGCGATCGACCTTGGGAAAGTCGGAAGCCTGGTAGCGCGGCGCGGTCTGCAGCGCCGGATTGCGGCTGATCGCGCCGGTGACGTCGCGGCCATCGAGGCTCGCGAGACGCACCATCGCGCTCTGCGGCACGGAGGTGCCGATGGGCCGCGAAAAACTGTAGGTGGCGAGCTGGATCGAGGACGCCGCAGAGAACACCTGCTTCTGCCAACGCTCGGCAACGCCAGGTTGGCGCGCCAGCAAGGAGGCAATATCCTGATAGCCGGTCTCTCTCGGCATCAATGCGAAGATGCAGAGACCGATTCCGAAGGACGCGAACCGCGCGCCCTTCGGATGGTTACGCAACACTGACATCGTTACGCTCACGCTACGCTTACGCCAGAAAAATCGAGCCGCAGTACATCCGTGCAATTCGATCTTTATCGTAAGTATCCAATTTAGGTTGCCGGGGCGTTAATCGGCGTTGCGCGTGCAGCACACTCAAGCGAACACAGGTGTTTTCACGGGGCGCTCGCGCGCGCTGGTAAATGCGTCGTCACGTGAAGCGGTAAACGACCCGTCAACGCGAATGGTGAAGGAACTCTTGACGGCGCGTATCACTACGGGATGCCCGACGAGTTCCCAGTGTTGCGCGCAGTGCATCCGCGATGCTCGTCATTGCGAGCGCCGCGAAGCAATCCAGAAACTCTCCGCGGAGACAGTCTGGATTGCTTCGTCGCAAGGGCTCCTCGCAATGACCGGGAGAGAGCATCGGCCAAAATGGAAAGAGGCGGAGCTTTCGCCCCGCCTCTTCATTCCAGCATTTTGGTTCTGCTTACGCCTGGCTCGCGATCGCCTTGCCGAGCGCGGCTTGCGCGGCGGCAAGGCGGGCGATCGGCACGCGGTAGGGCGAGCAGGAGACGTAGTCGAGGCCGATATTGTGGCAGAAGGCGACCGAGGCCGGATCGCCGCCGTGCTCGCCGCAGATGCCGACCTTGAGCTTCGGCCGCGTCTTGCGGCCGCGCGCGACACCGATCTTGACCAGTTCGCCGACGCCTTCCTGGTCCAGCGCGACGAAGGGATCGATCGGGAGGATGCCCTTGGACACGTAGGTCCCTAGGAAGCTCGCCGCATCGTCGCGGCTGATGCCGTAGGTCGTCTGCGTGAGGTCGTTGGTGCCGAACGAGAAGAACTCGGCCGACTCCGCGATCTCGGCCGCGAGCAGACAGGCGCGCGGCAGCTCGATCATGGTGCCGACCTGATAGGCGAGCTTGGTGTTGGTGTCGCGCATCACCGCCTGTGCGGTGGCGTCGATCCGCGCCTTGACGAGATCGAGCTCGGCCTTGGTCGCGATCAGCGGCACCATCACCTCGAGGCCGACGGCCTTGCCGGTGCGCTTCTCGGCTTCGACCGCCGCCTCGAAGATCGCACGCGCCTGCATCTCGGCGATCTCCGGATAGGCGATCGCGATGCGGCAGCCGCGGAAGCCGAGCATCGGATTGAACTCCGAGAGCTCTCGCGCGCGATCGGCGAGGCGCCGCGGGTCGGTGTTCATGGCGCGCGCCACTTCCTCGACCTCGGCGTGGGTGTGCGGCAGGAATTCATGGAGGGGAGGATCCAAAAGCCGGATCGTGACCGGTAGGCCCTTCATGATCTCGAACAGCTCGACGAAGTCGGCGCGCTGCATCGGCAGCAGCTTGGCGAGCGCGGCGCGGCGGGACTGCTCGTCCTCGGAGAGGATCATCTCGCGCACCGTGCGGATGCGCGTCTCTTCGAAGAACATGTGCTCGGTGCGGCAGAGGCCGATGCCTTCGGCGCCGAACTTGATCGCGGTGCGCGCGTCGTCAGGCGTATCGCCATTGACGCGAACGCCGATCTTGCGGACCTGGTCGGCCCAATTCATCAGCGTGCCGAACTCGCCGGACAGCTCCGGCTCGATCATCGGCATGCGGCCGGCGAGCACCTGGCCGAGCGAGCCGTCGATGGTGATGACGTCGCCGGTCTTGAAGGTGCGCGAGCCGATGCTCATGGTGCCGCGGCCGTAATCGACGCGGATGGTGCCGCAGCCGGAGACGCAGGGCTTACCCATGCCGCGGGCAACGACAGCTGCGTGCGAGGTCATACCGCCGCGGGTGGTCAAAATGCCTTCGGCGGCGTGCATGCCGTGGATGTCTTCCGGGCTGGTCTCGATGCGGACCAGGATCACCTTACGCCCGTCGCCCTGAAGCTTGGCCGCCTCGTCCGAGGAGAACACGATCTCGCCGGAGGCAGCACCCGGGGATGCCGGCAGGCCGGTCGCGATCACGTCGCGCTTGGCATTGGGATCGATGGTCGGGTGCAGGAGCTGGTCGAGCGAAGCCGGATCGATGCGGGTGACCGCTTCCTTCTTGCTGATCAGGCCTTCATTGGCGAGCTCGACCGCGATGCGCAGTGCGGCTTTCGCGGTACGCTTGCCGCCGCGGGTCTGCAGCATCCACAGCTTGCCCTGCTCGACCGTGAACTCCATGTCCTGCATGTCGCGGTAGTGCTTCTCGAGCAGCGTGTAGATCCGCGTCAGCTCCTTGAAGGCCTCCGGCATCGCCGCTTCCATCGACGCCTTGTCGGAGCCCGATTCCTTGCGCGCTTCCTCGGTGATGTCCTGCGGCGTGCGGATGCCCGCCACCACGTCCTCGCCCTGCGCGTTGATCAGGAATTCGCCGTAAAGCTTGCTCTCGCCGGTCGAGGGGTTGCGGGTGAACGCAACGCCGGTCGCCGAGGTCTCGCCCATGTTGCCGAACACCATGGCCTGCACGTTGACCGCGGTGCCCCAGGATTCCGGAATGTCGTGCAGCTTGCGATAGGTCACCGCGCGCGCGTTCATCCAGGATGAGAACACGGCGCCGATCGCGCCCCAGAGCTGGTCGTGCGGATCCTGCGGAAAATCCTTGCCGGTCTCGCGGGCGACCGCGTCCTTGTATTTGCCGACCAGGTCGACCCAATCGTCGGCCGACAGATCGGTGTCGAGCGTGTAACCCTGGCTATCCTTGAAGGTGTCGAGGATTTCCTCGAAATGATGATGCTCGAAACCGAGCACCACGTCCGAGTACATGGTGATGAAGCGGCGATAGCTGTCATAGGCGAAGCGACGATCGCCCGACAATTCCGACAACGCTTCCACGGTCTGGTCGTTGAGGCCGAGGTTGAGCACGGTATCCATCATGCCCGGCATGGAGGCACGCGCGCCGGAGCGCACCGAGACGAGCAGCGGATTCTTGGTGTCGCCAAAGATCTTGCCGGTCAATTTGCCGACATGGTCGAGCGCCTTCTCGACCTGCGCCTGCAGTTCCTTGGGGTAGGTTTTGCCGTGGGCATAGAAGTAGGTGCAGACCGAGGTTGGGATGGTGAAGCCGGGAGGCACCGGCAGGCCGAGATTGGCCATTTCGGCAAGATTGGCGCCCTTGCCGCCGAGCAGGTCGCGCATCTCCGTCCGGCCTTCGGCCTTGCCGTCACCGAACGTGTAAACCCATTTGCCGGCCTTGCCCGCGGCTGGCGTCGTCTTCGCGGGCGCAGCCTTCTTCGGCGCGGGCTTCGCGGCGACTTTGGGCGCGGCCGCCTTGGTTACGGCCTTTGCCGCCGGCTTGCCCGCGGGCTTGGCGGCAGCCTTTGCAGCGGGCTTGGCGACCGGCTTCGGCGCGCTCTTGGCCAGCGCCTTGCGGGCCGGCGGCGCGGCCTTCGCGGCGGCGGAGGACTTTGATTTCGCTGGCATTTTTTTAGGCTTCGAGGCGGCTTTGGCCATAGCTTGCACACAACCTGCGAGAGGAATGGGAAATCGCGGGCCTTACACCATTTTGGGCGGGCCCGCGCAAGTCGGACAGTTCCGAAAAGTGAACGCCTAGAAGCGGAGCCACTTCAGGAGCCCGAGCCCGATCGCGCCGTTCACGATGAGGAAGATCGCGACGATCAGGTTGAGGAGCCGCGGCATGATCAGGATGAGCACGCCCGCAATCAACGACAGGATCGGCGAAATGTGGGCGACGGTGATGTGCATGAATTATCTTTCTGTGGAGGGGGCGAATCGCGGGCGGATCATAGCCCTCCCGGTTCCGGGAGTAGAGACGCGCAACAGGCGAGTCGAGTTCCGCCTCCCACGAAAACTGCCCGAAATTGCCGCTGTTGCGGCGGGGCTTTTCCCGGAACATTGCCAACACGCATGCATTGGCAACCGGTCGCGCCGCTGGCGCGTCCGAACCATCACGTCGAAGGAGTTGTCCATGCGGAACAGGATTCTTGCCCTTGCAGCGCTCGCGGCCGCGATCGGCTCGCCCCTGGCGGCGCAGGCGCAAAGCGGTGTCACCGTCGGACGCGCACCCGCCGTGGTCGACAGCGCTCCGACCATTGCGGCCGAACAGCGGCCCGCTTTCCGCGAATATGTCGTCGAACAACGCGTGCCGGCCTTCCGGATTCCGGATCGCATCGTGGTCGGCGCTACCTTACCCGAAAGCGGCGTCACTTATTATGACGTGCCGCAACGCTTCGGCGCCACCACCTACCGCTACACCGTCGTGAACGGCGAGACCGTGCTCGTCGAGCCGCGCTCGCGCCGCATCGTCGAGGTGCTGGACTAAGGACGTATCGAACTGAGATCGACTAGATGTCCGGCGCGTCACTTCAATCAGGCTGGCGCGAGCAGTGTAATCGGACATCAGGCCCCGCCCGGTCTTCCCCCCGCCGGGCGGGGCACTTTTTTGGAGGCCACTCACGTGTCCCGGACTAGGCGCAACGCGCGAGCGTTGCGACGCAGAGCCGGAACCCAGACGCTGCGAGCACGCGGGCCGCATGGGCCCCGGCTCTGCAGCGCATCACGCCGCGAAGAGGCGGCGCGTTGCACTGCGTCCGGGCACGGGAGCCGCAATACCCGCACCTCAATCCTGGATCTTCGAGAAATCCGCGACCGCGCGCGTGGCGCTGCGGATCTCGTTCAAGAGCTTCAGGCGGTTCTCGCGCACCTTGGCATCGTCGTCGTTGACGCGAACCTTGTCGAAGAACGCATCGACCGGCGGCCGCAGCTTCGCCATCGCGCGCATCGCGGCGGCGAAATCCTCCTCGGCGACGGCGGCACCGGCTTCAGCCTTCACTTCGTCGATCGCTTTCGCCAGCGCCTTCTCCTCGTCGAGGCTGTAGAGCGCGGCATCCGGCGCGCCGTCGAACGTGCGCTTGTCCTTCTTCTCCTCGATGGAGAGGATGTTGCTGGCGCGCTTGGTGCCGGCGAGCAGGTTCTTGCCGTCATCGCTCTCCAGGAATTTGCCGAGCGCCTCGACGCGGCGGACGATCATCAAGAGATCGTCCTGACCGCCGAGCGCGAACACGGCATCGACGAGATCGTGCCGCGCGCCCTGCTCGCGCAGCTGGACCTTCAGACGGTCGGCGAAGAAGGCGAGGAGGTCGCTTGGAAGCTTCGAAGCATCGGCTGGCTTGACCGACAAGCCGACGAGCGCGGACGCTGCCACCTTCATGAGCGACAGACGAAGTGCGTTCTCGGCGATCAGCCTGATCACGCCGAGTGCTGCGCGGCGCAACGCATATGGGTCCTTGCTGCCGGTCGGCTTTTCGTCGATGGCCCAGAATCCAACGAGCGTGTCGAGCTTGTCGGCGAGCGCCACGGCGACGCTGACCGGATGGGTCGGCACGCGGTCGGTGGGGCCTTGCGGCTTGTAATGCTCCTCACACGCAGCCGCGACGGACGCATCCTCGCCCTGCGCCAGCGCGTAATACTTGCCCATCAGGCCCTGCACCTCGGGGAATTCACCGACGACTTCGGTCAGCAAATCCGCCTTCGCCAGATGCGCGGCACGCGTCGCCTTGGCGACATCGGCGCCGACCAGCGGCGCGATCTCCGCGGTGAGGCGCTCGATACGCTTGATGCGCGCAGCCTGGGTGCCGAGCTTCTCGTGGAACACGATCTGCTCGAACTTCGGCAGCCGCTCCTCGAGCTTCGTCTTCAGGTCGGTCTCGTAGAAGAACTTCGCGTCGCTTAGCCGCGCGCGAATGACGCGCTCGTTGCCGGCGATGATGGTCGCACCACCATCGGTCGCCTCGATGTTGGCGACCAGGATGAACTTGCTCGCGAGCTTGCCCGTTTTGGGATCGCGCACCACGAAGCATTTCTGGTTGTTGCGGATGGTGGCGCGGATCACTTCAGCAGGCGTCGCCAGGAATTCCGGCTCGAACGAGCCCATCAGCACGACCGGCCATTCGACGAGGCCGGCGACCTCGTGGAGCAGGTTCTGGTCCTCGACCAGCTCGAATCCTTGCGCAAACGCAAGCTGCTTGGCGTCGGTGAGAATCGCGTCCTTGCGGCGTTCGGGGTCGAGCACGACCTTGGCGTTGAGAAGTTTCGCCTCATAGTCCTCGAAGCGGCGCACCTGAATGGGCGCCGGCGCAAGGAAGCGGTGGCCATATGTCGTCTGGCCGCTCTGGATGCCATCCACCTCGAACTTCACGACATCCGGCTCTTCGGTCTCGAGCCCGAAGGTCGCGGTGATCGCGTGCAGCGGGCGCACCCAATTGAGCGAACCCGGCTTGCCCGAGCGCGCGCCCCAGCGCATCGATTTCGGCCAGGGGAAGGTGCGGATGATGACGGGCAGGATTTCGGCGAGCACGTCGATCGCATCGCGGCCGGGCTTCTCGATCAAGCCGATGTAGAAATCACCCTTGGGATCGCGCTGGATTTTTGCTTCGTCCAGCGACTTCAGACCCGTCGCTTTCAGGAAGCCCTGCACGGCCGCATCGGGCGCGCCGATTTTCGGGCCACGGCGTTCGGTCTTGAGGTCCGGCTGACGCGCGGGAATGCCGTGCACGGTGAGCGCGAGGCGGCGCGGCGTCGCGAACGCCTTCGCGCCCTCGTAGACGAGCCCTTCGGCGACCAGCTTGTCGGTGACCATGCGGCGCAGATCGTCGGCCGCCTTGGCCTGCATGCGCGCGGGAATCTCTTCCGAGAACAGTTCAAGCAAAAGATCGGGCATCAGGCCGCTCCGCCCGCTTCAGTATGGATCCAGGCCTCGCCACAGGCTTTTGCCAATTCGCGCACGCGCAAGATGTAGCTCTGACGTTCGGTCACCGAGATCACGCCGCGCGCATCCAGGAGGTTGAAGACGTGGCTGGCCTTGATGCACTGGTCATAGGCCGGCAACGCCATCAAATGCGCCTCGCGCTTGTCGTCCTTCCAGCCGGCGTCGAGGTACTTCCTGCAGGCGGCTTCCGCCATCTTGAACTGCTCGAACAGCATCGCCGTGTCGGCGACTTCGAAATTGTGCTTCGAATATTCCCGCTCGGCCTGCAGGAAGACGTCGCCATAGGTGACCTTGGCGTCGCCATCGCGACCGTTGAAATTGAGGTCGTAGACGCGGTCGACGCCCTGCACATACATCGCGAGGCGCTCGAGCCCGTAGGTGAGCTCGCCCGCGACCGGCGCGCATTCGAAGCCCGCAACCTGCTGGAAATAGGTGAACTGGCTCACCTCCATACCGTCGCACCAGCACTCCCAACCGAGGCCCCAGGCGCCCAGCGTCGGGCTCTCCCAGTCGTCCTCGACGAAGCGGATGTCGTGCACGGCGCTATCGATGCCGATCGCGGCGAGCGACTTCAGGTACAGCTCCTGAAGGTTCGGCGGCGACGGCTTCATGATCACCTGGAACTGGTAGTAGTGCTGCATCCGGTTCGGGTTCTCGCCATAGCGACCGTCCTTGGGCCGGCGCGAGGGCTGAACATAGGCGGCATTCCAGGGCTTCGGCCCGAGCGCGCGCAGCGTGGTCGCCGGATGGAAGGTGCCCGCGCCCATCTCCATGTCGTAGGGCTGCAGGATCACGCAGCCCTGCTCGGCCCAGAACCGCTGGAGCGCGAGGATAAAACCCTGGAACGAGCGTTCCGGGCGCATATGGGCGGGCAATGAGGCGTCCATCGTCAGATCAGGCTCTCGCGGGGGTTTTGAATCGCGCGGGACCGTATCGACGGCGGGGGTGGGAATCAAGGCAAAGGGGGCAAAGAGCGGTCATTCCGGAGCGCCCGAAGGGCGAACCCGGAATCTCGAGATTCCGGGTCGATGCTTCACATCGCCCCCGGGTGACGGCGCGAATGGGAAAGGCGCGGCTACCCCGGCCTGAACGCCCCGGTCACGGGGTCACGTTTCAGCGTCTGGATATCCCCCATACGAGCGGCCTCGGCGACGCGCGACAGGCGCATCTCCTCCAGCTCCTGGTTGATCTTGACGGCGGTCTTGTAGGCCCAGCGAACCACGGCAAGCCCGCCCAGCACGCCCGCGAAAGCAACGAACGGCGGCATCGGTCGATCCTTGTTGAGTGCTCAGCCCCCACGCACATTCTTGCGCAGACCGGGCCGCGCCGCAATTGGCTCGCCCTCAAGTTCCCCTGGACCAAATGGCGCGGAAGGACTCCGGCTAGAACCCGAATTTCGCCCAAATCGCCCGCGTCTCGACCGCCGAGATCAGCTCGTCCGGCAGCCCGGCCATTGATTCCAGGGCCGAAAGCTGCCCCGCGCCGGGCGATTTCCGGCCCAAAAGACCTGACAGCAGCCCGGTTGGCTGCGCGATCACGGGGGTGAGAACCTTGTCGCCATAGCGGGCACGAAGAGTTGAGCGGAGATCGCCGATGCTGTCGGCAAGTCCCAGCGCCACCGAGCTCTCGCCGGCCCAGTATTCGCCGGTGAACAGGGTATCGTCCACGCCCTTGAGGCGCGCACCGCGGCTCTCCTTCACCAGCGAAATGAAGATCTGGTGGATCTCACGCTGGATCGCCTTCAGCTTGGCGACGTCATCGGGATTTTCGGGCAGGAACGGGTCGAGCATCGCCTTGTGTTCGCCGGCCGTGTAGAGACGCCGCTCGATGCCGAGCCGCCTGATCGCCTCCTGGAAACCGAAGCTGCCGCCGACCACGCCGATCGATCCGAGGATCGAGGAAGGATCGCAGATGATCTCGTCGCCGGCGCAGGCGATCATGTAGCCGCCGGAGGCGGCAACGTCCTCGACGAACACCAGCACCGGCAGCTTCTTTTCCGCCGCGAGCTGCTTGATGCGCAGATAGATCTGACGCGACTGCACCGGCGAGCCGCCGGGCGAATTGATCACCAGCGCCACCGCCTTGGCGTTGCGCATCGAGAACGCACGCTCGAGCACCTTGGCGACGCCCGCGAGCGTCATGCCGGGACGCAGCGGCGTCACCGCGCCGATCACGCCCGACAGCCGCACCACCGGCACCACCGCAGTGCCGGGGCGGAAGCGCGCCGGCAGATATTGCATGAGCTTGTCGGCCAGGCCGGAACTCTCACGATCGTTCAATTGTTCGGCCATGCCGTTACCTCTGATTAACCATTTCTTATCACGCGACTGTCATTGGAAGTGCCTGGAACGTGTTTTGCAGATTTCTCGTTGGGAGGCTGCAATGAGGCAGCGGAGAACACCATGAAAATCTATCTGCTGATGCTGCTGATCGGTGCGCTGTTCATGGCGATCCGCCTGACGACTCCGCAAGAGCAGCAGTCGGAATCGCTTCCGCAGTAAGCCGTCAAGGTTCCATCAGCGGCAAGGCCGCTCTCCCCTCCAAAATCTCCATCATCTCGTTTTTTGAAACGCGTGCCTCATCATTGAGCATGAGGCCCGGCAGCAATCGCGTCGGGGCCCGGCCACCTTTGACCGCGCGCACCAGCACACGGATCGCGGGCCGCCCCGCCTCGCCGTGAACCGGCAGGATCGCAAGGCTGCCGAATCCGCGCGACAGGGCCTCCAGGACATCGGCGATGCCATCTGCACGCCAGATCAATGTCAGCACGCCATTCGATCGGAGGATGCGCCGCGCTGCATGTACCCACGCATGCAGCGTCTCCTCCGTTGCCACATGCGCGGTGTGACGCAGCCGATCGGGCGAGCCGCGATGCCGGGCCGGATCGTTGAATGGCGGATTCATCAGCACCACGTCGACGCTGTCGGGCGACAGCCCATGTGACGCAAAGCCTTGCGCGTCGGCCGTGACGTCGAGCACGATCGTCTCGGCGGCAATCGCGTTTGCCGCCGCGTTGTCGCGAGCGAGCTCGGCCAGCTCCGGATCGATCTCGACCAGGCTGAGCCTGATCCCGGGAATACGCCGGGCCAGCGCCAGCCCGGCCGTGCCGACGCCGGCCCCGAAATCGACCACGCGATCTCCGATGCGCGCCTCGGTCGCCGCCGCGAGCAGGATGGCATCGTGCCCGGCGCGATGGCCGGACCGCTTCTGCTTGAGGCGCAACTGCCCGCCGAGAAAGGCGTCTTCGGTAATATCTGTCGCCTCACTCATCGCCGCGCAGTTCGTGGCTGAGGCCGGCCTCGGTCAGCAGCTCCCTCGCCTCCTGGGCGTCGTCCTCGTGGACGAGGATCCGCCGCGGCAGGATACCGAGCGAGCCCTCGATGATGCTCATGTTCTGGTCCAGCACCAGATGATGGATATTGGCGCCATCGAGCAGCGCGCCGATCGCCGACACCAGCACCATATCGTTGGTCCGAACCAGTTCACGCAAATCGCAGGTCCTGCCTGAAAAGGGGGTAACGGCAAATGTCAATGGTTCCGCAGCACTTGCCGCATCCGCCGCCAGTTTCTATTGTCTTTCCGTCAGAATAGCCCTTTTGGGGCAAATATTGGAGACCGGCGTGGCCGTCATCGTACCTTTCGAAACTCCCGGCGCGTCGATCGAAGAGCTGGTTGCCCTTGTCGCCCCTGACATGGAGCGCGTCAACGCCACGATCCTGTCGCGGACCGGTTCGGACGTGACCATGATCCCGGAGGTCGCCAACCATCTGATCTCCTCGGGGGGCAAGCGCCTGCGGCCGATGCTGACGCTCGCCATGGCCAACCTCGCCGGCTACACCGGCGACGGCCACATCAAGCTCGCTGCCTCCGTCGAGTTCATGCATACCGCCACGCTGCTGCACGACGACGTCGTGGACGAGAGCGAGATGCGCCGCGGCAAGCTTTCGGCCCGCATGCTCTGGGGCAATGAGGCGAGCGTGCTGGTCGGCGACTTCCTGCTCGGCCAGGCGTTCCGCATGATGGTCGAGGTCGGCTCGCTGCGCGCACTCGACATCCTCTCCGCGGCGGCCGCCACCATCGCCGAGGGCGAGGTGATGCAGCTTGCGGCCGCCAAGAACACCGCGACCACCGAGGACGAATATCTCGCCGTGATCCGCGGCAAGACCGCCGAGCTATTCGCGGCGGCCTGCGAGGTCGGCCCCGTCATCGCCAACCGCCCGAAGGCCGAGCAGACCGCCTGCCGCTCGGTCGGCATGAATCTCGGCATCGCCTTCCAGCTCGTCGACGACGTGCTCGACTATGGCGGCAAGAGCGCCAAGCTCGGCAAGAACACCGGCGACGATTTCCGCGAGGGCAAGATCACGCTGCCCGTCGTGCTCGCGTTCCGCCGCGGCAACGACACCGAGCGCGCCTTCTGGATCCGGGCGCTGGAGCGCGGCGAGATCGGCGACAGCGATCTCGATCACGCCATCGGGCTCATGAACAAGCATCGCGCGCTGGAAGACACGCTGAGCCGCGCCCAGCACTACGGCGCGATGGCCGTCGACGCACTGGCACTGTTCCCGTCCTCGCCGATGAAGAGCGCGCTGGAGCAGGTGGTGGCGTTCTGTCTGGCACGGTCGCATTAGGCGGCGGCTGACGCTCTTTCTGGATTGGGCGCTGTTCGAGTGTGCGCGCAACTCTCTCCCCGTCATTGCGAGCGCAGCGAAGCAATCCAGAATCCCTCTGCGGAAACAGCCTGGATTGCTTCGCTGCGCTTCCAACGACCGAGCAAGATGCCCCACTTCTTCTCATGTCCCGGACGCGCTGCAGCGTGAATCGCTGCTGCGCAGAGCCGGGACCCAGGCGACACCCCGAGATCAGCAATATGGGCCCCGGCTCTGTAGCGCACCGCTGAAGAAGCGTTGCGCTACGTCCGGGGCACGACAGCGTCTCAGCTTCGGTCTCGCCCGCCTAGTCACTTGCATTTTGCAAGTTACTTACCTACTTTCTGCCCATGCAACCCAAATCACCTTCCATCCAGGAATGCCCGGTCGGCCGCGCCGTGGAGACGGTCGGCGAATGGTGGAGCATTCTGATCCTGCGCGATGCGTTTCAGGGTGCGACGAAATTCGACGAATTCTCGCAAAGCCTCGGCATTGCGCCGAACATCTTGTCGCGACGGCTCGCCCATCTCACCGCATCAGGCATGTTCGTCCGGCGCCGCTATCACGAACGGCCGCCGCGCTACGAATATGTGCTGACGGACAAGGCGCGCGATTTCTTCCCCGTGGTCGCGGCGCTGCTGGCCTGGGGCAACAGGCATCTCGCGCCAAAGGGCGAATCCATTCTGCTGGCGAACCGCAAAGATAGTCGTCCGTTCGATCCGGTCGTGGTCGATGCCACCGACATGCAACCGATCACACTCGCCAATGCGGTCGTCATCGCAGGCCCCCGTGCGAGCCGCGGGATGCGCACACGACTCGCTTCGCTCAGGGCAATGAACCCGGCCGTCGCGCCGGCTGGAGACTGACATGCGTCGTATCGTCGTGACGGGAATGGGCGCAGTGTCGCCGCTCGGCTGCGGTGTCGAATTATCCTGGCGCCGACTGCTCGCCGGCCAAAGCGGGTTGCGCCCGCTCCCGGAGTGGTCGCAGGCGCTGCCCGCGCGCATTGCCGGGCTCGTGCCCGACAAGGCCGATGACGCCGACGGCGGCTTCGATCCTGCACAGGCGGCCGCGCCAAAAGACCAGCGCAAGATGGACCGCTTCATCCTGTTCGCGCTGCTCGCCACGGCAGAAGCCGTCGCACAGGCGAAATGGACGCCGCAGGATGCGGCCGCGCTTGAACGGACCGCGACGATCATGGCCTCCGGCGTCGGCGGCTTCCCGGCCATGGCGGAGGCGGTGCGCATCACCGAGCAGCGCGGCGTGCGCCGGCTGTCGCCGTTCACGATCCCCTCGTTCCTGGCCAACCTCGCCGCCGGCCACGTCTCGATCAAATACGGCTACAAGGGTGCGCTCGGCACGCCGGTCACCGCCTGCGCCGCCGGCGTGCAGGCGATCGGCGATGCCACGCGCATGATCCGATCAGGCGAGGTCGATGTCGCGATCTGCGGCGGTGCAGAGGCCTGCATCGACATCGTCAGCCTCGGCGGCTTCGCCGCGGCCCGCGCGCTGTCGAGCGGCTTCAACGACGAGCCCGCGCGCGCCTCGCGCCCGTTCGATAGGAATCGCGACGGCTTTGTCATGGGCGAAGGCGCCGGCATTCTCGTCATCGAGGAGCTGGAACATGCGCTCGCCCGCGGCGCCACGCCGATCGCGGAGCTCGTCGGCTACGGCACGACGGCCGACGCCTATCACATGACGTCGGGTCCGCCCGACGGCGACGGCGCCCGCCGCGCCATGGAGATCGCGCTTCGGCAGGCGAAGCTTGCTCCGGAAGATTTGCAGCACCTGAATGCCCATGCGACCTCCACGCCGGCGGGCGACGAGAGCGAGCTCGGCGCAATCGCCGCGCTGTTCGGCCGCAACCGCGGCATTGCCGTCAGCGCGACCAAATCGGCCACCGGCCATCTGCTCGGCGCCGCCGGCGGCCTCGAAGCGATCTTCACCGTGCTCGCCTTGCGCGATCAGATCGCGCCGCCGACGCTCAATCTCGAAAACCCCGATGCGGGCGCTGACGGCATCGACATCGTCTCGGGCCACGCGCGGCCGCTGCCGATGCAGCATGCCATCTCCAACGGCTTTGGCTTCGGCGGGGTGAATGCCAGCGTGATCTTCCGCCGCGTGGACTAAACGGGGGCCTTCGAACCAAGGCTTGCAATCGCGGTCCGCTGCGCTACGAAAACAGGATGATCGAAACCAATTTCTGGCTGTTCCTGGCCGCGGCCTGTCTCATTGCTGCCATTCCCGGCCCCGGCATCTTCTACGTCGCGGCACGGACCTTGTCGGACGGGCGCGCCAGCGGCTTTGCCTCGACCGCGGGCACGGCCCTGGGCGGGCTGGTTCATGTGGTCGCCGGCAGCCTCGGCATCTCCGCAATCATCCTTGCGAGCGCCGAATTGTTCGCCGCCGTCAAATTCGTCGGCGCGCTCTATCTGGTCTGGCTCGGTATCAAGACGTTTCGCAGCGCCGGCCGCGCGCTGTCGCTCGAGAGCGACTCTGTCGGCGACAAACGCGCCTTCCGCGACGGCGTGCTGGTCGAGGCGCTGAACCCGAAGACCGCCGCGTTCTTCCTCGCCTTCATTCCGCAGTTCCTCGATCCCGCCGGATCGAGCCCCACGCTGCAATTCATCATGCTCGGTGCGATCTCGGTGGCGTTTAACACGCTCGCCGACATCGTCGTGGTGCTGATGGCCTCCGCGACGCGCACGCAGCTGATCGGACGGCCGCATCTGATGCGGCGTCTCACCCAAGGCTCCGGCGTCTTCATTGCAGGTCTCGGCCTGTCGTTGGCCTTGGCGCGGCGACCGGCAAATGGCTAGCATCCCGCAGGACCGCTTCTATGAATCCCACGGCCTGCGGCTGCATTACGCCGATTGGGGCAATGAGAGCGCGCCGCCTCTCATCCTGGTGCATGGCGGGCGCGACCACTGCCGGAGCTGGGACGTCATCGCCCGGTCGCTGCAGCCGCATTTCCACGTGATCGCACCCGATCTGCGCGGCCACGGCGATTCCGAATGGACCCGGGGCGGCAGCTACGCGCTGACCGAATACGTCTACGACCTCGCCCAGCTCATCCGCGTCGTCGCAGCGCCGGAGGTCACTCTCATCGGCCATTCGATGGGCGGCATGGTGAGCCTGATCTTTTCAGGATCATTCCCTGAAAAGGTCACGAAGCTTGTCGTGCTCGACGGCGTGACCATGCTGCCGGATACGCCGAAGGCCCAAGTGCATGAGCGCATCGGCAAATGGGTCGGCCAGCTCGACAGACTGCATGACCGCACGCCGCGCCGCTACGCGACCCTCGAGGACGCGGCAGCGCAGATGGTGCTTCACAACAAGCGTCTCACCCGTGACCTCGCGCTGCATCTCGCCACTCACGGCGCGCGGCGGAATGAGGACGGTTCCTATAGCTGGAAATTCGATCCCTATCAGCGCGCCTCCGCGCCGCACCGGCTCTGGCCGGACGATCACATCGCGCTGTGGGGCCGCATCGCCTGCCCGACGCTGCTGCTCAACGCCGGCGAGAGCTTTCTCGCCGGTGCCAGGGCGGCGGGCCTCGAGCGGTATTTCCAGCAAGCGCGCGTCGAGACCATCGCCGGCGCCGGACACTGGCTGCAGCATGACAAGCCGCAGGAAGTGCTGGACGAGATCCGGCGGTTTCTTGGGCTGGCTGAGGACGCCGCAGATTTAGTGCAACTGCCGTAGGGTGGCACGCTCCAGCGTCTTCGGCGAAAGACCTAGCTCAACGTCCCCGCATGCACCCACCAGCCGGGATGATCGCGCCGGATCTTTTCGGCGGCGGTATGCGCTTCGTTGGCCGCGCCGTAGATCGCAAAGCACGTCGCGCCCGAGCCGGACATGCGAGCGAGCTTGACGCCGGGGGAGTCGCGCAGGGCTTCCAGCACCTCGCCGATCACGGGCTGGATCCGCAGTGCAGGCGCTTCGAGATCGTTGGGAACGCGTTCGAGAACGTCGATCCAATCGGCAATCGATCCGCCCTCCTCCGGCCAGGCCGGAGCGCGGATGACGTCGGCGACACCGACCAGCAATTGACCGTTGCGCAGGCCCAATTCGCTGAACACGTCCTTGGTGGCAACGGGCACGCGCGGATTGACCATCACGCAAGGCATGCTCGGCAGTGCGAGCGGCAGCAGCTGCTCGCCGACGCCGGTCATGTCGCAGGCACGCGAGGCCAGGCACACCGGCACGTCGGCGCCGGTCGCGAGCGCGACCTTCTGCAGCCGGGGATCATCGAGCGACAGATCGTTGAGGCGCGCCAGGAGCCGCAGCGCAGCCGCAGCGTCGGCCGAGCCGCCACCGATGCCGGCGGCCACCGGCAGCACCTTGTCGAGCGCGAACGCGCCCAGCTTCAGGCCCGGCACCGCCTCGGCGAGCAGCTTGGCGGCCTTGAACACGAGATTGTCGGAGGTATCGCCACAGGCCGCGGCCAGCGGCCCCGTGGTGGTGAGCCTCAGCTCGCCGCCCGGCTCCAGCGTAAGGCGGTCGGCGCAGTCGGCGAACGCAACCACACTTTCGAGATCATGATAGCCGTCGGCACGACGGCCTACGACGCGAAGGCTCAAATTGACCTTCGCGCGCCCTTCTTCAATCAACGCCGGCATCGGCGACACGCCCCCAACTTCGCTTAAGACTAACCGCCCTTGCCGTCGTCCTTCTTCTTCTCCGCCTGCGCAGCCGAAGAGTTCGAATTGTCCTCGGTCAGCCCGTTCGCGATCTTGGCCTCGATCTTCGGCAGTTCTTCCGGCTCGGGCTTGAGATCGCGGGCGTGCGCCCACTGGAATTTGGCTTCCAGCGTGCGGCCGACGCGCCAATAGGCATCGCCCAGATGGTCGTTGATGGTGGGATCCTCGGGCTTGAGGTCGATCGCGCGCTCGAGATTCTTCACCGCTTCCTCGTAATTGCCGATGCGGTAATAGGCCCAGCCGAGCGAGTCGACGATGTAGCCGTCGTCGGGACGCTGCTCGACGGCGCGCTTGATCATCTTCATGCCTTCGTCGAGGTTCACGCCCTGGTCGATCCAGGAATAGCCGAGATAGTTGAGGACGTGAGGCTGGTCGGGCTGCAGCTCGAGCGCCTTCTTCATGTCGGCCTCGGCCTTGGCCCACTGCTTGGAACGCTCCTCGCAGATGCCGCGATAATAATACCAGACGCTGTTGGCCTTGTCGTTGCCGGCCGGCAGCACATCGATGCCTTGCGAATAGGTCGCGCCGCAGTCGCCGAACTTCTTGCGGCCGCGCTCGATATTGCCGAGCGCCATGATGGCTTCGAGGTCCTTGGCATCCTCCGTGGTGACGCCCTTGAGGATCTTGATCGCTTCCTCGGTGCGGTCGGCGGAATCCAGATCGATGGCGAGCTGGATCTGCGCGTTGCGCTTGAGCGGCGAGCTCGACGGCACGCGCTCATAGACCTTGATCGCCATCTGCGGCCGCTTCACCGATTCATAGAGATCGGCGAGCGAGAGCAGCGCCAGCGGATGCGTCGGCTGCAGGTAGAGCGAGAGCTGGAGATAGACCAGCGCCAGATCCTCGCCGCCGCGGCGGGTCAGCGTGGCGCCGATGCCGTAGAGCGCTTCGGCGGCGCCGGCCTGGGCGGAATCGACCAGCGGCGACATCTTCTTGCCGGCCTTGGTCTCGCGCAGGCCTTCCTGGATCAGCGGATGACGCGCCAGCTTCTTGTCGAAGGCCTGATAGACATTGGTCGCGGCGGCGGAGTCCTTGTTGCGCGACAGCCAGCGCGCATAGGCCTCGGTCACGCGCAGCATGGAATCGTCGAGCTTGTAGGCGCGCTCGAAGCGGGTGCCGGCGTCCTTCTCCTTGCCGGAGAGTTCGAGGATCATGCCGGCGTGAAGGTCCTTGAACAGCGGATACCATTCCGGACCTGCCAGCTTGTCGATGGTGGCGACACCGCCCTTGGCATCGCCTGCACCATAGGCGGCCCAGCCCGAGAGCAGCGTGGCAACGAGATCGGTGATCGGACCGCGGATCGACTGGTTGATGTTGGTCTGCGCGGCCGCGTACTTCTTCACCTTGAGATCGTGCACGCCGACGACGAGACGCGCGACGCGGTTGGTCTTGTCGATGGTGAGGACGCGCTCGGCGAGCTTGACCGCCTCCTCGATGTCGCCGTCGGCGACCGACGAAATGAAGGCGCGATCGAGCAGTTCGTTGTTCTTGGGATCGGTGCGCAGGGCGGAGCGGTAGAACGCGGCGGCGGAGGCCGCGTCACGCTCGACGCTGGCGTGGCGGGCGGCGAGATAGCTGCCGGCCCCGGTGAGCGACTTCAGATCGTTTCGGGTCGGAAACTGCGCCGCCGTGTTCTCCGGGTGATCCGGCGTCTGCGCCAGGACCCTGCCCGGGACGGTCGCGATCGCTGTGCCCATGAGGGCGATGGCGGCAACAGTCCAGCGGTTGAAACGATTTGAAAACATCAGGGCTCGCCTTGAGTTGGTAGTGCCTGGGTTTGCAGCAGAGGGCCGTCTCGCATGCGAACGCGGCCGGTGGCATCGGGACCCGGAACCGTCGGGCCGACAATGCCGCTTTTGGCGCTTCGCCGCAAGGATTCGGACCGGACGCCCCCTTCCGCACACCCCAAAACGGCCAGGTCACCGGTCAGGAGCAGCCCCAAGACGCCGCTACTATGGCCTTATCGTGGCCAGGACCAGGGGCCCCGGCCTCCTCCTCACGCGAACGTGCACCGGACCACGTCGTGACCCGATCCGCTTGCCCGGCCGGCCGTTACATCGCCTCGTAGTTCGGACCGCCGCCGCCCTCGGGGGGAACCCAGGTGATGTTACCGTTGGGATCCTTCACGTCGCAGGTTTTGCAATGGACGCAGTTCTGGGCGTTGATCTGGAAACGCGGGCTCGATCCCTCCTCGACCCACTCATAGACGCCGGCGGGACAATAGCGATTCGAAGGACCGGCGAAGACGTCGTGCTCCGAGGTCTTCTGCAGGTTCATGTCCGTGACCTTGAGATGGACCGGCTGGTCCTCCTCATGGTTGGTGTTGGACAGGAACACGGAGGACAGCTTGTCGAACGAGATCTTGCCGTCCGGCTTCGGGTAGTTCTTCGGCGCATGCTGTTTGGCCGGATCGAGCGTAGCGCGATCGGGCTTGGCATGAGACTGGGTACCGAACAGCGAGGCGCCGAACAGCGTGTTGCACCACATGTCGAAGCCGCCGAGCGCGACGCCGAGCACGGTGCCGAACTTCGACCACAGAGGCTTGACGTTGCGCACCAGGAACAGGTCCTTGCCCACCGACGAGGAGCGCCAGGCGTTCTCGTACTCGACAAGTTCGTCATTGGCGCGATCGGCGGCGAGCGCTGCCGCGACGTGCTCGGCTGAGAGCATGCCGGTGCCCATCGCATTGTGCACGCCCTTGATGCGCGGCACGTTGACGAAGCCGGCCGCGCAACCGATCAGCGCGCCGCCGGGGAAGCTGAGTTTCGGCACCGACTGATAGCCGCCCTCGGTGATGGCGCGCGCACCATAAGCGAGCCGCTTGGCGCCTTCGAAGGTGCTGCGGATCGACGGATGCGTCTTGAAGCGCTGGAACTCGTCGAACGGCGACAGATAGGGATCGTCGTAGTTCAGATGCACGACGAAGCCCACGGCAACGAGATTGTCGTCGTAATGATAGAGGAACGAGCCACCGCCGGTCTTCAGGTCGAGCGGCCAGCCGAAAGAATGCTGGATCATCCCTTTCTGATGTTTTGCCGGGTCGATCTGCCAGACTTCCTTGAGGCCGATGCCGAACTTTGCCGGCTCGCTCTTGGCATCCAGCGCGAACTTCGCGATGAGCTGCTTGGTCAAGCTGCCCCGCGCGCCTTCGGCGAACAGCGTGTACTTGCCGAGCAATTCCATGCCACGGGTGAAGGAGTCCTTCGGCTTGCCGTCGCGGCCGATGCCCATATCGCCGGTGGCGATGCCCTTGACCCTGCCCTCCTCGTCATAGAGCACCTCGGCAGCGGCAAAGCCCGGATAGATCTCGACGCCGAGCGCCTCGGCCTTGCGCGCCAGCCAGCGGCAGACATTGCCGAGCGAGCCGATGAAGCAGTGATGATTGTCCATCAGCGGCGGCATCACGAAGTTCGGCAGCTTGATCGCGCCGCCGGCCGTCATCCAATAGAAGCGATCGTCCTTCACCTGCGTCTTCAGCGGGCAGTCGGAATCCTCGCGCCAGTCCGGGATCAGCTTGTCGAGCCCGGCCGGATCGATCACCGCGCCGGAGAGAATATGCGCGCCGACCTCGGAGCCCTTCTCCACCACGACGACGTTGAGATCGGCATTGAGCTGCTTCAGCCGGATCGCGGCCGACAGGCCCGAGGGGCCGGCGCCGACGATGACGACGTCGAATTCCATGGATTCGCGCGGGGGAAGTTCTTCGGTGCTCATCTGATCTCAGCCCTTGAGACGGTCCTCGGTCGTTTGCGCCTCCTTGTTTCCGATTTTTCCGGGTAGGACAACCTCGGAATCGCATTTCGCTGGGATGCAAGGCGGTCTAAGATGAACTAATAGTCTGACTTTCCAGATGATCCCCGAACCCGCACCCACCGTCCGAGAGCTTCTCGCCTTCTATCTGGAGGCCGGCGTCGATTGCGCGCTCGCCGAGGAACCGATCGACCGCCTGGCGGAATTGGATGCCCCACCGCCGGCCCCGCGTGCGGCGCCTTCGGTCGAGGCACCGCGCCCCGTCGCTGCCCCCGCGGTCATGCGCGGCGAGGCCGCCCCTGCCCCCGACATCGCCATCGCCTCCGCGCGCGAGGCGGCGCGCACCGCGCCGACGCTGGAGGCGCTGCGCGAGCTGATGCAGAGCTTCGAGGGCTGCGCGCTGAAGCACACGGCGACGCGGCTGGTGTTCGCCGACGGCAATCCGCAGGCCCGCATCATGTTCGTCGGCGAGGCGCCGGGCCGCGACGAGGACATCGAGGGCCTGCCCTTCGTCGGGCGCAGCGGCAAGCTGCTCGACCTGATGATCGGAGCCATCGGCCTCAACCGCAGCACCGCCTACATCGCCAACGTGATTCCCTGGCGGCCGCCCGGCAATCGCACGCCGACGCCGCAGGAGACGCAGATCTGCCTGCCCTTCATCCAGCGCCAGATCGAGCTGGTGAACCCGGACGTGCTGGTGACGCTCGGCAATCCCTCGACGCAGACGCTGCTCGGAACGCGCGAGGGCATCATGCGCACCCGCGGGCGCTGGTTCGACTACGAGACCGGCCAGCGCACCATCCGCGCGCTGCCGACGTTCCATCCGGCCTATCTGCTGCGCTCGCCGTCGTACAAAAGGCTGGCCTGGCAGGATCTGCGCGCGATCGCGAAGGTGCTGGCGGGGTAGGTAGCCAGCTCTCTCGTGTCCCGGACGCGGTGCGTCACGCAGTGGCGCTCCTCAGAGCCGAGGCACAGACCTACGCTACGTTCCCTTCGGCCGCACGATGGCCCAGCCGATGCGCAGCAGCTGCTGGCGGCCGGTCACCAGCCATTCGAAGGCGCGCGGCACTTCCGGCACGATGCCGGGAAAGCGCTTGAGGATGTCGGGCGGCGGCGTGCCCGCGGTGTCGGAGGCGCGCCAGACCACGACGCCCCCGGTCTCGGCAAATTTCGTCTGATTGATCCATGGCGTGCGCGCAGGGTCGGCGTCGATGAAGAGATGCGGCCGGCCCGAATGCAGCGTGATCAGGCTCGCAAGCTGCGTCTCTCCGGCAACGGCGCGCAGGCGATGGTTGGTGCGGCGGGCGAAGCTGTCGTCGAAGAAATCCGAGATCGCGCGCGCCGGCATCGAGGTCGCAATCTCGTTGGCACCGGTCCAGGGCAGCAACAGGACGGCCAGCACGACGCCGATGGCCGGGGCCACGACGGCCGCGGCCCAGACCGTCCGCAACATTCGCGCACGGCGCATCGCGATGAGATCGCCGGCCGCGACCACCACGGCGAGTCCGGACACGATCAATACGACCCCGGAACCACCGACGACGGAATCGAGCCCGAGCAGGCCGGAGATCATCACCCCGCCGAGCGCCGGCGCCAGCGCGAAGAAATAGACGAAGTTGCGCGCGAGCGGCGCGACCGGCGGACGATAGATGATCGGCGGCTCCTCGCCCTTTGTGGCGAACAATCCGGTGTTGAGGAAGGCGAGCGCCGGAATCGCGGCGGCCCCGAGCACGAGGCCGCCCAGCAGCCAGGCCGCGTGCAGGGCTCGGGCATTCAGCTCCGAGATTTGCGGCAGGGCCGGCATCACAAGCGTCTCGGCGCGCATCAGCCAGACGGCATAGGGCAGCGCCAGCACCGCGACGACGACAAGCGCGAACAGCGGATCGAGCGCGCGCAGCGTCCGGCGGCCGCCTGCGGTCGAGACCGCGAATACGACGAGCAGCAGCAGCAGGAAGATCGCCGCGGGCGTCGTCAGCAGCAACAGACCGGCCTCGATCGACCAGGCGAACCAGGCATTGCCGCGGCGCTGGCCGATGATCTGCCAGGAGTGCAGCAGCAGCAGCGCCCACAGCGGCCGGGCCAGCACGAGGGGGCCGAAGTCGAGCGCCGACGAGGAGAAGGCGAGCACAGTCATGGTCAGGAGCACGGCGAGCACCGCCTGCTGCGAGCCGACCACGGCGCGGGACAGATGATAGAGCGCAATGAACGTCGCGATCTCGCACAGCTGGGCCAGCACATAGACGCCGAACATGTGGCCGCCGGCAGCGCGATAGGCGATGTCGGCGAGCCAGACCGGCAGGGGCGGTCCGAGGTCGGTGCCGACCTGGTATTCGCGTCCGAAAGCCAGCAGCGTCGCCAGCGTGCCCGGCGGGCTGCGGTAGAAAACCAGCGCCACGAACAGCCACATCGCAGCCTGCAGCAGCACGGCGATCCACACGATCAGCCGCGGCCGGGCGCGAATGAGCTCGATGACCAGGGAGGTAAACCGCATGCAACGCCCGAAAGATGCAGCCAACCCGTCCAGCCGGCCCTATTCGCTCACGTCTGTTTTGATAAAGGGCGTCACGCGTTGTGGCAACGACGGTCTGCTCCCTCTCCCCGTTCTTACGCGGAGCGAAAGGCACACGCACAACAGATCGTCGTGCCCGGGCTTAACCGTCCGAAGGACGGCGTCGCTTCGCTCGCCTATGACCCGGCCATCCAGTCTTTCCTGTCGCTCCAGAGAACGCGGATGCCCGGGAATGATGGACAGAGGGCTGGGTTAGGTGCCTAGAGCCCAGCCGATGCGTCGATCTCGACGCTGGCTTCCACCTGCACCTCGACCTCGGTCACCGTAAACAGGTCCTGCCCCGGCTCGACGGTCCACGGCATGTGCTTGGCACGCGCGGCGGCGACGGGAGCGAAGATGCTGCGGTGGTGGATGGTGGGACCGAGGCGATTCAGCGCATCGAGGTGCTCGGGGACGCCGTAACCTTTGTGCTGCTCGAAGCCATAGCCGGGGCAGTCCTGTGCCAGCGCGCACATCAGGCGGTCCCGCGTGACCTTGGCGATGATGGAGGCTGCGGCGATCGACAGCACGATGCCGTCGCCGCCGATCACGGCCTCGCAGTCGCATTGCGTGTCGAGCCGGTCGCGGCCGTCGACGAAGACGTGCCGGGGTGCCTCCGGCAGCGCCACCACAGCGCGCTTCAGCGCCCACAGCGAGGCACGCAGGATGTTGTCGCGGTCGATTCGCGCGGGCGAGGCGACGGCGACCGAGACCTGCGCGGTGGCGCAGATCTTGTCGAACAGCTTTTCGCGCTCCTCGGCCGTCAGGCGCTTGGAATCGTCGATGCCGCGCGGGATGCGGTTGGGGTCGAGAATCACGGCAGCCGCCACCACCGGCCCCGCCAGCGGCCCGCGGCCGGCCTCGTCGCAGCCGGCGACCGGCCACACGCCGCGCTTGATCAGCGCGCGCTCGCGGCGAAAGCTTGGGGTGGTGACGGCAATGATACCCTTCTTGCCGGCGGGAATGGCCGTGGTGACATTTGTCTTGGCCGCAGCCGCTTTTGCCGCCTTGGCAGGGGCTGCGTTCTTTGCAGCAGCCCTCTTCTCAGCGGCCTTCTTTTCAGCAGCCGTCTTGGGCGCGTCTTTGGCCGGCTTCGTCGCGGACTTGTCTCGAATCATGGCCGGGATGGTGCGCAAGCGGCCCGGCCTGCGCAACCGGGAACCCGGCGCAATTCCCGTTATTCAGGCCGCCCTACTCGGCCAGATGCACCCGCCTGTCGTCGCCGACATCGATGCCGGGGGCGACCACGACCTCCCAAAGATGGCCGTCGGGATCGGCGAAATAACCGGAATAGCCGCCGTAATCGGTCTCGTGCGCGGCCTTCACCGGCTTCGCGCCCTTGCCGAGCGCGAAGGCCATCACCGCATCGACCTCCTCACGGGTCCGACAGTTCCATGCGAGCGTCATGCCGCGGAAGGCCTGCGGCCTCGGCTGGTCGGGCAGCGCGGCGTCGGCCGCGAGCTGGTCCCAGCGATACAAGGCGAGCACCGGACCACCGGTCTCGTAGAACGCGACGGCCTCGCCGGTCGCCTTCAGCCGGCGCGAGAAACCGAGCGCGTCGTAAAAAGCGATGCTGGCACGGATGTCGCTGACACCGAGCGTGATGACGGTGAGCCGCGGCACCGGCACGTTGGGTTCCCTGACCATGCTGCGCCTCTTCCACTCCAAGTAAGAAACAGGGGTCAGAACAGGCTGAGCTGATCGCCGTTCCGCTTCGGCCGCGCAAAGTGATCGGTCGTCAGCTTGGAGCGGCGCTTATTCAGCCCAAGCCGCTCGCAGGCGATTTCGAAGCGGCGGCCGATGGTCCAGGCCATCGGTCCCGTGCCCTTCATCCGCTCGCCCCATTTGGCGTCGTAGTCGCGGCCGCCGCGCATGTCGCGGATCAGGGTGAAGACGTGGCGATAGCGGTCCGGATAATTCGCCATCAGCCACTCGCGGAAAAGATCGCGCACCTCCAGCGGCAGCCGCAGCAGCACATAGGAGGCTTCCTTGACGCCGGCATGGGCGGCAGCATCGAGAATGCGCTCGATCTCGGAATCGTTCAGCGCGGGGATCACGGGCGCGACCATCACGGTGGTCGGAATGCCGGCGTCGGCGAGCTGCTTCAGCGCCTCCAGCCGTTTAGGCGGCGTCGCGGCGCGCGGCTCCATGGTGCGCGCCAGTTTCGGATCGAGCGAGGTCACGGAGATCGCGACCTTGGCGAGGTTGCGCTTGGCCATCCGCTGGAGAATATCGATGTCGCGCAGCACCAGCGCCGATTTGGTGACGATGCCGACGGGATGGCCGGCACGCTCCAGCACCTCGAGGATGCCGCGCATGATCTTGTTCTCGCGCTCGATCGGCTGGTAGGGATCGGTGTTGGTGCCGATCGCGATCATCCGCGGCTCGTAGCCGGAGGCGGCGAGCTCCTTCTCGAGCAGCGCAGGTGCCTCGGGTTTTGCGAACAGCTTGGATTCGAAGTCCAGCCCCGGTGACAAGCCGAGATAGGCGTGGGTCGGCCGGGCGAAACAATAGACACAGCCGTGCTCGCAGCCGCGATAGGGATTGATCGAGCGGTCGAAGCCGATATCGGGGGAATCGTTGCGGGTGATCACCTTGCGCGAGGTGTCGATTGCGACCGTGGTCTTGAACGGCGGCAGCTCTTCCAGGCTCTGCCAGCCGTCGTCGAACGCGACGCGCGCCTCGGCCTCAAAGCGGCCGCTGGCATTGGACTGCGCGCCCCGCCCGCGCCGGCGCGCGCGGTCGATGGCGACGCCAAGTTCTGGAAAATCGGCAGGGAAGTCAGAGTCCGCACCCGCCGGCTCGGAGGGCGCCTTGACCGGCGGGTGCTTGAGAGCATGTGAGGATGCTGCTGGACTCATGCAGCTAAGATAGCATGCAAAAGGAACAAATCAAGAACGCAAACGAAAAACCGGAAAACAACCCCATGCAAAGTAACCCGCCCAAATTTCGGGCGCGGTCCTTTGACCTCACGCAACATGGCTGTCGCAACGATCTCGTTTGATGCCGGTCAGGGATCGATCGCGCCGGAACAATGTTGGTGACGATCGCGAGGCTCAGCTCGGCAACAATCGGCAAGAACATGACAAGTCAACAACAATCGGCCACGGCGAGCAATGACCTCGATCTCCTCGATCGCTACTGGCGCGCCGCAAACTACCTCTCCGTCGGGCAAATCTACCTGCTCGACAATCCCCTGCTGCGCGAGCCGTTGCGGGCCGAGCACATCAAGCCGCGCCTGCTCGGCCATTGGGGCACGACGCCCGGCCTGAACTTCATCTATGCCCATCTCAACCGCGTAATCCGCGCGCTCGATCTCAACGTGATCTATGTCTGTGGCCCCGGCCATGGCGGGCCCGGCATGGTCGCCAACACCTATCTGGAAGGCAGCTACAGCGAGATCTATCCCGAGATCGCGCGCGATGCGGACGGATTGCGCAAGCTGTTCAGGCAGTTCTCGTTCCCCGGCGGCATCCCGAGCCATGCAGCGCCCGAAACGCCGGGCTCGATCCACGAAGGCGGCGAGCTCGGCTACGCATTGGTGCACGCCTATGGCGCGGCGCTGGACAATCCCGATTTGGTCGTCGCCTGCGTGGTCGGCGATGGCGAGGCGGAGACCGGCCCGCTCGCGGCGTCATGGCACTCCAACAAGTTCATAAATCCTGCCCATGACGGCGCGGTGCTGCCGATCCTGCATCTCAACGGCTACAAGATCGCCAATCCGACCGTGCTGGGGCGGATGCCGGATGCTGAAATCCGCGATCTCTTCCGCGGGTTCGGACACGAGCCGCTGTTCGTCGAAGGCGACGATCCCAAATTGATGCACCAGGCCATGGCGGACGCGCTCGACGTCGCGCTCGCCAGCATCCGTTCGATCCAGCAGCACGCACGCGACGGCCGCGGCAGCGTCGAGCGGCCGCGCTGGCCGATGATCGTGCTGCGCAGCCCGAAGGGCTGGACCGGGCCGAAAGAGGTCGACGGCAAGAAGGTCGAGGGCTTTTGGCGCGCCCATCAGGTGCCCGTGGCCGGCTGCCGCGAAAATCCGGCGCACCTTAAAGTGCTCGAAGACTGGATGCGCAGCTATGAGCCCGAAAAACTGTTCGACGCGAGCGGCGCCCTCGTTCCCGAGCTTCAGGCGCTCGCGCCCGACGGCAACAGGCGCATGGGCGCCAACCCGCATGCCAATGGCGGCCTTCTGAAGAAAGAGCTGAAGCTGCCGGACTTCCACCGTTTTGCAATCGAGGTGCCGCAGCCCGGCGGCGTCGTGGCCGAAGCGACGCGCGAGCTCGGCAAATTCCTGCGCGATGTCATCCGCCTCAACGCGAAGGAGCGCAACTTCCGCATCGTGGGTCCGGACGAGACCGCGTCAAATCGTCTCGATGCGGTGTTCGAGGCGACCGAACGGGTCTGGATGGAGCCGATCGAACCTTACGACGTTCATCTGGCGCAGGACGGCCGCGTCATGGAGGTGCTGAGCGAGCATCTCTGCCAGGGCTGGCTCGAAGGCTATCTGCTCACGGGCCGGCACGGCTTCTTCTCCTGCTACGAGGCCTTCATCCACATCGTCGATTCCATGTTCAACCAGCATGCCAAGTGGCTGAAGGTCACGCGCGAGTTGCCATGGCGGCGCCCGATCGCCTCGCTCAATTATCTCCTGACCTCGCATGTCTGGCGCCAGGACCATAACGGCTTCAGCCATCAGGACCCCGGCTTCGTCGATCTCGTCGCCAACAAGAAGGCCGATATCGTCCGCATCTACTTCCCGCCCGATGCCAACACGCTGCTGTGGATCGCCGACCACTGCCTGCGCACCTACAACCGCATCAACGTCATCGTCGCCGGCAAGCAGCCGGCGCCGCAATGGCTCTCGATGCAGGACGCCGCCACGCATTGCGACGCCGGCATCGGCATCTGGACCTGGGCGGGGACGGAAGAGCCAACGGGTGAGCCCGACGTGGTGATGGCCTGCGCCGGCGACGTGCCGACGCTGGAGACTCTCGCCGCCGTCGATCTCTTACGCAAGGCGTTGCCGGACCTGAAGATCCGCGTCGTCAACGTCGTCGACCTCATGACGCTGCAGCCGAAGGAGCAGCATCCGCACGGCCTGTCCGACCGCGACTTCGACAGCCTGTTCACGACGAACAAGCCTGTCATCTTCGCCTATCACGGCTATCCCTATCTGATCCATCGGCTGACCTACAACCGCACCAACCATGCCGGCATGCATGTGCGCGGCTTTGCCGAGGAAGGCACTACGACCACGCCGTTCGACATGGTCGTGCTCAACGAGCTCGACCGCTACCACCTCGCGATCGAGGCGATCGAACGCGTGCCCGGACTGGCGGCCAAGGCCGCGCAGGCCAAGCAGCAATTCCGCGACAAGCTGATCGAACATTCTCGCTATGTGCGGGAGCACGGCGAGGACATGCCGGAGATCCAGGGCTGGGTCTGGCCCAACAGCTCCGGCGGCAACACGCCGACTGAGGCCGGCGACTAGCCATGTCGGACACGGTCCTCGTCCTCAATTCGGGATCGTCGAGCATCAAGTTCGGCCTGTTCGACATCGCGGCGGCTGAGCCCGCCCTGCTCTGCAAGGGCCTGTTCGACGAGCACGAGGCAAAACCTCGCCTCGTCGTGAAGAGTCCGGCGGGCGAGGACCTGTTCGCGACACGGAGAGAGGCGCCGGATGCCGACGGCGGCGATCTGTTCGCCGACGTGCTCGCCGTCATCGAGGAGAGGTTCGACAACCACAACCTGCGCGCCGTCGGTCACCGGATCGTCCATGGCGGGTCGGACTATTCAGGCCCGGTCGTACTGACCGACGACGTCACCGCGAAGCTGGACGCGTTGACGCCGCTGGCACCGCTGCACCAGCCGCGGTGCCTTACGCCCGTTCGCGCGCTCGCGGCGATCCGGCCTGCGCTGACGCAGATCGCCTGCTTCGACACCGCCTTCCACCACGGCCTCGCGTCGACCGCGCGCCGCTTTGCGATTCCACGGCGCTATGAGCAGCGCGGCGTCCGGCGCTACGGCTTTCACGGCCTCTCATTCGAATATGTCGCGGGACGCCTTGGCGAGATTGCTCCGGAGCTCATCGCCAAACGCACCGTCATCGCGCATCTCGGCAACGGCGCCAGCCTGTGCGCGTTGCGCCACGGCCGCAGCATCGACACCACGATGGGACTGACGCCGCTCGACGGCCTCGTGATGGGCACCCGCTGCGGCACCATCGATCCCGGCGTGCTGCTCTATCTGCAACAGCACGAGAAGATGTCGGCGGAGGAGATCCAGCACCTGCTCTATCACGAGTCCGGCCTGCTCGGCGTCTCCGGCATCTCGGCGGACATGCGAACGTTGCTGGCGAGCGGCGAGGCCGCCGCGCGTGAAGCTGTCGATTTGTTCGTCTTCCGGGCGGCGCAGCAGGTCGCGATGATGGCCACCACACTCGGCGGCTTGGACTGCCTGGTCTTCACCGGCGGCATCGGCGAGCATGCCAGGGAAATTCGCAGCGCGATCTGCGAGCGCATCGGCTGGCTCGGCGTGCACGTCGATGCTGCAGCGAATGACGCGACGCGCGAGCGGATCAGCGCGGGCGAGAGTGACGTCGAAATGTTCGTCGTTCCAACGAATGAAGAGCTGACGATCGCACGGCACTGCAAGATGGTGCTCGTGGGGTGAATTGCCATCGGCGGCCCTAGCTGCCCTCTCCCACAAGGGGAGTCGGCACAGTCACGCGCAGCCCTCTCGCTGCACTAATGTGTGCCCGACCATATCTGAAAACACCCGATCGCGACCTCGATCACGATCAGCACCACGACCGCGATCTCGAGGCGGAGCGAGCGCTGGGTGTCGATGATGTCGGTCAGGGCGTTGGCGGTCTCCGACACCGCGGTGAGCTTGCGCTCGAGCGTGTCGAGACGCTCCTTGAGTTCGTACTCGTCCTCGAGACGGGAGTAGAGCCGGTCGAGCTCGGGCTTCTCCCAGAGCACGTCGGGCTTCTCGGCGATCGCGACGCGGCCGGCGACGCGCTGCTGCACCAGCAATGCGTTGCCGATCAGTTGCAGAATGGCCCTGCGCCGGCTCGGCGTGCGGCCGTGTTCCGCGAGCTCGCGCGCAAAAGGTTCGATCACGTCGAAGACCGCCGCGACGCGGCGCTCGTCGCGCGCCAGCGACGTGCTCTTGGCGAGCGCATCCGCGACCAGCAGCAGCCGGTCGTCGGAGAATTTGGCAAGGCAGATCGGTCCGCCCGGCTGGATCGCCTCGGCGGCCTCATCGTTGCAGAGCTGCGCCTGCGCGATCTCCTCCTCGTAGGGGCTGAGCTCTCCGGTCACGCGTGACTTCAAATTGTCGATGAGAACCTTCTCTTCCGAAGCGAGCAGACCGATCAGCACCACGACGCCGTAGCGGAAGATCACGGCAAGACCGGCATGGACGCGGAAGGCCGCCGGGGTGGACGAGACCAGCGTCCCGATCTCCAGGCCGGACGCATTGATGCGGTCGCCCAGCATCAGTGCCCGGATCCGCAAGCTCGGCGCAGCCTCCTGCTTCGGCGATGTTGGCGCCGTGCCAACGGGAAGTTGATCGGCGTTCATATGCGGCCTCCGCCGGCACCAACGTCACACATTTTCCTGCTCGGGTCTTTCTCGCAAGGCGCATCGCCTTCGACGTTGTTGTCCCGCGTTGCGCAGCGTCGCCGTAAAATTACGGTGAATGCCGCTGGAATGAGCTCGTGCCGAAACATTCGACAATATTGCCGGCGTCGCCGTGACACATTTGGCTCCGATAACCGGCTGCGGTTTACCATCCACGCCGAAGCGCCGCCAGAAAGTTGCACTCGGCAATGCTACCGGTTTATGACAGCCTCACAATGAACTACGCTTCTCCCGAAGTGCGGACAGTGAAGTCTCAATCATGCTGAGCGTCATCATCCCGACCGAAGGCGTCGAGCAGACGGCGGTGGCAAGTCTGGCCGCGCTGGTGCCCGGAGCCGCCGCCGGCATCGTCCGGGAAGTGCTTCTGGTCGACGGCACCCGTAACGGCGTCATCGAGCGCGTGGCCGACGTTGCAGGCTGCCGTTTCGTCGGCTTCGAGGGGACCTCGCCGGGGGCCGCGCTCGCCGCCGGCGCGCTGCAGGCTCGTTCGCCCTGGTTGATGTTCCTGCCCGCAGGGGCCGTGCTGGAAACCGGCTGGATCGAGGAGACCACCCAGTTCATCCAGGCCGTCGCGACCAGCGGACGGGATCGTGCTGCGGTGTTCCGCTATGCACGCTCGCCTTATGCAGATACCGGATGGCGCGACATCCTCACGGCCGTGGCACGGGGGCTGGTTGGCCCGTTCGGCGATCAAGGGCTTTTGATTGCCCGTGACCATTACGACCGGGTCGGCGGCTACCCGCCGCAGGCCCGCCGTTCCGAAGCGCAGCTGCTCCGGCGCCTCGGCCGTTCGTCCCGCACCATGCTGCGCAGCCGGATCGTCATGGTCGGCTGAAGCCGGCAGATACTTGCCAAAGTCAAATAATTATTTGACAATGGCAAGTATTGAGGTGATCCATGTCCATCGACAGTACCGACGACCACGTTGCCGCGGTCCGCGCCTTCAACCGCTTCTATACCCGCAAGCTCGGTGTGCTCGACCAGCATCTTGGCAAGACCCCGTTTTCGCTCAGCGAAGCCCGGGTGCTGTATGAGCTCGCGCATCGCGACGACCTCGCGGCAAAAGAGATCGGAAACGAGCTGGGTCTCGACCCCGGCTATCTCAGCCGCATCGTCCAGAACTTCGATGACAAGGGGCTGATCACGCGCAGGCCCCTGCCCGCGGATCGCAGGCAATACCAGCTCAGCCTCACCGCCAAAGGCCGCCAGACGTTCGCCAAGCTGAACCTGAGCTCGCAAAATGAGGTCGCCGCAATGCTGGCTCAGCTTTCGGCCGGCGATGCATCGCGGCTCACGCAGGCGATGGCGACCATCGAGTCCGTGCTGGAGCAACGCCGAACAAAGCCCGCGGCTTTCATGCTGCGCAGCCATCGCGTCGGTGACATGGGCTGGGTGATCTCCAGGCAGGGTGCTGCCTATGCCGCGGACTACAATTGGGACATCAGCTACGAGGCACTGGTCGCCGAGATCTGCGCGCAGTTCATCAGGAATTACGACGCCGCGCGCGAGCACTGCTGGATCGCGGAGGTCGATGGCGAACCGGTCGGCTCGATCTTTCTGGTCAAGGCCACGGACGAGATCGCCAAGCTACGCCTGCTGCAGGTGGAGAAGAAGGCGCGAGGGCTCGGCGTCGGCCGCGCGCTGGTCGAGCAGTGCATCCAGGGCGCACGCGAGCGGGGCTACAGCAGGATGACGCTGTGGACCCAGAGCATTTTGGTCGCCGCGCGCGGCATCTATAAGACCGCCGGCTTCAAGCTCGTGAAGGAAGAGAAGCACCACAGCTTCGGTGCCGATCTGGTCGGCGAGACCTGGGAGATGGATCTCTAGCACTGTCGCAAGGCCGTCGGCGTGGGAGATACCGGTCAGCCATCCGCACCTACGCCGTCGCGCCCTGCGCCTTCGGCCTTCGCAGATGTTCGTCCAACCGCGGCATGATCTCGACGAAATTACAGGGCCGCGTCCGGTAGTCGAGCTGGGCCGCTAGGATGCCGTCCCAGCCGTCGCGGCAGGCGCCGGGGGAGCCGGGCAGGCAGAAGATGTAGGTCGCGCCCGCGACGCCCGCGGTGGCGCGACTCTGGATCGTCGACGTCCCGATCTTGGCGTGGCTCAGCATGTGGAAGGCGATCGAGAAACCGTCCATGCGCTTTTCGAACAGCGGCTCGATCGCCTCCGGCGTGACGTCGCGCCCGGTGAAGCCGGTGCCGCCGGTGGTGATGACGACGTCGACGCTGGCATCCGCGATCCAGCGCCGAACGACGTCACGGATCGCCTCGACGTCGTCGGTGACGATCTCGCGCGCGGCAAGACGATGGCCGGCAGCGGTCAGACGGTCGGCCAGCGTCTGGCCGGACTTGTCGTCGCTGAGCGCGCGCGTGTCCGACACGGTGAGGACCGCGATGTTGAGCGGGATGAACTGCTTGGATTCGTCGATGGAGGCCATTGATGCGTCTCTCATGTCCCGGACAAGGTGCGGCACATCAGCGCCGCGCCGCAGAGCCGGGACCCATCTGGAGACTTGGGAGACCGGCATTGTGGGCCCCGGCTCTGCAGCGCACCGCTGAAGAACAGCTGCGCTGCGTCCGGAGCACGCAGTCTTGTTTACTACCCCCCGCCGCCGAACGTGTTGCAGGCCTGGACCGTGCCCTGCTGGTAGCCGGTCATGAACCATTGCTTGCGCTGAGCGGCCGAGCCGTGGGTGAAAGAGTCCGGCACGACGCGGCCCGTGGCCTGACGCTGCAGCGTATCGTCGCCGATCGCGCTCGCGGTGGTCAGCGCGGCGTCGATGTCGCCGGCCTCCAGGAAGTTCGGACGCTTCTTCGCCTCGCGATTGACCCAGACGCCGGACAGGCAGTCGGCCTGCAGCTCGACCTTGACCTGGAGCGCGTTGGCCTCCGCCTTCGAGCCCGCCTGCTGCTGCAGCCGCGTCACGCGCGGGATGATGCCGAGCAGGTTCTGGATGTGATGGCCGGCTTCGTGCGCGATGATGTAGGCGGTGGTGAAATTGCACGCGGACTTGCCGGAGCAGCCGCGGAAGCGCGTCTCGACCTCCCGGAAGAAGGAAGTGTCGAGGAAGATGGTGCGATCCGGCGGGCAATAGAACGGCCCCATCGCCGACTCCGCCCGGCCACAGCGGCCGCCATTGGTGACATTGCGGAACAGCACGACCTTCGGGCCGGTATAGGACTGGCCCGAGGCCTGGAAGATCTCGCTCCAGCGATCGTCGATCTCGCCGAGGATGCCCGAGATCATGCTGCCCATCTCGTCTGTCGGCGCGCCGCGCTTGCCTGACGAGGATTGGCGATCCGTCTGGTAGCTCGGTGCCTGGCCGCCACCGGTGAGAATCTCGGCGCCGCCGATCAGGATGCGCGGATCGATGCCGAAGGCGTAGCCGACCAGACCGAGGATGATGATGGTGCCGATGCCGAGCCCGCCGCCGCCCATGGGCAGGCCGAACCCGCCGCCTCCGCCGCCGCCAAAGCCACCACCTTCGTCGCGACGATCCTCGATGTCGTCGCTGCGGCGGAAGTCATCGTAACGCATGGCGGCCTTTCCCTCCGGTGTCCCGATTCGCGGGGCCCTGCTTCGGTGTCGTCGGCTCAATGAGCGCACAGGTGCGAAAGCTCAACGCGCCACACACGTAAAATTTCCGTTGCCTTTATCAATATCGTGGTCGGCAAAAATTGCCTAGTGCGGCAACCTGCCGACGCCAGCAATATTTTCCGAGGGTCGAGCAATTTTTTCCGAGAGAAATTTGCGGTCTTTTTGCAGCCATGATGGCGTCCGCGGCCCAGGCAATCGCGAAATCCTCTGTAAAACACGGCGAATGCGCACGATGACATGCACGCAGAACGGGATAAGCGACTTGCTCACCAAAGCGGCGGATTAAGTCGATTTTTACTTTGCCGCTTCAATGTAACGGTCAGTCGGTTGTTTGGTCCCGCGTCGCCGACAGCGTCGCCTGAGTCAGAGTTCTTGAGTCATGGTAGAGTCGCGTCGCGGGGCGTCTGCAAGGGCGCCCCGCACAAATTTTGAGTCTCCGTCGCATCGCATCATCCTCGGCGATTGCGTCGCCGAGATGTCGAAGCTTCAGGCTGGTTCGGTCGATCTCGTGTTCGCCGATCCGCCCTACAATCTCCAGCTCAAGGGCGATCTCAAGCGCCCCGACGAATCCCACGTCGACGCCGTCGACGACGACTGGGACAAGTTCGATTCGTTCTCCGCCTATGACGATTTCACCCGCGCCTGGCTGCTTGCCGCGCGCCGAGCGATGAAGCCGTCGGCGACGATCTGGGTGATCGGCTCCTATCACAACATCTTCCGCGTCGGCGCGATCATGCAGGACCTCGGCTTCTGGCTCCTGAACGACATCGTCTGGCGCAAGTCGAACCCGATGCCGAATTTCCGCGGCCGCCGCTTCACCAATGCGCATGAGACCATGATCTGGGCCGCGCGAGACGAAAAGGCCAAGGGCTACACGTTCAATTACGAGGCGCTGAAGGCCGCCAACGAGGACGTGCAGGCACGGTCCGACTGGCTGATCCCGCTCTGCACCGGCGAGGAGCGCCTCAAGGGCGCCGACGGCAAGAAAGTGCATCCCACGCAGAAACCGGAAGGCCTGCTGGCGCGCGTGCTGCTGTCGTCGTCGAAGCCCGGCGATCTCGTGATCGATCCGTTCAACGGCACCGGCACCACCGGCGCGGTCGCAAAACGCCTCGGCCGCTCCTATATCGGCTTCGAGCGCGACAAGACCTACGCCAAGGCCGCGGAGCAGCGCATCGCCAGGGTCGAGCCGCTGCCGGAAGCCAGCCTCGCCCCGTTCATGACCGCGCGCGAAGCGCCGCGGGTCGCGTTCTCCGAGCTGATCGAGCGCGGCATGATCATGCCCGGCACGAAGCTGTTCGACGCCAAGAAGAAGCTCGGCGCATTGGTCCGCGCCGACGGCGCCATCATGTTCGGCGACAAGGTCGGCTCGATCCACCGCATCGGCGCGGTGGCGCAAGGCGCCCAGGCCTGCAACGGCTGGACCTTCTGGCACGTCGAGACCAAGAAGGGTCTCAAGCTGATCGACGAGCTGCGCGCCGAAATCCGCGCCGGCATGGCGGCGGAGTAGGCTCCCCTTCGCCGTTATTCCGGGGCTGGCGAAGCGAGAAGCCGGAATCGATCCAGCCACGTCCATGGCGCCTAATGGCTTCCGGGCTTGCGCTTCGCGCGCCCCGGAATGACGGCGTCAATGGTTGAATGCCGCCGCCGCCAGGACTAGACTCCCCGATCAGCCTCCGTCCTGGCCGGACCGCACCCATGCGACGACAGTCCGAGACATTGCTGTTGGTGCCGCTGCTGCCGATCTTCCTGATCGGCATGTTTCCGATGTTCCTGATCGCCCTGCTCGGCTTCGCCGGCCTCGCATTGTTCGGCGTGCTCGTGATCTCCGTCGGGCTCGCCAGCAGCAACGAGGCGCACGACAATTTCAATCACGACGTCATCGTCCACGGCTACGCCCGCGGATCGGAGCGCAAGGCCCAGGCCTCCGACATGCATCTGGCCACCCGGCTCGGACTGCGCCTGGAGGCGGTCGGCGTGGCGATGGTCCTTACGGCGGCGATCGGCCTTTGTTACGCCGGCTGATCTGCGTACCGCGCAGATACCGCCCGGCAAACTCGCCGGTTGCCCTCTTCGACGCTGTTCAGGCAAGAGAGGCGGCGCGGCAATGACGCTGCATTCGCGCCTGGCAACAAACCCTGGGGAGACCGATGCTCAAATTCTATTTCAACGGATCGCCGAACCCGACCAAGGTCGCGCTTTATCTCGAAGAGTCCGGGCTGCCCTACGAGCCGGTGAAGATCGACACCCGCAAGGGCGAGCAGTTCACGCCGGACTATCTGAAGATCAATCCGAACGCCAAGGTGCCGGCGATCGACGACAATGGCACCATCGTTTTCGACTCGAACGCCATCCTGCTCTATCTCGCCGAGAAGACCGGCAAGTTCCTGCCCGCCGCCAGCGTGCGCGGCGAGACGCTGTCCTGGCTGATGTTCATCGCCACCGGCGTCGGCCCCTATTCGGGCCAGGCGGTGCACTTCAAGCATTTTGCGCCGAAGGACCTGAACCACGACTACGCCCATAACCGCTACCAGTACGAAACCGATCGCCACTACAAGATTCTCGACGGTCACCTCGAAGGCCGCCGCTACATGGTCGGCGACGACTATTCGATCGTCGACATGGCGCTGTGGGGCTGGGCGCGGATGCTGCCGTTCAAGCTCGGCGACGACGCCGTTGCGCGCTACCCGAACGTGAAGCGGCTGGTGGACGAGATCTCGGCGCGCCCCGCAGCTGGCCGTGCGATCGCGTTGAAGGACAAGTTCACCTTCAAGGCCGAGATGGACGACGAGGCGCGCGCCAACATGTTCAAGCACATGACGACCAAGGTCGCCTGATCGCACGACGACGCCGGTCGGGCCACGCGCATGCGCGTGGCCCTTTTGCTTTCAAGCCTCAGGCAGCGTGGACCGAGCTGAGGAACTTGGCGACTTCCTGCTTCAGCCGGTTGCTGTCCGCCGACAGCAAGCGCGCCGCCGAGAGCACCTGCGACGAGGCTGAACCGGTTTCGGACGCCCCGCGCTGCACGTCGCCAATGTTCGTCGAGACCCGCTGGGTGCCGTGAGCGGCCTGCAGCACGTTACGCGAGATTTCCTGCGTGGCCGCGCCCTGCTGCTCCACCGCGGCGGCGACCGCAGAGGAGATCTCCGACAACCGCTCGATAGTGCCACTGATCTCCCTGATGGCGCCGACCGATTGCTCGGTCGCCGTCTGGATACTTGCAATCTGCTGGCCGATCTCGCCGGTGGCCTTCGCGGTCTGCTCGGCCAGCGCCTTCACCTCGGTGGCGACAACGGCAAAGCCGCGGCCGGCATCGCCCGCACGAGCGGCCTCAATGGTGGCGTTCAGCGCCAGGAGGTTGGTCTGACCCGCGATGGTGCTGATCAGCTCGACCACGTCGCCGATCCGGGCCGCGGCCTTGGAGAGCTCGCCGACGCGATCGTTGGTCCGGCTCGCCTGGGCGACGGCTTCGCCCGCAATGCGTGCGGACTCCTGCACCTGGCGGGCGATCTCCCCGACCGAGGACGACAGCTCCTCGGTCGCGGTGGCAACTGCCTGGACATTCGCGGTCGCTTCCTGGGACGCGGAGGCGACCTCCGTCGACAGGTCCTGGGCCCGGGAAGCAGTCGTGGTCAAGGTGCCGGCAGAGGCTTCGAGCTCGCTCGAGGCCGTCGACACGGTGTTGACGATCTCGCCCACGGCCTGCTCGAACTGGTTGGCGAGCCTGGCCATGTCCTTCTTGCGGCTTTCGGCCTGCCCTGCCTCGAGCTCGGCCTGCTCGGCGCGCATGCGCTCGGTGTCGATCATGTTGTCCTTGAACACCTGGATCGCCTTGGCCATGTCGCCGATCTCGTCGGTCTTGCCGCGGCCGGGAATCTCGACCTCGAGATTGCCGCCGGCAAGCCGCCCCATCGCGCTCGTCATCGAGGTCAGAGGACCGACGATGCTGCGGGCGATCAGGAAGGCGACGATGGCGCCGAACAGGATGGCAAGGCCGCCTGCGATCTCCTGAATGGTCGTCGTGCTGGCGATCACGGCTTCTGCCTGGCTGCGCGAGTCCTGATAGTCCTTCTTCAAGGTCGTTTCCGCGGCCTTGAGCCTGCCGATGCTGTCGACGATGAGGGGCGCGAGGTTCTTGTGATAGATCTCGTCGGCCTGAAGCATCGCGGCGGATGTCGTCTCGAACGCCGATTTGTAGAGGCCGAGCGCGGTCTTCACCGGCGCCAGTGTCGAGCGCAGTTCCGTCGCCTGCGGGCTCTTCTCGAGCGCCGCGAGCCGTTGTGCCGCCCTGTCGACGCTGGCCCGGAAGCTCGCCGGCCCCTGCACATCGCGCAAAGCCAGGAAACGCCAGTTTGCGATTCGGACCAGGAGGATCCTGGATTCGAGGTCGGCGACGAGGGCCGCGGTGTCTTCGTCCACGGCCGCACGCGCCACATCGACCAGCTTGCCGGTCTTGGTGGCGAGATCCTCGCCGCTCGGCAGCAACGTCGCCTTGCCGGTTCTCGCCTCGTTGACGGCGTCGCCGAGATTGTCACGCAGGCGTCGCATTTTGCCGATGTCGTCGATCAGGCCGTTATAGAGCGCCCGCCGCTCCTCGGAGGCCGTCCCCTTGGCGCCGACCCGCAACAGCTCGGTCGCCGCGGTCTCGCGCTCTTGCGCCTCCTTCATCGCGGGTTCGTTGGCATCGTAGATGTAGCGCAGATTGGCGCGCTGGATGGCCTGAAGATGGGTCGAGATCTCCAGCACCCGCGCCGTGCTGTCCGAGAGCGCGGACTGTCTTGCGACCTGATCCTGGACCGCCCACAAATTCCAGACGGCGACCACCGCCATCACGAGACCGACCGCCACAAGGGCCATGAAGCCTGCGTACAGGCGTCCCCTGATCCGCAAACGAAACTTCGGCATTCCCACTGTCCACCAAGATGCATTTCACTTCGGGCAGCCGAACGAGTCCGGCAAGCGTCGCCGGCCACCTGGCAGCCGCGCGTCGCGTCCTTGCGACCCACGCTGCACCGCGACACAATGGAGGACACTCGTTAATTGAACCTTCAAATTCTTCGCGCGTGCGCGCCTCGTCGCACATCGACTTGCTGATTTTATCGGCAGCTATGCGAAGTCATACAAGAATCCGCAGCGGCATGCATAGCGTAGCACGCGAACCCTCAGAGGACGCTGGCTTGCTGCAGTTTGCCGAGGGCGTGGTCGACCACTTCCAGCGTGTACGGCTTCTGGATGACCGGCACCGATGCAAGCTCGGCCGGAAGCGGCGCGCGCTCGCCATAGCCGGTTGCGAAGATGAAGGGCACGCCGATCTCTTTCAGCTTCTGCGCCACCTTGATGCTGCTCTCGCTGCCGAGGTTGAGATCGAGCAGGGCAAAACTCGGCCGCGTGCGTTCAATCGAACGCAGCGCCTGATCGACGCTCGCGGCGGTGTCGACGTGGCGTGCGCCGAGATCGAGCAGGATGACCTCCGCCGCCATGGCGATGATCAGATTGTCCTCGACGATCAGCGCGGTCTCGGACAGCCGGGGACGGCTGGACTGTTGCTCCTCGATGCGCATGGCGGCTCCTGCTATTGATGGCACGATTTCTACGAAATTTGCGGGGATGACGAACGTCGCCTGCACACCCAGAAGATCGAAGCGGATCTCGGCGTCGCCCTTGAGATCGAACGGCACCGAGCGCTCGATGATCGTGGTGCCGAAGCCGCGCCGCGACGGCGGCTGCACCGGCGGGCCGCCGCTTTCCTTCCATTCGATCACCAGGCTCGACGAAGGATCGAGACGCCAGACCACCTCGACGCTGCCGGTGGAATCGGCGAGCGCGCCGTATTTGGCGGAATTCGTCATCATCTCGTGGACGACGAGCGCCAGCGTGGCGAACGCCTTGGGATCCAGCGCGACATCGGGCCCGCCCATCTTCACCCGGCCTGCGCGCGCCCCGAGATAGGCGCCGGCCTCGGATTCGACGAGGGTTCGCAGCGCCACCGGCGCCCAGTTCAGATTGGTGATCTGGTCGTGGGCGCGCGCCAGGGCCTGGATGCGGCCGCCGAGAACGCTGGCGAACTCCTCGACGCTCGTCGCGGTGTCCTTGCTCTGCGCCACCAGGGCGCGGACCAGGCTCAGGATGTTGCGGACGCGGTGGTTGAGCTCCGCGATCATCAGCTCCTGCCGCTCCTGCGCGCCGCGGCGCTCGCGCGCGGCGAGGTCGGACAATTGCAGGATCACTTCCAGCAGCGTGACGCGCAGGCTCTCGGCGATGCGGATGTCGGCCGCCGACCACGGCTTCGACTGGCCCGCCACCGTCTCCTGCCACAGCTCGAAGCTCTTGCGCGGCGTCAGCCGCGGCCCGTTCGGACCTTCATCATAGACCTTGTCGGGAGCGCCGGCCCAGTTCACGGACCGCACGACCTCGCGGCGGAAGAAGATCAGGCAATCGCGCGGGGTTCGCGAGATCGGAATGGCGAGAAAACCCGCCGCGCGGTCGCGGAAGGACTGGCCGGCGGCATAAACCTTGGCGATCTCGGCGCTCGCCAGGATCCGCCCCGGCGAGGTCCGATTGATGAAGGCGACGAGGTCCTTCACTTCCTCCTCGGTCGGCGTGTCTCCTTGAAGCGCGATCTTGTTGTCCGACCACACCGCGACGCCGTCGCATTCGATCATCTTGCGATAGTCGCCGAGGAAGTCGACGATGGCGCGGCGGCTGTGCTCATGCGCAGCCGCGATCTCGATCAACCGCTCCTGCACCTGGTGGGCACGGGCTTCATAGGCGACGTCGCCCTCACGCTCGCGCCCCTCGACGATCCAGGAGAACATCTGCCCGAACAGCTCGGAGGCCGTACGCTTGTCGAATGAGATGTAACGCGGCGAATAATGATGGCAGGCAAACAGTCCCCACAGCTTGCCGTCGCGCAGGATCGACACGGACATCGAGGCGGCGACACCCATGTTGCGCAAATATTCAATGTGAATCGGCGAGACCGAGCGCAGCACGCTCATCGACAGGTCGAGCAGCCCGGCATTGTGCGTGGCCGTGGACACCAAGGCTGCCGGCACGGCATTGACGTCGGCGATGATACGCAGCCAGTTGCGCTGATAGAGCGCTCGGGCCTGCCTCGGGATGTCGGAGGCGGGATAACGCAGGCCGAGGAAGGATTCGAGTCCCGCCTCGGCGGTCTCGGCAATCACCTCGCCCGATCCGTCCGGGTGAAACTGATAGACCATCACCCGGTCGAAGCCGGCCAGCGCCTTGAGCTGGCGCGCCGCCTCGCGCGCAAGATCGGTCATGCCGCGCGTCTTGCGGATTCGGTCGAGCATCAGGCGGACGAGTTCGCCGGAGTTGACACCCGGCTCGTGGACGCTCGGCTCCGCTTCGATGATGAGGTAGACGCCGGAGAAATGGATCGAGAGATCGTATTGTGGCTTGCCGGCCTGGAGCTCGATACCGAACAGGCGCTCGGTCGCATCCGGCCCGCTCAGATGATCGACGCGGCTGCGGATGGTCTCGACGGCCGCTTCGGAGATGATGGTCGCCAACGGCCGCTGGAGGAGATCGGCAAGGTCGCTTCCGAGAAAGCCGCCGACATTGTCCGAGGCCATGCAGATCGTGAAATCCGAGAGGACGACGAGCATGAAGCCAAACGGCTGCACGCTGCCGGGAATGTGGATCGGCTCGCGATCGCAATTTGTGAGATTGACGGCCTCGTTCATGTGCGATCCGCCGCCTGCTCGAACGCCGCGAAGGCCATGCGCGCCGCCGCGATCACCTCGACCTCGTCGCAGGCCTCGCTTTCGAGCTTCGCCAGGAAGCTCTGCCAGAGCCGCTTGCCTGTGCCGTGACGGAGATAGAGGGTGGCCGCGCTGATGCGCGGATCGGCGGCCTCCGCGACCTCTTTCAGCAGGAACTTGGCCCCGAGCCGGGAGCCCTCCAGCACGTACATGGTCCCGAGCAAGCCACCGGGCGTCAGCGGCAGCACCGACACGGGAGATGGCGCGGCGCTGCCGAGCCGTCCGAGATCGGCCGCGATCGCCGCGCTGCGCGCCCGCTCCGGCCAGTCGGGAAATATGTCGGTGACGCCAGCCGCAACGAGCGCGGCTTCGAGCGGAAGCAGCGCGCCGGCGCTGGCCTGGAGAAAGCGGCGATAGCCGGTCAGGACGGTGAGATCGAACGACGACAATTGCGCATCGAGCTCCCGGTGCGCCGCCGCGGTCGCGTCTCTCAATCGTTCACGGAGTCCGGGAAAGCTGCGGTCTACCTGTGTCGAAACGTCCGAAACCCCAGCCAGCATGAACTTCCCAAACGCGCGCGATGCCGCGGCGCAATTGCCCCGGAAGCGAAGAAAACGCCGGCGGAACCCAAAGGGTTCCACCGGCGCTGGAAAATCTGCGCGGGTGACGGACCATGCCCCCGGACCTCTATTGCCGGGGGCGGCGCTTGTGCAGCTCGTAGGTGATCTCCGCCCTGGTCATTCCGCAGTCCAGAAGCTCCCGCTCGGTCATTGCAGCGAGTTGATTTCGGACCCGGGACCGTTCGCGCTTGTTTTGGAGCATCTCGACGAGCGCCTGCCAGGCCCGCATGACCCTCGCCGGCTCGGCCCGATGACACCGGCCGGCGGACGTGACGCGCACGCGCCTCAGGTCGCGGCTCTCACCGGCGCCTGCGGAAAAGGACCGAGCGCCCGCTCCGTCAGGATCGAGTCGCAGTACTCGCGGATTTCCTTGATCTTGCCGTCGTCGAGACGAAACACCAGGCAATAGTCGTTGTCGTAGTGCACGCCCTCAGGCGTGACGTTGTCGCCCTTGGCCTCCACGACGACTACGTCGCCGTCGGCGATGAAGCGGTGCGCGACCGTGCGCGTGCGATCACGCAGGCGGCTGCGCACATAGCCGTGCAGATCGCCAAGGATCGCCTCCTTGCCCGAAAAGGTGCGCGACCAGGAATATTGGCCGGTGACGACCCATTTGGCGTCCTCGGCAAGGCTTGCGGCGAACAGGGCGCGATCGCGCGCGGCCGGATCTGGATTGGCGGCGGCGGCGAAAATATCCTGCATCAGTTTCTTGTTGGCGGCAGCGCTCATGGCGGCATCTCCGTTTGGTGAGAACACGGAGATCATCGCCGCGCGAAGACAATTCTTCAAATCGATAGAGAATATGATATCTATTCGTTTGATGAATTTGACTTCGCTCGACCTCAATCTGCTGACCGCCCTCGACGCGCTTCTGCGCGAGGCCAGCGTCAGCCGTGCCGCCATGCGGATCGGGCTGTCGCAACCGGCGACGAGCCACGCGCTGCAGCGCCTACGCGACATCTTCGGCGATCCGCTGCTGGTGCGCACCGGGGCGCGGATGGAGCTGACGCCGCGGGCGCAGGCCCTGCGCGCGCCGCTTGCCCAGGCGCTCGACCAGGTGCGCGGGTTGTTCGTGCCCGACGATTTCGATGCCGCGCGCAGCGAACGACAATTCCGCCTGATGATGCCAGATCTCGCAGTCGAGCTGCTGATGCCGCCGCTGATGGAGAAGGTGACGCGGGCCGCGCCCAATGTTCGCATCGACGTCGTGCCGTGGCGGGGACCTGCGATCTTCCACGCCGAGTTCGCCCAAACCATCGACATCGTGATCTCGATCGGCAATGCCTTCAAAGGCTTTCACCGCCAGCTGCTCTACACCGACAGCGATGCCCTCGCGGTGCGGCGCGGCCACCCCTGGGCCGCGAAGCTGAAGCGGCACGAGACCTTCCTGGCCGCGCGCCATGTCGGCGTGATCATCCGCGGCAGCAACGAGGATCTGATCGACACCTGGCTGCAAGCCAAGGGCATCGAGCGGCATATTTCGCTGGTCGTATCAGGCTATCTCGAAGCATTGCACGTCGCCGCCCGGACCGATCTCGTCGCCTTCGTGCCGCGCCGGCTGATCGCCGCGCTGTCGAAACAGCTCGGCCTCGTCACGGTGACGCCGCCGCTCGACCCCGGGATCGACGAGCAGTTCATGTTTCATCCGACCCGCGCCCAGATGGACCCCGGCTCGATCTGGTTGCGGCGGCTGATGCTGGAAACGGGCCGGGAGCTGGAGACGAAATCTTCGTAGGGCGGATTAGCGAAGCGTAATCCACCAACCTCGTCGAGATCGCTGAGCATGGTGGGTTACGCCGAGCAAATGCGCTTTGCCCATCTGCTCAGCTAACCCACCCTACAAGAGCTGTCACGCCTTCTGCGCCGCCATCACCTTCGCCACCGCCGGTCGGTCCGACATGCGCTTGAAGTGATCGGCGATCTTCGGCGTGGCTTTGATGTCGACGCTGTCGCCTTCGAGCCAGGTCGAGAGCGTGTAGAGATAGGGATCGCAGATCGTGTACTGCTCGCCCATCACCCACGGCCCCTTGAACATCTTCTGCTCCATCAGCGCAAAGCAGGCGGCCATGGTCTGCGGCACCTTCGCCTTCATGTCGGCGAACGAGCTCTCCTGCGTCGCCCAGCGCGCACCGCGCATCTTGTGGGCGTGATTGATGTGCACGGTCGAGCACAGATAGGAGTTGAACGACTGCACCTGGGCGAAGTCGAAGGGATCGTCGAGCGGCGCGAGCTTCGCCTTGGGGAAGGTCTGCGCGAGGTAAGCCAGCATCGCCGGCGTCTCGGTGAGGACGCCGCGATCGGTCACCAGCGCCGGGACGCGGCCCTTCGGGTTGATCTTGAGGTAATCCGGGCTGTTCTGCTGGTTGTCCTTGAAGCTCAGCCGCTCGGCCGTGTAGTCGGCGCCGGCCTCTTCCAGCGTGATGTAGGTGGCGAGCGCGCAGGTGCCGGTGGCGTAGTAGAGCTTGAGCATGTCGGACCTCATGGGAAAACCCGAGGTTAACGGCCCCCCGCCGCGCCGTCCATAGGCGACCTCTTCGCAGTTGCCCACCGCCGCCCTGCCATGCGAAGACGCGTCAATCGGAGGGGGATTGTCATGACCGTACTCATCGCCGGTGGCGGCATCGGCGGCCTGACGCTTGCGCTCAGCCTGCACCAGATCGGCGTTCCCGTAAAAGTGTTCGAGAGTGTCGCCGAACTTAAGCCGCTCGGCGTCGGCATCAACGTGCTGCCGCATGCGGTGCGCGAACTGATCGAACTCGGGCTTTTGGACAGGCTGGACGCCAGCGGCGTGCGGACGCGCGAGCTCGCCTATTTCTCCAAGCACGGCAAGCCGATCTGGAGCGAGCCGCGCGGGCTGGAGGCCGGCTACAAATGGCCGCAATTCTCGATCCACCGCGGCACGCTGCAGCAGCTCCTGCTCGACACCGCGGTCGAGCGGCTCGGCCGCGGCAACATTCTCACCAGCCATCATCTGACCGGTTGGACCGAGACCGCAGACGGCGTGCGCGCCGACTTCATCGACCGGGCGACCGGTAGGGCCGCCGGGACCTATGATGGCGCGATCCTGATCGCGGCCGACGGCATTCATTCCGCCGCGCGAGAAAAGCTCTACCCGAACGAAGGCCCGCCGATCTGGAACGGCCGCATCCTCTGGCGGGGCGTCACGCCGGCGAAAGCCTTCCTCAGCGGCCGCACCATGATCATGGCCGGGCATGAGATCCTGAAATTCGTCTGCTATCCGATCAGCAAGGAGCCGGATGCATCCGGCAATCACCTGATCAACTGGGTCGCCGAGCGACATATGCCCCCGACCTATCAGTGGCGGCGCGAGGACTATAACCGCACCGCGCGGCTGGAAGAGTTCCTGCCATGGTTCGAGAGCTGGCAGTTCGACTGGCTCGACGTGCCCGGCCTGATCCGAGACTGCCCGCACGCCTATGAATATCCGCTGGTCGACCGCGACCCGGTCTCGCAATGGACCTTTGGCAAGGTCACGCTGATGGGCGATGCCGCGCATCCGATGTATCCGATCGGCTCGAACGGCGCCTCGCAGGCGATCCTCGATGCCCGCACGATCACCCGCGAGATTCTCGCGCATGGCCCGACGAGCGCGGCGCTGCTCGCCTATGAAGCCGAGCGCAGGCCCGCGACCACCGACCTCGTCCTGCTCAACCGCAAGAACGGCCCCGAGCAGGTGATGCAGCTGGTCGAGGAGCGCGCGCCCGACGGGTACAAGGTCGTCACCGACGTGTTGTCGCAAAAGGAGCTGGAAGACATCGCGGCGAACTACAAGCGCGTGGCGGGGTTCCAGGTGGAAGCGCTGAACGCCAAGCCGCCGATCGTGAGCAAGGATGCGCGGGCGGGAGCTTAGGACTTCGCGCGAAGATGCGCATGAATGCGCCCTGAGGGGTTTGTCCCCCGCGTTCAACTCGCGATGAGAGTTCGTGGAGAGATACCCCTCATCCGGCGCTTCGCGCCACCTTCTCCCGCAAGGAGAGAAGGGAAGAGGAGCGCGCGGCCCGGCCTATTTCCCCACCACCCTCGCCGCCTCCAGCAATCGCTCGCTCGCGCTTGCCGTTGCCAGCACCGTGCCGTCTTCCGCCATCAGCTTCGCCTCGACGAACGCAATCGTCCTGCCGAGCTGCGTCACCTTGGCCTCGCCGACAATCGTCCCAGGCTTGGCCGGCGCCAAAAAGTTCACGGTCATGCTGATGGTGGTGGTGTAGAGCCGGCCCTCGCTCATCACCAGCACGGCCGGGCCCATGGTGTCGTCGAGCATGGCCGAGAGCATGCCGCCCTGGATGAAGCCCGCCGGATTGCAGAACTCGGGCTTACCCTCGAAGGCGAGCTTGATCCAGCCCTCCTCCGGACGGGCATCGAGCAGGCGCCAGCCGAGGAGTTCGGCGCAGGGCGGCCTTGGAAAGTTGTCGAGCGCGGTCTTGACCATTGGCAGCCTCCATTTCGCAATCCCCTAGCGCAACGCTGCTGCCAGCGTGCTGTCAGGAGGAGCGGCCTGGTGGAAGATCCAGCGCGTGCGCGATCACCTTGCGCATGACGTTGGGCAGCGCTTCACCGGCCAGGGTCGCGGTCGGCACCCAACGCATACCCTCGGGTGCACGCGTGCGCGCCTCCGCCTTCGCGGTATAGACCACGAGCTCCAGCGGAAAATGTGTGAAGACGTGGGTGACGACGCCCACCTTGCGCTGCCAGCGCGACAACCCCTTCAACTCCGGCGCCTGCTGCTTCGCGGTCGCATCGTCCTGGCCGGCGAGCCAGTCCGAGCCCGGCACTTCCGTCATGCCGCCGAGCAGGCCTTTTTCCGGCCGCGAACGGACCAGCAGCTCGCCGCCGCGCGTGACGACAAAGGCGGCGCCGCGGCGCAGCGTCCCGCTCTTCTTCGGCGCCTTGCGCGGAAAGGTTTCCTGCGTGCCTTGCGCACGCGCGATGCAATCCTCATTCAGCGGACACAGCGAGCAGGCCGGCTTCTTCGGCGTGCAGATCGAGGCGCCCAGATCCATCAGCGCCTGGGCACTGTCGCCGGCGCGCGAATTCGCCAGCAGCGTCGCCGCCAATTGCTGGATCAGCGGCTTCGCCTGCGGGAGTTCTTCTTCAACGGCAAAAAGCCGCGACACCACGCGCTCGATATTGCCGTCCACCGGCATGGTATGGCGGTCGAAGGCAATCGCCGCAATCGCCGCCGCCGTGTAGGGCCCGATCCCCGGCAGCGCGCGCAGGCCCTCCTCGGTGTCCGGAAAGACGCCGCCGTGCTCGCGCGTCACGGCAACGGCACAGGCGTAGAGATTGCGCGCACGCGAATAATAGCCGAGGCCGGCCCACATTCGCAGCACGTCGTCCTGCGAGGCGTTCCCCAACGCCGTGACGTCAGGCCAGCGCGCGACGAATTTCTCGAAGTAAGGCCCGACCGCCTTCACCGTGGTCTGCTGCAGCATGATCTCCGACAGCCAGACGCGGTACGGGTCCGACGCCTCTCCGGGCGCCGCCCGCCAAGGCAGCCGGCGCCGGTGGCGGTCGTACCAGGCGAGCAGGAGGGTCGGGCGCGATGACGCTTTCGACGGCGCAGGTTCCGGCCTGGCCTTGAGGGCAGATTTGGGGCTCATGCTCTCACCCTAACGACGTTACGTCGATCTCTCCACGTCATGCCCGCGCTCGTCGCGGGCATCCACGTCTTTCTTCGCGGGAGAACGTGGATGAGTAGGAAGAACGTGGATGGCCGGGACAAGCCCGGCCATGACGGCGAAGCCCATGTGGCCCGCCCGCCAAAATGCTATAAGGCCCCATGTCCAAATCCGGTCCCATCTTCAAACCCGGCCCGATCAGCGCCAAACCGCTCGGCATCCTGCTCGACGACGTCTTTGCCGAGGCCTATGCCAAGCAGGGCTTTGCCGCGCGCGAGTTGGTGACGCGGTGGGCGCAGATCGCGGGGCCCGAGATCGCGGCCCATGCCGAGCCCTTGAAGATGCAATGGCCGCGGCCCGTAGAGGGCCAGCCGCAGGAGCCGGCGACGCTGGTGCTGCGGGTCGAGGGGCCGATGGCGCTGGAGATCCAGCATTCCGCCGACGTGATCCTGCAGCGGGTCAACCGTTTCTTCGGCTGGAGCGCGGTCGGCAAGCTGGCTTTCCGCCAGGCCCCGCTCTCGCGGCCGCGGGCCCGGAAGCGGCCCGGCCCGCCGGACCCCAAATCGGTCGCCAAGGTGGCGGAGAGCCTGGGGGCGATTGAAGACGAAGAACTGAAGACGGCGTTGGCGCGGCTTGGGGCGGCCATCAAGCGAAATTGAGCCTTATTTTGCGGCCAATCTGGACCGTCCCTGCCGCTCGCCATTGCCTCAAACCACGTTTCAAGCTAGCGACAGGCCGCCCGGGAACCTTGCTGACCTCGGGGCGAGACCACGCCAATTCGGGAGCCGACCTTGATCATCACCCGCCGCGCCTTCACCACGATGCTGTCGCTGACCGGGCTTGCCGCGGTCGCCGGGTTCTCGCCGCTCCGGTGGATTTCTGACGCCATGGCTCAGTCGGCTGGCGATGTGGCCAAGCCGGTGTCGCTGCCCGACATGGCGCTCGGCCCGAAGGACGCCGCCGTCACCATCACCGAATACGCTTCGATGACCTGCCCGCACTGCGCCGCCTTCAACGAGCAGGTGTTCCCGAAGATCAAGAAGGAATACATCGACACCGGCAAGGTGCGTTACATCTTCCGCGAGTTCCCGCTCGACATCAAAGCCGCGGCCGGCTCGATGCTGTCGCGCTGCATCGCGAAGGACGACGGGCCGAAATATTTCGCGGTCACCGACATGCTGTTCCGCCAGCAGAACGACTGGGTGGTGAAGAACACCACCGAGACCCTGACGCGGATCGGCAAGCAGGCCGGCCTCACGCAGCAGCAGGTGGAAGCCTGCCTGAAGGACCAGGCGCTGCTCGACAAGATCGCCGCCGACCAGAAATACGCCAGCGACGTGCTCAAGGTGGATTCGACGCCGACCTTCTTCATCAACGGCGAGAAGATCAAGGGCGAGGCCTCGTTCGAGGAGTTCGCCAAGAAGATCAATCCGCTGCTGAAGAGCTGATTCGCGCGTCAAGACTCTGATTCGCATCTCGAAAGCCGTATCTTTCCCGGCATAAATCCCTTGGGAAAAGCGGCTTTCGCCGGTTGCCCTCGCGGCATACCGCGGCCATTGTCCAGCCGCATGAGGCGCCTCGCGCGACTCGCCCGGATAGCGACATTGCCTTCCATGGTAGTGTCCCGGCAGGGGGATTCGCGCCTGCCAACAGAGATGCGTGCTTATGAAAATCACCCGCCTGCGACTTCACGGCTTCAAGTCCTTCGTTGAGCCGACCGACTTCGTCATCGAGCCCGGCCTGACCGGCGTGGTCGGCCCCAACGGCTGCGGCAAGTCGAATCTCGTCGAAGCGCTGCGCTGGGCGATGGGCGAGACCTCCTACAAGAGCTTGCGCGCTGCCGACATGGACGCGGTGATCTTCGCCGGCTCCGGCAACCGTCCGGCGCGTAACCACGCCGAAGTGACGATGACGATCGACAATGCCGATCGCACCGCGCCGGCGGCGATGAACGACAGCCAGCTGCTCGAAATCTCCCGCCGCATCGAGCGCGAAGCGGGCTCGGTCTATCGCATCAACGGCCGCGACGTGCGCGCGCGCGACGTGCAGATCCTGTTCGCCGACGCCGCCACCGGCGCGCGCTCGCCGGCCCTCGTCCACCAGGGCAAGATCGGCGAGATCATTCAGGCCAAGCCCGAGCAGCGCCGCCGCGTGCTGGAAGACGCCGCGGGCGTTGCCGGCCTGCACGCCCGCCGCCACGAGGCCGAACTGCGGCTGAAGGCTGCCGAAACCAATCTCACGCGCGTCGAGGACGTGATCGGCCAGCTCTCCGGGCAGATGGAAGGCCTGAAGAAGCAGGCCCGCCAGGCGGTGCGCTATCGCGAGGTCGCGGCGAAGGTCCGCAAGGCCGAAGCCACCCTGTTCCATCTGCGCTGGATCGGCGCCCATGCCGACGTCAACGAATCCGGCCAGACCCATGATCTCGCCGTCCGCGAGATGGCCGAGCGCACCCAGCACCAGGCCGAGGCCGCTCGCATCCAGGCGATCCGTGCCGCCGAAATGCCGGCGCTGCGCGATGCCGAAGCGCGCGCCGCCGCCGGGCTGCAGCGCCTGACCAATGCCCGCGAGCTGCTCGACCGCGAGGAAGAGCGCGCCAAGGAGCGCGTCGCCGAGCTGGAGCGCCGCCTTGCCCAGTTCGAGGGCGACATCTCCCGCGCCCAGCAGCAGACGATGGATGCCGATGTCGCGCTGCAGCGGCTCGACACCGAAGACGCAGAGCTCAAGGAAGAGATCAAGTCGCGCGTCGAGAAGCGCTCCGGCGTCGACGAGCGCGTCGCCGAAGCCGAGGCGGTGCTGACCGAGACCGAGCAGCAATTCGCCGAGCTCACCACCGCGCTCGCCGACCTCACCGCCAAGCGCAATCAGCTCGAGGCCAATGTCCGCACCCACCGCGACAAGCTCGCCCGGCTCGACCAGGAGATCGCGAACGTCGCCGCGGAAGAGCAGAAGCTTGCCGCCGAGACCGGCGGCTTCGGCGACCTCGACGAGCTGACCGCTCTGGTCGAGACCGCGGAGCAGACGCTGGCGGCTTCGGAAGCCGCGGCGCAGGCCAGCGAAGCCGCGCACGTCGCCGCGCGCCAGACGCTGGAATCCTCGCGCTCGCCGCTGGTCGAAGCGGATAAGCGTGTGCAGCGGCTCGACACCGAGGCACGCACAATCTCCAAGATCGTCAACGGCGAGACCAAGAATCTGTGGCCGCCGATCATCGACGGCATCACCGTCGACAAGGGCTTCGAGAAGGCGATCGGCGCCGCGCTTGGCGACGATCTCGACGCTCCGATCGACCCGTCGGCGCCGATGCGCTGGACCAATGTCGGCCACACCGAAGGCGATCCGGAGCTGCCCGAAGGCGCCGTGCCGCTCTCCAATCACGTGCAGGCGCCGGCCGAGCTGGCCCGCCGCCTGGCCCAGATCGGCGTGGTGCCGCGCGAGCGCGGTGCCGAGCTGGTCTCGCAGCTCAAAACCGGCCAGCGGCTGGTGTCGCCCGAAGGCGACGTCTGGCGCTGGGACGGCTTTGTCGCTGCCGCCCATGCTCCAACCGGCGCGGCCCGCCGCCTCGCCGAGCGTGCCCGCCTCGTCGACATCGAGAACGAGCTGGAGCAGGCCCGCATCGACGCGCAGATCAAGCGCCAGGCGCTGGAGAATGCCGAGTCCGAGCTGCAGATGGCCGCCAGCACGGAAGGCGCCAGCCGCGAAGCCTGGCGCGCCGCGCAGCGCGAGCTGAACGTCGCGCGCGAGCGCCATGCCACCGCCGAGCGCGAGATCAGCCGCCATGCCGCGCGCAAGGCGACGCTGTCGGAAGCGCACAGCCGCCTCGCCGCCGACCGCGCCGAAGCCGAGGCTGCCTATGAATATGCCGAGGCCGGCATCTCCGAGCTGCCGTCGAGCGAGGACACCGAGACCCGTCTCGCCGCCGTCCGCAGCGACATCGAAGGCCACCGCCGCATGGCCGCCCAGGTCCGCGCCGAGGCGCAGGCGCTGGCCCGCGAGGCCGAGCTCGCCGACCGCCGCGTGCAGGCGATCCTCGCCGAGCGCACCGAGTGGCAGAACCGCAAGGAAAGCGCGGCCTCCCACATCGACACCATCCAGGCCCGCATCGCCGAGCTCACGATCGAGCGCAGCGAGCTCGAAAACGCGCCGCAAGTGTTCGCCGAGAAGCGCAGCGCGCTGATCACCGAGATCGAATACGCGGAAAACGACCGCCGCATGGCCGCTGACGCGCTCGCCACCGCGGAAAGCGCGATGGCCGAGACCGACCGCGTCGCCAAGCTGACCCTCGAAGCCCTGTCGAGCTCCCGCGAGGCCACGGCCCGCGCCGAGGAGCGCATGGAAGGCGCACGGCGGCGGCTCGAGGACATCGAGCGCGAGATCCGCGACATGCTCGAGGTCGAGCCGCAGGCCGTCGCAGGCCTTGCCGAGCTCGAGCCCGGCGCGGAGCTGCCGCCGCTGCACGACATCGAGGAAGACCTCGAAAAGATGCGGCGCGACCGCGAGCGTCTCGGCGCCGTCAATCTGCGCGCCGAGGAAGAGCTGCGCGAGGTCGAGACCCAGCACACCGGCCTCGTCACCGAGCGCGACGATCTCGTGGAAGCCATCAAGCGCCTGCGCCAGGGCATCCAGAGCCTCAACAAGGAAGCGCGCGAGCGCCTGTTGACCTCGTTCGAGGTCGTCAACAACCACTTCAAGCGCCTGTTCGTCGAGCTGTTCGGCGGCGGCGAGGCCGCGCTGCACCTGATCGAAAGCGACGACCCGCTGGAAGCCGGTCTCGAAATCATCGCCAAGCCGCCGGGCAAGAAGCCGCAGACGCTGTCGCTGCTCTCGGGCGGCGAGCAGGCGCTGACCGCGATGGCGCTGATCTTCGCGGTGTTCCTGACCAACCCCTCGCCGATCTGCGTGCTGGACGAAGTCGACGCGCCGCTCGACGACCACAACGTCGAACGATACTGCAACCTCCTGCACGAGATGACCGGCTCGACCGACACGCGCTTCATCATCATCACGCACAACCCGATCACCATGGCGCGGATGAACCGTCTGTTCGGCGTCACCATGGCCGAGCGCGGCGTGTCGCAGCTGGTGTCGGTGAGCCTCGCCGAGGCCGTGGACATTCTCGATCAGAACGTGGCGTGATATCTCCGGCGTCATTCCGGGGCTCGCGCAGCGAGAGCCCGGAATCTCGCGCTATAACCTCCAGATTCCGGGTTCGCGCTGCGCGCGCCCCGGAATGACGTGAGGTTGATGATGATCTCCCCCACCCTCCCCGCCGAACTGAAGGCCGCCCTCGACGGCAAGCTGCAGGGCTTCTCGCGCACCGACGCGGCGCAGCGCTCGCAAAAAATCTCGACCGCCTATCGCGCAGGCGGCGGCTCCGGCACGATCAAGTCCGAAGCCGATGCGCTCGCCTATGCGCTGGCGCGCATGCCCGCGACCTACGCCGCCGTCGCGGCCAGCCTGAATGCGCTGACCGAGATCGCGCCAAGCCTCGCACCTGAAACGCTGCTCGACGTCGGCGCAGGCCCGGGCACCGCGAGCTGGGCGGCAGCGGAGGCCTTTCCCTCGCTGCAGGATTTCACCCTGCTCGACGCCAACGCCACGCTGAGCCGGCTCGCGCTCGAACTTGCACGCGACAGCTCGCGATTGGCGGAGTGCCGCTATCTGCCCGGCGATGCCGGTGCGAACCTCGCGGAGGTCTCGCAAGCCGATCTCGTGATTGCCAGCTACATCATCGGCGAGCTCAGCGAGGCCGACCAGCGCAAGCTCGCGGAAACCATGTGGGCCAAAGCGCGCCACGCGCTGGTCGTGATCGAGCCCGGCACGCCCGCGGGTTACGCGCGCATCCTGGCGCTGCGCCAGCAGCTGATCGCGGCTGGCGCCTATGTCGCCGCGCCCTGCCCGCACGAGAGGCCCTGCCCGCTCGTCGCGCCCGACTGGTGTCACTTCAGCCAGCGGCTGCCCCGCTCGCAGGCGCACCGGCAGATCAAGGGCGCCGAGGTGCCGTTCGAGGACGAGCGCTTCATTTACGTCGCCCTGACACGCACACCGCCGGCGAGCCGCGCTGCGCGCGTGCTGGCCCCGCCGGATGTTGGCAAGGCCGAGATCACGGCGAAGCTCTGCACCGAAGAAGGTGTCGCACTGACAAAGGTCCCACGGCGCGACAAGGCCGCCTACGCAAGTGCCCGGCGTTGGCGCTGGGGCGACGCCGTCATTGCCGAAAGTTAACCTCATCGGGGGCTTTTGCCTTGAACTCGGGCGGCTCTCCGTTCGACCAAGTCCTACCTCTCCTCTGCGCCGGGGCTCTCGCTCTGCGCCAATTTGGTCTAGGCTAGGCCCGCCTTCTTCCCCCTTCAGGAGTTCTCCATGTCGACCGGCTGGATCGTTCTCGGCGTCATCGTCGTCCTCGCTTTCCTCGCGTTCAGCGCCTACAACCGCCTTGTGGCGCTGAGCCAGCGCGTCGGCCAGGCCTTTGCCGATATCGACGTTCAGCTCAAGCAGCGCCACGATCTCGTGCCCAATCTGGTCGAGACCGTGAAGGGCTATGCCTCGCATGAGCGCGGCACGCTCGACGACGTCATCAAGGCGCGCAATTCGGCGATGTCGGCGCAAGGCCCCGCGCAGGTGTCCGCGGCTGAGAACCAGCTGTCCGGCGCGCTCGGCCGGCTGATCGCGCTGTCGGAGGCCTATCCGGACCTCAAGGCCAACGCCAATTTCCAGCAGCTCGCATCCGAGCTCTCCGACCTCGAGAACAAGATCGCAGCGAGCCGCCGCTTCTTCAACAACGCGGTCCAGGAATACAACACCGGCATCCAGCAGCTGCCCGCGGCGCTGTTCGCCGGCATGTTCGGCTTCACCAAGAGGGACTTCTTCGATCTCGGCGCCAGCCGCACCGAGGTCGAGGCGGCGCCGCAGGTAAAGTTCTGATCTTGAGCCGCTAGGTCGCAGGGCAACCGCGTCATGGCCGCGTATGGTCTCTACACGCATATCGCCTCGAACAAGTTTCGTTCGATGCTGTTGCTCGGCGGCCTGTTCGCGCTGGTCTATGTGCTGGTCTATGCCGGCGCGCTGGTCGCCGAGGTCGTCATCAACAGCAATGGCACGGTCGCCTATTACCTGAGCCGCGCCTTCCTGGATCTGAAGGTCGCAGCACCCGTTGCAACGGTCGTGGCCGCGGCCTGGATCGTGATCGCCTATTTCTTCCACCAATCGATGATCGATGCCGTGACCGGCGGCCACGACGTCACCCGACAGGAGGAGCCGCGGCTCTACAATCTGCTCGAAAACCTCTGCATCTCACGCGGCATCACCATGCCGAAGCTGAAGATCATGGACAGCCCGGCGCTGAACGCGTTCGCGACCGGCCTCAATCCCAGGCAATATTCCATCACCGTCACCACGGGTCTCCTCGATACGCTCAATGACAAGGAGATCGAGGCGGTGCTGGGCCACGAACTGACCCACATCAAGAACGGCGACGTGCAGCTGATGGTGGTCGCCGTCATCATCGCCGGCGTGGTTGGCTTCTTCGGCGAATTGTTCTTCCGCCTGTTCACGAATTTCAATTGGAGCTCCGGCTCCGGCGGCTCGTGGTCCTCGGGCTCCTCTTCGTCGTCGCGCTCGTCTTCCTCGTCGTCGAGCGACAGCAAGAACTCCGGCGGCGGCGCGGTGATCGTGATCATCATCGCGATCGTGCTGATCGTGGTGGCCTGGCTGCTGTCGCAGGTGGTCAAGCTCGCCTTGTCGCGCTCGCGCGAATATCTCGCCGACGCTGGCTCGGTGGAATTGACCAAAGATCCCGATGCCATGATCTCGGCGCTGCGCAAGATCGAGAATCGTGGCGAGCTGCCCGGCGCGACCTCGGCCGTGATGGAGCTCTGCGTCGACAATCCCCGCGAAGGCTTTGCCGACCTGTTCGCAACCCACCCCTCGGTGCAATCGAGGGTGGATGCACTGGTCAAGTTTGCCGGCGGCCATGATCCGGGCCCGCTGCCACCGACCGAGGAAACGGGCGAGCCCGAGGCGCCAGCCGACCCGCAGCATGCCCCACCACCGCTCCATCATGGTCCCTGGAACGATGCCAGCGGCCCAGCCGCTCCGCCGCCCGTGCCTGCCCCCGGAACCGCGAACAGCAACCCCGTGGGTAGTCCCATGGGCCCTTGGGGCCGTCATTGAGCGCGCGATAAGCCGTCATGCGCGGCAGTTTCGCCGCGCTTGGGAAAAACTTCGGGAATTGCCGTTTCGACGGCCTGCGGAATTGAATTCTCCCTTGTTTCTGCCATGTTCGCGCCCAACAGCAGACTCGGGACATCCTTGGGACCATCCTCGGGACATCGATTTGGGGCCCGGCCGATCGCGACCTCGCGATCGGGGGGCGCGCGTTAGGGGACAGCAATGGCAAAGCCGGCAGTGGTTGTAGTGGGCGCGGACAAGGGCGGGGTCGGCAAGACCACGGTGTCGCGCACCTTGCTCGATTATTTCTCAGCCAACAACGTGCCGACGCGCGCCTTCGACACGGAGTCGCCCCGCGGAACCCTGAAGCGCTTCCACCCTGACATCACCGAGATCGTCGACATGACGACGACGGCCGATCAGATGAAGATCTTCGATACACTCAACGCGACGAGCCCGTCGGTCACCGTGATCGACGTCCGCGCCGGCCTGCTCTCGCCGGCGCTCGCCTCCTTGCGCGACATCGGTTTCCTCGACGCCGCCAAGGCCGGCCAGATTACCTTTGCCGTGTTCCACATCCTCGGACCCTCGATCGCCTCTCTGGACGAAATCGCCGAGACCGCGGGCTTCATGACCGGTGCCAAATACTTCCTGGTGAAGAACTTCATCAACGACACCCAGTTCTTCCAGTGGGACCAGGCGACCTATAATTCCTACTTCCACCGCATCAAGGACGCCACTGAGCTGACCATCCCCAAGCTCAACGAAATGGCCTATGAACAGGTCGAGGTGTCGTCCGTCCCGTTCCTGAAATTCGTTGCCAACAAGGGCATCAACGACGAGGCCGCGAACTATTCCTTCGTGCTGCGCGGCTATGTCAGGCACTGGCTGGCCAACGTCTGGAGCGAGTTCGACCGCATCCGCCTGACCGACATCGTCGGTTCGAAGTCCGTGACCCGCAACAGCGAAAAATAGTTGCGCAAGCCGGGCTGATACGGCTGGATTGGTCGCCAAGTTCGACTGATATAGCTGTCGATGCCCGCAACGCCCGTCTACATCATCTGCTCGCCCCGCCCGCAGGTCGGCAAGACCCTGCTGGCGCGGCTTTTGAGCGAATTCCTGCTGCTCAAGAACGGCAATGTCGCGGCCTTCGACGTCAATCTGAAGGAGCCGTCGCTGCTCGACTACCTGCCGGGGGTCACCGAGACCGCTGACGTGATCGACACCTACGGCAAGATGCAGCTGATGGACCGCGTCATCGTCGACGATGGGCTTCCCAAGGTGATCGACCTCGGCTTCCACGCCTTCGACGAGTTCTTCAAGATGACCGACGAGATCGGCCTGTTGAAGGAGGCGGCACGCCGACACGTCGCGCCCCAGATCCTGTTCGTCGCCGACACCGACCGCGTCTCGGCCCGCGCCCACGAGATGCTGCGCGGGCGGATCCCGCGGATGAACCTGATCACGGTCGACAACGAATATGTCGTGCGCGGCGAGCTGCCGGCTGCGATGGCCGGCGGCCGGCTGTTCCGCCTGCCCGCCCTGCCCGGCTTCCTCAAGACCTATATCGACCGGCTGAACTTCTCCTTCACCGGCTATCTCCGCCAGGAGAAAGACGCCTCGACCGAGCTGCACCAATGGACCCGGCGCAATTACCTCGCCTTCCGCGAGCTCGAGCTCAGCCTGATCCTGCAGCGGTCCTGATTATTTTACCCGGATAATATTGACTGCAGGCTGGAGCCGACGTATGGAGGCGGGCATCCATATCCCCTCAGCAAGGCCCATCCCCCGTGAGCATTGACCGGAAAGCAGCGATCGCCGCCTACAAGGAGCGCAAGACAGTTGCTGGCATCTACGTTGTCCGCTGCGCGGCCTCAGGCGAGGCCTGGGTCGGACAGGCGCCAAACCTCGAGACGATCCAGAACCGCATCTGGTTCTCGCTCCGCCAGGGCAGCCATACCTGCCGCAGCCTCCAGGCCGCCTGGAAAGCCCATGGCGAGGCCGGCCTGACGTTTGGCGAATGCGAGCGTCTGGAGGACGAAGAGAGTGCCTATGTCAGGAACGCGCTCCTGAAGGAGCGCCTGCTGCATTGGCGGGCCGAGCTCAAGGCCGAGGCGATCTGACCGCCGCGGCCGGCTCAGTGCCCCTCGAACGTCATCAGCGTGCGCACCGGCACGTCCATGGCGCGGAGCTTGGCGGCGCCGCCGAGCTCCGGCAGGTCGATGATGAAGCAGGCGGCGACGACGTTGGCGCCGATCTGGCGCAGCAATTTTACGGCGCCTTCCGCGGTGCCGCCGGTGGCGATGAGGTCGTCGACCAGGATGACGCGCTCGCCGGGCTGGATGGCATCGACATGCATCTCCATCTCGTCGATGCCGTATTCGAGCGAATAGGCGATCCGCACCGTCGTATGCGGCAGCTTGCCTTTTTTCCGGATCGGCACGAAGCCGGCCGAGAGCTGGTGCGCCACCGCGCCGCCGATGATGAAGCCCCTCGCCTCCATGCCGGCGACCTTGTCGATCTTGTTGCCGGCCCAGGGATTGACGAGCTCGTCGACAGCACGGCGGAACGCGCGCGCGTCCGCGAGCAACGTGGTGATGTCGCGGAACATGATCCCGGGCTTGGGATAGTCGGGGATGGTGCGGACGCTCGCCTTGATGTCGTGGTCAAAGGTCATTGGTGCCTCTCAATCGACACGCGCATCCAGCCGGAACGCGTTTTCAACAATACGTAGTCCCACCTCGTTGCCGAGCGACATCAGCGATTCCGGGTGGAATTGCACGCCGGCGACCGGCAGGGTCTTGTGCTCCAGCGCCATGGCAACGCCGTCCTCGGTGCTGGCGGTGACGTCAAGCACCTCCGGCATGCTGTCGCGCTCGACGAAGAGCGAGTGATAGCGGCCGATGACAATCTCGTTCGGCAGATTGCGCATCAAGCGCCCACCGCGCACCTGCACCCGCGAGGGGCGGCCGTGGGCGGGATGGGTGAGCTGGCCAAGCTCGCCCCCGAAATATTCTCCGATCGCCTGCACGCCCAAGCAGACGCCGAACACCGGCAGCTTCTTCTCGAGCGCCGCATCAATCGTCTTCTTGATCGCGAAATCCTCAGGACGCCCGGGCCCCGGCGACAACACCAGCAAATCCCAAGTCTTCTGCTTGAGCATGTCGAGCGCGTGCACATGGCGGACCACGGTGACTTCGGCGCCGACCTGGCGGAAATAATCGGCGAGCATGTGCACGAAGCTGTCGTCGTGGTCGATCAGCAGCACCCGCTTGCCCGAGCCGGTCGCATCCGGTGCGAAGGTCGACAGCGGCTTCGGCGGATCGCCGCGCAGGGCCTGGAATAGGGCTGCGGCTTTGACCTGGCATTCACGGTCTTCGGCTGCGGGATCGGAATCAAACAGGCAGGTCGCACCGACGCGCACTTCAGCAAGACCATCCTTCATGCGGATGGTGCGGATGGTGAGGCCGGTGTTGATGCTGCCGTCGAAATTCACAGCTCCAATGGCGCCGGCATACCAGCGCCGCGGCGAGCGCTCGTGATCCTCGACGAACTGCATCGCCCACAGCTTCGGCGCGCCTGTCACGGTGACCGCCCAGGCATGGGTGAGGAAGGCATCGAGCGCGTCGAAGCCAGGGCGCAGCATGCCCTCGACGTGATCGACGGTGTGGAACAGTTTTGAGTAGGTCTCGATCTGGCGCCGCGCCAGCACCTTGATGGTGCCGGGGACGCAGACCCGCGCCTTGTCGTTGCGGTCGACGTCGGTGCACATGTTGAGCTCGAACTCGTCCTTCTCCGAGTTCAGCAGCTTGCGGATCTGCTCGGCATCGCCGATCGAATCCGTGCCGCGCGCGATGGTGCCCGAGATCGGGCATGTCTCGACCCGGCGGCCGTCCGAGCGCACGAACATTTCCGGTGAAGCCGAGACGAGAAACTCGCCCTCGCCGAGATTCATCAGCGCGCCGTAAGGAGACGGGTTGATGACGCAGAGGCGCTGGAACACCTCGGCCGGCGAGCGGTCGCAAGGCTCGGCGAACAGCTGTCCCGGCACCGCTTCAAAGAGATCGCCGCGCGCAAAGGCGGCGCGCGCGGTCTCGACGGTCGCCTGATATTCGCCGGGCGCGTGATCGGCGAAGCCCTGGCGCGGCGTCTTCAAATAAGGGCTTTCGGCGGTCTCGCGCGGCAGGCCTGCGGTCGACTTGCCCTTCCAGGCGAAGTCGTAGGCGAGCACGACGCCGCGGCCGGTGGCGCGGTCATAGGCCAGCAGGCGATCTGGTACGTAGAGCACGATGTCGCGCTGGTCGGCCTCGCGTGCGCGCTTCTGCTTGAGATCCTCGATCTGGAACACGAGGTCGTAGGCGAAGGCGCCGAACAGGCCGAGCAGCCCGTCGTCATTGGCGGAGAAGGCTGCGATGATGTCGCGCACTAGCGACATCACGCTGGCACGCCGCGTGCGCTGGTCCTCCTCGACCGGCGCGTCGCCGCGGACGATGTGGCCGGCGAGATGCGTCGCGCTCTTCTCGGAAATCACGACGCAGGGCTCGCGCAGGACATCGGCGAGGAAGGCGATCAGCACCTGGCCGCGCCCATTCAGCGCTTCCAGCTTGAAATCGACGCCAGTGGTCTCGAGCTTGAGGGGCGGATCGGAGAAGCCGAGGTCAAAACTCTCGTAGCGGCCGGGCACGGTGGTGCCCGAGGACAGCACCACGCCGCGGCGGCGGTCGAGCAGATTGATGAGATCGTCGAGCCGGTTGGCGCCGCCCGTGAACTGCTCGGCCACGCGCGTGATCGCGAGACCTGCGCGGGTCACGTAATCGCTTCGGGCCGGGAGGGCAAAGACTGTCCTGTTCATGTGGTCCTCTTACGAAACTTGCCGAGGGAACGCCACACAGGACAAACGAGAAGGCCGCCGCACTGTGCAGGCGACCTCAGACGATTTTGGGAGAATAAATCGCACCGGCCACCTCTTAGGAGGTGCGCCACCAAAGACGGGCTGGGCGGACGGCGGTGCTCATGGGCGGATACTCACCATCCGAGAGAGGCCATGTCAAGAGACGGAACCACGCCCCTGCCCGTCCGGGCCCTCTTTCGAGGCTTGAAAGCGTGAAAACGGCCTGACGGTTGTTCAGCCCTCGCGGAGATATAGCAGGTCGATGGCGCCTTCTTCCTCGTTCATCCATCGATCGCGCTCGCGAAAGCCGTGCTTCTCGTAGAACGCACGCGCAGCGAAATTCTGCTCGAAAACATCGAGCGTGATCCGGCCATGAGCACTCGCATGCACACTCGCGATCGCTCGCTCCAGCAGCGCCGAACCGGCGCCGCGCCGGTGACACGATGGATCGACGAAGAGCTGATCGACATGCCGGCCCTTCAGCGCAATGAAACCCGCCATGGCGTCCGCCTCGAATGCTGCGAGTGTCCAGCTCCATTCGGCGAATTTAGGCGAATACCAGGCCTCGACCTCCTGCAGCGAATACGACCAGTTCATGAATTGATAGGCGATCAGGCAGGCGCGGTAGTGCACGAGACTGATCGCCTTGAGATCGTGCATTTCGAGCGGCCGAAAGCTGAGGTTCGGGCTGCCCGTCATGCTACCCCAGATGCTTCCTGAAAAACTCCGTCGCCCGGCCCCAGGCGAGTTCAGCAGCTTCGCGGTCGTGCACGGCCAGGCGCTGCTCGTTGACGAAGGCGTGCTCGGCGTCATAGCGGAACAGCTCGAGCGACTTGCCGGCGGCCTTCATGGCCTTTTCGAAGCCATTGACCAGCTCCGGCGTGCACCAATCGTCCTTGTTGGCGAAATGAGCCTGCAGCGGAATCTTGACGTCGGCCGGCTTGGCCGCCTGCTCCGGCGGGATGCCGTAGAACACGACGCCGGCGGACAGCTCCGGCACATGCACCGAGCCGATGATGGTCACGGCGCCGCCGAGGCAGAAGCCTGTCAGCCCGACCTTGGCGCCGTTGCGCGCCAGATATTGCGCGGCGCCGCGCACCGTCTGCGTGGTGGCGTCCATGAAGTCGAGGGAGTTCATCTCCTTGTTGGCGCTGTCCGTGTCGTGATACGGCACCACCTTGCCCTTGTAGAGATCGGGCGCCAGCGCATCGAAGCCGGCCAGCGCAAAGCGGTCGCACAGGCCCTTGATCTGGTCCGACAGGCCCCACCATTCCTGGATCACGACCACGCCCGGCGCGTTGCCGCGCGCGGCATTGGCGAGATAGCCCGAGGCGTCCTTGCCATCCGGGCGCTTGAAGGTGATGGCGGTTCCCATGGTGTCCTCCGATGAGTTTCTGGCAGAGCGATTGACGGCATTTTGGCGGGTGGGACCGCGAGGCGCAATCCACACTCTCGTCATTTCGGGGCGCACGACAGTGCGAACCCGGAATGACCGAGAGCTGAGCTCAGAAAAAAAGCCCCCTTGCGGGGGCTTCTCATTTCTCGTTTCGCGCGCGCTGCTCAGTGCGAGCTGGCCCAGACCTTCTTCTTGGTGAAGTACATCAGGCCCGCGAACAGGATCAGGAAGATGAAGACCTGGAAGCCGAGGCGCTTGCGCGCTTCCATGTGCGGCTCGGCGGTCCACATCAGGAATGTGGTGACGTCCTTGGAATACTGCGCCACCGTGGTCGGCGAGCCGTCGTCATAGGTCACCTGGCCGTCGCTGAGCGGCTTCGGCATCTTGATGGCGTGGCCCGGGAAGTACTTGTTGTAGTACGAACCCTCCGGAATGGTGACGCCCTCGGGGACGTGATCGTCAAAGCCCTGCAGCACCGCCGAGACGTAGTCCGGACCCTGCTCCTGGTACTGGCTGAAGAAGTCGACGATGAACCAGGGGAAACCGCGCTTATAGGAGCGCGCCTTGGTGATCAGCGACAGGTCGGGCGGCGCCGCGCCGCCGTTCGCGGCACGTGCAGCCTGCTCGTTCGGGAACGGCGAGGGGAAATAATCCGCCGGCCGCCCTGCGCGCTCGAACATGTCGCCCGCATCGTTCGGACCGTCCTTGACCTTGTATTCGGACGCGAAGGCTGCCGCCTGCGCCACCGAATAGCCGGGCCCACCGGGCTCGGCGAGGTTGCGGAAGGAGACATAGGACAGCCCGTGGCAGCTGGCGCAGACCTCCTTGTAGACCTTCAGGCCGCGCTGCAGCGCTCCGCGGTCGAACTTACCGAAAGGGCCGGAGAACGACCATTTGTTGCCGGGAGGCGTGTCGCTGCCTTCAGACGCCTTCGCGCTGTCGACCGAGCCCGCGAACAGCGAACCCGCCAGTGCCAGCATGATCGCGGTCGACACCATCGGCGTCGATCGGCTGCCGGTCTTGGCCAGAACCGCATCGGAGATCGAGTTCGGCACGGGCCGCGGCTTCTCGATGCGCGAGAGCAGCGGTAGCACGATGAGGAAGTAGGCGAAGTAGCAGACCGTCAGAACGCGGCCGGCAACGACGTAGATGCCTTCCGGCGGCTGTGCGCCGAGATAGCCGAGCAGGATGCAGACCACGACGAAGATCCAGAAGAACTGCTTGGCCAGCGGACGATACTTCGACGACTTGGTCTTCGCGGCGTCCAGCCAGGGCAGGAAGCACAGGATGATGATCGCGCCGAACATCGCGACGACGCCCGCGAGCTTGTTCGGGATCGAGCGCAGGATCGCGTAGAACGGCAGGTAATACCATTCCGGCACGATGTGCGGCGGCGTCACGCCCGGGTTCGCCGGAATGTAGTTGTCGGCATCGCCGAGATAGTTCGGCATGTAGAAGATGAACCAGGCGTAGAGCAGCATGAAACAGGCGACGCCGAACATGTCCTTGATGGTCGCGTGCGGCGTGAACGGCACCGTGTCCTTTTCCGTCTTCGGCTCGACGCCGTCAGGATTGTTCTGGCCGGCGACGTGCAGTGCCCAGACGTGGAGCACAACGACGCCCGCGATCAGGAACGGCAGCAGGTAATGCAGCGAGAAGAAGCGGTTCAGCGTCGGGTTGCCGACCGAATAGCCGCCCCACAGCAGCGTCACGATGCTCTCGCCGAAATAGGGAATGGCGGAGAACAGATTGGTGATGACGGTGGCGCCCCAGAAGCTCATCTGGCCCCAGGGCAGCACGTAGCCCATGAAGCCCGTCGCCATCATCAGGAGGTAGATGATGACGCCAAGGATCCACAGCACCTCGCGCGGCTCCTTGTAGGAGCCGTAATAGAGACCGCGCAGCATGTGGACGTAGACCGCGAAGAAGAACATCGACGCGCCGCAGGCGTGCATGTTGCGCAGCAGCCAGCCGTAGTTCACGTCGCGGACGATCAGCTCGACCGACTTGAAGGCGAGATCGGCATGCGGCGTGTAGTGCATCGCCAGGATCACGCCGGTCAGGATCTGCATCCCCAGCATGAAGGAGAGGATGGCGCCGAAGGTCCACCAATAGTTCAGGTTGCGCGGGGTGGGATAGGCGACGAACGAGGAGTGCATGAGGCCGAAGATCGGCAGGCGCCGCTCGATCCATTGCAGGGCCGGATTGCTCGGCTGGTAGTCGGATGGTCCGCTCATGATGCGATCCTGAGGAAATAAAACGACGAGACGGCGCGAAGCTTCGGACGTGCGTCCGAAGCTCAGCCGATCTGGATTTTGGTGTCGGAAACGAACGTGTACGGCGGCACCGGCAGGTTCGCGGGCGCGGGCCCCTGGCGGATGCGGCCGGACGAATCGTACTGCGAACCATGGCAGGGGCAGAAGAACCCGTCGTAGCTGCCTTCATGAGCGATCGGGATGCAGCCGAGATGGGTGCAGATGCCGATCACGACCAGCCATTGCTCGTGGCCGGACTTGACCCGGGCCTCGTCGGTCTGCGGATCGGGCAGGCTCGCCACGTTGACGGCGCGCGCCTCGTCGATCTGCTTCTTGGTGCGGTGGCTGATGTAGATCGGCTTGCCGCGCCAGAACACCTTGATGTCCTGCCCTTCGGCGACCGGGCTGAGATCGACCTCGATCGGCGCACCGGCGGCGATGGTCGAGGCGTCAGGATTCATTTGGGAGATGAAGGGCCAGAGCGCGGCTGCGCCCCCTACTGCGGCAGCTGCCCCCGTTGCAACGAATAAGAAATCACGGCGTGTCGGATGGTCCGCCGAAGACGCTGTCGTCACGATTCCAACCCTTTCTTCTTACGCAGCCGGCGGAACCGCTCCAGGAGGCGCCCATGAGGTCCCCGGAAAGGCTGCCGGCGCCCGCGGCCCCCCGCGGCGGCAGAACTTCGCTTATTCGCCTCTAAACAGGCGAAACAGCAGTCCAGAATCGTTCTATTGGCACCCTTGCCGGGCGAGCGCAAGCCCGCTATCGGCGCGGGGGCGTGCCATGCACGAATTCCCGGCCATGCGATGTTTTATTGAGACATTTCCGACCCGCAACCAACCCGCCGCCCCCGATGCAGATAGCGCTTTTCCAGCCCGACATCCCTCAGAACACCGGCACGATTCTCAGGCTCTGCGCCTGCCTCGGACTGGACGCCCATATCATCGAACCGGCGGGGTTCCCGGTCTCCGACCGCGCGTTCCGCCGGGCGGGAATGGATTACCTCGGCCATGTCAGCATCGTCAGGCACGACTCCTGGCTGAAATTCGAGGATTGGCGCGCCGCGCATGGCTACCGCCTGCTGCTGTTCACCACCAAGGCCGCCACCGACTATCGCGATTTCCGTTACCAGACGTCGGACATCCTGCTATTCGGGCGCGAGAGCGCCGGCGTCACCGACGCGGTGGTCGAGGCCGCGGATGCGCGGCTGGTGATCCCGATCAAAGCCGGGCTGCGGTCGCTCAACGTCGCCATGACGGCGGCCATGGCCGCAGGCGAGGCGCTGCGGCAGATCCGGAACCCGCAAGTTTGAAGGTTTGAGGAGAGACGATTGAGTTACGCGGTCAAGGAAATCTTCCTGACCTTGCAAGGCGAAGGCGCCCATGCCGGGCGCGCCTCGGTGTTCTGCCGCTTTGCCGGCTGCAACCTCTGGAGCGGGCGCGAGGCGGACCGGCTCGAGGCCACCTGCAAGTTCTGCGACACGGATTTCGTCGGGACCGACGGCACCCTCGGCGGCCGCTACGCCTCGGCTGCCGAGCTCGCCGACACCATCGCCGCGCAATGGCGCGCCACCGAAGCTGGCCGCTACGTGGTGCTCACCGGCGGCGAGCCGCTGCTCCAGGTCGATGCCGCACTGATCGAGGCGCTCCACGCCCGTGGCTTCGAAATCGGGGTGGAGACCAACGGCACCATCGAAGCGCCCGATGGCCTCGACTGGATTTGCGTCAGCCCCAAGGGCGGCAGCGAGCTGGTGCTGCGCCAGGGCCACGAGCTGAAGCTGGTCTATCCGCAGGCCCTCGCCGCCCCTGAAGCGTTCGAGAACCTCGCCTTCGAGCGCTTCTCGCTGCAGCCGATGGACGGCCCCGAGGTCATCGAGAACACCGCGCGCGCGATCGACTACTGCCTGCACCACCCGCAATGGCGGCTCAGCGTGCAGACGCATAAGTCGCTCGGCATCAGATAGGACGCGACCGGGAATGCAGATGGACAGTTCGACGATCGAAGACCGCAAGACCCGCGCCCGCACCTGGTTCGAAGCCTTGCGCGACGACATCTGCGCGAGCTTCGAGCGGCTCGAGGACGACGCGCCGCCAAGCCTTTATCCGGGCGAGGCCGGCCGCTTCAAGCGCACGCCCTGGCAGCGCACCGACCATACCGGCGCGGCCGGAGGTGGCGGGGTGATGTCGATGATGCACGGCCGGCTGTTCGAGAAGGTCGGCGTGCACTGCTCGACGGTGCACGGCGAGTTCGCCCCCGAGTTTCGGGCTCAAATTCCCGGCGCCGCGGACGATCCGAAATTCTGGGCCTCGGGCATCTCGCTGATCGCGCATATGCGCAATCCGAACGTGCCCGCCGTGCACATGAACACGCGCTTCGTCGTCACCACGAAGGCCTGGTTCGGCGGCGGCGCTGATCTCACCCCGGTGCTCGACCGCAGGCGCACGCAGGACGATGCCGACACCATTGCCTTCCACGCCGCGATGAAAGAGGCGTGCAACCAGCACGGCGGCGTTGCCGATTACGACAAGTACAAGAAATGGTGCGACGAGTATTTCTACCTGCCGCACCGGAAAGAAGCGCGCGGCATCGGCGGCATCTTCTACGACTGGCACGACAGCGGCGACTGGGACGCCGACCTCGCCTTCACCAAGGACGTCGGCCGCGCCTTCCTGAAGATCTACCCCGAGATCATCAGGCGCAATTTCGAAAGCGCCTGGACCGCCGCCGACCGCGAGGAGCAATTGATCCGGCGCGGCCGCTATGTCGAGTTCAACCTGCTCTATGATCGCGGCACCATCTTCGGGCTCAAGACCGGCGGCAATGTCGAGTCGATCCTGTCGTCGATGCCGCCCGAGGTGAAATGGCCGTGACGACGATGAAGACCGCTTTGAAGCCGCTGCCCCGCGCCATGCTGATCGACATGGACGATACCATCCTGTCGGCCTATGGCCGGCCCGAGATCGCCTGGAACACGATCGCGAGCGAGTTTGCCGAGGAGCTCGCGCCGCTGCCGCCGCCGCAGGTCGCAACCGCCGTGCTCGCCTTCGCGCGAAACTTCTGGGCGAACGCGGAAGCGGCATGGCGGATGAAGCTCGGCGAGGCGCGGCGGCTCACGGTGCGCGGCGGCTTTGCCGCGCTTGCCGCAAGCGGCCATCGCGCCTTGCCCGACGACCTCGCCGATCGCATCGCCGACCGTTTCACCACCTACCGCGAGGAAGCGATCTTCGTCTTCCCCGGCGCCCATGATGCGATCGACGCGTTCAGGGCCAGCGGCGTCAAGCTCGCGCTCGTCACCAACGGCGCCGCCGAGATGCAGCGCGCCAAGGTCGAGCGGTTCGAGCTGACGCATCGCTTCGACCACATCCAGATCGAGGGCGAGCACGGCTTCGGCAAGCCCGAGGAGCGCGCCTATCTGCACGCGATGGAGGCGCTCGGCGTCACGCCTGAGGACACCTGGATGATCGGCGACAATCTGGAATGGGAAGTCGTGACGCCGCAGCGGCTCGGCATCTATTCGATCTGGATCGACGTGCATGGTGACGGCCTGCCCGAAGGCTCGACCGTCAAGCCCGACCGCATCATCCGCTCGCTGACGGAGCTGGTGCCGGACCGCTCCTGAGCAGGCCAAAAGATAAAAGTCGCAAAACAACCCCATGCACAGTAGCCGGGCCCTGCAAGATCAAGGGCTTACGGATTTTACGAAACGGCCCTTGCTCCGTCGGGCAAAACGGGGGCATGATGCCATCGTCGAAACTTGCGGCAGGGAGTTTCGCGCGGGCTGCTGCTCGGCCTCGAACGGGAGCGGCCGCCAAAAATTTCTTCGCCTGCTGACGTAACGACCTGCCGAGCTTGCACGTAGATGACCCCGCGGGCGCCTTTCAGCGCCAACGGGAGGACACGGCATCGTGAGTGGCGAATTGAAGATCCGGAAAGCCGAGGCGAGCGACTATGCCGCCGTTCGCGATCTTGCGGACGCACTGGCGGCTCATATCGAAGAGCCGCCACCGCCTCTGACGCCGGACCGGTATGTCGCCTTCTATGTGCGCGAGCATGCGCCCGTGCACCTCTTTGTCGCGCTGCTTGGAGATCGCGTCGTCGGCATGATCGCGTGGATCCTGACTCACGAGCTCTATAGCGCAAAGGCCGCGCTATATATCAGCGACATTGCGGTGCACGCCGACGTGCGCGGAAACGGCGTCGGCCGAGCGCTGATGATGAAGGCCAAGGAGTGGGGCTCCGATCACGGCGTCACGAGGCTCGGCTGGGATGTGTGGAAGCACAACGCGTCGGCCATGCGATTCTATGAGCGCCTCGGCGCGACCGTCGACACCGAGGCCGTGCCGCATCTTCTGGAGCTGACGAACGACTAGCTTCATCATGACCGATTGGCGGCTGCGGACGTCGCGGCCTGACGACATAGAACCGATGTACGAGGTGTGGCACGCCTCGGTGCTGGCGACGCACGACTTCCTCAGCGAAACCGATTTGGCGGAGATCTGCATCCAGGTCCGAAGAGACTATCTCCCGAACCGCGACTTCACTGTTGCGGTTGACGACGGCGATCGGGTGATCGGATTCATGAGGGTGGAAGAATCAGAGATCGACTCGCTCTACATCGCGCCGGCGTTCCGCCGTCAGGGACTGGGACGGCGGTTCGTGGCCGAGGCTACCGCTCGGGGCGAGAACCTCGAGGTCGAGGTGAATGCCCAAAACACCCAGGCCGTCGCATTCTACAGCGCGATGAGTTTTCGCGTGATCTCATCGATGCACGCCGATCGTGAGGGGCGGCCTTATCCGTTGCTGCGCATGCGGCGGAGTTTGCCTCGCAATATCCCCTAATTTGCGTCGCCCTGCTCTCCACCTCGGCGTCGGCGGAATTCCCGCCTTGGCCGGCCCGCGTGATCGGCCTGTCATGTCTGCTTGCTAGCTTTCCCCGATGTTCGCTTCTCTGCCCATCACGGCGCGACGGCGGACATCGCTGGATGTCGCCGAAGGGCCATAACCGGAAGTCTGTGGGTAGCGTGCGACGTCCACTAAGTGCTAAAAATACACCCACGCCACCTAGGCAAACTTCAATCGACCCCAGAGAGCTCAATGATCGGATTTCTGCTCATCGATCGAGCCCATTCAGAGAACGCTTCAATCGACCCTACCCTCGGATGTGCCGGCACGTACATTAGATAAAAGCCGTAGCCGGGGAGCGTCAGCTTCGAGACTTCCTTGAGTGCGCCGCTCGCAAGCTCGGGCGCCACCAACACATCGCTGCAGATCGCAATGCCCTGACCTGCGATGGCCGCTTCGATGGCATGCAGTTCTTCACGAAACGCGAGATTGGCTAAGCGTGCGAGGTCAGGCACCCTCTCAAAGCGCTGTCGCGCCTTTGCTTGCCAGCGCTGCCAGGTCGGTGCGGCCCGGTCGCCGGGTGGCCATGCGATCTCGATCAGGGGAAAGTTTGCAAGTTCGGCCGGGCTAAGTGATTTATCGCTAGCGCCAACCAGCTTCGGACTCGCAACCACGCGAAACGTGTCGCGCGTCAGCTCGATGGACTTCGTTCCGGCCGGCGGCTGGCGCGCATATCGAATGGCGATGTCGGCTTCACCAGCCGCGAGGTCAAGGACGAGGTCCGTCCCCAGGATGTCGAGCTTGAGGCGCGGATGCGCCTCCCGCCATTTGGGCAACCGCGGCACTAGCCATCGCGCCGCAAACGCATTGGTGGAGGTGATGCGCAGCCGTCCGCCAGCTGCGCTCCCGCGCACCTTCTCCAGCGCATTCGCGAAATTTGCGAATCCATCTCGGACCGTCGGAAACAAAAGCTCGCCAGCAGCGGTCAGCTTGAGGGGACGGGGCCTTCGGCGGAAAAGGTCCCTGCCACAGTGGCGTTCGAGCAGCTTGATCTGATGGCTGATGGCCGTCGGCGTGACACAAAGTTCCGCTGCCGCCTTCTTGAAACTGAGATGACGGGCTGCGGCCTCGAAGGCTCGCAACTCGGTAAGCGGAGGAAGCTGGCGCATCAGCATAGCCTAGGTGAATCCAATTCATCTTGCACCTGAATTATCCGAGCTTGCCAGCGCGGCGGGTGGGGGCCGAGAGTGATCGGCAACTTAGCTGGAGCACTTGCAACATGCTGGCGGGATCCCCCGGCCGGGTGGCGGACTACCTGGATGCGATTGCGCAGCTTGCGCCCCTGATCGCCAAACATCGCGACGCCTTCGACACCGAACGCCGGCTCCCTGATACCGTATTCAACGCACTGGCGGATGCCGGGCTATTCAGGTTGTGGCTGCCTCGCGCGTTCGGGGGGCCGCAACTGTCCCCGACCGATTTCATGTCGGTAGTGGAAGCAGCATCCATGCTCGACGGTTCGATCGGGTGGCTGGTCGGCAACGGTGGAGGCATGAGCCGCGCCGGCGGCTATTTGCCGGAGCCGGTCGCGCGCGAGTTCTTTTCCGATCCGCGCGCATTCATCGTGTCCGCAACCGCCGCTGTCGGCCTCGCGCACAAGGTGGAGGGTGGCTATCGCATCACAGGCCGCTGGCCGTTCGGCAGCGGCGCTCACCATGCCTCGCACTTCACGGCCCTTGCAAGTATGAAAGATGCCGGCGGAAATGAGGAGCCGCCGCGGTTTTACTATTTCAGGCGGCGCGATGTCGTCATCCACGACACCTGGCGCGTGTCAGGGCTGCGTGCGACGGGCAGCTGCGACTTCGAGGTTCGCGATCTTTTCGTTGCCGCGCAGCACGCGCATGACTTCATCGGGGTTAGCGCAACGCAAGACGGAGTTGCCTATCAGTTGCCGGCCGTATCGGTGTTTGCCTGGACGGTCGCGACCGTCCCGCTCGGGATTGCGCGCGGTGCGATGAACGCCTTCGTCGAACTTGCCGGGCGAAAGGCCCGGCAGGGCCAGGTCACGACGATGCGCGACCGCGACATCGTGCAAAGCAATTACGGCAGGGCCGACGCGTTGCATCGTGCGGCCCGTGCCTTCCTGATCGATGCAATGTCGCAACTGACAGCCGCGTTGACCGAGGATGGACCGCGCCTGATCGAAGCTCGCGCCGTATTCAGGACGGCTTGCACCCATGCCGCCGAAACGGCGCTGCGGATCGCCGACTTGCTCGCCGCAGAAACCGGCACGGGCTCGATCTTCGAAACCTCGCCGATCGAGCGCTATGTCCGTGACATCCAGGCCGCGACGAAGCACATCGCAATGAGCCCGAACAACTATGTCGTGTCTGGACGGGTGGGGCTCGGTCTCGATCCGGGAACGTTTCGGTTTTAGCCGTCGGAGAGAGCGATATCCGTCAACAGCGCCGGTTTGAGTCGCGCCGTGTCACTTCCGGTCTGCCCCAGTTAGCAGGCGATTTGTGAGCCGAACCGAACGTCGCCATCAGGCCAGAAGCTGCCCCTCCGAAGCTGGCCTCGCGATACGACAACCCTCATTGCGCCAGCTCGGTGAGTAACGCTCTGGCCTGCTTCAAGTCCAACGTGTCAAAGCCCTCGGCGAACCAGCCGTAGAGCGGAGCGAGAAGTTCGCGGGCCTCATCCCCCTTCCCTCGATCGCGCCACAGCCGCGCCAGGCTCATCGCGGCGCGCAGCTCGAGCGATTTTGCCCGCTGCTTGCGGGCGACTTCGAGGGCCTGAACAAAGCCTGCTTCCGCTTCATTTGTAGGTGCTCCGAAAAGCAATCGGAGTTCACCCTCTATTCTGAGCACCTCGGCCTGCCAGAGAAACTCGCCTGTTTCGTCCATCAGCTCTTTGGCTTTTCTGATCGTGCTCACGCTGTCCTGCATATCTCCCGCGCGTGCTTGGAGGACTGCAAGGAGAGAATGGTACTGCGGGGAATGAAACCGAACCTGTGTTTCGGCCGCATGTATTCCGTGCTTCATCAGCGCAATGCCGCCTTCCAGCTGCTCTGCACACCCGATCGCCCATCCCTTAAGTATTTGACCGCAGCTAGTTGCCCAGAGTGGCACGCGCGGGCCGAGTTGTGCGTTTAAGTTATCAACGTAGTTCCTGACGTCCTCCATCTTGCCGAGCAATACGGACAATTGTGCGCCAGCGTAGATGGCAACTATGCCGCTGGTGTTTGCGTGTTCTGTATCCAAGGCATGTTTGATTGCCTTTTGGCGTGCCGCAACTGCCTGGTCGGGGTATCCCAAGGCCCACAGGCTCAGTGCCAGATAGGCAAGACCTGACGCGTGCGGATCCGCGAGGTAAAGCACCGAAAGAGCTTGGTCCGCGTCGGTCCTGTCGATTGCAAGGATCTGTTCAAGCTGCGTCTTGGCGCCCTCGAACTCGCCCATTTCAAGCAGCGATGCGCCCATGGCGCGGTGTGCGATCAATCGCGCCACGCGGTCGCCGGTTTCCGCGGCCAGCGATTGGCAGCGCTCCGAATACTCAAGTGCCTTGCGGATCTTGCCGCTCGCTATGCAATAGGCATATTGCCCGTAGAGGCAGGGCAATAGGTGCTGCATGTCGCCTAATTTTTCACACAAGGCAATCGCGCGATCGCGCGCAGCTCCGACGACTGGGTTGCCATACCCATGCTGAGCGGCCAAAGGCGTGCCCAAGGCGAGCTGAAAGTCGAGTTCCTGCTGGTCCTTCTGTGCGGAATGCGGCAGCACCATCAATATTTCCAGGCCCCGCCTGAGATGACGCACAGCCTCCTTGTCGGCGGATCGCTCCGCTGCACGCCGTCCGGCCTTCAACCAGTATGAAATAGCGCGTTCTGCCTGTCCGGCATTTGTGAAATGGTGCGCTAACAGCTCGGGTTCGATACTGGCGCGCTGGGGAAATAGCTGTTCGAGCGCTTCGGCAATTCGTGCATGCAGCCTCTGACGGGGTGCCCGCAGCAGCGTGCTGTAGGCGGCATCTTGAACCAGGGCGTGTTTAAAGGTGTATTCCGCGTGTGGTGGCATTCCGCGTCTGAAGATCAGTTCGGCGGATACAAGCTGATCGAGTGCTCCATTCAGCCCAGCCGAGCTCCGCTGCGCTACGGGAAGGAGTAGCTCGTAGGAGAATTCTCGACCGATTGCCGCGCCAACCTGAGCCACTTCCCTGGCGGGTGATCCGAGCCGGTCAAGCCGCGCCAGCAACGAAGCATGGAGGGTCGGAGGAACGGCGACGGATCGCGAGGGCATACTCGCAGCTGATCTCTCACCACCTTCCTCACCTGCCTCCAGCACCGCCTTGGTTATCTCCTCGACGAACAGGGGTATGCCATCGGTGCGTTCAATTATGTCCTGTCTGATGTTTGCGGGAAGTAGCGCGCTTCCAGATATCCGGTTGACTATGGCCTTGCTCTCGTCTTCGCCGAGGCGGTTTAGATGAGCTGCAGTGACATATGGCCTTCCGATCCACGGCGGCTCGAACTCGGGCCGGTACGTGATAATCAGCAGCACCCGGAGATTTCTTAGGCGATCGATCGTGTGACCGAGTGCTTCAAGGCTCGTCGGATCGATCCAATGCACGTCCTCGAATATCATCAGGACCGGATTAGGCTTGGATCGAGCCTCAACTTGCCTGGTTAGCGCCTCAAACGTTTCTTGTCGGCGCTGCGGTGCAGTTAACTCTAGATTGGGATATCGTCCGTCGTTCGGCAGGGAAAGCATCTCAGTGAGCAGCGCAATATCTTGGTGTGGCGTCAAGAACTGCGCTAGCAGGGTATCTATCCTGTCGAGCTTTGCTTGTATCGTGTCGTCATGCGCGAATCCGGCCGCACGCTCCATCTGGGTAATGATCGGGTAAAGCGCGCTGTCTGTATGCTGCGATGAACAGAAATAGCGCAAGCGCGTGTGCGGCTCGGAAGCAAGTTGTTCAATTAGCGCTGCCGTGAGCCGTGACTTGCCAATGCCTGGTTCGCCGGAAAGCAACACCACTTGACCCTGGCCGGTCTTTGCCTTCGACCAGCGCCGCATTAGCAGTTCGAGTTCTTCCTGACGCCCTATAAGTTCGCTCAATCCGCCGCCCGCGTGGAGGGCCTCGAAGCGGCCCTCGACTATAGACGGTCGCAGTGCCGCCCAAGCTCTGATGCGGCCCGGGATGCCTTTGAGTTCCTGAGGTCCAACGTCCTTAAGTTCAAACAGATTGCCCAAGAGCCTTCGCGTGGTCTCGGCAATTACAACCGTGTTCGGCTCAGCCAGGCCCTGCAGGCGTGCGGCAAGGTTAGGCGTTTCGCCGATGATGCCGCGCTCCTGTGCCTCGCCCGATCCGATTAGATCGCCAACAACCACCAGTCCGGTCGCGATACCGACGCGGGTTTGCAGCGGAACGGACAATTTGAGTGCGCCCACTGCGGCAATTGCTTCAAGCCCCGCGCGCACGGCGCGCTCAGCATCGTCCTCGTGGGCTTGCGGATAGCCGAAATAAATGAGCACGCCGTCGCCCATGTATTTGGCGACGAAACCCTCAAACCCACGCACCGTCTCGGCGACGCAAGTTTGATAAGCCGAAATGACATCGCGCAGGTCTTCTGGGTCCATGCGTGTGGAGAGCGACGTCGAGCCAACGAGGTCCGAGAACATCACGGTAACCTGGCGGCGCTCGGCCGTATCCTTCGTGACGTTGTCGGTCGCCATTGGAACATCGGATAGCGGCGCCGGTGCGCCCGTTTTGGCGCTAAAGGCGGCAATGGCGTCGAGCAACTTGCGGCGATGCCCTACAAGTCCTACCCCAAGGTCCTTCAAGTCCTCCGCCGTCAGGTTCGGCAGGACGGTATCGTCAATCTCATTATCGCGGAATGCCGCCTCATATTGCTCGAGGCCAAGCCTCCGCAGCCAACCTCCGACGTCCATAACGGCGTCCCAGCTCGCCTAACGTCGCATGATCCCCCAGGCGAGGCAGACTGTCTAGGGTACGGCTTCTTCGGATTGCTGGTACGGACGGACGGTTTGGGTCATGAGCGCCCTCCCGCGCGCCTCGTGGGACCACACCACCCCGTAAATTTCCCAAGTGTCGGCTAGTAGGCTCGCTGGTTAGCTGGCGCGGGTTGAGCGCCGCACCATGAAAACACCGAAGCCAAAACAATGGGACGAGCAGGAAATTCGACGACTGGTCAGGCTCGCTCGAGCACGCGCTGGCGTATCGAAGATAGCAGCCGAGCTAGGCCGTCACGCAGGATCAGTGAGGCGAATGGCGCGAACACTAGGGATACTGTTGAAGAAGTAGCCCCAAGTGATCTTGAGCGCAGCGCGGCTGACCTACAGCCCAAAGCCCGGCCCCAGCGAGCTGGCCTGCAATTCGCGCGGAGCTAGAACCTAGATCGTCTGCAGCAGTATGACCCCCACGACGGTCACAAAAAATCCAATTGCCGTCACCGCGGCGAAGCACCGCTCTACGCTATCCATGAACGCAACCCCTGCCAAAAAAACTAGTCCAGCTTTCGTGATTTACCGCTATTCCAAGCGCTGCCTCGCACGTACGCCGTGAGGAAATTGAGACCTGCTTCTCCCCAGAACATGACGCTCTGCATAGGGGTAGCCGTGACCCTCAAGGGGACTCTGGCGCCAAAAGCGCTCATGCCGCCATACTGGGGGCCGATTGCGTAGCGTTCGCATCATCTCCGATTGCTGGGAGCGGGAAGCCAGATGTGCACGACTGATCGCGCAGTGCATCATCGGCCAAATGCTCCCAAAACTCAGCTTCAGCGAGCAGTTTGCAACTTCGATCAGGGTGATGCGCGGCAGTCTGACGGCACAGCGATGCCATCGCGCGCAGGCGACTCACAGTATCCACCTACTCCTCCCGATGTTTTTGTTTTTTCCACCCTATTTTCTATTTTTGCGTCGGAGTCATTATGATTATGACACAGAACCAAATTTTACTTGCCGAAGCGCGACTCTGCTTTCGATACGCTCAGATCGCGTCCCGAAACAAGGAACGCAATCCGGCGCTTCTTATTTCGCGCTCAATTGTCGAGCACCTGCCAAAGTGGTTCTTGGATGCCCGCAACGCCCTCGTCATGGGCCGTAATTCTACGGAGATTGCGCATCCGCAGCGCTTGGCATCTACTTCAGATTGATTTTGTAGCGAGTTGAATTTGAGCGGCCCATGAGCGTTAAAGCCATGATGGCGACGATCCTTCAGAAGCAAATGGTATTGCGAGGCGTGCATTCACTGACGCCATCTGACTACGATGAGATCGTCAAAGAGTTGGTCGAACAGCTCAGAGAGCTGGAGCTTGGGTTGGCCGCTCGCGAGTTAGCGGACAAGCAAAAGCCCAAGTAGCTTCATATCGGCTGACGCCGCAGATGTGCTTGGTTGGTGAGCACCTAGTAGGTCTGGCGCATCATGAAGGCGCCGACGACTGCCCGGAGCCACGTTCCGATGTGGTCCGCTATAGGTGGGAAAGCCGACGTTCGCTCATAGGAACGTGAGGTCATCTAAGGGCCAGAAGCGGACCCGTTTCGGATATCAGGGCGGAGTTGATTCCGGACCAATGCCCGGGAGGCGGCACTCACGGGCCCCGAACTTGTTCTTGAAGCACTTTGTAGCATCATGAATTGCTACGTGTTTTGCGAAAAATTCCTTGGACCAATCGCGCATATCAGCCTTCTGGATTGCTTCCAACATGATCCCGCGCTGAGGGTCGTCTCGAAGCGTTCCGAGAACGATCCCCTGCCCGACGCCGACGTGCGCGCAGCTATCCATGTACACGAATATCTTGAGGTACTTGGTATCGATTGATCCCTTGATCACTCGATCTACTCGCGCTTCCATTAGTGTGGCAGGTACGAAAGTTCCATCATATGCGAAGCTCACATTATCCGTTGCGTCATAGATGGTCGCTTCGATGACGACCGGTGCGTCGATGTTGGTCGGGACATGCTCGAAGAGGATGCCTCTTAATGAGGCCGGTGTGCCCGGCAGCGTACAGGCCACTGCGCTAGTGCAAGCAGCGCAGTAAGCAATCATACAGACAGCCCATGCACGAATATCGGGAAGCCAGCTATTGATCATCGCGCGACGATGCCAACTATCTGCAATGTCAGCAATGGGTCAAAAGCGGCTGTCGGCGGACGCCGCCGCGCAGGTCAGCTACGGGCCAATAGGCGACATGGACCACATCGACAACATGAAAGAGGCCGCCAATTGAGGCGGCGGCCTTACTCTTTGTCCTCGGTCAAAGTGCGTTCGCCGCACTGGCATTCAAAAACCCGACCGGTGAGGCCACGCATGGAGTCCATCTTCGTGTGCTTTGGCGCGGGCTGGGCGCCGCACTTGCAACGCTGGTCTTCCCGCGCTTAGACCCTGAGAATCTATCGCCACTGAAACAATTCAAAGTACTCACCGTGCCGGCGGTAAATTTCTATGTATCGAAGTGGACATTTCAGCCGCATGAGAACAATTGGGTGACGCAGGACTGATCATGAACCGCCGGCCGCACATCCAGAGTCCGTTTACGGTCAAAAGGCGACAGGGATTGCATCCTGGCCTACCTGGGGCGGCCTTACTTCTCTTCGTCTTTGACTATCATCGTCAGGTTTTCAAGCTGGTGTGCCAGCGCTATCCAACTACGTGAAATGCTAAGAAGCACAGTGGATCGGCGAGCGGAAATATCAGGTTCGCATCCCAGAGTCTTGTATTCGGCAGCGAATATTTTGCACTCTTTGATGGAAATCATCGAAAGCCTCCCAATCGGTATGGAAGCGACGTGCTTCTCAGTCATCGATATTTCCGCTCGCGAGCGACACTCTAAGGATATTTGGTAAATCCGATCCGGACATAGCATTTGGGCTGTCCTCAGCGTTCATCGCCGTGAAGGTCACTTGAGGGCTATGAGCTGACGTCATGTCGCGGCCAGCTACTTGCCTGCCAACGAGCAAAGGTGGGCGCTCGCCTCGGACTACCCACTTTCCAGGCAGTCTCTTGAGTTCAAAAGAACCTGTCTGGCCGCAAACCTCTGGCAAGCATGACTTGCTCAACCTCAAACAACAATTGTCGAAGTTCGCTGGTGGACATTGCTTCGAGATCCCGACGAACGTCTTGGTCGGATGGTCGCTCGTCTGCGGCGGACGCGGCTGGCCCATCCTGCTTCATCGGGACAAGACAGCCGACACTGTGATGGCATGGTTACATCTGCCGCATTCGAATGATCGTACATTGAGTCCTTTAGGACCTGTCGTGATACCGACCAGGTAAAGGGGCTCTTGGCATTTGGGGCAGCGCTGAGGCTCATCGGGGAAGCGGGGATCGGATGGAGACACGTGGCATTCCTGCGGTTAGGCGGGAGCACAACACTCTCAGTCACCGGTAGTCGCCAATTCAGGGAACGGTGATTGCAAGACCTTATCCTATACGTCGGGCCTCCGACATAGGAACTGCGAGCGAGGCCACCAACAAACCTCCGCCGGTATCCCGACACGGACAGCGGGGCTAAGATATTGCGACTAGCTCCCGTTCATGGCCCCTAGCCGCTTGGCAGTCGAAGCTGGGAAACAGCCAACTGAGACCGTTTACTTGTCTGCGGGGTGAAGGGCGGCCTTTCTCGCCTCCAGCTCGGCTACCATATGGAGCGTAGCCTCTTCCACCTGACGGTCGTTGATGCGGTCCTGTAGACGACGGTAGCGACGGATTTGATCGTCGAGGGTTTTGCAAATGTGGCACATGTCTCACCGCTGGCAATTCAGGCGGGAGCAAACGCGCTCTCAGTCATCGATAAATGCCTAAGGCCGGTCGATGATGAAGCAGACTATATCAACTATGTCCGGTCTCTGACATAGACAATTATGGAACTTACCCCCCGCTTGCTGCTCACGTTGGCCTCAGGGCCCGTCGAGTGGACGGCATCACATCGTTCGGTGAAGTTCACCGAACTGAGCCGATCATCGATGCGCGAAGCCGTCTCTGCTTGCCGTGTATGTCGCAAAGCAACTCCCGAGCCACACTGCCGACAGGCTGTTTTTCGGGCGCTTCCCTGGAACTGCCGGGGCTAATCCTCGCCTGAGACAGCAAGACTTCATTATATTGGATGCACATATTCCGGACAGCATCACTTTTGGCGGCGGCGCTCCTGAAGAAAGCCGATCCAGGCGACGTCCGCTTGGCGCTCAGAAGCCAACGTTATCAGAACAAGCCCGGATCGCGGATACTTGCGAATGCCCAGTTGGGCCCGTCTACGCCAAGAGCTGCCGCGCCGCCGCCGAGATCATCACCAGCCCGCCGGTGATCACCGCGACATCCAAGATCACGGTGTGGATGTGCAGCGGCATTCGCTCGACGAAGGCTTTTGCCAGGAACGCGCCGGGGATCGCGATCGCGCCGATCAGGAGGGCGAAGGCGAGCACCTGCGCGGTGACGGCGCCGGCGAGGCCGAACACCGAGATCTTGATGAGGCCGGTGCCGAGCGAGATCATCGCATCGGTCGCGATCACCGCGGCGCCCTCCAGGCCGGCGGCCATCAACAGCGAGAGCAGGATCACGCCGGAGCCGGACGTGCCGCCGACCAGCACGCCATAGCCGACCGAGCCGGCGGCGAGGCCGCTGTCGGAGATCTTGACCTCGCGGCGGCGGAGCACCCGGCGCAGCGGCACGCTCAGGATCAGCATCGCGCCGATCACGACGGCTGCGCCCGCATTGGTCAGCCGCGTATAGCCGTAGGCGCCGACCGCGGTCGTCAGTGCGGCGCAGGCGAGCACGATAGCTGCGCGGCGGCGATCGGCGTAGCGCAGGTAGGCGACCGCGCGGCTGCAATTGGTGAAGATGGCGGAGATCGCGATGATCGGCACCACGGGCTCGGCGCCGACCAGCGGCACCAGCACCAGCGGCATCAGCGCGCCGGTGCCGTAGCCGGCGAGACCACCGATGATCGAAGCAAACAACGCCATCAACGCGACCAGCAAGAGCTGAAAGATCGAGATGTCGGCGAAGGCTGAGACGATGGTCACGTTCTCTCATCGCGGCTGATGCGGGCCGCAGCTTGATCGGCGATGGAAGCGAGCGCGGCTTCATCTAGGGGAAAATCCGCCGCAAGCCAAGCGTCCTCGGCGAGCGTCAACACATGCCCGAGCGCGGGTCCTTCGGCCAATCCGCGCGCGAGGAAATCGGCGGCCTTTAGCGGAAATTTCGGCGCAGTCCAGCGCTGCGGCAGCTCGGCGAGCGCGCGCCAGCGCATCGAGGTGACATCGCCGCCGTTCCTCGCCCAGCCCAGCAACACGCGATCGTGATAGCGCTCAGGCCCGAGCCGGTAGAGCAGCCGCCGTGCATTGGCATCGTCCTTGGTGGCGAGGCGCCACCAGCGGTGGCCCATCGAATCCAGCGCCTTGGTCTCGGCATTGGACAGCCGCAGGCGCGTGGCGACGCGCTTGGCATCCTCGGTCACGGCGACGGTCAGCGCGGCGAGGCGCCGCGTGCTGCTCGCGGCGAGGCCGAGCTCGCGCTCGATCGCGATCATCGTCGCCAGCGGCCCGGTGTAGACGACGCCGCCGACCAGCGCCTGCAGCAAGCCGCCCTCGGCCATGGCCAGCGCGGCGGCCGCGGCGCCCGATGCCACCAAGAGCTTCAGCATCTCCATGCGCATCCGCTCGGCCGAGAGGCTGGCGAGGCCGGCGCGCCCGCGGATGCAGGCGAGCGTGCCGTCGCGGTCGGGCTCGCCCGCGCCGAAAGCGGCGTGGATGCGGAAGAAGCGCAGGATGCGCAAATAATCCTCGGCGATGCGCTGGTCGGGATCGCCGATGAAGCGCACGCGGCGCGCTCTGGCATCCGCGATGCCGCCGACATGGTCGTAGACGACGCCCCCCGCATCGACCGACAGGCCGTTCATGGTGAAGTCGCGCCGCTCGGCGTCCTTCACCCAGTCGCGGCCGAACGCGACCTTGGCCTTGCGGCCGAAGGTCTCGGTGTCCTCGCGCAGCGTCGTGACTTCGTAGGGGTGGCTGTCGATGACCAGCGTGACCGTGCCGTGATCGATGCCGGTCGGCACGCTCTTGATGCCGGCGGCCTTGGCGCGCCGCATCACCTCCTCCGGCCGCGCCGTGGTCGCGATGTCGATGTCGCCGGGAACAAGGCCGAGCAGCGCGTTGCGCACGGCGCCACCGACCACCCGCGCCTCCTCGCCGTCGGCATTGAGCAATCGCAGGACACGCGCGGTCCCGCCCGAGATCAGCCAGGGCGCATCGGCGAGTATCGGCTCCGCGCTCATCGTGCCGCCCCTATCTTTCCACGCCGGGCACCAGCCTGCCATTCTCGATATGGGCGGGAATATAGGTCGAATCCGGGGCGGCGCCGGAGAAATGCGCAAAGCCGATCAACCCCGCGATGACGAGCACGAGCGCTGCCAGGACGAGGCGCGCCACGACGGTGACCGGCCAGGACGAGCGCGCGAACAGGCCGGAGCGCGTCGCGGCCAGGAACAGCGCATAGACGGCAAAGGGAATGAGGAAGATTCCGATCTCGGTCAGAATCGGCCGGATCATGACGAATAGATCCGCTCATACAGCACACGCAGCATTCCGGCCGTCGCTCCCCAGATGTAGCGTTCCGCGAACGGCATGGCGTAGTAGAACCGCTCCATGCCGCGGAATTCCTTGCTGTGCACCTGATGGTTCACCGGGTTCATCAGGAAGGATAGCGGCACCTCGAAGGCGTCATCAACCTCCGAATGGTTGATGCTGAGCGAAAAGCCGGGCCGCACCCTGGCGACTGTCGGCAAAATCCGGAAGCCGAACGCGGTGCCGTAGAGATCGAGATAGCCGAGCGGCTCGACGAAATCCCTGGACAGCCCGACCTCCTCCTCGGCCTCGCGGAGCGCCGCGTCCAGCGGCGAGGAATCGGTCGCGTCGATCTTGCCGCCGGGAAAGGCGATCTGGCCGGCATGGTCGTTGAGATGGGCCGAGCGCTGCGTCAACAGGATGGTCGGCTCGGGATGATCGACCACGGCGATCAGGACCGCCGCGGGCCGCACCGGCTGCTCGCGCGCGACGATCTCCAGCATCTTGTCGGTGCCGGGATCGCCCGAGGCGGGAATGATGTTGGGATCGTAGAGGCCGGCCGGCACGTCGAAGCCCAGCTTCGCCTTCGAGCGGGCGAAGAAATCCGCCGCGCCAATCGCGACTGGATCTTTCTTCAGGATTGGCTTGTTCAAAGCGCGGCCCTCACCTGCTCCGCATCGGCCATGGCGAAGAATTCGCCGGATGATTCGACGCCGAACATCGGCTGGCCATCGACCATCCGCTCCTCGCCCATGTCAACCAGATCGTAATAGAGCGCCCGCGTGACCTTGGCCCAGAGATCGGCGCGGACATGCAAATAGGGCGTCAGCCCGCCGTCCGCCGCCTGCTCGAAGCGCAGCCGGTGCGCGGCATCGCAGGTGACCCAGTCGTCGACATTGGTGCGGAAGCTCAGCACGCGCTGGCGGCCCTCGCCATGCGTCAGCATCTCGACTGCCATGAAGGGCGCATCGTCGACGCGGATGCCGACCTTCTCCACCGGCGTGACCAGGAAATGCTTGTCGCCCTCGCGCTTGAGGATGGTCGAGAACAGCCGCACCAAAGCGGGACGTCCGATTGGCGTACCCAAGTAGAACCAAGTACCATCGGAGGCGATTCGGATGTCGAGATCGCCGCAAAACGGCGGATTCCACAGATGCACCGGCGGCAGGCCCTTTTTGGCGCCTTCGGTATTGGCAGCGTTTTTGGCAGCGGCCGTCAGCCCTTCGAGACCGTGATTGGCGCTCTGCCCTTGGTTCGCCATGGTTTGCCCTGACTTTGTCCTTGGCACGTTTGGTGCAGGTCTACGTTGTACTCGGGTGCACGGTTCCACCCCGGATTAGCCCGGTGTGGGAGGTCGCCACTTCGTGATGCCGTACATAACCCGAAGCCGATAAGGTGGGGATAGGTTAATTCAACGAATACATGGCCTTCCTGCAAGTCTAGCATGGGGCCCATGATCTAACGTGATGATCTGACGTGCTGCGATGACATGACGGCCTAGGCAAGCCGCATGGCGGGCTGAAGGAGCGAACGGATGGCGGAGAGTGTCGAGAAACTCGAGGACGGGATCGTCCGTTCGGCCGAGCAGGTGTCGGGCCAGATTCGCGCCGCGAAGGAAGCGATCGCGTCCGTCATCTTCGGGCAGGATCGCGTGATCGAAAACACGCTGGTCACCATCCTCTCCGGCGGCCATGCGCTGCTGATCGGCGTGCCCGGCCTTGCCAAGACCAAGCTGGTCGAGACGCTCGGCGTCACGCTCGGCCTCGATGCCAAGCGCATCCAGTTCACGCCGGATCTGATGCCGTCCGACATTCTCGGCGCCGAAGTGCTGGACGAGAGCACCGCCGGCAAGCGCGCCTTCCGCTTCATTTCGGGTCCGGTGTTCGCGCAGCTGCTGATGGCGGACGAGATCAACCGCGCCTCACCGCGCACGCAGTCGGCGCTGCTGCAGGCGATGCAGGAGCAGCACATCACCGTCGCCGGCGCGCGCCACGATCTGCCGAAGCCGTTCCACGTGCTCGCGACGCAGAATCCGCTGGAGCAGGAAGGCACCTATCCGCTGCCCGAAGCGCAGCTCGACCGCTTCCTGATGGAGATCGACGTCGACTATCCCGATCGCGACGCCGAACGCCGCATCCTGTTCGAGACCACCGGCGCCGAGGAAACGCTGGCGAAGGGATCGATGACCGCGGACGCGCTGATCACCGCGCAGCGGCTGATCCGGCGCCTGCCGGTCGGCGATTCCGTCGTGGAGGCGATCCTGTCGCTGGTGCGATCGGCCCGTCCGGGCGCGGAGAGCGGCGAAGCCGGCAAGTTCATCGCCTGGGGCCCCGGCCCGCGCGCCAGCCAATCCCTGATGCTGGCCGTGCGCGCGCGTGCGCTGATCGACGGGCGCCTCGCGCCTTCGGTCGACGACGTGCTCGACCTCGCCGAGCCCGTGCTGAAGCACCGCATGGCCCTGACGTTCCAGGCGCGCGCCGAGGGCCGCACGATTCCGGACGTGATCAAGCAGCTCAAGACACGGATCGGTTGATGGCAGCGGAGAACGGGCACACGGCGAAGGAGATCATCGCGATCCGACGTGCCGATGGCGAAAGCCGCACGCTCGCCGCGTCCTTGCCACGCCTGGTGCTCGAAGCCCGCCGTATCGCCGCCAACGTCATCCACGGCCTGCACGGCCGGCGCCGCGCCGGCTCCGGCGAGAATTTCTGGCAGTATCGCCGCTTCGTCTCCGGCGAGCCGGCGCAGAACGTCGATTGGCGGCGCTCGGCGCGGGACGACCATCTCTATGTCCGCGAGCTCGAATGGGAAGCCTCGCACACCGTGTGGATCTGGCCCGACCGCTCGCCCTCGATGGCGTTCGCCTCGAAGACCGCGCGCGAGTCCAAGCTCGAGCGGACGCTGATCGTCGCCTTCGCGCTGGCCGAGCTCCTGGTCTCCGGCGGCGAACGCGTCGGCATTCCCGGGCTGATGGCGCCGACCGCGAGCCGCAGCGTGATCGACAAGATGGCGCAGGCGATGCTGCATGACGATGCCGATCGTCTCAGCCTGCCGCCGTCCTTCGTGCCTGCCGCGCTCGCCGAGACCATCGTGCTGTCGGATTTCTGGTCGCCGATCTCCGAGATCAGGACGACGCTCGCTGGACTCTCCGGCTCGGGCGCGCACGGCACGCTGGTGCAAATCGTCGATCCCGCCGAAGAATCATTCCCCTATTCCGGCCGCGTCGAGTTCGTCGAGCCCGAAGGCTTCGGCGTGATCACCGCCGGCCGCGCCGAGAGCTGGGCGCAGGATTACACCACGCGGCTCGCGCTGCACCGCGACCAGATCCGCGCCGAGACGGGCAAGCTCGACTGGCTGTTCACCACGCACGCCACCGACCGCTCCGCTGCCGAGCTCTTGCTGTTCCTGCATGCCGGCATGCAGGTGAGCAAGTCGGGCGCCCGCGCCACGACCATCAAGGCGGGGCCTGCCGCATGATGGGACTGCCGCTCGCCTTCACCGAACCGCTGCTGCTGATCGGCCTCGTCAGCCTCCCGGTGCTGTGGTGGCTGCTGCGTGTGATGCCGCCCCGGCCGCGCCGCATCGAGTTTCCGCCGACGCGCCTGTTGTTCGACATCGCCCCGCGGGAAGAGACGCCATCGCGGACGCCGTGGTGGCTGACCGCGCTGCGTCTGCTTGCGGCTGCGCTGGTGATCTTCGCGGCCGCAGGCCCGATCTGGAATCCGCAGACCGGCCTCGCCGGCAGCAAGGCGCCGCTGATGATCATGTTCGACGACGGCTGGAGCGCCGCATCGCACTGGGACGTCAGGGTCAGGGCCGCCGACGAGCTGATCGCCAATGCCGACAACGACCGCCGCGCCATCGCGCTGGTGCCGCTGTCCGAGCCGAACCGCGACATCACCCTGATGCCGGCGGGCGCCGCGCGCGTCGCGCTGCGCCAGCTCGCGCCAAAGGCCTATTCCATCGACCGCGTCGACACGCTCGCCGCGATCGACCGCTTCCTGAAAGCGACCGGTGATTGCGAGATCGCCTGGCTGTCGGACGGCGTCGACACCGGCCGCGGCGAGGAGTTCGTGACCGGCCTCGGCAAGACCGTCGGCGAGCGCAGCCTGACCATCTTCGAAGGCGGCACCTCCTCGCCACTGGCGCTGGTCGCGGCCGAGAACGCCGCCGCCCGGATGACGGTGAAGGTGCTGCGCACCGACAGCGGCATCGCGATCGGCACCGTACGCGCGCTAGACCAGAAGGCCTCGCCGATCGGCGAGGCGCGCTTCTCGTTCGGTCCGCAGGACAAGGAGACCGACGCTGCGTTCGACCTGCCGGTCGAGCTGCGCAACGACATCACGCGGCTCGAGATCTCGGGCGAACGCTCCGCCGGCGCGGTGCAGCTGCTCGACAAGCGCTGGCGACGCCGCGCCATCGGCATCGTCTCGGGCGCGACCAGCGAGACCGCGCAGCCGCTGCTGGCGCCGACCTTCTATCTCACCCGCGCGCTGGCGCCGTTCGCCGACGTCAGGCTCGCGGACAAGGGCTCGCCGCAGCAGGGCATCACGCAGTTTCTGGACCAGAAGCTGCCGATGATCATCCTCGCCGATGTCGGCACCATCGCCCCTGAGCTGCGCGAGCGGCTCAACGCCTGGATCGACCAGGGCGGCGTCCTGGTGCGGTTCGCAGGTCCCCGCCTCGCGCAGGCCGAGGACGATCTGGTGCCGGTCAAGCTGCGCAAGGGCGGCCGCACGCTCGGCGGCAGCCTGACCTGGGAGAAGCCGCAGCATCTTGCGACCTTCGCCGCCGACGGCCCGTTTGCAGGCGTGATGGTCCCCAGGGACGTCACCGTGAGCCGCCAGGTGCTTGCCGAGCCCGACGCGGTGCTCGCCACCAAGAGCTGGGCCTCGCTGGAGGACGGCACGCCGCTCGTCACCGGCGAGCATCGCGGCAAGGGGCTGGTCAGCCTGTTCCACGTCAGCGCCGACATGCGCTGGTCGGACCTGCCGATGTCGGGCACCTTCGTCGAAATGCTGCGGCGGGTGGTCGACATGTCCGGCTACACGTCCAAGCCCGGCGCAGGCGTCGCCAGCGAAGCGACCACCGAGACGGTGGCGCCGCTGCACATCCTCGACGGCTTTGGCGCCTTCGGCTCGCCGCCGGCGACCGCAAAACCCCTGCCCGCGGACTATCGCGACCGCGCCACGTCAGATCATCCGCCGGGCTTCTATGGCCCGGCCGAAGGACCGCTCGCCGTGAACACGCTTGCCAGCGCCGACCGCATCGCGGCCCTCAACACCGCGAGCCTGCGCGCCCGGCACGCCACCTACACCAACGCCGAGCCGCAGGACCTGCGCGGCTGGCTGCTGTCGACGGCGCTCGCGCTGTTCCTGATCGACGCCATCATCGTCGCGGTGCTCGGCGGCGGGATCGCCGCGCTGCTGCGCCGCCGCGCCGCGCCCGCCATGATCGTGCTTGGCATTGTCCTTGGCCTGCTGTTCGCATCGCTCGTCCCGGCGCCATCTCGCGCCGACGATGCCACCGACGATTTCGCGATGCGAGCGACGGCGCAGACCCGCCTCGCCTATGTCGTCACAGGCAATGCCGACGTCGATTCCATCGTCAAAGCGGGGCTGAACGGGCTGACGCTGTTCCTGGCGCAGCGCACCGCGCTCGAGGCCGGCGACCCCGTCGGGGTCGATCCCGCGCGCGACGAGCTCGCCTTCTTCCCGCTGATCTACTGGCCGATCGTGCCGGGCGCGCCCAAGCCGCCGCAAGACGCCATCAACAAGATCGACGCCTACATGAAGCAGGGCGGCACCGTGCTGTTCGACACCCGCGACGCGATCGAAGCCCCGCCCGGCGCGAACGGCGCCGCGCAGACGCCGGCCATGCAGACGCTGCGCCAGATCCTGTCCTCGCTCGACGTGCCCGAGCTCGAGCCGGTGCCGCGCGAGCACGTGCTGACCAAGACCTTCTATCTGCTGCGCGACTTCCCCGGCCGCTTCGTCACCGGCCAGACCTGGGTCGAGACCCTGCCGCGCGACGAGGACGAGGACAGCGCGCAGCGGCCGGCGCGCGGCGGCGACGGCGTCTCGCCGATCATCATCACCTCGAACGATCTCGCCGGCGCCTGGGCCGTGCGGCCCGACGGCCAGGCCATGCTGCCGGTGACCGGCGGCGACACCCGCCAGCGCGAATTCGCCTACCGCGCCGGCGCCAACATCGTGATGTACACGCTGACCGGCAATTACAAGGCCGACCAGGTGCATGCACCGGCGCTGATCGAACGGCTGGGGCAATAGGATCGTCATGAACTACGGCATCGCCTTCACGCCGCTGGTCCCCACGATCGTGCTGTGGCTCGCGCTCGCCGCGATCGTCGTCATCGCGCTCGTGCTGCTGGTTGCGCGCGCGCGCGGCGCCGCCGTGCGCGTGGCCGCGCTGGCGCTGTTCCTGCTCGCGCTCGCCAATCCCTCCTTCACCCGCGAGGACCGCGAACCCCTCACCTCGGTCGCCGCTGTCGTCGTCGACAAGAGTCCGAGCCAGAATTTCGGCAGCCGCAATCGTGAAGCCGCGCAGGCGCAGGAAGCGCTGGTCGACAACCTGAAGAAGATCAAGGGGCTGGAAGTGCGCGTCGTCGAGGCCGGACAGGCTGACGGCGAGACCGACGGCACAAAACTGTTCGGCGCCCTCGCCTCGGCCCTGTCCGACGTGCCGGTCGACCGCGTCGCCGGCGCGTTCCTGATCACCGACGGCCGCGTCCACGACATTCCCGCGAACGCCGGCGCGCTCGGCTTCCAGGCGCCGGTACACGCGCTGATCACCGGCCAGAAGGACGAGCGCGACCGCCGCATCGCGATCACGGCCGCGCCGCGCTTCGGCATCGTCGGGCAGACGCAGACCATCAGCTACCGCCTCGACGACCAGGGCGTCACCGGCGAACGCGCCAGGGTCACGATCCGCAGAGACGGCGAGGTCATCAACGAGCGCACGCTGTCGAGCGGCCAGGCCGCGAGCGTCGACGTCGACATCAAGCATGCCGGCCCGAACATCGTCGAGATCGAAGCCTCCCCGCTCGAGCGCGAATTGACGCCGGTGAACAACCGCGCCGTCGTCGCCATTGACGGCGTGCGCGACAAGCTGCGGGTGCTGCTGGTCTCGGGCGAGCCGCATTCCGGCGAGCGCACCTGGCGGAACCTCCTGAAATCCGACGCCAGCGTCGACCTCGTGCACTTCACCATTCTGCGTCCGCCGGAGAAACAGGACGGCACGCCGATCAACGAATTGTCGCTGATCGCGTTTCCGACCCGCGAATTGTTCCAGCAGAAGATCAACGAATTCCAGCTGATCATCTTCGACCGCTACGCGCGCCAGGGCGTGCTGCCGATCGCCTATTTCGACAACATCGCGCGCTATGTCCGCTCGGGCGGCGCGGTGCTGGTCTCGGCCGGACCCGATTACGCCTCCAATACCAGCATCTGGCGCACGCCGCTGGATACGGTGCTGCCGGCCGAACCGGTCGGGGTGACGGAAAAGCCGTTCTATGCGCATCTGTCCGACATCGGCAAACGCCATCCCGTGACGCGCGCTCTCGAGGGCTCCGCCAGCGAGCCGCCACGCTGGAGCCGTTTCTTCAGGACGGTAGACACCCGCAATTCCGTCAACCCGCCTGTCATGACGGGCGCCGACGGCAAGCCGCTGCTGTTCCTGTCGCGCTTCGGCGACGGCCGCGTCGCGCTGCTGCTCTCCGACCACATCTGGCTGTGGGCGCGCGGCTATGAGGGCGGCGGCCCGCATCTCGACCTGCTCAGGCGGATGTCGCACTGGCTGATGAAGCAGCCCGATCTGGACGAGGAGGCGCTGCGTCTGCAGGTGCAGGGCAAGGACCTCGTCGTGGTGCGCCAGACCATGGCGGACAGCGTCCAGCCGGTGAGCGTGACCTCGCCGTCGGGCGTGTCGCAGGATCTGACGCTGAACCCGGGTGAGCCCGGCGAATGGCGTGCCAGCCTTCCCGCGAGCGAGCTCGGCCTGTGGCAGGCCACCGACGGCACGCTGAAGGCACTGATCAATGTCGGCCCGACCAATCCGAAGGAGTTTTCGGAAGTCACATCGACGGTCGATACCCTGAAGCCTCTGACCCAGGCGACCGGCGGCAACGCCGTGCGCGTGGCAAGCAGCGCCAGCGTCGAGCTGCCGCGCATCCTCCCGGTGCGTTCGGCCAGCGTCTTTGCGGGTGACGGCTGGATGGGCGTGCGGATGCGCGATGCCAGCGTGGTGAAGGGCGTCGGCGTGCTGCCGATCTTTGCCGGCCTGATCGGACTTCTGCTGCTGCTCGGCGCGTTCGCGGCGACGTGGGTGCGCGAGGGGCGCTGAGCGCTCCGTTGCTCGAACGCCACATCGGCCCGCCACCCCTCGCTGGCTGGTTCGAGGGCCGTTGACATCTACTCATGGGTCGAGTGATGTTACATTATAACATCGCGACGCCCTCGGATCTGGCGCCTTGCGATGTGGGGGTAGCTTGTTCCGATGAAGTGGTTCCGGTCGAATATCAGGCACGGCGCCCGGCTCGCGTTGTTCGCGATGCTGGTGCAGTTCGCGCTGACGTTCGGCCACAGCCATTGGTTCGCGCAGGCTGCACCGCTTGCCCAGGCCACGCTGCAGCAGACCGACGGCGGCAAAGACAGTGCCAAAGACCAGGCTTCGGCCGACCGCACCGCGGTTCACAAGCCATCGCCCTCAGGCCCCGATCGCGACCATCCGGCTGACGACAATTGCGCGATCTGCGCCGTCGTCGCGATGGCGGGCACCATCCTGTTCGCGACACCGCCCTTGCTGCAACTGCCGCAGGCGATCGACCTGCTCTACCGCACCACCGATGCCGAATTTCTCCACCTGAAATCGGCCGGCACGGCGTTCCAGCCGCGCGCGCCTCCCGCGTCCTGATCTCCAACGCTTGATCATGCCTGGGCTCGCCGCCAATCGGCGCATGCCCGGGATCCGTTGAAGTCGAATTCCGTCGCCCCGCGACGGCAGGCCGCCTCCGATCAGCAGACAATCATGCGGACGGCGCCTGACTGGAATCAGGACATGTCATTTCAATCGCGACGCGCGCAGCGTCTTGGTGGAGCAAGCCTGCTCTTGCTCGGTGCCGCAGCCACGCCCGCTTTCGCCCAAACGCCTCCGCAAGACAAATCGTCGACCGAGATCCCCGCTGTCACCGTGACGGCCCCTAGCCCGATCGTGCGCAGAGCGGTGGTGCCGTCCCGCAATCCCGGCCGCGGTACGAGAACGGCACGGGTGCGCAACCGCGAGCAGGCGGCGGAAGCAACGCCGGCAACGGCCGCGCCCGCCATACCCCAGCAGGGCGTGCTGCCTGTCGTGACCAACCAGTTCGCGACGGTCACGGTGGTGCCGAACGAGGAGATCCGCCGCGAGGGCGGCGGCCAGCTCGGCGATCTCCTGTTCTCCAAGCCCGGCATCACCGGATCGAGCTTCGCGCCCGGCGCCTCCAGCCGGCCGATCATCCGCGGGCTCGACGTCAACCGGGTCGGCATCGTCGAAAACGGCACCAATTCGAGCGGCGCATCCGATCTCGGCGAGGATCATTTCGTCCCGATCGATCCGCTCGCCACCAACCAGATCGAAGTGGTGCGCGGACCCGCCGCGCTGCGCTACGGCTCGACCTCGATCGGCGGCGTCGTCAGCGCCACCAACAACCGGATTCCAGATGCGGTGCCATCCTGCGCGCCGTCATTCCAGGCTTACGGCCTGCCGACCAAGGCCCCGCTCGCAAGCGCCTCGACCTCGCCTTGCGTCACCGCCGAGACGCGCACCGCGTTCTCTTCGGTCGACCGCGGCGTCGAAAGCGGCGTGCTGCTCGACACCGGCGGCGGCAATTTCGCGTTCCACGCCGATGCCTATGGCCGCACGACCTCGGACTATTCCATTCCGGGCTATCCTTATCTGAACGACCAGTCGCGCCCCGTGAATGGCCGCCAGCCGAACTCGGCGACGCGTTCGGACGGCGCCTCGATCGGCGGCTCCTATTTCTTCCAGGGCGGCTATATCGGCGCGTCGATCACGCAGAACGACTCGCTCTACCACATCCCCGGCATCGACGGCGCCGACCACCACACGCGGATCGACGGCCACCAGACCAAGATCAACGTCAAGGGCGAGTACCATCCCGATGCGGCCGCGATCGACACGGTCCGCTTCTGGGCCGGCGCGACCGACTATCGGCACAACGAGATCGGCCTTGCCGATCCCGCCGATCTCAACAGCGACGGCATCCGCCAGACTTTCACCAACAAGGAGCAGGAGATCCGCACCGAGGTGCAGCTGGTGCCGTTCAACGCGCGCTTCGCCGAGGTGACGACCGCGTTCGGCTTCCAGGTCGGGCATCAGGAATTGAGCGCGCCGAGCCCGGACAATCCCGGCACGTTGTTCAACGGCCTGTGGGACCCCAACAACAGCACGCGTGTTGCCGGTTACGCCTTCAACGAGTTCAAGTTCACGGCTGCGACGCGGGCGCAGATCGCCGGCCGCATCGAGCATGTCGAGCTGCACGGCACGACGCCGGGTTTCCCGGCGGATTACCTTCCCGACGGCGCGCCGCAGGCGGCGATCGCGCGCAATCCATCGTTCACGCCGAAGAGCGGCAGCATTGGGCTGTTGCAGGACCTGCCGGGCGGCATGGTCGGCAGCATCACCGCGCAATATGTCGAGCGCGCGCCGAAGGCGGCCGAATTGTTCTCGCGCGGTGGGCACGACGCGACCGCGACGTTCGACATCGGCAATCCCAATCTCACCATCGAGACGGCGAAATCGGTCGAGCTCGGCGTGCGCAGGGCAACGGGGCCGTTCCGCTTCGAGGCGACCGTCTACTACACGCATTTCGACAATTTCATCTATCGCCGCCTCACCGGCGTATCCTGCGACGACGACTTCGCATCCTGCGGCACCCCGGGCGCCGAGCTGAACCAGGCGGTCTACTCACAGCGCAACGCGAACTTCCGCGGCGGCGAATTCCAGTCGCAGCTCGACGTCGGCGCCTTCCAGGGCGGCATCTGGGGCATCGAGAACCAGTTCGATTTCGTCCGTGCCACGTTCAGCGATGGCACCAACGTGCCGCGCATTCCCCCGATGCGCATGGGCGGCGGCGTGTTCTGGCGCGACGACAACTGGCTGATGCGCGTGAACCTGCTGCACGCCTTCGCGCAGAACAACGTCGCGGTGATCGCGGAGACGCCGACGGCGGGCTACAATCTGCTGAAGGCCGAAGTCAGCTACAAGACCAAGCTCGACCGCAACTGGTTCGGCGCACGCGAGATGATGGCCGGCATCGTCGGCAACAATCTCCTCAACGAGAACATCCGCAACTCTGTGTCCTACAACAAGGACGAGGTCTTGATGCCCGGCATCGGGGTGCGGGCATTCGCGAACTTCAAGTTCTGAGGCGGAATGCGGTCGGGGCCTTTAGGGCCCCGACATACGCCCGTTCAGCGGTGGGCTGTAGCCCGGATGGAGCGCAGTGAAATCGGGGCTGCGGACTCACGCCGAGCGCGCGAGCCGCTTCTCGAAACGCCATTGATCGACGGGAAAAGGCCCAATCGACGTCTCCGACATCATGACGAAGGTGCCGACGTTGTCCCAGCCGCTCTTTTCGTAGAATCGCGCGGCACGCATGTTGCCGACCGCGCATGCGAGCCACGCCAGTTCGACACCCCGCGCCGCGAGGCGTTTCTCGGCGTCCGCGATCAGTGCGGCAGCCACCCCCGTCCCGTGGGCAGCCTGCGACACGAAGAGCTGATACAATTCGTCAGACTTGATCGCGCAGAAGCCCGAGGGCGCGCCGACCGGGCCCACGACATTGATGGTGTCGAGCATGGCTGCGAGCCGATCACGAAAGTTCGGCAACGTGCGGAGGCGGACAAGATCAGGCGGTGCGAGCAAGGCGTGCGAGCCGTGCCAGGTGTCGTGCCACACCTGCGCGAGGTGATCGATCTCGGCGGGGTCGGCGGGACGCACCTGCATAGTGGTGGCTCCAAGAGATCGTCGTAGCCCCGAGCTATATCCCTACCCTGCCCGCGCCTTGCTCCAGTCCGGGCCGACCGGGCCCGACACGCCCTCGAAGGCGCCGTCGACGAGCTCGAACACCAGGATGCGGGCGGCATCGACCGGGCCCGGCATGGTGACGCGGCCCTTGGGGACCTGCTTGAAGCCGACGCGGCTGTAATATGGCTCGTCGCCGACCAGCAGCACGATGGAATGGCCCTTGGCCTTCGCGTCCTTCAGCGCGCGCTCCATCAACTGCCGGCCGATACCGCGATCGCGGAATGGCGGCTCGACGGTGAGCGGCCCGAGCAGCAAGGCCGGCGTCTCGCCGACCAGCACCGGCAGCTGCCTGACCGAGCCGACCAGCAGCGTGCCGATGCGGGCGGTGAACGACAATTCGAGCAGATGATCGACGTGCTCGCGGATCCGATAGGCGCTGAGCACGAAGCGGCCGGGGCCGAACGTACGTTCGTGGAGCCGTTCGATCGCCTGGGCGTCGCCGGCAGCTTCGGGAAGGATGGTCAGTGAGAGATCGGTCATGTCGGCATGCGTCTTCGAGCGAAGAAGTCCCAATTCGCGTTCGGAAAACGCGTCAATGTCACAAGCGGGATAACATCTCGGCGGGCCGCGGTCCATCGGCCTCGTGGGCGATGGACCCCCGAACCGGGCCGCGGGTGAGGACGGCCGCGAACAGCAGCGTCCAGAGCGACTGCATCAGGATCGGAATGACATAGTACGGCGTGAAGACCGGATGCGTGGCAAAGAAAGCCAGGTTCAGCACGAGATTGCCGGCAACCAGCAGCGCGAGCTTCCTGACGCCGGGATGGCCCGCGAAGCGCCACAACAGCACGGTCGACGCGCAGGCGATCACGATCAGCGGAAACTGCGTGTCGCGGAAATAGGCCAGCAGCACTTCGGGATCGAGGCGCGGCGGCGCGGTATCCTGACCGCCATAGGCCGAGACCAGGGGATGGCCCGAATTGACGAGGTTCGCCGCGAACACCGGCAACAGCCCCACCAGGAACGCGAGGCCCAATGCGAGCCCTGCCGCAAAGGTCTCGCGGCTGCGCCAGATCAGGAAGGACAATCCGAAGGACAGGAAATAGCCCGCGGACAGAACGACGTTTGCAATCCTGAAGCTCGCGGACAGGCCGAGCAGAATGCCGATGGCTGCGATCATCAGCAGCCGGCGCCGGCCCTCTTCGACGAACAGCCTCGCCGTGAGCAGGCCCGTCAATGCACAGACGACCATCGTCGGCGCCATCGAATAGCTCGCCTTGGTCGGATTGATCATGAAATAGATCGAGAGCGCGCCGAACAATGCGGCAAGCGTCAACGCGCCCCTCTCGCGCGCCCGCCACACGCCGTAAAGCGCAAGAGCTACGACGATCGAATTCGCCAGCACGTAGAGCGGAACGACCTGGAACCCTTCCGGGAACAGCGCCAGCACGAACCCGGTGCCGGGCGGCGGCGTCATCACGCTCTTGCTGCCGTCGGCCGTCAGCGTGTGGCACGGCGCCCGGGTCCGATCGTTCCAGTCCGGATAACCGATACTGCGCAATTTGCTGGCGAGATAACCGTCGGTTTCGCGGGCGAGACTGGTGTCGAGCCCGTGCCATCCGAAGCGCTGGAACAGATGCGCCTGCCTGAGATAGCAGATGTCGTCATAGACGCCGCGGCTCTCGCTCCAATGCGAGATCAAGCGAATATTGCTGGCCAGAATTGCCAGAAACAAAATCGAGACAAGGACTTTTGCAGCTCTCATGGAGGTCTGCCGGGCGGCCCGGCGCAGCTGGGGAAAAGGCAGGCCGCCTGTACAGGAAAAGCATCGGCAAGTATAGCAAGGTGGGGGATCTAGGAGGTGAGGCTGACGTGGCCGAGTTGGGCATGGATATGGGCTTGGATTCGGGTGCGGCATCGAATTCAACCGACGCGTGCCACGACGGTGCCGCCGCACCGCGCGTCCTGCTCGTCATCCCCTGCTTCAACGAAGAAGCCTCGATCGGAAATCTCCTCGGAGAGATCGCCGCGACCGGCCGCCGCTATCACACCCTGGTCGTCGACGACGGCTCGTCCGACGCAACCAGCGCGGTCGCAGCTTGCCGCTCACCGGTCGCCCGTCTCGCGCACAATCTCGGCATCGGCGGCGCAGTGCAGACCGGCATCAAATACGCGGCGCGTCAGGATTTCGATTTCTGCATCCAGATCGACGGCGACGGCCAGCACGATCCGCGCGCCATCGAGACGCTGCTGAACGCCTATCGCAAAGACCCCGCCAACATCACCATCGGAAGCCGCTTCATCGACAATGCCGGCTTCTGCTCGACGCGCATGCGGCGCGCGGGCATCAAGCTGATCGTGCTGGCGCTCAACAGCCTGTTCTCCGGCGGACGCATCACCGATCCGACCAGCGGCATGCGGCTGCTCGACCGCTCCGCCATCGCCTTCTTCGCGAAGGCCTATCCTGCGGATTTCCCCGAGCCGATCTCACTGGCCTGGGCGATGCGCGCCGGCCTCACGGTCAACGAGGTCCCGGTCGAGATGCGGGCGCGCGAAACCGGCGTCAGCTCGATCGACGGGCTGAAATCGGCGAGCTACATGATCCGCGTCCTCGGCTACATCCTGCTCGCGCGCCTGGTGAGATCGCCATGACGCGCTGTTCCACATCGTCCTGCCACTTCACCAGCTCGTCGACCATCCCGAGGGGACCGCGATGACAAACGTTCTTCCCAGCACAGAGACGGTCATCGTCATCTCCGTCTTCGCACTGATCTACATGCTGATGCTGCTGAAGAAGACGCTGCGAGGCAGATTGGATCTCTACGATTTCCTGATGCTGTCCATGGTGGCGATCATCCCGGCGGCGTTCGCCTTGTTTCCGAGCATCGCCTATCTCGTCAGCCATTTGACCGGCGTCGTATTTCCATTCGTGGTGATGTTCGGCGCCCTGTTCCTGGTGGTCTTCGCATTCATGCACAACATGACGGCGCGGCTGCACAGGCTGGAACGGCAGAACTGCGCGCTGATTCAGGAGCAGAGCCTGCTTGCGCTGGAGCTGCAGGCAAAAAAGAGCGGCCGGTCCGACGGTTGAATCGTTCGCCCGCCAGATCACCTCACCGCCAGATCACCTTACCGCCACGTCGCAATCAGGGGCTTGCCATCCAGCACTTCCGCAATGCGCAGCCGCGTGCCGACCGTGGTCCCCTCGGGCAGCGCATTGATCGGGAAGAACCCGCATTCGACGATCTCGCGATTGGGCTCGGGGACGCGGTCCTGCCGGAAATGCCTGACCACATAGACTGCGACGTGATCGCGGCGGGAGACGTGGCTGTTGAGGAAGATGCCATGCAGCTCGGCAGCACCGGTGAGGTCGATTTCGCCCTCCTCCTTGAGCTCGCGCCGCATCGCCTGTTCCATGGTCTCGCCGAGATCGACGCCGCCGCCCGGCAAATGCCAGCCGCTGACATAGCTGTGCCGGACCAGGAACACACGGTTCTCGGCATCCAGCACCACGGCGCGGACGCCGAGCGTCATGCCGCGGACGATCAGGAAATAGGCGTGGAAGAATCGCCGCAGCAGCGGCTCGGCTTTCCGTCGGACACGGTTCAGACGTTCTCCCATCAGGCTTCCTCGACGCCGCGGTTCAGGCTCTGCTTGCGCGTTCCTTGCGACCTTGCCATTACAGCGGAGCAATAGCGAGGCAATCGCGCCCCATGGCTCCCAACACGATGTCTCCCAACACGATGGCTCCCTTCACGCTCGCCCATCTGTCCGATCCGCATCTGGCGCCCCTGCCGAAACCGCGGCTGATCGAGCTCGCGGGCAAGCGCGCGTTCGGCTACGTCAACTGGACGCGCAACCGCCACAAGTACCAGCGCCGCGAGGTGCTCGACGCGCTGGTCGCCGACATGAAGGCGCAGGCACCCGACCACATCGCAGTGACCGGCGACCTCGTCAACCTCGCGCTCGAAGCCGAGTTCGCGCCGGCTCGCGCCTGGCTCGACGAGGTCGGCCCGCCCGACCGCGTCACGACGATTCCCGGCAATCACGACGCCTATGTGCGCGCGACCTTCCACCGCTTCGGCGAGACCTTCGCCCCCTATCTCTCGGGCGACGACGGCCGCATCGGCTTTCCCTCGGTGCGCCGGCGTGGGCCGCTCGCGCTGATCAGCCTGTCCACGGCGGTGCCGACGCTGCCGCTGATGGCAACGGGCACGCTCGGACGCAATCAGCTTGCAGCCCTCGAAGCGCTGCTCGATCGCCTCGCGGCCGAGGACGTCTTTCGCGTGCTGCTGGTGCATCATCCGCTGAAATCCGACGCGCGCCAGAAGCGGATGACGGACGCAGCCGCGCTGCTGGCGCTGCTCAAGCGCCACGGCGTCGAGCTGATCCTGCACGGGCACGACCACATTCATTCGACGATGTGGTTCGAAGGCCCCAACGGCAACATTCCCGCGCTCGGCGTGCCCTCAGCCTCCGCGCTCGCGCACGGGCGCTACCCGGCGGCGGCGTATAATCTGCTCAGAATCGAGAAGGACAATGCCGGCTGGCGCTGCGAGCAGACGGTGCGCGGGCTTGGGGCCGGTTTTCAGGTCGGGCAGATCAAGCATGTGAGGCTGATCTAGCTCGCTATCATCCCGGCGCAGGCGCAGCATGAGCTACTGTGCTCAATTGCGCACCTGAGAATCCATCGGGCCGCAGTGCGTGGCGATGAATGGATTCTGGGTTCGCGCTTCGCGCGCCCCGGAATGACGTGAAGAAAATTCACCAGCTCCGCAACGCCGCCACTACGGCAAGCCCGAACAGCGCGGCGGCGCCGAGCACGAATCCGAACACGAACGGCCAGAGGCGCGAGCGACGCGGCGGCGGCTCGGCCACCGGCATGGGTTCGGGCGGGACCACCATGGCCCGCTCGCGCTCGACCATGCGGCGCGCGACATAGTCGGTGACGGCCTCGACGATTGCCCCGGTGTCGTGCGATTCGGCGAGCACGATGCGGCCGAAGCGGGTGTCCTGCACGAAGCGGTACATCCGCTTGTCTCGTCCCATCACGATGTGGGCGACGACGTCGATCCACAGCCGCGGCGTGTCGCCCTGGCTGACGCCGCGGTCGAACAGGTCGATCTGGTCGGGCACCTGTGCGAACAGCGGGTCGAGCGCATCATTGAGGATTTCGAGCCGCGCCACCTCGGCGTCCCTGAGATCGACGACGACGCCGGTCCGGTCCGCGGCCTCGATCCGCGCACGCAGCAGCGCATCGCGCAGCCGCACCGGGCGCGGCTGGCCGGGAGGGGTCCCGCTGGTCTCGGGCTCTGACATGGTCGGCCTCGTCCTCGACTTATCCCTATTAACCTATCAGCAACCACACCCTCAGCAAAGGCCCACAATTCCAGATACTTACGGCGCCCACAGCCGGCTCACCTGTGCCAAAAACAGACGATCCCACCCAGGCAGAGCCTGGATGGGACCATCCGTCCTTGGACGTCTTCTTAAGTGAGGGCGATCAGGCCGAGACCCGCGAGGGCTCTTCCACGATCGAGAAGCGGACGCCGGCCTTGTGGCGGCTCTCTTCCGAGACTTCCTTCCAGCAGTCCTCCGCTTCCTTGCGGGTCTTGAACGGACCCTTGACCTGGGCGGAGCCCTCCACGAGCTTGTGGAAGTTCATCGAGCCGAACTCGCCGCCGATCACCCAGAAATTGCTGCCTTTGGTCATTGTCAGTCTCCTGTCCAATAGCGTGCTGCGTTAGCCGAACTGGTTCATCGTGTTGTGGGCGCCGCCCGCCTTCAGGGCAGCCTCGCCGGCGAAGTACTCCTTGTGGTCGTCGCCGATGTCGGAGCCGGCCATGTTCTGGTGCTTCACGCAGGCGATGCCCTGACGGATCTCGGCGCGCTGGACGTTCTTGACGTAGCCCAGCATGCCCTGCTCGCCGAAATACTCGCGAGCGAGATTGTCGGTCGAGAGCGCCGCCGTGTGATAGGTCGGCAACGTGATTAGGTGGTGGAAGATGCCGGCGCGCTTGGCCGAATCCGCCTGGAAGGTACGGATGCGCTCGTCGGCTTCCTTGCCCAGCGGCGTATCGTCGTACTCCGCCTTCATCAGCTCGGCACGGTTGTACTTGCTGACGTCCTGACCCGCTTCCTTCATCGCGTCGTAGACCTGCCAACGGAAATTGAGCGTCCAGTTGAACGACGGCGAGTTGTTGTAGGCAAGCTTCGCGTTCGGCACCACCTTGCGGATGCGATCGACCATGCTGGCGATCTGCTCGATATGCGGCTTCTCGGTCTCGATCCAGAGCAGGTCGGCGCCGTTCTGCAGCGAGGTGATGCAGTCGAGCACGCAGCGGTCCGCACCGGTGCCGGGACGGAACTGGTAGAGGTTCGAAGGCAGGCGCTTCGGACGCATCATCTTGCCGTCGCGGTTGATGATGACGTCGCCGTTGCGAGCGTTCTCCGCAGTGATCTCCTCGCAATCGAGGAAGCTGTTGTACTGGTCGCCGAGGTCGCCGGGCTTGTGGCTGACGGCGATCTGCTGCGTCAGGCCGGCGCCGAGCGAGTCGGTGCGGGTCACGACGATGCCGTCTTCGACGCCGAGCTCGAGGAAGGCGTGGCGGCAGGCGCGGATCTTCGCCAGGAAGACCTCGTGCGGCACGGTGACCTTGCCGTCCTGATGGCCGCACTGCTTCTCGTCCGAGACCTGGTTCTCGATCTGCAGCGCGCAGGCGCCCGCCTCGATCATCTTCTTGGCGAGCAGATAGGTCGCTTCCGCGTTGCCGAAGCCGGCATCGATGTCGGCGATGACGGGCACGACGTGGGTCTGGAAGTTGTCGATCTTCGCGATCAGCTCCTTCTCACGGGTCGTGTCACCTTCCTTGCGCGCCTTGTCGAGCAGGCGGAAGATGTCGTTGAGCTCACGGGAGTCCGCCTGACGCAGGAAGGTGTAGAGCTCCTCGATCAGCGCCGGCACCGAGGTCTTCTCGTGCATCGACTGGTCGGGCAGCGGACCGAACTCGGAGCGCAGCGCCGCGATCATCCAGCCGGAGAGGTACAGATAGGTGCGATCGGTCTTGCCGCCGAAGTGCTTCTTGACCGAGATCAGCTTCTGCTGGGCGATGAAGCCGTGCCAGCAGCCCAGCGACTGGGTGTATTTGGTGGGGTCCTTGTCATAGGCCGCCATGTCGGCCCGCATCAGCGCCGCGGTGTAGCGGGCGACGTCGAGGCCGGTCTTGAAGCGGTTCTGCAGGCGCATGCGGGCGACGGCCTCGGCCGACACGCCGTTCCAGGTGGGCTGGGTCTCGAGGAGCGCCTGGGCCGCCTTGACCTCGTCCTGATACGAGGACGGGCCCTGGAGGGTGCTGATGCCGCGCGGCTGGTAGTTCATGTGCCTAATCCCTTTGCTGGCGATGGCGATGGCGGGCCATCGACATTCTTGACAGTGCATTGCGATATGCGTGTCAGAAGCTAAACGCGAAAACGGAAACTTCGTATAGATGGCTTGTTTTTTATTGGTGATGTCATGTAACATCAGAACATGTAATAGATGTTATTTTGTAAAGATTGTAAAATAATAGGTCAGCAAGCCTGTCCTTGTACGACCCTGGAGATCCGAGACATGCCCGCCAGTTCCGGCAAGAAACTCTTCGTCGGCCCCCGCTTCCGGAGAATCCGGCAGCAATTGGGGCTGTCGCAGACCCAGATTGCCGAGGGGCTCGGGATCTCGCCGAGCTATGTCAATTTGATCGAGCGAAACCAGCGCCCGGTGACAGCGCAGATATTGCTGCGGCTGGCCGAGACCTATGACCTCGATCTGCGCGACCTCGCCACCGCCGACGAGGATCGCTTCTTCGCCGAGCTCAACGAGATCTTCTCCGATCCCCTGTTCCGCCAGATCGACGTACCCAAGCAGGAGCTGCGCGACCTCGCCGAGCTCTGCCCCGGCGTCACCCATGCGCTGCAGCGGCTCTATGCGGCCTATACCGAGGCCCGCCAGGGCGAGACGCTGGCCGCAGCGCAAATGGCCGACCGCGACGTCGGCACGCGCTACGAAGCCAACCCGGTCGAGCGGGTGCGCGAGCTGATCGAGGCCAACCGCAACTATTTTCCGGAGCTGGAGCAGGCCGCCGAGACGTTGCGAGATGAACTGAACGTGCCGGCCGAAGGACTCTATGCGGCGCTGGCCGCCCGGCTGCGGGAAAAGCATTCGATCCAGACCCGCGTCATGCCGGTCGACGTGATGCGCGAGACGCTGCGGCGTTTCGATCGCCACCGCCGCCAGCTCCTGATCTCCGAGCTGGTCGACCCGCCCGGCCGCGCCTTTCAGCTCGCCTTCCAGCTTGGCTTAGGGGAATGCGCGCAGGCCCTGGAGAGCATCATCGGCCGTGCCGGACCGCTCGACGACGCGCCGCGCCGCCTGTTCCGCATCACGCTCGGCAATTACTTTGCGGCGGCGGTGATGATGCCCTATCCGGCGTTCCTCGCCGCCGCCGAAGCGTTGAACTACGACATCCACGTGCTGGCGCAGCGCTTCAATTCCGGCTTCGAGCAGGTCTGCCACCGGCTCACCACTTTGCAGCGGCCGAACGCGCGCGGCATCCCGTTCTTCCTGCTGCGCGTCGACAATGCCGGCAACGTCTCCAAGCGCTTCTCGTCCGGCACCTTCCCGTTCTCGAAGTTCGGCGGCACCTGTCCCCTGTGGAACGTGCATTCGACCTTCGACACGCCGGATCGCCTGCTCAAGCAGGTGATCGAGCTGTCCGACGGCACGCGCTATTTCTCGATCGCGCAGATGGTGCGCCGCCCGGTCGCGCCGCACCCGCTGCCGCAACCGCGCTTCGCCATCGGCCTCGGCTGCGAGATCCGCCATGCCGCGCGCCTCACCTATGCCGCCGGCATGGACCTCGAGAAGACCGAGGGCACGCCGATCGGCGTCAATTGTCGTCTCTGCGAGCGCGAAAACTGCGCCCAGCGCGCCGAGCCGCCGATCACGCGCACGCTGATTCTGGACGAGACGACGCGGCGGGTGTCGAGTTTTGCGTTCTCGAATGCGCGGGAGTTGTGAGGGAGATGCAGGTCTCGTGTCCCGGACGCGCTGCAGCGTGCAACGCTGCTGCGCAGAGCCGGGACCCGACGAGCCACGCATGCCGCGCCGTGTGGGCCCGGCTCTGCAGCGCACCGCACCGGACGATGCTTCGCATCGCCGGGGGCGCTGCGCGGCGTCCGGGGCACGAGACTGCAGCACCTCACGCCAGCGTATGCACGATCACGGGGCCCGCGGCGGCGCTCGCATGCCCCGCCAGCAGCGGGCCGAGATCCTTTTCGATCCAGGCGATCGCGCGCCGGTTCGCTTCCTCGGCCTGCTCGAACTTGTCGAAGATCGAGATCGCGGTGACCGTGTCGTCGCCGGCATAGACGACGTAATAGGCGCGGAAGCCGTCGACGTCGCTGATGATCGGAACGGCGCCGTCCTTGATCCGGCGCGCCAGCTCTTCCGCACTCCCGCTTTTCGCCTTGGCCTGACGGATGGCGGCATACATGGCATCCTCCCTTCCGGCTCGTGATGAGGGCTTGTTGCCCGGAACGATGTTACGCCGAAGCGCCCCGCCAATCCATGCTTGGTTAACCCTGCCCTAATCCGCTGCGGCGTTCTGCAACCAACGGTTAAGCACGCCTCAACATCGGTGCCTTAGTCTCGCCCCACTCACTTTTCGCAAACAACGGTGACCTATTGTGCCGGGCGAAGTGACATCAGGGGGTTCATCATGCGCATTGCGTTGCTGCTGACTGCAACCATCGTCGGCGCGCTCTTCGCCGGTCCGTCCCATGCCGGATCGCTCGATGCCGATGCAGCACAGCCGCTGCCGCCGGGCTTCCAGAGCTACCGCGGCTACATGTTCGACCTGTCGGAGAATTCCGACCGCAAGGACGTCGACAAGCTCACCGACAATCTGAAGCAGCAGATCGACCTCGTCGAAGGCGCCGGCCTGTCGCCGCGCGTGCTGCGCTTCTTCCATACGGTGCCGATCGTCGCGAGCGAGCTCGCCTGCCTCGACGAAGGCGCCGCGACCGCGTGCTACGGCCGGGTCACGCCGGACATCCGCCGCACCGCGCCGCGGACGCTCACGGTGTGGGATCCGGACAAGCAGCGCTGGACCAATCCGAACGCCGTCGACCTCGCGGTCGATTCGGGGCTCGGCGTGATCATGCTGCGCCCGGACATGATGCGCTACGAAAAGGAGGCCGTGCTGCTGCACGAGCTGCTTCACGCCTATCATGCGCGGCTGCTGCCGGACGGCTATTCCAACAAGGGCGTGATCGCCTACTACGCCCTGGCCAAGTCCAAGGACCTGCTGCCCAAGGACTCCTATGCGATGAAGAATCCCATGGAGTTCTTCGCGGTGACCGCCAGCATCTTCCTGGCCGGAAAGAGCGAATTCCACGACCCGAAGTCGCGCGAGACGCTCAAGGAGAAGATGCCGGACTATTACAAATATCTGGTCGGCGTGTTCGGATTCGACCCCGAGCCGGCGGCAGCGAACGGTCCGGTTGCCTCGCTGAAATAAGGCACCCCGCCGAAACATTGGAAAAGCCGCGCGCCATGCGCGGCTTTTTTGGTTTTGACCGGCCAGAAGCTGCGGATGACACCCGGCCGGGAATTGCCAAGGCGGGGCCCGATCTGCATAGTCCCGCCCGCATCGATACCTGATTTCAAGAGGATAGAACAACATGGCGGACGCCGACCTGGATGTCGTGATCCGGCAACTGGCCAGACAGCTGCATACGGGCCTGATGACCCGCGCCAAGGAGCGGCGGGATCGCTTCAACGGCCTTGCGGCCAAGGCCAAGAGCAAGGAGACCGCCGAGCGCTTCAAGATGATGGCCAAGGCCACTCTGGAGCAGGCCACCGCTGCCGCCAAGCGCCTCCAGATGTCCGCCGACAACGTCGCCGACAGCTACGCGCGGTCGATGCGGATCGCCGCCAGCACGCCGGTTGCGGTGAAGGTGGAGAAGAAGGCGAAGGACGAGAAGCCGGCGAAGAAGGCTGCCAAGGCGAAGAAGGCCAAAGCCAAGAAGGCGAAGTAAGCGCTGGAATTCTTCCCTTCTCCCTTGTGGGAGAAGGAGGCGGCCATGGGCCGCCGTTCTGAGGAACGCCGAAGCAAAGCTTCGGCTATGGCGCCGGATGAGGGGTTGCCTCCGCAAACTCAACGCAAGAGATTCACGCGCGGAGAGATACCCCTCACCGGTCTTGCCGCTACGCGGCGAGCCACCCTCTCCCACAAAGGGGGAGAGGGTACAGAGAGCAAGATCCACAAGAATTCTATCGCCTCGGCACGGACGCCTGCGCCGGCTCGGCGCTCGCGAGTTCGGCGAGCTTGGCGCGGGCGGCTTCGCGCGCGCGGCCGTCCTTGCCTGATGGCAGCGCCAGCGCCGCCTCGAAATCGGCGCGCGCGTCGTCGGCCTGGCCGCGGGCGAGGAACGCGAGGCCCCGGTCGAGGCGGGCCTCGGCATTGCTGGGATCGAGGCGGACCGCCGTGTTGTAGCTCAGGATGGCGCGATCGAGATCGCCAGTGGCGGCGAGCGCGAGGCCGCGCTGGTGATAGGGCGCAGCGAGCTTGGGATCATGCGCGATCGCCTCGTCATAATCGGCGATGGCGAGCTCGAGGTCACCGTTCTGGCGGCGCGCGAGCGCGCGGTCGCGATAGAGCGCAGCGCGGTTGGGATTGAGGTGAATCGCCTCGTCAAAATCGGCGATCGCCCGCCTGAAGTCGCCATGACGAAGCGCGATCCGTCCGCGCCCTTCATAGGCAAAGGCGATCAGCGAGCCGCGCAGCGGCGAGAAGCCGATCACCGCCGAGCAGATGTCGGGATCGTCCTCATCGCCGCAATTGACGACCATGTGCGTGGACAGGCCCAAGAGCACGCAAAGGACGATCAGCAATGGTATGGCAAACCTGGTCATCTTCGACGGTGACCGGCGGTGGGCCGGCCACGCATCCCCTTTCGAAGAAAGCATCACCCGCGCCTGTTAGCACCCGATCAGGCGATCCTGTGTGCGCCAGGTCACAAAACCGGCCTCGATCCGGGCCGGCTCCGTCAGCCCCAAGGGCCACGTGATGACGAGCGCCCCCACGGGCTCGCCGGCGGATAGTTCTCGTTGGCGCCGACCGACGGCGCGCCCCGCGTGCCGAGCTCGGCCGCCAGCTGCTGGAGCGCAGCGATGCGGTTCTGCGTCGAGGGATGGGTGGCGAACAGATTGTCCACGCCATGGCCCGACAGCGGGTTGATGATGAACATGTGCGCGGTCGCCGGGTTTCGCTCGGCCTCGTAATTCGGCACCTGATGCGCGGCACCCTCGATCTTGACCAGCGCGGAGGCCAGCCACATCGGTTGTCCCGCGATGCGCGCACCGAGATTGTCCGCGGCGTATTCGCGGGTACGGCTGATCGCCATCTGCACCAGCATGGCACCGAGCGGAGCGAGGATCATCATCAGGATCGAGCCGACGATGCCGAGACCATTGTTGTTCTCGCGATTGCCGCCGAAGAACATGCCGAACTGCGCAAGCATGGAGATCGCGCCGGCGATGGTCGCAGTGATCGTCATCAACAGCGTGTCGTGATTTTTGATATGGGCGAGCTCGTGCGCGATCACGCCGGCGAGCTCCTCGCGGCTGAGCTGGCGCATCAGACCCGTGGTGACGGCGACCGCGGCATTCTCCGGGTTTCGCCCGGTCGCGAACGCGTTGGGCTGCACCTCGTCCATCAGGAACACGCGCGGCATCGGCAAGCCGGCCCGACCGGCGAGCTCGGCGACGAGCCCGACCAGCTCCGGCGCGGTCGAACGGTCGACCTCATGGGCGCCGTACATCGAGAGCACCATGCGGTCGGAGTTCCAGTAGGTGAAGAGATTGGTCGCCGCAGCAATGACGAGCGCGATCATGGCGCCCGAGGCACCGCCGATCAGATAGCCGACGCCCATGAACAGGGCAGTCAGGCCTGCAAGCAGCATTGCGGTACGAAGATAGTTCATGGCCGTCTCCTAGGCCGGCCGCGGGCAAACCTTCGGCCGCCGCTCCAGAACTATGAATGCCGCCAGATCGCGCAAGGTCGTGCGTCGCCCGGCCGCAGATCCATCTCGCATCAGGACTGGGGCAGCAGCCTTGCTTGCCTCGCTAAACCTTGATCGGGATTTGCGCAAAAACGCGCGTGGACGCTTAGCAATCTGGAAAGCGCAATCTCGCTTAAGTCGCGTTAGCCCGGCACACCACGCGGTGGTTGCGCATTGACCGGTTCCGTTGGCACCCCGTCAGCAAGGTGACCGCCATGATGGACCGCTCGCCCGCTTCCGTCGATCCCGCATCCGCTCCCTCTCCTCACGACACCAGGACCGACGCGAAGGGATTGCAGGAAGCGTTGTACGAGCAGATGTTCGCCAACGACGAGCCCGGCCACGCAGCCGAAGCGCCGATCGCGCCGGACGCGCCGCGTCGCTGGTCCCACCTGCGGCGCAGCACCAAGATCGTCATCGGACTTGCCATCATCGCGATTTTCGGTTGGCTGCCGCTGCGCGCGTTGTGGGAGAATTCGAGCGTCGAGGCGGTGCTGAATTCGCGCCTCGTCACCCTGCGCACGCCGATTGGCGGGCGCGTATCGGCCGTCCGGCACGTCACCGATCAGGCCAGGCTCGATGCCGGAACCGTGGTCCTGCGCGTCGTGAACTCGCGCGGCGACCGCACCCGGCTCGACGATCTCCGGCGGCAGAAAGCGCGCCTCGAGAACGAGCGGCCGAGCCTTGCCGCAAAACTTGCCTTGGCTCAGGCCGCGCAAAAGGATCTGGCGCGGCAGGCCGCGCAATTCCGCGAGGGACGCGTGCTGCAGCTCGAGGCCCGTATCGCGGAGATCCAGACCTCGATCGAAGCAGCGGCCGCGCGGCGGGACGAGGCGAGCGCCGCAGTGGAACGTGCCTCCTCGCTGGCGAAATCCGGCAACGTCTCGACCGTTGAGCTGGCCCGCCTGACACGCGAGCTCTCGGTGTCGCAGCAGACCGAGCTCGGCGCGCGCAAGCGGCTGGATGCCGCCAAGGTCGAGCTTGCCGCCGCACAGAATGGCTCGTTCCTCGGCGACAGCTACAACGACCGGCCCAGCTCGGTGCAACGCGAGGAGGAGATGCGTCAGCGCGCCGGCGACCTCGAGGCCGATCTTGTCCGCGGCGACACCGAGATCGCCTGGCTCGGCAACGAGATCATCGTCGAGGAGGTTCGCTTCGCCGATCTCTCCGAGGCCAACATCACGACGCCCGTCGCGGGCCGCGTCTGGGAGATGATGACCTCACCGGGGGAGGACGTGCAGGCCGGCCAGCCCCTGCTCAAGGTGCTCGATTGCAGCGGTGCCGTCATCACCGCCAACGTCACCGAAAGCGTCTACAACCGCTTGCAGCTCGGCGACCGCGCGACGTTCGAGCCGAACGACGGCGGCGAGGCGATCTCCGGTGCCGTCGTCAATCTGACCGGTGCCGCCGGCGCGCCCGCCAACCTCGCCATCAATCCCGACGCGCTGAGCAAGGAGCCCTATCGCGTGACCGTCGCGCTGGGCGATACCGCCGCGCGCACCTGCACCGTCGGTCGCACCGGACGCGTCGTGTTTGCAAGGCATGAGCCCGCGTCGTGATGGCGGCGCTGACACCCGGCCTGATCACGCTCGGCGCCTTCATGGCGATCGTGCCGCTGTTGCGGCGCGACAGCACGATGGCGCGCTCGTTGCTGGCCATCGTGTCACTCGTTTTCCTGCTCCGCTATCTCCATTGGCGCGTCACGGCAACCCTTCCGCCGCCGCATCTGACGGCCGATGCGGTAATCGGCTATCCCTTCATGCTGCTGGAAGTGGCCTCGCTCGTCGCGGTCACGCTGTCGCTGTTCTTCCTGAGCCGAACGCTCGACCGTACCGGATCGGCCAGGATCGACGGCCGCGCCACCGATCCCGCCGCGCCGCTGATCGACGTTTTCATCTGCACCTACAACGAGGAGCGATCGATCCTGGAGCGCACGATCATCGGCGCGACCGGAATGGAGTACGGCAATTACCGGGTCTGGGTGCTCGACGACGGCCGCCGGCCGTGGCTGCGGCGCCTGTCGGGCGAGCTCAACTGTCACTATCTCACGCGCCGCGACAACCATCACGCCAAGGCCGGCAACATCAACCATGCCCTCAGGCATGTCGGCACGCTATCGGAGCGGCCTGACTTCATCGCCATCCTCGACGCCGACTTCGTGCCGCGGCCCGACTTCCTCGCGCGAACCGTCTCGCTGATGGACGATGCCTCGGTGGGCGTGGTGCAGACACCGCAGCACTTCATCAATCCCGATCCAATCCAGACCAACCTTGCCGCAACCGACGTCTGGCCGGACGAGCAGCGGTTCTTCTTCGACATCCTGATGCCGGCAAAGGACGCCTGGGGCGTCGCCTTCTGCTGCGGCACCTCATCGCTCATTCGATACGACGGACTGGTGCAGATCGGCGGCTTTCCAACCGAGTCCGTGACGGAAGACTATCTTGTGACGTTGCGCCTGAAGGAATTCGGCCTCACCACGGTCTATCTTAACGAGCGGCTGACGATCGGGCTCGCGCCGGAGGGGCTGAAGGAATACATCACCCAGCGCGCGCGTTGGTGCCTTGGCTTCATGCAGATCGTCCGCGGCCGCAGCGGACCGCTCTCGCAGGAGTCTAAACTCTCCTTCATCGACCGACTCTCCCTTGTGGACGCCTTCATGAGCTGGTCGGCAGTCTACGTTTCGAAGGTGGCCGGGCTCGTGGTGCCATGGCTGTTCCTGCTGTTCGGCATCAAAGCCGTGCAGGCGAACCTCACCGAACTGCTACGCTTCTTCCTGCCGTTCTACGTCTGGCACGGTCTCACCATGGCCTGGCTGTCGCGCGGCCGTTCGCTCGCCATGATGACGGACGTGTCGCAACTCATCGCCGCGCCCGCGGTGCTCAAGGCCGTCGCCACCGGTCTGACGAAGCCGAAAGGGCATAAATTCAAGGTGACTGCGAAGGGCGGCGACCGCGACAGGCGATTTGTCGAATGGCCGCTGCTGCGGCTCTATGGCTGCGCCCTTCTCATCACGCTCGCCGCCATCGCCTATGCCTTCATCCTGCACCTTCGCGGCGAGAACATCGCCTATGGCGGACTGGCGCTGGCCTGGAGCCTCTACAACGCGCTCATCCTCACCGTGGTCTGCTTCGTCTGCATCGAGCAGCCGCGCAAGCGCAAGGCGGAGCGTTTCGATCGCAACGAGGCCATCCTCCTACGTCAGGCCGGCAAGTCGCATCTGGCGCGGCTCGCCGACATCTCCATCACCGGCGCCCGGCTGATCGATCCCGATCCGCCGCTCCCCGGCAGCACGATCGAATGCAAGATCTACGGCCGCTCGATCGCGGCCGTCGTGGTCCGACGCACCACGGATGGATTTGCCGTGCGGTTTGAGGAGGGGATGGACACGCGCGTGCATGCGATCAGAGCGTTTTATGCCGGCGAATATGTCCGCGCATATCGGGGCGTCAGGGCACTTCCGGTCGGGAAGGCGCTGCTGATGCGGCTATTCGGCTAATCCCCGCGACAGCGGCTCGCTCGCATGCCAAGCGGCACGGCATGGAAAGGATGGTCTGGAGCCGTCACTTCACCTAAACTTCGGGCGAATCCACGCCTGCCCTCCCCGCCGGAACCCCTATGCTCCAGATCCGATTTGCGATTGCGGCCGCCGCGCTCCTCGCATGCTCCGCCAGCGCCTCCGCCCAGCTCCAGCAGCCGCCCGCCAGGCCTGTCGCGCCAAAAGCCTCCGTGCCCTCGCCGCGCGCGGCTTCTTGTCATAATGGCGCGAGCTTCGATCGCTTCCTGGCCGACGTGAAGAGCCAGGCGGTGGCGGCCGGCGTGTCGCAGCGGACGATCGCGGAGGCCTCGCCTTATCTCATCTACGATCAAGGAATCGTCAACCGCGACCGCGGCCAGCGCGTGTTCGGCCAGCTCTTCACCGAATTCGCCGGACGCATGGCCGCGCCCTACCGCATGCAGAACGGCCAGCAGCACATCAAGCAACATGCGGCCGCGTTCGCGCGCGCCGAGAAGGAATATGGCGTACCGCCGGCGGTGATCGCCGCATTCTGGGGGCTGGAAAGTGACTTCGGCGCGAACATGGGCAATCTGCCGACGCTGAAATCGCTGGTGTCGCTCGCCTATGACTGCCGCCGCTCCGAGATGTTCGTGGGCGAGACCATCGCCGCGCTGAAGATCATCGACCGCGGCGATCTGCATCCCGACGAGATGATCGGCTCCTGGGCCGGCGAGCTCGGGCAGACCCAATTCCTGCCGGTGCATTACGCCAACTACGCCGTGGACTATGACGGCGACGGGCGTCGCGACCTGTTGCGCTCGCCGGCCGACGTGATCGGCTCGACCGCGAATTACATCGCCAGCGGCTTGAAGTGGCGGCGCGGCGAGCCGTGGCTGGAGGAGATCAAGGTGCCGCCGAACCTGCCGTGGGAGAAGACCGACCTCACGGTAAAGGAGCCGCGCTCGACCTGGGCGCAGCTCGGCGTCACCTATCCCGACGGCCGTCCCCTGCCGAACGACAATCTGCCGGCGTCCGTGCTGCTGCCGATGGGGCGCTTTGGGCCGGCTTTCATGGCCTATGCGAATTTCGCGGCCTACACCGAGTGGAATAACTCGCTGATCTATTCGACCACGGCGGGCTATCTCGCCTCGCGCATTGCGGGTGCAGCTCCCATGCGCAAGCCGGCCCAACCGGTCCCGCAGTTGCCGTTCAACGAGCTCAAGGAATTACAGCAGCTCCTGGTGCGTGCCGGCTTCAATGTCGGCAAGGTCGACGGCGTGATGGGCCAGCAGAGCCGCACCGCCGTGAAGGCGATGCAGATCAAGTTCGGCCTGCCCGCGGATTCCTGGCCGACCGCCGAGCTGCTGGCACGGCTGAGCGGCAGCACGGCACAGGCGCAGCCGGCGGGCGTGGTGCGGTAGAATTTTCGCACCGCACAAGCCCTCCCCGCGATTGTATTTTTCCATGAGCCTCCCATGTGAGTGGATCAGGTTTTCTCCTGAGGTTTCCCATTCACAAGCGAGCATCACATGTCCTTCTACGACGCGGTCGTCCCTGCCTATTTGCAAATGCTGAACAGCGTGACCGGGCTGCTTACCAAAGCCGAGGCGCATTGCGCGGCCAAGAAGATCGATCCCAGCGTCCTGCTCGGCTCGCGCCTGTTTCCGGACATGCTGCCGCTATCGAAGCAGGTCCAGCTCGTCAGCGATTTCGCCGCCAAGGGCTGTGCCCGGCTGACGCATAGCGAGGTCCCCTCGACGCCCGACACCGAGACGAACTTCGCGGAGTTGAAGCAGCGGCTGGCGAAGACCATCGACTACGTGAAGTCGTTCAAGCCGGAGCAATTCGAGGGCGCGGAGACCAAGGACGTCACCTTCCCCGCCGGCCCGGACAAATCCATCACCATGAAAGGCCAGCAATTCCTGAGCGCCTTCTCGCTGCCGAATTTCTATTTCCACGCCACGACGACCCACGCAATCTTGCGCCACAACGGCGTCGAGATCGGCAAGCGCGATTTCATGGGCGCGAACTGATTTGCCAAATCGCACGGTTGCGCGGTGGAATTCTCCTGCCGCAGCCGGAATTGCACATGAATCATGCTACGCGGCCCGGCCGCGTAGCTAGCCTGCGCTTTGAGTATGGCTCCGCCCTTGCGCCTGATGTCGCGATGCACAAGTGTTCCTGACCTTTCACCGTCTGGAACATCGCAAATGAGCCGTTCGACCAAATTGTTTGAGACCCACAAGCTCGGCCCGATCACGCTGGCCAACCGCCTCGTCATGGCGCCGCTGACGCGCAACCGAGCCGTGCCCGGCACGTTCGTACCCGGCGCGCTCGCCGCCGAGTATTACGGCCAGCGCGCCTCCGCAGGGCTTCTGATTACCGAAGCGAGCCAGGTCTCACAGCAGGGCCAAGGCTACCAGGACACCCCCGGCATCTACAGCAAGGATCAGGTCGCCGGCTGGCGCAAGGTCACCGACAAGGTCCATGAGCGTGGCGGCAAGATCTTCATCCAGCTCTGGCATGTCGGCCGCATCTCGCATGTCGATCTGCAGGCGAATGGCGCCGCCCCGGTGGCGCCGAGCGCGATCCGCGCCAAGGGCAAGACCTTTGTGAACGGTACCTTCGCCGACGTCTCCGAGCCGCGCGCGCTGGAGCTCGGCGAGCTTCCAGGCATCATCGACGACTTCAAGCGTGCCGCCAAGAACGCGCTGGAGGCCGGCTTCGACGGCGTCGAAATCCACGGCGCCAACGGTTATCTGCTCGACCAGTTCGCCAAGGACGGCGCCAACAAGCGCACCGATGCCTATGGCGGCTCGATCGAAAACCGCGCGCGGCTGATGCTCGAGGTGTCCAAGGCCGTTGCCGCTGAAGCCGGCGCCGATCGCACCGGCATCCGCATCTCGCCGGTGACGCCGGCCAACGACATCTCCGACGGCAATCCGCAAGCTTTGTTCGATCACATCGTCGACGGTCTCAGCGCGCTGAAGCTGGTCTATCTCCACGTCGTCGAAGGCGCCACCGGCGGCCCGCGCGACTTCGCCCCGTTCGACTATGCGTCCTTGCGCAAGCGCTTCGCCGGCGCCTACGTCGCCAACAACGGCTACGATTTCGATCTCGCCACCAAGGTGCTGGATGCGAACGCGGCCGACCTCATCGCCTTCGGCAAGCCCTTCATCTCCAATCCCGACCTCGTCGAGCGGCTCAAGCAGGGCGCAGCGCTGAACGACTGGGACAAGAACACGTTCTACGGCGGCGGCGCGAAGGGATATACGGACTATCCGGCGCTGGCGGCCGAGCCGGCGGAGTGATCTTCTCCCTCTCCCCGCAAGCGGGGCGAGGATAAGAAAAAAGGCCGGGATCGCTCCCGGCCTTTCGCATTTGGTGACGCTATTCGCCGCTTACTTGGCTTCCGCGCGCTTCGGGGGAGTCGCCGGCCACGACTTGATCAGGGTGTCGTAGTCGACCGTCTCGCCCTTTGGCTTCTCGTTGGCGAGCTTGCGCTGGGGCGCGATGGTGCCGTCCTTCTCGGCCTTGGCGAACCAGTACTCCGGCTTCTCCTTCTTGTGGAGCTTCGGACCGCAGGCGCCCTGCACGTTGGACTTCTCCAGGCGCTCCATGACGGAGTCCTGAGCCGCCGCGAGAGCATCCATCGCCTGTTGCGGCGTCTTCGCACCGGACGACGCATCGCCGATGTTCTGCCACCACAGCTGAGCGAGCTTCGGATAGTCGGGCACGTTGTTGCCGGTCGGGGTCCACTGCACGCGCGCGGGCGAGCGGTAGAACTCGATCAGTCCGCCGAGCTTGGGCGCACGCTCGGTGAACGACTTGTCCCAGATGTCGGATTCACGGATGAAGGTGAGACCGACATGGCTCTTCTTCAGGCTCACCGACTTGGAGATGATGAACTGGAGATAGAGCCAGGCCGCCTTGCGGCGGTCCGCCGGGGTCGACTTCAGCAGCGTCACGGAGCCGGCGTCCTGGTAGCCGAGCTTCATGCCTTCCTTCCAGTACGCACCGTGCGGCGACGGCGCCATACGCCATTTCGGCGTACCGTCCGCGTTCATCACGGCGATGCCCGGCTTCACCATGTCGGCGGTGAAGGCGGTGTACCAGAACATCTGCTGGGCGATGTTGCCCTGAGCCGGCACGGGGCCTGCTTCGGAGAACGTCATGCCCTGCGCCTGCGGCGGCGCATACTTCTTCAGCCACTCGAGATATTTTGTGATCGAGTAGACCGCGGCCGGACCGTTGGTGTCGCCACCACGTTCGACCGAGGAGCCGACCGGGCGGCAGCCTTCCATGCGGATGCCCCACTCGTCGACCGGCAGACCGTTCGGAATGCCCTTGTCACCGTTGCCGGCCATCGACAGCCAGGCGTCGGTGAAGCGCCATCCGAGCGAAGGGTCCTTCTTGCCATAGTCCATATGGCCGTAGACCTTGACGCCGTTGATCTCCTTGATGTCGTTGGTGAAGAACTCGGCGATGTCCTCATAGGCGGACCAGTTCACGGGCACGCCGAGCTCGTAGCCATACTTGGCCTTGAACTTGGCCTTGTAGTCGGCGTTGGTGAACCAGTCGTAGCGGAACCAATAGAGGTTCGCGAACTGCTGGTCGGGCAGCTGATAGAGCTTGCCGTCCGGACCGGTCGTGAACGACTTGCCGATGAAGTCGTTGACGTCGAGCATGGGATCGGTGACGTCCTTGCCCTCACCGGTCATGTAGTCCGACAGCACGATGGTCTGGCCGTAGCGGAAATGCGTGCCGATCAGGTCGGAATCGTTGATCCAGCCGTCATAGACGTTCTTGCCGGACTGCATCTGGGTCTGCAGCTTCTCGACGACGTCACCTTCCTGGATGAGGTCGTGCTTGAGCTTGATGCCGGTGAGCTCGGAGAACGCCTTGGCCAGCGTCTGCGATTCATATTCGTGGGTGGTGATGGTCTCAGAGACGACGTTGATCTCCATGCCCTTGAAGGGCTCGGCCGCCTTGGCGAACCACTCCAGCTCCTTCTTCTGGTCTTCCTTCGACAGCGTCGAGGGCTGGAATTCCGCGATCCACTTCTGGATCACGGCGTCGTCGGCGGCGCGGACCGGCGCCGAGACGGCGAACGACACCGCGATGATCGCGGCGGCGCTGGACATGGTCAGAAAACTGCTCTTGGTCAATGGACCTTTCCTTCTCCTAAACTGTCGCATGTTGTTCCTCCGTTGCAGCGACAAACTTTTATACAGACCCGGATTGCCCCCGGGCCTGGCCGTCCCTTCGCGAGCTTCAGACCGTGCGGAATATGAGCACGGCCGTCACCAGCGAAATTCCACTTGCGAGCCACAGGCGCGAGATCTCGACGCCGTCCTCGCCGATCGGCAGCGTTGCGATCGCATCGGTGCCGAAGAAGCCGATCCAGAGAAGGTGGATGACGGCCGCCGAGATCAGTGAGATGAACAGGCGATCGCCGCGCGTGGTCGGGATGCGCAGCACACCGACGCGTTCGGCCTCGGGATAGACCGCCGCAAGCCACGTCATCACGGCGAGCGTGCAGGCGAGCGCGGCGAAGAATATCGCCGTCGGCGGCGTCCAGGCCATCCATGCGATGGTTTCCATTGATGCCTCCCTAGACCCGACCGAGCGCGAAACCGCTCGCGATGTAATTGCGGACGAACCAGATCACGAGCGCGCCCGGGATGATGGTGAGCACGCCGGCGGCGGCCAACAGGCCCCAATCCATGCCCGACGCCGACACCGTGCGCGTCATGATCGCCGCGATCGGCTTGGCCGAGACCGAGGTCAGCGTGCGCGCGAGCAGGAGCTCGACCCAGGAGAACATGAAGCAGAAGAAGGCGGCGACGCCGATGCCGCTCGCGATCAACGGCACGAGGATCTTGATGAAGAAGCGCGGGAAGGAATAGCCGTCCAGGAATGCCGTTTCGTCGATCTCGCGCGGCACGCCGGAGACGAAGCCTTCGAGGATCCACACCGCCAGCGGCACGTTGAAGATGCAGTGCGCAAGCGCAACGGCCCAGGGCGTATCGAACAGGCCGATCGCCGAATAGAGGTTGAAGAACGGCAGCGCATAGACCGCGGCCGGCGCCATGCGGTTCGACAGCAGCCAGAAGAACAGGTGCTTGTCGCCGAGGAAGCGGTAGCGCGAGAACGCATAGGCCGCCGGCAGCGCCACCGAGATCGAGATGATGGTATTGAGGACGACGTATTCCAGCGAGTTGATGTAGCCGGAATACCAGCTCTCGTCGGTGAAGATGCGCTTGTAGTGCTGCAGCGTCGGCGTGTGCGGCCACAGCGTCATCGTCGAGACGATCTCGGCGTTGGTTTTGAAGCTCATGTTGACGAGCCAGTAGATCGGCAGCAGCAGGAAGATCAGGAACAGCCCCATGATGAGGCGGCGGCCGGGAATCGAATGCATCACGCGGCTCCTTCCTGGGGCTTCCGCTCGGCGCCCGCATTGGTCATGACGGTGTAGAAGATCCAGCAGACGATCAGGATGATCAGGTTGTAGACCAGCGACAGCGCCGCGGCCTTGCCGAGGTCGAACTGGCCGAGCGCGATCTTGACGAGCTCGATCGACACGAAGGTGGTGGAGTTGCCGGGGCCGCCGCCGGTGACGACGAACGGCTCGGTGTAGATCATGAAGCTGTCCATGAAGCGCAGCAGCACGGCGATCAGCAGCACGCGGTTCATCTTCGGCAGCTGGATCGCCTTGAACACGGCCCAGCGCGAGGCGCCGTCGATCTGGGCGGCCTGGTAATAGGCTTCCGGGATCGACTTCAGGCCGGCATAGCACAGCAGCGCGACGAGGCTGGTCCAGTGCCAGACGTCCATCACGATGACGGTGACCCAGGCGTCGATGTCGTTGGAGACGTAATTGTAGTCGATGCCCGCGGCATTCAGCACATAGCCGAGCAAGCCGATGTCGGGACGGCCAAAGATCTGCCAGATCGTGCCGACAACGTTCCACGGAATCAGCAGCGGCAGCGCGAGGATGACGAGGCAGGCCGCCACCGTCCAGCCCTGGCGCGGCATCGACAACGCGACGACGATGCCGAGCGGCACCTCGATGGCGAGGATCACCATCGAGAAGAACAGGTTACGCCCGAGCGAGGCGAGGAAGCGGCCGCCCAGATCGGTCGAGGGATCGAGCAATTCCTTGAACCAGCCGACGCCGTTCCAGAAGAACTGGTTGTTGCCGAAGGTGTCCTGCATCGAATAGTTCACCACCGTCATCAGCGGCAGCACCGCCGAGAAGGCGACGACCAGGAACACCGGCAGCACCAGGAACCAGGCTTTTTGGTTGACGGTCTTGTCCATCAGGCGGCTCCCTCCACCAGAAGGCTGTCGGCATAGACGTGGACGTGCGACGGATCGAATTTCAGTCCGGCCATGCCGTCCGGACTGGTGAAGCCCGCCGGCGCACGCGCCGCGAGCTTGGCATCGCCGAAGCGCGCGCGCGCGAAACGGATGCGGCCGAGATCGTCGAGGCGCTCGATCTTCGCCGTGAGCAGGCCGGGCGCAGGCGCGACGACCTCGACGAATTCGGGACGGACGCCGATCTCGATCTTGGCGCCGGCAGGCAGATTGTCGTAAGCGCGGTCGAGCGCGATGACGTGGCCGCCGACGATGGCCTCGCGCCCCCTCACCTCCGCCGGCAGGATGTTCATGCCGGGCGAGCCAATGAAATAGCCGACGAAAGTGTGCGCCGGCTTGTCGAACAGCTCGGCCGGGGTGCCGCTCTGCACGACGCGGCCGTCATGCATGACGACGACGGTGTCGGCGAAAGTCAGCGCCTCGGTCTGGTCGTGGGTGACGTAGATCATCGTGAGGTCGAGCTCGCGATGCAGCGCCTTCAGCTTCGAGCGGAGCTGCCATTTCAGCTCGGGATCGATCACCGTCAGCGGCTCGTCGAACAGCACCGCGGCGACGTCGTTGCGCACGAGGCCGCGGCCGAGCGAGATCTTCTGCTTGGCATCCGCCGTGAGACGCGTCGCCTTGCGGTTGAGATAGGGTTCGAGGTCGAGCAGACGGCCGATCTCGGCGACGCGCCGGTCGATATCCGCCTGCGGCACGCCGCGGTTCTTCAGCGGGAACGCCAAATTCTGTCCGACCGTCATGGTGTCGTAGATCACCGGAAACTGGAACACCTGGGCGATGTTGCGCTTCTGGGTTGACAGCGGTGTGATGTCCTTGCCGTCGAACAGGATTTTCCCGCGCGACGGCGTGATGATGCCGGAGATGACGTTGAGCAGCGTGGTCTTGCCGCAGCCGCTCGGGCCCAGCAGCGCATAGGCGCCGCCCTGCCGCCAGGTCATGGTCACAGGCTTCAGCGCAAAGCTCTCCTGCGGCGCATCATTGCCGCCGTAGGAATGCGCGAGATCGACGAGGTCAATGCGGGCCATGGCGCATCTCCCCCTTAGGAGCCCGGCGCGGCGACCAGGCGGTCAGCCGCGTCGAACACAAAGACATCATTGGGATCGAGCACGGCATCGAGCATCTGGCCGGGTTCGAACTCGTGCACGCCGTGCAGCACCGCCACCCAGTTCGATCCGTCGCGGGTCAGATGCACGAAACTCTCCGAACCGGTGATCTCGGTCACCGTAACAGTGGCGTGGAAGGCGTGACGATCGGCCTCGCCATTGGCGAGCGCAAGCTGATGCGCTCGGAAGCCGACGCGATAGGCGCCGTCGGCAAGGCTCGAATAGAGACCGGAGGCGGGCGAAGCCGTGCCGCCGGCATATTGCACGGAGCCGTTCTTCTTCTCGATGCCGACCAGGTTGAGCGGCGGGTCGGAAAACACCTGGGCGACCCGCAGCGTCTGCGGCCGGCGATAGACGTTGGCGGTCTCGCCCATCTGCAGCGCCTGTCCCTCCCACATGCAGACTGTGTTGCCGCCGAGCAGGAGCGCCTCGGTCGGCTCGGTGGTGGCATAGACGAAGATCGCGCCCGAGGCCTCAAAGATCCGCGGCAGCTCGGCGCGCAGTTCCTCGCGAAGCTTGTAGTCGAGATTGGCGAGCGGCTCGTCGAGCAGCACGAGATCGGCGCCCTTGACGAGCGCGCGCGCGATCGCGGTGCGCTGCTGCTGGCCGCCGGAAAGTTGCAGCGGGGTGCGCTTCAGGAACGGCTCGAGCCGCAGCAGCTTTGCGGCCTCCGCTACCCGCGCCTCGATCTCGTCGCGCGGCTTGCCCTGCACGCGCAGGGGCGACGCGATGTTCTCGTAAACCGTGAGCGAGGGGTAGTTGATGAACTGCTGGTAGACCATGGCGACCGAACGCTGGCGCACATCGGCGCCGGTGACGTCCTTGCCATTCACCACCACCTTGCCACTGGTCGGCTTGTCGAGGCCGGCGAGCAGCCGCATGATCGAGGTCTTGCCCGACAGCGTCGGCCCGAGCAGCACGTTCAGCGTGCCGCTCTCGAGCGTCAGCGAGACGTCGCGGATGTGCTCGACACCCTCGACGGTCCGGGTCACGTGGTCGAGTGTCACGGTCATGAGCGTCCTCCCGCTTCCAGCAGGGGACTTTGCGACACCGCGTGGCTCCTGATCCAGTCGTCGAGCACGGCGATCTCGTCGGCAGATAGTCGCAGGCCGAGCTTGGAACGGCGCCAGACCACGTCCTCGGCGGTCACGGCCCATTCATGGGCGATGAGATAGCGGACCTCGCGCTCGGTGAGCGTCGCACCAAAGGACTGGCCGAGATCGGCGGCTGCCTTGGCATCGCCGAGCAGCTTGGCGGCCCTTGTGCCATAGGCGCGGGCGAGACGCCGCGCATGCTCATGGCTGAGGAAAGGATAGCCCCGCTGAAGTTCGGCGATCAGGCCGTCGATGTCGGACACGTTCATGTCACCGCCCGGCAGCGGCCATTTGCCGGTCCAGCCCTCGCGCGCCTTCGCGCTGCGCAAGTAAGGCGCGAGCCGCTCCAGCGCCTCCTCGGCGAGGCGGCGATAGGTCGTGATCTTGCCGCCATAGATCGACAGCAGTGGCGCCCCGCCGGGCGTGTCGAGCTCGAACACGTAGTCGCGCGTCGCAGCCTTGGCCTCGCTGGCACCGTCATCATAGAGCGGTCGCACGCCCGAATAGGTCCAGACCACATCGTCCGGCGTCACCGGCTTGGCCAGATATTCGCTCGCCGCCGTGCAGAGATACTGGATCTCCTCGGGCGTCGCCTTCACCTTGGCGGGATCGCCGTCATAGTCGCGGTCCGTGGTGCCGATCAGCGTGAAATCATCCTGATACGGGATCACGAAGATGATGCGCCCGTCGGCATTCTGGAACATGTAGGCACGGTCGTGGTCGTAGAGCTTTCGGACCACGATGTGCGAGCCCTGCACCAGCCGCACCTTGGCCTTGGCGTTGACGCCCGCGCCGCGGCCGAGCACGTCCTCGACCCAGGGGCCGCCAGCATTGACCAGCGCCTTCGCCTGGATCTGCGAGCGCTCGCCGGTCAGCGTGTTGACCATGCCGACGGTCCAGAGGCCATCGGCCTGGCGGATCTCGGTGGCGCGGGTGCGGGTACGGATCTCGGCGCCCTTGTCGGCGGCATCGCGTGCGTTGAGCACGACGAGGCGGGCATCGTCGACGAAGCAATCCGAATATTCGAAGGCGCGGCTGTAGCGATTCGGGATCAGCGGCTTGCCGACCTCGTCACGCCCGAGATCGACCGAGCGGGTTGCGGGCAGCAGATGCCGGCCGCCAATGTGATCATAGAGGAAGAGGCCGAGGCGCAGCAGCCAGGCCGGGCGTAAGCCAGCGTGATGCGGCAAAACGAAACGCAAGGGGCGGATGATGTGGGGCGCGATGCCCCAGAGGATCTCGCGCTCGATCAGCGCCTCGCGGACCAGGCGAAACTCGTAATATTCGAGATAGCGCAGGCCGCCATGCACCAGCTTGGTCGACCAGGACGATGTCCCGCTCGCCAGATCGTTCATTTCGCACAGGAAGACAGTGTTACCGCGACCCACCGCGTCCCGCGCGATGCCGCAGCCATTAACACCGCCTCCGATGATGGCGAGGTCGAAGATACGCTCCAACAGACGCTTCCCCTGACGGCCGCCCGTTCCTTCGGTCGGCTACTTTCGTTTTTGATTAGATCAAACCGAAAAACGAAAGCAAGATGAAAGAGAGGCGAAAAGAAGCGAAAGCGGAACTTTTTCCACGTCCATAAGGCGAAGAAATCGGCCGACGAACGGGCAAATTTGGCGGCAGACTGCCCAAGAGACGGCCAAGCCATACCCGAAGCATCACCGTCCGCCTTGAATGTAGCAACATAACTACATATTTTGGCTGGTGACATTGCTACGGCGAAGGACGCACTGACGATGGTGACCACTCTGACCAGCCGAGAATTCAACCAGGATACCGGCGGTGCCAAGAAGGCTGCCTCGCAGGGCCCGGTCTTCATTACGGATCGCGGCCGCCCGGCCCATGTCCTGCTAACCTTCGAAGACTATCTGCGCCTGAGCGGCGGGCACATGAGCCTCGCCGAAGCTCTGGCTCAGGCGAACGCGGACTTCGATTTCGATCCGCCTCGCATCGAGGGCGGCATCTCCAGGCCCGCCGATCTCGACTGATGTTTCTGCTGGACACCAATGTCATTTCCGAACTGAGGCGGCCGGACAAGGCTGATCGCAAGGTTCTCGCCTGGGCCAATGCAGTGCCCGCGGCAAATTTCTTCATGTCCGCCATCTCGATTCTTGAAATTCAACTCGGGGCGCGACTGATCGAGCGGAAAGACGCAGTTCAAGGTGCTATCCTGCGAGCCTGGATCGACGATTACGTTCTGGCCCGCTTCGAAGGGCGGATTCTGGCTATCGATACGGCGGTCGCGCAGTGCTGCGCGCAACTTCACGTTCCCAATCCGCGGGCTGAACGCGATGCCCTGATTGCAGCGACCGCGCTTGTTCACGGCTTGACCGTCGTGACGCGCAATGTCGGGGATTTCGAACCTACTGGCGTGGCGCTGCACAATCCGTGGGGCGACGCCTAGTCTTATCGCAGACGCACCACTGGCGCGGCCTCCGGTGCGGCATCCTGGCTATCTGCCGGCGCATCGTCGATGTCCGCGCCCTTCGGCATCGCCGCCATCACCTCGATGCCCTTGCTGTGGCAGATGGTGGCGAGACGCTCGGGGAGCTCCTGGTCGGTGACGAAGGTCTGGATCTGCGTGATGTGGGCGATGCGCACCGGCGCGCTGCGACGCAGCTTGGTGGAATCGGCAACCAGCATGACGCTGCGGGCGTTGGCGATGATGGCCTGTGCGACCTGCACCTCGCGATAGTCGAAGTCGAGCAGTGCGCCCTCTTCATCAATCGCGGATGCGCCGATGATGGCGTAGTCGACCTTGAACTGGCCGATCAGCTGCGTCGCGGTCGAGCCGACCACGGCGCCGTCGGCGCGCCGCACCGTGCCGCCGGCAACCACGACCTCGATGCGGGGGTGGCGATAGAGCAGCATCGCGACGTTGAGGTTGTTGGTGATGACGAGGAGATCCTCATGCGAGGTGAGCGCGCTCGCAACCTCCTCCGTCGTGGTGCCGATATTGATGAAGAGCGAGCAGCCGTTCGGGATCAGCGAGGCGGCGGCGGCTCCGATCGCCTTCTTCTCGTCGGCGGCGACGAAGCGGCGCGCCTCATAGGCGAGGTTCTCGACGCCGGAGGCGATAATGGCGCCGCCATGGATGCGGGTCAGCGAGCGCCGCTCGCAGAGGTCGTTGAGATCTTTTCGGATGGTCTGGGCCGAGACCTCGAAGCGGCGCGCGAGCTCCTCGACCATGACGCGGCCCGAGGCGCGCGCGATGTTCAGGATTTCGGCTTGGCGATGGGTCAGTCCGGTCACGGCAAGGGCCTCAAATCAGGAAGCGGCATGGTGCGGCGGTTCGCAGCGGCGGTCAATGCGCGCCTCGATCACGGTTAACGGATGAGGCGGGCTCACCATGCCATCGCGGCGGTAAGGCGCACGAGCAGGTCCGGATCGTCGAACGCGCTCGCAGAGGCAATTGCGCCGGCACCGACAAGGTCGGCGTGGCTGAGGCTGGTCCGGATTCCGATCGTCGGAATGCCGGCGGCGGCGGCCGATTGCACGCCGGAGCGGGAATCCTCGAACGCAACCGAAGCCGCCGCACTGGCTCCGACGAAGCGCAACCCCTCCTGATAGGGCAGCGGATGCGGCTTGCCGTGCGGCAGCTCGTCGCCGATCACGATCGCCTTGAACCGCGCGGTGATGCCGAGGCCCGACAGCAGCAGCTCGGCGTTGAGACGCGGCGCATTGGTCACGGCAACCATGGGAACGCCGGCCGCGTCTGCGCGGTCGAGCAATGCCATCAGCCCTGGCAACGGTTCGATCTGCCCCGCCACGAGGTCACGGAAGATCGCTTCCTTCTCGGCGAGGATCGCGGCGCGCCGCTCCGGCGTTTCGTCGGGCAGAAAGCGGTCGCCGATCGATACGTTGGCGAAGCCTTGCAGCTCCCTGGAGAAGCGCGCGTGGTCGAACACATGGCCGCGGGGACCGAGCACCTGGTTGAAGGCCTCGAGATGCAGCGGGTCGGTGTTGGCGAGCGTGCCGTCGATGTCGAACAACAATGCCCTGCCGATTGCTTCGATCATTTCCCTACTTTCCCAAATCCGCCACGCATCAATGCGAAAGGCGTATCAATACGGGCTCGAGCGCAATGGCGCATCCCCATGACGACAATGCAGCACTCGACAAAGTCGCGCGCGGCTGCAACACTCCTCGCAAGATCAAAAAGGAGGAAACGATGATCAACCGACGCGACCTTGCTCTTTCGACTCTTGCCGTCTCCGCGCTTGCGCTCACCGCACCGGCGCTCGCCGCCTCGGCAGACGAAGAGGCGGTGGCGAAAAAGGTCGAGGCCTTCCGTCTCGCCCAGATCGCAGCTGATCCGAAGGCGCTCGGCGCGTTGTGCTGGGACGATCTCAGCTACAGCCATTCCAGTGGCAAGGTCGAGGACAAGGCGACGTTCGTTGCCAACGCCACCGACGGCAAATCCAAATTCCTGTCGATCGAGTACAAGGACCCGACCATCAAGGTCGTCGGCCCCGCCGCGATCGTCCGCTTCCACTGGCTGGGCGAGCAGGAGATGGCGGCCGACGGAAAGAAAGTATCGACCAATCTTCACATCCTGATGAACTGGCAGAAGCAAGGCGACGAGTGGAAGCTGCTGTCGCGGGCTGCAACGAAGTTGTGATGACGCTCTTGCCCTCTCCCCTTGTGGGAGAGGGTGGCTCGCCGCGACGGCGGCGAGACGGGTGAGGGGCTGCCTCAGCGAGTTAGTCTCTCAGGTTTTGAATTCGCCGATAGAACCCCTCATCTGGCGCTTCGCGCCACCTTCTCCCGCAAGGGGAGAAGAAAGTATCAAGGGCGGCAAAAAATTCCGCCCACATTTCGCGGGCCGATCGACCGGCGGGCGCTTACGCCGCTTCCTTCACATCTCCGTTCACCAGCTTGCGCGCGGCGCGCTCGGCTTCGCGCGCGTTGCGGAAGAGCTGGCCTTCGAGACGGTTGAATCGGTGGGACGAGGCGAAGAAGCAGTAGTCCCCGGAAGAACGAACGACGATACCTGCGGTCTGCGAGTCGACTTCGATGATGTAGCTGTCCGGCATAGTCCGTGGATTCCTCAGTGCGGGCAAATAACGGTGCTCCTGCCCAAAGGTTCCCAGGGCATTTGAGGCCGTTACCACCTCGAATCGGCACGCAATTGAGTACGCCGGGACCTCATCCGTTTTATGACTGGTTCTTGACTGGTTCTAGGCGAAGCCGCGACGCAGGAACGCGTGATCGGTCATCATTCACGAAGCGGACGATGCAATATCAATGAGGCACGTCGTTACGTCGCGATGGTTGCGTCGGCCGGACGAACCGCCTGCGGGCGACCGTGTTCGTCGATCGAGACGTAGGTGAAGTTGCCGTCGGTGACGAGGAAAGGATGCTCCTCCCCGCGACGCAGCGCCCACGCTTCCAGATGCACGGTGAGCGAGGTGCGGCCCACGCGCACGATATTGGCGTAGACCGACACGAGATCGCCGACATAGACGGCTTTGCGAAAGTTCATCGCCTCGATCGCGACCGTCACGGTCCGCGACTTCGCGACCTTCGACGCAAATACGCCGCCGCCGACATCCATCTGGCTCAGCAGCCAGCCGCCGAAGATGTCGCCATTGGCGTTGGTGTCGGCAGGCATCGCCAGCGTGCGGATACAGAGATCGCCGCTTGGCCCGGTGCCTGAGCTGTTAGGGGCGTGGATTTGCGTATCGGTCATATGGCTGGTCTCCCGCGGCTCTCAGCTCTCGATACAAAGCCGCGGCGTCTTGCGCAACATCGACACGAGACAAGCTTGCGCTATCCAGCTGGTCGCGGCGCTCCGACGAGGCCGCCGGCATCGTTCAGTCTGCGTTGCCACTCCGCATCGTCGGCCCGCGGCGCGCGTCCGGTCGCCGCCGTCACCAGCCGTTCCAACCTGCTCCAAATCCGGAGACGGTCGCAGGGATAGTTGGCCCATCCATTGATGACGCAATAGCGGATGGTGTGGTCATGGTGATGACGCCAATGATGCTCGGGTGAGCAGACCAGATGCAGCCGTTGCGCGATGCGCAGGAGCGGCGGGCGGTGTGACCAGTGCGCGAGATTGTGAAAGCTCATGCCAAACAGCATGCAGGTCGCGATCACGAACCAGACGATCATCAGCGCATAAGTGAACGTGGAAACCGGAAACGACGCCGTGACGGCGGCCGCAATTCCGACCACTACGGCGCTCGGTGCCGCACCGAGCGACGCCTGGTCGAGGAAGTCGTAGAGCAGGACGTGGCCGGGATGGGTGTGATGTTCGCGCGTGATCGCGATGCCGCGGCCGAGCATCCCCTCGTCGAGCCAGGTGTCGACCACCCAATGCACCAGCCCGGAAAACAGGTCAGCGAGGAAATACCCGGCCAGGAGCGCCACGATCAGCCACGGCCAACGCAATCCCGCCGCGGGATAAGTCCCGACGAGATAGCCTGCGCAATACAGGATCACGACGACGTCGGCCCCGCAGCACAGCCGCGTGATGATGATCTCGCGCGGGGTCGCGTGCTTGAAGAACGGGATCGTCGGCATCGGCGATGCTCCCTGGGCTCCACCACCCATGATAGCATCTTTTGCCGACGACTCCCTATCGCAAACCGTCCCAGCCCGCATCCGGCGCGAAACGCCCGCCGAACCTCTCGGCGAGCCCGCGTAAGGTGGACACGACATTCTCCACGCCGCGCGTGCGCGCATAGTTCAGCGGACCGCCGCGGAACGGTGCATAACCGGTGCCGAAGATCATGGCGCCGTCGACCGCATCGGCATCGTCGACGATGCCTTCGCGAAGCGCCGCAACGCAGACGTTGGACATCGGCAGCACCAGGCGGTCGATCATCTGGTCGGTGACGCGCGGACCGGTCTCGGGGAGCGGCGCCTTCTCTGCCTTGCCGTCCTTCCAGGTGTAGAAGCCCTTGCCGGTCTTGCGGCCGAGCTCGCCCCTGGCGACCTTGTCGCGCAGCCAGGCGGGCGTCGGCGGCAGCAGGTCGCCGAACTTCGTCCGCAGCATGTCCCCGACGTCGAGGCAGATGTCGAGCCCGACCTGGTCGGCGAGCTCGATCGGCCCCATCGGCATGCCGAACTGCTCGGCTGCGGCGTCGATCAGGCGCTGGTCGATCTTCTCGTCCAGCATCACCATGGCTTCCAGCATGTAGGGCGTCAGCGTGCGGTTGACGAGGAAGCCGGGCGAGCTCTTCACAGACAATGGCAGACGGTCGATCGCACCGACGAAAGCAAGTGCGTCCTTCAGCGCCTGCGCGTCGTTGCCGTCGTGGCTGACGACCTCGACCAATTGCAGCCGCGATACCGGATTGAAGAAATGCAGGCCGACCAGGCGCTCCGGCCGCGCGAGCGTGGTGCGCAAATCTTGCAGCGGAATGCTCGACGTGTTGGTCGCAAGGATCGCGCCCGGCTTCATGCGCGGCTCGATCCCGGCATAGACCTTCTGCTTGAGCTCGAGCTTTTCCGGGACCGCCTCGATGATGAGATCCGCGTTGCGCACCCCCTCCCCGTCCATGTCGGGGATGAGGCGATCGAGCGCGTCGCGCACCTCGGTCGGCTTGCGGATGATCTTGCCATAGAGCTCGGCGGCGCGCTTCACCGCGCCTGCGATCGGCTCGGCCTTCATGTCGGCGAGCGAGACGCGAAAGCCCTGCCCGGCTATCCAAGCCGCGATATCACCGCCCATGGCGCCGGCGCCGATGACGTGGACATGCTTGATCGAGTTGCCGGAGCCTGCTGCCTTCTTCATCTGCTCGCGCAGGAAGAAGACGCGGATCAGATTCTGCGCGGTCGGCGTCACCATCAGCTTGGCGAAGGACGCCTGCTCCGCCTTCAGCATCGCGGCCTTGCTGCCGCCATGGCTCTCCCAGAGGTCGATCAGCGCGTAAGGCGCGGGATAGTGCTCGCGGGACGCGGCCTTCGCCGCCTCCGAGCGCATGCGTTTTGCGAGCAGCCCGCGCACGGGGCCGAAGTTCGCCGCGCGAGTCAGGAAGCCAGCGCGCGCCCGCTTCATCCGGCCGAACAGCGCATCCTTCACCGCGCCCCGGACATGGCGCTCCTGCGTGACGGTATCGACGAGGCCGATCGCCTTAGCCCGTCGCGCATCGATGGTGCGGCCGGTCAGCATCAAGGCCATCGACTGGGTCGGGTTGACCAGCGCAGTAAACCGCGCGGTGCCGCCGAGACCGGGATGCAGGCCGAGCATCACCTCCGGGAAGCCGAAGCGCGCGCCGTCGATGGCGATGCGCGACTGGCAGGCCAGCGCAACCTCGAGCCCGCCGCCGAGACAGAAGCCGTGGATGACCGCGACCGTCGGCAATTTGAGCGCTTCGAGATGATCGACCACCGCATGCGCGGCCCGGATACGGGTCTCCACCACTTCCGGGTCGGACGCGCCACGGAACTCGTTGACGTCGGCGCCCGCGATGAAGCCGGACGGCTTTGCGGAGCGGATCACGAGGCCGGCCGGGCGCTCGGTCTCGATCGCCGCGAGCGCGGCGTCGAACTCCTCCATCACGTCGGACGAGAGCGTATTGGCGCTGGCATCAGCGCGGTCGAACAGCAGCCAGGCGACGCCGTCTTCATCGCGGGTGAGCTTGAAATGCTTGTACGGACTGTCCGGCGCGGGCTTGGGCCCCAGTTCCACGACGCGGTCGCCGAGCGCGGTCATGATCTTCGAATCCATGGTCACACCGCCTCGATCAGCATGGCCCCGCCGAGCCCGCCGCCGATGCATTCGGTGGCGACGCCCCGCCGCGTGCCGAGCCGCTTCATCGCGTTGACGAGATGCAGCACGATGCGGTTGCCGGAGGTGCCGACGGGATGGCCCAGCGAGATCGCCCCGCCGTCGACGTTGAGCTTGTCACGCTCGATCTCACCCGCCGCGCCGTCGAGACCAAGGATCTCACGGCAGAATTTGTCGTCGTTCCAGGCCGCGAGACAGCCCAGCACCTGGGTGGCGAAAGCCTCGTTCAGCTCCCAGGTCTCGACATCCTTGATGGTAAGGCCGTTGCGCTGGAGCAGCGGTGTCGCCGACATCACCGGACCGAGCCCCATGATCGCAGGGTCGAGCGCGGCCCAGTTGCTGTCGACGATCGCGGCTTTCGGCGTGAGCTTGTGCTTGGCGACTGCGGCATCGGAGGCGAGGATCACCCAGGAGGCGCCGTCGGTGATCTGCGAGGAATTGCCGGCGGTGACCTGGCCCCAGGGGCGCTCGAACACCGGCTTCAGCTTTGCCAGCGTCTCCGCCGTGGAGTCCGGCCGCACGCCATCGTCACGGTCGAAGAACTTGCCGTCGCGCGAGAACGCAGTTTCGACCTCGCCCTTGAGATATCCCGCGCCTTGCGCGTGCGCGAGCCGGCGATGGCTCTCGGCAGCATAGGCGTCGGCCTGTACGCGGGTGATGCCGAAGAGATGGCCGACGACCTCGGCAGTCTGGCCCATGTTGAGGTCGGTGACGGGATCGGTCAGCCCGCGCTCGAGGCCGATGATCGGCTTGAGATCGCGCGGGCGCAGCTTGAAAGCAGCGGCGAGCTTGGCGGCCACGCCCTTCGCGGTGGCGAGGCCGGCGAACCAGCGCACGCCGGAATTCGGCCAGACCAGCGGCGCGTGGCTCAGCGCCTCGGTGCCGCCGGCAAGGATCATGTCGGCATGGCCTTCGCGGATATAGCGGTAGGCCGTGTCGATCGACTGCATGCCCGAACCGCAATTGATCTGCACCGTGAAGGCGACCATGTCCTCGCCCATGCCGAGCCGGAGCGCCGCGACGCGGGCCGGATTCATCTCGTCCGCGATCACGTTGACGCAGCCGAGGATGACCTGGTCGAAGCTGTCGGGCGAAAACGGCTGGCGCGCCAGCAGCGGCCGGCCGCATTGCACGGCGAGATCGACCGGCGTGAACGGGCCGGGGCCCGAACGCGCCTTCAGAAACGGCGTCCGGCTGCCGTCGACTATGAATACCGGTCGTGCCATCAGCTCGCCGCCCTCTGGTCACCGAGTTCCTGGAAGAACTGATGCACATTGACGGTTTTCTTGTAAATCGGCGACAGGGCTTCCGGCGCAAAATCGTCGACCTCGATCACTTCGGTGACGGCCCTGTGAGCAGCGGCCAGTTGCTCGCCCTCGGCCTGCGTGATCACACCCTTGGTGACGGCTTCCTTCCAGTCGCGGATATGCGCCGCGCGCATGCGCTTGGCGATCGCATCGGTGCCCACGACCAGCTTGAACGCACGCTCCAGCCGGGCAAAGCCGCCGTCGTCGTCGACATGGGCCAGATCCGGCGTCAGGCGCTCGCGCGCCGCCGACGACTCCAGCACGATGGCAGCGCATTGGTGCACGACGCGGTCGGACGGACCGAGCACGCGCGCGCCGAACGGCTGGACGACGAGCTTGAGGAAGCCGGCGACGAAGCGGTTCGGCAGGTTGGCGAGGATTTCGGCGAGCCGGTTCTCGATCGTCCTGAAGCCGCTCGCCATGCACCATTCCAGCGCGGCAAAGTCCTCCTTCTGCCGACCTTCGTCCTGCCAGCGCTTCAGCGCGGCGGAGAGCAGATACAGCTCGGACAGGATGTCAGCGAAGCGCGCCGACAGCATCTCCTTGCGCTTGAGCGCGCCGCCGAGCGTCAGCAGCGCCATGTCGGCGCAAAGCGCGAAGGCCGCCGAATAGCGCGAGAGCTGGCGATAGAACGGCGTGGCGTCGCCGGCGTCAGGCGCCATCGCGAAGGCGCCAAAGGTCCAGCTTCGGCCGAAGGCACGGAATAGCGTCTGGAAACTATGGCCGACATGCTTCCAGAAGGCTTTGTCGAATGCGGTGAGGCCACGCTCGCGATCAGTGTCCGCGAGCGCGTTCATCTCGTCGAGCAGATAAGGATGCGCGCGGATCGCGCCCTGCCCGAACACGATGAGATTGCGTGTCAGGATGTTGGCACCTTCGACCGTAATCCCGACCGGCACGGCTCGGTGCAGATTGCCGAGATAGTTTTGCGGACCGTCGATCACAGCCTTGCCGCCGTGGATGTCCATGGCGTCGTCGATCGCGGTGCGCATCCGCTCGGTCGCGTGCAGCTTCATGATGCCGGAGATGACGGCGGGATGGACCCCGGCATTCAGCGCCGCGCAGGTCAGCCGGCGCGCCGCATCGAGCTGGTAGGCGGTCGCCACGATGCGCGCGAGCGGCTCTTCCACGCCTTCGAATTTCGAGATGGAGATGCCGAACTGTTCGCGGATACGGGCATAGGCGCCGGTGGTGCGCGCCGCATAAGCGGCCCCCGCGGCAGAGAGTGACGGCAGCGAGATGCCGCGGCCGGCGGCAAGCGCGGTCATCAGCATCTTCCAGCCCTGCCCCAGCCGCTCCTTGCCGCCGATGACGTAGTCCAGGGGGATAAAGACGTCACGTCCCCGGTTCGGCCCGTTCTGGAACACCTGCATCGACGGCAGATGGCGATGGCCGATCTCGACGCCGGGCAGATCGGTCGGGATCAGCGCGACGGTAATGCCGAGCTCTTCCTGATTGCCGACGAGATGCTCGGGATCATAGGCCTTGAAGGCAAGGCCGAGCAGCGTCGCGACGGGCCCGAGCGTGATGTAGCGCTTGTGCCAGTTGAGCCTCAGCCCGATGACCTCGCGGCCGTCGAACTCTCCCTTGCAGATGACGCCGCTGTCAACCATCGAGGCGGCATCGGAGCCGGCTTCCGGGCTGGTGAGGCCGAAGCAGGGAATGTCGCGGCCGTCGGCGAGGCGCGGCAGCCAGCGTTCCTGCTGCTCCTTTGTGCCGAAGCGCATCAGGAGCTCGCCGGGGCCGAGCGAGTTCGGCACCATCACGGTGACGGCGGCCGCGATCGAGCGGGTCGAGATCTTGCGCACCACTTCCGAATGGGCATAGGGCGAGAAGCCGAGACCGCCAAATTCCTTCGGGATGATCATGCCGAAGAATTTCTCGCGCTTGACGAAGTGCCAGACGTCCTGCGGCAGGTCGCGCCATTCCCAAAAGATCTTCCACTCGTCGAGCATGGCGCAGAGCTCGTCGACGGGCCCGTTGAGGAAGGCCCGCTCCTCCTCGGTCAATTTGGCTGGCGCAATTTTCAGCAGCTCCGACCAATCGGGATTGCCTGTGAAGAGATCGGCGTCCCACCAGACGTCGCCAGCCTCGAGCGCCTCGCGCTCGGTGTCGGACATCGCCGGCAGCACGCCGCGCGCCCAGGAGAAGATCGGCTTCGTGATGTTGTCGCGGCGGAAGCTCATGGCTGACCTCGTGCATCGGCGCGGTTATCGGGCATTTTAGCGGAAACTGGCTGGCGGAGGCGAACATCTCGCCTGCAAAATTTGACGCGGCCGGGCGGGCCCCGGACCATAACGGCCAGGGTGCGCGGGCAGTTCCGGGAGGGGAATGGGGCTAGATGTCTCCCCACGCCGTTCCGGGGCACGCGAAGCGTGAGCTAATCCATCGCGCCGCAATGTTTGTCGATAAATGGATTCCGGGCTCGCGCCTGACGGCGCGCCCCGGAATGACGGCGTGGAGAGCGAAGCGGCGGCCTTAATCCGGCCGCACCATCTCGAACATGTTTTCGGGCTTGATCTCGAAATAATCGCCGCGGCGGCCGGCGCGGACGATCGGGCGGGCGGCGGCGGTCTGGTAGACGCCGTCCTTGATCATGGCCTTGTCGATGTGGACCGCGACGACCTCACCCAGCGTCAGCCAGGCGTCGGCCTCCTTGCCGTCGGCGCCCTTGAGCCGGATGATGTCGGACACCTTGCATTCGAAGGCGACGGGGCTCTCGCCGACGCGCGGCACGTTGACGAGCTTGCCGGGCACCGCGGTGAGGCCTGCGACCTCGAACTCGTCGACTTCGGGCGCGACATGCGCAGCGGTCGCATTCATGTGCTTGGCAAGGTCCATCGTGGCGAGATTCCAGACGAATTCGCCGGTCTGCTGGATGTTCTCCACCGTGTCCTTCCAGTTGGTGGAGGAGAAGCCGATGATCGGCGGCACGTAGCAGAACGCGTTGAAGAAGCTGTAGGGCGCGAGGTTGACGTGGCCCTTGGCGTCACGGGAGGAGATCCAGCCGATCGGCCGCGGCGCGATGATGGCGTTGAAGGGATCGTGCTTGAGGCCGTGGCCCTTGGAGGGCTCGTAGAAATACAGGTCTTTGTCCGTCACCGCGGAATCTTTCCTGGTCCTGGTAGCCCGGATGGAGCGAAGCGTAATCCGGGTCCGCCAGCGCAACGCTGAACCATCCCGGATTTCGCTTCGCTCCATCCGGGCTACGTCAGCTTGCTTATAGGAAAGATTTGCCCGCCCTGTCAGTGCCGCGGCGACAGACCCGCGATGACGAAATCGATCATCTGGTCGATGTTCGGGCCCGGCTTGGTGGCGCATTGGGCGATCATCTGGGGGTGGAAGAAGCGCATCATCGCGGTGCACGAGCAGAGCGCGGCCAGTTGCAGGTCGGGCGCCTCGAACTCACCGGAGGCGACGCCTTGCGCGATCATCTGGCCGACCATTCCGGCGACGCATTCCATGTGGTTGACGCAGACGTCCCAGTCCTCCTGCATCGCGATCTCGACCATCTCATGCAGCTTGTTGTCGCCGACATAGCGCTCGGTGTTCATGCGATGGATGGTGGTGAGGAGCTCGCGGAAGCGCTCCAGCACGGGCCCCGGCCTTGCCACGATCCGCTGCGCTTCGAGCTCCACCTCGCCCATGAGCGAGCGGGCCACCGCCTGATGGATCGCCTTCTTCGATTCGAAGAAGCGATACACGTTGGCGGGGCTCATCCTGAGCTCCTTGGCGATGTCGCCGACCGTGGTCTTCTGGTAGCCGATCTGGCGGAACAGCCGTTCGGCCACCTCGAGGATACGATCCCGGGTGTCGCCTTCGATATGTTCCGAAATAAGGGCCATCGATCAGGACTCGTTCGTCAGCAGTCTTCTCATTTATTCAGCCGCTTCAGCAAGCGGAATTGCGTGGGGGTCATCGCTCCCATGCTGCGGCGCGGCAGGCTGTTCCGGCGTACCGGCCTCGTCCAGGCTCTTCCTGAACCACAGCGCATAGAGGCCCGGCAGGTACAAGAGGGTCAGGAACGTCGCAACGAACAAGCCACCCATGATGGTGATCGCCATCGGACCCCAGAAGGCCGATCGGGACAGCGGGATCATGGCGAGGATGGCGGCGAGCGCCGTCAGCACCACCGGACGGGCGCGGCGGACGGTCGCCTCCACGATCGCCTCGCGCCGGGTCAGGCCGTGGGAGACGTCGGTCTCGATCTGGTCGACCAGGATGACCGTGTTGCGCATGATCATGCCGGCGAGCGCGATCAGGCCGAGCAGCGCCACGAAGCCGAACGGGGCATTGGCGACGTTGAGGCCGAGCGAGGCGCCGACGATGCCGAGCGGCGCGGTCAGGAACACCAGGATCAGGCGGGAGAAGCTCTGCAGCTGGATCATCAGCAGCGTCAGCATCACCATGACCATCACCGGGAAGAGGATGAATATCGAGGCGTTGCCCTTGGCGGATTCCTCGAACGCGCCGCCCGCCTCGATACGGTAGGCCGGCTCGAGGTGGTCCTTGATCGCCTTCAGCTTCGGCGTGATCTGGTTGGTGACGTCGGGCGCCTGCACGCCGTCGACGACGTCGGAGCGCACGGTGATCGCCATGTCGCGGTTGCGCCGCCACATGATCGGCTCCTCGTGCGCATACTCGATCTTGGCGATCTGCTGCAGCGGCACGGCAACGCCATTGCGCGAGGTGATGGTGAGGTCGCCGACGCCGCCGAGGTCGAGGCGCTCGGACGAGACCGCACGGGCGACCACGCCGACCTTCTCGATGCCGTCGCGCACGGTCGTGACCTGCGAGCCCGAGATCAGCATCGCGAGCGCCTGTGAGACGTCCTGCGGGGTCAGGCCCATGGCGCGGGCACGATCCTGGTCGACGACGAGCTTGAGGAAAGGCGACTGCTCGTTCCAGTCGAGCTGGACATCCTTGACGCTCTTGTTCTGCCGCATGACGTCGCGGACCTGGTAGGCGATCTCGCGCACGGTGTTGGCGTCGGGGCCGATCACGCGGAACTGCACGGGGAAGCCGACGGGCGGACCGAAATTGAAGCGGTCGACGCGCACGCGCGCCTCGGACAGGAAGCCCTCGGCAGCCGCGTTCTCGATCTTGGCCTTGATGCGCTCGCGCGCCTCGACGCCCTTGGCCACGATGACGATCTCGGCAAAGGCCTCGTTCGGCAGCTGCGGATTGAGGCCGAGCCAGAAGCGCGGCGAGCCCTGGCCGACATAGGACGTATAGGTCTCGATGTCCTTGTCGTCCTTCAGCAGCGTCTCGGCCTTCTTCACCGCCTTTTCGGTGACGTTGAAGGCGGTGCCCTCGGGCAGGCGCAGCTGGAAGAACAGCTCGGGCCGCTCCGACAGCGGGAAGAATTGCTGCTGGACATGGCCGAACCCGACGATCGAGGCGATGAAGACGCCGACGGTCGCGGCCACCACGGTGATGCGGTGGTTGACGCACCATTGCACGATGGCGCGCAGGCCCCGATACATGCGGGTCTCGTAGACCGCGTGCGGATCGTGGTTGTGGTGCGCCTTCATCTCCGGCAGCAGCTTGACGCCGATATAGGGCGTGAAGATCACCGCCACGAACCAGGAGGCGACCAGGGCGATCGCAACGATCCAGAAGATGCTGCCGGCATATTCGCCGACCGCGGAATTGGCAAAGCCGATGGGGAGGAAGCCAGCGGCCGTGACCAGCGTTCCCGTGAGCATCGGAAACGCAGTTGATTCCCAGGCAAACGACGCCGCACGCATGCGGTCCCAGCCCTGCTCCATCTTCACCACCATCATCTCGACCGCGATGATGGCGTCGTCGACGAGCAGGCCGAGCGCGATGATCAGCGCGCCGAGCGTGATGCGGTGCAGGTCGAGCGACATCATGTTCATGACGACGAAGACGATGCCGAGCACCAAAGGCACCGACAGCGCGACCACGATGCCGGTGCGCCAGCCCAGCGCCAGGAACGAGACGAACAGCACGATGACGAGCGCTTCCATGAAGGAGTGCACGAACTCGCCGACGGCGTGCTCGACCACCTTTGGCTGGTCGGCGATCAGCTTGACGTCGATGCCCTGCGGCACCGCCTTCATGAAGTCGGCCGTCGCCTTCTCGACCTCCTTGCCGAGCTCGAGGATATTGGCGCCCTTGGCAGTGACGACGCCGATGCCGATCGCGGCCTTGCCTTCCTGGCGGACGACGAAGCTCGGCGGATCGACATAGCCGTGGGTGACGGTGGCGATATCCCCCAAGCGGAACACGCGACCGTTGCTCTCGACCGGCGTTTCGGCGACGGCCTTGGCACCGTCGAGCGCGCCGGTGACACGCAGCGGCACGCGCTGCGCGGAGGTCTCGACCGTGCCGGCGGGGGTCACGTTGTTCTGCTTGGCGAGCGAATCGAACAGCGCCTGCGGCGTGATGCCGAGGGTGGCGAGCTTGGCGTGGCTGAACTCGACGAAGATGCGCTCGTCCTGGTTGCCGTAGACGTCGACCTTGGTCACACCGGGCACCTTCAGGAGCCGCTGGCGAAAACCTTCCGAAACCTTCTTGAGCTGGGCGTAGTCGGCGCCGTCGCCGGTCATCATGTAGAGAATGGAATCGACGTCGGAAAACTCGTCGTTGACGACGGGTCCGAGAATGCCCGACGGCAGCTGGCCCTGCACGTCGACCAGCTTCTTGCGCAAGAGATAGAAGAGATACGGCACGTCCTTCGGCGGCGTCGAGTCGCGGAAGGTCACCTGGAGCGCGGTGAAGGCGGGCTTGGAATAGGTCTGCACCTTCTCGAAATAGGGCAGCTCCTGGATCTTCTTCTCGATGGGATCGGCGACCTGCGTCTGCATCTCCTGCGCGGTCGCGCCCGGCCAGATCACGGAGACGTTGACCACCTTCACCGTGAAGAACGGATCCTCAGCCCGGCCGAGCTTCTCATAGGAGAAGAATCCGGCGACGCCGAGAATGATCATGAGGAAGAGAACCAGCGTCGGATGGCTGACGGCCCAGGCCGAAAGGTTGAAGCGCTTCATCGCTCTCTCCGAAAAGACGATCCAGTTGCCAAAGACACGACAGCCACTCTGTTCAATCCGTCGTCGCGAGGCAGCGAAGCAATCCAGGGGGCTGGGCAAGTTCTGGATCGCTTCGCCGCTTCAGCCTTTGCTTAGGGACAAAGGCCGAAACTCACCTCACACGACGTAACTCATTCTCTTGTCACTCCGGCGCGCATCGCCCGGAATGACAAAAATTAAAACGACAGTGACGACACGACCCGCACCCGCTGGCCCGGATCGAGCTTCTGCACCCCGAGGGCAACGATCTTGGCGCCCTCATCCACGCCGCTGGTGATGAGCACGTCGTTGCTCTCGTAGGACTTCACCGTCACCGGCTTCAAGGTGAGCGCGCCGTTGTCGTCGACGACGTAGAAGGACGGCTTGCCGCCCTCGTTGAACAGCGCCGACAGCGGCAGTCGCGCGACGCGCTCGGTCGCGGCGTCCGACAGCGTCAGCGTCGCGGTCATGCCGAGCGCGACCTTGTCGTCGGCCTCGGGCAGCGAGAATTTCGCAAGATAGGTGCGCGTGGCCGGATCGGCCGTCGGCGCGATCTCGCGCAGCTTGGCCGCATATTTCTTGTCCGGCTCGGACCAAAGAGTGACGCTGGCGACGCCCGACTTGGCGCGTCCAACCAGCGTCTCAGGGATCGCGACGACCGCTTCCTTCTCGGCAAAGCGGGCGACACGGATCGAAGCCTGGCCCGCGGCGACCACCTGGCCGGGCTCGATCAGCGTTGCGGTGACGACGCCCCGGGCGTCGGCAGCAAGCGTCGCGTAGGAAAGGGAGTTCTTGCTCAGCTCGAGCGCGCGCTCGGCGCGGTTCAGGCGCGCGCGGGCTTCGTCCGCAGCGGCGCGGCTCGAATCCATCTGCGCATCCGTGGTCCAGCCCTTGGCCTTCAAATCCTTGGCGCGCTGCTCGGCGGCGGCGGCCTGGGCCAGCACGCCGGTCGCGGCGGTCTGCTCGGCCAGTGCCTGCTCGGCCTGCAGCTTCAGATCGACTTCATCGAGGGTCGCGAGCGGCTGGCCGATTTCGACGGTCTGGCCGACTTCGACGAGGCGCTTGGCGACCTTGCCGGCGACGCGGAAGCCGAGATCGCTCTCGATCCGGGGCCTGACGGTGCCGACGAAACTGCGTTCCGGGGTCTCGGCATCATAATGCGCGGTTGCGACCAGAACCGGCCGCGGCGGCTCGGCCTTCTCGGCGACGGTATCATTGCACCCGGCCAGGGCCGCGGCCATCAGGGCCAGCGACACGCCTGCCAATAGCCTGGAATAGCTCGACAAAACCGACCGGACGAACATCGAAGGACACTCCTGCAGCTCGAATGAGAGGAATGTCGACTAATCACTGATAAAAGTCAATAATCGTCAGTCATCAGGAATACGTGATCGTTAAGAGGGTGGACGACTTGATGATGACGACCTGTTGCGCCTCAACGCGCAATGTTGGTGTTTTCGGGCTGGCTCACAGAGAAGCGCCGACGCAGATTAGCCGGTAGCTTGGACGGTGCGCTCTACCGCCCCTGCCCGGCGAACTCGTGCTTGGTCTCGTGGCCGCCGATGAACACCAGGATGCCGGCGAGAAGAGGCAGCACGGCGAGCACCAGGAGGCCGGTCGAGGTCTGTCCCGTCGCCTCCTTGACCCAGCCGATCAGATACGGCCCGCCGAAGCCGGCGAGGTTGCCGATCGAGTTGATCAGGGCGATGCCGCCGGCGGCGGCCGTGCCGGAGAGCCAGGCGGTCGGCAGGGTCCAGAACACGCCGAAGCAGCAGAACACGCCGATCGCGGCCACCGTCAGCACCACCATCGTCATGGTGGGATCGGTGAGGTAGCTGGAGACGGCGAGCGCGACGGCGGTGAGCAGCAACGGCGCACCGACATGCATGACCCGCTCGCGCGTGGCGTCGGAGTGCCGCGCCCACAGGATCATGGCGATGGTGCCGAACAGATAGGGGATCGCGGTGACGAAGCCGGTCTGCGCGTTGGTCAGCCCGAACGCCTTGACGATCTGCGGCAGCCAGAACTGCATGCCATAGAGCGCCCCGACGAAGCCGAAATAGATCAGGCTGAGCGCGATCACCTTCGGCGAGGACAGCGCTTCGCCGAGCGAGACATGCTTCACGGCCTGCTTGGCCGCGATTTCCGAATCGAGCTTCGCCTTGAGCCAGGCCTTCTGCTCGGCCGAGAGCCAGTCTGCCTTCTCCGGCTTGTCGGTGAGATAGAACCAGGTGACGATGCCGAGCAGCACGGAGGGGATACCCTCGATGATGAACAGCCACTGCCAGCCCTTCAGGCCCATCATGCCGTCGAGCCCGAGCAAGAGGCCGGAGATCGGCGCGCCGATCACGGTCGAGACCGGCACCGCGATGGCGAAGGCCGCCAGGAAGCGGGCGCGATATTCGGCCGGATACCAATAGGTGAGATAGAGGATGATGCCGGGGAAGAATCCGGCTTCGGCGACACCGAGCAGGAAGCGCAGGACGTAAAAGCTCGTCACGCCGCTGACCACCGCCATCAGGGCGGAGATGATGCCCCAGGTCACCATAATGCGGGCGATCCAGCGGCTGGCTCCGAACTTCTCCAGCGCCAGATTGCTCGGCACCTCGAAGATGAAATAGCCGATGAAGAAGATGCCGGCGCCCCAGGAGAAGATCAGCGGCGTGAACTTCAGCTCGGCATTCATGGTCAGCGCGGCGAAGCCGAGATTGACGCGGTCGAGATAGGAGAAGAAGTAGGCCAGCACCAGGAAAGGAATCAGGCGCCAGGAGATGGCACGGATCGTCGATGTTTCGATTTCGCTCTTGGCGTTGTTGGCGCCGCCGGCGGAACCGGCATCGATGGTGGTCTGGCTCATGGCTTCCCCCTGGTTGTTGCTTTTGTGGGCTGGTGTGCGGTTTTCAGCATCGCAGACGAAGAGTCAATGGAGCGAGCAATGCACGGGACGCAGCCGGATCAAGCCATTGCGCCGCTCCGGACATCGCTGATCCGCGCGGCTCTCGCGTCGATCGTCATCGCCTGCGGACTGGCCTTGCGCTGGTACGGCTTTCCACTCGGCCTGCCCGCGTTCGTCGTGAAATACGGCGGCTCGCTCTTGTGGGCCACGATGGTGTTTCTGCTGGCCGGAGCTTTGCTGCCGCGACTCACGCGGACGCAGATTGCAGCCATCGCGGCCATCATCGCCATCGTCGTGGAATTCTCCCGGCTGGTGCACACGCCATGGCTCGACGCATTCCGACTGACGACGGCCGGCGCGCTGCTCCTGGGGCGAATCTTCTCGCTGTGGAATGTGGTGGCGTATGCGATGGGGATTGCATTCGGCGTGTGGATCGATCGATTCGCCGAAAGGCGTAGGGCGGATTAGCGGAGCGTAATCCGCCTCTGCTCTCTTCGCTGCGACGGCCGTGGCGGATCACGCCTTCGGCTAATCCGTCCTACGAAGTCGCAGCTACTCCGCCAGCTGAAACCGTTCGAAGCGATCGAGCTCCTCCTCGATGCCCTGCTTGAGCGCCTTGCGCCCCGCCGTGTTCTTGCCCTGCCCGACCCAGGTCCATTTCTGCATCAAGAGCTTCCTGGCCTGCCGATCGGTCTTCAGATCGAGCGCGGCCACGATCTCGTCGCCGACCAGCACGGGCAGCGCGAAATAACCGAGCTTGCGCTTCGCCTTCGGCACATAGGCCTCGAACAGATGGTTGTAGCCGAAGATGAGATTGGTGCGCTTGCGCTGGATGATCAGGGGATCGAACGGCGAGAGGATGTGGACGAGGTCTGGCGAGACCATCTCACCATTCCCCTCGAGCGCGGCCGGCGCCGCCCAATGTTCCTGCTTGCCGGCGCCGTCGATCGCAACAGGCACGAGCTCGCCGCGGCGCACGCGCGAGGCGATCAGACCGGCCACCGCCTTCTTGCGCGGCGCATCGAGATGGCAGATGGAATCGAGGCTGACTACGCCTTGCGAGCGCAATGCGCGATCGAGCAGATAGGCCGTGATCTCCCTGGCCGAGGCCGGCCTCGGCAGCTTGTCCCAGCCGAAATGACGCGTCATCAGCTCATAGGTCTTCAGCATGCCCTGCCGCTCGCTGATGGTGACGGCGCCGGTATAGAAGGCGAGCTGCAGCGCCCGCTTCGAAGGCTTGCGGCTCTGCCACAAATGCTCCTTCTCGGTGAGCACGTCATCCTCGATGTCGCGGATCGTCAGCGGACCGGCTCGCACCAGCCGCATCACCTTGCGCGTGTCGGCCGGCTTCACCGAAGCGAACCATTTGTGCCCCTCGCGCCGATGCTCGCGCATCGCCGGCAGGAACATGCGGAAGTCGCCGGTCGGCACGTAAGCGAGCGCATGCGTCCAATATTCGAACACGCTTCTGTCGACGCTCTGGGCATGACGCAGATCGGCGCGGCGATAGGACGGAATCCGGCTGAACAGGATGTGATGATGGCAGCGCTCGATGACGTTGATGGTGTCGATCTGCACGTAGCCGAGATGAGCGACCGCGTCCGCAACGGCCTGCGCTCCCTCGCCGAACGGGGCGCGCTCATCCAGCCGCTGGGCGTGCAGCCAGATCTGCCGGGCCTGTTTCGTCGAGAGGGGATGGGGTTTGGGCGGGCGTGACATTGCAGAACGCAATGTAGCGGGATTCGCGCCGGGAGAAAGCGGTGGTCCAGAACCGACAAAGAAAAAGCCGCGCTGCCATCTGCTGACAGCGCGGCTGTTCGATGTCGCCGAGGCCTACTTCGCCATCATGGCCTTCTGCGACTTCATGTAGTGCATGCAGGCGCTCTTCATCTTGCCATTGCTCATGTCGGTGTTGGCCATGGCCATTTCCTTGTTCGACGCCATCTTGGCCGGTGTGTCGGGCGTGCCCCCCATCATCGCGGCGGACTTCATCATGTTGTCCTTGGTGCACGCCATCATCGCGGCGGACGCGGGGGACAGCGAAAGGGTGAACGCGACAAAGGCGGCGGCCGTGAGCAAGATCTTCATCTAAAAGTCTCCTCCGTAAAACGAAACCGGCGTCATGCCGGCCTTCGCAATTACGTATTCTCGCGCGCTGACGTTTCGCGGAGAAGATAATTTTCTTGCTGCGGTGCGAAAGCAGACGGTCAAGGCGCGCACCGGGCCGATTTCCTGCTCACGGCCGGACCGCGCGGCGACGCGGTCCAAGACCCTGCGCATCGCAAAAGGTGATTTCAATCACATCGGGCCCGGCGCCGCGTGAACCTATTCCGGAGAGAATGCGACCACTTCTATTGGGACGAACGACTCCGCTCCCGACACGGCGCAGAAACGTGCCCGTTCACCGCCCGAACGCCGGAAAATGCACGAGAACAGGCCTGGACGCGGTGTCGTCACCGTGACCAAGATCACATCGGGCCCTTTGAACCCGACCTATGCTCGCAGCATCAAATCGCTATCAGGCGTAACAGCGAGGATACGACAATGACCCGTTTTGATAAGTTCTTTGGACTGAAGGCGATAACTCTCTCCGCCGCGCTGTCGATGACGGCGGGCCTGGCTCTGGCCGGCGACAGCAATGTCACCACTGGCCAGATCCTGGATGCACTGAAGCCGAAGCCGGCAACCCGCGGCCTGTCCGTCGGTCCGCAGGCCGACACGACCGTGCAGGCCAAGGAAGCGACCTTCCTGAATACCGTGCGCAACCGCTCGACCCGCTCGCTCTCGACGGGCGAGCGTGAGCAGATCGCCGAGCTCGCCGCGACCAAGCCGAAAATCGACCTGGAAATCCAGTTCGACTACAACTCGGCCGATATTGCCAAGACGTCGGTGCCCTCGGTGCAGGCGCTGGGCAAGGCTCTGTCCGATCCGGCGCTCAAGGGCTCGACCTTCGTGGTCGCCGGCCACACCGACGCAACCGGCGGCGAGGCCTACAATCAAGGCCTGTCCGAACGGCGCGCCGACACCATCAAGAAGTACCTGGTGCAGAACTACGGCCTCAACGGCACCGATCTCGTCACCGTCGGCTACGGCGAGACCAAGCTGAAGGATACCGCCAACGGCGCCGACCCGATCAACCGCCGCGTCCAGGTCGTGAACATGGACACCAAGACCGCGTCGAAATGATCTGATGACAACCCTCGCCTGCCGGCCCTCCGGCAGGCGGACCGTCGCTCAGACCGGCACCGCTCCGGCGAGCGCCTCCCGAACCAGCCGCGCGAGCTCGGCCTTGCGGTAAGGCTTCTCCAGGATCAGGGCGCCCTGCCGGACGTGGCCGTTCGCGGCCAGCGTTTCGAGGGCATAACCCGAGGTCAGCAATACGTGCAGCTCGGGCCTCTCCTTGCGGGCGAGACCCGCGAGTTCCCACCCGTTGACGCCCCCGGGCATGACGACGTCGGTGAAGAGCAGGTCGACATGCGGCGTTACGGCAAGCGTCTGCAAGGCTCCCTTGCCGTCGACGGCGGAAATCACCTTGTAGCCCAGGCTTTCCAGGCTCATCACCGCATAGGAGCGGACGAACGGATCGTCCTCGACGACCAGCACGATTTCCGAACCGCTCTGTGCCACCTCCTTCTCGACCGCCAGCGGCACGCCCTGCGACTTGCTCAGCACGGCCGGAAGATAGATCCGCACCGTCGTTCCCAGGCCCGGCTCGCTGTAGATCGTGACATGGCCGTTGGATTGCTTGACGAAGCCATACACCATGCTGAGCCCGAGCCCGCTGCCTTTGCCGACCTCCTTGGTGGTGAAGAAGGGTTCGAACGCGCGTTCCAGCACCCGCTTGGGCATGCCGGTGCCGGTGTCGGTCACGGCGATCACGACATATTCGCCCGGCCCGACATCGGGATGCGCATTGTGATCACCGGCATCGAGCGAAGCATTCGCCGCCGAGATGGTCAGGCGTCCGCCTGACGCCATTGCATCCTGGGCGTTCAGCGCGAGGTTGAGGATCGCCGCCTCGAGCTGCGCCGGATCGGCAAAGGCCTGCCGGAGCGCAGGATCGGCCTGCGTGGCGATCTCGATGTCCTCGCGCAGCGTTCGCCGCAACAGCATGTACATGGACTCGACGAGCTTGTTGCATTCGGTCTCGACCGGCCGCAGCAGCTGCTTGCGGCTGAAGGCGAGCAGGCGTTGCGTCAGCTCGGCGCCGCGTTCGCCGGCGCTGCAGATGTCGTCGGCAAGGCGCTTCAGGTCCCCGCGCGGCACCAATTGCTCGGCGAGGTATTCGGCATTGCCGACGATCACGGTGAGGAGATTGTTGAAGTCGTGGGCGATGCCGCCGGACAGCTGTCCGACCGCCTCCATCTTCTGCGCCTGGATCAGTTGGGCCTTGGTGCGCTTGCGGTCGCTGAGATCGTGGATCATGCCGACGAAGATGGACGAGCCGTCCTGCTGGGCCTCGCCGACCGAAAGGTCCATCGGGAAGGTCGTGCCGTCCTTGCGCCGGCCCAGCACCTCGCGGCCGATGCCGATGATCTTCTTGTCGCCGGTCGCGATGAAATTGCGGATGTAGCCGTCATGCTCGGACCGGTAGGGCTCGGGCATCAGCATCCGGACATTGTGTCCGAGCACCTCGTCGGCCTCGTATTTGAACAGCCTTTCGCAGGCCGGATTGAATTTCAGGATGATGCCGTCCGAATCGATCAGGATCACGCCGTCGACGGCGGTGTCGACCACCGCGCGCAGCCGCGCAGCGCTCTCGCGCAGCTCGCGCTCGACCCGCTCGCGCTCGGTGAGATCGTGAATGATGCCGACGAAGATCGAATCGCCCGCGGCCTGCCTGCTCTCGCCGACCGACAGATGCATCAGGAACGTCGAGCCGTCCTTGCGCTGGCCGACCACTTCGCGGCCGATGCCGATGATCTTGCGTTCGCCGCTGACGTGATAATTGTGAAGATATCCGTCGTGGGCGTCGCGGTAGGACGACGGCATCAGAACCTTGACGTTCCGCCCGATGACTTCCTCGGCGACATAGCCGAACAGCTTCTCGCAGGCCGGATTGAACATCAGCACGCCGCCGCGCGCATCGATCAGGATCACGCCGTCCACTGCGGTGTCGACGACGGCCCGTAGCCAATCAGCGTTGGACTGGTCCGGACTGGCGATGCGATCCTCCATGCTCACCCGAAGGCTCCTCAGGCCCGAGGATGGCGGCCAGTCCACACGCACAGATTGATTCAGGCAAGATAATTCTACCAGGCATATGCACGCAAGCGGGCACTAGATCCAGCTTTGGAACAGCATCAGCCGGCCGAAGCTTCGCATCGAGGTCCCGATGAAGGCTGCCGAGACCGGAAGCATGACCGCAAAGCCGATCCCGGCAACGCCGACATAGGCCCACAGCAGCCAGCGCGGCAGACCGTCCCGGCGCAGCACATAGACCAGGGCGAGCGACGCCGCGGTGGCGGCGGGCAGATAATAGTAGATGAAACCCAGCGTGCGCGGCAGCAGGGCCCAGGCGAGCCAGGGACCGAAATAGAACGCCGCGATCAGGAACGCATCCCAGCGGCGCTCGACGACGAAATCGCGCAGCACGAGCGCGAGCGCGAGCAGCGCCGGCCACAAGACCAGTGGATTGCCGAGGAAGACGACCGCGGAGACGTTGTCTTCCGCGACCTTGTCGAACAGGAACCAGACCGGGCGCGCGAGTAGCGGCCAGGACGGCCATGAACTCATATAGGTGTGGCCGGCAATCGCGGTCGTGGTGTTGTCGGCAAAGATCCGGCGCTGTGCCTCGATCAGCTCCGGCAGCGACACCCCGTAAAGCGGAACGAAAGCGGCAAGATAGACCACGCCCGGCAGAATCGCGAAGCTGAACACGACATGATGCAGCCGGAGGCCGGGCCAGAGGTCCGGCCGATACCAGTCGTCCGGCTTCGCGTCGGCGAACAGCGTGCGCCAGCCCTGCATCAGGCGGATCACCGCGACGATGACGATGCAGACGCCGAGCGGAAACAGGCCGCTCCATTTGCAGGCCGCAGCGCAGCCGAACAGGCTGCCGGCGAGCGCGAACAGCGCCTGCGGCCGCTGTCGTCGAAACCCATGCATGAAGGCGGCGGTGGCAAGCAGACCGAAGGAGAGCGCAAAGATATCGAGCATGGCGATGCGTGCCTGCACGTAGAGCATCTGGTTGAAGGCCGCGATCAGCGCCGCGGCGACCGCGGGGCCTTGCGCGGAGAACAGCGCGAGGCCGCACAAATAGATCGCGACGACGGCGAGCGCGCCGAACAACGTCGCGGGGTAGCGCCAGCCGAGCGCGTTGTCGCCGAAGGCCGCGATCGAGGTCGCGATCAGCTCCTTGGCCAGCGGCGGATGCATCGGATTGAGCATCGGCTGCGAGATCGCCGGTGCCAGCATCTGCCGCGCCGCCGGCACGTAGTGCACCTCGTCGAAGACGAACTTCTCCGGCGTCGTCAGTCCGATCAACAGCGCGAGATGCGCAACCAGGAAGATTGCGACAGCAATCACTGCGCTTCGCGACATCATCGGAACCGCGGGCAATTCGAGCGGCTGCTGGGAGGCTGTTTTGCGTGGCAAATTTGCGTCACCGCGGACAAAAATAGAAGTCTCGTTTTTCATTGAACGCATTCTGCCGCAACTGTCACTAAGCATGACGCACGTCCCGCGCGGCTTGTGATAATTCCGCCACATCGCAAGCTTGCGCGATCCGGTACGATCAGGGACATATCGATCGGTTGCGAAAATGAATTTGCGTTTCTGGCTTTTCCCCACCCTGTTGTCGGCGGCGCTTGGCGCCGCGCCCTGCGCAATGGCGCAGACGCGCGTCGGCGAAGCCGTCGTGATCCAGAACGAGGTGGTGCGCGTCGCTGCGTCCACCACGCCGATCAATGTCGGCGACAGCATGCTGCGCGACGAGACCGTGCGCACCGGCGCCGACAGCGCGGCGCGCTTCGTGATGGCCGACAGCACCAATCTGTCGCTCGGTCCCAGCGCCACGCTGAAGCTCGACCGCACCGTCTTCAACGACGAACACAGCTACCGCGATGTCGCGATCCGCATGACCACCGGTGCGTTCCGTTTCGTCACCGGACATTCCGAGAAGACCGCCTACAAGATCACGACGCCGCTTGCCACCATCGGCGTGCGCGGCACCACGCTCGACATCCTTTCCCAGCGCGGACGCTCCGTCGTCGTGCTTCAGGACGGCGCAGCCAGTGTCTGCACGACGAGCTTCCAGTGCGTGCAGCTCACCCAGCCGGGCGACACCGCAATCATCACCTCGAGCGGCGGCAAGGTCGGCATCACCAAATCCAACTCGCCGCCCTGGACCTTCGCCGCCAACTGCGCCGCGAGCGCCGGGCTGTGCGCGGTGAACCAATATGCCGACGCCTCGCCGACCATCACGCCCGCGGTCCATGACGACGGCATGCTGTGCGGGCGCTGACGATGGCGAAACTCCGCTTGAAGCGCGTGATCCTCGCCGGCCTGCTGACCGTGGCCGCCGCGCTTGCGTTCGTCGCGCTCGATGTTCGCCCGGCTACAGCTCAGGCTTCTTGCGAGATCGAATGTGGTGAGCCGACGCCTTACCCGACCTATTCTCCGTCCCCATCACCGACATCTTCGCCGTCGCCTTCCCCCTCTCCTTCGCCCAGCCCCTATCCCTCGCCGTCGCCGAGTCCGTCTCCATCACCGACCTCGGCGCCGACGCCGACCGGCGCGGATTCCAGCGGCAATTCGATCGGCGGCCTCGCGGGCCAGCGCTTCAACCAGATGATCACCAACCGGGTGCTCGGAACGGTGTTGCTGGGCGTCAACGAGCAAGTCAATTGCAGCGATTGCATCAGCGCATTCGGCTCGGCCGGCTCGTTCTCGGCCGGCATCCACGGCCGCAAGGAATTGACCAACAATTTGTCGCTGCTCGCCGGCATCGCCTACACGCAATACAACGAAGGCGGCTACAAGATCACGAGCGCACCGATCGGCGCCTTCGCGCTGCGTTACGACTTCACCGACTGGGGCTCGTCGCGTCCGTTCTTCGACGTCGGCACGATCCTGACGCCGTGGGAGAAGGCGCGCTACACCCGCAGCTACAACACCAGCCTCGGGCCGGTGAGCGTGACGAGCTCGACCAACGCCTCGAACTACGCGGTCTACGGCCGCGCCGGCTGGATGAGCCGCCTGTCGCCGCGCGACGAAGTCGCAGCCTCGATCGAGGTCTGGCAGCTCTGGCAGCGCGTGTCCGGCTACAGCGACAATGCGGTGGCATTCAATCCGTTCGACGCCACCATCGCTGATGGCACCGACCGCACCAGCCTGGTCAAGATCGGCGGCCAGTGGACGCATCTGTTCGGCAGCAATTTCGAGACGAACATCAATGGCGGCTGGGTGCAGTCGTTTGCCAGCCGCAGCGGCATCGTGGCGACCGTGACCGGCCAGGGCGTGGTGGTGCCGACCATGGGCAACCAGGGCTGGTTCGAATATGGCGGCCGCCTCGGCTTCCGCGTGCAGAAGGGCTGGATCGTGGATCTCTTCGCCAACGGCACACTGGGCCCGCAGCCGGTGGGCAACACCATCCACGGCGGCGTCGGGCTAAGGATAAATTATTAGCTGCGGGCGTAATTTCGTAGGGTGCGCATAGCGAAAGCGTGCCCACCACCTCTCGATATTGGAGGCAAAGGGTGGGCACGGCGCAAACGCGCCTTTGCCATCACGCCGCCGACTTGCCCTCGAACGCGCGGCGCAACGCGTCGACATCCAGCTTCACCATCTTCATCATCGCCTGCATCGCGCGCGCGGCGGCCGCCTTGTCGGGGCTCGACAGGAATTCGAACATCACCTTCGGCACCACCTGCCAGGCCACGCCCCAGCGATCCCTGAGCCAGCCGCACTGCTCTGCCTTGCCGCCATGAGCGAGAAAGGCATTCCAGACGCTATCGACCTGGGCCTGGTCGTCGCAATGGATCATCAGCGAGATGGCGTGGGTATACTCCATCTTCATGCCGCCGTTGAGCGCGACTAGGGGCTGGCCGGCCACCGTGAACTCGACCACCAGCACCGAGCCCGTCTTGCCGGAGGGGCCGTCCGAAACGTTGCGCTGAACATGGGTGATCTCGGAGTTCGGCACGAGCGAGGTATAGAACTTCGCGGCCTCTTCGGCATCGCCGTTGAACCACATGCAAGGCACGAGCTTTGACATCTCGAGTGCTCCTCTTCGAATGTTGGATATTTGCGGATTTCGATCAGGCGTCGGCCATGGCCGGCTGCGCGGGCGCGGCCGCCAGATCCATCCAGTTCACGCCCCACATGTGGCCATCCGGATCCTCGAAGCTGCGGCCGTACATGAAGCTGTATTCGTCCTTCGGGCTGGGATCGGCCACCCCGCCCGCGGCCTCGGCCCTGCCGACGATCTCGTCGACGTCGCTGCGGCTGTCCGCCGACAGGCAAAGCAGCACCTGGTTCGAGGTTCTGGCATCCGCGATCGGCTTCGGCGTGAATTGACGGAATTTGTCGTGCGTCGTCAGCATGACGAAGATGGTCTCGGAAAAGGCCATGCAACTCGCCGTATCGTCGCAGAATTGCGGGTTCTTGACCGCGCCGACCGCCTCGTAGAACGCGGTGGCGCGCGCGAGGTCGGTCACCGGCAGGCTGACGAAGATCATCTTGGGCATCGGAGGCTCCTTGGGGCGGGTTCTGCCCAAGGACGGATGGCCCACAGGCCATCCGACACGGCCTCCGAATATTTTTTTCGAGTCCCGGGGGACGATCGCGCCGCCCCCCGGGCCAGTCCTACTTCTTCTCGTTCGGGTCCCGGTGTACCGGATCGATCCACAGCACGGTCTCGGGCTTCTCGATTGGCTCGATGTCGAGGTTGATCGCCACGGCCTCGCCGTCGCTGCGCACCAGCACACATTCCAGCACCTCGTCCGGGCTGGCGTTGATCTCCTGGTGCGGCACGTAGGGCGGGACGAAGATGAAATCGCCGGGGCCAGCCTCTGCCGTGAATTGCAGCTTCTCGCCCCAGCGCATTCGGGCCTTGCCCTTCACGACGTAGATGACGCTTTCGAGATGGCCGTGGTGATGCGCGCCGGTCTTGGCATCGGGCTTGATGCTGACCGTGCCGGCCCACAATTTCTGCGCACCGACACGCGCGAAATTGATCGCGGCCGCACGATCCATGCCGGCCGTGGACGGCACGTTGGTATCGAGCTGGTTGCCGGGAATGACGCGCACGCCGTCATGTTTCCAGCGATCGTCATGATCGTGGTCATGGTGAGAATGCGAATGGTCATGGCCGGTCATGGGACTTGCTTTCTGTTGGTTCCGTGCGCGGCAAACTAACCCGAAGCCGCGTCCGCGAGCCATACCAAAATTGGAACCCTCATAGCCCCGGGACGTTGACTACACGACCAGATGAAAAGGAGAGTTTCATGGGCAGCACCACCGACAAGATCAAGGGCAACGCGAACGAAGCAATCGGCAAGGCCAAGCAGGGCATCGGTGAAGCCACCGGTTCCGAGCGCTTGAAGGGCGAAGGCGTCGTCCAGGAAGTGAAGGGCAAGGGCCAGCAGGCCATGGGCGATGCCAAAGACGCCGCAAAGGATGCGATCGATCGCGCCGCGGCCTCCGCAAAGCGCGCGACGGAATGACGCGCAGGAGATGAATGCGAAAAGACCGGCCGCGAGGCCGGTCTTTTTGTTTGTGCAGTCATTCCAGGGCGGCTCGAAGAGCCGAATCCCGAACGACAGCTGCGCCGTCACTTCACCGCGAGCAATTCCACGTCGAACATCAGCGTCGCGTTCGGCGGAATAACGCCGCCGGCGCCGCGCGCGCCGTAGCCGAGCTGCGGCGGAATGATCAGCGTGCGCTTGCCGCCGACCTTCATGGAGGCAACGCCCTCATCCCATCCGGCGATGACGCGGCCCTTGCCGATCGGGAATTCGAACGGCTCCTTGCGATCGACGGAGCTGTCGAATTTCTTGCCCTTCTGGCCGTTCTCATAGAGCCAGCCGGTGTAGTGCATCACGCAGATCTGGCCGGGCTGCGGCGAGGCACCGGTGCCGACGGTGGAGTCGATGATCTGCAAGCCTGAAGCTGTGGTCATGGTCTTTCCTGCGGTCTGGGCCGAGGCCGTGGTGGAAACGAAATGCGACACGCCTGCGATCACGGTGATCGCGAGCGCCGACATCAGGGTGAGGAGCGCGCGCTGGAAACGCTGCATAAAGACACCTTCCGTTTGTGGCGGAAGGTGTCTAGCGCAACGCGGTTGGGGTTTCCACCCCTCACACCTCGATATTTTCCAGCCGGACCGGGAGCTTGCGGATGCGCTGGCCGGTGGCGTGGTAAATCGCATTGCAGATCGCGGCATTGGTGCCAACATTGGCGAGCTCGCCGACGCCCTTTGCGCCGACGGGATTGATGCGGTCATCCTGCTCGGACAGCAAGATGACCTCGACGTCGGCCACATCGGCATTCACGGGCACGAGGTAATCGGCGAAATTGTCGTTGACGTAGCGCGCATTGCGCTCGTCGATTTCGGTGGCCTCCAGCAGCGCCGACGACATGCCCCAGATCAGTCCGCCCATCAGCTGGCTGCGCGCGGTGCGCGGGTTCATGATCCGACCTGCAGCGAAGGCGCCGACCAGGCGGGGACAGCGGATCTCGTGCGTGAAGCGGTTGACGCGCACCTCGACGAACTCCGCGCCGAACGCATAGGCGATCTGATCCTTCATTTGGTGTCCGCCCACGAGCCGCACCTGCCCGCTATGCATGGCGCGGAAGGAATCCAGCGGCGCGCCTTCCGGCTTCCATTCGCCATATTCCTCGACGACGCCGACCCCGAGCGCGTCGAACGCCTTCTCCAGGTCGAGCGGCCGATCGCCCTTTGCCGCCTGCGTGGCCGGCGTCTGGCCGAGCCCGACGGTCTCCTTGGCCTTGTCCGTCAGGCTTTGGCCCGGCATCGCCGCCTTGAACAGGCGCTGCCGGATCTGATCGCACACCATCGTTACCGCCGAGCAGGTGCTGGCAGTGGAGTTCGAGCCTCCGGCAACGGGCGCCGGCGGCAGATCGCTATCCCCGATGAAGACGGCGACCTTCTCCAGCGGCACGCCGAGCCTTTCGGCCGCAGTCTGCGCAATGACGGTATAGGCGCCGGTCCCGATCTCGTGGCCGGCGATCTCGACGCGGGTACGGCCGTCGCGCTGCAGCCGTACGCGTGCTGCGGCGGGGCCCATCTGCGTCGGATAGCAGGTTGCGGCACAGCCATAGCCGATCAGCCAGTCCCCGTCCGACATCGATTTCGGCTGCGGCGAGCGCTGCGCCCAGCCGAACGCCTTGGCGGCCTCGTCGAAACAGGCCATCAGCGAGCGCGAGGTATAGGGCTTGCCACCGATAGGCTCGTTGGTGGTGTCGTTGATACGGCGAAGCTCGACCGGATCCATGTTCAGCTTGACCGCGAGCTCGTCGATCGCGCTTTCCAGCGCAAACAGATACGGCACCTCCGGTGGCGAGCGCATGAAGCCGGGCGTGTTGCGGTCGGCCCGCACGATGGAGACGAGGCTGTCGACATTCGGACAGGCATAGAGCCGCGTCGTCGTCTTGGTGCCGCCGACGCAATAGGCGTCGGACCGAGAGGACACTTCGGCGCCCTCATGTCTGAGCGCGACCAGCTTGCCGTCGCGGCGCGCACCAAGCTTGATCTCGTGGCGGGTCTCTGCACGGTGGGTGGTGATGGTAAAGCCTTGGTCGCGGGTCGGGACCAGCTTGACCGGCCGGTTCAGCCGCCTGGCAATACCGGCGATGATGGCGGTACGCGGCGTCATGGAGCCGCGCGAGCCGAAGCCGCCACCGACATAGGGGTTGACCACGCGCACCTTGTCGGCGTCGATGCCGAGCTGTTCGGCGACCCCATATTTCAGGCCGTAGACGAACTGGCTCGGCTCGTAGATGACGAGCTCGTCGCCCATCCAGGCGCAGCTCGTCGAGAACAGCTCCATCGGATTGTGATGCTGCGCCGGCGTCTCATAGGAAGCGGTCAGCTTGACCTCCGCCTCGTCGAACGCCTTGGCGAAATCGCCGACCTTCGGGTCTTCCTTGAACTGGGCATTCTGACCCTTCGCAGGCGCACTGGTCGTCCCGGGCGAGTCGAAGGTCGCGCTCGGCGTGGCGGCCGTGTAGCTGACCTTGACGCGGTTGGCGGCCTCGCGTGCCGCCTCGTAGGTTTCGGCAACGACCACCGCAATGATCTGGCCGTCATGGGCGATCTCGGCGGATTTCAGCGGCTGGATCGTCGTGCCCGCATAGCCGCCGTTGCTGAAGAGCTTGGAGTCCTTCAACTTCGGTGCGTTCTCGTGGGTGACGATGTCGATCACGCCGCGGACGCGCCTGGCGTCATCGAGATCGAAGCTGTCGATCCGTCCCTTGGCGATGGCGCTGGTGACGAGAAACGCATACGCGGGGTCGGCGAGCGGCATGTCGGACGCGTAGGTCGCGCGACCAGTCACTTTTACGACCGCATCATAGCGCGGCACAGGCTGGCCCATGTTCGTCTTCGGCTCCGGAGCAGCAACGGTCATGATCAGATCTCCATCGTTACGGCTTGCTGGAGCGCGCGTGCCACGACGCGCTTGCCGAGCTCAATCTTGAAGCTGTTGTGCCGCCGCCCTTTGGCGTCCGCGAAGGCGGCATCGGCAACACGCTGCGCCAGGCCGTCGTCGAATCTCTGTCCTTTCAACAGCGCCTCCGCCTCGCGCGCCCGCCAGGGCACGGTGGCGACGCCGCCGAGCGCAACGCGCGCGTCCCTGATCATGCCGTCCTGCACGTCGAAGGCGACCGCAGCCGAGGAGAGAGCAAACTCGTAGGACTGCCGGTCGCGCGCCTTGAGATACACCGAACGGGGCCAGCGTCCGGAAATGGAGAACGCCGAGATCAGCTCACCCGGTTGAAGACTGGTCTCGATGTCGGGTGTGCTACCGGGCGCCTTGTGCAGCTGCGCAAATGGCAGGCTGCGGACGCCGGATTTTCCGGTGATTTCGACGGTTGCATCCAGTGCGATCAGCGCCTGCGCGAAATCGCCGGGATAGGTCGCGATGCACTGGTCGGAGACGCCGAGCACCGCGTGCATGCGGTTAACGCCGTCCATGGCGGCACAGCCGGAGCCGGGATTGCGCTTGTTGCAATTCTCATAGGACACATCGCGGAAATAGCTGCAGCGCGTTCGCTGCATCACGTTGCCGCCGAGCGTCGCCATGTTGCGCAACTGGGCGCTGGCGGCGAGCTTCAGGGAATTGGCGATCACCGGATAATTGCGCTGGATCTCGTCGTGCGCGGCAACATCTGACATCTTCGCGAGCGCGCCGAGACGCAGGCTGTCGCCCTTCGGCTCGATCGCCGACCAGCCGCGCGCGAGCGGATTGATGTCGACGATCGCGGCGGGCCGCATCACGTCGAGCTTCATCAGATCTATCAGCGTGGTGCCGCCGGCGAGAGGCTGCGCCTGGGCCTGTGTCAGCGGACTATTGGCGGCCGCAGCGGCGCTGAGCGCCTGCACGGCAGCGTTCGGGTCCGTTGCCCTTTGATACGTGAACGGTCGCATGCGCCTACCCTTTCATGATCTCGGGCGCGGCCTGCTTCACGGCGGCGACGATGTTGGGATAGGCGGCGCAGCGGCAGATGTTTCCGCTCATATATTCGCGGATGTCGGCCTCGCTGCCCGCATGCCCCTCCTTCACGCAGGCAATGGCGGACATGATCTGGCCGGGCGTGCAATAGCCGCACTGGAACGCGTCGTTGTCGATGAAGGCCTGCTGCATCGGATGCAGGCGATCGTCGGTGGCGAGGCTCTCGATCGTCGTGATCTCCTGTCCCTCTGCCGCGAGCGCGAGCGTCAGGCACGACACCACCCGCCGATCGTCGATCAGCACCGTGCAGGCGCCGCATTGGCCGTGGTCGCAACCCTTCTTGCTGCCGGTGAGCTTGAGATGGTCGCGCAGCGCATCGAGCACCGTGGTGCGCGCGTCGATGTGCAGGCGCTTGTCCTTGCCATTGACCCGCAGCGTGACATCGACAGGGAGTGACGGGTCCTGTACCGCGGGGGCCCTTGCCTCCTCTGCGGCCGCGCGCGCCGTGATCGGGACGAGCGCACTGCCGGCCGCGCCGGCCATGAAGGCGCGCCGATCGAATGCTGATTGTTTGGAACTTGGTGTGTCGGACATCCGGGCCTCCGCCGCTGATCTCTCGAAGCAGCGCACGCCTGCACCGCTCATCGCCCCTTAACCTGAAGCAATGAGCTCCGTTCCGAACGGAAAAGGGCGATGCTGCAAATGCCGCATCGCCCTTCGTCAACTTTTCCTGATCTCGCGCGCGAGGAACTTGCGCTGGCGATCAATAACCCAATGCGCAGCCGTCCTTGCGCGGATCGGAACCGCCGGTGAGCGTACCCTTGTCCCAATCGATCCAGATCGCCTGCGCGCCACCGAGCGGACCGACCACGCTGGTGGTCTTGTGGCCGAGCTTCTTCAGCCCTTCGACGATCGCGGCCGGCACGCCGTCCTCGAGCTGATACTGGCCCTCGTAGTGCAGGCCGCGCGGCATATCGATCGCCTCCTGCACGTCGCAGCCGTAATCGAGGATGTTGGTCAGCACGCGGGTCTGGCCGACCGGCTGGTACTGCCCGCCCATCACCGCGAACGGCATCACGGAGCGGCCGCCCTTGGTGAGCAGGCTCGGCATGATCGTGTGCAGCGGACGCTTGCCGCCTTCGATGCAGTTGGGATGCCCCGGCTGGATGCGGAAGCCGCCGGCACGGTTCTGGAACAGGACGCCGGTCTTGTTCGAGACGATCGCCGAGCCGAAGGAATGCGCGATCGAGTTGATGAAGGAGCAGACGTTGCGGTCCTTGTCGACGACGGTGATGTAGATCGTCGACGGGTTCATCGGCGGCGCGACACTAGGTAGATCGAGCATGCCGTCCATGCGGATCTTGGCGATGTGCTCGTCGCAGAACTCCTTGGCGAGGATCTTCGCGACCTCGATCTGCATGTGCTCGGGATCGGCGACATGCAGCTCGCGATGCATGTAGGCGATGCGCGCGGCTTCTGCCTCGAGATGGAAGCGCTCGACGCTGAGCGGAGCGAACTTCGTCAGGTCGAACCGCGACAGGATGTTGAGCATCAGCAGCATGGTGAGGCCGGGGCCGTTCGGCGGGCACTGCCAGACGTCGTAGCCCTTGTACATGGTGCCGATCGGCGTCGTCGTCTCGGTGGTGTGCGCGGCGAAATCGTCGAGCGTGTGCAGGCCGCCGATCCCGCGCAGGGTCTCGACCATGTCCTCCGCGATCGGGCCCTTGTAGAAGGCATCGCGGCCATCCTTGGCGATCGCGCGCAGGGTCTTGCCGAGCTCAGCCTGGCGGATGACGTCACCGGCCACCGGCGGCTTGCCGCCCGGCAACAGGTACCGCACCGTGTTGGTGCCGGCCTTCAGCTTCTCGAACTGGTTCTTCCAGTCGAACGCGATGCGGGGCGCGACAACGTAGCCCTCCTCGGCCGCCTTGATCGCGGGCTGGAGCAGCCGGTCGAAGCCGAACTTGCCGTGATCGCGCAAGACGGTGGCGAAGGCATCGACCACGCCGGGGATCGACACCGCATGCGCCGAGGTCAGCGGCACGGAGTTCATCTTGCGTTCGAGATACCAGTCGGCATTCGCCGCCTTCGGCGCGCGGCCGGAGCCGTTATAGGCGATGATCTTGCCCTCGCCGCGCGGCTGGACCAGTGCGAAGCAATCGCCGCCGATACCGGTCGATTGCGGCTCGATCACGCCGAGCACGGCCGAGCCGGCCACCGCCGCGTCCACCGCCGTGCCACCCTCGCGCAGCACCTCGATCGCCGCGAGCGAGGCCTGCGGGTGCGAGGTCGCAACCATCGCGTTGGTGGCGTGGACCGTGGACCGGCCGGGGAAATGGAAGTTTCTCATCGAATTTCTTGCTCTCTTGGCCGTGGGCGCAGGTGGCGCGCCATCTCGGAAAAACCGGGTCTACATGACACATTCCCGCCCGCAGGGGCAATGCTGGCATGCCAGTGAAATGGCTGCCATCCGCTGGGCGTATAGACCTTCAGGGCAAGGCGGCTCATGCGGGTTTTCCAGGCCGCACGCGCCTGCTAAACGAGCCGCCATGTCTGATCCGAATTCGGTCACCAAGGTCGCCGCCTTCTACCAGTTTGCCGCCCTCCCGGATTACCGCGAGCTGCGCCAGCCCCTGCGCGCGTTCTGCGACGGCCTCAAGCTGAAAGGCAGCGTGCTGCTGGCGCAGGAGGGCATCAACGGCACGCTCGCCGGTGCGCCGGGCGCGATCGACGCTCTCGCCCATGAGCTGGTGCACGGCGACATGTTCGGCGGCAGGCTGAACAATCTCGAATTGAAATTCTCGGCTGCCGAAGCGATGCCGTTCGGGCGGCTCAAGGTGCGGCTGAAGAAGGAGATCGTCACGCTCGGCGATGCGGCTGCCGATCCGACCCGCCAGGTCGGCACTTATGTCGATGCAAGCGAATGGAACGCGCTGATCTCGGCGCCCGACACGCTGCTGCTCGACACCCGCAACGCCTTCGAGGTGGCGATGGGAACGTTCGAAGGCGCCGTCGACCCCGGCATCGGGAGCTTTGGCCAGTTCAAGGATTTCGCCGCCGAGCGGCTCGATCCGGCCACGCATCGCAGGATCGCGATGTTCTGCACCGGCGGCATCCGCTGCGAGAAAGCGAGCGCGCATCTGCTCGCGCGCGGCTTTGCCGAGGTCTATCACCTCAAGGGCGGCATTCTCAAATATCTGGAAGAGGTGCCGGAGGCGCAGAGCCGCTGGCGCGGCGAATGCTTCGTGTTCGACGAACGCGTCGCGCTTGGCCATGGCTTGCGCGAACGGAACAAGGACGCAACGCGTGACGAATGACATCAAGACGCTGGGCGAGCGCATCGACACGCTGGAGACACGCATCGCCTATCAGGACGACACGATCGAGACCCTGAACCAGACCATCACGGCGCAGTGGAAGCAGATCGATCTGTTGACGCGGAAGATCGCGGAGCTCGGCGAGCGGCTGCAGGACGCCGAGGCCCATGCGCCGGGACCCGCCAACGAGCCTCCGCCGCATTATTGAGCCGTCCTACTGGCCGGACGCCTTCGGCAGCAGGTTCATGAGCTCGCCGGACATCATCAGGCGGTCGCGGCCGGCGTCCTTGGCGGCGTAGAGCGCCCGGTCGGCCGCTTCAACCAGCGAGGCCACTCCGGCCGTGCGCTCCAGCGCCGGCCGGCAGGTCGCGCCGCCGACCGAGACGGTGACGCATCCGGCTGCCTGATTGCTGCTATGAACGAGGCCGGCCTCATGAATGGCCTGGCGGATCCGTTCGCCGACCTGGGCGCAGCCGGCGGCATCGGTGTTCGGCAGCAGCATGGCGAATTCCTCGCCGCCATAGCGCGCGGCCAGATCGCCGGCGCGCTGCGTCTCGGCGGCGATGATCTTCGCGACCAGGCGCAGGCAGGCATCGCCCGCGGGGTGACCGTATTCGTCGTTATAGGCCTTGAAGTGATCGACATCGATCATCAGCAAAGCGAGGCTGGAGCGGTCGCGATAGGCGCGCGCCCATTCCTCCTTCAACCGATCGTCGAAGCGGCGGCGATTGGCAAGCCCGGTGAGACTGTCCTCGATCGCCAGCGTCTCGAGCCTGGTTTCCAGCTTCTTGTGCTCGGTGATGTCGCGGGAGATCGCGACCACGCCGTCGACGCGGCCATTGTCCTTGCGCGTCACCCGCATGGTCGATTCCAGCCAGACTTCGCCGTTCTGCCGGTGCGAGTTGCGGTAGATGAGGCGCGCCTCCTCCCGCTCGCCACGCTTCATGGCGTCGACGATGGCCTGGACCTCCGGCAGGTCCTCCGGATTGATGCCCGCCAGCGCCGGCGTGCCGATCAATTGATTGGCGCGCCAGCCGACGACGCGCACGGACGAGGGCGAGACATAGCGCAGCCGCTCGTCGAGCCCGATGCGGGTCACCATGTCGCTGGAGCCTTCGGCGAGCAGGCGGAAATGCGCCTCCTTCTCGACCAGGGCGGCGGCCATGCGCTGGCCGCGCTGCAACTGCCGCACCAGCACGGCGCCGATGACCGCAATCAGCACCACCAGCGCCATCACGTAGACCATGCGGGAGATGGCCGCGGCGCGCCAGGGCGCGAGCAGTTCCTCCTTGTCGAGCGTCGCCAGCAGGACCAGCGGATAGCGGTTCGAGCGCTTGAAGGAGCTGACGCGCTCGGCGCCGTCCAGCGGCGATTTGAAATGATAGGCGCCGCTCGGCCGCTGCAGGCTGGCGTCGCGGAAGAGCGGAGTGTCGGCAACGCTGCGGCCGACGAACTTATCGTTGCTGGGATTGCGCGCGATCATCAGCCCGTCGCCATGCGTGAGCGACACTGAGCTGTTGCGGCCGATCTCGAACTGCTCATAAAAGTGCGAAAGATATTTTGAGCTGATGGTCGCGAGCACCACCCCGCCGAAGCTGCCGTCGGGTTTGTTGAAGCGGCGCGACAGGGTGACGACCCATTCGCCGTCCAAGAGGCTCTTTACGGGATGGCCGACATGGGGCTCCCGTTTCGGGGAGAGCTGATGATAGCGAAAGAACGCATCGTCGCTGAGCGTCGAACCTATCGTGCCCGGCGAGGTCAGCCAATTGCCTTGGTCGTCGATGATGGCGAGGCTGTGAATGCGCTCGATGGCCTTCTTGCGTGCTTCCAGCAGGGTGCGCAGTTTGGCAATCGTCGCGGGTGCGGTGCCGTCCATCTCGAGGCGGCTGACGACGCCGACGACGCCGGAATCGAGCAGATCGAGGCTGTCCTCGGCATGCTGGGTCAGCGAGCGGGCGACGTTCGCCATCTCGGTCTCGGCACCCTTGAGCACCGCATCGCGCGCCGCCCATTCGCGCCAGCCGCTGATGCCGAGAATGGCCACGCAGGTCAGCACGACGAACCCTGCCGCGCGCGGCGGCAGGCGGCTCCATCCAGTTCGTTGGGTAGCAGAGCTCATGCGACAGAGGGTCTCCGATGTTTCGGAACCTCTGCCGCTTCTGTTAGTGAACTCTGAAGTCGCCACCGGGATACCCGGCAATCTGGCCCGGTTCCAGTAGTCCTACGGAGGCCGCAATCGGCGCATTGCTAACAAGATATTAGCAAGCCGATCGGAATCCGGCGTGCCTGCCCGCCTAGCTGAAGATCGCCTTGACCTTGTCCCAGAGCGAGGGACTGTCGGCCTCCGCGTCGGCCTTTGAGGGCGTCGGCTGCGCCGCGCTCACGGGATCAGACGCTGGGAAGGTATCCTTAAGCCCGGCGTCGAGCTTGGACTGCCGGTCGGCAGCGAGCGCTTCGTGCAGATCGTCAGCGTGCTTGTCATGCGGCGCGGGATTGAATGTCTCAGCCATGATCTTCCTCCATCGGCTGGTCAACGCGGCCCTGTTGCCCTGGTTCCCCTGTTCCGCTGGGGGCCGAGCCGGTGTATCAGGGGCCATCACCCTGTTCAGGACCGTTCGTGCCCCAATCTGAAAAAATGCCCTTCATCGACGTGCTCTCCGGCCAGCGCCAGAGCATCCCGCCCATGTGGATGATGCGGCAGGCCGGCCGCTATCTGCCGGAATACCGCGAGGTGCGCGCCAAGGCCGGCGGCTTCCTCGATCTCTGCTTCAACCCGGAGCTGGCGGCCGAGGTGACGTTGCAGCCGATCCGCAGGTTCGGCTTCGACGCAGCGATCATCTTCTCGGACATTCTGGTGATCCCCTATGCGCTCGGGCGCTCGGTCCGGTTCGAGGTCGGCGAGGGCCCGCGGCTGGAGCCGCTGGATGATCCCGCTAAGGTCGCAACGCTGGCGCCGCGCGCCGATCTCGGCAAGCTCGCGCCGGTGTTCGAGGCGCTCAAGCTCGTGCGCGGCGCGCTCGACCCCAAGACCGCGCTGATCGGCTTCTGCGGCGCGCCGTGGACGGTCGCGACCTACATGGTCGCCGGCCAGGGCACGCCCGACCAGGGGCCGGCACGGATGATGGCCTACCGGCATCCGGAGGCGTTTGCTGAGATCATCGACGTGCTGGTCGAGAGCTCGATCGAGTATCTGCTGGCGCAACTCGCAGCCGGCGCCAATGCCCTGCAGATCTTCGACACCTGGGCCGGCGTGCTGCCGCCGGCCGAATTCGCGCGCTGGTCGGTCGAGCCGACGCGGCGCATCGTGGAGGGCGTGCGGGCTAAGGTGCCCGATGCCAAGATCATCGGCTTCCCCCGCGGCGCCGGTGCGCTGCTGCCGGGTTACGTCGAGGCGACCGGCGTCAACGCGGTCAGCATCGACTGGACCGCGGAGCCGGCCTTCATCCGCGAACGCGTGCAGAGCAAGGTCGCGGTGCAGGGCAATCTCGATCCGCTGGTGCTGATCACCGGCGGCAGCGCGCTCGACCGCGCGGTCGACAACGTGCTGGCCAATTTTGCGCAAGGGCGCTTCATCTTCAATCTCGGCCACGGCATCCAGCCGGAGACGCCGATCGCCCATGTCGAGCAGATGATCAAGCGCGTGCGGGGCTAGCTCCGCCCCGACCCCGAGGGGGCGGACTTAAAAACGCGAAAACAACCCCATGCACAGTAGACAAGTCATTGAAAAAGCTGGGCCGGCATGAGGCGGTTCAGACGCGCTTTTGACGCGTCGGGCAAAACAGGCGCGGCGTTTCGCAGCGAGGCTCAGCGCGGCCGGCTGCGCTCGATGATCTCGGCGGCGCCCTTGGTTAGCAGATCGAGACCCACCGCACGGCCGAGCTCGCGCGGACGATTGGCGGGGCCTTCGCGCGAGGCCTCGATGATGGTGTTGCCGGAGAGGTCGAGCACGGATGCGGTGAGCGACATCTGATCGCCTGATATGGTCGAGAAGCCCGCCACCGGCGAATTGCAGTGGCCGTTCAGCACCCACAACACCTCGCGCTCGGCATCCGCGCTGGCGTGCGCGGCGGGATCGTCGATCGATGACAGGATTTGTCGCGTCTGCCAGTCCTGCGCCGCGCATTCGACGGCGACGATGCCCTGCCCCGCCGCGGGCAACATCTCCGCGGCCGTGAATTCGTAGGTGACGCGATGAGAAAGGCCGACACGATCGAGGCCGGAACGGGCCATGATCAGCGCATCTGCCGGTCCGACCTCACCGCCGTCAGGCAGCCGCTGCTTCGTCTGATTGTCGAGCTTTCGCACGCGCGTGTCGGCGGCACCGCGGAAATGAATGATCTCCGCTTCTGGAAATAACCGTCGGGCATACGCCGCCCGCCGCACGGCGTTGGTGCCGATCTTGAATCCCTTGCCACCGAACTGGCGGAAGGCATCGAGCGAAACTCCATCACGCAGCACCAGCGCGTCACTGGGCGGATCGCGCGACAGCGTGGCACCGATGACGAGGCCCGGCGTGTCCTCGTTGCCCGGCATGTCCTTCAGCGAATGCATCGCCGCCTGCAATTCGCCCGAGAGCACGGCGGCCCGGATCTGCGCCACGAAGGCGCCGCCCTTGCCGCCATGGGGCTGCAGCTTGCTGATCTGGTCGGTATCGCCCGTGGTGTCGAACTTGACGATCTCGACGTCGAGACCGGGCACGGCGGCGGTCAGGCGGCGCGCGATCTCTTCCGTCTGTGCCAGCGCCATCGCGCTCTTGCGGGTGCCGATCTTCAATCGCGTAGCCAAGTCCTGGTCCTTTCGAGACGCGTTCGTTTTGAGCATGATCTTATCGGAAGACTGGTCCCCACTGCGCCAACGCGGCCCTCCGGGTCCGGATCATGCTCTACCGCGCATCCTCCAATATCATGTCGGAGGCCTTTTCGGCGATCATGATGATCGGCGCGTTGGTGTTTCCCGACACGAGGTCCGGCATGATCGAGCCGTCGACGACCCTGATGCCCTCGAGACCCCTCACCTTCAACCGCTGATCGACCACCGCGAGCGCGTCGTTGCCCATACGACAGGTCGAGGTCGGATGGTAGATGGTGCTGCCGCGCTCGCGGCAATAATCCAGAATTTCGGCATCCGTGGATACCTTCGTGCCGGGATCATATTCGCTGACCACGAACGGCTTAAGGGGCGGCGCATTCAGGATCTTGCGCAGGATCTTGATGCCCTCGACATTGGTGGTGCGGTCGGTCTCGGTCGACATGTAGTTGATGCGGATTTCCGGCGGCACCGCAGGGTCGGCACTCCGGATGCGCAGGGAACCGCGACTCTCGGGGCGGAGCTGGCACACCGAGGCCGTGAAACCGGAGAAGTCGTGCAGTTTCTCGCCCATCTTGTCGGTCGAGAACGGCAGGAAGTGCACCTGGATGTCGGGCGAGGCGAGGCGCGGATTGGTCTTGAAGAACGCGCCCGCCGTGCCGGCCGCGATCGTCAGCCAGCCCTTCCGGAACAGCGCATAGCGCGCGCCGGCGAGTGTGCGGCGGAGCGGATGGTTGACCGTGTCGTTGAGCGTGATCTTCTGCGAGCAGCGCATCACGATGCGGACCTGCATGTGGTCCTGGAGATCGTGGCCGACGCCCGGCGCGTCCAGCACGACGTCGATGCCGTGCTTGCGCAGGAGATCGGCGGGACCGACACCGGAGAGCTGCAGCAATTGCGGCGAGTTGTAAGCGCCGCTCGACAGCACGATCTCTCTTCGCACGCGGGCGCGACGGACTTGCGCGCCTTGCCGATATTCGACGCCAACGGCGCGGCGGCCCTCGAACAGCACGCGCTGGCCGAGCGCCTCGGTCTCAATCCTGAGATTGCCGCGTGCCTTGGCCGGGCCGAGATAAGCGACCGAGGTCGAGGCGCGGCGGCCGTTGCGCGTCGTGGTCTGGAACAGGCCGACGCCTTCCTGCTTGGCACCGTTGAAGTCAGGGTTATAGGGCAGACCGGTCTCGACCGCGGCGTCGATGAAGGCTTTCGACAGCGGGTCAGTCACGACCATGTTGGAGACCGGCAGCGGACCGCCCGTGCCGTGATACTGATCGGCGCCGCGCGACTGGTTCTCCGCCTTCTTGAAGTAGGGCAGCACGTCGTCATAGCCCCAGCCGGTATTGCCGAGCTGACGCCAGCGATCGTAATCCTCGTGCTGCCCGCGGACATAGAGCAGACCGTTGATCGAGCTGGAGCCGCCCAGCGTCTTGCCGCGCGGCTGGAACACCTGGCGGCCCTTCAGCTCGGGCTCCGGCTCGGTCTGGTACATCCAGTTGACGGTCTTCTCCTTGAACAGCTTGCCGTAGCCGAGCGGCACATGGATCCAGATGTTGGAATCCTTCGGCCCGGCCTCGAGCAGCAGCACGCTGTGCTTGCCGTTCGCCGACAGCCGGTTGGCGAGCACGCAGCCGGCGGAGCCTGCGCCGACGATGATGTAGTCGAACTCAGGGTCGGACGGCGTGAGGGAGGAGTTTGCGTTCATGCGCTACGGTTCTTCTTGTTGTGTGGGCGTTTCCATTTCGTCACTAGCACGATCATGGCTTGGCGCGCAGCGCCTCGACCAGCGACTTGAACGCACGGGCATATTCCGCGCCCGCTCTTGCGATATCGGCCCGGCCGGCGCAGGCGACGGCGGCTTCGGTCACCGCGCCGAGCAGCAGCCGCGCCAGTGGCTCGACCGGCTGCCTTGCAATGAGACCGGCCTCCATCGCCGCCGCCAGCGCGCGCGGCATCTTGCCGCCAAAGTGTCTTGCGTCGATCTCGCGCCAGCGCTCCCAGCCGAGCACCGCCGGGCCGTCGCGCAAAATGATCTGGCCGGTCGGTCCCTTCGCGGTGGCGGCGAAGTAATGCTGGGTACCGGCGACCATCGCGGCCAGCACGTCCTTTTCCGCGCGCGCGGCACCGTCGATCTCGACGACGAGGTCGCGCGAGACCAGGTCGAACACGGCTTCGAACACCGCCTCCTTGGTCTTGAAGTGATGATAGACCGCGCCCTTGGCGATGCGGGCTGCCTCAGCGATCTCGTCCATGGTGGTAGCGGCAAAGCCTTGCGTCCCGAACAGGCGGCGTGCCGCCGTCAGGATCGCCTCCGATGTCGCCGCCCGCCGTTCCGCCTGCTTGGCCATGGGTCTCGTCTAATCCAATCATAGGCGGGCCGCCAGTTGACTTTTCGACCATCGGTCGGTATTTACCGACCATCAGTCGGTTTTATCATAGGATGCATCATGCCGAGCCGTGACATCGTCGAAGCTTTTGCCAAGCGCCTGGAGGACGGAGATTTCGTCGGCGCGATCGAGCACTTTTATACGCCCGACGCCGCGACCTACGAGAACAACGCCGCCCCGACGGTCGGGCGGGAAAATTTGGTCGCGAAGGAGCGCGGCGTGCTGGCCGCGACCAAGGAGGTCAAGGCCGTTCGCGTCGGACCGAGCCTGATCGAGGGCGACCATGTCGCGACCCGCTGGACCTTCAGCTTCACGAATGCCGAAGGCGTCACACGAACGCTGGACGAGATCGCGTGGCAGACCTGGCGCGGCGACAAGCTGATCGAGGAGCGGTTCTACTACGATCCGAAGCAGCTGGGGCGCTGAGCAGGATCGGACCTACCGGTACACCAGGACCACGACCATGCCGACCAGAGGCGCAAGAAACCGGACGGCCTGCCACCGAGATCCGTCGATCGACCAGCGTCCGTAGACGATGGTGCCGCCATGCTGGGAGGGCGAGCGCGGTTGATCCCGAAACGCCTTCCAGCGCGCCTCGGCAGGCCCGAGAAAATCTTCCGGCTTGACCGTCATGTCGGCGCTGTTCAGCACCACCTGCATCATCTCGCCTTTCGGCTGGAACATGGCTTCGGCCCCGGGTGGCGCGAAAAAGCTGCGCTTCGGGGCGATGTGCTGCTCATGGAAATCCCGACCGACCGTGACGGCCGCGGCATATGGACTTACGAACGGCACGCCCGAGAGGCCGGGAACGACGAGATGGCCCACCCCGCGCACCTCCTGCCAGGGAATGAAGAGACCCTTGAGCCACGGCCTGTGAAACCGGATGCCCGCGGCAGACATCGAGACGACGGCCCGATCCGCGTAGAGGTGACGGTAAGCTGAGAACAGGATCCATCCGAAACCCAGATAGAGCAACATCCAGCCGAAGACGTTCAGCGATGGATTGACGAGGTGGCTCCAATTGAGACCGCGCATGGCGCCGACATAGCTGGAGCGGCCGCTTGGTCCACCGACCAACATGCTGATCACACCGATCAGGCCGGAAACGACGATCAGGACAAGGACGCCGATCAACAATTCAAGAAGCAATGGCAGGCCGGACCGTCCGATCAGCGTCGTCAGTGCATAGGCTGCGAACGCCAGACCCAGGAGAGCAAGATAGACGGCGGCCAAAACCGCTCCGCTCTGGCCGCGGCTTTCGGCGTGGAGGGCAATCGCAAGGCCGGCGACGCAGGCCCACATCGCCCAGGGAAGGCGGTCCATCCGCCATTTATCCATCGTGTATTCGACCGTTGCCGAAACATCGGCGGAAGGCTCGCTCATGGACAGGCCCTCGGGATCGCAAATGCATCCGTTGCCGACGCGGCGCACGGGAGCCTCGTCGATGCACGAAACGTATCACGCAATTGAGGAGAACGTCTCGTCCTGGCCGATCATCGCCGGCTCGACCGGGTGAGCCAGGACGCCGAGGCGCCTGTGACTGAATCGAGAAGCCGCAGCGTACTGGATGCCCCGCTTTCGCGGAGCATGACACCGGAATAGGCGCCCACATTCCCCTCCCATCCCGCATTTGTATCGATTTGTTATCGATACCCTCGCTTGAACACGCAGAAGTGGTCACGCCGCCAGCCGCAAACGGGGATAATTCATAGTTCGTCAAAGTTTTGCAGCGAATTCTCCGGAACGAGCTGGACGAACGCCCCCTTGTGCTAGGCTCTGGAATGCGGACTCAACTGACCACCTATTTCGCGCGGCTGTTTGCCGGCGATCTGTCGGCGTTCGGCGGTCCCGTGACGGACGAAGCCGTGGCCGGCCATATCCGTGCCGAACAGATGGCGCTGGTGCTCGGCTATTCGGTCGGCATCATGCTCGCCAATGCCTGCAACGCCCTCGTGCTCGCCATCGCGCTGTGGCAGTCGCCCGACAGGATACCCGCCCTGGTCTGGGGAGCCGCCGTGGCCAGCGCCGCGATCGCGTTCGGTCTGCAATCCCGCGCCGCGCGCCGCATCACCAAGCCGCAATTCGTCTCCCGCCGCGCCATGCACCGCCTGGTGCGCAATGCCTTCGTGCTCGGCGCCGCCTGGGGCATCGTCCCCGTCGCCTTCTTCACCGATGCTTCGACCGGCGGCCAGCTCGTCATCACCTGCCTGTGCTCGGGCATGCTGGCCGGCGGTGCGCTCGCCTTCGCCACCATCCCGATCGCGGCCATCGCCTTCACGGCCCCGATCTTCGTCGGGATCGCCATCTGCCTCGGCAGGAACGGCGATCTCGCCTTTCTCCTGATCGCCTTCCTCGTCGTGGTCTATGGCAGCGTGCTGATCCGCGGCGTGTTCGTCAATTCGTTCTCGTTCGCGCGGCGCGTCACGCAGCAGATCGAGGCGGAGCGCACGGTGCGCCTCGATCCCCTGACCCACCTGCCCAACCGCGTCGCCTTCAACGAGACGCTCGAGGCTGCGCTGAAGCGACTGGCGCTGTCCGGCGAGGAGTTTGCGGTGCTCCTGCTTGATCTCGATCGCTTCAAGGAGGTCAATGACAAGTTCGGCCATCCCGCCGGCGACGAATTCCTGGTCCAGGTCGCAAGCCGCCTGCAACGCTGCACCCGCGCCGCCGAGCATATCGCGCGCATCGGTGGCGACGAGTTCGCGCTGGTGATGGCCAATCTGGCGCGCCCCGAAGACGCCCTCGAGATCGCCGAACGCTTCGTCGCGGCCTTCGAGGAGCCGTTCCGCATCGAGGGCCGCCAGGTCGTGGGCGCAACCAGCGTCGGCATCGTGCTGGCGCCGCGCGACGGCACCACGCCGCTTGACATCATGAAGAATGCCGATGCAGCGCTCTACCGCGCCAAGAAGGCGGGGCCCGGCACAATCCGCTTCTTCGAGGAAGCCGACGACAGGGTGTCACGCGATCGCAAGGCACTGCAATCGGACCTCGAGGGCGCGATCGCGCGAAACGAGCTTTTCCTCGTCTTCCAGCCGTTCCTCGATCTCGACCAAAGCCGGATCACCGGCTTCGAGGCGCTGCTGCGCTGGCAACATCCCGAGCGCGGACTGGTGCCGCCGAGCGAATTCATCCCGATCGCGGAAGAGACGGGGCTGATCCACGAGATCGGCGAATGGGTCATCCGGCGCGCCTGCGCGACGGTTGCCAAATGGCCTGACGAGATCAGGGTCGCCGTGAACTTCTCCGCGGCGCAGTTTCACAACGCCGGCATCCTCCAGATCATCGTGCAGGCGCTCAGCGACGCCAAGATCGCCCCGCACCGGCTCGAGATCGAGATCACGGAATCGATGCTGCTGTCGAAATACGGCTCGGCCGAGCCCGTGCTGAACGCGCTGCTGCAGCTCGGCGTCACCGTGGCGCTCGACGATTTCGGGACGGGCTTCTCCTCCCTCACATATTTGCGCAAGCTGCCGTTCAGCCGCATCAAGGTCGACCAGTCCTTCATCCGCGACATGCTGGTGCAGCCCGACTGCGCGGCCATCGTGAAGTCGGTGGTCTCGCTTGCGCGCGACCTCGACATCGGCGTGGTCGCCGAGGGCGTCGAGACCGCCGACCAGCTCGAATATCTCAGGCAGATCAATTGCGACGAGGTTCAGGGCTATTTGATCAGCCGCCCGGTGTCGGCGGACGGCGTGCTGGTGCTGCTGGAGACCAAGAAGTATCGAGCGACGTTCGCGGCGTAGGTTTTCCCGCACGGCCATCCTTTTAGACGAAGTAGCCCGGATGGAGCGAAGCGCAATCCGGGACAGCGCGCGACGGAGCAAGACCGCCCCCGGATTTCGCTTCGCTCCATCCGGGCTACGATCCTTCCTACCTCAAATCGCATCCGCGCGCAGCAGCGTATCCACGGTGATGGTGCCCCGCGCACGGGAGACGCAGGCACAGATCTTCTGGTTGCTCTCTTTCTGATGGTCGCTGAAGAAGACGTCGCGATGGTCGATCTCGCCGTCGACCTCGACCACGTCGATGGCGCATAGCCCGCATTCGCCGCGCTTGCAGTCGTACATCACGTCGTGACCGCTGGCATTGAGCACGTCCAGCATCGAGCGCTCGCGCGGGATCTCCAGCTCGACATTGGAGCCCTTCAGGCGCACACGGAACGTCTCGGTCGGGAGCGCGCCGCTGGAGCCGAAGGTCTCGTAGCGCAGATCGGGCAGCGCATGGCCGGCACCAATCCAGGCATGGCGCGCGGCATCGAGCATGCGCATCGGGCCGCAGAACAACCCGAGCGCGCCTTTCGGCACCGAGGCGAACAGCGTGTCGAGATCGAGCCGCCTGCCTTCGTCGCCGGCATGAACGACCAGGCGATCGCCGAGCAGCGCGGCGAGATCGTCGAGATAGGCGGCCTCTGCCCGCGAGCGCACCGCATAGTGCAGCGTGACGTCGGCGCCGCGGCGCGCCAGCGCCTGCGCGGCGCCGAGGATCGGCGTGATGCCGATGCCGCCGGCGATCAGGCAATAGCTTTCGCGCGACCAGTCCACGGCAAGGAGCGAGGCCGGCTGCGTGATGTCGAGCCGCGCGCCCGGCGCGAGCTGCCACATGTAGCGCGAACCGCCGCGGGAATCCTCGGCGCGGCGCACGGCGATCTTGAAGCCGGCCGGGGAGGCTTCGCCCACCAGCGAATAAGACCGCGTCTCCGGCAGGCCGTCGATGGTCACGCTGACGTTGATGTGGCTGCCGACCGGATAGGCGACGCCGTCATACTGATCCGGCCGGATCAGAAATTCGCGGATGCCGGGAGCGAGATCGCGCGTCGACACGAGCGTTGCCGGAGTCCAGGTTTCGATGAAGCGCATGGTGATGGCCCTCAGTCGGCTGCAGACTTGATCAGCGCGAGCGCCGGCAAGAGGTCCAGATGGGTCCGGTTGCGCAGCGCGAGCCGCAGATTGCGCACGGCGAGCCGCGCGTGCTCGCGCATGATCGCCTCGGCGCGCGCGCCTTCGCGGTTCTCGATCGCGTCGATCACGACGCGATGATGATCCTGCCCGATGATCAGGATCTGCTGCGCCTCGGGCAGCGCGGATTGCGCCATCACGAAGCCGCTCGGCGAGGCAAACGGCAGAGCCGAGGCGCGGTCGATCTGGCGGATCAGCGGCGGACTGCGCGACAGTTCCGTGAGCAGGGCGTGGAAGCGCGCGTTCAGCGTGACGTAGGACGAGAAGGCTTCGATCGAGATCGGCACCTGGCGCAGCAATTCGTCGATCGCGGCCAGGCATTCCTTCAGGGGCTCGAGCTCGCGCGCGGAGACGCCGCGCTCGGCAGCGAAGCGCGCGGCGAGGCCTTCGAGCGTGCCGCGCAGCTCGATGGAATCGGAGATGTCGCGCTCCGAAAACGCCTTCACCATGAAGCCGCCGGAGGGGATCGCTTCCAGGAGGCCCTCCTCCTCCAGCCGCACCAGCGCCATGCGCACCGGTGTGCGCGAGGCGCCGGTGGTTTCCACCGCCTGGAGCTCGGAAATGCGCTCGCCCGGACGCAAGGCGCCCGACAGGATCTGGTCGCGCAATGCGAGCTGCGCCTTCACGGTCTGCGAGACGGAACGGTCGACCTCACGCTCGGCCATGGCGGGTTACTCCGCGGCCTGGAGGCGCTGCGGCGCGGTTTCCTTCGCCACCATCTTGTCGATCAGCTTGCGCGACCACATCGCGCCGGCGTCGATGTTGAGGTTGTAGAAGATGCGGTCCGGATTCTCGTCCATGGCGCGCTGCTGCGCTTCGAGGATCAACTCGTCCTCGTGGAAAATGCCGGAGACGCCCTCGCGGATCTCGGAGGTGATGCGCTGCTCACCGAGCTGATAGTTGCGCACGAAGGCCCAGAAATAATGGCAGGTCTTCTCGGTTTCCGGCGTGATGGTATTGAGCACGAAGCCGTTGACGCCCTGGGAACGGTCGCCTTCCGGCGCGCCGGTGCCCGTCGGCGCCACGCCGACGTCGATCGCGATGGTGCACGGCGCTTCGAAACGGATGATCTGCCAGCGATCGACGAGGCCGGGCTTGCCGAGCTGCTTGGCCCAGAACGGCGGCGGCTCGATGCCGCGCATCCAGCGCGTCACCGTCACCGTCTTCTCGCCATGGGTGACGTCGAACGGCGCTTCGGTGACCGCTTCGTTGCCGATCGAGGAGCCGTGCACGAAGGTCTCGTGGGTGAGGTCCATGAGATTGTCGAGCACGAGGCGGTAGTCGCATTTGACGTGGATGGTCTTGCCGTCGCCGGCCCAGGCCGGATCGTGATTCCAGTGCATGTCCGGAACGAGCGCGGGATCGGCCAGCGCGGGATCGCCCATCCAGAGCCAGATGTAGCGGTGACGCTCGACCACGGGATAGGAGCGCACGCAGGCCGACGGGTTGATGGTCTCCTGCGAGGGCATGAAGGTGCAGCGGCCCTGCGCGTTGAACTTGAGGCCGTGATAGCCGCAAACGACGGTGTCGCCTTCGAGCCGGCCCTTGGACAGCGGCACCAGGCGATGCCAGCAGGCATCCTCCAGCGCAGCCACCGAACCGTCGGCCTTGCGGTACATCACGACATGCTTGCCGCAGATCGTCCGCGGCAACAGCGCCGGCTTGACGTCGGCATCCCAGGCGGCGGCGTACCAGGCATTCATCGGGAAGGGTTTTGTCATCGGTCTCACTCCCACGGCTTATGTATGCGTTATGTATACAATAACAGGGGGCCATATCATTCAAGACTTATTTATGAGTAACATAATACCTTTATGACCATATATGTATACATGCGGTGCTTGGATCATCTCCTCTCAGATGAATGGCGCGCATTACCCACTCCTGGAAGGGGGAGGGTAATGCGCATGAAGCGAAGCGAAATGCGGAGCGAGGTGGGGTGGAGTGATCCCTCCCCTCGGGCACTGTTAGTCGCGGAGGAACCTTCACCTCACCCCGCTCGCGCTAACGCGCGATCGACCCTCCCCCTCCAGGGGAGGTAAGAGAGGCTAGCGGCTACGCCCCGAACACCTTCGCCAGGCCGGCCTGCGCCTCTTGCTGGATCCGCTTCAGGTGCTCGGGGCTGCGGAAGCTTTCGGCGTAGATCTTGTAGACGTCCTCGGTACCGGACGGCCGAGCCGCGAACCAGCCGAAATCGGTCTCGACCTTGATGCCGCCGAAGGGCTGGCCGTTGCCGGGCGCCTTGCTCAGGGTGGCACGGACGGGGTCGCCGGCGAGCTCCTTCAAGCCGAGCTGCTCCGGCGTGACGGACTTCAGGATGGTCTTCTGCGGCCCGGTCGCGGCGACGTCGATGCGGGCGTAATGGGGCATGCCGAACTCGGCGGTGAGATCGCCGAACAGCTGGCTGGGATCGCGGCCGGTCTTCGCCATGATCTCGGCGGCAAGCAGGCCGAGGATGATTCCGTCCTTGTCGGTGGTCCAGACCCCGCCGTCGCGGCGCAGGAATGAGGCCCCCGCACTCTCCTCGCCGCCGAAGCCGAAGCCGCCCGTGAGCAGGCCGTCGACGAACCATTTGAAGCCGACCGGCGTCTCGACCAGCTTGCGCCCGAGCTTTTTGGCGACGCGGTCGATGATCGAGCTCGACACCACGGTCTTGCCGATCGCGGCATCCTTGCTCCAGTTCGGGCGGTGCGCGAACAAGTAAGATATCGCGGTCGCCAGATAGTGGTTCGGATTCATCAGGCCGCCGGTGCGCGTCACGATGCCGTGCCGGTCGGCGTCGGTGTCGTTGGCAAACGCGACGTCGAAGCGGTCGCGCATCCCGATCAGGCTCGCCATCGCGTAAGGAGACGAGCAGTCCATGCGGATCTTGCCGTCCCAGTCCACCGTCATGAAGCGAAAGGTCGGGTCGATCGCCTCGTTCACCACGGTGGCCTTCAGGCCGTAGCGCTCGATGATCGGATGCCAGTAATGCACGGCGGCGCCGCCGAGCGGATCGATGCCGATGTTGATGCCGGCGGATTTGACCAGCTCGAGGTCGACGACGTTGCCGAGATCGGCGACGTAGGGCGTGACGAAGTCGGTCGGATGGACGTTCGATGATTTCAGCGCCCTGGCATAGTCCACGCGCTTCACGCCCTTGAGGCCGTCGGCGAGGTAGGCATTGGCGCGCTTCTCGACGACGCCGGTGACATCGGTGTCGGCCGGGCCGCCATGCGGCGGATTATATTTGTAGCCGCCGTCTTCCGGCGGGTTGTGCGATGGCGTGATGACGACGCCGTCGGCAAGGCCGCTCGTACGCCCTTTGTTATGGGCGAGGATCGCGTGCGAGATCACAGGCGTCGGCGTATAGCCGCCGTCCTTGTCGATCATGATGTCGACGCCGTTGGCGGCGAACACCTCGACCGCGCTCACCAGCGCCGGCTCGGCCAGCGCGTGGGTGTCGATGCCGATGAAGAGCGGGCCGGTCAGCCCCTTTTCCTTCCGGTAGTCGCAGATCGCCTGGGTGGTCGCGAGGATATGGCCTTCGTTGAACGTGTTCTTGACGGAGGTGCCGCGATGGCCGGAGGTGCCGAACGCCACGCGCTGCGCGGGATCCGCGACATCGGGCTTGCCGGCGAAATAAGCCGTCACCAGCCGCGGAATATTGGTGAGCGCGTCCGGCGAAGCCTGCTTGCCTGCCGCGGGATGAACATCAGCCACTTGAATATCCTCGTCGTTGTCGAATTGAGGCCCTGCCGCACCATAGCATTGGGCTTGCACACGCCAACTTAAAAGCCATCGGCCGACGCCGGCAACAAATGGCCGCATTTGGGTCCATGAATGGGGACATGACCATTCTCGCAACGGCCCTGCTGCTCGCCAGTTCCTTGGTGCTATCGTCTCCCGGATACGTCGAGCAAACCGGTATCGAACTCAACCCGATGCTGCGCAACGCAGCCGTGGATCATGACCTCGCCAAGGTGAAGCGCCGGTTCGAGCGGGAGCTCCGTAGCGACAGCACGGACAGCCCCGGCGCATCCACCGGGCGCTAGCGCCGCGCGTCGGACACCGCGTCGGACACATCGGCACCGCAATGCAAATTGCGGGATCATGCTATGGTCGAGGCCTTCCGGCTGTTCGAATCGCCTCATGGCTGTCCTGCGCAAGCTGCTCCCCCTGCTGATCGCCTGGCTGATCCCGGCGGACGGGCCGTCGTCTGCGGGGGCGGCGGAGTTTTACACCGAGGATCTCCGCATCCCCATGGCGGAGGCGGGGCCGCAGGGTCTGGAGGCCTTTCTGGTCCGCCCGGCCGGCGCGAAGCGCTATCCGCTCGCGCTGCTCAGCCACGGTTCGCCGCGCAGCTTCGACGACCGCGCGAGCATGTCCGCGCACCGATATTACGGCATCGCGCTGGAATATGCCCGGCGCGGCTTTGCGGCACTGATCGTGATGCGGCGCGGCTACGGCACCTCGCCCGGCGGACGCGTCGACAGCGTCGGCGGTTGCGCCAAGGCCGCTTACCTCCCCGCCGCCGCGGTCGCGGTGGCTGATTTGCGCGCCGCGATCGATGCGATGGCGCGGCGGAGCGATGTCACGACATCAGGCATGATCGCGGCCGGCCATTCCGCGGGCGGGCTCGCCACGATCGCGCTGACGGCGCAGGCGCCGCCTGGTCTCATCGCCGCGATCAATTTCGCCGGCGGCCGCGGCTCGCGCGACGACGACGACGTCTGCAACAAGGATGGGCTGGCGCAGGCTTTCGCCACCTTCGGCAAGACCTCGCGCGTGCCGACACTGTGGGTCTACGCGACCAACGATTCCTATTTCGGCCCTGACCTCGCGCGCCGCCTCCATGACGGGTTTCGCGCCGGTGGCGGCAACGTGACATTCATCGCTGCGCCGCCCTTCGGCGACGACGGTCACTATCTCTATTCGGTGGCGAGCCGTCCGCAATGGACGCCCTATGTCGACGCCTTCCTGCGCGAGCGCGGCCTCCTCGGTCGCGACATCCTGAGCTTGCCCGAGACCTTACCGCCGCCGCGCCAGCTCAACGAGGCCGCCAGGGGCGAGTTCGCGCGCTATCTCGCCAGCATGCTGCCGCACAAGGCTTTCGCGGTCTCGCCGAACGGCGGCTATGGCTGGCGCGCGGGACGCATCACGGCCGAGGAGGCCCAGCGCGACTCGCTGGCTGCCTGCATGAAATGGTCGCAGACCTGCTCGCTCTATGCGATCGACGACCATTTGGCCGGGCCGTTGCAAGCGCCCCCCACCGACCAGAGCGCCCGCGCGCGGCAGTGACGGCGCGGGAAGCCGGTTGTTAACTCCGGCGATTTATGACGGAGCGATGCTGTGGGATCGGGCACGCTTCAATCTCGGCGCAACGTGGAGAAACGTGGCGGTCGTCCTGCTGTTGTCGGCCCCGCTCGGCGCGCACGCCGCAGACGGCAACACGGAGCTCGGCGCCGGCGAGACGCCGTCGTCCCGGGCCCTGATCCGGAAGATCATCGAGCGAGAAACCGCGAAGACCGACTTACCGGCCGACATCGCCGAAGCGGTCGTCTTCGTCGAAAGCGGCTACAATTCGGCCGTCATCGGCAGCGTCGGCGAGATCGGCCTGATGCAGGTGCGGCCCGAGACGGCGGCGATGCTGGGCTTCCGGGGCAGCGATGCGGAACTCGCCGAACCCGACATCAACATCCATTATGGGGTGCTTTATCTCAGCCAGGCCTGGCGTCTGGCCGGCGGAGACATCTGCCGCGCCCTCATGAAGTACCGGGCAGGCCATGGCGAGGAAGCCATGACGCCGCGGTCGCAGGTCTATTGCAACCGGGCCCGCAACCGTCTCGCCGCCTTGAACTCGAAGGCGCTGGAGGTCGCGGTCGCGACCGCACCGGAGCCGGAGCCGGCGCCGGCGCCCCGCCCCACTCCCGCCGCGCCCGCAGCGGTCCCGGCAAAACGGGTGAACGCATCGAAGGTCGCGGCGCAGCCCAAAGCCGTCTATGCCCGCTATCGTCAGGGCACCGCGGCGGCCAGCCGCGCCTATTGGGCCGCCCACGAGGCCAGGGTCAGCCGGATCAAGGCGCGCATCGAGGCGAGATGGAAGCGAGTCGCTTCGCGCTGACGAGGTTGCGTTACAGCCGCTCGCTGAGCGCGAGCTTGTAGCCGACCCCGGTGACGGTCGCGATCACCGGCGTGCCGCTGCCGACGAGCTTGCGGCGCAGCCGCGCCACCAGCGCGTCGACCGTGCGGATGTCGACCTCGGCCTGGCGGTTGCTGACGACTTCGATCAGATAGTCACGGCTGAGCGGCCGTCCGTCGGCGCCGACCAGCGCCGCGAGCAGGTCGAACTCAGCGCGCGTCAGCGCCACCGGCTTGCCATCGCTGCCGAGCAGCTCGCGCCGGGTCAGGTCGATGATCCAGTCGCCAAAGGCGATCGAATTGTGGTTGCGCGCCGCCTTGCGATCGAGCGAGCGCCGCCGCAGCACGCTGCGAGCACGCGCCAGCAGATCGCGCAGATTGATCGGCTTGGTGACGTAGTGGTCCCCGGCGATCTCGAGGCCGAGGATGCGATCGACGTCGGTGTCACGGCGCGTCACGAAGATGATGCCCGCGTTGCTGGTCGCCTGGATCTCCTTGGCGAGCTCGAAGCCGTCGCCGTCGGGCAGCTGCAGGTCGAGGAAGACGAGATCGGTGCGCGCGCGCAGCGCCTGGCGGCATTCCGCGCAGGAGCCGGCGCCGACCACGTCGAAATTGTTGTCGCTGAAATAGCCGACCAGCATCGTCCGCGTCACCGGATCGTCCTCAACGACGATCAGCCGCTCGCGGCCGGCGGGACGCAATTCCCGAAGTGCGGAATCAACCACGGTCTTGGGTGTCCTGTTTGCCTGCGGCCCGCCTTGCAAATTCAAGCCGCCGCGCAATGCGCTGTCATGTGAACGGACATTCACGACTTGTTCGAGCCCCCGAAATTAGCCGCCGCAATAATAGGCGCGTTGCAACGCGCAAACAATATTGCTCATGGTCTCGACACATTAAGTATGAAGTGGCCCACAATTCTCATCGCGCGCATCAATGCGCAGGGTGGGCCCTGTCGCCGGCATCGCACCCAGCCTCGGCCACCGATCCCGCACATTCGAAACCGGGCTCAACCCCCGGTTAAGGTAAAAAAGGCGTTCGGCTTCGGAAAGCCCGGCGCCGCCACTATGGTCGCGCCTGCGCACAACAAGGAAACCACGGAGCAGGCGTGATGCAGGGGCAGGCCCGGTTGGCTGCCGGTCGAACCGAGCGAGGCACAGTGCCGTTCGCTCGTTCACACACGCTCGATGTCCTGCGCGGCCTCGCCATCGCCGGCGTGTTGGCCATCCATGTCTCGCAGGCATTTCCGTCGAATATCCGCGCCATCGATTTCGCCTTCATGTGCGGCTGGACCGGCGTCAACGTGTTCTATTTCGTCAGCGCCATGACGATGTGCCTGATGTGGACGCAGCGCACCGAAACCAGTCCGACGCGCAAGTTCTACATCCGCCGCTTCCTGCGTATCGCGCCGCTGTTCTGGCTCGCGATCCCGATCTATCTCATCATCAACGGCACCGGACCAAGCGACAATGCGCCCAATGGCATCGGGCCGCTTCAGGTGATCCTGACCGCGACCTTCCTGCACGGCTTCTGGCCGGACAGCGTCAACAGCGTGGTGCCCGGCGACTGGTCGATCGCAGCGGAGATGACCTTCTATCTCGTCTTCCCGCTTCTGATCACCGCATTCGGGTCGCGCCGTCATCTTTATCTCGCGCTCGCGATCGTGCTGCATCTCGTCAATGTCTTCCTGTTCAAGCCGTGGGCCTTCGCGCTGTTCTCGGCCTATTACGGCCCCGGCCACGGGGCGTTCGTCTGGACCACGCTCCACCTCAGCTTCCTGAACCAGCTTCCGGTCTTTCTGGTCGGATGCGCGCTGTTCTTCTCGCTGCGCAACGGCTTTGCCAAGTCGGACGCCGCGATCTACGCCGTCTTCATCGCGCTGTCCTTCATCGCCGACCGCGTCACGGGCTCGCATGAGTTCAACTATCTCATGATCAACCTCGTGCTCGGCGCGCTGGTTGCCGGTTGCATCAAGCTTGCCATCCGCTTCCAGCCGCTCGAGGCGCTCGGCCGCAACTCCTATTCGATGTACCTGTCGCATTTCGCGGTGGTCTACGGCCTGCGTCAGCTCTGGCCGCTCGCGGACGGGCTGGTCTCGCTGCTCATCGCCTATGTCGTCACCGCCGCGCTGAGCTATCTGATCGCGCGCGCCACATGGCATCTGATCGAGCGGCGCGCGCAGGACTTGGCGCATCGCCTGACATCAGCGGGATCGGACCGGTCAAGCCTCCGGCCAACCGTCGCCGCCACTGCGACCAGCATGCGCTGAACGACCACCACCCGCCCCCGCCGATCAGGTGCGGCTTGCTTCATTGCCGCCTTCGACTCTACTGTGAGGACTCTTCACACGGGAGTGGGCACCATGGAGGTCATACTGCTCGGCACCGGCGGCCCGCGCCCGGACCCGCGGCGCATGGCGACGACCACGCTGATCAGGCTCGGCGACGAGAACATCCTGTTCGACGCAGGTCGCGGCGTCGTGGTGCAGCTCAGCAAGGCCGGCGTTCCACTCGGCGCGATCAACACGGTCTTTCTCACGCACCATCACTTCGACCACATCGGCGACCTCTACGACGTGATGCTGAATTCATGGATGCACGGACGCAAGGACGCGTTGCGCGTCCATGGCCCCCCGGATACCGAACGGCTCGTCAACACGCTGATCACGCAGGTCTACGACAAGGACATCGCCTGGCGGGATCAGGGCGAGCCGAGCCTCGGCGGCTGGAAACCTGTCGTCGCAACCGACATCATACCGGGTCCCGTTCTCGACACCGGACGCTGGAAGATCAGTGCCGAGCTGGTCGAGCATGGCGATGGTCTCGACATGCAGCCGGCCTTCCTCGCGCGGTGGATGTGCCTCGGCTACCGCTTCGAAGCCGAGGGCAAGGTCATTGCGATTTCCGGCGACACCGTCCCCTGCCCCGGACTCGAGCGGCTGGCACAGGGAGCCGACCTGCTCGTCCAGTGCTGTTTCCTCGCAACGCCGGAGATCACCAACGAGCACCTTCGCCGCCTTGCGAAATTCACGATCGCCTGCGGCGACACCGTCGGCAAGGTGGCGGCCAAGGCCGGTGTCAAGAAGCTCGCGCTGACCCATCATCGGCCGCGTACCAACGATGCCATGCTGAACGCACTGCTCGAAGATGTCAGGCAGGACTATTCGGGTCCTGTCGTGCTCGGCGAGGATCTCACGCGGATCGAAGTCTGAGGGCCATCGCCCGGCCCGCAACGGAGCGGGCGCGGAGGCCTTCCGGCATCAGGACGATCCGACCTCGATCCGGAACGACAATTGCTCTTCCGCGCCTGCTGCGATGTGCATCAGGCCAGGCTTGTCGCTGAACTCGCCGTCGAACCCGGCTGGACTGGCGTAACCGCGCCAGGGCTCGATGCAGAGGAAGGGTGCGCCGGATGGTTTCGACCAGACGCCGAGCTCGCGAAAGCCGCGCCAGGACATTGTGAGCCAGGGACCGGTGGGCGCGGCATAGCGGACCGCGTTGCTCTCGATCCGGTCGAAGATGACGGCATCGTCAGTAAAAAGGGATTCGGACAAGGGGAGCACCGCACCTTTGACCGGGCTCGGCTCCGTTGCCGGGCGCAGCAATCCGCCATCGAGACGGCGGACGGGAGACGATTCCGCGCTCGCGAAAGTCAGCGAATAGCTCTCCTTGGCAAGCCCCGGCTGGAGCGGCCAGTTGAACGCGGGATGACCGCCGATCGAAGCCGGCAATGTCTCCTTGCCTTTGTTGGCGATCGTGAGGGTCAGATCGAGGCCGGCGCTGTCGAGCGTGTAGCTTGCGGTCAGCCGGAATGCGAACGGATAGAGCGCACGCGTCGTCTCGCTGTCTTCGAGCACCAGCACGCAGCGGCTCTCGCCGCGTTCCGTCCACGCAAAACGGTTGTCGCGCGCAAAGCCATGCTGGGTCAGCCGGTAGGTCTTGCCCCGGTGCCGCAATTCGTCCCTGGCGAGGCGCCCGACGATCGGAAACAGCAATGGCGCATGGCGCAGCCATTCCGGCCCCGCCTGCCAGACGAACTCGGTGGTGCCGTCCTTCAACGAGCACAGCTCGGCGCCATGCGCCTTGATGGTCGAGGCAAGTCCGCCGCTGCGGAGAGTGTGGGTATCGTCACTCATGGCCGACATCTACACTGCGCCTCCAACCGCAGCAAGGCGGGCACCAGCCATGCGCGGAGCGTCGGCACCGCAGCAGAGCTGCGTCATATTTCTGTACCTAACGGTTGCTCCTTTACGGGTTCGTCCGCCGCCTGCGTCTCGCAGCCCGGGCGAATTCCGATCAACCATTGTGGTAGCCAATTGAAATTCTTCATCAACGGCCGCTTTCTGTCGCAAAAGCTCACCGGCGTTCAACGCTATGCGGCTGAAATCGTCAAGGCGATCGACGCGCAGCTGGCATCGGAGCAAACGCCGGCATCGCTGCGAAATGCAGACTGGCAGTTGCTGACGCCCGTGGATGCAAGCGAGGACCTTCACCTCGAGCGAATCAAGGTCCGCAACGTCGGCCGCTTGCGCGGGCACGCCTGGGATCAAATCGATCTGGCGCGGGCCGCCGCAGGAGGCCGCTTGATCAGCCTGGCCAATGCCGGCCCGGTGTTCCATCGCGACCACATTGTCGTGATCCACGACGCGCAGGTCTTTCGCAGGCCCGACTTCTTCAATTGGCGCTATCTGGCCGTTCACCGCACGATGGGCCGGCTGCTGGCCCGACATGCAAGCATCGCAACCGTATCCGCTTTTTCGCGCAAGGAGCTTGCCGAAGTGCTGAATCTGTCGGCAACCGCGATCCCGGTTTTTCCCAACAGCGCAGAGCATTTCGCCAAGACGAAGCCTGATCCGGACATCATTGCCCGACTCGGCCTCCAGCCCCGAAAGTTCTTTCTCTATGTGGGCTCGCGGACCAAGAACAAGAATCTTTCCGTCGCGATCCGAGCGGTCCAGCTGCTCGATCGGGCCGACGTTCCGCTGGTCATCGTCGGAGGCGATAACAGCAAGGTCTTTCAGGACAATTCAGGCGATGGAGCCTCCGGCCTGCTGCTGGCCGGGCGTCTGACGGACAGCGAGATCGCGGCGCTCTATGCGCACGCGTCGGCGTTCGTATTCCCTTCGCTCTATGAGGGTTTTGGCGTGCCGCCACTCGAAGCCATGATCTTCGGTTGCCCGGTCATTGCCTCGACGGCCGATGCCGTCGTGGAGACATGCGGCGACGCCGCTGCGTATTTTAGCGCCAGCGATGCCGAAGCGCTGAAGCAGCTCATGCTCGAAAGACTGGCAACGGGTGCCATCTCCGATCAGGAACGCATGAGGCAGCACGATCGCGTTGCATTCTATTCGTGGAAGAAATCGGCGAAGGCCCTGCTAGATCATCTCGCAAGCCCGGCAAACGTCGCCAGCGCTGCTTGAAATTCGACACGACTCGCCCGTTGCGCGCAATGGTTCCTGCACAAACCTTTTGCAACTTGCTGCCTGATGCGTGGTTCCATGACATTTCTTTCGCTTTTACAGCGATCGCACGCATGCGAATGATCATGGCGCAACATCACCACATCGCTGCCCCATTATCGCTACGTATTCGAGGAACTGTGTTTCGCACTAGCGAACACAGAACAGGGATACACGATGTCCGGCTCTCCGACGCAGCCTTATGCGAGGCAAACGATGAAAGTGCTGCACATCGCCGAGACGATTCGGGGCGGGATTGCGAGCTACCTGAACGAGTTGCATCCCCAGCAACAGGCAAGCTTCGGCGCGGACAATGTGCATTATGTCGTGCCGTCGGATCATCGTCGCGATCTTCCTGGGGTCGATGACAATCATATTACGACGTTCGAACGGCCCAGCCGCGGTGTCGCCGGACTCTTCCAGATGCTGCGCGCGAGCATGCAGGCCCTGGATGCCTTCCGTCCTGATGTCGTGCACCTGCATTCCTCGTTCGCGGGCCTCGTGCTCCGTCCTGCGCTTGCGGCCCGCTCGGACGGACCGCGTGTCGTCTATTGTCCGCACGGCTGGGCGTTTTCGCGCCAGACCGGCCGGCTCAGTCACGTGGTGACAAAGGCGGCGGAGAACCTGCTCGCACGAACGTCGGACCGAATCATCTGCATCTCCGGCGACGAGTTCAATGAAGCCGTCCGGGCGGGAATTCCCGCCGACCGCCTCACGCTCGTCCATAACGGCATCTCGAAGACGCGCTCGCCGCAGCCCGTCGCGGCAGACTGGACCTCCAAGAAGGTCAAGGTTCTCTTCATCGGGCGCCTGGACCGTCAGAAGGGCTTCGATCTCCTGATCGAAGCGGCGCGCGAACTCGAAGACGTACTTGATGTCCGCATGATCGGCGCCTCCGTCGTCAACAAATATGAAGGCCCGAGCGTCCCGCCTAACGTGTACCTGCTGGGCTGGCTCGACCGCCCGACCATCGAGACCCAGCTCGAGGCTGCCGATCTCGTCGTGATCCCGTCACGATGGGAGGCCTTCGGCCTCGTTGCCCTGGAAGCGATGCGCGCAGCAAAACCCATCCTGGCGTTCCGCAGCGGAGCATTGCCCGAGATCGTCGTCGACGGCGTCACCGGCGTGCTTTGCGAGCCCGTCGCGGTTCAGCCGCTCGTCGACGGTTTTCGGCGGGCGCTGGATTTCGATCTCAAGGTACTGGGACAGCGCGGCTACGACCGGTTCAAGCAGCTCTATGACGTTCAGAAGACGCATGGGCAGTTGCAGCAGGTCTATCTCGAGCTGCTCCAGAACGAAGGGACGCCGGTCGCGGCGAAGGCGGGACTGCAATCGGATCTCTCCAAGAATTTCTGATGGCTCGACTATTCGCACGCACCTTGGTTCGCGACAGTCTCCGCCTCGCGAGCCTCATCGCATCCGTTTTTCTGCCGGTCTCCGTCTGCGCACAGCAGGCGCAGCCGCTCGATGCCCGATTCCTGCTGGGGGTCGGCACGCATCAGGGCCTGGGTGGCCCGGTGAGCCCGCGCGGATACGTGCCTGCGGAGAACGTCACCCAGATCAAGCAGCTTGGCCTCAACGCCTTCCGCGACGATTTTCCCTGGTCCGATTTCGAGGTGGGGGGACGCCGGATGGGGTTCACGCCCAGGCTCAGCCGGCTGGAATCGCAAGTCAGGTCCGGCGTCGCCCGCCCCCTTCTGATCCTTGCGTTCGGCCATCATCTGGTCCCGAATTCCACGCCGCCGACGACCGATGAGGCGCGGCAGCGGTTCGCCGATTATGCGGCGGCGGCGGCGCAATCGGTCCTGCCGCAGCATCCACTCTTCGAACTCTGGAACGAATGGAATCTGGCGGCGAAGAAAGACGCCGCGTTCTCGCCGGAGAACTATCTGGCGCTCGCGCAAGTCGCGCGGCCGGCGGTCAAGCGGGTTGCACCTAATGCGCCTTTCCTGGTCGGCGCGCTCGGCGACGATCCGGGCTGGACATGGACGGAGAAGATGCTGCGAACCGGCATCCTTCAATATGCCGACGGTGCTTCGATCCATCTCTACAATTTCTGCATGGGCCCGAGCAAACGCACCTCGGCCGAGATCATCGACCGGCTCACGGCGTTTCACCGCCTGGTCGGCCAGGCGAGCGGAAACCCCGATTTCCCGATCTATGTCACCGAGACGGGCTGGACCACAGCCAGCAACAAATGCGGCGTCAGTGAGCAGGCCCAGGCCGACAATACGGCGCAGCTCATCCTGTGGGCGTCGACCGCGGCCCGCTGGCTCAAGGGCATGTGGCTCTATGAGCTCAAGGACAGTGGAAAGAATCCGTCCGAGCTGGAGGACAATTTCGGGCTCTATCGTTTCGACAATTCGCCAAAGCCGGTCGCCTGCGCGGCTCAAGGCGCCTGGGCCTTCATTCGCTCCAGCCTGAGTGCCGAGCGACGCGAGCTCGCCAGCGGCGTCGTGTCGATCAATGCATCGACGGCCTCCGGCGGCAGAATTGCCGTCTGGTCCGAGGCTCCGGACCGGCGCTACGAAATTCGGCTCAAGGGAGATCAGCAAGGCGCAAGCTTTGCGATGCCATGCGACCAGGCGGCGAAGCCTGCGTCCGGGGTCTGGATTCCCGTCTCGAGCACACCTGTTCTGATTGCAGCCAATGACAGTGCCGTTCCCACCCTGGAGATCAGGCCGGCGCGGTAGAGCCGATTTTGCAGACATGAGGTTGACGCGATGAAAGTTCTTTTGACGTCCACGCTTTATCCGACGCCTCAGGCACCCAAGATCGTCGGCGGCGCGGAGATCTTCGCCCGTCGTTTCGCCGAAGGCCTGGTGCAACGCGGTGACGAAGTGGAAGTGATCCGGGCCGCATCCACCCCCGAGCAGGCCCCGGAAACCTGCGACGGCGTCAACGTCTACTCCGCTCCGGTGCGGAACGTGTATCTGCCCTTCACGGAGCAGAAGAACGTCGCATTGCGCAGCATCTGGCACGCGATCGACGACTGGCAGATGCAGGCACCCCTGATCGCGGAACGTATCCGGGCCTTCAAGCCGGACGTGCTGCACTCCAACAATCTGTCGGGCCTCACCACCGCGATCTGGCGCGTCGCCGCCCAGCTCGGCGTTCCCGTGCTTCATACGCTTCACGACTATTACCTGACCTGTCCGCGCTGCTCCCGCTTCGACCACGGACGATCCTGCGAGCACACCTGCACGAGCTGCGGAATTCTGAGCTTTCATCGCAAGCGTGCCACGCACTGGCTCAGCGCCGTGGTCGGCGTGAGCGAGCGCGTCCTGTCCATTCATACCGATATGGGCATGTTCGCGGAGACGCCGATCCGCACCGTGATCCGCAATGCCTCGACCGAGCCGCCGCAGTCGCCCTATCCCCGTCCGATTTGCACCACCGAGGTGACGTTCGGATTCATCGGCCGCCTCACCGAGGAAAAAGGCATCGACAATTTGATGCGGGCTCTGGCGCTGCTGCCCCCGGATCGCATCCGCATGATGATCGCCGGCCGGGTCAGCGACGAGGAGCAGCGACGCCTCAGGACGCTCGCGCCGGATGCGCGAATCGAGTTCATGGGCTTCGTGGCGCCGGACGATTTCTACAAGCAGGTCGACGTGGTGGTCGCGCCCTCCATCTGGCACGACCCCGGTCCCCTGGTCGTCGCAGATGCCAAGGCGGCCGGCAGGCCGCTGCTCGGAACGCGCTTCGGCGGCATGCCCGAGGTCATCCAGCACGGGGTGACCGGCTGGCTGACCGAAGCCGATCCGCAATCCCTGGCCAAGAGCATGCTCGCGGTCGCAGCCGACCCGCACAAGATCGACGAGATCAGCCGGCGCCTGATCGCCGATACCAACAAGTGGATCTTCTCCGACGTGCTGTCTTCATACAAGAATCTGTATGAACAATTGCGCGAGCAGCGGATGTCGCAGGTGCGCGCAGCAACGGCCGACGCGCCCCAGGGAGCGGCGATCGTCGGTAAGGAGCGCCTCATTCCGCGATGACACGCCTCTTCGCGATGGCGGGCTACGTCTATCAGAGCGCCGCGGCGATCATCCTGATCTTCGCGATCAGCCATCTGCTGCCCGCCGCCGACTACACCAACTTTTCCCTCGCGCTGGCCTCGAGCCAATTGCTCTGCGTGCTGATGTTCGAATGGCTGCAGCTGGCCGGACTGCGTTTTCTGGCGGCAGCCCAGGAGGACGAGGCGGCCCGGCTGAGGTGGTCGCTGCTTGCGGCCGGCCTGACGAGCGCGGCCGCGCTCGTCGTGGTCGGGAGCTGCGCGTCGCTGACCAGCGTGCTGCCGAGAGGGATCATCGCGCTGGGCCTGAGCATCTCCGTCCTCCAGGGACTGACGGATCTCTATTTCCTGTCGATCCGCCTGTCCGACCGGCTCGGCATCGCCTCCGTCCTTCTGGCGCTGCGGGCCACCGCCCTCCTGGCCGGTGCCGTCGCGGGAGGCGTGATCTCGGGAACCGCCGAAGCGGCGCTGCTCGGCATCGCGTCGGGGCACGCCCTGGGCCTCCTCGCCGGCCTTGCCGCCTATCGCACGCCGATGGAGCGCGTGTCGTTGCAGAGGATGCTGGCCGACTGGAAGGAATTCTCCCGCTACGGCATGCTGGCGGCGGGCGCGTCCGTCATCCATCTGTCGGTGCCGGTGCTGCTCCGTGTCATCGTCATCGGCCGGCTGGGCGCGACGGGGGCCGGGGCCGGATTTTCGATCGCGCTCGACCTGCTGCAACGTCCCTTCTGGGTTCTCAATGCCGCGATCCACACCGTGAGCTATCCCGAGGTGGTCCACGATTTCGAGCACGCAAGCGGCGCAAAATCGGTGCAGTCGGCGCGGCGGATGTTCGAATTCATGATCTGCACCACCCTGGTGCTGCTCGGCGGACTGATTGGATTCATTCCAGATGCAGCCCGTATCCTGGTGCCGCAGGCGAGCCTGGCCGGCTTTCTGCAGACGGCGCCAATGGTCGCCGCCTTCTATTTCCTGCACACCCATCTGCAGGCGACGATCGCGGTCGTCCCCCATCTCGAGAAGCTGGCGACCAGGCTCGTCCTCGTCGCGGCCGGCCAGCTCGCTCTTGTCGTCGCCTTCGCGCTGGTTGCGACCTCGGCCGGCCTGTCCCCGCGCGGCGCAGTCGGCTGCGCTGCGGTCGCCACGCTCGCGACCATGCTGGTCGCACTCGGTCCGACCCTGCGCTTTGAGGCATTCCCGCGCTGGCCGCTCGTCATACAGGCCCTGGTGGCCGCGATCCTGATCGGATCTCTCGGCTCGATGCCGACGGAGCCCGCGACATGGCTCGCCGGCAAGATCGTGATCGCCGCGATTGCGACGGCAGTCATTGGATGGCGCGGGGACTTTCTGATGCCGGCTCGCCGCGGCTGATTCTCGCACCTCCTGCGATGCAGATCGGGTTCCGGTACGGAACGGGCCCTCAGCAACGCGCTCCTGCCGCATCCCTGAGCATTCACAACCCCTACGGGTAAATCATGGGGTTTAACCGCTCATCGAAGCGGCATCTGCGAACTTCCCGTGCAGGACAGAGCGCGAGCTGCGCCAAAGCACGGGGCGAAGATACTCCGAACGGCGGACACGAGCGCCACATCGCGGCGTCGCAATACCCGCCGTATGAAGTCTTTCGCGCCGCCTGCGCATACATTCAGCAGTGCAAATCGCGAAAATCTTGAAAGCGCCTTCCTCGCGCCACGCTGAACCGGCATCGCATCGATATTCTGCTGCTGCCGAGCAAGTCTGTTCCTGCACAAGGAACCGCGTTTCGCTCGCGATTTGCAGCTTCGTTTTTATCTGAAATTCACACTCGACAGAGAAGCTTGAACGCAAATCCTGCGAGCAATTTCGTTCGCGCTGAAATCGAGTGTGCAATGTCCGATCAAACCATCCTGTCCGCCAGCGGCTTCATCAACTCCATTGGCGTCAACACCCACGCCGGCTTCGGGTGGACCGGCTACAACAATCTCGCGCTGATGGTCGACGACCTCGAATATCTCGGCGTCACCCATCTCCGTGACGCGATGGGGACCAGCCCGGCTGCGCAACCCGTCGTCGATGGCCTGGCCGCCGCCGGCTACAAGTTCGACTTCCTGGTGTCGTCCGCCCTGCCCCAGACGGGCACAACCGGACTGCAGAACTACATCGCCTCGCTCGAGAAGTTCGCGGTGAGCCATCCGGGCAGCATCAGCGCCATCGAAGGGCTCAACGAGGCCAATCACCAGCCCTTCAGCTACAATGGCAGCTCGAGCCTCAGCGCCGCGGCCCAGTTCCAGAGCGCGCTCTACCAGGCCGTCAATGCCAACGCCACGCTCGGCAGCATCCCCGTCTACAATCTGTCACTGGCCTACAACGATCCGCAAGGCTACAGCCAGCTCGGCAACATGTCGGGGTCGGTCGACTACGCCAACGCCCATGCCTATGTCAGCACCAGCCTGACGACCGGCAGCTCGATTTCGGCAACGCTGAGCGCCGTCATGACCGCGGCGCCGGGCAAGCCCGTCGTCATCACCGAGACCGGCTACACCACCCAGGCCAACACCCAATATCTCGGCGTCGACGAGACGGTGCAGGCCAAATCGATCCTGAACACCCTGGTCGATGCCTACAAGGCCGGCGTGAGCGCCACCTATCTCTACGAGCTGTTCGATCGCGACTCGTCCGCCGGCAATACCAATCCCGAGGCCAATTTCGGATTGTTCAATTCCGACGGCACGCCGAAGCTCGCCGCCACCGCCATCCACAATTTGACGACCATTCTGGCCGACGACGGCAAGGGCAGCCTGCAGCCGACTGATCCTTTGAACTACACCCTGAGCAACATGCCGGCGACCGGCAACAGCATGGTGCTCGGCAAGAGCAACGGCGCCTACGAGCTCGTCGTGTGGGCGGAGCCGAAGCTCTGGAACGATTCCACCGATAGCGAGGTGTCCAACACGGCCCAGACGGTCACCGTGAATCTCGGCGGCGTGCATCATTCGGTGAAGGTGTACGACACCCTGACGGGAACCACGGCGATCGCCAGCTACACCGACGTCAGCTCGATCACGATTCCGGTCAGCGACCACCCGCTGATCATCGAGATCGACGCGCCCCCGGCCACGTCGACCCCGCCGGACACGAGGACCACCGTCAGCGGCTCGGCCGCCGAGATCGTGCCGCAGCTGTCCGACCTCAGCGAGTCGACGGCACTGCAGACCATCACGCTGACCGGCTCGCACGTCCTGCCCGTCGCCTCCAAGGCGACCATGGACTACATCATTGCCCATTACGGCAGCGCCCTCTCCAAGATCCAGGGCGGCTACTCGTTCTCGGTGACGAACTCGGCCGCGACCTGGAGCAGCACGAAGACCTATAATTCCAGCGGAGCGCTCGTATCGAAGTCGGATACCGGCCTGAATTCGAGCGGGCAGCCGACCTCGACCACCGTGGCCTACACCGACGGCTCCAAGGACCTGATCAGCTACACGGGCGGCGTGAAGACGAAATTCGTTCACGTCGGCACCGACGCAACCAGGACCACCGACACCTACAACACCGCCGGCACCCTTCTGAGCGAAGTCGTCCAGAAGTCCGACGGCTATTACTCCACCACGCTCTACACGAGCGGCGTGAAGACGGCCGCCTATGTCAAGAATGCCGACGGCTCGCAGGACAATTACACCTACGGCATCACGGGCAAGAGCTTCACCACCCAGGTTCAACATCTCGACGCCTCGGGGAAGGTCACCTTGGTGACCCGCAGCCATGCCGACGGCTCGCTGGACTCGACGCAGGTCTACAACAGCGACGGCAGCAGCGTGATCACCACCTATAGCGCCACCGGCGTGAAGCTGGTCGAGACGGCCTATCACGCCGACCACAGCAAGGATGTCTGGACCTACAACATCACGGGCCAGAACTACACGACCGAGCACGACGTCTACAACGCCACCGGCTTCCTCACCGGCCTGACGCGCCTGCACAGCGACGGCAGTCTCGCCTTCAAGCTCACTCAGACCACGGACGGCACCAAGACGACCGATTGGTACAATGCCGCCGGCAGCCTCACCAGCGAGGTGGTGCAGAAGGCGGACGGCACTACGTCGACCACGACCTACAGCAACGGCGTCAAGACCAATACCTATGTGAAGAATGCCGACGGCAGCCAGGACAATTACGCCTTTGGCATCACCGGCCAGAGCTACACCACGCTGATCCAGCACGTCGACCCCTCGGGCAAGGTCACGGCCGTGACCCGCAAGCATGCCGACGGCACGCTCGATTACACCCAGATCATCAACGCCGACGGCAGCAGCGTCGTCACCAATTACGACGCTGCGGGGACGCGAACCAAGGAAACCGACTTCCACGCCGATGGCAGCAAGGACGTTTTCCTCTTCAACATCACCGGCCAGAGCTACACGACCGAGCACGACATCTACGATGCGACCGGCTTCCTCACCACGCTGATCCGCAAGCACGCCGACGGCAGCATGGCCTTCAAGCTGGTGCAGACCGCCGATGGGACCAAGACGACCGACTGGTACGACGCCAACGGCGTCCTCACCAGCGAGGTGTTCCAGAAGCCGAGCGGTTACAGCTCGACGACGGTGTACACCAACGGCGTCAAGACGGCGGCCTACATCACCAATGCCGACCAGAGCCACGACAATTACAGCTACAACATCACCGGTCAGAGCTACACCACCCAGTACCAGCACCTCGACCCCACAGGCCAGACGACCGAGGTGACCCGCTGGCATGCGGACAACTCGCTCGACTACACCCAGATCATCAACAGCGACGGCAGCAGCGTGGTCACCAACTATGATGCGTCGGGCGTCAAGAAGACGGAGACCGACTACCACGCCGACGGGTCGAAGGACGTCTTCCAGTTCAACGTCGTCGGCCAGACCTACGCGAACGAGCACGACACCTACGATTCGACCGGCTTCCTCACCAACATCGTTCGCACCCACGCCGACAACAGCCTGGCCTTCACACTGGAGCAGAGCGCCAACGGCACCAAGACCTCCGACTGGTACGACGCCCACGGCGTCATCACCAGCGAGGTGACCACGAAGCTCGACGGTTACAGCTCCACGACGGTCTATACCGGCGGCGTGAAGACCGCCGCCTATATCAAGAATGCCGATGGCACGTCGGACAACTGGAATTACAACGTCACCGGGCAGTCCTACACCACCCAGCATCAGCACCTCGATGCCTCCGGCAAGCTGGTCGAGCTCACCCGGACCCACGCCGACGGCACCCTGGACTATACCCAGGTCATCCACGACGACGGCAGCAAGCTGACCGATATCTATAACAGCGCGGGCGTGAAGACCCAGGAGATCGCCAACAACACCGACGGCTCGAAGGACGTCTTCCTGTTCAACTTCAACGGACAGGCCGGCACCACGCAGCACGAGAACTACAACAGCGCCAGCGCGCTGCAGTACTTCGATCAGACCAAGACCGACGGTACCCACAATGTCACGGCCGTCGCCAGCGGCGTGACGATCCAGGGCGGGGCCGGCAACGACGTGTTCTCGGCTGCACCGAACGCGACCACCATTGCCTACGACCACGGCCAGGACCAGATCCTCAACTTCCAGGCCGGCGATGGTACGACTCACGACGTGGTCCAGATCTCGAAGCTGCTGGCGGCGGACTACAGCCACCTGCAAATCACGCAGTCCGGCACCAACGCGCTCATTACGTTCTCCGCCACCGACTCGATCCTGCTGAAGAACGTCTACGTCTCCAGCCTGACGAGCCACGACTTCCTGTTCGTCTGAGCACGGCGAATTCGAGCCAAGAGGGCCGGGACCATGTCGGTCCCGGCCCCGTCGTTTGTTGGGCGCCTGCCTGATCGATGAGCAGGACGCCGGCTGCCATTCGCAATGGGATGGCTCCCATGAATTCGGGCGAGCTGCCCCGATTGCGCCGCATCGGCCAACGCGCAGCGAACTTGCGTCACAATTCGCCGTTAGAGACGGAGACGAACCGCGCAAGGACTCCGAGGCCCGATGGAAGCCAGTGAAGCAAGACGTTTCGTCGTTCTCGACTTCTACCGCTTCGTCGCCGCGCTCGGGGTCTTCATCTTCCACCTGAAGCTGATCGACACGGGCATCTCGCCGGCGTGGAACGGGTCTTATGGCCTGTTCGTGGACATGTTCTTCATCCTGTCCGGCTTCGTGATCTCCTACTCCTACCCGTCCGACGCGCGCGGCGTGGCCGCCTATTCCCGCTTCATGATCCGGCGTATTGCGCGGATCTATCCGCTGCACCTCTTGAGCCTGCTCGTCTTCGTGGTGCTCATCGGCGTCGGGCTGGAACGCACGGCTCGCTCGACCCCGCTGGACTTCCTGTACAATATCCTGCTGCTACAGGCCTGGGGCGTCACCGATCACCTCAGCTTCAACTCGCCGTCCTGGTCGATCAGCGCGGAGTTCTTCTGCTATCTGGTGTTTCCGCTCTTGATGCTGTTCGCGCGCAAGGTCCAGCCGATCGTGCTCGCTGCGATCGTGGCGGCGCTCTATCTGGTTCTCGCCCACGGCCATCTGCCGATCTGGCAGGAGCGGTCGCAGATGTATGGCGCCAATTTCGACTACGGAATGCTCCGCGCACTGCCGAGCTTCCTGAACGGCATCCTGCTCGCCATTCTGTTCCGGATGTCGCATCCCTACCGAAACAAGCGGATGATCTTCGCCGGCATCGGTATGTTCGGCGTCTCGGTGCTCGTCCTCAACGTCTTCGCCAAGCCCGACCTCGCCATCCTGCTGTTCTCCTGCGCCATCCTGCTCACGGCGGTCGGCGAAAGCGCCTTCAAGCAGTTTCCGGGCGCCCGCCTGCTCGGCCGGCTCGGCAACACCTCATATGCGATCTACATGCTGCACGACGCCGTTCTCATTGCCGTGTTCAAGCCGCTATGGACCTGGCTCGGACTGCGGCCCGATCAGTTCGGCCTGTTCGCCCTGGCGTGCTGCGTGGTCCTGACCGTCATCGCGGACCGCACCTACGCTTATTTCGAGAATCCCGCGCGGCGCCTCATCAATCGCTGGGCCGACACCGGCGCTCCCTCCTCGCGCAAGGTCCAGACGGCCACCGCCGAGACACCCATGCGTTTCGACAACACCGAGCGGGCAGTCAACTGACTGCCCTGCCGATGACGTGAGCGGCGTTCAGGCGACCTTACCGTCGGCCGCCGGCACAATCCGCATCGCGCTCTCGCCCAGCAGCGGCGCGACATTGGCGCGGGACAATTCCATGACGCCAGGCAGAGCCTGACGGACCTGCTGGCCGACGGCTTCGTGCGCGCCGAGGAAATGCAGCAGAAACGTCTCGAAGCTGTCGCCGACGAGAAACTGGGCGGGCGAGAGCAACAGCTGTTCGCTGACGCCGAAATGCGCGAACAGGCCCTGGAATTTGTCCTGATAGGTAATCGCTGCGACGGGCGTTCCCTGCCCGAGCGCCGCAATCGCCAGATGCATGCGGCCCGTGATCACGCCATCGACCAGACCGACGACGGCCTTGATCTCGCCAGCCGACAGCACCTGATCGACGTGGTGCACGCGGTCGCCCAGCGCGGGCTTGAGACGGGCGGCCAGCGGCCGGAGGCAATTGTCGTCGGCGATCTCCGGGCGGTAGTCGTGCGCCAGCAACAACCAGCTTGCATTGTGCTCGCGAGACAGAAGCTCCATGGCGCCCGCCGCGCGGTCTATCATTTGCCGCAACTTGGCCGGCTCCGGCTTCTTGAACAGCATCGGATGGATGTTGAAGACGAAGACCTTGCGGCCCTGCTCGCGCTGCCGCGCGATCGCGGCCGCGATCTGCTTCACTGCGGCCGTATCCGTCCGCGGCGTCAGCATGAATGCGGCGTCAGCGACCAGATGGGCGCGCTTCCGGGCGAAATCGTCGAAGCGCCGAAGGGAGATCGCATCACGCAGATTCAGGACCACGCCCGGATCGAGCAGCCGGAATACCTCGCGTAGCGCTTTCGCCGGGCGGGAGTTGAAGCTGAAGCCGAGCACGCTGACCTTGGCGCCGAACGCCGCCATCAGATCGGCAACCAGCAGCATGCGCGCGGCATCCACCGGAGAATAGTAGCCGTCGAGCACGTCGGCGCCCAGGACCAGCCCGAAATCCGGCCTGGTGAGCGACAGCTCCTGCGCCACCGTCTCATAGGAGAACGGCTGCCTCCAGAGCTCGAGCGGCTTGAAGCCCATCGCGCGCACGTCCGCGCTCGCCGTTGCGGTCGCGGTGATGATGTAGACCTCGAGGTTGGGATAGGCCCGCCTCATCTCCCCCGACGCCGCTTCGATCATGGCCTCGTCGCCGCGCGACTGATGAACGCTCCAGGGATCGGAGGGAAGCACGACCAGCCGGCGCGGATTGTTGCGCGGCGCGCCGTTGACGCCGACGTCCTTGCGGGCGATCTGCCACCTGCGCAGCTCGAGCAGATCGAGTGCCAACGGCGTATTCTTCGCGCTGTTGAGCCAGCCTCGGAGCTGCCGGCGTACGGGCACGGGGATCAATTGCTTCACGACATCCTCCTCGTCTTCATCAGGCGGTCGCACCGCGCTTCACGACGAACTCGATCAGGGAAAGGACCTGCTTCCGCCAGAACAGCAGAAGGCCGGTCAGATAGGTCACGCCAAAACAGGACGACAGCAATCCCATCCGCAAATAGGGATTCATGCCGGGCGTCGCCTCGCGGCACAGCGCGACCGCGCCGTAAGCCAGGACGATGGCGCACAGGCAGCCCGCAATCGGACGCAGGAACTGGCCCCAGCTCAAGCCCAGCAGCCGGAGCGCCAGCGCGAACGTCACGGGCGTCACCACGAGCTGGGAGAACGCGAAGATCGTGGCCAATTGCCCGATGTCGCGCGACGTAAGCAGGAACATCGCCGGCACGACCGTACAGAACTTCAGGATGTTGAGCACAAAGACGTAGTTCGGTTTGCCCAGAGCGCCGAAATAGGCGCTGTTGACGAACTGTACCGTCTGCACCGCCCCGATCAGCATCAGCGGCCGCATCACCGCTTCGCTGCCGCCCCACTTGGCCCCGAACAGCAGCAGGGAAAACTCCGGCGCGATCGCCGCGAGAAGCACGAAGACCGGAGATCCGATCAGCGCACCGAGGCTGACGCTGCGAAGATAGGCGCCTGCGATGCGGTCCCGCTCATGCGCGATCTTGGACAATGCACTGAGCGCGACGTCCATGACCGCCTGGGTGAGCAGTTGCATCAGGATGATGTAGACCCGCGCACCGACCGTGTAGATGCCGAGCGCCGCGACGCCATAGAGCGACAGGATGATCATGTCGATCGTCCGCACGATGGCGAAATCCAGCAGCCTGTTCAGCACGACATGGATGCTGTAGCCCGAGAGCTCGCGAAAACTCTTCATGTCGTGGCCGCGCATCGGCAGCCATCGCGGCTGGCTCCAGAGCCACAAGCCGCTGATCGCGCTCTGGACGACGACCTGGATCACGAGGCTGAGAGCGCCAAACCCGGCATAGGCGCAGGCGATGCCCACGACGCCGGACACGGCGGTTGCCACCATGGTCCTGACCGCGAGCACGCGAAAATCCATCTGGCGCTTGTAGAGCGCCTCCTGGAACAGGGTGGCGGTGCCGATCGGCAGCGCGAGAGAGGCAGCTGTCAACAGCGGCGCGAGCCCCTTCACGTCGAGCCAACGCTCGATGTCGGTTGCGAGCAGCGCAATCAGGACGGCCAGAAGCGCCGAGGCTGCAAACGAGCAGAAAAAGGGCAGCGTCACGTCGGCGGGCTCGAGCGTCCGGCGCTGGATCAGCGCGTCACCGAAGCCGAATTCGGCGATCGAGCTCAGAAGCAGCAGGATGAAGGCGACCAGCGCGGCAAGGCCGAAATCGGCGGGATTGAGCAGCCGCGCCAATACCAGGAACAGCACGAAGGACAGTGCGCGGCCGCCCCAATTCTGTGCGAGCGACCAAAACAACGCCACCACGACCTGATGTTGTTTGCCCTGCGTGACGTTCATCAACAATTCGACCCAATTCCGACAGATCCAACCACAATCGCAGACTAGACGACGTGGCACGATGCGGCCGTGACGTCACCATCTCCGATCACGGCGGAGTACTGATTGCTCGCTACATTACGACGGAGTGATGGCAATCAGATGAGTGCCGTCACGTTTCCGATTTAGAGTGGAAGTGAGTTCAAATCGTGGACTACACTCCAATGAACCTTTGCGAAGTGATGCAAAATGGATGCCTTGATGAATTCGCCCGCCCAGCGTTCTCTCCGCAACTCCAGGCGCTTGCGTGTGGCGATCTACGCACCGCATTTTGCGGAATATTCCTACCGGCTCGCATCGGGATTGGCGCATCATTGCGACGTTCGCCTCGTGCTCAACCGCAAGGATGCCAACCAGCAATGGGAACTGGCCGATATCGCCGTGGCGGCGCCATTTCAGACCCGGATTCGCGACCTGAGCCTGCGCCGTGGTGGCGCGATCGGCATTCCGGCCTCGTTCCTCGACATAATTTCGTTTCGTCCGGACGTGATTCATTGTCACGAAGTTCCGGAGATCTACACGTCCAAGCTGATCCAGTTCCTTCGTCCGCTCGGCATCCCTCTCGTGTTGACGGTTCACGATGCGATTCCGCATTCGGAAGGCGGCTCCGGCACGTCGCCACGCGAGGATAGCTGGCGTGAACGCATGCGCGCCGCCGCGTCGGTCGTCACGACGCACGGCGAGAGCTGCATTGCCGATTTTCGCCGCGCGTCACCCGACTTCAAGGGCGAGACGGTTTCCAGCATGCACGGCGTGCTCATGGTTCCGCCGGCCAAGGGTACGATCACCGCGCCCGAATCCACGCGTATCCTGTTTTTTGGACGGATGTGGGCCTACAAGGGCCTGGACGTCTTCATCGACGCGATCGACATCTTGGCCCGGCGCGGCGTGGCGCACGAGGCGATCGTTGCCGGCCGCGGCCCCGAGATGACGCGGCTCGGCGCGCGGATGGAGGCGATGCCGACGGTCAAGACCATCAATGCCTACATTTCACCTGCCGATACCGGGCGGCTGTTTCAATCCGCCGCCGTGGTCGCCTTGCCGTACAAGGATGCGACGCAGAGCGGCGTGCTTGCATCGGCTTACGGCAATGCGCGTCCCGTCGTCGCCAGCGCCACCGGCGGCATTCCCGACGTCGTCACCGACGGTGTCAACGGGCTGCTTGTTCCTCCCGGCGATGCCACGGCACTGGCAGATGCGCTCGAACGCGTGCTGACCTCGAAACCTCTTGCCGCGACATTGACCGACGGCGCGCGGCAGACCGCGGCCGGCATCTTGAACTGGGACCGCATCGCCGAGGGATTGCTGGGCTCCTATCACAAGCTCGCGGGTCGTACCGTGAGCTGACCGCGACGGCACCGCGGTGTCTCAAACCGATTGTCCGACCTTCAGCGGCCGAAAGAACATGCCCCGGATCGCACCGTCCAGCAGGCGCCGCAGCCTGACCTCGATCAGCTCATAGCTGATCGCGCTCGCCACCAACGACATCACCAGCCCAAGCGCGATGAAAGCGGCCCACAGCAGCCAGCGATCGACACCGACGGCGACCAGCTTGAGGCCGATCACCTGCAAGGGGAACAGCACGAAGGGATGCACGAGATAGAGGCTGTAGCTGATCTTGCCGACATATTGCAGGGCCGGCGCACTCAGGGCCCTGCCGAGGCCTGACTCCGGGGCAAGCACCATGCCGAACAGCAGGAAGCCGGGAAGCAGCGCCACGAACGGGTGAAACAGCACCAGGCTCGCATACATCGCCACTCCGCAGGCTAGCCCCACGACCAAGCCGAGACGCCCCGGAATCGCGATGCGAAAGCCGGTGGCGCTGAAGAGCATGCCGATGCAGAAGAAGGCCGTGATCGGCCAATGCAGCAGACAGGCGACGCCCAGCAGGATCAGGGGCGCGGCCAGCATCTTGCCGCCGATGCGCAGCATCGAGAACGTTGCGGCAAACCAGATGTAGAATGCCCATTCATAGGTCAGCGTCCAGGCGTTCTGCTGGGCAATGGGCAAGCCGAGCGCGTCCTGCACGAAGAACAGGTTGGCCGCGAAGATCCCGAGATAGCTCGGCAGATCGATCCCACGGAAGAACTTGTAAGCGACGATCGGACCTATCGCGAACAGCGCGAGATGCAGGACGACGAATACCGGCATGATGCGCAGGACGCGATCGAAGAAGAACCGCGGCAGCGATCCGTGCCGTACCAGGCTGGCCGGGATCAGGAAGCCGCTGATCATGAAGAACAGCTCGACGCCATGCCCGCCGACATTGATTACCGATTGCAGCCAGGTCCAGAGCGGCGGCAGGAATCCGGGATCCGGAATGTCGTACATGCCGCCCTTCGGCATGTCGTAGAAATGATCCATCAGCACGCTCAGCGCCGCAATGCCGCGAAGCCCCTGCACCGACGGAACGAACGATCCGTCATAGGCGACGCCCGGCTGGTGCGGAAGCTTGGTCACTCTGCGGCGCCCTGGGTGCTGAGCGCAGGCTCGAGAACCACTTTCTTTCGTCGCGCCGAGCGGAACCGTTGCCCAAAGGCAATGCTCGGCTTCTCGACGAACGTGAACGTCATCCAGCTGACGAGAAGTGACAGCGCCAGGATCAGCGCCAGGAAGATCGACCATCCCAGCGGCCCATCGCCGAACCAGACGAGGCGATGGATGAAGACGATCACGAACGGCGACATCAGGTAGACCGAATAGCTGATCACGCCGACGAATGCCATCGGGCGCCACGCCATTCGCTCGCCGAACACGGCAGAGCCGATGAAGACCAGCGCCGCGCCGACATAAGCCGATCCGATCGAATAGCTGTAGAAGAAATTCTCGTGATACACGCCGCCGAACCGCCGGTCGGACAGGGTGATGGCGAAGATGGCATACAGCAGCGTGCAGACCGCCACGTGGGTCCATCGCAGCTTTCCGCCGATGACGGTATCGCGGATGATCTTGCCCAGGAACATCGCCGACAGGTTCAACCCCACCTCCATCACCGAGGAAACGGTCCTGTTCTCCACCAGAAGTGCAGCGGTCGTTCCGACCAGCGCGGCGGCAATGACGATCGTCACGGCCGTGAAACGCCGGTTCAGCAGCCCCATCGCAAACAGAATGGTGCATCCGACATAGAACAGCAGCTCGATCGCCAGCGTCCAGTAGAACACCCAGAGGTTCGGGATGTTCACGAAGGTCTGCAGCATCGTCACGTTCGCAGCAACCTGCCCCAGCGGATAGACCTTCGAGTCCATCAGTTGCATCGTCACGAGACCGATCACGAGCGAGGTCCAGTAGGCCGGATAGAGCCGGAAGAAGCGGCTGATCGCGAAATCCCGAACCGGCGTGGCGCTGTCCGGAAAGCTGAACGGAATGACGAAGCCGCTGACGAAGAAGAACAGCACGACGCCGAACCGGCCGAAATTCATGTAATAGCCGAACACGTCGTGGAAGGGCCAGTAATAGGCACCAGTCGGATGCTTTTCGACGATGATCTCGAATACGTGCTGGACCAGGACCGACAGCACGGCAATGCCGCGCAGCGTGTCGATGAATGCAAGCCGTTTATGCATCGTTCGTTCTCACCTGCTTCCGCTCGCCGCCGGTATATCCGGGCGGAAGCCTTCCAATGGCGGCACCGGCGGCCGCATGACGATTGGCACTGCGTCTCCCGCCCGCGCGGAGGCCGCACGGCGCGAGAACACCTCGCTGAAGCTCAGTGCGATGATCAGCAGGCCGGACGCCGGGCCGTAATTCAGCACCGTGATCGTGAACAGATTGACGACGAAGATCAGCGTCAGCTTGTAGACGTCGGTCGCTCCGAATGTCGCCCGGAACACCATCACCATGAATGCGGCGAACGGGAGACCGAACATCAGGTAAGTCCCGATGTAGAAATTGTCGACGGGCACCCAGAAATGTGCGAGCGGCGAGAACAGCTTCTGCGGATAGTTGAAGCAGCCCGCGCCGCAACCGGTCACCAGACCGATCGGCATGAGCTGGTTCATATAGACGAACGGCAGCTGCCAGCTGTTGTTGATGCGATCGACGATGCTGAACAGGGTCGAGTGCGGCACCGCGGCGGTCCCCGATGCCACCACGATCATGAAGAACGGCACAAAGATCGCGGCGAAGGACCATTGCGCGATCAATCGGATGGCGGGGAAGCGCGATTTCTCCGGCAGCATCCGCACGAAGACCAGCAGAACAAGATAGAGCACGAGGACGATCATGGTCGTCTTGCTCGTGGTCAGCTTGATCGCATAGATCGCGATGGAACCAAATATAAGGCACCAACTGGTGCTCATGCGAATGGACGTGATCGCGAACGACACCAGGATGAAGAAGGCCGCCATGGTGTTGTCGGCGGCAAAGCCCATGAGGCGCTGGTCGTCGCCGCCATAGGCCCACCACAACCGGCCGGCCTCGCGCACCGCGCCGAAGGATTCGTATTTATAGCCCACCCAGGGCATCAAATAGAACTTGGTCAGGAAAACGCCGATCACGGAGAGATAGAAGGTCACCGCGATGACCGACAGCAGCTTTCGGTACGAACCAAGACTGGAATCGCAGAAGCAGAATCCCACGAACACCGGGAGCATCATCTTGAACGACGAGATCGCCGCGTTCATCGTTCCCATGAAGAGGTAGCCGAGCACAAGCGACAGCATGATCTGGACCAGCACCAGCAGCGCGAGGGTGCTACGATTGCGCAGGATGCAATGCACGAAGAACTGGGCCAGGCACAAAAGCGCGACGCCGTCAGGCAGGTACCAGAGCGGATCCACGTGATAGATGCTGGTGTAATAGCGGATCACGCCGCCAAAGGCGTCGCGGACCAGATAGACCCCGAGCGCGATCGCCTCGATGTTGAGGCTGATCAGCGTGATCCGGGGACGATGCAGCGCAAGGATCGTCATGGCGGGCTCAGTTCGTCTGCCGGGCGGGGGACGCCGAGAAATCGGGCCGGCTTCCGAGCGCGTTCCGCATGAGTCTTCCGCCTGGGATTTCGACGTAGAGATAGGTGAAGTGGGAGACCGCCAGCACGGCGGCCAACGAGACCACGAGATTCAGCGAGGCCGGCAGACCGGCCCAGACCGAATCCAGCGCGGCGATGCGCCCCGCCCCGACCGCCCGCACAAAATACTCGGCCAGCAGCACCACGAGGGCGTGCACCATATAGATCGAGTAGGAACGCTTCCCGAGCCAGACCAGCGGCTTGGCCACCAGAATCCGCGGCACCAGCAGCGCATCCGGAAAGGCGAGCAGGCTGCCGAGGAAGATCGCAAACGTCACGGGCGCGAGGAAGGTCGACGCAGGGCTGGTCTCCGCCAGGGACACCAGCACGATGCTGGCGATCATGGCGACGAATTGCAGCGCGCCCTGCACGGCAGGGCCCGGCTTGGCCGGCAGGCGATCAACGATCCTGACCGTCAACACGCCCAGAAAGAAGCTCACGAAGCAGCGCAGGATGCCGAAATCGGTCTGAAGCCCGAGGCTCCTCTTGTCGAGCCCGAAGATGATGAAGACCAGGCTTGCGACCGCAAGCGCGCCGCAGAGCACGTAGAACCAGAGCAGGGAACGCATGCGCTGGGCAAAGAGGACGATCAGGCCAAACACCAGATAGGTGTAGAATTCGACGCTGATGCTCCAGCTTGGCGCGTTCCAGCTGAGATAATCGATGAACCCCATCGAATGCAGCAGCAGGACGTTGAGACCGAAGGAATAGGCATTATTCACTTCGAAGGCGGCCGGCGCGGCCACGACGACACCCGCCATGACCAGGCTGATGCGCAGGAGGCGAAACAGCAGATTGGCCATCAGCATGACGATGTGCAGCGGATAGACCCTCGCCAGGCGCCGCACCATGAACTCACGCAGCGAAAAGCGGCCGAAGTCGCTCTCGACGTAGCTGAGCGACATGACGATCCCGCTGAGAACGAAGAACAAATCGACCAGCAGCCAGGAGCTTCTGAAGAAGGAGCAGTTGATCCACGCATTGTGCGGGAACGCCGCGAGGAACGTCGGCATCAGCAGCAGATGGTGAATCACCACTGACGTCGCAGCGATGCCCCTGATGCTGTCGAGCGGCAGGACATGCGCCTTCTCACGATGAACCAACTCCGTCACATCAACATTCCCAACTATTGCACCGCAGCAGTGTGTATCAGGACTCGCGCGTGTTCAATCTCCGCGATCGCGGACTCGCATTCGACGCATGACGATCGACGATATTTTCAAAGCTCGCAGTCATTCGGACATGCGAGCGCCAAGTTCACGCCATTATTTGATTGAGATCGCCGCGCGTCGGCGCGCAAATCAATTCGGGCATGATGATTGCGAGTATTTGCGTGCAAAGTGTGCGCGAAATTCGGCGCTGTTGCGATGATGGCGGCGACAACGGCGCTGATGTCTCCATACGCAGGTGTCGCAAATGTCGCGACGATAATTTTCCGCGGGGCCGGAACCAATGTCGCACGCGGCGACTTGTGTCGGTTTTGCGACGCTATCTTGCGACTCCTGAACGTGCGAACGCCTCATATGTTTTCAAGTTGCAACATTCCTGGGCGCCAGCATGCCGATCTCGCAGGCATTGCATATCGTCATTTTGCAACCGATCGGAAAACAGGCAATGCATCGGTTGTCATCGACGACGCGCACTCGGCTTTTGCGTCGCACAAAAATTGACACAGTTACCTGTCAGGTTTCGCGTGTTCTCCTAATGCAACAGGAAGCAAGGGACACGGATGGGCTGCGGACCAATGATTCGTCATGCAAGGCTACGATGGCTACCGATCGTCTTGGCAGGCTTTGCCTTGGTCGTGTCGAGCATCGATGTTTGCCGCGCTCAGTGCGTCGAATTTTCGGATCGTGCCTCGCAGCTCGAGCTCGACACGTTCGTCAAGTCGCCCTCCTCGCTTCTGGAACGACTGCGCAATGACAAGGAGAAGCTGAGATACCGGCTCTCCACCCTTATTGCGACCAATCCGTCGGTGCTGCCCTCCGTGCAGACGCTGATTTCCGCCTCGGCGGCAACCGACCGTTCGGCCATCGGCGCCGCGCTGAAGATCGCCGAAGGGCGATGCACCTCGACGAAGCCGGACGCTGCGCGCAAGATCAGGGATTTCACGCAGCGGATCGGCGATCTCAACGTGCAATCAGGCTATGCCGCCGCGGGCGACGACGCCTCCGGCATCCAGGCTCAATCGCAAGCCAAGAGTTCGACGCAGCCGTCCCGAGGCGGGGCGCTGCTCGAAGGCGAATGGAAGACCAAGCTGGCCAATCCTTTCAAACCCGTCCCCCTTCCGAACTGATCAGCCATCGTCAGAGGCAGCGAAGCAACCAATGTACCAACCCAGAGAACATTTCCAGTCGGGACACAGATTCGGCATCGAGTTTGGCGGAGCGGTCCTCAGCTTCGAGCGCGTGGCCGACGTGCTGCGCCGGCAGTGGCCGATCATCGCGGCGTGCACCGGAGCTGCGCTGGCCCTCGTCATGATCTATCTGTTGACGGCGCAACCGATGTATACGGCGAATGCCCGTATCATGATGGATACGCGTCAGGCGCAGGTGCTGGACAAGGACAGCAACGCCAACAGCGCCCTCATCGATACCGGCTACGTCGACAGCCAGGTCGAGGTCATCAATTCGGACGACCTGATTCTCTCGGTCGTCCGTCGCCTGAAGCTGACGGACGATCCGGAGTTCAATGGCTCCAATCCGGGCCTGCTGTCCACCGTCCTCGGCAAGGTCATGTCGCTGTTCAGCTCCGGCGAAGCCGCGTCCCAGGAGCGTCTCGAGCACGCCGTGGTGGAGCAGGTTCAGAAGAACCTGAGAACGGAACGCGTCCTGACGACGTATGTCTTGTCGATGAACTATCGCTCGCGCAGCCCTGACAAGGCGCCCAAGATCGTCAACGCCATCGCCAATGCCTATCTCGTCGGCGCGCTGGAAGCCAAGTATCAGTCTACCAAGCGGGCAACCGAGTGGCTGCAGCAGCGCAGCTTCGAGCTAAGCGAGCAGGCAACCGCCAGCGACCGCGCCGTGCAGACCTTCAAGGCCGAAAACAACATCGTCGGGACCAGCCGCGGCCTGATGTCCGAGCAGCAATTGTCGGACCTCAACACCCAGCTGGTTCAAGCGCGGGCATCGACGGCCGAAGCCAAGGCCCGGCTCGACCGGATCAACGCGATTTCAGACCAGGACGTCGCACAATCAACGGTGACCGATGCTCTCAACAACTCGGTCATCACCCGCCTGCGCGCGCAATATCTGGACCTTCAGGCCCAGTATGCCGACTGGTCGAGGCGCTATGGCAAGCAACATCTTGCGGCGGTCAATCTGGCCAACAAGATGGAGGAGCTGCGCAAGAATATCGCCGACGAGCTGCATCGGATCGGCGACGCTTATCGCAGCGACTATGAGATCGCAAAGAGCCGGGAAGCCTCGCTCGAGAAGAACGTGAAGGAGCTCGTCGCCCAAGCCGGGGATACCGGCCAGGCTGCGGTCAAGCTGCGCGATCTTGAAAGCGCCGCGGACACCTATCGCAACCTCTACAACAGCTTCCTCGAGAAGCTGCAGAGCGCGACGCAGAATCAGAGCTTTCCGCTCAGCGAGGCGCGCCTGATCAGCACCGCCACCAAGCCGGATCGCAAGAGCTCGCCGCGCACGGTGCTGGCGCTGGTGGGAGGTCTGGTCGGCGGCCTCTGCCTCGGCTTCGGCGTCGCATTCGGACGCGAACTGCTCAGCGACGTCCTGCGGACCCCCGGCGAGGTCGAGGACGAGCTCGGCGTCAAGTGCCTCGGGGTCCTGCCCGACATTCGTCCGCCAACGACGACCGGCGCGTTGCTTTCGTCGACGTCGGCCAAGACGAGCTCAGCGGATCTGTCGCGCTACGTGGTCGATCATCCGTTCTCGCGGTTTGCCGAGACGTTGCGCAACATCAAGGTGTCGATCGACGTTGCGCGGCTGACCCGCGAGATCAAGGTGATCGGCATCGTGTCTTCTCTTCCCAAGGAAGGAAAGACGACGGTGGCGGCCAACTTCGCGCAGCTGATCGCCCTCACCGGGCATCGCACGGTCCTGATCGACGGCGATCTGCACACGCGCTCGCTCACCCGCGAGCTCGCCCCCAATGCCAAGAGCGGATTGGTGGAGGCTCTCAGCGATCCGGCGAGCCTCGGCTACCATGTGCAGCGAAGCAAGGAGACGGGCCTGGACTTCCTGCCCTCCGTGGTGGCGTCCCGTATGGTCAATTCGGCCGACGTCATCGGATCGAAGGCAATGGCCGAGTTGCTCAAGGTGCTGAGAGAGCACTACGAGTACATCGTGATCGACCTTGCCCCGGTGATGCCGGTGGCGGACTCGAAGGCCGTCAGCATGCTGATCGACGCGATGGTCTACGTGATCGAATGGGGGCAGACGACACGAAGCGCGCTTCAGGAATCGATTTCCGGGTCGGAAGTCCTCCAGAAGAAGCTGCTCGGTGCCGTGCTCAATCGCGCCAACCCGAAGATGCTCAAGCGCATCGAGGCGTATAAGGGCAAGCATCACAACAGCTACTACGTCGAGCACGCCTAGGCCGAGGCGCGGCGCAGCGCCCAGCCGAACAGACACGAATTTGGGCCCGTTGCCATTTGGCAGCGGGCCTTTTTCATGCTTTGCGGAACTGTCGTCTGAAGGCGATCACGTGCGCCGTCGCATGGGGCCGGAGATTGCGCCAAGCCGCCCCCAAGCCACACGCAAGCCACACCCCGATGGCTCAGGCCTCCGTATTCGCCCGGAATCCACAACTTGCAGTTATTGCTCTAGCCCAAAGCAAGGATTGACGAAGACCGTGATGGCTAGGACAGTGCGCCGATTGGCAACCATCCAGCGATAAGACGAGACAATCCGGTCCTCGACGCCTCAAATGCCGAAACTTTGGGCATCTTTCTTTCCGGGTTCCCTGAGGCTAAGCTCGGCGCATATTTGTAATTCTTTTCCGGCGGGCTCGGAATGCTGATCGTCCTGACGATTTTGACTATTTGGGTTCTGCTCAACATCCTGTTCGTGTTGATCGTGGTTCCTCCGCGCAAGGTGCGTCGGCAGCCGATGGCGACCACGCTCTCGCCGGCGCCCATCGACCCGAGCCGACGGGACATCGAGCAGGACGAACCTTTCTCGATCCGCCATGTCATCGTTTCCGTTGCGATGGGGGCATTCTTCGTGCTGGTACCGCCGTTGCTCGCCTTGCGCGCCGCAATCATGCGGCTCTTCGGCAGGTCGTCGCGAGATGGAACCTGACCTCTCGCGCTCGCAATTTCAGATCATCGGGAAACTGGACGGTCAGTAGGCTTCCTGGAACATCACGGCGGACGCCGTGCGGGCCATGATCTTCAGGTCGAGCCAGATACTCCAGTTGCTGACGTACCAGACGTCGTACTCGACCCGCTTTTCCATCAGATCGATCGTTGGCGTCTCCCCTCTGAACCCGTTCACCTGGGCCCAGCCCGTCAGCCCCGGCTTCATGTGGTGCCGGTAAACGTACTTGCTGATCAGCTCGTCATAATAATTGTCATGGGCCAGCGCATGCGGCCGCGGGCCGACCAGCGACATATCACCGCGCAGCACGTTCCAGAGCTGCGGCAGCTCGTCGATGCTCGTCATGCGAAGGAAGCGCCCGATCTTGGTGACCCGGGCATCCCGCTTGGTCGCCTGGGCAATCGTTTCGCCGTTCTCGCAAACGGTCATGCTCCGGAACTTCCAGATCTCGAACGGCCTGCCGTTGAAGCCGCGGCGCGACTGGCGGAATATGACGGCTCCCGGGGAATCCAGCTTGATCAGCACCGCGACGGTCAGCAGCAGCGGTGTCAGCATCACAAGTGCGAACAGGGCCACGCCAATGTCGAGACAGCGCTTCTGCAGCCGCTCGAGAATGGTGAGAGGCGGCCGCTGGATTTCGACCGCTACGGTTCCACTGACCGGTAGAAACGGACGGGCTACGAGATCTGCGACCGGGTCGTCCGGCAGCAGGCGTATGGGCTGCGGGACTGCGCGCAAGTAAGGCCCCAGCTTGCGGAGCATCGGCAATTCGTTCCAGTCGATCGCAAGCAGATATTCGTCCACGTCAGCCGAGCGCGATTGACGGATCACGTCGCGAATCTGCCGCTCCCAGTGGCCGTCATCCCGATCGTCTCCGAGCACGAAATGGCGCATCACGTCGAAGCCGTTCCTCCGCAGGTCCTTGAAGCGGCTCGAGGTGAAGTCGAGCGGCTTGAGGCTGAGCAGGATCACCTTGCGATCGACCAGCCGGCTTCTCGCAAAGCTCGTGCCGAACACCGCCTGCCAGACGAAGCGGAGGCTGATCAAGCCAAGTCCGCCGATCACAGCGAACACGATGACGGTGCCGCGGGATAGATTGTCCGTCGATTTCAGCAAGAAGGCCGCAACGGCAAGGATCGTCAGGGACGTCAGCCAGATAAACACCGCCTTCCGCAGCTGCCAGACGATGTTGAGCAGACGGTGCGTGGCATAGACGTCCCGGAAATAGGCGACCGCCACGAACACCACACCGACGAACAACCCTGCTCCCACCGAAGCGCCGTCATTGGGCGAAGCGACGGCAGCACCGTAAAGCGAGGCCCCGGCGGCATAGCTCAACAAGATCAGCAGAAAGTCAGCCGCCATGACGACGATCTGAAATGGCCTCTGAAGAGCACTACCGCGCGTCGACGACAGCGTGTGAGCGTTTTCAGAACCATAAGTTGCAACAGCCATTCGAACCTCTGCCTATCGAGAGAGTGTCTGACGCTCATCGTGATGCTGAAGACTCGTCACTTCCCCGCGCGGAAGGTGTTGCGTGATCGCAGCGACATTGTGGCGCTGCACGCAAAACTTTTGCGGCGCACGGATCATGCGCCGCGTTGAAATGCGCAGCGAATTTCGTTGCGCTGAAAATGTCGTCACAGTGATGACATATGAGCGAGCGCGTTGCCCTATTTTGAATCAAGTTCCACGTCGAGCGCGATGCGTGATCGTCGCGCGAGCGCTTTGTCGCTCATCTTTCGGGCGACGCAATTGCGCGATGAAGAGCGACAAATCATTTGCGAGAATTCCGACGGATTTCTATCTGGGCGTGCGTCCGGAAAAATGGCTCAGGCATGCAACTTTGCCGCCCTCTCGCACTCAGCAATGCAATCGTGCGGACCGACCGTCGCCCTGCCAGTCGAACAACCAGGTAGGCAAAAAATGCAGCGCCCTTCTTTTGGCGTGATCGAGCCGGAGAACAAGCACGCTCCCTCGCCGAATTCGCTTTGTTCGTGTTGGATGGAAGCTCTCCGGTGCCGGCGACTTGGGGAAATTTTTCGACCACCCGATCGATTGAGCGCCATGATATCTCTCGCCCGCCCCCGCCTTCCCGCTCCCAAACCGCAATTGCCGGAGGGAGTCCGCATCTATGCGATCTCGGATATTCACGGATGCGCGCATCTGCTCGAGCCCATGTTGCGGGTGATCGACGCCGACGTGACCCGGAGCCGGCCGCGCTATGCGATCGAGGTCTTCATGGGCGACTACATCGATCGCGGCCCGGACACGCGCGCCACCCTCGACGTCCTGGTCGAACGGAGCCGGCGGGGAAACGCAGTCTTTCTCAAGGGAAACCACGAGGCGTTTCTCGTGAGGGTGTTCGAGGATCCCTCCTTGTTCGAGGATTGGATTGCCGTCGGCGGAGCCCAGACGTTGATGTCCTACGGGCTCGCCCCGCCGGACCTGAAGCGCGACGAGCCGGCGTCGATCATGCGCGATTTGATTCGGGCAATGCCTACCGAACATCTGGAATTCCTCGACGATTTGCGGCTGAGCTTCAGTTGCGGGGACTTCTTCTTCGTTCACGCCGGCGTTCGCCCGGGCGTTCCACTGGCCGAGCAGACCGAGCGCGATCTGCTCTGGATTCGCGAAGAATTCCTGCGGAGCGAGGAGCAGTTCGGCAAATATATCGTGCATGGTCATACGCCGGTCCGCAGTGCGGAATTCATGGCGAACCGGGTCAACATCGACACCGGCGCCTATGCGACCGGCAACCTTACCCTGATGAGTATCCAGGGCAGCCGCATGCTCGCAGTGTGAGGTGACGACGGCCTGCCACTGACGCGCGAGGCGGTCGCACTGGCGCGGACTGGTTGTACGCCGCTCCGGGCAAGCCCTAGTTGAGCAATTGCGGCTTCTCCGGCCGCGCGCGCGTCTGCGCCATCCAGTCGCTCCAGGCTCGCTCGTGCTTGACGTAGAGCTCCAGCCAGCGCTCTCCGTGCCGAGCCTGATGGACGCGCCCCATTTCGCCGATCAAATCGGCGTCAGGCTTGTCCAACGCTTCGAACTCGATGGTCTCCGAGATCGTCAGACCAACGAGCACGCGCTGTCCGGCGCCATCCGCAATGTAGCGTCGTGGAGCGTCCTTCTTGGGCTCGCTCATGTCATCATGCCCCTTCGTTTCAGCGTGAAGTTGGATGCCGACAGAGAACTAGACGGCATCTAAAACGCTCGTCGGGCGTGGCCGAAGGTTGTGGTGGGAGTCGGCCCGGCCGTTCGACGCGAGGCGCCACGGGATGAGTTCGCAGGACTTCGTTGGACGCGCCAAGCGCGCAACGCGTATCCCGAGATGAGGCCAGCGCTGAAAATCAAAGCGGAGACGAATGCAGAAGTCATGGGAGTTGCCTTGGATAGTCCGCGACCTATCAAGAGCGAGCAGTGTGTCGACATCATGATTCTTTCCGACTGTGGGCGCCGAAAGATTGTTCATGCCTGACCTCTGGCGTGCATGCAGCGCAGTCTCGCGTGCATCGATCGCAGCGATCAGGATTTTTCCATGAGACGCACTCTATATAGAGAAATGTTCTCGCAGTTCCGGACCCGCCAAACCGGTTGCAGTCGGCAAGCCCGACGTGCCTTCCCTCACACGGGAAATTTCGGGCAACCGGCCAGCCCACGCCCTTGCAACCGTCCGGCAGCCGTCGCATTATTTCGCATCGCATTTCAGAGGGATTCAAATCCAATGAACTTCCGCGCCCTTATTCCATCCATTGCCCTCGCCGCCATTGGCCTCGCCGTGACGGGCTCCGTCGCGCCGGCCGCCGAGCTCGCGCTTGCTCCGTCACACCGGGCGGCCGCCGTCCAGGGTGGCGTCGTGCTGTGGGATGATGTTTACCCGCCCGCGATCTATGGTCCCCAGCTTCGTCCGGTCGAAGAAGTTGCAGCCATGAAGGCGCAGGCACGGCCCGTATCCCATCGCTGGTGGGGATATTGGTACGTCCGCTGAGTTCAACCGCGCTCCGCTGAGCTAAGCCGGCCTAACAGCTGCCGCCCCACCGCAACGGGGCGGCGGTTTTGTTTGAGAGAGGCGATCCGCCGCGGGCCCTCGAGAACACCCACGCGTTTGGGCTCCAGGGCTGGAAGCGCCGGCCCCGGAGCCAGATGGACCGGGGCCCTCCAAGGTCGATGGCCGCTAGCTGACCAAGAAGTTCCCATTGTGCAGCGTGCCGCTGGCATTCTGCAGGTTCACGTCCATGTCACTCGTTCCATCGCCATCGATATCGATCTGGAGATAGTCGTTACCCGGCCCGAAGTTCTGCAAATGGGCCGAAGCCTGGTTTCCGCCGAGCAGGGCCGGCCCGTCCACATACTCGATGTGACCGCCGGCGACGCTGATGCCCGAGAACGTAAAGCTGTCATTGCCCGCGTCGAAATTGTGGATGGTGTCGGCAGCACCGGCGGCGGAGTCTGCAGTGCTGACGAAGCGGAAGTTGTCATGGCCCGCGCTGGCGTAGATCTCGTCCGCACCTGCGCCGGCCGTAACCGTCGTGTTGCCCGACGTGTTGCCGATCGTGATCCGGTCGAAATTCGCGGCGGCATTGACGGTTTCGACATTGGTCACGGTGATGTCGTAGACATTCGCGTTGAAGTTCAGAGTGTCGTTGCCGTCGCCGAGATCGATCACGTTCGCCGGGCTGCCCTGCAGCGTCAGAACGTCATCCGACGAACTGCCGTTGAGCAGGTTCACGTTCCACAGATTGTCGAACGAATTGCTGCCCTCGGCGAGATTGAGGACGTTGGCCGTCCCTTCTCCGAGATTGACCGTCACGCCGGACACGGTGTTCAGCAGCGTGACCATATCGTCCGACGGATGGAGATTGCCGGTAAAGTCGCTGCCGTTGAGGTTCTCGACGCCATTGATGCTGAGCGAATTAACGCCGTTGGCGAGGGACACCCAATCGGTTCCGCCGCCCATATCGATGGCGATGCCGTTGACGTTGTTGGTCAGGCTGACCGAATTGTCGCCTGCATTGCCGGTGATGTGCTCGATGCCCATCGCGGCGAAGGACGCGAAGTTTCCGTTGAAGGCGACCGTATCATCGCCATCGCCGAGGTCGATCGCGACGCCGTTGGCCGCGCCGATCGCACCGGTAACGGTCAGGATGTCGTCACCCGCCATGCCGTTCACGTGGTTGACATCATAGATGTTCACGAACGAATTGGCGCCGGCAGCGAGGTTCATCGTGTTGTCGCCGTTGCCGAGGCTAATGTTCAGGCCCGTGACCGTCGTCGACAGCGTGAGCACGTCGTTGACGCCGGGCGTCGCTCCGAAATCCGTTCCCGCGATTCCGTCGACGCCGATCAGGCTGAGCGTATTTGCCCCGCCCGCGAGATTGAGCTGATCATTGCCGCCGCCGAGGTCGACGACCAGGCCGTTGGCATTCATCGTGAGGTTGACGAACTCGTCGTTGCCGGTGCCGACGAGGTTTTCGACTCCCGCGAGATTGAGCGTGTAACCGTTACCAAAGGTGCCGTTGAGCAGGACGGTGTCTGCCGTCCCCGCTCCCAGATTGAGCTGGTGCCCGAAGATGTTGGCTCCGACGCGAAGATAATCGTCTCCGGCCGTTCCGATCACGGGCGCCGAGTTGGAGAATTGCTGCGCCGAAAGATCGATCGGACTCCCCGATGTGCCCGAGGACAGCAGCACGATGCCGTCGCTGAACTGCAGCACTTCGACATTGGTCAAGGTATCCGTGCCGTCGCGGCCCGCAACTGTATCTTGAACCTGGATGGTTCCCGCCATGGTGACGTTGTACTGCGATTGCGCACCCGAGAAGATCACCATGTCGGTGCCGGCGCCGCCGTCGATCACATCGTCGCCGCCCTGGCCGGTGATGCCGTCGTTTCCGCCACCCGCGTTGATGGTGTCGCCACCGCCGCCGCCGAAGAAGAACTCGTTATTTGAGCCACCGACCAGCGTGTCGGCCTGGTTCGAGCCCTGCACGCTGTTGACGCCGCCCGTGATGACGTCGGCGCCAGCCGCACCGCTCACAATTCCGGTCGACAGGTCGACGGAAACGCCGCCGCCGGCCTGAGAATACGAGACCCGCGTGTTGCCGTTACCGGTGATGGTGTCGTTGCCGAGGAGGCCCTCGAACAGGTTGAAGGTGCCGAACGATCCGGCCGTCGTCACGCCGGTAAAGCCTGTGGCGTTGTAGGTGTCGTCGAGGTTGCTACCGGTCGCGCTGTTGACGCCGACATAGCTGTCGGTGCCGATCGAGCCGCCGCCGGTCGCCGTCCCCGCCTGCAGGTTGATGGTCACGGCATCGACCGCGCTGGAATAGATGATGCGGGTGTTGCCGTTGCCGGTGATCGTATCGTTGCCAGCCAGACCTTCGAACTGGTTGAAATTGCCGTTGTTGCCGACGTTGTTGCTTGCGCCGTTCTGGAAGCCGACGGCGCCGAAGTTGGTGGCCGTGAAGACGTCGTTGAACGTGGTGCCCTGGGCACCTTCGATGCCGCGGAACGTATCATTGCCGATCGAGGCGTCACCGGTCGCGGTGCCCGCCGTGAAGTCGATGGTCACCGGTCCGGTGGAGAAGTAGATGTTGTTGTAGCTGATGACGTCGAAGCCGCCGCGGCCGTCGATGAAGTCGTCGCCGGCAAGGCCGGTGAACGTCTCCGTCGCCGTTGTGATGTTGCTGCCGCGGATGGTGTCATTGTACATCGAGGCCATCACGGCGTTGACGCCGCTGAACGTATCGTTGCCCGTGGATGCATCACCGCTCGCCGTTCCCGTGCCGGGCGTCGCGCCGGTTTGCAGGTCGACGACAACGGCCCCGGTCGCGTTCGTGAAAGAAACACGCGTGTTGCCGTTGCCGGTGATGCTGTCGTTGCCTCCCATGCCGACGAATTCGTTGAAGGTGCCGTTGGAACCGGCATTCTGGCTGATAGCGCTGAAGCCCGCAGCGTTGAAGACGTCCGCAGCGTTCGAGCCGCGCACCGATTCGACCGATCGGAGCGTGTCGGTGCCGACCGTCGTGGCATCGCCCGTCACGATTCCCGAGGCCAGCTGGACGTTGATCCCGCCCACGGCGGCCGGGTCGAGCGCGTAGTCTGCCCGATCGAAGCCAGTCCGACCGTCGATGAAGTCGTCGCCGGCGCGGCCTTCGAAGATTTCCACGGTCCCTGGCGCATTGCCGCTGCCGAGCAGCTGGTCGGCAAATCCAGAACCGACGACACCGCCAAAGCCAGAGCCGACCAAGCTATCGGTTCCGACCGAACTATCTCCGGTCGCCGAATGGGCCGCCAGATCGACGATCACGCTGCCCGTTGCGCTGGCGTAAGAGATGCGCGTCAGCAGCGCACCCAGGCTGTTCGTTCCTCCGGTGATGCTGTCGTTCCCTCCGCGGCCTTCGAACTCGTTGAAGCCCACATTGGTGCCGGCAATACCGGTATCGCCCGCAAAGCCGGTCGCGTTGAACGTGTCGGCGTAATCGCTGCCGACGATGCCCTCGATGCCCACAAGCGTGTCCGTTCCAGCCCCTGGACCCGTCACGGAGCCTGCCGCGAGATTTGCGGTGATGCCTCCCGTTGCCGCGACATAGTCGGCGCGGTCGAAGCCGAGGCCGCCATCGAGAAGATCATTGCCGTCGAGGCCCTTCAGGCGGTCGTTGCCGGCAAGGCCGCTCAAGCTGTCGGCGTAGGCGGTGCCGACCAGCGTATTTCCGCCGGCGTCGCCGGTGAGATGCACGCCCTGGCCGAGGATGAAGTCGGCAGCCGTGAGGTTCGACAGCGTCACGTTCAGCAGCGTGAGGGTGTCGCCATTGCCGAAGTCGATGACTGTGTTCGGTCCCTGCTGTGTGGCGAGCGCCTGAATGTCCGCGAGGGTCGAGATACCGGGCACCCCCGTGAGGTCGATCTTGTCGGCGTCCGCCTGCAGGAAGTCGCCGATGACATCGGCGCCGCCACCGGTGGTATAGACAAAGGTGTCCGCACCAATGCCGCCGTTCAGGGCGTCGTTGCCGGCACCGCCGCTGAGCAGGTCGCTGCCGCCGTTGCCGAACAGCTGATCGTTGCCGCTGGAGCCGGTGATCGTGTCGTTGAAGTTCGAGCCGGAAACGTTGGTCACCCCTCCCACGATGGTGTCGTGACCCACCGAAGCGTCACCGTCCGCGGTCCCGTTCGCGAGGTTGACGATCACGCCGGCCGTCGCATTCGCGAAAAGAATCTGCGTGCTGCCGTTGCCGGTGATGGTGTCGTTACCACCCTGGCCCTGGAAGGAATTGAAGCCGATGAAGCCGGCCGCGTCGTAAGTGTCGGCGAAATTGCTGCCATAGACGCTGTTGACGCCTACGAAGGAGTCATGCCCGACCGACACGTCACCCGTGACCGAGCCGGCATTCAAGCCGACCGTGACGCCGCCGGTGGCGTTCGTGTAGAGCAGGCGTGTGCTGCCGTTACCGGCGATCTGATCGTCACCGCCCAGGCCCTCGAACTGGTTGAAGCCACCGTTGTTGCCGATATTGAGCGCACCGGCCTGTCCGTAGCCTGTCGCCACATAGCTGTCGGCATAGCTGGTGCCCTGAATGCCCTCGATCGAGCGCAGCGTGTCGGTGCCGATCGAGGCATCGCCGGTCGCCGTGCCCGCCGCCATGTCGATGGTGACGCCACCCGTGACCGTGCTGAGGCTGTTGTAAATCGCGGTGTCGAAGCCGCCGCGGCCATCGATGTAGTCGTCGCCGCCAAGACCCGTGAAGTTGTTGTTGAAGCTGCTGCCGAGCAGGGTGTCGGAGAAGGTCGAGCCCTGCACCGCATTGACACCGGTGAAGGTATCTGTGCCCTCGGTCGCGCCGACCGCACTGCCGGCAACGGTGAGCGCCGTGGTGCTTCCCACGACGCTGGTCTCGAGGTCGACGCTGACGCTCGAGGCCGCGATCTGGTAGTTCAGGCGGGTGGAGCCGTTGCCGATGATGGTGTCGTTGCCGCCGGCCCCGGCGAAGTCGTTGAAGGCGCCGGAAGAGCCGACATTGGTTGCCCCGGCCAGACCGAATCCGATCGCATCGAACGTGTCGTCAAAATTGGTGCCGCGGGCGGCCTCGACGTTGCGGATCGTGTCGGTGCCGACGGTCGCATCGCCGTTCACGGTGCCCGCGGCGAGGTGAACATAGATGCCTGATGTGGTCGTCGTATCGGAGTTATAGGTGACCTGGTCGTAGCCGCCGCGGCCGTCGATATAGTCGTCGCCGCCGCGACCCTCATAGGTCTCGTAGGTGAAGGCGGCATTGTCGCTGCCGTAGAACGTGTCGTTGGAGGCCGAGCCCCAGACCGTCGAGACGTTGGAGAAGGTGTCGTGACCGACGGAGGCATCGCCATCCGCGGTGCCTGCCCCGATATCGACACTGATCGCGCTGGTTGCGCTCAGATAGGACAGCCGGGTTACCGCCTGCCCCAGGTCGTTGAGATCGCCGACGACGACGTCATCACCGCCGCGCCCTTCGAACTCGCTCTGGCCGGCGGCGACGCCCGGCAGGCCGGTCGAGCCGGTGAACCCGGCAGCGTTGAACGTGTCGGCATAGTTGCTGCCGAGGATACCCTCGACATTCGTCAGCGCGTCGGTTCCAACACCCGGGCCGGTCACCGAGCCGGCCGCAAGATTGGCGGTAATGCCTCCCGCCGCATCGCCGTAATCGGCGCGATCGAAGCCTTGGCCACCGTCGAGCAGGTCGTTGCCGCCGAGGCCTTGCAGGACGTCGTTGCCGGCGAGGCCGCTCAAATTGTCGGCATAGACCGTGCCGACCAGCGTGTTCGCATTGGCATCGCCGATCAAGTGAACGCCAGGCGCGAAGATGAAATCCGCAGCCGTGAGGTTCGCCAGATTGACGTTCTGCAGCGTCAGACTATCGCCATTGCCGAAATTGATGAACGTGTTCAATCCCTGCTGCGAGGCGATCGCCTGAACGTCGGCGAGGTTGTAGATGCCAGCGCCCGAAAGGTCGATCTTGTCGGCTTGCCCATGCGAGAAGTCGCCGATGAAATCGGCACCGCCGCCGCTCACATACACGAAGGTGTCCGCGCCGCCGTTGCCCAGGAAATTGTCGGCGCCGATCCCCCCTTTCAGCGTGTCGTTGAAGCCCGATCCGGAAACGCCGTTCACGCCGCCAGTGATGGTGTCATGCCCGACCGAGGCATCGCCACTGACAGTGCCGCTGGCGAGATCGACGACAACGCCACCGGTGGCGTTGGCGAACAGCAGCTGCGTGCTGCCGTTGCCGGTGATGAGATCGTTGCCGGCGAGACCCTGGAACGAATTGAAGCCGACAAAGCCTGATGCGTCGTAAGTGTCGGCGAAATTGCTGCCATAGACGCTGTTGACGCCCGTGAAAGTGTCATGCCCGATGGACAGGTCTCCGATTGCTGCACCGGCATTCAGGCTGACGGCGACACCGCTGGTGGCATTGGTGAAGAGGAGCCGTGTGTTGCCGTTGCCGGTGATCTGATCATCGCCGCCCTGACCTTCGAACTGGTTGAAGCTGCCATTGTTGCCGACGTTGGCTGCGCCAGCCAAACCGAAGCCGGTCGCGTCATAGATGTCGGCAAAGATCGTGCCCTGGACGCCTTCGATCGATCGCAGCGTATCCGTTCCTGTAGAAGCATCGCCCGTGACGGTACCGCTCGTCATGTTGACGTTCACGCCACCCGTGACGAAAGTCAGGTTGCTGTATTGAGCGGTATCAAATCCGCCTCCGCCGTCGATCGTATCGTTGCCGGCGAGACCCATGAAGTTTTCATTGGCGCCGCTTCCGGTGATGACGTCGTCGAACTGCGATCCCATCACCGCATTGACGCCGGTGAAATGGTCGGTGCCGACCTGCGCGACGTCGCCCGCCGCCGTGCCATGAGCGGTGCCTGTCGAGATATCAACCGTCACGCCGTCGAGCGCCTGCGTATACTGAAGACGGGTGTTGCCATTTCCGGTAATGACATCGTCGCCGCCCATGCCTTCGAAATTATTGAAGGTGCCGTACGAGCCGGCATTGGCGCTGGAGCCGTTAAATCCGGTGGCGCTGTAAGTATCGGCGAACTTGGTGCCGCGCACCGCTTCAACCGAACGCAACGTGTCGGTGCCGACCGAGGCGTCGCCCGTGACCGTGCCGGCGGCGAGATTGACCGAGAGGCCGGATGTCGTCGTCAGGTCGTTGTTGTAAGTCGCGAAATCGTAGCCGCCGCGGCCGTCGATCAGATCGTCGCCGCCGCGACCGTCGTATTGCTCATAGGTTCCGTTGGGATTGTCGCTGCCGAGCAAGATGTCGGCATAGACGGAGCCGACGATGGCGTTGACCGCATTGAACGTGTCGTGCCCGACCGAGGCATCGCCATCAGCGGTCCCTGCTGCGATATCGACGGTCACGGCCGCCGTGGCGCTGACATACGACACGCGTCCGAGAATCTCGCCGGATGCATTGATCGAGCCGGTGATGACGTCGTCACCGCCCCTGCCCTCGAACTCGGCGAGGCCTACCGCTGCACCGGGAATGCCGCTGTCGCCGATGAATCCGGCCGCGTTGAACGTGTCTGCAAAATTGCTGCCGACAGCGCCCTCGATGTTGACGAGCGTATCCGTGCCGACCCCCGGTCCCGAGGCGGTGCCAGCCGCGAGGTTGACGGCGATGCCGCCGGTCGCGTCAGTATAGATGGCGCGGTCGAAGCCTGAGCCGCCATCGAGGAGATCGCTGCCGCCGAGGCCCTGGAGGCGGTCGTTGCCGCCGAGACCGCTGATGGTTTCGGCATTGGCGGTGCCGACGAGGTCGTTCGCGTTGCCGTCGCCGACAATCGGCGCGGCCGGCGTGCCGAACAGGAAGTCGCTCGCCGTCAGGCTGCTCAGATTGACGTTCTGAAGCGTGAGGCCGTCACCCGAGCTGAACGTGATGACCGTGTTGGGACCGCTCTGAACTGCATGTGATTGCAGATCGGCAAGGCTGAAGATGCCGTAGACGCCGGTCAGATCGATCTTGTCCTGGCCATGGACGAAGTCCTGGACGAAATCGAAGCCGCCGCCGGTCGCGTAGACGAAGATGTCCGCGCCGGCGCCGCCGCTGAGGAAGTCGTTGCCGGCACGGCCGTCCAGGGTGTCATTGCCGTTGCTGCCGGAGAGACTGTCGTTGCTGCCGCTGCCGATAATGGTGTCGTTGAAGTTGGACCCGAGGACGTTGAACACGCCTCCGGTGATGGTGTCATGGCCGACCGAGCCGTCGCCGTCGATCGTACCTGCAGCGAGGTTGACGCTCACACCGCCGGTCGCGTTGCTAAACTGGATCTGCGTATTGCCGTTGCCGGAGATGACGTCGTTGCCGCCGTTGCCCTGGAATGAATTGAAGTTCGCGTTGGGGCCGGTGAACCCCGTCGCGTCGTAAACGTCGGCAAAATTGCCGCCGAGCGCGCTGTTGACACCCGTGAAGGTGTCCTGACCGGTCGAGCCGTCGCCGGTCGCGGTGCCGCCCGCGAGGTTGATGGTCACCCCGCCGGTCGCATTGGCGAAGATGAGGCGCGTGTTGCCGTTACCGGTGATGACGTCGTCCCCACCGAGGCCTTCGAACTGGTTGAAGGTTCCGTTGTTGCCGGTATTGGCGCCGGTCACGCCGTAACCGGTCGCATCGTAGGTATCGTTGAAGTTGGTGCCCTGAATGCCCTCGATCGACCGAAGTGTATCCGTGCCGTTCGACGCATCTCCAGTGACGATGCCGGCCGCCATATCGACGGTGATGCTTCCCGTGATGAAGAAGATGTTGTTGTAGGACGAGACGTCGAAGCCACCACGGCCGTCAATGTAATCGTTGCCCGCAAGGCCGGTGAACGTGTCGTTGGTCGCACCGCCCAGCAGCGTGTCGTCGAACATCGATGCCTGGACGGCGTTGACGCCGGTGAATTGGTCGGTGCCGACGGATGAATCGCCAGTGGCAATGCCGGTGATGAGGTCGACCTGGACCCCGGCGGTCGCGTTGTTGAACCCGAGCCGCGTGAAGCCGTTGCCGGTGATGGTGTCGTCACCGCCATTGCCGGTGAACTCGTTGAACGTCCCGTTGGACCCGGCATTGGCGCTGCCGGAGCCGAAACCTGTGGCATTGTAGGTATCGGCGAAGTTGGTGCCGCGGACCGCCTCGATCCCGCGCAACGTATCCGTCCCGACGGTCGAATCGCCGGTCACCGATCCGGTGGCGAGATTGACCGTAATTCCCGTCGTGGTGTTCGGATCGACGTTGTAGTCCACGCGGTCATAGCCGCCGCGGCCGTCGATGTAGTCGTTGCCCGCAAGGCCCGCGTAGACCTCAGCGGTGAACATCGGATTGTTGCTGCCCAGAATCGTGTCGTTGTAGGCCGAACCCCAGGCGCCGTTGAAGCCGGACCCGACCAGGGTGTCGTGGCCCACCGACGCATCACCTTGCGCATAACCGGCGGCAAGATCCACCGTCACCGCCCCGGTGGCGCTGACATAGGAGACGCGCGTCAGCTCCGCGCCCTGGCTGTTGGTGTTGCTGATGATGGTGTCGTCGCCGCCTTTGCCTTCGAACTCGTTGTAGCCGACGGGGCTACCCGGGACATGGGCGTCGCCGGTGAAGCCGGCTCCGTTGAACGTATCGTCAAAATTGCTGCCGATGGCTGCTTCGATGTTGACGAGTGTGTCTGTCCCCACGCCTGCGCCGGACGCCGTTCCCGCCGCGAGATCGATCGTGACGCCGCCGGTTGCGTCGGTATAGACGGCGCGGTCGAAGCCTGGGCCGCCGTCGAGAATATCGTCACGCGAGCCGCCGCTGAGATAGTCCCTGCCGGCGCCGCCAAAGAGGATGTCGTTTCCGTCACCGCCGTTGAGACGATCGTTTCCGTCCTGCCCGTCGATCAGATCGTTGCCGATTCCGCCCGAAAGGACGTCGTCGCCGAGCGAGCCGAACACGGCGTTCCCGACCGGGGTCAGCACGGCATTCGAAACCTCCGTGTCGAGATTGTCGACAAAGCGGTCCGTCAGCAGATCGATGGAACCTTGATCCGAAAAATTGGTCGCAGCCAGTTGGTCGGTGGCAGTGCCTTGGGCGACCTGGCCGGCTTGCGCCAGCTCGGTCACGTTGGTGGCCGACTGAATGCTGTCGTTCGCGGCAGCAACGACCTCCACAACCGTCGCGGCGGCGGCCGCACTGACGCCGGCCGACGAGACGACGCTCTCCACCGTTTCCTGCGAGCTGAGATTGAAGGGCAGCGGATTGTCCGGATCGGCCTGAGCGGTCGCAACGGCGTCCGCGATCGCGGCGATCACCGCGTCCGGCGCGACCCCGACAGCCGCGATCTGCGCCACCGTGCTCTGGACCTGGATGGCCGCCGCAAGCACCGCGGTCGCTGTCGCATCGCCCCCCACCGCGGCGGGCACCGGGTCGTACGACAGCAAGTCAATGGGGTTTTGGGGATCGGCGGCGAGATCGACGTTGAACGCGGCCGCAATGGCATTGATGGCCTGGTCCACCGTCAGCGGGTGCTCGTCATTTGCCGTGCTGTCGACCAGTGCGACGATCAACGTCGTGAGCGGCGTGATGACGGTGGACCCTTCCGGCGCCCTCAGCACGCCGGCGACCTGCAATCCCGTCGAAATGTCGACACCGCCGATACTCACGAGCGGACCGGACCCGCCCGCCAGCGTAAAGCTGCCGTCAGCCCGCGTCGTCGTGAACGCCTCGCCCGCGTCGAGTATTCCATTGTTGTTGGCGTCGGCAAACACGGTTGCGCCGCCGATATAGCCGTCGATATCCAGCGCGTTGATCTCGTTGGCACCGGGTGTCACGCTCAGCGAGAGCTCGGCCGAGCTCACCGCCTGATGAACGCCGTCATCGGAGATGGCGGTGACGTGCAGGGTGAACGGATCGGGGCTGCCGACGGCATGGCTCGGGATCAGGACGACGCTCTGAATCGAATCGCCGGTCAACAGCCAGGTGCCGTCGCCGAGCGCTGCGCCGTTCTGGACCGCAAAGCTCGACGGCACACCCTCGATCTTCAGCGACAAGGTGCTGCTTTGGTCGATCTTGGCCGCCGCGATATTCAGCGTGATGTTGCCGTCCGCAGCGCCCGATGAGTCCTGAACGTTCAGAACCGGCGCGTCCTGCGCGCCGTGGATGTCGAAGCTGATGTTCTTGGTCGTGCCGTCGACGGAGGTGACCGTGAAAGTCTCCGTCTTCACCTCGCCCGCGCCGAGATACTGAATCGCAGCGTTGTCGACCGAATAGGTGTAGTGGCCATCGGCCTGCAGTGTCACGGTGCCGAGGTTGTCTTGCGCCGTGATCGTGCCGGCCTGGAACGCTGCCTGGTTCTGGTCGACATCGCTGATGAACAGCTGCCCCGACGCCGTGAGCGTGCCGTCCTCGGTAACGTCGTGCTGCGCGGGGCCGCCGATCACGGCGGCGTCATTGGTGCCCGTGATGTTCACCACGATGTCGTGGGTGGCCGTACCGTCCACCGAAGCGACCGTCAGGGTGTCAGTGACGTGCTGTCCTGCAGCCAGCGGATCCGACTTCGCGGGATCGAGCGTATAGGTCCAGGCCCCGGTCGCGGCATTGAACGTGAAGGTGCCATAGGTGCCGGCGAGCGAGGCCGGGACCGCGAAATGGGCTTGGCCGCTGTCAACATCGTTCACCGCAAGCTGGCCCGACGCGTTGGGATCGCCGGCACCGCTCCCGGCCTCGGTCACTGACGTATCCTGGCTCCCCGATACTGTGATCGTGGCCGCGTCGTTGCTGCCCGTGATGGCCACCGTGAGCGTCGACGAGCCCGTTCCACCGTGATTGTCGGCATTCGTGTAAGTGAACTGCTCCATCGCCTGCTGGCCCGCAGCGAGCGCTTGCACGGCGGCGCTGGAATTGTTCAGCGTGTAGGTGTAGGCGCCGGTCGCCTTGGTGACCACCAGCGTTCCATAGGTACCGGCGACGGTGATCGTGGTGCCGTTGTCCGCGCCTCCCGCCACGGCCGAGACGGTGTGGCTATCACCAGCATCGGTGTCCGTGTCGTTTGCGAGCAGATTGCCGCTAGCAACCGTCGTCACGTCCTCCTTGACGGAGGCCGTATCCGCGACTGCGACCGGCGCATGATTGGTCGGGCCTTCGATGACGATTTCGACCTTTTCGATCGAGGCGACGGCGAGGTCGAAGCTCCTGAACGCGTAATCCGCGCTGCCATAGCGCGCAATGAGGGCCTGGATGGCCGCAAGATCGGACCTGAACGAAGCCGAGTTCGCCATCGCTTGCGTGACAACGAGGCGGAGCGTGTCCTGGCCCTTGCCGCCATCGTAGATGTCGACAGAGCCCACGTTTTCCGACACGCGGTAGATCAGGATGTCGTTGCCATTGCCGCCGCTGATGATGTCGGTGCCGGCGCCCCCGTCGATGATATCGTCGCCGTTGTCGCCGGAGATCAGATCGTTGCCCGCCCCACCGAGCAGCGTATCGTTGCCGTTGCCGCCGAAAATGATGTCGTTACCGGTGCCGCCATCCACGGTGTCGTTGCCATTTCCGGCGTCGACGATGTCGTTGCCTGCACCGGCATTGATGTTGTCATTGCCGTTGCCGCCCTGAACGAGATCATTCCCTGCCCCGGCGCCGACGGTATCGTCGCCGTTCTTCGCATTGATGATATCGGTCGAGCTGGTGCCGGCGATCTGATCGTTTGCATTGGTGCCGTTAATGATCATGGCAATTCATCTTTCTCGATATGGCAACAGGCATTGTTCGCGAGCGCGCGGAAGCGGCGTCGCGTTGTGCGGATGAAGAGAAATTCAATCGTCGAAAGCAGAACGCGATATGGACCAGACGCATGACGTCGTGCGGTCGCTCATGGTGAGCCCCCTCCCGTAACCTTTTTGATTTTTCAGGTTCGCCGTCAGCCCAACGGCGTGAGTTTGAAATGACGTGGTCTTGTTATCGTTTGACGCTTCGCCCCGTTGCTCGGCGTCGCCTGAATTCTCGAAATGCAATTTCCGAACGTCGAAAATGCTTTTCTGATAATTGCAAATTGTTTCCACTGTTGCGCGACTGCGTCAAGACAGCACAGCTGCTAACCTTAAGCAGGGTGTGGACTGAACACCGCAGCCGGGCCAGCGCGTCACCGCCATGGGACGTCTCGCCCGATTTCAGCAAACAGGGGGATCGAAGCTTTGCGGGACTACAGCACAATAAGGGCTGGAACGAAGCGATCGGCCCTCTCGCGCGGGCCGACGCGAAGAGATCGCCCAAAGTGCTGAGCAAATGAGCTACCACCGCTGATAGCGCCGGGATGCGACGCGCGCCCGAACCCTCTGCATTGCCTGCGACATTCTGCCGCACCCTGATCTCGCCGCGGAGCGACACTGCAGGCGGAGAACATACACTGAAATCCATCTGGCTCGAGCAGAGCGACGTCATCTCAATTCCCGGGACGAAGACCTATTCCTCCTGCATGGAATACCCCCGAACGTCTTGACGCATGACCCGAATGGGTCATCCCGGTCCTGGTGACGGCGCATCCGCGGACATTATCCGTTAGACTTTGGTCGAGCGTCCTTTTCAGGAAAAACCGGCAAAGGGGCTTGCGTCGAACCGCGTCCTCACGAAGCATGGCGGGGGGTGTCTGCACGGAATGTGGCAAGAAAGGATGCGCGCCGGCTCGCAGCCGAAGGCCTGGAGCTCAGCGGAGGGGACCGCTCGTGAAAACCAATGGAATCGACAATGAGGAGCTGTCGAAGGTCCTCAATCGACTTGGCGAGGCTGCCGTAAATCCGGAAGCCTGGCGCGGCATCATGGACGACATCTGCAAGGCGGTCGGGGCGTCGGCGGCCCTGCTTCTTCAGAGCGACATCAGAACCCCGGACGTTCCACGCACCGAATCGATCGACGAGGGGACCAAGTTCTATTTCAGGAATAACTGGCATCTGAGGGACCCCCGCGCCAGGGCGTTTCCGCGCATGATGGCGGGCGAGGTCGTGACCGACCTCGACGTGATGACGCCTGAGCAGATTCGCGCCGACCCCATGTACAATGAGGTGCTGTTTCCCTTCGGATACCGGTGGTTCGCCGGCATCGGCTTCTGGGCCGACAGCGCGGCGTGGGCATTGACGCTGCAACGAACCGGCCGCGAAGGCACATTCGAGGCGCGCGACAAGCAACTGCTGGCCCAATTGGCACCGCGCCTGACCGAGACCGCCACGCTCGCGACGGCGGTTGGACGAGCCGCGCTGACCTCGATGACCGACGTCCTGGACCGGGTTCGACAACCCGCCTTGGTCCTCAATCGGGAAGGTATGGTCCTGCGCACGAACCAGATGGCCGATCGCGGCTTCGACGACGAGATCCGCATCAGGGGGCGGCGTCTCGTTCTCCGCGACAAGCATGCAATGACGCGATTCGATCAGCTGGTCAGTATGATCCGATCGACGCCGGATGCCGCCGCCATCCCCGCCTCGCCGATCCTTGTCCGCCGGACGACCAAGCCACCGGTCGTGTTGCGGCTCCTGCCGGTGGACGGCGCGGCGCGCTCCGTTTTCCTCGGAGCGCGCGCCCTGCTCATCCTGTCCAATCTCTCCCCGCGCCCTGCGCCGGACCCGGCGCTGATCGGCCAGGCCTTCGATCTCACCCCGGCGGAATCCCGACTGGCTGCCCTGCTCGCGACCGGCACATCGATCGCCGACGCCGCCGACCATCTGCGCATCTCGCGCGAAACCGCCCGCAACCACCTGAAGTCGATCTTCTCGAAAACAGGTATCCACCGCCAGTCGGAGCTGGTCACGCTGGTTTCGCAGTTGGGGTGACATCCGGCTTGTGTCCATCGGCGCCCCAAATTTCCTCCGAGCACGAAGCAGCGTTTCAGCGCCTTATGCGCGCGCCCCTCACTTCCGGCTCCGAGTCGCCACGGACACGTTCATCAGCAAGAGAAACAACGCGCTTGTCGCCTGATATCTCGCCACCACGCGTTTCCTCGCTCGTCCTCGCATGATGGCCTTTCCGTCGCGTGAGCCAATACGCCACGCCCAGCCCCGTGACAGCTTGCGCATCTCGAGCTCGAAGAACGAGAACTCGTCGAAGCCCACTAGACGGTCTCCCAGCCAACTTGACATCATTTCACGACTTGACGATCTGCCGGCACCCCTTTGTCCCCGACCAGCCGCAAAGAACGTGCGAAGCATTGGACGGTCACGACAAGCGATAGGCCAAAGCCGGCTGGGCGCGCCTCCCCCAAATGGGCTAGGCCGGGAAAATTAGTGGGCGGGTCACCGTACCGTCGTGCCGTCCTCCCCATAAATCGGCGGAGGAGCCTGCGGTTAACGGATGCGTCTTTTGGATGTTAGTCGGCCTGAGATCTATGGATCGGCGCTTCGTCCGATCGAAGAATCGCAGCTAAGAAAACGCAGGCACGTCTATTTCTATCGATTGATCAATCTCTTGCCACCTGCAGGGCTCCCCATTCAAACAGTATAACGCCGCTTGAGAACAGTGATCCTGCCCTGACCAAACAGGGGCGCGCGGGAGACAGAACAGGGAAGCGGGATCACGACGAAGGCCGTCGCGGGCTATGAATCGAACGAAGGGATTTCCCCCCTTCATAGAACTCGTGGAAGTAACCTGCGGAGTGAAAGGTAACTAGCTGAGGGCGGCTCAGGGGTCATGAGTTCCGCGGTGCTCCTTTCAAAGATCAAATTATTGGATAACGAATTCCACGGAGGTGGAACTCGGCCGGAACATCTTGCGCTCTGGAATAGCATGTAGCGAAATCAATCCTGGCAGAGCCCGAAAGCTTCAGCTCAGCGGACGGGCAGCGCTCAACGCACGCCGCATCGTGCTCACCGCAAATCGGCAAGCTCAGCCGGCGGTGCCGCAACCGGGGGATCAAGGACCGTAAATATGCTCAGGACTGAATATATCGGTGATCTCGTCTTGTTCTCGAACGAGCCGGTTTCCGCACAAGTGGCTCGAGCGCTGTTTGGAGAGGATTATCCGCGGTGGTACGAGAAGTATATCGACGAGCTTCTGTACGATGTTGCCTATTTCGATGCTACGGATAAGCGAGCGCCAGCCCTCCGGCGGGAGCAACAAAAATCGGATCGGGGCCTCAGAATCCGAGATGGGAAGCGGTTCTGCGCTCTCACTGTCGCGGTGCTGCTCTACCATCACCGACACTCTGAGGAGCCGCAGCGAGGGGACCGAAAGCTTTTAGCCTGTGCGGCCGTTCGGCTTTATGATCTTGTTGTAAGCCTCGATCGCCGAAGTTGGGGCCGCGCAAACCGGTGGAAAGGCTTTGCCGAGTACATCGACGAGGTCAGATCCGGCAGGTTTGATCTGGCAGTTCGAGAGACCCTGCAGTACCGCCTAGACCTCTTAACTCAGGTTCAAGAAGCCGCTTAGCTCCACTACTCATTTGAGCTTTCAGGCAAGTTTTCGAGAGAGCTAGGTTGCCGCCGTAGCCCTATCGGTGGCGGCTGAGTCGGTTCACGTCAAGCCCGATCCGGCCTGTTTGGGGATCAAAGGCGCGCGTTATCCACTAAGGTTAAGTTTTCGCGGTTGGGCGAATAACCTGACTTTGGGTCCGGCGTAGGTGAGAGCAAAGTCGCTGTCACAACACGCGTCGGAGCACAAAAATGAACGGCGAAGAGAACGCAAGAGTGGGAGTTGCACGCGGATTTGCGGTGGTTGCCCCATCCAGCCTCATGCCCTCACCCGAAAATCCCCGTAAACACCCGCGAAAGCAGATACAGGCAATTGCACGGAGCATCGAAGCATTTGGCTTTGCGACCCCGATTCTTGTGGATCGGCATAACGTCGTCATCGCCGGCCATGGTCGCCTCGAAGCCGCTAAGCTGCTCGATCTTTCTGAGGTACCAATTATTCGCCTCGAACATCTTACGCCTGCACAGGTCACCGCTTTTCGGATTGCCGACAACCGATTGGTCGATTGCTCCGATTGGGATGAGGCGACGCTGGCAAAGCAACTGAAGGAACTGTCCGAGCTCGTGCTGGACTTCGACGTGACCGCGGTGGGCTTTTCAATTGCGGAGGTCGATATCCGAATCCAATCCTTGGACGATCCCGACAACATCGACTTAGCCGACGAGCACTGGCCCGCACCGAGACCACCGGTCGCCGGGTCCGGCGACCTCTGGCATCTCGGAGATCATCGGCTCTACTGCGGAGACGCGCTGGCCCGAGGCACCTACGACACTTTGCTTGGCGATCAGCTGCCCTCAGCGGTTTTCACGGATCCGCCGTACAATCTCAGGATCATTGGGATGGTCAGCGGCAATGGGCGAACAGCACACCGTGAATTCGCAATGGCTACCGGTGAAATGTCCCAGGGTGAATACATCGACTTTTTAGCTAAATCCCTACATGCACTATGCGCGCGAACAAGACCAGGCGCGGTCATCTATGTCTGCATGGATTGGCGCCACATCGAGCACCTGCTGTCGGTTGCCCGAGAAAACCAACTCGAGCTTCTGAACATTTGCGTGTGGGCGAAGAGCAACGGCGGACTCGGCTCATTTTACCGCTCGCAGCACGAGTTAATCGGTGTCTTCAAGAATGGGGCGGCCCCCCACCAGAATAACGTTGAGCTCGGCCGATTTGGACGCAATCGTACTAACGTCTGGAACTATGCGGGAGCGAGCTCGTTTCCGCGGAAGAACGCAAAGCGACTGCTCCACCTCCATCCTACCGTCAAACCGATTCGAATGGTTGCGGACGCGATATTGGACTGCACGAAGCCGAACGAAATTATACTGGACCCTTTCGCCGGTAGCGGAACGACCATCCTTGCGGCAGAACGAACGAGGCGTCGCGGCTTCTGCATCGAACTTGATCCGCTCTACGTCGATATAGCAATTCAACGCTGGGAGCACCTCACAGGTCAGGAAGCGCGTCACGCGCTTGGCAGCACTTATTCTGAGCTTGCAAAGCAGCGCGGCAGCCAATCCGGCATCGGCGGCACGAGTCAGCACGCGATGGTCGAGGCAGAAGACGTAACACTTGCCGCCTCCACAGCCGGGCGCCTGTGATGACAAGCTCGCATTCCTCGAATCTTGCTGATTACATTTACGATCTGCTCGCCAAGCGCATCACCATCGAAGTCGATGGCCGACGAACCATCATGTCGACAATCGAGGTCATTCTATTGAAGCTCTATCAGAAGGAGCTGGCCGGAGATCAGAAAGCCCTAGATGTTCGCCTGAGATTTGAAGGGCTGGCGCAGCTTCGAGCCAAGCCGAGCATCGAGCTCGTCTTTGTCGATGAAACCTCGCGCGGCACAACAGCGGATCATTAAGGCGCAGCCGCGAAATGACGCAAGATCACAAAGTTGGTAAGGGCCGTCCTCCCAAGCACTCCCAGTTCAAAAAGGGCGTGTCGGGCAATCCTAACGGACGCCCAAAGCGAGCTCCTTTCTCAGTGGCTCAGGCCATTCTGAACGTCTTGGACGGCCCCGCCAAGTATAAGGAGGGAGGCAAAGTCAGAATCGCGAGCCGGCGCGAACTCAGCGCTCGTAACTATGTCCGTCGAGCCCTTGCAGGCGATATCGGCAGTGCGGCCATATTACTGAAGTTGTTGGCGCATGCTGAACGGTTTGGCCACATGGGGGCCAGAAAGATCATCGTCAGAAATTGGTTGCCCGATTATGAGGGACAAACGGCTGCTCAGAAAACTAGAGAGTTTGCGGCGAACCGAGAGCGAAAGCCCCCAAAGCCCGGACTCGAGCGCAAGCAATCCCATGAACCGCAAGAAGAGCTCCCGCTTCCATGAACCGCGCTCTCGCAACCCAGCTCGAGGTTTCATTCCAGCCGCTTCATAATGGCCAAGCCAAGGCTTACTGGGCGCTGCACGGGAAGCGTTTCAAGGCACTGAGATGTGGTCGCCGCTTTGGCAAAACGGCACTGGCAAAGACCTGGATTGGGCAGGCGCTCGTGCAGGGTGGGGAATGCGCCTGGTTTGCGCCCCAGCACCGGACCTGGTCAGAGGTATACAGCGAGTTTGCTGATGAGCTGGCTCCCATCGTTGACACTGGATCGAAAGGCGCAGGCGTGCTCCGTATGAAAACCGGGGGCAGACTGGATTTTTGGACTTTGGAGAACGGTATCGCGGGCCGGGGGCGACGCTATCGCCGGATCGTCATAGACGAGGCCGCATTCGCCAAGAATGGGAGCAACACAACGCCCGGGTCGGCGATGGATATTTGGGAGAAAGCAATCAAGCCCACTCTTTATGATTACGAGGGAGAGGCGCTCGTTTGCTCCAATTCGGCCGGGAGAGATTCCGATAACTTCTTTTACAATATCTGCACGGAGCCGCGATACGGCTTTGCCGAATTTCAGGCGACGACGATGGACAACCCTGTGCTTCCCCTGGAGCGCCCCGGTGAAAGCCATGCCGCATGGCGAGCCCGGCGTGCACAATTGATTGAATCCCTCCGTACCGACAACGACCCGCTGGTGTATCAGCAGGAGTATCTTGCCGAATTTGTAGATTGGTCGGGTGTCGCATTCTTTTCGCGAGATCGTCTGCTCGATAACGGCCAGCCCGCTTCGGTACCTTTCCATTGCGACAGCGTCTTTGCGGTCATCGACACTGCCTCGAAAACCGGATCCGAACATGACGCAACCGCGGTGACATATTTCGCACTCGATACGACGGCAAAGTCTCCACTCACCATTCTGGACTGGGATATCACGCAGATCGAAGGGGCGCTGCTGGAAACATGGTTACCGAACGTATTCAAGCGTCTCGAAGACCTAGCGAAGGCGTGTCAGGCGAGGGCGGGCACAATCGGGGCGTTTATAGAGGATAAAAATTCTGGGACCATTCTGCTGCAGCAGGCACTCCGCCGCGGCTGGGCGGCACATTCGATCGAGAGCAAGCTTACTGCGCTCGGTAAAGATGAGCGGGCAATCTCGGTCTCGGGATACGTTTACCAAGGGAAGGTCAAGTACTCCGAACAAGCATTTAGTAAGACTGCGGTTTACAAGCAGCGGTCAAGAAATCACCTACTTGATCAGGTCGAACGATTTAGGATCGGCTCAAAGAACGACCAAGAAGACGATTTGCTCGACACTTTTTGCTATGGCATCGCGGTCGCACTCGGTGACCAGAACGGGTATTGAACAGGGTCACCAAGACAGACCCAAGGCTCCGGCAAACCGCCCGCCGCTCCGTTCAGCGAGCAGCTTTGCTCCGTAGAACTCCTGCATGTCTCTCAGAATTGCAATCGCTTAATGGTTCCGTACCCTAACACCTTATTGGTCGAAGCGGAAAAAAGCGATTAGGCTCAGTAAGCGCTTTTGCTTTGCCCGAGCTGAGCGCTGGTACTGATTCAAACCAACCGCCGCTTCGCCACACCGCTCGATGGGGCCTCAAAGCCGGTCACATTGAAGTTGATCTCCACATCGTATGTTGGGAGAATCCTGTTTCTGGACCAATTTTGTCTGTCGCCGCATCGTAATGTGCCCGGCGGTCAATGGAAAGGCGCTCAAGTCTGCTGAATTCGTCCGCCTCATCGCGTTGTTGTCGCAAGGCGACGCAAGGGCATTCGCCAACATGCTATCGCCGAGAAGCTCCGCAAGCCGCAATCTTCGTCCAAAATATGAGGGCGGTGGCAAACGCCGATCGGATGTTATCGCTATCGCGAAAGCTCTAGAGGCCGATCCGTTGAAGCTGTTTCGGCGCTTTTTGCGCGAGAAGGCACAAAGACGAACTGCATGCATCCAGCGTAGACCACGGGTCATTCCGGTCTGCGTCGTAATTGCGGCCATCGGCGGCTGCACTTCGCTGGGTCTTGCAGCCAGTCCTCCGAGGCCCGCGACCTCCTTCATTGCTGGCGCCTATGCGATGGAAGAATGCTGAGCTTTGCACGCTTGCGCCGAGATGGCGCTCCGCTCAACCCGTACGCCGGTCATGCGTAGCAATGTGGCGCCCTGGTTTCTAATGCTGAACAAGGGTGTCATCTCACCGCTTTCAAGCTAGCTGATGCGATCGCATTGTTTCGCGCCGGCCCGTTCAGCATTTGCGCCGTCGTACCGATCCCATCTGCTGCCTCTCGCGGTCTGAAGCTCCAGACGCCGAACAGTCCTCGCCCGAACCCGATCTGCAGCATTACGCCAGCAGCGAGCGCTAGAAGGGCGAGTCCAGCAATTGCGGCGAAGGCTCTCTTCATCCGATCACCGGCAAAGTGGATGGCTTTGCCGATCGCCGGCCAGCAAGGCTTGCTCAGGCACAATTAATCCATCGACCCGAAGCATATCGGTCATCTCTCCCTCAAGCTCTCCTGCCGATACCGAAGCAACGGCGACATCACGATTCGATGATCCTTCGCTGGCCGGACTTGTCTCCACGGTGACCGCCATGCCGGGCGCGAGGTTTCACCATCTTGTCCTCGACCTGCATCTTCCCGCCGTCGAGCGACACGCGTGCGGCGTAGAGCAGTTCCTGGCCGGCGGGCTCGCTCGATTCGGCGAGTGCGCCGCCCTGCTTCAGAGCGCCCGGCCCGCCCGGCAGCTTGTCTTTGATGATCGCATCGCGCGACACGCTGATGACATTACCGTGCAATAGGCCGTAGCGGGTGAAATTGAGCGTATCGATCTTGATCTCGGCGTCCTGGCCGTGCTCGACGAAGCCGATGTCGCGGTTGGAGATCATCGCCTCGACTTCGATGCTGGAGCCGCGCGGCACGATCATCATCAGCTGCTGCGCCGGGGAGACCACGCCGCAGACCGTGTGGATGGCGAGCTGCTGCTCCGTGCCGTCAATCGGTGCGCGCAAGATCTGCTCGTCGGTCTTCCGTTGCGCCTTGATGGCGGCCTGGCGGAACTCGTCGGTCTTCTCTGGGCGTCGGAGAGATCGCTCAGCACCTGCCGCTCGAAGCCAGACCTGGTCTGGGCAAGCTGCTGCTCCAGCGCGCGGCGTGCGGCCTCGATCTCGACCCGCTTGCGCTCTTGCACGATGCGCTCGTTCTGCTGGTCGATCAGGCGGGTCTGGGCGTCGATCCAGGCGATGCGATTGCCGTACTGGCTTGCGCTCGGCCTGGGCCACGGTGCGGTCGAGCTCGACCAGCACCTGGCCGGCGGCGACCCTGTCGCCGTCGTGGACGTGGATCGCCGAAATGATGCCGGTCTCCAGCGGCTGGATCGTTCTAGTGCGGCCGGTCGGCACCACCTTGACGCAACCGTAGCAGCCGCTCTCACTGTAGATTAATTTGACTCTGCCTGAAGTAAAATTTATATATTATTTGTTATTTAATTTGCATTTTGACTGCCTAACTCTTCGAAAGAGGCGTGACTATGCGCCCAATCGATACTGCGCCAAGGGATGGTGAATTCATCTGGGTTGAAGGTGCGGCGGGGGCTATTGAGGCCGTCCGGTGGTCGTCAGACATGGATGGATGGGTTTGGAAAGACGGCACGCCAATCGATATTGCTCCGACTCATTGGTATCCAGCAGCCGAGTATGGCGATCCGGACGACGAACCATCGGGAAGCTCGGCCGCAGCCGCCCTCATCTTGATCCCCGCAATTTTCTTTGGAGCAGCCCTGCTCAGCGCGTTCGACCCATTTAGTTCGGGAGCGGGTCAAGACGCGGTCTGGAGCGATGGCAGAGCTATTTTTGGCCTCCATCGACAAGCCGAGATCGAAACCGGCTCTCAAGCGGCACTTCATCAGGAAACGACCGCAGCGTCGATGTTGGCGGTGCCGCCAGGCTCTGGGCGGCAGCAATTCGATGAAGAACAAGCACTCGCCAGCGGGTTGGCTGGCGCCCGGAACGAGTTCGATATTACGGTCCCGCGCGCGCAGGCGGCAGAAGCGGCCGCGGAACGGCTGCGGCAGTCGCTTCGACAGGAGCAAGCAGGCAAGGACGCGCTCACGGTAGAACTTGCCAGATCTCGCCGCGAGCTCGAGACCCGTGACGAAGACTCGCGCAATGCCGCCGATGTCGCCGAGCAGCAGAGGAAGGCAATGGCTCACGAAATCGCGGAATTGCGGCAGTCTCTCCAAGAGGAGCGAGACAAGAACGCCGAGCACGTCGCAGAGGCCAAAGCTGCGCGGGCTGAAACGGCGAATGCCGAACAACAAAGTCGTGCGGTACAAGATGCCCGAGCGCATGCGGCCGCGTTGGCCTCGGAACTTACGGAAGCGCGGCGTGAGATCGAAGCCCGGAACATTCAATTGCGTGATGCGAATGATGCGATCGCGCAGCAAAAACAGGCGGCGAGCCAAGAAATAGCCGAACTGCGACAGGCGCTGCGACAGCAGCGGAGCGGGACGGAGGCTCAGGCAGGAGACCGTAAAGCGTCCTCGAGCCTCGCTGAGGACGTTTCGACCGCTCCGGCCACTGAACGCTTGGTCCCGCCAACGACGCAGAACGGGGGGACGATGGTAGCGGAAGGACCAGTAGCCGCACGTCAAAGCGAGGCAGAGACTCGACTCATTCCGCGGGCCAGGGCCTTGCTCGATCAGGGGGATATTGGAGCAGCGCGGATTGTGCTTGAGCTCGCGGCTGAGAAGGACGTCCCGCAGGCAAGTTTCATGCTCGCCGAAACCTACGATCCGGCCGTGCTATCCGCCTTGGGAACTTACGGAACGCGCAGTGAAGTGGCGAGGGCGCGCGAGCTGTATGCCAAGGCTCAAAAGGGCGGCATTCGCGGCGCCCAGGAACGGCTTGATGCACTGCCTCGCTGAAAAGGGACTCGTCGCAGTCCTATTCGAGAAGGGATCGACATGAAGAAGGTGCCAAGGTCACACTCGTTGCTGCTGCTCGCTGGATTCATGCCAGTCGCGATGATGCTGCAGACGGCCTGCCTTGAGGCCCAAAACGCGAAGAGCACCAAAGCTGATGTCCAGGTGATCCGACGGTCGCTCCCTCAGGAGAGTGAGAAAGACCGCGTCAATGCCTGGACCGTCGGGCTCGCCGGCGGCCTGCTTGAAGGCGCACCGATCCGTCTCGCCTCGGAAATGGCACGCGTCGTCGATGACGGCACAGATCTGCATCTCCTACCGATTGTCACGCGCGGGGCCACCGACAATTTGAACGCGTTGCTCTATTTGCGCGGCGTCGACACGGCGATCATCAATTCCGACGCGTTCGAGGAATACAAAATTCAGGCACCTCAGGTCCGAAGCCGCATCACATACCTGCTCAACCTCTTCCCGTCCGAGCTGCATGTTTTCGTGCGGCCGGAGATCACAAATCTGCAAGATCTTGCCGGTAAGAGAGTCAACTTCAACACCTTGGGCACCGCAGCCGCCTACTCTGGACCGCTGATCTTCAGCCGCCTCGGCATCGAGGCCGACAAGACATTTATTCCGCATCAGGTTGCCTTGGAACAGATGCGCAAAGGGGAGATATCGGCCGTCGTATTCATTACGTCAAAGCCGGTCGATGCCTTCGTCCGCGGTCGCTGGGAGGCGGGCTTCAAATTTCTTCCGGTTCACTATGACAGTAGATTCGAGGACTATTACCTACCGGCGACATTGGAGCCAAATGAGTACCCAAACCTTATCAAGCCGGGTGAGCGAGTTTCAACGATCGCGGTTTCGACAGCGTTGGTTGCATTCAATTGGCCACCACGCTCAAACCGCTATCAACGCGTGGCTCGTCTCGTCGAGTATCTGTTCTCGCGTATCGATCGGCTTCAGGCGCCGGGCTTTGACGCGAAGTGGAGGTCGATCAATCTAGCAGCCACCGTTCCTGGTCTCACCCGTTTTCACGCCGCCCAGGAATGGCTAGATCGCAACTCGTGGAGAGCAGAGTCACCATGAATAATGCGGCCGCTCCTCTGGTCGTCGCCGTCAGCTTCGCCTGCCAAATCGCGCACGCGCAAAGTGCGAATGACCCCATGGGAATAGCTCGAGCGTGTTCGGTGGCGGAGGGGTCAGGGCGGCGAGACTGCCTGCATAATTCGCCACGCGAGGCTCCATCGCTCGGCCGACGAGCATCAGACAACCGATGGCTTGTGAGCGAGACTACGTCACCGATCGATTATTCCCCAGTCGTCGCCGCTACCACCTCCTCGGTCAGCGCTGCCGATGGCGCCGCCATGCAGCTCTCGATTCACTGCCGAGCCGGTCGCACAGAGGTTACGGTCGCAGGAGCTTTGCTCTCACGCAGCGCCAAGGAATATGTGATTTCGTATCAAGTCAACGCGGATCCGCCAATTCGACTCGAGGCCGCCTCGCCGTCGTTCGGGTCCGGCGTCTCTTTCGGTGGCGATGCCATTCAATGGCTGAAGGCACTACCGGACGACGGCAATATTGTTGTGCGTCTTTCGCCTCGCATAGGCGCGGTACAGGAAGGACATTTCCAGCTCGATGGATTCGGGCACGTGCGCGAGAAATTGGCGGCGGCATGCAAATGGCCACATAGCGTCGCCAGACCAGGAGGGTGATGGTCATAGAAACGGGCAAGGAACAAGATGAGCAAATTGAAGTCGGCAATGGCAGCCATCATCAGCAGCCTGGCGATGATAGCCCTGGTTAGCGCGAACGTCCGTGCCGAGACAGACAACCATGTGATCTCACAAGCGAATGATAGCTCAGCAAATTCTCAGGCGCAGAGCAGATTGAAGCCGGCGAGAAAGCAGGGCCAGCACCAAACAAGGCACCCCGCCGCTCGGGCTGAGCCGATGCTGGCTCAGGCGACAAAAGCCGCCCCCGCCGCGAAGTCGCATAGGCTGATCCTGCAGGTGAACTCCAACGAGCCTGCCATGATGAATCTGGTGCTCAACAATGCGACCAACGTCGCGCAATATTACAGCGATCGGGGGGAGCCCGTGTCCATCGAGGTTGTCACCTTCGGCCCTGGCCTTCACATGTTGCGCGACGACACCTCGCCGGTAAAGCCCCGCATCGAGGTGCTCGCGATGAGCCATCCCGAGATATCTTTCAGGGCCTGCGCGAACACCCAGGAAAACATGCGTAAGGCGGAAAGCAAGGACATTAAGTTGATTTCGCAGGCCACGGTTGTTGAATCCGGCGTCGTCCGCGTTATGGAGCTGCAAGAGCAGGGCTGGAGTTACGTGAAACCCTGACTTCGTGGGCGGTTAGATCATCAATGGACCGTAGCTCGGCGCGGCGCGAATTGCCGATGATATTAGTGCGGTCGCCCCCAACAGCCGTTATTGGAGCAGCAAGCTTGACACACTGGAGGCCTATCGCGGCGCCGGACTGAGCAAGCCATCCAAAGTCCGACTTACGATAATGGCGGTCAGATGCGCAGGTCGCCACGGTCCAAAACGAGGGACTAAAAGCGCAGATCTCCACGTCATGCTCGTACTTTCGAAGCGCAAAACGTTCTTGGACGTCCGCCGACCCTCACCAAGCGCGGCAGCCTTTTACGTTTGTGCGGCACGATTGTGCGGCACGATGCGCCGATCGTGGAGACGACCTACTCAAATACTAACACCTAAGAGACGGCCCCGGCTTTGGGGCGGCTGTTGAGGTGGCCGGGGCCGCTCTGCCAGCTCCGCGGTAAGCTGGCGACTCTCAAGCTAAGAAAGCCCGCCTTGTTCCTCCAGCGGCTCCGCCTTGGCAAAAAAAAAGCGAACAATGCAATAACGGCACAGATGGTATACTTTTCCACCACCCAGGCTTCGTATGGATGCCGGGTCATCGCGGTCACTCCGGTTAAGCGACGCAAATGCCTTCATAGTCGGCGAAACTCGGCTACCCGCTGCTTCAGCGAAACTCTGGCCTCAAAGCCTGCGAGCAGCCAGGCCATAGACTGCGTGTGACCTTTGCGCGATGTGTGATTTCCCCACCACGCGCTGAACCTGTAGGCTGACGGCGGCAATGGTCGACGAAGAATGTCTTCGATTTCCGAGAAGCTGAGGCGGATCGTTTCTGCCTCGCGGCGCTGCAGCTCATTCCGCAGGGGGTCGTAAACGGACATCAAATCCAGCTCGTCACGGCATCACGGGAAAAGACAGGTTTTCCCATCTTAGTCTTCTCAAAACGAAATAGGATTGCTACATAAACATTTTAATTCTTCATTCGGGAAAAAGCTAGTTTAAATTGACCTCGCGTCCGTCAATGCACGGGCAGCTGAGGCACGGTCCGCAAATTGTCGTCGAAGTCCTATGTCTATTCTAGGTCAGAAGCTTTGAAGGCCTCTCAAGTTCAGTACCACTCTTGCGGGTGCGAGCGTGTACATTGGGGAGAATAGACGGTTGTGATTGTGCTCAGCGCGCTTGAGCGCGAAAGGCGCGAAAGGCGCGAAATTGTGTCTGTCCGAAGCGAGCTTCAACTAACGCCAGTCGGATTTCTTTCAACCATTTGGAGAGTCTTACCATGGCGATGGGACGGTTAAGTGGTTCAACGTGACGAAAGGTTACGGTTTCATCCAGCCTGACGCTGGCGGGCCGGATGTATTCGTGCATATTAGCGCGGTGCAAAAGGCCGGTCATGATGTATTGCGCGAAGGAGCGCGTGTCAGCTACGAGCTTAGAACGGGTCGATCCGGGAAAATGGCTGCCGAGGATCTGCGCGTTGATTGAAACGCTACATGCAAAGCCCGGCCTGTGCCTGGCAGAACGAAAGAAGCCGCCCTTAAGCAGCTAGTTTCAGTGGTCTCTTCCTCTACTTATTCTCGAGCGCGTCGGCAGTGTCTCGCGCGGCGTCCTTCACGTCTCCTTTCCTTAAAGATTGGCCGTAGCAGCAACGGATTCGGCGCTCAAATCGGTGGCAAACGGGTGTGTTGAGGCGCCCCAACGGGCAGAATGCCGCCCTAGAGGACAAGCCTCGATGCAAACCAGAGCACGACACAAAAGCAGATGCCGATTCCCACATAGGGCAAAACAAGGCGCATCGCTCCCTCCTCGGCTCTGAGACGCTACGGGCCGCAGCGCGATTGCATATTCGCGATGCCATGACCATCCAATCGGCCCCTGCACGAACCGAACTGTGACGAGCAATCGCGGGCTAGCGGCGGGACGGCTGCGATTCTCTGCGTTACGCACGACGCCGGGCTGAGATGGGACGGGGACGAGATTCCTCCTAAGGCCGCGGCAGAGCTGAGAAGTGCTGCGGCCGTTCAGGCCGCATCGTCAAATTAGCAGGCTCGTCGCTAAACTCCTCAGAACATCGATTTAAAATATTAATTTCCTTGATTTAAAACGTGATTTATATACGGCAACGAAACGTTGTAGATGTTCACCGCGCATCTTAACGTGAACCATAAAAAACGGAGGGGGCCATGGCGGTTTTATTCGGCGATACGACTGGGTCGCTCACGGGACGACAGCATGGCGGAAGCCAAACTCTGATTGGTTCTGAACCGATGAACCTATTATTCGGGGACGCGGGTTTGAACTTACTCGACCACGCAATTGGCGGTAACGACACGTTGGTAACTTCCGGCGCAGGAAATCTGTTCGGCGACGCAGGCGGTAATATTTCCGATCATGCACGGGGCGGCGACGATACGTTGTCAGCGCAGGTGCTCGCGTCTATTGTCACCATTGGCGAGGCTTTCATCCTGAATATGTACGGCGATGCTGGCGGTGATATCTCGGCTTGGGCTATTGCCGGCGATGACACCCTTAATCTCGAACTGCCCCCGACCTTTACACCCGGGGTGAAGGTGAATGCCTACGGCGATGCCGGCGGAGTCTTGTCCGGTCACGCCCGTGGTGGCGACGACCATTTTAGCGTTTCTGGTGGTGGGCATCAGACCGTCACCGTATACGGAGACGCCGGCGGCAACTTAATCAATTGGGCGGCGGGGGGCAACGACACGTTCGTCGGCCACGTCGGACCGGACAGTAATGTAGTGTTCTTTGGCGACACGGGCGGTAGCTTGCTCGGGCTTAGCCGTGGCGGCGATGACGGCTTCACTGTGAGCGGGTCTGAGTACAACAGTTATCTCTATGGCGATGCCGGCGGCGACATGGCTGGTCGTGCGGCTGGCGCCAACGACAGCTTCGCCGTGAGCGGAGCCAATCCGTTCAATTTTGTCTTTGGCGATGCCGGTGGAAACATGTCCGCCTTCGCCGCCGGTGGGAATGACACCTTCAATGACTCAAGCGATGTAACCCTGACCGATCGAAATGTCTTCGCCGGCGACGCTGGCGGGAACATGTCCGGTTCCGCCCGAGGCGGGGATGACACCTTCAACAAGACCGGCCTAGGGGGAAGTACATTCTATGGCGACGCCGCAGGCGATATGTCCGACCGTGCCCACGGCGGCGACGACATTTTCCAGGCCTCAGGCACGCAAGACCAAAATATCTTTTATGGCGATGCCGGTGGCAATATGGGTGATCGAGCTGTTGGCGGCCACGACATCTATATCGGTGGCAACGTATTCCCCGGGCTGGTCAATCAGGCGTATGGGGATGCGTCGGCCATGTTCGGCCACGCCGACGGCGGTAATGACACGCTGGTTGGTGGCGGTGATCCGAATCCGCATCCGGCGGGCAGCTACGAGACCATTCTCGTCGGCGATGCCCGATCCATGTCCGACCACGCATGCGGCGGCGACGATAAACTAGTAAGCGGCACCGGAAATGATGATATCTGGGGCGATGCCCAGATGATGCTTGGCTTGGCCAAAGGTGGCAACGACACGTTTGTATTCAATTTCGACAACGGCCACGACAAGGTCGAGGATTTCGGGCAGGGGCTCTCGAATTTGGGAGCCGATCACATCGATGTCTCCGCGCTTCACATAGAGGACTTCAGTGATCTGAGTACTCGCTGTTTGATCCTGTAACACAGGAGAGCACGATCACGTTCGGTCTGGGAAACGACGTGGTGGTGCATAGCGAGCAAGCCCTCAGACCTCAGGATTTTATCTTCGCGCCACATCAGGAGGGTTTGTTGGTCTGAGCCGACGCTCACGGCTACCCGCGCACCCGACACACATTTCCAGCGTCGTGCCCGCCTCAGGGCTACGTGGTTATCGAGTAATCCTCTGCTGCCCTGATCCCGCCTGACCGTAGCTCATCCCGCCGCTGAGGCGCGGGGAACAATCGAAGCCGTATTACGTTTCGGTAGCTGTGGAGGCCCCTCATGAGTAAAGAGTGGAATAGCCACCGCACTTCAGTCGTACTTTTCGCTATGGCGGTAATCGTCACGATCCTCGCGGCGTTCGTCACGACACTCGATGGGGTCGACACAAGGACGGCGAGCAACGAGACGCGGCCGGGTACGACGGGCCTCGCAAGGCCACATCCGCCACTGGACCGAGCACCAGGCGAGCCGGTACTTGGCAACAGGAAGCTGACGCATATCCCGCCTACCCGATGATCGGATTGAACCGGCAGCTCGTAAAAGATCAGCGCTCCCTCTGCCGCTCGCTGAAGGCTGGCGAGCTGCAGCCGGAAATGCGTTCAAAGCGGGGGATAGAGCACGCGCGCCGAGCTTTCGGCCCCACGATCGCTTTCATGCCGCCGCATCGGCAGCGAATCACAGCATGCCAACCTGCAATGCCAGAATCGTCTCGATCTTTCCGGCTCGATGGGCAGTCGAGCCAACCAAGCTACGGCCAACACGTCAACGGACATGTCGTCACTCACGTGCCCGGAAGGCGGCGCGGGAGGCTTCCAATGATACCGACTGGACGCGCTACCTAACTTGCCTCGGGTCGCATTTTCGTGATCACGCCATTAGTGAACTTATTTAATTTGATTTAATTTGATTCAGACGCTTTAATTCTTCAGCCAGCGCGGAGCACGCCATGCCCGACCAAGACGACGACCGTCGCGAATTTCTGAAGACCTGCGGAAAGTTCGCGGTGGTGACGCCACCCACGATCACAGCCTTGCTTTCGACCTCTCTGACCAGCACAGCCATCGCCAATTCCGGCGGCGGCTTGGTGCACCATCGCGGCAACAATGGTTGGGGCAATGGTGGCGGAGACGGCAGTCCTAACGGCAAGGACGACAGGGGCCGTTGAGGTTCTACTAGTTCGACCGCGGGCGTGGACCGATTGGCCGATGGGCTAGGTTCGCATGCTCTTCGGCGAAGTCTGATCAAGCTGTCTTGGCCCCCCGGCCAGCTGGATCAGGCCCCAGCTCAAGGCCGCCCTGGAGCTGGGGCTTTTGTAGTGGCCACAGATGATCCGGCGCCACCTCTGCCGGCTGCCTTGACGGAAGCGTGTCCCTGGTCCGATTGCGCAATGCGGCTTGAGCAACAGAGCGACTGCTCATTCGGCATTTCCGCTGGTGGCCCATACTAACAAAATGTGGAGACCAGGCCGGCCAGTGTCACGGCCAAAGTGGGCATCGTCGCCCTTCCGGGGTCGAGTACGGCCATGACACGCTCGCACACCTCGAGCCCCGTGACTTGAGAAGCGCCAGAGTCTCTTTAGTTCACGATGTACTCCGATGCGCTCACGATGGGCCGCAAGATTGCTCGAAAATAGCTGGACTTCTGTGTCGACTGGAGTGCATTCCGCCATCCAAATCCTTCAGCGGAGCATGATCGGCGATGGAAGCGCAAATCATCAAACCAACGATCAAGGCATGCCTTGCGGAAGTCCCTGTCAAATTGAAAGAGGCGCAGCAAACCGCGACAGCCGCGCAGGCATGTGCGGAGACAGGCGACGTGACCGAAGCGCCCCGAAATATCGACGGACATTGAGCAGCTGATCTGCGAGGCCGGCCGACTTCACGATGCCGCCACGCTCCTCGCTCGAATGCCGAGCGATTGATTAAGGCAAGGTGCTTCACTGCCGCCTACCGCTGCCCGGGACATGCGCGAGGAGGCTAGCCGCGCTTTTAGCGTTGCTACTCCGCATTCAGCCAACGTCTCAAGACACGTCTTTGTGCAGCACGGGCGGACCTTTCATAGCGCTCAAGGCCGGTAAGACGCTTCAGTTGTTTTGGGTTCGGGCAATCTAGCAACGCAGCGAGCATGCCATGGCGGGCGTCTCGGATGTGGGCCAGCCACATACTGGCGCGAACAAGGGCATGCACGGTCGAGGCATCCCGCGGCTGCGCAAAGCTCACCGTGATTACGCCAGCAGCTGCGTCAGAGCCGGCATTGTCATCAAGGTTAAGGCGCGAGAGCCCGTGTTGTCGGGCGTTGCGGCTCGACCGCGCCCTACCCGCTTCAGTCTTCGGGCCCGTGCTTCGCTTGGCGTTCAATCGGTTCGTCATGATTTTTCGGTTTGAGGCCATGCCGGCTTCTACTCAGGTGCCGCTCTCTTTGCCGACACCTCGCTCGAATTGCATATGACTTCAAGCCTCAGATCAAGAAACGTGACGATCGGAGGACGTTCGCTACTACCCGTGCATTCGGGAGAGAATCGTCCGAACGCGGCTTAGAGCATTTGAAGACCATAGGCGCCGCCCCGCTCTTCTATACTTGCCCCTCGCTCGTTTGGCTTTGATTTGTCAATTTCGGGCGAGATCGAGTCCCACGCGGTCCGTTCGTCTGGAGGCTTTCCCTTTACCGCTCATTGGCAATGATCTCGCGCCGACGTGAGCAACAAGATTGCTGCAGAAAGGACTGGCATTTCCCTGCAATCGGAGCGTTACTGAGTTGGCCGGAGCCCGATGGCGGCCCCGGTATCTCACCTCGCGGACGCGGGGCTTCAGGCAGTGCGGCGAAGAGCGCCGCTGTTCTGGAGCAGGAGATACCCGTGCGTAGCGTACCGAGTGACGGCCAAGTTGGGCCGCAGCATCCAATCATCAGGTTCAACCCGAACGACCGGCGGCATTTCATCGGCGGCTCGGACGCCCGCATCATCATGGGGGATGATCAAGAAAGCCTCATTCGCCTTTGGCGTGAAAAGCGAGGCGAAGCGGAGCCGCAAGACCTTTCGGACAATCTGATCGTACAGCTCGGGACCGTAACTGAAGTCTTGAATCGCGCCTGGTATCAACGAGCAAGCGGTCACACCGTCAAGGACATCCAGAAGCGTGTTCGCCATCCCGTTCACAAATGGATGGCGGCGACGCTGGACGGGACTGTCGAACAAACCGGCGCCGTCTTCGAGGCCAAATTCATGCTGCCATGGGCCTTCACCGAGGAGGCTGCGGCCGACAAGCACATGGCACAGCTGCAGCACAACATGTGGGTCACTGCATCCCGCAGCGCCATTCTCTCCATCATCACGGGCGGCGGCAAATGGGTCGAGATCAAAGTCCACGCCGACCCGCTCTATCAACATCTGCTGCTCACCGCCGAGAAGAAGTTCTGGCGCTGCGTCCAAAGCGGCGATCCACCCGTCTTGTTCAATATCGAGACGCCGCGCCCGAGGCTTGAGGCTGTCAAGGTCATCGATATGTCCACCTCCAACCAATGGGCGGAACTGGCGGCGACCTACCTGCGGACGCGAGAGGCCCACAGTGAGCACGAGACCGCCAAGGCGGATCTGAAAAAGCTGATGCCGGAGGATGCGAAGGAAGCGGCCGGCCACGGTATCAAAGCCAAACGGTCGAAGTCGGGCGCCATCAGCTTCGATGCCCAGTCGGCGGAGAGCTCCCATGCACCAGTCCAGTGAGCGCATCGGGACTATCGCAGCCGCTCTTGCCCGGGCCCAAGCAGAGCTGATGAATCCCGAGAAGACTCTGACGGCCGTCATCAGGTCGCCCTTTCCGCGGGAGGAAGACCGGACTTTCCGCTACGCCTCCCTCGCGAGCGGCCTGGACATCGTGCGCAAGACGCTGAGCCAGCAGGAGATCGCCACGATCCAGACCACCCGGATCGAACAGCCAACCGGCCAGATCCACCTCACCACCCTGCTCGCCCACGCTTCGGGGGAGTGGATCTCCTCGGACCTTCCGGTCTGCGCCTCCAAAGAGGTCGAAGCGCCGCATCGGATGGGAGCGGCGCTGACCTACGCCCGCCGCTATGCGCTGTTTGCCCTGGTTGGAATAGCCGGAGAAGACGATCTGGACGCCCCGGACCTCATGACAGGCCCTCCCGCCGCCGCCGAGCCGCAGACCGCGCCAGGGCCAAAAGGCAAGCCGCCCAAAGGCGTATTGAATCGCTCTCCTGTCTTGCCGCCTGATCGCTCCGCTGAGCTATTGGATCGGCTCTTGGGCGAGCTTGCCCTTCAGGAAGGCGGCGAGGACCTGCTCGCCTGGGCCAAGATCAGCCTCCCGCTCAAAAACACTCTTCTGGAGGCGGACGCCCGCGTTCTTGAGGCCGCCTACCAGACGAGGATCGAGCAAACCGCCCTTCCCGCTATCGATATGGCGGACCGGCGCCCGGTGCTAGCGGTCAGACAGCCCTTGTCTGAGGACATTCCGTCGCACACCTCCGGCGGCGTTGAGAAGCCCGCCAACTCATCGTCCGGAGCGCAGGTCGGCCTTGCCTTTCCGAAAGAGCCGCCTCGGAAACGGAGCAAGGACCACCTCGCCTTCATCCGCAGCCAGGGTTGTCTCGTCTGCCAAAAGACCCCCGCGGATGCGCATCACCTGAAGTTTGCTCAACCAAGAACATTGGGACGAAAGGTCAGCGACGAGTTCACCGTGCCGCTTTGCCGATCGCATCACCAATCCCTGCACCGACATGGAAACGAAAGAGCGTGGTGGACCAATCTGCATATTTCGCCTCTGCCGATCGCGAAAGAGCTTTGGAATGCCAGTCCCGTCCAGCTGACGAACGGCGCAAATATCGCCGCAACGACCTCACGTCTGGGATCGGAGGCACGAGATCAATGAATGCCCCTGTCAGCTTGAATCAACCGCACTCGGGGAGTCTCGTGCCGTCTGAGTTTGAGGCGCTGTGTCCATCGCCTCAGCTTCTGCCCGGAGAGAACATAAATCAATATCATGCGGTCCGAGCCGCAATCTTCCGGGACATCGGTCCTCAGTCCGCTATTGAATGGCTGCTTGCGATCGATATTGCTGAACTCTCCTGGGAGATGCAACGCTATCGAGTGCTGCGGCATCGTCTACTGAGCACCTACCGCCAAAAAGCGATCGAGATGACGCTGCGCCGCATCGATGTGGCGGGCATTGCCCCGGATTTCCAGGATGTTGCCGAAATTTACACCATCCATAACGCGCTGGATTGGCAATTGGATGCTTCGGCTGCGCTCGATATCGAAGACCGTCTTCGATCGTATGGCTTCGATCAACATGCGATCAGCATGGAGGTTTACGTTCAGGCGCGCGAGATCCTCGTGCTGTTTGAATCGCTCCTAAATGGAGCACAGCTTCGGCGCCTAATGCTGCTAAAGGAGGTCAACAACTTCCGCCGTTCAAAGATGGTCGATCTTGCCAATGTAGCTGAACGCAAGGGGCAGCCAGACGGTGTTGATCTTCCGCGAAGGTAATTGCGGCGATCGACGAGCGGGCTCCGCATGAATGTCCTGAACATTCAAGCCTGCTGCAACCAAAGCATGCGATCTCGGAACAGGTAATTTCTGCGCAGCGTTAGCAGGCAACCGGCAGCGTTCACCTCGCCACCTGCTTGTGGTCTGAAAGCACCGCGAGAGGGGCTTGCCTCCCCCTACAAACCCAATTTTGCCTGACCCGGAACGCGTCGGGGGGAGACAGTCGTCCGTCGCCCGACCTGCGCCTTGGCGTCCAGCACCTTGTCTCCAGCTCGTGCAGCGCGCGGAAGGCTGATCTGGTCCGAAAGGCTCGTGCCTCTCCCTGAGAGACCTTCTGTACCAACGGTGTTTCCTTGGGCCTGTGTTGCCGGCCCGGATCTATTTCGGGAAGACGCTAGGCCAATGGCCATTTGATCCTCCTTGCTCGTGCCGCTCCCGACCGCACCGACCGGCAGGCCATTTTGCGCGTGGCCAGCCCCTGCATTTCGTGCAGCCTGGGCTGCCGCCCGCGACCTCGCCCGCGTGGCGGGCTGAACGTTCGAATTGCTCGGCTCGGCGTTGATGCCTGGATTTCCGCTGGTGACCGTATCTTTCGTTCCCATTCCCGGAGTTGCTGACGAACCAGCGTTACCTGCACCCGTCCCCATTCCAGAGGGTGCCGACGGGCCAGCGCTGGCGCTACTCGGGCCTGTCCCGGTGCCTGCGCCCCCGGACCCGGCATTAGCCATGCCGTCTAACGCGGGGACCACCAGAATTGAGCTTGCGACGATGGCGGCAATTAATTGCGGCTTGGCGGGCATCTGACGATCTCCTTCGCCAAATTTGCATTAACCCCCACGCCGCAATCCAGTTCCTTTTGTTGCGACACACGCTCGTCCTCGAGCCACGCACTTCTCCACCGGTAATTGACCTAGTTCGCCGAGACGAGCGGCATATGCTGACTCGTCAGCACAGCTGGGCCACGACCAGGCTTTTTCCAAGACCACTCTTTTGAAGGCGGATGCCCATTTCGGTTGAGGTCGCCCACTAGATGCGGCTCGAGGCAGCCGATCCTGCCGAGATCAGCATCGTGAAGCTCGTGTCGGCAGCGAACCCCGTTCACGAGCCTGCGGCTGCTTCCGCCAGACCACTGGCCCCAGTCTTGAGACGATCCAAGCAGATCCGGTGTAGCCGCCCTAAGCGGAATGAGATCTTGGAGAACTCGCGGCGCCAGCTCTGCTAGAGCATTGCACCTCTTCTTAAAGGGCTGGCCACCCGTAAATTTCCCAAGTGTCGACCATTAAGCTCGCTGGTTTACTGGTTCGAGCCGAGTGCTCGCAGCATGAAAACACCGAAGCCGAAGCAAAGAGGAGGCCCAACGATTGGTAAGGCTTGCCCGGCAGGGAGTCGGCGCCGGCAGGATCGCGGCCGAACTCGGCCGCTACGCGGGGTCCGTGAGGCGAATGGCCCGGAAGTTGGGGGTGTTACTGAAGAAATAGCATCGAGCGATTGTCGGTCTGCCCCGCCAATGTGTCGCGCGGCCGAACGTTACAGCTCAACGGTTCGGTCGAATTTCCGCATCAAACCCGAACGCGGTCTCTTTATGGCGGCCACAGAAGACCGCGCGGTCCAGCTTAGAAAGATGTTCATTTCCCTTTAAGCACGGTTCTAGACCGGAATTCGATGATGCTGTGAAGCAATGATCCCAGCCGCAGGATGGATCACAGCCGTCGCCGGCATTCTCATTCCAGATGACGCAATCGCCGTTGAATTCGCCTAGCGCTTTTGCACTGAAGCCCGCTCGATCAGGAAGTCGTCTAACTTCCGACCGCCTCGGAGCTGGGGCTGCAGCCACCGCGGCAGCCTGCCACGACCGGACCATGTCTCCGATGGGTTCTTGGGATTGCGGTATTTGGGACGAACGGGCGGGTATGGACGGCGTTTACGATCGAACCGTGTAGCATTCTCGGCCAGCCCAATCCTGTGAAGTCGTTCCTCCAAATGTGCTTTCTTCACCAAGAGTTTCTGAGTAAGGCTGGCAGTGACCTGCTGGTGAAACATCCAGAGCTCATCAAGGGAGAGCGAATTGAAATGCGCGGTGTCCATGGCGAGATCCGAGGTTAGGGACGAAAGCCTAGGCACAAAAGTCTGAGATGAAGAAGCAGGCAAGGCATCAGACCGATGATAATCGCACAATCCACATTTAAATGCGGGATGCGGCGGGGAGAATGGCATGACAGCGGTAATATCGTGGCAGGCATTTAATTTGATCATCGACGCAAACACTCGCTCGCCGCAACCAGAGCGAGATTATCCAAGAAACTCGCTCGTCAGCTTCGTCCCAACTTGGCCAATTGAGCTAACTCTGATGCAACCGACGCGAGTTGGATAAGTATTTAATTCCACTGACCAGCAACACATTTAATTCATTGCCCTGCCGGATTTTAGTCGTATCGGGGCCAATATCGCCGCGAAGTCTCGGGTGGGGCACATCACCGAGAGTCTTCGATGTCCGGTCATTTGCGATGTCGTTTCGCCAGCTTGGTTCTTCTTGGAGATCTTGCGGCGACACCTGCGCTCTCCGCCCCGTTTACTGACTTGTTTCATCCTGCACCTCGCGAACCTGCTACCAGCTCGTCAGCGCGACCGGAATGCTTGGCACAGCCCGGCAACCCGCCCGGCACCAACCAGCGCTGGGTGTATCGGCGGGAAGGCCGCAGCAAATGCTGGTTCTTGGCCGAGGGAGTCGCGACGGCGCGACAACCGGGTCATCGTCGCATCGCTAACCGCACCGTCAGGCCCGACGAGGACGAGACCATGCGGCAAAGGCGGAGCCCTGTAAGCGATGCGCGCGCGGAGTTATCAAGCTCTGCGAAGGCTGACGAGCCTCAACCGATGCCGCCGGCACGCGAAATGAAGGTGGCTGATTCTGCTTCTGTGTTCGATTCAGGCACATCGACCCCAATTACGGCGGCCCCCCTCTCTGATCTTCCCAGCGGCCAGCTCAGGGCCCAGCATTCCGCGCCGTCCCAAGCTGAGGTTGAGAAGCTTTCCGCTGCCGCGCGAGGCGACTTATCTTTTGTTATGCCGACGGCTGCGCGCGACGAACAGGCGCCGGGCGAGGTGCGCAGCCGGGCGGTTACCTTGCTCGGTGCGGCATTGATGATGCTTGGAGGCTTCTCGATCCTAAGCGCGACTCGGGCACTTCGGCACGCGGTGAGATCTCGCCACTGAAAACATGCTGGCAGACCACCCAAAGGCTCGGTGAGTTTCTGACGCGCTGAAACTCCCGGATTGCAACACTTATAATGTTCCTCGCGCCCGCACTTCATCTCATACTGCCTCAGCCCAACATTCGATTATGATGCGGTCCTCTCTTGTGTTCGGGACTGCCATCGTGCGGTACAAAGTGTTCATGGTGGACGGGAATCGGCGAGTGATCTGCGCTGCAAAGCTCGATTGCATTGACGAGCAAGCGGCGAGACGTCGAGCCCAGCAGATGAACGGCCAGCACGACGTGGAGCTTTGGGAACGCGATCGACTTGTTGCAGTGTTCCGAAGTGCAACGAATGAGACTCTGGGGCGAGCCCGCAATTCTGAATAGAGGCCCGGGCTTCGCCGCTGAGTGTTCTAAGAATAGCGAGGGACGTCGCCGTGGCTGGCGGGCCTTGCGTCGCAGATACATACTCGCGGAGGTTATTCCCCCGCGGGACGAACGGCGACCTCCCCACTTAATTGGGGATTCGAATATTAAGCTTCGGACCAGGCGAGTCTCGAGCCTAAGGGGCTCTCGCTTTGCCGTCCGCCCTGATCCGACGTCTTCGGCCGATTGCTCTCGCTTCTACATGTCGGAGCTTACTTCGGAGCTTCTCCACCTCTCTAAGCTCCGTCACAAGCGCCTGCAGCCGCGCTCTCAGAACGGCACAAGTATAGGTCTGGGTACGCAACATCACATGCCTCGGAAAATGAACTGAACTAAAAAGTCGCCGAAAAAAGAGAAACACGAACAATCACTCGACTGAGGCTCAATGAGCAAAAGCCGCAGCCGCCAGATGCTCCCAGGTACTCTGCCTCTGCAAGCAGCTGCCAGCTCCTGCCCGGTTGAAGCGCGGCAGTCTGTCGACAAAGCAATGCCATGGCGCGAAAGCGGCGAGCAGCTTCCATTGCAACCTCCCATTTTCTCCAAGCATATTTTTCAATTTTGCGATGGAGTCATCATGATTACATATTATAATCAAATTTGTCATTAAATCGCGAGCTTTTGAGTTCCATTCGCGCGCTTACCAGAAACGGTTTTCAGTTTAGGCTTCGCAAGGGTTTCGAATGCTGATCGGCGGCGCTCTATTGCGCGTCGAAACGCACGAAGAACGTGCGACACACCACACGAGACGCGAAGCTCGGATATCGCGCTCCCAGCTTCTCGGCCGCCTGCCTGCACAAGTGGGCTCTTGGTCTTCGCGCTCCGGGGCCACCTGCGCCGGCTAAGCAGCGGCAATCACCGGAGTCTGAACCAGTTTGAGCTAGCCACACCCTCGTTTTAAATAGATGAACTAAATATTCTGGTCGCGACAAGGTCTCGACAGGACCGTCGAGGGCAACCGATATAATGGCGCTCCTGGCTTAGGACTGAGTAGGTTACGAGCATTGACCTAGGTGAACGGGAGTCATTATTTGCTAGTTTTTTCCGTGCAAGGTCGGCAAACTAGATCTTATTGGGATTTTATTTTCAGGGATATTGCGATGGGAAAACCTGTCGTTTCCCGTGAGGCATTCCGCGGGTTATTCGCATTTTATGCAGCGAAGGCTCATCACGACCATGAGTCAGCAGGCGAACAGTGCCTGCTCAGGCTGTTCGGATCCGTGAAAGACATTCCCGATCGTCTACTGCAGCAGTGGTCGGACAGAGTTGAACTTCTGGGCCCCGAAACCGTGGGCCGGATAATGGAGCCGCAAGCCCACCAGGTCACAAGCGGCAAGGCGCAATACGACCATGCCAGCGATTTTCTTCACGCGGTGCTGAAAGATCTCGGACAGAAAGTCCAGTAATCAAATTGCCCGTTGTGCCGGTGCAACCATCCGAGATGTAGATTTTCTGGGCTGCTAGCTCACTCCTAGATGGCCCCTGCAGGAGCCTATGGGTAGCCATAGCAAGACACCACTCCGCAGTACACGGTTGTGTGTACGAAGCCCGATTGGCGCCAAAGCGAAGCAATACTGAAACACTTCCGTCCGATGCTGAGGCGAGTGAGGGAGGTTCAAATGACCAGCGTATTTTCCGGAGTTGTGTTCATAGCGCTCGCAGTGATCGGCTTTTCCTCGTTCATTTCGACCGCCCTTTCAGCATCGCGGGATGCGAGGTCCGCAACGTTATCAGTGCGGTTCGCGCCCGCACCCAACGTTCCCACCTGCACTTTGCCCCTAGGCCGCGGCCCGTCTCGAATGTGAGTTCATAGCCGGGTGCCTTTCGTAGCAATCGATCAGTATTCCGCTGTTCGAGCAGATGTGGCTCACGCGGCCGAAATGGAGAAACTGCACGCGGGATAAATCCGGACTGGCTCTTGTTGGGGATGCCCTGCCTTTAGGTCAACGGATCTGTATTTTCCGAATCAACGTTTCATGGCCCTCCCTCATACGTCGATTTGCGGGGTATAGGTGTGGGTCAGTTTCTATCGATGCTACTGTTAACACAGCAGTAATTTTAAATGTGTGCTTCGGAGTGGCGGCCTGGCGTCTCTCTGACGAGAGGGACGACGTCACTGGCCAGATCGCACGCCAGTCGTATGGGTGGACAGGGACGCCGGCCAAATAATTGCGGTTGCACTCACTGGCATGGTTCTTGCGGCTCAAGCCGCATCACCGTCGGTCCTGGCAGGGAGCCGTTTCACGATGAGGCAGAAATCTCGAGTCCGAAAACTGCGCAAATCCACTCTGGCACACATGGTCTCCGAATTAATGAGATTGCTTAAAGCAATGGAAGACCTAGAGAGGCTTAGAGAGAAGGTCTGGCTGGCTGAGAACAACCAGAGACCCCGTTAACTCGAAACGGTGTATCAGTTCGAAGCAGGCTAGTGATGTCCCCGGCCCCGGCTATGAAGGGAGGCTGGGCAGGGGTGCAGCGGCGGCCACTCGGTCGGTTCCGGAAGACCCACGCATCACCAATTTTACCGTGGAGACCGACGTCTTAGCCCGCTCGCTTCAGCGCAAGCTTACCCTGACCAGTAGCGAACGGAGCTCGCTTCATACACTGCTGTGTCATCCGCCCGAGTGAGGCTGTTCGTTTGTCGCTCCTCCTAGGTGCTACCTTCAACTCCACTCCCATCGCGGTCAGCACGGCCAAGACTGTCAAACATCGGAAAGAGCGGTGAAAGCTTGTAGACGCTGACTGAGGAAGCCTGGCTCAAAAGTTGGTGTGCCGACGGCGCGCCTCCTGAGCAAGTTGGAGGCGTCAAGACTTGATAGACGCAACGCCGCTTCCAACGACTGAAGGGACTCGTCGATGCGGATAGACGCAATCAACCGTCATTTCCGCTGCTAATCATTCGTGAATTGCCGCCGTGATGCGCTTGCGAATCCTAACCAGGGTATGGTGGTAGGGCTTTTGATACCGGCCGCGTCGGCATCTTAGCCGTGGGAGCCACATTCGCGGCGATCATCTTCTACGATGCTCGGTCTGAGCGCCGGCGATAGCAGATCGCTACGAAAGCGCAACGGGATGCTGTGCGGGCGATCTACCAATCGAACGAAGCCTTCGTTGGTCCCCAGCTCCATTTGCCCGGCAGGTAAGGATCAGCGTCCCCCTCCGCCTTGATAGCTTCCGCGAAATGCACGCCGGACGGATGAGGAGCCGCCTGAGAATTGACCTTTGAGTGGTCTTCGTCTCGTTCTGGTCTGTGAGCGATATCGGCTGACATGCTGCGCCTCCGTTGCCCCCGAACTGCTTAGCAACGCTCCTCGGCAAATGCTGTAACCGAAGTGTTACATCCCAGATCGATGTTCCGGAGTGGCGCAGGTGGACGCCGCTCCGCATTAGCTGCCCAAGCAAACGGCCCCCTGGATGACATATTCACGCCCGGATGTAACCTATTGCACGGGCGGAGATTGATTCGTCATGCTGGAAGCTATTCTCATGCTGTTGGGAATTGGAGCCGTGGCCTTCTGCTAATAGCGTTTGGGGGCTGCATAGGCATGTGTAAGCGGGTCGGCGCCTTGTAAGGGCAGCCGGAGTGTCATATGGGCCCACACACGAAAGCCGCAGCGGAGGTTCATTTCGCTGCGGCCCGCGCCGTGCCAAAAATCCGGGTGAAAAGTTCTAGGGGAAATATGACGCCAGCCCCGGTGAGCAGGAGCCTAGTCGGGACAAATCGGTAAAGCGAAACATTTTTCGCAAGTTCCGAAAATGAAACCGGCGTAATTGCTAACATATATCCGGGGTAATGAACCGTGCTGGCGGACCACGCTAAAAAGAAAGCCCCAGCTCGCAGGGTTGGGGGCGGTGAGCTGGGGCCATTTCACTTGGGGTTTACCCTTGGGGCAAAGGGCGCCGGGATAACTTGGCAACCGCAGAAGCGTTCCCGCCTATGTCTGATTTTCGTAGGTGAAAGACAATGATCGTTTATCGCTGCAGGCTGCGGGGCATGGCTTGGGCCTGACCGGGCGCTGACAACTGCGCACAGTTCGGGCCTGTCCTAAATCCTCCGGCCCGTTTCTCCTCGCCGTGTCGATCTTCGATGCCGGGAAAGGCAAGCTTGGTTTCGGGCTTTCAGTGCCGGTGCGGAAAGCCCGTGTGAGACGCCAGGAACCCGATCGCCTAACATAGGTTGGCCTCTCGCGCTGCATACGTGGGAGAGGCCCGTGTTGCGTACAGATCGGGAATGGCTGGATGAGTATCTCGCCCGGCTCGTAAGGCAGCCATGCAAAGATGAGACGACACGCGAGATGCTGCACCGCTCCTATGACGCTCTAGCGGTCCTATGCGTACTGGCGCAGCCGTTCCCTGTAGGCTGGCATCCTGAGCCGTCGAACAAATCTCCGTAGTTCTCCGTCCGGAGAACAAAATCCCAGAGTCTGTAGTTCTCCGGGCAGAACAGAATTTATGATTTTCGTGCTGTTTTGTTCATGGGGCGTGTCTCAACAAACGGAGCAGCCGCGGTGTGCTAGTCAAATCACGTCCACCCCGGCGCCCCTGGCCGATCGCGCTCGCTCCTGGCGATCTTCTTGGCGCTCTTTCCGCCTCCTCCTTGCTAGGCAGGCCGCTGATTGATCTCGGTTCTGGGTTCTCATCGAACTGCACGTAGATAGAGACGCAAACTTCATAGCGGTGGTTCAAGCCGCCATCATCGGAGCAGATCAGGCGAACGTGGGTATATGGCTCGGGCATGCGGCTATCGAGAACAAGCTGCGCCCGACAGTCTCCATTCCGAGTGCATTTGGCGCGTGAGAGCTACCGCGTATGGCGGGTTGGAAAGTAGGGCACATCTCTCGCTTATTCGACTGCCTGTGGCGGGGCAGGATATTTTCTCGCTAGACTCGAAAGCGGTTCGCCAGCCTCGCGCTTCCGGGGAGGCTGCCCACGCAAGAGCACCGCTGCCCGTCGCTGACGCTGGCGATACACCTTGCCGAAGCCTTGGGAAAATCTGGGTCACTCGGAACGTTCGAGAAGTTGGCTGCGTTGAGCGGTCATTGCGGCGTGCTTCTGTCTTGTTCAGACACGTAAATCGCAACAGGGCCGGAGCATGGTGCGCGATGGACAGGACAGCACTGCTTGATGAGCTCAGGCAGATTGAACGCGATGTGGTCGACGGAGAACGACGGCTCGCCGAGCAAGAAGCGCTAATTATTGATTTGAAACGCCAACACTTGGATACAGCCAAAGCTGAATCCGAACTTGAACGAATGCGCGAAGATCAGCGACGTCGCGACCTCGATCGACAACGTCTCCTCTCGCGGCTGCAGCCCTAAGGTGGTCCTCCCGGCCTTATCCAGCTTCTCTCCTCCCTGGCGCGCGCTCGATATGGTTCGACGAGCTTTCGCTAGTGGTCGTACGGACAGATCATCTATCTAGTCGTTAAACAGCGCGAACCTCACTAATCCTTTGATCCGGATCGCAGATCCAGATTAAATCGACAGGCGGTGACACTCGCTACTACTTCTCACCGTCTTTAAAGGCGAAACGCATTCAGAGGTCGTTGATGATTGTATAGGAGGAACAGCATGAACCGACGAACCGTCCTTGCTTTGGCGCTGCTATCTGCTGCATTCACCAGCGCAGGATCGCAGATGGGACTGACGCAGAGCGATCTTCTGATAGGAACGTGGAAGCTCAACCTCGAAAAATCAAAATTTAGTCCTGGCCCACCCCCGAAAAGTCAAACCCTCAATTTTCAACGGGTTGGGCAAGATCTCCAGAATACTGCGGAAACGATCGACGCACAGGGGCAGGCCTCTAAAATTGTCTTCATGCATATTTACGATGGGAAGCCGCACCCCACGACAGGCAATCCCCTGTTTGACGCAACGACGTACACGCGGGTCGATGATCACCACGTGAAGTGGGTCCGATCCAAAGCCGATAAGCCCATTCAAACCGGCTCAAACGAGATATCCGCTGAGGGCAAAACCTTTACCGTTAGTACTGAGGGCGTCGGTGCCAACGGTCAGCCGATCAGTAGCGTTGCCGTCTACGACAGGGAGTAGATCAAGGCCGTCTTATAGCGCTGCATCGGTACTGGGCCGGTGCAGCGTATAATTGCACTTAAGGACCCGCCTGCCGCGCGCGTACCAACCTCACAAGGCTCGGCTGGCCTTACCCGTTTGCGGCTGGATTTTGATGCGGCAATGGGACGTTCAAGCACAACATCAGCGATTGGATGCAGCAGCGGTCCAGCTACGAGTTCACTCTTGAACCGCGTTCATTGGTGTCATGCTGTAGGAACTGCTCGCGCAAGAGTCAACCGAGCAAGGTCATCGTCTGGCAAAATGACCATCCGGACAGGTTCCTTTTGAACGGGCCCTTGCTTCTTTCCGTAAGCCTTTCTGATAGCGGATCGAGCGGCAGCAGACCTTCAAGTCATTCAGGGGTTCGAGACCAGTGCTCCAATACAGGCGCCTCCGACCTCCATTCAAGTTGCGCAAACAGTGGGAGGATTGCTTGGCTTGCAAGGGTCTTGCACTCTTCAATAATTTGGTTGCGTGTCATCGTATCACGGACTCCGATTCTTACAGCCTGATGCGAACCCCAGAGCTCGTGATGGAGGTCGTTCGACCATCGGTCTTGTGCTGATGGCTTTCAAATTCAACTTCCTTCCTCGCAAGTTTTGGCGTGGGTTCGCTGCCACCTGTTTCGCCTACTCCTTCACGCTCCCCGAGTTGTTCGTTAGTACGGGTCTCTATTACAATCGTAACCCTATGGAAGGCGAAACATTCCTCGCATGTGCATCTTCCATTTCGCCGTCGGCTATAGCCCTTAGCTATAGAACTCCGCAGCCGTGGCGCTCCACGAGACGAGAATCGTAAACTGCAGTGCAAGCTGAATATCGATGCGAAACCAAGCGTTGATCGCGACGGAGGCTTGCAGAGCGGGTGAAGCGACCAAGAATGATCTCCATCGTTTGGACGCTGCGGCCGCCAACGCGATGGCCTCGAGCAACTGCAGCTTTGCCTCCGGCAAAGATCGGGACGGTTTGCCTGGAACAAGGCGAGTCATGTCGCCGCGGACGATATTGCCGGATCGCGTTTGATTTTTGTTGCGATGAATATCAGCTGGATGTATTTAATAATTAAATATGGATTAACTACTGGCTCTCCATTCCGAAGACGCCAACCAAGGGCGACGGCGAATGGACGCCACCCAACCGCGCGCCATGTTCACTAAGAGCGCGCCGGCGGCGAATGCCGCGAAAGCTCCGACGTCGTCCAGCAAGGAGGCCAAAATGGGCTTAAAGGAATCCCTGGTTCTAGCAAGCGCACTGCTCGTCTGTTTACCGGCCACCCCTGCGCCAGCGGCCATCGCTGACGCCTCGTACACCTTAGCTGTGAACCCCGCCACCCAGCGCGGTTCTCAGTTGGCACTTTTGATCGCGCCACTCGGGCAAGCGAAGCAGGATGGAGACGCCATTGAGCTGGTGGGCGGCCATGGCGGCAGATGGAATCAAGGAGGCGGCGGCTGGCATGCCGGGATGCATGGCGGCGGCGGAGGCGGCAGACGTGGAATGATGGGCCACGGCTTCAACAATATGCAGGGGCGTGGCGGAGGCGGCGGCTGGCATGCCGGGATGCATGGAGCGGGCGGCGGTGGAGCGGGGCACCGCTAGAATGCAAATCCGTTAGGACGAATGTGGCTCGCCTCGCAACGATGCGAGGTGCGGGGTGCGGGGTGGGCCCGTTGTCGCGCAAGATGACGGATGCCGAGAATATCAGGACGCTGCCCCCGGCACAATTTGTCTCGTCGCACGAATTCCATGCTGCGCAGGGGATTTCAAATGCGATTTTACAGCGCAATCGAAAGTCTCTTATTTGCTCTCCTGCGACCGACCTCTCGCAAGATGATTTTGAGCTGCGTCTTGATGGGGTCGGTATCGTCTGCCACCGCCCTCACGATGGAAGCGGCGATCGGGAGCTGTCGGATAAAGGTCGGTCGGCCGATTGTTCAGGCCTGCATGCAAGCCGGCGGCGATTTCGGCGGCTGTCGTGCCCGTGCAACCCCACCGGTCCGCGCCTGTGTCATGGCGGCTCTGAAATCCGCCAACGGGCGCGCGAATGTCGCGGTCGAGGTTCCAGCCGAGGTGGCGCCCCAACTTGCGCCGGGAGCCCCGCTTCCCGCCGGCTTCATTGCGCCGCCGCGCACGATCTCGGACATCACGGCGATCCTCGACAGTGAAAAGCCCGATCTGAAAGTGATCGAGAAGTTGAGGTCGGCGGCGGAGGCATCGCCAACGGGCAAGGACTCCGCGCAAAAGCTGGCGCAATTCTATTTCGATCGTGGCAACGCACGGGCGCAACTAGGACGGCTGGACCAATCGATTGCGGATGCGAACCAGGCCGTTGAAGCAGGTCGGGGGGCTGCCGACCCGAGGATGATGGGGCGCCTGATGCAGTTTGCGGGGCAGCAATATCTGGCATCCGGCGAACCCCGAAAAGCGCTTGAGATCTACCAGCGTCAACTCCGTGACATCGCGAATGCGGCTGGCGGCAAGGGCTACCAATTCAACGCAAATCGGCAGGTTGCCGGCATCCTGATCCAAATGGGCGACATCGCACAGGCCGAAGCTTATCTGCGGCGAAGTTTGAGTGCGATCCAGGAGGCGAGGACGAGCGGTCATCCTGCTTGGCGAACTGCCTATGCCAGATTTGGTCAGTCCTGGGAGGCTGAGGTGGAATTTACTCGCGCCATGATTTTCGAGGCCCGAGGGCAATTCAGCGAGGCGGAAGCTTCTTATCGCGCAACAGAGCAGCGCAAGCGCGCCAGCATCAAGGGCCTTCTGGCCGCTCCCAACCCGCCATCCGCGTCAACGCTGCTGTGGTCGATCGACACCACCGTGCTGAACCTGGCTCGAACGGAGGCGCGCCAGGGAAAACTGGCGGAAGCGGAGGTCGATGCACGCCGTGCTCTCCTTTCTCGCTTGAAGGACGTCGGGAAGTTCAACCCGGCCACGCCGCGCTTCATTGTGGGTCTCGCCGGCATGCTCGTTGAGCAAGGCCGCTATCAAGAGGCTACGCAATTGGTGCAGGCCGCGTTGGAAGTCAATCAAGCCCTGGGACTTGCGGAAGACTCACAGCCAACCGTGCAATTCCTGGCGCAACTTGCGGGCATCCTGACGCTCCAGCGCAAGGGCCTGGAGGCAAACGAGATTTATACACGGATCGACAAGGCCATCGTCAATTGGGAGCCGCAGCGCCGCCAAGCGTTCGAGCTCAATCCTTCGCGCATCCTTTCGCTTTATGCGTCCGGCCAGGTCGACGCAGGTATCAGCTTGGCTGAGCAGTTGCTGAAGAAGCAGATCAGCCGTGTCGGCGAAAGCCACTTTGACGTCGCTTCGGTGCGTGGCACGCTGGCGGTCGGGCTGATGCGCGCCCATCGCGATGCGGAGGCGATCCGCGAATTCAAGGCCGCGATCCCCGTCATGATGGCGAACACACGCGAGAACGCCGATGAGGAAAACACGACTGTGACAGCCGCTCGCGTCCAGAGGCTGCAAATGACCGTGGAGAGCTATTTTGCCCTGCTCGCTCGTGCACCGCGCACGGCAGACGAAGTCGGCGAGGAAACCTTCAGCCTTGCCGATGCGATCAGGGCTCGCTCGGTCCAGCAGGCCCTGGCCGCGTCCAGCGCCCGTGCGGCCGCAAAAGATACAGTGCTCGCTGAGCTCGTGCGCAAGGAGCAGGACCTCACGAAGCAGGTCAATGCCCAGCTCGGGCTCCTCAACAATGTGCTCGCAATCCCGACCTCAGAGCGCGATGAAAAGGGCATGCAGCAGATCCAGGCGGCGATCTCGACGTTGCGCGTCGAGCGCGATAAGGCACGGCTGGAGATCAAGCAGAAGTTCCCATCCTATGCTGATCTCGTCGCACCGAAGCCGCCGAGCCTGGCGGAAGTTCGGTCGATACTTGCTGAAGACGAAGCCGTATTGTCCTTTTACTTCGGCCAAAATGGCAGCTTTGTCTGGGCCATTCCGAAATCGGGCCCCCTCGGCTTTGCCGTGGTGAAAGCCGGCATTGGCGATGTTGAAAGGAAGATCCGCAAGCTGCGCGAGGCGCTTGAGCCGCAGGCGGCAATGATTTCCGACATCCCGCAGTTCGACCTGAAGCTTGCTTATGAACTCTACGAGCTTCTGCTCAAGCCAGTGGAGAGCGGCTGGAAGCCCGCCAAGAATCTGATTGTTATCACCAACGGTGCGCTCGGCCTGTTGCCATTGTCACTGTTGCCAACCGCGCTAGCCGAAATTGCACCCGATGACGATTCTTTGTTTGCGGGATACCGACACGTGGCGTGGCTTGCCCGCACTCACGCCGTTTCAGTTGTTCCGTCTGCAGCGGCCTTGCGCACGCTGCGCCAATTGCCGCCGGGCAAGGCGGGCCGGAGCGAGTTGGTGGCGTTCGGCGACCCGTATTTCAACAAGGATCAGCTTGCGGAGGCAGAAGTTGAGCAAGACCAAGTCCAGGTGGCTGATGCTACCGCGAGTCTCACCCGCGGCGTGCCGCTGAAGCGCCGCAACAGCCCGAACTTCGACGGCGTCGACAGTGCGGAGCTGGCTCTGCTCCCTCGCCTGCCAGATACCGCTGAGGAGCTGAAGTCGATCGCGCTGGCGCTGCAGGCTGATCCATCGAAGGCGCTATTTCTGGGCAAGGATGCGGCCGAAGGCGTGGTCAAGAAGTTGAATCTCTCCAAATTCAACATCCTGGCGTTCGCCACGCACGGACTTGTTCCGGGGGAGCTCAACGGTCTGACTCAGCCCGCACTTGCGCTCTCCTCGCCGGCAGTCACCGGCGAGGCCGGAGATGGGCTTCTGACGATGGAAGAGATCCTGGGTCTCAAGCTCGATGCCGATTGGGTGATCTTGTCCGCCTGCAATACCGGTGCCGGCGCAGGAGCTGGTGCAGAAGCCGCCTCGGGGCTGGGTCGCGCCTTCTTCTATGCTGGGAGCCGTGCATTGCTGGTGACGAACTGGTCGGTGCACTCGCAATCCGCACGGCAGCTAGTGACCGACCTGTTCAAGCGTCAGGCTGACGATCCAACGCTGGGGCGCAGCGAAGCTCTGCGCCAAGCCATGATGGCTCTGGTGGATGGGCCCGGTTATCTCGGCAGCGAAGGCAACACGGAATTCGCCTATGCGCATCCGCTATTTTGGGCCCCGTACACAATCATTGGCGACGGTGGCGTGCGGCACTCGGGCGCTGGAGGGAAGGATTGAGCGACCGGGCAACAAGGCAGGTCATGAACAGGATATGGGTAGGCGCTTTGGCAGTCAGCCTTCTAATCCCGGGTGGGGCTCAAGCGACGCAACTCATCACGGAAGAGGAAGCAAGGCTGCCGCCGCCAAAAGGCGCCATTGCCGCAGATCGTCGCGGTATTCTGCGCGGCCCCAGGGTGGAGGTGGTCTCGCCGGGTGAGACCGTTCATTCGCCCTTGCGGCTTCAACTGAAGTTCGAAGCCTTTGGCGGAGCCAAGATCGATCCGGAATCGGTCAAGGTCATCTATCTTCGGACCCCGAACGTCGATCTCACCTCGCGGGCCAAGCCATTCATCCGACGTGACGGCATCAACATCCTGGATGCTGAGCTGCCGGCGGGCGAATACACACTGAGAGTAGACGTGAAGGACACGGATGGTCGACCGGCCAGCGCGATCTTCACCCTAAAAGTAGAGCCGTAGTATGCCAGTGAGCTGTCTATACTGCCGATCTGAAAATGCTGAGGGCGCGCTTGTTTGTGCAACCTGTTCGCGCGACATTGCCGTCCCGGCCACGTTGATTGCCGAGATAGATGATCTTGTTCGAAAACGCGATCTTCTGCGCGATCAGTTGCGGCACGCGCGAGCCGAGCTTGAGATGATTAGACAACCCACGAAACCGACGCTTACCGATGGAATGTCCGTTCTGCGCCGAAACGATTAAGGATGAAGCGATCGTCTGCAAGCATTGCTCGCGCGATCTGCGGGTGGTGCGTCCGATGCTGCGCGAGATCGATGATATCGTCGTCCAACTCGACGGCCTGAGGCGTGAGCTCGACCAGGTCAACGCCAATCTCGAGCGTCATAGGCATCCGGTACGGTATTTTTCGAGCTATGCAGTACCCTATGCGCTCATTCCATCGCTGTTTCTGGTGATCGCGCATATTCTCGTCACGATCGTCTTCAACATCTCGCCGCTGCCACTGCGGCTCGCTTCCGTTGTGATTCCGCTGCTGTTTGGCTTTGCCGCCTATCGCGTGCACAAGGTGTCAGCGAATGGCGCCTTTATGTTGGCGTTCTGCACGGCCGCTTTGAGCGTGCACGCGATGCTTACTGTGACAGGTATTCACGACAAGGTCCCAATCCTTCCAGGGCCTTGGATCGAATGGCGGGAGGTGATCGAGTACGGCGCGAGCATCCTGCTCGCCTTCGTGTCTGGCAACATTCTCGCGGCCCTGATCTTCCATGTATTGCCGCGGGTGCTGGCGCAAGGAGGCAAGCCCAACGCGTTTGCGTTTCGTGCTGCGCGGCTGCTCGGTCAACACGTCGGCGAGGAGCAGCTCCGCCGCCGCGCGCGCCTCATCCAGGACCTGATGCACACGGTGGGCCCCCTCGCCGGTGTCGCGATTACTGCCATCGGATCTATCTATGCGGGGCTGAAGGGAATACTTACATAAGGACTTACTGTTTTGGTTGGTGTCGGTTGCATGGACATTCGACTGCTGACACGACGACGCCGTCGCGATCTTCGCCTTCAGACCAACGGGCGCATTTTTTTGGATCAGTGTCGTGAGCGACGGCCTGAACTTCGCTGAATGGATGGAAGGATTGGGGCAACGAAGAGCGTTTCGGCGGACACGCACCCGGAGCTCCTGACGAACTAGATGCGATCAAAGCAACGATCCGGATAGGCCGACGCTGCCAATCATCTCCGGCAGCCCAACTGTCCCACCCTTGCGCACGGTCTGCTGGAGCACTTCGGATGGACGCCGTTTCGGTCTAGCAACCCAGCGGACCTAGGGTATCAGACGAGTTGAGACCACTCGACCGGCTGCTTTTCAATCGGACGAGACATCCTTGGGCGCACGTCCCGTGTACCAATGAACGCGGCGTCATGTGACTGGTGACTACGTCCGCTTTGCTCCTATAGCAGCCAAGTTCGTGCGGCAGCGCAGTATGTCGCGATGGGCCCCATCCGGACTCTTGCCAAACATGCGCGGAGGGACATCGATCCTCAATCAGCTGTCGAATGGCTCCTGGCCATCGACATCGCGGAACTCTCCTGGGAGATGCAACGCTATCGGGTTATGCGACATAGGCTGCTGAGCACCTATCGCCAAAAGGCTGTCGAGATGACGCTTCGTCGGATCGATGTGGCCGGCATTGCTCCGGACTTCCAGATGTAGCCGAAATCTACACCATCCATAACGCCTTGGACTGGCAACTGGATGCTTCCGCTGCACTCGATATCGAAGCCCATCTTCGATCGTACGGTTTCGATCAACACGCCATCAGCATGGAGGTCTATGTTCAGGCGCGCGAGATCCTCGCGCTGTTTGAATCACTCCTGAACGGAGCACAGCTTCGGCGCCTGATGTTGCTGAAGGAAATCAACAACCTGCAACGTTCAAAAATGGCAGATCTTGCCAATCGTACTGGGCGCGGTGGTCCGCGAAGCGGCGTCACGTTTCGCGAAGAGGTCTTGCTGACGAGGCCTTGCATGGACTCTAGCGTCGTTCAGCAAGCCGAACTTCGAGAGTGAGGGATGATGGAGCAGGCAGGCGGGCCCCCCATGTTGTAAGGACACAGAACTTGCGAAAACTGAATGCCGTGGACTGCGCCATGGTTGCCTTCCGTCCGGACGAGATCGAGCCCGCGCGCTGCTCGACGATTGGGCATGATTGCCTCACAATTGTCATAGCGCTTCCACCGCATCGCAATATACTTCGTCTAGCAATCAGAAATGTCAGGCGAACTTTCGATGATCAGGCATGCGGTCCGCATGCTGGCCATAATGTATTTCGTTTGCGGCCAGCCCGCCTATTCGAACTACCAATCACAAGCGGTGACACCACCGCTGTCATTCTCGCAGTTCTGCATTCAATATCCCGACGACTGCCAACGCCACGACGATCGCAGGATCCGAGACTTCCGCTCCTCAGTTCAGCGTTGGCGAGAACTGGCCCAGATCAATTCAACGGTGAATTTCGGCATAGCGCCAAAGGACCCGCTGGCAAGCCGACGCGACGCCGAGTGGCAGATCTTCCCTGACGAGGGCAATTGCGGTGATTACGCCGTCACCAAGCGCCATCTGCTGTTGCGATCCGGCTGGCCCAGCTCGGCCCTCCTTCTCGCCGAGGTCGTCGTCCGAGCGACTGGAGAGCACCATCTTGTGCTGCTCGTGCGCGAGGGAAGAGCAGTCCTCGTACTCGATAACTTGAGTCCAGTGGTCACGCCGCTTGTGGACGCTTTGGATCGGTTCACTATCCTGCGTGCGGAGTCGGGAACGGATCCACAACGGTGGACACGGGAAGTCGCGACCTTCTAGCTGGCCTTCTGATCAACGGGGCTTAGCCTCATATGGTCATGAGATCCGATCTAGTTTTTTCCGCGGCTTGGAGGCCTCTCGCCCGACTACGGTCAAACGAGAGACGGAGACCTTGAATGGCACTGCGCCTCGCACGTACTCCGAGGAGATCTTTGGCGCGCCGGCGGGAGCCAGACGCTGTTAATCTAAGCTTGATTTTCGCTCTATTTCGCCCTCCCTATCCAGGTCAATTTCGTGTAAGCACCAATTTCCATTTTTGGGACTGATATGACAAAGAAACGAGCACTTATTACCGGCGTCACAGGCCAGGACGGCGCCTATTTGGCCGAACTTCTTTTGCAGAAGGGATATGAGGTTCATGGCATCAAACGCCGGACCTCGCTGTTCAACACCGATCGCATTGATCATCTCTATCTCGATCCGCACGAACCTAATCCGCCGTTCCGGCTCCACTACGGAGATCTCACGGACTCTTCGAGCCTGATCCGTATCGTCGGCCAGGTGCAGCCGGACGAGATCTACAATCTTGCGGCGCAGAGCCATGTGGCGGTTTCGTTCGAGGAACCTGAGTATACTGCAAATTCCGATGGCCTCGGTACTTTGCGTATCCTCGAGGCCATGCGCATTACAGGCTTGGAAAAGAAGGCGCGGTTCTACCAGGCTTCGACGTCCGAGCTCTACGGTTTGGTCCAGGAAATCCCCCAAAAGGAAACCACGCCATTCTATCCGCGCTCCCCATACGCCGTCGCCAAGCTTTACGCCTACTGGATCACGGTCAACTACCGCGAAGCCTATGACATGTATGCCTGCAATGGCATCCTCTTTAACCACGAATCTCCGGTTCGCGGCGAAACCTTCGTGACCCGAAAGATCACGCGAGCTTTAGCGCGCATCTACTTGGGACTGCAGGAACGGCTGTACCTTGGCAATCTGGACGCGCTGCGCGATTGGGGACATGCGCGTGATTATGTCGAAATGCAATGGCTGATGCTGCAACAAGACAAGCCAGAGGATTTCGTCATTGCTACCGGCGTGCAACATTCCGTCCGAGATTTTGTCAATGTCGCCGCAAATGAAATCGGCATGACAGTTCGCTGGGAGGGAAGCGGCGTCGAGGAAAAGGGATATGACGCCAAGAGCGGAAAGTGCATCGTTTCGGTCGATCCGCGCTATTTCCGTCCCACTGAGGTCGCGACGCTTCTTGGTGATCCGTCCAAGGCCAAGCAGAAACTCGGCTGGGAGCCGAAGACGTCGTTCGAAAGCCTGGTTCGGGAAATGATGAAGGAAGATCTCGAATCCGCAAAACGGGACGAACTCATCAAGCAGCACGGCTTCAGATATTATCCGCGCCACGAGTAGTTCTTACAGGTCGGCCAGAAAAGCGATCTAGCCAAGCAAGTGAGCGCCCATCGGGGCGCTCTTTTTTTGAGATGACGTCACGCATCCACTGCTGTCGAGTGCCTTAGGACGACCGAACAGCATCCTCAACGGGAAGCCCAATGTTGGTCGCAGCGTCCGTCAGGCCGGCATTCGTCTGCCCTGCCGCATTGCCCTGCCCTGTCATAGCATCCGACCACCGGCGCACGATCGTACGCCTGTCCCAACGATCAAGGGCTCGTTTTCTTCCTTCTTCGCCGTAGTGCTCACGCAGGGCCGGCGCTTCGCTGAGCTGGCAAATTGCGAGCTCGAGGGCCGACGAATCTCCGGGCGGAATCACAAGGCCCGCATCCGTGACTTCCGCCGCAAGACCCGTACCTTCTTCGGCCATCGCGATGACAGGCCGCGCGGACGCGAAGATTGCGCCAAGTTTCGAGGGCAACACCAGATCGGCGGCCTCGGCCTTCTGCGGAATCAGATGAAAATCGGCCGTGGCCATCAATTGATTGAAGCTATCGATCGGCTGAAGCCCGAGAAAATGGATATTGCCATGTCCGGTGGCGAGTTGCTCGAGCCTCATTTTATGAGGCCCCTCGCCTGCGAGGATGAAGTGGATGTGCGGATGGCTTTTCTCTAATCCAATCGCTGCCTCGATCACGAGTTCGAGGCCTTGCTTGTTGGACATTGTTCCAGAGTAAAGTGCAACAAGTTCGCTCTCGCCCAGCTTCAGCTCCTGACGGTATTTGGTCATTCGCGATCCCGGGCAGATCGCATTGGTGTCAATCCAGTTTCTCACCTCGGCTGTCTTGTCGGGACGCAGCCCTTTGATTCTCAGCCGCTCGACCATTGCTTGAGAGATGGTTGAAACATGATCGAACGATCTGAGGATCGCCGCCTCGGCTTTCAGCATCCATTTTCGCAAGTTAGGATTGCGCAACAGACCAAGGTCGAACGCCGCATCGACCTCGAAATCCTGAATGTGGAGCCACGACTTCGCACCGACGCGACGGGCTACGAACGAGACGAAAGCAGCCGACATCAGCGATGGCGCGACGGCGATCATAATATCGGGTCGCCAGGATAGCGCCTGAAGGAGGACCGGCGCCGCGCTCGTGAGCGCGAATGAAGCATGATGGACCAACCGTTTTGCGCCCGAGGGATGTCCCGGCACATAAATCGGCGTACGCGTCACTTGAACGCCGCCAATATCTCTTGATCTGAAGTAGGACGACTTGAACGCCGGGGGAATCTTCCAGGCCGGATAGTAGGGCGGCGCCGTAATGACCTTAACTTCATGCCCCTCCGCGGCCAGACTTTCGCAGAGCTCGGCGTTGTATTTCGCCACGCCGATCAGATCGGGCGCATAGTTGATGCCGACCAGAAGAACACGCATTAAGCCCCGCCCAAATCAAAGTTCAGAATAAAAAATCTTTTTGCAGTCCCAGTCGTTTACTCAGTGCGTTGCGCTGACTTCCAAATGGCGTCCGTAGCCCTTCAAAAAATCTTCGTAGGCGGCCGCAAGACCGGCCCGCAGAGCAACGTTCGGGCGCCAGCCAAGCCCAAGAAGCCTCGAACTATCGAGCAGCTTGCGGGGCGTTCCGTCTGGCTTTGAGGTATCGAACACAAGCTTACCTTCATAGCCCACGACTTCCGCAACCGCTGTTGCAAATTGGGCAATCGACAACTCGTCGCCGCTGCCAACGTTAATCGGCAGGTCGCTTGAATAATTCTTCAGAAGGAAAACGCAGGCGTCGGCAAAATCCTCGACGTTGAGGAATTCGCGGAGCGGCGTGCCCGTGCCCCACACAGTGACTGTCGGCGCCTTGGCGATCTTGGCTTCGTGAAAGCGCCGGATCAAAGCTGCCGGAACATGGCTGTGATCGGGATGATAATTGTCGCCGCGGCCGTAAAGATTCGTCGGCATGACTGAGATAAAATCATCGCCATATTGCCGACGATACGCCTGGCACATCTTGAGGCCGGCAATCTTGGCGATTGCATACCATTCGTTGGTCGGCTCAAGCGGCCCTGTCAGTAATTCGCTTTCGGCCATTGGCTGCTTGGCGTGTTTGGGATAGATGCAAGACGAGCCGAGGAACAGCAGGCGCTGCACACCGACCGCGTGGCTTGCGCGGATCACGCTCAATTCCAACGCAAGATTGTCGCAGAGAAAGTCGACCGGAAAATTGTTGTTGGCTGCGATACCACCGACCTTTGCGGCTGCGTGAACCACGACCTCGGGACGATTGGCCTCGAGCCATCGCAGAGTGGCCTCTTCTTTCGTGAGATCGAGCTCACGCCGATCAGCCGTCAGCACGGTGCAATTCTCGGATGTGAGCCTGCGGACGACAGCCGATCCGACCATGCCTCGGTGACCCGCGACAAAGACACGTTTGCCCGAGAGATCGTAGGTTGCAGCCCCTGTCATCGTACCCTCTACCAGCGCTCGGTGCGCCGGAACCTCACCGTGTGAGATTCAGCCGCCGCCGCGTTACGCGATTACGCTGCCAATGCAGCCCCGCCAGACGGGTAACACAATCTTCACCATGCGACAGCCCGTCCAGACTACGGGAAGATATTCATGGTGAACCCGCGCAGCGCGCACAAAAGGTTGGCACAGAATGAAACAAAAACGAGCAAGGCAGCCGCCTCGGCCGTGCGGCTGCCTCGAAGATCGATGAAAACGGCAGCCGCCGCCCGGGTTAGGCTAACGTCAGTACGCCCGGCGGAGGACGGGACCAAGAGGCGCGCAAACCCGGTCCATATACCAGCCATAGGGCGTCTCGACACGCACCACCGGGCAACGGCGCCACGGCGCGTAGCGGTAGGGATAAGGCTGCGCCCAGAACGTCACAGGCGTCGCCTGGCTTTCGCCCGACAGCAGGGCTGCCGGTGCAGGCATCTGCATCGCGGCGTTCGCTCCGCTCACTGTGCAGAAGGTAACAGTTGCGGCCAAAAGGCCTGCGCGGATCAACGTATTAAACATCCAAAATAGCTCCTCGCCCCTGCGGAGTCGATTCCCAACCATGCTCGTCAGATCCCCGCCGACCGACATCGCAGGGTCGCCAGTTCACTCCGCGACTAGCCTAAATAGTGAACCGAAGTTTACCAAGGCCACCAGCGGAAATGCAACTGATGCCGAGGCAGCCGGGGGTTCTTGGGACGATATGGCGCGCAAGTGTGGCTTCTTGGTCCTATTTTTCCTCGCTCCAGGCGCCCGGGGCGGCGAGATCGGGCGATCGGCGGTAGACATCCCGAAGGAATTGGTAGTTGACAGTTTGGGCCAGAGGGACGTCTTCCTCGCCAAGTTTGGCGAACAGAAGGATATCCCGAAGCGTGCGCCAGCGGCTCTCGTCGTAGTCCCCGATCCGGCCGCCCGTCGGAAGTACCAGCGGGCGCTGCTGCTGAAGTTCGAATTTCAGTCGCTCAGGGGGCAGCTTGGCCGGTCCGGCGCCAGCGAGAACGGGCACGCTCCGTGCATAGTCTGCGTAGGTGAACTGCCATCCCCGAATGACGCCCTGAAGGACATCGGCAATCATGGATGGCTGTTCATGGATGAGAGCGTTGCTTGCGAAATAGACCAACCCAGGAACATGGATTCCGTAGTCTTGCGGTTTGATGACGTTCAGCTTCCTGCTATTCGAATTGGCGGGATCAGGTTGCGCATCGATTGCGGCGATGATCGCATCCACCTCCCCGGCCATGAGAGCCTCGAAACTTTCGCGGTCGGGGACCTTCGTGATCTGGCTCCGGGGAAGACCGAGCTGCGCCATCATGGCATCAAAAATCACGTCGCCCTCGCTCGCTTTGCGGTATCCGACCCGCTTGCCGACCAGATCAGCCGGTCGCCGCAGGCCGGAGCTTTCGAGCGTAAAGATCGCGACAGAGGTATCCAGGAAGCTTGCCGCAAACGCCGTCACCGGAACGCCGCTCCAGGTTGCCAGCAGGAACTTCTGGCCGCTCGTCACGCCCATGGCATGTTGCCGTGCAATGGTTTGGACGAAGTCTGGATCCGGCTGGGCAGCTACCGTAACGCGCGAGGAGAAATATCCCTGGCTGGATGCAGCAAGCTCCCCCGCAAAGCGGGCGCCATATGGCCCGTCCAGCAGGAACTTGACCCCACCTGCGGTCGGAGCCGCCGCAGGGGCTTGGACGGGTGCCACATCGGGACGGAGAAGGATAAGCACGGTCCCGACCAAAGCCAGGGCAGCAAGGCCTATGGCAAGGGTACGCTTTTCTCTCGACCGGGTGCGCGGGCGGGGCTGGGTTCGAGGCAAAAAGAACTTCCTAACGGGTTGTGAAATTGAACATATCAGTCAGGGCGAGATGGGCTACAATGCAGCTTATGGGGTAAGGTTAATTTTTCCTTCGCCTTGTTCTCAGAGAGATTTCGCCCGATAGCACGGCACCTTCGGGTCATAATTTTGCGTCAATGGGTTTGGCAGAATGACAATTCTTTCTACTCGGCCGGTGCCCGTCGCTGATTCGACGACCGAGACGCGCTTGGTAGAGCCCGCTGCAACCACATCCAAGAGATCTACGTCTACATGGCTTCGACCTGTGGTTGTCGAGCGATTATTAGCGGTGGTGGATGTAGCGCTGGTCCTGGTCAGCGGAATCGGCTGCGCGGTCGGCTATCATGTCGCAACCGCCGGCACGCTCGGCAAGACCGATGTCTATGCGGCGGCGAGCGTGCTGGTGGCGATCAATTTCGTTCTGCTGACGACCGTGCAGCACGGCTACCGGCTGAAGAACATCACGAACCTTCCGCGCACGTTCCGGATGACGCTGACGACATGGACCGGATTGTTCGGGGCGCTGCTGGCGATCGCCTTCACGATGAAGGTCAGCGAGGAGTTTTCGCGCGGCACCACGATCTCGTTCTATCTGGTCGGCCTAGCCTTCCTGCTCGCCTGGAAGATCGCGGCGGCGCGCTGGACCGCGCATGCTTTGCGCACCGGCGCCTTCGCCAACGGCCGCGCGATCATGATCGCCGAGTTCGGCCTTGCTACCTCCTCGAACGCGGTCGACGACCTCGGCCAGCACGGCTATCGCCTGGTGCGGGTGATGGAGATCCCGGCAAAGGAGTTGGCCTCGCCGCTGCTGCTCTCTTCACTGGCGCCTCGCTTCGACGAGCTGATCGCCTTCGCGCGGGAGCATCGGATCGAGCACGTCTTCCTGCTGATGAACTGGAGCCGGCAGCACGCGATCGAGAGCATACTGGACGCGCTGAAGATCTTGCCGATCCCCGTGCATCTGGTGCCGGACACCAACGCCGCGCGGTTCTTGCGCTATCCGCTGGTCTCCACCGGCAACACGTTCACCGCCGAGCTGCGCCGCGCGCCGCTGTCCTGGAAGGAGTGCGCGCTCAAGCGGACGCTCGACCTGGTCGGCGCAAGCTTGGCGCTCTTCGTGTTCGCGCCCGTGATGCTGGTGACCGCGCTCCTGATCAAGCTGAGCTCGAAGGGCCCGGTGTTCTTCCGCCAGACCCGCCACGGCTTCGGCGGGCGCACGTTCAAGATCTTCAAGTTCCGCACCATGCGCGTGCTCGAGGACGGCCCGACGATCATGCAGGCGCAGAAGAACGACCCGCGCGTCACGCCAATCGGCAAATGGCTGCGCAAGACCTCGATCGACGAGCTGCCGCAGCTCTTCAACGTGCTCAACGGCGACATGTCGCTGGTCGGCCCCCGCCCGCACGCGGCCGCCCACAACGACGAATATGAGCAGATCATCGGCAACTACGCCTTCCGCCACCACGTCAAGCCGGGCATCACCGGCTGGGCCCAAGTTAATGGTTACCGCGGAGAAACCCGCACGCTCGACCTGATGCAGAAGCGCGTGGAGTATGACCTGTGGTACATCAATAATTGGAGCGTATGGTTGGATATTTTGATTCTGCTCCGAACAGCCACCGGCGTCCTCTTTCAGTCTTCATACTAGCTAAAGCAAAGTTTCGGAGCTCGTAGTGGCATCAATCCCGTTTCTTAATTCCAAATATCCTGAAACCCTCGCCGGAGGGTTTGATCGCTATGATGGGACGTTGCAGTTCTACATACGCGTTAACTCTCTTCTGAAGCCTGATTTCACGGTGTTAGACTTCGGAGCAGGCAGAGGAAAAGCGCATCTTGACGAGGAGTCGCCCGAGTATCGGCGCGCAATCGTGCTAATCAAAGGTAAAGTAAAAGAAATAATCGGAGCGGACGTCGACGAAGTGGTTACCACGAATCCGGGCATCGATCGCGCAATTGTGCTAAAGTCCTCACATATTCCGTTGCCCGATGCATCAGTTGACCTGATCGTTTCAGACTTCACTTTCGAGCACATTCCCGATCCTTCGGGGTCGGCTGCGGAACTGGATCGAATTCTCAAACCAGGCGGGTGGATTTGTGCTCGCACTCCGAATAGACGCGGTTATATCGCTCTCTTCAACACATGGATTCCTGAGAGTTTGAGACGCACGACCCTCAAGGGAGCACAGCCGGACCGAAAAGATGAGGACATTTTTCCAGCGGTCTATCGTCTCAACGACACAAAGTCGCTCACTCGGTTTTTTCCGCGAGGCCGGTACGAACATGCTTCGTACACTTGGGATGCAGCGCCATCCTACCACTTTGGACGACGATGGATTCACACGTTGTTCGTTATCGCTCAGTACTTCACGCCACCGTCGCTCCGCACGGTGATCATGATCTTCATCAGAAAGCGACTGTAAGACCGTCCGCCGATCCATTACACGAACTGAAAACGGTCTTTATGCGCGAAAAAACAAGATTTGATCAACGAATACAAACCGCATTGCGCTGGATTTTCGCGGCTACGGCCATCGCCGCGTCGATCCACGGGGTTTTTAGCGGCGAGATCTTAGTCTTTGCATTGTCCGAAGCCTCTATCGTAGTCGCATATGCTGGCGCTCGTGCAGCGCGCAACGGGCGCGACGCTATTATCGCAACGCACCCCGCAATTCTGTTCGTGACGACGACCTATCTGTATTCATCTCTCCACGGGAATATAGTTCCTGAAGGTCTAAATGAGCCAAAGACTGCCCTGCTTATAACGTTAGTTTATCAAGGCAGCGTAATTATTGGGTTGTTTTTTGCTGACCTCCTGGAGGGGGTATTCACATCCTCAACCTCCGCCAAAATTGAAACGCAATTCAGCAAATCAGGTTTGGACGCTCTTTCTGCCGCCCGGTTTCCGCTCATCGCGCTGGGAGTCGTAGGACTCTTGATTGCCCATCAATTTGAAGGAAGTGGCCCCCTCACGTCGATCTTTTCACTGCTGATGTGGCTGGGAATGGCAACACATTTTGCGCAACGGAGAGGAGTATTGCCTCTAGATTGGGTAACGGTCTTCATTATTGGCTTGACGGCCGTCATCGCCATTAGCGCAAATGCTCGATCAGCATTGTTTGAAACACTACTCTTCCTCGGCTTTGCGCACCTGATGTTTGCACGACGCCTTTTCACGCTGGCGCAAGTGGTCGCGGGCCTCCTGTTAATCCGAGCAATCTCTGTTTTCTCTGACATCATGCTATCCGTACGATGGCTTCGTCAGATTTCGACCGCCCGGATGGTTGAGCAGGCCCTCGATTATCTGTTCTCCATCGAGACTCTCAGCGCTCTGGTCAATCCCTTCTACGTCTCAGAAGCACAGGCCGTTTGGGCAAAAGCAATTGATCCAAACAGTCAATTTACGTCTCATTTCTTCGTAGGCAATATTTCCACGTTGCAACGATTTACGCTATTGCCCCAGATGGACTTGATTTTACACGGACTGAGGACAGACAGCATCAGATGGTCGGCAATCTTGAACATACCTCTCAGTCAGCTACCAGATATCGGGCAGCAAAAAGATCTTATATTTAGTGACCGGATAACTTGGGAACTCGGCCTAAGAGCATATGGAAATATAGGCAGACCCATGGTGACGGCTGCCGGCGAATTTTATGCGATGGGCGGACTTGCGCCTCTTATCGTACTAACGGTGGTCCTGTTCACCTCGTATTTCATTGTACTTAGGATATTGAAGGCGGCGATTGGATCCGACCAAATCGTAACTCTTGTATTCTCACAGTTGATCGTTGCTACGCTCATATCAACGACCGCGATTGGAGCCTACGGAGTCGTCTTTCGGACGATTCCCGCGCTGGTCGTTTTCGTTGGGATGATCAAATATTTTGTGGCGCAAGACTCAAGAAAGCGGCTATCGGCACCGCCAGCGATTCGACCTCAACATGGCAAGAACATTGAATAAGCTGACTTCAAAATCGCGGGTCGTTTTTGGATTAGGTGCCCAGGCGTATTCACAATTCGTTACTATCGCGCTACAGTTCACAACCGTCCCCGCTTTGATATATGCTTGGGGTCTACAGCGTTATGGAGCCTGGATAGTCGTCTCCGCCTTGTCGAGCTACTTGACGCTTGCGGACCTAGGTTTTGCGCAAGTTGCCGCGAATGAAATGACCATTCGAATGGCGCGCCGCGATAACAGTGGCGCTAACGAGGTATTTCAATCAACCTTGCTGATGGTTAGCTTCATAAGCACGGTTATACTTGTGCTCTACGCAAGCTTCGTTCTTTTTGCTCCCATAACTCAGATCTTCCAGTTCGGCGATATTCCTGCATCCGAATTGCGGATCGCGATGATTATCTTAAGCGTTCAAATAATCTCCTCGATCTTCTTCGGAGTCGTTGCCGCTGGACTACGATCCATCGGCCTTTTCTCGGTCATGATTGGCATCTCATCTACGGCGCGATTACTAGAAGGGATTGCTGTAATAGCCGTCGCCTTGAGCGGGTACAACTTCGTGGCGGCTGCAGCAGCCGTAGCGATCATACGCGTAATCACGACCGTCGCTACAGCGGTGATGGTTACAAAACGGGCACACTGGCTATCCCTAAGGTTCAAAGAAGCAAGCCTTCTCCTAATTCGGAATATGCTCACTCCATCAATCACCTTTATGGCTTATACGCTCGGCAATTTGATCAATATTCAAGGAATGACCGTGGTAGCTGGCGCAATGTTCGGCCCCGCAGCAGTCGCATCATTCACCGCAATGCGCACTCTGGCACGGATCGGCATCACCGGATCGAACATGGTTAGTCACACCCTTCAACCAGAATACTCAACCTTAGGGGGAGCGGGGAAGTTTGAGAACTTTCGTCGCTTATTCATAAGCCACAGCCTATTTAATACAGCCACAGCAGCTGGAATGTACTTTCTCTTGACTGAAGTTGGCGATCGTTTCCTTGTCTATTGGACACACGGAACGATAGCAGCAATCGAGCCTCTGTTTGCGCTTCTAGTTCTGTCCGGCTCAATCGAAATGATCTGGTCGACTTTGCAAACACCGCTCGTATCAACAAGCAAGCATATTAGAACAGCGACATCGTTCTTGCTGATTTCGATCTGCGGATTGGCTTTTCTGCGGCTGGATGCCTTCGGTCAAACGTTGGCCGCGTTGGGATGGGTGAATCTCAGTACGGCCCTTATAATGGTAGTTGTTGTGGGTTACGAGCTGCGACGAAACAAGCTTGGCCTCCGGTGACGAAAATGAAAATCCTATATTTTGGTCCCAAGGGAGGGACTTGCTTGCAGCGAGCGAACGCTTTCCGGCGTCTTGGACATGACGTATTTCAGATCGATCCAGAAGAACATCTACGGTTTCCAGGACTTACGAAGGCTTGGATTTATCACCTTGGCGGCTTGGGGCTCGACTCTCTCGTCGCCAGTCAGACCGAACGTCAAATCGGAACAGCAACGTTCGATATCGCTTGGATTGATCCTGGTGACCTGGTGGGCCCAAGGACCGCCACGATTCTTCGAAACCGATGCACAAAACTCGTTAGTCTCAATCTTGATAATCCATTTGTTTCTCGCGACAAATATAGGTGGCGCAACTACCTGCAAGCATTGAGGCTCTTCGATCTGTTTGCAACTCCTCGCGAGAGCTCCGCAAAAGCAGCGATAAGCTTTGGTGCAAAGCGAGCAATTCGCATCACTCAAGCCGCAGACGAACTCATGAGTCGCAATCCGGAACAACTTAGCGATAAAGATGTCGCTCGCTACCGGTCTCCGGTATCCTTTATTGGGACGTGGATGCCAGAGAGAGGACCGTTCTTGGCAAGCCTGATCGAGCTTGGAGTTCCACTGAAAATTTTTGGTCCCAGATGGACGAAGGCACCAGAGTACGCACGACTGCGCGATCACGTGACTGCGGTAAATCTGTCAGGTCAGGAATATATCAAGGCAATTCGCTGTGCCGATATCGCCCTATGCCTCCTCTCAAAGGGCAATCAAGATCTACATACGACGCGATCGCTCGAGATACCGGCGGTTGGGAGCCTGTTATGTGCGGAAAGAACTCAAGATCATCTCGACATGTACGAAGATGGAGGCGAGGCGATTTTTTTCTCTAATGTTCACGAGTGCGCCGAAAGATGTCTGGATCTACTTCGAACTCCAGATCTAATTGCGAAGATGGCTGCCCGTGGTCAGGCTCGGAACACGCGAAACAATCATTTCAACGAAAAGCTACTTAGCCGCATTCTCAGCGACCTTTCTCATGCTTAGGGTTTTCGTTGCCTTACTCGTCCTACAGTCATCGGCGCTTGCGCAGAGCGCCACTTCAACGAAATCCTTTGAGGAGAGGCGAGCTTTTATTCTTGAGCTAGCACGGACGGTCACTTCCGGTTACAAGCATCCAAAATTTAAAAGTTACGAGACTCTTGGAAGAATCGCGACTGGCGGATGCGGAGCCGATGCCGATCGCGTCTGGATGACCTCCATTCTTTCTTGGGGAATCGATCATTCCGCCCATCGGCTTCGTCCCGAAATGTTTTCTCTTCCGCCGCTTGCGAGGTATCTCTTGCAGTTCCCGCGATGCATCGCCCCGACTGAGAGACAAGCCCTTCAGAATACTATAAGCGAGAATAGGATTGATCTTTTTGCTCACGGCACCACCAACCACGCCATAATGCAGGCGTCATCATGGTATTTGCTTGCGCAAGCATTTCCCGGTGCCGCATGGACCGACATCGGAGGGACGAAGTACAGTTCGATTGAACTAATGCGCGCCCTTGCCGAAAGATTACTAGCTCGCCAAACGGCTCAGCTCACGCAAGGTTTCGACGAACAATTTTCGCCAACTTACGCGATCGAAAATTTCTTTTCACTTCTCAATCTCGTCGATCTTGCAACCGATAACGCGATCACAGTAGCCGCCGAAGCGGGCCTCATACAGCAGCTCGCAATGCTCTATTCAAATTCGTTTCACGGACTTCTCGTTCCACCACTTGGTCGTAACTCGCACCTTCAAACCAATAGCGCGGCTCCCCGAGCGGGCATGGACATATCGGCAGGACAACATCTCCTTTGGTATTATTCGGGAGAGCCGACGTTCGGGAGAAACGATTTCTTCGGTACCGAGCCCCTCTACATTGTGATGTTGGCGCTTTCGAACTGGCAGCCTCCACAAGAACTCTCTGGTCTGCTCGATAGAGACAAGCCCTCGCGAATTCGTACCGTAACTCCGAGCTTCTCAATCTGGGGCAATCCAGGGCAGCCATCGCTTTACGGAAAAGCATTCGTTTCGGACGATTTCGCGATCGGCTTGGGAAATTTCATCTTCAATCCGGCATGGTATAACGAAGATACGAACAATTTCTCGATCCTTGTTCGCTCTCCGAAGCTCTTTAATTACATTCAATGCTATCACCCCTTTTGGAGGAGCAACGAGGGCCCTGGCGCCTGGCTTCATGACCAATCATCTCCCTTTATGGAAGGTGACCTGCAGGATGATAGGGGCGCTCTAATCTTTTCTATCCCAGATAAAGATCCTTGGCCACAAAGCAACGCAAACCGGTTCTTCAAGCTTCGTAATCAGCGCGCAAACGCACTGATTCGTGAGGTGAACTGCCGCTTTCCCACCGCGATCGATGAAGTAAGACAATTTGATAAGGCAATCTTTCTTCGCGAGGGAGCAACCTATGTTGGCCTGCGGATAGTCGGGTCGGACACACAGGACTTCTCCGAAATCACGGGAGATGTGAGCGGCGCCTTCCGCAACTTCCGTATTTCCGGTTCGAAGGTCACGCTTTATTTTCGCGTAGGCTTGCAACGCGAACTTAGGAACTTTGACGATTTTCAGAAAGCCGTGATGCGCGAAGATATTCGATTGAACGAAGAAAGGAACGAAGTTGCGTTTCGCGATCGCGAGGGGACGTGGAAATATGTAAGGTATGAGCTGGAGCCATATCACCTACCGCCATGGATCTCTGCTATCCCAAGAATATCCGATGAGACGGGCGTCACCAAATCTTCATATCTCGAAAACGAAAAGGTCAGTGCAGGCTCACAGGGACTGTTTATTCGATCGTTTGGCCGAGAGATTCATATCCGGGCGAACAATCAACGGATCGCAATCGACCGCAAATAACAACTTGCTTCAATAGCCACAGCCAACAGTTCAGATCATGCAAACGAAGAGAGTAGTCTTCATAGCGCTAGAAACCTTTTCGCTCCTAGGAGGTGCGCAAAACTTTAATCGCCGTCTCATTCGAACACTTGCAGCCTACGCCGGGCAGCATAGCTACGCGATACCGATTGTTCTGATTCTTCGAGACAAATCGGAGGACATCCCTCAGATAGCAGGGATCCGGCTCATAGCAGCAGGCTCGCGTTTGCAGATCATTTGGTTTTTGCTGCGCGAGCTTGTGAAAGGGATCGATCTCCTTTTGGTCGGGCAGATTAACTTGGCGCCCCTTGCGCTACTCGCTAGATGCATCCAACCCAGCCTACGCACCCTACTAATTGTGCATGGCATAGAAGTTTGGGATGCTCCTCAACATCGACCGAAACGCCTTATGGATACCATCTCGCTAATTGCGATTGATCGAATAGCATCGGTGAGCCGGTACACCGCAAATATGATGAGCACGGCTTACGGAATTCCCACTAATCAATTTTGCTTCCTGCCGAATGCAATAGACATCACCCCACAATTGTCGGCCTCTCGCCAAAGAGCCGGAAGACCTACCATACTGGCAGTATCCCGCCTCGGTACTGGCGACGAGGAGAAGCATCTGGATAAGGTGATCCGGGGGGTTGCGCTGCTAAAAGACAAATTGCCAGAGATCGTTTGTGAGATCGTGGGTGACGGTCCGCTACGATCTGGCCTAGAACAACTTGCTCGCGAGCTCGATGTAGCGAACGCCGTCCTATTTCGCGGCAGACTCTCGGATGAAGAGAAAGAAAAGGCCTATAATCGAGCTTGGGCGTTTGTCTTACCATCTTCGAAAGAGGGATTTGGTATTGTTTATCTAGAGGCTTGGCTGCACCGCTTGCCGGTGATCTGTAGCACAAAAGGTGCCGCTCCGGAGGTGGTTACAGACGGCGCTGACGGTTTTGTAGTGGACCCCGACAATATTTCTGCTCTTGCTGATGCCATGTTTAGATTGTTGATCGACGAAGACATCTCTCGCAGCTTCGGGGAGAACGGATTGACCAAAGTTCTCCGGCACTACTCTCAGTCCAATTTCTCCAAAAACTTGGAGGCAATTTTGGATGATGCGCTTAAAGTTGAGAAGTCAACGTTCTAGCCTGGCAGTTTCCAACCACTCCAGCGTCTTCTTAACACCAAGGTCAAATGATACATTGGGCGGCCCCGTAACGCTGAGTGTTTTTTGCAGATCAATCTTGCTCGACGTACTCATCCTGAAAACGCGGCCCGAGTCGATAGGCGATTTTAGTCCAACGCGATTCACGAGATCGCCAGTCCACCCCATCAGCTTTAGAAGTTGAACGGGAATACGCCGGGCGGGCCTGCCAGTCAGGCCGACAGAGAACGCATCTATCCATTTATCGTAGTCTATATGCGCATCACCAAGATAAAAGACCCTGTTATCTAGCTGCTTTGGCAATTCGAAAAACTTGAGCATCTGCTCAGCGGTATTGTAGACATAACCGAACGTCCGAATGATGGAATCCGGTCCGACTGGATGCAAATACTTCCGAGATGCGACGTAACGAAAAATCTGCTGCCCGAAACTTGGATGGCGCGGCCCCCAAATGATGGTTGGCCTCATAATGTACCAGTCTACACTCAAGTTCGCAGACCATATCTGTTTCTCGGTTTCCGCCTTGGCTTCTCCATATAATGTATAGGGTACGTAGTCTCGATCAGAAGTGACTGGTGCGCCTGGACGGACAACGAATTGCGTCGAAGTATGAACAAAGGTTCGAAGAGAGCTTAGCTTCTGAGCAACTTTGAGGACATTGCGGGTACCATTAATCGTTGTTTGGAAATCAGCCAAACTCGCTATCGTTACGTCTATATCGCTCGCGAGGTGGAGAATCTGATTGGGCTCGAATTCCCGTATCGCTCCGTCAACATCTTCGAAATTTCTAATATCGATCTGACGCCAGTAACGCTGAAACTCCGACTCTGGAGCTTTCAAGTCCAGATTTCGTACGATGTAGCCCTTTTCCAAAGCTAGCTTTACGACCTCGGCACCTATGAAGCCGCTACCGCCGGTTATCAAAAGCTTAGACGACATTTTCAATGACTCAATTTCGCTGGGCTTGCTGAGTAGAGTTCGGCGGCAGCGTCCTCGCTCGGATTTTTTGAATGGGGTTACCCACATAGACAGACCAAGGCTCAAGATCCTTGAACGTCACACCGCAAGCGCCCAACACTGCCCCCTCTCCGACGGTTACACCTGGACCAACAAATGCGTTGGACGCGATCCAGGCATGGCGACAGATTCGAATAGGCTTGGTGTAAAGTTGGAAACTTTGATCCTCAATGTCATGAGTTCCGGTAACTAAGTGCACAAACTGGGCGACGTTTGCGTATTCTTCCAGAATGATCTCACCCTGACTGTAACAGTTCACTTTCCATCCCAGTACGGCGTAGTCGCCCATTGTTAAATTCGGCGGATACCAAATCCTTGCACTTCCGTAGATACGCGTGTGTTTTCCTATCTGAGCTCCGAACAAGCGAAGTAGAAACCTCCGCCAGCCATGAAGTGGTGGAGGAGTCCACGACGCCAAGAGCAACCATGTAACGTTCCAGACTGCGCGAAAAATACGATGTCTAAGACTGAAGTAAGCGCCACCGTGGACACCCCCCGACAGCCTTGCGTCAAGTATGTAAGCACTGTTGCGTTGCATGAAACCATCTCAAATTGCTGCAAGCCTAATCTCACGCTTCTTCTGGTACGGTAGCTGCATTCTGCAAAACGCGCAGAAGATCGTCAGCTGCAGCTTGCATAGCGAACTGCCTCTCAAAGCCAATTCTAGCGGACAACCGCATGTCTTGCTCCTGATCAGGTGTAAGACGAGCGAAGGCCTCAACAAGCCGTTCGATGCCTTCGGGCGTATCTGGCTCGACTAAACCGGCGCCACAGGAAACAACCTCTCGCCAGGTATTAACTTTCGTAGTGGTAAGAACGGGAGTACCACATGACATCGCTTCAGCAACAACTATACCGAAATTTTCTTGATGCGAAGGAAGAACGAAAGCAGCCGCTCCTCTGTAAGCATCGATTTTTGCTTGTCCCTGAAGCATACCGGGCCACACGACTCGATCACTCACTCCAAGATCGTCGGCCAATCTTTGCAATTCTGCTTGGAGGCAAACCTGATCAGGACCGGCGATAACCAATGCACAATCGGGCAGCAACTTTGACTTAGCTGCAAAAGCACGAATGAGGAGATCAATACCCTTCTTGGGATGAATGCGACTTAAAAACAACAAGTAACGGGCTCCGCGAATCTGTGGAAATCTGCGAAGGAAGGCATGTCGGTCATGGGGGGCACCGACGCCAAGATCCTTCGACCCATACTTCACGACTTGGGAGGGGTACCTGAAACCACGAAAGACGCCCTTTGCCAGTAGTTGCTCCTCGGCTGAGGTAAAGAGCACGTTCTTAGCATCTCGCATCACCCGCCCTTGGGCTAGCGACCACAAAGCCTGTTTGGCCATATGCTTTAGGGGATAAGTACTCCGGAACCAAGGATCCAACATTCCGTGCGGAAAAACGACGTAGGGCAAATTCTTGTGTCGGACACCAAGCCAAGCTCCAACAGACGAGAAATTCCAAAGTCCATGAAAGACAGCAGCGTCAAACCTACCACAGTTGAGTTTGAGCCATGGAACGAGGCGTGGAGTGTAGCCGTATACCCTTGTGCGCGGCCCCTGTCCGAACACCGGAAACGGAAAATCTTTCAAATAGTCAGCATCAGGATCGTCTAGCGAGACCACCTCCGTTTCGTGCCCACGGAGTTGGTGCATTTCAGCACTGCTGCGCAAGCCCTCAACAGGCCCGCCATCCCTCGGGTTGACTGAAGCAATGACGCGGAGAATTCGCATATAGATCCTGGCTTTGCGAAAATAAAAGAAAGACGCGAGCTATTTCGTCGTCACAATGTACCTAAAGAACTTGATTCCTTTCATGGTGCCTAGGATTGTATCGACGCGCTTGTACGGCTCCAAGACAACATCTCTGCAGCGATCGCTGTTGAAGTAGCATACCTTTGCCTTGATAACCTTGGCGCAGTTATTCTTAAGACTAACCACATGGTCGAGCATATCTGGATTAATGACGCCTCCTCGCGACGCTGCTTCTATATCAACGCATGAGCGACCTAGCGCGTCCTTCACCATTCCACCTGTTTGCTCAGCAGGTCCCTGCATTGTGAATCCAGGGTTCGGCCGCACACTCTGCGCCTGAACTATTGTCCCGCAGCCGGCCAAAGTAGTTGTTATCAGCAATATACTTCTCAGCATTAGTGCCAGGGCCTCTCGTTGTATTCGACACCAGGAACACTTAGATTGATCCCCTCAGATCGGAGGCGCTTTACAAAACTCGCCTTAGACGTTGCGTCTGTCGTTTGAAGTGAATTGAGCAAGCCTTCCCTTTGAGCCCAACCCGTCGCTATTAAGTTAGTGACTGCCACTTCAGTGAAATCCGAATCAACCAGTTCCGAGAACTCTGAGGTAACCGAGCGCTGAGTTCGCTCTCTAAGCATCGGGAATATAGCGAGCGCTATCCGATTCCGGCGAACGGCAATCCAGCCCTCGTGCGGCCCCGTCAAATATGATGCTTCAAGGAATTGGACCACTTTGGGATCAAAACCACTACGCGCGGTTTCAACGGAATAAAGCAAGAGCCAGAGAAAAGCTTCCGATGGATTCGTGGATAGCGCTTGAATCAACTGATGGTCAGCCGTTTCGACTTGGCGATCAACCTCGTCTGAGCCTCCCCCCCGGGCCGCTTCCTCTGCGATACGCAGGTTCACCAAGGCTGCAGTCGACGCAATCTCAGGTTGCTTGATGAGAGGCGCTGGAACGGCGTCTAGGCGGGTCAACATCGACCTGAGAACGCCTGGCTTAAAGTGTTCGCCGGCAACGATCCGATCCTTCAGATCGCGAGCGGTGGTGCTCCTGTTAAAGGACGGTAACGCAGTCAGCGACCAGCAAAGACTGAGCAGGCCAACGAGGAGCAGCGTTCCGCGTAGCATTAGTGATGGCTACTCCAGGTAACCATAACGGGCGTAGTACTTTTGATAATAATAGCGGCCGTGATAAGATTCATAACGCGCTAACGCCTTAGTGTCGGCCTTATTCAGAACCACACCAAGTAGCTTGTCTTGGAGTTCGGGCGACCCGCGCAGATTGTGTCTGACAACGTCGATCTTGGTCCGGCCCCACTCCACCACGAATACGTAGGAATCGACGAAGGACGACGTAACGCGCACGTCAACCACCGGCGCCATTGGCGGCATGTCCAGTACCACGTAATCGAATTGCGAGCGGAGTTGGGTCACCAACGCGTGCATCGCCTTCGAGGCCAGGATCTCGTTCGTGTGCAGCAACTTCGAGGTGGTGCCTGCCGGCAGGATCGACAGCTTCGTTTCGGGATCGACCACGAGCGCGTCTTCGAGCCGGACCTTCTGCGCGACGACGTCGACGAGGCCGATATTCGCGTCCGGCACCAGCGCGCGCGACAGCGAGGGGTTGCGCAGATCAGCATCGACCAGGATGACCCGCGCCCCGCCGTGCGCCATCAGCTGGGCGAGATTAGTCGAGAGCGTGCTCTTGCCCTCGTTCGGCAGGGTCGAAGTCGTCGCAAGCACACGGTTCTCGCGCACGATTGAATTGAGGTCCACCGCCACCTTCACCGAGCGTACGGCTTCCGAGAAACGCGATAGCGGATTGTTAACGACATAACGCAGCAGATCTGGCTCGGGATTATTCTTCCTGCCGAGCTTGCCGCCGAGCATCTTCTCGCTGAGACCGGCCGCGGTGGAGACAGCCCCAAGCGCCGGCAGGATCGCAATGCAGTTGGCGCCGAGCTGCTCTTCGACCTGGCTGGTAGTGCGGAACACCTTGTCGGTGAGCTCGCGCGCCATGGCGGCGCCGAAAGCAAGCATCAGGCCGCCGAATAGGCTCGCGGCCAGAACGATCAACGACTTCGGATAGCTCTTCACCAACGGCGTAGTCGCCGCGCTGATCACCCGCGCCTCCGTGATCGGGAACGACTGCTGCTGCACGCTTTCCATGTAGCGCTGCAGGAAATTGTCGTACATCGCTTGATAGGATTGCGCGTTGCTCTCGAGCTCGCGCAGCTGGATCTGCGCCTGGTTGGTGAGCTGGGATTCCGAGACGGCGTTGGCGAGACTGGACTTGATGCTCTCCTCGCGGGTCACCGCTATGTCGTAATCGCTCTTGTAGGATTCCTGGATGCGCTTCAGCTCGTCGATAATGTTCTTTTTGATCTCCGCCATCTGCCGGCGCAGGTTGACGGCGGCCAAGTGATCCGAGCCGTATTTCATCGCCCAGATCGATTCCTTCGAGGCCATGTCGACATATTGGCCGCGCAGCTTGACGATGGTGTCGTTCTTCAGCGCGTCGGCAACGCTGGCGTCCGGAATCTCCTGCTTGAGGATATCGCTGATGCGGTCCATGCGCGCCTTGGCCTCGGCGGTGGCCGCATGCGCCATGATCAGCTGGCTATTCACCTCGGCGAGCTGCTGCTCGTTCATCAGCCGGCCGCCCGTGTCAACGATGTTGTTGGCGGTCTTGAAATCCACCACCGCCTTCTGCGCGGCGGAGGCCTGGGTGCGCAGCTCCTTGATGCGGTCCTGCAGCCAGACGCTCGCGCGGCGGGTCGCCTGATATTTTGCCTCGAGCTGGTCCACAATGTAGGCGTCCGCGATCGCATTGGCGATGCGTGCAGCCTTGGCCGGATCCTTGGAGGTGTAGGCAATCTCCATCACATAGGTGAGGCCGAGCCGCTTGACCGTGCGGTTCTTCTCGAACAGGCCGAGCGCCTTGCGGGTCTGCTCGAACTCCGACGACGCGTGCCCGGCGGACAATAGGCCGGCGACGGCACCGATCAGGCCGCCGCCGGCGCCGGTGAACTCGGGATCGTCGATCAAATGCAGGTCGCGGATGACGGCGAGGCTGATGTTCTCGGATTTCAGGATTTCGACCTGGGTCTCCACCGTGGCCGAATCGACCGCGATGTCGCCCAGCACGGATTGCTGCTGGAACAGCTGCACCTTGCGGGTGTCGATCACCATCGACGCGGTGGAGGTGAACTGCGGCGCGGCGGTGAAGAGATAAAGCAGCGCCAGGATCACGCAGGCCGAGACGATCGCCACCATGGTCGGGAACTGGCGCCTGACGATCTCGAGATAGGAGGTCAGCGTCTGCGACGGGGAGCCGTCGGCCTCGGCGAAATCACGGTTGATCTCCGAGGTCGGCTTGTTCACCTGCAACATCTAGCAATTCCTGAAAATGGATCGATCTGGTCTTGCGATCAATGCTGGCCAAAAAGACTGCTGGCTATCCGGAGCAAACCGGATGCCAAGGTACCACGCTGCGCGCATACTAGCACAAGCCGGCCTGCAATTGAACGCGTTCGATGCAGTGCGATGCGCGCTTTGCGCGACTTTTTGCAGGAAGCTTAACGGCGCAAAAGCAAAGCGGCGCCTGCTGGCGCCGCTGCCGTGAGATGTCATGAGCCGGCCGCGAGGGCCGGTTCCGGTCAGCGCCGCGGGCTGACGCTGGTGGTGGTGCTGCCAACGCCACCGCTGCCGCCGTTCGGCGCATTGTTGTTCGTGGTGTTGTTACCGAACCTGACGAGGCCGCCGCCACCGCCGCCGTTGGCAAATCCACCATTGCCCGTCGGCCCGCCTGCGCCGGAGCTACCACCGCCGCCCGCGCCGCCGCCGGTCGCGGCGATCGCGACGTCGCCGGTCGCGGCCTGGTAGGCGGCGATCACGTCCTGGTTGCCGGTGCCGGCGATCGCGGCCTGGATCTCGTTGGCATAGGCCTGGTCGGCCTGCGCGGCCATGCGGGCGACCTGGGCGAGGCCGCCGACGATCGCGCGCATCTGGTCCTTGGTGGTCGCGGGGTCCTTCAGAAGCGCGATCAGGCCCGGCAGCGTGGTCGGATCGGAGGCGCCGAGGTCGCGCACGCGCGAGATCAGCTGCGGGCCCCCGGTCGGATATTGCTGCAGCAGGACGTTCGGCGACGCCTTGAAGTCGGAAATGACGGTGGCCGGCAGCTGGCGCTGCGGCGGGTAAACGGCGGCGCTGGCGGCCGTGGTGATCGTCGCGGCGAGGGCCGCAGCGGCAGCCATGCGAAGCGCAATCTTCATAACGCTCATAAACAAACCTCCAAAAATCAATTGCCCTAATGTGCGTCCTCGGCCCGGGCAAATGGCTGTGCTCATTGCAGGAACCTAGCGGAAGAGAAAAGAGCTGTCCACTTATTCTAAAGACTTCGTAAACGCCGCAACTGCTTCAAAACTAGACACTTTTGTGAAATTGGGGGACCCGGCTCGGAGCGGCGTCGGCGGTTGTCTGACGGCCCTCGCCTCGCCGGCTGGTGGCGGGCGCCTCCGCCAACGGGCGCCCCTCCTTGGTACGGAAGGACTGCGCCAGGCCCGCGCCGAAAAGCGCAAAGAATGGAATGCTGTAGCCGGGCACCTGCAGCGTGAAGTCCAGGGAGGAATGCAGCAGCGACAGCGTCGCGGTCGCCACTGCCGCCAGCGGGATGATGGCATCGCGCCGGCGGCCGAACACGCCCCTCGCCAGCACCAGCAGCATCACGGCCCAGCCGAGCGCCACCAGCAGCGCCATCGGGATGCCCACCTCGGAGGCAAGCTCCAGCGGCGTCGAATGCGCGGCGTCCCACACGCCGCGAATCGAGATGTTGGGGCTGCGGTACGGCGGGAAGGCCCATTGGAAAGTGCCCATGCCGGTGCCGAACCATGGATTGTCGCCGATGATCCGAAGCGTCGATTTCCAGGCCTCGATGCGGCCCTCGTCGACCAGGCCCTGGCTGTCGAAGCGGCTGGAGACGCGGCCGCCGAGCAGCTGCAACAGGCCGAGCGCGACCGCGGCGCCCGAGCCCAGCGAAATCCAGATGCCGGTGCGCGGCGGCAAATCCTTGCGCAGGAACAGCGTGAACGACACGATCATCGCCAGCAGCGACAGGCCGACGCCGGCGCGCGAGGTCGTCATGAACATCGCCATCAGGCAGATCAGGAGGCAGCCGAGTTGCGGCAGGATTTCCCGTGGCGGGATCGCGCGCAGATCGAGCGACAGGCGTCGCCATTCGATGTGCCGCTCCGGCAGACGGCGACGGACGTCTTCAAGGATCAGCAGCATCCAGATCACCGCGCAGGAGCCGAAATAGGCCGCCGCCGTGTTGCGGTTGATGAAGGTGCCGGTGACGCTGCCAAGATAGGCCGTCTTGTCCCGCCACAGGATCATGGTGGGCTCGATCAGGAACGAGAGCACGCCGTAGAGCGCGTAGGCCGCACCCGAGATCGCGATCACCCAGAGCAGACGGCGCGCGCGCTCGCGGTTCGCACCGACGGTGATGCCGAGCACGATGGCGAGGATGTTGGCGAGCGGCGCGCCGAGCGCGAAGAATGCCTCGTTCTTTACGATGGACGCGGACGGCGCGATCGGCACGCCCAGGAGATCCGAGGCCTGCTTCCAGATCGGCTGGAACGGCGCCACCCAAGGATGGTCGGACAGCTGCTCATGCAGCACGAAGGCGTACGCCGCGACGATGACGCCGATGCCCGCGAGCAACCACAGATGCGGCCGACGCAGATCGCGCGTCGGCGCGAACATCACGGCGATGCCGAGACAGAGGCACCAGAACGCGATCGACAGATCATTGGTCGAGCCGAACGGAAACGGCGCACCGGCCACCACGAAGAACAGGATAAAGACCGCGGGCAAGCTCCACGACCAGTGAATCCTGGACCAGCTGAGGTTGGGAAGGCGCATCGTCGTTCTTGCGAGCTCTGTTCGAGCCTAGAGGAAGCAATCGATCGGATAGATCTTCAGATCTACATTGAGGCGGCTGTTCCGGGTCTGCGCCCGGAACGCATAGAATAGCCCAAAGCTATCACTCCCCGGATCGAGTTTTATTCCAGGGGTTAATTCATCGGGCGGCACCGGAACGCCGATGTGCCGGTTGATCGCGGAAATCTCGATCCGTCCTTCCCCCTCGCCTTCGGCAAAATGCCCCCCGAGCTGGGTCACGGTGACTTTCGGCAGGCCGCGGCGCTGATGGCAGACCTCCTCTTCCCAGAGTTTGGTCTGGTTAACGAGCGGTTTGGCGGCGCCATCGGGGACGACGATATCCGGGAAAGACGGACGCAGCATGCCGAAGAACTTGCTCTCCTTGGAGTTCGCCGACAGACGGACGGTCAAGGACAGCTCGCCCTTGCCGCCCCTGAGACGCGACAAGATCGGCGCATCAGGCTCGGCAGAGACGATCACGTCGATCCGATGGCGGACGCCGAGTTCAGCAGCAGCGCCGAGCGCCGTCCCGGCCGGTGGAAACCCAACAGCGAGCAAGACCAGAGCGGGAAGGCCACGAAGTATTCGAAAGCGCATGAAGCAGAAGCCCCTTGCAACATTGCGGAGTGAGCGATGACCGGCGCGACGTGCTCGTTAGCGCCTTGATTGGAACGCTGTCCTCGCGGCCGGGACACTATCCATTGGTTGGCTCAACGAAAATGGCACCGGGACAAAGCCCCGGTGCCATCGCGTTTGGTCGATCAAGTTGGCGTCTTACGGCGCCAGCTTCACGTTGTTGCGGAAGATCAGCGCGTTGTTTGACAGATTCACCGCATCGTTGCCGGTCGCCATGATCACGCGGAGGTAGTTCAGGAACTTGGCGACTTCGACGTTGCGCGAGTTCGAGACGTAGATCACGTCGCCGTTCTTCATCATGACCTTGGTGGTAAGGAAGAAGCCACCGGGATCGCGGAGGTTCACGTTGAAGATGACCGGAACGGTCTCGGACGTGTACTTGCTGACGTCGATGCCAAGCTGGGCAGCAACCTCACGCGGCTCGCGGCGATAGAGGTAGACGGCAGCCGGGTCGGCCTGACCATCCAAGAGACCACCGGCCTTGCCGACCGCTTCAGCGAGGTTGATGCGCCAGGCATCGAAGTTGAACTCGCCGCTCTGCCCGCTGGCCCCGAACGCCAGGAACTTCTGCTGCTCTCGATAGACGTAGATGCTGTCGTCGGGACGCACATAGACGTTGTTCTCGGGCGCCATCACGAGATTCTCGAACGGCACCGTGGCCCGCCGTCCGCCACGCTCCAGCATGACCCAGGTCTCGAAGCCCTGGCCCTTGATGCCGCCGGCGCGGGTGATTGCGTCGAGCACTTTATCCTTTGCGCCCGCCGCGCTCGCAGGATAACGGGCCGGCGAATTGACCTCGCCGAGCACGCTGATGAGCTGGGTACGCTGCGAGGACATTGCAACGACCGCCTGCGGCTCGATCGCGCGGTTGCCGATCTTCTCGACGATCGCGCGCTGGATTTGAACGGCGGTCAGACCCGCGGCCTTGATCTGGCCGGCATAGGGCACCGTGATGAAGCCGTCATTGTCGACCGACTGATCCGGGATGGTCACATAGTTACCCGGACGGACACCGGCTTCGGCCGGGATGAACAGACCGCCGGCTGCGGCTTCGAAGATGGTAACGCTGACGACGTCGCCGATGCCGAACACTATGCTGGCGGGCGGACGACGGTCGGTGAACACGCCGGCGAGCCCCTTGGGCTCATGCGTGTGCAGGATCTTCACCGTGGCCGGATTGAGCGGCACCAGCTCATAGGCCGGCGCGTTTTCGGTCTGGATCTTGTTGTTAACGTCGTCGGTCAGCGGACCGGAGCCGGGATTGGTCGAACAGGCGCCGAGCGCCAACGCTGCTGCCAGAAATGCCGGCTTGAAAAGATATGACTTGGCAAAGGAATGCATCAATCGCGCCCCAGGAGACCCCAATTAGACTCGATTGGTACGGCGCTGGGGGCGGTGCGACAAGGGTTCCCTAGTGGTTAACGGTACGATCGCTCCGCTACTGTTGCGTGCGGGTCACGCTTTGGGGCTTGGTTTAACCCTTTGTGACTATTTGTTGTATTTCGTGTGCCCCGTCGGCGGGCAGTTCGCCCAAGTCGAGAGCTCAGCGTGTCGAGCGCGAGGCTCTCCGTCTGTTTAGACAGGAACCATCAAGAGAGGACTCCCCGTGTCTGGCCTCCTTCTGTTCGCCTTTTTGGCAGGATCGCTCCTTGGCGGCGCCGAACGCGCCGCGGACGGGGCTACCTCCTGCGCACAGCCCTCGTGTCCGATCGCCCCCGTCGTCGAGGTGGCGACCTCTACTCCCTCCTCCGTCTGGAAGTTCAGCCGCACGCAAGGGGGCAAGGACGGCGAAAGCTTCGCGGCCATCACCAAGACCGCGGACACCACCCAATCCGACCCGGACTTCGCCGGGCTCATCGTGCGCTGTGCCCCAAAGGGCAAGATCGACGTGCTGGTGGCCTTGATCCGGCCCTTCCCGCCCAGAAGCCGTCCAAAAGTCTCCATCGCCGCGAGCGGCGGCGGCACCCTGACCGTTGACGCCAGCATGGCCGCCGCAGGGGCTGCCGTGCTGCTGCCCGACGAGGTCTCGGCCTTTGCCGCCGGCAAATGGCAGACGTCGGCCTCGCTGTCGGTGGTGGTTAAGGAAAGCGACAGCGAGATCAAAGGCCTGGTGTCCCTGAACGGCTTGCGGGAGGCCTATCATTCGCTGCTGGCAAATTGCGGCCTATAGGCCAAATTTAGCCATACAGCTTAAGGGTCTTTTTAGGGTGGGGAACCTAGGGTCCGAAGCACGGAGTGTTTCGGATGACCGCGTTTTTGATTTTCAGCTTTCTGGTAGGTGCCGTGCTGGGCCAACGCTTTCGCGTGTTGGTGCTGCTGCCGGTCACATTCGCCTTGGTGCTCACCGTGCTGCCGGTCAGCCTCATGACCAGTCTTGGCGTCCTCGAAGGCCTGAAGGCTGCGGCCTTTGCAGCCATTGCGCTCCAGGCCGGCTACCTCTTTGGCTCGGCCGCTCGCTTCAGCCTTGCCGCCGCCCGGGCCGCGCGCGTGTTTGCCCGTCCGGTCAAGAGCGCTCGCTGATCTCCCTCAGCAAATCTCTTGCGCTCGACAGTTCGCGCGCATGCGGAGGATCACAGGCAAGTTGTTGGCCCCGGGCCGACCTTTGCTTGAAAACCACCCGCTCGCTTGTATGGTGACCTGATCGTTTCAGGAATCCGCATCGAGCGCGCCGTTTGTCCCTCGCTTATTTTGCCCTCATCGTTTCCATCGTTTCCGCATCCGCTCTCGAAATCGCCGGCGCCAAGTTCGGTGCGCAGCTCGGGATGATGGCTGCCGCGCTGAGCTTGCTGGCAGCCACAGTCAGCGCGCGAAAAGCCGACTACGACCACTATGTCCGCGCGACCTCCTGGGCCCGCTGGATCCTGATCGCCATTCCGCTGCTGATCGCCGCGCAATTGATGCCGCTTCCGCTGGGCTTCGGGCATCCGATCTGGGCGAGCGCTCGCGACGCACTTGGTGGCCTCCCGTTCGGGCCGGTCACCGCCGATCTTGGCTTAACCCTGACCGCGCTGATGCTGGCGCTGGCAGCAACCGCGCTGCTCGGCGTAACCATTGTGGTCGTCCGCGATCGCGGCCGCGCCGAGCTTGTCCTGTTTGTCCTCGCCGGCATCACAGCGGTCTCCGCCTTGACCCTGGATCTGCACCGGCTCTCGCCGGCCATTGCGGGGGCTACCGCAACGTCCGAGTTCGCGACGACCCTGGCAGGGTTTGGCCTCGTCCTGAATCTTGCCGTGATGCAGCTTGCCGCGGAGCGGGCCGAAACGCATCACTCGCTGTTACGCTCGATCATGCTTGGCCTGCTCGGCCTTGCCGGAGCCCTGATCAGCGCAGCTGCGGTGTTCGGCCTTTCCGGGACCAACAACGCGATCGCCGCGGGCTTCGGCGTCGTATTGATCCTTCTGATCCTCGTCATCCGCCGGCTTGATCTGTCGCCCTTGGCCGCGAGCGCGCTTGCCGCCGCCGCGCTGATCGGATCGGCAATTGTCTTGACCTTCCTGTTCGAACAGAGCTCCGGGCCGATCCTCCTGCGGCTCAACCCCGACATCGGCGCGGAAACGCGCGCTGCGCTGGAGCGCATGCTGGCCGACACGCGCTGGTTCGGCGCGGGCGCAGGAACGTTTTCGGCGGTCGGCAGGATCTATCAGAGCGATGCCGGAGCGGCCTTGGCGGCGCCGTCGACGGCAACAGCGATCTTCGCCGGCATGGGAGCGATCGGTCTTGCTCTTGCGGTGCTGGCAGCCCTGATCGCTTTGGTACGGCTGTTCTTCGGTGCTTTGCAGCGCGGACGCGACTCGTTCTTCCCTGCGGCCGCCGCGGCCTGTGTTCTGTTTGCGCTGGTTCAGAGCTTTGCAGGTCCCGGATTGCTGCGGCCCGCAGCAATCCTGTGTCTTGCGGTGATCGTGGGACTGGGCCTGTCGCAGAGCGTCGGCCAGTCCGGATCACGATAGAGCGCAGGTAATCAGACCGCGCGATCGCCGAGGGAGGCCCAGTAGTTCGGGTTCTTGGGCGACTGAATGCGGACCCAGCGATAGGGCTTCTTCGACCACGGCAGGATGTGGCCGGAGAGATTGTCGAGCACGAGATCGCCGGAGAAAGTCCGCACCACGACGACGAGATGATGCTCGCCCCAGGTGGTCACGACCTCGCTGAGCAGCACCGAGCGCGCCGGAAAGCCCATGGCGATCAATTCGTGGCGTTTTGTCACAGCGTAGTCGTTGCAGTCGCCGCTGGTCGGATGCAGCACCCATTTCTCGCCGCGCAACCCTTCCAGATTGGCCTCCGGACGAATGGCGGTATTGACCTGCCGGTTGACCTCTTGCATTTGCGCCATCCGCTCCGCCGTGAGCTTCAGCCGGCCGCCACGGAACACGATCTGCTGCGGCCGCGGCTTGCACTCGTCCTTGTACTTCAGGCAAAACAGCGTGAAGGCCATCGGTGCCAGCGTCGGCTGGTCGAACTTGATGTACTGGATGGCGCCGCGCAGCCCCAAGGGCGCGCCAACGAAAGCGGCTTCAGCGCGCTGCTGCACCCCTGCAGCACCGACGATCGCGGCCACGGCCGCCAGGAACTTCACAATCTTGCGCATGTCGCGCTCCCCGTTCTTGTTGAGGAGACGCTACGCGAGACGTCTTGAAATACGGCTCAAAGGCCGCACGATCCTTTAATCAAAATGCGGACGACTTGGTCGGAAACAATTAAGAATACCGATGTGTAACTTGTTCTGCTAAGAGCGGTCACGACGTTCCGCTCGTGACGCTGGATGCGATTCGACCGACCTGATGGGCCTTTCCTCGCGCTTTCGAAAGAAAACCAAGCCTCGGCTCCCCGATGGCATTCGCGTCTATGCAATCGGCGACGTGCACGGCCGCGCCGATCTGCTTCAATCGCTGTTAACCGTCATCGACGCCGATCTTGCCCGCTCCGCCCCAGAGCGGGCCATTCAGGTCTTTCTCGGCGACTATGTCGACCGCGGCCCGGACTCCCGCGCCGTTCTCGATCTGTTGATCGCGCGCTCGAAATCGCACGAGACGGTTTGCCTGAAGGGCAACCACGAGGTCTTCCTGCTCGAGGTCCTCAAGGACCCCGCCCGCCTCCAGGAGTGGCGCCACTATGGCGGCCTGCTGACGCTGGTCTCTTACGGCATCACGCCGACCATGAACCCGTCCGCGGAGCAGCAGGTCGAGCTGATCGACGGACTGAAGCGCGCGCTGCCGCCGGAGCACTTGGCCTTCCTGCAGCAACTGCCCTCGTCCTTTACCTGCGGCGACTTCTTCTTCGTCCATGCCGGCGTCAAGCCGGGCGTCGCGCTCGAGCGCCAGAAGGATGAAGACATGCTCTGGATCCGCGAGGAGTTCCTGGCGTCCGAGGAGCGCTTCGGCAAATATATCGTCCACGGTCATACGCCGGTCAGCGTGCCCGACATTCGCCCGAACCGCATCAACATCGACACCGGCGCCTACGCGACCGGCAACTTGACGCTGTTGACGATCCAGGGCGATAGTCTGATGGCAATTTAAGGACCCCGCTTTCCCTTCAATCCCGTATTTGCTTTGCCCTCACAGGCCGCGTCGATTCCACCATGAACCGCATGATCCTGCTTCGCGTCATCGGCATTTGCGCCGCGATCCTGCTGGCGCTTCATGCCGCCATGGCCTTCTACGGCGATTTCGTCCGACCGGATTTTCGCGCCAGTGATTTGTTCTCGGGCGAGATCCCGCCCGAGAAGGCGAAGCTGGCGGCGGGCGGTGCTTTGGCATCGTTTTCGCTGGATGGGGACCTGCTCGCGAACTACGCAGCGGCGAAGGCCGCTGACGTTCTTCACCGGCCCGCAGTCGATGCGGACGGACGAGCCAGCGAGAACAAGGCCGCCCAGGCCGCCGTGGTCTCGGCCTTGAAGGTCTCGCCGATCAGGCCCGCGCTCTGGCTCACGCTCGGCACGCTGCAGGCCCAGGCCGGCGAAGCGGCAACGCCGGCGGTGAAGATGTCCTATTTGACCGGATCGGTGCCGATCGACGTCGCCTTTGCCCGCGTCCGGACCGTGACCTCAGGCGCCGCCGCGACGGACGAGGAGATCAAGCTGCTGGCGCAATCCGACATCCGCTCGGCGCTGGCCAATCGCTCCCGTTACGAGCCGCTGCTGATCGCGGCCTATGTGCAGGCCACGCCGCAAGGCAAGTCGCTGCTGCTCGACACCACGAAAATGACCGATCCCAAGTTCAACGAGATCCTGCGGCGTTACTGAGCCTCAGCGCACCGATTTCGGGTTGACCGGCACAAAATCCTGATCGCGGCGCGGCTGATCGGATCGACCCTGGTAGACGAACATGCCCTTCTTGGTCGTGACGATGTCGCCTCGCTGCAGGCTGTCGTCGCGGAGCAGACGTTCGGTCGCGACGAGGTCCGGATCTTCCGGGATCGGCTTGTAGAGCTCCGGATGCTCCCGTCGCTCGCGCGAGACATCCTTGGCCCGCCGCCGCGCCTCCTCGATGCGCTGCCGCCATTCGTCGCGCGAGACTTCCGGCTCTTTGGGCGGAAGATAGTCGCTGATAGAAGGCTCCGGATCGGTCTGAGCAAGACATAGGGACGGACTGGCGAGACAAAGACCGAGCGCAGCGGCCATGGTTGCGACTGCTCCAGCCAGCGCCACAAGCCGGCGTTCGCCAGCTGGCAATTGGTCAGGTCGAACGGTTCGCATATCGATAAATCCAAAGACACATCACAAGAACGGCGATTGGCCGCAAACGCTTGGGCGCAAGGCTTTCAGTCTATCGCTTTGCCAATTGCAAGGAAGCGAATTCGCGGGCAGGATTTCGTTTTTGGTCTGAGGATTTTGATCGTGGCTCGCATCATTGCTTTGCTGATTTTGATGATCTGCTTCGGCGTGCAGTCCGCGAGAGCCGGCCAAATCGAATACCCGCAAGTCATCCATACTCAATATGAGGCCGTCGATCAGAAGACCGGCGGGCACTTCGTCCTGTGATCCGAGCGCGAGAAGATCTTCTACGGCCGACCAGAAGCTCTTCCCTGGAGCACGTTACGTCGAGATCACCCAGGTGACCCCGAGCGTCGGTTCGATCACGCTGACCTATGTCGAAGTGCGCACGGTTGGCAGCACCACCTCGGACTATCTCTATTTGGCTGGAAATGTCCGCTTCCGCGTCTCCGGAATGACGCTCAAGTCCAGCAACTTCCCTGCCGGCGGCGGGATGACACCAAACGGGCAATAACCGGACCTTCGGCGCCGTCCCTCAAAAATCGAAAAACAACCCCATGCACAGTAGCCGGCCCCCATCAAATCAATGGGTTACGACTTTCCGAAATCGAGATTGACTTCCCGGGCAAGACAGAGGGCAGACCGCGTGGCCCGGAGAGAGGGCCCGGCTGATGGCCGATGAAGCCGCGATCCGCGCCGGAACGGACAACGGCTCTCTTCTAAGACCTCATTAGCTCCTTGCTGCTAGCCTTCGGCATCCCCTTCGTGGAGTTGCCGGGCATGCGTGCAAGACCCTTATTGTTGTCAGGTATTGCCGTCGCGGCTTCCGTGGTGTCGGGCCTTGCGGCGCACGCCAGCCCGCTTTGCATCAAGGAACGGACGCCGTTTGCCCTGTCGCACGATACGGTGAGATGGACGATGTCGATCGCGCCTGGCGCGGAGTGCATCCAGGGCCTGCGCTGGTCCTACATGCAGATCTTCAACGTGTCGGTCGTCAGCGGCCCCTCGCGAGGACAATTGGCCGTGGTCGGGTCGGGCTTCCGCTATTCGGCGGAAAACGAAACGCGCGGCACCGACAAGTTCACGCTGCTGATTTCGGGCAAGAACCGACATGATTCGGGAACTTCGACCCTGGAGGTCGAGGTCAACCCGCAATAGCCAGGAGGCCGGCGAACGGTGAACGGCGCGGCTAGCGGTGGCTCGACGCGCTGCCCCGGGTTCTGCTCCCATAGTATGGGCGGGCGCGTCCGCTCCCGGTGGTGACCGGCGGCTCGATCCGGCTCGGGATGTTCCGCGTCGCATTGGGTGGCGCGGGCTGCGACGGATTGACGATGGTCACGTTGCGGTTGGGCGTCGAAGGGTCGTTGACGCCCTGCGCCCAGGCAGCGGCGGGCACAAGCAACGCAATGGCAATCAGAACTGGTCGTTTCATATGATATCTCCCGAGCGTGAACGTCAGGGAGGCGATCACCGTTCCTTCACGCTTCGTTGGGTCGCAGCCTCAGCGGGGAACGGCGACCAGCTTGCCGTCGCGCCAGACGCCTTGGGCCGACTTTCCGGCCGGAAGCCCCGTCACATGCCGGACCGCGGTCGGCCGGGACGCCGCCTGGGTGGTTTGCGCCTTCTTCGTCGGCGTCGTGATGATGCTGGAGCTCGTGGTGTTGGCCTGATCCTTGATCCCCTGCGCAACGGCAGGCGAGGCCAGGAAGGTCAAGACCGAGAGGACTGTCAGAACGCCACGCATGGTTGAACACCGGAAAGAGGAGCTTGGCGAAATGTCACAGGTTTTCCCCTAAAAGCAAGCGCCTTCAAGGGACCGAGAGGGACGTCGGCAGACCCGTTCATCCGCGGGAGAGCTGCCTCGATCGCAAGGTTTCAGGCGGAAAAACCTAGCGAAATGGCCTTATCCGGGCTACTTGATCGCCTTGATGACCGACTCCGGTGAAACTGCGGCCAACGCCCCCTCGGCGCAACAGATCAAAGCCGGGTTTATCCGTCTCCTGTCGAGCCGCATCCGCGCCGTATCCGACGATCCCCAGCAGATGCGGGAGATCGTCTATGAGCTGGCGCGCGTCAAGCTGCTGGAGCAATTCACCCACACCGAGGCGCGGGAATCCCGCGAGCTCCAGCAGGTCCTCGAACGTGCCATCAAGGAGGTCGAACGTTCCTTCGAGCGCAGCGCCGCGGCGGAACAGCAGAAACTGGTCGCGGCAACCGCCGCTCCAGTGACCCCGACGGTCCAAACTTCGCCTCCCCCACCCGTTCCGGCGCCGTCACCGGTTTCGGCTGCGCCGTCCAGCCCGAAGGACACGGGAGCGCCGCACCGTCCTGCCGCACTGCCGGATTCGCTCGACCGACCCAAACGAAGCGGCGCCTTCAAATCTCTGGTTCGACTGGCAATCATCCTCCTGCTCATTGGCGGGGGCGCGACCGCGGCTATCTATTGGCCTCGGCTGAAGTCACAACTGACCAACTTGTCGCAGACGGTGCCGCCGCCCGAGCGAGCACCGAACGGCCCGCAATCTCAGCCGGGCGCCGGTCCGCCTCCCGCGGTGAGCGAGGCTGTTGAACGGACCCCGGATAGTCAGAAAGAGCCGGCACAGGCTGCACAACCTTCGATGCCTCTGCCGACGACGTTCGGCGTCTACGCCTTGAGCGAGGGCCAGCTCCATGAGCTCAAGTCGGTACCGGGCAAGATTCCGGACCGCCGCGTCGCGATCTCGGCGGCCATCAACACGCCGAGCGCGACCACGCTGATGGACGGCGACGTCAAGTTCATCGTGTTCAGGCCCGACGGTGGTGTCGATGCAAGCGGGACCGAAGTTCGGGTCGTGGCGAAAGTCTCACGCGCCATGGGGGTCGATGCCACCGGGAAAGCCGCGATGGTCAACGCGGGCGATTCCTGGGTCATTCGCAGCATGTCCTATCCCTACAAGGTGGGACCGGTCGAGGATCAGCAGAGGATGCTGTTGCTGCAACCGGAGCAGGACGGCTTTACGCTCACTCCCGGCCGCTACGTCGTGGTGATCAAGGGCATGGGCTACGATTTCACGGTGGCTGGAACGGTCACCGATCCCAATCAATGTGTCGAACGCATCAATGCGGCGAACGGCGCGTTCTACTCGCCCTGTCCGCCACCGCGGCGCTAGCCGAACCCTGATTTCTCACTTTGAGGGCTTGCTGTCCTTGGGCGCGTCCGCCGGAGAGTCATCGACCTTGCCGTTGTTCGCGACGCATTTCTCAAAATATTGGCGCCGGTCCTTTGAGGTACCCTTGGTGCTGCCGGCCGCTGGGTTGCCAATTTGCTTGGGCGGAAAGGCCTTGGCCACCGCCGCGTCGCATGCGCGCGCCACTTCGGCGGTAATCGCCGACGCCGTTGCCGGCGCAGCCAGGGTCAACACGCACCCCAATCCAACCAATCTTCGCATATTTCTGACCGGCACCTTGTTGCTCCCATGAACCGTGAACGTTTGCCGGAACCATAGCAAAAAGGATCGAGGCGCCAAACGGCAAAGCGGCGCCGAATCGTCATGTGATCGATCCTCTGCTGCGCAGGGCCATATGACGCTTGGCTGCGGCCCGAGCCGCGCGCGCCTCGTCCTTCGAGACGGCGCTGACGCGCCTCCTCAGGATGAGGCTAAGCGGCATCCGGGCTCGTTGAAACTGCACAACGCACGCGGTCGCTCATCCTGAGGGCCCGCCAACGGCGGCGTCTCGAAGGATGGCCGCAGGGCGGCGCGCGCTATCCTAGCTATTGAGCTGCGGCGGCTTGAAGTCCGGAAAGCGCGTCAGCATTGCGGTCTTGACGAACTTCAGGTGCGCAATGCTGGTCGCCAGTTCCTTGAGCCGGCGCTGGCCATTCGAGATGTCGGCCGCAAAAAGGTCCTGGTGATGATTGTCGAGCGCCTCACGCTCGAGATACTCGTCGGTGCCGTTTCCGAAGGTGACGGATGCACGCGCAAGTGCGTCATCGACACGCCGGTTGAGGCCGGCCTGCTCTTTCTCCGCTTCCTGCAAAGCCGTTTCGATCGCCGCCAGGACCGCACCGATCCGCGTGCGGTCGGTCTCCGCGTCACGCTCCGCGGAGCGGGCCTTGAAACCCTTGTCCTCGCGGCGGGAGCCGAGAAGATTGTGTGCGCGCGCTCTCAGGAACAGCTGAAACATTTGGGCCATCCCCACATTCGAGATTTAGGCGGCTACCATCGGTCAGACATAGTTAACAAAGCCTAAATCCGGCGTCCGCTCCGCCTGGCTCCGTGCGATCCACACCCGCCAGGCGCCTTCGTGCTTGGAGTAGAGCTCAAGCCATCGAACGTCGTCAACCGCGGCGGCTCCCTTGCCCATGTAGGTCTCGGTCACGATCTGCGGCGTCTCTGCTGCGACATCCAGCGCTTCGAATTCCGCCGTCTCCTGCAGCGAGAGGCCGATCAGAACACGATGTCCTTGTGCGTCGACGAAATACCTGCGGGGGGCGTTGTGCCGTTGATCAATCATTTGAATGACCCTCGTTCATGATCCACGGACCCGGAAGATCTTTCAGACGCCGGCCATAGCTGCAAACAAACGCAATCGAAATGAGGACGCAGATCGTCGCGCCCAGCAACGCAATGAGATACGTCATCTATGCCCACCTGCGCGCCCCGGAAAAATGGAGCGGCCAAACCTTCGCTATCAATTGTTCCGTCTTAGGCTGCCTTTCCAAAGCGCTCAAGGACGCCGACGGATTAACCTAACCGCACATGGTTATTTCGGCGTCGCCCCCGACGACCATTCATCGGGGTGGCGTGCCCTGATTACGATGGCCTCTGAGCTCGACCGGCCTCCATCGAGGCCGGAGTATAGGGTGCGTAAAGACGATATCGTGCCGATCGCCTCCACGAGCGCCACGCCCGCACACCATAGCCGCAGCAAAAGCCCGCTGCGAAAATCGAAATCAAAACCAAGACAGCCAACATCTGGAATGTTCCCACGTTTGCCGGAACGCTCCTCCCGCGCTCATTTCATCTTTTCGGTGTGTCGACTTCAAGCTCGGCACCGCTGAAACTTTTGTCAGACGAACATGAAGTTTGTGCAACGTGGTGCTTGAAGATTGGTCGGCACGGGAGGGCACCAAGCGCGGAGAAGAGGCTCTCTTTCTTCTTTTTACCAGAACTCGACACGGCGACACCATGAACCCTCGTTCATGGCGCGCATGATGACGACCTTCTTCGACGCCTCCAGACAGCCCGCGGCGACTGACGGAAAGGCTCCGTCGTCGGTGCGACTTCGTAGGCTCCGATGATCGCCACCGGTGGATCGGATTCACCACGAAATGCCGTGGTTATACGGGGCCTCCTGGGCCGACTTCATCGCAGTAAGGTTGAGCAGTTAGCTTAATCCGCGTTGTTTGTTGCGAAGTCTCGCCGATCGCATATCCATCTTCGCACCGGGCTCCCCCAAGCCTGGCCCCACCCAAGCAAAGCCGTCGAGCGAACATGGGTCGCTTGGCGGCTTTGTCATTGTGTCGAAGAGGATGGTTTCGGTTATGGCGCGCAAGCCCTGGTCGTTCAAGGAAGACCGCCGGCTCATGGAGCTGGCCAAGTCTTCAGCCTCGCTGGAGGAGGCGGCGAAACTTCTCGGCCGTTCGCCGGATGCGATCAAGCGCATGGCCTTGCGGCTTGGTCTTTCGTTAAAGTCGAAGACGGGAAAGAAGACGTAGGCCTCGGCAATGCGGCTCCCGCTCGCCTTGAGCCTTGCAGAACGATTTCCCGCGTGGCGGTGACGACGAACGACCTCAACGACAGGACCGGCAGGTCACCCCAGAGGCCAACGGTCACCTCGCAGATGCAACATTACTTTCCGGCGCCATTACCTCGGCGGGACGGAACCAAACCCACGCTTAGAGGTTGATTCCGGCCCCACAGCGAGGTCTGGCAGTGCTCCACTTTGCCATTTCCGCGGTCCTGGTCTGGCTGGCGATCAACATCGCCTTCGTGGTGCTCCGGTTGCGGGCCACCCGCCACCCCGGACCCTACATCCACGGTTCCAGCGCCACTTATCCAGAGGCGATCCCCCTGAGCCACCGGCCCGGACGGTGAGACTCGATCGGCCGCTTTGCAGCCGATCAGCCGGCGCCTCAGGCTAGTTGCGCATCTTCTTCTGGGACCCCATCCCGGGGCTGGTTCCATAGTTGGGGGTCCCTGTCCCCTTGAAAGCACCACCCATGCTGTCCGAACCGGAATTCGTCGCCGTGCCGCTGCGTGTGGTGGGCTGATTGCCCGCGGGCTGGTCTTTGGTCCCCTGCGCCAAGGCCACGGAGCTTCCGACGACCAACGACAGGAGGAGGAGGCTTAACGTCCTGATCATACTGCTCAACTTTCATGCTCGGGCCGCGTGACCATCGGTCAGGCAACCACTCGGTCGCCCATCCGCGCCGGTCGGCCCGTTAAACCCTATCTTAGCCCCCGCTGGCTAGGATCAATTCCCAAGATAGCGCTCAAGATAGTTCTCAAGATAATTCGCTAGCCTAGTCCCCCGCCTCTCCTGAATTCCGCCCGTACCGGATGAGACACCAGCGACCGAACCTTCCGTTTGTAGCGCTCGTGCTTGCGAGCATGATGGCGTTTGGGCTGGCGGGCCATTTTGCGGCAGAGGCCGTCATTCGCCACCAGCAGGCGCACCAGCTGAACGAGCTGACCGAGGTGGTTCTGCGCCGCTCCGAACTGGCTGTCGATTTTGCCGCGGCGAGCCTCGACGAACTCGCCAAGCGCGATCTTGCCAGCTGCGCGCCGGCAGCGCTGCAAGCCATCCGGCTCCACGTCTACCAGCGCTCGGCGATCAAGGACGTCCGTCTCGTCAATCCGGACGGATCGGTGATCTGTTCGGCCTATTCCGAGACGCTCGAGTTCGACAAGGGATGGGCGGATCGTCGCGACATGCTGCCCTCGCAGGACAAGAGGCTTTCCCTGTTTCGCGTGGAGCAGTTCGGCGGCGACGCCTTGGGCGTGCTCAGGGACGTCAATCGCAGCTCCGCACTGGTTGCCATCGTCGGCATCAACGCCAACCTGTTCGATCTCATGCCCGCCGAGCTGCGCGCACACAGCGAGGTGATCCTCGCCTTGAGCAATGGCGAGAAGCTCGGTGAATTCCGACTCGATGCCGACAGGCCCCTGCCAGGGCCGATCAGCTTCGAGCGGCATTCCACGCGGTTGCCGCTTCATGCCACGATCCGGCTCGAGCACGCGGTGCTTTCGAGCTGGAACAACGAGGCTTACTGGCCGGCACTCGCGGTGGCCCTTGGACTTGGTGCACTCTTCGGCATCCTGCTGGCACGCAGCCGCCGGATGGAAGGGCCGGTCGCCGATCTCGACCGCGCTCTCGCAGCCGGCGAATTCAGACCCTATTACCAGCCCATCTTCGATCTCAGGACGGGCCGGATCACGGGCTGCGAGGTTCTAGCGCGCTGGGTTCGTCGAGACGGCTCGGTAGTGCCGCCCATGAATTTCATTCCGCTGGCCGAATCCAGCGGGCGCATCCAGGTGATGACCTGGCAGATCCTGGGATCCGCGCTCTCCGACCTGAAGGCCGTGCTGAGGGCGGACAAGACTTTCAAGATGTCCGTGAACGTCGTGCCCAAGCACCTGCTGAGTGCCGGCTTCATCGAAACGCTGCGCCGCACGGTCCTGGCGGCGAGAATCTCCACGCGCCAGATCGTGGTCGAAGTGACCGAACGCGACGAGCTCGACGATCTCGCACGCGCCGCTTCCGTCGTGGCCGAGCTGCGTGACCATGGCTTCCGCGTCGCCATCGACGACGTCGGTGTGGGTCATAGCGGGCTGTCGCGGCTGAAGGGGCTCGGCGCCAACACGATCAAGATCGACAAGTTCTTCGTCGACACTATCACCGTGGATGCATCGACCACGACGATCGTCGAGATGCTGGTCGCGCTCGCCAAGGACTTCCGGATGACGGTCGTCGCCGAAGGCATCGAGACCGAGGAGCAGCGCCGTGCGCTGATCGCATCCGGCGTCGAAGAAGGACAGGGTTATCTCGTCGCCGCTCCGCTTCCCTTCGCCAAATTCAACGAGCTCGTCGCGTCACGCCGCCATACCGGATCCGCGGCGCCGGCTGGCGATGTCCTGGTCGCCTGACCGGATCCCGCCGGGGATGCTTTAACGATATTCTCGTCTTTCAAAGCGTGACCGCAGCCGAGGGGCTATGCTGGGCCCATGCGCCGAAATCACCTCATCGCAGCCGCGGGAATTTGCCTCGCCCTTATCGTCTATGCCACCCTGGCAAGACTGGCGGGACGGCCGGCGCTGATGGGGCATAGCGAAGCCTACTGGATCGTCGTGATCGAGCGCTTCAGCGCCTATGGCCTGCTCGGCTTCCTGCTGTCCTTCCTGTTGCCCGGCCGGCTCGCTTTGGCCTGCTCGCTCGTCATGGCCGTCGCAATGGGGCTGGAAGTCCTGCAAGCGCTGACCCCCGATCGTGATCCGGGCTTCCTCGACGTGCTGCAGAAGGCGGCGGGCGGGACCGTCGGCGTCATCCTCGCCCAGACGATCCTGGCCTTCCTGCCCCGGCCGCCAGCCTGACGATCACGGCGCTGACAATTTGTTCAGCGCCGCGGGGACATCAACCCTACTTCATCATCTGCCCGCGCAGCTCGCCGCCCGGGTTCGCGGCCGTATGGATGTTCGCGTACCATTTTCCGGCCAACAGATCGGCTGCCTGAGCGTCGGTCAGCGTGGCGCTGCCCTGGATCGGGCTTTGCACCGTCTTGAACGGCAGAGCGATGCCGGCGTTCTTGCCCGCTTCGCTCGGACCATGGAAATGAGCTCCCATCGCCGGACCAGAGAGATCGGCATAGGTGACCGTGTAGGTCAGGACTTTCGTCTGGGTATCGAATGCGGCCTCGGCCTTGCCTGAACCCGTGGAGTTGTTCGGAGGCACTTCATTGCTGCCCTTGAGGTCGGCCTGCAGCTTGACGACTTCCGCATGTGACGGCGCGGCTGTGACGATCAATAGCCCACCGAGCAGCGCCATTCCCAACGAAGTCACGCCGATCCGATACTTGGCTTTCCTCATGGCATTCTCCTGCGGGCACCAAGACCCGTCTCGGTTGAAACCCCGGCTCCGGCGATATCTTCCGGAAAACGAGACTATGCCTGATTCGCGATGAGCTATCGGAGTTCCGAGCGCGAAGCGCTATGCGGCCCCGCGCTCGCGGAACCCGGTCGGTGCCAGCAACTCGGCCATCTGCCGGTGTGTGCTCTGGAGCGCGGCGATGGCACCGTCGAGATCGAAATCCGCGTCGCGGATCGATGCGAAGAACTTGGCGGTCAGCGCCAGGTCGAGCTTGACGCGCGTTGCGCCGTCGCGGCTCTTGCGGCGGTCGAGCGACAAATGCAGGGCGCGCATCCTGGCTTCTGCCGGCGTGCAGCCGCTGAGTGTCGCCAGCTCGTCGTAGGTCATCCAGATCTGAGGCATGTTTTCGTCCGTCCTTTACAGCGACCTCATGCTAGCCTCGCGCACCTGAATGCTGCGTTGCCGCGCCGCACGCACAGCCCGTTTCACGCGACAGCGTCAACGCAAGACTAAGATGCGGAAGGCTTCGAAGGTGCCGGGAACTGGCGCGGCCGCGAACGGCTGTCGAGGCCCTTGGGCAATTTGTCGTTGAGCTTCACGACGGCGCCGCGAGCCTCCGCGGCCGGCACGTCGTCCTGGCTGTAGATCAGCGTCACCTCGAACATCACGTCGGGCGCCTGCCTGGCCGTTCCGGAACAGGTCGCCATCGCACCGCTGCACACGCCCGCAAGTTCGACCTCGACCTCGTCCAGACCGAACACGGTCGGCGGCCCATCGGCGTGGCGCCGCGTGGTCAGAACCGCCGTGAAGCGCTGCTCGTCATCGAACCGATAGGAGCCGCCATAGGTGAAGAAGCTGTCGCTGCCGGAGATCCGCCCTTCCGCCAGATGCACGATGCCCGTGCCCTGCGCGCGCGGGGTCCTGAACCAGGCCGCGTATTTGCCGTCTCTCATCATGGAAACATCCACCGTACAATTGACCGGTATTTGCAACCAACTGTGCGGCGCGACAATGACCGATGCGGCGAGCATTCCGCCACGGTTAACGCCCTGCAAAACCAACATATCAAATTGCCGCCGCCGCGCGAGGCGGCGCCGGCGGTGCCGTCAGAACAATTCTATGCCGTCGTCCGCGGTCTCGACCGCCTCGACCCGGCGCGAGGCGGCGGCCGATACCAGTCCGAGCGCGTGCAGGAATTCGCGATGAACGTCACGCTCGCGCTCCATCGTGTAGCGCGCGAAGAGATCGTCGAGGATCGCCTGATCCTGCAGCTCCACCTGGAGCCGTTGCGCACCCGCGCTCGCCGTCTCGAGCCGCGTGGCGACCGCAGGCAAGGCCGCCGAGCTTTCGCCGAGCGTGGTCATCTGCCCTTGCGCCGAATTCATCAGCCGCTCGAATTCCGCCCCTTCGTTCGCGAGCCGGCTCGTCAGCTTGCCGAGCCGTTCATTGCCGGCCTCGACCTCGCGCAGCGCCACAAGGATCTGCGGCTCGAGCTTGGCAAGCTGCGTGGGGTCACCCTGCACGCGCAGCTCCTTCAGCTCATTGGCCGAGCGCTCGATGCCGTCGAGCACCGGCCGCAGGCGCCCGGCGCCCGCCGAGACCTGGTCGGCGGTCGCCTTGAGCTCGTTGGCGATGACGACGAAGGCGCTGCCACGGCTGCCGAGATGGCTCGCCTTGAGGCCGGCATTCATTCCGATCAGCGTGATGTCGACCGTCGCCTCGGCAAGCCCGGCGATGGCCTGGCGAAATTTTGTCAGCGTGTCCTCGACGATCGCGAGCGCCTCGTCGACCGAGCGGCCCGCGCTTTCGCAGGTGGCGATCAGGTTCGAGGCGTGCGCCAGCGTCTGCTTGATGCGCGTCAGGAACGACGAGCCGTCCTCCTCGCCGCCGAACAGCGTGCGGCCGTGGCCGGCGACGCTGCCCGCGTCGCGCAGGATGGCGGTCAGCGCGCCGACGATCCGGCCAATGTCGCCGCCGAACTCGCGCTGGGCATCCCTCAGCTGCGCGGCCTGCAATTGGCAAATCGCGCGCATGCCGTGATCGCTCGTCACGGGTTCGGGGACGAGGCTCGGCGCGGCGGCCGACGCGAGGCCGAGACCGTGAGACACGTGTTCGAGGCGCTGACGCGTGCTGTCGCCGGCCTGCAGCGAGATGATCGCGCTGCCGACCGCCTCGGCGATCTTCCTGGTGCTGGAGCTGGCGCGATCGGCCAGATGGCTGCTCTTGCTGCGCTGGTCGCGCAGGCCGGAATAGGCCGCGCCGAGCTCGGCGCTCTCCGACATCAGTTGGGCCCGATAGCGGCTCTCGAAGTCCTTCTGCCGACCGGAGGCGGTGGCGACCGCTTCCGACAGGCGCTGCTGGTCGCGCGCGCAGCCCTCGATCGAGCGCTGCACCGCCTTGCCGAGATCATAGGCTTCCTGCGTGAAGGCGAGAAAGCCTTCGCGGTCGCCGTCGAGCGAGGCCGCCTCGATCCGCGCGCTGCGCGCGATGATGGTGATCATCTGGATGTGCTTGAACAGCGGCTTGAGCAGCGAAGACGCCTCCGCCGTGCTCTTGCCGATCGTCTGCAGCAGCGCGCTTTCCGCCGGCAACGCCCGCTCCAGCTCGCTCAGCCGCGCGGCGATCTCCTGCAGCGCGGTTGCGGCGCCTTCGATCTCCGCGCCGGAGAGCTCGCCCGAGAGCGTCGCCAAGCCCTGGTTCAGCTCCTGGAAGATGAGGTGACCGCGCCCGAGTTCGTGACCGACGCGCGCGAAGACGTCCTCGATGCGCGAGGAGACGTCCTCGATCGCAGCGGTCGCCTCAGCGAGCATATTGGCCGGAACGGTGGACATAGCCATCAACCCGCCACCGCGGCGTGGCCGGCCTGATACCAGAGCATGATCTCGCGCGGGATCTGATGCAGCGAGACGACCTTCTCGACGCCGCCATGGGCGATGGCTTCCTTGGGCATGCCGAACACCACGCAGCTCTCTTCGTCCTGGGCCCGCGTCGAGGCGCCGAGCTTGCGCATCTCCAGCATCCCGCGCGCGCCGTCATCGCCCATGCCGGTCATGATGACGCCGAGCGCGTTGGCGCCGGCGTGCTGGGCCGCCGAGCGGAACAACACGTCGACGGAGGGGCGATGCCGCGACACCGGCGGGCCGTCCTTGATCGCGATCTGGTAGCGCAGGCCGATGCGCTGGAGCAGCATGTGCCGGGCGCCGGGCGCGATATAGGCGCAGCCCGGCAGCACCGGCTCGCCATCCTCGGCCTCCTTGACCCTGATCTGGCAGAGGCCGTCGAGCCGTTTGGCGAACGCGGCGGTGAAGCCTGCCGGCATGTGCTGGACGATGACGATCGGCGGGGAGTGCGCCGGCAGCATCTCCAGAACGTCGTTGAGCGCTTCGGTCCCGCCCGTCGAGGCGCCGATGCAAACGATGCGCTCCGTCGTCGGCCTGACCCTGCCCTGCACCGGAGGCGGGATGATAGCGTCGGCGGTCAGCTTCTTCTCGATGGCGCGACGCTCCGCGCGTGGGCGCACCCGCGCGCGTGCCGCCGACTTCACGGCCTCGCGCAGCCGCGTCGAGCATTCGAGCAGCGCCTGCCGCGTGTCGATTTTCGGTTTCGGCACGATGTCGACCGCACCGGCCTCGAACGCCTCGAACATCACGTTCGAGCCTTCCTCCGTCAACGACGAGCAGATGATCACCGGAATCGGACGCTGCGCCATGATCTTGCGCAGGAACGTCATGCCGTCCATGCGCGGCATCTCGAGGTCGAGGATGATGACGTCGGGAATCTCGTCCTGGAGACGACGCGCCGCCACGAACGGATCGGAGGCCGTCGCCATCACCTCGATATCAGGATCGTCGTTGAGGATCGTCTGCAGGATTTGGCGCACCGACGCCGAATCGTCCACGATCAGGACGCGAACTTTCTCCTTCGGCATCTGGCGTGGCTCCAATCAGACCTGGAAAATCGTCGGCTGAACTTGCTTCAGATCCGGGACCGAACTGTGAATCATCGATTCCGAGTGCCCGACCAGCAAATATCCGCCCGGCCGCAAATGGCTGCAGAGTTGCTGGACGACCTTGCGCTGGGTCGGCTTGTCGAAATAGATCAGGACGTTGCGGCAGAAGATGATGTCGACGTCGCGATCGACGGGATAGGAGGCGTCCATGAGATTCATCCTCATGAACCGGGTCATGCGACGCAATTCCGGCACCACCCTTACCTCGCCACGCGACTTGTCCCGCGACGACAGGAAATATCGCTTCACGAAGGGCTCCGGCACCGGAGCGAGCACGTCCCTTGTGTAGATGGCAGTCTTGGCGAGGCGCAGCACGGCGGTCGAGATGTCAGTGCCGAGGACGCGGTACTGAAAGCGCGCGCCGTTCCGCGTCATGTCGTCCAGCACCATCGCGATCGTGTAGGCTTCCATGCCGGTGGAGCTTGCCGAGCTCCAGATCTTTAGGTTCGCGTTCTTGGGACCACGGGATTTGAACAAAGCGGGGATCGCGACATCGCGCAAGAAGGTGAAGTGCTGCGGCTCCCGGAAGAAGTCGGTCTTGTTGGTCGTCACCACGTCGATGAGATGGGTAAGCTCGGCATCGAAATGCTTCGGCTCGAATAGGTTCTCGACATATTCGTTGAGGTCGGAGAAGTTCAGCGCGCGCACGCGCTTGTGCAGCCGCCCCTCCAGCATCAGCCGCTTGCCCTGCGGCAGCTTGATGCCGACCTGCCCCTCGATGAGCTCGGCGATGGTCCGGAAGTGCCGGTCCGACAGATGGACGGCCGTATCCTGCACGGCGGTCATCATGGATGCCGGCTCCAGTCACCAACGGTCGCTTGCACTGAAAGTCGGGCCATCCTGGCCATCTGCAATCCTACGCTTCTACTGGAAGAACTGGAGCGGATCGGCGCACCTCGTCGGCGCGCCGATCCGCCGCGACACATCAGCGCTGGAAGTCGGCGTCCCGATCGTCCTCGCCGTCGTTCATGTCGAAAGCAAAGCCACCGCCGCCGGCGACCTTCAAGGCGCGCGCCGGCTTGGCCGGCACGACCTTCTTCGGACGCTCAGCGGCCGCCATGGTCGCCGCCTTGGCGCGCAGCTGGCTCACCGCCCGGTCGATCGGCGCAGGCGCCTGGCTCTTTGCGCCCTGCTCGATGCGGAAATAGGCGATCGTGGACTGCAACTGCTCGGCCTGCGAGGCGAGTTCCTCCGACGTCGATGACACCTGCTCGGACGCGCTGGCGTTCTGCTGGCCCACCTTGTCGAGCTGCTGGATCGCCTGGTTGATCTGGGCCGACCCGACGTCCTGCTCGCGACAGGCCGCGGTGATCTCCTCGACGAGCTCGGCGGTCTTTTTGATGTCGGGAACGAGCTTGGAGAGCATCGCGCCGGCCTCTTGCGCGACCTTAACCGTCTCGGAAGACAGCGACCCGATCTCCGCCGCGGCGGCCTGGCTGCGTTCGGCGAGCTTGCGCACTTCCGAGGCGACGACAGCAAAGCCCTTGCCGTGCTCGCCTGCGCGCGCAGCCTCGACTGCCGCGTTAAGCGCCAGCAGATCGGTCTGGCGCGCGATTTCCTGCACGATTGTGATCTTCTCGGCGATGGTCTGCATCGCGTCGACGGCGCGGCCGACCGCGGCGCCGCTGGCCTCCGCATCCTTGGCGGACTGCGCCGCGATCTTCTCGGTCTGGTTGGCGTTGTCGGCGTTCTGCTTCACGTTCGAGGCCATCTCCTCCATTGAGGAAGAGGCTTCCTCGGCGGACGAGGCCTGCTCGGTCGCGCCCTGCGAGAGCTGCTCGGCGCTGGCGGAGAGTTCCTGGCTGCCGGCCGAGACGTTCTGGGCGGCCGTCAACGCTTCCGACACGATCTGACGGAGCTTGATGACCATACGCTCGAGCGCAAGGCCGAGCGTATCCTTGTCCGACAACGGCTTGGCTTCGACCGTGAGGTTGCCTTGCGCGATTTCGTTGGCGAGGGCCGCGGTCTGATTCAGGTTCACCGTCATCGTATTGAGCGACTTGATCAGATCTCCGATCTCATCATTGCTGGAGGTATCGATCTTCTTGCTGAGATCCCCGACCGCCACGGCATCGGCCAGTCCGACAGCGCGAGATAGGGCCCGGCTGATGCCGATCGCGATCCACGTTGCGGCTGCGACTGCAATCAGAAGCGAGGCAATGATGATCGTGAGCAGAATGGTCTGGGCGCGGGCTCCGTCATCCCTTGCCTGATCGGTCCGATCGGACACTTGCTTCTTGACGAGCGCGATGTACTCATCGCCCACTGCGATAGCCTCTCCGCCCGCTCGCCGGACCTCGGTGGCCGAATGTGCCGCGGCCCTGGCACGATCCACCTTCGCGAGTCGAACCGACTCGTCCTGGGCCGCCGCCATTCTGAGATAGGCCGCCGAGAGCTTCTCGATCATCTTCTTGCCTGCATCGGACGCGAGCCCGTACAGCTCGTCGCGCTTCTTGACGAAGGCGCTGCGCAGATTGACGATGTCTCCGGCAATGCGATCCGTTTCCGCCTCGGTCGGGGCCAAGATCGCATTTTTCTCGGCGCGTATCTGCATCAGGATCTCCTTTTGCAGTTCAGCCGCCCTTTCGATCCGACCAGCCGAGGCAGCCAGCGCCTCGCTCGCGCTGATTAGATCGCTCAGCTTGATGTAAGCGACGCCGCCCGCGATCATGGACAGCAGAATGACGACGCCGAAGGCACTTGCAAGCTTGGCTTTGACTGTAAATCTCATGGTCGATCTCATCGGTTCAAACGGGGATTGCTACTCGGCAAACGCTTTACGCTTCTCAATTCAAGCCGCGCGGGACGCGTCGACGCCGCGACCTTCCGGCAACTCCTCATGTGCCATCAGCTTGGCGAGATCGAAGATCACGACGAACTTCTCGCCCTTGCGGCCGATACCCGCGGCATAGTCCGATTGCCATTTGCCGCCGACTTCGGGCACCGGCTCGATCGCCTGCTCGTCGATGTCGGTGACCTCGAACACGCAGTCGGCGACGAAGCCGACGCCGACCAGGCGGTCCTTCATCGGCACGTCAAGGATGATGATGCGGGTTGCCTCGGTAGCGGCCACCGTCGGGAGGCCGAGCTTGGTGCGCAAATCGACGATCGGATAGCCGCTGCCGCGGACATCGATCATGCCGAGCAGAAAGTCCGGCGCGTGAGGAAGCCGCGAGATCGGCCGCATGTCCAGGATCTCGCGGACGTTACGGATGCTGATGCCGAAGGTCTCGCCGGCGAGCCCAAGGGTCAGATATTGCGAGGTTGCGGCCATGATGCAGTCCGGGGTTCCGAAGGTTTGTAAAACAAAGGCGGTCCGACCGGGGCCGGGGCCGGCTGATCAGCGTTGGAACTCGGCGTCGCGATCGTCCTCGCCACTGTGCATGTCGAAGGCGAAGCCGCCGTTAGCAGCGACCTTCATCGCACGCGCCGGCTTGCGGACGGGCGCCGACTTCTTCGCACCGCGGTCCGCTGCCGCCATGTGCGCAGCCTTGGCACGAAGTTGGGTGACGGCACGATCGATCGGCGCAGGGGCGACACGCTCGTCCCGGCCGTTCTGCTCGGTCCGGAAGAACGAGATCGTCGACTGCAGTTGCTCGGCCTGGGAGGCAAGCTCTTCGGAGGTTGAAGAGACCTGCTCGGAGGCGCTGGCGTTCTGCTGACCGACCTTATCGAGCTGCTGGATCGCCTGGTTGATCTGCGCCGAGCCCACGTCCTGCTCGCGGCAGGCCGCGGTGATCTCCTGGACCAGTTCGGCGGTCTTCTTGATATCCGGCACTAGCTTGGACAGCATGTCGCCGGCTTCCTGCGCCACCTTCACCGTTTCCGTCGACAGCGTGCCGATGTCAGCGGCCGCCGCCTGGCTGCGCTCGGCAAGCTTGCGGACCTCGGACGCGACGACGGCAAAGCCCTTGCCATGCTCGCCGGCCCGGGCGGCCTCGACCGCCGCGTTGAGAGCGAGCAGGTCGGTCTGACGCGCGATCTCCTGCACGATCGTGATCTTCTCGGCGATGGTCTGCATGGCCTGAACGGCACGGCCAACGGCGACACCGCTGGCTTCGGCGTCCTGGGCCGACCGCGCGGCGATTTTCTCGGTCTGGTTGGCGTTGTCGGCATTCTGCTTCACGTTCGAGGCCATCTCCTCCATCGAGGAGGAGGCTTCTTCGGCGGACGAAGCCTGCTCGGTCGCGCCCTGCGACAACTGTTCGGCGCTGGCCGAGAGCTCCTGGCTGCCGGCTGACACGTTGCCCGCCGCGGTGAGTGCCTCTTCGACGACTTGACGAAGCTTCTCCACCATCGTGTTCAGGGATTTGACGAGATCGCCCATCTCGTCATTGCTCGAGACGTTGATCGTCTGGGTCAGGTCGCCGCTCGCCACGGCGCCGGCAAGACTGACGGCGCGGCCAAGACCGCGGGCGATGCTGACGGAAATCCAGACAGCTGCGGCCAGACCAATCGCGAGCGAGGCCACGACGGCCGCGATCAGCATGAACTGAGCGCGGTTGCCGTCCTGGTGGGCCTGGGCGGCTTGGTCGTTCATGTTTTTCTTGACGTTGGCGACGTAAGCATTGGCGGCTTCCATCGCCTCGCCGACAGCCTTGCGAACGTCGGTCATGGAGCGCTCACCGGCTTTTGCCTTGTCCGTCCGCGCGAGCTTGAGGACCTCGTCCTGGACCGCGTTCATGTGCGTGTAGGTGGCGCCGAAATGCTCGATTAGCTTCTTGCCTTCGGCCGAGGCTGCGGCGTGGATTTCTTCCTTGAGCTTGAGAAGCGCAGCGCGCTGCTTGGCGATGTCGGCGACGAAACGCTCTGCCTCGCTCTCGGGGGCGATGATGATGTTCTTCTCGGCGCGCACCTGGAGCAGAATGCCCTTTTCGATCTCGGCGGCGCGATCCAAGCGCCCGGCGCGCGACACCAGGCTGTCGGCTGTGTCGATCATCTCGGTGAGCTTCACATAAGCGAGGCCGCCGGCCGCCATCGAGAGCAACAGAACCACACCGAACGCAATGGCAAGCTTTGCCTTGACCGTAAATCTCATTTCCAGCCCCTAACCCCAGTCTCGCCCGAGACCCTATTTCAATTCAGAATGCGTTCCATGTTCGGAACGATGACAAACTCTTCACGCCACTTCGCAATGAAGCGAATGAACTCCGGCTTCCAGTGCATGCCGACGCGCGGCGTCTGCTGCACGTCGGTCTGCGAGATTTCGGTGACCTCGTAGACCTTGTCGGCGGTGACCCCGACCAGAACCGGCTCACCGTCCAGCTCGAGCTCGATGACGACGATGCGCGTGTCGGCGGAGTCGTCGAGCTGCGGCATGCCGAAGCGGATGCGCAGGTCGGCGAGCGGAATGACGTTGCCGCGCACGTTGATCACGCTGGGAACGAAGGCCCGCGCGCCGGCGACCTTGGTCACGGGAACGGGGTCGATGATCTCGCGGACGAGGCCGGCATCGAGAGCGAACTTTTCCTCGCCGAGACCGATCATCACGACCTGCATCGCGCCCGTCTGACGCTCGCCAGTCAAACCATCGTTCATCACGCCGCCTCGCTGATATGCTGCTTTTCGACCTTCGACTGCGCCAACGCGACGAGCTGGGCGACGTCGAGGATCAGCGCCGCCGTGCCGTCACCCAGGATCGTCGCGCCGGAGAAGATCGTGACGTCCGAGTGCAGCTTGGAGAGCGACTTGATCACGGTCTGGTGGTTGCCGATGATCTGGTCGACGACGAGACCGACATGGGTCTCGCCGGTCGAGATGATGATGGTCTTCTGGTGCTGGTCGGGCGCACCGGATGCGGTCATGATCTCGCGCAGCCGGAGGAAGGGCACGAGATTGCCGCGCACGTTGAGGAAATTGCGGCCGCGCGAGCGTTCGTCCTCGGCGGTCAGCTCGATGCATTCCTCGACCGCGGACAGCGGAATGATGTAGCGGCCCTCGCCGACGCGGATCAGGAGGCCCTCGATGATCGCGAGCGTCAGCGGCAGGCGCAGCGTCACCGTGGTGCCCTGGCCGGGCCTCGTCGAGAGGTCGATCGAACCGCGCATGTTCTCGATGGTGCGCTTGACCACGTCCATGCCGACGCCGCGGCCGGACAAGGCCGAGATGGTTTGCGCGGTCGAGAAGCCGGGGTGGAACAGGAATTGATGAATCTCGTGATCGGTGAGCACGGCGCCAGCGGCGATCAGCCCCTGCTCTTCCGCTTTCGCACGGATGCGCGCGGTATTGAGGCCGCCGCCATTGTCCTTCACGGTGACGAGCACCTGCGCGCCGGAGTGAACGGCGGCGAGTTCGATGCGGCCCTGCTCGGTCTTGCCGTTGGCGGAGCGCGTGGCCGTATCCTCGATGCCGTGATCGATGGCGTTGCGGATCAGGTGGACCAGGGGATCGGCGAGACACTCGATCATGGTCTTGTCGAGCTCGGTGTCCTCGCCCGTGGTGACGAACTCGACCGGCTTCGACAGATCGCGCGACAGGTCGTGCACCAGGCGGCGGAAGCGGCCGAACAGCGAGCCGATCGGCACCATGCGCGCGCCCATCGTGGTATCGCGCAAGGACGAGGCGAGACGTTCGATTTCCTCGGCGATCATCTTGATCGAGAGGTCGGAGCCGGACGAAGCGAGCTGGCTCAGGCGCGCCTGCGCGATGACGAGCTCGCCCACACGGTCCATCAACTCGTCGAGGCGCTCGGCCTGGACGCGAACGGTGGCAATGCCGCGATCCTGCTTGGCGTCCTCGCGGCGCGCGGGCGCCGCCTCACGCTTGATCTCGGGCTTCGATTCGGGCGCGGCTTCGGATTCCGTCTTTGCGGCGGGCTGTTCGACGACGGGCGCGGGCTCGACCACCGGCGCAGCCATCTCGGAGACGACGGGCTCTTCGTCCAGCAGCTGGAACAGCGGCGCAGGCGCAGGCGCCTCGGCCTGCGCGAGCGGCGAGAGCGTCAGCTTCATCTCGTCCTGGACGAACATGAAGACGTCGTCGATCGCGTCCTTGTCGCAGGCCGCGTGCAGCTTGACGTCCCACTTGAGATAGCAGTCTTCCGGCTCCATCTCGTCGAGCAGTGGAATGCCATCGGTGACGGGCACGACGAAACAGGGACCGAGCTTGCAGAGATCTTCCAGCAGGTCGAGCGGGTTCGAGCCGTTGCGCAGGATGTGTGATTCGAATTCCAGGTACAGGTGCCAGCCGGCCTGCTTGCACTCGGCTGGGGCCAGCGGCGACGCCTCGGCGATCGCGACGACCGCAGCGGCGGGCTGGTCGGCCGTGACGAAGCGCTTGAGGTCGTCGAGGATGGCCTCACCGATGATGTCGTCGGTCGACTGGGGATCCTCGATCAGCGCGCGGATATAGTCCTTGGCGGCAAGCGCAACCGAGATCAGCTCCTGCGTCGGCTTGATCTCGCCCTTGCGGACACGGTCGAACGCGGTCTCGAATTCGTGGGTGAAGGAGGCGACCTTGTCGAAGCCGAACATGGCGCCCGAGCCCTTGATCGTATGCAGGGCGCGGAATGCGGAATCGACCAGCTCGCGGTCATCGGGACGCAGGCCGAGATCGAGCAGGGCTCCTTCAAGAACTTCGAAGAGCTCGGCGGCTTCCTGACGGAAGATCTCGGTCGGGTCCATCGCGCTCATGCGCGCACCAGCTTGCCGACCACGGCCAGCAATTGCTCGGGCTTGAAGGGCTTGGTGATCCAGCCGGTGGCGCCGGCGCTCTTGGCTTCCTGCTTCACCGTGTCGTTGGATTCGGTCGTCAGGAACACGATGGGCATGCCGACCGCGCTCGGCAGCTTGCGCAGCGCCCGGATCAGCTCCAGCCCGTTCATGACGGGCATGTTGAGGTCGGTGATCACGAGATCGAGCTTGCCGGCCTGCGCCTTGGCGAGCCCTTGCGCACCGTCGCCGGCCTCGATCACGCTATGACCGGCCGGCTCGAGCACGACCTTGATCATTTGCCGGATGCTTGGGGAATCGTCGACCGTGAGAATCGTGGCCATTAGGTGCCATCTTTCTTTTGCGGGAAATGCTGATCGATCATCGCCTCGCTGGCGAAGCCGGCGCGGCGAAGGGTGTTACGCAGAGACTGGGAGAAGGAGGTGAGGACCACCGGGCGGCCTTGGGCCTCGCCCGTCTTGGCGGTCGACAGCAGAAGCTGGATCGACGTCACGTCGGCCTTGTCGACGCTGGAGCAATCGATCTCGAGACGCTGCTGGCGGCCGAACGCCTCGCGAATGAGATCGTAGACACCGCGAATGGCCGCGATGCTGCAATCGGCGGGCAACCTCAACGACCACTTCGGCTCCGTCGAATTGAGCTGCATCGATCCCCGCCCCTTGATGAAATCAGCGAAGCCAAAGTTGAGCCAGATCAAATGAGCAAACTCCTAATGCGGACGACCGTACAACTACGGGTTATGCACCTGCGAAATACGCGTTTGCACATTGGCGTGCATAAGCCCGCAGAGCCCTGCAGGACATGACCTGCAGCGCGCCGCAGCGACACGTTTGGTGAGCGTTAAATTCCCTGCGGTATTGGTCGGCTCGTGAACACCCGTCCCGAGAGGTCGATCGCCATGTTGACCCAAGCGCTCTTGATCGACGACAGCCGCTCCGTCCTCAACTTCCTGAAACGTCACATCGAGGCCGAAGGTCTGGTCGAAGCCACGACCTTCCTCGATCCCGTGGAAGCGCTGACCTGCGCGCGTGAGCGCGTTTTCGACCTCGTGCTGGTCGACTACGAGATGCCGCATATGGACGGCATCAGCTTCATCCGCGTCTTCCGGTCCCTGCCCGGCTGTGCCGACATCCCGATCGCGATGATCACCTCGCGACAGACCGACGACGTCAAGATGGAAGCGCTGCAGGCCGGTGCAACCGATTTCCTGCCCAAGGCGCCTCAAAGCGTCGAGATGACCGTGCGCCTGCGGAATTTGGTTCAGCTTGGTGCAGCCGTACGCAAGCTCAGCGATCGTGCCGCGCATCTGGCGAGTGAAGTCGCAGCAGCGACGCGAAAGCTCGGCGAGCGCGAGGAGGAGATCATCCTGCGGCTCGCCCTCGCGGTCGAATATCGCGACAACGACACCGGCGAGCACACGCTCCGCGTCGCCCGCTACAGCCGCATCATCGCCGAGCAACTCGGCCTGCCGGCCCGGCTCTGCCGCGACATCTATCTCGCCGCGCCGCTGCACGACGTCGGCAAGGTCGCCATTCCCGACAATATCCTGCTCAAGCCCGGCAAGCTCACCGACGCGGAGATGGCGGTGATCCGGACGCATGCCACGATCGGCGAACGGATCCTGGCGGATTCCGGCTGCGAGCTGATCCAGCTCGGTGCGCAAATTGCCTCAGGTCATCATGAACGCTGGGACGGCGCGGGCTATCCGAACGGCCTCAAGGCAGACGAGATCCCGGTTGCCGCACGCGTCGTCGCGGTCGCCGACGTGTTCGACGCCCTGACGACGCGACGCCCCTACAAGGAGCCGATGCCGCTCGAGACGGCGCGCCATTACCTGATCGAGAATCAGGGGCGGCAATTCGACCCGGCCTGCGTGGATGCGTTCCTGTCGCGCTGGACCGAAGTGGTGGAGATCGCCGCGGGCCAGCAGGCGACGCCGTTTCAGAAGACGGACGCCGCGCCCGTTGCCGATATAGAGAGTGCAGCGGAGAGCGATCCGGCCGAGGCCGTCCCGGCCGCCTGACTGTTCGACCAACGGCTTGCCGCGGCTCCGGTTTCTCCGGTCGCCGGGTTGAACCTGTTCCTGCTAGAGTGGCACCAACGAAAAAGAGTGATTCTGGTCACACTTGCCTGGACGCCGTGCTGCTAAGCATCGAACCAGGACGGGGACCGGTCATACGTCGGTCGAACTGGATGAGAATTCCCATGAAAAGCCTGATCGGCGCCGCTGTCGGCGCATTCTGTGTTGCGGCCCCCGCCCTGGCGGAGACCCCTGCCGCGATCGTCGAGGATGTGCAAGGCAAGGTCGACGGTGTCGAATTCATGGACTATGTCGCGGCGGGCAAGATCATCAAGCTCGGACCCAAGGCCAGCATTACGCTCAGCTATCTCAAATCCTGCCTGCGCGAGACGATCAGCGAAGGCGTCGTACTGGTCGGCGCCGAGCAAAGCACCGTGCAGCTCGGCGACGTGCAACGCGCCAAGGTGCCCTGCGACACCAAGGCGGCCCAGCTCTCCGAACGCGAAGCGAATCAAAGTGCCGCAACCACGTTCCGGACCATGCGGTCCGATGCCAAGGCCGCTCCGTCCAAACTGCCGACGATCTACGGCGTCGCGCCGATCGTTCAGGCCAAGAGCGGCAGCACGCTGGTGATCGAGCGCACCGACGGCAAGGAGCCCACGATCAGCGTGCCGCTCAAGAGCGACGTCATGACCCGTGGCAAGTTCTATGATTTCGCCAAGGCCGGAAAATCACTGACCCCGGGCGGCAGCTATCTCGCAAGCCTCGGCTCCAAGCGCTACACCTTCCAAGTCGACGCCAGCGCCACGGCATCGCCGACCCCGATCATCGGCCGCCTGCTGCGGCTCGAATAGCGGCCTAGCGACGGGGCGATGCGGCGGATCGGGGGACGGGACATCGTTGCAGCGGTTCTGATTGCGCTCGTTGCGGGCGCGATCTTCACGTCCCCGCCGCTTCAGGTCCTGCAAGGCCTCTCGCTCGACATCCTCACGGCGCTGCGCGGCAGGATCATCGGCGACCGCCGCGATCCCGCGACATCGCCCGTCGTCGTCGTCGCGATCGACAATGAGACCTACGAGACACCGCCCTTCCAGGGATCGCCGACGCAGACCTGGACCCGCGAGATCGGCCGGGTGCTCAACAGCATCACCGAAGGCGGCGCCAAGGTGATCGGCTTCGACGTCATCTTCAAGAACTCGATCGAGCAGTCGGAGATTCCCTTTGGCGACACCGCCCTCGGCGGCCGCATGAAAGGTTTCGATCGGGACTATCTGATCGCGCTGCGGCAAATCTCCGACGGCGGCAAATTGGTGCTCGGCGAAATCCTCAGCAACGACCATCCGGAAGTGCCCTACCGCGCCCAGCAAGTGGCCGTGCGCAACACCGTCCGGGCGCTCAATGTCCACACCGACCACGACGACGTCATCCGGCGCATGCCGCTGAGCTTTGCCATCGAAGGGCGGCCGGTCCCCGCGATGGCGGTCGAGCTCGCCGCGCGCGCCACCGGTGCAAAGCCCGGGATTGCGCCTTCCGGAGCGACTGAATTGTCCGGCTACGCGATCCCGAGCGCAGTGCCGAATACGATGGCGCTCAATTTCCGGGGGCTGGGACGCGACATCCCGACCTTCTCCTTCGCGGACCTGCGCGCCTGCGTTGAAAAGGGCGACCGCGATTTCTTCCGCCGCGCGTTCGACGGCAAGGTCGTGCTGCTTGGGACGGTGCTGAATTTCGAGGACCGCAAGCTCACCTCGATGCGCCTGTCCGGCGGCTATGATGGAACGCCGGCCGCACGATGCGCCCTGCCCGCGCCGGCAAGCGCGCCGCAGAAAGCCCGCAGCGACGTCGCAGGCGTGTTCGTCCACGCGACCGCGGTCCGGAACGTGATGGAGCACGACGCCGTCACCGAGCTCGGCTTTCCGATGCGGACCGTTCTCACGATCGTGTTCGCCGCACTCATTGCCTGCGCAGCCTCGATTTTGGTGCCGACCGGTGCGCTGGCCGTCTGGCTCGTCCTCACCGCCGTTTACACCGCAATGGCCGTTGGCGTCTTCGTTCATGCGACGGCGCTGCCGCTCGCCGAGCCTGCGCTCGCGAGCCTTGCAGCCCTCGCCTCGATGATCGGCTATCGCTTCGTGCTGGCCGATCGCGACGAGCGCTTCCTGCGCAGGAGCTTTGCCTATTATCTCGCGCCCGAAGTCATCGAGACCATGGTCGCATCCGGCAAGATGCCGGCGCTCGGCGGCGAGATGCGCAACGTCACCATGTTCTTCTCCGACCTCAGCGGCTTCTCGTCCATCGCCGAGGCGATGACGCCGGTCGAACTGGTGACGCTGATGAACGAATATCTGTCGGCCATGACCGACGTCATCCAAAGCCACGGCGGCTATGTCGACAAATATATCGGCGATTCCATCGTCGCCATGTTCGGCGCGCCGGCCGACGATCCCGCCCACGCCACGAACGCGGTTCGTGCTGCGCTGAGGTGCCACGAGACGCTGGCGGAGCTCAATGCCGGCCACCCTGCCTTCGCCGGCCACGGCCTGTCGCATCGCATCGGGCTGAACAGCGGCGAGGCCGTCGTCGGCAATATCGGCTCGCGCCGCCGCTTCAATTATACCGTGATGAGCGACACCGTGAACGTCGCCTCGCGGCTCGAGGGCGCCAACAAATATTACGGCACCGCGATCATGGCCTCCGAAACGACGATGGTGCAGACCGGCGATACATTCGCCTGGCGCGAGCTCGACGCGATCAGGGTGCTCGGCCGCGGCGAGGCGATCAAGGTGTTCGAGCCGTTGGCGGCCAGGGGCGAAGAAAGCACAGATCAGACGAAGCTGGGCGCCGCCTATGCCGACGGGCTCGCCTGCTGGCGCGCGCGGGATTTTGCGAAAGCGGCTGACGCATTCGGGCAGATGGCGGAGACCGATCCGGCGTCGGCGCTGTTTGCCAAGCGCGCGCAGGCATTCGCTGCGAGTCCGCCGCCAACAGATTGGACACCGGTCAATACGCTGGAAGGGAAGTGACGTAGCCAGCCAAGCGCGCCGACGCCATCACCCTAGAACGGCAGTCCCACATAGTTCTCCGCGAGCAGGCGCTGCGCCGTCTCGGAGGAGAGCAGATAGTCCAGCTCGGTCTGCTGCAGCCGATCCTCGTAGTCGAGCCGGTCGGGAAAGCGGTGCAGGAGCATCGTCATCCACCAGGAGAAGCGTTGCGCCTTCCAGATCCGCGCCAGCGCCTTGGCCGAATAGCCTTTGAGGCCGGCATCATCGCCGCTCTTATAATGCGCGAGCAGAGCGTGATAGAGATAGTAGATGTCGGATGCGGCGCTGTTCAGTCCGCGTGCGCCTGTCGGCGGCACGATGTGGGCGGCATCGCCGGCGAGGAACAGCCGGCCATAGCTCATCGGCTCGGCGACGAAGCTGCGCAGCGGCGCGATGCTCTTCTCGATCGACGGCCCCGTGACCAGATTGCCGGCGACGTCGCCCGGCAGGCGGCGCTTCAGCTCGGTCCAGAATGCATCGTCGCTCCAGTCCTCGACCTTGTCGGTCAAGGGCACCTGGATGTAGTAGCGGCTGAGCACCTGGGAGCGCAGCGAACACAGCGCAAAGCCGCGCTCGTGCTTCGCATAGATCAGCTCGGGCGACACCGGCTTGGTGCGCGACAGCACGCCCAGCCAGCCGAACGGATAGACCTTCTCATATTCGCGCAGAACGTCCTTCGGGATCGACTTGCGGCTGACGCCGTGAAAGCCATCGGCGCCGACGATGTAGTCGCAATCGATGCGGATCGTCGCGCCGTTCGACTGGTAGGTCACGTAGGGCCGGTCCGACGTCAGATCATGCGGCGTCACGTCTTCCGCATTGTGCAGGACCTTGCCGCCGAGGCGGTCCCGCGCCTCGTAGAGGTCGCGCGTCAGCTCGGTCTGGCCGTAGACCAGCACCGAATTGCCGCCGGAATGCTTGTGCAGGTCGATCTTGGACAGCACGCCGTCATGGGCGATCTCGAAACCGGTATGAATCTCGCCCTCGCGGTCCATCCGCTCGCCGCACTGCGCCTCGCGCATCAACTTGGCGAAGCCATGCTCGAGCACGCCCGCGCGGATCCGGGCGAGCACGTGGTCGCGGCTGTATTTCTCCAGCACGATCGTGTCGATGCCCTTGAGGTGCAGGAGCTGGGACAATAGCAGCCCCGACGGCCCGCCGCCGATGATACAGACCTGAACCTTCATTTTTGCGTCCTCCCGTCGGCACTTTTTTGCAGATTTAGTGCCGCGGACCGATGGAGGGTTTCGCCATTGTCTTGTACTATTCGAACATGAGAGCCGCAGCCCCCGCGATCCGGATCTACAACCTGTTCGGCGAGTCCGGCGATTTGCCCGACGTCGTGCATTGCGAGACCATCGCGTCCCGCTCGGTGCTGCACGATTGGACCCTGGCCGTGCATCGGCATGCCCGGCTGCACCAGGTGCTGCTGATCGAGCGCGGCGGCGGCGAGGCAACGCTGGATGGACGCGTGGTGCCGTTGAAGCCGATGCAGATCGTCAACGTGCCGGTCGGCCACGTCCACGGCTTCCGCTTCGTGCCCGATACGCAAGGATGGGTGCTGACCATCGCCGCGGAAATTCTGGACGAGGCGCTGCTCGCCGCCGAGGGCCTGCGCGCCGCGCTGTCGCGCTCGGCCGTGGTCCGCGGCACACCGCAGATCCGCACCACCATGAAGCAGATCTTCGCCGAACACGCCGCGCGCGATTTCGGCCGCGCCCATGTGCTGCGCGCGCTGTCGTCCGCCATGATCGGGCTGGTGGCGCGCGCGCTCACCAGCGAGAGCGGCGGCAATGGCACGGTCGAATCAAGTCTGTTCCGCCGCTTCGAGGCGCTGCTGGAGCAGCATCATCTGGAGCGCTGGAGCGTGGCGGACTACGCCGAGGCGCTGGCGGTGACACCGACGCATCTCAATCGCATCACGCGGGCAGCGACCGGCGACACCGCCTCGCACCTGATCCTCAACCGGCTGATCCGCGAGGCGCGGCGCAACCTCGTCTATACCAATCTGCCGGTCTCGACGATCGCCTACACGCTCGGCTTCGAAGACCCCGCCTATTTCAGCCGGGTCTACACTGCCGCTACGGGCGTGTCGCCGCGCGCCTTCCGCGCGCAACTCCATGGCGAAGAGACCTAGCGGCCTCACACATCGAAGAACACCGTCTCCTCCGGCCCTTGCAGATTGATCGTGAAGGAATACACGATCTTGCCGCCGCGCTCGGTCCGTTTTGCGATCAGGGTCTGGCGCCGGGACGGCTGTTCGATCAAATTGAGTACGGGGTCGACGGCGTTGGCGGCCTCTTCATCCGAGAAATAGAGCCGCGTGTTGAGACCGATATTGATGCCGCGCGCGACGATCCAGACATTGACATGCGGCGCGCATTTGCGTCCCGCTCTGTCGGTGATCGCGCCCGGCTTGATGGTCTCGAACGTCACGAGGCCGCTCTCGAAATCGGAGCCGGCGCGGCCCCAGCCGCGAAACTCCTCACTCAGCGCGCCGGCCGAACGATCGCCCGGATGATTGTAGCGTCCGCTCGCATTGGCCTGCCAGATCTCGAGCAGCACGTCGCGCAGCGGCGTGCCGGTGCCATCGAGCACCCTGCCTTCCAGCGTGATGCGCTCACCTTCGGTGCTCGGCGTTGTCAGCACATTCGAGAAGTTCTTCTCGAAAATGTCGAAGCCGGCCATCGCCGGGATCAGTCCGATATGGACATAGGGACCCGCGGTCTGCGAGGCGGTTTCCTTGAGATAGTTGAGCGGCTGCGGCATGGCTCAGTTCCCCGCGGTGCGATTTTCAAAATAGGTGGAGCGCTGGCCGCGCAGCACGATGTCGAAGCGGTAGGCGAGCGAGTCGAACGGCGTCGAGGCGTTGAGGTCGAGCGGCGCCACGAGGCGATCGAGCGCATCCTTGTCCGGGATCGTCGTCAGGATCGGACAGATCGGGATCAGGGGATCGCCCTCGAAATACATCTGGGTGATCAGCCGTTGCGCAAAACCCGAACCGAACACGGAAAAATGGATGTGGGCGGGGCGCCAGCTGTTGACGTAGTTGCGCCAGGGATAGGGCCCCGGCTTCACGGTGCGGAAATAGTAATAGCCGGTGTCGTCGGTCAGCGCGCGGCCGCAGCCGCCGAAATTCGGATCGATCGGCGCCAGATAGGTGTCCTTCTTGTGCCGGTAGCGGCCGCCGGCATTGGCCTGCCAGAACTCGACCAGCGTGTTGGGCACGCCGCGGCCGGTCTCGTCGACCACGCGGCCGTGCACGACGATGCGCTCTCCGACGGGATCGCCGTCCTTGGCGTAGTTGCGGATCAAATCGTTGTCGAGCGGACCGAGATCGTTGTGGCCGAACACCGGCCCGGTGATCTCCGAGACCGAGTTCTCCAGCGACAGCAGCGCCTGGCGCGGCGAGCGCAGCACCGAGGATTTGTAGCCCGGCGCGTGCGCGGGCGGATGGATGGAACGGTCGCGCTGGAAGAAGCCGCCGTCGCCGAGCGGCGGCGTCAGGGGCTCGGGACGGTTGAGGCGGGGATCCCGCAAGGCTGGCGCCTGGGCATTCATCGTGTCTCTCCCTTAGGCGCCCAATCCGGACGCGCGGCTTATCGGGAGATCATGGTCCGGTCTATTCCCCGGATAAATAGATCGATTATAATATATTGCATGAAAGAAATCGATCATTTGGCGCTCGACGGCCACGCGCTCGAACTGTTCCTCGCCGTGCTGGAGGAGGGATCGGTCACCGCGGCGGCAACGCGGCTCGGCCTGACGCAATCGGCGGTCAGCCACGCCCTGAACAAGCTGCGGCGGATCGCAGGCGATCCGCTGTTCGCGAAATCCGGCCGCGGCATCGTCGCCACCGCGCATGCGCAGGCCCTAGCCGCAAAGGCACGCGCGCTGATCGACGAGATGCGGAGCTTTGCCGGCGGCGTCACGTTTGAGCCGCCACGCGCCCAGCTTTCGCTGACGATCGCCGCCAATGACTTCCAGCGCGACCTGCTGCTGCCACGGTTCTTCGACCATGTCGCCGCACAGGTGAAGAGCCTGAACCTGCGCGTGATCCCCTCGCAATCGCCCTCGCCCGCGATGCTGCGCGAGAACCGCTGTGATCTCCTGATCACCCCGCTGCCGCCATCCGGCGTCGACATCGTGCAGAAGCGCCTCTTGAGCGATCATTACGTCTGCTACTACGATCCCAAGTCGCGCGCCGCGCCCACCAGCCGCGATGCCTATCTCGCGGCGCGCCACATTACCGTCGTCTATACCGACAATGAGCGGCTCGACTTCGACCGCCGGCTGGCGGCTGGCGGTCTTCACCGCGACATCGCGATCTCGGTGCCGAGCTTTTCCGGCGTGCCGTCCTTCCTGCGCGGCTCGCAGATGCTGGCGAGCATGCCGAGCCTGCTGGCGTCCGGGATCATGCGCGATTTCGCGCAAACACGCATTCCGCTGGCGTCCCGCACGCGCACGCTGGCCGAGCTGCCGATGTTCATGGTGTGGCACCAGCGCTATCAGAAAGATCCGGCCCATCGCTGGGTCAGGAGCCAGCTCGAGACGGTCGCAGCAACAGCCGCCAGGGCCTGATAGCGGTACCGTCTTTCGGAAGACCAGCCCTCGCCAAATCCACTGGTTGCGCGCGGGCCGCCACGCTAGAATTCCCCCATGACAGTGACCGACATTGCGAGCCGGACCTACAATCACAGCTGGCGGCTGGATCCCATCATCCGCAGCCTGCTTGATACCGACTTCTACAAACTATTGATGTTGCAGATGATTCGGGAGGACTACCCGGATCAGCAGGTGACCTTCTCGGTCATCAACCGCTCGCGCCATGTGCGGCTCGCCGAGATCATCGACGAGGGCGAGCTGCGCGCCCAGCTCGACCATGCCCGCACCATCCGCTTCAGCAAGAAGGAGCTGATCTGGCTGGCCGGTAACACCTTCTACGGCAAGACCCACATGTTCTCGGCGGATTTCATCCGCTGGCTGGCCGAATTCCGCCTTCCCGAATACGAGTTGCGCAAGGTCGAAGGCCAGTACGAATTGCACTTCCACGGACCGTGGACCCACACCTCGATGTGGGAGATTCCGGCGCTCGCGATCCTCAACGAGCTGCGCTCGCGCGCCGCGATCAAGGGCCGCGGCCGCTTCGAGCTCGACGTGCTCTATGCCCGCGCCAAGGCCAAGCTCTGGACCAAGGTGGAGCGTCTTCGCAAGCTGGAGAACCTCCGGCTCTCGGACTTCGGCACCCGCCGCCGTCACGGCTTCCTCTGGCAGCGCTGGTGCGTCGAGGCGGTGAAGGAAGGCCTGGGCTCCTCCTTCATCGGCACCTCCAACGTGCTGCTGGCGATGGACAATGATCTCGAGGCCATCGGCACCAATGCGCATGAGCTGCCGATGGTCGCGGCCGCGCTCGCCAAGGACGACGAGGAATTGCGCTGGGCGCCCTATCGCATTCTCGACCAATGGCGCCAGACCTATGGCGGCAACCTCCTGATCGCACTGCCCGATGCCTTCGGTACAAAAGCCTTCCTGCGCGATGCACCGGAATGGGTCGCCGATTGGACCGGCTTCCGGCCCGACAGCGCGCCGCCGATCCAGGCCGGGGAGGAGATCATCGCCTGGTGGGAGAAGAAGGGTCGCAACCCCAGGGACAAGCTGCTGGTCTTTTCCGATGCGATGGATGTCGGCTCGATCGAGGAGACCTATCATCACTTCACCGGTCGCGTCAGGCTCTCCTTCGGCTGGGGCACCAATCTTACCAACGACTTCGTCGGCTGCACGCCGGACGGCTCGTTCAACCTCGATCCGATCTCGTTGGTCTGCAAGGTGTCGTCGGTCGACGGCCGCCCCGCAGTCAAGCTCTCCGACAATCCGGAGAAGGCGACCGGCATGCCCTCGGAGATCGAGCGATATCTGCGCGTGTTCGGCGACGCCGGCCGCGTGCGCAAGCCGGTGCTGGTCTAGTCGCGAGCCCAGCGCTCTTCATCGGTAAACCGGACACGACGAATGCGAGGTATTCGTTTTCCGATACCGCGCCGGTTCCGATTTGCCGGCATTTGAAGCGATCTGCAGGCATTCATTTCACGACGCCTTCACCCTGCGATTCAGACTTTCGCGCGTTTCAGGTCGAGTTAAGCAACCGTCGCTTCTACTTCGCGTTGCAGGCGTAGCGCTCCGCTGGGGGCTTTGCGCGATTTGGGGAACGGCAGGGTGTTTCGCAAAACAGCGACGTCGAGGAAGGGAGGCAGCTTCCTTCACGTCATCAAGCTCGTCTCGCCTTTCGTGATGGTCGTCGTGCTCCAGGCGGCGATCGCGGGATTCAGCCTCGAGGTGATGTCTTCGGTCCGCGCCTATGTCGCGGGCGAAGCGCTGTGGTCGCGTTCGCAAAAGAACGCCGTCTATTTCCTCAATCTCTATCTGCATTCCGGCGACGCCAGCCAGTTCACGCAGTACCAGGCCTCGCTCGCCGTTCCCATCGGCGACGAGTTCGCACGCTGGGCCCTCGAGCGCGATCCGGTCGACCTCGAGGCCGCGCGCATCGGCTTCCTGCAAGGCGGCAATCATCCCGACGACGTTCCGGGATTGATCTGGCTGTTTCGCTATTTCAACCGCGTCAGCTTCCTGCAGGAAGCGATCCGCGAGTGGACGGCGACCGATCCCATGCTGCTGGAGCTCAGCGTCTTCGGCGAGGTCATCCGGTCCGAGTGGAAGAACGGTCCGGTTCGGGACGCGAGCCGCCTGCAAGTGCTGTCGTCACGCCTCTCCGAACTCAACGCCCAGTTCACGGTGCATGCCAACCGGTTCTCGACCGTCCTCGGCGAAGGCTCCCGCGCCATCAAGCTGACGCTGACCGGCATCAACATCGTCACCGCGGCGACGCTGATCCTGCTCCTGGTCTGGCACACAAGACGGTTGGTGCTGCAACGACAGGCATTCGAAGACGCGTTGCATGAAGAGAAGGAACGCCTGGCGTGGCAGGCTTCGCACGACTGGCTGACCGGCCTGTCCAACCGCCGCGCCTTCGAGGCGCGGCTGCAAAGCGAGCTCGACGTTGCCGCGGCCGATTCGCTCAGCCTGATCCTGCTCGACCTCGACCAGTTCAAGAACGTCAACGACAGCTGCGGTCACCTTGCCGGCGACCGCCTGCTCTGCCAGATCTCGTGTCTCCTGCAACAGGACCGGCGTCCGCACGATTTGGTGGCGCGCCTGGGCGGCGACGAATTCGGCCTGATCCTGCCGCAGTGCCCGCCCGCGAGCGCGGTCGATATCGCCGAACGGCTGCGGCGAGCGCTGGAGCTGTTCACCTTCGCCTGGGACGATCGTTGCTTTGCGGTGACCGCCAGCATCGGTGTCGCCTGTATCGCCGACAGCGCCACCACGCTCGAGGACGCGATGCGCCGCGCGGATGCCGCGTGTTATCGCGCCAAGGAGAAGGGACGCAACCGCGTTCAGATCGACGGCGGAAAACCGGACGTCGTCCTCGTTGCAGCCCGGCCGCGCGAAGCGGCTCGGGCCTGAGGCTGGCCGCCCCTCACCGCACAGACGGAATCCCGAGACCCGCGAGATGCACGTCGATGAACTGCTCGACCTGCTGACGAAGCATTTGCGGCGGCACGGCGACCATGCGCTCCTCGAGGCCGAGCGAGATGATGCCGTGCACGGCGGAGAACAGCGTGCGCGACAGCAGCGCGATCTTCACGTCGTCCGCATCCGGCAATAGCCGCACCAGGGGCGGATGCATCAGCGCGAAAGCATCCATCACCATCTGCAGGATGTCGTCGGGATAGGGACGATCGTCCTCCATCCGGTGCTCGAACAATGAGCGCAGCAGATTGGCGTGCTCGGCGAAGAACTCAAGATAGGTGCCGGCGAGTCCGTACAGTTGCCGCACCGGGTCCTCGTCCGGAACCTCGCGGAGCCGGGCCGTGAGGGCCTGAACGGTCTCCCGATTGACGGTCAGGATCACGCCGTCGAAGTCGCCGAACTCGTTATAGACGCTGCCGACGGAGCAGCCGGCGGCCTCCGCAACGTCCCGAACCTTCAATGATCTCAGGCCTTTAGTCGCAATGATGCCGCGGGCGATCTCCAGGATCTGGAGCCGCCGCCGATTTTTTTTGCGGTCTCGCAGCGATTCTTCTTGAACATTGTTCATTTTCAAGCTACTCATGTGAACATTGTTCAAATTAACCCGGAGACCTGCAAAATGCAAACCCTTGCTGTTGATATCGCCACCACCTTCGTCGATGACGCTGCCGCCCTCGTGACTGGCTCCGGCCGGGCCCTGCTGCGGTTCGCCATGGGCCCGATCAATCGCATCGCCAACGCCTGCGACGTCGCCGGCGTGCTCGCGGAACGTCGGGCAGCCTTCCGGATGTGGCGGGCCAGCCGCGATCGTGCGCGTCTCGAAGGGCGCAAGTTCAGCCTTCTTGGCCGCTGCTCGCCGTTTCGCCGCCTCTCCCATCTGACCTGAGACGCGTGCAGCCATGGACCCCAGGTTCAGCCCGAATCCCGGATCAGGTCGCAAGGAAGGACTCACCATGTCCCGACATTCGCGGTCGATCCCGCTGGCCACCGTGATGCGGTTCAGGTTTTCATCATGGCCCGGGCCATATCCGGCCCAGCGCGGCTGACGCGGCCGCGATCAGATAATTGCGAACCTAACGAGACCAATTGGAGACCAACAGGATCGGAGGAACCGAGGGGACAAGCAGGCCGGCGACATCCTCGCCGTGCAATTTGCTTAACCCCATGCGCTTCCGGTCGTGACGCCTCACCGGCAACGTAACAACCTCAGGCTGCCTTTCCAAAACAGGACTAGTCATGATCAGGGAATTGATGTCGTCACGCCGCTTTGCGCCGCTGTTCTGGGCGCAGTTCTTCTCGGCGCTCAATGACAATGTGCTCAAGAACGCGCTTGTCATTATTCTGCTCTACAGTGCCGCGACCGGCCACGGCGATGCGCTGGTGACGGTGGCCGGCGCCGTCTTCATCTTCCCCTATTTCATCCTGTCCGGGCTCGGCGGCCAGCTCGCCGACAAATACGTCAAATCCGTCGTCGCAAGGCGGCTCAAATTCGCCGAGATCTTCGCAGCCGGCTTTGCCGCCGCCGGCTTCTTCATGCACTCGGTACCGCTCCTGTTCGCGGCACTCGCCCTGTTCGGCGTCATCGCCGCGCTGTTCGGGCCGGTGAAATACGCCATGCTGCCGGACCAGCTCGAGCTCGGCGAGCTCGCGACCGGCAACGCGCTGGTCGAGGGCGCGACCTTCATGGCCATCCTGCTCGGCACCGTCGCCGGCGGCCAGTTCGTCGCCGGCTCCGCGCATATGGGCTGGGTCGCATCGGCCGTGGTCGTGCTGGCCCTGCTGTCCTGGGCGTTCGCGTCCCGCATTCCGCAGACCACGCCCTCCGCGCCCGATCTGCCCGTCGATGCCAATCCCTGGACCTCGACGGTGAGCCTGCTCAGGACGTTGCACGCCGACCATCGGCTGTGGGACGGCACCGTGATCGTCTCCTGGTTCTGGCTGGTCGGCGCCATCGTGCTGTCGCTGCTGCCGGCGCTGGTCAAGGAGGTCGTCGGCGGCACCGAGGGCGTGGTGACGCTGTGCCTTGCGATCTTCGCGATCGGCATCGCCATCGGCTCGCTGTTCGCAGCCAGCCTCAGCCACGTTCGCCCGAACCTCGCGCTGGTGCCGATCGGCGCGATCATCATGGGCTTTGCCGGCCTCGACCTCGCCTTCGCGATCGCCGTGACCGCCAAGGGCCAGGACATCACCGCGTCCGGTTTCGCGACCTCGTTCGCGGGCCTGCGCATGCTCGCCGATTTCGTCGCCTTCGCATTCGGCGGCGGCCTGTTCGTCGTCCCCTCCTTCGCCGCCGTGCAGGCCTGGTCGGCGCCCAACGAGCGCGCCCGGATCATCGCCGCCGGCAATGTGCTGCAGGCTGCGTTCATGGTGGTCGGCTCGCTGTTTGTCGCGCTGCTGCAGGCGGCCGGCCTTCATGTCGGCTGGATCTTCTTCGGCCTCGGCGTCGCCAGCTTCGGCGCGGTGTGGTTCGTGCTGACCAAATGGGGCAAGGAAGGCGTGCGTGATTTCGGCGGCCTCCTGTTCCGCGCGCTGTTCCGCACCGAGGTCCGCGGCCTCGAAAACCTGCCGCCCCCGGGCACGCGGATGCTGATCGCGCCGAACCATGTCAGCCTGATCGATGGTCCGCTGCTGCACGCCGTGCTGCCGATCGACGCCAGCTTCGCGGTCGACACCGGCATCGCCAAGGCCTGGTGGGCCAAGCCATTCCTGCGCGTCGTCAAGCACTACACCATGGATCCGACCAAGCCGCTGGCCGCCCGCGACCTGATCAAGCTCGTCGCCGCCGGCGAGCCCGTGGTGATCTTCCCGGAAGGACGCATCACCGTCTCCGGCTCGCTGATGAAGGTCTATGACGGCACCGCGATGATCGCGGACAAGGCCGACGCCGTGGTCGTGCCGGTGCGCATCGAAGGCGCGCAGCGCTCGCATCTCAGCTACCTCAATTCGAGCCAGATCAAGCGCTCGTGGTTTCCGCGGGTGACGGTGACGATCCTGCCGCCGGTCAAGCTTCCGGTCGATGCCGCGCTGAAGGGCAAGGCGCGCCGCAATGCCGCCGGTGCCGCGCTCCAGGACGTGATGATCGATGCCATGGTGAAGAACGCCATGCTCGACCACTCGCTGTTCGAGGCGCTCGGACACGCCTATCGCGACCGCGACACCGGCAAGGTCATCATTGAGGATGCGCTCGGCACCAAGCTGACCTATCGCAAGCTGATCCTCGGCGCGCAGGTCCTCAGCAGCAAGCTGGAGAACGGGACTGCCGTCGGCGAGAATGTCGGCGTGCTGCTGCCGAATTCCGCCGGCGTCGCCGTCGTCTTCATGGCGCTGCAGAACATCGGCCGGGTGCCGGCGATGCTCAACTTCTCCGCCGGCCCGGTCAACGTGCTCGCCGCCATGAAGGCCGCGCAGGTCAAGACCGTTCTGACCTCGAAGGCGTTCATCGAGAAGGGCAAGCTCGACAAGCTGATGGCCGCGATCTCCGCGGAAGCGCGGGTGGTCTATCTCGAAGACGTCCGCGCCTCGATCGGCCTGGCCGACAAGATCAAGGGCCTGCTCGCCGGCACGACGCCCCGCGTCGTCCGCCAGGCCAACGATCCCGCCGTCGTGCTGTTCACGTCGGGTTCGGAAGGCACGCCCAAGGGCGTGGTGCTGTCCCATCGCAACATCCTCGCCAACGCGGCGCAGGCGCTGGCGCGGGTCGATGCCAACGCCAATGACAAGGTGTTCAACGTGCTGCCGGTGTTCCACTCGTTCGGCCTCACGGGCGGAATGATGATGCCGATGCTCGCGGGCATTCCGATCTACATGTACCCTTCGCCGCTGCACTACCGGATCGTGCCCGAGCTGATCTACCAGACCGGCGCCACCATCCTGTTCGGCACCGATACGTTCCTTACCGGCTATGCCCGCTCGGCGCATGCCTACGACTTCCGCACGCTGCGCCTCGTGATCGCCGGCGCCGAAGCGGTCAAGGATCGCACCCGGCAAGTGTTCATGGAGCGCTACGGCATCCGCATCCTCGAAGGCTATGGCGTCACCGAGACGGCGCCGGTGCTGGCGATGAACACGCCGATGGCCAATCGCCCCGGTACCGTCGGTCGCCTCTCGCCGCTGATGGAAAGCCGCCTCGATCCGGTCCCCGGCATCGAGGAAGGCGGCCGCCTCTCGGTGCGCGGGCCGAACGTGATGCTTGGTTACCTCAGGGCCGAGAATCCCGGCGTGCTCGAAAAGCTTCCCGAGGGCTGGCACGACACCGGCGACATCGTGGCGATCGACGCCGCCGGCTTCATCACCATCAAGGGCCGCGCCAAGCGATTTGCCAAGATCGCAGGCGAGATGGTCTCGCTGTCCGCGGTCGAAGCCATCGCGGCCACGCTGTGGCCGCAGGCCGGATCGGTCGCCGTGTCGATCCCCGACCAGCGCAAGGGCGAGCGCATCGTGCTGCTGACGACGGAGAAGGGTGCCGAGCGCAGCGCGATGCAGGGCCAGGCCAAGGCGATCGGCGCGTCCGAGCTGACCGTGCCCGCGGCGATCATGGTGGTCGACAAGGTGCCGCTGCTCGGCACCGGCAAGACCGACTATGTCACCGCAACGACGATGGCACGCGAGCAAGCCTCCGCGCCGGAGCGCGAGGTGGCGTAGGAGAGATGCACGAGGCGCCGCGATCAGGCGATGCGCGATGCCCGGGAGTGGTTCTGCTTCACGGCATCGCGCGGACCTCGGCATCCCTGAACAGGCTGGAACGGGCGCTCCGTGCGACCGGCTTCGCAACGCTGAATATCGACTATTCCAGCCGCAAGAAGCCGATCGCGGCGCTTGCTGACGACATCCACCCGGCGATCGCCCGCTTCGCCGAGCGCGACGCACCGCTGCACTTCGTCGCGCATTCGATGGGCGGCCTCGTGGCGCGCGCCTATATCGCAAGATACCGGCCGGCCCAGCTTGCCGGCGTCGTGATGCTGGGTACGCCGAACGGCGGCAGCGAGGTCGCCGATGTCCTCAGCGGATCCCGGCTCTACCGCGCATTCTATGGGCCCGCCGGGCTCGAGCTCACGACAGCGACCCGGCCGGATGCCCTGCCAGCCGTTGACTATCCCGTCGGCGTGATTGCGGGGAGCCGTTTCATCGATCCCGTCGCCGGACTGTTGATTCTGCCGAGGCCGAATGACGGGCGGGTGTCGGTCCAGAGCTCAATGCTGGCCGGCATGGCCGATCATATCGTCATCAGGGCATCGCATACCCGGCTTCCACGTGACGCCGCCGCGATCGAACAGACGATCGCCTTCCTGCGCGACGGCCGCTTCCGCGCCCGCTAACCGTCACGCCGCCGTCCGTCGCTCCTGCGCATAGCGCACCAGCGCCGCGAAGCGATAGATGCCGTGCACGAATTTGCCGTAGGGCATGGTGACGAACAGCGCGAACACCGCGCCGAGATGCAGCGCGAGCAGCGGGCCCATGGCGGCGGTCTCGCGCAGGACGAGGAGCAGCATGCCGGTGAGCCCGGTCAGGAACAGCATGGCGATGAAGCCGACATCCATGCCGTAACTGAACTCGTCGAGCAATGCTGGATCGCGCTGCATCTTGGCCGTGAACAGACCGATCGGGCCAACGATCAATCCGATGCCGCCGAGCGTGCCCAGCACCACCGGCAGGTCCCACCACGGATACGGCGCCTCGCGGCCGAGCAGATAGTGATAAAGCGTCGCCACCGACGTCGCGGCAAAGCACAGGACGAAGCCGTAGAACGTCAGGTGGTGATAGAGCTTGCGCCGGTCGGTCGGCTTGTCGTCCTCGTTGTAGCAGCCGACCCCGCCACCATGGAGATAGCGCAGCTCACCGGCGTCGCGGATCGCCTGGAAGATCGAGCCGCCGTCGGCGCGGCCGCCGATGGGCGGACCGATGTCGCGCCAGAAGGCGCGCACGCTCATGACCAGGGCCAGAACAGCATAGACGAAGGCAACGCTGAACAATGCGGCCATCGCGTTGTGCGGCATCAGTCTGTAAAACGCACCGGGACCGGTGTGCACACCGAACAGCACGTTGCGATCATTCAGGGCAGCGAAGCCGAGGATGAAGGCCGCCATGCTGAGCGCAGCGATGATGCTGATGACGAGCCCGTTGCGGGCGAAAGCGCCGGACAGCGCGCCCGGCCAGGCATAGGCCGCATAGGATTCGGCGCGCGCGACCGCGAGCGTCTTCGGCACGTTGACATTGAATTCGTGCGGCGGGGAGAATTGGCAGTCGACATAGCAGGCGCCGCAGCCATGGCAGAGATTGGCGAGATAATTGAGGTCGCCGTCGGAGAAGGCGCGGCGCATCTCCATGGCGGGAAACACCGCGCAAAGTCCCTCGCAATAGCGGCAGGAATTGCAGACCGTCATCAGGCGGTCGGTTTCGTCCAGAATTCTGGTTCCGTGCATGGCGCGCTACTTCGTCAGGCCTTTGCCCTCGAGCCATTTCTGGATCAGGGCGGCGACCTCGAGGTTGTTCTTGTCCATCATCACCATGTGCGAATTGCCCTTGATGCCGGCCTGCGGGAGGTCGACGACGTCGACGCTGCCGCCGGCCGCCTTGATGGCATCGGCAAAGGCGATACCGTTGCCGCGGATCTTGGGCCAGCGCGAATCGCGCTCGATATAGTCGCCGTAGATGACGAGGGTCGGAATGGACTTCAGCACGTCCGCCTTGGCAGGATCGCCGATGCCGGCCGGCTCGATCGCGATCAGCGCCTTGACCTTGTCGGGCCGCGCTTGCGCGACCTTGAAGCCGAAGCTGCCGGCCTGGCTGTGGAACAGGATCACCGAGGGGCCGACGCGATCGAGCTCGGCGATATAGGCGGCAACGGTCGCATCATCCGTCGTGGTCCAACGCGGCACGTTCTGCTTGACGAAGTTCTCATAGCCCTCGACCGGAAACTGGTTGCCCGGCAACAGCTTTCGCTTGGCGGGATCGGGATCGTAGGAGCCCGGACCCTCGCCGATGCGGAAGCGCTCGAATGGATTGGCCGTGGTGAGGAAGACCGGCTCGCCCTTGAAGATGTCAGGGTATTGCGCCCAGCCCGCGCGTCCCCGCTCCACCGCGTCGGAATTGTAGACCGCCCAGCCCTTGCGCAAGAAGTAGTTCAACCAACCCTCGCGCCCGTCCGGCGTGGTCTCGTAGGTGACGCCGGTCAGTCCGCCGCCGTGCCACATCAGCAGCGGATAGGCGCCCTTCTCGTTGGCCGGCAGGAAATATTGCACGTACATCTGCTCGACCTGGTAGGTGCCGTTTGGATCGACCTTGGCCGGCACGCCGCCGGGCGTGAACACGACCTCCCTCACGGGCTTGCCGGAGATTTCGACGAGACGCCCGCCGACATGGAACGAACCCATGTCGCGCAGGGTAATCGGCTCGGCGGCGTGGGCGTGACCTGCGATCAGCAGCGCCGTGAGCGAAGCGATGGCAATGCGCGACATGGTTCCTCCCTGACTTTTCTTCGTTCTAGTTTTTCGCATGACGTGCCGCTTCCCGCCCCGCGATCCGTCCGAACACACTGCCGATGGTCATGCCCATGCCGGCGGCATAGCCCTTGCCGAGCACGTTGCCGGCCATGATCTCGCCGGCCGCGAACATGTTGGCGGAGGGCTTGCCGTCAGCCATCAGCATCCGCGCTTCTTTGGTTACGCGCGTGCCGAGATAGGTGAAGGTGACGCCGGGCCGCACCGGATAAGCGAGATAAGGCGGCGTCTCGATCTTGCGCGCCCAGTGGGTCTTGGGTGGCGTGATGCCCTCGGTCACGCAATCATCCAGGATGGTGTGGTCGAAGGTGCCGGGCCGCACCGCGGCGTTGAATTCTGTGATGGTCTTTTCCAGCGCAGCCGGATCGAGCTCGAGCTTGCCGGCAAGCTCGGCAATTGTTTGCCCGGCGATCGGCGGGAACAAGGTCGGCATGAAACTGGTGACGACCGTGGAATCGAAGATGATGTAGGCGATCTGATCGGGCTGGGCCGCGACCAGCCGGCCCCAGATCGCGTAGCGCTTCGGCCAGATGTCCTCGCCTTCGTCGTAGAATCGCTGCGCGTGCTTGTTGACGACGATGCCGAACACGACGGAGTCGTGCCGCGTGATGATGCCGCCGTCGAATTTCGGCGCGCGGGCGTCGATCGCGACCGCATGACACTGGGTGGGATCGCCGACCTCCTGCACGCCCTTGTCGAGCAGCATCTTCAGGATCGAGCCGCGATTATAGGGCGTGCCGCGGATCAGGAAATTGTCGGCGGCCTCGCCCCAATATTGCTTCAGCCATTCGATGTTGGCCTCGAACCCGCCGGCGGCAGCGACCAACGAGGTCGCGCGGATCTCGGTCGCACCCTTGACCGGCCGCTTGAGGCGCGCGGCCAGGAACATGCCGTCCTCGATCACGAGATCGGTGACTTCGGCATCGTATTCGACATCGACGCCGAGCCGCTCCGCGGTCAGGTACAGCGCGTTCAGCATCGCGCGGCCACCGCCAAGGAAGAAGGAGTTGGTGCGGCCGAGGCTCAGCGTGCCGCCGAGCGAAGGCTGCCAGCGCACGCCCTGCTCGACGATCCAGTTCAAAATGTCCTTGGACTCCCGGATCATGTGGCGGGCGAGCACCTCGTCGGTCTGCCCGCCGGTGACGCGCAGCAGATCCTCCCAAAACTCCTCTTCGGTGTAAGGGCCGGTGAGGATTTCGGTCGCCGCGTCGTGGGCGCAGCGCATGTTGCGGGTATGGCGCGTGTTGCCGCCACGGTAGAACTTTGGCGCGCCTTCGAGCACCAGCACGGACGCGCCGCCGCGCCGCGCCGCGATCGCCGCGCACAGCGCCGCGTTGCCGCCGCCGATCACCAGCACATCGTATTTGCTGCTCATGCCGTCCGCCCGATGCGACGAAGTTGGAGACATTCTGCGCGCCGGCGGCCGCGGTCAACCAGGCCGCCATTGCGTACTTTTGTATACAAAGATATACATTGGCGGGACAAGCGCCATCTTCGCATGGGCAGGATGCGCTTTACGTTCCGAGGACAAATGGCCAGACGCCCGGCAAAGGCAGGCGGATCGATCACGCGTGGTGGGGGCGTCGCGCTCGGCGAAGCCGTGTTCCGCTCGCTCTGCGAGGCGCTCCAGGCCGGCAGCTACCGCGCCGGCGACCGATTGCGCGAGGAAGAGGTCGCCCAGCGGCTGAAGGTCAGCCGCACGCCGGTTCGCGAAGCGTTGGGCCGGCTCGCCGCACGCGGTTTTGTCGAGCCCGCCGGCGGCCGCGGCGTGATCGTCCGCAATCTCGACATCTCGGAGGTGCTCGAGCTCTACGCCATGCGCGAGATCATGGAAGGCGCCGCCGCGCGCCTCGCCGCCGAACATGCCTCAACGCCGGAGATCGACGCGCTCAATGACATCGAGCAGGCCTTCGTCGAGGCCTCCGAGACCAACGCCGCGGAGATGGCAGGAGACATGGCAAGGCTGAACCGCGCCTTCCACGAGGCGATCTGCCGCGCCGCGCGCAACCGCTATCTCGACAACGCCTCGCGCGAATTGCAGGACTGGATCGCCCTGCTCGGTCCGACCACCTTCACCGTATCGGGTCGCCCTTCGACCAGCCATGGCGAGCATCAGGCCATCATCGAGGCCATCGCAGCACGCGACGGCGACAAGGCCGAGCAGCTTGCACGCGCCCATATCGGCGAGGCGCTGCGCTGCCGGCTGAAACTGTTGCAGAAGCAGTAGGCTATCGTCGTGCCCGGCGCGCTGGACGCGCATCGTCGGCCGCAGCCAGCGCGGCGTCGAGAGCTTCGGTCGGCCCGCCCAGAGCGCGCGTCAGACGGATGGCGGCCTTCAACAATAGCGACGTCATCGTCTTGATGTTGTCCCGCGTGAAGCGCGGCTTCGGACCGGAGAGCGACAAGGCGCCGGCACATCTGGCATCGGGTCCGAACACCGGACAGGCAAGCCCGGCGCAATCGGGATCACGCTCGCCAAAGGACATGGCGACACAGCCCTCGCGAATCTCGTCATAGCCCTCGCCTTTCTCGCCGTCGAAGGCGAGAATAAGTCGGCCAGCCGCCCCGCGGTCGAGCGGCAGCAGCATGCCGGCCTCGACGCGGTCCAGCGTCGAATGCTGTGAATCGACGCGAAAGACGCACAGCCGGCGCCTGGCATCATGCCTCACATGGAACGAGGGGCTTTCGGTCCCATCGGCCACAAGCTGCCGCAACAGCGGCATCACCCGGTCGTGCAGGTTGTTGCTGCGCTGATAGACCGCGCCGAGCCGGAACGGCGTCGGGCCGAGATGATAGCGACCGTCGGCGAATTGCACGAGGTAGCCGAATTCCTGCAGCGACGTCATCAGCCGCAGCAGCGTGCTTTTGTACATTTTGGTACGCCGGGCGAGCTCGGCCAGCGTCATCGGCTCCGGAGCATCTTCGAACGCCGCCAAGATGCTGAGAGCGCGGTCGACGGCTGCGACGCCGGGCGAAGGCATGTCGTCTCCTATTGAGGAAATCCGGAGGGATCGATCAGCTTTGCGATGACGGGAAAATACGCATCGCCCATGCCCTTGTCGATCGTCTCCTGGAAGATCTCGCGCATCAGCGCCGCGCCGCGCAGATTCAGCCCGGCCTGCGCACCCAGCTCCAGCGCGTAGGAGAGATCCTTCATGGCATATTCAGTCGAGAAGGCCCGCAGCGGAAACTCTTTGGCGACAATCGCCTTCATGCCGTGGTTGCGCAGGGCAAAGCTGTCCGCCGAGCCTTTCGACAGCGTCTCCAGCAGCAGCTTCGGCTCGACGCCGCTGTGCTTGGCGAGCGCGACGGCCTCCGCCAGCGCGTTGACGGTCTCGAACAGCACCATGTTGTTGAGGATCTTCGTCACCTGGCCCGCGCCGGTTCCGCCGCAGAGTGTGACATCGGTGGCGAAATGCCGGATCAGCGGCTCAACCTCCGCGAACTGCTCCGCCGTCGCGCCGACCATGACGCTGAGGGTGCCGTCCTGCGCGGCCTGGCGTGTGCGCGCGATCGGTGCATCGATCCAGAGCGCGCCCTTCGCGGCGAGTTGCTCAGCGAACGACCGGGTCTGACCGACGTCAGAGGTGCCGAGGTCAATCACGGTCTGGCCGCGCTTGATGGCCGGCAAGATGCCGGCGAATACCGACATCACGTGCCTGGCGCTGGGCAGGCACAGGAATATCGTCTCGCTGCCGCCGACGACATCCGCGATCGATGTCGTCGCCGTCGCACCATCAGCCGCGATGCGCGCCAATGGCTCAGCGGCAAGGTCAAACGCAAGGACCGTTCGCCCGCTCTTGCGCAGCAGGTTGCGACAGATCGGCTCGCCCATGACGCCGAGACCGATGAACCCGATTGAACCGGACATTCCGTACTCTCCCTCAAAATCCCGCGGCCGGGCGGATGGCGGTTCCGCCCGGCCGCCCCACTTACTTCACCAGCGGGCAACCGCCTTCGCTCATGGGCCGAAACACCTCTTCGCCCGGCTTGGAGCTGACGACCCGATAGTAGTCATACTTGTACTTGGACTCCTCGGGCTTCTTCACCTGCACGAGATGCATGGTGTGCAGCACGCGCCCGTCGGGGCGGATGACGACGTCCTTGTTGTACATGTCGTTCACCTTCAGCTCGTGCATCTTGGCGGCCACCGCCGTCGCATCAGTCGTGCCGGCTGCTTTCACGGCGGCGAGGTAGTGGTGGACCCCGCTATAGACCCCGGCCTGCACCATGCTGGCGACCTTGCCGTCCATCAGGCCGGCATAACGCTTCGACCATGCCCGGGTTTGATCGTTTAGGTCCCAGTAGAACGAGGTCGTCACCTGCAGGCCCTGCGTCACTTTCAGCCCGAGCGAATTCACGTCGGTGATGAACACGAGCAGACCGGCCAGCTTCTGGCCGCCCTCGACGATGCCAAATTCGCCCGCCTGCTTGATCGCGGTCTGCACGTCCGCACCCGATGTCGCGAGGCCGACGACGTCGGCTTTCGAGCCCTGCGCCTGCAACAGGAAGGAGGCAAAGTCGGCGGTGCCGAGCGGGTGCGCGGCCGAGCCGATCACCTTGCCGCCCGCCGCCTCGATGAACTTGGTGGCATCGCGCTGCAGCGCGTGGCCGAAGGCATAGTCGGCGGTCACGAAATACCAGGTCTTGCCGCCGGCGCGCGTGATTGCATCGCTGGTCAACTTCGACAGCGCGTAGGTGTCGTAGTTGAAGTGGAAGCTCACCGGGGAACAGGACTTGCCCGTGAAATCGGACGAGCCGGGGCCGGAGATGACGAAGATCCTGTTCTTCTGCTTGGCGACTTCGAGAATGGCAAAGCCGGCGGAAGATGCCGCGCCGTCCGCGATCATGTCCACACCCTCGTTGTCGAACCATTTTCGCGCGGTCGCTGCTGCGATGTCGGGCTTGTTCTGGTGATCGGCCGAGATGATCTCGATTTTCTTGCCGAGCAACTCGTTGCCGAAATCCTCGGCGGCGAGCTTTGCGGCAGCGACCGAGCCGCGTCCGCCATTGTCGGCGAACACGCCGGACTGATCGTTGAGCACGCCGATCCTGATGACATTGTCGGTTGCGAATGCCGCACTCGTTTGCGCGGCCAGAACGGCCGCCATCATCCAACGCAACTTCATAACTTACGCCTCCCGTTTACAATGTTTGCTTATCGAGGATGTCTTGCAGCACGGGCGCGATGTAGCGGCGGAACTGGTCCGGGTTCTCACTCATCGGAAAATGGCCGAGCCGCTCCATGACGGTCTCCTTCGCGCCGGGAATGCCGGCAGCAGTGCGCAGGGTGTCATCCGGCGTGCAGGAAAAATCGTATTCGCCGGTCAGGAGGTAGAGCGGGCACTGCTCGACGTCGATGTTGCCGGTGCGTCCGCGCAGATCGCCATCGACCCGATAAAAATAGAGATCCCCCTTGAAGATGCCGGGGCCGCCCTGCTTGTAGCCCCACAGCGTCTCATCGCGTGCAACCTCGGGCCCGTTTGGCGCGATCAATCCCGACACCAGGGCCGCGCAGACCTCACCGCCATGAACGTCGGGCCTGTTGAGCCATGCCGTGTCGTACCAGGGCTGCTGGAAATCGGCGGCCTCTAGCCCGATCAGCGCGCGGAATTCGCGCGCATGTTCGATGGCGAGATTGAGCACGATGCGGCCGCCGATCGAGCACCCCATCACCACCGGCCGATCCAATCCGAGCGCGTTGCAGAACGCGCGGATGGTCGCGGTATAGCCCGCGGTCGTCAGCCGGTATTCGCTGCCATATTGGCTATCCGGCGGATTGGACTTGCCGTGCCAGGGCATGTCGAAAGCGATGACGCGGAAATGTTGGGTGAACTCGTCGTCCACCAGTAGATGGCGCCATTGTCGTGCGTCGGACCCGGCGGTGTGCAGGCAAACCAGGGGAATGCCGCTGCCGTTCTCCTCGAAATAGATCCGGTTGATTTCGCCGTCGATCTCGACATGCAGGTAGCGACCGACGATCGGCTCGATGAAGCCGCTCATGACGGGCCTCCAAAGCCGTTCCGCCGGGGCAGAGCCAGCAGATCCTTGAAATACTGAAGATGTGTCATGAAGGGATGCAGATCGCCTTCGAGGGTTGCCTGCCCGCGCTTGGTCAGGGCCAGGAGATCGTGCCAGCCCGCGGGCGGCATCTTCTGCCAATAGGCGGCGAAGGCAGCGGGCGTCGCGCGATAGGAGAAGCGCCAGGAGCGCATCAGTACCGGCGCCGGAATCATATCCACGATCCGTCCGGCCCGAATGGCCAGGTGAAATGGCTGCGTGCTCGGCCCGAGCTGGCAATCCACGTCGAGTGAGCGGCCACGGGCGATCAACGCCTCATCGCGGGCCAGCAAATCGGGGATCGTTTTGAAAGCCGCGGTGACCGTTTCCGGCGTGAAGGGCACCAGCGAGCCGTCATCTTGACGGATACGTTCCTCCATCGTTCGCACTCCCTGCCGTTCTATTAGATAGAACAGTATTCTATTTCCGTTGCACTTCTATACAGAGCTGGTGAGCGAACTCAAGTGCACGACCGGGGGAGCTTCAGGTCCTGCTGGCCGTGCGATCGGGGGTGTGCGCCACGGGCGCCGTCATCTGATTGATTTCATCCGCCTCGCCGGCAGCTCCGGGCAGGATCGCGAAGCGCAGTGCCACCTGATCAACCCGCCCCCATGGCCGTTACGCCAGCACGTCCGCGACGACCGCTTTGACGACGTCCCTTACGTCGGCAGGCTTGAGCCGCACCTGCAGGCCGCGCTGGCCACCATTGAGATAGACGAGATCATGCGCGAGCGCGCTCTGCTCCATCACGGTCAGTACCTGCTTGCGCTGCCCGAACGGGCTGATGCCGCCGACCTTGTAGCCGGTGACACGCTCGGCCTCGGCCGGCTTCATCATCTGCGCCGACTTGCCGCCCGCGGCCGCCGCAAGCTTCTTCATCGAGACTTCCTGGTCGGAAGGGACAATCACGCAGACCGGCTTGCCGTCCACCAGCGCCATCAGCGTCTTGAGGACGCGCCCCGGGTCTTCACCGAGCGCGGCGGCGGCCTGGAGGCCGATGCTCTCGGCGTCAGGATCGTAGTCGTAGGCGTGGACGGTGAAGGCGACACCGGCGGCGGTGAGCGCGCGGGTGGCTGGAGTGACTTTGGACATGGGTGATATCTACCACCGTCATCGCGGGGAGCGAAGCGGCGAAGCAATCCAGACTGTCTCCGCGGAGGATTCCGGATTGCTTCGCTGCGATCGCAATGACGACGTGGGCACATTTGCCCACCGCGCCCTCGGCGTCGTCCCCGCGCACGCGGGGACCCATAACCACAGGAAGTAGTTTGGCGAAGACCAGTTGTTCGGGACCGTCCACAACCGCGAGATCATGCGGTATGGGTCCCGGCGTTCGCCGGGACGACACCAGTTGGTTGGCGGCACCGAGCCGCCAACTTACGCCTTCCCCTACTCCGCCGCGTCCCGCATCTCCGCCCGCTCGGCTCTCGCCGCGCAGAACTTGAACTCCGGGATCTTGCCGAACGGATCGAGCGCCGGATTGGTCAGCAGGTTCGCCGCCGCCTCCGCGTAGCAGAACGGCATGAACACCATGTTCTCCGGCACGTCGCGGTCGGAGCGCACCTTGACCTCGACCGCGCCGCGGCGGGTCTCCAGGCGAATGAAATCGCCGGGCGCGAGCTTCTTCTTGCGCATGTCCTTCGGCGACATGAAGGCCACCGCCTCCGGCTCGATCTGGTCGAGCACCTGGGCGCGGCGCGTCATCGAGCCGGTGTGCCAGTGCTCCAGCACGCGGCCGGTCGACAGCACCATGGGATATTCGTCATCCGGAATCTCGTCCGGCGGGATCACCTTGGCCGGCACGATCTTGCCGCGGCCGCTCGCGGTCGGGAAGCCCGTGGTAAAGATGATCTCGTTGCCGGGCTTGTCCGGAGCATCGACCGGATAGGTGACCGCGCCTTCGCGCACCAGCCGCTCCCAGGTGATGTTCTTCAGCGACGGCATCAGCTGCGCCATCTCGGTGAAGACGTCGCCGGGGCCGGCATAATTCCACGGCAGGCCCATGCGCTTGCCGATCTCCTGGATGATCCAGAGATCCTGCCGCGCATCGCCCGGCGGCTTGATCACCTGGCGCGCGAGCTGCACGCGGCGATCGGTGTTGGTGAAGGAGCCCTCCTTCTCCGCGAACGCCGAAGCCGGCAGGATCACGTCGGCGTGGAACGCGGTCTCGGTGACGAAGAGGTCCTGCACCACGAGATGATCGAGCATGGCGAGCGCGTGTCGCGCGTGCTGCAGATCCGGGTCGGACATCGCGGGGTTTTCGCCCTCGATATACATGCCCTTGATCTCGCCGGCGTGGATCGCGTTCATGATCTCGACCACGGTCAGGCCGCGGACGGGATCGAGATCCTGCTGCCAGAGTTTTTCGAAGCTGCCGCGCAGATCGTCGCGGCCGACCGGCTGATAATCCGGCAGGAACATCGGGATCAGGCCGGCGTCGGACGCTCCTTGCACGTTGTTCTGGCCGCGCAGCGGATGCAGGCCGGTGCCGGGACGGCCGACCTGGCCGGTGATCAGCGCCAGCGCGATCAGGCAGCGCGCATTGTCGGTGCCGTGGACATGCTGGCTGATGCCCATGCCCCAGAAGATGATCGACGACTTCGCGCGCGCATAGGTCCGCGCCACCTCGCGCAGCGTCTGCGCCGGGATGCCGCAGATCGCCTCCATCTTCTCCGGCGTGAACTCCTTGATCTTCTCCTTGAGGTCCTCGAAGCCCTCAGTGTAGCCGGCGATGTACTGGTCGTCGGTCAGGCCTTCGGTGATGATCGTGTTGATCATCGCGTTCAGCATGGCGACGTCGGAGCCGGGCTTGAACTGCAGATGCTTGGTCGCGTGACGCGACAGCGTCTGCCGGCGCGGATCCATCACGAACAGCTTTGCGCCGTTCTGCTTGACGGCGTTCTTGATGAAGGTCGCGGCCACCGGGTGGTTCACGGTCGGATTGGCGCCTATCACGATGATCACTTCGGCATCCATGGCAGCTGCGAACGGTGCCGACACCGCGCCGGAGCTCAGGCCCTCGAACAGCGCCGCCACCGAAGAGGCGTGGCACAGACGGGTGCAATGATCGACATTGTTCGAGCCGAAGCCGGTGCGCACCAGCTTCTGGAACAGATAGGCCTCTTCGTTCGAGCCCTTGGCCGAACCGAAGCCGGCCAGCGCCTTCACGCCCTTCTCGTCGCGGATCTTGACGAGGCCCTTGGCGGCGATGTCGAGCGCTTCTTCCCAGCTCGCTTCGCGGAAATGGGTGAAGGGATTGGCCGGATCGACCTGGTCGTTGGCATCCTTCTTCGCATTCGGCAGCCGCACCAGCGGCTTCGTCAGGCGATGCGGATGGTGGATGTAGTCGAAGCCGAAGCGGCCCTTGACGCAAAGACGGTTGTGATTGGCGGGGCCGTCGCGGCCCTCCGCATAGATCACCTTCTCGTCCTTGACCTCGTAGGTCACCTGGCAGCCGACGCCGCAGAACGGGCAGAGCGAGTCCACCTTCTTGTCCGCGTAAGTCACGCGGGTCTGCTTGTCGTCGAGCATCACGGCCGGCATCAGGGCGCCGGTCGGGCAGGCCTGGACGCATTCGCCGCAGGCGACGCACGTGGACTCGCCCATGGGATCGTCGAAATCGAACACGATCTTCGAGCCATGATTACGATAAGCCATGCCGATGACGTCGTTGACCTGGACCTCGCGGCAGGCGCGCACGCACAGGCCACACTGGATGCAGGCATCGAGGTTGACGCGCATCGCCGGATGGCTGGCGTCGGTCGCCCAGCGCTCGGCGGCGGGGAAGCGGCTCTCGGTGACGCCGGTCGCCTCGGCCCAGTGCCAGAACTTCGAATCCGGATCGTGCGAGGTCTCGCGCGCCGGCTGGTCGGCGACCAGCAGCTCCATCACCATCTTCTGCGCCGCCGTCGCGCGCGCGCTCTCGGTCTTGACCTTCATGCCGACCGACGGCGTGCGCTTGCAGGATGCTGCGAGCACGCGTTCGCCCTCGATCTCGACCATGCAGGCACGGCAATTGCCGTCGGGCCGATAGTCGGGCGCCGGCGAATAACAGAGATGCGGAATGTCCCGCCCCTGCCGCTTGGCGACTTGCCAGATGGTCTCGCCGGGTTTGGCTTCGACCTGCTTGCCGTCGAGCTCGAACGTAATCTTGGTCATTCGGCCGCTTCCTTGAACTCGTCAGTGAAATATTTGATCACGGTGGCCAGCGGATTCGATGCCGCCTGTCCGAGCCCGCAGATCGAGGCATCGCGCATCGCCTGGCTCAATTCCTCCAGGAGAGCGCGGTTCCAGACCGGCTTCTGCATCAGCTGCGCCGCTTTCTGGGTTCCGACGCGGCACGGCGTGCACTGGCCGCAACTCTCGTCCTCGAAAAATTTCATCAGGTTCAGCGCCGCCGCGCGCACGCTATCGTTCTGCGACAGGACCACGATCGCGGCCGATCCGATGAAGCAGCCGTATTTCTCCAGCGTGCCGAAATCGAGCGGAATGTCGTCCATCGACGCCGGCAGGATGCCGCCGGAGGCGCCGCCCGGCAGGTAAGCATAGAACTGATGGCCGTCGGCCATGCCGCCGCAATATTCGTCGATCAGCTCGCGAATGGTGATTCCGGCTGGCGCCAGCTTCATGCCGGGATTTTTCACGCGGCCCGAGACCGAGAAGCTGCGCAGGCCATGCCGTTCATGACGGCCATGGCCCTTCCACCACTCGGCGCCCTTCTCGACGATGTCGCGCACCCACCACAGCGTCTCGATGTTGTTGATCAGCGTCGGCAAGCCGAACAGGCCGACCTGGAACGGGTAAGGCGGCTTGTGCCGGGGCAAGCCGCGCTTGCCCTCGATGCTTTCCAGCAGCGAGGATTCCTCGCCGCAGATATAGGCGCCGGCGCCGCGGCGCATATGCAGCGTCGGACCGCCCGGCGGGAGCTTCGCGATCTCGCGCTCCAGGATCTCGCGCGAGGCTGGATATTCGTCGCGCAGATAGATGTAGACGTCGGAGGCCTGCACCACATGGGCGCCGATCAGCATGCCTTCGATGAAGCGGTGCGGATCGCTTTCGAGATAGACCCGGTCCTTGAACGTGCCGGGCTCGCCCTCGTCGCCGTTGATCGCCATCAGCCGCGGACCGGGCTCGCCGAGCACGGCGCGCCATTTGCGCCCCGTGGGGAAGCCGGCGCCGCCGAGACCGCGCAGCGAAGCGTTGTCGAGCGCCTTCAGGAGATCGTCGGTCGACAGTTCTCCCGAGCGCAGGCGACCCAGCAACTTGTAGCCCCCATCGGCGACATAGGCGTCGTAGCCGATATAGTTGGGCAGATGGGCGTGGGTATCACCGGCCTTCGCGGCCGCCATCACATTGGCGACGGTCGCGTGATCGACGAAATTGTGTCCGACTTCCGCGGCAGGCGCAGTGTCGCAGCGGCCGACGCAGGGTGCCCGGACGACACGGATGCCGGGACCGCCAGCACTTTGCAGATCCTCGAGCAGCTTCTCGCCGCCGAGCATCGCACAGGTCAGGGAGTCGCAGACGCGGATCGTCAGCGGCGCGATGTCGGGCTCGCCCTCCTTCACCACGTCGAAATGCGCGTAGAACGTCGCGGTCTCGAACACTTCGGCGAAGGCGAGTTTCATCTCGTCGGCGAGCGCGGCGAGATGCGCGGCCGAGATCTGGTGATATTTGTCCTGGATCAGGTGCAGATATTCGATCAGGAGATCGCGCCGCCGCGGCCTGTCGCCGAGCAGTTGTTCGATCTCGTGCGCGGCGGTGGGGTCGACCTGGCGCCCCTTGGGCGTGGCCTTGGCTCGCTTGCGTCCCTCGCCCGGGTGTTCGAACGAGCGGACCTGATGCACGTCATGGCTCATCGATGAATCTCGTAGCCCTTCTTTAGAACAAGTCCAACCTTAGCCGTTGGCATACCAGATGCCAAGAAAATTCTGGCGTTCCAATAAGCGTTTAAGGGGCACGCGGCCAACGAGCCCCATGCCCCCGTCGAACTGGATAGTGCGCCTTCTCAGCTCTTGTTCATGCACTCTTCGATGTAGAACCAGCGGTCGTCGCCAGCGAGGCCTTTGGACTTCACCTCGGCGCGGCAGGCCTTCAGCTTCGGCTTGTTGGCCGCCCACTTGGCCTTCATGTCCTTCAGCTTTTGCATGGACAGCTTGATCTTTCCCGGCTTGGCCTCGGTCGTAGCAGCGGGTGCAGCGGGCGCGGTCTGTGCAGATGCGGTGTGGAGGCCCGCGGCCAGCAGCATGGCGGCGAGGCAGATACGAGTGCGAAACATGAAAATCCCCCTAGGTCCCATTCTCGATGATTCTTGAAAGACGAATGTCGCGGGACGCCGACCATCGGCATCCCGCGACCGTGTCGACTGCGATCAGAAAATCTTGACCGCGCTCTCCAGCGTCTTCCAGACTCCCCAAGCCAGGGGAATGCCGACGAAGGCCCAGAACATCGCCGCCTTTGCGTCGAGGCCGCCAAAGCCGATACCGTAAGAGCCGTGCGGCCCCGCGGCTGCAGCGCTGGCGCTCGCCGCCTGCAGCTTGGCGACATCGGCCTCCTTCATGTGCCACTTCGAATCGACCGGCTTGATCAGGTAGTTGCAGATCAGGCCCGCGATCAGCATCGCGCAGAGGATGTACATGGTGGTGTTGTAGAGCTGGTCGCGCGGCACGCCGGCCGCGAGCTGGAACTCGCGGATGTAGTTCACCACGACGGGGCCGATGATGCCCGCCGTCGACCACGCCGTCAGCAGCCGCCCGTGGATGGCGCCGACGAACTGGGTACCGAACATGTCGGCGAGATAGGCCGGCACGGTGGCGAAGCCGCCGCCATACATCGACAGGATGATGCCGAAGCCGAGCACGAACAGCAGCTTCGAGCCCATCGCCGCGAAGGTCGGCGCCAGCGCGTAGAGCGCGATGCCGAGGATGAAGAACGTGTAGTAGGTGTTCTTCCGTCCGATCTTGTCCGACAGCGACGCCCAGAAGAAGCGGCCGCCGATGTTGAACAGCGACAGCAATCCAGCGAAGCCCGCGGCGATCGCGGCGATCTGCGCCTTCTGTCCGGCATCGAGTGCGTTGAAGCCGACATCAGGCAGGCCGATCAGCTTGCCCGCGAAGATCTCCTGCAGCATCGGCGAGGCCATGCCGATCACGCCGATACCCGCCGACACGTTCAGGCAGAGCACCCACCAGATCAGCCAGAACTGCGGCGTCTTGTGCGCGTCGTTGAGATGGACGTTGTTCTTCGAAATCATCGCGTTGGCCTTGACCGGCGGGGTCCAGCCCTCGGGCTGCCAGCCGGGCGGCGGCAGGCGATAGCGGAACGCGCCGATCATCATGAACACGAAGTAGATGACGCCCATCGCGACGAAGGTTTCCCAGACGCCGACCGAGGTCGGGCTCTTGAAATAGTTCATCAGCAGGTTCGCCAGCGGCGCGCCGATCATGGCGCCACCGCCGAAGCCCATGATCGCCATGCCGGTCGCCATGCCGCGACGATCGGGGAACCATTTGACGAGCGTCGACACCGGGGAGATGTAGCCGAGGCCGAGACCGATACCGCCGATCACGCCCGAACCCAGCCACAACAGCCAAAGCTGATGGGTGTAGACGCCGATCGCACCGAGGAAGAGACCGCCGCACCAGCAGAGCGCCGAGACGAAGCCCGCCTTGCGCGGCCCGACGCGCTCCAGCCAGCCGCCCCAGACCGCAGCCGCGATACCGAGCAGCACGAAGAACAGGGTGTACATCCATCCCATGCTGGCGACCTTCCAGTCGCAGCTGGTCGTGAACAGCTCCTGCCACAGCGACATGTCGGGACAGGCCTTCGGCGCAGTCAAACCGATCGCGCGCGACAGCGGCAGCCAGAACACCGAGAAGCCGTAGGCCATGCCGATGCACAGATGGATGCACAGCGCCGCCGGCGGCACCAGCCAGCGATTAAAGCCGGCGGTCGCGATGGTCCGCTCGCGATCAAGAAAACCCGCGCCAGCACCTGAAAGTGTCCCAGCGCCTTCGATTGCAGTCATGCATTCCTCCCCTCAGCCACCCTTCTGAGCAGCCTGCCGCTACTATCCTGTTCCTCAGCTCATTGCGGTGCAGACAATTGCCCCTGCTGCTCCGCACCATCATCCGACGCGCGCCAGGATCGTCACGCGCATCCTTAGTGTTAAACCCCTCGCGCGGGGCGCTATGCCCGATACGACGTGCAGGCTTCGTGAGCGGCCCGTTGATCCGCGTATCGCAGACAAGACTCAACCTCCGCGCCTGCACGGAGAAAGTCAATTTGGGCAGAAGCCATGATCGATGTCGATAGTCAAAAGGTCGGTATCAGTGAGGTAACGCTCACGAATGCGGTGCACCATTGGTGTCACCTATCGAGCCATTTGCTTTTTCTATCAAAAACACGATGCGCGCGTCGTTGCGCTCGGTGATCTCCACCGTGTCGCCGGTCTCGCGAATCAGGTTCGGAATGTCAATCACCGACAAGGGATCGGTGCAGTGAACCTCGAGCTGATCGCCCGGTTGCAACGGCTTGAGCGCCTTGCGCGTCTTCAGCGCAGGCAGCGGGCATTTCAGTCCGGTGAGATCGAGCATCGTTCTGGTCATGGGCGCAACATGGCGAGGTGAGGGAACGACGTCAACGCAGCCGCTCAGAGCAGATCGGCATAGGACAAGAAACCTACGCTGTGCCCCGGCTCGACGCCCGTGACGCTCTCACCGAGCACGACCAGGCCGTCGGTCTCGACCAGCGAGGACAACAGCCCCGCCCCTTCGCGTGGAAACTTGATGGCCTCGAGCCGGCCGTCCTGCGCACGCCGCAGGGATACACGCACGTATTCGCGCCGACCTGCCTTCTTCTTGTAGGTAAACGCCGCGCGCAACGGGATCGGCGTCAACGGCTCCGGCAGGCCGCCCGCCAGCGCCAGCACCGTCGGCCGCACCACGTGGACGAAGGTCACGAAGCTCGCGACGGGATTGCCGGGCAGTCCGATCAGCGGCGTGCCGTCGATGATACCCATCGCCACCGGCCGGCCGGGCTTGATCGCCATCCGCCACAGCACCAGCGAGCCGATGCTCTCGACCGCAGCCTTGACGTGGTCCTCCTCGCCGGTCGAGACGCCGCCGGTGGTGAGGATCAGATCGTGGCGCCCTGCAACCTGCTTCAGGCCGTTCGCGAGCGAGGTGCGCTCGTCGCGGAGAATGCCAAGATCGCTGACCTCGCAGCCGAGACGGCGCAGCATCGCCATCAGCATGAAGCGGTTGGAATCGAACAGCTGCGCGGCGGCGCGCGTCTCGCCGGGGGACGCCAGCTCGTCACCGGTCGAGAACACGGCGACACGGATGCGCCGGACGACATCTAGTCTTGTGAGGCCGAACGCGGCGGCAAGAGCAACATGCTGCGGCCGCAGGCGCTGGCCGGCGTGCAGCGCGATCTGTCCCTGAGGGATGTCCTCGCCGGCGGGGCGCACATTTGCGCCCGGCTTCAGCCCCGGCGGCAGCACGATCCGACCGGAATCGTCGATGCGGACGTCCTCCTGCATGAAGACGGTTTCGGCTTCCGGCGGCATCGGCGCGCCCGTGAAGATGCGCGCGGTGTGGCCGGGCTTAATCGGTGCCTGCGCGAGCCCACCGGCCGGGATGCGACCGTCAAGCGGGAGCGCCTGCTCGGCGCGATCGGGAACATCGGCATTGCGCACGGCATAGCCGTCGACGGCCGAGTTGGTGAAGGGCGGCAGCGGCAGCGGCGCCGCGACATCGCGCGCCAGCACGCGACCGTCTGCATCGAGGAGAGACACCGTCTCCAGATCGGCGATCGCGTTGACGCGCGTCGTGATGAGACCAACGGCCTCGTCGACCGACATCATCGGGCCGCCGAAGGCAAAGCAATCGTCCGAGAGTTGCGCCATGGTGCCTCGTCAGCGTATCGCGGCGCTCTTCGCAACCGCTTCCTCGACCGGCATCGCCGCGCGCAGCAGCAACGCCGCGGCCGCCTCGATGTCGTCGAGATGGACAGTCGGCAGCCGGGTGTCAATGGCGGTGTCGGCCGCGATGCCGGCAATGCCGGGATCGTCGGGAAACAGCAGCGGTTTGCCGTTCGCCGCGCGGTGCACCTCGATCTTGCGATGCGGCTCGCGCTTGAAACCCTCGACCACGACGAGATCGACCGCGGACAGCTTGCCCAATAATTCCGGCAGCCGCGGCTCCGCCGCCCCGCGCAATTCGTGCATCAGGGCCCAGCGGTTCGACGACGCCACCAGCACCTCGGCGGCGCCGGCCTCGCGATGGCGCCAGGAATCCTTGCCGGGCACGTCGACGTCGAACTGGTGGTGCGCATGCTTGATCACCGAGACGCGCAGGCCTTGCGCGTTGAAATGCGGGATCAGCCGCGCCAACAGCGTGGTCTTGCCCGCACCGCTCCAGCCTGCAAGGCCGATGACTTTCATTCCAGCTCTCTTTTCGCAACCAACGACCGCTGATGGAACCTCCGGCTCCACCCCGTCATTGCGAGTGCGGCGAAGCAATCCAGACTATCTCCGCGGATGTATTTCTGGATTGCTTCGCTGCGCTCGCAATGACGCCGAGGCAGCATTTCGCTCTTTCGCCGCCATGCTTATATCGGCTTGGCCCGAATGTCATGCTAACCTCGCCGCCATGATGCAAATGGACAAAGCCCCGGTGCCCCTGATCATCCCTGACCCGGACGACCCGCGCCTGACCCAGAGCGTGACCGGGACCGACCAGACTGGCGCCAGGGTCGAGATCAAGGTGCCGATGGAGCGGCCGCTGACGCTCTATTTGAATTCCCAGGAGATCGTCACCATGATGACGATCGGCGACTACCCCGAATATCTGGCGCTCGGCTATCTGCTGAATCAGAACATGCTGAAATATAATGACGCCGTCACCGAGGTCGAATACGACGACGATCTCCAGGTGGTCGTGGTGCGCACCGAGCATCACACCAATTTCGAAGCCAAGCTGAAGAAGCGCACGCAGACTTCGGGCTGCGCGCAGGGCACGGCTTTCGGCGACCTGCTGGAGGCCGTCGAAAGCGTCGCGCTGCCCAAGGCGGAGCTGCGCACATCCTGGCTGTACCAGATGACGCAGACCATCAACACCATGCCCTCGCTCTATCTCGAGGCCGGCGCGATCCACGGCTGCGTGCTGTGCAAGGAGGGCACCCCGCTCTGCTACACCGAGGACGTCGGGCGTCACAACGCCGTCGACAAGATCGCGGGCTGGATGTACCGCCACCGCGTCGATGCTTCCGACAAGATCCTCTACACCACGGGGCGCCTCACCTCGGAGATGGTGATCAAGACGGTTCGCATGGGCATTCCGATCCTGGTGTCGCGCTCCGGCTTCACCGCCTGGGGCGTCGATCTCGCGCGTCAGGTCGGACTGACGCTGGTCGGCCGCACCCGCGGCAAGCGCTTCATCGTCCTCGCGGGCGAAGAGCGCATCGTCTACGACCAGGACCTCGCTTACGTCGAGGAGGAATCGGCCAAGCACAAGCGCAAGGGTGAAGGTGGTGACGACTGAATTTCCAGCCACGACTATTCCGCCAACTCTTGGCGTGCTGCTCGCCGGCGGCCTCGCGCGGCGCATGGGTGGCGGCGACAAGCCGATGCGCACCATCGGCGGCCGCACCATTTTGGAGCGCGTGATCGCGCGCCTGAAACCTCAATGCACCGGACTGATCCTGAATGCCAACGGAGAGCCCGCGCGCTTCGCTTCCTTCGGCCTGCAGGTCGTCCCCGACGACGTGCCCGGCTTTCCCGGCCCGCTCGCCGGCATTTTGGCCGCGCTCGACTGGACCGCGGCGAACCGACCAGACGTCGACTGGGTGCTCAGCGCCGCCGGCGATTGCCCGTTCCTGCCGCGCGATCTGGTGGCCCGGCTGCATGACGCCCGGAGCCGCGAGAACGCGCAGCTCGCAGTCGCCGCATCCGGCGAGCAGTCACATCCCGTGATCGGCCTGTGGCGGGTCGCCTTGCGCGGCGAGCTGCGTCACGCGCTGGTCGTCGAAGACCTCCGCAAGATCGACCGCTGGACCGCACGCTATCCACTCGCGACCGTGACGTGGCCGGCCGAGCCGCTCGATCCGTTCTTCAACGCCAACACGGTCGAGGACATCGCCGAAGCCGAGCGGCTGGCCGCGCTGGACGACGCGGCCTGAGGGGCTCTCCTGGCCGGTGAACCGGACCAAGGAAGGCAACGACCAATATTGGGACGCTGCCCCGGATGAGCCATGGCCGACTCTCTCTTGGACATCATTTTCGATGTCGTCGACGTCGCGTTCGATGTTTCGGACGTGATCGACCGCACGAAGCAGCTGAGCAAGCCTGACACCGTCGAGGTCCCGCAGGATCCAAAGCCGTTGCCACCCGCCGCACAGCGCGCGCTGGCGGAAGCCGAAGAGCGGGAGCGCAGGCGCGAGCAGGTCGATCAAGCCGCCAGCGGCACTGACCCGGTATCGTAGCGAAAAGCCCGGTGCGCGCGCTCGAACGGCGCGAGGACATTCTAAGCAGGTCGAAATCCAGCCCGCTCCAGCGCTGTGCGCGCCTCGTCCGAACCAAGGGCATCGAGAAAAGCCTGCACGGCCGGACGTTGTTTGCGCGCCGTCACCAGCGCGAAGTCATAATGCTCTTCCGCGAACGGAATGAAACCGAGGCCGACCGCGTGGGCGACCGGCGCAATGGTCATGCCCCAGTCGGCGCGGTGCTGCGCGACGGCCGCGGCGACTGCGTTGTGCGACCGCGGCTGGTTCCAATAGCCTTCCGGCCGCGCCCCGCCGAGCAGCCGGTCGATCAGGATGCGCGTGCCGGCACCCTGATTGCGGTTGACCATGATGCAGGCGGGATCAGCGAGCGCGGCAGCGACGGCCTGCTTCGCATCGAGGCCCTCGAAACGCCTGTCGCCTTTGCGGAAGACGATGCCCTGCATCCGCCGCCAACCGGGCACGAGTTCGAGCCCCTCGACGAGATACGGCGAATTGTAGGTCTCGCTCTTGTCGTCGAACAGATGGATCGGCGCGAGATCGCATTCGCCGCGCTTCGCCGCGGCAAGCCCGCCGAGGCTGCCGACCGCGATCGAGCGCACGGCGAGGCCCGCATGCGCAAGCTGCGCGGTGACGAGATCCAGGCCGGTGCAATGGCTGCCGACGATGACGAGGTCGGGCACCCGCACATGCGGCGTGAACAGCGTCACCTCGGCTTCCGTCCCGGCCGGCATCTGGTCGGCGAGCGCATCGATGCGCAGGAAACCATCGGCCTGCGCGAAGGACGTGATCGCGCCAGACCCCTTGCCGGAGGGATAGGCGATCAGGCCATCCCTGCCCTCGACCAGCGAGACCATGACGAATTCGGTGCGACCGAGCTCTGACGCAATGCGCACCGGCACGGACGCGTTGACCCTGGCATCGGCGCGCGGCGGCAGGCCGGCCAGCTTGCGCAGCACCGGCACGATCATGTCATGGAAGGTGAACATCGCCGAGGTCGGAAAGCCCGGCAGGATCACCACCGGTCTGCCGTCGCATACCGCAAGACACAACGGCTTGCCGGGCTTGAGCGCAACGCCATGCGCGATGATGCCGGGCGCGCCGAGCCGCCCGATGATGCGATGGGACAGGTCGCCCGCGCCTTTGGACGTGCCGCCTGACAGCACCAGCATGTCGGCATCGGCGAGCGCGGCACGCATGGCAGCTTCGAGCTTGGCTTCATCGTCGGGAATCGCGCCCAGGAAGATCGCCTCGCCGCCGTTCTCGTCGATCGCGGCCGCGACGATGGCGCCGTTGGTGTCGTAGATCCCGGCAGGCGCGAGCCTCTGGCCCGGCTGCACCAATTCATCGCCGGTCGAGATCACGGCCACATGTGGCTTGCGCGCGACCTTCACCTCGGCGATGCCGCACGCGGCCAGCATGCCGATCTCGCGCGAGCCGATGACGGTGCCGGCACGCAGCAGCGCCTCGCCGCGCGCGATATCGGATCCTGCATAGGAGACGAATTGGCCGGGAGACGTGGCACGACGAACCTCGATGGCATCCGACCCCGCCGGCTGGGTGTGCTCGACCATGACGACGGCATCGGCGCCACGCGGCAGCGGGCCGCCGGTGGCAATCGCCGTTGCGGTTCCAGCCGCCACTTGCAGCGCCGGCGGTGTGCCGCAGTGGATGGTTTCGCCGTTCAGCCCAAGACGCACCGGCTTGCCTTCGCCGGCCGCAACGAGATCCCCCGAGCGCACGGCAAAGCCGTCGACGTTGGAGCGGTCGAACGGGGGAACATCGATCGGCGCCGTGACGTCTTCGGCGAGCGCCGCGCCAAGCGCAGCACCAAGCTTGCGCGTTTCGCACGGCAGCGCGCGCGGGAACAGCGCCGCCTCGAAGCGCGCCAGCGCCTCCTCGCGCGAGAGGATCTTGAGGAACTGCTCCTGTTCGAGCGCGCTGCGGTCTGGTGGCTTTGGGATCATCGTCATGCCGGAACCCATATCACTCCCGCATCAGATAGGCATCGACGGGCTCACCTGCCGCAAATCCCTCGTGATTGCCTGATATGAGCAACCAGGCATCCGCGCCGGCCATCGCCTGAAACGGCCATTCGCCCACGGCAAGCGGCCTCCACGTCTTGTGTTCCTCAGCCAGCAGCGCGATCTCGGCGATGCCGACGCTGGAGGCAATCTTGCGTGATAGCGGCAAGGCGATCTGGCGTCGCCGCTGTCGCGCCGACAGGCGATCGACGAGCGGCAGCACGACCGCGAGCCAGGCCGCGAGCGCTGCATCGGGCGAGCCGGGCAAGGCAACGGCGGGAACATTGCCGAGGCGCGCAACCGCGGCGGTGCGCCCGGGCTGAAGCGCGAGACCATGAGCAAGCACCTCGCCGCGCTCGGCCAGTGCCGTGACGGCTGCGTCGTGGCGGCCGACACCGCTGCCGCCGATCGTCACGACGAGATCGCAGGCGTCATCGGTGACGGCTTCCGCGATCGATGCAGCAGCACGCGCGCCGGCTTCATGCATCTCAACATGCAGTCCCGCGGCACGCGCGATCTCGGCAATCAAATGCGTCGTCGCCGTCGCACCGGGCACGTTGACGAGACGCAGCCGCGGTCGGCGCAAGCTCAGCTTCCCGACACCTGCAACGCGCGCGAGCAACAGAGTGGCGGGGGTAACCGGGCGCCCCGCGACCACAACGGCCGTATGCTCTCCGATGTCGCCGCCGGCGCGCCTGACGCCCTGCCCCGGCGCGCCCTCCGCCAGCACCTGCACGAGCGGGCCCGATACCTCCACCGCGTCGGCATCGAGCACACAGTCGCATCCTGCCGGCATCGCTTCGCCGGCCTCGACCCATTGCGGCTCTTTCGTCAAGGGCAGCGGCGAATAAGAGGACGCGCCGACGAGATCATTGGCGCGAAGAGCCCAGCCGTCCGCGGCGGCAACGTCGTGCGGCGGATGGGCCGTAAATAGCGCAGTGCCCGCCGCGATGCAGCCGGCCGCGTCGGACAGCGGCAACTCCACCGGTGCAAGCGGTTCGAGCCCGTTCAGCAACGCGGTGAGCGCGATCTCGAGCGGCGTGAGCGAGGATGGCAGGCGCTGGGTCATGCGCCATGGTGGACCATGCATCGCCCGCTTTGGCAACCGCCGGGACTGCGGGCCGTCAGCCGCCGGACCTGTCCGAGTTCGGAAAGAACAGTTGCTGCCCGTCGACCTTGTAGCCGGCGATCGCCGCCTGTCCCTCCGGCGAGGTCAGCCAATCGATGAAGGTCTGCGCGAGATCCTTCTTCACGTTCGGAAACTTCTCGGGATTCACCAGCATCACGCCATACTGATTGAGCAGCCGCCGGTCGCCTTCGACGACGATGTCGAGATCGCCGCGGTCCTTGAACGAAATCCAGCTGCCGCGATCCGACAGCACATAGGCATTCGCGGCGCGCGCGGCGTCGAGAGCCGAGGCCATGCCGCGCTCCGCCTCGCGATACCAGGCGCCCTTGGCGCTTGCGATGTCGATGCCGGCGACGATCCAGAGCGCGAGCTCGGCGGCGTGGGTGCCCGAGCGATCGCCCCGCGTCACGAACGGCGCGCCCTTGGCTTCGATCGCCTTCAGCGCCGTCACGATATCCTTGCCCTTCACGGCCGCCGGATCGCTCTTCGGCCCGATCAGCACATAGTCGTTGTACATCACGTCGAAACGCTTCACGCCAAATCCGTCGGCGACGAATTTCTCCTCCTGCGGCCGCGCATGCATCAGCACGACGTCGGCCTCGCCCCTTCGCGGCCCATTGAGCACCTCGTCGGCGCGCCGTGCGATCACGGTCACCTCGATGCCGGTCTTGTCGCGGAAGATCGGCAGCAGATAGTCGAGCAGGCCGGACTCCTGTGTCGCTGTGGTCGAGGCCAGCACGATCGCGCGGTCCTCCGCGGATGACGCCACAACGCCCGCGGTGAGACCGCAGAGGAGCGCGAATGCAACGGACAGGCGGCGCATGGATCAGGTTCCCATTGGCTATGACGCGATCATGATGATCGATTGCGCCGCACTCGTGACGCGCTTGCATCGATGCGTTCTCCAGATCGGGAAATTTCGGCAAGGCTCAGCACCCGTTGGGATCGTTCACCAAAGCAGGAATCGCCTGCGAGGATGTGTTGCAAAGCAGCGAGATGATCGGGCATGGTTCCCGCTCACACGACAATTGAAGTGCAGATTCCACCTGCGTCGAACGTCAAAAAGAAGCAAGAATTTGCATAGGAATGCAGGATGGAATTCCTGACGACCAGCGAAGCCGCCGACTATCTTCGGCTCGGCGAACGCAAGCTCTACGAACTCGTCACCACCGGCGCGATCCCCTGCACCAAGGTGACCGGGAAATGGCTCTTCCCTCGGCACGAGCTCGATCTCTGGGTGCTGTCGGGCCTCGCGCGTCCGGCCGGCATGCTGATCGCGGAGCCGCCGCCGGTGGTGGGCGGCAGCCAGGACGAGCTCCTGGATTGGAGCCTGCGCGAATCCAGCTCGGGCCTGGGATCGATGAGCGAGGGCAGCATGCGCGGGCTCGAGCGCCTGCAGCGCAACGAGGTGATGGCGGCGGCGGTCCACTTTCACGGCCTGGATGCTGCCGGCGATCTCGCGGGCGATGCCAGCGTCGAAGCGCTGCGTGCGGCGCCCGACCTGCATGATGCGGTGCTGGTCGCATTCGTGCGCCGCGAGCAGGGGCTCGTGCTGCCGCAAGGCAATCCCAAGCAGCTGCACGGCCTGACCGACGTGCTCGCGCTCGGCGCCAGGATGGCGATGCGGCAGCAGGGCACCGGCGCGCAGATGCTGCTCGACGTGCTGTTGAAGCGTGCCGGCGCCTCGACGCGCGATCTGCGCCGGGTCGAGCCGCCGGCTTTGACCGGACCGGATCTCGCCGAGATCGTCCGCGCCGGCCAGGCCGATTGCGGCATCGCGACGCGCGCCGCCGCGCGCTCGGCGGGTCTGGATTTCGTGCCGCTGGTCTGGGAGAATTTCGACCTTGCGATGCGGCAGCGCAGCTATTTCCGCCCCGCCATGCAGGCCCTGCTGCGGTTTCTCAGCGAAAGGCGGCTGCGCCAGCGCGCCGAGGAGCTGACCGGCTATGATCCCTCGGCCGCGGGGCAGATCCGGTTCGCAGCCTGACATTGACGCCCGCCCCCAAATAGTTGCAAAAGAAACCAATTCAGCCGGGGGCACACCCGGGGCAACACCGGCCAACGCGCCGGATCAGGGGAGGACAAGCGTGAATCCAACGAGATTTGGACTGCCGGTCGCGGCCGGCTTTGCGGCAACCGTTTTGGCGGCGACGCTGCCGTCGGGGGCCGCCATGGCGCAGCTTTCCGACGACGTCGTCAAGATCGGCGTGCTCACCGACATGAACGGCCCGGCCTCCGCGCCGACCGGCCAGGGCTCGGTGACGGCGGCGCAGATGGCGATCGACGATTTCGGCGGCACGGTGCTCGGCAAGCCGATCAGCGTCGTGGTCGGCGATCATCAGCTCAAGGCCGACATCGGCGCCTCGCTCGCGCGGCGCTGGTTCGACGTCGAGCAGGTCGACCTGATCGTCGACGTGCCGGTCTCGGCGGTCGGGCTCGCGGTGCAGAACATCGCCAACGAGAAGAAGCGGCTGTTCATCACCCACTCCACCGGCACCGCGGATTTCCACGGCAAGTTCTGCTCGCCTTACGCGATCCAGTGGGTGTTCGACACCCGCGCGCTCGCGGTCGGCACCGCGGACGCGGTGGTCAAGCGCGGCGGCGACAGCTGGTTCTTCATCACCGACGACTACGCCTTCGGCCATTCGCTGGAGCGCGATGCCTCCGCGGTCGTCACCGCCAATGGCGGCAAGGTGCTGGGCTCGGTGCGGCCGCCGCTGGCAACGCCCGATCTCTCCTCCTTCGTGCTGCAGGCGCAGGCTTCCAAGGCCAAGATCATCGGCATCGCAGCTGGCCCCCCCAACAACATGAACGAGATCAAGACCGGCTCGGAGTTCGGCGTGTTCAAGGGCGGCCAGCAGATGGCTGCATTGCTGGCGCTGATCACCGACATCCACGGCCTCGGCCTGCAGGCCGCCCAAGGCCTGCTGCTGACGACCTCGTTCTATTGGGACATGGACGACAAGACCCGCGAATGGTCGAAGCGCTACTTCGCCAAGATGAACAAGATGCCCTCGATGTGGCAGGCCGGCGTCTATTCGAGCGTGATGCACTATCTCAACGCCATCAAGGAAGCCGGCACCGACGACCCGCTCAAGGTCGCCGCCAAGATGCGGGAGAAGCCGATCGAGGATTTCTTCGCCCGCAACGGCAAACTGCGCGAGGACAATCTGATGGTGCACGACCTCTGGCTGGTGCAGGTGAAGACGCCGGAGGAGAGCAAATATCCGTGGGACTATTACAAGATCCTCACCACGATCTCCGGCGACAAGGCGTTCGGCCCGCCGGACACGGCGTGCCCGCTGGTGAAGAAGTGACGATGTAGCTGCGCTGACGATCCACCCTCGCCCCTTGTGGGAGAGGGTGGCTGCGCGAAGCGCAGCCGGGTGAGGGATTCTCTCCGCGAGTCGAACTCTCAATTTGTACGCGCGGAGAGAATCCCTCATCCGGCGCTTCGCGCCACCTTCTCCCACCAAGGGAGAAGGAAGAAAGCGCATTCGCTACTTCATCATCCCGATCTCGCGAAAATACTTCATCGCGCCGGGATGGATCAGCTCCGGCCTCGGCGCCGCCGCGACCGTGTTCGACGCGGTGGTCTCGCAGGCCTGGGCGAGCTTCTTGCAGAATGTCGCTTCAACGCCGTGCAGCGTCTTCGCGAGGCGATAGGCGACGTCGTCAGGCAGATCATCGCGCGTCAGCACGAAGCTCCACGATCCCAGCGAAGCGATCGGCGCGTCCTGTTTCGGATAGCTGTTCGCGGGCACCAGCAGCGGCTTCAGGAAGGCATGCTTGGCGCGGATGCGCGTCATCTCCTCGACATCCGGCGCGATGAAGCGCGCGCCTGATGCGCTCGATGCGACCGCGGCGAAGCCGGGCCAGCCGATGCCCGCGCCCCACAGCGCGGCGACGCGGCCGTCCTCGACCATCGCGGGGCCATCGCCGGCGCGGTCGAGATAGACGGCCTTGAAATCCTCGTCCTGCTTCAACCCGAGGCCATCAAGCACATAGCGCGCCAGGATCGGCAGGCCGGAGCCCTTGGCGCCGAACGCGACGGGCTGGCCGACGAGATCGCGGATCGTCTTGTAGGGACTGTCCGCGCGCACCACGAACATGCCGGGATTGGAATAGATCGCCGTCAGGATCTTCAGCCGCACAGGCGCGCGGCCGATGCCGGCGAAGGCCTCGTAGGCCGGCTCGCCCGCGACCAGCGCGAGATCGAGCTCGCCCTTCTCCAGCAGCGGAATGTTCTCGTTGCTGCCCTTGGTGTTGCGCGGCGCGATCGTGACTTGCGGATCGGCCGCGTTCATCACCTCGGCAAAGGCGTTGCCATAGAGCGGAAAGCCGCCGCCGGGCGTCGCGGTGCCGAGACTGATAGTATGGCTGATCGTATGTGGCGTGGTCGGAATGGCGTTGCCTCCGGTTTGAGCCGCAGCGGGGCTCAGGAGCAGCGCTGCGCCGAGAACGATGATCGCGAATCTCATGGTCATTTCCAACAGGCCTGCGTCAACACCGACTTGCGGCGATGTAGGCAGCCGTCCGTTTTTGTGAAAGCATGCCCGCAACGACAATAATGCAATGGGAGGCGTCATGTTGCGAATTTTGCGGTGCGGTGTGTTCGGGCTCGCGATCCTCACAGGTCTCTTCAGCGCCACGCCTCGCGCCTCCGCCGCCTATCCCGACCGTCCCGTGCACTGGCTGATCGGCTTTGCCGCGGGCGGCCCGGTCGACATCGTGGCGCGGATCATGGCGCAGTGGCTGTCGGACCGGCTCGGCCAGCAATTCATCGTCGAGAACCGCACCGGCTCCGGCGGCAACATCGCCGCCGCCGCCGCGATCAACTCACCGCCCGACGGCTACACGCTGCTGTTCGTCGCGCCCAACAACGCGATCTCGACCTCGCTCTACAAGAAGCTGCCGTTCGACTTCATCCGCGACACCACCCCGGTCGCGAGCATCATGCAGCTCACCAACATGCTGGTGGTGTCCAACGCGTTTCCGGCGAAGACGGTTCAGGAGTTCGTCGATTATTGCAAGGCCAACCCCGGCAAGATCTCCTTTGCCTCCTCCGGCAACGGCACCTCGGTGCACATGTCGGCCGAGCTGTTCAAGGTGCTGACCAAGTGCGACATGGTGCACGTGCCCTATCGCGGCTCGGCGATCGCCTTCCCCGACATCATCTCCAACAAGGTGCAGCTGATCTTCGACAACCTCCCCTCGGCCATGGAGCAGGCCAAGGGCGGCAATGTCCGCGCGCTGGGCGTGACCTCGCCGCAGCGCTGGCCGAGCGTGCCTGACGTGCCCGCGATCGCCGAGACCGTGCCGGGCTTCGAATCGGTCGGCTTCTACGGCATCTCCGCGCCGAAGGGCACGCCGCCCGAAGTGGTCGAGACGCTCAACAAGGCCGTCGGCGAAGCGCTGAAGGACCCGAAGCTGGTGGCCAGGCTCACGGAGACCGGCGGCATCCCCAAGCCGATGACGCCGGCCGAGTTCGGCAAGCTGGTCGCTGACGAGACCGAGAAGTGGCGCAAGGTGGTGGAGTTCGCGGGGGTCTCGGTGGATTAGCTAAGGGCCTGGCGGCCCACTGCACGACATTCTGGAGGGGGCTCGGAAGGGCCCTCCCCCTAAAAGTCGCAAAACAACCCCATGCACAGTAGGCGAGGCCAGTGATTTCAATGGGTTAGCAACCGCGAAAACCCGGCTTCGATGAGGTGGTTTTGCTTCGTCGGGCAAAACAGGGGTATACAGGCATCATCGCCGATTTCGGTTATCTAGAAATCGCCGGCGATGCCGCCCCGGTGTTTCCATCCACCCGCGCCAGCATTGCACCCCCGCCGCCATCCCTGTAAACGAACCGCGCACCGTTGCCGGCCGCGTTCCCGCGAGCTGTCTCGCGGCGGGGCCTGTAGCTCAATGGTTAGAGCCGGCCGCTCATAACGGTCTGGTTGCAGGTTCGAGTCCTGCCGGGCCCACCAAGCCAGCGATTTGCCAAATCATTCTGCCTGCTACCCTACAGGGAACTCACAACGCTCGCGGTTCAAATCGCCTTTGAATACGCGGAGCACACGTGTATGCGCCGTGAATGGCGGATGTCGCTCTCCAACGAATGGCGCGCTATCCTGTTGGATCGAGTTAAGACGGCCAACAGAGCGGTCGTGGCGCCCGATGAGGATTTCTTATCGTTTGAATTTCCGCTCGAGGATTGGAAAGGCCGGAGTGTTGATTTTGTTAAGTAGCGAAGTGGGATGGGGAAGCATTCCAAAAGTTCTGCTGCTGTCTCAGCGCGAGAGCGTTTCACAATGAGACGTATGCATCGCGATTGAGATTCAGTGACCGTTCAAAACCGCGACAGTCGCAGACGCGTGTCCTCCACTCTTGACTTTGTAACTCTTCAGAACAAAAATAGAACATTCGAGCCCCCTTCTCCGACTAGGTTCACTTGGCCAAGCCACCGATTTTGCCCGCTTATTACTATCTCGATCATTTCGTCGAGATGCTGGCATTCGTTCAGAAGACCTATCGCTCGGTCCTCTCCGAGGAACATCGCGCCTTTATTGCGCGTTTTGACGGCATGTCGCGGGATGCGCGGTGCCTGTTGGTCCGGATGGTCAATCGGCGCGGCGCGATCTTCAACCGGGCCCTGTTCAGCTACCCCGAGATTGCCGACGTCGGACGCGCGGCGGCCGAACTCATGGCGGCCGGTCATGCCCGCGCGCTCGGCGAAGGCGACTATGCCGCGTTCGTGGCCTGCCTTCCCAGGGATATCTTGGTAACGGGTGCACAGGCCGCCGGACGGGGCGATGTCCGGAAATCCTGGTCGAAGCCGAAGTTCGTCGACTATTATCTCGAACAGATTCCTTTCGCCGTCGCCGCGCAGCACTGCGGCGCGAACAAATTCATCGCACTCGACGGCACGAGGCCGATCGAGTTCCTCCTCTATCTCTATTTCGGCAAGACCCAGGTTGACCTGAAGAGTTTTGCGTTGCGCGATCTGGGCGTTCTGCGCACCAACCAGGAGACGGCCTTCAGCGCGCGGTTCTCGGACGGAGATGAAGCCTTGGCTTCATTCCACTACAGCCAGATCCTCGACCGCCTCGACGTCAAATCGGACGCCGTTTGCAGACAGGCTGCCGTCGACATCCTCAATGGCCCCGCCTGCGACACCGATTACGCCGAGGAACTGCGCAGCCGGGCGGCGCACCAGGCGGGATTGTTCTTCGAAAAGGCCGGCGATCACGATTTCGCCCGGCAGCTCTATCGCGCCGGCGCATCGGCCGACTGCAATGAACGCCTGGTGCGTCTGCTCTACAACGATGGCGATCGCCCCGGAGCCGAGGCCTTGCTGCAACGGATGATCGATCAGCCGTTGAGCGATGGCGAGCATCTGTTCGCGACCGATTTCTACGCACGAAAGTTTGGCGGGCGACGGACGGGGCTCTACACCGAGCTCTTGCGGTCCGGGCGGACGATCACGGTGGACGACACGCATCGCGGCAATCCCGAGGCGGGCGTGGCGGGCGTGCTGCGGCGCGACGGCGCGACGGTCTTTTATGCAGAGAATATGCTGTGGCACACCCTGTTCGGCCTGCTGTTCTGGGATGAGCTGTTCGAGAGCACGCAATTGCCGAGCGGCTTCGATTGGGTGCCGCATTGCCTGAGGGATCGCAGCTTCAGCCGGTTGTTTGCGGCCTCGATCGCGGAAAAAATTGGCGCGATCGAAGCCGGGACGGCGCTGCCCATGATCCTGCGGACCGTTGCGGCCCGGTGGGGACGCCCCAATGGCATCTTCGCCTGGGACCATTTTCAGATCGAGGCCTTGCGCGCGTTGCTGCAGGGCGCAAACCCCTCAGGCCTCGCGCGGATCGTCCGCGCCATGTGCGAGGATTTCCGCGGCATGCGCGACGGCTTTCCCGACCTGATGGTCGTCCGCGATGGACGCGTCTCGTTCATGGAGATCAAGGCTGCAGGCGACGTCATTCGACGCAATCAATTGACCCGCCTTCACCAGCTCGGCGCCGCCGGCATCACGGCCGAGATCGGCCGTGTCGACTATCGCTTCGATCCGGACCAGGACTATGTCGTCGTGGATATCGAGACGACGGGCTCGTTCTCGAACGGTGACCGCATCACCGAAATCGGCGCGGTCAAGGTCCGCAATCATCAGGTGGTCGACGAGTGGCATAGCCTGATCAATCCACAACGTCCCATCCCCTGGAAGATCGCCCAGCTGACGGGGATCACGAACGAGATGGTGCGGGACGCCCCGGTGTTTGCCGAAGTGAGCGAGAGCTTCCTCGATTTCATGGCCGACGGCATCTTCGTCGCCCATAACGTCAATTTCGATTATGGTTTCATCGCCTCCGAGTACAAGCGGCTGGAACGTCGCTTCCGGTTTCCGAAATTGTGTACGTGCGCCGGGATGCGCCGCCGCTATCCGGGACACGAATCTTACGGTTTGGGAAAGCTGTGCGATATCTATGGAATTGCGCTGCCCAATCATCATCGCGCGCTGTGCGACGCGCGGGCCTCCGCGCATTTGTTGAACCTCATCAACCACAAGCGTGATGACGACGTGACCGCGGATGTCGAGGCCGCCTAGCGGGAGCAAGCCGGCGTTTTGATCCGCGGAAGAAGGCTATTTCGATCCCTGAGGCAGCACGGACAGCTGGCAGTGAGAGCTCAAATCCTCCTATAAGTCACATGCCCCGTCGCGAACGGAATCCCCGCCCGCCCGGCGCTTCCACGAACGATGCAGGCGCGGTCATCGATCGCATAGAACCAATCATCGAAGTTCAGCTTGAACGACTTTCCATCGCCCTGGGGCGTGTCGCGCGTGTACTTCCAGTGAAATGCGCAACCGGCCTGCTCGCCGGTGGCGTCGCCTTCCAGGCGGTTCTCGTGGCCGGTGTATTGGCCTTCGCCTAGCTTGTGAATCGTCCAGCGCAGCGTGTCGTTATGGCCGTCATCGAAGGTGTAGGTTTCAGTCAGGACGACGGTGTCGGTGTCCGCGTCCAGCTCGCCATGAGCAGTGATCCTCGCACGCTTCAAGAGCCCGCCGACGAGACTTTCGACCACCGCCCATCCTTCAAGACGACCAACGAGGAACTGCTCAGGAAGAAACACGGGCGTGGTGCCAGCGAACGCATCAATGGCCATGGCGAGTCCTCCGATACCGATGACGACATAAGCCGCCTCCCGACACCCGGTTCCTCGGGTGAAATCCTGCCTGGTCCGCTCGCCTCTGCCAAATCCTTTGCATTCTCCACAGCGCTTAGGAACACGTGGACAAGCCCGGCCCTGCCGTTTGGGAATCCCTGACCCGTGCTAAGCGCCGGGAACGAGCGGGGGCGGCGCGGATTCGTCCCGGTGAGGAGCGATCTCGATGCTGATGACCAGGGAAAGACGGCCGGCGATCCGCACGCTGCGCGGATGGGCGCTCGGTGTGCTGCAGGAAGTCGGCGCCATCCACGAATGCGAGGAGCATGGCTGGGCGAAGGACCGGGCCGATCCTCACGCCCGCGCACGCGCCATCGATCTCGCACGCGAGGTTCCACCCGCCGGCATTTCTCCCGATGAGGCGACCGCGGAGATCCGCGACGTCCTCGATTCGATCGGAGACAATTGTCCGGAATGCCGGGACGGAGATTGCTGAAGCGGCACTGGCCGCGATATCCGTTCGGCATGGATCGGACGTTCATCCTGACAGCCGAATTGGACGGCGCCAGCTTTGACTGGCTGGACGAGCTGCGCCGCGCGCATTTCCCGCCGGAGCGCAATTTGCTGCCGGCGCATCTCACGCTGTTTCACCGCCTCTCGCCGGCGCAGTCGGGCCGGCTCTGCGATGCCGCCCTGCCGGCTGCGCCGATCCCCATGCTGTGCGATGGCGTTCGCCTGCTCGGCTCCGGCGTCGCCATCGAGGTCACCTGCCCCGAGCTCGCGCGATTGCGGACGGCGCTGCGCACCGCCATCGGCGACGAACTGTCCCGGCAGGACAGCCAGGGCTGGCGGCCGCATGTCACCATCCAGAACAAAGTGACAGCCACCGCGGCGCGGAGCCTTTGCGGTGCGCTTCAAGCCGGGTTCGCGCCGCGCGCCGGCACGGTTTGCGGGCTGCTGGTCTGGGAGTATCTGAATGGTCCGTGGCGGCTGGAGCGCCGACTTCCATTCGCTGGCTAATCCTTGGAAGAGCCTCTCCGCCGCTGCACCTCGGCATACCATGCGGCGTATGGCGTGTTCTTCGCCATGTGCCGGTTGAGGTCGGGAGCGCCGTCTCGCCACCACACCGGGCCGCGCTCGCCGAGGGCGCGCTTCGCGTGGTCGACCGCGCGATGGGCCGCCGCTTCCGCCTCGGAATCGGCCGACGACTTGGCATCGCGGACGGCGCGCCGCGCCGTCATCAGGCGCCTGACCAGCTCCGACTTTTCCTGCTCGCCCAAATGCGGATTCGCCATTCGCCACAGCCGTCCGCGGACGACGAAATATCGGCCGTCCGGCGTCACCGGATGTTTCACGCTCAAGCCGACTTCCGTCGCGCCCCCGTGGCCGGCTTCTTCGCCGCCGCTTCCTTCGGTTGCTTCTTGCCCGCGATCGGCATCAGCATCTCCTTCTGTCCGGCCGCCGCCTTCTTCGGTTTCCTGGCGGGCTTGCCGGCCTTCGCAGGCGCGGCCTCCTTCCTGGCCTCCTTGCCAACACTGCGGCGCAGCGCCTCCATGAGGTCGACGACGTTCTCGCCCTTCGGCCGCTCCTTCGGCTGGATCACCTTGCCGGCGCGCTTTTCGTTGATCAGCTCGATCAGCGCGGTCTCGTAATGGTCCTCGAACTTCTCGGGTTCGAAGCGTCCGGCCTTCTGGTTGACGATGTGCCTGGCGAGATCGAGCATGTCCTTGGTGACCTTCACGTCCTGGATCTCGTCGAAATAGTCCTGCTCGCTGCGCACCTCGTAGGGGTAGCGCAGAAGCGTGCCGACGAGGCCCTTGTCCATCGGCTCCAGCGCGATGATGTGCTCGCGGTTGGTCAGCACCACGCGCCCGATCGCGACCTTGTCCATCTCGCGGATGGTCTCGCGGATCACCGCGAAAGCGTCGTGGCCGACCTTGCCGTCCGGGCGGATGTAGTAGGGGCGGATCAGGTAGCGCGGGTCGATGTCCGATTTGGCGACGAATTCGTCGATCTCGATGGTGCGCGTGGATTCGAGCGCGATCTCCTCGAGCTCCTCCCTGGAGACCTCGATGTACTGCCCCTTCTCCAGCTCATAGCCCTTGACGATGTCCTCGTTCGGCACCTCGTCGCCGGTCTCGGCGTCCACCTTCAGATATTTGACGCGGTGGCCGGTCTGCCTGTTGAGCTGGTTGAACGAGATCTTCTCGCTCTCGGACGTGGCCGGAAAGAGCGCCACGGGACAGGTGACCAGCGACAGTCTCAGAAAACCCTTCCAATTGGCGCGTGGGGCCATGTACGCAAAACTCCGGTTCGAGGCGGCACGGATTCAAGACGGACGGCGGCCCCGGGTTCCGACATGGCTTGTGGAGAAAAAGGCGGCGTCAGTGTAGGACTGATGTCGCATCGCTCCGCCCCTTCGCCGAGCACCCCCACGGGGCCGCCGCCCGGCGGCAGGAGAATGTCATGACCAGCGAAAAAGGCCCGAACATCAAGAAGAAGCAGAAATGCAAGAATTGCGAGGGCAAGGGCTTGGTCAAGAAGGGCGACAAGATGGTGAAGTGCCAGCGCTGCAAGGGCACGGGCGTGCGCTGAGGTCGCGCTGATGACCGCCGTCACCTCGGGGCAGGCAAATTTCCGCCCGCGCGGTCGCTGCCACCGTGCGCGGCGATGAACATGGCGACGGCCGACCGGCAATAGGATTCGATTTCGTTGTCGTCCTCTGCTCTCGCCTGATCGAAGCGTGCGATCATCAGGAGATCGGATCCTTTGAAGAGCGCGGCAAACAAGCGGGCGGACCGGAGCGGATCGGGCACGTTCAGAAGCCCCTTCGCGTGCAACTGACGCAACAGGGCCTCGATTTGGCCGATGACATGGGCGGGGCCGGCTTCGAAATGGAGCCTGCTCAGCGCGTTTTGACTCGTCTTGTCGGCCATGACCATGGCTTCGACACCGCGGACGTCCGGTCTGAGCAGCGTGCGAAGCAGCAATGATCCCACCGCCGTGAGCTGATCTTCGACCGAAGCCTCGACGCCTTCAGCAAGGGCCTGTGGCGCAAACAATTGCTGGCAGCCGGCCGCCATGGCCGCGCCGAACAGCGCCTCCTTGTTCTCGAAATGCCTGTAGATGCTGAGCTTGGATATCTTCGCCCGCTGGGCGACCTTGTCCAGGGTCGTCGCCTGGAAACCCAATTCCACAAAGAGTTCGCGCGCGGCGTCGAGGATGGTTTGGCCAAGCGCCCCGTTGGCGGGCCGGCCGCGCCGGCCCTGGCTGTTTTCGGTCACGATAATTCCAGTACTTGACAGTATCCCAATTCTGACATTACGATACCACGCAGTACCTTAAATGTGCAAGCCAATGTGCGAGCCAATGCGTGGGAGTCCATCACCATGGATGACGTCATCATCATCGGCGGCAGCTTTGCCGGTCTCGCCGGAGCCCTGCAGCTCGGCCGTGCCCGCCGCAAGGTCACGGTTCTCGATACCGGCCTGCCGCGCAACCGCTTCGCTGAACACTCGCATGGTCTGCTCGGCCACGATCACAAGCCACCGCTGGACATTCTGGCCGAGGCGCGGCAGCAACTGGCGCGTTATCACACGGTCAGGCTGGTCAATGCCCGGGCCGACAGCATCACCGGCACCATCGACAAATTCTCCGTCCTCACTGGCGATGGCGAAAGCCTTGCGGCGCGCCGCCTGATCCTGAGCTATGGCATCGTCGACCAGATGCCTGACGTTCCGGGTTTTGCCGAAGGCTGGGGCGGGTCTATCGTGCCTTGCCCCTATTGCGACGGCTTTGAAGTCGCCGGTCAGCATTGGGGCCTCGTCTGGTCCGGCCCGCAGTCGCACAATCAGGTCAGGCTGTTCCGCGATTGGACCGACAATTTGACGCTCTTCGCCGATGGTCACGACATTCCGCCCGAGATCCGGGCCGATCTGGCTCGCCGCAACGTACCCGTCGTCGATGGCCGGATCACCAAGATCGCCCATCCTGGAGGCCACAACGCCACCGTCAATCTCGAAAGCGGCCCCAATGTCGCGGTCGATATCCTGTTCGCGCATCCGCGCAACAAGCTGTCCGCAAGCCTGCACGAAGCGCTGGGCCTCGCCACGGTCAATACGCCCCTTGGCATCGTCCTCAAGGTCGACGAGCGCCGCGAAACCAGCATGCCCGGCATCTACGCCGCCGGCGACCTCGCCAACCCCCTCATGCCCTCGGTCACCACGGCATCATGGCAAGGCGCGATGGCGGGCATCTTCGCCCAGCAGTCGATGCTGGCTTGAGAGCGCAGATTGGAGGATGAGCATGGCCGACGAACCCGACAGCGCGGGTGTGCGCTTTCCTCCGCCCTTCATCTATCTGGGAGCGCTGCTGTTGGGGCTGGCGGCGGAGCCGTTCGTCACGCTCCGCTCTTTCGGCATCGACTGGCGGTTGCTGGTCGCGACGGGCGCGCTGCTGTTCGTTGCCGGCGCGGCGCTGATGCTTGCGGCGGCGGGGCTGTTCCGGCGGCTGGGCACCAACGTTCCGCCGTCGCAGCCGACGACCCTGATCGCAACGACTGGTCCCTATCGGTGGACCCGCAACCCCATGTATCTCGGCATGGCGCTCATCTATGCCGGCCTTGCGATCGGCTTCGACGGGCCGATCGCCCTCGCCTTGCTCCCGTTGGTGCTGATCGCGATCCAGACGCAGGTGATCACCCGCGAGGAGCGCTATCTCGAAGCGAAGTTCGGCGACGACTACCGCCGCTACAAGGCCGAGGTTCGCCGCTGGCTCTGACTATTGCGCCGCTGCAGGCTGGTGGCACGCGGCATCAATCGGGGCACAGCAGCCATCCGTCGATGAGCTCGCGGACGAGCCGACGATCGTATTCGAGGTCCGTCGAGCGATACTGCTTGGCATCCCTGCTGACCAGGGAATCGGCAACGCGTGCACCGGATGCTGTTCGCTCCAGGCGAAGCGCAAATATCATGAACTTGGTCCAGCTCCGGCAGAAATACACCCAGTCGCCGTCGCAGCAGACGGACCATTTCTGCTCCATCTCCTCTGGCTGGAAGCCGCGCAGGATCAATTCATGCTCGGCCGCGGTGAAGTCGGCCTGGAAGCCGAGCGGCTCGATCTCTGCGGGCGGACGACAGTGCTTGCAGGGCCGGCCGGTCGATATGGAGCAAGTCATCGTCATCTCCTGCTGCGGGTTGCGGGCGACGTCGGCGCTCTACCGGGCGGGTTGCATCGGATCATTCGTTGACGGCGGCTGGACCAACATGACCCATATGGGTCAGTCAATTCCCGATTTTCTTCGCCCTGATATATTGCCCGTCGCCTCGCAGGCCCCGCAAGCATCACGTCAGCTGTGAAACGAGATTGATCGCCCCGATTTCCGAGGTTTGCGCCTCACCCCGTCTTGCCTGTCCAAACCGCCCCGCTATTCTGAACTCATTGCTTCAACAAAGGACATTGCATGCGCATCCGGGCCGCCTGCCTCCTTCTCGCCGTCGCCGCCAACCTCACCCCGGCCGCCGCCCGCGACGCCAAGCGCTGTCCGCCGGACTTCAGTGTGGAGCACCGCCTGGACGCCGAGCAGAAGGCGGCCCTCAATCTCAATGCCCGCGAGCGCGCCGCCATCGAGGACCTTAAATACGCCACCATGGCGCCGATCAGGGAGAAGTACGACAAGCGGGAGATCGATCGCGACGAGTACAACCGGATCACCAAACAGCGCGACGACGCGCTGCGCTGCATCGACGCCGACAACAACCTGAAGGACCAGCAGTCCTACTACACCGAGCAGACCAAGCTGATCGAGGCCGGCTGCAGCAAAGCTCCGGTCGACAAGATGTATGTCGGCTGGCTGAAGGAGGGCGAAGAGCGCAAGGCGAAGGCCTGCGCCAAGGCCGATCTCGAATATCTGGCCCAGATGGTAAAGCAGCTCAAGGAGATCCAGGCCGACAAGCTCGCCAAGGAGGAGAAGTCGACCCCTGCCGTCAAGACCGTCGATGCCAGCCAGAAGAGCGCGCCGTTCTGCGAACAGATTCGCGCCGTGGCGGGCCACGCGGCCAACCTGTTCGCCGGCATCACGAAGGAAAAGAAAGAGAAGTGGTTCATCGAGCCTGGCACCCTCGGCAGCAAGGGCGTCAAGATCAGCGACATCGCGGCGATCGACGAATACGCCACCCCGATCACCGTCTCGCAGGACTTTCTTGCATCCAAGCCGGAATGCGCCATCGAAGTCGGCACCGAAAAGGACATCACGCTCCGCATCGTTCCGACCTATGAATGCGATTGGCAATACGACAAGACCAATCGCCGCGAGCTCGAGCAGCGCACCGACCGCCTGCTCAATCTCGTCCGCGGCTGCTTCGGATCGATCAAGGAGGACGGCGAGTTCTACCGGCACCAATTCGTCGGCGACGAAATGGTCGCCGTGTCGGGGGATCTTCATTATGGCGAGGGCAAGCCGTCCCGCATCTATCTGAAGATCGCCAAGCACACGCCGGCCGAGGACCGCGCCTGCATCAACTACGGCTTCCAGCACAAGGAGCAGGACAAGAAGCTCTGCATGTCCCGGCTGAAGCCCTGAAAGCGGGCAAACGATAAGGCATCATCAGACAGAGGATGAGCGGGTGAAGTCGATCATTTCGCTCGCGACGGTCCTCCAACAGGAGGAGGCGCGGCACGACCGATGTGCTATCGTCCGCCCAGCCCCTCTCACCGGAGACACCCCATGCCCACCAGTGTCAAGCAAATGCTCGAAGCCGCCAACGCGGCGGTGCCCAAGATCACGTCGGAGCAGGCCGCCGAGATGATCAGGAACGGCAACACGCTCGTCGTCGACGTTCGCGACGCGCCGGAGGTCGCCGCCAGCGGCAAGATCGAAGGCGCAGTGCACGTCTCGCGCGGGATGCTGGAGTTTCGCGCGGATCCGGAATTGCCCTCTCATGACAAGGCGTTCGACAAGAGCAAGAGCGTCATTCTCTATTGCGCGTCCGGCGGACGGTCTGCGCTGGCCGGCAAGCTGCTGAAGGATCTGGGCTACGAGAAGGTCTACAACCTCGGAGGCTTCAAGGACTGGACGGGGCCGGTCGAGAAATAGCGGATCGCGCGCCGCGGTTCGTGGCAACGATTGGCCTTCAGGCGTGTTGTTCCTTGGACGAGAGAGGGACGCAGCGAGGCGCGCCATGACCAAACCCACCATGACCAACCCTACCGCCAAGGATACCGGACTGACACCCGACGACTTCCCGATCGAAGCCGACAAGGACAAGCTCAGGACGCACAAGGGCGAGCCGGTCGCCTCGGCCGAGTCGGAGGAGATCGCGGACCAGATCGCCGAACGGCTCAACGAGCACGCGCACCGGGAAGAGCAGGACCGCTGGTCGGCGTAAAGCGCGCCGAGGCAACGGACAAGAATAGGAACAGAGCCGCCGCGCCAGGCATTGAGCCGCGCCGGGCTTTTTGGAACCCCGGTAAACGGCAGCCTCGGCGCGAAGTCCCGCCCCCTGACCAGCGCCGAGGCCGCCTGATCCCAGGCACAGGAGCGAAGCGGCAGACGCAAGGCGCAAACAGGCCGTGCCGGGCTCCGGTTCGACGGGCGCAAACCGCAAATAGGAGATTCGGCCGGCCTGCGCGTTGCGCCCAGCCGCGCCCTACTCCATCGACATGGTCTGCCGCCGGCGCAGCTCGGATGGGCTGTGACCGAACTTCCGGCGAAACACCGTGCTGAAATGCGACGAGCTGCTGAAGCCCAGGCGATAGGCGATCTCGGTCACCGACAGCGTGCGCAGCTCCGGGCGCATCAGCGCGTCGTAGCAGCGCTGCAGGCGGCGGTTCAAAATCCATTCCGACACCGACATCTCGGTCGATCGAAACAGATAATGCAGATGCCGGAGCGAGACGCCGTTGGCCCTGGCGATCTTCTCCAGCGACAGGTCAGGCTCGGTCAGGTGCTCCTCGATCCAGGCCTTGACGGAGCGCAGCCGCGCGTTCCGCGCCGTCGCATCTTCCGAGAACTCGTCCTTGTCGCCCATGTCGAGCGCGAGCGCCAGAACGTCCATCAGCTCGTGACCGAGCCGGCCGCGCGCAGCCTCCTCCAGGCTTGAAGCCTCCGCGGCAAGCAGCGCGCAGAACTCGGCGGCGATCCGCCCCAGGCCCCGCCCCGTCGCGATCGTCGCCGCGAGCGGCATCTTGCCTTCGGCGAAGCGCGACGAAAATTCCTTGCGCGGGATTTCCAGGTACAGCGACCGAAACTGGTTCGAGCATTCGAGATCGTAGGCGTCGGACGCCGAAAAGATCGCGCCGATGCCCGGGCTGGTCACGAGGGTCTGGCCGGCCTGGAGCACGTCCATGCTGCCCTGTTGCAGAAACTGGACGTAGTAACAATCCTTGTCGAGCTTGGCGATGTGCCGCTCGCGCCGCGAGATGCGCTGCTCCGACAGGAAGACGTCGCTCATCGTAACAGGGCCAAATTGCGCCTCGCGGATAAAGCCCTGGTAGTCGGCCGGCTTCACCGCGTTCACGTCGACATGAACGTAATGGTCGCAGATGGCATCCTGCCAGGCGGCGAAGCGCTTGGCGGGGTCCAGCTCCTCGGTCGTGAACACGAGATCCATCGGCGGCCCGTCGCAGCGAGGGTTACCTGTGCAGCGCACAAAAGCTTGTTGGCCTCGATCTTAGGTTCCCGTCAGCTTCACGCAAGACTGTTTGCGCGCCAGCGCAAAAGGTTTGCGCGTTCAAGCAAGCCGCGCTGAGGCCTCTCGCCTATCAAGCGCAAAACAAATCTTGGACGGGGGGAGGCACGCGCGCGGGAAGACGGCGATCCCGCACGCGCGATGCCGATCCCTAGGGGATGGCAAGCGATGACGCGCGTTCGGATCAGCCAGCAGGAGATCGTGTTTGCGGTCTTCGCCGTCCTCTTCCTGAGCTTCTCGATCTTCCTCAACGGCTTTCTCTCCGCCGACAACATGCTGACATTGCTGCAGAACGTGGCAGTGCTCGGCATCCTTGGCCTCGCCATGGCGATCGTGGTGATCGGCCGCGGCATCGACCTGTCGCTGATCGCGGCCCTCGCGGTCCCCGGCGGCCTCGTTCTGCAGATGGTGCAGAACGGCCATTCGCTGCCGGCCTCGCTGCTGTCGGCCGGCCTGCTGTCGATCGCGATCGGTCTCGTCAACGGCTGGCTGATCGCCTATGCGGAAGTGCCGCCTCTGTTCGCGACGCTGGCGACCGGCCTGTTCGTCGCGGGTCTCGGCCAGGCCGCGCTCTTCCAGCTCGACGTCGTGCAATGGAGCGACCAGATGGCCGGGTTCGAGCGGCTCGGCCAGGGCAGCATCCTCGGCATCCCCACATCGATCGTGATGTTCGCGATCGCCTGCGTGGTGGTCTTCATCCTGCTGCGCAAGACGCGCTGGGGCGCGTATATCTACGCGATCGGCGACAACCCGTTCGCGGCGCGCGTCACCGGCATCCCGACGCGGCCCATCATCGTGCTGCAATACGTCCTTGCGGCGCTGATCGGCTGCTTCGCCGGCCTCGTGATGGCGGCGTCCGTCAACTCCATGCCGACACGCATCTTCAACTCGACGCTGATCTACGACGTCATCCTCGTCGTCGTGCTCGGCGGCATCGGCCTGTCGGGCGGACGCGGCGGCGTCGTCAATGTCATCATCGGCACGCTGCTCATCGGAACGATGCTGAACGGAATGACGATCCTGAACATTCCCTATGCCGGCCAGAACCTCATCAAGGGCCTCGTGCTCCTGATCGCTGTCATCACCGACACGTTCCTCAACCCACGCAACGAAGAAACGGCCCAACAGGGCGACATCTGATCTGCCCCAACAAGGAGGAAGACAATGGCCTGCATGAATAAGTTCGCGCTTGGAAGTCTCGCCGCATTGGCGCTTGCAGCCGGCACGGTCCCGGCCCTCGCCCAACAGGGCCTCGACGAGCCGTTTCAGAAGACCTTCCGGGAAGCGCTGGCCGGCAAGACCGTCGCCTACGTTCCCGTCGCGATGAACTTCGACCTGACGGAAGGCTGGTACGCGGGGCTCAAGAAGGAGCTCGAGCCGTTCGGCGTCAAGTTCGTGATCCGCGATCCCAACTGGAATACCAATGCGGGCGCACAGGCCGTCACCTCGCTGATCTCGGAGAAGCCGGCGGTGATGGTGATCCACAATCCCGACGTCCAGACCTACGCAAAACTGCTGCAGCGCGCGGAGAACGAGGGCATCTACGTCATCCAGATCAACATGGGCTCGGCCTATCGCAGCTCGGCCTTCGTCGGCGCCAACTGGATCGAGATCGGCGAGCGGCAGACCGAAGGCGTGGTGAAGGCCTGCCAGGGCAAGTCGAACAAGATCGCCATCATCCAGGGCGCGCTCTCCGCGGCGGCCAGCGCCTATACGCTCAAGGGCGTCGAGAACATCCTCGCCAAGCACCCCGAGATCAAGGTCGTCTCCAGCCAGGCCGCCGATTGGGATGCCGCGAAAGCCAAGGCGATCACCCAGACGGTGCTGAAGCAGAACCCTGATCTCTGCGGCATCGTCGGCTTCTGGGACGGCATGGACATCGGCACCGCCGCGGCGATCAAGGAAGCCGGCCTGACCGGCAAGGTGTTCCTGGCGACTTCAGGCGGCGGCGAGCGCAAGGGCGCGTGCGAACTCGTGAAGAACGGCTCGTTCGATCTCAACATGAGCTACGACGTGCCGACGCAGGCAGCGCAGATGGCCGGCACGATCAAGTGGCTGTTGTCCTCGGGCGCCAAGCCGGGTTCGGTCAAGGGCTCCGAGTACACCACGCTGATTCCGATCACCAAGGAGAACGCCGACACCCAGACGGCGTGCTGGAATCTCTCCGACCTCAAGAAGTGATCGCAACCGACGGCGCGCGTTCCGCCCCTTCCGGCGCGGAGCGCGCAACCCTGCTCATGGAATCAGCGGAAGGCAGATGCGCGAGACACTGACGAGGCTCCGATATCGCTACTGGCCGGACCATCTCCTTGGCGAGATCCTGTCCAAGCGATGGACCGAAACCGCCATTCCGGTGATCCTGCTGCTGATCGTCGGCTTCGCGCTCAGCCGTTCGCTCGAGCACTTCCTGTCGCCGTCGAGCCTCGCCGACACCGCGCGGCAGGCCGGCGAGATCGGCTTCATCGGGCTCGGCATGGCGCTGGTCGTCATCGTCGGCGGCATCGACCTGTCGGTCGGATCGATCTTCGCACTGACGGATTTTTGCGCGCTGTATTTGCTCGACGTGCTCAATTGGCCGGTCCCCGCCGTGGTGGTCGTCACCATGATCGTCGGCGGGCTGCTCGGCGCCGTCAACGGCGTGCTGATCGGTTATCTCAGGCTGCGCGCCTTCATCACCACGCTGATCACGCTGATCATCTACCGCTCGGCCTACGATCTGCTGATCCAGCGCTATTCCAACGCCATCGCCTCCGCCTTCCCCGACATTCCGTCATGGGATTTCATCGGCGGCGGAACCGTGCTCGGCATCCCCAGCGTCGCGCTGGTCTACATCGTGATCGCGATCTTCGGCCACGTCTTCCTGACGCGGTTGCGACCCGGCTGGCACATCACCGCGATCGGCGGCTCGCGGCGTTCGGCCTATAATTCCGGAATCCCCGTCCGCCGCACCATCACGCTCTGCTATGTCGCGAGCGGCGTGCTGACCAGCATCGGCGCGCTGTTCTTCGCCGCCCGGCTCGGCACCGTCGGCGGCGACATCGGCGTCGGCCTCGAGGTGATCGTGCTGACCGCAACGGTGCTCGGCGGGATCACGCTCGGCGGCGGCAAGGGGTCGGTGGTCAAGTCGATGGCCGGCGTGCTCGTCGTCCTCCTCGTCACCAACGGCCTGACCGCCATGAACGCGCGCGGCGGCGTCAACCGCATGGCGCTCGCGACGATCCTGCTGGCGGCCGCGATGGTCGACATCCGCTGGCAGAAGAACCGAACCCGCATCATCAGCAAGGTCTATGTCGCCCCGACCTACCATGCGCTGCCGCCACCGCCGCCGACCGAGATCGGCAAGGGCGGACCGTTCGAGCAGAACGACAGGCTGCGCGACGTCTCGCTGATCGGGCTCGGCCGGATCGAGGCGCCCGAGGACGTCATCCTCGATCGCAACGACGTGCTCTACGCCGGATCGCGGCACGGCGACATCATCCGTTTCTTTCCGCCGGACTACGAGCGGATGGAGGTGTTCGCGCATATCGGCGGCCAGCCGCTCGGCATGGCCTTCGACAAGCACGACAATCTCTATGTCTGCATCGGCGGCATGGGCCTCTACCGCATCAAGCCCGACGGCACCGTGGAGAAGGCCACCGACGAGACCAACCGCAGCCTCTACTCCGTGAACGACGACAGCCGGCTGCGGCTCGCCGACGATCTGGACATCACCGACGACGGGCTGATCTTCTTCTCAGAGGCCACCGTTCGCTACGAGATGGACGAGTGGCCGGTCGACGGGCTGGAAGCGCGCGGCAACGGCCGCATCATCTGCTACGACACCAAGACCGGCACGACCCATACCGCGCTGCGCGGCCTCAAATTCCCGAACGGCGTCGCGGTCGCGAGCGACGGGCAATCCATCCTGTTCGCGGAGACGTTCGGCTGCTCGATCAAGCGCTACTGGTTTGCAGGCCCGAAGAAGGACGACGTCGAAATCGTCATGGACAACCTGCCCGGCTATCCCGACAACATCAACCTTGCCTCGGACGGCAATTACTGGCTGGCGCTGGTCGGCATGCGCAGCCCGTCGCTCGACCTTGCCTGGAAGATGCCGGGCTTCCGCCGGCGCATGGCCAAGCGGGTGCCCGTCGACGAATGGCTATTCCCGAACATCAACACCGGCTGCGTCGTCAAGTTCAACGAGCAGGGCAAGATCCTGGAATCGTTCTGGGACCTTAGGGGTCTCAACCATCCCATGATCACCTCGATGCGCGAGCATCGCGGCTATCTCTATCTCGGCGGCATCGCCAACAACCGCATCGGCCGCTTCAAGCTCGACAATGCCGATCCGAACTTCGTGCAATATGACAAGCGCTGGGGGACGTCGTCATGATCGCCGCACTCAGCGAATTCGCCAACCGATTCCTCGGCCGCGGCGAGGCGGCCATCACCGTCCCGTCGTTCGACGGGGCGTTGAAACCCAACCAGGCGCTCGAGCAGGCGGAGACCCTGCTCGAATGCGAAGCGCCGGAGGATCTCGCCACCGACGGCACCTCGGTGCTGCTTGCCGATGGCGTGCGGCTGACACGCCTGTCCGGCAACGCGGCAACGACGGTTCGGACCTTTGAGCGGCCGATCTCCGCGCTGGCGTCCTTGCCCGGGGGACGCCTCGCCGTCGCGCTCGGCGGCACCGAGGTCCGGCTCTACGACAATGTCGCGGCGGAGACGCCCACGGCCACATTCTCGCAAGGGCTGCACGCCGTCAACGCGCTTGCGCCCGCGGCCGACGGGACGTTGATCGCAACGGACGGATCGTCGTTGCGCGGTGTCGGCGACTGGGCGCGCGACCTGATGGAGCTCGGCAAGACGGGCCGCGTGCTGCGGCTCGATCCGAAGTCGGGCGCGATCACGCAGCTTGCCGGCGGATTGGGCTACGCTTTCGGCGCGGCGGCGAGCGACGGCAGCGTCCTCGTCAGTGAAAGCTGGCGGCATCGCCTGGTCTCGATCGCGCCGGACGGAACCCGCGAAGATCTCCTGCGGCACCTGCCCGTCTATCCGTCCCGGCTTTCGCCGGCGCGCGGCGGCGGTTTCTGGCTCACCGCCTTCACCGCACGCACCCAGCTCGTCGAGTTCGTGCTGCGCGAGCCCGCCTATCGCCGCCGCATGATCGCGGAGATCGACCCAGAGTTCTGGGTGGCGCCGCGCCTGCGGTCCGGCCATTCCTTCAAGGAGCCGCTGCAGGGCGCGCACATCAAGACCATGGGCGTGATGAAGCCCTGGGCGCCGCCGCGGTCATACGGTCTCGTCATCCGCCTTGCAGCCGACGGCTCGCCGCGCACCTCGCTGCATAGCCGCGCCGACGGCGTCAACCACGGCATCGTCGCCGCCGTCGAATGCGGCAGCGATCTCGTGATGATTGCAAAGGGACCCGGGCGCGTCATCAGGCTGCCGCTGGCCTCGCTCGGCGAGGAGGCCCGCGCATGAACGACCTGGTCCTGTCGCTGTCGAAGGCGACCAAGCTTTACGCCGGCGTGCCCGCCATCGACGGCGTCGATTTCGACCTGCGGCGCGGCGAGATCCATGCGCTGGTCGGCGAGAACGGTGCGGGCAAGTCGACGCTGACGAAAGTCATGGCCGGCGTCGTGACGCTGACATCCGGCGGCATGAGCGTCGACGGCGTCGAGGTCACCCCGAGGACTCCGCTGGAGGCGCGCAATCTCGGCATCGCCATGGTGTTCCAGGAGAACAGCCTGGTGCCGACGATGACGGTGGCGCAGAACCTGTTCCTCGGCCAGGAGAAATTCTACAACCGCCTGCGCGGCATCTACATCGCGGCCCAGCAATTCCTGCAATCGCTCAACTTCGACGTGACGCCGACGGCGACGGTCGGCGGCCTGGGGGCGGCCAAGAAGCAGATGGTCGAGATCGCGCGCGCCGTCCTGCACAAGGCCAAGGTGATCATCTTCGACGAGCCGACGGCGACGCTGACGCCGGAGGAGAAGAAATACTTCTTCGACCTGGTCAAGGACCTGAAGCGGCGCGGGGTCTCCATCATCTTCATCTCGCATGCGCTCGAAGAGGCGCTGTTGCTTGCCGACCGCATCACGGTGTTGCGCGACGGCAAGCATGTGGTGACCGACGATGCCTTCCGCTTCGACCGGGCGCGCATCGTCCAGGCGATGGTGGGGCGGGATCTCTCCAACACGCTCTACGGCGCGCGCAAGACGCAAATCCGCCCTTCGGGCAAGCGGGTGCTGACGGTGCAGAACCTGAAGATGGCGCCGATGGTGAAGAACAATTCGCTGTCGGTGTTCGCGGGCCAGATCACCGGCGTGTTCGGCCTCGTCGGCGCCGGGCGCACCGAGACCTTCAAGATCGTCGCAGGCGTCATGAAGCGAGACTTCTTCCATGGCGGCGAGGTGATCCTCGGAGACAAGCCGGTGCGCTACCGCGTTCCCGCCCCGGCGGTGCAGGCGGGCATTGCCTACGTGACCGAGGACCGCAAGGTCGAAGGGTTCTTCGAGACCGCATCGATTGCGCGCAACATCTATCTCGGCCTGCTCGCCAAGTTTCCCAGGGGACGCGCCTGGCTGTCGCGACGCGAAAGCACGGCGACCGGAAAGTCGTGGATCGAGCGCCTCAAGGTTCGCGCTATCGGCGACGAAGCCAAGGTCGTCGAGTTGTCCGGCGGCAACCAGCAGAAGGTCGTGATCGCCAAATCGCTGATCCAGGATCCGGAGCTGATTATATTCGACGAGCCGACGCGGGGCGTCGATGTCGGGGCCATCGTCGAGATTCACGAACTGATCAACTCACTGGCCGACAAGGGCAAGGCGGTGGTCGTGATTTCCTCCTACCTGCCGGAGATCATGGCGCTGTCGGACCGCATCCTGGTGTGCAGGCAAGGCAAGGTCGTCGAGGAGTTCTCCGCGCTGGAGGCGACGGAGGAAGCCATCATGTACGCGGCGATCCATTGACGATTTCCCGCGGGCGTCGCGACGCGACCGGATCAGGCGGAACGCGGCCTCGCGGCGGGCTGCGCATGTCGCTCATTCAGCAGCCTGCCGGTTGCGCTGTTGACGAAGTGCAGCGACATGCAGGCCGGGCATCGCACGGGCACATAACTGTCGGCCGACGCCGAACTCTCGGATCGCTCGTCATCGATCCGATGCTGGACGTTTATGCCGGTGCGCGGGCACCTGAAGAGGATCTGGCGGTGCATGCTCCTCTTATCCTCCGGAACCGCCGTCGGCGAAATTCCGGACGATTCCCTACGGAGCTTTCCCAGGTTTGCGATGGGTCAATGCGAGCCATCCGGCCGCGCCTATGCTCGAGGTGGCATCAGGCGCGCTGTCGCCCGGTGCCGCACGAAGCGGGGCCCGGACTCCTAGGCACTCCGGGCGCCGCTTCGGAAGAAGGGCTAGCCGCTGGACAGAGCAGGCACGCCCGCAAGCAACAGGCCACCATCGGGACCGCCTCGACCAGGAGAGCAGCCATGATGTCCGCCCATCTCGACGATCTCTCCGCGGCCGTGCGCTACGCGCTCGAGACGACGCGTGCGACCATAGCTTGCCCTTTCCATGATGAGGTCATCATCCGCGTCGGCGACGACGCTGCCGAGAGCCATGCCTACGAACGCGCCAAGCGAATCCAGAAGAGCGACGGGACGCCGTTCGAGGCCGACGCCCTCAGGGAAGAAATCGGCCACCAGCTCGCGAGCGCCGCGGACGGCCGATGCCCGAAATGCGACCGGACCGGTCCGGACGGCTAGAGCGCTCTGCGCCGCGATCGCCGTTCAGGATGCCGCTCGCCTTCGCGCGTTCTTGCCGGGCCTGGACGGCACGAGGCTGCTGGGCCGCCCGATCAGATATCCCTGCATCTCGTCGCAGCCTTCCTGGATCAGGAGCGACATCTGCGTGTTGGTCTCGATACCTTCCGCCAGGACCGGCACGCCGAGCCCGTGGGCGAGGCCGATCACGGCCCGTACGATGGCCAGCGATCGCTCGCTCTGGCCGAGCGAGGCGACGAAGGATCGATCGATCTTGATGCGGTCCAGCGGAAACGCTTCGAGGTACGACAGCGACGAATAGCCGGTTCCGAAATCGTCGAGCGCGATCAGGATGCCCAGCGCCTTGAGCGATTGCATCGTCCTCTTGGCGCGCGGCATGTCCTCGATCAGGACGCCTTCGGTGATTTCGAGCTCGAGACGCGCGGCCGGAAGCCCGCTGTCCCGCAGCGCCCTGCGGACCTGGCCGTCGAGGTTTTCCCGACGAAACTGCGCCGCGGAGACGTTGACGGCCACCCGGAGCGGCTGATCCCATGACGCCGCCTCCCGGCACGCTTCCATCAAGACCCAGTCGTCGATCTGCGCGATGGAGCCGCTCTGCTCCGCGATCGGAATGAACTCGCCCGGAGGAATGATCCCGCGCACCGGATGCCGCCAGCGCACCAGCGCCTCATAGGCCATGAGCGTGCCGTCCCGATGCTGCTGCGGCTGATACTCCAGATAGAGCTCGCCGCGCTCGACGGCATTGCGCAATCGTGCTCCAGTGCGCGGCGATCCCGCAGCTGCTGGTCCATCGCGCTGGTGAACAGGCGGAAGGCTCCCCGGCCGTCGTGCTTGGCGCGATACAGCGCGGCATCCGCGTTCGCAAGCAGGGAAACGGAATTGTCGGCGTCTCTCGGATACAGCGCGATGCCGACGCAGAGATCGATCTTCAGCGCATGGCCGTCGACCTCGATCGGGTGCTCGAACTGAGCCCGCATCCTGGTGGCGAGCAGCTCTGCCGTTGCCGGCAGCGGCGACCGGTCGATGATGCCGATGAACTCGTCGCCGCCGACGCGCGCCACGTAGGATCCTTGCGCGGCGTCCTGCAGGCGCCGTGAGGCCTCGCAAAGCACGGCGTCGCCGACGGCATGGCCGAAGCGGTCGTTGATCGCCTTGAAGTGATCGAGATCGATGCAGAGCACGGCGAAGGGGCTGTCGGTGATCTCCGCGCGTTCGATCGCCGCGCCGAGATGCTGGTCCAGAGCGGCCCTGTTGGGCAGTTCCGTCAGCGCATCGTGACACGCGAGATAGCTCACCCTCTGCTGCGCCCGATTGCGCTCCGTCACGTCGAAGGCGACGCAGACATGGGCGGACTGTCCCTCATAGGCGAGCGGCCGGGATTCGATCACGACCTCGATCGCCTCGCCGCCGGCGGTCCTGTGCAATTCGCAGTCGCGCTCGGCGCCGGCTTGCTGCTCGCCATAGGCGAGCTGATGCTCGGACAGCGCAAGGAGATCCTGGCGGGAATAGCCGTAATGCCGGCACATCGCACCATTCACGGCGATGAGCCGGCGCGTCTTCGCATCGACCACCCACATCGGAAGCGGGTTCTCTTCGAAGAGCAGGCGGAAAGAGGCTTCCGCCTCCGCGAGTGCTCTTTCGGTGCGATGGCGCTCCGTGATGTCCTCGTGGGTCGCGACCCAGCCCTTCCCCTCCATCGGGCGATGCCGGATCCGCACGATCCGTCCGTTGGTCAATTCCACGGTCGTATCCGAGTTCGCAGCGATCACCGGATCGCTGTTGCGCCAGGCCAGATAGTCCTGCTTCGACATCTTCGGTGCGCTGCCGGCCGAATAGCGGAGATCGACGATGTCGTTCAGCTTCATGCCCGGCCGGACCAGTTTCGGATCGAGATCGTAGACCTCGAGATATTGCCGGTTGCAGACGATCAGGCGCTGGTCGTCGTCGAAGAAGCAGAGGCCCTGAGACATGTTGTTGAGCGCCCTGTCGAAGCGCTCCGCGAACGCGGTCGCAATCTGCTCTGCGGCCCGGGCGCGGTCACCCTCTTCGGACAGCCGTCCGTGCGTCTCGACCAGATTCACGAAGGAGCGGAAATTGGTGTTGATCATTCGGGCGAGCAGGACGAGCAGCGCCAGCAGATTGATTCCGACCGAGACCAGCATCCCGTCGCCGGAGAGCAGCAGCAGCGTCGCGATCGGTGCACCCGCGATCAGCATCGTCAGCCGGGACGACGGCGGGAAGCTGCCGAGGCAGTAAGCCGTTCCGACGCAGCCCATGAAGAGCAGCAGGGAGACCGACACGCGCAGGCCGGGATCGACCACCATGAACAGCGCGAGGATCCAGATCACGAAGCTGGAGCTGAGCACCATGGTGGCGAGACGAACCTTTGCGAGCTCCCGGTACGCTTCCTCGGCGGTGAAATCGGCCTTCTTCAGCCGGAGCCACTGGGCCAGCCGAAACAGACAGGCCGCCAGCAGAGCGGCTGGCAAGGCAAATCGCAGCCATGCCGAGACCGTGTCCGGAAGCAGCAGCCCTACGCTGATGCTGTTGACCAGAAGCGCGGCATAAAGCACCGGCACCTGCTCGCGGAGCACGCGGAACTGCTCGACGAGCAGCGAACGGCCAAGCGGATCGGTCGTATCACCGATCGCGAAAGCGTCACCAAGCCGCGTGAAGAAACCCATCGAGATTGTCCCAGCCACGTCAAAGGCTAGGACAGAGAGGCGAAGGACCCGTAAAGGCACTTGGTGTCTCCGGCCTTAACGCGGCGATCGCGAATCCGAAGAAGCCAGTCGCGTCAACGAGTTCCGCGCGCGGCGCGGGGGCTTCGTCGGTTCCACTCAATCCTCGACCCGGTACAGCCGCCACCGCGCCGGAACGCCCTTGAGTTGGTGCACGCCGTGGTCCCTGAAGCGGATCTCGGATCGCGCCATCAGGTCCTTGACCGCGCTCGAGACCAGGACCTCGCCGGCGCGCGCCTTGGCGGCGACGCGCGTGCCGATGTGGAAGGCAAGACCGACCATCTCGCCCCCGCTCACGCTATACTCGCCCGCATGCAGCCCGACCCTGATGTCGAGCCCCAGCGTGCGCACGGCCTTCTGGATCGCGGTCGCGCAACGGATGCCGGATGCCGGCGCCTTGAATGTCGCCAGCACGCCGTCGCCGGTCGTCACCACTTCCTTGCCGCGCGTGCTCTTCAACTCCTTGCGGACCGCCGCGTAATAGTGGCCCATGATTTTCGTCCACCGCGCATCGCCGAGCTTCGCGGCCTTTTCGGTGGAGCGGACGATATCGACGATCAGGATGGTGGCGAGCGCCTGCTTGAGCTCGGCGCTGCGCGCGGCCGACGGGCGCCGGGCCGCGATCGGTCCGGCCAGCGGTTCATAGCGATGACTGCGGCGCCGGGCGATCGCGGCCTTGGCATAGTCCTGGGCGCGCTGCACCGTGCCGCAGCGAACCGTCTTCTCCTGCGGCAGGCGCGTCCAATAGACCCTTCGCCCGTCGCCGGCGCCATGGACCTCGACGGCGCCCCACTTCAGGAAGACCACCGAGCCAGCGCGCCGGACGCACCACGCCTTCGACGTGTATCCCGACACGTTCGACTGAAGGACTCCGATGCGCAGGAATTTTGGCATGTAGGTGCAGCTGATCGTAGGTCCTTGGGACTGGCCGAGGGCGAAGCGTAGTTGCACATTTCAGCGTTGGCAACAGACCAACTGCCGTGCGCCCTCCCCGAGCAACGGCTCGCAGTCGACCTGGACCTCGTCGATCATCCTCTCCGCGTCGGCGCAATCGTCAGACGGATTCCGATCGCGGTCAGTGCCACCCCCGCGACGAGAGAAGCATTGATCGGCTCCTTCAGCACCCATGCGGAAATCAGTAGCCCCACGCTCGGTGTCGCCAACAGCGCCATCGACATGGTGCTAGCGGCAAAGCGACGGCCGGCCTCGACCACGGCCCAATAGGCGAACGCGGTTGCGATCGGTGCTACGTAGAGGAGCGTGGCCGCGCCAAGCGGCGATATTGTTGGCGGGGCTCCCTCGACAGAGATCGCGATGGGAAGGAGCAGGATTGCCGCGATGAGCATTTGCCAAGGGGCAAGGCTCAACGCCGAAGAGGTGAAGCGACGCCCCCGTACGGTCACGATGGTGATGGCCCACGCCGTTGCGGCGCCCATCAGCATCGCGTAGGCCAGGGTTTGCCTGCCGAGGACGGCAAAGGACGGCGAGGCGATAACGGCAGTTCCTGCACATCCGACCAACACGCCCGCCACCGCCTTCGGCCCCAGATCTTCACCCAGCCGCCAGGCCGCAAGCGGCGCGACCACGATAGGTGTGGCAAAGGCCAGCACGGACGCGCGCCCCGGCGGCAGGATCGTCAGGGCGAGACCGGTGAGCGCCGAATACGCCGCCATTTGAAGCGCGCCCGAAATGACGACGAAGGGGACATCAGCGGGCGGCGGCAACGCAAGCTCACCTCGCGCAACCAGCACTGCGAACAGGATGAGCGCCGCGATCGCATAACGCAGAAAGCCATACCAGATCGGTGGAATCTGTCCGACACCAATCTTGATGGCCGGCCAACTGACGGCCCAAATCAACACCAGGGACAGCAGTAACAGCCAGTCGCGCGGCTTTGGGGCGACGGCACGGATTGCTGCGGCGGTCGGCGATCTAGAATTTTTCACTGGACGGCCGCAGGTCGAGCTCATGGGTCCACGCGCTGCGGGCCTGCCGGTGCAACTGATAATAGCTCTGTGCGATCGCCGCAGGCTGAAGCAGGGTCTCCGAGGAATCGTCCTCCTGCGCGATCATGCCGTCGAGGATGACGTGGGCCACATGAATGCTCTTTGGGCCCAGCTCGCGAGCCATTGCCTGTGCCAGCCCGCGCAGGGCGAATTTCGGAGAGGCAAACGCCGCAAATCCGGCGCCGCCGCGGACCGATCCGGTTGCACCGGAGAAAATGATCGTTCCGCCTCCGCTCTCCAACATGGACGTCGCCGCGGCACGCCCGACCAAGAACCCGGCAAAGCACCCCGTGCGCCACGCCTGCTCGAACAAAGCCTCGGAAATGTCGAGGATTCCTCCGCGATCCCATATGCCGACGTTGAACACGACAAGGGCTGGCGGTCCAAGTTCGCCCCGCACGCGTTCGAACACCAATTTGACCTGCTCAGCGTCCGTGGCATCGCAAGAGTAACGGCGAACCAGATCGCGTTGGGGCTCGCCCGCACCGCCACTGCGCGAGACCGCAGCCACGCGCATGCCCTCATCCGCAAAGCGCGCAACGAGCGCGTTGCCCAACCCGGCACCCGCGCCAACAACAATGGCGATCTCATTTGTGGTCATGTGCGGGTCTCCTGATTTCAGTCGGCGTCACGCCTTGGATTTCACGTAACGGACGAAGCCGATGACGTCCTCGGCGACGAGCCGTCCGATCGCGCCGCTGGAATAGACGGCCGTGATCACCCTTCCCATTGGGTCGAGAACAAAGCCGGTGGATTGCAGATAGCGCGGGCTTTCGTTGACATAGGCTCCGGTCACCGCAGCGATCCTATCGACATCGGCGCGATAGCCGACCGCAAAGTTCAGCCGATGCTTTTCGACTAGCGTCGCTGCGTCGATCTTGTCGTCGACGGACATGGCAATGACTTTGATTGCGAGCTCGTCGAGCTTCTCCTTCGCGCGCGCAAAGGCCGAAAGCTGCGCATTGCAATAGGGGCACCACGACCCGCGGTACATCAGAACCACGCCGTAGTGGCCTGACAGGTGGGGCGCGACCGAAACGGCGCCGTCGGCGACCGTATCGAGCGTCAGAACCGGAAAGGCATCGCCATTGTTGAGACGGGACATTCTTGTCTTCTCGAAAAAGTGGACTATTTAGTCCAATTACTTGCCAGCCCATTTGCTGTCAAGTACGGTGAAAGCCATGAACGAAAACGTGACTGCAATGCCCAAGACGGCACGGGGCGCGGCAACACGCGCGCGCATCGTCGATGCGGCAACCGCGCTCGTGCGCAAGCGAGGCGTCGCAAGCACGACGATCGATGCGGTGATCGAGGCCAGCAAGGCCAGCAAATCGCAGGTCTATCACTACTTCGCCGACAAGGATGAGCTCGTGCTGGCGGTGATCCAGCGGCAGGCTGAGTGCGTGCTGGGAACTCACGAGGGCCTGTTGCAAAAGCTTAATTCCCTCACCGGGCTTCGCCGCTGGCGCGACGCGGTGGTCGAGCTGACGGACCGAACCAATTGCGCAGGCGGTTGCCCGCTCGGCTCGTTGGCGGCCGAACTCTCGGAGACGCCGCGCACGCGCGCAGCGCTGGCGGAGAGCTTTGCGCGCTGGGCTGGCTATTTCGAAGCGGCATTCGCGAGAATGCAGACGCGGGCCGGGAAGAAGCCGACCGGCGATCTGAAGGCGCTTTCAGAGGCGATGCTCGCCAGCCTGCAAGGAGGACTTCTGCTCGCACAAACCTTGCGCTCGACAAGGCCTCTGGAGTTGGCGCTGGATATGGCGATCGAGCATGTCGCCGCGCGCCTCGAGCTTTAGCAATGACCGCTTCAGCCCTGATAGGCAAACAGCTCGATCGGATCGCTGAAGCCGCGCACCTCGTGCTGACCGACGTGCTCCAGCTCGAACTTCGGCTGCACCAGCTCCGCAAAGTCGCGTGACAGCAGCACCGTTCGTCCCAACTTCTTGGTGAGGGCTTCGAGCCGGGAGGCCATGTTGACGGCCGGGCCGATCACGGTGAAGTCGAGCCGGCTGCTCGATCCGATATTGCCGTACATGACGTCGCCGACATGGACGCCGATGCCGTAATTCAGCGGCGCGCGGCTGGTCGTCTTGTTCCGCTCGTTCAGGGCGGCCATGGCCTGCCGGGCCTCGGTCACGGCATGCAGCAGGTTGGCGCAGGCATTGGGCTGGCTCAGCGGGAAGATGGCGAGCAGGCCGTCGCCGATGAATTTCAGGATCTCGCCGCCGTGCCGCGCGATCGGCTCCGACATCGCGTCGAAATAGTCGTTGAGCAGATCGATGACGTCGTCGCGCGGCCAGTTGTCGGAAATCTTCGTGAAATCCCTGAGGTCGCAGATCATGATCGCAGCGCGCACCGTCGTGCCGGTGCCGCGCCGGGTCGCCCCGGCCAGGATGAGCTCGCCGGCATGGGAGCCGACATAGGTCTCGAGCAGCGTCCGCGCCAGGCGATTCTTGACGCGGATCTCGCTGACCAGCGCCAGCACCGGCAACACGTTCTTGAGGGCGGCGACATGCGCATCGTCGAAACCGCCGGGCCGATCGGTCGCGAAGGTGACGAGATGCCGCTTGCCGAGCGTGTGATGCAGCGGCCAGGCCACGTAGTCGGTCAGGCCTTTCGCGCGCATCTCGTCATAGAGCGCATGCTTGCGGCCGAGCGACGGATCACGTTCGAGATTCTCGCGCACTTCGGCCGCCCCCTCGAATATCTCGTGGGCGGCGCTGCCGATATATTCGGAGCGCTGCTGCACATCGAAGTCGACCCGCGAAATCTCGGCCTCGCGCTTGCCGTCGGACCACATGATGCGGGCCCCCAGCCATTGCGGGTGCTGGATGCGGACATGGAGCGTCGACCGCGCGAGCGGAATGCCGGCCTGTTGGAGGCGGATGCACATCTCGGCAAAAATGTTGTCGATGAAGCGCTCGTCGCGCGTGCCGTTGGTCAGCCAGCCAATGACGCCGTCGGACAATGTGGCGGGGGGATTGTGGTCTGGCGCGGTCATATCCTGCCCGTTCATATCGTGTCTTGCGCGTCTTGCGCGGCGGTCTGCATCAGGACAGATATCGTGCTCCGGCTTCGCCGCGTCAACCTAGCCATTTGCATGGATTATGCGCATCGGATGGCCGGGGCCATCGCCGGCTAGCCGATGAGCCGAATCGATCCCAGCACCGCCAGCCCTGACACAAACGCGAGCTTCGACGCCGCGGTGAGCTCCACTTTCAGCGTGTCTTCATGCGAAAGCGAGAACTCCTCGTCATTGAGGCGGACGCGGCAATCGCCGCGCGCGGCGTAAACCAGATGTGTGCCGGCGACAAGCTGCCGCGTGCCGGGCTCGCGAAGCGCCACGAGTTCGATCTCCGCCGCGCCGCGCCGGGCCATCAGGTTGACGACCTCGACCGGCCCCTCTTCGAGCGCGGTTACGATCTCCATCTCGCCGGTGAAGCGCACGGTCGTAAAAGGTTCACGCTCGTCGAACTCCTGCGTGGGCGACTTCAGCACCAGCCCACGCCCGTTGACGACCATCTGGAGCCGGTCGATGCCGGGCATATGGGAGAACGGGCCGGGCGCCACGATCGGCGTGGAGGCAAGGCGCCAGAGCAGGCTGCTCCAATCCTTCGCCACCGCGTCAGCGCGCCAGGCACCCGCAATGTCGGTGAAGATGCCGCCGCCGTTCTTCCAGGGCGAGCGGGTGTAGTCTTTCGGTCTCAGCAACGTGATCTTCATGTCTGTTCGGGAATCTCAGGTGGGCCGTGTTATCCAGCCCATCATGCGCGCGATCGAGCGACTTTGCCAACTGCTTCGCAGGCGCCATGGGATGCCGGCCGATACCGACGCTGCTATTTCGACGTCAGTGTCGCCACCGCCCGCCAGGCGACGTCCGGCGCAGCCGATATGAGCTGCCGGCAGCGCTCGCGCATCAGCTCGGCGGGGCGATCGTGGCCGCGCCGCTTCAACACGGCTTCGAAATCTGCGAGCGCCTGGGCAAAGTGCCGTGTGCGATAGGCAGCAAGGCCACGCTCGTAATCCGCGATCCAGCCGATTGCCGCGCCGTCGATGGCGCCCTCGTTCACCATCCCGATCAGTTCGTGGACGGAGAGTCCCTCCTCCCGTCCGTAGACCGCGATGCTGTCGACCTCGCGCGTGATGACGGCGCCGCGCGCCAGACGTTCGGTCGTCTCGCCGATCAGGATCTGCGTGCCGTAGGATTTGTTGGCGCCTTCGAGCCGGCTTGCGACGTTCACGGCATCGCCGATCACGGTGTAGTTCAGCCGCAGCTCCGAGCCGATATTGCCGACCAGCATGCGGCCCGAATTGATGCCGATGCGGATCTGGAGCGGCTGGCCGAGATCGTCGGCGAGGCCGGACTCCTCCATCGCCCTGCGGCAGGCGAGCGCCGCGCGGCAGCAGCGCGCGGCGTGATCGTCCTGCGACTGCGGCGCGCCCCAGAACGCCATCACGGCGTCGCCGATGAACTTGTCGATGGTGCCGCCATTGGCAACGATGATCTCCGAGGTGACGTCGAGATAGCGCGACAGCAGCGGCACCACGCGGTCGCCCAGCCGCTCGGACAGGCCGGTGAAGCCGGCAATGTCGATGAACATCACGCTGAGCTCCTGGACGCTGCCGCCGGGCCTCGCCTCGACGCCCTGGCGCAGCAGGTCGCGCACCAGATCGGCCGGAATAAACTTGCGGAAGGCGGACAAGCCGGACGCCATCTCGGCGATCGCACCGGACAGGCTCGCGATCTCCTTCAGCCTGGAGGGATGGCGACGGACCTGCTCCAGCGCGAAGGCTTCGACGTGGCGGAGCTCGCCGACGACGCGCGACAGCGGCGCAGCAATGACGGACCGCGCCAGCATCGCCGAGGCCAGCGCCGCGAGCACGGCGCCGACGGCGAGGCCGAGGATCAGGCGCCGCAGCGTCGTCTCGACCGGCCCGAGAAATTCGGCCTCCGGGATCACGGTCGCGAGCGACCAGCCCGCAAACGGCAGCGGTGTCAGCGCAACCTCATAGGCTGCGCCGCCGGACGTCAGCCGGCTTCGCCAGGCCTCCTTGCGGCCGGCCTCCCCCGCCTTGTCGAGCGCCAGCCGCGCCAGCGGCAGCAGCGTCGTGTCGCCACGCGCCGGATGGAGCTCGTCGGCCTCCTTGTCCGGCGCCGCGATCAATTCGCCGCTGTCATCGACGATGAAGGCGGTCCCGGTGCGCCCGACCTCGAGCTGCGAGAGAAAACGGGCAAGCCTGGTGTATTCGATGATGACGGCCAGAACGCCTTGCCGCTCCTGATAGACGTCGATCGGGCCGGCAAAGGCTATCGACGGCCGCTCGCCGGTCGCGTGGTCCATCACCCTGAACCATTGCGGATCGTTCGCGTCGAGTCCGGCCTTGAACCAGGCCTGATCGGCGACATGGAATGAGGTCGGCTCGAAGCGGCGATTGGCGAATTCGATGTCGCCGGGCACCACATCATATTCATCGACGCGGCGCTGGCCGGGATGATCGGTCAGCGAGATCTCCATCATCTCCAGGCGGCGATCGCCGAGCTTGTGCGCGGCGAAGAAGGAGCCGTCGGGCCAGCCGAAGGCGACCCAGGAGATCGTCGCCTGCGACTGCAATTGCGAGAGAAACACGAACTCGCGCTTGTCGGCCTCGCGGGTGTCGAGCACGTTCTGCAGGAACAGCGTGCGGATCGCGGTGTGCGCGGCGCGCGCCTCGTCGACGATGGCCGACACCTCCTTGCGCACCGCCGCCACGATCTGCTCGTTGATGGTCGAGGCGAGCTGCCGGCTGGTCGCCTCCGCCGTGCGCCACCAGAGCAGGCTGGAGAGCGCGGCCGTCAGCAGGATCGCAGCCAGGACCAGCGCGGACACCGCGAGGCGGATGCTGACCGTCAGCCTTGCGATCGCACGAAGCCGTCGTTCGGGATCAAGGTTCATCGCCCTCTTCGCCTGCCGGTCCACGCGAGCCACTGACATTGCTCTACGCCGCCGGCGCTCGCCCGTTACGTCTGGCAGGAAACGGGGCGGCGCCGCCAATGCCCGGTGGCTACCGTGTCGATAGACCCCAGGCATTGGCTTTGGGCGGACGATTGCCCGCTAATGCCAGCCCAAGCGCACCGGCGGTGCGCCCGATCCAATCGGTCTCACGGGTTCGTGAGCGGCCTGCGGTAACGCCGGCTGCGCGCGCAGCGAAGGAGACCATACGCGCATCGCCTGCCAGGCGATGCCATCTCGAACAGGAGAATCCCGATGTCTGCCAAACACGTCGTCACCTCGCTCGTCCTCGCCGGCGCCGTCTCGACCGCGCTCGCGACCCTCGCTGCAGCCGGCCCGCTGACCAAGGCCGAGGCCGAGGCCGCCGTCGCCGCCAAGAAGGAGAAGTGCTTCGGCGTCGCGCTGAAGGGCCAGAACGATTGCGCGGCGGGACCGGGCACGACCTGCCAGGGCACTTCGACGGTCGACTTCCAGGGCAACGCCTGGAAATTCGTGCAGGGCGGCACCTGCACCAGCATCGACCTGCCGGGCGGCAAGAAGGGCTCGCTCAAGCCGGTCTAACAGCCGGCGCGACCTCGCCGGCAAGGATGAACGGAGCAGCACGATGAGCACGGTGATCAACCCCGCCCGACGAGCAGCCATGCCGCTCCGCTATCCGACGCCCATCGGCGGCGTTGCCGGGACGAGCTTCAAGCCCGAGCATCTCTCCGATATCCTCGAGGCCGGACCTCGGCGTGGCTTCTTCGAAGTCCACGCCGAGAACTACATGGGCGACGGCGGCCCGCCGCATCGCGCGCTGGAGGCGATCCGCCGCGACCATGCGCTGTCGCTGCATGGCGTCTGCATGTCGATCGGCGGGCCGCGGCCACTCGACAAGGCGCATCTGGCGCGCTTCCGCGGCCTCGTCGCGCGTTATCAGCCGGCGCTGGTGTCCGAGCATCTGGCCTGGTCGACCCATGAGGCCAGCTTCTTCAACGATCTGTTGCCGCTGCCCTATACCGAAGCGACGCTGGCTTGCGTCTGCGACCACATCGACCAGGTGCAGGAGGCGATCCGTCGTCCGCTGCTGCTGGAAAACCCGTCGACCTACGTCGCCTTCCGCGAATCCTCGATGCGCGAGACCGAGTTCATTCGCGCCGTCGCCGAGCGCACCGGCTGCGGGCTGCTGCTCGACGTCAACAATGTGTTCGTCTCCGCCACCAATCACGGCAGTTCCGCGCTCGACTATCTCGCGGATTTCCCGCTGTCGCGCGTCGAGGAAATTCACCTTGCCGGCCATGCCGAGCAGGCCGACGACGAAGGCGATCTGCTGTTGATCGACAGCCATGACGGCCCGGTCGCGGACGCCGTCTGGAGGCTTTACGAACTGGTGATCGGTCGCCGCGGCGCGGTGCCGACGCTGATCGAATGGGACAGCAAGATTCCGGACTGGCCGGTGCTGCAGGCGGAAGCCCTTGCCGCACAGGCGATCCTTGATCGCCATCAGACCACAGCAATGGCAGGAGAGCGTCATGCAGCCTGAAGCCGGCTTGTCGTTCGCCGCTGCGTTCGCGCCGGCGCTGCTGGATCCGACGCGCAAGACGCCGGGGATCGTGACCGGACCAAACGGCAAGGCCGCCGGCCGGCGCTACGACGTCTACCGCAACAACGTCACCGTCAGCCTGATCGAGGCGCTGGCCGCGATCTATCCGGCGGTGCAGCGCATCACCGGCACCGACTTCTTCCGGGCCATGGCGCGCTTTCATGTGCGCAGCCATCCGCCGAGCTCGCCGCTGCTGTTCGAGTATGGCCGCAACTTTCCGGATTTCATCGAAGCCTATGAGCATGCCCAAGATATGCCCTGGCTCGCCGACGTCGCCCGCATCGAGCGGGCCTGGCTCGACGCCTATCATGCGCGCGACGCCGCGCCGCTGTCCCGGGCCCGGTTGTCCGCGATTGCCCCCGCGCATCTGGCGGATACCGTCTTCATCCCGCACCCGGCGATGCGGATCGTTCGTTCGCAATTCTCCGCGGTGACGATTTTCGCCGCCAATCGCGGCAGCACTCCTACCGCGCGCATCGATGCGTCCCGGCCGGAGGACGCATTGATCACGCGACCCGAATTCGACGTCGTGGTGCGGCACCTTCCGCCCGTCGGCGCCGTCTTTGCCGCTTGCCTCGCATCCGGCCAACCGCTCGGCGAAGCTGCCGCGACGGCACTGGATGCATCGCCCGACTTCGACATCGCCTCGAACATCACCGGCCTGATCGAAGCCGGTGCATTCACCTCTGCTGCTGGAGACGCATGATGATCACGGACCAACGCATGGCGAGCGGCGGCCTGCCGTCCCCCTGGCTGCTCATCGACCGGGCCAATCACCTGATCCAGACCCTTGCCACCCCCTCGCTCGTCCTGCTCGTGCTGCGCCTCGCGCTGGCGGTGCCGTTCTGGCGTTCCGGCATGCTCAAATGGGGCGGATTCCTCAGGCTCAACGACACCGCCGTGACGCTGTTCAGCGAGGAGTTCATGCTGCATCTGCCGGGCGGGCCTTATCACTTCCCCGCGCCGACGCTGATGGCGTTCCTGTCAGGCTGCGGCGAGATCATGTTTCCGATCCTGCTCGTGCTCGGGCTCGGCACACGATTCGCGGGGCTTGGACTTTTGTTCATGACCGTCATCGTCGAGCTCACGGTGCCCGACGGCTGGCCGATCCACCTCACCTGGGCCGCGATGGCACTGGCCCTCATGGCGTACGGACCCGGGAATGTCTCGCTCGATCATTTGCTCTGCCGCATTCGTAGCCCGGATGGAGCGCAGCGCAATCCGGGGCAGCTCGTGGGATGATGCTGCGGTCCCGGATTACGCTTGCGCTCCATCCGGGCTACAGGCCTCACATCCCGCTCAATCCGCTATCCACCGCGAGCGTTTGCGCGGTGACGTAGACGCTTTCGTCGGACAGGAAGAATAGCACGGCATAGGCAATCTCCCACGCCGTGGCCTGGCGACCGAACGGAACGTGGCCCTTGCCGCGATTCGGCCGTCCGGCGCCGGCTTCGCGGCCGTTGGGGGTGTCGACGAGACCTGGATAGACGAGGTTGGCCCGGATGCCCCGGCGCGATCCGAGATGGGCGATGTTGCGCATCAGGCCGCCGAGCGCGGCTTTCGACGAATCATACACCGCCATCTGCGATCCCGCCTTCAGCGCGGCGATCGAGGAGATGAAGACGATGGCGCCGCCATCGTCGAATTTCGGCAAGCCTGCGCGGCAGCACAACATAGGGCCGCGGACATTGACGTCGTAGATCCGGTTCCACTCCTCGGGGCTGACGGCATCGAGGCCGGTCTTGCCGAAGGTGCCGATGTTCAGCACCATACCGTCGAGGCCGCCCATGGCGCGGTGAGCTTCTTCGATCATGCGGACGACATCCGCTTCCGACGTGACATCGGCGGCAATGGCAAAGGCCTCTGCGCCTTCGTCGGTGATGCGCTTCACCGTCTCTTCCGCCGAAGTGCGATTGAGGTCGGCGACCGCGACCTTCGCACCCTCGCGTGCACACAGAATGCTCATGGCGCGTCCGTTGCCGATCGGATCGGTGGCGGCATCGAACACGCGCTGGCCGCCGCCGACGACGAGGATGCGGCGCCCCTTCAGTCGCCCCCTGCCCGGCGCGGCGCCTGATGACTCGGCGCTCGGAGGCCGAACATAGCGGTCCGGCTTGCTCTCGGTGTCAGCCATCTCAACCGCCTGATTTCCTGCCGCCGTCATAGACCTTCATGCCGGCTGCAGGATCGAGATCGGTTTCGGTTGCCTCGGTGACGCGTGCCATCATCATGTAGAAGCCGAGCGCGACGATGGACTCCACGATCTCCTGGTCGCTGAAGTGTTTTCGGGCGGCAGCAAAGATGGCCTCGGGGACGCGGACGTTCTCGACGACCTCGCGGCCGAATGTCAGCAGCGCGCGCTCCGCCTCATTTAGTGCGACAGCATCGTAGTCGCCGCGCTCCACCGCATCGACCTGCGCCTGCGTGCAGCCGACGCCGAGCGCGATCGGCACGTGCTGGCGCCACTCATAGGCGCCGCCCTCCAGCTGGGCGGCTTGCAGGATCAGCAGCTCGCGGTTGACGGCAGAGAGCTTCTGCTTGTGCAGGATCGAATTGCCGAGCCGCATCGCCGGGATCATGTTGGCCTCGGCATGGGCCATCATGCGGAAGATGTTGAGCTTGACCGGCATGCGGTCGAACGAGGCGCGGATGTCGCCGCTCGTCGTCTCCGGATCAATCAGGGGCAGCCTTGCCACGCGTCTCTCCCTTTGGCTTTCGCTTCTTGTTGTCGGTGTCATTGCCTGCCGCAATCAGCGACAGGAAGAAGGCGAGATAGCGGTCGATCGCCTCGATCACCTTGGCCCGCGGCGAAGGCGCCGCGCCCATCACGTAATGCTCGAGACGGATATAGATCAGCCCTGCCGCGAACAGCCGCGCGGTCTCGCGCGGATCCGGCGTCGATACGAGGCCGGCGAGCGCGAAGCCGCGGAAATAGTCGGTCATCAGGCTCTGCTCGCGCGCGTAGAAATGGTCGGCGAATTTGGCGCGGATGCCGGGGACGCGGTTGCGCTCGGCGGTGATGACCTTCTGGAACTGGTGCTCGCGCGCATCGGACCATTGCTCGACGAGGTCGAGTGCGAACTGACGGCAGAACGCGGCGGGCTGGCGCGCGAGCTGCCTGTAGCGCGGCTCCTCCAGCCGACTCGCCGAACTCGCCGGGCCATGCTCGCTGACGATCGCTTCTAGGATCGCGGCCTTGCCGGGAAAGTGGTTGTAGAGGCTGCTCTCGCGGATGCCGACGCGACGCGCCAGCTCGCGCATCGAGGCGCCGCCATAGCCGCTCTGCGCGAACAGATTGAGCGCCTCGGTGAGGATGCGCTCCCGCGTCGTGGGCGCGGCCGCTTCCGCCGCGTTGGAGGTGTGGACAGCCATGATGGCTTGACTAACGAACGATCGTTCGCTAGTCAACCGTACGAACGATCGTTCGTCTTTCATGTCGTATGCGACGATCCTCGGCCGCGATGCAGCGACGGCGCTGCATGTGCGGGTGGCATTCAACTCCGCTCGATAAGCGGAGAGCAATTGGGAGACAACGCCATGGCACGCCTCGCCCGCTTTTTGCCCGCGTGGCAAATCACCATGACGCTTCGCTTCGTCGCATCCTCACTGCTGATCGCGTCTGCGGGAATGCCTGCATACGCCGAGGATCCCGCCGCCTATCCCACGCACAAGATCCGGATGCTGTTGCCCTATGCGGCCGGCGGCGGCGGCGACGTGGTCGGCCGGCTGCTCGCGGACAGGATGGGCAAGACGCTCGGACAGAGCATCTATATCGAGAACCACACCGGTGCGGCCGGCACGCTCGGCACGCAGATGGTCGCGACCTCGCCAAATGACGGCTACACCATCACCGTCGGCGGCATGACCACGCATGTGCTGGCCCCCGCGATCTATCCAAAGCTGCCCTACGATCCGATCAAGGATTTCACCACCATCGGCCGCGTCGGGACGTCCTCGATCATGCTGGTCGCAACCAGGAACTTTGCCGCCAACGACATCAAGGAGTTGGTCGCGCTGGCCAAGAAGGGCGAGCCGATCCAGTACGGCAGCTGGGGCGTCGGCTCGACCGGGCAATTCTGCGCCGAGATCCTGATGCAGCAGACCAGCATCAAGATGGACCACGTGCCGTTCAACGGCATCGCGAAGCTGGCCGGCGACCTGCTCGGCGGCCACATCTCGCTCGCGACGCTCGATGTCGCGACAGCGACGCCGCTCGTCAAGGACGGCTCGATCAAGGCGCTGGCCGCCTGCGGCGAGCGCTCGCCGAGCATGCCTGATGTCGCCAGCTACAAGGAGCAGGGCGTGCCGTTCGACCGCAGCCTGTCCTGGGCGATGTATGCGCCCGCGGGCCTCGCTGCGCCGATCGCGCAGAGGCTGTCGGCCGCGCTGAAGGAGGCGCTCGGCGATGATCTGGTGAAGGGAAAGCTGCTCGCACTCGGCATCACGCCGCAATTCGTGCCCGGCGAGGAGCAGCGCGACATCAACGCCCACGACATCGCGGCCTGGAAGCAGGTTGCCAAGGACGCCGGCATCGAGGTGAAGTGAGGAAGTGGCAGCTCGGGCGCGGCCATCCTTCGACACGCCCGCCTGCGGCGGGCCCTCAGGATGAGGTCCCGTCTCGCGGCGAATGGGCAGAGAACAGGAGCGCGGGCATGAGCCGCATCTTCGGCGCGGTGCGCCAGAACGGATATGTGGTGCGGGACATCCACGCCGCGATGAAGCACTGGATCGAGGTGATGGGCGTCGGTCCCTGGTACTACATGGACCGCGTCAAGACCGACTGGTTTCGCCATCGCGGCCAGGACTCTGCCGTCGAGATGAGCATTGCGCTCGCCAATTCCGGCGACCTCCAGATCGAGCTGATCCAGCAGCGCAACGACGCGCCTTCGCTGTACAGGGAGTTCTTGAACGCCGGCCACGAAGGCCTCCAGCACATGTCCTACTGGAGCCACGACTACCAGGCGCTCTACGACAAGGCGATCGGGCTCGGTTACCGGATCGGCCATGAGGGTCAGATCGGCGGCGAGAAGGGGCGCTTTGCCTATTTCGACACGCAGGCCCATCCGGGCACGGTGATCGAGATTTCGGACATCAGCGGGACCAAGGGTCCGTTCTTCGAGAAGGTCCGGCAGGCGGCTCTGACCTGGGACGGCACGCGGCCGATCCGTGAGGTCGTCACCAAGCCGTAGGAGCCCTCGCCGCTGGCGCGATTGCCGACAATCCGTGTAACATGCGCCTCGCATCCGAACCTGCAGCGAGGCTGACATGTCCGACACTGACAAGGTTTTCGCCGGCTCGATTCCGAAGATCTACGACGAGTATCTCGTCCCGATGATCTTCTCCGTCTACGCGGACGACATCGCAAGACGCGTCGCCGCGCGCTCGCCGTCCATGCTGCTCGAGATCGCCGCGGGCACCGGCGCCGTGACGCGCGCCGTGGCGGCGGCGCTGCCCTCTGGCATCCGTTACGTTGCGACCGATCTCAACGAACCGATGCTTGGCGTCGCCGCGCAGCGTCAGGCGGACGACGATCGCATCAGCTGGCAGCAGGCGGACGCGATGGCCCTGCCCTTTGGCGATGCCGGGTTCGATGTCGTCTGCTGCCAGTTCGGCGCGATGTTCTTTCCGGACCGGGTCAAGGCTTACGGCGAGGTGAAACGAGTCCTGAAAGGCGATGGCACGTTCGTGTTCAACGTCTGGGATCGCATCGAGGACAATGTGCTGACGCACGAGGCGACGATCGCGCTCGCAAAATTGTTTCCCGACGACCCGCCGCGCTTCATGGTCCGCACGCCGCACGGCTATTACGACAAGGCCGTCATCAGAACCGACCTCGAACGTGCCGGCTTCCGCGACATCGCGATCGAGACGCGATCTGAAATCAGCCGGGCGCCGTCGCCCGAATACGTGGCGCTCGCGCTCTGCCAGGGCACGCCGCTGCGCAGCGAGATCGAGGCAAGGGACGCCGGCAAGCTGCAGGCCGCGACCGACATCGTCGCCGAGACGATCCGCACGCGTCACGGCTCCGGACCGGTCGAAGGCAAGATTCAGGCTATCGTGATCGAAGCGCGACTGTAGGTGCTGGAGCGGAAGCGCCGCGGCTCGTTCACCTCTCCCGCTCGCGGGAGAGGTTGCGCCCCGCGCGCTACCACCAGTTTCGCTGCATCGGCTGCGTCGACTGATAGTACTGGTACTGGCCGCGCTGCCGGCGCGGATTGGCCGGCTGCACGTAGGGATCGCGCTGGTAGAAGAAACCAAAACCGTTGCCGCCGTTGTCCCAGCCGTCGTCGCTGGCGATCATGGCAGGCGCGGTCGGCTTGCGCGTGATGAAGCCGCCTTGCGGCTGGTCGCTCAGCACCGCGACGAACTCGGTTCGGTAATTGGTCTCGGCGCTCAGCGGCTCGTCCGAGATGATGATCGAGGAGCGCGGCAACGCGGTCGGCCCGATGCGATCCCACACGTCCTGCGGGATGGTGATGCGGTCGAGTGCATTGCGGGCCTCGTCGCCGTTTTCGATCGTGACCACGCTCCAGCGCAGGCCCGTATCGGTCTTGGCCATCGCCGTGAAGATGTGGGTGCCGAGCGGCTGCTCGGGATTGCGGATCGTGACGGGGACCTCGATGCTGGTGTCGAACACCTCGCCGCCGCCGTCGGGCGCCGGCTTGTGGGTGTTTCGCCGCACATAGAGCTTCTGCGTCGAGCGGCTGATGTAGACCGAGACAGGCTCGCCCGCGAGTTTAGCGTCGGTCGCGGCCTTGACGGCCTCGGCCTTTCTGGCCGCAGCGGCCTTCGCGGCGTCCTTCGTCGTGGCCACGGCATCGCGCTTCGGCTGCGCGGCGGCCTTGGCGGCATCGAGCTGCGTCGCCGCGTCGGCGGCCTTGGTCGCCGCCTTCTGCTTCAACTCCTCCGCCTTGGCGCGGGCCTGATCGGTCTTGGCGTTCGCGAGGGTCTTGTCGGCGAAAGCGAGCTCGGCATCGGCGCGAGCCTTCTGCTGCTCCAGCTTGCGCAGGGCTGCAGGGAGCGAGGCAGCTTCCTTTGCGGCGGTGGTCGCAGCCTTCTTGGCCTCGTCGGCAGCCCTCGTCGCCTCCTCGGCCTCGAGGGAGAGCTTGTCGGCCTGCCTCGGCACGGCCGCAATCGCTTCCGGCTTCGGCACGAATAGCGAAGGATGAGAGATCTCGGTCGGAACCGAGTCATACGGCGAGATGATCACACGCATCCCGATATAGGTCTTGTCGAACAGGTTCTCGGCGAAGCCGAACGGCATGCGCACGCAGCCGTGCGATGCGGCATAGCCGGGCAGCGGTCCGCCATGCAGCGCGATGCCGTTCCAGGTGATGCGCTGCATGTTCGGCATCCAGGCATCGTCGTACATGGTCGAGCGGTGGTCCTTGTCCTTCTCGACGATGGCGAAGACGCCCGCCGGGGTCTCGCGTCCCGTGGTGCCCGTCGAGACCGGCGCGCGCAGGATCCAGCCGTCGGCATCGTAGAAAGTGACCTGCTGGCTCTTGATCGACACGATCGCCATGATCGGCTCGCCGGCCTGCCGCTGCGCCACCGCCTCGGCCGGCTGGCGCGCCTGCTTGGCCGCCTCGGCTGGGGTCAAGGCGGCAAACGCGACCACCGCCGCCAATGTCGCAATTCCGGGAGGGCCCCAACGCCGCATTGCCCGGGTGAATTGCGCCGTCGTCAGTCGGTCTCTCATGCCATGCCCCGGTCGGAATGCCAGTCCGCGCTCATGTCGATTACGTGTCAGATTGCGATCTTTGGATTAAGAAATTGCAGCCGCCATACGTTCCGTCTGTGGCGATATTCGGCCCGCTTCAGCAACAAATCTCTCATATACGACGGCTTGCGAAGGCGGAAGGGTGGCTCGAGCCTGAGGCTGGTCCGAGGCTGGGGTCTCTCGCTGCGGCGAAACGTCCGCCTGGAGGGTCGGATCCGCCGGTTCTTGACCTCACCGGGAATGGAAAGCCCCAGCGATCACGATCCGGATCACGCGTTCTGGCAAGAACGCATATGTCCTTTGGACGGACAGCGCTTTAGGAGGTCGCCAGCACCTTCCGGCCGAACCTCGGCAATCACTGCAACCGCGGTGCGGACATTCACGCCTTCAGCGGCTTGGTCGCAGGCGTGCCGGCATCGGCGAGGCGGCTGAGGTCAAGGATGCCTCTCCAAAAGAGACGAGTTTCAGCCGCTCCTCGTCCCACAAGGTCAGCCGCACGGTTCGCAAGCTCTGGACCAGTGTAATCCGTCCGACGGCGGCGAGCTGTGGATGGTCCCGCAACACGTCCGGCAGGCGATAGGAGGGAATTCGACTGCACAAATGGTGGATGTGGTGGACGCCGATATTTGCCGTGAACCACCGCAAGACACTCGGCAATTGGTAATGCGAGCTGCCGTGCAGTGCGGCATCGTGAAAATTCCAGGTCTCGTCGTGTGACCAGTAGGTGCGCTCGAACTGGTGCTGGACGTAGAACAGCCAGACACCGATGGACGCCGCCAGAACGACGATCGGCACGTGTACCACAAGGAATGGCCCATAGCCGACCAGCCAAATCATCGCGGCGACCAGAATCGCGATCGCGGCGTTCGTGCCCATCGTACTCAGCCAAGGGGTCCAGCCGCCGCGCATCAATCCGATCGGCACTCGATGCTTCAAGATGAACAAATAGGTGGGGCCGACGCCAAACATCACGATGGGATGCCGATACAGCCGGTATAGCACCCGACGCCATCGCGGCTGGTCGCGAAACTCGCGCACGGTCAATGTATCAATGTCGCCCAACCCCCGGTGATCGAGATTGCCGGAATTCGCATGATGGCGGGCATGGTTATGCCGCCAATAATCGTATGGTGTCAGGGTCACCACACCGATGGCTCGGCCGACCCAATCGTTCACCGCCCGCCCGCGGAAGAAGGAGCCATGTCCGCAATCATGCTGGATCATGAACAGACGGACCAGCAAGCCCGCAGCAGGGACCTCGAACAGCACGGCGAACCAATAGCCCCGGTCAAGAGCGGCCCAGATCAGCGCCCAGATGAAGCAGAGCGGAACCGCCGTGATCGCCAATTCGAGAACACCGCGTAAACTGTCGGGCTCGCGATAGCGAACGAGCAACTGCGCGGACGCGCGCATCTCCGGCATTCCTTGCGGCATTTCCCGCCTGCTCCAAAAAAGTATTGCGACCGCCCGGACGCATTCGGCAGCGGTCCGGAAGTCGTGCCCCGCACGCGCTCATACTGATCCTGGCCTGGATTTCCTGCTGAGCAATATTGCTCACACCAGGCGCGCCGCAACGGATCGGGAGCGGAAAGGCTAGAGTAGACGCGTTCGCAGCCGGCGATTCCCGCAATGTGAGCAATATTGAACAGTGGCTGAAGGACAGACGCGGCATGCTCACCGTTACGCGGCCAGCGAATCGGCTGTCATCGGCGGCGGCTTCGGGTCCGGCATACCCCGCCATATGAGGAGTAGCTTCATATGTCCGAGGTCTATGGTCGTCCAGAACCGACGTTGATCCCGATACCACGACCACACTGCACGGCCTGCCAGAGCCGCATGATGCTGATTTACGTCGGGGCAAGTCGCGACGGCCCCGATCTGCGCATTTTCGAATGCTCCAAGTGCGGGACCGTCCATAAATCTTTCGCCGATCGCTGAGACCAACCGAATAGCAGCTGAAGGAGCGCGCGCAAGAAAGCGGTCCTGGCACGGGTGTGCGAACCAGGACCGCCCTTCATCAGATATGATGAGTGGGCATCACATCCGGTCGTCATCACCAAGTCACCCCGACGACGTTCGTTCCAGGCATATCCTAAACGACGCGGCTACCAGCGCTTGCGCCAAACGCCGCCCCAGCTGCTTCGTCGGACAACCATGCAGCATTCCGCCCGACGGTCAGGTTAGACCTGGGCAGGAGCGAAGGATGTGCAAAACTGCTCAAATAACGGTCGTATGATCGGCGCGGGTTCACCATTAATTGCGAACCATTCCTTCAAGGCTGAGCAATTCTGCTCTGTAGCCCGGAGAGCCAACCGTTAGAGTCTCGAATGGCCCTCCCGCGACCGGCGCGATGAGCCGCGTCGGCAAATGGCGCGGCCGGCGCCCTGCAGGTTCGACCAGGAGATGTCATCTTGACCATCAGAACAACGCGGACCATCGTATCGTTCGCCAATCCCTTCGTCCTTCAGGGGCTGGAGGGCGCTCAGCCCGCCGGCGAATATGTCGTTCTCACCGACGACCAGCGGATCGAAGGGTTGTCGAAGATCGCCTATCGGCGTGTGGCGACGCAGTTGCAAACGCCCGCGAGGTTTGCCTCCCAATCGCGGACCCAGTCCTACGCGATCAGCCAGACGGAGCTGGACGCCGCACTCATGAAGGATCGGCATCAGACGATCGTACGGCATTGAGCTCGGCGATCCGCTCAACGAGCCTTTCCGAAGCCGCAGGCAGTTGTCAGCTCCGACTCACAGACCGGAGACGAAGCAAGATTTGCCTAACGTGCCCGGCCAGGTCTTGCTAGACTGAAACTCTCTCCATCAGGTTGTGCTACGTCATGCCAAAAGCGCCGAAAAGCGCGTTCGATCCAAAACTCTTCCTCGCCAAGGTCGGCGAGGGCAAAACCATATTGAAGTTCGACAAGAACCAAGTGGTGTTCTCGCAAGGTGACGCCGCGGATACCGTTTTTTACATCCAAAAGGGGAGGATCAAGGTTCTCGTCGTCTCGGAGCAAGGCAAGGAGGCGGTGGTCGGAATCATGGAGCCCGGACAATTCTTCGGTGAGGGCTGCCTGAACGGCCATCCCTTGCGGATTTCGACGACCGTGACGATGGAGCAAAGCGTGATCACGTCCATTAAGAAACCAGCGATGCTCGTCGCACTCAAGGCCGAACCGAAGTTCTCCGAGTTGTTCATGGAGTATCTGCTCAGCCGAAATAGCCGCATAGAAGAAGACCTGATCGACCAGTTGTTTAATTCGAGCGAGAAGCGGCTTGCGCGTCTTCTGCTGCTGTTGGCCAATTTCGGCAAGGACGGCGCCACTCAGCCCATCTCGGCGCAGGTTAGTCAGGAGACGCTTGCGGAGATGATCGGGACAACCCGATCCCGCGTCAGCTTTTTCATGAACAAATTCCGCAAGCTCGGCTTTATCACCTACAACGGTAAGATCGAGGTTCACACTTCCCTCCTGAACGCGGTCTTGTACGACAAGCCTGAGATCGCGAGGGACGACTGAGACGGTTGGAAGCAAGCGCGCCCCAAGCCCTCTCCTGCAACGATCGAAGGTACCCCATGAAGAAGCCGACCGTGCAAGTCGAAGAGATCGAGCCGAGAACGATTCAAAGGGCTGACGTGGCGCCAGCCGATGGCTTCTCGCTAATCGTTGATGGCCACTTCAAGACCCGTTACGAAAGCGAGACGGCTGCCCGGGCAGCCGGCGCCGAGCTGCTCCGCAGGTTCCCGATGCTGCAAATCCTGGTCTACGATGCTGAGACGAGGGTGCGGTCGCCGCTGCAATAGATTTTCCAATTGATCGGGCTCCGCATCGGGCATCGTCGCCTGCCGCTGCGCGAGTTGTTCGTGAAAACCACGGGAGTGCACGATCACCCTTTTTTAGGACGATCGGCCGGGGCGGAGATAATTCGGCGCAGCCGGATTGCTTCCGTAAAAGTGGCGGATGGCTGCCTTTGCGGTGGAGGACGGTTCTCAGGCTCGTCAAGCTCCGGCGTTTCCCCGACGGAAAGCAGCGCTTCGCTGCCGCGGTCCAGGCGCTTGTCGGAGCCCGACGCGTCGAGCATATGACCGACCAGCTCGCCCGAGAGACGGTAGATATTGTTCCCCCGAAGATCGTAAACTTTCTTGCCCGTGAGATCGAAAATCGATGCGCCGTTCACAACGCCGGCGCGGATGCCCCTGTTATTGAGTATGTATCCGCTCACCACGCATCTCCCATTGACGCCTCTTTGAAGGTCCCCGGCGCTCGCCTATTGGCTCGTGACCCGGCCTTTCGCCTCTTCCTCGGCCAGACGCTTCAGGAGCCATTGCCGCCGGACGGCGTCTTTTTCCAGCTCGAAGTCCCGTTTGAAGATTCTGATGTTTTCGCGGTGGATGAACTCTTCCAGCTCGCTCAAATCGGTGGCCGCAGGTCATGACTGTCGAGCCAGACGACCGTGGCTGTCATTGGATCGCTTTCGATTGCGGCGGCGGAACCTTGGTGGCACCCGGCGCACGCGAACGTTCCGATCTCCAATGCTGCTAAGCCCGGGATCCTCACCAAGCCCATGCATTCGCCGCACCAACGACAACGCGGCCCTTCACCTGATGCAGGTGAGGGACTGAATGCCTGGGAATAGTGCAAATACATGCGACGCACCGCGGGATCCGGCGAGAGCGTTACAGCACTCTCAATCACCGATAGATCGCCGATATGGGGCGGTGATGATGCTAGCATAGACCGCTGCCCCCGCCCGTTTCTGGTCAATATTGCTCGCTCGGGCGAAGGTTCTCTCCTCGAACCGGGCCGCCCCCATCTTGGCTACACCCCCAGCGCGTTCCGGTTGGACGCCCGCAAGACGCGCAATGACAGCGTCTGCACCTGGGCGACATTGAGAAGCCACGCTGCAGCGGCGTAAGCGAAACCGCCTGCAAGGCTCACCACGATCAGCGCCACAAGGCCGGTGCCGCCGACTTGCGAACGCGCCACGAGGATGGCGGTCGCCATCGCCGCGGCTGAAACCGCGACCCCGGCGAGCCGGTTGAGATCGAACGGGACCGGGTGGGCGCGATGCATCAGGACGACGGCAACGAGGAAACCGATCGCCTCGGTCGCGAGCGTTGCCCACGCCGCGCCGTAGATGCCGTAACCGGCGACCAGCGCGACCATCAGCACCACGCTGACCGCCAGCGTGAGAAAGGATTGCGCCGCCAGCATGAAGGGGCGCTCGGCGAGCTGGAAACTGATCTGCACGTAGAACTGATTGGCGATCCCGAAGAAGCGGGCAAGCACCAGGATCGGCAACAATGCCGACACGCCGGCGCGGAAGTCGACGCCGACGAGCGTGCCGGCAACCTGATCCGCCGCGAGCGCGAGCCAGACTGCGACGGGCGCGACCACGACGAGCAGGAGTTCGAGGCTTTCGTTCAGCCGCTCCCGCGTCGTCTCCCTGTTGTTCTCGGAGAGGGAACGAAACACCAAGGGCACGGTCGCCGCGGCGACGCTGGAGGCGATCATGACCATGAACTGGCGCGGCAAATCGGCGGCGACGCCGAAGATGCCGGCGGCGTCCTTGCCGAGCAGATAGGCGACGATGAGCCGGTCGCAGGCCGAATAGACCGCAACGGAGAGTCCGGCCAACGTCAGCGGCAGGCCGTACCGCGCCAGCTGCATGAACTGGCTGCGCTGGAAGCGCGCGATTTTGCTGCTGTCGCCGACGAGATTGAGAATGATGCCGGTGAGCGAACCCAGGCCGAACGCCGCGAGCAGCCCTAATCCGCCCCAGCCGAACCAGATGCCAACGAGGCCGAATCCGACGCTCGACACGCTGCGCACGATCGAGATCGCGGCGAACCGGTAGGGACGCAATTTGGCGCGCTCGAACTCCTGACCGACATCGACCGCATTGGCCATGATCGCGACGAACATGCTGGCAAGCAGCAGCTCGACGCTGACGTCGCTGCGGAACAGGAAGATCAACGGCGTCGTGGCGCAGAGCACTGCGACCGTGAGTCCGAAGGCGACCATCGCCGTGCCGCGGAAATCCACCTCCGCCGACATCGCCTGATAGCGCGACACCGACAGCTTGATCCAGGCAAAGAAGATCGCGCCCAGAATGCCGGCGAGGCTGAGGCCGACGACATAGACGCCGTACTCCGCCGGCGTCAGCAGCCGCGTATAGGCCGTGACGGCGAAGAAGCCCACCGCGGCGGGCAGGATGTAGGCGACGAGATAAATCGAGAAATGGCGGTTCAGCATGCGAGCACGGGACCGGCAGCGGTCTTGCGAATATGACGGCCGTTAATCAATGGGACCTTGGCGGGGCGAACGAACTGCGCCGCAGCATCGCGCAAGAGTGTCACATAAGTCTGCAGATCGGGCGGCAAATGAGGCTCTGCAGCTGCTTTCACGCGTTAGCGTTAAATTTGCCCTTCCGGGAACGACGAGGCGCGATCATGGAAGGAAACCATGACGTGCAGACGGCAGAGGTTAACCCAACAAGGTGAAACCCGGGCGTTGCATGGCATCGCTTGGTACGATGCTGCGTTGGTTCAAGAAGGACTGCCGTGACCAGGCTCGATAGACGCGAATTTCTTCTCGGCGGCGCCGCAGCCCTCGCGGCGGGCGCTTCTGCGTCGGCGGCACCGGCATCGAAGCTTTCGCAGCGCCGCCCCGGCTTTGGCGCGGCCGCCACGCTCTGGGACCTGCAAGCCGATCCCAGGCTCGGGGAAGCCATCAGCACCTATTGCACGCAGGTCGTGCCGGTGCTCGAGCTGAAATGGCCGATGCTGCGGCCGAACGCGCACACGTTCAATTTCGAGCGCGCCGACGCGATCCTGGATTTCGCGGGGGACAATGATTTGACGATGCGCGGCCACGCCCTCGCCTGGTATCACGACATTCCGGACTGGACCAAAGAGATCAAGAACACGCGCGGCGTCGAGCGCGCCTATGTCGACCATATCGGCACCGTCGTCTCCTACTACAAGGACAAGCTGACTTCGTGGGACGTCGTCAACGAGCCGATCCCGGACAATCCGCGCAGCCCCAAGGACCGGCGCGACACGTTCTGGACCCAGCATCTGGGCCAGGGCTGGATCCCGCTGGCGTTCCGCACGGCGGCCGCGGCCGATCCCTTCGTCAAGCTCGCGATCAACGAATATGACATCGAGTCGGCCAAGGACTCGTTCATTGCCAAGCGCGCCGCCTATCGCAACCTGATCATGGACCTGCTCGACCAGGGCGTTCCGCTGCACGCCGTCGGACTGCAATCGCATCTGCATGCCGAGCTCGAGATCGACACCCATGGTCTCGCCGAATTCGTCACCGAGCTGCGCTCCTGGGGGCTCGAGGTGCTGGTCACCGAGCTCGACGTTGACGATCAGAAGCTGACGGGAAATCCGGCACAGCGCGACGCCATCGTCGCCAAGCGCGTCGACGATCTCCTCACCGCGATCTCGACCAGCGGACCGGTGCGCTCGATCCTGACCTGGGGTCTCTCGGATCGCTATAGCTGGATCAACGGCGTCTTTGCGCGCGCCGACAAGCAGCCGAACCGCCCGCTGCCGCTCGACGGCGAGTTCAAGCCGAAGCCGTTCATGGACGTGATCAGCAAGTTCACGAAGGATGCCTGACGGCGCTGGATCTCAGCGCGCCTTCGGCACGACGAATTCGACCGCATCGTCCATGTGGTCGGGTGCGAGGCTCGGAGCCCGGCGATCGCGCGAAGAGAGGCGGAACACGTCGCGGATGTCGTCGACCGAGGTCGAGGAATAGGACTGGATGCAGAGCGCGACCTGCCCGGGCAACGCGGCGCGCATCATTGCTTCGATGGCCGGCCGGTCGAGCGGGGTGTCATCCCAATGCGAGACGGCGATGCTGTCTTCCGTGACCCGGTGGGTGGCCAGGTGCGCGGGTGAGTTCGCGACGAAATGGCCGTACATCAGATATTCCGAGAACTTCTTCTTCCGGCACAGCGCCAGGCCCCAGTTCAATCCCGTCGCCGATTTGATGGCGTCGGTCATGGCGCGCGCGGTGTCCTTGTCCCAGACCAGCGCGTTGCCGACGTAATCGTCGGCGGGGAAGGAGCGATCCTTGATGCCGAGCAGCTGATCGACGGTGCGCAGCCACAACCCATGCAGCGGATGATCAGCGCCGATGTCCTCCGGCGTGACGAACAGCGGCGTCTTCTCGGCCCCGGCATATTGGCCGACGTCGAATTCGCGGAAAAACAGATTGTCCGAATCCAGGATGCAGACGCGCTGCTCGGGCGCGTTGAGGACGCCGGCGATCTTCAGGATCTGCTGGATGTGCCAGCCGTGCACCGGGGACGACAGCAGCGATAGCCAGACGCGCCGCTTGCTGATGAACTGAAGTGCCGGCGGCAGCGCAAACAGCCATTTCGGCAGGTAGCGCGAGGCCGGAATGATCACGCGCTTGTCGGAGGCGAAGCGCTCGAACAGCGGCACGTCCTCATCGTTAACGAGAACATAATGCCGGGCGTATCCCGTCAGCCAGGTGTCGATGCTCTCGCTGAGCAGCGAAAAGCGCTCGATATCCTTGGCATAGCTGGCAGTCAGCAGGGCAACGGAATGCATGGCGCGCGCTCGGATGGCAATCAGGCCGCACTCATAGCCCCACCGGAAGACGGGGGAAACTCACAAACGGAATCAAGGTAAAATGAAACGAAGTGTTAGCGACCCGGCGGCAGGTCCAAGTCCAGGTCCAGGTCCGTGCCCGATGCCGCGGAAGCGCAGCGGCGAGGTCGGCGGTGGGTTGCCACCAATCGGCGACGCAGTCGTCGAGGACGGACTGCGCGGGTCAGATCACGGATGACTACGGGTTCACCCGCCAAAGCTGTGAATGATCAAGTTGCGGCTTGATTATTCGACGTCACCGCGCAAGATATTCGCACGTTTTGATTTGGACGATTTTTTTCAAGGGGGGAGTGTTATGGGTTTGAGCAAATTTACCAAGGGTACCTCGTCGGGCGACAAGGACCGCAAGGCTCTCCAGAAGCCGCTGGGGACCAGGAAGAAGTAGGATTCATCGGCCGGGGCGCCGTACGAATCCTCAGGCTTCACTTTTCGGAAGATCGGTCGCTTGCGTGTCGAGTTGGGGTCTCGCACAAGCTTGCGCCTGTAAACCGGCCTGCAAATCGACAAGAATTCGCCCGGGTGGGCCGCTAGAAGCGGCTGCTTGGTTGATTCTTGCTCAGTTGTTTCTTCCGTCGGGACGGGGGATCTGCCCCTGCCTGACGCAAAAGGCCCAATTGATGGCGAACGACAGAATTGAACTTTTCGTCGGACTGATCGAGTCCATTGACGCGCCGGGCGCGGTCGAGACGTGCCGGCGGCTGCTCTCGGTCGACGAACGGATCCGGGCCGATCGCTTCATGTTCGAGCGGCATCGGCGGCAGTATATTTTCGCGCATGCCATGCTGCGCCTGGCACTGTCGCAGGTCGCGACCAACGTCGCGCCGTCCGACTGGTCCTTCGGGGCCGGCCGCTACGGGCGGCCGTTTGTCGCAGCGCCTGCAACCTCGACCGCGCTGCATTTCAGCCTGTCTCATGCCGACGGCTGCGTCGCCTGTGTCGTATCGCGGCATGAGACCGTCGGCATCGACGTCGAGACCGTGTCGCGGCGGGTGGCGCCGCTGTCCACCGCGCATCGCTTCTTTGCGCCGGAGGAGGTCGAGACGCTGCGCGGACTGCCGGAGCCCGCCGCGATCGAGCGCTTCTTCGATTACTGGACGCTCAAGGAAGCCTATCTGAAGGCCAGGGGCTTTGGCCTCAATCTGCCGCTCGACGCCTTCGCGATGCAGGTGTCGCGCGAGGCCATCGAGATCAGCTTCAAGCCCGACATCGCCGACGATCCCGACGGCTGGCGCTTCTCGCTGTGCTCGCCGTCGCCATCGCATCGCCTCGCGATCGCCGACGGCTCCCGCGCGAACGGCGGCCTTCCCATCAGCCGCAATGCCTGGCCGCTGCAGCAAGCGGCCGAGTGACGCGCGCGGAGGCGGGTCTCACCTCGCCTCTTCGAATCCCGCCAGCACCGAGGTCAGGTTCGCACCCAGAATATCCGAGAGATAGCCGCCCTCCTGCACGAGCACGGTCGGCAGGCCCATCCTGGCGATGGCCTGGCCGATCCGGCGGAAGCCGGGCGTGGTGACGGCGAGGCCCTTGAGCGGATCGTGTTCGGAGGCATCGAGGCCGAGCGCGACGACGAGCGCGCCGGGGGCAAAGGATTCGATCGCCTTGCGCGCGACGTCCAGCGACTGCATGTAGCCGTCATCGCCGGTGCCGATCGGAAGCGGAATGTTGAGATTGGTGCCGAGGCCCGGCCCTTCGCCGCGCTCATGGGCATAGCCCCACACATAGGGATAGTACGCAACGGGATCGGCATGGATCGAGATCGTGTAGACGTCGGGCCGGGCGTAGAAGATGCCTTGCGTGCCATTGCCATGATGGACGTCGACGTCGAGGATCACGACGCGCTCGTGCTTCTGCCGCAGATGCGCCGCCGCGATCGCGCTGTTGTTGAGGAAGCAGAAGCCGCCGGCCATGTCGCGATAGGCGTGATGCCCGGGCGGACGGCACAGCGCATAGACCGCGCCCTCGCCGTCCATCACCATCTGCGCTGCGGTGACCGCGACGTCGGTTGCGGCACAGGCCGCGGCCCAGGTGCCCGGACCGATCGGCGCGGCGGTGTCGGCGGTGTGCCAGCCGAGCCTGCCGACGATGTGGGTCGGGTAGGTCGCGGCATGCCGCACCGGGTGGATGTTGCCGATCATCTCCGGGCCGGAATCGCCGAGCGCGGTCCAGGCGTCCCAGGCTTCGCTCAGGAAGGACAGATATTCCGGGCTGTGGATGCGTGCGCGAGGCCCCTGCCCGAATGCGGTCGGCTCGACCAGCTGGTGCTTGCCGTCCTTCAATCCCTTGAGCAGGCGGTCGGCGCGTTCCGGCTGCTCGGTGGTGCGCTTGACGACACCGCGGACCAGGAAGAATTGCGGATCATGGCTGCGGTGCAGTTCGGTATGGACGGCTTTCACTCAAACACTCCGTGCTCGCATGCGCTTCAGGGGCAGCAGATGTCTTGATCCCCGTGGCGGCCAGATGCAAGCAAGAACAATGCCGTCTCGACCGCCCTGCGCCGGAAGCAGAGCGCCCCAGGGCTCAGCAGCGCCCGCGCTGCAGACAGTGCTCGCGGCCCTGCTGATCGGTGCGGAAGGACTCGATGAAGCCGCCCTGACGCTGGGTGACGAAGACGGTCTTGCCGTCGCTGCCGCCGAAGGCGAGGTTGGTCGGCTCCTTGGCCTTGAGCGCGATCTCGCGCTCGACCGCGCCATTGGGCCTCATCAGCGCAACCGTGCCCTTGAGAATGCGCGCGACATAGAGGCGGCCGGCAACGTCGGTGCGCAAGCCATCGACGGTGTCGGGCTGGAATGTCTTGACGAGCTTAGCCGCCGTCAGCTCGTTGCCGTTGATCGCATAGGACCAGATCTGGCCGCTGCTGGATTCCCCGACATAGAGCGTCTTGCCGTCTGGGCTGAGATCGATGCCGTTGGTGGTGCCCATCGCGCGCGGTGACGCCATCACCTGTCCCTGCACCGTGCCGTCGGCGGCTTTCGCAATCCGCCAGATATAGCCTTCCCTGCCCTTCCAGTTCGGATCGCTCGCATAGATCGTGCCGTCGTGCGCGACCGTGATGTCGTTGGGCTGGTTCATCTCGTCGGAGTGAAACCAGATGCCCGGCTCCGTCGTCCCCTTCGGGATCGCGAAGATGTTGTGCTTCTTGTAGTCCGCGATGAACATGGTGCCGCTGCGATCGAAGCGGATGGCGTTGCCGACACTGCCCTCGGGCAGTGCCGTGAACGGCTCCGACGCCGCACCGCCCGCAGGCAGCCGGCCGATGGTGCCGGGCTTGCCGAGATTGACCACGAACAGATTGCCGTCGAGGTCGGCTGCCGGGCCCTCGATGCCGAAGGTGTACTCGCCGGCGGGCGTCACCTGCGCGCTTTCGAACAGCTTCGTCTCCGCTTGCGCGGACGTCGTCGCAACGACGAACAGGACGCTACTGCACAGGCACCAGAAATTCCTGCCGAATGTAATAGCCATCGCCGTCGCTGCACTCGCCATTCAAATAGGGATCGGCCGGCCGGAAGAATCGGCTGAAGCCGGGTTTGTCTACAGCGCTGCTTTGTGTCACGACGACGACCTTCCCAGCCGGTATTTCGCCGCATTCCTTGTTGGTCTTGCCAAAGAACTTGCGCTGCGGCGGACCGGGCTTGATGCGCATCCGCGTGCCCGGAACCATTTTGGCAACGAGCAGGTCCATTGTGTCGCGCAGGCGCGCATAACCGGGCTCGGTCTTCGGCAGGCTCTCGCCGCCCGGCGGCATCAGCTTCTCCGCGCCGATACCGCGCAGGCGCGTACGCAGCTTGCCGGACGCGGGATCGCCCGGATAGATCCAGCCGTCCTGCGCCAGCATGAAACCGAGCACCGCCCTGTCCTTCTCGGCCTCCGATTGACCGCTCTTCAAACCGAAATCCGAATGACAGCCGACACAGTGCCGCTCGACGAGGCCCTTGCGCAGATTGGTCAGCCGGGCGCTGTTCGGCGCGTCCCGGGCGACGAAGGCCGCGAGCTGGTCGATCATCGCCTGGCTGCGCGTGTCGCAGGGCAGCGGCGGCGGGGCTTTGCCCGCGGCCCGATCGATGCGGATCACGCTCTGGTTCTTGTCCTCAACCAGCCAGATCGCGCCGTCCTCCGCGACCGTCATGCCGACGGGCGCGCCTTGCGGCCGCGCGCCGTTGACGCGGTGCCAGCCTGCGATCAGCTCCTCGAACGGCGCGGCGGCAACTTCGCCGGCGTCGGTCTGAAAGCTGCGGGTCGGGTCGGCCGCGCAGCTGACGTGATAGCGCACCGGCGCCGGGCTCGGCTTGGGGAAACCGTGGTCATCGACGTCGTAGACCAGCAGCCGGCTGCCGGTCGGACGATAGCCGTGCAGGCCGACCAGCAGCTTGCCCTCCAGCTCCGGGAATTTGCCGCCGTGATAATAGAGCATCCCAAGCGGCGCCCCGTGCGGCGGCAGCAGCGAGAGCGGCGGCTTGTAGAGCGCGCCTGCCGTGCAGAACGATTTGTAGGCCCCGGATTGCAGCACGCCCCGGAATTCGGGACTCGGCGTCGACAAATCGTAGCAATAGGGCCAGCCGTAATGCCTGCCCTGCTCGATCGCGTTGATCTCCTCGTTCGGCTTGAAGATGTCGGGCAAGTCGCGGGCGTTCTCGGCCTGCAGGAAGGCGTAGCCGGCCTCGGGGAATTTCGGATGCAGCGCCAGCGCCATCGAGTTGCGCAGGCCGCGCGCATAGACGGTGTGCGGCGGATCGGGATCGCCAGGCTTCAGCGCCGGGAAGACGCCGCCCGCAGGCGGGGTGAACAGCCAGATCGAGGCCATGGCGGAAGCGCCCTCGGCCGCCGCGCAAGGCTTCGTGATCGGGGCCGGCGTGATGCAATCGTCGCTGTGCGAGCCGACATTGACGAACAGCCGCCCGTTCCTGTCGAACACGAACTGCTTGAGTGGGTGCGCGCTTTCCTCGACCCTTGTGCCGTCGGGCAAATTGGCCCGGCGGCCGGGCATGTGACGGATGATGGTTTCGACCGTGCCGCGCGGATTGTCGGCGAGCGGATCGAACCGGAAGATCGTCTCGGCGGTCGAGGCGTAGAGCTTCCTGTCCGGGCCGATCGCGAGGCCAAAGGGATATTCGAGTCCCGCAAGCAGCTCCTTGAGCCGCTGCCCTTGCGGCGCGCGCGGATCGAGCAGCAAAAGCCGGCCGTCCGCGTGGCCCCAGCCGCCCATGTCGGCCAGCACGAACAGGCCCTGGCCCGGCAACTGGACGATCGACCGCGGAAATTTGAGGCGATCCTCCTCGCTGGCGACGAGCCCGGCGCAAAATCCGGCCTTCATGTCGATCTGGATCCTGGGAAAAGCGAGATCGCCGTGGCCGCAGGTGTCCGCGCCGACGGCATAGCCGCTGCGGCGAAGCGGCTCCGATGACGCCACCGAGACGAACCCAAGCAGGGCCGCCAAAACGCTCGCCAGGCCGCCCGCATATGCGCGCAGCCTTCCGCCCTCGCGCCCGGATGTGAAGTAGCTCACGGCGGCCCCCCGGACTTCCGGCCAAAACGTCTTCCATGCCGTCCGAACGCAGTCCAGTCGAACATCACTCGCCTGTGATTAAACCTGTAACGATCTTCGTGCCGACCAATATCCGTACATTCCCTTACCGGGTTCGACCCGAATGTTTCGCGAAGGCTCCGGGTGGTATCGATTTGCCATCCCAGTTGCTCCATCAGGAGGCGCATATGGTCCAGGTCTATTTTCACTGCTCGAATACCGAGGGCACCCTGATCGACCGCTACGGCGCCGCCGTGTCCAATCTCACCGAGGCGCGCGACCGGGCCTCCCAGATCATGCGCTCGATGATCCTGACGCCCAGCAACGAAGACTGGCGCGACTGGGTGATCCACGTCAGCGACGACGATGGCGAGGAGATTTTCGATCTCCCCTTCACCGCCATGCTCGGCAAGCCGCATTGAGGTGATGCCATGTTGAACCTCTTCCGCCAGCCACTGAGCTTCGTCGCCACCAAATGGCAGACGCTGATCCGGGTCGCGGGTGACCCCTACCGTCCCGAGCTTCACTATATGCGCGGGCCCGGCCCGAAATGGCGCGCCAAGTATCAGGCCAGCCGGCTGAACCGCTCGCTCTGAGCGGCCCTGTTTTCCAACCAGCAGTCTCTCCACTCGTCATGCCCGGGCTTGTCCCGGGCATCGACGTTTTTGGGCCACTCTGAAGAACGTGGACGGCCGGGACATAGGCGAGCGCAAGCGACGCCGTCTTCGGACGGCTATGCCCGGCCATGACGGCGAGGTAGCGAGCCCCTTCTCACCTCCCCGTAAACCTAGCCTTGCGCTTCTCGACGAAGGCGTTGCGGCCTTCGACGGCGTCGGCGCCCTTGCGGATCACCGCCTGGAGCTCGATCTCGCGCCGGAACTGCGCCTCGTAGGTGGCGTGCTCGCTCTCCTCGACCAGCAGGCGCGTTGCCACCAAAGCGCGCGTCGGGCCCTCGGCGAGACGGCGCGCCAGCGTCAGCGCTTCGTCCATAAGCTTCGAATCATCGACGACCTGCCGCACCAGGCCGATCTCCTGGGCGCGCTCGGCCGTCAGCGGCTCGTTCAGCAGCATCAGCTCGAGCGCGCGCTGCCGGCCGATCAGTCGCGGCAGCAGCCAGGTCGAGCCGAGATCCGGCACCAGCGCGATGCGGCTGAACACCTGGATGAAGCTCGCCGACCGCGCCGCGACGATGATGTCGCCGGCCATGGCGAGGCTGAAGCCGCCGCCGGCGGCCACCCCGTTGACGGCGACGACGACGGGCACGCGGCATTCGCGCAAGGCCTTGAAGGCCGGCCAGTAGAACCGCATGACGCCGGCCGCGATGTCTTCGCCCAGCGCTTCCGAGGCCTTCAAATTCTGTCCTGAGCAAAATCCGCGCCCGGCGCCGGTGAGGATCAGGGCGCGGATACCTTCGTCACCCGTCATCTCAGCGACGGAGGTGGCCAGCGCGCCGAGCAGGTCCGGCGTCATGGCATTCAGGCTCGCCGGCTCGTCGAGCGTCAGGATTCCGACTGCGCCATCCCGCGCCTGTTTCACACCAGCCATGTTGCGCCTCCCTTTGGATGTTCTCGTTGGCTGCAATGTGCCATTGTCCGCGCGCTCCGCCAAATGCGGGGCCTCGACGTCAACGCAGCACACAAGACGACATCATGCCTCATCAGTTCAGCCTCAACCAAACCGTCCGCAAGCCCGCCGTCACGTCCAAGGGCGGCATCGTCGCCTCGCAATCGCGGCGGGCGGCCGAGGTCGGGGCAGAGGTGCTGGCGGCGGGCGGCGACTGCGTGGACGCGATCGTGGCAACGACCATGGCGCTGAACGTGCTGGAGCCCTGGAACAGCGGCATCGGCGGCGGCGGCGCGATGGTGCTCTACCGCGCCAAGGAAAATCGTACCGAGGTCATCGATTACGGCATGTGCGCGCCGCAAAGCCTGCGCGTCGCCGATTATCCGCTCAGCGGCGAAGGCGCCGCGTCCGATCTCTTTCCCTGGCCGCGGGTGAAGGACGATCGCAACATCCACGGCCCCGGTTCGATCGCCGTGCCCGGCGTCGTCGCGGGAATGGAAGAGGCGCATCGCCGCTACGCCAGGATGCCGTGGAAGGATCTGGTCGCGCCGGCAGCCAGGCTCGCCGGCGAAGGCCTGCTGGTCGATTGGTGGACCACGGTGACGATCTCGGGCTCGGCAGCCGATCTCAGGCGCTATCCCGCGAGCGCGGCGGCGTTCCTGAAGGACGGCCTGCCACGGAGCGCGCCCTGGGGCATCAAGGCCGAGACCCGGCTGCCGCAGGACACGCTGAAAGCGACGCTGTCGCATCTCGCCGAGGCCGGGCCGCGCGACTTCTACCAGGGCGACCTAGCCAAAAGCATCGCTTCCGACGTCAAGGCCGATGGCGGTTCGCTGTCGGTCGAGGACCTCGCCGCCTTCCGCGCGCATCTGCGCGAGCCCTTGGCGATCCCGTATCGCGGCGGCAAGGTGTATGCGACGCCCGAGCTCACGGCCGGCCCCACCATGGCGCACGCGCTGCGGCTGTTGCAGCAGAGCTTCAAGCCCGGACGCGCGCCGGACGCGGCCGCCTATGCCGAATATGCACTCGCGCTGCAGGCAGCCTTCCGCGAGCGGCTCCAGGACATGGGCGATGCCGACGGCAAGCGCTCGCTCGGTGCCGAATATCTGGCGCCGGCCTGCACCACGCATTTCTCCGTGGTCGACCGGCACGGCAACATCGCCGCGGTGACGCAGACGCTGCTCTCGTCCTTTGGCTCGCGCTATGTGACGCCGCACACCGGCATCGCGATGAACAACGGCATCATGTGGTTCGACCCGACGCCGGGCACGACCAATTCGCTCGCGCCCGGCAAGCGCTGCCTCTGCAACTACACGCCCGTGATCGCCGAGACCAAGGACGGCAAGCGTCTCGCGGTCGGCGCCTCGGGCGGCCGCCGCATCCTGCCGTCGGTGATGCAGCTCGTGTCATTCGCGATGGATTTCGGCATGGATCTCGACGCCGCCATCCATCAGCCGCGCATCGACGCCAGCGAAGGCGCGGTGGTGATCGGCGACGCCCGCTTGCCGGAGGACGTGCGCAAGGCGCTGGCCGCGCGCTTCGACTATGAAGAGACCCGCGTGCAGGCCTTGCCGCAAAAATTCGCCTGCCCGAGCGTGGTGATGCGTGAGGGCGACGTCAATTCCGGCGCGGTCGAGATCTTCCAGCCCTGGGCCGACGCGGTGGCGGAAGGTTAGTCGCGCTGGCAACCGGTGGGGTTGGCGATGGGCGCGACTCTGCCTGCGCGCCCATCGCGTGCTCGGCTATCGGAAAGTCAGCGAATTGCCATAGTGAAAGACGCCAACAAAGGTCGAAAATGCGATTCGGTACTGTCCCGGCTCTAGCATGGTGCCTCCGGCAACGAGATAAGGATTGGCCATCCCCATGTAAGGGAATGGATCGTTCAATATGACGTCGAAACCGTTCGGGTGGCTCTCATAGCCGACCACCACGACCGCATGCTGGCTAAAGCCAAGTCCAGGCGGAAACGGAACTTGGCCCGGACTTATTCCTGCGAGGATCGGCCCGTCATTGTCAATCTGACGTGCGATCTCCGCGGGCGGCAGAATTCCGCGAAATTGAAGAACAACGTCGGGATTCCGATAGCCGGCCAGCTGCTGAGCCATGATGGCGTACGATTGCATGATCATCGCCACTCTCTGCACCGTTCCGCCGGCGTTAAGGCACATCCCGCAATTCGCCATACATGGTCCGCCTTGCGCCGCGACGACGGCGCACTGGTAATTTCCGAACTGATTGAGGTTGGGATAGCCTAGATATTCGAAGATCATTGCGGCGGAGGCGGCGAAGCACCACTGAGGCGTCTGCTGGGCGACCGGAGCAATCGGCAACACAGCGGCCGCAACGCGCTCGAGCGACGATCCGAGCACAAAGAACGCAATCGTCATTTGCAACAAGAATCGTTTCATTAAATAAATCCTCCGCGCAAAAAATGGAAACGAAAATGCAGACCAGCACTCAAAGATCGGAGAAGTTTGCCGGAATGGGGCAACTGCCGCCTTGAAGCTGAGTCAGCGCGTCCTTCACTGTCGCGCCGAGCTGGAGGCGCTGTTGGGTGTAAAGACCTCTGCTCATCTCTATGAATTGCTGGAGATCGCGGGCCCCGTTGTCGCAATCGCGCATCATATACTCGGCGACGACAAGATCGGCCAAAACGTAGGCGCGCGCTGGCAGGTTCTGCGGCGTATCAGCAAGCGTGTTCATCGCTTCGATGAAAGCGGCGCGCCCCTTGGCCGGCTCTCCGGTCGCGTAGAACAACTTCCCCTGATATCTCCTCGCCTCCGAGCGGAGATAGGGAGTCACATCGGTCTTTGCGATTGCTCGTGCCACGAATGTGCCTGCGATCTGAAAATCGCCGATCGTATAGGCCTCGTTGATGAGGATCAGCAGCTGCGGAATGCCTACATCTTCGTTCTTCATGTCCCGCAACATGGCACGAGCAGTGGATATGTCGTTCAGTATCTGCGGCGTGATCGCGCTCGCCATCGCGAGCCGAAGCTGCGGCGCCGAAGAATCCAGCGAGAATTTGATGAGCTCCTGCCGCTGCTTCGCGGCAGAGTTGACGGCTTGATTGAACTGGCTCAAGCGCGTGATGCGTTCCGCCTCTGGTTTCGCGATGAACGTCTCGTGAAGGGAAGCAAAGGTCAAAACCAGCCCGAGGAACAGCGCGCTTGCGCTGGCACTCTCAATCAGCTTCTTGAAGATCGTCTTGTGCGAATTCTTTTCGAGCTCGCCGATGCGATCTTCGAAATTCTTGAGAAGAAGATCCGTCGAGGCGGCGGCCGTCGGCGGCACGGTTGCGCCGGGCGCTTGCATGGAATTGGACATGGCTCTTCCAAAAGTTTGATTGCTGCAATGCAGCCAATGCGTCGCGATGAAAGCGGAGCAATAAAGTAGTAAAACGAAAACGAAACAACCATAGCGACTTTTCGCAGCAAGACAACGAAAATCCGCGGTGCAAAGCCACCACGGCGGAGATCCGGACCGTAGCCTGGAGCTCCCTTCATGAGCCGGCCAACTAGCGCGCGTTGAGCGCTCGCGCGATTACGCATCGTGGCGAGCATCACACCTCCTCCACATTCGCAGGGAACTTAGCTGCGCACCGTTCGTTCGTTGAACGGACAAATGCGCTCACCCCCGTGGAGGACATGATGAAGAAACTTGCGCTCGCTGCGTCGCTGATCATTGCGGCCGGCTTTACATTGACCGGCCCTGCACTGGCCAAGGGCGGCCATGGCGGCGGTCATGGACACGGTCATGGTCATGGTCATGGGCATTCGATGGGCCATCATCACCATGGCACGCCGCCTGGATGGTCGCGCGGGCGCAAGGTCGGCTGGCGCGGTCACGGCTGTCCGCCCGGCCTGTGGAAGCAGGGCCGCTGCTGACGCCCAATATCTACCGATGATGCAAGGCGCCGCTCCTCACCGGGCGGCGCCTTCTCATATGCCGAGGCGGTCCCGCACGCGCCCCGCGATCACGGCGGTCGTCACGCCCACCGGCCAGAACGCGTGCATCGGGATCGGCTTGATGCCCGTGATGGGCATGTCGATCTCGGCCTTCGGGCCGCCGATCAGCCGCCGCGCGAGCTGAGCCCCCATCGCGGTCGCGAGCGCAACGCCGCGGCCGTTGCAGCCGAGCGAGATCAGGACGCCCTCGGCGGGCTCATGCACATGCGGGTAGTGATCGCTCGTGATGGCGAGCCGGCTGTTCCAGCCGTGAGTCCAGGACACGCCTTTGAGCTGCGGCCATAGCCGCTCGGCATAGCGCATGAGATAGGCAACGTCGTTCGGCGACTTGATCCAGCGCATCGGCCCGCGGCCGCCCATCAAGAGGCGATTGTGCTGATCGATGCGGTAATAGACGGTGATGTGACCGCTCTCGTACAGCACGGGCCGCGTCGGCATGATCGCGCGCGCAACGTCGTCCGAGAGCGACGCGGTGGCGGCGATCGAGGAGAACACCGGCACGATGGTGCGGCGGAGCGCCGGCCAGAGATTGTCGGTGAAACCGTTGGTGGCGAGCAGGACCTTGTCGGCATGAACCACCGCCCGCGGCGTTTCGATGCGCCAGCGCGAGCCGTCGCGCTGGAGCGACAGCACTGGCGTCTCGCCATGCACCTTCGCGCCGGCCGAGATCGCGGCGCGCGCGAGGCCGCGGGCGTAGCTGAGCGGATGCAGATCGCCGCCGCGGGTGTCCAGCATGGCCCCGATGTAGCGGTCGGTGCCGGTCATCTCGCGGAGTTGCTCGCGGTTCAGATACGACACCGGCATGCCGCGGCGGACGCATTGCTGCGCGGTCTTCTCGATCGCGGCGGCGCTGGCCTCGTTATAGGCCGCACGCAGCGTGCCGTTCTGCCGAGCCTCGCACGGGATCTGGTAGCGGCGGATCAGGTCGTGGGTGAAGTTGGTGGTGCCGTAGGCGAACGCGATCATGCGGCGGCCGAGTTCGGCACCGAAGTCCGCCTCGATCTGGTCGGGGTCGTGCTTCAAGCCGGGATTGGTGTGGCCGCCATTGTTGCCAGATGCGCCCCAGCCCGGCTCCTGCGCCTCCAGCACCAGCGCCTCGACGCCCTGCTCCGCCAGATGCAGCGCGGTGGAAAGGCCGGTATAGCCGCCGCCGACGATCGCGACCGGGACGGTCTTGTCCGTATCGAGCGGCGGCGTGGCAACCGGCGCGACGGCGGTGTCGGCGTAGAGCGAGGGCGGCAGCGGCAGGCGCGTCATGGCGAAGACCGGTCAGAGCGGATGCAGCACGCGGCGCAGGAAGTCCTGCGTCCGGGGGTGCTGGGGTTGATTGAGGACGGTCTTGGCTGCCCCTTGCTCGACGATGACGCCGCCGTCGATGAACAGCACGCGATCGGCGACGTCGCGGGCAAAGCCCATCTCGTGGGTGACGACGACCATCGTCATGCCGTCGTCGGCGAGCTTGCGCATCACGCCGAGCACATCGCCGACGAGCTCGGGATCGAGCGCCGAGGTCGGCTCGTCGAACAGGATTGCCTTGGGCTGCATCGCCAGCGCCCGCGCGATCGCGACGCGCTGCTGCTGGCCGCCGGACAGCTGCGGCGGGTGTGCGTCAGCCTTCTCGGCGAGCCCGACCTGGGTGAGCAGCGCGCGGCCGCGCTCCAGCGTCTGCGCGCGCGGCTCCTTCTTCACATAGAGCGGCCCTTCGATCACGTTCTCCAGCGCGGTGCGATGCGGGAACAGGTTGAAGCGCTGGAACACCATCGAGACCTGGGTGCGGATGTTCACGATCGACGGCGCGTCACGATCGACCTTGAGGCCCTCGACGCTGATCTCGCCGCGGTCGTAGCTTTCCAGCCCGTTGATGCAGCGCAGGATGGTGGATTTGCCCGAGCCGGAAGGACCGACGATGCAGACGACCTCGCCCTTCTGCACGGAGGCCGTGATGCCCTTGAGCACCTCGTTCTGGCCAAAGCTCTTGTGGACGTCGTTCAGCTCGATCATTTCTTGCCGGCCCGCTTCTCGAAGTGACGGACCAGCAGGATCAGCGGAATGCTCATTGTGAGATACATCAGCGCGACCATCGTGAACACGTTGGTGTTCTTGAAGGTCGAGGACGCGATCAGCTTGCCCTGCAGCGCGAGCTCGGCCACCGTGATGGTCGAGGCTTGCGAGGAATCCTTCAGCATCATGATCATGACGTTGCCGTAGGGCGGCAGCACGATGCGCACGGCCTGCGGCAGCACCACGCGGCGCATGGTCAGCCACCAGCCCATGCCGATCGACTGCGCCGCCTCGATCTGGCCCTTGTCGATCGCCTCGATGCCGGCGCGGAAGTTTTCAGCCTGGTAGGCCGAATAGGCGATGCCGAGCCCGAGGATCGCGGCCTGCAAAGCACTGAGCGTGACGCCGAGATCGGGCATCACGAAGTAGAGGTAGAACAGCAGCACGATGATCGGGATGCCTCGGATCACATTGATCAGGCTGGCGCTGAGCATCGACAGCGCCTTGATGCCGGAGACCCGCATCATCGCCCAGATCAGGCCGAGCACCGTCGAGAGCAGCAGCGAGCCGATCGTCACGATGATCGTCAGCGCGACGCCGTTCATCAGGATCGGGAAGAACTCGGCGGCGTCGTGCCAGAAACCCTTCATCGAACAGCCTTCATCGATCCAACTAGCCCTGTGCCTTCAGGCCCCATTTATCCAGGATCTTGGCGATGGTGCCGTTGGCCTTCAGCTTCGTGAGCGAGGCGTTGATCTTGCCGAGCAGCGCGGTTTCACCCTTGCGCACGCCGATGCCGACCGAGCCGACGGTGACGGGCTTGTAGCCCTCGACGAGACGCACCTCGGGGAAGCCGCCCTGCTTCAGATTGTAGGCGAGGATCGGATAGTCGGCGTAGCCGGCCTTGAGGCGGCCGGTGTTCACGTCGCGCAGGATGTCCGGGATGGTGTCGTAGGCCTTCACATCGGCGAACAGGCCGGTCTTCTTCAGCGCGTCGACGAAGGCGGTGCCGACCTGTGCACCGACCGTCTCGCCCTTCAGATCGTCCTGCGTGGCATAGGCCTTGGTGTCGCCCTTCGGCACCACCAGGCCCTCGCCATAGGTGTAGATCGGGTCGGAGAAGTCGACGACCTCCTTGCGCGGCGGCGTGATGAACATCGCGGCGGCGATGATGTCGATCTTGCTCGAGGTCAGCGAGGGGATCAGGGCCGAGAACTGCATCGGCTCGATCTGCACGTTGAAGCCGGCATCCTTGCCGACCTCGGTGATAAGATCGACCATGATGCCCTGGATGGTGTTGGTCTTGGTGTCGAGGAAGGTGAAGGGGATGCCCGTCGGGGTCGAGCCGACCTTCAGCACCTGCTGCGCCGACGCGGGCGCCGCGGCTGCAATTGCGAGCGCCGCGACCGCGGCCAGACCAAAACGCTTCATCGCATCCCCCTGTTGGGCTCGGCCGATGACGGCGCTCCGGGCAAGTCGTGATCAGACGTTGCGGGCCGCGCCGTTTCAGCCTATTTTCACCAATATGAAAATGTGGTCACACTTTCGCGGACGATGCAAGCGGTTTTCATGCACATGAAGGAAGCGGTTTGACGTGAGCGGTGGCAAAAGAATGCGCAAACCGGCCGCCGCAAAGCCGGCGAAGCGGGCGAGGACCAAGGCCGTGACCAAAGCGGCGGAGCCTGCAATGGACGTCGCGGTCGGCCGCCGCATCCGTGATCTCCGGCGCATCAGGCGATTCTCGCTGGAGACGATCGCGGCGCGCACCTCACTGTCGATCGGCTTTCTCAGCCAGATCGAGCGCGGGTTGTCGTCACCCTCGCTGCGTGTGCTGGCCACACTCGCCGACGTGCTCGGCGTCGGCATCGCCGCCTTGTTCGGCGCCAGCCCGAGCGCCGACGGCGCCTCGGATCAAGTGGTGACGCGCGGGTTGCAGCGGCCGGAGTTGAAGCTGTGGCGCACCGGGGTGTCGAAGCAGTTGCTGAGCCCGGCGAGCGCCGACAACAAGCTCAACCTGTTCCTGGTCCATCTGGAGCCCGGCGGCTCCACCGGCGACGAGCTCTACACCCATGACGGCGAAGAGGCCGGCCTCGTGCTCGAAGGCGAGATAATGCTGACGGTGGACAGCGAGACCTGGTCGCTGAAGACAGGCGACAGCTTTCGCTTTGCCAGCCGCCGGCCGCACCGGTTTTCCAATCCGGCGCAGGATGCGAAGGCGGTGGTGCTCTGGGTGAATTGCGTGACGGGCGGGAACTGATCGTCATTCCGAGGTGATGCGCAGCATCGAACCCGGAATGACAGCGTCAATCATCCAAACCGGTGATTATACCGGTCCACCGTCAACGCACTGACATCGATGTCCGGCTTCTTGCCCGACAGCAAATCCGCGAGCACGCGGCCCGAGCCGCAGGACATGGTCCAGCCGAGCGTGCCGTGGCCGGTGTTGAGGTGCAGGTTGGCATATTGCGTCGGGCCGATCACGGGCGGCCCGTCCGGGGTCATCGGACGCAGGCCGCTCCAGAACGTCGCCTTGGCGAGATCGCCGCCGCGCGGGAATAGATCGGTCAGCGAATGATCCAGCGTGGCGCGGCGCGCATCGTACAGCTTGTCCGAATAGCCGGAGATTTCCGCGGTGCCGCCGACGCGGATGCGATCGCCCAATCGCGTGATCGCGACCTTGTAGCTCTCGTCCATCACGGTGGATTCCGGCGCGCCGGAGGCGTCCTTGATCGGCACCGTGATCGAATAGCCCTTCACCGGATAGACCGGCAGCGAAATGCCGAGCGGCGCTGCGAGCCGCGACGACCAGCTGCCGAGCGCGAGCACGTAAGCGTCAGCCTGCAACGTGCCGGCGCTGGTCACGACGCCGCTGACGCGCGCACCGTCCGTGACGATGCGGTCGATCGAGGTGTTGAACATGAAGCGCACGCCGAGCGCCTGGGCATGCTTGGCCAGCGCCTGCGTGAACATGTGGCAATCGCCGGTCTCGTCCTGCGGCAGGCGAAGGCCGCCGACGAACTTCTCCTTCACGCCTGATAGCGCCGGCTCGACCGCGATGCAGCCCTCGCGGCTCAGCACTTCGAAGGGCACGCCATATTGCTTGAGCACGGCGATGTCCTCGGCCGTGCCGTCGAACTGCGCCTGGTAGCGGAACAGCTGCAGCGTGCCCTGCGAGCGCTCGTCATACTGGATGCCGATGTCGCGGCGCAGATCGCGCAAGGAATCGCGGCTGTATTCCGCGATCGGAATCATCCGGCTCTTGTTGACCGCGTAGCGCGCACTGGTGCAGTTGCGCAGCATCTTGAGCAGCCAGACCCACATGACGGGATCGAGCTTCGGCCGGACCACCAGCGGGCCGTGCTTCATCAGGAGCCACTTGACGGCCTTCACCGGCACGCCGGGGCCGGCCCAGGGCGAAGAATAGCCGGGCGAGACTTCGCCGGCATTGGCAAAGGAGGTTTCCAGCGCCGGCTCGGGCTGACGGTCGACGACCGTCACCTCGTGGCCGGCACGGGCGAGGTAGTAGGCAGAGGTGACACCGATGACACCGCTGCCGAGGATCAGGACTTTCACGCTTCGTCAAACTCCCGCGGCATCACGCTCGCCGCTGCAAGGACACGAACTCGCAACGGCGAGAGCAATTATCAGGCCACCTTCTTGATGGCGTCGCCGAGGATCGAGACCATCTGGTCGATGTGGCTCTTCTCGACGATGAGCGGGGGCGACATCGCGAAGGAGTCGCCGCTCATGCGCAGGTAAAGGCCGGTGTTGAAGCAGTCGACCATCACGTCATAGCCGCGCGCGCCGACAGCGCCGCCACGCGGCGCCAGCTCGACCGCGCCCATCAGGCCGCAATTGCGGATGTCGACGACGTTCGGCAGACCTTTCAGCGAATGCAGCGCATCGCGCCAATATTCGGCGATCGAGGCACCGCGCGTCAGCAGGCCTTCGTCCTTGTAGATGTCGAGCGTCGCGATGCCCGCGGCGCAGGCGGTTGGATGCGCCGAATAGGTGTAGCCGTGGAACAGCTCCATCTGGTTCTCGGGGCCGACCATCATGCCGTCATGCACCTTGCGGCTCGCAAACACCGCGCCGCAGGGAATCGTGCCGTTGGTGATGCCCTTGGCCGTCGTCATCAGGTCAGGCGTGACGCCGAAGAACTGGGCGGCGAACGGCGTGCCGAGACGGCCAAAGCCGGTGATGACCTCGTCGAAGATCAGGAGGATGCCGTGCTTGTCGCAGATCTCGCGCAGGCGCTGCAGATAGCCCTTCGGCGGCGGCAGCACCGCGGTCGAGCCCGGCACCGGCTCGACGATGACGGCGGCGATCGTCTCGGCGCCGTGCAGGCCAACCAGACGCTCGAGATCGTCGGCGAGCTCGGCGCCATATTCCGGCTGATCCTTGGCGAAGGCGTTGCGGCCGAGATCATGGGTGTGACGGATGTGGTCGACGCCCGGCAGCAGGGTGGTGAAGGCGCGGCGGTTGGCGACCATGCCGCCGACCGAGGTGCCGCCGAAGCCGACGCCGTGATAGCCGCGCTCGCGGCCGATCAGGCGGGTGCGGCTCGCCTGGCCGTTGGCGCGGTGATAGGCGAGCGCGATCTTCAGCGCGGTGTCGACCGATTCAGAGCCGGAATTGGTGAAGAAGATGCGGTCGAGGCCATCAGGCGCGATCTCGGCGAGCCGCTCGGCGAAGTCGAACGCCAGCGGGTGGCCCATCTGGAACGACGGCGCGAAATCCAGCGTCATCAGCTGGCGCTCGACGGCGGCGGCGATCTGCTTGCGACCGTGGCCGGCATTGACGCACCAAAGGCCGGCCGAGCCGTCGATCACCTGGCGGCCGTCGACCGTGGTGTAGTGCATGCCCTCGGCCGAGGAGAACAGGCGGGGCGCCTTCTTGAACTGCCGGTTGGCCGTGAACGGCATCCAGAACGAGTCGGTCTTGATAGTGTTCGGAATCTGATGAAGGGTCACGGCCGCGCTCCTTTGCTGACCCCATAGCAGAGGCACGGCTTGGAATGCGCAACAAGTCCTTTTCTACTCTGCCGCAACCCATTGATTTGTTTGGGGCCGCCGGTCCATATTTGCCCGATCCGCAACACCTGCAACACGGGACTTGGGCATGAGCGTCGACATCGGTGGACGGCTGCGATTCATCCGGGCGCGCCACAAGCTGTCGCAGCGCGAGCTGGCCAAGCGCGCCGGGGTCACCAATTCGACGATCTCGCTGATCGAATCCAACCAGATGAACCCGTCGGTGGGCGCCCTCAAGCGCATCCTCGACGGCATCCCGATGGGGCTCGCCGAGTTCTTCGCGCTGGAGCCGGAGTCCAGGCGCAAGATCTTCTACCGCGCCGAGGAACTGACCGAGGTCGGCAAGAAGCCGATCTCCTATCGACAGGTCGGCGACAATCTGTTCGGCCGCAGCCTGCAGATCCTGAAGGAGCGCTATGAGCCCGGCAGCGACACCGGCCGCGTCCACCTCGTCCATGACGGTGAGGAAGGCGGTATCGTGATCTCGGGCAAGCTCGAAGTCACCGTCGAGGACGAGCGCCGCATCCTCAACCCCGGCGATGCCTATTATTTCGAGAGCCGCCGCCCGCACCGCTTCCGCTGCGTCGGCGGCAAGCCTTGCGAGGTGATCTCGGCCTGCACGCCACCGACGTTCTGATGCAAGATCGGCCGCCCATCGCATATCCTGCGCGGACACCGATAATTTACGGAGCTTGAGCCATCTCAATTTCCGCAACGCCCAGGCGCGATATATTACGAAACGTAGCCGAGCAGCCTGGCTTAGAGGTGCTGAGGTTATGGCCCCGGACTCCTAGGCTCTCCGGGGCCGCTTCGTAGACGGAGCCCGCGCATGAAGACCACCCCAGCCAATGCCCAAGCTGAAGCCGTGCCCAGCGTACCTCTGCGTGATGCCGACAAGCTCCACTCGCGCGAGCTGCGCAAGGCGATCGCCGAGTACATCGAGCTGCAGAAAGAAGCGGTGAAGGCGCTTCGCAGGAAGCTGAACTGACTCTGCCGGCACGACGGCCTTTTCTGAACCTCAGTGACGCCGCGGACGACCAACGGGCAGGCACGATTCCGCTCCAGCCAAGGGCCGTCAATGTTCGCCCCCTTTCGCCTCGCGCTCGTCACCGCGACGGTCCTGCTCGCTCCCCTCACCTGCCACGCCATGGACGATTACCTCCGCGCCGCCAGCAGCGCGCCGACCGCGATCACGCTACGCGGCGAGACCAACGGCAACGGTACCGGGATCAAGCCAGCCATTTGCAAGGAAAAGGGCTACGACAAGCTTGTCGCCGCGATCGACAAATCGTTCGACACGGCGCTCGCTAAAGCGCCCGCGAACATCCGGCCGCTCCTCAAGCGCGACGAGGCCCGGTTCAACGAGATGATCGCGCAGGCCGCCGAGACCGTGCAGGAGGTCGATGAGGCCGAGCTCAGCGACAACTTCGTCGCAACGCTGCGCCGGCGCAAGGAAGCGCTCGACGAGATCGCCGACGGCTTCGGCCGCAACGGGCTCTCCGGCAAATGGGTCAATGCATTCGGAGACCTCACCATCTCACCGGATGCGAACGGCGCGCGGCGCATTGCAGTCGACATGAGCGCCTATTACGGCAGCGACAAGCATCGGCAATGCAAGCTGAGCGCGACGGTGACCAAGGCCGGCAGCTGGCTGAGCGGGACGATCCCACCGCCGGATGCCGGCCCAGCGAAGACCGCATCACCCGCAAGCCAGGAGCATGCCAGGCCGGCAAAACTCCCGACGATCAAGCTCCGCGGCCAGGGCGAAACCCTGCGTGTCGTCATGACCGATGGCGACGATACGATCGGGGATCGTGACGAATGCGATGATCCCTCGCAGATCACCGGCACTTATTTCGCGAGCGGCAGCGCCGATATGGCCGACAAGGTCGAGACCTCCTTCGTCGCGCCGACCTTCGACTGCACGCGTCCGGAGACGGCGACGGACGAGGAAATCTGCGCCGACCCCGATCTCGCCGAGAACGATCAACGCTTGAACCGCGCCTGGAAGGCGCTGCTGCCGCGGCTCGACGATGCGACACGGCGCGCCTTGATGGAGGACCAGCGCAACTGGGTCCGCACGCAGACCGAGGAATTCCCTGAATTTCTCCATCCGGCCTGGGAGAAGCGGACCTCGGAGATGCACTTCACGGCCAGCGCGCGCGATCATGTCGGCGCCCCTTCAGCGCGAGCGGATCGCGCTGCTGGAAGGTTTTGACGACAAGCGCGCAGGCCTCGCCGGCATCTGGCTCGCCTACAACGCGATACTCGAGATCACCGTCGACAAGGACGGCCGGCTGACCGCGCATGGCTGGAAATGGGAGCAGGGTGACTGGAAGGCCGGCTGCGACTACGACATGACCGGCAAGATGGCCGGCGCCACGTTCTGCGCCGACGAACAGCGCAAGAATCCTGACACGCTGGAGCGCGACCACGCCATGCTGATCGTCAACCGCCTCGACGATGCTTTTGCGAAGAAGCGCAGCGGCAAAGATGAGGACGACGAGGCGAAGTGCAAGCGACGGCTCGACAACTCCTCGACGGCACGGCTGTTTCCGGCGCGGCCCTCAGCCGACATCGACAACTTCTTTGGCTCGATCCGCTGACGCACCGGGCACGACGCGCCCGGTGCGGCGCGGCTGCTCAAAGCTGCGTCAGCAATTCCTCGATCCGGATCGGGAACTTGCGGACCCGTACGCCGGTCGCATGCCAGACGGCATTGGCGACGGCGCCGGCGCTGCCGGTGATGCCGATCTCGCCGACGCCCTTGATGCCGAGCGCATTCACATGCGGATCGTGCTCCTCGACCGTGATGACGTCGAGTGGCGGCACGTCGGCATTCACGGGGACGTGGTACTCGCCGAGATTGGCGTTCATGATGCGGCCGGTCCGGCGATCCGCAATTGCCTCTTCGTGCAGCGCAAAGGACAGGCCCCAGATCATGCCACCGAACAGCTGGCTCTGCACCATCCGCGGATTGACGATCCGCCCCGCGGCAAAGGCGCCGACCATGCGGCTGACGCGGACCTGGCCGAGCTCTGGATCGACCTTCACCTCCGCGAATACCGCGCCGTGGGCATGCATCGCATACTCCTCCATCGCCGCCGGGTTCGGTGCGCCGGTGCCGCGCGCCTCGACCTCGGTGACGCCGGCACGCGCGAGAATCTCGGCGTAGCTCTCGCTGCGACGCTCGTCATCACGCCGGATCAACCGGCCGTCGCGCGCGATCACCCCGGCATTGCCGGCCCCGAACAGCGGTGAGCGCTCATCGCCGGTGGCGAGATCGGCGAGCTTTGCGATCACGGCCGCGCCCGCACTGTGGATTGCCGCGCCCGCCGTTGCCGTGTGCGCCGAGCCGCCGGCGATGCCGGCATCGGGCAGATCGGACGTCCCCGCCTTGAACTCGACGCGATCGATATCGAGCCCGAGCTCGTCGGCTGCGATCTGAGCCAGCGCGGTCCAGGCGCCCTGCCCCATGTCGTGCGCGCCGATCTCCATCACGCCTGACCCGTCGCGCCGGATCGCCGCGCGGGCTTCCGCCTGGAACATCAGCGCCGGGAAGGTCGCGGTGCCCATGCCCCAACCGACCAGAAGCCCGGCATCGTCGCGCATCTGCCCCGGCTGCAGCGACCGCTTGGCCCAGCCGAAGCGCGCCGCGCCCTGCTCGTAGCAGGCCAGCAACGCCTTCGACGAGAACGGCTTGCCGCTGATCGGCTCGACCTCAGCGTAGTTCTTCAGGCGGAAGGCGAGCGAATCCATGCCGCAGGCCCAGGCCATTTCGTCGATCGCACTCTCCAGCGCGATCGAGCCTGTCGCCTCGCCGGGCGCGCGCATGAACAGCGGCGTTCCCGTGTTGACGCGCACGGCGTCATGCGAGGTGCGGATGGCCGGCGCCGCATAGAGCGTGTGCGAGGCATCGGCCGCGGGCTCGTAGAAATCGTCGAACGTGCTCGACACCGTCCGCGCGTGATGATCGAGCGCGGTCAGGCGCCCCTCGCCATCGGCGCCGAGGCGCAGGCGTTGGCGCGTCGGCGCGCGATGGCCGACCGGGCCGTACATCTGCTCGCGGCGCAGCACCAGCTTGATGGGCCTGCCGACGAGCTTGGCCGCCATGATGCCGAGCACCGGCGGACCGCCCATCAACCCCTTCGAGCCGAAGCCGCCGCCGAGGAAAGGACTGCGAATGTGGATCTTGTCGTGCGCGATGCCGAACAGTTCGGCAATACGGGCGAGCGACAGCATCAGGCCCTGGGTCGGCATGTCCACGGAGAGCCTGTCGCCGTCCCATTGAACCACGATCCCATGCGGCTCCATCGCGTTATGATATTGCGGCGGCGTCTCGTAAGTCGCATCGATCTGTTTCTCCGCCGAGGCAAGGCCCGCCTCGACATCGCCGCGGTGGTTCTCGGTGGGGTTGCCGACGCCGACGACGGGCGGCACGAAACTCTTGCCGGCGTCGAGCCCGATCAGCGGCGGCAACATCTCGTAGCGCGGCGCCAGCAGCACCGCGCCTTCCGTCGCCGCTTCCAGCGTTTCCGCGATGACGACCGCGATGGGCTGGTTCGCGTAGCGGACTTCGTTGCTCTGCAACGCTTCCATCCGGAACACGAACGGGTTGGTCTTGATCTCCGGATCGATCGCGAGCTGTGGCTTGTGGGCCGGCGTCATGACATCGACGACGCCGGGATGCCGCTTGGCGGCGGCGACATCGAGGAAGGTCACGCGGCCGCGCGCGATGCTGGAGACGGCGATCACCGCGTACAGCATGCCGGGCGGGTGATTGTCGGCGGCATAGGTCGCCTGTCCCGTGACCTTGAGGACGCCGTCACGGCGGGTCAGCGGCTGGCCGACGTTCGAGCCGTGCCGCAGATGGGCAGGGGCGCTGGTGAGATTGAGCTCAGGCATGGATGGCTCCGGAGGTCGAGGCAAAGGGAGAGGCCGGCAGCGCCGGCAGGCGCGCGGGCGTGCCCGCGGCGGCAAGTCGCAGCGCGCGCACGACGATGCGGCGCGCGAGCTCGATCTTGAAGGCGTTGTCGCCGGACGGTTTTGCATCGGTGAGCGCGCGCCAGGCAGCTTCCTGAAAGGCATCCGCCGTCGGCGCGACGCCCTTGAGCACATCTTCCGCGGCGCGGGCGCGCCAGGGCTTTGCGGCAACCCCGCCGAGCGCAAGCCGCGCCTCCGCGATCTTGCCGTTCTCGATCCGCAATGCAGCGGCGGCGGACACCACGGCGAAAGCGTAGGAGGTGCGTTCGCGGACCTTGAGGTAGCGCGCATGCGCCGCAAAGCCGCGCGCCGCCGGCGGCAGACGCACCGCGACGATGAGGTCGCCGGGCTCGAGCACGGATTCGCGCGCGGGCGCGTCGCCGGGCAAACGATGCAGCTCCTCGAGCGCGATCTCACGCCGGCCGCCTTTGCCCTCGATCTCGACGATGGCCTCGAGCGCGACCAGCGGCACGCAGAAATCCGAGGGGTGCGTGGCGATGCAGCTCTCGCTCCAGCCGAGCACGGCGTGGCCGCGGTTCTCGCCCTCGCGGGCGTCGCAACCGCTGCCGGCCTCGCGCTTGTTGCAGCGGTTGGCGGTGTCGTAGAAATATGCACAGCGCGTCCGCTGCAGCAGATTGCCGCCGACCGTCGCGGCATTGCGCAATTGCGCGGACGCGCCGGATAGCAGCGCCTCGGCGACGGCGGGATAAGTCCTTGCAAAGGCCGGGTCATGCGCGAGATCGGCATTGCTCACCAGCGCGCCGATGCGCAAGCTACCGTCGGCGAGAGTCTCGATGGCATCGAGCCCGTCGAGATGGGTGACGTCGACGAGGCGATCCGGCCGGCTGATATTGCCCTTCATCAGATCGAGCAGATTGGTGCCGGCGGCGAGATAGACCGCGCCCGGCTGGGACGCGGCGGCGACGGCCTCAGCAACCGTGGCGGGCCTGACATAATCGAACGGTTTCATGCCGAACGCCTCTGGTTGGTTTCGTCCATCTGTCCTTGCGCGTCGAGCACGGCATCGACGATGCCCGCATAGGCGCCGCAGCGGCAAAGATTGCCGCTCATGCATTCGCGGATGCGCTCGGGGTCGTTGCCGGCCTGCGCTTCCTGCATCATGCCGATCGCGCTCATGATCTGGCCGGGCGTGCAGAAGCCGCATTGAAAGCCGTCATGGGCAATGAAGGCGGCCTGCACCGGGTGCAGCTGGTCGCCACGTGCGACGCCTTCGATGGTGAGGATGTCGGCGCCGTCATGGCTGATGGCGAGCGCGAGGCAGGAGTTGATGCGCTTGCCGTCGACCAGAATGGTGCAGGCGCCGCACTGGCCGCGGTCGCATCCCTTCTTGGTTCCGGTGAGATGGAGGCGCTCACGCAGGAGATCGAGCAGCGTGACGCGCGGATCGTCGAGGACGAAATCGCGTCGCGCACCGTTCACGGTGAGGCTGATGGAGTGGTTCATACAAGGCTCCGATCAGATTTGGACATGAGTCATCGCGCAGCGCGCCACCGCCGTGGCCGCTGTCGATATGCGCCAGCCAGGCGGAAGCCGGCCAACATCAGGACGAAGATACGGAGGCACCCTCCGCTTAACAAGGGCCGCCGAAAAATATTTGGAATTCGTCAAAAGCCCGTGCGCCGACAACGCGATGCAGCCCTGCGGGGGTCCGACAAGGGTTCAATCTAACCAATTCGTGATCTACATTGGCCGCATGGACGACCACGCCGACCCCATTCGAAAGCCCCGTGCCGACGCCGTGCGCAATCGCGAGCGCGTGTTAGAGGCGGCCAAGCACGTGTTCAATGCCGGCGGCCCGGAGGCCAGCCTGGAAGCCGTCGCCAAGCGCGCCGGCGTCGGCATCGGCACGCTCTATCGGCATTTTCCGACGCGCGAGGATCTGTTCGAGGCGGTGTACCGGCGCGAGGTCGAACAGCTCAGCGAGCTTGCCGAACATTTGCGAACCGCCAAGGACCCGGTCGACGCGCTTCGCCGCTGGCTGCGCTCAGGTGTCGAATTCGTCGCCACCAAAAAGGGGATGGTGGCAGCCCTGGCGCTTGCGGTGCAAAGCGGGTCCGAGCTGCACGCCTTCTCGTTCGATCGCCTGACCAAGGCGACCGGCTCGCTGCTCGACCGCGCAGTTTCGGCCGGCGAGTTGCGCGCCGACATCGGTCCCGAGGACCTGCTGCGCGCGTTCTTCGGCATGTGCTACATCCACGACCAGCCGGGCTGGCAGTCAACCGCACTGCGGCTCCTCGACGTGTTCGTCGACGGCCTGCGGGTGCAGCCGGCGGGCAAGGCCAGGACAGGGCTCAGCAAGGCGCGCGCCGCCAGGCCCGCCAAACCCGCGGTGAAACCCAAGCGATAGCGCCGCCGTATTTCCCTGAGGTCATGCTAGGATCAGCATCACCGGGATTTCAACGCGGAGCCTGTCATGCGCATTGCCGCCTTGCTCGTCGCCATCAGCCTTGTCTTCGGCTGCACCGCAGCCCTCGCCGACGATGTCGCCGCTGCACAGGGCGTCATCCGTGCCCAGGAGCAGGCTCTTGCGCGTGACGATGCGGCCGCGGCCTATTCCCATGCCGCACCGGCGATCAAGGAGATTTTCTCCGCGCCCGACGTCTTCATGTCGATGGTGCGAAGCGGCTACGCGCCGATCTACCGGCACAAGAGCTTCGAGTTCGGCGAGAGCAAGATCGAGGGCGGCTGGATCGCGCAGCGCGTTCATATCATCGACGCCAATGGCGAAGCCTGGATCGCGCTGTACACGCTCGAGCAACAGCCGGACGGCAGCTACAAGATCACCGGCTGTTCGCTGCTGAAGGCGGGACAGGCGGTCTAGGTCGCGAAACCCGGGCCGGTTCTGACCGAGCCCATCCGTGAGCGGATCAAGAGCAGCACGACGATGGCGATGTTCAGCGCGTTCCAGGCCACGCCGTTGGTGAACGCCGCGGCATACGAGCCGGTGGCATCGAAGATCACGCCCGACACCCAGCCGCCGAAGGACATGCCGAACACGGAGGCGAAGATCACGATGCCGACGCGCGTCGCCGCCTCGCTCGCCGGCATCGCCTCGCGCACGATGATGGCGTAGCTCGGCACGATGCCGCCCTGGAACAGGCCGAACATCGCGGAGATGAGATAGAGCGAGGTAAGGCTGTCGAAGAACAGATAGAACACCAGCGCAAAGCCCTGCGCCAGCGATCCGACCAGCAGCGTGCGGATGCCGCCGATCTTGTCGGCGAGATAGCCGGAGCCGATCCGGCTGATGATGCCGCAAGCCATCATCAAGGACAGCATCTCGGCGCCGCGCGCCACGCCGTAGCCGAGATCGCCGCAATAGGCGACGATATGCACCTGCGGCATTGCCATGGCGACGCAGCAGGAGATGCTGGCGATCGAGAGCAGCACCGTCAGCGTGTTGGTCGAAAGCTTGAGATCGACGCGGGGCGGCGGCGCATTGGCGTGATCTCGGATATGGTCGTCGCCCATCTGCGCGCGCAGGACAAGGACCAGCAGCGCCATCGTGCTGGCGCAGACGATGCCGATGCCGATATGGGTGTAGCGCCAGCCGATCGTTTCCGTCCCCCAGCTCACGATCGGCGGCCACATCGTCCCGGCGACATAATTGCCGCTGGCGACGATGGTCACGGCAAGGCCGCGATAGCGCTCGAACCAGTGCGAGGCTTCCGCCATCAGCGGCGCGAAGGTCGCGGACGTGCCGAGGCCGATCAGGAAATAGGCGGCGACGAACTGCCAGAGCTGGGTCGACAAGCCTGCGAGCACATTGGCGATGCCGAGAAAGGCGATGCTGATCGCCATCGCGAGCACGATGCCGAACCTATCGGTGATCTTGCCGGCGATCACGCCGCCGAGCCCGAAGCCGAACATCATCAGCGTGAAGGCCAGCGACACCGCGCCGCGCGTGGCACCGAATTCGGCCTGCACCACGGGAATCACGACCACGACCGCCCACATGCCGACGGCACCGATCGAGCCGATCACAAGCGCAAGGACGAGACGCACCCAGGCCTGACGGGAGTCAGGGGTGAAGGACGCAGGTGTTTGGCCTGAATGATTTGGTGCGTGCACGGGGCGGACCATGACCCTCAGAATGTCGCATGGTCAAGCATCGTGGCGCGATATTGGGCATGCGCGGTGCACTGCGGTAATAAGCTCTTGGCGAGCGCGTCTTTTGCCATTAGTTTGCAATCAGCGTGTGCAACATTGCCGCGCGGAACACTTTGTCGGCCGAATGTTGCTGCGATTGACACGATCGATGCGGATCAGGGTGGGGCGGATCATCGCCCTCGCCTATCTGTTCTGCGTGCTCGCGCCGGCGGCAAGCCTTGCCTGGGGCAGCGGCCCGGCGCCGTGTCTTGATGAATCCTTGCTGGCGGATGCCATGCCGGTGCATCACCAGATGGCGGCGGCTCACGCGCATGGCGGCGCGATTCACGACCATGCACACGCCCAGCAGCAGACCGCCGCGCAGGATGCACCTGCTTCGCATCATCACGGCGGCAAGGGAGCCGTCGGGCCCTGCTGCGCGATGATGTGCGTGAGCGCGTTGCCGGCCGATCTTCCCAGCGTCGCCAAGCCGCTTCTGCCCGTCTCCGCCTGCGCGCCCGAGATCGTGGCCAGCCTGCACAGCGCGGTGCCGCCCCTGCACTACCGCCCTCCCATCGCCTGATCTGACGCGTCGATTTCGGGCCGTTGCGCGCGTTTGCGCGCGCGGACCTGTGGTCTTTCAGATCAGGGATAAATCATGCTTACGCTTTCCGGGGCGGAGTCCGCCGCATCATCTGCTGTGCGTGGACGACACTTTCGATTCCATTGGCCGCTGCTGGCCGCAACCGCGCTGGCGCTGTCCGGCTGCATGCCGGCGACCACGCAGGTCGCGGCCGCCGATCCCGCTGATCCCGCGGCGAAGGTCGCGCCTGTCGGCTATCGGTCGACCATCTCGCCCTACACCGGCCTGCGGCCTGCGGCGCCGGCCCCGTGGCGCGGCCGCAACGACGCGGTGACGCCGCAGCCGAAGCAAGACAAGTAGGAGCGCGCCATGACACGCCATCTTGCGCGAGGCCTGCTCGTCCTCACCGCGTTCAGCGTCTCCGGCTGCGCCGCCTTCTCGCCCGACAGCGGGATGAACGCAGTCTCCGAGCTGACGAGCCAGACCATCAACAAGGACGTCGCCTTCGTGCGAACGGCGGAGGGCGCCGGCGCGGTCGACGCGCGCGTACACCAATTGCTGGCGCGCACGCTGAGCGTCGACAGTGCCGTGCAGATCGCGCTGCTCAACAACAAGGGGCTGCAGGCGGCCTATAACGAGCTTGCCTTGGCGGAGACTGATCTGGTCGAGCAGAGCCTGCCGCCCAACCCGGTGTTTTCGATCTCGCGCATCACGGGCAATGGCGCCAGCGAGATCGAGCGCCAGGTGGTCGGTGACATCCTCGCGCTCGCCACCCTGCCGTTCCGCTCCGACATTGCCCGCGAACGCTTCCGCCAGGCCCAATTGCGCGCCGCTTTGGCGACGCTGCGCCTCGCCGCCGACGTCCGCCGCACCTATGTACGCGCCGTCTCAGGCAACGAGATGGTGGCGCTGCTGACGGACGCGAAGGCGACGGCGGAATCGACCGCACAGCTCGCCGTCAAGCTCGGCGAGACCGGCTCCCTCAACAAGCTGGACCAGGCCCGCGAGCAGGTGTTCTACGCCGAGACCACCGCCGACCTCGCCACCGCGCGACAGACGGCGGCGAGCGCACGCGAAAGGCTGGCGCGCCTGATGGGGCTGTGGGACGGCGGCCTCGACTTCCGTCTGCCCAACCAATTGCCGCCGCTGCCGCGCCGGCCGCAGGCCCTGCCTGGAATCGAAGCCGACGCGGTCGGCCATCGCGTCGACCTGCAGATCGCGCGGCTCGAGCTGAACGCGCTGGCGAAAGCGCTGAACCTCACCGAGGCAACGCGTTTCGTCACCCTGCTCGATCTCGCCGGCATCTCCCGCCGCACCCAGGACCCGGAAGGAGCGCCATTCCGCGAGCGCGGCTTCGACGTCCAATTCCAGATCCCGATCTTCGACGGCGGCGAGGTGCGGGTGCGGCAGGCGGCGGAAACCTACAATCTCGCCTTCAACCGCCTCACCGAGCGCGCCGTCAACGTGCGCTCCGAGGCGCGCGATGCCTATCGCGTCTATCGCTCGACCTACGACATCGCCGGCCACTACCAGCGCGAGATCATCCCCTTGCGCAAGATCATCACCGAGGAGATGCAGCTGCGCTTCTCCAGCATGCAGGTCGACATCTTCGCGCTGCTCACCGAGGCGCGGCAGCGCCTGGCGTCGCTGCGCGGTGCGATCGACGCCAGGCAACGATTCTTCCTCGCCCAAGCCGACTTGCAGACCGCCGTCAACGGCGGCGGGGCGCCGGCCGCCGGCGGCGACAATCCAACCACCATCGCCGCGGCAGCACCTGCCGATGGCGGCGGCCACTGAGATGGAGACCAGGATGTTTTCCCGCCGAGGATTTTTGGGGACCGCCGCGCTGGTCGGCGCATCCGCGGTTCAAGGCCGCGTGCAGGCCGCGTCGATTCCGGAAGCCCCAACCATGGACAAGGTGGTGATGCAGCCGCCGCTGCACCCGATCAGCGGGCCCGACTATCGGCCCGTCGTCACGCTGAACGGCTGGTCGCTGCCGTTCCGCATGAACGGCGACTGGAAGGAATTCCATCTCGTCGCCGAGCCCGTGGTGCGCGAATTCGCCGAAGGCATGAAGGTCAATCTGTGGGGCTATAACGGCCAGTCGCCGGGCCCGACGATCGAGGCGGTCGAAGGCGACAAAGTCCGCATCTTCGTGACCAATCGCTTGCCCGAATACACCACCGTGCACTGGCACGGAATGATCATCCCGAGCGGCATGGACGGCGTCGGCGGCTTGAACCAGCCGCACATCGATCCCGGCAAAACCTTCGTCTACGAGTTCGAGATGAGGAAGAGCGGGACTTTCATGTACCACCCGCATTCCGACGAGATGGTGCAGATGGCGATGGGCATGATGGGCATGGTCGTCGTGCATCCGCGCGACCCGAATTTCCGGCCCGTCGACCGCGACTTCGTCTTCGTGATGAGCACCTATCGCGTCGACCCCGGCACTTATCTGCCGCATGTCAACGAGATGACCGACTTCAACATGTGGACCTGGAATGCGCGGGTGTTTCCCGGCATCGATTCCCTGGCCGTGCGGCTCGGAGACAAAGTGCGCGTGCGCATCGGCAATCTCAGCATGACCAACCATCCGATCCATCTGCACGGCCACAGCTTCGCGGTGACATGCACCGACGGCGGCTGGGTGCCGGAGAGCGCGCAATATCCGGAGACGACGACCGACGTGCCGGTCGGTGCCGTCAGGGTGTTCGACGTGCTCGCCGACAATCCCGGCGACTGGGCGTTCCACTGCCACAAGTCGCACCACACCATGAACGCGATGGGGCACGACGTGCGCAACCTGATCGGCGTGTCGCGCAAGGATCTCGCCAAGGCCGTCGGCAAGCTTGCGCCCGACGGCATGGCGATGGGCTCGACCGGCATGGCGATGGGCAACATGGAGATGCCCGCACCCGACAACACGCTGCCGATGATGACGGGCACCGGCCAGTTCGGCCCGATCGAGATGGGCGGCATGTTCACGGTGATGAAGATCCGCGAGGACCTTGCGCGCAACGATTACCGCGATCCCGGCCCGTACAAATTCCCGCAAGGCACCGTCGCCTACGAGGTCGCGGCACCGGCCGCGGAGCCGGCACGGCAGCGGCCGGACGGCCCGCCGATGAAACACAAGATGTGAGCGTTTCGATGAACCACCAACTGGAGATGACGATGAAGACGATCAAACTTGGCCTCGCGCTGCTCGCGCTGTCCGCTGCGCCGGCCCTCGCGCACGACAAGCACACTCATGCGACTTTTTCGGCCGGCGAGCCCGGCGATCCCAACAAGCCCGCGCGCACCATCGAGATCCTGCTCAACGAGATGGACTACGCACCCGCCCGGATCGAGGTCAAGCGAGGCGAGCAGATCCGCTTCGTGCTGCGCAATGTCGGCAAGGAGGACCACGAATTCCTGCTCGCCACCACCAATGAGAATCTCGCGCATGCGGTGGAGATGAAGAAGCATCCGCACATGGAGCACGACGATCCCAACGGCGTGCGCCTCGCCCCGAGCAAGACGGCGGAGGTCCTCTGGAAATTCAGCAAGCCCGGGACGTTCGAATATTCGTGCCTCATTCCCGACCACCGCGACAACGGCATGGTTGGCCACGTCACCGTCAAGTAACGACAAGGAGCTCCCATGACCCGCATCATCAATATCACCGCCGCGCTGGCGCTGACGCTGGGCGTGAGCACCGCAGCCGTTACCACCACGGCCCTCGCGGCCGGGGCTGCTGCGATCAGCGGCGAGGTCAAGAAGATCGACGAGGGCGCCGGCAAGATCACCCTCAAGCACGGACCGGCCAAGAGCCTCGGCATGGATGACCCCATGACCATGGTCTATCGCGTCAAGGACCCCGCCATGCTCAAGCAGGTCAAGGTCGGCGACAAGGTGACCTTCGAGGCCGAGGAGGCGGCGTCGGGGTATACGGTGACCAAGATGGAGAGGGCGAAATAGGGCCCTCCTCCCATTGTCATTCCGGGGCGCGCCGCTTGGCGCGAGCCCGGAATCCATTCATCGACCAACTCCGCCGCCCGATGGATTCCGGGTTCGGCTCTGCGAGCCGCCCCGGAATGACGGGCTAAATCGGCCCGGTCCGCTCCTCTTCCGCCCCTCCGTTAACCCTTTGCTAACCATACACCCGGCAAGAATTGCCGAGTGAAGTCGAGTGTCGTCGGCCGCGTAGAACGGGAGGAACCCCGTGGACGCCAGTGCGGTGCCTCACTTTCGAAACGGCGGCCCATCGGCCGCCGCGCAGACGTTTGGGGCGCGCGGACGGCAGTCGCGCGGGGAGGCAGCTACCATGGTCGACGTCACCGCGGGACAGGGCGTAGGCACCGCAAGACCTGGCATCCCCTCCCTCAACGAGATCGTCACCATCCTCAGGCGCGGCGATATCGCGCTGGCGCTCGGCATTCTCACCATCCTGGTGGTGCTGATCCTGCCGCTGCCCGCGATCGTGCTGGACCTGTTCCTGGCGATCTCGATCACGCTCTCGATCCTGATCCTGATGACGTCGCTGTTCATCCAGACGCCACTGGAATTCTCGGCCTTCCCAACCGTGCTGCTGATCTCGACCATGCTGCGGCTGTCGCTCAACATGGCTTCGACCCGCCTGATCCTGTCGCACGGGCACGAGGGCACGGCGGCCGCCGGTCACGTCATCGAGGCCTTCGGCAGCTTCGTGATGGGCGGCAATTTCGTCATCGGCATCATCGTCTTCGCCATCCTGATCATCGTCAATTTCGTCGTCATCACCAAGGGTTCGGGCCGTATCGCCGAAGTCGCCGCCCGCTTCCACCTCGACGCCATGCCCGGCAAGCAGATGGCGATCGACGCCGACCTGTCCGCCGGACTGATCGATGAGAACGTCGCCAAGCACCGCCGCAAGGAGCTGGAGGACGAGAGCGGCTTCTTCGGCGCCATGGACGGTGCCTCCAAATTCGTCCGGGGCGATGCCATCGCCGGCCTTCTGATCGTCTTCATCAACGTCGTCGGCGGCATGATCATCGGGGTAGCGCAGCAGGGCATGTCGTTCGCCGACGCGGGGCGCAGCTACACGCTGCTCACGGTGGGTGACGGCCTCGTCACCCAGGTGCCGGCGCTGATCGTCTCGACCGCGGCCGGCCTGCTCGTCTCCAAGGCCGGCGTCTCGGGCGCTGCCGACAAGGCGCTGATGAAGCAGTTCTCCGGCTATCCGCAGGCGCTCGCGATGTCCTCCGCGGTGATGCTGGTGCTGGCGGCGTTGCCGGGCATTCCGACCCTCCCGTTCCTGGCGCTCGGCACCGGCGCCGGCGCGCTGGCCTGGAACGCCCGCAACCGCAACCGCGTCACCGCCAAGGCCGAAGAAGCCGCCAAGGCCGCGCCTGCGGCCGGCCAGCCCGGCGCACCCGGCGCTGCCGCGACCGAGGAGCCGATCTCCGCCGCGCTCAAGATCGACGACCTCAAGATCGAGCTCGGCTATGCGCTGCTGCCGCTGGTCAACGGTCCCGACGGCACCGACCGCCTCACCGAGCAGATCAAGGCGCTGCGCCGCTCGCTCGCGATCGAGATGGGCTTCGTGATGCCGGCGGTGCGTATCCTCGACAACGTCCAGCTCGAGGCCAACACCTACATCATCAAGATCAAGGAGGTCGACGCCGGCACCGGCAAGATCTGGCCGAACCAGTTCATGGTCATGGACCCCGGCGGCAGCCAGGTGCAGGTGCCCGGCATCCACACCACCGAGCCGACCTTCGGCCTGCCCGCGACCTGGGTCGATGCCAGCCTCAAGGAGGAGGCCTCGCTCAAGGGCTACACCGTGGTCGACGCCGCGACCGTGCTCTCGACCCATCTCACCGAGCTGCTCAAGGCCAACATGTCGGACCTGTTGTCCTATGGCGAGGTGCAAAAGCTGCTCAAGGAGCTGCCGAAGGAGCAGAGCGAGCTGGTCAAGGACATCGTGCCCGGCCAGGTCACGGTCTCCGGCATCCAGCGCGTGCTGCAGCTCTTGCTCGCCGAGCGCATCTCGATCCGCGACCTCTCGACCATCCTCGAAGGCATCGCCGACTCGCTGGCCTTCTCGCGCAATCCCGCGACCATGGTCGAGCACGTCCGCGCCCGCCTCGCTCGCCAGATCTGCGCGCAAAACACCTCCTATGCCGGCTACCTGCCGCTGATCGCGCTGTCGGCGAAATGGGAGCAGGCCTTCGCCGAATCCATCATCGGCCAGGGCGAGGAGCGCAGCCTTGCGATGCAGCCCTCGAAACTGTCGGAATTCATGACCGCCGTGCGCGAAGCCTTCGAGCGCGCCGCGCGCGAGGGCGAGGCGCCGGTGCTGGTCACCTCCGCTGCAATTCGCCCGTTCGTCCGGTCCCTGGTGGAGCGGTTCCGGGCCCAGACCACGGTGCTGTCGCAGGCCGAAATCCACCCCAGGGCGAGGTTGAAAACGGTCGGAAGCGTCTGATTTGCCTTAAGAAGCCGTGTGTTTTTCGGCCACAGGCAAATGGTTTTTGAGTTCCAGGCGCCTTGTGGACCAAACGCAGACAAGGCGCCCGACCAGCACATTACAGCTTTGAAATAATTGCCGAAATTTACGATCAAGGGGTTTTCTTGATCGCGATCTTTCACGTCCTGTCACGCTCTTGTGATGGCCACTTGGGAACGAATCCCCCCAATACTAGGTTGTTGGGCACCGGAAGCATGAACCTGCCCAACGACGCAGGCGACTACTTCGGGTAGATGGCGGCAGGAGCCTTCCATGAACCACTCGATTTACAGCGCAGATCGCTCGACCCATTTGAAAATCGTGGTCGTTGCCCTTGTTGCCGGTATCGCGGTTGCGGGCCTTGGCATCACTGCGCGCACGACGAGTTCGGACGAAGGCCTCACCCAGACCGCCCGCGTCATGAAGGCCGGCAAGCCGGTCACCATCACCAGCGCGAACACCTCGCTCGTTCGCTGAGGAGACACGAGTTTTTTGAATTCACGCGGCTCTTTACCAGCCCCCCAAAGTCGCCACGTGGATATGTAGACGACCCCAACCCCAAGTCGACTACAGAAAGCGCCCGCCCCCCACGGGCGCTTTCTCATGTCTGGGGTAGCGATCCATTCAGTTGCGCCTCTTAACCCATCATTGTGAGCGTCCCTCTCGTGTCCCGGACGCGCTGCAACGCTGTTCGCGTTGCTGCGCAGAGCCAGGACCTAGGAAGCTGCATGGTTCGCTGCCACATGGGCCCCAGCTCTGCAGCGCACCGTCGAAGGGACGCTGCGCTGCGTCCGGAGCACGAGAGCGGGGAGTGTGGGCCCACCTGGTTCGACATCGTCATGGCGAGCGCAGCGACTTGTCCGCTAGAGCCTCTTGGCGAAGGCGGAAGCAATCCAGAATCTCTCCGCAGCGGCAGTCTGGATTGCTTCGTGACAAGGGCTCCTCGCAATGACGGAGCAAGGCGCAGCAGCGCATTTTCCAACTTGCATTTGGCTTGAAAACACATTGCTCGCAGGCACACTTTTGCATTCTCGCGGCTCATCTCGCCCGAGCTTTTGCTTCGTTGCCTTGCCCTCGAATGAACAAGGGCGCAGGGAAGGCCGGGAGCCGGTTGGCTCCCGTGGACCGCCATGCCAAAAGCAGACTGCGTGTGCTGCGCATAGCGGAGAACAGGGCAACCGGAGACATCCCGGCCTTCCCTGCGCAGTGGTTGGAACGGCTTATGTCGCGCTCTCCTCGGGAGCGTTGCACTATTGCCCCGTCGCCTTGCGGATGGCTGATGTGTGGCCCGGTCGGGCCCGCACATCACCACAAGACTTGACGCCAGACTGCGGGCGTCAGGACCACACGATTTTGCCGTACGCTGATGGCACCGGTCGTGTGCGCGACGGCTCTGCTCACGGTTGCCCGCCCTGCAAAAGCCCTTCGCGCCGGTATCATCGGCGCCCACCGCCGCCCGGCCCGCGTTCGTGACGATCGCGATACGCCCCTTGTCCTTGGGCCGGGTTGCCGCGATGGATACGCGCTTTCCGAATTTCGGTAAAGTGGAATATTTTTCGCGGCGTGCGTTGACCTAGGGCTCGCGTGTTTTGCCCGTCGGGCAACGCAAGGGCTGGTAGGGGAGCAGCGAGACTACCGCGCGCCATAGCTCGGCGGCGGTGCCTGCACGATCGGCGCGGCCGCCGCAAACAGCTCTTCCCTGCTCCCGGTGAGCGGCGGATAGATGCGCTTGCGGTTGATGATGTGCTTGGTCGCCTTCGCGGCCGCGCCGGTGGCGCGCACCTCGCGATCCCAGCCTTCGGTATAGAGCGCCCCCCAGCCGCCGAGATCGAGCACGGTGACGTACCAGTCGATCCGCAGCGGCAGCATCGGCAAGCCGGCGAGATCGGCGACCACGTTGTGACCGGCGAAGCGGCCCATGGGCCGCGCGAACTGGCAGGACATCACGGTCGGATGCAACCCGTCGACCACGCTCGATGCGACATCGCCGGCCGCGAACACGCCGCCGACATCCGCGACCCGCATGAACGGATCGACGAGGAGACGCCCGAGGTGATCGCGCGCCTCCGGAAAGCTCGCCGCCAGGGGGCTCGCACGCATTCCGGCGCACCAGATCACGGTTTGCGCCGGAATGAACTCGCCCGAGCTCAGGTGCATGCCCGCGGCCTCGACCGACACCACGCGCACCCCGAGCCGCGTCTCGACCTCCAGCGCGGCCAAGGCCGTCTCGATGACGGGTTGCGCATGCACTCCAATGGTGGCGCCGACCGCTGGATTGGGATCGACCAGGATGATGCGGCGGCTGCCCCTGATGCCGGCACGCGCGAGCCTCGCGGGCATCTCAGCCGCAACCTCGATGCCGGTGAAGCCGGCGCCGACCACCACCACCGTCGAACGCCCCGGCGAGGGCGCGCTGCGGCCGAGCGAAACGAGATGATCGTCGAGGCGGAGCGCCGCGGCATAGGTGTCGACGTCGAAGGCGTGCTCGGCAAGACCGGGAATGTCGGGACGCATCACCTCACTGCCGAGCGCCAGCACGAGGCGGTCGTAGTGCAGCATCTCCTCGCCGCCGGCCGTGACCAGCGAGATTTTTCGCCGGGCCGGGTCGATAGCCTCGACCTCGCCGATACCGTGGCTGATACCGATCGGATCGAGCAGTTGCGCCAGCGGCAGCGCGACCTCATCGAGATCGGCTTCATAGTTGCGGACGCGGATGTTGTGATAGGGGTTGCGGTCGACGAGATGGATCTCGATGACGCCGTTCGCGCCGATCTCGTCGCGCTTGCGCGCGGCGCCGATGGCTGCCCACAGGCCTGCAAAGCCGGCGCCGAGCACGACGATACGCGCCATGTCCGCCTACTACACTTTCCAAAGCAATCCCGCGGTCCGCCCGCGCGGGCGAATATAGCTCACTAGCCCGCATCGACCAACTGCACCACCGCCGCGCCGCTGCACAAAGTCGCGAGCTCACGCCTCGCGCAATTCCGACGGCGTCGCGCCAAAGCGCTTGCGGAAGGCGCGATTGAAATAGGAGAGATCGGCGAAGCCCGAGGAATGCGCGATGTCGCTGATCTTGCGCGCCCGGGCGCGGGGATCACCGAGCAGCTTGCGCGCCTGCAGGAGGCGCTGCTCCAGCACGAATTCGGTGAAGGTGGTGCCGGCCTGCTCGAACAGGCGCTGCGCCTGGCGCGGGCTGAGGCCCGAGCGTGTCGCTATCTCGGACAGGCAGAGATCGTTGCGGCCGAGCGCGGCCATCACGTCGGCGCGCATGAGGTCGAGGCGCGCCGCCGCATGTCCGCGGCCGCGAGCGAGGCTTGCATGCTCGGCATCGGTGCCGAGCAGGAGGCCGACGAGATCGACCATGTGCTGCGCGGTGAGACGCTGGCCCACCGCGTCGAGATGCGGCGCGTGATTGGCGGCGAGCGCGTGGTAGCGAAAGATGGTCTCGGCGACCGCGCCGTCGACGAGCAGCTGAGAGAGCTTGTCCTCGGCACGCGGATTGATCTCGAGCAGCGCACGGCGCGGCATGCGGATGGTGGTGAAGCGGTCCTCAATGGTGTGGCCGACGGTGCCAGTGATGCTCATGTCGACGAGCACCATCTGGGCGGGCGCAAGCTCCACGGTGTGGCCGTTCTGCCCGACGCGGACGAGGCCCGCATGGGCGGCGATCAGGACGAGGTCGTCGCTGCCGTCGGCGAGGTGGCTCTGGGTGCGGGAATATTGCGCGGAGGCGCCTTCCGGAATGGCGAGCGTAATGTTGTCGACCACGCTGACCTGAAGCCGGCAATCGATGCTGTCGCCCTGGCTCGGCCCGATATCGAGGCCGCAGGCGCCGAAGGCCCGCTCGCGCCAATGCTCGAACGCCGGGCCGTGCGGCAGGCCGGTGTAGTGGTGAACGAAGATGCCGGGCGTTTTCGCTGCATCCATCTGATTTCCAGCCCCTCTTTCGGCTCCGCGATCGGCGGCGCCGACTGCAATTTCCGGGGATTTGACGCCGCAAATTGCCGTGAGGTTCAAATCAGGGACGGTTTCGGGGGGAGTTGTCGGGATACGACGGCGGGATGGACCGTGGCGACAGGACGAACCTGGTCGCTTGTCGCCCCGTAGGCTCCATCCGGGCTACGGCACCTACTACTTCGCGGGGGCCTGCGGCTGCGACGGCGGCACGGTCTCGATCAGCTTGCCCGAGAACACCGGGGCGGAGGTCGGCCGGCCGTCGGGCGAGCCGCCTGATTGCTCGACGGTGACGGCGTAGGTCGCGCCGTTGACGACCTCGGCATCATAGGCGGCGAGCAGCGGACGCGCGGTGAAATCGCTGGAGCCGATCACGCCGAGCGAGCGCGGGCGCGGCAGCTTGTCGGAGATCAGCCAGAGCTCGAAGCTCTTGCCGGGCTCCGGCGTCGCGCCGACCTTGCGCACCGTGAAGTTCTTGGTCGCACCGTCGACGGTGAGAATGAAGGCGGGGCCGCCGGCCTGGCCCTGCAATAGCGCGACATATTGCGCCGACGCGGTGAGCGGCGCGCCCGGCGTCTTCACTTCCACGGTCTGGATGCGCGGCGCGGGACGCAAGGCGCCCGGCAGCGCATCGGGCAGGAAGATCTGAAGCGACAGCGTGACGAGCAACGCCGCGGCGAGGGCGCCGGCGACGGATGCGATGGAGCGCCAGCGCTTTACGCGACCCTCGAGGCGGATCACGTTGCCATCGTCGACGACCGGCGCCTGCGGCGCGCGGACCAATGCGAGATCCGGCGCATGGACTTGCGGAATGAATTGCGGCGCGACGTCGGGAAGCGCGTCGGATTCGGGGCGCGGAATTTCCGGCGGCCCGGCTTCGGCAGGCGGCTCCGCCGGGGTCTGCGCGGCCTCGATCGCAGGCTCCGCCCTCTCCGAAGCGGGCAGCTCCAGTGCAGGCGGAGGCGGCGGCGAAGTCTCCGCAAGCGCCGGCGACTGCTGCGCCGGCGCCGTGCGCGCGATCTCGGACCTGATGTTCTCCCATACGATCGGACGCGGCTCGACCGAGCCGACCATCTGGTTGAGGACGCCGAGCCGATAGGACCACGCCTGCACGATCGCGGCGAACGCCTCGTCCACCGCCATCATGGTCTCGACCTGCGCGCGCTCGTCGGCGTCGAGCGTGCCGAGCGCATATTCCGCGGCGAGCGCGATATGGTCCTCCGAATAGGCCATCACATGCAGTCCAGAACCACCCTCACAATGAACACCCTCATAGTCCGAGGCATTCGCGAATATCCAACATGCTGCGCCGCAGCCACGTCTTCACCGTGTTGACCGGGGCTGAGAATTTCTCCGCCAATTGCTCGCGGCTCCAGCCGTTGTAATAGGCAAGAAGCACGAGCCGCTGACGGTCCGGCTCGAGCCGGCCGACGCATTCCAAGAGCCGCTTCAGCTCTTCGGTCATCTCCCGGCGCGCCAGCGGGTCGGGGCTGTCGGCCGCGACCTCCATCGCCTGAGGCTCTTCCTCGATGGAGACCTCCGACTTCTTGCGCACGATGTCGATCGCACGGTTGCGCGCAATCGAGGCCATCCACGTGATCGGCGACGACAGCGCCGGATCGAACCGGCCGGCACTGTTCCAAATCTTGACGTAGGTCTCCTGAATGACCTCCTCTGCGAGATCCTGTCGGCGCAAGATACGGAGCACGACGCCAAAGAGTTTCGCGCGCGTGGCGGCGTAAAGGCGCTCGAACGCGGCCTGATCGCCCTTCGCCACCGCCTCGATCAACCCGACCAGCTCTGCTGGCGTCAGCATTCAGCCCCCCGACACGCGGCCCGTCGCGTTCCGCGAAAGCCCGGGCACCGCACCACCATAGCGCGCGACAAAGCCGACCACCAAGGGGCGCGGCGCCACGCTGTGGACAGCGCAAGCGAAAACCCGGACCTTGCGGGTCCGGGTTTGGCAAATTCCAGGATGATCTGGCGGATGGTGCCGTTAGGCGACGGCGCCGATGCGGGCGCGCATCAGGCCGATGCTGTCGAGGTCGGCCTGCTCGCGGGCGTTCTCTTCGGCGCGTTCGCGGGCCTGGTCGCGCTCGTCGAGCAGCTCGACCTTCTTCAGCTCCTCGAAGGCCTCGGCCAAAGCGGCCTTGGCTTCGTCGAGCTGGCCCTTGAGCTCGTCGGCCGAGCGGGTCAGGTTCTCGCGGCGCTGGATCGCCGCCTTGGCGTAGGTCGGGTAGGCGAAGTGCGAGGGATCGTTGATCCCGGCACGCTCTTGCTCGGTCTGGATCTCGCGCTCGAGATCGACCGACATCCGCTGGAAATCGGCAATCATGGTCTCGATCTGGGTGACCCGGCGGCGCTTCTCGTCGACCTGAAATTTCTTCAGGCGAATGAGGGTATCTCGTGACTTCATCGACTCATACTCCCCAGAAGTCCCCCCGCTGCACGTGGGACGATACCGGTCACCCCACGGGCCCAATGGGGGCCCAGACCGGTTCTGCTACTCTGTGGGATCGGATGATGACCGGACAAAGTTAGCGTTCCGTTTCCAAATTACCGAGGATGTGAGCCAACTGGCGGTAGCCGTCCGCCAGTGATGCATTTTCGTCCTTGCGCTGGCGCAGGAAGGCCTCCAGCGGCTCGTGCAGGCGGATCGCCTCGTCAACCTCGGGGCTGGAGCCGGCCCGATAGGCGCCGAGCCGGATCAATTCCTCCATGTCGGCATAGGTCGCCATCACCTGGCGCGCCCGCTGGATGACGGGCCAGAATTCCGGATCGGCCGATTTCGGCATGGTCCGGGAGACGGATTTGAGGATGTTGATCGCGGGATAGCGGCCGCGCTCGGCGATCGAGCGCTGCATCACGATGTGGCCGTCCAGGATGCCGCGCACGGCGTCCGCGATCGGCTCGTTGTGGTCGTCGCCGTCGACCAGCACCGTGAAGATCGCGGTGATGGCGCCCTCCCCGAGGCCCGGGCCGGCGCGCTCCAGCAGCTTCGGCAGCTCGGTGAAGACGGTCGGCGTGTAGCCCTTCGCGGTCGGCGGCTCGCCGGCGGACAGGCCGATCTCGCGCTGGGCCATGGCAAAGCGCGTCACCGAATCCATCAGGCAGAGAACGTCCTGGCCCTCGTCGCGAAAATATTCGGCGACCGCGAGCGTCAGATACGCCGCCTGGCGGCGCATCAGCGCCGGCTCGTCGGAGGTCGCGACCACCACGACGGAGCGTGCGAGACCCTCCTCGCCGAGGTCGTCCTGCAGGAATTCCTGCACCTCGCGGCCGCGTTCGCCGATCAGCCCGATGACGCTGACCGCGGCATCGACGTTGCGCGCCAGCATCGACAGCAGCACCGATTTGCCGACGCCGGACCCTGCAAAGATGCCCATGCGCTGGCCGCGGCAACAAGTGAGGAAGGTGTTCATCGCGCGCACGCCGAGATCGAGCGGGCTGCCTACTCGCTTGCGCGAATGCGCCGGCGGCGGCGTGTTGCGGAACGGCATCGGGGACGCGCCTTGCGGCAGCGGGCCCTTGCCGTCGATCGGCTCGCCCAGCGCGTTGACGACGCGGCCGAGCCAGGCGGACGAGGGTCGCACCAGATTGGCGGCGTTGGCGATCACGGCCTTGCAGCCGCGGCGCACGCCATCGAGGCCGGCGAACGGCATCACGACAGCATTGTTGCCGGAGAAGCCGATGACCTCGCAGGGAATCGAACGGTTGGCGCCGGTCTCGATCACGAGCCGCGCGCCGACCGACATCGCGTGAATGGGACCGGCCACCTCGACCATCAGGCCGCGCACGCCGACCACACGGCCATAGATATTGATGCCGTCGATATCGCCGATCTGTTCGGCAAGCGCCTTCATAGCGGGGCCTTCATTAAGGGGCGCACCTTCGTAATCCCCGGGGTCGCGATGCGCGATCCCGGGACTTCACGGTGAAAACCTTAAGTTTCGCCATATTTCTGAACGGCGCTTAACTTCGTGTTTACCCGCATCATTAATCATTGCGTCACTGTCTTTGAGACTGAGCGTGACTCCCCTTCAGAAGAAGGCTGAGTCGCGGGAGTCGGTTAGGCCCGTCTCTTAAAGTGGAACTTGAACGGAGCTGGGTGACGAAAGCTGCTTCTTACGCAAGACCTTAGGGCGATTCGATAAAAATTGCACCCGGGGGACTTGCGTTCCAGAATCAGGATTTGTTAACCATCTGTTGTCAGGATCCGAATCAGTTGTTCAAAGGCGTTTTGTTGAGTGCCGCGAATGCGGCCGACCTGACGCCCAGGAGCGGCGACTATGGGGAACTGGCATGCGCGTTTTGCTGATTGAAGATGACAGCGCCGTCGCGCAGTCGATCGAGCTGATGTTGAAGTCTGAGAGCTTCAACGTCTACACGACCGATTTGGGGGAAGAAGGCGTCGATCTCGGTAAATTATACGATTACGACATTATCCTTCTCGATCTCAACCTGCCCGACATGTCCGGCTACGACGTGCTCAAGCAGCTTCGGGTCTCCAAGATCAAGACACCGATCCTGATCCTCTCCGGCCTCGCCGGCATCGAGGACAAGGTCAAGGGTCTCGGCGTCGGCGCCGACGACTACATGACCAAGCCCTTCCACAAGGACGAGCTGGTGGCCCGCATCCACGCGATCGTGCGCCGCTCCAAGGGCCATGCCCAGTCGGTCATCCAGACCGGCGACCTCGTCGTCAACCTCGACACCAAGACGGTGGAAGTCGGCGGCCAGCGCGTGCATCTGACCGGCAAGGAATATCAGATGCTGGAGCTGCTCTCGCTCCGCAAGGGCACGACCCTCACCAAGGAAATGTTCCTCAACCACCTCTATGGCGGCATGGACGAGCCCGAGCTGAAGATCATCGACGTCTTCATCTGCAAGCTCCGCAAGAAGCTCGCCAACGCCTCCGAAGGCCGCAATTTCATCGAGACCGTGTGGGGCCGCGGCTACGTGCTGCGCGAGCCGCACGAGCACGAAGAGCGCATTCCCGCCTGATCTCCTTTCGTTTACGTCGCGAGCCCGACAGGGCTCGCTCCTCCCAGGCTGGACCCCGCCGCAAATGGCGGGGTTTTGTTTTTGGGGGCATCGCCTCATCTCCGGCTTAACATTTGAACCGCTATGCTTCCCCCGCCGACGAATGGTCGCTGCACGATGGGGGAACGATGATCCTGCAATCACTGGCCGGCCTGCCCGCCTTCCTGGTCTATTTCTGCACCGGGCTGATCGCAATCGTGGCGTATCTGTTCGTCTACACCCGCATCACCGCGCATAACGAGTTCCAGCTGATCCGCGACAACGAGCCGGCCGCCGCGATCGCGCTCGGCCTCAGCCTGCTCGGCTTCGTGGCGCCACTGGTCAGCGCCATCGCGCATTCGGCCAATGTGCTGGACTGCCTGATCTGGGCCATGATCGCGCTGATCGTGCAGGTCATCGTGTTCTTTCTCGTGCGCGTGCCGGTGCCGAACCTGTCCGAACGGATTGCCGCCGGCGAGCTTGCGCCGGCAATCTGGCTCGGCCTGTCCTCGCTCGCGGCCGGCCTGCTCAACGCCGCCAGCATGATCTATTGAGATGGCCGACAAACCCTCCAAAAACGACTTCGGCAAGCGCCGGCCACGCCTGCCACAGCCATTGCCGCTGCCGACCAAGCAGCCGGTGAAGCGCTCCGGCCATGTCGCGCTGTTGGTGATGGGCACGCTCGCGGTCGGCACCACCGCCTACACGATGATGCCGCGGCAGACCTGCGAGCCGACGCCCGGCGCCGTGCCGGGACAGACCACCACGACCTGCACCAGCAGCAGTTCATCGGGCAGCGGCAGCAGTTCGCACTCGTCGCGATCGAGCTTCTTCAGCAGCGACTCGTCGAGCCATTCCTCGTCGGGGACGTCGTCCGATTCCGGCCACAGCAGCGTCAGCCGCGGCGGCTTCGGCTCGTTCGGTCACGGTTTTTCGGGCGGCGGCTAGCGCATGATCCGGAAAAGTGGCCACCGGTTTTCCGACAAGATCATGCGCAGGAAATAATATGCAGCGCATCACCTGCCTGGAGCGCGACGACTGGCGAGAGACCGCGGCGCAATGCGGCTTCGTCTTCCACACCATCGACGGCGAACGCTATTGGGACGAGCGTGCCTATTACGGCTTCACGCTGGACGAGATCGAGCGCGGCATCGAGACGCCGACCGGCGAGATCGACGCGATGTGCCTGGAGCTTGCCGGCCGTGTCATCGGCGAGGAACGCTATTTGCGGCGCCTGCAGATTCCGGAAGCGTTCTGGAGCCTGATCGCCGAGAGCTGGAAGCGCGACGATCGCAGCCTCTATGGCCGGCTCGATCTGAAATACGACGGCAAGTCGCCGGCCAAGCTGCTCGAATACAATGCGGACACGCCGACCTCGATCTTCGAGGCCGCGGTGTTTCAGTGGACCTGGCTCGAACAGGCGATCGAGCGCCGCGTCATCCCGTCGCGTTCCGATCAGTTCAACTCCATCCATGAGCGATTGATCGCGGCATGGAAGGAGATCGCCGGCGGCCGCCATGTCCATCTCACCGGCATCACCGGCAACGAAGAGGACGCCGGCACGCTCGCTTATCTCGAGGACACCGCGCGCCAGGCCGGGCTCTCGACCAGGCTGCTCGACATCGAAGAGGTCGGCTGGCGCGACGAGCCGGGCTGCTTCGTCGATCTCGACGAGAACGACATCGCGCTCGCCTTCAAGCTCTATCCCTGGGAGTGGATGTTCCACGATGCCTTCGGCGCCAAGCTGAAGGACGCAGCCACGCGCTGGATCGAGCCGCCGTGGAAGGCGGTGCTCTCCAACAAGGGCATATTGCCGCTGCTCTGGGAGATGTTTCCGAACCATCCCCATCTGCTGCCGGCGTTCTTCGAGGACGACCCGCGCGCTGCCGAGCTCGGCAGCTCCTATGTTCGCAAGCCGCTGCTGTCGCGCGAAGGCGCCAATGTCACGATCGTATCAGGCGGGATGCTGCTCGACGAGCAGACGGGTCCCTACGGCGCCGAAGGCTTCGTGCGCCAGGCGCTGGCACCGCTGCCGAATTTCTCCGGCTTCTATCCGGTGATCGGAAGCTGGCTGGTGAATCACGAACCGTGCGGATTGTCGATCCGCGAGGACGAGAGCCCGATCACGGGCAATCGTTCGCGGTTTCTGCCGCATGCGATTTTGTGAGCGATGAATTCCTTGCCTTCTCCCCTTGTGGGAGAAGGTGGCGCGAAGCGCCGGATGAGGGGTTCTCCCCACTCGCAAGACTGATCGTGAGGAGAGAACCCCTCACCCGTCTCGCCGCTATCGCGGCGAGCCACCCTCTCCCACAAGGGGAGAGGGAAGAAGAAGCATCTCACCTCGCCGCGGCGAGCTTCAGCGGCTGCGGCATCAACCCGCCCATGGGGCGGCCGGAGCGTGCGGGATTGAGCTGGTAGAGACCGCGGCGCTCGGTGATGGGACGGAACGCATCGGTGATGCCGACGACGGATTCGGCGGCCCCGAGCAGCAGCGTGCCGTCGGCTTCCAGGCCCTTCGCCATCCGCTCGAAGATCACGGCCTTGGTGTCCTGGTCGAAATAGATCAGGACGTTGCGGCAGAAGATCACGTCGAACGTGCCGAGATGGGAGAAGTCCTGCAGCAGATTGAGCTGGCGGAACTGGACCATCGCGCGAATGTCGGCGTTGAGCTGCCACAGCTCGCCGGTTTGCGTGAAATACTTCATCAGGTGCTGGATCGGCAGGCCGCGCTGCACCTCGAACTGGCTGTAGATTCCGGCCTTCGACTTCTCCAGCACCTCCTGCGACAGGTCGGTCGCGACGATCTCGATGCGCCAGCCGGCGAGGGCCGCGCCCATCTCCTTGATGCACATCGCGATCGAATAGGGCTCCTGCCCCGTCGACGACGCCGCCGACCAGATGCGCAAGGATTTGCGCGCCGCGCGAGCCCGGGTCAGTCCCGGCAGAATTGTCTCGCGCAGATGATCGAACGGAATCTTGTCGCGGTAGAAGAAGGTCTCGTTGGTGGTCATGGCTTCGACCACGTCGGTGGCAAGCCGGCCGTCACCGTTCCTGATCTTCAGTACGAGATCGGGAATGCCGGGAAGGTTGGCCTTGCGCGCGAGCGGCAACAGCCGGCTCTCGACCAGATATTGCTTGTCGGGCGACAGATCGAGGCCGGAGCGCTCTTTCAGGAACTTGCGCAGATAGTCGTAATCGACCGGCGTCACGAGCGGTCTCCCGCGAACAGGCGGTTGACCTTGGCGCCGATCTGGTTGAGCGGCAGGACCGCCGCGCAGATGCCGGCATTGGCCGCCGCGCCCGGCATGCCCCAGACCACGCTGGAGGCTTCGTCCTGCGCGATCACGCTGCCGCCGGCGGCTACGATGTCCTTGCCGCCGCGCATGCCGTCCGAGCCCATGCCCGTCAGGATCACGGAGAGGATGCTGCCGTGCCAGATGTCGATGGCGGAGGTGAAGAGAGGATCGACCGCGGGCTTGCAGAAATTGACGGCGGGGCCGTCGTCGAGCGCGATCACGGTGTCCACGCCGCTGCGCGCGACGCGCATGTGCTTGCCGCCGGGCGCGAGATAGATCCGTCCCGGCTTCACCGGCTCGCCGTCGACCGCCTCGGCCGCGGGCTTGCGGCTCGAGCGTGCCAGATGCTCGGCAAGGATGGTCGTGAAGGTCGGCGGCATGTGCTGGGTGATCAGCACGGGGACGCGGTCGATCACGGGGCCGAGCTCGGTGACCAGGGCCATCAGCGCCTGCGGGCCGCCGGTCGAGGAGCCGATCAGCAGCACCTTGGGGGCCTGATTGGAGAAGGGGCGCAGGCTCAGCGCCCCTGACGATGCGGCCGGCGCGGCGGAAGCCGATGCGGGCGCGGCCGGCCGTGCAATCGGACTGCGCAGGGCCGGAGCCGGGCTCGCAGGCGCGAGCGGCGGACTTGCAACCGCGGGCTTGCGGCGCAGCCGCGCGCCGAGATGGCGGATCTTCTGGATCAGGTCGTGATGAAAGATGTCCGCGGCCGACGCCTCGCGCGTCGATTCCGGCTTCGGAATGTAATCGGCCGCGCCGAGCGACAGCGCCTTGAAGCTGATCTCCGCGTTGCGGCGGGTCAGCGTCGAGGCCATGATGATGACGAGATCGCGCTTCTTCGCCAGGAGTTGCGGCAGCGCCGAGATGCCGTCGAGCTCGGGCATCTCGATGTCGAGCACGGCAACGTCGGGGTTGATGCGTTCGAGCTGGTTGACCGCCTCGAGCCCGGTGCGCAGCGAGGCTGCGACTTCCATGTCGTGCTCGGCGCCGACCCAGCGCGAGATCAGACCGCGGATGACGACGGAGTCGTCGACGATCATCACCCGCAGCGGCCCCGCTTCGCGCGAGCCGGTCGTGGTCGAATTACCTGCGAACGCAACACTCATTACTCACCAACTCAGACTGAAAGGAGACAGTTGAAAACAGGCGCCGGAGGATCCGCTCGGCCTCCGGCCGATCGCTTAGATAAGGCCGACTTCCTGGAATTTCGCCGTCACGATGTCCTTGTCGAACGGCTTCATGATGTACTCGTTGGCGCCGGCATGCAGCGCGCGCGCGATATGCGCGACGTCGTTCTCGGTGGTGCAGAACACCACCTTGGGCTGGTCGCCGCCGGGCATGCGCCTGAGATGGCCGAGGAACTCGTAACCATCCATCACGGGCATGTTCCAGTCGAGCAGCACCGCATCGGGCAAGCCGCGCTTGCAGGCCTCCAGCGCCTTCTCACCGTCCTCGGCTTCGAGGATCTGGAAGTCGAGGCCCTCCAGGATCCGGCGCGCAACTTTGCGGATGACGCTGGAATCATCAACGACGAGACAAGTGCGCATCTGAACCTCTGCTTCCTCCCCCTTTTGCGGGGGCACTTCCAATTACCGGCACGTCGGCGGCGAGGCCGCGCTATCAGGCCGCCATCATCTCGGGCGCGAGCTCGAGGACGCGATCGACGTCGAGGACGACCATGAGCTGACCGTCGAGGCGGTGGACACCGCCGGCGAGCTTGGCCATGCGGGGATCGAGGTTCACGGGGTTCTCTTCCATGCCGGCCTCGGGCAGGCGCAGCACCTCGCCGATCTGGTCGATCAGCAGGCCATAGGATTCGCCGCGCAGGTCGACGCCGACCGCCATCGGCACCTTGCCGTCCTCGGGCTGCGGCAGGCCGAGACGGGCGCGCATGTCGACCACGGTGACGATGCGGCCGCGCAAGTTCAGCACGCCCGCGATCTCGCGCGAGGACAAGGGCACGCGGGTGACGCGCTCCGGCATGAACACGTCCTGGACGCGGGAGATCGGCAGGCCGAACAGCTGGCCGCCGATCATCGCGGTGACGTATTCGACCATGGCGCCTTCGGCGGACTGGGTCTTGTTGGTGGCCATAAGCGTATCTCCTGGTCCCGTTGGTTACGCCGCCGCCCGGCTCAGCTCGGAGGCGCCGGCGGCGCCCGCGGTCTGCTCCTTCAGCGCCGCGATCAGACCGGGACGGTCGAACTTGGCGACATAGTCGTGGAAGCCGGCCTGACGGCCGCGCTCGATCGCCGCCGGCGACACCAGCGCGGAGAGGCCGATGATCGGCATCGAGCCGAGATTGTTGTCCGAGCGGATCACCTCGGCGAACTCGAACCCGTTCATGTCGGGCATCTCGATGTCGGTCAGCACCACGTCGAAGCTCTGCGCGCGCAGGGCAGCCAGGCCCTCCTGCGCGGTCGGCGCGGTGCGGACGCGGTAGCCGGCGGCCTTGAGGACGGGAGCCAGCATGTTGCGGAAGAACGCGCTGTCGTCGACCAAGAGCACCGACTGCGAGTGCAGCGACGGCTTCATCTCCTTGCGGGTGAACCAGTCGGAGAACGCCATGGGCAGGAAGTGGCCGACGTCGATCACCTCGGTGGCCTGGCCCTTGATCACGGCCGAGCCGAGAATGCCGGAGGAGGAGCCGCCGACCTCGATGTTGAGGCGCTCCTCGACGATGTCGATGATCTCGTCGACGACGAGGCCCATGGAGCGGCCGTCATCGGCGAACACCAGGATCGGCTGGGCGCCCTGGCTTGCGATGGTGACGCCGTCCATGGCGACGAGCGGCATCAGCTGCTCGCGGTACTGCACCATGTAGCGGCCGTTCGAGAACTCGATCTTGTCGGCGGGCAGCTCTTCGAGGCGCGTGACGAGCCCGAGCGGGACCGCCTTGGGCTGCGCCGAGCCAGCGCGGAAGACGAGGAGCGAGGTGGTCTGCTCGCCCGAGCCGATGTGGTGCGCGCCGTTCTCGTCGCCCATGTCATGGGCCGAGGAGCCGGCGGCGCCGAGCGCCTTGGCAATGCCGTTGGGGTCGATGATCATGATCACAGCGCCATCGCCCAGGATGGTGTTGCCGGAGAACATGTCGATGTGACGCAGTTTTGTGGACATCGGCTTCACGACGATCTCTTCCGTATGGAAGACACCATCGACCACGATGCCGAAAGTCTGGCTGCCGACCTGGGTGACCACGATGAAGCCGTTCTCGGGATCGGAGGCCGCGCCGTCGTCGATCTTCAGGAGCTTCTTCAGGTGGATCAGCGGCAAGAGCTTGTTGCGCAGGCGAAGGACCGCGGTGTCCTTGATGCGCTCGATGCGGTGCTCGGAGTTGGCGCGGGCACGGACCAGCTCGACCACCGAGAGCTGCGGGATCGCAAAGCGGTCGCCGGCGGCTTCCACGATCAGGGCCGAGACGATGGCCAGCGTCAGCGGGATCTTGATGGTGACGGAAGAGCCCTCGCCGGCTACCGACTTGATGTCGATGGTGCCGCCGATCTGGTCGATATTGGTGCGCACCACGTCCATGCCGACGCCGCGGCCGGAGACCGAGGTGATGGCGGCGGCGGTCGAGAAGCCCGGCGCGAAGATGAACTTGTGGATCTGGGCTTCGCTCATCTTCTCGAGCTCGGCCTCGGTGACGAGACCTGAGGAGATCGCCTTGGCCTTGATCTTCTCGGTGTTGAGGCCGCGGCCGTTGTCGGCGATGCAGATGATGATGTGGCCGCCCTCGTGATAGGCGGACAGGCGGATGGTGCCCTGCTCGCCCTTGCCGCTGGCGAGGCGCTCGGCGGGGGTCTCCAGGCCATGATCGGCGGAGTTGCGCACCATGTGGGTGAGCGGGTCCTTGATCAGGTCGAGCACCTGGCGGTCGAGCTCGGTGTCGGCGCCGTGCATCTCGAGTTCGATCTGCTTGCCGAGTTCGCTCGAGAGGTCGCGAACGATGCGCGGCAGCTTCTGCCAGGCATTGCCGATCGGCTGCATGCGCGTCTTCATGACGCCTTCCTGCAGCTCGGCGGTGACGTTGGACAGGCGCTGCAACGGCACCTTGAACTCGGTGTCCTCGTTGCGGCGGGAGATCTCCAGAAGCTGGTTGCGGGTCAGGACCAGCTCGGAGACCATGGTCATCAAATGCTCCAGCGTATCCACGTTGACGCGGATCGACTGGTTGGCGATGCGGTCGCCTTCGGAGGCGCCCTCGTCGGCCATCGACTTCTTCGGGGCGGCCTTCTCCTTGGCGGGCTTGGCCGCTTCCTTCGCAGCGGGCGCAGGAGCCGGGGCTTCAGCGGCCGGCGCCGGCGCAGCCTCGGCCTTGGCAACGGGCGCGGGCGCTTCGATCGCGGTCTCGCGGAAGGCGCGCTCGAGCTCGTCGAGCGAGACTTCGCCCGGACGCAACGGACGCTCCAGGGTCTGGTCGATCAGCGTGCCCGTGGTCAGGTCTTTGGCGGGCGCGGCAGCAACAGGTGCCTCCGGCGCCAGCGGCGGGGCCTCGGCAACAGGAGCAGCAGCACCCGCCGCCATTGCGGCCATGCCCTGCTCGACCATCGCTTCCAGCTTGTCGATGAGATCGCGGTCGTTCCCCTCGGGCTCGGCCTCGGTTGCCTCCAGGCCTGCCAGAATCTCCTTGATGCGGTCGATCGAGGACAGGATCACCGTCACCGCCTGGCCCGTCACCGGCATGCCGTCGCGGAATTTGCCCATCAAGGTCTCGCCGGCATGGGCCAGCGCTTCGAGCCGGGGCAGTCCGAGGAAGCCGCACGTGCCCTTGATGGTGTGGACCAGGCGGAAGATGTTATCCAGGATCTTGGCGTTGTTCGGCTCCTGCTCGAACTTCACCAATTGATTGTCCACGGTGTCCAGGCTCTCGCTGGTCTCCGTCAGAAACTCCCGCAACAGATCATCCATGAAAACAGGCCTTCATACAGCGAGGGCGCGCACGAGGCGTGGTGCGCCATTTCGGAATGAGGCCAGCTTCACCGCAAAGCGTTTAATATTGGTTGAGTATGTGCAAAAGAACGGAACCAACAAAGACATAAGGCGCTCCGGACAAGTCGAAGCGCCTCGTAAAGATTCGATTAAGAGGGCCGGACGCGACGCGCCGTTTACGAAGCGGTAACGGTGATGGCTTCGCCTTCCGGCGCAAGCTTCACGGTGAGCCCGCAGGCCTGGGCCAGCAGACGCGTATAATAAGGCTGGATCGCGTGCGCATCCGCGGCGGGGCCGCGCTCGCCGCTCAGCAGCTCGGAGATGTTCTGCGGCAGGCGCGCATTGTGGCCGGTCGCGGTGATGCGAAAGCTCATCGTCTCGCCCTCGCCGATCGGGTCGATCGTCAGCATGCCGCCGCGCGGGATCGTGTGCTGGGCGACGACCAGCATGTTGAGCAGCAGCTTGACGCGGTTCTTCGGCAGGAGAAGCCGCGGCAGATTCCAGGTGATCGAGCACTTGCCGTCCTCGATGTGGCCTTTCGCCATGGTCTGGGCATCGCCGAGATCGATCTGCGCGCCGGAGGAGCCGGCCGCGCCGAAGGCGAGACGGCAGAACTGCAGCCGGGCGGAGGCGGTCTTGGCGCTCTTGCGGATCAGGTCGAGCGCGAACTCGCGGTCTTCGGGCTTGGGATCGTCGTCGAGCACTTCGAGGCCGTTGACGATGGCGCCGACAGGGCTGATGAGATCGTGGCAGACCCGCGAGCACAACAGCGCGGCGAGTTCGAGCATATCGGGAGCAGTGGCGGTCGCGGGCGACGAGGCGTCAGACATATAAAGGGGTCCTGGAGGGTTCCTGGAATTGCACGGCGCTGGACGCCGCGAATCACGCATGCTTGACGGATGCTGCGGGTTCTAACATTCGCCAGCCCGCGGCAGCTAGCTTGCGATCACGTCCGGGCGGTCATAAGCCCAATCGAATCGTTCGGGGGCGAATCAGTCGAGAAGGAACGAATTGCCGATGATTGAGGCATCCAGGTGAAGCGGATCATCGACAGCGCGGCCGCATCCGGCCTGATGGAGCCGCTGACGGCCCTGGTGGTGAAGGCGGGCGAGGCGATCCTTGCCGTCAACCGCGCGGCGATGCGGGTCGACGGCAAGCAGGACGGCTCGCCGGTAACCGAGGCCGACCTTGCCGCCGACCGCATCATCGCGGAGGGCCTGGCGCAGCTCGGAGGCGACGTGCCGACGCTCTCGGAAGAGCGGACCGAGCTCGCTTCTGCGCCGTTCGAGGGCAGCTTCTTCCTGATCGATCCGCTCGACGGCACCAAGGAGTTCGTCGCCGGCCGCGACGAGTTCACCGTCAATCTCGCCCTCGTGACATCGGGCATGCCGCTGCTGGGCATCGTCAGTGCGCCCGCGCTCGGGGTGCTCTGGCGCGGCATCGTCGGCCGCGGCGCCGAGCGCGTGAGGTTTGACGGCGCAACCATCGGCGCGGCCGAGCCGATCCGCACCCGCAAGCTGCCGGCGCGGGGCGAGCCCTGGATCGCAGCAGTGAGCCGCTCGCATGGCGATTCCAAAAGCGAGGCGTTCATCGATAACAGGCCCAATGCCGTGAGAAAGACCTGCGGCTCGGCCGTGAAATTCGGCCGGATCGCCGAGGGCAGCGCCGACATCTACCCCCGCTTCGGGCCGACCTGTGAATGGGACGTCGGGGCCGGTTCTGCGGTCGTGACCGCGGCCGGCGGCAGGGTGACCGACGGCAAGGGCGGCGAGCTCCGCTTCGGCCAGCGGCCGGCCAGTGGCTTCATCATCCCGGAGTTCATCGCCTGGGGCGATCCGCAGGCGGCGGCAGAACTCTGAGGTAAGCCGCTACTGACCGAGCTGCTCCAGAAGCGCCGGCCAGCGCTTGCCGACCTCATAGAGGAACCGTTCGGGGTCGGCGGCGAAGGCGTCACGATTGGCTTCCCGGCTGAACAAATAAAGCCGCTGCGCCGCAATCACGAAGAAACGGGGATTGCCGGCGACGGTGACGCCGCGGGCGATATCGGCGGGATCGTAGCCGCCGAACTGCGGCCCATAGACCTCGGGATGCGCCAGGAAGGAGGCCCGGTTGCCCTCGTTTCGGAAGCGCCAGACCGCGCCCCAGAGGTTCGCCTCGAATTCCGCCGTCCCCTGCACCGCCTCGCCATCGACGAAATAGGCAACGGGGTCGAAGCCCTGAATGGCGACGCCGGTGAAGCGGTTGACGACGACCCGCTCGGTGGTGGCAGCCTCGGCCGGCAACCCCGAGCCCGCGATCCATATACCCGCCAGCAGGCAGACGAGGAGGCGGATCAAGGCAATTCCGGGGCGCAAAGGGCTATCTTCCTGCCGTTGTGCCGTCATAGTTGCTGCGGATAACATCCGAGTCGAGGGGACATCCGGCGCAACCTAGAGCCATGCCTGTTGGCGTCAGGTTAAGGAAGCGACCGGATTCGGTACCAGGGGTTCTTTCATGACTTTCGCATCACGCCTTGCTGCGCTCGCGCTTGCCGCGATGGTCGGCTGGATCGTGCCGGCTTCAGCGCAGACCGCACCGCCGCCGGACCTGCCGCCGCCGCAGCGGACCCCAACGCCCAACACCTACGGGCCGGACGAACTCGTCGGTGCCGGACACCGTTTCTTCGGCAACGTCTCGCGCGGGCTTGCCTCCATCATCGAGAAGGCGATCAGCCAATGGGGCCTGCCCAATGGCTACATCCTGGGTGAGGAAGGTTCCGGCGCGTTCGTTGCCGGCCTGCGTTACGGCGAAGGCACGCTCTACACCAAGAACGCCGGCGATCTCAGGGTCTACTGGCAGGGCCCCTCGCTCGGCTTCGACTGGGGCGGCGACGGCGCGCGCACCATGACGCTGGTTTACAATTTGCCCGCCACCAACGCGATCTACCAGCGCTTCGCCGGCCTCGACGGCTCGGCCTACATCATCGGCGGCTTCGGCATGACGGCGCTCACCGCCAACAACATCGTGCTGGTGCCGATCCGCTCGGGCTTGGGCTTACGGCTGGGCGCCAATATCGGCTATCTCAAATACACGCCGCGCGCGACCTGGAACCCGTTCTAGGTCTCCTCCTCCCATCCTGTTAGGGATCAAGGTTAACGACAGGCCGGGGCTGGCTTTTTGCCGGCCCGCCATGGCATGGTCGTTGGTGAATTTTTCCTTAAGCTTGGGAGTTCTGCCCCATGGTCGAACCGATCATGTACCTGGCGATCGGTTTCCTGCTCTCGATGCTGTGCGGGCTCGCCATCGTGCCGCTGGTGCATAACCGCGCCGTGCGCCTGACCACGCGCCGGCTCGAAGCCGCGACGCCGCTGTCGATGGCGGAGATCCAGGCCGACAAGGACCAGCTCCGCGCCGAATTCGCCATGTCGGCGCGGCGGCTCGAGATGAGCGTCGATCAGCTCAAGAACAAGACCACGAGCCAGCTCGCCGAGCTCGGCAAGAAGAGCGACGCCATCAACCGCATGAAGATCGAGCTCGGCGAGAAGAACGCCACGATCTTCGCGCTCGAGGCGCGCGAGAAGGCGGTGAAGGAGCAGCTCCGCGCCACCGAAGAGGAATTCAACGCCAAGACCCAAGCCTTGCGCGAAGCCGAGATCGCGCTGACCGACAAGCAGGCCGAGCTCGCCAAGATCAATTCCGAACTGTCCGACCGCTCGATGATGGCGGAGAGCCGCCAGGTCGAGCTGGTCGCCGTGCGCGCGCAAATCGAGGAATTGAAGAATCGCGTCGGCGATGCCGAGAAGGAATTCGCGGCGACGCAGGCGCGCCTCGCGCAGGAGCGTCTGGAATCGGAGACCGCCTCGCGCGAGCTCGGCGATGCCCGCGGCCGGGTCGAGAATCTGAGCCAGCGCGTCACCGAGCTCGATCGCCAGCTGCTCGTGCAGGTCAAGGAAGCCGAGATGCTGTCGGGCCGTGTCGCCGACCTCGAAGGACGCCTCGCCACACAGGGCAAGCTGCTTGCCGAGCGCGACTATGAGAACAACCAGCTTCGCCAGGCCAATGAGGCCAATGAGCGCACCGTGAAGGAGCTGCGTGTCGAGATCGCGGGCCTCAGCGGCGGCAAATCGTCGGCGGCTGCGGAGGCGCTGCGCGCGGAAAAGACCGCGCTGGAAGAGCAGCTGCGCACCGCGCGCGACGAGCGCGCAAAACTGCAGCGCGACCTCAACGCGATCCAGCAGCAGGCCGAGAGCTCATGGGCGACCGAACGCATGGAGAATGCGCTGTTGCGCGAGCGCATCAACGACATTGCCGCCGAGGTGGCCAAGCTCGCGATGCAGCTCGAAGGTCCGAACTCGCCGATCGAGGCGCTGCTGGCGGCCGAGGCCGGCCAACCGCCGAAGCCGGCGCCGCGCCCGGCCAACGACGCCGCCACCAACGGCACGCCGAGCCTGCCCGAAGGCGGCGGAACGCTGGCCGAGCGGATCCGGGCGCTGCAGGCCCACGCCTCCCGCGCCCGCCAGCAGGGCGCGTAAGCGGCCCGAAACCGCCCTTTCCGCCGCGCATGGCGCGGTTGCCGCAAGCTTTTCTGGCTTCGAGCCACCTGGAAACTTGACACCTCAAGCCCGCACTTCTAAATCGCGGGCTCCGATGCGCCGGCCGGCCGAAAAGGTCCGGCCGTTGGCATGATGGTCCCGGGCGCATAGCTCAGCGGGAGAGCGTTCCCTTCACACGGGAGAGGTCCAAGGTTCGATCCCTTGTGCGCCCACCATCCATTGTCCTGCTTGATCTGCCAGTTACCGACGATCTCGCCTGACGGCTGTCGGCGACCGCCCGAACAAGAAACTCGAAAACAACCCCATGCACAGTAGCCGACGTCAGTCGGATCAACGGGTTACGGCTTTGCCGAAGTCATCGGACTCAGGGCCGGCCCATCATTGACGCGCGGCCTAATCCTCGGCCGGTTCGCTCCTCCGCCGGCGCAATCGTCGCGCGACGACTTCGCCCAGGGGACGGTCTGGCGATTTGCGAAAGGCGCTGAGCTTCTTGATCCGGCCTGTGCGCAAGACATCCGACTGCGCTTCGTCGGCGACTTCGTCCCGAACATCGCCCTGCGCAGGGATCAAGGCCTGGCGCACTGCCCGGCGCTCGTCCTGGTGCGAGAGCTGCTTGCTGCGCGGAATGTTCTTCCGGCTGCTTTTCTGATTCTCTCCATAGGTATTGCGCCGGTCGTGCTCATAGCTCAAGCGCTTCTTGTCCTGTGGAGTTTTGACCTTGCTCACACATGCCTCCAGATTGACCTGCCGCTGCGGGCGTTTCGCGGAACGCAGCTCAAGACTAAGTGTTGAGCGCGGTGACCTTGGTTCGATCGCCCAAGGATCGGAAGAGAAAAGCGGCACCAGAGAGCGCGTGCCGAGACATTCGCAAGGAGCAGCCCATGGCGACCATCTTCATCACCGGCAGCACGGATGGGCTCGGCCGGGCGGCGGCGCAATCGCTGCTTGATCAGGGACACCGCGTGGTGCTGCACGCGCGCTCGGCCGATCGTGCCAACGCGCTCGGCGAGGTGAGGTCACGAGCCCAGGGGATCGTGGTCGGCGATCTCAAGAGCGCGGCCGAGACCAAGGACATCGCCGACCAGGTCAACGCGATCGGGCGCATGGACGCGATCATCCACAACGCCGGCGTCTACACGCGGCCCGGCCGCGGCACAACGCCGGAGGGCCATGCCGAGACGCTCGCCATCAACACGCTTGCACCGTACATGCTGACGGCGCTGATCGAGCGTCCCGGCCGGCTGGTGTATCTCAGCAGCGGATTGCACAGGGGTGGTGAGGGCTCGCTCGACGATCTCGACTGGACCAGGCGTCCCTGGGATGCGGCCAAGGCCTACGCCGAGAGCAAGCTGCACGTCGTCGCGCTGGCCTTCGCGCTGGCGCGGCGCTGGCCCAACGTCCTCTGCAACGCCGTCGATCCCGGATGGGTGCGCACCAGGATGGGCGGCGCGGGCGCGCCGGTCGATATCGACACCGGGCAACGGACGCAAACCTGGCTGGCCGCGAGCGAGGAGCCCGCCGCCCTGGTGACGGGGCGCTACTGGCATCATCTCGCGCAGGAGCAGCCGGCGCGTGAAGCGACCGATCCGAAATTTCAGGAGGCGCTCATTGGTCAATTGAGCAAGCTGACGGGCGTTGAGCTGCCGGAAGCGTAAGGGCCGATGACGAAGCTTCACACCGCCCGCTGTGGCCGCCAGGCCGCGTAAAGACCGACCAACGTTCCAATGGCGACCAGTGCTGCCGCGAGCAGCACCTGCAATTCGCCGTCATCGGTGGGGCCGACGGACGAGACAAGCCTGGTCACGATGACGAACAGGATGCCGACGGCGGCCGCCGCACCCACGCAGAGATAAGCGAGCTCCCGCGTCAGATTGCGGCCGAGCAGTCCGAGCGCCGTGAAATACATCGCGCAGGCGTTGGGATGCACGAACAAGGCAATGCGCGCGTAAGGGCCGTAGGCGTCGAACAAGGACTCGCATCGGCGCAAGGCCGCCTTCGAGGCGACACGCTGCAGGAACGGCCTGAAGAAACGCGCCTGTCCGTAGCTGAGAACGGCGCCGAGGATGATGGCGAGCCACGCCACGGTGAAGACGGAGCCATCCACCGCCTTCGGATTGAGCGCCACCGACATCAGGATCAGGGCGGTGCCGGGAAAATAGCCGAAATACGGGAACACCGCTTCCAGCAGCACGCAGACGAACATGAAGGCCGGAAACCACGATGAACCGGTCGCGCCCTGAACGATCGCGTTCAGGTCGAACAGGCTCGTCCTGTAGAGAACGAGGTACATGCACATGGCAAGTCCCGCCAGCGCGTAGAACGGCAGCGCTCCCGATAGAAACCGTCTCATTCGACCATCAAGCTTTGTTTGGCGGAGACGACGGCCTCGCGCTGCTGCGGATCATGCTTTAGGCGAATGAGATTGCTCCTGTCGATAGCGCCCTTTGCCACGCGATTCTCGCCGGCCCTGCGCCTTGCTACGCGATCGACAGGATCTCGATCTCCTGCGCGCCCGTTCCGACGACATCGCCGACCGCCTTGCCCATCAGCGACTTCGCGACCGGCGCGACGAACGAGATCGTCCCCGCCTTCGGGTCGGCTTCGTCCTCGCCGACGATGCGATAGGTCTGCACGCGGCCGTCAGCGCGGCTGAATGTTACCGTGCTGCCGAAGGCGACGACATCATTTGAGGCCGGATCGGGAACGAGCTGCGCGGTGCGCAAGCGCTCCGTCAGATAGCGGGCGTCGCGCAAGGGCACGGCCGATTGCCGGCGCTTCTCGTTGACGTCCTCGATGGCTTGCGCGGCTTCATAGGCCTTGCGGGCCTCCGCAAGCTGCGTTTGCAGCGCCTGCAGGCCGGCTTCCGTCACGAGGTTGGGATGCGGCGAGATCGGGCGATCCGGCAACAGCGTCTCGGACGCGGTCTCGGCGCTTTCTTCCTTGGTAAAGGCGACGCTCAATGCAGAAATCCTGTCGAACTGTTCCGGTTGGCGACGCCAGGCGCCGCCGCTTGTCCCGGATTATATCTCAAGTTCGACGAAACGACGGAGCTTGAAGACAATATCCGGCAGGGCTTGGCGGAACCGCGTTGCGTTCTGGAAATTGGTCGAGAACGGCGCGAAGGTGATCATCGCGTTCCAATGCCGGTAGCCATAGACCGTGACCGAGACGCCGGTTGCCGGAAAATCCTCCAGCTTGCGCAGCTCACCCAGCACGAGATCGGCAATCGCTTCGGCCGGCAGCAGCTGTTTGCCGTCCCGCGTGGTGACGATCTTTGCGGGCTGCTCGACCGGCTCCACGGTGGCCGGTGCAGCGTCGGACGCATCCTCCTGCTCTTGCCTGATCGGCGCTGCCTCGGCGGTCGGCGCCGAAACCGCATCCGCTCCATTCGAGGGCACTGTCGGCGGCCCCTCGGTGAGCGGCGGTGGGACAACATTCTCTGCGCGCTTGTTGCCACCGAGGATGCTGCTGATCATGGCCACGAGGCCAGCATCCTTCACGTCGTCACTCATCATTCCCCCCACGCTTCGGCCTACTCTAGCATTGCGCTGGCAGACCGCCACCGGGGATCTCTCGCCGGACTCCGTCCGGCAGAGGCGGTTCGTCGCAGGCGTTCGACGGAGGGCGCTTCGAGAGCCCGCTCCTCGAAGGCAGCAGCGGCGCGAAGCCGGGCATCCCGCGCCGCCGTGCGATCCGTCACTGCTTATCGAACGGAATATATTGCTGGTACTGCTTGGGCACCGAGCTGCGATAGCGCGCGGGCACGGTGCCGGTGTCGACGGAGTGATCGATCTCCTGCTGCCGCGTCATCTTCTTCTTCGCCGGCTTCTTCGAGGCACTCTTCTTGGAGTCGGTCGGCTGACTGGAACTGTCGGTGGTCGCAGCCGGCGCCGCCGTCGTTGCCGGCGCGGTGGTTGTCGCCGCAGGCGCAGCGGTTCCGCCGGCAGCGGGCGCGGTCTGGGCCAGCGCGAGCGGTGTTTGCATGATGAGCGCCAGCGCCGCTGTCGCGGCCAGCAAGTATGACTTTTGCATCAGAACCTCCAAATTGCCTGATCCGAATGAGGCCAACCTAGGCCCGCGGCATCGACGCGTGCAAGTCTGTCGACATTAGGTCCGATCCCACGCGAGAACTGTGGCCGAGATCACATTGCTCGCCCCCGGCTGCGTCACGATGTACCTCGCCTCGAACGCATCCGGTATCGCGAAAGACCAACACAACATGACCATGCGTCAGACAGGCCACGGGAACGCCAAGGCCCGGCGTTCCACCCTACAATCGAAGGAGACTGAAATGCGTCGCACCATCCTCACGCTTGCATCATTCGCAACCTTGATCGCCGCGTCGTTGTCGGCCGCCCCGGCCCAGGCGGGCAGCGACCGGTACTGCCTGCAAGGCCGCAGCTGGGGCTATCCCGGCAATTGCCAGTTCGCCAGCTACCAGCAATGTGCGGCGACGGCCTCCGGCACCTCGGCCTATTGCGGCATCAACCCGCGCTACGCGTATTCGCAGCCGTACTCCTACTGACGACATCGCGGCTGAAGACATGGCGGCGTGCGCAATGATCGCGCACGCCGCATTGTTCTAGACGGGGCTTCCGAGGCCGATCTCCTCGAGCCGCGACGAGAACCAGCGCGACAGCGCATCGTCGACGGCGCCGCTGACATAGACTTCGGACGTCGTCACCCGCTCCTTGTCCAGCACCAGCAGAACGCCGATCCAGTAGGGAAACCAGACGTGGACGTCGGTCAGCGCCCGCAGCTTGTGCTGGTCGTGCTCCAGCGGCGTGTGATTGCTCGCCTTGCGGATTTCCACACTGAGCAGATTGTTCGGGATCTCGCGCTGATGCACGACGACATCGGGATAGATCGACTTCCCCAGATGATCGTCGGTCGAGATGATGGTGCCGTGCGGCAGATGCAGCGTGCGCTCGCCGAGCCGGTCGTAATTGCAGTCGACCGACCAGCCGGAGAACTGCTTTTCCAGATGCATGGCGAAGCGGTGCGTGACCGCGCGCTCGCCGATGTCCCTCTCGAACAGGAAGCCTTCGTGGGCGTAGAAGTCCCGGAGCGCTGCAATCACCTTGTTCAGCTCGGTCTGCATCGTGCCTCCGGGCTCTCGGCGCTCCGCGTTGCGTAAACCCTTACATCACGACTTCGATCAGCCGCGGGCCGGGCTCGGCGACGGCTTCGGCCAGCGCCTTGTTGAACTCGTCGGCATTGGTGACGGCGCGGCCGGGCACGCCCATGCCCTTGGCCAGCGCCACGAAATCCAGCGTCGGTCGGTCGAGCCTGAGCATGTCGTTGGCGCGCTGGCCGGGCTCGCCGGCGCCGACATTGTCGAACTCGCCGCGCAGGATCTGGTAGATGCGGTTGGCGAACACAATGGTGACGATGTTGAGGTTCTCGCGCGCCTGCGTCCACAGCGACTGGATCGTGTACATCGCGCTGCCGTCGCCGACCATGGTGATCACCTTGCGGTCCGGACAGGCGATCGCGGCACCGATCGACAGCGGCGTCGAGAAGCCGATCGAGCCACCCATGTTCTGCAGCCAGTCGTGCGGCGCGGCGGCCGCGGTCGGCGGGAAGAAGCCGCGGCCGGTGGTCAGCGACTCGTCGACCATGATCGCATTCTCGGGGATCGCACAGGCGATCGCCTGCGCGATCGAGGCGAAGGTGAGCGCGCCGGTCGGCTTGACCAGTTCCTGCACCGCCTGCGGCTTGACGTCCTTGGCGCTGGCCTTCACCGCGCCGGCGAGCGCTTCCAGCGCTGCGACCGAGTTCTCGCCCCAGGAGGTCATACGATGGACGTCGCAGCCCTCGGGCTTGAGCATGCTCGGCTTGTTCGGATAGGCGAAGAACGCCACGGGATCGTCGGACTCGACCAGCACGATGTGACGGAACTTGGCCAGCATCGGCAGCGCGTTCTCGATCACGTAATGGATGCGGTCGATCGAGAAGCGGCCGCGGCCGCGCGCCATCTTGGGGCGGAAGGTCGGGCCCATCACGGTGCAGCCGGTCTTGGCGGCGATGCGCTCGGCCAGCGCCAGGCCCTGCTCGCTCAGCGCACTGCCGGTCATCAGGAGCAGCGTGCCCTCGCCGTCGCCATGCAGAATCTTGGCGGCCTGCTCGACCGCCTGCGGCGAATAGCTCGCGCGCTGCTGCTCGGCCGGAACCTCGGCGATGCCGTCGGCCTCGTTCCAGGCGGTGTCGGCAGGCAGGATCAGGGTCGCGATCTGCCCCGGTGCACTTTTGGCGGCGGCGATCGCCGCGGCGCCGTCAGCGGCAACCGACTTGGAATTCGGTGAGGTCCGGACCCAGGACGACATCGGCCGGGCCAGGCCCTCGATGTCCGAGGTCAGCGGCGCGTTGTAGTCGATGTGGTAGACGGCATGCTGGCCGACGATGTTGACGATGCCGGAATTGGCCTTCTTTGCGTTGTGCAGGTTGGCAAGGCCATTGGCGAGGCCGGGACCGAGATGCAGCAGGGTCGAGGCCGGCGTGCCCTTCATGCGGTAATAGCCGTCGGCGGCACCGGTCACCACGCCCTCGAACAGGCCGAGCACGCAGCGCATGCCGGGGACGCGGTCGAGCGCTGCGACAAAATGCATCTCGGAGGTGCCCGGGTTGGAGAAGCAGATGTCCACCCCGCCCTTGACCATCGTCCGCACCAGGCTTTCCGCACCGTTCATCCCAAGCTCCCGCAGCATATCCAGAGTTCCGACCGATCAATCATTGTTCGCGCGTCCGGTCAAAGCAATAGCCGCCATCGCGGCCCTGCCCCGCGCGATGATGCGCCGATTTGGCTAACGCTTTTCGGCAAGCCGGCATGGTTGCCGATTTGATAACGCCTGTGCGGGATGATGTCCCTCACGGGCCCGTGGCTTGCGAAAAGCCCGCAAATATGGCCTGTGGCCTGTGTTGAAGCGATTTTTTGCTGGGGGAAACAATGATCCGGTTTTTTGCCGCGCCGATTGCCGCCATCGCATTGCTGTCGGCCGTTGCGGGCGGCGCGCTCGCCGAAGAGTTCGACTCGCGCGACATCATGGGCGGCGGCCCGAACTTCTTCCGTTCCGGCGCCAATCCCGTCCCCCGCACCACCGTCATGTATAACGGCAATTACGCCCCCGGCACGATCGTGGTGAACACCTCGGAGCGGCGGCTGTATCTGGTGCTCCAGAACGGCCAGGCGCTGCGCTACGGCATCGGCGTCGGCCGCGACGGTTTCCGTTGGGGCGGGGTGCACAGGATCACCGCCAAGAAGGAATGGCCGGACTGGACGCCGCCCTCGCAAATGCTGGCCCGCCGTCCCGATTTGCCGCGCCACATGAAGGGCGGCGTCGACAATCCGCTCGGCGCGCGCGCGATGTATCTCGGCTCGACGCTCTACCGCATCCACGGCTCCAACGAGCCGGAGACGATCGGCCAGGCGGTCTCCTCGGGCTGCTTCCGCATGACCAATGACGACGTCACGGACCTCTATAGCCGCGTTGCGGTCGGTACCACTGTGGTGGTGCTGAACAACTAGTGCGCGACTGCCGTAAGGTGGGGCAAAGCCGGAGGATCGCGCGAAGGCGCGGTCCGCAGGCGTGCCCTCGATCTTGAGATGGTGGGCACGCTCCGCTTTGCCTACCCTACGATACTGTCGCTCTCCTGCGACAGACAACGCAGGAACCCGCACGCCGCGTGAATCTGCGGCCTTGTGCGCGCCACGTGAATACGGCAGCGTCGCACGACGATGAGCGCATTGAATCCGTCCTCGACTGCCCTTCGCTCCGCCTTGCTGGCGCTCGCCGCGCTCACATGCGTGCCTGACACGGCACCCATCGCCGCCGCGGGCGAACTGCCCGCGATCTCCTCGCGCCAGCGCGCCGAGAAGAAGAGCTTTACCGACGGCGAGATCGTCGACGGCTTCCTGAAGACGGCGTTCGGCGCCGAATACCACCTCGCCGGCCGCGTCGACCGCATCCGCAAGTTCGACGGACCCGTGCGCGTGTTCGCCGAGAGCGACCGCGCCGATCGCAAGGCGCAGCTCTCCAAGGTCGTGGCCGACATCGGCAAGCGCGTGCAGCATCTCGACATCGCCATGATCGACAGCAACGAGGCGGCGAATGTGCGCGTGAAGCTGGTGCGCGACCGCGACCTGTTCCGCACCATCTCGAGCTTCTACGGCGCGGAGAAGGCGCGCGAGATCCGCACCTCGCTCGACCCGCAATGCCTGTCCGGCTTCCGCAAGAACGACAATTTCGAGATCGAGCATTCCGACGTGATCCTCACCGTCGACAACGGCGATTTCACCTTCCTCGACTGCGCCTATGAGGAACTCTTGCAATCGCTCGGGCCCATCAACGACACCGCGAGCGTGCCGTGGACCATGTTCAACGACAACGTCTCGATGGGCTATTTCGACGTCTACGACCAGTACATCCTCAACCTGCTGTACGATCCCCGCATCAGGGCCGGCATGACCGTCCAAGAGGTCAAGGCGGTGCTGCCCGAAGTGCTCGCCGACGTGCGGGCGTGGGTGAAGCAGGTGAATGATCTGAAGGAGTGAAGGCCTTCCTTCTCCCCTTGTGGAAGAAGGAAGAAGCAGTGGCGATTATGCCTTCCTCGCCTTCGTCATCAGGAATTGCTGGCGCATCACGTTGTTGCTTCCGTCGAAATATTCGGAGATCAGCGCCTCGAGCTCACTGCGAAGACTCCGCAGTCTGTCCGGCTCGTCCTTGTACTGGGCGACGAGCTTGATCAAAGGCCCGATCGTGGTTTCCATGGTGCGGCGGAAATGCTGCGGGCTGAGCGCGGACGGCGTCATGATGTCCATCTCGAAGGAGATGTCCTTCGCCTTCCCTGCGAGACGTTCGGCGACGATCTTCGGATCGCCCCACGACACCGGCGATGCCACGCCCTCGGGCGGCGGCAGATGGCGGCCGATCAACGCGAACATCCGTCCGACATAGAGATGCGGCGGCCAGGTGGAGAAGGCGATGGTGCCGCCGGGCTTCAGCACGCGCAGCATCTCGCCGATGGCGACCTCCGGACGCGGCGCGAACATGTGGCCGAACTGGCTGAGCACCAGGTCGAACTCGTTGTCGCCATAGGGCAGGCTTTCGGCGTCGCCTTCGGTGAAGTCGACATCGAGGTTCGCCAACTGCGCGTGCTCGCGGGCTCGTTCGATCAAGACCGGAGACAGGTCGAGACCCCTGACCTTCGCACCGCGGCGCGCCGCCGTGATCGCAGCGACGCCGGTACCGCATCCGACGTCGAGCAGCCTTTGGCCGGTAGCGACCCCGGCGAAACTCACGAGCTTGGCGGCCGAGGGTGTCGTGAACACCTCCATCGGCGTGAACAGCGACCAGGCTTCTTTCTGGACTGCCTTGAAACCAGCAAACGGGTCCTGCAACGGGGCTTGCGCGGTCATGGAACTCTCCCTTCGCTCGACGTCAGTTTTCATGAGGCTGACGACGAATGCCAAAGGTTCAACGCGGGCTCACGACGGCCACGGCAGCTTCGCAATCCTAGCGGCCCTATTGCACGAGATCGGCCACCGTGGTCGCCGCCTTCAGGCCCGTGCCGGTGAGAACCGCGACCGTGGTCTCAGTTGCCTTGATCGCACCGGTCGCGGAGAGCTTGTCCAGCGCCGCGGCCGCGCTGGCGCTGGTCGGCTCGGCGAACAGGCCCTGGCGCGCGAGACGGCGCAAGGCAGTGACGATCTCGTCCTCGGTGAGCGCGACCGTGCCGCCGCCGCTCTCGCGCAAGGCGGCGATGATCTCGCGCAGGCGCAGCGGATGCTTGATGGCGGTGCCTTCGGCGATGGTCTTGCTCACCTCGCGCGCAACAGGCGTGTCGACGCCGGCCTGAAAACTCGCATCGATCGGCGAACAGTTCAGCGGCTGCGCCGCGAACAGGCGCGGCAGCTTCGATATCTGGCCGGCCCTCAACAACTCGCGGAAGCCGAAGGCACAGCCGAGCAGGCTCGAGCCGGCGCCGACGGGAACGATGACGTTGTCGGGCGCGCGGAAGCCGAAATCCTCCCAGATCTCATAGGCCAGCGATTTTGTCCCCTCGAGGAAGAACGGCTGCCAATTGTGGCTGGCATAGAAGATCTGGCTCGACTGCCGGATAGCCTCGGCCTCCGATTCCTCGCGCGGGCCTTCGACGAGCTGCACCTCGGCGCCGTAAGCGCGCACCTGTGCGATCTTGGCCGGCGAAGTCGAGGCAGGCGCCAGGATCTTCACGCGCATGCCGCCGGCAGCACCGAGCCCCGCCATCGACGAGCCGCCATTGCCGGAGGAGTCTTCGAGAATGGCGTCGACCCCGATCTGGCGCAGGAAGGACAGCATCACGGCCGAGCCGCGGTCCTTGAAGCTGCCGGTTGGGTTGAACCATTCGAGCTTGAACAACGGGCGCAGCTCGCCCCAGTCCTGCTGGACCAGCGGCGTGCAACCTTCCCCGAGCGTGATCGGATCCTTGATCTCCACGGGCAGCGCGGCCTTGTAACGCCACAGCGAGCGCGTGCGCGCATCGATATCGTCGCGCGAGATCCCCGCCCCCGGCGTCACCAGCAGCGGCGTGCGCTCGTCCGAGCACCAGCGCGGCTGGTCGAGGGGATAGAGCTGTCCGTTGCGGGGATCGATGTAGCTGGCGGGCATGGGGGTCTCCGGGGCGGGCCGATCCGGTCGATATGTCCGAATATGCAGGTTTTATCCAGTCACCTGTCCGGACCGCGGTGCCGCCGCCCACCCCTTCAAAAATCCTAACAATTACATAGATATAGGGAACGTTCCGGCATCGTCCCCCGATCGGGACAGGCGTGGGAATGGGCCGCGGCGGCCGCGCACGATTAACTTGTCTGTCGCGCGCCGGGGTTACAATATGTTGGATTGAGCTTGCGTCGCCGGCGTTTCGAAAGAGTGCCGCAAGCGAGCCAGGCCCGTCCGAGCGGCGGGCCGTTGGCGTTTTGGGAGCCTGGACATGAGCCGCGCGAACCGTACCGACCACATCCGCCTCACCTCGCATCCGGAGCCGGGCAAGAAGTCCGCTTTCCCGATCCATTGGGGCGCGGCCGATGCGCGCGCGCGCGGGCCGATTATCGGCACGGTGTCGCGCGCAGGCGATCGCAACGTGATCGGCAGCCATGGCGGCTCCTACGCGATGTACCGCGCGCTTGCGGTGTCCGCCGGCGCGCTCGACCCGATTCGCAGGCCCGACCTCACCAACACGTTTCCGGCCGCGACCATCGGCCCGTTCGAGCAGTGGACCGATCCCACCAAGATCGTCGCGCTCGATCCCTGGGGGCATCTGGTCGCCGAGAACTTTGGCAAGGACATCGCCGAGGGCGTCGACATCCGCCCGAGCATCGCGGTGACGCGGGCGCGGCTCGACCTGCCGGAGATCCGCGAGGCGCTGGCGGCAAAGCGGCTGCGCGCCGACGGCGAGGTCGTGCACGCCAATGGCAGCGTGTCCGTGGTGAAGATCGCGATCGATCCGGTCTGGTACCTGCCCGGTCTTGCGGCGCGCTTCGGCACCGGCGAGACCGAGCTGCGCCGCACGCTGTTCGAGCAGACCGCCGGCATGTTCCCCGAGCTGGTCACGCGGCCGGACATGAAGGTGTTCCTGCCGCCGATCGGCGGCACCACCGTCTACATGTTCGGCGATGTGACGAAGCTGCCTGATCATCGCACCAGGATCACCTGCCGCGTCCATGACGAGTGCAACGGCTCCGACGTGTTCGGCTCCGATATCTGCACCTGCCGCCCCTATCTGATCCACGGCATCGAGGAATCCGCGCGCGGCGCGCAGGAGGGCGGGCTCGGGCTCGTGGTCTACAACCGGAAAGAGGGCCGCGCGCTCGGCGAGGTCACCAAATTCCTGGTCTACAATGCGCGCAAGCGCCAGGAGGACGGCGACGCCGCCGCGGCCTATTTCGAGCGCACCGAATGCGTCGCCGGCGTGCAGGATGCCCGCTTCCAGCAATTGATGCCGGATACGATACACTGGCTCGGCCTCAAGCGGATCGACCGCTTCCTGTCGATGAGCGACATGAAATACGACGCACTGACTTCGCAAGGCATCGACATCGTCGAGCGCGTGCCGATCCCGCCGGAGCTGATCCCGGCCGACGCCTATGTCGAGATCGCCGCCAAGAAGGCCGCCGGCTATTATTCGACCGACATCGCGCCCGAGAAGGACGTCGACGGCGTGGTCGGCCGCTCGCTGGAAAAATACTGATCGCGCGATGGCGGACGCTCTGGAACAACAGGCCCGCTCCCTGCTCAGCGCAGGAGCGGTTCGCGCGCGGGCCGGCAAGATGCTCGAACTCGGCCTTGCCGGCGGCTTGAGCCACTTCACTGTCGATCTCGACCGCATGGATGGCGTCGCCGAGGCCGTGCTCGCGGTCACGCGAAAAGCCTATCCGACGCTGGAGATTCCCTTCCATGCGCGCTGGCGGCATTTTGTGATCGGCGGCGTCGACCGCTGGGCGCGGCTTGCAGACGCGACATCATGGCCGGATCGCGCGGCACGGGCGCGCGCCGAGTTCGACCTCGCCATCGTCAGCGTGCTGCTCGATGCCGGCGCCGGCGCTGCGTGGCGATATCGGGACGCGACGACGGGCGAAAGCATCGGTCGGTCCGAAGGACTTGCGATCGCGAGCCTCGACATGTTCGCGAGCGGGCTGTTCTCGGGCGACGAACGCGCGCCGTTCAAGGCCGATGCCGAGGTTCTGGCAAAATTGCCGCTCGCCGCGCTCACATCGGCGTTCCAGGTGAACGATGCCAATCCGCTGCTCGGACTTGAGGGGCGCACCGATCTGCTGCGGCGCCTGGGCCAACTGGTTGCCGGGCGTGCGGAAGTTTTCGGCCTGCGTGACACGCCGCGGCCGGGCGGCCTGTTCGATCATATCGCGGCGCAGGCGAAGGGCGGCGCTGTCGCTGCGCCCGTCCTCCTGTCGGCGGTGCTGAACCAATTCGGACCGATCTGGCCCTCGCGGCTCGAGCTTGCCGGCGTCCCGCTCGGCGATTGCTGGCGCCATCCCGCGCTCAAGACGGACGACGCAACGACAGGCCTCGTGCCGCTGCACAAGCTGTCGCAATGGCTGAGCTATTCGCTGATCGAGCCGCTGCAGCGCGCCGGCATCGATGTCGCCGACATCGACGGCCTCACGGGCCTTGCCGAATATCGCAATGGCGGCCTGTTCGTCGATCACGAGGTGCTGCGCCTGCGCGATCCCGTCGATGGCGAGCGCGCGCATGCGGTGGATTCGCTGCTGGTCGTGGAATGGCGCGCGCTGACGGTGGCGCTGCTGGACCGGCTCGCCGAACTGGTTCGTGTCAAGCTCGGCCGCATGCCTGAGACCTTGCCGCTCGCCAGCATTCTGGAAGGCGGCAGCTGGGCCGCGGGCCGGGCCATCGCGTTTGCGCGCCGCCCCGACGGCTCGCCGCCGCTCAAGGTGATCAGCGACGGCACGGTGTTCTAACCCTCTCCCCTTGTGGGAGAGGGTGGCTTCGCGAAAGCGAAGCCGGGTGAGGGGTTGCTTCCGCGGGAGCATTTCTCACTGGAGTTCGCGGAAAGATACCCCTCATCCGGCGCTTCGCGCCACCTTCTCCCACAAGGGGAGAAGGAAGAAAGGCATCCCATGGAAGGCGTCACGATCGTCGATCATCCGCTGGTGCAGCACAAGCTGACGCTGGTGCGGGACAAGTCCATCTCGACAAAGTCGTTCCGCGAGCTGATCAAGGAGATCGGCATGCTACTCTGTTACGAGGTGACGCGCGATCTGCCGCTCGCCGACACCGTGATCGAGACGCCGCTGGCGACGATGCATTCGGCCAAGATCGCCGGCAAGAAGCTGGTGTTCGTGCCGATGCTGCGCGCCGGCACCACCTTCGTCGACGGCATGATGGATCTGGTGCCGACCGCGCGCGTCGCCCATATCGGGCTCTACCGCGAGCCGCACAGCTTTGCCGCGGTCGAGTATTTCTTCAAATCGCCGTCCGATCTCAGCGAGCGCCTCGCCATCGTGGTGACGCCTGTGGTCGCGACCGCCAACACGGCGGTGGCCGCCATCGACCGGCTGAAGGAGCGCGGCGCGAAGGACATCCGCCTCGCCTGCCTGATCGCGGCGCCGGAAGGATTGGAACGGCTGCGCGGCTTGCACCCGGACGTGCCGATCTGGACCGCGGCGGTGGACGAAGGTCTCGACGACAACGGCTTCATCCTGCCCGGCCTCGGCGATGCCGGCGACCGCGCCTACGGGACGCGGTAATTCAAAGCATGATGCAGCAACAGAGAAGGTGCACTCCCTCTCCCGCTTGCGGGGGAGGGCTGGGGTAAGGGTGTCTCCGCTCGCGAGCCCCCAAAGAGGCGAGAGCCCCCACCCGGCGCGCGGGACGATGCTTCGCATCGCCCGGACGCGCCGACCTCCCCCGCAAGCGGGAGAGGTTAGAGCGAGCCCGCGGCCGATAGCTTCGACTCAAAGCTCATCCCACCTCAAATCTTCCCGCTGCCGCAAATGCCCTTCAGCGACTGCCACTCCTTGTCCGTCAGAAGCGGCGGGCCGCTCACCGGGCGATCTTCCCGGGTCATGCGGGCGAGGCGGTCTTCGGTCAGCGGGTGGCTGGCGAGGATCGTCGTGAGCTTCGAGCCGCCTTCCTTGCCGGTGATGCGGAACATCAGCTCGAAAGCGGGCTTCGGCGAGCGGCCGAGCTTGTGCATGACCTCGATCGCGAACGTATCGGCGGCGGTCTCCGCCTCGCGCGAATAGGAGGCTTCGACAACGCTGCGCGAGGCGAAAATCACCGCGGATGAGCCGGTGACGTCGCCGAACAACAGGCCGATCAGGAACGAGGTGCCGCCGTTGTAGATCAGCCCGCGCATGCTGTCGTAATGCTTGAGGTGGCCGAGCTCGTGCGCGAGGATGCCGGCGAGCTCGTCGGGACTTTCCGCCTTGTCGAGCAGGCCCTTCAGCACGAACACCTTGCCGCCCGGCAGTGCAAAGGCGTTCGGCACCGAGGTCGGCAGCACGCCCGCCATCATGGAATCGTCGTCGAGACCGGCGGCATCGCGCAGGCGGTTGACGAGCTTGGTGAAGGCGGCCTTGCCTGCGGGATCTTCGCACACATTGCGGCCGAAGATGGTCTTCATCTGCACTTCGGCGGCGTCGCCGATGCGCCGTTCGACGGGTTTCGGCACCAGCGGCGCGAGACGGTCGGCGGCGAGCGGCACGCCGAACAGCACGACGCAGACGATGGAGATTGCGGCCGCCGCCGACCAGCCGACGATTTTTGCGACACCGCGGCGCGAGGTCCGGTGCTCGTCGAGCCGCAGGCAACGGGCGGTCACGTCGGCCGCAAGCGCCGCGTCGCGGATTTCCAGCCGCGCCAATGGCGGTGCGGTGATGCTCGAAAGGCGCAGGATCCCGGGCGGATTGTCGGCGCGGCGGATATCGGCATAGGACCAGCGAATCGGCGCCCCGCCCTCCTCCGCGATCTCGAGCGCATCACCGAGCGTCAGCGTGACCTGCCGCCGGCGGCTTGAGGTGCCGTCGAAGAAGATGGTCGGCTTCGCGGACTGCGCCGGCGCCTCGGCAGATATGTCACTCACAGCTTAGAATCCCGCGACATCGAGCCCATCGGCAAAACCTTCGCCGAGCGCGCTGGCAAGCTGGCCGCTGCCGCGCACATCCGCCGCGGCCGCGATGTCGTGCACCTCGACGGTTTCCAGCACCTTGGCCCAGAGATCGCGCTGAAGATAGACGCGCATCACGATATTGATCGCGAGCGCCAGGGCGAGATAGCCGATGACCATCATCACCACCATCGGGATGCTCGTGACGGCATTGTCGGAGCCGAGCATCTGCTCAGCCGGAACGCCGCTCAGCTGGACCAGCAACAGGGCGCCGCCGCCCATATAGGCCGAGAAGGCCATCGTGAGCAGCATCCACCAGCCGATCATCTTCCAGTACAGGCCGTAGAACGCGTCATGAGGCAGGTTCGAGGACAGGCTGACGCCGCCGATGCGGATGCCGTCGAGCCACCAGCGCCATTCGCGCGCCTTGAACTCGGCATAGAAGAACGGCGCGAGCGGAAAGATGAAAAGCGCGATCGGGCTGAGCAGCCACAGCCACCAGGCGCGCTTGAAGAAGGTCCAGCCGTCGCCCTCGAAATCGCCGCGGAGATCACCGTAATGGCTGTGCTGCATCTTGTAGCGCTCGAGCGCGGCCTCGCGCCACGGCAGCGCCAGGCCGAGCGTCAGCAACACCAGCAAGCCCCACGCCATGGCGCGGAACGAATAGGCCCAGCCGGAGCCGTCCATCCAGAACCGCACGCCGCGCCAGACCGTGCGCGTCAGCCGATAGCGCCGCGCGCGAAAGATCGCGAACTGGCCGAAGGCGTAGAAGCCGATGAACAGCGGCGTCGAGGCAAAGCCCTGCCAGCGCTCGAACTCGATGCCAACAAGGAAGTAGGCGAGGTAGATCGGCACCAGGATCGCGAGCGCGAACAGGAAGCCGACCAGAAGCTCCTTGGCCCGACCGGTATATTCGGCGGCATCGCCGTCGATCGCGGTGTTCGCCCACAGATGGCGGCGGATGTCGGTGACGAGCCAGAACCGGTAGAAACCGAAGGTGACCAGCTCCAACATGGCACCTTTGGTGACCATTCTCCGGAACTCGGAGCGATTACCGGAAAAATCGACGCGCGTGGGCGGCAGCGGCGGCGGAAGCGGCTCGGAGCCGATCGGGGTCCATTGCATGTCGTTCACGGCGGCAACCTCGGGATGTCGGTCTGTTGCAATCAAACTATAGATCAGAGGCTTGGTCGACCCCCGGGACGGCTGGGTTCGATTTACCTCGATTCCAGTCGGTTTCTGTCACGATTCCACGACAGTGATGTGCGGGTGATCACGCTCGCGGACGGCCCGCAGCCCTCTCGCGAAAGTTGGATGTGGCAAAACTCTCCCTTGCTCCGGCGCAGACAACCGGCTGTAATTGCAAATCAAATACCGCAGCGCAGAATTCAACGAGAACGCGCGGTTCATGCCAGGGAGAACGGTCATGCATGGGACCATCGAGAGCGCGGCCAAGCTCGACGCACTGCGCGAGCGCGCCAAGTCACTGCCGCTGGAGCAGTTCGATCCGGGCGACCCCGAGCTGTTTAGGACCGATACGTTCTGGCCGTATTTCGATCGGCTGCGCCGGGAAGACCCCGTGCATTATTGCAAGGACTCGATGTTCGGGCCGTATTGGTCGGTGACGCGCTACAACGACATCATGGAGATCGAGACCAACCACGCGGTGTTCTCCTCGGCCTCCTCGCTCGGCGGCATCACCATCCGCGATATCGACCCGGACCTGCGCCGCGAGAGCTTCATCTCGATGGACCCGCCGCGCCATGCGGCGCAGCGCAAGACCGTGGCGCCGATGTTCACGCCGACGCACCTGGACAATCTCGCGCTCAACATCCGCAAGCGCTCGGCCGAGTGCCTCGACAATCTGCCCCGCGGCGAGGTGTTCGACTGGGTCGACCGCGTCTCGATCGAGCTCACCACGCAGATGCTAGCGGTGCTGTTCGACTTCCCCTGGGAAGACCGCCGCAAGCTGACACGCTGGTCCGACATCGCCACCACGATTCCCGGGCCCGACGGCCTCGTCGCCACCGAGGACGAGCGGCAGGCCGAGCTGACGGAATGCGCGGCCTATTTCTCGCGCCTCTGGAAGGAGCGCATCGAGCAGCCGCCGAAGAGCGACCTGCTCTCGATGATGGCGCATGGCGCCGCGACGCGCGACATGGATGCGAAGAACTTCCTCGGCAATCTCGTGCTTTTGATCGTCGGCGGCAACGACACCACGCGCAACACCATGTCGGGCTCGCTGCACGCGCTGAGCCAGCATCCGGAGCAATATCGCAAGCTGCGCGAGAACCCGGCGCTGCTCGACAGTTTCGTCCCCGAAGTGATCCGCTGGCAGACGCCGCTGGCGCATATGCGCCGCACCGCGCTCTCTGATTTCGAGTTCCGCGGCAAGCAGATCAAGAAGGGTGACAAGGTCGTGATGTGGTACGTCTCGGGCAACCGCGACGAGGAGGCGATCGACAAGCCCTACGATTTCATCATCGACCGCGCCCGCCCGCGCACCCACCTGTCCTTCGGCTTCGGCATCCACCGCTGCGTGGGCTTGCGCCTTGCCGAACTCCAGCTCAAGATTATCTGGGAAGAGATCCTGAAGCGGTTCGACCATATCGACGTGGTGGGCGAGCCGAAGCGGGTGTATTCGAGTTTCGTGAAGGGTCTCGAAGAGCTGCCGGTGAAGATTGCGGCGTGAGTTACCTCGCCTTTCCCCGCAAGCGGGGGCAGAGGCGGAGAAAGAACAAACGGAGCCACGACGATGAACATCCAAGCGCCGGTTAAGGTGGACAAGGCCGAACGCATCCGTCGGGCCCGCGAGGAGGCCTATGCGACGCCGCTGTCGCAATTCCACCCCGGCGCGCCCCGGCTGTTCCAAGACGACACGCTGTGGCCGTGGTTCGAGCGGCTGCGCAAGGAAGAGCCGGTGCATTACTGCACCAACGCTCCGATCGAGCCCTATTGGTCGGTGGTGAAGTACAACGACATCATGCATGTCGACACCAATCACGGCATCTTCTCCTCGGATTCCACGCTCGGCGGCATCTCGATCCGCGACGTGCCCGAGGGTTACGACTGGCCGAGCTTCATCGCGATGGACCAGCCCAAGCACTCGTCACAGCGCAAGACGGTGTCGCCGATGTTCACGCCGACACATCTGGACGAGCTGGCGAAACTGATCCGCGAGCGCTCGCAGACCGTGCTGGACAATCTGCCGCGCAACGAGACCTTCAACTTCGTCGAGCGCGTCTCGATCGAGCTGACGACGCAGATGCTGGCAACCCTGTTCGACTTCCCCTGGGAGGAGCGGCGCAAGCTGACGCGCTGGTCGGACGTCTCGACCGCGCTGCCCAAGAGCGGCATCGTCGCCTCGGCCGAAGAGCGCCGCCGCGAGATGGACGAATGCTACGCCTACATGTCCAAGCTGTGGAACGAGCGCGTCAACTCGGCGCCGCGCAACGATCTGTTGTCGCTGATGGCCCATAACGACGCCACGCGCCACATGGACCCCGACAATCTCATGGGCAACATCATCCTGCTCATCGTCGGCGGCAACGACACCACGCGTAACACCATGACCGGCTCGGTGCTGGCGCTGAACGAGAACCCGGAGCAATACGACAAGCTCCGCGCCAATCCGGAGCTGATCGATTCCATGGTGCCGGAGGTGATCCGCTGGCAGACCCCGCTGGCGCATATGCGGCGTACCGCGCTACAGGACACCGAGATCGGCGGCAAGCAGATCAGGAAGGGCGACCGCGTCGTGATGTGGTACGTTTCGGGCAATCGTGACGATGAGATGTTCGACAGGCCGAACGAGTTCATCATCGACCGCCCCCGGCCGCGCACGCATCTTTCCTTCGGCTTCGGCATCCACCGCTGCGTCGGCATGCGCCTTGCCGAGCTGCAGCTCAAGATCGTCTGGGAGGAGATGCTGAAGCGCTTCGACCGCATCGAGGTGGTCGGCGAGCCCAAGCGGATCTATTCGAGCTTCATCAAGGGCTACGAGACGCTGCCGGTGCGGATACCGGGCTGAGCTCTCATTGCCGGTGACAGCATCTTGTTCGCTCGTGTCCCGGACGCGTCGCAGCGCGGAGCGGTGCGGCGCAGAGCCGGGACCCAGCAAGCATCGGCCTCGCAGCGACATGGGCCCCGGATCTGCAGCACGAGAGCGGTAGGTCACCGACCCAGCTATAAAATTCCGGCATGTCAGCTCGCGCCAGATGCGAAGGCAAGTCGGCGCCCGACTGTTCTACCACACGACATCTAACTCAACTTGATGTCCCATACGCCGTCCTTGCGGCAGGCGGCGACCTCCTCGCGCAGGAGGGTCGTGACGGCCAGGGACGCCGTCGAGACCGGGCGGTCGATCGGAGAAGCGAAAATGAGCTCGCGCGTCATCGGCTTCGAGACGGCCGTCGTCTCCAGCCGCCCCTCCGCGACCTCGCCATGGACCGACGAGGGCGGCAGCAGCGCAAAGCCGAGGCCTTCCTCGACGAGACTGGTGAGCACGCGGAACGAATCCGCCTCGAGCTGGACGTTGAGCTTGATCTTGCGCTGGGCGGCCGCGTGCTCGATCAGCGCGCGGAGTCCGTGGGAATGAGAGGGCAGCACCAGCCGCTGCCGCAGCAGCCAGCCGATATCGACGCTCTTCTTGCGCGCGAGGCCGCAGCCGCGCGGACCGACGGCGACGATGTTGTCGCGCCCGAGGCTCTCGACGTTGAGATGCAGATCGGCGGAACGGCCGTAGAGGATGGCAAGGTCCATCTCGCCGCGATGCAGCCATTCGACGAGATGGCCGCTGTAGCTCTCGACGATGCGCAGCGAGATGCCGGGAAATTTTTCGACGCAGCGCCGCGCAAAGCGCGCCGACAGCACGCAGCTCACGGTCGGAACGAGGCCGAGCACAACTTGCCCGGACGGCGGCCCCTGGGACGACTGGATGTCGTCGCGGATCTGGTCGATCTGCCGCACGATGCCGGAGGTGCGTGCCAGCAGCAGCCGGCCGGCTTCGGTCAGCACCATGCCGCGGCCGTTCCGGGTGAAGAGTTCGGTGCGCAGCTCGTGTTCCAGCAGCTTGATCTGCCTCGAGAGCGCGGGCTGCGCCACGCGCAACGTGTCGGACGCCTTGGACAGGCTGCCGAGCTCCGCCACGCAACTGAAGGTCCTGAGCTGCCGGAAATCCATGCTTGCCAACCCTGGAAGGCTACTTCATACGCTATAACAAATGAGCATAGGGGGCTGGCGTTGTTTTCACAACGCTGGAGGATTGACCGGCGTTATCTTAACTGCCGACCAGAACTGGAAACGCCATGAGTCAAGAACACCACACCGAAGATTACGCCGACATCCGCGACGCCGTCGCAAAGCTCTGCGCGCAGTTCCCCGGCGAATATTGGCGCAAGCTCGATCGCGAGATGGCCTACCCCAAGGCCTTCGTCGACGCATTGACCCAGGCCGGCTATCTCTCGGTGCTGATCCCCGAGGAATACGGCGGTGCGGGCCTGAAGCTGTCGGCCGCGGCGGCGATCCTGGAAGAGATCCAGCGTGCGGGCTGCAACGGCGGCGGCTGTCATGCCCAGATGTACACGATGGGCACCGTGCTCAGGCACGGCAATGCCGAGCAGAAGGCAAAATATCTGCCGAAGATCGCGAGCGGCGAATTGCGCCTGCAGGCCTTCGGCGTCACCGAGCCGACCAGTGGCACCGACACCACTTCGCTGAAGACCTTCGCGCGCAAGGAAGGCAACGACAGCTACATCGTCAACGGCCAGAAGATCTGGACCAGCCGCGCCGAGCATTCCGATTTGATGGTGCTGCTGGCACGCACCACGCCGAAGGAGCAGGCCAAGAAGCGCACCGATGGCCTGTCGGTGTTCATCGTCGACATGCGCGAGGCCAAGAACAATGGCCTCGAGATCCGCCCGATCCGCACCATGATGAATCACGCCACCACCGAAGTGTTCTTCACCGACATGAAGGTGCCGGCGGAGAATCTGATCGGCGAGGAAGGCAAGGGTTTTCGCTATATCCTCTCCGGCATGAATGCCGAGCGCATCCTGATCGCAGCCGAATGCGTCGGTGACGCCAAATGGTTTATCGCCAAGGCGACGAACTACGCCAAGGACCGCACCGTGTTCGGTCGTCCGATCGGCCAGAATCAAGGCATCCAGTTCCCGATCGCCAAGGCCTACGCCTCGATGCGCGCAGCCGAGCTGATGGTGAAGGAGGCCACGCGCAAATACGAGGCCGGGCTCGATTGCGGCGCGGAGGCCAACATGGCCAAGATGCTGGCGGCGGACGCATCCTGGGAAGCGGCGAATGCCTGCATCCAGACCCATGGCGGCTTCGGCTTTGCCGAGGAATACGACGTCGAGCGCAAATTCCGCGAGACGCGGCTCTATCAGGTCGCGCCGATCTCGACCAACCTCGTGCTGTCCTACGTCGCCGAGCATGTGCTCGGCATGCCGCGCTCATACTGAGGCCACGTCATGGGAGCACTGGACGGGATCAGGGTGATTGCGGTCGAGCAGGCGGTCGCGGCGCCGTTCTGCTCCTCACGGCTGGCGGACGCCGGCGCGGAGGTGATCAAGATCGAGCGGCCCGAGGGCGATTTCGCCCGCGGCTATGACGCGGCGGCCAAGGGCCAGAGCAGCTATTTCGTCTGGCTCAACCGCGGCAAGCAATCCGCCGTGGTCGATCTCACGACCAAGGAAGGCCGCGACGAGCTGGAAACGCTGATCGCAAATGCCGACGTGCTGATCCAGAACCTGAAGCCGGGCTCGATGGACAAGCTGGGATTCTCGCGCGAGCGGCTTTTGAAGGACTATCCGAAGCTGATCTCCTGCACCATCACCGGCTATGGCGACGAAGGCCCCTACGCGCACCGCAAGGCCTATGATCTGCTGATCCAGGCCGAGAGCGGGCTTGCCTCGATCACCGGCAACCCTGATGGCGCCTCGCGTGTCGGCATGTCGATCGTGGACGTCGCGACCGGCGCCACCGCGCATGCGGCGATCCTGGAAGCGCTGATCGCCCGCGGACGCACCGGCAAGGGCGCCGACATCCGCATCTCCATGTTCGACGTGATGGCGGACTGGTGCACTGTGCCGCTGCTCAACTCCGAGGCCGGCAACCCGCCCAAGCGCATGGGCCTGCGCCATCCCTCGATCGCACCCTATGGCGTGTTCACCTCCAGGGACGGCAAGGACATCCTGATCTCGATCCAGAGCGAGCGCGAGTGGAAGACGCTCTGCGCCAAGGTGCTCGATCAGCCCGACCTGCCCGCCGATCCCCGTGTCGCCAACATGGTCGAGCGCGTGCGTAACCGCGACTTCACGGACACGACGGTCGCAAATATCTTCGGCAAGATGACGCGCGACGAGCTCTTGAAGCGGCTGTCGGACGCCGACATCGCCTTTGCCGAGGTCAACACCATGGCCGATCTCACCAACCATCCGCATCTGCGCCGCATCGAGGTCGACACGCCGAACGGGCGCGTCAGCTATCCTGCGCCGGCGCCGATCATCGTCGGCGAGACGCGCAGCTATGGCGCCGTGCCGGCGATCGGCGAGAAGCCAACGTCCAAGAAGTAACAGAGCGAGGCGTCATGACCGAGAAGCTCGATATCGATCACTTGCGGCAATGGATCGGCCGCAGCACGGAGGCGACCGACATCGTCACCGCGCAGCTCGTCATGGGTTTGCGCGCGACGCTGTTCCAGGACGTCGGCGAACCCCGGAAGGGCGATGCCGCCCCGTTCACCGTGCATTGGTGCCTGGCCCAGCCGGTGTTTCCGATGTCGATGCTCGGGCCCGACGGCCACCCCACCCGCGGCGGCTTCCTGCCGCCGGTGCCGCTGCCGCGCCGGATGTGGGCCGGCGGCGAGATCGAGTTCCTGCAGCCGCTGCAGGTCGGCGATGAATCGACGCGGACCTCGCGTATCGCCGATGTGCAAGTGAAGACGGGCTCGACCGGCACGCTGTGCTTCGTCTCGGTCGAGCACAGCATTTCCTCGCCGCGCGGCACTGCCATCCGCGAGCGGCAGGACATCGTCTATCGCGAGATGACGAGCAACGCATCCGCGAGCGGCAAGGCTCCACCTCCGCCGCCGAAGGCGCAGCACCGCGAGACCCATGTCTCCGATCCCGTGCTGCTGTTCCGCTATTCCGCCCTGACCTTCAACGGCCATCGCATTCATTACGACCGCGACTACGTCACCAAGGTCGAGGGCTATCCGGGCCTGATCTTCCACGGACCGTTGCAGGCCGCGCTGATCATCGAGATGGCGGCAAAACTGCGCGGCGGCAAGGCGCCGAAGAAGTTCACCTATCGCGGGCTGCAGCCGCTGTTCGAGGGCAGCGAGTTCTCGGTGAATGCCAACGAGACCGAGGCTGGCATGGAGCTGTGGACTGCGAACGCGGAGGGGCAGCCGACGATGAAGGGGACGGCGGTTTGGTGATAAATACACCGTCATTCCGTGGCGATGCGAAGCATCGCGCCGGAATGACGGCTCAATAAAAGCATTCGGGGACGGAAACCATGGCCAAGAACGGCAAGACCGGCAGAAAGTCCGTCACCGTCAAGCAGGCGACGCTCGACCTGCTGCGTGCCTTCGGCATCACAAAAGTGTTCGGCAATCCCGGCTCGACCGAGCTGCCATTCCTGTCCGACTGGCCCGACGACATCGACTATGTGCTGGCGCTGCAGGAAGCGTCCGCCGTCGGCATGGCCGACGGCTACGCGCAGGCGACGCGCAATGCGGGCTTCGTCAATCTGCATTCGGCGGCCGGCGTCGGCAACGCGCTCGGCAACATCTACACCGCGCATCGCAACCAGACCCCGCTCGTGATCACCGCGGGCCAGCAGGCGCGCTCGATCCTGCCGCTGCAGGCGTTCCTCTATGCCGAGCGCGCCTCCGAGTTTCCGCGGCCTTATGTCAAATACAGCGTCGAGCCGGCGCGGCCCGAGGACGTGCCGGCCGCGATCGCACGGGCCTATTACACCGCGATGCAGCCACCGTGCGGACCGACCTTCGTGTCGATCCCGATCGACGACTGGGCGCATGCGACCGCGTCGGTGGAAGCGCGCAAGGTCAGCCGCGAGATCGGGCCCGAGCCTGACGCCATGAAGGCGCTGGTCGCGGCGCTCGCCGGCGCAAAGCACCCTGCCCTCGTCGTCGGCCCCGGCGTGGATCGCGCCGACGCTGTGGACCTGATGGTGCGCGTCGCCGAGAAGGCCAAGGCCAGCGTCTGGGTCAGCCCGTTCTCGGCGCGCTGCTCGTTCCCCGAGCGGCATCCGCAGTTCGCAGGGTTCTTGCACGCCTCGCCCGCGCAGCTCTCCGACGCGCTGCGCGAACACGATCTCGTCGTCGTGATCGGCGCGCCGGTGTTCACCTTCCATGTCGAGGGCCATGCCGCGATCTTCGACGGCGGCGCGACCATCTTCCAGATCACGGACGATGCGGATGCCGCCGCGGTGACCCCGGTCGGCACCAGCATCATCGCGACGATGAGGCCGGCGCTAGGTATGCTGCTCGAGCTGCTGCCCGAGAGCAAGCGCGCGGTACCCAAGGGCCGCACGCTGCCGCCGGCGCCGCAAGCGGCCGATCCGCTGCCGGTCGAGTTCCTGCTACACTCGCTGTCGCAGGCGATGCCGGAGGGCACGTCGGTCGTCGAGGAGGTTCCTTCGCATCGGCCGGCGATGCAAAAATTCATGCCGATGCCGGGCCAGGATTCCTTCTACACGATGGCCAGCGGCGGCCTCGGCTATTCGCTGCCCGCCGCCGTCGGCATGGCGCTCGGCAAGCCGAAGCAGCGCACGGTCTGTCTGATCGGCGACGGCTCGGCGATGTATTCGATCCAGGCGCTGTGGACCGCCGTGCAGCGCAAGCTGCCGCTCACCATTGTCGTCATCAACAATTCCGGCTACGGCGCGATGCGCTCGTTCAGCCAGGTGATGCAGGTGCGCAATGTGCCCGGGCTGGAGCTGCCGGGGATCGATTTCGTGCGGCTCGCCGAGGGCATGAACTGCCATGCCGTGCGGGTGACAAAGGCTGCGGAGCTCGGCGAAGCCCTCAATCGCGGCTTGGCGCATGAAGGGACGAGCCTCGTCGAGGTCGTCGTGGATTCGGCGGTGCCGGTGCTGTACGGGCAGAAGCATTGATGATGTCGTCGCGCTACGACGCCAGGAATCCCCCGTCCGCCGCCAGCACGTGCCCGACCACATAGGATGACGCATCCGAGGACAGCCACACCACCGCTTCCGCCACCTCCTCCGGGCTGCCCATGCGCCGTAGCGGCAATCCCGCGCTGACCGTTGCGACGTCGCCGACGCCGGCGCGCAGCATCATGTCGGTGACGACGCGGCCGGGCGCGATGGCGTTGATGCGGATGCCGCGCGGGGCGTTCTCCAGCGCGGCCGAGCGCGTCAGCGAGATCGCGGCCGCCTTCGAGGCCGAATAGAGCGAGAAGCCGGGATTGGGATTGCGCACGCCGCTGACCGAGGCATTGACCACGATGCTGCCGCGTCCCTGCGCGAGCATGACCGGCAATTGGTGGCGCAGGCACAGGAACAGCGCGCGGACATTGGTGTCGAACACGCTGTCGTAGATATCCGTGCCCTGCTCCTCCAGCGGTGCGCGGCGCTCCTGGAAGCCGGCATTGTTGAAGGCGACGTCGAGACGACCGCAACGTTCGATAGCGGTGCCGACGAGGCGTACGACCTCGTCCTCTCGGGTGATGTCGGTCCGACACGCGATTGCCTCCGCGCCAAGCTCGCGGCACGCTGCGGCGGTCGCCTCGATCTCGGCCTCGCGCCGGCCGGCGACGATGATCGCCGCGGCGCCCTCGGCGGCCATCCGCAGCGCGGTGGCGCGGCCGATCCCGCTGCCGCCGCCGGTGACCAGGCAGACCTTGCCCGTCATCCGCATCCCCGTCGGCAAGGCTCCGCTCATGGTCCACTCCAAAAACACTTGCGCGCACCGTTGCGCACATATAGTTGTATGGTACAACTATACGCCGGGAGTCAAGATGGCCGAGCTTGCGCTGATCGACGACATTCGCGCCGCCTCGCGCCTGATGGTGCGCGAGCTCGGCTTCATGGATGCGACGGTGGCGGCATCGGACTATCCGCCGTCGGCCGTGCACACCATTTTGGAGATCGGCATCCGCGGCCCCATGACCTCGGGAGAGCTCGGCGATTTCCTGCGTCTGGAGAAGTCCAGCGTCAGCCGTCTGGTGCGCAAGCTGATCGACTGCGGCGAGCTGCGCGAGACGCCGGATGAGAATGATGCCCGCAGCAAGCGGCTGTCGCTGACGACGAAAGGCCGGCGCACGCTGGAGGCGCTGCACGCCTTCGGCCGCCAGCAGGTGCGCGGCGCGCTGGCGGCGCTGACGGAGACCGAGCAGCGCAAGGTGCGCGAGGGGATGAGGCTCTATGCGCGGGCGCTGCGGGCGAGCCGGATGGAGGATGAGGCGATAGCCTAACCACCGGTGTCGTCCCCGCGAACGCGGGGACCCATGCCGCGTGATCTATCGATAAGCGGAGGTGTGTGTACCGCGGGAAGTCACACTACCAGTCTTCGCCCAACTTCTCCCTGGGGTTATGGGTCCCCGCGTTCGCGGGGACGACACCTGTTAAGGGGGCGACAGCGTGCCGGCAACTCCCCTATGCTACTTCCCGAACTCTTCCCGCATCCGGGCCTGGATCTTGGCCATGCCGCCGATCCAGCGATCGTAATTCTCGGTCTTCTTGCGCATGTAGCCGAGCACCTGGGGGTGCGGCAGGATCAGGAAGGTCTCCTGCTCGAGGCCGGCGAGCACGTCCCTGGCGACCTGCTCGGGGGTGAGATCGCCGTCGCCGGATTGCGGGCCCTTCGGGATCGAGCGCAGCATGTTGGTGTCGACGCCCTGCGGGCAGAGGATCGAGACCTTGATGTTGTCAGCCTTGTGCGAGATCGCGAGATTCTCGGCAAAGCCGACCGCGGCGTGCTTGGTCGTCGAATAAGCGGGGCTGCCGACCTGCGACAACAGGCCCGCGGCCGAGATGGTGTTGAGGAAATAGCCGCCGCCGCGCGCCTTCATGCGCGGGATCAGATGGCGCGCCGCGTAGACGTGGGCCATGACGTGGATCGCCCAGCTGCGCTGCCACGGCTCGTCGGAGGCGCCGCCGGCATTGACCGACATCGGATCGAAGCCGCCGCCGATGCCGGCGTTCGAACAAAACAGATCAATGGGCCCGAACTGCCGCTCGGTCTCCTCGATGACGTGCGCAATGTCCTTTTCCTGCGCGACATCGCATTTGAAGGCCGCGCCATCCACCATGGCTGCGACCGCCCGCGCATTGGCGGCGTCCATGTCCGCGACGACGACCTTGGCCGCGCCCGCATTGTAAAACGCCTCGCACAGCGCCTTGCCGATGCCGTTTGCGCCGCCCGTGACGACCACGACCTTGCCGGTCACCTGCATGCGACGTCTCCTCTCGTCTTATACCGCTTGAGACCGCGGCCGCTTATTCCGCGGCGCGGAGCCTGCTCAGCTCAACACGAGGTCGAGCACCGCGGTATAATGGCACGCCGCGCCGGCCAAGACAAAGCCGTGCCAGATCGCATTTTGGAAGCGCAGCCGCCGCCAGGCGTGGAAGATCACGCCAAAACTGTAGAGCAGCCCGCCAGCCAGGATGAGGCCCAGCACCACCGCGGGCAACGCCTGGACCACGGCGTCGTAGAGCATCACGCCGCTCCAACCCATTGCAAGGTAAATGCCGACCGAGACGCGGTCGAACCGGCCGGGATAGAACAGCTTCAGCACGATGCCTGTGATGGCGACGCACCAGACGCCGGCGAGCAGCACCAGCGCGAACCCGCTGTCCTTCACCTCCAGGATGAACGGCGTGTAGGTCGCCGCGATCAACAAATAGATCGCGGAATGATCGAACCGCCGCAGCAGCCATTTGGCCGGCGACACCGGCCAGAGATTATAGGTCGCCGACAGCACCAGCATCGAGAGCAGGCCGGCGACGTAGATCGAGACACCGACGATGTCGGTCGCATCGGCGTAGATCGCCGTCAGCACCACCAGCACCGTCGCGGCAATGAGGCCGGAGAGCACGCCGATCGCATGAATGATGCCGTCGGCAATGAGCTCGGCGCGGTCGTAGTGCCAGCCGATCACGTCGGCCGCGGCGTGGACAGAATTGGACGCAAGCTGTTTCAGTTGGAAGACGGTCATGGCAATCCGCAAAATGAGGTAATGCCCTCTTCTATGGGTGTTTCGGGACCGGCGCGTCGTTCAAACGGCTGATTTTCCGATAAAGACGGTGGAAGTATGGAGCTTGATTTTCCTCACGCAATTGCCACTTTTGTGATCGGTCTCACACATTTCCGCCCGCCCACGGTCCTTCAACGTTCACATGGCATTCAGTTTCCAGGATATGGTCGAAGAAGCGCGCTTGTCCGCGCAGGCGCTAATCGACTATGGCGAGCACTTCTTCAACCCGACGGTGCGGCTCGGGGTGACCGGCCTGTCGCGCGCCGGCAAGACCGTGTTCATCACTGCGCTGATCCACGGCCTCACACGCGGCGGCCGGTTTCCGGTGTTCGAGGCCTATGCCTCGGGCCGGATCGCGCGAGCGCATCTGGCGCCGCAGCCCGACGATGCCGTGCCGCGCTTTGCCTATGAGAGCCATCTGCGCGCACTGGTCGAGGAACGGCGCTGGCCGAACTCGACCGTCGACATCAGCGAGCTCCGCCTCGTCATCGACTATCAGCGCCCGAACGGCGCCGACCGCACGCTGACGCTCGACATCGTCGACTATCCCGGCGAATGGCTACTCGACCTGCCGCTGCTGCAGAAGAGTTTCGAGCAATGGTCGGCGGAAAGTCTTGCGCTGTCGCGCGAGGCGCCGCGCGCGCATCTTGCGGGCGAATGGCACGCGCATCTCGCAACGCTCAAGCCCGACGCGCGCGAGGACGAGCAGGCGACGCTCACCGCGGCGAAGCTGTTCACCGATTATCTGCGCGCCTGCCGCGACGAGCGCTTCGCGATGAGCCTGTTGCCGCCCGGCCGCTTCCTGATGCCCGGCAATCTCGCAGGCTCCCCGGCGCTGACCTTTGCACCGCTCGACGTGCCCATCGGCAGGCAGGCTGGCGAGGGATCGCTGTGGGCGATGATGGTGCGCCGCTTCGAGGCCTACAAGGACGTCGTGGTGCGGCCGTTCTTCCGCGATCATTTTGCCCGGCTCGATCGCCAGATCGTGCTGGCAGACGCGCTGTCCGCGTTCAACTCCGGTCCCGAGGCGCTGCATGATCTCGAAGCCGCGCTCGCCGGCATTCTCGATTGCTTCAACATCGGCCGCAGCACGATCCTCTCCAGCCTGTTCCGGCCGCGCATCGACCGCATCCTGTTCGCGGCGACCAAGGCGGACCATCTGCATCATTCCAGCCACGACCGGCTGGAGGCGGTGCTGCGCCGCGCCGTCTCGGGCGCCGTCGCGCGCGCGGAGACGACCGGCGCTTCCATCGACGTGGTGGCGCTGGCCGCCGTGCGCGCCACGCGAGAGGCGCAGGTCGCGCGCGGCCGCGACAAACTACCGTCGATCCTGGGAACGCCGGCCGCGGGTGAAAGTGCCGGCGGCGAGTTCTTCGACGGCAATACGGAAGTGGCGACCTTTCCAGGCGACTTGCCTCTGGATCCCGAACCGCTGTTCAACGGCCGTGATGCGTTCCGCGGCCTCTCCACCGAGACTGCCGGCAAGAGCGATTTCCGCTTCCTGCGCTTCCGTCCGCCAAGGCTCGAGCCCGAGGGACATAGCGAGCCCGCGCTGCCACACATCCGCCTCGACCGCGCCTTGCAGTTCCTGATCGGAGACAAGCTCGCATGAACGACCGATCCCCGCCGCGGCGGCCGGCGACGTTCCGGCTCGACGATCCCGGCGTCGTCGTCACCGAAGCCGACGAGACCAGCCGGCTCGGCCGCGCCACCATCCAGATCACGCCGGAGCACGATCCGCAGGCGCTGCCCGTGCCGATCGCGGCCGCGCTGCCGGCGCGGCGTGGCTTTCCCTGGGGCACGCTGTTCTGGTCTGGACTTGCCGGTCTGACGCTGCTCGGCACCGGACTGGGCGTAGTCCATCTGGTCGAGGATCTGTTCGCCCGCAGCGAGACGCTTGGCTTCGTCGGCCTCGCCTTCGCCTCCGTCACCGCGCTGGCGCTGGCCGTCGTGATCGGGCGCGAGGCGTTCGGGCTCGCGCGCCTTGCAACGATCGAGAAGCTGCATGCGCGCGCAGCGGCCGTGCTTGCCAACGACGACCGCAAGGAGAGCCGCGTCATCGTGCAGGATCTGCTCAAGATCGCGCACCAGAACCCGCAGCTGGCGCGCGCCCGCGCCACGCTTGAGAGCCACACCGGCGAGATCATCGACGGCGCGGACATGATCCGGCTCGCCGAGCGCGAGCTGATGTCGCCGCTGGATGCAGAGGCGCGGCGTCTGGTGTCGTCTGCCGCGCAGAAAGTTTCGATCGTCACCGCCGTGAGCCCGCGTGCGGCGATCGACGTGCTGTTCGTGTTCGTCGCCGCGCTGCGACTGATCCGCCAGCTCGCCTATCTCTACGGCGGCCGTCCCGGCGCGCTCGGCATGATCCGCCTGCTGCGCCACGTCATCGCCCATCTCGCCATCACCGGCGGCATGGCCGCGAGCGACAGCCTGGTGCAGCAGATGCTCGGCCATGGCATCGCGGCGAAGCTGTCGCAGCGGCTCGGCGAAGGCGTGCTGAATGGATTGCTGACGGCGCGGCTGGGGCTGGCCGCGATCGACGTCACGAGGCCGCTACCGTTTGCGGCGCTGCCGCCGCCAAAGCTGTCGGATCTGGCGAGCGATCTGCTGCGGAAGAAGGATGGGGAGGAGTAGCATCTCGCCACGCGCTCGCTGTCCCCTTTCCCCTTGTGGGAGAAGGGAAAGCGGAGTGTGCCGCTCTATCCGAGCGAACGCTCTTCAAACTCGCCCGCCAGCACCTTCCACTGAAACAGCGGCGAGTCCTTTGGTGGTGACAAGTCCGGGGTCCAGCCGGAAAGCTTTTCAATCGCGTAGGTGTCCATCACGAGGCCGCGCCAGCACCGTTCGACCTTACCGAGCTGTTCGCGTTTCGCCGGGATGTTCTCCCACAGCGACGACCGGTTGTCCGGCTCACGGCCGACATAGATGCCGGCGTGCCCCCTGATCCTGTCCATGCCGGGATCGGCAAAGTCCTGGAAGCGGCCGCGCTCGTTGATCTCGACGACGGGCACGCGCCCCCTGAACAGCCAGCGCATCATGGCATAGGTGCGATAATCCGTGGTGGCGATCCAGGTCGCGCCGGTTTCGTTGAGCGCCGCCTGCGCGCGCGCGGCGACCTGCTCATAGCCGGCCTCAGCGCCAATCGGATCCATCTTGCCGAGCAAATTCCAGGGCGCAACGACATAATAAAGGAACACGATGACGACGAAGGCGATGCCGGTGGTGACGGCCGTCCTCGCCCAGAACAGCGACGATCTCAGCATGCGGGCCGACCAATCCTCCTTCAACATCATTGCGAGGTTCCCGGCGGCAGCGGCGAAGCCGACCGGCCACATGAACATCGGCCAGGTATCGCCGACCCGCAGCGTGGTCGACTTGAAGAGGAAATAGAGGAATGGCACCAGCACCGCCGTCGACAGCAGGATCGCGGCCGGCTCGCGCGTGCGAGCGCCTCGCCACGCCGTCAGCACCAGTCCGGTCAGCACCACCGGCAGCATGACGAAACCGACCAGGCCGAATTGCAGGCCGATGTAGTCGCCAATCGTCCGCAGAGAGATTCCGTAATTGGCGGTGGCGCGCACGCCCTGGAAACGGAACGAGGCCCAATCGTGCTGCACGTTCCAGACCAGCACGGGCGAGAACACCAGGATTGCGACCAGCACGGCGAGATATGGATACGGACTGCGCAACCAGCGCCAGCGCCAATCCGGTACCAGCAGAAAGGCGGCAACCGCCGGCGCGAACATGATCGCCGTGAATTTCGACAGCATCGAGAGGCCGGCGAACAGGCCGGCCGCCAACCACCAGCGTCCGTCGCCGCTCTGCGCCAGCCGTACCAGCGACCACATCATCGCCACCGCGAAGGGGATCATTGCGACATCGGGCGCGACCTTGGCCATCAGCAGGCCGTAATAGAGCGCGGCCTCCGGCATCAGCACCGCGAGCACGATCGCGCGCACATCGTCGGTAAGGCGGCGGACGATGTCGGCCAGCAGCAGCTGCGTCAGCAGCATCGCGACGATCCCGCCGAAGCGGACCCCAAGCGGCGTGTCGCCGAAGATCGCGGTGCCGAAGCGGATCAGCCAGGCAATGCCCGGGGGGTGATCGAGGAAGCTGAGCGCGCCCTCCTTGGACCAGGTCCAGTAATAGGCTTCGTCGGTGCGCAACTCGAGCGCGGAGGCGTAGACGACACGCAGCAGCGTCATCGCGGCGATGACGAGCACGGCCGTCAGGATGAGACGGCGGTCGGAGCCGCCGGGCTTCACGGAGATATCGGGAGCGATCGTCACGGCCGCGCTTTTCGCCAACCTGGGATGGGGAGTCAATGCGGGGGCAGCACAGCGGTGGGAGTGGCGGGCGCCTTCACCCCTACGATTTCGTAACCTTGCGCGCATGTGATCCGGCCAGCTGTCCACCCCGGGAATTTAGCGCTACGCTGGCTGTTCTCCTTGGTGAACTGATACAACCGAATCATGGCCGCCACCGCATCTTCACGATTTTCCGAGCTTTCCCGCGCGACCAGCGTGCGGCAGGTGCGGCTCGTCTGCGGCTTGATCCTGTTCTCTTATGTGATCAGCCATTTCCTCAACCATGCGCTCGGCAACATCTCGGTCGAGGCCATGGAGGCCGGGGTCTATTACCACACCGCCTTCTGGCAATTCCTGCCCGTTTCGATCGTGTTCTACTCCGCCGCGCTCACGCATATGGGCCTCGGCATCTACGCGCTGTACCAGCGCCGCCAGTTCCGCTGGCGGACGGTCGAGCCGCTGCAGCTCGTGCTGGGCTTGAGCATCCCCGCGCTGGTCATGGCGCACGTGGTCGGGGTGCGGCTCGGCTACACGCTGTACGATCACCAGAAGCTCTATCCGCAGGAGCTGTATCTGTTCTTCGTCGCCGCGCCCGGCCGGCTCTGGCAGATGACGATCCTGCTGCTCGTTGCCTGGGTGCACGGCTGCATCGGCATTTTCTTCTGGCTGCGCCTCAAGCCGTTCTTCACGCGCGCGGCGCCCTATCTGCTCGCCGCCGCCGTGCTGATCCCGACGCTGTCGCTGCTCGGCATCTATCAGGGCGGCCGCAACGTCGCGTACGAAGCCGATGACGGGGAATGGCGCACGCACAATCTCACGCGCCGCCAGGTCGGCACCACGGCCGAGGCCGCGACGCTCGATCGCATCACCGGCGCCTTCACCATGACCTATTTCGGGCTGCTGGGCCTGGCGCTGGCGGCGCGCGGCGTGCGCGCCTGGCGCGAGCGGCGCGGCGGCATGATCGCGCTGTCCTACGGCAACGGCAAGACCGTGCGGGTCCCCAAGGGCCTTTCCGTGCTGGAAGCAAGCCTGCGCCACAATATGCCCCATGCCAGCGTCTGCGGCGGCCGCGCCCGCTGCTCGACCTGCCGCATCCGCGTCATCGGCGATCATGCCACCCTGCCCGAGCCGTCGCAGCGCGAGGCCTTCGTGCTGACCCGCGTCGGCACCAACGATCCCTCGATCCGGCTGGCCTGCCAATTGCGGCCGACGTCGGATCTCTCCTTCTTCCAGCTCTTCACCCCGCAGACGTCGTCGGCGAGCGCGCACGCCTCGGCCCCGGCGAGCATCGGCCAGGAGCGCTATCTCGTCAGCCTGTTCGTGGACATGCGCGGCTCGACGCAGCTTGCCGAAAAGCGGTTGCCGTTCGATACCGTGTTCATCGTCAACCGCTTCCTCGGCGCGGTGTCGCAGGCCGTGATCGAGAATGGCGGCCAGCCGAACCAGTTCGTCGGCGACGGCATGCTGGCGCTGTTCGGGCTCACGGCCGATCCGCAAACCGCCTGCCGGCAGGCGCTGAAGGCGGCCTCTGGCATCGCCATCCATATCGACGAGCTGAACCAGCTCCTGAGCCATGATCTGCGCCAGCCGATCCGCTTCGGCATCGGCATTCACGGCGGCGAGGTCATCATCGGCGACATCGGCTATCGCGATCACATCGTCTTCACCGCGCTCGGCGATGCCGTCAACGTCGCCGCCCGCCTGCAGGACATGACCAAGACGCTGGCCTGCGAGGCGATCGTCTCGGACGAAATCCGAAGCACGGCGGGCCTCGCCGACGATGCGTTGCCGCACCAGGAGGTCGCGATCCGCGGCCGCGACGAGCCGATGGCGGTGCGCGTGGTGGCGGATGCGCGGGAGCTGGCAGCGCTGGTCGACCGCAGCGAGCGCGTCGCGGCGTGATGTTGGCCTCTCCCCGCAAGCGGGGCGAGGGAGCACACCGCCGTCGCGGCTACGCTTTCGTTCTGTCTCGGCACGGGCGTAACACCGGCCTGCTGCAACGCAGCGGCATGGGCCTGCTGCGAAAGCACGAATTGACTTCGCCGGGATCGTTGCGACAGATGAGCGCGGGTCCGCGGTGATGACCGCAGGCCGAAGAAAAGCTCCGGGAGGGGACGAGAATGTTCGACCGACGCGACCTGCTCAAAAGAGCGGGGCTTGCCGCCATGGCGGCCACACTGAATTCCACCAAGGCATTGGCCCTCGACACCGTCACGTTGCCCTTTGCCAATGGCGAACGACCGCTGGTGAAATATCCGCAGAAGCGGCCGATGATCGGCCTGACCAGCCGGCCGCCGCAGCTCGAGACGCCGTTTGCGATCTTCAACGACGGCCCGATCACGCCGAATAATGCGTTCTTCGTGCGCTATCACCTCTCCGACCTGCCCTACAATCTCGATCCCGACAAGTTCGCGCTCGAGGTCAAGGGCAAGGTCGACAAGCCGCTCAAGCTGTCGCTGAAGGACATCCGGAAGATGAAGGCGACGGAGATCGTCGCCGTCGCGCAGTGCTCCGGCAACAGCCGCGGCTTCTTCGAGCCGCGCGTCGCCGGCGGCCAGCTCGCCAACGGCGCCATGGGCTGCGCGCGCTGGCGCGGTGTGCCGCTGAAGGCGGTGCTGGAGATGGCCGGCGTGCAGAGCGGCGCCAAGCAGGTCACGTTCAACGGCATGGACGGCCCGGTCAGCGACAAGACGCCCGACTTCATCAAGGCGCTCGACGTCGATCACGCCCGGGACGGCGAGGTGATGCTGGCCTACGGCATGAACGGCGAGGACTTACCGTTCCTCAACGGCTTTCCGCTGCGCCTGATCGTGCCCGGCTATTACGGCACCTACTGGGTCAAGCATCTCAACGAGATCAACGTCGTCGACAACGTCTATGACGGCTTCTGGATGAAGTCGGCCTATCGCATTCCCGATACGCCCGACCATTCGATCGAGCCGGGCACCGCGCCGAAGGCGACGATCCCGATCAACCGCTTCACCATCCGCTCCTTCATCACCAGCGTGCCCGACGGCGCCAGGCTGAAGGCCGGCGCTGTGACCCTGCGCGGCATCGCCTTCGACGGCGGCAAGGGCATCAAGGAGGTCCAGGTCTCCACCGACGGCGGCAAGAGCTGGGTGAACGCCAAGCTCGGCAAGGATCTCGGCAAATACGCCTTCCGCGAATGGAAGCTGCCGGTGAAGCTCGCGGCGGGCAGCGTTGAGCTCAAGGTGCGCGCCACCGGCAATGGCGGCGAGACGCAGCCGGACACGCCACGCTGGAACCCGGCGGGTTATCTACGCAACGTCGTCGAAACCACCCGCGTGACCGTGGCCTGAGGGAGAATGATCATGCAGCGCACCGTTCTCCTCGCCGTCTCGCTCGGCCTCGCCGCTTGGGTGGGTTCGGCACTGGCCGCGCCGGTCAATTACAAGACCCCTGACGAGGTCGCGGCGTTCAAGCCGGGCCCCGATCTCGAAGTCGTCAAAGGCAATTGCAGCGCCTGCCACTCGGCGGACTACATCAAGACGCAGCCGCCAATGAAGGACAAGAAGGGCTTCTGGCAGGCCGAGGTGACCAAGATGATCAAGGTCTATGGCGCGCCGATCGACGATGCCGATGTCGGCAAGATCGTCGATTACCTGGCCGCGACGTATTGACCGACGGCGCGCGGCCCTCCGGCCAATTGACCGCGAAACGGGCAAAACCGGCAAAAGCGCCGCGAAGTTGAGCGGAATTCGGCGAAATGCCGATGTGGTTTGAGCTACCAAGCCCGCCACATTCCGCGTATCCTGGTAGGACCGAACCGGCCGGTTGGCGGGGACTGGCGGTTCGCGATCTCGGAGGAAGACCCGCGGAGAAGTCGTGATGGCTAAAGGTACGGTCAAGTGGTTCAACCCGACGAAGGGTTATGGATTTATCCAGCCTGCGTCGGGTGGCAAGGATGTGTTCGTGCATATCTCGGCAGTGCAGAAAGCCGGTCTGTCGACCCTGAACGAGGGACAGACGGTGGAATACGAAGAGATCGCAAACCGGGGCAAGACTTCCGCAGAGAACCTCAAAGTATAAGCCCGCCAGCCTTTGCTGCCTCCCGGAGCACCTTCCGGGAGCGGGCCAAGAAAATTTCAGAAGACGGCCAGTGCATTCGACGACAGGCGTTGCGATTGCACGAGGATAGCTATTTTTCCTGAGAAGACCGCTTGTTCAACGCCGCAGCAATGACAATCGCGACGACATGTCGTCAGCCCACCGGCAACGGTGCGTCGCGCTTGATCTCTTCCATCACCGCATAGGTCCGCGTCTCGCGCACGCCCGGCATCGACAGCAGGGTCTCGCCGAGAAAGCGTCGATACGCCGCCATGTCGGCAAGCCGCGCCTTCACAAGATAGTCGAAGCCGCCGGCAACCATGTGACACTCCAACACCTCGGGCGCGAGCTTCACCGCACGCGCAAACCGCTCGAAATTGTCGGGCGTGGTCTTGTCCAGCAGCACTTCGACGAACACGAGGAGGCCGAGGCCCAGGCGATGCGGGTTGAGCCGCGCGCCATAGCCTTCGACAAAACCCTCGCGCTGCAGGCGCTTCAGTCGCTCGCCGATCGAGGTCGGCGACAGCCCGATGCGCTCGGCGAGCTCGACATTGGCGATCCGCCCATCCTCCTGCAAAATCGAGAGGATTTTCCGGTCGATTCGATCGAGTTCCATATTTTATGAGGCCAATAGATGCTTGAGCTTCATTTTCTAAGGCAAATTTGCTAGATTGTCTATCGAACTGCGGTAACGCGGGCCTTATCCTGGATTTGAGCCACAGGACACGCCATGCCGAACATCCCGCCTGCCTTCACTGCCCCCTACGCGCCAGACGATGCCGAGATCGCAGCCAAGCTGTTGCCGGCATCGCATCTCAGTCCGCCGCAGGAGGCGCGGATCGACCGCACCGCGACGCGGCTGATCGAGGCGGTCCGCAAGCGCGACGACCGGCTCGGTGGGGTCGAGGACATGCTGCGGGAGTTCGCGCTCTCGACCAAGGAGGGCCTCGCCTTGATGGTGCTGGCCGAGGCGCTGCTGCGCGTGCCCGATGCGCACACCGCCGACCAGTTCATCGAAGACAAGCTCGGCGAGGGCGATTTCATCCATCACGAGACCAAGTCCACCGCGTTTCTGGTCAATGCCTCGGCCTGGGCGCTCGGCCTGTCGGCGCGGGTGATCCAGCCCGGCGAGACGCCCGACGGCACCATCGGTCGCCTCGTCAAGCGGCTCGGTGCGCCGGCGGTGCGCACCGCGACGCGCCAGGCAATGCGGCTGATGGGCAACCATTTCGTGCTGGGCGAGACCATCGAGCAGGCGCTGGAGCGGGGCCGGCCCCGCTCCGGCCAGAAGCCGCGCTATTCCTTCGACATGCTCGGCGAAGGCGCGCGCACGGCGGCGGACGCGAAGCGCTATTTCGACGCCTATGCCAGCGCGATCGAGACCATCGGCAAGGCGGCCGGCGATCGCCCCCTGCCCGACCGGCCCGGCATCTCCGTCAAACTCTCGGCGCTGCATCCGCGCTTCGAAGCGATCAGCCGCGACCGCGTGATGGCCGAGCTGGTGCCGCTACTGCTGGACCTTGCGCAACGCGCCAAGGTCCACGACCTCAACTTCACCGTCGACGCCGAAGAGGCCGACCGGCTGGAGCTGTCGCTCGACGTGATCGCCGCGACGCTCGCCGATCCCTCGCTTCAGGGGTGGGACGGGTTTGGCCTCGCGATCCAGGCCTATCAGAAGCGCGCCAGCGCGGTGATCGACTATGTCGATGCACTCTCGCGCGCGCATGACCGCAAGCTGATGGTACGCCTCGTCAAGGGCGCCTATTGGGACACCGAGATCAAGCGCGCGCAGGAACGCGGGCTCATTGGCTATCCCGTATTCACGCGCAAGGCGATGACGGACCTGAACTACGTCGCCTGCGCGACGAAGCTGTTGGCGCTGCGGCCGCGCATCTTCCCGCAATTCGCCACCCACAACGCGCTGACCGTTGCGACCGTGCTGGAGCTCGCGAAAGACGGCGGCGGCTTCGAATTCCAGCGCCTGCACGGCATGGGCGAAGCGCTCTACGAGCAGGTCGCCAAGGATCATCCTGAGATCGCCTGCCGCACCTATGCGCCTGTCGGCAGCCATCGCGACCTGCTTGCTTATCTGGTGCGGCGGCTGCTGGAGAACGGGGCGAACTCGTCGTTCGTGGCGCAGGCCGCCGATTATCGCGTGCCTGTGACGGCGCTGCTGCAGCGTCCGGCGGATGCGATTGTCCGGCCGCAAGCAGCGGCCCATCCCAAGATTCCGCTGCCCGGCGATCTCTTTGCGCCGGAGCGGCGCAATTCACGCGGCGTCGAATTCGGCGCACGCTTAGCGCTCGACCAATTGCTGGCAAGTGTCAGAGCCGAGCCGGCCGACCTCAAGCCGATCACCGACGCCACGCCGGATCAGGCCAACGCAGCGGTCGCCGCGGCACGCGCCGGCTTTGCCGCGTGGAGCCGGACGCCCGCAGGCACACGCGCGGCGGCGCTGGAGCAGGCCGCGCATCTTATGGAGAGCCGCAGCGCCCATTTCATCGCGCTCTTGCAACGAGAAGGCGGCAAAACGCTCGACGATGCGCTGTCGGAGCTGCGCGAAGCGGCCGATTTCTGCCGCTATTATGCCGCGCAGGGCCGCGAGCTGTTCGGAAACAATACCGCGATGCCCGGCCCGACCGGCGAGAGCAATGCGCTCGCGATGCGCGGTCGCGGAATCTTCGTCGCGATCTCGCCGTGGAATTTTCCGCTCGCGATCTTCCTCGGCCAGGTCACGGCCGCCCTGATGGCCGGCAACAGCGTGGTGGCAAAGCCGGCCGAGCAGACGCCGCGCATTGCGCGCGAAGCCGTCGCCTTGCTGCACGAAGCCGGCATTCCCAGGAGCGCGCTGCACCTCGTCACGGGCGACGGCAAGATCGGTGCGCTGCTGACGGCACACCCTGACATCGCCGGCGTCGTCTTCACCGGCTCGACCGAGGTCGCACGCCTGATCAACCGGACCCTCGCCGCCAAGGATGGACCGATCGTGCCGCTGATCGCCGAGACCGGCGGCATCAACGCCATGATCGCGGATGCCACTGCGCTGCCCGAGCAGGTCGCCGACGACGTCGTGACCTCCGCCTTCCGCTCCGCCGGTCAGCGCTGCTCGGCGCTGCGGCTGTTGTTCGTGCAGGAGGAAGTCGCCGACCGCATGATCGAGATGATCGCGGGCGCCGCGCGCGAATTGAAGATCGGCGATCCCTCCGACATCGCGACCCATGTCGGCCCTGTCATCGACATGGAAGCCAAGCAGCGCCTCGATGCGCATATCGCGCGAATGAAGAGCGAGGCAAAGCTGCACTTTGCAGGCCACGCGCCGGACGGCTGCTTCGTCGCGCCGCACATCTTCGAGCTCCGAGAGGCCGGCGAGCTCACCGAGGAGATCTTCGGTCCGATCCTGCACGTCGTGCGCTATCGTGCGGAGAACCTCGAGCGGGTGTTGCAGGCCATCGAACGCACCGGCTACGGCTTGACCCTCGGCATTCACTCCCGCATCGACGACACGATCGAAGCCATCATCGACCGCGCCGAGATCGGCAACATCTACGTCAACCGCAACATGATCGGCGCCGTGGTCGGCGTGCAGCCGTTCGGCGGCAACGGCCTGTCCGGAACCGGCCCCAAGGCCGGCGGCCCGCACTACCTCGCCCGCTTCGCGACCGAGCAGACGGTGACGATCAATACGGCGGCCGCTGGCGGCAACGCGGCGCTGCTTGCGGGGGAGGAGTGAGGCCCTGCGCCAGGCGCCGTTGCATCCCGGCAAAACATCGGTCTAATGCTCCCAACACCAGCCCCGCGGCAATTCCAGCGCGCGGGAAACGACCGAAGCCAAGGGAGCGACGCTGCGATGGATAAGGGCATTTTTGCCGGCCTGAAGGTTCTGGACTGCGCGAGCTTCATCGCAGCGCCCGCGGCCGCGACCGTGCTGTCGGATTTCGGCGCCGATGTCATCAAGATCGAGCCGCCCGGCGCCGGCGACCCCTATCGCAACCTGCCGAACCTGCCGGGCTATCCCACCGGCGAGCACAATTTCGCCTGGCTGCTGGAAGCCCGCAACAAGAAGAGCATCGCGCTCGACCTTGCCAAGCCCGAGGCGCAGGCGGTGCTCTACAAGCTGGTGGCAGAAGCCGACGTCTTCATCACCAACATGCCGCCGCCGGTGCGCGCCAAGCTCGGCATCGCCTATGACCATCTCGCCCATCTCAACGACCGGCTGATCTACGCCTCCTTCACCGGCTACGGCGAAAAGGGCGAGGAGGCCAACAAGCCCGGCTTCGACAGCAACGCCTATTGGGCGCGCTCCGGCCTGATGGATTTGGTCCGGGCCGACACCGACACCACGCCGGCCCGCTCGGTCGCGGGCATGGGCGATCATCCCTGCGCCATGGCGTTCTATGGCGCCATCGTCACCGCGCTGTATCAGCGCGAGAAGACCGGCAAGGGCTCGCATGTCGCCTCCAATCTGATGGCGAACGGCGTGTGGGCCGCGAGCGTGCTGGCCCAGGCAAAACTCTGCGGCGCCAAGTTCGGCGAGCGGCGCCCGCGCGAGCGCGCGCTCAACGCGGTTGCCAACCACTACCAGTGCAAAGACGGCCGCTGGCTGATCCTGTCGCTGCTGAGCGAGGAGAAGCAGTTTCCGACGCTGGCCAAGTGCCTGGGGCGCGAGGACCTGATCAACGACCCGCGTTTCGCCACCAAGGCCGACCGCCACGCGCGTTCGGTCGAGCTGATCAAGATTTTGGACGAGACGTTTGCCACCAGGGATCTTTCCGAATGGCGAAAGATCCTCGACGGCAATGGCCTCGTGTTCGGCGTCGTCGCCATTCTCGACGACATCCCGAACGACAAGCAGATGCTCGACAACGAGGTGCTGGTGCCGTTCGAGAATGACACCATGCTGACCATCAACAGCCCGATCTGGATCGACGGCGCCAAGAAGGTGCAGCCGCGCAAGCCGCCCGCCGTGGGCGAGCACAGTGACGAGATCTTGCGCGGGGCTGGATACGACGAGGCGGCGATCAGGAAGCTGAGGGGGTCGGGGGCGGTCGGCTAGCGCCGTCGCTTCGGCAAACCTTGTCAGCAACGATACGTCTTGCGAGTTCCATGCCCCTCTACCGCCTGCACTACTTCCCCGAATCCGGCAACAGCTACAAGCTGGCGCTGATGCTGACGCTGTGCGGCGAGAGGTTCGAGCCGGTGTGGACCGATTTTGCCGGCGGCGTCACGCGCACGGCGGAGTGGCGCAAGGCGGTCAACGAGATGGGCGAGATTCCCGTGCTCGAGATCGACGGCGTGAAGATGACGCAGACCGCACCGCTGCTGCTCAAGCTCGCCGAGCAACATGGCCGCTTCGGCGCCGAAACCGAGGAAGAGAAGTTCGAGCTGCTGCGCTGGCTGTTCTGGGACAACCACAAGCTCACCGGCTACATGGCAACCTACCGCTTCATGCGGGCCTTCACCGAGAACAGCGACCCGCAGGTGCTGAAGCACTTCCGCCGCCGGCTCGAGGACTTCCTCGGCATTCTCGACGGGCATCTGCAGCACAACGCCTTCGCGATCGGCGCAAAGCCGACGGTCGCCGATATCTCGATGATGGCCTATCTGCACTATCCGAGCGACGAGCACGGCTTTGACTTCGCCACGAGCCATCCCGCCATCCACGCTTGGCTCGGCCGCATGGCCGCGCTGCCCGGCTGGAAGCCGGCGTACGAGTTGCTGCCGGGCAAGCGGATGACGAATTACGCGAAGTGAAAGCTACCGGAGCGACAGCCAGCCCAGCGTGAACAGGACACCGCCGACGATGACGGCCATCGCGATCGCCCAGATGCTGACGCGGGCGCTGCCGGTGACCTGCTTGGCTTCCTCATTCTGCGCGATCTCGCGATTGCGCGCTTTGTTGGCGTTGCCCGTGTCCGTCATGGATCATCCAAATGTTGGTAGGTCTAACGCGTCTTGATGAAGCACATGCCGATGCGGCGCGAGGCCGCGGCGGCTTGACAGGTGAGACCGTTAGCACAGGTCCATGACGTAAAACTCGCATCTCGCGTTCCCGATCCCGCATCGGCCAAGGAACAATGCGCGCCCCAGCCATCCTGATACTCGCTTCCGGCGAGCTCGCTGCTGCCGCGGGTCTGCGGCCGGCTGGCAAATCCGCGTGAGAAATCAGGGCGTTTGCCCGTGGCGAAGGCGGCCAGGATGTCGCGGCGGCGGAGCTGATCGCCCAGGAAATGCGGCGAGGCCGGCACGATGGTCGAATTGGACGGCTTGTCCGCCAGCCCGTCGACACCAGGGAAATGGAAGCCGCCGATGCCGCGGGTCTGGTGGCAGCCTGAGCAGGTGACGTCGTTGAGACGGCGCTGGAAGCCTGCGACCGAACGGATGTTCTGGGGGTCCCCGCGCGCGGCGGCCTGCTTCAACGCGCCGATCACGTCGTTGTCGGCGAAGACGGAATCGTTGCTGCCCTCGCCTTTTCCCTCTCCCTGCATCATGCCGTACTCCGGCTGCAGCGCGGAGGCATCGAGGCCGGCGGGCGTCGGCACCACCGCGGCCCTGGCCAGGAATCTTTCCGGGATCAGCACCGTGCCGCGATCGAATTCGCGCAGATTCTCGGGTGCGAGCAGCCAATCCCTAAAATCGCGCCGCAGCGCTTCGCTGGCGAGGATGCGATCGCGGTCGATCTGATTTTCCAACGTTCCTTCCGCGAACGTCTTCGTCGCGGCGTCGTATTTGAACACCTTGAGCAGATAGTCGGAGCGGAAATCGTGCAGCGGCGATTTCGGCGCGACGGATATCTGGATATTGGTCTCGATGCGATCGAGCGTGGCATCGTCCTGGCCGCCGATCAGCTCCTGCCATTTGCCGTTGTCGAGCCAGCGCCGCGCGATCTCGGCGCAGCTGATCGGCTTGCCGTTCGCATCCCTCTGGCGCGGATCGCGCGCCATCATCACCAGGTTGAGCGTCATCGGCAGCCGCGTTGCGGTCTTGCCGCCGTCCGGCTTGCTGTCGAAACGCGCGAGACGATAGATCAACCGGATCTCGCCGCAGGATTCTTCGGCGGCATAGGCGCGGTCCATGCGGTTGACGATGCCGGCCAGCACGAAACGCGTGTCGGAGGAATTCAGATTGGCTCGATCAAACAGCTGCACGTCAAAGCCTTCGCCGACGCCGATGGTCTCGGTCGGCCAGGCCGCCTTCTGCCTGGCGACATAACGTTCGAACTCCGCGGCGATCGCCGGCGGAATGTCCTTGAGCTGTGGCAGCTCCGAAAACAACAGGTCCGTCGTCAGCGGACGATCCGCCTTGCGCTCCGGCGCCACCAGGCGCGAGATCGTGAGAACGTCGCTCTCATCGAGCCGGCGCAGCAGATCGGAATCGGTGATCGCCGTGCCGCGCATCAGCTGCGTCGTCTCCGCGGCCCGAAGCGAAGGAGCACCGCCGAACAACACGGCGGCAGCAACGAGAATTCGCAACGCGCGGCTCATGCCTTAGGTAACACCGCGCCGGCATGCCTATTCAAGCAAAAAGGCGCCTCACATCGTGGTGAAGCGCCTCTTCTAAAGTCGGATATCGAACGCTCAGCGCGAGACGATCAGCCCCTTGCTGGTGACGACGACCCAGCGGCCGTCCTGGCGACGGATCGCATCGACGCGACCGACGCCGGGGATGGGATCGCCGGGATAGACCTCGTAGAGCCCGTCGCGGCCCTCGATCAGCGCACCGCCATTGGCGGCGTTGCGCAGCCGCCAGCCTTCGACCGTCGGCAGACGGCCGACCTCGGTCTTGGGCGCGGCAGCCACCGGGGCCGGTGCGGCGGCAGCGGTCGCAACCTGGGTCGGCGCGATCGAGCCGGTGGTTTCCTTCGCGGGCGCAGCAGCGGCCTGCGCGGGAGCGGCGGGCGGCGTGGCGCGGAGCTTGTCGACGGCCTCCGACAGCTTGGCGATCTTGGCGAGCGGCTCGCCTTGCGCCTTTTCGAGCTTGTCGAGGCGGTCATTGGCCCGGTTGAACTGGCTGACGCCCGTCTTGGCGCTGTGCTCGACATTGGCCTTGAGCGCGACGAGATCGGCGTCGATCCGCGCGACCGACGCATCGAGCGCGCTGGTGTCGGCGACCTGGACCGGCGCCTGCGCCGGGCTTGCGAAATGCATCATGCCGGCGGTTGCGAGCGCGCCGCTGATGGCGCCGACGCTGGCGGCGATCGCCACCACCGCGGCCATCGCCGACAGACGCCGCTTGCCAGCGGCTTCGCGCGGCTCGTCCGCCTTCACATGCGGGGCGAAATTCTCGCGGTCCCAGTTGCGCTCCGAGGGCGCCATGACGATGAGCTTGCCGGGCTTCGGCTCGGGCTGGGTTTCAACCTTGGGCTCAACCCTGGCTTCGATCTTCGGCGGCTCGACCTTCACCGGGTCGGGCTTTGGCGGCGCCTCGTGGTCGGGCGCGATCGAGGGGGCGTCGATCCCGGCAGCCTCGACAGCCTGCGGCGCGGTCGTCTCGGCTTCGACGACGCTCTTGTCCTGGGCAGCCTGCTCAGCCATTGGTTCGCTCACAGTTCAAATACTCCGCTCTGGATTGACCTTTTGGTAACTTTCATTGCTTGCGAAATCCTTACCTTGGGACCCGCTTACCGAAATTTTAGGGAGTCATCCGGGGCTGAATTGAGCCGGGAAGATGGAACCGGTGTGGCGGGCGTGAAACAATTTGTAATCGGGCAAGATGAACGGCGGCGGAATGCGAGCCAGGCGCCTTCACACATCACACTCCGTCACATCACGACCGGCGCGTCCGGCAGCTCGTTCGGATGCGACGTGCTCGGCGGAAAGTGCTTGGCCAACTCGCGCGACACCGCTTCGATGCCGGTGATGACGCCGCGCTCGAACTGGCCGGCAGCGAACTCGGCCTCCATGGCGCGGCAGATGCTTTCCCAGCCCGCAGCGCCGACCTTCGCGTCGATGCCGCGATCGGCGACGATCTCGACATCGCGGTCGGCGAGCAGGAGATAGATCAGGACGCCATTATTGTGCGTGGTGTCCCAGATGCGCAAATGCGAGAACACATCGAGCGCACGCGCGCGCGCCGGCTGGTTGCGGAACAGGGGGCGGCCGTCGAGCGCGCCTTCGACGACGAAGCGAACCTGGCCGGAATGGGTGGCTTCGCCAAGCTCGATCGCCTGCTCGATGCGGGCGAGCACGGCTGGCGGAAAGATCTGTTTGGCCCGCCAATGATGCTGCACGAGATGCCTGGCGATGCGTTTGATGCTCATGACCGCTACCAGCTCCCCGAGGCGCCGCCGCCGCCAAAACTGCCTCCGCCACCGCTGAAGCTGCCGCTGTCACTGCTGCTCGACGAACCGCTGCTCCAGCCGCCTCCCGAGCTGCCGCTCGACCAGGCGCCGCCGCGCGAGCGGCCCGTGCCCGGCGTGATCGCCGAAAACAGATCGGCGATGAAGCCGATGATGAAGCCGAGACCGCCCAGCGCGAGGGCCAGACCGAAAGATCCGAGAATGAACCAGGTCAGCGTCGCAATGATGCCCCCGGTCACCAGCGATCCGAGCAGCCGTCCCAGCATGGCGCGGAAAGCGCCCCCGATGCCTACCGAGACGAACAGCGTGACGATAGCGAGCGGTGCGAGATCGTCGAGGTTGCCGAAGTTCACGGTCGGCGAGGGAACCGGCAAGGGTTCACCGTCGATCACCCGGATCATCCGCTCGACGCCATCCGAGATGCCGCCGGCGAAATCGCCGTTCCTGAATTTCGGCGTGATGATCTCGTCGATGATCCGCCGCGAGGTGACGTCGGTGAGCGCACCTTCCAGGCCGTAGCCGACCTCGATGCGCAAATGCCGGTCGTTCTTGGCGACGACGAGGATGGCGCCGTCGTCGATCTTCTTGCGTCCGATCTTCCAGGCCTCCGCGACGCGGATCGAGAACTGCTCGATCGTCTCCGGCTGCGTCGTCGGCACGATCAGGACCGAGATCTGGCTGCCCTTGCGCGTCTCGAAGTCGCGCAGCTTTTGCGACAGCAAGGCGATGTCGCCGCCGGAGAGCGTGCCGGTCTGGTCGACGACGCGGCCGGTGAGCTGGGGAACGGCGACGTCGGCGAAGACGGGGAACGCGAGGGCGAGGAGGAGTGCGAGAGTGAGGACGCACGAGGCGAGCACCGAATACGCCCGCCACAATCTCGCTGTCATCGCCCGGCTTGACCGGGCGATCCCGTATTCCAGAGACGCCAGCGGGATACAGAGAAGCCGCGGCGTACTGGATTCCCCGCCTTCGCGGGGAATGACAGCGGTGGGTGAGGCCTGGCGCATTCGTGAAGCGGCGCGCTTACTTCGACGGCGCCGGCGCCGGATTGAAATCCACCTTCGGCGCGGTCGAGATCTCCTTCTCGTTCGTCACCGAAAAATTCGGCTTCTCCTTGTAGCCGAACATCATCGCGGTGAGGTTGCTCGGGAACGAGCGGATGGTGACGTTATAGTCCTGCACCGCCTTGATGTAACGGTTGCGTGCGACGGTGATGCGGTTCTCGGTGCCCTCGAGCTGCGACATCAAATCCTTGAACAGCGCGTCGGACTTGAGCTGCGGATAGTTCTCGGTGACGACCAGCAGCCGCGACAGCGCACTGGAGAGCTCGCCCTGGGCAGCCTGGAACTTCTGGAAGGCGGCGGGGTCGTTAAGCACCTCGGGCGTTGCCTGGATGCTGCCGACCTTGGCGCGCGCATTGGTGACGCCGAGCAGCACGTCCTTTTCCTGTTGCGCGAAGCCCTTCACCGAATTGACGAGGTTGGGCACGAGGTCGGCGCGGCGCTGATACTGGTTCACGACCTCGGACCAGTTGGCCTTGATCTGCTCGTCCTCGCTCTGGATCGCGTTGTAGCCGCAATTGGTGAGGCTCAGCGAGGCCAGCGCCGCCAGCACGGTCAGGATCTTGCGCATCAAATTTCTCCCGGTGGAATCCGGCGCAAACTACCAGATGCGACCCGCAAGGCGCCAGACATCTTGCATCCCTCCCAAGGCGCGAAAAGCAGCCGACTGACGCAAGCCTCTTGCCTATCCCTGACCGACATAGTCAACTTGACGAAACAATTAAGACAGAACTGGGGGAAGCGCTATGACCTCGTTCGAGACCATCCTCGTGGAGCGGCCCGAGCCCGCTATCACAAGGGTCGTGATGAACCGGCCCGAGGCGCGCAATGCGCAGAACCTGCAAATGACCTACGACCTCAACGCCGCCTTCGACGCGGCGGTGCAGGATGATGCGGTCAAGGTGATCATTCTCGCCGGCAGCGGTCCGCACTTCTCCTCCGGCCACGATCTGCGTCCCGGGGGCAAGAACACCGCCGGGGTCGATTTCCCGCCGATCGGAAATTGGGGCGGCTTTGCCGAGCCGAATGCCCATGGCCGCTTCGCGCGCGAGCAGGAAATTTATCTCCAGATCACGCGGCGCTGGCGTAACCTCGCCAAGCCCACCGTCGCCGAGGTCCACGGCAAGTGTATCGCCGGCGGGCTGATGCTGGCATGGGCCTGCGACCTCATCGTCGCCAGCGACGACGCGCAGTTCTGCGACCCTGTCGTCACCATGGGCGTCTGCGGCGTCGAATGGTTCGTGCATCCCTGGGAGCTCGGCCCGCGCAAGGCCAAGGAGTTCCTGTTCACCGCCGACAGCTGGAGCGCGCAGGAGGCGCAACAGCTCGGCATGGTCAACCAGGTCGTGCCGCGCGCGGAGCTGTCGGCACGCGTGCTGGACCTGGCGCGCCGGATCGCGGCAAAGCCATCCTTCGCGCTGAAGATGACCAAGGAGGCAGTGAATCGCTCGGTCGACGTGATGGGCCAACCGGCCGCGATCGACCAGGCCTTTGCGCTGCATCAGCTCTGTCACGCACATAATCTTCAGGAGTTCGGCATGATCGTCGATCCTTCCGGCCTGCATCCCTCCGTGCGCAAGCCGCCGGCGGCGGAGTAAGAACATGGACCTCAATCTCAGTGACGAGCAGAAGCTGCTGCGCGACAGCGCGGAGCGCTTCATAGCCGGCAGCTACCATGCCGATCACCGCCGCAAGATGGCGAGCGATCCGCTCGGCTTCAGCCCTGCGGTGTGGAAGCAGTTCGCCGAGCTCGGCTGGCTGGCGCTGCCGATCACCGAGGAGTTTGACGGGCTCGGCGGCGGCGCGGTTGAGATCGGCATCCTGATGGAAGCGTTCGGCCGCGGGCTGGTGTCGGAGCCCTATGTCGCGACGGTGGTGCTGGGAGCCGGGCTGCTCGAAAGATGCGGTACGGCCGAGCAGAAGCAGGCGAGCCTGCCCAAGGTCGCCGACGGATCGCTGAAGCTTGCGTTCGCGCATTCCGAGCGCGCCGCACGGTTCGATCTCGCCAAGGTCGCGACATCGGCGACCAAGACCGCGCAAGGCTGGCGCCTGTCTGGCAGCAAGATCGCGGTGCTCGACGGCCATGCCGCCGACGAGATCATCGTCTCGGCGCTCGTCCACGACCATCACGGTCCTTCGGGGCGGATCGGCCTGTTCGTGCTGCCGGCGACGGCGCCGGACCTTGCGATCTCCGACTACGCGCGCCTCGGCGGCGGACGGGCTTGCAACATCGAATTGTCGGACGTGCACCTGCCGGAAGACGCGCTGCTCGGCGACGGCCACGACGCGCTGCCGGCGATCGAATGGGCGGTCGATCGCGCCATGGCCGCGCTGGGCGCGGAAGCCGTCGGCATCATGCAGACGCTGCTCGAGACCACGCTCGATTATACCAAGATCCGAAAGCAGTTCGGCCGGCCGCTCTCGGCCAACCAGGTCATCCGCCACCGCCTCGCCGACATGGCCATGCAGGTCGACGAGGCGCGCTCGATGGCGTTGCGGGCCGCGCTAAAGGTGGATGCTGCGCCGACCGAGCGCGCCCGCGCGGCTTCCGGCGCGAAGGCGAAGATCGGCAAATGCGCGCGCTTCGTCGGCGAGCAATCGATCCAGCTTCACGGTGGCATGGGCGTCACCGAAGAGCTCGAGGTCGGCGCCTATTTCAAGCGTCTCGTCGCCTTCGACACGCTGTTCGGCGGCAGCGCGCACCACTATGCGCGCCACGCCGAGCTTGGCCGTAAAACCTGACACTGGGAGCGCCTCATGGACCTCACCTTCAATGCCGACGAGCGCGCCTTCCAGAGCGAAGTGCGCGGCTTCATCGCCAAGAATCTCACCGAGGAGATGAAGCGCGCGACCGCGCTGACGCCGTCGGTGTTCTCCGACCCCGATATCGGCATGGCCTGGCAGCGCGCGTTGCACGCCAACGGGTGGGGCGCGCCGGGCTGGCCGGTCGAATACGGCGGGCCGGCCTGGACCCCGGCGCAGCGCTGGATCTTCGAGACCGAATGCGCGCGGGCGGGCGTGCCCAATGTCAACGTGATGGGCGTGAAGATGGTCGGGCCCGTCATCATCGGCTTCGGCTCGCCGGAGCAGAAGAGCTTTTACCTGCCACGAATCCTCTCCGGCGAAGACTACTGGTGCCAGGGTTATTCCGAGCCGGGCTCCGGCTCCGACCTCTCCTCGCTGAAGACTCGCGCGGTGCGCGACGGCGACGACTACATCATCAACGGCACCAAGATCTGGACCACGCATGCCCACCACGCCAACCGCATGTTCGCGCTGGTGCGCACCAGCGATGGCGAGCGTCAGCAGGACGGCATCAGCTTCATCCTGATCGACATGAAGACACCGGGCATCACCACGCGCCCCATTCTCACCATCGGCGGCGACCACGAGGTCAACCAGGTGTTCTTCGACGACGTCCGCGTGCCCGTGGCCAACCGCGTCGGCGACGAGGGCAAGGGCTGGACCTACGGCAAATACCTGCTCGAGTTCGAGCGCGGCTCGGGCATCGCATCGGCGAAGTTGCGCGAGGGGTTGAAGGCGATCTCTGATCTTGCCGAATCCGATTTGACCGGCCGCGCCATCGACAGTCCCGATATCGCCAGCCGCATCTCCGAGGTCGAAATCGACATCGACGCGCTGGAAATGACCGAGCTGCGCGTGCTCTCGGCGTTGCAGACCGGGCAAAATCCCGGCGCTGTGTCGTCGATCCTGAAGCTGCGCAACAGCGAGATCAGGCAAGCCGTCACGCGCCTCGGCGTCGACGTGATCGGCCACGACGCGCTCGCGGTCGAGCCGATGCGTCCCCTCTACAAGCTCAACCACGAGCCGGCGATTCCTGAGGAGATGCTGACGGTGGTGCCCGAATATCTCAACGGCCGCGCCTACACCATCTTCGGCGGCACCTCGGAGATCCAGCGCGACATCATTGCGAAGATGATGCTGGGGATTTGAGGCCGCTGCCTGGCCCGCATTAGCGCGGCACCCTCCGCTGTCGTCCCGGACAAGCGAAGCGCAGATCCGGGACCCATAACCACGGGCGGACGTGGCTACGAGGACTCGGAGTTATCAGCTTCGCGCCACAACACTCCCTGTGGCTATGGGTCCCGGGCTCGCGCTTCGCGCGCCCCGGGACGACAGTTGAGTGTGACGCAGCGGGTCGCGGAGCAACGCGCTACCCCGCCGCCTTCGCGTCCCTGATCGCCTGCCACACCTTCTGCGGCGTCAGCGGCGTGTTCAGCTGGGTGATGCCGAGCTCGGCGAGCGCGTCCATTACGCCGTTGGTGACGCAAGGCGGGCCACCGATGGCGCCGGATTCGCCGCAGCCCTTGGCGCCGAGCGGATTGGTGCGGCAGGGCGCGGTATCGTCCAGCGTCACCACGATCGGCGGCACGTCGTCGGCGCGCGGGATGCAGTAGTCCTGGTAGCTCGCGGTCAGCAGTTGGCCGTCGGCATCGTAGGACACGCCTTCGTACAGCGCCTGGCCGATGCCCTGCGCGACGCCGCCATGGATCTGCCCCGTCACCAGCATCGGGTTCACGGCGACGCCGACGTCGTCGACCGTGGTGTAGCGCACGACCTTGGAGACGCCGGTCTCCGGGTCGATCTCGACCTCGCAGATATGCGTGCCGTTCGGCCAGCTCGGGCCATCGACCTCGCCCTCGGAATCGACGCTGAGCTTGGCGCCGCTCTCCTTCTCGGCGAGATCGAACAGGCTGATGCGGCGGTCGGTGCCGACCACGGTGAGCATGCCGCCCTGATACTCGATGTCCTCGATCGAAGTCTCCAGCACGTTGGCAGCCTTCTCGCGCGCCTTCTGGATCAGATCGTTGGAGGACACCGCGACCGCCGTGCCGCCGACGAACAGCGAGCGCGAGCCGACGCTGCCGAACCCCATGGCGAGATCCGTGTCGCCTTGCACGACGTCAATCTTGTCCATGGCGATGCCGAGCGTGTCGGAGATCATCTGGGTGTAGGTGGTCTGCAGCCCCTGCCCCATCGCCATGGTGCCGGAATGCAGCACGACGCGCCCCTGAGAGGTCGCGTGCAGGCTGACCTTCTCGGTGTGGGCGCGGCCGCCGGTCCATTCGATATAGGAGGTGAGCCCGCGCCCGTAGAGCAGGCCCTTCTTCTTCGCCGCCTTCTTGCGCGCGGCAAAGCCGTCCCAGTCCGCCAGCTTCACGGCGCGGTCGAGCATGTGCGCGAAGGCGCCGGAATCGTAGACCTGGCCGGCCGCGTTGGTGTAGGGCAGCTGCGCCGGCTTGATGTAGTTCGCTTTGCGGATCGCACGCGGATCCATGCCGATCTTTCGCGCGGCGGCGTCGAACAGGCGCTCGACGATGAAGACGGCCTCCGGGCGGCCCGCACCGCGATAGGCCCCGACCGGCGCGGTGTGGGTCATCACCGACTGCACCTCGAAATGCACCAGCGGCAAATCATAGACGCCGGTCTGGACGAACGGCCCAAGCACCAGCGGGATGATGTTGGCCGCGCCCGAGGAATAGGCGCCGGTGCAGCCGATCGATTTGACGCGATAGGCCAGCACCTTGCCCTTTTCGTCGAGCGCGAAGGAGGCGGTCGAGGTCAGATCGCGGCCATGGGTGCCGCCGACGAATTCGTCGGTGCGATCGCCGCGCCAGCGGATCTTCTTGTTCAGCTTGGTCGCGGCATAGGCGACGATGCCGTCCTCGGGATAGAGATTGGTCTTCTGGCCGAAGCCGCCGCCGATGTCGCCGACCAGCACGCGCACGCTGTCCTTGGGGCGCTTGAGCACGGCCTCCGCCAGCACGTCGCGGGTCGAGGCCGGCGTCTGCGACTGCACGTGCAGCAGGAGACGGCCGCTCTTCTTGTCGATCTCGGCAATGGTCGAGCGCGGCTCCATCGCGGACGGCACCAGGCGCTGGCTGACGAGATCGAGCTCGACCGTGTGCGCGGCCTTGGCGAAGGCCTCGTCGACCTTGGCGGCATCGCCGTAGGACATCGCGCCGACGATGTTATCGGGCGCCTCAGGCCACACCACGGGCGCGCCGGGCTTGACGGCCTCGACCGGATCGACCACCGCGGGCTGCACGTCGTATTCGACGACGATCGCTTCGGCAGCGGTCTGCGCTTCGGCGCGCGAGGACGCCACCACCGCGGCGACAGCCTCACCGGCGTAGCGCACGACCTCGTGGGCGAGCAGCCGGCGCGGCGGCACCGTCATCGGCTTGCCGTCGGGGCGCTTGAAGATGCTTAAGGTCGGGATGCTGCCGACATCGTCCTTGACGAGGTCGGCGCCGGTGTAGATCGCGGCAACGCCCGGCATCGACGCTGCGGCGCTGCTGTCGATCGAGACGATCCTGGCGTGGGCATGCGGCGAGCGCAGCACATACAGCCATAGCGCACCCTCCTCTGGCTTGTCGTCGATGAACTGTCCCTTCCCGGTCAGCAGCCGCTGGTCTTCCAAACGCTTGACGGGCTGGCCCGCTCCGAAACGCAAATTGCCGGGAAGAATATTCATTCCGTGGGGTCCTCAGGGTCTTTTCGAAACTGCGGGCAGCCTTTTAGCGGATCGATCAAAGGCATGCCAGCCGCGGTTTTGGGCGGCGAACCCACGGATTTGTCATGCCGGGGTAGCGGCTATGCCAGCTCCTTCAACGCCGCCTCGACGACCTTGCGCGCCTCCGATGTCAGCGGGGCCTGCGGCGGGACGGGATCGCCGACGTCGTAACCCTGGATCGCAAGCCCGGCCTTGATGCAGGCGGCGAGGTTGAAGCGGGCGAAGGCCTCGTTGATGCGCCACAGCCGCCGCTGCAGCGCCATGGCCTCGTCCCAGCGGCCGGCCTTGCCGAGCTCGTAGAGCTCAACGCTCTGGCGCGGGATGATGCAGGCCGGGCCCGCCATCCAGCCGAGCCCGCCGATCAGCATCACCGCGGCCGGGATATGGGCGGAGGCCGAGAACACCCGCAAGGCATTGCCGCAGCGATTCATGATCGAGAGCAGCCGGCCGGTGTTGGTCGAGGCGTCCTTGATGTAGCCGATGCGCGGATGCTCGGCGAGGCGTGCGATGACATCGAGGGTCAGGTCTGAACGCTGGAATTGCGGGTTGGTGTAGATGACGACGGGAATGTCAACGGCATCCGCAATGGCGCGGAAGTAGGACTCGACCTGGGCATCGGCAAGCGGGAAATACGCCTCCAGGATCGCCAGAATGCCGTCGGCGCCGAGCTTCTGATAGGCCTTCGCCTGCGCGACCGCGTCCGCCGTCGAGGTCGAGGCGACGCCGGCGATGACAGGCACCCGGCCTTTCGCGGCCTCGATCGTGGTCCGCACGACGGCCATCCGCTGCGCGGCACTGAGGTAGGCGAATTCGCCGGTCGAGCCCAGCGGCGTCAAGCCGTGCACGCCGGCGCCGATCAGATCATCGCAGAGCTTGGCGAGCACTTCGGTGCGCACGCTGCCGTCGGCATCGACGGGGGAAACGAGATAGGGGAAGACGCCGTGGAATTCGGACATGTCGGGGGCTCCGGAAGCTGGCACCCGACGGCTATTAGCAATGCCCGCCCCGGCGATCAAACCTTGAGCAAGCGCACTCGCGTGCCCCAGGGATCGACGGCCTCGAGGCCGCCCGCCAGCGCCGTGACCTTCACGCCACCCTTGCGCAGGCGCTCTTCCTGGGCGGCGAGCAGCTCCGGCTTCGCCATCACCAGCGAGAACCAGGCGAGGCCGGTCGTGGACTCGTCGCGCTGGCCGGCACCCTGGCTCTGCCAGACATTCATGCCGAGGTGATGGTGATAGCGGCCCGACGACAGGAACGCCGCCCCGGCGCGGCTGCGGGTCGGATCGAGGCCAATCGTACCATGATAGAAATTGCCGGCCTGCGCGAGATCGCCGACCCGCAGATGCATGTGGCCGATGCGCAAGCCCTCCGGCGCCCCGGCATAATCGGGCACGCGCGTATTGGTCAGCGACAGCAGGTCGGGGATGTTGAGCTCGTCGGTCGCCATCTTGACGCTGCCTTCGCTCCATTGCCATTGCGAGGGATCGCGGTCAGCATAGACCTCGATGCCGTTGCCTTCGGGGTCGTCGAGATAGACGGACTCAGAGACGAGGTGATCGGCGAAGCCCGACAGCTTCACGCGGTGCGAGGCGGCATGGACCAGCCAGCGCGCGAGATCCTTGCGGGTCGGCATCAGAAAGGCGGTATGGTAGAGGCCGGCGGCGTTGCGCGGCTCGATGGCCGCATCGGGACGGGCCTCCAGTACCAGCAGCGTGATGCCAGATGTGCCGAGCTTCGCCGCGGTCGCCGAGCGCTCCATCACGGTGAGGCCGATGACGTCGCGATAGTAGTCCGCGACCGTGTCGAGGTTCTTCACCCGCAGCGTCACCATGCCGACCCGCATCGGCGTGCGGCTGGCATAGGTCGGCCCGCCCTGCGGCGTGCCCTCGGCGCGCGCCGCCGCCGCGGCCGCCATGGCAAGCGAGGTGGCGCCGGCGAGTTGCAGCAGGGTGCGGCGGGTGAGGTCGACGGTCATGAGGGCTCGCTGAAAACGTTTGAGGCCATGGGCGCAATTTTCGGATTGCTACACGTTCCCGTGAGGCGCTCCCAATCACATATTCGTCGGCAATGGTCTTGAAGAGGCCCGTCCGGTCCTGGCCACCCGGCCAGTTTCGCAATCACCCGCGACATCCCAGATTGAGGACAACTAACAGGAGCCCACCATGACTGATCCTAGTCCCCTGTCCTCGCTATCGTCCGCGCTCGTGGACCTCGCGGCGCGCACCGCGCCCTCGATCGTCTCCGTGCATTCGCACCGCTCCCGCGCCACCGGCTTTGTCTGGAAGAGCGGCCTGATCATCACCGCCGACGAGACGCTCGCCGATGAGGGCGAGGTCGAGATCGGCCTTGCCGACGGCAGCCGGGTCGCCGCCACCATCGTCGGGCGCGACCACACCACAGATATCGCGCTGCTCCGCGCCGACGTCGCGACGGTCCCGGTCAAGCTCGCCGCAACCGTCCCGCCGCTGGGCGCGTTGGCGGTCGTGGTCGCCACCAACCGCGAGACGCCGAGCGCGGCGCTGGCGATGGTGTCGGCGTCCGGCAATGGCTGGCGCTCCTTGCGCGGCGGCGAGATCGATGCGCGGATCGAGCTCGACGTTCGCCTCCGTCCAGCCCAGCAGGGCGGCCTGGCGCTCGATGCATCGGGGCAAGTCTTCGGCATGGCCGTGCTCGGCCCGCGGCGCGTGCTGGTGATCCCGACCGCGACGATCGAGCGCGTCGCGGCCCAGCTCGAGACACGCGGCCGTATCGCGCGCGGCTATCTCGGCCTCGGGCTGCAGCCGGTGCGGCTCGAGGACGGCGTCGGCGCGATGGTGATGAATGTCGACAAGGCCGGACCTTCCGCCGCAGCCGGCATCCGCCAGGGCGACGTCATCGTCGCGGTCAACGACCAGAAACTATCAGGCGTGCGCGCACTGTCGCGAACACTCGGTCCTTCGAGCGTCGGCGCGGTGGTCGATGTCGCGGCGCGCCGCGGCGGCGAGCCGGTCAGCTTCAAGGTCACGGTCGGCGAGAGGCCGGAGACGTGAGCGAGGACAAGACGCCGGAGATCGTGCTCGCCCTGGAGATCGACGACCCCGCCCTCGCCGATCGCCTGGCGGCCTTGCTCGGCAATGTCGCCGGGCTGCGCCTTGCCGTGCCCGGCGAGCAAGCCGCGGCAACGATCGTCGCGCGCGATCCCCGCGTCATGCCCGACGACATCGCGCTGACGCAGCGCGAGCTCGACGTGCTGGCGCTGATGGCCGAGGGCGCCTCCAACAAGATGATCGCGCGCCGGCTCGGCATCTCCGTGCACACCGTCAAATTCCATGTCGGCTCGCTGCTCGACAAGCTCGATGCCACCGGCCGCACCGATGCGGTGGCGCATGCGGCGCGCCGCGGCGTGATCGAGCTGTGACGGACTCTATGGTGCTGATGCCTTGGGGAAGCCGAGCTCGACAGCGAGCCCCGGTGCATTGTCGCGCAAGGCGATTTCGGCGCCATGAAGACGCGCGACCGCGGCGACGAGGCTGAGGCCCAGCCCGTTGCCCGGCGTGTAGCGGCTCTGTTCGAGCCGGTAGAAGCGCTTGAAGACGTGATCGCGCTGCTCGGCGGGAATGCCCGGGCCATCGTCGACGATGGCGATCATCGCGCCGTCGCCGATGCTCCGGCAGGTTACGGTCACCTGCCCGCCTTTGCAGCCATGCTTGATCGCATTGTCGACGAGATTGGCGATGGCATCGAACAGCAGGTCGCGATCGCCGGTGATCGGTACCTGGCGGTCTCCGGCCAGGCTGAGCTTGGTCGCAACCTGCTCGGCGGCGGCATCGTAGAGCTCGACCACCTCGCCTGCGATCTCGGCGAGGTCGAGCGCGCGGAAAGCCCCTCGGCGGGCGCGGGTCTCGATCTCGGAGATCCGGGTGATGGACGCGAACATGCCGAGCACGGCATCGAGATCGGCGATGGTGTCGCCGATCAGCGCGGCGTCAGCCTCGCTGTTGCGCGGCCCGTGATAAGCCTTTTCCAGCCGGCCGCGCATCCGCGTCAGCGGCGTGCGCAGATCGTGGGCGACGTTGTCGCTGACCTGCTTGACCTCGCCCATCAGCGTCTCGATGCGGTCCAGCATCTGGTTGAGGTTCTCGGCGACGCGGTCCCATTCATCGTTGCTGCCGCGCAAGGGGATGCGCTGGTCGAGGCCCGAGAGCATGATGGCGCGGCTGGTGGCATTGATCTGTTCGATCCGCCCCACCGTGCGCCGCGTTACCAGCACGGCCGCGAGACCCGCGAGCACCAGCAGCAGCACGGCAACAGCCGCCATTGCGAGCTCGATCATCCCGGTGAAGCCGTCATGATCGACGGCGTGGCCGATCCGGCCCTCCACATAGGCGAGCGTGCCGAAATAGACATAGGCCATGATCGCCGCGACGATCAGCCCGAACGCCGCGATCGCGATCAGCGCAAGACGGAAGGTCGAGGAGCGGAGCGTCTTAGCCAGGAGCACGGAGGCAATATCCGATGCCGCGGATGGTGTGGATCAACGGATAGGCCTGGGCATCGTCGACCTTGCGGCGGACGCGTCCGACATAGACGTCGATGATGTTGGTGGAGGGATCGAAATGCAGGTCCCAGACGTGCTGGAGCAGCATCGCGCGGGAGATCACCCTGCCCTCGTTGCGAGCGAGATATTCGAGCAGCTGGAATTCGCGCGGCAGCAGCGAGATCCTGCGGCCACGGCGGCTCGCGCTGCGCGCGATCAGGTCGATGGCGAGATCGCCGACCCGCAGCAGCGTCTCCTTGGCGATGGTCTCGCTGCGGCGGCCGAGCGCCTCGAGCCGCGCCAGCAATTCGGTGAAGGAGAACGGCTTGACGAGATAGTCGTCCCCGCCGGCGCGCAAGCCCCGCACGCGGTCGTCGACCTCGCCGAGCGCCGAAATGATCAGGAACGGCGCCGCGACGCCGTCATCGCGTAATTGCCGCATCACGCTGATGCCGTCGATGTCGGGCAGCATCCGGTCGATCGTGATCACGGCATAATCGCGTGCGGCGCCGTGGCTCAGGGCTTCGCGCCCCGTCGCTGCAAGATCGACGTCGTAGCCGGAGGTCGTCAATTCCTCGACGAGCTGGCCTGCGGTTTCCGGATCGTCCTCGACGACCAGGATGCGACGGTGACCTCCGATCATGCAAAAACTCCGCGCGACGATCGCCACCAGACTATCCCGCTCCGGGGCTGGACGGAACCGCCCGGTGGCGACCGCGACAATGGTGCGGTACGGCAATGCGACTACCAATAGTCTCCGCACACATTGACCCATTGCCACCCATAGGGCGTCCAGCTCCGGCGCCAGCAACCATCATTATAGCCGGCGTAGAAATAGGGAGCGCCGAAGACGGCGAAACGGCGGAAATGATGATGGCGAAAGAAGCCGTGGTGGCCGTGCCAGCCGGCGCCAGCGAAGCGCGGCCCGATCGCGGCATGCGCAAAGCGTGCGCCGCCGAAGGCCGGACCGCCGGCATGGGCGAAGCGCGCGCCGCCCATCCCTCCGACATGCATGCCGCCGGCGAAATGCCCACCGCCACCGAAATGTCCGCCGCCGAAGCCGCCATGCCCGCCGCGTGCGAACACGGGTGAAGCAACCGCCATCACCGTGGCGATCGCCGCCGCCGTGAGACCCGTGAGAAGCCTGTTGTTCATCGAAGCGTCCTCCTTGCGGTGCGGCGGTCTTGACGCCGCACGAGGACGATCAGATGAGAGGAAGGGACTGGCCGCTTCAACTTACAAACGCGCCAGATTCTGACGCGGATGTCAGGGAGGGGGCGCGCTCCGACCTCTTCCCGCAGAAGGGCGGGGAGAGTTAAGAAGCTACACCCTCTTCCCGCCGTTCTTCTCGGCTGCGCGGCGCAGCGCTTCGGCGAGGGCGCCGCCACCACCGGACGACTCCTGCTTGCGCGGCGCAGACGAAGTCATCCGGCTCGCATTTCGCGAGCTGTTGTCGCGCTCCATGCCGGGGGCGTCCTTCTTGGCGCCGACTTCGTCGTCGAGGCGCAGCGTCAGCGAGATGCGCTTGCGGGCGACCTCGAAGTCCAGCACCTTCACCTTGACGATGTCGCCGGGCTTCACCACCTCGCGCGGATCCTTGATGTAGGTCTTGGACATCGCCGAGATGTGCACGAGGCCGTCCTGGTGCACGCCGATGTCGACGAAGGCGCCGAACGCGGCGACGTTGGTCACGGTGCCCTCGAGGATCATGCCCTTCTTGAGGTCCTTGATCTCCTCGACGCCCTCCTTGAACACGGCCGCCTTGAACGCGGGACGCGGATCGCGGCCCGGCTTTTCCAATTCCTTCAAGATGTCGGTGACGGTCGGCAGGCCGAAGGTCTCGTCGACGAAATCCTTCGGCTTCAAGGTGCGCACGATCTCGCTGGAGCCGATCAGCGCCTTGATGTCGCTCTTGGTGGCCGCGAGGATGCGGCGCACCACCGGATAAGCCTCCGGATGCACGCCCGAGGCATCGAGCGGGTCCTCGCCGCCGAGGATGCGCAGGAAGCCCGCGCACTGCTCGAACGCCTTCGGCCCAAGCCGCGGCACCTCCTTCAGCGCCTTGCGCGACTTGAACGGGCCGTTGGCGTCGCGGTGCGCCACGATGCTCTGGGCCAGACCTGAGCCGACGCCCGACACGCGCGCCAGCAGCGGGGCGGAGGCGGTGTTGACGTCGACGCCGACGGCGTTCACGCAGTCTTCGACGACGGCATCGAGCGACTTGGCGAGCTTGGCCTGGCCGAGGTCGTGCTGGTACTGGCCAACGCCGATCGCCTTGGGCTCGATCTTGACGAGCTCGGCCAGCGGATCCTGGAGCCGGCGCGCAATCGAGACCGCACCGCGCAGGGTGACGTCGAGGCCAGGCAACTCTTCCGAGGCGAAGGCCGAGGCCGAATAGACCGACGCACCGGCTTCCGACACCACGATCTTGGTCATCTTCAGCTCAGCGAGGCCCTTGACGAGATCGCCTGCGAGCTTGTCGGTCTCGCGCGAGGCGGTGCCGTTGCCGATCGCGATCAGCTCGACTTTATGCTTCATCGCGAGTCGCCCAAGCGTCGCGAGCGACTCGTTCCATTGCCGCTGCGGCTCGTGCGGATAGATCACGGCGGTATCGACCACCTTGCCGGTCGCGTCGGTGACGGCGACCTTGACGCCGGTGCGGTAGCCGGGATCGAGCCCCATGGTGACGCGGGTGCCGGCCGGCGCGGCCAGCAGGAGGTCGCGCAGATTGGAGGCGAACACCCGCACCGCCTCGGTCTCGGCGGCGTTCCACAGCCGCATGCGCAGGTCGATGTTGAGATGCACCTGGATCTTGGTGCGCCAGGCCCAGCGCACGGTGTCGATCAGCCAGCGATCCCCGGCGCGCTTGAGGTCGGCGATGCCGAAGCGCTTCATGATCTTCAGTTCATAGGCGCTGGGCACGCCCGGCGGCGGCGCCTCGGCCTCGGCCTGGATTTGCAGGTCGAGGATCTCTTCCTTCTCGCCGCGGAACATCGCGAGGATGCGGTGCGAGGGGAGTTTCGTCAGCGGCTCGGAGAAGTCGAAATAATCGGCGAACTTCTCGCCCTCGGTCTTCTTGCCGTCGCGCACCTTGGAGGCCATGCGCGCATTGGTCCACATCTCCTCGCGAAGCGCGCCGATCAAATCGGCGTCCTCGTCGAAGCGCTCGACCAGGATGGCGCGGGCGCCGTCGAGCGCAGCGGCGGCATCGGCCACGCCCTTCTCGGCATTGATGAAGCCTTCGGCCACGACCTTCGGATCGTTGCCGGGTTCAGCGAGGAGCTGGTTGGCGAGCGGCTCAAGCCCGGCTTCCTTGGCGATCTCCGCCTTGGTGCGGCGCTTCGGCTTGAACGGCAGATAGATGTCCTCGAGGCGCGCCTTGCTGTCGGCGGCCATGATCGAGGCTTCCAGCGCTGCATCGAGCTTGCCCTGCTCGCGGACTGATTCGAGGATGGCCTTGCGGCGGTCTTCGAGCTCGCGCAGGTAACCCAGGCGCTCCTCCAGGGTGCGCAATTGCGCATCGTCGAGCGCACCGGTCGCTTCCTTGCGGTAGCGCGCGATGAAGGGAACCGTGGCACCGCCGTCGAGCAGCGTCACCGTCGCCTCGACCTGCTCCGCCCGAACCCCAAGCTCCTGCGCAATTTTCTGGTTGATATTTGCCACGCGAGAATCCCTCTATCCAAGCCCCCCGTGCGGCGGCGAACCACCGGCCACGGGACGCCGCTTATGGACCAACCGGGGTTGATTCATCAAGGTACGGCGGAGAGCCGTCGACAAGGGATTTTTTGTCGAGATGATGCGATCTCGCCACATTCGTGGGGATGGCGGCGCAAGCGTTGCTGTGCTCGCGTGTCCCGGACGCGCTGCAACGCCCTTCGCGTTGCGGCGCAGAGCCGCGATCCAGAAAGCGGCCCGGCACGCGGTGAAATGGGCCCCGGCTCTGCAGCGCACCGCACCGGACGATGCTTCGCATCGCCGGCACGCTGCGCTGCGTCCGGGGCACGAGAGAGGGTGTGGCACTCGCTCTCTCCACGCCGTCATTGCGAGCGCAGCGAAGCAATTCTCCCGTCGTGAAGGATCGTAGACAGCCCTGCGCTTTGCCCACCCTGCGATGCCCGCAGTTGTGACACGCAGACACGGCCTCCTCGTGGCCCTTCCGCCGCCGGCCAGGTTGCAACGATCGCACCACTGCCGGATCGAGACGCAGCCTCGCGACCCCTCCGCCCCGCGCAACCCTGCCCCTCGCGCCCGCTCAGTTGATTCAGGCGGTCCCTTGCGAAGAAGGTGGCGCCGCACCTTGAGGAGATCAGGACTTCATGACCTTGCCGATGAGCTGGACGGAATGGGCACAGCACGATGGCGTCGCGCTGGCGGGGCGCGTCCGCAAGGGTGAGCTGACGGCGCAGGAGCTGGCGCGCCAGGCCGCCGCGGGGGTCGCCAAGGTCAATCCGGCGCTGTCGGGCGTGGTCGAGCTGTTCGAGGACGTGATCGCCGATCCCGCGAAGGACGGCGCCAATCTCGCAGGTCCCTTCGCCGGCCTGCCCTTCCTGATGAAGGACCTCGGGCCGACCATGAAGGGCCGGCTGCAGGAAATGGGCTCGCTGTTGATGCGCGGCAATCGCGCCAGCGCCGATACGTTCCTCACCGGTAAATTCCGTCAGGCCGGCCTCAACCTGATCGGCCGCACCACGACGCCGGAATTCGGCGTGTGCTCTTCCGCCGATAATCCCGCTGTTTACGTCACGCGCAACCCCTGGAATACCGACTACACGACCTGCGGGTCGTCCGCGGGCAGCGCGGCGATGGTTGCCGCCGGCGTGGTGCCGATCGCGCATGCGACCGACGGCGGCGGCTCGATCCGGATTCCCGCCGGCGTCAACGGCAATATCGGATTGAAGGTCTCGCGCGGCGTGTTCTCGCTCGCGCCGCACATGTCCGATCTTACCGGCCTCGTCTCGATCCAGGGCTGCCAGTCGCGCAGCGTGCGCGACACCGCCGCCTTCGTCGATCACGCGCGAGGACCCGCGCCCGGCGAGTTCATGCCGTTCTGGACCACGGCGCAGCCTTATACCGAGATGATCAAGCGCGATCCGTCGAAGCTGCGCATCGCGCTGTCGCACACCTGGGGCGATTACACCGCGACCCCGGAGCTCGCGGCCGAGCTGGAGAAAGCCGGCCGCTTCCTCGAAGGCCTCGGCCATCACGTCGACTATGCGCTGCCGGAGATCGACCTTCCCGCCGCCTTCGCCGCGCAGACCACCTGCTACATCAGCAATTTCGCCGTGGTGATCTCCAACATGCTGGCCGCACGCGGGCTGGAGAAGCCGCCGGAAGATCTGATCGAGCCCATGAACATCCGGATCTGGGAAGCCGGCCGGCACACGACCTTCGCCGAGCGCGCGAAGATGCAGGGCGTGTTCAACACGACCTCGCGCGGCTTCGGCGCCTTCTTCGAGCAGTGGGACGTGATCCTCACGCCGATCACCGCGCTGCCGACGCCGAAGGTCGGCACGAAGGAATATCTCACCATCTCCGACAATCCCGATGTGCGCGACTGGTTCGACAATCTCTGGCGCTTCTTCGCCTTTACCCCGCTCGCCAATCTCTGCGGCATGCCGGCGATCTCGATGCCGATAGCAGCCCAGGGGCACGGCCTGCCGCTCGGCATCCAGGCCATCGCCAAGCAGGCCAATGACGGCCTGCTGCTGCAGCTCGCCGCCCAGATCGAGCGCGCACTCGACGGCAAGTGGAACGGCGGCCGGAAGCCGAAGGTGCATGTGGGCTGAGGAGGAGCCGGTCCACCTCGCGTCATAGCCCTGATGGAGCATGCTCCATCAGGGCTACGCGCCCCATCGTCAAAAACGCCGATCTCAGTTCTTGACCGCCGGAATTTCCTCCGCTGCCGGCTGCTGCTGGCCCTGCTTGTACATCGCCAGCGCTTTTTCGAGGGCTTCGCGCAGCGCCAGCGCCGCGGCGACGCTGCAACGCAAGTGAGCGGTCTGGACCACGTCGACCCTGACGGCGGCGCCGACCGGCATCAGGAGGTTTGCGGCGAGCTCGATCTGGATCGCGCCGTTGTGATGGCCGAAACAGGACGCGCCGTCGAAATAGATGATCGGCGCCCGCTCCGAGCTGGAGGTCGAAATGGTGACGGGCCCCTGATTGGCGGCGGGCGTTTCGGGGTCGGCCATGGGCACTCCTTGCAGCTAACGACGAACGAAGCACCCACCATCGGCGCTTCGGTCCGCTCTGTCGAGGCCCATTCGGGGTTTTGCGCGGCGGCCGACACTGGTCTAGAACGTTCCCATGAGCACCATAGCGACCACGCTCCCATTCGAGGAACTCGCCGAGGCGATCAAGGGCCGCCGCTCCGATTACGGCCATATCAGCGGGCTGCAGCTCGACCGTTTCGCGCCCGCCGAGGCCTGGTCCAGCCTGCCCTATCGTCCCGTCTTCGTCGGCGACACCGAGACCGGCGTGCTGCACGGAGGCGTCGTCACCGCGATGCTGGACGAGAGCTGCGGCATGGCGGTGCAGCTCGCGCTCGACGGCACGCGCGCGATCGCGACGCTCGATCTGCGCATCGACTACCAGAAGCCGGCGACACCCGGCCTCGACATCAAGGCGCATTCCGTCTGCTACCGCACCACGCGCTCGATCGCCTTCGTGCGCTCCACCGCCTATCAGGAATCGGAAGACGATCCGGTGGCGACCGCGACCGCCTGCTTCATGATCGGCGCCAACCGCACCAACATGCTCGCCGATCGCAGGATGAATGCGCTGGACATACCGGCGCTGGAGACGCCGGAGGATCCGGACGGACCGTTCGCGCGCAGCCCGTTCGCGCGTTGGCTCGGTATCCGCATCAACGCCGACGGCACGCTGACGATGCCGTTCTCGCCAAAGATCATCGGCAACCCGATCCTGCCCGCGATCCATGGCGGCATGACCGGCGCCTTTCTCGAGACCACGGCCGTCATCGGCGTCGGGCGCGAGCTCGGCACCGCCGCGCCGCCCAAGCCGATCGGGCTCACCGTCAACTACCTGCGCTCCGGCCGCGCGCTCGATACGTTCGCCAACGTCTCGATCGTGAAGCAGGGCCGTCGCATCGTCGCCTTCGAGGCGCGCGCCTGGCAGGACGATGCGGAGAAGCCGATCGCCACCGCCTTCGGTCATTTCATGCTGCGCCCGACGCCGGAAAGTGACGAGGAATAAGCGCCTTTTGACTTGACGTCTGCGGCTGCGGCCACAACGATAGCGCGTCCCCGCGAGAGGTATTGAATTGCGGCATCCGCTCGACATCGTCGCCATGTTCGCCGCACTCTGGCTGCTGGCCTCGATGATGCTCGACGCGTTGACGCCGAAGGAGCTGACCGCGATCATGATCGCCGTCGCGATCGGCCCCGCGATCATCATCACCGCCGTGTTCTATTACCTGCGCTGCCCGCGAACCGACTTCGCGGTGATGTTCGCCGCGCTCTGGCTGATCTCGGACATCGCCATCGCCTTCATCTCGCCGAAGGAGCTGCCGCATCTTCTGATCGTGCTCGGCTTCGTGCCGGCCCTGCTGATTGGCAGCGTGCTGCACTGGCAGCGCTTCCAGCGCCGCCACGAGCAGCTGCCCGCGCCGTCGGTGAAGCGGGGCTAGCGCGGCAAGAGGTTCGTCTTCGCAAGATCAAGCACCTCGTCGCCGCGGCCGTTCATCACCGCGCGCAGCACCCAGAGGCTGAAGCCCTTGATCTGCTCGGTGGTGATGGTCGGCGGCATCGACAGCTCCTGCTTGGCGGTGACGACGTCGAGCAGAGCCGGCCCGTCATGCGCCAGCATCTCCTTGACGGCGCCGGGAAGCTCGCCCGGGTCCTCGACGCGTTTCGCAAAAATGCCCATCGCGCGCGCCATCGCGGCGAAGTCCGGATTCTTCAGATCGACATTGGTGTCGACGAAGCCCGCCGCCTTCATCTCCAGCGCGACGAAGCCGAGCACGCCGTTGTTGAAGACGACCACCTTCACCGGCAGTTTCTCCTGCGTCAGCGTGATCAGATCGCCCATCAGCATGGTGAAGCCGCCGTCGCCGGAGAGCGAGATCACCTGCCGGCCGGGCTGTGCCGCCTGCGCGCCGATCGCCTGCGGCATCGCGTTGGCCATCGAACCGTGCACGAACGAGCCGATCAGGCGGCGACGGCCGTTCATGCCGAGATAGCGCGCGGCCCATACCGTCGGCGTGCCGACATCGGCGGTGAACACGGCGTCGCCGCTCGCGTGGTCGCTGACGACCTTGGCGAGATATTGCGGATGGATCGGCTTGCTTCCCGGCGTGCCCCTGGCGAGCGAGTCCAGGCCCTCGCGCGCCTTCTTGTAATGGGCGACGGCATCGTCGAGATGCTTGCGCTGCGTCTTTGATGTCAGCAGCGGCAGCAGCGCCTCGATGGTGAGCTTGACGTCGCCGACGAGGCCGAGATCGATCTTGCAGCGTCGCCCCAGATTTTCCGGGCGGATGTCGATCTGCGCGACCTTTGCATCATCGGGGAAGAACTGCTTGTAGGGAAAATCGGTGCCGAGCATCACCAGCGCGTCGCAGGCGTGCATGGCGGCATAGCCCGAGGAGAAGCCGATGAAGCCGGTCATGCCGACGTCGTAGGGGTTGTCGTATTCGACATGCTCCTTGCCGCCAAGCGCATGCACGATCGGGCTCTTCAGCGTCTCGGCGAGCTGCATCAAGGGCGCATGCGCGCCGGCGCAACCGCGGCCGCAGAACAGGGTGACGCGCTCGGCGCCGTTGAGGAGATCAGCCAGCGCCTGCAGCTCATCCGCCTGCGGCACCACTTTCGGCGCCGCCACGCTAAGGCCGCGCGTCGTCGACGGCGCGCGCTTCGGCGGGCTGCGGAACGCAACGTCGCCGGGCATGGCAACGACGGCGACACCGCGCAGGCCCACCGCCGCGCGGATCGCATTCTCCAGCACGAAAGGAAGCTGGCTGGGATCGGAGACCAGCTCGCAATAATGGCTGCATTCGCGGAACAGGTTTTGCGGATGGGTCTCCTGGAAATAGCCGCCGCCGATCTCAGCCGTCGGGATCTGCGCCGCGATCGCCAGCACGGGAACGCGGCTGCGGTGCGCGTCGAACAGCCCGTTGATCAGATGCAGATTGCCGGGACCGCAGGAGCCCGCGCACACCGCAAGGCTCCCGGTCACCTCGGCTTCGCCGGCGGCGGCGAACGCTGCGACCTCCTCGTGGCGGACGTGGATCCATTCGATGGTGCCGCGGCGGCGCAGCGCCTCGGTCAGGGCGTTCAGACTGTCGCCGACGATGCCGTAGATGCGCTTGACGCCGGCCTGTTCGAGCGTTGCCACGAACAGATCGGCTACGTTGTTGATCGCCATGTCGGTCTCCTGCTTCGGCCGGTCACATACCACGATGCGCGAATGTCAGCATCGCGGCACGATGTGGCACAATAGGCCATGTCAGGATCACAGCTAGTTTATTGCCGGCTCAGTCTTTCGCAATCGCCCGATCGTAGGCTTCGATCGTCGCCTTCGCGCGGGCAGCGACTTCGGCTGCCGTCATGCCGGGCTTGTAGAGGCTGGAGCCGAGCCCGAACGCGGTCACCCCGCCCTTGATGTACTCAGCGAAATTCTGGTCTGACACTCCGCCGACGGCGGCGATCATCACGCCTGACGGCAATACAGCGCGGATCGCGGCGATGCCGGCGGCCCCTAGCACGCTCGCCGGAAAGAATTTCAGGCCCGATGCGCCGGAGCGCGCGGCCACCAGAGCCTCGGTCGGCGAGAACACGCCCGGCAGCGTCACCATGGCGTATTGATGTGCACGCGCGAGGACCTGCGTGTCGACATTCGGCGAGACCATCAACTTGCCGCCGACGTCGTTGAGGCGATCGACATCCGCGGTGGTCAGCACCGTGCCGGCGCCGATCAACACGCCTGACGGCGCCTGCTTCACGGCCGTTGCGATGGAGCGGAACGGATCGGGTGAATTCAGGGGGATTTCGATCGCGGTCATGCCGGCTTCGATCAGCACGCCGACGATGGCCTCGGTCTCCCCGGGCTTGACGCCGCGCAGGATCGCGACCAGAGGCCGCTGCATCGGCGGAAAGGGAATGGTCATCTCAAAATCCTTCTACCTGGTCCAGATCGTGTCAGCCGCCATCGACAGTCCGCGGCGGACCGCTTCATCCGCATCGACCGGCTGCACGGTGACCGACAAGGCGTCGAAGGCGTGCCGATACAGCGTCGCGAGCCGGCCCGACGCAATCAACGCAACACCCGCCTGCGGCACGGCGCCGGAGAGCCCTGCCGCGAGCTCGACGCCGATCAACGTGCCCGACAGCGTCTCGCGCGCGGCCGCCGGCGTGCCGCCGAACAGCAGCTGACGCGAGCGCGCGCCGAACAACAGATTAGCGGCGAAGGCCGGCGCCGCATACGCGGCCTTGACCGCCGCCTTGAAGCTCGCGACATCCTCGGCCTCATCGGCACCCGCGACCGCGAACGACAGGATGGTCTCGCGCGAGACCACGCTGAAGAGCTCGCCGGTCATGAAGGTGGAGAAGCGTTCGACGGTGCCGCCCCTGACACGCACCCATTTCGAATGCGTGCCGGGCATGCAGACCAGCGCCTCGCCGGCGGCTTCGAAGCCGAGCGCGCCGAGCAGCTGCGTCTCCTCGCCGCGCATCACGTCCGGCGCGCTGGCGTCGCGCTGCGCGATGCCCGGCAGGATCCGGATGTCGCGCGCCTCGCCGGGGACGCGCACGGCCTGTTTCAGGACGGCCGCGAGCGGCGCCGGCGTGTCGACATAGCCGGCTTCGACCCAGCCGGTCTTGGCGCCGGCCATGCCGCAGACGAGAACCGGCAGATGATCCGGCGCCTCGACCGCCGCGAGATGCGATTGCAGCACCGCGGGAAAGCCGGTCTTCGTCGCGGCCAACATGCCTTCATCGCTGCGGCGCTCAGCCAGCACCTGGCCGGCATGATCGACCAGCCACAGCCGAAAGCTGCTGGTGCCCCAGTCCACCGCGACATAAGCGGGTTCGGTCATGCGAAACTGTCCTCGTCTCACGGCCAAGTTCACGTCTCACCTGCAAGACGCCGTCTCGCGACAATGAGACGGTCTCCTGCGGGTGTTCGTCGAGATACCGGCTATTGCGCGGGCAAACCAGCCCTTTCTCAGCAATTTCAGGCTCCTTGACGCTGGCACAGCGCTTGCTGAACCCTTTCCCACTCAACGCCCTCAACGCGCACCAAGACGCGTCAACATCAGATGAGGAAACCCATGGAGATCGGCTATTTCACGATGCCTTCGCATCCGCCGGAGTGCGGCCTGAAGGAAGGAAACGACTGGGACCTGCAGGTCATGCGCTGGCTCGACGAGCTCGGCTATCAGGAGGCCTGGGTCGGCGAGCACCACACCGCGCCGTGGGAACCCAATCCCACGCCGGACCTGTTGATCGCGCAGGCCTTGATGCAGACCAAGAGACTTCGCATCGGACCGGGCGGCTTCCTCTTGCCCTATCACCACCCGGCCGAGCTCGCCAACCGCGTCGCGATGCTGGACCATCTCTCCGAGGGCCGGCTCAATTTCGGCGTGGCCGCGTCGGGGCTGCCGAGCGACTGGGCGATGTTCAACGTCGACGGCATGAGCGGACAGAACCGCGACATGACGCGCGAGGCGCTGGAGATCATCCTGAAGATGTGGAGCGATCCCGCGCCCTGGACCTACAAGGGCAAGTTCTGGACGGTGACCAAGCCGGACACGATGTTCGACTTCCTCAAGCCGCACATCAAGCCGCTGCAGGCGCCGCATCCGCCGATCGGTGTCGCGGGCCTCTCGAAGAACTCGGACACGCTGAAGCTCGCCGGCGAACGCGGCTTCATCCCGATGAGCCTCAACCTCAACCCGGCCTATGTGGGCAGCCACTGGGATTCGGTCGAGATCGGCGCGGCCAAGACCGGACGCAAGCCGAACCGGGCGGACTGGCGCCTCGTGCGCGAGGTGTTCGTCGCCGACACCGACGAGGAGGCCTGGAGGCTCTCGACCGGCGACATGATGGGCCGGATGATGGGCGAGTACTTCCTGCCGCTGCTCGGTCATTTCGGCTTCAAGGATTATCTGAAGCACGCGCCCGACGTGCCCGATAGCGACGTCACCGTCGAATATTGCGCCAAGCGGAACTGGATCGTCGGCTCGCCGACGACGGTCGCCGAGAAGATCGAGAAAATCTATGACGAGGTCGGCGGCTTCGGCGTGCTCTGCGTGTTCGGCTTCGACTACAAGCACAAGGCCGAAGCCTGGCACCACTCGCTCTCGCTCTTGAAGAACGAGGTGATGCCGCGTCTTGCGCATCTCGGCTCCGCGAAGAAGGCGGCTTGACGCATCGCGGGTGCGGCGCAATCGTGCCGCACCCGCATTCATTTCGGAGATTTCCGCGTGACGGTGGACGCCAAACCTCTCGACGCCAAGGATTTCAAGCAGGCGATGCGGCAATGCGCCGGCGCCGTGGCGCTGGTGACGGTGGGGGCCGAGCACGGCAAGCGCACCGGCCTGACGGTGACCTCGGCCTGTTCGCTGTCGGACAGCCCGCCCTCGCTGATCGTCTGCGTCAACCGCAACGCCAGCGCCCATGCGCGCATCCGCGAGGAAGGCGCGTTCGCGATCAACTTCCTGCACGAGGATCACGCCCTGCTCGCGCTCACCTTCAGCGGCCAGAAGGGCGTCAACGGCGACGACCGCTTTGCCTTCGGGCAGTGGACGCGCGGGGTCACAGGCGCGCCGGTGCTGACGGACGCAGTCGCCGCGTTCGACTGCGTGCTGACGCGGGAGTTCGAGACGACGACGCATTCGATCTTCATCGGCGAGGTCCGCGGCGCGACGCATTCCGACCGAGCCGCGCCGCTGGTGTATCTGCGCAGCAGCTTCCACGCGCCGCGCGAGATCCGCGGCACCGTGACAGTCGGCGACCTTGATTCACGGCATCTGAGCTGGAGTGATTTTTCGTAAGGGAGCTGTCCTCTTCCCTTTTCTCCCTTGTGGGAGAAGGTGGCGCGAAGCGCCGGATGAGGGGTATCTATCCGCGTATTGAAACGAGAATTGGATTCGCGGAGAGAGACCCCTCACCCGTCTCGCCGCTGCGCGGCGAGCCACCCTCTCCCACAAGGGGAGAGGGGAAGAAAGAGCGCCGCGTCGTGAACTGTTAGCCCCCTACTGCGCCGTCTCGATCTTCAGCTGCTTGATCTTGCGATACAGCGTTGCACGGCTCAGCTTCAGCGCACGCGCCGCCTCCGTGACACGGCCGCCATGCTTGCGCAGCGTCTCGACGATCGTCGCACGCTCGGCCGCGGCGAGATCCGGTTCCGCCGCACGGCCGCCGAACGGCGGCAGATCGAGATCGGCATCGGTGATCACGCCATCCTCCGCCGTGCAGCCGGCGAGCCGCAATACATGACGGAGCTGGCGCATGTTGCCGGGATACGAATAGGCGGAGAGTCGCGCCCAGGCTTCATCCGACAAGCGGCAATTCGGCGCCTCCTCGCGCGCGATCTGGCGGATGATGTCGTCCCGATCCGCCCGCTCGCGCAAGGGCGGCAGCCGCACCTCCATGCCGCGCAGGCGGAAGTAGAGATCGGCGCGGAAGGCGCCCTCTTCCGCCAGGCGGCCGAGATCGCGGTGGGTGGCGCTGATCAGGCGGATGTCGACGGCGACGGGCTTGAGCGCGCCGAGCGGCCAGACCTCGCGGTTCTCCAGGACGCGGAGCAGTCGCGTCTGCAGCGCGATCGGCATGTCGCCGATCTCGTCGAGGAACAGCGTGCCGCCGTCGGCCTGCACGATCAGGCCCTTCGAGCCGTCGCGGCGCGCGCCCGTGAAGGCGCCGGCCTCGTAGCCGAACAGCTCGGCGTCGATCAGGCTCTCGGGCATCGCCGCGCAATTCAGCGCGACATAATTGTTGCGTGCCCGGTGGCTCGCCGCATGAATGGCGCGCGCGAACACATCCTTACCGACGCCGGTCTCGCCCTGCAGCAGCACCGGCAGGTCGTGATTGACGACGGCCCCGAGCCGCTTCACGCTTCTGACCAGCCCGGGATCGCGGCCTGCGAGCCGATGCAGCGCATCGAAACGATCGACGGGCGGATCGCGGCGCCTGATGAGCGGCCGCGCGCGCTGCGGCGGCGCGATCCGGCCCTGCCCCAACGGACTGCCGTCGGCGCGGCGCAGCTGGACGATGTCGTCCGCACCGCGCACAGCGTGGTGATCGAACTTGACGTAGCGCGACAGGTCGATGCCGGACGCGATCAAACCGTCGGTGAGGCCCAGCAGGGCGCGCGCGGACCGGCATGCGCCGACGACGCGACGATCATCGTCATAGGCGACGAGGCCGCTGCCGCCATCGCCCGGCACGGTGGCGATCCAGGCATTGCGGAAATGCTCGCGAAAGATCGCGCCTTCGATGCGGCGCGTGGCCTGCATCGCGACCGCAAGCGCAAGCTGGTGCGCGGCGCGGCTGAGGTCATCACGACACGAGGTGATGTTGACGGCGCCGGCGATGCGGCCGGCAGGATCGAACAGCGGCGTCACCGCACAGGAGAAGATGCCCCACTGCTCACGAAAGTGCTCGTCGCGATGAACCAGGATCGGCTTTTGCTCGGCAAGGCAGGTGCCGAGCCCGTTGGTGCCTTCCTGGGCCTCCGAAAAATTCGAGCCGGTATAGACCTTCCAGCGCAGGAAGATCTCGGTGTCGGCCTCGCCCGGCAAGCGGCTGAACAGCATGGTCGCGTTGGCATCAGCGAGATTGACGCAATAGCCGGCGTCCCGCAACACGCGCGCGAGATCCTCGAGCTCGGACGTGGCGAGCCGGATCGTCTCCTCCATCGGTTCGGCGACATGCCGAACCTCGGCTTCGGTGAGCGTCTGCGGCGGTCCCCGGCGGGCGGGATCGAGTGTGGCTGATCAGGGAGCGCCGCCAGGAATTGGCAATGCGCGAGGAGGCGTCGACGTCGGCCACATGATTGGCGACGGACAAGACACGGGCGACATGGTTCGAGGCCGAAAGGCTGGCCATCGCGGACGTCTCCACCCTGTATTATTGTGCAAAGTCTGGCACCACAGGCGGGGATGTCAATCGGGAACCGGGAAGGAGCTATTGCTGCACCGCCCTCACCACGTGTCGATACACGGCCGCTTTTTCCCCGCCCTGGCCGGCGGCTTCGGCACCGAACGGAGCCCTGCCATGATCCAGCGCCGCGTCTCGGCGGGGTCGATGACGTTGTCGATCTCGAACACCGAGGCGATCGAGACGGCCTTGCCGTTGGCATAGAGCTCGGCGACCTTGTTGCGGTAATACGTCTCGCGCTCTTCGGGATCGGCAATCGCCTCCATCTCCTTGCGGAAGCCGAGGCGGACATAGCCCTCCAGGCCCATGCCGCCGAACTCGCCGGTCGGCCAGGCCGCGGTGAAGAACGAGGCGTGGAAACCGCCGCCGATCATCGACTGCGCGCCGAGACCATAGCCCTTGCGCAGCACGATGCCGAACAGCGGCACGGTGAGGCTCGCGCCTGTCACGAACATGCGCGAGACGTGGCGGACGATCGCGGTCTTTTCGGCCTCGGGGCCGACCATGAAGCCGGGCGTATCGCAGAGCGAGACGATGGGGAGATCGAAGGCGTCGCAAAGCTGCAGGAAGCGCGCGGCCTTGTCGCCGGCATCGGCGTCGATTGCGCCACCGAGATGGCGCGGATTGTTGGCGATCAAACCAAACGGCTTGCCCTCGATGCGGATCAGCGCGGTGATCATGCCGACGCCATAGTCGCGGCGCAGCTCCAGCACGCTGTCCTTGTCGGCGACCAAATCGATCACGCTGCGGATATCGTAGACGCGTAAGCGATTCTCGGGGATCGCGCGGCGCAGCAGACGCTGGTCGGCCGCTTCCCAATCCGTCACCGCGCCCTGGAAATAGGACAGGTATTTTTGCGCAACGCGCGTTGCCTCTTCCTCGTCCTCGACCAGGATATCGATGACGCCGTTCGGCGATTGGAACGAGACCGGGCCGACCTCGGCCGGATGATAGACGCCGAGCCCGCCGCCTTCGATCATGGCGGGACCGCCCATGCCGATCGAGGCGTTCCTGGTCGCAATGATGACGTCGCAGCAGCCGAGCATCGCAGCGTTGCCGGCGAAACAATAGCCGGAGACCACGCCCACGACCGGGACGAGGCCGGACAGCCTTGCGAATTGCACGAAGGACGGGCCGTCGAGCCCGGTCATGCCGAGCCGGTCGGTGTCGCCGGGTCGGCCGCCGCCGCCCTCGGCGTAGAACACCAGCGGCACGCGCCAGTCTTCCGCCAGCGTCAGCATGCGGTCGATCTTCTTGTGGTTCATGTGGCCCTGCGTGCCCGCGAGCACGGTATAGTCGTAGGCCACGACGATGCAGCGCGCGTCTTCGGGCCCGAACTTCTCGCCATTCACTGTGGCGACACCCATGACGAGGCCGTCGGCCGGTGTGTTCTTGATGAGGTCGTCGAGCTTGCGCCGGCGCCGCTGCGCCGCGATCGCGAGGCTGCCATACTCCATGAACGAGCCTTCGTCGACGAGTTGCGCGACGTTCTCGCGCGCGGTGCGCTGGTTGGTGTTGCGGCGACGCTCGACCGAGGCCGGGCGATTTTCGTCAAGCGTGTTGGCCTGACGCGCGATCAGCTCGGCGAGGTCAGGACGGATGTGGTCGAGATCGACGTCGGCTTCCGCAGCCGAGTGGTCGGCCGCAACGTCGAGCGGCTCCAGATACATGATGGCTTCGCCATGCAGCAGCGTGACGCCGTCGCCGGCCACGAGCTTCATGACACGGCCGCCCTGCTCGGCCATGACGAGATGTTCCATCTTCATGGATTCGATCACGGCGAGCTGCTGGCCCGGGCGCACGATCTCGCCTTCCTTCACCTGGATGGTGACGATGGTGCCCTGCAGGGGAGCTGCGACCATCACCGTGCCTTCGGGCACGACCTGTGCGACATGCGCTTCGATACCGTGACCGCCGCTTTGCTCGGTCGCGGCGAAGTAAAGCGGCTTGGCCGCCCCATCGGCGGCATCGACGAGCTTTGCGATGTTGCGATCGATGAAGTCGGTCGCAATGCGGTTGGTCTTGAAATCTGGATGCGCGAGCACCGCCTGGAGGAAGGCGATGTTGGTGACGACGCCGTCGATCCGGAATTCGCGCAGGGCGCGCGAAGCCTTGGCGACGACGTCGTGCCAGGCTTCGCCCGGCGTATGCACGATGACTTTTGCCAGCAGCGAGTCGAAGGCCGCGCTGGTCTTGTAGCCGGCGTAGCCGAAACTGTCGACGCGCACGCCGGGCCCCGACGGCGGCTCGAACACGGCGAGCACGCCGCCGGTCGGATGCGTCGCGCCGCCAGCGTCCAGCGTTTCCATGTTGACGCGGAGCTGCATGGCATGGCCGCGCGGCTTCGGGATCGACCCTTGCGCGAGGCCGAGCGAAGCCAGCGTCGCGCCCGCGGCGACCGCGAGCTGGGCGCGGACAAGATCGAGCCCGAGCACCTCTTCAGTCACGGTGTGCTCAACCTGCAGCCGGGGATTGGCCTCGATGAAGGCAAAACTGTCCTCGGCGGTGCCGTCGACCAGGAATTCGAACGTGCCGAGATTGTCGTAGGAGGCCGCCGTCGCAAGCTGCCTCGCCGCCTCGATGATGCGGCCACGCAGGGAATCGCTCAGCGAGGGGCTCGGGGCGACTTCGACCAGCTTTTGGTGCCGACGCTGGATGGTGCATTCACGCTCCCAGAGATGCGAGATCGCGCCATGCTTGTCGCCGATGATCTGCACCTCGATATGGCGCGCTTGCCGGATCAGGCGCTCGGCATAGACGCCGTCGAAGCCGAAGGCGGCCTTGGCTTCCGACTGGCAGCGCGCATGGGCCTCCGCGAGATCGACCGCGCTCTCCACCACGCGCATGCCGCGCCCACCGCCGCCGGCCATCGCCTTGATGACAATGGCCGCGTTGCTGCCGAGCGAGGTGAAGAACGCCGTGATCTCCTCGAGGTTCGACGGCCCGCTGGTGCCGGCGATGATGGGGACGCCGCAACGTTTTGCGAGTTGCCGTGCCGCGACCTTGTCGCCGAACAATTCGAGTGCAGCCGGTTTCGGTCCGACGAAAGTGAGGCCCGCGTCGGCGCAGGCCTTAGCAAACGCCGCGTTCTCGCTGAGGAAGCCATAGCCGGGATGGACGGCATCGCAGCCGGCGCTCTTCGCCGCCGTCACCATCGCCTCGATGTCGAGATAGGCCCGGGCGCCGCGGCCGGGGATTTCGATCGCGTCATCGGCAACACGCACGTGCAGCGACAGCGCGTCGTCGGCGGGATGGATCGCGACCGTCGCGATGCCGGCATCGGCGGCGGCACGCGCGATGCGGATGGCGATCTCGCCGCGATTGGCGATCAGGAGCTTCTTGAACGACATCGTCTCTCTCACTCAGGCAGCAGGAGGCACATTAGGATTGAGATCCTGCTTCTTCACCTTGCCCGTCGCCGTCAGCGGCAGGGCATCGATCATACGCACTTCCGGAACCTTGTAGACGGCCATGCGCTCGGCGCACCAGGCGCGCAGGTCTTCCGCGGAGATGGTGCCGACCGCCTCCGGCTTGAGCTGGATATAGGCGACCGGCACCTGGCCCTTGTCGGGATCGTCCCGCCCGACCACGCCCGAGCCCAACACCTTCGGATGCTGGCCGAGCAGCGCCTCGATCTCCGGCGGAAACACGCTCATGCCCTTGACCTTCAGCATCTCCTTGCGGCGGCCGAGGAAGTGCAGAAAGCCGTCCTTGTCGATGGCGCCGATATCGCCGGTGCGCAGCCAGCCGTCGACGAGCGACTCGGCGGTCGCCTCCGGCTTGTTCCAGTAGCTCTTGAGCAGCGAGGGCGTCCGCACGCGGATCTCGCCTTCGGCGCCGAGCGGCAGCAGCACGCCGGTTTCGAAATCCGTGATCTTGAACTCGGCGCCGGGGACCGGCAGGCCGACGAAGATCGGCTGGTTGTTGAGATCGAAATCGTCGTCCTGGAAGCCTGCCGTGAAGGTGTTGGAGGTGTGGGTCTCCGTCATGCCCCAGGCCGCCTCCATCAGGATCGTGCCGGTGAGATCCTTCCAGCGCTTGCGGTAGTCGGCATTGAGCTTCTTGACGAAGGAGACGACGCGGACCTGCTTCAAGGACGACAGATCGAACTCGTGCCAGCGCGGATGGTCCATCAGTTCGACCGCGCCATCCACGGGCATGGCGGTGATGGTGACCTTGTACTTGTCGATCGCCGCCATCGCACCGACGGCGTCCCAGCGCGCGAGCAGAACCAGTGTGCCGCCGGAGAACAGCGGAAAGATCAGGCCGAAATTTTCGCCCGCGATCCAGAACTCAGGGAAGAACGACAGGAACACACTGCTCTCGTCCGACAGCACCGAGATGCCGTAATTGGCGGCCGCCGTATAGACCATGTCGCGATGGGTATGGACGCAGCCCTTGGGCATGCCGGTGGTGCCGCCGGTGTAATTGAGCGCGGCCACATCGTCGAGCCCGGGCGCCGGCAGCGGCGATGGCGCAGGTAGCGCCGCGAGCGCCGGCAGCAGATCAGTGGCGTTTGCGACCGCAACGCGTGGCCCTCGGATCGAGTCCGGCGCGGGAAAGGAAGGCATTGCCGGAACGACGTCGGCGAAGCTGGTGACGATGATTTCGCGCAGGCGCACCTCGCCGCGGACTTGATCGACGACGGGGACGAGCTGGTCGAGCGCGACGATCACCTCGGCCCCGGTGTCGTTGAGCTCGTAGGACAGTTCGAACGCGCGCGACAGCGGGCTCACCGGAACGTGGATCGCACCGAGCTTCAAAATGCCGAAGAACACGATGTGAAATTGCGGACAGTTCGGCAGGAACACGGCGACGCGATCGCCCTTGCGCACGCCCTTGGCCGCCAGCAGCGCCGCGAAGCGGTCGCTCTGCCGGTTGAGGTCCGCGTAGGTCGTGACGTGGCCGTAGAAGATCACCGCGGGACGTTCGGGGCTGCGCTTCGCCCAGGCGCGCAGATATTCCGTCAAGGGAACTTCGCCGTGCAGATAGTTCGGCGAACGCGGCAGGCCCTTCGGCCAGGCCTTGTCCCACAGGCCGCGCAAGGTGGCGAGGTAGTCCTGTTCGTTGAGGCCTGCGCTCATGACGTCTTCCCGTGCTGCTTTTTTTCTTCGCGCAGGCACGCACGTGCCGTCGCTCGACGTCACTACACGTCGAGCACGGCAGAGGTCATGTCAAGGAAAACAGCATCCGCGCCGCGACCGATGCCGCGACGCGGAAATACCAGGAAGGTGCAGCGCGTTTCGTTACGCCGCGCGGACGCCCGCGACGAAGACGCTGACCTCGTTCTCGAGGGTTTGCAGTTTCTGGGTCAGGCGGCCGCTCGACTGCAGCACGAGGCCGGCGGCCTGCCCTGTCTCTGCGGTCGCATCGGTCACGCCGGAGATGTTTTGCGAGACCTGGTCGGTGCCGGATGCCGCCTCCTGTACGCTGTGGGCGATCGCCTGCGTCGCGGCGCCCTGCTCCTCGACCGCCGCGGCGATCGACGAGGAGATCTCGTTGACTTCCATGATGGTGGCGCGGATGCTCTCGATGTTGCCGACGACCTGATTGGTCTCGGCCTGGATCGCGGTGATCTGCGCGCCGATCTCGTCGGTCGCCTTCGCGGTCTGGCTCGCCAGCGACTTCACTTCGCTCGCGACCACCGCAAAGCCCTTGCCGGCTTCGCCGGCCCGCGCCGCCTCGATGGTGGCGTTGAGCGCGAGCAGATTGGTCTGCGAGGCGATCTGGTTGATGAGGTCGATGACCTCGCCGATCTTGTGCGCAGCCGCAGCCAGCCCCTGCACGGTGTCGTTGGTGCGCTGACCGTCGGCGGCGGCCTTGTCGGCCACGGTCGCGGCCTGCGCGACGCGCTGGCTGATCTCCGAGATCGATGACGACAGTTCGCCGGCCGCGGAAGCGACCGTCTGCACGTTGCTCGAAGCCTGCTGGCAGGCCGTGGCGACGAAGCTCGCGCGGTCGCTCGCCTTGTTCGCGGTCTCCGACATGCCCTGCGCGGCCTGCTGCATCGCGCGCGCCTCGTTGAAGACGTCGCGGACGACGGCCTGGACGCTCGCCTCGAACTTGCCGGCGAGATCGGCCATCGCCTTGCGCTTCTCGTCGTCGGCCTTGTGCTTCATCTCTTCCTGCTCGGCATGCATCCGGCCCACCGCCGACGCATTGTCCTTGAACACGGCGAGTGCCTTGGCAAGCGCACCGACTTCGTTGCTGCGGTCGGTGTAGGGCACCTCGAAAGCGCTGTCGCCGGCGGCGAGGCGCTCGGTCAGCGCCGTGATCGTGGCCAGCGGCCGGGTGACGCTGCGTCCGATCAGGAACGAGGCGCCGAGAACCAGAACCAGCACGGCGAGGCAGACGTAGCCGAACGTCATCGCGTTCTGGCGGAACACGGCGTCGACGTCGTCGAGATAGATACCGGTGCCGATGATCCAGCCCCAGGGCGCAAAGCCCTTCACATAGGAGATTTTCCCGACCGGCTGGTCGAAGCCGGGCTTGGGCCAGAGATAGCCATAGAAGCCGGCGCCCTGCTTCTTGACGACGTCAACGAAGCCCATGAACAACGCGTTGCCGGCGGGATCCTTCATGCCGGACAGATCCTTGCCGTCGAGTTCCGGCTTGATCGGATGCATGACCATCTTGGGGGTCATGTCATTGATCCAGAAATACTCGACCTTGTCGTAGCGCAGGCTCTTGATCTCGGCCATGGCGGCGGCCTGGGCCTGCTCGCGCGGCAGTTTCCCCTCGCTCTCGAGCTTCTGATAGTGGGCAAGAATGCCGTAGCCGACATCGACCATGTGCTGCGTCTTGGCCTGACGGTCGGCGACCATCTGGCTACGCACGGTCGACAGGGCGATCGGCGCCAGCGCGATCATGCCGAGCAGGCTGATGCCGACAATGAGGACCAGCTTGAAACTGATGCGGGAGAAAATCATCGGGGCTCGCAAAATTGGCGGTACAGACATGCCAATTTATCCCGATCCCCTTAGCAAAGCCTTAAGCATTCCGGTTCCCGGAATTCAGGCCTCCCTCAGGCCGCGCGGACAGAGGTGAGGAAGGAGCTGACCTTCTGCTTCAGGCTTGCGCTGTCGGCGGCGAGCGAGCGTGCCGCGGACAGAACCTGGGACGATGCCGCCCCGGTCTCGGACGCCCCACGCTGCACGTCGGCGACGCCCGTGGACACCTGTTGCGTTCCGTGCGCGGCCTGCTGGACGTTGCGCGAGATCTCCTGCGTCGCCGTGCCCTGCTCCTCCACCGCGGCGGCAATGGCGGAGGCGATTTCCGAGAGGCCGCCGATGGTGTCGCCGATCTCCTTGATCGCCGCAACGGACTCGCCGGTCGCCGCCTGCATCCCGCTGACCTGCTCGCTGATCTCGCCGGTGGCCTTGGCGGTCTGCTCCGCCAGCAGCTTCACCTCCGAGGCGACCACGGCGAAGCCGCGGCCGGCTTCGCCGGCGCGCGCCGCCTCGATGGTGGCGTTGAGCGCGAGGAGATTGGTCTGTGCCGCGATGCCGTTGATGAGCGCGACGATGTCGCCGATGCTGCTGGCAGCCCGCGCCAGCTCGTTGACCCGCTCGTTGGTCTTGTGCGCCTGCGCGACGGCATCGCCGGCCATGCGGGCCGACGTCTGCACCTGCCGGCTGATCTCCGTGATCGAGGAGCTGAGCTCCTCGGTCGCCGCCGCGACCAACTGGACGTTGGTCGAAGCTTCGCCGGAGGCGGCGGTCACCGTCCTGGCAAGGTCCTGCGACCTGTCGGCGGTCGAGGTCAGGGTGCCCGCGGAGCTCTCGAGGTTGCCGGCGGCCTGCGACACCGTCTCGATGATCGCGCCGACCGCGTGCTCGAAATCGTCGGCGAGACGATACATGTCCTGCTTGCGCTGGGCTGCGGTGTCCAAGCGCAATCTCTCCTGCTCGGTGCGCAATTTTTCGCTCTCCGCCATCCGGTCGCGGAAATATGTCGTCGCGCGCGCCATCTGCCCGACTTCGTCGGCCCGCTTCGCTTCGGGCAGGTCGATCGACAGATCGCCGTCGGCGAGCGCCTGCATCGCGGCGCTGACGCCGCGGATGCTGCGGCTGACGGCAAAGCCGACGAGGCCGACGAGCCCGATCGCCGGAAGCGCGAGCAGCGCGATGATGCCGACGATCTTCCAGACCATCGCCATGAAGTCGGTCCAGATGTCGTTCACGAACACGCCCGTTCCGATGAAGACCTTCCAGGGCGCGAAACCCTTGACGTAGGACAGCTTCACCGCCGTCTTCGGATCGTCCTGCCGCAACGGCCAGTCATAGGCGTAGGTGCCTTCGTTCTGCTTGCGCACGATGTCGAGCAGAGCCGGGATGACGGGAACACCGTTGCTGTCCTTGATGCCGGAGACGTCCTTGCCCATCAGCTTGAGGCTTGGATGAGCGAAGCCGACCTGATCGTAGGTATGGGCAAACAGATATTCGTCGCCGGAATAGCGAATCTTCAGCAACGCGTCCTTGAAGCGCGCCTGCGCGTCCTCGCGGGTCAGCTGGCCCGCCACGGCCGCGGCCTCGAACTTTTCCGCAAGGCTGTAGCCGGCGTCGACCATGGCCTTCAGGACGTTCACCCTGTCCTGGTACATCCGCTGGTACATCGACCACAGCGCAATACCGGTCACGCAGCAGATCGCCACCGCCATCGCAAGGACGGCACTCAAGAGCTTGGTACGGATCGAGATCTGGTTCAGCACAGTCGTTCTCTCTGGAGACGGGGCGCAGCAACACGCGAGCGCCGCATGCAATCAATGTTTGAGGCAATTCGACCATCGCCCGAATAAGTCCGGTATGACTTGATCGGCTTAAGGCGTCGTAAATCGAATCCCGCGCCGCGCCTTTCCATGGCATCTGCGGCACCATGATACGGTTCGAAGGATTCAAGATTGGATTCGTTCAACGTGTTTCTACGGGCGTTCGCCACTCGGCTCTGATGCGAAATCCCGATTGCAATTCTAGAACACCTCGATATCGCGCCCGCGAGCGTTGACTTGCGAGACGCTCTGGCGGAACGATCGCGCAGATCAAAGGCGGCGTGCGCGCTGCAGACGTCAGAGGCTCCATGCATCAATCGATACAACACCGGTCGTTGGACCTGCCGGCGCTGAGCGCGGCCGAACGGCTCTTCATCTGGGGCTTCCGCGCCAAGGCCCGCAGCGGAGGCCCGGTTCCGACCGCAGCCGACATCAAGGAGGTATACGACCATTTTCGCGTGGGCGATGCCGTGCACTCGCTGGAATCCATCATCGAGATCTTCGCATGCACGGCCCACACCGCCATCGAGGTGCATTGCCCGACCTGTCCGCGCGTGTCGGACAGCGAGCACGGAATCTTGCACGCCATCGCCGCAGCACAACAGGATCGCATCGACATCGTACGCGAACAATTCGAGAGCTGGCTGCCGCCGGTCGGCGCCGATTGGGCGCTCGCGCCCGTGCGCGGGCTCGCGACGATCTTCCGCATGGCGGGTCTCATCCTGCCCGACCGGCAGCTGCGGTCTTTCGACCACGACCGGACCATGGCGATGAAGAGCTGGCTGGTCGGAAGCCCGACATTGCACTGACGAGATCGTTCATGCCCTCCGATATTTGCGGTTCTGTCACGATCCCGAACGCCGGCCAGCCGCGGCTCTGTCCGCTTCAGGCCGCGCTTGCGGCGCGTTCCTGCGTCGAAAGCTACGATGACTTCTGCCGCGTCGCGCTGTCGTTGTTCCGGTTCATCGGGGCGGCCTATACCACCGGCGCGTCGGATTGCTGGGAAGCGGCCTATCGCTTTGCCGACGAGGCGCCGGGCATCTCCGACAGTCCGTTGCTGGTAGCGCGGGCTGCCGCGCTCGTCAGAATCCTGCGCAGCGGCCGGCCGTGCGAGCTGTGCTTCATGCCGCCGTCCTGCCGGCGCCTGTCGAAGGACGAGACCGAATTGATGCGGCTGCTGGCGGTCGCGCGCCGCAAGCAGCCGGGCGAGCTCGAATCCATCGTCGGCCAGTTGGTCGGCTCCGGCAAGGAAGATGCGGCGACACGCGCGGTCAACGCGCTTGCACTGTGCTGAGGCTTAGGCGCCCTTCCCGCCCAGCACGAGATCGATCGTGTGCGCGGCGATCTTGCGCAGCTGCGGCTCGTCGCCGAAGGCACGTTCGAGCACCGCGAGGCCGCGCGTCACGGTGATGATGTGCAGTGCCGCGGCCGCGGGATCGCCGTTGAACTCGCCCCGCGCCGCGCCTGCCGACAACGTGTCCTGAACCAGTGCGGTGATGCGCGCAATGAGGCTCGCAAAGGCCCGGCGCGCTTCTTCGTCGAGCCCTTCGCCTTCGGCCGAGCCGAGCTCCATCAAGCCGCGCGTGGTTGGACATCCCCGCGACGGCTTGCCTGCGCGAAAATTGCTGATGGTCAGATCGAAGAACGCGGTGAGGCGCTTGCGCAACGAGCCCGTCGCGAGCGCTTTCTGCAGCGCCGCAAGATAATTGCCGGCATAGCGTTCATACGCCTGCAAAAACAATGCCTCCTTGCTGCCGAAAGCATTGTAGAGGCTGCCGCGCTGGACGCCGGCATCGCGCGCGATGTCCGACAGCGAAGTGCCGCGCACGCCGTTGCGCCAGAACTGGTCGAACGCGATGCGCAGGACCTCGTCATGATCGAATTCCCGTGGCCGCAAACTCTGCTCCTGCAGTATTTGACACGATGTCAAGAACGTGCTTTCTAGACATCGTGTCAAAAACTGATCGGAATTGATAGCCCATTTCGTCAATGGGCCGAACCGGCGGCGTACATTCGCCTTGCCGGATCGGTCCGCATGTAAAAGGGACCAGCTCATGCCTCTGCTTCATATCGCCATGCGCGCCGGCAAGTCCGAAGCCTACCGGCAGGCGATTCTCGACGGGCTTTATGGCGCCATGCGGGAAGCGCTTGACGTGCCCGACGGCGACGCCTTCATGGCGATCACCGAGCATGAGCGCGCGAACTTCCGCTGCGGCAACGCCTACGGCGTCGTGCGCAGCGACGATGCGGTGCTGATCCAGATCACCGTATTCGCTTCGCGGACCGCCGAGCAGAAGAAGGCGCTGTATCGCTGCGTCGCGGATCGTCTCGGCGAAAGCCCCGGCATCCGGCCCGAGGACGTGTTCGTGAACGTGCTCGATGCGCCCAAGGAGAACTGGTCGGTCGGACATGGGCTGGCGCAATTTGCGTGAGCTGGCTCCGGTTTCAATCCGCAACGCACGCCGCCATGATGCCGTCGAGCTCGGCGCGCGAGAGCACCCCGAGCTCGGCGATGAAGACGATCCGCGCGCGTGGCACGCCCGGTGCGGGCGCATCGCCCGGGGCGAGCGTGGCGCGGCCGGCGGCAAATTGAAACACCGTCTGGCGGCCGGGCTGCTCGACCGTCTCGAACAGGCCTTTTGCACGCGCCAGCTTCGGCGCCAGCTTGCCGATCGCCTGCTGCAAGCGCGGTAGCGAGAGCGGGCGCTCCGAGGTCCAGCTCAGCGTCTCGAAGCGGTCCTCTGCCGGCCGTTTCGGGCCGGGCTCGCGCGGCGCCGGTGCGCGAGCGACATGCGCGGGGAACAGCAGCGCGGACGGAATCTCGCCATGCTTCGCATCGACCACCACGGCGGGAACGCGCTGGGCGCGAATGGCCGCGCGCATTCTCGCACCCGCGCCCTCGTCCGCCAGATCGAGCTTGCTGAGCGCCACGATGTCGGCGACGCGGAGCTGCGAGCGCTGGAGCGCGTCGTCCAGAGCTGACGGCGGCGTGCCAGCGTCCAGCACGCAGAGCACCGTCTCCAGCGGCGCCTCGCGCAGGATCACGGGGTCCATGAGATTGCGGACGATATCGGAGGGGTCGGCGACACCGCTGGTCTCGATCACGATATAGTCGGGCCTCGGATCGCGGCGCAGCAGCGTCGAGAGCGTGCGCAGGAGATCGCCTTCGAGCGAGCAGCAGATGCAGCCATTGGCGAGGCTGACCACGCCGTCGCTCGCGCCCGCGATCAACTCCGCATCGATGTTGATGGCGCCGAAATCGTTGACGATTGCGGCGATGCGCCGTCCCTCCGCATGGGCCAGCAGATGATTGACGACCGTGGTCTTGCCCGCCCCCAGAAAGCCCGTGACCAGGAGAATGGGGACCGGCATGGCTCAGCTCTCGACGACGGGGCGGCGCACGGGTTTTCCCGGCCGCGCGTCGACATCGAGGATGCCGTCGCGGATCAGCGGCTGGCCGCTGACGATCAGATGCCGCACGCCTTCAGACGGGCGGTTCATCGCGGTGAAGGTGGCGCGGTCCGAGAGCTTTTCGTAATCGAACACCACGATGTCGGCGTCCGCGTCTTTCGCGAGCCTGCCCTTGGCGCGCATCGCCGGCGTGCTCTGCGACAGGATTTCCGCCGGGATCAGCGCGCATTTGCGCACGCCTTCCAGCAGCGAGACGGTCTTGCGCTCGCGCACCCATTCGCGGATGAATTTCGTGAAGCAGCCCGCCGAGCGCGGATGCGAGGTGGCATCGTCGGGCAGCGGCCAGGCGTCGCCGGTGTAGGTCTTGCCGTCCGACGTCGTCCACGGCATGGCGTCGGAGGCGATCGCGCCGCCGGGATACAGCACCGACATGTCGAGGAGGTCGCGGTGATGCGCGTTATGCTCGGTGTCGAGGATGTGCCAAAGCACTAGCGAGGACGGCTCTTCCGCCTGCGCCTTCAACAGCTCCTCGCGGTCGTGGAAGCGATAGCCGTCGGTGACGCGCTGCACGGAATCGTAACCGGTGCCGTTGCGCTCGACGAATTCCGGGTCGCTGAAAAAGGCGGCGGCCAGCACGGTCGAGCCGGTGCCGTAGGGGTAGGCTTCGACCGTGATCGGCAGGCCCTGTGCTTGCGCTTGCGCGATCAGCACGCGGCAGCGTTCGACATCGGTCTTGCTCGACGAGTTGAAATGGCAGATGTGCATGTGCGCGCCGGTCGCGCCGGCATAGCCGATCAGGCGGATATAGGCTTCCACCGCGCTTTCGGGGTCGATCCGCGACATGAAGGCGACATGGGTGAAGGTCGGCACGTCTTTGGCTGCGGCGAGCTGGCAGACCGCGGTCAGCTCCTGCACGCCGGCGCCCGGCGCGTAAGCATTGAGGATGCCGATGCCGATACCGCCTTCGTTGAGCCCGCGCGAAAGACGTTCGAGAATGCCCGAGACCTCGGCGTCGGTCGCGACATTGTCCATCCAGCGGCGGTCGCGCATGGCGTTGCCGAACGCCTCCAGCGAGCTCTCGGCGTTGGAGCCCGTCATCGCGCCGATGCGCGCGAACGCCCAGTTGGTGGCGGCGCCGTAATTCAGCACGCGGCCTTTTCTCGCCTGGCGCTCGTACCAGGACCCGACCGGCAGCACGCCGGCCTCGAGATCGAGTGTGGTCGTGACGCCGTCGAACGCCTGCATGCGGTCGGCGGGGATCGACTGGCCGTGCGCGTGCAGATCGATGAAGCCGGGGGTGACCACGAGCCCGGTGGCGTCGATCACCCGCTCGGCGCCGCCCAGCGACGAGCCGACCGCGGCAATCTTGCCATCCACCACCGCCACGTCGCCGATCGCATCCATCCCGCTCGCGGGATCCACCACCCGGCCGCCAGAGATCACCAAGCCGCTCATATCGTCACTCCCTCCACCTCGAAATCGCATCAAGGCAGATTCCGGAAGCGACCACCACCTCCACTGAAGCCGACGCAGCATGCTCATAGGGAAGATCATCCGGCGGGCAGATCGCGGACAAGCGCGCGCATCCTCGCGGCATGATTTGCCCGAGTGATGCTTTTCTCCTCACCCTCTCGAAGGAAAGGGCGCAGGGAAGGCCGGGCGCCGGCTGGCACCCGTAAAGGCCCCCGTGCTGAACAGGTGCGCACGCAATGCACAGGGGAGACACAGGGCAGCCGAATCCAGGCCTTCCCTGCGCGATGGTTTGACGGCCTATGCCGCGCTCTCCCGGGAGCCGACCTTTCCTTTGGCCTCCCTCGCCCCGCGAATTGGATGATGCAGTCTGCCCGGTCGGGCTCGCTGGCATCTGCGCAAGAGGCTTGACCGTAGCAACGACGGCCAGGACCACACGGTTTCGCCGTACGCGAGAGGCGCCGTTCGTCTTTGCGGGTCGCGCATGCTCACGAGGTGATCTCGCCCTGCACGCGCAAGCTCCGCCCTTAACGCCGCCCGCGTCCACCGCAACTCCCAGCCCGCGCTCGAAACGACGTACGACCGCCCCTTTGGTGGGCTGGGATGGCCGACACGCACGACAAATCCGAATTTCGGTAAAGTGGAATATTTTTGGGTAGAGGGGTTGACAGTGGATTAGGGTGTCTTGCCCGACGGGCGGCACTTCGTCCCAAACTGTGCTTGTATTTTATTTGGCCGCTTCCCCGTATGCTCGCCGTGATGGAGCCGATCATGCCAGCTCGCTTTGGAGACATCCTTCAGGCTTTCGAGTTCGCCGACGCCAGTGGCGGCATGGGGGAGTGCCGCACCTTCGTCTGCAGGCAGACAGGAAAGATCTACTATCAGTTCGACGATGACACCCTGAAGGAGCTCGAAGACGACGAACTGCCTGACGATATCGACGACGAGACCAAATACCTGCCGATGCCGAACTCGCGAGATCTCAGCCTCGGCAAGCCGCTTGTGCTGGATTTCGTCCGCGAGCACCTGCCGAGCGACCGGGACGACGTTCGCGACATCTTCAGCAAGCGCGGCGCCTATCAGAAATTCAAGACCCTCCTCTCTCAACGGAGAGCGATCGATGCTTGGCATGACTATCGGAACAAGGCGACAAAGCGGGCATTGCGAGATTGGTGCGAGGTCCATTCCATCGAGATCGTCGACTGACCGGGCAATCACCCGAACACCATGATGTGCGCGAGGAGGCTCCGCCGTCTTCTCGCCCCCATTGTCATTCAGGGGATAGACGGGGCGGCGTTACGGTGGGCAAGTTCCCGAGGGTTCCGTGTGATCGTCCGACATCTTCTGCAACGAGACATCCGTCATTCCATGTCGCGCCGCGCTGTGCTCGGCGGACTCGTGTCGGGGGGCAGTGCGCTCGCGCTCGGCGGATGCGCCGGGCTCGGTGCGACCGGCGCGCGCTACGATGCCTCGTCGCTCTCCGTCGACTCCACATTGCTCGTCGCCACCACGCGCAAGCCCGTGAATGGTGCTCGCGCCAAACCCTGGTTCGGTCCGGAGCGCGCGACGAGCATGACGGTCGCGCGGGCCAAGCTGGTGGCGCCCGACGAGAGCCGCCTGTCGCTCGCCTCGGTTGGACTCGGCGGCTGGCGTCTCGATCGGATCGAGACCGCGCCAGCCGACGCCGGCGATCTCGCCGCGCAGGCCGGCGGCGGAGACGTGCTGATCTATGTGCACGGCTTCAAGCAGACGTTCGAGACGGCGGTGCTGGATGGCGCCTATCTCTCCGATGCGATCAGGTTCCGTGGCCGGACCATGGTGTTCGCCTGGCCCTCCAAGGCCGGACTGTTCGACTATGCCTATGACCGCGACAGCGCGATGTGGTCGCGCGACGATTTCGAACGCGTGCTTTCGGCGCTGGTGTCCTCGCCCGGCGCTGGCCGCGTCCACATCGTCGCGCACAGCATGGGAACCATGCTGACGCTCGAAAGCCTGCGCCAGCTCCATGCGCGATACGGCGAGACGGTCACCGGCAAGATCGGCGCGGTGGTGTTTGCTTCGCCCGATATCGACATGGACGTGTTCTCGTCGGCGATCCAGCGCATCGGCCCGCTCGCCGGCAAGATCACCGTGATCGCCTCGACGAACGATCGCGCACTGGCGCTGTCGGGACAGCTCGCAGGCGGAATGACCCGGGTCGGCGCCGCCGAGAAAGCCGCGATCGCGCGGCTCGGCGTGCGCGTGATCGATGCGTCAGCGGAAGGCTGGGGCATCGTCAACCACGACCTGTTCCTGTCGAACGCGGAGGTGCAGGGAGTGATCCGACGGTCGATCGACGGGACGACGGCATGAGGGAGCGCTCGCAAGGCATGATACATTGCGATCATTGGCGAAGGACGACGATCAGCTAAGATGGTAATTTGCGCTCGGTGATAATCCGCACCGGCGGAAAGGCGACGCAATCCACGACGTCGAACAGCACTTGAAATCTGCGATCAAACGCCCGTGCAAAGGCAATCGCATCATCGCGCCGTTCGTCGGCAATGGCAGTGCCGAGCGAGCAATGGGGCGTCCAGGCACCGGGCCGGTAATGAGGACGACAATGCGCTGGATCGATGGCCGCGCTGATCGCGCGGTGGATGCGAGCCAGGGTTTCATCGGCCTCCGGCTCCGCCCAGAGGACGAGCGGAGAACCTTCGAACCAGCGAATTTGGTTGAATGCGATCGGCAACTGCGTCTCGCCGGCGACAGCTGCCAGCATGACGTCCCACACGGCCTTCTCGTTGACCGCAGGCTCGTCGTAGATCGCGAATGTGAAATGTGGCCGATAGCGGAGGGCGCGCATCGAAGGCTCGGCCTCGAACACAGCAACCTGATCCCACAGCCGCTCGATCTCGCCTGCTGACTCGTTGTCGGCCCGGATATTGATCGCCAATGCCACAGGCTCACCCAAAGGGCGGAACAATCAAGTGGAGATCAAGGGAAAGACTGTCTTCAAGACAAATGGCGCTCCCTAGGGGAATCGAACCCCTGTTTCAGCCTTGAGAGGGCCGCGTCCTAACCGCTAGACGAAGGGAGCGTGAGGGCTAGCCAATAACCTCGAAATTTGTCCGCCGCAAGGACCCCGACGGGCCTTTTACGGCTCATTGGCGAATTTCAGCCGTCCGGCCGGCTTCAGGGTGTGGGCGTCGAAGGTCCTGACCTCGATGACCCCGCCGAGATCCAGGGTGATCACGAGGCGGTCGCCGGCGACCCCGGTCGAGACGATCCTGGCGCCCTTGGGCAGGGTGGCGGTGACGTCGCCGGCGGGTTCGGCCGCCCTTCCCTCCGACTTGAAAAGGCGGTAGCCCACCGCGATCAGCACGGCGCAGATCGCCAGCGCCGTGGTCAACCCCGCGATCAGCATCATCCGCCGCACCCGCGCGAACAGCGCGGCCTGCTCGGGGCTCGGTTCGGGAACAGCGGTATCAGACGTCGTCATGGAAAATTCTGGCTCTGCGCAAAGGTTGGAGGTTGTCGTCGCCGGTGACGAAGGCTCGGCCCGGCTCGACCGCGTGCTGGCGGCGCGCCTCACCGAGCTGTCACGATCGCGGCTGAAAGCCCTGATCCTGGCGGGCGCAGTCCAGCTGAAGGCCTCCGCGGTCCGCGACCCCGCTTATCATGTAAGTCCCGGCGATACGATCACAATCGACGTGCCGGAGGCAGCGCCCGCCGAGCCCAAGGGCGAGGAGATCGCCCTCGACATCGTGTTCGAGGACGACGACATCGTGGTCCTCAACAAGCCGAAGGGGCTGGTGGTGCATCCCGCGGCCGGCCACGAGACCGGCACGCTGGTGAATGCGCTGATCGCCCATTGCGGCGCGTCGCTGTCGGGCATCGGCGGAGTGCGCCGGCCCGGCATCGTGCACCGGCTAGACAAGGACACCACAGGGTTGATGGTGGTCGCCAAGAACGACATGGCCCACGCGTCGCTGTCGGCCCAGTTCGCCGATCACGGCCGCACCGGCGAGATGCGGCGCGGCTACATGGCCTTTGCCTGGGGCGTGCCCGGCCGGCACCGCGGCACCGTCGATGCGCCGATCGACCGCCATCCGCATGCGCGCGAGAAGATGGCGGTGCGCCAGGGCGGCCGCGAAGCGGTGACGCATTGGGAGATTTTGGAGAGTTTCAACGGCCGCGACGGCAAGCCGATCGCGACACTGCTCGCCTGCGAGCTCGAGACCGGGCGCACCCACCAGATCCGCGTCCATCTCGCCCATATCGGCCATCCCCTGATGGGGGATGCCGTCTATGGCCCGCATTTCAAGACCAAGGCGAACCAGCTCGGCCCCGAGTCGCAAGCCGCCCTGACCGCGCTTGGGCGGCAGGCCCTGCATGCCTATTTGCTGGTATTGGAGCACCCGAGGACGGGAGAATTACTGCACTGGGAGGCGCCCTTGCCAGAGGATTTGCTTCTCCTTCAGGGCGCCCTGAAAGCGGCGCTATGACGCAGAGGCTTTAAGAAAAGCGTTACATTACAAAAGATTATAGCTGCCACACGGGGACGTGACGTCAGCAATCCTTCCCTTTTTGCCCCCCTATGGGGTATATTGCGCCTGCGTTGGAAATGACCGACGCGGAACATCGCAGCCCGACCGGCTTTGACACAGCGGTCGTCTGCCTGGCCCGCCGCTATCGGGGGCCTGAACCTTTGGAGGGCGCACTATGGCCCGTACCGCTGCTTTGCCGGTCCTCAATGGAGAATCCGGCCTATCTCGCTACCTCGCCGAGATCCGCAAGTTCCCGATGCTGGAACCCCAGCAGGAATACATGCTCGCCAAGCGTTGGCGCGAGCATGACGATCGCGACGCGGCGCACCAACTCGTCACCAGCCATCTCCGGCTCGTCGCCAAGATCGCCATGGGCTATCGCGGCTACGGCTTGCCGATTTCCGAGGTCGTCTCGGAAGGCAATGTCGGCCTGATGCAGGCGGTGAAGCGTTTCGAACCCGAGAAGGGATTCCGTCTCGCCACCTACGCCATGTGGTGGATCAAGGCGTCTATTCAAGAGTACATCCTGCGTTCCTGGTCGCTCGTGAAAATGGGCACCACCGCGAACCAGAAGAAGCTGTTCTTCAACCTGCGCAAGGCGAAGAGCAAGATCAACGCACTGGACGAAGGCGATCTGCGCCCCGACCAGGTGAAGATCATTGCCAAGCGCCTCGGCGTCACCGATCAGGACGTGATCGACATGAACCGCCGCCTCGGTGGCGACGCGTCGCTCAACGCACCGATCCGCGACGACGGCGAGGCCGGCGAATGGCAGGACTGGCTGGTCGACAACACGCCCAACCAGGAAGCCATGATGGCGGAGCACGAGGAGTATGATCATCGCCGTGACGCGCTGAACGGCGCCATGGGCGTGCTCAACCCGCGCGAACGCCGCATCTTCGAGGCGCGCCGCCTCGCCGATGAGCCGATGACGCTGGAAGACCTTGCCGCCGAGTTCGGCGTGTCGCGCGAGCGCGTCCGCCAGATCGAGGTCCGCGCCTTCGAGAAGGTGCAGTCCGCGGTCAAGGGCACGATCGCAAGGGCCGAACAGGCCGCGCTGGAAGCCGCGCACTAAGCGGGGCTTCGCCGCGAAGAGAGATTGGCGGATCGAAAGAGACAGAAAGCCGGCGGCGACGCCGGCTTTTTTGTTTGTCTGGTGCAAAGCTCGACCCGACGCCCGCGATCACAGCGGTGATTGTGCTGGAGTGCGAGACATCACAGTCGCCTCCCCTCGTCCGACGTAGCATCAAACCCGGACTTGACCCGCGCTGCCGGTCGACCGGCCGACAGCATCGCTAGGACGGACGCCATGTCGATCATTCTGCAATCCACCGTCGGCGGCTTCTCAGCCCTGTTCATGCGCAAGCTGCCGCTGGTCGAGCAGGCGATGCGCGAGCACGGATTGGAGCCGTCCGAGTTCGTGATCTCCAAGGACTATGCAAGCACGGCGACGATCCCCATCATGGGCCCGTTCTTCTATGGCTACAGCGTGTTCTTCGGCGAGGAGACATTCACCGTCACCGAGCCGAACGACATGGTGTTCCTGGACTATTTCTACAAACGCGTGCTGGCCGCGGACGAGCCGCCGGAATTGCCGGGGCGGCCGGGACTGATGCAACGGTTCTTTCGCTGGATGTCGCAGCCGGTGTGACGCCGGCCGTCTACTCTCCCCACATCCGCGCCATGGTTGCGAGCCAGCAGCCTTCGCAATAGCGCGCGTCCTTGTAGTCGATCCAATTGTGCGCATAGACGTGATCAAGCGGGATGTCGTAGCGCGTGCGCAGCACCTTGACGAGGATCTGCCACGCCGCGACCTGCGCCTCGGTCGGGCCCGTCGTCACGTCGGGATAATTGCCGGCGAATTCGACGCCGATCGAATTGTCGCGCACGACCTGGCGGTAGGTCGCGCGATTGTCGATGTACTTGTTGTCGTTGCGGTTGGCGCCGTCGCCATGGGTCGGCACCAGGTTCTCCGCGACCGCCCAATAGACGGTGCCGTCGGTCTCGACCCACACCGTGACGCCGCGGCGCGTCGGCCCCTTTGCCTGGGCCTGCGCGCCGCCGCGCGCCGAGCCTGCGGGTCCTTCAGTCTGGTGCACGATGATGTTGCGCCACGGCCTTGCGTTGGCGACGTCGCCCCATGGCGCGAGCCAGACGATCTTCAGGCCGGGAATCTCGGGCGTGCCGGAGGCGCGCGCCAGCTTGGCGAGTTCGGCATCCTCGGCGATGGCGGGGACGATCAACACGAGAGCGGCCAGGGCGGCTGCGAGCAGACGGGCAATCATCAGGCGGGATCCAATCACGGACCCCCGATGTAGCACGGCCTTACGCGAATGTGCGCTGGCTGTGGTCCGGGCCGATCGCTGCGGGCGACAGCGGCGGCACCGGGTCGTAGACGGCAAAGTCATTCTTGCCGTTCTTCTTGGCGGCGTAGAGGGCGTGGTCGGCATTGGCCATCAGGCGGTCCGGGAATGCGCCGATGCCGCGATCCCACTGCGCGACGCCGATCGAGATCGCGATCGGGATGTCGCTGCCGGTGCAGGCCTCGGCATCCTGGCGGCAGATCTCGAGCACGCGGCGGGCGATCGCGGCGGCCTCGCGCAAGGACGAGGACGGCAGCACGACGCAGAACTCGTCGCCGCCGGTGCGGGCGAGCATGTCGCCGGGCCGCAGCCGCGTCTGCGCCATCAGCGTGAAGTGCTTCAGGCAGGCATCGCCGGCGGCATGACCGTGGGTGTCGTTGATGGTCTTGAAGCCGTCGAGATCGATCACCAGCAGCGAGAACGGCGCGCCGCTGCGCTCGGAGCGGGCGCATTCCTCGGTCAGCCGCTGCAACAGATGCCGCCGGTTGGCGACGCCGGTGAGATCGTCGAGCAGCGCGAGGTCGGCGACCTCGCCCCGCAGCCGGTCCATCGCCATCAGCAGGAAGCCGAAATTGAGCGTCATCGACAGGAACAGCAGCCCCAGCACCATGACGGCATGGGTCTGGCCGCCGGCCTTCGCCGACAGATCGTGGCCGAGCAGGTTGCCCACCGTGCGGGCCACGAGAATCGCGATGATGGTGAGAATGACGATGCCGGACAGCCGTGCGCCCGGGCTGGCGCGGCCTTCGGGCGGCCACAGCAGCAGGCGCAGCGCCAGCACCAGCGGCAAGGCTTGACCCAACGTGTAGCTGAGCATGCGCAGCTGCATGTGCTCGAAGCCGACCATGAAGACCACGACACCGGCAAGGCTCAGGCATCCCGCGACCGTCATGAGGCGCCACGAGACGGGCCGGTCATAGAAGCGCTGAATGCCCATGGCGGCGAAGCAGCTCGCGGCGATGACGCCGGCGGCGCCGAGCAGCAGCGGCAAGGGCGAGGCGACGAACAGGCGGACCAGCGCCGTCATCGCACCGGTGGCGCCGACGAAGGACGATGCCATCCAGAACCGCGCGGCGGCGAATTTCGGATAGGACCGCGTCACGTAGGCCCAAATCACGCCGAGCGCCAGGAAGTTGACGACGAAGACGGTCCACAATGTCGGGACGTTCAGCATGACGCGTGCAGCACGCGCAGCGTCCCGCCTCCCGTCTCTGGCAACCGTCCGTCCATGACCCATCCCCGTTTTCTTGCGGTGATCATGCGCGCGACGCGCTTAATGGAGTCTCACTGCGACCTTCGAAAGTTCCGCCTTTGGTTTTGGATTCATGAATGCCGGGGCCGTTGGCGGATCGTTAAGTCTGTCGCGGGCGATGGCATCTCCGACAGGGCGATGCGGATTCGCGGACCAAAATCACCTGAAAATGCATCTGAGCTGTGGATAACGCGATGACACGTATGTGACAGTGCGGGGCAGAGCGCTGCGAATCTGCTGAGTTTGTCGTCGAGGATGTTGCGAGGCTGGCCCTCCGCCTAGCATCCCTCGTGTCGCGTTTCACCATTAACCCTGAAGAGGATCCTATGGCTAAGAAAGCGAAGAAGGCGACGAAGAAGAAGGCGAAAAAGGCCAAGAAGGCGAAGAAGAAGTAACGAGGCTTGTTCTTTGCCCGGGTGGAGCCTCGCTCCGCCCGGGCGTCGGGTAAGAGGTGGCGGGCGCGAGGCCCGCTTTTTTATTGCCCGGAGAGGACTACCGCTCCGCAAACGCCAGCTTGGCGCCGAGCGCGGCGAAGCCGGCCGCAAAGCTGCGGCGCAACCAGGCCATGGCGCGCGGGCGGGAGATGACGTGCTCGCGCACCGAGGCGGCGCACAGGCCGTAGACGGCGAACACCGCGAAGGTCATCGCCATGAAGGCGCCGCTCAATTCCAGCATGCGCGCCAGCACATGGGCCTCGTCCACGGCGATGAACTGCGGCAGGAAGGCGAGGAAGAAGATCGACAGCTTCGGATTGAGGATGTTGATCAGGAAGCCTGTCACGATGACGCGGCCGCTCGAACGCTCGCTGATGTCACCCTCGACCGAAAGCGCCCCGCTCTCGCGCAGCGCCTGCCAGGACATGTAGAGCAGATAGGCGACCCCGCCCCATTTCAGCGCGGCAAAGGCGAGCGCGCTGGTGTGGAGCACCGCGGCGAGCCCCAGCATCGCGGCACACATATGCGGCACGATCCCGAGCGTGCAGCCGAAGGCGGCGGCGAGGCTGGCGCGCGAGCCGCGCGTGAGCGCGGCGGCCAGCGTGTAGAGCACGCCGGTGCCGGGCGACGCGACGACGATGAGCGAGGTGAGCAGGAAGGACCAGGACATGGGCGGACGCTATCACCGCCCATCGCGGCAGGGAAGTCACGCCTCAGGGCCTTCAGTCTCTCTACATCACCCCCGCGCAACGGCGAAGCGAGGCCTCACGACAGCTGTGCGATCTCGGCTTCGCGCAGCACGTCGAGCGGCGCCCAGGGCTTGGCCCAGAATTTTGCGCCCTCAGGCAGCGGCTGCATCAACGGTCGGCCGGAGGTGACCACGACGTCGAGGCCGGGATTGCGATCCTTGGCGACATGAGCGAGCTCGACGCCGTTCATGCGGCCGGCCAATTGCACGTCGGTCAGCATCAGGCAAAGCGCGCCGGCGCTCTTCTCGAGCACGAGCTCGGCGGCCTCGGCGCTTTCGCACTGGATGACCTGGTAGCCGCTCTCTTCGAGCAGGAGACACAACATCTCACGCTGCATGACATCGTCTTCCACGATCAGCGCGGTGGCACGAAATGGTTGCGCTTGTCCCATCTGCGTCTCCCAATGCTCGCTTGCGTAACGTACGTTAAGGAGCAAATTCCCATGTGGTTCGGTTCCATTCTGAAAAAATGTAAAGCATAGTTCCATCGATCGGGCCTTGACGGGGGACATCATGACAGCGATTCGCGGCGCCGCCGCCATTACGGGAGCGGCCAGCGGCATCGGCCGGGCGCTGGCCATCGAGCTGGCGGGGCGCGGCTGCGATCTCGCGCTCGCCGATCGCGACGAGGCCGGGCTGAAGACGCTCGCGGCCGAGATCGGACGAGGCCGAAAGGTCAGCGTGCATCGCGTCGACGTCGGCGAGCTCGCCGACATCGCGCGGTTCGCGAGCGAGGCGACGGCCGCGCATCCGGAGCTCGGCATCGTCGTCAACAATGCGGGCGTGGCGCTGATGGGCTCGTTCGAGGAGATCGACCAGGCGCAGATGGACTGGCTGTTCGACATCAATTTCTGGGGCGTGGTGCACGGCACGCGCGCCTTCCTGCCGCATCTGAAGACGAGGCCCGAGGCGCATATCGTCAACCTCTCCTCGATCTTCGGCATCATCGCGCCGCCGGGACAGTCGGCCTATGCGGCGGCGAAGTTCGCGGTGCGTGGCTTTTCAGAGAGCGTGCGGCATGAGCTCAGCGTCGCGGGGAGCCCGATCAGATTGTCGGTCGTGCATCCCGGCGGCGTCGCCACCGCGATCGCGCGCAATTCGCGCACCGGTGTCGGCGTCACCGACAATGCCCGCCGCGCGCAGTCGATCGAGCGGTTCGAGAACGCGGCCAAGACCACGCCGAAGGACGCTGCGCTGCGCATCATCAAGGGCATCGAGAAGAACGAGCCGCGCATCCTGATCGGCAACGACGCCCGCTTCATGGACCTGCTGCAGCGCTTTCGCCCGGGCACCTATTGGGCGCCGTTGCAACGGAAGCTGGAGAAGATGGCGAAGGGGACGTGACGCCGGGGGCGTGACGGCATCACTGCCCCGCCAGCCGATCGGCGAAATAGCCGATGGCCTTGCGGTAGATCACCGCCCTGTTCCACTCGCGCATCGCTTCGAAATTGGCGGTGCCTTCGCCATAGGGCTGGCCCATCTTGAAGCCGTTGGTGTGAAGCAAATTGGCGGTCGAGGCCAGCACGTCGGGGACGCTGTGGCGGAGGTCGACATGGCCGTCGCCGTCGAAATCGACGCCATATTTGATGTAGGACGACGGCAGGAACTGGGTCTGGCCGATCTCGCCGGCAAAGGCGCCGATGAGGTCGCGCAGCGGCAGGTCGCCACGCTGCACGATCTTCAAGGCGGCGAGCAGTTCGCCCTGGAACAGATCGGTGCGGCGGCAATCATGCGCGAGCGTCGCCAGCGTGCGGACCACCGGCATCTTGCCGATGTCGCCCTTGCCGAAATCGCTTTCCAGGCCCCAGATCGCGACCAGGATATACCGTGGCACGCCGAACTGCTGCTCGATGCGCGAGAGCAGCGCTGCGTGGCGCTGCAGCAGTGCGCGGCCGCCATTGATGCGGCCCGGGCCGACGCGGGTCGAGACATACTGCTCAAAGCTCTTGTTGAAGGTGTGGCGCTGCCGGCGGTCGAAGGCGAGCACCGCAGCATCAGGAGTTACGCCGCTGAGCGCCGCGCTGGTCACGCTCGCCGAGACGCCGGCGGCCTGTGCCTCCTGCGCCATGGTGGCGACGAAGCTGTTGAAGTCGCCGCCGCAGCGCGCGGCCTGCGCCGAGCCGCCGGCCAGACACAGGACGGACGCGGCGGCGAGAAGCAGTCTCAGCATATGGAAAAACCCCTTGGAGAAAAGCGCGAAGCAGCGCGCGGATCATGCCCGGGAAAGCCGCAAGGGTCAAAGCGCAAAGCCTGAAAGCGCAATGCTTGATCCGCATCAAACTGTCTCACGTACCGCTCCCTAGATTGCAGGCGACCAGGAAAGCCTCCGAGGAGACGCGTTCATGACCGGAATTACCTTGACCGCCGAGCAGATCCGCAGTGCGCCCGCAGCGGTGCGGCAATGGATCGAGCAGGAGGTGATCTCTTCGCTCGGCCTCAGCCCCCGCGCGCCCGTGACGATGCCGCCGCACGCCTCCCATCTCGTCGCCTGCAGCGTGGAGGACGTCGCCGGCGTGCTCGAGCACATCAGGGGCGTGCTGCCGGCGGTCAACGTGCTGCTCGAGCTCGGCCGTCCCGGCATCAGCTTCGGCCAGCCCGCGGTGATGACGTTCCGCCTGATGGACATCCTTCATCACACCCGCCTGCCTGACATCAACGCGGTCATCACGTGCCTCGAGATGATCAACCAGGCGCTGATCGAGGTGAAGAAGGATCCACTCGTGCGGTTCTGCGGCTTCGACAATGAAGGCCATTGCCTGATCGCCCCGCAGACGCAAGTGAGCATCGCAGCGCTGTGGCAGACCATGATGGAGCGCCAGCAGGCCGCGCCGGCCGCGTAAGGCAGACGGCAAGTTCCGGCGCAATGGAAGCGGAAACGGTCCGTCGGTTAGAACCGGCAGGGCGGCGCGCGAGACTAACGTCTTGCGCCCCAGCTCCCCGCAACCGACAGAGAGTGCCGATGTCCGCACCGCAAAACGTCCCGGGAATGCTCGTCCTTGCCGCCCTGCTCTGCCTGTACACCATCCCCGCCTCCGCGCAGACGCGCGACGTGGCGGGCGCGCGCGACTATCCCGGCATCGGCCGGTTCGCCGGCAGCGTCGTCACCGGCTATGTGGTGAAGGATTTCGATGCGACGCGGATCCAGGCGGCGGCCTTTAGGGACGGCCAGCCGACCGACGCGCGGAGGCTCGAGGGCCGCATCGTCCGCATCGCCTATCGCACCAACCCCGGTCCCTCGATCCTCGAAGTGTCGCGCAATTTCGAGACGCAGCTTGCCAAAGCGGGCTTCGAGACCCTGCTGGCCTGCGACACCGAGGCCTGCGGCGCCATTCCCTTCACCGAAAGCATCGACACGCTGCCGGTGCCGCAAATGTGGGTCGACGGCTTCAACTACCGCTATGTTGCCGGCCGCAAGGTCGAAGGCGGACGCGAGACCTATGCCAGCGTCATCGTCAGCCAGAACAACCAGGACATCACCGCGCAGGTCACCGTCGCCGAGCTCGGCGCCATCGCGAACAAGATGGTCGACGCCGCCGCGATGGCGAAGGGCCTTGGCGAGACCGGCCACATCGCGCTCTACGGCATCTATTTCGACACCGACAAGGCCGTGCTGAAACCGGAAAGCCGTCCGACGCTGGAGCAGATCGCAAAGCTGCTGGCGGGCCAGCCGCAGCTCAATGTCTTCATCGTCGGCCACACTGACAGCCAGGGCGCCTATGAATACAATCTCGATCTGTCGAAGCGCCGCGCGGAAGCGGTCGCGGCCGAGCTTACGAAGAGCTTCCGGATCGCCGCGCAACGCCTGCGCACCGCCGGTGTCGGCCTGCTGGCACCGGTCGGCCCGAACGCGACAGATGCCGGCCGCGCGCTGAACCGGCGGGTAGAGCTGGTGGCGCCGTAGAGCATTGCGTGCGAGTTTGATGCGGGTCAATATCGCGGAACGAACGACGTGAGAGGGATGGACGCACACATCTTCTCTCGGCGTCATTCCGGGCTCGACAAAGTCTGAGGCAACAGGCCATGCCCGACCATCAGCACAAGCCAACGCGCGCCCTCCTCCGCATCCCCCTGCTTCGCCTGCTCGCCATCAACCTCGCGATCGGCGCCTGCGCCGCCGCGCTTCTCGTCGGCGGGCTGCTCTGGCTCAATCCAGGACATCTGCGCGAGCTGATCTTTGCCGACAGCTCTCCCGGCATCGCGCTCGCGCTGCTGCTGGCCTCCTTCCTCATCACCTTCGGCTCGGCCGCGATGGGCAGCGCGATCATGGCGCAAGGGCGCAAGGAGAACAACGACAAGGGCGGCGGGCACGGATCGCGGCTCGCCGTGCAGGAGGTGGCGCAGCGGCCCCGCATGCAATGAGAACCGCGCGGCGATGGAACTCGCCTCACACGCTGATCACATCATCTGCACGCACGCGGGAGCATGTGCAGGCCGGCGCACCCTTCCGGCAATGGCGCGCTCCACATGCGCTGCATCGCGCGCCCGCGAAGATGAACAAAGTGGTTTGCCAATCCGAATAATTGCTTCGATGTGGCGACACACCACAGATCGTAGCCAACGCATATGTGATGCGCTCGCTGCGACATCGGCATCATCTGATTTGCCTTGCCATCGCAGCGCGCCTTCTATAACATTCTATTTTAGGTTGTCGCCCCGCCAGCCCCGGGCGACACTGAAGACCAAAAATAGACGGCGGGCTTCGGCCCGCCGTTTATTGAGGCGAGCGCCTCTCGATGCCAGGGTTTGTGACACGGCGGGTCCGCGGCCACGGCTTCCCACCGCCCCCGGGGCCCTGCGCAAAGTCATTTGACTAAGGCGCCTCTATCGACGAAAAGCCGCCATGGCCAAGAAACCCGGAACCAATCCCAAAGGCGAATTCGCCTTCTTCAACGTCTTCTATGAAGACGATTCCCAACGCTCCAACCGCCGCGTGCCCTCCGAGCTGCTCGGCGGCCTCGACGGCGACGAACCCGCGCGCGGCTTCATCATGGAGCAGGACCGCGAGATCGCGGAGAAGAGCGGCCGGCCCGCGCTGGAGATCAAGCGGATCGAGCGGGTGGGGGTGAAGAAGAAGTAGGTGCGGCAAATGCCGGCGCTCACCAGCGCCCGCTCCATTTATTCCAGGCAAACAGCAGATCCAAACCGGTCGTAGCCGAACCGCGTGACCGGCAGCGCCAAGCGATTGCCGAACAGCGCCGCAAGCCACCCCTCCCCCGGCTTTATCCGCCACAACGCAACAGCGACATCCGCACCGACAATGAGCCGGCCGTCCTCATCGGTCGCGTGCAGGCGGCGCCTGATGTCGTCGAGCGAAGCGCCGAAATGCGCCAGCGCATCAGGCTGCTCGTTGATGTCCCTGAATTCGACAGTCCCCGCGCGCACCAGCGCCAGCAGCTTGTTGCGCTGCCAGTCGATGCCAGCGTCTCGATGAATGGGGCGTCATCCAGGGCTTTGCCAAGGCCAGGTTCTCGGGGTCGAAAATGCTTCGGGTCGATTTCGGTAAAACAGATCTTTCCTATGCGCAGTTGATCGGCATCGAGGCGGGCGACTACCTGAATCCCTCCTGGGATAAGACAATCGGCGATCACCTTCACAAGGGGGACGAGGGAGACAATAGGGAAGGCACCGACAACGGAGACGTGAGGCGGAAATTCGTCACTCACTTCATCGACGCAAACCTGGAAGGGGCAAACTTCAGCGACGCCGGGCTTCAGGGCGCCGATTTCTCCGGCGCCATATTGAAGGATGCCAACTTCGCGCGAGCCGTCATCTCCCGCACCAGCTTCAAGGGGGCGCAGCAGCTAACTGCAAAGCAGCTTCAGACGGCGTGCGTCGGCGACCGTCACAAAACCAACGTGACTCCTGAGGAACTCAAGTCCGAGCAGCCCTACTTTTCGCCGGCCCTTCGCAAGGAGATAGAGAATAATGCCGTTCTAAAGGGAAACATCCCGTGGTGTAAGTGAAGAGCGTCAGGAAGTGCGACGAAGAAGGCGCTTTGTTCAGCCGCCTAATGGAAACGGCGGGCTTACGCCCGCCGTTTTCGGTTTGGATGGATGCCCCGATCAAGCCCCGGCCACTCCGTTCCCGATCAATTATCCAAGAAGCTCCGTAGCTTCCTCGACCGCGACGGATGCTTCAGCTTCCGCAGCGCCTTCGCTTCGATCTGGCGGATACGCTCTCTCGTCACCGAGAACTGCTGGCCGACTTCTTCCAGCGTGTGGTCGGTGTTCATGCCGATGCCGAAGCGCATGCGCAGGACGCGTTCTTCGCGCGGGGTGAGCGATGCGAGCACGCGCGTCGTGGTCTCGCGCAGGTTCGACTGGATCGCGGCGTCGATCGGCAGGATCGCGTTCTTGTCCTCGATGAAATCGCCGAGATGCGAATCCTCTTCGTCACCGACCGGCGTCTCCAGCGACAGCGGCTCCTTGGCGATCTTGAGAACTTTTCGCACCTTCTCCAAAGGCATGCCGAGCTTCTCGGCGAGCTCTTCCGGGGTCGGCTCGCGGCCGATCTCGTTGAGCATCTGGCGCGAGGTGCGCACGATCTTGTTGATCGTCTCGATCATGTGCACGGGGATGCGAATGGTGCGCGCCTGATCGGCGATCGAGCGCGTGATCGCCTGGCGGATCCACCACGTGGCGTAGGTCGAGAACTTGTAGCCGCGGCGATACTCGAACTTGTCGACCGCCTTCATCAGGCCGATGTTGCCTTCCTGGATCAGGTCGAGGAACTGCAGGCCGCGGTTGGTGTACTTCTTGGCGATCGAGATCACGAGACGGAGGTTGGCTTCCACCATCTCCTTCTTGGCCTGGCGGGCTTCGCGCTCGCCCTTCTGCACGGAGTGCACGATCTTGCGGAATTCGACGATCTCGAGCCCGGTGAGGGCGGCGAGCTGGTGCACCTCGTGGCGAAGGTCCTTGATGCGGTCCTTCTCGTGGTGGACGAAGTTCTTCCAGCCCTTGGCCGATAGTTTCGAGACGCGGTTGAGCCAGCGCGGATCGAGCTCCGAGCCGGTATAGTTGCGCAGGAAGTCTTCGCGCGCGACGCCGTGGCTGTCGGCAAGGCGCATCAGGCGGCCCTCATGCGAGACGAGGCGCTTGTTGATGTCGTAGAGCTGCTCGACCAGTGAATCGATACGCGCCTGGTTGAGGCGCAGCGACTTCACCTCGACGATGATCTCGTCCTTGAGCTTGCGATATTTGCGCTCCTGGTGCGGCGAGAGCGAGGGCCCATGCGAGGTGCTCTCGAGCTGGTTCTGGATGTCCTGCTCTTGCAGCTTGCGCAGCTTCTTGTAGCTCTCAGCGATCTTGTCGAAGATCTCGACGACCTTCGGCTTGAGCTCGGCCTCGATCGCCGCCAGCGACATCTGGTTCTCGAACTCGTCGTCCTCGTCCATGTCGGCTTCGGCGGCGGATTCGCCGGGATCCTTGCCTTCGCCGACATTGCCGGCGGCGGGCGCGGCGCGGAACGGGGTCGGCGACGGCGGCGCAGCGGGCGGGGCGACATGCGCAGGCGCGCCGACGGCCGCGGCGGCCTGGCCGCCCTCGGCGGGAGCTTCGCCGTTCTCGCCGGTGGGGCCGGCGATCATCGCGTTGTTCATGCCGCCCTTGGCGTCGGGGCCGGCATAGGTGGCTTCGAGATCGATGATGTCGCGGAGGAAGATCTTGCCTTCGTTGAGCTCGTCGCGCCAGATGATGATGGCCTGGAAGGTCAGCGGGCTTTCGCAGAGACCCGCGATCATCGCCTCGCGGCCGGCCTCGATGCGCTTGGCGATGGCGATTTCGCCTTCGCGGGAGAGCAGCTCGACCGTGCCCATCTCGCGCAGATACATGCGCACGGGATCGTCGGTGCGCTCGCCCGGCTCGCTCTTCTTGACCTCGGTGACGGCCTTCTGGGTGACTTCGACGAGCTCGTTGTCGGTCTCGTCCTCGCCGCCCTCGTCCTTCTCTTCCTCGCCTTCGCTATCGTCGGCTTCGGTGACGTTGATGCCCATGTCCGAGAGCATCGACATGATGTCCTCGATCTGTTCGGGCGAGGTCTGGTCGGACGGCAAGACTTCGTTGAGCTGATCGAAGGTCACGAAGCCGCGCTTCTTGGCCTGCTTGATCATCTTCTTCACGGCGGCGTCGGACAGGTCGAGCAAGGGCGAGGGCGCGTCCTGGGAATCCTTCTCCGGCGCGTCCGCTGCCTTGTCGTCTTTTTCCTTGTCCTTCGCCTGCAGCGTCTTTGCCTTGGTGGCCATCCATTGCTCCTAAACGCGCTTCATGCAGGACGCTGCGCCGCGTCCGCGTGAATTCACATGAACCTGTTGCCCGACGCTCTCGCTTCGGCAGCTCTCGACACGGAAAGGGCGGCGCGCATGTCTATCGCCACCCCCCAACCTTCTCTCGCCGGAATTGCCTAACGCTTCGTCAGCCTCTTTGTCGCAGCGGATGCAGGTGAAGTGCCAACAGCGATTGCGCGGATTCATTCCTGACGCGTCTGTTCTGCCTGCGGCCGCCTGATGGCCAAAGTGCTACAAGACCGTTAAGCCTCGATTAACCCTGTTTTTGCCGCCAAACCCAAGATTTGGCGAGTCTTTTAGCGGTTCCGGCCCCGGCCGTCCGCATGATTCTTTTCTTCACACGCTCTTCTGGAACCGGCCCGACAGCTCGCCAAAACCCTCGATCAGGGCTTCGGTGCCGTCGACCTCGGCCATCCGGGCCTTGACGTCACGCAGCCACGCCAAATTGGCCTCGCTGGGGTCCTCCCCCAAGGCCAGCTCGGCGTCCTTCAACTCCCTAAGTAGTGAATGCCATTGCCGATGCAAGGCAACGAGCTGATGCCAGGTGGAGAGAACGTCGTCCCGTGCCGCGCCCTCGCGCGCGCCCCACACCGCGGCGGTGGTGATGCCGCTCTCAACCCTTTGAAGGACTTGCAAAAATCCGCCCTTTTCGAGATCTGACCGCATCTTCTCGGCCTGCTCCTCGGGGTCGGGCGAATGGTGATGGTCGTTGGCGAAGGCGGCGATGATGCCGGCCCGGAGCTTGTGGACCTCGGGATGAGCCAGCTCCAGGGCCGCGACTTCCTCGAGGTGGTCGTGCAGCAGCCAAGGGTGGTTGATCAGAATTTGCAGGATCAGGGCCTCCCGGCGCGAGATGGCGCTGCGCTGTCCCCTCATGATCGGGCTGGCCGCCAGCTGGGGGCTGGCCGCCTGATAGGGGCCTGACGGTAGCGGGGTGGGGCCGGCCGGCCCCCGGCGGCCTCCACCGAATCCCTGGCCGCCGAATCGATTCGCGCCGCCGCCCCTGGGCTGGAATGGCCGGCCGCCGCCGCCCTGGCCTTGGCGGAAATTGCCCCGGCCGCCGAAGCCGCCGCGCCCGCCTTCGGGGGCAAAGGCGCGTTGCAGCCGCTCGACGAATTCGTCGCGGTAATAGCGCCGCACCACCTCGTCGCGGATGCCGTTGGTCAGCTCCTTGATGCGCGCTTCCAGCGCGGCGCGGCGTTCAGGGGTCGCGAAATTGCCGCCTTCGAGCTCGCGCGACCAGATCATGTCGGCGAGCGGACGGGCCGCTCCAATCACCTCCTCGATCGCACCGCGCCCGCCGGAGCGTGCAAGATCGTCGGGGTCCTGCCCTTCCGGCAGCAGCGCGAAACGAAGGCTCTTGCCGGGCGCGAGATAGGGCAAGGCAAGATCCGCGGCGCGATACGCCGCCTTCTGGCCGGCGCGGTCGCCGTCGAAGCAGAGGATCGGCTCGTCCGCCATCTTCCAGAGCAGCGCGAGCTGGCTTTCGGTGAGCGCGGTGCCGAGCGGCGCGACGGCGCCGGGAAAACCGGTGGTGACCATCGCGATGACGTCGACATAGCCTTCGACCACGATCAGCGATGCGCCGTCATGGGTCGCCTTGCGTGCGGTCTGGTGGTTGTAGAGATTGTCGCCCTTGTGGAAGAGCGGCGTCTCCGGCGAATTCAGGTACTTTGCCGGAACGTCCTTCTCCAGCGCGCGCCCGCCGAAGGCGATGACGCGGCCGCGCAAATCCGTGATCGGAAACATCACGCGATCGCGGAAGCGGTCGTAAGGCACGGGGATGTCGTCGCCGGCGACCAGCAAGCCGGTCTCGACCATGTCGTCGACGGACACGCCGAGCTTGCCGAGATGCTCCTTCAGCGCGAAGCGATCCGGCGAGGCATAGCCGAGGCGGAACTGCAATTGCGTCGCAGGCGAGATGGCGCGGTCGGCGAGATAGCCGCGCGCCTTGGCACCCACGCGCGAGGCCAGCGTCTCCGCGAAATAGGTCGCGGCGAGGTCCATGACGTCATGCAGCGTGCGGCGCCGCTGCTCCTGCCGCGCCGCATCCGGCGTCACCGCCGGCAGCGCGAGGCCCGCCATGCCCGCGAGCCGCTCCACGGCTTCGGCGAACGGCACGCCGTCGGTCTCCATCACGAAGGAGATGATGTCGCCGTGCTTGCCGGAGGAGAAGTCGTGGTAAAAGCCCTTCTGGTCGTTGACGTAGAAGGACGGCGTCTTTTCCTGCTGGAACGGCGACAGCCCCTTCCACTCCCGCCCCGCCTTCTTCAGCTTCACGCGCTTGCCCACGACTTCGGAGACCGAAAGCCGGGCACGAAGCTCGTCGAGGAATTGGGGCGTGAAGCGCATTATGCTGATTTCTGGGCTGAGTCGGACGTTATCGCCAACCGGATAGGCATATAGGGACGGCCCCGGGAAATACGAAGCATGTGTGGCTTCTCCCGGCTATTCACAGGTGAAAGTTTCGACGGAAAGCTTGAACCGCGCCCGGTTCCACGCTTCCATGGGCCATGTTCAGGACGTTTCGCGGCGGCCAGAGCGGGGGCTGGCGGGTGACCTCGGTTGCAGCAGTGACGGGCGAGCCCCTGCCCTTCGTACCGGCGCTGTCGGTCACCGACAGCGAGGCCGTCTCGTTGCCGCTGGTGCCCTCGCGCAATGCCTGGCGGCTGGTCGGCGTCGCCAGCAGCCTGCGCTACACCGAAAGGCCTGAGAAGCAGCAGCTCGTCGCCGTGCAGGCCGGGCTCGGCCGGGTGGAGGCCACCAGCGCGGCGCTGATCCCGATCCGCAAATCGCAGGCCTGGTGGGATCTGACGCAGGAAGAACGGCGCCAGATCTTCGAGGACAGATCGCACCACATCGCGAGCAGTCTTCGTTTCCTGCCCGCCATCGCGCGCCAGCTCTATCATTGCCGCGACCTCGGCGGCCCCTTCGACTTCCTCACATGGTTCGAATTCGCCCCGGCGCACGCCTCGCTGTTCGAGGAGCTGGTCGCGATGCTCAGGCAGACTGAGGAGTGGCGCTACGTCGAGCACGAGGTCGACGTGCGCTTGGTGAAGGAAGTGCTGTCGGCTTAATGCTCCAGGAATCGCCCGGACTCGATGCGCGGCAGATCGGTGACCGGCCAGTTGTAGACGTAGGTCCAGGCCTTCTCCGTGCCACCATCCGGCAGCGTCACGTCGACCAGCCGGCGCAGATATTCGGTCGGCTCGGGAAAGCCCTCGCCGCAGGCCTCGTACATGTCGAGCTCGGCCAGCAGCTCGTCAGGCACGCGCATCCGGAAGAGCTCGCCATGGACGATGTCGGTGGCCGTCTCCGACAGCAGCAATCCCGGATAGTGCTTCACCAGAACCAGCCGGCCGCGGCAGGTCGCCTCGCCCAGAAAATCCGCGTGCCCCGCCAGCAGCCGCGCCATCGGATGGTCGAAGCCGCGCATCAGGGTGCCGTAGACGAAGAGGCGATCGGAGGTCATGCTGTTCTAACGTTGCGACGTCGGTGCAATATCGTTACTCGTTTCAACACGTAATCGTTTCATAGGCAATCAGGATGGACCTGCATACGGCCGAGGCGACGGATCAACTGCTCGGCGAGGGCGACATTGCTCCCGTGCATGAGGTGAATGCGGAGGGACGATCGCCCTTCCTGCTCACCTCGGATCATTACGGACGGGCGCTGCCGCGCGCGCTCGGCGACCTCGGCATCGCGGAAAGCGAGCTCGTCAGGCACATCGGCTGGGACATCGGCATTGCCGGCGTCGCCGAACACCTCGCGGCGCTGCTGGACGCCCATCTGATCGCGCAGCGCTATTCGCGGCTCGTGATCGACTGCAACCGCCCCCCTGCCGCGGCAAGCTCGATCCCGGTCATCTCCGAGGCGACGGCGATTCCGCGCAACGTGGGCATCTCGGATGACGAGCGCGAGGCGCGGCGGCGCGAGATCTTCGAGCCCTATCATGATCGCATCGATGCCGCGATCGACACCCGCCTGCACGCCAAGCGGCCGACCGTGCTGGTGTCGCTGCACAGCTTCACGCCAGTCTATGCCGGCGTCGCGCGGCCCTGGCACATCGCCGCGCTCTACAACCGCGACACCGTGCTGCCGCAGCTCCTGCTCAGGCATCTGCGCGCGGAAGGCGATCTCGTCGTCGGCGACAACGAGCCTTATGCGGTCAGCGACCTCACCGACTACACCATCCCGGTCCACGGCGAAGGACGCGGCCTCGTCAACACCGGCATCGAGATCCGGCAGGATCTGATCACGGACCCCTCCGGCCAGCGGCAATGGGCCGAACGGCTGGCGCGGATCCTTGGCGAGATCGAGAGGGAGCTGCGGCCGGAACTGCTGGTCGGTTAGCCGCCGCGCGTTGCGACGAACAGCGCGAGCGCGGCGAAGATCGCGGCGATGCCCCACAGCAGCCAGGCGATACGGCTCGCGCCGTTTGCATCGAGCGTTGCCTCGACCGGGTTGTCGGGATTGACGCGGACCTCGACGGTCGCGCCGTCCTGGTAGCGCGCCATGAGCTTCTTTAACATCTTCTCGGACCCCGACGGGGTGCCGGCCGCAACGCGCGCGCATTCATTGGTGTAGCTGACGTTCTGGTAGCGATAGGTGTAGGTCACGCGCCTGCCGAACATCTCGGTACCGCGGCGCTCGCCCGGCTCGCTGGCCTCGTAATAGTGCTCGGGCGCCGACAGCTTGATCGTGCCCTGCACGACCGGCCAGCGTGCCGCCATCGACGCCTGACGTCGCACCCCATATCCCATCAGTGCGATAACGAGGCCGAACGCGCCGAGGCCGACGACGAGGCCCGCGAGATCGGGCCGGGCGATGTGGCGCGCGAGGTATGCATAAGTCTGGTTGAGCCCGAACGCCGAGCCGAACACGATGCCAAGCACGATCGCCGTGCCGATGCCGAGGCAGCCCCACAGTCCCTTGGGCAGGTCGCGCTCCAGCACGGCCTGCTCGGGATGGCGCGGATTGTAGTAGACGGTGACGATGCTTCCGGCGGGATACTTTGCGAGCTTCTCGGCGACCTCGAAATTGCCGAGATCCTCGCCGATCGAGATGCGGCTACCGCGCAGCTTGCGGCCGCCGACCGCATATTCGTAAGTCACGTTCGCAAAATTGCGTTTCTCGAGGCGATAGCCGTCCTCGCGGTCGCTGTCGGAGACCCTGACCTCGCGCACCTCGGCGACCGAGACAACGACCTTACCCGGCGCCAATAGCCAGCCTCGCGCCTCGCGCACCTGCCAGGTCTTGACGATGGCGGTAACCAGGAGGAGTCCAAGTGGCGCGAGCAGCATCGCATAGACGGTCCAGGGCAGATCGGGCACGGCGAAAACCTTCGTCAGCGGCAATGTCCGATTGGACGCATCGCCGCTGCAAATGGTTCAAGCCAAGACGTGTCCGCGGAAGGTTATTTCGCCCGGGTCAGCGCCAGCCAGATGCCGCCGCCGATCATGAAGCCGCCGGAGATGCGCGACATCATCCGCGTGCGGCGCGCCGAGAAGAATTTTCGCGCGCGGCCGGCGGCGATGGCGTAGAGCGCATCCGTCATCACGGCGGTGACCATGAAGGTCGCACCCAGGAGCGCGACTTGCGGAAAGTGCGGCTGGTTCATGTCCATGAACTGCGGGATGAAGGCGCCGAAGAACACCAGCACTTTCGGGTTCGACAGCAGCACCAGAAACCCTTGCAGGAAGAAGCCGCCGCGCGGCGGCGGAGGCGGCGTGTCGACATCAACGCCCTCGACCGGCGCCCAGATCAGCTTGATGCCGAGCCAGACGAGGTAAGCGGCGCCGGCAAAGCGCACCCAGTCGAACCAATAGCCCATGGTCGCCATCAGCGAGGTCAGGCCGATCGCGACGATGCCGATGACGATGGCAAGCCCGGCTTGCGCACCGGCCACGTTGGTGAGCGCGGCACGCGTGCCGTGGCGCAGGCCGTTGGCGATGACGAGAGTGACGATCGGCCCCGGCAGCAGCGCCAGCGCAATGCAGGCGGCGAGGAAGGCGAGATAGGCTTGCATAGACATCATGGGAGGGACTCGGCTGAAAGCGGTTTGAAGGTATTAATGCATGGGACGAGCGGGAACGGAAGCTCGCTCATCCATTCTTCGCCAAGCCGGCAGCCGCGCGCGCCGCTCCGGTCAGCTCGAGGATGTGCAGGCCGGTATTGGCGCGGTCGACGATGTAGATGTAGCCGCGGTCGTCGGTCTCGACATTGTTGGTCTGGATCGCCACCTTGCAGCGCTCGCCGCCTTCGATGGGAATGCAGCGCTTGTCGGTCGCAGCCGTGATCGCTGGAATGAAATAGCCGACTTCCCGGGGATGATAGGGATCGCGGATGTCGAGAGCGCGCACGCCGGCATTGAAGAAGGCGATGAAGGCCATCTTCTTGTAGTAGACCGGCGCCATGCTCTCGTTCGATGAATGCGCGCCGAACCGGCCGCCGCGCTGGCAGAACTGCCCGCTCGCCTCCGGCACGGTGTAGCTCGAGATCATCATCGGCCGCGTCTCGGTGGTGACGTCGGCGAACCACACCATCTGCCTGGCTTCACCGCATTCGTTGAGGATCGCCTCGTCCACGATCATGACGATGTCGCGGGTCTTGCCGTCCTTGTCCTCGGAAAATTCGGCGATGGGCATGTCGAGCATCGGAAATGTCGTGTGCGCGCCGTTGAAGGCGGACATCGGCAGGCGCGAAATCTCGGGATAGCGCAGATTGTCCGGCGTCGGCTGCTTCGGTCCGCTCAGCAGCTTGTCGCGGTCGACGATCTGCAAGATGCCGCCCTTGTTGGTGCCGTAGCCGAAATAGACTCGGTTGCCATCGGGACCGGTCGAGATCGGCCCGTGCAGCTCGGTCGGCACCGCGCCGGTCGAGCCGGGCTCCTGGCCCGGCAGGCCGAAGTCGCGGATCTTCTGCGGACGCGCGGGATCGGAGAGATCGTAGACTTGCGTCATGCGCCGGGTGCGCCAGTCGGGCGCGCCCGAGACGAGATAGGCGATGCCGGTGTCGCACTCCCACCAGCTCTTGTGCGTATCCTTCAGGCCGCCAATGCGCGTGATGAGCACCGGACTGGCGGGATCGCTGACGTTCCAGATCTCATGCGCCTCGCTGCCGAAGGTCCTGAGCATGTAGACCGCGTTGGGATCGCCCTTCGGCAACGCCTTGCCGTCGCAGACCCGCACCATCTGTGCGCCGCCGGATTCGTACTTGCCCTCCTGCCCCGGCAGATGCCGCAGATATTTCGGGCGCGCGGGATCGGTGACGTCGACGATCGAGGTGCCGTTCGGCTCGGCCTTGCCCGTCATCGGGTTGACGGGAGCGGGCACGTCGTCGGTGCCGCCGTGATGGCCGATATAAGCGATCCAGCGATCGCCCTGATGATGGATGGTCGGCTGATAGGCGCTGCGCGCCTGCAGGTCGCTGGTGCCCACGAGCTTCATGTTGGACGCTTCGGGCGGCGCGCCGATGGTTTGCTTCTGGGCATGGACCGCCGTGCTGCAAGCAAAAAGGACGAGGCTTGCAGCAGTCAGGACGCAACGAAACATCAAAGTCCTCCCGGAACCAATCTGTGCTGGCTGAGCTTCAACGCTAACATAGCCGAATGCGGGCGACCAAAACACGATTTCGCGGCTCGCGCTTGACATGCAACCATTTGGTTGCGTATTGTCGTCGCCATGGATGAGGTGTTCAAAGCGCTCGCCGATGCATCACGACGCTCGCTCTTGGACCGGCTTCACGCCAGGAACGGCCAGACCCTGAACGAGCTCTGCGAGGGCCTCGCGATGACGCGGCAGGCCGTGACCAAGCACCTTGCGATTCTGGAGGAGGCCAGTCTCGTCACGACCATCAGGCATGGCCGCGAGAAGCTGCACTACCTCAACCCGGTGCCGATCCATCAGATCGGCGAACGCTGGATCAAGAAATTCGAGCGCGGCAAGTTAGCTGCGCTCAGCGAGTTGAAACGCCAGTTGGAGAAGCGCGATGAATAAGCCGGAATTCGTCTACGTGACCTATATCGAGACCACGCCGGAGAAGCTGTGGGAGGCGCTGACGTCGAGCGCGTTCACGCGCCAGTACTGGTTCGACACCGAAGTCAGATCCGACTGGAAGGTCGGCTCGCCCTTTGCCCTCGTGATGGGCGGCAAGGTCACGGACACCGGCGAGATCCTCGAGGCCGACCGGCCGCGGCGACTGTCCTACACGTTCAAGCACGAATTGATGGAGGAGATGCGGAACGAAGCGGCGACGAGGGTCGTCTTCACTCTGGCGCCCTTTGGCAATCTCGTGAAGCTGACGGTGACGCACGAAGGATTCGCCGCGGGCAGCAAGCTGCTCGACGGCATCTCCAAAGGCTGGCCGGCCATCCTGTCCGGGCTCAAGAGCCTGCTGGAAACCGGCAAGGCGCCGACGATCCCGCCCGCCGCGCTCGGCATCGAAGGATTTGCGTGATGAATATCGAGCAATTCAAGCCGCTGACCGTCTACACCATCTACATCGCCTCCACGCCGGAGAAGGTGTGGGAGGCGCTGACCTCGGCGGAGTTCAGCCGAAAGTATTTCTCCGGCTTTGCGGTCGAGATGGAGCCGAAGCTCGGCGGCCGTTTCATCGTGCGCGCACCCGACGGCTCCGAGCACATCAGCGGCGAAGTGTTCGAATACGATCCGCCGAGGAAGCTCACGGTGAGCTGGAACGTCAATTGGCCGGGCCTCGTCGCCAAGCTCGGCTCCACGCTCGTCACCTACGAGATCGAGGCAGCCGGTGAAGCCGTCCGTCTCACCATGAGCGAGCGCCACGACCGCGAGCTCAGCGACGACATCCTGTCCGGCGGCCGCACTGGCTGGCCCGCGATCCTCTCCGGATTGAAGAGCCTGCTGGAGACAGGCAAGGCGCCGCAGATCAAGATGTCCCCGCCGGTGAAGATGCTGGACGCGTTGAAGGCGATGGGGATCAAGACGCCGTAGGTGCGGAGGGACAAGCAGCGGCCGCTTCTTCCCCTCTCCCCCTTGCGGGAGAGGGTGGCTCGCCGCGATAGCGGCGAGACGGGTGAGGGGTATTTATCAACGAGCACTGCTCTCGCATCAGTGCATGCGGATAGGGACCCCTCATCCGGCGCTGCGCGCCACCTTCTCCCACAAGGGGAGAAGGAAGAAGGGCAGCGGAACGACACTACCCGACCGGCGCCACCAGCCGCCGGTAGAGATGCCAGGTCGCATGCCCCAGCACCGGAAGCGTCACGATCAGCCCGAGAAAGTATGGCAACGCCGAGACGATCAGCAGCATCACGATCACGGCGGCCCAGGAGATCATCGGCAGCGGGCTCGTCACCACCGCGCGCACGCTCGTCACCATCGCCGTGACGAAATCGACCTCGCGGTCGAGCAGCAGCGGAAACGACACCACGGTCAGCGAGAACAGGATCAGCGACAGCACGGCGCCGACCGCGTTGCCGATGCCGAGGAACAGCAGGCCCTCATTGGTCGTCAGCACCACCGTCATGAATTCCTGAAGGCTCGAGAACGAGGCGTGCAGGCCGAGCAGCAGCGCGATCAGGAGCCGCACCTGGTACATCCAGACCACGAACACGAACAGCGTGACGAACGCCATCCAGCCGATCTCGCTGCGCGAGCGCACGGCGGACCAGACCGCGCCGAAGGAGACCGGCTCGCCGCGCTCGCGGCGGCGGCTGACCTCGTAGAGGCCGATGGCCACGAACGGTCCGATCAGCGCGAAACCTGCCGCCAGGGGATAGACCAGATAGACCATGCCGAAGGCGGTGAAGCACAGCATGATGGCGATGCCGCCGGCCGCGTAAAGGACGCCGAAGCAGAGACCGTACAGCGGCAGCGCCTGGAAATCGCGCAGGCCCTCGACCAGCGCCTCGGCGATGTCGGTCACCGCGACGGGACGGACCACCGGATCGACCTTGCCCGAGATGGACATCAGCATTCCTCCCCACATCGGCGCGATCTTTCGTCGCGCGCAGATTGAACGCGATATTAGCGTTGCCGCCCGCGGGCGCAACTTGACGGCCGATGACGGGGCGAGAACGGCGCCGGCCCACGAAGGCGACAAGGCGGCGGCTCGAATTCTTTAGTCTTCTGTGCGATTTTCGAGCAGATTCCTATGGACTGCACAGACAATCGTCCGCAAATTTTACCTTCAAGCCGCGCGCGTGACGATCAGAACAGACCGCCCAACAGATGAGCCTGCGTACCCGGTTACTGATCCTCGTCATCGCGGCCATGCTCGTGCCGGCGATCCTGGTCGGGCTGCGGTTCATGCAGAACCGAGCCAGCGAGATCGACGCCGCGCTGGCCAATCTGGCCGCATCCGCCGACGACATCGCAAGTGATCTCGGCGAGAAGATTCAGGGCACCGCCCAGCTCCATTATGGGCTCGCCCGGGCCCGCGACCTCGACACGCGCGACAAGGCGGCGTGCTCGGCATTTCTGTCGGATGTCCGCGAGGAATATCCGCAGTTCACGGGTATCCTGACCATCGATCCCGACGGCCACCTGTTCTGCGACTCGCTGCGGACCAACCGCACGCTCGACCTGAACGACCGCGGCTATTTCAAAGAGGTCAAGACCCTTCAAGGCGTCGTCGCAGTCGAGCCGGTGTTCGGCCGCCTCACCGGCCTGTCCGTGCTCCAGATCGCCTATCCCGTGCGATCGGAGACAGGAGCGCTGAAGTTCGTGCTGCTCGCGTCCTTCAACCTGAACAAGTTCGCCGAGTTTCACGACAAGCGGCTGCTCGCGGAGAAGGACATCCTGTTCGTCGACGCTAAGGGAACGGTGCTGGCCGCCCCCAAGGGCGGCGGCTGGAGCGTGCCCGTCGGCGGATCGATCGCCGGCTCCGACCTGTTCCGCTTCGCCGCAGCGCCCGATGGCGAGCCATTTCGAGAGGTCACCGACGGCGGGGGCCGGACCCGGATATGGGGCGTTGCCCGCTCGCCCGCGATCCGCAAGGCCGGCCTCTACATCCTGGTCGGGCGATCCAAGGACGTCCTGGTCGCGGCCGCGAACCGCCGACTTTACGAGGACATGGCAATTCTCGCGGTGGCCTCGCTGCTGCTCCTCGGCGGCCTCTGGATCCTCACGACCGTGAGCATCGGACGTCAGGTCGGGCGGCTCGCTGCCATGGCGAAGCGCCTGGGGCGCGGTGATCTCAGCGCGCGCATTCCAGAGCCTCACCCGGGCGGAGAGCTCGGCGGGTTGATGACCCTGCTCAACAGCACGGCGGAATCGCTCGAGCAGCAGCGTGCCGCAATCGCCGATCTCAGCCACAAGCTCAGCCAGTCCCAGAAGATGGAAGCGATGGGCCAGCTCACCGGCGGCGTGGCGCATGATTTCAACAATCTCCTGACCGTCATTCTCGGCAATTCGGAACATCTCGCCGACAGGCTGGCGGGCAACAAGGAATTGCATCGGATCGCCAACGACATTGCGACCGCCGCCGAGCGCGGCTCCGACCTGACACGAAGCCTTCTCGCTTTCGCGCGCAAGCAGCCGCTAAGACCGCGAGAGATCGACATTGCCGAGCAGGTCACCGGCATGAAGCAGCTTCTTCGGAGGACGCTGGGCGAGCACATCGAATCGAGCTTCACATTCGCGCCCGATCTGTGGCTCGCCAGCGTCGATCCCGGCCAATTGGCCACCGCCGTGCTCAACCTCGTGCTCAACGCGCGCGATGCGATGCCTGACGGCGGCAAGCTGATGGTCGAGGTGAGCAACGCATCGCTCGGTGAGACCGACATCGACGTCAACGGTGAAGCGCGTCCGGGCGATTACGTCATGCTGTCCGTGAAGGACACCGGAAGCGGCATGAGCAGCGAAGTGTTGGGACGCGCATTCGAGCCGTTCTTCACGACCAAGGAGGTCGGCAAGGGGACCGGCCTCGGCCTGAGCATGGTCTACGGGTTTGCACGACAATCCGGCGGACTCGTGCAGATGCAGTCCGAGCCGGGACAAGGCAGCGTCGTCAGGCTGTTCTTTCCCCGTCTCGCAACACCGCCGAGCGAAGATCCGCCTCCCGCGGAGCAGACCGTCACGCAAGCGGACCACGAGACCATTCTCCTCGTCGAAGACGACGACATGGTGCGCGCCTATATCGAGAACGAGCTCAGGACGCTCGGCTACCGCGTCATCACGGCGTCGAACGGGCCCGCGGCGCTGGAATTGCTGCGGCAGAGCGACGACGTCCGGTTGCTGTTCACCGACGTGGTGATGCCCGGCGGCATGTTCGGGCCGGAGCTCGCAAGACAAGCCACCGTGCTGCGGCCCGATCTCAAGGTGCTCTTCACCTCGGGCTACAGCCAGGATCCCGTCAAGACGCCGGACGGGGTCGACGCTCGCATTCTGACAAAGCCGTTCCGACGACAGGATCTTGCCGCGATGCTGCGGTCCGCCCTGGCGGCGGCGCCGCGATAGTCAGAAGCGCGACGCGAGCAGAATCCCCACGGCGAGATTGGCCGCAAACAGACCCGCGTCGATGACGAAGATCCGCAGCATCGGACCCTTCAGCACCGGCCAGTAGGCCACCCCGACGCGGCCGCCGCGCATCAGCACCGGAACGTTGTAGACGAACTGGCTGAAATGGCAGGCGGCAAAGAACAGGAACAGCACGATCTGCGCCTCGACCGGCTGGAAGAAGGACGGACGCGCCGCCAGAAGGTAGAACGACAGCAGACCGATCGGCAGGTTCATGCCGCCGAGGAACGCAACGCTGGCCGCCAGGGTCGGAGCGATCGGATTGCCGCGCTCCTCCCGCGGCAGCAGGATCTTCAGCGTGTTGGTTTGCGCGATGCTGAACTGGACGAAGGCACCGACGAACCAGAGCGTGTTGAGAAGCAGGACGATATCGGAAAGACGCATGGTTATTTCCCGTAAAAGGCTTCGCTGCGTACGACGCGGCCGGCATCGTCGAAATCCATGAACTCGCTGGCGCGGGTGTCGCCGAGCTGCCACCAGACGACCAACCGCGCGATCGTATCGTCCCAGCTCCAGCTCAATATCCTGAGGTCGGCGCTTTCGATGTGGCCATAGGCTTTCCGCCAATAGGCGCGGATGTTTTCGGCACCGCTCACGACCGGCGAGCCGGTCAGCGTCAACGCCAGAGGACTGCGCATCTGCGCGTCCTCGGCGAAATGCGCGACGACGGCGTCGATATCGACCTTGCGCCAGCTCGCGCACCATGCCGCGACAAAGGATTCGGCGGCCGCGCGATTCATCGTCTGTCCGCTCATGACGCGGCCCTCCCCTCGCTCGATGGCGCGGAGAATGGCAAAGCACGATCTTCATGTCAACTACGTTGACTTGAGACTGTCAGTTATGGTCGGCAATCGCCTCCATGACGGCCATCCATGCCGCCGTACTGGACGACCCGGCGCGATCGAACGCCTTGCGCATGACGTTGCGCTCGTGGTCGGAGGCGCGCTGCTCGATGCGCTGGCCGGCGGCCGTCAGGCGCAGCAGCTTCGAGCGATGCTGCTCGGGCGAGCGCTTCGACGTCACGAGCTTGCGCTCCAAGAGCAGATTGAGCGGCCGGTTGAGGGCCTGCTTGGAAATGCCGAGGACCTCGAGCAGCGAGCCGATCGCGATGTCGGGCCGGCGCGCCACCACGTAGAGGATGCGATGGTGCGGACGCGACAGGCCCTGCTTCGCGAGGTATTCGTCGGCTTCCAGCGTCATGCCGCGCCAGCCGTAGTACATGAGTTCGAGCGCCGCATCGAGATCGTGCAGCTTGTCGAGCGAGGCGCGGTGAAGTCCCGCGGCTTGAGAAGTCTTTGCCATCGTGGACGTCAGCCCTTGGCTCGCAGCTCGCGCCGCAGCACCTTGCCCGTCGCCGTCATCGGCAGCGTCTCGGCGAATGCGACGAAGCGCGGATATTCGTGTGCGGCAAGCTGCACCTTGACGAACTCCTGGATCTCGCGCGCCAGCGCGTCGCCGGCGCTGAAGCCGGGCCGCAAGACGATCCACGCCTTGATCGATTCGGTGCGGATCGGATCGGGAATGCCGACCACCGCGGCCATGGCCACCGAGGGATGCTTCATCAGCGTGTGCTCGATCTCGGACGGGCCGACGCGATAGCCCGCGGTGGTGATGACGTCGTCCTCGCGGCTGACGTACCAGAAGTAGCCTTCCTCGTCCTGCACGCCGAGATCGCCGGTGAGCAGGAACGCGCCGGCATATTTCTTCGCTGTCGCATCCGGATTGCGCCAGTATTCGAGCATGGTGACGGGGCACGGCTGGCGCACGCCGATGATGCCGCGCTGGCCGCGCGGCAATTCCTCGCCCTTGTCGTTGACGATGCGGACGTCGAAGCCCGGCGTCGCCTTGCCCATCGCGCCGGGGCGGATCGGAAACAGATTGGAGTTGCTGCCGATCACGAGATTGCACTCGGTCTGGCCGAACACCTCATGCGCGTCGATGCCGAAGGTTTCGCGTACCCAGCCGAGCAGTTCGCCGCCGAGCGATTCCCCGCCGGTGAAGATGCTGCGCAGCTTGACACCCGGATGCTTCACCCCGGCCTGCCGCATCAGCTTGAGCGCCGTCGGCGGCAGGAAGACGTTGCGGACGCCGAGATCGGCCATCATCTGCATCGCCGCCTGCGGCCCGAACTTCCGTGCGCGATGGCCGACGAGGGGGATGCCGTGGTACCAGAACGCGAGCAGGCCGTTGACGAGGCCACCGATCCACGCCCAATCCGCCGGCGTCCACATGAGATCGCCGGGCCTGGGCAGGAAGTTGTGACACATCTCGACGTTCGGGAGATGACCGAGCACGACGCGGTGCGCGTGCAGCGCGCCCTTCGGATTGCCCGTCGTGCCCGAGGTGTAGATGATCAGCGCGGGATCATCCGCGGAGGTATCGACCCGCGCGAAGTTGGGCGAAGCGGCCTTGATTGCACCCCAGAACGACGTCGTGCCCGCCGGTGCACGGTCGCCGACGACATAGACGGTCTTCAATTGCGGCAGGCGATCGCGGATCTTCGCGAGCTTCTCCCAGCCGCCCTCGTCGGTGACGATAGCCTTTGCCTCGGAATTCGACAGGCGAAACTCGAGCGCATCCTCGCCGAACAGCGCGAACAGCGGGATCGAGATCAGGCCGGAGCGGAATGCCGCCATATGCGCGACCGGCAATTCCAGCGACTGCGACAGGAACACCGCGACGCGATCGCCGCGCATAAGCCCGTCCGCCTTCAGCACATTGGCAAAGCGGCGCGACATCTCGGCGACCTCGTCGAAGGAGGTGCGGCTGGTTGCGCCGTTGTCGTCGACATAGACCAGCGCGAGGCGGCCCGAGCCGTCAGCATGGCGATCGCAGCACGCCTCCGCCATGTTGAAGCGCTCAGGGATGTCCCAGCGGAAATTGCAGACGAGTTCGTCGTAGGTTGCGGCTTCGGTCAGCATGGGCCGGATCGTTTCCCGATGTCTTGTTGGTGTGTAGTCTAGAGCCACAGGGGCGCGGAACAAAGTCCCGTCATTCGGGGGCGCCCGCGGGGCGAGCCCGGAATCCATCAAGCCACACGAAACGCCGCCTGATCGATTCCGGGTTCGACGCCAGCGCGTCGCCCCGGGATGACGTTACCGCACCGTCGCAAAGAATTTCCTGACATCCCGCACGAACAGCTCCGGCTGCTCGAACGCGGCGAAATGGCCACCCTTCTCCATCTCGCTCCAATGCGTGATGTCAGGAAAGTTCGGCTCCATCCAGCGCCGCACCGGCGTGATGATCTCCTTGGGGAAGGCGGCCACGCCCGTCGGCACCTTGACGACAGGCGTGGTGCGGCGCTTGCCAAAACTTTCCCAGTAGAGCCGGGCCGATGAGGTCGCGGTCTCCGTCGCCCAATAGAGCATGACGTTGTCGAGCAGCTCGTCCTTGGTGAAGATGTTCTCGGGGTGGCCGTTGCAATCGGTCCAGGCCCAGAATTTTTCCAGGATCCAGGCCGCCTGCCCGCTCGGCGAATCCGTCAGGCCATAGCCGAGTGTCTGCGGCCGCGTCGATTGCTGCTTGGAATAGCCGGAGTCGAGGTCGACATAATGCTTGAGGCCGGCGAGCGCCCGCTTCTCTTCCGCCGTCGGCTCGCCCTCGATGCGCGGTGGCGAGTTGAAGGACAGCGTGATGTGGATGCCGGCGCAATGCGCCGCGTCCTGCGCGCCGAGCGACGTCGTCACCGCCGAGCCCCAGTCGCCGCCTTGCGCGCCGTAGCGCGCATAGCCCAGCCGCTCCATCAGCCTGGCCCAGGTCGCGGCGATGCGGTCGACGCCCCAGCCGGTCTCTTTGGGTTTGGCCGAGAAGCCGAAACCCGGCAGCGAGGGACAGATCACGTGAAACGCATCGGCGGGATCGCCGCCATGCGAGGCGGGATCGGTCAGCGGCGCGATCACCTTCTGGAATTCCACGATCGAGCCGGGCCAGCCATGAGTGATGATCAGCGGCAGCGCGGCCGGCTCCTTGGAGCGTGCGTGAATGAAATGGATGTCGAGCCCGTCGATCTCGGTGGTGAACTGCTCGAAGCGGTTGAGCTTGGCCTCACGCGCTCGCCAGTCATAGTCATTCGCCCAATAGGTGCAGATCTCCCGGATCCATTTCAGCGGCGCGCCCTGGCTCCAGTCGTCGACCAGCTCCGCCTCCGGCCAGCGCGTACGCGCGAGGCGCGATTTGAGGTCGGTGAGGATGTCGTCGCTGATGGCGATGCGGAACGGTTTGATCGCGGTCATCGTGCCTCCCAGTTTCTTTTTGTCATTCCGGGGCGTGCGAAGCACGAACCCGGAATCCATTGAGCAACAGGGCTGGCGGCCTGATGGAGTCCGGGCTCGACGCTTCGCGTCGCCCCGGAATGACGGCCTAGCCCGACAACGCCGCCTTCACCAAACCGCTGGCCTTCCCAAAATCCATCTGGCCGGCGTATTTCGCGCGCAGCACGGCAATCACCTTGCCCATGTCTTTCATGCCGGCTGCGCCCGTCTCGGCGATCGCATCCGCGATCGCCTTCCTCACCTCGTCGTCGGCCATCTGCTTCGGCAAGTACGCCGAGATCACCGCGATCTCCTCGCGCTCCTGGGCCGCGAGCTCGGCGCGGCCACCCTTGTCGTAGAGCTCGACCGATTCCTGGCGCTGCTTGATCATCTTCTGAAAGACACCGAGCAGATCGGCGTCAGACAGCGGCGGCTTGCCCTGGCCGCGCGCCTCGATGTCGGCGTTCTTGATGGTCGAGTTGACCATGCGCAGCGTGGACAGCTTGCGCTCGTCCTTGGCCTTCATGGCCTCCTTGACCGCATTGTTGATGTCGTCGCGCAGCATGATCGTGATCCCTTCGAATATCTGAGGCCTGATCTAGGCCGTTCGTGGCGCCTAGACAACCTCGGTTCCGAGCCATTCGGTGAGCGCACGCACTGTCGCGTCCGGCTGCTCGGCTTGCGGCAGGTGTCCGCAGCGCTCGAGAACCTTGAGCCTTGCGCCGGCGATGCCCTCGGCCATCTCTATCGAGAACGCGTTGGGAATGGTGTTGTCGGCATCGCCCGTCAGCACCAATGTCGGACAGCTGATGGCGGAAAGCGTCGGGCGCGAATCCACCCGCGCGATGATCGCGGCCTGCTGCCGCAGATATCCCGCGACGCCGACATCCTCGTCCTGCGCATGAACCAGCTCGAGGATCTCGGCATCGTCGCGTCGCGACGGATGCACAAGCTCCGGAAAGCTCTCCTCGCGGATGGCGCGGAGCTCGCCGCGCCTGGCGCGCTCCATCAGGCCGCGGCGGCGTGCGGTCGCCTCGGCGGTGTCGGGCCGGGCCTGGGTGTTGATCAGTGCGAGTTTCACAACCCGCTCGGGTGCCTGACGCATGATCTCGAGCGCGATGTAGCCGCCCATGGAATGGCCGGCGAGCGCGAAGCGCGGCGGCGCCTCGCTCAGCACCCGGGCCGCGATCGCCGCCATGCTGTCATCGCGGATATGGTTGGCGATCATCACCGGGCCGAACCGCCGCAGCGCCGGGACGACGGGGGCATAGATCCGGGCCGAGGAGGCCAACCCCGGAACCAGCACGATCGGGGTGGTCTGGTCCATTATTGCCTCGCAAGCCCCTCAAATTGCCGGAAATTATGCGACCGAGCTTAAGCGGCCGAGGAGGCCTGTCAAATATGCAAAAACGCATGTGAATCGGGCCTCTCCCGCTTTGACGGCGGCGCCCGCGGAGACTATGAAACGCGCTCATGACACAACATGACAACGATCCCGCCTGGCCGGACCACAAACCGACCGCGCTGTTGGTGCTTGCCGACGGCACGGTGCTCGAAGGCTTTGGTCTCGGCGCCGAAGGCCACGCCGTCGGTGAAGTCTGCTTCAACACCGCGATGACCGGCTATGAGGAGATCCTCACCGATCCCTCCTATGCCGGCCAACTCATCACCTTCACCTTCCCGCATATCGGCAATGTCGGTACCAACGAGGAAGACATCGAGACGGTGAACATGGCGGCAACGCCGGGCGCGCGCGGCGTGATCCTGCGCACCGCGATCACCGATCCCTCGAACTACCGCGCCACCAAGCATCTCGACCAGTGGCTGAAGGCACGCGGCATCATCGGTCTCTCCGGCATCGACACCCGCGCGCTGACCGCACTGATCCGCAGCAAGGGCATGCCCAACGCCGTGATCGCGCACGCCAAGAACGGCGAGTTCGACCTGCATGGCCTCAAGGAAGAAGCGCGCGAATGGCCCGGCCTCGAAGGCATGGACCTCGTGCCGATGGTCACGAGCGGCCAGCGCTTCACCTGGGACGAAACGCCCTGGCTGTGGGACAAGGGCTTTGGCCGCCAGGACAAGCCGGAGTTCAACGTCGTCGCCATCGACTACGGCATCAAGCGCAACATCCTGCGCCTGCTCGCCGGCGTCGGCTGCAAAGTGACGGTGGTGCCGGCGACGACCTCGTCCGAAGACATCCTGGCGATGAATCCGGACGGCGTGTTCCTATCCAACGGTCCGGGCGATCCGGCTGCGACCGGCAAATATGCCGTGCCTGTCATCCAGGACGTCATCAAGTCGGGCACGCCGACCTTCGGCATCTGTCTCGGCCACCAGATGCTGGGCCTGGCCGTCGGCGCCAAGACCAAGAAGATGCATCAGGGCCATCACGGCGCCAACCACCCCGTGAAGGACGAGACCACCGGCAAGGTCGAGATCACCTCGATGAACCACGGCTTTGCGGTGGACGAGGCAACGCTGCCGAAGGGAGCGACGCAGACCCACATCTCGCTGTTCGATGGGTCCAACTGCGGCATCCAGCTCGACGGCAAGCCGGTGTTCTCGGTGCAGTACCACCCCGAGGCCTCACCGGGTCCACGCGACTCGCACTATCTGTTCCAGCGCTTTGCGGACCTGATGCGGCAGAAGAAGAGCGCGTAGGGCGCGCTCTTCCGCAGCTGCTTTGACGACATCGAGCCCGGGCCTTGTCCCGGGCTCTTGTCATTCCGGGCTCACGCGTCGCCCCGGATTGACGGAGGAGCGAGGAACGCCGCCTCACGCCCCTCGTTGATCCCTGCTAGATTCGCGCAGGAGCCCCGCCATGTCCGTCGTCCGCGACAACGCCGAGCCACTCGCCATCGTGTTCGAGGACGACGGCCTTACGCCGAACAACATCCGTCCGTTCCTGGTCTACCAAGCCGCGGTGAAGCTTGATCCGAAGCAGCCGGAAGCGACCATCGAAGATCTGTTCGAGGCGAACGGCTGGGGCGGCACCTGGCGCAACGGCGTCTACGATTATCTGCATTATCACGCGACGGTGCACGAGGTGCTCGGCGTCGCGCGCGGCAGCGCCCGCGTCCGCTTCGGCGGCGACCACGGCCAGGAGCTGGACATCAAGGCCGGCGACGTCGCGATCCTGCCTGCCGGCACCGGGCATCAATGCATCAAGGCGAGCAACGATTTCTGCGTGATCGGCGCCTATCCGCCAGGCAGCAAGATGGAGATCACAAGGGCGACGCCGGAGAACCACGCCAAGGCGCTGAAGACGATTCCGCAAGTCGCGCTGCCGCCCGCGGATCCCGTGACGGGGAAGGATGGCGCGTTGATGAGGCTGTGGCGATAGCCAGGAGAAAGGTGCCGTAGGTGGGTTACGCCTTCCAATCCACCTACGGCAGCACCCCTTACGCCTCGTTGCCACCTTCCTGCCGCGTCGCCTCGAACAGGAACCACGTCCGCCGCTCGGTCTCGTCGATGAAGACTTCGAGGATGCTGGCGCTGGCGACGTCGCCGGCATCGTCGCAGACCTCATGGGCTTTGCGCATCGCGGCTGCGACGTGCTTGTTGTCCTGCATCAGCTCGCGCAGCATCTCGCGCGGCGGGACGTAGTCCTCGTTGTTGTCCTTGATGGTCTGGAGCTTTGCGACCTGGCCGATCGACTTCAGCGTGGTGCCGCCGATCTTGCGGACGCGCTCGGCAAGCTGGTCGGTGGTGGCGAAGATCTGGTCCGACTGCTCGTCGAGCAGCAGATGGTAGTCGCGGAAATGCCGACCGCTGATGTGCCAGTGGAAGTTCTTGGTCTTCAGATACAGCGCGAAGGCGTCGGCCAGAAGCACGTTGAGCGCCTCCGAGACCTTCTTGACCCCGTCGGGCGACAGATCGGTGGGGGTATCGAGATCGGGCGAGACCTTGTTGGTTTTGCTCACGGGAGACCTTCCTGTTAGGACGCGGACATTGACGGCGCGCCGTCGCACCCCTAACGCAAGGCGGGCAGCGCGGTTCCCAGACAGGAACCGCTGGGCGGATACCATGGACGATTGGATCGATTATTACGACTCGACGCATACGATCTATGTCAGCAAGCTGCATCGTGACTTGCACTTCCAGATCATCGCGCGGGACATTATCGGCTACATCGCCTCGCCCGAGGCGACCGTGCTCGACTACGCCTGCGGCGAGGCGTTGTCGGCGAACCAGGTGGCGGCCGCCTGCGGCAAGCTGATCCTGGCCGAGCCAGCGCCCGGCGTGCGCGGCCGGCTGATCGCGCGCTTTGCCCCGAACACCAAGATCCGCGTCCGCTCGCTCGACGACGTCCGCAATATGCAGGACCAATCCATCGACCTCGTGGTGATGAACTCGGTCGCGCAATACATGGCGCCGGAGGAGCTCGATGCCGCGCTCCTCAACATCCGCCGGATCCTGCGGCCCTCCGGCAAGCTGGTGCTGGGGGACATCCTGCAGCCCAATGTCGGCATGTTCAGGGATGTCATGGCGCTGCTCGGCTTCGGCCTGCGCCACGGTTTTCTGAAGGACGCGCTGATCGGGCTAATCAGCACCGCGCTGTCGGATTATCGTCAACTGCGCACGCGCATCGGGCTGCAGCGCTACAGCGAGGACGAGATCACCGCCAAGCTGAGCGCAGCCGGCTTCGCGGTCCAGCGCGCCCACACCAATATCGGCCATAATCGCTGGCGCATGACCTTCATCGCGCGGCCGCCCCTGGTTCGTTAAGCATAACAATTAGCCGTTGTGGCTTGTCGCACTGCAATCGGACATGATCGCTGTGGCCCGGTGGCGGAAGCGTCTACGCGAGGGCGGTGCAACGCTCTTCATCCTGGTTCAAATCCAGGCCGGGTCTCCACTTTTCGCCCCTACGGGGCTGCGCGTGGCGCAGTCACGCGAGTCCCGAAGGGACGAAGCGTGTCCGGCGTAGCTGGAGCGAAGCGCAAGCGAAGACGGACTGCCCGCTCGAACCTCAATCCGCCTCGACCACATCCCCCTCCGACAACAAGTGCAGCCGCTCGGCATCCTTGGCCGCGGAGCCGATCACCGCGTCCAGCAGGCCCGGAAAGCGTGCATCCAGATCCTCGCGGCGCAATCGCATGAAGCGATTGGTGCCGGCCACGCGCGTCTGCATCAGGCCGCATTCGCGCAGCTTGGCGAAGTGATAGGCAAGGTTCGACTTGCCCCCGAGCCCACTGAAATCGCCGCAGCAGAGTTCGCTGCTGACACGTTCCTGCGCTGCGAGCTGGTACACGATTGCCAACCGGATCGGATCGCTGAGGCAATCCAGAACCATCGGCAGCTCGATCTGCTCGCGGGTGGGGTGGAGAGGCGTGCGGCTCATGACCCTGAGATCATAGCGATGCGGCCGCATTGTTCAATAGTTCTTGAACAGATTGACATCGCCACCTTTGTACATTCAATTGTTCAATAAGCGTTGAACTAGGGATGTGGTCCAATGAGCGTGTTCTGGCTGGCCTTGGGAGCCTTTGCGATCGGTACTGAAGGCTTTGTGATTGCTGGGCTTTTGCCTGCAATCGCGGGTGATCTGTCGATTTCGGTCCCCGCCGCCGGCCAGCTCGTCACCGCCTACGCCCTCACCTATGCCGTGGGCTCCCCGATCCTGGCGGTGGCGCTGAACAATATCGACCGCCGCACCGTGCTGGCCCTGGCGCTGACGACCTTCATCGCCGGAAACCTCGCAGCGATGGTGGCTTCGAATTACGCCCTGCTGCTCGCCTCCCGGATGCTGATGGCGCTGGGTTCGGGCCTGTGCATGCCGACGGCCCTCGCCGTGTCGATCGCCATCGCATCGCCCGAACGGCGGGGCCGCGCGGTGGCGCTGGTCACCTCCGGACTCACGGTCGCGACTGTCATTGGCGTTCCCCTCGGCAATCTCGTCGGCAGCCTGCTCGGCTGGCGCGCGACCTTTGCCATGGTTGCCCTGATCGGCGCTGTCGCGCTCGCGGGCCTCCTGCTCGGCCTGCCCCGCGGCCTGCCGCGCAACACGGCTTCGCTCGGCGAGCGGCTCGCGGTGGCGCGCCACGGCAATGTCGTGGTCGCACTTTTGATCACGATATTATGGGCGCTCGGCGGCTTCACCGTATTCACCTATTTCGCGGTTCCACTGCGCAATCTCGGCTTCGACGCCTCGCAGATCAGCCTGGCATTGCTGGTGTTTGGCGGCGCGGCGGCGATCGGCAACATGCTTGGTGGCGTCCTGGCCGACCGGCTCGGCACGCTCACGACCGCAGCGCTCGGGCTCGCCGGCATGGCGAGCGCCCTCATCCTGCATTCGCTGGCCCTGAAGCTGATGCCCGGCCAGGCCCATTACGCCGTGCTGGGCGCGATCTTCCTCTGGGGCATCTCGGGCTGGGCGTTCTATCCAGCCCAGATCGCCAGCATCATCCGGATCGAGCCGCAGGCCTCGATGATCGCCCTCTCGCTCAACGCCTCCGCCATGTATCTCGGCTTCGCCATCGGCGGGGCCCTCGGCGGCGCGGTGCTGGCCACCCTGTCGCCCAACGACCTCGGCTGGATCGGCGGTGTGAGCGTAGCGGCCTCGCTTCTGGTGCATCTCGCCCGCGGCTGGCAGGCCCGGCCAAAACCAGTCAAAATTGCCGGTTGATGGGCGTTTTTCGGGGTTTCGCCGCCCCAAAAACTGGTCTAAGACCCACCCGCGCGCGAGGGAGACCACCGCGCTCTCGGCCACAGGGACGCGCAGCAGCGCGCCCTTTTTTTGTGCCCAAATTCCAGTCCGGCGAGAGTTGATGCCCAAACGTACAGACATCACCACCATCCTGATCATCGGCGCCGGTCCCATCGTGATCGGCCAGGCCTGCGAGTTCGACTATTCGGGCACCCAGGCGGTGAAGACGCTGAAGGAGGAGGGCTATCGCATCGTCCTCGTCAATTCCAACCCGGCCACCATCATGACCGACCCGGAATTGGCCGATGCGACCTATATCGAGCCGATCACGCCCGAGATCGTCGCCAAGATCATCGAGAAGGAACGTCACGTCATCCCCGGCGGCTTCGCGCTGCTGCCGACCATGGGCGGACAGACCGCGCTGAACTGCGCGCTGTCGCTGCGCCGGCAAGGCACGCTGGAGAAGTTCGACGTCGAGATGATCGGCGCCACCGCCGACGCCATCGACAAGGCCGAGGACCGCCAGCTGTTCCGCGAGGCCATGACCAAGATCGGGCTGGAGACGCCGAAGTCGCGGCTCGCCAATGCTTCCGACCTGAAGAAGTCTTTCCGCGACAAGTACCAGGCGGCGCGCGAGAAGGCGTCCGGCGCAGCGCTCGAAGAGCTCGAGCGGCAATGGACGCTGGGCGAAGGCGACCGTCGCAAGCGCTATCAGGAATATGCGATGGGACAGGCGATGATGGCGCTGTCCGAGATCGGCCTGCCCGCGATCATCCGCCCCTCCTTCACCATGGGCGGCACCGGCGGCGGCATCGCCTACAACAAGGAAGAGTTCCTCGACATCATCGAGCGCGGCCTCGATGCGTCTCCCACCAACGAAGTGCTGATCGAAGAATCCGTGCTCGGCTGGAAAGAGTACGAGATGGAGGTGGTGCGCGACAAGAATGACAATTGCATCATCGTCTGCTCGATCGAGAACCTCGATCCGATGGGCGTGCACACCGGCGATTCCATCACGGTGGCGCCGGCGCTGACGCTGACCGACAAGGAATACCAGATCATGCGCGACGCCTCGTTGGCGGTGCTGCGCGAGATCGGCGTCGAGACCGGCGGCTCCAACGTGCAGTTCGGCGTCAATCCCGAAGACGGCCGCATGGTCGTCATCGAGATGAATCCGCGCGTGTCGCGCTCCTCCGCGCTGGCGTCCAAGGCCACCGGCTTTCCGATCGCCAAGGTCGCCGCCAAGCTCGCGGTCGGCTACACCCTGGACGAGATCGCCAACGACATCACCGGCGGCGCCACGCCGGCCTCGTTCGAGCCGACCATCGACTACGTCGTCACCAAGGTGCCGCGCTTCGCCTTCGAGAAATTCCCGGGCGCCTCGACCACGTTGACCACGTCGATGAAATCGGTCGGCGAGGTCATGGCGATCGGCCGCACCTTCCAGGAAAGCCTGCAAAAGGCCCTGCGCGGGCTCGAGACCGGTCTCACGGGCCTCGACGAGATCGAGATCGAGGGTCTCGGCCGCGACGACGACAAGAACGCGATCCGTGCCGCACTGGGCACGCCGACGCCGAACCGGCTGCTCCAGGTCGCCCAGGCCATGCGGCTCGGCTGGTCGAACGAGGACATCTTCAACTCCTGCAAGATCGACCCGTGGTTCCTCAGCGAGATGCGCGGCATCGTCGACATGGAGGAGAAAGTCCGGAAGAACGGCCTGCCCGGCAACGCCTTCGGCATGCGCACGCTGAAGAGCATGGGCTTCTCCGACGCGCGGCTCGCGGTGCTCGCCCAGACGACGGAGGCCGAGGTCACCGCGAAGCGCCATGCGCTCGGCGTTCGGCCCGTCTACAAGCGCATCGACACTTGCGCGGCCGAATTCGCCTCGCCCACCGCCTACATGTATTCGACCTATGAGGCGTTGTTTGCAGGTGCGCCGGCGGACGAGAGCACCCCGTCAGACAAGAAGAAGGTCATCATTCTCGGCGGCGGGCCCAACCGTATCGGCCAGGGCATCGAGTTCGATTATTGCTGCTGTCACGCCTGCTTCGCGCTGCATGATGCCGGCTACGAATCCATCATGGTCAACTGCAATCCGGAGACGGTGTCGACCGACTATGACACGGCCGACCGGCTCTATTTCGAGCCGCTCACCGCCGAGGACGTGCTGGAGATCATCACCAAGGAGCGCTCGAACGGCACGCTGCACGGCGTGATCGTGCAGTTCGGCGGCCAGACGCCGCTGAAGCTGGCACGCGCGCTGGAAGCTGCCGAAGTGCCGATCCTCGGCACCTCGCCCGACGCCATCGACCTTGCCGAGGACCGCGACCGCTTCAAGCGCGTGCTCGACAAGCTTCGCCTCAAGCAGCCGAAGAACGGCATCGCCTATTCGGTCGAGCAGGCAAGGCTCGTCTCCGCAGATCTCGGCCTGCCGCTGGTGGTGCGCCCGTCCTACGTGCTCGGCGGCCGCGCGATGCAGATCATCCGCGAGGAGAATCAGCTCAACGACTATCTGCTCGGCACGCTGCCGGAGCTGGTGCCGGCGGACGTCAAGGCGCGCTATCCGAACGACAAGACCGGGCAGATCAACACCGTGCTCGGCAAGAACCCGCTGCTGTTCGACCGCTATCTGTCCGACGCCACCGAGATCGACGTCGATTGCCTCTGCGACGGCAAGGACACCTTCATCGTCGGCATCATGGAGCACATCGAGGAAGCCGGCATCCATTCCGGCGACAGCGCCTGCTCGCTGCCGCCGCACTCGCTCGATGGGAAGATGATCGAGGAGCTGGAGCGGCAGACCCGCGAGCTCGCGCTCGGCCTCGACGTCGTCGGCCTGATGAACGTGCAATACGCCATCAAGGACGGCGAGATCTACGTGCTCGAAGTCAACCCGCGCGCCTCGCGCACCGTGCCCTTCGTCGCCAAGGTGGTCGGCACGCCGGTCGCCAAGATCGCCGCGCGCGTCATGGCCGGTGAGAAGCTCGCCGATTTCAAGCTGAAGAAGGCGAAGCTCAAGCACGTCGGCGTCAAGGAATCGGTCTTCCCCTTCGCGCGCTTCCCCGGCGTCGACACGGTGCTCGGCCCCGAGATGCGCTCGACCGGCGAGGTCATGGGCATCGACCGCAACTTCGAGGTGGCCTTCGCCAAGAGCCAGCTCGGAGGCGGCACGCGAGTACCGCGCAAGGGCACGGTGTTCGTCTCGGTGCGTGAAAGCGACAAGACGCGTATCGCGGAAGCCGTGCGCGAACTGCATTCGCTCGGCTTCAAGGTGCTGGCGACCTCCGGCACGCAGCGCTTCCTGACCGATCAGGGCATCCCGACCGAGAAGGTGAACAAGGTGCTGGAAGGACGGCCGCACATCGTCGACGCCATCACTAATGGCGACGTCCAGCTCGTCTTCAACACCACGGAAGGCCCGCAGGCGCTGGCCGACAGCCGTTCGCTGCGGCGCGCGGCCCTCTTGCATAAAGTGCCGTATTACACCACTCTTTCCGGGGCCGTGGCGGCCGCGCAGGGCATCCGCGCCTATCTGGGCGGGGACCTTGAGGTTCGTACCCTGCAGAGCTACTTTTCGGAAACCTGATCGCTAGCGGCGGTGAAACCGCCGCTAAGTGATTGGCAATGAAGCCACAATGGCCGGAGGAACTGATCCGGCCATGCGGTTGTTCTGTTCCGGCGCCAGACCCACATAAACTCCCGGCGGGCGCGTGTTCAGCCCCGGGAATATCGACGAATCAAGGTTGCCGCGCCCCGCGGTCTTTGTGAGGCGCGCAGCTGAAGGACGAGAGAAGAGATGGAAAAGGTTCCGATGACCCAGGCCGGCTTTGTCGCGCTCGGGGAAGAATTGAAGAAGCGCCAGTCGGAAGATCGTCCGCGGATCATCGAGCATATCGCGGAAGCGCGCTCGCACGGAGACCTGTCGGAGAACGCGGAATATCATGCCGCGAAGGAAGAGCAGTCCCACAATGAGGGCCGCATCGCCGAGCTCGAGGACAAGCTTGCGCGCGCCGACATCATCGACATCTCGAAGCTCTCCGGCGACACCATCAAGTTCGGCGCCACCGTGACTTTGGTCGACGAGGACACCGAGAAGAAGGCGGTGTGGCAGATCGTCGGCGAGGTCGAGGCCGACGCCAAGAAAGGCCGCATCTCCATCACCTCGCCGCTGGCCCGCGCGCTGATCGGCAAGAAGAAGGGCTCGACCGTCGAGGTCAACGCCCCCGGCGGCGCCAAGGCCTATGAGATCACCAAGGTGGAGTGGCGGTAAGGATTTGCCGCTGCAAACGACGCCGTTCCGAGAAGGCCGCGCGATGCGCGGCCTTCTTGTTTCGGCGTGTTGTTGAGTGAGCCGAGCCTCGCTGTAACTTGTCGTCATTGCGAGGCGCAACGCGACGAAGCAATCCAGACTGCTGCTGCGGAAAGACTCTGGATTGCTTCGCTACGCTCGCAATGACGGAGTGCGCAGCAGCGACACCCACCACCCTCGTGTCCCGGCTCTGCAGCGCGCACCGCCGAAGTGGCACTGCGCTGCGTCCGGGGCACGAGAGCGGCGCTCTACCTCCGCCCCTTCACCTCGAGCGGCACGGCGGCCTCGTATTTCGAATTATGCAGCACCAGCGAGGTCCGCACATTCCGCACATGCGGCGCGGCCGTGAGATGGGTGACGAAATCCTGAAAGGTCGCCATGTCGGGGGCGACACATTTGAGGATGAAATCAACCTCGCCCGACAGCATCCAGCATTCGCGAACCAGCGGCTCGGCGCGGACGAATTCCTCAAAGGCGCGCAAATCGGCCTCGGCCTGGCTGGACAGGTGCACGGCGGCAAACACGGTCACGTCGAAGCCAAGCTTGCGGGCGTCGAGCAGGCCGCGATAGCCGTGGATATAACCCTCTTCCTCCAGCGCCCGGACGCGGCGCAGGCAGGGCGGCGGCGAGATGCCGACGCGCTTGGCCAGCTCGACATTCGTGATTCGACCGTCGGCCTGAATCTCGGTGAGAATTTTCAGGTCGATCTCGTCTAGGTTCCGCGACACGTGATTGGAACTCCTGGCCTTTAACGGCGGTATTGGTGGGCTTATCGCAATCCTCATACCCAGTCTGGACGGCCAGCGCAATTTTATTGCGCGTGCACCGCAATCGACTTTTGTTCCCTGTTGGAAAAATCCGCCGACAGGGAATGCAATTCTTGCATAGCTCACCAGAACGCTTAGATTAGCTCTGATATTTCAGCGCCTCCGCGACGCCTCCCGGCATGTTCCGCGCCCGCGCTGCAGATCCCCCGTGAAAGGCGTCCATCGAAATGTCCGCTCCTGTTCATGCAAAGGTCGTCATTATCGGCTCCGGCCCCGCCGGTTACACCGCCGCGATCTACGCCGCGCGCGCGATGCTCGAGCCGATCCTGATCCAAGGCATCCAGCCTGGCGGCCAGCTCACCATCACGACCGATGTCGAGAACTATCCGGGCTTTGCCGACGTGATCCAGGGCCCCTGGCTGATGGAGCAGATGGAGAAGCAGGCAGTCCATGTCGGCACCAAGATCGTCACCGACCTGGTCATCAAGCTGGATACGGCGCAGCGGCCGTTCCGCCTCACCTGCGATTCCGGCGACGTCTATCTCGCCGACGCCGTCATTCTCGCCACTGGCGCGCAGGCGCGCTGGCTCGGGCTGCCGTCGGAAGTAAAATTCCAGGGCGGCGGTGTGTCGGCCTGCGCCACCTGCGACGGCTTCTTCTACCGCAACAAGGAGGTCGTGGTGGTCGGCGGCGGCAATACCGCGGTCGAGGAAGCCCTGTACCTCACCAACCATGCCTCGCAGGTCACCATCGTACATCGCCGCGATCATTTCCGCGCCGAGCGGATCCTGCAGGAGCGCCTGTTCAAGCATCCGAAGATCAGGGTGATCTGGGACTCGGCCGTGGACGAGATCTGCGGCACCGAGAACCCGAACAAGGTCACCCATGTGCGCCTGAAGAACGTCAAGACCGGCGCGCTGACGGACGTGAAGACCGACGGCGTCTTCATCGCCATCGGCCATGCGCCGGCGACCGAGCTCGTGAAAGACCAGATCAAGCTGAAACCGTCGGGTTACGTCGAGACCGCCCCGAACTCGACCGCCACCTCGGTGCCCGGCCTGTTCGCCGCCGGCGACGTCGCCGACGAGACTTATCGCCAGGCCGTGACGGCCGCAGGCCTCGGATGCATGGCAGCGCTCGAGGCCGAACGTTTCTTGGCCCTGCGCGCCAGCGAGCGCGCGGCAGCGGAATAACGATCATGCCTCGAACACGCGACGGATTTACGGATATGGACTGGGACAAGCTGAAGGTGTTTCACGCAGCGGCGGAAGCGGGCAGCTTCACGCATGCCGGCGAGCAGCTCGGCCTGTCGCAATCGGCGGTGTCACGCCAGGTCTCGGCGCTGGAGCAGGAGCTTTCGGTCTCGCTGTTCCACCGCCACGCCCGCGGCCTGATCCTCACCGAGCAGGGTGACCTGCTGTTCCGCACCGCGCATGACGTGTTCATGCAGCTGCAGGCGGCGCGCGCGAAGCTCACCGACAGCCGCGAGCGGCCGAGCGGCGACCTCAAGATCACCACCACGCCCGGCGTCGGCATCAACTGGCTGATCCCGCGGCTCGGCGAATTCACCGCGCTCTATCCGGAGATCCGGATCTCCCTGATCGTCACCGACGAGGAGCTCGACCTGTCGATGCGCGAGGCGGATGTCGCGATCCGCACCCGCAAGCCGACGCAGCCGGATCTGATCCAGCGCAAGCTGTTCGCGATGGGCTTCCACGCCTATTGCTCGCCGGAATACATCAAGCGCTTCGGCACGCCGCGCACGCTGGAGGAGCTCGACTCCCACCGCATCATCACGCTCTCGGACGGCAACTTCGCGCCGCACCTGCAGAACCGCAACTGGCTGGTCGAAGCCGGCCGCAACGGCTCCGGTCCGCGCGAAGCCTATTTCCGAGTGAATAACATCCTCGGTCTCGTGCGCGCCTGTCAGCAGGGTCTCGGCATCGCCGCGCTGCCCGACTACCTCGTCGAGGAACAGAGCAAACTCGTGCAGCTGTTCGGCGAGTCCGACTCGATCCAGCTCGACACCTACTTCGTCTATCCCGAGGAATTGAAGACCGTCGCGCGCGTGCAGGTGTTCCGCGACTTCGTGGTCAGCAAGGCGCAGCGCTGGCCGTCCTGATTTCCGCATGACTGACATGCGGCCTCGGCTGTTGCTGCAGGCCGCTCGTCAAGCCCATACTGTTTGCACGCTGAGCCTTCGCGTTGCGCATTTGTCCCCCTCCTCCAGTGGCGCGGGAGTTCAGTAATCCCTCTTGGAAGGTGATTGTGTCGGCCTCACGTGGCCAATACCTTAAGCCGGGCTCTTTGGGCCCGGCTTTTTTTCTGCCAAATCGGCGTTCGCCCTTTGCGTGTATTGACAGTTCCGCGCATACCCCGCATCATTTGCAAATGATCACGAAGTCGTGCGCAATCTCGTTCAAGGCGATCGCCTCGAAAAAAGGCCCCCATTCCGGGGCCTCGGATGTTTGCGCGCGCTAGCTAAGCTTCGTCATCGCTGCAAATCTTCGAAAACCCCGCCGCCTGGACGGGGTTTTTTCATGTGCCCTCCGTCTCAGGTTTTTCCCGAGAAGGAGATGGAAACATGACTGGTCTACAGGAACAATTGCACGGGCTGTGGCTGCCGCTGGTGACGCCGTTTCGCGATGGGGCGCTCGACGAGCGCTCGCTGCGGCGGCTGACGCGGCACTACGCCGGGCAAGGCATCGACGGCCTTATTTTGGGGGCGACCTCCGGCGAAGGCATGACGCTGCGCGAGGCCGAGCTCGAACGTCTGGTCGCCATCGTGCGCGACGAAATGGCGGCCGGCCGGCGCACGTTGCCGATCTGCCTCGGGCTGTCGGGCGCCGACACCGCGCGGCTGCAGGAGCGTCTCGACGAGACCGCGGACTGGCCGATCGACGGCTATCTGATCGCGAGCCCCTATTATGTGCGGCCCTCGCAGCGCGGATTGCTGGCGCATTTCGAGACGCTCGCCGATCACGCCGCCTGGCCGCTCGCGCTCTACAACATTCCCTATCGCACCTCGGTGAACATCACCAACCAGACCATGCTGCGGCTCGCCGAGCACAGGAACATCGTCGGCCTGAAGGATTGCGGCGCGAGCCGCGAGCAATCCATCGCGCTGCTGCGCGATCGCCCAAAGCAGTTTCGCGTGCTCACCGGCGAGGACGCGAACTATTTCGAGGCGCTCACCGACGGCGCCGACGGCGGCATCGTGCTGTCCGCCCATGTCGAGACCGCGACCTTTGCGGCCGTCCATGCCGAACTGAAGCGCGGCCATCACGACGCGGCACTGGCACGCTGGCAGGAGGTCGCCGAGCTGACGCGCCTGTTGTTCACCGAACCGAGCCCGGCGCCGGCGAAGTACTGGCTGTGGCGCTGCGGCCTGATCGACAGCCCCGAAGTGCGCCTGCCGATGGTGGAGGTCAGCAGCGAGCTCGCGGCGACGATCGATCGCGAGATCGAGCGGCGGACGAAGGTCGCGGCGTAGCGGCTCGTCACTGCTTTCGCATGTCATTCCGGGCGCGACGAGGTCGCGAACCCGGAATGACCGTGGTGAGAGACCGCCCCGTGGTTAACATCGCGCGAACAGCCTTCGCGTCCGCGGCATTGCGCATCCACGCCTCGTTTACGCTCTGGTGCCTATCGTAGGCCTCGAAAGGCTTCTCACAGGGGGAATGACCATGGGGCATCGCACACGGCCGACGGCCGCGAGCCAGTTCGCGCCGGCCGATCTTTTGCAGGGAATTCTCGTCGTGTCGTCGTTCGGGTTCTGGGCGGTGATGCTCGGCCTGATGCCGGCGCTGCTGTTTCGGGTCTGGCTGGTCGGCTGACACAGACGAGCCCGGATGGTTAATCCGAAGGGCAGAGCTGTGTTCAAATACGTGGCAGCCTGCAAGCCGGAATTTTAAAACATCCCGGGTATCGTCCACGCCCATAAGCGAAGAAATCGCGGGGGCGTTTGTGAATAGTCATAATGAAATGGCGTCGCATTTCGACGCTGATTACGAGAAGCTGTCCACCGAGCAGGGTTTCACCACCGAGGACATTCTCTGGGCCGTCGGCATCTGGTCGGTGATCCTGACGCTGTCGCCGGTCATTGTGTTCTACATGCTGATGGTGGCGTAAGCTTCGGCTTGCAGTTCAGCTTTCCTTCCTCGTCGCCATGACCGGGCTTGTCCCGGCATGACGTACCATCATCCAGAAACGCAAAACGCGCGGGCGTCCGCGCGTTTGTCGTCCGGGGAATGATTTATGAAAAATTAGGCTGCCTGCTTGTGCATTGCGCCGGATGCCGACGCCGTGCCGCGAATGGCCTTCACTGAACGCTCGATTGCCGCCCACAGCCTTGCGATTTCCTGGGCCGCACGGCTCTCGGCCTGATACTCCCGCGCGCCCTCGCCATGGCTCAACGCCATCAGGAGATCCGAACGGTTGGTGATCTGGCCGCCCCACACCGGCGCACGGAATTTCGCCAGGGCTTCGCGGGCGATGGTGACGATCGGGCTTTCGGCTTCGTCGCGCTTGGCCGGCGCACCGTTGAGCACGACCGCATAGGGCTTGCGCGCGGCGCGGCACATCTGGATGGTCTCCTGCACCGCGTTGACGTCGAACACGCCGGGACGGGCGGGAATCACCACCATGGTGGCGTTCTTGATCGCGTCGTCGACGACGGCCGACAGGTTCGGCGGCGTGTCGATCAACACCCATTCATAACCGTCGCGCTTGGCGGCGGAGACGATGCCGCTGACGGAGTTCACGGCCGCCTTGATCGGCGGCTCGTTGGTGCCGCGCAGCTTGTGCCACAGCGTCAGCGAGCCCTGCGGGTCCGCGTCCACGAGCATGACCTGCTTGCTCGCCTTGATCTGTGCGGCAAGATGTGCGGCGAGGGTACTCTTGCCCGAGCCGCCTTTACGCGATGCAAAAACAATAACGTTCATACCTTCGGCCTCCAGATTGACCCCAGGCTGCGAAAATGAATCACTGCGCTGATTCGTGAAAGATAAATTTATCGAGAGTTGCGCGGCGGTCACGAAATAACAAGGCGTGCTGGCTTTTGAGTCACACTGCGATGTGCAAGGCGCGACACGAACTGAAATGAAACGCAGTGCATCCAGGCTTGTGTGCGCTTTTTGAGCAGTCGTTCGGCAGAAAACCGGATGCAACCTCGCCGCGCAGAGCGGCACCCGACTCTTTTCCGTTGCGCCTGTCCGTCAACGCCGCAAGCCTCGCGCCAGTCTGCGCGAACAAAAGGAGTCCGTTACCTTACGAGGTTTCGAAAGAGGAACGCAGGCCCCCCGCGCTCAGCCGTCGCTGGTCTTCTTCTTCTTGCTCGCCGGCTTGGTGGTCTTCTTCGCCGTTTTGGGCGCGATGTTGGTCGGCCTGCCGGCGCGCTGCTCGCCCGGCTCCGGTCCGCGGCGGAAGAACACCGCGCATTGCGGCGAGAGCTGCGCCTTCTTCTTGATCATGCAAGCGGTGATGGCATCGACGTTCGGCACGAAGTCGCCGCACAGCCGCATCGCATCCGGCGTGCAGGCCTGCTGCTCCTCCTGGGTGTAGGCGAAGCCGGCACCGGGCTGGACCAGCACGGCCAGGGCCATCCCGAGGGTTGCAGCAGCCAAGGATGTCTTGAAGCGAAGCGCCGGCATCTCGTCCCCCACAGGTCGAATAGGAAGCGGATAGTGGGTGAACCGCGGTTGGTTGGCAACCGATGGGAGATGCGAAAGGTCGGAGCTGTGCGGTCTCGGCAACAGGCGGACAGCCTGGCACCAGCAATCGACGGTTCCTGAAGGCCAACCCCAAAAAACGCGAAAACAACCCCATGCACAGTAGCCAAGTGCCGGCAATCCCTCAGCAATTTTTAGGATTAAACGAAGCCACGTTTGACTTGCCGGGCAAAACAGGGGCATCATGTCACATCCAAGAAGATGCGCGTGGGGTGGCCGGCTTGTCTCCTGCGCCGGTCGACAAGCGCACGTGAGGAGAAGTCACATGGAGGGGAATGAGGCGGAGCTGCCGCTGTCGGGCGTCACGGTGGTCTCGCTCGAGCAGGCGATCGCGGCGCCGCTGGCGAGCCGTCATTTGGCGGACTGGGGCGCGCGGGTCATCAAGATCGAGCGGCCGGGCGCGGGCGATTTCTGCAGGGACTACGACCATGTGATGAACGGGATGTCGAGCCAGTTCGTCTGGACCAACCGCTCCAAGGAGAGCCTTGCCATCGACATCAAGAGCGAGGACGGCCGCAAGGTGCTCGACGCCCTGCTGCCGCAGGCCGATGTATTCATCCAGAACCTCGCGCCGGGCGCGGCTGAAAGACTCGGCCTCGATGCGGCGTCGCTCCTCAAAAAGCATCCGCGCATCATCGCCTGCGACGTCTCGGGCTATGGCACCGGCGGTCCCTACAGCGACAAGAAGGCCTATGACCTCTTGGTGCAGTGCGAGGCCGGCGTGCTCGCGATCAACGGCACCGAGGCGGAGCCGGCCAAGGTCGGGCTGTCCGTGGTCGACATCGCCACCGGCATGTACATCCTCAACGGCGTCCTGATGGCGCTGTACCGCCGCGAGCGGACCGGCAAGGGCACGGCCTTCCAGGCCTCGCTGTTCGATTCCATCACGGACTGGATGAGCTATCCCGCCTTCTACACGCAGAGTACCGGCCGGCCGCTGCCGCGCACCGGCGCAAGGCACGCCACGATCGCGCCCTACGGCCCGTTCCGTATCGGCGACGGCACGACCGTCTTCTTTGGCATCCAGAACGACCGGGAATGGCGCTCGCTCTGCCGCATCGTGCTCGGCGATGCCGCATTAGCCGACGACCCGCGCTTCCGCACCAATCCGCTGCGCATGCAGAACCGCGACGAGCTGCAGGCCCATATCGAGCAGCGCTTTGCGTCCATGACCGGGGAAGAGGTGCTGCGGCTGCTGGATGAGGCCGGGGTCGCCAACGCGCATCTGAACTCGGTCGAGGCGTTCCTGGCGCATGAGCAGCTCCACGCGCGCTCACGCGTGCAAAGCGTGGGGTCGCCCTGCGGGCCGGTGATGAGCTTCCTGCCCGCGCTGACCATTCCGGGCCTCACGCCGCGGATGGATCCGGTGCCCGATGTGGGGCAGCACAACGAGGCCATCATCAGCGAACTTGGCCTCGAGAAGGACGCGTGACGATGGCGCATCAGCAGCCCGTGCGGGCCACCCTCGCCGTCCCCGCGCATCGCGCCCGTCTCGTCGCCAAGGCAGCCAGCTCCATGGCGGATGCGGTGTTCATGGACCTCGAGGACGCGGTGCCGCCGTCCGAGAAGAGCCTTGCCCTGGGCGAAGCCGTGCAATCGCTCGCCGCGCTCGACTGGGGCAGCAAGCGCGTGACTGTCAGGATCAACGCCGTCGACAGCCCGTTCATCGGCGATGAGCTCCGCGCGCTGGCGGCGCTGCCGCGGCTCGATGCCTTGATCGTGCCGAAGGCCGAGAACCCGAGCGACATCGTTGCGATCGCCGATCAGCTGCGCGCGGCCGCGCCCGATCGCGCCGAACCGGTCGCGCTGGACTTGCTGATCGAGACCGCGCTCGGCCTCGTCAATGTCGACGCGCTCACCGCGTGCCACGCCAGCGTCGCCGCACTGCATCTCGGCGTCGGCGATTTCGCCGCTTCCATCGGCGCGCGCTCCTCCGACATCGGCGTGCCGCCGGACGGCTACCGCCATGTCGGATCGGCGAACAGCGGCTATGCCACCGCGCCGCTCGACCTGTTCGCCTATCCCATGATGCGCCTGCTGGTGGCCGCCCGCGCGCGCGGCCTGATCGCCATCGACGGCCCCTGCGGCGCGTTCCGCGACGCGAGGCTGACGGAAAGCAGCGCGCAGAAGGCCGCGGCGATGGGCTTCGACGGCAAGCAGGTCATCCACCCCGACCAGATCGAGCCGACGCGGCGCGCGTTCATGCCGACGGCCGCGGAGCTGGCGCAGGCGCGGCGGATCGTCGAGGCCATGGAGCAGGCGGAGGCGAACGGCCAGGGCGCGGTGACGCTGGACGGCAAGATGATCGACTATGCCAATGTGCGCATGGCGCGCCGCATCATCGGACTGGGATCGTAGCGGCGATTGAAAGCCGTTCCCGACGCCGATCCTCCAAAGGCCGGCGGTTCAGGGCCCGCGCAACACGAGCCGGCCAAGCAGCGCTGCGAGTTCGCTCTGCCTGGATATGCCGAGCTTCTGAAATACGCGCTTCAGCACATTGCGCGCCGTCTCTTCGGCAATCCCAAGCCGCCCCGCAGCTTGTTTCGGCGGAACGCCCGACCCCACCAGCGAGGCGATCCTGGCTTCCCCGAGCGTCAAGCCCAGGATGTCCCGCACGATGGCGGGATCCGGCGGCTCGGCAGATTTCAACTCGATCGCGAGCACGATCGCTCGCGTGCGGGTCAGAAAATGACTCTCCGGGTGTGCGCCGGCGGTGATCGGCAGGAGGTAGATGACGAAACGCCGGCCAGTTGCGCTCGCCTCGACGAGAATGGGTCTCGGCTTGGCCAGCAGATCGCGCGCCTCGGCGCGAAGCGTTTGCGTCATCGCGGTCTCGAACGGCGCCCGGCTCGCTGCCATGCGAACACGCAGGCGATCGTTCACGAGGTCGAACACCTCTCCGAGAAGGCTCTCCCCGACCGGATTGGCGAACAGCACACGGGCCGACGAGTCCAGCGCGAACACGCCGATGCCGATCCGCGCGAGGGCGTCGCCAAGGCCCAGATTGGCCAGTTCGGTATCAAGCAGCCGGATCGACAGCCGCAACGATTTCTCGGCATGGCGCCCGAGCGTCGCTATCAGGTCCAGTTCGGCGTCGGAGAACTGCGGCTTGGCGAAGGCTCGCTGCACGCTGAGCGCCACGAGGATCCGTGCGTCGGGTGACACCCCGATCGATCCGAACCAGCCCAAACCATGCCTTGCAAGGAATTCCTTGCTGAAGGGATGGTTGAGGTAGGCGTCGTCGATCGGGCCGATGTGTCGATCGGTGAAGGGCTCGCCGCTGACGTAAAGGCCGGACGAAACGCAACGTTCGGCCTTGAAATCATGCTGCGCCCAACGCGCCCCATAGTCGGCGAGCGCAGGCGCGAGGCGTTCGGAGGCGATGGCTCCGAACGCCCCATCGTCCCTTCGCCACTGCAGGATCGCGCCGGTGTCATCGAAGCAGTCGGCGATCTTGCCAAGAGCGGATGGCCAAAGTGATGGGCTCGCCGCGGCATCGTAGATCGCTTCGATGGCAGGGAGGAGACGGTCGGCGGCAAGGGCCATGGGTTCCCAATCGATCAGAGAATACATTAGGTTAAATGAAGCTGCAGGTTACACGAGATTGCCCTTCGGCAATTGCGATCCGGCCGCCCTCCCAAGACTGTCACCGGATTTCTGAGTATGAAATCGATTACGGTGGCGGTGCACAAAATTGTCTTTGGTCAGCCTTGCCGCTATTTTGCACTCGCGTTGCGGGAGTTCCTGTCAACTCTCGCCATCATCGAGCACTATCATCGTCATCAGCGGCGGAGACGCTGGAAGGCAGGAATGATTGGCTACTCCCAATGTGCAGATCGCGCGCGGGATCATCGAACTGGGATCGTAGGCGCGCATGGCCACACTGCTGATCGTCGCTCCGGTGTTTGCGCTGATCGCCGCCGGCTATGCCGCGGTGCTGTTTCGCTTCGTCTCGGAAAGCGCGCACAAGGGCATCAGCGAATTCGCCTTCAGCATCGCGATCCCCGCCCTGCTGTTCCGCACCATCGTCGTCTCGGAATTCCCCGATGTCAGCCCCTACAGGATGTGGGGCGCCTATTACGGCGCGCTCGCCCTGACCTGGATCGCGGCGCTTCTGATCTCCGCGCTCATCCGCGCGCGGCGTGAGGACCGCGAGGACGGCGTCGTGTTCGCGATCGGCTCGGTGTACGGCAACATCGTGATGCTCGGCATTCCCCTCGTGCTCTCCGCGCTCGGCAACGAGGCGGCGGGGCCGATGGCGCTGATCCTGTCGGTGAACACGCCGCTGCTCTGGCTCTGCGGCATCCTGCAGATGGAGCTGGTCAGCCGGAAACGCACCGGCTCGGCGCTGTCGGTGATCCGCCCCGTGCTCACCGACCTCGCCCGCAACCCCCTGATGCTGGCGATCGGCTTCGGCGTCATCTGGCGTTTCACCGGCCTCGGCCTCACCCCCGTCGTCGACCGCACTATCGAGCTGCTCGCGCAAGCGGGCTCGCCGACGGCGCTGATCGCGCTCGGCATCAATTTGTTTCGCTTCGAGGTAAAGGGCGAGAAGCTGAGCATCCTGGTGATGTGCGCACTGAAGCTCGCCGCAATGCCGGCCGCCGCCTTTGTGCTCACACGACTGCTCGACCTGCCGCCAATCGCCGCCGGCGTCGTCGTGCTGTTCGCGGCGATGCCGACCGGCGCCAACGCCTACATCTTCGCGGTGCAGTATCAGCGGCTGGTGAACCCGGTCTCGGGCGCGGTGGCGCTGGGCACGCTGCTGGCGGCTGTGACGTTGCCGGTGGTGGTGTGGGTGGTGGCGCGCTGAGCACCTGCACCATTATCCCGATCATTTTGCCTTTACACGCAAAGGTCGCTAGGCTGCCCTGATACGTCTTGCAGGGAGGCTGACATGGCACAACGCGAAGAGATGCTCGCATTGATCAAGGCCGCCTACGCCGCGCGCGACAGCGGCAACACCGATAGCCTGGTGACGGCTTTTCATCCCGAGGGCGCATTCACATTGATGGGCAACAAGGGCGCACTCGAACTGGCAGGAAGCCTGCAGGGCCACCCGACCCTGCACGCAGGTTTCACTCAGTTGACCGCCGGCTTCGGCTTCGAAGGCCGCGAGATCCTGGCCGAGCTGGTCGACGGAGATCGCGTCGCCGTCCATTGCCGCGTCAACGCGCGATACCATCCAACCGGGAAGACAGTCAGCACCGAGATCTTGGATCTGTTCAGAATTCAGGACGGCAAGATTGTAGAGCTGATCGAGTTTGCGGATACGGCACAGATCAAGGCGATGATTGGGTAAGGCGCGTGCCTGCGTGCACTGTCGCCATCATCTTGATGACTGCCGAAAGCGCTATTGAGTGCGCCGGCCCACGCGCCAGCCCATCTCCCAAAAGTCCGCCTCGAGCCGGGTGGCTTCCTTGAAGATCGCGATCAGCTCGGCCTCGCGGGCCTGCGTGGCGTAGCGATCGGCGAGATGATCCAGATGCGCCCGCGCCTTGGCAGCAACCTCCTGGTACGGCGCGCCGGCGTACTCAGCGATCCAGACGCGATAGGCATTCGTCGCGGCGTCTGCACCGGGGCGCGCAGCGAGCCGCGTTGCGATCTCCGCGTACCCGATCACGCAAGGTGCAAGCGCTACCTTGAGCGCCAGCAGATCGCCGCGCATCCCAGCGTCGAGCACGTAGCGCGTATAGGCCAGCATCTCGGCCGCCGGAGGGGCCTGTTCAAGGTCGGCCGGGGACAGACCCCAATCGGCACAGAGTTTTACATGCAGGCTCATCTCGACATCGAGGATGGCCGACAGGCCGGCCGCGGCTTCACGCATGTCGGCAAGCCCAGGCGACTTGTAGACCGCGAGCGCGTAGGCGCGGGCAAACTCGATGAGAAACAGGTAATCCTGAACGAGGTAGTGACGAAACGCGGCTTCAGGGAGCGAACCGTCCGCCAATCCGTTCGTAAAGGGATGCTCGGTGTAGGCCCGCCACTCAGCGGATGCTGCTGTCTTGAGACGCTCGAAGAAACTCACGATCTTTTCCGCCCGGCTTGCTTGTCCATGAACGTCTTTGGCTCTATCGCATTGCGAACCGCGAGGGACGGTGACTGTGCATGATAGGCTTTGATCGGCATTGCTGATTTGGTGCATTGTCACCGTAAAATAGCATAGCCCCCGACTGCGAGAACGTATGACAACGGTGTCTAGTCACACGACAACAGCCGCGTCTGAACGCCACCAATCCGAGAATGCTTAAGACGCTAGGACGCTGGTGTGGCCGCCCCCTGGTGGTGTCTGCTTAATCGTTGGCACCCGCTGGTACAGTTGGGTGGGCTCGAACCACCGACCTCCTGTTCCACAGACAGGCGCTCTAACCAACTGAGCTACAACTGCATCCTGGCGAGCCGCCCTCAAGGGGTGCCTGAAAAGGCCGTCGACCAAGGGGGGCTGGACGGGGCGGAAACTAGGTGCAACGGCCCGGTTTGGCAAGGCCGCATTGGGGTGAAAAACCGGGTGAAATTGCGTTCGGGGCCGTAAAATCGGCCGCGATGGCGCGCATTGGAGTGTTGTGCGGCTTCTCCAGTACGGCACCCCACGTGATGCTGGCGCTTCGGGCGCTCAAGCTCCCACATCGTCATCGCCGGGCTTGTCCCGGCCATCGACGCCTTTCCCGCGGCACCAAGAACGTGGATGCCCGGGGCAAGCCCGGGCATGACGACCTTCCAGCAAGCGGGAGAGGCGAAGAAAGAAAAACCCGGGCGTTTCGGCCCGGGTTCTCTCGATTCAAACCTGCGTCGGCGCTCAGGCGGCGGGCGGCATGTACTTCGAGGCAGAGGCCTTGATCGGCTCGGCGGTCTCGGCGGCGACGCGCTGGGCGAGCTCGGCCAGCTCCTTGGCCTGGGACTGGAAGGCCTCGAGCTGCTTGCGGGAATGGTTGGTCCACAGCGCGAACGCATCCGACGGCGACTTCACGCTGAACAGCTCCTGGGCGAAGTCCAGATGCGCGCTGGTGTTGGCCTTCATGAACTCGACCAGCTTGGCATTGTACTCGCTGGCGCCCTTGGAGGCCGAGGTGAACACGGCCTCGACGGTGCCGTTATGGGTCTCGGCCGCGTCCTTAAACTTGGCGTAGTTTTCGCGGGCCTGCGACACGCCCTTTTCGGCGAACGCTCGCATCTGCTCGGGAACCTCGAACGGAATGATCGAGGCAGAAAACGGATCAGTCGCACCTGTCATGGTCGTCCCTCACGATAATGAAAAAATGGAGTGAGCCTTCTGGCGCGCCCGCCGGCCAACCGGGGCCTTGTCTCTGCTTTGAAGACTGGCGGGAACGAAGACTGGAAACGCGAAACAACGAGATGGCTCGCCCAGCCCCCGTAATATTGCAGCCTATCGTGTCAACATTGTGCAGCGCAACGCGTCCCGAGGGTGCGGCGCGCAAATTTAATCTCGGGGAGGGTGAGGTTCCGGTATGGGGGAACCGGGGGTTGAAGTGGGTGCCGCCGTCGTGCGGCATCAACGGTGTCTCATCCTCCCCTGGAGGGGGTGGATCGGTTCGCATGAAGCAAAGCGCAATGCGAACCGAGGTGGGGTGACGGTCCTTCCACCTCGCACACTGCCCGAGTGGAGGGATCACCCCACCCCGGCTCACATCGCTGGCGCGCTGCGAGCCGGCCCTTCCCCTCCAGGGGAGGGTAAGAAGCCGACCCTCTCTCCCTCCGAATCCCTTGGATGAAACGGGCGGCGGCTTGCGGGGTTGGCGGGATTAAGGTTATCGCGGCTTTGGGGGTCGTCCCAGAGGCGGGGCCGTGGACCTGCGGGCGGGTGCGCGCGATACTAACCCTTTCTTAAGGCTGCCATTCCGGCAGCCGCCAGCTGCCAGCGTGAGACTTAAAGCCAGTCGGATGACGAGTTCGGATTTCCAGTTGCGAGGGGTGGGCGATCCGCGGCTGGCCGTGCATGCGACCTCCCCTTTGCCGGCCTGGCTGTGGTCGACTGACGGCGCGCGCGTGCTGTGGGCCAATCCGGTCGGCGCAAGGCTGTTCGGCGCGGCACATAGCGCGGCTCTCGCGGACAAGGCGTTCGGCCCTGCCGACCCCCATCGCCGTCAGATCGTCAGGCTCGCGCGCCAGCTCCCGGCGAACGGCGGCGTGCGGCTCGAACGCCTGCGCGGCTTCGGCGCCAAGCTCGGCACGCTGATGACCTGCGCCTGCGCCCGGCTCGAATTTGCCGACGGCAGCCATGCGGTGCTCGTCACCGCGATGGACCCGAGCCTGCGCAGCATGCCGCTGATCGAGCGGCTGCATCGCCTGGTGGAAGGCGCCGACATGCCGATGGCGGCGTTCGCGCCCGACGGCCTGTTCGTCGGCGCCAGCGCAGCCGCCCGCGCCCTGCTCGGCTTTCGCGATCTCGGTGAGGCCGGCCTCGAGCAGGCGCGCAGCGATGCGCTGCGCGACGGCCGCGTCGAGACGCCGATCGGGATCGGCCACATGGTGCTGCAACGGGTCGGCCGCGGCGCCGATGTCGGCCTGGTCGCGCTGATCGAGCCGACGGCCGCGGCGCAAGCGAGGACTGCGGAGCAGAGGCCTGCCGAGCCCGTGCCCGAGAGCACGGCGGAGAGCACGCGCGAGGCGCCGGTCGAACCCGCGCAAGACGCGGCGTCCATGCCGAGCGAGCCGCCGCCATCGCAGGACGTCTCGGCGGGGATCGCCTTGTTCGATGCGTTCGCCGAGCCGGTCGAGGCGCCCACGGCAAACGAGACCGCACCCGAACCGCAGGTGACGATTGAGGACGCGGTCGAACAGACCGATCGAGATCCGGTGCATGACGTGGCCGACCAGGCGGCCGACATCGCGGCAAAGACTCCGGTTGAAAACCCACCGGAAGCCATGGTGTCGCCGCAGGCTGCGCCGATCACGTCCTCCATGGTCGAGCCGCCGCCGGGTCAAGACTTGTCGGGTCAAGAGCCGCCCGCACCGCGTCAGCATCCGCTGCGCTTCCTCTGGCAGACGGATGCCGAGGGCCGCTTTGTGCTGCTCTCCGACGAATTCATCCGCCTGATCGGCGCGCGCACCGCCGGGGGCTTCGGCCGTCCCTGGCACGAGATCGCGGACACATTCGCGCTCGACCCGCAGGGGCGCGTCGCACAGGCGCTGGCGAGCCACGACACCTGGGCCGGGATCACGTTGAACTGGCCGGCCGACGGCGGCGCGCTTCTGCCGGTCGAGCTGGCGGGCCTGCCGACTTACGATGCCGCGCGCGAGTTCGCGGGCTTCAAGGGCTTTGGCGTCTGCCGCGATCTCGACGCTCTCAACCGGCTCGATGCGCTCAGGCGCTTCGAGCGGCTGAGCGAGCCGCCGGCGCAGCACGGCCTGAGCGCTGAGGTGGTCGAGCCGGAGCCGGTGGACGAGCCCGAGCCGGTGGCGGAGGTGCCGCCTCCGCCGATCGAGCCGCCCGAGCCCGAGCCGACCGCCGAAGCCGAACACACCGAACCCACCAGCGACGCGAATTCACAGCCAAGAGATCCGGACATCCCAGTGGAAACGCCAGTCGAGACTTCCTTGGAAACCCCTCCCAATGTCGTGCCGTTCCGTCTGGCCGGCGATGCGCGATCGTCGCCGACGCTGACGCCGGTCGAGAACAGCGCGTTCAACGAGCTCGCCCGGCAATTGTCCGAGCGGCTGGAGCGCGAGCGCGAGGCGATCGCGGAAGCGTCCGAGCCCGTGGCGGAGATCACTGCTGAAGCGCCGGCGCCGGAGCCCGCGCCGCCACCCGCGGCCGAATGGCTGACCGAGCCCGCGCCGCCGCCGCGCGGGATGAGCGCGCGCGACCGCACGCTGCTCGACCTGTTGCCGAGCGGCATCCTGATCTACCGGCTCGACCGCCTGCTCTACGCCAACCCCGCGTTTCTCGCGCGCATCGGCTATGCCGACCTCCATGCGCTGGAAGATGCCGGCGGGCTGGATGCGCTCTATGTCGAGCCTGGCGTGTCCCCGGCGAGCAGCACCTCGCAGGCCGGCACGCCGGTTGCGATCAGCGCGACGGTCGCGAACGGCGAAGCGCCGCTTCCGACCACGCAAGCGCATCTGCACACGATCGACTGGGACGGCGAGAGCGCGCATGCGCTGATCTGCGCGCTGCCGCAGGCGGCGCCCGCCCCCGCCGCCGGGATCGCAGAGAGTGTCGTCGCCGAAGCCATCGTCCCGGAGTCCTTCCCTTACGCGCCCGAGCTCGAGCCCGCGGTCGGCGAAGCCGAGGCGGAGGATCTCGCCGCGATCCTCGACACCACGGCCGAGGGCATCGTCATGTTCGATGCCGAAGGCAACATCCACGCCTGCAACCGCAGCGCGGAAGCGCTGTTCGGCTATGACGGCGAGGCGCTGCTCGAGCAGAACCTTGTGACGCTGTTCGCGCCCGAGAGCCAGCAGATCGTCGTCGACTATCTCGAAAGCCTCAAGAGCCAGGACATTGCGAGCCTGCTCGACCACGGCCGCGAGGTGCTGGGCCGCGAGAAGAAGGGCGGCGTCATTCCGCTCGCGATGATCATGGGCCGCACGCGGCCGGACGGGCCGAACTTCTTCGCCGTGTTCCGCGACCTCAGCCAGAGCAAGCAGGGCGAAAGCGAGCTGACGCAGGCGCGCCGCCTCGTCCACGGTGCGGCCAACGCCAAGGCCGACATGCTGGCGCGGATCAGCCACGAGATCCGCACGCCGCTCAACGCCATCATCGGCTTTGCCGAGGTGATGATCTCCGAGCGCTTCGGCACGCTCGGCAACGAGCGCTACGGCGAATACATGAAGGACATCCGCGCCTCCGGCGAGCGCGTCATCGCGATCATCGACGATTTGCTGGAGCTGTCGCGGATCGAGACCGGCAAGCTCGACCTCAACTTCGCCAACCTCAACCTCAACGACCTCGTCGAAGCCTGCGTGACGGTGATGCAGCCGCAGGCCAATCGCGAGCGCATCATCATCCGGACCTCGCTGGCACATGCGCTGCCGCAGGTGCATGTCGATGCGCGCGCGATGCGGCAGATCACCATGAATCTGATCTCGAACTCGATCCGGCTCGCCAGTGCCGGCGGCCAGGTCATCGTCTCGACCGCCACGACCGACCGCGGCGAGATCGCGCTGCGCATCCGCGACACCGGCCATGGCCTTTCCGAGCGCGAGGTCGCCGCCGCCATGGAGCCGTTCCGCACCCCGCCGCCCGGCGATGCCGCGGACAATGCGGCGCTGAACCTGTCGCTGACCAAGGCCCTGGTCGAAGCCAACCGCGCCCGCTTCAACATCAAGAGCGCGGGCCACGGCACGCTGATCGAAGTCGTGTTCGCACCGGCGCTGGCGGGGGCGTGAGGCGCCCACCGTCATTGCGAGCGTAGCGAAGAGGCAGCGCGCCCCTTAGCTCACGCCGCGCGCACCGTCTCCAGGAACCTGCTGACCTCGATCTTCAGCCGGTTGCTGTCGTTCGACAGCGACTGCGCCGCGGACAGCACCTGCGAGGAGGCAGAGCCCGTCTCGGTCGCGCCCTGGCGCACGCTGGAGATGTTGGCGCTGACCTGCGTGGTGCCGGCGGCGGCGTTCTGGACGTTGCGCGAGATCTCGCTGGTCGCAGCGCCCTGCTCTTCCACCGCGGCCGCGATGGTGGATGAGATTTCGGACAGCCGCTCGATGGTGCCGCCGATGGTCTTGATCGCGCCGACGGAATCCTGCGTTGCGACCTGGATGCTCGAGATCTGCTGGCCGATGTCGCCGGTCGCCTTCGCGGTCTGCTCGGCGAGCGCCTTCACTTCCGAGGCCACCACGGCAAAGCCGCGGCCGGCTTCGCCGGCGCGCGCGGCCTCGATGGTGGCGTTCAGCGCCAACAGATTGGTCTGGCCCGCAATGGCGTTGATCAACTCGACCACGTCGCCGATGCGTGCGGCCGCCTTCGACAATTCGCTGACACGGTCGTTGGTCTGCCCGGCCTGGCTGACGGCCTCGCCGGCCATGCGGGCGGAGGCCTGCACCTGGCGGCTGATCTCGTTGACGGAGGCGGTGAGCTCTTCCGCCGCGGACGCCACCGACTGAACGTTGGTCGCAGCCTCTTCGGACGCCGCCTCGACCAGCGTAGCAAGCTCGCTCGACCGGCCGGCCGTCGTGGTCAGAGACGTGGCCGAAGCCTCGAGCTCGTTGGCGGCGGACGATACGGTCTCGACGATCTCGCCGACGGCGCCTTCGAAATCGTCGGCCATCCGGATCATGTCGGCGCGGCGGCGCTCGGCGGCGAGCTTGTCCTGCCTGATCTTCTCTTCCGCCTCTTCCTTCGCCTTGCGCTCGGCATTGATCTTGAACGTCTCGACGGCCTGCGCGATCTCGCCGATCTCGTCGGGACGGCCGAGCCCGGGCAGCACGATGGCGAAATTGCCGTTGGCGAGCTCGATCATCGCCGCGCGCATCGCGGTCAGCGGCTTCGACACCGAGCGGCCGATGAAGATGCCGAGGCCGAGCACGGCGGATGCGATCAGCGCGATCGCGACCGCAATCCAGAACTGGATGCCGGTACGCTCGGCCTCGTTCAGCCGGTCGGCCTCGATGCGAATCTGGTCGACCGACTTCGAGATGTGCTCGATGACGGGCTCGACCGCGGAGAAGGCTTCGGACATCGCCTTCAGCTCGGCCGCGAGCTTCAGCGCGGTCTCCATCCAGGCGGAGAAATCGCGCTGGTAATCGGCGAGCTTCTGGCGAAGCTCGGCTTTCGCGTGGTCAGGAATGGCGCTGGCGTTGAGAGCGGCCAAAAATTCGGTCCCACGCTTCTTGATGTCATCGCCATATCTGGCGTCGCGCCGCAGCATGAAATCCTTCTCGTGCCGGCGCATCATCAGCATGATCACCTTGAGAGAGGAGTCCTGCAGCTGGTCGACCTGGCTCTCGATGCCGTGCACGGAGGCGCGCAGGCGTCCTTCGAGCCCGGATTTCTCGTCGAGGCCGAGCCGCTGCCGTTCCTCGACCACCGCGGCAAAGCGCGCCTGGTAGGTCTTCAGCGATGCGTTCATCGCGTCGATCTTTTGCGCCAGCTCGGGCTTGCCGAGGCCGGAGATCCTGCCGCGAAGCGTGTCGATGTCGAGCGCCACCTGCCGGCTGATCTCGGCCTGGCGCTGGGCCCTGGCTGGATCGCTGCGCAGCAGGAAATCCTTTTCGGCCCGGCGCGCTTCCAACAGCTCGACCGCGATCCTGTTGTTCAGCTCGAACACCGTGCGCGCCTCTTCGGCGGCGTTGCGATAGACGGCCATCGCTTTCTCACCATAGAGGTGAATGCCGCCGATCAGGACGACGCCAATGACGCCGATCACGCCGATCGCGGTGATCTTGTGGGTGAGACGAAGAGAGAGAAGCCGCATCTGACGAAAGACCCGATGGTGACAGATACGGTTGATGAAGCGCTAAGGCATCAAACCTTCCGTTAATTTGCGGGCACGTACAAATACGTGTATTTATTGCAGCACTCGCCTTTGTGCACGGTTGAGTGCACAAATCAGTTCCGAAAACGAAACACGGCGCCTCGCGGCGCCGTGCGTGGAATATTGAGGTCGTCGCTTACGGATCAGCTGTAAATCTCGAACAGGCCGGCGCCGCCCTGGCCGCCGCCGATGCACATCGTCACCACGCCCCACTTGGCCTTGCGGCGCGCGCCTTCCTGCAGCAGATGGCCGGTGAGACGGGCGCCGGTCATGCCGAAGGGATGGCCGATCGCGATCGAGCCGCCGTTGACGTTGTACTTGGCGGGATCGATGCCGAGCTGGTCGCGGCAATACAGGCACTGGCTGGCGAAGGCCTCATTGAGCTCCCACAGGTCGATGTCGTCGATCTTGAGGCCGGTGCGCTTGAGCAGCTTCGGAATCGCGAACACCGGGCCGATGCCCATCTCGTCGGGCTCGCAGCCGGCGGTGGCCCAGGCGACGAAGCGGCCGAGCGGCTTCAGGCCGCGCTTCTCGGCGTCCTTGGCTTCCATCAGCACCACGGCGGCGGCGCCGTCGGAGAGCTGGCTGGCATTGCCGGCGGTGACGAACTTGCCGGGCCCCTTCACTGGCTCGAGCTTGGCAAGGCCTTCCATCGTGGTCTCGGGCCGGTTGCACTCGTCGCGATCGACGACGTAATCGACGATCGACTCGGCCTTGGTCTGCTTATCGACGACCTTCATCTTGGTCTTCATCGGGACGATCTCGTCCTTGAACTTGTTCGCCTGCTGGGCCGCCGCCATGCGGCGCTGCGATTCCAGCGAGAACTCGTCCTGGTATTCGCGGCTGAGCTTGTAGCGCTCGGCGACGATGTCGGCGGTGTCGATCATCGCCATGAAGATATCGGGGGCGACCTTGAGCAATTCAGGATCGATCGATTCCTTCGGCGTGCCGCCGCCGGGCATCGAGATGCTCTCGACGCCGCCGGCGACGATGCAGTCGGCACCGTCGGAGCGGATCGAGTTGGCGGCCATCGCGATGGTCTGCAGCCCCGAGGAGCAGAAGCGGTTCACCGAGACGCCGGCGGTGGTCTTCGGCATGCCGGCGAGCAGCGCGGCCTGGCGGCCGATGTTCGGCGCGCCATGGGCGCAATTGCCGAGATAGCAATCCTCGACGTAGTCCTTGTCGACGCCGGCGCGGTCGACCGCGTGGTGGATGGCGTGCGCCGCGAGCGACATCGGCGGCGTAATGTTGAACCCGCCGCGGCCGGATTTTGCGAGGCCCGTGCGCGCGTAGGAAACGATGACGGCTTCACGCATTGTTTTCTCCCTTGTCGAACGATTGGTACGAAGCGTCCTGGACGCCATTGGTACACAAAGTCGGCAGGCTGCGGGAGAAATAAAACGCCGCCTCCAGATGATGGAGGCGGCGTTGTTCCGCGGGTCGGAATATATGTTGTTCGTCATTCCGGGGCGGCTCGAAGAGCCGAACCCGGAATGACCGAGTATCAGAACGTCAGCGCCTTGGCCTGCTTGACCTGCGGCAGCGCCTGCACCTTGGCGAGCAGGTCCGCCGGCACCGCGCCGTCGACCTCGACCAGCGCGATGGCATCGCTGCCGGGCGCGACGCGGCCGAGATGGAAGGTGGCGATGTTGAGCTTGGCATCGCCGAGCAGGCTCGCGAACTTGCCGATGAAGCCCGGCTTGTCCTCGTTGGTCACGTAGATCATCGACTTGCCGAATTCGGCGTCGACCCGGATGCCCTTGATGTCGACGAGGCGCGGCTTGCCGTCGGCATAGACGGTGCCCGAGACCGACCGCTCCTGCCGCTCGGTGGTGACGGTGACGGTGATCAGGCTCTCATAGTCGCTCTGGGCGGCGCGCACGATCTCGTCCACCACCATGCCGCGCTCCTTGGCGACGACGGGCGCGGACACGACGTTGACCTCGCCCAGCATCGGGCGCAGCAGGCCCGACAGCACGGCCGAGGTGATCGCCTTGATCTTCATCTCGGCGACATGGCCCTCATAGGTGATCTCGACCTTGAGAATGCCGCTCTCGGTAAGCTGGCCCGCGAACGAGCCGAGCTTCTCGGCGAGCGAGATGAACGGCTTCAGCTTCGGCGCTTCTTCCGCCGTGATCGAGGGGAAGTTGACCGCGTTCGAGATCGCGCCGGTGAGCAGATAATCCGACATCTGCTCGGCGACCTGCAGCGCGACGTTCTCCTGCGCTTCGGTGGTGGAGGCGCCGAGATGCGGCGTGCAGATCACGTTGGGATGGCCGAACAGCACGTTCTTGTTCGCGGGCTCCTCGACGAAGACGTCGAAGGCGGCGCCGGCGATGTGCTTGGAATTGAGCGCATCGACCACCGCCTGCTCGTCGACCAGACCGCCGCGGGCGCAATTGATCAGGCGCACGCCCTTCTTCATCTTGGCGATCGCGGCCGCGTCGATGATGTTCTTGGTCTTCTCGGTCAGCGGTGTGTGCAGCGTGATGAAGTCGGCGCGCTTGAGCAGATCGTCGAGCTCGACCTTCTCGACGCCGATGTCCTTGGCGCGCTCCGGCGACAGGAAGGGGTCGAACGCGACCACTTTCATGCGCAGGCCGAGCGCGCGGTCGGCGACGATCGAACCGATATTCCCGCAGCCGACGACGCCGAGCACCTTGCCGGTGATCTCGACGCCCATGAAGCGGTTCTTCTCCCACTTGCCGGCCTGGGTGGAGGCATCGGCCTGCGGAATCTCGCGGGCGAGCGCCAGCATCAGGGTGATGGCGTGCTCGGCGGTCGTGATCGAATTGCCGAACGGCGTGTTCATCACGATGATGCCCTTGGCCGTGGCGGCCGGGATCTCGACGTTGTCGACGCCGATGCCGGCGCGGCCGATCACCTTGAGGTTGGTCGCCTTCTCCAGGATCTTGGCGGTCGCCTTGGTCGCCGAACGGATCGCGAGGCCGTCGTAATTGCCGATGATCTCGGCGAGCTTGTCCTTGTCCTTGCCGAGGTTGGGCTGGAAGTCGACCTCGACGCCGCGGTCTTTGAAGATCTGAACGGCGGCGGGAGAGAGCGCGTCGGAAATGAGAACTTTGGGTTTGGTCATGGGATGATCCGTGGTGCGAGCTGCATTTACGGAACGTCATCCGTAGGGCTGAAGCGCGAAGCACGTCTTGGCGCTAGAAACCCGCGGATCCATCTGCCTTGATTGATGGATGGCCGGGTCGAGCCCGGCCATGACGAGATGAGATAATGCGACGAGCGAAGCCTGCTTACGCCGCCTTGGCGAGCGCGGCCTTGGTCTCGGCGAAGGCCCAGTCGATCCACTGCGTCAGCAGCTCGACGTCCTTGGCTTCGACGGTGGCTCCGCACCAGATACGCAGGCCCGCCGGGGCATCGCGGTAATAGGCGAAGTCGTAACCGGCGCCATCCTTCTCGATCAGCGCAACCAGCTTCTTGGAGAAGTCGGCCTGCGCATCCTCGGACAGCGAGGTGATCGCGGGATCGGTGAACTTGAGGCACACCGAGGTGTTGGAGCGGATCGCCGCGTCCTTGGCCAGGAAGTCGATCCAGGGTGTTTTCGCCTTCCAGTCGGCGAGCACCTTGGTGTTGGCGTCGGCACGCGCGATCAGCGCCTTGAGGCCGCCGATCGACTTGGCCCAGGTCAGCGCGTCGAGATAATCCTCGACGCAGAGCATCGACGGCGTGTTGATGGTCTCGCCGACGAAGATACCTTCGTTGATCTTGCCGCCCTTGGTCATGCGGAAGATCTTCGGCAGCGGCCAGGCCGGCTTGTAGGTCTCGAGCCGTTCCACCGCGCGGGGCGACAGGATCAGCATGCCGTGCGCGGCTTCACCGCCGAGCGCCTTCTGCCAGGAGAAGGTGACGACGTCGAGCTTGGCCCAGTCGAGCGGCTGCGCGAACGCTGCAGACGTCGCGTCGCAAATGGTGAGGCCCTCGCGGGTCGCGCTGATCCAATCGGCGTTCGGCACGCGCACGCCTGAGGTGGTGCCGTTCCAGGTGAAGACGACGTCGGACTTCGGATCGACCTTGGAGAGATCGGGGATTTCACCATAGGCTGCGTTCAGCTTGGTGACGTCCTTGAGCTTCAATTCCTTGACGATGTCGCTGACCCAGCCCTCGCCGAAGGATTCCCAGGCGAGCGTGGTGACGGGCCGCGCACCCAGCAGCGACCACAGCGCCATCTCGACCGCGCCGGTATCGGAGGCCGGCACGATGCCGATGCGGTAATCGGCGGGCACCTCGAGCACCTCGCGCGTCAGATCGATCGCGAGCTTGAGCTTGGTCTTGCCGACCTTCGCGCGATGCGAGCGGCCGAGCGCTGCGTCCTTGAGATTTTGGGCGTTCCAGCCGGGGCGCTTGGCGCAGGGGCCGGAGGAGAAATGCGGCACGTTGGGCCGCGAAGCGGGCTTCGCTACAGTCATAAATCTACCCTTCCAGATAGTAAGCCTCCCGTTGGGGGGAGGTGTCCCGCCGCGGCTGATACGGGAATCGGGAAGGGCAGTCAAGGAAGTTCCGGCGTCTCACGCTGGAGTGAAGGCGCTTCCGCTGAGATATCAGGGGATTGCACGACCGCCAGCGCATTCAGCAAGCCCGTGGCTTCGCTGATCAATTGCGCGGCCCGGCGGCGGCTGCCGACTTTCAAAATGCATTTGTCGTTGGCCTGCACGACATAGTCGTTGCCGACCTTGATGATTGAATAGCTTGTCATCGAAATCCCCGAACCGACCGAGCCCGGTTTCTGACGCTGCGTAGCACCGTTCGTTCCAGTGGGAACATGAACGAAGGACGGGTAGTTTATCAGCCCTTAAGATGAACGAAGGTGCGATCCGATTCTGCTGATCAAGCAACGCATGCGGCCGCAGGCCCATTCCGATACATCGCAAGGGGGCTGTGGATTTCCTGATCGACACGTTCTCCTTCCACGAACCGATATCCACTTCGCGCGACAACGCTTGTGCTGCCTCAAAAGCGGACAGTCATACCAACATGGCTCGCCGTGAATCCGAGCCGCGTGTAGAAGCGCTGCGCGTCGGTTCGCGTATGGTGGGTCAGCAATTCGACCAGATTGCAGCCGCGTGCCTTTGCTTCCGTCACCGCCCATTGCACCAGCTGCTCGCCGATGCCGCGGCTGCGACAATCAGTGGCAACGCGCACGTCTTCGAGCAGGCCGCGGCTGCCGCCTTGCGAGCTGATGCCCGGCAGGATCGCGAGTTGCAGGCAGCCGACCACCCTGCCCTCGCTCTCGGCCACCACGAGCGTGAGATTAGGATCGCGCTCGACCCGCGCGAAGGCATCGTAATAGGCGGCGGGCAGCGGATCCTCCACGCGCTCGCGCGCGCGGCCGAGATGATCGTCGGCCAGCATCGCCACGATGGCGGGAACGTCGTCGCGGCACGCGAGGCGAATGGAGACGGATGCGGCGTTCATGTCAGGCAACTCCAACCTCAGCGCGCCGGCGGAAGACCGAGAAACGCTTCAACCTCGCCGATCCAGCGGCGGACGGAAGCATGGCGGCCGAGATCGAAGCCGCCCTCATGCGCCACGCGGGTATAGGCGAGGAGCGAGACGTCGGCGAGCGAAACCGAGTGACCTGCGAAAAAGCGATTGGCCGAAAGATGCTGCTGCATGCGGTCGAGCGCCGTATAGCCGCGCTTGACCTTGTCGGGATCGAGCTCGGAGACGTCCTTGCCGAGATAGAAGAGGAGGAAGCGGCACACCGCGACATAGGGCTCGTGGCTGTACTGTTCCCAGAACAGCCATTCGTCCATCTTCGCGGCTGTAAAGGCGTCGCGCGGAACCAGCACGCTGTCGCGGGCGAGATAGCGGATGATGGCGTTGGACTGCGCCAGCGTGCGGCCGTCGTCGAATGCCACAGCGGGCACCTGGCCGGCGCCGTTCATCGCAAGGAATTGCGGGGTGCGCGTCTCGCCCTTGCGCGTGTCGATTTCGATCCAACGATAGGGCAATGCGAGATGATCGCAGACCCACTTCACCTTCAGACAGTTTCCGGAATTGCTGTCGCCGTAGACCTTCATCGCTGCTGCCCCGTTTTGGGGCACAGAGCATCAGGACGGAGCGGAGCTGTCAACCGCGGCGCGGCGCCTCAGAACTTGTAGCCGAGGCCGGCGCGGACGGTGTTGATGCTGGTGTCGACCTGGGCCGTGAAGCGCAGGTATTCCCACTCGGCTCGCATGAAGAGACCGCCGACGAGGTTGATGTCCACCCCGAGACCGCCGCTGTAGCCGTAGACCAGATGATTGTGCTGCGCCTCGCTCGAGGAGATCGGCCCCTGCAGAACGCCGGCAGGCGTTACGTAGTCCTGAACACTCACCGTGCGGACGATGTCAGCATTGCCGAGCGCGAGCCCACCGAACACGTAAGGCAGGAAGCATCCCCACGCATATCCGGCCCTTCCGCGAAACGTTGCCATGTCCTTGATTGCGATCGACGCCGTGGAGCTCGCTGTCACGCTGTGCACGTTGCCATCGGACAGTTGGTTGCTGCGTGCTTCGCTAGCGGTGGTCGATCCTCCGAACTTGCCGTGCAGGTAACTGGCCTCGAGGCCGATCACGACGTCGTCCCACTGGGCATTGTACCCACCGAAAGCACCATATCCACTGCTGCGCTGCGAGGCCTTACCCAGCCCGAGATTCCATTGCGAGACGCCCATCTCCTGTTCGATCAGGGTGTCCGCGAGCAGCGCGGCCATCATATTGCTGGTCGACCCGTTGAAATTCTCGTCGGACGAGCCATAGCCGGCCTGGCCGCCGACGTAGAAGCCCTGCCAGTTGACGGCGGATCTCGTCAGACCGTCGGTGAAGCTGCCGCGCAGGATCGGCAGATCAGGCATGTCGGCCGCGTGCGCGGCTGACACCGTCCCCAACATCACCGCAGCCAACAAAAGCCTACGCATCACCACGCTCCATCGGACTCGAACTGTTGCGATGATCATCGCCTGTTAACCTTAACCAATGGTTGCGTAAGCCGCCTTCGCCGCCGCTCGCCATGAAAAATACGCAAAGCAAAACGGCGCGGGATGATCCCGCGCCGTTAAGAGAGTTTAACCGATGAGGCTTGTCAGCGAGAAAGCTTGCGATCAGCCCTTGGTGACGAGCGGCGGCGGCGCGTAGACCGGCGGGCTGTCGAGATTCCAGCGCACGCCGAGCTTGAGGTCGTGCGAAGTGATATCCTTGAACTTGAAGACGTTGTTGGTCGTCGCTCCGGTGTAATCCGACAGGATACCGGTCTGGCCCGGGCCCAGATCGACATAGCTGTAGGCCAGTTCGAGGACCAGGTTCGGATTGACCTTGTAGGCAAGACCCGCATGAGCCGCCCATGCGAAATTCCACTTCGAGCTCGTCGGAGCCGTGGCGAAGCTCGTGGTGGAGAACGGCAGGCTGTTGGTGCCCGTGTCGGTGAAGTTCGAGATCGAGACCCGCGCGCCGCCGACGCCGGCGCCGACGAACGGCGTGATGCACCACCACGTACCAAGATCGACATACGCGTTGGCCAGGACCAGCCATTCGGACTTGCTGGCGCTGTAGTTGTCGATCCCGTTATAGGCAAGACCGCCCGCGGTGCCCGTGAAACGATCCGTGCCCTTGAAATTCGAATTGCCGCGGTATTGTCCGGTCACGTCGGCGCGGAACCAGTTGTTGAACCGGTAGCCCACGCCCACGCCGTAGATGCCGGCGGTATCGAACGACGTCTTCTGATCGAACGACGTGAGCTGCGAATAGGCGGACTCGCGACCGTAGTGGAGATCACTGGTCTTCTGATTGCTGAAGCCGATGTCGCCGCGCAGATACCAGCCTCCGAAGTCGGCGGGCGGAGCCGGCGGCGCGTACATGGGAGGGGGCGCCGCGATCGGCATATCGGCGGCGAACGCCATCGACGAGATCAGGGTTGCCGCACCCGCGGCAAGGAGAGACTTAACGCTACGCATTGGCTTCGTCCTTTTGGCCGGTGAGGCAAATACGCAGGCCTCACGTTCTGGAAACTCACGGAGCGGACGATGCCAGCAAATGTTTAAGCGCCACTTAACCCTAATTTTTAAGGTTGATTTTTTCTGACTGCTCGCGCGCGCGGCGCGTGAGCGTTGCAGGAATGCCGCATCAATTGCGACGCCTCGGCCGCAATTGCTAACGATCCGTGAAAGTGCGCTGCAGCGAGAGAGGAAGTGTTAACGCGTGTGCCGCGGCAGCTTGGGCAGGAACACCGCAAGCAGGCCGATAGCCGGCAGATAAGCGCAGACCTGATAGACGAACTCGATCGAGGTGTGGTCGGCGAGCTTGCCGAGCACGGCGGCCCCGAGGCCCCCGATGCCGAAGGCGACGCCGAAGAACACGCCGGAGATCATGCCGAAACGGTGCGGCACCAGCTCTTGCGCGAACACGATGATCGACGACGTCGTCGAGGAGATAATGAGGCCGATGATGACCGACAGCACTGCGCTCGCATGGAGCCCGGCATAGGGCAGCGCCAGCGTGAACGGCAGCGCGCCCAGGATCGAAATCCAGATCACGATCTTGCGGCCGAAGCGGTCACCCAAGGGCCCGCCGAGAAATGCGCCGACCGCATTCGCCGCGAGGAAGATGAAGAGGTAGATCTGCGCGGCCTGCGTCGACACGCCGAAGCGGTCGATCAGATAGAAAATGTAATAGCTGGACAGGCTCGAGACGTAGAGCTGCTTCGAGAACAGCAGCGCGACCAGCACGAGCAGTGCGACGACGACGCGGCGCGAGCTCGGCGCGTCCGGATGAGCCTGAACGGCAGCCGTCTTCTTGGCCTTGATCTGCGGCGCGTACCAGCGGCCGATACGCCAGAGGATGAGGATCGCGAGGAATGCGATCGAGGAGAACCAGGCGATGCTGCCCTGCCCGAACGGCACCACGATCAGCGCCGCCAGCACCGGCCCCATCGAGGTGCCGAAGCTGCCGCCGAGCTGGAACACCGATTGCGCAAAGCCGTAGCGGCCGCCGGAGGCGAGCCGCGCGATCCGCGCGGACTCCGGGTGAAACACCGCCGAGCCGAGACCGACGAAGGCCGCCGCGACGAGGATGACGAGATATTGCTGCGCGACGCTGAGCAGCAGCAGGCCGAAGAAGGTCGAGGCCATGCCGATCGCCAGCGAGTAAGGCTGTGCCTTCTTGTCGGTGTAGTGCCCGACCACGGGCTGCAGCAGCGAGGCGGTGAACTGGAACGCCAGCGTGATCATGCCGATCTGCGCGAAATCGAGCGCGTAGGTGTCCTTCAGGATCGGATACACCGAGGCGATCAGCGACTGCATGGTGTCGTTGAGGAAGTGCGAGACGCTGATGCCGGCGAGCACGATGTAGGCCGGCCCTGCCGCCTTGGCAGCTGACTTGGCGCCGGGTGCGACGTCAGCGACGACGACGGGTTCGGTCAGCGTTTCCTCTGAGACGACGACAGGCTTGTTCAATGCAGCGATCCCGGCAGGCGCGGCGAACCGCCGCATCCGCTCATTACGATGCAAGCGGATGCGGAACCAGCGTCAATCGCAAATGGCTGGGATGCGCGGGTGCTCTCGTCGCTTACCCTCCCCTGGAGGAGGGTAAGAAAGTCTTACGCCGCCGCCTGGCCCAGCGCCGTAACGATGGTGTCGACGACGTCCTCGACCAGGATGCGGTCCTCGCCCTCGCCCATCACGCGGATCACGGGCTCGGTGCCGGAGGAGCGGATCAAGAGGCGGCCGTGGCCGTTGAGCCGCTTCTCGCCGTCGGAGATCGCCGACTTCACATCGGTATCGTCGAGCGGCTTGCCGCCCTTGTGGCGGACGTTCTTGAGGATCTGCGGCAGCGGATCGAAGCGGTGGCAGACCTCGGATACGGGGCGGCGCAGCTTCTGCACCACGGCCAGCACCTGCAACGCCGCCACGAAGCCGTCGCCGGTGGTGGCGTAGTCGGACAGGATGATGTGGCCGGACTGCTCGCCGCCGAGATTGTAGCCGCCGTTCAACATCTGCTCGAGCACGTAGCGGTCGCCGACCGGCGTGCGGACGAGATCGAGCCCCTGCCCTTTCAGGAAGCGCTCGAGGCCGAGATTGGACATCACGGTGGCGACGATGCCGGGCCGCGACAGCCGGCCGTCTTCCTTCCAGCTCTGCGCGATCACCGCCAGCAGCTGGTCGCCGTCGACGACATGGCCGCGCTCGTCGACCAGGATGACGCGATCGGCGTCACCGTCGAGCGCGATGCCGATGTCGGCGCGCATCTCGCGCACCTTCCGCGACAGCGCCTCCGGCGAGGTCGAACCGCAATCCTTGTTGATGTTGAAGCCATCGGGCTCGACGCCGATCGGCACGACGTCCGCGCCCAGCTCCCACAGCGCTTCCGGCACCACCTTGTAGGCGGCGCCGTTGGCGCAATCGATCACGACGCGCAGGCCGTCGAGCGAAAGGTCGCGCGGCAGCGTGCGCTTGGCGAATTCGATGTAGCGGTCATGCACGCCGTCGATGCGGCGGGCGCGCCCCAGGCTCGCGCTCTGTGCGAGCCGCTTGTCGATGGGCTCGTCGAGCAGCTGCTCGATCTGCCGCTCGACGTCGTCGGAGAGCTTGAAGCCCTGCGGGCCGAACAGCTTGATGCCGTTGTCCTCGAACAGATTGTGCGACGCCGAGATCATGACGCCGAGATCGGCGCGCATCGACTTGGTCAGCATGGCGACCGCCGGCGTCGGCATCGGGCCGACCAGCAGCACGTCCATTCCGACCGAGGTGAAGCCGGCGACCATCGCGTATTCGATCATGTAACCGGAGAGGCGGGTGTCCTTGCCGATCACGACACGGTGGCGGTGGTCACCGCGCTGAAACGCAAGGCCTGCGGCCTGGCCGACCTTGAGCGCGAGCTCCGGCGTGATCAGTCCGTTGGCGCGGCCCCGGATCCCGTCCGTCCCGAAATATTTGCGGCTCATATCGTCCCCCAACGCAACAATCAGGGACTCCCCTGAGACAACCACGGGGTGCCCGAACAGACCCCGCATCCCTGATTTGCTGGGGTCTTATAATGCCTGCGCGGCTAACTTGGCTTCAAAAAATATGATGAATCATTACGGAACCGGGCCGGCCGCCATTCAGATAAGATGTTGTTAACGCTTCATTTCCTGCCCTAGCGCCGGAGTCGGGCGGAACCTGCCCTAGCTGCTCCGCTTCACATGGCTGTCGCCGCGGCTCGGCGCCGGCTGGGTGACGTTGACGGGATCGGACCCCGGAAAGGTCTCTTCCAGCCCCTCTTCCAGGGCTTCCTCCAGATCATGCTTTTCCTTGATCTCTTCCGGGGACGGCGCGGCGTGCGGCCTCGTCATGGCGCTCTCCTGCAAAACGTTCTGCAAACGATTTGGCTGTGCATCCAACCATGCTAGATGACCTCGAAATGTTCTGATGCAAGTCTCTTGAGACAAGAACTCTTGAGACAAGACGGGCCTGGGGACACGAGCATGAAGCATATTACCTGTATCGACGATCTTCGCGCCCTGCATAAGCGCCGCGTGCCGAAGGCGTTCTTCGACTATTGCGACCGCGGCTCCTATGCCGAGGAGACGCTGCGCGCCAACCGCGAGGACATGCAGGCGATCAAGTTCCGCCAGCGTATCCTGGTCGACGTCTCCAAGCGCGACACCTCGACCACCATCCTCGGCGAGCCCTCGACCATGCCGCTGATGCTGGCGCCCGTCGGCCTGCTCGGCATGCAGCATGGCGACGGCGAGATCCACGCCTGCCGCGCGGCGCAGGCCGCGGGTATCCCGTTCACGCAATCGACCATGTCGATCTGCTCGATCGAGGACATCGCCGCCAGCGTCGAGAAGCCGTTCTGGTTCCAGCTCTACGTCATGAAGGACCGCGGCTTCATCAAGGAATTGATCCAGCGCGCGATCGCGGCCAAGTGCAGCGCGCTGGTGTTGACCGTGGACCTGCAGGTGATCGGCCAGCGCCACGCCGACATCAAGAACGGCATGACGGTGCCGCCGGAATGGTCGCTGTCGAAGCTTTTGGATTTCGCCAGCAAGCCCGCCTGGGTCTCCGGCGTGCTGCAGGGCAAGCGCCGCACCTTCGGCAACATCGCCGGCCACGTGAAGAACACCGAGGATCTCAACCGCCTCGCCGAATGGACGGCGTCGCAATTCGACACCTCGCTGAGCTGGAAGGACGTCGAGTGGGTCCGCAGCATCTGGCCGGGCAAGCTGATCATCAAGGGCATCCTCGACGTCGAGGACGCCGAGGAAGCCGCCAAGACCGGCGCGCAGGCTCTCGTCGTCTCCAACCATGGCGGCCGTCAGCTCGACGGCGCGCCGTCCTCGATCGAGGTGCTGCCGGAGATCGCGGACGCCGTCGGTGACAAGATGGAGATCATGTTCGACGGCGGCATCCGCTCCGGCCAGGACGTGATGCGCGCACTCGCCCTCGGCGCAAAATCCTGCATGCTCGGCCGTGCCTATGCCTATGGCTTGGGAGCCGGCGGCCAGGCCGGCGTCGCCAAGGCCATCGACATCATCCAGAAGGAGCTGCTCACCACCATGGGCCTGTGCGGCGTCAACCGGATCGACGAGATCGACGATCATATCATCGCGGTGTAGCCGCGAGTGCGGTGCCGTAGGGTGGGTTACGGCTGCGCCTAACCCACTCTACGGGTTCGGTGCCTGGTCCTCACATCGGCGGCGTAATTCCGTCCCGCCCCACATTCACCCGGTTCGCTTCCAGCGAGCCGTCGTCCTTCTTCGCCGCGCCGAAGATGATCAGCTTGGCGCCCGGCTTCACTTCCGACTTGTCGCCGGCGACGAAGGTGACGATCGGCGTGTCCGGCGGCACCACGACCTTCTTCTCGCCGTCCTTGTATTTGACCGTAATGTTCTGGCCGTCGGTGCCCTTCACCGTCTGCGCCACGGTGGCGTTGGTCATGGTCGAGTTGGCGCGGGCGTCCCACGGGCGAAAGCCTTCGGCGGCGCCGCGCTGGTTCTCCGGGAAGATGTGCACCGCGATCGCCTTCTGGGTGCCGTCGGGCTCGGGCAGGCCGGTAACGCCGATATAGGAACCTTCCTTGATCTCGGACAGCTGCGTCTTTACCACGGCGAACACCGCGACATTGTCGGTCATCTTCACCTTCACGTCGCTGCCTTCGCGCGTCTTGATGGCCAGCGTGTTGCCGTCGACGCTCTCGATGGTGCCGCGGATGCGCACCGTCGGCGCCTGCTGCGCGATTGCGCAGCCGATTGACAGAGCCACCATCGCGACGGCGATCAGCGGACGTGTGAAAGTTGCACGTTGAACAGACATGACGGTCTCCGATTGTCCCCACGAATGGAGAACTCCGGAAGACCTGCGCTATTCTCTCAAGTCTTTGTGAGATCGGCCTCGACCAATGCGCGCAGCTCCGCCGTGACCTCCGGCCGCCGGCCGAACCACAGCTCGAAGCCGCGCACCGCCTGATGCAGGAGCATGCCGAGCCCGTCGGCGGTCCTCAGACCCCGCGCCGTCGCGGCGGCGAGCAGCGGCGTCACCAGCGGAACATAGACGAGATCGGCAACCACTGCCGCCGGCGACAGGCGTGTGACATCGACCTTGAGCGACGGCTGGCCGTGCATGCCGAGCGAGGTCGTGTTCACGAGAAGTTTTGCGCGCGGCAGGACGTCGTTGATCGCGTCCCATGCCACGGGGTGCACGTGCGGCCCAAACTGGCTTGCCAGCGCCTCGGCCCGCGCGATGGTGCGGTTGGCGAGATGCACGCGCTTGATGCCGCGTTCGAGCAGCCCGAACACGACCGCCCGCGAGGAACCGCCGGCGCCCAGCACCAGCGCCTCCTCGGCCGCGTCCCAGCCGGGCGCGCTGGCGTCGAGATTGCCGATGAAACCTTCGACGTCGGTATTGGTCGCGCGCAGCTCGCCATCGGCAAACCACAGCGTGTTGGCCGCGCCCACGGCCTTGGCGCGGGCATCGGGCACCGACAGCGCCAGCACGCCCTCCTTGTGCGGGATGGTGACGTTGGCGCCGACGAAGCCGCGCAACGACAGCCGCAGCACGAAATCCCTGAGGTCCTCGGGCGGCACCGCCTCGATGACGTAGCCGCCTTCGATGCCCAGCGTGCGCAGCCAGTAATGATGGATCAGCGGCGAGCGCGAATGCGCGGCCGGCCATCCGATCAGACAGGCTGCAGGCGTCTTGAGCGCGGTCATCTTTCCCTCGGAGTCGTCTTCCCGAGGCGATCCATTTCGCGTCACGCCCGCTCTGTCAAGCGCGCGGGCGCGGCGGTGGCGGCTGGAGAACGGCCCCCTCAGCCCGCCGCAGCCTCCTCGCTTGCGCCGCCCTTGATGTCGGCGATCGCGCGCTCGAGGCTCGTGCGATAGCGCGCGCGCGGCGGCGTCACGCCATGGGTGAGCAGCGCGCGGCGGACCGCGGGCGAGGCCCCCGTGATGAACAGCTTTATGCCCTGACGGTGCGCCTTGGCGGCGACGCGGCCGAGCACGTTGGCGGCCGTCGAATCCAGGAACGGCACTGCGGCGAAATCGACCACGAAGGCCTTGCGCTTGTCGGCGACCTCGTCGAGCACGCTTCCGATGGCGGAGGCCGCGCCGAAGAAGAACGCGCCGGTGATGCGATAGACCAGCACGTCACGATCGACCGCCAGCGCGGGATTGTAGGGCACGCGCTCGCCATTGCCGTCGTCGGGACGATCGGCCGCGACCAGCGGCGAGCGTTCCTCGATGCCCGTCATCTCCGCCATGCGATGGATGAACAGCACCGCGCCGAGCGCGAAGCCGACCAGGATGCCTTCCGTCAGGTCGCGGAAGACCGTCAGCAGGAAGGTCGCGAGCAGCACGACGGCATCGCCCCAGGACGAGCGCAGCAACGTGCCGAACTCATGCTTCTCCGCCATGGTCCAGGCCACCACGACCAGCACCGAAGCGAGCGCGGCGAGCGGGATGTAGCTGGCCAGCGGCGCCGCGATCAGCATGAACAGCAGCAGGAAGACCGCATGCAGCATGCCCGCGAGCGGCCCGCGAGCGCCGGCGCGGATGTTGGTGGCGGTACGCGCGATCAGCCCGGTGACGCAGATGCCGCCGAACAGCGCCGAGCCGATATTGGCCGCGCCTTGCGCCACCAACTCGCAATTGGAGCGGTGACGACGCCCGGTCATGCCGTCGGCGACCACCGCGGACAGCAGCGATTCGATGGCAGCCAGCAGCGCGAACGCGATCGCGTCCGGCAGCACGGCGGTCGCCTTCGCGAGCGAGAACGCCGGCAACGCCGGCAAGGGCAATTCGCGCGGAATGCCGCCGAAGCGCGAGCCGATGGTCTCGACCGGCAGCGCGAACACCGCACAGATGACGGCCGCGAACACCACCGCGATCAGGATCCCCGGCCAGGACGGCCGCCAGATCCGCAAGGCCGCGATGATGGCGATGCTGACGACGGCGACTGCGACGGCGGACGGATTGACGGTGTTGAGGCCGCCGGCAAGCGCCAGGAGTTTCGGGACGAATTCGCTGGGCTCCTTGCCCGCGAGCGTGATGCCGGAGAGATCGCGGAGCTGGCTGGCGAAGATGATCACGGCGATGCCGGCGGTGAAGCCGACCGTCACCGGATAGGGAATGAACTTGATGTAGGTCCCGACCCTGAGCAGGCCCGCGGCGATCAGGAACAGGCCCGCCATCAGAGTGGCGAGGATGACGCCGTCGACGCCATGGCGCTCCGCCGTCGCCGCGACCAGGACGATAAACGCGCCGGCAGGTCCGCCGATCTGGAACCGGCTGCCGCCGAGCAGCGAGGCAATGAAGCCGCCGACGACCGCGGTGTAGAGGCCGCGGTCCGGCGTCACGCCCGAGGCGATCGCGATCGCCATCGACAGCGGCAGCGCCACGATCGCAACCGTCAGGCCTGCAAAGACGTCGGCGCGGAAATCCTCGAGCCCGTAGCCTTCACGCCAAACGGTGACGAGCTTCGGCAGATAGAGTTCGGCAAAGCTCGGCCGACGCAGCTGGTGCAGCCGGCTCGTGTGATCGCTTGTGATGCTCATCAGCAAAGTGCCCCACGATGCTCCGAAGCATCGTGCGTCCCGTGTTGCCGAGGTGCGACGATGCGCTAGCCCATTTTGATCCCGGGCACGATCACCGGCTGATCATGCTCCGACGCGGCGCGGCGGCCCGGGCTCCTTCAGGCGAACGCCACGCCCGCCGCTGTCGCTGCGGACCTGCTCGCCGATCAGCTCGACGCCGGCCCGGTCGAACGCCTCAACCACCTTGATCAGGGTCTCGACCACGCCACGCACGTTGCCGGTCGAGGCCTCCATCCGCTGGATGGTCGGCAATGACACGCCGGCAAGCTCGGCCAAGGTTTTCTGGTCAATGCCAAGCAGCGCGCGGGCTGCCCGCATCTGGAACGACGTAATCACCTCGGCCTCACTTACCAGCACGTATAAATGATATCTGATACATATACAATGATGTAAAATACATCATTCCGCGGTAAGCGCAAGGGCCGCGTCGGTGATGCAGTTGTGCGTGGAAACACCGCTCTCGTGTCCCGGACGCAGCGCAGCACGAAATGATGCGCTGCAGAGCCGGGACCCAAGCAGCGGCGAACTCCGTGGCTTTCTGGGTCCCGGCTCTGCGCAGCAATGCTGCGCATTGCAGCGCGTCCGGGACACGCTGCAGGGATCATCGCAGCCTCCCCCCGCGGGCGCGGAGAGAGTTGCGTCTCGACAGCTCACGCCGCGTGCTGATGCGCGGCGATGATCTGGTCGGCGGCACGGCCGGTGACTTCGGCCATGTGGTCGAACTGGCGCGTGAAGCTGCCCGCACCTGCCGTTGCCGAACGCAGCTCGACGATGAGCTCGCCGATCTCGGCTTCCGGCATCATGGCGCGGACGCAGTCCCAGCCGCTCCAGCCGTCTCGGGTGTCGAAGCCGAGGATCTGGCCGCGCCGCGCCGACAGGATCGCATTGATCTTGGCGGTGGCCTCGGTCGGGCAGACGATCTCGACCACGTGGATCGGCTCCAGCAGCACGGGCTGGCATTGCGGCAGGCCTTCGTTGAGCCCGATCCGCGCCGCCGTGCGGAAGGCGAGGTCGGAGGAGTCGACGCTGTGATAGGAGCCGTCGGTCAGCGTCACCTGCACGTCGGTGACGGGGAAGCCGAGCGGACCGCGCGCCAATCCGTCGACGACGCCTTCCTCCACCGCGCCGATGTAGTTGCGCGGCACGGCGCCACCCACCACCTTCTCGGTGAATTTGAAGCCGTCGCCGCGCGGCAGCGGCTTGATGTCGAGCACGACGTCGCCGAACTGGCCGTGGCCGCCGGACTGCTTCTTGTGGCGCCCGCGCTGGGTGATCGGCTTGCGGATGGTCTCCTGGTAGCCAATCCCGGGCGGATGCGAGGTGAGCTTGATACCGAAGCGGTCGCGCAGCCGCTCGCTGGCGACGCGCAGATGCATCTCGCCCTGCCCCCACAAGACGGTGTCGTGGGTCTGGGCGTTCTGCACGACGATGAGCGAGGGATCCTCCTCGTGCAGCCGCGCCAGCGCCTGGCCGAGCTTGACGTCGTCCTTGCGGTCGGTGGCGGCGATCGAGATCGCAAGCACCGGCGGCGTCGGCTCCGTGACGGCCAGCGCGGCCGGCGGAGCCTTGCCGTTCGAGACCGTGTCGCCGGTCTTGACGGGATCGAGCTTGGCGAGCGCCACGGTGTCGCCGGCCTCCGCCGCGGCACGCTTGGTGTCGTAGGCGCCGTTGACGGCGAGGATGCCGGAGATGCGTCCTGAGCCGCCGGAGGCGGATTGCAGCGTCGCACCGTCGTCGAGATGGCCGGCAAGCAGCCGGGTCAGCGACAGCTTTCCGCCATGCTGCGAATGCAGCGTCTTGAAGACGTAGCCGAGCGCATCCTTGGTTTCGGGCACACCGAGACGCTTTGCGGTCTCAGCGATGCCCGGCGCCTCGTGACGCAGCGCCTTCATCAGGCGCAGCACGCCGTTCTCGCGCGCGGCGGCGCCCAGCAGCACGGGACAGATCAGCCCGTCGCGCAACTCGCGGGCGAGATCGTCGAACACGGCATCGCGCGGCGGCTGGATGTCTTCGAGCAGCTGCTCCATCAGCGCATCGTCGTGATCGGCGAGCTTCTCCAGCATCGAGAAGCGGGCTTCCTTCTCGCGATCGAGATCGCCGCCTTCGAGCGCGACCACTTCGGAGGCTCTGTGCTCGCGATAGACGAAGGCGCGCTCCAGCGCGAGATCGACGAAGCCCTCGATCAGGTCGTCCTTCCAGATCGGGATCTGGCGCAGCACCAGCGGCACGCGCGAGGCGGGCTGCAGCATCGCGAGCGACTCGCGGATACGCTGGCTCGCGCGGTCGATCTTGTTGAGGAACAGGAAACGCGGGATCTTCAGCTCCTCCAGCTCGCGCAGGATGATCTGGAGCTGCGGCAGCTTCTTCTCGTCGGCCTCGCAGACCACGATCGCCGCGTCGACCGCGGGCAACGCGGCGCGCATGTCATGGGCGAATTCGACGGAACCGGGACAATCGAGGAAGGTGTAGCTGTCGCCCATGAAACTCGTGGTGGCGGCAGTCAGCCCGACGGTCATCTTGTGATGACGGGCCTCTGGCGTGGCGTCGCCGACGGAAGTTCCGGCATCGACACTGCCGGCGCGCGGGATTGCGCCCGTTCGCGCCAGTATTGCTTCGAGAAGTGTGGTTTTACCGCTTTGGAAAGGGCCCACCAGCGCGATGCACCGTGGACCTCGGGGACTTCTGACGTCTTGTCCCATTCGCCGCCTCCTTGGTGTGGAGCTCGGCCCATGATTGGGTCGGCAAACGCAGATGCTCTGCCCGTCGCCGAGATTTGGCAAGCGTCAAACGTCGCTGCGGTGCGTCGTCAGTTAGATCAAGTCTTATAATTCCACGGCTTGTCGGCTCGGCGTTCCACCTCGCCAAAGGGAGAGGTGGAACGAGAGTTCGTCCGCAAATCGTTAGCGGCCCGGGCGAAGTTCCAGGCTCTCGAGGCCTGCGGCGACGTTGAGACCGACCTGGCCTTGCACGCTGAGCGGCTGCAGCGCGATCGAATTGTTGGAGCCGCCGACCAGCACGTTGCCCCCCAGGCCGACACCGACCGAGGCGCTGCCCTGCGCGCCGGCATAATTGCCGGAGAGGTCGCCCGGGCCGAGCCGGTCGACCGGTGCGAACACGCCCCACGCCAAAGCCGTCTCCTGGGTGATGCCGATGTCGAGACCCACTTTCCGGATCGTGGCGACGTAGCGATCGTCGGGCAGGCCGTCGGCGCGCAGCACGCAGCCGAGATGGGTCACCGATCCCACGATGAAGCCGACGCTGGCGCCGCCGCGGCATTCGAGCACGCCGACCCGCGCCATCCGCTGCTGCGCGCTGCTGCCGACGCTGGAGGCAACGAGGCTGGCAGCGGCGAGCCCAGCGAAGATGAACGAACGACGCATGACATATCTCCGGCGATGATGTGATGCGAGCAGAGAGAGCGCCCCACCCGCGTTGCGCGTCTATGCCACAAGAGCCGTGGTCGTGCCAGATTGTGCACGGCGATTGGCCTGCAAACAAGGAAAGGGCCCGCCAATGGCGGGCCCTTTCGCAGAGGTCGCAGGGTGGGCAAAGCGAAGCGTGCCCACGCATTTTTCGCGATCGACGGAGTGGTGGGCACGGCGCAAGTGCGCCTTTGCCTACCCTACGATTCCCGACGCGCGGAGAGAACTCGGCTTGCCGCTTAGCGCAGATTGCCACAGAAGCGCTGGATGCGCTTGCAGGCGTCTTCGAGATCCGAGGTCTTGGTCGCATAGGAGATGCGGAACGCAGGTCCAAGGCCAAAGGCCGAACCCTGCACCACCGCGACGCCTTCGGTCTCCAGCAGCTCGGTGACGAAGTCCTCGTCGTTGGCGATGACCTTGCCCGACGGCGCGGTCTTGCCGATCGTGCCGGCGCAGGATGGATAGACGTAGAAGGCGCCCTCGGGACGCGGGCACTCGATCCCCTTGGCCTGGTTGAGCATGGAGACGACGAGGTCGCGCCGCTCCTTGAACACCTTGTTGTTGGCGGGGATGAAGTCCTGCGGACCGTTCAGCGCTTCCACCGCGGCCCATTGCGCGATCGAGGACGGGTTCGAGGTCGACTGCGACTGGATCGTCGACATCGCCTTGATCAACTGCGCGGGGCCGCCGGCATAGCCGATACGCCAGCCGGTCATGCAATAGGCCTTCGACACGCCGTTCACGGTGAGGGTGCGGTCGTAGAGTTTCGGCTCCACTTGCGCGACCGTGGTGAACTGGAAATCGTCATAGACGAGGTGCTCGTACATGTCGTCGGTCATCACCCAGACGTGGGGATGCTTGACCAGCACGTCGGTGAGCGCCTTCAGCTCGGACTTCGTGTAGGCCGCGCCGGTCGGGTTCGACGGCGAGCACAGGATGACCCATTTGGTCTTCGGCGTGATGGCGCGGTCGAGCGCCTCGGCCTGGAGCTTGAAACCGGTCGCGGCGGTGCAGACCACCGGCACCGGCTCGCCACCTGCGAGCGCCACCATTTCGGGGTAGCTGACCCAATACGGCGCGGGAATGATCACCTCGTCGCCCGGATTGATGGTGGCCATCAGCGCGTTGTACAGCACCTGCTTGCCGCCGGTGCCGACGATGATCTGGTTCGGCTTGTAGGTGACGCCGTTCTCGCGCTGAAACTTGGCGATGATCGCCTCCTTCAGCTCGGGAATGCCGTCGACCGCGGTGTATTTGGTTTTGCCGGCTTCGATGGCGCGGATCGCCGCCAGCTTGATGTTGGCGGGCGTGTCGAAGTCGGGCTCGCCGGCACCGAGGCCGATGACGTTGCGGCCCGCCGCTTTCAGCGCACGTGCTTTATCCGTGACCGCGATGGTCGCGGACGGCTTCACACGGTCGAGCGCAGCGGCAAGGAAGGACATCGTCATCTCCTGACAAGCGTCGTGAAACCTTTCGTCTCACGACTCCGATTGTGGGAATGCAGCCACCCTAAAACGTGAGCCGCTGCACCGCAAGAAACTTCGGCCCGATCCCGCAAAAGTTTACGAATTTGGCGCGGTCAAGCCGCGCATACCGGCAATTTTCCGCAAACTTGCCGCGCAAACCCCTCATATCCGGCAAGCCTTGTCCTCGGAGCAATTTTACGCGCTCAACGGTCTCAACATCAGGGGGCATCATGCCCGCGCTTGCCGTCTTCGCTGAAGCTTCGCCGGCCCGACATCGAGTACCCGGCGTAGCTTTGGAGTAGCCCGGTCCCGGGCACCCACGCTCTTGTGCCGCAGTTAAGACGCGAACGGACGGGTCAAGCCCGGCCATGACGACGTGCAGATTTGAGCGGCCGTCTTACTGCCGTCAGCCTGCTGTCAGGTCTTCACACAAACGCATGCCGCGATACGTCCGCTCGTTGACGCAAGCGTGAACTGATTTGCAGCGTCGCGCAGAAATGATCTTCCGCCGCATTGCAATGCGGTAGGGTTTTCGAGTTTTTCTATTGGCTGGCTCTTGCGGCGGATTCGCATCGGCATCATTGTTTAGCCGCGCTGCGGGGCAGCGAGCGCCGCGTCTTCCCGTCCTCGGAATCGAACTCCTGGAATGTACAAGCTCTATTCGATGCAACGCTCGGGCAACAGCTACAAGGTCCGCCTTGCGCTGGCGCTGCTCAACGTGCCCTACGAAGCGATTGAGGTGGACATTCTGCGGGGCGAGAGTCGCACGCCGGATTTTCTGAGCAAGAATCCGTCGGGACAGGTGCCGCTGCTCGAGGTCGGCGGCGACCGTTATCTGGCCGAGTCCAACGCCATCCTTTGGTACGTCGCCGTCGGCACCCCGCTCGCGCCCGAGAATCGCATCGACCGCGCCGAGGCGCTGCAATGGATGTTCTTCGAGCAGCACGCGCTCGAGCCGAATATCGGCGCCGCCTATTTCTGGCTGTCTCTGGTCAAGGGCGGCCGCGACCTGCAGACCCATTCGCTGGAGGACTGGATGGAGCGCGGCTATGCCGCGCTGCAGGTGATGGAGAACCACCTGAAGACCAACGCCTATTTCGCCGCGCGCCAGCTCACGGTCGCCGACATCGCGCTGTACGGCTACACCCATCTGGCCGACCGCTGCGACTTCGACCTCCAGACCTTCCCGGCGATCCGGGACTGGCTGCAGCGGGTGGAAGCCGCGCCCGGCTTCGTGGCGATGGACTGGCGGCCGGCCGACATCGACGACCCCGCGAGCATCGCTGCCGGCGCATGACCCGGACCGCGCCCCGTTATGGGGAATAGCGGGTATAAAGGTAACATTTGCCGCATTCTGGCCATTTTCAGCGTGGTAGCCGCCGCAATGTTGCCGGTTGAAACTGGGAAATTCTGGAAAGTCGCGGGTGATTCGCTCGCGTGTTGAAGGATTTAGACCAATGACACGGGCGTTCGGCACGGCAGGCTTTCAGGGCCATCCCGCTACCGTCGCGTCTTCCCGGCTGACCAACGCGGTCGCGGCCTCGCTCGCCGTCGCCGCGCTCTCGCTGTGCCTGATCGTCACCCTGACGGTGCTGTCGACCAAGGCAACCATGGCGATGGGTCTGCCGGTCTGATTCCCGTTTCATCCCGGACCAGCCTTCAAGGCGCCGCATGCCCCGCGTCGGCCGGCATCGCGACAGGACGTCGATGAAATCACCTGTGGTAGTCGTTGCAATCACACTGACTGCGGCCATTCTGGTCGCGGCGTCCCTGTTGATTGTCGTCACGCGCAAGGGCCCGGGCATTTCGACGCTGAATGCGCCGGCGCTGCGACAGCCCCTCAAGCACGCGCACTTGGTTTAAAATCATCCGAAAGCCTTAGGCTTGCACGCAGGCGCGCCTTAAGCACGCCGCGCAAAAGCGCATCGCAATGGCGCAACGATCAGTCAGAGTTGCGGTCTTACCTCGTTCGGGAGGAGCGAGACTGGTCCATGCGGTTCGGATGGCGTGCCATCTCCGGTCCGGTACTGACGGCAGCAACTCTGCTGCTGACGATGCTCCTCGATCGCGTGATCCCCATGCCCTCGCCAGTGCCGCTGCTCGTCGGCATCGTGGCGCTCGCCGGCGCGTTGTCGGGCCTCGCCTCCGCCGTCACAAGCGCAACCATCGGGGTGATCGGTGCGACTCTGTTCCTGATCAGCCGCCACGGCGTGTCCCCCTCTTTCGCCGATCTGGTCCAGCTCGGCCTGCTGGCCATCACCGCTGCCGGCACCGCCGGCGTCACCGGCCTGATGCGGGAGCGGCTGCTCGGCACCTTCGCGGCCGAGCGCCGCAGCCACGCCACCGCCGCGCGGCTGTCGGCCGCGCTCGACCAGGTCGATATCGGCATCGTGCTGCTCGATGCCGAGACACGGGCCGAGTTCATCAACCGCGCGTTTCGCGACTATTTCGCGTTGCCGGACGAGATCGCCGACGGCAAGCCGCCTTTCATCGCGCTGATGTATCACGGCCGCGACACCGGCGCGTTCGAGCTGCCCGAAGACGAACTGGGCACCTTCATCGCGCAGCGCATGGAGATGGTGCGGACCGGCGATGCCACGCCGATCAACATCGCCCTGCGCACCGGCGAGGTGCTGCGCTTCGTCTGCGCCGCGCTGCCGGACGGCGGACGGATGCTCAGCTACACCCCGGTGACCGACCTCGTGCGTCACACCGACGCGCCTTCAAGCGCCGACTACTACCGCTCGCTGCGCGACCCCGCGGGCCGCGGGCTGATCCGGTATCTTCGCGTCGCGGAGTGATGTCACGGCGCGATTGATCGGCAATGCGATCATCACGTATGAAGGACATCATTTCGTCGTGCAGCACCGAGATCGCGGAAATCCACATGTCGCTCACCGTTCGCTCCGTCACCAAGCAGGACTATGATCAATGGCTGCCGCTGTGGGACGGCTACAATGCCTTCTACGGCCGCTCCGGCCCGACCGCGCTTGCACCCGAGATCACGCGCATGACATGGCAGCGCTTCTTCGATGCCTATGAGCCGGTGCACGGCCTCGTCGCCGAGAGCGAGGGCAAGCTGCTCGGCATGACGAACTATCTGTTTCATCGCAGCACCACCGTGATCGAGCCGTCCTGCTATCTGCAGGATCTGTTCACGCTCGAGGCCGCGCGCGGCAAGGGCGTCGGCGCGGCGCTGATCCATGGGGTGTACGAGCGGGCGAAACTGGCGGGATCGCCACGCGTCTATTGGCAGACGCACGAGACCAACCTCACGGCGCAGCGCCTGTACGACAAGGTCGCCGAACGCTCCGGCTTCATCGTCTATCGCAAGCTGTTTTGATCCCCGCGCGCATCCTGTGGATAACTCCCGCTGTCACCCGCGCGTAACATAGCGGGACTAGGCTGCACCTGCGTCTGATCAGGCCCCCCGTCACCGATCAAGCGCCCCAAAGCGGTCCCCGTCAGTCGCCGCGTCTGACTGGGGCCGCGTTTTTTTGTCCGCCCTGCCGGCATGGCAGCAGCGCGGCGCGCGCCTTGCTGCTGCGGCGCACGGTGGTCAGAATGCCGCCCTCATCGCTGACAGGATATTCCATGGAAATTCGCAATCTCGGCGCCTCCGGCCTTCGCGTGTCCGCGGTCGGGCTCGGCTGCAACAATTTCGGGCAGCGCACGGACCTGGAGACCTCCCGCAAGGTCATCCATCGCGCGCTCGACCTCGGCATCACGCTGTTCGACACCGCCGACATCTATTCGAACATGGGAGGCTCGGAGACGGTGCTCGGCGCGGTCCTGGGCGATCGCCGCAAGGACATCGTGCTGGCGACGAAATACGCCAAGCCCATGGCGGAAGACGGCACCAAGCAGGGCGCCTCGCGCCGCTACATCATGGCGGCCGTGGAAGCGAGCCTGAAACGGCTGAAGACCGACTACATCGATCTCTATCAACAGCACGATTACGATCCGCTGACGCCGATCGAGGAGAGCCTGCGCGCACTCGACGATCTCGTCCGCCAGGGCAAGGTGCGCTACATCGGCAATTCCAACTTTCCGGCTTGGCGCATCGCGGAAGCGGAGTACGTCGCCCGCGCGATGAACGTGAGCCGCTTCGTCTCCTGCCAGGACGAATATTCCCTCGTCATGCGCGACATCGAGAAGGATCTGCTGCCGGCCGCGACCGAATACCAGCTCGGCCTGTTGCCGTTCTTTCCACTCGCGAGCGGACTCCTCACCGGCAAATACAGGAAGGGCGAGGCCGCGCCCGGCGACACCCGCTTCGGCCAGACGCCGCGGCTGCGCGACCGCTACGTCACGCCGCGCAACGAGGACATGGTCGAGAAGCTCCAGGCCTTTGCCAAAGCACGCGGCCACAGCATGCTCGAGCTCGCCTTCTCCTGGCTTGCCGCGCGCCCGCAGGTGTCGAGCGTGATCGCCGGCGCCACCCGTGTCGAGCAGATCGAGCAGAACGTGAAGGCGATCGCCTGGAAGCTCAGCGCCGAGGACATGGCGGAGATCGACAAGATCACGCTGGGCTGATTTTCGGCGCAGATCTCCGAGGCGCGGCGCTATTTGGCGCCGCGTCCGACCGTCTGCATCACCTCGAAACCTTCGAACTGGGGATGACCGAGATAGGCCGGCTTGGTGTCACCAGCCCGCGCATGCGCCGCGCGAAACGCCTCCGACTTGGTCCAGGCCTCGAACGCCGCGTAGTTCGTCCACACCGTATGCGAGGCGTAGAGCGTGTGGTCCTCGGCTTCCGGCCCGCGCAGCAGATGGAATTCGACGAAGCCCGGCACCTTGTCCAGATGCGTGTCGCGCGTGAGCCAGACCTGCTCGAAAGCGGCCTCGGAGCCTTTGGCGACGCGGAAGCGGTTCATGGCGATGTACATGGGGATTCTCCTGATGCTCGGCCCATTATCTCGTCATTCCGGGATGCGCCGCAAGGCGCGCGCCCCGGAATGACGGCGCTTGTGGGTTAAGCAACCAGCCCCTTCATAGGCTTCGCGCTGGCGCTATCAGGGAATACCGTCTCCGCCAGCACGCGGTCCGACAGCCCGAACTGATCCTGCAGCACGCCCTTGATCACCGAGCGCAGATCGGCGGTGGGCTTGAGGTCGCGGCCTTCGTGGAGGTTGGCGAGCTTGAGGCCCGGCCAGTCCGAGATGACGCGGCCGCCCTTCACGGCGCCGCCAGCGAGCAGTGCGATCGTGCCAGTGCCGTGATCGGTGCCGTCGGTGCCGTTGATGCGCGCGGTGCGGCCGAATTCGGTGGCGACGACGACGACGGTGTCGCGCCAGCGCTCGCTGAGGCCGCTTTCGAATTCGGCGAGCGCGCCGTCGAGCCCGCTGAGCAGGAAGGCGAGACGGCCGACCGGGCCGCCTTCATTGGCATGCGTGTCCCAGCCGTCGAAGGCGAGCGCGGCGATGCGCGGGCCGTCGTCCGCCGCCATCAGTTTTGCGGCGCCGCGTGCCACCTGGCGCATTTGTGCGACGGCGTTACCGGGCTTGCGCTTCATGTCGTCGCCGCTCGCGGCCTTCTCGAGCTGCAACCCTTGCGACAGCGCCGTCGCCAGCGCGGGGTCGCGGTGACGGTAGAGATCGACGAGGCGCATCGCGGTGTCGTCATCCGCCTGCGGCAGCGCCACCGGCGCCCAGCCGACGGTCGGCGCATTGCCGCGCAGCACCAGCGGCGTCGTGGGCCCGACCGCAAGACCGCTCGACACCCGCTCGCCGCGCGGCAGCGCTTCCAGCGCGCGGTTGAGCCAGCCGGACTGGACGCGGCCCGGCCCGGCATAGCCGCTTTCGAGCACGTCCTGTCCGTCGAAATGCGAGCGGTCGCGATAGGGCGTCGCCACCGCATGGATCACCGCGGCATGCTTGTCGCGGTACATGCGCGAAAATTCCGGCATCGCCGGATGCAACGCGAAGAAGGAATCGAGCATGATCGCGGGATGGGCGCCATCCGCGGCGAGCGCGATCGAGCCGTGCAGGCCGGCATAATCGGGGTCACCGATCGGCGCGACGGTCGCAAGCCCGTCGAGCGCACCGCGCAGGATCACCACGACCAGGCGCGGATCGCGCCCATCGGCCGCGCGTGCGAATTTCGGCAAATAGGCCCAGGCCGCGAACGAGGCGCCGCCGAGCAAAAGACCGCGGCGCGAGGTGAGGAGCCGGTTCTCGACGCAGTGGATCATCATCATCTCCTCTGCATTTCCGGCGACATCAGGAGCAGCGCGAGCGCCTGCTGCCGCGACTCCGCACGCTCGATGGTTCTGCGCGTCTCGATCGAGGCCGCATCGGCCGCCGCGAACTCCAGCAGGTCGAGCGGATCGATGTTGTTGCCGAGCCGCGCGCCCATCTGCGCGGCGATATCGAGCCTGAGCTTCATCCCTTCCGGCGCAGCCCAGGCCGCGCTGGTGTCCGGGAAACCGTTTGGCCCTGCCGGCGACCACAGCGGCTGGCCCAGCAGATTGAGATTGTTGAGGTAGGCGCCGGGATCCTCCGGCACGCGCGCGAGCAGCCGGCCGCTCGCGACGAGGAAATCGTAAGGGCTGCGCATCTTGGTCAGCGGCGCTTTCCACGCTTCATCGGAATCGACCAGCGTGGTCGCCATCGCCTTGAGATCGCCGTCGGTCTTGACGAAGACATCGCGCAGCCGCGCAACCAGCGCCGGCGGCGGATCGTCGGCCACGAAGTGGCGGACGAATTTGGTGGCGATGAAATTCGCGGCGGACGGATGCCGCGCGATGTCGGCGAGCGCGGCCTCGCCCTGCGCGAGTCCCGCTGGCTCGTAAGTCTTGCCAAGCAGCGTTTGCGGCCCGGGCTGATGCGCATTGGCGTTGAACACGAAGGAGCCGGGAGGGCCCAACTGCCCTTGCCTGCCGGCGAAGGTCCAGCCCGTGATGATGCGCGCGAGCGAGGTGACGTCGTCCTGCGTATAACCGCCGCCGACGCCGAGCGTATGCAGCTCCATGATCTCGCGCGCGAGATTCTCGTTCAGACCGCGCTTGCGGTTTTGCCCCGCGCGCGAATCCGGGCCGAGCGATTGCTGGTTGTCGAGGAAGAACAGCATCGCCGGGTGCTGCTCGACCGCTCTCAGCATGTCGGCGAAGCGTCCGAGCACGTGCGGCCTGATCGCCTCGCGCTCGAACGCGCCGGCCCAGATCCGCGCCAGCTCGCCCTTGCTCGCGGAGATGCAGAAATGGTTGGACCAGAACACGACGAGGCGCTCGGTGAAGCCGCACGTGGTCAGCGTCGCGCGCTGCAGCCGCGCCAGCGCTTCAGCGCGGAAGGCCTTCTGGATCACGTTGAGCGGCTGCGGCGCGGGCTTTGCGGCCGGCGCGGCAACGCCCGGCTGCATCGTCTCGGGCTTCGCTGCATTGTCGGACGGTTTGCCATCCGTCATCTGGCCGGCGATCTCGGTCGCGGTCGCGTTCAGCGAGAGATTGCGGCGGAGCGCAGGCTTCTGTTCGGCCGGCGTGTCGGCAGGTGTGGCAGCCTTCGCCGCCTCGCGCGCCTGCTTGACCTGATCCTGATAGGCGAACACGGCCTTCCCGAGTTGCTGCGTCGATTGCAGGCCGGGCGCCTCCAGCAGCACGCTGCTGGGCCGCGCAAGGTCCGCCTTCACGAAGCCGCGCGGATCTGAGCTTGCGTTGATCAGATCGCCCGAGGCGCCGCCGCGGGCACCGAAGCCAAAACGGTTGAGCGCAACGAGCGCGGCTTGCGAATCGCGGGCCATCGATTTGTCCTTGGCGTGCCGGGAGCCGCTTTCCGAGTCCGCGCGCGACGCCTAATATACCGCAACGACCGATGAACCCGACATGAAAATCACGGCGAAGCTTCGACGCAAATCATGACAAATCCGCAAGAAACCTCGGCCCCGGAACCGCGCCGCCTGACCTGCTCACGCTGCGGCGCCGAGTTCGGCTGCGATCTCTCGGGCAATTGCTGGTGCGCGGAGGAAACAGCAAAGCTGCCGATGCCGGTCGAGGGCGAGGACTGCCTGTGCCGCGAGTGTCTGAGGAAAGCGGCGGCGGAGTCAGTGAGCGCAGCGGATAGGGTGCAACACCGTGGGTGATGTCAGAACCCTTGCCACACTCTCGGTGTCGTCCCGGCGAACGCCAGGACCCATAACCACAGGAAGAAATTTGGCGAAGGCCCGTCGTTTCGGTGCTGCGACCACCCACACTCGATAGATCACGCGGTATGGGTCCCCCGGGTTCGCGGGGACGACCCGAGGAGATATCGCGCCCTACACTTGATGCCCCGGCGACTTCCGCGCCATGCCGTCGAATGCGTCGAGCAATTTTTCCCGCCAGGCGTAGACCGGATCGTCCGCCTCCAGCAGCTTGAACGGGCTCACCACGCGCGCCCATTGGAAACCGCCGAACACGATGTAGTCGGCGTAGTTCGGCGCCTCGCCGCCGAGATAGGGCTGCTTCTTCAGGGTCTGTCGCATCACCTCGAGCGACTTGCGGAACGTGACCACGCCGGTGTCGCGGCTCGCCATCACCTCTTCCAGGCTCTTGCCGCCAAAGCGCGCCTCGCGCGATTTGCGGAAATAGGCGGCGTCGATTTCGGCGAGATTGTTCGGGATATCGGCGACGATCAGCGGGAAGATTCCGCCGACGATGGCGATGTCGCCGAAGGCGTTGATCATGCGCGCCATGGCACGGCCGCCCTCGCCGCCGAACAGCGACGGACGGCCCGGGAAAGTGTCTTCGAGATAATTCGCGATCGTCCAGGAATCGACCACGGGCTTGTCGTCATGCAGCAGCACCGGGACCTTTTCCGAGCCGTGCGGCGCAAGCGCGCTCTTCTCGGTGAAGCGCCAGGGAAGCGATTCCGCCGACAGGCCCTTGTGCGCCAGCGCCATCCGCGTGCGCCAGCAATACGGGCTGAACGGGCGCGAGGGGTCGGTGCCGACGAGTTCGTAGAGTTTGAGCGACATATGCTGTTCCGTCATTGCGAGCGCAGCGAAGCAATCCAGACTGCCGCCGCGAAAGACATCCTGGATTGCTTCGCCGGCGCTCGCAATGACGATGTGGAGGAAGTGCCGGTCACCGCCCGTTGGTGCGCAGCAACCTCTCGCCATGCTCCGTCACCGCGATGACGAGCCCGAGGCCTGGCAGTGTCTCACGCGTAACAAGCCCGCGCTCGCTGGCGTCTTCCCAGATGGTGAGGCGCGGACACGAGGTTTTCCAGGTCGCGACCACCTCGGCATAGGCGCGCGGCTCGCGCGCGACCCATTCGACGAAGTCCAGCACCAGCGGATCGGCAGTTTCGCTCATTGCAAACCTCCCTTGTCGAAGGCGGCCAGCACCGGCGCACGCAGCAACAGCCAGCCGCCATAGGCGATGTAGTAGCAGGCAATGGTGGTGATCAGCTTGTTCGACCAGGCCACGAATTGCTGGTCGGTCATGGCTTCCAGGATTCGCCGCGCCAGCGTGGTGCCGAGCATCGAGGCTGCGATCGCAACGCCGGCGAGCACGGGATCGAGGCTTGCGGCCTGATCGATGATGCCGCCGAAATAGATCAGCTTGGTGAAATGGCTGACGAGCTGGCACATCGCTTTCGTCGCCACCTTCTCGCGCCGGCCGAAATTGCCGCCAAGGAAGAAGGTGTCGAGCAGCGGGCCGGAGACGCCCGTCATCAGCATCAGGCCCATGCAGATCGTGCCGTAGACCGTGCCCTGCCAAAGCCTGTCGGGATCCGGCTTGATGTTGGCGGGCAGCAGCCGCGCCATGAACGGAGTGATGCCGAGCAGCAGCAGCGCCATCGGCTTGTCGGGCACGTAGCGGGTGAGCGACCAGGCCGCGAGCGCGACGGCAGCGCCGACCATGTAGTTCGCAACCGGCCGCCAGCGGATATGCGCCCGCCACAGGAACGCGCGCCAGCCGTTCGAGGCCATCTGCGTGATCGCGTGCAGCACCATCGCGGTCGGCAGCGGCATCAGGGCCAAGAGCACGCCGATCAGGATCAGCCCGCCCGCCATGCCGAACAGCCCCGACAGGAACGCGGTGGCGACCATCAGCAATCCGAGGGCAGCGATCATGATGGGCGTCACGTGAGGTTCTCCTGCCGGCAGGTAAGGGATGCGAGATGCCGATTTTGCCCGCCCGCTTGCGGGGAAAAGCAAAAAAGCCGCGCCCGCGTTCAACAAATCAGCCCAAATCTACATCGCAAAACCTGCCTCGCTTGCCGCCGCCGCGCAAACTGAGTTATCTTGCCCTGGCCTCAGCTTTCCTGAGGGTCTGGCGTAGGGGTCTGCATTTGCGGCGGCTGCTGTTTCTCAACGGCATCAAGGCATTCGAGGCGGCGGCGCGGACCGGCAGCTTTGCCGCGGCCGGGCTCGAGCTGAGCGTGTCTGCGGCCGCCGTCAGCCGCATGGTGCATCTGCTGGAGGAGCGGCTCGGCGTCGCGCTGTTCGAGCGCAAGGCCAATCGCCTGGTGCTGACGCAGGCCGGCCGCGCCTATCAAAGCGGGCTGACGCCGATCTTCGACGCACTGGCCAGCCTCACCGCGCAGGTGACGGCGCCCGCAAGCGTCCGCGTGCTCACCATCGGCGTCGGCCACACCTTTGCGATGCGCTGGCTGATCCCGCGCCTGTCGGAATTCCGCAGCGAGGAGCCCGATATCGAGGTGCGCTTCACCACGGGCGGCGCGGCGGTGCCGTTCGGCGAGGACTGGAGCTGCGGCATCAAGCTTGGCACCGGCGACTGGCCCGGCCTCGTCGCCGAGCCGCTGTTCGCCGGCGACCTCACGCCGGTCTGCGTGCCCCGCCTGGCGAGCGGCCTGAAGCGCCCGGCCGACCTGAAAGGCCCAAGCCTGATCCGCGTCGCGCATTCACCTGAAGACTGGCCGATCTGGCTGAAGGCCGCGGGCGTTGCGCGGGTCAGCGCGCGCGGGCCCGAGTTCCAGTTCTACGGCCAGGCGCTGCAGGCCGCCGCCGACGGGCTCGGCATCGCCATGGGCATCCGCCCCTATATCGACGACGACCTCGCCGCCGGCCGGCTGGTCGCACCGTTCGACCTATCGGTGCCCAAGGGCATGCGCTGGTACCTGCTCTATCGCAGCTTCCAGACCGAGCAGCGCGACTTCGCCGCGTTCCGCCGCTGGATCATGCGCGCGGCGGCGGAACCCGCCGCCCGGCCGGTGAAGCGGATCGGCCGTACGGCCGCGCGGAACTGACGCGAGAGCAAAAAAGCCGGCCGCTTGTGAACGGCTTCACATCCCGAACTCTGCAAACGTGGTCCCCTGACTCTCCAACAAGACACGTACGGAACACTTCGGGGACGACCATGACGACGCTCTACGACGGTTTTGACATCGAATCCTTCGAGGCCGGCAAAGGCCTCTGGCACGCCCGCATCCGCCGCGCCGATCTCAGCCCCCTCGCCATCGACGGCGTACTGTTTCCGGCCATGGAAGTCGGTTTTGCCTGGCCCGATCAGAACGCCGCGATCGCCGACGCCAAGCACCACATCGACCGCTTCCGCCGGCGGACCGACAGCGACGACGAATAGACGGGCAGGACGGCAAGCGAAGCAGGGACAGCACCAGCGCAAAAGGGGGCAACCGGTCATGTCAGTCATCGAATTCGAGGATGCGTCGCGGCCGAGGATCTACAGCCGCACGGTGCTGTCGAATTGCCCGGAATGCGACGGCGATCTCGCCGTGCTTCGCGTGATCGGAGGGCGCGCCGGAAGCGAGTACTGGACCATGCGCTGCACCGATTGCGGCGGCATCCATCTCGACATCCTCACGCCAAATCAGGCGGGCGAGGACGACGAGGGTGCGCCGCCGGCGGCGTGAGGCCCTACCCTGCTGCCAACCTGCTGTCAGCAGCCTGCATAGCGGGCGGCATTCGCCCTTTATTGCGCGACTGACTCGTCCCATATTCGCCTCATGGCGAAGAAACCTGCATCCTCCGAAAAATCCGGCAAATCCCCCAAGACCAAGACCCCGAACTCGAAGGCGCACCGCCCTGACGTGCAGCCGATCGGGCCGGCGCTGGCCGAATTGCTCAATCCCGCGATCAACCGCGGCGATGCCGGGCTGGGATCCGGCACCGGGCTGCAGCCGCCGCCGGATAATTCGCGCGACCGGCGATCCGGGGGCGAGGCCGCCGCGCATCGCGCGCGGGCTTCGACGCCGAAGGAGTTTCCGCAGGATGCGGCGCGCCCGATGCCGCTGCGGCCCAATCCGCAGCCGCCAGGCGCCCGGGCGTCGACCGAGGGTTTCGACGAGGCGCCGCAGGCCAATTACGGCACCGCGGCCACGATCCCGACGCTCGATCCGGAACTGGCGCGGCAGCTTGGCCTGCCGACCGAGGAGGACGATGCCGAGGCGCTGGCGCGGCCGCCGCGCAGCAAGATGGAAGCGCTCGGCGTCAAGGCGACCGCCGATGCGCTGGAATCGCTGATCCGCGAGGGCCGGCCTGAGTTCCGCAAGAACGACGGCTCCACCAAGGTGTGGACGCCGCACCGGCCGCCGCGCCCGGAAAAGTCCGAAGGCGGCGTGCGCTTCGAGATCAAGTCGCACTATCAGCCCAAGGGCGACCAGCCCACCGCGATCGCGGAACTGGTCGAAGGCGTCCAGCGCAACGACCGCACCCAGGTGCTGCTCGGCGTCACCGGCTCGGGCAAGACCTACACCATGGCGCAGGTGATCGAGAAGACGCAGCGCCCGGCGCTGATCCTGGCGCCGAACAAGACGCTCGCCGCCCAGCTCTACGGCGAGTTCAAGAACTTCTTCCCTGACAACGCGGTCGAGTATTTTGTCAGCTATTACGACTACTATCAGCCAGAGGCGTATGTCCCTCGCACGGACACCTACATAGAAAAGGACTCATCGATCAACGAGCAGATCGACCGCATGCGCCACTCGGCGACGCGCGCGCTGCTCGAACGCGACGACGTCATCATCGTCGCCTCGGTGTCCTGCATCTACGGTATCGGCTCGGTCGAGACCTACACCGCGATGACCTTCGCGCTGAAGAAGGGCGAGCGCATCGACCAGCGCCAGCTCATCGCCGACCTCGTCGCGCTGCAATACAAGCGCACCCAGGCCGATTTCACCCGCGGCACCTTCCGTGTCCGGGGCGACGTCATCGACATCTTCCCGGCGCACTATGAGGACCGCGCCTGGCGGGTGAATTTGTTCGGCGACACCATCGAGACCATCGAGGAATTCGATCCGCTCACCGGCCACAAGCAGGACGAGCTCGAATTCATCAAGATGTACGCCAATTCGCACTATGTGACGCCGCGCCCGACGCTGGTGCAGGCGATCAAGTCGATCAAATCAGAGCTGAAGCAGCGGCTCGACCAGCTCAACAACCAGGGCCGCCTCTTGGAAGCGCAGCGGCTGGAGCAGCGTACCACCTTCGACCTCGAGATGATGGAGGCGACGGGAAGCTGCGCCGGCATCGAAAACTATTCGCGCTACCTCACCGGGCGCCGCCCCGGCGAGCCGCCGCCGACGCTGTTCGAATACGTGCCCGACAACGCGCTGATCTTCGCCGACGAAAGCCACGTCACCATCCCGCAGATCGGCGCCATGTTCCGCGGCGACTTCCGCCGCAAGGCGACGCTGGCCGAGTATGGCTTCCGCCTGCCCTCCTGCATGGACAATCGCCCGCTCCGCTTCGAGGAGTGGGACATGATGCGGCCTCAGACCGTCGCGGTGTCGGCGACGCCGAGCGGCTGGGAACTGAACGAGAGCGGCGGCGTATTCGTCGAGCAGGTCATCCGCCCGACGGGCTTGATCGATCCGCCCGTCGATATCCGTCCGGCCCGCACCCAGGTCGACGATCTCGTCGGCGAGGTGCGTGCCACCGCGCAGGCCGGCTATCGCTCGCTGATCACGGTTCTCACAAAACGCATGGCGGAGGACCTCACCGAATATCTGCACGAGCAGGGCATTCGTGTCCGCTACATGCACTCGGACATCGACACCATCGAGCGCATCGAGATCATCCGCGATCTTCGCCTCGGCGCCTTCGACGCGCTGGTCGGCATCAACCTGTTGCGCGAAGGCCTCGACATTCCCGAATGCGCGCTGGTCGCCATTCTCGACGCCGACAAGGAAGGTTTTCTGCGCAGCGAGACCTCGCTGATCCAGACCATCGGCCGCGCCGCGCGCAACGTCGACGGCAAGGTGATCCTCTATGCCGACCAGATGACGGGCTCGATGGAGCGCGCCATCGCCGAGACCAACCGCCGCCGCGAGAAGCAGGTCGAATACAATACCGCCAACGGCATCACGCCGGAGAGCGTCAAGAAGCAGATCGGCGACATCCTCAACTCCGTCTACGAGCGCGATCACGTGCTGGTGGAGGTCGGCGGCCACGACATGACCGACGACGTCATCTCGATCGGCCACAATTTCGAAGCCGTGCTGGGCGATTTGGAAACGCGGATGCGCGAGGCCGCGGCCGATCTGAACTTCGAGGAAGCCGCGCGCCTGCGCGACGAAGTCAAACGCCTGCGCGCCACCGAGCTGGCCGTGGTCGACGACCCCACCGCAAAACAGCGAGCGGTCACGGGCAAGGCCGGCGCCTATGCCGGCACCAGGAAGTACGGCGACTCGGCGAACCTGCCGGTCAGCGCCATGAAGAACAAGAGCGCCGCAACCGCGCTCAAGGCCGGCGGCGGCAAGGGCTCCCGCGTGCACAAGCCGCATCTCGACGAAATGCACGGCCCGGAATCGCTGCCTTACCGCGAAGGCCGCGCCTTGCCGTCAAAGCCGTTCGGCGGCGAGAGCCGGATCATCCAGCCGACAGATTCCAGGCAGTCGGGGCCGGAGTTCGGGCCGGCGCCGAAGTCGACGGGCGGGATGCCGGGGCGCCGGGGTGGGTGGAAGAAGCGGTAGGGGCGGCGTCGCTGTTCATTTCCGTTCGGGGTTATGGATTCTCAGATGCGCAATTGCGCATCATAGCTCGCCGCTTTGCGGCGCCCCGGAATGACGAGAGGTCTCACCCCACGCTCGCCATCACCACCGCCATCACTGACAGCAGCAGCACGATCGTCACCAGCTGCAGCGAGGCGACGGGCTGGGTGCGCCAGGCCGTGATCTTGTCGGACAGCGACAGTTGGGCCTCGAAGAATTTCGGCTCGTAGACGGTCTTGAAGAACGCCGGGAAGCTCGGGCCGAAGCTCACCGCGAACATCGCGTGGGCGAGCGAGGCGATCGCGACGAAGATGGCGACGCCGGGATCGCCGACGAGATCGTGGTTGCCGCAGAGCTTGAGCAGGAAGGCGGCGGCGGCGAAGGTCGGGAAGCTCTGCAGGATCGCGGTCAGCGCGAGGCCTTCGATCGCGTTGTGCAAGCGGGACTTTCTGACGGTGGCGATGGCAGCCATGGCACGTCTCCCTGATGACATTGGGATGACGATAGCTGCGCCGGGACGGGCGTGATGTGAGATGGGTCACGCGCCTATTTGGGACCGGCCCAAGGGGCAGGATGGCGCCGGGTTCGCGGCTTCGCGGCGTCCCGGAACGACTACAGCTTCCCCTGCCCGTTCATCTGGCTCTGCTGCTGCTGCCGCTGCTTCTCCTGTTCCTTGGCGTGGTGCCGGCCGTAGAGGCAGCCGGCGGCGGCGCCCAGCACGCCGTGATGGCCGGCATAGTGACCGGCGACACCCCCGACGATGGCGCCCTTGATGCAGCCCTTGGCATTGGCCGCGGAGGTCGCGCCAAGCATGAGCAGTGCGGCGGTCACGGTGAGAAGCGGCGATTTCATGGATCGATGTCTCCAGATGCGATGTCGGACCTTCAACGATTGCGGGCGGGTCCGGGTTCCAGCATCTGAGCAAGGCGCGCCTCGCAGGTAAGCATGCGGCGTCATCGCCATTCGAAAAGCCGTACCAAGCCAGCAGCGTCGCCCGCGCTTGCACCCCATGAACGCGGCATGGCGCTCGCGCGTCATAGTTGGCAAGCACCCTGTGTTTTTGCGGATTGATGGACCCGCGAGGCCCGCGGTAGCGTTTGCAATCCACGGCCGACGAGGGCGGGAGCAGCATGACGGTTGAATCGCTGAACAGGCAACGCGTGCTGCATCTGCTCGACGCCTTCGCGCGTGGCGATATCGAAGCCGCGCTGTCCTGCTGCACCGACGACGTCGACTTCCTCACCCATGCGCCGATCGACGTGCTGCCGCATCTGGTGCCGCGCCACGGCAAGGCCGAGCTGCGTGAACTCTGGCAGACGGTCTGGTCGCGCTATTCGGAGATCCGCTACAAGGCGCCGCACATCCTGGCCGAGGGTGAAGCGGTCGCGACCTACATGCAGGCCTATTTCAAAAAGCGCAGCAATGACCGCATCGTGCAATTCGACATGGCCGTGTTCTACACCTTCCGCGGCGGGCTGGTGGCGGAGATTCGCGAGATCATCGATTCCTACGATCTGGTGCAGCAGGTGCTGGAGCGCGAAATCGGGCCGTTGATCACCGGCGCGCGGACGGATTAAGCCTCGTCTCGGCGCGAGGACCCCACTGGGGCTCGCGCCCAACCCCGGAAAATTACGTGGTCCTGTTGCAAATCTCACATTTCGCAATCAATTGTGCATTGCGAAAACGTGAATTGCGTTTTGGCCAAAACGTCCTATTTTGTTCGTGTACAAACGATTTGAGCCCCCCGGCGCCTGACTGCGCATGGGGTTGTTTTCCGTTTTTTTCGCAAGCCAGCTTCAGGACTGCCCAAAATGACAGAGCATAGCCTCTGGCGTTTCTCGCGCGCGTTGCACCGCGCGATCAACGACCGGCATTTCCAGGACATAGAAGCCCTGATCGACGACGACGTCGAGTGGGCGCTCTACGGCCCGATCGACATGTTTCCGTTCCTCGGCGCGCGCCAGGGCAGGGACGCCGTGCTCGACGTCATCCGCCAGCTCGCCGACAATTTCCAAGTCCGCCGCTTCGACCGCGAGAGCATCATGCTCGGCGTCGATTCCGCCGCCTCGATGGTGCGCTACTCGCTGACGGCGCTGGATTCGAACAAGCCGATCAGCTTGCGGGTCGCGCAGTTCGCCCAGTTCAGGGCGGGCAAGCTCGTCAGCATGCGCGTCCTGATCGACACGTTCGACCTGGTCGAGCAGGCACTCGGCCGCGCCATTCATCTGCCGAAGATGACCCGCGTCGGCTGACGCATGCAACAACAACCTGAAGCGCGATGAGGATCATCGCGCTTCTGAGGGGATACCAACGGGCCCCATTTCGGGACCGATCAAGATGCCGGCTGCGACGTTCTGGCCTCCAGCCCCGCCGGATGCCGTCGCATCGAGACGCTTGTGATCGGGCGCGCCTGTCGCGCGGCCCGTTGGTTCGCTGCCCTGAAATGCCGCCACAATTTCGCAGCGATGGATCAGCATTTTGCGCGCGGAATGGCGCATGGTCTTTGCTGACGGCCGATATATATTCTCGGACAGCATGCGCTGGGGTTCGCGGGCAGGACGATGGAATTCTCGACAGGTTTCGGCTGGACCCGGCTGCCAGTGCTGGCGGCCGCGTTCATTCTGGGCTCGGTGCTGACAGTCTCGGCGCAGATCATTCCGCCCTTCTCACCCCCCGCGGCCGCGCCTGACGACGAGGCCGAGACCGAGGCCGTTGCGGAGGCCCCCGACGTCAACGACCCCGACGTGCTCAAAGGCATCGACGTCGACAAGCTCGACTGGAGCCAGCTGGCGGTCGATGCCGGCACCGGCATCGACCCCATGGCCGCCAAGAAGCGCGCCCAGGCCGCTGCCAAGGACGGGCTGGACTGGTCGTCGAATGCCAATGCCAACGGCTCGTCGGCGGTGACGGTGAAGCAGTCCGTGTTCTCGTTCTGGGATACGCGGATCGGCGCGGACATGACGGAGACCAGCGAGCCGCGAACCATGTCCGAGCTGCTGGCACAGAAGGCCACCAACGGCGGCAGCCTGCCGCAATCCTCGGGCAGCGCCTGGGCGACGGCAACCGCGCCCGGCGCGGGTGTGATCTGGGACAAGACCGCGGTGGAAGCCCGCGTCAATCCCGCCTCGGAACAGAGCAAGCTCGGGGCCTCGCTGACCAAATCGGTGCCATTGTCGGGCGACACCTCGCTGACGCTGCAGAACGGCTACAGCGTCAACCAGCAGGGCACCAGCGCGGTGCCCGGCATCGGCGGCCACGTCACCCGCAATTACGAAACCGACCAGTCCGCCAAGGTCACCCTCACCGACACCGGCACCAGCATCACCGCCGGCCAGACGCTGTCGACCACCGACGACAAATGGCTGCGCAAGGTCGGCGCCGAGCAAAAGCTGTTCGACAACGTCACCGTCTCCGGCTCGGTCGGCGAGACCTCGCAAGGCGCGATCAACAAGAGCGTGTCGGCTGGATTCAAGAAGAGCTGGTAGCGACCTCGGCGCCCTCCCGCGTCCCGAAGGCGCATTGCGGCGTTCACACTCTCCTAACCATACGCCACGGCAAAGCCCCCGAATCGTCCGCCCTTGCCGTATCTCGGCCAAGTTGCGGTCAAATTCCGACGCCCTAGTCGGGCTGACCGAATTCGTCGTGCGGGGGACACTCGCGCTGCACTCAACGCGAACAGGGGAACAACGATGAACGCCATGCGCCCGGAAAAGATCGAAGGCACCGAGACCGAGACGGTCGACACCAACCTCGCCGCCGTGACGGAAGTCGAGGCCGGCATCCGCGACTTCGTTCGCAACGACATCGCCTATCTGCGCCGTCCGGCGTCGACCACCACCGACGCACCGCCGCTCGACCCGAGCGCGGAAGCCACCGTCAACAACGTCAACTCGCTGATCCAGCGCGTCGCCGGCACCTCGCTCGCCGAGATCGAGAACCTGATCTCCGAGCTCGAGAGCCTGCGCGATCTGCTCCATGCCGAAGGCCAGCGCGTCCAGCGCGAGATCTCCGGCTATGCCCAGCTCAGCCAGGCCGCGATGAAGTCTACCCGCATGATCGCCGACAATGTCGCGCAGTGGAAGCGCGCCGCCGACGGCCTGCGCAACAGCTGACCACGCCGACCCAGCATCACCGAACCGCCGCGTTCCGCAAGGAGCGCGGCGGTCTTGATTCTGGCGGTCTCGTGCCCCGGACGCGGTGCGGCACGTAGTGACGCGCCGCAGAGCCGGGGCCCATGGTCCGGCGCATGAGCGGCGAGATGGGTCCCGCCTCTGCGCAGCAGCGTTGCACGCTGCAGCGCGTCCGGGACACGAGCGTTCACCTTTGAACCCCCATCCCTTCCCTGGCGACCAATGCCAGGCGCCATGGCCTCTTCGGCCGGGCCTGGGGGACATTTCACATGGAAAGCATTCGGCCCGACACCACGGACCCGATCCCGTTGCGGCCCGCGCCGAATCAATTCGGCACGATCATGCTGCGCTTTGTCGGGCTGCTGGCGGTTGCGATCGCCATATTGGCGTTCGTCTATAGCCGCTGAGTGCGGCGGCCGGATGCCGGCCGCGAAAACTTAACGAACTCTTACCGGCTCGCGTCGACGGCCGAGGCTTCCAGGGTGTAGGCGCCATCGGCGTAGCCCTTCACCACCATGCCGGCGACCAGCATGACGGCCAGCGTCGCGGTCGCGAAGATAAATCCAACAAACTTGAGTGCGCCGCGATCAGCCATGGTTCTCGTCCCCTGTCGTCTGCCCAATTCGTTTCAAATAGACAGCGACAGGTTCATAATTAGTTAGCACCTGAGTGGTTCCGCCAAACTGCTTCGCGGTAACCATGTTGCGCAGGCTTATGGCAGCCGCCCGGAATCGCGTCCATAGCGCGCGGGCAACACTCGCCCACGGATTTGGACCGTTCATCTTGGAACAGGTCTAAGCGCTCTTCGCACGCATCGGCACGAAGGCCGAGGCCGTGATGGAATAGACGTCCTCACCGCGCTGGTTGGTGCCGGTGGTGCGGGCGGTGAGGATGCCCCAGCCGGGGCGCGAGGCAGACGTGCGCTTGTCGATCACGACATTGACGTAACCGACGGTATCGCCGGCGAGCACCGGCCTGATCCAGCGCAGGTCGCGAAAGCCCGGCGATGGGCCCCACACCGCGACCTCCTCGCCGCGCGAGGCGGCCTCGCGCGCCAGACGCTGGCCGTCAGCGACAAGCAGGCTCATGCAGGCCGAACCGACATGCCAGCCCGACGCGGCGAGCCCGCCGAACAGCGAGTTCTTGCCCTCCTCCTCGTCGAGATGAAAACGCTGCGGATCGAACTTGGCGGCGAATGTCTTGATGGCTTCGGCCGTGAACGTATAGGTGCCGATCTCGCGGCGCTGACCGATCTCGATGTCGTCGAAGAACCGCATCAGGCCGCTCCCTCGCGCCGCTTGATCAGGATCGGCGAGGTCATCTCGGCGAGCGCCTCACCCTTGGCGTTGCGCGCGGTGCATTTGAACTTGACGATGCCGAGCTCGGGGCGGCTCTTGGACGTGCGCGCCTCCAGCACGTCGACCTCGAGCGTGAGATCGTCGCCGGGCCGCAGCGGCGACAGCCAGCGCACCTCGTCGACGCCGGGAGATCCCAGCGATGCGGCGCGGGTAATGAAACCGTCGGCCATCATCCGCATCATCAGCGAGCAGAGGTGCCAGCCCGAGCCGGACAGGCCGCGCAGCATGCTTTTGCTGGCGGCCTCCTCGTCCAGATGCATGGGCTGCGGATCGAACTCGGCGGCAAAGGCCAAAATCTCGTCGCGGGTGACGTGGCGCGGGCCGAACGTGCCGAACCGGCCGGGCGGGAAATCTTCGAAGGTCAGGGTCATCTCGGGAAAGCTTTGCGGGAATGACAGATTGTGGCCGCACTTTGCGGCAATCTCAACCCGCCGGCCCGCATGGCTCGTGCTACATACCGGGTGGCGGCGTTGATCCGAGTCGGATCGACCGAGGACCGAGATCCATTTACCAAGGCCCAATGCCCTGGGGAGAGCAATGTTTTCATTCAGCGACCTGTTTCAGTGGGACCGCTTCATCACGCCGACGATCATCAAGACCTTCTATTGGCTGGTGATCGCGCTGATCTGCCTGTTCGGTCTCTCCGGCATCTTCTCCGGCCTGGCTGCGATGGCGATCAGCCCGTTCGGCGGCTTCCTGGTGCTGCTGTCGTCGATCGCGAGCGTCGTCGTCGGCATCGTGTTCTCGCGCATCGTCGCCGAGCTGATCCTGATCGTCTTCCGCATCAACGAGCATCTCGGCGCGATCCGCGACCAGGGCGGCGGGATGCGTTGAGGCTCTCGTGTTCCGGACGCGGCGCGGCATGAAATGACGCGACGCAGAGCCGGGACCCATGCATCCGCAATCAAGGCTCCTCGGGCCCGGCTCTGCAGCGCACCGCTGAAGAAGCGCTGCGATGCGTCCGGGGCACGAGAGCGCCTCTTACGTATTGAACCTGAAATGCATCACGTCGCCGTCGGCGACGACGTATTCCTTGCCTTCGAGCCGGAGCTTGCCGGCATCGCGGGCGCCGGCTTCGCCGCCGAGCGCGACGTAATCCTCATAGGCAATGGTCTCGGCGCGGATAAAGCCCTTCTCGAAGTCGGTGTGGATCACACCCGCCGCGCCCGGGGCCTTGGTGCCGCGATGGATGGTCCAGGCGCGCGCTTCCTTCGGGCCGACCGTGAAATAGGTGATGAGGTCGAGCAGCGTGTAGCCGGCGCGGATCAGGCGATCGAGGCCGGCTTCCTCCAGACCCAGCGTCTCCAGGAAGTCGGCACGCTCGTCACGCGAGATCGTTGCGATCTCGGATTCGATCTTGGCGGAGATGACGACGGCGACCGCGCCTTCCTTGGCGGCCTGGTCCTGCACGGCTTTCGAGAACGAATTGCCTGTGGCGGCCGAGCCTTCCTCGACGTTGCAGACATAGAGCACGGGCTTGGACGACAGCAGGCCGAGCATCCCGAAAGCACGTTCCTCCTCCGCCTTGCGCTCGACGAGACGTGCGGGCTTGCCCTCGCGCAGCAGCACCAAGGTGCGGTTGACGAGGTCGAGTTGCTCCTTGGCGTCCTTGTCGTTGCCCTTGGCCTTCTTGGTGAGGTTGTCGACGCGCTTCTCGAGGCTGTCGAGATCGGCGAGCATCAGCTCGGTCTCGATGGTCTCGATGTCGGCGAGCGGGGCGATCTTGCCCTCGACATGGGTGATGTCGGAATCCTCGAAGCAGCGCACCACATGCGCGATGGCATCGACCTCGCGGATGTTGGCCAGGAATTGGTTGCCGAGGCCTTCGCCTTTGGAGGCGCCGCGCACGAGGCCCGCGATGTCGACGAAGGTCAGCCGGGTCGGAATGATCTGGCCCGACTTGGCGATCGCCGCGAGCTTGTCGAGCCTGGGATCAGGCACGGCGACCTCGCCGACATTCGGCTCGATGGTGCAGAACGGATAGTTCGCGGCCTGCGCCGCGGCCGTCTCGGTCAGCGCATTGAACAAGGTCGACTTGCCGACATTGGGCAACCCGACAATCCCGCATTTGAATCCCACGAGCGTTATTCCTTGCCGTTGTCGTCCTTGGTCAAAAATCCCTTCGCCTGCATCGCAAGATGCACCCGGTTGGCGAAGGTCGCGTCCGTGCCCTTGGCGACCAGGCCTGCGTGCTCGGCCACCGCCTCGCACAGCGTCGCCACCCAGTCATTGTCGGCCTTGGCGAAGTCCGACAGCACGTGGCCGTGCACCAATTCCTTGACGCCGGGATGACCGATGCCGAGGCGTACACGGCGATAATCGTTGCCGATATGCGCCGAGATCGAGCGCAGGCCGTTGTGGCCGGCGATGCCGCCGCCGATCTTCACCCGCACCTTGCCCGGCGGCAGCTCGAGTTCGTCATGGAACACGGTGACGTCGCCAGGCGCGATCTTGAAGAAGCTTGCAGCTTCCTGCACGGCGCGGCCGGACTCGTTCATGTAGGTCGTCGGCTTGAGCAGGATCACGCGCTCCGTGCCGAGCGTGCCTTCCGAGGTCTCGCCCTGAAAGCGGCGGCGCCACGGCGCAAAGCTGTGACGGCGCGCGATCTCGTCGACCGCCATGAAGCCGATATTGTGCCGGTGACGTGCGTATTTCGCGCCGGGATTGCCGAGCCCAACAAAGAGTCGCATGACGCGGCGCGCCCCTCAGCCAGCGCGCGATCAGGGACCGCGCGCCGGCTCTTTCGAGAGATTACTTCTTCTTGTCGCCGCCGGCGGGAGCCTTGGCAGCAGCAGCCGGTGCAGCAGCACCCGCAGCCGGAGCCGCAGCGCCAGCCGCCGGAGCAGCCGCAGCAGCGCCAGGAGCAGCAGCCGCAGCCGCGGCCTTCTGCTCTTCGGCGTAGCCGGACGGCGGCACGATGGTGACGAGGGTCGCGTCCTCGCGGGTCAGCGCCTTCACGCCGGCCGGCAGCTTGACGTCCGCCAGATGCAGCGAGTGACCGATTTCCAGCGCGCCGACATCGGCCTCGATGTACTGCGGAATGCTCTCGACGCCGCATTCGAGCTCGATCGCGTGGGCGACGATGTTGACGGTACCGCCGCGCTTCACGCCCGGGGAGGTTTCCGCCTTCACGACATGCAGCGGCACGCTGATGCGGATGGTGGCGCCTTCGCCGAGCCGCATGAAGTCGACATGGATCGGGAAGTCCTTGACCGGATCGAGGTGATAGTCGCGCGGAATCACGCGGTGCTTCTTGCCCTCGAGATCGATGTCCACCAGCGTGGTCAGGAACCGGCCGGCGAGGATGCGCTGGCGCAGTTCGCGATCTTCGATCGAGATCGTGACGGGGGGCTGGTTGTTGCCATAGATCACTCCGGGCACGCGCCCGGCGCGACGCTCAGCCCGGGCGGCCCCCTTGCCGCTCTTCGGACGTGCGGTCGCCTTCAATTCCTTGACGGTCGTCGCCATGTCGTTAAGTCCTTGTTTTTGCAAAAGTTAATGGGCCGCAGCGCGGCCCATGGCATAGCTCGCAGCAAGCCTCCAGGGGTGCGGGGGCCACGAACTTGGCGGGCTTTTACCCGGAAGATGCGGAAATGACAAGGAGAATGGGCTGGCGGAAGGTCCCGGATCTGCCGTCATTCCGGGGCGATCGCGGCAGCGGCCGAACAATGGTGCGCAATTGCGCACCTGAGAATCTCGAGGTTCCGGGTTCGGTCCTGCGGACCGCCCCGGAACGACGCCGGTCAGGACGTCGGCGCGCCCCCCAGCTTCGCCTCCAGCGCCGCGATGCGTGCCTTCAGCGCCTCGTTCTCCTCACGCGCCAGGCGCGCCATGTCCTTGACCGCCTCGAACTCCTCGCGCTTGACCAGATCCATGTCGCGCAGGAATTTCTCGGCTTGGGTCCGCATCACCGTGTCGAACTCGCGCTTGACGCCCTGGGCGGCGCCTGCGGCATCGTTCATCAGGCGGCCGATCTCGTCGAAAAACCGGTTGTTGGTCTGGGTCATTTCGGCCTCCTGGCAGCTCAGATAAACTTCACGCGAACGCTCGGAAAGACAATGGCAATCCGCGCGAGGCCGTTCAAGTGCCCATCGGCGGTATCCTTGTCATGACCCGGTTTCCTTGCAATCGTATTCGACGTCCCTGCATAAGAAGAATCACAAGGCGCAAGTAAAAGATCAAACAGATGATCGACCAGCAGATCGCGATCCCCACCAAGGACGGCCACACCGCAACCTTCATCAGCCATCCCGAACGCGGCGGGCCGTTTCCGGTCATCCTGTTCTACATGGATGCGCCGGCGATCCGCGAAGAGCTGCGCGACATGGCACGCCGGCTCGCGACGTCCGGCTATTACGTGATGCTGCCGAACCTGTACTACCGCTCCGGCGTGATGGAGCTCGGTGCGCTGCCGGCCGACCCGAACGCGCCGGAGCGAAAGCGCATGTTCCAGCTGATGGGCTCGCTCACGATTCCCATGATTATGGACGACACGCGAGCGCTGCTCACCTATGCCGAGGGCCAGGCGGAAGCGAACACCAAGCTGGTCGGCACCGTCGGCTACTGCATGAGCGGCCGCTACGCCATCAACGCCGCGACGCATTTCCCTGCGAATGTCAAAGCGGCCGCCTCGATCTACGGCGTGCAGCTCGCAACCGATCAGGACGACAGCCCGCATCTCGCCGCAAGCAAGACCAAGGCCGAACTCTATTTCGGCTGCGCGGAGACCGACGTCTATGCGCCGCCGGAGATCATCGAGAAGGTCAAAGAGGGCATGAGAGGCGCGAAAGCCGAGGTCGAGATCTATCCCGGCACGCATCACGGCTTCGCCTTCCCCAAGCGCCCGGTCTATGACCGCGACGCTGCAGAGCGGCATTGGGAGCGTCTGCTGGCGCTCTATCGCCGCAATCTCGTCTAGGTATAGAAGGCGCGATGCCCTTTTTGCTCATCGACTTCCCCGCCTTCAAGCCGATCGCGCTCGAGATTGGTCCGTTCGCGATCCGCTGGTATGCGCTCGCCTATATCTGCGGCATCGTGTTCGGCTGGCTCTATGCGCGTTCGCTGCTGAAGAACGAACGCCTGTGGGGCGGCCCCGCGCCGATCTCGCTGCTCCAGGTCGACGACTTCATCCTCTGGGTCACGCTCGGCATCATTCTCGGAGGCCGCACCGGCTACGTGCTGTTCTACAACCTTCCCTTCTTCATCGACCATCCCGCGGCGATCTTCAGATTGTGGGAGGGCGGCATGTCCTTCCATGGCGGCTTCCTCGGCTGCGTCGTCGCGGTGATGTGGTTCGCCTACCGCAACAAGATTCCGATCCTGTCGCTCGGCGATATCACGACTGCTGTCGCCCCGGTCGGGCTGCTGCTCGGGCGGCTCGCCAATTTCATCAACGGCGAGCTGTGGGGCCGCGCCACCGATGCGAGCCTGCCCTGGGCGATGATCTTTCCCAACGATCCGACCCAGTTGCCGCGACATCCGAGCCAGCTCTACGAGGCCGGCATGGAAGGCATCCTGCTGTTCACGGTGCTTGCGATCATGATCCGCCTTGGCGCGCTGAAGCGGCCCGGCATGATCCTCGGCAGCTTCATCCTGATCTACGGCCTGACCCGGATCATCGGCGAGCATTTCCGCGAACCCGACGCCCAGCTCGGCTTCCTCTGGGGCGGATTAACCATGGGCATGCTGCTGTCGATCCCGATGCTTATCGTCGGCCTCGTCCTTATTGTATTGGCAGTCAGGCGCGGTGCGCCGAAGCCCATTGAGGCTATTCGTTAATTCATTTCGAGAAGATGGCCGTGACCGACCAGCCCTTACTCAACGAGATCAAGGCACTGATCAAAGCCTCGGGCCCCATGCCGGTCTGGCGCTACATGGAACTGTGCCTGATGCATCCGCGCTATGGCTATTACCTCTCGCGCGATCCGCTCGGACGTGAGGGCGACTTCACCACCGCGCCCGAGGTCAGCCAGATGTTCGGCGAGCTCTTGGGCCTGTGGACGGCCTCGGTGTGGAAGCAGATGGGCTCGCCGCAATTCTTGCGGCTGATCGAGCTCGGCCCCGGCCGCGGCACCATGATGGCGGATGCGCTGCGTGCACTGCGCGTGCTGCCGCCGCTCTACCAGGCGCTCCACATCCACATGGTCGAGGTCAATCCCGTGCTGCGCGAGCGGCAGGGTGCGACGCTGTCCGCCGTGCGCAACATCACCTGGCACGACAGCATCGACGACGTGCCTGAGGGACCGAGCATCATCCTCGCCAACGAATATTTCGACGTGCTGCCGATCCACCAGATGGTCCGCCTCGAGAACGGCTGGCACGAGCGCGTGATCGAGATCGATCCCAACGGAAAGCTTCAATTCGGCGCGGCGCCGGAGCCGACGCCGCGCTTCGACGTGCTGCTGCCGCCCCTGGTGCGCGCCGCGCCTGTCGGCGCCGTGTTCGAATGGCGGCCCGACGGCGAGATCATGAAGCTCGCCACGCGCGTGCGCGACCAGGACGGCGCGGCCCTGATCATCGACTACGGCCATTTGCGCAGCGATGCCGGCGACACCTTCCAGGCGATTGCACGCCACACCTTCGCCGATCCCCTGAAGGCGCCGGGCCTGGCCGACGTCACCGCCCATGTCGACTTCCAGGCGCTGGCGCGCGCGGCCGAGGATGTCGGCGCCCGCGTGCACGGACCGGTGACGCAAGGCGACTTCCTGAAGCGGATCGGCATCGATACGAGGGCCGCCGCCCTGATGCAGAAGGCAACACCGGAAGTGGGCACCGACATTTCGATCGCGCTCAAGCGCCTGACGGACACCGGGCGCAGCGGCATGGGCTCGATGTTCAAGGTGCTCGGCATCTCCGAGCCGCGGCTGACGGGCATTGCCGGCCTGAGCGATCTCGAACAGGCCGGAGACGATTGATGACGGTCACTTCCTCGCTGCTCGCCGCGGTGCCCGGCCTGCGCCATGCCTTCTTCACCCGTGAAGGCGGCGTCTCAAGCGGCATCTACGCCGCGCTGAACGGCGGGCTCGGCTCCAACGACGATCAGGACCTGGTCGCAGAGAACCGCCGCCGCATGGCCGAGCATGTCGGCGTCGCCGCGGACCGCTTCATCAGCCTGCACCAGATCCACTCGCCCGACGTGCTCGTGGCCGAGACACCATGGCCGAGCGGACCGCGACCGAAGGGCGATGCGCTCGTGACGAAAACGCCCGGCATTGCGCTCGGCGTTTCCACCGCCGATTGCGGACCGGTGCTGTTCGTCGATCCCAATGCGCGCGTGATCGGTGGCGCGCATGCCGGCTGGAAGGGCGCGCTCACCGGCGTGCTGGAGGCGACGATCACCGCGATGGAGAAGCTCGGCGCCACGCGCGGCGGCATCATCGCCGCGATCGGCCCCTTGATCCGCCAGGACAGTTACGAGGTCGGCAACGAGTTCGTGGCGCGCTTCATCGAGGCGGATGCGGACAACGCCATGTTCTTCATCCCCTCGGTGCGCGAGGGACACGCGATGTTCGATCTCGCCGGCTTCATCCGCAGGCGGCTCGACACCGCCGGCATCCTGATGATCGACGATCTCGGTCTCGACACCTATGCCGACGAGCGCTTCTTCAGCTATCGCCGCTCGGTGCATCGCAAGGAGCCGGATTACGGCCGCCACGTCCACGCGATCGCGCTGGAAGGGTGAACACAAGAGCAACCTTTACGATCGTCATTCCGGGGCGGTCGGCAGGATCGAACCCGGAATGACGGGTGCATTGACGCGACGGCAGTGAGTTGTGTCGCCCCTGCCCTAGACCTTAATCGATTTTAACGATATCGCTGCCCTCCATAATGAGGGACGCGTCATTCATCCTGGGCCGTGCGGGTTCGCGCGTGCTGGCGGTCATGCTGCTGGCGGCTGCGACCGCGCTTGGCGGCTGCGCCGGCGGTGGCGGCGGCGCCGCCAACTCCTATGCGATGGCGCCGAGCACCGGCTCGGGCGCGACGGTCGCCTTCGAATCCATCGACGGCCCGCCGCCGCCTGTATTCGACCGCATGGTCGGCGTGCTCGACAGCGAATCCAAGCTGCGCAGCCTGTCCGTCGTCTCCCGCGAGGGGACGGCCGCCTACCGCGTGCGCAGCTATCTGTCGGCCCAGGTCGTCCGCGGCAAGACCGTGATCGCCTGGGTCTGGGACGTCTATGACGCCAACCAGCAGCGCGCGCTGCGCCTCTCCGGCGAGGAACCGACCTCGGCCAGGGGCGGCCGCGATCCCTGGAACGCCGCCGACGACCTCGTACTGCGGAAGATCGCCCAGGCCGGATTCAGCGGACTTTCCAACATGATCAACGGGACTCCGGATGGCTCCAGCCCGGCTCCAGGCTTGCGGGGACCGGCGGTGGCGAGCGTGATCAAGGACGTCCCGGCGCCCGAGATGCCGAGCTCGGCGCTCGGCTATGCCGAGCGATAACCCCCGCTAAACCACGGCCTCAAGTTGCGGCCAAGCCGTTGGCCCGACTCAGGATTTTCGAAGGGAAAACGTATCATCCCGGGTTGCCATTGCAGCCTCCCGCCTGATATTTCCTCGCCCGTTGTAACCGTGCTTCCAGTGGGATCTGAGATGTTGAACGTCGTATCCAGCAAAGCGCGGGAGGAAGCGTCCATGTCGGCCAAAAACGGCTCCATCAAGCTCGTCGCCGGCAACTCCAATCCGGCTCTTGCGCAGGCGATCGCGCAAGGCCTCGACCTGCCGCTGACCAAGGCGGTGGTGCGGCGCTTCGCCGACATGGAGATCTTCGTCGAGATCCAGGAGAACGTCCGCGGCTCGGATGCCTTCATCATCCAGTCGACCTCGTTCCCCGCGAACGACCATCTGATGGAATTGCTGATCATCACCGACGCGCTGCGCCGTTCCTCGGCGCGCCGCATCACCGCGGTGCTGCCCTATTTCGGCTACGCGCGGCAGGACCGCAAATCGGGCTCGCGCACGCCGATCTCGGCCAAGCTCGTCGCCAATCTGATCACGCAGGCCGGTGTCGACCGTGTCATGACGCTGGACCTGCACGCCGGCCAGATCCAGGGCTTCTTCGACATCCCGACCGACAACCTCTACGCGGCGCCGCTGATGGTGCGCGACATCAAGGACAAGTTCGACCTCTCCAAGACGATGGTGATCTCGCCTGACGTCGGCGGCGTGGCGCGCGCGCGCGGCCTTGCCAAGCGCATCAACACCCCGCTCGCGATCGTCGACAAGCGCCGTGAACGTGCGGGCGAGTCCGAGGTCATGAACGTGATCGGCGACGTCGCCGGCTACACCTGCATCCTGATCGACGACATCGTGGACTCCGGCGGCACGCTGGTGAACGCGGCAGACGCGCTGATCGCCAAGGGCGCCAAGGACGTCTACGCCTACATCACCCACGGCGTGCTCTCCGGCGGCGCGGCCGCCCGCATCACGAACTCCAAGCTGAAGGAGCTCGTGATCACCGACTCGATCCTGCCGACCGAGGCGGTGACCAAGGCGCCGAACATCCGCACGCTGCCGATCGCCAGCCTGATCTCCGACGCGATCGCGCGCACGGCGGCGGAAGAGTCGGTGTCGAGCCTGTTCGACTGACACCGTCATTCCGGGGCGGCGCGTAGCGCCGAACCCGGAATCCATCTTGCAGCGATCCGTTTCGATAAATGGATTCCGGGTTCACGCCGCGCGCGCCCCGGATTGACCAGACCTACCCCACGATCCCCGCCGCGACCTGGCCGCGCAGGCGTTCGAGGCCGAGCAGCGTCTCCGCGCAGGCGGCCGCCACCTCGACACCCTTGATGGCAAAGTGCCTGCGGAAGAAGTCGTAGTGCACCTCGGTCTCGTGGAATTGCTGCGGCGTCAGCACGGCCGAGAACACCGGCACCTCGGTGCGGAGCTGCACATCCATCAGCGCCTTGATCACGGTGTCGGCGACGAATTCGTGGCGATAGATGCCGCCGTCGACGACGAGGCCGGCCGCGACGATCGCGGTATAGCGCCGCGTCTTGGCGAGGACCTGCGCATGCAGCGGGATCTCGAAGGAGCCCGGCACCTCGAACACGTCGACATGGGTGAGGTGCCGCGCCGCGGCCTCCTTCATGAAGGCGATGCGGGCCTCCTCGACCACGTCGCGGTGCCAGCAGGCCTGCACGAACGCCACCCGCTGCGGTTTGGCGAAGCGCGGGTGCTCGGCCGCAGGTCCTTGCGGAACCGGCGGATGGGGGACTTCAGTTTCGACTTGGGAAGTTTCGACTTGGGAAGCTTCGACTTGGGGATCTTGCAACATCTGATTCATGGCTTTCCTTCTCGAGGACCAGAATCAGGGCACACGGAACGACAAACAGCCGCACCTTGCGATGCGTCTGCCACCGACCGTTCTCTTTCATCCGGACTTTAACCGTCGGCTTCGGAGTTGCACCGAATCTGCTGACCCTTCCGTTCGGGATACCCCTCGCGGAAGGCGCTCGCGGGCTTAGGCCTTTCGGCCCTTACCGCCGGTGGGGACTTTCACCCCGCCCTGAGAACATCGGCCGTCCGGAATGAACGGCCTGTCCGGAAATATGCCGCCGGCGCGGCGGCGCGGCAAGTATGTTCCGCATGGGCAAATCGCATGGTCCCATGCCGGCGTTGGGGTCCTCTTGGCGGTCCGGCCCCGCGGGACGGAATTAACGATTGGCGCCCCTGCGTGTTTGATTCTGATTTGTTCTCCTCGCTCGTGACCAGCGACTTCCGGCGTTAAGAATTGTGGCGGAGATGAGCTGTGGACGAACGAGTCCTGGCTTGTGGACGGACTCGGGACCCCGTTGCGCAGATTCCGCAAATCACATCACTTGATCCGCGAAAGGCCCGCGCTGATCCGAGGATCGCGAGAGCGACTCCAGGGATCGCGGTAGCGTCTAGGGAGCGCGCGCCGGGCCCAACCGCGTGCGTATCAAAGACAACAAGAAGGCAAGAGGTCGAGACGGCATGTCCCTGCTCGAAAGCACCATCGATTCCAAAAGCCATCCGCTCGCGGTGGTCGAGGACATCGCTGCCAGCAACAACTGGCCGTTCGAACGCTCCGGCGAAGACGAACTCACGATTGTCTCGAAGGGACAATGGACCGACTACCAGCTCTCCTTCACCTGGATGGGCGAGATCGAGGCGCTGCATCTGGCCTGCGCGTTCGACATGAAGATTCCGCTCGCGCGGCGCGGCGAGGTGCAGCGGCTCGTCGCCGCCGTCAACGAGCAGCTATGGGTCGGCCATTTCGACCTGTGGACCAGCACCGGCATGGTGATGCACCGCCAGGCCCTGGTGCTGCCGGGCGGCCTCACCGCCTCGACCGCGCAATGCGAAGCCATGCTCGCCGGCGCCATCCACGCCTGCGAGCGCTATTTCCCGGCGTTCCAGTTCGTGGTGTGGGCGGGCAAGTCCACGACCGAGGCGATGGACGCCGCGATGTTCGATACGGTCGGAGAGGCGTAGGGCTCAACTCCTCTCCGCTGTCGCCCCGGACGAGCGAAGCGCAGATCCAGGAACCATCCCGCGTGATTCATCCTTGGGCACGCGGCTTGTTGCTCTGCCCTCCATCCACTAGAACCGCCTGTGGTAACGCGACGAGCAAGTGCTCGCGCGGGGGTCCCTGCGCCCGTGCGCAATTGCGCACCAGGCAGGGACGACACCTTTGTTGATGGTGAGCACAGTGGCAGACAACAGCACACTCCAAAACATCACCGGCACCATCCTGCTCGCCGGCGCCGGCAAGATGGGCGGCGCGATGCTGACCGGATGGCTCGCGGGTGGGCTCGACCCGCGCCGCGTCGCGGTGATCGATCCGCACATCTCGCCTGAGATCACCGCACTTGCCACCAGGGGCGTCGCGCTCAATCCCGACGCAGCCACGGTCGGCCGGGTCGAGACGCTGGTCGTCGCGGTGAAGCCGCAGATGTTCCGCGAGGCCGGTGCGAGGCTGAAATCGTTCGTCTCGGACAGGACCTCCGTGGTCTCGATCATGGCGGGAACCACGATCGCTGCGCTCCAGGACATCTGCGGCGGCGCCGTCGTGCGCGCGATGCCGAACACGCCGGCCGCGATCGGCCGCGGCATCACCGTAGCCGTCGCAGCGAACAACGTCAGCACCGCGCAGCGCGCCGTGGCCGACGCGCTGCTGCGCGCCACCGGCGCGGTCGAATGGGTCGAGGATGAAGGGCTGATGGACGCGGTGACCGCCGTCTCCGGCTCAGGCCCCGCCTATGTGTTCCTGCTCGCCGAGGAGCTCGCCCGCGCCGGCGTCGAGGCCGGGCTGCCCGAGGCGCTGGCGACCAAGCTCGCGCGCGAAACCGTCACCGGCTCCGGCGAATTGCTGCACCAGTCGGAGCTGCCTTCGAGCACGCTGCGCCAGAACGTCACCTCGCCCGGCGGCACCACCGCGGCAGCGCTCAGTGTGCTGATGGGCGAACCGGGCCTGCGCGATCTCATGATCCGCGCGATCGCCGCGGCGACGCAGCGGTCGAGGGAATTGGCGAAGTAGGCAGGGAGTGCTTGGGGCCGACTTGGGCGGACCGATGCGAAGCGAGCTCGGCTGTTGCCGAAAGGGAGAGCGATCGTGAACCTGTACGCGAAACTTCTCGAACGACACGCCAGCGGGCGCCCGATCAGAATCGGACTGATCGGAGCGGGCAAATTCGGTGCAATGTACCTTCATCAGGTTTTGCGCACACCGGGCGTCCATCTCGTCGGCATTGCGGACCTGTCACCGTCGCTTGCTCGCGAGAACCTGAACCGGGTTGGCTGGCGCCCGGAGCAATTCGCCGCGCTCTCGCTTGAGGATGCCCTCAAGAACGGTACGACCTTTCTGACCGACGACTGGGAAGCGTTGGTGAAGTGCGAAGCCGTGGAGGTGATCGCCGAGTGCACCGGCAATCCCGTGGCGGCGGTGGAACACTGCCTTGGCGCCTTTTCTGCCGGCAAACCTGTCATCAACGTGACGGTCGAGGCCGACGCATTCTGCGGACCAATCCTCGCACAACGAGCGAGGCAGGCCGGGGTGATCTACAGCCTCGCCTATGGCGACAGCCGGCGCTCGCCTGCGACCTCGTCGATTGGGCAAGGGCTTGCGGTTTCCCGGTCGTCGCAGCGGGCCGCGGCCACAAGTGGCTACCGCACTACCGGGAGTCGACCCCCGAAACGGTCTGGGATCACTGGGGCCTCACTGCCGAGCAAGCTGCGCACGGCGGCATGAATCCAAAAATGTTCAACGCGTTCCTCGACGGCTCCAAGCCGGCGATCGAATCCGCCGCGATCGCGAACGCAACCGGGCTGGAGGCGCCCTCGCAAGGCCTCGCATTCCCGCCGGGTTCGGTCGACGACATCCCGACGCTGATGCGCCCTCGCTCCGAGGGCGGCGTGCTGGAATCCAAGGGCCAGGTCGAAGTCGTGTCCTGCCTGACGGCCGAGGGCAAACCGATCCCCAACGATATCCGCAAGGGCGTCTGGGTCTGCTTCGAAGGCGACAGCGAGTACATCCGCAACTGTTTCAAGGAATACAGCGTCGTCACTGACCCGAGCGGCCGTTACATGAGCTCGTACAAGAAGTGGCACCTCATCGGTCTGGAGCTTGGAATTTCGGTGGCCTCGATCGCTCTGCGCAAGGAGGCGACGGGGGTCGCGACAACGTTCAACGCCGATGTTGCCGCGACGGCCAAGAAGGAGCTGCGCGCGGGGGATACGCTCGACGGAGAAGGCGGCTACACCGTCTTTGGCAAGCTGACGCCGGCCGGCACGTCGCTTGCTAAGGGCTATCTGCCGCTCGGACTTGCGCACAATGTGCGATTGACCAGAGCGGTTGCCAAGGACGCCTGCATCACCTGGGCCGACGTGGCAATCGACGAGACGCTGCCTGCCGTGCGCATCCGCAGGGAGCAGGAAGCGTTCTATGCCTCTTCGACGGCACGTTAGGCAGGTTGAGCGAGGTGGCGCCCGGCCGCAGCGCTACGCGCCAAGCCGCTTGTTGAACATCTCGACATTGACCAGCCCGCGCGCGTGGCGGCCCTCGCCGAGCTTGCGCGTGCCCTCGAAGGCCTCGACCTCGAAGCGGATGACGCGGCGCTCCACCGCGACGACCTTCGCATTGGTCCGTACCGTCGCGCCGACGAGGGCGGCTGCGAGATGGCGGATATCGACCTCGGTCCCGACGGTGACCCAGCCCGGCTGAAGCGCGGCGCGGATCGCATCGCCCGCCGTCATCTCCATTTCCAGGATCATCATCGGCGTCGCGTAGACCATGGGCATGCCGGGCACGAAATGCCCGACCGTGCGCTCGGCCGGCACCACCAGCGTGCGCTCGGCGCTCATGCCGATCGTGATGAAATCGCGTGCGTCCATGGGGCTTGCTCGTCATTCCGGGGCGGCGCGTAGCGCCGATCCCGGAATCCAGAAGTTTGCGGCACGAGAGTCCGGGTTCGCGCTTCGCGCGCCCCGGAATGACGCTAACGCGTCACTTCTTCGCCGCCGCCGCGCGCTCCACGAAGGTCTTGCCGCCCTTCATCTTGTGACGGAGCGGGGCTTCGTTGATCTGGATGACGACGGCATCGGCATCGACGCCGAGATTCTTCACCAGCGCCTGCGTGATGTCGCGCATCATGCCGGCCTTCTGCTCGTCGGTGCGGCCTTCGGCCATGCTGACGGTGATCTCAGGCATTTGTCTCTCCCTTGCGGCCGGACGCCGGCCATTGACGGTCGCCATCAAACAAGACGTGGCTGCCCGGGACAAGCCCGGGCACGACGGCCTCTCGGAATGGCTATCCCCACTTTACGTCATGGCGGGCCAAAACCTCGCGCACCTTCGCAACGAGATCGGCTTCGCTGCACGAGAACTGCGCCGGCCGGCTCTCGCGCCATTCCTGGTTGGACGCAATCGCGGCGGCCGCCTTGGCGCCTTCGATCAAATCCTTGATCTGCAGTTCGCCGCGCGCCTTCTCGTCGGAGCCCTGGATGATCACGCAAGGCGAGTTGCGACGGTCGGCATATTTGAGCTGGTTGCCCATGTTCTTGGGATTGCCGAGATAGAGCTCGGCCCGGATGCCGGCGTTGCGCAACGACGCCACCATCTTCTGGTAGTCGGCGACGCGGTCGCGGTCGAACACGGTGACGACGACGGGGCCGAAGTCCGGCTTGGTGTCGAGCTTGCCGAGCAGCGTCAGCGCGGCTTGAAGCCTGGACACACCGATCGAGAATCCGGTGGCCGGCACCGGCTCGCCGCGGAAGCGCGAGACGAGACCGTCGTATCGCCCGCCGCCGCCGACCGAGCCAAAGCGCACCGGGCGGCCCTTCTCGTCCTTGGTCTCAAGCAGCAGTTCGACCTCGTAGACCGGGCCGGTGTAATATTCGAGGCCACGCACGACGGAGGGATCGATCTTGATGCGGTCCGCACCGTAACCCGACGCGGTCACCAGCTTGGCAATCTCTTCCAGCTCGCTCACGCCGGCCTGACCGACCTGGCTTTTGGCGAGGTAGGTTTCTGCGGCGGCAATCGCCTCTTTCCAATCCTCGCGCGGTTTGGTGATGGCGAGAACGACGTCAGCTTCGGCTTCGCTCAGATTGGCGCCCTTGGTGAAGTCGCCCTTGCCTTCTTCGCCGCCGTCCCATCGTCCGGGACCGAGCAGCTTGCGCACCTCGTCGGCGGAAAACTTGTCGAGCTTGTCGATCGCGCGCAACACCGTCAGCCTGCGGCCGGCGTTCTCTTCGCCGGCGAGCCCGATGGCTTCCAGAACGCCGTCGAGCACTTTTCGGTTGTTCACCTTCACCACATACTGGCCGCGCGCGATGCCGAGCGCCTCCATCGTGTCCGCCGCCATCATGCAGATCTCGGCGTCCGCCGCCGGCGTCGCCGATCCCACCGTGTCGGCATCGAACTGCATGAACTGACGGAAGCGGCCGGGGCCGGGCTTCTCGTTACGGAAGACATAGCCGACGCGGTAGCTGCGATAGGGCAAGACCAGCGCGTCGGTGCCGTAGCGCTCGCCGACGTAGCGCGCGAGCGGCGCTGTCAGGTCGTAGCGCAGGCTGATCCACTGCTCGTCGTCGTCCTGGAACGAGAACACGCCCTCGTTCGGACGGTCCTGGTCGGGCAGGAACTTGCCGAGCGCGTCGGTATATTCCATCGCCGGCGTCTCCACCGGCTCGAAACCGTAGAGCTCGTAGACGGCGCGGATCTTCTCGACCATCTCGCGCGTCGCCCGGATCGCTGAGGGGTCGCGATCCTCGAGCCCGCGCGGCAGGCGCGCCTTCAGTTTCTGGGGTTTTTTGGGTTTCTCGGCCATGCGCGGCGTTTACCAGCCGGGGCGCGAGGCGGCAACTGGTGCCTTTTCCCTCTCCCCTTGTGGGAGAGGGTGGCTCGCCGCGAAGCGGCGAGACGGGTGAGGGGTCTCTATCCGCGCGAGAAAATCTCACGATGAGATTCGCGGAGATAGCCCCTCATCCGGCGCTTCGCGCCACCTTTTCTCCCACAAGGGGAGAAGGAAGAAGAGAACCTACGGCTGCTCCATCCGCGCCCGCAGGGCATCGGCATCCGCCTTCGGCAGCGACTTCAGCGTCGGCTTGATGGTTTCGCCGCCGACGATCTTGCCGTTGCGCATGAACATCCAGTCCGAGATGTCGGCTTCGCCGAACGAAACCTTATCGCCGGCGTGCTTGCCCGGCAGGTCGCGCGGTTCGTTGGCGAACAGGCCTGAATAGGTCCCGCCGGGCTGCTTCTTCACCTCGCCGATCCAGATGTGCTCGCCGCCCTTGCGGGTCGAAAAGCGCACCTTCAAGGCGTGCCCGGTCTCCGACGACTTCGGCGCCTCGTAGGACGCCCAGAAGGTCGGCAGCGTGCCGCGGGCCCGCGCGATCGCCGCATTCATCTCGGGATCGCTGGTGCGCACGTCGACGATCGGCGAGCGGTCGTGCGCGACGACCTCGTGCGTCGGACCGATGGTCAGGATGCCGAAGACGGAGACGCCGGTGATGGCGGCGAGAACGACCCATTTCACGGGTTGGGAGAGTTTGGTTGCCATGATCGCGATGTCCGAGATGCTCGTTGTATCCGGACTTTGTCGCGGGATCGTGGCAGGGCGTTCATGGCGCTAAACGGCAGCAGCGTTCCCCGGATGCTGCGCAGCGCGGCGCCTCTTGGCGGCGTGGTGCGCTGCTGATCCGGGGTCCAGCCACTGGCACTCTGGGTCCCTGTGTATCGAAATTCTGTCATGGTGGAGTGGGCGGGAAGCCGTTGGGTCCTTGGCGCTTGACGCCGTGAGCCGGCTCGGTCTCCCGCCCGTTCCATCTATCAACCTGAACAGTTGCACGAGGCTGCGCCAACAGACCTCGCATCACAGGGACAGGCACCATGATCATACGCCCTCGTTACGTCGGAATCGACGTCTCCAAACGATATCTCGATATCTTCGATGAGAGCCTGGGCGTGCCGGAGCGCATCGCCAACGCGCCGCAGGCCATCACACAGATCGCGGCGCGTTGGCGATGCGATGTGCTGGTCGTCTTTGAAGCCACGGGCGTCTATGACCTTGAGCTTCGTGAGGCGCTCAGCCAGGCCGGCATCCGCTTTGCCCGGATCAACCCGGCCCGGGCCCGGGACTTTGCGCGCGCCAGCGGCCAGCTCGCCAAGACCGACCCGATCGATGCCCGGATGCTGGCGAGCTTTGCCCGGGCCATGCAGCCTGCCGCTGAGCAGGCTGCCAATCCTGCCCGCAATGCCCTGGCGGGGCTTGCAAAACGGCGGGATCAACTGGTTCTCATGCGTGCCCAGGAGAAGAACAGGCGCAGCGAGGCCGAGGACCGCGCCATGGCCGATCGCATCGGTCGGCTCATTGAAGTCCTCGACAATGAGATCGCCGAAATCGAGGCCGATATTAGCGCGCTGATCAAGACTGAGCCGGAGGTCTCCGATGATGCGCAGTTGATGCGGTCACTTCCCGGCGTGGGCCCCGTAACCTGCATGCAGCTGATCGCGCAGATGCCGGAACTCGGAAAAGTGGGACCGAAGCAGGTGGCCGCGCTCGCCGGCCTGGCTCCCTTCAACGTCGACAGCGGCGCTTACCGCGGCAAGCGGAAGATCGTCGGGGGCCGAAAGCGCGTCCGCGATGCCCTCTACATGGCCGCTCTCAATGCGGTCCGCCGGGCCGATCCATTCAAGGCCTTCTACGCTCGACTGCGACAGGCCGGTAAACCTGCCAAGCTCGCTCTCATTGCCGTTGCCAGGAAGCTGTTGACGGTCCTCAACGCCATCATGCGCGATCGAAAGCCGTACCTGTACACCAGACCAACATAACAGTTGCCGGCTCGCGCTTTGCGCGTCCGGGACACGAGACCTCAAAACACCTTGCGGATCCAGTTGTGCGGATCGTTGGTGCGGCCGTACTGGATGTCGACGAGCTGCTTGCGCAGGCCCATGGCGACGGGGCCGGCGGCGCCGCCCGAGATCTCGAAATCGCCGCTCACCGAGCGCACCTTGCCGATCGGCGAGATGACGGCGGCGGTGCCGCAGGCAAAGGCCTCCTTCAGCTTGCCGCTCGCCGCGTCCTTGCGCCACTGGTCGAGCGAATACGGCTCCTCGCGCACGGTCTTGCCGGCGTCCTTGGCCAGCGTGATGATGGAATCGCGGGTGATGCCGGGCAGGATGGTGCCGAGCGGCGGCGTCGACAGCGACCCGTCGTCGAACACGAAGAACACGTTCATGCCGCCGAGCTCCTCGATATAGCGGCGCTCGATCGCGTCGAGGAAGACGACCTGGTCGCAGCCATGCTGGATCGCTTCGGCTTGCGCGCGCAGGCTCGCGGCATAATTGCCGCCGCATTTGACGGCGCCGGTGCCGCCGACGGCCGCGCGCGTATAGTTCTCCGACACCCAGATCGAGACCGGCGCGGGACCGCCCTTGAAATAGGAGCCGACCGGCGAAGCGATGACCGAGAAGATGTATTCGGACGACGGCTTGACGCCGAGGAAGGTCTCGCTCGCGATCATGAAGGGCCGCAGGTAAAGGCTGCCCTCGCCGCCCGGCATCCAGGCGCGGTCGATCCGCACGAGCTGCTCGACCGCCTCGATGAAGACGTCCTCGGGCAGCTGCGCCATCGCCATGCGGTCGGCCGAGTCCCTGAAGCGCCGCGCATTGGCGTCGGGACGGAACAGGTTCACGCCGCCGTCGTCGCGCTTGTAGGCCTTCAGGCCTTCAAAAATCTCCTGCGCGTAGTGCAGGACGGCGCCGGCCGGATCCATCTGGAAGTTGGCGCGCGCCTCGATCTTCGCCTCGTACCAGCCGCCCTTGGCCTGGTTGTAGCGGACGATCGCCATGTGATCGGTGAAGACCCGGCCAAAGCCGGGGTCCACCAGCTTGGCGACGCGGTCCTTCTCGGACGTCGGATTGGTGGCGGGCTGGATGTCGAATGTCATGCTCATGTCCTTGGCTCCCGCTGCCGGTATCGGCGCTGTTCTGGCGCCCGCCCGCCCCGCTCCGGGGCCAGCTGGCTCGATTGGTTTCTGGCCGGACCACCGCCAGCCTTGTTACGGCCGGTTTCCCGTGGCCAGCATGTCGGGCAGGACATGCTTTTGCGCGAGACGGAAGTCCAGTATGTTTTGCCGAAATGCCGCTCGACAATCGCACGGTAGATCTGATCCGGCTGTCGTCGCCTGTCCGGCTCTTTCCGCCGTCCCTGCATCGACGCCGCCCGCCGCGAAACGATCTAAAATTTCGTGCGGGTTGATGGTTTTGTAACATTGAACCCAAGATACGTCAATATGCCTGACATAAATTTCGCGAGTCCCTCTCAAGACGCCGCCGAGCCTCGGCCGGCCGCAGGCGATGGAGGCAATTTGCGCTGGGATATCATCGAGCTGCTGTTCTTCGCCTATCGCGACTTCGTCGGCGATCCCGACCAGGAGCTGGAGGCTTTCGGCTTCGGGCGGGCCCATCACCGGGTCATGCACTTCGTCTACCGCTATCCTGGTCTCAAGGTCGCCGATCTGCTCGACGTCCTGCGCATCACAAAACAGTCACTCGGCCGCGTGCTCAAGCAGCTCCTGGACGAGGGCTACATCGTGCAGAAGACCGGCGACAACGACCGCCGCCAGCGCCTGCTCTACGCGACGCCGAAGGGCGAGGCGCTGGTGCAGAAGCTCGCGGGTCTGCAGACCACGCGGATCACCAAGGCGCTCGCCGAGATGAGCCCGCAGGATGCCGAGACGGTCAAGCGCTTCCTGCGAGCGATGATCGATCGGGACGATCCGGACAAGGTGCTCGAGACGATCTTCGCCTCCGTCAACCAAGACGCCAAGGAGTAACCGTGACGCTCGCCGCCACTCTCGCCCGCGCACCGGCGCGCCCGGCCGACGATGCTCCGCATCTGTTGCTCGTCGACGACGACCGCCGCATCCGCGATCTGCTCTCGCGCTTCCTTGCCGGCGAGGGCTACCGCGTCACCACGGCCGCCAGCGCCGGCGATGCACGGTCGAAATTGCTGGGTCTGCATTTCGACTTGCTGATCCTCGACGTCATGATGCCCGGCGAGACCGGCTTCGATCTCGCGCGCTTCATCCGGACCTCCTCCTCGGTGCCGATCGTGATGCTGACGGCGCGCCATGAAGCGGAGGCCCGCATCGAGGGCCTGCAGATCGGCGCCGACGACTATGTGGCAAAACCGTTCGAGCCGCGCGAGCTTGCGCTGCGCATCAACAACATCCTCAAGCGCGCCGCGCCGCCGCCGCAGGCCACGACGATCGAGAAGATCGCCTTTGGTCCCTACATCTACCATCTCGATCGCGGCGAGCTGCGCCAGGGCGAGGAGGTCATCCACCTCACCGACCGCGAGCGCGAGATGCTGCGCATTCTCTCGGAGACGCCGGGCGAGACCGTGCCGCGCAGCGCGCTGACCGGCAATGGCAGCGTCAACGAGCGCGCCGTCGACGTGCAGATCAACCGCCTCAGGCGCAAGATCGAGACCGACCCCGCCAATCCGCTGTTCCTCCAGGCGGTACGCGGCATCGGCTACCGCCTGGTGGCCTCGCCATAAATCAAGTGAAGCGCGCCAGATGAGCACGATCGACACCGGCCTGACGCTTCTGAAGAGCGCCGCCGGCCGCGTTTCGGCGGCCAATGGCTGGATGGGCAACGCGTTCAAGGGCTGGATGCCGACCGGCCTCTACGCCCGCGCGCTCCTCATCATGATCGTGCCGATGGTGGTGCTGCAATCGGTCGTCGCCTTCGTGTTCATGGAGCGGCACTGGAACACGGTGACGCGCCGGTTGTCGGCCGCGGTGGTGCAGGACATCGCCGCACTGATCGACGTCTACAAGGGCTACCCCCAGGACAAGGACCGGACCGAGATCCGCCGCATCGCGCAGCAGCGGCTCGGCCTCGTGGTCGACTTCCTGCCCGCCGGCGACATGCCGCCGCCGGGACCGAAGCCGTTCTTCTCGCTGCTCGACCAGACGCTGTCGGTGCAGCTCGGCCGCCAGATCGGCCGCTCGTTCTGGATCGACACGGTCGGCCGCTCCAATTTGGTCGAGATCCGCATCCAGCTCGACGATGCCGTGATGCGCGTGTTCGCGCAGCGCAGCGCTGCCTATGCCTCAAACTCGGAGATCTTCCTGTTCTGGATGGTCGGCACCTCCTCGATCCTGCTGATCGTCGCGGTGCTGTTCCTGCGCAACCAGATCAAGCCGATCCTGCGGCTTGCCGACGCTGCCGAAAGTTTCGGCAAGGGCCGCGAGGCGCCGAACTTCCGCCCGCGCGGCGCGCGCGAGGTGCGGCGCGCCTCCGTCGCCTTCCTCGAGATGAAATCGCGCATCGAGCGCACGATGGAGCAGCGCACCGCGATGCTCGCCGGCGTCAGCCACGATCTGCGCACCATCCTGACCCGCTTCAAGCTCGAGCTGGCGCTGATCGGCGACAGCCCCGAGCTCGAGGGCATGCGCAAGGACGTCGACGAGATGTCGATGATGCTGGAGGATTACCTCGCCTTTGCGCGCGGCGATTCCGGTGAGCAATCGCAGCCGACCGACATGGCGCAGGCGCTCGAGGAGCTGCGCGGCGATGCCGAGCGCCATGGCCATGCCGCGACCGTCGCCTTCCATGGCCTGCCGGTCGTCACCGTGAAGCCGGCCTCGTTCAAGCGCTGCCTCGCCAACCTCGTCACCAACGCGGCACGCTACGGCAAGAGCATCGCCATCACCGGCCAGCGCGATCACCGTTATTTGACCGTGACGGTCGACGACGACGGACCCGGCATTCCCACGCATTTGCGCGAAGAAGTGTTCAAGCCGTTCCTGCGGCTGGACAATGCCCGCAACCAGGACGAAGGCGGCACCGGCCTCGGCCTTGCCATCGCCCGCGACATCGCCCGCTCCCACGGTGGCGACATCACGCTCGGCGACAGCCCGATGGGCGGCTTGAGGGCGAGCGTGCGGATTCCGGTGTAGCGAAAGGCAGCGCAACTACGAGCGCGCCAATCCTGCGGAGTTAGAAAAACTATGAGTAGCAAGGACGGATTCGTAGCCAGATTCGTCTCACCATTCGATGAGAGCACGGTCATCATCGAGGATGATGGCAGGGTCGCTTATGCCTACATGCTCGGCAAGGACGAGAAGATTTGTAGCGACGTGTGGCTCTATAATCGTTGCCCAACCCCGGTGGAACCCGAGTGGCACGACCCCGCGAACCTACCGTTCGCCAATCCTGCGTCGTTCGTCAGCCAAGGCTCACGCTTCTCGTTTCCCGGCTCGGCTCACGATTTCAACGTCGCGTGGGATGAAGCTCGCGGACTTCTCGTCGCAAAAGTCCTTTTACGCGATGACCACTTCGCGAGCCTGGAAGTTGGAGCCAAGCCGGGCTGGTCGGCTCTGGCGGCCAAGGACGGTCCGTTGGCGCTGGTATTGAGATAGCCGTCGCCTACTTCGGCAGCAGCGCCTTCAGCTTGTCCATGTCGCGCACGTTCATCTTGAAGCCGCCGGGCATCACGATGTCGCCGGGCTTCTGCTCCGGCTTGCAGGCGCCGAGCCATTTCGCCTCGAGAGTCATCGAGGTGTCGCGGCCCGCGGCACCGGCGCCGCCGCCCTGCGCGTGCGAGGTGGTCTTCACCGTATAGGCCGAATTGAAATCGCCCGTGATCTCGGCATGCGAGGTCGTGCTGATGCCTGCAATGCTGCACTCGGAATCGCTGACATAGCCGGTGGCGGTCTTCTTGATCTCCTGCTTGGCGCAGACCTGCTTGGCCATCGGCGAGACGTTGTTGTTCATCTCCTTGTCGACGGTCTCGTCGGTGCAGTGCTGCATGGTCATCTCAGGCACCGGCCCGCCGGTGCGGACCATCTTCAATTCCCAGAGACCGGCCTTGCGCACCGGCAGATCGTCGGCGCTGGCAATCCCCGCCGACACCACGAGACAAAGCGTCGAGCCGAGCAAAGCGAGTTTGCGCGTCATGCGAGAAGCTCCCGGCTTATTGGATTGCGGCGTTACGACAACGCCTCAGTAGAGCGTGCGGATCGGCTGCTCGGCGGCGCCATAGGGCACCCAGCGGCAGGAGAACGAGATGTAGCCGCCCTCATAGGCCTGCACGCTGAGGAATTTGACCACCTTGCGGTAGCGCGCGCAGTGATCGACCGCGACCTGACGTGCATCGACCTGGGTGGCCATCGAATAGGCGATGATCCCGCCGGTGTCATTGCCCTTGAACGGCGGCACGATGTCGGCGCGCGCCGACTGGCTCGCCGTCATACCCGAGACAACCAGGCTGGCGAGAAGACCCGCGGCCGCAATGATTCGCATTCCCGTCACTCCAATTGGCTGGCCCCCAGTTTACGGTGCCGGGATGGAAGTGGAAAGAACCGAAGCCCTGCCGACCACGATGTTGTGGTCAACTCCTGGCGAAGTGTTGCCGCGCTGCACTTGACCTCCCCCGGCCTTCACGGCACCGTCCGACCTTCGCAAGACCTTAGCTGTCCGGATTGACCATGCGCGCCCCCTCCCTGAAATCGCTCCGCTTTGCCGCTCTGCTCGGCCTCATGTTCGGGGCGGTGACGCTCGGCGAGGCCAGGGCCGCCAATCCGCTGGAGCTGAATTTCTGGCTGAGCGGACCCCGCTATGACGGCAACGTCGCCAATTGCGACTGGGCTCTGCCGAGGATCCAGCGCGAGTTCGCGGAGAAGGAATATACCTTCTGGAATTCTTCGCTGAAGATCACCGGCTTCTCCGCCGTGCACGAGACCGCGTACCGGCCCTGGCAGTCCGACAACATTCCGCGCCGCTATTGCAGCGGAGAGGCCATGCTCACCGACGGCAAGGTGCGCAAGGTGCACTTCTCGATCATCGAGGACGGCGGGTTCGCCAGCTACGGCAACGGCGTCGAATGGTGCGTGGTCGGGGTCGATCGCAACTGGGCCTATAATCCGGCCTGCCGCGCCGCCAGGCCTTGAGCTCGAGGCGCCCTGATTCGGGCGCTGTCAGCCGCCAAATGGCGGCCGCCTGAATTTTGTTCTTGAAATGTTCTTTTCGCCTGCTAGGCTTCCTGCACAGTCTAGTTGAGGGGCGTTGCCATGTTTCATTCCAGATTGCATTCGTTCTCCCGCCTCGTGATCTCGCTGGCCCTTTCCCTGATCCTCGCGGCTAGCCTCGCCTCGTTCGCCGGCGACGCAAAGGCCCAGGACAAACGGCAGAACGCGCCCGGCGAGTTCGATTTCTATGTGCTGTCGCTGTCATGGTCGCCCTCGTTCTGCGAGGAGGCGGCCGAGCGTGGCGGCCGCTCCCAGATCCAGTGCGGCGGACGGCCCTATGCCTTCGTGGTGCATGGGCTGTGGCCGCAATATGAGAACGGCTTCCCGGAATATTGCCAGCGGCCCGCGCCGCGGCTGAACCGCAACATCGTCTCCTCGATGCTCGACCTGATGCCGGCGCCGGGGCTGATCTTCAACGAATGGGACAAGCACGGCACCTGCTCGGGCCTCGAGGGCCGCAGCTATTTCGAGACGATCCGCAAAGCGCGCGCCGCGATCAAGATTCCGGCCGAATATCTCGATCTGTCGCAGGCCAAGTCCGTGGCGCCGGCTGAGGTCGAGGAGGCCTTCATCAAGGCCAATCCTGGCCTGAGCAATGCCGCCGTCTCGGTCACCTGTAACCGCACTCGGCTCTCCGAGGTGCGCATCTGCCTCAGCAAGGACCTGCAATTCCGTACCTGCGAGGAAACCGACCGCCGCGCCTGCCGCCGCGATCAGGTGACGATGCCGCCGATCAGGGGTGGTTGAGGCCGAGGCTCGCGCAAGAAACCGGCCCCGGCTCGGCGGCGCAGCGTTACACGCTGCACCGCGTCCAGGACACGTGATTGTGCCTCTTTGCTCGAGCCGTCACGTGGCGTAGTCCTACCCCCATGAATTACCGCCACGCCTTCCACGCCGGCAGCTTCTCCGATGTCATCAAGCACATCGTGCTGGCGCGCATCGTCACCTATCTGCAGGATAAGCCGGGGGCGTTCCGCGTCATCGACACTCATGCCGGGGCCGGCCTCTACGATCTCGACAGCGACGAGGCGCGCCGCAGCGGCGAATGGCTGACCGGCATCGCGCGGCTGATGCAGGCCCGGCTGTCGAACGAGAGCGCGGCGCTGGCCAAGCCCTATCTCGACATCGTCCGCGCTTTCAACCCGAAGGGCGAGCTCAAAACCTATCCGGGCTCGCCGTTGATCGCGCGCGGTCTGCTGAGGCCGCAGGACCGGCTGGTCGCCTGCGAGCTCGAGCCGAAGGCGCGCAAGGCACTGATCGACGCGCTGCGCCGCGACGAACAGGCCCGCGTGGTCGATCTCGACGGCTGGGTGGCTCTGCCGGCCTTCGTGCCGCCAAAGGAGCGGCGCGGCCTCGTGCTGATCGATCCGCCCTTCGAAGCCAAGGACGAGTTCGAGCGGCTGGGCGAAGCCTTCGCCGCCGCCTTCGTGAAATGGCCGACCGGCATCTATCTCATCTGGTATCCGGCCAAGAGCCGGCGTGCCACCGACGCGCTGGCCCAAACGGTCGCCCGGCTCGCAGCCGCAGCAAAACCACCGGGAAAATGCCTGCGCCTCGAATTCAGCGTCGCGCCCCAGCTCGATGGCGGAGCGCTCGCCTCCACCGGGCTGCTGATCGTCAATCCGCCCTACACGCTGCAGGGCGAGCTGAAGACCATCCTGCCCGAGTTGGAAATACCGCTCGGCCAGGGCGGTGCTGCCAGATTCCGATTGGAGGTCCCCAAGCCTTAATCCCCAAGCCTTAAGGAGAGACCGTAACACTCCGGCATTCTTGGGAAAAATATGCAGGAGCGGTAGTCAATCTGCAGAGAACCGTATTATGCTGTTTCCGTGACTGGCTTTACGTTCCGCTTCCGCGAATGGTTGCGGCGGAGTGAAGGCCTAAGAAAGATCCGGCCGGACCGCTTACGGTCCGCCCAAGGATGGCCAGCTCTCCCGGGCTTCGTATTGCCCGGTCATGTCGCGACGTGAGTCTGCGTCGCGGCGGAGGAGCAATGAGGGGGAGTTTCCCGATGGCCATGACGGGAACGGTTAAGTTTTTCAACGGCGAACGCGGCTACGGTTTCATCAAGCCTGACGACGGCGGCCGCGACGTCTTCGTGCATATTACTGCTGTGGAGCGGGCCGGACTGAAGGACCTTGCGGAAGGACAGCGCATTACTTTCGAAGTCGAGCCGGACAAGAAGGGGAAGGGACCGAAGGCGGTCAACCTGGTCATTCTCTCCTAGCGGGCCTGACGCAAAATACTTCGCGAAAATACTTCGCGAAAATACTTGGCGTAAAAATACTTGGCGAAAAAAATCCCGGCCGCGAGCGGCCGGGAGTTGTTGTCCGGTATTTTCTTCTTCAGCTATCAGAAGCGATAATTCACGCCTGCGCGAACAACGCTGGCGCTATAGCCGTTTGACACGCCCGTAATTGCGAACTGACTGGTCGACAGGTCGATATAGAGATATTCGAGCTTGGCGCTCCAGTTCGGAGCAAGGCCGACTTCTGCGCCGGCACCGATGGTCCAGCCCGCGGTGGTGTGCGATTCCGACCAGCCGAAGGTCTGCGCGCGCAGCTCGCCGAAGGCGAGACCGGCGGTGCCGTAGAACAGCACGTTGTTGAAGGCATAGCCCGCGCGGCCGCGCAGGGTGCCAAACCACGGATTGGAGAATTTCCACGGGGCGAAGGTATCGTCGGCACCGGCCGCCTGGATATCGCCCTCGACGCCGAACACGAACGGGCCGTTCTGGAAATTGTAGCCGGCCTGCACGCCGCCGACGAAGCCCGACGGCTTTGAGGGATTGTTGTCGACCGAGCCCCATTCGTAGCCGATGTTGCCGCCGAGATAGGGACCTGCCCAGCTATACGCATTGAGCGGCTGGTTGACGGTATAGGGCGCACGCTGGCCGTAATTGAAATCCGCGGCCTCTGCCGAAGCTGTCCAGCCGGCTGCGACCAACGCGGCCGCGCCCAAAATGAGCCCCCTCATCACTTAACTCCAACGCAACTGCCGTCGCCGGTGCGGCGCCCGCGCACCCCGCGCGAGGCAAACCGCATGGTTACGGAACCACCATCTTTTCGCGTAAGATTTATCGAGAGTTTTAAGTTAAAGGGCTGTTAAGCTGGGTTACCGCGCGCTTAACACCCTTAAGGAAGCGTTACCGGGAACCGCGCCGCCGTCCTGTGCGTGCCGCACGGCCGGAACTTCAAATCGGCACCCCCAGCGCCTAAATTCGCCCCATGGTTCACGATTCCCCCGACAATCCGGACGACCGCGCGCGCAAACCGCCCCCGACTGCCGCGAGCGACACGCCGCCCGACCTCGATCCCGCGACGACCGGCGGTGACGACGAGGACGAGGCGCGGCTGCCCGACATCCTCGAAGAGAGCGGCGCGGTCGGCGAGGAGCCGCTGGCGACCGGTCACGAGGCGATCGAGCGCGCGGTCCGCCTCGCCCCGACCTCGCCCGGGGTCTATCGCATGCTCAGCGCCAATGCCGACGTGCTCTATGTCGGCAAGGCCAAGAACGTCAAAAAGCGCCTGTCGAACTATGCGCGCCAGAGCGCGCCGCAGCCGGCGCGCATCCTGCGCATGATCGCCGCCACCGTGACGGTGGAGATCGTCTCGACCAACACCGAGACCGAAGCGCTGCTGCTGGAAGCCAACCTGATCAAGCAGCTGCGTCCGCGCTTCAACGTGCAGCTGCGCGACGACAAGTCGTTCCCCTATATCCTGATCACCGGCGACCATTGGGCGCCGCAGATCCTGAAACATCGCGGCGCGCAGAGCCGGCCCGGCCGCTATTTCGGCCCGTTCGCCTCCGCCGGCGCGGTCAACCGCACCATCACGGCCTTGCAGCGCGCGTTCCTGATCCGCTCCTGCACCGATTCCTTCTTCGAGAGCCGCACCCGGCCCTGCCTGCTCTACCAGATCCGCCGCTGCGCTGGTCCCTGCACCCGCGAGATCGATTTCGGCGGCTATACGACGCTGGTGCGCGAGGCGAGCGACTTCCTGTCCGGCAAGAGCCATGCGGTGAAGCAGGAGCTTGCCGGCGAGATGGAGAAGGCGTCCGGTGAGCTCGAGTTCGAGCGCGCCGCGCTGTACCGCGACCGCCTCGCCGCGCTGTCGGCGATCCAGTCGCAGCAGGGCATCAATCCGCGCACGGTCGAGGAAGCCGACGTGTTCGCCATCCACCAGGAAGGCGGATTCTCCTGCGTCGAAGTGTTCTTCTTCCGCACCGGCCAGAACTGGGGCAACCGCGCCTATTTCCCGCGCGCGGAGAAGTCGTTCACCCCCGAAGAGGTGCTCGGCTCCTTCCTCGCCCAGTTCTACGACGACAAGCCGCCGCCGAGAAACATCCTGCTCTCGCACGAGATCGAGGAGAGCGAGCTGCTCGCCAACGCGCTGGCGATCAAGGCCGGCCACAAGGTCGAGGTCGCCGCACCCAAGCGCGGCGAGAAGAAGGAGCTGGTCGCTCACGCCCTGACCAATGCGCGCGAGGCGCTCGGCCGCAAGCTCGCCGACACCGCCACGCAAAGCCGCCTGCTCGACGCCATGGCCGCGACGCTGAGCCTGCCACATTCGCCCAAGCGCATCGAGGTGTACGACAACAGCCACATCCAGGGCACCAACGCGGTCGGCGCCATGATCGTCGCTGGCCCCGATGGTTTCGTGAAGAACCAGTACCGCAAGTTCAACATCAAGTCGGAAGGCATCACGCCCGGCGACGACTTCGCCATGATGCGCGAGGTCCTCGAGCGGCGCTTCAAGCGCCTGATCAATCCGCCCGAGGACGCCGGCACCAAGGCCAAGGACGACGATTTCCCGCAATGGCCTGACCTCGTGATCATCGACGGCGGCCGTGGCCAGCTCAACGCCGTCCGCGAGATCTTCGCCAATCTCGGCCTGACCCAGGTGTCGCTGATGTCGGTCGCCAAGGGGCCGGACCGGGATGCGGGCCGCGAGACCCTGTTCATGCCGGAGCGCGAAGCCATCAAGCTGGAGCCGCGCGACCCCGTTCTGTATTTCATCCAGCGCCTGCGCGACGAGGCCCACCGCTTCGTCATCGGCTCGCACCGCAAGCTGCGCAAGAAGGACATCCGCGAGGCCGGTTTGCAGGAGATTCCGGGCATCGGCCCGTCACGCAAACGAGCCTTGCTGCATCATTTCGGCACCCTGAAGGAGATCGAACGCGCCTCGATCGCCGATCTCGGCAAGGTTCCGGGGGTCAGCGCCGAGAGCGCTCGCAGAATTTTCGACTATTTCCATCCCCAGCCGGGATGAACTAAAGGGGCTGCGGTCATATGGTCGTCGCACCCCGCACCCCATCTGGGGAGCGGAACGGTTGACCTTCAGGCTTGAGCGGTATTGGTAGGACGAATGAACATCGCCACGACACGAGGGACCACCAGCCGCGCGATGTCCCTCCCGAACATCCTGACTTATGGCCGGATCGCCGCGATCCCGGTCGTGGTCGGATGCATCTATGCGCAGTCGATCCTGGATCAGCCGCTGTGGCTGCGCTGGGTCGCGGTCGCCATCTTCATCGCCGCCGCGGTGACCGATTACCTTGACGGCTATTATGCGCGAATCTGGAATCAGCAATCGGCCTTCGGCCGGATGCTCGATCCGATCGCCGACAAGCTCCTGGTCGCCTCGTGCCTCTTGATGCTGGCGGCCGACGGCATCATCCACGGCTGGTCGCTGTGGGCCGCCATCGTGATCCTGTGCCGCGAGATCCTGGTCTCGGGCCTGCGCGAATATCTCGCCGCGCTCCGCGTCAGCGTGCCCGTGACCAAGCTTGCGAAGTGGAAGACCACGGTCCAGCTGGTCGCGATCGGGTTCCTCCTTGCCGGCCCCGCCGGCGACGAGGTGGTGCCCGTCGTCTCGATGCTTGGCCTCGCGCTGCTCTGGGCCTCGGCGATCGTGACCATCTACACCGGCTACGATTATTTCCGCGCCGGCATCCATCACCTCATCAAGGAGGACGAGGGATGAAGGTGAAGTATTTCGCCTGGGTGCGCGAGCGCGTCGGCAAGGCGGAGGAGACCATCGAGCCGCCGGCGACCGTGCGCACCGTCGAGGAGCTGATCGCCTGGCTGTCCGGCCAGAGCGAGGCCTATGCCTACGCGTTCGAGAAGCCGAAGGTGATCCGCACCGCGATTGATCACACCCACGTCAAATCGGATGCCGCGATCGCGGGCGCCCGCGAGATCGCGTTCTTCCCGCCGATGACCGGCGGCTAGACCATGACGTCCCCTGTCGCCAGCTGCCCCGTCACTATCCGTATTCAGGAAGACGATTTCGACATTGCGCGCGAGATCGCGATCCTGACCAAGAGCCGCACCGATATCGGTGCGGTCGTGAGCTTCTCCGGCATCTGCCGCGCCGACGACGACAGCGCCAGGGTCGCGGCGCTGACGCTCGAACATTACCCGGGGATGGCCGAAGAAGAGATCAGGCGCCACGCCGACGAGGCCACATCGCGCTGGCCGCTCAACGGCGTCACCGTGATCCACCGCGTCGGCCGCTTCATGCCGGGCCAGAACATCGTGCTGGTGCTGACCGCCTCGCAGCATCGCCAGGCCGCGTTCCAGGCGGCCGAGTTCCTGATGGACTACCTCAAGACCAGCGCACCGTTCTGGAAGAAGGAAGAGAGCGCCTCCGGCACCGGCTGGGTCGAGGCCCAGGCCCGTGACGACGAGGCCGCCGCACGCTGGACCAAATCCTGATGGCAAGAGCTGCAAAAAAGACCGCGCGCGGCCGCGCTACGCCGAAGCTCGCGAAAGTGGGACCCGGCGAGCTTGTCACGCTGTTCGATTTCGTCCGCTATGCCGTGAGCCGCTTTGTCGAGGCCGAACTCGCCTTTGCCCACGGCACGACCGACCCGGTGGCCGAAGCCGCGTTCCTGGTCGGCGAAGCGCTGCATCTCGATCCCGAGCAGTTCGAAGCCTTTGCCCACGCCCGCGTCACGGCTGCCGAGGGCAAGACCGTCCTCGATCTGATCCACCAGCGGATCACCACGCGCAAACCGGCCGCCTATCTCGTCAACAAGATCTACATGCGCGGCCTGCCCTTCTATGTCGACGAGCGGGTCATCGTTCCGCGCTCCTTCATCGGTGAGCTCCTGGATTCGCATTTCGGCAACGAAGGCGCTGCCGGATCTCTGATCGACGATCCCACGGAAGTCGAGCGCGTGCTCGATCTCTGCACGGGATCGGGATGCCTCGCCATCCTCGCCGCACATCACTTTCCGAACGCCATGGTCGACGCCGTCGACATCTCCAAGGGCGCGCTCGAGGTTGCCGCCCGCAATGTCGGCGAGTATGGGCTCGAGGACCGGGTCAGCCTGTATCGCGGCGACCTGTTCGCCCCACTCGGCAACAACAGATACGATCTGATCATCACCAACCCGCCTTACGTCGATGCCGAAGGCATGGCGGCATTGCCGCCGGAATGCCGGGCCGAGCCAAAACTCGCCTTCGACGGCGGCGCCGACGGCCTCGACGTGGTGCGCCGGATCCTGCGCGAGGCGCCGGATCACCTGACGCCGGACGGCGGGCTGATCTGCGAGATCGGCCGTGGCCGGGACTTGGTCGACGAGGCCTTTCCGGAACTGCCGCTGCTCTGGCTCGACACCGAGGAGTCCGAGGGCGAGGTGTTCTGGATCGCGGCCGCCGATCTCGGCTGATTCATCAGGACGGACGGAGCTCCGTCGGAACAAGTCAAATTCGGCCACGTTCATCCCCCGAACGAATTTTCTCGCTCTCGGAGGATGTCCAGATGCTCGCGCCATCGGGCGAATTGCTGCGCGCCGGCATGGCGCTCAAGCTCAATCACGTCAAACGCGCCGCGCAATCCTATCTGCGTGACCAGACCAGCCAGGCCACCGGCAAGGTGACATCCTACGCAATGGCTGGCGGGCTGTTCGCGGTCGCGGGCCTGTTCGCCATCGCGGCATTCTTCGTCGGGCTGATCGCCCTGTACCGCTGGATCGCCATCACCTACGGGCAGTTCTGGGGTTTCGGTGCCGTCGCGGGCGTGCTGCTGGTGCTGGCGGCGGTCTGCGCCGGGGTGGCGATGGCGCAGATGAAGCGCAAGGCCAGGCCGATCGTGCCACTTACCAGCCGGTTGCGCGTTGCCATCGCGACGCCGCGGATTCCGCGCGGAACGGTCAAGCAGGCCGTCAAAGAGGTCGCCACCACAATTCCCCTTGCGCCGCTCGCGCCCGGCGAGCGCCGCCATGGTGCAAGCGCTCGGCCGGCGTATACCAACCGCCCCGTGCAGCTCGGTCTGATGCTCGCGGCGATTGGATTGGCGGGATTCACGGCGGCGCGGCGCAGGCGTCACGGTCATAGATTGGATGCCTGATGCTGGTGCGGCGCTCCGAGCAGATCGACTCCTGGCTGCTGGTGGCGGCGACGGCCGTCTTCGTGCTGACGGCTGAGCGCTACTTCCAGGACTCTGACCTGCTCCGGTCCGGCCCGCCGCAGGACCACCGCAAGGGCGAGGCAAACTCACCAGAGACGCACCCGGCGCGCGCCGCCGTGCAGCCCGGCCGCGGCCGCCATGCGAAGAGCCCGTTCGCAATCCCCTGGGCCGGCTGGAAGGACATCTTCTGGCGAACCTATCAGCGCGTCGACGAGGATCGCCTGCTTGCGACTGCAGGCGGTGTCGTCTTCTTCGGGCTGCTCGCGATCTTTCCGGCGGTGACGGCGCTGGTTTCCTCCTACGGCCTGTTCGCCGATCCCGCGACGATCAGCGCCAATCTGCACACGCTTGCGACGATGCTGCCCGAAGGCTCGTTCCAGATTGTCGAGGACCAGGTGGCCCGCGTGGTGTCGCATGGCAACACGACGCTCGGTGTCACCTTCCTGTTCGGCCTCCTGCTGGCGATCTGGAGCGCCAATGCCGGCGTCAAGGCGATCTTCGATGCCCTCAATGTCGCCTATGAGGAGCGCGAGAAGCGCGGCTTCATCAAGCTCAACATGGTGTCGCTCGCCTTTACGGTCGGCGGCATCGTGGCGCTGCTGCTGATGGTCGGAGTTGTCGTCGCCTTCCCGCTGGCGCTCAATCATCTCGGCATGGCGCCCGAAAGCAAGCTGATCGTGGCGCTGGCACGATGGCCGCTGATGTTCCTCATCCTGCTCGTGGCGCTCGCGATCCTTTACCGCTTCGCGCCGAGCCGCGATGCGCCGCGCTGGCAATGGCTGAGCCTCGGCGCCGTGGCCGCGGCGATCCTCTGGATCGCCGGTTCGGCGCTGCTGTCCTGGTATCTCTCGGAATTCGCCAATTACAATGCGACCTACGGCTCGCTCGGCGCAGCGATCGGCCTGATGACGTGGATGTGGATGTCGGCGATCGTCATCATGTTCGGCGCCGAGCTCAATTCGGAGATCGAGCGGCAGACGCTGAAAGACACGACCGAGGGGCCAGCCAAGCCGCTCGGCAGCCGCGACGCCGTCTCGGCCGACACCGTCGGCGCCGCCGCGCCGTCTTGACTCCCCGACGGGCCTGAACTTGCAGGCCCGAGGCGCTATCCCCTCGAATCAACAATGATGTTAAGGTTGCGCGGCTTGGGGAAGCACGAGGCGTGACGGGATCGCACGGCGACCCGTGTTTTCCCGGGTAAGGCAGACAGCTCTTAAAGGCGTAACGCGCGGCATGATTCGCATTTCGACGATCTTCATCGCCATCTGCATGGTTCTGGTCGCGGCCTCGCTCGGGCTTGTCCTCTACGCCGTCGCCGGCATCAGCGGAACCGAATCCGCGATCGTGGCGCTGACCGCGCTGACCTTCCTGATCCTCTACAATGCGGTGTCGATGCGGCTGCGTGACCGCAGCGACGTCGGCGGCCAGATCGCCGACCTGTCGCGCGGCACGGCCGACCTCGCCCGCCAGGTGGCCGAGTTCGGCCGGCGGCTCGCCGCGATCGAGGGCCGCATCGCCTCGTCCAATTCGACCAACTCCGACCGCATCCAGTCGGTGGTCGGCGAGATCAACGAGCTCGGCGGGTTGGTCAGACAGCTCGCCACCACCGTGTCGGCCCATGAGGACATGCTGGCCGGCAGCGCGCCGGCGCCCGCCCCGGTCGCCAGATCCGAGTTCAAGTCCGAGCCGGAGGCGCCGATCGACCTGGTTGCGCCGTTCGAGGAGCAGCCAGCCGCTCCTCCCCCGCTTCCCGCAGCTCCGCCGCCTGCGCTGGCGCAGCCGCGGCCGGCGCCGGCGGTCCAGCCCCCGAGCTCCAGCCCGGTTCAGACGGCAGGTGGGCGCAACCAGACTCAATTGCTGGCGACGCTGCGCAACGCCATCGACGAGAACCGCATCGACATCTTCCTGCAGCCGATGGTGACGTTGCCGCAGCGCAAGGTGCGGTTCTACGAGGCGGTGACGCGCCTGCGCGACGAACGCGACCAGCTGATCGCAGCCGAGGAGTTCATCAGCATCGCGGAGGCCTCCGGGCTGATCGGGCGCATCGACAACATGGTGATGCTGCGCTGTGTGCAGGTGCTGCGGCGCCTGATGGTGCGCAACAAGGAGGTCGGCGTGTTCTGCAACGTCGCCGCGTCCACGCTCGGCAATTCCACCACCTTCGCACAATGCCTCGACTTCCTCGAAGCCAACCGGGCGCTGGCGCCCTCGCTGGTGCTGGAGTTCAAGCAATCGACGTTCCGCAATCTCGGCCCGGCCGAGACCGAGAATCTCGCGGCGCTGGCCCAGCGCGGCTTCCGCTTCTCGATCGACCACGTCACGGATCTCAGGATCGAGCCGCGCGAGCTGGCCGATCGCGGGGTGCGGTTCATCAAGGTGCCGGCGACGCTGCTGCTCGACCCCAGGCAGGCTTCGGCCTCGGACATCCATCCATCCGACCTCTCCGACCTGCTCGGCCGCTTCGGCATCGACCTGATCGCCGAAAGGATCGAAGGCGAGCGCGCGGTCGTGGACCTGCTCGATTACGACGTGCGGTTCGGCCAGGGCTTCCTGTTCGCGCCGCCCCGGCCATTGCGGCCGGAGGGGGCATCTGCTACCGGCGGGGCCTCGCCGAACCAGGACATTCAGGGATCCAATGGCTCCGCTTCCCCCAGCCAAGGCACGCAATCTGGCACGACGTCAGCCGCTTCTGCGGCCCAACGCATCACCGGCAACGCCGCGCTTGCGCGCCGCATCTGATCGGCCCCGCGCATCATGACCACGCTGCATTTCGCCGAAAGCCTGCGTGAGCTCGTGGGCGGCGTCGACGTCGTGCTGAGCGACATCTGGGGCGTCGTCCATAACGGCCTCGAATCCTTCCCCGAAGCCTGCGAAGCCTTGCACACTTATCGCAGCCGCGGCGGTACGGTGATCCTGATCACCAACGCACCGCGGCCGGCCGACAGCGTGCAGCGGCAATTGCGCAAGCTCGGCGTCGCCGACGAGACCTACGACGCCATCGTGTCTTCGGGCGACCTGACGCGGCTCTATGTCGCCGAGCATCCCGGCCGCAAGATGTTCTGGCTCGGGCCCGAGCGCGACAACTCGATCTATCGCGGCCTCGATGCAAAGACCGCTCCGCTGGAGGAAGCCGATTACATCGTCTGCACCGGCCTCTATGACGACGAGACCGAGACGGCGGAAGACTATCGCGGCATGATGCTGAAGGCCCGCGAGCGCAAGCTGACGCTGGTCTGCGCCAACCCCGACATCGTGGTGGAACGCGGCGACCGGCTGATCTACTGCGCCGGCGCCATCGCGGAGCTCTACCGGGAGCTCGGCGGCGAGGTGATCTTCTACGGCAAGCCGCACCGGCCGATCTACGAGCGCGCCATGGCGCTCGCCGGCGAACGCCAGGGCCACCCGATCGACCGGAAAAAGGTGCTGGCGATCGGCGATTCCGTCCGCACCGACTTAACCGGCGCGCGCGAGTTCGGCATCGACTGCCTGTTCGTGACCCGCGGCATCCATGCCGAGGAGTTCGAGGGCCTCGACCAGCTCGACCCGGCATCGGTGATGGAATTGTTCGGCCACCCGCCTAAGGCCTTGATGCGCGAATTGAAGTGGTGACGATCTAGCCGTCATCCCGGGATGGTCCGAAGGACCAGACCTCAGATACGCAATTGCGCATCGGGGGATCTCGGGATTCTCAGGTGCGCAATTGCGCACCATAGCTCGGTGCTCGCGCACCGCTCCGGTATGACGATCCCAACGCAAAAAGCCCGGGACCAGCCCGGGCTTTTCCGAATCACCTGATGGCTTCGAAGCGCCTTACGCGCTCGCCATGTCCGGGAAGACCGCCTCGATCTTGGTCTTCAGCGTCGCCGCATTGAACGGCTTGACGATGTAGTTGTTCACGCCGGCCTTCTTGGCCGCGATCACGTTCTCGGTCTTGGATTCGGCCGTGATCATGATGAAGGGCGTGGTGGCGAGATTCGGATCCGCGCGCACTTCGCGCAACAGGTCGTAACCCGTCATCGGCTCCATGTTCCAATCGGAGATCACGAGCCCGTACTTCTTGCCGCGCATCTTGTTCAGCGCTGCCGAACCGTCGCTGGCATCGTCGATGTTCTCGAAGCCAAGCTGCTTCAGCAGATTCCGGATGATACGGATCATGGTGCTGTAGTCATCCACCACCAGAACCGGCATCGACAAATCAACCGCCATCTCGACTCCCCCAACGCATACCCAGGAATATTACGATCGGACCTGCCGGGCCGGGGCCCGCCTGTTCCAGATGCAAGGACTAGCACCAAGGCGTTAAACAGCGCGTTAATTGGGGGCGCCCCGAAAGAACTGAAATTGGGTTCGATACGCCCCGCCGCCTTCCGCTTGACTTCATCGGGCCCGTCGCGCCACGGTCCCGGACGGTCCCGCCGGTTCGAGAATTCCCCTGATGGCCCCGCATTTTAACGTTATCCGCGACACCACGCCGGACTCCGCGATTCCGAGGGGCGCCGTGGTCGCCATGGGCAATTTCGACGGGGTCCATCTCGGTCACCGCGCCGTGATCGCCGCCGCCCTGGAAATGGGCCGGGCGCATGGCCGTCCTGCGCTGGCGCTGACCTTCGAGCCGCATCCAAGGCGGTTTTTCAGCCCCAACACCCCGCAGTTCCGCCTGACGGACGAACGGGCCAAGCTGCGGCTCCTGGCCGGCACCGGGCTTGCCGGCGCCGTGGTCATGACCTTCGACAAGGCGCGCGCCGGGACCAGCGCGCAAGATTTCATTCACCATGACCTGATCGGGCGGCTCGGCGTCAGCGGGATCGCGGTCGGCTACGACTTCCATTTCGGCAAGGGACGCGTCGGTTCGCCCAGCCTGCTGGTCAACGAGGCGCCCCGGCTCGGCATCGAGGTCGACGTGCAGCCGCATGTCGACATCGACGAGCGGCCGGTGTCCTCCAGCGCGATCCGGATCGCCCTCGCCGAAGGCCAGCTCGACGAGGCCACCACCATGCTGAGCGCGCCCTGGTTCATCACCGGCGAGGTGATCCACGGCGAGAAGCGCGGCCGCGATCTCGGCTACCCCACCGCCAATATCCGCCTGGACGCCAATTGCGGGCTGAAGCACGGCATCTATGCGGTGCGGGTCGGCCGCGGCACCGAGCGGCTCGACGGGGTCGCCAGCTTCGGCCGCCGCCCGACCTTCGACAACGGTGCCCCGCTGCTGGAAATCTTCCTGTTCGACTTCAAGGGCGACCTCTACGGGCAGGTGCTGGACTGCGCCTTCATCGGCTTCATCCGCGAGGAGCTGAAATTCGAGGGTATCGAGGCCCTGATCCGGCAGATGGACGACGATTCCGCCCGCGCCCGCGCCATCCTGGCCGCCGCTCCGGACGCGTTTCCGCGGCTCGGCGCCCTCGATTGAGGGCTGATCCCGGCCTTTCCCGAACCTTTGCGCTTCCTTTGGCCCCCTGCTATGGAGAGCCCATGTTTGCGCGGCGCATCATAGGGATTAGCGGCCCGGCTTCCGCCTGAGCCCAAAGGCTCGGCGCAAGACCGGGATTTTGGTCGTTTCACCCCCGCGATTCCGCATCGCCATCCGTTCCCGCGCCATTCCGAGCCAGTCAGCCCCATGTCCGAAAAGCCGCAAAAGTCCGACACCAAAGACTATTCGAAGACCCTGTTCCTGCCGCAGACCGAATTCCCGATGCGCGCCGGCCTGCCGCAGCGCGAGCCGGAGATCCTCAAGCGCTGGTACGAGATCGGCCTCTACGAGAAGCTGCGCGAAACCGCGAAGGGCCGCGCCAAATTCGTGCTGCACGACGGCCCGCCCTATGCCAACGGCAACATCCATATCGGCACGGCGCTGAACAAGATCCTCAAGGATCTCGTCACCAAGAGCCAGCAGATGCTCGGCTTCGACTCCAACTACGTGCCCGGCTGGGACTGCCACGGCCTGCCGATCGAGTGGAAGGTCGAGGAGGAGCACTATCGCAAGAAGGGCAAGCAGAAGCCCGACTTCCGCGACAGTGCCGCGATGATCGATTTCCGCCGGGAGTGCCGCGCCTACGCCACGCATTGGCTCGGCGTGCAACGCGAGGAATTCAAGCGCCTCGGCGTCATCGGCGACTGGGACCATCCCTACGCCACCATGAGCTTCCCGGCCGAGGCCCAGATCGCGCGCGAGCTGATGAAGTTCGCCGCCAACGGCACGCTCTATCGCGGCTCCAAGCCGGTGATGTGGAGCGTGGTCGAGAAGACCGCGCTGGCCGAAGCCGAGGTCGAGTACGAGGACTACACCTCCGATACGGTGTGGGTGAAATTCCCGGTCACCTCCCCCGCGCACGGTGCACTCGCCGCCGCAAGCGTCGTGATCTGGACCACCACGCCCTGGACGCTGCCCGGCAACCGCGCCATCTCGTTCTCGCCGAAGATCGCCTACGGCCTGTACAAGGTGACGGACGCGCCCGCCGACAATTGGACCAAGACCGGCGATCTCCTGATCCTCGCCGACGCACTGGCCGAAGAGGTCTTCAAGCAGGCGCGCGTGACTGCTTACGAGAAGGTCCGCGACGTCCCCGGCGACACCATGGACGCGATCGAATGCGCCCATCCGCTCAAGGGGCTTGCCGGCGGCTACGACTTCATCGTGCCGCTGCTGCCCGGCGACCACGTCACCGACGACACCGGTACCGGCTTCGTGCACACCGCGCCCGGCCATGGCCGCGAGGACTTCGATGCCTGGATGGCGCAGGCGCGCGACCTCGATGCGCGCGGCATCAACACGGCGATCCCCTACACCGTCGACGAGAATGGCGCCTACACCGATCACGCGCCGGGCTTCGCCGGCAAGCGTGTCATCAACGACAAGGGCGAGAAGGGCGATGCCAACGAGGCCGTGATCAAGGCGCTCGTCGAACGCGGCATGCTGCTTGCCCGCGGCCGGCTCAAGCATCAATACCCGCACTCCTGGCGCTCCAAGAAGCCGGTGATCTTCCGCAACACGCCGCAATGGTTCATCGCCATGGACAAGGACGTGGCGCAGAGCGGCAAGGCCAAGAGCGGCGACACGCTGCGCGCCCGCGCGCTACACGCGATCTCGGTGACGCAATGGGTGCCGCCGTCGGGCGAGAACCGCATCAACGGCATGATCGAGGCGCGGCCCGATTGGGTGATCTCGCGCCAGCGCGCCTGGGGCGTGCCGATCGCCGCGTTCGTGCGCGAGAAGGGCGACGGCTCCGCCGAGATCCTGCAGGACGAGGCGGTCAACGCCCGCATCGGCGAAACCTTCGAGAAGGAAGGCGCCGACGCCTGGTACGCGACGGGGGCGCGCGAGCGCTTCCTGGGATCCCGCGCGAGCGAGGATTGGCAGAAGGTCGACGACATTCTCGACGTCTGGTTCGATTCCGGCTCGACCCACGCCTTCGTGCTCGAAGACCCCGTGCAGTTTCCCGGGCTCGCCGGCATCAAGCGCAAGGTCGACGGCGGCACCGACACGGTGATGTACCTGGAAGGCTCGGACCAGCATCGCGGCTGGTTCCACTCCTCGCTGCTGGAAAGCTGCGGCACGCGCGGCCGCGCACCCTACGACATCGTGCTGACCCACGGCTTCACCCAGGCCGAGGACGGCCGCAAGATGTCGAAGTCGCTCGGCAACACCATCGAGCCGCAGGCGGTCATTAAGGAATCCGGCGCCGACATCCTCCGGCTCTGGGTCGCGTCCTGCGACTACACCGACGACCAGCGCATCGGCCCCGAGATCCTGAAGAACACGGTCGAGACCTACCGCAAGCTGCGCAACACCGTGCGCTGGATGCTCGGTACGCTGCATCATTACAAGCCGGCTGAGGCCGTCGCGCCCGCCGACATGCCCGAGCTCGAGCGGCTGATGCTGCACGAGCTGGCGATGCGCGCGGCCGCCGTCGACAAGGCCTATCGGGAGTTCGACTACAAGACCGTGGTCGCGACCCTCTCCGCCTTCCTCAACAGCGAGCTCTCCGCGTTCTATTTCGACATCCGCAAGGACACGCTGTATTGCGATCCGCCGTCCTCGCTGACGCGCAAGGCGGCGCTGACCACGATCGACCTGTTGTGCACCTCGATCCTGAAATGGCTGGCGCCGGTCCTGAGCTTCACCGCGGAGGAAGCCTGGCGCATGTACCGCCCCGGCGCCGAACCGTCGGTGCACCTGACGCTGTTCCCGACGGATCTCGAAGGCTTCCGCGACGACAAGCTCGCCGCGAAGTGGGAGACGATCCGCAACGTCCGCCGCGTCGTCACCGGCGCGCTCGAGCTCGAACGCGCCGCCAAGAACATCGGCTCGTCGCTGGAGGCATCGCCCGTGATCTATGTCGCGGACCGCGCGATGCTGGCGACGCTGTTCGACATCGATCTGGCTGAAGTCTGCATCACCTCGAATTACGAGGTGCGCGAGGGCGAGGCGCCGGCTTCGGCGTTCCGTCTCGACGCCGTGCCCGGTGTCGCGGTCGTGGTGGAGAAGGCGGTCGGCACCAAATGCGCCCGCTCCTGGAAGATCTCCCCGATGGTGGGCGAAGACGCTGAATATCCCGACGTCACCCCGCGCGATGCCAAGGCGTTGCGCGAATGGAAGGCGTTGGGGGTAGCGGTCTGATTCCGGCCATGTCCCCGCTCGGCGCCGGCATCCTCGCGGCATTGGCGACCCTCGTGGCCGACCAGGCCTCGAAGCTCTGGCTGCTGAACGGGTTCGACCTCGCCCGCCGCGGGGTCGTGAAGGTGACGCCGTTCTTCGATTTGGTGCTGGCCTGGAATATCGGCATCAGCTTCGGCTGGCTGCAGAACGACGGCCAGGCCGCGCAGCTCGCGCTGATGGCCGTCAAGGTCATCGCCGTGGTCGCCCTGGCGATCTGGATGGCCCGTTCGCAAACCCGGCTTGCGACCGTCGCCCTGGGGCTGATCATCGGCGGCGCCATCGGCAACGGCATCGACCGCCTGGCCTATGGCGCAGTGGTCGATTTCGCGCTGTTCCACATCGAGATCGGCGGAAATACCTATAATTGGTATGTGTTTAACCTCGCGGACGTGGCGATCGTTGCTGGGGTGGCGGGGCTATTGTATGATTCCTTCCTGGGGGTACCCGCCGCAAAAGCGCCCTGATCCCGGCCGATACGGACCGGCAGGTGGAACCCGGCTTTTGCGAGGGGTCGGCCGCGTTTGAGCGGCAATCTGCCACAATATGGAACAGGTACAGTAATGCGCAGCTCGAAGACCAGCGGTTCGATGGTTCGAGACCCCCAATCGGGGTTCTGGCAGGCGTTGAAATTGTCCGCTGCCGTACTCGGCGTCGGTCTCGTCGTCATGTCGGCTGGTGCGGCCCGCGCCGGTGACGACGACGATGAAGATGACGGCATGACCTTCGAAGAGAAGATCATCGACAATCTGATGTCCGGCATCGGCGCCAAGAGCATGGAGAAGAAGGGCATCGAATACCGCGAGCGCTCGCCGCTGGTCGTGCCGCCCAAGCTCGATCTGCCGCCGCCTGCGACCGAAGCCAAGGCTGCGCCGAACTGGCCCAAGGATCCCGAGGAAAAGCGCCGCAAGGAAGCCATCGCCGCGCGCAGGAAGGCGACCAAGGAAACCGAGAACTGGCAGGCCGCCCGACAGCTGACGCCCGCCGAGATGAAGGCCGGCCAGGTCGCCGCCGCCCCCCGGACCAGCAATGATCCGATCCAGCCGGGCACCAACGGCAATCCGTCGCTCAGCCCCGCCGAGCTCGGCTTCTCCGGCGGCCTGTGGAATATGATGAAGGGCGGCAACGCCACCGAAGAGAAGAAATTCACCAGCGAACCGCCGCGCCAGTCGCTGGTCGAGCCGCCCGCGGGCTATCAGACGCCTTCGCCGAACTATGCCTATGGCGCCGGACCGGACAAGACACGGCGGACCTATTTCGACATCATGTCGGGCAAGGACAAGGAACAATAGCGTTCCTGTCTCATAGAAGCGGCCCCGGAGCCGGCGTGTCATGCACGCCGGCCGCAGTCCATAAATTGCCTATCAGTAACTTGCCACCGCGTTGAGTTCTCTGCTTCGTGACGCGAAGCCTCAGCCGCACGGTGTACCATGCCGTGCCTTTCGAGCCGGACATCCGGACTCGGCCTTTCACTAGGGATCATGATGTCCGCAAACCGATCGGCTGCCTGCCTCCTTGCCGCGCTGCTTTCGACCAGTGTCCTGACAGCGGGCGCGGCCCTCGCCCAGACCACGGTCACATCCACCCCGCCCGCCAGCTTCACGCTTCCCAACGGCATGCAGGTCGTGGTGATTCCCGATCACCGCACCCCCGTCGTCACTGAGATGATCTGGTACAAGGTCGGCTCGGCCGACGAGACGCCGGGCAAGTCCGGGCTCGCGCACTTCCTCGAGCATTTGATGTTCAAGGGCACCTCGAAGCATCCCGTCGGCGAATTCTCCCAGACCGTGCTCCGCGTCGGCGGCAACGAGAACGCTTCGACCTCGGTCGACTACACCAATTACTACCAGCGTGTGCCGAAAGAGCAGCTGCCGACCATGATGGAGTTCGAGGCCGACCGTATGACCGGCCTGATCCTCAAGGACGAGAACGTGCTGCCCGAGCGCGACGTGGTGCTCGAAGAATACAACATGCGCGTCGCCAACAATCCGGACGCGCGGCTGAACGAGCAGATCATGGCCGCGCTCTATCTCAATCATCCCTACGGCCGTCCGGTGATCGGCTGGCATCAGGAGATCGAGAAGCTCGATCGCGAGGACGCGCTTGCTTTCTACCGCCGTTTCTATGCGCCGAACAACGCGATCCTGGTGATCGCCGGCGACGTCGAGGCCGCCGACATCCGCCCGCTGGTCGAGCGCAATTTCGGCTCGATCCCGGCGCAGCCTGCGATCCCGGCGCGGCGTGTCCGCCCGCAGGAGCCGGAGCCCGCTGCGCCGCGCACCGTCACGCTGGCCGACCCGCGCGTCGAGCAGCCGAGCATGCGCCGCTATTATCTCGTGCCCTCGGCGACCACGGCCGCGGCCGGTGAGAGCGCGGCCCTCGACGTGCTGGCGCAGCTGATGGGCAGCGGCAGCAATTCCTATCTCTACCGCGCGCTCGTCGTCGACAAGCCGCTCGCGGTCTCCGCCAATGCCAGCTATTCGAGCATCTCGCTCGACCCGACCCAGTTCGCGATCTCGGCGGCGCCGAAGCCCGGCGTCAGCTTCGCCGACGTCGAGCAGGCGGTCGACGGCGTCATCGCCAACGTCGCGCAAAACCCGATCCGCGCCGAGGACCTTGAGCGTGTGAAGACCCAGCTCATCGCGGAAGCGATCTACGCCCAGGACAACCAGGCGGTGCTGGCACGCTGGTATGGCGGCGCGCTGACCACGGGCCTGTCGATCGAGGACATCAGGAGCTGGCCCGACCGCATCCGCGCGGTCACCGCCGAGCAAGTCCGTGCCGTCGCGCAGAAATGGCTCGAGAAGAAGCGCTCGGTCACGGGCTATCTGATCAAGGACACCGCGACGACCAAGCGCGAGGAGAAGCGTTCGTGACCTATCCCTTCCTTCGACGCATTGCATTCTCTCTCGCCACCGGCGCGGCACTCGCGCTTGCCGCGGTGACGCCGTCGCTGGCCGCTGCCAAGATCCAGCACCTGACCTCGCCGGGCGGCATCGAAGCCTGGTTCGTGCAGGACGCGACCGTGCCGCTGATCGCCATGGAATATTCCTTTGCCGGCGGCTCGGCGCAGGATCCCAAGGACAAGCCGGGTGTCGCCAATCTGGTCGGCGATCTGCTCGACGAAGGCTCCGGCGACCTCGATTCCAAGACCTTCCACGAGCGGCTCGACCGCCGCGCCATCGAGCTCTCCTTCAGCGCCACCCGCGACACCTTCCGCGGCAGCCTGCGCATGCTGCGTGACAACAAGGACGAGGCCTTCGACCTCTTGCGCAGCGCGCTGACCTCGCCGCATTTCGACACCGCCGATGTCGAGCGCATCCGCTCGCAGGTCATCTCCGGCCTGCGCCGCGAGACCACCAACCCGACCTCGCTGGCGAGCCGCAAATTCCTCGAGGTCGCCTTCGGCGATCATCCCTACGGCCGGCAGAGCAACGGCAACCTCGACAGCGTGCCGACCATCACGGTCGCCGACATGAAGGACTATGTCGGCCGGGTGCTTGCCAAGGATGGGCTCAAGATCGCAGTCGTCGGCGACGTCGATCCGGCAACCCTCGGCAAGCTGCTCGACCACACCTTCGGCAGCCTCCCCGCCAAGGCCAATCTCACGCCGGTCCCCGACGTCGAGGCCGCAAAGCCGCCGCAACGTGTCTTCGTGACCCTCGACGTGCCACAGACCGTGATCACCTTCGGCGGTCCCGGGGTGAAGCGCAGCGATCCCAACTTCATGGCCGCCTATGTCGTCAACCACATCCTCGGCGGCGGTGGATTGTCCTCGCGCCTCTATCGCGAGGTCCGCGAGAAGCGCGGCCTCGCCTATTCCGTGTTCGAATCGCTACTCTGGATGCAGCATTCGGCATTGTTCATCGGCAATACCGGCACGCGCGCCGACCGTGCCAACGACACGATCGAGGCCATCGACAAGGAAGTCCGCCGCATTGCCGAGGAAGGCCCCACGCAGAAGGAGCTCGACGAGGCCAAGTCCTACCTCAAGGGCTCGCAGATGCTGGCGCTCGACACCTCGTCCAAGCTGGCGCAGGCGCTGCTGCAGTACCAGCAGGACAAGCTGCCGATCGACTATATCGAGAAGCGCAACGCCATCGTCGACGCCGTGACGCTGGACGACGCCAAGGCCGCCGCCAAGCGCCTCTGGGGCCAGGGCCTCCTGACCGTCGTCGTCGGCCGCGCCCCGCAGGCCGCGGCACAGCCGGCCGCTCCGGCGACGAAGTCGAACTGAGACCTCCAACGTCGACTGCAATGGCCGGGCTCGCCCCGGCCATTTGCGTTTCAGCATGCACCATTGCCGAAATCTGACGTCCGCGATATGTCCGGACATCACAGATGGTGCCATCATGCTGCGGATATCCCGCGATCTCGTCATCGACGAGGACGACATCGAGATCGGCTTTGTCCGCGCCTCCGGCCCGGGCGGGCAGAACGTCAACAAGGTCTCGACCTCGGCCCAGCTGCGCTTCGACACGCGCAAGGTGACGATCCCGGAGGACGCGGCGATCCGGCTCGCCCGCATCGCCGGCCAGCGCATGACCAAGGACGGCGTGATCGTGATCCACGCCCAGCGCTTCCGCACCCAGGAGCGCAATCGACAGGACGCCATCGATCGGCTGGTCGAGATCCTGAGCGAGGCGATGGTGCGGCCGAAGCCGCGGCGCGCGACAAAGCCGACTTTCGGGTCCAAGCAACGCCGGCTCGACGGCAAGAAGCGCCGCAGCGACGTCAAGGCCGGACGCGGCCGGAGCTTCGACGATTAGCAGGCGCAGCCGAAAAAACTCCGGCCGCGAGGCGGCCGGAGTTTTGCCACTTCACCGGCGGGATCAGTAACGCTTGGATGGAGCTGCGCCACCCGTCGCCGCATCGTCGGCGGTTCCCTTGTGCGCAGCGCTGCCCGTGGTGCCGACCGTACCTTTGGTGCCCTTGGTCGACTTCATGCCGGTCTTCTCGCCCGCGGCGCCCGGCTGAGCATTCATCTCGTCGTCGCCGCTGCCCATCGTGCTGCCTTGCATGGGTTTGCTTTGCACGGTGCCGCCTGGCTTGGCGGTCGGAGGCGCGCTCTGCGCGAGAACGGGCGTCGCAATGAGAGCCGACACAGCGCATGCGATCATCGAGGTCTTCACCAACTTCATCCATTTCTCCTGGATTTTCGCGCGATGAATGGCTCGGCGATTCTCCACGCCGCTCCTCCGGACCGGACCATCACATCGCGCAAAGTATGCGAACGGCGTACCCGCGATGCAAACCGTCTGGTGTGTTGATCGTTTAGGGATTTCGCGGCGGTTTCGCGGAATTGCGCTCCTTATATGCGGCGCCCGAGTACGCACGTCGGATTGCGCCGGAGCTGCCCGAGGCTTGGATTTCCCACATCTGGTGTGTGGGAAGCGCGACCTTCCCCATGCATTTGTTGCGGGTCGGCGTTACACTGGGACATTCGCCGAGTGAACCCATGCCCGTCCGCCAATTGCCAGAACAGGTCGTCAACCGCATCGCCGCCGGCGAGGTGGTCGAGCGGCCCGCGAGCGTGGTCAAGGAACTGGTCGAGAACGCGATCGATGCCGGCGCGAGCCGGATCGACGTCTTCACCGACGGCGGCGGACGGCGGCGAATCGGCATCACCGACGACGGCGGCGGCATGACCGCGAAAGACCTCGCGCTCGCGGTCGAGCGCCATGCGACCTCCAAGCTCGACGACGAGGATCTCTTGCAGATCCGCACGCTCGGCTTCCGCGGCGAGGCGCTGCCCTCGATCGGCTCCGTCGCGCGGCTCTCCATCACCACGCGGCATGCGAGCGAACCCCACGCCTGGGCGCTGACAGTCGAGGGCGGCGAGAAATCCGAGATCATGCCGGCGGCGCTGGCCCATGGCACCCGCGTCGAGGTGGGCGACCTCTTCTATGCAACACCGGCGCGGCTGAAGTTTCTGAAGACCGACCGCACCGAGGCCGAGGCGATCCGCGAAGTGGTGCGGCGCCTCGCGATGGCGCGGCCCGATATCGCCTTCACGCTGGCGGGCGAGGAGCGCGCGCCGGTGACCTGGGCCGCGGCGCTGCCCGGCGCCGCCGGACGGCTGACGCGGCTCGGCGACATCCTGGGCGCGGAGTTCCGCAGCCATGCCTTCGAGGTCCATGCCGAGCGCGACGGCGTCGTCGTCGCCGGCTATGCCGCGGCACCGGCGCTGACCAAGGCCAATGCGCTCGGGCAATATCTCTTCGTCAACGGCCGCCCCGTGCGCGACAAGCTGATCTTAGGGGCAGTGCGCGGGGCCTATGCCGACTATCTGCCGCGCGACCGCCATCCGGTGCTGGCGCTGTTCGTCACGCTCGACCCGCGCGAGGTCGATGCCAACGTGCATCCGGCCAAGACCGAGGTGCGCTTCCGCAATGCCGGACTCGTCCGCGCACTGATCGTGCACGGGCTGAAGGAAGGTCTCGCGCGCGAGGGACGTCGCACCGCCGCCAACAGCGGCGAGAGCGCGTTGTCTTCGTTCCGGCCCGCCTTCACGCCACAGCGCCCGGCGAGCTGGGACTGGCGCGCCTCGCCCTCCGCTCCGGTGGCACCGATGCCGTCATTCGAAGGCGCCGCCGCGCCCGCCTTTGCCGAGCGGGCACAGGCCGCCTTCGACGTCGGGGCGCCCAGCGCGGACGTGCGGATCGAGACGCAGCCGGCGAGCGACCTCGTCGACCGCCCGCTCGGCGCGGCGCGCACGCAGATCCACGAGACCTATATCGTCTCGCAGACCCGCGACGGCCTGATCATCGTCGACCAGCATGCCGCGCATGAGCGCATTGTCTATGAGCGGCTGAAGGCGTCGCTGGCCGCGAACGGCGTGCAGCGGCAGATCCTCTTGATCCCCGAGATCGTCGAGATGGACGAGGCGACGGTCGAGCGCCTCCTGGAGCGCAGCGAGGAGCTCGCCTCGTTCGGCCTCGCCATCGAATCCTTTGGCCCCGGCGCTGTCGCGGTGCGCGAGACGCCCTCGCTGCTTGGCAAGACCAACGCGGGCGGATTGCTGCGCGATCTCTCCGAGCACATGGCCGAATGGGACGAGGCGCTTCCTCTCGAACGCCGCCTGATGCACGTCGCGGCGACCATGGCCTGCCACGGCTCGGTGCGCGCCGGCCGAAGGCTGCGTCCGGAGGAGATGAACGCCCTGCTCCGCGAGATGGAGGACACGCCGAACTCCGGCCAGTGCAATCACGGTCGGCCGACTTACGTTGAGCTGAAGCTGAGCGATGTGGAGAAGCTGTTCGGGCGGAGGTGACGGTGCCGCAGTGACGGTGCCGTAGGGCGGGTTAGCGTAGCGTAACCCGCCTCTTCTGCATCTCTGGGACGATGGCGGATTACGCTTCGCTAATCCGCTCTACGCAAAAACACGAACTCGGTGTCGTCATACGCCCGCCGCTCCAGCTCCTCAAAGCCGTCCGGTGTCGCGAACTGCGCGGCCTTGGCCTCTTCCACCACCAGCAGCGCGCCCGGTGTCAGCCAGCCGCCATCGCGCAAGGATGCCAGCGCCTTCTCCGCAAAGCCCTTGCCATAGGGCGGATCGAGAAACACCAGCGAGAACGGCTCGACGGGATGCGCAGGCCCGAGATCGGTCGCGTCGCGGCGATAGACTTTTGTGACGCCACCCAAGCCGAGTGACTCGACGTTGTTGCGCAGCAGCGCCCGCGCTTCCGCGCCGTTGTCGACGAACAGCGTGAACTTCGCCCCGCGCGACGAGGCCTCGATGCCGAGCGCGCCGGTGCCGGCGAACAGATCGAGCACGCGCGCGTCCTCGATCGGATCGTCATAGGCATGCACGAGGATGTTGAACACGGACTCGCGCAACCGGTCCGCCGTGGGGCGGATGTCGCGCGAGGACGGTGAGGCCAGATTACGCCCCTTCAAACGACCGCCGACGACGCGCAAGCTAGTCCTCCCGCGGCGTCAGGTCGCGCTTGCCGTGATAGCCGCGCTTGGGACGGCGCGGCGGGCCGTAGCCGCTCGCCTCTTCCTCGTTGCGCTCGCGCGCCTCTTCGCTGCCGGTGCGCTGCACCAGCACGCGGCGGCCCTTGCGGTCGTTGATCACGGCGCGCTTGCTGACGGGCTTCTTCTCGCTCGGTGCGTCATCGACGCTTGCGGATTTCGAGGGCACGTCGAACTGCGCGCCCGACTTCTCGATCACCTTGTCGCCGAGCTGCTCGCGCAGCACGCGCGAACGGATCTCCTCGACCTGGCCTTCGGGCACCTCGCCGAGCTGGAACGGTCCGTAGGAGACGCGGATCAGCCGGTTCACCTCGAGCCCGAGATGGGCGCAGACGTTGCGCACCTCGCGGTTCTTGCCTTCGCGGATCGCGAACACCAGCCAGACATTGGCGCCCTGATCACGCTCCAGCGTCGCCTCGATCGGACCGTATTTGACGCCCTCGACCTCGATGCCGTTCTTGAGCTCGTCGAGCTGGGCCTGGGTGACGTCGCCGTGGGCGCGAACGCGGTAGCGGCGCAGCCAGCCGGTATCCGGCAATTCGAGCGTGCGCGCGAGACCGCCGTCATTGGTGAGCAGCAGGAGGCCTTCGGTGTTGAAGTCGAGCCGGCCGACGCTGATCAGCCGCGGCAGGCCTTCCGGCAGATTGTCGAACACGGTCGGACGCCCCTCGGGATCGTCATGCGTGGTCATCAGTCCGCGCGGCTTGTGATACAGAAACAGCCGCGTGCGCTCGCGCTCCGGCAACGGCTTGCCGTCGACCAGGACGACATCGTTCTTGGTGATGTCGAGCGCAGGCGAGTTGATGACGCGGCCATTGACCGTGACGCGGCCCTGCGTGACCATTTCCTCGGCGTCGCGGCGCGACGCGAGGCCTGCGCGTGCCAGCGCCTTGGCGATACGCTCGCCGGCCTTCTTCGGCTTCGGCTCTTCGTCCCGGCGCGGCCGCCGGTCGAAATCACGATCGCGCTCGCGATAGGCACCACGGCCGCCGAAGGCCGGACGTTTCTCGAAGATCCGGCTCTCGTCCTCGTTTTCGCGGCGCGGGCGATCGCCGAAACGGCCTTCGCTGCGCGGATGCTCGTGCCAATCGGAACGGCCTTCCGACCGCTCGCGCGGACGATTGAATTTCGGCCGGTCACCACCGCGCCCGCCGCGGTCGCCGTCGCCCTCACGTCGGGGCCGATCGAATTTTGGACGATCCTCGCGCGGCCGGTCGAATTTGGGCCGCTCGCGGAACGGGCGATCGCCCGACGCGCGATCGTCGCGCGAACGCGAGAACCGCGGACGATCATCGCCGCCGCCTTGCCGATCGTCGCGCTTCTGCCAGGGCTTGTCCTGGCCGCGATCACGGTCGCCGAAATCCTTGCGCGGACCCTTGCCAAAATCCTTGCGCGGCGGCCGGTCGCCGCGCGGAACCGCGTCACGCTTCTGCCAGGGCTTGGAATCGCTGCGCTCGCCGCGATCCCGCGGACCACCACCGCGATCACCCCCGCGCGAAAACTTCCGCTCGCCGTCGAACGGGCGCTCGGGACGGTCGCCACGCGGCGCATAGGGCTTCTTGTCGCCGAACTTCCTGTCGCTCGAGCGGCCGGCCGGACGGGCATCGTCGCGGTCCCGGCGCGGCGGACGGTCGTCACGGCCATAGGACGGACGATCGCCACGCGGCTTGAAGGGGCGCTTCTCGCCATCGCGCGAGGAGCGATCGGAAAACGGACGGTCGCCGCGCGGCTTGAAGCTGCGCTCGCCGCGGGCTTCACTGCCGCGATCGTCGCGCTTGAAGCGCGGACGGTCGGAAAAATCGCGGCGCGGGGCATCGCCCTCCTCACGGCGGCGGAACGGACGGTTCTCGCGATCCCCGCGCGGTGGACGGCTGTCGCGATCGCCACGGGGCGGGCGGCTGTCGCGGTCGGCCCTGCCCTCGCTCTTTCCCGCGCTCTTGCCCTCGAAACCGCGCTTGGCGAACTTCTTCTCGGGGCCGCGCGCCTTGCCGCTGCGGCCGCCTTTGGGCGGGCCTCGCCGGCCGCGGGAATCGTTGTCTTTGTCGCTGTCGCGAGGCATGGATAATCTCACTCGAGGGGGTGGCCGTTGAGCATTGTGCGCGCTCGTTCCGAGCCGCATGCTCAGGCAATTTCGGTTAAGCACTTCTGCTGAAGGCGCAGCTACTAGCAGGTTTCTGGCGATGATACGAGGCTTGAAAGCCCCCTCTTTCATGGATTTGGCGCTCAAAACGGCCGAAAGTGCCGGAAAGGCGGGCGAAGTTCCTGTTGGATGCGTCGTGGTCCGCAATGACGAGGTCATCGCCACCGCGGCGAACCGGACGCTGACCGATTACGACCCGACGGCCCATGCCGAGATCGTGGCGCTGCGCGAGGCCGCGAAAAAGATCGGCAGCGAGCGCCTCGTCGACTGCGACCTCTACGTGACGCTGGAGCCCTGCACCATGTGTGCGGGCGCGATCTCGTTTGCAAGGGTCCGGCGGCTCTATTACGGCGCCGCCGACCCCAAGGGCGGCGCGGTCGAATCCGGCGTGCGGTTCTTTGCCTCGCCGACCTGCCACCATGCGCCGGACGTCTATTCCGGCGTCGGCGAGAGCGAGGCGGCCCGGCTGCTGAAGGAGTTCTTTCGGGAGCGGCGCTAATCGCCCACAAAGAACTCCCGCAGCGCCCTCGCCGTCACGTCCGGATTCTCCTCGGTGAGGAAGTGCCCGGACTCCACCGGCATGCCCTCCACATTCGTCGCCCATTGCCGCCAGATATCGAGCGGCGTCGCGGCGGCCTGCGCCACGCCGGCATTGCCCCACAGCGCCAGCATCGGGACCGTGATCTTCTTGCCGGCCTCGAAATCGGCCTTGTCGAGGTCGTAGTCGAAATAGGCGCCGGCGCGGTAGTCCTCGCACATCGCATGGATGCGGGCGGGATCGCGGAACGGGGCGAGGTAATGCTCGAGCGCGCGCGGGTCGATCGCGTCCAGCGTCTTCGACCTGGTCTGGCTCGCCATCTTGAAGCGCAGGAAGAACTCGCCCTGCCCTGAGATCAGCGTCTCCGGCAGCGGATAGGGCTGCGCCAGGAAGGTCCAGTGATAGATCTTCAGCGCATAGGCGCGGTTCATCCGCTCCCAGTAATTATAGGTCGGCAGGATATCGAGCACCGCGAGCTTCGACAGCCGGCCGGGGTGATCGAGCGCGAGCCGATAGGAGACCCGGCCACCGCGGTCGTGGCCGGCGAGCGCGAAGTGGACGTGGCCGAGCCGCTCCATCACTTCCACCATCGCCTTGGCCATCGCGCGCTTGCTGTAGGGGATGTGCAGCGCGTCGCTCTCGGGCATGTCGGACCAGCCGTAGCCCGGCAGGTCGGCGATGATCAGCGTGAAGGCCTCGGCGAGCTCAGGCGCCACCTGGTGCCACATCACGTTGGTCTCGGAGAAGCCGTGCAGGAGCAGCAGCGGCGGGCCGCTGCCGCCGACGCGGGCGAAGATGCGGCCGAACGAGGTATCGATCCATTCGGAGGCAAAACCCGGATAGAGGTCGGCGAGATCGGACATCTTGTTGCATCCTTGGTTGGTCAGCCTGGAGGTCGTCCCGACAAACAAGAAAGTCGAAAAACAACCCCATGCACAGTAGCGGTATTATCTGCGGGGTACCTAACCCCAACAGCCGATTGCACATTCTGGAATGTCGATGTGGCGGCGCGGTGACAACAATGCGCGATTCCGGCCTTGGCGCGCCCTAGGGGATCGCGAGCTCGGGCCTGTCAGCGGCGTCTCAGCCTTTGGCCTTCTCCGCCTCCACCGCCTGCCAACCGATGTCGCGGCGGCAGAAGCCTTCCGGCCAGCGGATGCGGTCGACGGCCTGGTAGGCGCGGCCTTGCGCTTCGGTCACGGTCGCACCCAGCGCACAGACATTGAGCACGCGGCCGCCATTGGCGAGGATCGCACCGTCCTTGGCCACCGTCCCCGCGTGGAAGATCTCGACATTGTCCACCCCAGCTGCGTCATCGAGCCCCTCGATGCGCGTGCCCTTCTGGTAGTCGCCGGGATAGCCTTGTGCCGCCATCACCACGGTGATCGCGGCTTCCTTGTGCCAGCGCAGATCGAAATTCTTCAGCTGGCCATCACATGATGCAAGGAGCGCCGGCACGATATCCGACATCATGCGCAGCATCAGCACCTGGCACTCCGGGTCGCCGAAGCGGACGTTGAACTCGAACAGTTTTGGGCCCTGCGTCGTCAGCATGATCCCGGCATAGAGGATGCCGCGGAACGGCGTGCCGCGCTGCTTCATGCCGGCGACCGTCGGCAGGATGATCTTCGCCATGATCGCGTCGTGGATGGCAGGCGTCACCAGCGGCGTCGGCGAATAGGCGCCCATGCCGCCGGTGTTCGGGCCGACATCGTGGTCGAACACGCGCTTGTGGTCCTGCGCGGACGCCAGCGGGATCGCGGTCTCGCCGTCGCACAGCGCGAAGAAGCTGATCTCGCGGCCGGGCAGAAACTCCTCGATCACGACCTCCGCGCCGGCCTCGCCAAAGGCGCCCTCGAACATCATGGCGATGGCGTCCTCGGCCTCGCGCACGGTCTTGGCGACGACGACGCCCTTGCCCGCGGCAAGCCCGTCGGCCTTCACCACGATCGGCGCGCCCTGGCTGGTGACGTAGTCGCGCGCGTCCTTGGCGTTGGTGAAGCGCTTGTAGGCACCCGTGGGAATGCCGAACTCGGTGCACACCGCCTTGGTGAAGCCCTTGGAGCTTTCGAGCTGCGCGGCCGCCTTGCTCGGCCCGAACGCCTTGATGCCGGCCGCGGTGAGATCATCGACGATGCCGGCCGCCAGCGGCGTCTCCGGCCCGACCACGACGAGCTCGACCTTGTTCGCCTTGCAGAAATCGATCACCGCGCCATGGTCGGCGACGTCGAGCGCCACGCATTCCGCCTCCTTCGCGATCCCGGCATTGCCGGGCGCGCACCAGAATTTGGTCACCAGGGGGGAGGCTGCGATCTTCCATGCCAGGGCATGTTCGCGACCGCCGGAACCGAGGAGGAGAATGTGCATCGAGGGCTCAGAATGAGGGGTTTTGCTGGGGGCCGGAGGTCGCACGAATCGGGGTGGGGCTCAAGGGGGGGCCATTCAACCCCATCTTCCGCGGCCGCTCCGCTTTTGCCCCTCTCCCCATCGTGGAGGTGGCACGAAACGCTAAATCAGGGCTTGCTTCGAACGAGCTTCCCGAAACGAAGCTTGCGCGTTTTGTGGCGCATACTGCGCACTCTGAGACGATCATAGATGATAGCCTTTCACACGTGTTGCGGGTATAACGCGATCGGGCATTCCTTAAGGGGAAATCGACTTCATGGTGCGGCGCAAACCGGATGCGTTACCCCACATCGTTCTGAACATTGAAACCAAGCTGCCGATTGAATTAGGTGATTTTGTCTCTGCTTTTTCCTCCATCGCGAGCCAGTACGAAAAGTTTGTGCGGTCCGACTATCCCGAACTGGCGGGCGACGCCAAGATCTACGTGCGCGAGGTCCGCGCTGGCTCCATCGAGGCCGATCTGCTCCCCTGGGCGGTGCAGGGATTGAGCGCGGTCGTCAACGTGATCGAGCAAATTCAGATCGTCGAGAAATTCGTGCGCAACTACGGCGCCGTGCTCGGCAAATATCTCGGCGGCACGAAGGAATCTGAGGCTACCCGCTCCGACCTTAAGGACTTCATGGGATCGGTCGTCGCCATTGCCAACGATCCAAACGGGCACGCGACATTGAAGGCCGTCGTCTTCGAGGACGGCAAGAAAAAGGTCCGAGCTGCTTTGTCGTTCGACACTTCGCAGGCGAGAGAGGCGCAGCGACAGATCGAAGACCAGAAACTGCAACTCGAATCGTCTTTAACGACCGCAGATCATCAGCGCGTGCTGATGACGTTCAAGCAATCCAACGTCAAAGACACCGCGATGGGTAAGCGAACCGGCGAGCGTGTCGCAATCGAGGATATTTCGCCACGCGATCTGCCACTGATCTATGCATCGGAGCTGGCCGAACAGCGGATCAAGCACGAGGTCCGAGAAGCAGACGACAACGTCTACAAAAAGGGCTTCATCGTTGACGTGAACGTCCAGCTTTCCGGCGGCCGGCCCGCCGGCTACCGCGTCACTAATCTGCATCAAGTAATTGACTTGCCGTAGCAGGACTCGCGGCAGGACATTAGATCAAGTTAAAAGAGAAGCTCCAGAGGAGTACGGTAGCAGCGTGAGCCGGCTGTACGAGATGGAAGCGATTTCAGAAGGTCTTTGGGTCAACGCCCGAGACTCCATTATACATGCACTCGATCATTTCTTTGAGCGCGGGCAAACACGTACTAATCGCAGTCATCACGATAAGTGGATAGTGCTCAGCGTCAACCACGCTGCCGAGTGCATCTGCAACATGCGGCTTATTGCACTTGAACCAGGCAATCGGCTGTTGAACCGGACACCAAGATGGTTTCCCTCACTTAGCCAAACTCTGAGCGAGTTACGGAGCCCGCAGCTTGATGCGGGTTTAAGTCCAGCTGAGCGTCAGCTGCTTGTCCTGATGGGCAAAGTCTCGGAGATACGTCATCAACTTATGCATCGCATCGCGGACGATGCTATGGACGTGTCCGTCGCGGCGATGTGCATGGTTGGAATGCTTAAATATATCGAACGTTTCAGAGGCGAGACTGCGGCAGATATGGTGCCATGGCAAAGTTGGCCCGTTGAAAGCGATGTAGTTGCTGCAATTCGTTATACTAAGCATCAGGAGTACAACGACTTCGTCGCGTTGTTTCTTGGTGAGAAGTATGGCTCCCAATGGCTGCCCACCTGCCCTGCATGTGGCGTGCGAGCCGTCACGTCGACAGTTTGCGAAGCCTGCTATACTGAACTAGGCTCGGTCGAATGCAACGAGTGCGGAGATCGAGCCTATTATGTTGAATTGGCCTACGCGAAGGATGGAACGGCAAGAGTGGAATGCGAATGCGGGGCCGCCCAACACATCTAGTCGCGAAGGCTCAACCGAAGCCGCAGGCGTTCCAACTACCATCCCCTCCGCCAACCGAGCGCGTGGGAACGGCAATGGGGCGCCAGGCAGGACCATGAGCCGCAAAAGGAAAAAGGCGAAAAAGACGAAGAGGGCGTTTGTGGGTTCGTCGGTTGCGCCGGCCGTTTCGAAGGCCGAGCCGAGACAGTGTCCTTGGCTCGTGACCGCAAAAACTGACACCGCCGCGTTCCGAAGGCTCTACGGTGTGGCAAGGCACTATGCCGGCGCCAGCGACCGCTGGTGCGAGGTCCAATCTGGCGAGTTGCAGTTTCATTTTACGGGCCCCGATGTCGCGCGCTCTTTTGCTCTGTTTTGCCTGAGGAAGGGATTTGACATTTCTCTCCGCGACAAGCGGAGGCCAGGAGAGCCGGAGAACCTGGATCCGTTGCGCAATGAGATCAGCCGTCCCAGGGACGCCGCCCTGATGATGAAGAGCTTCCCCGAGAAGCGCACGTTCCCGATGCGTCTCGAACTGGCGGGCAATTACGCCGATGACGCAGTCGATTTCCTGCATCGCTATCGCGTTACCTTTTATTCGCAGGAAGTCGATTATCAAGGAATCAAGAGCAGACGGGCCAAGGCTTATGTTGATCTGAGGATGGCGCTGGAAGCTCTGCTGAAGGCCACCCTTTGTTTGCGATCTCCATATACGTTAGCGGGCAAGCCTCTCGTCGATAGCATTCGTCGATACTCTCACGACATCGATCGGCTACAAAAGGCCGCCTTAAGAGGGATTGAGCTGAATGAGGGGCGGGCAACGGCGATAGCCAAATGCAATATCGCTCCGGTCGACCTGCGATACCAATTCGACGCAATGAATTTCCGTGTTCCGAATGACCAAACCTACTACGACACGATCGGATCAAGCGCATGGCTCAAGACAATCGAGGAATTTGTTCAAAGGGGCCTGAAGAGGCTCCAGGCGGCCTTAGGCCGACGATCCAAGATCGTGACGGGTCGGGTGGCAATGCAGGAATTTAAGCGTCCAACGGACTATCCATCTAGATGAACAGGCCGTCATTGACGGTTGCAAGGCCAGCCAACAAAACGGCCAACATCGCGTCCAACAATGTGAATACCCTGCACTACGGTGACAGTGCATTTTTCTAAGCCAACACAATTGATACCATTTTGTGCACTGTCACCGTAGTGGTAGCGAAAGGCATCGGGTTGCCGGAATTTTAAGGGAGATCGATCCGATGCTAGACAATGTTACGAAGTACTGGCCCTTCATCACGCTTTGTGCCGTGGCGGTCGTGTCAGTCTTCAACATGGGGTACTTTACCCTCATCGGCTATCACTTCATCGGCGTGATGGACCTAACCAATTTCGTCTACCCGGTGGGCCTCGTGCTTTGCTTTGCCATACCTGCGCTCGCCTTCTTTCCATTAGATTTCATCGAACAACTGCGACAGGCTGCAAAGCAGCCGGATGCCATGACAAAGTTTACCAGAGCGGGGAAAATTGTCTTCGGCATCGTCATGGTCTTCTTTGCGGTTGGGCTATTCCTCACCGACAAATTTCTTTCGCTAATGACGCTGTTTGCCATTTGCTTCTCGTTTGCCTCGCTCATCGGAACGATAGGCGCTTACATCATATGGCAGCAAAAGAAATCATGGACAGTCTTGGCTACACCCATCGGGGCGGCTCTGCTCACAACTCTTTGGATAGGCGCAACGTTCGCCCAACACGAAGCACTCTACTCAAGACAAGTTTAAAAGTTCCAGACAAAGGACGCTGAGTACCCTGAGGCACGGATTGTCCGAGCTTCGTCGAGTGGATTTATCATCATTCACGACAAGAAGTTTATTTTTGTGCCCTCGGGCGAGGTCAAACAAATCTCGCAAGTCAATTCGAGCTTCTAGCGCGCGCCCGCGCGTCTGCGTCCGCAAACTCAACCGGAAGTGGGATTGGGGGCCAGAACCACTTGCCCGAGTGAGCCCGTGTGTTCCGTCCTCGCCACCCTCTCCCGCAAGGCGCGAGGGCGCAATAATCGGGATCGCAGCGCTACCCCTGCTTCCCCGCAATAATCTCCTGCAACGTCGCCACATGCCGCGCGAAGGCGCCGAGGCCGGTTGCTTTGGCGGTCACCGTCGTCTGTGGCTTCTTCCCCAAGAACGCCTTCTCCACCGACACATAACCGGCCTCGCCAGCGTCTCGATATGCGCGCCGAGATTGCCGTCGGTGGCGTCGGTCAGCCTCTTCAGGCGCGCGAACTCCAGTCCCGCGGTCGCCGGCAACGCGTTCAGCGCCGCCATGATCTTCAGCCGCAGCGGCTGGTGGATGATGTCGTCGAGTTCGGCCATCAGATCCGCCGCATCCAGAGGCCGTCGATGATCAGGCCGAAGGCAGTGCCGAACCAGAGGCCCGCGAGGACGTAGAACAGCATGAAATAGTCCGGCCAGCCCCCCGGAATCCATCAAGCAGCGGCGTTGGTGGCACGATGGATTCCGGGCTCGTCGCTTCGCGCCGCCCCGGAATGACGGCGGCAAGATTCGCGCTTGCCGACGAAAAGCCTTAACGTCCGATCTGACCCCAAAATGCCGAATCGTTTGCTCAATGCCGCCTGCGGAACCACTTCACAACGCGCCTGAATTCACCGTTTCCGAGCTTTCGCAGTCCCTGAAGCGGACCGTGGAGGACACCTATGGCCATGTCCGGGTCCGCGGCGAGATCTCCGGCTTCCGCGGCGCCCATTCCTCCGGCCATTGCTATTTCGCGCTGAAGGACGAGAGCGCCAAGATCGAGGCGGTGATCTGGAAGGGCGTGCACGGACGGATGCGCTTCAAGCCCCAGGAGGGGCTGGAGGTCATCGCCACCGGCAAGCTCACGACCTATCCGGGCTCCTCGAAGTACCAGATCGTGATCGAGGCGCTGGAGCCGGCCGGCATCGGCGCGCTGATGGCGCTGATGGAGGAGCGCAAGAAGAAGCTCGCCGCCGAAGGATTGTTCGACGAGGCGCGCAAGCAGCTCCTGCCCTGGCTGCCGGAGGTGATCGGCGTCGTCACCTCGCCGACCGGCGCCGTGATCCGCGACATCCTGCATCGGCTGGAGGACCGCTTCCCCCGCCGCGTGCTGGTGTGGCCGGTGAAGGTGCAGGGCGAAGGCTCGGCCGAGCAGGTCGCGGCCGCGATCCGCGGCTTCAATGCGCTGCCTGAGGGCGGCAGGATTCCGCGGCCTGATGTGTTGATCGTCGCGCGCGGCGGCGGCTCGCTAGAGGATCTCTGGTCGTTCAACGAGGAGATCGTGGTGCGCGCGGCAGCCGAGAGCATGATCCCGCTGATCTCGGCGGTGGGGCACGAGACCGACATCACGCTCATCGACTTCGTCGCCGACAAGCGCGCGCCGACGCCGACGGCGGCCGCCGAGATGGCGGTGCCGGTGCGCAGCGATCTGTTCGTCGAGGTCGCCGATCTCGGACGCCGCACCCGCGCCAGATGGCAGCGCGCCCAGGAAAGCCGCCGCAGCGAGCTGCGCGCCGCCGCGCGCGCGCTGCCGGCGGCCGGCGATCTGCTCGCCATTCCCAGGCAACGGCTGGATTCGGCGGGCGCCTCCCTGCCCCGCTGCCTCAAGGCCAACACGCACGCGCATTTCCGCAGGTTCACCGCGGCGAGCTCGAAGCTGACGCTGCGCGTGCTGCACGGCCAGATCTCGCAAGCCGACCACCGCCTGACAGTGTGCGGCGAACGGCTCGGCCTCTCCGCGCGTTCGCTGCTGCGACGGCGGCGCGACCGCTTTGCCGGGCTCGAGGTTCGCCTGCGCGCGTCAAAAATCTCCAATGCGCAGGCGCAACGCAACGCGATCGCCCGCCAGCGCGAGCGCACGCATCGCCTCAGCGAGCGCGCCGGCCGCGCGCTTCTCACGCTGCTGCAGCGGCTGGAGGCCCGCGTCGAGAACAGCGGCAAGCTGCTGTCGGCCTTGTCCTATCGCAGCGTGCTCGCACGCGGCTTCGCGCTGGTGCGGGACGAGGCGGGTCATCCGCTGCATGCGGCCGATAGCGTCGGGCCGAACGCGCGGCTCGAGATCGAGTTCGCGGATGGACGTGTGGCGGCGACCGCGGATGCGGATCGGCCGGTGCCGACGGCCAAGCGCACGCCGGCGCCAGCGAAGCCGGCCGCGGCGGACGCAAAGCCCGCGCCGAAGCGCGTGGCCAAGCCGGTGGATCAGGGCAGTCTGTTCTGAGGCGATGACCGCTTCACACGCAGTGTCATTCCCCGCCAATAGCGGCGCGCGTGGACACGGCGAGCTCTAGCGGCAGGACAATCCCGCGTCGATCGTGGTCCAGAAGCCGCAATGCTCCGGTGCGCGCTGGGGGGCGCCGGCGTGGGCCTCGTACAGGAAGATCGCGACGGTGAAGGCGACGAGTGCGGAGAAGAGCGTGATGCGGTTGCGCATGGGACTTTCGTTTAAGCGACATCGTGGTCGAACTAAGGCGCCGTCACACGCTGAAACCGCTGGCACGCGCGATCCGTAGATTCCCGGTCGGCCATTCCTAGTGCAGGGCGGTGGTCGATGCGGGGCTGTCCGCCTGACGTTGTTCCCCGGGCGGCCCCGCTTCACGTGGGCCGTAGCCCGGATGGAGCGCAGCGCAATCCGGGGATCGTGCCCCACGTTGCACTGTCCCGGATTTCGCTGCGCTCCATCCGGGCTACGAGATTACCGCGCCAGCCACTCCGCGACCTCTTTCTTCGATTCCGCGCGCGCCTCTGCATTCGTGCCGAGATGGCCGCGCCGGCAGCTGCTTGCAGTTGCGTAGCCCGGATGGAGCGTAGCGCAATCCGGGGATCGTGCCCCGCGTTGCACTGTCCCGGATTTCGCTGCGCTCCATCCGGGCTACGAGATTACCGGGCCAGCCACTCCGCCACCTCTTTCTGCGACTCCGCGCGCGCCTCTGCGTTGGTGCCGAGATGGCCGCGCCGGCAGCTGCGTGCAGTTCCGTAGCCCGGATGGAGCGTAGCGCAATCCGGGGATCGTGCCCCACGTTGCACTGTCCCGGATTTCGCTGCGCTTCATCCGGGCTACGAGATTACCGCGCCAGCCACTCCGCGACCTCTCTCTACGACTCCGCGCGCGCCTGCGCGTTGGTGCCGAGATGGCGCGCCGGCAGCTGCGTGCAGTTGCGTAGCCCGGATGGAGCGCAGCGCAATCCGGGGATCGTGCCCCCACGTTGCACTGTCCCGGATTTCGCTGCGCTCCATCCGGGCTACGAAATTACCGCGTCAGCCACTGCGTCACCTCTTTCTGCGATTCCGCGCGCGCCTGCGCGTTGGTGCCGAGATGGCCGCGCTCGGGCGCGCCTGCATCGTTGCTGCCAGCCGCGTGCAGCGGCGTGTTGGCGCGGTCGAAATCGTGATAGGCGCCGGGATAGACCACGATACGCGCGAGCGCGCTACGGCCATGCGCGCCCTCCACCATCTGGCGGCAGGCCGGCGGCGACGAGACGTCGTCATCGGCGCCGATCAGCACCAAAGTGGGCACGCGCGTGCTCCAGCCGAGGCCGGCGGAAATCCGGCAATCGGGATAGAACGCGACGGCAGCGCGGAAATCCGGACCGAGATCACGCGCGGCACTCTGCGGACGCACGGCCCAGAGCAGCGCGCTCGCGCCATTGGCCCAGCCCATCAGGCTGACGCGGTCGCGCGCCACCCAGCTCTGCTTCATCAGCCAGGCCCGGCTCGCCGCGATGTCGGCGACGCGCTCGCGCCGCGCCTTGACGTGCATCTCCTTGACGCGGCATTGCGGGCCGAGCTCGCGCGAGCCGTAGCTGTCGGGCCAAAGCACGGCGTTGCCGGCCCTGAGCAGGCGCTCGGCCCAGTCGCGATAGCGCGGCAGGATGGAATCGGAATGGCCGCCGAGCCCGCCGCAGCCGTGCAGCGCGATCACGGTCGGAAACGGGCCTGCTCCCTCGGGCTTGTAGAGCTGCGCATGGAGGACGCCCGACGCCAGCGGAATCTCCACTGCCAGCGGCGCCGGCGCGGCATGCGCGGCCGACATCACGAGCATCAACAACAGGGCGGTCAGTCGAAGGCGCATCGGACTCTGCCATAGGGAGCTGCCGGAACCAGCGATCCTTCGCGCCAGAACTATCATGCGGAAACGGCGGCAAAACATCACAAACCGGTGGGTTTACCGGGCGGACAAGCCGCCCTATCTATGCTACATCCCGGCCAACACATCGTGCCCTCCACGGGTTTCCTCGAGGGCGGCCTTCCACGGAGACTTTCGACCGTGCTGAACAAGTTCGGCCCCTCGGGCCATGGCGAAGCCCAGGTGCAATATCTCGACGGCGATTTCCGCGTGATCTCGCCGGGGACCTTCGTGCGCTGCGCCATCACCGACGCGCGGATTCCGCTCGACGAGCTGAAATACTGGAGCGTCGACCTGCAGGAGGCCTACGCCACGCCTGCCGCCGTGCTGCAGCGGCATTTTCCCGGCGCGCCGAGACCGCAGGACTCGTGATCCCGTCGTCAATCTCGTTCGCCTATTGCGGCTCGGGTGCATCGCCGCCCATGCAAGTCTTGATCGCGCTCTTCCTGGATTCGCCGACGATCTTCTGATCGATCGCCTGCTTCAGGCAGTCGACCCGCGCTTGCGCAAGACAGAGCTGCAACTGGTCGCGCTTGTCCTGCCCTTTCAGGCTCGCCGTCGTGGCAAGGCACGTCACGCGCTTGGTCGCGGGAACCGGCACGGTGGCGGTCGGAGCGGCGGCAGGTGGTGCGGATGTCTGAGCGAGGGCGGGCAACACCGGCAGACACATGAGGCTGGCGGTAAGAAGCGCGGACCGCAATTTCATCTGACCTCTCCTTGGACGCAGCTCTATCGATAAGAGCCTGGCCATGAATGCCGGCTGAATGGCGGCGTGCGGCAACCAGGTCGACACGAGCATCGATAAGGATGTGTCAATTGCGACGATATGCGCGCGCGTGATTTGCCAGCCTCACCGCCGATGATCTCCGCCACGCCGCTCCGCGTTGCATCGAGCAGTGCGCGCACTCAGTGGTTAGTCATTTCGCGCTGTAGTTGGATTCTTCGTTGCGATTCGGCGCCCTTAAGTTGTTCGACGAAGTCTTGGTGAAACAGAGGGCTGCTATAGTTGCATGTTAGGTAACTGGCCCTGCTCCTTTTATCGCGCAGACAATCAAGCCAACCAACCGACCATTGAGCTTCGGAATTGGCGCAGTCTGTGAACGGGCTCATATCGAAGCGTCATCTGGACGGCTACGTTCACCAAGAAAATTCGCGGCGGAATATCAAGCCAAACGATGGGGATGATCATGCCCGCCATATTAGAGTTGCTCTATCGTGAATATTGTCGCGCCCGTCTTGCTGAAATGCGGAAACAGCTTCTGATCGCGACTGAACGCGCTCAGGCTCCGGACGCGGATCATCATCCTGCAGATCGGGGGGACGATGACAAGATGGACATACATCGCAAACCCGATTACCGCGCGCCGCACTGAAGCGGCCCGACCACGGGCAACCTCTCCCGCGTAGCAATGACCAAGCAATTGGCAACAGTTTGGGAGCCTGCAATGAATACACCCGAATACTATACTGTCATGGTGGCCTGCCTCTCGTGCCTGACCATTATCGGAATGATGGCCGCTGGGGCGTGGTGAGCACTGACTGCTGAAGCACGATCGCCGCGGAGAACCGCGGCCGCTGGCAAGCACGTTCAATCTGACCCATGGCACCGGACGCAGCACGCATCGTATTGCATCGTCCGTCGATAGACGCCAGACCTTCGGCTTGCAGACGTGATTGATCCCTTGATGTGAGCGTTGCCGCCGCCTGCAACGCCTGCGGCGGCAACGCTCGAGATCCGGAGTCAGCCTCCTGGCGGAGTATATGAAGCACGCAGCTTCGCCGCGTTCTGGCGGACCTGCTTGATCTCGTCCTGCGTGAACAACCGGGTCAGCTTCACGTTCTGCAGGGTGCCTGCCGTAACGGTCAGTCCGGAAATGGCCGGAGCCACGCCCGGATCAGGCACATCGAAAATCACCAGGACGCCTGGGCCGTCGGCCGCAACGCTGTACATCGAAATCAGCTTTCCGCCGGCGGCTTCAATGAGCTTCCTGGCGGCCTCCTGGCGATTGGTCGTGGGATTTTCCAAGATAGCGTTGAGCGCGCGTGGTGTGTATTGTCCGGTGAGGCAAAAATGCATGGCATGTTCTCCTCTGAATTCTTAGCAATACCTCTTCATGCCGTTCCGAGCTGGTCGTTACGGCCATCGCACCTGAAATGATGAAGATACACTGCCCGCCGTGGGCATAAACGCCGTCGATAATTTCCGGGAGTTCGGCACGTCCCGGTGACGGCTCTCATGAAAGGCTACATCAACTCCCGGACGTGCGGAAGAGACTTTGTCGCCCCCGCGACATGACAGCTCGGTTCACACATCGCATCGCGCCAATTCATTCGCCATCACACGTTGCGTTCGCGCTGGAAAGCGCGAGGCGCAATCTCCGCGGAATAGCCTTGCCTCCCTAGGAGATCATCGCCTGCCGAATCTTCGCTCGCGCGCCTTGTAGAGCTGGTCGCCGATCAACTGCCGCAGCGCGTCGGGATCGTCGAACTCGAGATGGACGGCGAATGGCACGATGTCGTCAGGCACGCCATCCTGGCCGCGCAGGCGCGCAAGGTCCTTTTCCGTCGTCACCAGCGTGAGCTGCTCGCGCAGGGCCTCCGCCGCGAGGGCTGCGATCTCCTCGCGCGAGAACATGTGATGATCGGCGAAGGCGCGCGTGCGCGCGACGTCGATGCCGCCAGCGCGAAGGGTCCGGAAGAAGCGTTCGGGATCGCCGATGCCGGCGAAGGCGAACACCTTCCGGCCGAGCAGTTGCGCGAGCGAGCCCGCATCCGGCTTCAACCGTGCGCGCAACTCGGGCTTGTTGCGCTTGGCGAGCTCGGCGGCGACATCGTTGGCGGCGCGGCCGTCGCCGATCAGCACCAGCACGTCGGTGCGTGCAAGCTGGGCCTGCAGCGGCGCGCGCAACGGGCCTGCCGGGAACACCTGGCCGTTACCAAGGCCGCGCTCGCTGTCGATCACGATCAGCGAAGCATCCTTGAGCAGGCGCGGGTTCTGGAAACCGTCGTCCATCAGGATGACGGTGGCGCCTTGCGACTTCGCCAGCGCAACACCGTCGACGCGGTCGCGCGCGACCACGACCGGGACCTCGCGCGCCATCATCAAGGGCTCGTCGCCGACATCGGCGGCGGTGTGACGGTCGCGGCCGACCATGACGGGGCCTTTCAGGCGCCCGCCATAGCCGCGGCTGAGCACCACCGGCGTTTCGCCGAGCCCGCGCAACAGCTTCGTCAGCGCCAGCACGGTCGGCGTCTTGCCGGCGCCGCCGACATGGTAATTGCCGACGCAGATCACGGGGATGCCGGCATCCATGCCCTCGCGCAGCATGCGCCGTTCGGTGATCGCGCCGTAGAGCGCGCCGAACGGCCATAACGCATAGGACGGAAGAGAACGTGGCCGGTACCAGAAGGCCGGCTCACGCATTGGCGGCCCCCATCTCGATGCGCAATTGCAGCAGATAGGGCTCGAGTGCCGTCATGGTGCGATCCAGCGCGCCGCCGAGCCGCTCGACCACGCCGCTGCCGGCGCGCTGCATTGTCTCGCGCAAGGCGGGATCGGCCAGCAGCTGGCCGAGCTGCTTGACCAGCGCCTCCTGATTATCGGCCTGCCGCGCCGCACCGCTCGCATCGAGCGCCTCGAACACATCGGTGAAGTTGAAGACGTGCGGACCATGGACGATGGCGGCGCCGAGCTTGATCGCCTCGATCGGATTCTGTCCGCCGTGGCGGATGAGCGACCCGCCCATGAACACGATCGGCGAGAGGCGGTAGAACAGGCCGAGCTCGCCCATGGTGTCGGCCACATAGATGTCGGTGGTCGCGCCCGGCAGTTCTTCGCGCGACCGCAGGGCAGGCGTCAGGCCGGAGGCCGTGATCAGGCCAGCGATCGAGGAGCCGCGATCGGGATGCCGCGGCACGATCACGGTGAGGAGCTGCGGGAAGAAGCCGACGAGGCTGCGATGCGCGGCGACCAGCATCTCGTCCTCGCCCGGATGGGTCGAGGCCGCGACGATGATCGGCCGCCCGCGCGTCATCGCCATCAGCCGCTCCAGCTTGGCGGGATCGGCCGGCGGCGCCGGCACGTCGAGCTTGAGATTCCCTGTCGTGGCGACGTCGCGGCCACCGAGCGCGGCGAAGCGTTCGGCATCGATCTTCGACTGCGCCAGGCAAATGTCGAACCGCGACAGCAGCGCCGAGATGGTGCCGTGCATGCGCCGCCAGCGCGGGAAGGAGCGCGGCGACATCCGCCCGTTGATCAGCACCATCGGCACGCGGCGCGCAGCGCCGGCGAGGATCAGGTTCGGCCACAGATCGGATTCGATGAACAGCGCCAGCGACGGCTTCCAGTGATCGAGGAAACGCGCGACATAACGCGGAGAATCATACGGCACATATTGATGGATGACGTCGGGCGGAAAGCGCTTGGCGACCACCGCGGCCGAGGTGACGGTGCCCGAGGTGAGCAGGATGCGCAGATTGAGATCGCGCAGGCGCTCGATCAAGGCGGCAGCCGCCAGCACCTCGCCGACGCTGGCGCCGTGGATCCAGACCAGCGGGCCGTGCGGCCGCACGTCCCTCGACAGACCGCGCCGCTCGCCGACGCGCGCGGGATCTTCCTTGCCCTGCTTCAGCCGCCGCTTGATCAGCGCGGGCGCCAGCGGCACCAGGCCGGAGGCCAGGCGCCGGTACATCCGCAGCGTGATCGGCAACGCAATGGGCAGCGATTTAGGCATCTTGAGGCCCCGGACGGCCGAGTTGCGCATAGGCGCGCCGGGTCGCCTCGTTCAAGGTCTCTTCCAGCTCCAGCCGCAGCGCTTCCATCGTGTTGGCATCCGCATCCGGTGGCACGTGGATTTCCTTGATGCCGACCAGGACGCCCCGCCCGAACGGCAGATTGATGGTGGTGCGGTCCCAGTTCTTCAGCCGGATGAAGCGGCTGGTCGCCATCGCGAAAGGCATGATCGGCCGCCCGGATTCCCGTGCCAGCATGATGATGCCGAGTCCCGCCACGCGCGCGCGCTTGGGGACATCGGCGGTCAGCGCGACATTACAACCGTCCTGCAGCGTCCGCACCATTTCCTTGAAGGCGCCGACGCCGCCTTTGCGGTGGAAGGCGCTGCCATGATCGCCGGAACCGCGGATCAGGCCGATGCCGAGCCGCTCCACCGCAATGGCGTTGAACTCGCCGTCGCGGTGCCGGGAGATCAGGACCTTGGCCCGGTAGGAGTCCTTGTTCTTGATGAAGGGCGTGAGGAAATGCTGGCCGTGCCAGAAGGCGAAGATCGCCGGGATCTGCGGCTCGACGATGTCATAGACATCGGGCGGATCGAACGTGAACTTGTTGGTGCGCCAGACCAGACGCAGATATTCGGCCGCCAGAAATCCGACGGCACGCTGAAACCAGCTGCTTCGCAGCGTATTGCGAAGCAGTTTTTTCAACGTGCCGGTTCTTGATTGGGGTCGAGCAGCCGATGGAGATGGACGATGAAATAGCGCATCTGCGCATTGTCGACCGTGCTCTGCGCCTTGGCCCGCCAGGCGGCGTGGGCGGTCGCATAATTCGGGTAGAGGCCGACGATCTCGACGTCGTCGAGATTCTTGAAGACGTTCTGCTCGAGATCGACGAGCTCGCCGCCGATGACGAGGTGGAGCAGTTGTTGCTGGGCACTATCTGGCATGAGTTCTGTTCCTAGCGGGCGGCCCGGCAAAGCAGTGTTCGACGAGCACGACGACGGGCGCTTCAGGCCAAGGGGCGATCTCGAAAATGCGCGACAATGCCCGCATGACGATCGCGCCCCGCTGCCACCAGCACCCCGTGCGCCACTTCCCGGCGGTTATAGAGGATGGGTTCTCCGGAGAGGTCGCTCATCCTACCATCGGCTTCCTGCACGATCAAATCGGCCGCCGCAAGGTCCCAATCATGGCTGTTGCCGCCCGCAAAAGCCGCATCCAGCGCGCCATGGGCGACCCGGCACAGGCGCAGCGCCAGCGAGCCGATTCGCGGATGCAGCTGGATGTCGCCGAGTGAGGGCTTCAGGCGCTCGACCAGGGGTTTCGGCCCGGCGACGCGGGCGAAGTCCAGCTCGGCTCCGCCCGTCGCCCGCACCGGGACGTCGTTGAGCGTCGTGCCGCGTCCGCGCGCGGCGAAGAAGAACTCGCCGCTCACAGGCGCGAACACTGCACCGAGCACGGGCGTTGCATCCTCGACCAGCGCGACGCTGACGCACCAATCGTCATGGCCGTTGAGGTAGTTGCGCGTGCCGTCGATGGGATCGACGATCCAGGTCAGCCGCCGCGACAGCCGGGCTGCGTCGTCGGCGCTCTCCTCCGAGAGCCAGCCATAATCCGGCGTCGCACTGCGCAAGCGCGTTTCGAGGAGATCGTTGACGGCGATGTCGGCTTCCGACACCGGCGAGGATGCGCCCTTGATCCACTTCTTCAGCTCGGTGCGGAACATCGACTGCGCCAGTGCGCCCGCTTCCCGCACCGTGTCCTGCAGCAGCGCCGCATCGCGGGTCAGGATCGTGTCGTTCGCGTCAGCGTCCGCCAAGCGTCAAGCCCTCGATGCGCACCGTCGGCGCATTGATGCCGTAGCGGAATTCGAGATTGTTCGCTGGCTGCATCGACTTGAAGATCTCGAACAGATGGCCGGCGATCGTCACCTCGCTGACGGGATAGGTGATCTCGCCATTCTCGATCCAGAAGCCGGAAGCGCCGCGGCTGTAATCGCCGGTGACGCCGTTAACGCCCGAGCCGATCAGATCGGTGACGTAGAAGCCCTGCTTGATGTCTGAGATCAATTCGGCCGGCGTCGGCGTGCCGGGTTCGAGATGCAGATTGTAGGGGCCCGGCGAGGGCGAGGAGGAGACGCCGCGATGGGCATGACCGGTGGTGGAAAGGCCGAGCTCGCGCGCGGTGGCGCAGTCGAGCAGCCAGGTCGTCAGCACGCCCTCGTCGATCAGCGCGATCTTCTTCACGGCGACGCCCTCGGCGTCGAAGGTCTGCGAGCGCAGGCCGCGCTTGCGCAGGGGATCGTCGATGATGCGGATGTTCTTGGCAAACAGCTGCTGGCCGAGCTTGTCCTTCAGGAAGCTGGTCTTGCGCGCGATCGAGGCGCCGTTGATGGCACCGACGACATGGCCGACCAGCGAGCCGGCGACGCGCGGATCGAACACCACGGGCACCTTGCAGGTCTCGACCTTGCGCGGGTTGGAGCGCGCCACGGTGCGCTCGCCGGCGGAACGGCCGACCACCTCCGGTGACAAGAGGTCGGCGGCATGCGGCGCCGAGGTGAAGTCGTAGTCGCGCTCCATGCCGGTGCCCTCGCCCGAGATGGCGGTGGCGGAGATGCCCTGGCTGGAGCGCAAGTAGGAGCCATGGAAGCCGGTCGAGGTGACGAGCACCATGCCGCCCATGCCGGCGGAGGCCGACGCGCCGCCGGATTTCGTGACGCCCTTCACGGCGAGCGCGGCGGCTTCGGCCGCGAGCGCGCGGCGCTCGAGCTCGCTGGTCGCGGGAATGTCGGGATCGAGCAGGTCGAGATCGGGGAAGTCGCGCGCGAGCAGCGCGGGATCGGCCAGACCGACATATTTGTCGTCGGGCGCCACGCGCGCCATCGCGACCGCGCGTTCGGCAAGCTTGGTGACGGCATCGCCGCTGACGTCGTTGGTCGAGACCACCGCCTGGCGCTGGCCGACCAGCACGCGCAGGCCGACATCGTCGCCCTCGGAGCGCTCGGATTCCTCGACGCGTCCGTCGCGCACCTCGACGCCCTGCGAGACGCCGCGCACGGCGACCGCATCGGCCGCGTCCGCGCCCGCGCGCCTGGCCGCCTCGACCAGCCGCTGCGCGAGATCGGAGAGCGCGGACTGGTCGAACAGGTCGCGATTGGCTGTGGTCGAGCTTGCGGATGGTGAAGAGTTCACGAACGAAATCCTGTTGGGGCGGGGGTTCGGGACCGGAACCCACAGATGTGCCCTGATCGCGCGGACTTCAAGCATTTTCAGCCCGCTAAAAGCTCAGATTCGCACCATCGGCGCAACGTCTCGTCAATCATGCGTGCCAAGGTCTTGTCAATCATGAGGAGCAGTGACGGTGGGTTAACCAGCCTTTTTAAGCGGTTTCGGAAGAGCGCGCGCTAAGGTCCTCGCATCGACCGGGAACATAATCCCGGCGGGGAGAACGAAAGCCGTGAGGCGTCAAACAGCAACATGCGGGGTCACTCCCGCCGGGTCGAGCCGCTCTCTGCGGCTCGACCCTCTTTCCCTCCCGGTCCGCTTCGACGCGCATGATCCGCGCGCCGACGGATACACGAGGCAGATCGAGCTTCATCGCGAACGTGTCGTGCTGCGCCGTGCCGTCCACGGCATGCAGATGGCGATCAACGTCCGCGTCAGCGACTTCACCGGCGTCGCACTGCGCGGCAATGACGAGGCGCAGGCCCTCGTCCTCGTGCATCGCGATCCCTCGTTGTCCGTGCCGCTGCTGGTCGGGGCCGAGGGCGACGAGCTCAACGAGGCCTGGGCGATCTGGAGCGAGATCTTCGCGCTGCCGCAGCTCGACGAAGGCGCGCGCAAGCCCGCCGCCCGCCGCCGCCGCGCCAATGCGATCCGCGCCCGCCGTCCGAAATTCCTGATGCGCCGCCGCGTTGCGATGGCGCGCGAACTCACCGTTCATCGCGAAGAACGCGAGATCATCGCGCGGAATTGAGCGGCATTCACAATTGCCGTAGGGCGGGTTAGCCGTAGGCGTAACCCACCTCTTTGCGTTCTACTCGGACAGAAATTGGCGGATTGCGCTTCGCTGATCCGCCCTACGCATCCTACGAGAGCTGTGCCCGCATCGCCGCGTCCGCGAGCAATCCCGCGAACAGCAGCAGGCCCGCATATTTGTTCGACTTGAACAGCCGCAGGCACAATTCGGGATCGTCGATCCGCAAGCGCATGATCTGCCACGCCAGATGCGCGGCGAAGGCGGCGAGTCCGAGCCAGGCCGGCCAGCGCGCATCGCCCGAGGCCAGCGCGACGCCGATCAGCATTACCGCGACGCCATAGAACAGGATCAGCGCCTGATGCGTATGGGCGCCGAACAGGCGCGCGGTGGATTTGACACCGATCAGCGCGTCGTCCTCGGCGTCCTGATGCGCATAGATCGTGTCATAGCCGATCACCCAGGCGATCGAACCGGCATAGAGCACCAGCGCGGTGACGTCGATGCGTCCGAAGGTGACGGCGAAGCCCATCAGCGCGCCCCAGGAGAAGGCGAGCCCGAGAAAGACCTGCGGCCACCACGTGACGCGCTTCATGAAGGGATAGATGGCGACGACCAGGAGCGAGGCGATGCCGGTCATGACGGCAAAGCGGTTGAACTGGAGCAGCACGACGAACCCGACCAGCGCCAGAGCGACCAGGAAGGCCAGCGCCTGCTTCACGGTGATGTGTCCCGCGGGCAGCGGCCGCGAGCGGGTGCGCTCGACCTTGTCGTCGAGATCGCGATCGGTGATGTCGTTCCAGGCGCAGCCCGCCCCGCGCATCGCGAAGGCACCAATGAAGAACAGGACGATGGTGAGCGGCAGGCCGCGGACGTCATGCGCCATGCCGCTCGCGAGCGCTGCCGACCACCAGCAGGGCATCAACAACAGCCAGGAGCCGATCGGACGATCGAAGCGGGACAAGCGGAGGTAAGGCCGCGCCCATTGCGGCGCGCGTGTATCGACCCAGTTGCCGGTGGAATCGGCAACGCGGGCGGATGCGTCGCTCATCGGGTGAGGACGTTGCCGTTGAGCGTGTCGAAGGTGCTGCCGCCCTTCTTGCCGGCATTGGCCTCAGGCGCCGAGCCCGAGCCCAGCACCTCGCTCAGCGACGGGCCTGCGGGGCGCGCCTGCTGCTGCTGCATCTGCGTCGCGACGTTGCAGACCTTGGTCGCCATGGCCTCGGTGTTCTTGTGGCCGTCCTTCATCTGCGCGCCGACCTGCGGCGGGATTCCGCATTTGGCGGCGTGGGTCTCGATGTACTTGATCATCTTGGTTTCAGCCTGGCTGAAATTGCGGATCAGCTTGCAGGCCTCGTCCGGCGGCGCGTGACGGTCGCTCGCGGCCTTGATCAGCTTGCCGCGCTTCTCGGCCTCTTCGCGCAGGGGCATGAACGCCTTCATGCAGTCCTCGCCGGGACCGGCCTGCGTCGGCGGCGCCGCGCTGAAAGCACCAGCGCCACCGATCGGGGCGGCGCCATTCACGGGAAATGACGATTGCGGAGCCGCACCGACCGACGCGGTCGGCGCCGCACCGTTCACCGGCGGAAACGCCGAACTGGCGGGAGCCTGATTGGGCAGCGGCGCCGGGAACGCGCTTTGCGCATAAGCACCTGAGGCAACCATGGTGACCATGGCCGCAGCGATCGGAACCATCAAACGACGGATCATCAAGAAATTCTCTCCGGCAGGAGCTGACGGGGTCCAGCGTCTTCCCAACAGAAGCGCAACCAGCGTGCTCGCGATTTTACGATTCCCGCCGGCGCTTAACAACCCGCCGAATAGGGCAAGAGCGCGGCGCGCCGACGCAGCGGTTCGGCAATATTTACCCCCGGAAGGGCTGCTTTCGGTTAATAACGGCGCAAAATCGGACTTTTGAACGATGCCCGCCCACGATTTTCGCGCTCCCCGCCTGTTCGTCGATGCCCCCCTGGCCCTGGACGCCAGGGTCGCGCTCGACCGCGACCAGAGCAATTATCTCGGCAACGTGCTGCGGCTCGCCGCCGGGGCCGAGGTTTTGGCGTTCAACGGCCGCGACGGCGAGTGGCAGGCCGCCATTGAAGGCCGCAAGCGGCCGGACGGCCTCGTCATCCTCCAGCAGACCCGGCCGCAGGACCGGCTTGCCGACCTCGCCTACGTCTTCGCCCCGCTGAAGCATGCCCGGCTCGATTACATGGTCCAGAAGGCCATCGAGATGGGCGCCGCCGCCCTGCAGCCGGTGCTGACCCGGTTCACCCAGGCCTCCCGGGTCAATACCGAGAGGATGCGGGCCAATGTCGTCGAGGCGGCCGAGCAGTGCGGTATCCTGACCATCGCCACCGTCGCCGAACCGGTCGCCCTGGAGCGCTTTTTGAGCCAGCGCCCGGCCGACCGGCTGCTGATCTTCTGCGATGAGGCCGCGGAAGTCGAAAACCCGGTCCAGAGCCTGCAGGCCGCCCGCGAGGCCGCCCAGGGTATCGACGTCCTGATCGGCCCCGAAGGGGGCTTCGCCGAGGAAGAGCGCGCTCTCCTGCTGCGGCAGCCCAAGATCCTCCGGCTGGCCCTGGGTCCCCGGATCATGCGGGCCGACACGGCCGCCGTGGCGGCGCTGGCGCTGGTCCAGGCGGTGCTGGGCGATTGGGGCGGCCGGACCACCGAAGCCACGTCCAGCTGATCCCCCGTTAAGCGATTGATCCTTTGGAGGTCGAAACCGCGCATCGGCCATGCTAAGGCCTGCGCAATTCCTGTCCTTCCCCTTGCCCTGCCCGGTTCCACCGGGACAGATGGACCTCTGTCATGACCGCGACTGCCACCTCAAATGCTGCCGGCTCCGCCGCCTGGGCGGATACGCTGCTCTTGTCGTTCGCGCAGGCCGGCTATGTCAGGGCCGAGCCGGCGATCCTGCAGCCGGCCGAGCCGTTCCTCGACCTCTCCGGCGAGGACATCCGCAAGAGCCTGTATCTGACCACGGACCTCACGGGCGAGGAGCTGTGCCTGCGCCCGGACCTGACCATTCCGGTCGCCCGCGACTACCTCGCCTCCAGCCGCGCCGGCCAGCCGGCCGGGTTCAGCTATCTCGGCCCGGTGTTTCGTTACCGCAGCGGCCAGGCCAGCGAATTCCTGCAGGCCGGCATCGAATCGTTCGGCCGCCAGGACCGCGCCGCGGCCGATGCCGAGACGCTGGCCCTGGCGCTGGAGGCGACCGCGGCCTTCGGCGTCCGCGACGTCGAGATCCGCACCGGTGACGTGGCGCTGTTCAACGCGCTGCTCGACGCGCTCGACCTCTACCCGGTCTGGCGCCGCCGTCTGGTCAAGGATTTCAACCGCAAGATCAGCCTGGAGCAGGATCTGGAGCGGCTGGCGGCCGCGACCACCGCGACCCGCAGCGAATATGAGGGCGTGCTCGCAGCCCTCGCCGGCTCCGACCGCAAGGCCGCGCTCGCCTTCGTCACCGATCTGATGTCGATCGCCGGCACCACCAATGTCGGTGGTCGCACCACCGCCGAGATCGCCGATCGCTTCCTCGAGCAATCGACGCTGAAGGGCGGCGCGTTGTCGCGCGAAGCGATCACCGTGCTCAAGCGCTTCCTGTCGATATCGGGCAGCCCCGACGATTCCATCGCCGCGCTGCGCGCGCTCACCAATGATGCCAAGCTCGACCTTGCCGCGGCCATCGACCAGTTCGAAAGCCGGGTCGGCTTCATGGCCGCGCGCGGTATCGACGTGAAGCAGACGCGCTTTTCGACCGCGTTCGGACGCGGCCTCGACTATTACACCGGGTTCGAATTCGAGCTGCATCACCGCGGCAACGGCGCCGAGCCGCTGGTCGCCGGCGGTCGCTATGACGGGCTGATGACCCAGCTCGGATCGTCTGAACCCATTCCCGCGGTCGGCTTCTCGGTCTGGGTGGATGCGCTGACCAGGATCGGCCGCAAGGTGGGAGCTTAAGTCATGAGCGCGCCATTCGTGCTGGCCGTTCCCTCCAAGGGCCGCCTGCAGGAGAACACCGAAGCCTTCTTCGCCCGCGCGGGCCTGAAGCTGTCGAAGGCCGGCGGCGCGCGCGACTACCGCGGCACCATCGCCGGCCTCGACAATGTCGAGGTCGCCTATCTCTCGGCGAGCGAGATCGCATCGCAATTGTCGCGCGGCGTCGCGCATCTCGGCGTCACCGGTGAAGACCTGGTGCGCGAGAACATCGCCGATGCCGACAACCGCGTGTCGCTGATCGACGGCCTCGGCTTCGGCTATGCCGACGTCGTCGTCGCGGTGCCGCAGGCCTGGATCGACGTCCGCACCATGGCCGATCTCGACGACGTCACCACCGGCTTCCGCGAGCAGCATCACATGCGGATGCGGGTCGCGACCAAGTTCGTCAATCTCACCCGGGCGTTCTTCCAGACCCACGGCATCACCGATTACCGCATCGTCGAGAGCGCAGGCGCGACCGAAGGCGCACCTGCGGCCGGCAGCGCCGAGCTGATCGTCGACATCACGACGACCGGCGCGACGCTCGCCGCCAACGGCCTGCGGGTGCTCGACGACGGCATGATCCTGCGCAGCCAGGCCAATCTCGTGGCGTCGAAGGACGCGGACTGGTCGCCGCAGGCCCGCGAGACGGCGCGCGTGATCCTCGATCACATCGCGGCACGGGCGCGGGCCAACAAATACCGCGAGGTCCGCACCCGCTTCCGGCAATGCGACGCCGCCCTGCTCGGCGAGGCCCACAGCCGGTTCGGCGTCGAGGCCCCGTTCGGCGGACCGACCTCGTCAGGCATGCTGACGTTGCACTGCCCACCGGGGCAGCTCTATGCACTGGCGAGCTTCCTGCGCGAGCATGGCGCCGAGACCGTCTCGGTGGTCTCGCTCGATTACGTGTTCGACCGCGAGAACCCGCTGTTCGCAAAGCTCGAAGCGTTCCTGCGGCGGTGAGCCCAGGTCCGCTCGGCTTTTCCGTTCAGCTTTGCGACAGCAAACGGCAGCTACCATATGCTGTTGAGATGACTTAGACCGCCTCTGGAACCTCGACCGATGACGCTGGGCTCTGACGTATCAGGCATGACGACCAATGCGGCCAGCGCCGCCGCGAAGGGACTGTCGATCGTCGTCCCCGTCTACAACGAGGCGGCGGGCCTCGGCGCCCTGCATCAGCGCGTCTGCGACCTCGCAAGAGTTTTGCGGGAGCGCTACCAGCTGTCTTGCGAGATCGTCTATGTCGACGACGGCAGCAAGGATGCGACGCTGGCGATCGCACGCAGCCTGCCGGCAGATGCGATCGACGTCCAGGTGGTGTCGCTCTCGCGCAATTTCGGCAAGGAGGCGGCGCTGATGGCCGGCCTCGACCATGCCCGGCTCGGCGCCGTCATGTTCATGGACGGTGACGGCCAGCATCCGCCGGCCCTGATCGAACAGCTGGTGCGGCACTGGATCGAAGACGGCTATGACGTCGTCTATACCGCCAAGGCGCATCGCGACAACGAGACCTTCCTGCGCCGCGTCGCCGTGCACGGCTTCTATGCGCTGATCAATTGGGGCGCACGCCAGAAGATTCCCGAGGACGCCGGCGATTTCCGCCTGCTCTCCCCGCGCGCGGTCGCAGCCCTCAGGCAATTGCCCGAGCGCAACCGCTTCTTCAAAGGCCTCGCCAGCTGGATCGGATTCCGCCAGATCCGCGTGGATTACGAGCCCGCGGCGCGCTCCCATGGCGTCACCACCTTCAACGCCGCAAGCCTGCTCGGCCTGTCGATCGAGGGCCTGACCTCGTTTTCGGTGGCGCCCCTGCGCTTCGCCAGCCTGCTCGGGGTCATCCTCGCCGGAGGCGCCTTCCTGTTCGGCCTGTCGATCCTCTGGGAGGTGCTCACGACCGGCAAGCAGGTACCCGGCTATCCTTCGCTCGTGATCGGCCTGATGACGATCGGCGGCGTGCAGCTCATCATGATCGGCATCGTCGGCGAATATATCGGCAAGATCCTCTCCGAGCTGAAGGCGCGCCCGATCTACTTCGTCGCCGAGCACAGCGACAAGCGCTTCGAAACCGACAAGGCTGACGACGCCGCGAAGAGGACGGCGGCCGAATGAGCGAGGCCGCGGACCTGCGGCGGATCTGGCTCTGCGCTGACGATTACGGCATCAGCCCGGGCGTCAACCGCGCCATCCGCGACCTGATCGAACGCGGCCGCCTCAACGCCACCTCGGTGATGATGGTGGGCCCGGCGATCGAGCGCAGCGAGATCGAAGCGCTCCAGGCGTCCGCGGCAGCGAGCCCGCGCTGCGCGATCGGATTGCACGTGACGCTGTCGGCGCCGTTCCGCCCCCTCACCATGCATTTTCGTCCGCTCGACGGCGACATGTTCATGCCGTTTCCGAAGCTGTTGCGCGCGGGCGTCTTGCGGCGGCTCGATCGCGAATTCTTCCGCAACGAGGTGAAGGCGCAGCTCGCCGCCTTCACGGAGGCGTTCGGCCGTGCGCCCGATTTCGTCGACGGCCACCAGCATGTGCAGCTTTATCCGCAGGTGCGCGACGGCTTCGTCGATGCTGTCGTCGATGGCGCGCCGAACGCCTGGGTGCGCCAGGGCGGCCGCGACCTGCCGCTCAAGCAGCGGCTGGCCTCACCCAAGGCCCTGGTGCTCGATGTGCTCAGCACGCAATTCCGCCGCCGCGCCGGCAGCGCCGGTCTCAGCTTCAATCCCGGCTTCGCCGGCGCCTATGACTTCGCGCGGGCGACCGATTTCGGCGAGCTGATGCGGCAGTTCCTGGAAGGTCTGCCGGATGGCGGCCTCGTGATGTGCCATCCCGGCTTCGTCGACGACGTCCTCGCCGGCCTCGATCCGATGACGGATGTCCGCGAACGCGAGCACGCCTATCTCGCGAGCGACGCCTTCCCGCGTCTGCTGGCGGACAGTGGCGCCACGCTGGGGTGAAAACGGCGGACAGCAAGCCGCAGAGGCAGCTTGTCGCATACCGAAATTTAATCCGGCCGGCACTGTTGGGGCCACAATGGAACCCTACATCTGCCTCGCGCTTGTTTTGCGCGAGGGAGATTGATCATGACGCCGCAGGAACGCCAGCTCGTCGACGACCTGTTCGACCGGCTTTCGAAACTGGAAAATGCACCGCGCGATCCCGACGCGATCGCCGCGATCTCCGATGGGCTGCGCAAGGCGCCCGGCGCGGTCTATGCGCTGGTCCAGACCACGCTGTTGCAGGACGAGGCATTGAAGCGCGCCCATAACCGCATCCAGGAGCTGGAGGCGGCCCATGCACCCGAGCAGGCGCAGTCCGGCGGCTTCCTCGACACCATGCGTGACACGCTGTTCGGCGGAGGCCCCTCGCGCGGCTCGGTTCCGAACGTGCCGCCGCGTGAGCAGCGGCCGGTCTGGAACACCGGCGGAGCGATGCAGCAGGGCCAGCCGGGCTACGGCGCACCGCCGCCTTATGGACAGGCCTACGGCCAAGGTCCGGGCCAGGGTTATGGCGCTCCGCCGGTCGGCGGTGGCGGCGGCTCGTTCCTCGGCACGGCGGCGGCGGCCGCGGCCGGCGTCGTCGGCGGCTCGCTGTTGCTCTCCAGCATCCGCGGCATGATGGGCGGATCGCACCAGCAAGGTTTCGGCGATAGCGCTGCGCTCGGTGACCGCGGCGCTGGTGGAAGCCCCTGGGGCGGCAGCGACCAGTCCGGCGGCTCGCTCGCGCGCGATGCCGGTCTCGACGACATCGGCTCGAACCGCGATTCCCGCCAGGGCTTCTTCGACCAGGCGTCGAACGATCGGAGCAATGACGACAACGATCAGAACTACGAAGACAATCGTGACGACGGCAATGTGGACATGGCCGACGACAGCGATTTCGGCGGCGACGACGATGGCGGCAGCGACTACGCGTGAGGCCAGTCCGAACCTTTGCAAACGAGAACGGCCGCCCTTGAGGCGGCCGTTCTATTTGCATCGTTCTGCGCTGAATTCTTCCTTCTCCCCTTGTGGGAGAAGGTGGCGCGAAGCGCCGGATGAGGGGTATCTATCCACGAACTCAAATCGTGAGAGTGGGACTCGCGGATAGATACCCCTCACCCGGCTTCGCCTACGGCGAAGCCACCCTCTCCCACAAGGGGAGAGGGTAAAGACGAATCACATCACCACGACCTTGGTGCCGACATTGACACGGCCATAGAGGTCGATGACGTCCTCGTTGCGCATGCGGATGCAGCCGGAGGAAACGTTGGTGCCGATGGTCCAGGGCTCGTTGGAGCCGTGGATGCGATAGAGCGTCGAGCCCAGATACATCGCGCGGGCGCCGAGCGGGTTCTCGGGGCCGCCTTCCATGTGCCGGGGCAAATCGGGGCGACGGGCGATCATCTCCGCCGGCGGCGTCCAGTCCGGCCATTCGCGCTTGGCCGTGATCGACTTCACGCCTGACCAGGTGAAACCGGAGCGCCCGACACCGATGCCGTAGCGCATCGCCCGACCGTTACCCTCGACGAGATAGAGGAACTTGTTCGGGGTATCGACCACGATCGTGCCGGGAGTTTCCTTGCCGCTATAGTCAACGAGTTGTTTCTCGAATTTCGGATCGAACTGACGCTGCCGCGGATCGACCGCGTCCTGCTGCAGCGCGCCTTGCTGATATCCGCCTTGCTGATATCCGCCCTGCATCTGCGGCTCGCCCATCGGCGGCAGACGGCGCTGATCGTAATAACCCGGCTGCTGCTGATACACCGGCCGCTCGGGCGCGTAGGCCGGACCGCGGCCGGGACCATCGCCGAACAGGAACTCGATGAAGCCGCCGCCCATGTTGGCATTGGAGGCGACGCGCACCGGCGCCGGCGGCACCTGCGGCGCATAGAGCACCGCGGGCGGATCGTTCGGCACGGTGTTGTCAAACGCGCTGGCGTCGTTCGCGCCGGCAATGAAGGTGCAAGCGCTGGCGAGCAGCGCGACAGGCATTTTCTTGAACATCGACGTACTCTGTACTGTTTCGTCTAGATCACATGCGTCGTGGAAGGCGCCTGGCTGATCCGCCGCCGCGACGTGGTCAATAAAAAGCAAAAGCCGTTTTGTTTGGTAAACGGAACGCGGGTTTGGATTCACCACGTCGTCAGGCGCACGGCAATTTGGCGATCAGCGTTTATTTTCGATGAACGCGGCGCGGCCATGGTTAATCGCTTCTTTGCACGGCGTCGCGCGAGCCCGCACAACAGTTCCTGCTGTGAACTTCGTGTTAAATCGCTTCTGTCTACAAAGACGCGTGAGTGAGGTGGGGGGAGTATCCTGATGGCTGTTCACCGCAAACGTTTTCGCGTTGAGGATATCGCTGGTGGCGAGATGCCGATTTTGGACGTAACTGAAGAGGCAATCCCGATGCATAGCGAGATCATGGCCGAGCTACGTGCGATCCGCGCCCAGATGGCGAAGGGCGTCGTGGCGGCACCGCTGTCCGGCAGCGCGGCCATGGCGGCGATCGATGCCTCCACCGCCCACGAGCTTTCCGAAGCCCGCACCATGCTCGAGACCTATCGGGCGCAGATCGAACAGTGCGAGAAGCTGAAGGTCGAACTCGACCTCATCCACGACGCCATCGATCGCACCAAGCGCGAGATCGCGACGCTGCACGGCAAGAGCTTCGACGGCGGCGAGATGGCCAAGGTCAATGGCGAGCTCGGCGCGGTGGTCGGCGGTACCGAGCAGGCGACCCAGCAGATCCTCGAAGCCGCGGAATCGATCGACCAGGCCGCCAGCGCGATGTCCAAGGTGGATTCGATCGACCAGCAGAAGCGGCTCGCCGACGACATCCAGGAACGCGTCATCTCGATCTTCGAAGCCTGCAACTTCCAGGACCTGACCGGCCAGCGCATCAGCAAGGTCATGACCACGATGAAGTTCATCGAGCAGCATATCAATGCGATGATGGACATCTGGGGCGGCGTCGACGCCATCAAGTCGCATGTGCCGGCCCCAGTCGACAATCGCACCGAGGACGAAAAGCTCCTCAACGGTCCGAAGCTCTCCGGCGACGTCGGCCACGCCTCGCAGGACGACATCGACGCGCTGTTCGACTGAACGGACGCGGACCCACGGAAAAAACAAAACGCCGGCGCGAGCCGGCGTTTTTTGTTTTGGCTGTATCACCAGCAACATCCCCCCTCTCACACAAGAGGAGAGGGGAAGAGCAAATCACGCTCTCGGCGCGCAGCGGACGTAGACCATGTTGCCGTAGCGGGTGGCGGCGTCCTTGTCGATGAAGCGGGTGATCAGGACGCGGCCGTCGAAGGAGACGATTTCGCGGTCCTGCTCGCCGGGGGTGGGTCCCGCCGGTCCGATGTAGTTCTTGCCGCTCGGCGAGCCCTTCAGCCGCAGCTCCTGCGGCGTCGCCTGGTCGGCCAGATGCATGATCACGCCGCCGGAGGAACCGGCGGTGATCACGTAAGGGTTCTTGCACTGGGCCCGGGCGGCCGCCTCGGTGCGGGCGCGGTCGGCCGGGTTCTGGAACGAGGCCAGGCCCCAGCGGCCCACGATCTCGTCGGCGCGAATGGTCGCAGGCATTTCGGGAGCAACGCCCGGCTCGGCGTCGGGCGGCGGCGAGGACGACGAGAAGGACGGCAGGCTCATGCCGCCGCCGCAGGCGCCCAGCAGCAGCGCCAGACAAGAGGCGGCCGCCAGATTGGCAACCGTGCGCGCGTGAGCTGAACTGATCATGGCATTCCCCCGGACAAAACCATGGCCGCACCCCTCCCGCAGCCAAGCGCAAAAAAGCTGCCGGAGCAATGACGTCCTTTGATACGTCTGCGCCCCGAACAAGTTTCCAATGCCAACATCCTATATCCGCCTCAACAACCGCTTAACCACCTTTGCTTGACAGGATCGCGGCCAAGCCATATTTCCGGGCCCACTATTAGCACTCGGAAAGCCCGATTGCTAAGCGCGCCGTTCGATCCTCGGGATAGGGGCCGGACGGAAGCGCCGCCCCACCCACTTCCACACCTTCCGAAGCGAGCCTCCAAAGGGAAACGTCATGGCTAAATCCAAATTTCGTCCGCTGCATGACCGTGTCGTGGTCAAACGTATCGACGCCGAGGAAAAGACCAAGGGCGGCATCATCATTCCCGACACCGCCAAGGAAAAGCCGTCCCAGGGCGAAATCGTCGCCGTCGGCCCCGGCGGCCGTGACGAGGCCGGCAAGCTGGTCCCCATCGACCTCAAGGTCGGCGACCGCGTGCTGTTCGGCAAGTGGTCGGGCACCGAGGTCAAGATCGACAACGAAGACCTCCTGATCATGAAGGAGTCGGACATCATGGGCGTTCTGGCCTAAGGCCATCCGCCTGAACAGCCGCTGAATGTGATGCCCGGATCCAGGCGGTCCGGGCATCCATCATTCCGCCCGACAGCACAAAACAAGACACATCACGAAACACGAGGGACTGCAGACATGGCTGCCAAAGACGTCAAGTTTTCCGGGGACGCGCGCGAACGCATGCTGCGCGGCGTCGACATTCTCGCCAACGCCGTCAAGGTGACGCTCGGCCCGAAGGGCCGCAACGTCGTCATCGAGAAATCGTTCGGCGCGCCCCGCATCACCAAGGACGGCGTCACCGTCGCCAAGGAGATCGAGCTCGAGGACAAGTTCGAGAACATGGGCGCCCAGATGGTGCGTGAGGTCGCCTCCAAGACCAACGACCTCGCCGGCGACGGCACCACCACCGCGACCGTGCTGGCCCAGGCCATCGTGCGCGAGGGCGCCAAGGCGGTTGCCGCCGGCATGAACCCGATGGACCTCAAGCGCGGCATCGACAGCGCCGTGGCAGCCGTCATCAAGGACATCGAGAAGCGCGCCAAGCCGGTCGCCGCCTCCTCCGAGGTCGCCCAGGTCGGCACCATCTCGGCCAATGGCGATGCCGCCATCGGCAAGATGATCGCCCAGGCGATGCAGAAGGTCGGCAACGAGGGCGTCATCACCGTCGAAGAGAACAAGTCGCTCGACACCGAAGTCGACATCGTCGAGGGCATGAAGTTCGACCGCGGCTATCTCAGCCCCTACTTCGTCACCAACCCCGAGAAGATGACCGCCGAACTCGAGGACGCCTACATCCTCCTGCACGAGAAGAAGCTCTCGGGCCTGCAGGCCATGCTGCCGGTGCTGGAAGCCGTGGTGCAGTCGGGCAAGCCGCTCGTCATCATCGCGGAGGACGTCGAGGGCGAGGCGCTGGCCACCCTGGTCGTCAACCGGCTCCGTGGCGGCCTGAAGGTGGCCGCGGTGAAGGCGCCGGGCTTCGGTGATCGCCGCAAAGCCATGCTCGAGGACCTCGCGATCCTCACTGGCGGCCAGCTCATCTCCGAAGACCTCGGCATGAAGCTCGAGAACGTCACGGTCAAGATGCTGGGCCGCGCCGGCAAGGTCGTGATCGACAAGGAGAACACCACGATCGTCAAGGGTGCCGGCAAGAAGCCGGAGATCGAGGCCCGCGTCGGCCAGATCAAGGCCCAGATCGAGGAGACCACCTCGGACTATGACCGCGAGAAGCTCCAGGAGCGCCTCGCCAAGCTCGCGGGCGGCGTCGCGGTGATCCGCGTCGGCGGCGCGACCGAGATCGAGGTCAAGGAGAAGAAGGACCGCGTCGAGGACGCGCTCAACGCCACCCGCGCCGCGGTGCAGGAAGGCATCGTCCCCGGCGGCGGCGTCGCGCTGCTCCGCGCCAAGAAGGCGGTCGGCCGTCTCAGCAACGCCAATGCCGACGTCCAGGCCGGCATCAACATCGTGCTGAAGGCGCTGGAAGCTCCGATCCGCCAGATCTCCGAGAACGCCGGCGTGGAAGGCTCGATCGTGGTCGGCAAGATCCTGGAGAACAAGTCCGAGACCTTCGGCTTCGATGCCCAGAACGAGGACTATGTCGACATGGTCGAGAAGGGCATCATCGACCCGGCCAAGGTGGTGCGCACCGCGCTGCAGGACGCCGCCTCGATCGCCGGTCTGCTGGTGACCACCGAGGCCATGGTCGCCGAGTCGCCGAAGAAGGAAGCCGCGCCCGCCATGCCCGCCGGCGGCGGTATGGGCGGCTTCTGAGGCCGACTTCACCTGACACGATTGCGAAGGCCGCCTCCGGGCGGCCTTCTTTTTGGGAACGATGGGGACCGCTTTCCAATTCAATCCACGGCCAAAACCCACTACGGTGGCGCCGATTCTATTGTTTGAGCATGATCTTTTCGGAAAACCGCTTCACACTTTTCCGGATCATGCTCGTTGCTCGAGGATGTCGTCGATGCGCGCGCTTCTGGTTTGTTCGACAGCCCTGTTGGCGGTTCTGCTGGCAGTTTCACCGGAGGTCGCCTCCGCCCAGATGAAGCTGTCGCCCAAGGCCACGGCGCCCGGTGGCGTGGAGACGCGCTATTTCACCTCGATCGACGGGCTGATGGACGGCAATGCCGACGTGATCCTGAAGGAGACGCGCCAGGGCAAGACGGTCACGGCGGCGGTACTCGACGTCTGTTACCCCATCGCGAAGAATTCCGACCGCAAGGACCGCTTCGTCGTCAATCTTCAGGTCACGGGCCAGAACCTGACCGGCACCACGCAGAGCGTCGGCGAGAAGGCGCCCGTCAGCGTCAAGCTGCTGCGCAAGCAGAGCGGCGACACCTTCGAGTTTCGCGGCCAGATCAGCATCGGCCAGGTGGTGACCGAGGTCACCTCGCCCGACAATTCCGATCTCAGCGAGAAGGAATTTCAGGACAATCAGACCTCCGACGACGGCATCACGCCGCAGCCGAAGGATTTCACCGACGTCTCGCCGGAGGCGATTGCGGTCAAGGTGAAGCTCGACGCTGCAACCGACTTCCTGAAGAGCCTGAAGGGCCAGGACGTCGAGGTGACGCTGGCGAGCCTCAATGTCGGCTGCGATGCGCTGCGCGCAGGCGAGCAGACCATCAACATGTCGGTCGATCCCGAGCGCGCCGGCGCGCTGCTGGCGAAGTTCAAGGCGACGCCAGGCGTCACCGCCGCTGGCTGGACCGCCGGGATGACCGAGATGGACCGCACGATCCGCTTTCCCGCGGCCGAGTGGCGCGAGGGGGACAAGATCAACCGCAACAAGCTCGCGAGCACTGTTGCGAGCGTCCTGAGCCGAACCCTCGCGGCAAAGCCGGTCTCGCAAAGCTTCAACCCCGCCACCGGCAAGCTCAAGCTGGTGTTCAAGCGGCCGAACCAGGATTTTCCCGCGCTCGAGCTGACCGACACGATCGAGGTCGCAGGCCTCGTCTCGCCGGACAAGCCGGGCACCACCGACAAGCTCATGCTCTGGATCGGCAGCCCCGCGACGACGACCGCCGACGAGAGCAGCGGGCCTAAGCTCAATCTCTCCGACGACGCCTCGGTGGACGAGGAAGGCGAGCAGCCCGACGACAACGGTTCGATCGAGGCGCTCGCCAAGGAGCTCAGGGGCCAGCGCTGGGACGCCGACAAGTCGGTGTGGAAATAGGCCGAGCTGTCGTGCCCCGGACGCGGCGCAGCACTTCAGTGATGCGCTGCTGAGCCGGGGCCCAGAGCCACAAGCAAAGTCGCAGATGAAAGTCTGGGTCCCGGCTCTGCGGCGCATCGCTTGCGCGCTGCGCCTTGTCCGGGACACGAGGGCAACGTTCGCGAGAGTTAATTCCCCGTCGTCCTGAAGCGCAGCGACTTCGGGCCGATCAGCGTCAGCACGTCGCCCTGGCGCTTCCAGGTCTCGACACTGGAGAGGGCCGCGACGAGCTCGTCGTCGGCCTGGGCTCTCGCCGGCGGGCAGGAGCGATCCTGGATCTGCCCGGGCACGAAGATCACGGTGTTGCCGGCGACCGAGAACTGGCCCTTGCCGCCCTTGCACCAGAGCTCAAGCACGACCTCGCCATGGTCGCCGATCTCGATGTTCGGAATCCGCTTGGAGCCTGCTTGCGGCAACGCTTCCAGCGTCATCTCGGTGCCGAACGGAAAGCCGTCCTCGGCACGCGCGAGCGTGGACATCGCGAGCATTGCAACCGCCGCACACACCATCTGCTTGAGCGAAACCATGAGACCTCTCGTCCGACCCGATTTGCGGCACCTTCTATAAGACGGCGGCCCCATTGAGAAGGTTCGCCCGCACGCAAAAATCCCCGCGGGGGGCGAACCTCGCGGGGATTTGTCGAAGCCGGACGTGGCCCGTTACTTCAGGACCAGCGCCGTGAACGGATAGACATAGGCCTGCAACGTCACGAGCACACCGACGAGGCAGGCCAGCACGATCGAGTGCCAGAACACGAAGCGCAGGATCGTGCCCTCGTGGCCGTACCAGTTGGTGGCGGTGGAGGCGACCACGATCGACTGCGCGTCGATCATCTTGCCCATGACGCCGCCGGACGAGTTCGCCGCCGCCATCAGCACCGGCGACAGGCCGAGCTGCTCGGAGGTGATCTTCTGCAGGTTTCCGAACAGCACGTTGGACGCCGTGTCCGATCCCGTCAGGGCGACGCCGAGCCAGCCGAGCAGCGTGCCGAAGAAGGGATAGAGCACGCCGGTTGCGGCGAACGCCAGACCCAGCGTCGCATCGACGCCGGAGAGCCGCGTCAAGGTGCCGATCGCGAGCATCGCGGAGATCGTGATCAGCGAGATCGCGCACAGGCGGATGGTGCGGCCGTATTCCGTCAAGAGCCGGCCGGGACCGACGCCCATCAGGACACCGGAGATGATCGCCGCGATCAGCATGCCCGTGCCGGTGAACGACAGATAGGTGAAGCCGAACACCGCGCTCTCTTTGGTCGGCCCCGGCGCCACCGGCGGCATCTTGTTGATCATCTGATGCAATTCGGGCACGGGGTAGTTCCAGACGAAGATCGAGTTCGCCCAGGTCTTGAAGGCGCCGTTGCCCCAGATCAGCATCACGATGCAGACGATGATCCACGGCAGCAGCGCACTGAACACCTCGCTCTGCGTCAGGGGCGTCTTGTCGAGCGGCTTCGCCGCCGCCATGGTGGCCGCCGATTCATCGCGGCCGCGCAGCGCCGGCGACAGCCAGAGCTGCCTGGGCTGCCAGACCTTCAGGAACAGGATCAACGCGCCCATCGAGATCAGCGAGGCGCCGATGTCGACGATCCAGGGATTGACGTAGTTCGAGATCACGAATTGCGGGACCGCGAACGAGATGCCGGTGACGAGGATCGCCGGCCAGACGTCCTTCATGCCCTTCCAGCCCGCGAACGCCCACACCACCCAGAACGGCACGATCAGCGAGAAGAACGGCAATTGCCGGCCGACCATGGCGCCGAGAATGTAGGGATCGAGCCCGGTGACCGAGGCGAGGCCCTGGATCGGCGTGCCCAGCGCGCCATAGGCGACCGGCGCGGTGTTGGCGATCAGCGACAGGCCGGACGCCGCGAGCGGCGAGAAGCCAAGGCCGATCAGAACCGCACCGGTGATCGCGACCGGCGTGCCGAAGCCCGAGGCACCCTCGAAGAACGCGCCGAAGGAGAATGCGATCAGCAGCAATTGCAGCCGCCGGTCCTCGGTGACGCCGCCGATGGCGCGCTTGAGCAATTCGAAGCGTCCCGTGCTCACCGTCACCTGGTAAAGGAAGATGACGTTGAGCACGATCCAGCCGATGGGGAAGAAGCCGGTGACGATGCCGAGCACCGAGGCCCGGATCGACATGTTGGCCGGCATGGTGAAGACGAAGATCGTGATCAGATTGGCCACGATCACGGCGATGATCGCCGCGATATGCGCCTGGACGCGGCCGCTCGCGATCAGGACCAGCAGCGTGACGACCGGCACCGCTGCCGCAATCGTCGACAGCACCGGGCTGTGCAAGGGATCATAGATTTGATTCCACATGGTCTTCCTCCCCCACGCATGTTTGCGGCAGGCGGCCCGCGTGGAGAGCCGAACCTGCTTGACGCTGAAGCGATAACCCCCGAGCTGGACGCGAATTCCTCGCGAATGTGGCGGTTCCCATCCGCTCACAAGCTCGCGAAATCCCGGAGCACCCCTACTCCGCGCCGTCGAGCACCATGCTAGGGTTGCCGGGTGCGACAAGACAACGCAAATTGCAGACCTTGCGACTTTAGTCTAAGCGCGCCGCTTTTCGCCATGGCTTCAAGTCCTTGGCTCCGGGCACTTGTCCACATTCCCCCGAGGAGACCCGCTCTGTGAAGAACATCAGCGCCACGCTCGCGATCGTCTGGCGAATCGCCGTCCCTTACTTCCGGTCGGAGGACAAATGGGCCGGCCGCGGCCTGCTCGCCGTCGTCGTCGCCATGGAGCTGGTCCTGGTCGCGATCAACGTGCTGCTCAATCAATGGCAGAACCGGTTCTACAGCGCGCTGCAAGCCTACGACCTGCCCGAGTTCATCAAGGAGGTCTGGATCTTCCTCGGCCTTGCCTTCACCTTCGTCGCGCTCGCCGTCTACAAGCTCTATTTGAACCAGTGGCTGCAGATCCGCTGGCGGCAATGGCTGACGCAACATTATCTCGGCGAATGGCTCGACGGCGCCACCCATTACCGCATGCAGCTCAAGGGCGATGCCGCCGACAATCCGGACCAGCGCATCACCGAGGACGTCAAGACCTTCGTCGAGCAGACGCTGACCATCGGCCTTGGCCTTCTGTCCTCGGTCGTGACGCTGGCCTCCTTCGTCGTCATCCTCTGGGGCCTGTCCTACAAGGCCCCCTTGTACATTTACGGCACCGATATCGTCGTCCCCGGTTTTCTGGTCTGGGCCGCAGTGGCGTATGCGATCGCCGGTACCGCGCTGACGCACTGGATCGGCGCCCCGCTCATCAATCTGAACTTCGAGCAGCAGCGCTTCGAGGCCGATTTCCGCTTCAACCTGATCCGCGTCCGCGAGAATTCCGAGCAGATCGCCCTTCTGAAAGGCGAGAACGCCGAGCGCGGGCGTCTGCTGCAGCGCTTCGGCTTCGTCATCGGCAATTGGTACGACATCATGAGCCGGACCAAGCGCCTGACCGCCTTCACGGCCAGCTACAGCCAGGCTGCCACATTATTTCCCTATGTCATGGTGGCGCCCGCCTATTTCGCCAAGCGCATCCAGCTCGGCGACATGATGCAGACCGGCTCGGCGTTCGGCAGCGTGCAGGACGCGCTGTCCTTCTTCGTCACCGCCTATCGCTCGCTCGCCGAGTGGCGTTCCGTGATTGCCCGCCTCGACGGCTTCGAGATGTCGGTCAGTTCGGCCGCCCACGGCGCGGCGCTCGAGCCGACCATCGACGTCGCGCCATCGCAGGGCAAGGCGATCGCGCTTGAGCAATTGCTGGTCAAGCTGCCGAACGGCACGCCTCTGGTCGCAGCCGACGGCTTCACGATCCAGCCTTCGGAGCGGGTGCTGGTGACCGGCCCCTCCGGCTCCGGCAAGTCGACACTGTTCCGGGCCATGGCCGGCATCTGGCCGTTCGGCACCGGAACGATCGCCATTCCTGAGAAGGCGAAGCTGATGATGCTGCCGCAGCGGCCGTATTTCCCGATCGGCCCGCTCGGCGACGCCGTCATCTACCCGGCCGGGCACGGCTCCATCGCGCCCGAGAAGATTCGCGACGCCCTGGTTGCGGTCGGCATGCCGCGCCTGGCGGAGCGGCTCGACGAGGACGGTCACTGGAACAGGACATTGTCGCTCGGCGAGCAGCAACGCCTTGGGCTCGCCCGGGCCCTGCTGCATGGGCCGGACTATCTCTTCCTCGACGAGGCGACCGCCTCGCTGGACGAACCATCCGAGGACCGGCTCTATCGGCTGCTGACGGAGAAGCTGCCACAGGCCACCATCGTCTCGATCGGCCACCGCTCGACGCTGGACGCCTTCCATACCCGCAAGGTGGCGTTGGTGCAGGACGACGAGATCCACGTCCTCGGCAAGGCCGGCGAGCCGGCCCGGGAGCCAAGCGCGGCGCGCTGAGCACCCGCCCTCAAAACAAAAGGGCGGCAGATTGCTCTGCCGCCCTGGTAGATGGTCTCGGGACGAAGCTTACTTCAGGTTCGTCATCGCCGTCAGGTCGAAAGACAGCTTGGCAATGCCGGTCGCACCGCACCACTTGGAGCCGACGCCCGACGGATTGATGCTGCTGAAGCTGCCGCTGAAGGTGGCGGTGTTGTCGCTGGTGAAGGCGTTGCAGTTCGCCTTCGAAAGATCGGTGTCGGAGTAGCGAAGATCCAGCGTCGCGACCTTGTAGGTGAAGCCGACGCCGATGTTCCAGGTGTTGTAGTCGGCATATTTGATGCCGTTCGGGAACGGACCGCCACCCAGCGGGCTGGCGATGCCGGTGCCGTAGAAGGAATCGGAGGTACCGAACCACTGACGGCCGAATTCACCCGACACGTACATGCCGACGCCGCTCGCGCCGAAGGTCGTGCTCGGCGCGGTCCACTTGGCGGTGACCGAGGTGTAGTTGCCCCAAGCGCCGGTGTTGAGGAAGTTCGGCGAATAGTACTCGTTGAGGCCGACGCTCCAGTTGTCGTTGATGGTGTAATTCACCTTGCCGTAGACTTCGAAGAAGCTGACGTCCTTCTTCATGACGTTGCCGTTCACCAGGGCGTTGGTGGCGCACTCTGCGCTGAGCGCGTTGCCAGCGGTGTCGACGGGCGCGCCGTAATAGCAGGTCCCACCCGGATACAGGTAACCCCAGACGCCGATATCGAAGGCGAAGGCGCCGAAGGTCGGGCGGATACCGCCGTAAATGTCGATCTCGGCTGCAGCGCGGTTCGGGAAGGAGATGCTCTCACCGGCCACGCCGATATAGAGCTGGAAGTCCTTGGTGACGTTGTAGCGCGGCTCGAAATAGGCAGCGACCGACGGCTTGTGGTTCGACTGGGTGATACCGCGGAAGACGTAGTCGTTCATGATCGCGGCGCCGAAGGCGACATCCCACGGATCGAAAGCAACTACCGGCGGGGCCTTCTTGGCCTTCACCGCCATGTCTGCCGCGAAAGCCGAACCCGTCGTCACCATTGCCAGCGCCGTTGCCAACAAAGCTACTTTCTTCATTTCGATCCCCATCACCAGTTCTTACCCAGTCGGATCCCGGAAGCCCCCCGGGGCGAACGACCCGCGCAAAATCGCGTTACCGCGACAATTTGGATTGAGGGATGTGGGCCGTGAAGCAAAAATCACGGGCATCTGCCGACTTTTTGGGCGTTTTGGCGATTCCACGAAAGGTTGTCGGGCTGTGTGTCTTCTCGATCACATTATATGCCTTCCAAAATGCACGGAGGGACCGTGCAAGTACGGGTAAGGCAGCCAGCGTGGCAGCCGGGCTACGAATCAGCCACGCAACGGAAAGGGCGGCTTCCGGAGGTAACCCGTGGCGATGCAAAAAGGCCGCAGCGTCACCGCAGCGGCCCTCCCGTTGGCGATCGCCGTTCTGGCTGGGACCTAGCTCTGCCCCTCGGCCGGCGCCGCTTCCGCAGAAGACGAAGGCATCGCCCAACTTGTCTCGGCTGCCGGCTCGGGCGCGGGAGCCGGAGCAGGCGGCGGTGCTGACGGCTTCGGCGCGGGAGCTGCCTTCGCCTTCTTCGGTGCCGCCTTCTTCGGTGCAGCCGGCCTGGCGGCTTTCTTCACGGCCTTCTTGGCGGCCTTCTTGGCCGACTTCTTCGGAGCCTTCTTGGCGGCCTTCTTCCCAGCTTTCTTGGGGGCAGCCTTCTTCGATTTCTTGGCAGATTTCTTGGCAGATTTTTTGGCAGACTTCTTCGCGGACTTCTTGGCTGCCTTCTTTGCGGTCTTCTTCGCCGCTACAACCTTCTTGGCCTTTTTGGCCTTCTTGCTTTTCTTCTTCTTCGCTTTCGCCATCGTGGTCCTCCTGTTGCCGCCGAACAATGGTCGATCGGGCGTCTTCAGTCGTCACCCCGGGAGGAAAGTTCAGGCCCTGAAAGCTCAATCTTGCGCGTTCAGTGCCGGCCGCGACCCGCCCGTAGCCCAATCGAGAAGCTCAATCGTGTGTACGACCGGAACTGACGTGCCACTGGCTATCTGCACCATGCAGCCGATATTGCCCGCGGCAATCATGTCCGGCTCGACGCTCGCGATGTTGGCGACCTTGCGATCGCGCAACCGGCCCGCAAGCTCGGGCTGGAGAATGTTGTAAGTCCCCGCCGAACCGCAACACAAATGGCTCTCCGGCACATCTTTCACCACGAATCCATTCTTGGAAAGCAATTCTTTCGGAAGGCTCGTGATTTTCTGCCCGTGCTGCAACGAACATGCGGAGTGATAGGCGACGACGATGTTGTCCTGTCGCGCAGGCGATTCCAATCCGAGGCCGGCGACGTATTCGGTGATGTCCTTGGCGAGCGCGGACACCTTCGCCGCGTCGGCCGCAAACGCCTTGTCCTCGCGCAGCAGATAGCCGTAGTCCTTGATCACGGTGCCGCAGCCGGACGTGGTGACGAGGATGGCGTCGAGCCCCTCGCCTGCCGCTTCCTTTTGCCAGGCGGTGACATTGGCGCGGGCGCGGGCCAGGGCGTCGTGGTCGTTGCCGAGATGATGGGTCAGCGCGCCGCAGCACTGCTCGTCCCTGACCAGGACGACCTCGATGCCGTGGCGGGTGAGAAGGCTGATGGCGGCCTGGTTGATGCGCGGCGCCAGCACCTGCTGGGCGCAGCCCTGGAGCAGCGCGACCCGGCCGCGCTTCTTGCCGCGCGCCGCGAACACGCTGCCCGGCAGGGCGCCCCGCGCGGGCAGGCGCTGAGGGGCCAGCGCCAGCATTGCCTTGATGCGCTGGATCAGGCCGGGCGTAGCCGAGGGTCGCGGCGTCGGCAGGAACACGGCCAGCGGACGGGCCAGCCGCGCCAGCACCATGCTGATACGAAAACGCTGCGGGTCCGGCAGCACGAAGGCCAGCACCTGACGCAGCAGCCGCTCGGTCAGCGGCCGCTGATAACGCTGCTCGATTCTGACCCGGGCCTGGTCGACGAGGTGCATGTAGTTCACCCCCGAGGGGCAGGTCGTCATGCAGGCCAGGCACGACAGGCAGCGGTCGACATGCTTGACCACTTCCGCCGTCGGCGCCTGGTCCTTCTCCAGCATCTCCTTGATCAGATAGATGCGGCCGCGCGGGCTATCGAGCTCGTCGCCGAGCAGCACATAGGTCGGACAGGTCGCGGTGCAGAAGCCGCAATGGACGCAGGCGCGCAGGATCTTGTCGGCCTCGGCAATGTCGGGATCGGCGAGCTGCGTCAGGGAGAATTCGGTCTTCATGCCGTGGCGCCCCGCGTCAGCCGCCCCCGGTTGAGGATGGTCTTCGGATCGAAACTGGCGCGGACCCGCTCGCTCAGGGCGGCAACACCCGACGCCTGCGGATGGAACACATCGACATTGCGCCTGACGTCATCGACCGCCCGGATCAGCGTAGCGTGCCCGCCGAGCGCATTGGCACGCGCGCGCACCATCGGGCCATGCGCGTCATCCTTCGGCGGCAATGCGGCCCAGATCAGGCCGCCGCCCCAATCGTAGATCACCTCGCCCCCGGTCTCGCGCGCCAATTGCGTGCCGAGCACCGCACCGGAGGCCGGCGGACACACGATCCGCCAGACCGGCCAGGCGCCGAGCGCGCCGCTGGCCGCGAACGGCAGCACGTCGCGGATCGTGGCCCATAGCGCCGCGGAAGCCGCGTCCTCGATCAGCGTCGCGGTGCCAAACGGCGCCAGCAATTCACGCAGCGAGCCGGCGCGATGGGCGGCGGAGGCCATGATGCCTTCGAGCCGCAGCATGGTCAGCGCCTCGCCCTGGCCTGCGATGTCGCCGAGCCCCTCGGTCTCGGCCCGGAGCGCCGATTTCGGCAGATGCGCGGCAGCCGAGACGTCGAAGGGCGAGCCGAGCGCCGCGGTCATGGCCTTGTTGGCGATGGCATCGTCGAGCCCGCGCAGCAGCAGCGTCCGCTCCGCCTCGGGCTTCGGCATCACCTTCAGCGTGACCTCGGTCATGACCGACAAGGTGCCCCAGGATCCCGCCAAGAGCTTGCAGAGGTCGTAGCCGGTGACATTCTTCACCACCTTGCCGCCGGTCTTGAAGCTGTCGCCGAAGCCGGAGACGGCGTGCGCCCCCAAGAGGTGGTCGCGCGCCCCGCCTGCCCTGATCCGGCGCGGACCGGCGAGCCCGGCTGCGATCATGCCGCCGATGGTGCCTGATGGCGGCATGCCGAGCAGCGGCGCCGTGTCCATCGGCTCGAAGGCGAATTGCTGGTTCTTGGCATCGATCAGCGACAGCACGTCGGCCAGCGGCGCGCCGGCCTGGAGGGTGATGATGAGCTCGTTCGGCTCATAGGAGGTGATCGCATTCAGCGCGGAGAGGTCGAGCACCGCGTTGGTCGCCATCGCATGGCCGATGCTGCGCTTGCTGCCATGACCGATGATCTCGAGCGGCTGCTCGTTGGCAATCGCCGCGCGCACCACCTCTTCGACGTCTTTGGCGTCTCTGACCTTGAGCGTATCCACGGATGAGCCGGTATCCAAGTTTAGGATGAAAAGCAAATTTGCAGCATCGGGAGCCCTGCCTCAAGCTGTCGATTGGCTGGACGCATCCACGTGCGTCCAATCTCCCTTCCGCACCCGCTGTCGAACTGTCTCCTGGAAGCCGACCTTCCGAGTGTGAACCTCAGCGAGGACTTCTCCCGAGACGGCGTCGACATACACGGTCCAGAACGAGGACGATCCGACTTGGCCCCGGTTGCCAGCGACCACAATTTCCCAGTGAAGACAGTCATTGAGCGATTTGAGAGTCATGGAGCCCATACGCCCTCCGTCAAATCCGTCGGGAATGGGCAATTCTGCCATGATCGCCGTGACGTGGGGGCTGTCGAGCCACTTTTCTGGCAAGTGAATTGCCTTCGCCATACGGTCGGTCGCGTAAGACGGTATGGAGTCTGCGCTGAACAATACTCGGCCATCGTTCGCGAGGACCGCCGTCACTGTGTCGCCACTGTCACCGTAGCGCCACCAGACCTTCCAAACGCCACGACCTTCGGGCACGTCGAAGCCCCAGGTCGTCACCATCATCAGGCCCCATGGCGGTTTGAACTGCGCCATGAACGGGGTGATGAGGTTCAGGGCCTCGCGCGCGGTCGGAGCGGGCTCGGGGAAAGCGATCTTCCGGTTCGGAGGAAGCTGGAACCGCACTGCCGCGCTGGCCGGCTTGGTGCCGAGCTTGCGACCGGCCCGGTCCAAAAGGTCCTGTGTGTGGTCCTGCGCCAGATCAGGAGAGAGCCACTGATACGCGGGAAGGCCGAGCAACTCACCGAACCGATCGGCAGGTCGCGCACGCATCGCCTCCTCGTTGTTGAACGGACGGAGTAGCGGTTCGAGCGCCTCCGTTGCGACAAAGGGAGTTAGCGCAAGCGGATCGAACTGGTCGCGTTCGACAGCCGGCTGCGGGTCCCACCAGCACGCGAACTGCACCAGGGGGCGCTCCTTGTCCGCGAGTGCGAAGCTCCAACCGTGGTCCTCGGAAGAGCAATAATACAGGACGGGAAGGCCAGTGAGATTCGAAAGATAATCCGCAAAACGCACCTCACCAGCACTTCGGTACGCCGCCAAGCCAGCGTACGGAACGAATGTCAGCCAACCATTCGCTGGTCCAAACACGATGCCTGCGGCTTTGGCTTCGCGCAGCAGCTTCTGCGCATTAATGCTTTCGCTGAGGCGAATATGATAGCTGACGCTGAATTCGCTCATCGCGCGCTAGAACCGCGGCAGATCCGGAAACGCGAGCTTGCCGGCATGGACATGCATGCGGCCGAGCTCGGCGCAGCGATGCAGGGTCGGAAATACCTTTCCGGGATTGAGCAGGCCCTGGGAATCGAAAGCGCATTTCAGCCGTTGCTGCTGGTTGAGGTCGATCTCGCTGAACATGTCGGGCATCAGGTCGCGCTTCTCGATGCCGACGCCGTGCTCGCCGGTGAGCACGCCGCCGAACTCGACGCAGGCGCGCAGGATGTCGGCGCCGAACGCCTCGGCGCGCTCGATCTCGCCGGGCTTGTTGGCATCGTAGAGGATCAACGGGTGCAGATTGCCGTCGCCGGCGTGGAACACGTTGGCACAGCCGAGCTGGTATTTTTCGCCGAGCTCACGGATGCGCGCCAGCGCCTTCGGCAGCGCGCCGCGGGGAATGGTGCCGTCCATGCAGAGATAATCGGGCGAGATGCGGCCGACCGCCGGAAACGCGGCCTTGCGGCCGGCCCAGAACAGGTTGCGCTCGGCCTCCGAATTGGAAATCTGCAGCGTCACCGAGCCGCAGCCTCGCGCGATGGTCTCGACCCGCGTGATCAACTCGTCGACCTCGATCTTGGGACCGTCGAGCTCGATGATGAGCAGCGCCTCGACGTCGAGCGGATAGCCGGCATGCACGAAGGCTTCGGCCGCGTGGATCGCGGGCTTGTCCATCATCTCCATGCCGCCGGGGATGATGCCGGCGCCGATGATGCGCGCCACGCACTCGCCGGCCGCCTCGACCTCGGCAAAGCCGACCATCAGCGCGCGCGCCGTCTCCGGCTTCTGCAGGATGCGCACCGTGATCTCGGTGATGACACCGAGCAGGCCTTCGGAGCCGGTGATGACCCCCATCAGGTCGTAGCCGGCATTCTCGCACCCCTTGCCGCCGATGCGCAGGATCTCGCCGCTCATCAGCACGATCTCGCAGCCGAGCACGTTGTTGGTGGTCATGCCGTATTTGAGGCAGTGCACGCCGCCGGAATTTTCCGCGACATTGCCGCCGATCGAGCAGGCGATCTGCGAAGACGGATCGGGCGCGTAGTAGAAGCCGGCATGAGCGACCGCCTGGCTGATGGCGAGGTTGGTGACGCCGGGCTCGGTGACGACGACGCGGTTGTCGAAATCGATCTCGCGGATGCGCTTGAACTTGCCGAGTCCGAGCAGCACGCCGTCTTCCAGCGGCAGGGCCCCGCCTGACAGCGATGTGCCGGAGCCGCGCGGCACCACCTTGATGTTCTGCTCTGCACAATATTTCAGGATGAGCGCGACCTGCTCGGTCGTCTCGGGCAGCACCACGACCATCGGCGGCTGCCGATAGGCCGTGAGCCCGTCGGATTCATAGGCCCGCATTTCGGCCGGCGTATCGATCACGCCCTCGCCGGGGACGATTGCGCGCAGCGCGGCAACGATCTCAGCGCGCCGCGCGAGCACGGCCTGGTCGCTCGCGGGCATCATAATGGCCATGACTTATCCTTCCGGCTCACGCCGCATGATCGATTTTGTCTCAGCAAATCAATCACGTCCGCGCCTGTTTGGGTAGGCTATCCGAAAGTCGGATCGACGATCCTTCACCAGTTCGCTCTGGGACAAGTCGGAAATGATGAAACCTGTCATGGTTTGGTGGCTTGTCCAAGCCGAGCAGGCCTGCCAAAACCGGCAGGTCGGGCGATTGCCGATCCGGCATGAGACCGACCAGGCCAGACCCACCAGGGAAGAGACGAAGAGCATCCGATGACAAAATTGACCTTTGGCGCACTGACGATCCTCACCATGATTGCCACCGCACCCGCCGCGATGGCGCAGGATGTCGCGGCCGGCAAGACATCGTTCAACAAATGCCTGGCCTGCCACGCGATCGGCGAAGGCGCCAAGAACAAGGTCGGCCCCGAGCTCAACGGCCTCAACGGCCGCAAGTCGGGCACCGTCGAAGGCTACAGCTATTCGGACGCGAACAAGAATTCCGGCATCACCTGGAACGAGGCCGTGTTCAAGGAATACATCAAGGACCCCAAGGCCAAGATCCCCGGCACCAAGATGGCGTTCGCCGGCATCAAGAACGAGACCGAGATCAACAATCTCTGGGCCTACGTCTCCCAGTTCGACAAGGACGGGAAGACCAAGCAGTAAGCCTGCAAAAGACAGTCGCTGCAGCTTCGGGCTCTGACCCAATCAGGACCGAAGCTGCAGCTTTTTGTTTTGGCGCCCGCTCTCCATGGCGTCATCGCGATAATACAGTGCACATCCCGGCTGCAGTGCCGTAGCGTGAGCAAAGGCGCAAAGCGCCGTGCCCACGATCTCAGCGCGGAGCAGCGTTCACTCGAAAGCGCTCTAATCGGCCGCCGCTTGCGCCGGGACGATTCTTCCGATCAACGCCTCGATCTCCGTCTTCACCAGATCCGGCACCGCGTTCTGCACCATGTGGCCGAGATCGGGCAGCACGATCAGCTTCGCATTCGGCACCATGGCCGCGAACGGGCGGGCGTGGATGGCGGTCCTCACCGTCTTGTCGGGCTCGCCGGCGATGATGGTGACCGGGGCTTTGATCTCGCCATAGCGCGGAGCCTGCGCGGCGACGGCTTGCTTCAGCGTCACCAGATCATAGGCGTTGGCGATGAATTCGCGCGGGCGCAGCAGCAGGGGCGTTGCGGACTCCCGCACGAAACCATCAGGCATCACCTGCGGCAGGAACACGCTGCGCGCACCGGCGTCAGTGAGGAAATACCCGAGCGGCAGAGTGATCGTGTAGGCGAGCAGCGGCCCGATCACCGGCGTCGCGATGATCTCGTTGTAACGGCCGACGCCGCCGCGCCAGGGATGGGTGACGGGCGCAAGCATGACGAGGCCGGCGACGCGGGTCGGATGATCGAGCGCAAGCCGCGCACCCAGCGCGCCGCTCCAGGAATGCACGACGAAGACCGCGCGCGCGATCCCGAGCTTGCCAAGCATCTCGTCGATCATCCGCGCCTGGACCTGCGGCGCGGAATCCTCGCGCCGCGCGCGCGTGCTCCAGCCATGGCCGGGACGATCCACCAGGATGACGCGATGGGTCCTGGCAAGGAGGTCGCCCAGCGGGCGCCGCATCGCTTCGAGATTGGCACTTGCGCCGTGCAGCATCACGATCGGGACCCCCGCATCGCGCGGGCCGATGTCGACGACGTGAAGCACAGCGCCGTCGACCTCGACCATCTCGCCCTGCGACGGAAAGGCGCGCTGCACGGCGACGATTCCGGCCTGCGTGACCAGCGCCAGGACAACCAGCGCCGTCACGACTGACATCACGATCATGGAGAGAATCCGAGAGATCCAGGGCACAGGGCAGCTACGGGTCCGATGGGTGGCAGTTTCGCAGCCTCGGCTTTCGTTGCGTCCACCGAAAATGCCGGGGCTGTGGATATGTGCATAATTGCGGAACGTAAAAACTCAATGGAATCAACAATATTCCAAGAGGACACGCAAGCCTCGGAACGCTTCATGCGGCCGTCATCGCGGCTTCCTTATAATCGCCATGGTCGGTTCCGCCATCTAGGCGCGGGTGGGCGCCGATCCTCCTCGCAGGCCTCAGGGGATGTGGGAAAGATCGGCAGAAATTGTCCTGGTTTGAACCGGAGGAATTTCGATGAGCTTCAGATCAAACGACACTGCGATCGACGAAATCGTCGCGAGCTGCAACGGCGACCTGCGCGGTGCCGTGCGGGCGCTGCTGCTGATCAACGAGCATCTCGAGACGGAGCTGGCAAAGGCTTACGCCGCAGCCGCCGATCGCGGCCTCGTCGAGCGCGGCGGCAGCGTCTTGCATTAGCTCGTCCTGCATCAGCTGCAGGCTAGTTCGTACCGTCCTCGTCCTTTTCCTCGTCCGGCGTGAGCGCGGGACAGACGCGAATCGTCGAACGGGCAAGCTTGGCATCGGCCCTGGATTTGTAGGGACCGTCGCCGAACCAGATATCGCCGATGATGACCGGATTGCTGGTCACGATGTTGCACTTTCCGGTGGCGCGGTTGCCGACCACCCAGAACAGTCCGTCGGCGAAGCTCACCGTCCCCGACGCCAGCAGCAAGCACCCCGCAAAGATCAAACGCTTCATGGCTTTCGCTCCTGCCATGCAGGTAGGCCTGCGGCGGCGCCGGCAATAGTGCTCACGATGCCGCGCTTCCGATCGTGGTTAATCCATGCGGGCTGCAATCGCTCGAAAGCTGATCGAGTTGTCGGCTAGATGTCGCGTCCCTCGACCTTCTCGGTCAGCGCCTTGACCTGGTCGGGGATCTTCTCGAGATGCGGATTGACGGCGAGCGCCTTGCGGTAGGCGTCGAGCGCGCGCTTCTCGTCACCGACCTCCTGCATGATCATGCCGAGACCTGCGAGCGCGCCGAAATGGCGCGGCTCCCGGACCAGCACCTGCTGGATATCCGCGAGCGAGCGGCCATAGTCGTTCTGCATGTAGTAGAGCGTGGCGCGCCGGTTCCAGGCCTCGATGTAGTCGGGCCTGAGCTTGATGACAGAGTCCAGGAGCTTGATCGCGACCTCGATCTTCTTGGCGTCGACCGCGGTCTTGGCGCGCGCCATCAGCAAGGACGCGGTGTCGCTCGGCGTCTGCAGCCAGATCGCCCAGATCCGCGCTTCGACATGCTTGGCGCTGGCCTCGTCGGGCGCCGCCTTCAGCGCGCCGAACAGGAAATCCAGATTCTTGGTGCGATCGACCTTCGGCAGCTTGGCCGGCGCTTCGGGAAGCTTCTTCTGCTTGCCGGGGGGTTCAGCCTGCTGTGCCAAGGCCGGCGCGAGCCCAGCGGTTCCCAACACGAGGGCCAGACACAGGGTGCGCGCAAAAAGGAATCTCACTGCCATGGTGAAAGTCTAAACGCGCAAAGCCGCCCTTGCAAAGCAAAGGCGGCGTCAAACTCGAGTGAGCCGTGGTCTTGCGGAGCGCGTCAGGCGTCCGGCAGGGCAATATCAGCCTTTGCTGATCAGCCCTGGCGAGCCTTGAAGCGGCGCTGCACCTTGTTAATCACATAGACCCGGCCCTTGCGGCGGACCAGGCGGTTGGCGCGATGGCGACCGCGCAGCGATTTCAGCGAGTTACGGACCTTCATGGCGGAATCCTGAACGTTCGAAAGGCCGTGTTCGGCACTACCGTTGCGGCACGCGCGAATGTGGCAAAATGAGATTTTTCCCGCTGGCGGACGACCGCCCGGGACGGGGCGGTTCTTAAGGCATGGCGGGAGGTCATGTCAATGTTAACTGCCGCGTTCCCAGCCGGCAAATTCTGGAAAACAACCCCATGCACAGTAGATGCGGCCGGATCGGCCCGATCTGGCCCGTCCGGGCTCGACCGAGCCAAGGACTTTTGCGGACAGCGATTTCGCCGCCACTGATGCTTGCCAATTTCGTTATATCATATAATCAATTTGGCAACCCGCCGGGAGGACACCCATGCCGAAGCTGAAGCTGCCTGATATCGACAAAGTCGTCGCCATCGACATCCACACCCATGCCGAGGAGCCCTGCGGCTGCCACCCCGACGACGGCTATGACGATTTCCAGGCGCAGATGGCGGAATACTTCAAGTCGCCGAACAAGCATCCGCCGACGGTGCCGGAGACAGCGGCCTACTATCGGTCCAAGAACATCGCCGCCGTGATCTTCCCGGTCGATGCCGAGCGCGAGACCGGCTTCCGCCGCTACAACAATTACGAGATGATCGAGGCCGCCTCCGACCATCTCGACGTCCTGATCCCCTTCGTCTCGATCGACCCGCACAAGGGCAAGTTAGGGGCCCGCGAGGCGCGCAAGCTGATCGAGGAATACGGCGTGCGCGGCTTCAAATTCCATCCGACCATGCAGGGCTTCTACGCCAACGACCGCATGGCCTATCCGCTCTACGAAGAGATCAACAATGGCGGCGCGATCGCGCTGTTTCACACCGGCCAGACCGGGGTCGGATCGGGCATGCCCGGCGGCATGGGCATGCGGCTGAAATATTCCAACCCGATGTACATGGATGACGTCGCGGCCGATTTCCCCGACCTCAAGATCATCCTCGCCCACCCCTCCTTCCCCTGGCAGGAAGAGGCGCTGTCGGTCGCGACCCACAAGCCGAACGTCTACATCGACCTCTCGGGCTGGTCGCCAAAGTATTTCCCGCCGATCCTGGTGCGCTACATCAACTCGATCCTGCAGGACAAGATGCTGTTCGGCTCGGACTGGCCTGTCATCACGCCGGACCGCTGGCTGTCGGATTTCGCCAAGATCGAGATCCGCGACGAGATCCGGCCGAAGGTGCTGAAGGCGAACGCAAGGAAGATCTTGGGGATCTGAAGGGCGAAGCGGGCTTGAGTTGAATCAAGCAGGCGGGCTCGGTGCACCTCTCCCGCCAGCGGGAGAGGTCGCGCCGAAGGCGCGGGTGAGCGTTCATTCCTCTAGGGGATTATCCCGCTGTGGAGACACCCTCTCCCCAGCCCTCCCCCGCAAGCGGGGGAGGGAGCACACCTTCATTGGGGCGGCATTCGACTAAATCTCAGACTTGCGCCAGGCCTCCGTCGACGAAGACCTCGCCGCCGGTCATGTAGCTGCTGTCCGAGGACGCCAGGAACGCGGCCACGGCGCCGGTCTCGCTCGGGGCGCCGACGCGTCCGATCGGCGTGGCGCTGCCGAGTGCATCGAACGCTTCCTCGCCGACGATCTCGAGTGCCAGCTCGGTCTTGGTCGGCCCCGGCGACAGCACATTGACACGGATGCCGGTGCCGCGCAGGTCCTGCGCCCAGCTGCGCGCGAGATTGCGGATCGCGGCCTTGGTCGCGCTGTAGATGCTGAACTGCGGCGTGCCCATGACGCCCGTGCTCGAACCGGTCAGGATGATCGACGCGCCCTGCTTCATCAGCGGCAGGGCCTTCTGCACGGTGAAGACCAGCCCTTTCACGTTGACGTCGAAGATATGATCGTAATGCTCGACCGTGATCTCGCCGAGCGGCGCGAACAGCCCGGTTCCTGCATTGGCGAAGAGAACGTCGAGCGTGCCTCGTTCCTTCCTGACCGTCTCGTAAAGCCGATCGAGATCGGACAGATCCGTCACGGAACCCCTGACGGCGCGCGCCGAGGATCCGAGCCTCGCCACGGCGGCATCGAGCTGCTCCTGCCGCCGCCCGAAAATGTAGACGAACGCGCCTTCATCGACGAACCGTTTCGCCGCGCCAAATCCGATGCCGGTGCCGCCGCCGGTCACCACTGCCGTCTTGCCTTGTAGTCTGCTCATGATGTGCTCCTTCACTGAGGTTGCACTGAGCTGGCGGCGTACCCACCTATCGACAAGTATGCACCTTTTGGTAAGTACCCAAAAAATGTCAGACTCGATTTCTCCGCCTGCGCCGACGTCACCACCGGTCCAGAGCTGCACGCCGACCCTGCCCGGCTTCACCTGCGGCCTGGACGCGACCCTGCGGGTTGTCTCCGGCAAGTGGAAGCCGCTGATCCTGTACTTCGTCGCCCAGGACGGCCCGACTCGCTATGGCGAGCTCCGCCGCGCCATACGCGACGTCAGCGACAAGGTGCTTATCCAGCAATTGAAGGAGCTGGAGGCCGATGGTCTCGTGAAGCGCACCGACTACAAGGAGGTGCCGCCGCGGGTGGACTACAGCCTCACCCCTTTGGGCCATAGCCTCGCCCAGGCGCTCGTGCCGCTCTGCACGTGGGGCACGGAGCACATGGCGGAGGTCAGCCGGGTGTTCGCCGAGCGCGAGGGCTGGACGGCAAAGCGAGCAGGAAGCTGACGCGTTCCGATCAGTTCACGCTTGCGAGATAACCGGCCAGAATCGTTCGGCTCTGGCTGAGTGTCTCGATGCGCTCATTGATCAGATCGACTTGCTCGGCAAGTATTTTGCGTAGCTCGTTGCACGGCGTGAACGCCGGATCGTTATTCCGCACGCATGGCAGCAGGCGCTGGATGGTTTCGAGCGTCATGCCGGCCGCGCCAAGCATCTTGATCCGCCGCACGGTTTGCTCTTCCGCCGGACCATAGTCACGATAGCCGGAGGTGGTTCGCTGCGGCGCCAGCAGCCCTTCCCCTTCGTAGTAGCGCAGCATTCGGACGCTGACTCCCGTCCTTCGGGACAGCTCGCCAATCTTCATCTGAAAACCTCTTGACCCTTACAGCGCTGTCAGACCTTACAGGGTCGGCTCATCCAAGTGAATGCCGCTTGAGAGGGCGCAACGATGAAAGCCTATCATTTGAATAGCCATGCTGGTGCCGGCCGCCTCGCGCGCGCCGACGTCAGCAAGCTCGAACCCGCGAGTGGCGAGGTTCGCATCCGGGTCGAAGCCGCGAGTCTGAACTATCGCGATCTCATCACCCTCGACCGCGCGGGCCAGAACGAGCTCAACGGCCGCGTGCCGCTCTCCGACGGCGCGGGCGTTGTCGACGCCATCGGCTCCGACGTCGTGCAATGGCGGCCCGGGGACCGCGTCGCCGCATCGTTCTTTCGCGACTGGATCTCCGGGCCGTTCAAGTCGAGCTATGTCCCGTCATCCCTCGGCGGCAACGCGACGGACGGAATGCTGGCGGAGTATGTCGTGCTGCCGGCAAACGCGCTCGTCGCCGTGCCGCCGCATCTGTCGTCGGTCGAAGCCGCGACCTTGCCCTGTGCGGGCGTCACGGCATTCCACGGCCTCGTCGTACGCGGCGGCATGGGCAAAGGCGACACGCTGCTGGTGCAGGGAACAGGCGGTGTCGCCTTGTTCGGCCTTCAATTCGCAGCGGCGCTCGGCGCCCGCGCCATTGTGATCTCGTCCTCGGACGAGAAGCTCGCACGTGCCAGGGCGCTCGGCGGCTCGATCCTCATCAACTACCGAGATACGCCTGACTGGGACGTCGCCCTGATGAAGGCGACGCACGGCGAAGGCGCCAGTCATATTCTCGAACTCGGCGGTCCCGGCACCTACGACCGGTCGCTGCGATCGGTCGCTTCGGGCGGCAAGATCGTCCAGGTCGGCGTCTTGACCGGCTTCGGTCCCAAGCCCGACCTGTCGCGCCTGCAATGGGAGAATGCGGACATCATCGGAGTGACGGTCGGATCGTTGGACCATTTCACGGCGATGAACCGGTTCTTGACCGAACACGCGATTCATCCCGTCATCGATCGAGTCTTTGGGTTCGACGAGGTCCCCGAAGCCTATGCGCATCTGCGCAGCGGCGTCCATTTCGGCAAGGTCGTCGTGAGGCTTTAGCTTGGTGGATCGATCTCGCGTTGCCGGATATAGTCCCTGCGCCCGCAACGATCCGGAAGGACACCCCATGAGCGTCAACGCCGTCGTCTTCGACGCCTATGGAACGCTCTATGACATCCAGTCGGTGGCCGAGATCACCGAGGACACGTTTCCGGGCTATGGCGAGATCATCACGCAGGTCTGGCGCATCAAGCAGCTCGAATATACCTGGTTGCGTTCGCTGATGGGACGCTACCAGGATTTCGCGGCCGTGACGCGCGACTCCCTCGCCTATACGCTGCGCGTGCTCGGGCTCGCCTATGAGCGCGAGGCGTTCGAGCGCGTGATCGAGAAATATCTGCACCTCGATCTTTATCCGGATGCGACCGCAGCGCTCACCGCGCTGAAGCCGCGCAGGCTTGCGATCCTCTCCAATGGCAGTCCTGACATGCTGAATGCGCTGGTGCGCAATTCCGGGCTCGACCGCCTGCTCGATGCCACCATCAGCGTCGATGCGAAGAAGATCTTCAAGCCGAGCCCGGAAGCCTATCGGCTGATCGGCGAGGAGCTCGGGACCGCGCCGAATGAGGTCCTGTTCGTGTCCTCCAATCCGTGGGACGTCGCGGGGGCAAAATCGTTTGGGCTCAAGGTCGCCTGGATCGAAAGGGTGACGCCCGAGGCGATGGCGCTGGCTTGCGTCGAGAACGAAGTCGTGGCACCGCTCACCATGTTCAAGGCGATCCGCACCCAGATGGACGAGCTCGGCTTTGCACCGGACCACCGTGTCCGCGCGCTGTCCGAGCTGCCGGGGATTGCCTAGAGATCGCCGCCCGCCCATGAGAAGTGAATGAGCCTGGAATCCGTTCGCGCCTTCTTCGCCGAAAAAGCCCCTGATATCACCGTGATGGAATCGCCGATCAGCTCGGCCACCGTGCCGCTGGCCGCCGAAGCCTATGGCGTCGAGCCCGGAATGATCGCCAAGACGCTGTCTTTGCGCGTCGGCGAGCGCGTGATCCTGATCGTGGCCGCCGGCACCTCGCGGATGGACAACAAGAAGGTCAAGGCGCAGTTCGGCGGCAAGCCGAAGATGCTTGGGCTGGAAGAGGTCGCCGACATCACCGGCCACGAGGTCGGCGGCGTCTGCCCATTTGGCCTGAAGGCGCCGCTGCCGGTCTATTGCGACGTCTCGCTGAAGGCGTTCGACGTGGTGGTGCCGGCCGCGGGCTCCACCCATAGCGCGGTGCGCATCACGCCGGAGCGGATGGCCGAGCTCACCGCCGCCGAATGGGTCGATGTCTGCGAGGTCAGGCCGTAAGGCGGCCTGCACGATGCCTGATGCATTTGCCGGTCAGGGAGGCTAGCATGGCGGCCATGACCGACGACAAAGTGAAACGACGACTGACCACCGTGCTGTGCGCAGACGTGTACGGCTATTCTCGTCTCATGGAAGCGGACGAGGCCGGAACGCTGGAGACACTCCGCCGCTACCGCACGGCCATTGCGCGCCTGGTCGAGCGCCATGACGGCCGCATCGTCAATACTTGGGGCGATGCCGTGATCGCCGAGTTCGCCAGCGTCGTCGAGGCCGTGCAATGCGCGGTCGAGATCCAGCAGGAGATCTCCAGTCAGGCTTCGCAGACGCCTCAGGCGAGCCCGATGCAGTTTCGCATCGGCATCAACCTCGGCGACGTCATGGTGGACGGCTCCGACATCTATGGCGACGGGGTCAATATCGCATCGCGCCTGCAGGAGCTCGCCGAGCCCGGCGGCGTCGTGATCTCGAGCTCCGTCTACGATCAGGTCTACAACAAATTGTCCGTCGGCTTCGACTGCCTCGGCCAGCGCCCGATGAAGAACATCGCTCCCTTGACCAGCTATCGGTTGACCCTGGGTCGCCAGTCAGCCGAGCCGGGAAGCGTCCCGATCGCGGCAAGCGCGCCGTCCTCGGAGCGCGCGCGTGCTCCGCGGATGGACGAGCGGCGCGTGTCATCCTCGGCGACGAATGTCGTCTCGGAATGGCTTACAAGGGTGCCCCGCCCGGTTGCAGCGGCCCTCACGGTCTCGGCCTTCCTGATTGTGATCAATCTTTTCACCAGCCATAAGATCTGGTTCCATTGGCCGGTCGCCGCCATTCTGTTCGGAGTGGTGATGCGGATGGTGCTCGGAAACCGACCGGAATCGGACAGCAGAACAGAACGCTGAACGAAGCAGCACGGCCGCAGTTGCGGCCGGGCATCCCTCCGGACCTCGCGCTCAACAGAGCCTACGCTCGACAGCGCCTAATCGTCATAGTCGTCATAAGGACGCGGTTGCACCTGTGAAGGTGGCGGCGGCGCGTTGTTATAGCGCGGCGGCGGTGCGACGCGGTTGCGCGGGACCTGCTGCTGCGGCGGCATCTGGTTGTTGGACTGGAAGACGGCACGACAGCCGCTCGAGAGCTGCGGTGTGTTCTGCTGCAGACAGGCCGTGATGCGGCTCACGTCCGGAATCTGATCGCTGCACAAACGCCACACATCCGGTGTGCAGGCCATCTGTTGTTCCATGGTCCCGCGATATTCTTCGGCGAATGCTGCGCCCGGCGCAACGATGCCGCCGATCGCGAGCACGACACCCAGCGCTATCCGCTCTGTTCGCATGTCCGATCCTTCCCAATCCTCTCGAATTCTCATCAATCAATGAGGCGACAGCCGGTTCTGACCCAACAACAAAATGTGAAAATGCCGGCCGGAACCGCGGGATCACCTGGCGCCGCAGTCCGTGGCGCCGCCGCAACAGGGCTAGCGCACCAGCGTCTTGCGCCTTTCGCCATAAGCCATTTCGCATCACGCCAAGAAGCACGGCAAGCTTCCCGCTAGCAATGGGGCTGGAATGAGGAATCGTCGATGCCGACTGCAAGACCGGCTTGTGCGCCAAACGTCACATATGACCGGCATACGCTGCGAGGCGTGGTCCGCAGCGAGTTCTGAACGGGCGCCCTACTCCACCTTGCCGATCTTCTTCACCGCCGCGATCAGCCGCGTGCTGTCGGTCGCGACGAATTCGGAGAAGGCGGGCGCATCCTGATAGGCGACCAGACTGCCCGAGGTCTCAAAGGCCTTGAGCACGTCGGGGCTCGTCATCACCTGCGCCATTGCCTCGCGCAGTCGGCTCGCAATCGGCGCGGGAAGAGCGCTCTGCGCGAACAGTCCGGCCCAGATGTACATCTCGACGTCCTTGTAGCCGAGCTCCTGGAAAGTCGGCACGTCGGGGAAGCTTGCGATGCGCTGCGCGCCGCAATTGCCGAGCACGCGCAGCTTGCCGTCGTCGACCTGCGGCTTCAGCGTGCCGGGTGCAGCGGCGATGGCCTGCACGGTGCCGCTGAGCAGCGCGGTGAGCGCGGGACCTGCGCCGCGGAACGGCACGTGCAGCAGCTTGATGCCGGCGCTATTTGCGAACATCTCCATCGCCACATGCAGCGTGCCGTAAGGCCCTGACGAGCCGTAGGTGATCTGGCCCGGACGCTTCCTGGCGTCCTCCACGAAATCCTGTGCCGTCTTCCACGGCGCGGACGCCGGCACCGCCAGCAGCGTGGGATCGGCGAGCACCCGCGCGATCGGCATGAACTGCGACACCTCGTAGGCGGCCGGACGGTCGAATAGCCGATCGGCCTCGGGCAGCACCGCGAGCGAGGACAGCGTCATCAAGAGCGTGTAGCCGTCGGGCTCGGCGCGCGCCGCCGCGGCATTGCCGACCGAACCGCCGCCGCCGCCGGCACGGTTGTCGACAATAACGGGCTTGCCGAGAATCCGCTCCAGCGCCATCGCCACCGGGCGCGCCGCAAGATCGGCTTGGCCTCCGGCCGGAAACGGCACGATCAGGGTGATGTTGCGCACCGGATAGGTCTGGGCGAAGGCCGGATCCGGCAGAGCCGCCCGCAACAGCGGCAATGCCGCAACGGCGCGCAAGAGATCGCGTCGATCCATGATGGGCCTCCCCCCTGATTTTCTTATGTCGCGGCCAGCCTAACGCGCCAGGCGGCAAGAACAAGACGTTTACGAAGCGTTCACCATGCCCGCCTCCGCCTGGAACGCATGTCTGGACCCGCTGTTGGCCTCTCAAGGAGAGTGAACGATGCGGAATCTGGCGACCATCGACGTCGCGCTCGACGAGATGCTGGTGAATCTCGCGGCGATCGTTTTGCGGCTTTCAAAGCCCGAATTGACGCGGACACCGGAAGCGCGGCGCGCCCTGACGCAATCCGTCCATCAATACGGCGTGTGCGCCGCACGATCGCGCGACCCGCGCGTCCACGAATTGAAGACCCAGCTCGACGAGACGCTGAAGCCGAGCCTGCGCATCGTGGCGATCAACGGCGTGAAGGTGTCGTAGGTCGAACGCCGCGCGGCCGCCGCTTGCAGGTGCCCGGCAGCTGGGCCGCGAGGAAATCGCCGAGCGCTTCGACGCGGGCGGGACGCGGGCCGCCGGGCGGGGTCACCAGGTGCACGGCGCCTTCGGGCTGCTTCCAGTCTTTCAGGATGACTTCGACGGCGCCTGAGGAGATCGCTTCGCCGACGATGAACTCGGGCAGCTCGGCAATACCGAGGCCGGCGATCAATGACGGCATCACGGCTTCGCCGTTGTTGACACGGAGCTGGCCACCCGGCCGCACGCTGGCCTGCTCGCCGGCTGAATTGGTGTAATGCCAGATGTTGGGCGTCGACATGTAGGCGTAGCTGAAGCATTTGTGCTCGGCCAGATGCATCGGATGCGTCGGGCGACCATGCTTCTTCAGGTAGGACGGTGCGGCCACCGTGAAGCGCGGCATGGTGAAGAGCCGGCGTGCGATCAGCGAGGAGTCCGGCAGGCGCGCGATCCGCACCGCCATGTCGAAGCCCTCGCCGATCAGGTCGATCGTCGCATCGCTCAGATGCAGATCGACCGAGACTTCCGGATAGGCCGCGAAGAATTCCGGCAGCAGCGGCGCCACCGCCTTGATGCCGAAAGTCATGGGCACGGCGAGCCGCACCAGGCCGCGCGGCGCCACCGATTGCGCCAGCGCCTCGTTCTCCGCCGCCTCGCCATCCGTCAGAAGACGCGTCGCGCGCTCGGCGAGCTTGTGGCCGGCATCGGTCAGCGCGAGCCGGCGCGAGGTGCGGTTGAACAGGCGCGCGCCGAGCCGCTCCTCCAGGCGCGTGACCGCCTTGGACACGGTCGCCTTGGACATCGAAAGCTCGCTCGCGGCCCCCGCAAACGACCGCAACTCCACGACTTTTGCGAAAATCGCAAGGGCCTCGAAATCCGGGAGTTTTGCCATGGGACCGATCCGCCTAGGTTATTTATGGAAACAATGCGTTTCAACAGTTTCTATTTCTATACCACAGGCGGAGGCTTATCCAAGAGGTCAATCGCAGACCCAAGCAATGGAGAAATCCAAATGACCAAGAAGCTCTCAGGCAAGGTCGCCCTCGTCACCGGCGGTTCGCGCGGCATCGGCGCGGCAAGCGCCCGCGCCCTCGCCGACCAAGGCGCGGATGTCGCCATCAGCTATGTCGCCTCGCCGGACAAGGCGGAAGCGGTCGTCGCTGAATTGAAGGCCAAGGGCGTCAAGGCGCGCGCCTTCAGGGCCGACCAGGCCTCGGCCAAGGACGTCACGCAGCTCGTCAACGACGTCGCCAGGGAATTCGGCCATCTCGACATCCTCGTCAACAATGCCGGCGTCGCCGCCGGCGCGGCCATCGACGACGCCAAGGCCGACACGGATGCGCTGGCGCGTCAGGATCAGATCAACGTGCATGGCGTGATCGCGGCGATCCGCGCCGCCTCGCAATTGATGGGTGAAGGCGGCCGCATCGTCACCGTCGGATCGATGCTGGCCGACCGCGCCTCGTTTCCCGGCCTTGCCGACTACGTCGCCACCAAGGCCGCTGTGGTCGGCTACACCAAGGGCGCGGCCCGCGACCTCGGCCCGCGCGGCATCACGGTCAACGTGGTGCAGCCCGGCTCGATCGACACCGACATGAACCCGAAGGACGGCGGCGAGTTCGCCGAGACCCAGCGCAAGCAGCACGCGCTGCAACGCTTCGGCCGTCCCGAGGAAGTTGCAGCCGGCATCGTCTTCCTCGCAAGCCCCGAGGCCTCCTTCGTCACCGGCACCGTGCTCAACGTCGACGGCGGGTTCGGCGCCTGAGCAAGGCGCCGACCGTTCAACTCAAGGAATCACGCAGATGATCGAACTCAGACCTTTCGACAAGCTCGGCGGCGCCGACCATGGCTGGCTGAAAGCAAAGCATCATTTCTCCTTCGCCAGCCATTATGACCCCAACAACATGGGTCACGGCGCCTTGCGCGTCTGGAACGACGACGAGATCGCGCCGAACACCGGCTTTCCCGCCCATCCCCACGCCAACATGGAAATCATCACCTATGTGCGCGAGGGCGCGATCACCCATCAGGACAGCCTCGGCAACGAGGGCCGCACTGAAGCGGGCGACGTGCAGGTGATGAGCGCCGGCAGCGGCATCCGCCACTCCGAGTACAATCTGGAGCCGACCAGGACGCGCATCTTCCAGATCTGGATCGAGCCGACGCAGCGCGGCGGCCAGCCGACCTGGGGCTCGAAGCCGTTTCCGAAGTCGGACCGCTCCGGCAAGCTCGTGACCATCGCAAGCGGCGTTGCGGGTGATGCCGACGCGCTGCCGATCCGCGCCGATGCACGGGTGCTCGCCACCACGCTGAAGGCCGGCGAGAGCGCGGAGTATGCGCCCGAGAGGTCGCGGCACCTCTATCTGGTGCCCGCGGCGGGCGCAGTCGAGGTCAACGGCGTGCGCGTCAACGCTCGCGACGGCGCCGCGATCCGCGACGAGGAGCGGTTGACGATCACCGCGCTGGAAGATTCCGAGCTCGTGCTCGTCGACGCGGCGTAACCACTCTCACCGTCATGGCCGGGCTTGTCCCGGCCATCCACGCCTCTCCACACCGAAAGCAAGAACGTGGATGCCCGGGATGAGCCCGGGCATGACGGCCCCAACCACTGCAATCCCCCCTAACGGAGACCACCATGACCAAAGTTCTCGTCCTGTATTATTCCGCCTATGGCCATATCGAAGCGATGGCCAACGCCGTCGCCGAAGGCGCGCGCGAGGCCGGCGCGAGCGTCGACATCAAGCGCGTGCCCGAGCTGGTGCCGGCCGAGGTCGCGAAAGCCTCCTATTACAAGGTCGACCAGGCCGCCCCGATCGCTGAGATCGCGGACCTCGCCAATTACGACGCGATCATCGTCGGCACCGGCACCCGCTTCGGCCGCATGGCCTCGCAGATGGCAAACTTCCTCGATCAGGCCGGCGGCCTCTGGGCCAAGGGCGCGCTGCACGGTAAGGTCGGCGGCGCCTTCACGGCGACCGCGACCCAGCATGGCGGCCAGGAGACCACGCTGTTCTCGATCATCACCAATTTGCTGCATTTCGGCATGGTCGTGGTCGGCATGAATTACGGCTTCGCCGGCCAGATGAAGCTCGACGAGGTGACCGGCGGCGCGCCCTATGGCGCCACCACGATCACCGGCGGCGACGGCAGCCGCCAGCCCAGCGCCAACGAGCTCGCCGGCGCGCGCTACCAGGGCCGCCAGATCGCGGAGACCGCCAAAAAGCTGCATGGCTGAACTCCACGGCTGAACTTCATGGTTGAGCTGTGGCTGATGCGATCGCGGCATTCCCCTTCGGGAATGCCGCTTCAGCGTATGCCTTTGCCCATGGCCCGTGCGGCAAGGGCTGCGGCCGCGGGATAGCGGCGCAGGCCCTGCGCGGCGTGGTCGCGCCAGGCGTAGGGCAAGCCCCGCCAGGACAGCGCGACGCTGACGTCCGTCAGCGGCACCCTCTCGGCGCCGAAGCGCCGCTTGTAGTCTTGATTGCCGATGCTGAGGTCGAAGCGACGCACGCCCTCTGCATGCAGCGCCGCCATCGTGCGCTCAGTGACGAGCAGTCCCGGCGAGCAGCTCGACCATGAATCGCCGGCGTGACTGATGCGCAGCAGGTAATAGGTCGCGCCTTGCCTGATGCCGAACGACGTTCCGACGATACCCTCGTCGCAGACCAATGCCGACACGACCGCATGGCCTTCCGTAACGCCCTGGCGCGCGATCTCGCGATAAAATCGCGCATGAGTCTCGTCGTTGAGGACGAACCGCGAGCCGAGCCGGCGCATGCGCGCCTGCTGCTGGACATCCATCACATCCATCAGTTCATGTGCGCGCGCGACATCCGTGGCGATCTCGAAGCGTGCGCCCGGGTGCCGGCTGAAGACGCGCCAGCAGCGCGGCATCTGCATGCGCTTGATCGAAGCCTGATAGTCCCTGTAGTCGTGCCCCATCAGCACGAGATTGCCGTTGAGCGAGGAGGACCCGATCCGCCCGAGTGACACCAGCGGATTCGGCTTGCCGCCGATTTGAGCCGGCATCTTCCTCAGCCGAAGCAGATCGAAGCGGTCCGGCAAGGCGCACAGCGCCTCGACCAATGCCGTGCTGATCGCACGCGCCGCCGCAGCGTCCAACGCGACATCGGACGCCAGGATCGGCGCGTTGTTGTCGGAGACGCCGAGATCGGCGAATTCGACGATGCGGATACCGCGCCTGACATGGCTGATCATCGGCACCATCGCGATCGCCTTGCCGGTAGCAGCATCGGAGATCACGGCGATCAACGGCGCGACGTCATCGAACGCCTGGTACCAGGGACCGAGCCAGTAGCCATGCTGAAAGGCAGTACGATGTCCGACTGTCAGGCGCGACGCAGCCTGGCGCCAGTCACGCACGAAATCGATCGCGATGTCCGAGATGCCGGACACAAGACCATCCAATTGCTCGACGCCGACAACCGACATCGGCGGGGCATACGATTCCTGAGTGTTTCCGGATAGATCATGTTTTGTCGCAGACCGGCTTATCGTTAAGCTATCGCCACTGCCGACAGACGCGAAAGCTCTCATTGCGCCGGTTCCGTCTGCGCGACGCATTGGAACCGCGCCAGGAAGTGCAGGCCGGCCACGGCCAGAACGAACATGAACCAGATCGGATTCTGCCGTTCGAGCAGGAAGGTCTCGGTCGCCCCGTAATACAGGCCGAACAGCCACACGGTCAGGAACAGCTTGGCCAGCGCGCCACTGCGGCTGTGAGCCTGGGCTGACTGGAAATTGCCGAGCGGTGCGAGCACGAAGACGAGGATCACCAGCAGCAGGCCCGGCAGGCCGATGGTGACCGCGAGGTCGAGATAGCTGTTGTGGCTGTGCGCCGCGGACGTCGCCCATTCGGCGCCCTGGGCGGTCTGCCGGGCCGTGACGTCGTCCCAGAAAGCCGCGTAGCCGTGCCCGATGATCGGCTTCTCGGCGACGGCCGCGAGCGCGAACTCCCAGATCGCGGAGCGGCCGGTGAAGGTGGGATCGAGCGGCAGCAGCCGCGTCAACGCTCCGAGCGCGGGGCTCATCACGCTGCCGACCGTCAGCAGGTTCATCACGAGCAGCGGCACGAAGCAGATGATCCGCTTCAGCCACAGGCCGGGCGTGACATAGGCCAGCGACGCGAGCGCGTAGATCGCAAGGCAGAGCACCGAGGAGGTCTTGCCGCCGGTGAAGATCAGGAAGATGCCGGCGAGCGCCGCAATCGCCGGGCCCATCACGAACGAGCCCACGGCACACAGATAGATGCCGACATAGACCAGGATGGTCATCACGGGCGAAGCGACGTTCTTGTGGCCGAAGCTGCCGCGCCAGTCGCCGGCGAGCTGCGGCTCGGCGATGTCGAGCGCGGAGTGGATCGAATATTGCGGCGCGAGGAGGACGCCGAGATAGCAGAGCGCGAGCAGCACCAGCGCGGCCGCACCCAGGCACAGATTGAAGCTGCGCTGCGTCGGCGGCAGCAGCGGCAGCAGGATGGCGAGCGACGTCACGCTTGCGAGAAGCGCGAAGCGCTGGATCGACACACCGCGGCTCTCGGACAGGACGATGTTGATCAGCAGCCAACCGACGAGACAGAGATGAAGCGGCGTCACCAGGCTCTTCAACGCCGGCCCATCCGTGGTCGCCACGAACAGCACCGCAACCGCGGCCAGGAGGCCCCAGGACAGATAGGCCAGCGCCATTCGTCCACCGCCGATCGTGGTGACATCGGCATTGCGCAGGTCAGGGAAGGGATCGAGCGTCACCAGCACCAGTAGCAGCGACGCGACGGCGACGAGACAGCGCGCGGCCTGCACGGCATTCAGCTGCGCAAGACCCTCGCACAGCATCCGGCCCAACGATCGGGCCTCGAGGTCGCTCATGTCGGCGGCGCTGCGGTCCATGGTTCAAGACATCTGGTGACGCCGGTGAAGCTCTGGCTCGGGGCGCGGCTCCGCTGAGAGGCCGTCAACGGGCGCGCCGGAACTCTGCCCCTCCGGCTGCCGCACGATGCTTCGCGCGATTTCGTAATATTGCAGCGCGCGTTGCTCGAGCGTGAGGTTGTCCAGGATAAAGCCGCGCGGATCGAACGCGCCGGCGGTGCACCCGGCCCAGAAATTGTCCCAGCCTGCCTCGAACCCCGCGATGTCCGCGAATTTGGCCCCGCAGCGGTCGTCCCAATAGGGCACCGACGACACGGGCGCGAACTGCACGCGATGCGGATAGTAGTCGGGGTCTCGCCACGGTCCGCCCGGATCCCAGGCGAACACAGGCACGCCGCAGGACAGGGCCTGCTGATAGGCGATGCCCTGGCTTTCGTTCTGGCACAGGAAGATCATCGCGCGCGAGGCCGCCAGCGCGGCCTGAAAATCCTCTTCCTTGTAGCCGCCGTAACGCAGCTCCGTGAAGGAGCGTCCCTCTTTTCGCAGGCGAGCGCGGACGGGCTCGATCAGCTCCGGTGCGTAGCGCTCGCGGTCCCAGTGCACCTTGTCGTAGATCAGCACATCGAAGGTCTTCTGGGAGGCGTGCGCCGGCGCCCACAGATCCGTGTCGATGCCGATCGGCCAGGCCTCGGTGTCGGGCCAATGCGGCCGGTACATGTCGACGTACCAGGGGCCGGGCACCACGACCTTCTTCACGGGCAGACGCTTGAACAGGTCAGGATCGTCGAGCGGATGATTGTGGGCGGCGACGCCGAGCAGGATCGGATTCTTCCACGCGAACTTGTCGAGCAGGAAGGTGCGGCCGATGATGCAGGCCAGCTCCTCCGGATGCTGTGCGATGTAGCCGTAATCATTGACACGGTAGCGGATGCCGAGGCGGTCGAGCCCCGCACAGAGATTGAGGAACACGCGCAGCTGGCCGCTCATGCGCGGCTCGCCGAGCAGCAAGCGGCGCGCCATGCGCCGCAGATGCCGGTCGCCGGGAAACCAGCGATCGTCCTTGTCCTCATAGAAGAGGTTGAGGATCATCGCATCGGGGTCGTGTTCGAACGTCTTTGCGGGCACTGGATCCATCCGCGGCAGCCAGATGCGCATTCTCGCATGGGACCGGCCGTCGCACTCTTCCGAATTTGCCACAGGCTTAATGCCAGCGGCTTAACGCTAATTGACGAAACCGCGCCGACGCGCGCCTTCGCGGCGACGATCCGGCCGCAATGCGGAGTATCATTGGCACGCAGCCAATGCTGCGATCGACCGCATCATCCCCTCAGCAGATGCGCCCTGGTTAACAGACTCTTAAAGGCGAGCCGTGGCCCAGATCACCGCCGAAGACGTTCTCGATTTGCCGGCCTCCACACGCATCGTTCCAGCGGTGCGCCAGCCGCTGCCGTCGGGCTCGACCCATTCGGTCTCCGTCGTGATCCCCGCCAAGAACGTTGCGGCCTATATCGGCGAAACCCTTGCCAGTGCCTTGGCTCAGGGTGAGGTGAGCGAAGTGATCGTCGTGGACGATGGTTCCACCGACGACACCACCGCGATCGTCCGCGCCATTCGCGACCCGCGGCTGCGCCTGATGACGAATGATTCCGCCGGCGTATCGGCGGCGCGCAATCTCGGCGCGCGCCATGCAAGCGGCGAGTGGCTGCTGTTCCTCGATGCCGACGACCGGCTGCGTCCCGGCGCGGTGGCCTCGCTGCTGGCCGCGGCTCGCGGCGCGCCGCGCGCGGTTCTCGTCTACGGCGACTACAATACGATCGACCATGAGGGACGCCAGATCGGCCGGCGCGATCTCTTGAGGGGACGCCGCAAGCCGTCCGGCGACGTACTGACGCGGCTCGCGGCCGGCAATTTCATCGTCAACGGCGGCATCGCGCTCGCCCGCGCGGAAGCTTTCCGCGCCATCGGCGGCTTCGATACGTCGCTGCGATATTGCGAGGACTGGCATTGCTGGTGCCGCCTCGCCGCGATCGGCGAATTCGAATTCGCACCAAAGCTGCTGCTCGATTATCGGCTGCACACCGCCAACACCATGAACGCCGCGGTCCGGACGCCAAAGGACTTCTTCCCGGCGGTCGAGCGGGTGTTCGACGACGGGTTGATCCTGGCCAGATTGCCCGAGGGCATGGCTCCCAGGCTGCGCCTCACCGCCGAGCTTCATCTCATCACCTATGCGGCGATGCAGGCGGTTCGCTTCGGCCGCTATCGCCAGGCCCTGGGCTATCTCGGAATGATCGGCCGGCGTTCGCTCAAGGCGCTGCCGCGTGCCACGGCAAGAACCGCCCTCGCCCGCTTCGGCATCTGACCGTCACGACACGATCTTGGAGGCCTCGTACGGCTTCGGCGCGAAGCCGAACGCTGCGAGCATGGAGCCGAGCGCGACCAGCGCTGGATGCATGGCGACGACGGCCTTCGACGTTGCCAGCAGGCGCGCGGACCGCACCAGCGACAGCGGCAGCCGCCCCAGCATCTGCGCGAAAACCCACGCGCGGCCGCCGACGCTTTGAGCCGCCTTGGACTGCACGCGGTAATTGATCGCACCGATGCGCAAGCCGCGCTTTGCGATCCAGCCGAGGCTGGTGCGGCTTTGCGGCACGGTCTCGGTGATGACGGCCTCCGCCGTCCAGTGGAACATCATGCCGGCGTCGCGGCAGCGCACGAAGAAGTCGCAATCGCCGCCGCCGAGGAAGTTGAAGCGCAGGTCGAAGGCAGGACGATCGAACCGCTCGAAAACGGACCGTGTGATCAGGCAATTGCCGCAGCCATAGATCAACGGCACCGCGCCGGAATAGTCGTAGGCGGGAGCGAAGGCGGGGTGACGCGACAGCCAGGGCTTGCTGTCGTCCTCGAAGTCAGGCAGCACCGGCCCGCCGACCACGTCGGCGCCGGTCGCCTCCGCCGTGCGGACCATCAGCTCGAGCCAGTCGGGTGATGCAATCTCGTCGTCGTCGATCATCAGGAAACGGGTCGCGGCGGGAAACAGCGCCTGCGCCGTCTCGAACGCAGCGTTGATCGCCTGGCAATTGCCCTGCCGTTTCTCGACGAGGCAGACACCCTGGAGCCTGCCGGCGGCCAGAAACTCCGCGGCGACCGGCGCGCTTTCGCGCCGCGCAGCGTCGTTCTCGACCATGACGACGGCAAAGGAACGCGGGGTCCGCTGGTTCGCCAGCGAGTCCAGCGTCAGCCGCAAATGCTGCGGACGGCGGAAGCAGGGAATACAGACGACGATGCCGACCGACAGGTCGATCACGCGGGAGCTCGCCGCGATCTCCCGGTTGGGATCGCGCACGGCATCCGAGATGCGCGTGGCGGACAGGTCTGTCGGGATCAATGTCATGACGTCTTAGATGTCCGAGATGTGTTGAAAAAGCCCTGCGTCGATCACGCATCCTGCGACGGCACATCGCCGCGGGACAGATGCGTCCCAAAATGAGCAGCCAGTCGAAGGCGCGGGCCGAGGCCTCGCGCCGATCTGCCGGCCGTCCCCAGACGTCATCATGCGCTTAACCGCTTTCGCCTGTTTCTCCCGCGAAATCATGCGCACGTGATACTGCAATTTGCGGTCCATGCGACTGCAGCCATCCAACATGAACAATACCGTAGTTAATGCGCATGCGCATTAACCGGACCCTAAGCACTGCGATCGGTGACAGCGCCCGGCATCAGATTTGCTCTTCGGGCATGCGAGATTTTTCCTGTAAATTTGAATAGAACAAGCGCGGTCAAGAAACATGAACAAGCCAGCCACGATCGATTTCGCGACAGCCACGGCGATCCAGATCCCCGCGGCCACCGCACCCGTCCAGGCGCTGCACGATCTCGTCCCCGGCGAAGCCCGCGACAGCCTGCTCACCGTTCACGACCTGCTGCGTCGCGAGTTGCCGAAAGGCCAACTCGCCATCTACGAAGCCGGTGGCGGCTCGTGCAGCGTCCTGCCGCCGGAATTGCTCGGCCGCAGCAAGGTCACCGTCGTCGATATCGACGAGGACCAGGTCCGCAACAACGGCTATGCGGACGAGGCGATCCTCGGCGACGTCCAGACCTACCGTTTCGCGCAGCAGACCTTCGATCTCGTGATCTGCTACAACGTGATCGAGCATCTGCCCCATGTCGACGCCGCGCTCTTGAACTTTCGCGATGCGCTCAAGCGCGGCGGCATGATCCTGATCGGCGCGCCCAATCCGCGTTCGCTGTCCGGCGTCGTCACCAAATATTCGCCGCACTGGTTTCACGTCTGGTTCTACCGGCACATTCGCGGCATCAAGGATGCCGGTCTGCCGGGCGAGCCGCCGTTCCCGACCTTCTTCCATCCGCTGGTGACGCTGCCCCGGCTCGAGGCGTTCGCGGCCGCCAACGGCCTCGAGATGATCTACCGCCGCGAGGTCGAGAGTCCGCGCTATCCCGAGATGCGTCGGCGCAAGCCGCTGTTCGCGGCCCTCGTGGACGCCGGCGCCGCCTTGCTGAACACCATGCTGTCGCGCGGCACCGACGTCCGCCGCGGCGACTATCACGTCATCCTGCGCAAGAGCTGACGATCATGGCGCGCAAGCGGCTCATCATAGGACATGCGGAGACCCGCAGCCGAGCCGTGCGCGGTAACGAACCGTTAATGTCCAGGGAGCCCTCGCGACCCCGGCGTCACGAGGACGCATCGCGGAGTGGCAGGCGCTTAAACGCTTTGTTTGCCATTTCGGTGAATAGTCCCTCAATGAGTATGGTTAATTTTCCCAGTTGCGTTGATTGGGCACCTATATCCCGGGTGCATGGCGTAGAGCGAAGAGTAACCCCTCAGCCTGCGGCAGTTGGAATGGAAGCTGGGGATCATGCTTGACTATAACCAGCCGATAGATCGGGCGAGACCCGAGTCCCCGCAACAGAAGTCCCAGGCCGGCTTCAACGTGCTGGAGCTCGCCAATCTGCTCTGGCGGCGCAAGGTCGCGATTGCCGCGGCTGCCCTGCTCGGCGCAACGCTTGCCGTCACCATCGGCAAGAGCCTGACGCCCCGCTACACCGCCACCGCCCAGCTTTATGTCGATCCGCGCGAGCTTCAGCTCGTCGACCGTGAACTCACGCCGCGCGCGCAGGACGTCTCCGGCATGTCCATGGTGGTGGAGAGCCAGGCGCGCCTGATCACCGCCAACAGCGTCCTGCTCAAGGTGATCCAACAGGCTGGTCTCGACAAGGATCCGGAATTCGGCGGCGGCGACGGCAAGAGCCTGATGTCGTCGCTGCTCGGCCTGATCGGCCTTCAGTCTCCCCCGCCCTCCGCCGCGGTCAACAGCGAAGTGCAGCTCGCGGCGCTCGAGGCGCTGAACCGTCACATCACGATCCGCAAGACTGAGAAGAGCTTCATCGTCGACATCGAGGTGTGGTCGACGGATCCGGCGAAGGCGGCGATGCTCGCCAACACGCTGACCAACGCCTACCTCACGGAATCCCGCAATTCGCAGGCGTCGGCCGCCCGGCGCGCCACCAACGATCTCTCCGGCCGCCTCAAGGAGCTGCGCGAGCGGCTGCGCAACGCCGAGACCGCGCTCGCCACCTACAAGGCCCAGAACAATTTCGTCGGCACCCAGGATGCGCTGATCAGCGACCAGCAGCTCTCCGCCAGCAACCAGCGGCTGTCCGCTGCCCGCGCGGCGACGATGGATGCCCAGGCACGGCTCGACCAGATCGAGGCGAGCCGCCGCACCGCCGCCGATGCCGGGGCGATTCCGGAAGCGCTGCAATCGCCGACGATCGCGAATTTGCGCGCACAATATGCCGATGCGCGCAAGAAATACGCGGAGCAGGCTGGTGAGCTCGGGCCACGCCATCCGGCGCTGCGCCAGACCGAGAAGCAGGTCGAGGACCTCAAGCGTACCATCAGCGAAGAGATCGACCGCTTCGCCCAGTCCGCCAAGAACGATCTGACGCGCGCCCGCGACTTCGAAGCCTCGCTCAACCGGGCGCTGGAGGCGCAGAAGCGGCAGAGCGTCCAGCTCAGTCAGGCCGCCGTGCGCCTGCGCGAGCTCGAGCGCGAAGCCGATGCCAGCCGCGACGTCTACCAGTCCTTCCTCAAGCGCTCCCGCGAGACCGAGGAGCAGGAGAGCCTGAACACCTCGGCGGCCCGAATCATCGGCGAGGCGACAGTGCCGCAGCGGCGCTCGTTCCCGCCCGCGATGAGCCTGTTCGCCATGATCGGCTTCATCTTCGGCGCGCTCGCGGCGTCGAGCTGGTTCGTCGCGGCCGAGTTGCTGTTCGCCGGCGCAACCGCGCCAGCGCCCGCGCCGGCCCGCCGCGACCGCAAGCCGATGCCGGAGAAGACCCGCGTTCCCGAGGTTGCACGAGAGCTGGAAGCATCGCGGCCCGAGCCGGCGTTGCGAGCCCCCGAAGTCCCGCAGCTCCCGCCCGAACTTGCCGCACCACCGCTGCAACCCGCGATGGTCGAAAGCCCCTTGATCGAAAAGCCGCTGATCGCGCGCCTGCAGGAGGCCGACGTCATTCACACGCTCGGCGCCATTCTCACCACCGGCGGCGGCGTCGATCTCACCCGGCTCGGCTGGCCGACATTGCGGCCCGGCTTTCCCCTGACGAAGCTGCTCAATGCCTGGCGCGACATGCGCGCGGCCGTGGCCCGCCGCGCCGGCGGCAAGGCGATGCCCGTCATTGCGCTCGTCGGCACCGGCGAGACCACCGGACGCAGCGTGAGCGCGCTGAACTTCGCACTCGCGGCTGCGCGCGATGGAGCCCGCGTGCTGATGATCGACGCCGACCATCAGACCCACGCGCTCTCGAACAAGGTCAGCCGCCCCGGCAAGAACGAGCCGAGCAGGCTCGGCTGGCTCTCGATCGGCAGCAAGGCCGCACGCGAGATCAAGACGGTCAACGGCATTTCGGTGCTGCCGGCCGGCGAGGACGATGCCGGCAAGGCCGCCGAGGCGATCCGCAAGGCGATCGCGCAGGCGCGCGCCGCAGGCGGCTACGACCTCGTGATCCTCGACGGCCCCGCGATGCCGCTTGTTGCCGGCGACCGCAAGCTGCTCGACGACACCGACGCGCTGGTGGCGGTGCTGCCGACCAGCCACGACATCAACGACAGCCTCGAAGAGGTCCTGAGCGCGCTGGGCCGCGCCGAGCGCAAGCTCGTCGGCGTCGTGCTCGACGAGCTCACCCCTTCAGTCGAAACGCGCCAGCGAGGCAGACAATATGCTTGAGCGCCGCGTCAACCTCGATGGACGGGCAGCGACTGCCGACGTGCCGCGGATCACCGTCGGCGGGCTTCGCATGGCCGCGCTCGACCTGGAAGCCACCGCCGATTTCATGATCGAGGCGACCGATCCCAATCACCGTATCGGCCGTCCGCTGTTCCTGACCTCGGCCAATGGCGAGGTGCTGGCGCGCTGCTCGACCGAGCCGCAGACCGAGCATCTGTTCCGCGCCGCCGATCTGATCAATGCGGACGGTCAGCCGCTGGTCGCCGCCTCGAAGCTGCAATCCTGGTTTCCGCTGCCCGAGCGCGTGGCCACCACGGACCTGTTCCACGTCGTCGCGCGCAAGGCGGAAGCGGCCGGCCGCACCTTCTACATGTTGGGCGCCAGCGAGGCGGAGAACGCCGCGGCCGTCGAGAACGTCCAGAAGATGTATCCCAATCTCAGGATCGTCGGGTACAGCCACGGCTATCTGCGAGGCGAGGCGCTGCGCGCAAAGGTCGATGAGATCAACGCACTTGCGCCTGATTATCTGTGGGTCGCGTTGGGCGTGCCCAACGAGCAGGCATTCGTGAAGGAATTCACGCCGCACCTCACCAATGTTGGCGTTATCAAGACATCGGGCGGGCTGTTCAACTTCCTGTCAGGAAGCCGTTCCCGCGCGCCGCAATGGATGCAGAAGATCGGACTCGAATGGGTCTGGCGCACCTTGCTCGAGCCGCGGCGCCTGTTCTGGCGCTATTTGACCACCAACCCCCGCGCGCTCTATCTTCTCTTCAGCCGCAAACGACCCCTCCGCTAAGAGAAGAGCAGAAGACACGACATGACAGACCGACCGACCGTCCTCGTCACCGGGGGCGCGGGCTACATTGGCTCGCATGCCTGCCGCGCATTGACCGCCGCCGGCTATCAGCCCATCGTTTATGACAATCTCTCGACAGGCCATCGCAGCTTCGTTGCCGGCCCCCTGGTCACGGGCGATCTGCTCGACGGCGCGGCGCTGGCACGCGCCTTCGCCGACCACGAGATCACGGCGGTGATGCATTTCGCGGCGGCGAGCCTGGTCGGCGAATCCATGACCGATCCGCAGAAATACTATGTCAACAATGTGCAGGGAACGCTGTCGCTGTTGCAGGCGATGCGCAACGCAGGCTGCCAGCGCATCGTGTTCTCCTCAACCGGCGCCGTCTACGGCAATGCCGATTCGAAGGAACTGCCGGAAGACTTTCCCTGCGCACCGATCAACCCCTACGGCGCATCGAAGTGGATGATCGAGCGGATGCTCGCCGACTACCGCTCTGCCTATGGCTTCGGCGCGTTCTGCCTGCGTTATTTCAACGCCAGCGGTGCCGATCCCGCCGGCGGCATCGGCGAGCTGCGCGACAATGAAACCCATCTCATCCCCCGCGCCATGATGGCGCTGCAGGGCCATGTCGACTTCGCAGTGTTCGGCGACGACTACGACACGCCCGACGGAACCGCGATCCGCGACTACATTCACGTCACCGACCTTGCGGCGGCGCATGTCGCGGCCCTGAAGCTTCTGGAAGGCGGACATGCCGGCGGCAGCTTCAATCTCGGCACCGGAGCCGGCTTCTCCGTGCGCGAGATCCTCAACGCCATCAGGCAGGAGACCGGACGCGAGGTGCCGCACACCGTCAAGCCGCGCCGCGCCGGCGATCCCACCTATCTGGTCGCAGATCCGTCTGCCGCGCGAAAGGTGCTGAACTTCGTGCCGCGCCATTCCGACCTGGCTACGGTGATCCGAACCGCCTGGGCCTGGCACCAGACGGCACATCCGTTCAGGCCGCGTTAGGCAATCAACGCAGCCGCAGCCGTCAGACGACGGCGCGCTTCAGCCGTGACGCCACGGCTTCCGTGGCGACGGCGTCCGGCTCCGGCTGGAGCGGCGGGGCGACCGGCAGCACCATCGGCCGCAGCAGCTCGGCCATCTCGCGCGCCGGTACCGGTTTCGAGATCAGGAAGCCCTGCATCTCGTCGCAGCCATGGGTGCGCAGGAAGGCCTCCTGCTCGGCGTTCTCGACGCCTTCGGCGACGACGGTCATGCCGAGCGCCTTGCCCATGCTGATGATCGCCTGTGCGATCGCCTGGTCTTCCGAATCCTGCGGCAGGTCCCGCACGAAGGAACGGTCGATCTTGATGGTGTCGATCGGGAAGTGCTTCATCAGCGACATCGACGAATAGCCGGTGCCGAAATCGTCGATGGCGAGGCGAATGCCTCGGCTCTGGATGGCGTCGAGCACCTTGAGCGCGCGGCCGACATTGCGCATCATCATGCTCTCGGTGACTTCGAGCTGCAGCAGCACCGGCGACATGCCGCTGGCCGCCAGCGCCTCGTCGACGTCCTGCAGCAGATGCTCGTCGGCGAACTGCCGCGGCGACAAATTGACCGCCATCGACAACGGCAGCAGGCCGCGGCGCTGCCAGGCCATGGCCTGCGCGCAGGCCTCGTTGAGCACCCAGCGGCCGATCGGCACGATCAGCCCGGTTTCCTCCGCAAGCGGAATGAACTGCGCCGGCGAGACGTTGCCGAGCTCGGGATGGCTCCAGCGCAGCAGCGCTTCGACACCGGTGATCTGGCCGGTCTCCATCTCCACCTTGGGCTGGTAGTTCAGCGAGAACTGCCCGCGCTCCAGCGCCCGGCGCAGCGCGCTCTCCAGCGACAGCCGCTCGATCGACTGCGTCTTCACTTCCTTGGAGAAGAAGCGATAGCCGTTCTTGCCGTCTTCCTTGGCGAGATACATCGCCATGTCGGCGTTCTTGGTCAGCGTCTGCGCGTCGGAGCCGTTGGCCGGATACATCGCGATGCCGATCGAAGCCGTGGTGTGGCACTCGTGCCCGGCCAGTTCCATGGGCTGGGCGAGCGCGGCCAGGAGCTCGGTCGCGATGTGCTGAACGTCGTCGATCTCGCCGCACTGGTCGAGGATCACCACGAATTCGTCGCCGCCGAGCCGCGCCACCACGTCGCTTGCCCGCAGCGCGCCGCGCAGGCGGTTGGCTACTTCGAGCAGGAGCAGATCGCCAGCCTCGTGCCCCAGCGAATCGTTGATGACCTTGAAGCGGTCGAGATCGATGAACAGCACGGCAAAGCGGTGATCGTGCCGCTCCGCCGTGGCGATCGCCTGGCGCAGCAGCGCGTTGAAAGTCTCGCGATTCGGAAGGTCGGTCAGGCTGTCATGCGAGGCGAGATACTCGATCCGCTCGTCCGCCTGGTTCTTGGCGTCGGCGCGATCGAAATTCTCCACCGCGAAGGCGACGTTGTCGGCGAGGCGCTGCAGCAGCTCGACGAACTCGATCGTGAAAGTCGCCGGCTCGGTCGACATGTAGATCATGACGCCGACGGCCTGGTCGTGCACGATGAGCGGAAATGCCGCGCCGGAGCGCGCGCCGTCGCCGCGCACGACGGCGTGGAAGGCGCTCACGCGCTGGTCGTTGAGATAGTCGTTGCTGATGCAGGGCTGGCGCGTACGGAACGCCGTGCCGCTCATCCCGCGTCCTTCGGGCCGCTCGGGGTCGATGGAGAGGCGGACGTTGCGCGTGGTGTCGGCGGAGGGGCCGGCGCTCGCCACGATTTCCAGCTGATCGCTGTCGGCCCTTGCCAGCGCGATGGTGGTCGAGGTGAACTTGGCACCGTTCGAGGCCGCAAGACACACGAGATCGAACAGCTCGGCGCGCGACTTCGCCCGCATGATCGCCTCGTTGGTCGCGCTCAGCGCCGCGAACATGCGCCTCAGGCGCTCCTTCTGCGCCTCGGTGCGGGCCTTCTCCTCGGCACGCTCGAAATTGTCGAGTGCGAACGAGACGTTTTCTGCAAGACGGGCCAGCAGCTCGACCAGATCGGGCGTGAATGTGTCCTCCTCCGGCGCGAGGAAGAGCAGGATGCCGATCGGCTTGCGGCCGTCGCGCAGCAGCGGGAAGCTGGCAGCGGCACGAGTGCCGTCCTCGACGGCCTTGGAACGCCAATGTACCGAGCGCGGGTCGTGCATATAGTCGTTGATGACGCTCGGCCGGCACGTCCGCAGCGAGATTCCGATGATTCCCTGGCCCTCGGGGTGATCTGCGGAGATCGCGCAGGTGCGCCCGACCATCCGCTCCTGGAGCCGCCCCTTCACGGCGACGACCCGGACCAGTTCGGATGCCTCGTCGATGATTCCAATCGTCGCCGAGGCGAACATGTCGCCCAGCACGGCTGCCTGGCATGCGACGTCGAACAGCTCCTCGCGGGTCTCGGCACGCATGATGGCTTCGTTGGTGGCGCTCAACGCCGCAAACATGCCGCTCAGCCGGTTTCGCTGCTTGTCGGCCTTCGCTTTTTCCTCGGCGCGGTCGAGATTTGCGATCGCGAATGACACGTTGCGCGCAAGACGTTCCAGCAGTTCGACCAGCTCGGGCGTGAACGTGCCGATCTCCAGGGAATTGAACAGGAATACGCCCTCGGTATGATCACCGTTGAGCAACGGCAGCGCCGCGGAGGACTTGACGCCGGTGCGGCGCGCGCTGTCGTACCACGGCTTGAGGCGGTCGTCGGCCAGCAGGTCGTTGGTCAGGCACGGCTTTCCGGTGCGGAAACACGTGCCGGTCAGGCCTCGTCCTTCCGGCACCTTGTCCGTCGTCGCAAATTTCAGGCTGCGCACCTCATCGGAATTCGGTCCCGCGGAGGCGACGACGCGCAGCAGCTCGGAGGCAGGCTCAGCGAGCGCGATCGTAGCCGAACCGAACTTGCCGCCTTGCACCGAGGCTTCGCAGACGAGATCGAACAGCTCGGCCCGCGATGTCGCCCGGATGATCGCTTCATTGGTCGCGCTGAGCGCGGCATACATGCGCGCCAGGCGTTCCTCCTCCGCCGAGATGCGGGCCTTTTCGGACTCCCGGCCGAAATTCTCGATGGCGAACGAGACGTTCTCGGCCATGCGCAGCAGCAGCGCGACGATCTCCTCGTCCTTGGCCCAGGAGCGGCTGATGAAGAACAACAGCACGCCGACACTTTCGCCGCGCTTGACCAGGGGCGCGACCACGCAGGCGGCGACGCCGGTATTGACGTTAGCCTGCTCCCAGGGCGGGCCTCTGGTGCGGCTGGCGAGGTCGTCCTCGACGATGGCCTTCTGCGTCCGGAACACCTCGCCTGAGATGCCTCTGCCAAAAGGATTATCCGGGTCGACTGAATAGCGTGCCTGGGTGACGAGCTCCAGGTTCTGTCCAGTGGCGGCGACCGGCTTCATCCAGTGGGAATCCGGCTCGCGGAGCAGCACGATGGTCGCCAGCGACTTGCCGCCGTGGACGGAAGCGTCGCATACGAGCTGGTACAGCTCCTGCTCGGTCTTGGCGCGCAGGATGGCTTCGTTGGTGGCGCTAAGCGCGCCGAACATGCGATTGAGCCGCCGCGCAGCCCGCTCGGTGGTCTTCTGCGCGGTCGCGCGCGCGAAATTATCCAGCGCATAGGAAATGTTCGCCGACATGCGCTCGAACAGCGACACCATCTGCTCGTTCAGCGAGCCGGCTTCGCGGCGGGTCACGTAGAGCACGCCGACGCTCTTGCCGTTGCAGAGCAGCGGCAGCGCGGCAGCCGCGCCGATGCCGGCCGAAGCCGCGCCCTCGCGCCACGCCAGCGAGCGCGGATCGTTCAGATAATCATTGCTGACGCACAGCTTCTGGTCGCGAAACGCCTCGCCACCGACCCCAGATCCCTCGGGTGTACCGGCTTCCGTCGTGATGACGATCGAGCGAAGGCGCGGGATGTCGTCGCCGCAGCCGGCGGCGAATTGCAACAGACGGCCGTCCGGTTCGGCCAGGAACACGGCCACGGCCAAAAAGTCCCCGCTCGAAAACCCGGCGTCGCAGACCTTCTGGTACAGCTCGTCCGGCGATTTCGCATAGAGAATCGCTTCGTTGATGGCGCTCAACGCCGCAAAGGTGCGCGCGAGTGTCGTCGGCACGATCTCAGCTCCCGGGCATTCTGCCAGTTTCTCCCGGGTGACTTTATGAACGGCCATCGCCTAAGTGGTCGTTATTGCGCGCCGCAAACCGTCAATCAAAGTGAACGAGCTGCGAACGGGATGCGCCAAACTGCCGAAAATACCGCCGCGCGGGACGGGTCTTCGACCAAAGGCGCGTTCTCTTTACGAATCTGCAGCCCTGTATTGGTTTACGGGAGATTGATATCGCCGCCGCGCTTTGAGACGATGGCCTTAACAACCAGCGCCCGCCAAGGGCACGAACCTCGGGGAACGCCATGCCGATCGTCAAGGCCGATCGCCTCACGCGCGTCAGCGCCGCCCTGCTCCGCGCCGCCGGAGCCTCCGAGGAAGAGGCGGACGCCGTCGCAAGCGGTTGCGTCAACGCCAATCTCGCCGGCCACGATTCCCACGGCGTCATCGCTATTCCCACCTATATCGACCGCATCAAGGCCGGCCACATCGTTCCCGGCGCCGAATGGACCATCGTCCAGGAATCGCCGACCACGACCGTGATCGACGGTCATTGGGGTTTTGGCTTCCACGTCAACGCCAAGGCGATGGCGCTGACGATCGAGAAGGCCAAGACGGCGAACGTCGCGGCGTGCACCGTGTTCCGGCAGAGCCATGTCGGCCGCCTTGCCGCCTATCCCCTGATGGCGATGCGCGCAGGCATGATCGGGATCGCGACGGCGGATTCCGGCCGCTCGCCGAAGCACGTGGCGCCGTTCGGGGGCAAGGAGGCGCGGCTCGGCACCAACCCGATCTCGATCGCGGTGCCGTCCGATCTCGATGCGCCGTTCTATCTGGACATGGCGACCTCGGCGGTCGCGGCCGGCAAGATCCAGCTTGCGGTCGCGCGCGGCGAGGACATTCCAAACGGATGGATCATCGACGCCGAGGGACGGCACACCACCGATCCCACGCAATACCGCAAGGGCGGCGCACTGCTGCCGCTCGGCGGCACCGAAGGCTACAAGGGCAGCGGCCTCGCCGCCATGGTCGAGGTGCTGTGCGGCTTGCTGACCGGTCTCGGCTTCGGCGTCGAGCCGACGGGGCGGCACAATGACGGATGCTTCATGGCGGTGTTCAACGTCGCCGCGTTCCGGCAACTGGCGGAGTTCAAGCGCGAGGTCACCGAGTTCGCGCATTATCTGAAATCGACGCCGCCGTCCGAGGGCAGCACGGGCGTCTACTATCCCGGCGAGATCGAGGGCCTGCGCGAGCAGCAGCGCCTGCGCGACGGCATCGAGATCGAGGATGCCACCTGGGAGAAGCTGCGAGCGCTGGCGCGGGACTACCGGCTCGACACTGTGCTCGATCTGGCCTGACGGAATGGAGAACAGCAGCATGAATCGACAGATGGTCCTGGTCGGCTTCCTCCAGGCGCAGAACTGCACCAATTTGCCGAGCTCCTGGCGGCATCCGGACTCGCGCGACGATTCCATGTCGGCGGACTATTATCAGGCGATCGCCAGAATTCTCGAAGCCGGCAAGTTCCACATGGCCTTCTTCGACGATCGCCTGGCGATGCCGGACCGCTATGGCAACGACCACGCCCACACCGTCGAATACGGCATCCGCTGCGTGAAGATGGATCCGCTGATCGTGCTGACCACGATGGGCATGGTCACCGAGAAGCTCGGCTTGGGCGCGACCTGCTCGACCACCTATTACGAACCGTTCGACGTCGCGCGCCGGTTCGCGACGCTCGACCTGATGTCCGGCGGGCGCGCGGGCTGGAACGTCGTGACCTCGCTCAACGACGGCGAAGCCCTCAACATGGGGCGCGACTCCCATCCCGAACATGATTCCCGCTACGACAAGGCCGACGAGTTCATGGAGGTCGTGCTCGGTCATTGGGACACCTGGGAGGACGGCGCGCTCATCATGGACAAGAAGACCGGCCGCTTTGCCGATCCGACCAAGGTGAAGCGGCTCGACCACAAGGGACCGGCCTTCAAGTCGCGCGGGCCGTTCACCGTGCCGCGCTCGAGCCAAGGCCACCCCGTGATCATCCAGGCCGGCGCATCCGGCCGTGGCCAGCGCTTTGCGGGGCGATGGGGTGAAGTCATCTTCACTGCTGCGCGCAATCTTCAGGCCGCCAAGGACGGCTATGCCGCCGTGCGCAACGAGGCCGCCAAGGCCGGCCGCGACCCCGACCAGATGTTCCTTTGCAATCTGACGACGCCGGTCTGCGCCGCGACCAAGGCGGAGGCCGAGGACAAGATGGCGCTGATCAACAAGCTGCCGCTGCAGATCGATGCGCTGTCGTTGCTCGCCGAAGCCCTCAACTATGATTTCGCCTCCAAGGATCTCGACGAGCCGCTGACGACGGACGAGCTGAAGAGCATGCAGGGCATTCTGGGCATCCGCGACGGCGTGCTGAAAGCTTCGGGCAAAAGCAATCCGAGCGCGCGCGACTTCGTCACCTTCTCCGGCCGCGGCCAGGTCCAGGACGCGATGGTCGGCGGCCCCAAGGAGATCGCGGACAAATTCGAGGAAATGTTCGTCGAGCGCGGCTGCGACGGCTTTGTCATCGCGGCAACCTACGTCCCTGGCTCCTACGCCGATTTCGTCCAGCATATCGTGCCCGAGCTGCAGCGCCGCGGCCTGTTCCAGAAGGATTATCGCGGCAAGACGCTGCGGGAGAATCTCGGACTGAAGCGGCCGGCGGCCGGCGCCTGGAAGGTGCAGCCGCGCGATGCCGCAGAATAACGACGAGGACACAGCATGCGCTGGTTGAAATTCACGGCTGCGGGCAAGACCTCGTGGGGGATCATCGAGGGCGACAAGGTCGTCGCGGTCGAGGGCGAGCCCTTTGGTGAATGGCAGCGCTCGTCGCGCACGCATGCGCTGTCGGATGTGAAGATCGAGCTGCCGCTGATCCCCCGCACCTTCTATTGCGTCGGCTTGAACTATCTGAAGCACCTGAAGGAGGCCGCCGACAAGGCCGGCACCGTACCGGCTGTGCCAGACCGCCCCGAGATCGGCTATCGCGCCCAGAATGCGCTGATCGCGCATGACGAGGACGTGGTGATCCCGTCCTTTGCGACGGAGAAGATCCACTATGAAGGCGAGCTCGTCGTCGTCATCGGCAAGAAGGTGAAGCATCTCACCGAAGAAAACGCGATGGATTGCGTGTTCGGCTACACCATCGGCAACGACGTCAGCGAGCGAAGCTGGCAGAAGGCCGACCGCAGCCTGTGGCGCTCGAAGAACGCCGACACGTTCAAGCCGATGGGCCCGTGGATCGAGACCGAGGCGGATCTCGCGAAGATGGAAACGGTGGTTCGGGTCAACGGCAAGGAGACCAACCGCTTCGTGACCGGCGACATGATCTTCGGCGTGGTGCCGTTCCTGGTCGAGCTGACCAAGTATTTTACCTTGTGGCCGGGCGATGTGATCTGGATGGGCACCGACGGCGCCTCGCCGGACATCAAGCACGGCGATGTCGTGGAGATCGACATCACGGGCGTCGGGACGTTGCGGAATCGATTTGTGCGGGAGGAGCGGTAAGCAACGGTGCCGTAGGGTAGGCAATGCGAAGCTTGCCCACGCCTTTCTTCGACGCGTCAAGAGATCGTGGTCGCGGCGCAAGGGCGCCTTTGCCCACCCTGCGAGACCTCCTTCAAAACGGCAGCGCCACGCTCGACTTGATCTCCTTCAGCACCACATTGCTGCGGACATAGCGGATGCCGGGGATGCGAAACATGAATTCGTCGAGGAAGCGGTTATAGGCCGCCATGTCCTGCACGACGACGCGCAGATGATAGTCGGCGTCGCCCGTGGTCGCGAAGCACTCCAGCACCTCGCGCCGCTTCGTCACCCGCGCGACGAATTCGTCGACGAACTTCGCGTCATGCCGCTCCAGCGAGACGTGGAGGATGGCCGACATCGCAAAGCCGGCCTGCTCGCGCGCGACCAGCGCCGCATAGCCCTGGATGACGCCGGCCTCCTCCAGCGCGCGGACCCGGCGCCAGCAGGCCGAGGTCGACATGCCGACCTCATCCGCCAGTTGCTGGTTGGTGGCACGACCATCCTTCTGAAGATGAGCGAGAATCCGGGTGTCCTGGTCTTCAATCATGGAGCTCTCCCAATTCAGTTAAATCTACCAGATTTCACCACGTTACGAGAAATTCTACCAGAAATCGGCTCCCGTTCGAGAAAATAGGTAAGAACTACCAGCGCTCCGGGCATACCCTTCCACCATTCCGGCAGGGTGCCGCGCGAGGTCTGCCATGGACGCCATTCCGTCACTCGACACCTATGAGCTTTCCGACCGCTACGACCGCGAAGAGGGCCGCGTCTTCCTCACGGGCACGCAGGGCATCGTCCGCATCGCGCTCGACCAGATCAGGCGCGACCGTGCCGCGGGGCTCAACACCGCCGGCTTCATCTCCGGCTATCGCGGCTCCCCGCTCGGCGGCGTCGATCTCGAGCTGTGGCGGATCCAGGAGCGTCTCAAGCGGGACCGCATCGAATTCCTGCCCGCCGTGAACGAGGATCTCGCGGCGACCGCAGTGCTCGGCTCGCAGCAGGTGGAGACGCAGGGCGACCGCGAGGTCGATGGCGTGTTCGGACTCTGGTACGGCAAGGGCCCCGGCGTCGATCGTTCCGGCGATGCACTGAAACACGGCAATGCCTACGGCTCCTCGCCGCATGGCGGCGTGCTGGTCGTTGCCGGCGACGACCATGGCTGCGTTTCCTCCTCGATGCCGCACCAATCCGACGTCGCCTTCATGAGCTGGTTCATGCCGACGCTGCATCCGGCCAGCGTCAGCGAGTATCTGGAGTTTGGTGAATATGGCTACGCGCTGAGCCGCTTCTCCGGCATGTGGGTCGGCTTCAAGGCGATCTCGGAAATCGTGGAATCAGGCGCCTCCGTCGCGCTGCGCCCGCCGCGCGCCTTCCGCACGCCTGACTTCACGCCGCCGCCTGATGGACTGCACTACCGCTGGCCCGATCTGCCGGGTCCGCAGATCGAGGAGCGGCTGGAGGCGAAGAAGCACGCAGTCTACGCCTTCGCCAAGGCCAATCCGATCGACCGTCACATCTACGACATCAAGGATGCGACCTACGGCATCGTCACCACGGGCAAGGCGCATCTCGACCTGATGGAAGCGCTGCGCCTGATGGGCCTCGATGAAGCCGCCTGCCGCAGCATCGGTATCGACATCTACAAGGTCGGCATGGTCTGGCCGCTGGCGCTGCATGACGCCATGGCCTTCGTGAAAGGCAAGCGCGAGATTTTGGTGGTCGAGGAGAAGCGCGGCATCATCGAGAGCCAGTTCAAGGAATATTTTTACGACTACCCCGGCAGCAAGCCCGAGCGCATGGTCGGCAAGCATGACGAAACCGGGGCTAGGCTGATCTCCTGGATCGGGGAATTGTCGCCGCGCGCACTGGCGGGCGTCCTGGCGCGCCGGCTCGACCCGATGTTTCCCGGTCTCAATCTTGCCGCACGCGCCGCCGCGCTGATGCCGGAGGCGGCACGCACCATCAACGTCCCCGGCGCGACGCGCACGCCGTATTTCTGCTCGGGCTGCCCGCACAACACATCGACGAAGGTGCCCGAGGGATCGAAGGCGCTGGCCGGCATCGGCTGCCATTTCATGGCGAGCTGGATGGACCGCGAGACCTCGTCGCTAATCCAGATGGGCGGTGAAGGCGTGAACTGGGCGGCGTCGTCGCGGTTCACCGGCCGCAAGCACATCTTCCAGAACCTCGGCGAAGGCACCTACTACCATTCCGGCTCGATGGCGATCCGGCAGGCAATCGCGGCCAAGGCCAACATCACCTACAAGATCCTGTTCAACGATGCCGTCGCGATGACCGGCGGCCAGCCGGTCGACGGTCCCGTCAGCGTGCATGCGATCGCGCACAGCGTTCGCGCCGAAGGCGTGACGCGCATCGCGCTGGTGTCGGACGATCCCGCACAGTTTGCGCTCGCCGACCTGCCAGCCGGCGTCACCATCCATCCGCGCGAGGAAATGGATGCCGTGCAGCGCGAGCTGCGCGATATTCCCGGCGTGTCGGTGCTGATCTATCAACAGACCTGCGCCACCGAGAAGCGGCGCCGACGCAAGCGTGGCGCGATGGCCGACCCCAAGCGCTTCGCCTTTATCAATGATCTCGTCTGCGAGGGCTGCGGCGACTGCTCGGTGGAATCCAACTGCCTCAGCGTCGAGCCGAAGGAGACGCCGTTCGGCCGGAAGCGGCAGATCAACCTGTCGTCCTGCAACAAGGATTTTTCCTGCCTCAACGGCTTCTGCCCAAGTTTTGTGACTGTCGAAGGCGCGACGCGCCGGAAGAAGGCCGCGAGCCAGATCGACGCGGTCGGCCGTGCGGCCACGCTTCCCCTGCCCGCGACCGCAACGCTCGACCGTCCCTACGACCTGCTCGTGACCGGGGTCGGCGGTACCGGCGTGATCACGGTCGGCGCACTGATCGGCATGGCCGCACATCTCGAACGCCGTGGCGTCTCGGTGCTGGACTTCACCGGCTTTGCGCAGAAGTTCGGGCCCGTGCTGAGCTATATTCGCCTCGCACCAAGTCCCGAGGCCCTGCACCAGGTGCGCATCGACCAGGGCGCGGCCGATGCGCTGATCGGCTGCGATCTCGTCGTCAGCTCTTCGCCAAAGGCATCGGGCACCTATCGCCGAGGAACGCGCGCCGCGGTCAACACCGCGGAGATGCCGACCGGCGACGTGGTCCGCTTCCGCGACGCAGATCTCGCCTCCGCCGCCCGCCTGCGTGCGATTGGCCGGGTCATCGGCGAGCACAATCTCAGCACGATCAATGCCAACGCGCTGGCCGAACGGCTGCTCGGCGATGCCGTCTATGCCAATATCATCATGCTCGGCTTTGCCTGGCAGCGCGGCCTGGTCCCGATTTCATTGCAGGCGCTGCTGCGCGCGATCGAGCTCAACGGCGTCGCGGTCGAGCGCAACAAGCAGGCCTTTGCCTGGGGCCGCATTGCCGCTTCCGATCCCGACTTCCTGCCAAAGGCGAGCGAACAGCCTGAGGTCGAGACGCTCGACCAGATCATCGAGCGCCGCGCCGACTTTCTCGCCGCCTATCAGGACAGCGCCTATGCGGAACGCTACCGAACGACCATCGCCGGCGTTCGCAGCGCCGAGGCTGCCCTGAACAGCGAAGCCCTGACCGAGGCCGTCGCCCGCGCGCTGTTCAAGCTGATGGCCTACAAGGACGAATACGAGGTGGCACGGCTGCACATGCAAAGCGGCTTCCTCGACGAGCTCAAGCGTGAATTTGAGGACGGCTTCAGCGTGCAATATCACCTCGCCCCGCCATTCCTCCCCTCGAAGCGCGACGCACGTGGACGTCCGCGCAAACGTGCGTTCGGCCAGTGGATCCAGATGCCGCTGGCCATGCTCGCGCGCTTGAAGGGGCTGCGCGGAACGCCGTTCGATCCGTTCGGTTATACTGCGGAGCGGCGTACCGAGCGCGAGCTGATCGCGTGGTATGAAAATCTGATCAAACGGATGCTCGCCGAGCTCGATGCGGCATGTCTTCCGGATCTCGTCGCCATTGCAAAGGCGCCGATGGAGATCCGCGGTTATGGCCCGGTCAAGGACAGCGCGATCGGGACGACGAAGACGGAGGTCGAGCGGCTGTTTGGCAAACTCCACACGCCATCACCGGCGAGGATGCGTGCTACTGCTTGACGCGGCGCCGGTGAGATCTCTACCTCTAATACCAAGGGGCGCGGCTTCAGCTGGCTGGACAGGATGAAGATCGCGGGCCCGATCCCGATATTTCGATCGGGGTGGGCGCGCCTTCCTTGTCGCCGTCGAACATGATCAGGACACGCAATCCGGATGACGTCTTGTCCAGCGGCAGAAGCCCCTCCGGCTTTCGCTCCGGATCGAACGGCAAGTCCTTGAGCAGCTCGACGGACTCCGACGTGCCGTCCCACGCATAAACGGAATAGGCTCCGGGTCCGTCGGCAACGGGACCCGCCAAGACAAGAATGCGGTCCCCGAATGATGCGAGATCGCGCACGCCACGACCGTCGCCGAGCGGCAGCCGGTACAGGCGATGGTCCGTGCTATTTCCTTTGCCAAACAACGAAGTCAGCTCGACCGACAGAACGACGGCGCATTTGCCGTTCAGCACGGGGCCCCGAAACCCGGCCAGCAGGGTCCGGTCGTCCTTGATCGCCACGCCTTCGATCGTGAGCCCGTTGGCCTCCAGCCGCATGTCCATGAACGGGCGGAGAGCCGGATCGCTTGCGATCACGTCTCGTAGCCGCGGCGTACGCTCGAGGCTCGACACATTGCCGTCTGCTCCCGTCGTGCGAAACCGGACGATCTGGCTGTTTGCGGCGATCTTCGCCTGAATCTTCGCGGCATCTGCCTTGGGATCGAGCTTGTGCTTCTTGTCCCGCGGATGCCCATGCGAGCCGATGACGTAAAAGTACTCATATTCCCCTTTGGAGAAGGCGACGCCCTCGCCGTCGAGTTCGAGTGCTTTGCCATCGAACGTGTTGTCGATCAATTTGACCGGGCTGCGGGCCACAAGCTCGCCGTCGGTCAATTCGATGAACTGGGCGTCCTGGAGATTGTCGTCGATGACGAGGCATGACCGGGGAAACCCTTCCGTGGTTGTGCAGGCGATGCCACTGACATCCTTGGACTTGCCGCCGTCCTCGCCGAGCAGTCTCTTCGTGACCGGCCACGCATCGTCGGCCGCAGCAAGAGCAGGCTGCATACCGCCCGTCGCCACGAGCCCGAGCAGCAAAGTCGCAATCCATCCCGTCCTGGCGAGGGTCATTGAAGCCTCCGATCAGCGTTTGCCGGTTCAGATGTGGCCAGGTCCGGCTTCACCGCAATATGATGCCGCCGACCCCTGCGAAGCTCACGCAATCGAACGCCGATCGGCTTGCCGCCTGCCGATGCGCCGAGCAAAGCAGAGCTTGAGAAGCAGAGCCGGAAAGCCGGCATGTGCAAAACATCACATCGAAGAAACAGGATCGGGCCGAGCCAACTCGGCCAAAATAGATCACTCATATCTTAAGTTGTATTTTTCCAGATGCCTTGGCGATGTCAACTCACTTCCCAGCGACAAGGCGTCGCCGGTGAGCGGCCTCAGGAATACGGATTGATCAGCTTCTGTTGCTCGGCACTGTGCTGCACGAGCATGTCGATGAAGGTCCTGACCTTCGCCGACAGATGATGGCGGTGCGGATAGACCGCGTTCATCGACATCTCGACCGGCCGATATTCGGGCAAGAGCCGAACGAGGTGACCGGCTTCGAGATCGTCCCGAACGAGAAACCCGGCCATCAGGCAGACCGCAGCGCCTTCCAGCGCCACCTTCCGCAACGCTTCGCCGCTGTTGGTGATGAAGCTGCCGGAGACGCGCACCGATGCCGGCGTGCCCTTGCGATCAAGGAAGCGCCAATCGTCGCCGAACGGGTAGTTCAGATGACGGCCGCAATTGTGCGCGCTGAGCTCATCGAGCTTCTGCACGCGACCGTGCCGTTCGAGATAATCGTGCGAGCAGCACAGCACATGGCGCCAGGTCGCGAGGCTGCGGACGATCAGGCTGGAATCGGGCGGCGAGGTCATGCGCAAGGCGACATCATAGCCTTCCTCGATGAGGTCGATCTCGGCTTCGCCCATGCGCAGATCGATCTTGAGCTCCGGATAGGCCGACAGGAGCTTCGCCACGACAGGCGCGACGAACGGCACCATGTGCGTGGCGACGTGGACGCGCAACGTGCCGCGGGGCACCGACTGCAATTCGCTCGCGATATCGTCGGCCTGCTCGAGATCGGCCAGGATCTGGGTCGAGCGGTCGTAATAGGCCTTCCCGATCTCGGTGAGGCTCACCTTCCGCGTGGTGCGGTTGAGCAGGCGCACGCCGAGCCGGTCCTCCAGCGCCTGCACGTGGTTGCTCACCATGGTCGTCGACATGTTGAGCCGGCGAGCGGCGGCGGAAAAGCCGCCGTTTTCAACCACTTGGACGAACGCAGTAAGGCCGGTGAAGCGATCCATGGCTCCGATTATCCGTTCCTGCTGGATAATGCTTCCATAAATTCAGAGATTATCACAACGAACGGGACAGCACATCTTGCAGATACCAGCGGCGCACCGTTCAGACGGGCGTCCGGGAAATCCGAGGATGCCATGTCGAACGCTTCTTATGCCCCTGAAACAAATGGAAAAATCAGCCTGCACCCGTCCCGTCAGGCGATCAGGCGAGCGGCGATCGGCCTGGCGCTGGCGATCGGCGTCGCGGTCGCCGGCGACTACGGCTACGACTACCTGAAAACCGGCCGCTACCTGGAATCCACCGACGACGCCTATGTGAAGGCGGATTCCACGATCATCGCGCCGAAGGTCTCCGGCTACATCGCCAAGGTGCTCGTCGCCGACAACGAGAGGGTCAGGGCGGGCCAGACGCTGGCCAGGATCGACGACCGCGACTTCAGGACCGCGCTCGACCAGGCCAAGGCCGACGTCGCCGCCGCCGAAGCCTCGGTGCGCAACATCGATGCCCAGCTCGAACTGCAGCAACCGGTCATCGAGCAGAGCACGGCGGATGTCGCTGCGGCCGACGCCAATCTGAAATTCGCGCAGGAGGAGCGCGCCCGCTACGACGACCTGATGAAGTCAGGGTCCGGCACGATCCAGCGTGCGCAGCAGACCGACGCGGCGCTGCGCGCCAGCAGCGCGCAAGCGCAACACGCGAAATTCGGCCTTCTGGCCGCACAGCGCAAGATCGACGTGCTCACCACCCAGCGCGCGCAGGCCACCGCTCAGCTCGCGCGGGCCCGCGCGGTCGCGCAGCAGGCGGCGCTGAACCTGTCCTACACCGAGATCAACGCGCCGGTTGATGGCACGGTCGGCGCCCGGAGCTTGCGAGTTGGGCAATACGTCCAGGCCGGTACGCAATTGATGGCGGTGGTGCCGCTCGACGCGGTCTATGTCATCGCGAACTTCAAGGAGACCCAGCTCACGCATGTGCGGCCGGGACAGCCGGTCGAACTGCACATCGACAGCTTCCGCGACAAGACCCTGCGGGGTCATGTCGACAGCCTGTCGCCGGCAAGCGGGCTCGAATTCGCACTGCTGCCGCCTGACAACGCCACCGGCAATTTCACCAAGATCGTGCAGCGCGTCCCCGTGAAGATCGTGCTCGACGACCACAGTCTCGCCGGCCTGCTGCGCCCGGGCATGTCGGCGGTGCCGACCGTGGACACCAAGCAGGCCGTGCTGGCCGCGCGCGAAACGGCCAAGCGCCTCGCCGACAACACCTCCCGCGCGCACGGGGGTTGAAGCCATGAGCACGCTACAACCGACCGTCGACGCTGCTGCCGGCCTCTCCGCCCCCGCTGCGCCCGCCGCGCCGGCGGTGTCCGCAAGAACCTGGATCGCGGTGATTGGCGCCACGCTCGGCGCCTTCATGGCGGTGCTGAACATCCAGATCGTCAACGCCTCGCTCGCGGACATCCAGGGCGCCATCGGCGCCGGCATCGACGACGGCGGCTGGATCTCGACCTCCTATCTGATCGCCGAGATCGTGGTGATCCCGCTGTCCGGCTGGCTGGCGCAGGTGTTCTCGATCCGAATCTATCTTCTCACCAACGCGATCCTGTTCCTCCTGCTGTCGGCGGCCTGCGCGCTGGCACAGGATCTGTCGCAGATGATCGTGCTGCGTGCCGTCCAGGGATTCACCGGCGGCGTTCTGATCCCGATGGCATTCACGCTGATCATCACGCTGCTGCCGCGCGCAAAACAGCCGGTGGGCCTGGCGCTGTTCGCGCTGTCCGCGACGTTCGCCCCCGCGATCGGCCCGACGATCGGCGGCTATCTCACCGAGAATTTCGGCTGGGAGTACATCTTCTACGTCAACCTCGTCCCCGGTGCGGTCATGGTCGGCATGCTCTGGTACGCGCTCGAGGCCAAACCGATGAAGCTGTCGCTGCTCGCTGAGGGCGACTGGGCCGGCATCATCACCATGGCGATCGGGCTATCGGCGCTGCAGACCGTGCTGGAGGAAGGCAACAAGGACGACTGGTTCGGCTCACCTTTCATCGTCAAGCTCTCAGTGATCGCGGCCGTCGCACTGACCGCCTTCCTGGTCATCGAGTTGACGGTGAAGAAGCCGCTGCTCAACCTGCGCCTGCTGGTCCGCCGCAATTTCGCGTTCGGCATGCTCGCGAACTTTCTGCTGGGTATTGCGCTGTACGGCTCGGTGTTCATCCTGCCGCAATATCTGGCGCGCATCCAGGGCTACAACGCCGAGCAGATCGGCATGGTGCTGGCATGGACCGGATTGCCGCAATTGGTGCTGATCCCGCTGGTGCCGCGCCTGATGCAGAAATTCGATGCGCGGCTCGTGATCGGAATCGGCTTCGTGCTGTTCGCAGGCTCGAACTTCATGAACATCACTATGACCAGCGACTATGCCGCCGACCAGCTGCTGTGGCCCAATGTCGTCCGCGCGATCGGCCAGGCGCTGGTGATGGCACCGCTGTCGGCGGTCGCAACCGCGGGCATCGAGCCGGAGAATGCGGGATCGGCCTCCGGGCTGTTCAACATGATGCGCAATCTCGGCGGCGCCGTCGGCATCGCGCTGCTGCAAACGGTGCTGACCAAGCGCGAGCAATATCACTCCAACGTGTTGACGCAATCGGTGTCGGTGTTCGAGCAGGCGACGCGGACGCGGCTGGAACAATTGACGCAATATTTCGTCAATCACGGCATCCTCGACCACGCGGACGCCGCGCATCGCGCCTATGTCGCGATCGGACATACCGTGCAGAAGCAGGCTTACATCCTCGCCTTCAGCGACACTTTCTATCTGCTCGGCATGGCGCTGATCGTGGCTTTGGTTGCCGTCCTCTTCCTGAAGAAGCCCGGCCAGACCTCGGCCGGCGGCGCCCACTGACGTCAACCCCACCAGCAAGGAGAACGACCATGAAGCCCCGCATGAATTTCTATCAGGCCGCCCCTGACACGATGAAGGCGCTGATGGCACTGGAGGAGCAGATCCAGTCTACCGGTCTCGAGAAATCGCTGATCGAGCTGGTCAAGATCCGGGCCTCGCAGATCAACGGCTGCGCCTTCTGCATCAACATGCACACCGAGGACGCCCGCAAGCGCGGCGAGACCGAGCAGCGCATCTACCTGCTCGATGCCTGGCGCGAATCTCCGCTCTATTCCGACCGCGAGCGCGCGGCGTTGGCCTGGACTGACGCGGTGACGCTGATCTCGCAGACCCACGCGCCCGATGATGTCTACGAGCAGGTCCGCGCGCAGTTCTCCGAGGAGGAGACGGTGAACCTGACCATGCTGATCGGCGCCATCAACGCCTGGAACAGGATCGCGATCGCGTTCCGCGCGGTTCATCCGGTGAAGGTGAAGGCGTCGGCGGCGTAGGCCCCAGCGAAGGTGCCGTAAGGTGGGCAAAGCCGCACTTGCGACGTGCCCACCATCTTTTCATGGTCGCAAGAATGCGTGGGCACGCTTCGCTTTGCTCACCCTACGATAGCTGCCTATGCGGCCTAAACCGCCGTCGCCTTGGCGAACTCCACGTAGATTTCGCGCAGGCGCGTGGCCATCGGGCCCGGCTTGCCGTCGCCGATTTTCTTGCCGTCGATCGCAACCACCGGCTGGACGAACAGTGACGCCGAGGTGACAAAGGCTTCCTTCGCAGCGAGCGCTTCGGCGACGGTGAACGAACGTTCCTCGACGCGGAGCTGGCGCTCTTCGGCGAGCGCCACCACCGCCTTGCGGGTGCAGCCCGGCAGGATCGCGTTGGAGTTCTTGCGGGTCACGATGACGTCGTCCTTGGTGAGGATGAACGCCGAGGACGAACCGCCCTCGGTGACGTATCCATCCTCCAGCATCCAGGCCTCGCCCGCGCCGGCCTCGGCGGCGGCCTGCTTGGCCAGGACCTGCGCGAGCAGCGCCACGCTCTTGATGTCGCGGCGCTCCCAGCGGATGTCCGGCACCGTAATGACGTTGATACCCGTCTTCGCCGCGGCGGCGTTGATGATGTCCTTCTCCGAGGTGAACATCACAAGGCTCGACTTGACGTCGCCCTTCGGAAACGGAAAGTCGCGGCCCTTGTCGGCGCCGCGCGTCACCTGGAGATAGACGAGACCGTTCACGAGCTTGTTGCGCGCGATCAGCTCCTTCTGCAGCTCGGTGATGCGCTCGACCGTCTCCGGCAGCTTAAGCTTGATCTCGCCGACCGAGCGCTCCAGGCGGGCCAGATGCGAGGCGTTGTCGACCAGCTTGCCGTCGAGCACGGCCGAGACCTCATAGATGCCGTCGGCGAACAGGAAGCCGCGATCGAGGACCGAGATCTTGGCATCCGAGAGCGGGACGAATGAGCCGTTGACGTAGGCGAGCGGGTCCAAGGCAGGTCTCCTGGGGACTGAAATGGGGAATTGGCGCGCTTATACGCCAGTTAGAAGGACGGATCACCCTCTATTCGTCTTTCCGGGGCGTTGCGAAGCAACGAGCTATGGTGCGCAATTGCGCACCTGAGAATCCATCTCGCTACGCGTACGCGGCCTGATGGATCCCGGGTTCGCGCTTCGCGCGCCCCGGGACGACGACCGGTCAGTGCGACAGGATCTTCGACAAGAACTTCTGCGCGCGGTCGCTGCGCGGCTTGCCGAAAAAGTCTTCCTTTGCCGCGTCCTCGACGATCTCGCCGCGGTCCATGAAGATCACGCGATTGGCCACCTTGCGGGCAAAGCCCATCTCGTGGGTGACGACCATCATGGTCATGCCCTCATGAGCGAGGTCCACCATGACGTCAAGCACCTCGCTGACCATTTCCGGGTCGAGCGCGGAGGTCGGTTCGTCGAACAGCATGACGATCGGATCCATGGCGAGCGCACGGGCGATCGCAACACGCTGCTGCTGGCCGCCTGACAGATTCGCGGGAAACTTTTGCGCCTGCTCCTTGAGGCCAACGCGGTCCAGCAGCTGCATGCCTTTCGCCATCGCCTTGTCGCGCGACCGGTTCAACACCTTCTCCTGCGCGAGGCAGAGATTGTCGATGATCTTGAGGTGCGGGAACAACTCGAAATGCTGGAACACCATGCCGACGCGCGAGCGCAGCTTCGGCAGATTGGTCTTGGGATCATTGACCTTGGTGCCGTCGACGCTGATGTCGCCGCTCTGGAACGGCTCGAGCGCATTGACGCATTTGATCAAGGTCGACTTGCCCGAGCCCGAGGGGCCGCAGACCACGACGACCTCGCCCTTGGTGACGCTGGTCGTGCAGTCGGTCAGCACCTGGAAGCTCGGCGTGTACCATTTGTTGACGTGGCTGATTTCGATCATGAGCGGGGAGCCCTAGCGAATGATGGCGATGCGCGCCTGCAGGCGGCGGACGCCGAAGGACGCGATACAGGAAATGGTGAAGTAGACCACGGCTGCGAACAGGTACATTTCGACGAGGCGCCCGTCGCGCTGCGCCACCTTGCTCGCCGCACCCAGGAAGTCCGTGATCGACAGGACGTAGACCAGCGAGGTGTCCTGGAACAGCACGATGGTCTGCGTGATCAGCACCGGCAGCATGTTGCGAAACGCCTGCGGCAGCACGACGTAGCGCATGGTCTGGGCGTAGGTCAGTCCGAGCGCACTGGCCGCGGACGGCTGGCCGCGCGAGATCGACTGGATGCCGGCGCGCATGATTTCGGAGAAATACGCCGCCTCGAACATGATGAAAGTGATGAGCGAGGATGCGAACGCGCCAACGCTGATCGGACGCGAGGCGCCGGTCACCCACTGCCCGATATAGGGCACCAGGAAGTAGAACCAGAAGATCACCAGCACCAGCGGCAGCGAGCGCATGAAGTCGACATAGACCCCGGCGATGCGGCCAAGGATCTTGAAGCCGGAGAGCCGCATCAGGGCGAGCGCCGTGCCGAAGATAAGGCCGCCGAGGGCCGCGAGGCCCGTCAGCGTCAGCGTGAACGTCATGCCCTCGTAGAACAGGTAAGGCAGCGCGCGGCGGATGACGTCGAAATCGAGATTGGCGAACATCGCTTATTTCCCCGTGATGTAGCCGGGGATCGCGACCCAGCGCTCGAGGAAGCGCATCGCGGTCACGACAACGGCATTGACGAGGAGATAGAGGATCGTCGCGGCGGTGAAGGCCTCGAACACCTGGAACGAGAATTCCTGCATCGAGCGCGCCTGTCCGGTCAGCTCGAGCAGACCGATGGTGATGGCGACCGCCGTGTTCTTGATGGTGTTGAGAAACTCGGAGGTCAGCGGCGGCAGGATGATGCGGAACGCCATCGGCAGCAGCACGTAGCGATAGCCCTGCGCGGTGGTCAGGCCCAGCGCCGTTGCCGCCATCTTCTGCCCGCGCGGCAGTGAACCGATGCCGGCCTGCAGCTGCACGGCGACGCGCGCCGACATGAAGAAGCCGATGCCGATTGCCGCCGTCCAGAACGGCGCCTTCGGCAGCTGCTTCAGCCAAGTGCCGGCGCCTTTTGGCAACAATTCCGGCAGCACGAAGAACCACAGGAAAAGCTGCACCAGCAGCGGCATGTTGCGGAAGAATTCGACGTAGGCGAAGCCGAACCAGTTCGCCCCCTTCGACGGCAGCGTGCGCATCACGCCGACGAGCGAGCCGGTGATCAGCGCGATGACCCAGGCCAGCGCCGCGGTCTTGAGGGTCAGCACCAGGCCCGACAAGAGCATGTCGAGATAGGTGCCGGTGCCCATCGGGTTCGGCTGGAAAAAGATTCCCCAGTTCCAGTTATAGTTCACGTGTCCCCCGCGCGAACGCGCCAGTTATGGATGTCCCGGCGCCTATGCAAATGTCCGGCCACCCCTGTGTCAAGAGTGGCCGGACATGATTCCTATCGAAAGATCGAAGTTATCTTACTTATAGTCGTCCGGGTTCGGCGAGTCCAAGGGCTTGGCGAACTCGTTCTTCAGCTCGGCCGAGATCGGCGTGTTGAGGTTCAGCCCCTTCGGCGGGACCTTCTGGGTGAACCACTTGTTGTAGATCTTCTCGGCCTCGCCCGAGGTGTAGAGGGCAGCCGTCGCAGCATCTACCACCTTCTTGAAGGCCACGTCATCCTTGCGCAGCATGATGCCGTAGGGCTCCGGCTTGGAGAACGCGTCCTTGGAGATGGCATAGTCATCCGGATTCTTCGAGCCAGCGACGAGGCTCGCTAGCAAAATGTCGTCCATGACGAAGGCGACCGCGCGGTCGGTCTCGACCATCAGGAAGGCCTCGGCGTGGTCCTTGGCCGGGATGATGTTGGCGCTGAGCTTCTTCTCGACGTTGGCCTCGGTGAGCTGCTTGATATTGGTGGTGCCGGCGGTCGAGACCACCGTCTTGCCCTTGAGGTCGTCGATCGACTTCAGGCCGCTCGACTTCTTGAAGACGTAGCGGCTGGCGGTCAGATAGTGGGTGTTGGTGAAGGCGACCTGCTTCTGGCGCTCGGCATTGTTGGTGGTCGAGCCGCATTCGAGGTCGATGGTGCCGTTGGCCATCAGCGGGATGCGGGTCGCCGAGGTCACCGGGTTGAGCTTGACCTCGAGCTTGTCGAGCTTGAGCTCCTTCTTCACGGCGTCGACGATCTTGTAGCAGATGTCCATCGCGAACCCGACGGGCTTCTGGTTGTCATCCAGATAGGAGAACGGGATCGAGGAGTCGCGGAAGCCGAGCGTGATGGCGCCCGTGTCCTTGATGTTCTTCAGCGTTCCCGTGAGTTCCTGGGCCATCGCCGGCCCGGCGGACAACGCGCCAGCAAGCAGACAGAAGCTTATCCGACGGTATTTCACGAAGTTCTCCCTCTTTTGGTTATTGACTGACGATACTTCAGCGACTCGATCTCGAAGGCCTGGCAGGCGATTTGACCGGTCCTTTCGCAACCTTCCCCGTACGCCCGTCTGCGGCATGGGCCGCATTATTCCTGCGCAATTCGGACCAAAAGAGATTTAGCGATCGCTGGCTATTCGTCCGGTCCTTGAATGCGACTAAAGATAGCGGCAACGCCCACTTGTTGCCCCCGATGGCCGCCAATCCCTTGTGGCCATGCGCCGCGGCGGTACCTTCCGTAAGCCAGGCGACGCCGCGTCCGGCCAGCGCCATCTCGCATAGCACATCGGACATGTCGCTTTCGATCAGCCGCTGGCCGGTGATCGGGGCATTCTCCAGGATGAGATCGACCAGGCGCGCGAAATAGACACCGGGCGAATACATCAGCAGCGGCACCGGATGCGACGCCTTGCCCGGCAGCGATATGCCTCCCCTGGCGGCCAGCGCCTCGCTGACATAGGGCCGCAAATACTCGGTGCCGAGGCTCACGCGCTCGTAGCGATCCGGATCGAGATGGATCGGCTGCTGAGCGTGGTGATAGCAGATCATCAGGTCCGCGTTGCCCGACACCAGCGAGGTGACGAGATCATGGATGTTGCCGACCACGACCGAACAGCTCATGCGCCGCTCGGCGGACCAGGCTTGCCACCACTGCGGCAGCTGCGCCGTCGCCATGGCGAACGGCAGTGCGATCCTGATGTGCTCATGCGAGCGCAGCGGCTTGCCGCCAAGCTCGTCGCGGCTGTCTAGCATCTGCCGCAGCAATTCCCCGGCATGCTCGCGAAAGCGCTCGCCTTGCGGCGTCAATTGCGTCGGATAGACGCTGCGATCGATCAGATCGAAGCCGAGCCAGGCCTCCAGCGACTTGATGCGGCGGCTGAACGCCGCCTGCGACGTGTTGCGCCGCTCGGCCGCACGGGTGAAGTTGCCGGTCTCGGCCACCATCAGAAAATCCTGCAGCCAGCGCAGTTCCATCACGCGACCTGTCTTGATGCCGGACGCTGCGGCGGGTTCCCCGCGATACCCTGCTCCCGACGGCGCAGAACGGCGCGCGTCGACCGGCCATGCTTGCTGCCACGGTATTGGTTGCCCCATGGCGCGCAACCTAGCGAAGCGGCATATGGCCCGACCAATGCAAGCTTTGCATCAGGGCCTTCCGACGCCGATTCCCGCCCAATCCCCTTCAAATCCCAGCCTTTCATGCGCCGATCCGCATTCGCCCGATGCCGCCCGACTGCTTCAGCGTGCTACGGCGGGGTCCATCATGCAAGTTTTGCATGATGCAGACATGGCATCGCCGGGGGCGATCAGGCCGCCCTAGGTTGGCGGCCGCAACGCCACTCCTCGTCCCGATCGGCTCTGTTGCCGCATCGGGCGACAGTCCAGAATGAGTCCTTACATGAAAATCTGTGTCCTCGGCGCCGGCGTCATCGGACTGACGACGGCATGGTGCCTCAGCGAGGCCGGACATGACGTGATCATCGTCGACCGCCATGCCGAGACCGGCGCCGACGCCAGCGCCGCCAACGGCGGCCAGCTGTCCTATGCCTTCGTGACCCCGCTGGCATCGCCTGCGACACTGTTGAAGCTGCCCTCGCTGCTGGTCGCCAGAGACTCGCCGATGCGTATTCGCCCCGGCCTCGATCCGCATCTGATATCCTGGGGCGTTCGCTTCCTGCTCGCCTGCCGCTCGGCCGCCGTGCGCGACACCGTTGCCGCGCAGCTCGCGCTTGCCGCCATCAGCCGGGACGAATTGACACGCCTGTCGCAGACGCTCGATCTCGCGTTTGGATTGCGAACCGCCGGCAAGCTGGTGCTGTTCCGTTCGCCCAGCGAATTCGACGCCGCACGAAGCGCCGTCACCGGCAAGGCCGGTGCTGATAATGCGCAGCAGGTGCTCACGCCGGCCGAGTGCCTCGCACTGGAGCCCGCGCTCAAGCTCGGAGCACGCGAACTCGCCGGCGGCATTTTCACCGCCTCCGAACAGGTCGGCGATTGCGCCGCGTTCTGCGCCGCGCTTGCCGACCGCCTGACACAGCGAAACAATGTCGAGTGGCTGCTCGACACGCCCGTGACCGGACCGGTCCGGTCCGGCGGCCGTCTTGTTGGCGTGGACACCGCTAAGGGACGCGTGCAAGCTGACCGCTTCGTTCTCTGCATGGGAGCATCCTCGAGCGCCTTTGCAAGAGCTTGCGGATTCTACCTGCCGATCTACCCGGTCAAGGGCTACAGCATCACGCTGCAGCCCGCGGGCGAAGTCAGCGCGCTTCGCCACAGCGTCACCGACTTCGAACGCAAGCTGGTGTTCGCGCCGCTCGCGCGCGACGAAGGCACGGCGATCCGGGTTGCCGGGATCGCCGATCTCGACGGCAACGATGCAAGCCTCGATCCGGGCCGTCTCGACATCCTGCGCCGCGCGGCGGCGAAAATGCTGGGGATGGCGACTGACGGCGACGTCGAGCCATGGTGCGGGCTACGCCCAATGACGCCCGATAGCCGGCCGATCATCGGGTGGTCGCCGCTCTCCGGGCTGTTCATCAATTCGGGCCACGGCATGCTCGGCTGGACGCTGGCCTGCGGCAGCGCCCGCCTCACCGCTGACCTGATCGACGGCAGGCCGGCGGCGATTGAAGCCGGCGCGTTTGCGGTGCGGCGCGCGGCGTGACGGTTCTGTCAGGTACGTTTCCCTTTCTCGCCGAGATCCCAGAACAGGTCCCCCATGAGCGCAAGGGTCGGCTTTGTTGGCGAGGAAGAGCTTTTTGGGTGCCCGGGAGATGCGCCTCCAATGCAAAGCTTGCATTGGATGGCCGGGAGAACGCGAACTAGCCTGCTGCTCGCATGACGGAGACTTTTCAGATGAAATGCCTGCCTGCCCTTCTTGCCGCCATTTGCTTTGGTCTCGTCCCGACTACCGCTGCCATCGCCGCCGGCACGGCCGATCTCCTCATCAGCGGAGGGACGATCTACACCGGCGCCGACGAGGCTCCGTTCGCCGGCGACGTCGCGGTGAGCGGCGACAGGATCGTCTATGTCGGCCCGCATGCCGGCGCGCCGGCGGCAAAGGCCAGCATCGACGCACAGGGCATGATCGTCGCGCCCGGGTTCATCGACGTCCACACCCATCCCGAAAGCTATATCCGATCGGGCGATGCGGCCAAGCGGCTGAATGCGCCATGGCTGATGCAGGGCGTTTCGACCATCTTCATCGGCGTCGACGGCAGGGGTACGCCCAACGTCGCGGCCGATCAGGCCGAGCTCGAGGCGCAAAAGGTCGGCACCAACATCGTCAGCTATGTCGGCTTCGGTGCGGTCCGCGAGGCGGTGCTGGGCCATGATGCCCGCGCGCCTTCGCCTGATGAACTGGAACGCATGAAGGCGCTGGTTGCCAAAGCGATGTGCGAAGGCGCCATCGGCCTTTCCGCCGGGCTGTTCTACGCTCCGCAGAGTTTTGCCAGGACCGAGGAAGTGGTGGCGGTGGCGAAGGAAGCCGCGCGCCGCGGCGGCATCTACGACACCCACCAGCGCGACGAGAGCTCGTATTCCATTGGTCTGATGAATTCCGCGAAGGAGGTGCTCCAGATTGGCCGTGAGGCGGAGATGCCGGTGCATTTTGCGCATCTGAAGGCGCTCGGCGTCGACCTGCAGGGCCAAGTGCCGGAAGTGATCCGCCTGATCGAGGCGGCGCGCGCGGCGGGCCAGAAGGTGACGGCGGATCAATATCCGTGGCTGGCGTCGAGCACGAGCCTCGATGCGGCGCTGGTGCCGCGCTGGGCGGTCGATGGCGGCTATGCGGCGATGATCAAACGTTTCGACGATGCGGCACAGATGGCGAAAATCCGCGACGAGATGATGGAGAATTTGCGACGCCGCGGCGGCGCGGACTCGATCCTGCTGACCAGCGTCGATCGGGAATGGACGGGAAAGCGGCTGTCGGAAATGGCCGAGGCGTGGAAGGTCGAGCCGGTCGACGCCGCGGTGCGCATCCTGCGCGCCAACCCGCGCGACTCGATCGCTTCCTTCAACATGATCGACAGCGATGTCGACCTCGTGATGAAGCAGCCATGGGTCGTCACCGGCTCCGACGGCACCGACGGCCATCCCCGGCAATTCGCCACCTTTCCGCGCAAATACGCCGTCTACGTCAGGGAGCGCCAGGTCATCGATTTGAAGACGTTCATCCGTCAGTCCACCGGGCTGTCGGCCGACATCTTCAAGCTCGACCGCCGCGGCTATCTGCGGCCGGACTATTTCGCCGATGTCGTGGTGTTCGACCCGGCCCGCTACGCGCCGAAGGCGGACTATGTGCGCCCGCGCGAGCTGACCGTCGGCGTGCACACGCTATTGGTCAACGGCGCGCCGGCGATCCAGGACGGCCAACTGACGACGGCGGCCAGCGGCCGCGCGCTCAAGCGCACGCCGGCGCCGGGGACTTGTCCGTAGAGATCGCCCGAGGGCCTTTCAAATGACGACCTGATTATGAACGTTGTATCAAAGGAGCGCGCCACAACAGAGGTACCGGTCGCTGCGCGCCGCCCCTGATCAATACCGAGGAACAGATCGCCGATATCTTTGCTGCCATCGGCCGTGCATTGAACAGCATCAGCTGACGGCCGACCTCTCAAAGTGCCGCCACCGTTGCAAGGCCGTGCTCCGCGGCCTCGAGCGCAGCGGCGATGTCGGTCTCGGTATGAACGGCGCAGAGGGACATGTTGTGCTTGGGATGGAAGTAGGCTCCCCTTGCAAGCACCAGCAGCGGCATGTTGCAGAAGAGTTCGACGTAACAGAAGCCGAACCAGTTGGCGCCTTTCGACAGCAGCGTGCGCATCACCCCGACGATCAAGCCCGTGATGAGCGCCCCGCGCGAACGCGCCAGTTATGGATGTCCCGGCGCCTATGCAAATGTCCGGCCACCCCTGTGTCAAGAGTGGCCGGACATGATCCCGATCGAAAGATCGAGGTTTTATCTTACTTGTAGTCGTCCGGATTGGGCGAATCCGTCGGCTTGGCGAACTCGTTCTTCAGCTCGGCCGAGATCGGGGTGTTGAGATTCAGCCCCTTCGGCGGGATCTTCTGCGTGAACCACTTGTCGTAGATCTTTTGCGCCTCGCCGGAGGTGTAGAGCGCCGCGGTCGCGGCATCGACGACCTTCTTGAAGGCCGCGTCGTCCTTGCGCAGCATGATGCCGTAGGGCTCCGGCTTGGAGAACGCATCCTTGGAGATCTCGTAGTCGCCCGGCGACTTCGAGCCGGCGACGAGGCTCGCGAGCAGGATGTCGTCCATGACGAAGGCGACCGCGCGGTCGGTCTCGACCATCAGGAAGGCCTCGGCGTGGTCTTTGGCCGGGATGATGTTGGCGCTGAGCTTCTTCTCGACGTTGGCCTCGGTGAGCTGCTTGATGTTGGTGGTGCCCGCGGTCGAGACCACCGTCTTGCCCTTGAGGTCGTCGATCGACTTCAGACCGCTCGACTTCTTGAAGACGTAGCGGCTGGCGGTCAGATAGTGGGTGTTGGTGAAGGCGACCTGCTTCTGGCGCTCGGCGTTGTTGGTGGTCGAGCCGCATTCGAGGTCGATGGTGCCGTTGGCCATCAGCGGGATGCGGGTCGCCGAGGTCACCGGGTTGAGCTTGACCTCGAGCTTGTCGAGCTTGAGCTCCTTCTTCACGGCGTCGACGATCTTGTAGCAGATGTCCATCGCGAACCCGACGGGCTTCTGGTTGTCATCCAGATAGGAGAACGGGATCGAGGAGTCGCGGAAGCCCAGCGTGATGGCGCCGGTGTCCTTGATGTTCTTCAGCGTGCCGGTCAGCTCCTGGGCCCCAGCCTGGCTGACGGCGAAAGTCGCGGCGAGCGCGAGCCCAATGCTACGGAAATGTTTCACTTTTTTGTCCCCTTTCAGGATGATGCGTGCGGGATGCAAGCACAAATCGGCTTGGATTAGAATGTGACTTTCGGCGAGATCGAGGCTCAGGTTAACGGCTCAGTTTAGCGGGGTTTTGCCAGGGGTCCTGGCAACTGGCCGAGATCCCAGAACAGCCCGGCCATCACCGTCAAGGCCTCCTCGGTCAGAGGCAGCAGGATGTGCTCATTGGGCGCATGCTGGGAACAGCCGGGATAGGAGTGCGGGACCCAGATCGTCGGCAGGCCCAGGATCTCGGAAAATACGTCGTTGGGCAGCGAGCCGCCGAAATTCGGCAGCACCGCGGGCGTCTTGCCGGTGGTCTCTTTCACCGAATCCGCCGCCCATTTGATCCAGGGACTGTCGAAATCGGTGCGCGATGCAGCAAAGCTCTGCGCCGCCCGCACCTCGACCATCGGAAAGCCGTGTTCGACCAGATGGGCGCGGATCGCGTCGATCAGGCCGTCGATCTTGGTGCCGACCACGAACCGCAGTTGCAGCACGGCGTTGGCGTGGCCTGGAATGGCGTTGGCCGGCTTCTCGATATTGCCCGACGACATCGCCAGCACTTCCAGCGTATTCCAGGCATAGAGCCGTTCGGCGGCCGAAAGACCTTCCTCGCCCCAGTTCTCGGCCAGCGCGGGCTCGTCCGCACTCGGCAACACCTGCACGTCGGCGAGATAGGAGCGGATCTGGTTGGTGAGGCGCGGCGGCTTCAGGGCGTCGAGCTGGAGGCGGCCGTGACCGTCGACCAGCGTTGAGATCGCATTGACCAGAATGGTCGCGGGATTGGCCAGCACGCCGCCCCAATTGCCGGAATGGTGGCCGCCGTCGCGCAAATTCACATCCAGATGGATGCGGATGCCGCCGCGGCAGCCCAGGAACAGCGTCGGACGTTCCGCGGACAGGCGCGGCCCATCGGAGGCCATGAACAGATCGGCCTTGAGCGCGTCACGGTTGAGATCGCAGACCTTGCCGAGATCGGGCGAGCCGATCTCCTCGCCCATCTCCACGATGAACTTGGCATTGAAGGCGAGCTTGCCGCCGCGGGCATCGCGCACCGCGCGGAGTGCCGCCATGTTGATGCTGTGCTGACCCTTGTTGTCGGCGGTCCCGCGGCCATAAAGGCGCGTACCCGAAACCGTGGTGCGCCAGGGATCGCGGCCGTCGCGCCACTCGCCTTCCATCCCATCGACGACGTCGCCATGGCCATAGACCAGCACCGTGGGCACTGAGGCGCTCTCGTGATGCTCGGCGAACAGGAACGGCGCCTTGCCGCTCGGGGATTCGACGATGCGGCTGGTGAAGTCGAGCGCGGCAAAAGCCGGCTGCATCTCCTGTTCCAGATAGGCACGCAACTCGGGGCCGCGTGACGGATTCTGGCTCTCGGTCTTGAAGGCGACGCGGCGGTCGAGCTCGGCGAGGAAGGCGCCTGATGTAAAATCCTCACGGGCGCGGGCGATGGCGTCGGCTCTGGTCATGACTTGCTTTTCGAGACGTTGAGGCGAAGGACCTTACCCGATACGAGCTGGCCTTCGAAAGTGGCGGGGACTTGGATAGTTCTTGCGGTTGGCTTGTACTTCTCTTGTCGTTCTCTTGCACTTCCCTTGCACTTCTCTTGGGATTTCGTCCTTGCATCCCCGGGATTGGCTTGCCAAGCGCAGCAGCGCCGCTGATTTTGGCCTTGCCAAGCGCAAGCGATATGCAAGAACTTCGCCAAGTAGGACATCAAGTTGAGCGTCAAGTTCGGGGCGCACATCTACCATTCGAAGAGCGCTCAGTACAGGGCGCCGGGGAGCCAGCATGGCCAAAGAGATCAGACTCAACGCATTTGCGATGAATTGTGTCGCACACCAGTCACCCGGCCTCTGGACCCATCCGCGCGACCGCACCGCCGAATATAATCGCCTGCCCTACTGGATCGATCTCGCCAAGACTCTGGAGCGCGGCCGTTTCGACGGGCTGTTCCTCGCCGACGTGCTCGGGGTCTACGACGTCTATGGCAACAGCCCTGACGCGGCCTTGCGCAACGCAGCGCAGACGCCGTCGAACGAGCCGCTGCTGCTGCTCTCGGCAATGGCGGCCGTCACGCAAAATCTCGGCTTCGGCGTCACGAGCAATCTGTCGTTCGAGCCGCCCTATCCGTTCGCGCGGCGAATGTCGACGCTCGATCACCTCACTGAAGGGCGGATCGGCTGGAACGTCGTCACCGGCTATCTCGACAGTGCCGCGCGCGGCGCCGGCAAGGACAAGCAGACCGGGCACGACGACCGCTACGACATCGCCGACGAATATATGGAGGTCGTCTACAAGCTCTGGGAAAGCAGTTGGGAGGACGACGCCGTGCTGCGCGACCGCGAGCGCGGCATCTTCACCGATCCGAGCAAGGTTCACCGCATCAATCATGAGAGTGCGAACTACCGCATCAACAACACCATCCATCTCAGCGAGCCCTCGCCGCAGCGCACGCCGGTGCTGTACCAGGCCGGCACCTCGCCGCGTGGCCGGCAGTTCGCAGCCAAGCACGCCGAATGCGTCTTCATGTCGGGACCGTCGGCCAAGATCATCGCGCCGCGCGTCGCTGCGATCCGCCAGGAAGCCGCCGCACTCGGCCGCAACCCGGCGGAGATTTTGATGTTCAACATGATGACGATCATCCTCGGCAATACCGAGGCTGAAGCTGCGGCGAAATATGCCGACTACCGCTCGCACATCAATCCGGAAGGCGCGCTCGCCCTGATGTCGGGATGGACCGGCATCGATTTCTCCGGCTACGAGCTCGACCAGCAGGTGCGTCACGTGCAGAACGATGCCGGCCGCAGCGCCCTCGACAACGTCACGCGGGGCGATCCGGACCGCGTCTGGACCGTGCGCGACGTCATCGAGCATGTCGGCATCGGCGGCGCCGGCCCGGTCGTGGTCGGCACGCCCGAAAGCGTCGCCGACAAGATCGAGGACTGGTTCGAGAAGACCGACGTCGACGGCCTCAACGTCGCCTTCGCGATCTCACCCGGCGATTTCGAGGACATCTCCGACATGCTGGTGCCGGAGCTGACGCGGCGCGGAAGGTACAAGTCGGAATACACGAAGGGCACGTTGCGGGAAAAACTCTTCGGCGGCCGCGCGAGGCTCGATGCACCGCATCCGGCGGCGGGATATCGGGTGGGAAAGAAGGGGTAGGCCCCCGGTGTCGCACCCCCTCGATGTCGTCCCGGCCTAGTACGCAATTGCGCACGGGCGCCGAGACGACAGCGGAGCAGAGGGGCTACACCTTCCCGTCCACCATCACCTCGATCAGCTTCGTCCCCGGCCGGCCAAACGCCGAGGCCAAAGTCGCCTTCAGCTCACGGGGGTCGCTGATCCTGATCGCCTCGCAGCCGAGCGCCTTCGCCACACCGGCGAAATCCACGGGCGGATCGACGAAATCCATGCCGACATAATTGTCGTCGCCGTGGAAGGCCAGCAGGCGCTGCTTGATGATACGGTAGCCGCCATTGTTGGCGATGACGACGTTGAGCGGCAGCTTGTGATGCGCCGCCGTCCACAGCGACTGGATCGAATACATCGCGCTGCCGTCGCCGGAGAAGCACACCACGGGGCGATCCGGGTTGGCGATGCTGGCGCCGACGGAGGCCGGCAGGCCCCAGCCGATGCCGCCGGAGGCAAGGCCGTGATAGCCGAAGCGGTCGCGATGCGGCCGCAGCGCCGTGACCTGGCGGCTCGAGGTGAGGCCTTCGTCGACCAGGATGGCATTCTCCGGCATGGCCTCGACCATTTGCAGCACGAGGAAGTCCGGATCGATGGGGCTGCGGCCGGCGCTCTTGCCGATCTGCTCGACCAGCGCGGCACGGCGTGCGGTCCAGTTCTTCGGCGCAAGCTCGGCGAGGCGCTGCTTGGCGCGGCCCGTGAGCGTCGCGCCGCCTATCTCCTTCAGCACCGGGATCAGCGCGCGCAGCGTCTCCTTCAGGTCCGCCTTCAGCGCGATCTCGGCGCCGTAATTCTTGGCGATCTCCCAATCGACGAGGCCGACCTGCACGATGCCGAGCCCGTCCGGCAGCGCATCGACCTCGCTATAGACCGACATCCGCAGCGGATCGCCGCCGAGCGCGATCAGCAGGTCGTAAGGCGCCAGCGTATCGCGCGCGACCTTCTGCACGCGCGCGAGCGTGCCAACGAAGCTCGGGCTCTCCGAGAGGAAGTGCGAGCCGTAGGGCGTCGAGGACTGGTAGGCGGCAGCGCCGAGCAGCTCTGCGAGTTCGGCCGCCTCCTTGAGCGCGTCGCTCTTCACCACCTCGTCCATGGTGACGATGACGGGGCGCTCGGCCTTCAGCAGCCGCGCGGCAAAGGCTTTCAGCGCTTCGTCCGACGGCTTGACGCGCGCATCGATGCGGGTGGAGCGGCCGAGGTCGATGCCGGCCTCGCTGTTGAGAATGTCGCCTGGCAGCGAGATGAACACCGGGCCGGTCGGCGGCGTCATCGCCACCTTGGCGGCGCGGCGCACGATGCGCGGCAGATCCTCCAGCCGCGTCACCTCGACCGCCCATTTCACCAGCGGCTCGGCCATGCGTACGAGCGGGCCGTACAATACGGGCTCCATCAGGCCGTGGCCCTGCTCCTGCTGTCCCGCGGTGAGGATCATCGGCGTGCCCGTGAACTGGGCGTTGTAGAGCGAGCCCATGGCATTGCCAAGCCCGGGCGCGACATGGACGTTGCAGGCGACGAGCTTGCCGGAGGCCCGGCTGTAGCCGTCGGCGATCGCGACCACCAGGCTCTCCTGCATCGCCATCACATAGGTGAGGTCGGGATGGTCCTTCAGCGCATGCATGATCGGCAGCTCGGTGGTGCCGGGATTGCCGAACAGATGCGTGATGCCTTCGTCCTTGAGCAGCGCGAGAAAGGCGGAGCGGCCGGTGATCTTGTTCTTCATGTTTCCTCCAGGAGCGGACGTTGCCGCAAGGACGGAAGGCATGATGGCCGAATTCTTGCGAGGCGCGCAAGGAAGCGCGCTCATGGCTGCGTTGCGTGAATGCGGCAAACTACGCTCTGGTGTCCCGGACGCGAAGCAGCGCGCAGCGGTGCGGCGCAGAGCCGGGACCTAAATTCACGCAGCGCTCGCCGACGCATGGGCCCGGCTCAGCAGGGCATCACCGCACCAGACGATGCTGTGCATCGCCGGGGAGGCGCTGCGCTGCGTCCGGGGCACGAGAGCTGAACGCGGCTCGCGCTACATCTCCTCACGCCCCAGCCCGAACGGATCCTCGCCGCCCGCGCGCTTTTTCTTTTTCGAGCGCTGCCAGACCACGCCCGGAAAGCCCTTCAGCGGCACCAGCGGCTCGCCGGTATAGGCCCATTCCTGCAGCTCTTCGATCCCGATGTGATAGAGCGGCTGCCGGCCGGTGCGTTCTCTGAACAGAGCACGGGGGATGTTGACCATATGCGGCCCGCGCGGACGCTCATAGGCGATCGGCGTGCCGCAATGCGAGCAGAAGCTGCGGGTGGTCTTGGTCGCCTTGTCCTCGTAGCGCGTCAGCGCCGTTTTCCCTGACGTGATGCGAAAGCGTTTCTTCCAGCTGCCGACATAGGTCGCATAGGCCGCGCCATGGGCACGGCGGCTCGCGGCGGAATGATCGTGCCACGCCCAGCGCGCGGGGGTGTCGATCTCGAAGCTGACCTTGCCGCAGAGACATTGGCCGGTGGCGATCCCTGCGGCGGCTGCGGCTTTGGCCATGGACGTCTCTCCGTCGTCATGTACGCGATATACGCTTGTCATTGCGGGGCACGACGACGTCGCGAGCCCGGAATCCATCGAACAGCAAGCCAGGACGTGAGATGGATTCCGGGCTCGACGCTTCGCGTCGCCCAGGAATGACTGGTCAGGCCGGCGTCAGCTCGTCATAAACAGGGTAGTCCGTATACCCCTTCTCCTCGCCGCCATAGAACGTCGCGCGGTTGTACGGCGTGATCGGGTAGCCGTGCGCGAGGCGCCGCGGCAGATCGGGATTGGAGATGAAGATGCGGCCGAACGCGATGATGTCCGCATGGCCGTCGGCAATCGCGGCATTCGCGGTCTCGCCGGTAAAGCCGCCGGCGGTCATCAGCACGCCGCTGTAGAGCGGTCGGAATAGCACCATGGCCGACGGCACGTTCTCCCAATGGACGTCGGCACGGCCCGCGCCGCTGGAGCGCGGCTCGATGAAATGCAGATAAGCGAGGCCAAGCTTGTCGAGCGCCTTCACCACATGCGTGTAGAGCGGCATCGGATCCGGCTCGCCGGAATCATTGGCGATGCCGTGGGGCGAGAGCCTCACGGCGACGCGGTTCGCGCCGCAGACGTCGATCGCAGCCTGCGTGACCTCGAGCAAGAGCCGCGCGCGGTTCTCGATCGAACCGCCATATTGATCGGTGCGCTGGTTGCTGCGCGACTGCAGGAACTGCTCGAGCAAATAGCCGTTGGCGCCGTGGATCTCGACACCGTCGAAACCGGCGGCGAGCGCGTTCTTCGCGCCTTGCCTGAAGGCCTCGACAATCCCCTTGACCTCCTCGGTCTCCAGGGCGCGCGGCGTCTCATAGTCGGAGATCTTGCCGTCGGCCGTCATCGCCTTCATCCCGGCCGCCTTGATCGGGATCGCCGAAGCCGAAACCGGCAGCTCGCCGCCATGGAACGAGGAATGCGAGACGCGGCCGACATGCCAGAGCTGGAGGAAGATGATGCCGCCCTTGGCGTGCACCGCATCGACCACCTTGCGCCAGCCGTCGATCTGCGCCTGCGAATAAATGCCTGGAGTCGCCGGGTTGCCGCGGCCGTGCGACAGCACCGGCGAGGCTTCGGCGATGAGCAGGCCGCCGGGCGTCGCGCGCTGGGCATAATATTCGGCGTTGAGCGGCCGCGGCGAAAAGCTCTCGCGCTCGGCCCGCATGCGCGTCAACGGCGCCATCGCGACGCGATGCGCAAGCTTGTACGGACCGACCTGCAACGGCTTAAACAACGCTTCGAATTTCATGCTGGCCCCGGATGTGTATGAAAGAATGCAGATCATAGTGCGAGGGGCGGCACCGGAAAAGGTACCGCCCCCAAGCAGATATCCTCCCTCGCGGAACGCGAGAGCGCGCCCTTACGCCGTCTTGATCCAGACCGCCTTCACGTTGAGATATTCCTCGACATGCTGCTTGCCGGACTCGCGGCCGTAGCCGCTCATCTTGTAGCCGCCGAACGGCACGGCCGGGTCCATCGCCTGGTAGCAGTTCACCCACACTGAACCTGCGCGCATTGACTTTGCAACCGCATGCGCCTTGCTGACGTCGCGGGTCCACAGGCCGGAACCGAGGCCGAAGGTGGTGTTGTTGGCGCGCTTGACCAGCTCGTCCATGTCCTTGAACGCGATCGCGGAGATGACGGGACCAAAGATCTCCTCCTGCGCGATGCGCATGTTGTCCTGGACGCCCGCGAACACCGTCGGCGAGACGAAGAAGCCTTTCGACAGGGCGCCTTCAGTCACCCGGCCGCCGCCGGCGAGAGCGCGTGCGCCTTCCTTCTGGCCGATGTCGAGATAACCGGTGACGCGCTCGAGCTGCTGCTCGGAGACCAGCGGGCCGATCTGCACGTTGGGATCGAGACCGTTGCCGACCTGCAGCTTCTTGCCGAACTCGGCGACGCGGCCGACGAACTCCTCGTAGATCGCCTGCTCGACGAACAGACGCGTGCCAGCGCTGCAGATCTGGCCGGAATTGGCGAACACCGCCATCGCAGCACCCGGCACGGCGGCATCGAGATCGGCATCGGCAAACACGATGTCCGGTGATTTGCCACCCAACTCCAGCGAGACGCGCTTGAGATTGCCGGCGGAGGCGCGGATGATCGACTGGCCCGTGACGTGCGAGCCCGTGAAGGCGACCTTGTCGACGTCATGATGCGAGGCGAGCGCGGCACCCGCGGTCTCGCCATAGCCGGGCACAACGTTGACGACGCCCGGGGGAATGCCGGCTTCCATCGCCAGCTCGGCGATGCGCAGCGAGGTCAGCGGCGCCTCTTCCGCAGGCTTGAGCACCACGGTGCAGCCGGTCGCGATCGCGGGACCGATCTTCCAGATCGTCGCGGTGAGCGGCCCGTTCCAGGGAATGATGGCGCCGACGACGCCGATCGGCTCCTTCAGCGTGTAGGAGAAGATTTCGCCCGGCAGCGAATTCTCGATGGTCTCGCCGTGGATCGCGGTGGTCTGGCCGGCATAGTAACGCAGCATGCCGACGGCGCGCAGACGATAGGCACGGGTGCGGCTGAGCGGCGCGCCCATGTCGAGCGTGTCGAGCTGCGACAATTCGTCAAAATTCTTCTCGACGAGGTCGGCAAGCTTGAGGAGCAGGTTCTGCCGCTCGAACGGCTTGACCTTGCTCCAGGGACCTTCGAAGGCACGGCGGGCGGCGGCGACCGCACGATCGATGTCTTCCTTGTCACCCTCGGCGACGGTTGCGAGCAGCTCGCCCGTTGCGGGATTGCGCGTCTCGAAGCGCTTGCCCGAGGCTGCGTCGACCCATTTCCCGTCGATCAGCATCTGCTTGTAGGACCCGTTGGCGAACGGATGGCGCGTGATCGGAATAGCCTGCGACACAGCCATGGCTGCACTCCCTGTCAAATGATTGATTGGTTCGATCTGGGCGGGATCGTTGCGTCGAAGGATACCGCGGTGCCGGATAGGCGTAAAGGCAGCGCGGAACGAGGACCTCCCATGCCGACTTGTGCAGGGTCGCGCAGCCGCCATGTTATAGCTCGCGCAAATCCCTCTTGCGGAGACGCACCATGCCCCATCCCGCCATCGTCAAAGACAATGTTGCCGTGATCACCGGGGGCGCGTCCGGCATCGGATTTGCCGCTGCCGTCGCCTTTGCGCGCGCGGGAATGAAGCTGTGTATCGTCGATGTCGACGAGCCCCGGTTGGCAGAAGCTGCAGCAAGACTGTCATCCGTCACCACTGCCGCAGATGTGATAACCTTCGCGGTCGATGTCAGCAAGGCCGACAGCGTGACGGAACTGGAGCGCGTGGTGCGCGAGCGGTTCGGCGGCACCGACGTCCTGATGAACAATGCCGGCATCCAGCCCGGCAGCACGCTGTTCGGCGAGCCCGACCATTGGCAGCGCATCATCGGCGTCAACATGTGGGGCATCATCAACGGCTCGCGCATCTTCGCACCGGGCATGATCGCGCGCGGCAGGCGCGGCCTCATCATCAACACCGGCTCGAAGCAGGGCATCACCACGCCGCCGGGCGATCCCGCCTACAATGTCTCCAAGGCCGGGGTGAAAGCGTTCACTGAGGCGCTCCAGCATGAGCTGCGCAACACGAAGGACTGTCGCATCACAGCGCACCTGCTGATCCCCGGCTTCGTGTTCACCGGCCTCACCGCGAAGGGCCGCACCGAAAAGCCGGCCGGCGCTTGGACGCCGGAACAGACGGTCGATTTCATGCTGGCGCGGCTGGAGGCCGGCGATTTCTACATCCTGTGCCCGGACAACGACGTGCCACGCGCGCTCGACGAGAAGCGCATGCTGTGGGCCGCCGGCGACATCGTCGAGAACCGCCCGCCACTGTCACGCTGGCATCCGGATTATGCGGATGCGTTCAAGAGGTTTGTGGAGGGGGAGTGACCGCCCTCCTTCTCCCTTGTGGGAGAGGGAACAAGCCTACAGCGTCTCCTGCTGGTGCCCGCAATTCTTGCAGGCGAACTTGACCCGGCTCTGGCCCTTCTCCGCCTGCACCCGGTTCGGCGCGCCGCACTTGCCGCAGACGGCCTCGATGCGGGTCGTGCCCTGCTTGACGACGATGGACTTCTTTTCCATGGATTCGCGGATCAGGCGCTCGGCCTCCTCACGCAGCGATTGTTTCGACAAAGCTCGTCTCCGCCTCTGGAAAGCGCGCGAGCCATATCGCACCTGCGGCCGGAGCACAATGCGGGATGCGGATCGATGACGCCGAAAGCCGCGGGGCGCTGTTCCGCGGCTCTCTTGCGCGTCGTCAGGATCAGGCGCGTCGCTTACGCGGCTTTGGAAACCTCCATCAGCAGCCGCTCGGCCTTCGCGTCCTCTATGCGATTGACCAGCCGGCTGCTCTCGTGATTGTCGCGCACGGTCTTGGTGAGGGTGATGCAGGTCTGGATCAGCATGACGATACCCATGGTGAGATAGCCTTTCATCCAGAAATCGATCGGCAGGAAAAAGACGCCGATGGCGACGAGGAAGGCGGAGGCTGCGAAGGACGCATAGGTGAAGGTCACCCAGGCGCTGCTGTGGGGCTGGCCGTTCTGGTTCATGATGGTCTCCTGTGTTGCTGCGATGATGATGGGTTGGGATCAGGCTGCCGGCGCGCGCCTTGACTTCAGCCGTGCGAGCACGTCGTCCGCGGTGGTTTTCAGCCGCGGGCCAAAGCCTTGCTCGGCGAGCCTCTCGGCGGTCGCGATGGGACCTGTGGCCGCATCGAGCTCGACCAGCGCATCGTCGGCAGCCTGCGCTTCCATCTGCCGATCGCGCAGACGCCGCAACGTGCTCTCCGCCTCCGGCAGCGTGGATTCGTAGGGACGCGCCGCCTCGATGCCGCTGCGGCGAAGCGAGCGCACGGCTTCCGAAGCGCGGGCCAGACGGCGGCCGCGATCGAGCTCGGTGATGCGGGCCTGCGCACTTGCAACATGCCGCTTCAGGCGGGCGATTTCGGTCGCGAACAACGCACGGGCCGTCATCGCGGCATCCCGGTCGGCCTCCAGGCCGGCGATGGCTTCGGCGGCCTCCTTGGCGAGATCCTCACGACCGCCGTCGAGCGCCGCAACCGCGCGGGTTTCGAGATCGGTAATGCGGGCAATTGTCGCGTCCAGCTTGCGGCCCTCCTGCTGGTCCTGCGCAATCGCCAGTGCCAGCGTTCGCTTGCTGCGCTCGACGGCGGCTGCCGCATCGCGCATCTGCTGGTCGAGAATGAGGAGGGCCGTCCGGTCCTCCAGCTCCTCGCCGGCGGCGGCGACGCTGCCGCGGAAAAGTGTCACGACGGTCTTGAACATCTGCTGCTCCCTGTTATGAGCGTTGCTCACAAACCGTTTGTAGCAGCAAATTTGAACATAGTTCAATAATATTTTGAGCAGCGCTCAAAGAATTTTGCAGTTGATGTCTAAGACCTTGGAACGAAGAGAGAAACTTCGATCAGCTCTGATCCTGGCGGCGGAGCGGATGATCGCCGACCGTGGCTTGTCCGGCCTGAAAACCCGGGATCTCGCCCGCGAGATCGGCTGCGCCAATGGCGCGGTCTACAATCTCGTGGCTGACATGGACGAGCTGATCCTGCGTGTGGGCTCGCGCACGCTGCTCCGGCTTGATGGGGCACTCAGTGCCGCGGTCAGCGCCGGCGAGCCATCCCCGCAGGAGACGCTGGTCCGCATCGCCATCGCCTATTGCGATTTCGCGGCCGAGAATCTCCAGCTCTGGCGCGCGCTGTTCGAGCACCGCATGGAGGCCGACAAGACTGTCCCCGACTGGTCGGTCCAGGATCAGATGCAGCTGTTCCGCCACATCTACCAGCCGCTGGCCATGCTGTTTCCAAAGCGCAACCACGAAGAGCTCGGCATCACGGCGCGCAGCCTGTTCTCGGCAGTGCACGGCATGGTCGCGCTGGGACTGGAGCAGAAGCTGGTCGCCGTGCCGCTGCCAGCGCTGCGCGAGGAGATCGCGGGCCTCGTGCGCGCGATGATCGACGGATTGATCGCACGCCAGCGGTAGCGCTTCACGGCGGAATCCGACCACCCCGCGCGCCTCGGCGCGCGGAGCGGTCACGTCGCAAGTCTCAAGCCGCCTTGCCGGCCCGCAGGCGATCCAGCACCGGCAACAGTTCCGACGGATCAGGACGGCGCGTGTAGTCCGGATTCACCTCCGCATAGGCGATGATTCCGTCGCGGCCGATGACGTAACGCGCCGGCATCGGCAGCACCCAGGCCGGATCGTCGTTGAACGTCGGCAGGTCGTTCTTGAACGCTTTGTAGAGCGCGACGAGCTCGGCCGGCAGCGCAAAGCGAACGCCGAAGGCCTCCGCGACCGCACTCCTGACGTCGCTCAGAATCGGGAACGACAGCTTGTTGTCGCGCTCCGATTTCCGGCTGTTCGGCGCAGTCTGCGGCGAGATCGCAACCAGGCTGGCACCGCGGGCGACGATCTCCGGCAGCGCCTCCTGCAGCGCCTGGAGCTCGAGATTGCAATAAGGACACCAGGCGCCGCGATAGAACGACACGACCAGCGGTCCCTTGGCGAGCAGCTCGCGCAAGGCGACCGGCTTGCCCTCGGGGTCTTTCAAGGTGAAATCCGGCGCGGCATCACCGGCCTTTTTTGCGCGCTGCATCTGACCGCTCGCGATCAGCTCGGCGGTCGCGCGGTGCATGATGTCGAGCACCTCGCGGCTGGGCTTGAGCGGCAGGCGGCCGCCTTCGAAATCGGCTTTGAATGCATCGAGCTTGTCTTGCAGGGCCACGGCGAAACTCCATCGATTGCTGTTGGCCGGCCCTATCTGGATCATTCGGCAGCGCGAGGGTATACCGCTCGGACGCAGAAGATTTATTTGGAATACAAATGAGTGATCGGCTTCAGGAAATGGCGGTGTTCGTCCGGGCCGCCGAATGCGGCAGTTTTTCCAAGGCTGCCCGCGAACTTGGCCTGTCTCAGCCTTCGGTGTCCCGCATCATCAGCGAATTGGAGGCGCGGCTCGACGTCAAGCTGCTGCTGCGGACCACGCGTCGCATCACCGTGACCGACGCCGGGGCGCTCTTCCTCACGCGCGCGCGTGAGGTCCTCGCCGACATCGAGGACGCCGAGGACGCGGCGCGCGGAATCGACTCGCTGCGCGGGACCATCCGCATCGCAATGCCCATCATGTACGGCATGCGGCAGATCATTCCGCATCTGCGGAAATTCCTGGCGATGCATCCGTTACTCCACGTCGAGCTGTCGGTGGTCGACGAACGGCAGAATCTCGTTGCCGAAGGCGCCGACCTCGCCATCCGCCTCGGCGAACTCGACGATTCCGCGTTCGGCGCACGCAAGCTCGAAACCTTGCAGCGTCTCCTGGTGGCGTCCCCCTCCTATCTCGCCGCGCGCGGCACGCCGAAAACGCCGGCCGATCTCGCTTCACATGATTGCATCTTCGGACCCGGTCATTCCGGCCGGGCGAGTTGGGTGTTCACGCGCAACGGCGCGGAAACGTCGGTGGACGTGCGCGGCCGCATCCACACCGACTCGGGTCCGGGCGTGTTCGCCTGCGCCCTGGCGGGCCTCGGCATTTCGATGGCAACGTCGGTGATGGCCGCCCCCGAGATCAAGTCGGGCGCGCTGGTCCCGTTGTTGAAAGGCTACAAGGCCTCGCCGCTCTCCGTGCATGCCGTCTTCCCGGGTGGCCCACGTCCTTCCAGCAAGATACGGGCCCTGGTCGACTACCTGGCGGAGGAGTTGAGATAGGCTGCAAGGCCCAGACCTCGCTCGACATGCAGGAGAGCTAATGCGTACCGACGATGCGGATCACGCCTGACGCCGTGCGCGCCTGCTCGGTCGAAAAGCCCCGTGCCAGCCGCGCCGCGCTCGCATTCAGCATCATGACATCGAGCTTGCCCTGCCGCGCCCCGTCCAGGGCGCAGGCGAAGACGCGGTAGAACTGGGCGCCGTCATAGGCGACCAGCAGCAAATCGACGCCGGCATTGACCGCTTCGACCACGGCCTTGCAGACGTCGTTCTGGTAGATCGCGCCCATCACGAGGTCGTCGGTCATCACCACCCCCTGATAGCCCCATGTCTGCCGGAGGATGCCTTCGACGACGCGTTTCGAATGCGATGCGGCGCGATCGGGATCGACCGCGGTGAGCGTGACATGGCCAACCATGAGCGCGCTGCGCGAATGCGACAGCACCTCGCGGAACGGAAGCCAGTCGGATGCCTCGAGCTCCTTCACCGGCGTGTCGAGATTGGCGCTGAAATGATGCGTGTCGGTGCGCACGCGGCCGATGCCGGGAAAATGCTTGAGCGTGGCACCGACGCCGGATTCTTCCAACCCGCGCACATAGGCGCCCGCAATCGTCGAGACGACGGCCGGATCGGTCGCGATCGCGCGCTGGCCGATCAGCGTGTGGAAATCGAGCCGGTTGCGCCGCGCCGGCGGCTTGAGATCGAGCACCGGGGCGAGGTTGAGATTGACGCCGAGGCCGGCGAGCTCGCGGCCGTGGATGCGGCCGAACTCTTGCGCCTTGGCCTGCTGGTCGTCGGAAGCAAGCCCGGCGAGCGTCGCCAGGGCCGGCACTTTCGTCAGCGGCGGCGCGAGATGGCCGACGATGCCGCCCTCCTGGTCCGCAGCAACGATCAGCGGCGGCAGGCCCGCTGAGCGCCTGATGTCCTGAAGCGCCGCGATCTCCGCCTGCAGCGCCGCGACGGTCCTGCCACGAATGTTGTGGCGGGTGACATAGACGCCGCCGATCAATCCCTGCTTGGCAAGGCGTGCAACCTCCGGGAAGGAGGAATAGCCGACCATGAAATGAGGCCCGAGATGGCGCGCATCGGCGGCACTGGCACCGAGAACTTCGTGCTTGCGCCACTCGAACTTCAGATGCGCCGCGGTCATCAGGACCGGCGGCAGGCACCAGAGCATGACGAGCAGCTTGCCCGCAATGATGCGCCAACGTCCTTTGCGCAGCAGAAGGATGACGATCGCGATGCTTGCGACGGCAAGCACGATGTTTCCAGCGCCACGCATCACGAGCAGATAGGGATCGTTCTTGTTCGCTGCCGCGAATGCAAGGAGAGGCGCAGCCAGCCAGAGCAGGATGAGACCGATACGACCGAGGAATTGCATGATGCATCACATGTGAGGAGCGGCGAATGCTTCGCACCTATCAAAGCGATTTGCCCCGCGCGAGGGGCAAACGCATGCCTGCACGAAAACTGCAAAAGACTCCTGAAACCATGCAGACGGTGATCCCGCCTTCTGCACAAACGACGTTCAGACTTCGTGATGCCAACCATCACGAAAGGTCTTACCGATATGACAAGTCTGGCTTCGACGATCGTGGAAGAGATCAAGCCGATCGGTCATTCCTCGATCCCGGCCAAGGTCGGCCTCGCGCTGCTGCTGGCCGCACTCGCCGACTGGCTGTTCTACGGGCAGCGGGTCGGACTGTCGCTGACGCTCTTTGCGATCGCGCTCGCCGGCGTATCGGTGCTCGTCAATCGTGCGGCGCTGGACCTGCGTCGCGCCATGATCGGCTCGGCCGTTCTCGCCGTCGGGCTGGTGCCTGTCGTCGAGGAGCTCAACAGTTTGTCGTTCCTGATCCTTGTCGCCTCGATGGCCATTGCGTTGCAGCTCGTGACCAACGCGGAATCGACCGGCCTCGCCGACCGCGTTCGCGCATTGCGCAATTTTGTCCTGCTCGGTCCCTTCAGGTTCTTTCTCGATGCGCCCCAGGCGTTGAACGCGTCGGCATTCACCCGCGGCATCGCGCTCTGGCTGATGCCGGCGGCGCTCAGCGCCGTCTTCGTGGCGCTCTTCGCCGCGGCCAATCCGGTGATCGAGCAATGGCTGTCCTTGCTCAATCCGAAACTTATCCTCGGATATATCAGCATCCCTCGGGTGCTGTTCTGGGCCTTGATGCTGGCGCTGGTCTGGCCGTTCATCCATGTGCGCTGGCGGCGCAAGAAAATCACCGCCGCCGCCGAAGCCGTAGAGCCGCCTCCGCTTCCACCGCTCGTCTCGGCGGAATTTCTTGGTCCCTCCACCATCCTGCGCTCGCTGATCCTGTTCAATCTGCTGTTCGCGGCGCAGTCCATTCTCGACGGCATCTATCTCTGGGGCCATCTGGCGCTGCCCGACAATCTGACCTATGCGGGCTACGCGCATCGCGGTGCCTACCCGCTGATCGTAACCGCCTTGCTCGCCGCGGCCTTCGTGCTGGTGACGATGCGGCCGGGCGGGCCGGCCGAGAAATCGAAGGTCATCCGGCCGCTGGTGTATCTCTGGGTGGGACAGAACGTCCTTCTCGTCGCCTCCTCGATCCTGCGTCTCGACCTCTACGTCGACATCTACATGCTGACCTACTGGCGCATCGCGGCGTTCATCTGGATGGGACTGGTCGCGCTCGGACTGATCCTGATCGTCGCCCGCATCGTCCTCAACCGATCCAACCAATGGCTCGTGGGCGCCAATTTGATCGCGCTCGCGATCTCGCTTTATGGCTGCTCGCTGGTGAACTTCGACGCCTTCATTGCCGACTACAATGTGGCCCACAGCCGGGAAGCTTCGGGCAACGGCCTGCAGATCGACATGAACTATCTCCTGACGCTCGGACCGCAAGCGCTGCCCGCCATCGACAAGGCGATCATGCTTCGACCCGGCACTCCCGAGAGCTGCCTTGTGTCGCGACGCGACCGCCTTGTAGAACAGCAGCGCCAGGATCTGGCCTGGTGGAGCTGGGGCTTCCGGAGCTGGCGGCTGCAGCGCTGGCTGGACGCGCTGGCGAAAGACCCCTCCGGCAGCCGGCCGGTCGGGTGAGCGGAGAGTTTCTTGGCGCATCGCATCCTCATCGTCGACGACGAAGGCCACATCCGCGAGGTCATCCGCGTCACCCTGAAGAAGGCCGGCATGGACGTGATCGAGGCCCGCGACGGCAAGGAGGCGCTTCTCCGCGTCGCCGCCGACAAGCCCGACCTGATCGTGCTCGACATCGGCATGCCCGAGTTCGACGGCCTCGACGTCTGCCGCGAGGTGCGCAAGACCTCCGACGTGCCGATCCTGTTCCTGTCGGCGCGCGACGAGGAGATCGACCGCATCCTCGGTCTCGAAATCGGCGGCGACGACTATGTGACAAAGCCGTTCAGCCCGCGCGAGCTGGTGGCGCGGGTCAATGTCATCCTGCGCCGCCTCAGCCCGCGCAATGGCGAGGCCAAGGCTGGCCCCAGCACGCTCTCCCAGGGCGGTCTGCTGATCGATCCCGAGCAGCACGTCGCGTCCTTTGCCGGCACGCCGCTGAAGCTGACCGCGATCGAGTTCGGCATCCTGCGTGCGTTCCTGACGCGGCCGACCTCGGTGTTCAACCGCGAGCAGCTGATGCGGGCAGCCTATCAGCTCAACATCCAGGTCTCCGACCGCACCATCGACAGCCACATCCGCAACATCCGCGCCAAGCTCGCGGCGCAGAATTGCGAGAGCGTGATCGAGACCATCCACGGCGTCGGCTTCAAGCTCGGCCGCTGCGAGAAAGAGGCATGAGCGCGGCGCCCGACAAATGGCGACCGTCGCTCGCCCTCGTGATCTTCACGGTGCTGGCCACCGTCGTCGTGCTGCCGCTGGTCGGCCTGTTCTTCTTCCGCCTCTACGACAACCAGCTGATCCGCCAGACCCAGGCCGAACTGATCGCGCAGAGCCGCGTGCTCGCGACGATCTATGCGCAGGAGGTCACGGCAAGGCTCGACAACGGCTTGACGCTCGGGCCCGAGGTGCCGCCGAACGTGCTGCCCGACCCCGGCGACCAGGTCACGCCGATCCGGCCCGCGCTCGATCTCACCGCCAACGACCTGCTGCGGCGGCGACCGGATGCGCTGCCCGCGTCCCAGCCCGCGCAGCCCGGCTATGTGGAGATCGGCGCAAGACTGACGCCGATCATCCGCGAGACCCAGAAGGTGACGCTGGCGGGCTTCCGAATCCTCGATCCCCAGGGCGTCGTCATCGCCGGGCGGCAGGAGGTCGGGCAGTCGCTCGCCCATATCGAGGAGGTCGCGGACGCACTGCACGGGCAATACCGCGCGACCTTGCGCAACCGCGTGCCGGACAAGCCGCCGCCGCCGATCTATTCCTTCAGCCGCGGCCTTGGCGTGCACGTGTTCTCGGCGATGCCCGTGATCGTCAACAACCGCGTCGCGGGCGTCATCTACGCCACGCGGACGCCGAGCAACATTTTCGATCATCTCTACCAGGAGCGGGCCAAGTTCGTGCTGGCGGGACTTGCCGTGATCCTCGGCACGATCGCGATCGGCCTGGTGTTCTCGCGCACCATCACCCTGCCGATGCGCGAGCTGATCGACCGCGCCGCCCGGATCGGCCGCGGCGACCGCGAGGCGTTTCGGCCACTGCGGCATTACGGCACGCGCGAGTTCGCCCAGCTCTCGCACAGCTTCCTCGGCATGGCCGAGCAGCTGGCGCGGCGCTCGGACTATATCGCGACATTCTCGGCCCACCTCACCCATGAGCTGAAATCGCCGCTGACCTCGATCAAGGGCGCGGCCGAGCTGTTGCAGGATTCGGTTCAGGGCAAAGCGGGCAGCCTGACGCCGGCGGAGCAGAACACGTTCATCGCCAACATCCTGTCCGACACGCAGCGGCTGGAGGCGATGGCGCAGCGCTTGCGCGAGCTCGCCCGCGCCGAGAGCCTGCCGCAGAACGAGCGCACCGAGCTCGCGCCGGTGATCGCCGACCTCAAGAGCCGGTTTCCGGCAAGTTCGATCGAGGCGAGCGGCCCCCTCGACCGCGCCATCGGCATGTCCGGCGAAAAGGCGCTGATCGTGCTGTCGCATCTCGCCGACAACGCGGTGCGGCACAAGGCGCGGTCAATCCGGCTGGAGGCGAGCTTCGAGCGGACGACCTTGCGTCTGACGGTGAGCAATGACGGCGAACCGATCTCGGCGCCCAACCGCGACAGGATTTTTGACGCGTTCTTCACGACCCGCCGCGACCAGGGCGGCACCGGGATGGGGCTGGCAATCGCACGCGCGGTGATGGCGAGCCATGGCGGCTCGATCAGCCTCAGCCCGACCGATGAGGGGGCCGCCTTCGAGCTTCGGTTTCCAACGGCCTAGATCGCGAACACCCAGGCCGCGACGATGGTGCCGATGGTGACCAGACCGGCGATGGTCCAGCCGGCGGCATATTCCAGTTCGGGGTGACCGGTCGCCCGCATGATCTCTGCCGGATCGGCGGTATGCTTCTGTGCCATGACAGCCTCTCGCACGTTCCTTCCCGCGTCATATGTAAGTCGCTTGGGCCGGCAAAAGGTTCCGTCACGGAAATGCGAGGAATGACGCAGCTCGGATTATTCGCTGAGCCGGAAGCTGGGCCTTCCGGACTTCGCTATATCGACAATTTTATCGAAGCCGCCGTCGAGCAGGATCTTATCGGCCGCATCGCAGCATTGCCGCTCGAGCGTTTCCAGTTCGGGGCGTTCGAGGGCAACCGCCGGGTGGCGTCGTTCGGCTACCGCTATGACTATTCCCTGCAACGGCTGGCCGAGGCGGAGCCGATCCCGGACTGGCTCCTGCCGATCGCGCGGCGGGCCGAGGCGTGGGCGGGGCTGGCGGAGGCCAGCGTCCGGCAGGTGCTGTGCACCGAATACGAGGTCGGTGTCGGCATCGGCTGGCACCGCGACAAGCCGCATTTCGACAAGGTCCTCGGACTGTCGCTCGGCTCGGCCTGCAAGTTCCGCTTCCGCCGCCGCAGCGGCGACACATGGCAGCGCCACACGCTCGAGGCGCAGCCGCGCTCGCTCTACATGATGGACGGCGAGGCGCGCGCGCAATGGGAGCACAGCATCCCGCCGGTCGAGGCGCGCCGTTACTCCGTCACGTTCCGGACCATGAAGCGGACCTGACAGGCCGCCCAAAACAAAACTTCGAAAACAACCCCATGCACAGTAGACCGCCCAGCCGCTTCAAGCCGCGCGGATGGTCGCCAGGAACCTGTCGACTTCGGTCTTCAGCCGATTGCTCTCGATCGACAGCGACTGCGCCGAGGACAGCACCTGAGACGAGGCTGATCCCGTCTCCGACGCGCCGCGCTGCACGTTGGTGATGTTCGACGAGACGTCCTGCGTGCCCTGAGCCGCCTGCTGTACGTTGCGGGAGATCTCCTGCGTCGCGGCGCCCTGCTCCTCGACCGCCGCAGCGACCGCCGCCGAGATCTCGGACAGACGGCCGATCGATTCTCCGATCGTCCCGATCGCGACGACCGATTCCTGTGTCGCTACCTGAATACCAGTGATCTGTTGGCTGATCTCTCCAGTCGCCTTGGCCGTCTGCTCCGCCAGCGCCTTCACCTCGGACGCCACGACGGCGAAGCCCCGACCAGCATCCCCGGCGCGCGCGGCCTCGATCGTCGCGTTGAGCGCCAGCAAATTGGTCTGGCCCGCGATGCTATGAATCAGCTCAACGACGTCGCCAATCCGGGCGGCAGCTCGCGACAATTCGCTGACACGGTCGTTGGTCTGCCGGGCCTGATTGACCGCCTCCGCCGCCATTCTGGCGGAGTCCTGTACGCGATGGCTGATTTCCGTCACTGAGGACGACATCTCCTCGGTCGCCGAGGCGACCGATTGCACGTTGGTAGATGCCTCCTCCGAAGCCGCCGCGACGGCGATCGACAGTTGCTGGGTCGATTCAGCGGTGCTCGTCAACGTTCCAGCGGATGCTTCGAGCTCCGTTGCCGCGCTCGCCACGGTTTCGATGATGTTCCCCACGGCGGCTTCGAACTCGCCCGCCAGCCGGCGCATATCGGCCTGACGCTGGGCTGCTGCGCGCCTCTCCATATCGCGTTGCGCCTCCCGATCGAATCCAAGCTTGGCCTGGAGCGCCTGAAGATTGCGCAGTGCAACCCCAACTTCGTCGTCTCGCTCGACATTGACGCGGCTGTTGAAGACCCCTTGCGCGATCTTCGACATGATGTCGTTCAGATGGCCGAGCGGCCTTGCGATGGCCCGGACGGTCGCCACGGAGAACCAGGCCGCCAAGAGCAGACCAAGGCACAGCGCGGCAATCGCGGCGACTTCCGCAACGAAGAAAGTGCTCTCCGCTGCGTCATACTCGAACTTTGCTTCCTTGACCTGAATCGAGACCAGACGATCCATGTCCACCTTCGCCGCCTGGAAAAGGTCCGCCGCCCTGCCGGTCATGTGGACGTTCAGTTCGTCATATTTTCCGTCGGCCAGCATTGCGAGCGCCGGCTTGAGGCCATGATCGACATACGCGATGCGCTTCGGGGTGAACGACTCCGCGACCGACTTCTCTTCCGGGGTCAAGTAGGTGGACATGTAGTCCGACCAGAGCCTGGTGATCCGTTCGATGTTGGCCGTGATAATACCCTGGACCTCCGAGAGATCGCGGCGGTTACGTCCCTCGATAGCGGATCGCAACATGACGAGCGAATTTTCCTTCATGCGGTCGTTGATCTCGAAGAGCTGGGCCAGAGGAACCGAGCGATCCTCGTAGATCGACTTGGCGCGCTGGTTGACTTCCTTCAACCCCAGCAAACCGACGGCACCGATGACCAGCATCGCGAGAGACAGCACGCCGACCATCGTGGTCAGACGCGCCTTGAAGGACCTCGTGAATGGAGCAAGGACGTCGAAAATCGAGCGCTTGCGGATCATGCCCGCCTCTATCTTGAAGGCGCCCGCCTTCTTCTCCCGGATCGCTGCGTAGACCTGTTCGGCTTGTTCGCGCTGGTCTCGGGGCAGTTTGGTGCGGATGGACATGTAGCCGACGACACGTTCACCTTCCCAGATCGGCGTCGCGCTGGCCATCACCCAATAATAGTCGCCGTTCTTGCGCCGGTTCTTGACGGCACCGGCCCAGGGCTTGCCGCTCTTCAGCGTCTCCCAAAGATTGGCAAAGGCTTCAGGGGGCATGTCCGGATGCCGAACGATGTTGTGCGGCTGTCCGGCGAGTTCCTGTTCAGTGAACCCCGAGGCCTGGACGAATTGATCGTTGAAATAGGTCAGCTTGCCCTTGAGATCGGTCTTCGAGACAATCAGCGTCTCATCCGTGAGCGGATACTCGGTTACGGTAATAGGCAGATTGGTTCGCATCGTTATTTTCCCGGAAAAGCAGGGCGTCGGCCATCGTCAGGTGGCGCCCCGAATTGGAGGAGCAATATCTTGAGATGCGCGACTTCGAGCAAACGCTGGGTGAGTTCGATCCGATCGCTGAATAGCCGACGCATTTCGGGATTGTGAATACGCGGTTCGATGATGCGCGCATGCTGGATGGCAAGTTCGAGTTGGCTGGTCAGTAGGCCGAGCGCATCTCCCGCGCTCGCGCACAATGCGGCTGCCCCAACGTACTTTTTTGAGCCGCAAGGCCCCTTCGGCGCTTCGGCGTCACAACGCTTCGAGCGGAATTGAATGACATTCGCCATGCTGTGTTCCCGCGGCGGAAAATCCGCCGACGAGATCGCTAGTATCCTATTCGAGTTATCAGTGTATTTGACCGATCTACGACACTCTGGCCGGATTCTGTCACACGCGTTAAGGCGGCAGTGGCGTTTGACGGTAATGGGGGCGGCCTTTCTAAGCCTGAGCTAAAATAGCTATCGATAATCGGCAGCGCTTGAGCGCCACGCAGGTCCGCCGGGGACCAAGGCGCACGCTCCGACAGCCTTGGCCGCGATGACTTTGCAACTTGCATTTGGGTGAGCTTCGGACCCTGGCATACCCCGACGAGCGTGGCGCGCCGCGAAATTGCCTCAAGCCGACACAAAACTATAAAGGCGAATTGAAAAGACAGGCCAAACGCGAGAGCCGATATGAGAGCGCAACGCTAGCATCAACATGAAGAATCATCTCGCATTTCTCCTGGTTCTCGCCGCGACGGCAGCTTCCGCCCACGGTCCCTTGCCGGCCCGGCTGCCTCTGCCCTCCGATCTCGTGCAGGCGGGCCTCACCGATTCCGACACCACCGCCGGCGGCACCGCGCGGCTCTGCGAGCAAGTCACCTTCTCGCGCGGCCTGCGCTACGGCGAGAGCGAAGCCAATGTGCTCGATGTCGCCACCAGCGCCACCAAGGCGGACACGCCGCGGCCGGTGCTGCTGTTCGTGACCGGCGACAGCTTCACCGGCGACCGCGCCGCGCCGGAATTGTCGCGCCAGATCCAGGACCAGGCGATGTGCTTCGCCGCGCGCAACGACATGATCGGCGTGCGCGTCAACTATCGCCTGGCGCCCGCGGCGACGTGGCCCGCCGGGGCGACCGACGTGGCGGCGGCGCTGTCCTGGGTTCACGGCAATATCGACCTGTTCAACGGCGACGCCCGCGAGATCGTTGCGGTCGGCTACGGCGCGGGCGCTTTCCATGTCGCCACCCTGCTGGCGCATCCCGAGCTTCAGACCGACCGCGCCGATGTCGCCGCCGTTGTGCTGGTGTCCGGCATCTACCGCGCCGGCAAGGAGGCGAGCGACAGCGAGAAGGCCTATCTCGGCAGCGACGTCAGCCAGTACAACAAGCGCTCGGTTTTCCCGGGCATCCTCAACGTCGATGTGCCGATCGTGCTGGCCTGGGCCGCGGACGATTCCACGGGAACCGTCGCGCAGGGCGAGACCTTGAAGAAGACGCTCTGCGGCGCGGGCCATTGCCCGCGCAGCGCGCTGCTGCGCAGCCGCGACGGCATCGCGAGCGCCTTCGGCCTCGACGGCTCCGGCGACAGCCTGGCCGAGCCGACCTTGCTGCTGGTGCATCAACTGGAGGCGCGGGGACTGCCGTAGCGCCGTCTTGTCCGCGACGCGCTTACGACTCCGACCTTTTGCTGGGCCACAGCCGGTCAACATGCCTGCCGTTTATTCGCCGCGTGCACTCGCCTGAACCCCTGCCAGGCCACACGATTGCCAAACGCTTGACCTAGATCAACCGCCCTGGGTGCGGATTGAGCCGACCTCGTTGGGGGCCAACGACAAGGTGTCGAGCATGCGCGTCACCGGAAAAGTGCTGTTCGTTCTGATCGCCGCTCTCGCCTCGCTGGGAGCGATGTCGCAGCGACGCGCCGAGCAGGCGGCGGACGACAAGGAAATCCGCATCGGCAATGTCATGCCGTATTCCGGACCGCTGTCTGAATTCGGCGCGATCGGCCAGGCGGAAGCCGCTTATTTCGACATGATCAACGCGCGCGGCGGCATCAACGGCCGCAAGATCCGCTTCATCACGCGCGACGACAATTCCGATCCGTCGACCGCGCTGGAGCTGACGCGCAACCTGGTCGAGAAGGACGACGTGCACCTGATGTTCGGCTCGTTCGGCACGCCCGGCAATCTCGCCGCGCGCTGGTATCTGAACGAGAAGAAGATCCCGCAACTGTTCGTCGCCTCCGGCGACGAGGAGTTGAGCCAGGCCAGGGCGTTCCCGTGGACCATGGGCTGGCAGCCGTCGATCCGGTCGGAAGGGCGCATCTACGCCAACTACATCCAGGCCTATTATCCCAGGAAGAAAATCGTCGTGCTCTGGCAGAACGACCAGTTCGGACGCATGCTCTACAAGGGAATCCAGGACGGCCTCGGCGATCTCAACCGCCATGTCCTCGTCGACATCGCCTTCGATATCCGCGACGAGCATCTCGACGGGCACGTTTCCATCCTCAAGCGCGCCGGCGCCGACATCTTCGTCTTCCTCGGCGTGCCGTCGACAGCCTCCAAGGTGATCAAGCTCGCGGCTTCGCTCAACTGGCGCCCGGTCTTCATCGTCAACGACACCTCCGCCTCGATCGCCAATGCGATGGCGCCCGCGGGCCTGGAGAATTCGGCCGGCGTGATCTCGGCGGCCTTCCTGAAGGACCCGAGCGATCCCGCCTGGAAAGACGATCCCGCCATGAAGCAATGGTTCGCCTTCATGGAGAAGTACCATCAGGTCGAAAGCACCAACAACAACGCCGCGGTCTACGGCTATGCCGCGGCCGAGGCGTTGACGCAGGTGCTGAAGCAATGCGGCGACGACCTGTCACGCGAGAACATCATGCGTCAGGCGGCTTCGCTGAAGGGTTACAACCCCTCCGTCGCGCTGCCCGACATCAGGATGAACACCTCGCCGAGCAACTATCTGCCGATCAGGCAGATGCGGCTGGTGCAGTTCGACGGACGGTCGTGGCAGCCATTTGGGGAGGTGATCGAGACGGCATTCACGGAGGGGGCGGCAAGGTGAGATGACGGGGGGCGCGCGGTAACGGGGAGGGTAAGAAGATTCACGCCGGCTTCAGCGAGGCCAGCGCGCTCTCCAGCAGCGCGCGCACCCGCGCGGCATCGCCTGACTTCACCACCGCCGGGTCAAGGTACAGCTCGAGCCCCGGCGCGCGCTCGGTGATGATGCCGCTGTTCTCCCCCGCATCGTTCAGTGCGTCGACCGAATAGGGAATGACCTCGCGGCTGATGCCCTTCATCGTGATCGCCGGCAAAGCGTGGGCGCGAACGATGTCGCTGACGAGGGCAAAAGTCTCGTAGCTCAGCACGATGCCGCCGGGCTCGGCGATCGACTGCAGGCGCGCGGCGAGGTTCGCTTCGGCACCGATGATGGTGTAGTCCATGCGGTCGGAGCTGCCGAAATTGCCGACATTGCAGTAGCCCGAGTTGATGCCCATGCGCGAGCGGAACGGCTGCTCGATGCCGGACGCCCGCCATTTCGCATTGAGCTCGGCAAGGCGCTGCTGCATGTGCCAGGCCATCTGCAGGCAGGCCTGCGCATCGGCGCGGTCGCCCCTGGTCTCGGGATCGCCGAAGAAAATCAGCATGGCGTCGCCGATGAACTTGTCAATGGTGCCGCCATGATCATGGGCGATCGCCGACATCTCCGTGAAATATTCGTTGAGGAGCTGGGTCAGCTGCTCCGGCTGCAGCCGTTCGGCGGTGGCCGTGAAATTCTGGATGTCGGAGAAGAAGATGGTGAGCTTCTTGCGCTCGGTGTGGATGGTGACGTCCTTCTGCCCGGAGAAGATGCTCTTGTAGACCTGCGGCGGGATGTAGCGCGAGATCTTCATCGACAGCGAGGCCAGGAAGTCGTTGGCGGATTCGAGCTCCCGGTTCATGGTCTTGATGCGGCCGGCCTGCCTTCGCTGCAGCGAGAGAAACGAAAGGCCGCTGCCGGCGGCGATCAGGAAATAGGCCAGCAGGAACTTGAACGAGAAGATGTTGGCGGCGATCGGCTGCGCGATGATCACCTCCTGGATGCCTCTGACGTCGCCGACCTTCCAGTCCTTCTTCGGGCTCTCGGGATGGCTGTTGTGACAGCTCACGCAGGCCGGGCCCATCGTGACGGGCGCGACCAGGCGAACCTTGTCCGAGAACAGCGAAGTCTCGGTGTCCAGGATCTTCTGCTCGGGATCCTTGCGGAGCGCGTCGAGCGCGTCCTTCTCGAACTTGTCGAGCTGGTGCGACGCGCGGTTCTGGAACGGGAAGTCCGAGACGAAGCGGTAGGTGATGTTCTCCTGCTGTGCGCCGATGACACGTCCGAGCTCCAGCGACAGCGTCGCCGGAATCGGGATCGCGCCCGGAACGGACTCGTAATTGTGCACCACCTTGGTGGTGCCGTCGGGGTTCGCCAGCACGCGCCCGACCACGTTGGAGGCGTAATAGCTGCGCACGCTCGTGATCACCGAGTTGAGATCGACCGCCTGCCGGCGCAGCGCGGTCTTGGAGAGCTCGGTCAGGTCCAGCCACACCGCGAGCGGCAAGGCGAGCAGCAGGAAGGCGATCACGGCCCCAATGAGGATGCCGTTCTTGAGCTGTTCTTCGGAGATCTCTTGTTTCACGCCATGGCTCCGTTGTGTACCTTTTTGTCGCAAACTCCCGGAATTTGCGGCAAGGAATGCGGCGGCACAGAGCCCAGAAAACGCTGACACACGCAACCCCCTTTCATGGTGATCGGACCGGGCGCCTTTTCGTTTCATGACGAATGTTTAAGATCGGCATCAATCTGCATTGATCGGAGCCAGCGCCCATGACCGAGACCATCCGCATCAAGCGCTTTCACGCGCGTCCCGTGATCGTGCCGATGAGCCTGCCGCTCAAAACCTCGACCGGGGCCGTGGCGAAGGCGCCGCTGGTGTTGATCGACTGCGAAACCGACCAGGGCGCGCGCGGGCACGCTTATTTGTTCTCGATCACGCCGTCGGCCTTGAAGCCGCTGACCTCGATGGTCGCGGAAATGTCAGAGCTGCTCGCCGGCGACGAGCTGCTGCCGTTCGAGATCGAGCGCAAGCTGACCCAGCGCTTCACGCTGCTGGGCCTCGCCGGCCTGCAGCGACTGGCGCAATCCGGCATCGACATGGCGGCCTGGGATGCGCTCGCCCGAGCCAAGGGCCTGCCGCTGGCGCGCCTGCTCGGCGGCGCCCCGAAACCGGTCAAGGCCTACAATTCGAAGGGGCTCGGCATCATGCCGGCGGGCGCCGCCGTGGACGAGGCGCACAAGCTGCTGGCTGAAGGGTTTCGGGCCGCCAAGATCCGCGTCGGCCGTCCCGACGCGCGGGAGGATCTCGCCGTCGTCCGCGCGGTACGGAAAGCCGTCGGCGACGAGGTCACCCTGATGTGCGACTACAACCAGGCGCTCACGGTGACGGACGCCATCCGTCGCGGCGAGATGCTCGACGACGAGGGCCTCACCTGGATCGAGGAGCCGATCCGCCACGACGACCATGCCGGCTGCGCCCGCATCGCCGATGCGCTGCATACGCCTGTCCAGATCGGCGAGAATTTCGACAGTGCGTTCTCGATGCAATCGGCGCTCGCGGCGGAAGCCTGCGACTACGTGATGCCCGATGTACAGCGGATCGGCGGCGTCACCGGCTGGCTGCGCGCCGCCGCGCTCGCGCAGGCTGCCGGCATCGAGATGTCCTCGCATCTGTTCTCTGAAGTCAGCGCGCATTTGCTCTGCGTCACGCCGACGGCGCATTGGCTGGAATATGTCGACTGGGCTGATGCCGTGCTGTCGACGCGCCTCGAGATCAAGGACGGCTTTGCGCTGCCGAGCGAGGAGCCTGGGAATGGGATTGCATGGGACGAGGCGGCGGTCGCCAGATATTTCGTCACATAGCGACGCCTGCTACGATCGAACGGCGGCAATCATGTTCAATTCGACCGGAGCCCCTCGCGGCAACTCGGCGACGCCGACGGACGTCCGCGTGTGGCGGCCGCGATCGCCGAGGCGTTCGATCAGCCGGTCGGAAGCCCCGTTCATGACTTGCGACTGCTGGGTAAATCCAGGCGCTGACGCGACGTATCCCACGACCTGCAGGATTTGAACGATCCTGTCCTCTCCGCCTGTGGCGTGGTTGATGGCGGCGATGCAGAGATCGGCGCAGAGGGCCGCAGCCTCCTGCGCGGCCGCGATATCGACGCCGGCGCCGACCTTGCCTGCACACAGCAGGTCCTCGCCGCGACGGGGTAGCTGGCCGCTGACATAGGCAATTCCACTGTGAATGATGACCGGCAAATAGTTGCCGCCAGGCTTGTTGACGCCGCTCATCTCGGTTGCTCGCCTCTTTTCGCATCGGCAAACGACGCATGGGCATCGTCGCCGTGGTGGACGCGTGGACAATGGCAGGCGGCCCGTCGCGGATCAAGGTCGCGACGCTCCTGCGTGCCGGGGGTGTGGCGGATCGGCCCGACAAGACTTCGCCTTCCGCGCATTGCGCAGCTTGGGCGAGCGCGATAACGATTCTCCATGACCATTTGGCGCCCTCACTCCCATATCCGCGTCGTCGCGCTCGGCCTGCATTGGCGCGGCGGGCGGCTGCTGGCGGCCGAGGTGCGCGATGATGCGGGGCGGATCAAGGGCGTGCGCCCGCTCGGCGGCGAGATCGAGTTTGGCGAGAGCTGGCAGACCGCGCTGGTGCGCGAGTTCAGCGAAGAACTCGGCATCGACGTCGCCATCACGAGCGAGCCGCGGATGATGGAGAACATCTTTGTGCACGAGGGATCGACCGGACACGAGGTGATGTTCATCGCGGAGGTCGCGTTTCCGGACGGCGCATTCGCCGGCCAGGACCGCATCGACTTCCGCGAAGACAACGGCGAAGAGATCGTCGCGCGCTGGTTCGACCTCGCCGATCTCGATGTCGCGGGCGGACCGCACCTCTATCCAACCGGGCTGAAGGGCTTGCTGCTCGGGCGGAAGGATCGGCCCTGAGGGACGCTCTGGCTACCACATCTCCGCGCCGGGGATTTTCCTGCGCACCGCCATGCGCTGGATCCAGAGGCAACGGCGAACGGATCTGCTGGAGCGGCCGACGGCGGAAATCCCCTCGCCGGCCTGAAGCAACGGCGCCACGTTCTGGCGCAGCTCGCGGCAGCGCTGGAGCTCGGCTTGCCAATCGACAATCCCAGCCTCAGCGCGCGGGGCGATCGACGCCAGCAACACCATGGCAGGGCAGATCGCCCTGATCATTGCCTTCATGGCGCTCCACCCTTATCGCGCCGGTAGCGGAAGTCGCAATGATCGGCGCCTTGCATGATCGTCTGCGTGCGCGTGAGCCGGACGTCAGCGCCAAACCCTTCCGCGGTCGCGAAGTCGGCGGTGCAGACCAGCAGGAAGCCGAGCTCCGGCTCGCCCAGCGCCTTGTAGAACTCGGCATAGGCGCAGTGCGTCACATCGAACGCGAAGGCGTCGTGTGACTGCTCGATCACGTCATAGGCGAGTGCGTCGTCGCGGGCGTAGGTTCTGAAGGCCGAGGACACGGCCTTGCCAAGGTCGCTCTCTTTCTTGGCCTTCCAGAATTCCTCGCCAAAGCCGCGATAGAGATCGCCGAGCGCCTTGCGCACCAGCGCGTTGGCCCGCGCCGCGCCGAGCTCGGCCTGCAGCGCCTTGACCAGCGGCACCAGCACCTGCGCCTGGATCTTGGCTTGCTCGATGACGGATATGCTCATGGGCGGTCTCACGTCGGAGACGGCATCGTAGCCCGGATGGGACGCAAGCGTCATCCGGGACGGCGCGATTCGTTCGGAGATACCGAGAAGGCACCTAGGTCCGTCTTCGCTCTGCGAGCTACGCCGGACACGCTTCGCCTTTATTGGGCGTGGTTGCGCCACGCGACGCCTTTTGGCGAAGCGTGGTGGGCACGACAGGGATCGAACCTGTGACCCCTACCATGTCAAGGTAGTGCTCTCCCGCTGAGCTACGTGCCCTAAAAGTCCACTTGGGTCGGGTGGGGTCCCTATAACGGCTCAGGGGACCCGGCGCAAGGACGGAAGGAGGCCTATTCAGGCCGCCAGCATCTTGTTCACTTCGCTGACCAATTCGCGCAGGTGCACGGGCTTGGACAGTACCTTGGCGTTCTTGGGGGCGTCCGAATCCGAGTTCAGGGCGACCGCCGCGAAGCCGGTGATGAACATGATCTTGATGTCGGGGTCGAGTTCCGAGGCCCGGCGGGCAAGCTCGATGCCGTCCATCTCCGGCATCACGATGTCGGTGAGCAACATCTCGAACGGCTCTTCGCGCAGCCGCTGATAGGCGGCCATGCCGTTGTCATGGGACGAGACCTGAAAACCGGCGTTTTCTAGCGCCTTGACCAGGAAACGGCGCATGTCGTTGTCGTCTTCGGCGAGCAGGATCTTTGGCATGGCAGGAATCGTCGCATCCCCAGAGGATATCAGCAGAGGTCACTAAGCCCGACAGAGGGTAAATTTGGGGTGAAAATCTTTACCCTGGGCCGGCTCGCGCTGCCGCACCCTTGTGAACCGGAAAACGGCTCGAAGCAATCGAACCGCGCCGGCGCATCCCCGCCTCCCTGCCCGCACGGTTAAGACGTGTTCCAAGGGACCGCTACATCTTTTCGCTTGGCAGAATGGTTGCGATTCCGGACAATGACGACACATAAGAGCCGCATCCATCGGCCGAATCACTGCGGTCTGGCCCCTGCCAGATGCCGGCGCGAAGGGACGAAGCCTGAGAAGATGACCCGGTTTGACGGCGAGACGTCGCCAGCCTTCGAGATCGTAGAGCCCGCGCAATGGCGCGCGCCGGTCATCTTCAACTCGCCCCATTCCGGCTCGACCTATCCGGCTGAATTCCTTGCCGCGTCCAGGATCGACCTCACGACGCTGCGCCGGTCCGAAGACTCCTTCATGGACGAGCTGATCGGCCATTTGAGCGAGCGCGGCTTTCCAACCGTCAGGGTCAACTTTCCCCGCTCCTATGTCGACGTCAATCGCGAGCCCTATGAGCTCGACCCGCGCATGTTCACCGGCCGCCTGCCGAGCTTCGCCAACACCCGTTCGATGCGGGTCGCCGGCGGTCTCGGCACCATTCCGCGCGTGGTCGGCGACGGCCAGGAGATCTATCGCGACCGCATCCTGGTCGACGATGCGCTGGGGCGGATCGAGACGCTGTACAAGCCTTACCATCGCGCGCTGCGCCGGCTGATCAACAAGGTGCACCAGATGTTCGGCACCGTGGTGCTGGTCGACTGCCACTCGATGCCGTCGGTCGGCGTCAGCAGGGACGAGCCGCGCCGGCCCGACGTCGTGATCGGCGACCGCTACGGCACCAGCTGCACGCCGCTGCTGCCCGACCGGGTCGAGGAGACCATGACCGGGCTCGGCTATTCGATCGGCCGCAACAAGCCCTATGCCGGCGGCTTCATCACCGAGCATTACGGCAATCCCGCGAGCGGCCTGCACGCGGTGCAGCTCGAGCTCAACCGCGCCATCTACATGGACGAGCGGCGACGCGAGCGCAGCCCGCGCTTTGCACAAGTGGCGGCCGACTTCGGCGTTCTCGCCGACGTGCTGGCGACCACGATTCCGTTCGCCGACCTCGGCCCGTTCCAGGCCGCGGCGGAATAGGCGCCGGCTTCTCTCTCGAACGACGATGCTCCAGGCGCGAGCGCGCTTTCGCTTCGCAAGCTTGCGCGCCCAAAAATGAAAACGACCGCGGCAAGAAAAAAGGGCCGCTCGCGAATGACGCAAGCGGCCCAAGTCTAGGGAGGAAACGCCCAAGGAGGGCAGCGGTAACGCCAAGCGCTACCGCACCGCAACAATATGCGACCGCGCCGCACAAAACGCAAGAGCTTTTGAGCCATTTCCCATGCAATACGCACATGGCTCAGTTGCTTCCATGGAAACCCAGATTCAGTTTCTTTGATAAGGAAATTCAATGGCTTGATAGACGTTTGCATACGAACGAGGCAGGGTCGGAACTAAGTTTTCAATGCCGTGATCGATATTTGTCCAGCGGATGACTTGAATGGGGCAATCCGCTTCGGCATCCAAAATACCAGGGTGCAAATCAAGACAGCGCTGCACGCGGGAGGCGAATTGAGCTAGGCAGGAGCCGAGCTTCACCCAACTTTCGCTTTGAGGATTGGCCTGTGACGGTGATCGATTTCTCCGCCTTCATCGGACGGCTCGCCACCGCCTCCGGCGAAACCATCCTGCCGTTCTTCCGCACCTCGCTGTCGATCGACGACAAGAGCAAGACCAAGGATTTCGATCCGGTCACCGAAGCCGACCGCGCCGCCGAGGCGGTGATGCGCCGGCTGATCAAGGCCAATTTCCCCCAGCACGGCATCGTCGGCGAGGAATTCGGCAACGAAGGCGAGGACGCCGACTATGTCTGGGTGCTCGATCCCATCGACGGCACCAAATCCTTCATCGGGGGCTTTCCGATCTGGGGGACGCTGATCGCGCTGCTGCACAAGGGCGCGCCGGTGTTCGGCATGATGCACCAGCCCTTCATCGGCGAGCGCTTCTCCGGCGACAACGGCTCGGCCAATTACAAGGGCCCCTCCGGCGAGCGTCGGCTGCAGGTTCGCCGCTGCGCCTCGCTCGCGGAAGCCACGACCTACACCACCAGCCCTTTGCTGATGAACGAGCGCGACCGCGCCATCTTCGGCCGCATCGAGCAAGGCGCCCGGCTGTCGCGCTATGGCGGCGACTGCTACTCCTATTGCATGCTGGCCGCGGGTCACGTCGACCTCGTGGTCGAGACCGAGCTGAAGCCGTACGATATCGCCGCGCTGATCCCGATCGTGACCGGCGCCGGCGGCGTCGTCACCACGTGGGAGGGCAAGCCGGCCCAGGGCGGCGGCCGCATCGTCGCGGCCGGGGACGCCAGGGTTCACGAAGAAGCACTGAAGCTCTTGAACCAATAACAGACGCGAGCGGGAGGCTTGCATGACCATCTCACGCCGGCTTCTCCTTGGCTTGTTCCTGCTGCTGCCGTCAGCGGTGGCGGCGCAGAATTTCCCCGCCAAACCGATCAAGCTGATCGTGCCGTTCCCGGCCGGCGGGCCCAACGACATCATCGCGCGTGTAATCGGCCAGCGCATGTCGGAGCTGTCGGGCCAACCGGTGCTGATCGACAATCGCGGCGGCCAGGGCGGCGTGCTCGGCACCGACGCCGTCTCCAAGGCCCCGCCCGACGGCTACACCATCGCGATCTCCTCGGCCGGCGCGCTCGCGATCAGCCCGAGCATGGAGAAAGTCGCCTACGACACGCAGACCGATCTCACGCCGGTGACGCTGGTTGCGACCGTGCCGGAAATGCTCGTGGTCGCCACCAATGTGGAGGCGAAAAATATCGGCGAGCTGATTGCGCTGGCCAAGGCGCAGCCCGGCAAGCTCAATTTCGCCTCCTCCGGCCCCGGCAGCCTGCCGCACCTCGCCGGCGAATTGTTCAAGCTGACGGCCGGGATCGACATCGTGCACGTGCCCTATCGCGGGGCCGCGCCGGCCGTGAACGACCTGTTGGGCCAGCAGGTGCAGATGACGTTCCTCGATCTTCCCGTGCTGCTGCCGCAGGTCAAGGCGGGGGCGTTGAAGCCGATCGCGATCGGTTCGGCCGAGCGCGCGCCGACCGCGCCTGACGTGCCGACCCTTTCGGAAGCCGGCTTTCCCAATCTGCGCGTCGAGAACTGGTACGGCATGGTCGCGCCGAAGGGCACGCCGAAAGAGATCGTCGCGGCGCTGCACGGCCTCGCAACGAAGGCGATGGCGGATCCCGCGGTGAAGGAGAAGCTCGCAGCCCAGGGCGCGACGCTGGTCGGCGACGCGCCGGAGCATTTTCGCAGCTTCATCGCGGATGAGACGACGAAGTGGGCGAAGGTGATCAAGGACGCCGGGGTGGAGACGGCGAAGTAACTCTCGGAAGCCCCGCTCACACCGCCGCCGCCCGCAAATGCTCCACCAGCATCTTGGCCGGCCGCGGCAGCGCCTTGAAGCTGCGCGCGCAGATCACGAGGCGGCGGTTCGCCCAGGCATCTCGCAGGCGGACCATGGCCAGCGGCATCAGCTTTGCGCAGCGGCGGGCGGCGGATTCTGGCACCAGGGCAACGCCGACGTCGGCGGCGACCATCTGGCAGATCGCATCGAAATCGCGCAGGCGCGCGCGAAAATGCGGGCGCATGCCGAGCCGGGCCGCATGTTTCGAGATGTGCATCTGCAGCGCGGTGGCGCTGGTCAGGCCGACGAAGTCGCAGGCCCCCGCCTCCTGGAAGTCGATCTGGCGGCGGCCGGCGAACGGACCGCGGCGCGCGGTCACCAGCGTGAGGCGGTCCTCGCTGAACACGAAGCGCTCGATATGCTCGGGCAGCGCGTGCTCGGCGGCGAAGCCGAGATCGGCGGCGCCCGCGGTGATCGCGGCGGCGATGTCGGTGCTCTCGCGCTCCTCGATGTCGACAGCGACGTCGCGATGCTCGCGCAGGAAGCTCGCCAGCGCCTTGGGCAGATGCTCCGACAGGCCCGAAGTGTTGGCGAGGAAATGCACGCTGGCGCGAACGCCAGAGGCAAAGCCCGCGAGATCGCCGCGCATGGCATCGACCTGGTGGATGACGAGCCGCGCATGGTCGAGCAGGCTCTCGCCGGCCGCGGTCAATTCGACGCCGCGGCGGCCGCGCTTGAGCAGCGCGACGCCGAGCGCGTCTTCGAGCCCCTTGATGCGCGCGCTGGCCGAGGCCAGGGCCAGATGCGACCGTTCCGCGCCGCGTGTGATGCTGCGCTGGTCGGCGACCGCGATGAAGAGCTGGAGGTCGACAAGGTCGAAGCGCATGGACAGGTCCCCCAGCCTTCGTTCCAAGCGAAGGCTTACTCCGTAACCTCCAGATTGTGCGCCCGCGCAGCTTCGGTCAATGTGCGGGCATGATCGACCCACTCCTGATCCTCATCGCCGCCGTCTTCCTGCTCGCCGGATTCGTCAAGGGCGTGGTCGGGCTCGGCCTGCCGACGGTGTCCATGGGCCTGCTCGCGGTGAGCATGGCGCCGAGCCGCGCCATTGCCATCGTGATCGTGCCCGCCATCGTCACCAACATCTGGCAGACCTTCGTCGGCCCGTATTTGCGCGACATCCTGCGGCGGCTGTGGCCGCTGATGATCGGCACCGTGATCGGCTGCTGGCTCAATGCCGGCGCGCTGACCGGCCCGCATGCGCGCTACGGCACGATCGTGCTCGGCGTGCTGCTCGTCATCTATGCCGTGATCGGGCTGAACAAGTTCCAGTTCCACGTCTCGCCCAGGAACGAGAAATGGGTCGGCGGCGTGGTCGGCGTGATCACTGGGGTGATCTCGGCCTCGACCGGGGTGCAGGTGATCCCCTCGATGCCGTTCATGCAGGCGATCGGCATGGAGAAGGACGAGCTGGTGCAGGCGCTCGGCGTGTTTTTCACCACGGCGACGCTGGCGCTCGCCTTCAACCTCACCGCCGTCGGCCTGTTGACGCCGGCCAATGCCGTGCCGGGCGCCGTGGGCATGGCCATGGCCTTTGCCGGCATGTTCATCGGCCAGTCGGTACGGGCGCGGATGCCGGCGGAAGCCTTCCGCCGCTGGTTCCTGATCGCGATGATTTTGCTGGGCCTCTATCTCGCCGGCAGCGCGCTGGTGAAGGAATTCGCCTGATCCTACGATTTCGGCTCGTAACCAGGCACCCATTTTTCGTGCTGAGGCAGATCGTCCGCGATCGTCCACCATGGCGCGCGCGAGGATGTGAAGACGTGCAGGCGGGGCCTGGTTTGCGGATCGTCGTCGAGCAGGCCGGCGGGAACGCTGACGGTCGGAAGATAGCTTGCATTGCCCGGCGTCAAGCAGCCGCAGGTCTTGCAGCGATAGCGGAAGCTCCCCGGCGCGGATTCATAAGCCACGGTCGCGTCCTCGCCGGCCACGAAGCGAAACTTGTCGGCATCGACATGGGCGTAGGTGGCGAATGCGGCTCCGGTCAGCTTGCGGCAATTGGCGCAATGGCAATGCGTCAGCGCGCGCACCTTGCCGATCTCGAAACGCACGGCGCCGCACAGACAGCTTCCACGGATCATTGAAACCTCCCGAGCGCCGCCCCGATCGGGGCAGCCTCCCTCATTCGTTCGAACGAGCTACCGGCTCTCCAGCATGGCGACGCGGATGCCGAGATAGATGAAGAGGCCGCCGAGCGCGCGGTTGACCCAGGCGATGGCACCCTCGGATGCCCGCAGCCGGTGCGCAGCTTTCGCCGCGAACGCTGCCAGCACCAGGCACCACAGCGTTCCCGTGAAGATGAAGATCAGGCCGAGCGTCAGGAAGGCCAGCGGCTTGTGGGCCGAGTCGGCTGCGACGAATTGCGGCAGGAAAGCCAGGAAGAACAGCGCGACCTTGGGATTGAGCGCGTTGGTGAAGACGCCCTGGAGGAAGACCCGCCGCAGCGAGCTGCGCTCGGCGTCGTCCCTGACCGCCGCCAGCACCGGCCGCGACCACAGCATCTGAAGTCCCGTCATGACCAGATAGGCCGCGCCGACCAGCTTCAGGATCGAAAAGGCGGTGGACGAGGCCATCAGCAGGGCCGAAAGGCCGATCGCTGCGGCCGCGACATGGACGAAACAGCCGCAACTGATGCCGAATGCGGCCGCGGCTCCGCCCCGCCAGCCCATCTGCATGCTGCGGCCGATGACGTAGACGGAATCAGGCCCCGGCGTGATGTTGAGCAGCACCCCCGACAGGATGAACAGCCAGATTTCGTGAATGCCCAGCATATGCGACGTGCCCCCGCCTCGGGAGCACGGGCATAGTCCGTTCGTCCCGTCCCGTCCACCGCCGGAATTGCGTAGGATTTACCTCGAATTTGCAATGCGGATACTACTATCGCCCGGCCGCTTCTGCTCTATAAAGGCAGGGTTCTTGAAATGCGGGATTCGAGGCGACTGCCATTTCGTGGCCGGTCTGTCCTCCCTTGGAGCTGCGAGAATATGGAAAGACGTCTGGCCGCCATTGTCTGCGCCGATGTCGCCGGCTATTCGCGCATGATGGGCAGCGACGAGGCCGGCACCCATGCCGCCTTCAAGGCCCATCGCAGCGCGATCCACCCCATCATCCTCAATCACGGCGGCCGGGTCGTGAAGAACACCGGCGACGGCTTCCTGCTCGAGTTCCCTTCGATCGTCGGCGCCACCGAGGCCGCGATCGCGATGCAGACGCTGATGACGGAACGCAACCACCATCTGCCCGCCGACCGCGCCATGCAGTTCCGCCTCGGCATCCACATGGGCGACGTCATCGCCGACGAGGACGAGGTGTTCGGTGACGATGTCAACATCGCCGTCCGCCTCGAATCGGTGGCGAGCCCCGGTGGCTTCGCGATCTCCGCCAAGGCCTATCGCGAGGCCAGCAAGCATCTGTCCGTGCCGCTGACCGATGCCGGCAACCACCGTTTCAAGAACATCAAGGATCCGATCGGGGTCTTTGCCTGGATGCCCGATGGGGCACCGGCGCTGGCCCCCGAATTGCGGGAAGCATCGGCGCTGTCGCAACAGTACCGCACGGCGATCGTCGGCGTGCTGCCCTTCGCCAATCTCAGCGACGCCCAGGACGAATATTTCTCGGACGGCCTCACCGAAGATCTGATCCACGCTTTGTCGCTGCAATCCTTCTATCGCGTGCTGAGCCGCAACTCGACCTTCGCTTTCAAGGGCAAGAATACCAGCACCCGCCTGATCGCGCGCGAGATCGACGCCACCTATCTGATCCAAGGCTCGGTGCGGCGCGCCGGCGCCAAGATCCGCGTCACCGCCGAGCTGATCGCGCCGGAGACCGGCGAGCAGCTCTGGACCGGCCGTTACGACCGCGACATCGGCGATTTCTTCGCGATGCAGGACGAGATCACGACCAACCTGTCCGCCGCCATCGCCACCGAGATCGTCCGGGCCGAGGCCTCGGCGCCGGCGAGGCTGTCAACCGACGTGACGGCCTGGGACCGCTTTCTCAAGGGACTGTCGCATTACTATCGGCAGACCAAGGAAGACCTCGCCGCCGCCGTCGATCTGTTCCGCCAGGCCATCGAGGTCGATCCCAAACTGTCGATCGCGCACGCCTATCTCGCCACGATCCAGATCCAGAGCATCCAGTTCGGCTGGGTCAAGGGCACGCGCGAGATGTGGGCCGAGGCGATGAACCTCGCCGAAACCAGCGTCCGGCTCGATCCGCGCTCGTCCTTTGCGTTCTCCATCCTGTCCTGGGCTCATGCCATGGAAGGGCATTACGAGGCGGCGATGGACGCCGCCAAGCGCGCGGTCGCGCTCAACCCCTACGACAACGGCGCGCGCGGCGTGCTCGGCATCTGCCATTTCGTGATCGGCGAGCACCGCGAGGCGATCGAGCTGTTCTCGATGGCCTCGCAGCGCGACAACAGCGACCCGCGCTATCAATGGGCGGCGCTGAACGCCTTCAGCCACTATCTGTTGCGCCAATATGACGCGACCTTGTCGTGGGCGCGGGAGCAGCTCTACATCAACCCCAACCACATGCAGGCGCTGGCGATCCGTGCCGCCGCCCTGGCACAATTGGGACGAAGCGACGAGGCGAGCGAAGCCGTCCACGTGCTGATGAGCAACTACCCGACCCTCAATGTCGATCGTCACTTGCGCAACTTCCACTGGAAGAAGCCCGAGAATCTCGCCCATTATCGCGAGGGCCTGCTGAAGGCCGGCGTGCCGCTCGGCAAGCTGACCCTAGTCCAGAGCGACGTCAAACGCGTCGCCGAGTCCTGACCGGCGGGCCCGCGCTCCCCTCGGGCGTTCTGCTACGTCTTGGCCAGAACGCGCCTGCCTTTATTGACAGAACAGTGAATTCGGCCACACTTCGCCACACGCTCAAGTAGTATAGCTTGCTGCCGGTTTGTTAGGACTTTCCGCGCTTGATCGGCGCGCCATTTCGCGATTCGCTGTTTTCAGGATTTGGGCCATGCATCACCCCGCCTCGAAGCCCCCCTTCGATCCCTCGATCCCGGTCTCGCCGAACAATCCATGCCCGTTCCTGCGCGGCCTCGTCGGCGAAGGCTTCGTCGAGGGCGGCACCGTGCCGCTCAACACGCTGTCGCAGACCATCGCGAATGCGACCGGCGAGACGGGGCTGAAGAAGGTCTCGGCCCGCATCCAGGTCCGCGGCGTTGCGCTCATCGCCAACGGCTTCAAGCACATCCTGAAGAGCATCTGGTCGGGCGCGCAGCTTGACGCGCTGCGCGGCGGTCCGCTCGACAAGCGCGGCGCCGGCTCGCGCATCCTCGGCGTCGACGGCAAGGTCAACGAGGACGAGATCGCGCGGCTCGCGAGCTACGGCCGGACCTACACCGACCCGAACACCGGCAGCAGCGAGCCCGGCCTCAACGCTACGGAAATCAACACCTTCATGCGCGACAACCTCAAGCGCGCCGGCAGCGCCGCCCGCTGGTACTACCCGCTGCTGATGAAGTTCGAATGGCCCATCCTTTTGAAGATCATCGGCAAGGGCAAGACGGACGCAGAGCGTTATCTCAGCGTCGCCGACGTGCGCACCCTTTTCAACGAGCGCCGATTCCCCGACCGCATCAATCAGCGGATCGTGTCGCAGCCGCTGCTGTCCACCTGCCAGCTCCGTTTCCGCTGGGCGGTGGCACTGACGGCGTTCGTCCTAGGCCTAGGCCTCGTCGCCTTGGTGGCCATCGCCGAATTCCCCAACCAGGTTCGCGCCATGCTGCCCCAAAAGGGCATCCTCGTGAATCTGCTTCCCCCGCCTTTGCCTGCGGTGCCGGAGACGAAGGCCGCCTTCTGGCTCGAGCAGAACTGGTCGCTGAAGGACCGGCACTGGTTCCATCATGCCAGCCAGGGCACCGCGACCTTCCCGGTGCCCTATGAGTGGTTCATGGCGCTGGAGCAGCCACGCCTCCATCTGTTCTCGAAGCCGGGCATGATGAAGGACAGCGCCTATCTCGAAAGCTTCGGCTTCATCCCGAGCCCGCAGTCGATCCAGACCGACACGACGACATTGCGCCGCTTCGGCTACGCCAATGTCTACGAGACGACGCAGGTGCCTGACTGGTCGACCAGGTGGACGCCGGCGGAGAACGTCGACGGCCTGCCGGTCGGCTTCGCCCGGATGACGGGCGTCGTCGATCCGGCGACTGGTCATCGCGAGGAGGACAAGATCGGACTGACCTGCGCGGCCTGCCACACCGGCCAGATCCACTACCAGGGCGTGGACGTCCGCTTCGACGGCGGCCCGGCCATGACCGACCTGAAGAAGCTGGAGCTCTCCACCGGCCTGTCGATCGCCTACACGCTGTACGTTCCGTTCCGCTTTCAGCGCTTTGCCGATCGCGTGCTCGGCCCCGATGCCAGCAAGACGGACCGCGCCGCGCTCAAGCAGAAGCTCAGCGCAACCGCTACGTTCCTGATCGACTGGGCGCAAACCCAGGAAAAAACTGTTGAAGGCAAGAAGACCTGGGACGGCAAGCAGCAGAAGGACACCGAAGAAGGGTTCGGCCGCCTCGACGCGCTCAACCGCATCGGCAACCAGGTCTTCTCGCAGGATCTCGCGCTGAGCGGGGTCAAGGGATTCGAGAAGAATCTGCACGCCCAGGACGCCCCGGTCAGCTATCCCGCGATCTGGACCGTGCCGTGGTTCAAGTTCGCCCAATACGACGCTTCGATCGAGCAGCCGTTGATCCGCAACGCCGGCGAAGCGCTCGGCGTGACCGCGCTGCTCAACCTGTCCGACGCCTATCCGGAGGACAGGATTTGGCGCTCCTCGGTGAACATCAGGACGCTCGGCTGGATCGAGGACATGCTGAGAGGCCCCGATCCGTTCAAGTCGCCCGATCCTTCCACCGGTCCGAAGTTCGGCGGCCTGCTCGCGCCGAAATGGCCGTCGCAGATCCTCGGCGATGCATGGCGGCTGAAGCCCGATCGCGTCGAGCGCGGCCGCGCCATCTATGCCGAGATGTGCTCCGGATGCCACCTGCCGGCCACCGACACCCCGGCCTTCTGGTCATCGAAGCATTGGGAGCCGAGCGGCGACAGCCAGGTTCTCAACGCGGTGACGATCCCCCTCGACGAGATCAAGACGGATCCCGAACAATCGCTCGTTCTCAGCAACAGGGTCGTCGACGTGCCCGGCTTCCTGAAGGTGAATACGGCCGACCTGCAGAAATGGTGGCAATGCGAGATCCCGACCGCGAGCAAATCGCCGAACGAGATGGTGTATGCGCTCGGCCTCATGACGGTGGTCGACCTCGTCGCCCGCAAATGGATGGACGACGAGAAGGTCCCGGAGGCCGAGCGGGCGAAAATCTGGAATCTCGCGCGCAAGAACTGCCTCAATCCCGCGCCCGATCCGCGCTATCGCGCGCGGCCGCTGAACGGCATCTGGGCCACGGCGCCTTACCTGCACAACGGTTCGGTGCCCTCGCTGTATTGGCTGCTGAAGCCGGCGGGCGAGCGACCGCAAAAATTCTGCATGGGCCGCCGCGACTATGATCCCGAGACCGTCGGTTTCGCGGTCAGCGCAAACGAAAAGTGCAAGACGGGTGAGACGGAGTTCTCTGCGACGGGATCGGACGGCAAGCCGGTCCAGGGCAACAGCGTGCTGGGCCATTCCTTCGAGCGCAAGGACGGCGAGCCGAAACGTCCCGGTGTGATCGGCCGCATCTTCAAGGACGACGCCGAGCGCTACGATCTGATCGAGTATCTGAAGACGCTGTAGCGGGCCAGGTCTCGTCGTCGTCATGGCCGGGCTTGTCCCGGCCATCCACGCCTTGCTTCGGCGGCGCAAAGATCGTGGATGCCTGGGACAAGCCCGGGCATGACAGAGTCTGTGGCGCGATAACGCGCTCTCTCCTCACTTGAACAGCGGCGTGCCCGGCACGAAGGCGTCGAAGGCGGCCCAGAACTGGGAGCGGTAGCGATCCTGCTCCTGCAGGATCTCGTGCTTGGCGCCGGCGATCACGAGATGGGACCCGGCGCGCAAATGATAGGCAAACTCCTCGATCGCCGCGGTCGAGACCACGGTGTCGTTGGAGGCCGCCAGCATCAGGATGGGCTGGCGGATCTGGGAGGGATAGTTCTTGCCCTTGAACGTGTGCATCGCGCGGAAGGCGGTATCGGCCCAGGCGACGGTCGGTGACGCCAGTCCGAGCGTGGGATCTTCCTCCAGGATCGCGGCATTGCGCGCATAGCGAACCGGATCGCTGGTCACGGGATTGTTGATGAAGGGATCGAGCCCGGTGAGGCGGTCGCTGCCACCGGGAACGTAGCGGCCGCCCTGCCCGAGCAGGCGCATCGTCTTCAATAGCGCCCGTACCGGAAACGACGTGGTGCGGCCGGGCAGGTCGATCATCGGTGCCGACAGCACCATGCGGTCGAACCAGCGCTTGCCCGCATGCGCCACCCGGAGCAGCACCGTGCCGCCCATGGAATGAGCCAGCGCGAAGAACGGCGGCGGGCAATCCGGCAGCACCACCTGCTGCACGAAGGCCTCGACGTCGATCTCGAAATCGGAGAAATCGCGGACATAACCCTTGCGGGGGTCCCGCAGGCGGCGCGAGGAATGGCCCTGCCCGCGCCAGTCGATCATCGCCACCGCAAAGCCGCGGTCGCGCAAATCGCGCACCGTCTCGAAATATTTCTCGATCTGCTCGCTGCGCCCGGTGAAGACGCAGACGGTGCCCTTGCGGCCAGCCGGCGGCGCCCAGCGCGCAAAGCGCAACTCGACGCCATCGGGAGTCTTGATGGTACCGCTGACGACGTTTTCGGGAACGGGATTGGACGGGATCGAGACCAGCGTCATAGGCGGCAAGTACTGCAAATCAAGGGGCTAAAGCGCCGAAAAGGCGCCAATGCCGCCCTCTTGAACGCCGTCTCGTTCCACCCATATCACCTTCGTGCAGGCCGCTACCAGTGTTTCGGAACCGGAACATCAGGCTGCACACAGACTAAAGCCCGGCCCGATTGGCGGGCGGGTTACCAACAGTCGCTCAATGGAGGACTTGACCATGCGTAGCTACGATCTAACCCCGTTCTATCGTTCCACCGTCGGCTTCGACCGCCTTTTCAGCCTGCTCGACCAGGCCAGTTCGGACGGCAGCCCCGGTTATCCCCCCTATAATATCGAGCGTACCGGCGAGAACGCCTACCGCATCACCGTTGCGGTTTCGGGTTTCGCCAAGGATGAGCTCTCCATCGTCGCGAAGGAAAATACGCTGACGATCAAGGGCGAAAAGGTCGCCAACGAGAACAGCAAGAATGAAGTGCTCTACCGCGGCATCGCCGCGCGTGCCTTCGAGCGCGCCTTCCAGCTCGCCGACTTCGTGCAGGTGAAGGACGCCTCGCTCGAGAACGGGCTGCTCCACGTCGACCTCGTCCGCGAGATTCCCGAGGCGAAGAAACCGCGCCAGATCGCGATCAACACCAACGCGAAGGCGCCGGTGATCGAGAACTCGGCCGCGCAAGTCGCAGCGTAATCCGCACGCGCCACTTCCAAGTTACGAAAACGCCCCGGTGCCCCGGGGCGTTTTTATTTGCGCTGTATCACAGAGCGGTGAGGCCGCGTAACAGGGTGGCCGCGCGCTCCGTCCTTTGGGCATCGAACCCAAGAACAAGACGGAGAACGATCATGACTTTTTGGCGCAGCCTTTTCGTCGCCGCGAGCCTGCTGGCGGCTCCTATCAGCCTCGCTCACGCACAGACACCGCAGACCGTGAAGGCGACCAACGTCGTGCTGGTGCACGGCGCCTGGGCCGACGGCTCCAGTTGGTCGGAGGTGATCCCGATCCTGCAGGCCGCGGGCCTGCATGTGACGGCCGTGCAGAATCCGCTGTCATCGCTCGCCGACTCCGTCGAAGCGACCAAGCGCGCGTTGGCCGAGCAGGATGGTCCGACCGTGCTGGTCGCGCATTCCTGGGGCGGCACCGTGATCAGCCAGGTCGGCATCGACCCGAAAGTGACCGGCCTCGTCTATGTCGCAGCCCGCGCCCCCGATGCGAACGAGGATTTCGTCGCGCTGTCGAAGCAGTTTCCCGCGGGCCCTGCCCGTGCCGGCATCGTCGAGCGCGATGGCACCACAAAACTCTCGGAAGATGCCTTCCTGAAGTATTTTGCCAACGGCGTGAAGCCGGAGCAGGCGAAGGAGCTCTACGCCGTGCAATGGCCGACCGCGGCCTCGATCTTCGCCGGCCGCACCACGGAAGCGGCGTGGCATGCGAAGCCGAGCTGGTACGCGGTGTCGAAGAACGACTACACCATCAACCCCGATCTCGAGCGCTTCCTCGCCAAGCGCATGAACGCCACCACGATCGAGCTCGATGCCGGCCATCTCTCGCTGGTCTCGCACCCGAAGGAGGTGGCGAACCTGATCCTGGAGGCGGCGGGGTATCCGCGAAGCTGAGGTGATTGCTGAAATGCGGGAGGCGCCTGAATTGCTCAGGCGCTTTTTGCTTGGCCCGACTTCTCCGCGATTACCGCTGTCGTCCCTGCAAACGCAGGGACCCACGACCACAGGGAGCAGTTCGGCGAAGACCAGCAGACCGGTACTCGCATCTCATCCCCACCGATAGATCACGCGGTATGGATCCCTGCGTTCGCAGGGATGACAGCGTTGGGTGCGGCTGACGCCGTCGCGCCAAACGGACAGCGCTAATCCAGCCCCTGCGCGGCAGGCATGTCCTGTGTCGGCAGGATCGCAGGCGCCGGCTTGGCTTGACCGACAGTCGGCGCGGCGGCCGGCGGTGCAGCCTCGACAGGCTTTGCCTGCACGGCAGCGGTCTGCTGTGCCGGAGCTTGCGGAACCGGTGCCTGCTGCTGCGTCACCGGCTCGGCCGGCTTCGCCGCGGCGACCGGCGTCTCGCTGCGCCGTGGGGCTGCCTTGGGCAGCGGCACAGCGCGAGATGCGACATGCGGGATCGCAGCCGGCGGGCGCGGCGGGCCGCTGCGGACCATGGTCGGCGGCGGCAGCGCGGTTTGCGGGCCGTAAGGCGCGACCGCGCGGTCCTCATAGGCGGGCGCCATGCCGTAGGCATCGGCGGTCGGCAGGAAGCGGATGATCCGCCCGTCGCGGGCATCGATCACGAGCCGCCCGTCATCACCGCGGCGGTCAATCACCGCGATGGTGTAGACGCCACCGCGCAAGCGCGGAATGCCGAGTGGCGAGATGCCGTTGTCGCGCAGAACCGCATAGACCTCGGTGGCCGGCAACAGCGCGGGCGCCGGGCCGCGCTCCTCATAGCCATAACCGTAGCCGTAACGCGGCGGCGGTGGCGGAGCGGCCTCCGGCGGCGCATACGGGCCGTCGAAATCCGACACCGCGATCATGGCCCCTCCTGCGATACCGTTCGCGGGAACTTGGGCTTGAGCCGCGCTTGCGGCCAGCGCCAGCGTGGCAGCGGCCACACATCCTGTGAAAAACTTCATGGTCGATACGCTCCTGTCGGCCCCCGAATGCCTCGCGCTCTTTCGCTTCTTGCAGCGTGGCGCTCGGTTCGAAGGGCTGAGGCGAAGCTTCATTTGGGATTTCGGCGCCCACAGGGCCGGATCGGGGCGCGTTTGCTCCGAAATCGAGGCTGCGCAACTTTCGGAAAGCGATTGATTGACATATCGGGAATCGGGACTTCCGCACGCTTGTGTGCTAGACAAAAATTTGGCAAGGTGATGGTTAGGACAGGAAGACTGTCTCAATTTTGCTTGCGGTTCCGGCATAGGGATTGCAGCGAAAGTCGGTGCTCTCGAGCACCAAGAAGGCAACAGGCAAAGCCGTTCTCGGGGACGAAGAACGCCTAGGCCTGAATTTAAGAAAATGCGGCTCGCTAGCGGACGAGCGGTGACCCAGAGGCGGGTGCCGCGGAACGCCCAAGGTGCGCCGAAGATGGCGGTGAGGCAGCTTGCCGCATGGAGAGGATTGGAACAATGAACGGGTCGCAATTCGAGCGCGCAAGCATCGTGGCAGAAGAGCTGTCGGCGACGGTCGCCTCGAAAACGACCGATCCGATCCAGGAGCATAATTCGCGCCCTCCGGCCGAAGGCCTGTACGATCCGAGCCTGGAGAAGGATAGCTGCGGCGTCGGCTTCATCGCCAACATCAAGGGCCAGAAGTCGCACGCGATTGTCGCGGACGCGCTGAGCATCCTCTGCAACCTCGAGCACCGCGGCGCCGTCGGCGCCGACCCGCGCGCCGGTGACGGCGCCGGCATCCTGGTGCAGATCCCGCACGCCTTCTTCAGCCGCAAGGCGAAGGAGATCGGCTTCGCGCTGCCGGAGCCCGGCGAATACGCCATCGGCGCGCTGTTCATGCCGCGCGACACCGCCTGGCGCAACGTCATCAAGAGCATCATCGCCGACCAGATCAAGGAAGAGGGCCTGACCCTGCTCGGTTGGCGCGACGTGCCGACCGACAATTCCTCGCTCGGCGTCACGGTGAAGCCGACCGAGCCCGCCTGCATGCAGGTGTTCATCGGCCGCAACGGCACCGCCAAGACCGAGGACGATTTCGAGCGCCGGCTCTACATCCTGCGCAAGTCGATCTCGCAGGCGATCTACCAGCGCCGCGACCGCGGCGGCGCAGGCTATTATCCCTGCTCGATGTCCTGCCGCACGGTGATCTACAAGGGCATGTTCCTCGCCGACCAGCTCGGCAAGTACTATCCCGACCTGCACGAGAAGGATTTCGAGAGCGCGCTCGCGCTGGTTCACCAGCGCTTCTCGACCAACACCTTCCCGGCCTGGTCGCTGGCGCATCCCTATCGCATGATCGCGCATAACGGCGAGATCAACACGCTCCGCGGCAACACCAACTGGATGGCGGCGCGGCAGGCCTCTGTAAGCTCCGAGCTGTACGGCAAGGACATCAACCGGCTCTGGCCGATCTCCTACGAAGGCCAGTCGGACACCGCCTGCTTCGACAACGCGCTCGAATTCCTGGTGCAGGGCGGCTACTCGCTGCCGCACGCCGTCATGATGATGATCCCGGAGGCGTGGGCCGGCAATCCCTTGATGGATGAGAAGCGCCGCGCCTTCTACGAATATCATGCCGCGCTGATGGAGCCGTGGGACGGCCCCGCCGCGATCGCCTTCACCGACGGCCGCCAGATCGGCGCCACGCTCGACCGCAACGGCCTGCGCCCCGCGCGCTATCTCGTCACCAAGGACGACCGCATCGTGATGGCGTCCGAGATGGGCGTGCTGACGATCCCCGAGGACCAGATCATCACCAAGTGGCGCTTGCAGCCCGGCAAGATGCTGCTGGTCGACCTCGAGCAAGGTCGTCTCATTCCCGACGACGAGATCAAGGCCGAGCTCGCCAAGAGCCATCCCTACAAGGAGTGGCTGGAGCGGACCCAGATCGTCCTCGAAGAGCTGCCGAAGGTCCCGACGACTGGCGTGCGCTCGAACCTGTCGCTGCTCGATCGCCAGCAGGCGTTCGGCTACAGCCAGGAAGACATCGCCATCCTGATGACGCCGATGGCCGCCACCGGCGAGGAAGCCGCGGGCTCGATGGGCAACGACACGCCGATCTCGGCGCTGTCGGACAAGGCCAAGCCGCTGTTCACCTACTTCAAGCAGAACTTCGCGCAGGTCACCAATCCGCCGATCGACCCGATCCGCGAGGAGCTGGTGATGAGCCTCGTCTCGATCATCGGGCCGCGGCCGAACCTGTTCGACCTGCAGGGCATGGCCACCACCAAGCGCCTCGAAGTGCGCCAGCCGATCCTGACCGACGCGGACCTCGAAAAGATCCGCTCGATCTCGGACGTGGCCGACACTCACTTCAAATCGCGCACGCTGGACACCACCTTCCACGCCGGGCTCGGCGCGGCCGGCATGGACCAGGTGCTGGACGAGCTCTGCGCGCGCGCCGAGAGCGCGGTGCGCGAGGGCGTCAACATCATCATCCTGTCCGACCGCATGGTCGGCACCGACCGGGTGCCGATCCCCTCGCTGCTGGCTTGTGCTTCGGTGCATCATCACCTGATCCGCACGGGCCTGCGCACCTCGGTCGGCCTCGTCGTCGAATCCGGTGAGCCGCGCGAAGTGCATCACTTCGCCTGCCTTGCCGGCTACGGCGCGGAAGCGATCAATCCGTACCTCGCGTTCGAGACCATCATCGCGATGAAGGACCGCCTGCCCGGCTCGCTCGACGACTACGAGATCGTCAAGCGCTACATCAAGTCGATCGGCAAGGGCCTTCTGAAGGTGATGTCCAAGATGGGCATCTCGACCTACCAGTCCTATTGCGGCGCGCAGATCTTCGATGCGGTCGGCCTCAAGGCCGATTTCGTCGCAAAATTCTTCGCCGGCACGCATACCCGCGTCGAGGGCGTCGGTCTCGGCGAGATCGCCGAAGAGGCCGTGCGCCGTCATGCCGATGCGTTCGGGGACGCGCAGGTCTACAAGACCGCGCTCGATGTCGGCGGCGAATATGCCTATCGCAGCCGCGGCGAGGACCATGCCTGGACCGCGGAATCGGTGTCGCTGCTCCAGCACGCCGCGCGCGGCAATTCGCAGGAGCGCTATCGCGCCTTCGCAAAGATCCTCAACGAGCAGTCGGAGCGTTTGCTGACGCTGCGCGGCCTGTTCCGGATCAAGAACGCCGAGGAAGAGAAGCGCAAGCCGATCCCGCTCGACCAGGTCGAGCCGGCCAAGGACATCGTCAAGCGCTTCGCCACGGGCGCGATGAGCTTCGGCTCGATCTCGCGCGAGGCACACACCACGCTCGCGATCGCCATGAACCGGATCGGCGGCAAGTCGAATACCGGCGAAGGCGGCGAGGAAGCCGACCGCTTCAAGCCGATGCCGAACGGCGATTCCATGCGCTCGGCGATCAAGCAGGTCGCCTCGGGCCGCTTCGGCGTCACCACGGAGTATCTCGTCAACTCCGACATGATGCAGATCAAGATGGCGCAGGGTGCCAAGCCCGGCGAAGGCGGCCAGCTGCCCGGCCACAAGGTCGACGCGACCATCGCCAAGGTCCGGCACTCGACGCCGGGCGTGGGCCTGATCTCGCCGCCGCCGCATCACGACATCTACTCGATCGAGGATCTGGCGCAGCTCATCTATGACCTCAAGAACGTCAACCCGGCGGGCGACGTCTCGGTCAAGCTGGTCTCGGAGATCGGCGTCGGCACGGTCGCCGCGGGCGTTGCGAAAGCGCGCGCCGACCATGTCACCATCGCTGGCTTCGAGGGCGGCACCGGTGCTTCGCCCCTGACCTCGATCAAGCACGCAGGCTCGCCGTGGGAGATCGGCCTTGCCGAAACCCACCAGACGCTGGTGCGCGAGCGGCTGCGCAGCCGCATCGTGGTCCAGGTCGACGGCGGCTTCCGCACCGGCCGTGACGTCGTGATCGGCGCGCTGCTCGGCGCGGACGAGTTCGGCTTCGCCACCGCGCCCCTGATTGCGGCCGGCTGCATCATGATGCGCAAGTGCCATCTCAACACCTGCCCGGTCGGCGTCGCGACCCAGGACCCCGTCCTGCGCAAGCGCTTCACCGGCCAGCCCGAGCACGTGATCAACTACTTCTTCTTCGTCGCGGAGGAGGTCCGCGAGATCATGGCCTCGCTCGGCTTCCGCAGCTTCAATGAGATGGTCGGCCAGGTTCAGCTGCTCGACCAGACCAAGCTGGTCGCGCATTGGAAGGCCAAGGGCCTCGACTTCTCGAAGCTTTTCGTCAAGCAGAAGGAAGAGAAGGGCCAGAAGATCTATCACTCCGAGCGCCAGAACCATCATCTGGAGGCGGTGCTCGACCGTTCGCTGATCGAGAAGGCGCAGCCTGCGCTCGACCGCGGCGCGCCGGTGAAGATCGAGGCCACGATCAACAGCACCAACCGCTCCGCCGGCGCGATGCTGTCCGGCACGGTCGCCAAGATCTACGGCCATGCCGGCCTGCCGCACGACACCATCCATGTCAGCCTCAAGGGCACCGCGGGACAAGCCTTCGGCGCCTGGCTCGCCCACGGCGTCACCTTCGAGCTCGAAGGCGAAGGCAACGACTATGTCGGCAAGGGTCTCTCGGGCGGCAGGATCATCGTCAAGCCGCCAAGAAACTCGGCCATCGTGCCGGAAGAGAGCATCATCGTCGGCAACACCGTGATGTACGGCGCGATCGAGGGCGAGTGCTACTTCCGCGGCATCGCCGGCGAACGCTTCGCCGTGCGCAACTCGGGCGCGGTCGCCGTGGTCGAGGGCGCGGGCGATCATTGCTGCGAATACATGACCGGCGGCATCGTGGTCGTGCTCGGCAAGACCGGGCGCAACTTCGCGGCCGGCATGTCCGGCGGCATCGCCTATGTGCTCGACGAGACCGGTGACTTCGACAGGCTGTGCAACATGGCGATGGTCGAGCTCGAGCCGGTGCTGTCGGAAGAGCTGATCAACGCCGGCACCTATCACCATTCCGGTGACCTCGAAGCGCATGGCCGGGTCGACGTGTTCAAGAACCTGCTCGCCTCCGACGTCGAGCGGCTGCACGTCCTGATCTCGCGCCACGCGAAAGCCACCGGCTCCAAGCGCGCCGCCGACATCCTCGCCAATTGGAAGGACTGGCTGCCCAAATTCCGCAAGGTGATGCCGGTCGAGTACCGGCGCGCGCTGCGCGAAATGGCCGCCAACGCGGACGCCGAGCCGAAAATCGCGATCGGGGCGTAATTCTCACCTCGCGTCATTCCGGGGCGCGCGAAGCGCGAACCCGGAATCTCGCAAAGATAACCTCCAGGTTCCGGGTCAGCGCGCGGCGCGCGCATCCCGGAACGACGGAAAAGAAACCTAAGCGGCAGGGACTTCGGGTTTAATGGGCAAGATCACGGGTTTTCTCGAAATCGAACGGCGCGACCGCAAGTACACCCCGGTCGCCGAGCGCGTGAAGCATTACAAGGAATTCGTCGTTCCCCTCTCGGAGAAAGAGGTGCGCGACCAGGCCGCGCGTTGCATGAATTGCGGCATTCCCTATTGCCACGGCACCGGCTCGGTGGCGCCCGGCACGCCCGGCTGCCCGGTCAACAACCAGATCCCCGACTGGAACGACCTCGTCTATCAGGGCAATTGGGAAGAGGCCTCGCGCAATCTACACTCGACCAACAATTTCCCGGAGTTCACCGGCCGCATCTGTCCTGCGCCGTGCGAAGCGTCCTGCACGCTCAACATCGACGACAACCCGGTCACCATCAAGACCATCGAATGCGCGATCGTCGACCGCGCCTGGGACAATGGCTGGCTGAAGCCTGAGGTCGCAGCCGTCAAGACCGGCAAGAAGGTCGCCGTGATCGGCTCGGGCCCGGCCGGCATGGCCTGCGCGCAGCAGCTCGCGCGCGCCGGCCACGACGTGCATTTGTTCGAGAAGTACGCCAAGGCCGGCGGCCTGCTGCGCTACGGCATCCCCGACTTCAAGATGGAGAAGGGCGTCATCGACCGCCGCGTCAAGCAGATGGAAGGCGAAGGCGTCACCTTCCACTACAACAGCCATGTCGGCGCCGACGGCAATGTCGATCCGCGCGAGGTGCTCAACGAGTACGACGCCGTGGCGCTGACCGGCGGCGCGGAAGCCCCGCGCGATCTGCCGATCCCCGGCCGCGAGCTGTCCGGCATCCACTACGCCATGGACTTCCTGCCGCAGCAGAACCGCCGCGTCTCCGAGGAGCCGCTCGGCGGCGTCCAGGAGATCCTGGCCGGCGGCAAGCACGTCGTCGTCATCGGCGGCGGCGACACCGGAAGCGACTGCATCGGCACCTCGCTGCGCCAAGGCGCGCTCTCGGTGACCCAGCTCGAGATCATGCCCGCCCCGCCCGAGCGCGAGAACAAGGGCCTGACCTGGCCGAACTGGCCCCTGAAGATGCGGACGTCCTCCAGCCAGGCCGAAGGCGCGGTGCGCGAATACGCCGTGCTGACGCAGAAGTTTTCCGGCGAGAACGGCCAGGTCAAGAAGCTGCACTGCGTGCACGTCGACGACAAGTTCAAGCCGATTGCCGGCACCGAGTTCGAGCTCGATGCCGAGCTCGTCCTGCTCGCGATGGGTTTCGTGCACCCCGTGCACGAGGGCCTGCTCAAGCTGCTCTCGGTCGAGCTCGACCCTCGCGGCAACGTCAAGGCCAACACGCTCGACTACCAGACCTCGCGCCCGAACGTGTTCACCGCCGGCGACATGCGCCGCGGCCAGTCGCTGGTGGTCTGGGCGATCCGCGAGGGTCGGCTTTGCGCAAGGTCGATCGATACGTTCCTGATGGGGAAGACGGATCTGCCGCGGTAGAGTAGGTCATTCCGGGGCGCGCCACTTGGTGCGAGCCCGGAATCCATCGAGCCTCAGGGCCGGTGTTTAAATGGATCCCGGGCTCGCGCTTCGCGCGCCCCGGAATGACAGCGGAAAGAGCGGTGCCTTGCATCGTGATCGCGCTGAATGCGCTCGGCAGCAGGCGACTCTAATTCTGCAGCCTCACGCCCAGCATCACCACCGTCCCCTGCGAGCTCGATCCCGCGACATTCGAATCCAGGATGTCGTGGCGCAGCGTGCCCTTGACCCAGATGTTGCGGTTGAGCTTGTAGATCAGGTTGCTCTCGAACGAGTAGGTCTTGTCGTTGCGGTTCTGGCCCTGGTAGTCGAGCGTGCCGTAGGTGAACTTGCCGACGGCGGTGAGCCAGCGGCGGAAGTCGTGGTCGACTTCGGCGGAGTAGGTGCGCACCAGGACGCCGGAGGAGCCGGGAACGGTGGTCTCGGCGATCTGCGTGTCGGTGAAGAATTTCACCGTGGTGAGGCCGCTCGCGTTCCAGATCAGCGAGCCAGTCGTCAGGAAGCCTGCGAGCTGGCTGAGGCGCGGATCAGTGTAGTTGCGCGCGGAATAGCCCACGGAGATTTCGCCCGTGAGGATGCGCGAGAATTCGAAGGACGAGCCGACCTTGGCATAGCCGCCGTTGGAATCGCGGAAGTAGCCGTTGCGGTCGGCGGCCTGGTCGTGGACGCGGGTGTCGCCCTGGATCTCGACGAACGGCTTCAGGCCCGGCTTGAGGTCGTAGGAGAAGCGCCCCACGCCGCCATACTGGTTGAAGTTGCGGTCGTCGTTGCTGAAGGTCGAGCCGTCGGTGAGCCTCGAATCCGTGTAGGCGGTGCGATCGATTGTGGCGCCGGCGGCGACCTGGAAACGATTGAAGGTCTGGTCGAAGCCGACCGTCGTGCCGTAGGCGGCGTAAACAGGGTATTTCTGCAGGCCGGCCTGCACGTTGGGGCTGCCAGGATTGTCGGTGGCGAGCCGCAGGCGCAGCTGCGAGGTCAGCTTGAGGTCGCGGTCGACGTCGAGCCGGCCGTCGATATGGCCGGTGAAGTCGGGGCGATCGGCCTCGACCGGCGACGGCGAGGCAAAACCGTTGATCGTCGCCGGCATGTTGGTGGTGTAGCCGGAGAACGAGCCGCGCAGGTCGGCCACCAGCGCGTGACGCTCCCAGTCGGACACCACAAGCAGATCCGGCGCGACGACGTAGACCGGGGAGCCGACCGGCTTGTTCAGACGCGTCGGGTTGGTGTCGTAGCCGGCGGAGAGCTCGAGCCCGCCCTTGATCAGGAAGCTGCCGGCGTAATCGCCGACGGCTCCGAACGGATCGTCATCGGCCTTGAGGCGGCGGCGCAGCGGTTGGCCGGGCACGGTGCCCGCCATCGCCGCAGGCACGGGTGACTTGTTTGCGGACGCCGATGGCGGCGGTGCAATCTTCGGCAGGCCGAGCGTGGACGGCGGCGGCGCTGTGGTCGGCGCCGGCGAGCCGGGACCGGCCGCGCGCTTCGGCTTCGGCTGGCCGGGATAGAGCTTGGGTTGCTGCCGCTTGCGGTTGAGGGCGTCGTAGCCGGAGCTGCTCGCGCCGCTCGCGGCGGGCAATCCATATGTCGGGACCTGACCGATACGCGAGGTCGCCGGCGCTTGCTGCCGCTTGCGCGGATCAGCGTTGGGGTCTGGCAGCGCCGGCAGCGCATCCGACGGCGCCTGCGGCACGCCCGCCGTGCGGCGCGTCGGCAACGTCTCGGGCGAGGCGAAGCCACCGCGGTTGGGATTGAACAGGTCGGGCGTGAGGCTCTGGGCGGCCGCGGGGGCGCTTCCGAGGGTCGTCAGCGCAAGACAGGGGACAAGACACGGCAAAGCCGCGCGCAGAATGAGCGCGCGCTTGCTCCGGCCGGTGCCTGGAGACGACCCCACGATGGAATAACTCCAACGAAATCAAACACTTTCACGATCGTCCCCACCGGCTGGCGGGAACCATCGTTAATGGAGTTAAAACAATTATGGTTAATGACCCGTTGAGGGCCGAGGGCGGCGCGTCGCCTCCCTGCCCGGGCCGTGCTAAGCAGGCGCCAACGGGCGAACGCCCCACCCTTCCCTGGACGAAAACATGCCGAGCTCGAAACCGCTGATGACCGCATCATCCGGCCCTATCCCCGACAGCGTCGAATCCGCGCTCCGCACCCTGGAGACGGAGAGCGGCGGCATCAACGCGCTCGCAGCCGCCCTGCGCGGCCCGCTGGGCGAGACCTTCGCCAGGGCGGTCGACCTGATCCGCAACGCCAAGGGCCGCGTCATCGTCACCGGGCTCGGCAAGTCAGGCCATATGGGGCGCAAGATCGCGGCGACATTGGCCTCGACCGGCACGCCCGCCTTCTTCGTGCATGCGGCCGAGGCCGGTCATGGCGACCTCGGCATGATCACCACCGACGACGTCATCATGGCGCTGTCCTGGTCCGGCGAGCAGCCGGAGATGAAGAACCTCGTGAACTATTCGGCGCGCTTTGCGATTCCCATGATCGCGGTGACATCGAACGCCGCGTCCTCGCTGGGACAAGCGGCCGACATCGTGATCGAGCTGCCGAGGGCGCGCGAGGCCTGCCCGCACAATCTGGCGCCGACGACGTCGACGCTGATGCAGGCTGCGATCGGCGATGCGCTCGCGATCGCGCTGCTCGAAGGCCGCGGCTTCACCGCGCTCGAATTCGCGCATTTCCATCCCGGCGGCAAGCTGGGCGCGATGCTGAAATTCGTCCGCGACTACATGCGCACGGGCGCGGAAATCCCGGTCAAGCCCGAGGGCACCGCGATGTCGGAGGCCGTGGTCGAGATGTCGGCCAAGGGTTTGGGGTGCGTCTGCATTGTCAACGAGGCGAACGAGGCCGTCGGCATCATCACCGACGGCGATTTGCGCCGCCACATGCGTCCCGACCTGCTGACGGCATCGGTCGACGACATCATGACCCGGCAGCCGAAAACGGTGCCGCCCTCGATGCTCGCGACCGAGATGATCGAGGTGCTGAACACCCGCAAGATCACGACGCTGGTCGTGACCGAGGCGGGCAAGGTGGTGGGCATCGTGCACCTGCACGATCTGCTGCGGGCGGGCGTGGCGTAAGGCGGGCCCGTTTCTCTCCGCCGTCATTCCGGGGCGCGCCTGCTTGGGCGCGAGCCCGGGATCCATTCATCTCAGTGGACGCTGCACGATGGATTCCGGGTTCACGCTTCGCGTGCCCCGGAATGACGAGGAGGGAAAGGCGCTCCTCGCCATGACGGGGAGAGACTTATACCGGGAATCTTGCCGCGTTCTCCTCCAGCGGCAGCCGCAGCCCGTTCGCCAGATACGACACCGTGCGATAGAAGCCGCACAGCAGCATGATCTCCAGGATCTGCGCCTCGTCATAATGCGCCGACAGCGCGGCGAACTCGGCGTCATCGAGCGTCGCGCGGGTGTGCAGCGCGTCGACGGCTGCGATCAGCGCCTGCTCAGCTGGGGACCAGCAGGCCGAGCTCGCATCGCCTTGTACGGTCGCACGTACCTCGCCCTCGGTCAGCTTCGCCGGCCCGGCGAAGATCGCGACATGCACGCCCCATTCATACTCGCACCTGTTCAGCGCGCAGGTGCGGTCGATGACGATCTCGCGCTGGCGCAGCGACAGCGGGCCGGGATCGAGCAGGCCGCCGGCACGAAACTTGTCCCAGGCGCGGCCGTGGCCCGCCATCACCCGGAACAGCGTCAAAGGCGGCGCACCGCGCATGATGCGGTCGAACTGTGCCTTTATCTCCGGGGGATAAGGCGGGGTGAGCGGCGCAATGCGCGGAGCGGATTGAGACATGCGCTGTCTTTCGTTGCTACAATTACCGTAGCAACACGCTACATTATTTGTAGCAATTCGCAAGAGGGGACGATGGCCAGGCAAGCAGGCACGACGACGCGTCCGGTGCGGGGATCGCGCACGGGCCGGCCGATCATGGCGCTTCTCGATTTGCTCGGCCGGCGCTGGAGCTTGCGGATCCTGTGGGAGTTACGCGAAGGCCCCCTCACCTCCCGCGCGCTGCGCACCGCCTGCGACGAAGCCTCGCCGACGGTGCTGCAGGCGCGGCTGACGGAGCTGCGTGAGGCGGGTTTCGTCGAGCTTGGCGATGCCGGAGGTTACGGGCTGACGCCGCTCGGGCGGGAATTGTGCGAGATGGTCATGCCGCTGCACCGGTTCGCGGAGAAGTGGAAGAGATAGCGCTTCTCTTACCCTCCCCTGGAGGGTGAGAGCGATCACGCCGCGGCGACCGTCAGGTTCGCACCATCCACCTGCACCACCTTCACCCGCGTGCCCGCCGGCGTGTCGGGACCGGCGACACGCCACACGGTATCGCCGATGCGCACGGTGCCTGAGCCGTCGATGATCGGCTTCTCCAGGGTGAACTCGCGCCCGAGCAAGGCCTCGGTACGCTTGTTGAGGAAGGGGCTGGCGCTCGCGTCCGGCTTCGGCCGGGCCAGGCGCCGCCACACCGGCACGGCGGCGGCCGCGAACAGCGCGAACATCACGAGCTGGATCTGCCACGATATGACGACCGTAAACGAGATCAATCCCACCAGCAGCGCGGCGAGCCCGAGCCAGAACAGGAAGATGCCCGGCGCCAGCACTTCCAGCGCCATCAGGATGAAGCCGAAGATCAACCAGTTCCAGGTGCCGAGCGATACGAACATGTCGGTCATGACACGACCTTCTATCATGGTGCGCGCCCCTGTCGGAGAGGCACGCCGGTGACTATCCCTGCCGCGGCGGCACCGCCGGCGGCGGGCTGCCGGTCGGCGGCACGGAGCCGGGGCGGCGAGCGGCGGCAGCCGCAGAAGCCGCGCTCTCGCCGAACGTCGCCTTGGCGATCTCGCCGATGCCGGCGAGCGAACCGAGCATGCTCGTGGCTTCGATCGGCAGCATGATGATCTTCTGGTTCGGCGCTTCCGCGAACTGGCCGAACGCCTTGATATATTTGTCGGCGATGAAATAGTTCAAAGCGGCGACGTCGCCCTTGGAAATGGCTTCGCTCACCATCTGGGTGGCCTTTGCTTCCGCCTCCGCAGAACGCTCGCGGGCCTCAGCGTCGCGGAACGCGGCTTCCTTGCGGCCCTCCGCTTGCAGGATCTGGCCCTGCTTGGCGCCCTCGGCGCGCAGGATCTCCGATTGGCGCTGGCCTTCGGCGGCGAGGATGTCGGCGCGCTTGACGCGCTCGGCCTTCATCTGACGGCCCATGGCTTCGACGAGATCGGCTGGCGGCACGATATCCTTGATCTCGATGCGGTTGACCTTCAACCCCCAGGGCGAGACCGCAGCATCCACCACGCGGAGCAGGCGCTCGTTGATCTCGTCGCGATGCGACAGCACCTGGTCGAGATCCATCGCGCCCATCACCGAGCGGATATTGGTCATGGTCAGCACGGTGATGGCCTGCGTCAGGTTGGAGACCTCGTAGCTCGCCTTGGCCGCGTCGAACACCTGGTAGAAGGCGACGCCGTCCACCGTCACGGTCGCGTTGTCCTTGGTGATGACCTCCTGCTCGGGAATGTCGATCACCTGCTCCATCATGTTGATCTTGCGCCCGACGCGATCGAAATAGGGCACGATCAGATTGAGGCCGGGGCTGAGCGTCTGGGTGTATTTGCCGAAGCGCTCGATGGTCCAGTCATAGCCCTGAGGCACCGTCTTCACGCCGGCCACCAGCGTGACGATGACGAGCAAGACCAGAACAATCGCGAAAATGTCGAAACCGCTCATATTTCCTCCAAGGCGGGAAAGAAGCCGGGAAAAGGCCTTTCCCGCGCTGTCATTGGTCGGGAGCGTGACCCTACCGGTTCAGCGGTCGCAATTCACGTCGGTATCGGCGCAATTCCGCACAAGGCGTCCGAGGCAGGGAATGGCCTCGATATGTGTTTGCGGACTGGCTCTTGAAAGCGGGCAGGCGCAGACCTAGCGGGAAAATTAACGAATTCCGGCCAGCCCCGCCGCAGACGGCGTTATTCGATGACGTCGTCGGCGAGTGCGAGCAGATCCGGAGACAGCGTGACACCCAGAGACTTCGCCGTCTTGAGGTTGATCGCGAGCTCGAACTTGGTGGGATTCTGGACCGGCAAGTCGGCCGCCAGCGCTCCCTTCAGGATACGGTCGACGTAGGAGGCGGCGCGGCGGAGCTGCTCGGTGCTGTCGGTGCTGTAGGACATCAGCCCGCCTTCCTCGACGAACGCACGGCTCCAGAACACCGCGGGCACGCGCGCCTGCGCAACGGCCGCCAGAAGGTGCGCGCGGTTGGCCATGGTGAAGAAGTCAGGCAGGACGAGCAGCCCGTCGGCCTTCCGCGAGGCCAGCGCCACGATCGAGGCTGTGTCATGCACCGGCGCGGGCTCGACCGTCACGTGGAGGGTCCGGGCCGCATCCTCGATGGTGCGCAGCATCAGCGGGGCGAACGGCGCGGTGGCGGGATTGTAGACGACGGCAACGCTGGACACTTTCGGCGTGACCTGCGTCAGCATCTCCAGCCATTTGCCGGCCAGGGGGCCGTCGTAATCGGTGAAGCCGGTGACGTTGCCGCCGGGATGCGCGAGGTTTTCGACAAAGCCCTGGCTGACGGGATCGGTAACGACGGCGAACACGATCGGGATCGTCGTGGTGCGCCGGCGCAGCTCCTCGACCGAGGGCGTGCCGACCGCGAGCAGGATGTCGGGCTTGAGCGCAATCAGCTCGTCGGCCAACTGCGCGATGCGGGCGCGGTCACCGCCGCCGCTGCGCCAGTGGACCTTGAGGTTGTCGCGCTCCTTCCAGCCAAGGCCGGCGAGCGCCTCGACCAGGACCATGCTGCGCGTGCGGCCGATCGCATCATCGGCAGCCGTGACCGAGAGCACGCCGAGCCGGCGCAGCGCGTTCGGCTGCTGCGCCAGCACCGGCGCCGGCAGCGCCGCGATCATCCCAAGCGTCAGGAGCTCGCGGCGATTCACGGAACTAGATCCAGCCCTGGAGCTCGCGCAGCACCAGGGTGCGGATCACATCCATCCCGGGCTCGCTGTCGTTGAGGCAGGGGATCGCGGAAAACGCTTCGCCGCCATTGTGCTTGAAGATCTCCGCGTTCTCCTGCGCGATCTCCTCCAGCGTCTCCAGGCAATCAGCGGAAAAGCCGGGCGTCACCACCGCGATGCGGCGCACGCCTTCCTTCGCGAGCCGCTCCATCGTCTTGTCCGTATAGGGCTGAAGCCACTCGGCATTGCCGAAGCGCGACTGGAAGGTCAGCAGCAGCTTCGTCTCGTCCATGCCGAGCCGGCGGCGCAGCGCTTGCGTGGTGGCAATGCAGTGCTGCTGATAGGGATCGCCGTTGTCGACATAGGATTTCGGCATGCCGTGGAAGGACGCCACGATCAGCTCCGGCGTGAACGGCAGGCTCGCCAGATGCGTCTCGATCGAGCTCGCGAGCGCCTCGATATAGGCGGCGTCCTCGTAGTAAGGCGGCGTCACCCGCAGCGTCGGCTGGTTGCGCAGGCGGGCGAGCACGCGGAACACTTCGTCGCAGACCGTCGCCGAGGTCGAGGCGGAATATTGCGGATAGAGCGGGACCGCCAGGATGCGCTCGCAGCCTTTGGCGATCAGCGCATCGATACCCGACTTGATCGAAGGATTGCCGTAGCGCATCGCCCAGTCCACCGCGACGTGGGCGCGGTCCGACAGTGCGGCGGCGAGCTTGTCGGCTTGCGACCGCGTGATGGTCTTCAGCGGCGACTCGTTCTTCTCGGTGTTCCAGATCTTCTGATAGTCCAGCGCCTTGGTGCGGGGGCGGCTGCGCAGGATGATGCCGTTCAGCACGGCTTTCCAGATCAGGCCCTGGTCCTCGATGACGCGGGCGTCACTGAGGAACTCCTTGAGATAGACCCGCACGCCCGGCGCATCGGCGGTGTCGGGCGTTCCGAGATTGATCAGGAGCACGCCAACGCGCGGCAAGGCGGATTGGGCTGCTGGTCTTGCGGTCTCGATGGGGACGACGCTGGTCATGGCTGTGTGGGTCGCGCGTTGGTCCGAACTTGTCAAGATGAGGCCGATTTCGATAGGGTCGCACCCAGGCGGGGGAAAGAAGATGACACTCGCGGAATGGTGCGTCTTTGGGGCGCTGCTGCTCTATCTGTCTACGATCGCCGCGGTCAAATGGATCAGGTTTCGCCGCTTCGACAATTCCCGGCCGCGCGATCCTGCCTTCTATGAGGACGCACTGTCGCAGCGCGCGCTCGGCGCGCACCAGAACGGCATCGAGACCTTCCCGTTCTTCGCCTTCGCGGTCCTGCTCGCCGAATACAGAGATTCGCCGCAGCGGCTGATCGACGAGCTCGCGGCCCTCTTCCTCATCGTCCGCCTCGCCTACGTGCTGACCTATCTCGGCAACCGTCCGACGCTGCGCTCGATCCTCTGGAGCGCCGGCTTTGCGATCAATCTCGGGATCTTTTTCATGCCGGCCTTGAAGCGGTTCCTGCCGGTGTGACGTTCTTCCTTCTCCCCTTGCGGGAGAAGGTGGCGCGAAGCGCCGGATGAGGGGTTCTATCGGCAAGCTCGCCTGCGAGACGCTCATCCGTGGAGGGAGACCCCTCACCGGTCTCGCCGCTATGCGGCGAGCCACCCTCTCCCACAAGGGGAGAGGGGAAGAGCTCAGAAACACGTCGTCCGTTCAGCCGCAATGTAGCCGAGCAACAGGCCCGCGCCGAACAGCAGCACGACGCCTGCGGCCGCGAATTCGATGCCGCGCATGAACAGCGCGCCGCCGCCGTCGCGCCCGGCGCTGAGGCGGGCAGCGATGTCCTTGGCGGAAACGGCGATAACGGCGATGGTCGCGACCGTGATCGCAGTGCCGAGCCCCATCAGGAAGGTCGCGGCAATGCCGGCCCAGAACAGGCCTTGGGCGAGCGCGAACACCAGCACCAGGATGGCGCCGGAGCAGGGACGAATGCCGACGGTGAGGATCGCGGCAAAGCCACGCCGCCACCCGCCGGGGCCGCCGAGCTCGCTTGGCGTCGGACCGTGGGAATGGCCGCAATGCTCGTCATGGACGTGGTCATGGCCGTGATGGGCATGGGCGTGCGCATGACCGTGATCGTGGTGATGGTGATCATGACCGTGATGATCGTGGGCATCATGATGATGATCATGGTGGTGCGGCACGCCGGCGATCGCCGGCACCGGCTGGGCCGCCTGCAGCGACCGGATGAACGTGCGGCCCTTGACCCAGACGAGGCGAAGCCCGAACAGCGCGATCAGGGCGTAGCTCGCGATCTCGATCACCCCTTCCGCCTTGCACATGGTCTTGGCGGTCGCATTCAGGACCCAAGCCGAGATGCCGACGATGAGGATCGCGACCAGCGACTGCATCAGCGCCGAGGCAAACGACAGCGCGATGCCGCGCCGGGCGGTCTCGCGGTTGGCGACGAGATAGGAGGCGATCACCGCCTTGCCATGGCCGGGGCCGGCGGCATGGAAGATGCCGTAGGCAAACGAGATGAACAGCAGCGTCCAAACCGCAGAGCCGTCGGACTTCGCGGCGCGGATCGTGGACGACATCTGCCGATAGAATTCCGACTGCTTTGCCAAGAGCCAGCCGATGATGCCGCTGGCTTCGGGCGCGGCGGCCTGCGCCGGGCGGGGCGCACCAAACGGGTTTTGCGCGAGGAGATCATGGAGCGCGGCATCGACCAGGCTGACCGCCAGCAGGACGACGGCGCAGGCGAGCAGCCCGCGCGCGAGCGGAGGGAGTTGCGGCTTCAAGGGCAATCCACCGTGATCTTGTTGGCGAACATCATGCCGAAATTGGTGTTCTCGCCGCTCATGAAGGTCTGCTCGTTGAGCTTCTGCGCGGTGGCGGTGCCGTCGCTGGGACGGTCAAGCCTCATCTGGCAGCCCGCGGGCGCGCCGACCAGCTTGACCGGATTGTCCTTGGCCATCTGGAAATCGATGAAGAAGGAACGGTCGAACACTTCGAGCACCAATTGCTTCGGCTTGACCGGGTTCTTCAACGGCAGCGTGAAGTGCAGGGTCAGCACGGTGTCCTTGTAGTCGAGGAAATAGTCGACCGGCTCCTGGAATCGTTCCTTCTTGCCGTCGGCTCGCGCAAAGGTGAAGTAGGCATATTCCTTCAGCGACTCGACGTTGGTCTGCGCCAGCGGCCCGAGCTCCTCGCGCGTATAGGCGCCCTTGGTCTTGCTCTCGAGCCCCTGCACCGCATAGCTCGAAAACATGTCGTCGAATGTCCATGCATGGCGGACGCCGGTGATGCTGCCGTCAGCCGCGTAGAGCAACTCGCTGGTCGCAGTGATCCAGACATGCGGATGCGCGCTCGCCGTGCCCGCCACGAGTGACAGGCCGGCGGCGAGCAGCCATCCGATCAGGGCCCGCATCCTCATCAAGCCGCCTTGGCGTCGTCGAGCAGGCCGCGGCGGCGCAGCAGCGCGTCAGGTTCCGGCGGACGGCCGCGGAAGGCCTCATAGGCCGCTTCCGGATCGAGCGATCCACCGCTCGAATAGATGTCGTCGTGCAGGCGCTTGGCCACCGTGGGATCGAAGATGTCCCCGGCCTCCTCGAACGCGCCGAAGGCGTCGGCGTCCATCACCTCCGACCACATGTAGCTGTAATAGCCCGCGGCATAATGGTCGCCGGTGAAGATGTGACCGAACTGCGTGGGACGGTGACGCAGCGCGATCTCCTCGGGCATGCCGATCTTCTCCAGCTCCTTCTTCTCGAAGGCGCGGACGTCCTGCGCGGCAGCGGCCGGCTGGGTGTGGAACTCGAGATCGATCAGGGCCGAGGAGACGAACTCGACCGTGGCAAAGCCCTGGTTGAACTTTCGCGCGGCAAGGAAACGCTGCAGCAGGTCGTCGGGCAGCGGCTCGCCGGTCTGGTAGTGACGGGCGAACTTCTGCAGCACCTCGGGCCGCTCCTGCCAGTGCTCGTAGAGCTGCGATGGCAGCTCGACGAAGTCGGTGAAGACGGAGGTGCCCGACAGCGACGGGTAGGTCACGTTGGAGAGCATGCCGTGCAGGCCGTGGCCGAACTCGTGGAACAGGGTGCGGGCATCATCGGGCGACAGCAGGCAGGGCTCGCCATCGGCCCCCTTGGCGAAGTTGCAGATGTTGAGGACCAGCGGAGCGACCTCGCCGTCGAGCTTCTGCTGGTCGCGCAGCGAGGTCATCCAGGCGCCGGAGCGCTTCGACGGCCGGGCGAAATAGTCGCCGTAGAAAAGCGCCTTGTGCTGGCCGTCGCTGCCCTTCATCTCCCAGACCCGCACGTCGGGATGCCAGACCGGAACGTCCTTGCGCTCCTCGAAGGTGACGCCGAACAGCCGCGTGGCGCAGTCGAAGGCCGCTTCGATCATGTGGTCGAGCGACAGATAGGGCTTGATCGCGGAATCATCGAAATTGGCGCGCTGCAGGCGCAGCTTCTCGGCGTAGAAGCGCCAATCCCAGGGAGCGAGCTTGAAATTGCCGCCCTCCGTCGTGATCAGCGCCTGCATCTCGTCACGGTCGGCGAGCGCCCGGGCGCGCGCTGGCTTCCAGACCCGCTCCAGCAGGCCCCGCACGGCGTCCGGCGTCTTGGCCATGGAATCCTCGAGCCGGTAGGCGGCGTAGGTCGGATAACCCAGGAGGTTCGCGCTCTCCTCGCGCAGCTTCAGGATCTCGACGATGGCTTCGTTGTTGTCGTTGGCATTGCCGTTGTCGCCGCGGGCGATGAAGGCCTTGTAGACCTTCTCGCGCAGGTCGCGGCGGGCCGAGCTCTTCAGGAAGGTCTCGACCGAGGACCGCGACAGCGTGACGATGGCCTTGCCTGCCATGCCGCGCTCTTCGGCCGCAGCCTTGGCGGCGGCGACGAAGCTCTCCGGCAGGCCCTGGCGGTCGGCCTCCCCGAGCTCCATGACCCAATCCTGCTCGTCGCCGAGCAGATGATGGCTGAAGCTGGTGCCGAGTTGGGCGAGCCTCTCGTTGATCTCGGCCATCCGCGTCTTGGCCTCCTCGGTGAGGCCGGCACCGGCGCGGTGGAAGCGGGTATAGGTGCGTTCCAAGAGGCGGAGCTGCTCGGGTGACAGACCGAGATTGGCGCGGTTCTCGTGCAGCTGGGCGATGCGACCAAACAGCACGGCATTCATCACGATCGGATTCCAGTGCCGCGCCATCCGCAAGGAGACTTCCTTGTCGATCTCCAGGATGGCCGGATTGGAATGCGCCGAGACGAGGTCGTAGAACACGGCCGCGACCTTGCTCAGCAGCTTGCCGGAGCGCTCCAGCGCCGTGATGGTGTTGGCGAAGTCGGGCGCGGCCGGATCATTGGTGATCGCCGCGATCTCGGCGGAGTGGTCGGCAAAGGCCTGCTCGAAGGCCGGCAGGAAGTGCTCCGGCTTGATCTCGTCGAAGGGCGGGGTCGCAAACGGCGTCACCCAGGCCTTCAGCAGCGGATTGATCTCGGAGTCCGTATTTTGGCGGGGTTCTGACATCGCAAGTCCCGGTTTTCATGGCTCGATTGTGGCGGCCAGCTATAGCATGCGATGGGGCTTTTTTGGGCCATTTGGCCTTGCTCCCGGCCGCCTTTTCGAGGAGATTGCGGCCCTCGAAGCCTAGGGACCCCTTGAGCTCATGAACGCGCCTTCCTCGTCTTCCCGACAGATCGTCTGGCCCAGCGTCATCACCGTCATCAGCGCCGCCATCCTGATCGGTGCCGAAGTGTTCGGCGCGGCGTTCGCCGGCGGCTGGGCGCTCGCGATCCTGTTCGGCCTCGGCGATCAAGGCACGCATATCCTGCAGGCCGTGCTGTTCGCGCTCGGCGTGCTCGTGATGACCGCCTTCATCCGCGCGGCTCAGCGCGTCGAGCCCTTCACCAAGCGCGGCTGACGTCTCTCGCGCGCGACAGACGCGCGCGCTGCCACGGAAAACTTAACGCCCGTTCATCTTCCACGTCGCTCGCGCAACACCGCGCAAGCAGATGTTAGGCAATTCTGTTCGCAGCCTAAAAAAATTCTTGCGAAGCCGAGTCAAAACACTTATGTGCGGACTTGCCCAATTTCGCACGTGCCTGTGGTCGTGTGTCAGTCGGTAGGTATCCGGACAAGAGGCCGGACAGCCGCCAAGGGGTGAAGAAGCCGAGGGGCTCTTCGGAAGTGTGGACGTCGGAAGGCTCTTAGCCGGAAGACGAAAGCAAACCCGGAGCGTCCAGCATCTCTCTCAAGAGATGCCTTGTCGAAGGTGACTTCACTTTTTGCAACCGTGACTGGCAGCCGGAGGCGAACCGGCGCACCCCGCTCTCAACGGGGGACGCGACTTAAAGCAACGACGGATCGGGCTTTTTTGGTCTCTACCGGCAGTCCAACGCCGGCGCGGGCTACTGAAAAGGCTTGTCCTTCATTGCCAGGTGTGCGGGCGGGAACACTCCCAACCAATCCACGGCAGCACAGTCTGATTTGAGTCTTTGGCTCGTCGCGCCTCCATCGCGCGATCTGGCCGGGGCGCTTATCCGACGACATTTTTTGAACGGATCCCCGTCGCTGGGCCGTTTGGGAGAGTGCTATGACCGACCGTATCCAGGAATTCCTGCGCAACCGCCGCAAGGATGGCCTCGACACCGAGCCGTGCCTCGTCGTCGACCTCGAGGTCGTGCGCGACAATTACCAGACCTTCGCCAAGGCGCTGCCCGACAGCCGCGTGTTCTACGCCGTCAAGGCGAACCCGGCGCCGGAAGTGCTGGCGCTGCTGGCGTCCATGGGCTCCTGCTTCGACACCGCGACGGTCGCCGAGATCGAGATGGCGCTGGCCGCGGGTGCGACGCCCGACCGCATCTCCTTCGGCAACACGATCAAGAAGGAGCGCGACATCGCGCGCGCCTTCGCGCTCGGCATCCGGCTGTTCGCGGTCGATTGCGGCGCCGAGGTCGAGAAGGTCGCCCGTGCCGCTCCCGGCGCGAAGGTGTTCTGCCGCATCCTCTATGATTGCGCCGGCGCCGAATGGCCGCTGTCGCGCAAGTTCGGCTGCGACCCGGAGATGGCGGTCGAGGTGCTCGACCTCGCCAAGCGCCTCCGGCTGGAGCCGTGCGGCATCTCCTTCCATGTCGGCTCGCAGCAGCGCAAGGTGAAGGCGTGGGACCGTGCGCTGGCGATGGCCTCGCAGGTGTTCCGCGACTGCGCCGAGCGCGGCATCAACCTGTCCATGGTCAACATGGGCGGCGGCTTCCCGACCAAGTACCTGAAGGACGTGCCGCCGGTCGTGACCTACGGCCGCTCGATCTTCCGTGCGCTGCGCAAGCACTTCGGCAACCAGATTCCGGAGACCATCATCGAGCCGGGTCGCGGCATGGTGGGCAACGCCGGCATCATCGAATCCGAGGTCGTGCTCATCTCGAAGAAGAGCGACGAGGACGAGGTGCGCTGGGTGTACTTGGACATCGGCAAGTTCGGCGGTCTCGCCGAGACCATGGACGAGTCGATCCGCTACGCCATCCGCACCCGTCACGACGGCGCGGACATGACGCCGTGCGTGCTCGCAGGCCCCACCTGCGACAGCGCCGACGTGCTGTACGAGAAGAGCCCGTATCCGCTTCCCGTCACGCTCGAGATCGGCGACAAGGTGCTGATCGAAGGCACCGGGGCCTATACGTCGACCTACTCGTCGGTGGCGTTCAACGGCATCCCGCCGCTGAAGACGTATCACATCTGATCCGCCTCTCTTTTCAAGAGGCCTGACGAACCCGGGAGCCGGCTTGCCGGCTCCTTTCTGACATTTCGATCTGACGACGTCTTGCACAGGCGCGCCTTCGGGCACGTCCGTTCAAGCGGGGACTGACGCGCCATGACTGCTCCTCGGAAGCCACAAGCCGCCCCCACCTCGAAAGCCGCTCCGTTCGCGATCCGCAGCGAGCGTGCTGGAGACGTTGCGATGCGTGAAGCGCTGCTCGATGCCTGCTTTGGCGAGAACCGCCACGGCCGCACCTGCCAGCGCCTGCGCGACGGACGTGCACCTGCCGCAGGCCTTGCCCTGTCGGCGATGCGCGAAGGCAAGCTCGTGGGAACGGTGCGGCTGTGGCACGTCAGCGCCGGAGGCAGGCCCGCTCTGGTCCTCGGACCGCTGGCGGTGGACCCTGCCTGCCGCGAGCTCGGGATCGGCGCCGCGCTGATGCATCAAGCGCTGGCCGCCGCCCGGGCGCGCGGGCATGCCGCCGTGATCCTGCTCGGCGATGCCCCCTATTACGCCCGCTTCGGCTTCTCGGGCGAGAACACCGGTGCGCTGTCGCTGCCCGGCCCGTTCGAGCGCGAGCGCCTGCTGGCGATCGAGTTCGCGGAAGGCGCGCTCGACGGCGCCGAAGGGATGATCGTCCCGACCGGCGCGGCCCTCGCCAAACGGAGGGTAGTTCGCACCGTCCAGGCGCGCGCGGCCTAAAGCATCGCTTTCCTCGCGACGCCCCGAACCGCGCTGAGCGGCAACGCCCAAGCGCGCCTGCGCCACGCCCGTTCCTTTGGGGTTGCGCGGGCGCCAGAAACGCCCTTTAACCCCGCGAAACGCCCTTCAGTCGAGGTCCAAACCATGCCCCGTCGCCTGATTTCCACCGGCTCCCCATTCGAGAAGACCGCCGGCTACAGCCGTGCCGTGATCGACGGCGAGTTCGCCTTTGTCGCGGGAACCACCGGCTATGACTACAGCACGATGACGATGCCATCAGACGTCACGAGCCAGTCACGTAACTGCTTCAAGACCATCGAAGGCGCCCTGAAGGAGGGCGGATTCGAGATGGCCGATATCGTCCGTGCGACCTATTACGTCACCGACGCCAGCTACATCGACGCCCACTTCGCCGTCTGCGGCGAGGTTCTCGGGGACATCAGGCCGGCTGCGACCTTGCTGGTCGTCAGCGCTCTCGCCAAGCCCGAGATGAAGGTCGAGATCGAAGTCACCGCCAAGCGCCGCAGCGTCTAAAAAAGCGCCGCAGCGTTTGAAAAGGCGCCGCAGCGCCTGATCCACCCACCCTTTGCCAGCCAGCACGTTCCGGAGAAACCGTTCCATGAGCCTTCCCTCGCAGATCTACGCGAAGATCACCGGTCCCATCGTCATGGTCGGCTTCGGCTCCATCGGCAAAGGCACGCTGCCGCTGATCGAGCGGCATCTCGATTACGACAAGTCGCGCGTCACCGTGATCGACCCCAAGGACGAGGGCCGCAAGGCGCATTGCGAGAAGCACAATGTCCGCTTCATCCAGAAGGCCGTGACCAGGGACAATTATCGCGAGTTGCTGACCCCGCTGCTCACCGAAGGCGGCGGCCAGGGCTTTTGCGTCAATCTCTCGGTCGACACCGGCTCCACCGACATCATGGAGCTCTGCAACGAGCTCGGCGCGCTCTACATCGATACCGTCAACGAGCCCTGGCTCGGCTTCTATTTCGATTCGTCGAAGGGTCCCGAAGCGCGCTCCAACTACGCGCTGCGCGAAGTGACGCTGGCCGCCAAGAAGGCACGGCCCAAAGGCTCGACCACGGCCGTCTCCTGCTGCGGCGCCAATCCCGGCATGGTCTCGTTTTTCGTCAAGCAGGCGCTACTCAACGTCGCTGCCGATCTGAAGCTCAATGCTCCCAAGCCGAAGACCAAGGCCGAATGGGCGGATTTGATGCGGCAGGCCGGCATCAAGGGCATCCACATCGCCGAGCGCGACACCCAGCGCTCGAAGAAGCCGAAAGAGCCCGATGTCTTCGTCAACACCTGGTCGGTGGAAGGTTTTCTCTCGGAAGGCGTGCAGCCGTCCGAGCTCGGCTGGGGCACCCATGAGAAATGGATGCCGGAGAATGCGCGGACCCACGAGGCCGGCTGCGGCGCTGCCATCTATCTGATGCAGCCCGGTGCCAACACCCGCGTGCGCACCTGGTGCCCGACCCGCGGCGCGCAATATGGCTTCCTCGTCACCCACAACGAGTCGATCTCGATCGCCGATTACTTCACGGTGCGTGACGCCTCGGGCACGGCAATCTATCGGCCGACCTGCCACTATGCCTATCATCCCGCCGACGATGCCGTGCTGTCGCTGCACGAGATGTTCGGCCGCGCCGCCAAGATGCAGGAGAAGCACCACATCCTCGACGAGAACGAGATCGTCGACGGCATCGACGAGCTCGGCGTGCTGCTGTTCGGCCACGACAAGAATGCCTATTGGTACGGCTCGCAGCTTTCCATCGAAGAGACCCGCGCGCTCGCGCCCTATCAGAACGCCACCGGCCTGCAGGTGACCTCCGCCGTGCTCGGCGGCATGGTGTGGGCGCTGGAAAACCCGAACGAGGGCATCGTCGAAGCCGACGAGATGGATTTCGATCGCCTGCTGGAAATCCAGCTGCCGTATCTCGGCCCGGTCAAGGGTTTCTACACCGACTGGACGCCGCTGACGGATCGCCCGGGCCTGTTCCCGGAGGATATCGACACGTCTGATCCGTGGCAGTTCAAGAACGTTTTGGTGCGGTGAGGTAGGCTCTCTCCTCCGTCATTCCGGGGCGACGCGCAGCGTCGAGCCCGGAATCCATCGGGCGGCAGAGTCAGTAGAGAAATGGATCCTCAGGTGCGCAATTGCGCACCGTAGCTCGGGCTTCGCGCGCCGCGGAATGACAGCAAGCCTACTTCTTCTCGATCGGCGGCGCGATTTTTTCGCCGCCACGGACCGCGCTTACGGGCTCGACATCGAAGGCCTGCGTCCCGCCAGCCTACTGGAGGAGAACCGGCAGATTGAGCGGGCCGCGGAAACCGAAGCCGTGCCAGCGGACGCTCGCGGGATCAGGCAGGGTCATACGGGGGAAGCGCTCGAACAACATCGGCAGAAGGATGGCGCCAACCGTCCGCCGCGAAAGGTGCGCGCCTGCGCAGTGATGCGGGCCGTTGCCGAAGGCTTGATGAGGATTGGGTTCGCGCAACGCGTCGTAGCGCTCGCCATCCTCGAAGACCTCCTCGTCCCGGTTGGCTGAGGCCTGTATCGTCATCACCGTGTCGCCCTTCGGGATGAAGCAGCCGCGAATCTCGGTGTCTTCCATGACGAGACGCGAACTCGCCTGGATCGGCGCCACCCATCGTACGCCTTCCTCGAAAGCGGATCGCCATTTGCCGCCTTCTCGGACGGCTTCGAGCTGATCCGGGTTAGTCAGCAAGCCGTAGATGATCGTCAGCAGAGCGTCACGCGGCTCGTTGATGCCACCCCCGATAGCGATCTTGACGTTGGCAATCATCTGACTCTCGGCAATCGGGTTTGCTGCGTTCACCATGAAGGACAGCGCGGAGGAATCCTGTTCGGTGCGAACGCGTTCGAAATTGCCACGGATACATCGATCCATCTCCGCATTGGCAAGGTCGGTTGCTTCGAAGGGTCCTGGCGTCCAGCCAAAATTGCCGGCGCCGTCGATCAGGGTCTGGGACCATCGTTGCATGTCCTCGTCGCTCGCGTCCGGAACGCCAATGGCATGGGCCAGAATCCGCGCTGCGATGGGGCCGGCGAGCGTGGGGAAGAGGTCGACGACCTCGCCGCGGGGCAACCGGTCGAGATACACGGCGGCCAGTTTCGCATAGAGGGGTGCCCAAACGGCCTCGATCGTCTTCGGCATCAGAGCCGGCATCATCGCCATCCGCTCGCTGCGGTGCTCGTCGTGGTCCTTGCGCATCAAGGTATGGGCCAGGAAGGCCCGCTTCATCGGCGTGTTCGGATCGTCGGAGCTGAACAGCGCCGCGTTGTCCTTCACATATTTGGTGTCGGCAGCCTTGGTGAGGAAGGTGCGGCCCACGGATTTCACTCGCAGCACGGGCGCCTCGCGTCGCAGCCGCCGGTAGATCGGATAAGGATCGCGCGTAAGCTCCGCGATCGAAATCGTCTCATCGAGGGGCGCCAGGCTTGCGGTCGGCATGGAGTGATCCTGTGGGGTGCAGGTCAGTTTCCGCTCCGGATCATACCGGCGCAAGTGAAGCAGAGCAACGGCTCACCACCACGCCGGCGCAGGGTTGCTATCGCAGCAGAAGAGCTTGCGGTTGCGCCCTACTTCTTCTCGATCGGCGGCGCGATCTTCTCGGCCGGTGCCGGCGGCAGTGCTGGTTTGGCCGCGCCCGCCGCGCCCTGCGTCTGCGGGTCGGGGCGTGCCGGTTCAGGGGCCGGCGTGGTCGGGCGATCGCCGCCGGGCTTGGCTTCCGCCGGTTTGTTCTGATCCTCGGACGGCGTGCCCTGAAGCGGTGGCGTCGCCTGCGCCAGCTGCGTCCGGCCCTCGGCGCGAATTTGCGCGATCGATACGCCTGAGACCACGACACCCGCTGCGAACAGCGAACAGGCGATCATCAAGTCGAGCTTCAGTCTGCGCTTGTCATTGCCGGTCATGTCGATCACCGCGTTTGTCCGCGGAATCAACGAAATGGCACGACCGGGGTTCCATCCCCGGCAAGACGGGAACTGCCCGTCTGCGCGCCAAAACGACGCGCTTATTCCGTCGTGCTGGCTTCCCAGGTGGCATGGCGCACACCGGGCAGATGCTGCAGGTCGGTCGCCAGCGCATTCAGCTCCTTCGGATCGACCGCGCTCGCGACCAGCTTTGCGACGATCTCCAGCATGTCCTCGCCGATCTCGACCACCTCGATCCCCGCCACCGGATATTTCGCGGCCTCGAGCTTCTCGACGAGGCGGTCGCGCATGTCAGGCAAGGCATCGGCCGCGACCGCGAGCTTGAAGTAGTAGGTCGCCTCCAAGGCCTTCTCGTTCAGCGGGATGCGATTGATGGCATTGACCAGCGGACGCAGCATCGTGTTGCCGGCGATGACGAATACGGTCAGCGCGGCTGCCTGCGCGATCATGTCGGCACCGGCGCAGGAGCCGACCGCGGCCGAGGCCCATAGCGTCGCCGCGGTGTTGAGCCCGCGCACGTCCATGCCTTGCTTCATGATGACGCCGGCACCGAGGAAGCCGATGCCCGAGACGACATAGGCAATCACCCGCACTGCGCCGTCGGCGTTGTCCAGCTGCATGGCGAGATCGACGAAGGCGGCCGCTCCCACGGCGACCAGCACGTTGGTGCGCAGGCCCGCGGTGCGCTGGCGGTATTGCCGCTCGGCGCCGATCAGCGTGCCCAGCACGAAGGCTGTGGTCAGGCTGATCAACGTGTCGGCGAAATCGCCCAGCTGGAAGGTCGTGAGAAACCGCATGGTCCCCTATACGGCTGGAACCATGACAGATTAAAGCTCCAGCAGGCCGCCATCCCCATTTTCGTCCGCGAACGCGAGCAGCGTGCCCTTGGCGTTCCAGGCGATTGCAGCCACCGGCGGCGTGCCGTTGCGGCGAACCAGGATCTCCGCACCGTCTTCCAGACGCACCATCAGCACGGTGCCGTCGCTATAGCCGCAGGCCAGAATGTCGTTCTTGGGATGGCAGGCCACCACCGCAACGCGCGCCTGCAGCGGCGCGAGCATCGCGGGCTCCTTGCCCATCGGGCCGTCCTTGCTGCCGAACGGCCAGATGATGACGGTGTCGGCGCCCGAGGTGGCGAGGCCCTTGCCGCCGGCGCTCCAGGACATCGAGCGGACTCGGCCGGGATAGCCGGTCATGCGCATGTGCCTGTTGTCGGCGAGCCGCCAGCCGTGCAGCGCGGGCTCGTGCATCGCCGTGACCAGGAACTTGTTGTCCGGGCTGAACGTGACGGCGTGATGCGAACCGGCCCAGGGCAGGAATTCGGCCGAGCCCTCCATGTTCGGAAACCACAGCGTCGCGCCGTTGTAATGCGCGATCGCGAGCCGCAGGCCTTTCGGCGCGAAGGCAAGACCGCCGACGGTCGAGGGCACCTCGAGCGATTTCTCCTCGTTCTTGCCGCTCTTGACGGTCGCAACCTTGCCGGCCGACCAGGCGAAGGCGCCGTCAGCATGGAGCGCCACCGCGTCGATCCAGCGCCGCTTCGGGTCGGTCGCGAGCAGCGTCACCTCGCCCTTGGCGTCGAGCGAGACGACCTTGCCGTCGTCGCCACCCATGATGATGCGCTTGCCGTCGCTCGCGGTCGAGAGAATGCCGCCGCCATGCACGGCGACCTTGCTGATCTCGCCATTGGCATCGACGAAGGCGACGTTCTCCTCGCCGCCGACGAAGGCGGCGCGATCCTTGAGGAAATGCACGGAGGTCACGCCCATGCCGAGCGTCACAGGCTTGACGCGATCGGTGACGGAGACGATCGAGGCGGAATCCGGGGCCGGCGTAAACTCTTTCATCACGAGACGATGCAGCTCTCGAAGCCTTCGCGAATGGCCTTTTCCGGCAGTTCGCGGCCGATGAAGACGAGGCGGCTCTCGCGCGGCTCGCCGTCCTTCCATTTCCGCTGGTGGTTACCCTCCAGCATCATGTGGACGCCCTGGAAGACGTAGCGGTCGTCGTCGTCGTGGAAGGCGAGGATGCCCTTTGAGCGCAGGATCTTGCCGCCCTCGACCTGCACCAGGTTCTGCAGCCAGGGCATGAACACGTTGGGATCGAGCGGCTTGTCGGTCTTGAGCGACAGCGATTGCATGTCCTCGTCGTGATAGTGCTTCAGGCCGTGGCCGTGATCATGGTGGTGATGATCGTGGCCGTGATGATGGTGATCATGGTCGTGATCGTCGGCCTCAAGGAAATCAGGCTCGATGTCGAGGATGCGGTCGAGATCGAACGCGCCGCGGTCGAGCACGTCGGCCAAGGCCACCGAGCAGCGCTCGGTGCGATGCAGCTTCGCATAGGGGTTGATGGCGCGGATCCGGGCCTCGACCTCAGCAAGCTCGCCCTTGCTCACGAGGTCGGTCTTGTTCAGAACGATGACGTCGGCAAAGGCGATCTGGTTCTTGGCCTCGGGCGCATCCTTCAGACGGTCCGACAGCCATTTGGCGTCGGCGACCGTGACGACGGCATCGAGCCGCGCGTTCTTCTGCACGTCCTCGTCGACGAAGAAGGTCTGGGCGACGGGTGCGGGATCGGCAAGGCCGGTGGTCTCGACGATGATGGCGTCGAACTTGCCCTTGCGCTTCATCAGGCCGTCCATGATGCGGACGAGGTCGCCGCGCACGGTGCAGCAGATGCAGCCGTTGTTCATCTCGAACACTTCCTCATCGGCGCCGATGATGAGGTCGTTGTCGATGCCGATTTCGCCGAATTCGTTGACGATGACGGCGTATTTCTTGCCGTGGTTTTCCGACAGGATGCGGTTCAAAAGCGTGGTCTTGCCGGCACCGAGATAGCCGGTCAGGACGGTCACGGGAATTTTGGAGGAGGTCGCTTCAGACATAAGAACTCCGACTTCGGGCTTTTCGCGCGACGCGAGGCGGGGTGGCCCCTGCCCTAGTGGTCAAGCGCGCTGGTCAGGGCCTTTATATTGTGCCTGACCATATCAATGTAAGTGGGTGCGGCCCCCTTTTCGCCGGTCAAACCGTCCGAAATCAGGGTCCCGCCGACTTTTGCCCCGGTCTCCGCGGCGATCCGCCGGATCAGGCGGTCGTCGCTGATATTTTCCAGGAAGACGGCGGGGATTTTCTGGGCCCTGATCTGGCCGATGATGGCCGCGATGTCCCGTGCGCTGGGCTCGGTTTCCGTGGAGACGCCCAGGGGGGCGACGAACTGGATACCGTATTCGGCAGAAAAATAGCCGAAGGCGTCATGGGTGGAGATCACCTTGCGGCGCTCGGTTGGGATTTTGGCCACGGCCTCGCGGACCTCGCGGTCGAGCGTTTCGAGCTTTTCCAGATAGGCCTTGGCCTGAGCGCGGAAGACATCAGCGTCGTCCGGGGCGGCGGCGGCCAACGCGTTGGCGATGTCGGTCACGTAGACCCTGGCGTTGGGGACGGACTGCCAGGCGTGAGGATCGGCGGCCGAGCCGAGCTTCAGCGGCACGATGCCGGAGCTGGCGGTGACGACCTGCGCCTTGCTGCCGGAAGACTGCACGAGACGCGGCAGCCAGCCCTCCAGCCCAAGTCCGTTGACGATGACGAGCCTCGCCTCCGCGACCCGCTTCGCATCGGCGGGCGCCGGCGTGTAGACATGGACGTCGCTGTCGGCGCCGACCAGCGTGGTCAGGTTGATACGGTTGCCGCCGACATTGCGGACGAAATCGGCAAGGATCGAGAAGCTCGCGACGACGTTCAGCCGCTCCGCCGCCTGAAGCGGCGAGGCGATCAGCAGGAGCATGCAAAGCAGGAAAGGCCGCATCGTCACGCTTCCAGATGCCGGCCGGGAAACAATTGCCGGACGATACCGCCGACGCGGCCGAACAGCACGGAGACGATGTAGAGCACCGTCGCGACGAGAATGACCGCAGGCCCCGACGGCACGCGGGTCTGGAACGACAGCACAAGCCCGGCATAGCCGGAGACCGCGGCGGCGATCACGGCGATGCAGATCATCGCGGTGAGATCGCGCGACCAGAACCGCGCGATACCCGCCGGCAGGATCATCAGGCCGACCGCCAGCAGTGTGCCGAGCGCCTGGAAACCGTTGACGAGGTTGATGACGACGAGCGCCAGGAAGGCCAGGTGCGCAGGCCCGCCGGCACGGCTGACCGTGCGCAGGAACAAGGGATCGACGCTCTCGATCACGAGGGGACGATAGATCACGGCAAGTACCAGCACCGTCACGGTGGCGTTGAAAGCGACCACCAGCAGCGTCTGGTCGTCCATCGCGAGGATGTTGCCGAACAGCACGTGCAAGAGGTCGATATTGGTGCCCTTGATCGAGACGATGGTCACGCCGAGCGCCAGCGAGGCCAGATAAAAGGTCGCGAGCGACGCGTCCTCCTTCAGCCCGGTCGAGCGCGCGACCACGCCGGCGAGGATCGCAACGGCAAAGCCTGCGACCAGGCCGCCGGCCGTCATCGCGAACAGATTGAGGCCTGAGAGCAGGAAGCCGATGGCGGCGCCTGGCAGGATCGCATGCGCCATGGCGTCGCCGACGAGGCTCATCCGCCGCAGCATCAGGAACACGCCGATCGGCGCGCCGGCCAGCGCCAGCGCGATCACGGCGGCGAGCGCCCGCCGCATGAACTCGAATTCGGTGAACGGGCCGATCAGCGCGTCATAGAGCATCTGATCTCAAGCCGCCCGCGAACGGGTATCGTCAGCGGCGCAGGCCGCCGCGCTGTCGTCAAAAGCTTCGCACATCCGCATCGCGACCAGCAGGTTCTCCGGCGTCAGCACCTCCGCCGTCGGCCCCCACGCCACCGGGCCACGCGCCAGCACCAGCGTCTCGCTGAAATGATTGCGCACCATTTCCATGTCGTGGAGCGCCGCGAGCACGGTGCGGCCCTCGCCGTGCCATTGCTTGACCAGCGCAAGCAGGTCGGCGGTGGTCTTGCTGTCGATGGCGTTGAATGGCTCGTCCAGCACGATCAGGCTCGCGTCCTGGAGCAGCACGCGCGCGAACAGCACGCGCTGCATCTGGCCGCCCGAGAGCGTGCCGATCGGACGGTTCTCGAAGCCATTGAGGCCGACGGAGGCGATCGCGCGCAGAACCTTTTCGCGCGCGGCCTTGCCGATGCCGCCGAACAGGCCGGTGGCGCGCCACAGGCCGGTCGCCACGAAGTCGAACACCGAGATCGGGAAGCTGCGGTCGATCTCCGCGCTCTGCGGCAGATAAGCGATGTCCCTGCTGTCGAGCGCGCCGAGATGGATGCTGCCGTCGAGCGGCTTGAGGATGCCGACGATGCCGCGCAGCAAGGTCGACTTGCCCGCGCCATTCGGACCGATCACGGCGACCAGCGCACCTCGCGCGACTTCGCCGTTGAGGTGGTGCACGGCCGGATGCCGGTCATAGCCGAGCGTCACGTTGTGAAAGTGCAGTGCCGCCATGGTCACCTCATCGCCAGGAAAACCACGCCCCAGAGCACGGCACAGACGGCAAGCGCCGCCGCGAGGCGCGCGGCCATGGTCATGCGCAGGATCGACCAGGGCGCCTGCTGGGCGGGATGCGGCGAGGCGGCATCGTGGACATGGGCGTGGGTGTGGTCGTGCCCATGTGAATGCCCGTGGGCGTGCGAATGACCATGGGAATGGCCATGAGCATGGTCGTGATGATGGGCGTGGGACGCGGCGGGAACCATGGCAAGACGTTATATTATAACATTACGCCTGTCCACGCCGCCTCAGGGCTTCCCGATCACCATCGCGATGGCGGCCGCCACGAACGGGAACGGCACCGAGACGGCACAGCGGAACCAGACGAACCGGGCCGGCATGAACGGGATCTCCCACAAGATCACCCGCTGGAAGGCGAACAGGGCCCAGGCGACGACATAGGCCACAACCTGCGGCACCCCGCCGCCCGACTTCAGCGCCACGGTGCCGATGGAGAAACCGACCACGGGGCCGCCGGGCGTCGCCGCGCCGGCGACTACGGCGGTCGCAACGCCGAGCCAGCCGCTGTCCGGCCCGAGCCAGCCTGTGATCACCTCCTGCGGGATGATGGCGGCGATGTAGCCGGAGCCGATCACCCCCAGCGCGATCCGCGGCACGATGTTGATGAAGTCCATCGTGCCTTCGCGCAACGAGGCCTTGAACACCGGCGGTCCCCTGCGGAAGGCGATCAGCCCGACGCCAAGCACCGAGCCCCACAGCAGGATGTCGATCAGAAGCGCGGCGCTCATGCCGCGTCCTCGTGGTCGGTCCGCTTCGGATAGAGCCGGACATAGACGAAGCGCCCGAGCGCGCCGGCCAGCACCGGCAGTGGCAGCGAGATGACGATCCGCCACAGCGTGAAATCGGTACCCATGATCGGGATTTCCCAGGCCACCGCGCGGCCATAGCCGATCAGGGTCCAGCTCACGACCATGGCGATGGTGGCGCCAAAATCGGCGCCGACCGCGAGCAGCGCGCTCGCTACGGGATAGGCGGTGAAGGGCCCACCCGGCAGGATCGCGCCGAAGGCGGTACCGATCAGAAGCCCCATCAAGCCGGATTTCGGCCCGAGCGAGCGCGAGACTTTTTCGTGCGGCAGGATTTCCGAGATGAAGGCGCCGAGCAGGCAGCCGGCGAGCACGCGCGGCAGGATGCCCGAGAACAGCGACAGGTCGTGGGTCAGGATGTCGAGAACGCCGTCGGTGCCGTCACGCCGCCAGACCAGCGCCGCGCTCACCGCGACCAGTGCCGCGATGATGATGGTCGACCAGCCGATCGGCTTGCGCACACGGCCCGGCCGCGGCTCGGACTCCGCGTCCTCGGCCGGCGCGGGGGTTTTCGGGAAAGGTTCTGACAACGGGCTCGGTGGCTCGAGGGTGATGCCCGTCCTGATTAAGCGCGCCACCGAAGCGATGCAAACGGTGTGATGACAGACCCGTGCGCGCACCGCGCAGGGCAATTCCGCACAGCAAAAAGGCGGCCGCGCGAGCGACCGCCTCTTTCTGTTATTCCGGGCTCGCGCTTCGCGCGCCCGGACTGACGCTTACGCCTTGTCGAACAGGGACTCGACGTATTCCCAGTTCACGAGGTTCTCGACGAACGCCTTGAGATAATCCGGGCGGCGGTTGCGGTAGTCGATGTAGTAGGAGTGCTCCCAGACGTCGCAGCCGAGGATGGGCGTGGCGCCGTGCACCAGCGGATTCTCGCCGTTCGGGGTCTTGGAGATTTCGAGCTTGCCGTTCTTGACCTGGAGCCAGCACCAGCCGGAGCCGAACTGGCCGACGCCGGCCGCCTGGAAGTCGGTCTTGAACTTCTCGAAGCCGCCGAGGTCCTCGTTGATCTTCTTCTCGAGCTTGCCGGGCAGCTTGGTGCCGCCGCCATTGGGCTTCATCCAGCTCCAGAAGTGGATGTGATTGTAGTGCTGGCCGGCATTGTTGAACACCGCGGGGTTCTTGCCGAACGAGCCCTTGACGATCTCCTCAAGGGACTTGCCTTCCCATTCGGTCCCCTTGAGCGCGTTGTTGCCGTTGGTGACGTAGGCCTGATGATGCTTGTCATGGTGGAATTCCAGCGTCTCCTTCGACATGAACTGGCCAAGGGCGTCATAGGCGTAAGGGAGTGGGGGCAGCGTAAAGGTCATGGTTCTTGTCCGCGACTGATGGGGAACTGGCTTAACGGGGAGTCTTATAGAAGGTTCCGCGGCCGTTAAATACCGCCAATTTGCGAAAACACGTGATGGGCCCATCCGGCCGAATTGCACCAAATCGACGCAAGCGCAGACGTTCTGCCGCAGGCGAGACGGACGGCGTAAAAATATCATTGCCTTTGAACCGCTTATGACAGAACGAATGCGCCACGAAGCGGAGCTCCGAAGAACCAGGCCATGAGCATCGAGATCGACATTTTGAACGGCGACGCCTCGTGGCCGATTGCGGAGCCGCTGCATCAGGCGGTCTGGGGACCAGACCTCGTCGCTGAGAAGCCCTGGGCCCACGTCAAATGGGCCAATGCCGATCTGCGCGTGCTGATCGAGACGCCCGAGGACGGCCTCGTCTGCCATGTCGGCATCTACTTCCGCACCGTCACGTGGAATGGGCAGAAGGTCCATATCGGCGGTATCGGCGGGGTCTGCACGCGCCAGGACCAGCGCGGCCGCGGCTATGCGACCGTGGCGATCGACGCGGCGGTTCACACCATCAGAGCCAACGAGGCCGCGCGCTTCGCACTGCTGTTCTGCGAACCCCACAATTTCTCGTTCTACGAGACCCGGAGCTGGCTGCCCTTCAAGGGCGAGGTCTATTGCGAACAGCCGGAGGGGCGGATCCGCTTCGACCATATGGCGCCCTACGTGTTCCACATCGTCCGCGCGCCGACGCTGGGCACCATCGACCTATGCGGCCTGCCCTGGTGAGCCCTGCGTGAGCGAGGGCTGGCCGGGGGCCTTGCGCCCTATAATATGTCGATCATCATTTGATATTCCGCGCGGTGAACATGACGATCGACGCCCCCGTAGATGCCGTCCCGCCGCTCGCGCCGGTCGCCTCCCCCATCGCCAGCCTGCTGACCGCGCCGATCCTGCCGACGCTGCTGCGGCTCGCGATTCCCAACATGATCGCGATGGTCGGCAGCACGCTGGTCGCGATCGCCGAGACCTCCTATATCGGCCGGCTCGGCACCATCCCGCTCGCCGCGATCGCGCTGGTGTTTCCGTTCGCGATGCTGACGCAGATGATGAGCGCGGGTGCGATGGGCGGCGGCGTATCATCCGCGATCAGCCGCGCGCTCGGCGCCGGCGATCGGGACCGCGCCGCGACGCTGGCGCTGCATGCCGCCATCATCGGCCTTTGCGGCGGACTGTTCTTCACGGTGATGATGCTGGTCTTAGGCCACTCGTTCTTCACCCTGCTCGGCGGACGCGACCGCGTGCTGGAGGAAGCCAGCGGCTACTCGCAGGTGCTGTTCTCCGGCGCGGTCGCGATCTGGCTCGTCAATACGCTTGCCTCGGTGATCCGCGGCACCGGCGACATGCGCCTGCCCTCGATGACGCTGATCGCGGCGGGCGTGCTGCAGATCGCACTCGGCGGCACGCTGGGGCTCGGCCTGTTCGGCGTGCCGCAATTCGGTATGCCGGGCGTCGCAAGCGGCCAGTTGATCGCGTTCAGCTGCGCCGCGATCTTCTTCCTCTGGTATCTCTTGTCCGGCCGCAGCCGGCTGCACCTCGACGTCCGCGCCTTCCAATTCGAGCGCGCGATGTTTCTGGACATCCTCAAGGTCGGCGCGGTGGCCTGCCTGTCACCGCTCCAGACCGTGCTCACGATCTTGATCTTCACCAAGATCCTGGCGACCTTCGGCACTGAGATGCTGGCCGGCTACGGCATCGGCTCGCGGCTGGAATTCCTGCTGATCCCGATCACCTTCGCCTTCGGCATCGCCTCGGTGCCAATGGTCGGCATGGCGATGGGCGCCGGACATGTGAAGCGGGCGCGGCGTGTCGCCTGGACCGCAGCTGCGGCCTCGGGACTCACGGTCGGCCTGATCGGGCTCGTCATCGCGCTCGATCCCGCGCTGTGGGTTGCGCTCTTCACCCGGGATCCCGGCGTCACCGCCGCGGCGCACAGCTATTTCCATTGGGCCGGCCCGGCCTTCGTGTTCTTCGGCATCGGCGTGTCGCTCTATTTCTCATCCCAAGGCGCGGCGCGCGTCGGCGGACCTGTGCTGGCGTCCACCGCGCGACTTTTGATCGTCGCGATCGGCGGCATCGGCCTCATGATGGCGCAGGCGCCGGCCTGGACCTTGTTCGCGCTGGTCGGCGGCGCCATGGTCGTGTTCGGTCTGGCGACTGCGGCCTCGGTCGCATTTGTGCGCTGGGGCAAATGAGCGCAGGTGTGTAAACGCACATCGATAAACGCAGGAATGTGATTCCGGCCAGCGTTGCACTATCGCGCCGGCCTGCTATGGAGGCGCTCCATTTTCGAGGCCTCTTCCATGACTTCCAGATTCGCCGCTCTCATCGTCCTCCTCGTTGCGCTGCTTGGCGCGTCCGCCGCTCATGCGCAGAACGTCGACGGGACATGGCTGACCCAGGCGGGCGATGCGCGCGTCAAGATCACCAAATGCGGCGGCGGCATCTGCGGCGTCGTCGCCTGGCTGCGCGAGCCCTACGACACCGCGACCGGCCAGCCCGCCACCGACAGCAAGAATCCCAATCCCTCGCTCGCCAAGCGCCCGATGATCGGTCTGCCGCTGTTCAGCAGCATGCCGCCCTCCGGTCCGAACAAATGGTCGGGCCAGATCTACAATGCCGACGACGGCAGCACCTATGCCAGCAGCGTCACCGTGACGGGAGCGGATTCGCTGCGGGTCGAAGGCTGCGTCGGCGCGCTCTGCGGCGGCGAGACCTGGACGCGCGCGGGGCGGTAGCGGGTCTACGAGCTCTCGTGCTCCGGACGCAGCGCTGCACGTAGTGATGCGCTGCAGAGCCGGGGCCTATCGCGCTCTGGGTACCGGCTCTGCGCAGCGTCACTGCGTGCCGCAGCGCGTCCGGGACACGAGATCCCTCACGCCGGCATCGCCTTTAGCGCCGTCGCGGCCGAGGCATAGCCGCCCCGCGCGCCGTCGATGAAGTGCACATGGTCGCTGCGCAGCGCCGACGGTGTGAAGCAGGTCATCATGGCGGCGTCCTGCTGATGGAGGCCGTAGCGCACGACGCCTTCGCGCGCGGCGGCCGCGAGGCGATCGCTCAGCGCGCGCTCGAGCTGCGGGGTGCAGTCGAGGATCATGCGCAGGCCGTCGTCATACTTCCTGAAGTCCGAGTTCTCGACGACCTGACGCCGGTAGAGGTTGGGCACGAAGCCGCCGACCTTGAGGTCGAAGCGCATGATCAGATAGACAAACAGCGTGTAGGCCAGCACGCTCGCCCTGCGCGCAAGCAGCGGGCCACCGCGCCTGGTGCGGGCTTCGTATTCCAGGCCCTGCGGCGGCCATTTCAGCGGCGGTCCCTGCGGCGGCACCGGACGGGCGCCGTCCGGGCTGCGCTCGACGAGATGGATGATGTCCTCGATCACCTTGCGGAAGGCATGCGGCTCGGCGCCGCGCGCCGGCATCACCAGGATCGACAGGATCAGCCCGCGCGAGGCCGGCATCATCTCGAAGCGGCAGGACAGGCCGGACAGGTCGGGCTGCGTGCCCGCCGGCGCCTCGGCGACCGCGAACTCGCCGCGCTTCATCGCGGCGTCGGCAAAGGCGAGCCCGCCGCCGGAGAACATCGCATAGGACAGGTTCGCCGACGGACCGAAGCGCGCGACGCGCACGTCGAGGCCGTGCGCGCGAATGGCGCTCACCGGCACCAGCGCGACGCGCATCCTCAGGTCGAGATCCTCTCGCACCCAGGTGGCGGTCGCGGCGAGCGCGTCGCGTGCCGCATCGAGATCGCCGGGCGCGACCGCAAAGCTCGCGCCGTCGCCGCCGAACACGAAGGGGAATTCGCGCCCCGCCAAGGCATTCGTCACGGCCGCGATCACGGCCGCACCGGCCATGTTGACCGCTTTGTAGCGCTGCGCCGCGATCGCCTTTGTGGAATCGACGATATCGGCAACGCCGATGCTCCAATCGTCCGGCAGAGGCGCATAGAGCGCAGGGTCCATCAGGCTGGTGAAGCCGCGGAAAACGGGAATGCCGCCGTAGAAGGATTCGCCTGAGGTCATCGGGGACGCCGGATGGTTGGAATGCAAAACAAATACGGGGCAGGATCGATCCGGGTTCGCCGGCCGGCGGCCCCTTCAATCATTGGCCGAAACGGCTCCGGACAACAAGATGCCGCCGCGTTGCATTGCCGCAGCGGGTCGTTTGATCGGCATCAAACGGCAGTCCGGGAGTTGCGGCTATCGTCCCTCAGCTCCACGGCCTTACATGGGATGATCGAGGTGTCCGACTTCGGCAACAAGGACTCCACCTCTCCGGTCCGCCGGCGCACGGGTGTCGACCCGATCAGCGCGGTGAAAATGCCCGAACGATTGACGGAGGCCGTCGATGCCTGGGCTGAAGCCTATCGCCTGACCCGTGCGGAGGCGATCTGCAAGCTGATCGAGCTGGGCCTGAAGATCGCGCCGCCGGTGCCCGGTTCGGCGCATCCGATCGCCTCGGAGGCCACCAGGATCGAAGAGATCGCTGTCCACGAGATCGAGACGCTGCTCGATCCCGCATTGCCGGCGGACGAGCGCGAGCGCCGCATCCGCCGCCTCACCGAAGGGCCGCCGGAATTTTCCAACGAACGGATTGACCTCCCGAAGGACTCGCCGAAGCACCGGTCGTGACGGCTAGTGCAGCTTCTCGTTCTGACGCTTGCGCAAGGTATCGAGCGACGCGTCATGGCAGCCGACCAGGCGCACGAATTGCTGCGGGTACATTTCATAGCCGTGACTGCCGGAATTCTGATGCGTCATCGGCGGGCAGTGGACTTCATCCAAATCCGGCTTCGCGCGGGATGGCTCCGTCCGGCTCTGATTTGAAGCGGTCATGTTGGGCATGGCCATGGACTGCTCCCTGTCGATTAGGGCAGATCGATTGACGTAACCCAATCGATTGCGGGGCATCTTACGACCAAATCCGGCTGAATGTCATTGTGCCGGATCAACACAATGATGCCGGCCGAGTTCCGCCTATGCCGTATTCCCCGCGTCGATGGTGAACACGGTGCCGGTGACGTTGCGGCCGCCCTCCCCCAGCAGATATTCCACCATGCGCGCGACGTCGTCCGTCTCCGGCAGGCGGCGCAGCGCGCTGCGGCCGGCAATGCGCTTGCGCGCCTCATCGGACAGATTATGCGTCAGCTCGGTGTCGATGAAGCCCGGCGCGATCGCATTGACGGTGATGCCGACCTTGCCGACCTCGCGGGCCAGCGAGCGGGTGAAGCCGGTGGCAGCCGCCTTGGTCGCACCATAGACGGACAGGCCGTTATAGCCGGTCGTCGCAATGATCGAGGAGATGTTGATGATGCGCCCGGTGCCGTCCGCCATCATCTGCCGCGCCACATATTTGGTGAGGATGATCGGCGACAGCACGTTGAGCTGCACCAGCGCCTCGATCGCGGAATTATGCATGGTGGCGAGCAGGCCTTCGGTGCCGAGGCCGGCATTGTTGACGAGGCCGTAGACCGGGCCGAACTCGTCGCGCACGAGCTTTGCGAAAGCCGGGATCGCGTCGATCACCGCGAGGTCGCAGGCGCGGAAATGCAGCCGTCCGCCGGATTCGGCGATCGCCGCCTTGAGCTCGTCGCTTTCGCGCCGCGCCGCCGCGATCACGTTGTAGCCGGCATCAACGAGGCGCTTGCCGATCGCAAGACCGATGCCGCGGCTGCCGCCGGTGACGAGGACATTATGCATCGGTTCGCGCCAGTTTTCCGGCCGGAGTGACGTCGAGCGCCTCGACGAAGCGGATCACCGCCGGCACCTTGTGCGACGCGAGCTGTGTGCGGCACTGCGCCAGGATCTGGTCTCGGATCTCTTTCGCGCGCGCCGGATCAGTGCCCTCGGTGAGGATCACGTCGGCAACCACGATGCCGCCGGTGATCGGGCTCTTGCGCGACTTGGCGCGCGACATCCGCACGTCGGGATGGCGGTTGATCACCGCCTCGATCTCTTCGGGGTGGACTTTCAATCCGCCGATATTGATGATGCCGCCGCGGCGGCCGACGAAATAGTAGCGGTCACCGCGCAGCTCGACAATGTCGCCGCTGTCGACGAAACCGTCGTCATCGGTGAGCGCCGCGGCGCTGCGGCCGACATAGGCATGCGCGGTACGCGTCGAACGGATCCGGAGCGAGCCGTCGACCACCTTCATCTCGACGCCGTTGCGATTGCCGAGATAGTCGGCCGGAAAGCCCTCCAGCCCGTCATTGACGGCGAAACCGACGCCGGCTTCGGTCGAGGCATAGGCATGACCGACGGAGGAATTGGGGAATGCCGCCTTCAATCCGTCGAGCACCGCCTGGTCGGCGATTTCACCGGAGAGGCGGACGTAAGCCGGGGTAAATTGCGCGGCCGAACCGCTCATCAAGAGCTTGCGCCAGTGCGACGGCGTGCCGGAGATGTGCGAAACACCTCGCGCCTTCAGCCGCGCGACGTGATCGCCGAGCACCTCATGCGGGTCCGACAACACCATCGAGCCGCCGGAGAGGATTGCGCGAAGGAAGATCTGCAGGCCGCCATAGCGGCGGATGTCGTAGAACGTCGCCCAGACCGGCGCAGGTCCGCGCGCGGGGCCTTCGGCGACGATGGCACCGGTCAGCGCTTCCAGCGTATGGCCGACGATTTTCGGCACGCCCGAGGTGCCCGAGGTCAGCATCAGCCATTCCGTGGCGCGTTCGGTCTTGGCCGGCGCGGTGGTTTCGAGCGGCAATTGCGCGGTCACGACGAGCGCAACGCCCGAATTGGCCCAGCGATCGGGCCCGTCGGTGACGACGGCATCGATCCCGGCATCCGCGATCAGCGCGTCGAGATGATCAGGGTTGAGATCGGGCGGGCACAGCAGCATGCGGCGCGCGATGCCGTCGAGCTCGATCATGGCGAGGCCCGACCGGAGCTGGTCGGACAATTTGAGCAGCACGGAGCGGCCCGACAATTCATGCAGGCGGCCACCAAGGACCGTCTGCGCCAGGATGTCGGTCAGCGACACGACATGATGCGCGTCGGAGATCGAGCGTCCTTTCAGCTCCGCGCCGAGATGGTCGCGGAGTGCAAAGATCTCACGCGGGGACATTTTCGTAGGCCCGCACGAAATCGCCCACGGTGGCGGGGAATGCTGCGTCCTCGGAGATGGTGAAGGGGTCGACGCCGGTGTCGTCCTCGAGACGCGCGACCAGAATGGCGAAGGCGAGCGAGTCGAAGCCCGTCTCGTGCAGCGACAGATCGTCCGAAAGTGCGGGAAGCGTGACGTTCTGCTCCTTGGCGATCTGCTGGATCGCCTCGATGACCTTAGACCTTACCGACATGGCTGGCTCGCTTTGTTATTCGTTGGTGTTGCGGCGGCTCTTGCTGGCCGCCTCCCCATGGCGGCTTGTTTACCCGAGAGAAGTAAATGGCTTCTTGGACAATTCAGATAAAATTGGACCTATCTGCGGATTTTGCCGGGTTTAGAGCCTGATGGAGCCGTCCAGGATTCGTGCATAAGCCTCGGCGTCCAGCGGGACGTAGGCTCCGGATCTCGGGTCGACCATGAACAGCGGATCGGAGATCGCGGCGGGATCGAAGCCTTCCCGCGACAGGTCACCCTTCCTCTGCTTGAACGTCTCCGTCGCATCGAGCTCGCGCGAAATGCGGATGAAGACGGGATGTGCATAGGCCGGCAGGCGCTGCGCGAGATGCGCGGGCAATGCCGCAATGTCAAAACCCTCGTTGACGACGATCGCGCTCATGCCGGCACGGCCGTCGGCACCTGGGATGCCGACGCCATAGGTGGTGGCGTCGACCACGCCGGTGAAATCGCGCATCGCGTCGCTCACCTCGGAGGTCGCGACATTCTCGCCCTTCCAGCGGAACGTGTCGCCGATACGATCGACGAAATGGAAGACCCCCTTGTCGTCGATCCGCATCAAATCGCCGGTGCGAAACCAGGCATCGCCCTTGGCAAAGACATTTCGAAGGATCTTCTTCTCGGTTTCGCCAGCATCGGTATAGCCCTCGAAGCGGCCGCCGCCTTCATCGGCGGTGCCGATGCGGCCGATGGCTTCGCCGGCCTCGCCGCGGGCGCAGGCGAGGCAAAATCCCTCGTCGTTGCGCAGCGGCACGCCGCTATCAGGATCGAGCTTGACGAGATTGGCCGGGAAGCGATGTGCGAGCAGCGGCGGGATGCGGCCAATCGCGCCCGGTTGTCCCTCGACGTTGAACAGCGAGAAATTGCCTTCCGTCGCCGCATAGAATTCCAGGATACGGGGAATGGCGAAACGATCCTGGAAGTCTTCCCAGATGTCGCCGCGCAGGCCGTTGCCGCAGACGAGGCGGAGACGATGGCGGTTCTCGTATTCCGACGGCGCAGCCTTCAGCAGGTAGCGGCAGAGTTCGCCGATATATTGAAACAGCGTGCAGTCGTGCCGGACGATGTCGGACCAGAAATGGGAGGCCGAGAATTTCTCGGCGATCGCCACCGAGCCGCCGGCCGCGAGCATGCTGCAGGGCGCGACGATGCCGCCGACCGAATGGAACAAGGGCAGGCAATCATAGAGCCGGTCCTGCGGGCCCGCGCCGGTGAGACCGGCGAACCAAAAGCCCCAATTGAGGATACGGCGGTGGCTGATGCTGGCGGCCTTCGGCAGGCCCGTGGTGCCGGAGGTGTAGATCAGCAGCGCACGGTCGTTGATGGTGACCTCGCCATGCTCCTCCGGCGAAAGGGGAGCATCGTCCAGCGCTGCCAGCGCGACATCGATGGCACGCTCGCCGCGGGCATCGCCATGCGTCCAGACCTTGGCCTGCGTTTTCAGATGCGGCGCTGCGCCATCCAACATCTCCGTCAGTTGATGGGCCACGATGATATGCGAAGGCTTGGCGACGTCGATGCAATGCGCGAGCGAGAGCCCGACCAGCCTGGTGTTGAGGAGCGCGACCACACCGCCGACCCGACTGATGCCGAGCCATGCCGCGACGTAGTCGATGCCGTTCGGCATGATCAGCGCGACGGTGTCGCCCTTGGCCACACCGGCCGAGCGCGCCCAGCGCGCATAGCGGTTGATGCGCTTCGACAGGCCTGAATAGTCGAGACTTGCGTCATCCATCAGCAGCGCGACGCGGTCGGGCTGGCGCTGCGCCCAATCGTCGACGACGTCGGCGAACAGACGGCCTGGCAGGGTCTCGATCCGCGCGGTGAGCTCGATGGCCTTCAACCAGATCTTTGAAGCCGACGGCGCGCGCGCGACTTTCGGCTGCTCGATGACACCGGTGGTCATATTGTTCACTCTTCGGGCCGTCCGCTGATGTCCGGCAATCTAACCCGCGCGCTTTGCCCAGGTGTTAAGGGACAAGGTAAAACTCCGTTAGTGCGCGATTAACTCTAGTGATCCTTTACCAAGCCCATGGGATCGGCGTGCGCCGCAGCGCAATTCTTGCGATAGCAATTCCAATTGTCAGGCGCGCTGCGCGTGCCCCCCGCCCCGCAGGCGGGACGAAGTGAAGCGGAGACCGCCATGATTACCCGACGACATTTCATTCAGACCGCGGCCTGCGCCGCGGCTGCGCTCGCCGCGCCGCGCGCTTTTGCACTCGGCAATCCCTCCTATCCCTCGCACAGCGTGAAATGGGTGGTGCCTTATGCGCCGGGCGGCGCAACCGACCTGCTGTCGCGGCTGCTCTGCCAGCGGCTGTCCGACCGGCTCGGCCAGACCTTCGTCGTCGAGAACAAGCCGGGCGCCGGCAGCAATATCGGGACGCAGGCGGTCATCACCTCAGCCCCCGACGGCTACACGCTGCTGCTGACCTCGACCGCCAATGCGATCAATGCCTCGTTCGATCCGGCGCTGCCATATGATTTCGCCAAGAGCATCGCACCGGTCGCCGGCGTCGCACGAATTCCGATGGTTCTGGTCGTCAACAACGACCTGCCGGTGAAAACCGTCGCCGACTTCATCGCCTACGCCAAGGCCAATCCCGGCAAGATATCGGTTGCCTCCTCGGGCATCGGCACCTCGCTGCACCTCTCGGGCGAATTGTTCAAGTCGATGGCCGGCGTTGAGTTCACCCACGTCCCCTATCGTGGCTCGGCACCGGGCTTGACCGACGTGATGAGCGGGCAGATCCAGGGCATGTTCGACAACGTCACCTCGTCCTTCGAGCTGGTGCGCGCCGGCAAGCTGCGCGCGCTCGGCGTCACCACGCGCGAGCGCTCGGAGATCCTGCCCGACATTCCTTCGATCGCCGACACCCTGCCCGGCTTTGAGACGAGCTCGTTCTACGGCGTCGGCGCCCCGCGCGACACGCCGCGCGAGATCGTCGACCTGCTCAATCGCGAGATCGACGCTGCGCTGTCCGATCCCGGTATCAAGGCCCGCATCGCCGAGCTCGGCGCCATCCCGCTCCACGGCAACGCCAGTGAATTCGGCGGCATGCAGACGGCCGAAACCGACCGCTGGCGCAAGGTGGTGGAGTTGTCGGGGATCAGGAAGGAGTAGCCGTTCCCCGAGCACCGACCAGCTGCGATGGCAGAGTTTCGCGCCGCCTCAATCCGCCGTGAATTCGAGATCGAACCGGATCGGATTGATGGGCTTCGTGACGAACTGAACCGTCTTACCGTTCAGCCCGGCAAATGGACCGGATGCGAACTTGACGAGTCCCTTGCCCGAGGATGCGACCCCGACGGGCTTGCCGTCCTTCATCACGGCCTGGGCGGAACCTTCGGTGAGCTGCGTGATGAGGCGTCCGCCGGGAATGCGGTGGACCCCGCTACCGATCAGCATCGTTGCCTTGGGACCGTCCCACTCGACGACATTCGACGCGGAATAAACTGCGCCTTTGAAGATTCCCTCGACGCCGACGCAGACATAGTCCTGCGCAACCAGATTGTGATCGGCCCGGTCGCCAATCGGCTCCTGGGTGAAGAAGCCGGCTATGCTGCATTCGTAACGCGCGAGCACGTCCGCGCGGGCCGGCTGGAAGGCGATCATGACAAGGGTCGAGCCGATGAGCGCCTTGAGGGTGCACCAGTTCATGGAAATCTCCTCGCTTCATGCGCCCGATCCGATAGGGCCGGCATGATGCCGGACTCCTGACGTCGGGCTACGCGATGAGGATGCCCAGAAACGCATTGCGCGCGTTGACTTGGCGCAACGTTGCAGGCGACGAGAGCGGGGAGGCTAGCGGCCGCGCGGCTTGCGGGGAAGATGTGATGCTGGCGCCTCGACCGGATAATACGGATTGAGATCGCAGATCGCGGAGCGGCCGAAAGCGGTGGCGCGGCACTGTGGAATTGAGGTGAAGGAGCAATCGTACCATTCCCCACCTCCCCCGTTCGCACCTGAATAGACGTGCATGCAAACGGGGTAACGCGGATCAAAGGTCTGCGCGTGAGACGGCGCGGCCGCGAGCAGCGCGCCGGCGGTCATGATCAAGCCGAACGAGAGACGCATGAACGATATTCCTGGACGCTGCATCGGGATTGTTACTGGACCTTCTTGTGGCGCTTGCGCGGCGGCGGCTGGTCGAAGGCGTAATAGGGGTTGAGGTCGCAGCTGGCCGAGCGGCCCGAGGCGGTCGCACGGCACTGCGGCAGCGAGGTGAAGGAGCAGTCGAAATAGTCGCCGCCGCCACCGCCGAAGCCGCCGCCCGGCGTGTAGACGTGCATGCACACCGGGTAGCGCGGATCATAGGTCTGGGCGCTGGCATCGGCCGCGACGAACAGCGCGGCAATCGCAGTGAGCGTCAAGATCGACAGGCGCATGGACTTAATCCTCGAATCGACGGCGTCGGCGGGTCTGATGCCGACGGCCTGCTATGGCATAACACGAGGCCGGCGGCGACTGTTCCTAGGGGCAGATGACGGCAAGGTGAGCGCTAGCACCTGCGGTGCTATGCGCCGAGCCCCTGCAACACCAGCCGGTTCAGCCGCGCGGCAAACGCCGCCGGGTCCTCCGGCAATTCGCCGTCCAGTATCTGCGCCTGTTCGAGCAGGAGCAGGCTGAGATCGTCGACCACATTCGAGCCGGCTTGCGCCTTGGTGAGCGCAGTCACCAGCGGATGGCGCAGATTGATCTCGAGGATCGGCTTGGTGCGCATGCCCCGGTTTTGCTGCGACAGGATGCGCTCGAGCTCGCGGCTCGGGCCCTGGCTGTCGGCGACGAGGCAGGAGGCCGAGCTGGTGAGGCGCGTCGAGGCCTTGACGTCGCCGACGCGCTCGCCGAGCGAGGCCTTGATCACGGCGATGGTGGCGGCCTCGTCCGCGGCCGGCTCCTCCTTCTTCGCCTCGTCCGCCTCATCGACGCGCGGGATCAGGTCGAGGTTGAGATCGCCCTGGCTCAGCGACTTCAGCGGCTTGCCCTCGAACTCCGACGGCATGGAGGTCCAGAAGGCGTCGACGGGATCGGACAGCAGCAGCACCTCGATGCCGCGCGCGGTTGCCGCCTCGAGCCGCGGATTGGACTTCAGCCGCTCGATGCTGTCGCCGACGAGATAGTAGATCTCGGTCTGGTTCGGCTTGAAATCGGCGATGACCTGCTTCAGCGACCGCTTCTCGCCCGACGTCGTGGTGAAGCGGGACAGCGCCAGCAGCTTTTCGCGCCGTTCGAAATCCTCGTAAATGCCCTCCTTGAGCACCGCGCCGAACGCGTCCCAGATCTTGGCAAAATTGTCCGGATCCTTCTCGGCGAGGCTTTCGAGCTCCGACACGACGCGGGTCGCCACCGCCTTGCGGATCTGCGCGAGCTGCGGATTGTTCTGGAGCATCTCGCGGGAGATGTTGAGCGGGAGATCCTCGCTGTCGACGACGCCGCGGATGAAGCGCAGATAGCCCGGCAGCAGATCCGCATCATCGGTGATGAAGACCCGGCGGACGTAAAGCTTCACCCGGCCCTTGCGGTTCGGCTCGAACAGGTCGAACGGCTTGGTCGAGGGCGCAAACAGCAGCACGGCGTAGGAGTAGCGGCCCTCGGCACGGTAATGCAGCGTCATCGCGGGATCGTCGAAGGCGGACGCGATCTGCTGATAGGCCTTCTTGTAGTCCTCCGCCGTCAGCTCGGATTTCGAGCGTTGCCACAACGCGCTCGCCGAATTGATCTGGCGCGGATCGCCTTCTTCCGGCACGAGTTCGATGGGAAACAGGATGTTGTCGGAATAGGCGTGGACGATGCGCTCGATCTCGTAGGGCTCGAGATATTTCTTGGCATCGTCCTTCAGGTGCAGGACGATCTCGGTACCGCGGGTCACGCGTGCCGCTTCTTCCTCACTGGCACGGGCGATCTCGAAGCCGGAGCCGCCGGAGGACGTCCAGGTCCAGACGTCGCTCTCGCCGGCGCGCCGGCTGACCACGACGATCTTCTCGGCGACCATGAAGGCGGAATAGAAGCCGACGCCGAACTGGCCGATCAGGCCGAGGCCGTCCTTGGCCTCCTTCAGTTTCGACACGAATGCCTTGGTGCCGGAGCGGGCGATGGTGCCGAGATGATCGATCAGCTCCTGCCGCTCCATACCGATGCCATTGTCGGCGATCGTGAGCGTCGCGGCTTGCTTGTTGGGAATGATGCGGATCTTGAGCGCGTCGCCCTCGCCCAGCAGCGCCGGGCTGGCGATTGCCTCGTAGCGCAGCTTGTCGCAGGCGTCGGAGGCGTTGGAGACGAGCTCGCGCAGGAAGATATCGGTCTCGGAATAGACGGAGTGCACCATGAGGTGCAGAAGCTCGGAAACCTCGGCCTGGAAGGGCTGCGTATGCACAGCCGTATCGGACGTCGTCATGCGTTTACCCGGTCAAATGAAAGGGAAGAAACCCGGGATATAACGCGAGGCGACGGGGGATCAAGTGGACGCGGAAAATCGCCCTGCCGGCGGAAGGGCGATCTGTCCGACAGCGCGGCGGATCAGGTTACACAGCGACCGGGCTGAAGCAGCTTTGCGACCTCGGTCAGCGAGCTGACCATCGGCTCGCAGGCGATCGTCGGCCTGCTGCGCGCCTTCTTCTGGTTCTGCAGCAGCGTCGGCGGCTTGGCGTTGCCGGTCTCGATCACCGCGGGGACCCGCAGCAGCACAGAGGTGTCGGCGAGATCGTTCAGCCGCATCGAGACGGTGCGGGTGGGAACCGCGGCCGGCTTGAGCTCGGCGAGGCGGTCGGCCTTGCCGGCGCGATTGACGTTATGGCTTGGGACGTTTTGACCTGAGACGTTTTGGCTCGGGGCGTATTTCGAGCCCTGGGTGGGCACATCGGCGACCGCCTGCCAGCGGTCGGCCAGATCGTGGCCGGAGGCCAATTGCGCCGCGCAAAGGGTTGCGGCAACCGCGACGGCGCCCAAAAATACCTTATGAATCTGTGACATGACTGTCTGTCCCTCGCCCCATGGCGATCGCGGGAACAACGCGAGTAAAGGATCGGGGGTTCTCAGTGATTACGATCACTTAACCGTGTGCGAAAAATGCAGCAGGGTGCGCAAAATATTTCGCAAGGCCTGGAACGACTCCCGCGGACAGGAGTCGTCTCTGCAGCCGGCTATTCCCCCCTGCCCCATAAGCCGGCGACGTAGGGCGCGACTGTGGTGATGCCAGTCGCGCCTTACTTTTGTCTGGAGGGCACTTGGGTCAAGTTATTTGGGCCCGACTTATTTCGCGCTGCCCGCGAGCCAGTCCCGCCCCTCGCCATAGAGCTTCTCGACCTCGGGCCCGGTCAGGCCCGGCATGTCGCGCTTGACCTTGTAGCCGATCAGCTCCTGCATGTAGGCGAGGTGGCGATAGCCTTCGGGCAGCGCGGCGAGCGCCGTCTGGTCGAGACGAAGGGATGCCGCGGGGTCGACCGGGTCGATCCGATCCTTCTCATAAATAGGCTGGCGGCGCACGATCCCCCATCTCCCAACTCCTGATGGGTCCTGCCGCTTCTCCAGGAAATCGTAGAACCGCCCGGTGCAGACGACGTCGCACAGCACGTCATGCACAGGAGCGCGCTGCGAGATCGTCATCTTGGTCTGGGCGATGGCCCGCTCGCCGGCAAGGTCGATGCTGGTGCCGCCGAGGAAATGCAGGATACGCACCCCCTTGGCGAACCCCTCCTGGCTGACCCGCATGAAATCCCGCGCCGGCCCCTGAAACCAGGTGGCGGACATCCAGCCCTCCTCGTGCCAGACCGTGGCGAACCGCTCCCAGTCTCCGGCATCGCGCCAGACCGCCCAGTTCTCGACGAGGTCGCGGATGCCGAGACGATCGAGCAGTTGCTGGTCCATGGCATGTCTCCGATGAGGATCATGCAGGAGGTATGAGCGGCGCAGCCGACGCGCGTCAAGCGCTGCAGACGGCACGAAAAAGTCCGGCGTGCCTTGCGGCACGCCGGACTAAATCATTCCACGAACGGCGCTTGCCTTACGCCGCCGGCGCCTTCGGCGTGCGGTTGCGCGAGTTGCGCTGGAAGAACAGCGCCTGGCTCGCCACCGCCGATACCATCGCGGGCTGGAACGGTTTCGAGATCAGGAACGCCGGCTCGGGGCGCTCGCCGGTGAGGAAGCGCTCCGGGTAGGCAGTGATGAACACCACCGGCACCTCGAACGTGCGCAGCAGCTCGTTGACGGCATCGAGGCCCGAGGAGCCGTCGGCGAGCTGGATGTCGGCAAGGATCAGGCCGGGCCGCTTGTTCTTGGCCAGCGCGACCGCATCGGCATGGGTTCGCGCGACGCCGACGACGTTGTGGCCGAGATTCTTCACCAGGCTCTCGAGGTCCATGGCGATGAAGGTCTCGTCCTCGATGATCAGCACGTCGGTCGCGATCTCGGCCGCCATCTCACGGCCCGCAGCGTCTGCAAGCCGCCGGGTCTCGGCGACGTCGGTGCCGAGGATGTAGCCGACTTCCTCTTCCGAGAATCCCTCGAGCGAGAGCAGCAGGAAGGCCTGCCGCGGCAGCGGCGTGATGTTCGACAGCCGCCGCTCCGGCGGCATCGGCAGGGTCGTCACCTCCGAATCGTCGTTGACGGAGACCGAATTCCAGATCTGGGTGAATAGACGGAACAGCCCGGCGCGCGGCCCACGGCTCTCGTCGAGCACCGACGGGTCCCCCAGCATGGCTTCCAACATGGCTGCGACATAGGCGTCACCGGAGGCCTGGCTGCCCGTCAGGGCGCGCGCATACCGGCGCAACAACGGCAAGTGTTCAGCAACGAGCTGTGAACGGGACATCCCCACTCCATTCATCTTCGGGCCATCCTGGCAACGCGGGGGGCCCGGTTCCCCTGCTGGGCTGTTTACGCCTCAGCCCAACAAAAGTTCCGCTGGAGGCGGAACTTTTTCTCGAACCTGGAATTGAGCCTATCCAGGGAACGGCTCCCGGTTGAGAAAACTTCTCGATTTTACAGTCACTTAACTCGGGGAAACGTGGAACAGGTCATGAAAGATCTCAAGTCACAAGCAACCAGAAGCACGACCCCCGGCAAGGGAGGGCTCACTCCGGAGATTCAATCCCGGATCGGGCATCAGCTGCGCGCCATGTATGATGACGTGGTGCGGCAGGGGGTTCCGGATCGGTTCGCGGAACTGATCAAGAAGCTTGATGCCCAGGGAGCGACACCCCAAGTGGAAAATGACGGGGGATCTAACGACAACAACAATGGGAGGGATTAATGCCTCTCACGGACTCCCTGCGTAACGACATCCTGGCGGCCGTACCCAGTCTGCGTGCGTTCGCCATTTCGCTCAGCGGCAATGCGGACCGCGCCGATGATCTGGTGCAGGAGACGCTGCTCCGCGCGCTTGCCAACATCGACTCGTTCCAGCCCGGCTCCAACCTGCCGGCGTGGCTGTTCACGATCCTGCGCAACCTGTTCCGCTCGGACTATCGCAAGCGGCGGCGCGAGGTCGAGGATGCCGAAGGCAACTACGCCAAGACGCTGAAGACACAGCCGTCGCAGAACGCGCATCTCGAGTTCGAGGAGTTTCGCACGGCGCTCGAGAAGCTTCCGCAGGACCAGCGTGAAGCGTTGATCCTGGTCGGCGCCTCCGGCTTTTCCTACGAGGACGCGGCTTCGATCTGCGGCTGCGCCGTCGGCACGATCAAGAGTCGCGTGAACCGTGCGCGCTCGAAGCTCGCCGCGCTGCTCTATGTGGACGGCGCCGAGGATTTTGGCCCGGACGAGACCGTACGGGCCGTGATCGGCGGCAGCGGCGGCTAACGGGCCGGCGTCAATCGGGCTCGAATGAAGATGAAGGCGGCCGTTCCCACGGCCGCCTTCATGCGTCTGCAGGACGGATGACGCTGCCGATCACTCGTCCACGAAGGTCACGGTCTCGGCCACGCTCGCCCGCGAGGTACGGTAGCTGTTGACCTTATGCGCGTGGTCGGCATAGCCGAACGAGATGCCGCAGACGACGCGGCGGTCGTCGGGCAGATCGAAGTGGCGGCGGATCAGGCCGGAATGCCGCGCCAGCGCGGCCTGCGGAATCGTGCCGAGCCCGAGCGCCTGCGCGGCCAGCATGAAATTGGAGACATAGGCGCCGCAATCGATCGCCCCGTAGATGCCGAGCGGCTCGTTGGTGTGGATGATGGCGACATGCGGCGCGCCGAAGAAATTGTAGTTCTCCAGCGCCTGCCTGGCGTAGGCGCTTTTGTCGCCACGGGCGATGCCGAGCGTGTTGTAGAGCTGGAAACCGCTTTCGCGGCGGCGGTCGAGATAGACACCGACATATTCGCGCGGCGGCGTGAAATCATAGTCGTCGCCGAGGCCGCCTGAGGCTTCCTGGTAGATCGCCTTGCGGAAGCGCTCCTTGGCCTCGCCGCTGGCGATGATGACCTGCCAGGGCTGGCTGTTGCACCAGGACGCAGTGCGCTGCGCCGTCGTCAGCACATGCTCGATGGTCGCGCGATCGACCGGCTTGGGGAGGAAGGCGCGGACGGAATAGCGCTCGTTGAGCAGCTCTTCGAGCACGCCGATGCGGTTTTGGGTCTGACTCACTTTTGCGTCCATGGATCTGCTCGCTATTGGCCTCGCAGGGTGCGTTAGCCCGAAGGCGTAACCCACCCTGCAAAATGGCAATCACCGCCCCTTGGTCGGGATCTTGTTGTACGGCACGTCCTTGTCGACGCGGATGTCGCCGGGCAGGCCCAGCACGCGCTCGGCGATGATGTTGCGCAGGATCTCGTCGGTGCCGCCGGCGATGCGCATCGAGGGCGAGGACAGCAGCATCTGCTGGAACTGGCCCTGCACGGTCTCCTCGTCGTTGCCCGTGAGCACGCCGGCCGCGCCCTGCAGGTCCATGGCGTAGGTCGCGATGTCCTGCAGCATCATGCCCGAGACCAGCTTGCCGATCGAGTTCTCCGGACCCGGCCGCTCGCCCTTCGACAGTGCCGAGATGGTGCGATAGCTGGTGAATTTCAGTCCGTTCGACTTCGCCGCCCAGCTCGCCAGCCTGGAGCGCACGGCGGGATCGTCGATGGCGAGCCCGTCCTCCAGCATCAGCGTTGAGCAGAACTCGAACATTTCAGGGACGCCGGTGGCGAGCCGCGCACCGATCGACATGCGCTCGTTCATCAAAGTGGTCAGCGAGACGCTCCAGCCCTCGCCGACGGCCCCCAGCCGCTGGCTGTCGGGAATGACCACGTCAGTAAAATAGACCTCGTTGAACTCCTGCATGCCGTTGGCCTGCTTGATAGGCCGCACCTCGACGCCCGGGCTCTTCATGTCCAGGAAGAACATGGTAAGGCCCTTGTGCTTGGGCACGTTCGGATCGGTGCGCGCGATCAAAAGACCATAGTCGGAATAATGCGCGCCAGAGGTCCAGATCTTCTGGCCATTGACGACCCAGTTGTCGCCCTTCTCCTCGGCACGGGTGCGCAGGCCCGCAACGTCCGAACCGGCGGACGGTTCGGAGAACAGCTGGCACCAGATCTCCTCGCCCGAGGCGAGCTTCGGCAGATACCTGCGCTTCGCATCCTCGCTGCCGAAGGCCATCACGGTCGGACCGCACATGCCCTCGCCGATCTGGAACGGCTGCGTCAGCTTGCCATAGACGCCCTCCTCCTGCTGCCAGATCACCTTCTCGATCGGCGACGCGCCGCGCCCGCCATATTCCTTCGGCCAGTGCAGGCACGCCCAGCCGGCATCAGCCTTCTTCTTCTGCCAGGCCTTGCCGACATCGACGATGTCGTGGCTGGCAAGGCGGATGCGGCCGAGCGAGGATTTTGACAGCTCGGCATGCAGCTCCCTAGGCGCATTGGCGTCGATCCATTTGCGCGCGGTCTCGCGGAATGCGGCTTCCTGCGGGGTGTCGTCGAAATTCATCTTCGAACTCTCCTTTCTCGTGCCCCGGACGCTGCGCAGCGCGAAGCGGTGCGCTGCAAAGCCGGGGCCCATTTTGGCTTTCTGGGTCCCGGCTCTGCGGAGCGGTACTTCGTCCCGCACCGCGTCCGGGACACGGCTAGCCTCTTCCCTTCGTCGGGATCTTGTTGAACGGCACGTCCTTGTCGACACGGATATCGCCGGGCAGACCCAGCACCCGCTCAGCGATGATGTTGCGCATGATCTCGTCGGTGCCGCCTTCGACGCGCGTGCCGGGCGCGCGCAGCAGCATGGCCTGGAAACGGCCGGCCAGCTCGCCATCCTCACCGCTGACCACGCCGCCCGCGCCCTGCAGATCCAACGCGTAGGTCGCGACGTCCTGGATCATCGATCCCGCCACCAGCTTGCCGATGGAGTTTTCCGGCCCCGGCCGCTCGCCCTTCGACAGCGCCGAGATCGCGCGCATGCTGGTATATTTCAGCCCGCTCGCCTTCACGGCCCAGTTCGCCAGCTTGGAGCGCACGGCGCGATCCTCGATCGCCGGGCCGTCGTCGAGCATTAGGCTGGAGCAGTACTCGAACAATTCAGGGAAACCGGTCGAGACGGCCGCGCCGATCGCGCTACGCTCGTTCATCAGCGTGGTCAGCGAGACGTTCCAGCCGTCACCGACCTCGCCGAGGCGCTGATGGTCGGGAATGCGGACGTTGGTGAAATAGACCTCGTTGAAGTCGGACGCCCCGCTCGCCTGTTTGATCGGACGCACCTCGACGCCGGGGCTCTTCATGTCCAGGAAGAACATGGTGAGCCCCTTGTGCTTGGGCACGGTCGGATCCGTGCGCGTCAAGAGGATGCCGTAGTCGGAATAATGCGCGCCCGAGGTCCAGATCTTCTGGCCGTTGATCACCCAGTCATCGCCGTCCTTCTCGGCGCGCGTTCGCAGCCCCGCGACGTCCGAGCCGCCGGCCGGCTCGGAGAACAGCTGGCACCAGACTTTTTCGCCTGAGGCGAGCGGCGGCAGGTAGGTGCGCTTATGCTCCTCGCGCGCGAACGCCATCATGGTCGGCCCGCACATGCCGTGACCGATGATGAACATGCGGGAGAGCTGGCCGAACGGCCCCTCTTCCTGCGACCAGATCACACGCTCGATCGGCGACGATCCGCGGCCGCCATACTCCTTCGGCCAGTGCAGGCAGGCCCAGCCGGCATCGGCCTTCTTCTTCTGCCACTCCTTTGCGACTTCCAGGATATTGGCGTTCTTGAGCACGGTGCGGCCCAGCGAGGATTTGCGCAGCTCCTCCTCGTATTGCTTCGGAGCGTTGGCGCCGATCCAGGCCCGCGCGGTGGCGCGGAATTCGGCTTCCTGCGGGGTGTCGTCGAAATTCATCTGTTTTCTCTCGGTTCGTTCCCCGGACGCTGCGCAGCACGAAGTGATGCGCTGCAGATCCGGGGCCCATTGCGGCCCAGGGTCCCGGCTCTGCGAAGCGGCACTACGCGCCGCATCGCGTCCGGGACACGCACATCGGCTTACGCCGCGTTCTTCTTGCGCATGCGGTCGATCAGCTGGTCTTCCCAATAGCTGAGACTGCCGAGCCCCAGCGCCATCGCGTTGGCGCGGCGGTAATACATGTGGCAGTCGAACTCCCAGGTGAAGCCCATGCCGCCGTGAACCTGGATGTTGTTCTTGGCGCAATGCTGGAACGCCTGCGTCGCGCTGATGCGGGCGGCAGCCGCTGCTTCCGGCAACTCGGCCGCGTTGGTCGAGAGCGCCCAGGCGCCGTAATAGCTGTTGGAGCGCGCCAGCGTCGCCGAGACATACATGTCGGCGAGCATGTGCTTGACGGCCTGGAACGAACCGATCTGGCGGCCGAAGGCGATACGGTCGAGCGCGTAGTCGCGGCCCATCTCCAGCGCGCGGTCGGAACCGCCCACCTGTTCGAACGCGCACAGCACCGCGGCACGATCGAGCACCTGGGTCAAAATACCCCAGCCCTCACCCGCGGCGCCAAGCGGCTCGGCTTTGACGTCCTTGAACGTGACCTCGGCCTGCCCGCGGGTCGGATCGAGATTGGTGAGGCTCTTGACCTCGACACCCCCGGCCTTGAGGTCGACCAGGAACAGCGAGATGTCACTGTCGCGCCCACTCGATCCCGTGCGCGCGGCAACCACCGCGAAATCGGCGATGGCGCCGTCGGCAACCGGCTTCTTGACGCCGTTGAGCACGCCGTTTGCAGCGGTGAGCTTGACGTTCTTCGGCGACGGATTGCCCTTGCCCTCGAACAGTGCCAGCGTGCCGATCGCCTCGCCCGAGGCAATCGCAGGCAGCCATTTCTTCTTCTGCGCGTCGCTGCCGGCGATCAGCAGCGCTTCGGCGGCAAGGTACACGGTCGAGGAGAACGGCACCGGCGCATTGGCCCGGCCCATCTCCTCCGCGATCACGCAAAGCTCGAGATGGCCGGCGCCCGCGCCGCCGAACTCCTCGGGAATGGCGACGCCGAGAAAGCCCATCTCGGCGAGGCCTTTCCACAGCTCCTTGTCGTAAGGCGCCTTGCCGTCGAGCACGACACGTACCGCCTTGGGCGAGCATTTCTCAGTGAGGAACTTGCGCGCCTGGTCGCGAAGCTGTTTCTGGTCGTCGGAGAAGTCGAAGTTCATGGCGGGCTACCTTTTATTGTTTGTCGCTTGTATCGATGCCGTCATTCCGGGGCGCCGCGGAGCGGCGAGCCCGGAATCCATTTCACCGCATCGATGCGGCCTGATGGATTCCGGGCCCGCGCTGCGCGCGCCCCGGAATGACGAGGTGAAGAATTGCGCAACTCATCTCAGCACGATCACATCCTGATCCGGCTTGTCCGCATAAAGCCGCTCCACCAATTCGGCGCGCCGTTCCAGACCGGCGCGCTGGTTGATGTAGCCCTTGTCGGTGAGCTCGTTGCCGTCGATCGAGGGCGGCTCGGCCATCAGCATCGCGCGCGCGATGATCCGGCTGCTGGCGCCTTCGCATTCACGGTTGTGCGTCTCCAGCCCCCGCCTGAGACAGGCGATCACCTCGGGATGCCTCACCGCGTCCGCGAAGCTGAGATCGGGATTGCCGACGAGCTGGCGGCAGGCATGCAGGTTCGGCCACGCCAGGAGGCCGATGAAGGCGCGGTCCTGTCCCGCCACCAGCGCGTCATGCACGACGGGCGTTGCCGCCGCGATCGCATCCGTTCGCAGCGAGCCGACATGCACGAAGGTGCCGGTGGTGAGCTTGAAGTCTTCCACGACACGGCCGGCGAAGATGATGCCCTTCACCGGATCGGAATCGTCGACGAAAATGCCGGCATCACCGATGCAGTAGAACCCTTCCTCGTCGAACATCTTCTTCGTCAGCTCCGGCTGGCCGAAATAGCCGGGCGTGACGTTGACTCCGCGCAGCCGCAGCTCATATTTCGAGCCGCACGGCACCATCTTCAATTCGACGCCGGGGAACGGCAGGCCGATCAGGCCGACGCGCTCGGTGTCCCAATAAGTGCCGGTCGAGGTCGGCGCGGTCTCTGTCGAGCCCCAGCCGGTATAGAACACGATGCGCTCGCCGGTGGTCTTCACGGCGAGGGCCTGCATGCGGTCATAGAGATCGTCCGGCAGCCGCGCGCCGCCATAGGCCATGATCGAGAGATTTTTGAAGAAGGAGCGACAGAGTGCGTCGTCCTTCTCCATGGCCGCCGCGAGCGCGGCATAGCCGGCCGGCACGTTGGCGTAATAGGTGGGTGAGATCTCGCGCAGATTCCGCAGCGTCTCCTCGAACTGGCCCGGCATCGGCCGGCCGTCGTCGATATAGAGCGTGCCGCCATCGACCAGGATCGGGTGGAACGCCGCATTGCCGCCCATGGTGTGGTTCCACGGCATCCAGTCCAGCATGGTCGTAACAGGACCATTGGGATCCCTTGGGCGAACCTGCATCATCATCGCCGCATTGGCGCACATCATGCCTTGCGTGTTGATGACGGCCTTGGGCATGCCGGTCGAGCCTGACGTAAACAGCAGCTTGCCGACGGTGTCCGGCGTGATCTTCGCGATCGACGCCTCCACATCCTTCGTCACCGGCGTCGCCGCGAGCTCGGCGAAGCTGACGCTTGGGATGCCGTCGCAGGGCCGGGCGACGTGCACCACGGTGACGCCGGCGAGATCGAGCGCCTTCAGCGCCTTCTCGAAGGTCGGGCCGTCCTGCACCATCAATACGGCCGGCTTGATCAGGTCGAACAGGTATTTCAGCTTGACGTGATCGTGGCTCATCAGCGAGTAGGCCGGCGACACCGGCGCTGCCGGGGCGCGCGCCTGCATCGCCGCCTGCGTCATCAGTGCGTGCTCGATCGAATTGCCGGAGAGGATCGCAACGGGGCGGCCATCCAGCCCGAGATTGAGCAGACCTTGCGTCAGCGCATCCACGGTACGCTTGGCTTCGGCATAGGAGACCTTGCGCCATTCGCGATGGGGACCGCCGCGCTGTGCCAGCCAGATGCGCTCGGGGGCTTGCTTCGCCCACTTCGCCAGCGATGCCGGAATGTGTTTCTCGTAAGGCTGCAGCGGAATGCGCGACTTCAGCACCACCGTGCCGTCGTTGCGGCGCTCGACGTCGATGTCGCGCGCAAGCCATTCGATCTTGCGAAAGGCGGGCTTCGTCATCACGGCCGCCGCGCTTCCACTCATTTTGCGTCTCCCGGAATTATCGTCCTTTGCGGATCGTTCTGGTTCAGCGCTTGATATAGACAGGCTTTCGCTTCTCAAGGAAGGCCCTGATGCCTTCCGAAAATTCCTCGGAACGGCTGCACAGCACCTGGTTGCGATCCTCCATCGCGATCACGGCTTCCAGCGACCCGGCATCGACGCTCATGTTGAGGCACTCCTTGGAGAGACGCAGGCCCACGGGCGAAGCCGTCATCATCGCCTCGACATAGGGCTCGGCCGCATCATTGAGCTTGTCCTCGTCCACGACTTCGGAAACGAGGCCGACCGCGAGCGCGCGCTCGGCGCCGATGAACCGTCCGGTGAGGATCAGTTCCGACGCGACGGACACGCCGACCAGCCGCGGCAGGAAATAGCTGGTGCCGATGTCGCAGCCGCCGAGGCCGAGCTTGATGAAGGCGCAGTTCATCCGCGCAGATTTCGAGGCAATGCGGATGTCGGAGGCGAGCGCCAGCGCAAAGCCGCCGCCGGCCGCCGCGCCCTGTACCAGCGCCAGGATCGGCTGCGGGCAGCGCCGCATCAGCATCACGATGTCGGCAATGCGGCGCTGCGAATCCAGCGACTCCGTGACACCGGGCGGCTCCTGCTGCCCGGCCCGGCGCGCCATCGCGGCCTTGAGATCCAGGCCGGCGCAGAAATTCTTGCCGGCGCCTCTGAGCACCACGACGCGCGTGTCGCGATTGCGCTGCAGGCCCAGGAAATAAACGTTGAGCGCGTCGATCAGCGCCGGATCGAGCGCGTTGAGGTGTTCGGGACGATTGAGCGTTACCCGGTCAACGCCATCGTCATGCTCGATCAGCAGCGGTTGGGACATGCATGCCTCTTATATCCGCGCGGGAGATGGCTATTACTGCGCCCTCGCCCCTTGTGGGAGAGGGCACGTATCTCGTTGCAACATGCTCGCTTGGGTGAGGGGTCTGTCTCCGCAGATCAGACCTCGGAGAGATCCCCTCATCCGGCGCTTCGCGCCACCTTCTCCCAAAAGGGGGGAAGGAAGGAGCTACCTTGGCGCCATCCGGATCGCACCGTCGAGACGGATGGTTTCGCCGTTAAGCATCGCGTTCTCGACGATGTGCACGGCGAGCGCGCCGTATTCCTTGGCATCGCCGAGGCGCGAGGGATGCGGCACCTGGGCGCCCAGGCTCTTGCGGGCCTCCTCGTTCAAGCCCATCAGCAGCGGCGTGAAGAACAGACCGGGCGCGATAGTGTTGACGCGGATCTTCTGGCTGGCGAGATCGCGCGCGGCCGGCAGGGTGAGGCCGACGACGCCGCCCTTCGAGGCCGAATAGGCGATTTGTCCGATCTGGCCTTCGTAAGCTGCGACCGACGCCGTGTTGATGATGACACCGCGCTCTTCGCCGACGGGCTCGATCGTGACGAGGCGCTCGGCGAACAGACGCAGGCAGTTGAACGTGCCGATCAGATTGACGTTGATGATGCGCGCGAACTTTTCCAGCGGATAGACGCCATCGCGGCCGACGATGCGCTGCGAGCCGCCGATGCCGGCGCAATTCATCAGCACGCGGGCGACGCCATGAGCGGCTTCTGCCTTGGCGATTGCCGCCTTGATCTGCTCCTCGCTGGTGACGTCGGCATGCAGCGCAACGCCCTTCACCTCGGCAGCGACCTTCTCGGCGTTCTCCTTGTTCTGATCGATCACGCCGATCTTGGCGCCTTTGGCCGCCATGGCGCGAGCGGTGGCTTCACCGAGGCCCGAACCACCGCCGGTGATGAGAACGGCTACGTCTTTCAATTCCATGACAGGCACCTTTCCTTGGGCGTTTCTTCTCTAGACTTGAGAGTATTGGCCGGATTATCCGGCCGCGGCAGCTTCCCCGGCTTGCGTGAGGATGCCGCCGCAGATGAGCGTTTCCATGTGCTTGATATATTGCCGGCACACGTCGTCGGTGACAGGGCCGACGCCGGTCGCGCGGGACATCGCGTGCCGTCCGAAGAACAAATGATCGCAGGCGCCGATCAGGCTGGTGTAGAACAGCACCGGATCGGTCTGGCGGAATTCGCCGCGGCTGACGCCTTCCGCGAGCAGGCGGCGGTGGAAATCCAAGAGCGGGGCGACGAAGAATTTCGAGACTTCATCGGCCGAGCTCGCGCTGGTCTCGTGCAGGAGATAGTGGATCAGCCGGTTCATATAGGGGAAGCGGTGATAGGCGCGGATGATGCCGGCAATGTGCAGCTTCAGCTTCGCCGTCGAATTGATCGGCTGCGCCAACAGGTACTCGAGATTGGACATTTCGGTCGCCGCATCGCGCGCGAGCAGCGCCAGCAGGAGGCCGTCCTTGTTGCCGAAATGATATTTGACCAGCGCGGCGTTGGCGCCCGACTTCTGCGCGATGTCTGACAGCGAGATCTCGATCGAGGAGCGTTCGATCATCAGCTCGCTCGCGGCCACGAGCAATTTCTCCGCCGTGGAATTCTTCCCGCTGGGGAGCCTGTTCGGTACGCTGGTCGCCACGGAAGATCCCTGTTTGCCGCTCGAAGCGGGGCGCAGATAAGCCCAAGCAGCGCCTCATCACAAGAGTTAATTGATCGATTGACTAAACGATCTCCCGTCCCTTAAATCCGTCCCCGACAACCAACCCAAGCAAGAATTCAGGGAGAAACCGACATGGCCGAGGCTTACATCGTCGCCGCCGCGCGTACCGCCGGCGGGCGCAAGGGGGGCCGCCTCGCCGGCTGGCATCCGGCTGACCTCGCCGCGAAGGTGCTGGACGAGCTGGTCGATCGCACCAAGGTCGATCCCGCCCAGGTCGAGGACGTGATCATGGGCTGCGTGATGCAGGTCGGCGAGCAGTCCAACAACGTCGCGCGCAACGCGATCATGGCCTCGAAGCTGCCGGAGAGCGTGCCGGGCACCTCGATCGACCGCCAGTGCGGCTCCTCGCAGCAGGCGCTGCACTTCGCAGCCCAAGCGGTGATGTCCGGCACGATGGATGTCGTGATCGCCGCCGGCGTGGAATCGATGACGCGCGTGCCCATGGGCCTGTCCTCGCAGCTTCCGGCCAAGAACGGCTTCGGCAATTACAAGAGCCCGGGCATCGAAGCGAAATATCCCAACATCGTGTTCAGCCAGTTCACCGGCGCCGAGATGATGGCGGAGCGATACGGCCTCTCCAAGGATGAGCTCGACCAATATTCCTACAACAGCCATCAGCGCGCGATCGCGGCGACGCAGGCCGGCCACTTCAAGAAGGAGATCGTGCCGCTCGAAATCACCCGCGCCGACGGCTCCAAGGACACCCACCACATCGACGAAGGCATCCGCTTCGACGTCACGCTCGACGGCATCAAGGGTGTCAAGCTGATCGCAGAGAACGGCAAGCTCAGCGCCGCCAGTGCCAGTCAGATTTGCGACGGCGCTTCCGGCGTCATGGTGGTGAATGAAAAGGGCCTGAAGCAGCTCGGCGTCAAGCCGCTGGCGCGCATCCATCACATGACCATGATGGGCGGCGATCCCGTCATCATGCTGGACGCTCCGCTGCACGCAACCAAGCGCGCACTGGAGAAGGCCGGCATGAAGATCGGCGACATCGACCTGTTCGAGGTCAACGAGGCCTTCGCCTCGGTGCCGACCGCCTGGCTGAAGACCACCGGCGCCGATCCCGAGCGTCTCAACGTCAACGGCGGCGCCATCGCGCTCGGCCATCCGCTCGGCGGCTCCGGCACCAAGCTGATGACGACGCTGGTCCACGCCCTGCACCAGCGCGGCAAGCGCTATGGCCTGCAGACCATGTGCGAAGGCGGCGGCATGGCCAACGTCACGATCGTCGAACGACTGTAAGAAAAACAAAAGCAAGCAGTGAATGGCGAGTAGCGAATGGTGAGTAGGCGAAGAGCGATTGCCCTTCTCCCCTATTCGCCATTCGCTGCTCGCCATTCGCGTTTTGAGGAAACGCCATGACTCACCCCTCCGTCCACGCCCGCGCCACGCCGAACAAGATCGCCTACCAGATGGCCGGCACCGGCAAGGCGATCACCTATCGCGAGCTCGACGAGCTCTCGAACCAGGGCGCGCACCTGTTCCGTTCGCTGGGCCTCAAGGCCGGCGACCACATCGCGCTGTTGATGGAGAACCGGCTTGCCTTCATGGAGCTGTGCTGGGCCGCGCAGCGCAGCGGGCTCTATTATACCGCGATCAGCCGCTATCTGAAGCAGGACGAGATCGACTACATCATCGCCGATTGCGGCGCCAAGGTCGTGATCACCACGCCGAAATGCGCCGACCAGATCAAGGGCCTGATCAAGGGCGCCGCCGGCGAGCCGATCTTCTACATGATGGACGAGCCACTGCCAGGCTTCCGCTCCTATGACAAGGAAGCAGCGAGCCAGCCGGTGACGCCGATTGCCGATGAGGTCGCCGGCTACGACATGCTGTATTCGTCAGGCACCACCGGTCGGCCCAAGGGCGTCAAGAAGGCGTTCGAGGGCAAGGCGGTCGACGAGCCGAATCCGCTTCTGCGCGTGCTCTGTGCCGACATGTGCGGCATGAACGCGGAAAGCACCTATCTGTCGCCGGCGCCGCTCTATCACGCCGCTCCCTTGCGCTTCAACATGATGGCAATCGTGCTCGGCGGCACCTCCATCATCATGGAGCACTTCGACGCCGAAGAGTTCCTGAAGCTGGTCGAGAAGTACAAGGTCACGCAATCACAGCTGGTGCCGACCATGTTCGTGCGGATGCTGAAGCTGCCGGACGACGTTCGCACCAAATACGACGTCTCCACGCTCAAGGGCGCCATTCACGCCGCAGCTCCGTGTCCGGTCGACGTCAAGGCAAAGATGATCGAATGGTGGGGGCCGATCCTGATCGAGTATTACGCGGGCTCGGAGGGCAATGGCGTCACGGTCTGCAGCTCCAAGGAATGGCTGGCGCATCGCGGCAGCGTCGGCCGCGCCGTGGTCGGCAAGATCAAGATTCTCGACGAGAACGACGAGGAGCAACCGACGGGCGAGATCGGCGCGGTCTACTTCGCCGACGCACCGGCGTTCACCTATCACAACGACCCCGAGAAGACGAAGAAGGCCTACAACGCCAAGGGCTGGTCGACGCTCGGCGATGTCGGCTACCTCGACAAGGATGGCTTCCTCTATCTCACCGACCGCAAGTCCTACATGATCATTTCCGGCGGCGTGAACATCTACCCGCAGGAGACCGAGGACGTGCTGATCACCCACCCCGACGTCGCCGACGTCGCGGTGTTCGGCGTCCCGAACGAGGAAATGGGCGAAGAGGTCAAGGCGGTGGTGCAGCCGCACGACATGAGCCGCGCCGGCAAGGCGCTGGAGGCCGACCTGATCGCCTATTGCAAGGGCCGCCTCTCCGCCATCAAGTGCCCGCGTTCGATCGATTTCGAGCCCGAGCTGCCGCGCACGCCGACCGGCAAGCTGGTGAAGCGGCATCTGCGCGACAAATATTGGCCGAAGACGACGGCGAAGATCTAGGAGAGGATTCGTGTCCCGGACGCGGTGCACCGCGGAGCGGTGCACCGCAGGGCCGGGACCCATCTCGCCAAGATGCTGGGCCCTGGCTCAGCAGTGCAGCACTTCGTGCCGCACTGCGTCCGGGGCACGAGACCTTGAACCTCAATCAAACAGACTCGGCGTGTGATTCACCAGCGCGCCTTCGATCTCGAGCATCTTCAGCTTCGTCACCACGCCGCCATTCGCCGAGAAGCCGCCGGGCTTGTTGCCGGCTGCGAGCACGCGATGGCAGGGCACCACGATCGGGCATGGGTTGCGGCCGAGCGCCTGGCCGACATCGCGCGACAGCTGCACGCCGCCGAGCTGCTTGGCGATGTCGCCATAGGTGATGGTCTTGCCCGGCGGAATGGCGCGGGCGATCTCGTAGACGCCGCGATTGAACTCGGGCACACCATCGAGATCGAGCTCGATGTCGGTGAGGTCGTCCGGCTCGCCCGCGAGCAGCTTGACGATGCGGTCGATCGCTTCTCGCACCTCCGCGGTCGGCTCGGTCTCGACGGCGTCAGCGTGGCGCTGGCTGATGCGGGTGCGGATCTTCTGCTCGCCACCCATGGGCAATTGCGTGCCGTTGATGCCGCGCGGGCCCCAGGCGACGGCGCAGAGGCCGATCCTGGTGTCGAACAGGGCAAAATGCTGGTCGGTCATGGCTTGGTTCCTGAGCTAGCGTCCTTGTCGCATGCCCCCATTGTGTGCTGAGCCACAATCTAGGCTTGGAAATAGTTGCGATCCACCCGGTTTCCGGGAATCTTGCACAGCAGTTCCGCCTGCCCCGCGAGTCCCGAATGCAAAGCCTCCACGTCAACGGTTACGACATGCCCTATCTCGACGCGGGCGAAGACCGAGGCCGGCCGCCGCTGGTCTGCGTGCACGGCTCGCTCAACGACTTCCGGGTCTGGGGTTGCGTGCTCGGGCCGCTGACGCAGCAGCGTCGCGTGATCGCCGTCAGCCTGCGGCATTTCTTTCCGGAACGCTGGGACGGCATCGGCGACACCTATTCGATCGCCCAGCATGTCCAGGACGTCATCGCCTTCATCGAGACGCTCGACCTCGGGCCCGTCGACCTGATGGGCCATTCCCGCGGCGGACACATCTGCTTCCGCGTCACGCAAGCCCGCCCTGATCTGTTGCGCCGGCTCGTCCTGGCGGAGCCCGGCGGCGAGCTCGATGCGAGCCTCGATCCGGATTACGTCGGCGGCCCCTCGCCGCTGCTGGCGCGCTTCACGGCGTCGGCCGAGAAGATCGCCGCCAGTGATGTCGACGGCGGCCTTGCCGTCTTCGTCGACACGCTGGAAGGCGCCGGCACCTGGCCGCGGCTGCCGGCCATGGTGAAGCAGAATTTGCGCGACAATGCTTACACCCTGATCGGCCAGGTCCGCGACAATCGCCCGCCTTTCTCGAAGGCGGACGCGGAGTCCATCAGGATGCCGACGCTGTTCATCCTGGGCGCGCGGACCAAGGGCCTCTTGCCAAAGGTGCTGCATGCGCTCGCAGCGCATGTGCCCTATTCCAAGACCGCGATCATCCCGAACGCGACGCATCCGATGTTCGAACAGGCGCCGCAGAAATACTCTGAAATCGTCCTCGATTTTCTGGCGAGCTGATCATGCAGTCATTCCGCGTCAACGACTACGACATGGCCTATCTCGAGGTCGGAAGCGGCCCGCCGCTGGTCTGCGTGCACGGCACGCTAGGCGATTTCCGCACCTGGTATTCGGTGCTCGGGCCATTGTCGAAGGCCCATCGGGTGATCTCGGTCAGCCTGCGGCACTTCTTTCCCGAGCACTGGGACGCCGTCGGCGACGACTACAAGATGGCGCAGCACGTCGCCGATGTGATCGCGTTCATCGAGCAGGTGAGGCCTACACCTGTGGATCTGATGGGCCATTCGCGCGGCGGCCACATCGCCTTCCGCGTGGCGCAGGCACGGCCTGATCTCTTGCGGAAACTGGTGCTGGCCGAGCCGGGCGGCGATCTCGATGCCAGCCTGCCGCTACCCGAAGGCACGCCCGCACATCCGCCGCTCGCGGCGCGCACCGCGCGCTCAGTCGAGATGATCCGCACCGGCGACCTCGAAGGCGCGCTGCAGAATTTCTACGAGGGCATCGAGGGCGACGGTTCGTGGCGCCGGGTGCCGGCCGCCGCCAAGCAGCAGCTGCGCGACAACGCCCTGACCTTCCTCGGCCAGATCAACGAGCAGCGCCGGCCCTACACGCTGAACGATGCGCAGGCGATCCGGACGCCGACGCTGCTGATCGGCGGCGGGGCCACCACCGGCAGCCTGTCGGTGATGTGGCGCGTGCTCGCCGAGCATATCGCGGGAGCTGAGACGGCGGTCATTCCCAACGCCGGCCACTGGATGTTCGAGCAGGACCCGCTGGGCTTCGGCGAGGTCGTGAGCAGGTTCTTGGCGGAGTAGCTTGTAAGGAGGTCGGCGCCAGCGGCCGGCCTCTCCCCGCAAGCGGGGAGAGGCGAAGGAAGAAAACCTATACCTTCCACACGCCGACCGGCATCTTGATCGCTGCGTTCAGCCGGTTCCAGACATTGATGGTGGCGATCGAGAGGATCAGCGTTGCGAGCTCGCGTTCGTCGAAATGCTTGTCGGCCTCGCTCCAGACCGCATCCGGCACCGGATCCTCGCGATCGGCAAGACGCGTGACGGACTCCGCCAGCGCCAGCGCGGCGCGCTCGGCATCGGTGAAATAGGGCGCATCGCGCCAGGCGGACACGGCGAACAGACGCTCGTCAGTCTCACCCAGCTTGCGGGCGATCCTGGGATGCATGTCGACACAGACGCTGCAACCGTTGATCTGGCTGGCGCGCAGGTGCACCAGTTCCAGAAGCTTTTCCGGCAGGCCCTGCTTGGTGAGATTGCCGAGGGACTGCAAGACATTCATGGCTTCGGGAAGGACCATCACGGGGTGATTCATGCGGGCGTGCATCTTTTTCGTCTCCATCGCTCGAATTTCGAAGGTTCCGGTCACATCGGCCGGATTGGCTTCGTCATGTGGATGACGGATCGCGACGAGGGAATGTGACCGATGACTGAAGAAAATCTTCTCACTGAGCAATTCGAGGCCAGCAGGGACCATCTGCGCGCGGTGGCCTATCGGATGCTCGGCTCCCGCGCCGAGGTCGACGATGCCGTGCAGGAGGCCTGGCTGCGGGTCAGCCGCTACGACATGTCTGATATCGCGAACCTCCGCGGCTGGCTCACCACCGTGGTCGCGCGCATCTGCCTCGACATGCTGCGCGCGCGGAAATCGCGCAAGGAAGAGCCGATGGGCCCGGATGTGCCGGAGCCGGCCGACGAGGGGCCGCTGCGCGAGGCGGAGATGGCTGACTCCGTCGGTGCGGCGCTGCTCGTCGTGCTGGAGACGCTGCAGCCTGCGGAGCGGCTCGCCTTCGTGCTGCACGACATGTTCGCCGTGCCCTTCGAGGAGATCGCGCCGATTGTCGGCCGATCGGTCGACGCATCGCGGCAGCTCGCCAGCCGGGCGCGACGACGGGTGCAGGGCGCGCCGGTGCCCGAGACGGACCAGTCGCGCCAGCGCGCAATCGTCGATGCCTTCCTCAAGGCGTCGCGCGAGGGCAATTTCGAGGGGCTGCTGGCCGCGCTCGATCCCGACGTCGTCTTCCGCGCCGACCAGGCCGCGGTGCGGCTCGGCACGCTGGCCGAGATCCGCGGCGCGGACGCGGTGGCGCAGCTCTACAAGGGCCGTGCCCAGGCTGCACGAACGGCGTTGGTCGATGGCAAGATCGGAGTGGCCGTCATCCTCGGCGGACGGCTGCGCATCGCGCTGCGCGTGATGTTCAGGGACGACCGTATCGTTGGGATCGAGGCGTTGGCCGACCCGGAGCAGGTCGCCGCACTGGACGTGGAGGTGCTCGAGGGCTGAGGCTGGGCGCAATTCTGCGAAAACAACCCCATGCACAGTAGACTGGCCCAGCAAGATCAATGGCTTACCGGATCTGACGGAAGGTCATTCCGTCACCCTCCGATACCGCTTGACCGCCCCACCTCACGAAGCGTAGATTCGAATACGGAATTCCGTATTCCCATTGGCTGTCGGAGCTACCGGCGTGATCCCCCTCGACCCGCTTCCGAACCTGATCGACCAGGTCTATGCGCGCATCCTGGAGGCGATCTCCGACCGCACGCTGGAGCCCGGCCAGCGCATCCGGCAGAACGAGCTCGCCGACAGGCTCGGCGTGTCGCGCCAGCCGGTGTCGCACGCGCTGCATCTGCTGCATCGACAAGGCCTCGTCGCCGAAAGCGGCAAGCGCGGGTTCGAGGTCACCCAGCTCGATCCCTCACGGATCCGCCAGCTCTACGAGGTGCGCGGGGCGATCGATGCGCTTGCGGCGCGGCTTGCGACGACGCGCGCGGGATACGACGCGACAGGCCGCGCGCGGTTGGAAGCGGCGCTGGCCGCCGGCGGCCGCATCGACCGCGCGACACCGCTGGCCGAGCTCATCACGCTCGACGTCGATTTTCACCGCGCGATCTATCAGCTCGCCGGCAATCCCGTGATCGAGGAGACGATCGCGCCGCAATGGCCGCATATGCGCCGCTCGATGGCGACGGTGCTGTCGGAGCTCGACTATCGCGGCAGCGCCTGGGCGGAGCACGCGGAGATCGCCGGGCACATTCTCGCAGGCGATGCGAGCGCGGCCGAGCGCGCGGCGCTGGCGCATGCGCAGACGGCGGGGCGAATGACTGAGGAGAGATTGAGGACGACGGAGGCGGCGGCGTAGTCGCGCCGTCATTCCGGGCTCGTGCTTCGCACGCCCCGGAATGACAACAATAAGCAGAATGACAAAATCAAGGAGGACGACCCATGAAACTATCGCAGGAGCAATTGGAGTTCTTCCACCGCGAGGGCTGGCTGTTCCTGCCCGAGCTGTTCGCCCAGGAGGAGGTCGATCTGCTCGCGCGCGAGGCTGTCGGCATCTACGACACCAACCGGCCGGAAGTCTGGCGCGAGAAGAGCGGCGCGCCGCGCACGGCGTTTGCCGCGCATCTCTATAACGAGGCGTTCGGCATCCTCGGCGCCCATCCGCGCATGATCGACCCGGTCGAGCAATTGTTCGGCGAGCCTGTTTACATGCACCAGTTCAAGATCAACGCGAAATCGGCCTTCACCGGCGACGTCTGGCAATGGCACCAGGATTACGGCACCTGGAAGCGCGACGACGGCATGCCGGAGCCGCGGGCGATGAACATCGCGATCTTCCTCGACGAGGTGATGCCGATCAACGGACCCCTGATGCTGGTGCCACGCAGCCAGTACGCCGGCGATCTCGAAGCCTCGCACGACCTCGCCACCACCTCCTATCCGCTATGGACGCTGGACGAAGCGACAGTGACGCGGCTCGTCGCGCAGGGCGGCATCGTCGCGCCGACCGGCAAGCCCGGCGGCATGCTGATGTTCCACGGCAATCTCGTGCATGGCTCGGCAGGCAACATCACGCCCTATCCGCGCAAGATCGTGTACCTGACGCTGAATGCGGTCTCGAACTACATTCGCACCCCGACGCGACCGGACTACATCGCCCATCGCGATTTTGCGCCGATCAAGACGGTGGATGACGATGCGCTGGTGCGGCTTGCCCGTGCGCCGCGGCAGGCGGCGGAGTAGACAGGTCTCGTGCCCCGACGCAGCGCAGCGCTTCTTCAGCGGTGCGCTGCAGGGCCGGGGCTCATACTGTATCGATAATTTTCTCTCTAGGTCCCGGCTCAGCGGAGCGGCACTTCGCGCCGCACCGCGTCCGGGGACACGATAGCTCCGCAGGACATCCCCCATGAATCTCTTCCGCCTCCTCCAGGCCCGCGCGTCCGCCGGCAAGCCTGTCCGTGTCGCATTGATCGGTGCGGGCAAATTCGGCTCGATGTTTCTGGCGCAGGTGCCGCATACGCCGGGGCTGGAGGTGCCGATCATCGTCGATCTCGACCGCGAGCGCGCGCGCGAGGCGTGCCGCACCGTCGGCTGGAGTGCCGAGCTCATCGCGAAGACGGTCTTCACCGACGACGGCGCGCGGGCCATTGCCGGCGGCGCGATGGACGTGGTGGTGGAAGCGACCGGAAATCCCGCCGTTGGAATCCGCCACGCGCGCGCCGCGATCGCCGCGGGCAAGCACATCGTGATGGTGAATGTCGAAGCCGACGTGCTGGCAGGTCCGCTGCTCGCCGAGGAAGCACGCAAGGCCGGCGTGGTCTATTCGCTCGCCTATGGCGACCAGCCGGCGCTGACGGCCGAGATGGTCGACTGGGCACGCGCGACCGGTTTTCGCGTGGTCGCCGCCGGCAAGGGCACAAAATATCTGCCGGCGTATCACGACGTGACGCCTGATGGCGTCTGGCATCATTACGGTCTGACCGCAGGCGAAGCGCAGTCGGCCGGCATGAATCCGCAGATGTTCAACTCGTTTCTCGACGGCACCAAATCGGCCATCGAGATGGCCGCCATCGCCAATGCCTGCGCGCTCGACGTGCCCGCCGACGGCCTGCTGTTTCCGCCCTGCGGCGTCGACGATCTGCCGCATATCATGCGGCCGCGTTCGCGCGGCGGCGTGCTGGACCGACCCGGCCTGGTCGAGGTCGTCTCCTCGCTCGAGCGAGACGGCCGGCCGGTATTCCGCGACCTGCGCTGGGGCGTCTATGTGGTGCTGGAGGCGCCGAACGATTATGCCGCCGACTGCTTCCGGCAATATGGCCTGAAGACCGATGCCAGCGGACGCTATGCGGCGATGTACAAACCCTATCACCTGATCGGGCTCGAGCTGAACATCTCGGTGTTGTCGGCGGCGCTGCGCGGCGAGCCGACCGGACAGGCGAGCGGCTTCCGCGGCGACGTCGCGGCGGTAGCCAAGCGCAATTTGCGTGCGGGCGAGATGCTGGACGGCGAAGGCGGCTACACGGTGTGGGGCAAGCTGGTACCTGCAGCCGCGAGCCTGAAGGCGGGCGCCCTGCCGATTGGCCTCGCCCACCGCGTGAAGCTGAAGCATGACGTCGCGCACGGCGCGGTGGTGCGCTGGAGCGATGTCGAGTTCGATCCCGGCAACGAGACGGTGAAGACGCGCAAGGCCATGGAGGCAGCGTTCGCGAAGGAGGAGTGAGACCTCCGCGGCGTCATGGCCCGGCCATCCACGCCTCCTTGCGGCGCAAAATACGGGAATGCCCGGGACAAGCCCGGGCATGACGGCTTTTGCGGAGAGACAGTTGCGCCGCCATCACAACAAGCGTTACGGCAACAACCTCTCTTCCTTCGCTTGCCGAAACCACTTCCTGAACATGTCTTCCGTGTCCATCATCTCGGTGAAGCCAGCGCGGTTGATCTTCACGGTGGAGACGATCGAGGGCGGGCCGGATTCTGTGTGGCCGTAGCGCATGCTGTAGTCGGCGTACTGGAATGAGAGGCCGACGAAGTCGGCGAGACCGGGCGAGACGAGGTTATGCCTGGCCCGCAGCTCGTCCCAAACGTCGATCCAGTTCGGATACTCCTTTGCAAGTGAAAGCGGCACCGGCTTGCCGGGCTTCATCTCCAGCGCGTCGGCCACGGCGGGCCAGATGTTTTCCCAGGTAAAGACATCGCCATTGGTGACGTTGAAGGCCTCGTTCCGCGCCGTCCCCGCTTCGCCCGACCAGGCGATCGCGCGGGCGAGGAGATCGACATCGACGGCCTGCCCCACACGCGGGGCGCCGCCGGGAAAATCCAGCGGCCGGCCCTGCTCGCGCAGCATCGCGGCGTAGACGCCGAGAGGCGGGATCAGATCCATCGCGCCGCCCATGGCGAGACCGACGATCAGGACGGGGCGCAAAATGCTCCAGTGCCAGGCCTTTCCCTTCTGGAGCTCGCGCAGGAAGTTTTCCTGGGCCCAATAGAAATTGGGCTGCTCATACATTTCGGAGCGGCCCTCACGCGCCGGCACGGTCAGGGGGCGGACATGGACGCCGTATGCCTTGGTCCCCTGCAACAGGGCGACATGTTTGAGCCCGAGCGCCGCCGGCTCGAGCTCGCCCATCAGGTTGCGCAGCATCTGGTCGTTGATCTTGATCTGTTGCTCATCGCGCCAGCCATCGACGAGCTGCGGCGCTTCGTAGAGCGCGGCGTAGACCAGATGGGTGGCGCCCGCGAACTCGGCCGCCGCACGGCGGCAATCCGCGGCACTGGTGAGGTCAATCGGGACGTGGCGGGCGCCATAGAAGTTGCGCGGTCTTCGCCGCGACAGCGCCACGATCTCGCAAGGCTCCGACGCGCCGAAGTGCCGCAAGGCGGCGTTGCCAACGAGACCGGTCGCACCGGCGACCACCAACTTCTTGCCCGTCATTGCGCGCTTCCTCTTTGATCATTGCCTCATCGTCTAGCAGGCTGCTGACGGTCCCGACTTGTGTCTGGCACGCTTCGCAGTCGCGAGATGCAGATCGCTTGATTATCGGGCAACGAACGGTCATCCTTGCTGACGGAACCGCAACGCTCGGATTCCAGCAACAAGAGCCCCCTCAGGGCCATTCGGGAACGCCTAGACCATTTCAACAAAAGAACGTCGATCCTCGACGAAACGACATCAAGATCGCTTCTGCTCGACGCATCGACGCAATGGAAGGGATACGCATGAAACGTCGTGATTTTCTCAAGGTGACGGGCGCCAGCCTGGCCGCCAGCACCGCCGTCGCCGCGCCCGCGATCGCGCAAAGCTCCCCCGAGATCAAGTGGCGCTATGCCACGAGCTGGCCGAAGTCGCTCGATACGCTCTACGGCGGCTGTGAATATTTCTGCAAGCAAGTAGCCGCCATCACCGACAACAAGTTTCAGATTCAGCCGTTTGCAGCCGGCGAGATCGTCCCCGGCCTGCAGGTCCTGGACGCCGTATCAAACGGCACCGTCGAGATCGGCAACACCGCGCTTTATTACTATTGGGGCAAGAACCCCGCCTTCACCTTCGCCACCGCGCTGCCGTTCGGCTTGAACACGCGCCAGCAGATCTCCTGGCTGCTCTGGGGCGGCGGGCAAGAACTCGTCAACGACCTCCTCAAGGAGTACAACGTCTACGGCATTCCGACCGGCTCGACCGGCGCGCAGATGGGCGGCTGGTTCAGAAAGGAGATCAAATCGATCGACGATCTCAAGGGCCTGAAGATGCGTATCGGCGGCTTTGCCGGCACCATTCTCGCCAAGCTCGGCTGCGTGCCGCAGCAACTGGCCGGCGGCGACATCTACCCGGCGCTCGAGAAGGGCACGATCGACGCGGCCGAATGGGTCGGTCCCTACGACGATGAAAAGCTCGGTTTCGCGAAAGTGGCTAAGTACTACTATTATCCCGGCTGGTGGGAAGGCACGAGCCAGGGCCACAACATCATGAATATCGAAAAGTGGAATTCGCTGCCCAAGCACTACCAGGCGGCGATCGACGCGGCGTCTCGCGACACCTTCACCTGGATCACCGGAAAGTATGACGCAGTGAACGCTCCGGCCCTGAAGCGGCTCATTGTGGGTGGCGCCATTCTCAAGGCCTTCCCCCAGGAGGTGCTCGAAGCCTGCTACAACGCGTCTAACGAGATCTATGCCGACCTCTCCAAGACCAACCCGCATTTCGGCAAGATGCTCGCCAGCATGAATGCTTTCAAGAACGACTCGCTGCCCTGGACCCAGGTCGCCGAGCTCAGCTTCGACGGCTTCATGGCGCGGATGCGGGCCAAGACGTAAGGTCACCGCCTCCTCGACTAAAGTCGGAGAAGCCCCGGGGATAGCTCCGGGGCTTCTTCCGTTGAGCGCAGCTCTCGCAGACATCGGCGGGATCGCTGCCTTCGCAACTGCGAGCGATCTGACAACGCTTGATTATCGGAAGACGACCCGCCATCCTCGCCACCGGAGCCGCAACGCACGGAATCCACGAAGAAGCCCTCAAGGGCCGCCGGGTAATTCCTATCGTCACAAAACAACGTCGGTTATCGGCGAAGCCAAAACGACAGCAAGATCGTTCCCTAAGTCGAGCAATCGGCACATTGGAGGGATACGCATGAAACGTCGTGATTTCCTGAAGGCAACGGGCGTCGGTCTCGCTGCGAGCACAGCGGTGGCCGCGCCGGCTATCGCACAATCGATGCCCGAAGTGAAATGGCGGTTGGCCGCAAGCTGGCCGAAATCGCTCGATACGCTCTATGGCGGCTGCGAATATTTCTGCAAGCGCGTTGCCGAGATCACCGACAATCGATTCCAGATCCAGCCCTTTGCGGCCGGTGAGCTCGTGCCGGGCCTGCAAGTGCTCGACGCCGTCTCGAACGGCACTGTCGAGATGGGCAATACGGCGCTCTATTATTATTGGGGCAAGAACCCGGCGTTCACCTTCGGCACGTCGCTGCCGTTCGGTCTCAACACGCGCCAACACATTTCCTGGCTGATATGGAACGGCGGCCAGGACATGCTCAACGATCTCCTGAAGGAGTACAATACGATCAGCGTGCCGACGGGCTCGACCGGTGCCCAGATGGGCGGCTGGTTTCGCAAGGAGATCAAGACCATCGACGATCTCAAAGGCCTGAAATTCCGGGTGGGCGGCTTCGCCGGCACCATCATCGCAAAACTCGGTGGCGTGCCGCAGCAGATCGCGGCCGGCGACATCTATCCCGCGCTGGAGAAGGGCACGATCGACGCGGCGGAGTGGGTCGGCCCTTATGATGACGAGAAGCTCGGCTTCGTGAAGGTCGCAAAGTACTATTATTATCCGGGCTGGTGGGAAGGCACCGGCCAGGGCCACAACCTCATGAATCTCGAAAAGTGGAACGCGCTGCCGAAGCACTATCAGGCGGCGATCTCGGCGGCCTCGCTCGACACCTTCACCTGGGTGACCGGCAAATACGACTCGGTCAACCCGCCGGCGCTGAAGCGACTCCTGGCGGCCGGCGCGACGCTCAAGCCGTTCCCGCAGGAGGTGCTCGAGGCCTGCTACGGCGCGGCCAACGAAATCTACGCCGATCTCGCCAAGAGCAATCCGCATTTCGGCAAGATGTATGCGAGCCTGACGGCATACCGCGCCGACTCGCTGGCCTGGATGCAAGTCGCGGAGCTCAGCTTCGACAGCTTCATGATGCGGATGCGGACACGGACATAACTGCAACGCACAGCGAAGTCCAAAACGACGAAAGCCCCGGAGATGTCTCCGGGGCTTTTGCCATTCAACAGCTCTCGTAGGGTCGGTAAAGGCGCGACAGCGCCGTGCCCACGTTCTTTCAACTTAGACAGACGCCTGGGCACGCTTCGTTTTGCTCTCCCTACGAGACTGGGGATGACGAGACCTAGTTTTCGTACGGGGGGCATGCACGGCGCAAACAACGCACCAAATATCTTCAGTTCTCGTCGTCGCCGAGCACGGCGACCAGCTTGTCGTAGTACTTGGCGACGAGATCGATATTGCCTTTGTTCTCGACCTGAGGCGCCGGCGTCTTCAGCGCTTCGT